>NZ_BLWC01000001.1:0-4800000 GCF_013167895.1 Streptomyces fulvorobeus | reverse complement strand
GTCCTTCCGCCCGTGTGGCGGAGGGACGGTACGGAGAAGCGCTCCTTGCATGCGGGCCGGTCTTCGATCGAAGCACCCGGGCGTTGTCCCGGGGGCCACTACCGAGGACCGGCGGAGGCGGGAGGGCGCTCCTCCTCGTTCTGGTGTTGTGCGTCCAGGTTACTGAGCTTGACCCCGGTCCCGCACGTACAGCAAAGGGAGCGGCTCCCTAGAAGTGGGAACCGCTCCCTCTCACAGCGTCCTTACTTGGCGCCGCCGGCCGCACCACGGCGGATGCCGAGGCGGTCGACGAGCGCACGGAAGCGCTGGATGTCCTTCTTGGCGAGGTACTGAAGGAGGCGGCGACGCTGGCCGACCAGGATCAGCAGACCGCGACGCGAGTGGTGGTCGTGCTTGTGCGTCTTCAGGTGCTCGGTCAGGTCCGAGATCCGGCGGGAGAGCATGGCGACCTGAACCTCGGGGGAACCGGTGTCGCCCTCCTTCTGCGCGAACTCGGTCATGATCTGATTCTTCGTAACGGCGTCAAGCGGCACGCGGTACTCCTCTTGGTGTTCGATGCGCCCACGAGTGCCCCTGGTCTCGTTCTCAGGGGAGCTTGTGCGACTCGGGAGCGAAGGTCCGATGAGCGCAGCCCCCAGAACGAACCGGGAACGCGTACACAAACGGCCACCAGCCAGAGTACCAGCCGTTCCGCACCGCTCCGGACGCCCCTAGCTCGTCATCGCGCGGGCCCTGCTGTAGATGTCGAGCACGGCCAGGCAGAGCGGTACGAGGGAGAGGAGCAGGGCGCTCTCGGTGAGGTCGAGGAGGCGGCCCCAGAAGGGCGAGAGGCCCTTGCGCGGGATGATCAGGCCGATCGCGGTGAGCAGGGCCGCGCCCGCGGCCACCGCCGCGGAGAGCCAGATCGTACGGATGTCGAGGGAGCCCCTGTCGTCGTACCGGGCGAGCTCGTACAGCAGGTCGGCCGGAGGGTTCAGGGAGAGGCCGAGCACCAGGAGGGCGATCGCGCCGATGCCGGCGACCAGGACACACGTCACCTGCGAGGTGTAACGGAAGAGGCGGGCGCGCAGCAGCATCGCGAGGCCGGAGGCGAGGGCGAGGATCTGCCCCCAGATGTTGTCGGAGAAGCCGAGCACGGCGGCGGAACCGACTACGAGGGCCGCGCAGCCTCCGACCAGGCCGAGGAGCATCTCGTGGCCCCGGCGGGCCTGGGCCGCGATGCGCCCGGCGTCGACGGGCTCGCCTTCGGTCCCAGGGCCGTCGTCCGCGCCGGTGAAGCCGTCGTCGTAGCCGTCGTGCGCACTTCGCGGGGAGGCGTATCCGATGGGGAGCCGGGCGAAACGGGCGGAGAGGCCGGGCAGGAAGGCGACCAGTCCGAGGGCGAGCGGGGCGCAGACGGCCGCGGTCTGCGTCGCGGACGCCTCGGTGAGGATGGCGACGAAGGTGGCGAGGGTGGCGACGGTGGCGAGGAAGGTGGCCGCGACGAACGGCGCGTCCCCGCTGGGGGTGAGTGCGACCAGGACGACCGAAGCGACCAGGACGGCGACGCAGCCGAGGAGGAACTGCAGGCGTCCCGGGCCCTGGCCGGCGTCCGGGCCGATGACGCCGGAGCCCGCGATGAGTACGAGCGGGAGGGCGCCGAGGCCCAGGGCGACGGCGGTGGCGCGGTCCGCGTAGACCCGGGCCCGTACGCCGGCGAAGGCCGTCAGCAGCAGGCCCGCGGAACCGGCGACGATGCCGGGCAGGCTGTGCATGTCGTGGCGCAGGGGGTCGGCGAACCAGAGCACGAAGCCCAGCAGTACGAGGAGCAGGACGCCGCCGAGCAGCCCGGCGCCGCGCAGCAGCTCGTCGCTCCACAGATGGCGGTCGCGGGTGACGGCCGAGGCGACGGCGTCCGAGACGTCGTCGAAGACGGCGGGCGGCAGCGACTGGGCGAAGGGCCGCAGGCTGAGGAGTTCGCCGTCCAGGATCTGCTGCGCGGCCAGGGTGCGGGCGCCGTCCAGGACGGTTCCGTCGCGGCGTACGAGGTGGTAGCCGGTGGGTGTTCCGGCCGCCTGGGTCTGGCCCGTGAGGCGCAGGATCTCCGGGTAGACGTCGGCGACGGCGATGTCCTCCGGGAGAGCCACGTCGATCCGGCTGTCGGGTGCCACGACAGTGACGCGGCAGAATCCCGTCGCTGCGGTCGTACTCACGTGTCTGGTCCCCCTGATTCGCGGTTGCGCACAGTGCGCGCGCCACCCTACCGGGAGGGGTTCCGGCGATCTGCACGTAGGATCGCGGTCGCGCGGAGCGAAGTCCGCGGACACGCAGCCACGGGGGCGTCGGTGCGGACCAGACCGGCCTTTCGCCCGTCCGTATCGAGGGATTGATGTTCCGGTGAGCCAGATCGTCGTGAAACGACCTCCGCGGTCCCTGCCGCCGGAAGTGCCCGCGGACGAGTTGACGTTGGAGGCCCCTCCCGAACTGCCGCGCGGGCAGCAGGAGGGCATGCTGATGCAGATCCTGCCGGTGCTCGGCATGGGTTCGTCCGTGGTGTTCTTCTTCTCGCCGCAGGCTCCGCCGTTCATGCGGATCATGGGCGTTCTGATGCTCGTCTCGACCGTCGGCATGGTGGTCGCCCAGCTGGTCCGCCACCGTCGCGGTACGCAGGGGCAAATGGCCGATGTGCGGCGCGACTACCTCAAGTACCTGGCGCAGACCCGGCGTACGGTCCGCAGGACGGCACGGTCCCAGCGGGACGTGCAGTTGTATCTGCACCCCGCGCCGGAGCAGCTGTGGTCGGTGGTCGCGGAGGGCAGCCGGATCTGGGAACGGCGTGTGGGCGACAAGGACTTCGCCCATGTACGGGTCGGGCTCGGCGCGCAGCAGCTCGCGACCCCGCTGATCGCGCCCGAGACCGCTCCGGTGGACGAGCTGGAGCCGATGTGCGCGGGCGCGATGCAGCGGTTCCTCGCGGTGCACAGTTCGCTGGACGGACTGCCGATGGCCGTCTCGATGCGGGCCTTCTACCACGTGACGGTGTCCGGGCAGCCGGATTCGGCGCAGTCCGCGGCGCGGGCGCTGGTGTCGCAGCTGGTGACGCTGCACTCCCCCGAGGATCTGCTGGTCGCCGTGGTGGCGGCTCCGGGGGCCGTGGCGCGCTGGGACTGGACGAAGTGGCTGCCGCACACGCAGGTGCCCGGGCAGGTCGACGGCGCCGGTACCAGGCGGCTGTTCGGCGACGACCTCGGTGAGCTGGAGCAGTTGCTCGCGAACCGCCTCGAAGGGCGGCCGCGCTTCGGCCGGGAGAGCCGGCCGGTACTGGACCAGCCGCACATCGTGGTGGTCCTGGACGGGGGGATGGTGCCGCCGGACTCGCTGTTCGCGGCGGCCGAGGGCCTTCAGGGCGTGACGATCGTCGAGGTGGTCTCCGGTGAGCTGGACGAGCCGCGCGGTGGTCTCTCCGTGGTGGTGCGGCCGGGTCTGCTGCGGCTGGAGTCCGGTGCCGGACTCGCGTACGAGGGTGTGCCGGACGGGATCTCGCTGCCGGCCGCCGAGGCGCTGGCCCGGCAGCTCGCGCCGCTGATGACGGGCGGGGGCGACGACGACGAACCGCTGCTGGCCAACCTGGACTTCACGGACCTGCTGAACCTGGGCGACGCGGCCTCGGTCGATGTGGCGCGGACCTGGCGGCCCCGGTCGGTCTCGGAGCGGCTGCGGGTGCCGATCGGCGTCGGCGAGGACGGCCAGCCCGTGATGCTGGACCTCAAGGAGGCCGCACAGGAGGGCATGGGTCCGCACGGGCTGTGTGTCGGTGCGACGGGTTCCGGGAAGTCGGAGCTGCTGCGGACGCTCGTGCTGGGTCTCGCGGTCACGCACTCATCGGAGACGCTCAACTTCGTACTCGCCGACTTCAAGGGCGGCGCGACGTTCGCCGGCATGTCGCACATGCCGCACGTGGCCGCGGTCATCACCAACCTGTCGGACGACCTGACGCTGGTGGACCGCATGGGGGACGCGATCCGCGGTGAGCTCCAGCGGCGGCAGGAGCTGCTGCGCTCGGCCGGCAACTACGCCAACATCCACGACTACGAGAAGGCGCGGGCCGCGGGCGCCGCGCTCGAACCGCTTGCCTCGCTGGTCCTCGTCATCGACGAGTTCTCCGAACTCCTCACCGCCAAGCCCGACTTCATCGACATGTTCATCCAGATCGGCCGTATCGGCCGCTCCCTGGGTGTGCACCTGCTGCTCGCCTCGCAACGTCTGGAGGAGGGCAAGCTGCGCGGTCTGGACACCTACCTCTCGTACCGCATCGGTCTGCGGACCTTCTCGGCTGCCGAGTCGCGGACCGCGCTGGGTGTGCCGGACGCCTACCACCTGCCGTCCGTGCCCGGTTCCGGCTACCTGAAGTTCGGTACGGACGAGATGACCCGCTTCAAGGCGGCGTACGTGTCGGGGGCGTACCGCACGGGCGGCCCCGGTCTCCCGGTGGGACAGCTCCCGGTCGAGCGGCGGCCCGCGGTGTTCAGTGCCACGCCGGTGCCGGTGGTGTACGCGGCTGCGGACCCGGCGCGGTCGGCCGCGGCCTCCCGGCCGGGCGCGGACGAGGACGCGCTCGCGGAGACGGTGCTCGACGTGATCGTGCGGCGCCTGGAGGGACAGGGGGTGCCGGCCCACCAGGTGTGGCTGCCGCCGCTGGACCGGGCCCCGACGCTGGACCAGTTGCTGCCCGGGCTCGCGCCGACCGCGGACCGCGGGTACTCGGCGACCGAGTACTCCCGCCCCGGCGGGCTCGCGGTCCCGCTCGGCCTGATCGACAAGCCCTTCGAGCAGCGGCGCGAGGTGCTGTACCGGGACTTCTCGGGGGCGGCGGGCCACATGATGGTGGTCGGCGGTCCGCAGTCGGGCAAGTCCACGATGGTGCGCGCGCTGATCTCGTCGTTCGCGCTCACGCACACCCCGCACGAGGTGCAGTTCTACGGGCTGGACTTCGGCGGTGGCGGGCTGGTCTCGCTCGCGGAGCTGCCGCACGTCGGCGGGATGGCCTCGCGGCTCGACCCGGAGCGGGTGCGCCGTACGGTCGCCGAGGTGGCCGGGGTGCTCAGCCGGCGCGAGGAGTTCTTCCGGGCGCACTCCATCGACTCCATCGCCACCTACCGGCGCAAGCGGGCCCGGGGCGAGCTGCCGGGTGAGGCGTGGGGCGACGTGTTCCTGGTCATCGACGGCTGGGGCGGCTTCCGCGCCGAGTACGAGATGCTGGAGCAGACCGTCACGGACATCGCCTCGCGCGGTCTCGGTTACGGCATCCACGTAATCCTCACCGCGGCCCGTTACATGGAGGTCCGGGCGGCGCTGAAGGACCAGATCCTCAGCCGGCTCGAACTGCGGCTCGGCGACGTCATGGACTCGGAGTTCGACCGCAAGGTCGCGGTGAACGTACCGCCGGGTGTGCCGGGCCGCGGGCAGGTGCCGGAGAAGCTGCACTTCATGGGTGCCCTGCCGCGTATCGACTCGGTCAGCAGCGGCGCGGACCTCTCCGAGGGGACGGCCGCGTTCGTCGCCGCCGTACGGGCGAACTGGCCGGGGCCCTCGGCGCCCGCCGTGCGGCTGCTGCCGCGCAAGCTGCCCGCGGACCAGTTGCCCAAGGGCTTCGAGTTCCCGGAGCGCGGTGTCGCCATCGGTATCGACGAGACCTCGCTGGAGCCGGTGTTCGTCGACTTCGAGACGGACCCGTTCTTCCTGGTCTTCGGGGAGAGCGAGTCCGGCAAGACGAACCTGCTGCGGCTGATCGCCAAGCAGATCGCGGAGCGCTACTCCCCGACGAGGCCAAGCTCGTCGTCGGCGACTACCGGCGGGCCCTGCTGGGCGCGCTGCCGGAGTCCCACCTGCTGGAGTACGCGCCGATGGCGAGCTCCATGCAGATGCACATGGAGGCGCTGGCGGGGGTGTTCTCCCGGCGCCAGCCGCCGACGGACGTGACACCGCGGCAGTTGCGGGACCGCAGCTGGTGGAGCGGTCCGCAGATCTTCATCATCGTCGACGACTACGACCTGGTGGCGACGAACGCGGGCAACCCGCTGGCTCCGCTGGCGGAGTACCTGCCCTTCGCCCGGGACACCGGCGTCCGCTTCATCATCGCGCGCAACTCCGCGGGGGCGTCGAGGTCGATGTACGAGGGGTTCATGCAGCGCATCAAGGAGCTGGGCGCACAGGGGGTCGTGCTCTCGGGTGATCCGTCCGAGGGTGACCTGATCGGTTCGGTACGCGGTCACGCGATGCCGCCGGGGCGTGGCTACTTCGCCTCGCGCAGGCGCGGGGCCCCGCTGGTGCAGATCGGGCGGCTGCCCGAGCAGCGCTGAACTGACGCCAGGCCCGGAAGTCAAGCCCGTCCGGTGGTTGAGGACAAGGCGGGGTCCGGGGCGGGATAATCGGGGTGCGGATCATGTACAGGGATCGCGGGAGAGGAAGGCGTCCGATGGGCAGTCAGCAGGAGAAGGACGAGCTGTACGCACTCGACATCTCGGGGGTGGAGTGGCTGGGTGCCCCCGGCACGGAGGAGGCCGAGGAGCGCGTGGAGATCGCTCATCTGCCGGGCGGGGCCGTGGCGATGCGGTCCTCGCTGGACCCCGGGACCGTGCTGCGGTACACCGAGGCCGAGTGGCGTGCCTTCGTACTGGGCGCGCGGGACGGCGAGTTCGACCTGAAGTAGCACGGCCGCCGGGAGGCGACGGCGAGGAGGGGCACGCCCGGCCGGGCGTGCCCCTCCTCGCATGCGTACGACGGGTGGGTCAGTACGACTCGGTGAACAGGCGGGACGCCTTGACGTCCGTGGAGCGGTAGCTGTCCTTGCCGGTCTCGATGATCTTCGCGACCTGCTCCAGCCGGTCCTTCATGTGGTCGGCCTTGCCCTTGTACTTGCCCTGGAGTGTGACGTACTCGGCGTGGGCGTCACCGTCCCAGGTGTCGGTGACGACCTTGAGGGCGGCGTCCATCTCGGCGAGGTCCTTGATGATGTTGCGCGACACCACACGGATGCGGTTCGCCATCTCCTGGACGCTCTCGTACCGGACCTTGGTGTTCGGATCCCCGGCCATCAGTCTTCTCCTCTGTGCGAAGCGTGTACGTGCAAGGTGCCGCGGCGCGGCTCAGACGGCGTTCAGTCCGGACGTGTTGCCCGTGGACGCCGGCGCCTTCACGGCGTTGAAGGCCGCGCGGACCTCGTCGTCGTTGGCGTTGCTGAGGTTCTTGGTCTGGCTCACGGCGTTGAGGAGCACGTTGAGCAGCCGGCGGATCTCGTCGTGGTCCTCGTTGATCACGAGCTGGGCCGACGAGAATCCCGAGGCGCCCACACCGGTCCAGCCCGCGCTCACCGTCGCGAGGATGTCGGCCAGCTCCCTGGCCTGCTTGGACACCGCCTCGGCGGTGTCGATGATCTTGTTCTTCGCCTGGACGATCGGATCGTCGGCAAGTCCGAAACCACCTGCGGGGTTGGTCATCCGGAGGTCCTATCTCTCAGTTCCCGGGCCTGTCCGCCGGTCGCGGTCAGGCTTCCTACTGCCCCCGTGTGCTCCGTAGACGGAGTGGGGTGGGCGCGGGGCACCCGGAGCGCACGGCGGCGTTCCCTTCCGCCGGCGTCGGACTCGACCACTTCTCGTTCCCCCGTCACACACGTGAAGTCCGATACCACCCTAGTCACTTCGTCATCTCGCCCCAACTGGGGTTTCCGGGGAGAGAGGCACGTCACCGGCCGGCGCTCTCCCGCAAACCGCGTCGCCGGCGGACGTCGCGGACGACGGTCGCCGTACCGGCCACGACGGAGACCAGAACGGCCGCCAGGGCCAGCGCGTAGGTGGCGTAGCGTTCGCTGCGCTCCTGCGAGGTCTCGGACATCGCCAGGTGGGCGGGCTCGGGGGCCTGCGCCCTGGGCGGCGGGGCGTCGGGGCGGGCCGCGTCCAGGGGTACGTCGTCCTTGTCGCCCGCCAGGGCGCGGACCGGGTCGACGACTCCCCAGCCGACGAAGTCGTCGTGGCCGGTGATGGAGCGAACGGCGGTCTGCTCGATGCGGGCGACGATCTGCGCGGCCGTCCAAGTGGGGTACTTGGCCTTGAGGAGGGCGGCGACCCCGGCGACGTACGGCGCGGAGAAGCTGGTGCCGTTGTCGGCGCACTGGCCGTTGCCGGGGACCGTGGAGATGATGTCGACGCCGGGGGCGGCGACGCCGACGAACGTTCCGGCCTGCGAGAACGCCGCGCGTTCGTTGTTGCGGTCGGAGGCGGCGACGGCGAGCACGCCGTCGAAGGCCGCCGGGAAGGTCGTCCTGCGTCTGCCGTCCATGCCGTCGTTGCCCGCGGAGGCGACGACGACGATGTCCCTGGCGAGCGCCCTGGCCACGGCCCGGCCCAGGGCGGAGGTGGCGGCGAGCGGCTTGGTGGTGTCCTGCGAGATGTTGATGACGTCGGCGCCCTCGGCGATCGCGTGGTCGATCGCGGTGGCCATCGTGGTGTCCTTGCCGCTGTTCTTCTCGTCGTTCTGCCGGATCGGGATGATCGTGGCCTCGGGGGCCAGTCCCACGAAGCCGGTGCCCTTGCGGGGGCGGGCGGCGATGATGCCGGCGACCTTGGTGCCGTGGCCGACCTCGTCGGCGGTGCCGTCGCCCTTGCCGGTGAGGAGATCACGGCCGGCGGAGGTGTCGACGGCTGGTCTCAGCTGCGGGTTGGCGTCGTCCACCCCGGTGTCGATGACCGCGACGCGCACGCCCCTGCCTCGGGAGTCCTGCCAGAGCTGGTCGAGCAGGACGCGCTGGAGCGGCCAGGGCCTTCCCTCGAACTGCTTCTTCATCGGGAAGGTGCATTCGCCGCTGCCGTCGAGGCCGAGGCCGCCCGGTGCCCCGGTTCCCGTGTGCGCGTACGCGGCCTGTGGCGCGGCGAGCGCGGCCAGTGCGGCGGTGGCCGCCGTCAGCAGCGCGGTCTTGCGGTACAACACCATCTTTCCTCTCCCCCGAGTCCGTGATCCACTGCGGACGAGGCGGTTACGAGCCCTGGGGCTGACGGGCGCTGTTGGTGTCGAGCCGGGGGCCCTTGGCCAGGAACTCCGACCACGCGATCGGTACGAGGGCGGGGACGGTCTTCTCGTAACCGAGCCGGATCTGCGCCTGGCTGGGCTCGGGGCGGCCGTCGCTCCCGCCCTGCTGGTCGCCGGTGCCGATGTCGGAGCGCCGGGCGTCGCTGTCGCCGTTCGCCTGGACCGCGTACCGCAGCCCGGTGTCGGTGACCAGGAAGAGCGAACCGTCCGGGCTGGTCTGGCGGCCCTGGACCTGGGTGTAGAGGAGGCCGCTGCCGGGGGTGACGTAGGTGCTGGTGCCCCCGCGGTGATCGTGGCGGGGTACTGCGTGCCGGCCCAGACGCTCAGCGTCGTACGGCCCCTGTCGTCCACCTTGCGCAGCACGCTGCAGATGGTGTCCCGACTGCCGCCGCCGGACGGCGAGTTGATCTGCTGGGCCTTGTGGGCGGGCCAGCGGGCGCCCTGGCCCGCGAAGGTCTCGCCGTCCGGCACGAAGTCCTGGAGGCCGACCGGGCGTGCCTCGCTGTCCAGGTTCAGGGGGGCGGTCTGCGGGGAGTTGATGAGCAGCCAGGCGGTGAACTCGGAGACCGGCTGGACCTTGCCCTCCAGCACCACGTAGTGCTGGGTGCCGTTGCCGGTCCTGGTCCTGAGCACCATGCCGACCCTGTTCTCCTCGGTGGAGAGCTGGCCCTTGATGTGCGCGGGCGCGCCGACCGTGCCGGGGATCCGCGGGAAGACGACCGGGCTGCCGTCGTGCAGGGTGGCGAGCCAGTCGTCGGTGACGGGCTGCGGGAGGCCGCTGCCGACCAGGGCGTTGGTCAGGTGGCCGTTGTCGGTGGTGCTCTCGTCGACGCGGTACCTGGTGCCGCTCGGGTCGACGAGGTAGCGGGTCCTGTCCTGCCCCTGTACGTAGAGCACCTGGCCGCCCCTGAGCTGCTTCCTGCCCTCGGTGAGCTTCCGGTCCCGCTCGGCGAGGACGAACGCCGCCTTCTGCACGGTGTTGCCCTTGCCGCCGGGCTGTACGCAGACCGCCCACCGCTTGGGGATGCCCGCGTCCGTCTCCTCGGGGAGCCGGTCGGGGGCGTACGGGATGCCGAGGATCGGTCCGCGCGGGGGCTTGCCCGCGTCCAGGACGTCGTCACCGACCTGGACCACGCCGAACTGCTGCGGAGTCAGCAGCAGTCTGGCCGACGCGAGGTTCAGTACGGGGTGGAGCAGCGTCTTCCTGTCCTCGCCCTTGCCGGTGCTGAGCACCACGTAACGGGTGGTGGACTTCTTGCCGACGATCACCTTCGTGCCGGGCTTGTCCCACCCCTTGGGGGCGGTCGGTTTGAACATGCCCCAGGCGCCGAACCCCGCGAGGATCAGCGCGCCGACGATCAGGCTCGGGACGACGGCCCGCAGGGGGCGGGGTGCTCCCTCCTCGGTGCCGGTGGGGGACGGCTGGAGGAAGGCCGCCACCATGCGCTTCTTCGCAAAGGTGTACGCGTTGAGCTCGTCCCGCCGTGATGCCATGAGTCTGTCTGTCTCCCGTGTCTCCCCGCGCGGCCCAGGAGCGGACGCCTCCCCGCCCCCTGTGCCGGACCCCGGATGCCGGACCCTGGTGCCGGACCGGCCCCCTACTATGCCTGCTGACCGGGTGTGCCGGTGGGCCGGGTAGGGTGATCCAGCCGCCCAAGCCCCGGCGCGACGGGGGCGTTCGGGTGGAGTCGGGCCTTATGAACGGGGGAATGCCGGAATGATGGCTTCCGCAACGCGGACGCGTCCGGCGGGGAACAACCGGGCGCCCGGAGCACCGGGGTCCGGCGGCCCACGGGCCTTCCGCCGCGGTCCGCGCACTTCCTCCCCGGGGGCTCCGGGTCGCGGTCAAGCGGCTTCTCCGCGACTGGGCGGACGGGGCGGTCAGTTCGGTTCGTTCCGACTGCAACAACTCGTGCTGATCGAGATCGCGGCCGCGCTGCTGGTGGTGGCCTGGGTCGTCGGACCACTCCTGCTCGTCCCGGCCGGAGCGGCCGCCGCGGTCCTGGTCCTGCTCGCCGTGGTGCGCAGGCACCGCCGGTCGCTGCCCGAGTGGCTGAGCACCGTCCTCGCCCTGCGCGCCCGGAGCCGCCGGGCCGCCTCCCTCGTCCTGCCCGCCGGTACGGAACCGGGCCTCGCGCCCGCCGTCGAGTGCGAACCGGCCCTGCGCACGTACTCCTTCAGCGACCGTGACCGGCGCCCCGTCGGCATGATCGGCGACGGTACGTTCCTCACGGCCGTCGTCCAGGTCGAGTCGGACTCCACGGCCCTGCGGCCGGACCGCTCGGCGATGCCTCTGCCCCTGACCCTCGTACGCGATGCGCTCGACGTGGACGGCATCCGCCTGGAATCGGCTCAGATCGTGCAGCACACCCAGCCGGCGCCGGCGCCGCACCTGCCCCCGCAGTCGGTCGCCGCACGGAACTACGCGCCCTTGCAGGCCCAGACGGGTTCGCCCGCGCTGCGGATCACCTGGATCGCGCTCAAGCTGGACCCGGAGCTCTGCCCGGAAGCGGTGCGGGCGCGCGGCGGTGGCCTCCCCGGGGCGCAGAAGTGCGCGGTGCGGGCCGCCGACCAGCTGGCCAGCCGGCTGACCGGGGCCGGGTTCCGCGCCACGGTGCTGACCGAGCAGGAGCTGACCTCCGCGATCGCCACGTCCTCGTGCGTCAGCCCGCTGGCGATGGCGCAGGCCAGCCGCTCGGAGACGCCGGGCCGCCGCACCGAGGAGACCTCGCGCACCTGGCGCTGTGACGACCGGCGCCACACGACGTACTGGGTCGGCCGCTGGCCGCAGCTGGGCAGCGGCGGTGCCTCGATGCCGCAGCTGGTCGCGCTGCTCACCTCGGTCCCGGCGCTGGCCACGACGTTCAGCCTGACGCTCGGGCACGGGGACCGCTCGGAGGTCTCGGTCACCGGGCACATCCGCATCACCGGGCGCAGCGACGAGGAACTGGTCGCCGCGCGACATGAGTTGGAGCGCACCGCGCGCGGCGTGAAGACGTCGCTGGTGCGGCTGGACCGCGAGCAGCTCCCCGGTGTGCTCGCCACGCTGCCGCTCGGGGGTACCCGCTGATGTCCACACCGCCGAGCACCCGGGCCCGGCTGGGCTTCGGCCTGATCGGGCCGCGCCGCAGCCGGCACGGGGTCTCCTTCGACGAGCTGGCGTCACTGGCCCTGCCGGTCGGCGACGACGGCACGGTGATCGGTGTGGACGCCGACGGCCGCCCCGCGGTGCTGGGTATCAACCGGCCCACTCCGTACGAGGTCACCTTGGTCGGCGGGCTCTGGACCGCGCAGGTGCTGGCGCTGCGCGCCGCGGCCACGGGCGCCCGCATCGCCGTGGAGACCGGCCGGGCAGCCGCCTGGACGGGGCTGGCCCAGGCGGCGGGCGGCGGGCAGCCGTGCGTCTCGCTGCACGAGGTGGGACGGGTGCCGCCGCAGGGCGCCTCGGCCGGCTCGCCGGTCGTCGTGGTGCGGGACTGCGGGATGCGGCCACCGCGCGGACGTGTGGTGGCGGGCCCCTGGCAGTCGGTGGTGACGCTGCTGCCGTATCTCAGCCCGGTGGCACCGCGCCTGATGGAGAAGTCGGCGCTCGTGGGTGTCCAGCGGGTCTCGCCGGACGAGGCGGCGCAGATAGGGCGCATCCTGCGGCTGTCGCCCGCCGAGTCGCAGGCGCTGTCCACTCTGGCCGACGGCGTCACCCTGTGGTGCGCGGACCGTGACCGGCAGTTCGTGATGACTCAGGCGACCGATTCCGAGACCGGATTGCTGGGCAGCGCCCGCCGGATGGACTGAGCGGTCCTGGGCGGCCCTCTGCGTACGGGAAACCCCGTGTTCCGTACGGAGATGTGCGCTTTCAGCCGCTTATGTCCTCATGCTCGGGCGGGCGGGGCGCACTTGGGGCGGTGGGTGACCGGCCGGGGCGCCTCTTGCGATCCGGTACGGCCTGCCGTAGGGGGCCCGATGGCGATTAGGGTGGGTGAGGGCGCGTCCGATGAAACCTGTGGACAGGTCATGCGCGTCGCAGGGGGAGAGCCGGGCGGATCGGTCGACGGGAACGGTCGCCCCCACCCACCACGGCACAAGGGTGCTCGACCACATCAGGAGGCAACGTGAACGGCGATCGGGACGAGAACCGTGGGGGTTGGAACACGCCCGCCGACGAGTCGTCCGACGCGGATTCCGCCGAGATGACGGGTGAGTTCACCATCGACTACACCCCTCCCGCCTGGTACACCCAGAACGCCTCGGGTGACTCGTCGGGCGGCGCCGGGTCGCAGCTGGCTCCGCCTCCGCCCAACGGGGCACCGGTCCCGGTGCCGGGACTTCCGGCGGGGAGCGGTTACGAACCCGACTGGGCGCCGTCGCCCCCGCGGCCGGCGGCTGCGGCGTCCGGTACGCAGTCCGGGGCCGGTGCCGCGGATGGTACGTCGTCGGCTTCGCCCGAGTCCACCGCTGCGCCGGGGTCGTCCGCACCATCCGCCTCTTCGGCGCCGTCCGCCGGTTCCGGTGCCGCTCCCGAGCCGTTCGGCGGAAACGACGTGGAGAGCGGCGCGACCATGCGGTTCTCCCCCGCGGCCCTGAAGCGGGAGATCGAGGAACGGGAGGCGGCGGCCGGTGCCGAGGCCGCGATCTCCCGGGCCGAGCCGGCGCCCGGTCCGAGCCCGGAGACGGGCCCCGAGGCGGCTCCGGAGACGGATGGCGGGGAGGGTTCCGGGGAAGGCCGGGAACGGCCGGCCCTCGCGGGCGCCCCGGTGGCGGACGAGACCGCCGACGCGCCGGAGTCCGGCTCCCCGGACGGACCGGGTACTGCGGACGCCCCTGCGCAGGAGCCCCTCCCGGCTGCCGCGGACGCGGCAGCCGACGTACCCCCGGACGTACCGCCCGCCCTCACGCCCCCGGACGCGGAGCCGGCCCAGGCTCCGGCGCCCTGGTCCTCCGCGCCGCCGCCGCAGGGGCCTCTGCCGCCACTGCCGCCCGCCTTCCAGCCCGCGGCCCCGCAGCCATCGGCGCCACAGGCCGCGCCGCAGTGGCCCGCCCCGGCGCCGGGCCCCCAGGCACCCGGCGGGGTCGGCTTCCCGCACCCGGCACAGGCACCGCAGCCGCCGCAGGGACCCGTTCCGCCCGCGCAGCCCAGCCTCCCGGCGCACCAGGGCGGTTATGGATTCCCCCAGCAGTCCCAGCAATCGCAGCCGCCCCAGCACCAGCCCCACCAGGGTGGTTACGGATTTCCCCAGCCGCCCGCCGCCCCCCAGCAGCCGTACGTTCCCGCGCAGAGCGCACCGCTGCCGCCCCACAACCCGCTGCCCCCGGTGCAGCCGGTGCAGCCGGTGCAGCCGGTGCAGCCGGTGCAGCCGGTGCAGCCGGTGCAGCCGGTGCAGCCGGTGCAGCCGGTGCAGCCGGTGCAGCCGGTGCAGCCGGTTCAAGGGACGCCCAACCTGCCCGCCCCCGTCGCCCCGGGCCACCAGCAGCCGGGCCACCAGCAGCCCCCTCAGTACCAGCCGCACCCTCAGCCGCAGGCGCCGTACGGAACGCCGCAGGGACCCCCGGTGGACCCGCGCACCGGAGACGCCTGGCCGACCTCGGTCACCCATGACCAGCGCGAGCGGTCCGTTCCGGGTGCCCCGCTCGGGTACACGGCTGCCGTCGAACTGTCGTCGGACCGCCTGGTCCGCGGCAAGCAGAAGGCCAGGAGCAGCCGCAACCCCTCCGCCGCCGCCCGTTTCAAGCTGGGCGGCAAGAAGGAGGAGGCCGAGCGGCAGCGCAAGCTGGAGCTGATCCGTACGCCGGTGCTGTCCTGCTACCGGATCGCGGTCATCAGCCTGAAGGGCGGCGTCGGCAAGACCACGACGACGACCGCGCTCGGCTCGACGCTGGCGACCGAGCGGCAGGACAAGATCCTCGCCATCGACGCCAACCCCGACGCCGGTACGCTCGGCCGCCGGGTGCGCCGCGAGACCGGGGCCACGATCC
Organism: Streptomyces fulvorobeus; assembly: GCF_013167895.1. GTDB lineage: Bacteria > Actinomycetota > Actinomycetes > Streptomycetales > Streptomycetaceae > Streptomyces > Streptomyces fulvorobeus. The sequence goes on along the minus strand of NZ_BLWC01000001.1, from coordinate 4,784,970 downwards.
GCGACCTGGTCCAGGCGATCCCGTACCTCAACTCGTACATGGACATCCGCCGCTTCACCTCGCAGGCGCCCTCCGGTCTGGAGATCATCGCCAACGACGTGGACCCGGCGGTCTCCACGGCCTTCAACGACGAGGACTACCGGCGCGCGATCGACGTGCTGGGCAAGCAGTACCCGATCATCCTGACCGACTCGGGCACGGGTCTGCTGTACAGCGCGATGCGCGGAGTGCTCGACCTCGCGGACCAGCTGATCATCGTCTCGACGCCGTCCGTGGACGGTGCGTCGAGCGCGTCGACCACGCTGGACTGGCTGTCGGCGCACGGCTACGCGGACCTCGTGCAGCGTTCCGTCACGGTCATCTCCGGCGTCCGCGAGACCGGCAAGATGATCAAGGTCGACGACATCGTGCAGCACTTCGAGACGCGCTGCCGCGGCGTCGTCGTGGTGCCGTTCGACGAGCACCTCTCGGCGGGCGCCGAGGTCGACCTCGACATGATGCGGCCGAAGACCCGGGAGGCGTACTTCAGCCTCTCGGCCCTGGTCGCCGAGGACTTCACCCGCGCCCAGCAGCAGCAGGGCCTGTGGACCGCGGACGGCAGCAGTCAGCCGCCGCAGTACGCCCCGCCGATGCCCGGGCACCAGACGCCAGGTCAGCAGATGCCCGGTCAGCAGGGGCCAGGTCAGCACCAGCCCTACGTACCGCAGCAGCAGCCGGGGCAGCCGCAGCCCTACCAGCCCTACGCGCAGCCGCAGCCGCCCCACCCCCGGCAGGCGTATCCGCAGCAGCCGTACGGGGACAGCAGCCTCCCCACCAGCCGTATCCGCCCCAGCCCGGTCCCGGCGCGCAGCACAACGGCTGGCAGCAGTCACCGCCCCCGCAGGACCGGCCGGTGGCCGGCCAGGCCGGTGCTCAGCCCGCGCACCAGCAGCAGGACGGCCGGCCCGGGGAGCCGGAACGTCAGGGCCCCGTACCGCCCGCGGGGTGGCAGCAGCAGCCGCCTCAGTCCCCACCAGCCGCTCAGCAGTAGGGCCCAACAGGTCTAAACCAATGAGGGCTCGCATCGGTCACCCGATGCGGGCCCTTCTTGCATTCCCGCAGCCCACACGCCGTTTGGCACACCGTTGACGCGGCTCGACCACCGCTGATAAACCTTCGCTTCACCAGCTGGCGAACCAGAGATCTGCCCGCCTTCTCCATGCGAGTCATGACGCGAGGTCAACGTCCCATGGTCACAAGAGTTCCACCCCGCTCTCCCCGCCCACGCCGCGGCGTGCGTTTCCTCCTGACCTCCGGCGCCGCCGCACTGGCGCTCGCCGCCGGTTCGGTGGTACCCGGGAATCCACTCGCGCCCGCGCCCCAGGAGGCACAGGCCGACGACGGCGACAAGACGACCCTGACGGTCGCGGTCGCCCAGAGTGTCGACTCCCTCAGCCCGTTCCTCGCGCAGCGCCTGATCAGCACGAGCATCCACCGGCTGATGTACGACTACCTGACCAACTACGACGCCAAGGACAACCAGGCGATCCCCGCGCTCGCCACCGAGTGGAAGCCCTCCGCGGACAAGTTGACCTGGACGTACACCATCCGCTCCGACTCGAAGTGGTCGGACGGGCGGAAGGCCACCGCCGAGGACGCCGCGTGGACCTTCAACAAGATGATGACCGACGAGGCCGCCGCCACCTCGAACGGCAGCTTCGTCGGCAACTTCAAGAAAGTCACCGCGCCGACGCCCGAGCGGCTGGTCATCGAGCTGAAGGAGCCTCAGGCCACGATGGCCGCCCTGGACGTGCCGATCGTGCCCAGACACGTCTGGGAGAAGGTCGGTGACTTCTCCAAGTTCAACAACGACCAGAAGTTCCCGGTCGTGGGGAACGGTCCGTTCATCCTGACGGAGTACAAGGTCGACAGCTATGTGAAGCTCAAGGCGAACAAGGACTTCTGGCGCGGCTCGCCCAAGTTCGACGAGATCGTCTTCCGTTACTACAAGGACCAGGACGCCGCCGTAGCCGCCCTGCGCAAGGGCGAGGTCTCCTTCGTCGCGGGCAGCCCGAGCCTGACGCCCGCTCAGTCCGCCTCGCTGAAGACCGCGGAGAACATCAAGGTCAACGACGCGCCCGGGCGGCGCTTCTACGCGCTGGCGACCAACCCGGGCGCGCGCACGAAGGACGGCACCCGGTTCGGCGACGGGCACCCGGCCCTGCTCGACCAGAGGGTCCGCCAGGCGCTCTTCATGGCCGTCGACCGCAGGACCATCATCGACCGGGTCTTCCAGGGCCACGCCGTGGAGGGTGAGGGCTACATCCCGCCGCGCTTCAAGGAGTACTTCTGGACCCCCTCGGCCGGCCAGAAGCTCAGTTACGACCCGGCGAAGGCCGCGGCCCTGCTCGACGAGGCCGGCTACCGGAAGAACGGCGCGGGCAAGCGCGTCGGCAAGGACGGCAAGCCGCTCGACCTCCGCATCCTGTGCCACGCCACGGACCCGAACGACAAGGCGATCGGCAAGTACCTCCAGGAGTGGTGGGGCGACCTCGGCATCGGGCTGAAGGTCAACTGCCTCGACAACGTCTCCGACCCCTGGTACGCCGGGGAGTACGACCTCGCCTTCGACGGCTGGTCCGTCAACCCGGACCCGGACTTCGTGCTCTCGATCCACACCTGCGCCGCTCTGCCGGCCAAACCGAAGGAGTCCGCGGCCACGGACAACTTCATCTGCGACAAGCAGTACGACGAGCTGTACGCGAAGCAGCTGGCGGAGTACGACCCGGCCAAGCGGGCCGATCTGGTGAAGCAGATGGAGTCGCGGCTGTACGACACCGGGTACATGAATGTCATGGCCTATCCGAACGCCGTCGAGGCGTACCGTACCGACCAGATCAAGTCGATCACGACGATGCCGTCCGCCGCGGGCAACATCTACGGTCAGGACGGGTACTGGAGCTGGTGGTCGGCGGTTCCGGCCGCCGGGGCGTCGAGCGGTTCCTCCGACGAGGGTGGCAGTTCCACCGGAGTCCTCATCGGGATCGGTGTCGCCGTCGTCGTCCTCGCCGGTGGCGGGCTGCTGTTCGCCATGCGTCGTCGTTCCACCGCGGAAGACCGTGAGTAGTCCATGAGCACAGACAGCACACCCGCGCTGCTGAAGAGCGCGCCGGGCGTGGACAGTGCGCGGACCGACGGCCCGGCTCCGGCCGGGCCGTCGGCCCGCGGTCCGCGGTCCCGCAGCACCACCGCCTACCTCCGTTACGCGGCGGGCAAACTGGCCGGTGCGGCCATCTCCCTGTTCGCCGTGCTCGTCACCAGCTTCTTCCTCTTCCGGCTGATCCCCGGCGACCCGGTGAAACAGATGACCGGCGGCCGGCAGGTGTCCACCGAGCAGATCGCGGCCATGCGCCGCGAGTTCGGCCTGGACCTGCCGCTCTGGCAGCAGTTCACCGAGTACTGCGGCAAGGCGCTCACCGGGGACTTCGGTACCTCGTACCAGTTCCGCGCGCCGGTCATGGACAAGATCTCCGAGGCGCTGCCCGCGACCCTGCTGCTCACCGGCACCGCCTTCGTGATCTACACGGTGATCGGCATCTGGCTCGGTGCCAGGTCCGCCTGGCGCAACGGCTCCTTCGGGGACCGCTTCAACACCGCCTTCGCGCTGACGCTGTACTCGGTGCCGTCGTTCTGGCTCGGGCTCCTGCTGATCATCACGCTGTCGGTGGGCATCGGCCCGATCCCCGGGATCTTCCCGACCGGTGGCATGGAGTCCGGCGACGCGAGCGGTTTCGGGTACGTCCTGGACGTCGCCCACCACCTCGTGCTGCCGGTCGTCACCCTGGTCGCGGTCGAGTACGCCCGCACCCTCCTGGTGATGCGCTCCTCGCTGCTCGACGAGATGGGCAGCGACTACCTGACGACGGCGCGTGCGAAGGGGCTGCGCGACGATCTCGTACGCCGCCGCCACGCCGTGCCCAACGCGATGCTGCCGACCGTGACCCTGCTGTTCGTCAACCTGGGCAACACGGTGGCGGGCGCCATCCTCGTGGAGACGGTGTTCTCCTGGCCCGGTCTCGGCGGGCTGTTCTACCAGGCGTTGAGCGTGCCCGACCTGCCGTTGGTGCAGGCGTTGTTCTTCGTCTTCGCCGCCGCGGTGATCCTGATGAACACGCTCGCCGATGTGATCTATCCGCTGCTCGATCCCCGGGTGGGCCGATGACCGTCTCGACCGACGCCGTACGCGACAAGGGCCCGCGCTCCCTCGCCCGGGCCCGCCGACGCCGGGCCGTGTCCGGTTTCTGGCACCAGTACCGCACCCACCGGGCGGGCCTCGCCGGGCTCGTCGTCCTCGGACTGATCGCCCTGCTCGCGCTCACCGCCCCCGTCCTGGTGGGCGCGGAGTCGCAGAGTGTCACCGGGGCCACGGGCGGGCCCCTGGAGTCGCCCAGCGCCGAGTTCCCCCTCGGGACGGACCAGTTCGGCCGCAGTCTGCTGGCCCTGCTGCTCTGGGGTACGCGGGTCTCGCTCACCGTCGGCCTGCTCGCCGCTTTCCTCTCGGTGGCGATCGGCACGCTGGTCGGCATCACCGCCGGGCACTTCAAGGGCTGGTACGGGACCGTGATCATGCGGATCACCGACTGGTTCCTCGTCATGCCGACCCTGGTGCTCGCCATCGCGCTGGCCACCGTGCTCTCCCGGTCGGTGTGGACGACGATCCTGGCGATCGGGGTCACGACCTGGCCGACGACCGCGCGCCTGGTCCGCGCCCAGACCTTGTCCGTCGAGTCGCGCCCGTACATCGAGCGGTCCAAGGCGCTCGGCGGCGGTCACGGCCACATCATGTCCCGCCACGTCCTGCCCAACGTGATGCCGCTGGTGCTCTCGCAGACCACGCTGGTGATCTCCACCGCCATCCTCACCGAAGCGACCCTGGCCTTCCTCGGGCTGGGTGATCCCACGATCGTCTCCTGGGGCGGACTGCTCCAGGACGCCCGTGAAGCGGGTGCGGTCAGCTCCGGGAACTGGTGGTACCTCGCTCCGCCCGGACTCGCCATCGCCGTCGTCGCGCTCGCGTTCACGCTGTGCGGCCGCACGATCGAGTCCGTGCTCAACCCCAAGCTGGGGGTGACCCGTTGACCACACCTGAACCGACGACCGGGCAGCCGTTGCTCGACGTCAGAGATCTCCACGTGACCTACGGCTCGGGCGCATCGGCCGTCCCCGCCGTACGCGGCGTCGACCTGCGGGTCGAGGCGGGCCAGAAGCTCGGCATCGCCGGCGAGTCCGGCTGCGGCAAGTCCACGCTCGCGCTCGCCCTGCTGCGGCTGCTGCCCGCTTCCGCGACGCTGACCGGCCAGATCCTGCTCGACGGCGAGGACGTCCTCGCCATGAAGTGGGGCCGGCTGCGGGCGGTCCGCTGGGCGGGGGCGTCGATCGTCTTCCAGGGTGCGATGCACTCGCTGAACGCCGTGCACCGCATCGGCGACCAGATCGCGGAACCGATCCTGCTGCACGGGAGGGCGACACCCGCCGCCGCCCGGCAGCGAGCCGGTGAACTGCTGGAACAGGTCGGTCTGCCGGCCGCGCGCGCCGCCGCGTACCCGCACGAGCTCTCCGGCGGCCAGCGCCAGCGCGTGATGATCGCGATGGCCCTGGCCTGCGATCCGCGTCTCGTCATCGCCGACGAGCCGACCACCGCGCTCGACGTGATGATCCAGGCGCAGATCCTGCGGCTGATCGAACAGCTCGTCGCCGACCAGGACCTCGGCCTCCTCATGATCAGCCACGATCTGGCCGTGCTCTCCGACACCTGCGACCGGCTCGCCGTGATGTACGCGGGCCGGGTCGTCGAGGAGGGCCCCGCCAAGCAGGTGTACGAGAACGCCGCCCACCCCTACGGCAACGCCCTGTCCGCCGCCTTCCCCCGGATCGGCGACCTGTCGTCCCGGCACGCCCCGCGCGGCCTGCCGGGCGACCCGCCGGACCCCTCGGCGCTGCCGTCCGGCTGCACGTTCCATCCGCGCTGCCCGGCCGCCCTGGGCGTCTGCGCCACCGAGGACCAGCCGTTGCGGAGCGCGGGAGCCGGGCGCAGCGCGGCCTGTGTGCTGGTCGGGCCGGGCATCACCCCCGGCGCGGGACCGGTGTCCGGACAGGCCGCCGAGGAAGCAAGGAGCACCCCATGACCGCCACTCCCCTGCTCAGCGCGGAGGCCCTGCGGATCACCTTCCCGGGACGGCGCGGCGCCGGCCCGGCCCGCGCCGTCGACGGGGTCGACCTCGACATCCGGCCGGGCGAGATCGTGGCCCTGGTCGGCGAGTCGGGTTGCGGCAAGACGACCCTGGCCCGCTCGCTGCTGGGCCTGGTGCCGCCGACCGCCGGCCGGGTCACGTTCGGCGGTGAGCCGCTGAACTACTCCGGGCGCGCCCTGAAGGCGTACCGCAAGCGGGTCCAGCTGGTGCTCCAGGACCCCAGCGGCTCACTCAATCCCCGGCACACGGTGTACGACGCGGTGGCCGAGGGCCTGCGCATCCACGGGTATCCGGGCGACGAGCGCGAGGCGGTGGCCGAGGCGCTGTCGCGGGCGGGGCTCAGGCCGCCGGAGCGGTTCTTCCTGCGGTATCCGCACGAGCTGTCCGGCGGTCAGCGCCAGCGGGTCGTGATCGCCGGCGCGCTCGTGCTGAAGCCGGAACTGATCGTGGCGGACGAGCCGGTGGCCTCGCTGGACGCGTCGGTGCGCGGCGAGATCCTGGCGCTGCTGCTGCGGCTCCGCGACGAGCTGGGCCTCTCGGCCCTGGTCGTCACGCACGACCTGGGCCTGGCGTGGAACATCGCGGACCGGGTGGCCGTGATGTACCTGGGCCGGATCGTGGAGACGGGCGAGGTGGAACAGATCCTCACAGCGCCCCGGCACCCCTACACCCAGGCCCTGCTGTCCGTGCTGCCGGAGGCGGACGGGGAGCCGGTGATCCTCAGCGGCGAGCCGCCGGACCCGTCGAGGGTGCCGTCCGGCTGCCGGTTCCACGTGCGCTGCCACGTCCTGGCATCGGGTGAGGCGGAGCGGGCGGGAGTGGCCGACGCGTGTCGCACCAGGGATCTGCCGGTGCTCGCGGGGGGCGGGGCGACCCAGGTCGCCTGCCACTGGGCGGCCGCGGTGTAGTGCCCGCCGGTGCGCGCGGCCCCGGGGCCGGTCGGTCCCGGGGCCGCGCCGTCGTTCAGGACCGGTTGTCGTGGGCGGCGATCAGTTCGCTCGAGCGCTTCACATCGGCGGCCATCGCGACGAGCAGCTCGTCGATCGAGTCGAACTTCATCATGCCGCGTACGTAGGTGAGGAAGTCCACGCCCACGTACAGCCCGTAGAGTTCGAGGTCCACGCGGTCGATGGCGTACGCCTCCACGGTCCGCTCCGTGCCGTTGAACTGCGGGTTCGTGCCCACGGAGATCGCGGCGGGCATCGCCTCGCCGCTCACGTGCAGCCAGCCCGCGTACACGCCGTCCGCGGGGATCGCGGTGTGCGGCAGTGTCTCGACGTTCGCCGTGGGGAAGCCCAGCTCGCGGCCCCGCTGCGCGCCGCGCACGACCACGCCCTCGACGCGGTGCGGCCGTCCGAGGATCTCCGCCGCGCCCGTCACATCGCCCTCGGCGATCAGCCGGCGGGTGAGCGTGGAGGAGAACGGCTCGCCGCCGCCCGCCTCTCCGCTCACATAGAGGTCGATGACCTCGACCGTGTAGTCGTAGGTCCCGCCGAGCTCGGTGAGCAGCTGCACGTTCCCGGCGGCCCGGTGGCCGAACCGGAAGTTCGGGCCTTCGATGACCGCCCGCGCATGCAACTTGTCGACCAGCACCTTCACGATGAAGTCGGTCGGCGACAGCTGCGAGAACGCGGTCGTGAACGGCAGGACCAGCACCGCGTCCACGCCCAGGTCCGCCATCAGCTCGGCGCGCCTGTGGTGCGGGGCGAGCAGCGGCGGGTGGCTGCCGGGGCGTACGACCTCGCTGGGGTGGGGATCGAAGGTGACGACCACGGCGGGAACACCCAGCTCGCGCGCCCGGTCCACGGCCCGGCCGATGATCAGCTGGTGTCCGCGGTGCACACCGTCGTAGGAGCCGATGGTGACGACGCTGCGTCCCCAGTCCTGGGGGATGTCCTCCAAGCCACGCCAGCGCTGCACTGTGACCGCTCCTCGCCCGAACCCGTGTGATGCCTTCGTCCCTTACGCAGGTCTAAGACTGCCATGCTCACGTCCCACGGCCTGCATCGGCACCGTCATCGCAGGCGGTGACGTGACCAGGGCCGCCAGCGTCCGGCGGGCGCCCGGCCCGACGACGGCGGCCCACTCCTGCGGGGCGTCGGCCAGCCAGCCCGTGACGAGGCCCGCGAAACCCGGTACCTCGCGGGCGAGTTCGACGAGCCGGCGGTCGAAGCGCGCGGCGCCTTCCGGGGTACGTACCAGGAGCATGCCGGTGCGGTGCACCAGCGCCCTGGTGCGGACGGGCGAGCGTGCCGCCGAGCCGGTGGCCGCCGCGTGCAGAAGGGCGTCCAGCACCTCGGGGTCCCTGCCGGTCTCCTGCTCGAATCCCAGCAGCACTTCGAGCAGCTCGGCCCGCAGCGGACGTGAGGCGCCGCTCCCGGGTGCGGCCAGCACGCGAGCCAGCGCGCCCCGGACGGGCGGCGGCGCTGCCCCTCCCCGCAGCAGTCCGGTGACCAGGGGCAGCAGCAGGGCACGGGCGGCCGGACCGTGTTCGAGCCGGACGTCGACGTACGCGGCGGGCCGCGCGCCGTCTCGGGGGTGGGCGCGGACGTACGCGCGTACGAGGTCGGCGGCGTGCAGGGCCAGAGCGGGGGTGTCCAGCGCGGCGAGCGCGAGCAGGACGTCTCCCGCGTCGTCGTCCTGGCGGGACAGCCGCGCCCGTAGCGCGGCCAGCACGGGTCCCGGGTGGTCCGGGAACACCTCGGCGAGCAGCGCCACCGGAGGGTGCGGAGCACCGGCCGCGAACAGCCGCAGGGCGTGCGGCAGGTGGCGGTCCCTGGTCACCGGATCGTGCAGGAGGACGGTGAGCGCCGCGCCGTGCGGTGCCGGGTCGGCGGGGCGGGCGAGCAGGTGCAGGGCGGCGTCGCGCAGCAGGCCGCGGTCGGTTTCCGAGGAGGTGTGGCCGAGGAGGACGCAGGCGTACGCCGCGGCGGCGGCCCGCCGTTCGGGGCTCTCCCCGTCGCGCGTCCACCGCTCGACGGCCCGGCAGAGCGCGGTCGGCTCGTCCTGGACGAGGGCGCCCAGCAGTTCCTCCGCACGCGGGTGCGGGGTCGCGACGAGCGCGTCGGCCAGGGCGTCGGCGTCCAGGTCACGGTGGGCGTGGAGGAGGGCCTGCGCGGCGGCGGCCACGGTGGGCCACGTCGGCCGGCCCTCCCGCGGGTGCGGGGCGCGCTCGTCGGTGAACCACTGGCACAGCAGCGGCTGCACCGTGCGCGGGGCGGCGCGGAGCCGCCGGGCCACGGCGTCCAGATAGCCCGCGTCCCCGTCGGTGCGCGGGGCGCCGTCGGCGGGCAGGAGCCGCCGCAGCAGGTCGATCCGCTCCTCGTCGGGCAGCCGCAGCCGCTGCCAGAACCACGGTCCGAACTCCCCGTACGCCCCGAGCCGCGCGGGTCCGTCCTCGGTGCGGGAGCGCCGGGTGATCCGCCCCGCGAGCACCCGGAGCACACCGAGATACGGACCGGCGTCGGGGACCCTGAGCAGGCTCTCCCTGAGCAGATGGGCGGACCACCACAGGGCGTCCGGCGACTCGGTGTCCCCGTTCCCCGCCGGCCGCGCGGAGAGCCGGTCGATCGCCGCGATCAGGTCCGCCATGCGGTGTGCGAGAGCGGACGTCCCCTGGCGCCGCCCCAGCACGAGCATCGCCTGGATCACCGGGCCGGTCCGGTGGCGCGGCACGGGCAGCGTGCGGGGTTCCTCCCGCGGGGCCGGTGCCATGCGTCCGGTCCTCGCGGCCCGGCGCCTCGACGAGCCCGTGCCGCTGTCGCAGGCCGCGGCCTGTGGTTCGTGCCTGCGGTGGACCAGGGAGCGCAGCGCCGCGTCCAGGTCGAGATGGGCGCCCTGGACCCAGTCCCCAGCTCCTCGTGGGCGAAGCGGTAGCCCGCCCCCGCCGGGGACAGCAGACCCTCGGTGAGGACGGCCGACGCCCAGCCCGTGCGCCAGGGGAACAGCTCCTCGAACGCGGTCCGGTCCAGCTCCCCCTGCCCCGGGCCCAGGCAGCGGCGTGCCGCCTCGTGGACCTGGCCCGCCACCCTGGCCGCCAGCCGGCGCACCGCCGTACCCCGGAGCCGCTTCCCGTCCCCGGCCGCGATCCGGACGGCGATGCGCAGGCACATGAGGTCCAGGTGCGCGCCGAAGACGTCCTCCGTGCCGGGCCGGCCCGGAACGTCGGGAGGCAGCGCCCCGCGTACTTCGGCCAGCAGGCGCAGGGTGAGCGGGTGCCGGTCGTGGCCCGGGGCGATCGCCCCGGCCGGAATGCCGTACCGCTCCCTGGCCAGCTCCGCCTGGCCTGCGGTGAGATCACCGAGGCGTACGGCGTACGGCAGCCGGGCGGCGGGCCGCTCGGGGTGGTGCAGGACGCCGGCCGGATAGAGCTTCCCGGCGGTCTCCCAGTGCTCGGGACGGCAGGCGACGACCATCCGTACGCCGTGTGCGCCCAGCCAGCGGGCCGTTGCGGCGGTCCACTCCGCCAGTCGGTGGGCCAGCGGCGGCGGCATCTCCTCGGGCCCGTCGAGCACGACGAGCAGAGGGCGCCCGGACTCGGCGGCGAGCGCGGCCACGCGCAGGGGGCCTGCCGCCGACACGTCCCCCACCGCACCGGCGGCGGAGACGATCCGCCCCGAGCGCCGGAGGGTGCGGGCCACCGCGTCGGCGACCGAGGCGTCCCCGGCCAGCAGGTCCGCGCCCCGCAGCCACAGCGTGAGGGCGGGCACGGAGCCCTGGGCGCGGCGGGCGGCCAGGGCGGCGAGCTCGGTGGTGCGGCCGGTGCCGGGCGCCCCGACGAGCGCGAGCACCTGCCCCGTGCCCCCCTCGAAGGCGGCGAACGCGCCCGCGGCCTCCGGCCGGGCGGCTGGCTCCGTGCGGGTGCCGGAGCCAGCCGCCGACCCCACCGACGTGGCGGTCAGCTGGTGGGCGCCCGCGAGGTTGAGGTCTGGGCCGTAGGCGGGGACGGTCGCCGCGTTGCGTCGCACCAGGGCCGTCAGGAGTGCGGAGGAGGGCCCTGGCGGAAGGCCCGTGAGCGGCACAGCGAGCCCCGCCGACTCGTGTCCCACCCCCCGGGCCGTCGAGAGCACGCCGATGACCGCGCCGGTCTCCGGGTCGAGCACCGGCCCGCCCACGGCCGTCCCGCCCGAGCGCAGGGCGTCCCGCCCGTCGGTCCCGAGGGCCAGGACCGTCGCCGCGCCGATCCGGTGCTCACTCCCCGCAGCGGTGTACGTCGCGGGGGTCCGGCCCAGTACGCGCGCCTCACGCCACCCGTGGGCGGCGATCCGCACGTACGTGCCGGTCGCGATACGGTCGCGTGCGGTCACCGGCAGCGGGCGCGCGCCCAGCGCGTCGGGGCCCGGGGTACGCACGAGGGCCAGACCGAGTCCGGGCAGCGGCGTGACGTCATCCGGCTCGACGGCGAGGCCGCGTCCGTCCGGCCCGTACAGCGTCGGAGACAGGAGGCCGGCGACGGCCTCGTGGCTGGTGACGACCGTGCCGCGGTGATCCGCGACGAATCCCGTGCCCCGCGGCCGGCCGGCCCGATCGCAGATTCTCACCAGCTCCGGCCGGTCCCCGCTGCCCATGGTCCGACCGTAGGCGGGCTGACCCCGGCGTGCGTCACGGAGAGCGGAAAAGCGCCCCCGTACACCCCGGGTTCACTCCGAGCGCCCGTCCGATGGGGTGAATTCACCGGGCTCCGTGGACAGGAATCTCCCCGGGGGAGACGTGGAGCGGGCAACCGGGGGCACTGCCCGCTCCACGCGCCGGCCCGGGTTCAGGCGAAGACGGCGAGGCTCTTGGCCTTGCCGTGCTGCTCCTCGACGAGCACCAGGAACCGCCCGTCGGGGCCGAAAGCCGCGACCGGACCCGGCGGATACGCGGGCATGTCCAGGCGGACCCCGTTGAGCAGCAGCTTCGCGCGCCTCTCGTCGACGTCCCAGCGGGGGAACGCCGAGGAGGCGGCCTCCGCGACGGGCAGCACGGTCAGCTCCCGCTGGTGCTCGTCGAGCGTCTTGGCCATGTCCAGCCCGTACGGACCGACCCGGGTGCGGCGCAGGGCCGTCAGATGTCCGCCGACGCCGAGCCCGGCACCGAGGTCCCGGGCGATGGCGCGGATGTACGTACCCGAGGAGCAGACGACGGAGACGGTCAGGTCGACGACCGGGGTCCCGTCCTCCGCCACGGCCTCGCGCACGTCGTGGACGCGGAAGGACGAGATGGTCACCGGGCGCGCCGGGATCTCGAACTCCTCGCCGCCGCGTACCCGCGCGTACGACCTCTTCCCGTCGATCTTGATGGCGCTGACCTTGGAGGGCACCTGCATGATCGCGCCGGTCATGGCCGCGACACCCGCGTCGATGCCCTCGCGCGTCACGGCCGACGCGTCGGTGGACGAGGTGATCTCGCCCTCCGCGTCGTCCGTCACGGTGTCCTGGCCGAGCCGGATCGTGCCGAGGTACTCCTTCTCGGTCAGCGCGAGGTGGCCGAGCAGCTTGGTGGCCTTCTCCACGCCGAGCACCAGCACGCCCGTGGCCATCGGGTCCAGGGTGCCGGCATGGCCGACGCGGCGGGTACGGGCGATGCCGCGCATCTTGGCGACGACGTCGTGCGAAGTGAAGCCGGACGGCTTGTCGACGACGACCAGGCCGTCCGGCGTCTTGTTCTGCTGCGTCATGCGGGGGCAGGACCCTCGTTCTCGTCGGACGCTTCCGCCTCGTCGTCCTCGTCCTCGGGCTTGCGGTACGGGTCGGCCCCGCCCGCGTACGTCGCGCCGGTCGACACCTCGCGCACCTCCGCGTCCTTGGCACGCGCCTTGTCGAGGAGGTCCTCGATGGTGCGGGCGTTGTCCGGGAGGGCGTCCGGCACGAAGGCCAGGGTGGGCGTGAACCGGACCCCGACCTGCTTGCCGACCTCGGAGCGCAGGACACCCTTGGCGCTCTCCAGCGCGGCGGCGGACGCCGCGCGCTCCTCGTCGTCGCCGTAGACCGTGTAGAAGACCGTGGCCTCCCGCAGGTCGCCGGTGACGCGGGCGTCCGTGATCGTCACGAAGCCGAGCCGCGGATCCTTGATACGCCGGTCCAGGGTCTCCGCGACCACGACCTGGATGCGATCGGCCAGCTTGCGGGCCCGCGCGTTGTCGGTCACCGGTCCGTCACTCTTCCTTCTGGGTTTGCTGTGCTTGTTCAGTCTTCGTCGCTGTGGAGCCGTCGTCGAACGGACAGCAGCTCCACCTCGGGGCGGGCGGCCACCAGCCGCTCGCACCGGTCCAGTACGTCTGTGAGGTGCCCGGTGTCCCCGGAGACCACGGCGAGGCCGATCTCGGCCCTGCGATGGAGGTCCTGCTCACCCGTCTCCGCCACGCTCACCGCGTACTTCCGCTGAAGTTCGGCGACGATCGGCCGGACGACGGAGCGTTTCTCCTTCAACGAACGTACGTCGCCGAGGAGCAGATCGAAGGACAGCGTCCCCACATACATGTGTGTCCGGATGTCCCGCCGGTTCGGGTTCGCGCCCTGCCAGCGCTTGGCAGGGACACAAGAACCGTACACGGAACGGCCGGGGCCGATCGACGGAATAAGACCCGTCGACCGGCCCCGACTGTTGAGGTACGGATCAGCCGCGGGGCTTCTCGCGCATCTCGTACGTCGCGATGACGTCGTCGATCTTGATGTCGTTGAAGTTGCCGAGGTTGATACCGCCCTCGAACCCTTCGCGGATCTCGGTGACGTCGTCCTTGAAGCGGCGCAGACCGGAGATGTTGAGGCTCTCCGCGATGACCTTGCCGTCGCGGAGCAGGCGCGCCTTGGTGTTGCGCTTGACCTCGCCGGACCTGACCAGCACACCGGCGATGTTGCCCAGCTTGGACGAGCGGAAGACCTCGCGGATCTCCGCCGTACCGAGCTCGACCTCTTCGTACTCCGGCTTGAGCATGCCCTTCAGGGCCGCTTCGATCTCTTCGATCGCCTGGTAGATGACCGAGTAGTACCGGACGTCCACGCCTTCGCGCTCGGCCATCTGCGCGGCACGCCCTGCGGCGCGCACGTTGAAGCCGATCACGATGGCGTCGGAGCCGGTCGCCAGGTCGATGTCCGACTCGGTGACCGCACCCACACCGCGGTGCAGGACCCGGATGTCGACCTCTTCACCGACGTCGAGCTGGAGCAGTGAGGACTCGAGAGCCTCCACCGAACCGGACGCGTCGCCCTTGATGATGAGGTTGAGCTCCTGGACCAGACCGGCCTTGAGCGCCTCGTCCAGGTTCTCCAGGGAGAACCGGACACCCTTGCGGGCGAAGTTGGCGTTGCGCTCACGAGCGGCACGCTTCTCGGCGATCTGACGGGCCGTACGGTCCTCGTCGACGACCAGGAAGTTGTCGCCGGCACCGGGGACGTTGGTGAGACCCAGCACCAGGACGGGGGTCGCGGGACCCGCTTCCTGGACGTTGTTGCCGTTGTCGTCGAGCATCGCCCTGACCCGGCCGTACGCGTCGCCGACCACCATCGTGTCACCGATGCGCAGCGTGCCGCGCTGGACGAGGACGGTGGAGACCGCACCGCGGCCGCGGTCGAGGTGGGACTCGATCGCAATACCCTGCGCGTCCTGGTTCGGGTTGGCCCGCAGGTCGAGCGAGGCGTCGGCGGTGAGGACGACGGCCTCCAGAAGAGCCTCGATGTTGAGGCCCTGCTTGGCGGAGATGTCGACGAACATCGTGTCGCCGCCGTACTCCTCGGCCACCAGACCGAACTCGGTGAGCTGACCGCGCACCTTGACCGGGTCGGCACCCTCGACGTCGATCTTGTTGACCGCGACCACGATCGGCACGTCGGCCGCCTTGGCGTGGTTCAGCGCCTCGATCGTCTGGGGCATCACACCGTCGTTCGCCGCCACCACGAGGATCGCGATGTCGGTGGACTTCGCACCACGAGCACGCATGGCGGTGAACGCCTCGTGACCCGGGGTGTCGATGAAGGTGATGCGACGGTCCTCGCCGTTGACCTCGGCGCCGACCTGGTAGGCACCGATGTGCTGCGTGATACCGCCGGCCTCGCCCGCGACGACGTTCGTCTTGCGGATCGCGTCCAGCAGCCGGGTCTTACCGTGGTCGACGTGACCCATGACGGTCACGACCGGCGGACGGGAGACCAGGGCCTCCTCGCCGCCCTCGTCCTCACCGAACTCGATGTCGAAGGACTCCAGCAGCTCGCGGTCCTCCTCCTCGGGGCTGACGATCTCCAGGACGAAGTTCATCTCGTCCGCGAGCATCCTCAGCGTGTCGTCCGGGACGGACTGCGTCGCGGTGACCATCTCGCCGAGGTTCATCATCACGCCGACGAGCGACGCCGGGTTGGCGTTGATCTTCTCGGCGAAGTCCGTGAGGGACGCACCGCGAGACAGCCGGACAGCCTGCCCGTTGCCGCGAGGCAGCATGACGCCGCCCACCGACGGGGCCTGCATCGACTCGTACTCCTGGCGCCTCTGACGCTTGGACTTGCGACCACGACGCGCGGGACCACCGGGACGGCCGAACGCACCCTGTGTGCCACCACGGGCACCCGGGCCGCCGGGACGGCCGCCGAATCCGGGACGGCCGCCGAAGCCGCCGCCACCACCGGGGCGACCGGGGGCGCCACCGCCACCGGGACCACCGGGACGGCCGGCGAAACCGCCGCCACCGCCACCGGGACCAGCCGGACGGCCGGCGAAACCGCCGCCGGCCGGACGGCCGGCGCCGCCACCGCCGCCGGGACGACCGCCGCCACCACCGGGACCGCGGCCACCGCCGCCGCCACCGGGGCCACCGCCGGGACGCGGGCCCGCAGCGGGACGCTGCGGCATCATGCCCGGGTTCGGCCTGTTACCGGCCGGGGCACCGCCCGGACGGGGAGTCTGCGGACGGGGCATGCCACCGGGACTCGGACGGCCGCCACCAGCACTCTGGGGCGCCCCGTGGGCGCGCCGCCGGGGCCGCCCTGCGGACGCGGGGCGCCGGGGCGCTCCGGACGGTCCTGGCCGCCACCGGGACGCGGGGCGCCGCCGGGCCGGGGGGCCTGGGGGCGCGCCATGCCGGTGGAGCCGCCGGAGGTGAAGGGGTTGTTGCCCGGACGGGGACCCGCCGGACGAGCGCCCGCGGGTCGCGGGGCTCCCTGGCCTGCGGGACGCGCGGGGCGGTCGCCGCCACGCTCGCCACCACGGCCGCCGTCACGCTGGCCACCGTCACGCGGGCCGGCGGCCGGAGCCGGACGGGTCGCGGGGCGGGGGCCGGGGGTGGCACCCGCGGGACGCGGGGCCTGCTGCTGCGGCTGGACCGGCTGCTGAGCCGGGGCCGGAGCGGAGAATTCAGCCGCCGGCACCGGGGTGACCGGTGCGGGCTTCGGCGCCGGCTTGGGGCCGGGACGCGGCCCCGCTGACGGCGCGGAAGGTGCGGCGGGGGCGCTGCTCTCCGGTGCCTCGGCTGCGGCCGGCTTGGGAGCCGGGACGCCGGGCTTCGGGGCGCCGGGACGTGCCGCGGCGGCCGGGGAGGGCGCTGCGGGCTTCGAGGGCGCGGCCTTGCGGGGCGCGCCCGGCTTCGCAGCGGACTTGCCGGCGTTGCCGCCGGGCCCCTGCAGTGCGTCAGTCAACTTGCGTACAACCGGCGCCTCGATCGTCGAGGACGCCGAACGTACGAACTCACCGAGTTCTTGGAGCTTGGCCATGACGACCTTGCTCTCCACTCCGAACTCCTTGGCGAGTTCGTATACCCGGACCTTAGCCACTTCGCTCCTTTTAGGTCCGGGTTACCGCCGGACCGTCGCTACTTCATGGGCGTACTCATCGCGTACTCATCGAGTGCTCATCGCAATCTCGACCTACTTCCAACTCGCGAGGTACCTGACCGCACGGGGTCCCGTGCCGTTCACTTTTCCTGCGTTGTCACCCGCTCGACGAACCGCTCTACCGCCGCGGAACCGAACGGCCCCTTGGCCTTGAAGGCCCGGGGGAATGCCCGGCGGCGGACCGCCAGGTCGAGACAGACAGAGGCGGGGTGCAGATACGCACCCCGGCCGGGCAGCGTACCGCGCGGATCGGGCAGGCATTCACCCTCATCCGCCACGATGCGCAGCAACTCGGTCTTGGCCGCCCGCTCCCGGCATCCGATACAGGTTCGTTCGGGGCAAGCGCGGGCTAGCGTCCGGCCAGACACGGCTAAGTCTACCTCCCCGCAACGACCTCACCCCTTTGGGGCAAAAATCGAACGGATGTTGTCGTGATCTCAGCGCCAAAGCGCCCGGATCTATTCCTTCGCACCAGGCCGCCGGCCGGCCGGGCGCGCTCCGCGGGGCTGGTCAGCCCCGCTGCGACCGCTCCCGGGCGCGCTCGGCGCGCTCACGGTCCGCGATGTCCCGCTCCTCGTCCGTCTCCGTGTCCGGGCGGATGTCGATGCGCCAGCCGGTGAGACGGGCGGCCAGACGGGCGTTCTGCCCCTCCTTGCCGATCGCCAGTGACAGCTGGTAGTCGGGGACGGTGACCCGGGCGGACCGGGCACCGAGGTCCACCACCTCGACCTTGCTCACCCGTGCGGGCGAGAGCGCGTTGGCGACCATCTCGGCCGGGTCGTCCGACCAGTCCACGATGTCGATCTTCTCGCCGTGCAGCTCGGCCATGACATTGCGCACACGGCTGCCCATCGGGCCGATGCAGGCGCCCTTGGGGTTGAGGCCGGCGCGGGTGGAGCGCACCGCGATCTTGCTGCGGTGTCCGGCCTCACGGGCGATCGCCTCGATGACCACCGAGCCGTCCGCGATCTCCGGGACCTCCAGCGCGAAGAGCTTCTTCACGAGGTTGGGGTGGGTGCGCGACAGCGTCACGGACGGACCGCGGACACCCTTGGCGACCCGCACGACGTACGAGCGCAGCCGCAGGCCGTGGGTGTACTCCTCGCCCGGCACCTGCTCCTGGACCGGCAGGATGGCCTCCATCTTGCCGATGTCGACCAGGACGTTCTTGGGGTCCTTGCCCTGCTGGACGAGGCCGGTGACGACGTCGCCCTCGTGGCCGGCGTACTCACCGAACGTCCTGTCGTCCTCGGCGTCGCGCAGCCGCTGCAGGATGACCTGCTTGGCGGTGGTCGCCGCGATGCGGCCGAAACCGGACGGCGTGTCGTCGAACTCCTTGGGCTCCTGGCCCTCTTCGAGGTCGGCCGGGTCCTCCTTGGCCCACACCGTCACGTGGCCGCGGTCGGTCAGCTCGACCCGCGCCCGGCGGTGGCTGCCCTCGGTGCGGTGGTACGCGATGAGGAGGGCCGACTCGATCGCCCCGACGAGCACGTCGAAGGGGATCTCCTTGTCCTGCGCCAAGCCCTTCAGCAGCTTCACATCGATGTCCACGGCTACGCCTCCTCTTCCTTCTTGTCCTTGCGGTTGAATTCGATCTCCACGCGCGCCTTGTCGATCTCGTCGAAGGAGACCCGGCGGGACGTGGGCCTGCGGCCCTTGACGCCCGGCACCTCGAGGTCCAGTCCTTCGTCGTCGACCGCGAGGACGCGGGCCACCAGTTCGTCGCCGCCGGTCAGCCGGAAGCGGGCGAGGCGGCCGGTCGCACGTACGTAGTGGCGGTGCTCGGTCAACGGGCGGTCGGCGCCCGGAGAGCTCACTTCGAGGACGTACTCGCCCTCGCCCATCACGTCCGTCTCGTCGAGCCTCTCGGAGATCGCGCGGCTCAGACCGGCGCACGCGTCCAGCTCGACGCCCTCTTCGGAGTCCACGACGACCCGCAGCACCTGACGGCGGCCGGTCCGTGTCACCTCGATCTCCTCGAGATCGAGTTCCTCGGCGCTGACGAGCGGTTCCAGCAGTTCGCGCAGCCTCTCGCTCTGGGTGGTGCTCATCCCGGATGACTCCTCGGCCGCGTGTGCTGTTGTGGGGAACGTCGTGTGTCAGGTCAAAGGGTATCCGGTCCGGAGGGGTGTTGCCGTCCGCCCGCCCCGGGGCGCGAGTACGCTCACCAACGGTGATCACTTCAGGACAGAAGCAGTCAGTACCGAACGGGACCCGGAGGAGACACGTGCGGCGGACGGGGACGACGCGCAGGGCCGCGCTCGCGGCCACTGGAGCGCTTTCGATGGGCGCGGTGCTGGCGGGCTGCGATGACGGGCCGCAGGCCCCGGGCGCACCTCCCGCGCCGGCTCACGGGCCGGCGCGCAGGCCACGGACGCCCGCGCCCAGCGGACGCTGCGCAGGGGCGCCACCCGGGTCAGTGCCACCCTCCTGGCCCAGTACGACCAGGTCGCGGCCGCGCACCCGGCCACGGCCGCCGCGCTGGCCCCGCTGCGTTCGGCCGTACGGATGCACACGACGGCCCTGTCGAAGGGCGCGGGGCGGGCGGCGCCGGTGGCACCCGCGGCGGCTCCGGCGGTCGACGCGAAGGCCGCCCTGAGGGAACTGGCCTCGGCGGCCCGGCGCTCGGCCGACGCCCACACCACGGCCCTGCTGGAGGCGGAACCCGAGTTCGCCCGGCTGCTGGCCTCCGTCGCGGCGGCCGGCGCCGTACACGCCTACCTGCTCACCGAACTCGCCAAGGACACCGCGTCATGAGCGTCATGGACACCCGGGCCGGGGACGGCTCGCCGGAACTCGGGGCCGCCCAGGCCGCCCTGGCGGCCGAACACGCCGCGGTGTACGGATACGCGGTGCTCGGCGGCCGGCTCACCGGAAAGCGCGGCACGGAGGCCACGGCCGCGTACGACGGGCACCGGGCCCGGCGCGACGCCCTGGTGCGTACCGTCCGCGACCTGGGCGGTGCGCCCGTCGCGGCCGACGCCGCGTACGCTCTGCCGTTCGCGGTGCGGGACCCGGCGGCGGCGGAGCGCTTCGCCGCCGTGCTGGAGGACCGGGTCGCGGGCGTCTACTCCGATCTCGTACGGGCCGCCGAGGGGTCCCTGCGGCGTGAGGCCGCGGGCGCTCTGCGGGAGGCCGCCGTACGGGCGGCCCGCTGGCGGGGCACGGGCGTGGCGTTCCCCGGGCTGCCGGAGAAGGCCGCGACCGCGCAGAGCCCTGGTCCCGGAGGGACGAGCGGGACGCACTGAAGCAGCTCTGAAAGGGAACAAGGCACGTATGGGTTTCGAACCGCCGCAGCGTCTGGTGCGAGCGCTCGGCGAGATGTACGGGGACGCCGCCGCGGCCGACTGGCTCGGACAGCTCCCCGCACTGACCGAAGAGGCGCTCTCCAAAGGCCCCCTGGATCTCGCCGTCGAACGGGTCGTCGCCCCCGGCGGACGCAGCAGCCTCGCCCTGCTGGTCCAGAGGTCCGACGGCACGCCCGGCGTGCTGAAGATCGCCCCGCCGGATGCCGCGCCCGCGTGCGAGCGGGCGGCGCTGGCGCACTGGAACGGCTGGGGCGCCGTGCGGCTGCTGGAGCCCGCCGACGCGCTGCCGGGCGACGCGCTGCTCCTGGAGCGGCTGCACCACGAGGTGTCGCTGCGCTCGCTCCCGGAGGCGAAGGCCCTGCTGGAGGCGGCGGGCACGGTCCGCCGGCTGTGGGTCGACCCGCCGGCCGGGCACTCCTTCGAGACGGTGGCCGAGCGGACGGAGCGTCAGGCGGCGCCGATGCGGGCGCTCGCGGAGGCTGATCCCGAGCTGGCTCCACTCGTCTCGGCCGCGCTGGCCGCCCGTGCGGAACTGCTCGCCCACTCCCCCGAACTGCTGCTGCTGCACGGGAACTTCCGCCAGAGCAAGGTGCTGTCGGGTGAGCGTTCTCCCTGGCTCACGGTCGGCCCCGAGCCGCTGGTGGGTGAGCGCGCCTACGACCTGGCGCGGCTGGTGCGGGACCGGGTCGAGGATCTGATCGCCTCTCCAGGCGGGGCCGCGACGGCCCGGCGCCGGGTCAGGAAGCTCGCCGACTCCCTGGACGTGGACCGCGAACGGCTGCACGGCTGGACGCTGTTCCGGGCCGTGGAGTCGGGCACCCGGGCGCTGTCGGCGGGACGCAGGCAGGACGGCGAACTGACGCTGGAGTTCGCGGGCTGGCTGTAGGGCCGGCTGTGGGGCAGCGCCTCAGCACCGGAAGGCCCCCGCGCGGTGCGCGGGGGCCTTCGTGACGTATCGGTCCGGCTCAGCCCTGGGCGGTGAGGCGCGCGACCGCCTCGTCCACCGTGAGCTCCTCGCGCTCGCCCGTGCGGCGGTCCTTGAGCTCGAGGACGCCCTCGGCCGAGCGGCGGCCCGCCACCAGGATCTTGGGCACCCCGATCAGCTCGGCGTCCGTGAACTTCACGCCGGGCGAGACGCCGGCGCGGTCGTCCACCATGACCCGCAGGCCCGCGGCGCTCAGCTTCTCGGAGACGGCGAGGGCCAGCTCCGTCTGGAGCGCCTTGCCCGCGGCGACGACGTGGACGTCGGCCGGGGCGATCTCGCGGGGCCAGCACAGTCCCTGCTCGTCGGCGGTCTGCTCGGCGAGGGCGGCCACCGCGCGCGAGACCCCGATGCCGTACGAGCCCATCGTGACGCGGACGGGCTTGCCCTGCTGGCCGAGGACGTCGAGGGCGAAGATGTCGGCGTACTTGCGGCCGAGCTGGAAGATGTGGCCGATCTCGATGGCGCGGTCCACGCGGAGGCCGGTTCCGCAGTTGGGGCAGGGGTCGTCCGGCTGGACGACGACGACGTCCAGGTACTCACCGACCTCGAAGTCGCGGCCCGCGACGACGTTCCTCGCGTGCTTGCCCTCCTTGTTGGCGCCCGTGATCCAGGAGGTGCCGGGGGCGACGCGCGGGTCGGCGATGTAGCGGACCTTCCCCAGGCCCTGGGGGCCGACGTAACCGCGCACCAGGTCGGGCCGTCCCTCGAAGTCCTCGGCGGTGACGAGCTCGACGACGGCGGGGGCGAGGTGCTCGCCGAGCTTTCCGAGGTCGACCTCGCGGTCCCCGGGCACGCCCACGGCGACGATCTCGCCGTCCACCTTGACCAGGAGGTTCTTCAGGGTGGCGGATGCGGATACGCCGAGATGGGCGGCGAGCGTCTCGATGGTCGGGGTGTCGGGGGTGTCCAGCTCCTCGACGGGGCCGGCCGCGGAACCGTCGACGGGGACCGCCGTGAAGGTCACGGCCTCCGTGTTGGCGGCGTAGTCGCAGTTCGGGCAGTCGACGAAGGTGTCCTCGCCGGCCGGGGCGGGCGCCAGGAACTCCTCGGACGCCGAGCCGCCCATGGCTCCGGAGACGGCCGAGACGATGCGGTGGTCCAGGCCGAGGCGCTCGAAGATCCGGATGTAGGCGGCACGGTGCAGCTGGTACGCCTCGACGAGACCCTCGTCGGTGGTGTCGAAGGAGTACGAGTCCTTCATCTGGAACTCGCGGCCGCGCAGCACCCCGGCACGGGGGCGGGCCTCGTCGCGGTACTTGGTCTGGATCTGGTAGAGGATCACGGGCAGGTCCTTGTAGGACGAGCACATGTCCTTGACGACCTGGGTGAAGATCTCCTCGTGGGTAGGGCCCAGGAGGTATTCGGAGCCCTTGCGGTCCTGGAGCCGGAACAGCAGGTCGCCGTACTCGTCGTACCGGCCGCTCGCCTCGTACGGCTCCTTGGGGAGCAGGGCCGGCAGCAGGACCTCCTGGCCGCCGATGGCGTCCATCTCCTCGCGGACGACGCGGGTCACGTTCTCCAGGACCTTCTTGCCGAGCGGCAGCCAGCTCCAGATGCCGGCGGCCGTGCGACGTACGTATCCGGCCCGGACGAGCAGCTTGTGGTTGAGCGTCTCGGCGTCTGCCGGGTCGTCGCGCAGTGTCTTGATCATCAATCGGGACATGCGCTGGACCTGGGCCATGATGAACTCCTGCTCGGAAGGGTGATGTGGCCGAGGTTAGCCGGGCGGCAGGGGCGGGCGGAAATCGATTGCTCCCGCCCGGCGCAGCGGGAGGGGCGCGCCCATCACCGCGTACGGCTTGGGGGCACTGGGGAAGTGCACCTGCCGGGCCAGGTCCCGGTAGCCGAGGGCGCGGTACAGCCCGCGCGCCGGGCTCTCCGTGTCGATCGCGGAGAGGATGGAGCGGGGCAGGGCGACGGCGTCCGTGACGGTGGTGATCAGGGTCCGTCCGATGCCGTGCTGCTGGTGGTCCGGGTGGACGTGCAGCTCGGTGATCACGAACGAGTCGTCGAGCCAGCCCTCGGTGCCGGTGGCGCGCAGACAGGGCTCGACGACGGTGGACCACCACTGGGCGCGGTCGTTGGGCATGCCGTAGACGAAGCCGACGAGCCGGCCGTCGGCGGTGGTGGCCCCGAGAGCCCGCGCCTGCGGGTGGTCGAGGTGGCGCAGCACGATGTGGCGGCGCACCTCGATCTCCTCCGGGCCCAGGCCGAAGGCGAGGGCCTGCACCGCCAGTGCCTCGTCGACGCGTGCGGCCAGGTCGAGGGGGCCCACCACGATGCCTGGGGCGCCGGGACCGCCACCGCTCAACTCTGCTGCCATGCGGGAACCCTACTGTCCGTGCCGGGGCCGTGGGGTCAGAAGAGGACGCTCATGAAGGCTCCGGTCTCGCGGAAGCCGACTCGGGTGTACGCCTTGCGCGCGGGGGTGTTGTAGTCGTTCACGTACAGGCTGACGATGGGCGCGACGTCGGCCAGCGCGTAGCGCAGGACCGCGGCCATGCCGGTCTCGGAGAGGCCCCGGCCGCGGTGTCCGGGGGCGACCCAGACGCCCTGGATCTGGCAGGCGAGCGTGGTGGCCGCCCCGATCTCCGCCTTGAAGACGACCTTTCCGTCCTCGATGCGGGCGAAGGAGCGGCCCGAGTCGATGAGTTCGGCGACGCGTGCCTGGTAGAGGAGTCCGCCGTCGCCGGCCATCGGCGAGATGCCCACCTCCTCCGTGAACATCGCCACGCAGGCCGGCAGGAGGATCTCCGTCTCCTCCTTGCGGACGCGGCGCACGAGCGGGTCAGGCTCCACGTCGGCGGAGGGGTGTTCGGTGACCATGAGCGGCTGGTTGGCGCGGACCTCGCGGGCGGGGCCCCAGCCCGGTTCGAGCAGGCGCCACAGCTGGGCGGTGGGTTCGGCGGGGCCGACGATGGAGGAGCAGCGGCGGCCGGCCCGGCGGGCCCGGTCGGCGAAGGCCCTGATCGCTTCGGGGGTGGCGCAGATGGGGACGAGGTTGGCCCCGGAGTAGCACAGGGAGCGCAGGCGCCCGCCGGCGTACCAGCCCCACATCTCGCCGCCGAGGCGCCAGGGGTCGAGCCCCGCGACCTGTACACGGGACGTGACGAAGGCGTTGGCCACGGGCTCGCTCTCCAGGATGGCGAGCGCGGCGCCGAGGTCGCTGGGTTCGAGGACCCGGGTGGTGGTCTGCGTCAACACGAGGGGGCCTCACCATGCGGTCTGCTGATCCCCGCACTGTACCGAACGGGGGCGGCGGACGCCCCTCGCGTCGGGGAGTGGAACCGGGGGGATGCGGGCTCCGGGGGCGGGCCGGACGGCCGCGCCCCGCCGGACTCGGAGTCGGGCGGGGCGCGGTCGGGCCGGGTACGGCACAGGTCAGCTGATGGAGACCTGGGGTTCGCCGGAGGCGATGCCGTCCTTCTCCATCTGCTCGGCGAGCTTCAGGGCCTCTTCGATGAGGGTCTCGACGATCTTCGACTCGGGGACGGTCTTGATGACCTCGCCCTTCACGAAGATCTGCCCCTTGCCGTTGCCGGACGCGACACCGAGGTCGGCCTCGCGGGCCTCGCCCGGGCCGTTGACGACACAGCCCATCACCGCGACCCGCAGCGGGACCTCCATGCCCTCAAGACCCGCGCTGACCTGGTCCGCGAGCTTGTACACGTCCACCTGCGCGCGCCCGCACGACGGGCACGAGACGATCTCCAGGCGGCGCTGCTTCAGGTTGAGTGCTTCGAGGATCTGGAGCCCGACCTTGACCTCCTCGACCGGCGGAGCCGACAGCGAGACGCGGATCGTGTCCCCGATGCCCTCCGACAGCAGCGCGCCGAACGCCACCGCGGACTTGATCGTCCCCTGGAACGCCGGACCGGCCTCCGTGACGCCGAGGTGCAGCGGGTAGTCGCACTGCGCCGCGAGCTGGCGGTAGGCGTTCACCATGATCACCGGGTCGTTGTGCTTCACCGAGATCTTGATGTCACCGAAGCCGTGCTCCTCGAAGAGCGACGCCTCCCACAGCGCCGACTCGACCAGGGCCTCCGGTGTGGCCTTGCCGTACTTCCTGAGCAGCCGCGCGTCCAGCGATCCCGCGTTCACACCGATGCGGATCGGCGTCCCGGCGTCCTTCGCCGCGAGCGCGATCTCCTTGACCTTGTCGTCGAACTGCTTGATGTTGCCGGGGTTCACCCGGACCGCCGCACAGCCCGCGTCGATCGCCGCGAACACGTACTTCGGCTGGAAGTGGATGTCCGCGATCACCGGGATCTGCGACTTCCGCGCGATCGTGGCGAGCGCGTCGGCGTCGTCCTGGGTCGGACACGCCACCCGCACGATCTGGCAGCCGGACGCCGTCAGCTCCGCGATCTGCTGAAGCGTCGCCCCGATGTCCGACGTACGCGTCGTCGTCATCGACTGCACCGACACGGGTGCGTCTCCACCGACCGCGACCGACCCGACCTGGATCTGGCGGCTGACCCTTCGGTCGGCGAGCTTGGTCGGAACGGCCGGCATTCCGAGAGAAATCGCAGTCATGCGCTGAGCATCCCCAAGGTGTGGATCAAGGTCCCGAGATCGGCGGGCTCCGGTCTTCGAGGTTACGGCAACGAAGGGGGCCCGCACGCACCCCGTCCGGCGAATCCCCCTCGTGGTGGATGGCCGGCCACCTGATGTGTGACCGGCCACCGCGCGTGGGCCGGGTCAGGTGATCTTGACCGGGTTCACGATGTCGGCCACCAGGACCAGGAGCGTGAAGCAGATGAAGATCCCGGCGACCACGTAGGCGACCGGCATCAGCTTCGCCACGTCGAACGGACCGGGGTCGGGCCGGCGGAAGACGCGCGCCACCTTGCGGCGCAGGGACTCCCAGAGGGCGCCGGCGATGTGACCGCCGTCGAGCGGCAGCAGGGGCAGCATGTTGAAGAGGAACAGCGAGAGGTTGAAGCCGGCGAGCAGGAACAGCATCATCGCGATCTGGTTCTGCGCGGGGACGTCGAGGTTCATCACCTCGCCGCCGATGCGCGCCGCGCCGACCACGCCGACCGGGGAGTCGTCCGCGCGCTCCCCGTCGCTGAAGGCCGCGTTCCAGAGGTCGGGGATCTTGGACGGCAGCGCGATGATCGAGTCCACGCCGTTCTCGATCATGTCTCCGATGCGGACGACCGAGTCGCCGAAGGAGAGCGGGACGATCTCGGTGCGGGCGGCGAAGCCCAGGTAGCCGGCCTCCACGTACCTGTCGGGGACGACCTGGCCTTCGGAGTCCTTCTGCGCCACCGCGTTCTTCTGCAGGACGGCGTGCAGGGTCTGCTCCCGCCCGTCGCGTTCGACGACGATGGTGGCCGGGCCGATCGTGTCGCGGATGCGGTCCGACAGCGTCTCCCAGTCGTCGATCCGCTGCCCGTCGAAGGAGACGATCGTGTCGCCCGCCCGCAGGCCGGCTGCCTTGGCGGGGGAGACCGGGTCACCCTTCGCGCAGGTGTCGCGGGCCTCGCTCTGCGCGATCACGCACTTCTGCACGCCCGCGACCTCGGTGGTCTGGGTCTGGAAGCCGAAGGTCATGGACACGCCGAGGAAGATGGCGACGGCCAGGACCAGGTTCATGAACGGGCCGGCGAACATCACGATCACGCGCTTCCACGGCTTGCGCGTGTAGAAGAGGCGGCTCTCGTCGCCCGGTTCCAGCTCCTCGAAGGCGGCCGACCTGGCGTCCTCGATCATGCCGCGCCACGGAGAGGTGGAGCGCGCCTCCAGACGTCCGTCGGCGCCGGGCGGGAACATGCCGATCATGCGGATGTAGCCGCCCGCGGGGATCGCCTTGAGGCCGTACTCGGTGTCACCCTTCTTCCGCGACCAGATGGTCGGGCCGAAGCCGACCATGTACTGCGGTACGCGGATGCCGAAGAGCTTGGCCGTCGAGAGGTGGCCCAGCTCGTGCCAGGCGATCGAGAACAGCAGACCCACGGCGAAGATGGCGATCCCCAGGACCGTCAACAAGATCGTCGTCATACTCATGCGCGCGCCTCCGCTGTCGCTTTCGCCGAGAGCTCCTGGGCCCGGGCTCGCGCCCAGACCTCCGCTTCGAGGACGTCCGCGACCGTCAGTGAAGTTCCCGTGGCCGGGGTGCCGTGTTCGGCCACCACTGCGGTGACCGTATCCATGATTCCGTTGAAGGGCAGCCGTCCCGCCAGGAAGGCGTCCACGCACTCCTCGTTGGCGGCGTTGAACACCGCGGGAGCCGTGCCTCCGAGGGTACCGACGTGCCGGGCCAGCCCGACGGACGGGAACGCCTCGGTGTCCAGCGGGAAGAACTCCCAGCTGGACGCCTTCGACCAGTCGAAGGCGGGGGCCGCGCCGGGGACGCGCCGCGGCCAGCCGAGGCCGATGGCGATCGGTCCCCGCATGTCGGGCGGGGTGGCCTGGGCGAGCGTGGAGCCGTCCGTGAACTCGACCATGGAGTGGACGTACGACTGCGGGTGGACCACCACCTCGATCCGGTCGAACGGGATGTCGTAGAGGAGGTGCGCCTCGATGACCTCCAGGCCCTTGTTGACCAGTGTCGCGGAGTTGATGGTGATCACGGGGCCCATCGCCCAGGTCGGATGCGCGAGCGCCTGCTCCCTGGTGACGTCGGCCAGCTCACTCCTCGTACGCCCCCGGAAGGGGCCGCCGGACGCCGTGACGACGAGCTTGCGCACATCGGCACGGGTGCCGGCGGCCAGCGCCTGGAAGAGCGCGGCGTGCTCCGAGTCGACCGGGATGATCTGGCCGGGGGCGGCGAGCGCCTTCACCAGCGGGCCGCCGACGATCAGCGACTCCTTGTTGGCGAGGGCGAGCGTGCGGCCCGCCTCCAGGGCCGCGAGGGTCGGGGCGAGGCCGATCGAACCGGTGATGCCGTTGAGCACGGTGTGGCAGTCGCTCGCGGCGAGCAGGGTGGCCGCGTCGGGCCCGGCCAGGATCTCGGGAAGCGGTTCGCCCGCCCCGTACTCCGCGCGCAGCGCCTCGCGCAGGGCCGGCGCCTTGTCCTCGGCGGCGACGGCGACCGTGCGCACCCCCAGGCGCCGCGCCTGTCCGGCGAGCAGGGCGACCCGGCCGCCCGCTGCGGAGAGCGCGGTGACACGGAAGCGGTCGGGGTTGCGCAGCACCAGGTCGACGGCCTGGGTGCCGATGGAGCCGGTGGAGCCGAGGATCACGAGATCCCGGCGGCCGTCCGCGGCGTCGAAGATCAGATGCGGATCGGCGAGGGGGGCAGGGCTGTCGCTCATGCCCCCCATTGTCGCCGCTGCGGCCGTGCGCCGGGACAGGGCGTCCCGTCGCCGCCGGTTTCCCCGCCCGGCCGGTGGCGGGTTCAGCGGACCGGCCGGTGGACGTTCTCCTTCGTCGAGGGGCCCGGGGTGGCGTCGGCGATCCAGGGGCCGTCGCCGCTCGGGTCGACGACGCCCTCCTCCAGCCAGGTGTACGTACCGGAGAGGACACCGTCGACCACGCGCCGGTCCAGGTCGTCGGTGTTGGACCACAGGCGGGTGAAGAGCTCCTCGACCCGGATGCGGGACTGCCGGCAGAACACGTCCGCCAGTTGGTACGCCTCGCGGCCGTGCTCGCCGGTGGTGCGCAGGAGTTCGGCGCGTACGCAGGCGGCGCTCATCGCGAAGAGTTCGGCGCCGAGGTCGACGATCCGGCCGAGGAAACCCTGTTTGGTCTCCATACGGCCCTGCCAGCGCGACATCGCGTAGAAGGTGGAGCGGGCCAGTCTGCGGGCGGAGCGTTCGACGTGGCGCAGGTGGACGGAGAGGTCGGGGTGCCCGGCCGGGTGGAACTCGCCGTAGGCGCCTGGCAGCAGGCCGGGGCCCGTGACCAGCTTCGGGAGCCAGCGGGCGTAGAAGCCGGCGGCGTCGGCGCCCGCCCTGGCCTTGGCGGACCACGGTCTGTCCGGGTCGATGAGGTCACCGGCCACCTTGAGGTGGGCGTCGACGGCCTCCCGGGCGATGAGCAGGTGCATGATCTCCGTGGAGCCCTCGAAGATGCGGTTGATCCGCAGGTCGCGGAGCAACTGCTCGGCGGGGACGGCCCGTTCGCCGCGGGCGGCGAGGGAGTCGGCGGTCTCGAAGCCCCGGCCGCCGCGGATCTGGACCAGTTCGTCGGCGATCAGGCAGCCCATCTCGGAGCCGTACAGCTTGGCGAGCGCGGCCTCGATGCGGATGTCGTTGCGGTCCTCGTCCGCCATCTGCGAGGCGAGGTCGACCATGGCCTCCAGCGCGAAGGTGGTCGCCGCGATGAAGGAGATCTTCGCGCCGACCGCCTCGTGCCGGGCGACGGGCCTGCCCCACTGCTCCCGCGCGGCGGACCATTCGCGGGCGATCTTCAGGCTCCACTTGCCCGCTCCCACGCACATGGCGGGCAGCGAGAGGCGGCCGGTGTTGAGGGTGGTGAGGGCGATCTTGAGGCCGGCGCCCTCGGGGCCGATGCGGTGGGCGGCGGGGACCCGGACCCGGTGGAAGCGCGTGACGCCGTTCTCCAGGCCGCGCAGACCCATGAAGGCGTTGCGGTGCTCGACCGTGATGCCGGGGGCGTCCGCCTCGACGACGAAGGCGGTGATGCCTCCCCGGTGGCCATCGGACTCGGGGACACGGGCCATGACGACCAGCAGATCGGCGACGACGCCGTTGGTCGTCCACAACTTCACACCGTCGAGCACGTAGTCGTCGCCCTCGGGCACGGCGGAGGTGGCGAGCCGTGCGGGGTCGGACCCGACGTCGGGTTCGGTGAGGAGGAAGGCCGAGATGTCCGTACGGGCCAGCCGGGGCAGGAAGGTGTCCTTCTGCTCCTGGGTGCCGAAGATCTTCAGCGGCTGCGGTACGCCGATCGACTGGTGCGCGGAGAGCAGGGCGCCGATCGCGGGGCTGGCCGAGCCGATCAGGGCGAGTGCCTTGTTGTAGTACACCTGGGTGAGCCCGAGGCCGCCGTACTCGGTGGAGATCTTCATGCCGAGGGCGCCGAGTTCCTTGAGGCCGTTGATCACCTCGTCGGGAATCCTGGCCTCGCGTTCGATCAGCGCGCCGTCGATCCTCGTCTCGCAGAACACGCGCAGCCGCGCGAGGAACTCCTCGCCACGCCGTGCGTCCTGGTCGGCGGGGAGCGGGTGGGGGTGGATCAGGTCGAGCCGGAAGCGGCCGAGGAAGAGTTCCTTGGCGAAACTGGGCTTGCGCCAGTCCTGCTCGCGGGCGGCCTCGGCCACCCTGCGTGCTTCACGCTCGGTCACCTTGGGTGTCCGGGGCGGTTCGGGTGGGGCGGATGGGGCGGACATGAGCAGCTCACCTCGCCGCTGTCGGGACGGTCGGTGCCGGGCCGGTCGGGGTACCGCCGGTCAACTTTCCCCGGGTCGGTGCCACTCGTCCGTATGTACCCGATGTGACCCGCGCCCACCACCCCTGCGGCAGGGCGCACGAACGGCCGCAGCCCCCGCACAGTGGGCTGCGGCCGTTCGTCGTACCGCCTGCCGTGATCGCTGTCCGGGCGGAGGGCAGGCGGCCGTTCGGGGTGTCCTAGAGGGCGAGGCCGGTGAGGACCAGGACGCGCTCGTAGGTGTAGTCGTCCATCGCGTACCGCACGCCCTCGCGGCCGACGCCGGACTGCTTGGCGCCGCCGTACGGCATCTGGTCAGCACGGTAGGAGGGGACGTCGCCGATGATCACGCCGCCCACCTCCAGGGCGCGGTGGGCGCGGAAGGCGGTCTGCAGGTCGTGGGTGAACACGCCCGCCTGGAGGCCGTACTTGGAGGAGTTGACGGCGGCGAACGCCTCCGCCTCGCCGTTGACCTTCTGTACGGAGAGGACCGGGCCGAAGACCTCCTCGCAGGAGAGCGTGACGTCGTCCGGGAGCTCGGTGAGCACGGTCGGGGCGTACGTCGCTCCGTCGCGCCTGCCGCCGGTCAGCAGGGCGGCGCCCGCCTGGACGGCCTCGTCGACCCAGGACTCGACGCGCTTGGCGGCGTCCTCGCTGACCAGCGGGCCGACGTCGGTGGCGGCGTCGGACGGGTCACCGGTGACGAGGGCCTCGACGGCCGAGACGATCTTCGGGACGAGGCGGTCGTAGACCGAGGCGTCCGCGATGACGCGCTGCACGGAGATGCAGGACTGGCCGCCCTGGTAGTTGGAGAAGGTCGCGATACGGGTCGCGGCCCAGTCCAGGTCCTCCTCGGACGCGTAGTCGCCGAGGACGACCGCGGCCCCGTTGCCGCCCAGCTCCAGCGTGCAGTGCTTGCGCGGGACCGAGTCCATGATCGAGTAGCCGACCGGGCCGGAGCCGGTGAAGGAGATCACGGGCAGCCGCTCGTCCTGGACGAGTGCGGGCATACGGTCGTTGGGGACCGTCAGCACGGACCAGGAACCGGCCGGGAGGTCGGTCTCGGCCAGCAGCTCACCCAGGACCAGCGAGGAGATCGGGGTCGCGGGGGCGGGCTTGAGGATGATCGGGGCGCCGACGGCGATGGCCGGGGCGACCTTGTGCGCGCTCAGGTTGAGCGGGAAGTTGAAGGGCGAGATCCCGAGGACGGTGCCGCGCGGGAAACGCCGGGTCAGTCCGAGACGGCCGGTGCCGCCGGCGTCGGTGTCCAGGCGCTGCGCGTCGCCGCCGTTGAAGCGCCGGGCCTCCTCGGAGGCGAAGCGGAAGACGGAGACGGCCCGGCCGACCTCGCCGCGGGCCCACTTGACGGGCTTGCCGTTCTCGGCGGAGATCAGCTGGGCGATCTCCTCCGTGCGCTCCACCAGGCGGCGTACGACGTGGTCGAGGGCGGCGGCCCGCACGTGCGCCGGGGTCGCGGCGAACTCCTCGCGTACGGCGTGCGCGGCGGCCACTGCCTCCTCGGTCTGCGCGTCGGTCGGCACGCTGACCGTGCCGACGAGACGGCCGTCCCAGGGGTTGGTGACGTCGAAGCTGTCCTCGCCGGTGGCCTGGCGGCCGGCCAGCCAGAAGGCGTGGGTGGAAGTCATGGCGGGTCCGGCCCTTCGGAGGTCGTGACGGAGCTCGTGGGTGTCGTGCTCCCCCACCGTAGGGCGGCCGGGGGCGGATGGCGTTTGTCCGGCGTGGAGCACACCGCCCGGCGGATGCTCCGCTTCGGCGCGATCAGGTGCCCGAGGTGCCGGGGGTGGCGGAGGCGGCGGCCGTCGTGACCTTCAGCGCCAGCCACAGCTCCATGCGGACGTCCGGATCGTCCATGGAGCGGCCGAGGATCTCCTCCACCCGGCGCATCCGGTAGCGCAGGGTGTGGCGGTGCACCCCCAGATCGGCGGCGGCCGCGTCCCACTGGCCGTGCCGGGAGAGCCAGGCGCGCAGGGAGGCGACGAGGTCGCCGCGGCCCTTGGCGTCGTGCTCGTACAGGGCGCGCAGCATCCCGTCCGCGAAGGCCCGTACGGCGTCGTCGGCGAGGAGCGGGAGTACCGAGCCGGCGGCCAGTTCCTCGTGCTCGACGAGGGCCCTGCCGCGGCGGCGGGCCACGGAGAGCGCCTGTTCGGCCTGCTTGTACGCGGCGGAGACGGCGATCGGTCCGGACGGCGCGGAGAGTCCGACGACGACCTCGCCGTCCTCGGTGCCCGGCTCGCGGGCCGGGCGGTCGTCCTGGGCCTCGGCATAGGCGGCGCAGGCGGCCACCGCGGCGCCGCCGTCCGCGGCGAGCACGACGACGCGCTCGCCCTCGGGCACCGTCAGCAGCGCCTCCCCGGCGCGGGCCGCGGCGGCCTCCATGGTCTCGGCGAGGAGCTCGGGGGTGGACGCGGGAGCGGCTTCCGCGATCAGCAGCCGGAAGGGGGCGTCGAGCAGTCCGCCGTACAGGTCCCCTGCGACGGCCCGCGCGTGGTCGGGCTGTCCGGCGAGCAGCATCCGCAGTACGGCGGCGCCGAGGCGCTGCTCGGCGCCCTGGAGCGCGCGGGAGCGTGCGGTGGTGAGCGTCAGGAGGGCGACCGCGGAGTGCACGGCGTACCGCTCGGCGGTGCCCAGTGCCCCGCCCGTACCGACGGCGAGCGCGCCGCGGGCCCGGCGGCCGGTGCCGAGCGACTGTAGTTCGACCCGGTCGTCGGTGTCGCCGACGACGACACTGGCCGGGGCCGGGCGGTCCCGCAGGCGCTCCACGTCGGGGGTGAGGCGGGCGGCCCGTCTGGCCGCCCAGTCGGGCGCGGCGGCCACGACGGCGCCCGAGGTGTCGTAGAGGGCGGCCCAGCCGTCGACGTGGGCGGCCAGGCGGGTGAGGAGCTCGCCGGGTCCGTCACCCGCGACGGCGGCCCTGGTCAGCTCGCGCTGGGCCTCGAAGCCCGCGGTGACGGCCCGGTACTGATCGGCGGCGATGGCGGCGGACACGGCCTTGCTGATGGCGAGGAACGGGGTGCGGCGCGGTACTTCGAGGAGCGGCAGTCCGGCCTCGTCGGCCGCGTCCACGAGGGGCTGCGGGACGTCCTCGTAGTTGACGCCGACGGCGAACCCGAGCCCGGCGACCCCGGCGGCGGCCAGCCTGCGCACGTACCGGAGCATCGCCGCGCCGTCCTCGGCGTCGAGGTTGGTGGCGGTGACGAGCAGGAGCTCCCCGCCCTCCATGTACGGCACGGGGTCGGTGAGCTCACTTGCGTGCGCCCAGCGCACGGGCGTGTCGAGCCGGTCGGCCCCCGCGCGGACCGTGAGCTTGAGCGCCGAGTGCTGGACGAGCGAGGCGAGTGTGGGGGGCATGGGACGGCGGAACCTCTGGATCGATTTCGCCGTCCCGTACGAACGGCTGCTTCGATTCTGCCAGGGCGGCAGGGTCGGTGACGCCGACCGAGGGGTTACCGGCCGGTATGCCGACCGGGGTCAGCGGCCGAGGTCGACCAGGAGCGGGGGGCGTGTTCGCCGTCGACCGTGGTGAGGGAGAGGACGGCGTGGCCTGCGGGGAGTTCGTAGGCGAGCGCGGAGGCGGACCAGCGTTCCCGTTCCACCCGCCTCACGGTGACGGCTTCGGTGGTGACCGCCTTGCCCGTGGCCAGCTTGCGCAGCGTATGGAGCGCGCGCGTGAGCGGCTGGTCGGCGAAGACCGCGTGCTGGGCCACCTCGCGCACCTCCAGCCACTCCTTGCCCCATGCCTCCGAGAAGCGACGCCCGTCCCAGGTGGTCACGCCGGAGAAGATCATCCCGCAGCCCACAGCACCGAGCAGGGCGCCATGGAGTTCCTCGGGCACGTCCTCGACGGTGCGCAGCGCCAGCACCGCACCCGCGTTGACGGACCGCAGGTTCCTGAGGCCGCGGACGGTCTCGGCGGTCAGCGTGTGCGTCGCGTCGTCGAGCACGAGGCAGGTGAACAGGGAGCGGTCACGGCGGGCCGCGGCGATCGCGTTGAACTGTGCCAGGGCCAGTCTGGCCAGCACCCTGGACGCCCCCGCGTGCGCACGCTCCGGGAGGTCGATACGGACCCGGAGCGGGCGCTCCTGGAGAAAGTGGAGCGAGAAGGGGCTGCTCTCCCCGCCGGTGGCGAAGAACGCCGCGAACGCGGGCCGGTCAAGGAGGGCGAGCCGGTCGGCGAGAGCGGGAGCGGGGTCGCCCACCGCGCCCTCCTGCCGGGCCCGCGCCTCCAGTTCGCGCAGCATGGTGGCGTTGCCGCCCGCGTGCAGGGCCTGTCGGAGCGGACCGACCGCGGATTGGCTCCCGGCGAGGAGTTCGCGCAGTTCCGGCACGGGAGG
Source organism: Streptomyces fulvorobeus (assembly GCF_013167895.1). Taxonomy (GTDB): domain Bacteria; phylum Actinomycetota; class Actinomycetes; order Streptomycetales; family Streptomycetaceae; genus Streptomyces; species Streptomyces fulvorobeus. The sequence continues at coordinate 4,749,960 of NZ_BLWC01000001.1, read as the reverse complement.
GAAGCACCCGTGTGCGGCGAGATAAGGGCCGAGCAGCTGGCCGAGCGCCAGTGCCGCCCGGGAACTGTCGAGCTCCGGAACGTCTCCGATCAGGCCCTCGGCGAGGATGGCCGCGGCCTCATCGGGATCCCGTGTGCCGCCGTACAGATCGAAGTCGTACGCCGAAGTGGGGTCGCCCGGCCTCACCACGACGTCGAAGGCGTCGTCCGGGCCGAGGGGCGTGCCGGCCGCACAGACGGTGAGCACGGACGACTGCCCCGCGAGGGCCTGGAGCGACAGCGTTTCGACCACCGGGCGTACGAGCCGGCTCGTCTTGCCCGATCCGGACGGCCCGACGGCGAGCAGGGAGGAGCCGAGAACGGCCGGGTCCAGTGCCGCGCTCACGCCCCTGCGGCTGTAGGGGTTGCGCTCGTCGTCGGCGAAGGCACCGATGCGGACCTGGCCGGTCAGCAGGTCGTGCCGGGCCGATCGCAGGGGCAGGTCCCGGCATCCCCCGGGATGGAGGAAGGCGTCCGGGCCCTTGCGCAGCACCGTGGCCACGAAGGACGCCGTGCGATCGTGGCGGGTGCGGGCCAGCTTCCAGGCGTGGCTGACCCGGGCGCAGTCCACGTCGTTCATGCGGCCGGCCCGGACAGCGGCGGTGAGCAGTTCGGCCACGTCCGCGTGCCCGGCGGCACGCAGCACGGGCCAGCCGGCCAGGCTCACTTCCGGTGCGGCTGCCGAGGTGTTCGTCCGGGCGCCCGCACGGCGCTCCCGGACGGCACGGACGGCTTCGCTCCACCGGCCCGCCCGGGCGAACGGCCAGACGATCGCGACGGCGATCAGGGCATAGGTCCCGTACAGGAGCAGCAAGGGCCGCAAGATGCTCTCGCCGGGCTGCGGCCACTCGATCGACATCAGTTCGGACACCGCGTTCGCGAGGGGCACCTTCGCGCTCCAGACGGCCCACAGCGCGAGAAGGGCGCCGCCTCCCGATGCGAGCACCCGGGCGCGGCGCAGGTCCTGACCGGCGTAGTGGCGGAAGACCCCCGCCCAGTTCCCGGCCCTCGCGGCCCAGAGTCCGGCAGCCAGAGCCAGGGCCTGGTAGTAGAGGGTCTGGATGTAGTAGGCGATATCCGGCGCGTTCGGCCTGAGGCCGCCCACCGCGTACCAGTCCGAAGGAGCGAGCAGGGCGAGCAGGGACTTCATGTACGGGATGCGGAAGTTGGCCAGCAGCACCCAGAGCACCAGGAAGAGCGCCAGCGTGATCACCGGCGCCAGCAACGAAGGCGGCGGCGCCTTCTCGGGCGGCCGGGGGACGTGTCCGTACCGCCAGACACCGGGCCCCGCGGCCGGGCGGTCGGCGTTCAGCCACTCGGCGACGGACGGGCCGACGCGGGGCGCGGCGAGGGGTACCGGCGGAGCGCCGGGCGGAGGGCCGGCCGGACGCGGCACCGGCGGACGGGGCGCTCCCTGGGGCTCGTACTCCCCCTGCGCGCCACTCGCGCCCCTCACGCCGTGCACGTCGTCGCTCTTCATGAACCGCTGCCCCCTGACCGGCCTGCCTGGTCCGTCCGCTGCCCCGGTCAATCTAGTGCGCCCGGCCGAGGACTTCACCCAGGCCCAGGCGCCCGTCCCGTACCGGGAGGTTCCGCAGGGTGTGGGCCCTTCTGTCCGGATGGGACAAGGACACGCCCGGCACCACTCCCGATCGGCGCATGCCCGTCCGCGCCCACCGCCTCTAGCCTGCAGGAAGAGACGTGCAGGAAACACCCCCAGGAGCCCCTCATGAGCGCAGTCCCGCAGGAGCGCAGCCTCGTCACCGCCATTCCCGGCCCCAAGTCCGTCGAGCTCCAGGCTCGCCGTGTCGCGGCGGTCGCCGCGGGCGTGGGCTCCACTCTGCCGGTGTTCACGGCCCGCGCCGGCGGCGGGATCATCGAGGACGTGGACGGCAACCGTCTGATCGACTTCGGCTCCGGTATCGCCGTGACGTCGGTGGGCGCCTCCGCCGAGGCCGTCGTGCGCCGCGCCACCGCGCAGCTCGCCGACTTCACCCACACCTGTTTCATGGTCACGCCGTACGAGGGGTACGTCGAGGTCTGCGAGCGGCTGGCCGAGCTGACGCCCGGCGACCACGCGAAGAAGTCGGCGCTGTTCAACTCGGGCGCCGAGGCCGTCGAGAACGCCGTGAAGATCGCCCGCGCCTACACCAAGCGGACCGCGGTCGTCGTCTTCGACCACGGTTACCACGGCCGGACCAACCTGACGATGGCGCTGACGGCGAAGAACATGCCGTACAAGCAGAGCTTCGGCCCGTTCGCGCCCGAGGTCTACCGCGTCCCCGTGGCGTACGGCTACCGCTGGCCGACCGGCCCCGAGAACGCCGGCGCCGAGGCGTCCGCGCAGGCCATCGACGAGATCACCAAGCAGATCGGCGCGGACAACGTCGCCGCCATCATCATCGAGCCGGTCCTCGGCGAGGGCGGCTTCATCGAGCCGGCCAGGGGCTTCCTCCCGGCGATCGCCCAGTTCGCCAAGGACAACGGCATCGTCTTCGTCGCGGACGAGATCCAGTCCGGCTTCTGCCGCACCGGCCAGTGGTTCGCCTGCGAGGACGAGGGCATCGTCCCCGACCTGATCACCACCGCCAAGGGCATCGCGGGCGGCCTGCCGCTCTCCGCCGTGACGGGCCGCGCCGAGATCATGGACGCCGCCCACGCCGGCGGCCTCGGCGGTACGTACGGCGGCAACCCGGTGGCCTGCGCGGGTGCGCTCGGTTCCATCGAGACGATGCGCGAGCTGGACCTGAACGCCAAGGCCAAGCGCATCGAGGAGGTCATGAAGGGCCGCCTCGCCGAGATGCAGTCGAAGCTCCCCAACGGCGACATCATCGGTGACATCCGCGGCCGCGGCGCCATGATCGCGATCGAGCTCGTGCGGTCCGGCACGAAGGACCCGGACCCGGCGGCCGCCGCGGGCCTGGCCAGGGCCTGCCACGCCGAGGGGCTGCTGGTCCTCACCTGCGGCACGTACGGCAACGTCCTGCGCTTCCTGCCGCCGCTCGTCATCGGGGAGGACCTGCTGAACGAGGGCCTCGACATCATCGAACAGGCTTTTGCCACGGTCTGATCCGCGCGCGTTCCGCCGGACGCCGGATGACGGATGCGCGGGTTCGGACCACACCCGGTGTGGGCCTGTGAAGAACGTGTGGGGGGCCGATGGCGGGATGCGTTTCCGGCTGTCGGTCCCCCTCCGGCTGACGTACGGTTTCGGCAGATGAGAGAAACACGCCGCTCGCGGGAGACCACGGGCGGTCCCGGTCCGGCGCTTCCCCGGCGCCTTCCGGGTCGTGCCCCGGCGCACGCCCCCGGAGCCTCCGGCTCCGGAACCCCTCACCGGTCGGACGGCCGCCCGCCCCACACCCCCCGGGGCGCGCGGCGAACCGATCCCGCCGGTCGTCCAGGAACAATCCCCCCTGTTCCTGGACGACCGGCTTCTCTTCTTACCGCGGTGGCCTCACTGCTCGCGGTCTTCGCGCTCATCACCTGGCAGGTCGTGGCCGACGGCCCCCTGCTCGCTCCCGACGAACGGGCCGGCCACGCGCTGGCGGGCCGCGGGCCCGCGGCGCTCACCGAGCTCTTCACCGACCTCGGCAACATCGAGGTCGCCGTGCCGGTACTGGTCTGCGCGATCGTCTTCGCCCTGCTGCGCGGCGACCGCCGCGAGCCGCTGTACGCCGCCCTCGCGATGGCCGCCGTGCCCGCGCTCGTCGTACCGCTGAAGCTGTGGACCGACCGCCAGGGCCCGCTGACCGAAGCGACCGGCTACTACCCGTCCGGCCACACGGCCACCTCCGCGGTGGCGTACGGAGCGGCGGCCATGCTCCTGGTCCCGTACCTGAGGCGCTCATGGCCGATGCCCGCCACCGCCGTCCTGCTGACGGCGGCGACGAGCATCGGCCTGGTACTGCGCGGCTACCACTGGCCGCTCGACGTGGTCGCCAGCTGGTGCCTGAGCGGGGTGCTGCTGGCGGCCCTGTGGGTGCTCATCCGCTTCGGCGGCCGTCAGCCGCCGAAGTAGGCGTCGAAGTTCTTCGAGAACTCCCAGCTGTTGAAGCGGTCCCAGTTGATCGACCAGGTCATCAGCCCGCGCAGTGCGGGCCAGGTGCCGTGTGTCTGGTAGCCGCCGCAGTCGGTCTTCTTCGTCAGGCAGTTCAGCGCCTTGGTGACCTCCGCGGGCGAGGTGTGCCCGTTGCCCGCCTGGGTCGAGGCCGGCAGGCCGATGGCGACCTGCTCGGGGCGCAGCGCCGGGAAGACCTTCGTCCGGTCACCGGCCACCGGGAAGCCCGTCAGGAGCATGTCGGTCATGGCGATGTGGAAGTCGGCGCCGCCCATCGAGTGGTACTGGTTGTCCAGGCCCATGATCGAGCCGGAGTTGTAGTCCTGGACGTGCAGCAGGGTGAGGTCGTCGCGCAGGGCGTGGATCACCGGGAGGTAGGCCCCGGCACGCGGGTCCTGCCCGCCCCAGGGCCCCGAGCCGTAGTACTGGTAGCCGAGCTGGACGAAGAAGGTCTCCGGGGCCATGGTGAGGACGAAGCCGGCACCGTACTTCGCCTTGAGGGTCTTGAGCGCGGAGATCAGGTTGACGATCACCGGTGAGGTCGGGCTGCGGAAGTCGGTGTCGCCCGTGTTCAGCGAGAGCGAGTGGCCCTCGAAGTCGATGTCCAGGCCGTTCAGCCCGTACTCGTCGATGATCCTGCTCACCGAGGAGACGAAGGTGTCGCGGGCGGCCGTGGTCGCGAGCTGCACCTGCCCGTTCTGGCCGCCGATGGAGATGAGCACCTTCTTGCCCGCGGCCTGCTTGGCCTTGACGGCCGCCTTGAACTCGGCCGTGGATTCCACGTTCGGGCACTCGGCGACCGGGCAGAGCGAGAAGCGGATGTCGCCTGAGGTGACGGAGGTCGGCTCGCCGAAGGCGAGGTTGATGACGTCCCAGGAGTCGGGCACGTCCGCCATCCGGGTGTAGCCCGAGCCGTTGGCGAAGCTGGAGTGCAGATAGCCGACGAGGGCGTGGGCCGGGAGGTCACCGCCACCCCCGCCGCCCCCGCCGCCCGCGGCGGTGGTCGCGGAGACAGCGGCCGACTTGGCGGACTCGCCCGCGGCGTTGACCGCGCTGACCTGGAAGCTGTACGCGGTCGAGGCGGTCAGGCCCGTGACGGTGGCCGAGGCGCCGGTGACCGTGAGGACCTTGGTACCGCCGCGATGGACGTGGTAGCCGGTGGCCCCGGAGACCGCGTTCCAGGTGAGCGGCACGGAGGAGGCGGTGGCCGTGCCCGCCTTCAGTCCGGTGGGGACGGCGGGGAGGACGACCGGGTCGCCGCCCGGCCCTATGACGCTGACATCGTCGGCGTAGTACGCGGGAGTGCCGTACCAGCCGTGGGTGTAGACGGTCACCGAGGTGGTGGCGGGGCCGGTCGTGAACGTGGTGGTGAGCTGCTTCCAGGCACCGGGCGACTGCGTCCAGGTGGAGACGTCCGTGGTGCCGGTGCCGGACGCGCCCAGGTAGACGTAGCCGCCCTGCACCCAGGAACTCAGGGTGTACGTGGAGCCGGGCCTGACCGCGACGGCCTGGGAGCATCTGGCGTTGTCGCTGCCCGCCGGGGTGGCCTTCAGCGCGGCCGTGCCGCCGCGCACCGGTGTGCTGACGGTGGTGGCGCCGGCCGCGGTGCAGCTCCAGCCGCTCAGGCCGGCCTCGAAGCCGCCGTTGCGGGCGAGTTCGGCGTCGGCGGCTCCGGCGGGCTGCGCGGTCGCGACCAGGCCGGCCGCGGCGAGCAGTGCGGCCGTGAGGGCGGCCACGAGTCCGGACAATCGGGCGGGGGGTCCCGTACGTTCCACAACAGCCTCCGGGCGGGCAGAAATTGGGGGGTGGCGGGCCACAATTTGGTCCAGACCAATGAACTTGTCAAGACCTCTGGCAGAGCGGCGGCCGGTACGGCCCCCGTCACAGGCCCGCGCCGCCCCCGCCGCCCCGTGCGGCGCGAGTCCCAGCAGGGCGGGGCCGGTGGGCGTCCCGGAGCCGTCCGGCTGGGTCCGGGCACGGGGCTGCGGCGTCAGCTGTCGAAGCCGAGGCCCGCCTTGTCCATCGCCCGCAGCCAGAGATTGCGGTGGCCGCCGTTGTCGTCGGCCCTGGCAAGCGACCTCTTGGTCAGTTCGATGCCGGCCCAGGCGAGCGGCTCGGGCGGGAAGGGGACGGGCTTGGAACGGACCATCTCCAGGTCGGTGCGGGCCGTCCGCTCACCGGAGAGCAGGTCCAGCATCACGTCGGCCCCGAACCGGGTCGCGCCGACCCCGAGCCCGGTGAATCCGGCCGCGTAGGCGACCCGCCCCCGGTGCGCCGTACCGAAGAAGGCGGAGAAGCGCGAGCACGTGTCGATCGCCCCTCCCCAGGCGTGGCTGAAGCGCACCCCGGCCAGCTGCGGGAAGCAGGTGAAGAACTGGCCGGCGAGCTTGAGGAAGGTCTCGGGCCGCTGGTCGAGCTCGGCGCTCAGCCGGCCCCCGTACGGGTAGACGGCGTCGTATCCGCCCCACAGGACGCGGTTGTCGGCGGAGAGCCTGAAGTAGTGGAACTGGTTGGCGCTGTCGCCCAGTCCCCGCCGGTTCCTCCAGCCGACGGACGCGAGCTGGTCGCCGGTCAGCGGCTCGGTCATCAGCGCGTAGTCGTAGACCGGGACGGTGTACGGGCGCACCCGCCTGACCAGCGAGGGGAAGATGTTCGTCCCCAGTGCGACCTTGCGGGCGACGACCCGTCCGTACGGGGTCCTGACCGCCATGCCCGGGCCCGACCTGACGAGGCCGAGCCCGCGGGTGTGCTCGTACACCCGGACGCCGAGTTCGACGCAGGCCCGCTTCAGGCCCCAGGCGAGCTTGGCGGGGTGGAGCATGGCGACGCCTGTGCGGTCCAGGAGTCCGCCCAGGAAGGTCGGTGAGTCGACTTCCGCCCGCACCGCTTCCCGGTCCAGGAACTCCAGTCCGGTGAAGCCGAGTCCGGTGGCCTCCCGGTGCCAGGCACGCAGCTCTTCGAGCTGGTGCGGCTGGGTGGCGACGTCGATCTCGCCGGTGCGCTCGAACTCGCAGTCGATGGAGTAGCGGGCGACGGCGTCCTCGATGGCGTCGAGGTTGCGTTCGCCCAGCTCCTCCAGCTTCCTGATCTCGTCCGGCCAGCGTTCCACGCCGTTGGGCAGGCCGTGGGTGAGGGAGGCGGCGCAGAATCCGCCGTTGCGGCCCGAAGCGGCCCAGCCCGCCTCGCGCCCCTCGATCAGGACGACGTCGCGCCCCGGGTCCCGTTCCTTGGCGATCAGCGCGGTCCACAGACCGCTGTATCCGCCGCCGATGACGAGGAGGTCGCAGCGCTCCTCCCCGACGAGCGCGGGGAGTGCCTCCGGTTTCGCCGGGTCGTCCAGCCAGTAGGCGAGCGGCTTGGCACCGGCGAGTGACTGTGCGGCAGTACGCATGGCGGCTGGGGCCATGGTTTCCAACTCCTTCGGGAACTCTCTAGGGTCGCGCGTTGTTCTTCCGCCGGTTCGCGACGAGCTGGCCGACGAGGACCACTGTCACGGCGATGACGAACATCGCCGTGCCGACGACGTTGATCTGCACGGGCGTGCCGCGCTGTGCCGAACCCCAGACGAACATGGGGAAGGTCACGGTCGAGCCCGCGTTGAAGTTGGTGATGATGAAGTCGTCGAAGGAGAGCGCGAAGGCGAGCAGCGCTCCCGCGGCGATTCCCGGCGCCGCGATCGGCAGGGTCACCCGGACGAAGGTCTGCACGGGCCCCGCGTACAGGTCGCGGGCGGCCTCCTCCAGCTTCGGGTCCATCGACATCACGCGTGCCTTGACCGCGGTCACCACGAAGCTGAGGCAGAACATGATGTGGGCGATCAAAACGGTCCGGTAGCCCAGCTCGGCGCCCATGTTGAGGAAGAGCGTGAGCAGCGAGGCGGCCATGACCACCTCGGGCATCGCCATCGGCAGGAAGATCAGCGAGTTGACCGCGCCACGCGCCCGGAAGCGGTAGCGGACCAGCGCGAAGGCGATCATGGTGCCGAGCACGGTCGCGCCGATCGTCGCCCAGACCGCGATCCGGAACGAGAGCGAGAGCGAGGAGCAGAGGTCTGCGACCCCGCAGGGGTCCTTCCAGGCGTCCAGGGAGAACTGCTGCCAGGCGTAGTTGAACCGCCCGTTGGGCTTGTTGAACGAGAACACCATCACGACGACGTTCGGCACGATCATGTACGCGAGCGTCAGCAGACCGGCGATGACGATCAGGTTGCGGCGAATCCAGCGCAGTGCGGGCATCAGACCAGGTCCTCCGTCCCGGAGCGGCGGATGTAGAAGGTGACCGTCAGCAGGACGATCGCCATGAGGATGAACGAGAGCGCGGCGGCCGTCGGATAGTCCAGGACCCGCAGGAACTGTGACTGGATGACGCTGCCCACCATCTTGGTGTCGGTCGAGCCGAGCAGTTCCGCGTTGACGTAGTCACCGCTGGCGGGGATGAACGTGAGCAGCGTGCCGGAGACGACGCCCGGCATCGAGAGCGGGAACGTCACCTTGCGGAAGGTCGTGGCGGGGGTGGCGTACAGGTCGCCCGCCGCCTCGTGCAGCCTGCCGTCGATCCGCTCAAGCGAGGTGTAGAGCGGCAGGATCATGAACGGCAGGAAGTTGTACGTCAGGCCGCAGACGACCGCCATCGGGGTGGCGAGCACCCGGTTGGACTCGGTCCAGCCGAGCCAGCTGGTGACGTCCAGGACGTGCAGCGTGTTCATCAGGTCCACGACCGCGCCGCCGTCCGCGAGGATCGTCTTCCAGGCGAGCGTACGGATCAGGAAGCTGGTGAAGAACGGGGCGATGACCAGGACCAGCACCAGGTTGCGCCAGCGGCCCGCCTTGAACGCGATCAGGTACGCCAGCGGATAGCCGAGCACCAGGCACAGGACGGTCGCGGAACCCGCGTACAGCAGCGACCTGACGAACTGCGGGTAGTAGTCCCTCAGCGCGTCCCAGTACGTCCGGAAGTGCCAGGTGACCTCGAACCCCTGCTCCAGGGAGCCCGTCTGTACGGAGGTCGACGCCTGGTAGACCAGCGGCACCGCGAAGAAGACGATCAGCCACAGGATGCCGGGGAGCAGCAGCCAGTAGGGGACGAGCCGCCTGCGGGCGGAGGGCTTGCGGACCGGCGGCCCGGCGGGTTCGGCTGCGGGCGTCGGCGGGGCTTCGGTGAGGGTCACGAGACGTCCTCCACCGTCTCCACACCCGCGTCGCCCATCGTCCCCGCGAGCTTGGACTGGGAGGCGTCCAGGCCGAAGGTGTGCGCCGGGTTCCAGTGCAGGACCACTTCGGCGCCCGGCACCAGCCGCGCGTCACGCTCGATGTTCTGCTCGTACACCTGGAGCTCCCTGCCCGCCGGGCTCTCCACGACGTACTGCGTCGAGACGCCGATGAAGCTGGAGTCGACGATCCGGCCGGTGACCCGGTTTCGGCCTTCGGCGATCCGCCCGGCGGCGTCGGCGTGCGCCAGGGAGATCTTCTCGGGGCGTATGCCCAGGAGCACCCTGCCTCCGGTCACGGCCGGGGCGGAGCACCGGTCACCGGGCAGCCGGAGCTTTCCGCCGCCCGCCGATACGACGATGTCCGTGCCGCACCCGGCGATCTCGCCCTCGATGAGGTTGGAGGTGCCGAGGAAGTTGGCGACGAACGTGGTCTTCGGGTTCTCGTACAGATCTGCGGGCGCGCCGAGCTGTTCGACGCGTCCCCCGTTCATCACGGCGACGGTGTCGGCCATGGTCATGGCCTCCTCCTGGTCGTGCGTGACGTGCACGAAGGTGATGCCGACCTCGGTCTGGATGCGCTTGAGCTCCAGCTGCATCCGGCGGCGCAGTTTGAGGTCGAGGGCGCCGAGCGGCTCGTCCAGGAGCAGCACCTGCGGGTGGTTGATGAGGGCGCGGGCGACGGCGACGCGCTGCTGCTGGCCACCGGAGAGCTGGTGCGGCTTGCGCCGGGCGAAGTCGCCGAGCTGGACGAGCTCCAGCATGTCGCCGACCTGCTTCCTGACCGACTTGACGCCGCGCCGGCGCAGACCGAAGGCGATGTTCTCGGTGATGTCCAGGTGGGGGAAGAGCGCGTAGCTCTGGAAGACGGTGTTGACGGGCCGTTTGTACGCGGGCAGGCCGGTGATGTCCTTGCCGCCGAGCGAGACCGTGCCGGTCGTGGCCTCCTCCAGGCCCGCGATGATGCGGAGCGTGGTGGTCTTGCCACAGCCGGACGCCCCGAGCAGCGCGAAGAACGAACCCTGCGGGACGGTCAGATCGAGCGGGTGTACGGCGGTGAAGGAGCCGTACGTCTTGCTGATCCCGGTGAGGCGGACGTCGCCGCCGGTTGTCTGCTGCTGAGTCATGGGTCGCGGTCCCGGTGGTGGAAGGGCGGGTGAGGGAAGGGAAGGTCCGGTGTGCTCAGGCGCCGATGAGCCTGGCGAACTTCTCCTCGTACGCCGTCTCCTCCTTGGAGCTGAGCGAGCGGAAGGGGTGGGACTTCGCCGCCATCTCCTTGTCCGGGAGGATCAGCGTGTTGTCGGCCATCGACTCGTCGATCCTGGCGAGCTCCTCGCGGACGCCGTCGACCGGGCACACGTAGTTGATGTACGCGGCGAGCTGGGCGGCGACCGGCGGCTCGTAGTAGTAGTCGATGAGCTTCTCGGCGTTCGTCTTGTGCCGCGCCTTCGCGGGGACGAGCAGGTTGTCGCTGGAGGTGAGGTAACCGGCGGCGGGGATCGCGAACTTGATGTCCGGGTTGTCGGCCTGGAGCTGGATGATGTCGCCGGCCCAGCCGAGACAGGCGGCGAGGTCGCCCTTGCTCAGGTCGGCGGTGTAGTCGTTGCCGGTGAAGCGGCGGATCTGCTTCTTGTCGACGCCCTTCTGGAGGCGGCCGATCGCGGCGTCGAAGTCGGCGTCGCCGAACGACTCCGGGGTCTTGCCCATGTCGAGCAGGGTCATACCGACGGAGTCGCGCATCTCGGAGAGGAAGGCCACCCGCCCCTTCAGCCCGGGGTCGTCGAGCAGCTGCGTGACGGAGTCGACCTTGCGGCCTCCGGTCGCCTTGGAGTTGTAGGCGATGACGGTGGAGATGCCGGTCCAGGGGTACGAGTACGCGCGGCCCGGGTCCCAGTCGGGGGTGCGGAACTGGGACGAGAGGTTGGCGAAGGCGTGCGGCAGGTTCGCCGGGTCGAGCTTCTGCGCCCAGCCGAGCCGGATCATGCGGGCGGCCAGCCAGTCGGTGACGCATATGAGGTCGCGTCCGGTGTTCTGGCCGGCCGCGAGCTGCGGTTTGATCTTGCCGAAGAACTCGACGTTGTCGTTGATGTCCTCGGTGTACCTGACCTCGATCCCGGTGCGTTCCGTGAACGCCTCCAGGGTCGGACGGCCCTTCTCGTCCTCGCTGACGTCCATGTACTCGGTCCAGTTGGAGAAGCTGAGCCGCTTCTCCCTGGCCGAGTGGTCGTCAAAGGCGGCTGCCGCATCGCCCTCGCGCTTCGCGGGCGGGATGCCGCAGGCACTGAGCGCGCCCAGGCCGCCGAGCGCGAGGGCGCCCATGCCCGAGGCGCGCAGCATCGAACGGCGGGTGAGGGCACCCCTGCCCGTGGTCAGGCTTCGCCTCATGGCCGCCAGCCGGGCGGGAGAGAGGTGCTCGGGCTCGTACTGCTCCATACGCGTTGCCCTTTCGGGTGTGTGGCCGCCGGTCGGGCGACGTCTGCTATCGGTCCCCGAAGATCGTGCGGTGCCAGTCCTTGCGCGCGACCGCGCTGTTGTCGTACATGACGTGCTTGACCTGTGTGTACTCCTCGAAGGAGTACGCCGACATGTCCTTGCCGAAACCGCTGGCCTTGTATCCGCCGTGCGGCATCTCGCTGATGATCGGAATGTGGTCGTTCACCCAGACGCAGCCCGCCTTGATCTCGCGGGTGGCCCGGTTGGCCCGGTAGAGGTCGCGGGTCCAGGCGGAAGCCGCGAGTCCGTACGGGGTGTCGTTGGCGAGGGCGATGCCTTCGTCATCGGTGTCGAAGGGCAGGACGACGAGGACCGGCCCGAAGATCTCGGACTGGACGATCTCGCTGTCCTGGGCGGCGTCCGCGACCAGGGTCGGCCGGTAGTAGGCGCCGTCCCTGAGACCGCCGCCGGGCGCCTCGCCGCCGGTGACGACGGTGGCGTAGGCGCGGGCGCGCTCGATGACGGCGGCGACCCGGTCGCGGTGGGCGTGGCTGATCAGCGGGCCGAGGTCCGTCGAGGGGTCGAAGGGATCACCGAGCCGTACGGTCTCCATGAGCGCGGCGACGTCCCGTACGAAGGCGTCGTAGAGGGGGCGCTGCACGTAGGCGCGGGTGGCGGCGGTGCAGTCCTGGCCGGTGTTGATGAGGGAGCCGGCCACCGCGCCGTTGACGGCCGCTTCGAGGTCGGCGTCGTCGAAGACCAGGAAGGGCGCCTTGCCGCCGAGTTCGAGGTGGAGGCGCTTGACGGTGGAGGTGGCGATCTCCGCGACCCGCCTGCCGACGGCCGTCGATCCGGTGAAGGAGGTCATGACGACGTCGGGGTGGCCGACAAGGTGCTCACCCGCGTCCCTGCCCGCTCCGGTGACGATGTTGATCACCCCGTCCGGGATGCCCGCCACGGTTGCCGCCTGGGCGAACATCAGCGAGGTCACAGGGGTGGTCTCGGCAGGCTTCAGGACGATGGTGTTGCCTGCGGCGATGGCCGGGAGGACCTTCCACGCGGCCATCTGGAGGGGGTAGTTCCAGGGGGCGATGGAGCCGATGACGCCGATCGCCTCGCGGCGTACGTAGGAGGTGTGGTCGCCGTCGTACTCGGCCGCCGCCTTGCCCTCCAGATGACGGGCGGCGCCCGCGAAGAAGGCGGTGTTGTCGACGGTGCCCGGCACGTCGAACCCGGTGGAGAGCTTGATCGGCTTGCCGCACTGGAGGGACTCGGCGTACGCGAGGTCGTCGGCCTGTCCGGCGAGCTCGGTGGCGAAGCGGTACATCACGTCGGACCGCTCGCCGGGGGTGGCTCCGGACCAGCCGGGGAACGCGGCGGCCGCCGCGGCGACGGCCGCGTCCACGTCCTCGGTGCCGGCCAGTTCGTAGCGGTAGACCGTCTCGCCCGTCGCCGGGTTCACCACCTCGTGGTGGCGCCCTGATGTGCCGGACCGCAGTTTTCCGCCAATGTACTGCGCGCCGCCCGCGAAGCGGTCCTGCACGTGGAAGCCGTTGCCCATGACGCACTCCTCCGCCGCTCACTCCGCTGGGCGGGGGCGGCGTAGCTTCTGGTCGAGTTGAGTGCCGATCCTGACAGAGGGACCCCAGGCCAACAAGTGATTCCGTTGTTGCCTTTTGGTTACGCGACGGAATCTGTCGACCATGTGTCGTGTCGGCGCGAAGATCCCCGTACGGAGTGTCCGTGGCGGATGCCAGACTCCCATGCCATGGGGCACACCGAGGATCTTGTGGCGAGAGTCGCGCGTGGCGAGAAAGTGAAGTACCTGCCGTTCTGGGGGCACCGCCCGAGCCACGACGGCCGGCTCGGTCCGAGCTGTCTGAGCCAGTGGTGGCCCTCTCCGTTCACCGTGGACGCGGTGACGTACGCGTCGGCGGAGCACTGGATGATGGCCGGCAAGGCGCGGCTCTTCGGCGACGCGGAAGCGGAGATACGGGCGGTCGGGGCGAGCGGCCCGGGGGCGGCGAAGAAGGTGGGCCGGCTGGTCCGCGGCTTCGACCAGGAGGTCTGGGCGCGCGAGCGCTTCGGCCTGGTGGTGGAGGGCAGCGTCCACAAGTTCGGCCAGGACCCCGCGCTGCGGGGGTATCTGCTGGGCACGGGGGACCGCGTGCTGGTCGAGGCGAGCCCTCTCGACCGGATCTGGGGCATCGGCCTCGCCGGGGACGACCAGCGGGTGAGCGATCCGGCGCGCTGGGAGGGGCTGAACCTGCTCGGCTTCGCGCTCATGGAGGCGCGGACGCGGCTGCGGGCGCTCTGACGGACGGTCCCGGAGCGCCGTTCGCGGGCAGGCGCGTGTCCTGTCCGCGAACGGCGAACGGCGGCCGGGAACGCACGGGCGGAGGCGAGCGGCTACCGGCCGGCGCCGGCCACGAGCGAGGTGGCGTACGGGTCGTCGTACTCCTCGATGTCGTTGAAGTCCTGGCCGTGCGTGGCGAACAGCCAGATGAAGAAGCCGATGATCGCCGCGCCGAGCGCGATGCCGATGGAGCCGAGGATGACTCCGGTCAGGGCCTGACCCGCGTTGTCGGCCTCACCGCGGGCCACGCGCCTGCGCCCCAGGATGCCGAAGATCAGGGCGAGGATGCCCAGGATCAGGCTCGGGACTCCGTAGACGCAGAACAGGCAGACGGCCAGGATGCCGAGCACCATGGCGGCCGTGCCGAGGCCGTTGGCGGGCGGCGGACCGCCCCACCCGGGCCCGCCTCCGTAGCCCGGATAACCCGGGTAGCCGCCGTACGGCGGGACGGGCGCGGCCGGATAGCCGTACGGCCCCGAGGGCGGAGCGGCCTGTCCGGGCCCGCCGGGCGCGAGGGCCGGCGGCGGAACGGCCGTGTCACCCGGCCCGTATCCGGCCCCCGCGCCGCCCTGACCGTATCCCGGGGCGCCGGCTCCCGGGGCTGGACCGCTGCCGACGCCCGGCATGGCGCTGACGGTCGGCTGGTCGTGCGCGGGCGGCGGTCCTGCGGCCGGTTTGCCCAGGTCCACCCGGCTGTCCGGCGGTGCCCACGGATCGCGTGGCGCACGCCCGCCCCCGGGCTGCTCTGTGCTGTCTGACATGGGCCTCCCCCATCGTGGTCCCGTCATGCTACGGCCCGGCCCCGGGCGGCCCGCCCCCGCATACGATGATCGGTGCGGCCGGTGCCCCCGGACGCCAGACGCCGAACGCCGAGACTTCCGGAGAGTCCGATGAACGATCTGCACCCCTTCATCGCGGGGCTGCCCAAGGCCGAACTCCACGTGCACCACGTCGGATCGGCCTCCCCGCGCATCGTCTCGGAACTGGCCGCGCACCACCCCGACTCCAAGGTCCCCACCGACCCGGAGGCACTGGCGGACTTCTTCACCTTCACCGACTTCGCGCACTTCATCGACGTCTACCTCTCCGTGGTGGACCTCGTGCGGACCCCGGAGGACGTGCGGCTGCTCACCTTCGAGGTGGCCCGGGACATGGCCCGCCAGAACATCCGGTACGCGGAGCTGACCGTCACCCCGTTCAGCTCGACCCGGCGCGGCATCCCCGAGGTGGGCTTCATGGAGGCCATCGAGGACGCCCGCAAGGCCGCCGAGGCCGAGCTCGGCGTCGTCCTTCGCTGGTGCTTCGACATCCCCGGCGAGGCCGGCCTGGAAGCCGCGGCCGAGACCACCAGGCTCGCCCTGGACCTGCGGCCCGAAGGACTCGTCTCCTTCGGCCTCGGCGGCCCGGAGATCGGCGTGGACCGCCCGCGGTTCAAGCCGTACTTCGACCAGGCCATCGCCGCGGGCCTGCACTCGGTCCCGCACGCCGGGGAGACCACGGGTCCGCAGACCGTCTGGGACGCGCTCACCGCCCTGCGCGCCGAACGCATCGGCCACGGCACCAGCTCGGTCCAGGATCCGAAGCTGCTCGACCACCTCGCCGAGCACCGGATCGCGCTGGAGGTCTGCCCGACCTCCAACATCGCCACCCGCGCGGTCGCCGACCTCGAACTGCACCCGGTCCGCGAGATGACCGAAGCGGGGGTGCTCGTGACGATCAACAGCGACGACCCGCCGATGTTCGGCACCGACCTCAACAACGAGTACGCCGTGGCCGCCCGCCTCCTGGCGCTCGACGAGCGCGGGGTGGCCGCCCTCGCGAAGAACGCGGTGGAGGCGTCCTTCCTGGACCCGGCGGGCAAGCGGAAGCTGGCCGCCGAGATCGACACGTACACGGCGAGCTGGCCGGCGACCTCCGCCGGGTGACCTCCCGCCACAATGAACCCATGGACCACCCTCTCCGCACCGCCCCCGCCGTCACCGCCGTGGCACACCGCGGCGATCCGTACCGGGCCCGCGAGAACACGCTGCCCTCGGTCCGCTCCGCGCTGGAACGCGGGGCGGACGCGGTCGAGGTCGACGTCCGCGTCACCCGTGACGGCGTGCCGGTCCTGCTGCACGACTCCACGCTGGAACGGCTGTGGGGCCACGACCTGCGTCTCGACCGGCTCCGCCACCACGAGCTGACCGAGCTGACCTCGGGCGGCGTGCCCACGCTGCGCGAGGCGCTGCTCGCCACCGCCGGGCACCGTCTCATGATCGACCTGCCCGGCTGCACCGACGCCTCCGTACGCGACATCGTCGGCACGGTCCACGAGTGCGGCGCGGGCGAGCGGGTGTACTACTGCGCGGGCGGCGGGGCCATGCTCCGCGTCCGGGCGGCCGATCCGTCCGCCGAGATCGCGCTGACCTGGAACACCCTCGCCCCGCCGCGCGCCGCGCTCGTGGCGGCCGTGAAGCCCCGCTGGATGAACTACCGGTTCGGCCTGGTGAGCCGGGAGCTGACGGAGCGCGTGCACCGGGACGGGATGCTCGTCTCCGCCTGGACGGCCGACACCAGGCGGACGATGCGCCGCCTGATCGGGCGGGGCGTCGACTCGATCACCACGAACCGCGTCGACGCGCTGCACGGAGTGCTCGCCAACTTCCCCGCCCGCGAGGCACCTTGATCGATCCGGCATGATGGAAGGCACGGCATCTTCCGTGATGCCAGGCCCGGCACCAGAGGAGCACACGTGAGCGACCCCAGCACCGAATCCGTCCCCGCCCGCGTCCGTTCCGACGTCGCGCACAACGCCCGGGTCTGGAACTACTGGCTGGGCGGCAAGGACAACTACCCGGTGGACCGGGCGGTCGGCGACCAGGTCACCGGCATGTACCCGAGCATCGGCGAAGTGGCCCGCGCGGACCGGGCGTTCCTCGGCCGGGTGGTGCGGCATCTCGCCGGTGACCTGGGCATCACCCAGTTCCTGGACATCGGCACGGGTCTGCCGACCTTCAACAACACCCACGAGATCGCGCAGCACACCGTTCCGCACTCCCGCATCGTGTACGTCGACAACGACCCGATCGTGCTGGCCCACGCGCGGGCCCTGCTCACCAGCTCGCCCGAGGGCGCCACCGAGTACATCGACGCCGACGCCCATCACCCGGAACAGATTCTGCGCTCCGTCGAGCCGACCCTGAACCTGAGGCAGCCGGTCGCGGTGATGATGCTCGGCATCCTCAACTTCGTCCTGGACACCGGCGAGGCGCGGAGCGTCGTGAGCAGGCTGATGGACGCGATGCCCTCCGGCAGCTACCTGGTGCTCACCCACCCCACGCTGGAGCTGGGCGGCGAGGGCAACGAGGAGGCGATGCGCTTCTGGAACGAGCACGCCACTCCGCCGATCACCGCCCGCTCCCGCACCGAGTTCGCCGCCTTCATGGACGGTCTGGAACTTCTGGACCCGGGCATCGTGTCCTGCGCCCAGTGGCGTCCGGAACCGGGCGCCCCGGCGGCCGAGGTCGCCCAGTTCGGCGCGGTGGCCCGCAAGCCGTAGGGGACGGGGTGCGGGCCGGGCCGCCGCGCTCCCGCCGGTCCGGCTCCGGAGACGGGAAACGGCCCCGGGCCTGAGCCCGGGGCCGTCACACCGCTCGTGGTACGCCGGTCAGTCGTCGAGCGACGTCATGACGTGCTTGATGCGGGTGTAGTCCTCGAAGCCGTATGCGGAGAGGTCCTTGCCGTAGCCGGACTTCTTGAATCCGCCGTGCGGCATCTCGGCGACGAGCGGGATGTGGGTGTTGATCCACACGCAGCCGAAGTCGAGGTTCTTGGACATCCGCATGGCGCGCGCGTGGTCCTTGGTCCACACCGAGGACGCCAGCGCGAACTCCACGCCGTTGGCGTACTCCAGGGCCTGGGCCTCGTCCGTGAACGACTGGACGGTGATGACGGGGCCGAAGACCTCGTTCTGGATGATCTCGTCGTCCTGCCTGAGGCCGGAGACCACGGTCGGCGCGTAGAAGTAGCCCTTGTCACCGACCCGCTGACCGCCCGCCTCGACCTTGGCGTGGGCGGGGAGGCGCTCGATGAAGCCGCTGACCTGCTTCAGCTGGTTGGCGTTGTTGAGCGGGCCGTAGAGCACGTCCTCGTCGTCCGGGGCCCCGGTCTTCGTCTCCGCCGCGGCCTGGGCGAGCGCGGTGACGAACTCGTCGTGGATCGACTCGTGGACCAGAACACGGGTCGCGGCCGTGCAGTCCTGCCCGGCGTTGAAGAAGCCCGCGACGGAGATGCCCTCGACGGCCTTGGCGATGTCGCTGTCCTGGAAGACGACGGCGGGCGCCTTGCCGCCGAGCTCCAGGTGGACGCGCTTGACGTCCTTGGCCGCGGACTCGGCGACCTGCGTGCCGGCCCGTACCGAACCGGTGATGGAGGCCATCGCCGGGGTGGGGTGCTCGACCATCGCGCGGCCGGTGTCGCGGTCGCCGCAGATGACGTTGAAGACGCCCTTGGGGAGGATGGCGCCGATGATCTCGGCGATCAGCACGGTCGACGCCGGGGTGGTGTCGGACGGCTTGAGGACGACGGTGTTGCCCGCGGCGAGCGCCGGGGCGAACTTCCAGACCGCCATCATCATCGGGTAGTTCCACGGCGCCACCTGGGCGCACACGCCCACCGGCTCACGGCGGACGATGGAGGTCAGGCCCTCCATGTACTCGCCGGCCGAGCGGCCTTCGAGCAGCCGGGCGGCACCCGCGAAGAACCGGATCTGGTCCACCATCGGCGGGACCTCTTCGGTACGGGTGAGCTCCAGCGGCTTGCCCGTGTTCTCCGACTCGGCCGCGATGAGGTCCTCGGCGCGCTCCTCGAAGGCGTCGGCGATCTTGAGCAGGGCCTTCTGGCGCTCGGCCGGCGTGACGTCACGCCAGGCGGGGAAGGCGGCGGCCGCCGCCTCCATGGCGGCATCGACGTCGGCCTGTCCGGAGAGCGGGGAGGTCGCGTAGACCTCTTCCGTCACCGGGTTGACCACGTCGATGGTCCGCCCGTCCGCGGCGTCCCGGAACTCTCCGTTGATGTAGTTGCGCAGACGGCGCACCTCGGTGGTCACAACCACCCCTCCTGTCGGCTGTCCGATGGATGAGATTCCACCCTAATCGCTTCGGTGACGCTTTCGACATAGCCACCGGGCGTCAACTTCGGATTCGGTGAGATCCAGGTCCCCAGACAACGAATTTCATCGATCTGGGCTTGCCAGACAGACGAGTCCCGGTGCAGAGTGAGTCTGTGGCCAGTCGCAGCGCAGACTCCAGGACCGGGAACGGACCGTCCCCGACGGTCGATGCCGTCTCCCTCGCAATCATCGAGCAGCTCCAGGAGGACGGACGCCGTCCGTACGCCGCGATCGGCAAGGCCGTCGGCCTGTCGGAAGCGGCGGTACGCCAGCGCGTCCAGAAGCTGCTCGACCAGGGCGTGATGCAGATCGTCGCCGTCACCGACCCGCTCACCGTGGGACTCCGGCGGCAGGCGATGGTGGGCATCAATGTCGAGGGAGACCTCGACCCCGTCTCGGAAGCCCTGGCGGCCATGGCCGAGTGCGAGTACGTGGTCATGACCGCGGGCTCCTTCGACCTGATGGTGGAGATCGTCTGCGAGGACGACGACCACCTGCTGGAGACGATCAACAAACGCATCCGGGCCATTCCCGGTGTGCGCTCCACCGAGAGCTTCGTCTACCTCAAGCTCAAGAAGCAGACCTATATGTGGGGAACCCGATAGCCGTGAGCAAGGACCTCAGCCGAACCGCGTACGACCACCTGTGGATGCACTTCACCCGCATGTCGGACTACGAGAACGCGCCCGTTCCCACCATCGTGCGTGGCGAGGGCACCTACATCTTCGACGACAAGGGCAAGCGCTACCTCGACGGCCTCTCCGGCCTGTTCGTGGTCAACGCCGGCCACGGCCGTCACGAGCTCGCCGAGACGGCGTACAAGCAGGCGCAGGAGCTGGCCTTCTTCCCGGTGTGGTCGTACGCCCACCCCAAGGCCGTCGAGCTGGCCGAGCGTCTGGCGAACTACGCCCCGGGTGACCTGAACAAGGTCTTCTTCACGACAGGTGGCGGCGAGGCCGTCGAGACCGCGTGGAAGCTGGCGAAGCAGTACTTCAAGCTCACCGGCGAGCCGACCAAGTACAAGGTCATCTCCCGCGCGGTGGCGTACCACGGCACCCCGCAGGGCGCCCTGTCCATCACGGGCCTGCCGGCCCTGAAGGCCCCCTTCGAGCCGCTGGTTCCCGGCGCGCACAAGGTGGTCAACACCAACATCTACCGCGCCCCGATCCACGGCGACGACCCCGAGGCGTACGGCCGCTGGTGCGCCGACCAGATCGAGCAGGAGATCCTCTTCGAGGGCCCCGAGACCGTGGCCGCGGTCTTCCTGGAGCCGGTGCAGAACGCCGGTGGCTGTTTCCCGCCGCCGCCCGGGTACTTCCAGCGGGTCCGCGAGATCTGCGACCAGTACAACGTGCTGCTCGTCTCGGACGAGACGATCTGCGCCTTCGGCCGCCTCGGCACGATGTTCGCGTGCGACAAGTTCGACTACGTGCCGGACATGATCACCTGCGCCAAGGGCATGACCTCGGGCTACTCCCCGATCGGCGCGTGCATCATCTCCGACCGCCTGGCGGAGCCGTTCTACCAGGGCGGCAACACCTTCCTGCACGGCTACACCTTCGGTGGCCACCCGGTCTCCGCGGCCGTGGGCATTGCCAACCTCGACCTGTTCGAGCGTGAGGGCCTCAACCAGCACGTCCTGGACACCGAGGGCGCGTTCCTCTCGACCCTCCAGAAGC
Source organism: Streptomyces fulvorobeus (assembly GCF_013167895.1). Classification (GTDB taxonomy): domain Bacteria; phylum Actinomycetota; class Actinomycetes; order Streptomycetales; family Streptomycetaceae; genus Streptomyces; species Streptomyces fulvorobeus. Next base: position 4,729,036 of record NZ_BLWC01000001.1, on the reverse strand, counting down.
TGCACGACCTGCCGATCGTCGGCGACGTCCGCGGCAACGGCTTCTTCTACGGCATCGAGCTGGTGAAGGACAAGGTCACCAAGGAGACCTTCACCGACGAGGAGACCGAGCGCGTCCTGTACGGCTTCCTCTCCAAGGCGCTGTACGAGAACGGCCTGTACTGCCGGGCCGACGACCGCGGCGACCCGGTCGTCCAGCTCGCGCCGCCGCTCATCTCCGACCAGGCGACCTTCGACGAGATCGAGGGCATCCTGCGGTCCGTTCTCACGGAGGCGTGGACGAAGCTCTGACCCCGGTGAGGGCCCCTGGCTGATGTCGTTCCAGCGGTCATTTCATACGGTCCACGCGGCCCGGATACGCCTTTCGAGTGAGAAGGAGCGCATCCGGGCCGCGTGCTGTGCGCACACCCGGGCCGGGCTGCCTACCGTGCCGAGAGACCGATCGGCCGCGTCTCCCTTCCCCCGTACGGGGGAAGGGAATACTGACTGAACCGAGGTGTACGCCATGGTGGCCCCGCCGGACAACGACGTGATCTGGGCGCGTTCCCTGCACCATTCCCACAACGGCTCACCCGGTCTCGGCGGTGTCTCCGTCGGCGTCCGGGACGGCGAGATCCTGGCCGTGACCGGGCCGCGCGGCAGCGGGAAGACCACGCTGCTGCACTGTCTGTCCGGGCAGCTGGTGCCCCAGCAGGGCGAGGTCTGGTACAACAGCGTCCCCCTCCACACGATGGGCCCGCGCCTGCGGGAACAGCTGCGCCGCGACCGCTTCGCCTGGATCGCCCCCGAGCCCCAGCTCGTGCCGGAGCTGACCACCTGGGAGAACGCGGCCCTTCCCCTGCTCCTGCGGGGCACCTCGCACCGGGCCGCCAAGAAGGCTGCGCTGGAGTGGCTGGAGCGCCTGGATATCGCCGCGCTCGCCAAGAAGCGGCCCCACGCGCTGCTCCAGGCACAGCGCCAGCGGGTCTCCGTGGCCCGGGCCCTGACCGCGTCACCATCGGTGATCTTCGCCGACGAGCCGACCGCGGCGCTCCACCGCGCGGACCGCACGCAGCTCCTGCGCACCCTGACGACCGCGGCCCGCTCCCACGACATCACGGTCGTCCTCGCCACCCACGACGTGGAGGTCGCCGCCCTCGCCGACCGCGCGGTCGCCCTGCTGGACGGCCGCCGCGTCAGCACCGTCACCCTGCCCGCCGTGTCCGATACGGAAGGCCGCTCGGCGTGCTCGCTCTCCGTCTGACCCGCGGTACGCACCCCCTGGTCCTGGCGCGGCGCCTGCTCGTCGCCGCGGCCTCGGCCGGCGTCGGTTTCCTGCTGCTCTGCACCCTGGGGTACGCCTCCGGCCACCCGGCGCAGGCCACGGGGTCGGTACTGCGGCTGCTGTGGTGCCTGGTCCCGCTGGCGGCCGCCGTGCAGTTCGCCGTCGCGGTGGCCCGGACCGACCCGGCCACCCGGCCCCGCCCCGGGCTCTTCGCCATCGGGCTGGGCCCGGTCAGGCTCTCGGTGCTCGCGGCCGTCTCCACCGCGGTCTCCACCACGCTCGGCTCGATGGTGGCCCTGCTGCTCTTCCTGCACCTGCGGGGCGACCTGACGGGGATGCCGTTCGACGGCCGCGCCACCGAGCTGCTGGGAGCCGGTACACCGCTGCCGCTGGCGGCCGCCCTCACGCTGCTCGCCCTCGTACCGGTGGCCTCGGTGCTCGCGAGTGCGCTCGCCCTACGCGCCCGGCCCCCCGTGGCCTCCTCCCCCACCGCCCCGGACGGCGCCGGTGACCCCGGCACATCGGGGGCTCCCTCGGGGCTGCCGTGGGGCGTCGCCCTGACGGCGGCCGGTCTGGCCGTCGAGGCGTACGCGAGCCGGGGCCCGGCGGGCGGCAGCCCGTTCCCGCTGCCCGGCAGGCTGGACGCCACCCCGGCCGGCGTGCTGGCGGGCTGGACACTGACCGCGATCGGCCTGGCCATGGCCGGCCCCGGACTCACCTACCTCTGCGGCCGGCTGCTCCAGGCCGTGCGCCCGGGAGCCGTCCGCCTGCTGGCGGGCCGGGTCCTGATGGACGAGGCCCGGCGTATCGGCCGCCCGCTCGGGGTGGTCTGCGCGGTGCTGTCCGGGGTGATCGCCGCCGCCGCGCTGTACGGGACGGGGCCCCGCCCCTTCGGTCCCCTCACCGCTCTCGGTGCGGCGCTCGTACTCGGCTGCACGACGGCGACGCTGCTGACCTCGGCGCTGGAGGCGAAGCAGGCCCGCGCCAGGACCGCCGACGCGCTGCTCAGGATGGGCGCCCCGGCATCCGCACTGCGCGGCGCAACCGCCGTGCGGGCCGGCGCGCTGCTGGCCGTTTTCGCCCCGCTGACCTGGACGGTCGCGCAGCTGGCCGCGCTGCCCCTGACCGCCGCCTGACGTCTAGGTGTGGTGTCTCAGGACGTTGGTTCCACGGCGTCCTCGAAGGCGAGCTGCTGCGGGATCGTGTCGAGTGGCTTCGGCGGCTGGTCGAACACGATGCGGTAGTCACTGCCGGAGGTCCGGCTGATGGGTGGCCGGCCTCCGAGCGCGGAGTGCGGGCGCTCGTGGTTGTAGTAGTTGAGGAAGTTCGCGAGCGCGGCCCTGCGTTCCTGCTCGGAGGTGTAGGCGCGCACGTAGGCCCACTCGCGGGCCAGCGTCCCGTTGAACCTCTCCACCTTCCCGTTGGTCCGTGGCGGTACGGCCTGGTGCGCTTGGGCTTCGTTCCCGTCACGACCAGGGCAGCGGCCCAGGCGCGAGAGCGGTAGCAGGAGCCGTTGTCGGTGAGGACGCGGCGGATCGGCGTGATGTCGTGGGCGGCGAAGAACGCGACGGAACGATGCCAGAACGCGGCTGCGGTCACGGCCTTCTCGTCGTCCAGAGCCTCGGTGTAGGCGAGTCGGGAGTCGTTCCGATGTCCCCTGCTGGTGGCGCTCCTGGACCCGGCGGCCGCGTTCACCGGGAGCCCCTGAGATTTCGGGGCTCCCGCGTGAGCGGCTGTGCGTGGCGTCAGCGTGCGAACTTTTCGATGGCCTCCGGGGTGACGGGGGTGAAGAAGTTGACGAGGTTGCCGTCGGGGTCGCGGAACAACAGCGACCGGTTGCCCCAGGGCATCGTGGTGGGCACGTTGACGAAGTCGGTGACGAAGCCGGTCAGGTTCTGGTGAACGCGGTCCACGTCGTCGACGAGGAACTCGATGATCACGCTGTGGTTGTCCGCCGGGCGGGCAGAGCCCGGGGCGAACAGCGGGACGGTGCGGGTGCCGGCGATCGCGAGGGTTGCGCCCGCGGTCCTGAGTTCGGCGAAGTCCTCGGTGGCCCGTATCGCCTGCATCCCTGTAGCTCGCTCGTAGAACTCGACGAGGCGTGCGACGTCGCTGGTGATGATGCGGATCGAGACGAAGTCCATGGGTATCTCCTTGGCTGTGCTGGAGGCGTGCAGTCTCAGGCTAGGAGAAATAGTGGACAGAATCGGTCCTGTATTCGCGTTAGGCTGCGAACATGTCACGACCCACAGGCCGCGTGCTGAGACTCCTGGAGCTACTGCAGTCGGGCGGCACCCGGACTGTGGCCGAGCTCGCCGACCGTCTCGGCGTCGAAGGGCGCACTGTGCGGCGGTATGTGGACCAACTGATCGAACTGGACGTGCCCGTGGAGTCGGTGCGCGGCCGCTACGGCGGGTACCGGCTGGCTCCCGGGTACCGTTTGCCTCCGCTCATGCTCAGCGACGACGAGGCGCTGGCCGTGCTGCTCGGCCTGGTCGCCGGCCGCCGGGCAGAGCTGACGACGACGGAGCGCACGGCAAACGAGACGGCGTCAGCGAAGATCCGGCGGGTGCTGCCCAAGCACATCGCCCGCCGGCTCGACACACTCCTGGAAGCTCTCGCCTTCACGGATCAGCCCGGCGAGTTGGACCACCCGGACGCCGGGCTCCTGCTCACCATCGCCGATGCGGTGCGCCACCGCCGACCGGTGTCGATCCGCTACACCGACCGCGACGGACGGCGCAGCGAACGCACACTGCACGCGTACGGGATCGTCGCCCATGCGGGCCGGTGGTACGTGACGGGCAAGGACGCCCAGGTCGGCGAGGACCGAACCTTCCGGCTCGATCGCATCGCAGCCGCGAGGGCCCTGTCCGGCTCATTCGAAGCGCCCGTGGGTCCCGGTCCGGCACAACGCGTGTTGTCAGGATTCGCCACGGCCGAGTACAGGCATCAGGTCACCTTGCGGATCCACGGGACAGTTGAGCAGATCCGCGCCCACCTCCCCGCCAGCGTCGCGAGCCTGGAGGAGCACGAGCCCGCGGCCGGCCAGGACCCGGCGGCCGAGCACTGGCTGCGCGTCGAGCTACGGGCGGAGCGGCTCGACTGGTTGCCTCCGGTACTCGCCTCACTCGACCGGCCGTTCGCCATCGAGCACCCCGATGAACTCCGCGCCCTCGTCATCGCGCTCGCCGATCGCTTCGCGTCCTATGCCCGCCAAGCCTGACAGGCGAAGAACCAATGTCATGAGACGGCACATCTAGGCCCGGGGCGGGCCGGCCGCTCTCAGCGAGGAGGCGCAGGCCGGGAGCGGAGGTCCGGCGGCGGCGCCGGACCGCGGGTGGTCGCGAGGACCGTGGTGAGCGTGTCGAAGCACGCCTCCCAGCCGTCCTCCGCTGCGGCGTACTGCTCCGGTGTGAGGTTCCCGCCGCGCTGGCGGAACGTCATCTCGGTGGTGCGCCCCCGGCCGGTGAACGTGGCGGTGACGATCTCGCCCTCGGCCTCGTCGGCGACGCTGCCGTCCTTCAGCGTGAAGACGAGCCGCTGCGGTGCGACCACCTCGCGGTAGACCCCGTGGAAGGGCATCTCGGTGCCCGGTACGACGAGGACCAGGCTCCAGGCCCCGCCCGGCCTGACGTCCATCGACACCCGGTCGAGCGGTACGGCGGCGTGGCCGCCGTACCAGGCGGCGAAGCGTTCGGGCGTCGTCCACGCCTCGAACACCCGCTCCCGTGGGGCGTCGAAGGCCCGGGTGAGATCGATGCCCTCGCGTACTGACCCGTCCATGGTCGTGGTCCTTTCCTGGGGCCCGGCAGGGCGGTCGCCGACCGTTCCAGGGGACCAGGCTCCGGGGGGCGCCGCCAGCCGGTCACTTCCCGGACGGCTCCCCCGCCGGCGCCAGGACCACCGTCTCCGCCACGTCGAAGGTGACCCCGACGGCGGCGCCCTCCTGCGGGGTGTCCCGCAGCGCGCACGCCGCCTCCAGCACGGGCCCGCGCTCGGGCCGCAGCAGTACGGAGACGTGGTGCCCCCGGAACGTACGCGCCTCCACGGTGCAGCGCAGGCCGTCCCGCGGGGCCCCGATCCGCACCCCGGCCGGCCGCACGAGCAGCTCGCACGGCCCCTGCCACTCCCCCTCGGCCACCGCCACCTTGCCCCAGACCGTGTCCGCCACCGTGCCCGTCACCTCGGCGTCCACCACGTTGTCGAAGCCGAGGAACCGGGCGACGAACGCGGAAGCGGGCCTCTGCCACACCTCAAGCGGAGTCCCCGTCTGCGCGATCCGCCCCTCACGCATCACCACCACCCGGTCGGCGAGGGCGAACGCCTCCCCCTGGTCGTGCGTGACGGCCAGCACCGTGGTGCCCAGCCGGCCGAAGAGCGTGCGCAGTTCGACGACCAGGCGTTCGCGCAGGCTCCGGTCCAGCTGTCCCAGCGGCTCGTCCAGCATCAGCAGCTTCGGGCTGGGGGCCAGCGCGCGGGCGAGCGCGACACGCTGCTGCTCGCCGCCGGAGAGTGCGGCGACCGCCCGGCGCCCGGCGCCCGGCAGCCCGACCAGGTCGAGCAGTTCGGCGACCCCGCTCTCCCGCTCCGCCCGTCCGGCACCGTGCATCCGCAGCCCGAAGGCGACGTTGGCCCCGGCATCGCGGTGCGGGAACAGCTGGTGGTCCTGGAACATCAGGCCCAGACCCCGCCGGTGCACGGGCACCCCCGCCTGGTCCGCGCCGCCCAGCAGCACCCGGCCGCCGTCCATCGGCTGCAGCCCGGCGACCACCCGGAGCAGCGTCGACTTGCCGCTGCCGCTCGGCCCCAGCACGCAGACGATCTCGTGCTCGGCGACCTGGAGGTCCACCGCGTCGAGCGCGGTGCGCCCGCCGAAGCGGACCGTGGCCGATTCCAGTGCCAGCATGGTCAGAACTCCCCGGATCGATCGGTGCGGATACGTTCCAGCAGCAGCAGCGACACCGCGCAGACGAGCATCAGAATCGTGCTGAGGGCCATCGCCTGCCCGTAGTTGAGCTCCCCGGACCGTCCCAGCAGCCGGGCCACCGCGACCGGCAGCGTCGGGTTGTCGGGGCGCGCGATGAACACGGTCGCGCCGAACTCGCCGAGCGACACGGCGAACGCGAAGCCCGCGGCGACCAGCAGCGCCCGGCGCACCAGCGGCAGGTCGACCTCACGCCAGACCCGCACCGGCGAGGCCCCGAGCACCGCCGCCGCCTCCCGGAGCCGCCCGTCCACCGCGCGCAGGACGGGCAGCATGGTCCGTACGACGAAGGGGACACCCACCAGGGCCTGCGCGAGCGGCACCAGGATCCAGGACGTCCGCAGATCGAGCGGTGGCTCGTCCAGCGTGATCAGGAAGCCGAAGCCGACCGTCACGGCGGACACCCCGAGCGGCAGCATCAGCAGCGCGTCGAACCCGCGGACCAGCCGCCCGGCACGCCGGGTCAGCGCCGCCGCCGCGAGCCCGCCGACGAAGAGCGCGATCAGGGTCGCGACGAGCGCGTACCGCAGCGAGTTCCAGACGGCTTCGAGCGGCGGTACGAGGAACGTGGAACCGCTCGCCTCGGCCGACCGCAACGCGCGGTAGAAGCCCAGCCCGTGACCGCCGGGACCGTCGAAGGAGCGCTCCACCAGCACACCCAGCGGCAGCAGGATCAGCAGCAGGACGGTCAGCAGCACCCCGCCCAGCAGCGCCCACTGCCCGGCGCCGCGCGGTCGGCGGGCGGTCTGCGCCGGGTCGACCAGCTTCAGGGCGGTCTCCCTGCGCCGTACGGTCCAGGCGTGCACGGCGAGGATCGCGCCGACCGCGGCGAACTGGACGAGGGTCAGCACGGCGGCCGTCGGCAGGTCCAGGAGCTGGGCGGTCTGCCGGTAGATCTCCACCTCGAGCGTGGAGAAGGCCGGGCCGCCGAGGATCTGCACGACGCCGAAGGAGGTGAACGTGAAGAGGAAGACCATCAGTGCGGCGGCGGCGACGGCGGGCACCAGGGCGGGCAGGGTGACCCGCCGCCAGGCGGCGAACCGTCCGGCGCCCAGGACCCTGGCGGCCTCCTCCTGGCGGGGATCGAGCTGCGACCAGAGGCCGCCGACGGTGCGTACGACCACGGCGTAGTTGAAGAAGACGTGGGCCAGCAGGATCGCCCACACGGTGGTGTCGAGCCGCACTCCCGCCAGCTCGTCGAGGAAGCCGCCGCGGCCGAGGAGCGCCAGGAACGCCGTCCCGACGACCACGGTCGGCAGCACGAACGGCACCGTGACCACGGCCCGCAGCAGGTGTTTTCCGGGGAAGTCGAAGCGGGCGAAGACATAGGCGGCGGGCAGCGCGAGGACCAGGGTGAGCGCGGTGGAGGCGAGGGCCTGCCAGGTGGTGAACCACAGGACGTCGAGGATCTCCGGGCGGCCCAGCACCTCACCGATGCGGCCGAACTGCCACCGGCCCGTGTCCTTCAACCCGCGGCCGACGATCGCGGCGACGGGGTAGGCGAAGAACAGCGCGAAGAACGCGAGGGGCACGGCCGTCAGGCCGAGCCGCACCGCGTTCCCGCGTATCCGTCCGCTGAGCACCCGTCCTCCGCGCACGGAGCGGCCGGCTACTTGACCACGAGCGAGGACCACGACCGGACCCACCGCTCACGGTTCTTGGCGATCCGCTCCGGGGCCACGGTCGCCGGCTCGTCGATCTCCGCGCCGAACTCGGTGAAGAGCTCGGGCAGTTCCGCGTCGCTCACGACCGGGTTCACGAACATGTTCAGCGGCATGTCCTCCTGGAATTCCCGGCCGATCAGGAAGTCCAGCAGGGCCTTGCCGCCCGCCTCGTTCTCCGCACCGTCCAGCAGACCCGCGAACTCGATCTGGCGGAAGCAGGTCCCGGTGGCGACGCCGGTCGGCGCCTTCGCCGGCTGCGGCTGCGCGTACAGCACCTCGACGGGCGGGCTGGAGGCGTAGGAGACGACGAGGGGCCGGTCGGCCTTGGCCTTCCTGCCGCCGGCGGAACCGGAGAACTCGTCGTTGTACGCCTGCTCCCAGCCGTCCACGACCTTGACGCCGTTGTCCTTCAGCTTCTTCCAGTAGTCCTCGTAACCGTCCTCGCCGTAGGCGGCGACGGTACCGAGGAGGAAGCCGAGACCGGGCGAGGAGGTGGCGGCGTTCTCGGTGACGAGCAGGTTCTCGTACGCGGGCTTCAGCAGGTCCTCGAAGGACTGCGGCGGCGCGAGCTTCCTGTCGGCGAAGTACTTCTTGTCGTAGTTCACGCAGACGTCACCGGTGTCGACGGGCGTCACCCGGTGCTTGTCCGCGTCGAGCCGCACCTCGTCCGCGACCCGGTCCAGGCCCTTGGCCTCGTACGGCGTGAACAGGCCGTTGTCGAGGGCGCGGGAGAGCAGGGTGTTGTCGACGCCGAAGAACACGTCACCGCGCGGGGAGCCCTTGGTCAGGATCTCCTGGTTGAGCGCGGCCCCGGCGTCGCCGCTCTTGAGGACCTTGACGGTGTAGCCGGTCTCCTCGGTGAACGCCTTCAGCACGTCCTTGGAGGCGTTGAAGGAGTCGTGACTGACCAGCGTCACGGTCTTGGAGCCGGAGCCCTTCGACCCGCCGGACGCACCGTCGTCGGAGTCCGCGCAGCCCGCGAGAGCCGTGACACCGAGAGCGGCGGCCACCGCGGTCGCAGTGATCTTCTTCGTGGTGCTCATGTGATTCCTCCTGGAAGTGACCAGGAAGAGACGCGGCCCTGCCCGCCCCCGGTGATCTTCGGGAGGCGGGCAGGGCGCAACAGCTTGAGTAAGGTCCGAACTTCCTACCCGGAATGACCCGGGCGAGGTTCAGAGGGTCTGCGGCCGGCCCGTTGTCGGTGCCGCACTCTCAGCGCTGTGGCGCTCCCCTGCCGGAATATGAAGTTGGATGTGGCGCCCAGGCTACACCGGGCGCCTTCCGCCTCAGCGCTCGGAGGCCGCCAGCTGTCCGCAGGCCCCGTCGATCTCCTGGCCGCGGGTGTCCCGGACCGTGACCGGCACGCCGTGGGCCGCGATGGCCTCGACGAACGCCTTCTCGTCCTCGGGCCGCGACGCGGTCCACTTGGAACCCGGCGTCGGGTTGAGCGGGATCAGGTTGACGTGCACCCGCTTGCCCTTGAGCAGCCGGCCGAGGCGGTCACCCCGCCACGCCTGGTCGTTGATGTCGCGGATCAGCGCGTACTCGATGGAGATGCGGCGGCCGGACTTCGCCTCGTACTCCCAGGCGGCGTCCAGCACCTCCCGCACCTTCCAGCGCGTGTTCACGGGCACGAGCGTGTCGCGCAGCTCGTCGTCCGGGGCGTGCAGCGAGACGGCGAGACGGCACTTGAAGCCCTCGTCGGAGAAGCGCAGCATCGCGGGCACCAGGCCCACGGTGGAGACGGTGATCCCGCGCTGCGAGAGACCCAGCCCGTCGGGCTCGGGGTCGGTCAGCCTGCGGATCGCGCCGACGACGCGCTTGTAGTTGGCGAGGGGCTCGCCCATGCCCATGAAGACGATGTTGGACAGCCGCGCCGGCCCGCCCGGAACGTCACCGTCACGCAGCGCCCGCATGCCGTCCACGATCTGGTGCACGATCTCGGCGGTCGACAGATTGCGGTCGAGCCCGGCCTGCCCCGTGGCGCAGAACGGGCAGTTCATCCCGCAGCCCGCCTGGGAGGAGATGCACATGGTCACCCGCTCCGGGTAGCGCATCAGGACGGACTCCACGAGCGTCCCGTCGTGCAGCTTCCAGAGCGTCTTGCGGGTGGTGTCGTCGTCGCAGCTGATGTGCCGCACCACGGACATCAGGTCAGGGAACAGCGCCTCAGCGAGACCCTCGCGCGAGCCGGCCGGGATGTTGGTCCACTCCGACGGATCGTGCGCGTACCGCGCGAAGTAGTGCTGGGACAGCTGCTTGGCGCGGAACGGCTTCTCGCCGATCGCGGCGACTGCTTCCTTGCGCTCGTCGGGCGTGAGGTCGGCGAGATGCCGCGGCGGCTTCTTGGCTCCGCGGGGCGCGACAAAAGTGAGTTCTCCGGGCTTTGGCATGGTTCTTCCAGTGTCGCAGACAGACGAGTGAGGGCCCGCCGTCCTGTGGACAACGGACCCTCACTCGCGACTTCGCAGGTCAGGCGGTGTGTTGACGCGGTGGGTCAGCCCGATCCGACGAAAAGCACCAGCAGCAGCCAGACCACAGGCGCGGTCGGCAGCAGCGAGTCCAGCCGGTCCATGATCCCGCCGTGTCCTGGCAGCAGCGTGCCCATGTCCTTGATACCGAGATCACGCTTGATCATGGATTCGCCCAGATCACCGAGGGTGGCGCTGGCGGCGACCGCGAGGCCCAGCAGCAGGCCCTGCCACCAGGAGCCGTCCTCGATCAGGAACTCCATGCACAGGGCGCCCGCGGCCATGGCGAAGCCCACGGCGCCGAGCAGGCCCTCGCGGGTCTTGCCGGGGCTGATGCGCGGAGCGAGCTTGTGCCTGCCGAAGCGCCAGCCGACCGCGTACGCCCCCGTGTCGCTGACCACGGTCAGCAGCAGGAAGGTCAGGACGCGCTGCGGTCCGTCGTCGGCCGTGAGCAGCAGCGCGACGAACGTGGCCAGGAACGGCACGTAGAAGGCGGCGAACACACCGGCCGTCACGTCCTTGAGGTAACCCTCGGGCGGCTCGGTCATCCGCCAGACCAGTACGGCGAGCGCGGTCAGTGCCATGGCGACCCAGGCGCCCTCCGCCCCCCGCACGTATCCGGCGACGACCATGGCCGCGCCGCCCACCGCGAGCGGCACGAGAGGCGCCTTGATGCCCTTGCGCTCCCGCAGCCGGGAGGTGAGCTCCCAGAGACCGACGACGACAGCGGCCACGATCACACCGATGAAGGCGGCCTTCACGACGAAGAGCGAGGCGGCGATGACAGCACCGAGCCCCACACCCACCCCTATGGCGGCACGGAGATCCCGCCCGGCACGCTTCTTCGGAGGGGGCTGCGGCGGGGTGGACATGGGCTCCTGCGGCATCTCGTCACGGAACAGGGGGCCGCTGACGCGCGCGGCTCCCCCGCCCCGGTCGTCGCGGTGGTCAGCGTCTCTACCTGCGTCGGGAAGGTCCGGCACGATGGGCATGGGCCGAGTCTGCTGGGCGTCATGCACATCGTGAGCAGGACCCGCCGGAGCGGCTCCCATCCGGGGCGCACCCCAGGAACCCGCTCCCTGCGGGGCACCCCAGGAAGAGTCGTTCATCAGACTTCGAGCAGCTCGGCTTCCTTGTGCTTGAGCAGCTCGTCCACCTGGGCGACGTACTTCGCGGTGGTGTCGTCGAGCTCCTTCTCCGCGCGGCGCACCTCGTCCTCGCCGGACTCCTTGTCCTTGACGAGCTTGTCAAGCGTCTCCTTGGCCTTGCGGCGGATGGAGCGGATCGAGATCTTGGAGTCCTCGGCCTTGGTCTTGGCGACCTTGATGTACTCCTTGCGGCGGTCCTGCGTGAGCTCGGGGAACGTCACACGGATGATGTTGCCGTCGTTGCTCGGGTTGACGCCGAGGTCCGAGTCACGGATCGCCTGCTCGATGTTGCGCAGCGCCGTCTTGTCGAACGGGGTCACCACGGCCATCCGCGGCTCGGGGACCGAGAACGAGGCCAGCTGGTTGATCGGGGTCAGCGCGCCGTAGTAGTCCGCGACGATCTTGTTGAACATCGCCGGGTGCGCGCGGCCGGTGCGGATCGCGGCGAAGTCCTCTTTCGCGACGACAACGGCCTTCTCCATCTTCTCCTCGGCCTCGAGGAGGATTTCTTCGATCACCACGTGCTCCTGCGTGTCTTGAGTGGACCCGGCATCGTCGGGCCCTGCGGATCCTGCGTCGCGTCCTCACCTGCACGGTGTCCGACCGGCAGGCCGTTGTCCATCTTGGGGGGCCGTCAGGCCCTGGTGCTCTCGTCGCTCACGAGCGTGCCGATCTTCTCACCCTTGACGGCGCGGGCGATGTTGCCTTCGGCGGTCAGCTCGAAGACGAGGATCGGCAGCTTGTTGTCGCGGCAGAGCGTGATGGCGGTGGCGTCGGCGACCTTGAGGTCACGGGCGAGCACCTCGCCGTACTCCAGGGCGTCGAACTTCACCGCGCCGGGGTTGGTCTTCGGGTCGGCGTCGTAGACCCCGTCGACTCCGTTCTTGCCCATCAGCAGGGCCTTGGCGTCGATCTCCAGGGCGCGCTGGGCGGCGGTGGTGTCGGTGGAGAAGTACGGCATGCCCATGCCGGCGCCGAAGATGACGACGCGCCCCTTCTCCAGGTGCCGCACGGCGCGGAGCGGGATGTAGGGCTCAGCGACCTGGCCCATGGTGATGGCGGTCTGGACGCGGGAGTCGATGCCCTCCTTCTCCAGGAAGTCCTGGAGTGCGAGGCAGTTCATCACCGTGCCGAGCATGCCCATGTAGTCGGACCGGGCCCGGTCCATGCCGCGCTGCTGGAGCTCGGCACCGCGGAAGAAGTTCCCGCCGCCGATCACCACCGCGATCTCCGCGCCGTCCCGTACGACCGCGGCGATCTCGCGGGCGATGGTGTGCACGACATCGGGGTCGACACCGAGGCCCCCGCCACCGGCGAACGCCTCCCCGAGAGCTTCAGCATGAAGCGTCCGGAAATCGTGCCCTCGTCGCGCTTGTGGCCGGCCTGTGAGGCGTCCGCGCCCTTGTCCATCGAAATTCTCCTCGTGCACATACGAAGAAGGCCATTGCCGGTGGGTCTGGTGTCCCTCAGCGGCAATGGCCTCCTCGTCAGATCTGCGGTCGTCCGGCACGAGTGCGGCCGTCGACTGCGCTAGACCCTATCGGGGTCCACCGTTGTTCGCGGACGGACTCAGATGCCGACCTTGATGCGCGCGAAGCGCTTCAGGCTGACACCGGCCTCGTCCAGGACCTTCTGGACGGACTTCTTCGGGTCCTTGGCGAACGCCTGCTCCAGGACGACGACGTCCTTGAAGAATCCGTTGACACGGCCCTCGACGATCTTCGGAAGGGCGGCCTCGGGCTTGCCCTCCTCACGGGAGGTGGCCTCGGCGACCCGACGCTCGTTCTCGACCGTCTCGGCCGGGACCTCGTCGCGGTTGAGGTACTTCGGAGCGAAGGCGGTGATGTGCTGCGCGACGTCCTTGGCGACCTCGGCGTTCTCCTTGTCCAGCTCGACGAGCACGCCGACCTGCGGCGGGAGGTCGGGCATGGTGCGGTGCATGTACGCAGCCACGTAACCGCCGGTGAACTGCGCGAAGCGGTCCAGGACGATCTTCTCGCCGAGGTTGGCGTTGGCCTCGTCCACGTACGCCTGGACGGTCTTGCCGGCCTCGATCTCGGACGCCAGGAGCGTCGCGATGTCGGCCGGGGAGGTGGCGGCGACGTGCGCGGCCAGCGCGTTGGCGACGGCCTGGAACTTCTCGCCCTTGGCGACGAAGTCCGTCTCGCACTTCAGCTCCAGCAGCACGCCGGAGGTCTTGTCCTCGGAGATGAGGGAGACGACGGCGCCGTTCTCGGCAGAACGGCCTTCGCGCTTGGCGACGCCCTTCTGGCCCTTGATACGGAGAGCCTCGACGGCTCCTTCGACGCTGCCGTCGGCCTCGTCGAGGGCCTTCTTGCAGTCCATCATGCCGGCGCCGGTGAGCTCACGGAGCTTCTTGACGTCAGCGGCGGTGTAGTTCGCCATGAGTCTGTTTCTCTCTCGAAGTCTGAAAGATCTACGGGTGAACGGCGGGGGCGGTGCCTGCGGCACCGGCCCCCGCCGTCTTCAGCCGTGACGGGTGTCAGGCCTGCTCGGCGTCCGCGGCCGGGGCCTCGGCAGCGGGGGCCTCGGCAGCGGGCGCCTCAGCAGCGGGGGCGTCGGCGGCAGCGGCCTCGGCGGCAGGAGCCTCGGCGTCGGCGGCCTTCTCGGTCTCGGCGGAGGTCTCGACCTCGGCGTCGGCCTTCTTGTCGCCTTCGAGCAGGTCGCGCTCCCACTCGGCGAGCGGCTCGCCTGCGGCCTTCTCGCCCGGCTTCGAGTCACCGGTGGCGGCACCGGAACGGGCGATGAGGCCCTCGGCGACGGCGTCGGCGATCACGCGGGTGAGCAGGGTGACGGAGCGGATCGCGTCGTCGTTGCCCGGGATCTTGTAGTCGACCTCGTCGGGGTCGCAGTTGGTGTCGAGGATCGCGACGACCGGGATGTGGAGCTTGCGCGCCTCACCGACGGCGATGTGCTCCTTCTTGGTGTCGACGATCCAGACGGCGCTGGGCACCTTCTGCATCTCGCGGATACCACCAAGGGTCTTCTCCAGCTTGGCCTTCTCGCGAGAGAGAACCAGGAGCTCCTTCTTGGTGAGGCCCGACGCGGCCACGTCCTCGAAGTCGACGAGCTCCAGCTCCTTCAGGCGCTGGAGGCGCTTGTAGACGGTGGAGAAGTTGGTCAGCATGCCGCCGAGCCAGCGCTGGTTGACGTAGGGCATGCCCACGCGCGTCGCCTGCTCGGCGATCGCTTCCTGCGCCTGCTTCTTGGTGCCGACGAACATGACGGAACCGCCGTGGGCGACGGTCTCCTTGACAAACTCGTAGGCGCGGTCGATGTACGACAGCGACTGGAGCAGGTCGATGATGTAGATGCCGTTGCGCTCCGTGAAGATGAAGCGCTTCATCTTCGGGTTCCAACGACGGGTCTGGTGACCGAAGTGGACGCCGCTTTCCAGCAGCTCCCGCATCGTGACGACGGCCATGGCCGTACTCCTTGAGGTACTCGGTTACCGCGACCGCAGGATTGCTGTCGCGCCTGACGCCCCGACGCGCCGTGCCACAAGGGACCGAGGAGCGCGGCCACCGTCCGCAGAGAGGGTGGTGGCGGGGCGTGCGAAGTCGACCCGGTCACCCGGATCGCCAAAGGAAGTGTACGGGACCCTTCGGGTGCCGGGTGACGGAGCTGTCCACAACCCCTCCGTCGTCCACAGATCGCGTCCATGATCACCGCGGAACGGCCGGAAAGGGCAGCGTTGCGCTCATGCTCCGCACTCCTGGAACGCCCCTGTCCCGCCGCGTCGCCACCCTCCTGTTCACCGTCTCGGCGACTCTGCTCGCGGTGTCGGCCGCCTCCGGCGCGGCCCACGCCGCCTCCGGGCGCCCCGCGCCGGACGGGAACCGCTCGTGGCCCCTGGCCGGGCACCCCGCGGTGGTACGGGGGTGGGAGCCGCCCGCCGGGCCGTACGGACCGGGTCACCGCGGCGTCGATCTCGCGGCCGGGCCGGGCGCCGCGGTGCTGGCGGCCGCCTCTGGCCGGGTGTCGTTCGCCGGGCCGGTGGCCGGCCGCGGAGTAGTCGCCATCGAGGTGTCCGGCAGCGGGGAGCCACCCCTGCGCACCACGTACGAACCGGTACGGCCCCTTGTCTCCCCGGGTGACGAGGTCGCGGCCGGGCAGGAGGTGGCGGTTCTCGAACCGGGGCCGTCCCACTGCCCCGGGGCCTGTCTGCACTGGGGACTGCGGCGCGGCGGGACCTATCTGAATCCCCTGTCGCTGCTGCCGCCCGCACTGCTGAGGCGCGGCCCTTCACGTCTGCTGCCGGTGTTCGGCGTACCGGAGCCGGCGCCGGGGCCGTCAGAGGGTGCGGGGTCCGGGCCCGTGACCGTGGACCGGGAAGCGGATGACGGAGGAGGCGTCCGGCCCGGGCGGGCGGTCCACACCGGGCCGCCCGCGGCCGCAGCGGCCTGGGCGGTCCTCAGCCCCGCACGCCGCGCAGGATCATCGCCACGGCCGTGTCGGCGACGACGCCCGGCTCCTCGGCCGCACCCAGCTCGATACGGCGCACCGCGGCGTCCACCGAACCCTGGAGCAGCATCGCGGCGAGCCTCGGCTGCGCATGCCCCAGATCGCTCAGCGCCTCGACGATCATGGCGATCAGCCCGCCGTGCGCGGCCCGGATCTTCTCTCGTGCGCCCGCGTCCAGCTCACTCGCGGAGATCGCGACGACCGCCCGGTGGCGCCGGTCCCCGACGAGGTCGAGCTGCCTGCGGACGTATGCCTCGATCTTCTCCTCAGGAGTCGCCGCACGCTCCATGGCGTTCTCGATCTCGGCCGCCCAGAGGGGGAAGTCAACGGCGCAGAGCTCTTCGACGACGGCCGCGCGGGAGCGGAAGTACTCGTAGACGGAGGACCTGGCGAGCCCTGTGCGCTCGGCGAGAGCGGGGAAGGTCAGCGCCTCGGTACCCCCCTCGGACAGCAAGGAGCGTGCGGCGTCGAGGAGGGCGCCGCGCTGCATGGTCCGGTGCTCGGCCACGGAGGCCGCTCGAATCCTGGGCACGCGTCCACTCTACGGCGGCAGGTGTCCGGGAGGGGGTGTGCGCCTGCGTTCGGTGGCCGAAGCCACCTCGGCCGGGCGCCGGTGTGACGGTGTCACGAGGAGTGCTCACCCGTCGCGGAGGGGACTCACCGTCGCGGGGAGAGGCGCTCATCCGCGCGGGGACGGCTCAACGCCCCGCGTCGGCCAGTTTCGCCCGGAGCTGCAGCACGGACTTGGTGTGGATCTGGCTGACCCGGCTCTCGGTGACCCCGAGGACGTTGCCGATCTCGGCGAGGGTCAGTCCTTCGTAGTAGTAGAGGGTGACGACCGTCTTCTCCCGCTCCGGGAGCGTGTTGATGGCCCGGGCGAGCATCCGTCTGAGCTCCCGGTCCTCGGCCACCTCCACCGGATCGTCGGCGGCCGTGTCCTCCAGCGTGTCCATCAGGCTCAGCCGGTCGCCGCCCTCCCCGCCCACGTGCAGCAGCTCTTCCAGGGCCACCACGTTCGCCAGCGACAACTGGCTGAAAACAGCGTGCAGGTCCTCCAGGGCGATACCCATCTCGGCGGCCACCTCCGCCTCCGACGGCGTGCGCCGCAGCTGCGCCTCCAGCGTGGCGTAGGCGCGCTCCACGTTCCGCGCCTTCTGCCGCACGGAGCGGGGAATCCAGTCCAGCGCCCTGAGTTCGTCGATCATCGCGCCGCGGATACGGGTGATCGCGTACGTCTCGAACTTGATGGCCCGCTCGATGTCGAACTTCTCGATGGCGTCGATGAGCCCGAAGACCCCGGAGGAGACGAAGTCCGCCTGCTCCACGTTGGGCGGCAGCCCCACGCTCACGCGGCCCGCGACGTACTTCACCAGCGGCGAGTAGTGGAGGATCAGCTGCTCCCGCAGCCTTCCGTCGCCCGTGGACTTGTAGGAACGCCACAACTCGTCGACAGAGGAGGGGGCAGCTGGACGCACAGCGCCACGCGCGGCCGGTGGTACTGCCGCGCGGTCAGACCCGGAGGTGTGCTGGGGCATGTGGTGCCTTGAGCCGTTCTGCTGTGAAGCGCCGGGGAACTTCCGCCTGGTGTGGAATCCTTGTGAGCGTAGCGTGACCGGAAGGTTGCGATGTGCGCAGGACCGGAGACCTGTACCGGGTGATTCTGCCCCATAGCACGCGCAGCCGGTCATGGCCGAGGTCCGGGGCCGTCGCGGTGCGCGTCGGTCCCGGAAACATCACGGACAGGGCCGCCGGGGTCATCGGCTTCACCTTTTCACCCGAATGCTCCAGGTCAAGTACCGCCTCGCCGCGCGTCTTCGCCGCGGACCGGCCTCGGCGTCAACCGCCATCCGTCGCCCTCCCGTTCGACGAACCCCAGTGAGTGCAGTTCGTACAATCGGCCGAGCGCCTCGTCGGCGGTGACGCCTGCGGCGCGCGCCACCTCACGGCCGTCCACCGCGCCCCGGTACGGCAGCGCCTCCAGGACGCGTGCCGTCACGGCGTCGAGCAGGTCCCTGGGGAGCACGGGTCCGCGCCGCACGGGAGCCAGGTCGCCGATGCCGCCGACCAGTTCGGCCACTTCGGACGCGTCGGTGACCAGGACGGCTTCCCCCCGCAGCAGTTCATGGACTCCGGCCGACAGACCGCTGGTCGCGGGGCCCGGTACCCCCATGGTGAATCGGCCGAGCCGCTGCGCGCCGCGGGCGGTGACGAGGGACCCGCTGCGGTATTCGGCCTCGACCACGACCGTCCCTCTGGTCAGGGCCGCGATCACCCGGTTACGGAGGATGAACCTGCTGCGCGTCGGATGATCGCCCGGCGCCAACTCGGTGACGAGAAGGCCCTGTTCGGCGATGCGTCCGATCAACCCGGCGTGACCCCTGGGGTAGGCGACGTCGACGCCGCAGGCGAGCACCGCCATCGTCGCGCCGCCCGCGGCCAGGGCTCCGCGATGCGCCGCACCGTCCACTCCGAAGGCGGCCCCGGACACCACCACCCAGCCGCGCTCGGCGAGGCCGGAGCCGAGCTCCCCGGCCATGTGCGCCCCGTAGGGCGTGCAGGCCCGGGCGCCGACCACCGCGACCGAGCGCAGGGCCCACAGACGCAGGTCGGAGCGGCCTCGCACCCACAGACCGAGCGGCCTGGCGTCGCCCAGGTCGTCGAGCTGCGTCGGCCACTCCCGGTCCCCGGGGCACAGGAAGCGACCGCCGGCCGCCGCCGCCACCGCCAGGTCCCGTTCCGCCTCGGCCGCCGCCGCCCGCAGGCGGTAGCCGCCCAGCCGCACGGACGTCATCCCCGGCAGCCGTTCCGCCGAGCCGTCGGCGGTGCCGAGGCGCCGGACAAGCTCGACCGGACCCGTCTCCCGCAGCCAACGGCCCGCACGCTCGTCCCCCGGTTCGAAGATCCGTGTCAGAGCGGCCCGGGCCAGCCGCTCCCGGTCGTCGCAGCCCGCCCGGCCGTCCTGCTCCGCGTGAGCTTCACCCGCCGCATGCTGGTTCATGGTGCCCCGGCCTCCATCGGCACCCCTCGCTGGATGCCCGTCCGCAGTTCCAGCGCGACCGCGATGTCGGACGCGTCGGGGCGGTCGGCCGCCCGGAGGTCCGCGACGGTCCAGGCCACTCTCAGCACCCGGTCCAGACCCCGGGCCGTCAGGACTCCCCGCTCCATGTCGCGTTCGGCCGCGAACAGCGCGCCGGGTGCCACGAGGAGCCGGGTGCGCAACTCGTGCCCCGGCACCTCGCTGTTCGTGGTCCAGGGAGTGCCCGCGAGCCGTTCGGCCGCCCGCTCCCTCGCCACCCGCACCCGGGCGGCGACCTCGGCCGTCGTCTCGCCCCGCCCTCCGCGCCCCATCAGGTCGGCCCGGTTGACGGGCTCCACCTCGACCCGCAGGTCGACCCGGTCGAGCAGTGGTCCGGACAGCCTCGACTGGTAGCGCCGGATCATGGAGGGCGGGCATTCGCAGCCGGCCCCGCTGAGGGTGTGCCGGCCGCAGGGGCACGGGTTGGCGGCCAGCACCATGAGGAACCGCGCGGGCAGCCGCACCACGCCGGCCGCGCGGGCCACGACGACGTGTCCGGACTCCAGCGGCTGCCGCAGCGCGTCGAGCGCCCGCCCGGAGAACTCGGGCGCCTCGTCCAGAAAGAGCACACCGCGGTGAGCGAGCGAGACGGCCCCCGGCCGTGGCAGGCCGTTGCCGCCGCCCACCAGTGACTGCATCGTCGCCGAATGGTGCGGCGCGCAGTACGGCGCCCTGGTGACCAGGGGTTCACCCGGCGGGAGGATGCCCGCCACCGAGTGCACCGCCGTCACTTCGAGCGATTCCTGACGGGTCAGCGGCGGCAGGATCGCCGAGAGCCGCTCCGCCAGCATGGTCTTCCCCGCCCCCGGCGGACCCGAGAGCAGCAGATGGTGCCCGCCCGCCGCCGCCACCTCAAGGGCCTTGCGCGGCCTGTGCTGGCCGGCCACCTCCGAGAGGTCGGGCCGGTGGCTGTCGCCGCCCCGCGCCGCGAAGGGGGCGAGCCCCGTGCCGACCCCGCGCCGGGCATCATCAGTCCGGCCAGCATGCTGTCGGGGCGCCCCCGGTCCGCCACCGGCTCCTCGGGGACCGGCTCGTCGCCGAGCACCGCGATCAGCTGCCGCAGGCTCCGTACACCGAGGACCGAGACGCCCGGCACCAGGGCCGCCTCACCGGCGGTCTGCTCGGGGACGACCACCTGGCGGTACCCCGCCTCCGCCGCGGCGAGCACCGCGGGCAGCACCCCGCGCACCGGACGGACCCGGCCGTCCAGGCCCAGCTCCCCGATCATCACCACATCGGCGATGGCCGCCGGGTCGATGCGCTCCGCCGCGCCGAGCACCGCACAGGCGACAGCGAGATCGAAACCGCTGCCGCTCTTGGGGACCGACGCCGGGGAAAGCCCCACCGTGAGCTTCTTCTGCGGCCACTCGGCACCCGAGTTGACCACCGCGGCCCTGACCCTGTCCCGGCTCTCCACCAGGCTCTTGTCGGGCAGACCCACCAGGGTGAAGGCGGCCACCCCCGGCTCCAGGTCCGCCTGGACCTCCACCACCACGCCCTCGACGCCGACCAGCGCCACCGAACACGCACGGGCGAACCCCATCAGGCCACCCCCCGCACGTGCTCGGTGACGGGTGCTCCGCGCCGGGGCAGGGTGACTCCGACGAGATCGATCCGGACCCCGCCCGACGGCGGTCCGCCGTGCCTGTCGAGCCAGATCGCCGCGAGCCTGCGCAGCCGTTCGGCCTTGACCGGTGTGACGGCGGCCATCGGATGCTCGAATGCCCCAGCCCTGCGGGTCTTGACCTCGCAGATGACCAGGGCGTCACCGTCCCCCGCGACGATGTCGATCTCTCCGGCGCGGCACCGCCAGTTGCGTGCCAGGACGGCCATACCCGCTTCGGCCAGCAGCCGCGCCGCCAGATCCTCGCCGTACCGCCCGAGTGCCCCCCGTGCGTTCATTCGGCACCACCTCCGGCACCGACTCTGCCGCGTCGGCCCGGATCGAGTGGATCTTGGTGGACAACTCAGTGATTGTGGATAACTCAGCCACCCGGAAGTTCGAGATCGCTCTTGTTGAGCTCCTCGATGTTGACGTCCTTGAAGGTCAGGACGCGGACCTGTTTGACGAATCGAGCGGGCCTGTACATGTCCCACACCCAGGCGTCCGCCATGGACACCTCGAAGAAGACCTCGCCCTGGACCGAGTGCACCTGCATCTCGTAGTCGTTGGTGAGGTAGAAGCGCCGTTCGGTCTCGATCACATATTTGAACAGACCGACGACATCGCGGTACTCCCGGTAGAGCTTCAGCTCCATCTCGGTCTCGTACTTCTCGAGGTCCTCGGCGCTCATGGCATGTTCCCCTTCAGCCGTGCGTCCCCCTATTGTGCGTCAGCCTCTCCCGCTCCCGGCCTGTCAGACGATTTCGGGGGCCAGGACCAGCGGATGACGTGGAGGACCCTCGTCGAGCAGCGTGCGCAGCAGCTCGGCGAGTCTGGTCGGGTACACCGTCTCACGCGCCGCCAGCAGTTCGGCGGAAGTCCACCACCTGGAGCCCGCGATGCTGCGCGCCTCCAGATCGGTGAAGGCCGTGGGGGCCGTGGCGGTCTGCGCCGTCCGGGCCAGGAAGTACCACTCGTCCTGGTTCCAGCGCCGCCCGTCGAAGGGGAAGGAGCAGAGGCGCTTCCAGAGCACCGGCCCGAGTTCCACGTCCGTGATCCCGGTCTCCTCGGCGAGCTCGCGCAGCGCCGCCTCCTGGCGGGTCTCCTCGCCCTCGAGGCCGCCGCCCGGAGTGAACCACCAGGCATTCCCCGGGTCACCGGGTTCGAATCCGTGCAGCAGCAGCACGCGGTCCTGCGGATCGAGGAGCACCACCCGGGCGACCCTGCGCGATTCAGCGGACACGCGCGGGCTTCCCGGTACGGCCGCGGCCCGCGGCCCGCGCCGTGATCGATCCGGCGGCAGCCCCGCCCAGGATCAGCGCGGCGCCCGCCCCCACGGCGGCGAGCTGGAACGGCAGCGGTCCGCCGGCCGAGATCCCGCCCGGGAGCCCCGCGAAGCTCTCCGGTCGCTCGACCAGGCCCGGTGAGGGCCACGCCACGGCGTCGAGCCGCGCCTGCACGGCGCTGAGCGGGACCGATCCCTGCCCCGGCTCCTCCAGATGGACACGGGAGTCCAGCGAGGTGCTGCGCTCGTCACCGAGGAGGAACACCTGCCCCTTGGGAACCTCGGCGGAGAAGTCCTGCTGCGCGGCCGGCGCCCCGGGCTGGGACCCGGCGGGTGACTGCGCGTGCAGATACGGTTCCTCGACCGGCTGACCGTTGACGGTGAGCCGTCCCCGGGCATCGCAGCAGGCGACCTTGTCGCCACCGACCCCGACGACGCGCTTCACCATGGGCTGGGCGCCCCACACGGCTTCGGTGAAGACCACCACGTCACCGCGCCTCACATCGGCGCCGTCGATCCGTTCCGCGAGCACCCGGTCCCCGGCCTCGACCGTCGGGGACATGGACGCGGTCGGCACCGTGTACGGCTTGTACACCACCGCTCCCCAGGCGAACCCGCCGAGGAAGAGCACACAGCCGACGGCCACGGCCAGGCTCGACAACGCGTTGCCGAGCCGGCCGTGGCCGTCACCCGTCCGTCCTGTTCCGCTCATCCCAGCGCTCCCCCATCGGAGATCGACAATCGCTGATCCGAGTCGGCACCCTACCCGGCGGTATGCCCCCGGGTCAGCCTCCGCCTGCGCCACAGCACCAGGGGCAGCGCCGCGGCCGCACCCAGTGCGCCCGGCGCCACCGCTGCCACCGCGTTCAGCCCGGACTGGTCGAACGTGCCGGGGACCGGCAGCGTGGCCCAGCGGTTGACCGGCCAGGCGACGACGACGGCCCGGCCGACGACCTCGTCCGTGGAGACCGTGCCCTGGCCCGGCAGCTCCTGGTGGTAGCGCGAGTCCAGCGAGTTGCTGCGGTGGTCGCCCATCACCCAGATACGGCCGTCGGGCACCTTGATCGGCCCGAACGGCTCGTCGTTGCAGGGCGTGTCCCCGGCGAAGACGAACGACTTCTCGTCCAGAGCCTTGCCGTTGACGGTCACGGGGCCGTTCTTCTTGCACTCCACCGTGTCACCGCCGACCGCGATGACCCGCTTGATCAGGTCCTTCTCCTCGGCGGACGGCATCAGCCCGATGAAGCTCAGGAACTTCTGCGCCACGTTGGGCTCGGGCAGTACCGTGTCCTCCAGCCAGCCGCCCGGGTCGTGGAAGACCACGACCTCGCCGCGCTCCGGCTCCGAGCCGAACCACGGGGTCAGCTTGTCGACCAGCACCCGGTCACCCCGCTGCAGCGTGTTCTGCATGGAGTCGGACGGAATCGAGAACGCCTGCACCAGGAACGTCTTGATCAGCAGCGCGAGGATCAGCGCGATGCCGATGAGAAGCGGCAGCTCCTTCCAGAAGGAGCGCTGCTTCTTCGGAGCCTCCGCGCCGCTGTCCGGGGAGTCGCCGTCACTCTCCGCCCGGTCCACCGACACCTCATCCCGGGACCCGGCCTGCTCCGGCCGGTCCTCGGGTTCGTCGTGTCCGGATCGTGCGCCGACCGCCAAATCCCCCACATCCACTCCTCAATCCGTGCCACCGCCCGCGCCGTAGTCGGTGCAGGCCCACCACTCCCATAACGAGCGGGAGTTCCGCAGGGGTCGGGAGCGGGACCATCGCGTATCGATCCCGGGAGGACACACTATTCGAACCGGCGGCCCCGTCCGCCGTCCCGGTGCCCGGAGCGGGAACCGAAGCGTACGTCTCCCGTTCCTCCAGCCCGCGCCAGTGGGCGAAGGGCCATGCGATCACGACGGCCCGGCCCACCACCTCCTCCTCGGAAACCGTTCCCTTGTCCGGTTCGTCGAGATGGAAACGCGAGTCGGCCGAATTGGACCGGTGGTCACCCATGACGAAGATGCGGCCCTTCGGCACCTCCACCTCGAACGTGAGGGCCGACGGCTTGTCCCCGGGATGCACGTACTGCTCGCTGACAGGCACGCCGTTGACCGTCAGCCGGCCGTCCTGCCCGCAGCACCTGACGGTGTCGCCGCCGACGGCCACCACGCGCTTGATCAGGTCCTGTTCGTCGTCGGACGGCAGCAGCCCGATGAAGGTGAGGAACTGCTCGGCCTGCCTGAGACCGATGGGCGGTTCGTTCTCCTGGGTCGCCCGCTCCCGCTGGAGCCAGCCTCCCGGGTCCCTGAACACGACGACGTCGCCGCGCTGGGGCCTCGAACCGAACCAGGGCGTGAACTTGTCCACCAGCACCCGGTCACCGATCCGGATGGTCTGCTCCATCGACCCGGACGGAATCACGAACGCCTGCACCAGAAAGGTCTTGAGGACGAGCGCGATCAGCAGCGCCACGAAGACGAGGAGAGGCACCTCCTTCGCCGCGGACCTGCGCCTGCGCCGCTTGACCTTGCGGGCCAGTCTGCGCCGCTCCGCCCTCGTCGGCAGCGAACGGCGCCCGGCCGGCCTGGTGCCGGCCGGCGGCGGGACGTCCTCCTCCGGCGCCCCGCGAGGGCGCCCGCGGTTACCCATGGGCTCCGCCCGGTGGCCGGACGCCGTCGAAGGCGCCGGAGCGCGGCAGGGAGCCCATCCTGCCGAGCGGCCAGCCGAGCCAGTCGACCCGGCCGATCACCATGTCCACGGGGACCATGCCGCCGCCGGGCTGCCCCAGCAGTTCCCGGGAGTCGCGCGAGTTGCTGCGGTGGTCGCCCATCATCCACAACGTGCCCTCGGGGACGACTATGTCGAACGCCACGGAGGACGGCTCGTCGCCCCGGTGGAGGTACTCCTCGTCCACGGACCGGCCGTTCACCTGGAGCCTCCCCCGCCGGTCGCAGCAGACCACCCGGTCACCGCCCACGCCGGCCACCCGCTTCACGAAGTCGGTCTCGGCGGGTTCGGCCAGGCCGAGGGAGGCGGCCGCGCCGCGCAGCAGGGCCGCGAGGGGGCCGCCCCGGACGTCTCCCGTACGAAGGTGCCCGTGCCGTCGAAGACCACCACGTCGCCGCGCCGGGGCGAGGTGCCGAAACGGTACGCCAGCTTGTTGACGAGGACCCGGTCCCCGACCCGCAGCGTCGGCTCCATCGAGCCGCTGGGAATGAGAAAGGGCTGCACCACGAAGTGGCTGAGGAGCAGCAGAACCGACGTGACGACCGCGCCCAGGAAGGCGGTCCGCCGCCAGGACATCGGAGTGGCCGTCCGGCCCCGGACACGCGAGAAGCGCGACCTCTCCTGCGGCCCATCTGCGGGTCCGTAGGAGAGATCGCGCTCTGTGTGCTGTGTGTCCGTGTCCATCGGAGCCGAAGCCTATCCGGCCGTCCCGAGGAGCCTGGAGTCAGCTCAGCGGTCGCGCTTCTCCTTGATCTTCGCGGCCTTGCCGCGCAGCTCACGGAGGAAGTACAGCTTGGCGCGGCGGACGTCACCGCGGGTGACGAGCTCGATCTTCTCGAAGATCGGGCTGTGCACCGGGAAGGTGCGCTCGACGCCGACGCTGAAGGAGACCTTGCGGACCGTGAAGGTCTCGCTGACGCCCGCGCCCTGGCGGCGGATGACGACACCCTTGAACTGCTGGATACGCGAGCGGTTGCCCTCGATCACGCGCACGTGGACGTTGATGGTGTCACCGGCGCGGAAGGCCGGGACGTCGGTACGCAGCGAAGCGGCGTTGACGCCATCGAGCAGATGAGACATGTTGTCTGCTTTCTTCGCCGATGCCACAGGTCATCGACGGGAGAGAGGGAAGAATGGGGTGCTGATCGCGTCGGGCGGGCGTCTTTCCCCCTGTGGCAGGGGCGCACACCGGACGTACAGCAGCGTCATTCTTCCATGCCGGTCGGCCTGCGCCAAAATCGGCCGCCTGGCCCGGGGACCAGCCGAGGATGGACAGCATCTCCCGGTCCTTCTTGTCGAAGGCCGAGGCATCGCAGCGCTCGATCAGATCGGGCCTGTTGAGCGCGGTACGGCGGAACGCCTCGTCCCTGCGCCAGCGCGCGATTCTGCCGTGGTGGCCGCTGAGCAGGACGTCCGGAATGCCCCGGCCGCGCCACTCGGGCGGCTTGGTGTAGACGGGCCCCTCCAGCAGATCGGCCATGGCACCCGGTGCGAAGGAGTCGTCGCGGTGCGATTCGGCGTTGCCGAGGACTCCTGGCAGGAGCCGCGCAACGGCCTCCGTGATCACCAGTACGGCGGCTTCCCCGCCGGCCAGGACGTAGTCCCCGATGGAGACCTCGATGACCCGCACCCGGGTGGCGTACTCGTCCATCACCCGGCTGTCGATGCCCTCGTACCGAGCGGGCGTGAAGATCAGCCACGGCCGCTCGGAGAGCTCGACGGCGAGCTCCTGGGTGAAGGGCCGGCCGCTGGGTGTGGGTACCACGATCACCGGTGAGCGGGCCCCGGCCTCGTAGCCGTCGGCGAGCGTCTGGTCCAGGCAGTCGCCCCAGGGACCGGTCTTCATGACCATGCCCGGGCCACCGCCGTAGGGGGTGTCGTCGACCGTGTTGTGCCGGTCGTAGGTCCACTCGCGGAGGTCGTGGACGTGCACGTCCAGCCGGCCGCGGGCACGTGCCTTGCCGACCAGGGAGACGTTCAGCGGCTCCAGGTACTCCGGGAAGATCGTGACGACGTCCAGCCTCATCGGGTCCCGTCCCCGGACGGGGCGGGCTCCTCGCCCTCCTCGTCGGCCTCCTCACCGCGGGAGGTGGCGACCACGGCCTCGCTCTCGTCGATCAGCCCGGGCGGCGGCGTGATGACCACGCGCTGCTCCGCCAGGTCGATGTCCCCGACGATCTCCTCGACGAAGGGGATCATCACCTCGCTGCCGTCCGGGCGCTCGACGATGAACAGGTCCTGGGACGGCAGGTGGGTGATCTCGGTGATCCGGCCGACCTCGGTGCCGTCGGCGAGGACCACGTCGAGGTCCATGAGCTGGTGGTCGTAGAACTCCTCGGGGTCCTCCGGAAGCTCGTCGGGGTCCACCTCGGCGATCAGCAGGGTGTTGCGGAGCGCCTCGGCTCCCGAACGGTCCCGTACGCCTTCGAAACGGAGCAGCAGCCTGCCGCTGTGGACCCTGCCGGTCTCGATCGTCAGCGGCCCCGTCTCGGCGGGCTCGGTGGCGAGGACGGCCCCGGGGCCGAGCCGCACCTCGGGCTCGTCCGTGCGCACCTCGACGGTGACTTCGCCCTTGATGCCGTGGGCACGGCCGATCCGTGCGACTACCAACTGCACGCTACTTCTCCAGGTGATCGTTCAGATGATCGTTTACGGACGACAAAGGCCGGGGACGGCTCGAAAGCCCTCCCCGGCCCTGGCCGGTGTTCAACTCCTCAGCGAGCCTGGTCCACGTCGACGAGGTCGACGCGGATACCGCGGCCGCCGATGGCACCCACGACGGTACGCAGAGCGCGAGCGGTGCGGCCGTTACGGCCGATCACCTTGCCGAGGTCGTCCGGGTGTACCCGGACTTCCAGCACGCGTCCACGGCGCAGGTCGCGTGAGGCGACCTGCACATCGTCGGGATTGTCGACGATGCCCTTCACGAGGTGCTCGAGAGCCTCCTCGAGCATGCTCAGGCCTCGGTCGACTCGGTGGACGCGGCGTCGGCCGCCTCGTCCGCCTTCTTGTCGGCCTTCTTGGCCTTCGGGGTGATGGCTTCACCCTTGGCCTCGTCGCCGTCCGAGGTGAGAGCCTCGAACAGGGCGCGCTTGTCGGGCTTGGGCTCCGGCTGCAGGAGCGGCGGCGGGGCCGGGAGGCCCTTGTGGGCCTGCCAGTCGCCGGTCAGCTTGAGGATCGCGAGAACCGGCTCGGTCGGCTGGGCGCCGACGGACAGCCAGTACTGCGCGCGCTCTGCGTTGACCTCGATGCGCGAGGGGTTCTGTACCGGGTGGTACAGGCCGATCTCCTCGATGGCCCGGCCATCACGGCGGGTACGGGAGTCGGCGACGACGATGCGGTAGTGAGGCGAACGGATCTTGCCCAGACGCTTCAGCTTGATCTTGACTGCCACGGAAGTGGTGTCTCCTGGTCTTGACGTGGTTGGGCACAACGTAGATGCCACGTGGGGTTGCGGTACTCGCGTGCCCGACGGACGCGTCAGTCGGAGGAGAGAGGGGTCCTGTGCGACTGTCGAGTACAGCTGTCCATTGTGCCACACCGCATCGGGTCACCCCACCGCGACCGCCGCTTCAGGAATCCGGAACGGCTTCCCGCAGCCGCCGCAGACGATCGGGGCCTGCGCGAGGACCGAGGGGACCACGCGCACATTGCGTCCGCAGTCGCAGACGGCCTTGACCCGCACGCCGCCCCGGAGGAGCCGTGCCTGGCGGCCGGCCCGCGGAACGAACGCTTGGTGTCCGCGGCCGTGGCGACGGTGTGCGCCTTGAGCGCGCGGTGCAGCCGTTCGATGGTCGGTCGGTACCTCCGCTTGGCCTCCGGGTTCAGGGTGACCAGTGAGAAACCGCTGCTGGGATGGGGCTCCTCGGCATGATCGAGGCCCATCTCCTCGGCGATCGCGAGGAATCGTCGGTTGTGGTACCGGCCGGCGCGGGAGGTGTCGCGGACACCTCGTGCGGCGGCGATACCGTGGACTGCCTCATGCAGCAGTCGCTCGAAGGAGAGCTCGGCGCCACAGGCGGACGACGACTCTCCGATCAGGGACTCGGGCGCGGCGAGATCGGGCAGCTCGGGGTGGTACCGCTGAATGTCGGCCCACGCCTGTGCCAGCTCTGCGGCAAGTACAGGTGGTGTCGTGCTCACGTCGTGACAACGAGCCTGAGTGCCCCGGTGTTCCTATTCCGGGGCATCCCAAATAATTTGCACGTACCAGTCAGTTGCCGTTGATGCGTCCGGACGAGGGCGGGTGCGCGGATCTGCGGAGAAGCCTCACAGCTCACACCAAGGTGGTACGTAGCGCCTGGTACGTCCGGCGTGGGGTCACGGCGGCGGCGCGGGGACTCCGGTGTGCTCCTGGAGTGCGCCGGCGGCGGCCGGGACACCTGCGAGCCTACCCGGCGCGCTGTACGCGCCGGGCACCGGCCCGCCGCGTCCCTCGCCCTGCGGGACGGGCGCTCGGGGCGCTCGACGTGCTCCCTGTCGCGTGTCGGGTAAGACTGGGGAGGGAAGGCACGAGCCCGCAGGGCCCGACGCCGTGTGGAACGTCCCGCCGGAGCTGCTCGTCGGTGGGGGCGCACGACCGGGGCATCCAAGCATTGTCATTCAACCTCTGGACGAGACCGCGGATGCGGGGTTCTCTGACATACGGGGGCTGCGGGCCTGACGCACACGGGGGGCCGTCCACTCGGGTACGACCGACCTCTTGGCGGATTGGGGCGCTTTCATGACACCAACGCTCGTCCGGCACCACAGGTACGCGGATTCGTCCGCCACGGTGGACGCCGGTACCCGTGCCCGCGACTGGGCCGAGATCCAGGAGCGGATGCTGGCACCGCTGTACGAGGCGGTGTACCAGCGGCTCGAAGTCGGGGCCGACACGCGCATGCTCGCCATCGGCTGCGGTTCCGGGCTGGCGCTGCTGATCGCGGCCGCTCGCGGCGCGCACGTCACCGGCGTCGACACCGATCGGGAACGGCTCGCGCTGGCCCGCGAGCGCCTTCTGCCCGGCTCCGGGTGGGACGGCGGTCCTGGCCGGCCTCCGGCGGAGCGGCCGATGCTCTTCGCGGGCGGACCCGCTGAGGCCGCTCCTGCGGCCTCAGCGGCCCCGTACAACCTCCTGACCGCGTTCAACCCGATCGGCTGTGTGGCCGGTGACTCCGAAGGGCTCGCGCCCGCTCTGGAGTCGGCCGTGCGGCTCTCCGCCCGGGGCACCACCGTCGTCCTGACGGGCTGGGGACCGCCCGAGCGGTGCGCCACCGCGCCGGTTCTGCGGGTGGCGGCCCGGCTCGCCGAATCGGCCCGCGCACCGCGGTCCGCCGGCCTTCGGGCGGCCTGCCGGGACGATCTGGAGGACGTGGCGGCGCGGGCCGGGCTGAAGCCGGACGGGTCCGGCCGGGTGTCCTGCCCGTTCGGGTACGCCGACATGGACAGCGCGGTCCGCGGACTGCTGTCGACCGGGCTCTTCGACTCAGCCGTTCGGGCGACCGACCGGTCCCAGGTCGAGAAGGAGGTCGCGGAGGCGCTGCACCCGCACCGCCGGCCGGACGGCACGGTGTGGATGCCCAACGTGTTCCGCTACCTGGTGTGCGTCTCTTGAGAGCACCAAGCACCGGACACGCGTAAGGGGCGCCCTCCCAGAGAGGGCGCCCCTTACGCGTGTCCGGACCAGCTGGTCAGCCTGGTCAGCCCATGAACTTCTTGAACTCGTCCGGCAGCTCGAAGTTCTTGTCTTCCGGGGAGGGCAGGCCCAGCGCGCCGCCCTGGGCCGCCGCCTGCTCGCGGCGGGCGGCCGCGGCCTGCTCCTCGGCCTTGCGCTTCATCGGGTTACCGCTCTTGCGCTTGCCCTTGGCCTGCTTGATCTGCTTCTTCTGACGGCCCGGGCCACCGCCCATGCCCGGCATCCCCGGCATCCCGGGCATGCCGCCGCCCTGGGCCATCTTCGACATCATCTTGCGGGCCTCGAAGAACCGCTCCACCAGGGACTTCACGGCGGAGACCTCGACGCCCGAGCCCTTGGCGATACGGGCCCGGCGCGAGCCGTTGATGATCGTCGGCTCGGCGCGCTCCTTGGGGGTCATCGACTTGATGATCGCGGCCGTGCGGTCGACGTCACGCTCGTCGATGTTGCTGATCTGGTCCTTGATCTGCCCCATGCCTGGCAGCATCCCGAGCAGCTTGGAGATGGAGCCCATCTTCCTGACCTGCTCCATCTGCGACAGGAAGTCGTCGAGCGTGAAGTCCTTGCCCTTGCTCGACGCCAGCTTGGAGGCCATCTGGGCGGCCTCTTCCTGACTGAACGTCTTCTCCGCCTGCTCGATCAGGGTGAGCAGGTCACCCATGTCGAGAATGCGGGAGGCCATGCGGTCCGGGTGGAAGGCGTCGAAGTCCTCGAGCTTCTCGCCGTTCGACGCGAACATGATCTGCTTGCCCGTGACATGGGCGATCGACAGGGCGGCGCCACCGCGGGCGTCACCGTCGAGCTTGGACAGGACCACGCCGTCGAAGCCGACGCCGTCGCGGAACGCCTCGGCGGTGTTGACCGCGTCCTGGCCGATCATCGCGTCCACGACGAAGAGGATCTCGTCGGGGCTGACGGCGTCGCGGATGTCCGCGGCCTGCCGCATCAGCTCCTCGTCGATACCGAGGCGGCCCGCGGTGTCGACGATGACGATGTCGTGGACCTTGGCCTTGGCGAACTCGATGGAGTCCTTGGCGACCTTGACCGGGTCACCGACGCCGTTGCCGGGCTCCGGCGCGTACACCGCGACTCCGGCCCGGTCGGCGACGACGCTGAGCTGGTTGACGGCGTTGGGGCGCTGGAGGTCGCAGGCGACGAGCAGCGGGGAGTGGCCCTGGCCCTTGAGCCAGAGGCCGAGCTTTCCGGCGAGGGTCGTCTTGCCGGCACCCTGGAGACCCGCGAGCATGATCACGGTGGGCGGGTTCTTCGCGAACCGCAGGCGCCGCGTCTCGCCGCCGAGGATGCCGACGAGCTCCTCGTTGACGATCTTGACGACCTGCTGGGCCGGGTTCAGGGCCTGGGAGACCTCGGCGCCGCGCGCCCGCTCCTTGACCTTGGCGATGAAGGCGCGGACCACGGGAAGGGCGACATCGGCTTCCAGCAGCGCGATACGGATCTCGCGAGCCGTGGCGTCGATGTCCGCCTCGGACAAGCGGCCCTTGCCCCTGAGGTTCTTGAAAGTCGCGGCAAGGCGGTCGGAGAGAGTATCGAACACGGCGCTCGTCGGTCCTCAGGGTCGGGGGCAGGTGATTCGTACCTAGAGTATCCGGCCCGGGCGGACGTCGGTCCTCGCCGGTCGTCTCCGGCCGTCAGGGGCGCGGAACCCTCCCCCGGCCGGGGGGAGGCCGTCGCCCCCTCAGGCTCACCGCAGAGCGTCCTCCAGCGCCTTCGCCAGTGCCGTCGCCTCGGCGCCGGACAGTACCGTGCCGTCCTGACGTGTGACGTAGACCGTGTCCACGGCGTTCGCCCCCAGGGTCGAGACATGGGCGCTGCGCACCCGTACGGCGCTCTGCTCCAGCGCCTGGCCGATCCGGTGCAGCAGTCCCGGGGCGTCCTGGGCGCGTACCTCGATCACCGTGGCGACCTTGGAGTCCGCCGCGGCGACGGTCACCCGGGGCGGGGGCGCCTTGACCCCGCGCCGACGGGGGTAGGCCGCCTCCCGCTCGGCGAGACGGGCCCGGATGTCCAGTGAGCCGTCCAGGGCCCGCACCAGGTCGGCGCGGAGCCGGGCGGCCTGCGGGAGCGCCCCGAACTCGGCGGCGACCCGCCAGCTGAGCAGCAGCAGATCGGCGGTGTCGCCGAGCTCGGTGGGGAGCTCGACCGCGCGCAGGTCGGCGGCGCGGACCGTGAGGCGGTGCAGGGCGAGGACCCCTGCGGCGGCGGGCAGGACGCCGGGCCGGTCGGGCAGGGCGATGAGGAGTTCGACGCCGACCGGTTCCGGTTCGCCGTCGTCGGCCGGGGTCTCCGGCTGGGTGTGGAGGGCGAGCACGGGCTCGCCGGTCCGCAGGGCCTCGACGGCGAGGCGTTCCTGTTCGGCGCTGGGAGCGGCCGGTTCCGGTTCCGGCGGGGCCTCACCGGCGAGTACGGCGGCGACCCGCCTGACCAGGTCGGTGACGAGGGAGGCGCGCCAGGTGCTCCAGGCGGCGGGTCCGGTCGCGAGGGCGTCCGCCTCGGTCAGGGCGTGCAGGAGTTCCAGGGTCGAGGCCGAGCCCAGCGCGGCGGCGACGGAACGGACCGTCGCCGGGTCGTCGAGGTCGCGCCGGGTGGCGGTCTCGATGAGCAGCAGGTGGTGGCGTACGAGGGTGCAGACGACGCCCACGTCGTGTGTGTCGAAGCCGATGCGGGCCGCCATGTCCCGGGCGATGACCTCGCCGGCTACGGAGTGGTCGCCGGGCCAGCCTTTGCCGATGTCGTGGAGGAGCGCGGCGACCAGGAGCAGGTCGGGGCGTCCGACGCGGCGGGTGAGGGTGGCGGCGCGTACGGCCGTCTCGACCAGGTGGCGGTCGACCGTCCAGGTGTGCACGGGGTTGCGCTGGGGGCGGCAGTGGACCCGTTCCCAGTCTGGCAGCAGCCGGGTGATGATCCCTTCCGATTCGAGCGCTTCCCAGACGCCCACGGTGGCCTCGCCCGCGCCGAGCAGGGTGACCAGTTCCTCGCGGGCCTCGGCGGGCCACGGCACGGGCATTGGCCGGGCGGCGCTCGCCAGATGGCGTACGAGGTGACGGGAGAGCGGCAGTCCGGATTCGGCGGCGGCCGCGGCGGCCCGCAGGGTCAGGACGGCGTCCTTCTCGGGGCGTGCGGTGCGGGCGAGGACGACCTCGCCGTCCGCCTCGACGACCCCGTCGGCGAGCGGGGTGCGGTCGGGGACGGGCTTGCCGCCGCCCAGCATGGCGCGCAGCCGGGGCCGGACGGAGCGGGCGCGGAGCACCCGGTTGACCTCGCGCCAGGTGACGTCGGTGGCGTACGAGACGGTGCGGGCGGCCTCGTAGACCTGGCGGAGCAGCACGTCGGCGTCGAGGAGGCCCAGTTCGGCGGCGACCTGGTCCTGTTCCTGGAGGGCGAGGCGGTCGGTCGCACGGCCGGTCGTGAGGTGGAGGGCGTCGCGGGCGTCGAGGAGGACGCGGCGTGCCTCGGAGAGCCCTTCGCGCGGGGCGTCGGCGACCCAGGAGGCGGCGACGGCGCGCAGGGCGGTGGCGTCGCGCAGACCGCCGCGGGCCTCCTTGAGGTCGGGTTCCAGGAGGAACTGGAGCTCGCCCATGCGCTCGCCCCGTTCGCGGCAGAGCTCGTCCAGGGCGGGGAGGCGCTTGGGGCCTGGTTGCGCCAGTCGGCGAGGATCGCGGTACGCAGCCCCGCGGCGAGGCCCGCGTCCCCGGCGACGGGACGGGCGTCGAGCAGTCCCAGCTGGACCTTGAGGTCCTCCCCCGCCGTCCTGCGGGCCTCGGCGGGGGTCCGTACGGAGTGGTCGAGGGCGAGGCCGAGGTCCCAGACGGGGTACCAGACCCGGTCGGCGAGTGCGGCGAGTGCCGCGGCGTCGGCGCTGCCGTCGTGCAGGAGCAGGAGGTCGAGGTCGCTGCGCGGGGAGAGCTCGCCGCGGCCGTATCCGCCCACGGCGACGAGGGCCGCGCCCCGGACGCCCGTGTCCTGGGCGGCGGTGGTGAAGAGCGCGTTCAGCCAGCCGTCCGTCAGCGTGGCGAGGGCGGCACGGCGCGGCGGCCCGGACCGCGCCTTCTCCTGGAGGAGGCGCAGCCGGGCCGCCGCGTAGCCGCTGGGTCCCGATTCCTCTGATTCGGTGGTCACTTCGGTGCTCGTCACCCAGCTGCCTTTCTGTTGTACGGGACGATCAGAGCGCGTCGGGTCCGCGTTCCCCGGTCCGTACGCGGATCGCGGTCTCGACCGGCACGCTCCAGACCTTTCCGTCACCGATCTTGCCGGTGCGGGCGGCTTTGACCACGACGTCGATGAGCTGTTCGGAGTCCTCGTCCTCGACGAGCACCTCGATACGGACCTTCGGTACGAGGTCCACGGTGTACTCGGCACCGCGGTAGACCTCGGTGTGTCCGCGCTGGCGCCCGTAGCCGCTGGCCTCCGTGACCGTGAGGCCCTGGACACCGAACGCCTGGAGGGCCTCCTTGATCTCGTCGAGCCGGTGCGGCTTCACGACCGCGGTGATGAGCTTCATGCGTCCACCTTCTTCGTCTTCGCTGCTGCCGTCGTGTCCTGCGAGGCCGTGGTGCGCGGGGCGGTGCCGCCGCCGGCGCCGCTGAAGTCGTACGCCGTCTCGGCGTGCTCGATCTGGTCGATCCCGGAGACCTCGTCGTCCTCGGGGACCCGCATCCCGATCGTCCTGTCCAGGAGGAGGGCCAGGACCGCGGAGACGACCAGAGAGTACGCGAGGACCGCGAGGACACCGACGGCCTGCTTGCCGAGCTGGTCGAGGCCGCCGCCGTAGAAGAGGCCCTTGGCGTCGGACTGGACACCGCCGGTGGCGAAGAATCCGACGAGCAGGGAGCCCGCGATTCCGCCGACGAGGTGGACGCCGACGACGTCCAGGGAGTCGTCGTAGCCGAACCTGTACTTCAGGCCGACCGCCAGGGCGCAGAGCACACCGGCGATGGCGCCGACGGCGATCGCGCCGAGCGGGCTGACGGCTCCCCCGGCCGGGGTGATGGCGACGAGGCCGGCGACCGCGCCGGATGCCGCGCCCAGGGTGGTGAAGGAGCCGTGCCGGATCTTCTCGTAACCGAGCCAGGCGAGCATCGCGGCGGCGGTGGCGACCTGCGTGTTGACGAACATGACCGCGCCGACACCGTCGTCGTTGCCCAGCCACGAGCCGGCGTTGAAGCCGAACCAGCCGAACCAGAGCAGACCGGCGCCGAGCATCACGAGCGGCAGGCTGTGCGGCCGCATCGGGTCCTTCTTGAAGCCGACGCGCTTGCCGATCACGAGGATCACGCCGAGAGCCGCCGCACCGGCGTTGATGTGGACCGCCGTACCGCCGGCGAAGTCGATGACGCCCATCTCGAAGAGCCAGCCGCCCGCGCCCCAGACCCAGTGCGCGACCGGGAAGTAGACGACGGTGACCCAGAGCGTGATGAACAGCGCCCACGAGGTGAACTTGACCCGGTCGGCGAGCGCGCCGCTGATCAGGGCCGGGGTGAGGACGGCGAACATCAGCTGGAAGACGGCGAAGACGTAGACCGGGATCGTGTAGCCGTCCCAGAGTTCGTTGACGCCGATCCCGCTCAGGCCGACGTACTCCGACGACCAGCCGACGACCGAGCCGATGTCGGACCCGAAGGCCATGCTGAATCCGTAGAGCACCCACAGGATCGTGACGATCCCGAGGCTGATGAAGCTCATCATCAGCATGTTGAGGGTGCTCTTGACGCGGACCATGCCTCCGTAGAAGAAGGCCAGGGCCGGAGTCATGAGCATCACCAGGGCCGAGCAGATGAGCATGAACCCGGTGTTGGCGGCAGACAGCTCTGGGGCGTCTGCGGCAAGCGTCATGATGCCTGGGGGCATCGGCGTCTCCTCGTCGTCGGTGCGGCCGCGTGCGGGCGATATTGCGGGCCACTGGGGAAAAGGGTGCGGGCCGGTTATGCGCCATGAGATTGGCCCAGCGCCGTTTCCGCAGATGCTGCACGGTGTTTCACCGCAGTGACGAAGAGGCCCGGTGTGTTACGTCCGAATGAACCAGGAGTGGCGTCGGCGCCTTGCGGCCTGCCATGCGTCCCGTGCCGCATACGGTGCGGTTGGAACGGCCGGCGACGTGAACCGGCCACGGCGGCCACCCGGTGACCTGGCGGCGGGGGAGCCGGTCGGGTTGTACGGGAGGGCCGTCGTGGCCGGTGGCGGGGTGACCGGGTCAGACCGCTTCGGCGGTCTCCGGCAGCTGCTCGTGGAGGAGCTCGGTGAGCCTGGCGACGTCCTCGACGTCGCCGAAGTCCCTGGCGGCGGTGTCGACGGTCTTGCGCAGCCGGGTGTTGACCCGCTCGGAGCGGACCTTTCTCGCGACCCTGAGGGCGTGCGAGGCGAGCTCGGTGGCCTGCTCGGGCTCCCGTTTGAGGAGATGGACGGTGGCCATGCCGATCAGATTGAGCGCGTACGACCGCTGGTGCTCGTCGTCCTCGCCGAAGAGCTCGACCGCCCGCTCCATGACGGGCTCGGCCAGCGAGGCGTAGGTCGGGCTGCGGCCGGCCACGTAGGCCAGGTCACGGTAGGAGTGGGCGTTCTCCCCGTTGAGCTCGGCCTCGGAGAAGAACCTGATCCAGTCGGGCTCGGGCTCGCCGTCGAGTCCGGCGTCCAGGAAGGTTTCCTCGGCCATCCGGACCGCTCGCTTGCACTTGCTGGGCTGGCCCATGTTGGCGTAGGCGCGGGCCTCCATCGCATACAGCATGGCCTGGGTGCGCGGGGTGGCGCACTCCCGGCTGCCGTACTGGGCGAGGTGGATCAGTTCGAGGGCGTCGTCGGGGCGTCCCAGGTGGATCATCTGGCGGCTCATGCTGGAGAGCACGTACGAGCCGAAGGGCTTGTCGCCCGCCTCCTTGGAGGCGTGCAGGGCCAGGACGAAGTACTTCTGGGCGGTGGGCTGGAGGCCGACGTCGTAACTCATCCAGCCCGCCAGTTCGGCCAGCTCGGCCGCGCACCGGAAGAGCCGGGTGGCGGTGGCCTCGGGCTGCGGTTCCTGGAGCAGGTCGGTGACCTCGTGGAGCTGTCCGACGACGGCCTTGCGGCGCAGTCCGCCGCCGCACTGGGCGTCCCACTGGCGGAACATGGCCGTCGTGGACTCCAGCAGGTCCAGCTCGGGACCGGAGAGCCGGGAGGGGCGGCGGGCGGCGGCCGGGGACTCGGTCCCGGTCCGCGCCCCGGTGGAGACGGGAACCAGCCAGCGCTGCATGGGCTCGATGAGGGCGGGACCCGCGGCGAGGGCGAGCGAGGAGCCGAGGAATCCGCGCCGGGCGAGCATCAGGTCGCTGCGGGAGAACTCGGACAGCAGGGCGACGGTCTGCGGACCCGCCCACGGCAGGTCGACGCCGGACACGGAAGGCGACTGGTGTGCCGTACGCAGTCCGAGCTCCTCGACGGCGACGACGGCGCCGAACCGCTCCGAGAAGAGCTCGGAGAGGATGCGCGGGATCGGCTCGCGGGGCTGTTCACCGTCGAGCCAGCGCCGCACCCGGGAGGTGTCGGTGCTGATGTGGTGCGCGCCCATCTGACGCGCCCGGCGGTTCACCTGCCGGGCGAGTTCGCCCTTCGACCAGCCGCTGCGCACGAACCAGGATCCCAATTGCCCGTTGGGGCGCTTTCCGGCATTCGTCTCGCCTGCGCCGCTGCCACTCACTGGAACGCCCCCCATCCCGCCGAAACCTGTCGCGCGAACCACTATCAGAATGCCGTGCATCGATGCTGCCCGTACGGAGGTCGCACACCCTCGTACAAGAAATCGGGTTGCCTGCGGCATACCCGTGGGCGCCCATACTTCCAGGCTTCGTGTACCGACGGTAATCCTACGATCACCCCTCTCGCGAGGGCCCTTACGGAAACGCCACCATTCGCCACCCCTTCGGATGAACGCGCCTGGCGCCTCTCGCGATTCACTTGACAGGCGGCGATCAGCAATGGGCGGGATGACGCACTCGGGGGCGCGCGAATCGCGGCACACACCCCCGGCACCGCATCGCGGCGGATCGGCGACGGCGCGGCGGGCGGATCGGTGCCCGCGGGTCGTAACCACCGGTGAGTCGGACCCGTTGGAGGGGCATGGGCTTCACGATCGGCGGCATCCGTGAGATGCGATCCGGCTCGCGGCGCCGCGGCCGTTCGGCCGAGTGCACCGCGGTGGCCGAGTACACGGGACTCTGGGGCTGGGCGGTGGTCCCCGGCGCGCGCGCCTCCGCCGGCCTCTGCTCCTGCGGGGCCGCGGAGTGCGCCGCCCCCGGCGCGCATCCGCTGGACTTCGCGGACAAGGTCCCCGCGGGCGCCCCGCTCGGCATCGCCGCCGACGCGTGGGCCGAGGTGCCCGGGGCGGCGATGCTGCTCCCGGTCGGCCGCACCTTCGACATCCTCGACGTCGCCGAGGCGGCCGGACGCCGGGCCCTGGTGCGGCTGGAGCGGATGGGACTGCCGCTCGGCCCGGTGGCCGTCACCCCGGCCGGGCGCGCGCAGTTCTTCGTGGCCCCAGGAGCCGCGGCGGAGCTGCCCGAGCTGCTGTACCGGCTGGGGTGGGACGACGCGGACCTCGATCTGCGGGCCCTCGGCCCCGGCTGCCACATCACGGCCCCGCCCTCGGACCTCGGTGGTCTGGGCCCGGTCCGCTGGCTGCGCCCCCCGGTGCCGGACACCGCGGGCACTCCTCCGCAGGCGCGGCTGCTGCTGGGCACACTGGCGTACATCTGCCACCGCCTGTAGCGCGCCCGGGTACGCGTGAGGGCCGGGCAGCCGGTCCGCGGCCTGCCCGGCCCTCATCCGTGCGCCAGGGCCCGACGGGCCGTCAGTCGCCGATCAACGCGTCCACGAACGCCTCGGGATCGAACGGGGCGAGGTCGTCGGGACCCTCGCCGAGGCCGATCAGCTTCACCGGTACGCCGAGCTCGCGCTGGACCGCGATGACGATGCCGCCCTTGGCTGTGCCGTCCAGCTTGGTGAGCACGATGCCGGTGACGGCGACGACCTCGGCGAAGACGCGGGCCTGCACCAGCCCGTTCTGTCCGGTGGTCGCGTCCAGGACGAGCAGGATCTCGTCGAGCGGTCCGTGCTTCTCCACGACCCGCTTGACCTTGCCGAGCTCGTCCATCAGACCGGTCTTGGTGTGCAGGCGGCCCGCGGTGTCGATGAGCACGACATCGGCGCCCTCGGCGATGCCTTCCTTCACCGCGTCGTAGGCGATCGACGCCGGGTCGCCGCCCTCGGGGCCGCGGACGGTACGGGCACCGACCCGCTCGCCCCAGGTCTGGAGCTGGTCGGCGGCGGCGGCGCGGAAGGTGTCGGCCGCGCCGAGCACGACGCTGCGGCCGTCTGCGACGAGCACCCGCGCCAGCTTTCCGGTGGTGGTGGTCTTGCCGGTGCCGTTGACACCGACGACCATCACGACGCCGGGGGTCTCGGCTCCGCCCTCCGTCCTGACCTCGCGGTCGAAGCCGGTACCGAGGAGTGCGAGGAGCTCCTCACGCAGCAGCGTGCGGAGCTCGTCGGGGGTACGGGTGCCGAGGACGCGGACCCGCTCGCGGAGCCGCTCCACGAGCTCCTGGGTGGGAGCGACGCCGACGTCGGCGGTGAGGAGCGTGTCCTCGATCTCCTCCCAGGTGTCCTCGTCGAGGTTGTCGCGGGACAGCAGGGTGAGCAGGCCCTTGCCCAGGGTGTTCTGGGAGCGGGCGAGCCGGGCGCGCAGCCGTACGAGACGGCCGGCGGTGGGCTCGGGGATGTCGATCGCGGGGGCGGCGGGCGCCTCCGGTCCGGCGGTGGCCGGGGCTTCCTCCGCGGTGTCCGGGGAGCCGGCCTCCTCGATGGTGCGCCGCGCTTCGTCGCGCGGCGCCTCGGCTTCCTCGCCGACGCGGGGTTCGGCGGGAGCAGTGATGGTCGGCGCGCTCGACGGCGGCGTGGGCGGCAGCTTCTTCTTGCGGCTGCTGACCACGAGCCCGCTGATCAGGCCGACCGCGACCAGGGCGATGACTACGGCAAGGATGACGATTTCGACGAGTTCCATAACCCGTCCAGTATCGGCCACGGCCGCGGCGGGAGCACTGCCCCGGCAGCCACCGGGAGGCGCACAGGGGTGTAATGCACCTTTTGGCGGTAGGTCACCCGGCGGAGAGCTCCGAGGCGCGGACGGCTCCCGGCCGCCTTCCCCGGGTCCGGGCGCCCGGCGGCGACCAGGGCGGGCGGTGGAGGGACCGGGGCGGCACGACCTGCGGCTGTCCCGCGAGACGGCGGGAGACGGAGCCGCCCCGGCTCAGCACGGGCTGGACCGGGGCGGTTCCTTGCGAGGAGCAGCGGGGATCAGCCCATCTCCTCCAGGGCCTTGCCCTTGGTCTCCTTCACGAACTTGAGCACGAAGGGGATCGAGAGCACGGCGAAGAACGTGTAGATGACATAGGTGCCGGAGAGGTTCCAGTCGGCGAGGCTCGGGAAGCTCGCCGTGATCGCCCAGTTGGCGATCCACTGCGCGGAGGCGGCGACGCCGAGGGCCGCGGCCCTGAGGCGGTTGGGGAACATCTCGCCGAGGAAGACCCAGACGACGACACCCCACGAGAGGGCGAAGAAGAGCACGAAGACGTGGGCCGCGATGAGCGCGACGACACCCTGGGTGCTCGGGAGTTTGCCGTCGACCAGGTCCGCTGAGAACGCCCACGCCTCGAAGGCCAGCGCGAGCGCCATGCCGCAGGAGCCGACCAGGGCGAGCGGCCTGCGGCCCACCCGGTCCACCAGCACCATCGCGATCACCGTGCCGATGATGTTGATGATCGACGTGGTGAACGAGTAGAAGAACGAGTCGGTCGGGTCGATGCCGACGGACTGCCACAGCGTCGCCGAGTAGTAGAACGCCACGTTGATGCCGACGAGCTGCTGGAAGACCGAGAGGCCGATACCGACCCAGACGATCGGCAGGAAGCCGAAGCGGCTGCCGAGCAGGTCCTTGAAGGTGGACTTGTGCTCGCGGTGCATGGCCGTCTCGATCTCGGCGACCCGGGCGTCGAGATCGACGTTCCCGCCCTCGACCTCGGCGAGGATCTGCCTGGCCCGGTCCTTCTTGCCGACCGAGATCAGGAACCGCGGCGACTCGGGGATCGCGAACGAGAGCAGCCCGTACAGGACGGCGGGGACGACCATCACGCCGAGCATCCACTGCCAGGCTTCGAGGCCGCCGATCTCGCCGCGCTGGTCTCCGTCGGCGATCTGGAGGATGCCGTAGTTGACCAGCTGCGAGACGGCGATGCCGATGACGATGGCCGCCTGCTGGAAGGAGCCCAGCCGGCCGCGGTAGGCGGGGGCGAGACCTCGGCGATGTACGCGGGTCCGATCACCGAGGCCATACCGATGGCGAAGCCGCCGACGACCCGCCACAGCGCCAGGTCGAGGAGGGAGAACGGCAGTGCCGAGCCGATGGCGCTGGCGGTGAACAGCACCGAGGAGATCTGCATGCACCGGATGCGCCCGATCCGGTCGGCGATGCGTCCCGCCGTCGCCGCGCCGATCGCACAGCCGATCAGCGCGACGGCGATGACCTGGGCGAGGGTGCCGGAACCGATGTCGTACCGGTCGCGGATCGCCTCGACCGCGCCGTTGATGACTGAGCTGTCGTATCCGAAGAGGAAGCCGCCCATCGCTGCGGCTGCCGTGATGAAGATGACATGGCCGAGGTGGTCCGGATGAGCCTCTCGGGCCCCGGACGCCGGTCCGTTCGCTGTGCTGGTCACGTGAACTCCTGATGCCTGGCCGCTACGACAGGCGTGGGGGGCGAGCTCTCCCTAGTGGCACACAACTTCTTCAGTGCCACCACTTGAAGACAAAATGAACGTTTCAGAGACTATGCGTTCAAGTTCCGAAGTCAAACATCGGGTGGAGTTCCACATGTACCCAGAAGTGTCCGCAGAGCGCGTTGAAGTCGTGGCGATTCGGTAGAGGTCAGCGAAGACGCTGGCTGATCACCTTGGACACCCCGTCGCCCTGCATGGAGACGCCGTACAGCGCGTCGGCGACCTCCATCGTCCGCTTCTGGTGCGTGATCACGATGAGCTGCGAGCTCTCCTGGAGCTCCTCCATGAGCCGGATCAGCCGTTGCAGGTTCGTGTCGTCGAGCGCCGCCTCGACCTCGTCCATCACGTAGAACGGGCTGGGCCTGGCCTTGAAGATCGAGACCAGCAGCGCCACGGCCGTCAGTGACCGCTCACCGCCCGAGAGCAGCGACAGCCGCTTGACCTTCTTGCCCGGCGGACGCGCCTCGACATCCAGTCCCGTGGTCAGCATGTTGTCCGGGTCGGTCAGGATCAACCGCCCCTCGCCGCCCGGGAAGAGCCGGGAGAAGACGCCCTCGAACTCGCGGGCGGTGTCCCGGAACGCCTCGGTGAACACCTGCTCCACCCGCTCGTCGACCTCCTTGATCACCTGCATCAGGTCGGCTCGCGTCTTCTTCAGGTCTTCAAGCTGCTCGGAGAGGAAGTTGTGCCGCTCCTCCAGTGCGGAGAACTCCTCGAGGGCGAGCGGATTCACCTTCCCGAGTTGCTGATACGCCCGTTCGGCGGCCTTGAGCCGCTTCTCCTGCTCGGCCCTCACGAAGGGCTGCGGCTGGTTGCGCGGATGCTCCGGATCGTCCGGCAGCTCCTCGCCCTCCGCCGCGGGGGACGGCGGCACCGGCTGGTCGGGGCCGTACTCGGCGGCCAGGCCGGCCGGCTCCACCCCCAGCTCCTCCAGCGCCTTCGCCTCGAGCTGCTCGATCCGCAGCCGCTTCTCGGCGCCCAGCACCTCGCCGCGGTGGACGGAGTCGGTCAGCTTGTCCAGCTCGTCCTTGAGCGCGCGGCCACGGGCCCGCTCGGCCGCCAGGTCCCGTTCGCGCAGCGCCTTCGCCGCCTCGGCCGAGCTCCGCTCCCGCTCCGCCCGTACGACGGACACGTCGACGTGCGCCAGCAGTTGACGGGCTCCGGAAGCCACCGCCGACGCGACCTCGGCCTCGTGGCGCAGCCGGGCGCGGCGCCGTTCGGCCCGGGCGCGGGCCTCCCGCTCGGCGCGCGCCCCCCGGTCGAGGGCGTCGGCGCGGCCGGCGAGCGCCCTGACCCGTTCCTCGTGGGTACGGGCCTGGAGGCGGGCCTCCATCTCGGTCTGGCGGGCGTTGGCTCCGTCGGCGGCGAGCCGGTCGCGCACGGACGAGTCGGGCTCCTCGTCGACGGGCGTCTCCTCGGCGACCAGCAGCCGTTCGGCCAGTTCCTCGGCCTCTTCGGCCGCCCGCTCCGACGCCTCCTGGGCCCGGGCCGCGGAAGCGGCGGTGCGCTCCGCCTCCCCCGCGGCGCCGCGGGCCTGCCCGGCGAGCCGGCCGAGCTGCTGGGCGACCCCGGACCTCCGGCGCTCGGCCGCCCTGCGGCGCTCCCCCAGCTCCTCGGCGAGCGCGGCACAGTCACGCCGCCGCTCCCCCGCGAGCCGCTGGGCGGCGGCGAGCTCCTCGCACCGTACGGCCAGCTCCGCCAGTCCGGCGGCGGCCTCGTCGACCGACGCCCGCACTTCGAGGAGGCTGGGCGCCCCCGCCGAGCCGCCGTGCGCGAAGTGGGCGCCCAGCACGTCTCCCTCCGCCGTCACGGCGGTCAGCCCGGGGTGGGCGGCGACCAGGCCCTCGGCGTCCTCCAGCGTGCCCACGACGACCATGTCCCGCACCAGCCGGCGCACGGCGCCCATGAGCCCGGCCGGCCCGCTCACCAGATCCGCCACCGAGGGCGCCCGGCCGGCACCCGCGCCGTCCCGCCCCACGGTGTCGTACGCGCCGGGCTCCGTACCCAGCAGCAGCGCCGCGCGCCCCGCGTCCTGCTTGCGCAGCAGCCTGATCGCGTCGGCGGCCGCGGCCGGGCCGGTGGCCGCGACGGCGTCGGCGGCGGCGCCCAGGGCGGCCGCCACCGCGATCTCGTACCCCGGCACCACGCTCAGCAGTTCCGCGGCCGGGCCGAGCAGCCCGGCCGGCCGGTCCCGCGCGTCGAGCAGTGCGCCCGTGCCGTCCTTGCGGCGCAGGCCGAGCGCCAGCACC
The DNA here is from genome assembly GCF_013167895.1 of Streptomyces fulvorobeus. GTDB lineage: Bacteria > Actinomycetota > Actinomycetes > Streptomycetales > Streptomycetaceae > Streptomyces > Streptomyces fulvorobeus. The sequence continues at coordinate 4,684,599 of NZ_BLWC01000001.1, read as the reverse complement.
TCGTGCCGGGCGGCCAGCGCCGCCCGCTTCCGTTCCGCCGCCGTGGCGGCCTCCCGGGCCGCACCGTGCGCGGCCTCCGCCCCGGCCAGTTCCCGCTTGGCCTCCTCGTGGCGCTCACCCAGCTCCGCGTCGTCCGCGTCCAGGCCGTCCACCTCGGCCCTGAGCTGTTCGTACTCCTCCTGAGCGGCTACGGCCCGGTCCCTGGCCTCGTCCCGGGAAGCGGCCAGCCGGTCGATCTCGGCCTGGGCCGAACCGGCCCGGCTGCGGGCGGCGTTGACCTGGCCGCGCAGCCGGGCCAGCCCTTCCCTCCGGTCGGCGATGGTCCGGGCGGCGTCCTTGAGCCTGCGCTCCTCGGCCGCCAGCGCCCGTTCCAGCTCCGCCCGGTGCGCGGTGGTGTCCTCCAGCGCGTGCTCCGCAGCCTCCAGTGCGGCGGTCAGCTCGGCCTCCTGCTCGCGAATCCGGGCCGCCTCGCGCTCCATGCTCTCCGGGTCCCGGAAACCCTGCCCCCGCCGCTCGTCGTCGGGTGCCTCGGTGGCGCTCTTGACCCGGGCGTCGGCGAGCGAGACCGTGCCCCGGACCCGCTCGGCCAGCTGCGACAGCTCGTAGAAGGTCTGCTGGGCCCGCTGGAGCCGCGGGGCGAGGCGCCCCACCTCGCCCTCCAGCTCCGCCTCGCGCCCCAGGGCGGCCCGCAGGTCCGCCTCGGCCGCCTCGCGGCGCTGCCTGAGAGCGGCCTCGTCGGCGATCTCGGTGCGCAGCGCCTCGTTCAGCCGCACCAGGTCGTCGGCGAGGAGCCGCAGCCGGGAGTCGCGGAGGTCGGCCTGGATGACCGCGGCGCGGCGGGCCACCGCGGCCTGCCGGCCCAGCGGCTTCAGCTGGCGCCGCAGCTCGCCCGTGAGGTCCTGCACCCGGGCCAGGTTGGCTCCCATCGCCTCCAGCTTCCGCAGCGCCTTCTCCTTGCGCTTGCGGTGCTTGAGGACGCCCGCGGCTTCCTCGATGAACGCGCGCCGCCCCATCGGATCGGCGTGGAGCACGGAGTCCAGCCGCCCCTGGCCGACGATGACGTGCATCTCGCGGCCGATTCCGGAGTCCGAGAGGAGTTCCTGGATGTCGAGGAGCCGGCAGGTGTCGCCATTGATCTGGTATTCGCTGCCGCCGTTGCGGAACATGATCCGCGTGATGGTGACTTCCGCGTACTCGATAGGAAGCGCCCCATCGGAATTGTCGATGGTCAGCGAGACCTCCGCGCGTCCGAGCGGGGGCCGGCCCGTGGTGCCGGCGAAGATCACGTCTTCCATCTTGCCGCCGCGCAGGGATTTCGCTCCCTGTTCACCCATGACCCAGGAGAGCGCGTCCACCACATTGGATTTGCCCGACCCGTTGGGTCCGACGACACACGTGATCCCGGGCTCGAACCGCAGGGTCGTGGCGGAGGCGAACGACTTGAAACCACGCAGGGTGAGGGCCTTGAGGTGCACGCCGCCGGACTCTACCTTTCACTCCCGGTTTCGCCGATGAAGGCGCAGGGCACATCAGACCGTAAGTGAAGGGCGGTACGCGCGTCCGGGGCGGGACGGGGAAGCACTGCGGGGGAAAAGAAAAAGGGACGCCGAAGCGTCCCCTGTACTTGGTCAGCCTGCGCTACGGACCGAGGCCGACCGGTTGACGAGGAGACCTCGAAGACCAGGGACGACGATCCGTGACGTGGGCATTCCTGTGGTGAACTCAAGCGGCTGCCGTACGCGGCCAGGCCGAACCCGACTGGGTTGCGGTCAGGTCAGCGCGGGCTCCGCCTGAGGTACGTCGATGTCGATGCTGTCGAGCAACGACTCCTGGTGCTGAGCGGCGGCGTTGAGCGCGTCATTCTCGTCCTGAATCCGGGCGAGCTCGGATTCAAGATCCTGGACGCGCTTCTGGAGCCGTCGCATCTCGGCGAGGAGTCGCGGGTCGGAACCGCCGACGTAACCGAGAAGCGCCTTTGCCATGATGGATGGTCCTCCACACTGAGTGACCGACCGAAGCGGTGTGGGTCGTGAGGGAAATCGCACCCGCGGTGCTCGGCAGGGCTCTGTCGTCACTGCGGTTTTGCTGCCAAACAGCTCTGCCAAACAGCTGAGGTGCGCGGGGTTTTCAGCGTCTCACCAAAAAGTTTGACGGTCAACACGATCACACCCCGCAGCGGCGGGCGTCCCGGGGGTGCGCGGCTGAGGGATCATGCGGCGCGACTCTCCTGCGGGGCCCCGGAGGGCGCGAGGATCTTCGTTACAGCCGCAGCCTTACATGCCGTCCCGCCGCTTGGCAACCATCTCCTGCCGACGCGTCTCCTCGCAGGTCATTTCGGGTGCGCCGCCCCGCCGGGGAGTCCGCTCACGCCTCGCCGCGCCCTGAATACGGAGCGGAACGGCAGCCGGCTCCCCCGCTCCCGTTCAACGGATCGCGAATCCCTCGTATCCACCGCGCGGGGTGTCCCATATCTCAGTCACTCCGTCCACGCGGCCGGGTGTGTCGTCGGAGCCGAGCCAGTCCAGCAGCCGGTGGCAATTCTCACGTGGCCCCTCTGCCACCACCTGCACCCTGCCGTCGTCGAGATTGAGCGCGAATCCGCGAAGACCACCGATCTCCAAAGCGTTTGCCCTGGTGAACCAGCGGAATCCCACTTGTTGTACTCGACCGCGCACCCAGACGACGAGTCGTGCGTCTTCGTTCATAGCCGAACGCTAACGGGCCGGCAGCTCCCGGAGCACGGCACCCCATTTCTCCATGGCGTACAGTCCGGTCGAAATAGCCTCACCCGAACGGGTGAAGTCGACGAGAGTCACGGTGGCGCCGCGAGGGCGTCCGGAGCACCTGGAAGGCACAGCCCATGGGACGCCACGGCAAGAAGCGGGCCTCGATACCCGTACGCACGGGTCTCCTCGGCGTCTCCGCGGCCATGGCCGTCGGTGCGGTCGCCGTCACCTCCGGTCTGCTGCCGGGCGGCGAATCCCCCGCCGTGCGGAGCAGCAGCGCGGCGGACCAGCTGCGCTCGGGCGGCGCGCCCGACCTCCTGACCCAGGGCGGTACGACAGCCTCGCCGAGCGGCCGGCCATCGGCCTCGACCGGGGCGAGCCGCCCCGGTGAGCGCCCCAAGACCCCGTCCACCTCGCCTTCCTCGAAATCCGCCGGGCCCAACAGGACGGCCGTGACCCCTTCGAAGAGTGCGAAGGAGTCGAGGCGGCCGAGCAAGGCACCCACGACGGAGATCCCGAGGAAGACGAACGCCCCCCGGGCCACGAAGGCCCCGGCAGCGCCGAAGACCTCGTCCGCCGCCCCGGCTCCCGAGCCCACGGCCACCGAGTCCCCGGCTCCCGCCCCGGCCACCGACGCGACCGCATCCGCCCGCTCCGGCGTCCTCTCCCTCGTCAACCAGGAGCGCGCGAAGGCCGGCTGCGCTCCGGTCGCCGCGTCCCGCGGGCTGACCTCCCTCGCGCAGGACTTCAGCGAGGACATGGCCGCACGCGGCTTCTTCGCCCACACCGACCCCGACGGGGCGACCCCCTGGGACCGCGCGGCGAAAGCCGGCGTGCTGGGGCTCGGCGGCGAGAACATAGCCCGCGGCCAGGCCGACGCACGGGCCGTGATGGACGGCTGGATGAACAGCGACGGCCACCGGGCAAACATTCTCAACTGCGATTACCAGAGGCTCGGCGTCGGCGTCCACTTCGGCTCCGGCGGCCCCTGGTGGACCCAGGACTTCGGCCTCTGAGAGGCCGGCGGCTCACGGCACCGGCTGGGCCCGTGGCGGGCGCTGGCAGTGCGGGCAGTAGTAGCTGGAGCGGTTCATCCACGGCCTGCGGCGGATCGGCGTACCGCAGCGGTGGCACGGCTCGCCCTCCTGCCCGTACGCGTCGAGTGACCGGTCGAAGTAGCCGGACTCGCCGTTCACGTTCACGTACAGACTGTCGAAGCTGGTGCCGCCCTGGGCGAGCGCCTCGTTCATCACGTCCCGGACATGTCCGAGCAGCAGGGTCGTCGCGGGGCGGGTGAGCGTCGCGGTGGGCCGCTCGTAGTGCAGCCGGGAGCGCCACAGGGACTCGTCGGCGTAGATGTTGCCGACCCCGCTGATCAGGGTCTGGTCGAGCAGGGCGCGCTTGACGGTGGTGCGGCGCAGGCGCAGGGCCGCGTGGAACACGGCGTCGTCGAAGGCCGGGTCGAGCGGGTCGCGGGCGATGTGCGCGATGGTGTCGGGCAGTCCCTCGGGAGTGTTCTCGTGGAGCGAGAGTCCCCCGAACGTCCGCTGGTCGACGAAGCGCAGCTCGGTGCCGAGGGCGTCGTCGAAGACGATCCTGATCCGCAGGTGCTTCTCGTCGGGCGCGTCCTGCGGCTGTACGAGCAGTTGGCCGCTCATCCCCAGGTGGCCGAGGAGCGAGAACGTCATGTCGTCGAGCGGCACCCAGAGGTACTTGCCGCGGCGCATGGCCGTGCCGAGGCGGATGCCGTGCAGCCGCGCCGCGAAGTCGGGTCCCCCCGCGAGGTGCCGGCGGACCGCACGCGGATGCAGGACCTCCACCGCGCCGACCCTGCGCCCGGTGACCCAGCGCTCCAGACCCCGCCGTACGACTTCGACCTCGGGCAGCTCGGGCACGGTGACGCTCCTGGGAGAACTGGGCGGTGCGGGACAGGGAAAACCCCCCGGTGCACCAGGCACCGAGGGGTTTCCTCAGGGGTCAGGCCGGAGCGACGTCCGTGTCGGGCGACGGTTCCGCAGGGAGGACGGCGACCCCTGCGTCGGCGGCGGCCTTGGCCGCCGCCTGTCGCGCTTCCGCGTCGGCGCTGATCTCGCGCCAGGCGGACTCCGCCGCCTGTTGCTCCGCTTCCTTCTTGCTACGGCCGGTGCCGGTGCCGTACGAGACACCACCGACGCGAGCAGCAGCAGTGAAGGTCTTCTCGTGGTCGGGGCCGGTCTCCGTCACGAGGTACTCGGGAACCCCGAGGCTCTCGCTGGCGGTGAGCTCCTGGAGGCTGGTTTTCCAGTCCAGGCCGGCGCCCAGGTTGGAGGACCTGTCGATCAGCGGGTCGAAGAGCCGGTGGACCAGCTCCGAGGCCGCGCCGAGGCCCTGGTCGAGATAGACGGCGCCGATCACTGCTTCCAGTGTGTCGGCGAGGATGGAAGCCTTGTCCCGGCCACCCGTACCCTCTTCACCGCGGCCGAGCCTGATGAAGGAGCCGAGTTCGAGGCCGCGACCCACTTCCGCGAGTGCACGTGAGTTGACCACCGCGGCCCGCAACTTGGCCAGCTGGCCTTCGGGCAGGTCGGGGTGGGTGCGGTACAGCGTGTCCGTGACCACCAGGCCGAGCACCGAATCCCCGAGGAATTCGAGACGCTCGTTGGTGGGCAGACCGCCGTTCTCGTATGCGAACGAGCGGTGGGTCAGCGCACGCACCAGAAGGGCGGACTCGAGGTGATACCCGAGCCGCCCTTCCAGAAGCGTGGGGGACGAGGCTGTGTTGACGTTGTCTGCCTGCTTCTTGGCGCTGGACAACTCAGACATCGGGCCTCTCACCAGCCGCTCAGACCTCGAGGACCTGGCGCTTGTTGTAGGTGCCGCAGCTCGGGCACGCAATGTGCTGGAGCTTCGGCTCCTGGCAACGCTCGCACGAAACCAGGGTGGGGACCGCAGCCTTCCACTGCGACCGGCGGTGGCGCGTGTTGCTGCGCGACATCTTCCGCTTCGGAACAGCCACGGCTACTTCTCCTGCTTCTCGTCGACGCCTGCTTCGGCGCCGCCCATGTTGTCCTTCTCGCCGTCCTGATCGGTCTCGGCGAGTCCTTGCAATGCCGCCCAACGAATGTCGACGGCATCGTGGTGGTGGCCGGGATTCTCGTCCAGCCTGATTCCGCATTCGGAACACAGACCGGAACAGGTCTCCTTGCACACCGGCTGCAGCGGCAGTGCGAGCACCACCGCGTCACGCAGCACCGACTCGAGGTCGAACAAGCCGTCCTCGAGGAAGAACCTGTCCTCGTCGTCCTCGGCGTCGTCGACCGGCTCCGCAGTCCTGCTGCGGCTCCGGTCATCGGCGTCAGGGTACGAGAACATCTCCTGGAAGTCCGCCGAAACCTCTCGGCTCACCGGCTCCAGACACCTTACGCACTCCGCCTCGGCCGTCGCACGGGCGGTGCCTGTGACGAGCACCCCTTCCATGACCGACTCGAGGCGGAGCTTCAGCGCCAGCGGCGCGCCTTCCGGCACTCCGATGACTCCGTCGATACCCAGGTCCTTGGGTGCCTCGACCGAACGGGTCAGCCGCTTGAGGGCACCAGGACGCCGACCCAGCTCACGCGTATCGAACACGAGAGGGTTGCGGTGGTCGAGATGGCCGTTCAGGGCTTTTCCTGCTTTCGAGTCATGTGCGTCGCGCTGTTCCGGGGAGGCTGTCCCGGCTTCGGATGAGAAGCGGGCAGCCGGGATCGCGGACATAGGCGCGACCGAACAGCCAGGATACTGGACGCGCCTCCCAGCACCCAATCGGGCCCTGAGCGCTGCGGACGGGACCCGGTCAGCGCCCTTGTTCGTAGCGGCGCAGCTGCTCCAGGTCGATCATGCCGGTGTCGAAGAGACTGGTCTCGTCGAGCGCGCCCTCGCCCTGCGGCGCGGGCGGCTGGGCGGGCTGCTGCGGCCAGCCGTACTCCTGCTGCTGGGGCTGCCCCTGGCTGGGGTCGTAGCCCTGCTGCGGGTAGCCGGCGTACGGGTCGGGCTGCTGGGGGTACCCGTAGGAGTCCTGCTGAGGAGGCTGGTCCTGGTACGCGTAACCCTGCGCGTACTGCGGCTCGGGACTCTGTGTGTACTGCGGCCCGGGCTCCGCCTGGACCGGGAAGTCCACAGGCGGCTGGACCGGGAAGTCCTGCTGCGCCGGGGCGGGGAAGGAGGGCCGGCCGGACACCGGGTCCGCGGTGGAGAGCGCGACCAGACCGGCCCAGTGGTCCTCGTCGCTGATGTGCCCCTGGCTGCCCGCCGCGTCCTGGGCGGCCATGTGGGCTCCGAGGTCGTCGGTGGAGACCCGGCCGAGCAGCTTCTGACGTCCGCGGCCGACCGCTTCCAGGGTCTTGGCGAGTACGGCCTCGAAGGCGCCGAGCTTGGTGTCGACGTACTCGTCGGCCCGGCGCCGGAGCGTCTCCGGGTCGGCGCTGCGTTCGGGCGCCTCGGCGAAGTCCGGGTCGTCGTAGCCCTGGCCCTCGTAGCCCTGGCCGCGGCCCAGCAGCTTCTCGCGGCCCCGGTCGACGGAGCCGATGGTCTTGGTGAGGACGACCTCGAAGTTGGCGAGCTTGCTGTCGACGTACTCGTCCGCCTCGGCCCTGACCTCGTCGGCGTCCTTGCGGGCCTCCGAGAGGATGCGGTCGGCCTCGGCCTGGGACCGGCGGGCGATCTCGGTGTCGGAGATCAGCGAGCCGCGCTGGGCGTGGGCGGACTCGATGATCCGCTCCGCCTCCTGGCGGGCCTGCTCGACCAGCTGCTCGCGTCCGCCGATGAGCTCCTGGGCGTGGGCGAGGGAGCCGGGGAGGGCCTCCCGTACCTCTTCGAGCATGGCGAGCAGCTCGGCGCGGTTGACCACGCACGACGCCGACATGGGCATGGACCGGGCGTTCCCTACCGCCGCGACGATCTCGTCGAGCTTCTTCTGCACGTCCACCGTGTGCTCGCCACTCTCTGCTGCTGTTGGTGCCGGACGGGACGACTGTAAGGCCAGTCGGCTCCCGCCCGACAGCTGGTGACGGGCCGTCAGCGCTTCACTTGCGGCCCAGCCGCTCCGTGAGGGCTTCGTGGACCCTGGGCGGCAGCAGGTGGGAGACGTCGCCGCCCCAGGTCGCCACTTCCTTGACCAGGGAGGACGACAGGAAGCTGTACGTGGGATTGGTCGGCACGAAGAGGGTCTCGACGCCGGAGAGGCCGTTGTTCATCTGGGCCATCTGGAGCTCGTAGTCGAAGTCGCTCACGGCCCGCAGGCCCTTCACGATCGCCGGGATGTCGCGCTGCTTGCAGAAGTCGACCAGGAGGCCGTGGAAGGACTCGACCTCGACGTTGCCGAAGTCGGCGGTGACCTCGCGGATCAGGTCGATCCGCTCCTCCACCGTGAACAGCCCCTTCTTGGACTGGTTGATCATCACCGCGACGTGTACGACGTCGTACAGCTTCGAGGCTCGGCCAATGATGTCGAGGTGTCCATTGGTGATGGGGTCGAATGACCCCGGACAGACGGCGCGGCGCAACGTGATTCCCTCGCTCTCCGGTCCGGTCATCGTGCGTCTTCGCAACGAGAGGCGGCGCGACCGTACCAAAGCGTTCCCTCGCCGTAGCGACGGGCCCGCAGCGGCTCGAATCCCTCGGGCCAGCCGAACTCTCCGCCTCTGGTGCTCCGCTCCACGGTGACGAGCGCATCGTCGGTGAGCCACCCCTGGGTTCGGAGTGTGACCAGCATCTCGCCGAGAGCGCGGTCCGTGACGGCGTACGGCGGGTCCAGGAACACCACGTCGTAGGGGTCGGCGGGCGCCGGTCCCGACACGACCTGTTCCGCCTTGCCCGCGCGGACCTCGGCGCCCGGCAGTCCGAGCGTACGGACGTTGTCGCGCACGACGCGTACGGCGCGGGCGTCGGCCTCGACGAGCAGGGCGTGGACACCGCCCCGGGAGAGCGCTTCGAGGCCCACGGCACCGGAACCGGCGTACAGGTCCGCGACGCGGACGCCCTCCAGGGTGCCCAGGAGCGCTTCCCAGGTGGAGAAGAGGCCCTCGCGCGCCCGGTCGGACGTGGGGCGGGTGCCGGTACCGGGCGGGACGGCCAGGCGGCGTCCGCCGGCCGAGCCGGCGATCACGCGGGTCATGGGTGTCAGGTCCTAGGGTCGCGGGTGGCACACGGTCCTTACGCGTGCCGTGCCACCCACGATATGGCGTCCGGGCCGGCCGGGCCCCGCTCACCCCTTGTCGAGGTACTCCTCACGCTCCTTGTCGAGCAGGGCGTCCAGGGCCGTACGCAGCTCCGGCAGGTGTTCGAGGCCGGGGTCGGCCGCGACGATCCGGACGGCCTCCTCGCGGGCGGCGGCGATGACCTCCTCGTCGTCGATGACGCTGAGCACCCGCAGGGACGAGCGGACGCCGGACTGGGCCTGGCCGAGGACATCGCCCTCGCGGCGCTGTTCCAGGTCGATCCGGGAGAGCTCGAAGCCGTCGAGGGTGGCGGCGACCGCGGCGAGCCTGGCCCGGGCGGGGCTCGCCTCGTGGGCCTCGCTGACCAGCAGGCAGAGGCCGGGCGCGGAGCCCCGCCCGACCCGGCCGCGCAACTGGTGCAGCTGCGACACCCCGAAGCGGTCGGCGTCCATGATCACCATCGCGGTGGCGTTGGGGACGTTGACGCCGACCTCGATGACGGTCGTGGCGACCAGCACGTCGGCCTGGCCCGCGGAGAAGCGGCGCATCACGTCGTCCTTGTCGTCGGGGGGCATCCGGCCGTGCAGCACCTCGGTCCGCAGTCCCGAGAGCGCGCCCTTGCGCAGCTCGTCCGCGATCTCCAGGACGGCCAGCGGGGGCCGCTTCCCGCCGTCGTCCTCGGGGGCCGGGTCCTTGGTGCCCTTACCGTCCTTCGCGTTCTTCGCGTTCTTCCCCGGGGCCTCGTCGGCGTCGTCACCGATGCGGGGGCAGACGACGTACGCCTGGTGGCCGTTCTCCACCTCCTCGCGGACCCGCTCCCAGGCGCGGCTGAGGAAGTGCGGCTTGTCCTTGGCGGGGACGACATGGCTGGCGATCGGCGAACGGCCCGCAGGCAGCTGGTCCAGTACGGAGGTCTCCAGATCGCCGAAGACCGTCATGGCGACCGTGCGGGGAATGGGGGTGGCGGTCATGACCAGCAGGTGGGGCGGTTGCCTGCCCTTCGAGCGCAGGGCGTCGCGCTGCTCCACCCCGAAGCGGTGCTGCTCGTCCACGACGACGAGACCCAGGTCGTGGAAGCGCACCTTGTCCTCGATCAGCGCATGGGTGCCGATCACGATCCCGGCCTCGCCCGTGACCAGGTCGAGCAGCGCCTGCCGGCGGGCCGGGACGCCCATGGACCCGGTGAGCAGCACGACCTTGGTGCCCAGCTCCGAGCCGCCGAGCAGGCCGCCCTCGGCGAGCTCGCCCATCATCTCGGTGACGGAGCGGTGGTGCTGCTGGGCGAGCACCTCGGTGGGCGCGAGCATGGCGGCCTGCCCGCCCGCGTCGACGACACCGAGCATGGCGCGCAGGGCGACCAGCGTCTTGCCTGAACCGACCTCGCCCTGGAGGAGGCGGTGCATCGGGTGGTCCGTGGCCAGGTCGGCGAAGATCTCGCCTGACACCTTCTCCTGGCCCTCGGTGAGGGTGAAGGGCAGCTTCGCGTCGAAGGCGTCGAGCAGGCCGTCCGGTACGGGCCTGCGGGCGACCGCCGGGGACTGGGTGTCCGCGTAGCGCCGCCGGGCCAGGGCGACCTGGAGGACGAACGCCTCGTCCCACTTGAGCCGGGCCCTGGCATCCTCGATGTCGGCCCTGGTCTGCGGCCGGTGGATCTTGAGCAGCGCCTCGGGCAGCTTCGCGAAGCCGCGCCCCTCGCGCAGGGCGGGCGGCAGCGGGTCGACGGCGTCCTGGGCACTGGGCAGCACCGCGTCGACGGCCTTGGCGATCCGCCAGGAGTCGAGCTGCTTGCAGGCCGGGTAGATCGGCAGCAGCCGGCCGGCGAACGCGTCGACCGCCTCGGTGGCCTCGTCGGTGTCCGCGGCGTCGAGCAGTTGGTACGTGGGGTGCGCCAGCTGCGTTCTGCGGTTGAACACGGAGACCTTGCCCGCGAACATCGCCCGCCGGCCGGGCAGCAGTTCCTTGTGCGGCTTGTGGACACCGTGGCCGAAGAAGACCAGCTGGAGCCGGCCGCTGCCGTCGGTGAGGGTCACTTCGAGGCGCTTGCCCCGGCCGTTGTTGAACACCATGATCCGCGCGTCGGCCACCTGCGCGACGACGGTCACGTGTTCCTCCAGCGGGAGGTCGGACAGCGCCGTGAGCTGACCGCGCTCCTCGTACCGCCGCGGGTAGTGGTGCAGCAGATCACCGACCGTGTGCAGGTCGAGGTGTTCGGCCATCACCTTCGCGGTGGCTCCGCCGAGCAGCTTCTTCAGGGGTTCATCGAACGAGGACACGCGATCCATTGCACACCACGCCACTGACACATCCCCGCAGGGCGCCCTGCCGCGGGGCCGCGCGCGCCTATTCGACGCCGAGGAGCAGGGGCGCCACCTGGCGGCCGCCCCGGTAGACGACCGTGTCCACGGCGGGATATCCCTCGCGTACGTGCTCCGCCAGCGCGTCGGCCAGCGCGTCCGGTACGTCCTGGCCGAGGACGAGTGTGACGAGTTCGCCGCCCGCCGACAGCATCCGGTCCAGGACCGTGCGGGCCGTGGACGGCACGTCGGCTCCGATGACGGCGACGTCCCCGTCGATCAGGCCGAGGATGTCGCCGGCCTGGCAGATGCCCGCCATGGTCCACGACTGCCGCTCGGCCACGGCGAGTTCGGCGTACCGGGTGGCCCCGGCGGCGGCGGTCATGGCCACCACGTCCTCGTCGAAGCCCCGGTCCGGTTCGTGCACGGCGAGGGCGGCGAGGCCCTGGACCGCGGCGCGGGTGGGGATCACGGCGACCCGCACGCCCTCGGTGCGGGCCTGCTCGGCGGCGGCTCCGGCGGTGTGCCGCAGCGTCGCGTCACTGGGGAGGAGGACCACTTCGCGGGCGTGGGCGCGGCGGATCGCGTCGACCAGTTCGCCGCTGGCGGGCGGCTCCCCGGGGCGCGCGAGCACGGTGGTCGCGCCCGCCTCCGTACACAGCTCCGCGAGCCCGTCGCCCGGGACGACGACGACGACCCCGCGCTGGGCGGGCTCGGCCTGGGCGGGGACCCGGTCGGCACCGAAGTGGGTGATGCGGATGCGGTAGGGCCGGCCGGCCTCGACACCGGCCTCGACCGCGGCGCCCGCGTCGTCGACGTGGACGTGGACGTTCCACAGCCCGTCACCGCCCACCACCACGAGTGAGTCCCCGAGTCCGTCCAGCCGGGCCCGCAGCCGGCCGACGGCCTCGTCACCGGCCTCCAGCAGGTAGATCACCTCGAAGGCCGGCCCCTCCGCTCCGGCCGGGGCGCAGTCCTCGGCCGGAGCGGGCAGCCCTTCGGGTACGGCCCACGAGGTGCGCGCCGGAGCCTGCCCCGACACGGCTTCCAGCAGTGCTCCGAGTACGGCCACCAGGCCACGCCCGCCCGCGTCCACGACGCCCGCCCGTCCGAGGACCGCGAGCTGGCCGGGGGTGGCGGCCAGCGCGGTGCGCGCGCTCTCGTACGCCGCTGCCACCACGGCCGTGAGACCGCCGGCCGCGCGTTCCGCGGCCTCGGCCGCCGCGGTGGCCACGGTCAGCACCGTGCCCTCGACGGGGTGGGCGACGGCCTGCCGCGCCGCCGCCGCGGCCCTGGTCAGAGCGGCTCGCAGGTGGTCGGCGTCGCCGCCGTGGGCCAGCACTCCCGCCATGCCCCGCAGCAACTGCGCCAGGATGGTGCCGGAATTGCCGCGGGCGCCGATCAGGGCGCCGTGCGCCATGGCCCGTACGGCATCGGCGCGGCCGGCCACGAGGGAGCCCGTCTCGTGGGCGGCGAACACCGCTTCCACAGCCGCCGCCGCGGACTCCACGGTCAGGTAGAGGTTGGTGCCGGTGTCCCCGTCCGCGACGGGATAGACGTTGATCGCGTCGATCTCCTCGCGCTCCCGGCCCAGGGCCTCCAGCGCCAGTGAGCACCAGGTGCGCACCGCGACGGCGTCCAGATCGTCGGGGGCTGCGGCACCTGGTGGTCCTCCTTGAAGCGGCCGTAGGCGGCGGGTTGCACCGCAGAGTAGCCCCGGGTCCCCGCGCCTGCGGGGACAGGGGCGGGGCGGGCGGCCGGGTCGGACATGGTAGTTTCGTATCTCCGACGCAGCCGTTGTATGCTGCTCCGGTTGCCCGGTGAGAGCCGGGCCATTCCCTCCGGTACCGCCACTTCAGTCAAATGAATCCGGCGCGCCGGAATTCACTGTAAGTGCATCTGAAGTCTTTGGAGTGACCCGTGGCTGCCAACTGCGACGTTTGCGGCAAGGGGCCGAGCTTCGGCAACAGCATTTCGCACTCGCACCGCCGTACGTCCCGTCGCTGGAATCCCAACATCCAGCGCGTGCGTGCCGTGGTCGGGCGGACGCCGAAGCGGCTCAACGTCTGCACCTCGTGCATCAAGGCCGGCAAGGTCGCGCGCTGACGTCTCGTCGTAGCGCAGCCTTACCGGTTGCCCAAAAGGCCGGTCCACCTCGGTGGACCGGCCTTTTGCTGTGCCGTGTCAGTGCGGGGCGCGCGTCCGCGTCAGCCAGCCGTGGTCGACGGGGCCGATGCCGCCGCCGAGCGGGAAGCCCGCCGCGATCGCCCCGGTGACGTACTCCTTCGCGGCCCGGACGGCCGCCGGCACGTCCTGCCCGCGCGCCAGACCGGCCGCGATGGCGGAGGCGAGGGTGCAGCCCGTGCCGTGCGTGTGCCGGTTGTCGTGCCGGGGGGCGCGCAGCCAGTGCTCCTCGGCGCCGTCCGTCAGCAGGTCCACGGCCTCACCCGGCAGATGACCGCCCTTGATCACCACCCAGCGCGGCCCGAAGGCCAGCACGGCGGCGGCGGCCCGGCACATCCCGGCCTCGTCGGTGACGGTGACGCCGGTGAGCTGCGCCACTTCGTCCAGGTTGGGGGTGGCCACGGTGGCGACGGGCAGCAGCTTCACGCGTACGCGGTCCAGCGCCTCGGCGGCCAGCAGGGAATCGCCGTGCTTGGAGACGCCGACCGGGTCGACGACGACGGGCGCGTCCGTCTCCGCGAGGAGCGCGGCGACCGTCTCGACGAGTACGGCCGATGAGAGCATCCCCGTCTTGACCGCGTGCACCCCGATGTCGTCGACGACGCTGCGGTACTGGGCGCGTACGGCTTCCACCGGAAGCTCCCAGACGCCCTGGACCCCGAGGGAGTTCTGCGCGGTCACGGCTGTCAGCACGCTCATGCCGTGCACGCCGAGTGCCAGCATCGTCTTGAGGTCGGCCTGGATGCCCGCACCGCCGCCGGAGTCGGAGCCGGCGACGGTGAGGACACGGGGCGGTACAGCGGTGCGTATGGGCATACGCGGCAATCTACTGGGCGTCCTCGATGTCACCGAAGTGGTCCCAGCCGCCCTTGCTGGTCCAGGGCGCGCCGTCGACCGTGACCTGGGGCAGCGCCGAGGGGTTGAGGACCTCGCCGATCACCTTCCAGCGTGCGGGGAGCTTCACGTCCGGCGGGAAGGTCGCCACGATCGCGTGGTCCTCTCCCCCGGTCAGCACCCACTGCAACGGGTCGACGCCGACTGCCTGGCCGATGTCGTACATCTGCGAGGGGATGTCGATGAGGCCGGAGCGCAGGTCGATGCGGACCTTGCTGGACTCCGCGATGTGCCCGAGGTCCGCCACGAGTCCGTCGCTGACGTCCGTCATGGCGGTGGCGCCGAGACCGGCGGCCGCGGGCCCCGCGTGGTACGGCGGTTCGGGGCGCCGGTGCGCCTCGACGAAGGCGCGCGGTGAGCGGAAGCCGCGGGAGAGCACGGCGAATCCGGCGGCGGACCAGCCGAGCCAGCCGGTCACGGCGACGACGTCCCCGGGCCTGGCCCCGGACCGGGTGACCGGCTCGTGGTTGCGCAGGTCACCGAGGGCGGTGATCGCGATGGTGATGGTGTCACCGCGTACGACGTCCCCGCCGACCACGGCGGCGCCCGCCACCTGGCACTCGTCCCGGATACCGTCCATCAGCTCGCCCGCCCAGGTGACCGGGAGTTCGGCGGGTACCACCAGGCCGAGCAGCAGCGCGGTGGGCACGGCGCCCATGGCCGCGATGTCCGCGAGGTTCTGCGCGGCGGCCTTGCGGCCGACGTCGTACGCGGTCGACCAGTCGCGGCGGAAGTGCCGGCCCTCCAACATGATGTCGCTACTGGCCACGACCCTGCGGTCGGGAGCGGCTACGACCGCGGCGTCGTCGCCGGGTCCCAGCCGCACCGCCGGAGTGGTGGTGAGCCGGGAAGTGAGCTCTCTGATGAGCCCGAACTCCCCCAACTCGCCCACGGTTCCCTTCACCGAGTCTCCCCTCTCATTCATCGCACCGGACACCTGTCCGGGCTGCTTCAGCGGACCGGAGTCCCGGCCGTGGACCACCGGCCGCCGGGGGCCCTCCGCCCCGGAACGTACTGGCATGTCCGTCCCCCTTCCGCACCGGGGCTCGCGGTCGCGTGCGGTCACCGCTGTCGGTACGGTCAAGGAATACGTCAACTTCTGCTGTGCGCACGCCACGCTGTGGGCGCCATCGGGCCCGCGGGTCTCCCGCGGCCCGCGGCGACGCGATACCGTGGCGTCCCTTTCCCCCACATGATCCTCGTGGCGGCCCTGGAGGTTCCGTGGTACAGGCGTACATCCTCATCCAGACAGAGGTGGGCAAGGCGTCGACAGTCGCCGAGTCCATCGCGAAGATCCCGGGAGTCATTCAGGCAGAGGACGTCACAGGCCCCTACGACGTGATCGTGCGCGCACAGGCCGACACCGTCGACGCACTCGGCCGCATGGTGGTGGCCAGGGTCCAGCAGGTGGACGGCATCACGCGGACCCTGACCTGCCCGGTCGTCCACCTCTGACCCCCGTCTAGGCTGGGCCGGTGATGTACACCGGCCGCAGGCTCCCCTCGCTGTTCCTCGCCCCCTCCGCCGCCGTGCTCGTCATGGCCGCGGCGGGCTGCTCCTCCGGCGACGCCCAGCCATCGGTCACCGTTCCCACACCGTCTTCGGAGGCCGCCGCGTACTGCGAGGCGCTGCACGGGGAACTGCCGAAGAGCGTCGCCGGAATGGACCGGAGCGATCCCGAGCCGGAGTCCGGCCTCACGGCCGGATGGGGGGACGGGGCGATCGTACTGCGCTGCGGCGTCCCCCGGCCGGCGAAGATGGAGGACGCCCAGTCTGAGGGGATCGACGCGGACGGCGTCCGATGGCTGCTGGAGCAGCGGGAGGGCGCCGGTCCGCGGTTCACGACCGTGTACCGCAAGGCGTATGTGGAGGTGACGCTCCCCGGGGAGTTCGCCCACGACATCACGCCGCTCGCCGAGTTCGCCGCGTCCGTCCGCAAGACGGTCCCCGAGAGCCTGTAGGCCACGGGGGTCTTCGGACGGCCGCGGCGGAACGTCAGCGCAGACCGGTGGGCCTGTCCAGCGCGGCCTGGATGAGCCGGCCCACCAGTTCCTGGTAGTCCACACCGCTCTCCTGCCACATCCGCGGGTACATGGAGATCGGCGTGAAGCCCGGCATGGTGTTGATCTCGTTGATGACGAAGCCGCCCTCGTCGGTGAGGAAGAAGTCGGCGCGCACGAGGCCCTCGCAGGAGGTGGCCTCGAAGGCGGCGACCGCGAGCCGCTGGACCTCGGCGGTCTGCTCCTCGGTGAGGGGCGCGGGCACGAGCCCGGCCGCCGAGTCGATGTACTTGGCCTCGAAGTCGTAGAAGTCGTGCGCGGTGACCGGGGGGATCTCGGCGGGCACGCTGGCGCGGGGGCCGTCCTCGAACTCCAGCACACCGCACTCGATCTCGCGGCCCCGCAGCAGCGACTCCACGAGGAACTTGGGGTCGTGGCGGCGGGCCTCCTCGATCGCCTCGTCGAGGCCCGAGACGTCGTCGACCTTGGTGATGCCCATCGAGGAGCCGCCGCGGGCGGGCTTGACGAAGATCGGGAAGCCGTGCTCGGCGGCGAAGTCCACGATGCGCTTGCGTGCGGTGGGACGGTCGTTGTCCCACTCGCGGGGGCGCACCACCTCGTACGGGCCGACGGGCAGCCCGAAGGAGGTGAACACCCGCTTCATGTACTCCTTGTCCTGACCGACCGCGGAGGCCAGGACTCCGGCGCCCACGTAGGGCACGCCGGAGAGTTCCAGGAGCCCCTGGAGCGTGCCGTCCTCACCGTAGGGGCCGTGCAGCACCGGGAAGACGACGTCGACCTCACCGAGCGCCTTGGGGACCGCACCCGGTTCGGTGTACACGACCTCGCGGCTGCCGGGGTCGACGGAGAGCACGACACCGCCTTCGGCGGACTCCGCGAGCTGGGTGACGTTCGGGACCTTGCGGTCCGCGATGGCCATGCGGGCGGGGTCGTCGGCGGTGAGCGCCCAGCGGCCGTCCGTGGTGATGCCGATCGGCAGGACGTCGTACGCGGTCCGGTCGATGGCGTTCAGTACGGCACCGGCCGTGACGACCGAGATGCCGTGTTCGGAGCTTCGGCCGCCGAACACGACGGCCACCCGCGGCTTACGGCCCTGCACAGGGCTCTCGGGGCTCTCAGGGCTCTGGGGGAGGTTCTCGCTGCTCATATCGCGACGAGCGTACCCTGCGGCCTGCGGACCGAGGAGTGCAGGCACGGGGCGTGCCGGGCACGTGGCGAGGGGGTCAGTGCCGCTCGGGCTTGGCGCTGCGCGCCATCAGCTCCTTGAGCGCGACGACCGGCGGTTTGCCCTCGTGGACGATCCCGACGACCGTTTCGGTGAGGGGCATGTCGACCCCGTGCCGGCGTGCCAGATCGAGCACCGACTCGCAGGACTTGACGCCCTCGGCGGTCTGCCTGGTGGCGGCGATCGCCTCCTGGAGCGTCATCCCGCGGCCGAGGTTGGTGCCGAAGGTGTGGTTGCGCGAGAGCGGGGAGGAGCAGGTCGCCACCAGGTCGCCGAGGCCGGCGAGGCCGGAGAAGGTGAGCGGGTCGGCTCCCATGGCCAGGCCCAGACGGGTGGTCTCGGCGAGGCCGCGTGTGATGAGGGAGCCCTTGGCGTTGTCACCGAGGCCCATGCCGTCCGCGATGCCGACGGCGAGGCCGATGACGTTCTTGACGGCACCGCCGAGCTCGCAGCCGACCATGTCGGTGTTGGTGTACGGGCGGAAGTACGGGGTGTGGCAGGCGGCCTGGAGGCGCTGGGCCACGGACTCGTCCTGGCAGGCGACGACGGCCGCGGCGGGGCGGCGCTCGGCGATCTCCTTGGCGAGGTTGGGGCCGGTGACGACGGCGATGCGGTCCGCGGTGACCCCCGTGACGTCGGCGATGACCTCGCTCATCCGCTTGGCGGTGCCGAGTTCGACGCCCTTCATCAGCGAGACGAGCACCGTGCCGGGTCCGATGTGCGGGGCCCAGGCGGCGAGGTTGGCGCGCAGGGTCTGCGAGGGCACGACGAGGACGGCGAAGTCGGCGCCGCGCAGGGCTTCGGCGGGGTCGGTGGTGGCCCGCACCGAGGCGGGGAGTTCGATTCCCGGCAGGTAGTCGGGGTTGCTGCGGGTCGTGTTGATGGCGTCGGTGACCTCCGCGCGACGGCCCCAGAGGGTGACGTCGCAGCCCGCGTCGGCGAGGACCATGGCGAAGGCCGTACCCCATGAGCCGGTTCCGAAGACGGCTGCCCTGGCGGGGTGCGTCACGTGGTTCCCTTTCCCTCTGCCCTGCGCCGTTGCTCGGCGCGGGCCTTGCGGTGATCGTAGAGCTCGGCCGGTGCCTTCTCGCCCCGCACGGTCTCCAGCTGGGCGGTGATCGCGGCCATGATGGCCTCGGTCGCCTCGCGCAGGACCTCGGGGGTGGGCTCCAGGCCGTAGAACCGGTGGAGGTCCACCGGCGGACCGGCGTACACCTGGAGGGTCTTGCGGGGGAAGAAGCTGAACCTGTGCCGCGTGGCGTACGGCGGCATCGCGAGGTTGGCGCCCCACTGGGCCACGGGGATGACGGGCGCCCGGGTCAGCAGGGCGACCCTGGCGGCGCCGGTCTTGCCCGCCATCGGCCACATGCCGGGGTCACGGGTGAGCGTGCCCTCGGGGTAGAAGGCGACGCATTCGCCCCGCTCGATCGCGTCGACGGCGGCGCGGAAGGCGTCCAGCGCGTCGGTCGTCTCGCGGTAGACCGGAATCTGTCCCGTTCCGCGCAGCATCATGCCCACGAAAGGAGTGCTGAACAGCCCCGCCTTCGCCAGCAGCCGCGGCACCCGGCCGGTGTTGTACTGGAAATGTCCGTACGAAAGCGGGTCCAGGTAGGAATTGTGGTTGACCGCGGTGATGAATCCGCCCTCGGCCGGAATGTGTTCCATTCCCCGCCAGTCGCGCTTGAACAGGACCACCAGTGGCGGCTTTGCGATGACCGCCGCCAGGCGGTACCAGAAGCCGATTCTGCGGCGGGACACTCGGACACCTTCCTCTAGGACCTGACCTGCTGCCTGGCTGTTGACGGCCAAGTCGCGCCCCAGGTCCCTGCTCTGTCGGGAACACCGTACGCCCCGCCCTGCCGACCGGACCTCCGGGTTGTCACACCGGCAGGCGAGAATGAGCGGCGATGTGTACGGAGGGGGAGATGGCCACGAACACCGACCTGACAGGGCCCTGGTCCCTGGTCGTCCCGCTGAAACCGCTCGCGCGCGCCAAGAGCAGGCTGGGGCGGACGGCCGGGGAGGCGCTCAGACCTCGCCTCGCCCTGGCGTTCGCCCAGGACACGGTGGCCGCGGCGCTGGCCTGCCCGGCGGTGCGGGATGTGTTGGTCGTCACGGACGATCCGCTGGCCGGGGAGGAGCTCTCGGCGCTGGGGGCGGACATCGTCCCGGACTCGCCGGCGGCCGGACTCAACGCGGCGCTGGTCCACGGGGCGCGTGCGGTGCGTGCGCGGCGGGCCGGTGCGGCGGTGGCCGCGCTCAACGCGGATCTTCCCGCGCTCCGCCCCGAGGAACTGGCTCGCGTACTCGATTTCTCCAGCGCTTTTCCCCGTGCGTTCGTCACGGATGCGGCGGGAATCGGTACGACATTTCTGTCGGCCTCGCCAGGTGCGGAATTGCGCCCGGCTTTCGGCGGGCCTTCGCGGGCCCGGCACCTGGCTTCGGGCGCCGCGGAGATAACGCTGCCGGGGCTCGACTCGGTCCGCCGGGACGTGGACACCGGTGAGGATCTGCGGGTGGCGCTGGCCCTGGGCGTCGGCCCGCACACCGCGGGGCTGTGCGCTTCGGCCGGCCGTGTGGGAGACCGATAGGCTGCCGCTCATGCAGGCGACCGCGTACACGTACGACTCCGAGACCCGCACCGGCAGTGTGCTTCTCGACGACGGCACCCCGATGGAGTTCGACGCCCCGGCCTTCGACGCCGGCGGGCTGCGGCTGCTGCGTCCGGGGCAGCGGGTGCGGATCGAGGTGAGCGGTGAGGGAGTCCCGCCGCGGATCAGCCTGGTGACGCTCCAGACGTTCTGATCCGTACGCGAAGCCCGCGGGCCGGGCTCCCCAGGGGGAGCCCGGCCCGGCGCGTGTGGAGGAACGGGTGCTGCCCGTTCTCACTTCTTGCGTGCAGTGGCCTTCTTGGCCGTGGTGGTGCGCGCCGTGGTCTTCTTCGCGGGCGCCTTCTTCGCCGTGGTCTTCTTGGCGGGCGCGGTCTTGCTGGCGACGGCGGCCTTCTTCGCCGGAGTCGCCTTCTTCGCCGGAGCGGCGGCCTGCTTGGCGGGCGTGGCCTTCTTGGCGGTCGCGGTGGCGGTGGTCTTCTTCGCCGCCGACGTGGCCTTCTTGACGGTGGCCGTGGTCTTCTTCGCCGCCGGCACGGCCTTCTTCGCGCTCGCCGTGGCCTTCTTGGTCGCCACGGCCTTCTTGGCGGTGGCCTTCTTGGCCGCGGCCTTCGCCGTCGTACGGGTGGAAGATCCGCCCGAGAGGCTGCCCTTGGGCGCCTTCTTCACCGCCACGTCGTTCTTGGGGAGCTTCTTCGAGCCGCTCACCAGGTCCTTGAAGCCCTGCCCCGCACGGAAACGGGGCACGGACGTCTTCTTGACCCGCACGCGCTCACCCGTCTGCGGGTTGCGGGCGTAGCGGGCGGGGCGGTCGACCTTCTCGAACGAGCCGAAGCCGGTGACCGAGACACGGTCCCCGGCGACGACCGCACGGACGATCGCGTCGAGTACCGCGTCTACGGCGTCTGCGGCCTGCTGGCGGCCGCCGACCTTGTCGGCAATCGCTTCTACGAGCTGCGCCTTGTTCACGTCTTCCCCTTCGGAGACATTGCCAGAACGAAAGTGTTCAAGCTTTTTCGCACGTTAGGCAGATATATACCGCAAATCAAACACGAAACGGGCTAATCACCCTAGTGCCGCAACGAAGTCGACCACTGCGCAGTTCCGCAGAGTCAGTCACCTTCGGGGAATCGGCCCTCATCGAGGTCCTTCATCAACCGGTCCAGACGCCGTGCCGCATCCGGGAGATCGTGTTTCGCCGCGGCCGTGATGACCAGCAGCTTCCGGGAGAGCGCCATCCGTACGCCCTCCGGGACTTGCAGTGCGCGCACCACTGAGTGCGCTTCCTTCAATCGGTCGGCGACTTGGCCATAGAGCTTGAGTTGGCTGTCGCGTTCCATGCACCGATTGTGCCATCTGGGGCGAGTTGTCGCCCGACGGGGTCTCAACAAGCGACTGCGCCCCCTGCCCGAAGGCAGGGGGCGCGGTCCTGGAAAAGCGCTGCTCAGACCTGAATCGTACGCGGCTTGTGCGACGGCCTCGCCGCTTCGTACGTCGCGATGTCCGCTTCGTTCTGAAGGGTGAGGCTGATGTCGTCGAGGCCGTTCATGAGCCGCCAGCGGGCGTTCTCGTCGAGCTCGAAGTCGGCCGTGATGCCCTCGGCGAGAACCTGTCGCTTCGCCAGGTCCACGGTGATCTCGGCGGTCGGGTCGGCCTCCGTCAGCTCCCACAGCGTGTCCACGACCCTCTGGTCGAGCACCACGGTCAGCAGGCCGTTCTTCAGCGAGTTGCCGCGGAAGATGTCGGCGAACCGGGAGGAGATGACCGTCTTGAAGCCGAAGTTCTGCAGCGCCCAGACGGCGTGCTCGCGCGAGGAGCCGGTACCGAAGTCCGGACCCGCCACCAGGACCGAGGCGCCCGCCCGCTCGGGACGGTTGAGGACGAAGTCCGCGTCCTTGCGCCACGCCTCGAAGAGGCCGTCCTCGAAGCCGTCCCTGGTGACCTTCTTCAGCCAGTGGGCGGGGATGATCTGGTCGGTGTCGACGTTGCTGCGGCGCAGCGGGACGGCCCGGCCGGTGTGTGCGGTGAATGCTTCCATGGCTATCGGACTCCGGCGGACGTGAGGGCATCGGACAGATCGGCGGGCGAGGCCAGATGGCCCAGTACCGCGGTGGCCGCGGCGACCTGCGGGGAGACCAGGTGCGTACGGCCGCCCTTGCCCTGCCGGCCCTCGAAGTTGCGGTTCGAGGTCGACGCCGAGCGCTCGCCGGGGGCCAGCTGGTCGGGGTTCATACCGAGGCACATCGAGCAGCCCGCGTGCCGCCATTCGGCTCCGGCGGCGGTGAAGACCTTGTCCAGGCCCTCCTCCACGGCCTGGAGGGCGACCCGCACGGAGCCCGGGACCACCAGCATCCGTACGCCGTCGGCGACTTTGCGGCCGTCCAGGATTGAGGCCGCGTTGCGCAGGTCCTCGATACGGCCGTTGGTGCACGAACCGACGAAGACGGTGTCGACCCTGATGTCCCGCAGCCGCTGCCCGGCGGTCAACCCCATGTACTCCAGGGCCTTTTCGGCGGCGTGCCGCTCCGAGGCGTCCTCGTACGAGGCGGGGTCGGGGACGTCGGCCGACAGGGGCGCGCCCTGGCCGGGGTTGGTGCCCCAGGTGACGAACGGCGCCAGTTCGGTGGCGTCGATGACGACCTCCGCGTCGAAGACGGCGTCGTCGTCGGTGCGCAGGGTCTTCCAGTACGCGACGGCCGCGTCCCACTCCTCGCCCACGGGCGCGTGGTCACGGCCCTGGAGGTAGTCGAACGTCGTTCGGTCCGGCGCGATCATCCCGGCGCGGGCGCCGGCCTCGATCGACATGTTGCAGATGGTCATCCGGGCCTCCATCGAGAGCTTCTCGATGGCCGGGCCGCGGTATTCGAGGATGTAACCCTGTCCGCCGCCGGTGCCGATCCGGGCGATGATCGCCAGGATCAGGTCCTTGGCCGTGACGGTGGCGGGCAGTTCGCCCTCGACGGTGATCGCCATGGTCTTCGGGCGGGCCAGCGGGAGGGTCTGGGTGGCCAGCACGTGTTCGACCTGGCTGGTGCCGATGCCGAAGGCCAGCGCGCCGAACGCACCGTGCGTGGAGGTGTGGGAGTCGCCGCAGACCACGGTGGTGCCGGGCTGGGTGAGACCGAGCTGGGGGCCGACCACGTGCACGACGCCCTGCTCCACGTCGCCCAGCGGGTGCAGCCGGACGCCGAAGTCCGCGCAGTTCTTGCGCAGGGTCTCCAGCTGCACGCGGGAGACCGGGTCGGCGATCGGCTTGTCGATGTCGAGGGTCGGGGTGTTGTGGTCCTCGGTGGCGATGGTGAGGTCGAGGCGCCGCACCGGGCGTCCGGCCTGCCGGAGGCCGTCGAACGCCTGCGGGCTGGTCACCTCGTGCAGCAGGTGCAGATCGATGAAGAGAAGGTCGGGCTCGCCCTCCGCGCGCCGGACGACGTGGTCGTCCCAGACCTTCTCCGCGAGTGTCCTACCCATCGCTTTCCCTCCGGCCGGCGTCTTCGCCGGCCCAACTAGAGATTCGGTGCGTCACCGTCCGGACCCCCGTGCGGGGCGGTGGCTACGGGCCGTTGTGTGGCCGCCCGTACAGGTTCGCAACTTCCGCCGGAAATTGA
Source organism: Streptomyces fulvorobeus (assembly GCF_013167895.1). Taxonomy (GTDB): domain Bacteria; phylum Actinomycetota; class Actinomycetes; order Streptomycetales; family Streptomycetaceae; genus Streptomyces; species Streptomyces fulvorobeus. The sequence goes on along the minus strand of NZ_BLWC01000001.1, from coordinate 4,660,868 downwards.
ACTTGCGTTTCACAGAGTGAGACGCGAGTATCGTCGTATGGACAACTCTAGCGGCGTCGGCGTTCTCGACAAGGCGGCTCTGGTACTGAGCGCCCTGGAGTCCGGTCCGGCCACCCTCGCCGGGCTGGTCGCGGCGACCGGGCTCGCACGACCCACGGCTCACCGGCTGGCCGTGGCACTGGAACACCACCGCATGGTGGCGAGGGACATGCAGGGCCGCTTCATTCTCGGCCCCCGGCTCTCGGAACTCTCGGCCGCGGCCGGCGAGGACCGCCTGCTCGCGACGGCCGGGCCGGTGCTCACGCACCTGCGCGACATCACGGGAGAGAGCGCGCAGCTCTACCGCAGGCAGGGCGACATGCGGATCTGCGTGGCAGCGGCGGAACGGCTGTCCGGACTGCGGGACACCGTGCCGGTCGGCTCCACGCTCACCATGAAGGCCGGTTCGTCGGCCCAGATCCTGATGGCGTGGGAGGAGCCGGAGCGTCTGCACCGCGGCCTCCAGGGCGCCCGGTTCACGGCGACGGCACTCTCCGGCGTACGCCGCCGGGGCTGGGCCCAGTCGATCGGCGAGCGGGAACCGGGCGTCGCCTCGGTCTCGGCGCCGGTGCGGGGCCCCTCGAACCGGGTGGTCGCCGCCGTGTCGGTCTCCGGTCCCATCGAGCGGCTGACCCGCCACCCCGGCCGGATGCACGCCCAGGCCGTCATCGACTCGGCCGCCCGGCTGAGCGAGGCCCTGCGCCGTACGGGCTGACGCGGAGCACTCCCCCACGTCCCACGTGAAGGCCGCCCCAGCGCCGCGGCGGCCCGACCGGTCCTTTCGCCCCGCTCGCCGGTCGCCTCCGCGACCACCCCGGGCGCCATACGGAAAAAGCCCTCCACCGAAGTGAAGGGCCTTGTCCTTTCGGGCTGTTGTACCCCCGACCGGATTCGAACCGGCGCTACTGCCGTGAGAGGGCAGCGTGCTAGGCCGCTACACAACGGGGGCTTGTACTGCGGTCTTGCGCTGGGCTACCAGGACTCGAACCTAGAATGACGGTACCAGAAACCGTAGTGTTGCCAATTACACCATAGCCCATGGTGTTGCAAGTACCCCCGACCGGATTCGAACCGGCGCTACTGCCGTGAGAGGGCAGCGTGCTAGGCCGCTACACAACGGGGGCCCTAGCGATCCTCCATCCGGCGTCAGCCGGATATTGTCACCGCAGGAACATGGGTGCGACCCAGATGTTCCCGCGGGAAGGATCTGTACCCCCGACCGGATTCGAACCGGCGCTACTGCCGTGAGAGGGCAGCGTGCTAGGCCGCTACACAACGGGGGCTTGTACTGCGATTTTGCGCTGGGCTACCAGGACTCGAACCTAGAATGACGGTACCAGAAACCGTAGTGTTGCCAATTACACCATAGCCCACTGAAACGCAACCCCTGGGGGTTTCATTTCTGTCTGCGCTTCCCTGCCGGACCTTCCGTCCCGCTCGGGCGGCGCAGGAAGAACACTACCCGAAGGTGTCCGGCGCTCCAAAACGGGTATGGCCCGCCAGCAGCCCGGGCAGCTGATGGAGCCCGGTGATCCGCGTGAGATCGGGTCTGCCGCCGCGGTCCTGCCGGTCCAGCCAGATTCCCGTCAGACCGGCGGCCATGGCTCCACCCGCGTCGATGTCAGGCTCATTGCCCACGTACGCCACCTCGTGCGGAGCCAGCGCGAGCGCATCGCAGGCGGCGTGGAAGGCGGCGACCTCGGGCTTGGAGACGCCCAGCTCCGCGGCGCAGAGAACGGACTCGAACCGGTCCCGCACCCCGAGGACGGTCAGCTTGCGGTGCTGGTGCACCAGCGAGGAGTTCGACAGAACGGCGTGCCGGTACTCCGTCAGCGCGTCCAGCACGGGCACGGAGTCCGCGAAGAGCGACCAGGCGGTCTCGTAGTGGCGGACGTGCCGGCCGAACCACTCGTCGGCCTCGGCGTCACTGAGCGGACGGCCCAGGAAGTCCCTGGCCCGGTCCCGGCGCTGCCCCTCCCAGTCGGTGAGTCCCGCGGCGAAGCGCTCCCAGTGCCGCCGCGTGAGCCCTTCCCAGGCGTCCAGGGCATCCTGCGCGCAGCCGTAGCCATCGGGCAGCCCTTCGGCCTCCAGGTGCCTGCTGAGGCCGGTGGCAGCGGCCGTTCCGTAGTCGAAGAGGGTGTCGTCAACGTCCCAGAGGACGGCTCTGATCGCCATGCGCACCAGGGTAGGGCCTCTGTTACGCGCGCGGACCCGGCACTCGGGACGGACGGAGGGGGCGGCAGCCCTGCGGCTGCCGCCCCCTTCCCGTACCGGAGCGTTACGCGGCGAGTCTCGCCAGTGCCGCGTCCACGCGGGCGATGGTCTTCTCCCGGCCCAGGATCTCCAGGGACTCGAAGAGCGGCAGGCCGACCGTGCGGCCGGTGACGGCGACACGGACCGGGGCCTGGGCCTTGCCGAGCTTCAGGCCGTGCTCCTCGCCAGCCGCGAGGACGGCGGCCTTGAGCGCCTCCGCGTTCCACTCGGCGGCGAGCAGCCGGGCGCGGGCCGTGACGAGGAGCTCGTGGGAACCCTCCTTCATCGCCTTGGCCCAGGACGCCTCGTCGTGGACCGGCTCGTCGAGGAAGAGGAAGTCGACGTTGGCCGTGATCTCGGAGAGGACGGTCAGACGGGTCTGGGCGTAGGGCGCGATCGTCGCGAACTGCTCCGCGTCGAACGCCTCGGGGGCCCAGGGGGCGAACGGGGCCTTCAGCCAGGGGCCGCACGCCTCCGTGAACGCCCGGACGTCGAGCCTGCGCACGTGCTCGGCGTTGACGTGCTCGGCCTTCTTCAGGTCGAAGCGGGCCGGGTTGGCGTTGACGTCGGCGATGTCGAAGGCGGCGACCATCTCGTCGATGTCGAAGATGTCGCGGTCCTCGGCGATCGACCAGCCGAGCAGCGAGAGGTAGTTGAGCAGGCCCTCGGGAGGAACCCGCGCTCGCGGTAGAGGTTGAGCGATGCCTGCGGGTCGCGCTTGGAGAGCTTCTTGTTGCCCTCGCCCATGACGTAGGGGAGGTGGCCGAAGAGGGGGATCTCCTTGGCGATCCCGAGCTCGATGAGCGCCCTGTACAGGGCGATCTGCCGGGGGGTGGAGGAGAGCAGGTCCTCGCCGCGCAGGACGTGGGTGATCTCCATCAGGGCGTCGTCGACCGGGTTGACCAGTGTGTAGAGCGGGGCGCCGTTGGCACGGACGATGCCGTAGTCCGGCACGTTCTCCGGCTGGACGGTGATGTCGCCGCGGACCAGGTCGGTGAAGGTGATCGCCTCGTCGGGCATCCGGAAGCGGACGATCGAGGCACGCCCCTCACCCTCGTACGCGGCGGTCTGCTCCGCGCTCAGATCGCGGCAGTGACCGTCGTAACCGGAGGGCCTGCCGGCGGCGCGGGCGGCGTCGCGGCGGGCGTCGAGCTCCTCGGTGGTGCAGTAGCAGTGGTACGCGTGTCCGGCCGCGAGGAGCTTTCCGGCGACGTCCCGGTAGATGTCCATGCGCTGCGACTGGCGGTACGGGGCGTGGGGGCCGCCGACCTCGGGGCCCTCGTCCCAGTCGAAGCCCAGCCAGCGCATCGACTCCAGCAGCTGGCCGTAGGACTCCTCGGAGTCACGGGCCGCGTCGGTGTCCTCGATGCGGAAGACCAGGGTGCCCTTGTGGTGCCGGGCGAACGCCCAGTTGAACAGGGCGGTACGGACCAGGCCCACGTGCGGGTTGCCGGTCGGGGAGGGACAGAAACGTACGCGAGGGGGCCCCTGCTCGGACGGTGCCGGGGGCCGGGGGACGGTGCGTTAACCACGCTTGATCACCTTGTTGGTGAGAGTGCCGATGCCTTCGATGGTGACGGCGACCTCGTCGCCGACGTGGAGGGGGCCGACCCCCGCGGGGGTTCCGGTGAGGATCACGTCGCCCGGGAGCAGCGTCATGGCTTCCGTGATGTGGACGACCAGGTCCTCGATCGAGCGGACCATGTCGCTCGTACGGCCGAGCTGGCGCTGCTCGCCGTTGACCGTCGCCTGGATGGTGAGGTCGGCGGGGTCGAGCTCGGTCTCCACCCAGGGGCCGAGCGGGCAGGAGGTGTCGAAGCCCTTGGCCCGCGCCCACTGCTTCTCGCGCTGCTGGGCGTCACGGGCGGTCACGTCGTTGGCGCAGGTGTAGCCGAAGATGACGTCCTTGACGCGCCCAGGCGGGACTTCCCGGCACATGCGGCCGATGACCACGGCCAGTTCGGCCTCGTGGTGCAGTTCGTTCGAGAAGGAGGGGTACTCGATGGCGTCTCCCGAGCCGATCACCGAGGTGGTGGGCTTGAAGAAGGCGACCGGGACCTCCGGGACCTCGTTGCCCAGCTCGGCGGCGTGCTCCGCGTAGTTGCGGCCGATGGCCACGACCTTGTTGGGGAGCACGGGCGGGAGCAGCCGGACCTTGCTCAGCGGGACCTTGGTGCCGGAGAGCTCGAAGTCGGTGTACGGGATGCCCCTGATGATGTCGAGGACGAGGTCGCCGGATTCGACGGTGCCCTCACCCTCCACGGCGCCGAAGGCGACATTGCCGTCGATGGAGAACCTGGCGATGCGCACGGGAAGCTGTCGCCCCTCACTTGCTGGCTGGCTGAAGACTGACGCTCCAGGCTATCGCCTCGCCCGGTGAGGGGGCGGCAGCGCCGGTTCAGGCGCCGGTCGTGACCGGGGCCTCCATCAGGATGGTGCGGCGGGGGTTGGCCGTCCGGGCGGGCAGGTCGACCGAGTGCTCCGGCTGCTCCCGTGTCCGCAGTGCTTCGGCGTCCTCGAGGTGCGCCAGCGTGGTGCGCCGGGGGTTGGCAATGTTGCGGAACATCATCGTGGTCTTCATCTGCCGTCTGGGCCCTGTCGGTCGGGGCGCCACCTGAGGGGCGCCTACTGGTCGGATTCGCCATCCCTGTAAAGGGTCAGGCTAAACATCCAATTCCCGGCCGAGGACCCGGGAAGTCGGCGATCATCATGTGAGTTTGCTCACGAACTACCCGACAAATGGTGCATGACGGTCAGGGAATTGCCTGTCATGAAACGGACATTGCATAGCTGAACAAGTCATTCCGCCCCTGATCAACGCGACTGGGGCACCCCCTACCTGTAAGCGACTCATCCCTGATCGCCCGTTTTGACCCCGAACACGCTCCACATCTTGTTACTCGTTCATCACAACGTGTCACCCAGGTCACAGCCCGGTACAGGGGCCTTGTTGGAGATCCTGCACTGTGCTGGAATTCCACGCACCGCCGCGGGTTTCAGGCCGGCGCGCAGGGCGCGACGCAGCGCCGAGTGGCGGCGGGAGGGGGAAGAACGCCGGTCACTCACGACCACCATGGGGCGCGTCCAGCGCCCCACGACGCCGACACCGTCCCGACCCGCGCACGCGGAGAGGGACGCCTGGTCCAGAGGTTGCGACGCTAGTGCAGGGACGTTTCAAGAGGGATGGCATGGGGTCTCCCCAGGCCCGCCAGGGCCGAGGGAAAGCTCCGGCGGATCAGGAACGCGGCGGGAACGACCGCGGTTCCTCGCCCCAGCACGCCCAGAGCCCCGGGCAGTCCGCGGCCGGTGACAGCGCCGACCGCGCACAGCGCCCGGGCACGGCCAGCGGCTCCGAGCCGGCCGGCGGGTTCCAGTCGCGCGGCCCGGTCAACACGGGGTCGCGAATAGCCCTCCGCAACTGGCGCATCAGCACGCGTCTGGTGTCGCTCCTCGCACTTCCCGTGGTGGCGGCGACCACGCTGGGCGGACTCCGTATCAACGAGTCCATGAACGACATGCAGCAGCTGGAGCACATGCAGCTGCTGACCCAGATGACCAAGCAGGCGACCGCGCTCGCCCAGGCGCTCCAGGAGGAGCGCGACAAGTCCGCGGGCCCCCTGTCCAACGGCACCGAGCCCACCGACTTCAAGATCACGGAACCGCGCAAGAAGACCGACCGCTCCAAGGACGCCTTCTTCGACGCGACCAACGCGATCGGCAACCCCGACGACGACGAGGCCCTGGAGGGCATCCACGCGAGCGTCGCCCAGATCTCGACGCAGCTCGGCCAGATCCGGGACATCCGCGAGGACGCCTACGCCAAGGGCACCCCGAGTCTCAACACCATCGACCGGTACAGCCAGTTGATCACCTCGCTGCTGAGCCTCTCGCAGGACATGGCGCAGGCGACCAACAACCCGGAGATGATCAAGCGGACCCGGGCCCTGGCGGCCTTCTCCTCCTCCAAGGAGTACGCCTCGGTCCAGCGGGCGGTCATCGCGGCCGCGCTGCCCGGCGGGAACAGCCAGAAGACGAACCTCGACAAGAACGACCAGCAGTTCGGCCGCAACGCCCTCCGCAAGGAGGCGCAGACCCTCGCCTCGTTCAAGTCGACGTACGAGAACACCGGCAACAGCGCCGACGAGCTGACGGCCTCGCTGACCAGCGGCCACCCCGAGATCAACGCGGCCGACATGTACGCCAAGCAGGTGCTCGAGAGCCCGACGGGCATGGTGGGCAAGAAGGCCCGCTCGTACATGGACTGGTACGACCAGAGCTCCACCAAGATCTCGGCCATGAAGACCATCGAGGAGACCCTCCTCAGCGAGATGGAGGGCAAGGCGCGCGAGCTCCGCGAGGAGTCACAGCGCGAGGCCATCCTCAACGGTGCGGTCATCCTCCTCGTCCTCGGTGTCTCGCTGGTGGGCGCGTTCGTCGTGGCGCGGTCCATGATCCGTTCGCTGCGGCGGCTCCAGGACACCGCGACCCGGGTCGCCCAGGACCGGCTGCCCGAGCTCGTCAAGCAGCTCTCCGAGACGGACCCGCAGGACGTCGACACCTCCGTCGAGTCCGTCGGTGTGCACTCCAGGGACGAGATCGGCCAGGTGGCCGCGGCCTTCGACGACGTGCACCGCGAGGCCGTCCGGCTCGCCGCCGAACAGGCGCTGCTGCGAGGCAACGTCAACGCGATGTTCACCAACCTCTCGCGTCGTTCGCAGGGCCTCATCCAGCGCCAGCTCTCGCTCATCTCCGAGCTGGAGTCGCGCGAGGCCGACCCGGACCAGCTGTCCTCCCTCTTCAAGCTCGACCACCTCGCGACCCGTATGCGCCGCAACGGCGAGAACCTCCTCGTCCTCGCGGGCGAGGAGCCGGGCCGCCGGTGGACGCGCCCCGTGCCGCTGGTCGACGTGCTCCGTGCCGCCGCCTCCGAGGTGGAGCAGTACGAGCGCATCGAACTGGCCGCCGTGCCCGCCACCGAGGTCGCGGGCCGCGTGGTCAACGACCTCGTGCACCTGCTCGCGGAGCTGCTGGAGAACGCCACGTCGTTCTCGTCGCCGCAGACGAAGGTCAAGGTCACCGGGCACGCGCTGCCCGACGGCCGCGTGCTCGTGGAGATCCACGACACCGGTATCGGCCTCTCCCCCGAGGACCTCGCGGCGATCAACGAGCGGCTCGCCTCCCCGCCCACCGTGGACGTCTCGGTCTCCCGCCGCATGGGTCTGTTCGTGGTCGGCCGGCTGTCCCTGCGGCACGGCATCCGCATCCAGCTGCGCCCCTCGGACTCCGGCGGCACGACCGCACTGGTCATGCTCCCCGTCGACGTCGCCCACGGAGGCAAGCAGGCCCCCTCCAAGCAGGGCCCCGGTCAGCAGGGCGCTCCCGGCGGGCTTCTCTCCGGTGGTGCCCCGGGCAGCGCCCCGCGCCCCGGGCTCGGCGGCTCCCCGACAGGGCCTTCGGCGGTCGCCGGAGCCGGTGCGCAGCGCGGACAGGTCGGCGCGGGCTCAGGTCCGCGTGCCGCGCTGCCCTCGCGCGACGGCGGTCCCTCGCAGGACGGCGGACCGCGCCAGCCGCAGCCCGCCGCCGGCTCCCCCGGCAACGGCACGCAGAACAACGGCATGCAGGGCGCGGGCCGCCCCCAGCAGGCTCCGCCCGCGGGCGGCCTCACCGGCGCCTTCGGCGGTGGTGCCCGGACGGGCGCCCGCGGGGGCCAGGGCGACGCTCCCGGCCGTACGGAGCCGGGTCAGCCCAACCTGTTCGGTCACTCGGGGCAGAGCCGTCCGGGCCAGCAGCAGGGCGGCCCGTTCGGCCAGCAGAGCGGCCCGCCGGTCCGGCAGCAGGGCAGGCACGCGCAGAACGACCGGAGCGGGTTCCAGCAGCCCGGCGGCCCCGGCCGCCAGCTGCCGCCGTCCGGTGGGCCGCGCGCCGAGCTGCCCGGTGGTGCCCCCAGCCGCAGCGGCCGCAGAGCACGAGCTGGGGTGTCGAGGAGCAGGGCGTACCGCGCCAGTCCCCGCCGGACACCCCGCGCGGCCACGAGGAGCCCGACAGCACCGGCCAGTTCGCCAGGCCCGCCGTGCCGAACCAGCCGTTCGGCGCGTCGGACCAGCACCAGGGCCCCGGTGTCCCGGCGGAGTTCGCCCGCCCGGACTTCTCGGCGCCGCAGGCGCCCCAGGACCCGGCGGGCACCGCCCAGTTCGCCCGACCGGACTTCGGCACCCCGCCGCCGGTCCAGGGCACACCGGCGCCGCGCCAGCGCGGCCGGGAGGACGCCGGCTTCGGCGCTCCCCGTCCGGCGGCCCCGCCCACGGGTGAGCTGCAGCGCCGTCCGGCTCTGCCGCAGCCCGAGTCGCTTCCGCCGGCCGGTCCCGGGGACGGCCGTACCCCGCTGTACGACACCCTGGAGACCAACTGGTTCCACGGCCCGCAGCAGGGCGGCCAGCAGCCGTCCGCTCCCGAGGCCCAGGTACCGGCGGCTCACTCCGCCACGCCCGTTCCGCCCATGCCCCGGCGTGGTGACACCGACACCGGCGCCATGAGCACCTGGCGTCCCTCGCCCAACGACGAGCTCGTACGACAGGCCGAGCGGGTCAAGAAGCCCGCCGCGGGCGGCATCACCACGTCCGGACTTCCCCGCCGGGTTCCCCGTGCCAATTTGGTACCGGGCACCGCCCAGCAGCAGAATCACCAGTCCGGACCCCAGGTTTCGCGTGCGCCCGATGACGTACGCGGACGTCTGACCAATCTCCGCCGGGGCATCCAGCAGGGTCGGCAGGCCAACAACGGCCAGCCGACCGGCGGTTTCCATCTCGGCCCCACTCACCAGCAGGAGCGTTAGTTGAGCCCCATGAGTCAGGCCGCACAGAATCTGAACTGGCTGATCACCAACTTCGTGGACAACACCCCAGGGGTTTCCCACACCGTCGTGGTCTCCGCGGACGGCCTGCTGCTGGCGATGTCCGAAGGCTTCCCGCGCGACCGCGCCGACCAGCTGGCGGCCGTCGCCTCCGGGCTGACGTCGCTGACGGCGGGCGCCTCCCGGATCTTCGAGGGCGGCGCCGTGAGCCAGACGGTCGTGGAGATGGAGCGAGGCTTCCTTTTCCTGATGTCCGTCTCGGACGGCTCCTCGCTGGCCGTCCTCGCCCACCCGGACGCCGACATCGGTCTGGTCGGGTACGAGATGGCTCTCCTCGTCGACCGCGCGGGCACCGTCCTCACGCCCGACCTGCGCGCCGAGCTCCAGGGCAGTCTGCTCCACTAGGCGGCCATGCAGCGGATTCCCGTCACAATCCCCCCAGGTACCACCCGTAACCCTCACCCGTCCGGCCGCTTCAGACCCCCCACCGGCCCCTTCAGACGGCAAGCCGACACACTGCTGTCACGCCCGGAGGATTCATGACCCCGCCACCCGCCTCATCTGATCCGTACGGCGCCCTGCACCACGCGTCGTACGACGGTGAAGGCGACCAGCCGCTGGTCCGTCCCTATGCCATGACCGGCGGCCGGACCCGGCCGCGTTACCAGCTCGCGATAGAGGCCCTGGTCAGCACCACGGCCGACCCGGCACACCTGGGGACCCTGCTCCCCGAGCACCAGCGGATCTGCCACCTGTGCCGTGAGGTCAAGTCGGTGGCAGAGGTCTCGGCGCTGCTGTCCATGCCGCTCGGCGTGGCCCGCATCCTCGTGGCGGACCTGGCGGAAGCCGGCATGGTGGCCATCCACCAGCCGGGCAACGGAGAGGCCGGCGGCGCGCCGGATGTGACACTGCTCGAAAGGGTGCTCAGTGGACTTCGCAAGCTCTAGCGGCGGGACGGGCCGTGCCACCACCTCGGCGAAGATCGTGGTGGCGGGCGGTTTCGGCGTGGGTAAGACCACGTTTGTCGGTGCTGTCTCGGAGATCAATCCGCTGCGTACCGAAGCGGTGATGACGTCCGCGTCCGCGGGCATCGACGACCTCACCCACACCGGGGACAAGACCACCACCACGGTGGCCATGGACTTCGGCCGCATCACCCTCGACCAGGACCTGATCCTGTACCTCTTCGGCACCCCCGGACAGGACCGCTTCTGGTTCATGTGGGACGACCTCGTACGCGGCGCCATCGGCGCCGTCGTCCTCGTCGACACCCGCCGCCTCGCCGACTGCTTCCCCGCCGTCGACTACTTCGAGAACAGCGGACTCCCCTTCGTCATCGCCCTCAACGGCTTCGACGGACACCAGCCCTACACCCCCGACGAAGTACGCGAAGCACTCCAGATCGGCCCCGACACCCCGATCATCACGACGGACGCCCGCCACCGCGCGGACGCCAAGAGCGGCTTGATCACGTTGGTCGAGCACGCGCTCATGGCGCGTCTCAAGTAGGCGTAAGTCGTTTTTGTCGTACGGAAGTTGTTGTAGTCACTTGGGGGCGGACTGTGTCCTTTGACACGATCCGCCCCCGTGTTCATAACGTTTCGACAGAGAATTGCCGACGGACCGATACCCGACGCGTTCGGCTGGTACCGCTCTGCTCATGCGAGCCCCGTCTTTTAGCGGGGCTCGCTCTTTATGCCCGATTTATCTGCGGCGTGGACCACTCGGAATCACTCATTCCGACTGTTTGGAACGCGACCCGTCCCCGTGCTGGAATTCGATGAACTACCGAGTGGTACGGCCCTGAACGAAAACTTCGGCACAACGTTGGTGCCGACGCCGAGAGGTTGTTGGTCGAGTGACGCGAAGCAACGAGGGCTCCCCGGCGCAGCCGGAACGGGGCAACTTCACCCCGCCGCAGCGCGCCGGGGCGTCGTCCGCGGAACTGTCCGCGCCCGAACCGGCCGGTGGTTCCACCAGCCGGCTGGCCCCGCGCAACTGGCGAGTGCCCACGCGGCTGAACGCGATCCTCCTGATTCCCGCACTGGTCGGCCTGATCATGGGCGGCTTCCAGGTGAAGGGATCGGTCGACACCTGGAACGAGGCCCAGGACGCCGAGAGGACCGCGCTGATCGTGCGCGCGGCCTCGGAGTACGGGCAGGCGCTGCTCAACGAGCGTGACCTCACCGCTCAGCCGCTCCTGTCGAACAAGCGCACCGCCGAGGTCGTCGAGGGGCCCGGGCCACCACGGACGAGGCCCGGAAGAAGTTCGACAAGGCCGTTCAGGACAGGCCGTCGAAGCAGGGCCTGGACCGCCGCCTTGAGCTGTTCAAGGTCGAGGAGCCCCAGCTTCCCGAGCTGCGCAAGGCCGCGTACGCCGAGGGCATGGACCCGGTGAAGACCGAGGAGGGCTACACCAAGGTCCAGCACTCCCTGATGGAGTTCTCCAACGAGCTCCACCTCGGCGCCGGCAACATCACCAGTTACGGCCGTACGGTCTACGCGATCGAGCTGTCCAAGGCGGCGCTGTCGCTTCAGCGCTCCATCGGCACCCACCTGCTGGTCCGTCCCAGCCAGAAGCGCGTCACGTTCCAGGCTCAGGTCAAGGCGTTCAGCTCGTACAACTACCTGGAGCAGATCGCCCTCGCGGAGTTCGTCTCCGGTGGCACCGAGGCCGACGCGAACCGCCTCAGGACCGTGATGACCGGCAAGGCGGCCGAGGGCGCCAAGCAGCTGAAGGCCGCCGCCGAGCAGGCCGAGGCCGCCGGCAAGCCGTTCGTGCCGCCGCCCAGCGTCAACGGTTCGGTCTTCGACGGCATGGTCCAGCAGCTGAGCCAGGGGCAGTCACCGGCCCAGCTGAAGGCGAAGGGGATCACCCCCGAGACCTGGATGGCCGCCTCGACCGCCAAGTTCGACGGGTACTCCACGGTCGGTGACGAGCTCGTCGACAAGGCCGTGACCGAGGCCGCCGAGATCTCGTCCGACGCCAGGACCGACGCCATCGTCAACGCGGCGATCGTGATCATCGCGCTGCTCGCGGCCTTCATCGTCGCCGGGCTCATGGCCCGCCAGATGAGCCGCTCGATGCGCCAGCTGCGCACCGCCGCCTTCGGCATCGCCGAGCAGCGGCTGCCGATGCTGGTCGACCAGCTGTCGCGGACCGACCCGGGCCGGGTCGACACCCGGGTCCAGCCCATCCCGATCAACACCCGGGACGAGATCGGCGAGGTCGCCCGCGCCTTCGACCAGGTGCACCGCGAGGCCGTCCGGCTCGCCGCCGAGCAGGCCATGCTCCGGGGCAACGTCAACGCGATCTTCACCAACCTCTCGCGCCGCAACCAGTCGCTCATCGAGGGCCAGCTCACCCTCATCACCGACCTGGAGAACAACGAGGCCGACCCCGACCAGCTGGAGAACCTCTTCCGCCTGGACCACCTGGCCACCCGTATGCGCCGCAACGGCGAGAACCTCCTCGTCCTCGCGGGCGAGGAGCCCGGCCGCCGCTGGAACCAGCCGGTGCCGCTGGTCGACGTCCTGCGGGCCGCCTCCTCCGAGGTGGAGTCCTACGAGCGCATCGAGCTCACCGGCGTCCCCGAGAGCGAGATCCACGGGCAGGCCGTGACCGACCTCGTCCACCTGCTGGCCGAGCTGCTGGAGAACGCCACCACGTTCTCCTCCCCGCAGACCAAGGTCCGGGTCACCGCGACCCGGCTGCCCGACGGCCGCGTGATGGTCGAGATCCACGACAAGGGCATCGGCCTCACCGCCGAGGACTTCGCCGACATCAACCACAAGCTGGCCAACCCGCCGACCGTGGACGCCGCGGTGTCCCAGCGCATGGGCCTGTTCGTGGTCGGCCGGCTCGCGGACCGGCACGGCATCCGGGTCCAGCTGCGCCCCTCGGGCGAGCAGGCCGGTACCACCTCGCTGGTCATGCTCCCGGACGCGATCACCCACGGCGGTGGCGGCGAGATCCCCCAGCAGGACGACTTCACGGTCTCCTCGATCATTCCGGAACAGCAGCGTCCGGCGTTCGACGCGATGCCGCACCAGAGCACGATGCGTACGGCGGCGGAGCTCGGCTTCGACGACACGCGCTACGAGATACCGGACCCCGACGCACCGCAGCTGGACCCGGTCGGCCGCTCGCTCCAGCGCGAGGAGCGCCGCGCCGCCCTGGAGGCCCAGGCCGGCGGCGAGCGTCCGGCGCTCCACGGCGAGAGCCCTCAGCAGTACGGCCAGGAGCAGTACGCCCAGGAGCAGCACGGCGGCCTGGGCAGTTACGGCCAGGAGCAGTTCGGCCAGGGGCCGCAGCCCGTACAGCAGGGGTACGAGCAGTCCTCCTACGAGGCACCCTACGAGCCGTACGCCACTGAGGGCGGCTACCCCCAGCAGCCTCAGCAGGGCGGCTATCCGGAAGCGGCGTACGGCGCTCCGGAAGTCCAGCAGGCTCAGTACGGTGAGCAGTTCAGCACCCCGATGACCCCGTCCCACCAGGACGACTGGCCGGTGCAGGGCGGTTACCAGGGCGCCTATGAACAAGCCCCCCAGGCGGAAGCGGAATCTGCGCCGAGTGCACCTGCCGGGGCTCAGGAGCACGGGGGCCTCGACCGTTCCGGCCCCGTCCCCAACGCCGCGCAGGAGATGACCGAAGCCGGTCTGCCGCGCCGGGGCGGTGCACAGCACTGGCAGCCCGCCGGCCGCGGCAGCGATTCGCCGGCCCGGCAGGACACCCGGCAGCCGCCGTCCGCCCCGGTGACCGGCGAAGGTCCCGACGACTGGCGCTCCACGAACGACGAGCGCTGGGGCCGGGCGGAGAAGCTCCGTGAGCCGAAGGCCGGCGGGATCACCCCCTCCGGTCTCCCCCGTCGCGTGCCCAAGGCGAATCTGGTGGAGGGCACGGCGGAGCAGACGCAGCAGGGCGGCCCCCAGGTCTCCCGCGCACCGGAGGACGTCCGTGGCAGGCTGAGCAACCTGCGGCGCGGTGTCCAGCGGGGCCGTGATGCGGGGTCGGACGCAGGTAACACCTACAACCAGGAGCGTTAGTGTGAGCCCGATGAGCCAGGCGGCGCAGAATCTGAACTGGTTGATCACCAACTTCGTGGACAACACCCCCGGGGTGTCGCACACGGTGGTGGTCTCCGCTGACGGCCTGCTGCTGGCGATGTCCGAAGGCTTCCCGCGCGACCGCGGGGACCAGCTGGCGGCCGTCGCCTCCGGGCTGACGTCGCTCACGGCGGGTGCTTCCCGGATCTTCGAGGGCGGCGCCGTGAATCAGACCGTTGTGGAGATGGAGCGGGGATTCCTCTTCATCATGTCCATCTCGGACGGATCATCTCTTGCCGTCCTTTCGCATCCGGACGCCGATATCGGTCTGGTTGGGTATGAAATGGCGCTTTTGGTAGATCGCGCCGGCAGTGTTCTGACCCCGGATCTCCGTGCGGAGCTCCAGGGCAGTCTTCTTAACTAGTAGACAGACAGTGCGTTTCTCGCCACCGCGCCATAAGGTGCGGTGGCGCGGCCCCACTGGGATCGGCGACCGGCATTCGGAGGAGGAAACGTGGCAGCACCCACAGACGGACACCCATATGAGGGTGGCCAGCGGGTTCCGGGTGAGCACGACGGCAACCGCTTCGACTTCCCCTCCGCTCCCGGCAGAGAGGGCGCACAGCAGCCGTACCAGTCACAACAGCACTATCAGCCACAACAGCACTATCAGCAGCCGCAGAGTGCGCAGGGGTCCGCCTGGCCCCAGCAGGACTCGGACTGGCCGCAGCAGGACTCGGACTGGCGTCGGCAGGGCTCGGACCGGCCGCAGCAGGACTCGTGGCCGCAGCAGCCCCAGCAGCCGTACGAGCAGCCCCGCGCACCCCGTATCCAGCCCGCGCAGCCGCAGCGGGCCGCGGCGCCCGCTCCCCCGGCGCACAACCCGCTGGTCCGTCCGTACGCCATGACAGGCGGCCGGACCCGGCCGCGTTACCAGCTCGCCATCGAAGCACTGGTGAGCACCACGGCCGATCCGTCGCGCCTGCAGGGGCAGTTGCCCGAGCATCAGCGGATCTGCCGGCTCTGCGTGGAGATCAAGTCGGTGGCCGAGATCTCGGCCCTCCTCTCGATCCCGCTCGGCGTAGCCCGGATTCTCGTGGCCGACCTGGCCGAGGCCGGACTCGTCGCCATCCATCAGCCCGCCGGCGACGAGGCCGCCGGTGGCCAACCAGACGTGACACTGCTCGAAAGGGTGCTCAGTGGACTTCGCAAGCTCTAGCGGCGGAGCGGCCCGCTCCACTACCTCGGCGAAGATCGTGGTGGCAGGGGGCTTCGGCGTGGGTAAGACCACGTTTGTCGGTGCTGTCTCGGAGATCAATCCGCTGCGCACCGAAGCCGTGATGACGTCCGCGTCCGCGGGCATCGACGACCTCACCCACACCGGGGACAAGACCACCACCACGGTGGCCATGGACTTCGGCCGCATCACCCTCGACCAGGACCTGATCCTGTACCTCTTCGGCACCCCCGGACAGGACCGCTTCTGGTTCATGTGGGACGACCTCGTACGCGGCGCCATCGGCGCCGTCGTCCTCGTCGACACCCGCCGCCTCGCCGACTGCTTCCCCGCCGTCGACTACTTCGAGAACAGCGGACTCCCCTTCGTCATCGCCCTCAACGGCTTCGACGGACACCAGCCCTACACCCCCGACGAAGTACGCGAAGCACTCCAGATCGGCCCCGACACCCCGATCCTGACCACGGACGCCCGCCACCGCGCGGACGCCAAGAGCGCGCTCATCACGCTGGTCGAGCACGCGCTCATGGCGCGCCTGCGCTGACGGTCCCGGTACGGCGGAAGGCCCCGCACTCCTGTCGGAGTGCGGGGCCTTCCGCGCGCCGTGGGGACGGGGGCGGTGCTCAGCCCTGCCAGCTGTGCGGGGCACGGAAGCCGGGGGTGCGCTCCAGGCGGCGCCATCCGGCGGTCTCACGGCCCCTGTGGGCGGGTGCCGCGGGCCGGGAGGCCGCGCGGGCGAGCAGGACGGCGGTGATGGCCGCCAGCTCCTCGGGGTCGGCGAGACCCTTCTCGACGCGCAGCACGGACTCGGCGGGCATGGTGCTCATGGGTGTCTCCGTCTTCTGGGCAGCTGGGCGCGGGCTTTCGCGGGGTGACCCGCGTCGGCCGCGCTACTGCGGCGGGTTGCCGTGCTTGCGGGACGGCAGGTCGGCGTGCTTGTTGCGGAGCATCGCGAGCGAGGCGATCAGGATCTCGCGGGTCTCGGCGGGGTCGATGACGTCGTCGACCAGGCCGCGCTCGGCGGCGTAGTACGGGTGCATGAGCTCGGCCTTGTACTCCTTGACCATGCGGGCCCGCATGGCCTCGGAGTCCTCGGCCTCCGCGATCTGGCGGCGGAAGATGACGTTGGCCGCGCCTTCGGCTCCCATCACCGCGATCTCGTTGGTGGGCCAGGCGTAGGTGAGGTCGGCTCCGATGGACTGGGAGTCCATGACGATGTACGCGCCTCCGTAAGCCTTGCGCAGGATCAGGCTGATCCTCGGCACGGTGGCGTTGCAGTACGCGTAGAGCAGCTTGGCGCCGTGCCGGATGATCCCACCGTGCTCCTGATCGACGCCCGGCAGGAAGCCGGGTACGTCCAGCAGAGTGACGATCGGGATGTTGAACGCGTCACACATCTGGACGAAACGAGCGGCCTTCTCGGACGCCTCGATGTCCAGGACGCCCGCCATGGCCAGCGGCTGGTTGGCGACGATGCCGACGACCTGGCCGTCCAGGCGGGCCAGCGCGCAGATGATGTTGCGGGCCCAGCGCTCGTGGATCTCCAGGTAGTCCCCGTCGTCGACGAGCTCCTCGATCACCTTGTGCATGTCGTAGGGGCGGTTGCCGTCGGCCGGCACCAGGTCGAGCAGGGTGTCACCGCGCCGGTCGGCGGGGTCGTCGCTCGCCACGGTGGGCGGGTTCTCGCGGTTGTTCGAGGGCAGCATGCCGATCAGGTAGCGGACCTCGGCGATGCACGTCTCCTCGTCGTCGTACGCGAAGTGCGCGACGCCCGAGGTCCCGGCGTGCACGTCCGCGCCGCCGAGTCCGTTCTGGGTGATCTCCTCGCCGGTGACCGCCTTGACGACGTCGGGGCCCGTGATGAACATCTGCGAGGTCTCACGGACCATGAAGACGAAGTCGGTGAGGGCGGGGCTGTAGGCCGCGCCGCCCGCGCACGGGCCGAGCATCACGCTGATCTGCGGGATGACACCGGAGGCGCGGGTGTTGCGCTGGAAGATCCCGCCGTATCCGGCGAGCGCGGAGACGCCCTCCTGGATGCGGGCGCCCGCGCCGTCGTTCAGGGACACCAGCGGCGCGCCCGCCGAGATGGCCATGTCCATGATCTTGTGGATCTTGGTGGCGTGGGCCTCGCCCAGCGCTCCGCCGAAGATCCGGAAGTCGTGGGCGTAGACGAAGACCGTGCGGCCGTCGACGGTGCCCCAGCCGGTGATGACGCCGTCGGTGTACGGCTTCTTCGCCTCCAGGCCGAACCCGGTCGCCCGGTGCCTGCGCAGCTGCTCGACCTCCTTGAACGAGCCTTCGTCGAGGAGCAGCGCGATGCGCTCGCGGGCGGTCAGCTTGCCCTTGGCGTGCTGGGCCTCGGTCGCGCGGTCACTCGGTCCCCGCATGGCCTGCTCACGCAGGGCCAGCAGTTCGGCCACCCGGCCACGCGTATCGCTCGGCTCGCTCGGGGTCTCGTCCACAACGGTCATGTACTGACCCTACGAAGCCGACCGCACAAATCGTGCCGTCGACTCCGTACAGTCTCCTGCCCGGTTTCCTGGTGGGCCCCGACAGAACCCCACGGCGGAGCAGCCGATCCACCAGCTCACAGCCCTGCCTCTTTGTCGGAGGCCGACAAAGAGGCAGGTGTGTCTCCCGGCACAGCCGTCAACGGACCTCGCACCGGAGGGTGGCGCCGGCGACTCCGGGGCTGACCCGCAGGACCAGTCTCCCGCCCGTGGCCCGGACCTCGATACCGGGGGCGGAGGTGACCACTTCCCGTACCGGCCGGTTCCACACGAGGTCCACGGGGGTGCCGGTCCGGTCGGGCCCGCTCACGCAGAGCGTGGTGGAGCGCCGGCCCCTCCTGACGAGCACGCTCGCCGGGGCGGAGGCGGTGAGCGGACCCGCCGTACCCGCCTTCCAGAAGTTGGCGGCCGTCACGCCCAGCGAACCGATCGCCACCGCCTGGACGGTGGCGGTGTTGGCGAGCACTTCCAGCCAGTCGCCGTCCGCCGCGCGGGCCGCGACCGTGCGGCGGGAGGCGCCCGGCATGAGCAGGTAGGTGTACCGGGCGTCCACCGGATCGGTGCCGTGGTCGAGCCAGAGGGTCTGGTAGCGGCGGGTGCGGCGCTCGGTGGTGCTGGAGGTGTTGATGTCGCTCCAGGACCCCGTGCGGTCCTCGCGCAGGGTGCGCAGCTCCGCCCCGCCGGGGAAGACCCAGCCGCCGTGCCCTTCCAGATGGGCCCAGCGCGGGGCGGTACGGTCCTCGGCGGTGAACGCGTTCGTGCCCGCCTCGCCGAGCATGCGGTTGTCGACGACCGTCTCCGCGGGTACTCCGTCGCCGCTCGTGATCCCGGCGCCGAGGCACACGACGGCGTCGGCCGCACAGAACCACGACTTACGGGCTTCGATGGTGGAGCCGAGCCCTCTGAGGTGCTGCCCCACCGCGGCGAACTCGCCGTCCGTGGCGCCTCCGACCCACGTCACCGCGGGTTTGGGCGCTCCCCACTCGCCGCCCGCCCGGTCGGCGAGCCGCCTGGTGGAGACGGTCGTTCCCGGCAGCCGGCAGAGGTCGACGGTCGGCCAGAACCAGTCGGTGTACTGGTCGCCTCCGGTCTCGCCCGGCCACCAGTAGAGCATTCCGGCCCCGGTGTGCCAGCCGCGCGGATTCTCGCCGTTGCCGCACTCGTAGTACGCGATCCGCTCCGACGCCATCGAGAGGCAGGCGGCCCAGCCGGGTCTGCGGTGCACCGCGCGGTCCATGGCGGCGAACAGCTTGTGGGCGACGGGTTCGGGGGCCGCGGGCACGGCCGACGCGGCGAAGGTGTGCAGCCGGGCCAGGTCGGCGACGTCGAACTGGGGCGCGGTGAGCAGCGGAGTCGTACGGTCCCGCTCGATCCAGCCCTTGACCGTCGCGGTCCAGCGCTGCCGCTCGGCCGCCGAGGCGCCGCCCGCGAGGAGGGGGATGGCCGCGATCAGGCCCTGGCCGTGGAAGTGGTCGCTGCGCATGACCCCGCGGTCGTCGCTTTTGAGGTGACCGCGGCTGATGGCGCGTCCGTTGACGCTGTCCATCATCAGGCCGTTGTAGATCAGCGGCACGTAGGCGTTCTCCACGGAGTCCAGGATGATCTGCCGGCCCGGGTCGGTGACGGCCCAGTCCGATCCGGCGAGGAGGGTGAACAGGCGGCCCAGCCCGTCGAGCATGACCTGGCCGTACGTACCCGAGTAGGCGACCCAGGTGTGCTGGACGAACGAGCCGTCCGCGTAGAGGCCGTCGCCCTTCGTCACGTACGGGAAGACGGGTGAGAGGGCGTCCCTGGCCAGCGCGATCCTGGCCGGGCTGCGGCCGATGACGCCGCGCAGGGCGACGGAGCGGCAGAGGTCGACCCGGTTGGCGCCGGTGCTCGTGCCGGTGTAGCTGGTGAGCAGGGAGTCGGGGACGAAGTGGTCGACGGCGGCGCAGGCGGCCTGGCGCCGGTCCTCGGTGAGTTCACCGTGGAGGGCGGCGTGGATGTCCATGAGGAGGCGCGGGCTGCCGATCTGCCACTCCCACCAGTTGCCGTAGCGGGCCGTCGAGGGGTTGTAGACGGTGGTGGAGAGATGGTCGAGCCCCCGCACCACGTCGGTGAGCAGGGTGTCGTCGGCGGTGAGACCGGTGCCCGGCTGGAGGTACGCCTGGGTCATGGTCCACAGGCGGCTGTAGCTCCGGGTGATGCCGGACGGCGGGTCGAAGGTGTGGCCGGGCCAGAGGGTGGTGGCGGTGGGCGCCATGGTCGCCCGGAAGCCCGCGGCGAGCCGGCCGGTCTCCTGGAGCCGGGAGGCGAAGGGTTCGGCGGCCGGGTCGAAGCCGGTGCCGAGCGAGAGACCGACCCAGCGGGCCCTGAGCGTCTCGTAGGCGTCGGTGCCCGACGCGGCGCGGGCGGGGCCGGCGCGGGTGGCGCCGAGCGCGGTGGCCGAGGTGGTGGCGAGGAAGGCGCGGCGGGACCAGGCGGCGGGCAGGAGCGGCACGGGGAGTCCTCACGGAGCAAGTGGCTTAGCCCTGTCGCCCGTTGGTCTAGCACGCCGCCCGAGAGCCTTGCAACGAGCGTGCGGGCCGGACCGACTCACCGGTCCGGCAGCCGCCTCGCCCCGGTTTGGGGCGCCGGTCCGCTCAGGGCGGTGGCCCCGTCCCGCCGGACGGGGCCACCCCTGCGCACGGCTCAGCAGCCGCCGCAGTTGTAGTACGTCACGTCCCAGTGGTGGCCCTCGTCCGCGTAGATGTTGCCGGAGCCGGACCTGTACTGGGGAGCGCCGTCACCCCGGACACCGATGTAGGTGAAGACGCCGCGGACGTAGTTGTTGAGGCAGGTGGACTTGGAGAAGTCGAGCTTGTAGCCGTTCCAGTGCGAGTACGTGCCGCCGGCGTGCCCGGTCTCCGTACCGCCGGTGATGTTCAGCGCGCAGCCGGTGGCGCTCTTGAGGGTCTGGGCACCCTGGGCGCTGGCCAGATTGAGCTGGTCGAAGGAGGTGCAGGTGGGGACGTTCCGGTCGGAACAGCCGCCGGACGAGGACCAGGTGATGTTGGACGAGCGGAACATCGAGGCCGCGGTGGAGTGACTGATCTTGGTGACGGCGAAGGCGTCGGTGGCGCCTGAGACGACACCGATGCCGGGGGCGAACAGGGCGCCCAGCACGAGGGCGAGGGCGGTCAGTACGGAGCGGAGCTGCGGGCGGTGGGACACGGGGGTTCCTCCTGCTCATGACAATTACAGCGCGGCGGCCACGCTGGACGGGCAGGCAGATAGTGCCCGAGTTCTACGCGCGTCCGCCAGAGGCGGCGCGATACCCCGAGGCGGAAGGGCGACTTCCGGACCGGCCTGGACCCTTGATGTTGAAACTTGAACTAGATTGCTCTACAGTGAGTCTCGTTGAAGGTTAAACAACCTCTCCGCAGCCGCTCGATCACGTCCCCCGAGGAGGAGCCATGGCTCTGTTCAACCGCAAGAACACCAACGCCCCGTCCACCACCGCCACGCTCCCGGTGGACCCCGCACTGGCCGCCCTGACCGGCGACTACGTGATCGACCCGGCCCACAGCAGCATCGGATTCACGGTGCGCCACGCCATGGTCACCAACGTGCGCGGTTCCTTCGGCGAGCACGAGGGCAGCCTCAGGCTGGACGGCGCGGACCCGGCGAACTCCAGCGCCTCCATCGACGTCAGAATCGCCAGCATCGACACCGGCATCGCGGACCGCGACGGCCATCTGGTCAGCGGCGACTTCTTCGACGCCGAGAAGTTCCCGCTCATGACCTTCCGGTCCACGAGCGCCGAGCAGCTCGGCGGCGACTCGTACCGCGTCACCGGCGACCTCACCATCAAGGACGTCACGCGTCCGCTCTCCATCGACCTGGAGTTCAACGGCTCCGCCACCGACGTCTACGGCAACGAGCGCGTCGGCTTCGAGGGCACCGCGGACATCCTGCGCTCGGACTGGGGCCTGACCTGGAACGCGGCGCTGGAGACCGGCGGCGTGATGGTCAGCGACAAGGTCAGACTGAGCTTCGACATCTCCGCGATCAAGTCCGCCCCGCAGGTCTGACCCGCGGCACGCGCGTACGCCGGGCGCCCGCCTCCACTCCCCGCCTGCGGCTGGGGAGCGAGGCGGGCGCCCGGCGTTCTCGCCTTCACCCCCGGTACGCGGCCACCGCGTCGCGGACGTCCTCACCGATCAGGTCCGCGTTGATCGCCGCACCGGCCTTCAGCCCCGCGCTCGCCGCGCCGATGACCTGCTCGGTCAGACCGGCGACGTTTCCGGCCACCCAGACGCCGGGGACCTCGGTCGCCCCGGTCGGGTCGGCCGCGATGCAGGTGCCGACCACGTGTCCGCCCATCTCCTGCTCCGTCGCCGCGAGACCCAGGCTCTCCAGCACCCCGGAACGCGCGGTGAAGCGGGGCTGGACGACCACCGCCTCCCGGGCGACGACCCGCCCGCCGGCCAGCCGGACCCCGGTGAGCCGGCCGTCCGCCACCTCAAGACCTGTCACCTCACCGTCCACGACGGCGACGCCCCGGGCGGCGAGCTGTTCGTACTCCTCGTCGCTCGGTTCCGGTCCGGTGTGGCGGAAGAGCGTGACGTCCTCGCTCCACTGCCGCCACATCAGTGCCTGGTGCGCGGCCATGGGGCTGACGCCCAGGATGCCGAGCGGGCGGTCCCTGACCTCCCAGCCGTGGCAGTACGGGCAGTGCAGCACCTCGCGGCCCCACCGATCGGCCAGGCCCGGCACCGGGGGAGCTCGTCGACCAGGCCGGTGGTCACCAGCAGCCGGCGGGCCACCACGGCGGCCCCGTCCTCCCGTACGACGCGGAACCCCTTCCCGCCCGGGAGCCTCTCCGCGGACGCCACGGCGCCCTCGGTGATCTCGGCGCCGTACCCGGCCGCCTCCGCGCGCCCGGCGGCCAGGAGCTCCGAAGGGGCGGTGCCCTCGCGGGCCAGGTAGTTGTGCACGTGGGCCGCGGGCGCGTTGCGCGGCCGGCCGGCGTCGATCACCAGCACCGAGCGCCTCGCCCGGGACAGGGCCACCGCGCCGCTCAGGCCGGCCGATCCGCCGCCCACCACCACCACGTCGTACCGCTGCTCGTTGTCGTCGTTGTCGTCCATGCGGAACACCTCCATGGCACGGATGGTGCGACGGGCAGGGCTCCGACGACAAGTTCCCTTGCCGTACCGGCAAAACCACGGTGTGGCCGGAACTAGACGCTGCTGTCGGCTGCCCGGCCGAGGTGCCGCTCGTGCCGGAGACCTCGCAGACCAGGCTCTCGTCGCACAGGAGCCGCACCCTGATCGGTCCCGAGCCGCAGCGGATGGCGTTGGTGACCAGCTCGCTGAGGATGCACGAATCACAGCGTGGGGAACGGTATGGATCGCGTCCGCCCCTAGAAGCCGCCTCCGTCGAACCCTCCGCCGCCGCCCAAACCGCCGCCGTCGCCGAAGCCGCCGAAGTCGGACGCGTTGAAGTCGGAGCCCGAGACGTCGCCGCCGCCCCATTCCCCGCCGGAACCGGCGCCGAAGTCCCCGCCGCCGTACTCACCCGCGTACGCGGGAGTGGCCAGCATCGAGCCGAGCATGGTGCCCACCAGCAGGCCGGGCAGCAGCCCGCCGCCGAAGTAGCCGCCCGCCCAGGGGCCGTAGGCCGGTCCCGCCTCCCAGTACGGGCGGCGGCGGCCGTCCCCCACGTCGACGGTGCGGCTCATCGGGTCCTCGCCCGCGCGCAGCCGGACCTCGTCGGCGCCGCAGACGGGGACCTCGCGTCCGGCGCCGCCGGACGGTGTCCACCGGACGTCGGCGACCGAGGGGCCGTGGCGGGGGTCGAAGAAGCAGGGCGGGCGCCGGGCGGGGAGTGCGGCGCCCGTCCTGCGGGCCTCCAGGACGGCGAGGGAGTAGCGGCCGTCCTCAAGCGCCTGGGTGACGCCCCGCACCTCCGAGGGGTGCCGGGCCCGTTCCATCCTCGCCTTGGCGCTCTCGTAGGAGTCCAGGGCCCGCTCGTAGTCGGCGCGCATCGTGTCGTCGGCGCCCGGTTCGGCGGGGTGGAAGTCCAGCCGCTCCAGGGTTTCGCCGTACGCGGTGATGTCCTCGTCCACGACGACCCGGAGCTTGTCGAGGGCGGCCCGCTCCTCCTCGTCCTTGCGGCGCCGGTTGCGGCGGACGACGGCGTACGCCACCGCGCCGCCCGCGACCGCCACCGCGCCGAGCAGGACCAGGCCGGTCGCCGAGGCTCCCGTGCCGTCCGCGGCCCCGCCCGACCAGGAGGCCGGCGCGTTGCCCCTGGCCTGTTCGACGGCCCGGTCCACGAAGGCGTTGAGCTGCGTCGCCGCGTCCGCGCCGACGTCCCCCGTCTTGACGGAGGCGACCAGGTTGTCGACGGCGCGCACCGGCATCACCGCGCGGTCGGCGCCCGCGTCGAAGCCGTCGCCGAGACGGACAGCGTAGAGGCCGGTGATCCCCGTGTCGTTGCGGAGGCCGGCCAGAAGCCCTTCCTCGGGGAAGTCGGCGGACGGGGGCAGGACGGCCACGAAGACCGGTTTGCCGGCGTCCTTGATCTTCTTCTCCAGCGCGTCCGCCTGGGAAGGGGAGAGCTGGCCGGCCGCTGCCGGATGGACGTAGACCGGGCCCTGGCGCAGGGCCTGGGCGGCTTCGCCGATCGTGGCGGGGGCGGACGGCGCAGCGGGGGACATCGCCAGCACGGCCGCCGAGAGCATCAGCAGCAGGCAGGCCCACAGGGGAGCGAACAGCCTCTTCCGCATACTCCGAAAATAACCCAGATGGGCGGCGGATGCGCCGCCCATCTGGGCTTTATCGCGACCCGACGCGTTTTACACGGCGCGGTAGGCGGCGCGGAGCCCGGCCACCGCTCCCGTGAGGTCGCCGGAGAGCAGCAGGTGGTCGGCGTCGGCGAAGGGACCGGACATCGCCGCGGTCACCTTGCCTCCGGCCTTCTCCTGCACCAGCAGCCTGGCCCGGTCCACGATCGCCTTGCCCTGCGCGGTCCTGGAGAGGCCGGCCTTCTCCGCCGCGTGCGCGGCGACCGCGAGGGCGGCGAGGGTGTGCTCCCCGCCCATCGGGGTCTTCGTGAGCGTGGTCAGACCCCAGCCGTAGGGGAACTGCGGGTCGTACGCCGCGTCACCGACGTTGATCGGCAGCTGCGCCTCGGACTTCGGCCAGGTCACCGGGAGCTGACCGCTGAAGGGCCGCTTGCCGTAGAGGACGTCGGCCACGCCGTCGCCCTCGGTGCCGGGCAGCCAGGAGGCCACCAGGGCGTCGATCGAGGCGAGTTGCCCGCCGATGAGCTGCGGGCGTCCGGAGACGACGAGGACGGCGCACTCCATGGCGGCGCAGACCGTGTCCACGGCCGCCCGGTCGGCGGCGCTGAGCTCCAGGTCGTGACCGTTGCCCACGTCCCCGATGCCCTCGGCGTACGGGGTCTCGCCGACCACCACGACTCCGACGTCATGGCCGCCCGTGGGCGCGGACGCGTCCTTGGAGTAGGTGACGGACGCCGGGTCGGCGGCCGCCTTGCGCATGCCCTCCAGGATCGTGGTGCCGGTGGTGGTGCGGCCCGACGCGCCCTGCCAGCTGACGGTCCAGCCGCCGGCCTGGTTGCCGAGGTCGTCGGCGTTGGAGCCGGCGACGTAAACCTTCCGGGACGGATCGATCGGCAGGACCGCGCCGTCGTTCTTCAGCAGGACCTGGGACTTGGCCACCGCCTCGCGGGCCACGGCGCGGTGTCCGGCCGAGCCGACCTTGTCCAGGTTGGCCGGGTCGGCGTACGGCTTCTCGAACAGTCCGAGGCGGAACTTCTGGGTGAGGATGCGCGAGACCGCGTCGTCGATCCGCGCCTGGCCGATCCGGCCCGCGGCGACCTCGTCCCGAAGCGTCTTGGTGAACTCCTGGTACGCGGTCGGGACCATGATCATGTCGAGCCCGGCGTTGACCGACGTGCGGACGTCACTGGCGTAGTCGCCGGGGATCTGGTCGATGGCCTGCCAGTCGCTGATGACGAAGCCCTTGAAGCCCATCCGGTCCTTGAGCACACCGTTGATCATCTCGGCGTGCGCGTGCATCTTCACGGGGCCCGCGTCGTCGCCGATGATGTCCAGCGAGGAGTAGGACGGCATCACCGTGCCGACACCCCGCTCGACGGCTTCCGCGAACGGGGCGAGGTGCACCGCCTCCAGTTCCTCGCGGGTGACCTTCGTGACGCCCTGGTCGATCGTGTACGCGCCCGTGGTGGAGGAGCCGAACTCCGTACCGCCGTCGCCGACGAAGTGCTTGGCGCTGGCCAGCACCTTGTCGTTGCGGTCCAGGTCCTTGCCCGACGGGCTGCCCTGCATGCCCCTGATGACCGTCTCCATGGCTTCCACCAGGGCCGGGTCCTCGCCGTACGCCTCGTAGGAACGGCCCCAGCGCTCGTCGCGGGTCACACAGACGCACGGGGCGAAGTCCCAGGGGACGCCGGTCGCGCGGACCTCGCTCGCGGTCACGGCGCCGGTCCGCTCGGCGAGCTTCGGGTCGCGGCCCGCGCCGATGCCGATGTTGTGCGGCATGATCGTCGCGCCGATCACGTTGTTGTGCCCGTGCACCGCGTCCACGCCGTAGATCAGCGGGATCTGGAAGCGCGTCGCCTGCGCGCGCAGCTGGTAGGCGTCGACCATCTTGGCCCAGGCGGCGGCCGTGTTCGGGGTGGGTACGGAGCCTCCGCCCGAGAGCAGCGAACCGAGGTCGTAGGCGGCGATGTCGCCGGGCGTCCTGAGCGCGTTGCGCTCGGCCTGGGTCATCTGCCCGGCCTTCTCGGCGGGCGACATCCGCGACAGCAGGTCGGCGACGCGCTTCTTCACCGGCAGCTTCGCGTCCAGGTACGGGAGTCCGTGGGCGTCGATGACGACCTGCGGGTCCTCCTTGGGCGGTTTGGCTCCGGTGACGGTCAGCTCGACCGGGATCGTCTCCGCTGGCTCGGCGTCCCCGTCCCGCGCGGTGGCCACGGCGACGGTGTGCGAGGTGCCGGAGGCGGTGCCCGCGGGGAAGGTGTGGGTGCCGGTGACCGGTGTGTAGTCGGTGCCGGACGCGGCACTGCCGCCCTGGGTCGTGTAAGCGACGGTGACGGGCTCCTCGATGGGGAGGGAGCCGGTGGTGGCGACGGAGATCTCGATGTGCGCCGTGGCGCCCTCCTTCACCGGGTGCAGGGCCGAGTCGACGACGACGCCGGACTTGAGGGCCGGGTCGGGCTTCCCGTACAGCTCGACGCCGTCCATGGCGAACGCGCCGGGGGCGCCGGCCGGCAGGCTGAGCGCGTAGCCCCACATCTCGTTCAGGCCGAGGACCTGGTCGATGCCGCCGACGGGCTGGTAGTCGGCTCGGTAGACGAAGTCCGAGAAGGGGATCTCGATCTGGTGCCAGCCCTCCCAGTCGTCGGTGAAGGAGGTGGTCCACAGCTCGGACGCGCCGCCGTTGGCGCCGCCGTCCTTGATCTCGAAATTGATCCGCTTGCCCGAACCGGGCGGCAGGGGCGCGGTGTTCTGTCCGTACCACCAGAAGCGGATGCCCTTGTGGCTGGTCCAGTTCTTCGGCGGCTGGTCGACGGCGAACTCGTGGCTCAGTCCGCCCCAGGCGCTTATCCCGTAGGTGCCCTGCAGGACCTTGTCGCCCTCGGGGCGTCGGCCCGTGCCGCGAACTCCAGCTTCGGGTGGTCGTCCGCGTCGCCGCCCCAGGTGAAGAGGGAGTCGGCCGGCGGGTTGCCGAACGGGACCTCGCCCTCGAAACGGTCGATGAGGACCGGTGCGGGGTCGTCTCCTTCGGCTGCCGCGCTGGGAACCGCCCCGGCGAGCAGTCCGGCGAGGACCGTGACGGCGGCGAGCGCGGCGGTGGCCGGTCTCGCGCGGTGGCGGGCGCGGGCGTGCGGGGTACGCGGCATTGCGGCTCCAGTGGGGACGGCGGAGCGGGCGCTCCGCGTCGGGTCGGCCGCCGCATTCGGTGACGTGCGGTCACTTCCCGAACACCGGCGGGCCGTTGGACCGCCGGCCTCCGCCATGAGCCGACGACGCTCGTCGAAGCTTCACGGGCAGGGCGGGGCAGGCGGGGACCATAGCTGAGGTACCGGCATCCGTACCGCTACCTGCGTTGCGGCTGGAGTCAACCGCGCGGAAAAGTCGACGTCAATACTTCACGCCGAGATTGGTCCGTACCCGTTCCCCCACCTGACCGGACCCCTGACCCGTTCATCTAGTGAACACACGCGCCCGGACACCTCCTGGCCGGGCGAGCTAGTCGAGGGGTTCGACCCCCGCGCGCAGCAGCCCGAAGGTGTAGGCGTCCTCCAGCGCCTGCCAGGAGGCCGCGATGATGTTCTCGGCCACTCCCACGGTCGACCAGTCGCCGGTTCCGTCACCGGTGGTGATCAGTACCCGGGTGGTGGAGTCGGTGCCGGTCGTCCCCTCCAGGATGCGGACCTTGTAGTCGACCAGTTCCAGCTTGGCCAGTTGCGGGTACATCCGCTCCAGGCCGACCCGCAGCGCCCGGTCCAGCGCGTTGACCGGTCCGTTGCCCTCCGCGGTGGTGACGATCCGCTCCCCCTTGGCCCAGAGCTTCACGGTCGCCTCGTTGGCGTGCGTGCCGTCGGGGCGGTCCTCGGTGATGACGCGCCAGGACTCCGTACGGAAGTAGCGGCGGGCCCGGCCCTCGACCTCGCCGCGCAGCAGGAGTTCGAAGGAGGCGTCGGCGGCCTCGTAGGTGTAGCCCTGGAGTTCGCGCTCCTTGACCCGGGCCACCACCCGGCCGACGAGCTCGCGGTCCTCCCCGAGCTCGATGCCGAGCTCCCTGCCCTTGAGCTCGATCGAGGCGCGGCCCGCCATGTCGGAGACGAGCATCCGCATGGTGTTGCCGACGCGCTCGGGGTCGATGTGCTGGTACAGGTCCGGGTCGACCTTGATCGCGGAGGCGTGGAGTCCGGCCTTGTGGGCGAAGGCGGAGACTCCCACGTACGGCTGGTGGGTGGAGGGCGTGAGGTTGACGACCTCGGCGATGGCGTGCGAGATCCGGGTCATGTCGGCGAGCGCGCCCTCGGGCAGGACGGTCATGCCGTACTTGAGTTCCAGCGCGGCGACGACGGGGAAGAGGTTGGCGTTGCCCAC
Organism: Streptomyces fulvorobeus; assembly: GCF_013167895.1. Classification (GTDB taxonomy): domain Bacteria; phylum Actinomycetota; class Actinomycetes; order Streptomycetales; family Streptomycetaceae; genus Streptomyces; species Streptomyces fulvorobeus. The sequence continues at coordinate 4,631,793 of NZ_BLWC01000001.1, read as the reverse complement.
GCGTTCGCCGTATCCGTTGGCCGTGCACTGGACGTGGGTGGCGCCCGCGTCCACGGCGGCGAGGGTGTTGGCCACGGCGCAGCCGGTGTCGTCCTGGGCGTGGATGCCGAGGCGGGCCCCGGTGTCCGCGCGGACGGTGGCGACGACGGCCTGGATCTGGGCGGGCAGCATGCCGCCGTTGGTGTCGCACAGGACGACGACGTCGGCGCCCGCGTCGGCGGCGGCCCGGACGACGGCCTTGGCGTACTCGGCGTTGGCGCGGTAGCCGTCGAAGAAGTGCTCGCAGTCGACGAAGACGCGCCGGCCGTGCTCGCGGAGGTGGGAGACGGTGTCGCGGACCATCTCCAGGTTCTCCTCCAGAGTGGTGCGCAGGGCCAGTTCCACATGGCGGTCGTGGGACTTGGCGACCAGGGTGATCACCGGCGCCCCGGAGTCGAGGAGCGCCTTGACCTGTGGATCGCCGGCCGCGCTGCCGCCGGCTCTGCGGGTCGCCCCGAACGCGACCAGTTGGGCGTGGGCGAAGTCGATCTCCTTCGCGGCGCGGGCGAAGAACTCCGTGTCGCGCGGGTTGGCGCCCGGCCAGCCGCCCTCGATGAAGCCGACGCCGAAGTCGTCCAGATGCCGGGCGATGGTCAGCTTGTCCGCGACCGTCAGGTTGATGCCTTCACGCTGTGCACCGTCGCGCAGGGTGGTGTCGAAGACATGGAAGCTGTCGTCGGTGGCCGTGGCCTTAATGGTCATGCTGTCTGACTCCTGTCGGATGAGTGGATACCGGACGATCGGACTCCACTTGCCCCCGTCATCCCGGGCGCGACGCCCCGGCCGAGGTGAGGGCCGGAAAACGAAAAAACCCCTCGCGGGTGCGAGAGGTCTGCGCGCGGGTCTGGGGCACGGTGGCCGCGCCGTACAGGGTGGTACGGGGCGATCACTGCGGACCGGCGCGCCTGTTGCCAATAATCATGAGGAACGAGGACACGGACGCAGTCTCGCACAGCGCCGCCCCCGCGAACCGGCCCGTCTCAGTATGCGGTCGTGACGTCCATCGCGGACGGCAGCGGCGGACTCAGGGCGCGGCAGCGAGGAACAGCGCGTCCCCCAGGAACTCCCGTACGTGGGAGAGCACCTGCTCACGCCCCGTACCCGGTATGCCGACCGCCACGTGCACGCTGAAGCCGTCGAGCAGGGCCCGCAGCCTGGCGGCGAAACGGTCCGGGTCAAGGGCGCGGAACTCACCGCGCGAGATCCCCTCGGCGAGCAGCGCCACCAGGTCCCGGTGCCAGGCTCCCTCGATCGCCGCCTGCCGTCCGCGCGCGTCGGCGTCGGCGCTCTGCGAGCGGTTCCAGACCTCCAGCCAGAGCGTCCAGTGGGGGTCGCGCGGCCCTTCGGGTACGTAGAGGTCCACGTAGGCGCCGAGCCGCTCGGCGGCGGGCGCCTGGCGGGAGAGCAGGGCACCGCGCTCGGCGCCGAGCCGGCCCTCGCTCCACTCCAGGGTCTGGAGCAGGAGCTCGTCCTTGGTCCGGAAGTAGTAGAGGAGGTGCCCGCTGCTCATCCCGACCTCGCGGCCGAGCCCGGCCATGGTCAGCCCTTCGAGCCCGCGCTCGGCGATGGTGGCCATGGCCGCGACGAGCACGGACTCCCGGGGCGGGGCGATGTTGCGCCGGCGGGCGGGGGGCGTGGTCATGCCGCGGCCGGTACGCGGAGCATCTCGTTCACCCGTACGTTCTACCGGATCACGGCTCAGCCGTGCACGGCCGGCTGCTGCTGGGTGATGCAGTGGATGCCGCCGCCGCCCGCGAAGATCGTCCGGGCGTCGACCAGCTCGACGGTGCGGCCGGGGTGGAGGCGGCGGAAGATCTCCGCGGCCTGCTCGTCACGCGGGTCGTCGAAGGCGCACAGCACCACCCCGCCGTTGCAGAGGTAGTGGTTGATGTAGGAGTAGTCGGCCCACTGGCCGTCCTCGTCCTGGACGGCGGTGGGCGCCGGGACCTCGACGACCTCCAGTCGGCGGCCCCGGGCGTCCGTCTGCGCCCTGAGCATCGCCACGTTCTCCCGGCAGAGTGTGTGGTCGGGGTGGGACGGGTCGGGCTGGGTGTGGGCGACGACCACTCCGGGGGCCGCGAAGGCGGCGACGATGTCGACATGGCCGAGGGTGCCGTAACCGTGGGGCGGGTAGTCGCCGGTGAGGCCGCGTTCCAGCCAGATCGCCTTCGTGGTGCCGAGCCTGGCGTGGATCTCCGCCTCGACCTCGGCCCTGGACCAGCCCGGGTTGCGCTCGGGGCCCAGCTGCACCGTCTCGGTGAGCAGCACCGTGCCCTCACCGTCGACGTGGATGCCGCCGCCCTCGTTGACCAGGGGCGAGCTGTGTACGGGCACGCCCGCGAGGTCCGCCACATGGCGGGCGATCCTCGCGTCGTGCTCCCAGGTGGCCCAGTCCTGCGCGCCCCAGCCGTTGAACACCCAGTCGACGGCGGCGAGCCGGGTGCCGTCGGTGACGAAGGTGGGGCCGATGTCGCGCATCCAGGCGTCGTCGAGCTCGCGCTCCACCACCTCGATGCCCGGGCCGAGGAGGCCGCGGGCGTGCTCCGCCTGTCCGGGTCCCACGACCATGGTCACCGGCTCGAAACGGCGCACGGCCCGGGCGACCGAGGCCCACGCCGCACGGGACGCGGCGAGGTCGTCACCGGAGAAGGTCACGTTGGGGCCCGGCCACGCCATCCAGGTCCGCTCGTGCGGGGCCCACTCGGGCGGCATACGGAAGCTCATGTCGTCGTACTCCAAGGTCCGGTGTGCTAGAGGAAGTAGAGGCGGTTCAGGGAGACGGATTCGGCCGGTTCGGAGCGCACCGGAGCACCGTCCAGCGTGACCAGGCCGCTCTCCCCGTCCACGGCCACCGTGCCGGTCCGGGAGTTGAGGAGCAGGTCGGCCGGACCGATCCCGCGGGTGCCGCGCACGGCGACCCTGCGGCGGCGGGTGGGCATGAGGTCGGCGCCCAGCTCGGTCGCGGCCTTCGCCACGAAGGCCACCGAGATGTCCGCGGGGGTGGTTCCGTACGCGCCGAACTGCGGCCCCAGGATCAGTGGTTCGCAGGTGTCGGTGGCGGCGTTCGGGTCGCCCGTCACGCCGTACGCGGGGAAGCCCGACTTCAGTACGAGTTGGGGTTTCGCCCCGAAGAACTGCGGCTTCCACAGCACGATGTCGGCCATCTTGCCCACCTCGAGCGACCCGATCTCGTGGGCCAGGCCGTGCGCCAGGGCGGGGTTGATGGTGAGCTTGGCGAGGTAGCGCAGGACGCGGGCGTTGTCGTCGTGCGGTCCGTCGCCCTCCAGTGGCCCGAGCTCGGCCTTCATCTTCCCCGCCATCGCGAAGGTACGGCGCACGGTCTCGCCGGCGCGCCCCATCCCCTGTGCGTCCGATGAGGTGATGCCGATCGCGCCGAGGTCGTGGAGCACGTCCTCGGCGCCCATGGTGCCCGCCCTGATCCGGTCCCTCGCCATGGCGGCGTCGCCCGGCAGGTCGGTCTTGAGGTCGTGTACGGAGACGATCATCCCGTAGTGCTCGGCCACCGCGTCCCGGCCGAAGGGCAGGGTCGGGTTGGTGGAGGAGCCGATGACGTTGGGCACGCCCGCCATCTTCAGGACGTTCGGCACGTGCCCGCCGCCGCAGCCCTCGATGTGGAAGGCGTGGATCGTCCGGCCGTCCAGGACGCTCAGGGTGTCCTCGACGGACAGGCATTCGTTGAGGCCGTCACTGTGCAGGGCGACCTGTACGTCGTACTCGTCGGCCACCCGCAGGGCCGTGTCGAGGGCGCGGGTGTGGGCGCCCATGTCCTCGTGCACCTTGAAGCCGGAAGCACCGCCCTCGGCGAGCGCCTCCACCAGCGGAGCACTGTCGGACGAGGAACCGCGGGCCAGGAAACCGATGTTGACGGGCCAGGCGTCGAAGGCGTTGAAGGCGTGCCGCAGCGCCCACGGCGAGTTGACGCCGACGCCCCACACCGGGCCGAACTCCTGGCCGATGACGGTGGTGACACCGGAGGCGAGCGACGCCTCCATGATGCGCGGGGACAGGAGGTGGACATGGGTGTCCACGGCGCCGGCCGTGGCGATCATGCCCTCGCCGGAGACGATGGTGGTCCCGGTGCCCACGACGACGTCGACGCCGTCGAGGGTGTCCGGGTTCCCGGCCCGGCCGATCGCGCTGATACGGCCCTCGCGGATACCGATGGAGACCTTCCTGATCCCCAGGACGGCGTCGATGACCAGCACGTTGCTGATGACGACGTCGCAGGTGTCGCGTACCGCGGCCGCCTTCAGGTGCATCCCGTCGCGCGCGGTCTTGCCGAAGCCGGCGAGGAACTCCTCGCCGTGCCGCTGGGAGTCCGACTCGACGCGCACCACCAGGCCGGAGTCGCCGAGGACGACCCGGTCCCCGGCGCGCGGTCCGTGGACCGAGGCGTATTCACCGGGGTTCATCAGGCGTCCTCCGCTCCGAGATAGCCGCAGGCCGCCGCGCGCCGCAGGGCCTCTTCCTTCGCGCCCGGCGCGTCCAGCGGGCCGTCGACCAGGCCCGCGAACCCGATCACTGTCCGCGCGCCGCCGATCGGCACGAGGCCGACCTCGGCCCCGCCGCCCGGATCGAAGCGGACGGAGGAGCCGGCGGGCACACACAGCCGCATGCCGTAGGCGGCGGCCCGGTCGAAGTCGAGGCGCGGATTGGCCTCGAAGAAGTGGAAGTGCGAGGTGACACTGACCGGGACCGTCGCGGTGTTGCGCACGGTCAGCCGCAGCACGGGCTCGGGCTCGGGGTGCGGCGGGCCGGGCAGGACGGCACCGGGCGCCCTCTCGCCGGGACTTCCGCCCCCCAGGGGCGCGGACACGACCGCCAGCCGGGAGCCGTCGTCGAAGACGGCCTCGACGTGCACCTCGGTGACCACGTCCGCCACACCGGGCAGGACGTCGTCCGGTCCCAGCACGGAGCGTGCCGCCTCGACGGCCTCCGCGAGCCGCCGCCCGTCGCGGGCCGCCTCGCAGACGGTGTCCGCGATGAGCGCGGTCGCCTCGGGGACATTGAGCCTCAGCCCACGCGCCCGGCGCGCCCGCGCCAGTTCGGCGGCGCTGAAGAGCAGCAGCCGGTCGCGCTCGGTCGGGGTCAGTCTCATGCCGTCACACCTCCTGGTTAGAGCATCACTCTAACCACAGGCGCTTTATCTAGAAAGTCTCTCTGAATGTGCGCTGCGACTCTTCGAGCGTCGCTCTAACTCTGGGCCATGAAAGACCGCAGCCCGGGTACGCCCCAGGCGCCGTACGAGCCCGTACGGCGCCTGGGAGAACCGAGCCCAGAAGGGCTCAGCCGAGCGGGTGCATCCAGCCGTGGGTGTCCTCGGCGACGCCCCGCTGGATGTCCAGCAGACGGTCCCGCAGCCTCATCGTGACCTCGCCGGGCGCGCCGTCGCCCTGGGCCCACTCGCCCTCGGCGGACTTGACGGTGCCGACGGGCGTGATGACGGCGGCCGTGCCGCAGGCGAAGACCTCGGTCAGGGTGCCGTCCGCGGTGTCGGCCTTCCAGCGGTCGATGGAGACCCGGCCCTCCTCCGCCGTGTAACCGAGGTCACCGGCGACCTTGAGCAGCGAGTCGCGGGTGATGCCGGCGAGCAGCGAACCGGTGAGCCCCGGCGTGACGATGCGCGCCCCGCCGTCCTCCTGCCCGTACACGAAGTACAGGTTCATGCCGCCGAGCTCCTCGACCCACTTGTGCTCCACGGCGTCGAGGTAGGCGACCTGGTCGCAGCCCTGCGCCGCGGCCTCGGCCTGGGCCAGCAGGGACGCCGCGTAGTTGCCGCCGGTCTTGGCGTCGCCCACGCCGCCGGGGACCGCGCGGACGCGGTTCTCGGAGAGCCAGATGGAGACGGGCTTCACACCACCGGGGAAGTACGCGCCGGCCGGCGAGGCGATGACGATGAAGAGGTACTCGTTGGCGGGCCGCACGCCGAGGCCGACCTCCGCGGCGATCATGAACGGGCGCAGGTAGAGGGACTCCTCACCGCCGTGCGCGGGGACCCATGCCTTGTCCTGCTGGACGAGGGCGTCGCAGGCGGCGATGAACGTCTCGACCGGGAGTTCCGGCATCGCGAGGCGGGCGGCGGACCGCTGGAAGCGCACGGCGTTGGCCTCGGGGCGGAAACTGGCCACGGTGCCGTCCGGCTGGCGGTACGCCTTGAGGCCCTCGAAGATCTCCTGCGCGTAGTGCAGGGTCATGTTGGCCGGGTCCATCGACAGCGGGCCGTACGGGACGAGCTGGGCGTCGTGCCAGCCCCGGCCCTCGGTCCACCGGATCGTCACCATGTGGTCGGTGAAGTGGCGGCCGAATCCCGGGTTGACCAGGATCGCCTCGCGCTCCGCGTCGGACAGCGGGTTCGAGGAGGGCTTGAGCTCGATCGTGGGCGTCGTCATGAGTGCGTGTCCTTCACCGGTCTTGTGTGTGATGGACCGCGCTCACGCCCTCTGCCGCCCGGCGGCCGCCCGGGAGGTCCTAGGACGTCCGAGCAGTGCCGCGAGCCACGGCCCCGCGTCCGATTATCTCCCGGGGGTGGCCGTGCGCGAAATGACGTGGTTGCGGTCCAGGGTCGATGGTGGCACCCGGAGACCGCAGAAGAAGCCGCCGGGTGCGTCGTGACCCGGCGGCTTCGAAGTGGAGTCGTCGGGTCAGCCCGCTACCCGTACCGCGAGGGCGTCGCCGATCTCGTCGGTGGTGCGGGCCGCGTCGCGCTCCGCGAGGTCGGCGGAGACGGCGTCCTCGATGCGCACGGCCTCGGTCTCGTAGCCGAGGTGGCGCAGCAGGAGGGCGACGGAGAGGACCGTGGCGGTCGGGTCGGCCTTGCCCTGGCCCGCGATGTCGGGGGCGGAGCCGTGGACCGGCTCGAACATCGACGGGAAGGCGCCCGTCGGGTTGATGTTGCCGGAGGCGGCCAGGCCGATACCGCCGGTCACCGCGGCGGCGAGGTCCGTGAGGATGTCGCCGAAGAGGTTGTCGGTGACGATGACGTCGAAGCGCTCGGGCTGGGTGACGAAGAAGATCGTCGCGGCGTCGACGTGCAGGTAGTCGGTGGTGACCTCGGGATACTCGGCCGCGACCCGGTCGAAGGTGTTCTTCCACAGGTGGCCCGCGTAGACGAGGACGTTGGTCTTGTGGACCAGCGTCAGCTTCTTGCGCGGGCGGGCCTTCGCCCGCTCGAAGGCGTCACGGACGACCCGCTCGACACCGTAGGCGGTGTTGACGCTGACCTCGGTGGCGACCTCGTGCTCCGTGCCCGTGCGCAGCGAGCCGCCGTTGCCCGTGTACGGGCCCTCGGTACCCTCGCGCACGACCACGAAGTCGATGTCCGGGCGGCCGGCGAGCGGACTCGCGGTGTTCGGGAAGAGCTTCGACGGGCGCAGGTTGATGTAGTGGTCGAAGGCGAAACGCAGCTTCAGCAGGAGCCCGCGCTCCAGGACGCCGGACGGCACGGACGGGTCGCCGATCGCGCCGAGCAGCAGGGCGTCGTGGCCCTTGAGCGCTTCCAGCTCCGCGTCCGGGAGGGTCTCACCGGTGCGGTGCCAGCGCTGGGCACCGAGGTCGTACTCCTTGGTCTCCAGCTTCACATCCTGCGGGAGAACAGCGTTGAGGACCTTGAGGCCCTGGGCCACGACTTCCTGGCCGATTCCGTCACCGGGGATCACTGCGAGATCGATGCTGCGAGACATATCGGCACCCTACTGTTCGTCCCATCCCATGACATCCACTGTCCGCCATACGGACAGCAGGCCGTGGTACGGGGGCGGCGCGGCCGGCCTTCAGTGACCGGTGGAGCCGCCGTTGTCCCTGCGGTCGAGGGCGCGCTGGAGGGCCGCGGCGGCGTTCTTGCGCTCGGACTCGGTGGGGCGGTGGGCGTGGCGGACGCGGCGTGCGGTGGTCTCGGCCATGGTGGATCGACTCCTTGAGATCGCGAGGATTTCGAGATCGAGATTCGAGATCGGGATTTCGAGGCGCCGGAAGGGGCGGGGAGCGTGCCGCAGGGGTTACCTGCTCCGGGGCACGCGCTCACAACCGCCAGTCACTCGATGGAGCGAGTCGTTCGGCTTCCACAACGCTAGGACAGAAAGGCCGTTCTGTCTCCACAGTTACTCGGACTTCCTACTATCTGAGACGGGCGCGCCGGACCGCCGCCCCGCCGGGCGCGACGGCCCCCAGGGCCGGACGGTCAGAGCACGTCGCCGTCGCGCCAGTCGAAGAGCAGGGTCCCGGTACGGATGGCGGGCCCGCCGCGCACGTACGCGCTGCCCTCCTCCTCCGGCAGGGGCACCGTCCCCCGGGGTCCCAGCGCGGTGATACTCCCCCGCCACAGCTCCCAGCCACGGGCCTCGTACAGCAGGGCGCCCTCGGTGGACGCGGAGAGCGCCCCGAAATCGTAGGCCCTGTCGATGACGCCTTCCAGTGCGGCCATCAAGCGGCCCCCGAGCCCCTCGCGCCGCCGGTCGGCACGGACGGCCACGCTCTCGACGTACCCGATGCGGTACGAGCGGTCCTCGTGGATCACCCGGCGCTGGATGACGGAGCCGTGGGCGAGGAGGTCACCGTCGTCCCCGCGTGCGAGGACGTGGACGCCGCCGAGTGTGTGGTCCCAGTCGTCGTCGCCGAAGTCCCCGGCGAAGGCCGTGTCCAGGAAGGCCCGGACGTCCTCGAGGAGCGCCGGGGTCAGTTCGTGGGTGTGCGCGGTGTACAGGGCCGCCTGACGTGTCATGGCCCCAGCCTGCCAGGGCCGCCCCCCGCCCGGCAGAGGGCGGGGGGCGGCCCTGGCGGGAAGCGCCGGACAGGTCAGTACACGGTGACGCCGTACGCGGCCAGGGCCTCCCTGACCGGCTGGTGGATGGCGGAGCCGCTGGTGCCGGTGCAGCCGGAGCTGCCCGAGTGGATGCCGAGGGCGACGGACCCGGCGAAGTGCGCGCCGCCGCTGTCGCCGCCGGCCGAGCAGGCGGTGGTGCGGACCATGTTGTAGACGGGGCCGTCGCCGTAGTTGACGGTCACGTTGACGGCGGTGACCGTGCCGCTGGTCACCTTGGTGGTGGAGCCGCTCTTCCTGAGCGCCTGGCCCACGACCGCGTCGGCGGCCGACGCGATGTCCTGGAAGCTGCCGCTGTAGAGGTCGACGTTCCCGGCGGGCGCGGAGCCGTCCGTGTACCGGACGATGCCGTAGTCGTTGGTCGGGAAGCTGGTGCCCTCCCGCACGCCGATCACGGCGCCGCCGGAGGTCGCGGACCAGTTGGCCGAGATGTTGGTGCAGTGGCCCGCGGTCACGAAGTACCTGGCGCTGTTCTTGGTGACGTTGAAGGCGGCCGAACAGCGGCTCCCGCCCCCGTAGATGGCCCCGCCGCCCGCGACCTCGCGGTGGAAGACGCCGGGCACCCTGGCGATGCGGACGGCTCCGTCGAGCCGGGCGGCGACGGCCTTGAGGCGGGCCATCTCCTTCGCGGATACCGACTCGTCGGCCTCCACGGCGACCTGGTTGGTACGGGGGTCGATGCCCCACGAGGTACCGGTGATCTTCGCGCCGGTCTCCAGGGCGTCCATCGCGGCGTCGAGCTCCGCCGCGTCGCGCGTCACCCGGCGGACGGTGGCCCCCGCGGCACGGGCCTGTTCGGCGGCGCGGTCGGTGGTGACCGTGACGACGAGGGCGCCGGTCCTCGCGTCCAGGTAGCTGCCCGCGCTGTCGGCTCCGAGCTGCCGTTCGAGCGTGGCGTCCAGGGCGTACGCGGCCGGGGCGGGGGTGGCGCCCGCGGCCGGGACGGCCTCGGCGGGGGTCGCGCCGAGGCCGAGGGTCGCGCCGACGAGCAGACAGGCGCCGACGCGCGTACGAAGGGTGCGTCTCATGGGGGAGCTCCTTCTCGGATGACGTGCAGGGACGTACCTACCGAGCAAGGAATTTGACATGCGCATTACTGATGCCGCAAGGGTGCCTGGCGGGAACCGGACGGCCGCCGCGGTCCCCGCGGACGGAGACCGCCCCCCGGCCGGCTGGGGGGCCGGACGGGGGGCGGGACTCGCGGCGGGGCCGCCTGTGCGGCGCCCGGGGGGATCAGCCCTGGTGGGGGTAGGTGTAGTCGGTCGGCGGAACCAGCGTCTCCTTGATGGCGCGGGTCAGCGTCCAGCGCTGCAGGTTCTGCGGCGCACCGGCCTTGTCGTTCGTACCGGAGGCCCGGCCGCCGCCGAAGGGCTGCTGGCCGACGACGGCACCGGTCGACTTGTCGTTGATGTAGAAGTTGCCCGCGGCGTACCGCAGCTTCTCCATCGTGCGGGCCGCCGCGGCGCGGTCGTTGGCGATGACCGCACCGGTCAGGGCATAGTCGGAGGCCGACTCCATCTGCTCCAGCATGGCGTCGTACTCCTCGTCCTGGTACACGTGGACCGCGAGGATCGGGCCGAAGTACTCGGTCGTGAAGACCTCGTTCGACGGGTCCGTGCACTCGATGACCGTGGGCCGGACGAAGTAGCCGACCGAGTCGTCGTACGTGCCGCCCGCGACGATCGCGCAGCTCGGGTCGGCCTTGGCACGGTCGATCGCGGCCTTGTTCTTCGCGAAGGAACGCTCGTCGATCACGGCGCCGATGAAGTTGGACAGATCGGTGACGTCACCCATGGCGATGCCGTCGACCTCGGCGGCGAACGCCTCCTTGAAACCGGAGTTCCAGAGGGAAGCGGGTACGTACGCCCGCGAGGACGCCGAGCACTTCTGGCCCTGGTACTCGAAGGAGCCACGCGTCAGCGCGGTCTTCAGGACGGCCGGGTCGGCGCTCGGGTGGGCGACGACGAAGTCCTTGCCGCCGGTCTCGCCGACCAGCCGCGGGTAGGTGCGGTACTTGGCGATGTTGTTGCCGACCGTCCTCCACAGGTGCTGGAAGGTGGGGGTCGAGCCGGTGAAGTGGATACCGGCCAGGTCACGGTGGTTCAGGGCCACCTCGGAGACGGCGATGCCGTCACCGGTCACCAGGTTGATGACGCCCTTCGGCAGCCCGGCCTCCTCGAGGAGCTGCATCAGCAGCACGGCGGCGTGGGTCTGCGTGGGGGACGGCTTCCAGACCACCACGTTGCCCATGAGAGCGGGGGCGGTGGGCAGGTTGCCCGCGATGGCGGTGAAGTTGAACGGCGTGATCGCGTAGACGAAGCCCTCCAGCGGGCGGTGGTCCATGCGGTTCCACACGCCGGGGGAGTTGGCCGGGGGCTGCTCGGCGAGGATCTGGCGCGCGTAGTGCACGTTGAAGCGCCAGAAGTCGACGAGCTCGCAGGGCGTGTCGATCTCGGCCTGCTGCGCGGTCTTGGACTGGCCGAGCATCGTGGAGGCGGCCAGCGTCTCGCGCCAGGGGCCCGCGAGGAGCTCGGCGGCGCGCAGGATGATCGCGGCGCGGTCGTCGAAGGCCATCGCGCGCCAGGCCGGGGCGGCGGCGAGGGCCGCGTCGATCGCGTCCTGCGCGTCCTGCTGGGTGGCGGCGGCGAAGGTGCCGATGACGGCCTTGTGGTTGTGCGGCTGCACGACGTCGAAACGCTCACCGCCGCCCATCCGCCTCTCGCCGCCGATGGTCATCGGCAGCTCGACCGGGTTCTCGGCGAGCTCCTTGAGCTTCACTTCGAGGCGGGCGCGCTCGGGCGATCCGGGGGCGTAGGAGCGGACCGGCTCGTTGACCGGCGCGGGGACCTGGGTGACAGCGTCCATGAGTGCCTTGTCTCCTTGTGTCAGGGGGTGGGGGTCAGCCGGGCAGGTCAGCCCTTGGTGAGGACGGAGCGGCCGAAGAACAGCAGGTTGGCCGGCTTCTCCGCGAGGCGCCGCATGAAGTAGCCGTACCAGTCGGTGCCGTACGCCGTGTAGACGCGCATCCGGTGGCCCTCGGCCGCGAGCCGGACGTGCTCGTCGCTGCGGATGCCGTACAGCATCTGGAACTCGTACTCGTCCAGTTTGCGCCCGGCGTTGCGGGCGAGCTCCTGGGTGATGGCGATGAGGCGGGGGTCGTGGGACCCGATCATCGGGTAGCCCTCGCCCTCCATCAGGATCCTGACGACGCGGACGAACGCCTTGTCGGTCTCGGCCTTGTCCTGGTACGCGACGGAGGCGGGCTCCTTGTAGGCGCCCTTGACGATGCGGACGCGGCTGCCGGCGGCGGCCAGGCGGCGGGCGTCGTCCTCGGTGCGGAAGAGGTACGCCTGGATCACACAGCCGGTCTGCGGGAAGTCCTTCCGCAGCTCCTCGTGGATGGCGAACATCGAGTCGAGGGTGGTGTGGTCCTCGGCGTCCAGCGTCACCGTGGTGCCGATCGCGGCGGCGGCCTCGACGACGGGTCGCACGTTGGCGAGGGCCAGCTCGTGGCCTCCGTCCAGCGCCTGGCCGAACATCGACAGCTTGACGGACATCTCGGCCCGGGTGCCGAGGCCCAGCTCCCTGAGCCGGCCGATCAGCTCCAGATAGGCGTCGCGCGCCGCCGTGGCCTGCGCGGGAGTCGTGATGTCCTCGCCGACGACGTCGAGGGTGACCTCCAGGCCCTTGCCTGCCGCGTCCTCGACGATGGGGACGACCTGCTCGACGGTCTCACCGGCGATGAACCGGGCGACGACCTGCTTCGTGCCCGGCGCCGCCGAGATGAAACGACGCATCTTGTCGCTGCGGGACGCGGCGAGAATCACGGGACCCAGCACGGGGCACCTCCACGGAATCAGACGAACGAGGCTGTAGGGGTACGAAGTGACACGGACCGGTACAGCACGGAGAACCACCGTGAAATCTAAGGACCTCTCCGATCCTGTGCCATCGACACCTGTCACGCATCCGTGGTCCACACCTCAGACATATGTCTGAGAGGGTGCGAGAATAAGGGGATGAAAGGCGACTACCAGGAGCTGGTCGACGAGATCTCCGCCCTGCTCGGCGCTCCGGCGACCCTGGAGAACCGGGACTTCGGCCTGGTCGCCTTCGGGGCCCACGACAGCGACGACGACACGGCGATGGACCCGGTCCGCACCCGGTCGATCCTGACCCGGCGCTCCACCCCTGCCGTCCGGGCCTGGTTCGAGAACTTCGGCATCACCCGCGCCACCGGCCCCGTCCGCATCCCGGCCGCCCCGGAGGCCGGTGTCTTCCGGGGCCGGATCTGCCTTCCGGTACGCCACCGGGGTGTCGTGCTCGGTTACGTGTGGCTGCTCGACGCGGACCCCGGCCCGGGCGACGACCGGCTGACGGCCGCGATGGACGTGGCGTCCAGGATCGGGGCGCTGCTCTCCGACGAGGCGCGGGCGGGCACGGACCTCTCCCGGGAGTTCGGGGCGGTCCTCACGGCGGTGCGCGGCTGGCAGCGGGACATGGCGGTGGCCGCGCTGCGCGAGGCGCTCGGCCCGGACGCGGACGGGCTGCACACGGTGGTGTGCGTGAGCCCGTGGGCCGAGGAGACCCCGTCGGTGCGTACGGTGCCGTCGGCGGCGGCCTTGTCCACGGTCGCGTACCCGGCCGGGCCGGGCTCCTCGGCGGGTGCCGGAGACGCCCAGGTGTCGCTCGCCGCACTGGTCAGACTGCGCTCGTCCGATGTCCTGGACCCCGCCACGACGGCGGCCGGGCGGCTGCGCTCCGCCGCGGGCACGGCCGCCACAGCCGGGATCGCCGTCCCCCGGCGGGGCCTGGCGGAGCTGGCCGCCTCCTGGCACGAGGCGGTGTCGGCGGCCCGCGCCGCCACGGCCGGGACCCGCTTCGGCCCGGTCGCCGACTGGCGGGCCATCGGCCCGTACCGGCTGCTGACCTCACTCCCCCGGCCGGCGGACGGCCTCCCGGACCCCGCGATACGCCCCCTGCTGACCCCGCCGCACAGCGAACTGGCCCGCACCGCCGAGGTGTTCCTCGACTGCGCGGGCCAGGCCGGCCGGACGGCGGCGGAGCTGGGCATCCACCGCCAGACGCTCTACTACCGGCTCTCGCGCGTCCACCAGCTGACGGGGCTCGACCTCAACGACGGCGAGGACCGGCTGTTGCTGCACATGGCGCTGAAGACGGCGCGGCTGTGAAGGAGAGCCCTAAGGGCTGTCCACGCAGTCGTCCTCATCCGGCAGCCCGACGACCGGCCGGTCGCTGACCGCCGCCGCCATGACCACGGGCGCGTCACCGTCGCTGTGCCCGGCGCTCACCGCCACCCACCGGCGCACGGCCCCGGGCCCCTCGACCGTCACCGGCCCCCACACCCACAGGTCCCCGTAGCAGTCCTCCGCCAGCAGGGCGCCGAACAGCGGCGGCACGGGCGCTCCCCGCCGCCTGCGGAACAACGGCACGTGCATGGCCACCTTCCGGTGCACACCCCAGCGGGCGTCCAACTCCCCCACCAAAGCGGCGAGGTGGCCTTCGGCGACGCCCACCTCCTCGTTCCATTCGGGCTCGTACAGCCCTGTGAGCGCCTCGCCCTCCCACAGCGGCACGACCCGGAAGCCCTCACCACGCGTCGTGGTCCACTCCCCCGTGGCCGGATCGCCCACGGCGACGGTCGGCCCGTCCGCCGGGACCGGCCCGGCCAGCAGTGCCTCGACGTCGGCGACCGCCCGTACGACGTCGAACTCCTCCCCCGCCCTGGCGGTCACAGCGCGGCCCGGTCCATCGGTCGCGGCAGCCCCCGGAGCACCCCCGCCTCGCGGAGCCGCAGGTTGGCGGCGAGCACCGCCGCCGCGTCGCCGGGTGCGGCGATCTCCAGGAGAACGCCCTGGGAGCCCACCTCCTCGCGCGCGTCGGCGAGGTCCTGCGGCAGCAGGGCGGCCCGGGCCGATGAGAGGTAGCCGATCCAGCCGACCGACGGCTCGTCGGGAGCGAAACCCCCGTCATCCTCCAGCGAGTCGAGCACGTCGTCGTTGCTCACCCCTCCGAAGTCCGCCTCCCACACCTCGGCGACGGCCGCCAGGAGCGCGGTGTCGGGGACCTCGGCGCCCTCCGGTGGACGGACACCGATGACGACCGTCTGGAGGAGGTACTCCGAGGTGCCGCCGACCCGCCCGGTGACCTCGACCTTCCAGCCGGGCGTCCGCTCCGCGACGAACTGCGTGCTGCTCCCCGTACGGTCCGACCAGCCGTCCGCGGCCTGCGCGGCCCGTACGGCGGCGAGCAGCGACTTCTCGTCCGGCCGCAGAGCGGTGGCGGGCCCGGAGCCCGGCACGTTCCGCCAGGCAGGCTCGTCCCCGGTACCGGCGCACGCCTCGGGCAGCAGTACGGCGAGCCGGTCCAGCGTCTGCTTCCAACGCCGGGCCAGCGCCTGCGCCGACTCCTGCCTGGGACCCCAGAATCCCCGCACCACACGTCGCATGTCCCGCCTCCGTACCTCTGTGACACTCTCTTCCCCCCGTCCAGCGCTGCCACCCTAGGCGGTGTCGTTCCCGGACACCCTCAGTTCGGCTTCGGGTCGAACGCCTCGGGATCGCGCGGACCGCCCGGCTTCTTCTGCGGGGTGGGTACCACCTTGACCGGGAGTCCCGCGTCACGGAACGCCTTGCGCGCCGCCTTGGCCACGTCCGGGTCGGAGAAGTGCCACTCGACGGCCCGGCCACCGGACGCGTCGACCTGGCGCTGCGCCTCGTCGAGGAACTTCTTGCGCCCCGAATCGGTGAGCGTGCCGGGGTCGCTCTTGGACAGGTAGCTGTCGTAACCGTTCTTCGCTTCCAGGAACGTCTGCCGGCTGGAGTCCCAGCCGTCGTACTCCACGGCGGGCACGCCCTCGTCCGGATGCGGTACGACGTACTCGCTTCCCCGGTTGGTGCCGGTCACCTGCTCCTGGTAGCGGAGCCAGGACTCGTTCTCCCAGTTGGGCGGGGGGTTGCGGTCGCGGCTCGCCCAGTAGCCGTCTCCGAGGTCGGCGTCGCCGAGCGTGGGCGTGTCGAGGTCCTCGGCCCAGGCGGGCGGCTGGTAGTTGCGGGGGTCGGAGGTGTCGTTGCGCTGCGGCTCCGGGTACTGCTTCTTCTTCAGCTCGGCCTGGCGCGCGCGCTCGGGCTCCTCGGCCCGCTTCCGTTCGAGGTGGGCGGCCCGCTCCTGGTCGCGGGCCATCTTCGCCTCGGCTTTGGCCGCCTCGTCGCACCCGCCCTCGGCGAGGATCACCCGGTCCGGCCGCCCCGATGCCAGCACCCCGCTGCCCGCCCCGGCGACGCCCTCGATGTTCCCGGTGTGCCCGTGGCGGACCACCGGGCCGGAGGCGATGGTGCAGCCGGTCCTGCGGGCCGCGTCCTCGGCCGCGTCCGCCGCCTCGTCGGCCTCCTCGGCGGCCTTCCTGACCCCGTCGACGTCCCCCGCCTCGGCCGCCTTACGGGCGCGGCGGGCGGCGTCGCCCGCGTCGGCGGCGGCCTCGGCCACCTCGTCGGCGACCCTGCCGACCTTGCCGAGTGCGCCGACCTTGCCGATGACCTTGGCGACGTCGTAGCCGGGGATGAAGAGCGACCCGACGTTCCAGACCACATCGGTGACGGCCCTGGTCTTCTCGCCGTTGTTCCAGCGCTCGCGCACCTCGTCGCCGACGAAGACGTCGTCACCGACCTTGACCACGGTGCTGAGCGACGCGCCGCCCCAGTCGCCGAGCGCGCCGAGGTAGTCGCCGTCGCTCCACTTCTCCGCGGCGCCCGCGGAGTCGCGCACCCACTGGTCGCCGAGCTGGGTGCCGTAGTCGGCGATGCCGGACCAGGTCTCCGGCTTGAAGAGGTCGATGATGCCGGCGATGTCACCCCCGATGCCGTCGACGAACACGCCCTTGGCCACCTGGGTGGTGCGGTCCCAGGCACAGCCGAAGAAGCCCCAGCCGCCGCAGTCCTCCTCCTCGGCCTCGTCGCCGGCGTCGTTCTCGCCGTCGCCGTCACCCTCGCCGTCGCCCTCGCCGGACGCGGAGATGTTGTCGTACGTCGCCTCGGGCTCGGCGCCGGTCTCGGGGTAGGTGTCCTCTCCGGACCCGTCGGGTCCGCCCGCCGTCCCGCCCCCGGCTGCCCCCTCCGTACCACCGGTACCACCGGTACCCGTGGAGCCTCCGGTGCCGGTGGAACCTCCCGCACCGGCTCCACCCGTACCACCGGACGCCCCATCGGTGCCCCCGGCCCCCGTGGCCCCACCGTCCGCGCCTCCCGAACCGGAACCGGAGCCCGAACCGGAGCCCGAGCCCGATCCGGAGGAACCCGTGCCGCCCGTCACCGTGGAGCCCTCGTCCGCGCCCCCCGTGGCTCCGCCGTCCTGGCCCCGGCCGGCGTCCACCGTGCCGCTGCCGTCACCGCCGGCCGGGCACGCCGTGCCCGTGACCGAGCAGATCGCCGACCGGAAACCGTCCGCCATGCTGCCGCCGACACCCGTCACGAGCAGGGCCACGACGATCGCGGCGACCAGCATGACCAGTCCGACGTACTCCACCGCCGACTGGCCGCGGTCGCGCCGCCAGGTGATCATGTGCGGCAGCGAGAACTCCGGCTTCTCCGCCCGCTCCCGCACCGGCAGCCGGAACCACTCGCGGCTCTGCGGCCGGTTGAGGAAGACCAGGATCAGTACCGGCAGGAACAGCTGGGTGAAGCCGTGCACCGACCCGTCAGCGATGTTCCCGAGACCGCCGAGCACCAACCACACCTGTACGGCGACCAGGCCCCACCAGACACGCCTGCCCCCGTTCCAGGCGCGCCGCGAGAGCAGCCAGCCCGCCACCCCGGGCACCGCCGCGTACACGGCGATGCCGAGGAGCCGGGCGCCCAGCGCGTCGGCCGCCAGTGCGGAGGCCAGCAGGCCGGACCCGCCGAGCGCCGTCGCCACCAGGAGGACGTGGACCAGCATGCGGGCCGCGCCCAGCGCACGAGGTAACGCGCGCCGCCCGGACCCCGGAGCGGGCACGGCGCCGCCGTGTGCGGGTATGCCACCGATCGCTGACATGCGTGACCCCAACCAGTGCAGGCGTTGAGCGAACTGAGGACGCTTCACGCTAGGCCCGGAGGGGGCGCCGCGTCGTGGGCCCCAGGACCCAAGCGCGGGCCCAGCCAGGCCGGGCAGGGCCCTCTTCCCGTCCCGTCACCGTCCCTCGACGACCCCCTCAACGCGACGTACCCGGCACCTGGACGCCCTGGTCAAGACGGGTGTCCACGTGCCGGGTACGAAGGCGGTACGGCGGAGAATCAGTCGGTGAGGTCCACCGAACGGGCCGAGGCGGCGCCGATCTCCTCGGAGATGTCGGTCAGGACCGACTGCGGAACGGTGTCGTCGACGGTGAGCACGACCAGCGCCTCGCCGCCCACGTCCGCCCGCGACACCTGCATGCCCGCGATGTTCAGCCCGGCCTCGCCGAGGATGCGGCCGACCGCGCCGACGACACCCGGACGGTCCTGGTAGCGCAGGACGACCATGTGGTCGGCGAGCGCCAGGTCGACGTCGTAGTCGCCGATGGCCACGATCTTCTGGAGGTGCTTGGGGCCGGCCAGCGTGCCGGAGACCGCGACCTCCTCGCCGCTCGACAGCGTGCCCCGGACGGTCACCACGTTGCGGTGGTCCGGCGACTCGGAGCTGGTGGTGAGGCGCACCTCGACACCGCGCTCCTGCGCGAAGAGCGGAGCGTTGACGTAGCTCACGGTCTCGTCGACGACGTCCTCGAACACGCCCTTGAGCGCGGAGAGTTCGAGCACCTTGACGTCGTGCTGGGTGATCTCGCCGTACACCTCGACGTCGAGCCGGGCCGCGACCTCGCCCGCGAGCGCGGTGAAGATCCTGCCGAGCTTCTCGGCGAGCGGCAGTCCGGGACGGACGTCCTCGGCGATGACGCCGCCCTGGACGTTGACCGCGTCCGGTACGAGCTCGCCCGCGAGAGCCAGGCGCACGGACCTGGCGACCGCGATACCCGCCTTCTCCTGGGCCTCGTCGGTGGAGGCGCCGAGGTGCGGGGTGCAGACGACCTGGTCGAACTGGAACAGCGGGGAGTCCGTGCAGGGCTCCTTGGTGTACACGTCCAGACCGGCGCCGGCGACACGGCCCTCCTTGAGGGCGGAGGCGAGCGCCTCCTCGTCGACGATGCCACCACGGGCGGCGTTGACGATGCGCACCGAGGGCTTCACCTTGTGCAGCGCCTCGTCGCCGATGAGGCCGAGTGTCTCCGGCGTCTTGGGCAGGTGCACCGTGATGAAGTCGGCCACCTCCAGCAGTTCGTCGAGGGAGAGGAGCTTGACGCCCATCTGCGCGGCCCGCGCGGGCTGCACGTAGGGGTCGTACGCGACGATCTTCATGCCGAAGGCGGACATGCGCTGCGCGACCAGCACACCGATGCGGCCGAGGCCGACGACGCCGAGGACCTTCTCACTGAGCTCGACGCCCGTGTACTTGGAGCGCTTCCACTCGCCGTTCTTCAGGGCGGAGTTGGCCTGGGGGATGTTGCGCGCGGTGGCGACGAGCAGACCGCAGGCGAGCTCGGCGGCGGTGACGATGTTGGAGGTCGGGGCGTTGACGACCATCACGCCGGCCTTGGTGGCCGAGGAGACGTCGACGTTGTCCAGACCGACACCGGCGCGGGCGACGACCCGCAGCTTCCGGGCGGCGGCGATGGCCTCGGCGTCGACCTTCGTGGCGGAACGCACCAGGATGGCGTCGACGTCGGCGATCGCGGGGAGGAGTTCGGCGCGGTCGGCGCCGTTGCAGTGCCGGATCTCGAAATCCGGACCCAGAGCGTCGACCGTGGCGGGCGACAGCTCTTCAGCGATGAGTACGACAGGTTTCGAGCTCACGAAAGTCCTCACATGTCCAGTGCGGACGGCCGTCCCGACGGCCGCAGGCGGTGGAGGGGCTAGCCGCGTGAGACGCACGACACTGTGGGCCCTGACGCGTGTATGAGTGGAGAGTGTAGTCATGCGGCGGGGCGCCCGATGCGCCCCGGTGGAAGGATCACCCACACGAGAGTGGACGACTTGTACACACATTCGATGCAGCCGCTTCTCCACCTCCTCCGTCCGCAGTGACACGGGGGACGGGGCGGGCGGTGCGCCGCGGGACGGGCGTGGGCCCGCCCCGCGGCGGGGAACCTACGCGTCCTCGTCGTTCACCCAGCTCATGAGCTTGCGCAGCTCACGGCCCGTGGTCTCCAGCAGGTGGTCGCTGTCGGCCTTCTTGTACTCGTTGTACTTGGGCAGACCGTTGTGGTACTCGGCCATCCAGGCATTGGCGAAGGTGCCGTCCTGGATCTCGGTGAGGACCTTCTTCATCTCGGCCTTGGTGGCGTCCGTGATGATCCGCGGTCCGGTGACGTAGTCGCCCCACTCGGCGGTCTCCGAGATGGACCAGCGCATCTTCTCCAGGCCGCCCTCGTACATGAGGTCCACGATCAGCTTCAGCTCGTGGAGGCACTCGAAGTACGCGATCTCCGGCTGGTAACCGGCCTCGGTCAGGGTCTCGAAACCGGCCTTGACCAGAGCGGCGGTGCCACCGCAGAGGACGGCCTGCTCACCGAAGAGGTCGGTCTCGGTCTCCTCCGTGAAGGTCGTCTTGATGACGCCGGCACGGGTGCCGCCGATGCCCTTCGCGTACGAGAGGGCGAGGGCCAGGCCCTTGCCCGTGGCGTCCTGCTCGACGGCCACGATGCACGGGACGCCACGGCCCTCCTCGTACTGACGGCGCACCAGGTGGCCCGGGCCCTTGGGGGCGACCATGCAGACGTCGACGTTGGCCGGCGGCTTGATGAAGCCGAAGCGGATGTTCAGGCCGTGACCGAAGAAGAGCGCGTCGCCGTCCTTGAGGTTGTCCTTGATGGACTCCTCGTAGACCTGGGCCTGGATCGGGTCCGGCACGAGGATCATGATGACGTCGGCCTCGGTGGCGGCCTCGGCGGGCGTCACCACGCGCAGGCCCTGCTCCTCGGCCTTGGCCTTGGACTTCGAGCCCTCGTGCAGACCGACGCGGACGTCGACGCCGGAGTCACGGAGCGACAGCGCGTGGGCGTGGCCCTGGCTGCCGTAGCCGATGACCGCGACCTTGCGGCCCTGGATGATGGACAGGTCGGCATCGTCGTCGTAGAACAGCTCGGCCACTGGGTCTTCTCCTTGGTGTGCAGGTGTTGCGTCCCACCGTACGGCGGGGTGCGTCGGATGCGTTGTCGGGTCTCGCCATGCGAGCGGCGGGACGGCGGCGAGGAGGCCGCCGCTCCGCTACGCCGAGCGGTCGAGCGCGCGCAGGGAGCGGTCGGTGATCGACCGTGAGCCCCGCCCTATGGCGATGGTGCCGGACTGGACGAGCTCCTTGATGCCGAACTGCTCCAGCATCTTGAGCATCGCCTCCAGCTTGTCGGCTCCCCCGGTCGCCTCGATCGTGACGGCCTCGGGGGAGACGTCCACGGTCTTGGCGCGGAACAGCGAGACGATCTCGACGATCTGGGAGCGGGTCTCGTTGTCGGCGCGGACCTTCACCAGGACGAGCTCGCGCTGGATCGCGGCGACGGGCTCGAGTTCGACGATCTTCAGGACGTTGACCAGCTTGTTGAGCTGCTTGGTCACCTGCTCCAGGGGCAGGTCCTCGACACCCACGACGATGGTGATGCGGGAGATGTCGGGGTGCTCGGTGGTACCGACCGCGAGTGAGTCGATGTTGAAGCCGCGCCGGGAGAACAGAGCCGTGATCCGGGCGAGGACACCGGGCTTGTTCTCGACCAGGACGGAGAGTGTGTGCTTGGTGGACATGGAGTCGGTCTCTCTCTGTCTCTCAGTCGTCTTCGTTGTCGCCGAAGTCGGGGCGGACACCCCGGGCGGCCATGACCTCGTCGTTGGAGGTGCCGGCGGCGACCATCGGGTACACCATGGCGTCCTCGTGGACGATGAAGTCGATCACGACGGGGCGGTCGTTGACGGAGTTGGCCTCTTCGATGACCTTGTCCAGGTCGGCGGGGTCCTCGCAGCGGATCGCGTAGCAGCCCATGGCCTCGGACAGCTTGACGAAGTCCGGCACCCGGGTGCCCTTCGCCGGAACGCCGTCGGTGTCGGCGCCGGAGTGCAGCACGGTGTTGGAGTACCGCTGGTTGTAGAAGAGGGTCTGCCACTGGCGGACCATCCCGAGAGCGCCGTTGTTGATGATCGCGACCTTGATCGGGATGTTGTTGAGCGCGCAGGTGGTGAGTTCCTGATTGGTCATCTGGAAGCAGCCGTCACCGTCGATCGCCCAGACCGTGCGGTCGGGCATGCCCGCCTTGGCGCCCATCGCGGCCGGGACGGCGTACCCCATGGTTCCGGCGCCCCCGCTGTTCAGCCAGGTGGCGGGCTTCTCGTAGTCGATGAAGTGGGCGGCCCACATCTGGTGCTGGCCGACGCCCGCCGCGAAGATCGTGCCCTCGGGGGCGAGCTGACCGACCCGCTGGATGACCTGCTGCGGGGAGAGACTGCCGTCCTGCGGCAGGTCGTATCCGAGCGGGTAGGTGTCGCGCCAGCGGTTGAGATCCTTCCACCACGCCTCGTAGTCACCGGTGTTGCCCTCGGTGTGCTCGGCCTGGACGGCCTGGACGAGGTCGGCGAGGACCTCGCGGGCGTCCCCGACGATCGGCACGTCGGCGGCGCGGTTCTTGCCGATCTCGGCCGGGTCGATGTCGGCGTGGACGATCTTCGCGAACGGCGCGAAGCTGTCCAGCCTCCCGGTGACCCGGTCGTCGAAGCGGGCGCCGAGCGCGACGATCAGATCGGCCTTCTGCAGCGCGGTGACGGCGGTGACCGCACCGTGCATGCCGGGCATCCCCACGTGCAGCGGGTGGCTGTCGGGGAACGCGCCGAGCGCCATCAGGGTGGTGGTGACGGGCGCTCCGGTGAGCTCGGCGAGCACCTTGAGCTCGGCGGTGGCCCCCGCCTTGATGACGCCTCCGCCCACGTACAGCACGGGGCGCCTGGCCTGCGTGATGAGCTTGGCCGCCTCGCGGATCTGCTTGGCGTGCGGCTTGGTGACCGGCCGGTAGCCGGGCAGGTCCTGGGTGGGCGGCCAGCTGAACGTCGTCCGCGCCTGGAGGGCGTCCTTGGCGATGTCGACGAGGACCGGTCCCGGGCGGCCGGTGGACGCGATGTGGAACGCCTCGGCGATGGTGTGCGGGATGTCCTCGGCCTTGGTGACCAGGAAGTTGTGTTTGGTGATCGGCATCGTGATGCCGCAGATGTCGGCTTCCTGGAAGGCGTCGGTACCGATCGCGGCGGATGCGACCTGGCCGGTGATCGCGACCAGCGGCACCGAGTCCATGTGCGCGTCGGCGATCGGGGTGACGAGGTTGGTGGCGCCGGGCCCCGAAGTGGCCATGCAGACGCCGACCTTGCCGGTGGCCTGGGCGTAACCGGTGGCCGCGTGGCCCGCGCCCTGCTCGTGCCGGACCAGAACGTGGCGCACCCGGGTGGAGTCCATCATCGGGTCGTACGCCGGAAGGATCGCACCGCCGGGAATGCCGAATACGGTGTCGGCCCCGACTTCCTCGAGAGAGCGGATGAGGGACTGGGCGCCCGTGACGTGCTCGACGGTGGCGGACGACGGTCCGTTGTGACGGGCCCGCGGCTGCGGGTGGTGGGCCCCGGTGGCCTGCTCGGTCATCGGCATTCTCTTCTCGAAGCTGAGGGTTTTTGCGGGGTTTTGTGGAGTACCGGTGCAACAAAAAACCCCTCGTGCCGTGAGGCAAGCGAGGGGAGCGCGCCGGTGCGGTCTGCAGGGGGTCAGTGACTCGCTCTGCTTCAGCCGACGCGCTTTCCAAGTACGAGAATTCGGGTGCGCATGGCATTGACCCTCTCTCCGGCACGCGTACGGTGTCAAGTGGGTGGGATGGGCGTCTCACCATGTGAGCCGGCGAGCAGGGGGACCGAGCCGCCCGTCAGGACGGGCTGGGCGGCGGGACTGCCCGGTACGGGGAACTCCCCCCGCACCAGAACGCGGCGCAGCCGGTACTCGTCGAGCGGTCCGGAGAAGGCCATCCCCTGCCCGTGCGTACAGCCCATGGCGCGCAGCGCGAGGACCTGTTCCGGTACGTCGACGCCGTCTGCCACGGACTGCATGCCCAGGTCGCAGGCGATGCGGAGCAGGCCGCTGGTGATCTTGTGGAGGCGGGCGGACTCCACCACCCCCTCGACGAGCCCTCGGTCCAGTTTCAGTACGTCGATGGGGAGCCGGCGCAGGGCGTTGATCGCCGCGTACCCGCTGCCGAAGCCGTCGAGCGCGATCCGGACGCCGAGGCGGCGCAGGGCGACCAGGCGCTGCTCCAGTTCGTCGAAGGAGATCCGGGGATCACTGTCGGCGACCTCGATCATCAGGGCGCCCGAGGGCAGCCCGTACCGGGTGAGCAGCGCCTCGATGGAACCGAAGGGCAGCGCCCGGTCGAGCAGGCGGCCGGCCGGCAGGCGCACGGAGACGGGGACCGGGTGCCCGGCCCTGGCCCGGTCGGCGGCCTGCTCGACGGCCGCCTCCAGGAGCCAGCGTCCGAGCTCGGCGGTCCGGTCGCTGTCGTCGGAGACCCGGAGGAACTCGGCGGGGGTGAAGAGGATGCCCTGCGCCGAGCGCCAGCGGGCCTGCGCGGACACGGCGGCGACGGTGCCGCCCGCCAGGTGGACGACCGGCTGGTGCAGCAGCGCGAACTCGCCCTCCCGCAGCGCCGTGCGCAGCCGGGCGGCCACCTCGGAGCGGCGTACGACGTCGGCCTGCATCTGCGGGGCGTACAGCTCGACCCGGTCCTTGCCGCCCGCCTTGGCGCGGTACATGGCGAGGTCCGCGTTGCGCATGAGGTCGGTGGGGGTGATGCCGGGCTCCGCGAAGGCCACGCCGATGGAGGCGGCCACGCGGACCTCGCTGGCCCCGATGCGGTAGGGCTGGGAGAGCGTGAGGCGCAGACGGTCGGCGATCTCGTGCACCTGGCACTCACGGGCGCCCTGGTCCCGGGCGCCGTCCCCGATGATCAGGGCGGCGAACTCGTCGCCGCCGAGCCGGGCCGCGGTGTCCCCCGCCCGCACGGAGTCCGCGAGACGGCGGGCGGCCTGGATGAGGAGTTCGTCCCCGGCCTGGTGGCCGATGGAGTCGTTGACCGCCTTGAAGCCGTCGAGGTCGATGAAGAGGACCGCGGTGCCCGAGTCGCCCGAGCGCCGGCCGCTGAGCGCGCGGCGGACCCGGTCGGTGAACAGCGCGCGGTTGGGCAGGTCGGTGAGCGGGTCGTGTTCGGCGTTGTGCTGCAACTGGGCCTGGAGTCTGACCCGTTCCGTCACGTCCCGGCTGTTGAGGAGCAGGCCGCCCTGGTGCCGGTTGACGGTGGACTCCACGTTGAGCCAGTCGCCGTCGCCCGACCTGAAACGGCACTCGATACGGGTGGTGGGCTCCTCGTGGGGCGAGGCCGCGAGGAAGCGCCGCACCTCGTGCACCACCCCGCCGAGGTCTTCCGGATGGATGATCGAGGCCAGCTCGGAGCCGACGAGATCGTCCGCCTCGCGCCCGTACACCCCGGCGGCCGCGGGGCTGACGTAGCGCAGTATGCCGGTGGGGGCGGCGATCATGATGACGTCGCTCGAACCCTGCACCAGCGAGCGGAAGTGGTTCTCCTTCTGCGCCAGCTCCTGGGTGAGCGAGATGTTGTCGAGGAGCATGATGCCCTGCCGGACGACCAGGGCGAGTACGACCGTGCAGCCGGTGAAGATCACCACCCGGTCGACCCGGCGGCCCTCGACCACGTTGTACAGGATGCCCAGGGTGCAGACCGCGGCGGCGAGGTAGGGCGTCAGCGCCGCCAGCGAACCGGCGATGGGGCGGCTGGTCGGGCGCACCACCGCCGAACCGGGCCGGGCCGGCTGCGTCCCGCGGCGCCTGGCGCCCCAGGGGGCGTACGCGAGGAGGAGCGAACCCGTGAACCAGCCCGCGTCGAGCAGCTGGCCGGAGTGGTACGTCGAGCGGAGCAGCGGCGAGGTGAACACGGTGTCGCACAGGACGGTCAGCGCGAGCGCGGCGACAGCCGTGTTCACCGCGGAGCGGTTGATGCCTGAGCGCCGGAAGTGCAGCGCGAGCACCATGGACACCAGCACGATGTCCAGGAGCGGATAGGCGAGGGAGAGCGCGGCCCTGGCCACGCTCTCGCCCTCCGGATCGGCGGCATGGGCCGTGTGGGCCAGCGCGAGGCTCCAGGAGAGCGTCAGCAGCGATCCGCCGATCAGCCAGGAGTCGAGCGCCAGGCAGACCCAGCCGGCCCGGGTGACGGGGCGTTTCGCGAGGACCAGCAGTCCCACGATGGCGGGCGGCGCGAAGCAGAGGAAGAAGAGATCGGCGAGGGAGGGACTCGGCACGGGCAGGTCCAGCACCACCTCGTACCACCCCCAGACCGCGTTGCCGCAGGCCGCCATCAGTGAGGAGAGCGAGAAGAGCAGCCAGGCGGGCCGGAACCGGCTGGTGCTCGCCCGCGCGTAGACGAAGCAGGAGAGGGCCGCGGTCAGCGCGGCGACGCTGAGCCCGAAGTCGCCCATGAACAGCGCCACCCGCGAGGAGCCCCAGCCGACGGCCGCACCGAGGGCGTACCCGGCGCAGACGGTCGCCAGGGCGATCGGGGCGAGCAGACCCGAGCCCCCGGCCCTGACCGACTGCCTGGACAGCGGGGCCCCCACGGTGGTCACCGCGGAACTCCGCGGGCCGCTTCCCGCATCCCGGGAGCCGGACGCCCCGCTGCCCGCGCCGGCCGCCGCCGGGGCCGGGTCATGACCGGCGTCGGCAGCGATGACCATCGCCCGCCCTGCCGCGTCGGATCGTCTCTCCATTGGCCGCACATCGCCCGTCGCCCCCTCGCGTTCTCCTGTCTCCCCCGCGTCGCCCCTGCCACGACGCAGCGCCCCGTTCCGGACGATACACCAGACTCGTCACTCAGGGGCATAGTTCCTCTACTCTCCGTGACGACTTGCGGCATTGCGGGAACCCACTGCGATGAACGTACTCCGGAGCGTGTTCAGTTGGTGGTCAATACGACATTTCGCACCGGCTCACCCGCCGCGAAGCGGGTGAGCTGCGCCGCCAGCAGGCGCTTGGCCCGGGGCAGGAACGCCGAGGTGCTGCCCCCGACATGAGGGGTGATCAGGAGATGCGGAGCATGCCAGAGGGGGTGGCCGGCGGGCAGCGGTTCCGGGTCGGTGACGTCGAGAGCGGCGCGCAGCCGGCCGGACCGGAGTTCGGACAACAGGGCCCCGGTGTCGACCACCTGGCCCCGGGCGACGTTGACGAGAAGGGCGCCGTCCCGCATCGCCTTGAGGAACTCCGCCCCCACCAGCCCTTGCGTGGAGGCGTTCAGCGGGGTGGACAGGATGACGACGTCGGCCTCGGGCAGCAGTGCGGGCAGGTCGTCGAGCGTGTGTACGGGGCCGCGCGCTGTCGTCCGCGCCGAGCGCGCGACGCGCGTCACCCGCGCGCACTCGAAGGGTGCGAGCCGGTCCTCGATCGCCGAACCGATCGATCCGTAACCGACGATGAGCACCGACTTGTCGGCGAGCGCCGGATAGAACCCGGCCCGCCACTCCTCGTCGTCCTGGCCGTGCACGAACCCGGGGAGCCCGCGCAGCGAGGCGAGGACCAGGGCGAGGGCGAGCTCGGCGGTGGACGCCTCGTGGACGCCCTTGGCGTTGCACAGCCGCACACCGCCGGGGAGCAGGCCGAGGCCGGGCTCCACGTGGTCGATGCCCGCGGAGAGCGTCTGCACGACCTGGACCGCGCTCATGGCGGCCAGGGGCCGGGTCGCGATCTGCGGGCCCTTCATATACGGAACGACGTAGAAGGCGCAGTCCGCCGGATCGGCGGGGAAGTCCGGTCCGCCGTCCCAGAAGCGGTAGTCGAGCCCTTCCGGGAGCCCCTCGGTCTCATCGGCCGGGATCGGCAGCCACACGTCCGTACTGGATATCGAAGTCATGCTCAGGAGGCTAGGGGGCGGCTGCTCGGCGGCTCCGTGGGGGCAGAGGTTACTTTGGGGTGCGGTGTGGTCCCGTGACCGCGGGACCGAGGGAGGGTACGGGGAGTTGGAGCGCAGGACAATCGGTGCGGCGGCGCTCGCCGTGGGCCACGTCGGGCTGGGCTGTATGCCGATGAGCTGGGCGTACAGCAGCTCGCAGCAGCGCGGCGACCGCTCGGTGCGCACGGTGCACGCGGCGCTCGACGCGGGCGTCCGGCTGCTGGACACCGCGGACATGTACGGCCCCTTCACCAACGAGCTGCTCGTGGGCAGAGCCCTCAAGGGGCGGCGGAGCGAAGCCTTCCTCTCGACCAAGTGCGGGCTGCTGGTGGGCGACCAGCACATCGTCGCCAACGGGCGTCCCGGCTACGTGCGGCGGGCCTGCGACGCCTCGCTGCGGCGGCTGCAGACCGATGTGATCGACCTGTACCAGCTGCACCGGGCCGACCCCGAGGTGCCGGTGGAGGAGACCTGGGGGGCGATGGCCGAACTGGTCGCCGCGGGGAAGGTGCGGGCGCTGGGGCTGTGCGCGGTGGGGGCACGCGCCTCGCGCGGACCGGGCGCCCGGATGCATGACGGAACGATCCGTCAGCTGGAACGCGTCCAGCAGGTCTTCCCGGTGAGCGCCGTCGAGGCGGAGCTCTCCGTGTGGTCGCCCGAGGCGCTGGACGCCCTGCTGCCGTGGTGCGCCGCGCGGGGTGTGGGGCTGCTGGCGGCGATGCCGCTCGGCAACGGCTATCTGACGGGCACGCTCACCCCAGGACAGGGTTTCGAGCCGGACGACCCGCGGGCCAGGCACCCGCGGTTCACGGCCGAGATGATGGCGGCGAACCAGCCCGTGGTCGCCGGGCTCCGGCGGATCGCGGAGCGCCACGGCGCCACCCCGGCGCAGGTGGCGCTGGCCTGGGTGCTGCGGCAGGGTCCCCATGTGGTGCCGGTACCGGGCGCCAAGCGCGAGCGGTGGGCTGTGGAGAACGCGGGCGCGGCGCGCCTTGAGCTCGACGACGCGGATCTGGCGGAGATCGCGGGGCTGCCGCGGGCGCGCGGGTCGTGGGACTGAAGGTGTCACGGGAGAATGGGCGGGGATCAGGACCGCGGGCGGGGTTGCGGTGCAGGAACAGTCGAGGTGCGGCCGTCGAAAGGATCGTTGCTGTGTTGGGATCTGCTCTCTCCCCCGCTGTACGCAGAGGGGCGGTGGCCGCGCTGGCCGCGGCCTCGCTGCTGGCCTCCGCGGGCTGCTCGTCCGAGGCCGGCTCCGGGGGTACGGCGGGCCGGGAGGGCGACTCGGCGCCCTCCGCCTCCGCGTCCGCTCCCGCCGCCTCCGCCCGCCCCGCGGACACGCCTCCGGCCAAGGGCTCGGTGAAGGTCCTCTCCACGCTCACGGAAGGGCTGGCGAGCCCGTGGGGGCTGGCCGCGCTGCCCGGCGGTGATCTGCTGGTGGCCTCGCGCGATGACGGCACGATCACCCGTGTCGACGGAGCGAGCGGGAAGAAGACGCTGCTGGGCTCCGTGCCGGGGGTCTCGCCCGGCGGTGAGGGCGGGCTGCTCGGCCTCGCCGTCCCGGCGACGTTCGGTGCGGACCGTATGGTCTACGCGTACTTCACCACGACGTCCGACAACCGCATCGCCCGCATGCTGTACGACGAGCAGAAGCCGGCGGGACAGCAGCTCGGCGCCCCCGACACGATCCTGCGGGGCATCCCCAAGGGCGCGGTCCACAACGGCGGCCGGATCGCCTTCGGCCCGGACCGCATGCTGTACGCGGGTACCGGCGAGACCGGGGACACGGGACTGGCCCAGGACAGGAAGTCGCTGGGCGGCAAGATCCTTCGGATGACGCCCGACGGCGAGCCCGTGCACGGCAATCCGGCGGCCGACTCGGTGGTGTATTCGTACGGGCACCGCAATGTGCAGGGGCTGGCCTGGGACGGGCGGAAGCGGCTCTGGGCGGCCGAGTTCGGCCAGAACACCTGGGACGAGCTGAATCTGATCGAACCGGGCAGGAACTACGGCTGGCCCGAGGTGGAGGGCAGGAAGGGCGGCGAGGGCTTCGTCGACCCGGTGGCCCAGTGGGGGACCGACGAGGCGTCGCCGAGCGGGATCGCCTTCGCCGGCGGATCGGTCTGGATGGCGGGACTGGGCGGCAAGCGGCTGTGGCGCATTCCGCTCTCCGGCGAGGCCGGCCAGGAGCCCTTGGCGCGGCCCCAGGCGTTCCTGGAGAACACCTACGGCCGGCTGCGGACCGTGCTCGCGGCGGGCGGCGACAGGGTGTGGCTGGTCACCAGCAACACGGACGGCCGTGCCACGCCGGAGCCGGGAGACGACAGGATTCTGCTGCTGGAGGTGGAGTAGCGCGCCGATGGCGCGCTCCGGCGCGTGGCCGGTGGGGTGGCGGCCCACCGCCATTCCGGTGTCCCAGGACGCGGGTACGTGAGCTGGGGCGCGGTACGGGAGGTTTTTGTACCCCCTCCCGGCAGCCGTCCGGCACCGCCGGCCGCGCACCAGGACACCGGGACACCGGGCGCGGGGCCGTACCTCGGCTCCGGCCGGTGCCTCAGGGGCAGAACTCAGCCGCCGGCCGGGGCGGCGGCCGTGGGCAGCGAGAGGAACAGGTCGAAGTACATGCCGGCGGAGATCAGTACGCCGAGCACGCCGAGCACGATGCCGGCCAGGGCGACGGCACGGATCCAGCCGGGCTGCGGGTGTACCGAGGGGGCGCCGAAGGCGGGGCGCACGAGCACGAAGACGCCGACCAGCAGGGCGAGCAGCGCGAACAGACCGTTGACCAGAGCGGTGGTGTGCCAGGCGTCACCGTAGATCTCGGAGATCTGCTGGGCCGGGCTGCCACCGCCGGAGGTCGTGATCTGACCGATCAGGGTCTCCCGCTCGGCGGCGACCCGGCCGCCCCAGGCGCCCGTCAGCGAGACGATGCCGAGCGCGGCCGCGACGACGGCCGAGGAGCCGGTGCCGAGCCAGGACGCGGAGGCCGCCTCGGCCTCGGCGTACGCGTCGAGCTCCAGGTCCGCGTCGTCGTCGGTGTCCGCGTCCGCGTCGGTGTCCGTGACCGTGCCGGTGTCCGTGACCGTGCCGGTGTCGTCCGTACCGGACGCACCGGAGCCGGCGTCCCCGGTCATGTCCTTCGTGTCCTTCGTGCCCTGCACGGCGCTGTCGTCCGTCGTCGTCTTCTCCTCGCGGTCGTCGTCGACGGCGGGAGCGGTGGGGGTCTTGGGGGTGTCCATGCGCCGCACGCTAGGGGTTCCGGATGAGAACCCCTTAACGTTGTGGCCTCGCGGCGCTCTCAGCCGCGCCGCGCACGCCATTCCGGTGCCAGGACGGACCAGATCTCCGAATCGTGCCGCTGCCCCCGGTAGGGGTAGCTCTCCCGCCTCACCCCGTCGCGTGTCATCCCGAGCCGCTTCGCGACCGCGACACTGCGGGTGTTGGCCGAGGAGGCGACCCACTCCACCCGGTGCATGCCCCGCACGTCGACCGCCCAGTCGATCAGCTCGTGCATCGCCCGGGTGACCAGGCCCCGCCCCTCCCCCGCCGGTTCCAGCCAGCAGCCGACCTCGCAGTTACCGGTCCGGGCCTCGAAGGTCCGGAACAGGACCCCGCCGACCAGCGTGCCGTCCAGCCAGATGCCGTAGAGACGGCCCGTGTCAGCGGCCTGGCTGTCGGCGTACCGCTGGAGCAGGGCCCGCGCCGACTCCAGGTCGGTGGCAGCCGCGGCGAACGGGATCCACGGGTCGACGAGCTCGCGGGCCCGGTCCATGTGGTGCAGGAACTCCTGGGCCTGCCAGCTCTCCAACGGGCGCAGCTCCGCCCCGTCGTCACCCAGGGATATCGCGAACATCGTGCTCCTCCGGTCTCAGCGAACGCGCTCGGCACGCCCGGGCGGGGCGGGCAGGGGCGCCGTCCCGCCGCCCTCGCCCGCACGCATCCCGGGGATCTTCGCATGCTCCACGCCACCGTCGGGCGGCTCGATGCTGATCCGCGGCAGCCACCGGTCCAGCCAGCCGGGCAGCCACCAGTTCGCGCCGCCCAGCATGTGCATCAGGGCGGGTACGAGCAGGGTGCGCAGGACGAACGCGTCCAGCGCGACGGCCACGGCGAGGGCGATGCCGAACATCGCGATGACACGGTCACCGCTGAGCACGAAGGCGAGGAAGACCGAGATCATGATCACCGCGGCCGAGTTGATCACTCTGCTGGTCTCGGCGAGGCCGACGCGGACGGCCCGCCGGTTGTCGCCGGTCTCCAGCCACTCCTCGTACATCCGGCCGACCAGGAACACCTGGTAGTCCATCGAGAGCCCGAAGAGCACCGAGACCATGATCACCGGCAGGAAGGGTTCGATCGGGCCCGCGCTGCCGAGTCCCAGCAGCTCGCTCCCCCAGCCCCACTGGAAGACCGCGACGACGACGCCGAAGGAGGAGGCGACGGCGGCCACGTTCATCGCCGCGGCCTTCAGCGGTATGCCGACGGACCGGAAGGCCAGGAGGAGGAGCAGGCAGCCGAGCCCGATGACCACACCGACGAAGAGCGGCAGTTTGCCGATGATGATCTCGGCGAAGTCGTCGTAACCGGCGGTCACCCCGCCCACATGGGCGTGGAGCGAGGTGGTGTCGGCCGCGTCGGGCAGTACGTCGGCCCGCAGCCGGTCGACCAGGTCGCTGGTCCGCTGCGACTGGGGCGCCGAGTCGGGCACGACGGTGAGGAACGCCGTGTCACCGCTGCTGTTGTACGTCACGTGGCCGACCGACGCGATGCCCTCGGTGTCGCGCAGCGCGTCGGGCAGCGCGTCCAGGGCGAGCCGGTCGTCGGCTCCGTCCAGCTGCGCGGCGATCGTCAGCGGCCCGTTGACCCCGGGCCCGAACCCCTCGCCCAGCAGGTCGTACGCCTGCCGGGTGGTCGCCTTCGCGGGGTTGTTCCCCTGGTCGGACGTGCCCAGGTGCAGCCCGGACGTGGGCAGCGCCAGGACCAGCATCACGGCCGCGGCGACCGCTCCCAGCAGCTTGGGGTGCCGTTCGACGAAGGCGGACCAGCGCGCGGCGAAGCCGGTGGGCAGCTCGGGCTGCGGCCCCCTCTCCGCGAGCTGACCGCGCTCGCGCCGGCTCAGCGCACGCATCCCGATGAACGAGAGCAGCGCCGGCAGCAGGGTCACCGAGGCGGCGACGGTCAGTACGACGGTGAGGGACGCGGCGATCGCGACCCCGTTGAGGAAGCCGAGCCTGAGCACCAGCATGCCGAGCAGCGCGATGCAGACGGTGGCCCCGGCGAAGACGACCGCGCGCCCCGTGGTCACCACGGCGTTGAAGGCGGCGTCGGTGACCGGCAGGCCGCGCCGCAGCCCTCTGCGGTGGCGGGTGACGATGAACAGCGCGTAGTCGATGCCGACGCCGAGTCCGATGAGCATGCCGAGCATCGGCGCGAAGTCGGCCACCGTCATCACGTGACCGAGCAGGACGATGCCCGCGTAGGCCGTCCCGACGGAGACCAGCGCGGTGACGATGGGCAGCATGCTCGCGGCGAGGGAGCCGAAGGCGAGGAAGAGGACGACCGCGGCGACGACCACGCCGACGGCCTCGCCGAGGTGGACCGAGGGCGCTTCGGTGAGGGCGACGGCCGTGCCGCCGAGCTCGACCGCCAGTCCGTCGCCCGAGGCCGCCTTCGCGGTGTCGATGAGGGCTTGTGCCTGCTGCGGAGGGACGTCGTCGGCCTGGTGGTCGAAGGTGACGGTGGCGTAGGCGGTGCGGCCGTCCGCGCTGATCTGTCCCTCGCCCGCCGGGTCGTAGGGGCCGGCGACGCCGCCGATTCCCGGCAGCTCCTCGATCGCCTGGAGGGTCGCGGTCATCCGCTGTTCGACGTCGGCGGCCCGCACCGTGGAGCCGTCGGTGTGCCAGACGACGGTGTTGGTGTCACCGCCGAGATCCTCGAAGCCCCGCTGGAGGAGTGCGGTGGCGCGGCCCGACTCGGTGCCCGGCACCTCGTAGTCGTTGGAGTAGGCCGGACCCGCGAAGCCCGCCGCGGTGGCCGCGCCGCCGAGTGCGAGCAGCCAGAGGAGGACGGCGAGAAGCCGGTGCCTGAGACACCAGCGGGCGATGGCAGCCAACGGACGCGCTCCCTGGGGGCTCGTGAATCCTTGTCGGGATATGACCCGGAATTCCCGTCAAAGACCTCATGACCTGAGAGCTGTCACTCTGGCAGCTCGATCTGATCCTTTGTCCCTTTCGTGGCGATACTCACAGCGGTCGTGTTCTCCCCCCGAGCGCCCCACCCGCCCCACCCGGGACGTGAGGAGGGCGGGCGCCCCGCCGGCGCCCGCCCCCTGTACCGCTCGGCCTCAGCCCGAGACGCTCGCCCTGCCGTTCTCGATGTGGCCCATCAGCCGCCGCCGGAAAGCGGCGTCCCCGTCGACCGTGACGAGGAGGTCGTACCATCCGCGCGCGTCGGCCGCCGAGTGCACGACGGTACGGCTGCGTCCGGGCTTCACCGTGACGCGCCGGGTCCAGCCGCGCAGGTCCTCCTCGTCGACGTACCCGAGAGGCCGCACGGTGAAGGTGAGCGTCCGCCGCCCCGTGTTGCGCAGCGTGACGTACAGGTCCCGCTCATGGACGTCGAGCCGGGAGCCGACCTCCGCGTCACCGCCCGCCCCGCCCGCGAACTCGCGGCGGAAGCCGTTCGGTCCGGTGACCGTGAACCGGTAGGCGTCCCCGGGGAAGGGCACCGTCCACTGCGCGGTGCCCTTCACGTCGCGGTGCTGCGGGGCGGGGAACTCACCGGCGTACGGATAGAGCGTGAAGTGCGCCGATGAGCGCCCTGTGTTGCTGAGGCCCACCTGCACCGCCCCGTCCGTGACCCACGCCTGCGCGTCCGGCTGGTAGGGCAGCGGCCTCGCCGGGCGCGTGCCGGGCTCCTGCACGGGCATCCGCTGGACGGCCGGCGGCCTGGGCTGCCAGCGTCCGCCGAACACCGGGATGGCGGCGGGCCGGTCCAGCTCGGGGCGGCGCCCGCCGCGCGAGAAGTCGAAGGCGGAGGTGAGGTCGCCGGTGACCGTGCGCCGCCAGTCGCCGATGTTGGGCTCCTTCACCCCGGTCCACCGCTCCAGGAAGCGGATCACGGAGGTGTGGTCGAAGACCTCGGAGCAGACGTAGCCGCCGATGGTCCACGGCGAGACGACCAGCATCGGCACCCGCACGCCGAGACCGGTCGGCTTGCCATCCCAGCGTTCGCCGGCCACCTCGGGCGGCGCGACAGGCGGCGGGACGTGGTCGAAGAAGCCGTCGTTCTCGTCGTAGTTGATGAAGACCGCGGTGTGGCGCCAGACCTCGGGGTGGCGGCCGAGCGCGTCGAGGACCTTGTAGAGGATCGTCGCGCTGTGGACCGGGGACGAGACGCTCGGATGCTCGGAGTCCACGGCCGAAGGCACCAGGTAGGACACCTCCGGCAGGGTCCCCGCCGCCACGTCCCCGGCGAACCGGTCGGCCAGCGTGCCCGTCTCCATCCGCCGCAGCCCGCGCTCGAAAAGGCTCCGCTCCGCTTCGGACAGGGTCGCGACGCCCTCCTCCAGGAGCCCGAGCAGACGCTCCCGCTCACCCGCGTCGTCCGCCTCACGGACGTCCGCGTAGAAGGACTCCATGAAGGTGTGACCGCCGGTCCTGGCGAGGGCCTTGCGGGCGATCGCCTTGAAGGTGGCGAAGAACTCGATCTGGTTGTCGGTGAAGTTTTCCCACTCCGTGTACGTCTGCCAGCTGCGGCCCGCGGCCTCCAGCCGCTCCGGGTAGGTGGTCCAGTCGTACCCGGGGTGCGTGCCCTCGTCGTACGCGTCGTTGCCCACGGCCCGCTCGCCGTTCGCCTCGAAGCCCGTCTTCCCGCTCCACAGGTGGTTGCGGTTGGGACTGGTGGAGGTGTGGACCGAGGAGTGGTAGGCGTCGCAGACCGTGAAGGTGTCGGCCAGCTCGTAGTGGAGCGGGATGTCACGGCGGTCGTAGTACGCCATCGTGGCGGCCGTCTTCGTGGTGACCCAGCCGCTCATCCAGCCGCCGGCCCAGGCCCGGGCGCCGCCGCTCCAGGAGTGGTCGAGGGCGCCGATGTACTGGAGATCCTTCTTCTGCGTCTCGGCCGCCCCGCGCACCGGGAAGGGCAGCACGGACGTGCCGAGCGGGCCCGGCTGCTCGAAGACGGGCCTGCCCGTGGGGAGTTCGACGGCGTTGCGGTCACCGAAGCCGCGTACGCCGCGCAGCATCCCGAAGTAGTGGTCGAAGGAGCGGTTCTCCTGCATCAGGATCACCACGTGCCTGATCTCGTCGAGGCCGCCGGACCCCGCCGGGCGGGCGGGCTGCGCGGCGATGGCGGCCTGGAGCGAGGGCGGCAGGAACGATCCGGCTGCCGCTGCGCCGAGCGCGCCGCCTCCGAGGGCGAAGAGCCGTCGCCGTGAAATGTCCGTGGTCAAGTGAGCCTCCCGAATCGGTCGTACCGTCGGAAAGCTAGCCAGGCGAGGTGGCGGCCGGAAGACCGCGGTACGGCACAGCGGTGAACGTCCGGCAGGGCGCTCCGGAAGGCCGGTGAGCACCGCTCCCGGGCACGCGTGAAGGGGCGGCGCGCGCCCGGATTCCGGGTGCGCCGCCCCTTCACGTACCTCGGTACGCCGGAGGTCAGCCTTCGACGCCGAGCTTCTCCAGGATCAGCTCGCGCACCCGGGCCGCGTCCGCCTGGCCGCGGGTCGCCTTCATGACCGCGCCGACGAGCGCGCCCGCAGCCGCCACCTTGCCGCCGCGGATCTTGTCCGCGATGGCCGCGTTGGCGGCGATGGCCTCGTCCACGGCCGTGGACAGCGCGCCCTCGTCCGAGACGACCTTCAGGCCGCGCTTCTCGACGACGGCGTCCGGGTCGCCCTCGCCCGCGAGGACGCCCTCCAGTACCTGGCGTGCCAGCTTGTCGTTGAGGTCGCCCTTGGCGACGAGCTCGGCGACCCTGGCGACCTGCCCGGGAGTGACCCCGAGCTCGTCGAGGGCGCGGCCGGTCTCGTTGGCGTTGCGGGCGAGCTCTCCCATCCACCACTTGCGGGCCTGGTCCGCCGGAGCGCCCGCCTCCGCCGTGGCGACGATCAGATCGACCGCGCCCGCGTTGAGGATGGACTGCATGTCGTGCTCGGAGACGCCCCACTCCTCCTTGAGCCGCGCGCGGCGCAGCCGCGGCAGCTCGGGGAGGCCCCGGCGGAGCTCCTCGACCCAGTCACGGGCCGGGGCGACGGGCACCAGGTCCGGCTCCGGGAAGTAGCGGTAGTCCTCGGCGTTGTCCTTGATGCGGCCGGCCGTGGTGGAGCCGTCCTCCTCGTGGAAGTGCCGGGTCTCCTGCACGATCGTTCCACCGGAGTTCAGCACCGCGGCGTGGCGCTGGATCTCGAAGCGGGCCGCCCGCTCGACGGAACGCAGGGAGTTCACGTTCTTCGTCTCGGAGCGCGTACCGAACGCCTCCCGGCCGTGAGGGCGCAGCGACAGGTTGACGTCGCAGCGCATCTGCCCCATCTCCATCCGGGCTTCCGAGACGCCCAGCGCCTTGATGAGCTCGCGGAGCTCGGCGACGTACGCCTTGGCGACCTCGGGAGCGCGTGCGCCCGCGCCCTCGATCGGCTTGGTGACGATCTCGATGAGCGGGATGCCCGCACGGTTGTAGTCGAGCAGGGAGTGCGACGCGCCGTGGATGCGGCCGGTGGCACCGCCGACGTGCGTCGACTTGCCGGTGTCCTCCTCCATGTGGGCGCGCTCGATCTGCACCCGGAAGATCTCGCCGTCCTCCAGCTGGACGTCCAGATAACCGTCGAAGGCGATCGGCTCGTCGTACTGGGAGGTCTGGAAGTTCTTCGGCATGTCCGGATAGAAGTAGTTCTTCCGGGCGAAGCGGCACCACTCGGCGATCTCGCAGTTCAGTGCGAGGCCGATCTTGATCGCGGACTCGACGCCGATCTCGTTGACGACCGGCAGGGCGCCGGGCAGCCCGAGACAGACCGGGCAGGTCTGCGAGTTGGCGTCCTGCTTGAGCTCCGTGGAGCAGCCGCAGAACATCTTGGTCTTGGTGCCGAGCTCGACATGGACTTCGAGGCCCATGACGGGGTCGTACGTCGCGAGGGCGTCCTCGTACGACTCCAGGTCAATGACAGTCACGGTGAGAACTTCCCTCTCAGCCCAGCAGGACGTCGTCGTCGCCGAGCTTCTTCAGCTCGCGGTAGAGCAGAGCGAGGCCCGTGACGATGGCGGCGGCGGAGACAGCGGCGTCGACGAGACGGAGCGTGTCGTTGTCCTTGCGGGCCATACGGGCCTGCTTGACGACGCTGATCGCACCGAAGGCGGTGGAGCCGATCGACAGGTACGTAGCGGCCTTTGA
Source organism: Streptomyces fulvorobeus (assembly GCF_013167895.1). Lineage (GTDB taxonomy): Bacteria > Actinomycetota > Actinomycetes > Streptomycetales > Streptomycetaceae > Streptomyces > Streptomyces fulvorobeus. The sequence goes on along the minus strand of NZ_BLWC01000001.1, from coordinate 4,593,484 downwards.
ATTCTTGAATCCCTTGGCCTTGATGGGCATGGGGCTCATAGTGACGGTGCCTCCTCAAGCAGCGGGTGCCCCCACTTTTCCACGAAGGCCGCCTCCACGGCAGCTCCGACCTTGTACAGCCGGTCGTCCTTCATGGCGGGGGCGATGATCTGCAGTCCGACCGGCAGGCCGTCCTCCGGTGCCAGGCCGCAGGGCAGCGACATGGCGGAGTTGCCCGCGAGGTTGGTCGGGATGGTGCACAGGTCCGCGAGGTACATCGCCATCGGGTCGTCGGCGCGCTCGCCGATCGGGAAGGCGGTGGTGGGCGTCGTCGGCGAGACGATGACGTCGACCTGCTCGAACGCCTTCTCGAAGTCCCGGGTGATCAGGGTGCGGACCTTCTGCGCCGAACCGTAGTACGCGTCGTAGTAGCCGGAACTCAGCGCGTACGTACCGAGGATGACGCGGCGCTTGACCTCGTCACCGAAGCCGGCCTCGCGGGTGAGCGCGGTGACCTCCTCGGCGGACTTCGTGCCGTCGTCGCCGACCCGCAGGCCGTAGCGCATGGCGTCGAAGCGGGCCAGGTTCGACGAGCACTCGGACGGCGCGATCAGGTAGTACGCCGAGAGGGCCAGGTCGAAGGAGGGGCAGTCCAGCTCGACGATCGTGGCGCCGAGCGACTTCAGCAGCTCGACCGACTCGTTGAAGCGCTGGACGACACCGGCCTGGTAGCCCTCGCCCGCGAACTGCTTGACGACGCCGACGCGCATGCCCTCGACGGAGCCGTTGCGGGCGGCCTCGACCACCGGCGGGACCGGGGCGTCGATGGACGTCGAGTCCATCGGGTCGTGGCCGGCGATGACCTCGTGGAGCAGGGCCGCGTCCAGGACCGTACGGGCGCAGGGGCCGCCCTGGTCGAGGGAGCTGGAGAACGCCACCATGCCGTACCGGGAGACGCCGCCGTAGGTGGGCTTGACGCCGACGGTGCCGGTCATGGACGCGGGCTGGCGGATGGAACCGCCGGTGTCCGTACCGATGGCGAGCGGGGCCTCGTAGGAGGCGAGCGCGGCCGATGAGCCGCCGCCCGAGCCGCCCGGGATGCGGGTGAGGTCCCACGGGTTGCCGGTCGGGCCGTATGCGCTGTTCTCGGTGGAGGACCCCATGGCGAACTCGTCCATGTTGGTCTTGCCGAGGATGACGACGTCGGCTGCCCTGAGCTTCTGCGTGAGGGTCGCGTCGTACGGCGGGACCCAGCCCTCGAGGATCTTCGAGCCGACGGTGGTCGGCATGTCCTTGGTGGTGAAGATGTCCTTCAGCGCGAGCGGGACGCCGGCCAGCGGGCCGAGCCTCTCGCCCGCGTCCCTCTTCGCGTCGACGGCGCGGGCCACCGCGAGGGCGCCCTCGCGGTCGACGTACAGGAAGGCGTGGACCTTCTCGTCGACCGCGTCGATCCGGGCCAGGTGGGCCTCGGTTACCTCGACGGCCGTGAGCTCACCGGAAGCGATCTTCGCGGCGGTCTCGGCGGCGGTCAGCTTGATGATGGTGCTGATGTCCGTCATGGCTTTTAGTCCTCCCCCAGGATCTGCGGCACCTTGAAACGCTGCTGCTCCTGGGCCGGGGCGCCGGAGAGCGCCTGCGCGGGGGTGAGCGACGGACGGACCTCGTCCGCGCGCATGACGTTGGTCAGCGGCAGCGGGTGGGAGGTCGGCGGTACGTCTTGGTCGGCGACCTCGGAGACGCGGGCGACCGCGCCGATGATGTCGTCGAGCTGACCGGCGAAGTGAACGAGCTCTTCGCCCTTCAGCTCCAGACGCGCCAGCCGGGCGAGGTGGGCGACCTCCTCGCGCGTGATGCCAGGCATGCGGCGATCCTCAGGGTTCGGTGTGTGGTTTCGGCCCAATCCTATGGGGTCGGCCGCGCGGGCCACCGCCACCCGTGGGAGACCCCGCCCGGCCACCCGGCGTTGGCCCGCCCGGCGGCTCAGGCCGTCGCCGGGCCCGACACCGTACGCCCGGTGGGCCGGTGCTCCAGCTCGGGTACCCCGCTCGCGGCCCCCGCCGCCGCGACGGCCGCCGCCGCCCTGGCCGCCGCCGCCAGCTCGGCCGGCCGCCGCCAGCCGTGCTCGCCGCGCGCCCGCAGCCAGGCCGTCGTCTCCTGCGGGGCATCGCGGGCGCCACCAGCCAGCCCTGCACCGCGTCGCAGTGCAGGTCCCGCAGCCGCTCCCAGGTCTCGTCGTCCTCGACACCCTCCGCGACGACCAGCAGGCCGAGCGAGTGGGCCAGGTCGATGGTGCAGCGGACGATCTCGGCGTCCTCGTTGTCGATGGCGAGCCTGGCGACGAACGAACGGTCGATCTTGAGCTCGCTCACCGGGAGCTTCCGCAGGTGGACCAGTGAGGAGTAGCCCGTCCCGAAGTCGTCCAGGGACATCTTCACGCCGTGCCCCGTCAGCCCCGCCAGGGTGTCAGCGGCGCGCTGCGGGTCCTCCAGGAGCACGTGCTCCGTTATCTCCAGCTGGAGGGCGCGGGCCGGGACGCCGTGCCGGGCGAGCCGGGCGGCGACGCTGCCCGCGAAACCGGGGGTGTGGACGTCGCGCGGCGACACGTTGACCGCGACCGGGACGAACAGCCCCTGGGCCCGCCAGCGGGCGACCTGGGCGAGCGCCGTCTCCAGGACGTACTCGGTGAGGTGCGGCATCAGACCGGAGGACTCGGCGATCGCGATGAACTCGTCCGGGGGGACCCGCCCGCGTTCGGGGTGCACCCAGCGGACCAGTGCCTCGAGCCCGGCCACCTGGCCGTCGAAGCGGACCTTCGGCTGGTAGTGCAGCTCCACCTCGCCCGCGTCCAGGGCGCGGCGCAGGTCGCCCAGCAGCCCGAGCCGGTCCGGGGTGTTGCTGTCCCGCTTCGACTCGTACACCTCGACGCCCGTACGGTCCCGTTTGGCCTGGTACATCGCCACGTCCGCGCGTCTGAGGAGCCCTTCGGCGTCCAGCGCGTGATCGGGGTAGACGGCGACCCCCGCGCTGGCCTCCAGCACCAGGGTGAGGCCGTCGAGGTCGAGGGGCGACGACAGCTCGGCGACCAGGTGGCGGGCGACCCGCTGGGCACTCGTCGCGGAGTCCGCGCCCGGCAGCAGTACGGCGAACTCGTCGCCGCCCAGCCGCGCGACCTCCGCGCCGCGGGGCAGGGCCAGGCGCAGCCGGTCCGCTATCTGCAGCAGGAGCCGGTCCCCGGCCAGATGGCCGAGGGTGTCGTTCACGGCACGGAACCGGTCGAGGTCGATCAGGACGAGGGCCGACCGGGAGCCGAGGTTCTCGGCCTCCTCCAGCGCCGCCCAGGTCCTTTCCAGGAGCCACTGGCGGTTGGGCAGCCCGGTCAGCGGGTCCCGCAGCTGCTCCTCGGCCCGGGCCCGGGCGATCCAGAGCGTGGAGTCCAGGGCGATCAGAGGAACCGCGAAGAGCGGCAGCAGGACGGGCATGGCCACCGCGACGACGCAGATCAGGGGGGCGATCCCGAGCAGGGCGACCGCCACAAGCCCTTGGCGCAGCAGCGCCGTACGGGCGATCGTCGGGAGCCCGCCGCCCTGCGGTGCCCGGGCGTACCACAGCAGGACCCTGGTGACGAGCAGATAGGTGGAGGCGGCGAGCAGCACCTCCGGCAGGGCGTCGATGCCCCAGTCGAGTGGCCGCCAGGGCCGTTCGACGGTCGGCACCTCACCGAAGGCGGCGAGGACGAGCGCGGCGGCGCCGATGCCGAGTATGTCGACGGCGCCGTGGAGCATCCCCTGCCGCCAGCGGTGGCGGCGGGCCGTCCCGACGAGCACCACGACGACCAGGCTGACCAGACCGGCGGGCACCCAGCCGTAGACGAGCAGCACGGCCAGCGTGAGGGCGGCCCCGGAGCCGGTGCCGCCCCACCAGCGGTCACGTCCGAGGGCGACCAGGTGACCGACGATGATTCCGGTGAGCAGGGTGAGCGACCAGCCCGCCGTGCCGTCCGGGAAGAGCGCGTGACCCTCGTGCACCGTCCGGTACAGCCCGGTCGTCAGCTGAATCGTCGCGACCGCCACGACGACGGCCTCCACCCGGGGCGGGAGGCCGGCGAAACCTCGCAGCCGCGACTCCGGTGCGGCGCTCTCGGTCGGTTTCATTCCGTCCCTCTCACAGCCGGCAGTGCGGACGTGCGGATGTCACACCATGGCCGGCGCTGTCAGCCGCTACGGCCCTTCCCCGCCACGCGGCCGTGCACGGCGGGTGCACCTTCAACAGTAGGCCGCGCAGGGGCTCCAGGGGCAGCGCTCGACAGCTCCAGCCCGAATGCGGACCGGCGACCCGTCAGCCTGCGCCGTGCGCCGAACGGGTGAGATCGGCCGACGGGCCGGACCACTCGCGTCCTCCTGCCCGCTTTCTTCCCCTCTCCCTCCGGGGCCACTCCCTGACGGGGTGTCGATGGGGTGTCGATGGCATATCGATCCGCCTGCGGTCCGGTCCGGTCCGGCCCCCCGTCCGGCCCTGTCCGGCCCCGTCCGGTCATTCCGCGGCCGGGACCGCCGCCTCCCGCGCCGCCTCGGGCCCTTCTCCGAGCAGGACGGCGAAACCGTCCTCGTCGAGCACGGGCACCTTCAGCTGCATCGCCTTGTCGTACTTCGACCCCGGGTTCTCGCCCACCACCACGAAGGAGGTCTTCTTCGAGACGGACCCGGTGACCTTCGCTCCGCGGCTCTGGAGCGCCTCTTTCGCGCCGTCCCTGGTGTGGGTGGCCAGCGTGCCGGTGACGACGACGGTGAGGCCCTCCAGCGGCCGGGGACCCTCGTCCTCCCCCGCGCCCACGTCCTCCATCCGGACCCCGGACTCCCGCCACTTGCGCAGGATCTCGCGGTGCCAGTCCTGTGCGAACCATTCTTTGACCGAGGCGGCGATGATGGGACCCACCCCGTCCGCGGCGGCCAGCTCCTCCTCGGACGCCTCGTCGATCCGGTCGATGGAACGGAACTGGCGGGCCAGCTCCTGCGCCGCGACCGGGCCCACGTGCCGGATCGAGAGCCCGGTGAGGATGCGGGCCAGCGGCGCCGCCTTGGCCGCGGCGATCCCCTCCAGCATCCCCAGGGCGTTCTTCTTCGGCTCGCCCTGCTGGTTGGCGAAGACCGTCGCGATCTTCTCCTCGCCGGTCTTCGGGTCGCGCTTGGGCAGCCCGCTGTCCTGGTCCAGCACATAGGCCCGGATCGGCAGCAGCTGCTCGACCGTCAGTCCGAACAGGTCCCCCTCGTCCCGCAGGGGCGGCTCGGAAGGCTCCAGCGGCTTGGTCAGGGCGGCGGCCGCCACATAGCCGAAGTGGTCGATGTCCAGGCACTTGCGGCCCGCGAGATACGCCACCCGCTCGCGCAACTGAGCCGGGCAGGAACGGGCGTTGGGGCAGCGGACGTCGATGTCGCCCTCCTTCATGGGGCGCAGCGCCGTCCCGCACTCGGGGCACTCGGACGGCATCACGAACGGCCGCTCGCTGCCGTCCCGCAGATCGACGACCGGTCCCAGGATCTCCGGGATGACGTCGCCCGCCTTGCGCAGCACGACCGTGTCACCGATGAGGACGCCCTTGGCCTGCACCACGTTCTGGTTGTGCAGGGTGGCGAACTCGACCTCGGAGCCCGCGACCTCGACCGGCTCGACCTGGGCGTACGGGGTGACCCGGCCGGTGCGTCCGACGCCGACCCGGATGTTCACCAGCTTGGTGTTGACCTCCTCCGGCGCGTACTTCCAGGCGATCGCCCAGCGCGGAGCGCGCGAGGTGGAGCCCAGCCGGCCCTGGAGCGGGATCTCGTCCAGCTTGACGACGACGCCGTCGATCTCGTGCTCCACGGAGTGGCGGTGCTCGCCGAAGTAGGCGATGAACTCCCGCACCCCGTCGATGGAGTCGACGACCTTGTTGTGCTTCGCGGTGGGCAGGCCCCACTCCCGCAGCAGCTCGTACGCCTGCGACAGCCGGTCGATGTCGAACCCCTCGCGGGCTCCGATGCCGTGGACCACCATGTGCAGCGGGCGGGCGGCGGTGACCTTGGGTTCCTTCTGGCGCAGGGAGCCCGCCGCGGCGTTGCGCGGATTGGCGAACGGCTTGTCCCCCGCCTCCACCAGCCGGGCGTTGAGCCCTTCGAACGCTTCCATGGGGAAGAACACCTCCCCGCGGATCTCGACCAGCGCGGGAATCCGCTCCCCCTTCAGCCGGTGCGGGATCTCGGCGATCGTACGGACGTTGGGCGTGATGTCCTCGCCCGTGCGGCCGTCACCCCGGGTGGCGGCGCGGGTCAGTCTGCCGTGCTCGTAGGTGAGGTTGACGGCGAGGCCGTCCACCTTGAGCTCGCACAGGAAGTGGTACCCGCCGCTGCCGACGTCCTTGGCGACCCGCTCGGCCCACGCCGCGAGCTCCAGCTCGTCGAAGGCGTTGTCGAGGGAGAGCATGCGCTCCCGGTGCTCGACCGAGGTGAACTCCGTCCGGTAGGGCCCGGCGACCTTCTGGGTCGGCGAATCCGGTGTGCGCAGCTGCGCGTACCGCTCCTCGATCTTCTCCAGCTCACGCATCAGCCGGTCGAACTCGGCGTCACTGACGACCGGCTGGTCCTTCACGTAGTACCGGAAGCGGTGCTCCTCGACCTGTTCGGCAAGGAGTGCGTGCCGCTCCCGCACCTCCGCCGGCACCGCGATCTGCTGCGCCTGCTGTTCGCCGGCCATCGTCCTGTCCTCCCGTTGACCCGTGCCCCGTTACTCAGGGTTGTCTGCGAGCGATCTCGCGGCCCGGGCGCAGTGGGCGAGCGCGGCGCGCGCGTACGCGGGCGAAGCCTCCGCGAGCCCGCACGACGGAGTGACCACGACGGACTCGGCGAGAGTCCCCGGATTCAGCCCCAGCCTGCTCCACAGCGTCCTGACACCCATGACGCTACCGCCAGGGTCTGACAATCCGTCCGAGGCCGCGTCGGCGCCGGGCACCACTCCGAGGAAGAGCTGGATGCCGTCCTCGACGGCTTCCCCGATCGCCTCCTCCTCACGCTCTGTGAGGAGCGAGAAATCGAACGAGACGGCGTCGGCTCCGGCCCGGCGCAGCAGCGCGAGGGGCACATCGGGCGCGCAGGAGTGGACGACTGTCGGCGCGTCGCCGTTCACCGCGAGCACCTCGCGCAGGCCCGCCTCGACGACCTGCCGGTCCACGGCACGGTAGGTGCGGTAACCGCTCGCCGATCTGACCCTGCCGAGCAGCACGGCGGTCAGGGACGGCTCGTCGAGCTGGAGGACCACCTCGGCGCCCGGCACTCTGCGCCGTACCTCGGCCAGGTGCCCGCGCACTCCCTCGGCCAGCGAACCCGCCAGGTCACGGCAGGCGCCCGGGTCCCCGAGCATGGCCTCACCGCCGCGCAGCTCCAGTCCCGCGGCCAGCGTCCAGGGCCCCACGGCCTGGACCTTGACCAGCCCTTCGTAACCCTGGGTGAACTCCTCCAGCGCGTCGAGGTCCTCGCCGAGCCAGGAGCGGGCCCTGCGGGTGTCGCGGCCCGGCCGGTCGCTGATCCGCCAGCCGCTCGGTTCGACCTGGCCGAACATCTCGACGAGCATCCCGATGGTCCGCCCGGTCATGTCGGCGCCGGGTCCGCGGGCGGGCAGCTCCGCCAGATACGGCATGCCCTGCCCGTCGGCGAAGGACCCGGTGACGGTCTTCGCCGTCTCCCGGGCGTCTCCGCCCGGCATGGACCCGATTCCGGTGGCCGGACACCCGCTGAACTTGCTCTTCTCACTCACGCCGGAAGCCTACGGCCCGGGAGCGGCGGGCACGGTCCCGGCCGGTCGCCCGTGCGGAGGGCGGTGTGCGGGGCCGTCCGCAGAGGGCCCCGGGGAGGGGCCCGTCAGCGTCCTGGGCGGACCGTCAGGTCGTTGACCTCGGCGTCCGGCGGCAGATCGATGGCCATCAGGATGGTGGCGGCCACCGACCCGGGGTCGATCCAGCGGGAGGCGTCGTACTCCTTGCCCTCCTGCTGGTGGACCTTGACCTGCATGGGGCTCGCCGTGCGGCCGGGGTAGACGGAGGTCACCCGCACGCCGTTCCCGTGCTCCTCGTGGCGCAGCGAGTCGGCGAGGGCCTTAAGACCGTGCTTGCTCGCGGCGTAGGCGCCCCACTCGGCGTGCGCGTCGAGCCCGGCGCCCGAGTTCACGAAGAGGACGTGTCCGTGGGCGACGCGGAGCTGCGGTAGCAGGAGGCGGGTGATCTCGGCGGGGGCGACCAGGTTGGCGTTGAGCTGGAAGTGCCACGCCTTGGGTGTGAGGTCGCCGATCCGGCCGAGCTCGACGACTCCCGCGATGTGCAGGAGCGAGTCGAGCCGGTCAGGCATGGTCTGCTGTCCGAAGGCCCAGGAGAGCCGGTCGGGGTTGCCGAGGTCACCGACGAGCGTGCGGGCGCCCGGGTGGAGGGCGGCCAGCTCCCTGGCGCGGCCGGCGTCCCGGGCCAGCAGCCAGAGTTCGTCACCCCGCTCGTGCAGACGGCGGGCGACGGCTGCCCCGATGCCGGAGCCGGCGCCGGTGATGAGATGAGTAGACATGCGCCCATGCTCCCATCACCGCATCCCGGCGGACTCCTCCAGGTGGGCGAGCGCGCCGACCCCGTCCTCGGCGAAGAAGACCAGCTCGGTGAGGGGCATCGGCAGGAAGCCCTCGTCCTCCATGCGGCGGAACTGCTCGTGCAGTCCGTCGTAGAAGCCGGCCGTGTTGAGCAGGACGACGGGCTTAGTGTGTTTTCCGTGCTTCCTGAGCTCCAGGATCTCCGTGGCCTCGTCGAGCGTCCCCGTACCGCCGACCATGATCACGAAGGCGTCGGCCTTCGCCAGGAGCAGCGCCTTGCGCTCGGCCAGATCGCGGGCGATCACCATCTCGTCGGCGTCGGTACGCGCCTTGGCGGCCAGGAAGTCCACCGACACGCCGACCAGCCGCCCGCCGGACTCCCGCACCCCGTCGGCGACGACCTTCATGAGCCCGCTCTCCGAGCCTCCCCAGACCAGGGTGTGCCCTCCCCTGCCGAGCAGTTCGGCGAATTCCCGGGCGGGGCGGGTGTAGCGGACGTCGAGATCGGCGGCGGAGAGGAAGACACAGATGTTCATGCGCTCACGGTACGAGCCGCCACCGACACGTTCGGGGGCCGGGGCGCGGGCAGGGGAAGAATCCGGCCGTCCCCGCCGCTGAAGTCCGTATGACTTCTACGCGAGGACACCGCATCACCGTCGAGCCCGGCACCGAGCACGTCCGGGCGGTGCGTGACGGACTGGTGCTGGCCGAGAGCCGGCGCCCGCTCGTACTGCGCGAGACGGGCTGCCCGGTCCGCTACTACCTGCCGCCGGAGGACGTCCGTACGGATCTGCTGACGCCCTCGGACTCCCGTACGCACTGTCCGTTCAAGGGAGACGCCTCCTACTGGTCGCGTCCCGGCGCCGCGGATCTGGTGTGGGCCTATCCGCAGCCCAGGGCCGGAGTCGCCGCGATCAAGGACCACTTCTGCTTCCACGACACGGAGGTCGTGGCCGGCGACGCCGCCGGACAGGTCACTCACTGACCGTCAGCACCTGCTGCCACCGGGGGAATCGCGGTCTCCCGAAGAACTTCCCGGCCGCGGCGATGAGTTTTCCCGGCCGCGGCGGTCCACCCTCACATGGACAAGACTCTCTCGCGCGACGGCACCTGGATCGCGTACCGCCGCCAGGGCGGCGGGCCGCCGCTGATCCTGGTGGGCGGAGCGCTGGGCACCGCGGCGACCGACGCCCCGCTGGCGTCGCTGCTGGCGCCGCACTTCACCGTCGTCACGTACGACCGCCGGGGGCGCGGCTCCAGCGGTGACGGCGGGCCGTACGCGGTGGGGCGCGAGATCGAGGATCTGGCGGCGCTGATCGACGAGGTGGGCGGCGCCGCCTCCGTCTTCGGGATGGTCTCCGGCGGGGCACTGGCGCTGGAGGCCCTGGCGGCGGGCCTTCCTGTCGGCCTGCTCGCGGTCTACGAGCCGCCGTACACGCCCGAGCCCGCGGGCCTGCTGGACAAGGCCCGCTGCACGGAGCGACTGCGCCGCCTGCTGTCGGCGGGCGACCGGGGCGGGGCCGTGGAGTTCCACCTCGCGGTGACGGGGGTCCCGCCGGAGACGATCGGCCGGATGCGGCGTGCGCCGCTGTGGCGCGGCCTGGAGTCGCTGGCGCACACCCTCGCCTACGACGACGCCCTGCTCGGTGACGGCACCGTGCCCGAGGACCGGCTCGCGTCCGTCACGGCCCGCACCCTGGTGGTTTGCGGCGGGTTCAGTCCCTCCCCGGTCCGGGCGGCGACCCACGCCCTCGCGGACGCGCTCCCGCGTGGCCGCCACCGCACGCTGACGGGTCAGACGCGCGATCTGGCACCCCAGGTGATCGCCCCGGTCCTCGCGGACTTCTTCCTGAGGGACGCGTCCCTGCGCCAGGCTTCGTAGCCCGCCGGTGGGGTGACCGCCGGTGGCGCCGCTAACCGGCCGCGGCGGTCTCCCGGCGCACCGTCGTCGCGATGGTGGCCGAGCCGACCACGCGGGTGCCGTCGTACAGGACGACCGCCTGGCCGGGCGCCACACCCCGTACGGGCTCGGTGAAGGAGACGTGCAGGGTGCCGTCGACCAGCTCGGCACCGACCTCGGTCTCGCCCCCGTGGGCGCGGAGCTGTGCGGTGTACGTGCCGGGGCCGGCCGGGGGTGTGCCGCACCAGCGGGGCCGGATGGCGGTCAGCGCGGTGACGTCGAGGGCCTCGGCGGGGCCCACCGTCACGGTGTTCTCCACCGGGGAGATGTCCAGGACGTAGCGCGGCTTGCCGTCGGCGGCGGGGTGCCCGATACGCAGGCCCTTGCGCTGGCCGATGGTGAAGCCGAAGGCTCCGTCGTGCGTGCCGAGCTTGGCACCCGTCTCGTCGAGGATGTCGCCCTCGGCCTTCCCGCCCAGCCGGCCGGCGAGGAAGCCCTGCGTGTCGCCGTCGGCGATGAAGCAGATGTCGTGGCTGTCGGGCTTCTTCGCGACGGCCAGGCCGCGGCGCTCGGCCTCGGCGCGGATCTCGTCCTTGGTGGTGAGGGTGTCGCCGAGCGGGAACATCGCGTGGGCGAGCTGCTTCTCGTCCAGGACGCCCAGCACGTAGCTCTGGTCCTTCGCCATGTCGGAGGCGCGGTGCAGTTCGCGGCTGCCGTCCGCGTTCAGTACGACCGTGGCGTAGTGGCCGGTGCAGACGGCGTCGAAGCCGAGCGCGAGGGCCTTGTCGAGGAGCGCGGCGAACTTGATCTTCTCGTTGCAGCGCAGGCAGGGGTTGGGGGTGCGGCCCGCCTCGTACTCCGCGACGAAGTCCTCCACGACGTCCTCGCGGAAGCGTTCCGCCAGGTCCCAGACGTAGAAGGGGATGCCGATGACGTCCGCCGCGCGGCGGGCGTCACGGGAGTCCTCGATGGTGCAGCAGCCCCGCGCGCCGGTCCGGAAGGACTGCGGGTTGGCGGAGAGGGCCAGGTGCACACCGGTCACGTCGTGTCCCGCCTCGACGGCGCGGGCGGCGGCGACTGCGGAGTCGACACCGCCCGACATGGCGGCGAGGACACGGAGGGGGCGCTGGGAAGTCTGAGTCATAGCCTCACCAGGGTACGGGGCGCCGGGAACCGAATGCTCACGGATAAGCGTTGTCGATCACATGGGCACCAACGGAACCGCCGGCGGGCAGGGCGCGAAGCCCGCGCGCGGCATCGGCCGGCGCGCGGTACTGATCGGCGGCGCCGTGACGGCCGTGGGCACGGCCGCGCTGGCACGGGACGAGCTGAGGCGCGTCTGGTGGCGGATGCCCGGCGTGCGCAAGCCGCGCAGACCCGGCGAGCTGGACTTCGCGGCCGCCCGCTGGGTGGCGGCCTCGGAGGCGAACTGGCGGATGGCGGACCGCCCCGGCGACTACGGGATAGACCGGGTGGTCATCCATGTCACCCAGGGCAGCTTCCGCAGCGCGGTCAGGGTCTTCCAGGACCCGGCGCACGGTGCGGCGGCGCATTACGTGGTGGGCCAGGACGGCCGGGTGGCGCAGATGATCCGCGAGCTGGACGTGGCGTTCCACGCGGGCAACCGCTCGTACAACGAGCGCAGCGTCGGCATCGAGCACGAGGGCTTCGTGGACCGCCCGCAGGACCTCACACCCGAGATGTACGCGTCGTCGGCCCGCCTGACCGCCGCGATATGCGAGCGGTACGGGATTCCGGTGGACCGCGAGCACATCATCGGCCATGTGGAGGTCCCCGGCACGGACCACACGGACCCGGGGCCGCACTGGGACTGGGACCGCTATCTGAAGCTGGTCCGGGCGGTGGAGCCCGGTCCGTCGAAACCGGCGGAGGGGGCTTCTAGCTGAGCCCCGCCGTCCTGGCGCGCCGCACCGCCGGGCCGATCGCGCGGGCCACGTCCTCCACGTCCTGCTCGGTGGAGGTGTGGCCGAGCGAGAAGCGCAGGGTGCCGCGGGCCAGGTCGGGATCGGTGCCGGTGGCCAGGAGTACGTGGCTGGGCTGGGCGACCCCGGCCGTGCAGGCGGAGCCGGTGGAGCACTCGATGCCCTGGGCGTCCAGGAGCAGGAGCAGGGAGTCGCCCTCGCAGCCCGGGAAGGTGAAGTGGGCGTTGGCGGGCAGCCGGCCGCCCGGGGCCGGATCGCCGCCGAGCAGGGCGTCCGGCACGGCCGACAGCACGGCGGCGGCCAGCTCGTCGCGGAGCGAGCCGATCCGGTGGGCGTACTCCTCGCGCCTCTCCGCGGCGAGCCGCCCGGCGACCGCGAAGGACGCGACGGCGGGCACGTCGAGGGTGCCGGAGCGCACATGGCGCTCCTGCCCGCCGCCGTGCAGGACGGGTACGGGGGTGTACTCGCGGCCCAGGAGCAGTGCGCCGATGCCGAAGGGCCCGCCGATCTTGTGGGCGCTGACGGTCATCGCCGCCAGCCCCGAGCGGGCGAAGTCGACCTCCAGCTGACCGAACGCCTGCACCGCGTCGGCATGCATCGGTACGTCGAACTCGCGCGCCACGGCCGCCAGTTCGCGTACCGGCATGATGGTGCCGATCTCGTTGTTGGCCCACATCACCGTGATCATCGCGACGTCGTCGGGGTCGCGGAGGATGGCCTCGCGCAGCGCCTCCGGGTGGACGCGTCCGTACGCGTCGACGGGGAGGAGGTCGACGGTCGCGCCCTCGTGTTCGGCGAGCCAGTCGACGGCGTCCAGGACGGCATGGTGCTCGACGGGGCTGGCGAGGACCCGGGTGCGGCGGGGGTCGGCGTCGCGGCGGGCCCAGTAGAGGCCCTTGACCGCCAGGTTGTCGGCCTCGGTGCCGCCGGAGGTGAGGACCACCTCGCTGGGCCGTGCGCCGAGGGCGTCCGCGAGGGCTTCTCTCGACTCCTCGACGGTACGGCGGGCCCGGCGCCCCGCGGCGTGCAGCGAGGACGCGTTGCCGGTGGCGGCGAGCTGGGCGGTCATCGCAGCGATCGCTTCCGGAAGCATCGGCGTGGTCGCGGCGTGGTCGAGGTAGGCCATGGTGGGCTCGATTCTACGAGCCCGGGGCGGGGCACATGCCGGGCGCTCCGTCGCGGGCGGTCCGAGCCCGCTCCCGGGGCGCTCTGGGGGCGCTCCCGAGGCGCTCCCGGGGTGCCGGAAAGCTCGGCCCGGCCGGCCGCCGGGAGCGCCGGGACTCCGGGGGAGGTGCTGATCTGCTGGGGCACCGGGGACACCTGGCTCCCGGTCGCCGGGGGACACCAGCCGGCCGGGCTGGTCCCGGGCGCGGAGCTGCGGCTGACCAGCGGGGCCGGGCATCTCGTCCAGGAGGACGCCCCGGCCGAGCCCACCGCCGCGCTCACGGGATTCCCGCGGGCCTGGTCCGGCCTGGTCGGTACACCAGGGATGACGGGACAGCCCTAACCGCGCGGCGCCCTGGCCAGCTGGCGGGACTGGGCGACCAGGCGGTCCGCGCTGTCCCAGACTTCGGCGTCCTCCTCCAGGAAGCCGCCCGCCAGGTTCCGGGTGGTGATGGAGACGCGCAGCGGCCCGGGGGCCGGGCGGCAGCGGACGTGGGTGGTCAGCTCGATCGTCGGGGTCCAGCCCTTGAGGCCCAGCTCGAAGGCGGTCGGCGGCAGCGCGTCCACCGTGAGGAGCAGGGAGAGCGGGTCCGCGTCGCGGCCGTCCGCCAGGCCGAACCAGCCGCGCATCTCGCCCTTGCCGGACGGCGCTCCGACGGCCCAGCCGGCCGTCGCGGGGTCGAGCTTGATGTCGAGGCGTTCGGTGATGGCGGAGCTGCCGGGGATGGCGGCGGGGCCGTCGCTCGGGCCGAGGCACTGGGCCGCCGGGGGGATCGCGGGCGGTCGCGCCGACGTGCGGACGTCGCCGGTGAGGCCGTCCAGGTCGCCGTAGGTGGCGAGCACCCGGATGCGTTCGGTCTCGGTGCCGTCCTCCGCGTACTGGAAGAGGGACGCCTCACCGGTGGAGAGCGTGCGGCCGGTCCGGACGACCTGGGTACGGATCACGGCGGGGCCGGGTTCCGAGGCGGTGAGGTAGTGCGCCGACACCGAGAACGGGTCGGGGTGCGGGAGCGCCTGCCCGAGGGCGCGGCCGAGCATGGCCAGCAGGTAGCCGCCGTTCACGGCGTGGATGATCGTCCACCCCGCGGAGAGTTCCGCGTCGTAGACGCCCTCTTCGCGGAGCGTGACAGCGGTGTCGCGGTCGAACTCGCTGTCCCCGATGGTTGCCCGCGCCATCTGCGCGGTCTGTGCTGCCTGTGCCATGACGTGCACGGTACACCGAACGCGTTACTGAGCGGTAGCTTTTCGACACCTTCCGTGCCTCAGCCCTCCTCGGCCGTCGCCGAGCGGCGGTTGTAGGCGCGTGGCGCCCGCCAGTGGAAGCGCATCGCCAGGAGCCGCAGCGTGAAAGCGGTGACCACCGCCGTACCGCTGGTGAAGGCGTTCAGCGCGTCGAAGCGGATGCACAGCACGACCATCGCCGCCCCGACGATCGCGGGCACGGCGTACAGATCGCGGTCCCAGCGCAGCAGGGAGGGCACCTCGTTGGCCAGTACGTCACGCAGCACACCGCCGCCCACCGCCGTGGTGAGCCCGAGGGCCGCCGACGCGGTGAGGCCGAGCCCGTACTCGTACGCCTTCACCGTGCCGGTGACGCAGAAGAGCCCGAGACCCGCGGCGTCGAAGACGTTGACGCCGGCCTGGATGCGCTCGACGTGGGGGTGCAGGAAGAAGACCAGGCCGGCGGCGAGCAGCGGGGTCGTGAAGTAGCCCAGGTCCGTGAAGGCGGCGGGCGGGATCGCGCCGATGATCACGTCACGGAACAGCCCTCCGCCCAGCGCGGTCACCTCGGCGAGGACTGCGATGCCGAAGACATCGAAGTTCTTGCGTACGGCGAGCAGTGCGCCGGAGATCGCGAAGACGAAGATCCCGGCGATGTCGAGCGCGTGCTGGACGGAGGGCGTGAACAGTTCGAGGAGCACCCGGGCAATTGTGCCGGTACTACTCCTTCGGGCCGGCCCCCGGCTCCTCGGGCGTTCCCGGCCCCGAGGCAGCCCCGGACGTTCCCGGCTCCCCGGTGGCCGCCGGATCGGGCGCGGCCTCCGCCCCGGCCGGCTCCTTCTTCAGGGCCACGATCTCGATCGCCTCCCGCGCCGTCGCCAGGGCGGCCTCGCCCGGCACCTGGTCCGGCGCGTTCTCCGGGTGGTGGCAGGCCACCTGGTGCCCGGTCTTCAGCGCGATCAGCGGCGGCTCCTGCGTCGTGCAGACCTCCGTCGCCTTCCAGCAGCGCGTGTGGAAACGGCAGCCGCTTGGCGGCGAGATGGGCGAGGGGACGTCGCCCTTCAGCAGAATCCGCTCGCTCCTGGCCGACCGGCGCTTCGGGTCCGGGATCGGCACCGCCGAGAGGAGCGCCTTGGTGTACGGGTGCATCGGCGCCTTGTAGAGCGACTCGCGGTCGGCCAGCTCGACGATCTTGCCGAGGTACATCACCGCGATCCGGTCCGAGACGTGCCGGACCACCGAGAGGTCGTGGGCGATGATCACGTACGTGAGGCCCAGCTCGGTCTGGAGGTCGTCCAGGAGGTTGACGACCTGGGCCTGGATGGAGACGTCCAGTGCCGACACCGGCTCGTCCGCCACGACCAGTTTCGGGTTGAGCGCGAGCGCCCTGGCGATCCCGATGCGCTGGCGCTGCCCGCCGGAGAACTCGTGCGGATAGCGGTTGAAGTGCTCGGGGTTGAGGCCGACCACCTCCAGCAGCCGCTGCACCTCCTTGCGTACGCCGCCCTCGGGCTTGACGCCCTGGAGCTTGAAGGGCGCTCCGACGATCGTGCCGATCGTGTGGCGCGGGTTCAGGGAGGAGTACGGGTCCTGGAAGATCATCTGCATGTCACGGCGCAGCGGACGCATGCCGCCCACACCGAGGTGCGTGATGTCCGTCCCCCGAACTCGACCGTCCCGGCGGTGGGTTCGAGCAGCCGCGTGATCAGCCGGCCCATCGTCGACTTGCCGCAGCCGGACTCCCCGACCACACCCAGGGTCTCCCCCGCGTGCACCTCGAAGTCGATCCCGTCGACGGCCCTCACCGCACCGGACGTGCGCTGGAGCAGGCCCTTCCTGATCGGGAAGTGCTTCTTCAGGCCGCTCACCCGGAGCAGCACCTCCGGGGAGCCGCCCTTGGCGGAGCTCCTGCGCCCGGGAACGCCGGCGCTCGTGTCCTGGCTCGTCACCGCTCTGTCCTCGCTCTTGTCCTCGCTCACAGCTTGGGCGCAATCTCTTCGGTCCAGATACGCTCCCGCTGCTCCCGCGACAGGTGGCAGGCGGCCGAGTGCCGGCTGCCCACCTCCAGCAGCTCGGGCCGCACGGTGCGGGTGACGTCGTCCTTGGGCAGGTCCGCGTACGGGCAGCGCGGGTTGAAGGCGCAGCCCGACGGGACGTTGATGAGCGAGGGCGGGGAGCCCTTGACCGGGATGAGCCGCTCGGTCTGGTCCCGGTCGAGGCGCGGCATGGAGCCGAGCAGCCCCCAGGTGTAGGGGTGCCGCGGCTCGTAGAAGACTTTTTCGGCCGGTCCGCGCTCCACGCAGCGCCCGCCGTACATCACGAGGATGTCGTCGGCGAGCTCCGCCACCACGCCCAGGTCGTGCGTGATGACGATGACCGCGGAGCCGAACTCCGTCTGGAGGTCCCGGATCAGGTCGAGGATCTGCGCCTGCACGGTCACGTCGAGGGCGGTGGTCGGCTCGTCGGCGATCAGCAGCTGCGGGTTGTTGACCAGCGACATCGCGATCATCGCGCGCTGACGCATCCCGCCGGAGAACTCGTGCGGATAGCTGTCCACCCGCTTGTCGGGCTGCGGGATGCCGACCCGGTCGAGCATCTCGATGGCCCGGGTACGGGCCTTCTTCCTGTCGACGGCGTGGTGGACCCGGTACGCCTCCACGATCTGCTTGCCGATCGTGTAGTACGGGTGCAGCGCGGACAGCGGGTCCTGGAAGATCATCGCCATGTCCCGGCCGCGGAGCTTGCGCACCTCGTCCGGGTCGCTGGAGAGCAGTTCCCGTCCGTTCAGCCAGATCTCGCCGGAGATCTGGGCCTTGCGCCTGCCGTACTGGCCCGCGGTGTGCAGGCCCATGATCCCGAGCGAGGTCACGGACTTGCCGGAGCCCGACTCGCCCACGATGCCGAGTGTCCTGCCCTTCTCCAGCGTGAAGCTGAGCCCGTCGACGGACTTGACCAGCCCGTCGTCGGTCGGGAAGTGCACCTTCAGGTCGCGGACGTCCAGGAAGGCGCCGGTCGCGGGCGAGGCGGGGACGGCCGGTTCGCCCGGGGCGGCTCCGCTCGTGCTCAGCTCGGTCATGACAGCCTCACTCGGGGGTCGATCACGGCGTACAGGATGTCCACGACGAGGTTGGCGATGATCACCGCGAGCGAGGTGATCAGGACCACGCCCAGGATGACCGGCAGGTCGCGCTCGTTGATCGCCTTGAGCACCGCCTGGCCGAGGCCGGGGAGGCTGAAGGCGGTCTCGGTGAGGATCGCGCCGCCGATGAGAGCGCCGAGGTCCATGCCGAGCATGGTCAGGATGGGGGTCATGGTCGAGCGCATGGCGTGCTTGCCGATGACGACCGGCTCGCTGAGGCCCTTGGCCCGGGCGGTACGGATGTAGTCCTCGCCCATGACTTCGAGCATGGTGGCCCGCGTGATGCGGGCGTACATCGCCGCGTACAGGAAGGCGAGGGTGACCCAGGGCAGCAGCATGCCCTGGAACCAGGCGCCCGGGCTGTCCCCGAACGGCACGAATCCGGAGTCGATCCAGCCGAGTCCGTAGTCGAAGACCGCGAGGGAGACCATGGCGGTGAAGAAGATCGGCAGCGAGACGCCCGCGAGGGCGACGACCATCGCCGAACGGTCCCACAGCGTGCCCCGCTTGAGGGCGGAGAGCACACCGGCCGCGACGCCGAAGAGCAGCCACAGGGCGGCCGCGCCGAGCGCGAGCACCATGGTCACCGGAAGGCGGTCGGTGAGCACCGGCCAGATGGCCTGCTCGCTGCGGAAGGAGTAGCCGAAACAGGGCATGGCGCAGTTCGTGACGTCGCCGCCCGCGGCGTAGGTACGCCCGACGAAGATGCCCTTGAAGAACTCGAAGACCTGGATGAGGATCGGTTCGTCCAGCGCGAGCTTCTGCCGGATTCCCTCCACCGCCGCCGCGTCCGAGGTCTTGCCCACGTACATCGTGGCGGGGTCGACGCCGGTCCACTGGGGGATGAGGAAGAAGATGCAGAAGACCACCACGACGATGACCACAAGCATTACTGCGACGGCCATGAGCCGCCTGATGAGGTATGTGAGCACTGCTCTCGGCCCGGCGGAGGGGCCGCGGGCCACCGGAGGTCGTCCGATGGCCCGCGACCGCACCGCTCCGGCCTTCACCTGCCTTTCGTGCCGTACGGCGGGTGTGCCGGTGTGGTGGTTACTTCACGACGCCCAGGCTGGCGAAGTCGTACATGCCGCTGTAGGCGTCCGTCGAGTAGACGTTCGTCAGCCGCGCGGAGCGCCAGTTGATGAACTTCTCGAAGACGAAGGGCAGGTAGTACGCGCCCTCCATCACCTGGTGGTTGATCTCCGTGGCGATGGCCTTCTTCTTCTCCCGGTCGAGCTCGACGGAGAACTTGTCGAAGTTGGCGTCGATCGCCTTGTCCTTGATCATGGCGAAGTTGTTGTTGCCGCTCTCCAGGATGTAGCTGCTGTCCCAGAGGGGCGCGCCGTAGCCCTGGACCGAGGGGAAGTCCGGACCCCAGCCCATGATGATGATGCCGTAGTTCTTCTTCTTGACCACGGACGGGTTGCCGATGATGCCCGTGGTCTGCGAGCCGTCGTACTGGTCGATCTCGGCCTTGATGCCGATCTTGCCGAGCGACGCCTGGAGCGACTCGGCGGTGGCGACCTCGACGGGCTTGTTGTTGCGCACGGCGATGGTGGTGGTGAAGCCGTTCGGCTTGCCGCACGCCTTCAGCGCGGCCTTGGCCTTGGCGGTGTCCGGGGCGCCGTCGTTGGCGGTGGTGCCGTACGGGTCGTACTTCTGGCCCTCGGAACCGGGCACCGAAGGAGGCAGCATGTTGGTGCCGATGTCGCCGCCGGCGATCGGGCCGCCGCGCGCGGTCTGGAGCGACTTGTGGTCGGCCCCGTAGATGACCGCCTTGCGGCAGTCGATGTTGTCGAACGGCGCGACGTTCTGCGGGAAGACCGCGTAACGGATGTAGCCGGAGACCGGGTTGTCCAGGTTGTCCTTGTGCTCCTTCAGCGCCTTGGTGCGGCCCTGGGGGGAGAGACCCGTCTGGTTGATGTCGAGGTCGTAGTCGCCCGCGAGCAGCTTGTTGTCCATGTCGTCCGCGTTGGAGAACAGGTTCACCGTGATCTTGTCCGGGAGCGCCTTGCGGACCGGGTCGGAGGACTGCTTCCAGTTCTCGTTGCGCACCAGCACGAGGGACTTGTTCGGCGAGTACGACTGGAACTTGTACGGGCCGGAGGAGAACGGCTTCAGGCCGTACTTCGACTTGGTGTCCTTGTCCTGGCGGACCGGCGAGGACGAGGTCAGCGCGAGGATCTCCTCGAAGTCCGAGTTCGCCTTCGGCAGCTTGAAGATGATGGTCTTCTCGTCCGGCGTCTCGATGGCCTTCAGGCCCAGCTTGTCCTTGGAGGTGTCCTTGTAGGGACCCTTGTACTCGCCCTTGGGGTCGAGGATGTCACGCAGGTAGACCGGGCCACCGGACAGCACGTCCTGCGCCCACTGGCGCTCGATGCCGTACTTGATGTCCTGGGAGGTGATCGGCTTGCCGTCCTCCCACGTGATGCCGTCGCGCAGGGTGTACGTGTACGTCCTGCCGTCGTCGGTGATCTTGGCGCGCTCGGTGGCGAGGTCCGGCGTCAGCTCGGCCCCGGTCTTGCCCGGCTCGGTCTTGCCGGTGACGAGCTGGCGGCTGTAGTAGCGCATGAAGTTCCACACGAAGCCGTAGTAGCCGCGCGTGGTGTCCCACGAGTCGGCGTCCTGGGCACCGGCGAACTTCAGCGTGCCGCCCTTCTTCGCCGAAGGGTTGGCGACCTTGTTGTTGGCCGCGTCGAAGCCCGCCGCCGCACCGCCCTTGCCTTTCTTGCCGCCGCTGTCCTCACCGCCGCCGCACGCCGCGGTGGAGAGCAGCGCCGCGACCACGGCAGCAGCGGCCACTGCCTGCTTGCGCCGTGCGTTCCTTCGGGTAGTCACGATTCGGGTCCTCCGTGTGTAGAAGCGGCCCGTGCGGTGCACGGGCTTGGCGGGGGTACGGCAGTCAGCGGGAGCCCTTCGGGTCGAGCGCATCGCGTACGCCGTCACCGAAGAGGTTGAAGGAGAGCACGGTGATGAAGATGGCCAGACCCGGGATGATCATGTACATGGGGTCGGCCTCGTAGTAGCTCAGGGCGGAGGACAGCATCTGCCCCCAGGAGGCGGAGGGCGGCTTGACGCCGACGCCCAGGAAGCTCAGGGCCGCCTCGGTCAGGATGTTGGTCGGGATCATCATCGTGGCGTACACGATGATGGGCGCGACGAGGTTGGGCAGGAGCTCCCTGAACAGGATGTAGATCCGTCCGGCCCCGAGGCTGCGGGCGGCGTCCACGTACTCCCGCTCGCGCAGCGACAGCGTCTGGCCGCGCACGACCCGGCCGACGTACGGCCAGCCGAAGAACCCGATGACCAGGATCATCACGAAGAGCCGGACGCCGGTGCCGGTCAGTCCCAGCATCTCGTTCGGCATGACGGAGACCAGGGCGATGATGAAGAGGAGCTGCGGGAAGGAGAGCAGCATGTCCATCACGCGGCTGATGACGGTGTCCAGCCAGCCGCCGAAGAAGCCCGCGAGTACGCCGAGGACGGTGCCCAGCACGATGGCGACCACGGCGGAGGCGAAGCCGACGAGCAGGGAGACCTGGGCGCCGTAGACGATGCGCGCGAAGACGTCCCGGCCGCTGACCGGCTCGACCCCGAGCAGGTGGTCCGAGCTGATGCCGCCGAACGAACCGATGGGCGTGGAGAAGAGCGGGTCGATCAGCTCCTCGTGGCGCTCGTACGGCGACTGCCCGACGAGACTCGTGATCAGCGGCGCCAGCACGGCGACGAGGACGAGCACCAGCACCACGACGCCTCCGCCGAGGGCCAGCTTGTCCCGCTTCAGACGCTCCCAGGCGATACGGCCCAGGGAGCGGCCCTGCACCGCCTTCTCCGGGACACCGGCCTCGAATCCCGCCGGCGGGGCCGCTTCCGTTGTCGGCTCGTGAAGTGGTGCCGTCATCGTGCCAGGGACCCCTCTCAACCGGCGGTGGCCGGTACACACTTGCCGCTGTGGCGGCGTGATCAGTCCGTCTGTGTTCAGGGACGGAACATCCCCTGTTGCGGGAGTCTTCATCGGGGCCGCGACAGGTCGCCAGAGGTGGCGGTGAATGGATGCCTAACCGTGATGCATCAACGCTGATCCGTTATCCGGACGCGCGTGAACGCCTCCCGGACACAGGGAGGTTGACGCTGATTAGCGTACGCACTACCGCCAAGGCCCCGTCAGGTGGCACCAGCCGTCAGAGGGGGTGAAATGCGGCCCGCCTGCCGATCGGGGGCGAAACGGCGTCATATATCCGGAACGGACCACGGCCCCGGGGCGGACGCCCGGCCGGCGGCGTCTCAGAACGCTCGTGGGGCCGGGGGGTAGCCGTAGCCCGGCGCGGCGGGCGGGTGGCCGGCCGGGGCGTGGGCCTCACGGTCGTAGAACGGCCGGGAGTTGGCACGCAGCCACATCGCGACGGGGTCGTACTCGTCGGACATGGAGACGGTGGAGACGGGCAGGCCCTCGGGGACCGCGCCGATCGACTGCTGCATCATCGCGCGCACGGCGTCGACGGAGGGCCGGCCCGTGTCGTAGAGATCGAGGCCGATCGCGAGGTACGGGACACCGAGCGCGGGCTGCACCCAGGCACGGCGCAGCGAGCGGACGGCCGGGGTGCGGTGGGCGTTCTGCGTGAGCATCGCGTAGAACTGCGGGATCTCGACGGCGGGTTCGCAGAGCCGCAGCGGGCCGGCGGGCATCCGGTCCAGACCGGTGGCGATCCGGCGCAGGTCGAGCCAGGGGATACCGACGCCGCCGCCCGGGGCGTGCGGGTTGAGCCAGATCCCCCAGCGGTCGGGGAAGAGCGCGCGGGCGATGTCCCGTCCGGTGACCAGCTCGTGGGCGCGGTTCC
The DNA here is from genome assembly GCF_013167895.1 of Streptomyces fulvorobeus. Taxonomy (GTDB): domain Bacteria; phylum Actinomycetota; class Actinomycetes; order Streptomycetales; family Streptomycetaceae; genus Streptomyces; species Streptomyces fulvorobeus. The sequence goes on along the minus strand of NZ_BLWC01000001.1, from coordinate 4,570,708 downwards.
AGCCGCTGGCGGAGAGCTCCTGGGCGGAGGTCACACAGGGGGCGTAGCCCAGCCCCTCGACCTCCATGTTCCCGTACTGCGCGTCGGGTGAGCCCGCGGTGCCGTGCCACAGGAGCATCCAGACCCGCCCGCCGGTGAGGGCCTGGAGCAGAGCTTCGTACGCGTCGTAGCGCCCGGGCGTCACCTGGCCCAGCATGTGCTCGATCTGCCCGGCCGCCGCGGTGCCTGACGCGCTCACTCTGGGTCCCGCCCCTCATCGATCTCCGCTGTGCCGCCCTGTGCTCGCGGGCATACGGGTGCGCCCCCGCGATGCCATCAAACCAGCTTATGCCCCGCTTCTGACACCGGCTTGACGGCGGTCAGTGTCCCTCGCGCCGGTAGAAGGGACGCACCTTCTCCAGCATCCAGTCCCCCACCGGGTCCCGCGCCACGTCGAGGAGGACCAGATTGACCGGCCAGGGCGGCTGGACCAGCCCGAGCGCACGGCCGAGCGCCTCCATCGGGGCGCTCTGCCCCGCGCCGTCCCAGGTGGCGAACTCGACGCCGACGAAGAGGACCGGGTCACCGCCCTCGATCCTGGCCAGCGCCCGGCGGGCGGTGCTCACGGCGCCGATCGCCCGGAACTCCCCGGACACCGCGGCGAGGAAGTCGACGGGGTCCTCCTGCCAGTCCGGCTCGTACAGCGTGACCCGGCCGCCGGCCGGGCCGTCCAGCGGGGTGCGGCCCGCCCGGCAGAGTTCGGCGACGGCGGGCGGCGGGAGGGGCAGGCCGACGGCGCCGCCCGGATTCACGGCGATACCGACCTGCGGGGGCAGCCCCCGGGCGAACTCGCGGGCCGGCGCCACGGTGAAGGAGAGGCGGGTGCCCACGCACAGCACGTACTGGGCCTCGGAGCTGTACACCGGGACGTACGCGGCGCCGCCGATGTCCATCATCGGCAGGTCGAGACTCGCGGCGGTGGGGCTGCCGCCGTTGGGCAGGGGCACCCAGACCTGGCTGCGGCCGAGCACCTCGAGCAGCCGGCCGCCCGCTTCGGGGACGCCGAGGGAGGCGGCCAGTACCTCTTCGAGCTCGTTGGCCGGCCAGCCGTGGTACGGCCTCGTCCCGAACGGTGCCGGATTGTCCACTGGTCCCCTGCTTCCCCTCTGGATCTTGCTCTGCGGCAGCGATGGTAGACGAGCGGACCGCCCGGCTCAGCAGGCCCCGAACGAGATCCGGTCGAGGGCGTCCGCCGCCTCGCGGTCCAGCAGCACCGCCGAGGCGCAGCCGGCCGGCAGCAGGCCGGTCTCGGTGTCGCGCATCAGCCGGCCGACCGCGCGCCGGTGGCGGGCGAAGGCGTAACCGGAGACCCCGCGCCCCCGCTCACGCTGGCCCTCCATGGCCACCTCGGGGGCGACGTCCAGCAGGACGAGGTGCAGGATGCGCCCCCGGCGCCGGGCGTGCCGGGCAAGCCAGCGCCGTACCCAGGTCTGCGTACCGCAGTCGTGGACCACGACGGAGTCGCCGGAGCGCAGGGTCCGCCAGAGCGCGGTGTAGTGGGCGATCCGGACCAGGGGGCGGTAGAGGGCGTAGGGGAGTAAGGCGGGCAGGGCGCGGGCCCAGCGGTCCCTGGTGTCCTGGGAGTCGATGGCCCTGTCCTTCACCGTGCGGCGGATCAGGGTCGACTTCCCGCTGCCGGGCAGCCCGGAGACCACCACCACGTCGCCCGCCGCGAACTCCAGGGCGCGCGGGCCGCGCCCGTCCCGGCTGCGCAGATCGCGCACGACGGGGGCGTGCGTGCCCAGCATCGCGCGGACGGGCACCGCCTGCTGCGGCGGCACCGTGCCGTGTGCGGCTCCCGCTGTCGTCGCGTGACGCTGCAACGCCATCGCCTCCCCCTGTCCGCTGACCCACATCTGCCCAAGAAGTGTAAAGAAAAGGTAATGCGGCACAACCGGCTCACCGGCGCGTATCCGTCGGGACCGGACGCCCCACTCTCCCGCATGCCGTGCGATGATGACCCCGCCAACTGCATACCGGCCGTTTGAATCCGCGCGGGAGAGTTCCGGACACTGTGTGTGCCGGGCGCCGAAGGAGCAAGTTCCTCCCTTGAATCTCTCAGGCCCCGTACCGCGTGGATGAGGCAGATCTGAAAAGCGAGCCGTTCCGCGGCTCCACCCAAGGTGCAAGCCGGCCTCTGCGGGGACGACCCCTTCGGAGCCTCCCGGCGAACCTCTCAGGTTCCGATGACAGATGGGGAGGGATCGTCCTCTGTCGTCATGCCCTGGAGCCGTATCCATGAGCACTGCCCCGAGCCCCGCCCCCCGCCATACCGCGCTGGACGCCCTGCACCGTTCGCTGGGCGCCACCATGACCGACTTCGCGGGCTGGGACATGCCCCTGCGCTACGCCAGTGAGCGCGACGAGCACAACGCCGTGCGCACCAGGGCCGGTCTCTTCGACCTGTCGCACATGGGGGAGATCACGGTCACGGGCCCGCGCGCCGCCGACCTGCTGGACTACGCGCTCGTCGGCAACATCGGCACGATCGGCCCCGGCCGGGCCCGCTACACCATGATCTGCCGCGAGGACGGCGGCATCCTGGACGACCTGATCGTCTACCGCCTCGGCGCGAGCGAGTACCTGGTCGTCGCGAACGCGGGGAACGCGCAGACCGTCCTGGACGCCCTCACCGGGCGTGCCGCCGGTTTCGACGCCACCGTGCGGGACGACCGCGACGCGTACGCGCTGATCGCCGTCCAGGGCCCGGAGTCCCCCGGCATCCTGAAGTCCGTCACGGACGCCGACCTGGACGGGCTGAAGTACTACGCGGGGCTGCCCGGCACCGTCGCCGGTGTCCCGGCGCTGATCGCCCGCACCGGGTACACCGGTGAGGACGGCTTCGAGCTCTTCGTCGCCCCCGAGCACGCCGAGCGGCTGTGGCAGGCCCTCACCGAGGCCGGCGCCCCGGCCGGCCTGATCCCGTGCGGGCTCTCCTGCCGCGACACACTGCGCCTGGAGGCGGGCATGCCGCTGTACGGGCACGAGCTGACCACCGCGCTGACCCCGTTCGACGCGGGTCTCGGCCGGGTCGTGAAGTTCGAGAAGGAGGGCGACTTCGTGGGGCGCGAGGCCCTTCTGGCCGCCGCCGGACGCGCCGAGTCCGCTCCGCCGCGCAAGCTCGTCGGCCTGGTCGCCGAGGGCCGCCGGGTGCCCCGCGCGGGCTTCCAGGTGGTCGCCGCCGGTGAGGTCGTCGGCGAGGTCACCTCCGGCGCCCCGTCGCCCACGCTGGGCAGGCCGATCGCCATGGCGTACGTGGACGCGGCGCACGCCGCGCCCGGCACCCAGGGCGTCGGAGTCGACATCCGGGGCACCCACGAGCCGTACGAGGTCGTGGCCCTGCCGTTCTACAAGCGCCAGAAGTGACATCCGGGACATCCCGGCGTTCCTGGCGTGACGCAGTCGCGTCTCACCCCGTAAGACCACCGTTCATCAGCACTCCCCCGCGTACAGGAGAATTCAGGTCATGAGCAACCCCCAGCAGCTGCGGTACAGCAAGGAGCACGAGTGGCTGTCGGCCGTCGAGGACGGTGTGGCCACGATCGGCATCACCGCGTTCGCCGCCAACTCCCTCGGTGACGTCGTCTTCGCCCAGCTCCCCGAGGTCGGTGACACGGTGACCGCCGGCGAGACCTGCGGCGAGCTGGAGTCGACCAAGTCGGTCAGCGACCTGTACTCGCCGGTCACCGGCGAGGTCACCGCGGCGAACCAGGACGTCGTGGACGACCCGTCGCTGGTGAACTCCGCTCCCTTCGAGGGCGGCTGGCTGTTCAAGGTACGCGTCGCGGACGAGCCGGAGGACCTGCTCTCCGCCGACGAGTACACCGAGTTCTCCGGCAACTGAGACCCAAGGGACCCCCTGATGTCGCTTCTCAACTCCTCCCTCCACGAGCTGGACCCGGACGTCGCCGCCGCCGTCGACGCCGAGCTCCACCGACAGCAGTCCACCCTCGAGATGATCGCCTCGGAGAACTTCGCTCCGGTCGCGGTCATGGAGGCCCAGGGCTCCGTCCTCACCAACAAGTACGCCGAGGGCTACCCGGGCCGTCGTTACTACGGTGGCTGCGAGCACGTCGACGTCGTCGAGCAGATCGCGATCGACCGCGTCAAGGCGCTGTTCGGCGCCGAGGCCGCGAACGTCCAGCCGCACTCCGGTGCGCAGGCCAACGCCGCCGCGATGTTCGCGCTGCTGAAGCCGGGTGACACGATCATGGGCCTGAACCTGGCCCACGGCGGTCATCTGACCCACGGCATGAAGATCAACTTCTCCGGCAAGCTCTACAACGTGGTTCCGTACCACGTCGACGAGACCGGCGTCGTGGACATGGCCGAGGTCGAGCGCCTCGCCAAGGAGTCCAAGCCCAAGCTGATCGTCGCGGGCTGGTCCGCCTACCCTCGCCAGCTCGACTTCGCCGCCTTCCGCCGGGTCGCGGACGAGGTCGGCGCGTACCTCATGGTCGACATGGCGCACTTCGCCGGGCTGGTGGCCGCGGGCCTGCACCCCAACCCGGTGCCGCACGCCCACGTCGTCACGACCACCACGCACAAGACCCTCGGCGGTCCGCGCGGCGGCGTGATCCTCTCGACGCAGGAGCTCGCCAAGAAGATCAACTCGGCGGTCTTCCCCGGCCAGCAGGGCGGCCCGCTGGAGCACGTGATCGCGGCCAAGGCCGTCTCGTTCAAGATCGCGGCGGGCGAGGAGTTCAAGGAGCGCCAGCAGCGCACCCTGGACGGCGCCCGCATCCTCGCGGAGCGCCTGGTGCAGCCGGACGTCACCGAGGCCGGCGTCTCCGTCCTCTCCGGCGGCACGGACGTGCACCTGGTCCTCGTCGACCTGCGTGACTCCGAGCTGGACGGGCAGCAGGCCGAGGACCGGCTCCACGAGCTGGGCATCACGGTCAACCGCAACGCCATCCCGAACGACCCCCGGCCGCCGATGGTCACCTCGGGTCTGCGGATCGGTACGCCGGCCCTGGCCACCCGCGGTTTCGGGGCCGAGGACTTCACGGAGGTCGCCGAGATCATCGCGTCGGCCCTCAAGCCGTCCTACGACGCCGACGACCTCAAGGCCCGCGTCGTCGCGCTGGCCGAGAAGTTCCCGCTGTACCCCGGCCTGAAGTAGTCCGCCGGGCAGTTCCGTACGTTCGGGTGGGGCACCGCGCACACTGGACAGTGTGCGCGGTGCCCCCACCCTTGTCCCCCCGCTGCACTCGGGCCCGACCGGCCCGTACCGCACCACCCGGCAGACAACGGCGTCTACCAACCCTGTATTGGAGTCCTCCCGTGGCCATCTCGGTCTTCGACCTCTTCTCGGTCGGCATCGGCCCGTCCAGCTCCCACACCGTCGGCCCGATGCGCGCCGCCCGCATGTTCGCCCGCCGTCTGAAGAACGAGGGCCTGCTGGCCCACACCGCCTCGATACGGGCCGAGCTCTACGGTTCGCTCGGCGCGACCGGCCACGGCCACGGCACCCCCAAGGCCGTCCTGCTCGGCCTGGAGGGCGAGTCGCCCCGTACGGTCGACGTGGAATCCGCCGACGCCCGCGTCGAGGAGATCCGCACCCGGGGCCGGATCAACCTCCTGGGCATGCACGAGATCCCCTTCGACGCGGACGAGCAGCTGGTACTGCACCGCCGCAAGGCCCTGCCGTACCACGCCAACGGCATGACGGTCCTCGCGTACGACGACGAGGGCGCCCCGCTCCTGGAGAAGACGTACTACTCGGTCGGCGGCGGCTTCGTCGTGGACGAGGACGCGGTGGCCGGGGAGAACCCGATCGTCCCCGACGACACCGTACTGAAGCACCCCTTCCGCACCGGCGACGAGCTGCTGCGCCTGGCCCGCGAGACCGGCCTGTCCATCTCCTCGCTGATGCTGGAGAACGAGAAGGCATGGCGCACCGAGGCCGAGATCCGCGCCGGCCTGCTGGACATCTGGGGCGTCATGCAGGCGTGCGTCGCACGCGGCATGGCCACCGAGGGCATCCTGCCCGGCGGTCTGAAGGTCCGCCGCCGCGCGGCGAACTCCGCCCGCCAGCTGCGGGCCGAGGGCGACTCGCAGGCTCACGCGATGGAGTGGATCACCCTCTACGCGATGGCGGTCAACGAGGAGAACGCCGCGGGCGGCCGTGTCGTCACCGCGCCCACCAACGGCGCCGCGGGCATCATCCCCGCCGTTCTGCACTACTACATGAACTTCGCGGCGGGCGGCTGCACCGAGACGGAGAAGGAGGACAGCGTCGTGCGCTTCCTGCTCTCCGCGGGGGCGATCGGCATGCTCTTCAAGGAGAACGCCTCGATCTCCGGCGCGGAGGTCGGCTGCCAGGGCGAGGTCGGCTCGGCCTGCTCCATGGCGGCGGGCGCCCTCGCCGAGGTGCTCGGCGGTTCGCCCGAGCAGGTGGAGAACGCCGCCGAGATCGGCATGGAGCACAACCTGGGTCTGACCTGCGACCCGGTGGGCGGCCTCGTCCAGATCCCGTGCATCGAGCGCAACGGCATGGCGGCGGTCAAGGCGGTCACCGCGGCCAAGATGGCACTGCGCGGCGACGGGACGCACAAGGTCTCCCTCGACAAGGTCATCAAGACCATGAAGGAGACGGGCGCGGACATGAGCGTGAAGTACAAGGAGACCGCGCGCGGCGGTCTCGCGGTGAACATCATCGAGTGCTGAGCCCGTAGGCCCTGACCAGCGCGTTTCTGTCTTTCAGCCGGGCGGACACGTCAGCACCGGGAAGCTCATGCGGGGTGGGTGGTCAGCTGCACCGCGTGACAAGCGCCGGCGGCTCGGCCTGCCGGAATTCCCCCTGGACAGCGGAACGGGGCTCCGGCTGTGCCGGAGCCCCGTTCCTGGTCAGCTTGCCCAGTTGCGGATCAGCTGGTGGGGAAGTTGTCGGCGGTGCTGATGCGGCTCTTGAGAAGGGCCCCGGACTCGGTCAGCACAGCGCTGCTGCTGTAGTCGGTCCCGTTGCAGGTGCCGGGCTTGAACGTCGCGCTGCTCTCATTGGCGTCGGAGTAGGTCCAGTTCGCGTAACCGATCTTGAGCTGGTCGAGCAGGTCGAGCCAGGCCGTGGTGCTGGCCCGGTCCATCGCTCCACCGCCGGTTGCGCTCACCGTGCCGAACTCGGTCACGAACAGGGGCAGCTTGCTGGCTGCCCGGCTCACCGTGGCGCGGTAGTTGTCCTTGTGGCTCGCGGCGTAGAAGTGGAACGCGTACATGATGTTGGTGGCGTTGACGGGAGCGTTGATGATCTCGCTCTCGTTGGAGCCGTCGGAGACTCCCAGCGAGGACCAGCCACGGGTGCCGACGATGATGACGGCGTCCGGGTCGGCCGCCCGGATCACCGGGATGACCTGCTCGGCGTAGCTCTTGATGGCCGCCCAGCTGACGCCGTTGGGCTCGTTGGTGATCTCGTAAATCACGTGCTTCTTGTCGGCGTTGCGGGCCGCGACGGACCTGAAGAACGTCTTGGCGCGCTCCAGGTTGTAGTTCGGGTCACCCGGCGTCAGGGTGTGGAAGTCGATCATCGCGTACATCCCGCGCGCCTCGGCCATGTCGACGAGGCTGTTCACCCGGGCGGTGAAGCCCGCCGGGTCGGTCTCGTACCCGCCCTCCTGCACGTACATCGCGGCGCGCAGCAGGTCCGACTTCCAGTCCTTCGCCAGCGCGTCCACGGACGCGGTGTTGTAGCACTTGGCGAACCACTGGAGGCCGTGGGTGCTCATGCCCCGCAGCTGGATGGGACGGTTGTACTGGTTGCACAGGTGCACGCCGCAGACGTGGAGCTTGCCGTTGATGTCCACGGGGGTGCCGGTGCCCGGGGCGGGCGGGTCGACGGGCGGGGGGTCCACGACCGAGCCCGTACAGGCGACGCCGTTGAGCGTGAACGCGGTGGGCTTCGGGTTGGCGCTCGTGAAGGAGCCCACCATCCCCAGGTCGGCCACCGCCCCGGTGGCCAGCGAGCGGTTCCAGTCGAGGTTGACGGCACTGGCCGTGGCACCCGACTGCGACCAGGTGGCGTTCCAGCCCTGGACGACCTTCTGCCCCGCGTCGGGCATCGTGATCTTCAGCGTCCACCCGTTGACGGGCTCACCCAGGTTGGTGACCTTCACCGCGGCCTGGAAGCCACCCTGCCACTGACTGGTGACCGTGTAGTCGACCTTGCATCCGGTGGCGGCCATCGCCGGCGGACTGGCCAGGGCCGAGAGGCCCAGGACCGTCGCACCGGTCGCCAGTAGAGCTAGAAAGCGTTTCACAGCATTCCTCCTGTTAGGAAGCGGGAACGACGCGTGGGGAGCGCTCCCGGAATCCGTCGGCACGGGTCCGGGTCAGGGGTGACCCTGCTCATCGTCGTGAGGCCGTCGAGCAGACCTTGTCGTTGAGCCGGAAGACCACCGGGTCGTGCACGAGACCGGTGGACCGGCCGTTGAAGCCGAACCGCACGGTGGCGCCGGGTGCGAGATTGGCGTTCCAGGTCAGGGCGTCGGCGGTGACCCGGGGACCGGACTGCCGGACAGCGGCGCCCCAGGGGTCGGACACCCGCTGCGGGTCGGCGAACGTCCACTTGAGGTGCCAGGGCTGGACGGGCTGGGTGCCGGTGTTCTTCACCACGACCTGGGTGGTGAAGCCGTCGCTCCAGCGCTGCGAGGTGTAGGTGACCTCGCACGTGGTCTTCACGGGCGCGCCGCTGCCCAGATCGTCCACGTAGGACGCCACCCAGGCGAGCGGGGCGTTCCAGTTGATGGTGATCTCGTTGGTGGCCCAGGACTCGATGTCGTCGATGTAGCACATCGACGGCGCGCAGCCCTTCAGCTTGGCCTGTGCGACCGGGTCCTCGATGGAGGCGTTCGGGCCACCGGCGAGGGAGCCGGGCGCGGGGTTGGGCAGCGCCGGGTCGAGCTGGTCGGCCCAGAACCGGTGGTGCTGGTTGCGCGAGTCCCGCTCGCCGTATCCGGTGACGTAGGACTGGTTCAGCGCGTTGCGGCCCAGCAGGTAGTCCAGTCCGCGCAGTACGGCGTCGCGGTAGGCGGTCTTGCCGGTCAGGTCGTGCGCCGAGCCGAGGACGACCATGTTGTTGGCGACCTGGCTGTTCGAACCCCACACGAAGTGCCCGTTGTCGGGGGCGTACGGAAGGCCGTACGCGGCCCCGGCCGAGTCGGCCGCGTAGCCGTCGGCGGCTTCGGTCACCATGCCCCGCACCGTCGCGAGCTGCTGGGCGGAGAGCTTGCTCGGCACCGTCGCGAGGTTCAGGGCGCCGAGACCGGCGACCGAACCCCAGGACATGCCGCCGCGCGGGAAGACCGCGTCGGTGTCACCGTGCAGCGGGGAGTTGAGGACTGCGAGGCGGTACGCGTCCTCGCCGGTGGAGAGGTAGAGCTCGGCCGCCGCCCAGTAGAACTCGTCCCGCACGTCGTTGTCGGGGTAGGCGCCGCCGCCCGTGCCGTCCTGGGGATCGGCGAGGACGTTCGGGTGGGCCTTGGCCGCGGTCCACGCGGTCCGCGCGGCCTTTCCGCAACGGGCGGCGAAGTCGGCGTCGTAGACCCGGAAGAGGCGGGCGCACTGGGCGGCGGTGGCGGCCAGGTTGAGCGTGGCAGCCGTGGTCGGCGGGTGCAGTTCCCGGGGCTGTGGGTCACGGTCCGGCCGGGTCGGCAGTCCCGTCCACGCCTTGTCGTGCAGCTTGTGGTGGACCATGCCGGCCAGCGGCTTCCCCGCGGGCACCTGCATCCTCATGAGGAACTCCAGCTCCCACCGGGCCTCGTCGAGGATGTCGGGGGTGGCGTTCCCGTGCTCGGGCAGCCGGAGCGCACCGTCACCGAGCGGTCCCGCGTCGGCGGTCTCCTCGGTCAGGGTCCGCTCGAACGTGGACATCAGCTGGCCGACGGAGATCCCGCCGTTGACGACGTACTTGCCGTGGTCACCGGCGTCGTACCAGCCACCCACCGCGTTGAGGCGGTAGTCGCACACACCCGGCTGGCAGGGCACGTCGTTGTCGCCCTGGTTGGGGCTCACTCCCACGTGGCCGGCCGGCCGCGCGTACTCCTCCCCCACGATGTCCGCGTCGATCTCGATGCCGCTGCGGTTGTGGTAGAAGTACGCCAGCGCGTCCGTGCGCAGCGAGTCGTAGAGGTTGTCACCGATGGCGAAGGGCTCGCTCTTCTCCCCCGCGACCGTGACGGTGTATCCCTCCCCGGCGGTGGTCACCGCGCTGAAGTCGAAGGTGTGGACGTTCTGCCGTGAGGCGCTGTCCACGCCCGCCGGAGTGGTGGTGCCGCCGGCCCGGCGTGTCCCGTCCGCCGAGTTCAGCGTCCAGGGCAGCGGGTCGGTCCCCTCGGCGACGACGGTGCCGCCCTTGGGGCCGTGGGTGAGGTATCCGACCTGGTTGACCCGGACCGGGGACCCGGTGTCCGGCTCGTAAGGCGGTGGCGCGGTCCCGCCGCGCAGCGACACGTCGTCGACGCAGAAGGTGAGCGCCTGGGCGCTGCCCCCGATCTGGAAGGCGAGCTGCGCGGCCTCGTGGTCGGCTCCGGCGGTGAAGGTCTCGGTGACGCGCTCGGCGGCCGTGCCGACCGGCTGCGCGGTGGAGAGCTCCGTGGTCCACGGTTCGGTCGCCATCTGCACGTTGGTGCGAATGGTGATCGGCACGGTGGACGTCGCCGTGTAGCTGAGGGTGTACGCCTCACCGGCGGTGAGGGCCAGGTCGTTCTGCCCGACGATGGCGTCCCACGCGTTGGCCGTGCCCGCGGGCACGTCGGCGCACAGGCGTCCTTCGGAGACTGCGAGGGGGCTGTTGGCCGTCGACCACCAGGGGGCGGTGCCCTCGGCGAAGTCCCCGTTGACGATGAGCTCGGGGCCCTCTTCGGCGGTTTCGGCCGCGCCGGCGGGTACGACGAGGCTGCCGGCCAGCAGCCCGGCGGTGACCGCGGCCCCCAGAAGAACGCTTACGCGTCCGGAGCTGCCCGGGCGGCGGAACGTACGGGACCGGCGGGGAGAGAGTGGCTGATGTCGCGGCACACTGAAGTCCTTACGGGAGGGAAACGGGCACGCGGTGGCTGGGGCACCGACGCTGCGTCCGATGGGGCTCGACAGAAGTGGGAGCGCTCCCAATCTCAGGGTCGAGAGGCGCGGCGTCAAGCCGTTGGACAGGATTCGCCGCCACCCCCGTGCCCACGGGTACGGCCGTCCCCGTGGGCCGGGGCCCGTCTTCCCGGTCGTCGGCCGTCCGCCCGGCGCCAGGAACACCGGGCGGCCGCCGCTCCGGAGCACGCACAGCGGCACTCCGCGAGCGTGCTGTTCCCGCCGGTCAGCCCGGGCGCTCGGCCGGGCACCCGGGGGCCGTAGGATCGGGGTTTCTTGGGGGTAAGAACATGCTGAAGCGAAGTTCCGGCACACCGACGCTGGAGGAAGTGGCCGCCCTCGCCGGAGTGGGGCGGGGCACGGTCTCCCGGGTGATCAACAACGCGTCGGGCGTCAAGCCGTCCACACGCCGTGCCGTGCAGCGCGCCATCGACGAACTGGACTACGTACCCAACCTGGCCGCGCGTTCACTGGCCGGGCGGCGCGCGGACGCCGTCGCGCTGGTGATGACGAAGACGGACTGGCGGCTGTTCGGGGAGCCGTTCTTCTCGGAGGTCGTGCAGGCGGTCGGGGACGCCCTGACCGAGGCGGGCGTGCAGTTGCTGCTCACCCTCGTGCGCACCGACGCCGAGCGGCAGCGGCTCGTGGAGTACGTGCGCGGCGGCCGGATCGACGGGGCGCTGCTGATGTCCGTGCGGGCCGAGGACCGGTTGCCGGACATGCTCGCCGACGCCGGGCTGCCCACGGTGCTGCTGGGCAGGCGCTCGGGTGACGAGCGGGTGACCTACGTGGACGCGGACAACGTGGGCGGTGCCCGGGCCGCGGTCGCCCACCTGGTGGGCGGCGGGCGGCGGGCCATCGCCTCGATCACGGGCCCGCCCGAGATGTACGTCGCCCGGTGCAGGCTGCGCGGCTACCGGGAAGCCCTGAAGGACGCCGGGATCGACGAGGACCCGTCCCTGGTCGTACAGGGGGACTTCACCGAGACGAGCGGACGGCGGGCGATGGCCGGGCTGCTGGAGCGGCACCCGGAGGTCGACGCCGTCTTCGCCGCGTCGGACAGCATGGCCGCCGGGGCGCTGACCGCCCTGCACGCGGCGGGGCGCCGGGTGCCGCAGGACGTGGCGGTTGTCGGCTTCGACGACTTCGAGCTGGCCGAGCAGACCGAGCCGCCGCTGACGACCGTCCGCCAGCCGATGGAGGAGATCGGGCGGACCATGGTGCGGCTGCTGCTGGAGGAGATGGACCAGCCGGAGGTGGCCTGGCGCCATGTGATCCTGCGGACGCGGCTGGTGGTGCGCGAGTCGGCCTGACTCGCCTTTCCCCGCCACGCCGCCCGCCGTGCCGGCCGGGCCGCCCGCCGTGCCGCCGCCGGCCCGGCCGGAGCGGCCCGACGGCCCGCGGATCGGGGCGTCTCCCGCCACCGCCCCTGACCCGCGTCCGGTGAATCCGCCCTACGCATTTTGTACCGATGGGTTGTCAGGGACAGGTGACGCTCCTACAGTCCCCTACGAACCCGCGAATGGGAGCGCTCCCAGAACTGCGGGGAACCAGTGCTCCCGATGACGTGATCGTCCCAGCACCTCCCTGACGGGGCCGCGGGCCCCACGACCCCGTCAGGCCCGCGCTCCTCCGGCCCCCACCCGGAAAGGCCCCACGCCATGAGCCCGAGCTCCGCCCCTTCGCACCGCCACCCGGCGAGCGTCGCCACGCTGTGCGCGGCGCCGTCCGTCCCGGCCCGCACACCGTCGACCGCCGCGCCACAGCGGTTGATCCGTCCGAGGTGACCGCGGGAGAGAAGCCCCACCGGAAGACCATCCACTCAGGCACAGGAGACACCATGGCTCGACGCAGAAAACAGCTTGTTTCCCTGGCGGCGGTGCTCGCGACGCTGCTCGGCGGAATAACCCTGACCTTACTGGGCCAGGGAAACGCCCAGGCGCACGGCGTCACGATGACGCCGGGATCGCGTACCTACCTCTGCTGGCTGGACTCCAAGAGCGGCACGGGCGCACTGGACCCGACCAACCCGGCGTGCCGGGCGGCGCTCAACGAGAGCGGCTCCACCGCTCTGTACAACTGGTTCGCCGTGCTCGACTCCAACGCGGGCGGGCGGGGGGCGGGTTACGTCCCGGACGGAAAGCTGTGCAGCGCCGGTGACCGGTCGCCGTACAACTTCACCGGATACAACGCCGCTCGCGCCGACTGGCCGCGTACGCACCTGACGTCCGGGAAGACGATCCAGGTCAAGCACAGCAACTGGGCGGCGCACCCGGGCTCGTTCCGGGTGTACCTGTCCAAGCCCGGCTACTCGCCCACCTCCCCGCTGGGCTGGGGCGACCTGGAGCTGATCGAGACCGTCACCAACCCGGCGCAGACCGGTTCGGCGGGCTCGGAAGGCGGCCACTACTTCTGGAACCTGAACCTGCCCTCGGGCCGCTCGGGTAACGCGGTGATGTTCATCCAGTGGGTGCGCTCGGACAGCCAGGAGAACTTCTTCTCCTGCTCCGACATCGTCTTCGACGGCGGCAACGGTGAGGTGACCGGCATCCGCGGCTCGGGCGCCACGCCGACACCGACACCCACGCCGACGCCGACGCCGACGCCCACCCCGACACCCACGCCGACGCCGACCCCGACGCCGACACCCACTCCGACGCCCACCACGCCCACCGACCCGCAGGACGGGTGCATGGTCATCTACAACGTGACCAACTCCTGGAACGGCGGCTTCCAGGGTTCCGTCGAGGTCATGAACCACGCCAAGACGACGCGCGCGGGCTGGGCCGTGAAATGGATGCCCGGCGCGGGCGCCAAGGTCAGCAGTGTGTGGAACGGTGCGATGACCACGGGCTCCGACGGGGCGGTCACCGTCAAGAACCTGGACTACAACCGGAACATCACGCCGGAAGGCAGCGTCACCTTCGGGTTCACCGCGACGTCGACCGGCAACAACTACCCGGCCGGCTCGATCGGCTGCGTCACTCCGTAGCCGTTGCACCAGACAGCGCCGGTTCCCGCATCGTGCGGGGACCGGCGCTGTCGTGCGTCCGTTCGCTGTCGCGTCCCGGCCCGGGACGCTCTTCCTCCGCACCGCCGGCCCCAACTAGGCGATCGGTCCCACGAGTCCGCCTACTGCTCAGGAACGATCAGGCGTTCATGGCGATCACACAGTTTCGGTCACAAACGGCTTCCGCCAGCCGCCGCCACAGGGTTCACTAGGTGTCACGCATGGTGACGCGCGGGGGGCCGGCAGCTCACGCGCACCGCTCGGCGCCCGGCCGGCTGACGGAGAGAGGGGGACCGCGATGACCGTCTCACCTCCTACGGCGCCCCTTCGGCCAGGACCGGCGCACCTGGAGCACTCCCGCGCCGACGAGTTCGCACCGATGCGTGAATTCGATCAATTCCGCGTTCGCATCGTTAATCCGCAGCGTCTCGACGAGGGGCACCAATGAGCCAGATCGTGTTGCCGGCGTTTCATATGCCGTTCCAGAGCACAGGGTGCAATCCGGGCATGGAGCAGACGCGAAAGGCCGCCTGGGAGTGGGCGGATGGCAATGATCTCCTGCTGTCACCGATGGCCAGGAAGAAAATGCTGCGGACCCGGCCGGAGCTATGGATATCTCTCGTCTTCCCCTCGGCTTCGCAGCAGCATCTCGATCTCTTCTGCCAATGGCTCTTCTGGGCTTTCCTGGTCGACGACGAGTTCGACGACGGACCGGCCGGGCGCGACCCCCGGATGTGCGAGGAGGCGATCGCCCGGCTCGTGGACGTGCTGGACGGCGCCGTACCGAACGGCCCGATGGAGCGCGCGCTCGACGGGCTGCGGATGCGGACCTGCCAGGGCCGTTCCCCGCGCTGGGTCCGACAGTTCCGCCGGGACACGGTCGCCTGGCTGTGGACGTACTACGCGGAGGCCGTCGAGCGGGCCGCGGGGCAGGTGCCGACCCGGGCCGACTTCGTGAAGCACCGCCGGGACTCGGTGGCGATGCAGCCCTTCCTCGACCTGCACGAGATCACCGCGGGAATCGATCTCCCGGAGTCCGCGCGCAGCCTGCCCGCGTATATCGCTCTGCGCAACGCGGTGACCGATCACTCCGGCCTCTGCAATGACATCTGCTCCTTCGAGAAGGAGGCACTGCTCGGTTACGAGCACAACGCCGTACGGCTCCTTCAGCGGGACCGAAGATGCACGCTCCAGCAAGCGGTCGACGAGGCGGGAATTCAGCTGGGCCGCATCGCGGAGCGTGTACAGCGGGCCGAAAAGGAACTTGCCGATGAGATGGACGCGGCGGGTATCGACGGCAGCACGAGGGTGGCTCTCGAACGCTGCGTCCGGGACTATCGCGGGCTCGTGCGGGGCGATTTCGACTACCACGCGCGCGCCGAGCGCTACACCCGTCCCGATCTGGTGGAGCTCGACGAACGGGATGTGATGTCCGGGTACTTCGCCGCCTGACCGCGGTCCGCCCGCAGGGCGCCCGGCGCCTGCTCCGGGCGCCGTCCGGCGCGGAAGCGGGTAGGTATGGAGTCACGAGGGACCTCCCGCGAAAGGCTGACGCACCCCATGTCCGAGACCCGGGTGGAGATACCCCCGCTGGTGGCCACCGCCCACGGGACCGTGCGCGGCGCGGTCGAGCGGGGCGTGACGGTCTTCCGGGGCATCCCGTACGCCGCCCCTCCGGTGGGAGCCAGGCGCTTCCGGGCTCCGGAACCGCCCGAGCCGTGGGTCGGCGTCAGGGACGCGCTCACGTTCGGCCCCACGGCACCCAAACGGGGGTACGCGCCTCCGCTGGACAGGCTGCTGCCGGACCCGGAGGTGGCGGGCGACGGTTGCCTCAACCTGAACGTCTGGACGCCGGACGCCGGTGCGCACGGGCTGCCGGTCCTGGTCTGGGTCCACGGTGGCTCACTGCTGCACGGCTCGTCGGCCGTTCCCCTGTACGACGGCACCGCGTTCGCCCGGGACGGGGTGGTCCTGGTCTCGGTCAACTACCGCCTGGGCGTCGAGGGGTTCGGGGTGCTCCCCGACGCGCCCGCCAACCGGGGGCTGCTCGACCAGCTCGCCGCCCTGGAGTGGGTGCGGGACAACATCGCCGCGTTCGGGGGTGACCCGGAGCGGGTGACGGTGGCCGGGGAGTCGGCGGGAGCGGTCGGCGTCGGCGCGCTGCTCGCGGCGCCCCGGTCGGCCGGCCTGTTCCGGCGGGCGGTGCTGCAGAGCGGTACGCCCACGGCGCTCCCGCCCGAGGCCGGGCGGCGTACGACGGAGCTGATCGCGAGGCGTCTGGGTGTCCCGGCGACGGCCGCGGCCCTGGCGGCGGTCGACCCGGAGCTGCTGCTGGAAGCACAGACCCGGGTGACGGGCGGCGGCTCCCCGCTGACCGGCGGGAACTCCTTCCAGCTCGTGGTCGACGGCACACTGCTGCCCCGCGATCCGGCCCGGGCCCTGCTCGAAGGCGCCGGCCACGGCGTCGGTCTGCTGATGGGGGCGAACACCGAGGAGTACCGGCTCTGGTTCGTGCCCAGCGGAGTGACGAGGAGGCTGGGGCGCCTCGGGCTGCGCCTGGCGCTGAGGAGGCTCGGCGTACCGCGCGCCACACTCCGTACGTACCGGGGGAACCGCCCCCGGGCGACGCCCGGTGAACTGCTCGGCGCCCTCGCCACGGATCTGCTGCTGCGGGTCCCGCT
Organism: Streptomyces fulvorobeus; assembly: GCF_013167895.1. Lineage (GTDB taxonomy): Bacteria > Actinomycetota > Actinomycetes > Streptomycetales > Streptomycetaceae > Streptomyces > Streptomyces fulvorobeus. The sequence continues at coordinate 4,553,908 of NZ_BLWC01000001.1, read as the reverse complement.
CAACCGGCTGGCCGACAGCCGGGCGGCGGGCCGTGCCGCCACGCATGTGTACGAGTTCGGCTGGCCCTCCCCGTGCACGGCCTCGGGGCCTGTCACGGGCTGGAGATCGCTTTCGTCTTCGACACCCTGGACCGGCCCGAGGCGGTGGCGCTGACCGGACCGGGAGCTCCGCGGGAGCTGGCCGACGCGATGCACAGGGCGTGGGTACGGTTCGTGGCCTCCGGTGATCCCGGCTGGCCGTCCTGGGACGCGACCCGGCCGGTGATGGCGTTCGGTCCCGGGGCACCCTCGGTGGTCAGGGCACCGCGCCAGGACGAGCTGGACGGCTGGGACCCGTACCGCGGCTGACGGCGGTCCCCCGGCCCGGCGGCCGGGGGTCCTCCAGGCGGGTCAGCCCTTGTTCTGCGAGGCCCAGAACTCCTCGAAGGTGAGCAGGCCGTCACCGTTCGCGTCGTTCGAGTTGATGATCGCCTGCGCCACCGTCTCGGTGACGAACGGGTCGCCGAGCTGCGCCATCGCGCTCTTGTACTCGTGCGCCGTGATGAGGCCGTCGCCGTTCCCGTCGAACCGGTCGAATGCCTTACGTGCCGACTCGATGTCCGCCACTGTTCCGCCCCTTCGTCCTGCGTCACTGACGGGGTCAGATTATCGGGCGTATACGGGGGCGGGAGCGGCGGCCCGCGCACCGCCCTGAAGGGGGTTGCCCGTCGCGCGGCGGGCCGGAGCCACCAGATCGGCCACGGAGCAGATGATCAATGAATTACCCGCCCGCTCCCATGATTATGCCCCGAAAGCCAGGCGAGTGACTCAACACACCTACGATTTACAAGCGCTATGTGCGGTTACGTGGCGACTCGTCCGATTTGGGACTTTGGCGGCCGGGTCACCGATCTGCCATAGTCGGGGTCACGACCTCCATTGACCCGGGCCAGGTCGTCCGTAGCGGCCGTGGAACTCACCCCCACTTCACGGCCCCCCACAGATGCCCCCGACGCGCCGCACCACGGCTGACCGGGGGCTTCTGTGCGTCCGAAGACGGGTTCGGGCGAGTGCGGCGGGGCCGGACCCGGCTGTCAGCGGTCGGAGATCCGCATCTCGAACCAGGTGGTCTTGCCGCGGGGTAAGAGGTCCACGCCCCAGCGGTCGGACAGCTTGTCGACGAGGAAGAGACCCCGGCCGCTGACGTCCATCTCCCGGACGGGCATCAGACAGGGCAGGCCACGTGAGGGGTCGCGCACCTCGACCCTGATCCAGCCCCGGCGGCGCACCATGCGCAGACCGAAGATCCGGGCACCGGTATGGCGCACCGCGTTGCCGACCAGTTCCGAGACGAGCAGGACCGCGTGCTCGGCGATCAGCGGGGAGAGGCCCCACTGCCGCAGCACCACACCGGAGGTGAGCCGCCTGGCGGTCGCGGCGGACTCCGGACGCGAGGGCAACCGGACCTCGTTCTCCGTCGGATTTCCGAACAACTCCAGCGCTTTGGACGCCTGTTCGTCCTCCAGGGTCGATGTCCAGCGTGCCGCGGTCGCGCTGCTGCGCTGTCGCGGCTGTTCCACACCCTCCAGGCCCGCCATGCCCACCATCATGGCCGCACGGAGCGGGTTCCGGGGCCGTTCCCGGGGAATCCCCGGGTCGGAATCTGCCATTCCGCACGGGTGGTCCGGCATATGCCACCGGCAGAAAGTCCCCCTCCATACCCCACCTGAGCTGCGGGAACACCTCTCCGTACAAGGTGTCACACCCCCGTGGGACCACTGGGCCCCAAGGCTCCCTCAAGGCCCAGCTAAACCGCCCACACGGATGAACGCACGTCATTCCGTGCCCAACTGGCGTTCGGTCAGACGAACTTGGCCTTGCCCGGGCCCTCCTCCACGAAGCTGCGCATCCCGCGCTCCCGGTCCTCGGTGGCGAACAGACCCGCGAACCAGTTCCGCTCGATCGTGAGCCCGGTGTCGATGTCGGTCTCCAGGCCCGCGTCCACGGACTCCTTGGCGGCGCGCAGCGCCAGCGCGGGCCCCCTGGCGAGGCGCGCGGCCCAGGCGTGCGCCTGCTCGTACACCTCGGCGGCGGGCACCACCCGGTCCACGAGGCCGATCTCCAGAGCCTCCGCCGCCTTCACCTGACGGCCCGTGAAGATGAGGTCCTTGGCCCGGGACGGGCCGACCAGCCGGGCGAGCCGCTGCGTACCGCCCGCGCCGGGGATCAGGCCGAGCAGGATCTCCGGCTGACCCAGCTTCGCGTTGTCCGCCGCGATCCGGTAGTCGGCGCAGAGCGCCAGTTCGCAGCCGCCGCCGAGCGCGTAGCCGGTGACGGCGGCGACGACGGGCTTGGGGATACGCGCCACGGCGGTGAAGGAGTCCTGCAACGCCTTGGAGCGCACGACCATGGCCGGGTGGTCCATCTGCTGCATCTCCTTGATGTCCGCGCCGGCGGCGAACACCTTCTCGCCGCCGTAGAGGATCACGGCGCGCACGTCGTCGCGGCGGGTGGCCTCCTCGGCCAGTTCGCGCAGACGGTCCTGGACGGCGATGTCCAGGGCGTTCATCGGCGGGCGGTCCAGCCGGATCGTACCGACGTGGTCGCTTACTTCGAGGGTTACGGTCATGGGCAGCAGGTTAACCGGCGCTAACGCGCGGGGGCCGGTGCTGTTGGTCACAGCACCGGCCCCCCGCGTCGGACGACCGTACCTACGCGGTCCACTCCGACCAGGCCATGTTCCAGCCGTTGAGGCCGTTCTCCGGCTTGATCGTCTTGTCCTTGCTGTTCTTCACGATGACCACGTCCCCGATGAGGGACCGGTCGAAGAACCAGGCGGCCGGGGTCCGGCCGTCGTACCCGCCGCGCACATCGCGCAGACCGACACAGCCGTGGCTCGTGTTGGTCCTGCCGAAGATGTCCGAGGCGCCCCAGTAGTTGCCGTGGATGAAGGTGCCCGAGGTGGACAGCCGCATCGCGTGGGGCACGTCCTTGATGTCGTACTCGCCGCCGAAACCGACGGTGTCCCCGTTCATCCGGGTCACCTCGAGCTTCTCGCTGATGACCATCTGACCGTTGTACGTGGTCGTGGCCGGGGCGCCGGCGGAGATCGGGATGTCCTTGATCTGCTTGCCGTCCCTGACCACCCTCATCCGGTGGGTGCTCGCGTCGACCGTGGAGACCTGGCTGCGGCCGATGGTGAACGACACCGTCTTGGCCTGCTTGCCGTAGACCCCCGGCCGGCCCTCGACCCCGTCGAGGTCGAGCCGCACGGTGACCTTCGTGCCCGCGGCCCAGTACTTCTCCGGACGGAAGTCGAGCCGGTCGTTGCCGAACCAGTGGCCCGCCACCTCCACGGGCGGATCGGCCGTCACCCGGATCGCCTTCTCCACGGCTTCCGGATCGGTGATCCCCCGGGTGAAGTTGATCGACACCGGCATGCCGACGCCGACCGTCGAACCGTCCTCGGGCGTGTACTGCCCGATGAAGGTGTTCTGCGGGACGAGCGTGGTGAACGTGGTGTCCTTCGCCGACTCCCGCCCCTCGGCGTCCTTGGCGACCGCGTGCACCGCGTACTTCGTCGCCGCGGCCAGATGCCGGTCCGGGACCCAGCTCGCCCCGTCCGCCGCGATCTTCCCCTCGACCTCGTCCCCCTTGGGACCGGTGACCCGCACCGCGCTCAGCTTGCCCTTGGCCGCCGAGATTCTCAGTGCTCCGCTCGTCGCCACGGAGTCCGCGCCGTCCTCGGGCGCGATGGTGACGACCGCCTGCGAGGCGGTCGTGTCCACGGCCTTGGGCCCGTCGTCCTCACCGGGCTTCTTCCCGCTCGCGCTCGCTCCCCCGCCGCAGGCCGTGACCAGCAACAGCAGCGCACCCAGTACCAGCGCCAGAAGTCCGGACGCCCCGCGTCCGCGCCGCCCACCGGCCGCTCCGGCCGATGCCCCCCATATGGGCTGCCCGTTCAATGTGGTTGTCTCCCCTCGCACGGCCCGGCGACCCGCCGGAACCCGCACCCCCGCGCGCCGAACATGCGCGCCAGCGCTAGATAATCACACCGGGCGCGGGGAGTGCTCCCTCGCGCATGTCACCGTTCAGTCCCAACGTGCCGGGGAGGTGCGCAGGTGGCGCGGGGTGCGGCGGGCCGGGGCCCGGCGGGGTGTCAGCGCAGCGCGGAGCCCGCCTTCCACGCCTGCCAGCTGAGGTTCCAGCCGCTGAGGCCGTTGTCGGGGGCGACCTTCCTGTCCGGGGAGTTGACCACCTCGACGACGTCGCCGATGAGCGTGCGGTCGAAGAACCAGCCGCCCGGCGCCGACCCGCCGCCGCCCTTCACGTCGCGCAGGCCGATACAGCCGTGGCTGGTGTTGAGCGAGCCGAAGGTGTCGGCGGGGGCCCAGTAGTTGCCGTGCAGGAAGGTGCCGGACTCGGTGAGCCGGATGGCGTGCGGGACGTCCTTGATGTCGTACTCCCCGCCGAAGCCGACCGTGCGGCCGTCCATCCTGGTGACCTCGTGCATCTCGCTGACCACCATCTTCCCGTTGTACGTGGGCGTCTTCGGGGCGCCGGCCGAGATCGGCACGGTGCTGATCAGCTCGCCGTCACGGCGTACCTGCATGGTGTGCCCGGCCGCGTCGACCAGGGAGACCTGGGACCGGCCGACCGTGAAGCCGACCGTCCTGCGCTGGCTCCCGAACACCCCGGGGGCACCCTCCACATCGCGCAGCCCGACCTCGACGGTGACCTCGGTGCCCGGCTTCCAGTACGCCGCGGGCCGGAAGTCGAGCCGGTCCCTGCCGAACCAGTGGCCCACCACCTCCACAGCCGGGTCCGCGGTGACCCGGATGGCCTTCTGCACGGCGGCGCGGTCGCGGATGGGACGGCTGAACTCGAAGGCCACGATCATGCCGGTGCCCACCGTCGAGCGGTTCTCCGGCTTGAAGTAGCCGATGAAGCGGTGGTCGGGCACCACGGTGGTGAAGGCCGTGTTGCGGGCCGAGCGGCGGCCCTCGGCGTCGACGGCCACCGCTTCCACGCTGTACTTCGAGGCCAGCGCGAGCCGGCCGGCGCCGCCCGCGGGCCGCCAGGAGAGCCCGTCGTCCGAGATCCGGCCCGGGACGGCCTGCCGCCGCGCGTCCTCGACCCGGGTCACCCGCACCCGTTCGAGCCGCCCGTCGGGAATGCTCACCTCGATCCGGCGCTCCGGGCCGACGTCCTCGGCGCCGTCGCGCGGGAAGATCTGGATCGCGTCGCCGGACGAGCCGGGCTTTCCCTCGCCGATGTCCCGGCTTCCCCCGGTGCAGCCGGCCAGTACGGCCAGCACGGTCAGCAGTCCTGCCCATGTCAGCACGGCGGCCGATCCCGCCCGTGCCCTCTTCGTTACGTGGTTCACGCACCCCCAACGACCAGGGCCGCGCGGGGGAAACGTGAATGCGGGGCCCGCCCTGGGCAGAACAGAGGGAAGGACCACACCGGGAAGGGCCCGGCCGGGACGCCGTGGGCTCCCTCGCCGGTGCCGGTCCGACGAGCCGCGGGAGGCTGGAAGGTGTCGAGCGCAGCCGAGCAGGAGACGGTGCAGGAGCGGATCGGGAAGGCGGTGGAAGGGAAGCGGGGGCCGTCGCGGCGCGCGGCGCACCGCAGGCACCACCCGTGTGGCCGGGGGCTCCCATGCCCCTCGGCGCCCGCTTCCGGGTGGGCCCGGACGGGGTGGCGGGGACGAACTTCGCGCTCTGGGCGGGCGGCGCGGAATCGGTCGACCTCTGTCTCTTCGACGAACAGGGCAACGAGACGCGGTGCCCGCTGACCGAGCTGACCCACGAGATCTGGCACGGCTTCGTGCCGGGCGTCCGGCCGGGCACGCGCTACGGCTACCGGGTGCACGGCCGCTGGGACCCGTGGACCGGCGCCCGCTGGAACGCGGCGAAGCTGCTCCTGGACCCGTACGCACGGGCGGTGGACGGCTCCTTCACCCTGCCGTCCGAGGTGTACGGCCATGTGCGCGACTGGCCGCAGCAGCACGTCGCGGACACGGTGCGCGACGACCGGGACTCGGCCCCCTTCGTCCCCAAGGGCGTCGTCGTCCACGACGACGACGACTGGGTGGACGACCGGCGTCCCAAGACGCCCTGGGCGGACTCCGTCATCTACGAGCTCCACGTGCGCGGATTCACCAGGCTCCACCCGGACATCCCCCCGGAGCTGCGCGGTACGTACGCCGGTCTCGCCCATCCGGCGGCCGTCGGCCATCTGAAGCGGCTGGGGGTGACGGCGGTCGAACTGCTGCCGGTGCACCAGTTCGCGCACGAGGACCATCTGCTCCGGCGGGGGCTGCGCAACTACTGGGGCTACAACTCCATCGGCTACTTCGCCCCGCACGCGGGCTACTCGGCGAGCGGCACCGCGGGCCAGCAGGTCGGCGAGTTCAAACGGATGGTGCACGCCCTGCACGACGCCGGGATCGAGGTGATCCTCGACGTGGTCTACAACCACACGGCGGAGGCGGGCGAGCTGGGTCCGATGCTGTCGCTGCGCGGCATCGACAACCGTGGCTACTACCGGCTCCAGGCCGACGCCCGCAGATACGCGGACTACACCGGCTGCGGCAACACCCTGCACGTGGTGCAGCCGCAGGTGCTGCGGCTGATCACCGACTCGCTCCGCTACTGGGTGACGGAGATGGGCGTGGACGGATTCCGCTTCGACCTGGCGGCGGCGCTCGCCCGCTCCATGCACGACGTCGACATGCTGTCCCCGTTCCTCGCGGTGATCGCACAGGACCCGGTGCTGCGCCGGGTCAAGCTGATCGCCGAACCGTGGGACGTCGGCAACGGCGGTTACCAGGTCGGCGCGTTCCCCCCGCTGTGGACCGAGTGGAACGACCGCTACCGCGATGCCGTACGGGACTTCTGGCGCGGCGCCCTGCCCGACGTCCGTGACCTCGGCTACCGGCTGACCGGTTCGAGCGACCTCTACGCCTGGGGCGGCAGACGGCCGTACGCCTCGGTCAACTTCGTCACGGCGCACGACGGTTTCACCCTGCGCGACCTGGTCAGTTACGAGCAGAAGCACAACGAGGCGAACGGTGAGGGCAACCGGGACGGCACGCACGACAACCGGGCGTGGAACTGCGGCGCCGAGGGCGAGACGGACGATCCCGGTGTCAACGCGCTGCGCAGGCGCCAACTGCGCAACCTGCTGACCACCCTGCTCCTGTCCACCGGTGTCCCGATGCTGGTGGCGGGCGACGAGATGGGCCGTACGCAGAGGGGCAACAACAACGCGTACTGCCAGGACAACGAGGTCAGCTGGCTGGACTGGTCGCTGCTGGAACAGCCGGAGTGGCGCGGGCTGACCGAACTGACCGCCCGGGTGCTGGCCCTGCGCCACACCCACCCGGTGCTGCGGCGCCGGGCCTTCTTCTCGGGCCGCGCGCAGGCGCCGGACGGGCTGCGCGACCTGGCGTGGTTCACCCGCGAGGGCAAGGAGATGACCGAGCGGGACTGGTACGCGCCCGCGGCGGCGCTCGGCCTGTACCTGTCCGGGCGGGACATCCCGGGACGGGACGCCCGGGGCGAGCAGGTGAGCGACGACAGCTTCCTGACGATCCTCCACGCGGGCGGAGCGCCGACCGGTTTCACCCTCCCGGGGCCGCCCTGGGCGACGACGTACGAACTGCTTCTGGACACCTCGCTCGAGGACCAGACGGCCGCCCCGGGGACCTTGCACCCCGGGGGTACGGCCCTGACGGTACCGGGACGGGCGGTGCTGCTGCTGCGGGTGCGGGCGTGAGCGGTGCGGGGTTTCCCGGGAGGCTGCGACGCGGCAGGAGGGCTCCTTCGTTGCTCGTGGGGAGCGACTGCGCAGGTGGAAGGAGTGCCGTCGCCGGCACGGCGGGGTCGCGGTCCGGCGGATACGGCCAGAAAAGGTGCTGAGAGATGTCAGTGGTGAATCGTAGGCTCGCTCCTGATGCCCGAAACACCTGCAGAGCACACGGACCGGTCCGCCGTGCGCTCGCTGCTGCGCCTGTGGCCCTACGTCCGTCCCATCCGTCTCCGGCTGTTCAGCGCGGCGTTCGTGGCGGTCCTGGCCTCGTGCCTCGGGCTCGTGATCCCGCTCGTACTGAAGTGGATGGTGGACGGCCCGGTCGCCGGCCGTGACCCCGGCGGCGTGTGGCTGGGGGCGCTGTACCTCCTGCTCCTCGGGCTGGCCGAGGCGGGCCTCTTCGGCCTGCGCAGGTGGCTCGTGGCCCGGCCGCTCGCGGGGGTCGAGGCGTCGATGCGCGCCGACCTGTACCGGCATATGCAACGGCTCCCCGTGGCCTTCCACGACCGCTGGCCCTCGGGGCAGCTGCTCTCGCGCGGGACCACGGACCTGACGCTGCTGCGGATGTTCCTCGCCTTCCCGCTGACCTTCCTGTTCGTCAACGCGACCACGATCCTGGTCGGTTTCGTCATCCTGTTCGACCAGGCCTGGTCGCTCGGTCTGGTGCTGCTCGCACCCGCCGTCCCGCTGGTGATCCTCTGCTCGCTCTTCGAGACGAAGTACTCCGTGGCGGCGCGCGGGGCCCAGGACCAGGTGGGAGATCTGACGACGGTCGTCGAGGAGAGCGTGCTCGGCATCCGGATCGTCAAGGGCTTCGGCCGGCACCGCAGCCAGGCACTGGCCTTCCACGCGCTCTCGCGGCGGCTGCGCGGTACGGAACTGGTCAAGGCCAGGCTGCTCGCCGGGATCTGGGCCCTCATCACCACCCTTCCCGAGCTGGCGATCGGGGCGGCGCTGGTGCTCGGCACGGTCCAGGTGGCGGACGGCGCGCTGTCGGCGGGCACGCTCGTGGCCTTCCTCTCGACGGCGCTCGCGCTGCGCTGGCCGGTGGAGTCGATCGGCTTCCTGCTGGCGATGAGCCAGGAGTCGGCGACCGCGACCGAGCGGTACTTCGAGGTCATGGACGTGGCGCAGGAGCGCGACGCGGACGGTGACGGCCGTGCCCGCGTGAGCGATGAGCCCGGCATGGTGTTCGAAGGCGTCGAGTTCCGGTATCCCGACGCCGATCCCGCCTCCGCACCCGTCCTGGCCCGCGTCGACCTCCGGGTACGCCCGGGCGAGACCATGGCCCTGGTGGGCGCCACGGGCTCGGGCAAGACGACGCTCACCGCGCTCGTCCCCCGGCTGCACGAGGTCACCGCGGGCCGGATCACGCTGGACGGCGAGGACATCGCGGGGATGGCACGGCCGCGGCTGCGCGAGCTTGTGTCGGTGGCGTTCGAGGAGCCGACCCTCTTCTCCGCGACCGTGGGCGAGAACGTACTGATGGGCGCCGAAGGGGCGGGCGAGGAGGAGCTGCGCCGGGCCCTCTCCGTCGCGCAGGCGGACTTCGTCCACGACCTTCCGCACGGTCTGGACACCCAGGTCGGCGAGCAGGGGCTCAGCCTGTCGGGCGGTCAGCGCCAGCGCCTCGCGCTGGCCCGCGCGGTCGTCGGCCGTCCCCGCTTCCTGGTGCTGGACGACCCGCTCTCCGCGCTGGACGTGCACACCGAGACGCGCGTCGAGGCGGCGCTGCGGCAGGTGCTCGCACGGACGACCGCCGTGGTCGTGGCGCACCGGCCGTCGACCGTCATGCTCGCCGACCGGGTGGCGCTGCTCTCCGGGGGCCGGATCAGCGCGGTCGGTACGCATCAGGAGCTGCTGCGCACGAGCGCGGAGTACGCCTGGCTGATGTCGGGCGCCACGGAAGCGGGGGCCGGCCAGGGGAGTTCGGCCGCCGAGGACGCCACTGCCGAGGAGGGCAGCACCCGATGACCGGTGCGAAGACGGACCGACCCGCCCTCGCCGACGACGGCCCTCCGCCCGGGGAACCGGCTCTGACCGGGGCGGCCGGTGATCCGTTCGACCGGGACGCGCTGCCCGCGCCGCGCGGCGCCACACGGGCCCTGCTCGCCTCGCTGCTGCGTCCGCTGCGCGGCCGCGTGTGGGTGACCGGTCTGCTCCTGGTGCTCCAGCAGGCGGCCGTCCAGGCGGGGCCGCTGCTGGTGGCGTACGCCATCGACAGCGGCGTACCCGCGTTCCGGTCCGGCGACCACGGGCCGCTGACCGCCGTGGCCTGCGGGTACGCGCTCTGTTCGGTCGGGGCGGGAATCCTCCAGTACGCGTTCGTCAGAGGCTCCGCGCGGATCAGCCAGGACGTCCTGCTCGACCTGCGCGGCCGGATCTTCCGGCACGCGCAGGCCCTGTGTGTGGAGTTCCACGAGCGCTACACCTCGGGGCGGCTGATCTCACGGTCGACCACGGACGTGGAGTCCCTGCGGGAGCTGCTGGAAGAAGGGCTCCAGGAACTGATCGGCGTGATCATGTCCTTCGTGTCCATCTCCGTGCTGCTGCTCTGGCTCGACCCGGCCATCGGCTCGGTCGCGGTGCTCTCCTTCGTACCGCTGTACCTGCTGGTGCGTCTGTACCAGCGGCGGGCGGGGAAGGCGTTCGCCCTGCGGTCCACGGCGATCGCCTCGGTCATCGTCAAGTTCGCGGAGACGATGAACGGCATCCGGCCGGTCCAGGCGTTCCGCCGCGAGCGGGGCAACGACGCGGACTTCGCGGTGCTCAACCACCGTCATGAGCGCTCCAACGGCGACGCGATGCTGGAGATGGCGCGTTACGTCATCGGCTCCCGGCTGGTCGCCAACACGGCGGTGGCGGCGATGGTGCTGTGGGGCGCCTATCGCGTGGCGTCCGGGACGCTCGCCCTCGGCGTGCTGGCCGCCGCCGTGCTCTATCTGCGACGGCTCTACGACCCGATCGACCGGCTCGGGATGTTCCTGAACTCGTATCAGTCGGCCGCCGCGTCACTGGACAAGATCGCGGGCCTGCTGGCGCAGACGCCCACGGTCCCCGAGACGGCCGACCCGAAGGACCTGCCGGCCCTGACCGACGGGCATCCGGGCCGGGAGGTGGTCTTCGACGGGGTGCGCTTCGCGTACCGCACGGGCGGCGAGGTCCTGCCGCGCCTCGATCTGACGGTGCCGGCCGGGCAGACCGTCGCCGTGGTCGGTTCGACGGGCGCGGGGAAGTCGACGCTGGCGAAGCTGCTGGCCCGCTTCTACGATCCGGTCGAGGGCCGGGTCCTGCTGGACGGCACCGATCTGCGGGACCTCGCCACCGCCGAGCTGCGGCGGGGCGTGGTGATGGTGACCCAGGAGGCGTTCCTGTTCTCCGGGACGGTCGCGGAGAACATCGCGATCGGCCGGCCGGACGCGACGCCCGGGGAGATCGAGCGCGCGGCCAAGGCCATCGGCGCGCACGACTTCATCAGCGGCCTGCCCGACGGCTACGACACGGACGTACGCAAGCGGGGCGGCCGGATCTCGGCGGGCCAGCGACAGCTCGTCGCGTTCGCCCGCGCCCTGCTCGCCGATCCGGCGGTGCTGATCCTCGACGAGGCGACGAGCTCCCTGGACATCCCGGGGGAACGGGCGGTCCAGCAGGCGATGGACACGGTGCTGCACGGCCGTACGGCGGTGGTGATCGCGCACCGGCTCTCGACCGTGGAGATCGCGGACCGGGTGCTGGTGATGGAGCGCGGCCGGATCGTGGAGGACGGGGCCCCGGCGGAACTCATCGGTGGCACGGGCAGGTTCGCCGGACTGCACAGGGCCTGGCGGGACAGCCTGGCCTGACCCGGGCCCCTTGCGGGTTCCGCGATTGCACCGTGCCGCCGGGCGTGCCGGTCCACCGGACAGGCCGCGCCGTCCGGGAGGACCGTACGGCCACCGGGGTGATCATCACACCAGCAGGGGGAGAACGTCTGGATCGAGGCCAGCACGACCGACGGCAAGGTGTACGAGACCTCATGCGTCAGCCCCGGCATGAGACTGATCTGCGGCAAGCCCTGGACCCGCCTCCACCGAGACGCCCGCACCTGCCGGCGGTGCTCGTGAAGCAACGCTCCCCGCCCCGGCCCCGACTCGGCACCGAAGAGGACGGCGCGGAACGAGCCACACTCCGCGCCGTCTCATCAGGTGGTCGTCGGCCGGAATCCCCCGGGCCGCCCGCACCCGCCTCCTGCCCTCCGCAACCCCTGATCTCCCTGGGATTACGGGCGTCGGCGAACTCCGGACGTCATCACGGCGACGAGCGGGGAAACGTCCGCTCAACGGACATGGCCGATCGGGCAGCGAACGATTTCCGGCCAAGTTATTGACGCGGTCCTGACAGGTGCACTCATCTGCTGACACTCTTCACCCCGTTCTGCGCACCGCTTGCTCTGCCCGGATGGCTTACCCGGCCGCCCGAGACCCCCCTCGCAGAAGGAGTCAGCGTGAGACCCACGCACACCCGTCGTGCCACAGCGGCCGGCGCTCTGATAGCCGCGGCAGCGATGCTCGCCGTCGGCATCCAGTCCGGCACCGCAACCGCCACCCCCGCCGGCGGCCCCGTCGCCGCCCCGGCCGCCGCCAAGGCCGACCCCGGTTCGCTCCCCGCGCAGCTCTCACCCTCGCAGCGCGCCGAACTGCTCCGCGACGCCAACTCCACCAAGGCGGACACCGCCAAGGAGCTCGGTCTCGGCCCGCAGGAGAAGCTCGTCCCCCGCGACGTCGTCCAGGACCGCGACGGCACCACCCACACCCGCTACGAGCGCACCTTCGACGGGCTCCCCGTACTCGGCGGCGACCTCGTCGTGCAGGAGTCGAAGGCGGGGCGCACCGAGCGCGTCACCAAGGCGTCCAAGGCCACCAGCGCTCAGCTCAAGGCCGTCGGCACGGCCGCGGACGTCACTCCGGCCGCCGCCGAGAAGCAGGCGCTCGGCGCGGCGAGGACCGAGGGTTCGAAGGCGACCGAGGCCGACAAGGCCCCGCGCAAGGTGGTCTGGATGGCGAGCGGCACTCCGCAGCTCGCCTACGAGACCGTCGTCGGCGGTTTCCAGCACGACGGCACGCCGAACGAGCTGCACGTCGTCACGGACGCGTCGAGCGGCGCCAAGCTCTTCGAGTGGCAGGCCGTCAAGAACGGCACCGGCAACACCCAGTACAGCGGCCAGGTGACGCTCGGCACCGCGCCCTCGTACACGCTGACCGACACCACGCGGGGCAACGGCAAGACGTACAACCTGAACCGCGCCACCTCGGGCACCGGGACCCTCTTCTCCGGCCCCGACGACATCTGGGGCAACGGCACCCCGCAGAACCTGGAGACCGCGGGCGCCGACGCGCACTACGGCGCCGCCGAGACCTGGGACTACTTCAAGAACATCCACGGCCGCACGGGCATCCGGGGTGACGGGGTGGCCGCGTACTCCCGCGTCCACTACGGCAACGCCTACGTCAACGCGTTCTGGCAGGACAGCTGCTTCTGCATGACGTACGGCGACGGGGCGAACAACACCAAGCCGCTGACCTCGCTCGACGTCGCCGCCCACGAGATGGCGCACGGCGTCACCGCGGCCACGGCCAAGCTCGTCTACAGCGGCGAGTCCGGCGGCCTCAACGAGGCCACGTCGGACATCTTCGCCGCGGGTGTGGAGTTCTACTCCGACACCAGCGCCGACCCGGGTGACTACTTCGTCGGCGAGAAGATCGACATCAGGGGCAACGGCACCCCGCTGCGCTACATGGACAAGCCGAGCAAGGACGGTTCGTCCAAGGACGCCTGGTACTCGGGCATCGGCTCGATCGACGTCCACTACTCCTCGGGTCCGGCGAACCACTGGTTCTACCTGCTCTCCGAGGGCAGCGGCGCCAAGACCGTCAACGGCGTCGCCTACGACTCGCCGACCTCCGACGGGCTGCCCGTGACCGGCATCGGCCGGGACAAGGCCCTGCAGATCTGGTTCAAGGCGCTCACCACCAAGTTCACCTCCACCACGAACTACGCGGCGGCCCGCACCGGCACCCTCGCCGTGGCCGGTGAGCTGTACGGCACGGCCAGCGCCGAGTACAAGGCGGTGGCCCACGCCTGGGCCGGCGTCAACGTCGGTACCCGCCCCGGTGGCGGCGGCGGTGGCACCGTCTTCGAGAACACCACCGCCGTGGCGGTCCCGGACAACGGCGCGGCCGTCACCAGCACGGTCAACGTCACCGGTGTCGCGGGCAACGCCCCCAGCACCCTCCAGGCCGGCGTGGACATCACGCACACCTACCGCGGTGACCTGGTCATCGACCTGGTCGCCCCCGACGGCACGGCCTACCGGCTGAAGAACTCCTCGTCGAGCGACTCAGCGGACAACGTGGTCACGACCTACACGGTCAACGCCTCGTCCGAGGTGGCGAACGGCGCCTGGAAGCTCAAGGTCCAGGACATCGCCGCGCAGGACACCGGCAGGATCAACAGCTTCAGACTGACCTTCTGAGTGGTCCGGGGCCTGTCCCTCGGGTCAGGCCCCGGAGCACCGGGGTCCACCGAACGGAACGGCCCGGGCGGGGTTCGCTCTCCTCCCGGGCCGTTCGCCATGCCGTGGCCGTACGCGACGGGCCGTCAGCGCAGCAGCACGCCCGTGCCCTCCACCGCCCCCTCCGCCGGCAGCGCGACCAGGCCGAGCTCGGCGCCGGACGCCAGCAGCCGGTGGGAGGGCAGGACACGCACGGTGTAGCCGTACGGTCCCGTCCGGTCCAGGGCGAGCGGACCCTCGTACAGCCAGCGGTCCTCCAGGTCGTGACCGCCCGCGGGCTTCAGCGGGAACGCCTGCGCGTCCGCGATCGCGTCCCCGGAGTCGACCCGCCCCGCGACCACCTGGACCTCGACGTCGTCCGGGTCCAGCCCGCCGAGGGCGATCCGCACCCGCAGCGACAGGGTGGAGCCGAGCTCGGCCGCACCGCCCGTGACGGTGGCGGCCGACGCCTCCACGTGGTCGACGGCCACCCCGGACCACGCCGCCCGCACACGGGTCTTCCACGCCGCCAGTTCCCGCGCCGCCGCCGGGTCGAGGGCGCGCCGTGCCTGCGCGGCGGGCGTGTAGAGCCGCTCCACGTACTCCCGCACCATGCGTCCGGCGAGCACCTTGGGTCCGAGCGTGACGAGGGTACGGCGGACCATCTCGATCCAGCGCTCCGGCAGCCCCTCGGGGTCCCGGTCGTAGAAACGCGGTGCGACGCGGTCCTCGATCAGCGCGTAGAGGGCGTTGGCCTCCAGCTCGTCGCGCCGGTCCTCGTCCGTGGCGGAACCGTCGGCGGTGGGGATCTCCCAGCCGAAGTCCGGCTCGTACCACTCGTCCCACCACCCGTCGCGCACCGACAGGTTGAGGCAGCCGTTGAGCGCCGCCTTCATCCCGCTGGTGCCGCACGCCTCCAGCGGGCGCAGCGGGTTGTTGAGCCAGACGTCGCAGCCCGGATAGAGCTTCTTCGCCATGCCCATGCCGTAGTCCGGCAGGAAGACGATGCGGTGGCGCACCCGCGGGTCGTCCGAGAAGCGCACCAGCTCCTGCACCAGCCTCTTGCCGCCGTCGTCGGCCGGATGCGCCTTGCCCGCGACGACGATCTGGATGGGGTGCTCCGGGTGGAGCAGCAGCTCCGTCAGCCGGTCGCGGTCGCGGAGCATGAGCGTGAGGCGCTTGTACGAGGGCACGCGGCGGGCGAACCCGATGGTCAGGACGTCCGGGTCCAGTACGCCGTCGATCCAGCCGAGCTCGGCCGTACCCGCGCCGCGACGGCGCCAGGAGGCGTGAAGCCGCCTGCGCACCTCCGTCACCAGCTGTTCGCGCAGGACCCGGCGCAGGTCCCAGATCTCCCGGTCCGGGACGGCCGCCACGGCGTCCCCCTGCCGGAGGGTGCCGGCGGGACGAGCCTTCCCGGCGCCGAGCCCGTAGACCTCGGGAGCCACCCAGGTCGGGGCGTGCACCCCGTTGGTCACCGAGGTGATGGGCACCTCGGAGGGGTCGAATCCCGGCCACAGCCCGGAGAACATCTCCCGGCTGACGGCTCCGTGCAGGGTGGAGACCCCGTTGGCGCGCTGGGCGAGCCGCAGCCCCATCACCGCCATGTTGAAGAGGCCGGGCTCGCCGCCCTCGTAGGTCTCCATGCCGAGCCGCAGCACCCGCTCGACGGCGACGCCCGGCAGCTCGCCGTCGTCCCCGAAGTGGCGGGCCACCAGCTGGCGGTCGAAGCGGTCTATCCCGGCGGGCACGGGGGTGTGGGTGGTGAACACCGTGCCGGCCCGTACCACTTCCAGGGCGGCGTCGAAGTCCAGGCCGGTCTCGGAGAGTTCCCGGATGCGCTCCAGGCCGAGGAATCCGGCGTGCCCCTCGTTGGTGTGGAAGACCTCGGGGCGGGGGTCCCGGTCAGCCGGCAGTAGGTCCGCACCGCGCGGACCCCGCCGATGCCGAGCAGCATCTCCTGGAGGAGCCGGTGGTCGCTGCCGCCGCCGTACAGCCGGTCGGTGACGTCGCGCTCGCGCGCCGCGTTCTCCTCCACGTCGGAGTCGAGCAGCAGCAGCGGTACGCGCCCGACCTGCGCCTGCCAGACGCAGGCGTGGAGCGAGCGTCCGCCGGGCAGTGCCAGTACCACCCGGCTGGGAGTGCCGTCGGTCTCGCGCACCAGGGTGAGCGGCAGCTCGTTCGGGTCGAGGACGGGGTAGTGCTCCTGCTGCCAGCCGTCGCGCGAGAGGCTCTGGCGGAAGTAGCCGTGCCGGTAGAGCAGGCCCACTCCGATGAGCGGTACGCCCAGGTCGCTGGCGGCCTTGAGGTGGTCGCCCGCCAGGATGCCGAGGCCGCCGGAGTACTGCGGCAGCGCCGCGGTCACTCCGAACTCGGGTGAGAAGTAGGCCACGCCGGCGGGGAGTTCCGCGCCGGCGGCGAGCTGGTCCTGATACCACCTCGGGCCGTCCAGGTAGGCGCGCAGGTCCTCGGCCACCTCGGTCAGCCGGCGGACGAACTGCTCGTCCCCGGCCAGCTCGGCGAGGCGCCCGGCGGACACGGCGCCGAGCAGCCGGACCGGGTCGGCGTCGGCCGGCCGCCAGCCCTCGGGGTCGACGGCCTGGAAGAGCTCACGGGTCTCGGTGTGCCAGGACCAGCGCAGGTTGCGCGCGAGATCCTGAAGCGGTCGGAGGGAATCGGGGAGGACAGGACGCACGGTGAATCGACGAATGGCCTTCACGTATTCCACCTTTACAGGGGACGTACGAATCCGAGGGGACGCACCACGGTGTGCACCCCCTCCGTCACCCTCGAAGGTAGCGCCACGCCGGGGAATCCGGCCACGGCGTGCGACCGGCTCACCGGGTGCGGCGGTCACGCCCCGCCCGCTCCCGCGCACCCCGGCTCCGCCCCGTGCCCCTCTCCCGGGCACCTTCTGACACCTCACGCCTCACCCGTACTTACCCGGCCCACGCGCCTTATGCCCACCCATTGGCCCAATGCGTAGGAATTCACCCGAAGTGATATGGCCGATTCCGCCCCCTCATGCGGCCTTGTGGGGGTACGGGGCACAGGGAAGGCTTCCAGTGGCGGCCGGGGAACGGGAATCGCCGCGCCCGGCAGCTACGACCGAGTAGTTAACACGCTGCCGGATTGCCCACCCGAGAACAGTGGGCAGGCTTCCCCGGTACACGACCCAGGCAGTCCGTATCCGCTCACCCGAACTGGGCGCGGATACCCCGCGCACCACCCATTCGAGTGCCATTCGAGTGAACGCGGACAGGAGCGGCCATGCCCAGAGCCAGCCAGCCGACAGCAGAGCGGCTACAAAGGACAAACCCCAACAAGCGCGGCACACCCGTACAGCTTCCCGCCTCAGCCTCACGCCCCGCGCCCACCGAGCTCCAGCCCCCAGGTGATTCCATGATCGGTCGCATTCCCGTCCTCGACGTCCGTCCGCTCGTCGACTGCGGCAGAAGGCCGGCGAAAGCCGTAGCCGGTGAGACCTTCCAGGTCACCGCCACCGTCTTCCGCGAAGGCCACGACGCGGTGGCCGCCAACGTCGTCCTCACGGACCCGAACGGACGCCCCGGACCCTGGACGCCGATGCGCGAACTGGCGCCCGGCACGGACCGGTGGGGCGCCGACGTCACCCCGTCAGCCGAAGGCCGGTGGACCTACACGGTGGAGGCGTGGAGCGATCCGGTCGCCACCTGGCGGCACGCCGCGGGGATCAAGATCCCCGCGGGCATCGACACCGAACTGGTCCTGGCGGAGGGCGCCGCGCTCTACGAGCGGGCCGCCGAGGACGTACCGAAGCAGGACGGCCGGGAGGCGGTGCTCGCGGCCGCCGACGCCCTGCGCGACCCCACGCTCCCCGCGGCATCCCGGCTCGCCGCGGCGCTCGCCCCCGCGGCGGACGAGGCGCTGTCGCGCCATCCGCTGCGCGAACTGGTGACCGCCTCGCGCCCGATGCCCCTGACCGTGGAGCGCCGCCGGGCGCTCTACGGCTCCTGGTACGAGCTGTTCCCCCGCTCCGAGGGCGCCCGGGTGGAGGAGGTCAAGCCGCCGAAGGGCACCAGGAAGGGCCGGACGGGCAAGGCCGCGGAGCCCCGGCCGCCCGCCACCCGGATCATCAGCGGCACCTTCCGCACGGCCGCCGAGCGACTGCCCGCCGTCGCTGCGATGGGCTTCGATGTGGTCTACCTCCCCCCCATCCACCCCATCGGCACCACCCACCGCAAGGGCGCGGACAACACCCTCACCCCCGGCCCGGACGACCCGGGTGTGCCGTGGGCCATCGGCTCCGCCGACGGCGGACACGACACCGTCCACCCCGAGCTCGGCACCCTGGCCGACTTCGACCACTTCGTCGACACCGCCCGCACCCTGCGGATGGAGGTCGCCCTGGACTTCGCCCTCCAGTGCTCCCCCGACCACCCCTGGGTGACCGAGCACCCGGAGTGGTTCCACCACCGTCCCGACGGCTCCATCGCCTACGCGGAGAACCCGCCCAAGAAGTACCAGGACATCTACCCGATCGCCTTCGACAAGGACATGGCCGGGCTGGTCGCGGAGTCGGTCCGCGTCCTGCGGTTCTGGATGGGCCACGGCGTACGCGTCTTCCGCGTCGACAATCCGCACACCAAGCCGGTGGTCTTCTGGGAGAAGGTGATCGGCGAGATCAACCGCACCGACCCCGACGTGATCTTCCTGGCGGAGGCGTTCACCCGGCCCGCGATGATGCGCACGCTCGCCGCGGTCGGCTTCCAGCAGTCGTACACGTACTTCACCTGGCGTAACACGAAGCAGGAACTCACCGAGTACGTCACGGAGCTTTCGGGCGAATCCGCCTCGTACATGCGGCCCAACTTCTTCGTGAACACCCCCGACATCCTTCCCGGATACCTCCAGGAAGGCGGCCGCCCCGCCTTCGAGGCGCGGGCCGTCCTGGGCGCGACCCTGTCGCCGTCCTGGGGCGTCTACGCGGGATTCGAACTGTGCGAGAACACCCCGGTGCGTCCGGGGAGCGAGGAGTACCTGCACTCGGAGAAGTACGAGATCAAACCGCGGGACTGGGAGTCGGCGGAGCGCGAGGGCCGTTCGCTGGCACCTCTGATCACCTCGCTCAACCGGATCAGACGACGCCACCCGGCGCTCCAGCAACTGCGCGACGTGCACTTCCACTCCGTCGACAACGAGGCACTGATCGCGTACAGCAAGCGCTCGGGCACCGACATCGTCCTGGTGGTCGTCAACCTCGACCCCCACCACACCCAGGAGGCCACGGTCTCGTTGGACATGCCACAGCTCTGCCTCGACTGGCATGAGCGCGTACCGGTGCGCGACGAGCTCACCGGCGACACCTATCACTGGGGCAGGACCTTCTATGTGCGTCTGGAGCCGGGTGTCACACCCGCGCACATCGTCGTTCTGCGACCGTCCCCGCCGACCGGAGGGTCACCCACACCATGATCGTCAACGAGCCCGTCCACGACACGTTCGAGGACACTCCCGCCAAGGACCGCGATCCCGACTGGTTCAAACGAGCCGTCTTCTACGAGGTCCTCGTCCGGTCCTTCCAGGACTCCAACGGCGACGGCATCGGCGACCTCAAGGGCATCACCGCCAAACTCGACTACCTGCAGTGGCTGGGCGTCGACTGCCTCTGGCTCCCGCCGTTCTTCAAGTCGCCGCTGCGCGACGGCGGGTACGACGTCTCCGACTACACCGCGGTCCTGCCGGAGTTCGGTGACCTCGCCGACTTCGTCGAGTTCGTCGACGCCGCGCACCAGCGCGGCATGCGCGTGATCATCGACTTCGTCATGAACCACACGAGCGATCAGCACGACTGGTTCCAGCAGTCCCGCACGGACCCCGACGGGCCGTACGGGAACTACTACGTCTGGGCCGACGACGACAAGCAGTTCCAGGACGCCCGGATCATCTTCGTCGACACCGAGACGTCCAACTGGACCTTCGACCCGGTGCGCAAGCAGTACTACTGGCACCGGTTCTTCTCGCACCAGCCCGATCTCAACTACGAGAACCCGGCGGTGCAGGAGGAGATCATCTCGGCGCTGCGCTTCTGGCTGGACCTGGGGATCGACGGCTTCCGCCTGGACGCCGTGCCCTACCTCTACCAGCGCGAGAACACCAACTGCGAGAACCTCCCCGAGGCCCACGACTTCCTCAAGCGGGTCCGCAAGGAGATCGACGCCAACTACCCGGACACCGTGCTGCTGGCCGAGGCCAACCAGTGGCCCGAGGACGTCGTCGACTACTTCGGTGACTTCCAGACCGGCGGGGACGAGTGCCACATGGCATTCCACTTCCCGGTGATGCCCCGCATCTTCATGGCCGTACGGCGTGAGAGCCGCTACCCGGTCTCGGAAATCCTGGCGAAGACCCCGGCGATCCCGAAGAACTGCCAGTGGGGCATCTTCCTGCGCAACCACGACGAGCTGACGCTCGAAATGGTCACGGACGAAGAGCGCGACTACATGTACGCGGAGTACGCCAAGGACCCGCGGATGCGGGCCAACATCGGCATCCGCCGCCGGCTGGCGCCCCTCCTGGACAACGACCGCAACCAGATCGAGCTGTTCACCGCGCTCCTGCTGTCCCTGCCCGGCTCCCCGATCCTCTACTACGGGGACGAGATCGGGATGGGCGACAACATCTGGCTGGGCGACCGCGACGCCGTACGCACCCCGATGCAGTGGACCCCCGACCGCAACGCCGGCTTCTCCTCCAGCGATCCGGGACGGCTCTACCTCCCCACCATCATGGACCCGGTCTACGGCTACCAGGTCACCAACGTCGAGGCGTCGATGGCCTCTCCGTCCTCACTGCTGCACTGGACCCGGCGGATGATCGAGATCCGCAAGCAGAACCACGCGTTCGGCACCGGCTCGTACGCGGAACTGCCGTCCTCGAACCCGGCCGTCCTGGCCTTCATCCGGGAGGCACCCCCGAACGGCGACGGCACCGACGACCTGGTGCTGTGCGTCCACAACTTCTCGCGGTTCGCGCAACCGACGGAACTGGACCTGCGGGCGTACAACGGCCGCCATCCGGTGGAGCTGATCGGCGGGGTGCGCTTCCCCGCCATCGGCCAGTGGCCCTACCTGCTCACCCTCGCGGGACACGGCTTCTACTGGTTCAGGCTCCGCAAGGACCCGCCCGTCGCCTAGGGGCGCGGCCTCCCGCGGGGCGGTTTCCGCCGCCTCGCAGGGGCACCCTCCCCCCGTATCGAGCTCTTCCGGGCTCCTCCGGGCCCCCTCGGGGTCACAGATCGAGTCCGTACGGACCATCCTCTCCCGACACGTCCCGCACAGCCGGACAGCCATTGCCGCAATCCGGGACACTCTTCGCATCCTGTGGTGTGCCCGGGGAAAGGACGCGATGCCATGTCGGAGGCTGCATCCACTCGAGTCGCCACATCGAAAAGCAACACGCCGAGCGAGACTACGAGCACGACGACAAGCACGGGAGCGGGCGCTTCGCCGCCTCGCAGGACGAGTCCCGAGGCGGACGCGGCGGACAGCGTCACCGCCGCCGCGCCGGAGCAGACGCCCGGGAACCTGACGGCAGACCAGTCGGACCAGTCGGCCGCTCCGGTTCCCGGCGCCGAGCTGCTGCCCTCCCTCGCCCCCCTGCTGCACGCCTGGCTGCCCGGTCAGCGCTGGTTCGCGGGCAAGGGGCAGCCGGTCACCCGCTTCTCGCTCGTCTCGATGACCGAGATGCTGCCGGTGAGCTCCGCCGGCACCGGTCCCGGACTGCTCCACCTGCTCGTCAGGGCCCACCAGCCCGGCCTGCCGGCGAACGCGCCGGGCGACTGCTACCAGCTCCTCCTGGGGGTGCGGGACACGCTTCCGCCCCGGCTGGCCGCCGCCCGCATCGGGCAGCTCCGGGACGGGCCACTGGCGGGCCGCACGGTCTACGAGGGGCTGCACGACCCACGGGTCGCCGAACTTCTGCTGGAACGGTTCCGCTGCCCCGGCGCCCTCGGCCCGCTCCGCTTCGGCCAGACCGCCGCGGTCCCCTCCGGCCTGACCCCGCGGATGCTGGACGCCGAGCAGTCCAACTCCTCACTCGTCTACGGCGACTCCTACATCCTCAAGATCTTCCGCCGGGTCTTCCCGGGTACCAACCCCGATCTGGAGCTGCCTCTCGCCCTCTCACGCGAGGGGTGCGGAAGGGTGCCCGCCCCGGTCGCCTGGTTCGAGGCCACCGCTCCGCAGCCGGTGACCCTCGGGGTGCTCCAGCCGTTCCTGCGCGGTGCGCGCGACGGCTGGCAGCTCGCCCTCGGCGCACTCGCGGTGGGCACGGACTTCCTGCCGGAGGCCCGTGCGCTGGGCCGGGCCACCGCCGAGGTGCACCTGGCGCTCGCCGCTGCCCTGCCGACGCCCCCGCTGGACCGCTCGCGGACCAGGCAGCTCGTCGAGGGGATGACGGAGCGGCTGGAGGCGGCGGCCGGCGCCGTACCGGCACTCGTGCCCTACGTGCCGGGACTGCGTGCCACCTTCGACGCCGTCGCCACCCTGGGCCACGGGGACACCGGCTGGTCGGTCCAGCGGGTCCACGGCGACCTCCACCTCGGCCAGGCGCTGCGCGGCGAGGACGGTTTCTGGTCACTGATCGACTTCGAGGGGGAGCCCGCCCGTCCCCTTCCCGAACGCCGCCGCCCGCAGCCGCCGGTACGCGACGTCGCGGGCATGCTCCGCTCCTTCGACTACGCCGCCCGCTCGCACCACCCCTGGAACGCCGAGTGGGCGACCCGCTGCCGCGCGGCCTACTGCGAGGGCTACGCGCAGGCCGCCGGTACCGATCCGCGCAGCCGGCCCGAACTCCTGCGCGCCTTCGAGACCGACAAGGCGGTGTACGAGGTGCTGTACGAGGCACGGAACCGGCCCGACTGGCTGCCGGTGCCGATGGCCGCGATCCAGCGCCTGGCCGCGACCGCCGACTGAACCACCCCGTCCCGCCCCACCCCTCCGCTTCTCTCCCCCGAGGAGGCAGTCCTGTGACCGCCCGCAAGCCGTCCCGCAAGACGTCGGACCCCATCGAGGCCCCGCCAGCCAAGCAGCCGGTGACCACCGAGGTCTCCGCCCCGACCGCACCCGCCGCTCCCGACGCGCCGGCAGCGCCCGCCGCGCCCGCCGCGCCGCAGGCCAGGCGGAACCGGGCCAGGCGGACCGCCGCCACGCCGCCCCGCCCGCGGCGCGGCGGCGCCGCCAAGGGCGTACTGCCCGCCGTCGCCATGGACGCCGGGGACCGGGCCCGGCTGCTCGCCGGTGAGCACCACGCCCCGCACGACGTGCTGGGCGCGCACCTGACCGGCGGCGGGGTGGAGTTCCGGGCGCTGCGCCCCTTCGCGCGCTCGGTGACCGTGCTGGCCGAAGGGGTGCGGGCGGAGCTGCACGAGGACGGTGACGGCTTCTTCGCCGGGGTCGTTCCGCTCTCCGCCGTCCCCGAGTACCGGCTCGCGGTCGCCTACGAGGACGGCACGGCCGAGGTCGAGGACCCGTACCGCTTCCTGCCCGCGCTCGGCGAACTCGACCTGCACCTGATCGGCGAGGGACGGCACGAGGAGCTGTGGACCGCGCTCGGCGCCCAGCCGATGGAGCACCAGGGCGTGAGCGGCACCCGGTTCACCGTGTGGGCGCCGAACGCCCGTGGGGTGCGGGTCGCCGGTGACTTCAACTTCTGGGACGGCCAGGGCCTTCCGATGCGCTCGCTCGGCTCCTCGGGCGTGTGGGAGCTGTTCGTGCCGGCGGTCGGCGAGGGCGCCCTGTACAAGTTCGACATCTGCCGCCCCGACGGCTCGCACACGATGCGCGCCGACCCGATGGCCCGCCAGGCGGAGGTGCCGCCGGCCACCGCGTCGGTGGTCACCGCCTCGCACCACGAGTGGCAGGACGCGGACTGGATGGCGCACCGGGGCGACCGCCCGGTGCACGAGGCCCCCTTCTCTGTGTACGAGCTCCATCTCGCCTCCTGGCGACCCGGCCTGACGTACCGCCAGCTCGCCACCCAGCTGCCGGAGTACGTGCGCGAACTGGGCTTCACGCACGTCGAGCTGATGCCGGTGGCCGAGCACCCCTTCGGCGGGTCCTGGGGTTACCAGGTCACCGGTTTCTACGCGCCGACCTCGCGCATGGGCGGCCCGGACGACTTCCGCCACCTCGTGGACGCCCTGCACCGGGCGGGCATCGGGGTCATCGTCGACTGGGTGCCCGCGCACTTCCCGCGCGACGACTGGGCGCTCGCGGAGTTCGACGGCCGTCCGCTGTACGAGCACTCGGACCCGGCCCGGGCGGCGCACCCCGACTGGGGCACGCTGGAGTTCGACTACGGCCGCAAGGAGGTCCGCAACTTCCTGGTCTCCAACGCCACGTACTGGTGCGAGGAGTTCCACATCGACGGCCTGCGGGTCGACGCGGTGGCCTCGATGCTCTACCTGGACTACTCCCGCGAGGACGGGCAGTGGTCGCCGAACGAGCACGGCGGCCGGGAGAACCTGGACGCCGTCGCCTTCCTCCAGGAGATGAACGCGACCGTCTACCGGCGCAACCCCGGGGTCGTCACGATCGCCGAGGAGTCCACCGCCTGGGACGGTGTCACGCGCCCCACGCACCTGGTCGGGCCCGGCGGCTTCGGGGGCCTGGGCTTCGGGCTGAAGTGGAACATGGGCTGGATGCACGACTCCCTCGAGTACGTGTCGAAGGAGCCGGTGCACCGCAAGTACCACCACAACGAGATGACGTTCTCGATGGTGTACGCGTACAGCGAGAACTACGTCCTGCCGATCTCGCACGACGAGGTGGTGCACGGGAAGCAGGCGCTGGTCAGCAAGATGCCCGGCGACTGGTGGCAGCAGCGGGCCACCCACCGCGCCTACCTCGGCTTCATGTGGGCCCACCCCGGCAAGCAGCTTCTCTTCATGGGGCAGGAGTTCGCCCAGGGCGCGGAGTGGTCCGAGGGCCACGGCCCCGACTGGTGGCTGCTCGACCCCTCGTACGAGGCGTCCGACGACCACCGCGGTGTACGCACCCTGGTGAGCGACCTCAACGCGGTCTACGGGGCGGTGCCCGCCCTCTGGCAGCGCGACACCGTGCCGGAGGGCTTCGCC
Source organism: Streptomyces fulvorobeus (assembly GCF_013167895.1). GTDB lineage: Bacteria > Actinomycetota > Actinomycetes > Streptomycetales > Streptomycetaceae > Streptomyces > Streptomyces fulvorobeus. The sequence continues at coordinate 4,528,469 of NZ_BLWC01000001.1, read as the reverse complement.
TGGGTGGAGGGGAACGCGGCCGAGGACAACGTGTTCGCGTTCCTGCGCTACGACGCCGACGGCTCCCCCTCCTGGCGGTCTCGCACTTCTCGCCGGTCGTACGCCACGACTACCGGCTCGGGGTGCCGGAGGGCTTCGAGAGCTGGGTGGAGGTCCTCAACACGGACGCGGCCCGTTACGGCGGTGGCGACGTGCGCAACGAGGAGCCGCTGAAGCCGGAGGCGGTGGCCGCGCACGGCAGGCAGGCGAGCGTACTGCTGGCCCTGCCGCCGCTGGCGACGGTGTACTTCCGCCCGGCCTGATCACCCGGCCGCCCCCGGGGGCCCGCACCGCTCCGTGCCGGTGCGGGCCCCCGCGCGTGCGGTGCGCCGCGGGAACAGGGGCGCTCGGACCGGCGCGGACACGTCCGCCGGGCAAGGACCGGGGCTGCGCCAGGTGCCCGGTCAGACAACCTTCGCGGGCGCCTCGGTGCTCTCGCGGGGCTCCGGGACCGCGTTCTCCGCCGGGGTGTCGTCGGTGAGCGTCCGCTCGTCGAACGGCACGCGTCCGGCGAGGACTTCACCGACCCGCTCCTTGTCGATCTCCTTGGTCCAGGTGCCGACCAGGACCGTGGCGACCGCGTTGCCGGCGAAGTTCGTCAGGGCGCGGGCCTCGCTCATGAAGCGGTCGATGCCGACGATCAGGCCGACCCCGTCGACCAGTTCGGGGCGGTGCGACTGGAGGCCGCCCGCGAGGGTGGCGAGACCGGCACCGGTGACACCCGCGGCGCCCTTCGACGCGATCACCATGAAGACCAGGAGGGAGATCTGCTCGCTCGCGGTCAGCGGGTCGCCCATCGCGTTGGCGATGAAGAGCGAGGACATCGTGAGGTAGATCGCGGTGCCGTCGAGGTTGAAGGAGTAGCCGGTCGGCACGGTGATGCCGACGACGGGCTTGCTGATGCCCAGGTGCTCCATCTTCGCGATGAGCCGGGGCAGGGCCGACTCCGAGGAGGAGGTGGACAGGATCAGCAGGAACTCGCGGCCCAGGTACTTCAGCAGCGACAGCAGGTTGACCCCGGCCACCAGCCGCAGGATCGTGCCGAGCACCACGAAGACGAAGAGCGCGCAGGTGACGTAGAAGCCGATCATGATGATCGCCAGCGACTTCAGCGCGTCGAGGCCGGTCTCGCCGACCACCGCGGCCATCGCACCGAACGCGCCGACCGGGGCGGCCCACATGATCATGGCGAGGATGCGGAAGACGAGCCGCTGGATGTGGCCGATGCCGCGCAGGACCGGTTCGCCGGCCGCCCCCATCGCCTGGAGCGCGAAGCCCGCGAGCAGGGCGATGAGCAGCGTCTGGAGGACCTCGCCGCCGGTGAAGGCGGAGACCATCGTGGTCGGGATGATGCCGAGCAGGAAGTCCACCGTCGACTCGCTGGCGCCCGCGGCCTGCTGCTCACCTGCGGTGCGGGCCGCCTCGGTGATGTGGAGACCGGAGCCGGGCTCGAGGATGTTGCCGACGACCAGGCCGATGGCCAGGGCGACCGTCGACATCACCAGGAAGTAGCCGAGGGCGAGCCCGCCGACGGCACCGACCTTGGCGGCCTTGCGTACGGAGCCGACGCCCAGCACGATCGTGCAGAAGATGATCGGCGAGATCATCATCTTGATCAGGTTCACGAAGCCGGTGCCGATGGGCTTGAGCTCCACGGCGACCCCGGGAGCCACGAAGCCCACCAGGATGCCGAGAATCACGGCTCCGATCACGGCCAGATAGAGATAGTGGGTCCGGTCCCGTCTTGCGGCTGCTGCTGCCACGGGGCCTCCTCGGCTGATGTCGCGGTCGCTCCCCCGTCCCTGGGGGCCTCGGCGACTATCCATCTCCCTGTGACGGCCGTCACCCTTGCGTTCATATCGTTCACGGTCGGGTTCAAGCCATCTGCCCTCGGCGGAGCGGGCCAGGCAGACTGGGCTCCATGCGCCTCCCCCGTACCCGTCCCCGCAGCCTGGCCGGCCAGCTCTTCGCCATGCAGGTGGTGCTGGTGGCCGCTGTCGTCGCAGGATGCGCGTTCTTCGCCTACGCCTCGGGGAGCGCGCAGGCGCAGGAGACCGCCGCCCGGCAGGTACGGGCCGCCGCGCTCGCGGTGGCCGGTTCTCCCTCCGTACGGGAGGCGATCCGTACCCCGGACCCGTCCGCCGCACTCCAGCCGTACGCGGAGCAGGTCCGCGAGGAGACCGGGATCGCCTTCGTCACGATCATGAGCCCGCAGCGGGTGCGCTGGACACATCCGGACCCCGGGCGGATCGGCGAGACCTTCCTCGGGCACACCGAGCAGGCGCTGCGCGGCGAGACGTTCGCGGAGACGTACACCGGCACGCTCGGACCCTCGATACGGGTCGTGACCCCGGTCAGGGACGGCGGCCGGATCACGGGACTCGTCAGTGCGGGCATCACCGTCGAGCGGGTCTCCACCCAGGTGCGCGAGCAGCTGGGCGCCCTCGGCCTCGCGGCGGGCGGGGCGCTGGCGCTCGGCGGTCTCGGCACGTACGTGATCAACGCCCGGCTGCGGCGCCACACGCACGGCATGAACGCGGGCGAGCTGAGCCGGATGCACGACTACCACGAGGCCACCCTGCACGCGCTCCGCGAGGGCCTGCTGATGCTCGACGGCCGGCGGCGGATCGCACTGGTCAACGACGCGGGCCGGGAACTGCTCGGCCTGGGGCCGGGCGCGGTCGGCCGGACCGTCGCCGAGCTGGAGCTGCCCGCCCCGCTCACCGGGGCGCTGCTCGCCTCGGAGCCGCGGGTGGACGAAGTGCATCTGGCGGCGGACCGGGTGATCGTCGTCAACACCCGGCCGGTGGTGGGCGGGGAGCAGCGGGGCACCGTGGTGACCCTCCGGGACCACACCGAACTCCTGGCGCTCTGGGGTGAACTGGACTCGGAGCGCGGCTTCACCCAGGCTCTGCGCTCCCAGGCGCACGAGGCGGCGAACCGACTGCACACCGTGGTGTCGCTCATCGAACTCGGCCGCGTCCAGGCGGCGGTCGACTTCGCCACGGCCGAACTGGAACTGGCCCAGGTGCTCACCGACCGGGTCGTCGGCGCGGTCGCCGAACCGGTGCTGGCCGCGCTGCTGCTCGGCAAGGCCGCGCAGGCGAACGAGCGGGGTGTGGAGCTGGTGCTCGCCGACAACAGCCTGATCGACGACGGGGCGCTGCCCGCCACCCTGGCCCAGCGCGACCTGGTGACCATCCTCGGCAACCTGATCGACAACGCTGTCGACGCGGCATCGGAGGCGGCGACGAGCGGCCCCGGCACGGTGGACACGGAGCCCGGCGCCGCCACCGCCCCCTCCGCGCGCTCCGGCGCGCGGGCCCGGGTCACGGTGACGGCGCTCGCCGGGGACGGTGAGCTGCTGCTGCGGGTGGCGGACACCGGGGCGGGCATCGGCCCCGACGACGCCGGCGAGGTGTTCCGGCGGGGCTGGTCGACCCACGGCGCCGGACGCGGGCTCGGGCTCGCGCTCGTACGGCAGGCGGCGCACCGCAACGGCGGGACGGTCGCACTGGACCGGAGCGCGCAGGGCGGCGCCGAGTTCACCGTACGGCTGCCGCTGCGGGCCCGGGCGGGCGAGGAGGCCCCCGCGTGATCCGGGTACTGGTGGTCGAGGACGACCCGGTGGCGGCGGACGCCCACCAGCTGTACGTGGGCCGGGTGCCGGGCTTCGAGGTGGCGGCCGTGGCGCACTCGCGCGCGGAGGCGGTCCGGGCGCTGGACCGCACGCCGGTGGACCTGCTGCTCCTGGACCTGTACCTGCCGGACGGGCACGGCCTGCACCTGCTGCGCTCGCTGCGGGCCGCCGGTCACGCGGCCGACGTCATCGCCGTGACGTCGGCGCGTGATCTGGCGGTGGTGCGGGAAGGGGTCTCGCTCGGTGTCGTCCAGTACGTGCTGAAGCCGTTCACCTACCCCACCCTCCGGGACCGGCTCGCGCGGTACGCGGAGTTCCGTGCGGCGGCGGGCGAGGCGAGCGGTCAGGAGGAGGTGGACCGGGCTCTCGGCGCGCTGCGGGTCACGCACCCCTCCGCGCTGCCCAAGGGGCTGAGCGGTCCGACGCTGGAGGCGGTGACTCTGGCCCTGCGCGCCGCCGGGGAAGGGCTGACGGCGGCGGCGGCCGGTGAGGCGCTGGGCATGTCACGGATCACGGCCCGCCGCTACCTGGAACACCTGGTGACGACGGGCCGGGCGGCGCGCAGGCCGCATTACGGACAGGTCGGCCGCCCGGAGCTGCACTACCGCTGGGTACCGGAAGGCGGCTGACCACTCCGCCGACGAGGCCGATGCCGGTCGGGACGGAGAGTCTGCCCCTGAGCGAGGGGGTGCGGCGTGTGAGGCCGGGGGTCCGGAACGGCCTCGGCACCCGCGCCGACCTGCGCTCGGAGGTTCCTACGAAGGGTGATCCGGGCGGAAGCCACCGTAGCCAGGCGGAGTCCATGCTTCTACGGTGGGGCCGTGCACCCCTCTCCGCCCTTCAACGCCCCCGCCGCGCGCCGACTTCGCGAGGCTCTGGGGATGGCGCCCGGTCATGTCGCGTACGGTCTCGCAGCTCAGTACGGCCTCCGGCTCCCGCCGGAGACCGTGATCGCCTGGGAGCGGGGCACGGCGACGCCGACCGAGCGCGAGCTGACGGCGCTGGCCGGTGTGCTCTGGTGCGCCCCTGGCGAACTGCTCTCCGCCGCCTCCACCCTGCGGGAGCACCGGCTGACGCGGGGTCTCTCGGTCGACGAGCTGGCCGGGCGGACGGGGCTGAGCGGCGCCTCCTACCAGCGCATGGAGGAGTCGAACCGCTGGCGCGGCAACGAACGGCAGTCCGCGGCGCTCCGCGAGGCGCTGGAGCTGACCGCCGCGCAGTTCCTGACGGCGAGCGGCCGGGACGAGGAGCTGTCCGAGTTGCTGAAGAGCGCGGTGACGACCCGCTGGCAGGCGTACACGCGCCCGGTGGCGAAGCTCGTACCGCTGGAGCGGGGACTGGTCCAGGGCGTGCTGGAGCAGCTGCACGCCGACTACCAGTCGCTGATGGTCTCGACCCTCAGCTGGAGCAGCGCCGACACGCAGCGGCCGGCGACGACGGGTGACGCGGGCCGGGCGTACCTGGCCCGGATCGTGGAGCACTTCTGGCGCACGGCGGGCGGGTAGCACCTCACCGCGCGCCGCCGGAGCCCGGTGCCGGTTCGCGTCCGGTTCCGGGCCCGGTCCGCTGCGGGCCGGGTCAGAAGACCGACTCGGCCTCGTACATCCGGTCCGCGGGCACCGTCTTCAGCCGGGTGACCGCGTCGGCGAGCGGGACCATGGCGATCTCGTTGCCGCGCAGCGCCGTCATCTTCCCGAAGTCGCCTCGGTGGGTCGCCTCCACCGCGTTCCAGCCGAAGCGCGTCGCCAGGACCCGGTCGTACGCGGTCGGGGTGCCACCGCGCTGCACGTGCCCGAGGATGACCGGTCTGGCCTCCTTGCCGAGCCTGCGCTCCAGCTCGATGGCGAGGCGGTTGCCGATGCCGGTGAAGCGCTCGTGTCCGAACTGGTCGATCTCGCCCTTGGCGTACGGCATGGAGCCCTCGGCCGGGTGCGCGCCCTCCGCCACACAGATCACGGCGAACTTCTTGCCGCGTGCGAAGCGCTCCTCGACCATCTTGACCAGGTCGTCGACCTGGAACGGGCGCTCGGGCAGGCAGATCCCGTGCGCGCCGCCCGCCATGCCGGACTCCAGCGCGATCCAGCCCGCGTGCCGGCCCATCACCTCGACGACCATGACCCGCTGGTGCGATTCGGCGGTCGTCTTGAGCCGGTCTATGGCCTCGGTGGCGACGCCGACGGCGGTGTCGAAGCCGAAGGTCCGGTCGGTGGCGGAGATGTCGTTGTCGATGGTCTTGGGCACGCCGACGACGGGCATCCCGGCGTCCGCCAGCATCCGGGCGGCGGTCAGGGTGCCCTCGCCGCCGATCGGGATGAGCGCGTCGATGCCGTAACGGCGGCTGAGTGCGTCGCAGTTCTCGGCGGCTTCCCGCAGCCGGTCGCGCTCCAGGCGGGCCGAGCCGAGGATGGTGCCGCCGCGGGCCAGGATGCCGCTGACCGCGTTGAGGTCGAGCGGCCTGAAGTGCCCGTCGAGCAGCCCTTTGAACCCGTCCTCGAAGCCGATGACCTCATCACCGTGACCCACCACGGCACGGTGCACGACCGACCGGATCACTGCGTTCAGGCCAGGGCAGTCGCCGCCTGCGGTGAGAATTCCGATGCGCATCGCGCTGTGTCTCCTGCTCGCTAGTGCCGTGCCTTCGGGGGCTCCTCGAAGAGGCCCCCCGTACCGTGAGCCACCGCGATTGTCCCATGCCCGGCCCGGCCCCCGCGCTCCCGGACGGTGCGGCGGCCGGACCGGGCCGCCCGGGGGGAAGGCGCGGGGGCCCGGAAGGGAGGGGAGCTGCCGGTGGCCGGAGGGGCCCCGGGAGACCCCGGAAGCGGCCCCGGGTAGGTCCCCGCGGGCACCCCGGCTCCGGCGGGCGCCCACGCCGCACCCGCAGGTATCGTCAAGAACAATGCAAGCCAATGAGACCTCTTCGGGGACTTCAGCGCCCCCACCGGACGAGCCGGCCGATCAGGACGGGAGAGCACGCGTGGCGCGCAGCGTGTACGTGACGGGAATCGACCGGGGAGACGGCCGCCAGGTCGTCGACCTGGGGGTCATGGAGCTACTGACGCGCCAGGTGGACCGGGTCGGGGTCTTCCGGCCGCTGGTGCACGACGGTCCCGACCGGTTGTTCGAGCTGCTACGGGCCCGCTACCGCCTCACCCAGAGCCCGGCGAGCGTGTATGGCCTGGACTACCACGAGGCGTCCGCGGTGCAGGCGGAGCAGGGCACCGACGAGCTGGTCTCCCTGCTCGTGGAGCGCTTCCACCGGGTGGCCCGGGAGTACGAGGTGGTGCTGGTCCTCGGCTCGGACTTCGCCGCCACCCAGCTCCCGGACGAGCTGGCGCTCAACGCCCGTCTGGCCAACGAGTTCGGCGCCTCGGTGATCGCGGTGGTCGGCGGCAAGGGGCAGACCGCCGAGTCCGTACGGTCCGAGACGGGCAACGCCTACCGGGCCTACGCGGGCCTCGGCTGCGACGTCCTCGCGATGATCGTCAACCGGGTGGCGCCCGAGGACCGCGAGAGGATCGCCGAGCGGCTCACGGCCCGGCTGCCCGTCCCCTGCTCGGTCCTCCCCGACGACCCGGCGCTCTCCGCGCCCACCGTCGCCCAGGTCACCGCGGCGCTCGACGGCACGGTGCTGCTCGGCGACGAGGCGGGCCTGTCCCGGGACGCCCTGGACTTCGTCTTCGGCGGCGCCATGCTGCCGAACGTCCTGAACGCGCTGACCCCGGGCTGCATGGTCGTCACCCCCGGGGACCGCTCGGATCTCGTGATCGGGGCGCTGGCCGCGCACAGCGCGGGCACACCGCCCATCGCGGGCCTGCTGCTGACACTGGACGAGCGGCCCGGCGCGGACATCCTGCGGCTCGCCGCCCGGCTGGCGCCCGGCACCCCGGTCGTCGCGGTGGCCGGCGGCTCCTTCCCCACCGCCGCGGAGCTCTTCACCCTGGAAGGCAAGCTGAACGCGGCCACGCCCCGCAAGGCGGAGACCGCGCTCGGCGTCTTCGAGCGCCACGTGGACACCGCCGGTCTGCTGGCCCGGCTCTCCGTGGCCCGCAGCGCCCGCGTCACCCCGATGATGTTCGAGCACGACCTGCTGGAGCAGGCCCGTGCCAAGCGCCGCCGGGTCGTCCTGCCCGAGGGCACCGAGGAGCGCGTGCTGCGCGCCGCCGACGTGCTGCTGCGGCGCGACGTCTGCGAACTGACGCTCCTCGGCGACGCCGACGTGATCCGCAAGAAGGCAGCGGACCTCGGGATCGACCTGGCCGGAACCCAGCTGATCGATCCGCAGACCTCCGGGCTGCGCCAGTCCTTCGCCGAGCGGTACGCGCAGCTGCGCGCGCACCGCGGGGTGACGGTGGAGCTCGCGTACGACGTCGTGTCGGACGTGAACTACTTCGGCACGCTGATGGTCCAGGAGGGCCACGCCGACGGCATGGTCTCCGGCTCGGTGCACTCGACCGCGGCGACCATCCGCCCGGCCTTCGAGATCATCAAGACGAAGCCGGACGCCTCCATCGTCTCGTCCGTCTTCTTCATGTGCCTCGCCGACAAGGTCCTGGTGTACGGCGACTGCGCGGTCAACCCGGACCCGGACGCCGAACAGCTCGCGGACATCGCCGTGCAGTCGGCCGCCACCGCCGCCCGCTTCGGTGTGGAGCCCCGGATCGCGATGCTGTCGTACTCGACGGGCACCTCGGGAACCGGTGCCGACGTCGACAAGGTGCGGGAGGCCACGGAGCGGGTACGCGCCGCACGGCCGGATCTGCGGATCGAGGGCCCGATCCAGTACGACGCGGCCGTCGAACCGTCCGTCGCGGCGACGAAACTCCCCGGTTCCAAGGTGGCGGGACAGGCTACGGTGCTGATCTTCCCGGACCTCAACACCGGCAACAACACCTACAAGGCCGTGCAGCGCTCGGCGGGCGCGGTGGCCGTGGGCCCGGTGCTCCAGGGGCTCCGCAAGCCGGTCAACGACCTGTCCCGCGGCGCGCTCGTACAGGACATCGTCAACACCGTGGCCATTACAGCGATCCAGGCGCAGGGCGAGGAGTGAACCGGATGACGACCCCGATCAGCGAGGGCGCGCCCAGCGGTGCGGTGCGCCCCCACCGCGTCCTCGTGCTCAACTCCGGCTCCTCGTCGGTGAAGTACCAGCTCCTCGACATGCACGGCCACGCCCGGCTCGCGACCGGCCTGATCGAGCGGATCGGTGAGAAGACCTCCCGGCTCACCCACACCCCGCGGCCCGGCGACGGCGGCGAACCACGGACGCGGTCGGGCCCGATCGCCGACCACGACGAGGCGCTGAAGGCGGCGGCCGGCGAGCTGGCCGCCGACGGGCTCGGACTCGACTCCCCCGAACTGGCCGCGATCGGCCACCGGGTCGTGCACGGCGGACTGCGGTTCACCGAGCCCACCGTGGTCACGGACGAGGTGCTGACGGAGATCGAACGGCTCGTCCCGCTCGCCCCGCTCCACAACCCGGCGAACATCACCGGCATCCGTACGGCGCACGGCCTGCGCCCGGACCTGCCGCAGGTCGCGGTCTTCGACACGGCGTTCCACACGACGATGCCGGAGAGCGCGGCCCGGTACGCGATCGATGCCGACACGGCCGACGCGCACCGCATCCGCCGCTACGGCTTCCACGGCACCTCGCACGCGTACGTCTCCCGCAGGACCGCCGAGCTGCTGGGGCGCCCGCCGGAGGACGTCAACGTGATCGTCCTGCACCTGGGCAACGGCGCTTCGGCGTCCGCGGTGGCGGGCGGCAGGTGCGTGGACACCTCGATGGGACTGACCCCCTTGGAGGGGCTGGTGATGGGTACGCGTTCGGGAGACATCGATCCGGCCGTCATCTTCCACCTGAAGCGGGTGGCGGGGATGTCCACGGACGAGATCGACGTCCTGCTGAACAGGAGGAGCGGTCTCGTCGGCCTCTGCGGCGACAACGACATGCGGGAGATCCGCCGCCGGGTCGACGAGGGCGACGAGCGGGCCGCGCTCGCGTTCGACATCTACATCCACCGGCTGAAGAAGTACATCGGCGCCTATGCGGCGGTCCTCGGCCGGGTGGACGCGGTGGTGTTCACGGCGGGTGTCGGCGAGAACTCGGCCCCGGTACGGGAGGCTGCCATCGCCGGTCTGGCGGAGCTCGGGCCGGTGGTGGACGGAGATCTCAACGCCGTGCGCTCCCGCGAGCCCCGGCTGATCTCGCCGGACCACGCGCGTGTGGCGGTCGCCGTGGTGCCGACGGACGAGGAGCTGGAGATCGCGGAGCAGACCTTCGCCCTCGTCGGCCGGTCCGGCACGCCCTCCGGACAGGCCGGACCGCCGCTCGGACAGGCCGACAACTGAGCACCCCCGCGCCCCTTTGTATCTTCCACCAGACGGAATATTCCGCAGTGAAACAAACCGATAGGATCCGCCTCATGCGCCGTTCCAAAATCGTCTGCACCCTCGGTCCCGCCGTCGACTCCCATGAGCAGCTCGTCGCTCTGATCGAGGCCGGCATGAGCGTGGCCCGCTTCAACTTCAGTCACGGCACCCATGAGGAGCACCAGGGCCGATACGACCGGGTCCGCAAGGCGGCCGACGACACCGGCCGGGCCGTCGGCGTGCTCGCCGACCTCCAGGGCCCCAAGATCCGCCTGGCGAAGTTCGCCGAGGGCCCCGTCGAGCTGGTCCGCGGGACGAGTTCACGATCACCTCCGAGGACGTCCCGGGCGACAAGTCGATCTGCGGCACCACCTACAAGGGCCTGCCAGGCGACGTCGCCAAGGGCGACCCCATCCTGATCAACGACGGCAACGTCGAGCTCAAGGTCGTCGCGGTCGAGGGCCCCCGGGTCCGGACCATCGTGATCGAGGGCGGTGTCATCTCCGACCACAAGGGCATCAACCTGCCCGGCGCGGCCGTGAACGTCCCCGCCCTCTCCGAGAAGGACGTAGACGACCTGCGGTTCGCCCTCCGGATGGGCTGCGACCTGGTGGCCCTGTCCTTCGTGCGGGACGCCGAGGACGTGAAGGACGTCCACAAGGTGATGGACGAGGAGGGCCGCCGGGTCCCCGTCATCGCCAAGGTGGAGAAGCCGCAGGCCGTCGAGCACATGGAGGGCATCGTCGCCGCCTTCGACGGTGTGATGGTGGCCCGTGGCGACCTGGCCGTCGAGTACCCGCTCGAAAAGGTCCCGATGGTGCAGAAGCGCCTCATCGAGCTGTGCCGCCGCAACGCCAAGCCGGTGATCGTGGCGACCCAGATGATGGAGTCGATGATCACGAACTCGCGTCCGACGCGCGCCGAGGCGTCCGACGTCGCCAACGCGATCCTGGACGGGGCCGACGCGGTCATGCTGTCCGCCGAGTCGAGCGTGGGCGCGTACCCGATCGAGACGGTCAAGACGATGTCGAAGATCGTCGTCGCGGCCGAGGAGGAGCTGCTCTCCAAGGGCCTCCAGCCACTGGTCCCGGGCAAGAAGCCCCGTACGCAGGGCGGTTCGGTGGCCCGCGCCGCCTGCGAGATCGCGGACTTCCTGGACGGCAAGGCCCTGGTCGCGTTCACCAAGTCCGGCGACACGGCCCGCCGCCTCTCCCGCTACCGCGTGGCACAGCCGATCCTCGCCTTCACCACGGAGGAGGCCACCCGCAACCAGCTCGCGCTGAGCTGGGGCGTCGAGTCCTACGTCGTCCCGCACGTGGACAACACGGACGCCATGGTGGACCTCGTGGACGCGGAGCTGCTGAAGCTCAACCGCTACAACGACGGCGACGCGATGGTCATCACGGCCGGCTCGCCCCCCGGCGTCCCCGGCACCACCAACATGGTCCGGGTGCACCACCTGGGCGGCGGCGAGCGCGCCTGACGCGTCGTCCGACGACACATACAGCCGTGGGCCGCACCCCCTTCCGACAGAAGGGGGTGCGGCCCACGGCCGTTCTTGGTTACCAGTGGTCAATTGGCAGCTCGACCGGGCCCGTCGGCGCCGACACGATGTCCTTGCTGTCGGCGTACTCGCGAAAGCGCTCCAGCAAGTGCGCACCGCTCGCCGCGACGCGTTCCCGAGGATCTCGACATACAAGACAGGCGTACCTGAGCGTGCCGCCTTACGGCGGGTAACAACTTGATCAACAAGCGGTTCGCTTTGCCCCCTGCTGGGACTTCAGACACCCTTGGCGAAGATTATTCGATCTCCATTTGATCTTCACTTGCCGAGCGGGGCATGGCACGGTTGCAGCGCAAGCGGCGGTGCCAACTCGTGGGGGACGAGCGTGCCGGCACGTGCCGCGTCCGGGTGCTTGCTGTCATGCCCATGACTGAACTTGCCGACCGATCGAGAGATTGCAAGGCAGGCCATGTCATTGTTCAGAAGAGACGTCGGTAGACGTCGGCGTCTCATCCGGTCCACGCTGACCAGGGCCACCAGCACGGTGGCGCTCATCACCGCCGCGGCCGTACTGGCCGGCGTGATCCAGGCCGTTCCAGCCGTGGCCGACCAGGTACCCGAGGACACCGGGACCGACCGCAACAGCATCGGCCAAGAGCTCCGGCGCGACCGTTGCCTCGCCGGTGTGGCGCTGCACGTCGGCGGCCCCCGGATGAAGGCCAAGGCCATCGAGGCATTGACCGGCACCGAGGAGCAGCTCCGCGAGGCCATCGGCGACATCGGCTGGATCGGTTACGGCCCCCTGGGCATGGAAGGAATCGCCGACAAGGAGGACGGCACCGCCTACCAGGAAGCCAATGACCGGCGTGCTGATGAACTGACCGCGGCCAATAAGCCCTACGTCGAGTCCGCGTGGACCGACGACGTTATGGACTTCCACACGCCCAAGTTCGGCGCGGAGGTGAACTACTTCACCGCGCTCGCACAGGTTCAGCTCGCCTCCCCGCTCGGGTGGGACGGCCACAGCGAGGCCAGTGCCGAGGCGATCTCGCAGGCCCGGGCAATCGCCGACAAGAACAACGGCAAGGACGACTGGCACGACTTCTCGGCGCACTGGATGCTGCAGAACGTCGGATACGAGTATTCGGGCGGCACCACTTCCAGCGACATCGCTGCCTATCTGCGGCGCGGCGGATTCGCGTCCGAGGCACCGGCCAAGGGTTCCGCCGAGTACAACATCGATGTCGAGGACCTCAAGCAGGCATGGGCCGCCTGCGATTACCAGAACCCGATCGACCCGCGGCGCAAGCTCAACGAGCCGGTCATGGCCGCGATGGTCGAATGGGAGCTGGAGTACGCCGGACAGGCGGCGCAGCGCGCCACGATCATCCAGGCGGAGGCGGACGCCGCCGGGGCGACCCAGGCCGCGACCAACGACATGATCGAGGCCATCAGGCAGGCTTGGATCGTCGAGCAGATCCTGACATGGCGCAAGTACTGGCAGGACGAACTCGCCAACGACCCCGACACGATCTTCGAGAAGCCCGACCAGGCGTTCTACGACAAGGCCACGGCCGATCAGGACGCCGCCCGCACCAAGGTGGCCGCCTTGGTCGTCTCGGTTAAGGCGCAGGTCGCCAAGGCAGCCACGGCTGCCCAGAAGGCCGCAACCGCGCAGCAGGAGGCGTGGGCCATCGCCGACACCACCCACGTGCCACGCGGCCGCGGTCTGATGTACGCCCAGCAGTCGGTCCAGGTCGCCCGCGCCTCCAGCGCCGCCGCCGCAGCCGCGGCGAAGGCGACCGAGACCGCACTCTCCGCCGCCAACGCGACGATCGCCGACGCGGACGCGCTGCTCGCCAAGGCGCAGACCGATGCGCACGCGATCAACACGGAGTTCCGCCGTGTCGCCGCCGAGGAGGCCGCCTCGCAGGCGAAGACCGCCGCCGACAGCGCCGAGGCCAACGCCAAGGCGGCCGCCGAGAGCGCGACCACCGCCAAGGCCGCCCTTACGACGGCCGAGCAGAAGCGAGGCAAAGCCAAGACCGCCGCCGCCACCGCCGCCACCGAGCGCGCCAAGGCCCAGGCCGAGCAGGCCACCGCCGTCGCCTCCCGGGCCAAGGCCGCCACCGAGCGGGCCAAGGCGCAGGAGGCCGAGGAGCGGGCCGTTACCCAGCAGACGACGGCCAGGAGCGCCGACACTGCTGTGGGGACCGCGACCACGAATGCCACGGCGAAGCGCAAGGTCGCCGACGAGAGGGCGAAGGCCGCACAGACCGCCCGTGAGAAGGCGGTCGTCGCGCTTCAGGCGAAGCAGGCCACCGCGGCCCGCGCCGCCGCCCTCGAAGCCGCGGCCGCCGCCGCCGAGGGCACCGCGGCCGCGGCCGAGACTCGTACGGCCGCTACCGCCGCCCGTACGGCCTCGAACCAGGCAGTCCAAGCCGCGACTGCCGCCCAGACCGCCGCCGACCAGGCCACCACGGCCGCCGTCGGGGCGCGCACCGCCGCCACCACGGCGGAAGGCGCCGCCGAGCGCGCCCAGGCCAACGCGAGCAACGCGTGGTCGGCGTACCGGGGATCCCTCGACGCGGCTTCCACCGCGCACGCTGCCGCGGCCGTCGCGCTCGACGCCTCGCAGGACGCGGCGATCCGTGCGGACGGTGCCGCCACGGCGTCGGAGAACGCCACCGAACTCGCCAAGAAGGCCCAGCTGGAGTCGGCCGCCGCCGGGACAAGCGCGGAAGAGGCCGTGAAGTCGGCGGGTACGGTCGTGGGCCGCGCCTACGCCGCCGGTCAGGCGGCGCTCGCCGCCCGCGACAGTGCCACGGCCGCCGTCTCCGCCGCCGACACCGCCATCTCCGTCGGTACGCCGTACCAGGAAAGGGACAGCGCGGCCGCGTTCGCCGTACTCGTCGGCCAGTCGTCGAAGACGATCGCCCAGCAGCAGGCCGCGGCGGCCGAGGCCAAGGCCGTTGAGGCAGCGGCAGCCGCCGAGTCCGCCCAGCAGACCGCCGCGCAGGCGACCGGTGACGCGAAGCTCGCGGCCGAGGCCGCCGCGCGGGCGGCGAGCGATTCGGTGCGTGCCGTCGAGGCCGTGATCCGCGCCCAGGCATCAGCGGTCGAGGCCGCCGGTGACCAGAAGGGTGCCAAGGCCGCCGCCGACACCGCTGCCGACTACTCCCGGCAGGCAGGCAACGACGCCGTGTCCGCCCGCCTCACCGCGGACGGTGCGAGCAGCGCGGCCGTCGAGGCCGACCGTGAGGCCACCGACGCCGAGCGGCACGCCGCGGAGGCGAACGAGAAGGCCAGCCGGGCCGGCGAGGCGGCAAAGGGCGCCTTGGACAAGGCGACCCAGGCCGAGCGGGACGCCGTGGCCGCCGAGGAAAAGGCAGCCGACGCGGAAGGTGACAGCACCACCGCTGAGGAGGCCGCCGAACAGGCCGAACAGCAGCAGCGCGAAAAGAACGAGATCGCCCATGAGAACGCGCTCGCCGAGGGCACCACGCCCATCAAGGGCGGCGCGGACAACTGGCCGAAGCTCGGCCAGCGCGAGGAGAAGACTCTCCTCGACTCCTGCGGCCAGACCTGCGTCGACGACTACCGGAAGGGCCTCGCCGCCGTCTCCGTGAACGTCGTCGCATGGGCTACCGCCAACGGCGGTCAGATCCTCTTCCAGCAACTCGACGCCGCGCAGGCCAAGGAGTGCCTGGCCAAGTTCGACGTCGAGGAGTGCCTCTGGTCGCTGGTCGACGTCCCCTCGTCCGCCGTGATCGTGGGCCGCATGCCGGCGCTCGCTCAGGCGATCGAGAAGGTCTCCACCGGCATGCGGCAGATCTTCATCGACGCCGACAACGCCCTGCGCCGCCTCAGCGAGCTCACCGCCGTCATCCGTGACGTCCGCTCCACCCCGCGCCTCAACCGGTGCCTCGCCGGAGTCGCCCTGCATGCGGGCGGCGCCAAGATGAAGGCCAAGGCCATCGAGGGCCTTACGGGCACCAACGACCAGCTGCACGCCGTCATCGGCGATGTCGGCTGGATCGGGTTCATGCCCCTGGGGCAGGCCAGCAACCTGGACAAGCAGGCCGGTTACTCCTACATGGATGCCGTCGCGGCCCGCAAGGCCCTCTTGGAGGACGCCAACCGCCCGTACGCGATGAGCTCGTTCAGCGACGAGATCACGCTGCAAGGACCGGAGTTCGGCTCCAACATCCTCGACTACACCCTCTCCACACAGGCGAAACTGGCTGCACGCCTCGGCTGGGACGCCCACACCAACGCTGGCCCGGAGGCGATCGCCAGGGCCCGTGAGCTCACCGAGCAGAACCGCGGTAAGGACAACTGGCACGACTCTTCCGCGGACGTCATGCTGCGGGACACCAGCCTGAACAACACCCGTTGGGCCGGTGGCACCACCTCCGCCGACATCGCCACCTACCTGCGGCACGGCGGATTCCCCGCCCGGAAGGTCGCCGAAGGCACCCCCGAGTTCCGCATCGAGGTCGAAACCCTCAAGCATGCCTGGGCCACGTGCAACCACGCTGACCCGGTGGACCCGCGCAACGCCCTGAGCGAGGCCGTTTCCCATGCCTCGGCCGAGTGGGAAGCGGAGTACGCGGCACAGGCCGCCCCGCGCGCCGTCATCATGCAGGCGGAGGCCGACGCCGCCGCAGCAACGCGGGCCGCCGCCGACAACATGGTCGAGGCCATCGGCCAGGCGTGGCGGGCCGACCAGGTCCTGCGTTGGCAGAAGTACTGGCACGACCAGCTCGAAGCCGACCCGGACCACATCCACAAGCCGAAGCAGGCCCTCTTCGACAAGGCGAAGACGGATCTGGCGAACGCGCGCGGCAAGGTCCAGGCCCTGGTCACCAAGGCCAAGGAGCAGGCGACCCTGGCCACCGGCGCCTCACAGCGCGCGGTGACCGCCCAGCAGCAGGCATGGACGATCGCGGACGCGACGGAGGTCCCGCGCGGTCGCGGCCTGATGTACGCCCAGCAGTCGGTGCAGGTCGCCCGTGCCTCGGGTGCGGCCGCCACGGCCGCCGCGAAGGCGACCGAGACGGCACTGAACGCGGCGAACGCCACGGTCTCGACGTCGGAGGCGCTCCTCGCGCTGGCGCAGACCGAGGCGCACGCGGTGAACACCGAGTTCCGCCGCATCGCCGCGCAGGAGGCCGCCGCCCAGGCGAAGGCCGCGGCGGACAGCGCCGACGCCTACGCGGTCTCGGCCGCGAACAACGCCGCCCTTGCTAAGAAGGCCAAGGAAACCGCGCTGGCGGAGGAGGAGCAGGCCCGCGAGGCCGCCGCCGACGCGCAGGCGCAGCGCGCGGTGGCCGAACTGGAGCGCGCCAACGCGGCGGCCTACCGGGCCACTGCGGAGAGCGAGCGGGACAAGGCCAAGGGCCACGAGGCCGACGCCGTCGCCCAGGGTCTGATCGCCAGTAACGCCCGCACGTCGGCGGAGTCGGCGGGCACCACGGCGTCGGCCCGCAGGGGCGACGCCGAGCAGGCCGAGCGCGATGCGGTCGCCGCCCGCGACAGGGCCCTGGAGGCCGAGCAACGGCGAGACTCCCTCGCTGCGAAGGCGGCGGCCCTGGAGGCCCATGCCGCGGCCGTGGACGGCACGGACGCAGCCGAGGCCGCCCGCGCCGCCTCGACCGATGCCCGGTCGGCCGCCAACACGGCGACCACGGCGGCCGCCAACGCCCGTGCGTCGGCGAACGCAGCGACGACCGCGGCCGTCAACGCCCGTGACGCGGCCACCAAGGCGCAGGGCTCCGCGTCCCGCGCCAAGGCCGCGGCGGACAGCGCCTGGTCCTCGTACATGGTCGCGGCCGGTTCCGCGGCCGCGGCGCACGCCGCGGCGGCCGAGGCCATCGACGCCTCCGAGGCAGCGGCGGCCGATGCCCGGGGTGCCAAGGCACAGTCCGAGAAGGCATCCGCGGCGGCCAAGGTCGGCAAGGCGGAGGCACTTGCCGCCCGTTCCGAGGCGATGCAGACCGCGGCCTGGGCGGCGACCACGGCGGGTAAGGCCCTCGCGGCCGTGCGATCGTCGCTCGCGGCCCGTGACTCCGCCGCTGCGGTGATCAAGCCGGCCAACGAGGCGATCGCCCTCGGTGGTCCATTCCAGGAGGTCGACAGCTCGGCCGCCTTCGCGGTCCTGACGGGACAGCAGTCCCTGACGCTGTCGCAGCAGCAGGCCGCGGCGGCAGCAGCCACCGCGACCATGGCCGAAGGGTTCTCCGCCGAGGCGAAGGCATTGGCCGCGCAGGCCGCCGCGGACATGAAGCTCGCGGCGCAGGCCGCCTCTGCGGCGGCGACCGACGCGCTCCGCGCCGCCAAGGCGTACGAGCGAGCCCAGGTCTCGGCCACCCAAGCGGCGAAGGACGCCAAGGAGGCACAGGCGTCGGCGAACCGTGCCGACGGCTACGCGCTGTCGGCCGGTAACGACGCGTTGGCGGCGTCATGGGCGGCGATGGACGCCGAGCAGGACGCCATCGCGGCGGACGCCGCGGCGACCGAGGCGGAGAAGGACGCCGCCAACGCCCGCACCGTGGCCACACAGGCCGAGGAGGACGCTGCCAGCGCCCAGGCCACCGCCACCCAGGCGGAAATCGACGCGACGGCGGCGGAGAAGGCGGCCGCCGGTGCGTGGGACGCGGCGAACGAGGCACAGGAGGCCGCGGACCGGACGGAGAAGGGCGGCAACACCGAGCAGATCACGCAGGGCGTCACCACCGGGATCGGCGGGGTGTGGGCGGTTCTCGACCACATCGAGTACATCGGCGAGCCGCGGAACGTCGTCAAGGACAACTGCAACCCGATCATCCACGTCGGCGACTGCACGATCACGGCAGACATCACGTACAAATCGCACGTCGACCTGTTCATGTGCATCGCATCGCCCGGAACGTACACGGGCGGCTGCCCGGATGCGGACACTGTCTATCTCGGTCTCGAGGTGTCGGAAGCCAGGACCGAACGGCTCAGCTACACGCTGACGATGACCGAGTTCAACTCGGGCATCGACCCGATCGATGTCCTGCTCGGTGACTTCATCGGCTGCGCCAAGCTGATCACGCCGGGCGTGTCGGGGGGCAGTTGGGGCGACTGTGCCTGGGCGGCGAGCTGGTTCGTCGCAGGCGTGATCTTCAGATCGGCGAAGGCCGCCGTGACGGCGATGGACGCAGCCCTCAAGACCGGCGTCGGCTTCACCGACGCCTGGCTGGCGCTTCGATCCATCGGCCTGACCGAGGCTGCTGTGCAGGGCATGGTCAGCCGTATCGTCAGGAAACTCGACGACGCGTGCGAAAGAGTCGACACCGCGACGTTCAGGGTCGAGGCCTCCGCAGCCGCCTCCGGTTCCAGCGGCGGTACCGGACCCGGGTGCTGGGTGGGTGGCATCAACGGACCGGGGTTTTGGTCCGCGGAGAAGGAGGCCATGGATCCCGCGGCCGCCACCTACCAGCAGCGAGCGACGGGCGGTGTACCGGAAGGCTTCGTCTACAAGCTCAAGATGAAGTACGCGGTTTCCGGCCGAAAGGGAGAGTACGTCAAGCTCGACGGTTACCAGAACGGCAAGCTGATCGACGCGAAGTTCTGGAGCGACAGCGGCGTCATCGATTCGGCGACCGGCAAGTTCAAGTTCTTCGTCACAGCCCCGATCACGGAAGCCAAGGCACAGGTCGCGGGAGCGAAGTCCGCGGTCGGTGGCACCTACACACCCATCGTGTACTACGTGAGCTCTCCAGAGGCGGCAACCGCGTTCCGCCACATGGTTGCGGACACTCCCGAACTCGCTGGAAAGATCGACGTCATTTACATGCCGTAACATGCTCCACCGATGAGGCCGTCCCGGGAAAGTCTGCTTCTCCGGGACGGCCTCATCCAGATCGTTGGGAAACACTCCATGAGGATCCAACAATGAGTCGCATGCTGTTCGTGCTCCGCTATCGGAACGGTCAACCGGAGCCCCTC
Organism: Streptomyces fulvorobeus; assembly: GCF_013167895.1. Lineage (GTDB taxonomy): Bacteria > Actinomycetota > Actinomycetes > Streptomycetales > Streptomycetaceae > Streptomyces > Streptomyces fulvorobeus. Next base: position 4,508,937 of record NZ_BLWC01000001.1, on the reverse strand, counting down.
GACCTGGAGCTCGTACGGGAAGTCCTGGCGCCGTACATCGTCGCCGCTGACGAGGACCTCATGAACGGCGTGCTGATCCGGACTCCCGACGGCCACGAGGTCGACGTGGACGTCAACGAGATGTGCGTCGCCGTCAGCCGTTTCCCGCCTGGCCGGTTCTTCGATGTCCTGGCCGAACTGGTGGACCGGCTCGGGGCGAGTGTGACCCCGTCGGACCGGCCGGTGATTCTCCGCGAGGAAACGGACCGGGCGCACCTTCCTGCGGAAGCGGGGGAGGGGGCAACCGTCGTTGCCATGACAGGCCCGGTCCTTGAGGGGTATCTCAGCGGCTCCTGACGGAGGGCGCGAGGACTAGGGGGCCTCCGGTGCACCGTGCACCAAGGAGGCCCCCTTCTCCTACGTACGGAACCGGCGTCAGCCCTTCGCGTCGGCGAGCCGCTTCAGCTGGGCCTTGATCACGGGCTCCGGGATCGCTGCCTTCTTCGCGTCCAGCATGTTCACGCCGTAGAACGCCGATATGATGCCCCCGCTGCGCACCACCGTGTACGTCATGGGGACCTTCTGCTTGCCGATGTCGCCGGTGATCCGGTAGCCGACGGCCTCGTCGCCGAGCTTCGGCGCCGGGAGGCTCTCGACCTTGCCGTAGGTGAGGCCCAGGGTCTTGAAGCCCTTGGGGCAGTCGGTGACGGCCGCGCGGAGCTCCTTCATCGCCCGGGTGGCGTCGTCCTCCGAGTGGGAGGCGAGCCACATGGAGCCGACGGTTGCGTTGGTCGCCTTACTTGGCTGCAGGGAGCGGTGCACCGTGCTCACCGCGGGGAGGTGCGTGAACCCGCCGATGAGGCTGGCAAGCGGCTGGCAGTCCTTCTTGTCGGCGTCCATGCCACGGCCAGCCTCGACCTCCGCCTTGGCGATCTTCTTGGCGTCGAAGCCCGCGGTCTTTCCGGTGATGGCGGCCTTCTCAAGGGCCTTCCCGTCGAGCGCCCCCAGAAGCTTTGCCTCGGCCGTCTCTTTCTCCTCGAGGCTCTGCTTGGTGTTCGCACCGGCGCTCGCGCTCGGCTTCTTACCGTCGGAATCCGCCGATTCGCCGCTGCACGCGGATATCGCGAGAAGGGCCGGTATCACGGCGGCAATAGGGAGGGCCCTGCGCAGTTTCATGGTCTTTCCTGGCATCTCTCGCGGGAAGGAATGAGCGAAATGATCTTACCGGCGGCCGTGAGCCTCTCTCGTTACGTTTTGGTGTCGGCTGCCGCCGTTCAGTCCGTGTCGGACACGTCCCTGGGGCCTGGCGCGGTGGCTTGAGAATGACTGGTCAAGCAGCTCCATGACTATTTGCGCGGACGGGTCCGAATCACGGAGGGCCGGGAAGCCGAGCCGACCCGCAGCGATCATCGGCTCCCAGTCGGTGAAGGGAGTCGCGTCGACCCAGGGCGCTTGCAAAAGTCGGGAGCCTGGTTGATCCGGCGTAAGGGGTGCGAGTTCGAGCGGGCGGCGGGTGCCCCGCGGGGCACCCGCCGCCCGCTCGAACTCGTCTGGTCCCCCGGACCTCACATGGGTGTGGGCCGTACCCCTCGCGCGAGGGGTACGGCCCACACTCATACCTTGCGTCTCCCGAACGGGCCTGTGTCTCGGCTAGCTGTTGCTGCCGGTGAAGAAGTTGGAAAGTCCGGGCACCTGCAGCGAGCCGCCGAACTGGCCGGCCTGCGTCACCTTCACCTTGGTGAAGAAGGCGAAGGGTACGTTCAGCGGCGGCGGGGTCTGCGGGCTGAAGGTGATCGGGATGAGGCCGAAGAGGTTGCCCTTCAGCTCCTCCGTGTACATCGTCACCTCGCCGTCGCGGATCGTGGACGTGGAGCCCTTTTCCGAGGTGACGTGACCGGTCGTGCCGGCCGGTCCGGCCGTCAGCTGGTGGAGGTCCTTGATGTCGATGGAGGTCGCGGTGAACTTCAGCACCTTCTTGATGCTGCCGTCCGCCCTCTTCACCTCGACGATGCCCTTGTAGTCGAGCCCGTTGAGCGTGAGCATCGTCGACTCGAGGACCCACGGCTCGTTCGGGAGCAGCGGGATGCCCTGCTCCAGGTCGGCCGCGGCGAGCGCCTCGGGGTCGGCGGTCGGACACGGGAAGCGCTCCTTGGCGCCGTCCGGGATGTCCTCGTCCTTCACCGGGTCCAGGCCCTTGACGCGCTCGTCGAGCTCCTCTACCTGCTCGCCCGCCTTGTCCGCAGCATCGCGGATGGCGTCGGCGGTCTTGTCGACCGTGTCCTTCGCATCCTCGGCCGGCTTGGTCGCCGGTTCGCTCGCGGGGGTCTCCGACGGCTTCGGTGACTCGGTGGTGGGAGTCGGGGACGGGCTCGCCGTCTCCTTGTCCGGTCCGTCGAGCAGATCCTTGAGCGCGTCACCGACACCGAGGGGGTCGAGCGGGTTCTTCGTCCCTGTGGGCTCGGGCGTCGCGGCCGGCGTCGTCGCGGACCTGTCCCGCTCGGTGGCGGCGGGAGCGGTCGGGCTCGCCGAGGGTTCGGGCACGGCCGGTTCGGTCGCGTCCGGCTTCTCGGCCGGGGCGGTAGCACCGGCGCCCGGCTTCGCACTCGGCGTGGCGCTCGGCGTGGCACTCGGAGTCGCGGTCGGCTTCGGCTCCTGCGACTCGCCCGGCTCGTCGGAGCGGGTGACGCAGGGGCCAGGGGCGAAGGGGATGTCCGAGGCGTCGTTCGCCATCGCGAGCCTGGGGGTGAGCCCCATGCCGACGAAGACCGCCGTGGGCATCGCGGCGAGCGCGAACGCCTTGCCCGCGGGTATCTGCAACTTCGTCAGCAGCGACTTCCTCGGGGCCGCGTGGCGCGGGCCCTTCCGCTCGCGGAGGTGCTCGCCGGTGACCGTGTCTGTCGGCTGTCCTTCGTCACCCCGCACGATGCCCCCCGCCCTCGGTCTCGGCCGCCGCGTCGTACGCGGCCGGCTTCTGCTGGGGCACCGCCGCCCCGTGGAACGCCCCGTCCGCGGGCGCGGCCTGCGGTTCGCCCTTGCCGTACCGGTCCTGGTACGGCTCCTGGTACGGGTCCTCGGCCGCCACCGGCTCCCCCGGTGCCCACGAGATGGACAGCGCGCCGCCCAGCATGGAGAGCAGGAAGCCGATCAGGAAGCCGCCTATGTTGGCGACGGGTATGGAGATCAGCGCCAGCAGGATCGCCGCGACCCCGGCGAACACGCGCACGATGTGGTGAAACCACATGGTCAGGCCCAGCGTGACGAGCAGGACTCCGATGATCAGCGATCCCGCACCGGCGGTCGTGGACATCGCGATCGTCATGTTGCCGAGGTGCATGTTCGCGTACGGGAAGTACGCGATGGGTAGACCACCCACGATGGTGAAAAGGCCCGCCCAGAACGGCCGGTTACCCCGCCAGGCGCGGAATCCCCGCCGGAAGACGGTGAGGTGGTGCTCGTTCTGCCCTGTGGACTCGGGGCTCATGGAAAACAGCTCCCTGGAACCGGTACTGCCGTGAGAAGAGAAGGGGTGGGCGGCCGGAGGCCCTCAGGGAGCGTTCCGGCCACCCGGGCGAGTGCTTAGAAGCACTCCTCGACGCCCTTGTGCAGCCGCAGCTTCAGGTCGCTGAGCTTGAACGTGCCGGCGGTGGTTGCCCACGCCGTCTGCTCCACACCGGTCAGCGTGGCAAGCCTGGCCCGCTGAGCGAAGCCGTTCGGGTTGACCGCCTTCTCGGTACCGGTCTGGATACCGGGCTTGCCCATCGAGCCGGCCGCGACGCCGATGTCGATGTCCTCGAAGTACGCATCCGCGTCGAGCTGAGCGACGTCGAGGTACAGATTCGTCGCCACGACAGGGTTCTTCGGGTCCGTACCGGCGTTCAGCTCCAGGCTGACGCTGCCGAGACCGAAGGGCAGGTCAGGCGTGACCACCGACTGGCACATGTTGGTGATCGTGGCCTTGCTGAAGCCCGACACCGCCACTGGGTGGGCAGCCTTCTTGCCCTCCAGGTCCGTGCCGACAGCGACGCTGCCGTACTGGACGAAGTCCTCACCGACGAGCCTGTCCGTGCTGACCTTGAAGCTCTGGCCGGACACGGCGAAGGACGCGGCCAGCGCACCCTGCGCGAGGCCCACACCCACTGCTGCGGTCGCGACGACGCTCGGCACCATGACCAGAGCGAAGCGCTTCCATCTCGTGCCACCGCGGACCTGGGAACTCATACATTTCCTCCTTCTCGGACGTACATCTCCGGAGCGAGCTCGTGCCCGGCCTGGGATGGGAGAAGTGCTACGTCCTCGGGAAGGAGAGCGCCCGGACCGGAGGCGCGTACCGCATCCGAATCACCGGCGATCACCCCCGAGCGACAACCACTGGGCACGCTTCTGCGCGACCGGTTCGGACAGGCCCCGCCGGACGGCAGGAACCCCCCTGTCCGCGGTCGGCGCCACTGTCGCCGACCGGCCCGGTGGGGACCCGAAGGGTCCGCCGGCCCCGACTGGTGGTGGGGCTTGGCGGTATCGGACCGAGCCTGGCCGATCGTGGTGCATTCACGGCCGGGACACAAGGGGTGTCGTTACTCGCTAGTAACGGGCCGATAACCGAGCCGCGACGAGGCGGTGTCGAGCGGCCACACAGGGTGGTGCCAAACGGACACCGGAATAGGAAAAAGGGGGTCCTTAAGCGGACAGATCCCCAAGGGCGCTTTACTGCGAGTAACAGCGCGCACCTTTGTCAAGATTTGGTAAAGGGACCAGGTCCCTTATCGCCCCGGACGCGAAAACGGCCGTGGTGCCCGAAGGCGCCACGGCCGTGTTGTCACATCAGAACAAGACACGCGCCAGGGCGGCCCGCGCCGCCGTGACCCGGGGGTCGTCGGGTCCGATGACCTCGAACAGTTCCAGGAGGCGGAGCCGTGCGGCGTCCCGGTCGTCGCCGAAGCTGCGGCGGACGGCCTCCACGAGCCGTCCGAACGCGTCCTCGACGTGCCCGCCCACGAGGTCCAGGTCGGCGGCGGCGATCTGCGTCGTCAGGTCGTCCGGCTTCTCGGCGGCGTCCCTGCGCACCTGCTGCGGGTCCATCTTCTGGACCCGGCCCAGCAGTTCCGCCTGGGCGAGACCGAGCTTGGCCTCGGCGTTGGCCGGATCGTCGGACAGCACGTTCTTGTACGCCTGGACGGCGCCGCCGAAGTCGTTGGCGTCCAGTGCCTGCGCCGCCGCCTCCAGCAGCGCGTCGTACGGCCCCGCCGGCACCTCGGCCGGCACGTGGCCCGCCGGGTCCTCGCCCTCGGCGGCGGGGCCGACGACGATCCCGGTGAGACCGAAGCGCTCCTCGCCGACCTGGATCAGCTGGTCGAGCGTCTCGCGGATCTGGGCCTCGGGGGCGGCACCCTGGAAGAGCGGGAGCGCCTGCCCGGCGACGACGGCGAAGACCGCGGGGATGCCCTGGATGCCGAACTGCTGCATCAGCATCTGGTTGGCGTCGACGTCGACCTTGGCGAGCACGAAACGGCCGTTGTACTCGACGGCCAGGCGCTCCAGGAGCGGGCCGAGCTGCTTGCACGGCTCGCACCACTCGGCCCAGAAGTCGATGACGACCGGGACCTCGGCGGAGCGGGTCAGCACATCGCGCTCGAACCCCGCCTCGTCGACGTCGATCACGAGGGAGCTGGGGGCCGCGGCGGCACCGCCGCCCTGCCGGGAGGCGTCGGCACGGGCCTGCTCGGCCTTGGCCTTGGCCTCACCGGCTGCTTTCACGGCGGCGAGGTCGACGACGCCGCTCATGGACATGTTCCTAGGCTGCATGCGTACATCCTCCCCGTGGACAGGCCGTTACGTGAAGCGGTACGGGAACCGGCTCCGTCCGCGGCCTGCGCCGGTGTGCGCGGCGTGCGGACGGACCCGGTCCCGGGGACCGGAAGGCCCCTGGTTTCCGGTGCCGGGTCCCCACCCGGCTCCTGTGGTTGTCGATCGGTCGTGGCGCGAACCGGGTGCGAACCCCCGTCCATACGCTACGACCCGTAGCGTAACTCCCCGGCGGCCCTCAGGGACAGGAGGCACCGGTGATCTGTCTCACGGCCACCGGACACGGCGGACCTTACTTACCGGCGGGTATGGTCGCGGGATGCTGAGCCGCAGCCACCCGAAGCCCCCCGGACAGGGCGCCCGCGCAGTGCCGCGGCGGACGAGGCGATCCTGGAGGCGACCCGTGCCTCCCTCGTCGATCTGGGCTGGTCCAAGCTGACGATGGGGGACGTGGCGCTGCGCGCGGGGGTCGCCAAGACGACGCTCTACCGGCGCTGGGCGGGCAAGAACGAGCTGGTGGTGGACGCCGTGGCGGTCCTCTTCGACGAGCTGGAGCTCCCGGACCTCGGCAGCCTCTCCGCCGATGTACAGGGAGTCGTGCTCCAGTTCGCGGCGCTGCTGGAGCGGCCGGAGACCAAGACCGCGCTGATGGCGGTGGTCGCGGAGTCGACCCGCGACGAGGCGCTGCGGACCCGCATCCGGGATTCGATCGTGGCCCGGCAGAAGCGGCTGGTGCTGCTGGGGCGGGAGCGGGCCCAGGAGCGCGGGGAACTGCCCTCCGAGGCCGACCCGGCCACGGCGGCGCGGACCGCGGACCTCATCTTCGACGTGATCGCCGGCGCGGTGGTGCACCGGGCACTGGTGAGCGCCGAGCCCGTCGACGCCGACTGGGCCCAGCGCTTCACCGTGCTGCTGATCGCGGGACTGGGCGCCACCGCGTCGGGCCGGGTGGATCAGAAGCCCGGCGGCTCCGTGTAGGTGCCCCATTCCTCGCGCAGGACGCCGCAGATCTCGCCGAGGGTCGCCTCGGCCCGTGCGGCCTCCAGCATGGGCGCGATCATGTTCGAGCCGTCGCGCGCGGCGGCCAGCATCGCGTCCAGCGCGGCGCGGACCCTGGCGTCGTCCCGGCCGGCCTTGCGGCTCGTCAGTTCCCGCACCTGCTCGCGCTCGACCTCGTGGCTGACGCGGAGGATCTCCAGGTCGCCGGTGACGGAGCCGAGTGCGGTGTTGACGCCGACGACGCGCTTGTCGCCCTTCTCCAGCGCCCTCTGGTAGACGAAGGCGGACTCGGCGATCTCGCCGGTGAACCAGCCGTCCTCGATGCCGCGCAGGATGCCGGAGGTCATCGGGCCGATCGGGTGCTTGCCGTCCGGGTGGGCCCGGGTGCCGCGCTCCCTGATCTGCTCGAAGATCTTCTCGGCTTCCGCCTCGATACGGTCGGTGAGCTGCTCGACGTACCAGGAGCCGCCCAGCGGGTCCGCCACATTGGCGACGCCGGTCTCCTCCATCAGCACCTGCTGGGTGCGCAGGGCGATCTCGGCGGCCTGTTCGGAGGGGAGCGCGAGGGTCTCGTCCAGGGCGTTGGTGTGCAGCGAGTTGGTGCCGCCGAGGACGGCGGACAGGGCCTCGACCGCGGTCCTGACGACGTTGTTGTACGGCTGCTGGGCGGTGAGCGAGACTCCGGCCGTCTGGGTGTGGAAGCGCAGCCACTGCGCCTTGTCGGTCTTCGCCCCGTACACCTCCTTCATCCAGCGGGCCCAGATCCGGCGGGCCGCGCGGAACTTGGCGATCTCCTCGAAGAAGTCGAGGTGCGCGTCGAAGAAGAAGGAGAGGCCGGGGGCGAAGGTGTCGACCTCCAGCCCGCGGGACAGGCCGAGCTCCACGTATCCGAAACCGTCAGCGAGGGTGTACGCGAGCTCCTGCGCGGCCGTGGCTCCGGCCTCGCGGATGTGGTAGCCGGAGACGGAGAGCGGCTTGTACGCGGGGATGTCGCGGGCGCAGTGCTCCATCAGGTCACCGATGAGGCGCAGATGGGGCTCCGGCTGGAAGAGCCACTCCTTCTGCGCGATGTACTCCTTGAAGATGTCGGTCTGGAGCGTGCCGTTGAGCACGGCCGGATCGACGCCCTGGCGCTCGGCGGCCACCAGGTACATGCAGAAGACGGGCACGGCGGGGCCGCTGATGGTCATGGACGTCGTGACGTCACCGAGCGGGATGTCCCTGAACAGGACCTCCATGTCGGCGGCGGAGTCGATGGCGACCCCGCAGTGCCCGACCTCGCCGAGCGAGCGGGGCTCGTCGGAGTCGCGGCCCATCAGGGTCGGCATGTCGAAGGCGACGCTGAGTCCGCCGCCGCCCGCGGCGAGGATCATCTTGTAGCGCTCGTTGGTCTGCTCGGCGTTGCCGAAGCCGGCGAACTGGCGGATGGTCCAGGTCCGGCCGCGGTAGCCGGTCGGGTGGAGCCCCCGGGTGAAGGGGTACTCACCGGGCCAGCCGATCCGCTCGAACCCCTCGTACGTGTCGCCGGGGCGTGGCCCGTACGCGGGCTCCACCGGGTCTCCGGAGAGCGTGGTGAAGTCCGCGTCGCGCTTGCGGGCCTTGTCGTAACGGGCCTGCCAGCGGCGGCGGCCTTCCTCGATCGCGTCAGCGTCCATTCCTCGAATTTACTAGGACGTCCTAGTAAATGTCGATGGCAAACCGCCCTGCGCTTTTCGCGCGGGGCGGTCGGGGGGGGTCAGACCTCGGCGGTGACCGGTGCGGGGTCGGTGACCAGGGCGCGAGCCTCGCGGCTGACCTTCGGCTCGACGAAGAACGAGGCGAAGGGGATGCAGCCCGCGGCCAGCACCCACAGGAGCTTGCCGAAGGGCCACTTCGCCTTGGAGCCGAGATCGAAGGCGAAGACGACGTAGACGATGAACAGCACGCCGTGGATCTGGGAGATCAGCATGGTGTCGCCGGTCTCGAACCCGTACTTCGCGATGATCGCCGCGGTGAAGACGAGCAGCCAGACGGCGGTGACGTAGGCCATCACCCGGTAGCGGGTGAGCACGTTCTGTTTCATGACCACGAGCGTAACGGGGCAACCGGGGCGATCTTGCAGCGCCCTACCGCTCCTCGAAGTCCCTGGCCGCGACCCGCAGGGGGCGCAGCGTCGCGAAGATCTCGGCGCACTCCTCGGCGTCGTACACCCCGAGGCCGAACTCCATGGCCATCAGGTCCCGGGTGGCCGACTCGACCACCTCGCGGCCCTTGTCCGTGATGGAGGCGAGGGTTCCGCGGCCGTCGTTCGGGTTGGGGCGCTTGTCCACCAGACCGGACCTGACCAGCCGGTCCACGGTGTTCGTCACCGAGGTGGGGTGCACCATCAGCCGCTCGCCGATCTTGGACATCGGCAACTCGCCGGCCTGGGAGAACGTGAGCAGCACCAGCGCCTCGTACCGTGCGAAGGTCAGCCCGTACGGCTTGACCACCGCGTCGACCTCGGCCAGCAGGATCTGCTGCGCCCGCATGATCGAGGTGATCGCGCCCATCGAGGGCACGGGCCCCCAGCGCCGCTGCCAGAGTTCGTCGGCGCGGGCGATCGGATCGAAGGGAAGGCTGAGCGGCTTCGGCACGGCACGACCTTACCCAGTGGTCACATGCCGGTCTGCCTTGTCTCGCACTTCGGTACCGCACTTCTGTTCGGAAGCCGTCCGGGGGCGTCGGAGCGGCCGTGCCCCTGTCGCGCGGTGGCCCGGCCCTTGCCTGGAGGCGGCACGGGTCCGGAGCCGTACGGCCGTACGGCGCCCGGAGTCGCGTCGGCGGTGTCGGACCACCACTCCGCGTGAGCGATATGTCACGATGGGTGACACTTGTGTATCCGTCTGTACCTGTGCCCTTGCCTGCCCGTGCGCCACTGTCCGAGGGGGCTGGATGTCCGGCCGCAGAATCTTCCCCGTACGCACCACCGTGCTCACCGCCGTGGTCCTCGCCGCCACCCTGTCGGCGGGCTGTGCCTCTCCGCCCCCGGGGTCCGGGAGGCAGTCCTCCGGCACCGGCGCCGTACGGGGTGAGGCCGCGCCGAGCGCCGCCGCCCCGTACTGGGTGGACCCCGACAGCGACGCCGCCCGCCAGGTCCGCGCCTGGGAGAAGCGGGGCCGCGCCGAGGACGCGAAGGTCCTCAAGCGCATCGCCGACCGCCCGGTGGCGGACTGGCCGGCCGGTGACCAGCCGGCCGCCGGAATCCGGGCAGCCGTCCGCAGCGCCGCGAAGAGCGACCAGAGCGTGCTGCTGGTGGCGTACAACATCCCGCACCGCGACTGCGGCGCCTACTCGGCGGGCGGCGCGGCCGACGCGGAGTTCTACCGCTGGTGGATCGGGGAGTTCGCCGGAGCGATCGGCGGCGCCCCCGCCACCGTCGTCCTGGAACCGGACGCGATCCCCCACATCGCGGACGGCTGCACCCCGCCGGAGCACCACGAGGAGCGGTACACGCTCCTCGCCGAGGCCGTCGACACCCTGAAGAAACTCTCCCGCACCAAGGTCTACCTCGACGCGGGCAACCCCGAGTGGATCAAGGACCCGTCGAAGCTGGTCGAGCCGCTCCGGCGCGCGGGGATCGAGCGGGCCGACGGCTTCGCGCTCAACGTCGCCAACTTCCAGACCAACGCCACGGTGACCTCGTACGGAGCCAGGCTCTCCGCCCTGACGGGCGGCTCCCACTTCGTCATCGACACCAGCCGCAACGGCAACGGCCCGCTCTCCGGGGACCGTGCCGAAGCCTGGTGCAACCCGCCCGGGCGGGCCCTGGGAACACCCCGGCCGCCCTCACGGGTGAGGACGGGCTCGACGCCTATCTGTGGATCAAGCGGCCCGGCGACTCGGACGGCACCTGCCGCGGCGGCCCGTCGGCGGGCACCTGGTGGCCGGAGTACGCGCTGGGGCTGGCCGAGAGGGCGCGGTCCTGAGCCCTCCCGGCCTCCGGCCGCTCAGCCGACCCTGACCCACTTCGCCTCGGACGGCGTGCCGTCCGTGTCGGTGACGAAGAGCATGTACCAGCCGGGCGGCACGAGCGTGCTGTCGTCCGGCAGCTCCACCGTCACCCCGCCCCTGCCCTTCCTCAGCCCGAGCTCGACCGAACGCTGCTCCACGTCGGTGGTGTGCGTGACGGCGCTCGGCCGCATCAGCCGGGCGGTGGCGATCCTGGCGGGGTCGCTGACCTCGAAGGTGGCGCTGCCACCGCGTACGACGTCCTTGGGCCCGGCGCCGATCACCGGCCGCTCGCCCTTCCCGTGCAGCGAGGGGGGCGTGTAGACCTCCATACGCTGTTCGAACCTGCCCAGCTTGGTGTTGTCCTTGTCGCCGTAGAGCGAGTCGGAACCGAACGTCGCCACACGTCCGTCGGGCAGGAGCAGTGCCTCGGAGTGGTAGTTGCGGCCGACGGTCGGTGCCGCCGCCTCCTCGAAGGCGTTGGTCCTGGGGTCGTAGAACTGCGCCTTGAGGATGTTGCTGGCGCCGCGGCCCCGGTAGTCCTTCGATCCGCCGGTGGTGAAGACGGTGTCGTCGGGCATGATCACGCTGTTCAGATAACGGGTGCCCTGCGGAAGGTCCGGGCCCTTCTCGAAGAGCGGGCTGTCGGCCTTGAGGTCGACGATCGCGGTGCGCGCGGTCGACTTCTTGGACTCGCCGACCCCGCCGCCGCCCAGGATCATCACCTTCTGGTCCTGCGCCGGCGGCAGCATCAGGGAGGCCGCGGTCTCGGTCTCGTCGGTGTCGGTGAGCCCGCCGACCTCGGTGAAGGTGTTCTTCCTCAGGTCCCACACCCCCGGCACCCTGCCCTTGTCGGCGGGCCCGTAGCCGGCGTTGGCGCCCGGGTAGAAGAGTTTGCCGCCCTTGGTCAGGAAGAGCGCCGGGTAGGTCGGGAAGTAGTGGAAGGGGCCCCTGGACCACTTCTTCGTCTTCGGGTCGTAGATCTCGTTGTCACCGGGCAGGATCGCGCCCACGTCGTCGAGGCCGGAGACGGCGAGCACCCTGCCGTCCTCGAGACCGACGAGCGTCGGATACCAGCGGGCCTCCTTCATGGGGTCGACGCGGATGTACTTCTCGGCCACCGGGTCGAACTCGTACGCCGCCCTGATCCCCTGGAAGTCCTGCTTGTCCATGGTGATCTTCTCGGCGAGGCCGTAGGCGTTGTCGGCGGCCTTGCCCTTCAGCCCCTCGATCTCGTACTGGGCGGCCTCGGTGGTCACCGCCTGCGGTCCCTCGGTCAGCGACTCCACGAAGACCCGCGCCTCCGCGGCGGTCACCTTGGTCTTCCACGGCTTCATCCGGCCGCTCTTGAAGTAGTCGACCTCGAACTCGCGCTTGGCTCTGGGCACGGTCACGTCGAACCGCGAGACGTACTCGGCGCCGGACGGCGAACGGAAGACGGTGCCCTTCTTGAGGGTGAGGGGCTTGTCCGGGTTCTCGTTCTTCACCCGCATCCCGCCGCCCGCCCGTTCCACCTTGTCGTCCAGGACCTCGTAGCGCGCGGTGCCGCCCGCGACCAGCAGCCGGCCGTCCGGGAGCGCCGCGTGGCCGCCGCAGAAGAAGTCCTCGGGCGTGGGGATCTTCTGGAAGGCGTTCGACTCCGGGTCCCAGAGGACCGTGTCGAAGGTGCCCTCGTCGAAGTGCTGCTCGTCGTTGCCCGAGCCCGCCACGATCAGCACCTTGCCGGTGTGCAGCAGGGCGGCGTGGATGGCGTTCGTCCGGTACTCCTCGGGGATGTCCACCCGCTTCCAGGAGCCGTACCGGGCCTTGTAGGCAGGCTGGTCGATCTTGTACGCGTGGTACCGGTCCTCGGCGAAGGAGAGCGCCGCCGGAGCGTTGAGCCCCGCGAGCACCACGATGGCACCGCCGCCCAGGAGCGTCTTCTTCATCCGTTTCGTGGGCGTGTACGCCATGGCTCAGTTCCCTCCTGCGGTGGTGGTGGAAGCGGCGGCGGCGGACGACGAGGCCGCCGACGCCGTGGTGGTGGCCGTGGTGGTGACGAAGGCGGGGGCGGAGGCGGGGGCCTTCACCGGTACGGGCACGACCCTGCGGGGCCGGCCGCGGTGCTCCCGCCAGACCGTCCAGGACCAGACGGCGACCGGGGAGAGGGAGATGGCCAGGGCCAGCACGGCCCAGGTGCGCATCGCCGCGTGGGTGTTGCCCAGCTGGACGGAGGCGATGAGCGAACTCAGCAGCACAGCCGCCCAGAAGAGGTGGATACGGAAGGTGAGCAGCCGGTCGGGGCTGGTCTGGCCGCCCTTGGGGGTGACGACGAACCGCCCGTCGGTGCGCAGGACGGCCGAGCCGAGCGACTTGAGGTAGATCGGCGCGGAGAGCGCGGACATCGCCATGCCCGCGAGCCCGCCCGATCCCTCGGGTTCGTGCGGGGAGACGTTGTGGCGCCGGTTCCAGAGGTAGAGGCCGATCTGGAGCGCGGCCGCGTCGCTGTAGAGCATCAGCCAGATGGAGGCCGCGACCTGGGTGCCGGAGGCCCCGAGCCAGAGGAACAGCACACAGCTCACCACGCCCAGGAGCCAGTTGACCGCGGTCATCGGGTAGTAGACGAGCATCAGGGTGTAGCTGAGGAGCCGGCCGGGCGGGACCCGGAACAGCGCCTTGCCGTACTGCCGGAACAGCGTCTCGTACGTCCCCCTGGACCAGCGCAGCTGCTGGGTGAAGAAGTCGGTCCAGGAGGCCGGGCCCTCACCGACGGCCAGCACGTCCGGGGTGTAGACGGAACGCCAGTACCTCCCGGTCAGGGGGTTGCGGCGGCGGTGGATCTCGAAGCCGGTCGCCATGTCCTCGGTGATCGAGTCGTACAGCCCGCCTGCCTGGCGGAGCGCCGCGATGCGTACGACGTTGTTGGTGCCGACGAACATGGGGGCGCCGTAGCGGTTGCCCGCGCGCTGGATCAGCGCGTGGAAGAGGAACTGCTGGGACTCGGCCGCCTTGGTGACGGCCGACTCGTAGTTCCCGTAGACCTGCGGTCCGACGACGAAGGCGATGTCGGGGTCACGGAAGTAGCCCGTCATCCGTTCGAGGAAGTTGGGCATGGGCACGTGGTCGGTGTCGACGGAGGCGAAGAAGTCGTAGCCGTCCCCGTGCATGGCGAGCCAGGCGTTGTAGTTGCCGTGCTTGGTGCGTGCCTTGTGGACGCCCTTCCTGCGGTTCCACTCGGGCACCCCGCGCCTGGTGAAGTGGTGCACGCCCAGTTCGGCGCAGAGCATCCTGGCGGCCGGGTCGTCGCCCTCGTCCAGCAGCCAGATGTCCAGCGGACCGTCGTGGTGCATCCGCACGGCGCCCTGGAGGGTGGCCCGCACCATCGAGAGCGGTTCCTTGCCCGGTACGTACGTGGTGAGGAACGCGACCCGCCTGCCGGGCTCCGGCCTGACCGGGACCGGGTCCCTGGCGACCAGCGTGGCGTGCGCCACCGAGACGACGTTGACCAGCATGAACAGCTCGATCAGTCCGATCGAGGTGAGCATCACCGCGTCGGCCAGGACCAGCCAGCGTTCACCGTTCTCGCGCTCGGTCCAGTGCGAGGGCCAGACCAGGTACAGGAGCAGCAGGCCGGTGAGCACCGGGGCCAGTGTCATCAGGAGCACTGCCCTTATTCGGTGCTTCTCCGTCGACAGCAGACTCCGGTACCGCACCCGGTATCCCGCCGCGTCCGGCTCCGTGAGCGGACCCGCGAGCCGGCTGTGGATGTCGTAGTCGTAGCCCTCCGACCGCACCGTGCCTCCAAGTGTCGAACGGGTTGGTAATCCCAACAGAAAGGGAGTTCCAACGGCGTGGCGACTCGACAGGTCCGAGTGAGGGGTTTTGGGATCGGAACGCGTCAGGCCCCGGCCGTGTGGCGGCGGGGGCCTAACGGGTGAACGTGGAGGGCCGTGCGGGGCGGCCGGGGCGTCAGCCCGCCAGGTGCCGTTCCACCGTCTCGACCTTGGACGTGAGGCCGTCGGTGACGCCCTGGCGGATGTCGGCCTTCAGTACCAGGGAGACGCGTCCGGCGCGTGCCTCGACCGCGGCGACGGCTCGCCTGACGACGTCCATGACCTCGTCCCACTCGCCTTCGACCGAGGTGAACATCGCGTCGGTGCGGTTGGGCAGCCCGGACTCGCGGACCACGCGCACCGCGTCGGCGACGTACTCGCCGACGTCCTCACCGACACCGACCGGGGAGACCGAGAAGGCGACGATCACGCGACCACCCCTTCGCGGCGGGCGCGGCCGGCGATGACGCCGTCCGACTCGTACCGCTTGATGAGCTTGTCGCCGTACAGCCCGCCGAAGGGCAGGAGCGAGAGCACGAAGAAGAGGGCGACGCGCTTCAGCGGCCACTTGGCCTTGACCCACACGTCCAGCAGGAACACCGCGTAGATCACGAAGAGCACGCCGTGCAGGATGCCGAGCGGCATCATCAGGAAGTCGATGTCCGAGACGCGGCTGAGGATCGAGCCGAAGAGGATGAGCGCCGGGAAGGAGAGCGCCTCGGGAACCGAGATGAGGCGCAGCCGGTGCAGGGCGGAAGCGGTCTTGATGTCCACGGGGGCACCTTCGGTGGGAGGACGGTGACGGCTTGTGAACGCAGGCACAAGCGGGGACCCATTGTGGCACCGTCCGCGACCGCTCCGGGGGTGGGGGCCGCTTTCCCGGGGGGTGCCTGTCCCCGCGGCGGCGCTCCGGCTACCGTCGTGGTGTGGCAATGTTCCGGCTCCAGGGCGGCAAGACGCTCGCCGTCGACCTCACGGGTGACGGCGTCAAGGCGAAGAACGGCTCGATGGTCGCGTACGACGGCCGGATGGCGTTCAAGAAGATGTCCGGCGGCGGTGAGGGCATACGCGGCATGGTGACCCGCCGGCTGACCGGCGAGCAGATGACCATGATGGAGGTGACGGGCCAGGGCACCTGCTACTTCGCGGACCGGGCGAGCGAGATCAGCCTGGTCACCCTGCGCGGCGACAAGCTGTACGTGGAGGCGAGCAACCTGCTGGCCACCGACTCCGGGCTGCGCACCGGCACCAGTTTCACCGGGGTGCGCGGCGGGGCGAGCGGCAACGGCCTGTTCACCACGACCGTCGAGGGCACCGGCCAGGCGGCGATCGTGTCGGACGGTACGGCGGTGGTGCTGCGGGTGACGACCCGGTACCCCCTGAGCGTCGACCCGGGGGCCTACATCGCCCATCAGGGCAACCTCCAGCAGCACTTCCAGTCCGGGGTGAACTTCCGCACACTGATGGGTGAGGGCTCCGGCGAGTCGTTCCAGATCCGCTTCGAGGGCGAGGGCCTGGTCTACGTGCAGCCCAGCGAGCGCAACACCCTCGGGGGCGATGTCTGATGCCGTTCCGTGAGATCAACGCGAAGATGGTCGAGGCCGCGGTGGTTCCCGGCCAGAAGATGTACAGCCAGCGGGGCGCGATGCTCGCCTACCGCGGCGACGTCACCTTCACCCGAACACGCGGGGCGGTCAGGGCGGCCTGGCCTCGATGATCGGCCGGCGGGTGGCCGGCGAGGCGACCCCGCTGATGACGGTCGAGGGCAGTGGCACGGTGATGTTCGGCCACGGCGGCCACCACATCCAGGTGATCGCCCTGGCCGGCGACACCCTCTACGTGGAGGCGGACCGGCTGCTCGCGTTCGACGGGACGCTCCGGCAGAGCACGATGTTCATGGGCTCGCAGGGTGGGGTGATGGGCATGGTGCGCGGCCAGGTGACCGGGCAGGGCCTGTTCACCACGAGCCTGACGGGCCACGGCTCCGTCGCGGTGATGGCCCACGGCGGAGTGGTCGAACTGCCCATCGCGCCGGGCCGTGAGGTGCATGTGGACCCGCAGGCGTACGTCGCCCACCACGGAGACGTACGCAACAAGCTCTCCACCGCGCTCGGCTGGCGGGACATGGTGGGGCGCGGCTCCGGTGAGGCGTTCCAGCTGGAGCTCAGCGGCAGTGGTGCGGTGTACGTCCAGGCGTCGGAGGAGAAGCTGTGAGCACGCCCGTGATCCACGACCCGATGACCCTGCCGTCGGACGACAACGTCAACGCGTACACCTTCTGCGTGGAGCTCACGGGGAGCCGGTGGTTCCTGCAGAAGGGCAAGATGATCGCCTACTACGGGCAGATCGAGTTCAGCGGCATCGGGCACGGCCGCTTCGAACGGCTGATCCGTACGAGCTTCCACTCGCCGCTGCACGCGAACGACTGGGTGGTGGCCGAGGGCAGCGGCAAGATGCTGCTCGCGGACCGGGCCTACGACGTGAACTCGTTCGACCTGGAGAACGGGAACCTGACGGTCCGCTCAGGCAACCTGCTGGCCTACCAGCCCACGCTGGCCCTGAAGCAGTCGATCGTGCCGGGTTTCGTGACCCTGATCGGTACGGGGAAGTTCGTGGCCGCGTCCAACGGCCCGGTGGTCTTCATGGAACCGCCGCTGCGGGTCGACCCCAGGCGCTGGTGGGCTGGGCGGACTGCCCCGCGCCCTGCCACCACTACGACCACGGGTACATGTCGGGCGTGCTGGGCGGGCTGCGGTCGCTGACGGGGATCGGCGGCGCCTCGGGCGAGGAGCACCAGTTCGAGTTCGTCGGGGCGGGGACGGTCCTGCTCCAGTCGACGGAGGTGCTGATGGCCGAGCAGCCCTCGGGCGCGGTGCCGCAGCAGGCAGGGGTGCCGGGCGGCGGGCCGCACTCCCCCGGCGCGGGTCAACACGGGGCCGCACCCCGTCTGCCCGGCCAGCTGGGGGACCTCCAGCGTCGCTTCGGGCTGTGAACGGTAGGCTGCGGAGTGTGACGTCGAACGTCTGCGCCCAGCTTCACGCGGCGCGTCACACCCTCACGCTTCGTCCGGCTTTCAACTTCTTAGGTAGAATCCATACATGGAGACCGAGACGGCCACTCGCTGGCTGACCGACGCAGAGCAGTGCGCCTGGCGCACCCACCTTGACGTCAGCAGGCTGCTGATGCACCAGCTGGAGAAGGACCTCCAGCCGTTCGGCCTGACCAACAACGACTACGAGATCCTCGTCAACCTGTCGGAGGCCGAGGAGCAGCGCATGCGGATGAGCGACCTCGCCGCCTCGACGCTGCAGTCCAAGAGCCGGCTCTCGCACCAGATCACCCGCATGGAGAGCGCGGGCCTGGTCCGCCGCGAGAACTGCGAGTCGGACCGGCGCGGGCTGTACGCCGTGCTCACCGAGCCGGGCGCGGAGACGATGCGCAAGGTCGCCCCGCACCACGTCGCTTCGGTGCGCAAGCACTTCATGGACCTGCTGTCCCCTGAGGCGCTGGCGGAGCTGCACACCGCGCTGACGCCGATCGCGGACCACCTGCGCGGCAGGCGCGGCAAGCCGTAGCGGCTCCGTCCTCGATCGCCGGACGGGTGCTGTCCGGGCACCTTGAGCCCGCCGGGTGGTCGAGGGCGCGGCGTTCACGTGTTCCGGGGCAGGCGCAGGCGGAACAGGGCTCCGCCACCCCCGGCATCGCCCACGGTCAGCGTGCCGCCGTGGCGGGCCGCCACGTCCCGCGCGATGGCGAGGCCGAGACCCGCCCCACCGTCGTCCCGGCCGCGCGCGTCGTCCAGTCGGACGAACCGCTCGAAGATCCGCTCCCGCTCCTCCCGCGGCACCCCCGTCCCGTCGTCGGTGACGTCGACGAACACCGCGTCCCGCTCCGCGCCCACCGCCACGGTGACCACACTCCCGGCATGCCGCTCCGCGTTGTCCAGCAGATTGCCGACCACCCGGGCCAGCTGCCCGCGCGAACCGCTCACATCGAACGACTCGTCCTCGGGTACGGACACCGTCACCGCGATCCGGTCGCCCGTGCGCTGCGACGCCTCCTCGCGCACCAGCGCCCCCAGCTCCACCGCCGCGCGCCCGGGCCGCTCGCCCGCGTCCAGCCGGGCCAGCAGCAGCAGATCGGCGGCGAGATCCTGGAGCCGTACGGTGTCGGCGACCGCCCCCGGCACGTCCAGCAGCCCGGGGTGCGCGACGCCCACCTCCAGCTGGGTGCGCAGCGAGGCGATCGGGCTGCGCAGCTCGTGCGAGGCGTCCGCCACGAAGCGCCGCTGCCGGCCGACCGATGCCTCCAGCACGGTGAGTGTCTCGTTGGTCGTACGGGCCAGCCTGGCGATCTCGTCGCGCGACCCCGGCTCCGGCACCCGGCGGCCCAGGTCCTGGGAGGCGGTGATCGCGGCCAGCTCCCGCCGGATGCCCTCCACGGGGCGCAGGGCGCGGCGGGTCACCAGCCAGGTCACGGCGGCGACCACGAGCAGCAGGACGGGCAGCCCCGTCAGCATGGCGCCGCGCACGGTGCTCACGGCCTCCTGCCCGGCGGCGAGCGGGGCGCCCGCGTGGACCGTCAGCGTCAGACCGGCGGAGTTCGTCGCCTCGACGGCGGCGAACCGGTAGTCGGCCGTCTCGCCGTCGACCGTGGCCGTGCCGTCGGTGAGCACCGGTTCGTCGGACGAGACCTCGCGGCGGGCGCGGTCGTTGCCGTTGCTGTCGCTGTCGTCGCCTTCATCGCCTTCGTCACCTGCATCGCCCGCATCGCCCGCACCGCCCTCACCGCCCTCAATGGATGCCTCACCGTTGTCGCGCACCGACTCCGGCGCCCGCGCCGAACGGACCGGGGCGACCTCCCGCGTACCGGTTCCTTCGACCGCCTCCAGGTCCTGGGAGGCCGCCACCAGCCGCCCGTCCTCATCGGTCACCTGGACCGGGTGGATGTCCTCGTCCCCCAGGTCCAGCTCGTCCAAGGGCCTGTCCAGCGCCAGTTGCCCCGCCACCTCGCGGGCGGCCACCTCCGCCTCCAGGCCCGCCCGGTCGGTGAGCTCGGCGCGCAGGACGAGCAGTACGGCGAGCCCGGCCCCGATCAGCGCCACGGCGACGACCAGCGTGGCACCCAGGGCGGCCCTGGCCCGTACGGACCTCACAGCGCTTCCAGCCGGTAGCCCGCGCCACGGACGGTACGGATGGCCGCGGCGCCCAGCTTGCGCCGCAGCGTGCTGACGTAGACCTCGACGATGTTCGGATCGCCGTCGTAGGCGAAGTCCCACACGTGCTCCAGGATGTCCGCCTTGCTCACCACCGCGCCCGCCCGCAGGGCGAGCTGCTCCAGCACGGCGAACTCCTTGGTCGTCAGCTCGATCTCGTCCTCGCCCCGGTGCACCCGCCGGGCCGCGGTGTCCATGCGCAGCGAGCCGACGGCCAGTACGGGCGAGGGGGAGCCACCGCCGCGCCTGCGGAGCAGCGCCCTGATCCGGGCGACCAGGACGACGTAGCTGAACGGCTTGGTCAGGTAGTCGTCGGCGCCCGTGTCGAGCCCCTCCGCCTCGTCGTACTCCCCGTCCTTGGCCGTCAGCATCAGGATCGGCTCCTCGTGGCCCGCGGCGCGCAGGGCGGCGCAGACCCGGTAGCCGTTCATGCCGGGCAGCATGACGTCGAGCACGACGAGGTCGTACATCCCCTCCCCCGCGCGGTGCAGCCCTTCCAGGCCGTCGTGCACGACGTCCACGGCGAAGCCCTCGGCGGTGAGTCCCCCGGCCAGGGACATCGCCAGCCGCTTCTCGTCCTCCACGATCAACAAGCGCATAGCCACCAGAGTCGCAAACCGAACCTGAAGACGCCTTCAGGTGGCTTCAGGCCGTCTTCAGCATCGGCCCGGCAGTGTGGACCGCGTCGAACCGGACAGCTATCGGGGAGGAACCCTCATGAAGCGCAACATCGCCATCGCGGCCGTCACCGCGGCCGTACTCGTCGGCGGCGGAGCCGTCGCCACCGCCGCCTTCGCGGACGACGACGACAAGGCGGGCGGCGAGCGGGGAACGGCGGCGGCCGGCGCCGTGATCACCGTCGACGAGGCCACGGCCGCCGCGCTCAGGACCGTCCCCGGCACGGTCACCGACGCGGAGCTGGACGACGAGGACGACGCCGGCCGGCTCGTCTGGGACCTCGCCGTGTACGGCTCCGACAAGGTCTGGCACGACGTGACCGTGGACGCGTACAAGGCGAAGGTGCTCAGCGACCGCGAGGACGCCAACGACGACGACCGTGACGCGCGCGCCCCCCGGTCCGCGGACGTCTCGCTCAAGGACGCGGCCGACGCCGCTCTGGCGGAGCGGGCGGGCACGGTGACGTCCGTCGACCTCGACGACGATGACGACGACCGCCGCGGCGGCGCGCCGCGCTGGGACGTCGACGTCAGGGGCAAGGACGGCAAGGGGTACGAGCTGACCGTCGACGCCCGGAACGGCAACGTCACGGTGGAACGGGATGACCAGAAGGACGACCAGGACGACGACCAGGACGACGACCACGACAGCTGACCGGGCCGCCGCACGGTTCCGGGCCGGCCCGCACGCCGCCCCGGAACCGCTGTGCGGGTCACCCGCTGCCGGTGATCCCCGCCACCAGCTCGTCGGCCGCCGCGTACGGGTCGAGCCGGCCCGCCACGATGCGCTCGGCGAGTGCGTCGAGCCGGCGGTCGCCGTGCAGGTCGGCGATCCGCTCGCGCAGCGCCGTGACCGCGATCGTCTCGACCTCGTGGGCCGCCCGCGCGGTGCGCCGCGCGGTCAGCACCCCGTTCTCCGCCATCCACGCCCGGTGCTTCTCCAGGGCCTCGACGACCTCGTCTACGCCCTCGCCCCGGGCGGCGACCGTCTTCACGATCGGCGGACGCCAGGCGCCGGGCCCCCGGCTCTCCCCGAGGCCCAGCATGTGGTTCAGCTCGCGGACGGTGGCGTCGGCGCCGTCCCGGTCGGCCTTGTTGACGACGTAGACATCCCCGATCTCCAGGATTCCCGCCTTCGCCGCCTGGATGCCGTCGCCCATGCCGGGCGCCAGCAGGACCACGGAGGTGTCGGCCTGCGAGGCGATCTCCACCTCCGACTGCCCGACGCCGACCGTCTCGACGAGGATCACCTCGCACCCCGCCGCGTCCAGCACCCGGATCGCCTGCGGGGCCGACCAGGCGAGACCGCCGAGATGGCCGCGGGTGGCCATGGAGCGGATGTAGACGCCGGGGTCGCAGACGTGTTCCGACATCCGGATGCGGTCACCGAGGAGCGCGCCCCCGGAGAACGGCGACGACGGGTCGACGGCGAGGACGCCGACCCGCTTCCCGGCCCGCCGGTACGCGGAGACCAGCGCCGACGTCGATGTCGACTTGCCGACACCGGGTGATCCGGTGAGCCCGACGACGTACGCGTTCCCGGCCAGCGGTGCCAGGGCCGCCATCACCTCGCGCAGGTGCGGCGAAGCCCCCTCCACCAGGGAGATCAGCCGGGCCACGGCCCGCGGCCTGCCCTCCCGCGCCTGCTCGACCAGGGTGGGGACGTCCACCATCACCGCTCCGTTCACTCGTAGGGCTCTCGGCTGTTCGGGTACCGCTACCTGGGGACGCGGATGATCAGCGCGTCACCCTGGCCGCCGCCGCCGCACAGCGCCGCCGCACCCGTGCCGCCGCCGCGGCGCTTCAGCTCCAGGGCGAGGTGCAGGACGACGCGGGCGCCGGACATCCCGATGGGGTGGCCGAGCGCGATGGCGCCGCCGTTGACGTTGACCTTGTCCGAGGTGACGCCGAGATCCTTCATCGACTGGACGGCCACGGCCGCGAACGCCTCGTTGATCTCGATCAGGTCGAGGTCCCCGACCTCCAGGCCGTCCTTCTTCAGGGCGTGCCGGATGGCGCTGGAGGGCTGCGACTGGAGCGAGTTGTCCGGGCCCGCCACGTTGCCGTGGGCGCCGATCTCGGCGATCCAGTCCAGGCCGAGCTCCTCGGCCTTGGCCCTGCTCATGACGACGACCGCGGCGGCGCCGTCGGAGATCTGCGAGGAGGTGCCCGCCGTGATCGTGCCGTCCTTGGCGAAGGCGGGGCGCAGCCTGCCGAGCGACTCGACGGTGGTCTCGGGCCGGATGCCCTCGTCCTTGGCGAAGAGAATCGGGTCGCCCTTGCGCTGCGGGATCTCGACCGGGGTGATCTCGGCCTCGAAGACACCGTTCTTCTGGGCGGCCGCGGCGCGCTGGTGGGAGAGCGCGGCGATCTCGTCCTGCGCCGCACGCGCGAGGCCGAGGCGGGTGTTGTGCTTCTCGGTGGACTCACCCATCGCGATGTTCTCGAAGGCGTCGGTGAGACCGTCGTGGGCCATCGCGTCGAGCATCTCGATCGCACCGTACTTGTAGCCCTCGCGGGACTTCGGCAGGAGGTGCGGCGCGTTCGTCATCGACTCCTGGCCACCGGCCACCACGATGTCGAACTCACCGGCGCGGATCAGCTGGTCGGCGAGCGCGATCGCGTCGAGCCCCGACAGGCACACCTTGTTGACGGTGAGCGCGGGCACGTTCATCGGGATGCCGGCCTTGACCGCGGCCTGGCGCGCGGGAATCTGCCCGGCCCCCGCCTGGAGGACCTGGCCCATGATCACGTACTCGACCTGGTCGCCGCCGATGCCGGCCCGGTCCAGCGCCGCCTTGATGGCGACACCCCCGAGGTCGGCCCCGAGAAGGACTTGAGGGAGCCGAGGAGGCGGCCCATGGGCGTCCGGGCGCCCGCGACGATCACAGAGGTGGTGGTACCGGTCGTTCCTGGCATGGGCACGGCCCCTAGGGGTGAGAGGTGAACGAGGGTTTACCCGAATGTACTGAGCGGTACCCCGCCCGTCATCCGGCAGCGGGTGTGATCGCGCGCACGTTGCGTAACCAACGCCACGGCGGTGCACTGGTTCCATGCTGACGCGAATCGACCACATCGGGATCGCCTGTTTCGACCTCGACCTAACCGTCGAGTTCTACCGCTCGACCTACGGCTTCGAGGTGTTCCACTCCGAGGTCAACGAGGAGCAGGGCGTGCGGGAGGCCATGCTCAAAATCAACGATACGTCCGACGGCGGTGCCTCCTACCTCCAGCTGCTCGAACCGACCCGTCAGGACTCGGCGGTGGGCAAGTGGCTGGCCAGGCACGGCGAGGGCGTCCACCACATCGCGTTCGGTACGGCGGACGTGGACGGGGACGCCGCCGGCATCCGCGAGAAGGGCGTTCGGGTGCTGTACGACGAGCCCAGGACCGGGTCCATGGGGTCCCGGATCACGTTCCTGCACCCCAAGGACTGCCACGGTGTCCTCACGGAACTGGTCACCTCCCGGACGGAGCACTGACCACCGCATACCCGGCCCGGTAGAGTGGGCGGTTCCGGGCCGGGGCCGGGCCGGGGCCGCGCCGCGTCCCTGCCGTTGATCTGTCACCATTCCCCCGGGGGACCGCTCGCCAGGCGAGCGGTGCTCGTTTGGAGAATTGCGACCAGGGGACGGATGGGACCGCGCAGTGCGGGGCTACGAACGCCAGGAGAGCCACCGAGCTGAAGTCGACCATCTCTCGCGGTTCGAAGCCGAGATGGACCGGCTGAGGACCGACCGGGAGAAGGCCGTCCAGCACGCCGAGGACCTCGGCTACCAGGTCGAGGTCTTGCGCGCCAAGCTGCACGAGGCCCGGCGCAATCTCGCGACGCGTCCCGCCTACGACAGCGCGGACCTCGGCTACCAGGCCGAACAGCTGCTCCGCAATGCCCAGGTCCAGGCCGAACAGCTGCGCACCGACGCCGAGCGCGAGCTGCGTGACGCCCGGGCCCAGACCCAGCGCATCCTCCAGGAGCACGCGGAGCACCAGGCCCGTCTCCAGGCGGAGTTGCACGCCGAGGCCGTACAGCGCCGCCAGCGGCTCGACCAGGAGCTGGCCGAGCGCCGCCAGACCGTCGAGTCCCACGTCAACGAGAACGTCGCCTGGGCCGAGCAGTTGCGCGCCCGCACCGAGGCGCAGGCCCGCCGGCTCCTGGAGGAGTCCCGCGCCGAGGCCGAGCAGTCCCTCGCGGCGGCCCGCGCCGAGGCCATCCGGCTCGCGGACGAGACCCGTCAACGGCTGGGCTCCGAGGCCGAGTCGGCCCGCGCCGAAGCCGAAGCGATCCTGCTGCGGGCCCGCAGGGACGCCGAACGGCTGATCAGCGCCGCCTCGGACCAGGCCCAGGAGGCCACCTCCCACGCCGAGCAGCTGCGCACCTCGACGACGGCGGAGACCCAGCAGACCCGGCAGCAGACCGCCGAACTGAACCGGGTCGCCGAGCAGCGTATGCAGGAGGCCGAGACGCGGCTGCGCGAGGCGCGCCTGGAGGCCGACAAGGTCGTCACCGAGGCGAAGGAGGCCGCGGCGAAGCGGCTGGCCGGCGCCGAGTCGCAGAACGAGCAGCGCACCCGTACGGCCAGGTCGGAGATCGCCCGGCTGGTCGGCGAGGCCACGAAGGACGCCGAAGCCCTCAAGGCGGAGGCCGAGCAGGCGCTCGCCGACGCCCGCGCGGAGGCCGACCGGCTCAAGTCCGAGGCGTCCGAGAAGGCCCGCGCCGCGGCTGCCGAGGACACCGCGGCCCAGCTCGCCAAGGCGGCCAGGACGGCCGAGGAGGTGCTGACCAAGGCGTCCGAGGACGCGAGGTCCACCACCAGGGCGGCGAGCGAGGAGGCCGAGCGCATCCGCCGGGAGGCCGAGGCCGAGGCCGACCGGCTGCGCGGCGAGGCCGCCGAGCAGGCGGACGAGCTCAAGGGCGCGGCCAAGGACGACACCGAGGAGTACCGGGCCAGGACGGTCGAACTCCAGGAGGAGGCACGCCGGCTGCGCGGCGAGGCCGAGCAGCTGCGCTCCGAGGCGGTCGCCGAGGGCGAGCGCATCCGAGGCGAGGCCCGCCGTGAGGCCGTCCAGCAGATCGAGGAGGGCGCGCGGACCGCCGAGGAGCTGCTGACCAAGGCCAAGGCGGACGCCGACGAACTGCGTACGTCCGCGGGCGCCGAGGGCGACCGGGTCAGGTCCGAGGCGGCCGAGCGTGCCGCAGCCCTGCGCAAGCAGGCGGAGGAGACCCTGGCACGCGCCCTGGCCGAGGCCGAGCGGCTGCGGACCGAGGCCGAGGAGCAGGCCGAGTCGACCACCACCGCGGCCGAGCGTGCGGCGGCCGAGCTCCGCGAGGAGACCGAGCGGGCGGTCACCGCCCGGCGGACCGAGGCGGCCGACGAGCTCGCCCGGCTGCGCGCCGAGGCCGAGAAGCGCGTCGCCGCGGCCGAGGAGGCGCTCGGCGAGGCCCGTACCGAGGCGGAGCGCGTGCGCCTCGAAGCGAAGGAGGAGGCCGAACGGCTCCGTACGGAGGCTGCCGAGCGGCTCCGTACGCTCCGCGAGCAGGCCGAGACCGAGGCCGAGCGGCTGCGCACCGAAGCCGCCGCCGACGCGGCTCGGTCCCGCGCGGAGGGCGAGTCCGTCGCCGTACGGCTGCGCACGGAGGCGGCCACCGAGGCCGAGCGGCTCAAGTCGGAGGCGCAGGAGAGCGCCGACCGGGTGCGCTCCGAGGCGGCGGCAGCCGCCGAGCGGGTCGGTACGGAGGCCGCCGAGGCCCTCGCCGCCGCCCAGGAGGAGGCCGGCCGGCGCCGCCGCGAGGCCGAGGAGACGCTCGGCGGCGCGCGCGCCGAGGCCGACCAGGAGCGCGAGCGCGCCCGCGAGCAGAGCGAGGAGCTGCTCGCCTCCGCCCGCAAGCGGGTCGAGGAGGCCCAGACCGAGGCCCAGCGCCTGGTCGAGGAGGCGGACCGCCGGGCGAGCGGGATGGTCTCCGCCGCCGAGCAGACCGCACAGCAGGTGCGGGAGTCCGTCGCCGGTCTCCAGGAACAGGCCGAGCAGGAGATCGCCGGGCTGCGCTCCACCGCCGAGCACGTCGCCGAGCGGACCAGGACCGAGGCGCAGCAGGAGGCGGACCGCGTCCGCGCCGACGCCTACGCCGAGCGGGAGCGGGCCACCGAGGACGCCAACCGCGTCCGCCGGGTCGCCAACGAGGAGACCGAGGCGGCGAAGGCGCTGGCCGAGCGGACGGTTGCCGACGCGATCACCGAGTCCGAGCGGATGCGCGCGGACTCCTCCGAGTACAGCCAGCGGGTCCGTACCGAAGCTTCCGACGCGCTGGCCTCGGCCGAGCAGGACGCCTCGCGCTCCCGTGCCGAGGCCCGCGACGACGCCAACCGCATCCGCGGCGAGGCGGCGGCCCAGGCCGACCGGCTCATCGGTGAGGCGTCGAGCGAGAGCGAGCTGCTGCGTACCGAGACCGCGGCCCGGTCGGAGCTCCTCATCCGGGAGGCCACCGAAGAGGCCGAGCGGCTGCGCGCGGAGGCGGCCGAGCAGCACGGCCAGCTCATCGGCGAGGCCACCGGCGAGGCGGAACGCCTGCGCGCGGAGGCGGCGGAGACCGTCGGTTCGGCGCAGGAACACGCGGCACGGACCCGCGCCGAGTCCGAACGGGTGCGCGCCGAGGCGGAGTCGGCGGCGGAGCTGATGCGCGCGGAGGCACGCGAGGAGGCGGACCGCCTGCTCGACGAGGCGCGCGAAGCGGCGTCGAAGCGCCGCGCCGACGCCGCCGAGCAGGCCGACCAGCTCATCAACAAGGCCCAGGAGGAGGCGCTGCGCGCCGCCACCGAGGCCGAGGAGCAGGCGGACACGATGGTCGGCATGGCCCGCAAGGAGGCCGCGCGGATCACCTCGGAGGCGACGGTCGAGGGCAACACCCTGGTGGAGCGGGCCCGCACGGACGCCGACGAGCTGCTGGTCGGCGCCCGCCGCGATGCCACCGCCACCAGGGAACGGGCCGAGGAGCTGCGCCGGCGTCTGGAGAGCGAGATCGAGGAACTGCACGAGCGGGCCCGCCGCGAGACCTCCGAGCAGATGAAGACCGCCGGTGAGCGCGTGGACAAGCTGATGAAGGCGGCGGCGGAGCAGCGCGAGGAGGCCGCGGCGAAGGCCAAGGAGCTGCTGGCGGACGCCAACTCGGAGGCGAGCAAGGTCCGGATCGCCGCGGTGAAGCGTGCCGAGTCACTGCTCAAGGAGGCCGAGCTGAAGAAGGCCACCCTGGTCCGCGAGGCCGAGAAGCTGCGCGCCGACGCCCAGGCGGAGGCGGAGCGGACGGTGGACGAGGGCCGGCGCGAACTCGACCTGCTGGTGCGCAGACGCGAGGACATCAATGCGGAGATCTCCCGTGTCCAGGACGTACTGGAGGCGTTGGAATCTTTCGAGGCGCCCACAGGAGGCGGGAAGGCGGCCAACGGGAGTACGTCCGGTGGCGTCAAGGCCACAGCGGCGGCGGCCGGCCGTTCCGGTGGCAAGTCGTCCGACGGCTAGCCCGTCAGCCGTTTCACGTGCTTCGACATGAACATGCAATCCTTTGAGTAGCAAGCGCTCCGAGGGCCAGCCACTCAAAAGGGGTGTCATTCTCCAGATCAAAGCGGCATCTGCACGTTGACACGCCGCCCAGGCCCCTAGGATTCCCCCTATCACCTCACCGGTCTCATTCGACAGGAAACCCATGAGCGACCCTTCCTCCCCCTTCGGCTTCGAGCTCGTGCGACGTGGTTACGACCGCGGTCAGGTGGACGACCGCATTTCCAAGCTCGTCGCCGACCGTGACAGTGCTCTGGCCCGAATCACCTCTCTGGAAAAGCGCATCGAGGAGCTCCACCTCGAAACGCAGAACG
Source organism: Streptomyces fulvorobeus (assembly GCF_013167895.1). Taxonomy (GTDB): domain Bacteria; phylum Actinomycetota; class Actinomycetes; order Streptomycetales; family Streptomycetaceae; genus Streptomyces; species Streptomyces fulvorobeus. The sequence goes on along the minus strand of NZ_BLWC01000001.1, from coordinate 4,480,622 downwards.
CCCAGGCCCAGGTCAACGACGCGGAACCGTCGTACGCCGGTCTGGGCGCCCGCGTGGAGAAGATCCTCCGCCTCGCCGAGGAGGAGGCGAAGGACCTGCGCGAGGAGGCCCGTCGCGCCGCCGAGCAGCACCGCGAGCTGGCGGAGTCGGCCGCCCAGCAGGTGCGCAACGACGCGGAGTCGTTCTCCGCCGAGCGCAAGGCGAAGGCCGAGGACGAGGGCGTCCGCATCGTCGAGAAGGCCAAGGGCGAGGCGACCACGCTGCGCACCGAGGCGCAGAAGGACGCTCAGCAGAAGCGCGAGGAGGCCGACGCCCTCTTCGAGGAGACCCGCGCCAAGGCCGCTCAGGCCGCCGCGGACTTCGAGACGAACCTGGCGAAGCGCCGCGAGCAGTCGGAGCGCGACCTCGCGTCCCGTCAGGCGAAGGCCGAGAAGCGTCTCGCCGAGATCGAGCACCGCGCCGAGCAGCTCCGCCTGGAGGCCGAGAAGCTCCGCACGGACGCCGAGCGCAGGGCGCGTCAGACGGTGGAGACGGCGCAGCGCCAGGCCGAGGACATCGTGGCCGACGCGAACGCCAAGGCCGACCGCATCCGCAGCGAGTCGGAGCGCGAGCTGGCGGCGCTCACGAACCGCCGCGACTCGATCAACGCGCAGCTGACCAACGTCCGCGAGATGCTGGCGACGCTGACGGGTGCCGCGGTGGCCGCCGCGAGCTCCCCGGTGGACGACGAGCCCGCCACCCGCGGGGTTCCGGCTCAGCAGACCCGCTGACACCGGAGTACCGCAGCTGTACCCCCTGGCATAATCCGTCGCGCCCGGTTCCGCCCTTGTGGTGGCGCCGGGCGCGCGGCCGTTCTAGCGTGTGCGCATGATCGAGCTTGAGGGTCTCACCAAGCGATTCGGCGACAAGGTCGCCGTCGACCATCTGACGTTCCAGGTCAGACCTGGAATGGTGACGGGTTTCCTCGGCCCCAACGGGGCGGGCAAGTCGACCACGATGCGCATGATGCTCGATCTCGACAACCCGACCAGCGGTACGGTCCGCATCGACGGCAGGCACTACCACGAGCTGGACGAACCTCTGAAGTACATCGGGGCGCTGCTCGACGCCAAGTCGATGCACGGGGGCCGGAGCGCGTACAACAACCTGCTGTGTCTCGCCCAGAGCAACCGCATCCCGACGAGCCGGGTCGCCGAGGTCCTCGACATGGTCGGACTCGGCGCGGTGGCGAGGAAGAAGTCGAAGGGTTTCTCGCTCGGCATGGGCCAGCGTCTGGGAATCGCTTCGGCGCTTCTCGGTGATCCGGAGATCCTGATGTTCGACGAACCGGTCAATGGTCTGGACCCGGAGGGAATTCACTGGATCAGGAATCTGATGAAGGCCCTCGCGGGAGAGGGACGGACGATCTTCGTCTCCTCCCATCTGATGAGTGAGATGGCGCTCACCGCCGATCACTTGATCGTCATCGGACAGGGGCGCCTGCTGGCCGACACGTCGATGGCGGATTTCATCCACGACAACTCCCGCAGCTATGTGCGGCTGCGTTCTCCGCAGCAGGAGCGGTTGCGCGATGTGCTGCGCGAGGAGGGCCTCACCGCGGTCGAGGCGGGCGAGGGCGCGCTGGAGATCGACGGGGCGACCACCGAGGCGCTCGGTGAGCTCGCCGCCCGGCACGGGATCGTGCTGCACGAGCTGAGCTCCCAACGGGCCTCCCTGGAGGAGGCGTTCATGCAGATGACCGCGGGTTCGGTGGAGTACCACGCGCACTCGGAGCACGACGGCGCCCCGCCGCCGCCCGCGGGCCCGCGGTGGGGCGGCGAGTGGGACCGGTCCCCCGGCGGCGTCAGCGATCACGGCAAGGGAGCATGACCACGATGGCATCGGTACCCGCGGTCCTGACCTCGGAGTGGACCAAGATCCGTACGGTCTCCTCGACCACCTGGACGCTCATCTGCGCGTTCGCGGTCACCGTCGCGCTGAGCGCGGCACTCTGCGCGCTGACGAACTCCCAGTTCGACGATCTCCCCGACGCCGAGCGCGCCACCTTCGACCCGACCCTGGTCAGCTTCTCCGGCATGATCCTCGGTCAGCTCGCGATGGTGGTCTTCGGCGTCCTGGTGGTCGGTACGGAGTACAGCTCCGGCATGATCCGTACGTCACTGGCGGCCGTGCCCCGGCGCGCCACGTTCCTCTTCAGCAAGATCGCGGTGGCGGGCGTCCTGGCCCTGGCGGTCGGCCTCGCGACCAGCTTCGCCTCGTTCTTCCTGGGCCAGGCCCTGCTCGGTGACCACCGTACGGACCTCGGCGCGGACAACGTGCTGCGCGCGGTCTTCGGTGGCGGCGTCTACATGGGCCTCATCGCGGTCTTCTCCATGGGCGTGGCCGCGATACTGCGCAGCTCGATGCTCTCGCTCGGCATCCTGATGCCGTTCTTCTTCCTCGTCTCGCAGATCCTGTCGGCCGTCCCGGGCGCCAAGAACGTGGCCCGCTACTTCCCCGACCAGGCCGGATCGAAGATCATGCAGGTGGTTCCCGAAGCGATGAACAGCGAGCCGGCTCCGTACGGTCCCTGGGGAGGGCTGGGCATCCTGCTGGCCTGGGTGGTGGCCGCGGTGGCCGGCGGTTACCTCGTGCTGAAGAAGCGGGACGCGTGACAACTTGGCCGGAACCGTCAAGGCGTGGTTATCCTCCTAACTCTTACGGGGGCGTGCGGCCAGGTGGCCTGGGCCCCGACGACAGATAAGTCGATGGGGCTGGAGAATGATCGAGGCAGTCGGCCTGACCAAGCGCTACGGCGCGAAGACGGCCGTGCACAACCTTTCCTTCCAGGTGCGGCCGGGGGCCGTCACCGGGTTCCTCGGTCCCAACGGGTCCGGCAAGTCCACCACCATGCGCATGATGCTCGGTCTGGACACCCCGACCGCGGGCCACGTCACGATCGGCGGTCACGCCTTCCGCAGTCTGCCGAACGCACCCCGCCAGGTCGGCGCGCTGCTCGACGCCAAGGCCGTGCACGGCGGACGCAGCGCCCGGAACCACCTTCTCTCGCTCGCCCAGCTGTCCGGCATCCCGGCGGCCCGGGTCGACGAGGTCCTCGGCGTCGTCGGCCTCCAGGACGTGGCCCGCAAGCGGTCCAAGGGCTTCTCGCTCGGCATGGGCCAGCGCCTCGGCATCGCCGCGGCCATGCTCGGCGACCCGCAGGTGCTGCTCTTCGACGAGCCGGTCAACGGTCTCGACCCCGAGGGCATCCTCTGGGTGCGCAACCTGATGAAGATGCTGGCATCGGAGGGCCGCACGGTCTTCGTCTCCAGCCACCTGATGAGCGAGATGGCGCTGACCGCCGACCACCTCATCGTGATCGGCCGCGGCCAGCTGCTCGCCGACATGAGCGTCACGCACTTCATCTCCGCCAACTCCGCCGACTTCGCCCGCGTCCGGGTGCCGTCCGAGTTCCCGGAGCAGCGCGAGAAGCTCGTGGGCTCGCTCACCGAGGCGGGCGGCCAGGTCATGCCCGAGCCGGACGGGGCCCTGCGGGTCACCGGCCTCCCGCTCTCCCGGATCAGCGATCTGGCGCACGGAGCCGACGTCCGGCTGTGGGAGCTCTCACCGCACCAGGCGTCGCTCGAGGAGGCGTACATGCGGATGACGCAGGGCGCGGTGGACTACCGCTCGACCGTCGACGCCAAGGCGGCGCTCCAGCAGCAGGCACCGGCCGGCTACGGACAGCCCGGTCACGCGCAGCCCCAGCCCGAGATGCCGCAGCAGGGCTGGTACGCCCCGCCGCCGCCGGGACAGAACCCGTACGCGTCCGCCCCGGCCGCCCCGGCCCCCGTCGCGGCCCCGGCGCCCGTCGCGGCCCCGGCCCAGGAGCCGGCCCCGGTCCAGGCCCCCGTTCAGGCCGCCGCGCCCGCGGCCGCCCCCGCAGAACCGACCAAGCGTGAGACCAGCGAGGACCCCCGATGACGACGCCGGCGCCCCAGGCCCCGTACCAGCCCCCGCAGCAGGCCCCGGCGCCGCACTCCTGGCAGGGTGCTCCCGGGGGCCTGTACCACTCGCCGATCCCGGTACGCCGCGCCAGCCTCGGTGACGCCATCGCCTCCGAGTGGACGAAGATCCGCTCCGTACGCTCCACGATCTGGACGCTCGGCGTGATGATCGTGCTGCTGCTCGGCATCGGGCTGCTGTCCGCGTTCGCGGTGAGCACGTCGGACGCCGATCTCGGGGAGACGCCGGTGCTCAGCCTCGGCTTCTTCGGTGTGCTCCTCGGCTCGATCTGCGTGATGACGCTGGGCGTGCTGACCATCGCGTCGGAGTACGGCACGGGGATGATCCGTACGACGCTGACGGCCTGCCCCAGCCGGGCCCGGGTGCTGACCGCGAAGGCGATCGTCTTCTTCCTGCTGTCCTTCGTGATCACCACGGTGACGACCGCGGTCGTCGGCGTCCTCCAGACGTCCATGCTGGACGGCGCGGCGCCCACGGGCGAGGACTGGCTGCGCTCCACGGTGGGGGTCGGCCTCTACGTCGCGACGCTCGGGCTGCTCTCCCTCGCGCTCGGTGCCCTGATCCGGCACTCGGCCGGCGCCATCACCATCATGATCGCCGTGGTGCTGCTGCCGCTGGTGCTGGCGATGTTCATGTTCTCGGAGACGCTGGCCGAGCTCCAGCAGGCGCTCTTCGAGTACTCGATCCCCAACCAGCTCGGCGCGTTCTACGACGCCTCGGTCACCAGCTCGGGTCCGTCCGGCTGGGAGCCCCTGTGGATCATCTTCGGCGTGACCGCGGTCACGCTGGCCGCCGCCTACCTCACGCTGGACCGCCGCGACGTCTGACGCCGGGCGGCGTCCGGCCGCCGGCTCAGTAGCGCGGAGCGTTCCGGGACCGCTGTACCCGTGTGGTGCGGCGGTCCCTCGCGTTCCAGCACGCCTTGTGCCAGTGTCTGCGGTCCTCGATGCCGCCGAACTCGGGCCAGGTGACGAGGTGCGGGAGCCCGGAGGGGATCTCCTGGTCGCAGCCGGGGCAGCGGTACCGTTTCCCCGCGGCGCTCGCGCCGCTCACCGGGCGCACCGACCACTCCTCGCCCCGCCAGCTCTCGGTGGCGCCGCCCCGCCGTACCTCTGCCTCTCGGCGAACGGGGCGGTGGCGGGGCTCTCGCCGCCTCTGGGGCGGTTGCGGCGCGGAGACACGTGACACCTCAGGGGCAGAGCGGGCGGCTTCTCGTCCAGCGTAGGCCCATCGGGTGCGGCAGCCGGTCCGCAGGGCAGGAGAGCGTGAGCGCGCCGGACGCCGGTTAGCGGAAAATCGGAACAACTTGTCCGCGGACCGTGCCTTTGGCACGTGTCGGACGTTGTTGCCTGTAGGGGAGAACCGCGTCGGCCGTAAGGAGGCAACAGGCGATGCGCGTCGGAACGTTCGTACTTGCAGCTCAGTTTCCGGGCCAGGGGCAGGGTGAGGCACTGCACCGTGCCATCCGCTCCGCCGAGGTCGCGGAGGAGTCCGGGCTCGACTCGGTCTGGCTGGCGGAACACCACTTCGTGCCGTACGGGGTCTGCCCCTCCGCGGTCACCCTGGCCGCGCTGCTGCTCGGCCGCACCCGCAGAATCCGGGTCGGCACGGCGGTGAGCGTGCTGCCCAACCAACACCCCGTCGCCCTCGGCGAGCAGGCCGCCCTGCTGCACATCACCAGCGGGGGCCGCTTCTCCCTCGGGGTGGGGCGGGGCGGGCCCTGGGTGGACCTGGAGGTGTTCGGCGGGGGTCTCGCGGCGTACGAGCGGGACTTCCCCGAATCGCTGGAGCTGCTCCTCGACTGGCTGCGCATGCCGCGGGTGGGCGCCGCCGGGGAGCGGTTCGGCTTCCGCGAGGTGGCGGTCGTGCCGCGCGCCGACGAGCTGCCGGCCCACGATCCGGCAGGACCCGCGGGGCCGGAGGTGATCGTGGCGTGCACCTCGCCGAAGAGTGTCCGGCTCGCCGCCGCCAAGGCCCTGCCGATGCTTCTGGGCATGCACTGCGGGGACGAGGAGAAGGCCGGGATGGTCGCCCTGTGGAGCACGGCCGCCCGGGAGGCCGGCCACTCGCCCGAGGTCGTGGAAAGTGCCGCACATGTGTCCGCAGGGGTGGCCCAGATCGCGGACCGGCCGGCCGACGCCGTGGAGACGCTCGTGAAGGCGATGCCGGGATGGCTCAGGCAGGGGCTGGACGCCCATGTGACGGTCGACGGGAGGCACCGGGTGATGCGCGATCCCGTGGCCTACACGGAACTGCTGTGCGCCATGCATCCGGTGGGCCCGCCCCGTCTCGCGGCCGACCGTCTCGCCGCGACCGCGGAGCGGACCGGCATCACGCGGTTCGCCCTCCTGGTCGAAGGTTCGGGCGACCTCGACGCGACCGAGGAGAACGTGCGACGGCTGGGCACCGAGGTGCTGCCGCTGCTGAGGTGACGCGTGCGTACCGGGGGTGGTGACGGTGCTCATGGTGCCTGTGGTGCTCACGGTTTCCGTGGTGCCGGTGTGCTGGTGGTACGGGAGCTGCCGCCCCGGAGCCTGTCGCACCTTCCGCGGCCCGGAGCGGCAGCAGAAGCTCTCAGCAGTCCCGTAGTCCGGGCGACTGGTTGAGCAACTGGCCCCTCACCGAGGTGAAGCGGGCCAGACGCTCGTCGACCGAGGCGTCAAGCGGGAACACCGCGAGGCGGTGGCAGTTCTGGAATGCCAGACGCACTCCGAAGTGCCGCTGGAGTGCACCGCGTATCGCATCACTGGCGAGTGCGCGCAGCAGCTGACCACGTGCCTGCTCGTCCGGCGGCGGCGTCTGGTTGTCGGCGAACTCTCCGCCGTCGACCTTCAGCTGTGCCACCAGAGAGCTGATCATCTCCCATGCGTAGGGCAGGGAGGTCCGGACGCAGTCGACGAAGTCGGCTTCGTCGACCTCGCCTCGCTCGGCCTGTTCCAACAGCGCCGGTGAGACGTCGAGCGACATGGGTTCTCCTCTCGCGACCCCGGCTGTGGGCCGGGGCCTTACGGGCAGGGAAGGAGGACGGCGACGCAGCGTACACAGACGGCGACCTCCCGGTTACAAGGTAAGGGCGCGGTCCGGGCCGCACCAGGAGATTGGGAACACAACCGGCCAATAACGAAGGCTCTCAAAGAGGGGCAAGCCCGAAGGGGCTGGTCGGGCGGGTGGGGCGGGGAGCCGGGTGAATCGCGTGGAGCACCCGTCGTCGAGTAGCGTTGCCGACCATGCGTCTCGTCATCGCCCGTTGCTCCGTCGACTACGCGGGCCGGCTCACCGCCCACCTGCCCTCCGCCCCCCGTCTGATCCTGGTGAAGGCGGACGGCAGTGTGTCGATCCACGCCGACGACCGGGCGTACAAACCGCTCAACTGGATGTCCCCGCCGTGCTCCCTGAAGGAGGGCGCCGACGGCGACGAGGGCATCTGGACCGTGGTGAACAAAGCGGGCGAGAAACTGATCATCACGATGGAGGAAATCCTCCACGACTCCTCGTACGAACTGGGCGTCGACCCCGGCCTGATCAAGGACGGTGTGGAAGCACACCTCCAGGAGCTGCTGGCCGACCGGATCGAGATCCTCGGCGAGGGCCACACGCTGATCCGCCGCGAGTACCCCACCGCCATCGGCCCGGTGGACATCCTGTGCCGCGACGCGGACGGCGGGACGGTGGCCGTGGAGCTGAAGCGCCGCGGCGACATCGACGGTGTGGAGCAGCTGACCCGCTATCTGGAGCTGCTCAACCGCGACCCCCATCTGGCGCCGGTCAAGGGCGTCTTCGCGGCCCAGGAGATCAAGCCGCAGGCGCGGGTGCTGGCGACGGACCGCGGTATCGGCTGCGTGGTGCTGGACTACAACGCGATGCGGGGCATCGAGGACGACAAACTGCGGCTGTTCTGACCACCGGGCGTGCCCTCGGTCGCCGGACGGGCTCGGTGCGGGCCCGTCCGGTGCTCCGACGCCCTGTCTCAGGCTCCGGCGTCGGCGGCGGTCCGGTCCCCGGCCGGCCCGCCGGCCGAGTCGGAGCCGGACGGCTCCTGGGTCTTCGAGTCGGAGGGGGACGGGGTCGGACTGTCGGTCGGCGTCGGCGTCCCGGTCTCCGTGGGCGTCGGGGACGGTGACTCGCTCGGTGTCGCCGTGGCGGACAGCGTCGGCGACGGGGCGGTCCCGCTCGGCGTGGTCGGTGTCCGGCTCGGCGTGGGGTCCGTGGACGGTGCCGTGACCCGGTCCGAGGGGCTCGCGGATGAGGTGGTCCCGGCGGACGGAGTGGCCGGGCCGGACGCGGCGGGTGCCTCGGTGCCCTCGTCGGGCGCGCCGCTCTGCGCGGGCGCGCCCTGCGTGGGCTCCCGCTCCGGCAGACCGTTCTCGCCGTCGTCCTCGCTCACGGACTGCTCGGTCGTCACGTTCCGGCTGTCCGGCTCCTCGCTGCCCGAGGCCGCGCCGAGCGCGACGACGGTGCCGAGCACCCCGACCAGCAGGACCCCCGCACCGGCCCCGACGAAGTTGCGCCGGGCGCCGCGGAGGAACGCGGGGCCGCGGCCCGCCGGAGCGTCGGAGTGGAGGACGGCCGTCGGCCCGGCGGGCACGGCACGGGGCAGGAGCGGCAGCGTCACCGGGGTGCCGCCGGGCGGCGGGGCCGCCTCCTCGCCGCCCGGCACCGGCCCTCCGGAGCGGTCCGCGACGAGGGCGAGCGCCCTGCGTCCGGCCACCGCGCCGGACTTGTCGGCGAGCGCGCCGCGCAGGCCGATCGACGCCTCCAGCTCCGCCCTGGCCCGGTCGAGATGGCCGGTGCAGAGCGCGAGTACGCCCAACTCGTGGTGGAAGTACGCCTCCTGCGCCACTTCACCGGCGATCCGCGCGGCCTCCTGGCCCAACCGGAGAGCCTTCTCCCAGGCTCCCCAGTGCCTTCCGGCGGCGAAGGCCGGAGCGGCGCTCCGGGCCAGCAGCACGGCGACACTCGCCTGTCCGGCTCTGCTCCCCGGCACCAGCCGCGCCAGCGCGGCGAGTACGGCGTCGGCCTCGGCGACCGCCCGCGCGGACGAGACCGAGGGGTGCCCCGCCCACCAGGCGTAGTGCTGCGCGGCGGTCCTGGCGCGTACCACGGCGTCCTCGCCGTACCCACCGGCCTCCAGCTGGGCCAGGACACCCGCCGCGAGCCGGTAACGGGGGCCGGCCGGAGAGAGCAGTCCGCACCCGGCCAGCTCGCCGAGGGCGGCGTCGGCGTGGGTGTCCCCCACGAGCGCCGGCAGGTGCGCCGGGTGCGGCACCTCGCCGCCGAGTGCGACGGCGAAGCGCAGGGTGTCGCGCGCGGCCCCGCTCAGCCGGGAGGCGAGCAGCAGCGCGGGGGCCGCGCCCTCCCCCAGGCTGGGCAGCGGCGGGCCATCGGCGCGCGCGAGGGACGCCGAGCCGTACGCGTCGAAGGCTTCGGGGTCGCGCCGGCGGTCCCGGTGGCGCAGCAGCGCGCCCGCCTGGACGAACCGCAGGGGCAGCCCTTCGGACTCGAACCAGAGGTCGCCCGCCCAGTTCCGCTCGTCCTCGGTGAGCGGGCGTTCGACGACCTGCTCCAGCAGGTCGATCGAGGCACTGCGGCCGAGGCCGGTGAGCGGGAGCTCCTCCAGGTGCGAGTCGGGGCCCGGGGCGGCGGCATCGGGCGTCGTCGCCAGGACGAACGCGCACTCGGGCGTGGCGGCCAGCAGCTCGCCGAGTCCGGCACCGCCGAACTCCAGGTCGTCGAGGACGACGACGGCTCCGATGCCCCGGAGCAGCCCCAGGAGCGTCTCGCGTCCCGGCCGGTGCGCGGGCGCGTCGTAGACGGCGTCGAAGAGGGCGTACTGGAGGTCTGTGGTGGTGCGCTTGTGACCACTGAGGCGTACGACCCCGTCGGGCGCCAGGCCGGCGCAGTCGGCGGCGACGGCGTTCAGCAGGGCCGTGCGGCCCGATCCGGCGGGCCCGGTCACGCGTACCGAGCGTCCGCGCGCCAGCAGGCGTACCAGCCGTTCGCGGAGCTCCTGGCGCTCCAGGAGCGGGCGTTGCGGGCCGGGCGGCCCCGGCGGGACGGACGGGGCCGCCGCGCGTTCCCGGTCGGCGCGCTCGGTGGCGGTGTGCCGCACGGGCGCCTCGGGCTGCCGTCCCGGCGGGCGGGACTCGACCTCGCTGCCGTCGACCGGATTGACGGTGAGCAGGAGGTCTCCGGCGAGGAGTTGTACCGTGCGGGCCCGCTGCGGTGGCTGGAGCCCGAAGCCGGGGGTCAGCGGTTCACGGGACTGCCGCTGCACGGCGTCCTCTTCGAGGCCGTCGTGGTCCCGGCCGTACTCTTCGGCTCCCCGGTTGTTCGGGTCCATCAGTGCCCCCAGATGCGTCGCGTGCGGTCGTCCCTTCCGGCCTCGCACATCCCGCTGTCGCTTCTGGTCCGGTGTCCGCCCATGGGTCCGTCGATCGCGGCAGACGGCCGAACCTCAGACGTTCGCACAGTATCTACGAACCGGCGGGGTACCACGCCGTCCAGGACATCACGGTCTCGTGAGGATTGTGCGTGCGTCGCCGCCGGGTCCTGCGCAGGAGGTCTCAGACGCGCGGCAGTGACTCCGCGGCGATACCGCCCTCGATGGCCAGGATGCGGTGCAGCCTGGTCGCGACGAGCAGCCGCTGCATCTGCGGGGGCACGTTGCGGAGCACGAGCCGCCGGCCGGCCCGGCCTGCTCGTCGGTGGGCGCCCATGATGACGCCGAGTCCGGTGGCGTCCCAGGAGTCCAGCTCGGTCAGGTTCAGCACGAGATCGCCGACGCCGTCGTCGACGGCCGAGTGCAGGACCGTACGGGCGTCCGCCGCGCTTCGGACGTCGAGGCGGCCCCCGACGACCAGCTCGGCGTGGTCGCCCCTGATATGCATATGCGCTCCCCGGGAGTTACTCCGTAGCAAGGTCTGTCTGTCTGTTCTGTGTCTGCCACAACTGACTACCGCGACGACGAGGAAGTTGCCGTCTGTAAGCGAACCGATACCGAATTCACTCCGTGGAGTGACATCGGACCGCCTCCCACCGCCTGGTCCGGCGCGCCGGACTCCTCCGGCCCACCGGGGCCCCGGGCCCGGTCCGCGGCGAACCGGGCGGCCCGGGACCCGACCGGTCTCAGTACGTGTAGAAGCCCTGCCCGCTCTTGCGTCCGATGTCACCTGCATCGACCATCCGGCGCATCAGCTCCGGAGCCGCGAACTTCTCGTCCTGCGACTCCGTGTAGATGTTGCCGGCCGCGTGCAGCAGGATGTCGACGCCGGTCAGGTCGGCCGTGGCGAGAGGGCCCATGGCGTGGCCGAAGCCGAGCTTGCACGCGGTGTCGATGTCCTCGGCCGAGGCGACGCCCGACTCGTACAGCTTGGCGGCCTCGACGACCAGCGCCGAGATGAGGCGCGTGGTGACGAATCCGGCGACGTCCCGGTTGACGACGATGCAGGTCTTGCCAACGGACTCGGCGAACTCCCGCGCGGTGGCGAGGGTTTCGTCGCTCGTCTTGTAGCCGCGCACCAGTTCGCACAGCTGCATCATGGGGACCGGCGAGAAGAAGTGCACGCCGACGACCCGCTCGGGCCGCTCGGTCACCGCCGCGATCTTGGTGATCGGGATGGCGGAGGTGTTGGAGGCGAGCACGGTGTCCTCGCGCACGATCCTGTCGAGCGCGCGGAAGATCTCGTGCTTGACCTCCAGCTTCTCGAAGACGGCCTCCACGACGACGTCCGCGTCGGCGACCGCGTCGAGGTCGGTGGAGGTCGTGATGCGCGCGAGCGCGGCCTCGGCGTCGGCCGCCGCCAGCCTGCCCTTGGCGACGAACCGGTCGTACGAACCCCTGATGCCGTCCAGACCGCGGGCCAGTGCCGCGTCGGTGACATCGCGCAGGACGACGTCCCAGCCCGCCTGGGCGGAGACCTGCGCGATTCCGGACCCCATGAGTCCGGCCCCGATGACGGCGAGCTTCCTGGCCACGTTCGCACCCCTTTGGATAACGGTTGTTCACACGCTCTCGGGCGGAGATTAGTACCCGTGAGGGGCCCTGGGGAGCCGAAGAGATACGCGTCACGTCTCGGATGACGGACATCACACCGGGACGCCTCATTCGGCGGCGCGCCGCGTGCAGTTGGCCACCCCCGCCCCCGCGGGAGGGCGTACGTCTCTAGGCTGGCCCCATGGTCAATCTGACGCGCATCTACACCCGTACCGGCGACCAGGGCACCACGGCCCTCGGCGACATGAGCCGGACCGCCAAGACCGATCTGCGGATCGCGGCGTACGCCGACGCGAACGAGGCCAACGCCGTCATCGGTACGGCGGTCGCGCTGGGGCAGCTTCCCGAGGACGTCGTGAAGGTGCTCGTGCGGGTGCAGAACGACCTCTTCGACGTCGGCGCGGACCTGTCGACGCCGGTCGTCCCGGACCCGGCGTATCCGCCGCTGCGGGTGGAGCAGTCCTACATCGACAAACTGGAGGCGGACTGCGACCGCTTCCTGGAGGAGCTGGAGAAGCTGCGCAGCTTCATCCTGCCGGGCGGTACGCCGGGGGCGGCCCTGCTGCACCAGGCGTGCACCGTCGTCCGGCGGGCCGAGCGGTCCACCTGGGCGGCGATCGAGGTGCACGGGGACGTGATGAACGCGCTGACCGCGACGTACCTCAACCGGCTGTCCGACCTCCTGTTCATCCTCGCCAGGACGGCGAACAAGGAGGTCGGCGACGTGCTGTGGGTGCCGGGCGGCGACCGCTGAGGGCCGCCCGCCCGGCCCGGGGTCAGGCCCCTGCCGGTGCCCGCTTCGGGAACAGGGTGTAGCTCCCGGCGATGACCAGGTTGATGCCGATCAGCCAGACCATCTTCTGCTGCCACATCTCCAGCGATCCGGTGTTCCCGTCGTCCCCGACGTACCAGACAGCGGCCTGGAGCAGGGCCATGGCGGTCACCGCCGCGGTGGTCCAGCGGGCCGCGGTGCGCCACTCGTGGACGGCCCGGGCCCTGCCGTACCTCGGCGGCTTCACCGGCGGCGGACCGCCCGCGAAGCGGTGGGCGAACCGGGCGTCCGCCCACCTGATGGCGGAGTGGCCGAGTCCCACGGTGAACCCGATGTAGACGGCGGCGAGCCCGTGCTTCCAGTCGGGTTCCGCGCCGTTCCTCAGGTCGACGGCCGTGACGACCAGCAGCACGACCTCCAGCAGCGGTTCGCACAGCAGCACCGCGGCGCCGAGCCGGGGCCTGCGCGCCAGGTAGCGCAGCGCGAGTCCGGCGGCCAGCAGCACCCAGAAGCCGACCTCGCAGAGCACGATCAGTACGACGATCACGGTTCTTCTCCTCCCGGTCCCCTCAAGACTCGCCGGTGAACCGGGCCAGGTCGTCGTCGTCGGTGACGAAGCCCGGCTGCATCCTTCGATGTATCCCCGGCTCACCCGCCGTGCGGAGGTCCGCGCCGGGGCGGCCGTGTTGGATGGGAGGGTGCTCGCCGTCTCCCGTCCCCACCGCCACGACGTGATCATCGCGGCCGTCGGCCTCTCCGGCGGCCTGGTGCTCTGGCTCATCGGTCTGCACATGCAGGTCGGGCGGCCGTTCGACGCGCCCTGGCTGGCACTGGTGCCCCTCGCCGTGACGGCCGGGCTGGAACTGCTGCGCAGGAGCGCCTCGCTGACGGCTCTGCTGATCGCCGTGGCCGCGCTCGTCGCCGACCAGTTCACGGTCGGGAACCTGGCCACCGTCGTGATGTTCACGGACCTGGTGTACGCGGCCGTGGTGTACGGGTCCCCGGCCGTCGCCCGCCGCCTCCCGGTGACCTCCTTCCTGGTCACGGTCGGGGTGACGATCGCCTTCCTCGCCTGGTTCCGTACGGCGGAGGCGCTGCTGATCGGTGTGGTGGCCGGCCTGGTGTCCTTCGCGCCCGCCATCACGGGGGTCAGTGTGCGCAACCACCGCGACGCGGCGGAGACCGCCAGGCTGCGGGCCGACCAGACCGCCCTGCTCGCCGAGATGGACCGCGCCCAGGCGGTGACAGCCGAGCGTGCGCGGATGGCGCGGGAGCTGCACGACATGGTGGCCAACCACCTCTCCGCGATCGCCATCCACTCCACCGCCGCGCTCTCCATCGACGACCCGGGCACCTCACGCGAGGCGCTCGGGGTGATCCGCGAGAACAGCGTCCAGGGACTGGCCGAGATGCGGCGGCTCATCGGGCTGCTCCGGGACCGCGGGACGGAGCCGGGGCCGAGCCCGGCCCCGACCCTCGCCTCGGTGGACGTCCTGGTCGAACAGGCCCGCTCCAACGGGGCCACGAGCGGGCTGACCTGCACGCTGGAGGACGCGCGCGGCACGACCGGGCGGCTGCCCGCTCCGGTCGAGCTGGCCGCGTACCGCATCGTCCAGGAGTCCCTGACGAACGCGCTGAAGCACGCCGCTCCCGGGCAGGTGGCGGTGCGGCTCGCACACGAGGGTGACGTGCTCTCCGTGGAGGTCACCAGCGAGTACGGGAGCCGGCCGGGACCGCGCGCACCCGGTTCCGGGGCCGGTCTGGTGGGCATGCGGGAGCGGGTCGCCCTGCTCGGCGGCACGATCGCCGCGGGCCCCGGGCCCGCGGCGGACGGCCGGACGATCTGGCGGGTACGGGCGGAACTGCCCGTCCGGGAGAGGACGGTGGGGGAATGACGATCCGGGTACTGGTCGCGGAGGACCAGTCGGCCGTGCGCGCGGGGCTGGTGCTGATCCTGGGCAGCGCGCCGGACATCGAGGTCGTCGGGGAGGCGGGCGACGGCGAGGCGGCCGTGCGGCTGGCCAGGGAACTGCGTCCGGACATCGTGCTGATGGACGTGCAGATGCCCCGCCTGGACGGCGTGTCGGCGACCCGGCAGGTGGTGGCCGAGCGGCTCGCGGACGTGCTGGTGCTGACGACGTTCGATCTGGACGACTACGTCTTCGGGGCGCTGCGGGCGGGGCGGCGGGCTTCCTGCTGAAGAACACCGAGGCCCGCGATCTGCTCGAAGCCGTACGCACGGTGGCGCGCGGCGAGGGGCTGATCGCCCCGGCGGTGACGCGCCGGCTGATCGCGGAGTTCGCCGGTGCCGCTCCCGCCCGCAGGCCGGGCACTCCCGCTCCGCCGGGGCTGGAGGCGCTCACCCGGCGGGAGCGCGAGGTGCTGGGATGTCTGGGCGAGGGGCTGTCGAACGCGGAGATCGCGGCGCGGCTCTCGATGGCGGAGGCGACGGTGAAGACGCACGTCAGCAGGGTGCTGGGGAAGCTGGAACTGCGCAGCCGGGCGCAGGCCGCGGTGATCGCCCAGCAGTGGGGGGTCTGAGGTTCAGAGATTCTTTGGTCTGGACCTCTTGACGATTGGTCCAGACCTTCCTAATCTCACCGAGCACACTGCGGTGAGTACGCCATGACAAATGGCGGGCTCAGGGCGGCGCAGGGTTTGCAGTCCACGGACCATCCCCGTTTGTCGGACCTCACCCGAGGAGCACCGTTGACCACCGAGAACCCCCCACGCCGGGCCGGCTTCAGACAGCGACTCACTTCCGGCGTCACCATCCGATCCAAGGCCGTGGCGGGCGTCACCGCCCTGCTGCTGCCACTCGCGGCGATGGTGGGCCTTGCCAGCCCCGCCGAGGCAGCCACGTCGGCGACCGCCACCTACGTCAAGAAGTCCGACTGGGGCAGCGGCTTCGAAGGCCAGTGGACGGTGAAGAACACCGGCACCACCGCGCTCTCCTCCTGGACGGTCGAGTGGGACTTCCCCTCCGGCACCGCGGTCGGCTCGGCCTGGGACGCGACCGTCACCGGCTCGGGCACCCACTGGACCGCCAAGAACCTCAGCTGGAACGGCTCCGTCGCCCCCGGTGCCAGCATCAGCTTCGGCTTCAACGGCACGGGCTCCGGCTCCCCCAGCGGCTGCAAGCTGAACGGCGCCTCCTGTGACGGCGGCAGCGTCCCCGGCGACAACGCCCCCTCCGCACCCGGCACCCCCACCGCGAGTCTGATCACCAACACCTCCGCGAAGCTCACCTGGACCGCGGCGACCGACGACAAGGGCGTGAAGAACTACGACGTCCTGCGTGGCGGCGCCAAGGTCGCGACGGTGACCGGTACGACGTACACGGACACCACCCTCACCGCGGGCACCGACTACTCGTACACCGTGCAGGCCCGCGACACCGCGGACCAGACCGGCCCGGTCAGCGGTTCCGTCTCGGTCCGCACCACCGGCGGCACCACCAATCCCCCGCCCGGTGACAAGATCAACCTGGGTTACTTCTCCAACTGGGGCGTCTACGGGCGCAACTACCACGTGAAGAACCTGGTGACCTCCGGCTCCGCCGCGAAGATCACGCACATCAACTACGCCTTCGGCAACGTCCAGGGCGGCAAGTGCACCATCGGTGACGCCTACGCCGACTACGACAAGGCGTACACGGCCGACCAGTCGGTCGACGGTGTCGCGGACACCTGGGACCAGCCGCTGCGCGGCAACTTCAACCAGCTGCGCAAGCTCAAGGCCAAGTACCCCAACATCAAGATCCTCTGGTCCTTCGGCGGCTGGACCTGGTCCGGCGGCTTCGGTGCCGCGGCCCAGAACCCGGCCGCGTTCGCCCAGTCCTGCTACGACCTGGTCGAGGACCCCCGCTGGGCCGATGTCTTCGACGGCATCGACATCGACTGGGAGTACCCCAACGCCTGCGGTCTCACCTGTGACACCAGCGGCCCGGCCGCACTGAAGAACCTCTCCACCGCGCTGCGCACCAAGTTCGGCGCGAACAACCTCGTCACCGCCGCCATCACCGCGGACGGCTCCGACGGCGGCAAGATCGACGCCGCGGACTACGCGGGCGCCGCGCAGTCCATGGACTGGTACAACGTGATGACGTACGACTTCTTCGGCGCCTGGGCGGCCAAGGGCCCGACGGCCCCGCACTCGCCGCTGACCTCGTACCCCGGCATCCCGCAGGCCGGCTTCACCGCCGCCGACGCGATAGCCAAGCTGAAGGCCAAGGGCGTCCCCGCCAAGAAGCTGCTGCTCGGTATCGGCTTCTACGGCCGCGGCTGGACCGGCGTCACCCAGTCCGCCCCGGGCGGCACGGCGACCGGAGCGGCCCCGGGTGCGTACGAAGCGGGCATCGAGGACTACAAGATCCTCAAGAACAGCTGCCCGGCCACCGGCACCATCGCCGGCACCGCCTACGCGCACTGCGGCACCAACTGGTGGAGCTACGACACGCCGGCCACCGTCGTCTCCAAGATGACGTGGGCGAAGAACCAGGGCCTCGGTGGCGCGTTCTTCTGGGAGTTCAGCGGTGACACCGCCAACGGCGAACTGGTGAGCGCGATCAACAGCGGCCTCCGGTAATCCTCACGCCGTAGCACCACCGCACCACCCGCAGAGCCCGGACATACGACCGGGGAGACAGGTCCGCCCCCTGTCTCCCCGGTTTTCCGCTGTCTCGGTACGGCCCTCAGGCCACGTTCACCCGCTGGCCGGGCGGCGCCGCCTCCAGCCAGGCGAGGAAGCCGGTGAGAGCGTCCTCGCTCATCGCCAGCTCCAGGAGCGTCCCGCGGTGGAGACAGCCGAGCACGATGGAATCGGAGAGGAGCGCGAGCTCCTCCTCGCCTTCGGGCAGCCGGCGGGCGACCACCTCGATCGAGGCGCGCTCCAGGGACCGGCGAGGCCGCGGGTCGTAGGAGAAGATCCGGAACCAGTCGACGCGGTCACCGCTGTAGCGGGCCACGCCGTACACCCAGCCCTTGCCCGTCGGGTCGGGTTCCCTGGAGATGTCCCAGCGCAGACTGCAGTCGAACGTACCGCCGGAGCGCTGGATCAGCCGGCGGCGCAGGCCGAACACGAACAGACCCAACAGGACCAGTACGACGACCAGACCGCCAACCCACAGAGCGAGGACCATCTCCACCGACCTCCTCGCAACGTCGATTACGGACATCCGGACCGAACTGCATCTGCATCGCCTCAGCCGCGACACCGTCTGGATAATTCCAGCTCGGGCCGCGGCTGAGTTAAAACATCTGTCGGCGGGGGTGCTAGCGCACCGCCACCGCACGCAGTCGCACATCGGCGCGCCGCTCGGCGGCGGCGTCCGTGTCCGACTTCGCGCGCTCCAGCGCACGCTCGGCGCGCTGGACATCGATCTCGTCCGCCAGCTCGGCGATCTCCGCCAGCAGCGACAGCTTGTCGTCCGCGAACGAGATGAATCCACCGTGCACAGCGGCGACGACGGTGCCGCCCTCACTGGTACGGATCGTCACCGGGCCCGATTCCAGCACACCGAGAAGCGGCTGGTGACCGGGCATGACGCCGATGTCGCCGGACGCGGTACGCGCGACGACCAGGGTGGCCTCGCCGGACCAGACACTGCGGTCCGCGGCGACCAGCTCGACATGCAGCTCAGCAGCCAAGGGTGGCTCCTCGGGTCACCACCCGGCGGTCTGGCCGGGTGTTGGGTCAATTCTACGGGGCGTGGTGAGGGGGGCGGGACACACCCACCCCCCTCGGTGAGCCGGAGGCTCAGGAGACGCCGAGCTCCTTGGCGTTGGCCTTGAGGTCCTCGATGCCACCGCACATGAAGAACGCCTGCTCGGGGAAGTGGTCGTACTCACCGTCGCAGATCGAGTTGAACGCGGCGATCGACTCGTCGAGCGGCACGTCCGAACCGTCCAGGCCGGTGAACTGCTTGGCGGCGTGGGTGTTCTGCGACAGGAAGCGCTCGACGCGACGGGCGCGGTGGACGACGAGCTTGTCCTCTTCGCCCAGCTCGTCGATACCGAGGATCGCGATGATGTCCTGGAGGTCCTTGTACTTCTGCAGGATTCCCTTGACACGGGTGGCCGTGTCGTAGTGGTCCTGCGTGATGTAGCGCGGGTCCAGGATGCGGGACGTGGAGTCCAGCGGGTCCACGGCCGGGTAGATGCCCTTCTCGGAGATCGGACGGGAGAGAACCGTCGTCGCGTCGAGGTGGGCGAACGTGGTGGCCGGGGCCGGGTCGGTCAGGTCGTCCGCGGGGACGTAGATCGCCTGCATCGAGGTGATCGAGTGACCACGCGTCGAGGTGATGCGCTCCTGGAGCACACCCATCTCGTCGGCCAGGGTCGGCTGGTAACCCACTGCGGACGGCATACGGCCGAGCAGCGTGGAGACCTCGGAACCGGCCTGCGTGAAGCGGAAGATGTTGTCGATGAAGAGCAGCACGTCCTGCTTCTGCACATCGCGGAAGTACTCCGCCATGGTCAGGGCGGACAGGGCCACACGCAGACGCGTGCCCGGCGGCTCGTCCATCTGGCCGAAGACCAGCGCGGTCTTCTCCAGGACGCCCGACTCGGTCATCTCGTCGATGAGGTCGTTGCCCTCACGGGTGCGCTCGCCGACACCGGCGAACACCGACACACCGTCGTGCAGCTTCGCCACACGCATGATCATTTCCTGGATGAGGACCGTCTTGCCGACGCCCGCACCACCGAACAGACCGATCTTGCCGCCCTTGACGTACGGGGTCAGCAGGTCGACGACCTTCAGGCCGGTCTCGAACATCTCGGTCTTCGACTCGAGCTGGTCGAAGGCCGGGGCCTTGCGGTGGATCGGCCAGCGCTCGGTGATCTGAGCTTCGGCTTCCGGGTCGTTCAGGATCTGACCAAGGGTGTTGAACACCTTGCCCTTGGTGATGTCACCGACGGGCACCATGATGCCCTTGCCGGTGTCGGTCACCGGGGCCTGGCGGACCAGGCCGTCGGTGGGCTGCATCGAGATCGCACGGACCACGCCGTCACCCAGGTGCTGGGCGACCTCGAGGGTCAGCAGCTTGCGCGCGCCCTCCTCGGCCGGGTCGTCGACCTCCACGTGCAGGGCGTTGTAGATCTCCGGCATCGCGTCGACGGGGAACTCCACGTCGACGACCGGGCCGATGACCCGGGCGACGCGGCCCGTGGCAGCGGCCGTCAGAACGCTGTCGGTAGTCGTCGTCATTTACTTGTCACTCCCCGCGGTCGCGTCGGCCAGAGCACTGGCACCGCCGACGATCTCGCTGATTTCCTGGGTGATTTCGGCCTGGCGGGCCGCGTTGGCAAGCCGGGAGAGACTCTTGATGAGGTCCCCGGCGTTGTCGGTCGCCGACTTCATCGCGCGGCGGCGGGCGGCGTGCTCGGAAGCAGCGGCCTGCAGCAGCGCGTTGTAGATACGGCTCTCGACGTAGCGCGGCAGGAGGGCGTCGAGGACGTCCTCCGCCGACGGCTCGAAGTCGAACAGCGGAAGGATCTCGCCCTTCGTGCCGCTCTCCTCCGCGCCCTCGTCGAGCTTGTCGAGCGAGAGCGGCAGCATCCGGTTGTCCACCGGGTTCTGCGTCATCATCGACACGAACTCGGTGAAGACGATGTGCAGTTCGTCGACGCCGCCCTCGGCCGAGTCCTTCTGGATGGCCTCGATCAGGGGCGCGGCGACGTTCTTGGCATCCCCGTACGCCGGGCTGTCGGTGAAGCCGGTCCACGACTCCGCGACCTTGCGCTCGCGGAAGCCGTAGTAGGCGACACCCTTGCGGCCGACGATGTACGTGTCGACCTCCTTGCCCTCACCCGCGAGCCGCTCCCGGAGCCGCTCCGCCGCCTTGATGGCGTTGGAGGAGTAGCCGCCGGCCAGACCGCGGTCGCTCGTGATGAGCAGGACCGCGGCACGGGCCGGGGACTCGGCTTCGGTGGTGAGCGGGTGCTTGGCGGAGGAACCCGTCGCCACCGCGGTCACCGCACGGTTCAGCTCGGTCGCGTACGGCATCGAAGCCTGCACCTTGCGCTGCGCCTTGACGATGCGCGAGGCGGCGATCATCTCCATCGCCTTGGTGATCTTCTTGGTCGCGGTGACGGCTTGGATGCGGCGCTTGTAAACGCGAAGCTGAGCGCCCATCGATCAGCCCTCGCCCAGAAGCTTGCCGTCCGAGGTCTCGAACTGCTGCTTGAAGGCGGCGATCGCGTCAGCGATCGACTGCAGCGTGTCGTCGGACATCTTGCCGCCCTCGGCGATGCTGGTCAGGAGGTCCTTGCGCTCGCGGCGCAGGTACTCCAGCAGCTCGCTCTCGAAGCGGCGGATGTCCTCGACCGGGACGTCGTCCATCTTGCCGGTGGTGCCGGCCCAGACGGAGACGACCTGCTCCTCGACGGGGAAGGGTGCGTACTGCGGCTGCTTCAGCAGCTCGACCATGCGCTTACCGCGCTCCAGCGAAGCCTTGGAGGCCGCGTCCAGGTCGGAACCGAAGGCGGCGAACGCCTCCAGCTCGCGGTACTGGGCGAGGTCCACGCGAAGACGGCCGGAGACCTGCTTCATGGCCTTGTGCTGGGCGGAGCCACCGACTCGGGAGACCGAGATACCGACGTTGAGCGCCGGACGCTGACCCGCGTTGAACAGGTCGGACTCCAGGAAGCACTGGCCGTCGGTGATGGAGATGACGTTGGTCGGGATGAACGCCGACACGTCGTTCGCCTTGGTCTCGACGATCGGGAGACCCGTCATCGAGCCCTTGCCCATCTCGTCCGAGAGCTTGGCGCAACGCTCCAGCAGACGCGAGTGCAGGTAGAAGACGTCGCCCGGGTACGCCTCGCGGCCCGGCGGGCGGCGCAGCAGCAGCGACACGGCGCGGTAGGCGTCGGCCTGCTTCGACAGGTCGTCGAAGATGATCAGGACGTGCTTGCCGGCGTACATCCAGTGCTGGCCGATGGCCGAACCGGTGTACGGCGCCAGGTACTTGAAGCCGGCCGGGTCGGACGCCGGGGCGGCGACGATGGTCGTGTACTCCAGCGCGCCGGCCTCTTCGAGGGCACCACGCACGGAGGCGATGGTGGACCCCTTCTGGCCGATGGCGACGTAGATGCAGCGCACCTGCTTGTTCACGTCGCCCGAGCGCCAGTTGTCGCGCTGGTTGATGATCGTGTCGACGGCCAGCGCGGTCTTACCCGTCTGACGGTCGCCGATGATCAGCTGACGCTGGCCACGGCCGATCGGCACCATGGCGTCGACGGCCTTGTAGCCGGTCTGCATCGGCTCGTGCACCGACTTGCGGACCATGACGCCAGGCGCCTGCAGCTCCAGGGCGCGACGGCTGTCCGTCGCGATCTCGCCGAGGCCGTCGATCGGGTTGCCGAGCGGGTCGACGACGCGGCCGAGGTAGCCCTCGCCGACGCCGACGGAGAGCACCTCACCGGTGCGCTGCACCGGCTGGCCCTCTTCGATTCCGCTGAACTCGCCGAGGACGATCGCACCGATCTCGCGCTCCTCGAGGTTGAGGGCGAGACCGAGGGTTCCGTCCTCGAACTTCAGCAGCTCGTTCGCCATGGCGGAGGGCAGACCCTCCACCTTCGCGATGCCGTCGCCGGCAACGCTGACCGTACCGACCTCCTCGCGCGAGGCCGCGTCCGGCTTGTACGACTGGACAAAGTTCTCCAGTGCGTCCCGGATCTCCTCCGGCCGGATCGTGAGCTCCGCCATCTGGGTTCCCTGCTCTCCTTGTTGGGCCCGAAGTTTCTTAAGGGGGTCTGGGGGCGACCCCCAGGAATCTTCTGCAATTTCTGCACGGCCCAACCGGGCCGCTGTTCTTGCTCGTTCAGGTGGTACTCGTGCGCTGTGCGCTGTCAGCCGGCCATCCGGCGGGTGACCTCTTCGAGGCGCTCCGCGATCGTGCCGTTGATGACCTCGTCACCGACGCGCACCGAGATCCCGCCGAGGACCGAGGGGTCCACGTCCAGGTTCAGGTGCATCTGCCGGCCGTAGATCTTCGCCAGGGCGGCGCCGAGGCGCTGCTTCTGCCGATCCGACAGCGGTACCGCCGAGGTGACGACGGCGACCATGCGGTCCCGGCGCTCCGCGGCGAGCTTGGACAGGGAGTCGAGTCCCGCTTCCAGGCTACGTCCACGGGGCTGGGTCACGAGGCGCGTGACGACTCGCTCGGTGACCGGCTGCGCCTTGCCGCCGAGCAGGCTGCGGAGCAGCTCGCCCTTGGCGGCGGTGGACGCGGTCCGGCTGGTCAGGGCGGAACGCAGTTCCTTGTCGGAACCAACGATCCGGCCGAACCGGAAGAGCTCGTCCTCGACGTCGTCCAGTGCACCCGCGCGCTGCGCCGCGGTGAGGTCTGCGGTGTTCGCCAGCTCCTCGGCCGAGTCGACCAGGTCACGCGAGTACGACCAGCGGGAACGGACCATGCCGGAGACCAGGTCCACGGCTTCGCCGCCCACCTGACCGCTCAGCAGTCGTCCGGCCAGCTCGGCCTTGGCCTCGCCGCTCTGCGACGGGTCGGTGAGGACCCGGCGCAGCGATACCTCGCGGTGGAGCAGCGCGGTGACGGCTGCCAGCTCCTCGGCGAGCTTCGCCGCGTCGACCGACGTGTTGTCGGTCAGCGCGTCGAGACGCTCACGTGCGGCAGCCAGTGCCTCGCGGCTCGCTCCGTTCATCGGACGGCCTCGGCCTTCGCCTCGAGTTCATCGAGGAAACGGTCGACGGTGCCGCTCTGCCGGGCGTGGTCCTCGAGGGACTCGCCGACGAGCTTGCCGGCCAGGGCGGTGGCGAGCGTGCCCACGTCCTGACGCAGCGCGGAGGACGCGGCCTTGCGGTCGGCCTCGATCTGGGCGTGGCCGGCGGCGACGATCTCTTCGCGCTGCCGCTGACCTTCCGCCCTCATCTCCTGGATGATGACGGCACCCTGCTCCTGCGCCTCCTGGCGCATGCGAGCGGCTTCGTGGCGGGCCTCGGCGAGCTGAGCCTTGTACTGCTCAAGAACGCTCTGGGCCTCGGTCTGGGCCGCATCGGCCTTCTCGATACCGCCTTCGATGGCCTCGCGACGCTCTTCCAGAACCTTGTTGATGTTCGGGAGGAGCTTCTTGGCGAGGAAGCCGAAGACGATGACGAAGGCGATGAGGCCGATGACGAGCTCTGGAATCGGCGGGATGAGGGGATTTTCCATCTCCTCAGCCGCGACCGTAAGCAGCTGGCTCACATCAGTGCCTTTCGTCGGTATGGACTAGTCGCGGTTCGTCTAGTAGACGAACGGCATGACCAGACCGATGAGGGCGAGCGCCTCACAGAAGGCGAAGCCGAGGATCTGGTTGGCGCGGATCAGGCCGGCAGCCTCAGGCTGACGGGCGAGAGCCTGGGTGCCGTTACCGAAGATGATGCCGACGCCGACGCCGGGGCCGATGGCAGCAAGGCCGTAACCGACGGAGCCGAGGTCACCAGTAACGGCAGCAAGGGTCTGGGACATGCCAGTTCTTCCTTCTCTTTACGGACCGGTGGGGGTTGGCCACCGGACGAATCGGGGGTTCAGCGAGGGGGCTCAGTGGTGCTTGGCGAGCGCGCCCTGGATGAAGGTGCAGGTCAGGAGGACGAAGACGTACGCCTGAACAGCCTGGATGAAGAGCTCGAAGGCGGTCATCACGATGACCATCACGAACGAGACGCCGGCGTAGGCGATCCCGATGCCGTTGAGCAGGTACCAGCTGGCGATCGTGAAGAGCAGCAGCAGGGTGTGACCGGCGAACATGTTCGCGAAGAGTCGCACCGCGTGGGTGAACGGGCGGACCAGCAGGTTCGAGAACAGCTCGATGAAGGCGGCCAGGTAGGCGACCGGGCCGAGCGACTTGTCGAAGCCCGTGAAGTTCTTGAACGCGCCGACGAACCCGTGCCGCTTGAACGTCAGGCTCACCCACGTGATGTAGACGAGCCCGGCCAGGACGGCGGGGTACGCGATGATCGACGTCACCGGGAACTGGGCGACCGGGATGATCGACCAGAGGTTCATCATCCAGACGAAGAAGAAGAGCGAGACGACGAAGGGGACGTACCGCTCGCCCTCGCGCTTGCCGATCGTCTCGTAGACGATGCCGCGACGGATGAAGTCGTACCCCATCTCCGCGATCGACTGCAGCTTGCCGGGGACCATCTTGGGCTTGCGGAAGGCCGCCCAGAAGAAGCCGACGATGATGAGCGAGCCGAGGAGCGCCAGCAGCATCGGCTTGTTGAAGTACAAGTTGCTGTGCGGGTCACCCCACAGCGGCTCGAACAGGAACGAGTGCAAGCCGGGTGCCGGGAAACCACAACCGTCGAAGATGTGGCAATCGGTCTCGAAGGCGAGCACCTGTGTCGGGTCAGCACTCACCGCGGGCTCCTTCAGCGTGGCGCATAGGTACGGCAACCTCGTTGTGTCGGCGCGGCGCGCAGCCGCGGTTCGGCACTGGACTGGTGTTACGGATGTGTGAGCGGCAGTCAGGCAATGAGCCTCGCGATCGAGCAGGCGTCAGCTCACATGCCCGCGCCCGCAGTGCCGCAGTTGGAACCGGACGATAGCAGGGTCTCGAACCTGTACTTATTCCGCCCCTACCCTTCACGCCGACGACCCCGTGTTCCTGGGCTTCTCGCCCTGGACGGAGTCGGGTTCGACGTAAAGGATCTTGGCCTTCATGTGCGCACGCGCCTGTGCGCCGATCCATACGAGAGTCGTCGCGACCAGCGTGATCGCGAACGCCTTCGGGTTGAACACCTCGGTGTTCTTGAACGCGGCGACGAAGATGAACAGCAGCAGGAGCTGCGCCGTGTACAGCATCAGCCCCATCGCCTGGAACAGGTGCGGGAGGGACCTGGCGGTCCGTTGCAGGACGATCAGCCCGATCCCCATGAAGAGGATCACCACCAGCGTCGCCACGACCGCTCCCACGGCTCCCTTGCCACCGGCGACCACAGCGCTGACCGCGACGGCGACAGCGCCGGCGGCAGCGGTGGGCACGGCGGCCTGGAGGAGAGTCCGGACGTCGTTGGACGGCATGGCGGCAACTCCGCTGTACAGGGGGTGGGCAGTAGGTGTCGTCATGGACGAGCGTATGCCCGGCGCGAGTCGAAGCTCCGCCGACGGACCCTCTTACCAAGGCCCCTCGGCTCTGTCACCGGGTCTCGTGAACGGTATCACAAACTATTTGATGAGGTCTTTACCTGAAAAGTGTGCCCACTGTCACACCTGAGAGTGACCCTGCGCGTTTGCGCGGGACAAAGTGCTGCATTGTGTGCTAATGCGTATCGGTGCCCGAGACGTCAACGCGATGAATCAGCCCTGCGCCGGTCGTGCGTACGTCCTCGGGAGCCGAGCGCTGTCGCCCCGTTGACACCGGAGACCCCGACCGCCACAGCGGTCCTCTCCCCGGGCTCCGGAGCCGTCTCCTGGTCCTCCTGCCCCTGTTGACCGGAGGCGGCCGGCTCCTGCGGCGGGGCGGCGTGCCTGCGGCGCCGGTAGCGCGGCGGTACGAAGGAGTCGGCCCAGTCCGGGGTGCGGGGCGTGAAGCGGGGCATCAGCAGCAGGACCAGGCCCACCGCGCTCGCCCCCATGATCGTGAGCACGATCCACATGGACGCCGAGTGGACCGAGTACCCGACCGCGCCGAAGGCGATCAGCGCGGACCAGAAGTACATGATCATGACGGCCCGGCTGTGCGAGTGCCCGATCTCCAGCAGCCGGTGGTGCAGGTGGCCGCGGTCGGCCGCGAACGGCGACTGCCCGTTCCAGGTCCGCCGCACGATGGCCAGCACCAGGTCGGCGGCCGGGATCGCGATGATCGTCAGCGGCAGGAGCAGCGGGATGAAGACCGGCAGCATCGCGTGGGTGGCCTGCCGCTCGCTGCCCTCGAACAGCTTCATCGTGTCCGGGTCGACCTGTCCGGTGACGGAGATCGCGCCCGCGGCGAGGACCAGGCCGATCAGCATCGATCCCGAGTCGCCCATGAAGATCCGGGCGGGGTGCATGTTGTGCGGCAGGAAGCCGAGGCACATGCCCATCAGGATCGCCGCGAAGAGCGTCGCGGGGGCGGCCGCCTCGATCCCGTACCCGTACCAGAGCCGGTAGGTGTAGAGGAAGAACGCGGCGGACGCGATGCACACCATGCCCGCCGCCAGGCCGTCCAGGCCGTCCACGAAGTTGACCGCGTTGATGGTGATGACGACCAGCGCGACCGTGAGCAGGGTGCCCTGCCACTGGGTGAGGGCGACCGTGCCCACGCCGGGGATCGGCAGCCACAGGACGGTCAGGCCCTGGATGACCATGACGGCGGCGGCGATCATCTGCCCGCCGAGCTTGATCAGCGCGTCGAGTTCGAACTTGTCGTCCAGCACGCCGATCAGCCAGATCAGTGCCGCGCCGGAGAGCAACGCCCGTGGCTCGTTGGACAGTTCGAAGACATCCGTGAGGTTGTTCAGGTGGGCGGCGACGATCAGCCCCGCGCACAGTCCGCCGAACATGGCGATGCCACCGAGCCGGGGTGTCGGTTCCCGGTGTACGTCACGCGCACGGATCGCGGGCATGGCCCCGATCGCGATGGCGAACTTACGCACGGGCCCGGTCAGCAGATAGGTAACCGCAGCCGTGACACAGAGCGTCAGCAGGTAGTCACGCAAGGTCTGCCCCACAGAAGTCGCCGGCCATCTCAGCCCCACACCCTAGCCTCAAGGACAAGGACTCCACGGTACGGGAGACGGTTGCATCCGCTTCGCCTACCCCTGATAGGGCGGATTCCTCTCCGTGAGTTCCCGCACGTCCGCCAGCAGGCGGCCGGCGTCCCCGGCCTCCCGGACCGCCGCGCCGAAGAGCACCGCGATCCGCGCCATGTCGGCTTCACCCATGCCCTGGGTGGTGACGGCGGCCGTGCCCAGCCTGATGCCCCGGGCGTCGCCGTAGGGCAGGGCGCAGGTGTCCAGGACCATGCCCGCCGCCGCCAGCCGCTCGCGGGCGGTACGGCCGTCGACCCCCAGCGGAGCGGGGTCCGCGACGATCAGATGGGTGTCGGTGCCGTCGGTGGTGACGTCGAAGCCCTCTGCCTCAAGGCCGCGGGCGAGTGCCCGCGCGTGGGCGACCACCTGGTGGGCGTAGAGCGCGAACGCGGGGGTCGCCGCCTCGCCGAAGGCGACGGCCTTGGCCGCGACCGTGTGCATCTGGGCGCCGCCCTGGGTGAACGGGAACACCGCCCGGTCGATCCGCTCCGCCAGCTCCGGTCCGCACAGGATCATGCCGCCGCGCGGTCCTCGCAGCACCTTGTGCGTGGTCGCGCAGACGACGTCCGCGTACGGTACGGGGCTGGGCGCCGCTCCCCCGGCGATCAGTCCCATCGGATGGGCGGCGTCGACGATCAGGTAGGCGCCGACCTCGTCGGCGATCTCCCGGAACAGTTCGTAGTCGGGGTGCCTGGGGTACGCGATGGAACCGCAGACGATCGCCTTGGGCCGCCTGGCCCGGGCCAGCGCGCGGAGCTGGGCGTAGTCGATGAGCCCGCTGTCGGGGTCCACGCCGTAGCCCACGAACTCGAACCAGCGGCCGGAGAAGTTGGCGGGCGAGCCGTGGGTGAGGTGCCCGCCGTACGGGAGCCCCATGGCCAGCACCGTGTCACCCGGGCGCAGCAGGGCGGCGTAGGCAGCGAGGACGGCCGAGGAGCCGGAGTGCGGCTGGACGTTGGCGTGCTCGGCGCCGAAGAGCGCGGTGGCCCGCTGGATCGCGATGCGTTCGGCGGCGTCCGCCTGCTCGCAGCCGCCGTGGTGGCGGGCGCCGGGGTAGCCCTCGGCGTACTTGTTGGCGAGCGGGGAGCCGAGCGCGGCGAGGACCGCGGGCGAGGTGAAGTTCTCGGCGGCGATCAGCTGGAGGGTGCCCGCCTGCCGGTTCGCCTCCCCCAGCAGCACGTCGGCGATCTCCGGGTCCTGCCGGAGCAGGGCGCCGAAGTCCTGCGGGAGGGCTGGGCGCGAGCGGGACACGGGGGCGGGTGCGGCTGGAGTGGTGACCGGCATCTGACGGCTCCGGGCCTGGGGAGGGGTGGGCTCTCAGACCAATGTAGGCCCGCGCGTGCGCCGCTGCCCGCTGCCGGACGCCCCGGTACGCCGGTCGGCGCACACCGTCAGTGCGTGGTCTGCACGCCTGTCAGCGCGGTGACGACGGGGTCCAGGGCCTGGTTGATCTCGTCGCCGACGGAGCGGAAGAACGTGATCGGGGCGCCGTAGGGGTCGTACACCTCGTCCGCCTCGGCGGTGGGGGCCAGCAGCCAGCCGCGCAGGGCCGCCGCGGCGCGCACCAGGGCGCGGGCGCGCTCGACGACGCCCTCGTCGCGCGGGTCCGGGAGGGTGGCGGGGTCTATGGCCCGCACCAGCCGGGTGAACTCCTTGAGGGTGAACGTCCGCAGCCCCGCCGAATGACCCATGGAGATCACCTGGGCCCGGTGGTCGCGGGTGGCGGTCAGGACCAGGTCGGCGCGGATCACGTGCTCGTCGAGCAGTTCGCGGCCCACGAAGCCGGTGGCGTCGGCGCCGAAGTCGGCGAGGACGATCTCGGCGTTGGCCTCCATGGGGGCTCCTTCGTGCCCCAGGTGCCCGCGCTCTCCACGATCAGGCCGCCGCTGAGCGGATCGCCGAGGCGGTCCACCAGGGCATGGCGGGTCAGCCGCTCGGTGATCGGCGAGCGGCAGACGTTGCCTGTGCTGACGTGGAGAATGCGGAAAGCGTCGGTCCGCCCCGCTATGCCACGCCCCTCAGGGGCGGTCAATTGGCCACCTCGAGGTCGGGTACCACCTTGCGGAGCTCCTCCACGGAGAGCGCGCCGGCGCGCAGCAGGACAGGAATCCTGCCCGTGACGTCGACGATGGAGGACGGCACGATGCCGGGCGTCGGACCGCCGTCGAGGTAGACGGAGACGGAGTCGCCCAGCATCTCCTGGGCGGCGTCGCAGTCCTCGGGCGAGGGGTGTCCGGTGAGGTTGGCGCTGGAGACGGCCATCGGGCCGACCTCGGTGAGCAGCTCGATGGCCACCGGGTGCAGGGGCATCCGGATGGCGACGGTGCCCCGGGTGTCGCCGAGGTCCCACTGGAGCGAGGGCTGGTGCTTGGCGACCAGGGTGAGCGCCCCGGGCCAGAACGCGTCGACGAGCTCCCACGCCTGCTCGGAGAAGTCCGTGACCAGGCCGTGCAGGGTGTTCGGGGAGCCGATCAGCACGGGCGTCGGCATGTTGCGCCCGCGCCCCTTGGCGTCGAGCAGATCCTTGACGCCTTCGGTACTGAAGGCGTCGGCACCGATCCCGTACACGGTGTCGGTGGGCAGCACGACCAGTTCGCCGCGGCGGACGGCGGACGCGGCCTCACGCAGGCCGGTCGTACGGTCGGTCGCGTCGTTGCAGTCGTATCGCCGTGCCATCAGCCGGCCTCCTCAAGCATGTACGGGTGGGGCGGGTTCGGGTGGTGCGGGTCCGGACCGCCGGTCACGGCATGGCCTTGCGGGCCGTCGCGAACCGGGGCCGGTTGTTCAGGTCGGGGTGGTCGGCCGCGTCGGCCCAGCCCCGTTCCTCGGTGAAGATCCACGGCACCTGGCCGCCCTGGGTGTCGGCGTGCTCGACGACGACGAGGCCGCCGGGCCGCAGGAGCCGGTGCGCGGTGCGTTCGATGGACCGGATGAGGTCGAGGCCGTCCTCGCCGGAGAAGAGGGCCATCTCCGGATCGTGGTCACGGGCCTCGGGCGCCACGTACTCCCACTCGGTGAGCGGGATGTACGGGGGGTTGGAGATGACCAGGTCGACCTGGCCGTCGAGCTCGGGAAGGGCCGTCGCGGCGTCTCCCCGGTGGATGGTGACCCTGGACCCCTCGGCGTTCTTCCTGGTCCATGTGAGGGCGTCCTCGGACAGCTCCACGCCGTGCACGCGCGAGCGCGGCACCTCCTGCGCCATCGCGAGGGCGATGGCGCCCGATCCCGTGCAGAGATCGACGATGAGCGGTTCGACGACGTCCATCGCGCGGACCGCGTCTATGGCCCAGCCGACGACGGACTCGGTCTCCGGGCGGGGGACGAAGACGCCCGGCCCCACCTGGAGCTCCAGATAGCGGAAGAAGGCGCGGCCGGTGATGTGCTGGAGGGGTTCGCGGGCCTCACGGCGGGCGATGGTCTCCCAGTACCGGGCGTCGAAGTCCCGGTCCGGCACGCTGTGCAGTTCGCCCCGCTTGACCCCGTGCACGGAGGCGGCGAGTTCCTCGGCGTCGAATCGCGGTGAGGGGACACCGGCGTCGGCCAGCCGCTGGGTGGCCTGGGCCACCTCGGCGAGCAGCAGGTTCATCGCGGATCTCCGTACGGGGTCACGGGCGGGGCGGGCGGGTTACGCGTTGGCGAGCTTGGCGGCCGAATCGGCGTCGACGCATGCCTGGATCACGGCGTCGAGCTCACCGTCGAGCACCTGGTCCAAGTTGTACGCCTTGAAGCCGACGCGGTGGTCCGAGATCCGGTTTTCCGGGAAGTTGTACGTGCGGATCTTCTCGGACCGGTCGACGGTTCGCACCTGGCTCCGGCGGACGTCGGAGGCTTCCTGCTCGGCCGCCTCCTGCGCCGCGGCGAGGAGGCGGGAGCGCAGGATGCGCATGGCCTGCTCCTTGTTCTGGAGCTGGCTCTTCTCGTTCTGGCAGGAGGCGACGACACCGGTCGGCAGGTGCGTGATGCGGACCGCTGAGTCGGTGGTGTTGACGGACTGGCCGCCGGGACCCGAGGAGCGGTAGACGTCGATACGCAGGTCGTTGGCGTGGATCTCGACGTCGACCTCCTCGGCCTCGGGGGTGACGAGCACGCCCGCGGCCGAGGTGTGGATGCGGCCCTGGGACTCGGTGGAGGGCACGCGCTGCACGCGGTGCACGCCGCCCTCGTACTTCATCCGGGCCCAGACGCCCTGGCCGGGCTCGGTCGCGCCGTTGCCGCCCTTGGTCTTGACGGCGACCTGGACGTCCTTGTAGCCCCCGAGCTCGGACTCGGTGGAGTCGATGATCTCGGTCTTCCAGCCGACGCGCTCGGCGTAGCGCAGGTACATGCGCAGCAGGTCGCCGGCGAACAGGGCGGACTCGTCGCCGCCCGCGCCCGCCTTGATCTCCAGGAGCACGTCCTTGTCGTCGCTGGGGTCGCGCGGGACCAGGAGGAGGCGGAGCTTCTCGGTGAGTGCTTCGCGCTGCTTCTCCAGGTCCTTCACCTCCGCGACGAAGTCCGGGTCGTCGGCGGCGAACTCACGAGCGGTCTCGATGTCGTCACCGGTGCGCTTCCAGGACAGGTACGTGGAGACGATCGGGGTCAGCTCCGCGTAGCGCTTGTTGAGCTTGCGCGCGTTGGCCTGGTCCGCGTGGACCGACGGGTCGGCGAGCTTCTTCTCAAGATCGGCGTGTTCACCGATCAGTTCCTCGACCGCCTCGAACATCGGGGGCTCCTGGTTGGTTACGTGGACGGGCCTGCACAGGGCGTGCCGTCCGGGGCTCCGAGAGCGGTCCCCGGACGTCCGGCCGGAAAAAACGCCGGCCCCGGCGCCCCCGTGAACGAGGGCGTCGGGTACCGGCGCTGTGGCTCGCTACTTGCTGGCGGAGCCTGCGGCCTTGCCGAAGCGGGCCTCGAAGCGGGCCACGCGGCCACCGGTGTCGAGGATCTTCTGCTTGCCCGTGTAGAACGGGTGGCACTCGGAGCAGACGTCGGCGCGGATGGCGCCGTTGCCGAGGGTGCTCCGGGTGGTGAACGACGCACCGCAGGTACAGCTGACCTGGGTCTCGACGTACTCGGGGTGAATGTCGCGCTTCAAGGTGTCTCCTAGTTTCGGGAGGGCTCCGGGTCGTCCGCGCGGATTGCGCGTCCGTGAACCGGGGCCGACGTACCAGTCTGCCAGGACTGGGCGTATCTCCCAAAACCGGGGGCGGGCCCCAGGTATTCCCGGCCCTGCGGAACGGGAGCGCACCCTCACGCGAGGAACCCCCCGCGTGAGGGGACGCGGGGGGCTCCTCGCTCAGAACTGCTGCCGGCCTGTGATCAGCCGAACAGGTTGTAGCTCGACGCTCCGGAGCCCAGAAGCTTCCGGGCGCCGAAGATGCCGCTGTCCGCCCGGCCCGTGCCCGGGTAGAGGTACAGCTCGCCGGATTTCACCCGGACGATGATGTCCGCGATGCCGTCGCCGCTGAAGTCGCCCGTGGTGACGAGGGCGTTGGCGACGTCCCAGGTCCGGACGAGGACCTTGGCGGCGAACGGGGCGCTCGCCTTGCCCGTCCCCTTGAAGAGGTAGAGCTTGCCGCCGCTGCCGAGGGCGAGGATGTCGGCCTTGCCGTCGTTGGTGAAGTCGCCGCTGCCCCGGACCATGGAGTAGCTGAGACCGCCGCCGCCGATCTTGCTGCGGGTGGCGAACGAGCCGTTGCCCTTGCCGGGGTAGAGCCAGAAGGAGCCGGCGGAGTCCGTCGACAGGACGTCGGGGTGGCCGTCACCGGTCAGGTCGCCGGGCGCCAGGATCTGCTTGCGGGAGCCCCAGCCGGTGGCGATCCGCTTGGACTGCCACTCCTGCGCCGTCGGGTCGAACCAGTCCCAGTAGAGGCTGCCGTCGCCCGCGCGTATGAGCAGGTCCTGGTAGTCGTCCCGGTTGAGGTCCGTCTGGAGCAGGACGTTGATGCCGCTCCCGTTGCCGAAGTCGCCCTTCGTCATGCCGCTGCCGGTCGAGGTGAACCGGTACAGCGTGTTGGTCGACGCCTTGCGGGCCAGCAGGTCCGCGCGGTGGTCCCAGTTCAGGTTGGTGTCGTACGCCCGCGCGTTGATCGCCGGGACGTAGGTGCTCACCTTGGCGAAGACGCTGTACGCGCCCTCTCCGACACAGTCCGTGATGCCCCAGGACACGATGCCGACCAGCTTGCCGCCGACCACCAGCGGGCCGCCGGAGTCACCGTTGCAGGCACCGGTCGTCTCGGCGTCGGTCGCGCCGGTCTTGCCCGCGCAGACCATGTGACCGGCCTTGAACCAGCTGTCGTAGGAGTCGGCGCACGCCGCGTCCGAGACGATCGGCAGGGTCGCCGAACGCAGGGTCGTGGAGATCCCGCTCTCGGTCGAGCTCGTGCGGCCCCAGCCGTAGACCCTGGCCTGGGTTCCGGCCGCGTACAGAGCCGTGTCCGTCTTGGACATCACGGGCAGCGGCTTGACGGCGGTCGGCCTGTCGAGCGTGAGCACCGCGATGTCGTTGTCGGCCGCGCCGTCGTTGTCCTTGTACAGCGGGTGGGTCCACTGACGGTAGGCCCAGTTCACGTCCCCGCTGCCGGTCGTCTCCGTGGAGCCGGCTCCGGTGACGACGGTGCCGTACGCGGCCCAGTCGAAGCCCTTGACGCAGTGCGCGGCCGTGGCGATCTTGGTGGGCGCGATCACCACGCCACCGCAGAAGAAGCCCTCGTTGCCGTCGTGGTACCAGAGCTGCGTCATCCACGGGGCGTTGGAGATCGAGGTCTCCGTGCCGCCGATGACCATCGGGGCCGGGCCCGGGTCGTCCGTGGCGTTGAGCTTGGAGGGTGCGAGGGTCTTGCGGTCCGCCTGCGCCGCGGCGGCCACGCGCTCGCGCAGTTCGGCGTCCGCGGGCGCGGTCGGCCGCTCGGCTGCGGTCGCCGTCGGGAGGGCCGGAGCCGGCTCCTCGGCCTGGGAGCTGGACATCGTGAGCCCCGTGCCCACAAGGGCGAGGACGGTGACAGCCACAGCCGGAACGGCGAGCTTGAACCGGCGCGAGTGCCGGCCGCCTCTGGTGCGTATGTGCACGCGGCAATCCTTCGTATCGGAACCGGCGGCACACGAAAGCCCGCCGGATCGTGGAACGGCGGGGGCTCGGCAGAACGACTGCACGCAGCAGGGCAGCACGAAGCAGGGCTCACGCCCTCTGCGGTGCTGCCGGGATGGCCCCCCACCTCAACTGACGCAGATCGTACGCCAATATCAACTAGGGGAGGACGGTGGGGGAACGCGAAATGAATCCGCCCCGTCACCGAGGTGACGGGGCGGATCTCAGGACCAGGTGGACTGTCCCGGTTCGGCTTTCCGGTCAGTCGTTCCCGTTGCCGCTGCCGGGAGTCGTCTTCTGGATCTGCAGAAGGAACTCGGCGTTGGACTGGGTCTTCTTCATACGGTCGAGCAGCAGCTCGATCGCCTGCTGCTGGTCGAGTGCGTGCAGCACCCGGCGCAGCTTCCAGACGACCGCCAACTCGTCGGTGCCCAGGAGGATTTCTTCCTTACGGGTGCTGGACGCGTCGACGTCCACCGCCGGGAAGATGCGCTTGTCCGAGAGCTTCCGGTCGAGCTTGAGCTCCATGTTGCCGGTGCCCTTGAACTCCTCGAAGATCACCTCGTCCATGCGCGAGCCGGTCTCGACGAGCGCGGTGGCCAGGATGGTCAGCGAACCGCCGTCCTCGATGTTGCGCGCGGCACCGAAGAAGCGCTTCGGCGGGTACAGCGCGGTCGAGTCGACACCACCGGACAGGATGCGGCCGGACGCCGGCGCCGCGAGGTTGTACGCACGGCCCAGACGGGTGATCGAGTCGAGCAGGACGACCACGTCGTGACCCAGCTCGACGAGACGCTTCGCGCGCTCGATGGCCAGCTCGGCGACCGTGGTGTGGTCCTCCGCGGGGCGGTCGAAGGTCGAGGAGATGACCTCGCCCTTCACCGACCGCTGCATGTCGGTGACCTCTTCCGGACGCTCGTCGACCAGGACGACCATCAGGTGGCACTCGGGGCTGTTGACCGTGATCGCGTTGGCGATGGCCTGGAGGATCATGGTCTTACCGGTCTTCGGCGGGGCCACGATCAGGCCGCGCTGGCCCTTCCCGATGGGCGCGACCATGTCGATGATCCGCGTCGTCAGGATGTTGGAGTCGGTCTCCAGGCGGAGCCGGTCCTGCGGGTAGAGCGGGGTCAGCTTCTGGAACTCCGGGCGGCCGCGGCCGCTCTCCATGCCGTTGACCGAATCGAGGCGGACCAGCGCGTTGAACTTCTCGCGGCGCTCGCCGTCCTTGGGCTGACGCACCGCGCCCGTCACGTGGTCGCCCTTGCGCAGGCCGCTCTTGCGGACCTGGGCGAGCGAGACGTACACGTCGTTCGGACCGGGCAGGTAGCCGGAGGTCCGGATGAACGCGTAGTTGTCGAGGATGTCCAGGATGCCCGCGACGGGGATCAGGACGTCGTCGTCGGCCACCTGCACGTCGGGCGCGAAGGTGTCCTCACGGCCGCGGCGGCCACGGCGGTCGCGATACCGTCCGCGGCGTCCTCTGCGTCCGCCCTCGTCGTCGAAACCGTCGTCCTGGGGGCCGCCACCCTGCTGGCCCTGGCCGCCCTGGGCCTGGCCCTGGCTCTGGGACTGCCCCTGCGACTGGCCCTGACCCTGGGCCTGGCGCTGCGGACGCTGGCCGCCGCCGCCCTGCTGGCCCTGGTCGTCGCCCTTGCCGCGGCGGTCGCGCTGGCGCTCGCGACGCTCACCGCGGTCGCCACGCTCACCGCGCTGGCCGCGGTCCTGACGGTCGCCGCGGCGGCCCTCGGCGTTCTCGGCGCCGGACTCGGCCCTGGCCTCGCCCTTCGCCTCGCCGCGGTCCTCGCCACGCGACTCGGTCTTCGGCTCGGCCTGCGCCTCCGCCTTGACCTCGGTCTTGGTGTCGGGGCTGCCCGCCTGCGCGGTCGCACGACGCCGACGACGCTCGCCCGTGGGCTGGTCGTCATTGGCCGGCTGACCGGGGATGTCGATCTGCTGCTGGGCCGCGGTCTGGCTCTCGGGCGAGGCGGCGGCCTCGTCCCCGGTGCGCGCCTTGGAGGTGGCGCGCCGCTTCGGCTTGGTCTCGGCGTCCGTACCGGCGGTGGCGGCTACGGCGGCCTTGGAGGCAGTCTTGGGTGCGGAGGAGCCCCCGGCCTGCGCCTCCTTGATGACCTCGATCAGCTGGCTCTTACGCATCCGCGCGGTGCCCCTGATGCCGAGGCCGGACGCGACCTGCTGCAGCTCGGCCAGGACCATGCCGTCGAGGCCGGTGCCGGAGCGGCGGCGCCGTGCGGTGGTGCCAGTGGCAGCACCTTCGGCGGGCGCGGCGCTGTCGACGCTCTTGTCGGCAGTCACGCCCATCAGATCGGTGGTGTCGCTCACGAAGGGTCCTTCCCTGGAGCGGACGTCGGCCTTCTGGCTCGGCGACCGGTTGTGCTGTCCGACTGCGGTCTGTGATCTTCTCGATCGCGGACCGTGCCGGGGCGGTGGTCCGCCGGGTACGGCGGAGAGATGAGATGTGCGGGGTCCGGCGCGAGATCCCCCTGCTCGGCCCACTCCTGGACGTAGCGAGGGGGTGTCGTGCCGGTTCCGGAGCGTGCTCGAAACTGCTCAGGCAGGCTGCTCAGGCAGTTGGGGAGGCTCCCGGAAGAATGGTGGTCCCGGACGGGGACACGAAGCAACGCGCCACAAAGACGTCGATTGCAGACTTGAGGTTAACACTACCGGCTCCAACAAACATTCCCCCTCTCACTCACCGGTAATCACATGTGACTACGGGGCGAGCGGCAGCACGCTCGCGCCCCCGGCGTCGAGTGCGAGCCGGTTCGCGGCCCATCCCTCGCCCGCCAGCCGGGCGACCTTGTCGGCCGAGCCCTCGTCCGTCAGCGCGAGGACCGTGGGGCCCGCGCCGGAGATGACGGCGGGGACGCCGTCACCCCGCAGCCGGTTGACCAGTTCCACGCTCTCCGGCATCGCGGGGGCCCGGTACTCCTGGTGGATCCGGTCCTCGGTGGCGGCGAGCAGGAGCTCAGGACGCCTGGTCAGGGCCTCGACGAGGAGGCCGGCACGACCGGCGTTCGCCGCGGCGTCCACATGCGGGACGGTGCGCGGCAGCAGACCGCGGGCGGTCTCGGTGAGGACGGGCCTCCCGGGTACGAAAACCACCGGAACGACGGAATCCGCAGGGTCCATCCTGATGGCCCTGGCGGCTCCGCCGTCCATCCACGCGAGGGTGAAGCCGCCGAGCAGACAGGCGGCGACGTTGTCCGGGTGGCCCTCGATCTCGGTCGCCAGCTCCAGCAGGGCGGCGTCGTCGAGGCGGGCGTCGCCGCCCGTCGTCACGGCGCGGGCGGCGACGATGCCTGCGCAGATGGCCGCGGAGGACGAGCCGAGGCCCCGGCCGTGCGGGATGCGGTTGGCGCAGACGATCTCCAGGCCGCGGGGCTGCCCGCCGAGCAGGTCGAAGGCGGTGCGCAGAGACCGGACGAGGAGGTGGCGCTCGTCGCGGGGCAGCGTGTCGGCGCCCTCGCCCGCGATGTCGATGTGCAGCCCCGAGTCGGCGACCCGGACCACGACGTCGTCGTACAGCCCCAGTGACAGGCCGAGGGCGTCGAAACCCGGACCCAGATTGGCGCTGGTCGCGGGGGTGCGCACGCGGACGGCGGCAGCTCGGAACGCGGGACCGGCCATCGGCTGGACGACTCTCCTTGTAGGGCGGCGGGGATCGTGGTGCGTGGTTGATCGGCGTACGGGGCGGGCGTCTGTGGGGGTCGTGGCGCGGGTGAGGCGGGTGTCCGGTGGCGGACCCGACGGCCACGACGGCAACCGCGTCGCGTCGATGACGACGGAGCGTGTGGGTACAGCTTATCGAAGGAAGGTTCTGCCGCGACATAGGGCGCACAGGAGGCGCACGATGCGTGTCGCACGTCTCCTATGCGCTTCCCGCCCCGGAAGGGACGGTTGAGCCGGTTCCTGCCGCTGCGCCCCCGTTTGCCCTCGCGGGCTCCGGGCGGCTGCGGACGGCAGGTCCCGGGCTCCTAGACGAGACCCAGCTTCTCCGCGGCGGCGACCGCGTCGACCGGGACCGTGACCGGCTGCGGGGCGCCCGCGACGGCCCAGTCGGGATCCTTGAGGCCGTTGCCCGTGACCGTGCAGACGATCGTCTGGCCGGGGTCGACCTTGCCCTCTCCGGCGGCCTTGAGCAGACCGGCGACCGACGCGGCCGACGCCGGCTCGACGAACACGCCTTCCTGGGAGGCCAGCAAGCGGTAGGCGGACAGAATCTGACGGTCCGTCACCTCGTCGATGAAGCCGCCCGACTCGTCTCGCGCGGCCAGCGCGTACTGCCAGGAGGCCGGGTTGCCGATCCGGATCGCCGTGGCGATGGTCGAGGGGTCCTTGACGACCTCGCCGCGCACGATGGGCGCGGAACCGGACGCCTGGAAGCCCCACATGCGCGGGGTGCGGGCGGCCGTGCCGTCCGCCGCGTACTCGGTGTAACCCTTCCAGTACGCGGTGATGTTGCCCGCGTTGCCCACGGGCAGGACGTGGATGTCCGGGGCGTCGCCCAGCGCGTCGACGATCTCGAACGCCGCGGTCTTCTGCCCCTCGATACGGACCGGGTTGACCGAGTTGACCAGCGCCACCGGGTAGTTGTCCGAGAGCGAGCGGGCCAGGGTGAGGCAGTCGTCGAAGTTGCCGTCGACCTGGAGGATCTTGGCACCGTGCACCAGCGCCTGACCCATCTTGCCGAGCGCGATCTTGCCCCGCGGCACAAGGACTGCGCAGACCATGCCGGCCCGCACCGCGTAGGCGGCGGCGGAGGCGGAGGTGTTGCCGGTGGAGGCGCAGATGACCGCCTTCGCACCCTCCTCCTTGGCGCGGGTGATCGCCATGGTCATGCCCGGTCCTTGAACGACCCGGTGGGGTTGGCGCCCTCCACCTTGAGGTGCACCTCGCAGCCCGTGCGCTCCGAGAGGACCTGGGCGGGTACGAGCGGCGTGCCGCCCTCACGGAGCGTGACGACCGGCGTCGTGCTCGTGACCGGAAGGCGGTCCCGGTACTCCTCGATGATGCCGCGCCACTGGTGGGTGCCCTTGGTGGTCATGGGTCCTTACTCCCCTTCAACACGCATGATGCTGGCGACACCGCGCACGGTGTCCAGCTTGCGCAGCGCCTCGACGGTCGCCGAGAGGGCGGCGTCGGGCGCGCGGTGGGTGACGACGACGAGGGAAGCCTCGCCGCCGGTTTCCTGACTGTCCGGCCGACTCTGCTGGCGGACCGTATCGATGGATACGCCCTGTTCGGCGAAGACCGTCGCGACCTGGGCGAGTACGCCAGGCTTGTCGGCCACGTCGAGACTGATGTGGTAGCGCGTGACGACCTCGCCCATGGGGCTGACCGGCAGGCGCGTGTACGCGGACTCACCGGGGCCGGTGGTCTCGCTGAGCTTGTTGCGGCAGACCGCGACGAGGTCACCGAGGACCGCGGACGCGGTCGGCGGGCCACCGGCGCCGGGCCCGTAGAACATCAGCTGGCCGGCCGCGTCCGCCTCGATGAACACCGCGTTGTACGCCTCGCGCACGGAGGCCAGCGGATGGCTGAGCGGGATCATCGCGGGATGCACGCGGGCGGTGACGGAGTTGCCGTCGGCGGCGCGCTCGCAGATGGCGAGGAGCTTGACGGTGCAGCCCATCCGGCGGGCGGAGGCGATGTCCGCCGCGGTCACCTCGGTGATGCCCTCGCGGTGCACCTCACCGATCCTGACCCGGGTGTGGAAGGCGATCCCGGCGAGGATCGCGGCCTTCGCCGCGGCGTCGAAGCCCTCGACGTCGGCGGTCGGGTCGGCCTCGGCGTACCCGAGGGCGGTGGCCTCGTCGAGCGCCTCGGAGTAACCGGCCCCGCTCGTGTCCATCCTGTCGAGGATGAAGTTGGTCGTGCCGTTGACGATGCCCAGGACGCGGTTGACCTTGTCGCCCGCGAGGGACTCGCGCAGCGGGCGTACGAGCGGGATGGCGCCCGCGACGGCCGCCTCGTAGTAGAGATCCCTGCCCTGGCTCTCCGCGGCGGCGTGGAGCGCGGCGCCGTCCTCGGCGAGCAGCGCCTTGTTGGCCGACACCACGCTCGCGCCGTGCTCGAAGGCGGTCGTGATCAGCGTCCTGGCGGGCTCGATGCCTCCGATGACCTCGATGACCACGTCGATGTCACCCCGTTTGACCAGGGCGGTCGCGTCGGTGGTGATCAGTGCGGGGTCGATGCCCTCCCGCACCTTGGAGGGCCGGCGGACGGCGACACCGGCGAGTTCCACCGGTGCGCCGATGCGCGCGGCGAGGTCGTCGGCGTGCGTCGTCATGATGCGCGCCACCTCTGAGCCGACCACTCCGCAGCCCAGCAGCGCCACCTTCAGCGGACGCGTACGCATCATCCGACCTCGTCTCTCATCCGTGCTCATGTGTGGACCAGTCTCACTCACCGGACGGGAGTTTCTGCCACCCGTCCGGATCCTGAGATAA
Source organism: Streptomyces fulvorobeus (assembly GCF_013167895.1). Classification (GTDB taxonomy): domain Bacteria; phylum Actinomycetota; class Actinomycetes; order Streptomycetales; family Streptomycetaceae; genus Streptomyces; species Streptomyces fulvorobeus. The sequence goes on along the minus strand of NZ_BLWC01000001.1, from coordinate 4,439,571 downwards.
CTATTTCATCAGCCGACATCGAGGGACAGAAGATCTTCCTCTGTCTCCCGCCGGACGATCACGCGCGCCTCTCCGTCCCGCACGGCGACGACCGGCGGGCGCAGGGAGTGGTTGTAGTTGCTCGCCATGGAGCGGCAGTACGCGCCGGTGGCGGGTACGGCGATCAGGTCGCCGGGGGCCAGGTCGGCCGGGAGGAACGCGTCCTTGACCACGATGTCGCCGCTCTCGCAGTGCTTGCCGACGACACGCACGAGCATCGGCTCGGCGTCGGATGTGCGGGAGACGAGCGCGACGCTGTACTCGGCGTCGTAGAGCGCGGTGCGGATGTTGTCCGACATGCCGCCGTCGACGCTCACGTAGGTACGGAGCCCTTCGAGGGGCTTGATGGTGCCGACCTCGTACAGCGTGAAGGCGGTGGGCCCGACGATGGCGCGGCCCGGCTCCACGGAGATCCGCGGGGTGGCGAGCCCGGACGCCTCGCACTCGCGGGTGACGATGTCGCTGAGCGCCTTGGCGATCTCGTGCGGCTCGCGGGGGTCGTCGTCGGAGGTGTAGGCGATGCCGAGCCCGCCGCCGAGGTCGATCTCGGGGAGTTCCACGCCGTGCTCGTCGCGGACCTCGGCGAGGAGCTGCACCACACGGCGCGCGGAGACCTCGAACCCCGCCATGTCGAAGATCTGCGAGCCGATGTGCGAGTGGATGCCGATGAGTTCGAGGCTGTCGAGGGTGAGGGTCCTGCGGACGGCCTCCGCGGCCTGTCCCCCGGCCAGCGCGATGCCGAACTTCTGGTCCTCGTGGGCGGTGGCGATGAACTCGTGGGTGTGCGCCTCGACGCCGACGGTCACCCGGATCTGGACGCGCTGGCGCCTGCCGAGGCGCTGGGCGGCCCCGGCGACCCGGACGATCTCCTGGAAGGAGTCGAGCACGATCCGTCCGACGCCGAGGCCGACCGCCCGCTCGATCTCGGCCAGGCTCTTGTTGTTGCCGTGGAAGGCGATGCGCTCGGCGGGCATGCCGGCGTCGAGCGCGGTGGTCAGTTCGCCGCCGGAGCAGACGTCGAGGTTCAGCCCTTCCTCCTGGAGCCAGCGCACGACGGCGCGTGAGAGGAACGCCTTGCCCGCGTAGAACACGTCGGCGTCGCCTCCGAAGGCGTCGGACCAGGCACGGCACCTGGCACGGAAGTCGCTCTCGTCGAGGAAGTAGGCCGGGGTGCCGAACTCCTCGGCCAGCCGGGCCACCCCGATCCCGCCCACGGTGAGCGCGCCGTCCGCGTCGCGGGTGACGGTACGGGACCAGACCTTCTCGTCCAGGGCGTTCAGGTCGGCGGGCGGCGCCGCGTAGTGCCCTTCGTGGAGGACATCGGCGTGACGGGGTCCGGCGGGGTGGGCGGATCGGCTCATCGTGGTGTTCTGCTCTCTCGGGTCTCAGAGGTGTCGGGGCGCGCTGATGCCGAGCAGATGCAGGCCGCCTGCCAGCACCGTCCCGGCGGCTTCGGCAAGGGCCAGCCGGGAACGGTGGGCGGCCGAGGGTTTCTCGTCGCCGACGGGGAGCGGGGAGCGGAGGTCGTGGAAGTCGAAGAAGGCGTGCGCCACCGCTTCGAGGTGCCGGGCGATCCGGTCGGGCGCGTGGTGGCGGGCGGCCGACGCGAGAACGGCGGGGTGGTCGGCGAGAGCGGCGTGGAGCGCGGGCGCCTCGACGTCCTCCTCGTACGCGCCGGAGAACCCGAGCCGGGCGGAGCCCCGGGTGAGCGCGCGGGCGCGGGCGTGCGCGTAACGGACGAGGAAGTACGGATTGGGCTCCCGCTGTACGAGGAGGTCCTCGCCGAGCGGGGCACGGTCATGACCGGCGGGCCGGAGCAGTCCCCAGCGGGCGGCGTCCGGTCCGAGCGCGGCGACCAGTTCGCCGGCCGTCCTTCCGGCGGGTACGGGGCGGAGCTCGACGCTCCCGGCGGCCCCGTCGTACGGGCCGGGCCGGACCCCCAGGTGCTCCCACCCGGGGTCGGGGGTGCCGGCGCAGCCGACGAGCACCTGGCCGCCCTGGGTGCGCAGCAGGCGCGACACGGCCTCGGCGGTCACCGCCGCCCGGACCTCGCACCCGTGGTGCAGCCGGTGGACCCGTCCCGCCTCGGCGGTCACGTGTCCGTACCGCAGCCCCTTCTCCCGTACCTCACCGACGAGGGCGAGGCGGGCGGCGGCGTCGGCGCGGGCGTCGAGCGTGAAGCTCAGGAAGCCGGGCCCGGTGATCTCGACCCGCCCGATCCCGGGCGTACCGGCGACCCGGTCCCGCAGAATCCGCGCCACCTCCCGGGGCGGCAGCGCGGCGGGACCGGCCAGCTGGAGGGCGACGGCGCAGGCGTAGTCGCCGCTGCCGCCGGGCCTGGTCCTCTCCATCCGCACGCGCGCGGGCACGGGCGCGCGCAAGGCGTCCTCGTCGACCGCGCGCCGCACGGCGTGCAGCACGGTTCGGGAGAGCTCTGCCGGGGTCACGGGACAAGCGTATGGGAGGAGGGGGGCACTCCGCGAACCGGTTTCGCCATGCGGTCAGCCCGCCGGGCTGCCCGCCCGCCCGGCACCGTGTCTGCCGTCGACCGACGGCGGGTCCTGCGGGTGCATCAGCCGCCGGACCATCCGCACCAGCGCGCTGGGCTCGAACGGCTTGGCCAGAAAGGCGTCCACCCCCGCGGCCACGCCCGCGTCGACCTCGTACGGCGTGCAGGCACTGACGATCGCGACAGGCAGATGGCTCGTCCGCGCGTCGGCCCGCAGCCGGGCCGCGGTCTGCACTCCGTCGAGCCGGGGCATCACCACGTCGAGCGTGATCACATCCGGACAGACCCTGTGCACCAGATCCAGACACTCGGCACCATCGGCCGCGGTCACGACCTCGAAGCCCTCCAGCTCGAGATTGACCCTGATCAACTGCCGGATGACCTTGCTGTCGTCGACAACAAGCACCCGGCCGGACGCGCCAGACACTCTCCGAGAGTAGGTCCGCCGGAAGGGCCGCGTCCGGGTTTTGCCCACTTCCGACTGCGGGGCAGAAGCCGCGGGGACACGCGCGTCAGCCACACGTACGGCATCCGGCGAGCCGTGAATACCTGTTCACGGACAGCCCGCGGAAGCTGGTAGGGTTTCACTCGTCGCCGCACAACACAGCGACACGCCCCCGTAGCTCAGGGGATAGAGCATCGGCCTCCGGAGCCGGGTGCGCAGGTTCGAATCCTGCCGGGGGCACCGGACATTTAGGCCCTGACCAGCGGAAACGCTGGTCAGGGCCTTTCTTGTGCATACCGAAGCACACACGGCCTACTTGGCGGTGACCAGTCCCGCCAGCCCCTCCGACCAGAGGAGGATGGCGCAGGCTGTGCGGTGGCCGGGACCGTCCCGTGGGTATCCGGGTGCGCCTCGCGGACCGAGGGCAGGCGCCCGGGCGTACGGCGGAGGCCGCTGTCCGACCCGTCCGTTCAGGACAGGGTGTCCGCGACCAGGGAGGCCGCCTGGGCGATCAGTCTGTCGTCGTAGCCCGTGTCCGGCTTCCTGCTGTTCGACATGATCGCCACGACGATCGGTGCGGCGTCCGGCCGCCAGACCACCGCGATGTCGTTGCGGACGCCGTAGGTGCTGCCCGCTCCCGCGCGGTTGCCGACCACCCAGGTCTTCGGCATTCCGGCCTTGATGAGGGCGCCGCCCGTCGTGCTGCCGCGGAGCCATTTCGCGAGCTGGGCGCGTTCCGGCTTGCCCAGGGTGTCGCCGACGGCGAAGGCGCGCAGGTCGTCGGCGAGGGCGCGCGGGGTGCTCGTGTCCTGGGTGGCTCCCGGGGACCACTGGTTGAGCTGGGTCTCGCGGCGGTCCATCCGGGTGACGTCGTCGCCGATCTCCTCCAGGGCCGCGTCCAGCCCCCGGGGCCGCCCAGCTGGTCGAAGAGGAGGTTGGCCGCGGTGTTGTCGCCGTACCGTATGGCCGCGTCGCACAGCGCGCCGAGGGTCATGCCGGTGCCGACGTGCTTCTCGGTGACCTGGGAGCGGGGCACCAGGTCGTTCCCGGAGTACCTGACGACCCGGTCCATGCCGCTCAGGGAGTACTTGCGCAGGACCGCGCCGGCGGCCAGGGCCTTGAACGTGGATGCGTAGGCGAACCGCTCGCCGTCGTTGTGGGCCACCTCGCGTCCGGTGCCGGTGTCGACGGCGTAGACGCCGAGCCGGGCTTCGAACCTGCGCTCAAGTGCGTCGAAGCGACGTTTCAGTGCCCGGGCCTCGGCGGCGGGCAGGGGTCTGGCGGCCTCGCTGGGGCGCGTCGGTTCGCTCGTCGCGCTGGACGCGGGCCGGGGAGCGGCCGGGTCGGACGCCTGCCCGCAGGCCGTCACCGAGAGCAGGGCCAGCGCGGCGAGAGCGGCGCGCAGGGCACGGGATTGCTGCATGTCCAAACCTCCGGGCCCGCGCACGCGGGGCGCACACGATGGAGTCATGATCGGGACCATCCTCGCCCGGGGTACCGATGTGGTCAAACACCCTCAGGTCCGGCCCTGTCGCGGACGGCGGGAGGGCGGTGCGGCCATGACGGCGCGACGGCCCGCCGGGTCACCGGCGGGCCGTCGCGGGAGGTCCGGAGGGTTCACCCTCAGGTCTGGCCGTTCTTGACGATCAGTGACCGCAGCCCTTGCTGGAGGTACTCCCCGTACGAGACGGCCTGGTTCGTCTCCTTGCCCTGCGCGCCCTCCGGCCAGAAGGGTTCGAGCAGGCTGTCGTGGCCCGCGTTGAGGAAGAAGGGCAGGGAGAGCCGTTCCGCGTTGACGAACTTCACGCGGTGGTTCGGGGCCGGGAAGTAGTCGTGGGTGAGGTGGCCCATGTACGTACCGCAGTTCACCAGGAAGTTGTCCTTCGACGTCGGCAGGTCCCGCCAGCCGTCGACCGTCTCGACCTGGAGGTTCTGCACCTGGGTCTGGTAGAGCACGGTGATCATCGAGACGTCCAGATGGTCCTCGAAGCTCAGCTTCATGCCGTCCGGGCCGGTCTTCACCGGCGGGTAGTCCTCCAGGTAGGGGTAGCGGATCATCGATACGGAGGACAGGGTGTCCTCCTCCGCGAGTGCGGCGTCGAAGAAGTTCTCCGGCTTCCCGAGCGCGAGGGCGAGCCCGCGCATGATCACCGTGGAGAGTTCGAGCATCTGGGCGAAGTACTTCTCGCCGAAGGGGCGGAAGCGGGGGTGGCGGTCCTCGTCGGGCCAGATGTTCACCTCGTGCATCGGGGTCCCCGAGGCGATCATCGGGTGGTCCTCGTTGAAGAGCGGGTTCAGGTAGCAGAAGGACTCGACCGCCTTCTTGCCCTTGACCGCCTTGTAGTAGCCGTTGCGCACGTGCGGGTTGTCCTTGTTGTACGCGTTGATCGCCAGGTCGTGCTTCTCCTGGTCGGTCATGGTCCGGTGGAACTCGTTGACCACGTCCTGGAGCAGTTGTACGTCCACTCCGTGGTGGGACGCGTAGAAGAAACCCGACCCCCGGCACGCCTTGTTGATCTGCTGGGCGACGTGCTTCTTGGCGTCCGCGTCGTCACCGAACAGCGGCGAGATGTCGATGGTCGGCACTTCGGCCGACGGCATGAGAACTGGCATGGGACCCTCCGTGGACTCGGTGGACTCTAGAGAAGGCACTGCGAGACGCGTGCGCACATGTCGGCGACCAGCCGGTCGTTGCGTACCCACGAGTGGTGGGTCTCCCCGCGCAGCGGATGGACCTCGATCGACCGGGCGGGGAGCAGCGTGTCGAGGCCGTTGTACGGCGACCGCTGGTAGTACTCGAACAGCCGGCGCTGTTCGTCGTCGCGGGCGATCTCGTTGAGCTCGTCCGCCTTGAACATCAGCAGCTTGCCGGTGCGCGCGGCCAGCCGGTCCAGGTCCTCCCGGCTCGGCGCGTAGTGGTAGTTGATCGGATCGAGGATGTCCTCGGTCTCGGGGAGGCCGATGGCGGCGGACGCCTGGCGCACGTTGAAGTACGGGTCGATGAGGAGCAGGTTGTCGATGGTCTCGCCGGCGCGCGTCAGCCGCAGTGCCACCTCCAGTGCGAGGACTCCCCCGAAGCTCCAGCCGAGCAGGCTGTACGGGCCGGCCGGCCGCAGGGTGCGGATGTGCTCCTCGTAGTAGCGGGCCAGCTCCTCGAACGAGGCCATGGGCGTGTGGAGATGGACGTTGTTGAACAGCACGAGCCGGTGGCCGGGGAGCCGTTGGGCGATGTTGCTGAGGTAGCTCTCGGCCCCGCCCTCGCCGGGCGGGAAGACGAAGAGGGTGCGCTCCGCGTTCTCCTCGCCGACCAGGATGTACGGGTCGAAGGCGTCCCCGGGCGCGGCCGGCCGGTCCGTCCGCGCGCGGCCCGTCCCGGTGCGTGCCACGGCCTGGGTGTGGGCGGTCAGCTCGTGGAGCGCCGACTTCAGCGCGCTTACGAACCGGTGGGTGGTGGCCTCGCTCAGCCGGCTGTCGACCACCGTCACCAGACGGCCGCCGGTGCACCGCATCGTCACGTCGACGCCGAACTGGTCCGCTCCCCTGTTGTGTGCGGAGATGTGGCTGCCCGACATCGACGAGTCGAGCTGCCAGCCGGCCCGCCGGTCCGGTGTCCGCGGCTCCTCGTCGGAGATCCGGCCCAGGTAGTTGAAGCTGACCGTGGGCAGGGGGGCGCGCTCGCCGCCGTACCGGCCGAAGAGGGCTCCGTAACCGATCCCGTGGTGCGGTACCCGCCGGAAGGCGTCCTTCGTGCTCAGGATGGAGCGGCCCAGGTCCCGCGGGTCCGCCTCGACGGCCAGCGGGTACATCGTGGTGAACCATCCGACGGTGTCCCGGACGTCGGGCGCTCCCTCGAAGCGTTCGCGGCCGTGGCCCTCGACGGTGACGTGGTTGGCCGCTCGTCCCGTGACGGCGCGCAGCGCGAGACCGGTCGCCGTGAGCAGCAGGTCGTTCATCGTGGTGTCGTACGCCCAGTGGCTCTCGGTGAGCAGGGTGCGGGTCTCCGCGGGGTCGAGCGCGAACTCCTCACGGCGGGTCTCCGCGTCACGCGGGGGCGCGGTCAGCTCGCCGGCGGGCGCGGCGGCCATCTCGCGGGTGATCTCCGCCCAGAGCCGCCGTTCGTCCTCGGCGGGGACGTATCCGCGCAGCGCGTGGGCCCACTGGCGGTAACTGCTCGTCTTCTCCTCCAACTCACCGTCGTGGTACAGGATCTCCAGGTCCTGCGCGAGGATGTGCCAGCTGACGGTGTCGACGATCAGGTGGTGCAGGGCGAACCAGATCCGTGCCGTGCCGTCCTCGAAGCCGTGGAGGTAGGCCACACAGTGGGTCGGTCCTTCCGCGAGGTCGAATCCGCTCTGCCACTCGGCGAGCCGGGCGCTGATCTCCTCCTCGCTCAGGTGGGTGACGTCGAGTTCGTGCAGGACCGGCTCCGTGCGGCCGCCGTACGTCTGGGTGACGTCCGTGCCCGTTCCGGTGTAGCGCAGAGCGAAGGCGTCGTGGTGGTCGAGGAGCCGGGCCAGCGCCGGGCGGAGCTTCGCCACGTCGAGCGGCGGGGTCGTGACGGCGAAGTTCTGGTTCCACCAGGCGCGGTCCGTCAGCGGCTTCGCGAAGAACCACTCCTGGATGGGCAGCAGCGGGCAGTCGCCGCTCAGCCGCCCCTGCTCGGGCGCTTCCGCGCCGTCTCCGTCCGCGCTCCGGGCGGCTTCCGGTCCGGACAGTACGTGGTCGACGAGCAGGCGTACGGTCGGGAAGTCGAAGATGTCCTTGACGCCGACCTTGCGGCCCGCTTCCCGCTGGACCTGGCTCGCCAGGTGCAGGGCGCTGATGCTGTCGCCGCCCGAGCGGAAGAAGTCGTCGTCGATACCCACCGAGGCGACGGGCAGCTGCGCGGTCCACAGCTGGCACAGCCTGGCTTCCGTGCGGCTGCGCGGAGGGGCGTAGGCCGCCCGCTGCACCGAGAGGCCGGCCTGCGGCAGCGCCTTGGTGTCGAGCTTGCCGTTGATGGTCATGGGGAGCGGCCGGTCCAGCCGCACCAGCAGGGCCGGGACCATGCTCGGCATGAGCTGGGAGCGCAGGGTGGCGAAGATCCCGTCCTCGTCGACGCTCGCGTCCCTGTCCGCCACGTAGTAGCCGACCAGCCGCTTGCTGCCCGGCGTGCGTTCGTCCGCCGTGACGACGACGGCGCACTCGCGGACGTCCGGACAGGTCGCCAGGACCGCTTCGACCTCGCCGAGTTCGATGCGCAGGCCGTTGATCTTGACCTGGGCGTCGTTGCGTCCGACGAACTGGATCTCGCCGTCGTGGGTGCGCCGGACGAGGTCACCGGTGCGGTAGAGGACCGGACACCGGCTCTCCTCGCGCTCGGTGGCGCTGCGGTACGGGTTCGGCAGGAAGCGCTCGCGCGTCAGCTCCGGCCGGTTCAGGTACCCGTGCGTGACGCACTCGCCCGCGACGTACAGCTCGCCCACCGCCCCGGGCGGCAGCGGTCGCCGCGCCTCGTCGAGCACGTGGAGCCGGGTGTTGCCGAGCGGTGCGCCGAAGGTGTTGCGGTAGCTCTCGCCGGGCTCGAAGCGCCGGTTCGTGTTGTAGACCGCGGTCTCCGTGGTCCCGTAGGCGTTGACGACCGGCCCGGCGTACTCACGCCTGATCTTGTCGAAGTGGCTCTCGTGGAACGCCTCCCCCGCGACCAGCACACAGCGCAGCTCCGTCAGGCGCGAGAGGTCGAACTGCTGGATCTGGGTCGGCGTGCCGCTCAGATACGTCAGTCCGGCACGGTTGGCGTACGCGTAGAAGCCCTCGTCGTGGGCGGGTGAGGGCGGCGGGACGATGAGCTTGTGGCCGGCCAGGACGGAGAGTGCCAGCTGCTCGACGGAGAAGTCGAAGACGTAGTTCGCCAGGAACAGGACGCCGTGGCGTGCGGCGCCGGCCGTCTCGAAGTACCGGCCGTCCAGTCGCTCCCGGAAGCTGTCCACCGCGCGGTGCGGGACGAGGACGGCCTTGGGCTTCCCGGTGGTACCCGAGGTGTAGATCGCGTACGCCACGTCCTCGGGGGTCACCTCCGTGACGGGGTTCTCGGCGGACCGGTAGCCCATGGGCAGCCGGTCGATCTCCACCACCTGCGTCTGCGCCGTGGCGGGCAGGTCACGCAGCCGTGCGCCGTGGGCCGCCTCGGCCACGACCAGCCGGGCGCCGGTGTCCTTGAGCATGAAGGCGAGCCGGTCGTCGGGACAGCCCGGGTCGATGGGGACGTACGCCGCCCCGGCCTTCCACACCGCCAGGATCGCCGTGATCATCAGTTCGCTCTTGTCGAGCACCAGGCCGACCAGGTCGTTCGGCTGGAGCGCGACGACCGAGCGGAGGTAGTGGGCCAGCCGGTTCGCCCGTTCGTTGAGCCGGCGGTAGGTCAGGGTCGTCTCCCCGCAGACGACCGCGTCCTGGTCGGGCCAGGCCGCCGCCATCTCCTCGAACACGCCGTGGAGCGTCCGGGCGGGCCGGACCGGCGCGGTGCTGTCACCGGCGGCCTCCAGGGCCGCCCGGTCCTCTTCGGCGAGGCGGACCACGTCGGCCAGCGTGGCGCGGTCGCCGAGCGGGGACAGCCGGGCGAACTCCGCGAGGATCTGCCGGAAGGTGGCGACGAAGCCCTCGGCGCTCGCGTCGTCGAAGAGCGAGGCGGCGTAGGTCAGGTTGCCCGCCAGGCCGTCCGGGGTCTCGGTGAGCGTGGCCGAGAGGTCGAACTTGGTGGCCGTCCAGCCGCCGGCGTCCGGGGTGTACGGGCTCAGCTCCGGGTGCTCCCGCGCCGCCTGGACGCCGTCGGTGCGGTCCGTGACGTTCTGGAGGGTGAAGTTGATCTGGAGGACGGGGTGGCGGCTCGGGTCCTTCTCGGGGTCGAGCTCCTTGACCAGCTGCTCGAACGGCAGCTCACCGTGGACCTGCGCCGCGACGACGTCTCCGCCGACCGTGTGGACGTACTCCGTGAGCGTGGCGTCCGGGTCGATCCTGACGCGCAGGGCCAGCAGGTTGGTGAAGAAGCCGATCGTACGGTCGAACTCGGGGCGGCCCCGGTTGGCGGAGGGGGTCCCCACGACGAAGTCGTGCTGTCCGGTGTACGTGTTGAGCATGAGGCTCCACGCGCCGAGCAGCACGCTGTACAGGCTCACCCGGGCCGACCGGGCGAGGGCCCTGAGCGCCTGGGTGGTCGGCTCGTCGAGGGCGAACTCGATCTCCCGGCCCCGGTAGTCGAAGCGGGGCGGGCGCGGCCGGTCCAGCGGCAGCCGGGTCGTCTCGTAGCCGGCCAGCGCGTCCTTCCAGAACGCCGTCAGCTCCGAGAGCCGCCGGCCGCTCAGGTACTGGCGCTGCCACACGGCGAAGTCCGCGTACGTGCCGCGGATCGTGCCCAGTTCCGTGGCGGGCACGCCGCGCAGGAGGTCCGTCAGCTCCCGGCGGAAGGTGTTCCAGGACCAGCCGTCGAAGCAGCTGTGGTGCAGGACCAGGCTCAGGTACACGCCGCCGGGGTCCGTGGCCGGCTCGAAGAGGTCGGCGCGTAGCGGCAGTTCCTCGTCGAGGCGGAACACGTACGCCTGGGCCGCGACGAGCCGTTCGTCGAGCTCCGTGGCGCCGGCCGCGGTGTGCACCGCCGGCACGAACAGGGTGGACGCCTCCTCCGGCGCCAGCGTGTACTGGCGCCGGACACCGTCGCCGTCCGTCCTGAGCAGGGTGCGCAGCGCGGGATGGCGGTGCAGCAGGGTGTGCAGCGCCTGGACGACCGTGTCCCGCGAGACGCCGTCGCCGGTCGCGATCCGCAGGACGAACGGGATGTTGTACGCGGCGGTGCCGCCCTCGAACTCGTCGATGAACAGCAGGCGTTCCTGCGCGAGCGAGACCAGGGGCTCGTCCGCCCCTTCCGCGCCACGTCCGGCGGCCGGCTCGAAGGGCTCCTCCCCGGCCTGGGCGGCCATCTCCCGGATGTGCGCGGCCTGCGCCCCGAGCGTCGTGTGCTGGAGCACGGTCGCCACACCGAGGCCGCGGCCGAAGCTGGTGGTGATGGCCTGGGCGAGCGCCATGGCACGGATGCTGTCGCCGCCGAGTGCGAAGAAGTCCTCGTGCACCCCGATGCGGTCGGGGGCGACCCCGAGCACCGTGGACCAGATGCCGCAGAGCTTGGTCTCGATGTCGTTGGAGGGGGCGACGTACTCGGTGCTGTCACCGGGTCCGAAGTCGGTCTCCGGGAGCCTCTTCGTGTCGAGCTTCCCGCTGGGGGTGACGGGGATGTCGGTGATCCGCAGGAGACGGGCGGGGACGATGGCATCGGGCAGCTTGGCCCGCATCCACCGCTTCACGTCCTGCTCGTCGAGCTCGCGGTCGCAGACGTAGAAGCCGACGAGGTACTTCTGCGCGGCCGCCGACGCCGACGCCCCGTGCTCGCGGGCGATCACCAGGGACCGGGTCACCCCCTCGTACGAGGACAGGGCGGCCTCGACCTCGCCGAGCTCGACCCGCTGCCCGCGGATCTTGACCTGGAGGTCGGTGCGGCCCAGGCACTCCAGCTCGCCGTTGGGCAGCCACCGGGCGAGGTCGCCCGTCTTGTAGACGCGTGCGTTCAGGCCCCGCGCCTTCTCCTCGGGTGTCTGGAAGGGGTTGTCCACGAACCGGTCGGCCGTCAGATCGTCCCGGTTGAGGTAGCCGCGGGTGACGCCGATCCCGCCGATGTAGAGCTCGCCCATGCCGCCGACCGGGACCCGCCGCATCGACTTGTCGAGGACGTAGCAGGCGGTGTTGGCGACCGGGTGACCGATGCTCTTGGTGGCGCGCCGCTCGCCCGGCTCGTACAGCCGTTTGTGGCTCGTGATGGAGATCTCGGTCGGCCCGTAGCCGTTGATGATCGTCTTCCCGAACGTCCCGCGGATCTTGTCGAACACGGGCTCGGTGAAGTCCTCACCGATCGCGTCGATGCGGGTCAGGGAGGTGGTGGTGGAGTAGTCGTAGAGCGAGAGCACCGACGGGGTGCCGGAGAGGTAGGTGACCTGCTCGTCGTTGATGTAGGCGTACAGGCGCTCGGTGTCGGTGCGCATGCTGTCGTCCAGGACGACGAGCTTCTGTCCGTTGAGCAGCGCGTCGGTCATCTGCTCGACGAAGTGGTCGAAGACGTAGTTGGAGAACGAGAGCAGTGCCTCTTCCCCCTTCTCCTTCGCCAGGCCGAACAGCCTGGCCACGGAGACCTGGAGGTTGACGACGCCCCGGTGCTCGACGAGCACGGCCTTCGGCTTGCCGGTGGTGCCCGAGGTGTAGATCGCGTACGCCAGGTCGGTGCTGGTCACCGTGGTGGCCGGTGCGTGGGCGGGCTGCTCGTCCAGCGGCAGCCGCTCGATGTCCAGGACCCGCAGCCCCGCGTCGGCGGTGACGGTCCGCAGCCGCTCGCCGTGGATCTCGTTGGTCACCACCACGCGGGCGTCGGTGTCCGCCAGCATGAACGCGATCCGGTCGTCGGGGTAGGCCGGGTCGATCGGCACGTACGCGGCTCCGGCCTTCCACACCGCGAGGATCGCCGTGATCATCAGCTCGCTCTTGTCGACCACCAGGCCGACCAGGTCGTTCGGCCTCAGTTCGGCGACCGACCGCAGGTGGTGGGCGAGCCGGTTGGCCCGCTCGTCCAGCTGCCGGTAGGTGAGCCTGCGGTCGCGGTAGACGAGGGCGTCCTCGTCGGGCCAGGCCGCCGCCATCTGCTCGAACACCCCGTGGAGGGTCTGCTCGGCGGGGAAGGCCGTCTCGGTGCGGTTCCACTCGTCGAAGCGCTCGACCATCGCCGGTGAGACCAGTTCGAGGCTGTCGACGGGCCGCGTGATGTCGTCCGCGACCTGCTGGAACAGGGTGCCGGTGGTGTCGAGGAGGGTGTCGATGGTGGAGTCCTCGAACAGCTCACCCGCGTACCAGAGGGTGACCGTCAGCTCGTCGTCCTCCTCGCGTGCCACGACGGCCAGCGGGTAGTCGACCTTGTCCGCGTCGTAGCCCTTCTCGAAGCGCAGGAGCTCGTCGTGCTCCTCCGCCTCCGCCAGCAGGCGCGGGTAGTTCTCCAGGACGAGCAGGGTGTCGAAGAGCCGGCGCTTCATCCCGCCGGTCTGGAGCCGGCCGAGCTCCACCGTGCTCCTGCTGTTCATCGTGTTGACGGCGGCCTGGATGTCGCCGATCGCCGCGCCGACCGTCCGCTGCGCCTGGTCGTCGTGGTCGACGATCAGCGGGAGGGTGTTGATGAACAGGCCGACCGAGTCCTCGATGGCGTCGACGTGCAGATTGCGTCCGGAGACGATAGTGCCGACCACCGTGGTGTTCCCGCCGCCGATGGCGTACAGCACCTTGTGCCAGACGAACTGGAGCACCGAGTGCAGGGTGACGGAGTTCGCCGCGCACCGCGCCTTGAGCGCGGCGGTCAGGTCCGCGCCGAGGCACAGCTTCTTCGTCCGGTGCTCACGGATGTGGTCGTAGTCGCTCAGCGCGACCTGGTAGCGGATCTCCTCCTTGAGCAGCCCGCCGAAGTCACCGCGCTCGTCGATGCGCTCGATCTGCCGGACCCAGTAGTCGGCGTGGTCGTCCCGGTGCGCTTCCCAGTGCCGCTGCGCCGCCACGTACGCGTGGTCGACGGCCGGTTCGGCCCCCGCGCCCCGGATCAGCCGGAGGTAGGTGCGGTGTACGTCGTCGTGCAGTACGGGCAGGCTCCAGCCGTCCATGATGAGGTGGTGGCAGCTGAAGATCAGCGAGTACAGGTCCTCGCGCTGCTTGACCAGGTAGACGCGGAACAGCCTGCCGGCCGCCGGTTCGTACGGCTCGGTCCTGTCCCGTTCCTGGAGCTCCTTGATACGGGCGTCCTGCTCACCGGGGTCCGCGAGCCCGCTCAGGTCGACGAAGCGCCAGTCGAACGGCTTGTCGTCGTGCTCGATGATCTGGAGCGGCTCCTCGGCCCACTCGAAGCGCAGCCGCAGCGCGGGGTACTTGCGCTGCGCGTCCTGCCACGCCTCCCTCATCTGCTCGGGCTGGATGCGGCACCGGTAGCGGTGCACCGACTGCATGACGTAGGCGTCGTCGCCGTTGCGGCTCTTCAGCGCGTGGTAGAGCAGGCCCTGCTGGAGGCCGTTGGCCCGCAGGCGCAGGGACTCGCCCTCGTTCAGGGGTTCCTCGACGGCCTCCGGTGCCTCCGGTCCCGGTCCCCGCTCCAGCTGCCGGTCCAGGTGGCGGGCCAGTTCACCCAGCGTCCTGAGGGTGAAGACGTCCTCCACCCCGACGAACACGCCCAGTTGCCTGCGTATGCGTGCGATGAGCAGGATGCTGGAGATGCTCTGGCCGCCGAGCCTGAAGAAGTCGTCGCCGTCGCCGATGCGGGCCGCCGGCACGCCGAGTACGGTGCTCCAGATCTCGCGGAGCTCGTCCAGGACACCGTCCGCCGGCTCCGCCCGGCGGCCGGGGCCGTCCGCTGCCGTGCCGGGCCTGGCGGCGTCCACCTCGGGCAGGGCGCGCCAGTCGACCTTGCCGTTGACGTTGACCGGGATGCTGTCGAGGCGGACCATCCGGGCGGGGACCATGATCCGGATCAGCCGTTGTTCGAGGAAGGCCAGCAGCTCGTCCTCGGTCACCTGCGCCGAGGGTTCGGTGAGGTAGTAGCCGGCCAGATAGCGGTCGCTGGGGCCGCCGGCCCCTTCGCGGGCCACGACGACACACTTGCGCACACCGGGGAACTCGGTCGCCTGTGCCTCGATCTCACCGGGCTCCACGCGGACGCCGTTCAGCTTCAGCTGGAAGTCGCTGCGGCCCATGAACTCGACCTCGCCGGAGGGCAGGAGCCGTGCCAGGTCGCCGGTCCGGTAGATGCGGGCGTTCTCGCCGCCCGCCACCTCCCGCTCCGTACGGAACGGGTTGGGTGTGAAGCGCTCGGCGGTCAGGTCGTCCCGGTTGAGGTATCCGGGCGCCACCCCGCGCCCGCCGATGTACAGCTCGCCGATCGCGCCGATCGGCAGCTGCTTCAGGTTCTGGCTCAGCACGTACCACTTGACGTTGCGGACCGGGCGGCCGATGCTGCGGTCCTTGCGCTCGGTGACGCCCGGCGCGAAGTGCTTCACGGCGGTGACGAAGGCCGCCTCGGTGAAGGCGTACTCGTTGACGATGTGACCGGAGAAGTTCTCGCGCAGCCGGCGGAGCCCGGCCGCCGTCAGTTCCTCCCCGACCAGCAGGATCTTCTTCAGACTCGGACATCGGCGCAGGTCGAAGTATTGGATCACCGATCCGGTGGCGTTGAGATAGGTGATCCCGTTGCTCTCCAGGAACACCGGGAAACGGTCCGGGTCCAGCCTGACCGTCTCGGGCACGATCACCAGCGTCTGCGAGTTGATCAGCGCGATCAGGGTCTGGCGCAGATGCGGTTCGAAGACGTACGAGGCGAAGAGCGCCACCCGCTCCTCGCCGGGCCGCCGCATGTCGTAGCGCTCGGAGAGGTCCGTGATGCTGTTCACGACGCTGTCGTGGTACTTCGGCACACCCTTGGGCACACCGGTCGTGCCGGAGGTGTACGTCAGATAGGCGAGGTCCCCGCTGCCGAGCGGCAGGTCCGGGTTGGCCAGGACCGCGCTCCCGGCGCCGGCCTGCTCGGCCAGTACGGTCTCCACCTCGATGACGCGCACGTCCGCGTGGTCGGCGCCGAGCATCTCCCGCAGCCGTGCCGCGTGCCGCTGGTTGGTGACGATGCCGCTGAGGCCGGTGTCGCTTACGGCGAACCTGACGCGCTCCGCCGGGTAGCCGGGGTCGATCGGGACGTAGGCCGCGCCGGCCTTCCAGATGCCCAGCGTGGCGACGACACCGAGGTCGCTCTTGTCGAGGTAGAGCCCGACCAGTTCCTCCGGGCGGACCCCGGCCCCGGGTCCCAGCAGCCAGTGCGCGAACTGGTTGGACCGTTCGTTGACCTCGCGGTACGTCAGCGTGGTGTCGCCGAAGACGACGGCCTCCCGGTCCGGCGACCGCAGGACGGCGTCCTCGAAGAGGTGGTTCAGCCGCTTGTCGCGCGGGAAGTCGCCGTCGGTGGCGTTCCACTCCCGTATCCGCTCGCGCTGTTCACGCGACACCAGCTCGATGTCGGCCACGAGGAGGGCGGGGCGGCTGAGGAACTGGCCGAGCACCTCGCGTACGACGTCGAGCACACCGGCGATCGTGCGGTCCTCGAAGAGCTCGCCCGCGTAGGCGATGGACCAGCTCAGCGATCCGCCGGTGTCCCTGACGACCATGGTGAGCGGGGACGGCGCCAGTGCGGCCAGGGGTGTCTCGTGGTCCGCGAGTACGAGGAGCGCGTCGAACAGCCCGCGCCCGAGCAGCTCGTCCGGGGCGGCGTACGCCTCCTTCGCCCGCAGCGCTTCGTCGAGTTCCCGCACCGCCGCCAGACAGGTCAGCCGGGACTGGGTCCCGTGGTCGACCATGACGGGAAGAATGCGGGAGTGTTGCGGCTCCGTCCCCGAGGTGGCGTCGACGAACGCGGCGACCGTCCGGTTTCCGTGTCCGTACGCGCGCATCACGCTGTGGAGCGCGGCGAGCGCGAACGCACCGACCGACACACCGTCGTGGCCGGCCAGTGCGTTCTTCAGCGCCGCGTATTCCCGTCCGTCTATTAACAGTTCCCGGGATTCCGTCGCGCGGATACCGGGATCGTCGTCCCGTACCGCGATCCTGTTGCGCCACTCGTCCTTGAGCAGCATTTCCAGATCGCAGCGCTCGCCCGATACTCCATCGATGCGAGCCGTCCACTGTGCGGCGGTCGTCGGGAACCGTGCTGACGTCATGGGTGGGCTCTCCGTCTGTTCTCGTATCGGCAGCAGGGCGGGCTGGACGGGGGTCAGGCGGCGGGCGCCGCGACGCTGAGGGCCAGCGCCTCAAGGGCCTGGTCGATCTCGCTCTCGGTGATCGTCAGCGGCGGGCGGAACCGCAGGCCGCGGTCGCCGCACGGCAGGGCGATGACCTGGTGCTCCTGGAGCATCCGGCGCAGGATCTCGTCGCGGGTCCGGGTGTCGGGCAGGTCGACGGCGCGCATGAGGCCGCGGCCGCGGGCGTTGGTCACGAGGTCGGAGTGCTTGACGGCGATGGCTTCGAGACCGTCACCGAGGTAGGCGCCGAGGCGGCCGACGGTGTCGAACAGCCGGGTGCGCTCGATCGTCTCGAGTATCCGGGTGGCCCGGACCATGTCGGCGAGGTTCCCGCCCCAGGTCGAGCTGATCCGGGAGGAGACGGCGAAGACGTTGTCCGCGACCTCGTCGATCCGGCCGCCGCCCATCACTCCGCAGACCTGCGTCTTCTTGCCGAAGGCGACCAGGTCGGGCTCCAGGCCGAGTTGCTGGTAGGCCCAGGCGGTGCCCGTGATGCCGCAGCCGCTCTGGACCTCGTCGAGGACGAACAGGGCGTCGTACCGGCGGCAGAGCCCCTGCATGGCCTGGAGGAAGCCGGCGCTCAGGTGGTTGTCGCCGCCCTCGCCCTGGATCGGTTCGGCGATGAAGCAGGCGATCATCCCGTCCGCCGCGCGGAACGCCGCCTCGGCGGCCTGGAGGGCCTGCCGCTCGGCCTCCTCGTTCTCCCGGGCGTTCTCGGCGAGGGGGTGGCGCAGCGCGGGTGTGGGGATGCGCGGCCAGGCGAACTTGGGGTACCGGGTGGTCTTGGACACCTCGGTGTTGGTGAGTGACATGGTGTAGCCGCTGCGGCCGTGGAACGACCGCTCCAGGTGGAGCACCTGGAGACCGTTGACGCCGTCGTCGTCGAGCCCGAGCTTCTGCGCCTTCCAGTCGAAGGCGGCCTTGAGCGCGTTCTCGACGGCCAGCGCCCCGCCGTCCACGAAGAACAGGTGCGGCAGCGCCGGGTCCCCGAGCACCCGGGCGAACGTCCTGACGAACTCGGCGTACGGAACGGTGTAGAGATCCGGGTTCGACGGCTTGTTGACGGCGGCGGCCGCGAGCTCCCGCATGAACTCCTCGTCGTCGGTGATGCAGGAGGGATTCATACCGAGCGGCGAGGAGGCGAAGAAGGAGAAGAGATCGAGATAACTCTTCCCGGTCACACCGTCGACGAGCCGGCTCCCCGAACTGGCCGCCAGATCGAGAACGAATCCGTAACCGTCCACGAGAACGTGCGGTTTCAGGGCATCATGTACGTCCCCCGCACGCAGAGCAGATTTACCGGGAATTGCGCCTCCGGTGCCTCCGTCTTTTTCACCCGTTGTTGACGTTCCCACAGACATCGCGTCTCCCAGTGTCGTCCTCGGTGAAACGGAGAGGCGTATATGCGGCACCCTCCCAGTTCAGCCATCAGTTGTATGACCGCGAACTCTTGACGTTCTCTTCCGAGGCTCTTTAGGGCCCCTTTCGGACGACTGATGTCCGAGAAGGAACGGTGGGCGGGGAAAGGCATGGACAGCACCGGAAAGATGGCTGTCTTATGTGTCCGTCAGCAAGGGGCGGGAGTAGACCACATGGCCGATACCGACTGGGCCGGCGCCCGTGAGCGGATGCTCCTCGACCCGGCCGTCGTCAACCTGAACACCGGCTCCGGCGGGCCGCTGCCCCGGAGCGTCTTCGAGCGCGTCACCGCCCTGCGCGGCCGTCTCGCCCACGCGCCGATGGACTTCCTGCTGCGTGAGGTGCCTCCGCTCCTGTGGCGGGCGCGCGAGTCGCTGGCGGCCTTCGTGGGGAGCGAGCCGCACCGCCTGGTCCTCACCACCAACGTCACCGCGGCCGTCAATCTGGTGGCGTCCTCGCTGCGGCCGGCCGCCCCGGGCGAGATCCTGATGAGCGACCAGGAGTACGCGCCGATGCGGTGGTGCTGGGAACGCGTGGCCCAGGAGCACGGGCTGACGGTACGGACCTTCCGGCTGCCGCGGATGCCCCGTGACCCGCAGGAGATCGTCGACGCCGCGGTCGGCGCGATGAACGGGCGGACCCGGCTGCTGTTCTTCAGCCATGTGGTGTCGTCGACGGGTCTGGTGCTGCCGGCCGCGCGCCTGTGCGAGGAGGCCCGCCGGCGCTCCGTCCTCACCGTGGTCGACGGCGCCCACGCCCCGGCCTTCACCGCCCTGGACCTGGCCGCCCTGCCCTGCGACTTCTACGCGGGAAGTGGCCACAAATGGCTGCTGGCCCCCACCGGCGTCGGATTCCTGCACATCGGCGCGGACCGCGCGCAGACCCTGCGGCCGCCCCAGGTGAGCTGGGCCTACCACCCCCCGGCCACCGGCGGGGAGCCGGACGCGCGCGACCGGTTCGGCAGCACCCCGCGGCTGCGCAGACTGGAGTGCGAGGGGACGCGGGACATCTGCCCGTGGCTGACCCTGCCGGAGGCCATCGGCTTCCAGGCGGAGCTCGGTCACGACAGGGTCCGCGCGCGTATGCGCGAGACCGCGGGGTACGCCCGCCAGCGCCTCACCGGCTGGTGCGGCCTCGAAGCGGCCACCCCGGAGCCGGCGGAACTGTCCGGTGGGATGGTGGCGTTCCGGCTGCCCCGCGGCACGGACGCGGACGGACTGCGCGACGGCCTCTGGGAGCGCTTCCGGATCGAGTCGGCGGTGGCCGGGCGGCCGGACGGGCCCCTGATCCGGGTCTCGGCGCACTTCTACACCACCGAGGCCGAGATCGACGTCCTGGCCCAGGCACTGAAGGACGCGCAGGACCGAGGGTCCATACCCCAGAAGTAGTGACAGGCCCGGGTGCCGGCCGAAACGGCCGGCACCCGGCACGATCGACCGGGAGTCGGCATGGTTACCGCAGTCAGCAGCACCGAAGACATACGCGTCAGGGCGGAGAACGCCCTGGCCAGGTGCGGAGTCGAACTCGCCGCGGTCAAGGGCGACGCCCTGACCGCCCGCACGCCGGTCACCGGCCACGACCTGTTCGGACTGCGCGCCGACACCCCGGCCGGCATCGACCGGGCCGTCGAGGCCGCGCACACCGCGTTCCTCGACTGGCGGACCACCCCGGCGCCGGTCCGCGGCGCGCTGGTCAAGCGGCTCGGCGAGCTGCTCAC
This sequence comes from Streptomyces fulvorobeus, assembly GCF_013167895.1. Taxonomy (GTDB): domain Bacteria; phylum Actinomycetota; class Actinomycetes; order Streptomycetales; family Streptomycetaceae; genus Streptomyces; species Streptomyces fulvorobeus. The sequence goes on along the minus strand of NZ_BLWC01000001.1, from coordinate 4,419,559 downwards.
CGAGCACAAGGAGTACGTGGCCGACCTGGTCACCGTGGAGGCCGGCAAGATCCGCTCCGAGGCACTCGGCGAAGTGCAGGAGATGATCGACATCTGCGACTTCGCGGTGGGCCTGTCCCGCCAGCTCTACGGCCGCACGATGCCGTCCGAGCGCCCCGGCCACCGGCTGATGGAGACCTGGCACCCGCTGGGCGTGGTCGGCGTGATCAGCGCCTTCAACTTCCCGGTCGCCGTCTGGGCGTGGAACGCGGCGGTGGCCCTGGTCTGCGGCGACACCGTGGTCTGGAAGCCGTCCGAACTGACCCCGCTGACCGCGCTGGCCTGCTCCGCCCTGCTCGACCGCGCCATCGCCGAGACCGGCGCCCCGGCCCACCTCAACCAGGTCGTGCTCGGTGGCGCCGAGGCCGGCACCCAGCTGGTGGACTCGCCGCTGGTGCCGCTGGTCAGCGCGACCGGGTCGACCCGGATGGGCCGCGAGGTCGGTCCCCGGGTGGCCGCCAGGTTCGGGCGCACCGTCCTGGAGCTCGGCGGGAACAACGCGGCCGTGGTCGCCCCTTCGGCCGACCTCGATCTCACCGTCAACGCCGCCGTGTTCGCGGCGGCGGGCACGGCCGGCCAGCGGTGCACCACCCTCCGCAGGCTGATCGTGCACGCCGACGTCGTGGACACCGTCGTCGAGCGGCTCGCCGCCGCGTACCGCAGACTGCCGGTCGGTGACCCGTTCCAGGAGTCGACCCTGGTCGGGCCCCTGGTGAACGAGGCGGCGCTCGCCAGGATGCGCGAGTCCCTGGACCGGGCGGTCCAGGAGGGCGGCACGGTGGTCGTCGGCGGCGACCGCCAGCTCCAGGACGCCGCGCCGGACGCCGCCTACGTACGGCCCGCCCTCGTGACCATGCCCGCGCAGAGCGCCGTCGTACGCGAGGAGACCTTCGCGCCCGTCCTGTACGTCCTGACCTACCGGGACCTCGACGAGGCGATCCGGCTGCACAACGACGTACCCCAGGGGCTGTCGTCCGGGATCTTCACCGCCGACCAGGGGGAGGCCGAGCGGTTCCTGGCGGCGGACGGCGCGGACTGCGGCATCGTCAACGTCAACATCGGCACGTCGGGCGCCGAGATCGGCGGGGCGTTCGGCGGCGAGAAGGAGACCGGCGGTGGCCGCGAGTCCGGCTCCGACGCCTGGCGCGCGTACATGCGCCGCGCCACCAACACCGTGAACTACTCGGGCAGGGTGGCGCTCGCGCAGGGGGTGGACTTCTCCCGGTAGAGCGGTCGAGGCGTACGGCACCGTCCTGGCTGACCGGCTCCCGGGGAGGGACATGCGTGGCGGGTCCACCGCCACGTCGACGCTCGCGTTGGCGTGTGCGGCACAGTTCATAGTTCTGTTCGACGTCTCGGTGATCACCGTCGCGCTTCCTTCGATGCAGCGGGATCTCGGCTTCGCCCCGGCGGATCTCCAGTGGGTCGTCAGCGCCTACGCCCTGGCGTTCGCCGGGCTGCTGCTGCTGGGCGGGCGGCTGGGCGACCTGTACGGGCACCGGCGGGTGTTCCTCATCGGCCTCGCGCTCTTCGTCGTCGCGGGGACGGCCGGAGGGCTCGCCCCGACGCCCGCGCTGCTGATCGCGGCGCGGGCGGCGAAGGGGGTCGGGGCGGCCGTACTCGCCCCGCTCGCCCTGACCATGGTGACCACCACGTTCCCCGAGGGACCGCGGCGGACCAGGGCGCTCGCGGTCTGGACCGCGGTGAGTCTGGCCGGCGGGGCGTCGGGCAATCTCTTCGGCGGCCTCCTGACCGAGTACCTGTCCTGGCGTTCCGTGCTCCTGATCAACGTGCCGATCGGGATACCCCTGCTGCTGCTCGGCGCACGGCTGCTGACGGGGCGCACCGCTCCGGCGCGGCGGCCCCGGCTCGATCTGCCCGGCGCGGTGCTGGCGACGGCGGGGCTCACCCTGGTCACCCTCGGCATCGCCCAGGCACGCGTCCACGCCTGGACCGACCCGGCAACGGCCCTGCCCCTCGCCGGCGGAGTCACCGCCCTCGCCGCCTTCGTGGCGGTGGAGAAGTGGTACGCGGCCCAGCCGCTGGTACCGGCGGGCCTGCTGCGGCTGCCCGGGGTCGGCTGGGGGAACGTGGGGATGGTGCTGGCCGGCGCGGGCTTCCACATCCCGGTCTGGTACTTCCTGACCCTCACCATGCAGGGGGTGCTGCACTACAGCGCCGCGCGGACGGGCCTGGGCTTCCTTCCGCACACCGTGGTGATGCTGCTGGTGGGACTGTTCCTGACCCCGTGGCTCATGCGGTACGTGCAGGCCCGTGTCCTGATCGCCTGCGGGGCGCTCGTCGCCGCGGCGGGCTTCCTGTGGCAGAGCGGTATCAGCCCCGACAGCGGGTACCTCGACGGCATACTCGGGCCGGCCGTGGTGATCTCGTTCGGCGGCGGACTCGTGAGCACCCCGCTGACCCTCACGGTCACCTCCGGGGTCGGGTCCGCCGAGGCCGGGGCCGCGTCCGGACTGGTCAACACCTCCCGGCAGTTCGGCGGGGCGTTCGGCCTCGCCGTGCTGCTCACCCTCACGGCCAGCGGCGCCCCCGGACCGCCCGCCGCGCTCATGGAGGGTTACGGGAACGCCTTCCGCGGCATGGCCCTCGTCCTGGTCGCCCTGGCCGCGATCACCCCCCTGCTGCCCGCCCACCGCCACCTCACGCGCCGGGGTCAGGACGCGCCGGCCGCGGATACGGAGGTGCGTGCGGCAGGAGAGCGTCAGAAGAGCGCCAAGTGACACGCTGGCTTGGACGAGCCTAAGCAGGCGCGGTCGAGATCTGTCGATCTCCCGCCTCACGTCGTCAAGGTCTCCGCCCCCAGGGAGCCTGCCTTCGTGTGCCTGCGCGCGCTGGTTCCCGGGTGCGGTCACGCGCTCTGACCTGGGCGCGAACACCAGGAAAAGGACGGGAAGTTGAGACGAAGCGTAAGACGACATGCGCGTGTTCCGGTGGCCGTCGTCGCCGCTCTCGCGGTGGCGTGCGGTGTCGGGACGACGCAGGCTTTCGCGGACGCGGTGCCCCCGGGCGCTGCGAACGGCTGGTCTTCGCCGGTCGCACCGTCGGCCGACGGGACCGGCCCGGGGCTCAAGCCCCCGGCGGTCCCCTCGAAGAAGCGCGCCGAGGTACTGGGCACGGACTACCGGTCCTCGTCGGACCAGGCGTTCACCACCTCGGGTGACGGCTCCGGCTTCCATGTGATGGTGGCCGACGAGAGGGACGGCTACGGGTGGAAGACCGCCGCCTCGCTCTCCGAGCCGGGCTTCGACACGGACGCGTGGATCGGCAACGCCTGCCTGACCGGCTCGGGCCGGTACGCCGCCGTGGCGTACGCACCCCGTACCTTCACGAACAAGCCCGACCTGATGAGCCGCGGCGCGTTCACCGCCGTCGTGGACCTGCGCAGCGGTGACGTGCGCAAGCTGCCGTTCCAGGCCACGCTCGCCTACTTCTCCCCGGGCTGCGGCACGGGCGAGGACGTGGTGTTCTCCCAGTTCACCGACGAGAACACCTCGAAGAAGAACGAGACCCGGCTGGTCAGGGTCGAGGCCGGCACGGGCACCACCGTCAAGGCGACGGTGGCCGGTCAGGTCACATCGGCGGTTCCGGTCGGCGGCGAGATCGTCGCGGCGCGCGGCCGGCAGGTCGTGAAGATCGACGGCTCGACCGTGCGGACGGTGGCCCCCACCCACGCTCCGCCGTTCCAGCTGAAGCCGGACGCGGACGGCGGTGTGACGTTCATCGACCGCCTCCCCGGCGGCGCGGCGGGTTCCTCCACCGACGACCGTGCGGCCGTCTCCCGGGTCACCGCGTCCACGGTGCGGACCGCCAACGGCAAGGGCAGGGCCGCCCAGCTCGCCGAGGGCGGGCTCAGCGCGTTCGACATCGCGCGTACGCCCTCGGGTGCGGTGTACGTCACCGGTGAGGCACGCAGCAAGGGCGCACTGCCCTCCGTCGTACGCAACCCGGGCGGCATCGCCAAGGACGCGCGGATCTCCAGCCGCGGCGCCGCCGCGGTGACCACCGCGTGGGCCGACGGCAAGGACTCGCGGATCGTGGCGCAGGACGCCGCCTCACCGCGCGCCGCCAGGATCACCCTGAAGGCGCTCGACACGGGTGAGACGGCCGTTCTGGACGCCGCTCCGGGCAACCGGATGGGTGACGCGGCGGCCCAGCGCGCCGCGACGGCGATGAGCCCGGCTCTGGCCGCTCCCGCCGGGTCGGGCGGTATGTCGACGATGGCCACGCCCATCGACGTGGACCGCACGTGCTCGGTGCCCAGGAACGACGTCAAGAAGCAGGCGTTCCAGCCGACCCCGCGCCAGATCGAGTGGGCCGTGGACCAGGCGGTCGTCGGCGGGCTCAACAGGCACGTGACCCGGCCCGCGAACTGGAAGAACACCGGCATGGCGGGGTACGCCCCGCAGACGATGTTCCCCCTGACGCCCCTCGCGGGCGGCAGCGGTGCCGACTGGCACGTGCCGGCGCAGGTGATGCTCGGCATCACCGCGCAGGAGTCGAACATGTGGCAGGCCACCCGGTACGCGGTACCCGGCGTCTCGGCCAACCCGCTTATCGGTAACTTCTACGGTATCGAGTACTCCTCCGACGGTGAGCAGAGCGACCCCTGGCTCATCAACTGGAGCAAGTCCGACTGCGGTTACGGTGTCACGCAGGTCACCGACGGCATGCGGCTCCCCGGCAAGGGCCAGCCGACGAAGACCGTGGCGCAGCAGGAGGCCATCGCCCTCGACTACGCCGCGAACATCGCGTCAGGCGTGAACATCCTGATCGAGAAGTGGAACCAGACGCGCGCCGACGGTCTGATGATCAACGGCGGCGACCCGAAGTACATCGAGAACTGGTTCTTCGCCCTGTGGGCGTACAACAGCGGTTACTACACCAAGGCTTCGTCGGGCAGCACATCCGGCAAGTGGGGCGTGGGGTGGACGAACAACCCGGCCAACCCGCTGTGGAAGGAGAACCGCACCCCGTTCCTGGAGGACGCGGGCGGCTACGACGACTACAGCCACGCGGCGCACCCGCAGGACTGGCCGTACTCGGAGAAGGTCATCGGCTGGGCGGCCCGTCCGCTCGCGGCGATGTTCAAGCCCGGTGACTTCCAGCCCGGTTACCGCGCGGCCTGGTGGACCTCCACCGCCAACCGCACGACGGCCAAGCCCCCGATCGGCTTGTTCTGCGACGCGAGCAACGACTGCAACCCGTCGAAGATCAGCACGGGTGCGACGAACAACACCGGCGGCGGCCCCTGCCTGCTGCCCGGCAACGAGTCCGACCCGCTGTACCTGAAGTGCTGGTTCCACAAGTCCGTCACGTGGAAGAACTGCAGCACCAGCGCCCAGTGCGGGCACCCGCTGCACCGCTTCGACACCACGTATCCGGAACAGCCGGACGAGAACTCCTACCCGCCGCGGTGCGCCTCGGGGCTCCCCACCGGGACGAAGATCGTCGATGACGTGGCCAACGGCGTGACGCCTGTGGGCTCCGCCGGGCGGTCGTGCGGCGCGGTCGCCTCGTCGGGCACGTTCAACATGGAGTTCGGCAGCGCCTCCTCCCGGATCGACCTGCATCAGATCGGGGCGGCGCACAACAACCACTTCTGGTTCACGCACACCAACAAGGCCGGCACCACGGACGCCACCCGTATGAGGACCACGGGCACCTGGACGCTGGGCACGGCCGACCGGGGCTGGATGCGGGTCTGGGCACACGTGCCCGACCACGGAGCCCATACCCGGCAGGCCGCCTACGTCGTGGGCGGTACCAACTCCACCAGCCCCAAGCGGGTGAAGCCCCAACGGGTGCTGGCGAACAAGTGGGTGTCGCTGGGGGCGTTCTACTTCACCGGCGTGCCGACCGTGGCGCTGTCGAACGTGACGGAGGACGGCAACGGCACGGAGGACGTGGCGTGGGACTCGGTCGGCTTCGAGCCGCTGGGCGCCAAGCCGACGCACCAGGTCGTCGCCATGGGTGACTCGTACTCCTCGGGTGAGGGCGCCTCCGAGAACGGCGGCGACGACTACTACATCGAGTCCGACTACTACGACCCGCAGCAGCCGTCCACCGAGAACAAGTGCCACCGGTCCAAGTACGCCTGGTCGCGCCAGGCCACACTGCCCGGTTACACCAAGTCGATCGGGCAGATGGCCGACGACCGCGACCGGATCATGGACTACCAGTTCGTGGCGTGTTCAGGGGCCAGGTACTACAACATCCTGACCAAGGGCCAGAGCAGCGAGCTGCCGCAGATCCAGCAGGGTTACCTCGACCAGAACACCACGATGGTCACCCTGTCGGTCGGCGGTAACGACGCCCGGTTCGCCGACATCATCCAGGAGTGCGTCACGGCCGGGACCGTGTGCAACAACAACTCCATCGAAGCGGTCAACCCCGACAACGGGGAGAAGACCGGCGGCGAGACGGGGCCGATGGACGTCTGGGCTCCGAAGTGGCTCAACGAGCAGATCCGGCCGCGGCTGACCGGCATGCTCAACGAGCTGCACAAGAAGGCGCCCAACGCGAAGATCGTGCTCATGGGCTACCCGAAGCTCCTTGAGGGCTCCGGGGGTTGTGTCCTCGGCATCGGTACCGAGGAGACGCCGTGGCTGAACAGCATGGCGGACACGCTGGCCAACGAGATGCAGGGGGCGGTGAACGACGCCAACCGCCTGTACGCGGCGAAGGCGGTGTTCTCCGACCCGCGCGACGAGTTCGCCGGCAAGGCGATCTGCGGTGACCCGGAGACGGTCCACGGCATCGTGCTCTCCGGTCACTCCAAGGCCGACGCGCGTGACCCGGACTGGCTGCCGGGCAACGTCGCACCGTCCATGAAGTCGTTCCACCCGAAGATCCCGGGTGCGCGGCTGTACGCCAACAGCCTGCAGAACACGCTGTAGTTACGGATAGCGGGCGGGGGATCTGAGTACCTGTACTCAGATCCCCCGCCTGTGCCATGAAAGGCTGAAGGTATGACGATCACGGGGCGCGTCCGTACCGTTCGCGGGTGAAGGGCGCTGTCGCATCGGCGGTGGCCGCCATCCTCTGCTACCTGATCTGGTCGGGCGGCAGGGAGTGGGCCTCGGGGGTACGGGACGCCCAGCCGGACGCCTTCCTCGCCGGCTCCGTCGAGTCGGTCCTGGCGCTGATCGCCGGGGTGGCGTGCATGCCGGTGCTGCTGTGGGCGGGCATGCGCGCGCTGCGGGAGCGGGGCACCCACCTGCTCGTCGTCGCGGGGACCTGCGTGTGGTTCTTCCTCGGGGGCCATGTGGTCGAGGACGCCGTCGACGGGGCCGCGACCGCGCTGTACCTCGCGCTGTTCGCCGTGCTGGGCGGAGCTCTGGCGCTGGTCCGGACGCCGGGCAGGTGACGGGCCACCGCCCGCTCCCGCGCTGATCCCTCAGCCGTACAGCTCGCGGTACGAGGGGAAGTCCCCGCCCGGTCCGTCGACGCTCTCGGCGGTCAGGGCCGCGTGCACCACGGCCCGGGTCAGCACGTCGGCCCCGGCCGCGAGCACCGCGTTGAGCTCCATGGCCTCCAGGTGCGCGCCCCAGCCCGGGCGGGGCTCCGCCCCGCCGGGAGCCTCCTGACTCTCCGGCACCAGCGGAAGCCTGGCGGTGGAGAGCGCGAACACGGTGTCGCCGTCGGTGAGCAGATGCACCGGGCGCACCGCGCGGGCGAGGCCGTCGTGGGCGGTGCCGGCCAGCTTCTGCGCCTGCGGACGGGTAAGCGTCGCGTCCGTGGCGACCACGGCCAGGGTGGTGTTGAGCGGCTGCGCCTCCCCCGCCTGCCGCCGCCGGGTCTCCGCGCCGGCCGCGAGAAGCCGGTCCCGCGCCCGGGCGTGCCGTTCCCCGTCCGGGGCCGCGGCGGACAGCCCACGCGTCAGGAACTCCTCACCCAGGCCCGTGCGGGCGCCGTACAGGACCCCGCTGCCGGGGTCGAGCAGCGAACCGGCCGCGTTCACGACCGCCAGGGCCGCCACGGTCGCCCCGGACGGCAGGACGACGCTCGCCGTACCGACACCGCCCTTGATCCCGCCGGCCACCGCGCCGGTGCCCGCGCCGACGCACCCCTGCGCCACCGGGCCGCCCGCCTCCGTGGCGTCCGCCGCCTCGACGGCCGCGCGCCCGAGGTCCGCGTCCGGCCTGGCCCGCCACAGCCCGCCGCGCCCGAGGTCGAAGAGGGCGGCGGCGGGGACCACCGGGACCACCTGGTCCGGGCGGGCTCCCACCCGGAAGCCGCGCCCCCGCTCCTCGAGCCACCGTGCCACACCGCCCGCGGCGTCGAGCCCGAAGGCGCTGCCGCCGGCCAGCACCACCGCGTCGATGCGCCCCACGAGGTTGCGCGGGTCCAGCGCGTCGGTCTCCCGGGTCCCGGGGCCGCCCCCGCGCACGTCGACGGCGGCCACGACGCCGTCCTGCGGGGCGAGGACCACGGTGACACCGGTCAGCCAGCCGTCACCGGTACGCCCGGCGTGCCCGACGCGCAGCCCGGCCACGTCCGTCAGCGCGTTCAGCGGCCCGGTCACCGGCGACCCCTGCCCGTCCGTCCCCTGACGCCCACTCATCCGCTGTCCTCCCCGAGACACCCGCCCCTGCGGCGCGATCCGCTCAAGGTACCGGGCACCCCCACGGCCCGCAGAGGCCCCGACAGGCCCGGGGACGGCGCCTTTCGGCCGTCATGCCGCACACGCATCGCGGGGCGCCGCAAAGGGCATGACCGATTCCCCGCCAATGCGGCCGGAGACCCGCGCCCAAGAGCGGCGGCTCGCATACGCTGGCGGCCGTGGCTCTCGACACGGCACCTCCGCCCGGACCCCACGTACCCCCCTGGCTGACCGACGTGGCCCTGCGGGCGGGCCGGGACAGCGCTCCCGAACTGGAGCGGTACACCTCGCCGGGTCCCGCGTCGGGCAGGTCCTCCGCCGTCCTGGTGCTGTTCGGCTCCGGGGAGGACGGGCCCGACCTGCTGTTCCTGCGGCGGTCCGGCGCGCTGCGCGACCATCCGGGGCAGGTGTGCTTCCCCGGCGGCTCCGTGGGTCCCCAGGACCGCGACGCGGTGCACACCGCCCTGCGCGAGACCGCGGAGGAGACCGGTCTCGACCGGGCGGCCATCCGCGTCGTCGCCCCGCTGCGCCCGCTGTACCTGGCCTGGAGCGGTTTCTCCGTCACACCCGTGCTCGGCTGGTGGGAGGGCGGCACGGTCCCCTCGGGCGACGGCGGCGAGATCGTGTCCGTGCACCGGGTGCCCGTACGGGACCTCGCCGATCCCGCCGGCCGGCTGCGGGTGCGTATGACGGAGGGTTACACCGGCCCCGGCTTCCTGACCGGGGAGCTGTTCCTGTGGGGCTTCACCGCGAGCCTCGTCGCCTGGCTGCTGCGGCTGGCGGGGTGGGAGCGCCCGTGGGACGCCACCCGGGTCGAGGAGCTGGCCGACGCCAAGCGCCGCTACGGGGGCGTCGGTTGAGCCGCCCCCGCGGTGAGCGCTGTCAGCCCGCCTCGCCACGGCGGGCCGCGCGTTCGCGCTGGCTCTTGCGGAAGCCGTCCACCGGTCCGGTGGAGCCCCGCATCAACGCCAGGTACTCCCGCGTCTCCACCGCGACGGCCTCCTCGCCCGAGACACCGAGACCGCCCATGACGGCGGCCTTCAGATGGCGCAGGCAGTCGCCGGGCGCTGCGGCCAGAGTGGTGGCGAGCGCGGTGGTCTCCTCGCGCAGGCGGTCCTTGGGAACCGCCCGCAGGGCCAGCCCCGTCGACACGGCTTCGGCGGCCGTGAGCCAGCGGCCGGTCAGCAGCATCTCCATGGCGGGCTGGAGCCCCATCTTGCGTACCGCCCGGTGGGAGGCGCCGGCGCCCGGCATGTGACCGTACGGCGTGTGGACGTCGCCGATCCGCGCCTCCTCCGAGATCAGCACCAGGTCACAGGCCATGGCCAGTTCGAAGCCGCCCGCGCGCGCCTTGGCCTGCACCATCGCGATGGTCGGCATGGGCAGCCGTTCCAGGGCGAACGCGACCCGGTTCATCCGCTCCAGGTAGACCTCGAACATCTCGGTGTCGCCCTTGTCGCCCGCCAGCACCTCGCCCAGGAATCCCAGGTCGCTGCCGATGCAGAAGGCCCGGTCACCGGCGCCGGTGAACACGAGCACCTTGGTGACCCCGTCGTCCGCCACCCGAGCGAAGGCGTCGATCAGCTCGTGGTGCATGCGCTCGGTCGTGGCGTTGAGCCTCTCGGGCCGGTTGAGGGTGACCCAGGCGATGCCGTCCGCACGTTCGAGGAGGATCGTCTCGTAGGTGTCCGGGTGCAGGCCGGCGGGACCGGCGGGCGGGCCCCCGGCAGCGGTGTCCGTCATCGGGCCGTTCACCGGATCAGGTCGGCGGCGAGCGGGTACTCGGTCATCGGCCGGCCGCGCACGGTCGTGTCGGCCCGCACGAAGACCAGCGAGTAGGCGCGCCGGGGCCGGTCGGTGAGGTTGGGGCCCGAGCCGTGCAGGGTGTTGATGTGGTGCACCAGGGCGCTGCCCGCCGGGATGGGGTACGGCACCGTCTCCTGGTCGGTCAGGGCCTCGACGAGGACGGCGCCCTCCTCGGGACGCACGTGCTCGACCCTGCCCAGGTGGTGCGTGCCCTTCACGTAGTGCACGCAGCCGTTCTCCAGGGTGGCGTCATCCAGGGCCATCCAGATGGTGACGGCGTCCGGCGGGTCCAGGTGCCAGTAGCGGTTGTCCTGGTGCAGCACCAGGCGGCTGCGTTCGCCCTTGCCCGCGGGCTTGTAGAAGGAGTGGTCGCGGAAGAGCCGCACCGGTCCGCCGAGCAGGGCCTCCACGCGGGGCACCAGGTCGGGGCGGCGGATCTGCTCCTCGCACACCGGGTCGTTCTGCCAGATGCCGATCTTCTGGAGCAGTGCCCTGTCGCTCGGCCTCTCCGTGGTCTCGGACAGGTCGAGGACGCCGTCCGCGGGCTCGTCGTTCCCCGCGAAGAACGCCCGCTCCATGGAGGCGCGGAGCGCGATCACCTGGGAGGGCGTCAGGACGTTGTCCCAGCGGATCACTCCGTCCCGCTCGAAGGTCTCTCGGTCCGCCTCGGGGTCCGACGTGATCGTCGGCACGTCCGCTGCGTCGGCCGGGCGCTGGAAAGCGGTCATCGGTACCTCTCCGGAGCACGTGCAGGGTCACTTCGATCCGCTGGACTCCGCAGCGATGCTGCCACAGACCCCGCGCCCGGCACAGCAGCCGTTGGCGCATCGCCGTGATGCGCCGACGGCATGGCCCACGAGGTTTCGCGCGCCCATGCCACCGCAGTGCGGGGGTGACCCGTTAAAGGCATTGGACGGCGTCCGGGGGCCGTGGTGCTCTGGAGCACACGTGCAGTCCGGCCCAGCTCTTCCAGCACCGCTGTCGATCGACCGGAGTCGCCTCCGGGCACTCCCCCACGCCGGACCCGACGTCCGGCGACCACCCCCCGTCCCCGATCACCAGCTGACGACCGGAGCAGGCCCACCGTGTGACTCGCGGGCCGCACGCACAGCACGTCGCCGGCCCACAGGCCCCGTGTGCACGCAGGCTGCGGGCGGTCAGCCCGGCCGCGCCTGAGGACTGTCCACTCGCAGGAGGCAGACAAGCATGCAAGTTCTTCTCGTGAACGCTCGCCGGTCGGCGTACTCAGGAGAGTCGATCTCCGCACCGCAGTTGGGGCTGCTGTCCCTGGCCGCCGTACTGCGGGAGGGCACCTTCCACGACACCGCGGGCACCGATGTCCACTTCATCGACGACCAGCTCTTCGTCCTGCAGAGGCCGCTCGCCACGCCCAACGAGCCGCTGCGGGGCTACAACCCGGACATCGTCGGCATCCAGGTGCTGACCTCCAGCCTCAAGAACGGCGTCAAGCTCGCCTCCGAGGTCAAGCACCACCACCCCAACGCCCTGACCGTGCTGGGCGGTGTGGGCGCGACCCCGCTCGCCCGCCAGCTGGTCGAGGACGGCTCCGCCGACGTCGTCGTCAAGGGCGAGGGGGAGGTCACCTTCTCCCACCTGGTCCATGAGTTCGGCAACAACGGCCGCAAGAACTTCCACAAGGTGCGCGGGATCGTCTTCCGCGACGACGAGGGCAAGGTCGTCGAGACACCCGCCGCCCCGCAGGTGATGCGCCTGGACAAGCTGCCGATGCCGGCCCGCGACCTGGCCGACATGGAGCGGTACCGGACCATCTCGCGCGGCCGGGCCGGCAACGTCGTCACCGCCCGCGGCTGTTCGTACGCCTGCGCCTACTGCTACTCCAAGCACCAGTGGGGTGTCGGCCAGCGCCGGCACAGCGCCGGGCGGGTACTGGCGGAGATCCGCGAACTGGTCGAGGTGCACGGATTCGACCGCATCCGGATCGAGGACGACGACTTCGTCGAGGACGTCCCGCGCATGCAGGAGCTGTGCCAGGCCATCGAGGACTCCGGTCTCCAGGGCAAGTTCGAGTGGGAGGCCAAGGCCAGGCCCGACCTGATCGACGACGACATGGCGAAGATGCTGCGCAAGTCCGGCTGCTTCCGGCTGCTGGTGGGCGTGGAGACGCTCGACTGGTCGCTGCTCAAGCGCCTGGGCCGGCCGGTCAAGGTCGCGGTGACCGAACGGGCCCTGGACTCCCTGGGCAAGGCCGGGATCGGCACCCAGGCCACGATGATCCTCGGCATCCCGGGCGAGACCGACGAGGCGATGCGCTCGACCATCACCTGGCTCCAGGCCCGGCTCGGCGACAACCCGCACGACATCGTCTCCCCGTGCTTCTTCGTCCCGTTCCACGCGGACCTGGAGAAGGACATGGCCAAGCGCGTCGAGTTCACGGTGGAGACCAGCGACACCGACTGCTACACCGGGCACGTCCCGGTGACGTCGAGTCCGGCGGCCTCCATCGACGAGCTGTGGAAGCTCTACGACGACATGACCCCGACCCGCAAGGACGGCCAGTACAAGCGCATCGCCTTCCTCGCGAACCTCAAGACCGTGCAGACGCGCCTCGGTCTGATGGACGGCGGCGCCCCGATGGCCAAGGAGCCCGCGGCCCTGGTCCCGGAGGTCCAGTGACGATGCTCACGACAGCGGCCGGGACGGCCTCCCCGGCTGTCCCGGGCACTGGGGGCACCCTGGACGTCCCGGCGTACTCGGGCTCGCGCCCGGTGATGTCGAACCGTCCGGGGCGGCTGGACGACGGTGCCGGGCGGCCGCTGGCGCGGCTGGGCAACGCCGGCCGGCTGGTGCAGTTCGGCATGGCGCAGGAGGCGGAGAAGACCGCCCGGGTCCTGCGCGGGATCGACGACGACGCCTGGTTCGGGCTGCTGCGCGACGCGGCCGGGCGGCTCACCGCCCGGCTGGACGGCGGTGAGCTCGGCCCGTGGCTGCGGGCGCTCTCCGCCGCGACGGGCCTGCCGCTGCGGCGGGCCGAGCGCGGGGTCCGTACGGTCGCCGAAGACCTGGGCCGTATGGAGGAGATCCTCGCCGCGCAGTCCCCGGACGGGACCGTCTCCGCGTACCGGACCGGTGGCGGCGACCCGCGGTGGAGCTGGCGGCCGGCCGGGCGCTCCGTGCACGTGCGGGTGCCCGACAACTTCCCCACCATCGGCATCGAGTGGATGCAGGCGCTGGCCGCGCGCCGGCCCGTGCTGCTGAGCACGTCCGCCAGGGACCCGTTCACCGCGGTGCTGGTCACGGAGGCGCTGTACGCCGCCGGGCTGCCGGACAACGCGGTGTCGCTGGTCCACGGCGACGCGCCCGCCCTGCGCCGGCTGGCCGACCAGGTGCTGTGGCCCGGCGAGGAGGTGCCGGGGGACCTGCCGCCGGGGAAGGTCAAGACGTACCACTACGGCCGCAGCAGGGCGCTCGTCGGTGACGGCGTGCCCAAGGACGCCTGGGAGCGGCTCGCCCGGGAGGCGTTCGCGGGCTGCGGCCGGCTGTGCACCAACATCAGCTCCCTGGTCGTGCTCGGTGACGCGCAGGAGGCCGCCGGGCAGCTCGCCCGGGAGTTCGCGGACCGTCCGGTGCTGCCGCTCGACGACCCGTCGGCCTCGGTGCCCGCCTTCCCCGACCGTGCCGTGCGGGACGCGCTGGCCACGCGTGTCGAGCGGGAGATCGCGGCGGGCGCGGTCGACGTCACCGCGGCGGCCACCGGGGTGCCGCTGCGGGTGGACCTGGACGGCGTGGCGTACCTGCGTCCCACGGTGCTGCTGCTGGACGCGGGTTCACCCCTGTTCGGGACGGAGCTGCCGTTCCCCTTCACGGCCGTCGCCCACGTGCCGCGCTCCAAGGCGGTCGCGGCCTGCGCGGGTTCGCTGATCGTGTCCGTACTCGGTGAGACGGGCGGCCTGGTCCGGGCGCTCGCCGAGGAACCGGGCGTCGACAAGGTCTTCGGCGGCGACGACTTCGACCGCGGCTACGACCCCCGCGATCCGCACGAGGGGTATCTGGCCGACTTCCTGTTCAAGAAGAAGGCAGTTCTGCCGGGCGCCTCCGCGTGACCGGCGGCAGGAACAGCATCAGAGAAGAGGGAACCGCCATGCCACGTCCGAGCGAGACGGTGCTCCGTCAGATCACCGATGACGACGTTCGCCGGACCGTCCGCCTCCACTTAGACCCCCGGCATGGCACCCCCTACTGGCTGGAGCGGGACCGGCGCCTGGGCACCAACGCTCTGGAGAAGGTCCAGAGTTTCCAGGACGCGGTCTCCCTGCTCGGGCTGACGGACGGCGCCGACCAGATGCACTACGAGGAGGCGTCGCGGCGTACCCCTCTGGAGAACTTCGTCCCCAGGTCGGTGCTGGGCGAGCGCGGCGCGCTGTGGGCGGCGCAGACCGGCGGCACCACGGGGCCCGCCAAGCACGGCACCTGGGGTGCCCGCTACTGGGCGGACATCCTGGAGTTCTCCGACGAGTTCCTGGATCTGCACGGGGTGCCGAGGAACACCAACTGGCTGTTCGTCGGGCCGATGGGCCCGCACACGACGGGCCGGCTCGTCGTCGCGTTCGCGGAGCGGCGCGGCGGCATGTGCTTCTCGATCGACCTCGACCCCCGGATCGTGAAGATCTTCGGCGAGGAGGGCATGACGGCCGCCTACGACCGGTACGTGCGGCACATCTGGGACCAGGTGGAGGAAGTCGTCCGCTCCCAGGACATCGGGGTGGTGTTCTGCACCTCGCGGCTGCTGGACATGCTGCCCGAGCGGCTGGGCACCGAGCCGCTGGCCGGTGTGCGGGCCATCGTGCACGCCGGCACGACGATGGAGCCCGACGCCCACCGCGAGCTGCGCGAGGAGGTCTTCCCCGGGGTGCCGGTCGTCGGCATGTACGGCACGTCGACCACCGGCATCAACTGGCAGAAGCCGTTCGAGGCCGAGGACGGGCACCGGGTGGTCTACGTCCCCTGCCGCCCGCACGTCGCGCTGGACGTCATCGACGAGCACGGCGCCGAGGTGCCGTACGGCGAGGAGGGCCGGGTCCGGGTCTGGCGGCTGACCGACGACGCGCTGGTCCCCGGCTTCCTGGAGCGCGACCGGGCCCGCCGGGTGCGCCCCTACGGGGTGGCCGCCGAGCGCTATCCCTGGCCCTGGCTGGGGGACCCGTACTCCCCCGAATTCACCGAAGGACGACGCGTCGAAGGGGTGTACTGACATGGCCGGTTTCCTGCTGCGCTGCCACTCGGGCCCGGTGGAGTTCCAGTCCCTGGGGCCCGGTCGCGGACTGAGCACGCTGGTGGTGCGCGAGGGCGCGGACACGCTGGTCGTGCACGGTGACCGGCTGACCGAGGAGGCCCCGCCGGTCCACGCCCCGCTCGACGAGCTGCTGTCCTGGACCGAGCGGTCCCACGCCCGCTACTGCGCGGTGCTGGTGCGCGGCGGTCAGGCCACCCTGTGGAGCGATGTGGGCGCCACCTGCCCGCTGCACTACGCGCGCGGCGCCGACGACACCCTGCTGATCGCCACCTCGGCCGGCGCGGTGCTGCCGCTGCTGGCCGGGCCCCCGGTGCTCGGCGGCGCGGCGCAGGCGCTCCTGCCGGGCGGGCGCTTCGCGGGGGTGACGGCGGTCCCGGCGAACAGCGCGGTGACGCTGGCGGTGGACGCGTACGGAACCGTGCCGGTCGCCACCCGTCAGGTGCGCGGGCTGCCGGACAGGCCGGTGACGACCGATCCCCAGGAGGCGGTGGCCACCGTCCGCGAGGCGCTGCGGTCCTCGGTGGCCCGGCTGGCCGGAGGTTCCGAGGAGCTGGGGGTCATGCTGAGCGGCGGCGTGGACTCCTCGGCGGTCGCGGCGCTGACCGCCCGGGAGAGCTCCGGCGCGGAGCTGCACACGTACACCGTGGGAACGCCGTTCGGCGACGAGTTCGAGCAGGCCGCGTGGTTCGCGGAGCGCCTGGGCAGCAAGCACCACGAGCTGATGTTCGGCCCCGAGCAGCTCACGGAGCTGCTGCCGGACATGATCCGCTCACTGGAGACCTGGGACCTGCTGACGCTCCAGATCGCCGCGCCGGCCTGCTTCCAGCTCACCGCCATGGCCGCCGACCGGCGTCAGGTCCTGCTCTCCGGTTACGGCGCCGACCTGCTGTTCGCCGGACTCGGCGGCACCGGCGGCGAGGAGGACATCGAGCGGGCGGTGGTCGCGCAGACCGCCGCGACCGCCCGGAGCAACGAGTTCGGCCCGGCCTTCGCCGACGCCCGCGACATCGTCGTCCGCTACCCGTACTGGACGCGTGAGGTGATGGCGGCGGCCCTGGGCATCCGGGGCCGGCTGAAGGTCCGCGAGGGCACGGCGAAGTGGGTGCTGCGCAGTGCCGCGGCCGAGGTCCTGCCCGCGGAGGTGGCCTGGCGGCCGAAGCGGGGCATCCACGAAGGCACCGCCATGAGCCGGATGTTCGCCGCCGCCCTGGGCGGCGACGACCCCCGCCTCCAGTCGGAACGCCTGCACGCCATCGCGACCTCCGTCTTCTGCCAGGACGGGCCGTCGGCCCGGGGCACCGGCACGGGCACGGGAAACGGGACCAACGAAAGGGAGGGACTCGATGAGGGTCTTGCTGGTGTGGCCTCGTAACGAACGGGCCCTCCTCAGTGACCGGCTGAGCTGCTGCGAGCCGCTGCCGCTGGAGTATCTCGGCGGCGCGCTGCGCGGCGACCACGACGTGACCATCCACGATCTCCGGCTGGACCCGCCGCTGGAGACGTACGCGCAGACGCACGAGCCCCCCGACCTGATCGGTGTGGCCATCCCGTACACGACCAGCGTGCACGTCTCGCGGGAGGTGAGCCGGGAGGCGCGGCGGCTCTGGCCCGACGTGCCGATCGTGCTCGGCGGCCACCATCCGACGGTGTCGGCGGAGTGGCTGAACGGCTTCTCGGCCGACTGGATCGTCGCCGGTGAGGGCGGCGCCGCTCTCAGCCATCTCGCCCGCGAGCTGGAGGCCGGCCGCTCCCCCTCCCCCGTGCAGGGCCTCGCCCCGTACGACTCCCGCACCGGCCTGGAGCGCGACCGGCGCCCCAAGCCGGCGGCGCTCAACGACCTGCCGATGCCCGACCGTTCGCTGCTCTCCCACCACCGCGGTGACTACTTCCACTCGGTCTACCGCCCGGTGTCGCTGATCCGGTTCACCGCCGGCTGTCCGTACACCTGCAAGTTCTGTTCGCTGTGGCGGATGACGGACCGGCGCTACCTGGTCAAGGACATCGACCGGGTGCTCGCGGAGATGGCGGACATCGAGGGCCGCAATCTGTACGTGGTGGACGACGAGGCGTTCATCCAGCCCGGACGGATGCTGGAGCTGGCCGACGCCATCGACAAGGCCGGGTTCCGCAAGCGGTTCCACATGTACATACGGACCGACACGGCGCTGCGCAGGCCCGACGTGATCGCCCGCTGGGCCGAGGTCGGGCTCGACTCGGTACTGGTCGGCGCGGAGTCGATGACCGACGACGAGCTGTCGGGTTACCGCAAGGGGACCGACCCGGGCCAGACCCGGCGGGCCCTGGACCTCTTCCACGCCAACGGGGTCAAGGTCCGGGCCAACTTCATCGTGCAGCCCAACTGGCTGGACGAGGACTTCGCCCGGCTCAACAACACCGTGCAGGAGCTCCAGGTCGACATGCCGAGCTTCTCGGTGCTGACCCCGCTGCCCGGCACGGACCTGTACGACGAGAGCCGGTCGCAGCTGATCAGCGACGACCCGGAGCTGTTCGACTGCTACCACGCCCTCTTCCCCACCCGGCTGCCCCTGGAGACCTTCTACCACCGGCTCGCCGACCTGCTGGCGGGGGCGAGCGCCCGTTCCTCACCCGGCGTCACCTCCGGCGCCGACCCGTCGGTCTTCTACTACTCCGACGACAGCGCGTTCGACGAGATGCTGCGCGCCATCCGCGGCGGCGCGGACTGGTCGCGTCCCTGGGAACCGGAGCGCGTCCCCAGCACGAAGTAGCAGGCCCGGTGCCCACCGCGAGAACCGTCCGACCACGAGGAGCCGTGACCAGCATGTCCGCCGAACTCCCCCGCCGCGGCCGCAAGGTGTACTTCGTCGGCCTCAACGCGTTCCCCTTCCTGCCCCTGGTGGCCGGCCTGCTGCGCACCTACGCGGAGCAGGACGAGAACATCGCCTCCGCCTACGACTTCCAGGAGCCCGTCTTCCTGGTCGCCCCGGTCCGGGAGATGGCGGACGGCATCGTCGAGCCCGACGTCCTGGCCCTGTCCTGCTACGTGTGGAACTTCCGCCGCCAGATGAAGGTGGCGAAGCTGGTCAAGGAGCGCTACCCGAACGTGCTGGTGGTGGCCGGCGGGCCGCACGTCCCCGACCGGCCGGGGGACTTCTTCGACCGGCACCCGTACGTGGACGTACTGGCGCACGGCGAGGGGGAGGTGGCGTTCCGGGGGCTGCTCGCCGAGCGCCTGACCGCGAGCCCTGACTACTCGACGGTGCCCGGCGTGACGGTGCGCCGGGAAGGGGTGGCGGTCGCCGGGCCGAAGGCGGTACGGCTGCCGCGGCTGATCGACACGCCGAGTCCCTACCTGCTGGGCGTGATGGACGGGGCCGTGGCCACCTGCCGGGAGCGGGGGCTGCGCTTCTACGCCCTGTGGGAGACCAACCGCGGCTGCCCGTACTCCTGCTCGTTCTGCGACTGGGGCTCGGCGACGATGAGCACCCTGCGCAAGTTCGAGGACGAGCGCCTCCAGGACGAGATCGACTGGTTCGCCCGCCATGACGTGGAGGACCTGTTCATCTGCGACGCCAACTTCGGCATCATGCCGCGCGACCTGGAGATCGCGCACGCGCTGGCGGAGGCCAGGGGCGAGCTGGGGGCCCCGAGGCAGGTCCGGGTCAACTTCGCCAAGAACTCCAACGACCGGGTCTTCGACATCAGCAAGACCTGGCACGACGCCGACCTGCTGATGGGCACCACCCTGTCGATGCAGAGCACCGACATGGACGTCCTGGAGGCCATCGACCGCAAGAACATCGGCCTGGACAACTACCGCAAGCTCCAGCAGCGGTACGCCGGGGAGAACATCCACACCTACACCGAGCTGATCCTGGGGCTGCCCCTGGAGACCGCGCGCTCGTTCCGCGACGGCATCGGCTCACTGCTGGAGGCGGGCAACCACGAGGACCTGAGGGTCTACGAGCTGGCCATCCTCCCCAACGCGCCGCTGAACACCCCGGAGAAGATCGAGAAGTACGGGCTGCGCACGGTCCCCAAGCGGATGTACGTGGAGCGCGACGGCACGCCCGACGACGAGGCGGAGACCATGCAGATGGTCATGGAGACCAACGCCATGCCGCGCGCCGACTGGGTCGAGTGCTTCAGTTTCATCCAGTCCGTGCAGTTCCTGCACAACGGCTGCTACACCCGCTACCTGTCGATCTTCCTGCGGCAGGAGCACGAGATCGGTTACACCCGCTTCTACGAGGGGCTGCAGAAGTACTTCAGCAGCCGCCCCGACAGCGTGCTGGGCGCCCTGTACCTGCGGATGCGCAGCCTCTACCACGACTACATCGACATTCCCACGCTGCCGCTGGCCAACCTGGTCGCCAGCCAGCCCGACATGGCCGCCGACCTGGCCCCGTACGGCAAGCGCCGGGGCTGGACGATCGACAACTGGGGCTGGCTCCGCGTCGCCCGGGACTTCGACCGCTTCCACGACGAGCTGCGGGAGTACCTGGGCACGCTGGGGCTCGACCCGGACCAGGACGCCAGGCTGGACGACGTGCTGCGGTTCCAGCGGGACATCATGCTCCGGCCGGACTACTCCCCGGACGAGGGCAAGTCCGCGGAGTACGCCCACGACTGGCCGGGCTACTTCACCGGCGGGGCGCTGGAGCCGCGCCGGGTGCGGGTCGGCTACGGCGACCGGAGCTTCGGCGCGAACGGGCGCTACAAGCCGGTGGCCGGTGACCTCAAGGCGTTCACCATGGCGGCGATCGGCACCAGTTACCCCGTCTCCCGCATGGGCCACTACTGCCACCGCTTCGAGTCCGCCGAGGTGACGTCCGCGGAACCGGTGGCCGGCGAACTGCGGTGAACAAGGCTCCGGGCCGCACGCCGGCCGGTACCCGGCGTGCGGCCCTGGGCGTGCTCGCGGGGGCCTGCGGGCTCTTCTCCATGCTCCAGCTCGGTGTCGCCACCCTGCTGCCGCAGATCCAGCACGCCTTCGGCGTCTCCGGCACGGACGCGGCGTGGATCGTCTCCGGACATCTGCTGGTCGCCTGTGTCGCCACCCCGGTGGTGGGGCGCCTGGGCGACCTCTACGGCCGCCGGGTGGTGCTCGTCGCCGTGCTCGCCGTCGTGGCGGTGGCGGCCGTGGTGGCCGCCGCCGCGCAGTCGTTCACCGTCCTGCTCGTCGCCCGGCTGGTGCAGGGCGTCGCGGCCGGGCTCTTCCCGCTCGCCATCGGCCTCCTGCGGGAGGGGTTCCCGGGGCGGTCGCTGGCGGGCCCCACCGGGGTGCTGTCCGCGGCCTTCGGGACCGGCGGCGGCATCGGCATCCTGCTGGTCGGGGTCTTCGGTGACGGGGCCGCCGCCTTCCGGGGGCTGTTCGTCACCGCGGCCGTGCTGGCGGGCGTCCTGCTGGTGGCGGGCCTCGCGGTGCTGCCCGAGACCCCGCGCAGGGCCGGGACCCGGGTGGACATCCCCGGTCTCCTGCTGCTCAGCGCGGTGAGCGCCTGTCTGCTGCTGGCCCTCAGCCAGTACGGCAGGGAGGGGCTCGGCTCGGCCACCGGGGCACTGCTGCTGCTGGCCGGGGCGGCGGGCTGTGTGGCGCTCGTCCAGGTGGAGCGGCGCTCCTCGCAGCCCGCGATCGACACCCGGCTGCTCGGGCGGCGGCCGATCTGGACCCTCAACGTGGTGAGTCTGCTGACCGGTCTGGTGATGTTCCAGACGGGCATCCTGGCCCCGGTGCTCGCCGACGCCCCCCGCTCCACGGGCTACGGGCTGTCCGCCGACGGCGGGCTCACCGTGCTGGTGATGCTGCCGATGCAGGTCGCCGCCGTGACCGGCGGGCTGCTTTCGGGCTGGCTGCGGCAGTCCGGCCGGATGTCGGCACGGGCGGTGATGATCACGAGCACCGTGCTGTTCGCCGCCTCCCCCGCCGTGTTCGGCCTCATGACGGGCACCGCAGCGGGCCTGGCGCTGGGCACGGCACTGACCGGGCTGGGCACCGGGCTGCTGGGCGGCGCCATGGCTGAGCTGCTGATGCTCGCCTCACCGAGCGGTTCGGCGGGGGTGACCGTCGGCATCAACAGCGTGCTCCGCAACCTCGGGGCTCCTTCGGTGTGCAGGTCAGTTTCATGGTGCTGGCCGTGACGACGAGCACCGGTGGGTATCCGGCCGTCTCCTCGTACACGGCAGTCTTCGTGGGGGCCACCGTCCTGGCCGCCGCCGGCGTCGCCGCGGCCCTGGCGTTCCCCCGTACCGCCGGGCAGCCGGAGGCGGAAGCTCCGATCAGCTCCGGACGGGTCACCCGCCCGATCCGGCCAACTACCTGACTGCGGCCCTGCGAGCACTCGAACGGCCTTACGGTGGCGAGACGTACGTCACGTGAGGCCCGTACCGCCCCTCCTGCCGCGACGGCTGGGAGGATGCGGTCCGACGGGGGAGGAGTGCTGGATGTTCGATCTTCGGCGTTCGGATGTGGCCTTGCTGCAAGCGGTCTCCGACCACGGGAGCCTGCACGCGGTGGAGCGGGGCGGCCGGATGACGCAGTCGTCGGCGAGCCGCCGCCTGATCAAGCTGGAGCGGCGGCTGCGCACTCCGCTCGTGTCGCGCAGTTCCACCGGTACCGAGCTCACCGAGGCCGGGCACGCACTGCTGCACGCCGGGCGGCGGCTGGTGGGCGCGATCGACTTCGCGATGGCCACCTCGCACCACCGCACCGACACCCGGGAGCGGCTGCCGGTCGTGCAGTTCGCGGTGGGCACGGAACGGGCGTACGGCATGGGCCGTGACCTGGCGGATCGTTTCCCCGAAGCGGTGTTCGACGTCGTTCCGGGTGACAGCCGTGATGTCTGGCAGCGGTTCGAGCGGTACGCGGTCGATGCCGCGTGCGGCTGGGAGACCACCCGCAGGCCGGGGCTGCGGCGCAGCGAGGCGCTGGTGCGCACCGTCGTGGACGAGCCCCAGTGGGTGGCGCTGCCCCGGGACCATCCGCTCGCCCGGCAGGAGACGCTCGATCTGCACGATCTCGCCGACGCCGAGTGGGTGGCCACGGTGGGCGGTGACGCGTGCGACGACCAGGGATGGGCCTTCTCCCTCCTGTCGCCCGCTCCCCGCGTCAGTTTCACCGTCCGCTCGCAGAGCGCGGCCCTGGAGCTGGTCGGCCGCGGCTACGGCGTCGCGCTCGTCTCCCCCCTCTCCCCGGAGCCGGAGCACGACCTGAGCCTGGTACTGCGCCCGTTGCGCCAGCGGCTGGTCCGGCGGCTGACGCTGGCGGTGGACCCGCTCGTCGTCCCGCTGACCCTCGCCCACGAGCTGTGCACCTGGCTGCGGTACGGCTACGCGCAGCGCGCGGCGAAACGCAATCCGGTGTACGCCGCCTCCGCCTCCTTCCCCCCGCTCGCCGAGGGGCCGGGGCGTCCGCTCCGGGCCAGGCCCGAGGCCGGCGCGTCGTCGCCGGGGGCCCGGGGGCCGCTGCCCGTCCTGCTGTCCGAACTCCACTGGACCGGACCGGACTCGGACAGCCACTTCGAGGCGGAGCACCTGCATCTGCTCCGGGTCATCGACCGGATCGGCAGTCTGAACCGGGCGGCCGCCACCCTCCTGGTCACCCAGCCCGCGCTGACCCGGCGCATCCACCGGCTGGAGAAGGGCTGCGGGCTGCCGCTGGTCTACAGCACCGCACGCGGTACGTCGCTCTCCGCCGCCGCCCGCAGGCTGCTGGACTGTACGGGGCCGGCCGAGAGCCGGCTCGACGAACTGGTGGGCCGTATGCGGCAGATCGCGGCGGCGCAGTCGGCCGGCGTCCCGGCCGCTTCCCCCATCGGAGCGCCCATCGCTCCCCCGGCAACCGCTTCCCCGGCGGCTTCCCGGGCCGCCGCCTGCGCCGATGAGCGCAGCAACTCCGTCAGCGCCTCGGTGAACCCGCCCGCCCGCCAGGGGCCGGGGCGCTGCCGAGAGCGCTCAGCAGGGCGGTGAGGGCGGCCGTGGTCTCCGCCGCCGTGCGGTGGTGGACGGTGGCCATGCCCAGGGCCGAGGCGGCGCGCACGTTACGGCCCAGGTCGTCCACGAACACGCACTCCTCGGGGATGCGGTCCAGCAGGCGGGCGGTGTGGCGGAAGATCTCCGGCTCCGGCTTGCGCATCCCCACCTCGCAGGAGATCACCACCGCGTCGAACAGCCCGTCCCAGCCCTCGCGGTCGTAGCGGTGGCCCCAGGAGTTGGACAGCAGCGCCACGGGGACCCCGGCGGCACGCACCCGGCGCAGCAGCCCGGTCATGGCCGGGTCCATGGCGAAGGGCGCGAACATGCGCTGCACCAGGCCCTTGGCCGGTACCGGCGTCCCGTCGGTGCGCCGCAGGAGAGCGGCCAGAGCGGACTCGAACTCCGCCACGGACAGCTCGCCCCGCTCGACCCGGTGGAAGGGGTTGGGCCCGCCGTCCGGCACCGCGCCGGGCCCCAGCAGCCGCCCCAGGACCGCGTCGAACTCCGCCGCGGAGACGTTCTCGGCGGCGGCCCACACCTCGACCGCCTCGTTGAAGGACTGCGTCAGTACGCCGCCCCAGTCCACGATCACGGCCGACACGGACCCCGTTCCCGTCATGCGCGTCCTCCAGCTCCCGGCCAGCAGTCCACCCACCCTAGAGGCGGTGAAGCCCTCTTGGCCCTATGCCATTTGGGCCCTGCCCCGAAGCGTCCACGGCCGTTCCGTTGCCGGTGCGCCGGGGGCTTGCACATAGTCGAGTCACACACAGAGTTCTTGACGCCGCACGCCCGTGCGCGTACAGAAAGGTGGAGCCGATGCCCCTCAGCCAGTCGATCGCAGACCTCGCCGGCGAACTGGAGGAGCGCGGTGTCATCCAGCTCGACGACCTGGTGCCCGAACCAGCCCTCGATCTGATGCGCCGCGGCTGCTCGGATCTGATCCGGCGGACCGAGGACATGCGCTACAGCACCTTCGGCTGGCAGCTGGAGTCGGACGGCGAGGGCGGCGGATGGGCCGCGCGCGCCGCCGGCCGGGAGTGCATCCCGGGCAAGGTACGCGTCGTGGGCATGGCCCACGAGCACTCGCCCGAACTGGCCGCCGTCCCGGAGCTGATCAACCTCAACGAGGGTGTGGTGCGCCCGCTGCACGGTGTCGCGGGCGACTTCTACAACACCTTCCTGTGGGCGAAGCCCTCCGAGGTCGGTTCGGAGAAGCCCTGGCACCAGGACGCCCTCTTCCTCAAGGAGGAGTTCTACGAGAAGTACGAGGACGTCTACACCATCTGGATCGCGGTGGACGACGCCCGCGAGGACAACGGCTGCCTGCAGTTCCTGCCCGGCTCGCACCGCGAGCGGATCGCGTACAAGCCGGACGGCATCAACCAGGACGACCTCTTCGCCTCGCCGCGTGAGCCCACGCTCGACATCAAGAAGATCTGGCCGGAACTGACCCCGGTGACGCTCCCCCGGCGTGCCGGGTCCGCGGTGCTGTTCGGCGGCTTCACCGCGCACACCTCGGCGCCCAACCGCTCCTCGGACCAGCGCCGGGCGGTCAGTTACGTCTACTCGCTCCCCCGGCGGGACAAGGGCGGCCCGGGCGCGGCCCGATGACGGCTCCCGCCCCCGGGGACCGTGGCGCACCCGTGCTGGTCCCCCTCGATCCGGACGCCCACACGGAGACCGTCTGGCGGCTCGCCCGCGAGCGGGACCTCGCCGCGCTGGGCAGGGAGGAGACGACACGGGCCTGGATCACCGGCCGGCTGACCGCCCCGGGTCTGGACGCCCGGAGGGACGCCCGGCTGCTGCCGGGCGCGGACGGCCGGCCCGTGGGCGCGGTCTGGCTGAGCAGCGCGTCGGGGATCGCGGGGTGGACGGCGGAGCTGGTGCTCGGCCCGGACGCCACCGCCGACGACGGGGCGAGACTGCTGGAGTTCGCCGAGCGCCGCTGCCGGGAGCAGCTGGCCGGGGGCGAGGGGGAGCTGTCCTGCTTCGTCTCGGAGGGCGAGAAGGCCGCCCGCGCCGCACTGCACACCCGCGGTTACGGCTCCCCGCACCCGTACCACCGCATGGCGGTCACGCTGGACGACACGCTCCCGCAGCCGCCCGACGTGCCGGGTGCGGTGGTCCGCCACCTCGACGGCGAGCGGGACTTCCGCACCTTCCACGCGGTGAAGAACACGGCGTACGCCGCCGAGGAGGCGGGCAAGAGCGAGGACGGGTTCGACACCTGGCTGGAGTGGTGGCGCACCGACCCGGGCGTCGATCCGGCGCAGTGCGCGCTCCTGGAGGTGGACGGCACGGCCGTGGGCTTCGCCAACATCACCGACCGCATGCTGGACAGCCGCGGCGCGGCCTACGTACGGCAGATCGGTGTCGCGCCGCATGCCCGGCGGCGGGGCCTGGGAAGTCTGCTGCTGCTGTGGGTGATGCACGCGTCACGGAGCCGGGGCCGCACGGCGATGGTCCTCACCGTGGACACCGCCAACGCTCCCGCGATCGCCCTCTACCAGCGGCTCGGCTGGCGGGTGGAGACCCGCTTCGACGACTTCCGCCGTACGGTGACGCGCTGAGGCACTGGTCCGGGGGGCCGGGGCGTCCGGCCCGTGACCCCCCGGACCACCCGGTCAGCTCTGTCCGATGATGCGGCGCATCCGTACCTGCGCCTCGCCCGCCGCGAACGCCTTGCGGTGCGACTCCTTGGCCTCGGCGCGGAGCCGCTCCAGCCCCTCCACGAAGGGTGCGTTCACCCGCGGCCTGGTGCCCTGCACCGCCTCCGGGGTGTAGCGCGCCAGGGTGCGCGACAGCTCAAGCGCTCGGCCCAGCGTGTCCTCCACCGGCCGCACCTCGTGGAGCAGGCCGTCGGCGAGGGCCCGCTGGGCGGGCCACTCCTCGCAGGTGTAGAGCATGCGCTGCATGACGGTGGTGCCGACGGTGTACCGCAGCATGAAGCCGCCGAAGTTGCAGGCGATGCCCACCTTCAGCTCCGGCATCACGAGCCGGGCGTTCTCGCTGCCCACCCGGTAGTCGCAGCACAGGGCGATCTGGAGGCCGACCCCGATGGCGTAGCCGTCGATCGCGGCGACGACCGGCTTGGAGATCCCGGCGATCGTCGCGTACAGGTCGGTGATGTCGTCGATCCAGCCGTTCACCTCGTCGCCGCCGGTGAACATGGAGACCTCGTTGAAGTCGCCGCCGACGCCGAAGGAACGCCCGGGCCCGCCGTACAGCAGGACGCACCGCACCTTGTCGTCCGCGTCGATGTCCCGCATCAGCGCGGTGAGTTCCCGCATCCGGGCCCGGCTGAAGGGGTTCTGCTCATGCGCTCCCGAGAATTCCGCGAGGAGTACCCCGTCATCGTCCTTGGAACACGCTATGGACTCACCGGACTGGTGGGAAACGCTGGATTCGCTGGACTCGCTGGACTGTGGCGTCTGATTCACCATCGGACTCTTTCCCTCGGGTCGGCCCCTGTGGCCTGCGGTCACCGTCGAATGGCTGGATCACACCGCCGAAGAGCTCGTTGCGCCTCACCGGCCGATCTCGGCGATTCCGGCCAATTAGCCCTTGGCCGAATGCACGCCCATGGCGAATCGCAAGGAACACTAAGGACGGCGCCGAGGGCCAGTCAACGCCCAATTCGGTCAACCGTCACGAGTTCAGGGGAACTTCTTCGATAGAGCAAGCGAAGAGACCGGGGAGAGGATGTGGAATGACGATCTCCCTGCGCGCGTAACAGTCCCCGCCGACGGAAGGAGCGCGAAGGTGGCACCGCTCACCATCGTCCTGGGCACCGGCCGTTGCGGCTCCACCATGCTCTCGGACCTCGTGAACGAACACCGCGAGGTGCTCAGCCTCAGCGAGTTCTTCGCCTGTCTGGACCCCTGGGGGTTCTCGGCCGGAGAGCTCGACGGACCGGCGTTCTGGAACCTGCTCAGCGCACCGCGGCTGAAGCCGAACACGCTGATGCGCAAGGGCGTGACGGTCCCCGAGTACCGCTACCCGCTCGGCTCCGGCCGCTATGCCGCCGGAGACGTGCCCGCCCTGTCGGTGATGACACTGCCGCCGCTCACCGACGACCCGGACGCACTCCTGGACCGCATCCGGGACGAGGTGACCGGCTGGCCGGTGGCCCCGCTCCCCGGCCAGTACCTCCGCCTCTTCACCTGGTGGGCCTCGCTCCTGGGCCGGAAGGTCGTGATCGAGCGCTCGGGCGCCGCCCAGCGCTTCCTGCCCGATCTCCTCACGTACTTCCCCGAGGCCCGCTTCGTCCACATGTACCGGCACGGCCCCGACTGCGCGGTGTCGATGAGCCGCCACCCCATCTTCCGCCTGGCGGTGAAGATCAGGGAGATGCGCAAGATCCTGGGGTGGACCCGTACGCGGTCCACGACCCGGACCACGCCCGGCAGCTCCCCGACCACCTGCGCGCCTTCGCGCCGGACACCCTGGACGCGTCGGCGCTCGCCGGCGCCGGCCTCCCGCTGGAGCGGTTCGGGACGATGTGGTCGTACAGCACGGGAGCGGTCAAACACCTCGTCGGACTCCCCGAGGACCGGCTGATGCACATCTCCTACGACCGGATCGTGGCCGACCCGGTCCCGGAACTCACCCGCTTCGGCCGGTTCACCGGCATCCCGGAAGCGGAAGCCTGGGCGGCCCGGGTCGCGGACCGGGTGGACGCGGGCCGTACCGGAGCCTCCGCCGCGCTCTCCCCCGCGCAGACCGAGGAACTGCACCGCGCCTGCGAGCCCGGCATGCGCCGCCTGGCCGCGTTCGTGGGCGAACCGCCGCCGGCCGGCTGAGTCCGGCGTCAGCCCTTCTTCGCCGCGGCGAGGATCTTCCCCACGGTATGGAAGAACCGGACCGTCGCGTCCTTGCCGAGGACCCGCTCCTGGAAGCCCTTGGCGGCGGGCGCCCTGCCGCCGATCAGATGCCAGACGACGAACGCCTCGTACTCAGTGGTCCGGACGATCTCGATGTCCTTCTTCGGCGACATCAGCGGCAGCTCCAGTGCCGGATCGATCCGCTGGTTCGTGAACACGACACAGCACCGCAGGTCATCGGTGACCGCGACGTCCTTGAACGGGTCGAGCGCGAGGAGCGCCTCCACCTCGGGAACCGTACGCAGACAGACGGCCACCTCGAACCCGAGCGCCTCGCTCAGGCCCGTACGGATGGTCTCTCCCAGGACCGCCCGGTCGTCCTGGTCGGAGTCGAAGAAGACGTTGCCGCTCTGGATGTGACTGCGCACGGACGCGAAGCCCATCCCGGTGAACAGCCCGCGCAGATACTCCATCTTCACCGACCGGCCGGGCACGTTCAGGCCCCGCAGAAACGCGATGTATAGCACGCTCGACCCCTTGCCCACGTCCGAAAACCACCTGCCGCGAAGGTACCGCCGTGCGGCCCGCACGCCTCGCACCGGTTCGCGGAGTCTGCGTAGCGACATACGCTCCGCCCGCTCCGCGAGAGGGAGGCCGGCGAGCGTCTGACCACAGTCAGACCGGCATGACCTGTACGTCGTACCGCGGAATCCACTCGCTCCGCGTGACCAGCACCATCCCTTCGGCCTGCGCCTGAGCGATCAGCATCCGGTCGAAGGGATCGGTGTGCACCATCGGCAGCCTGCCGGCCCGCACCCCGTGCGCAGCGGTGACGGGCACGGCCGTGAACGGGATGTCTCGCACCTGCTCCGCGAGTTCGCCAGGGCCTTCACATGTCCCGAGGTACTGCCTGACCGTGATCTCCCACGCCGACACGGCACTGACGTACACACCCGGCTCGGTGTCCAGCAACTCCTTGACCTTCGGGGACAGTTCCCGCGAGTCGTCCAGCCACCACATGACGACCCGGGTGTCCAGCAGAAGTCTCATCAGCGCATCCCGAACGCTTCGGCGATGGTGGCGGGCGGTTCGTCGAAGTCCGCGGCGATGCGGATACGGCCCCGAAGCGAGCCGCGTCCGACTCGCAGCACCTTCGGGGTGACGGAGGTGGCGGTGGCGGTGGCACCATGGGTACGGGCTCACCGGCCCGGCTGACCACGATCGGTCGTCCATCGTTCATCAGCACCAAGGTGCCGGTGAAGCGTGGCCCGGCACTGCGTGTCCTGCGGCGGCGGAACCTCATCCACAGGGCCCTCATGACGCGGCCACCGTCCCCGGAGCCCGTACGGTCACCGGTTCCGCCGCATCGAGACGCAGCGCCGGACCGCCGTCGTCGAGGGCGATGATGACAGCGAGCCCTCCCGAGGCGTACCGCTCGCTCCGGACCTTTCGGACCATGTGCCAGGCGCCCCAGGCACGTACGCACTGGCCGGGGCGGACGGTGACGGCCGCGATCTCCAGGTAGGGAGGTGTGGGGTCGACGCCGGGGGCCAGCAGTTCCGCCCAGACGGTCTTGCCGATCCCGGCGGAGCGTTCGTCGACGCCCCAGCGGTGCGCCAGGGCCTCCACGATCAGGAGCCCGCGCCCGGTTGTGTCCAGCTCACCGACCCGCTGCACCTCTGACCGACCCGCCCCCGCGTCGCTCACTTCCAGACGCAGGCGGGCACCCTTCTCCCTGCAAATGATGCGTACGCCGACCATCCGGTCACCCGGGGCGGGTACCCGCAGGGCGTTGGTCACCAGCTCCGAGAGCACCAACTCGCCCGCCTCCGCCACCTCCTGTCCTACACGCCACTCGCCGAGCGTGGCCCGCAGCACCGCCCGAACTCGGGGAACGCTACTTCGGCAACGAGTCAGCCGGAGGCTGACTTCACGATGGTCGGAGTGCTCTGCCATGCCGCTCCCTGCTGGTCGGCGGCTGCCGGGTAAGTACCGGGCAGCCGCGTGCCGTTGGCATATCTCGTCTCACTCAGAGTGTCCGTACAATTCGTACTCGCGCAATGTTGAATGGGTCTTCACTGCGCAATTCATCCGTTCGTGCATCCTGGGCGCAGAAGGCGTGCGCGGCTGATAGGGAGTGACGTATGCCATCCGTGAAGCCATCCACCGTTCTGGGACGTCAGCTTGGGGACGAGCTACGTCGTTTCCGTGAGAGTGCAGGTCTGTCCACAGGTGAAGCAGCCGAAGTCCTCGACTGCACCAAGGGCAAGATCAGCCGCATCGAGAACGGTCACGTCCCCGTCCGTACACCGGACCTGGTCGCCCTGATACACGCGTACAACGTGGGGGACCCGGAAGCTCGTGAACGCCTGGCATCGCTTGCCCGTACAGCGAACCGCCGGCGCCGCGAGGGTTGGTGGCACCAATACGGGCCGGTCCTCGGTGACACGTACCGCGATTACATCGAGATGGAGACGATCTGCGACGGCATCAAGACGTTCCAGGTCCAGTTGATCCCCGGACTCCTCCAGACTCCGGAGTACGGAAGAGCAGTAACCGTCGCTTCCCGCGCTTGGCAGACGGCGGAGGAGATCGAACAGTTCGTGCAGGTGAGACTGGCCCGCCAGGAACGCCTGTCAGGTGATGACCCCTTGCAGCTCTGGGCGGTACTTGCCGAAGGAGTTCTCCACCAGCAGGTTGGAGGTCAGACGGTGATGCACGACCAGCTGGAGCACTTGGCCAACCTTGCCGAGCAGCCCAACATCACTGTCCAGGTACTGCCTTTCTCCCGTGGAGCGCACCCAGGTATGTTCGGGCCGTACCTGCTGCTGAGCTTTCCGCGGGTGTCGGCGCTCGATCTCGTACTGACTGAGACTCCGACCGGCAATATCTGGATGGAACGAGAGTCAGAGGTTGCTCATTACCGCGACCTCTTCGACGACGCTCGCACCTCGGCGTTGCCGCCAACGGAATCACTCGGCCTGATCCGACGCATCGCCAAGGAGCACAGACCATGACCCACGCCCGCCTCACTCCGCTGGACCTCGCGGGAGCCAAGTGGCGCACAAGCAGCCATAGCGGAGGGCAGGGAGAGTGCGTCGAGGTCACCGACAACCTCCCCCACCTCATCCCCGTCCGCGACAGCAAACGCCCCACCGGCCCGGCCATCGCCTTCGGCCACGACGCCTGGCGCACGTTCATCAGCCAGCTGGTCTGAGCCGCGCGCCCCGGCCCGGCGCGGGGCCCTCCACTCGACGACTGCCCGGCCACTTCGATGCGTTGCTTCTGAGAAGCGCACCGTGACAGCATTCGACGGGTGTTCGACAACGGGGATGACGTAGCGAAGCCCACCCGGCGTTCAAAGATCGCCGACCTGGCCGACTGGCCGGTGACCGAGGAACCACCGGCAGCACGTGAGGCGCCCGCGCCGGTCACTGCCGTGACGACGGCAGACGATCACCTGGCGGCGGCCCGGCATGAGCTCGCCGTGTTGTTGGGTGAGTTCCGGCGTACGGCGGTGCTGGTGCCGCTGGACGAGGCCGGTGATCTGTGGTCGGCCGACCAGGGTGGCGTTCGGTGGATCTGCGCGTTCTCGGACGAGGAGGCCCTGGCCCGTTTCGCGCGCGCCCGCGGGGATGCCGGGCGGGAGTGGACGTACCAGACCGTTCTGGGTGCGCGGTTGCTGGACGTGATGGTGCCGATGCTGCCGGGCCCGGCGGGAGTGGCGCTGGACGCGGGCAGTGAGGACGGCGGGATGTTGTTCCCGCCGGTGGCGGGCATCGTGCCGGATGCCGTCGCGGTGGAAACCGGGGGGACGCGGTGAGCGGGGAGACTCCCGACCTCGATGTGCCGCCGGAGGCGTTGGCGGCGATCGCGAAGGGGATCGATCTGGCCCACGCGGAGCTGAAGGAACTCGGCATGATCGGCCAGGCGTCGACGGGCCGGGGGTTCTCGGATCTCGCGATGTCGGGGCTGGAGCTGGGGCACGGCGGGCTGGCGTCGGAGTTCCGGACGTTCTGCGACCGCTGGGAGTGGGGTGTGCGGGCCCTGACGCAGAAGGGGAACGGCTTCGCGCTCGGGGTCGGACTGTCGGCGGGTTCCTTCGCGGAGCAGGAGCAGTACGTCAAGGACTCCTTCAAGGTCGGTGTGAACTCCCTGAACGGCAATCCGCACCTGTCCGAGGACGAGGTCAAGGCGATGAGCTGGGACACGATCAGCCGTCAGACCGCGTACGACAATCCGGACTACAGCGCGGAGTCGATGATCGAGGCCCACGGCGAGGTCCAGCAGAATTGGCGGAACACCGCCTACGACGTGGAGGACGCCACCCTCGACTCCATGGAACGCAGCGGACTGATCGATCCGCAGGTGCGGGCGGCGGCGGATGAACGGCTCAAGGAGCAGCTCGATCCGTCGCAGGAGACGATCGACCAGGCTGAGCAGCCGCGGTGGGGGGAGAGTCGCTGATGGTGGACTGGGGAAAGCTCGGCGGCGACCTTTACGACGGAGCCGGCGACCTGGTCGACAAGGGCAAGGCGCTTGTGGGCGAGGGCATCGACAAGGGCACCGATCTCGTCGGCTCCGGTCTGGAGAAGGTCGGTGCCGACTCGTTGGCGGACTCGGTCGAGGACTGGGGTGATGAGACCGCGTCCTCGCTGGGGGCGGAGGTCGGGGAACAGCAGCTCGGGCAGAGCGAGGATGCGAACGAGCTGATCCACGGCAGGCCGGAGAAGATCGCCGCGGCGGTGAAGAACCTGCGGGACTTCCAGAAGGCGTTCGATCTCGTGGGCGGCGGGATGAAGCGGCTCGACTCCGGTCACTGGAAGGGTGTCGCCGCCGAGACGTTCCGGGAGAAGTTCCAGACTCTCCCCACCGACTGGCTGCGGGCGGCCGACGCGTTCCAGGACGCGGCCGCGGCGCTGGAGACGTACGCGGGGGCGGTCACCGGCGCGCAGGCCAAGGCCCGGGAGGCGATCGCTCTCTACAAGGAGGGCAAGCAGGAGTACGAGAGGGCTGCTGCCGCGTTCAGGGAGAAGGCGGCAGCCTACAACGCGGTCCGCAACACCGATCATCCGCTTCCGCATCCGGGGGAGTTCTCCGATCCGGGCACGGTCAAGCGGCAGCACGCGCAGGAGATCCTGGAGGGTGCCCGGAGGGCGCGCAACGAGGCTGCCGAAGCGGCCAAGGGCGCGGTCACCGCCGCCATGGCGCACGCTCCGAAGGAACCGACCGGCCTGGACCGCGCCAAACAGGAACTTGTCGACTACGGCCTGGGCCAGGGCATCGAACTGGCCCACCTCGGTGGCGGTGTCATCAAGGGCACCGCGGGACTGGTGAACTTCGTCCGCTCGGTCAACCCGACCGACCCGTACAACCTGACGCACCCGGCCGAGTACTACAAGGGCGTCAACATGACGCTCGCCGGCCTCGTCTCCACCGCCGCCAACCCCGACCGCGCACTCAAGAACGCCTGGGACGCTGCCAAGGGCGACCCCTCCGAGTTCATCGGGCGACTCATCCCCGAGATCGTCGGCACCAAGGGCGCCGGTCTGCTCAGGGGCGGCCTGCGGGCCGGGATGAAGGACCTGGCCGACAGCCCTACGGGCAACAACCGCAACGGCCACGAGAAGAACCCCGACTCCAGCGCCAAGAAGTGCGGCGACGTCAAGTGCGCCGGAGACCCTGTGGACGTCGCGACCGGGCGCATGCTGCTCCCGCAGACCGACATCGTGCTGCCCGGGTCGCTGCCCCTGGTCTTCGAGCGGGTCTTCGACTCCTCCCACCGGGCAGGCCGCTGGTTCGGATCCGGCTGGTCGAGCACGGTCGACCAACGGCTGGAGATCGACGCGGAAGGCGTGGTGTTCAGCTGCGACGAAGGCAGCCTGCTCGCCTACCCCCACCCGGCGCCCGGCGTTCCCGTCATGCCCACGCACGGCCGGCGCTGGCCCCTGGACCGGGTGGACGACGGCTACACCGTCACCGACCCGGAATCCGGCCACGTCCGCCACTTCGTCGACCAACCCGACGGGGGGCTGGCACTGCTGGCCCAGATCGACGACCGCAACGGTCGCTGGATCACCTTCGAGTACGACGAGACGGGCGCTCCGACGTCGATCGTGCACCACGGCGGCTACCACCTGAAACTCACCACGAGCGAAGGCAGGGTCACCGCCCTGCACCTGGCGGGCGCCGCACCGGACGGCACCGATCAGGAGATCCTCCGCTACGGCTACACCGACGGCCACCTCACAGCGGTCACCAACTCCTCCGGCGAACCCCTGCGCTTCGACTGCGACGAACTGGGCCGCATCACCGCCTGGACGGACACCAACGGCAGCCGGTACGAGTACGTCTACGACGAACACGACCGCTGCGTCTACCAGACCGGCACCAACGGCCACCTCGAAGCCCGCTTCACCTGGGACGGCACCGACCCCGACACCGGCCTGCGCATGACGTCCATGACAGACGGCTTGGCCCACACCACCCGCTATGTGATCAACGACCGCTCCCAGGTCGTCGCCGAGATCGACGCACTCGGCGCCGTCACCCGCTACGAGCACGACCGCTACCACCGCCTGCTGTCGGTCACGGACCCACTCGGACACGTCAGCCGCTCCACGTACGACGAGCACGGCCGCCTCACCGCAGTGGTCCGCCCGGACGGACGGGAACTGACCGCCGACTACAACGACCTCGGCCTACCGGTGCGCGTCAAGCGAGCGGACGGGACGGTCACCCGCCAGACCTACGACGAGCGCGGCAACCGTACGTCGGTCAGTGACGCCTCCAGCGGGACAACGATCTACTCGTACGACGAGGCTGGAAACGTCGTATCCGTGACGGACGCACTCGGGCACCGCTCCGAGGCACGGTACGACAGAGCGGGTCTGCCCACCGTGACCACCGACCCGCTGGGCGCAACGACGCACTACGAACGGGATGCCTTCGGCCGGACGGTCACGGTGACCGATGCTCTCGGAGCAATAAGCGGATACCAATGGACAGTTGAAGGCCGGCTGGCTCGGCGTACAGGGCCGGATGGCAGCGAGGAATCTTGGACGCATGACGGCGAAGGCAATTGCCTGTCCCATACCGATGCCCTGGGTAGGGTCAGCCGGTTCGAGTACTCCGACTTCGACCTCCTTGCAGCACGCACGGGCACGGACGGGGCTCGCTACGAGTTCACCCACGACGCCAATCTGCGACTAATCGAGGTAAGCAACCCACATCGTCTGAAATGGAGCTATCAATACGATCCCAGTGGTCGTCTCACAGCGGAGACCGACTTCGACGGGCGCACACTTGCATACGGTCATGACGAGGCTGGACGCCTGGTCACTCGCACCAACGGGCTCGGCCAGGAGATCCGTTACGAGCGCAATGAAATCGGACAACTGCTGCGCAAACATTCGGACGGTGCGGTCACCACCTTCGAATACGATGTCTTCGACCAACTAGCCTGCGCTGTCGGCCCTCACGTAACCCTCACGCGCATGAACGACCGGCAGGGGAGGCTCAGGACCGAGACCGTAAACGGCCGCACACTGACTTACGGCTATGACACGTTGGGGCGACGGACCTCCCGAACAACCCCATCCGGCGTGACAAGCACCTTGGACTTCGACGCCGCCGGGCGGTGCAGCAGCCTTTCCAGTTCCGGACGAACCGTTGCGTTCACACGGAACGCCGTCGGGCAGGAGACTACCCGGCGCATCGGGCAGTCGATCAGCCTCACCCATGAATTCGACAGAGCCGGCCGTCTCGCCAGCGAGAACATATGGGCACAGGGGCAGAGCCTGAAGCGCCGTGCCTACACCTACCGCGCAGACGGTAACCTCATCGGAATCCACGACAGTGTTTCCGGAACCCGCCACTTCGAGCTGGACACCGTCGGCCGGGTAACAGCGGTCACCGGCACTCACTGGACCGAAACCTACGCTTACGACCAAGCGGGCAACCAGACACAGGCAGCGTGGCCTGTAGATCACCCCGGTCATGAAGCCACGGGCGAACGTACCTACACAGGCACACGGCTCAGCCGCGCCGGCCGCGTTCGTTACGAGCACGACGCGCAAGGCCGCATCGTCCTCCGTCAGAAGACCCACCTCTCCCGAGCCCCGGAAACCTGGCACTACACCTGGGACTCCGAGGACCGGCTCACTTCGGTCACCACTCCCGAGGGTGCGCACTGGCGTTATCTCTATGACCCTCTCGGTCGCCGAATAGCCAAGCAACGCCTGCAGGCACAAAGCGACACAGTGGTAGAGGAGACCGTCTTCGCCTGGGATGGAACCACTCTGTGCGAACAGATAACCTACGCCGATACTCTGGCAAACCCGGTTGCCCTCACTTGGGGCCATGACGGGCTCCGCCCCCTCACTCAGACGGAACGCATCCTCTCGGCCAACCCTGCACAAGAAACCGTCGACGAGCGATTCTTCGCCGTAGTCACTGACCTCATCGGCACCCCGACCGAGCTCATCGACGAGTCGGGCCGTCTTGCCTGGTATACCCGCAGCACCTTGTGGGGCACCACCACGTGGTCTGCCGACAGCATCGCGTACACACCACTTCGCTTTCCCGGCCAGTACTTCGATCCCGAAACCGGACTGCACTACAATTTTCACCGGCACTACGACCCGGAAACTGCCCGATATCTCTCTGTCGACCCTCTGGGTATCTCCCCGTCACCCAACTCGGGTACCTACGTGGAAAACCCCCTTACAAGCGCAGATCCTTTTGGACTTGCTCCTTGCCCTGAAGTCAACCCGAGAAAATTGGATTATCTGTTCAATAGGGACGTGAAGGCGGATCCTCACAACACTCCGAGGGCGATACAAAATGCCAATCAACTGAGGAGTATAGGTTTCCACGACACTCCGGCCTCTCGTCAATTCGTAACCAACCATTTGAAGGAGGCCACTGGAAATGGGTTTTCAGAACATTTCACCAACGAATGGGGTGACTTCGGTAAAACAAGATCCGTGCTATACGGTCCACATGGAATGCTCGGCGTAGAGAGTACATGGCAGATCATGCCCGACGGCGGATACAGACTGTCCACCGTAATATTCCGCAGTTAGGAATCCGGCAGCTGCAATTCCGAGCAGGCAATCGCACGCGAAATACAGGAGAAGTTCCTTGACGGCAGAATTTGTCTCACCTGACCCCAAGAAATCGTTAACGCACTGGGAGTCGAGCCAGAGATCACTGGAGAGACTCAAAGGACCGTGAACCTGGTCGATGTGACAGGCGAGGACCTGGCATTTTCGTACGATGCGGTCGGGCAGTCAGTAAATGTTCGCTGGTGCACACCTTCGGGCAAGGTCATGTTGCATCTTTTCAGAGAGGGAGCCACTCTCCTACGCGTCGACGAGGGAGATGACAAGACCCAACTCGTCGTGGACTTCAGAACGGGAGACACTGCAGGAGAGCTCAGGTTGCAAGTATTCCCAGAAGTTTCCATCTCGGAAACATCATTTTTCTCGTGATTCGCTTGCGAAACTCGACGCGGCAACCCCTTGCACCCAGGAGCCGGACGGGAGAAATGGGGGAAGCACACTTGGCGAAGCAATGAGGCATGTCCCTGTGATCGATGCGAAGCAATCGGTGTTAACTGATGTATGAATTTCACGGTTGGTTCGGAGTAGCTGAATCCAGCGAAGAATCAGATGCCGGAAGTCTTGACTCCGGCATTGTCGATCTGCGGGCGCGGATCGACGAAATCGAATGGGAGACCGGTGAAGTTTCCCTGAAACTTCACAATGGCGAGTTTTTCGTTCTTGCCAATGGACTCATGAACCGGCGCCGCGACGAAGCCGCGGACCTGGACAACCTTCTCCATTACATTGCGAGCCGTTTCCCCGGTTCGTGGGGGATCCTTTATGAGCGTTCTTCGGACATGGATGTACCGCCAGGACAAGGGGCATTCCGCGTTCGCGTTATGGCCAGGGGTGCAGTCAGTGTTCGCTTGGACCCATCCCTTTCCCCGGTCCGGCCAACCATCGAGGACTGAACTCGAGTGAGATGGCAGCATCGACTCCCCTCCCTCGGAGCATCAACAGCTAATCAACTATTCCTTGCAATATCACGTATGGGCAATGAAGGTATTCGTCCAGGTCAACAATGATCACGAGGAAAGTAAAGGATGGCTGGGCTTGGGAACGTGGGGAGTAACCAGCCTCGGCTGACGGCGCTCCCTCGACTGGAGACCGCTTGCCCCGCTTCTGACGGCCCCAGGGCGGACGGTCATCCACGGTCAGGCGTGTGTGTCAGTCCACCGCGCTCCTCACCTCGGCGCGGACCAAGGTGACCTGATGGGCGATAGACCCCAGCAGGTAGCGGAGACAACACCAGGTGGGCAGGTGAGCGAAGCATCGAGAAGAAAGTTGCTACTCACAAAAGAAGAAAGGGAAAGTAGTGAATCAGACAAGCCTTCCATAATGACATGTTCCTGCACTTGGTAGGCGCCAGAGAATCCTCGCCTGGGCAACCACCGAATTTGCCCGACTTACACGGTCAATCACTCCGCCTGACTGCAGGCTCAGCACCGAGTCGCTTCACGATCTAGCCATCTGGGTACGGTCGGTAGCCGAAGACCACGCATTCCCTAAAACCCTGATCGCTCATACAGGGTTGCAGAACTTTCCCTGGCTCAAGTTCCTTTGCCTTTCTCCAAACTGGCCGGCGATTCTGCTGGAGGTGATCGGGCGAGACCTGACGATCCTTTCGGAGAGCGGGGAAAGATGCTTGTGATCTTCGAAGACGAGCACGAATACATCGCCTTCGTTGCGTCACAGAAATAGCGCACGCGGTACGTGGCCCCGTGGCAAGTAGTACATCGAGCCCGCCAGCCCGCTCGATGTACTCGAGCGGGCCGAGACGATCCCGCCCCCAATCCCCTACGGGGCGGAGGCCGCCGCGTCTCCCCGCCGTGGACCCGCGCACCCTGTACGGCCTGAAGTTCCGCGCGGTGCTTCCACCGCGCCTGGCCGAGGCCACCCTCGCGGCCAGGCCGGTCGATCTCGGCGGTGCCGCCTCGGCGCTCCGGGAATGCGGGAATCCGGGAATCCGGGAATCCGGGAATCCGGGAATCCGGGAATCCGGGAATCCGGGAATCCGGGAATCCGGGAATCCGTCTGATTCTCAGTGCCGCGCCCGGAGCGCTGAGGCCGTCGCGCCATCCGCCGGTCAGGCCACCCGCAGGCCCGGCGCCGGATAGGCGTCCATCAGGGTCTTCACCTGGGCGCGGACCTTCGTGATCGTGGCCTCGTCGCCCGTGCGGGCCGCCTCGACCGTGAGGTCGATCCAGTGCGCGACGGCGCCCATCTCGGAGGCGCGGATGCCGCGTGAGGTCAAGGCAGGCGTGCCGATGCGGATACCGGACGGGTCGAAGGGCTTGCGGGGGTCGTACGGGACTGTGTTGTAGTTCACCAC
This sequence comes from Streptomyces fulvorobeus, assembly GCF_013167895.1. GTDB lineage: Bacteria > Actinomycetota > Actinomycetes > Streptomycetales > Streptomycetaceae > Streptomyces > Streptomyces fulvorobeus. Next base: position 4,379,604 of record NZ_BLWC01000001.1, on the reverse strand, counting down.
GATGCCCGCACGGTCGAGCGCCTTGGCCGCGAGCTTACCGGGGACGGCCTTGGCGGTGAGGTCGATCAGCAGGAGGTGGTTGTCCGTGCCTCCCGAGACCAGGTCGAAGCCTCGGGCCGCCAACCCCTCACCCAGAGCACGCGCGTTGGCGACCACCTGGTGGGCGTAGTCGCTGAAGCCGGGGTCTGCTGCTTCCTTCAAGGCGACCGCGATCGCCGCCGTTGTCTGGTTGTGCGGGCCGCCCTGGAGGCCGGGGAAGACCGCGCGGTCGATGGCGCGCGCGTGCTCCGCCCGGGACAGCAGCATCGCGCCGCGCGGGCCGCGCAGGGTCTTGTGGGTGGTGGTGGACACGACGTCCGCGTACGGCGCGGGCGAGGGGTGCGCGCCACCGGCGATCAGACCGGCGATGTGGGCGACGTCCGCGACGAGGACGGCTCCGCTCTCGCGGGCGATCTCGGCGAAGCCGGCGAAGTCGATCGTCCGGGGCACGGCGGTGCCGCCGCAGAAGATCACCTTGGGGCGCTCGGTGAGGGCCAGGTCCCGTACCTCGTCGAGGTCCACCCGGCCCGTGTCGCGGCGTACGCCGTACCCCACTCCGCGGAACCAGGTGCCTGTGGCGGAGACGCCCCAGCCGTGGGTCAGATGGCCGCCCATCGGGAGGGACATGCCCAGAACGGTGTCACCGGGCTTGAGGAACGCCAGGTAGACGGCGAGGTTGGCCGGTGAACCGGAGTACGGCTGCACGTTGGCGTGGTCCATGCGGAAGAGCGCCTTGGCGCGCTCGACGGCGAGGCTCTCCACCTGGTCGATGTTCTGCTGGCCCTCGTAGTAGCGCTTGCCCGGGTACCCCTCGGAGTACTTGTTCTGGAGCACCGTGCCGGACGCCTCCAGCACGGCGGCCGACACGTAGTTCTCACTGGGGATCAGGCGCAAGGTGTCCGCCTGGAGCTGTTCCTCGGCGGCCACCAGGGCGGCGATCTCCGGATCGGCGGAGGCCAGGGCGGGGTGGCGGGTGACGGGTGCGGTCATGGGCGTTCTCCCGGGTCGGTCGCATCGCTGCGGTGCGGACCCGGATGCCCAGGCGGACGGCTCTCCGGCGGTGACGCTCCCGGGCGGGCCCGGGGTGTGCCGCTCCCTCGTGGTCGATTCCACACAGGACCCCTGCCGGGGTACGCGCCAGTCGCGGCGTTGCGCACTCTACCGGCCGACGCGAACGGCGGGGCGGATATCCGGCCTGTGGACCGCCGATACGGGGCCGCCGGAACGTGTGTCGACCGAGTGATTCGGACGTGAGGAAAACGGGCAGCTACCGGGAGACTTGAGTGCGTTCGACGGTTGGGGGACCGTATGTCGGCGGGGGATCATCAGCACGACGGGCCCGAGCCGGGTCCCTGGCAGTCGTACGGCGGGCCGCCGGAACCGCCGACCGGACCTCCCTCGGTCGGGCCGCCGCAGCCACCGGCCGGTCCTCCCTCGGTCGGGCCGCCGCCCCCGGGCGCGGCAGTGCGTTCCGTGGCCGTCGCGTTGCTCAATCTCACGGGTCTCGGCCTCGGTTACGCGCTGATGCGGCGCTGGGCCAGGGCGGCTCTGTGCTGGGCGGCCACCGGTGGGCTGCTGCTGGCCGCGCTGCCCGCCGAAGCCGATGGGATGTCCACGGGGATCGTCGTCGCCTTCGTCGTCCTTCTGGCGCTCGCCGCCGCCGACGGGGCGTGGACCGCCCGGCGTACGGCCGTGGGCGGCTCATGGCGGCCGTTGGTGGCGGCCGGGCTGGGTGTGGTGTTGCTGGGGGTTCCGGCGTGCGCGGTGGTCGTGTACGGCTCCGAGCGGGACGAGGCGGTCGAGCAGATGCTGCTCGACCGGCTGGAGAAGGGGGACCGGGCCGTCGCCGCCGCGTCCGGGAAGCCGTTCCCGACAGCGCGGGCGGAGTACCGGTCCGCACTCGCCGTCTACCGCGAGCTCGGGGAGGAACACGCCGGTTCACGGGCCGGGAAACTGGTGCCCGCACGGCTGAAGGCGTACTACGAGGCGGTCTCGGCACCGTACCGGGCGAAGGACCACTGCCAGGCCGTCGAGCCGCTGACCTACCTGCGGACCGTGCCGGACTCGGTCGACCCGGGACTGCTCGGCCCGCTGGCCGGGTGGCCCGACGACCCGCTCGCCGAGTCGCTGTACGGGTGCGGGGTGTCCAGGCTCGGTGACGGGAGCGACGCGTCCGACGCGTCGGACGGCGGCGACCTGGGTGAGCTGCTGCGTACGCTGCCCGACTCCGCACCGGCCGGGAAGGTCGGCCAGGCGGTCACCGGGAAGATGGCGGAGCAGACCCGGGCGGTGCGCGGGGACGAACCCTGCGCGGCGACCGAGGTGTTACGGCGCATCGGCGCCACCGTGGCCGCGATGCCCGACGAGACCGTGTCCGCGCTGAGCGTGAAGGCCGACGCCGCCGTCAGGGACGGGGTCTACGCCTGCGGGGTGGACGAGTTCAGGGACAAGAAGTTCACCGAGGCGCGGGAGACGCTGACCGGCTTCGCCGACACCTACAGGAAGGACGGGCGCCGCGGGCACGCCCGGGACATCGCCATCGCCGCCGAGATAGCCGAGGACCGGCCGGCGGCGGGAAGGAAGCTGCCGCCCCGCAGGAAGCCGGGCGGCTCCCGGATGGAGCTCGTCATCAGCAACGACGCGCCGAGCGCGGTGGAGATCCTCTACACCGGACCGGTCTCAGGCACCGTCGAGCTCAAGGGGTGCGGAAGCTGCGAGCGCTACAGCCCGTCGACCGGGCCGGATCGCGCCTGCCGGGCGAGCGGCAGGAGCTACCCGAAGGCGACACTCCGGCTGCCCGCGGGTGACTACCACTTCCTGTACAAGCACGGCACCGGCGCGTCTGCGGACGTGGACAGCTACTCGTCGGGGTCGAAGGTCGAGCCCGGTTACACGTACACGAGTTGCACGTACGTCACGACCGAGCGCGACTCGTCCCCGGGGCTCGACCTGCCCTCCATACCTGGCCCGCTCAACCCGGCGGCGGCCGGCTGACGGGACGGCCGCGCGGACGGCCGGGTGGCGGCGGGGGCGGGGGCGGCCGGGTGGCGGCGGAGGCCGTGTCCGGCTTCCTCGCGGGTCCACTCGCCGCACCCGAACACCAGTCCCCGGTTGCCCGGCATGAAGGGGGATTTATGCCGGGACAGGAGGGTGGTCGTCGAGTGTCGCGGCTCCTGGCCTCGGCTTAGCCTGAAGGCCCAGGAGAGGAGAACCGCATGAGAGCGACCTGGAAGGGGGCCATTTCCTTCGGCCTGGTCACGATTCCGGTGCAGCTGTTCACCGCCACGGAGGAGCACGACATCCCGCTCCGCCAGGTACACGAGAAGGACGGCTCCCGAGTGCGCATGCGGCGCGTGTGCGAGGCCGAGGACACCGAGATCTCCTACCAGGAGATCACCAAGGGCTACGAAGCCCCGGACGGCAGCATGATCATGCTCTCGGACGAGGACCTCGCCGAGCTCCCCCTTCCCAGCAGGAAGCTCATCGACGTGCTGGCCTTCGTCGACGCGGAGACCATCGATCCGCTGATGTTCTCCAAGGCGTACTACGTCGGCACGTCCGACCGGGCAGCGGAGAAACCCTACGCACTGCTCAAAGAGGCCCTGACGGAATCCGGACAGATCGCGGTCACGAAGATCGCCATCCGGTCGAGGGAGTCGCTCGCCGTCCTGCGCGTGCACGAGGACACCCTCGTCCTCCACACCTGCCTGTGGCCCGACGAGGTCCGGCCCGCCGCCGGCGTCGCGCCGGAGGGAGACGTGCAGATCCGGCCGCAGGAGCTCCAGATGGCCAAATCCCTCATGGACATGCTCTCCCAGGACTTCGACCTGTCCGCGCTCCACGACGAGTACCAGGAAGCGCTCCAGCAGGTGATCGAGGCCAGGCTCCAGGGCGTCGAGCCCCCGCACGGAGCGGAGGCCGCTCCCACGGGAGGCAAGGTCATCGACCTCATGGCCGCTCTGGAGAACAGCGTCCGCGCGGCCAGGGAGTCACGTGGGGAGCAGGCCGGCGAAGACGAGGAGACGGACGCCGAGGTCCGGACGCTGCCCTCCCGCAAGAGCACCGCGAAGAAGGTCCCGGCGAAGAAGACGGCGTCGAAGAAGGCCACACCGGCCCGCAGGACCACGGGCGCCGCGGCAAAGAAGACCGCCGCGGCGCCGAAGGAGTCCGGCGGTGAGAAGACCTCCACCGCCGCGAAGGGCGCGCGCAAGAGCGCCGCGAAGAAGACGGCGGCCAAGAAGGCCACCAAGCGCGCCTCCGCCTGACCTGGCCGCCGCGCCCCTCACCGCCGGCCCACACGCCACATCCGGCCACGCCACAGCCGTCGTGCGCCGACGCCACCACCCGATCGGCTCCGCGACGCAGCCTCAGCCGCGTTTCGTGTGATTCTGGTCGTATGACGCCGATCACGGACGTGGAGGGGCGGCGGCTGACCCTCACCAACCTCGACAAGGTGCTGTATCCGGCCACCGGGACCACCAAGGGCGAAGTACTGCACTACTACGCGGCCACGGCCGCCGCACCGCTGCTCGCGCATCTGGACGACCGGCCCGTGTCCTTCCTGCGCTATCCGGACGGCCCCGAGGGGCAGCGGTTCTTCACCAAGAATCCGCCGCCCGGCACCCCCGACTGGGTGCGGACGGCCCGGGTGCAGCGCCACGAGGGGGAGAACTCGCGCCAGGTCGTCGTACAGGACCTGGCTTCCCTGGTGTGGGCGGCCAATCTGGTGGTGGAGTTCCACACCCCGCAGTGGCGGGCCGATGCCCCCCGGATGGCGGACCGGCTGGTCTTCGACCTGGACCCCGGGGCGCCCGCGACCGTCGTGGAGTGCTGCGCCGTGGGTCTCTGGCTGCGGGAACGGCTCGCGGCGGACGGGCTGAGCGCCTACGGCAAGACGTCCGGGTCCAAGGGCCTGCACCTCCTGGTGCCCCTGGAACCGGCCCCGTCCGACGAGGTGTCCGCGTATGCGAAGGGGCTGGCCCTGGAGGCCCAGAACGCCCTGCCCGAGCTGGTCGTGCACCGCATGACCCGGGCACTGCGCCCGGGAAAGGTGTTCGTCGACTTCAGCCAGAACGCCGCCGCCAAGACCACCGCCACCCCGTACACCCTGCGCGCCCGGGCCGAACCGACGGTCTCCGCACCCGTCACCTGGGAGGAGATCGAGGGCTGCGGGGCACCCGGCGAGCTGGTCTTCCTGGCGGGGGACATGGCCGCGCGGCTGGAACGGTACGGGGATCTGCTGGGTCCGCTCTTCGACGCGGATCTGGCCCGGCCGCTGCCGGGGTGACGGGCGTCCCTTGTCCCGGGGTCTCTGAAACGCCCTGATTACGTCACTGTGACTCTGCCAGGAAAGGCCACAAGTCGCGGGTGGATTGCCGGGGGCGTGGTGCACACTCTGCCCAGGCGCTGCTTGAGACCGCGGCGTCTTCCGTCGGGTGCAGGGGCGTTCGCGGGGAGGGGATGGCGTGTTCGCGGGGATCGACGAGGTCGAGTGGGCTTCGATGGAGCATGCCTACGGGCCGGCCGACGATGTGCCGGAGCTGCTGCGCGGCCTGGCGTCCGACGACCCGGCCGAGCGTGAGAGCGCCCTGGACGGCATGTACGGGGCCGTCCATCACCAGGGTGACGTGTACGGGTGCACGCTGGCGTGCATCCCCTTCCTCTTCGAGCTGGTGGTGGACCCCGGCATACAGGACCGGGGGTGCATCGTCGAGCTGCTGACCAGCATCGGCGGCATCGATCTGGACGAGGACGACGAGGACGAGATCGGCGGGGACGAGGGAGCCGCCAACTACGCGATGGCAGCCGCGGCCGTCTCGGCGAGTGCCGGGATCTTCTTCGAGCTGATCGCCGACGAGGACCCCGCCGTCCGGCTCGCCGCCCCACTGGCTCTGGCCACCCTGCACAGCCACCCGGTGCGGGTGCTGGACCTGCTGCGGGAGCGGCTGCCCGTGGAGCCCGACGACGAGGTGCGGATGGCCCTGGTCGAGGCGGCGGGCAGGGTGGCCCTGCGCCACCGCCCGCTCGCCGGCCGCGCGGCGGAGTGGCTGAGCCGGCTGTCGGCGCGGGAGTACGGGCCGGGGCTGCGCCTCGCGGCGCTCGCCCAGCTCGCGCGCTGCTCCCCCGACTCGCTCCCCCACGACATCGTGGCGGTCGTCGCCGGGCTGATGCGGGAGCTGCGGTCGGTCCCCCCGGCGCCCGAGCCGCCCGCGGACCCCGGACCGCTCCCGGGCGCAGACCCGGCAGCGCACACCGGCGCCCCGACACTGGTGGGCCAGTTGCGGGCCCTGTCAGCCGAGGAGTCCGCGGGCCGCAGCGCGCCCTGGTCGGCCGACCTGCTGCGGACGCTCCACGTCGGCCTGGACGACCGGGTCGCCGAGCGGACCGCGCTGCTGACCGACCAGCTGCGCAGCCCGGACCGGTGGCAGCGCGTCGACGCCGTGCGGATGAGCAGTGGGCTGATCACGGCCTGGCGCGGCTCGTACGAGGAGCTGGTCGCCCTGATCGGCGCCCAGCTCGCCGATCCGGAGCCGGGGCTGGTCGAAGCCGCCTCCCACGTACTGGAGGAACTGTTCGGCCTGGCGGCCCCCGCCGCCGACGCGCTGGCCGGGCGGATGGCGGCGGACCCCGGGGCCTGGGTGAGGCAGTGGGCGAGCGGGCCGCCGGGGCTCGGCTCCACCGTGAAGGCGCTGGCCCGACTGGGGGACGCCCGGGTGGTACCTGCCCTGGCGGCCGCCCTGGAACGGCCGGAGGTCCCGCACGACGTGGGCTTCGCCATCGGGCATCTCGGCGCCGCGGCGGCCCCGCTCGCCGGGGCCCTGCGGCGCAGGCTGGGTGAGGTCCGTCTCGACGAGAGCGCGTACGACCGGGCGAGTCCGCTGCTCGGCGGGGTGACCGCGCTGCGGGCTGGCGAGGCGGCGCCGGAGGTGCTGCGGCTGCTGCGGGGTGCGCCGGAGTACCGCGGTGAGTGGCTGCGTACGGCGGCGCTGCGGGCGCTCGGCTCGTTCGGACCGGCGGCGCGGGGCGCCGTCCCGGACCTGCGGGCGCTGCTGCGCCGTCCGGGGACCGCGACGGCGACGGCGGCGGCCGAGGCGCTGTGGGCGGTCGACGGGGACGCGGACACCGTGCTGCCGGTCCTGACCGAGGGGCTGTGGGCGGAGCAGGTGCACGACCGGCGGGCGGCGGCGAGCGCGCTGGGCGGGCTCGGCGAGCGGGCGGCCGGTGCCGCGCCGAAGCTGCGCGCGCTGCTGCGGCACGAGGAGCTGTGGCTGCGGGTGGACGCCGCGATCGCCCTCTGGGAGGTGACGGGGAGGGCCGGTGACGTGGTGCCCGTACTGCTTGCGGCCTGGGAGAAGAACCGTCACGTCAGAGTCCGGGTCGCGGAATGCCTGGCGCGGATGGGGGCCGCTGGTGCAGGGTCGGGGGTAACACGTGCGCTGAACGCCGAGCTCGCTTCGGTCCGCCGTCACAACGCGATGGACGGCGGGTACGGCGGTCACGACACACATGAGGACGAACAGCTCCTGGCGCTGTGCCGGCGGACGCTGCAGGGGAACGCGGGGAAGGGAACCACATCATGATCATCTTTGGTACGAAGGGATATCTGTACCAGCTCGCCATCCTGACGATGGTCTGCGGCTGGTGCGGCAACCCGGCGGCGCACACGCTGCGCAAGAAGGTCACGAAGTTCACGCTGTTCTTCGTTCCGCTGTTCCCCTTCTCCACCAGCTACGCGACGCAGTGCACGTTCTGCGGTGGCGAGCAGAAGATCCCGAAGGAGCAGGCCGAGCAGCTGCTCGCGCAGCACGCGGCGGGCCAGGACGGCCAGAGCTCCGGCCAGTCGCAGCAGCAGCCGGGGTACGCGCCTCCCGGCTCGGGCCAGAACCCCTACCAGCGCTGATCCGCACGCCCCCGCGCCACCCTCCGCGGGGTGGCGCGGAGGCGCACAGCACTCGGCCGGAGCAAGGGCGCCCGGCGAAGGAGCGGAGGCCACGGACGCCTCGGGAGCAGCACTGGCACACCCGGCCGTCCGCCGGAGGGACAACCCAGGCGTATGTGACGTAAAGCTACCGATTGCGGACAGTTCGGAGCGGACCTAGCGTGAGGCGTGCGAGCCACGGGCCGTACCCCACGGCCCCCTCGCCTCCCGTCCCTTCCTCTTGGAGGCAGCATGTCCGCTCAGTCCCGTCCCGGAATCCGCCGCATAGCTCTCTGCGTCGCCACGGGCACCCTCGCGGCCCTCTCGGCCGCCGCTCCGGCCCTCGCCGCCGGCCCGGCCGCACCGCCGGCCGCCGTGCGCGCCGACGCCCCGGAACCGGGGGCATCGGACCGCGACTCCGTCGACAAGGCGGAAGCCGCGGCCGAAGCGGCGAAGCGCGGCGACTACCGCGGGCGTGTGACCGCCAGGACTGGACTGCTGCTGCGCGACCGCCCCACCCGGAGCAGCCGCATCGTCGGCAAGGTCCCGTACGGCGCGGTGGTGCACATCTTCTGCAAGTCCCGCGGCGACAACGTCGACGGCAACAACCGCTGGTACCTCCTCACCGACGGCACCTGGGCCTGGGGCTCGGCCCGCTACATCGCCAACATCGGCACGGCCCCCCGCTGGTGCTGATCGCACGGCACCTCTGAGCGCGCCTGCCCCGATCGGTCACCCGGGGCAGGCGCGCTATGACATAAGGGAAATAAGGCCCACCTCTTGCTACGTTGCGTGGCATGACCGCAACGAGGGTGGACGCTCCCCCGCCCGAGCTACGCCTGCCCAAGCGGCGCGGGGTGGAGCTCTGTCTCCTCATCGGGGCCGTCCTCATCCCCGTCTGCGGATACGCCGCCGTGGGTCTCGCCAGGAACGGCGCCGTACCGCCCGACGTCGCCGGCTACGGCGGCGGACTGGGTCTGCTGGCCCTGCTCGCCCACCTCGCCGTCCGCTTCCGCGCCCCGTACGCCGATCCGCTGCTGCTCCCGATCGCCGTCCTGCTCAACGGCGTCGGCCTCGTGCTGATCTACCGGCTCGACCTGGAGACCCCCGAGGACCAGGCGGCACCCACCCAGCTGGTCTGGTCCACGCTCGGCGTCGCGCTCTTCATCGCCTTCGTCATCGCCCTCCGCGACCACCGGGTGCTCCAGAGGTACGCGTACCTCTCGGTCGCCACGGCCCTGGTGCTGATGACCGTGCCGATCTTCTTCCCGGCGGTGAACGGCGCCAGGATCTGGATCAGGGTGGGCGGTTTCTCGTTCCAGCCCGGCGAGTTCGCCAAGATCCTCCTCGCGGTCTTCTTCGCCGCGTACCTCGCCGCCAACCACAACGCCCTCGCCTACACCGGCCGCACGCTGTGGAAGCTCCAGCTCCCCACCGGCCGGGTCCTCGGGCCGATCGTGGCGATCTGGCTGCTCAGCGTCGGCGTCCTGGTCCTCGAACGCGACCTGGGGACCTCGCTCCTCTTCTTCGGGCTCTTCGTGATCATGCTGTACGTGGCGACCGGCCGGACCGGCTGGATCGCCGTCGGCATGGTGCTCGCGGCCGTGGGCGCGTTCGTCGTCGGCTCGTTCGAACCGCATGTGCACAGCCGGGTGGAGGACTGGCTCGACCCGTTCGCCTCGATCGACGCGGGGCAGGGACCGAGCCAGCTGGCCCAGTCCCTGTTCGCGTTCGCCGCGGGCGGCATGCTCGGGACCGGCCTCGGCCTCGGCCACTCCGTCCTCATCGGCTTCGCCGCCAAGTCCGACTTCATCCTGGCGACGGCAGGCGAGGAGCTCGGCCTGGCGGGGCTGACCGCCGTCTTCCTGCTCTACGCGCTGCTGGTGGCCCGCGGATACCGGGCGGGCCTCGCGCTGCGTGACCCGTTCGGCCGACTGCTCTCGATCGGTCTCGCCTCGATCCTCGCCCTTCAGGTCTTCGTGATCGCGGGTGGCGTGATGGGGCTGATCCCGCTGACCGGCATGGCCATGCCCTTCCTGGCGCAGGGCGGTTCCTCCGTCGTCACCAACTGGATCATCGTGGCGCTGCTGATCCGGGTCAGCGACGTGGCCCGCACCCCGCACCCCGATCCGACCGGAGCCGTCGCCCCGGTCATGGAGGACGAGTCGTGATCCCCTGCATCCGCCGGGCGGCCGCCTTCTGCCTGCTGCTGCTCGTGGCCCTGCTGGTCAACGCCGCCCGCGTCCAGCTCTTCGAGGCCGACGAACTCGACGACAACCCCGCCAACCGCCGCGCCACGCTGGCACGTTACGAGCAGCCGCGCGGGAACATCCTGGTCGGCGACGAGCCCGTCACCGGCTCCGAGGACACCGGCGAGCAACTGGCGTACGAACGCACCTACCCGCACGGTCCGCTCTACGCGCCGGTCACCGGGTACGCCTCGCAGACCTACGGCACCACCCTCATCGAGAACGCCGAGGACGACATCCTCTCCGGCACCGACCCGCTGCTCGCCCCGCTCCCCCTCTGGAACGAGTTCACCCGCGGCCGGCAGCCCGGCGGGGACGTCGTCACCACCGTCAAGGACTCGGCGCAGCGCGCCGCGTACGACGGGCTCGGCGGGCGCAGGGGCGCGGTGGCCGCCGTCGAACCGTCCACCGGCAGAATCCTGGCCCTGGTCTCCTCCCCCTCGTACGACCCCGGGCGGCTGTCCGGGACCGGCTCGGCCGTCACCGACGCCTGGGCCGGGCTGACCACGTCGAAGAGTCAGCCCATGCTCAACCGGGCCATCCGCCAGACGTACCCGCCGGGCTCCACCTTCAAGATCGTGACGGCTGCCGCCGCGCTGGACTCCGGCGTGGTGAGCGACCCGGACGAGCCCACGGACACCCCCTCGCCCTATGTGCTGCCCGGTACCTCGACCGTGCTGCCCAACGAGGCGAGCGGCTGCGGCAGGGCCTCGCTGGCCGAGGCGATCCGGGTCTCCTGCAACACGGTGATGGCCCACCTGGGGGTGGAGGTGGGCCTCGACGGGATGGTGGAGGCCGCCGGGAGGTTCGGCTTCAACGACAGCGGGCTGAAGATCCCCTCGGGGGTGGCGAAGAGCAACTTCGACACGGAGATGAGCGACGACCAGCTCGCCCAGTCCTCGATCGGGCAGTTCGACACCACGGCCACCCCGCTCCAGATGGCGATGGTCGCCTCGGCGGTGGCCAACGGCGGAGACCTCCGGTACCCGCACCTGGTGGACCGTACGACCACCCATGACGGGGACCCGGTCCAGCGGCAGGGCTCGCGCTCCTACCGGCAGGCGATGAACCCTGCGACGGCGCTCCGGCTCCAGCGGATGATGGTCGACGTGGTGGAGAACGGTACGGGGTCGAACGCCGCGATCGAGGGCGTCACCGTGGGCGGCAAGACCGGCACCGCGCAGCACGGCATCGACAACTCCGGTACGCCGTACGCCTGGTTCATCTCCTGGGCCCAGGAGAGGAACTCCGGCCGCCCCGCCGTCGCGGTGGCGGTGGTCGTGGAGGACGCCACCGCGAACCGGGCCGACATCAGCGGCGGTGGCAGCGCGGCCCCGATCGCGCGAGCCGTGATGCGGGCGGCGCTCGACGGCTGAACACCGCACGCACCGCGGGAAGTTGCGGGAGACTGACGACATGAGCGAGGAGCGGACGGGGGCACCCGGGCGGGCGGTGGCAGCCGTGGCGGCCGCCCTGGACCGGATCGACCGGCTCGACCCGCGGCTCGGCGCGTTCACCGAGGTGTGGCACGAGGAGGCCCTCGCCCGCGCACCCGCCGCCGCCCTGCTCCCCCTGGCGGGGCTGCCGTTCGCGGTGAAGGGGCGGTCCGGCATCCGCTCGTTCGCGGCCCGGCGGCTGATCGCCGCGGGCGCGGTCCCCGTAGGTGCCACCTCGGTGCCGGGGCCCGGCACGGCCTGGCAGACCTGGGGCCAGGGCGCGCACGGGCCTACGGTCAACCCCTGGCGCGCGGACCGCACTCCGGGCGGTTCGTCGGCCGGCTCGGCCGTGGCCGTCGCGGCGGGCCTGGTGGAGCTGGCCACCGGGAGCGACGGGGCGGGGTCCGTCCGCATCCCGGCGGCCTGGTGCGGGGTGTTCGGGCTGAAGACGACGAACGGGCTGCTCCCCTCCCCCGACCGTTCCGGGCTGGCGGCGGCCGGAGTGCTGGCCCGCTCGGCGGCGCTGGCGCAGACGTGTCTGCGCCATGTCCTCGACCGGTACGAGCCGTGGGAGGCGCGCCTGCCTGTCCTGGCCCTGTACAGCGAGGACCTCGGGTACGCCCGGGTGGACCCGGAGGTGGCGGCGGTGGTCCGGGGGGCGGTGGAGCGGCTGGCCGCCGCCGGAGTCGTACGGCTCGGCCCGGGCGACTGCCACCTGCTCGACCCGGCACAGGCGTGGCAGGAGGTCCGTGCGGGGGCACCCTCGCCCGGCGCCCTCGCCGTACGCGCCGAGAACGACCGCAGGCTGGACGCGCTCCTCGCCCGTACACCGCTGCTGCTCGCCCCGGTCACTCCCAACCGGCCGCACGGGCACGGGGGTCCGGGCGGCATCTACTCGACGGCGTCGACATGGGTGTTCAACCTGAGCGGGCACCCGGCGGCGAGTGTGCCCGCCGGTTTCACGGCGGACGGCTGCCCCGTGGGGCTGCAACTGGTGGCGGCGCGCGGGGCGGACGTCCCGCTGCTCGGAATCGCCCGCGCGGCCGAGGAGGCGCTGCCTACGAAGCGCCTCCTCCATCTGCGTGAACACGGGCCCACCGAAAGGGCGTTCACCCTGCGGACGCGCTTCCCGGCACCGGCCGCCACCGAGGCCGACGGAGCGGCTACGGGCTGATCAGCCGATCGGCTTGCGGATCTCGGAGCGGACCTTCGCCGTCTCCTCCGCGACCTTGTTCAGGTCGATCGAGTTGGCGTCCTTGACCACGTCCTCCGCCCTGACCACGGCGATCATGGCCGCCGTGTTGGGGTCGCCCCAGGCGCACATGGGGATGTTGTTCGTCATCCCGCCCTCCTTCGACTGCACGACCTGGCACTCGATCGTGACGTCGTAGCCCTTCGGCTTGAACTCCTTGGCGGCCACGACGACCTTCGAGCCCTCGGCCTCCGCCGCCCCCTCCATGATCTTGCCGCGCATGAAGCCGGGGCGGCGAGCCGCCCGTGCATGCCCGAGATCACGATGGCACTGGTGTCGGCGGTGTACTGCGCGACGATGGCCTGGGCGTCCCGGATGCTGGCGTCGGGCGTCTCCTCGATCTCCTTGCCCTCGGTCTCGGACATGTCCTGGGCGAGGGTGAACTCCTCGTCAAGAACCTTCTTGGCCACCACGAGTTCGTACTCGGCCTCGGGGAACGCCGCGTCCGTCCCCTCCCCGACGAGCTGGGCGACACCGAAGGCGATGCCGCCCGCGACCACCAGCGACCCGGCCACGATCCCGATGACCAGCCCGGTGCGCTTCTTGCGCGGCGGCGGCTGCGGCGGCCACCCGCCCATGGCGGGGTGCGTGCCGGGCGGGCCGGGTGTCCCGGGCTGCCCCCACGCCCCCTGCGGGCCCTGGGGCTGCTGCGGGTAGCCGTAGGGCTGCTGGGGCGGGCCGGGGGGCTGCTGCCCGTACGGGTTCTGCGGAGGCTGAGAAGGCCCGTACGGGCCCTGGGGCGGCTGAGGCGGCATGGTCATGCGCTCACGGTACGTGACCCGTACGAACGTTATTTCGACCAGGACCGTTTCGGTATCAGGTCGAGAGGTAACCGGAACGCCCGGGCGACGCACCGCGCCCCGCCCGGCGGTCCGGCGCGTCCGTCGGGCCGGGGCCGCTCAGTCCGCACGCCCCCGCGTGATCGCGTCCGCGACCTCCGCCACCCGCTCCCGCTCCTCCGCCGCGAAGCGGTCGCGGTCCAGTTGCTCGGCGATCTCCTCGTCCTGGGCCATCAGCAGATCGAGGCTGGAGTCACCGAGTTCGAACACCCCCATGTCGACGTACGCCTTCTGGAGCCGCTCGCCCCACAGACCGATGTCCTTGACGCACGGGACGATGCGGCTGAAGAGCAGCTTGCGGAAGAGCTGGAGGTACTCCGAGTGCTCGGAGAGCTCCTTGGCCTCCTGCTTGCCGATGCCGAAGTTCTCCAGCACCTCGACGCCGCTGAGCCGGTCCCGCATCAGGTAGCAGCCCTCGATGACGAACTCCTCGCGCTCCCGCCGCTCCGCGTCGCTCAGCTGCCGGTAGTAGTCGCGCAGCGCCATCCGCCCGAAGGCCACGTGCCGGGCCTCGTCCTGCATGACGTACGCGAGGATCTGCTTGGGCAGTGGCTCGGTCGTCGTGTCGCGGATCATGCCGAAGGCGGCCAGCGCCAGCCCTTCGATGAGGACCTGCATGCCGAGGTAGGGCATGTCCCAGCGGGAGTCTCGCAGGGTGTCGCCCAGCAGGCCCTTGAGATGGTCGTTGACCGGGTAGAGCATCCCGATCTTCTCGTGCAGGAACCGCGCGTATATCTCCGCGTGCCGGGCCTCGTCCATGGTCTGGGTCGCGGAGTAGAACTTCGCGTCCAGGTCGGGCACCGACTCCACGATGCGCGCCGCGCAGACCATCGCGCCCTGCTCACCGTGGAGGAACTGGCTGAACTGCCAGGATGTGTAGTGCTTGCGCAGCTCGCCGCGGTCGCGCTCGGTCATCTTCGCCCAGTGCCGTGTGCCGTGGAGCGTGAGGGCCTCGTCGGGCGTGCCGAGCGGGTCCGCGGGGTCGACCTCCAGGCTCCAGTCGATGCGCTTGTCGCCGTCCCACTGTTTGTCCTTGCCCTTCTGGTAGAGGGCGAGCAGACGCTCACGTCCGTCGTCGTAGTCCCAGCTGAAGCGGGCGGCCCCGGAGGCCGGTACCTGCCAGACCGGCTCGTCGGGGGCGGTGGTGTAGAGGTCATGTGTCGACACGGACGGCTCCTTCGCCTCATGCGGGTCACATCGTCAAGTTCCTTGTACGCCGGGCTCATTGGCAGGTTCACACGGTGGTAGACGCCGGGTCAACAAGTCGCGCGCAGGGGATTGACGAGCTTGCTGACAAGCAGTCTGATAAGAGGTGACCGTCGGTAACCCAGGTGTGAGGTGCCCCAGCCATGTCGACAGCGACCGAACGCGATGTGCAGTTGCTCCGTGACGCACTCGGACCCCTGCGGGACCGCGAGCAGATCGCCGAGCGCCTTCTCGAATCCTCGGCCAAGCACTCCTTCGACCCGGACACCGAGCTCGACTGGGCCTCGGCGATCGAGGAGGGCTGCTGGTTCTGGCCGCCCGAGCTGGTCTCCCTCTACGACACCCCGCTCTGGCGGAGGATGTCCGAGGAGCAGCGGATGGACCTGGCCAGGCACGAGGCCGCGTCGCTCGCCTCGCTCGGCATCTGGTTCGAGATCATCCTCATGCAGCTGCTCGTCCGGCACATCTACGACAAGCCGGTGACCAGCAACCACGTCCGTTACGCCCTCACCGAGATAGCCGACGAGTGCCGGCACTCGATGATGTTCGGGCGCATGATCACCTGGAGCGGCGCCCCCGAATACCCCGTACCGCGCGTCTACCACAACCTGGCGCGCATCCTGAAGACCGTCTCCACCACCCCCGGTTCCTTCGCCGCGACCCTCCTCGGGGAGGAGATCCTGGACTGGATGCAGCGGCTGACCTTCCCGGACGAGCGCGTCCAGACCCTGGTGCGCGGGGTGACCCGCATCCACGTGGTCGAGGAGGCACGGCACGTCCGGTACGCCCGGGAGGAGCTGCGCCGCCAGATGGTCACCGCGCCGCGCTGGGAGCGGGAGCTCACCCGGGTCAGCTGCGGGGAGGCGGCCCGCGTCTTCTCCGTCTGCTTCGTCAACCCGCGGGTGTACGAGCGCGTCGGCCTCGACCGCCGGGAAGCCGTCGCCCAGGTCAGGGCGAGCGGTCACCGCGCCGAGGTCATGCAGTCCGGGGCCAGGCGGCTGACGGACTTCCTCGACGACATCGGGGTGCTGAACGGAGTGGGACGCAGGCTGTGGAGGAGCTCGGGCCTGCTGGCCTGAGAGCCGCGTCCCGTGGCCGCGAACGGCGCGCCCGGGGCCGCACCCCCATAGGCTTCCCGGCATGACCTCCGCCGCCGGCGCCCCGACGCCCCCCGCCTACCGAAGGCTCGGTGTCGAGGTGCGCCGCGCGCAGATCATCGGCGCCGCCCTCGGCCTGTTCGCGCACCGGGCCCCCGACGAGGTCTCCCTCGACGAGGTGGCGGCGGTCGCGGGAGTCTCGCGTCCGCTCGTCTACCGGTACTTCCCCGGGGGCCGCCAGCAGTTGTACGAGGCGGCGCTCGGTTCGGCCGCCGCCGAGCTGACGCTCTGCTTCACGGAGCCCGCCGTGGGACCGCCCACCGAGCGGCTCTCGCGGGTCCTGGACCGGTATCTCGCCTTCGTCGACCAGCACGACGCCGGTTTCAGCGCCCTGCTCCAGGGCGGCAGCGTCGCCGACACCTCCCGTACGACCGCGATCGTCGACGGGGTGCGCCGGGCGGCGGCCGAGCAGATCCTGCTGCACCTGGGCCGGGGCGGCCCCGGCCGGCGGAGTGCGGGACCGAGGCTGCGGATGATGGTGCGCACCTGGATCGCGGCCGTCGAGGCCGCGTCACTCATCTGGCTGGACGAGGAGAAGCAGCCCCCGGCGGCCGGTCTGCGCGGCTGGCTCGTGGACCACCTCATCGCGCTGCTCGCGGCGACCGCGGCGAGCGACGCCGACACCGCGGCGGCGGTGGCCGAGCTGCTGCCGCTGGAAACGGCGGCGGGGCCGGCCGGACGGCTGGCTGATCTGGTGATCCCGATGATGGCCGGTGCCACCCGTCTGCTGCCCCCTGCGCCACACTGACCGGGTGAGAAGCGAGAACACCCTCTTCCGAGGCGGTCCCCTGGACGGCCGGGTCCTGCCCGTCCTGGTCGGCGCGACCGGCCATCCCCCCAAGTGGTACGAGGTGCCGGTGCCAGGCGCCGAGGGCCGGCCCGCCACCGTGCACGCCTACCGGCGGACCACGGCCGGCCACACCAGGCGGCTGGGGCTGCCGCGCGGCTGGGTGTACGAGTACGCCCCGGAGGGCCGCGAGCGGCAGACCCTCAAGTGGCCCTGGACCAGGCCCGGCAGCGGGCACTGAAGCACCGCTCCCCTTCGCGGCGCGTACCGGCGCGGGGCGGGTGCCCGGGCCGGGTGGCAGGTGCCTGACCCTCTAGGATCGACGCTCTGGTGCCGAGGCACGGTAACAAGGGGGGTGCGCCATGGAGGCGCTGCGTCAGGACGATCCACGTCACTTCGGCCCGTACACCGTGCTGGCGCGCTTGCGTGAGACGGCGAGCGCCGTGAGTTACGTGGTCAGGGACACCGGCACCGCCGAACTCGCCGTCGTCAGCGCGGCCCGGCCCGCTCTCGCCGCGGTGCCCGCCTTCCGGCGGCGCTTCCAGGCGGAGGCGCGCACCGCCGAGCGGCTGGCCGGCGGTTGGGTGCAGGCCCCGCTCGCCGCCCCTGACTCCGGTGAGCTGTGGACGGCATGGCCGTACATCCCCGCGCTGACGCTCGCTCAGGTCATCGGCATCGCGGGGCCGCTCCCCGAGCGTGCCGTGCGGATACTGGGCGCGGGCGTCGCGGAGACCCTGTCCCGGGTGCACGCCACCGGGGCGGTGCTCCAGGGGCTGGCCCCGGACACGGTGCTGCTCGCCGAGGACGGGCCCCGGCTCACCGCCTTCGGACCGCTGGGCGCGGCGGCGGCCGCCGAGGCGAGGCCGGGTGGCCAGCTCTCCGTACAGCTCGGCTATCTCACCCCTGAACAGATCGGGGGCGAGGAGGCGGGCCCGGCGTCCGACCTCTTCGTCCTGGGGCTGCTGCTGGCGTACGCGGCGACCGGCACGACCCCGCTCGCTGACGGCCCGCCCGACCGGGCCGCCGACCGGATCGCGCACGGAAACGCCGAACTGGACGCCGTACCCGACTCGTTGCGTGAGCTGATCGCCCGCTGCCTGAGCAAGGAGCCCGCCGAGCGCCCGTCCGCCGGCTCGGTCGCCGCCGAACTGGCGCTGGAGGGCGCGGCGGCCCTGGCCGGGGGCGACTGGCTGCCCGCGGCCCTGTCGGGCGCGGTGGCCGAGCAGGAGAGCCGGGTCCGCGCGCTGAAGCCGCCGTCGGACGAACCCCGGGACGCGGTGGCGGTACGGGAAGCGGTGGTCGTCCCAGCCGCCTCGCCCGTTTCGCCGGTCGCGCCGCCGGAGCAGTCGGCGAACGGCGGCGCCCTGGAGGACGGCGGCACCACCCGGTTCAAGGCCATCGGGACCAGGCCACCGCGCACCGACCCGCCGACCACCCAACTGGCGCTCCCCCGCGAACAGCCCGCGCTCCCGCCCGTCCCCGCCCCGCACCCCTCCCCGCAGGCCGCACCGCCGCAGAGCCCCGCGCCCTTCGCCCGGACCCCGCGGGCCCCTCTCCCCTTGCCCGCCCAGGCCCCCGCACCGGCCCAGGTTCCGGCCGCCGCCCAGGCAGGCCCTTCCGGTACCGGGCGCGACCGCAGGGCGCTCCTCACCGCCCTCGCCGCCGGGGCCGCCGGGCTGTTCGTGGGAGCGGGCGCCGTGCTCGCCCTCGGCTCCGACGACCCGCCGCCCCCGCCGACGACAAGCCCGCGCCGAAGCCCCGCCGCACCGTCCCCGGGCTGCCGCCCGAGCCCCGGTGGACGTACACCCATCCGGCGTCCGAGCCCGCGCCCCTGACCGCCTCGGTCTGGCGGGACGAGCTACTGGTCCTCAGCGGCGGGAACGGCGCCACCGGCATCGCCCTGCGTACCGGACGCAAGGTCTGGCAGCAGACGGAAGCCGCCGACGGGCAGGAGGTGACGGCCGCCGGTGACGACCTCTGCTTCGTCGCGGGCCCGGCCGCGTTCCTGTGGCTCTCCCCCACGGACGGCAAGGTCGTCCACCGCGTGGCGTACGCGACCGGCTTCGCCGGCGCGCCGGGTCTCACGGTCGGCCCGCTCACCGGCCGGTCCGGTTCCGTCGTCTGGTTCACGGGCTCCCACACCGTCACGGTGAAGGCCCCGAAGCCGAAGAAGGGCAAGAAGCCGGGCAAGGACACCCAGGCCGTCCGGGCCCACCTCTTCGCGTACGACATCGTCCGGCGCAGGGAACTCTGGCGCACTGCCCTGCCCGCCGGACGCGCGCCCGGCACCCCCGCCTACCGGCTCACCGCCGTGCGGGCCGCCGACCTCGTCGTACGCCAGACAGCCGCCACGCTCACTCCCGCCGACGTCAGAGCCGCGAAGGGCAGGGGCGTCTTCCGCTGCTTCGACCGGAAGACCGGAAAGGCGCTGTGGACCCGCCAGTTCGGCGCGGTCACTCCGGCCGGTGGGGCGGCGGGCGACGAGGAGGGGAGGCTGTACGGGGCGGTCGGCGACGACCTCCAGGCGTTCGAGACGGCCACCGGCAAGCCCCTGTGGCGGCTGAACGGCACCGAGGCGTCCGTCTTCGGGACCCCGGTCCCCTCAGGGGACCTGCTTCACGTCACCAACCGGAACCAGGAGGTCGGTGTCGTCGAGCGGGAGACCGGGCGGCTGCGCTGGCGGCGCTCGACCGAGGTGCCCCTCGGCGGCGACGCGCCCTCCCTCGCCCTGAGCGGCAGCGGCAGGACGCTGCTCGCGGCGGATTCCACCCAGGTCACCGCGTTCGCGGCGGCGGACGGGCGGCGGCTGTGGAAGTTTCAGGACATCGGGGTCCAGGACCCGGCGAAGGACCCCAAGGGCACCACGGCCCCGGCCGCGTACCAGGTCCGTACGTCGGGAGGGACCGCCGTCGTCCAGCGGGGCAGGGCGTTCTACGCCTTCCCGGTGGCCTGAGGGCCGCCACACCGCGCGGTGCTTGCATCCCCTGGCACCCCATGACCGGATGAAGAGGATTCGGTCATCAGTGGGGTAATCAGACCGCGGTTCCCCACTCCGTCATCGGAGGTGATGTCGTGCCCCGCAGAGTCCTGCGCGCGCTCTGCACCGCGGTGATCGCGGCGGTCGTCTCGGCCGCTCCCGCCACCGCCGAACCCGTCGACCCGGTCCCCGCTCCTTCGGCCGAGGCCGAGGAGACGGACGCGGCCGAGGCAGTGGACACGGCGGCGGACACGACAGGCGACACGACCGTGGACGCGGAGGACGCGTTCGCGGCGGGCGGCAGCGGGACCGAGAGCGTCGCCGGGCTGCTCAGGAAGCTCCAGGCGCTGTACCGCCAGGCCGAGGAGGCCGGGGAGACGTACAACGGCACCGCGGAGGAGCTCAGGAAGCGGACCGCCGAGGCGAAGAAGCTGGCGTCCCAGCTGGCCGAGGCCCGCATCGCGCTCGCCCGGGGCCGCGGTGACGCCGGGCGGCTGGCCCGCGAGCAGTACCAGGGCCGGTCGGACTTCTCCGCGTACATGCGGCTGCTGCTCACCCGCGACCCGGCGAGCGCCCTGGACCAGAGCCACGTCCTCCAGCGCGTGGCGGCGGGCCGGGCGGCCGCGGTGGACCGGCTCGCCGGGGCCGAGAAGAGCGCGGACCTCCTGGCGACCGCGGCCCGCAAGGCCCTTGACCAGCAGCAGAGGCTCGCCGCGAGGCAGCGGAAACAGCGCGACGTGGTGCGCTCCCGGCTCAAGGACATCGAGGCCGCGCTGGCCTCGCTCACCCCCGGACAGCTCACCGCCATCGCCCGGCTGGAGAAGGAGACCACGGACACGGCCCAGCGCGAACTGGTCGCGTCC
The DNA here is from genome assembly GCF_013167895.1 of Streptomyces fulvorobeus. GTDB lineage: Bacteria > Actinomycetota > Actinomycetes > Streptomycetales > Streptomycetaceae > Streptomyces > Streptomyces fulvorobeus. The sequence goes on along the minus strand of NZ_BLWC01000001.1, from coordinate 4,358,881 downwards.
GGGGCACTCAGCACGACGAGGCCACCGTCGCGGCAGGGGGCCGACGCCGTGCGCTACGCGGTCCGGCAGCTCGGCAAGCCGTACCTGTGGGGAGCCGAGGGGCCGGCGTCGTTCGACTGCTCCGGGCTCACCTCGCGGGCCTGGGAGACGGCCGGGCGGCCGGTTCCCCGCACCTCGCAGGAACAGTGGCGGCAGCTCCCGGAGGTGCCGATCGCCTCCCTGCGCCCCGGTGACCTGGTGGTGTACTTCCCGAAGGCGACCCATGTGGCGCTCTACATCGGCGACGGAATGGTGGTGCAGGCGCCCCGGCCGGGCTCCTCGGTGAAGGTCTCACCGCTCGCGTCCAACCCCCTGCTCGGCGCGGTGCGCCCGGACCCCGGCGCAGAGCCGCTGAGCACCTACACCCCTCCGGTGCTGCCCGAGGACGCGTCGGCGGGTGACGACACGGGGTACGGCTCCGACAGCGCCCCGGCCGAGGACAGCCCTCAGGGACACCGGGCTGGGCTGTCCCGCCGGGCCGTCCCTTCGTCCGGCCGGCGGGACAGCCCGGTGCCGGATCAGGCCGTGGAACCCGAGACCTCGGCGAGGTAGGCGTTCGTGCGGTCCGGCTCGAAGAAGAAGTTGTCGAAGTCGGCCGGATCGTCGAAGCCGTTGGCGAACCGGTCGGCGACCGGCTGGAGCTGACCGGCGGCACCGATCAGGTTCAGCACGTGCTCCGGCGGGACACCGAGCATCGCGTTGGTCCACTTCACGACGTGCTGCGCGGTGTCCCAGTAGCGGTCGAACGTGGACTGCATCCAGTCCGCGTCGAACTCCCGGTCACCGTGCTCGATGATCGACTCCAGGTAGGCGTGCGCGCACTTGGACGCCGAGTTGGAGCCCTGGCCGGTGATCGGGTCGTTGGCCACGACCACGTCCGCGACACCGAGGACCAGTCCACCCCCGGGCAGCCGGCCGACCGGCTTGCGGACGGTGGGCGCGTAACGGCCCGCCAGCGTGCCGTTGGCGTCCGTCAGCTCGACCTTGGTGGCACGGGCGTACTCCCAGGGAGTGAACCTCTCCATCAGCTCCAGCGTCTTGGCGAGGTGCTCGGAGGGGTCCTTGATGCCCTGGAAGACGTCGAGCGGTCCGCCCGGCACGCCCTCCCAGAACAGGATGTCGGCACGGCCGGAGGTGGTCAGGGTCGGCATGACGAACAGCTCGCCGACGCCCGGGACGAGGTTGCAGCGGACCGCGTCGAACTCGGGGTGCTCGGGGCGCGGACCCATGCCGTGCACATAGGCCACGGCCAGGGCGCGCTGCGGGGAGTCGAACGGCGAACGCGCCGCGTCCCGGCCGAACATGGAGACCAGCTCGCCCTTGCCGGCCGAGACCATCACCAGGTCGTAGGTGCGGGAGAAGTAGTCCAGGTCGGAGACGGCGGCGCCGTGGATGACGAGCTGGCCGCCGCGCTGGGCGAAGGTCTCCATCCAGCCGGCCATCTTCACGCGCTGGTCGACGGATTGCGCGTAGCCGTCCAGCTTGCCGACCCAGTCGACGGCCCGCGAGGAGTCCGGGGCGGCGACGGACACACCGAGGCCCTCGATACGCGGGGCCTGTGTCTCCCAGAAGTTGAGCTGGAGGTCACGCTCGTGCTGGAGCGCGGTGTGGAACATGCACTGCGTCGACATGACCCGGCCGGTCCGGATCTCGTCGGCCGTGCGGTTGGACATGAGGGTGACCTCGTACCCGCTCGACTGCAGTCCGAGTGCGAGCTGGAGCCCGGACTGGCCGGCTCCGACAATGAGTATCTTCCGCATCGCGGTTCTCCGTTACGTGTTCGTACGCGTTCGGCCATTACGCCGGGGTGGCATCAAGAGCGTGGCCCACCAGGGTCAGCAACGACTCGATGACCGTGATCCTGTTACGCGCGTCCATGATCACAACCGGCACGTGCGGGGGTACGGTCAGGGCCTCCCTGACGTCCTCCGCCTCGTAACCGGGCGTTCCCTCGAAGTGGTTGACCGCGACGATGTAGGGAATGCCGCAGCTCTCGAAGTAGTCGAGTGCGGGGAAGCAGTCGGCCAGCCGCCGGGTGTCCGCGAGCACGACCGCGCCGATCGCGCCGCGCACCAGGTCGTCCCACATGAACCAGAAGCGCTGCTGACCGGGGGTGCCGAACACGTACAGGACGAGGTCGTCGTCGAGCGTGACACGGCCGAAGTCCATCGCCACGGTCGTGGTGACCTTGTCGGGCGTGGCCGTGAGGTCGTCGGTCTCCTCGCTGGCCTGGGTCATCAGCGCCTCGGTCTCCAGCGGGGTGATCTCGGAGACCGAGCCCACGAAGGTCGTCTTGCCGACTCCGAAACCGCCCGCGACCACGATCTTCGTCGCGACGGGGGCGCGGGTGTGGTCCAGCTGCCAGGACTGGAGCGACTCCTCCGCTTGGTCGGCCGGGCCCGGCTGACGGGGGGCGAAAAGTGTCGGCTCAGAGACGGCGGAGTCCATCGAGCACCCTTTCGAGCAGTGCGCGGTCGGGCTGGCCGGTGCCGTGACCGGTTCCGTACACGCGGATCTTTCCCTGGTCGGCCAGGTCGCTGAGCAGCACGCGGACCACGCCGAGCGGCATCTTCAGCAGGGCCGAGATCTCCGCGACCGTACGCATGCGGCGGCAGATCTCGACGATGGCCTGGAGTTCGGGCATGACGCGCGAGGCGAGGTTGCCGTTGGTGAGCTCGCGGCGCTCGTCGGGTGCTTCGAGCGCGGCGACGAACGTCTCGACGAGCAGCACGTGGCCGAAGCGGGTGCGCCCCCCGGTGAGGGAGTACGGACGGACCCGCGCGGGCCGTTTGTCGGCGCCGCGGACCGGGAGCCTGCGGGCGGGTTCAGCAGCGGGCGTCACTGGGCGCTCTCCATCGATTTGCGCAGTTCACTGCGGAGTTCGGGGGTGAGTACGTGTCCGGCGCGGCCGACGAAGAGCGCCATGTGGTAGGCGACCACACTCATGTCACAGTCGGGGGTGGCGTGGACGCCGAGCAGTGAGCCGTCGCTGATGGACATGACGAAGACACTGCCCTCGTCCATCGCGACCATCGTCTGCTTGACGCCGCCGCCGTCCATCAGTTTGGCGGCCCCGGCGGTGAGCGAGCCGATGCCGGAGACGATGGTGGCCAGGTCGGCGCTGGAGCCCCGCGGGCCGGTCCGCCGGGCGGCCGCGGGGGCGGTCAGGCGGCCGGGGTCCGAGGAGAGCAGCATGAGCCCGTCGGACGAGACGACGGTGACCGAGTGGACCCCTGGCACCTCCTCCACCAGATTGCTCAGCAACCAGTGAAGATTCCGGGCCTCGGTGCTCAGCCCGAACGTGCTGGGCGCAGTCAACTGCGTGCCTCCTCGTCTGTGTCCCCCGTCTCCTCGGGTCGGCCACCGGTGCGGCCGCCCGGCCCGGTGTGGTCGGTGTGCGGGGCCGCGACGGCGATGCCGCGTCCCAGCGTGTCCTCGGCGATCTCCACCTCGACGTCCCGGCGGCCGTCCTTCGCGCCCTGGTGGAAGCCGCCGAGCCGGCGGCGCAGGGCGTCCTTGTCGAGGCTGCCCCTGCGTTCGGCGACGGGGGCGTCCGCGGATCTGAGGACCCTGGGGGTGCGCTTGGGCAGCCCCTTGTCGGTCACGATGCCCTCGTCCTCGCCGAGCGGCTGCCGGGGACTGGGGGCGGTCTCGGCGGGGGGTGCGGGCGGCCATGGCTCCGGGGCGGGCGCGGAGCCGTTGTCGGCGGCGCGTTCGTGCTGGTCGGGGCCGATGGCGTACGGGTCGGGGGCGCCCGGCGACGCCGGGAGCCTGACCTGCATGGTGGTCTCGGCCCCGGACCCGGCGGCGACCGGCCGGGGTCCGGGCGCGGCCGGCTCGACTGCGGGCTCCGCCACCGGCTCGGGGGCGGGTTCGGAAGCGGGTTCGGGAGCCGTCCGGGCAGTCGGTCCGGGGGCCGCTTCGGCTTCCCGGATCGTCTGCTCGGCCGCCTCGATCAGCGGATCGGCCGACGGCTGGCCCGCTCTGGGGGGCAGCGCGTTGGAGTTGGCCTCGGCGACCGAACCGGGAAGGTTGAGCGCGGGCGCGTCACCCGCCCGCTGGACGGGCGGCGGCGAGGCGGCGGGGGGCGCCTTCGGCAGCAGCGTCTGCGGCAGGACCACGACCGCCGTGACCCCGTTGCTCTTCTGCTCCTTCAGCTGCACACGTACGCCGTGGCGCGCGGCCAGCAGCGAGGTCACCTGGAGGCCGAGCCCGGCGCCGTCGGCACTCTGCTCGCCCGCCTCGAACGAGGCGGGGTCGGCCAGCCTGGCGTTGAGCTCACCCATCCGCACGGTCGACATGCCGATGCCCTCGTCCTGCACGGAGAGCATCACCTCGCCGGTCTCCAGCAGCCAGCCGGACAGCTCGACACGGGAGTCGGGGGCGAGAAGGAGGTCGCGTTCTCCAGGAGTTCGGCGACCAGGTGGCTGAGGTCGTCGGCGGCGAAGCCGGCGATCTGGGCGTGCGGCGGCAGTGCCTGGATCGTCACCCGCTCGTACCGCTCGATCTCGCTGACGGCCGCGCGCAGGACGTCGACCAGCGGGATCGGTCCCGTGTGGGCGTGACCGTGCTCGGCACCCGCGAGGACCAGCATGTTCTCGCTGTGGCGGCGCATGACGGTGGCCATGTGGTCGAGCTTGAAGAGCGTGCTGAGGCGCTCCGGGTCCTGCTCGCGCTCCTCCAGGCCCTCGATGACGCCGAGCTGGCGCTCGACGAGGCCGAGGGTGCGCAGGGAGAGGTTGACGAAGGTGTGGTGGACGGTGTTCTTCAGCCGCTCCAGCTGGTCGGCGAGGGCGGCCGCCCGGGCCTGGAGCTCGGCCCGCTGGACGGTGAGCGCCTCACGGCCCGCGATCAGCTTGCCGCGCTCGCCGCGAAGGGTCTCCACCTGCCCGCCCAGCGTGTGCCGCAGCCCGTCCAGCCTGCCGTGCAGCGCGTTGATGGACCGGACGACCTGGGCGAACTCGTCGTTGCGGCCCGTGTAGCGGATCGCCTCCGCCGTCTCGGGTTCCGCCGCGAGCCTGGCCGCACCGATCCGCAGGACGGCGAGCGGCTGGGTGAGCGTGCGGGCGACCGCGGTGGAGACGCCCACGGCGATCAGGAAGCAGCCGCCGAGGAGGGCGAGCCGCAGTTCGAGTGCGGTGACGTCGTCGTCACGGAGCCGCTCCAGCCGCTGGACCTGACTGGTGCCGAGCGCCGACTCGACGCCCCGCATCCGGTCGATGCGGGCGGTGAGCGAGGCGGCGACCTTCTCGCGGTCGGCCTGCTGGTCGGTGCCGGAGAGCTCGGGCCGGTCGGTGAGCCGGGAAAGGTACTTCTCGGCGCTGTTGACCTCGGGGCCGGTGACGGTCGAGGAGAGCTTGTCGCGGGCGACCGGGTTGGCGGCCTGGTCGAAGTCGGCGAGCGAGGCGAGCTCACGCACCCGCGCCTGCTGGGCCGCGGCGCTCAGCTCGTCCCGGTCGCGGTCGTCCTCGGCGGCGCCCTCCGCCCGTACCTCCACCGGCAGCCCCGTGAAGGGGTCGGTCTGGGTGAGGGTCTCGCCGCGCGGCACGGCGAGTGCGGCGAGGAGCAGGCCCCGGGTCGCCGACGCCTGCTCGACGGCGCCGCCGAGCGCGAGCGGTGCCCGGGTCGAGTCCGACGCGCGCGGCGGGGTCCTGTCCGCCAGTTCCTCGGCGATGCCGTGGAGCTTCGCGACGACCTCCGAGTACGCCCGGTGGGCCTCCAGGGCCGAGCCCTTGCCCGAGAGGGCGTCGCGGCGCAGCGAGGGAATGGTGGAGAGGTCTCTGCGCAGGCCCGCCGGGGCCTCGGCGCGGATCTCGTCGACCTGCTGGTCGACGCGGGCGGAGGTGGCCGCGGCGCCGTCCTCGGCGTCTTCGGCCGTCGTTTCCTGGCGGCCGGCCGCGATGTACGCGGTGACCTCGTCGCGCTCGTCGGCGAGCGAGTGGGCGAGCGTGACGGCCTGCTGGTTCAGCTCGGCGAGGGTGACCAGTCGCTGGGACTCTTTGAGGTCGGACGAGGCACCGAGTGCGGCGGGCGCACCCGCGGCGATGACCGTGATGCCGACGACGGCGACGCCCGCGACCAGCCGACTGCGTACCCGCACGGTCTTCTTGTCGGCGCCCGGCACCGGAGGGGTCGCCCCGGAACCGTCGCGCGTGCTGCCCTTGCTCCGAGGCCGCTTCTTCTGCACCGGTGCTCGCAATCTTGACTCGTCCACCCATGAAGCAGAGGTGACGTACGGTCACGCCGAAAAAGCGCCCCACCCCTGGTACGGCTTCTGACCATTCCAGTGCTTTTGAGAGGGGCGCACGCATCAACCGCTCCGCCACTCGAACGAGTGAACATCACTCCGGAGTTGGCGAACAAGTCTCCCCCGAAGCGCTGTCGGGCATGCGCGGGCCACCGGGTGGAAGTTCGGCCCCGGCTTTGGCAGGATGCCCGCCCGCACCCGCCACGGAGCGATTCCCTCCGCCTGTCGGCCGGGGCTGACCTGCTGATTCGGGCCAACGCCCGGTTCGTGCAGGGCCGGTGAAGACGTCGTGCAGACTGACGGTATGCGCATGGAACTCGCCAGCGAACCCGGCAGCGGTGAACGCCCCAACGAGGACTGGGTGTCCGCCGCGCTCCCGGCGTCCGGCCAGGGTGGGTCCCTGGTCCTGCTCGACGGGGTGACACCGCCGCGGGGTGACGTCGGTTGTGTGCACCCGGTCACCTGGTTCACCGCCAGGCTGGGCGGGGCGCTGGCCGAACTGTCCTGTTCGCGGCGGGATCTGGCCCTGACCGAGGTCCTCGCCGAGTCCATCCGGCGCACCGCGGACGCCCATCGCTTCCAGTGTGACCTTTCTCACGTGCGCACGCCTCAGGCGACTGTGGTGCTCACGCGCTGGGACGAACAGGAGATCGAGTACCTGGTGCTCTCCGACTCCGCGCTCCTCCTGGAGTCGCCGGACGGGACGGTACGGGCGGTCCTCGACGACCGGCTCGACCGGCTGCCGCCCGGCTCCCTCGCCTCGGAGGCGATCGCCGACGCCCGCGCCCGGAACAAGGAGAACGGCTTCTTCACCGCCGCCGCCGACCCCCATGTGGCCTCCCGTGCCGTGACCGGCCGGGTGCCACGCGCGGAGGTCAGGTCCCTGGCCGCGCTGACGGACGGGGCGAGCCGCTGGACGGAGAAGTTCCGGGAGGGGGACTGGGCGGCCGCCCTGGAGCTGCTGCGCAAGGTGGGGCCCCAGGGGCTGATCGACCGGGTGCGGGAGCTGGAGCGGGCGGACACGGACCGCAGGTATCTGCGCCGGAGCAAGACCCACGACGACGCGACAGCGGCCTTCGTGGAGTTCCCGGCCGTCTAGGGGCTGCTCCGGACCGCGCGCCCCGGGCGCACTCCGCCGCACTCGGCCGCGCGCGCCGGTCAGTCCCCGGCGCGCGCGTTCAGCTGGTGCAGCAGCCGGGCCAGTTCGGCGACCTCGGCACGGTCCCAGTCGGCGAGTTTGCGTACGTAGCGTTCGCGGCGGGCGTCGCGGACGCTGCGGAAGCGGGCGAGGCCCTCCTCCGTGAGGTGGACCAGCCAGGCACGGCCGTCGGCCGGGTCGGGCTCGCGGGCCACAAGGCCGTGCGTCTCCAGGGCGCGCAGCTGACGGCTCATGGTCGCCTTGCCCACGCCGATGTAGGCGGCGAGATCCGTGGCCCGCTGCCGGCCCGCCGACTCCAGCCGTACGAGCAGGCCGTAGGCCGCGGCTTCGAGCTGGGGGTGCACCTCGCGGGCCATCTCCCCGGAGTCGGCCCGCGCCCGGCGCAGGAAGACGGACAGCTCCCGTTCCAGAGCGAGGAACTCCTGGTCCCCACCGCTCCCGCCGCCCGTGCCGGGTTCACTCCCGCGTCCGCTCCCGTGCACGTCAGCACCCCTCATACGCTTCCCCGCCGATGAAAGTCTCCTCCGCCGCCGGTCATCGCCGCGGCCCGGCCAGTATTTCGCAGGCCGAGACCCCCGGCGGCTCCCCACCCCGCCCCGCCCGCCTGCCCTCGCGGCGCAGCGGAACGGCCCGCCCTCCCTCCGCGGGGAGAACGGGCCGTCCGTACCGGCCGTGCACGTCGTGCCACGCCCGTCACCGCGTGGCACTCACGCCGCGGCCGGGACCCTCTTCTCCCGCAGACCGGCCGAGGCCGGGGCGAGCGCGATCTCCAGCACCTGGCGGACGTCCGTCACGGGGTGGACCTCCAGACCGTCCAGGACCTCGGCCGGCACGTCGTCCAGGTCGGGCTCGTTGCGCTTGGGGATCACCACGGTGGTGATCCCGGCGCGGTGCGCGGCCAGCAGCTTCTGCTTCAGGCCGCCGATCGGCAGCACCCGTCCGGTCAGCGACACCTCACCGGTCATCGCCACGTCCGTACGGACCTGCCGGCCGGACAGCAGCGAGGCGAGCGCCGTCGTCATCGTGATCCCGGCGCTCGGACCGTCCTTGGGCACCGCGCCCGCCGGGAAGTGGATGTGCACCCCGCGGTCCTTCAGATCCGCGACCGGCAGCTCCAGCTCGGCGCCGTGGGACCGCAGGAAGCTCAGCGCGATCTGCGCCGACTCCTTCATCACGTCACCCAGCTGGCCGGTCAGGGTCAGCCCGGACGCCCCGGTCTCCGGGTCGGCCAGCGAAGCCTCCACGAACAGCACGTCACCGCCCGCCCCGGTCACCGCGAGCCCGGTGGCCACGCCCGGCACCGCGGTACGGCGCTCGGCCGGGTCCTGCGCGGACTCGGGCACGTGGTGCGGGCGCCCGATCAGGGCCCGCAGATCCTTCTCGGTGATGGTGAAGGGGAGCTCGCGGTCGCCCAGTTCGTGCTGGGCCGCGACCTTGCGGAGCAGCCGGGCCACGGCCCGCTCCAGATTGCGCACGCCGGCCTCGCGGGTGTACTCGCCGGCCAGCTTGCGCAGCGCGGACTCGTCGAGCGTGACCTCCTCCTCCTGGAGACCGGCCCGCTCCCGCTGGCGCGGGAGCAGGTGGTCGCGGGCGATGACGACCTTCTCGTCCTCGGTGTAGCCGTCCAGCCTGACCAGCTCCATGCGGTCGAGCAGGGCCTCCGGGATGGCGTCCAGCACATTGGCCGTGGCCAGGAAGACGACGTCGCTGAGGTCGAGTTCGACCTCCAGGTAGTGGTCGCGGAAGGTGTGGTTCTGCGCCGGGTCGAGCACTTCGAGGAGGGCTGCGGCGGGGTCGCCCCGGAAGTCGGAGCCGACCTTGTCGATCTCGTCGAGCAGGACGACCGGGTTCATGGAACCGGCCTCCTTGATGGCCCGGACGATCCGTCCTGGCAGCGCGCCGACGTACGTACGCCGGTGCCCCCTGATCTCCGCCTCGTCCCGGACACCGCCGAGCGCGACGCGGACGAACTTGCGTCCCATGGCGTGCGCGACGCTCTCGCCGAGCGACGTCTTGCCGACCCCTGGCGGGCCCACCAGGGCCAGCACCGCGCCGCCCCGCCGTCCGCCGACGACACCCAGTCCGCGGTCGGCACGCCGCTTGCGCACCGCCAGGTACTCGGTGATCCGCTCCTTCACGTCCTGGAGGCCCGCGTGCTCGGCGTCGAGAACGCGCTGGGCGCCGGGGATGTCGTACGCGTCCTCGGTGCGCTCGTTCCACGGCAGTTCGAGGACGGTGTCGAGCCACGTCCTGATCCAGGAACCCTCCGGGCTCTGGTCGGAGGCCCGCTCCAGCTTGTCGACCTCCTTGAGCGCGGCCTCACGGACGTGCGCGGGGAGGCCGGCGGCCTCGACGCGCGCCCGGTAGTCGCCGGACTCGTCCTCCGGATCGCCGTTGAGCTCGGAGAGCTCCTTGCGTACGGCGTCGAGCTGGCGCCGCAGCAGGAACTCGCGCTGCTGCTTGTCGACGCCCTCCTGGACGTCCTTGGCGATGGACTCGGCCACCTCCTGCTCGGCGAGGTGCTCACCGAGCCACTGGATGGCGAGTTTCAGCCGGGCGACCGCGTCGGCGGTCTCCAGCAGCCGCACCTTCTGGGCGGTGGTGAGGAAGGGGGAGTAGCCGGAGTTGTCGGCGAGGGCGGAGATGTCCTCGATCTGCTGCACCCGGTCCACGACCTGCCAGGCGCCGCGCTTCTTGAGCCAGCTGGTGGCGAGTGCCTTGTACTCCTTGGCCAGTTCCACCACGGCCCCGGGCAGGGGGTCGGGGACGAGGGCGTCGACCTTGGTCCCCTCCACCCACAGCGCTCCGCCGGGCCCGCTGGTCCCGGCGCCGATCCGCATCCGGTCACGGGCCCGGATGAGCGCACCCGGGTCCCCGTCCGAGAGCCGGCCGACCTGCTCGACGGTGCCGAGGACGCCGGTCCCCGTGTACGTCCCGTCGATACGCGGGACGAGCAGCACCTCGGGCTTGCCGCCACCGTCACGCGCGACGGCCTGCGCGGCCTCCACGGCGGCCCGCACCTCCGTGTCCGACAGGTCGAGCGGCACCACCATCCCGGGCAGCACCACCTCGTCGTCGAGCGGCAGCACAGGCAGATCGATCGGTGTGAACGCTTTGGACTCCGTAGCCATGATCTCCCCTTCGGCAGTCAAGTTGAGCTATGTGGACTCAATGCTCATGAGCGCAGGAATGTTCCCCGAGCCTTGTTCGCTCTCAGCGATCACCTTTCCGGGGCCCGCCTCGCGATGATGGCGCCATGACCACTTCCGGCGTTCCCCTCCAGGCCCTTCTCGTGGTGGACATCCAGTCCACCTCCGTCACCGGGGCGGGCGCGGTGCCCGGGGCGGCCCCGCTGCTCGACCGGACGGCCGGCCTGATCGGCCGGGCCCGCGAGAGCGGGGCGCTCGTCGTCCACATCCAGAACGACGGGCCCGCCGGAGCGGGCGACGAGCCCGGCACCCCCGGCTGGGAGCTCCACCTCCCCGTCGGCCCGGGCGAGCCCGTCGTCCGCAAGTCGAGGGACGACGGTTTCGAGGGGACCCCACTCGGCGGACTGCTGGACGGCCACGGGGTGCGAGGGCTCGTGGTGTGCGGCCTGATGTCCGAGATGTGCATCCAGGCCACGGTCCGGGGAGCCCTGGCGCGCGGCTTGCGGGTGGTCCTCCCGTACGACGCCCACGGGACGCACAACATTCCGGCGGCCCCCGGAATCAGCGAGGAGATACCCGCGGCGACGGCCTCGCGGGTCGCCGCCTGGGCCGTCGGCAACGAGGCCGAGGTCACGACGCGCGCCGCGGACGTCACGTTCGCACCCCTGGCGCGCGGCGCGCGGACGGATCAGGGCTGAGCGGCGCCGCGCTCCGACGCCCGTCACCCTCTGTCCCAATTCACTGGCCGGAGGCGGGCCCGGCGGGCGAGGATGGCGGGTCGAAGCGACCGCCGCCACCGGAGACCGGAGAGCCACGCCATGTCCGCCAGCACCGCCCCCGTCACGCTGGACCGCCGTGAGGGACCGTTCGGCGAAGTCGTCCTGCGCGAGCGCGGGACCGACTTCGAGATCATCGCCAACGGGTGCTTCCTCATGGACACCTCCGACGGACGGTCCGAGCGGCTGCTGGTCGACGCGGCACTGGCGGCGCTGCCCCGGGGGCGTACCGCCCCGGCCGTCCTCATCGGCGGTCTCGGCGTCGGTTTCTCGCTCGTCCGGGCCGCCGAGGAGGCGCGCTGGGGGCGGATCGTCGTCGTCGAGCGGGAGCAGGCGATCGTCGACTGGCACCGGCGGGGTCCGCTGGACCGGATCTCGGGTCCGGCGCTGGCCGATCCGCGCACCGAGATCGTGCACACGGATCTCCTCGCCCACCTCCGCACCGCCACGGAGCGTTACGACGCGCTCTGCCTGGACATCGACAACGGCCCGGAGTGGACCGTGACGGAGGACAACGGAACCCTGTATTCCGCCAGCGGCCTCGCGGCCTGCAAGGAGCGTCTCACCCCCGGCGGAGTCCTCGCCGTCTGGTCGGCGCAGCCCTCCTCCGTCTTCGAGGAGGCGTTGCGGAATGCCGGATTCAGCGCGGTACGCACGGAAGAAGTAGCCGTTGCCCGAGGTGTGCCGGACGTGGTCCACCTCGCGGTGCGGGCGAGCTGAGGCGCCGCCGGGCACCCTCACCCTCCGTACGCCCGGGCCAAGCGCCACAAGGCCGACGATCCGCCCCCGCCAGGCGGCACGAGCCGTCACGCGGGGAAACACCCTGCGTAGCCGTGGACGTGCCGCTGCCTTTACGCTGCTGAGCGGCACATGGGTTCTCCCACGACATCCACAAGCGAAGACCGTGCCTCCGGGGAATGGCCCTCGCGAGAACGGGCAGGGGCGGGGCGATGGAACAGACACACACCACCCACAGCGGCGTCGCGGCCACCCCGGGTGCGCAGCGCCGGGTTCTGGTGGTCGAGGACGACTCCACGATCGTGGACGCCATCGCCGCGAGACTCCGGGCCGAGGGCTTCCTCGTGCAGACCGCGCCGGACGGCCCCGCGGCCGTCGACGCGGCCGAGGCGTGGCAGCCCGACCTGATGGTGCTCGACATCATGCTCCCCGGCTTCGACGGGCTGGAGGTCTGCCGCCGCGTGCAGGCCCAGCGTCCCGTGCCGGTGCTGATGCTGACCGCACGCGACGACGAGACCGACATGCTGGTCGGGCTCGGTGTCGGCGCCGACGACTACATGACCAAGCCGTTCTCCATGCGGGAGCTGGCGGCCCGGGTGCACGTACTGCTGCGCCGGGTGGAGCGTGCGGCGCTGGCCGCCGTGACGCCGCGCAGCGGCATACTGCGCCTCGGCGAGCTGGAGATCGACCACGCGCAGCGCCGGGTCCGGGTGCGGGCGGACGACGTCCATCTCACCCCGACCGAGTTCGACCTGCTGGTCTGCCTGGCCAACACCCCGCGGGCGGTGCTCTCCCGTGAGCAGTTGCTGGCCGAGGTCTGGGACTGGGCGGACGCCTCGGGCACCCGTACCGTCGACAGCCACATCAAGGCCCTGCGCCGGAAGATCGGCGCCGAGCGCATCCGAACCGTCCACGGCGTCGGCTACGCACTGGAGACCCCCGCTCCATGAACGGCCCCGGCCGCCGGCTGAGACCCTTCTCCATCAAGGCCAAGCTGGGCACCCTCGTGGTGATCTCGGTGTTCATCACCACCGGCCTGCTGATCGTGGCACTGCGGACCAGGACCGAGTTCCGGTTCATCACGGTCTTCTCGGTGATCGCGACCCTGCTGATCACCCAGTTCGTGGCGCACGGCCTGACCGCGCCGCTGGACGAGATGAGAGCCGTGGCCCGGTCGATCTCGCACGGCGACTACACGACGCGGGTGAGCGGGGCCGGGCGCCGGGACGAGCTGGGCGACCTCGCGCAGACCATCAACCGCATGGCGGACGACCTGGAGGCGCAGGACCGGCACCGCAAGGAGCTGGTGGCCAATGTCTCCCATGAACTGCGCACTCCCATCGCGGCGCTGAGAGCCGTGCTGGAGAACGTCGTCGACGGCGTTTCGGCCGCCGACCCCGAGACGATGCGCACCGCGCTGCGGCAGACGGAGCGGCTGGGCCGGCTGGTGGAGACCCTGCTGGACCTCTCCCGGCTCGACAACGGGGTGGTGGCGCTGAAGGCCCGCCGCTTCGAGGTGTGGCCGTACCTCTCCGGAGTGCTGAAGGAGGCCGGCCTCGCGGCGTCGCGGCGCGGTCTCACCTCGGGTTCCGGCAACGCCTCCCGGCTCGACGTCCATCTGCACCTCGACGTGTCACCGCCCGAACTGACGGCGCACGCCGACGCCGAGCGGCTGCACCAGGTGGTCGCCAACCTCATCGACAACGCGGTCAAGCACAGCCCGCCGCACGGCCGGGTCACCGTGCTGGCCCGGCGCGGCGCGCATCCGGAGTCGCTGGAGCTGGAGGTCGTCGACGAGGGCCCCGGCATCCCGGAGGCCGAACGCCACCGGGTCTTCGAGCGGTTCAACCGCGGCCAGGTCCCCTCCCCCCACGGTCCCGGCAGCGACGGCGGTACGGGGCTGGGCCTGGCGATCGCACGCTGGGCCGTGGAGCTGCACGGCGGCCGCATCGGGGTGGCCGAATCAGCACGCGGCTGCCGGATACAGGTCACTCTTCCGGGAGCCAGGCAGCCGCGAGGTTGACATAGAGTTCGAACCGGAAGGGCACGTTCTGCGTGCCGTTCCCGGTGAGGTTACGGCCGAGTGGCCGAGACCGGGCTGTCGCGTACCCGAAGTGCGGCGGAACCCCGCTTGTTTCCCGCCATTTCCTGCGCCGAAACCCGGCTTCCGATGTGATGTACGCGACGAAGACAGGCCCGGCCTGCACGTAACGGCCAGGGAGGCGTAGCCTTGATTTCCGCTGTCCATCACCTTGTGAAGCGGAAGAGGGCGGTTGCCGCCGTGTCGTCTCAGTCCCCCAGTAACTCGAGCATCTCGACCGACCAACCGGAGCAGGGGAACAATCCTGCCGCCGCGTTCGGCCCCAATGAGTGGCTCGTCGACGAGATCTACCAGCAGTACCTACAGGACCCCAATTCGGTCGATCGCGCCTGGTGGGACTTTTTCGCCGACTACAAGCCGGGCGCGTCCGGCACGGCGGAAAAGCCCGACGCCGCAGCCGCGGTGACGCCGGCTCCGGCCGGGCCCGCACCGACCCAGACCACCACCGCTCCCCCGGCGGCGCCCGCGCAGACCCCGGCTCCGGCCGAGGAACCTGCCGCGGCACCCGCGGCTCCGGCTGAGGCACCTGCCGCCCCGGCGCAGCCCGCGGCCGCCGCTCCGGCTCCCGCCGCGCCCGCGCCCGCGCCCGCTGCCCCGGCAGCTCCGGCGAAGGCCGCGGCTGCTCCGGCACCGGCACCGGCGGCCGCTCCGGCGGCCGAAGCCCCGGCCGGCCCGGAGTACGTCACGCTGCGCGGCCCGTCGGCCGCCGTGGCGAAGAACATGAACGCCTCGCTGGAGCTGCCGACGGCCACGTCCGTCCGCGCCATCCCGGTGAAGCTGCTCTTCGACAACCGCATCGTCATCAACAACCATCTGAAGCGCGCCCGGGGCGGGAAGATCTCCTTCACCCACCTCATCGGGTACGCGATGGTGCAGGCCCTCAAGGCCATGCCGTCGATGAACTACTCCTTCGCGGTCAAGGACGGCAAGCCGACCCTGGTCAAGCCGGAGCACGTCAACCTTGGCCTGGCCATCGACCTGGTCAAGCCGAACGGCGACCGCCAGCTCGTCGTCGCGGCCATCAAGAAGGCCGAGACGCTCAACTTCTTCGAGTTCTGGCAGGCGTACGAGGACATCGTCCGCCGTGCCCGCGTCGGCAAGCTCGGCATGGACGACTTCACCGGGGTCACCGCCTCGCTGACCAACCCCGGCGGGATCGGCACCGTGCACTCGGTGCCCCGCCTGATGCCCGGACAGGGCGTCATCCTGGGCGTCGGCGCCATGGACTACCCGGCCGAGTTCCAGGGCACGTCCCAGGACACCCTGAACAAGCTGGGCATCTCCAAGGTCATGACGCTGACCTCGACGTACGACCACCGGGTCATCCAGGGCGCCGCCTCCGGCGAGTTCCTGCGCGTCCTGAGCCAGCTCCTGCTCGGCGAGAACGACTTCTACGACGAGATCTTCAAGGCGCTGCGCATCCCCTACGAGCCGGTCCGCTGGCTCAAGGACATCGACGCCTCGCACGACGACGACGTCACCAAGGCCGCCCGGGTCTTCGAGCTGATCCACTCCTACCGGGTCCGCGGCCACGTCATGGCCGACACCGACCCGCTGGAGTACCGCCAGCGCAAGCACCCCGACCTCGACATCACCGAGCACGGCCTCACCCTGTGGGACCTGGAGCGGGACTTCGCGGTCGGCGGTTTCGCCGGCAAGACGATGATGAAGCTCCGCGACATCCTCGGGGTCCTGCGCGAGTCGTACTGCCGCACCACCGGCATCGAGTTCATGCACATCCAGGAGCCCAAGGAGCGCAAGTGGCTCCAGGACCGGGTGGAGCGCCCGCGCCCGGCCCCGGAGCGCGAGGAGCAGCTGCGGATTTTGCGCCGCCTCAACGCCGCCGAGGCGTTCGAGACGTTCCTGCAGACCAAGTACGTCGGTCAGAAGCGGTTCTCGCTGGAGGGCGGCGAGTCCGTCATCCCGCTGCTCGACGCCGTCATCGACTCCGCCGCCGAGGCCCGCCTCGACGAGGTCGTCATCGGCATGGCCCACCGCGGCCGGCTGAACGTCCTGGCGAACATCGTCGGCAAGTCGTACGCGCAGATCTTCCGGGAGTTCGAGGGCAACCTCGACCCGCGGTCGATGCACGGCTCCGGCGACGTCAAGTACCACCTGGGCGCCGAGGGCACCTTCACCGGTCTGGACGGCGAGCAGATCAAGGTCTCGCTGGCCGCCAACCCCTCCCACCTGGAGGCGGTCGACCCGGTCCTGGAGGGCATCGCCCGCGCCAAGCAGGACATCATCAACAAGGGCGGCACGGACTTCACGGTCCTGCCCGTCGCGCTCCACGGCGACGCGGCCTTCGCGGGCCAGGGTGTCGTCGCCGAGACGCTCAACATGTCGCAGCTGCGCGGCTACCGCACCGGCGGCACGGTGCACGTGGTGATCAACAACCAGGTCGGCTTCACCGCCGCCCCGGAGTCCTCGCGCTCCTCGATGTACGCCACCGACGTGGCGCGCATGATCGAGGCGCCGATCATCCACGTCAACGGTGACGACCCGGAGGCCGTGGTCCGTGTCGCGCGGCTCGCCTTCGAGTACCGGCAGACGTTCAACAAGGACGTCGTGATCGACCTCATCTGCTACCGCCGCCGCGGTCACAACGAGGGCGACAACCCGGAGTTCACCAACCCGCAGATGTACACCCTGATCGACAAGAAGCGCTCGGTGCGCAAGCTCTACACCGAGTCCCTCATCGGCCGCGGCGACATCACCCTGGAAGAGGCCGAGCAGGCGCTCCAGGACTTCCAGGGCCAGCTGGAGAAGGTCTTCGCGGAGGTCCGCGAGGCCACTTCGGCGCCGTCCCAGCCGCACATCCCGCACGTCCAGGCCGAGTTCCCGGTCACCGTGAACACCGCGGTCTCCACCGAGGTCGTCAAGGCCATCGCGGAATCGCAGGTGAACATCCCCGACGAGATCACCGTGCACCCGCGCCTGATGCCGCAGATGCAGCGCCGCGCCGCGTCCGTGGAGAACGGCACGATCGACTGGGGCATGGGCGAGACCCTGGCGATCGGTTCGCTGCTGATGGAGGGCACCCCGGTCCGGCTCGCCGGCCAGGACACCCGCCGTGGCACCTTCGGCCAGCGCCACGCGGTGCTCGTCGACCAGAAGACCGGCGAGGACTACACCCCGCTGCTCTACCTGACCGAGGACCAGGCCCGCTACAACGTCTACGACTCGCTGCTCAGCGAGTACGCGGCGATGGGCTTCGAGTACGGCTACTCGCTGGCCCGCCCGGAGTCGCTGGTCATCTGGGAGGCCCAGTTCGGTGACTTCGTCAACGGCGCGCAGACCGTCGTGGACGAGTTCATCTCCTCGGCCGAGCAGAAGTGGGGCCAGACCTCCGGCGTCACGCTGCTGCTGCCGCACGGTTACGAGGGCCAGGGCCCGGACCACTCGTCCGCCCGCCCGGAGCGCTTCCTCCAGATGTGCGCGCAGGACAACATGACGGTGGCCATGCCCACGCTGCCGTCGAACTACTTCCACCTCCTGCGGTGGCAGGTGCACAACCCGCACCACAAGCCGCTGATCGTCTTCACCCCGAAGTCGATGCTCCGCCTCAAGGCGGCGGCCTCCAAGGTGGAGGAGTTCACCACCGGCGGCTTCCGCCCGGTCATCGGTGACGAGTCGGTCAAGCCCGAGAGCGTCCGCAAGGTCGTCTTCTGCACCGGCAAGCTCTACTACGACCTGGACGCCGAGCGCGAGAAGCGCGGGGACACCGAGACGGCGATCATCCGCCTGGAGCGCCTGTACCCGCTGCCGGGTGCCGAGATCCAGGCCGAGATCGCCAAGTACCCCAACGCGGAGAAGTACCTCTGGGCCCAGGAGGAGCCGGCCAACCAGGGTGCGTGGCCGTTCATCGCGCTCAACCTGATCGACCACCTGGACCTGGCCGTCGGTGCCGACGTCCCGCACGGTGAGCGTCTGCGCCGCATCTCGCGGCCGCACGGCTCCTCCCCGGCGGTCGGCTCGGCCAAGCGCCACCAGGCCGAGCAGGGACAGCTGCTCGCCGAGGTGTTCGAAGCCTGATCAGCCGCTGTACGCACCGGAGGGCCCGGTCCCGCGAGTCGATCGCGGGACCGGGCCCTCCGGCCTGCCGGGGGTGCGGGTGCCGGTCAGCTCATCCGGGGCTCCACGTCCCGGAACGGCCGGTTGCGGTAACGGGCCGACAGAGCGGTCCGGCCGAGGGCCTCGGCAGTCTCCTCCGGGCACGCCCTACTCTGGTGGAGACCATCACCGTTCTCATCCGGAGCGAGCGCAGCACATGTACTTCACCGATCGCGGCATCGAGGAACTGGAGAAGCGGCGGGGCGAGGAGGAGGTAACCTTCGAGTGGCTCGCCGAGCAGCTCCGTACGTTCGTCGACCTCAACCCCGACTTCGAGGTCCCGGTCGAGCGCCTCGCCACCTGGCTGGCCCGGCTGGACGACGAGGACGACGACGCCTGACCCCCACCGGCCGGCTCAGCCCTCCGCCTCGTCCCTGATCCGGTTGTAGGCGAGCCCCAGCGCCCCCTGCGCCACCAGTACGGCGCCCGCCACGAGCCAGCCGGCGCTGCGCCGCCCGGCCCCCGTGAGCAGGAGCGGGACGCCTAGGGCCAACTGGGCGGCGGCGATGGTACGGGCGCGGGGCCCGCGCACCCACGGACCGAGCCTCCCGCTCTCCACCGCGTCGAGCTCGACGCGTACGGCATCGCGCCAGCCCGCCCACTCGATCCGCTCCGCTTCGCGGTGGGCCCCGGCGGCGGCGCGCAGCCGGTCAGCGGGTTCGCAGGGGCCGACCCCCGGTGGGAGCGCGGCTCCGGTGCGGGCGAGGACGGCGAGGAGTCCGCGCAGCCGGGCTCCGGCGTCCGTTCCGGGGTCCGGGCGGGTCAGCGCCTCCAGCGCCTGGACGTCCAGGACGGGGTCGAGGCCGAGCCGGGCCGCGAAGGTGCGCATGGCCTCGTCCTCGCCGGCCGGGGTCCCGTCCGCCAGCCAGACGTACCCGACCGGGCGGCGGAATCCGGACGCGAGGGTGTACCCGGCCCGGTCGCCGTCCCACCACAGCGCGATGACCGGCCAGGTGGAACCGACCGCGAGTGCGGCGGCCCAGCCACCCGTCACCCGGTCGACGGGCTCCGCCCCGTGCGGTCCCCCGTCCCGCCAGGGCCTTCCCTCGGGTACGAGAGCGCTCCAGCCGTCTCCGGCGGGTGTCAGCACCATCGGCTCGCGCAGGAGATGCGCGGGCGGCCGTACGGACTCGGGGACGGCCCGGCACAGCAGCAGCGCTCCCACTGGTGTCGCGTTCATGTCTCATACGCTAGGGCAATTCGTCCGTCTATGGTCTGTTTCGGCGGCCGAATCACCCAGGCGACCGGGGCGGCCGCCACACGGCTGCCGCCCCGGTCACTTCGAGGTCCGGTCACTTCGGGTCGCGGTTGAACAATGCCGTCGACCACCGGTAGCCGAGCGCGGTGAGCCCGAGGCACCAGGCGACGGCGAGCCATCCGCTGTGGCCGATCTCGGTGCCCAGGAGCAGGCCGCGCAGGGTTTCGATGGCGGGGGTGAAGGGCTGGTACTCGGCGATCGGCTGGAACCAGCCCGGCATCGTGCCGACCGGGATGAAGGCGCTCGAAATGAGCGGCAGGAGGATGAGCGGCATGGCCATGTTGCTGGCCGCCTCCGCGTTCGGGCTGGCCATGCCCATCCCGACCGCGATCCAGGTCAGTGCCAGGGAGAAGAGGGTGAGCAGTCCCAACGCGGCCAGCCACTCCAGGGCGGTGGCGTCCGTGGAGCGGAAACCGATCGCCACGCCGACAGCACCCACGAGCAGCAGGCTCGCGAGCACCTTCAGGACGCTGCCCACGACGTGTCCGACGAGCACGGACGGGCGGTGGATCGCCATCGTGCGGAAGCGGGCGATGAGGCCCTCGCTCATGTCGGTGGAGACGGAGATCGCCGCCCCGATGACGGTGCTGCCGATGGTCATCATGAGGATGCCCGGGACGAGGTAGGCGATGTAGTCGGAACGGTCGGCGCCGCCGCTGATGCCCGCGCTCATCACGTCGCCGAAGACGTAGACGAAGAGCAGGAGCAGGATGACCGGGCTGAGCAGCAAATTCAGGGTGAGGGAGGGGTAGCGGCGGGCGTGCAGGAGGTTGCGGCGCAGCATGGTGTGCGAGTCGCGGACGGTGAGGGAGAGGGTGCTCATCGGGCTGTCTCCTTGGAGGCGGGGGCGTGGGTGCTGCTGGTGAGGGCGAAGAACACGTCGTCGAGGTCGGGGGTGTGGACGGTCAGTTCGTCGGCCTCGATGCCGGCGGAGTCCAGCCGGTCGAGGACGGAGCGCAGTTCGCGCTGGCTGCCGTCGCTCGGCATCCGCAGCGACAGCCCCTCGTCGTCCCGGGTGACCTCGTCCAGGGCGAGGGCGGCGGACCGGTAGGCGGCCGGGTCGTCGAAACGCAGCCGTACGTGCCCGCCGGGGACGAGCCGCTTGAGCTCCTCGGGGGTGCCCTGGGCGGCGATCCTGCCGTTGTGGAGGACCGCGACGCGGTCGGCGAGCTGGTCGGCCTCTTCCAGGTACTGGGTGGTGAGGAAGACGGTGACCCCGCCGGCGACCAGCGCGCGGATGATCTGCCACATGCTGTGGCGGCTGCGCGGGTCCAGGCCGGTGGTCGGTTCGTCCAGGAAGATGATCCGGGGGTCGCCGACCAGGGTCATGGCCAGGTCGAGGCGGCGCTTCATGCCGCCGGAGTAGGTGGACACGGGCTTCCTCGCGGCGTCCACCAGGTCGAAGCGGGCCAGGAGTTCGGCGGCGGTACGACGGCCCCGCGCGCGGGTGAGGTGGTGCAGGTCCGCCATGAGGAGCATGTTCTCCTCACCCGTGATCAGGCCGTCCACGGCCGAGAACTGCCCGGTGACCCCGATCGCCGCGCGGACCGCCTGCGGGTCCGCCGCCAGGTCGTGGCCTCCGACGCGCAGGTCACCCGCGTCGGCGCCGATGAGCGTGGAGAGGATCTTCACCACGGTGGTCTTGCCGGCACCGTTCGGACCGAGCAGGGCGAAGACGCTGCCCTCGGCGATGCTCAGATCGATGCCGTCGAGCACGGTCCTGCCGTCGTACGACTTGGTGAGGCCGGTGGCCGTGATCACGGGGGCGGCGGGGCCTGCGGAGGAAGCAAGAGTTGTTGTGCTCATGACAGATAGACCCTTCCGAGGGCTCTTGGTCGACGAACAGAGGACTGGGGGGGGCCGGCACGTTCGACGCCGGCACCGCGAGGTGCGAGACGCGAGCTGGGGACCTCGACGTCCTGGGCCGAGGTCCACGGCCTCAGGCGCGGTGGATCTCGATGTCGCCGGCCGCCGTGTGGGCGCGGACCTCGACGGTGTTCTCGGCCGCCCCGGGACCGTCGGAGGGGCCGAGCGAGTTGCGTACGGCACCGGCCCCCGTGTGCACGTCGAGCCAGGCGGCCGTGGCCTCGCGGATGCCGACACCGATGTTCCCGGCGGAGCTCCGCAGCGTCACCTTGCCGCGCACCACCTCGCCGATCCGGACGGAGCCGGAGGCGGACTTGGCCTCGACCGAGGCGTGGGCGAGACCGATCACGACCGAGCCGTTGGACGAGCCCACCCGCAGCTCACCGACGACCTCGTCGATCGCGGACTCGCCGTTGGAGTTCTTCACGGTGGCGGCGCCGCCGATCCGGCCGACCCGCACCTGGCCCGAGCCGCGGACCTCGGCATCGCCCGCCACGCTCCCCACCCAGATGTCGCCGTGACCGGTCTTGAGGTGGACGGTGGCCGCGCTCTCCACCCGGATGTCGCCCATCGACGTCTGGATGCGGCAGCCCGCGACCTCGCCCTCGACGGTGGCGTTCACCATCGGGGACGTGCACCGGATCTCGGACCCGGCGGGCAGTTCTACGGTGATGTCGAGCGAGGCGCTCTTACCGAACAGGGAGCGCTTGTTGGGCCCCGTGACCGTCAGCCGGCCGCCGGAGCAGCTGACCTTGGTCTGCTCCGCCGCCTGGACGTCCTTCTTGTCGTCGGTGGTCGGCCGCACCTCGACGACCGTGTCCGGACGCTTGCCCGCGGTGATCCGCAGGGAGCCCATCTCGAACTCGATGGTGGCGGTGATGGCTTCGGGAGTCTCGTAAGCAGGCATGGCTGTCCCGTCCTCGTGGCTAGGTGATGTTCCCGCCGGTCGGGCGGGGTGTGAGTGAAGTGGGTCCGGGGGGCGAGTGGGCCGGGCGGCGCGTACGGCTAGCGCACCCAGCCGGTGTAGCCCCGGTGTCCGGTGGAGTGGCTGTCCGCGTGACGGCGGGAGGGCTCGGCGGCGGGCTCGAAGGCGGCGGAGACCGCCCGCACCAGCCAGGCGTTGACCGACATGCTTTCCTTGCCGGCGGCGTCCTCGACCCTGGTCTTGAGGTGGGCCGGGAGCCGGAAGTTGATCCGGGCGGTGGCACCGTCGTCCCCGTCG
This sequence comes from Streptomyces fulvorobeus, assembly GCF_013167895.1. GTDB lineage: Bacteria > Actinomycetota > Actinomycetes > Streptomycetales > Streptomycetaceae > Streptomyces > Streptomyces fulvorobeus. Next base: position 4,336,213 of record NZ_BLWC01000001.1, on the reverse strand, counting down.
GCCGGGGCGGCGGACGACGCGGGGGCCGGTACGGCGGTTCGCGCCGGCCCATCCTCCTCGTACGGCTCCGGCGCGGGCGGCGCCGTCACCACGAACTCCGGGTCGAGACCCCGCAGCCGCACGTCGACCGAGCCCGGCGCCAGCTCCCGCGTCACTTCGCCCATGGCGGTGGACAGTGCGTCGAGGAGGATCAGGCGGGTGGCGGACTCCAGTGGGGCGGTGAGCCGCTCGGCGAGGGCCCGGGCGTCATCGCCTCCGGCGTCCGCGGCGACGGCGAGCTCCCGCCGGAGATTGTCGATGTAAGGGGTGAGGTCCATGACGCCATCATGGCACATCTGAGGTGCCATTGCGAGCCATTCTGGCTCCGATTCGAAGTAACCCCTTCTGACCTGGAGCTTCTCGTTCGTATTGGCCCGTCATAACGCCCTGCTGACCACGGGATGGCCCCTGAAGTAGAAGTGATGGCGCCACTATAGCGCCATCAGGACGCCGCACCCTGACGTCACCCACCCGACCCACAGTGCCTTGACTTCCCATTTCCGCGATATATCGTGTTCCGACGAGACGCGATATGTTGCGTCACTCCCCGCCCAACGGAAGGTCTGATCCATGCCGGTGTCGACGTGGGCCATCGCCGAGCCTCGTAAGCTCACCTTCGACGAACCGGTGACGGCGCTGCACGTGCGCATCGTCAGCGGCGCCGTCAACGTGGTCGGTACGGAGGAACAGCGCGCCCGTCTGGAGGTCTCGGACGTCGAGGGTCCCCCGCTGATCGTGACGCAGCAGGACGGTGTTCTCACAGTCGCCTACGAGGATCTGCCCTGGAAGGGCTTCCTCAAGTGGCTCGACCCGAAGGACCGCGGGCGCCGGGCGGTCGTCTCCCTCGCCGTGCCGGCCGGTTCGTCCGTCGAGGTCGGTGTCGTGGACGCCGGAGCGGTCGTCTCCGGTATCCGGGGGCGTACGGAGGTGCGCGGCGTCACCGGAGACACCACCCTCGTCGGCCTCTCCGGCGGGGTGCACGGAGAGTCGGTCTCCGGCAGCCTGGAGGCGCAGGCCGTCACCGGCGACCTCCGCTTCCAGTCCGTGTCCGGCGACCTCACGGTGGTCGACGGTGCCGGGAGTTCCGTACGCGCCGAATCGGTCAGCGGGGACATGGTCCTGGACCTCGACCCGTCCGGAAAGCCCACCGACATCCGGCTCGCCACGGTCTCCGGCGAGATCGCGATCCGGCTGCCCCACCCCACCGACGCGAAGGTCGAGGCGAACACCGCGAGCGGAGCGGTCTCCAACGCCTTCGAGGATCTGCGGGTCAGCGGTATGTGGGGCGCCAAGAAGATCACCGGGACGCTGGGCGCGGGCACGGGAACCCTGCGCGCGACGACCGTGTCCGGCGCGATCGCCCTCCTGCGCCGCCCACCGGCCGAGGACGGCCCGTACGCATCCGAGCCGACCGGAAAGGTCCTCTGACATGGCCCCCGTATTCGCCCACGGCCGCCTGCGCCTCTACCTCCTCAAGCTGCTGGACGAGGCGCCCCGCCACGGCTACGAGGTGATCCGGCTGCTGGAGGAGCGCTTCCAGGGGCTGTACGCGCCCTCCGCCGGCACCGTCTATCCGCGTCTGGCCAAACTGGAGGCCGAGGGCCTGGTCACCCACGCCACGGAGGGCGGCCGCAAGGTCTACTCGATCACGGAGGCGGGACGCGGTGAACTGGCGGGCCGCAGCGGCGAGCTGGCCGATCTGGAGCTGGAGATCCGCGACTCGGTCGCCGAACTGGCGGCGGAGATCCGCGACGACGTACGCGGGGCGGCGGGCAGGCTGCGCAGCGACATGCGGGCGGCGGCCTCCGCGTCCCGTCACACGGCGGGCACCAGGGGCGGCGGGGAGCCCGGGCCCGCCGGCCTCGGGGATCTCGGGGATCTCGGCAACAGCGAGGCGTGGCGGCTGGCGAAGGAGGAGCTCCGCAAGGCCAGGCACGAGTGGAAGGAACAGGCCCGCCGGGCGAAGGACGAGTCGCGGCGTGCCCGTGAGGACGCCCAGCGGGCCCGCCGCCAGGCCGAGGAGGCCCACGAGAGGGCCAGCGAGCAGATGCAGAACGCCGCGCGCCAGGTGCAGGAGCACTTCGCGCGGGGCGACTGGCCCACGGGTGTACGGGAAGGGCTGGCGGAGATCACCGGCCAGCTGGGGAGCTTCGCCAGAACCGGCAACTGGTCCACCGCCACCACGCCGGACCCTACCGCCGCCCAGGCCGACCCCGAATGGGGCAAGGACACCGTGGGCTCGGGCGATCCGGCCCGCGACCTGGACCGGCTGCTGGACCGCTTCCGCGACGAGATCCGTGACGCGGCCCGGGACCGGGGCGTCACGGAGAACCAGGTGGCGGAGGCCCGCCGCCACCTGGCGACGGCGGCGACCCGTATCGGCACGCTGCTGCGCGGGCCGGCGGCGGACGACCCCACCGGCGAGCGGGACTGACGTACCCGGCCCGGCCCCGGCTTCCGGCGGCCGGGCCGGGTCCCGGGCGTCAGCCCGCCTTCGCGGACCCCTCTCCCCCGGCCCCGTACATCGCCCGGTCCACGGTCGCGTACGTCGCCCCGTGCTCGGCGAGTACGTCGGCGACCACGCCGGGGCGGGCCGTGAGCGCCAGCAGAAGGTGCTCCTCGCCGATGAAGCGGTCACCGCGGCCCAGCGCCACCCGCAGGGAGTTCTCCAGAACGCCCTTCGCGCCGCGGGTGAAGGGCCGGCCCGACGACCACCACCGCCTGCCCTTACGCTCGTCACCCGCCAGCGCGCCCTCACCGTGCGCGTCCTCCACCCGGGCCACGATCTCACCGACGTCGATCCCCATACCGGCCAGCGCTTCGGTGTCCGCCCTGGTCAGGCCGCCCCGCCGGCGGGCGGCGGCGAGTGACGCCTCCAGCGAGGCGCGGCGGCCGGTGAGACCGAGCGTCGCGGCGGCGAACGAGGCCCGGCTGCCCTCCTGGTCGAGCAGCGCCAGCAGGAGGTGCTCCTCGGTGACCGTATCGGCCCCGAGGCGTTCGGCATGCGTCACGGCGCCCGTCACGGTGGCCCGGGCCCCTCGGGTGAATCGCTCGAACATCAAAGCCTCCCGTGCTTCTTGTGGACGGCCTGCCGGCTCACGCCGAGCTCGGCCGCGATCTCCTGCCACGACCAGCCCTGCGCGCGGGCGCTTCTCACCTGTACCGCTTCCAGCTGCTCAAGCAGCCGCCGCAGCGCGGCGACGGCCCGCAGCCCGACACGCGGGTCGCGGTCGCCGGCACGCGCGGCAAGGTCCGTTGCTTCGGTCATGACGTCAACTTACATTGACAACCCTGAGGCGTCAACCATCGTTGACGGAGGCACGGGAGGGCCGGTCAGACCGTCAGTACGATCTTGCCGAACTGGTCACCCGAGGCCAGCCGTTCGAACCCCTCGCGGGCCCGGTCGAGCGGCAGTACCTCATCGATCACGGGCCGCACGCCGGTGGCCGCGCAGAACGACAGCAGGCTCTCCAGCTCCTCCTTCGAGCCCATCGTCGAGCCGACGACCTTCAGTTCCAGGAAGAAGATCCGGGTCAGCTCGGCATGGGAGGGCCGGTCGCCGCTGGTGGCGCCGGAGATGACCAGGGTCCCGCCGGGCCGCAGGGACTTCACCGAGTGCGACCAGGTCGCGGCGCCCACCGTCTCGATGACGGCGTCGACGCGCTGCGGGAGCCGCGCACCGGACTCGAACGCCTCGACGGCGCCGAGTTCGACGGCCCGCTCGCGCTTGGCCGCGTCCCGGCTGGTCGCGTAGACCCGTAGTCCCGCCGCCTTGCCGAGGACGATCGCCGCGGTGGCGACGCCACCGCCCGCGCCCTGCACGAGCACGGAGTCGCCAGGACGCACCCCTGCGTTGGTGAAGAGCATCCGGTACGCGGTGAGCCAGGCGGTCGGCAGGCAGGCGGCCTCCTCGAAGGAGAGCTCCGCGGGCTTGGCCAGGACGTTCCAGGACGGCACGGTGACCAGCTCGGCGAAGGTGCCCTGGTACCGCTCGGTGAGGATGGAGCGCGGCTCGTCGGCCCCGACTCCGTACCCGCTCTGACCGATGACGGAGTGCAGGACGACCTCGTTGCCGTCCTGGTCGATCCCGGCGGCGTCGCAGCCGAGGATCATCGGCAGCTTGTCCTCGGCGAGGCCGACGCCCCGCAGGGACCAGAGGTCGTGGTGGTTGAGGGAGGCGGCCCTGACCTTGACGGTGGTCCAGCCGGGACGCGCCCCGGGCGAGGGGCGTTCACCCAGCTCTAGTCCGTCGAGGGGCTGGTCGCGGTCGATGCGTGCGGCGTAGGCGGCGAACATGGCCCCGACGATAGGGCGGGGCGGGCGGCCGCGTAACCGGATACGCGTGTGACGCGCGCCGCGCCCGTGCACTCGGGCGGCCCGGGCGGGCGACCGGCCCGGCACGTCCCGCCCGGCGACCGGGGAGCCGGAGCCAGGGGGAGCACCGGGGTTCGGGAAGGGGCGGGGTGGGGCACAGGCCCGCGGCGGGCGACCCGCCCACCGCATCCCGGTCACACCCCGCCCTGCCCCGCGGGCGCGCTACCTCAGCGCCGCGCCACACCCTCGGCACGCGCGGCCGCGGCGACCGCCGCGGTCACCGCGGGCGCGACCCGCTCGTCGAACGGCGACGGAATCACGTAGTCCGCCGCGAGCTCGTCACCCACGACATCCGCCAGCGCGTTCGCCGCGGCGATCTTCATGCCCTCGGTGATCCGGGAGGCCCTGACCTGGAGCGCGCCCGCGAAGATGCCGGGGAAGGCCAGCACGTTGTTGATCTGGTTGGGGTAGTCCGAACGCCCGGTCGCCACGACGGCCGCGTACTTGTGCGCGATGTCGGGGTGGACCTCGGGGGTCGGGTTCGCCATCGCAAAGACGTACGCGCCGGGGGCCATCGAGGCGACGGCCGGCTCGGGCACCGTACCGCCGGAGACGCCGATGAAGAGGTCGGCGCCGGCCAGCGCCGTTTCCAGGGAGCCGGAGATGCCCGCCTTGTTGGTGATCTCGGCGAGCTCACGCTTGACGTCCGTCAGGTCCTCGCGGTCCCGGCTGACGATGCCCTTGCGGTCGGCGACCGAGATGTCACCGATGCCCGCCGCCAGCAGGAACTTGGCGATGGCCACTCCCGCGGCCCCCGCGCCGGAGATGACGCCGTGCAGATCGCCCAGGGTCCGGCCGGAGAGCCTGGCCGCGTTGCGCAGGGCCGCGAGCGTCACGACCGCGGTGCCGTGCTGGTCGTCGTGGAAGACCGGGATGTCCAGGCGCTCCTGGAGCTTGCGCTCGATCTCGAAGCAGCGGGGCGCGGAGATGTCCTCCAGGTTGATCCCGCCGAAGGACGGCGCGAGCCGCACCACGGTCTCCACGATCTCGTCCGCGTCCGTCGTGGCGAGCGCGATCGGGACCGCGTCGACGCCGCCGAACTGCTTGAACAGGATCGCCTTGCCCTCCATCACGGGGAGGGACGCCTCCGGGCCGATGTCCCCGAGGCCGAGGACGGCGGTACCGTCCGTCACGACCGCCACGACCTGGGACTTCCAGGTGTAGTCGTTGACGAGATCGGGATTCTCGGCGATGGCGCTGCACACCTTGGCCACGCCGGGCGTGTACGCGAGGGACAGGTCGTCCTTGTCGCGCACGGGGACGGTGGCCTGGATGGCCATCTTGCCGCCGCGGTGCAGGGCGAACGCCGGATCGAAGAACTCGTCCGGGGCGCCGGTCAGGCTGCCCGTACCGCTGCTGTCGTTGTCCGCACTGGCCGCACCGTGCGTCTTGCTGTCGCTGCGAGGATTGACGATCTCCGCTGCCATGGTATTGACCCCTTAAGTCTTCATCGTTTGAGGGTGGCCACTCCTGGTTGAGGAGGGGTGGGCTGGGACCGCGTACGTGCCCGGCGGGAAGCGGATGGCCCGCTCCGCCAGGGGAGGTACATACGCGCGGGCGCGCCGCACACGCGCCCTGAGCCCCGGATGAGGGGTGTAAACGTCTTTCTTACCGGATGAACCGCACCTCGGACGAGTCGGTATCGACCCGGTGACATGACTCATAGTCGAATATCGGGACAAGTCCACTCAGCGGTATAAACGTCGCCCAGCTACCGAGACACGCCGGAGATTCTCCGGTCGAAAGACGGAAATCCAACAGAAGGTCCGGTGCTGATGTACCGGCCCGTTGGGGTACGGGGGTGGCCCGTTATCCGATTTTGACATGGCGGGCACCCTGATTGGGCTAGTCCGAATGGCAAGATGCCTGAATCACACCGGGTGTCGATCTCCGACCGGACGTTCGCACCCAGCTGGCAGCTCACCCTCACCACCGCCGGAGGACTTCACCATGACCGCAAGCACCACTCGTCGCACGACCGCGAAGTCCCGGATTGCAGCGGTCGGCGCCATCGCGGTCGCCGGCACCATGCTGCTCACCGCGTGCGGCGACCAGACCGACAGCGGCACGAAGAGCTCCGAGACGTCCGCGACGAAGGACGCCCCGCTCGCCGATCTCCTCCCCAAGGACATCAAGGACAAGGGCGTCGTCAAGGTCGGTTCGGACATCGCGTACCCGCCGGTCGAGTTCAAGGACAAGTCCGGCAAGATCGTCGGTATCGACCCCGACCTCGGCGCCGCGCTCGGCAAGCAGCTCGGCGTGACGTTCCAGTTCGAGAACGGCACCTTCGACACGCTGATCACGGGTCTGCGCTCCAAGCGCTACGACCTCGCGATGTCGGCCATGACGGACACCAAGGACCGCCAGACCGGTGTCGACTCGGAGACCGGCAAGAAGGTCGGCGAGGGCGTCGACTTCGTCGACTACTTCACCGCCGGCGTCTCGATCTACACCAAGAAGGGCGACACCCAGTCCATCAGCACCTGGGCCGACCTCTGCGGCAAGAAGATCGCGGTCCAGCGCGGCACCGTCTCGCACGACCTCGCCAAGACCGAGACCAAGAAGTGCGAGGGCGGCAAGAAGATCGCCATCGAGGCGTTCGACACCGACCTGGAGGCCCAGACCCGGCTGCGCGGCGGTGGCGCCGACGCCGGTTCCTCCGACTTCCCGGTCGCCGCGTACGCGGTGAAGACCTCGGGCGGCGGCAAGGACTTCGAGATCGTCGGCGACCAGGTCGAGGCGGCCCCGTACGGCATCGCCGTCGCGAAGGGCAACGACAAGCTCACCAAGGCCGTCCAGGCGGCGCTCGACGCCATCATCAAGAACGGCGAGTACGGGAAGATCATCTCCAAGTGGGGCGTCGAGGCCGGCGCGGTCACCGAGGCCAAGATCAACGGCGGCTCCTGATCCGGACCGGCGCTGAAAGGCATCACCTGTGACTGACATGAAGAAGACGGGCACGGCCGACCAGCCGCCCACTCCCCCCACCCCGGCAGCCGGACCCGAGGCCATCAAGGCCATCCCGGTCCGCCACTACGGCCGCTACCTCTCCGCGGCGATCGCGCTCGGCGCCTTCGCGGCGATCGTCTACGCCTTCTCCCAGGGCAAGATCAACTGGGACGCGATCCCGGACTACTTCTTCGACGACCGCATCCTCAACGGTGTCGGGCAGACCTTGCTGCTCACCGTCCTGTCGATGGCGATCGGCGTGGTCGGCGGCATCCTGCTGGCCGTCATGCGCCTGTCGAAGAACCCGGTGACCTCGTCGATCGCCTGGTTCTACATCTGGTTCTTCCGCGGCACCCCGGTCCTGGTCCAGCTCTTCGTCTGGTTCAACCTGGGTCTGGTCTTCGAGTACATCAACCTCGGGCCGGTCTACAAGGACGAGTGGTCGTCCTTCATGACGCCGCTGCTGACCGCGCTGCTCGGCCTGGGTCTCAACGAGGCCGCGTACATGGCCGAGATCTGCCGCGCGGGTCTGCTCTCGGTCGACGAGGGCCAGACCGAGGCGTCGCAGGCGCTGGGCATGAGCCACAGCAAGACCCTGCGCCGCATCGTGGTCCCCCAGGCGATGCGCGTGATCGTGCCGCCGACGGGCAACGAAGTCATCAACATGCTCAAGACGACCTCGCTGGTCGCCGCCGTGCAGTTCTCCGAACTGTTCCGGTACGCACAGGACATCGGGCAGACGTCCGGCGCCCCGGTCGAGATGTACTTCCTGGCCGCGGCCTGGTACCTGATCATGACCTCGGTGCTGAGCGTCGGCCAGTACTACCTGGAGCGGTACTACGCACGGGGTTCGAGCCGGACCCTGCCGCCCACCCCGCTCCAGAAGATCCGGGCCAACGTCCTGTCCGTGGGCCGCCCGAAGGGAGGCATGGCATGACCGCCATGGTGAAGGCCGAGGGCGTACACAAGTCCTTCGGCGCCGCGCACATCCTCAAGGGCATCGACCTGGAGGTGGCCAAGGGCGAGGTGTTCTGCCTCATCGGTCCCTCCGGCTCGGGCAAGTCGACCTTCCTCCGGTGCATCAACCACCTGGAGCAGGTCAGCGCCGGCCGGCTGTACGTCGACGGCGAGCTCGTCGGCTACCGCCAGAAGGGCGACAAGCTCTACGAGCTCAAGGACAGCGAAGTCGCCCTGAAGCGCCGTGACATCGGCATGGTCTTCCAGCGCTTCAACCTGTTCCCCCACATGACGGCGATGGAGAACGTCATGGAGGCGCCGGTCCAGGTCAGGGGCGAGTCGAGGGCGGTGGCCCGGGAACGGGCGATCAGCCTGCTGGACCGGGTCGGCCTCTCGGACAAGGCGAAGAACTACCCCTCGCAGCTCTCCGGCGGACAGCAGCAGCGGGTGGCCATCGCCCGCGCCCTGGCCATGGAGCCGAAGCTGATGCTCTTCGACGAGCCGACGTCCGCGCTCGACCCGGAGCTGGTCGGTGACGTCCTGGACGTCATGCGCGGTCTCGCCGAGGACGGCATGACGATGATCGTCGTCACGCACGAGATGGGCTTCGCCCGCGAGGTCGGCGACGCGCTGGTCTTCATGGACGACGGCGTGGTGGTCGAGTCCGGCCACCCGCGCGACGTGCTGACGAACCCGCAGCACGACCGGACGAAGTCGTTCCTGTCCAAGGTGCTGTAGCGCGTAGGGCATGAGGGAGGGGCGGTACGGACGCACTGTCCGTACCGCCCCTCCCTGCGTCCGTGCCACGCGGCCGGCGCGGGGCGGCTCCTCGCCGCGCACCGCGCAGAAGTCCTGGGTTGGCCTCGCCGCCCATCCTGGCGGCGACGTACTCCTGGCCCAGGGTCCGCAGGGGACGGGGAAGGCGGGCGGCACGGACCGGAGTCCACGCCGCCAGCACCGGCTGCACCGCCCGCTATCCCGTCCTACTTGACCGCGAGCACCATGCTGTCCGATGGCGAGGCCCAGACCGTGCGCGCCTCGGCGAAACCCGCCCCGCGCAGGGTGCGGGCGTGCCACTCGGCGGACGGCATGTCGCCATCGGCGTGCTCACCGAAGATCTCGAACCGCTCGGCGGTCGGTGCGGCGAGGACCGGGTCCTTGGCGGCGAGCGCCCACCAGTCGGCCCAGTCGAGGACGCCCGCGGCCTTGGCACGGTCCATCCCGGCGTGCCGGTGGGCGCGCTCGGCCGCGTTGATACGCGGGGTGGAGGTGTCGATCATCCGGTCCGCGTTCATGAACAGCCCCCCGTCCCGCACGAGTTGGCCGACGCGCCCGTAGAGTGCGGCCAGCGGCTCGCTGTGCAGCCAGTGGAGCGCGGTGGCGGTCAGCACGGCATCGTACGAGTCGAAGGGAAGCCGCTCCGTCCAGGAGGGGTCCTTGAGGTCCGCGGTGACGAAGGTGACGCGGCCATCGCCCTCGAAGGTGCCGCGGGCGATCGCGAGGAGCGCGGGGTCGAGGTCGACGCCCGTGCTGGTCGCCTGCGGGAACCGCTTGAGGAGCCGGTCCGTGATACTTCCCGTACCGCACGCCAGGTCGAGCACGCGCGGTTCGGGTCCCACCACGGCCTCGACCATGTCCAGCATCACCCGGAACCGCTCCTCGCGGTCCGGCATGTACCACTCCTGCTGCCGGTCCCAGCTCGTCTGCCATGCCGCCCAGTCAGCATCCGTCACCGTGTCCGTCACCCGAACCTCCATCTCGTACCGCTCTTTCCTCGCACAGCCATTGACCCGACGAATCGTGTAACACCCAAGCCTGGCGACCACCCATTACACTGGTCGGCGTATCGACCTTAGACCGACGCCGTAAGGACTACAAGTGGAACTGGCCTATTACTCGGACTATGCCGTGCGCCTGGTCAACACCGAGGAGCCGGCCCGCAGCAAGGACGGCCTCACCTCGGTCGACGCCGTCCGTGAGCTCTTCGGCGCCAACGCCCAGGCCGCGCGACGGGCCACGGACGCGGACGTGACACGGTTCCGGTCGGTACGGGCGCGGCTGCGCGCGGTCTTCGAGGCGGCCGACGGCGGCGACGAGACCCTCGCGGTCGACCTGCTCAACTCCCTGCTGCTGGAGTTCCCGGTGAGCCCGCAGATCTCCGGCCACGACACCCGGGACGAGGACGGCAAGCCGGACTGGCACATGCACCTGGCCGACCACCCCTCGAACGCGACGGCCGGATACGCGGCGATCGCCGTGATGGGCCTGGCCTTCCACCTCACCTCGCACGGCGTGGACCGGCTCGGCCTGTGCGAGGCCGTGCCCTGCCGCAACGCCTACCTCGACACCTCGACCAACCGCTCACGCCGCTACTGCTCCGACCGCTGCGCGACCCGGGCCAACGTGGCCGCCTACCGGGCCCGCAAGCGCCTGGAGACCGAACGGTCGGCGGAGACGGGCCTCAGCGCGGACGCCGCCCAGCCCAGCACACCCAGCACCGACCTCTGATCCCTGCTCAGCGGGCGGTAGCGGGCCCGCACCCGGGCCAGTACCAGTTCCTCGGGCACCGCCCCGTAGTCCGTGCTGTCCCCGCCCGCGAACGTGTTGTCACCAAGCACCCACCAGCCGCCCCCGCGGCGCTCGGCGGCACGCTTCACGACCAGCAGGTCCTGCTGGAAGGGGTGCCGCAGGATCACCACGTCCCCCGGGCGCACGGGTGCCCCGCACTGCACCAGCAGCAGGTCCCCGTGGTACAGCGTGGGCACCATCGAGGGCCCCGTCACCTCCACCACCTGGAAGCGCCCCCGCCCCGCCCGTCCTCGCCCCGGCCCCTGTGTCAGCCCCGGCATCTCCCTGGCACCTCCCGGTCCGTCCTCCGGCACACGCCACCCGCGGCGTTCCGTACATTCGGCCACTGGTCCCATCCTCACCCTGGACTTTTGGCCTAAGCCCTAGGGGGCACCCGCAAAAAGCCGGGTCTCACGGAGTAATGTCCCACCTGAGAAGACGATCACGAGGAAGGACAGCTCCATGCTTTCCCGCCTGTTTGCCCCCAAGGTGAAGGTCAGCGCACACTGCGACCTGCCCTGCGGTGTGTACGACCCGGCCCAGGCCCGCATCGAGGCGGAGTCCGTCAAGGCCGTCCAGGAGAAGTACCAGGCCAACGAGGACGCGGACTTCCGCACGCGCGCCGTTCTGATCAAGGAACAGCGCGCCGAGCTCGCGAAGCACCACGTCTCGGTGCTCTGGAGCGACTACTTCAAGCCCCCGCACTTCGAGAAGTACCCCCAGCTGCACCAGCTGGTCAACGACACCCTGAAGGCGCTCTCCGCGGCCAAGGCGTCGAACGACCCGGCCACGGGCCAGAAGGCTCTGGACCTGATCGCCCAGATCGACGCCATCTTCTGGGAGACCAAGAAGGCTTGATCTACGGTTAGGCCGTCTGACCTGCGATATCGCTGGTCATGGCGGCTACCCGATCCGCACCCGGCCCGCAGGCCGCCGATCTCGGCGGTCATGGCGGGCCGGGTGCGGTCTTTTTGTCCCGGCTACGGATGCCCGTGGACCGTGGAGAGCCCTTCAGGCCCGTCGGCGCTGTACGGCTCGGCGCTGACGGGTCTGAAGGGGAGTCAGGGCGTGTAGCCCTTCACGTGCACCGCACTTCCGTAGGCATGCATGTCCGCTTCTTCCACGTGGAACCCCGCTGAGGCGAGGATGCACAGAAGGGCGTCCCGCATGCAGGTCTGGACGGTTTCGTAGTGGCGGATCACGTGGGGCAGATCCGAAGGATCAACTCCACTTTCCAGGAGGTCCGCAGCCGCAGTCGCCAGTTCCTCCTGGGTGTTCCACTCCACCAGCACACCGCCGGTGGCGAGGGAGTCCACATGGACATCCGCCCCCGGTCTGCCTCCGGGCTCCTCCCCGAGCTGCCCCCGGTACACCGGGATTCCCGCCTGGGCCAGCGCGCGACAGGCTTCAACGGCCAGTGCGTCGCGCTGGCCGATGACGTCCGGCGGGGCTTTCGGCGGCAGATCGAATCCTTGACCGCTCACGCGTCCCTCACTCCTCTTCCTGCTGCCGGACCACCCGCGCGACAACCGCTGGTCGATCGCCGGGGGTGGGCCGGGGAGACGGGTCCGGACGGCCACGGCACCCGCTCGGCCGGGCCAGGGGGGATGCTGCCCGCCCACGTGATGACGTGTGCGGGTACGCGCTGGAACAGCCGCGCGACGAGGCCGCGGTGCCGGTGGTGCCGACGCCGGACACCGTGTGGGCCGGGTCCCGGCGACGAGTTCCACGGCGGCGGCCCGAAGCCGCGGGCTCAGCCGCCCGCGAGCGGGTTGCCGCCGCCCCGTTGGATGTCCCCCGTGACCCGCTTCCTCCGCGGGCCGCGCACGAACCCCCCGCCGCATCTCGCCCGCCTCCTGACGGACGAACATCCGGACGAGCTCATGGAGCGTGGTCCCCGGCAGCGTCAGCACCCACACGGACGCCGGCAGCGCCCCGCACGGCCTCAGCTGCCCACCAGCAGGTGCCGGTAGCTCTCCGGGTTCTCGTCCAGGTAGGTGGCGAAGCTCTTGGCTCGGTGGCCGGTCAGGGTCGGTACGGCGTCCGAGACCGTCGCCATCTCCCCGGCCGCGATCGCCTCGTACGAGGTCACCCAGCCGGCCACCTCCCACTCCTCGGCCCCGTACGAGGCCCGCGAGGCGTACGCCTCCTCCGTGGTCTCGGGGACGTAACGGACGGGGCGGCCGGTGCGGCGGGCCAGTTCCTCCGCAGCCTCGGCCAGCGTGAACGCCTCCGGCCCGGTGAGGTCGTAGGTCACGCCGTCGTGCGCGGTGCCCTCGTCGAGCAGTACGGCCGCGGCGGCGTCCGCGATGTCCTCGTGCGCGACCGCCGCCACCCGGCCGTCACCGCCCGGCCCCCGCAGGACACCGTCCGCGCCGGTCATCGCGGGGAGCGCGGCGAGGTACCAGCTGTCGCGCAGGAAGGTGTGACGGACATCGGCCACCCGGATGTGCGCCTCGGTGTGCCAGTGGTCGCGCGCGAAGGTGAAGGTCGCGTCGGGGGCCGCGCCGAGGAACGACACGTACACGATCCTCTCGACGCCCACGGCCACCGCCGCGTCCAGGGCCGTGGTGTGCTCGCGCACCCGGTCGGCGCTCTCGTGCGCGGAGACGAGGAAGAGGGTGTGCGCGCCGTCGAGGGCGCGGCGCATCGCGTCGCCTTCGCCGTAGGCGGCGGGCGGGGCCGTGCCGGCACCGGGCAGTTCGGGCAGCCTGGACGGGTCGCGGCCAAGCAGCCGTACGGGAACGCCGGTCCTGGCGAGGCGCCGGGCGACCCGGCCGCCGACCGCGCCGCTCGCACCGGTCACCGCGATGAGGGGGCCGTTCATCGGAGGTCGTCGTCCTTCCGCTGCCAGGGGAGCACGTCCACGACCGCCTCCACCGGGATCGGCCCGTAGACGTGCGGGAACTCCTCGCCGCCGGGCGCCGCCACCTCGTACCGCACCGGCGCCGTGAGCCGGCCGGTGTCGATCACCAGGACCACCAGGTCCTGGTGATCGCCGCCCCCGTAGAGCGCCCTGGCCACGCCGGGGAGCTGGTGGGGCAGCGAACAGTGGATGAAGCCCTCCTCGCCAAGGGTCCGGCCCCGGGTGGACATCTCGTACGCCCCGGTGTCGCGGGCGGCCTCCCAGAGGGGGGCTTCGGTGAGGTGCAGCAGGTGCTGAGGCGGTGTGACCATCGGGCCACGCTAACGGCAGGGCCCGTCCACGCGGCGACGTGCCCTGCGCGCCGCGGCGAATGCCGCCCTGTCGGCCCCTGGCGGGGCCCGTCCGCTCAGCCCTCCAGGAGCTTCTCCTCAAGGCGCGGGTCGAGACCGATCCGGGGGCGGTCCGGCCGCTGCGGCGCGTCGCAGCCCCGCCCGGCGAGCCACGTCCAGGTGTCGGCGACCGTCTCGCCCACCGGCCGGCAGCGCAGTCCGGCGGCGTGTGCCCTGGTGACGTCGCCCTGGTGCAGGCTGTCGTACAGCTCCCCGGCGGGCAGCCAGACCGGCAGGTCGCTCCACGGTTCGACGCCCGCCGCGAGCAGTGTGGCCGGGTCGGTCCAGCGCAGCTCGGCATCGGAGCCGGTGACCCGTACGCAGGTGTCGAGCAGTTCTCCCATGGTGGTGTGGCCGGGGTGGCTGACGAGGTTGTACGGGCCGTGGAGGCCGTGCGCGGCGTCCAGCAGCCAGCTCGCGAGGTCGCGTGCGTCGATGTACTGCAGGCCGGCGTCCCGTGGCCCCGGTGCGATCACCGGGCCGCCGCGGGCGATCCGCCCCAGCCACCAGGGCAGCCGGCCGATGTTCTCCCCCGGGCCGATGATGAGACCCGCCCGGCCCAGCAGGACGCGGTCGTCGCCGAAGGCCCGGAGCGCGGCCAGTTCGCCGCCGCGCTTGGCCAGGGCGTACGAGACGTCCCCGCCCGCGTCGGGCGATGCGCCCTCCACCAGGGGGCCGTCCTCCGCCAGACCCGCCGGTGCGGGGTAGGCGTACACGGAACGGCTGGAGACGTACGTGTAGTGCCCCGCCCGTCCGGACAGCAGCCGGGCCGCGTCCCGGACGGCCGAGGGCGCACCGCTCCAGGTGTCGACGACCAGGTCCCAGCTCCCCCGGCGAGGGCCGCGAGGCCGCCATCGGCGGTGCGGTCGCCGGTCAGAGCGGTGACGCCGGGCGGCGGCGCGTGGTGCCCCCGGTGGAAGACGGTGACCTGCCAGCCTCGGGCCTGCGCGTCCTCGGTGACGGCGCGTCCGACGAATTCCGTACCACCCAGCATCAAGATCCTCATACGGCGACTGTGCGGGGCGGGCGGCGGGCTGGGAACGGTTCCTCGCTACGGGCAGAATCCGCGCCCGCGCCGGACCGCGGGCCCGCGTCAGGGCGTGCGGGCCAGCGGGCTGCGGTGGCGCACCAGCCACTGGTGGTACGGGGCCGCGCCGCGGGCCGCCTCGCGGTACGCGGCCTCCAGTTCCCCGTACACCACGACCGTGTCGGTCCCCGGCCGCGAGACCAGCAGCAGGCGTACGGCGAGCGGGTCGTCGCGCAGCGGGCGGATCGCCATGTCCTCGCGCGGCCCGGAGGTGGGCTGGCAGGGGGCCACCACCTCGCCGAGTACGACGAGGGAGGCCGCGGTGAGGTAGTCGCCGTGCAGGACGGGCGGATCGAGCCCGGCGGCATGGAGGACTCTGCGCACGCCGTCCCACTCGCCGTCCACACTGGGGTCGACCATCCACCGGTCGGTGGCCAGATCGCCGAGGTCCACCACGGGGCGGGCCGCTGCCGGATGGTCCCGGGACAGCGAGATGAACTGCGGCTCCCGGTCCAGGAGCACATGCCGGCGCAGACCGTCCGGGACGGCGAGCGGGGAGCCCTCCACCTCGTGCACGAAGGCGACGTCCAGGAGGCCCGCCCCGACGTCACGCAGCAGGGCGTGGGCCGAGACGTCGACCCGCAGCGAGATGTCGGTCCCGGGCAGTGCGACCCGCAGTCTGCGCAGCCAGCCGCCGATGACCCGGCTCGCGGTCGCGCCGATGCGCAGGAGCGGGCCGCCGTCCCTGGCGGCGTCGACCTCCGCCAGGGCCTCGCTGACGAGTGCGCTCATGCCGTCGACGAGGGGGCGGGCCCGGCTGAGGACGGACCGGCCGAGGAGGGTGGGCCGGCAGCCGGTGCGTTCCCGGCGGAAGAGTTCGGCCCCCAGGGCGTTCTCGATCCGCCGCAGCTGGGTCGTCAGCGAGGGCTGGCTGACGCCGAGCAGACGGGCCGCGCGGTGCAGGCTTCCCGTGTCGGCGATGGCGCACAGTGCCCTGAGGTGCCTCACCTCAAGCTCCATGCTGTGAGGGTAGGGCCGCCGTGCGCGCTCGCACCAGAGGTCACAACCCTGCCAAAGAGCTGCAATTCAGCGGCAGTTGGGACAGTCGCCCGGTGAAAGCCGCCTGGGTGCGGTGTACGGGTGATAGGGCGGCGCTATCGCCCGCTGACATCATCCGCGCCGGCCCCGCGCACCCGCACACTCTCTCCGTACCGCACCCGTACCGAGTCCGCACACCGGACGGTCCGGCCCTCCCGGCCGGCCTGAAGGCGTGTCGGGCGCAGATCCCGGACGGGCCCACCGGACCGCTAGGAGCCCCCCATGAGACACCTCCGCACCTCCTTCGTATCGGCCGCCGTCGGCCTCGGCCTCGGTCTCGTCGCCGCTCTCGGTACGACACAGGCGTCCGCCGCCGAACCGGCGCCCGCCGCCTCCCCCAGCGTCTCCTCGGCAGCACAGGGCTATACCGCGTACGCCGGATCGGGTGAGAACGCCGCCGCGAACCGGGCGTTCCACCAGGCCGTCATGGAGTCCGTCGCCGAGAAGCGGGCGGCCGACCCCAGCGCCGCGGCGGTCACGGTCGTCTACAGCGCCGCCAACGCGCCCACCTTCCGCAGCCAGATAGCGAGCAGCACCCGGATCTGGAACGGCTCGGTCACCAACGTCAGGCTCGTGGAGGGCTCGAACGCGGACTTCGCGTACTACGAGGGCAACGACTCCCGCGGGTCGTACGCGAGCACCGACGGAAACGGCCGCGGCTACATCTTCCTGGACTACCGGCAGAACCAGCTGTACAACTCGACGCGCGTCACCTCCCACGAGACCGGGCACGTGCTCGGTCTGCCCGACCGCTACAGCGGGCCGTGCAGCGAGCTGATGTCCGGCGGCGGCCCCGGCACGTCCTGCACCAACGCCTACCCGAACGCGGCGGAGCGCTCGCGGGTCAACACCCTCTGGCAGTACGGCTTCGCCGCCGCTCTGGCCCGCGCCACCTCCTGAGGGGTATCCGCGCGGCCACGACGTGCGGGGCCGCTCCCGGCCGGGAGCGGCCCCGCACGCGGCGGTGGGTCAGGCGTGTTCGAGGGGGAACGCGCCCCGGTGGCCGGTCCCCGCCCCCCGCGCCGGCCGTGGTTCGAACTCCCCGCAGCTCCAGATCTCCTGGACGAAACCGCTGCGGCGTTCCCACAGTTCGGCGACATCACTGCCGTCGGCGGCCGTCCGGTACGCGTCCTTGGCCCCACGGAAGCAGGCGAGCGCCCCGGAGAGCCCGCGGACCGGGACCGGGAAGTAGTCGGAGAACGCGCAGGCGATGCAGGTCTGCAGGCGGATGCCGGCCGGGAGGATGCGCTGAATGGTGGCCAGGGCCGCCGCGAAGTCGCCCGCCGCGCGCTCCGATTCGTACGAGGCGCCGTCCAGATGGAGTGCGAGCGCCAGGTCCGGGTCGGCGCGGCGCAGCGACAGCAGGCAGCTGAGCGTGGCCTTGCGGGCCGCGCCGGCGACGAGGACCGGCAGCGGGAGGTCCCACTCCAGCACGCAGTCGTCGAGTACGCCGTCCGCCAGGACGAACTGCGCGCCCTCCGGCGGCACACCGGCCACGGGGCCCAGGCCGTCGAAGCTCTCGCCCTCGAAGTCGACGTCTCTGATCCGGATACGGAGTTGCTGTCCGTCCGTGGTGAGAGCGACGGGGACGGAACCATGACGGTCCCGGTACCAGCCTGCCCACGACTCATCTGTCATGAGCAGGGACTGTAGCCCGTATCCGCACGTCCTTCGGTGGCACCCTGCGCTTCGTTCCCGGCCGCACCTGCCCGCGGTACGGCCGCCGCGGCCGTACCGTCCTCAGGACGACCGGGGTTCACGCCACATGGGCCACATCGAGGGCCCGTCCGGCAGATCGACCGTTCGGCCCATGAACGTGAACCCCAGCCGCTCGTAGAGTCCGCGGCTCCGCTCGTTGCTCGCCTCCAGATAGGCCGGGACGCCCTCACGGTCACACCGCTGGAGGACCTCGTCGATCAGTGCCGCCCCGAGCCCTTCCCCTTGGCGCTCGGGGGGCACCCCGATCATCAGCAGGTACTCGTGGGCGCGGTCGTGCGGGTGGACGGCGCCCGTCAGCCTCCCCACCAGTTCGGCCCGCTCGTTGCCCGGGTCCGCGGTCTCCCTCATCAGCGCGGGGGTGGGGTCCTCCTCCTCGGGCCCCCGCGGGCACGGGAAGCCACAGGGCTGTGGCCGTGCCGTCCTCCAGCAGGTCGATGCGGCCCTCGGCCAGCGCGACATCGACGAAGACGCCGAGGAACTTGCCGTGGACGGCGCGGCGGTGTGCCTCGTCCGGGAAGATCCAGCTGCTCACCGGGTCGTCGTGGAACGCCTCGTCCAGGATTCTCACGACCTGGTCCCGGTCCCGCTGGTCCGCCTGCCGTATGCGTACATCCATGCCCTGCTCCCGCTCCTCCACGCGACCTCAACCATCGTGCGGAATCCTAGGGTTGGCCGGGGTGGCGGTCCGCGGGAGGTCAGTGGTCGCGGCGGGTGACGAACTCGGCGAGGGCCAGCAGGTCCCGGCCGAGGCCAGATCGGGCACGGCCCGGGAGAGATGGTGGACGGCACGCGCCATCCGGTCGCCCGCGCAGACCTGCGCCCAGTCCCGCCCGCCCGCCCGGTCCACCGCGTCGGCGGCCCGGCTCACCTCGCCCGGCGTCGTCATGGGCCCTTTGTAGAGGGCGGCCAGCTCGGCGGCGGCCGGGGTGCCGGAGGTGAGCGCGGCCACCACCGGCAGTGACTTCTTGTGCGTGGCCAGGTCCGCGCCGACCGGTTTGCCCGTACGGGCCGTGTCCCCCAGATGCCGATCAGGTCGTCGATCAGCTGGAAGGCGAGGCCGGCCTCGCGGCCGAAGCCGTCCATGGCGTCGACCGACCGCTCGTCCGCGCCCGCGTAGAGGGCGCCGAGGGCGCAGGCGCAGCCGAGCAGGGCGCCCGTCTTGGCCATCGCCATGGTGAGGCACTCGTCCAGCGAGACGTCGTCCGGCCCGCGCTCCTCGAAGGCGCAGTCGGCCTGCTGGCCGGCGCAGAGCTCGATGACGCAGGTGGAGAGCCGCGCCGATGCCCTCGCCGCGGCCGGGTGCGGGTCCTCGGCGAGCAGCCGCTGGGCGAGGGCGAGCATGGCGTCACCCGTGATGACGGCGTCCGGGATGCCGAAGACCGCCCAGGCCGTGGGCCGGTGGCGGCGGGTGGCGTCCTCGTCGATCACGTCGTCGTGGAGCAGGGTGAAGTTGTGCGCCAGTTCCACGGCGACAGCGGCTCTCACCGCGCGCTCCGGGTCCCCTCCCGCCGCGCGGGCGGCGGCCAGGACGAGCGCGGGCCTGACGGCCTTGCCCGCCTGCCCCGATGCGGGGCTGCCGTCCGCGTTCTGCCAGCCGAAGTGGTACATCGCGACCCGTCGCATGCCTCCGGGCAGCGACTCGACGGCTGCGCGCAGCTGCGGATCGACGGCGCTCCGGGTGCGCTCCAGGAGGACATCGGCCTCATGGCCTTCCGTCGCGGCGTCCGTACTCGTCATGGTCACGGTCTCTCCTCTTGAGTCGCCCGTCGGGCTCCACCGGGGTGCCCGGCCGCCGCCGCGGCCGGGCACCCCGGCGCATGTGTGAGGTGTGGCGGGGTGGAGTGCCCGGACGCCCCCGTCCGGGCACTCCGCAGAGTCACCGCCAGCGGCTGACCTCGACGTTCTCCAGCACGCCGAGGGCGTCCGGTACCAGGATGGCGGCGGAGTAGTAGGCCGTCACCAGGTACGAGATGATCGCCTGCTCGTCGATGCCCATGAAGCGGACCGACAGGCTGGGCTCGATCTCGTCCGGGATGCCGCTCTGCTGGAGTCCGATGACGCCCTGGTCGGCCTCACCGGTCCTCATGCAGATGATCGACGTGGTGCGGGCGTCCGTCACGGGGATCTTGTTGCACGGGAAGATCGGCACCCCGCGCCAGGCGGGTACGTGATGCCCGCCGACCTCCACGCTCTCCGGCATCAGGCCGCGCCTGTTGCACTCGCGGCCGAAGGCGGCGATGGCCCGCGGGTGGGCGAGGAAGAGCTTGGAGCCGCGCCGGCGGGACAGCAGTTCGTCCATGTCGTCGGGGCTCGGTGTGCCGTCGTGCGGCTGGATGCGCTGGCCGTAGTCGCAGTTGCTGAGCAGTCCGAACTCGCGGTTGTTGACGAGCTCGTGCTCCTGGCGCTCGCGCAGCGCCTCGACCGTGAGCCGCAGCTGCTGCTCGGTCTGGTTCATCGGCTGGTTGTAGAGGTCGGCGACCCGGCTGTGGACCTTCAGCACGGTCTGGGCGACGCTCAGTTCGTACTCGCGCGGGGCGGACTCGTAGTCGACGAACGTGTGCGGGACGACGGGCTCCCCGACATGGCCGGCGGAGAGGTCGATCGCCGCCTCGCCGTAGTTGTTGGTGCGCTGGTGCGGGATGGAGAGCAGTCCCGCCAGGTGATCGCGGAGCGAGTCGGCGCGGGCCGCGAGGTTGAGCACGTCCGAGCGCCGCAGGGTGAGCAGGGTGCAGGCGGTGACCGCGCGGGCCGTGTACTCCCAGTGGGCGTCGCCGTCGATCAGGGAGTGGTCACCGAAATAGGCACCGTCCGCGAGGACTCCGAGCTCGGTCTCGTCGTCGTAGGGGCCGGAGCCGATCTTCTCCACCTTGCCGTGCGCGAGCAGGAAGACGCGGTCCGCCGCGTCCCCGGCCGCCGCGAGCACCTCCCCCGGCCCCGCGTCACGCTGTTCGCAGCGCCGTGCCAGCTCGGCCAGCACCTCCTCGTCGCCGAAGTCGCGCAGCGCGGGCAGCTCGCTGAGCTCGGCCGGGATCACCGCGACCCGGTCACCGGTCTGCACGAAGGTCACACGGCCGTCACCCACCGAGTAGCTCAGCCGGCGGTTCACCCTGTACGTACCGCCCTGTACCTGCACCCACGGCAGCATGCGCAGCAGCCACCGCGAGGTGATCGCCTGCATCTGCGGCGCGGACTTGGTGGTAGTCGCGAGGTTCCGCGCGGCCGCCGTGCCAAGACTCTGCTGCGGCGGGACCTGCGTGTCGCGAACCTCTTCACCAACGGACATCTGACGGTCCTCTCGATATGGGCTGACCTGTGCGAAAAAGCCTTTCAGCAAGGGCAGTCGGCGCGCCATTACACAAAAGAGTGCGACTAATCCGACTTCAGCGGGGCAGGCGCCTCGCCCGGCCGACGCGTGGCGGAGTGCGCGGGGTGTCCGGATCGGCTCGCACAGCGTCCGAACGGAGGGTCCGGGAGGGTGCCGTCCGGGTAGAAGCGGAGTAGCGCATTCCTCCCGCACGCACCAAAGGAGCCGGCCATGTCATCACCCATGTCCGCGAGCAGATTCCTCGACACCCTCAGGGACGAGGGACTCACCGTCGTCCAGGTCGGCGACTGGCGTACCCACAACCGCAACCACAGGGGCCCGTGGGGCCCGGTGCACGGCGTGATGGTCCACCACACCGTGACCAGGGGCACGGCCCGGACCGTCACGCTCTGCCGGGACGGCTACTCGAACCTCCCGGGTCCGCTCTGCCACGGTGTGATCGCCAAGGACGGCCGCGTCCACCTGGTCGGCTACGGCCGCACCAACCACGCCGGGTACGGCGACGACGAGGTCCTGCGCGCGGTGATCGCGGAGCGGCGCCTGCCCGCGGACAACGAGGCCAACACGGACGGGAACCGGCACTTCTACGGGTTCGAGTGCGAGAACCTCGGCGACGGCGAGGACCCGTGGCCCGACGTCCAGCTCGAAGCGATCGAGCGGGCGGCGGCCGCGGTCTGCCGCCATCACCGCTGGGGCGCCCCGTCCGTGATCGGCCACCGGGAGTGGCAGCCGGGCAAGGTCGACCCGCGCGGCTTCTCCATGACCTCCATGCGGGCCCGTATCCACGAGCGCCTCAAGTAACCCGCTGCGGGACACTGCGTACGTGCACCACGAACCCCCCGCGCCCCGGCTGCGGCCCACTCTCCCCTCGCCGCTCCAGCCGGCCGATGACGAGCGCTTCGCGCGCCGGGGCGTACGACTGCTGCTCAAGCGCGATGACCTGATCCACCCGGACCTGCCGGGCAACAAATGGCGCAAGCTCTCCCTGAACCTCGCCGCCGCCGGGGGCCGCGCCGTGCTGACCTTCGGAGGCGCCTACTCAAACCACCTGCGCGCCACGGCCGCCGCCGGCCGGCTGCTCGGCTTCCCCACCGTCGGCGTCGTGCGCGGCGACGAGCTGGCGCACCGGCCGCTCAACCCCTCGCTCGCGCGGTGCGCGGCCGACGGTATGCGGCTGCACTTCGTGGACCGGGCCACGTACCGCTCGAAGAGCGATCCAGACGTCCTGAGCGGGCTGCTGAGCCTCTTCGGGGAGTGCGAGGTCATCCCGGAGGGCGGCAGCAACGCGCTGGCCGCACAGGGCTGCACAGAGCTCGGGCGCGAACTGCGCGGCCGGGCCGACGTGGCAGCGGTCGCCTGCGGGACCGGCGGGACCCTCGCCGGCCTCGCCGCCGGTCTGGGCCCCGGGCAGCGCGCCCTGGGCGTGCCGGTCCTGCGCGGCGGCTTCCTCGGCGCCGCGGTGAGGGAGTTGCAGCGGGAGGCGTTCGGCGGCCCGGCGGGGCGGTGGTCGCTGGACGAGCGGTTCCACTTCGGCGGCTACGCCCGTACGCCCCCCGAACTGCACGCCTTCGCCGACGACTTCGAGGACCGGCACGGGCTGCCCGTCGAGCGGCTCTACGTGGCCAAGCTCCTGTACGCGCTGACCACGCTCACCGGGGAGGGCGCGTTCGCCCCGGGGACCCGCGTGGCGGCCGTCGTCACGGGAACGCCCCCCTAGGGGCGTTGCTCACCCGGGGCTGCCGGCAGGCCCGGCGGGCGACCGCGCCAGGTAGCCGGTGAGAGTGGTCCGGGTGCGCCGGAGACTCTCGATGTGCTCGTCCATGGCCGTCACCTCGCCCTGGAGGATGCCCCGCAGGTCGGCGCACCAGTCGAACTCCGGCGCCCCCCGCACCTCGCCCCGGACGCACGGCAGCACCGAGCGGATCACCTCCGTGGACAGGCCCGCCTCCAGCAGGGCCCGCACGCGCGACACGGTGACCACGGCGTCCTCGTCGTAGTCCCGGTAGCCGTTCGGCTCCCGCCGGGCGTCCAGGAGGCCCTGTGCCTCGTAGTACCGCAGCAGCCGCGCCTTGACCCCGGTACGCCGGGACAACTCCCCGATCAGCATCCTGCCCCGCCGTCCCTTCGCCCTCGCGTCTTGACCTTCGCACCGGTGTCAAGCCCTAGCGTCACCCCACCGAAAGACCACCACGCCCGGGAGCCCCCGGACACCGGCCGGTACTCGCTGATGCTGGAGTGATGCCCCATGCCCTTCGTCGTCCAACGCAACGGTGTGGCCGCGACCGCCGACGAGCTCGCGCCGCTCGCCTTCGCCGGTTACGCCCACTTCACCGCCGTACAGGTCAGGGACGGCCGGGTACGGGGCCTCGACCTTCACCTGGAGCGGCTGCGGTCCGCCTCCCTGGAGATGTTCGGGCGTGCGCTGCCCGACGACCGGGTCCGCTCCTACCTGCGGACGGCGCTGCGGGCCGGTCCCGCCGACGTCTCGCTGACGGCCGCGGTGTACTCCCCGGCGGGCGAGTTCACCGTGGCCGGACCGGAGGTGGAGCCCGGGATGCTGATCCGTACGGGACCCCCGGCCACCGGCCCCGGGGGTCCGCTGTCCCTGGCGGCGGTCGAGCACGAACGGGAGCTGCCGGGTGTGAAGCACGTCGGCGAGGTGGCCAAGACCTACCGCCTGCGCCAGGCCGTCGCGGAGGGCTTCGACGACGCCGCGTTCCTCGACCGGCGGGGGCGGCTGAGCGAGGCGACGATCTGGAATCTGGCCTTCTGGGACGGCGACAGCGTGGTGTGGCCCGTCGCCGCGATGCTGACGGGTACGACGATGGGCGTCGTCCGCCGCCGGCTGGACCACCTCGGTGTCCCCCAGCGCAGCGCTGAGATCTCCCTCGGCGACCTGCCCGCGCTGGCCGGAGCGGTCGTCATGAACTCCTGGTCCCCGGGCGTCCCGGTACGCCGCATCGGCCCGGCCGCCCTCCCGGAAGCCCCGCTCTTCGTCAGCCACCTGCACCGGGCCTTCGCCTCGGAGCCCGCCCTGCCGCTGTGAGGGCCGCGGCGGACGCGGACCCTACGCGTCGTCCGTCTCCCGGTAGGCCGCCGCCTCCTCCAGGTCGAGCCGGCGCAGCAGCGTCCGCAGCATCTCGTCGTCGATGCGCCGCTCGTCCCGCAGCCGGACGAAGACCTCGCGCTCGGCTGCGATCATCTCGCGTGCGAGCCGCCGGTAGGTGTCGTCCGCCGACTCCCCGGTGACCGGGTCGGCCGCGCCGAGCCGCTCCCAGACGGCGTTGCGGCGGCGCTCAAGGACCGCCCGCAGCCGGTCGGCGAGCGGCTCGGGCAGGCTGTTGTGCCGGTCGGCGAGCAGTTCCGTCAGACGTGCCTCGGCGGCCGCGGACGCCTGGCTCTGGGCCTGGGCCTCGGCCAGCGTGTCCGCGCGCGGGTCCCGCCCCGGGAGCTTCAGTACGCGTACCAGGAGCGGCAGGGTCAGCCCCTGGATCACCAGCGTGCCGATCACGGTCGTGAAGGTCAAAAAGAGCACCAGGTTGCGGGCGGGGAAGTCCTCCCCGTCGTCCATGGCCATCGGGATGGAGAAGGCGATGGCGAGGGAGACGACGCCCCGCATCCCCGCCCAGCCGACGATCAGGGGCGCGGTCCAGTCGGTCCCGGGTTCCCGCTCCCTGATGCGCCTGAAAAGCCATCGCGGCACATAGGTGGCCGGATAGACCCAGACGAACCGCACCACGACGACCGCGACGAAGACCGCGAACGCGTACCAGAGCGCCTCTCCCACGCCGTACGTTCCGAGGCCCTTCAGTACGAAGGGCAGTTGCAGCCCGATGAGGGCGAAGACCGCGGACTCCAGGACGAAGGCGACCATCTTCCAGACCGCGGCCTCCTGGAGCCGGGTGGCGAAGTCGACCTGCCAGGAGCGGTGTCCCAGGTACAGCGCGACGACGACGACCGCGAGCACCCCGGAGGCGTGCACCCGCTCCGCCGCCGCGTACGCCACGAAGGGGATCAGCAGGGACAGCGTGTTCTGCAGGAGCGCTTCCCTGAGGTGCGTGCGGAGCCAGTGCAGCGGCACCATGAGCAGGAGTCCGACAGCGACGCCGCCGACCGCGGCCAGCAGGAACTCAC
Source organism: Streptomyces fulvorobeus (assembly GCF_013167895.1). Lineage (GTDB taxonomy): Bacteria > Actinomycetota > Actinomycetes > Streptomycetales > Streptomycetaceae > Streptomyces > Streptomyces fulvorobeus. The sequence continues at coordinate 4,310,768 of NZ_BLWC01000001.1, read as the reverse complement.
CGATCCCGGCGCCCCAGCTGACGCCCGCGCCGACGGCCGCCGCGAGGGCGACCTTGAAGGCGGTGATCGCGGTGGCGTCGTTCACCAGGGACTCGCCCTGCAGGATCGTCGTCACCCGGCCGGGCAGCCCCACCCTCCGCGCGATCGCGGCGGCCGTGACGGCGTCCGGCGGGGCGATCACCGCCCCGAGCACCAGGGCGGCGGTCAGCGGCAGGCCGGGAACCAGCAGATAGGCCAGCCATCCGACCGCGAGGGTCGCGAAGAGCACGTACCCGACCGACAGGAGGGCGATCGGCCGGACGTTGGCCCGCAGATCGAGGTACGAGCTGTCCACCGCCGCCGTGTGGAGCAGCGGCGGCAGGAGCAGCGGCAGCACGATGTGCGCGTCCAGGGTGTACGTCGGCACACCGGGCAGGTACGAGGCCAGCAGCCCCGCGGCGACCAGCAGCAGCGGGGCGGGCACGGGGGTCCTGCGCGCGGCCCCCGCCACCGCCGCACTGGCCGCGACCAGCGCCACCAGCGGCAAAGCATCCATCTCACGGTCCTCACATCCGTCGTAACCTGCACATCATGAGTGAGTGCCCGCATCTTCAGGAACTTCCGCACCCCGAACCCGCCGCGCTCAGTGAGACCTGCCTGGAGTGCCGGGCGGTCGGCAGCCACCCCGTGCAGCTGCGGCTCTGCCTCGTCTGCGGGCACGTCGGATGCTGCGACTCCTCGCCCCTGCGGCACGGAACGGCGCACTTCGAGACGACCGGCCACCCGGTGATGAGGAGCTTCGAGAAGGGCGAGAGCTGGCGCTGGTGCTTCAGGGACGGTTCGATCGTCTGACGTCTGGGTACGTCAAACCGGCGCCGGTTCTTCGTAATTGACCGCCGCAGACCCCTAGCCACTGTGCGTACTCATGTGCTTACCATGAGTGACGAGTATCAGGTGGGGCCTCGGCGACACGGCATCATGGATCGCGATAGCGTCGCCGCACCAGGAACCGACGACCGACCGCATGGCTCCGGGCCTCTTCCCGGAGCCTCGAAAGAGTTTGTGCCACTTGGAGGTGAGGGTGTCCCAGATCGCAGGCGAGCCCGGGAATCAGGACTTCGTAGAAGTCCGGCTGCCCGCTGCGGGTGCCTACCTGTCGGTGCTGCGAACGGCCACGGCCGGCCTCGCGGCGCGCTTGGACTTCACTCTCGACGAGATCGAGGATCTCCGCATCGCGGTCGACGAAGCCTGCGCGATCCTGCTCCAGCAGGCCGTGCCCGGCTCCGTCCTCAGCTGCGTGTTCCGGCTCATCGACGACTCGCTCGAGGTGACCGTGTCGGCGCCGACGACGGACGGCCGCGCGCCGGAGCGCGACACCTTCGCCTGGACGGTGCTCTCGGCACTGGCCGGGAAGGTCGACTCCACGGTCGCCGATGACCGTACGGTCACCATCAGCCTCTACAAGCAGCGCGGCGCGGGACCCGGGCCGGCGTGAGCGACGGGAACGGGGACGGACCTGTGCGGGACGAGACGATCCGCCCCGGGGTGGTGCCCGCGACAGGCATCCCGGAGCAGCAGGCCCGGCCGCACCCGGTGGACGGGTCGGACGGGACGCAAGGCCGTACGGCCGCGGTGGAGCAGTCGCAGGCAGAGCGGACGGTCCAGATGAGCGAGCACGGGCATCACGATCCACGCGACCGCAGTGCGGCGCGGGCACTCTTCATCGAGCTGCGGGAACTGCCCGACGGCTCGCCCGAGAAGGCGGAGCTGCGCAACCGGCTGGTGCGGATGCACCTGCCGCTCGTTGAGCACCTCGCCCGCCGGTTCCGCAACCGCGGCGAGCCGCTGGACGATCTGACCCAGGTCGCCACGATCGGTCTGATCAAGTCGGTCGACCGGTTCGACCCGGACCGGGGCGTGGAGTTCTCGACGTACGCGACCCCCACGGTCGTCGGGGAGATCAAACGCCACTTCCGTGACAAGGGCTGGGCCGTACGGGTGCCCCGGCGCCTCCAGGAGCTCCGGCTCTCGCTGACCACGGCCACCGCCGAGCTCTCCCAGCAGCACGGCCGCTCTCCTACCGTGCACGAGCTGGCGGAGCGGCTGGGCATCTCCGAGGAGGAGGTGCTGGAGGGGCTGGAATCGGCCAATGCCTACAGCACGCTGTCGCTGGACGTCCCGGACACGGACGACGAGTCCCCCGCCGTGGCGGACACCCTGGGCTCGGAGGACGAGGCGCTGGAGGGCGTCGAGTACCGCGAGTCGCTGAAACCGCTGCTGGAGGGCCTGCCGCCGCGTGAGAAGCGCATCCTGCTGCTGCGGTTCTTCGGGAACATGACCCAGTCGCAGATCGCCCAGGAGGTCGGCATCTCGCAGATGCACGTCTCGCGGCTGCTGGCCCGCACCCTCGCGCAGCTGCGCGAGCGGCTTCTCGTCGAGGAGTAGACCGTCCCGGGGCAGACCGTCCCGGAGCCGGCCGCATAGGAACAGGCCGTCCAGGAGCAGTGCCCGGGGCTCAGGCGTCGGGGGTCGTACGCGGCCCCCGGATGCCCAGCGCCTGAGTGGTCGTCGGGCTGAGCAGCAGTGCCAGGGCCGTGACGGCGACGGCCGCGAGGACGACACCCGCCGGGATGAGCGCGCCCTGCGCCCGCAGCAGCGTCCAGGCGACCGGCAGGGCCATCAGCTGGGTGACGAGCGCGGGCCCCCGGCTCCAGCCGCGCCGCAGCAGCAGCCCGCGAGCGGCGCACAGCGGGATCAGGCCGAGTGCGACGAGGGTCAGTCCGCCCATCTCCGCCTGCTGGGGGCTGTCGGGACGGCCGAGCAGCCCCATGACCACCATGTAGATCCCGCCTACGGCGAGCGCCGCCCCTTCGAGGGCGTTGAGTCCGGCCACGACGGCGATCCTGCCCGGCTTCTCCGGTCGGGCCGCCGACGGGGAAGAGGGCGTGTTCTCCTGAATGCTCACGCCATGCAGACTGGCATCTTTTTCGGGTGAAAGTGAAGCCGGGGTCCGGAGCGCCCCGCAGGTGCACGGCCCGTCACCGGGTGTGAGCACAGGGATGCCGGCCGTCCGGCCGGTGTCCCGCGGTAGGTAGTCTGGCCGACATGCGCGCACTCCTTGTGGTCAACCCAGCTGCCACGACTACCAGTGCGCGGACCCGTGACGTCCTGATCCACGCCCTGGCGAGCGAGATGAAGATCGAGGCGGTGACCACGCAGTACCGTGGCCACGCCCGGGACCTGGGCCGCCGGGCCGCCGACTCCGACGACATCGACCTGGTGGTCGCCCTGGGGGGCGACGGCACGGTCAACGAGGTCGTGAACGGGCTGCTGCACAAGGGGCCGGATGTGGACAACCTGCCGAGTCTGGCCGTGGTCCCCGGCGGTTCCACCAACGTCTTCGCCCGGGCCCTGGGGCTGCCCAACGACGCCGTGGAGGCCACCGGCGCCATTCTGGACGCCCTGGAGCAGCGCAGTGAGCGCACGGTGGGCCTGGGCCTGGCGGCCGGCACACCTGGCACGGAGGACGAGTGCGTACCGGAGCGCTGGTTCACTTTCTGTGCGGGTCTGGGGTTCGACGCCGGTGTGATCGGCCGAGTCGAACAGAAGCGCGAGCGCGGTAAACGTTCGACGCATGCGCTGTACGTGCGCCAGGTGGCCCGCCAGTTCCTGGACGAGCCCCACAGACGGCACGGCCAGATCACGCTTGAGGTGCCCGGCCAGGCCCCTGTCACCGACCTGGCGCTGGCCATAATCTGCAACACCGCCCCCTGGACCTACCTGGGGAACCGCCCGATGTACGCCTCGCCGAGGGCCTCCTTCGACACGGCCCTCGACGTCCTCGGCCTGAAGCGCCTCTCCACCGCGGCGGTCGCCCGTTACGCGACCCAGCTGCTCACTTCGAGCCCGGAGAAGGGCCCGCACGGCAAGCACGCGGTTTCACTTCATGACCTCACCGACTTCACCTTGCATTCAAAGGCTCCACTACCCTTCCAGATGGACGGCGACCACCTGGGACTGCGTACGAGCGTGACGTTCACAGGCGTACGCCGTGCACTGCGTGTGATTGTGTGAGTGGAAGCGCCCAAAGTCCTTTGACTCGAACGTTTGGGCTGGCCCCCACCCCATGGAAGTACGGCTGTGACCGAGTCGACACCGAGGAATCAAAAAAAACTTTCCAGAAGGGGTTGTATCCGCAGCCGAGGTTTGCGAATCTCTACATGGCGATCGGGACGGCCCGCAACACCGGCCTCCACTGAAAGCCAGAACCCCTCCTCACTGACAAGACCACAACCAGTTCATCTGGAAGTCGGCCCTGTGTCTGTGGAGGGATTCGTGAAAGCGTTCACATTCACAAGCCACGAGCTTGAAGTACCGAGGAGAGGTAGCAGCCATGGACTGGCGTCACAACGCCGTTTGTCGTGAGGAAGACCCGGAGCTGTTCTTCCCCATCGGCAACACCGGTCCTGCGCTGCTGCAGATCGAGGAAGCCAAGGCCGTCTGCCGTCGCTGCCCCGTCATGGAGCAGTGCCTGCAGTGGGCGCTCGAGTCCGGCCAGGACTCCGGCGTCTGGGGTGGCCTCAGCGAGGACGAGCGCCGCGCAATGAAGCGCCGTGCCGCTCGCAACCGGGCGCGCAACGCAAGCGCCTGACCGACGCCACCCGCTACGAGCCTCAGCCCGGCGGCGCGTACAGAGCGTACGCACAGCCCCGCCTTCGAGTCGCAGCGCGCAGTACCCCGTAGCGCATAGCAACGCACATGCCAAGCAGTGGGCCCGGACCGTCACCACGGTCCGGGCCCACTGCTGTGCGCCGCCCCGGCGTTCGGCTACTTGTCCGAGACCACCGGGATGTCCAGGATCACCTGGGTGCCGTGTTCCGGACCCGGGACCATGTCGAAGCTGCCGCCCAGCTCGCTCTCCACCAGGGTCCGCACGATCTGGAGGCCGAGATTGCCGGCCCGCTTCGGGTCGAAGCCCTCGGGCAGTCCGCGCCCGTCGTCCGACACGGTGATCAGCAGCCGGGCGTCGGACGGCGCTCCGCCGCGCACCGCCGAGACCTCGACCGTGCCGCGCTCCGCCACGGTGAAGGCGTGCTCCAGGGCGTTCTGCAGCACCTCGGTGAGGACCATCGAAAGCGGAGTGGCCACTTCCGCGTCCAGGATTCCGAAGCGTCCGGTGCGACGGCAGGTGACCTTGCCCGGGGAGATCTCCGCGACCATCGCGATGACCCGGTCCGCGATCTCGTCGAACTCGACCCGTTCGTCCAGGTTCTGAGACAGCGTCTCATGGACGATGGCGATCGAACCGACGCGCCGTACCGCCTCGTTGAGCGCCTCGCGGCCCTGCTCGGAATCCATCCGGCGGGACTGGAGGCGCAACAGGGCGGCCACCGTCTGGAGGTTGTTCTTCACCCGGTGGTGGATCTCCCGGATGGTGGCGTCCTTGGTGATCAACTCCCGCTCGCGGCGGCGCAGTTCGGTGACGTCCCGCAGGAGGACGAGCGACCCGATGCGGACGCCCTTGGGCTTGAGCGGGATGGCCCGCAGCTGGATGACGCCGCTGGCGCACTCGACCTCGAACTCGCGGGGTGCGTACCCGCTGGCCACCTTGACCAGGGCCTCGTCCACCGGCCCCCGGGACGGGGCGAGTTCGGCCGTCGTCGTGCCGAGGTGGTGGCCGACGAGATCGGAGGCGAGGCCGAGGCGGTGGTAGGCGGAGAGGCCGTTGGGGCTGGCGTACTGGACGATGCCGTCCGCGTCGAGCCTGATCAGCCCGTCACCGACCCGCGGCGACGCGTCCATGTCGACCTGCTGGCCCGGGAAGGGGAAGGAACCGGCGGCGATCATCTGGGCCAGGTCGGACGCGGACTGGAGGTAGGTGAGCTCCAGCCGGGACGGCGTACGGACGGTGAGGAGGTTGGTGTTGCGGGCGATCACCCCGAGGACGCGGCCCTCGCGGCGTACGGGGATCGACTCGACCCGTACGGGCACCTCCTCGCGCCACTCCGGGTCGCCCTCGCGCACGATCCGGCCCTCGTCCAGCGCGGCGTCCAGCAGGGGGCGCCGGCCGCGCGGCACCAGATGGCCGACCATGTCGTCCTGGTAGGAGGTGGGCCCGGTGTTGGGCCGCATCTGCGCGACGGACACATAACGGGTCCCGTCGCGGGTGGGGACCCACAGGACGAGGTCGGCGAAGGAGAGGTCGGAGAGCAGCTGCCACTCCGAGACCAGCAGATGGAGCCATTCGAGGTCGGTGTCGCTCAGGGCTGTGTGCTGGCGGACGAGGTCGTTCATGGAGGGCACGTGTGCGAGCGTACCCGTGGATACTCGGAGGTTCCGAACCGATCGGCCCTCGGCGACGTGAGGGAGGGCAGGCGGTTGGTTTCGCCGAATCGTGGTGCACACGGATGGACAGGGGCGATTGGTCTAGTCCACAATGCACGAGAAGACCTCCGTTCTCCCCGCACAGGAGAACGGATCGAGGCACCCGGCTCTCTCTGCCCTGACTGCGCCGGTGCCTCCTCGGCCGGGGGAACCGCACACCACCGGCCGGTCTCACTCCGGGCTGCGGTGCCGGACGGGCTGAGGGTCCCGTCCTGGCGCCGCGGCCCGCGGGTGTTCCCGGGGGCGTGGCTTCTTTGGCCCCGGCTGTCAGTGGGTTTCGGTGACCTTGGCCAGGGCGCGGGGCGCGTCCGGGTCCTGACCGCGGGCGATCGTCACCTCATAGGCCAGCATCTGGAGCGGCAGGATCTCCAGGATCGGCTGGAGTTCCTCCGGCACTCCCGCCGTCGGCAGCGCGAACCCCGCCGACGCCGCGTCCACCTGGACCTGGGGGCCGACCACGAAGAGGTCGGCGCCGCGGCCCCGCAGCCGGTCCAGGACCGGCTGGAGCGCGTCGCCGCCGCGGCCGTCCGGGACGACGGCGATCACCGGGGAGATGTTGTCGACCATGGCGAGGGGACCGTGCAGCAGGTCGGCGCCCGAGTAGGAGAGCGCCGGGATGTAACTCGTCTCCATCAGCTTCAGGGCGGCCTCCTTCGCGGTGGGGTAGCCGTACCCCCGCGAGGTGATGACCATGCGCTCGGCGAAGCGGTAGCGCGAGGCGAGTGACCTGACCTCGTCCCTCCGCGAGAGGATCTGCTCCGCCAGACCGGGCAGTGCCCCGGCGGCCGCCTCGCCGTCGCCCCCGGCCAGACCGTCCACGAAGAGGTGGAGCGCCAGCAGGGAAGCGGTGTACGTCTTGGTGGCCGGCAGGGCCTTCTCGGGGCCCGCGAGGATGTCGATGCTGTGTTCGGACACGGCGGCGAGCGAGGAGTCCGGGTTGTTCGTCACCGCGAGGGTGATCGCCCCGGCCGCACGGGCGGCCTTCGTGGAGGCGACCAGGTCGGGTGAGCCGCCCGACTGGCTGACGGTGATCATCAGAACGTCCGTGAGGTCCGGCCGGGCACCGTACGCCGTCGTGGTCGACATCGAGGCCAGACCGCAGGGCAGGCCGAGGCGGATCTCCAGCAGGTACTTGGCGTAGAGCGCCGCGTTGTCCGATGAGCCGCGGGCCGTCAGCAGGACGAACCGGGGCTTCTTCGCCGCGATCCCGGCGGCCACCTCACGGATACCGGGGGCGCCCCGCTGGAGGATGCGACGCAGCATGGCCGGCTGCTCGGCCATCTCGCCGGACATGATCCGGCCGGGCTGCTCGCCCTGGCCGTGCTGCACGGCCGAAGAGGTGGCGGACATGAGGTGCCTCCCGTGCGGTGGGTGCGTGCGGGCTCACACCCGCCGGCTCGGACAAGTCGACCACGGCCCGGCGGACGTCCGCCAGCGGGAGAACCGGGCCGGCCGGTGGCTGAGCGGTTCACCTCCGAGCTGCCCGGTTCTGCTAGATTGGAGGCTGATTGGTCTATACCACATGACTCCACCTTTCAGATCGGCAGGCACAGCGTGGAAGTTGTCATCGTCCCGGACGCCGCGGCAGGCGGCGAGCTCATCGCGGAGGCCATCGGCGCCCTGCTGAGCCGCAGGCCCGACGCCCTGCTCGGCGTTGCCACCGGCTCGACCCCGCTGCCCGTCTACCGGGCGCTGGCCGCCAAGGTGCGCTCCGGGGCCGTGGACGCCTCGCGCGCCCGCGTCTGCCAGCTCGACGAGTACGTCGGCCTGCCGCCCGGCCACCCCGAGTCGTACCGCTCGGTGGTGCTGCGTGAGGTCGTGGAGCCGCTGGGCCTCTCCGAGGCGTCCTTCATGGGCCCCGACGGCTCGGCCGAGGACGTCCAGGCGGCCTGCGAGGCGTACGACAGGGCCCTGGCCGAGGCGGGCGGCGTGGACCTCCAGCTGCTCGGCATCGGCACGGACGGCCACATCGGCTTCAACGAGCCGTGCTCCTCGCTGGCGTCCCGGACCCGCATCAAGACACTGACGGAGCGGACGCGGATCGACAACGCGCGTTTCTTCGACGACGACATCGACCAGGTGCCGCACCACGTGATCACGCAGGGCATCGGGACGATCCTGGAGTCGCGCCATCCGATCCTCCTCGCCACGGGTGAGGGCAAGGCCGAGGCGGTCGCCCAGACGGTGGAGGGGCCGGTCGCCTCGATCGTGCCGGCGTCGGCGCTGCAGCTGCATCCGCATGCCACGGTCGTGGTCGACGAGGCGGCGGCTTCCAAGCTGAAACTGGCGGACTACTTCCGGGCCACGTATGCGGCGAAGCCGGCGTGGCAGGGGCTTTAACCTCTTTTCGTACGAGGGCCGGGACACCGCGGGGGTGTCCCGGCCCTCGTGCGTGCGGCGCCTCCGTCGCGCGGCGAAGCGCTTTGTCCTCGACCGCCGGGCGGGCTCCGCAACGACCCGCCGGACGGCTCGGCGGGGCCCTTACATGGGCTCAGCCCCGGCCTGCCCTTGCGGGCGGGCGGGGGCTGAGGTCAGGGGGCGGGCGGATCAGGTGGTGGCGGTCAGGGCTTCCGCCGCTGCCACGCCGCACACCCGCGCCGCACCGTGCGTGGCGATGTGCAGAGCGCCTCTCGGTTCCGCCTGCGGGAGGCCCATCTCGACCACGATCGTGTCGGGACGCGCCGCGAGCAGGGCGTCGATCGCCTCCGCCATCCATCCGTGCCGGTGGACGTCACGGACGACCGCGACGATGCGGCGCTCCCCCGCCGCCCGCAGCGTGTCGGCGGCCGGAGCCGGGCTCTCGGCGTCGTACGTGCCGGTTCCGGTGCCGGGCAGGAGGCGGGCCAGTTCGGCCGCGACGCCCCACGGGGTCTCGTCACCGACCGCGATGTTCGCGACCGGGGTGAACGCGGCGACGTACGCCGGGCCCGTCAGCCGTGCGCCGGTGCCGGTGACCCGTACGGCACGGCGGGCCGCCACCAGGCCGATGTCGGCGCTGACTCCGGTGCCGGGCGCGGTCCCCTCCTGCACTGCCGCGCCCGGCTCCGAGACAGCCCCCCCGGTCCCCCGCGTCCAGGACGCGAGAGCCCGTACCCGGGCGGCGGCGTCCGCCAGCCGCTCCTCGGACAGGTCTCCGGCGCGTACCGCCGATACCAGGGCGTCACGCAGCCGCAGCACCGTGCCCTCGTCGACCAGCCCGCCGCCGACACAGATCGCGTCGGCGCCCGCGGCGATCGCGAGGACGGAGCCCCGCTCGATCCCGTACGTCGCGGAGATGGCCTGCATCTCCATGCCGTCGGTGACGATGAGGCCCTCGTACCCAAGTTCCTCGCGCAGCAGACCGGTGAGGATCTGCGGGCTCAGCGTCGCCGGGCGGTGCGGATCGAGTGCGGGAAGCAGGATATGCGCGCTCATCACCGATTTGGAACCCGCCGCGATGGCTGCCCGGAAAGGCACCAGTTCACGGGCGTGCAGAGTGTCCAGGGACACCTCGATGGCCGGCAGCGCGTGGTGGGAGTCGACCGCCGTGTCGCCGTGCCCGGGGAAGTGCTTGGTGCAGGCGGCGACGCCCGCGGCCTGGAGCCCCTCGACGTACGCGGCGGTGTGCCGGGCCACGAGGTGCGGGTCGGCGCCGAAGGACCGTACGCCGATGACCGGGTTGGCCGGGTTGGAGTTGACGTCCGCGGACGGCGCCCAGTTGAGGTTGACGCCGCATTCGGCGAGCCGGCGGCCGAGCTCCCGGGCGACGGCCCGGGTGAGCGCCACGTCGTCGACCGCGCCGAGGGCGAAGTTGCCCGGGAAGGAGGAGCCGTGACGGACCTCCAGCCGGGTGACGTCACCGCCCTCCTCGTCGATCGCGACGAGGACGTCCTCCCGCTCCGCGCGCAACTGGGCGGTCAGTGAGGCGAGTTGGCCGGGCGACTGGATGTTGCGTCCGAACAGCCCCACGGAGGTCAGCCCCTCGCCGACTCTGCGCAGCAGCCAGTCGGGGGCGGTCGTACCGGTGAATCCGGGCTGGAGCACCGCGAGCGCGTCGCGCGTGAGGGTGTCCGTGGTGGTTACGAGGGTGGTCATGGGGCCTTATCCCTTCACGGCGCCTGAGGTGAGACCCGTGGCCATCTTCCCCTGGATGATCATGAAGAAGATGACGACCGGAATGGAGATGAGCGTCGAGGCGGCCATCAGGGCGCCGTAGTCCGTACCGCGTTCCGTGGTGAAGGTCATCAGCCACACGTTGAGCGTGTACTTGGAGTTGTCGTTGATCAGGATGTACGCGAAGAGGTACTCGTTCCACGCGTTGACCAGCGCGAAGATCGACGCGGCGGCGAGTCCCGGTGCGAGCAGCGGGAAGATGACGCGGCGGAAGGCCCCCATCCGGGTGCATCCGTCCACCATCGCGGACTCCTCCAGCTCCACGGGGATGTTGATCACGAAGCCGCGGATCATGATCGTCGCGAAGGGCAGCGTGGAGACCAGGTAGACGACGATGAGTCCCCAGTACTCGTCGATACCGCCCATGGCGTTGAGCTGGAGGTAGATCGGGATCAGCATCGCGGTCGGGGGGAGCATCTGGACGAGGATCATCACCATCATCAGCGCCTTCCGCCCGAAGAAGCGGAAGCGTCCGATGGCGAGGGCCGCGAGCGTCGCGATGATCATGCCGCCGACCACCGCGGTGACGGAGACGATCAGGCTCGACTGGATCGCGGTGCCGAAGTTGTCCTGCTTCACCGCGCGGGCGAAGTTGTCGAAGGTGAGCGAGGAGGGCCAGAGCGTCTGGTCGTAGGACCGGATCTCGTGGTTGGGGCGCAGCGAACTGATGATCAGCCAGTAGACCGGGAAGGCCATGAGCGCTGCCGTCACCAGGGCCAGGATGTTGTAGCCGAGGCGGTTCCTCGTGCGGTCGGGCCGCAGGACCTGGGCAGGTGTGTTCGGGGCTGTGGAGGTGCTCATTCGACCTCTCCCGTCTTGATCAGCTGGCGCAGGTAGTACACGGCGACACCGGAGAGCATCAGGACGGTGATCAAGGCGATCGCACTGCCCTGGCTGAAGGAGGTGGACTCGAACGCCTTGGAGAAGGAGTAGAGGCCGAGGGTCTCGTACTCGGGTTCGGGCTTGTTGCCGCGCAACAGCCAGATCTGGCCGAAGACGTTGAAGTCCCAGATGACCGACAGGGTGGCGACCATGGTGAACACGGGCTTGATGACCGGCCAGGTCACGTAGCGGAAGACGCCGAACGCGGTGGCCCCGTCGAGGGAGGCCGCCTCCTCCAGTTCCTTGGGGACCTGGGTGAGTGCCGCGTACATCGTGATCACGACGAACGGGATGGCGCCCCAGACGACCAGCAGCGTGATGATGCCGAAGCCCTGCCAGGGGTCGAGGAACCAGTTGTGGCCGAGCCATTTCTCGTCGCCTGTGAGGTCGGCGAGGAGCGTGTTGATCAGGCCGTAGTCGGAGTCGGCCAGCCAGCGGAAGACCGAGGCGGCGACCATCAGCGGCATCGACCAGGCGGCGATCAGCGCGACGGTGAGGATGAGCCGTGCCCAGGTGGACAGGCGCAGCATCATCAGGGAGATCAGCAGGCCGATGCCCATGGTCAGCACCACGCAGACCGCCATGAAGACGATCGTGCGGCCGGTGACCTGCCAGAACTCGGGGTCGCCCAGGATGTTGGTGAACTGGTCGAAGCCGACCCACGGCGTCTCGCCGTTGCCCCACAGGGCCGCCCGGCCCATGTCCTGGAAGGACATGATCACGGTCTTGGCCAGCGGGTAGACGTATACCGCGGCGATCGCGAGGATCGCCGGCAGGATCAGGAAGTACGGAAGGAGTTCACCCTTCTTCCGCTGCCTCTTGGCGCGCGGGGCGTCCTTCACGGGGGACGAGGGCCCGGTCACTTCCGGACCACGTGGTACGGGTACCGGAGGCGGCCCGGCGGCCTTGGTGTCGGCGGCAGTCACGTGGCTGACCTTCCATCGGGATTCCGGGGGCTGCACCCGGAGATCACGGCATACGTCTAGGAAGAAAGCGGGGGCCCGGTGCGTGCCGGGCCCCCGCCTGGAGAGCCGGAGGCCCTGGGGTGCTACTTGTTGATCAGCGCGTTGATCTCGTCGTCGGCCTTCTTGGCCGCGTCGGCGACCGAGGTGCCCTTGAGGATCGCCAGGAGCATGTTCTCCAGGACCTCGTCCTTCTCGATGGACGTCCAGCCCGGCGCGATCGGCGTGAACCAGGCGTCCGGCACCGCGTTGGCGATGGCGGCCGTCTCGGGCTTGGCCTTGAGCGGCTCAAGCTGCTTCTCGTTGTTCGGGAGGATGTTCTTGGAGACCAGCACCTCCTGCGACTTCTCGCTGGTGAAGAGCGAGACCCACTCCTCGCCGAGGTCGGTCACCTTGGACTTCGCGGTCACCGCGAGGTCCGAGCCACCGATGAAGGACGGCAGCGCCTTGCCCTCGGGGCCCGGCATACCGGCCGTGGCGATCTTGCCCTCGAGCTTCGGGTTGCCGTTGTTGGCGCCGTCGGTGACCGAGCCGGACTCCCAGCCGTTGCCGTAGATCAGGGCCGCCTTCTCGTTGGCCATGACGTTGGCGTGGTCCTGCTCGTCCTTGGTGATGTCGGCCTTGTTGTACTTCTTCACCAGGTTGATGAAGTGCTCGATGCCCTTCTGGGACTCGGCGGAGGAGAGGTTGCCCTTCCACTCCTTCGCGCCCTCGTCGTACTCGGCGATGGAGCCGCCGTACGCCGCGACGTAGGACATCGCCGCGTACCAGTAACGGCCCGGCAGGTAGAGGGACGAGAAGCGCTTGTCCTTCTTGCCCTGCTCGGCCGAGACCTTGTCGAGGGCGGTGAGCATCTCGGCCTCGGTCTGCGGAAGGACATCGCTGCCCGTGCCGGCCTTGAACATGTCCTTGTTGTAGATCGCCACCCGCGCACCGGCGTAGTAAGGCACGCAGAACTGCTTGCCCTCGAAGGTGCAGGTGTCCTTCAGACCCTTGATCCAGGTATCCGAGTTGTCGTACTTCTTGGGGTCGATCTCGGCGAGTGCGCCGTTCAGGATGTACTGCATCGTCTCGGTGTTGCCGAGCTCGACGACATCCGGGAACTTGTCGCCGCCCAGGGCGGTGTCGAGCTTCTTGGCCTTGTCCGCCCACTGCTGGTACTGGACGTTGACCTTGACCTTCGGGTACTTCTTCTTGAACTGCGCGTTGACGTCCTTGACCAGTTCCGGCCAGGTGCTCTGCGCATCGACCATCAGCCAGACGGTCAGTTCCTCGGAGCGGTCCTTCGCGTCCTTGGATGCGTTTCCGCTGTCCCCACCACATGCCGCAATACCGGACATCATCGCCGCGACGCCGACCGCCGCTATGAGCTTGCGCTTCATGCACCCTCCTCAGGGATACCAGCAACCCCCCGCCCACCGCGGAAACGTACGACGAGTACTGCCTGTGGGGCTGGGACTTGGTCTTTAATGGTTTAGACCAGTACCGGGAGCTTGGCCTAGACCTTTAGGGGTGTCAAGGGTGTATAAGAAGTGCACTCGCGTCCGTTATCGGACCGACACCTGAGAGAGGGCGACGACCCGTGACCGGACCGTGCCACCATGTGAGCCGCTATAGACGGAGGAGCCGGTGACGGCAGCAACGCAGCAGTCGGGAAGGCGGGCCATGGGCGCCGACGGGGGCAGTACGGAGAACGAGACCGGTGGGGGTACGCGTACGGCACGCGTCCCGAAGTACTACCGGCTCAAGCGCCATCTGCTCGACATGACCGACACCTTGCCGCCCGGGACCCCGGTACCCCCTGAGCGGACCCTGGCCGCCGAGTTCGACACCTCGCGCACCACGGTGCGTCAGGCGCTCCAGGAGCTCGTCGTGGAGGGCCGGTTGGAGCGCATCCAGGGAAAGGGGACCTTCGTCGCCAAGCCGAAGGTCTCCCAGGCGCTCCAGCTGACCTCGTACACCGAGGACATGCGCGCGCAGGGGCTGGAACCCACGTCCCAGCTGCTGGACATCGGATACATCACGGCCGGCGACGCGCTCGCCGGCCTGCTCGACATCACCGCGGGCGGCAGGGTGCTGAGGATCGAGCGGCTGCGGCTCGCCAGCGGTGAGCCGATGGCGATCGAGACCACCCACCTTTCGGCCAAACGCTTTCCCGCGCTGCGCCGTTCGCTGGTGAAGTACACCTCGCTCTACACCGCGCTCGCCGAGGTGTACGACGTGCGCCTCGCGGAGGCCGAGGAGACGATCGAGACCTCGCTCGCCACCCCGCGCGAGGCCGGGCTGCTGGGTACGGACGTCGGCCTGCCGATGCTCATGCTGTCCCGGCACTCCATCGACGGAGACGGTGAACCTGTGGAGTGGGTGCGCTCGGTGTACCGCGGCGACCGCTACAAGTTCGTGGCCCGCCTCAAGCGGCCCACCGACTGAATACACCGCACCATCCGCCGCGGCCCCACCCTCCGTCGCGGTGGCACACGTACGGCCCCCGTGGAATCACCCCTCCACGGGGGCCGTTCCCATGTCCGGCGCCGAAAGGCGTGAACCGGACCACGACTTCGCGCGTGAGTCCCACCGAGACAACACCGTTGCACGACCGCAATACGGACAGGGGGTGACGTTGGACGGACCCCTCGCCTAGATTTCGTGCGCATTACACCAGGTGACAGCGAGGGGACGGAGCACCACATGCCCGAAAGTACCGCCGGAAAACGACCAACGATCACCCCCGTTCGGGTGATCATCGGCCTCTGCCTCATCGCGCCGTTCGTGGCGATGCTCTGGGTGAGCTCGTACGCGAAGGTGGAACCCACCTTTATCGGCATCCCGTTCTTCTACTGGTACCAGATGCTCTGGGTCGTCATCTCGACCGCGCTGACGATGGTCGCGTACACGTTGTGGCAGCGTGACCAGCGCGCCCGCAAGGGAGGTGCGTCAGCATGAAGGACGGCGTGAACGGCGTGGCACTCGCCGTCTTCATCTTCTTCTTCGTGGCCGTCACGGTCATCGGCTTCATGGCCGCCCGCTGGCGGAAGGCCGAGAACGAGAACAGTCTGGACGAATGGGGCCTGGGCGGCCGGTCGTTCGGCACCTGGGTCACCTGGTTCCTGCTCGGCGGCGACCTCTACACGGCGTACACCTTCGTCGCCGTCCCCGCCGCGATCTACGCGGCGGGAGCCGCCGGCTTCTTCGCCGTCCCCTACACGATCCTGGTGTACCCGCTGATCTTCACCTTCCTGCCGCGTCTGTGGTCGGTGTCGCACAAGCACGGATACGTCACCACCTCGGACTTCGTCCGGGGCCGCTTCGGCTCGAAGGGGCTGTCGCTGGCGGTCGCCGTCACCGGCATCCTCGCCACGATGCCCTACATCGCGCTCCAGCTCGTCGGCATCCAGGCGGTTCTGGACGTGATGGGCGTCGGCGGCGGCGAGACCACGCACTGGTTCATCAGGGACCTGCCGCTGCTGATCGCGTTCGCGGTGCTCGCCGCGTACACCTACTCCTCGGGGCTGCGGGCGCCCGCGCTGATCGCGTTCGTGAAGGACGGGCTGATCTACCTGGTGATCGCCGTGGCGATCATCTACATCCCGATCAAGCTGGGCGGCTTCGACGACATCTTCGCCAAGGCGGGCGAGGCGTTCGCGACGAAGAACGAGACCGCGGGCAAGCCCGTCGCGGGTCTCGTCCCGGGCGAGATGGGCCAGTGGGGCTACGCCACCCTGGCGCTCGGTTCCGCGCTCGCGCTCTTCATGTACCCGCACTCGATCACCGCGACGCTCTCCAGCCGCAGCCGTGACGTGATCCGCCGCAACACCACGATCCTGCCCCTGTACTCGCTGATGCTGGGCCTGCTCGCGCTGCTCGGCTTCATGGCGATCGCCGCCGGGGTCAAGGTGGACAACGGCCAGCTGGCCATCCCCCAGCTGTTCGAGAACATGTTCCCCGCCTGGTTCGCGGGCGTCGCCTTCGCCGCGATCGGCATCGGCGCGCTCGTCCCCGCGGCCATCATGTCCATCGCCGCGGCGAACCTCTTCACCCGCAACATCTACAAGGACTTCCTGAAGCCCGACGCGACCCCGGCGCAGGAGACCAAGGTCTCCAAGCTGGTCTCGCTCTTCGTGAAGGTCGGCGCGCTCGCCTTCGTACTCACCATGGACAAGACGGTCGCCATCAACTTCCAGCTGCTCGGCGGGATCTGGATACTCCAGACGATGCCCGCGCTGGTCGGCGGCCTCTTCACCCGGTGGTTCCACCGCTGGGCCCTGATCGCGGGCTGGGCGGTCGGCATGCTGTACGGGACGGTCGCCGCGTACGGCGTGGCGAGCCCGACGCAGAAGCACTTCGGCGGCTCCTCCAAGGAGATCCCCGGCATCGGCGAGATCGGTTACATCGGTCTCACCGCGTTCGTGCTGAACCTGGTGGTCGTGGTCGTGATGACCTTCGTCCTCAACGCGCTCAAGGCGCCGACCGGGATCGACGAGACCTCCCCGTCCGACTACACGGCGGACGCGGGCGACCCGGGCGTCAAGACCGTGCTCCCGCCCGCCACGGTCGGTGCGCCGGGCGGTCACTGACCCGCCGGCCGGACACCGTTCACGGGCCGCCGCGACTCCGCGGGAAGACGCGGCGGCCCCTCGCACGGACACCGCCTCGTCGGCGAGGCCGAGTCCTGGACGCCGACCGGCGCGGTGGACGACATCCACGCGACACAAGATGTGGGGGCTGCCTCGATGGGCAGCCCCCACATGTATGCTCGTGCTCGCTGTCGCCGCAGGGGAATCCGGTGCGAATCCGGAACTGTCCCGCAACGGTGTGATCGGTGTGCTTTCGCCCATCCGAAGTCCGAAGACCTGTCGGCAGCGCGCCCGGTTCGACCGGACCGGGCGCAGAGACGTCCGGGCCTCGCGGATGGGCCGGTGGACGCCGTACGCAGTGCTGCCGCCCCCGGCCCCGCGCTGCCCGGCTGCCCCCGTTCCCCGCCGGCCCGGAGCCGAGCGAGGGAGAGCGCCGCGGTGACCATCGCGCCAGCCGATCCGGTTTCAGCAGAAGAGAACGCCGGGACCACCCATGCCACGACGGACGCCCCCGGGACCGCCCTGCTGCGGACCCTCACCGACCTGACGGCGGATCTGCCCGACACCGACCCCGGCCGCGTCGCCGCCGCGGCGCTGCGCGGCCGCAACGCCGGGTCCGACGAGGCCGGGCTGCGCTCACTGGCCACCGAGGCCGCCGCGGGCCTGATCTCCGAGGACCCCTCCTACTCCCGGCTCGCCGCCCGCCTCCTCACCCGCACCATCGCGGACGAGGCGGCCGGGCAGGGCGCGCTCTCGTTCTCCGCCTCGGTCGCCGTGGGGCACCGCGAGGGTCTGATCGCGGACCGCACGGCCCGGTTCGTCCGCGTCCACGCCTCCCGGCTCGACGCCCTGGTCGGGGCCGCGCTCGTGGGCGGGGCCGACGACCGGTTCGGCTACTTCGGGCTGCGGACCCTCTACAGCCGCTACCTGCTGCGCCACCCGCTGACCCGCCAGGTGATCGAGACCCCGCAGCACTTCATGCTGCGCGTCGCCTCCGGTCTCGCGGAGGACGGCTCCCCGGACGCACTGGACGAGGTCGCCGCGCTGTACGGCCTGATGAGCCGCCTCGACTACCTGCCCTCCTCCCCCACGCTCTTCAACTCGGGCACGCGCCACCCCCAGATGTCCTCCTGCTATCTGCTGGACTCGCCGCTGGACGAGCTCGACTCGATCTACGACCGCTACCACCAGGTGGCCCGGCTCTCCAAGCACGCGGGTGGCATCGGCCTCTCGTACTCCCGTATCCGCGCCCGCGGTTCGCTGATCCGGGGCACCAACGGGCACTCCAACGGCATCGTGCCGTTCCTCAAGACGCTGGACGCCTCGGTCGCCGCCGTCAACCAGGGCGGCCGCCGCAAGGGCGCCGCCGCCGTCTACCTGGAGACCTGGCACGCGGACATCGAGGAGTTCCTCGAACTGCGCGACAACACGGGCGAGGACCAGCGGCGTACGCACAACCTCAACCTGGCCCACTGGATTCCGGACGAGTTCATGCGCCGCGTCGAGGCGGACGGCCGCTGGTCGCTGTTCTCGCCCGCCGACGTGCCCGAGCTGACCGACCTGTGGGGCGACGACTTCGACGCGGCCTACCGTGCCGCCGAGGCGGCCGGGCTGGCCCGCAGGACGATGCCGGCGCGCGACCTGTACGGCCGCATGATGCGTACGCTCGCGCAGACCGGTCAGGGCTGGATGACGTTCAAGGACGCCTCCAACCGCACGGCCAACCAGACCGCCGAGCCGGGCCGGGTGGTCCACTCGTCCAACCTGTGCACCGAGATCCTCGAAGTGACGGACGACGGCGAGACGGCCGTCTGCAACCTCGGTTCGGTCAACCTCGGTGCGTTCGTGGCCGGCGGGGACATCGACTGGGAGCGGCTGGACTCCACGGTCCGTACCGCCGTGACCTTCCTGGACCGGGTCGTCGACATCAACTTCTACCCGACCGAGCAGGCCGGCCGTTCCAACGCGCGCTGGCGTCCCGTGGGACTGGGCGCGATGGGCCTCCAGGACGTCTTCTTCCAGCTGCGGCTGCCGTTCGACTCCCCCGAGGCGCGGGCGCTGTCCACCAAGATCTCCGAGCGGATCATGCTCGCCACGTACGAGGCGTCCTGCGATCTCGCCGAGCGCTCCGGCCCGCTGCCCGCCTGGTCGCAGACCCGCACCGCCCGTGGCGTGCTGCACCCCGACCACTACACCACCGAGCTGCACTGGCCGGAGCGCTGGGACGCCCTGCGCGCCCGGGTCGCCACGACCGGTATGCGCAACTCCCTCCTCCTCGCCATCGCTCCGACGGCGACGATCGCCTCGATCGCCGGGGTCTACGAGTGCATCGAGCCCCAGGTCTCCAACCTCTTCAAGCGCGAGACGCTCAGCGGGGAGTTCCTCCAGGTCAACGCCTACCTGGTCGACGAACTGAAGGCGCTCGGTGTGTGGGACGCGCGGACCAGGGAGGCGCTGCGCGAGGCGAGCGGTTCCGTCCAGGGCTTCGCCTGGATTCCCGAGGAGGTGCGGGCGCTCTACCGCACGGCGTGGGAGATCCCGCAGCGCGCACTGATCGACATGGCGGCGGCCCGTACGCCGTTCCTCGACCAGAGCCAGTCGTTGAACCTGTTCCTGGAGACGCCGACGATCGGCAAGCTCTCCTCGATGTACGCGTACGCCTGGAAGCAGGGGCTCAAGACGACGTACTACCTGCGCTCGCGTCCGGCGACCCGGATCGCCCGCGCGGCGTCGGCCGCGCCCGCTCCCGTTCCCGTACAGGCGGCCGCCCCCGACGCGGACGCGCTCGCCTGTTCCCTCGAAAACCCCGAGTCCTGCGAGGCATGCCAGTGACGAGCTCCCCCGAGACCAGGAACCTGCTCGACCCGGGGTTCGAACTGACTCTGCGGCCCATGCGCTACCCGGACTTCTACGAGCGCTACCGCGACGCGATCAAGAACACCTGGACGGTGGAGGAGGTCGACCTCCATTCCGACGTGGCCGACCTCGCGAAGCTGTCGCCCGGCGAGCAGCACATGATCGGCCGGCTCGTCGCGTTCTTCGCGACGGGGGACTCGATCGTCTCCAACAACCTCGTGCTGACGCTGTACAAGCACATCAACTCGCCCGAGGCCCGGCTGTACCTGTCCCGGCAGCTCTTCGAGGAGGCCGTGCACGTCCAGTTCTATCTGACGCTGCTCGACACCTATCTGCCCGACCCGGACGACCGCGCGGCGGCGTTCGACGCGGTCGAGGAGATCCCCTCGATCCGCGAGAAGGCGCAGTTCTGCTTCCGGTGGATCAACGAGGTCGAGAAGCTCGACCGGCTGGAGACCAGGGCCGACCGGCGCCGCTTCCTGCTGAACCTGATCTGCTTCGCCGCGTGCATCGAGGGGCTGTTCTTCTACGGCGCGTTCGCGTACGTGTACTGGTTCCGCTCCCGTGGGCTCCTGCACGGCCTCGCCACCGGGACCAACTGGGTCTTCCGGGACGAGACCATGCACATGAACTTCGCGTTCGAGGTCGTGGACACGGTCCGCGAGGAGGAGCCGGACCTGTTCGACGACGCCCTCCAGGAGCAGGTCACCGACATGCTGAAGGAGGCCGTCGAGGCGGAACTCCAGTTCGGCCGCGACCTGTGCGGCGAGGGTCTGCCGGGGATGAACACCGAGTCGATGCGCCAGTACCTGGAGTGCGTGGCCGACCAGCGCCTCACCCGCCTCGGTTTCGCTCCGCTGTACGGCTCGGAGAACCCGTTCTCGTTCATGGAGCTCCAGGGTGTCCAGGAGCTGACGAACTTCTTCGAGCGCCGGCCGTCCGCGTACCAGGTGGCGGTGGAGGGCTCGGTCGGGTTCGACGACGACTTCTAGCCCCTGGCCCAGCAGCCGATGGAGGGGCGCCATCGGCGGGCGGCGGTTCCACCGCGGCGGCACCGCGCCACCAGTCCGTACGGGCGCCCGGCACCACCCCGCACGCCTGCCGCCGGACCTTCCGCGGCCCGGGCGCGATGCACGAGGTGGCCTGCGGCGCCGGGACGCGAAGCCGCCCCGCCCGGACTCTCCCCGGGCGGGGCGGCTGTGCGGACGGAGGACGCGCGGGTCAGATCCCGCAGCTCGACGCCGACCAGAAGTGGCTGGGCCCCTGGTTGACGTGGACGTGGTCGCCGTGACCGGCGTAACCCGGGCCGAGTATCCCGTTGAAGCCGTGGTAGCGGGCCTGCTTGGCGAGGGTGCACAGCGAGTGCGGTCCCGAGCCGAGGTCGACCGCGTCACCGTACAGATGGCGGCTGTTCGAGGCTCCCCCGACCGCCGAGTTGCAGGAGTAGGACCGGAACCCGCTGGTGACGCGGATGGAGACGTCACCGAGCGCGTGCCGCAGCGCCTCCAGCTTCCACATCGAGCTCAGGGCGTTGGCCTTGGCCGTACCGGCGGAGACCGCTCCGCCCGCCCAGGTGCTGTTGCAGTTGTTGAGCTCGTCGTACGTGAAGTGGATCGGGGTGCAGTCGTCGTCCTGGAGCGCGTACAGCTTGGACTGGGTGGCGGCGCCCGCGACGCCGTCCGCTGTGAGGCCGTGGGCGGACTGGAAGCGCTTGACCGCCGCGGTGGTGGCCGGGCCGTACGAGCCGTCGACGGCGAGCACGGAGTTGTATCCGGGGTATCCGGCCACCCGGATCTGGAGCTGGGTGACGTCGTTGCCTGTGGCGCCCTGCGAGAGGGTCCTGGTCCAGGTGAAGCAGCCGTCGGCCTGTGCGGGGCCTGCGGTGAGTACGGCCCCGCCGATGGCAAAAGTCATGGCCATGACAAAGCCGAGCAGAGCGTGTGCGGTCCGTCTGAGCATGGGGAGCTCCCTACCACGGTGAAGTGTTGGGGCTGAGACTGTCGGACGAGTCGACGCGCGTCAACTACGCCGTGGGAAAAGGCGGGTGACGCCCGGGGACGGGTACGGGGCCCTGCCACCGGACGCACCGGTGCCGGGGCCCCGCCCGGGCGCGGACCGTCAGTCGTTGGGGACGACCTCGTAACGCGGCGTGCCCTCGGCCATCTGCCGCAGCGCGTCCTTGCGGTCCCGCTTGGAGAGCCGGTCGATGTACAGGTAGCCGTACAGGTGGTCCGTCTCGTGCTGGAGGCAGCGCGCGAAGTAGCCGTTGCCCCGCACCCTGACCGGGTTGCCCCTGGCGTCCTGCCCGCGCACCACCGCGTAGTCGGGGCGGGCCAGCGCGGCGTACGCCGTCGGCACGGAGAGGCAGCCCTCGTTGGAGTCGTCCAGGACCCGCTCCCCCGGCGGCAGCTCCTCCAGGACCGGGTTGCAGATCGCGCCGACGTGCCGGGCCCCGTCGTCGTCCATGCAGTCGTAGACGAAGACCTTGAGGTCCACACCGATCTGGTTGGCGGCCAGGCCCACGCCCTCCGCCGTCCGCTGGCTGGCGAACATGTCGTCGATCAGCCGGGCAAGCTCGTCGTCGAACGCGGTGACGTCCTTGCACTCCTTGTGCAGCACCGGGTTGCCCACGACCGTGATCGGCCGCGAGGTACCGCGCTCGCGGTACGCCGCCTCACGCGCCTCGCAGTCCTCGGTGTCGATGAGGAATCCCTCGTCGTCGACACTGATCTGCTCGTCCGTCTCCTGCTGCGCCATGTCCGCCGTACGCCTTCCTGCAAACCTGGAACCCGAGAACCTCGGGATAACCGGCACCGGGATTCGGTGCCCGTACAGCCTACGGGCACCACTCAGCAGACTTCTTCGAGATCCCGCCACTCCCGGCTGTCCGGGCTGTCCGCGACCCAGCCGTCCAGCAGCCCGCGCACCAGCCCGCGGGCGCCGCGAGGCCGCATTCACGCTCCGGAACCCACAGGTCGCCGGCCGTGCGGTGGCCCAGCGGACCCGGATGGCCCGGCTCGCTGTGGTCGTGCGGATCGAGGTGCTCGCCGTCACCCTCGTCGCTCTCCATCCTGCTCTCCGAGCAGGTCCGGCAGAGCAGCCGTACGGACGAGGACCAGTCCTCGGCGGCGAACCCGGCGTCGGAGGCGAGCTGCTCCAGCGCGTCCCGGTCCGCCTCGGTCGCGGCCTCCAGGAGCACCACCCAGGTGGGTACGGGGGAGGGCGCCCACAGCTCGATCTCGTCGAAGACGGGGTACGAGGGCCCGGCGGCGGTGACCCGCTCACCGTGCGGCACCCCGTCGTGCAGGACGACCTCGCCCCAGCGCCGCCCCGAGGAGGGCAGCGGGATCGAGAGCACCTCCATCCGGGCCGGGTCCAGCCTGCGGCCCCAGACCACCTCGGACTCACCCTCGGGCGACAGCCGTACCGCGGCGCTGCCCAGCTCCATGCCGAGCGGCTCGCTGGTGGCCGCCGCGCCGTGCTGCCCGTCGCCCGGGACCTTGAGCCCGTATGCCTGCCAGGCCCTGCGCGCCAGCGGCCAGTCCTGGAGCGCGGTGGCCGCGATGCCGACGTTCCACCAGTCCGGCGCCCCGGACTCCCGGTCCAGGAGCGCGACGGCCCGCAGACCCGCGGCCCGCGCCTGCTCCCAGTCGTGCCTGAACTTGTGCAGCAGCGCCAGGTTGAACCAGGACTCGGAGAGCCAGGGTTCCAGGTCGACCGCACGCGTCAGCAGCGCCCCCGCGTCCTCGTACCGGCCGTCGCCGATCAGCGTGAACGCGCGGTCCGTGGCCTGCCGCCAAGAGGCGGAGGGCCGATGCCGTACCTTCCCGAAGATCCTCACGATTCCCGCCTGTCCCGACTGGACACCCTCGTCTTCCGCTCTACTTTCGCATCCAACCATGCCCGGCCGGACGCCCGCTCATTACCCATGGGTTACCCGGGCCGCAGCGCGGTCGGACCGCTCCGTGCCAGGACTCCGGCCAGCGCTTCCACGACCTCGGGCTGGTAGTCGTGACCGGTGCCCAGCCTGAGCTGTTCCAGAGCGCCGAGCGGCCCGATGACGCTTGCCCCGCACAGGTCGTCGTATGCGTTCACCGCCCGGACGATCCTGGCGGACAGCGGCTGTTCCCGGTAGGGGTCGGCCTGCCGCTCCACCACGACGGCCACCGCGGTGTCCACGCCCGTCTGGCGGACCACGGCCCCGCCGAGCAGCGCGATCCGGCGCTGCTCGGCGGCCGGCAGGGTGGCGGTGGCGCCCCCGGCCACCGGGTCCACCAGGGAGAGCTGACCGATGTCGTGCATCAGCGCCGCGTGCTCCAGGACGGTCAGCTCCCGCCCGGACAGGCCCAGCTCCCGGCCCACCGCGGTGGAGAGCTCGGCGACCCGGCGGGCGTGCCCGTGCGGGGTGTAGCCGGCGATCTCCGTGGCACGGGCCAGGGAGGCGATGGTCTGCCGGTAGGTCGTACGGACGGCGGCGTACCGGCGGTAGGACACCTGGGTGAGGAGCAGGGGGACGCACAGGACGGGCAGCGCCCAAAGCCCCGCGACCGCGACCCCGATCGCCATGACGGCCCCGGTCGCGCAGACCGCCGAGCCGATGCCGAGGAGGGCCCGCAGCTCGTCGCGGAGCAGCGGTCCGTAGGGATAGCGGGTGCGGGCCCGCAGCAGCAGGGCGGCGAGCACCGCGTCGCACAGCGCGGTGAGGGCCAGCAGCAGGAGCAGGAAGAGGGCGAAGTACGGGCCCTCGCCGAACCAGCGGGCGGACTGGCCGGAGTTGTGGAGCGGCTGGAAGCACACGGCGGCGAAGGCGACGCTGAGCATGCGGCGGGCCGCCAGGTCGGGGCCGGGTCCGTTGCCGCGTGCCACGTGGGGCACGGCGGCGAGGAGCTGCGCGGCGACGACGACGGCGATCACCTGGAAGACCCCGTGGGTGGTGGGCTCACCGGCGCTGGGGCCCAGGAGGGCGTACGCGAGGGCTCCGGCGGCGCCGAGGGGCGCGGGCTCCCGCTCACCCCGTGGGGCGCCCCAGCGCGCCAGCTCGCCGGTCGCCACGAGGGCGCCGAAGGCGAGGGCGTGGCCGGGGTCGGCGATGCCGTACCAGAGGGTGTGCGCGAACGCGGCGAGAGTGAGGACGAGCGCCGCCCCGTGGACGGCCGTCACGGCCCGGGGCACGCCCCACCGCCCCTCCCCCGTCTCATCCGGGACGCTCCGCCGACCTGCGCACCGCATCGGGCACGTCCGGGCCGCCGTCAGCCGCGTCGGGCCCGCCCGGCGGCGGGGCAGGAAACGGCGGCCGGACACCGCCGGCGCCGCCGTCCCTCGACCCCGGCACCGCCACCTCGTCCGCCGTGACGGCGGTCGTCGCGCCCGACCACCCGTGCCGCGCCAGCCCCCGCACCAGCGCCCCCACCATCTGCGGGTCGAACTGGCTGCCCGCGCACCGTTCGAGCTCGGCCAGGGCGGCCGGGACGGGCCGTCCCCGCCGGTAGGAGCGGGTGGAGGTCATCGCGTCGAAGGCGTCGGCGACGGCGACGACCCGGGCGAACTCGGGGATCTGCGGGCCACGGAGGCCGTACGGGTACCCGCTGCCGTCGAGCCGTTCGTGATGGTGCAGGATCGCCGACCGCGCCTCGTCCAGGAAGCCGATGCCCCGGACGATCTCGTGCCCGTACTCCGGATGCAGCTCGATGACCCGGCGCTCCTCCGGGGTCAGCGGGCCGTCCTTGCGCAGGACCCTGGTGGGGACGCCCAGCTTGCCGACGTCGTGCAGGATGCCCGCGAACCGGAGGGCTTCCAGCCGGCTCTCCTCCATGCCGAGCTCGCGGGCGATCAGGACGGACGCCCTGCCGACCCGCTCGCTGTGCCCCCGGGTGTACTTGTCCTTGATGTCGACGGCCTGCACGAGCGCCCTGATCGTCGCCCGGTGGGCCGCGTGCTCACGGTGGTACTGGGCGAAGACCCAGCAGGAGATGTACATCGGCAGCAGCACGAAGAGCGCCGAGACCGGCCCGTACGGGCTGCGCCACAGGACCGCCGTCATCAGCCCCGCGAGCGCGTGCACCACGTGCGGCCCCAGCGAGCGGGACAGCAGCCCGCGCCAGGCGTGCCGGGCGGACTGGCGCTCGGCCGCGACCAGGATGCAGCCGTCCAGCGCGGTCAGGACGAGGGAGAAGACGAGCGCGGCGGCGCAGGCGGGCAGCAGGAGGTAGGGGAAGTCCGGCACACCCCGCTCACCGCCGAGCGCCCCGGGCCCGCCGAGCAGCGCGTATGCGCACGAGGCCGCCCACACGGTGAGCGAGAGCTGTGCGGCCCGCCAGAGGCGGCGGGCCGCGAAGGGCGGCTGCTCAACCCGGCCGGCGAGCGCGCCCGCTACGGGGACCAGGGCGGCGGCGGCCGGGTGGAGCAGGAAAGCGGCGGCGAGCAGCAGCGGAAAGAACGCGCCGGGGCCGACCGGCACGGAACTGCCGAAGAAGGGGCAGCGGCCGGGAAGTTCACAGACCAGGTAGACCACGGCGAGCAGGCCGAGCGTGCCCCAGGGGGTGTCCGCACCGGGGGCCCACGCGGGCAGGGAGCACAGGACCGCGCACCCCACCGCCACCGCGACGCAGACGCGTGCCGCTCCCGCCGTGCTCCTCACCCGTACCGCCCGCCCGCCGCATGGTCGATGGAGGCGCCAGGCTAGCGAGTCGGAGGGGCGGCCGGACCTCGATGAGTCCGATTAGCACATTCGGGTGATGCGCCAGAGGTTCGGGTGGCACGCCGGAGGGCACGCCGTGGACGGCGTGCCCTCCGATACGGCGGTGGTGCGCGGCTACTCCGCCGCGGGGGCCGTCGTACCCGCCGCGTCCATCGACACGTCCTGTCCGGGGACCGCCTGGCCCGAGCGGATCAGGTCGATCCGGCCCATCACCTTCGAGCGCAGATCGGTCGGGACGTCGTCCTGACCGCAGCAGCGCTTCACCAGCTTCTTCACGGCCTGCTCCAGGCCGTACTTCTCCAGGCACGGGGTGCACTCCTCGAAGTGCACCTCGAACTTCGTGCAGTCGCCCTCGGGCATCTCACGGTCGAGGAACTCGTAGAGATGGTCGAGTACCTCCGAGCAATCAGTCTCGTGCGGCTCTCCGCAGCTCATGAGGCCGAGCCTTTCCGATCGTCCGACTCACCGGCACCGGCGGGGACGAGCCCGCGCTCACGGGCGTAGTCCTCCAGCATGCCGCGCAGTTGCCGCCTGCCACGGTGCAGCCGGGACATCACCGTACCGATGGGAGTCCCCATGATGTCCGCGATCTCCTTGTACGCAAAGCCCTCGACGTCCGCCAGGTAGACGGCGATACGGAACTCCTCGGGGATCGCCTGGAGCGCGGCCTTGACGTCCGAGTCCGGCAGATGGTCCAGAGCCTGGGACTCGGCGGAGCGCAGACCCGTCGACATGTGCGACTCGGCGCGCGCCAGCTGCCAGTCCTCGATCTCCTCGGCCGCACTGCGCTGGGGCTCGCGCTGCTTCTTGCGGTACGAGTTGATGAACGTGTTGGTGAGGATGCGGTACATCCACGCCTTGAGGTTCGTCCCCTCACGGAACTGGTGGAAGGAGCCGTACGCCTTGGCGTACGTCTCCTGGACCAGGTCCTCGGCATCGGCGGGGTTGCGCGTCATGCGCAGCGCGGCCGAGTACATCTGGTCGAGGAAACCGAGAGCGTCCCGCTCGAAACGCGCGTTGCGCTCGGCGGTCGTCTCCTCCGCGCGGCCGTCGTCGGTCCCTGTGTCGGTCCCAGTGACCGGACCCACCTCCTCCAACGATGTGGCGGAGCCGAAACCGGACCCGCTCGAATCGGAGAATAGTCGACCTTGCTTCGAGGCGGGCTGTCGGTCCGATCCGCTCAGTGCCCGCTCGGGAGCGGTCTTGGCCGCATGCAGCACCGTCCACTCCAGATCAGCGGTGTTCGAGCGGCGCGGGCAGATGGTCGAACCCATGCGACGGACTCCCTCTCCACAAACGACGTTGGTGTACCGACGTCCCGAACAACAGCGGCCCCCGGCGCATCATTCCCGGGGCGCCGCTCACACCAGGGAGGCCAGCCACCGGCCCGCCGCACCGGTGACGAGGGACATCACCTGAGCCTCGCTCAGGCCCGAGCGCTTCGGTACGGCGAAGCCGTGGTCCCCGTACTCCACCTCGGCGAGCTCGTACTCCCCGGGCGGGAACTCCCCGGGCCGCCCGAACGGGTCGTTGCCGCCCTGCACGACGAGGGTGGGCACGCCCGCGCCGAGCAGCTCGTCCGCCCGCGACTTCTCCGGCCTGCCCGGCGGGTGCAGGGGGAAGCTGAGCGCGAGGACGGCACGGGCACCGAGCCCGGACGCCGTACGACAGGCGACCCTGGCGCCCGCGCTGCGCCCGCCGGCGACGACCGGCAGCCCCGGTGCGGTCAGCGCGGGCCACAGCCCCCGCCATGCGGTGTCCAGAGTCTTCGGGGCAGGTGCGAGCTTCTTGCCGGCCACCCGCCAGGGCTGCTCCACCAGGGCGACGCCCACCCCGGCACGGGGCAGCGCGGCGGCGAGGGCCTTCAGGTCCCGGGCCTCGATGCCGCCTCCCGCGCCGTGGCCCAGTGCGAGCACCAGGCGGGGCTCCGGCGGGAGCGTCCAGGTGATCCGGGCGGGCCCGGCGTCCGTGTCGACCGTGTGCACTCTCTCCGCGCTACTCACAGGGGCCATCCAATCAAGCCGGGCGCTCAGAACAGCGTCGCCACCTCCGGGGCCGCCAGTTCCGCCAGCAGATGCGGCCCGTTGTTGCGGACGTTGCTGACCTCGGTGGCCACCGGATAGGCCCGCATCAGGCCGCCCGGCGGTGGGGTGAGCAGCGCCTTCAGCTCCTCGGCCTCGGTGCGTGAGGGATCGAGCCAGGCGTCCCAGCGGTCAGGCGTGAGCATCAGCGGCATCCGGGGGTGGATGTCGGCGAGCGCGGAGGGGCCCTCGGCCGGGGCGACCGCGAGCGGGGAGGTCTCCGCCTCGGTCGTGATCACGGAACACGTCGCCCACCACGCCCGGGGGTGGTCGTCGGGCAGGGTCCGGTCGCGCCAGAACTCGTACAGTCCGGCCATCGCGAAGACCGATCCGTCGGCGGGCGTCACGAAGTAGGGCTGCTTGCGGGGCCGTTTCCGCGCGCCCTTCTCCTCCAGTTGGCGCTCCTCGGCGCCCGTGACCCACTCGTAGTAGCCGTCGGCGGGCAGGATGCACCGGCGCGAGGTGAAGGGACGGCGGAAGGAGGGCTTCTCGTGCACCGTCTCGGCGCGGGCGTTGATCAGGCGGGCGGCGCCCTCCGGCGACTTCGCCCAGGAGGGCACGAGTCCCCACCTCAGCGCACGGAGCTGGCGAACCGGACGTTGATCATCCGCGTCCTTCACAGGACGTTCCAGTACGGCGTAGACCTCCTTGGTCGGCGCCACGTTCCAGTCGGGCTCCAGGGCCTCGGCCGGTTCCCACTTCTCGATTCCGAAGAGCCCGGTCAGATCCTCGGGCCGCCGGCTCGCCGCATACCTTCCGCACATAGGTGCCAGACTGCCACGACCTCCCGTCACGAACGCAAGGAGCCGCCCGGCCTATGGACAGCACCGATCTGGGCGATCTGTGGAACCGCGTCTTCGGCACCCAGCCGCTGCCCGAGCAGTGGCTGGTCGTCGTGACCGCCACGGTCGCGCTCGTCGCCGTCGTACCGAACGTCCTGTGGCGGCTCTCGCGGAACGCCATCACCATCGCGCACGAGGGCGGCCACGGGCTGGTCGCCCTGCTCACCGGGCGGCAGCTCGCCGGTATCCGGCTGCACTCCGACACCAGCGGCCTGACCGTGAGCCGCGGCAGACCGACCGGCATCGGCATGATCCTCACGGCCGTCGCCGGCTACACCGCCCCGCCGCTCCTCGGCCTCGGCGGGGCGTGGCTGCTGGTCAACGGCCGGATCACCCTGCTGCTGTGGCTGGCCACGGCACTGCTCGCGGTCATGCTGGTGATGATCCGCAACGTGTACGGGGCCCTGACGGTCATCCTCACGGGGGCGACCTTCCTGCTGGTGTCCTGGCTGGCCTCGCCCGCCTGGCAGTCACTCTTCGCGTACACCGCCGTCTGGTTCCTGCTGCTGGGGGGCGTCCGTCCGGCGTTCGAGCTGCAGTCCAAACGGCGGCACGGCGGAGCGCCGGATTCCGACGCGGACCAGCTGGCACGGCTGACGGACGCCCCGGCCGCGCTCTGGCTCTTCCTCTTCCACGCGGTGTCCGTCTGCTCGCTGACCGGCGGCGGGCGCTGGCTGCTCGGTCTGTGACCGCCGACTGTGCCGCACGACCTCTATCACCCTTACGTTACGCCCGGGTTTCCGCCTGTTTGATCAAGATCCGGGTTTGCGGGGAGCCACTAAAGTAAGGGCCATGACCGAAAGTTCCGTGCACCCCGCCCTCTGGCCCGCCCCTCACGCGAGCGGAGCCGTCGACGCGACCGTCACCGTGCCCGGATCGAAATCGGTCACCAACCGGGCCCTCGTCCTGGCCGCCCTCTCCTCCGAGCCCGGCTGGCTGCGCCGCCCGCTGCGCTCCCGCGACACCCTGCTGATGGCGCAGGCGCTGCGCACGATGGGCGTGGGCATCGAGGAGGGCATCGGCCCCGACGGCTCCGGAGAGGCATGGCGGGTCATCCCGGCCGGCCTGCACGGACCCGCCGCGGTCGACGTCGGCAACGCCGGAACGGTCATGCGCTTCCTCCCGCCCGTCGCGACCCTCGCCGACGGCCCCGTCCGCTTCGACGGCGACGCCCGCTCCTACGAGCGCCCCCTGAACGGCGTGATCGACGCACTGCGCACCCTGGGCGCCAGGATCGACGACGAGGCGCGTGGCGCGCTGCCGCTGACCGTCCACGGCGCCGGCGCGCTGGACGGCGGCCCGGTGGAGATCGACGCGTCCTCCTCGTCCCAGTTCGTCTCGGCGCTGCTGCTGTCGGCCCCCCGCTTCAACCAGGGCGTCGAGGTACGCCACACGGGCTCCAAGCTCCCCTCCATGCCGCACATCCGGATGACCGTGGACATGCTGCGGGCCGTGGGAGCGCAGGTGGACGAGCCGGAGACGGGCGGCGAGCCGAACGTGTGGCGGGTCTCCCCCTCGGCGCTGCTCGGCCGGGACCTGACCGTCGAACCCGACCTCTCCAACGCGCAGCCGTTCCTGGCGGCCGCACTGATCACCGGCGGCCGGGTCATCGTCCCCGACTGGCCGCTGCGGACCACCCAGCCGGGTGACGCCCTGCGCGAGATCTTCACCGCGATGGGCGGCAGCTGCGAGCTGACCGAACGCGGGCTCACCTTCACCGGCTCCGGCCGCGTCCACGGCCTCGACGTGGACCTGAGCGAGGTCGGCGAGCTGACTCCGGGCATCGCCGCCGTCGCCGCCCTCGCCGACTCCCCCTCCACCCTGCGCGGGGTGGCGCACCTGCGGCTCCACGAGACGGACCGGCTGGCGGCGCTCACCAAGGAGATCAACGAGCTCGGCGGCGATGTCACCGAGACCGCGGACGGCCTGCACATCCGGCCGCGCCCGCTGCACGGCGGCGTCTTCCACACGTACGACGACCACCGGATGGCCACGGCCGGCTCGATCATCGGCCTCGCCGTGCCGGGGGTGGAGATCGAGAACGTGGGCACCACGGCCAAGACGCTCCCGGACTTCCCCGAGATGTGGACCGCGATGCTCGGGTCCACCGCGGCGGCCGGGGCCTGAGACATGCGCCGCTACGACAAGAACCCCGACGAGGACGACATCCGCTTCCGCCCGAACCCCAAGGGCAACCGGCCGCGTACCCACACCCGGCCCAAGCACGAGGAGGCCCAGGACGGCATGGTCCTGACCGTCGACCGGGGCAGGCTCACCTGCCTGGTGGACGGTCGTACGGTGCTGGCGATGAAGGCCAGGGAGCTGGGCCGCAAGGCGGCGGTGGTGGGCGACACCGTCTCCATCGTCGGGGACCTCTCAGGCGACAAGGACACCCTCGCCCGTATCGTCCGTATCGGCTCACGCCGCTCGGTCCTGCGGCGCACGGCCGACGACGACGATCCCTACGAGCGCGTGGTCGTCGCCAACGCGGACCAGCTCGCGATCGTCACCGCCCTCGCCGATCCGGAACCGCGCCCGCGCATGATCGACCGCTGTCTCGTGGCGGCCTACGACGGCGGGCTCACCCCGCTGCTGGTGCTCACCAAGTCCGACCTGGCCCCGCCGGACGCGCTGCTGGCCGCGTACACGCCGCTGGGTGTCCCGTACATCGTGACCAACCGCGAGGAGCTGGGGAACGGCGACGCCGCCGACCGGGTGCGCGAACAGCTGAACGACCGGATCACCGCCTTCGTCGGACACTCGGGGGTGGGCAAGACGACTCTGGTCAACGCCCTGGTACCCAAGGACAGGCGGCGTACGACCGGGGTGGTCAACGCCGTCACGGGACGCGGCCGGCACACCACCACATCGGCGCTCGCGCTCCCGCTCCCGGACGGGCGCGGCTGGGTGGTCGACACTCCGGGAGTGCGCTCCTTCGGACTGCACCACGTCGACCCGTCCCGGGTCATCCTGGCCTTCCCCGACCTCCAGCCGGGCGCCGAGAAGTGCCCGCGCGGCTGCACCCACGACGCGGCGGAACCGGAGTGCGCGCTGGAAGCCTGGGTGGCCGAGGGTCACGCCGACCCCGCCCGGCTCGACTCGCTGCGGCGGCTGCTCGCCACCCGGGAGCGGCGCGAGGGCGACTGACCGGATCGGCGCGACGCGCGCACGTTCGCCGGCTCCCACGCCTGGCAAGGGCATAATCGCACCCGAGCGGAGCGGAGCGGTCACTACGTGGGAGGAACCGGCGATGGCGTGGCTGCTGGTCGTGGTCGCAGGAATCCTGGAGACCGGCTTCGCGGTGTGTCTGAAGCTCTCGCACGGATTCACCCGGCTCTGGCCCACGATCGCGTTCTGCGTGTTCGCGCTCGGCAGCTTCGGGCTGCTGACGCTCGCGCTGAAGCGGCTGGACGTGGGCCCGGCGTACGCGGTGTGGACCGGGATCGGCGCGGCCGGTACGGCGATCTACGGGATGGTCTTCCTCGACGACGTGGTGTCCACGCTCAAACTGGTCTCCATCTCGTTCGTGATCATCGGGGTGATCGGCCTCCAGCTCTCCGGCTCCTCGCACTGAGCCACCCGGGTCCCACGCGGGTCACCAGGGCGTGTGGCCCCTTGCCGACGGCTGTGGATACTGTGACGGCATGCCCGATTACCACGATGATCTGCGTCTCGCCCACGTACTGGCGGACGCCGCCGACGCGGCGACGATGGACCGGTTCAAGGCTCTCGACCTGAAGGTGGAGACGAAGCCGGACATGACTCCGGTGAGCGAGGCCGACAAGCACGCCGAGGAACTGATCCGCGGCCATCTGCACCGGGCCCGCCCACGCGACGCGATCCTCGGCGAGGAGTTCGGCGTCGAGGGCACGGGCCCGCGGCGCTGGGTCATCGACCCGATCGACGGCACCAAGAACTACGTACGCGGCGTACCGGTGTGGGCGACGCTGATCGCACTGATGGAGGCCGGCGAGAACGGCTTCCAGCCCGTCGTCGGCGTGGTGTCGGCCCCCGCGCTCAGCCGCAGGTGGTGGGCGGCGAAGGGCGCCGGCGCGTTCTCCGGCCGCAGCCTGACCTCAGCGACCCGGCTCCACGTGTCGAAGGTGGAGCGGATCGCCGACTCCTCGTTCGCGTACTCCTCACTGACCGGCTGGGAGGAGCAGGGGCGGCTCGACGGCTTCCTGGACCTCAGCCGGGCCTGCTGGCGCACGCGGGGTTACGGGGACTTCTGGCCGTACATGATGGTCGCCGACGGTTCGGTCGACATCTGCGCGGAGCCCGAGCTGTCCCTGTGGGACATGGCCGCGAACGCGATCATCGTCCAGGAGGCGGGCGGGAGCTTCACCAGCCTCGACGGTGTCCCCGGCCCCGGCGGCTCCGACGCGGCGGCCTCCAACGGACTGCTCCACGACGAACTGCTGGGCTATCTCAACCAGCGCTACTGACAGGGCTACCCACCTGACCTGCACTTTCCCCCCTTCATCAGTCACTCTGGGCCGTCGTGGGGCCGTGATCGGGCTTCGGGCCGTCCCCGAAGGCCAGGTTCACCGCCTCACGCGTACGCTTCTCGCTGCTCGGCATGAGGTGGGTGTACGTCCGCAGGGTGAACCCCGGATCATGGTGCCCGAGGTACTCGGACAGAGCCTTGATGCTCTCCCCTGCGTCCAGCAAGACGGACGCGTAGAAGTGCCGTAGCGCGTGCATCCCGTTCTCTCGGCCGCGCGGCACGTCGGAAGCGTCCAGAGCGGGTTGCCATGCCTTGGTGTTGAAGGTGGTGCGGATCACGGCGCGCCCCTCAGCGTTGCGGAAGTACAGGTTGGCCGTTGTGGGCGGGCCATCGACCGACCGCCACGGCAACGTCACGGGCTTGGGCGCGAACTCCGCGAGGTGCGCCTCAAGTGCACGAGCGACAACTTCGGGCAACGGGACCGTGCGCGCCTTGCCTCCCTTGGGGAGGGCGAACACCTGCCGTCCGTTGATGAGCTTGACCTGCCGGACGATGTGAACCACGCCTTCGGGTACGTCCACGTCATCCACAGAGAGGCCGAGCACTTCGCCTTGCCTCATGCCGCACCCGCCGGCCAAGTCCACGACCGCCCGGTACCTGGCGGGCAGCTCCGAGCGCACCGCCAATACACGCTCCCGGGACCACGGCGTGATCCGTCGCGGTTCGGGCTTGGGTGTCTTGACCGAGGACGAGCGGCACGGGTTCTCAGGGATCAGGCGGTCGTCCACGGCCGCCCCCAGCATCGCGTTGAGGTTGGCGAAGATGACCCGCTGGTACGACAGGGCAACTCCCGCGTCTTCGAGCTTCCTCAACCATTCCCGGATGTGGATGGGCCTGAGCGAGTCCAGCGATCGGCTACCCAGATACGGCACCACGTGCAGGCGGATCCGCTGCTTGGTGCCGACGAACGTCCCGGGGTCTTGAGTCAGGGACGCCAGCCAGCGATCAGCATGCTGCCGAACCGTGAGGCGCCCGGCGCGCGGGTCGATGTAGTGGCCGCGCGTCATGTCCGCCTCGACCTGAGACAGCCACGCCTCAGCACGGCGCTTCTGGCCGTCCGGGAAGGACTTCGACTTCTCCGTCCCGTCCGGGCTGACGTAGCGGGCGCGGTAGCGCATCCCGGTGCCGTGGCGGTCGGTTTTGGTGCGGACGGTCTTGCCGCCGGGGGTGGTCTCGGTCTTGAACCAGCGGTCTTGGATGTGGCCAGCCATGTGGGCTGAGTCCCTTCGGTGAGTACGGGGCAGGGAGGCGGCGGGTGCCGCCCCGGTGTGCTGTTCTGAGGGGGCTTTCTGGGTGTGCGGGGTGGCGCCTCCCTGCCTCCCTGACGGCTGTTTGCGCTGATCAGGCAGAGGGAGGCGGGTCAGGGAGGCGGTGAGGGAGTTTTCCCTGCCTCCCTGAGCGGGACGGCTCTGCCTCCCTGGTGAAACCGGCCTGTACGGGTGGCTGTCCCGGCCCCTTTACCGGCCTTACCTCGCAGGTGGGAGGCCCTTACCTGCCCCGCTACGGGGTAAAGGGGCCCCCTCTACCGACGAGAGGTGGGCGGAGCCCCGGCGGCGCCTCGGTAGGCGGGTCGCCGGGAGCTCCCGGGTAGAGGGGGTGGGCTTTACCCCGGCGGGTCAGGCGGTGTCGCGGGCTGTCTGCTGGTCGACCCAGGCGCGGACGGCGGCGGGGTCGTAGCGGACGTGCCGGCCGACGCGGAAGCCTGGCGGGCCGATGCGCTGCTTGCGCCAGTGGTAGACGGTCTCGATCGGGACGGCGAGCATCGCGGCGAGGTCTTCGGGGGTGAGGTATCGGTCCGGGAGTCCTGCGCGGAGGATCGCGCGGGGGTCGGTGGGCATGGCGGTGGTGACTCCTCGTGTCCGGGGTGCGGTGCGCGGAGGGTGTACCGGGGTGCCGTACTAGAGAGTTGGTGTAAGCCAGCGTCCAGAGCGCCCCAGCGTCCGCACTCTCCGGTTTGTGCAGGTCAGTTGGGGTGCGATGGGCGGACGCTGCTGCGGACGCTGCGGACGCTGGACGGCTTCAGCGTCCGCAGCGGGTGACACGTCCGGGCCGCTGTGCGGCGGCCCGGCCCGGAAGGTTCCGGTCGTGTCAGTGCAGGTCAGGCGGGAAGTTGTCCGGGTCCGGCGGGGGTTCCTCCGGCCAGAGAGAGGCTTGGTCGGGCTCGGAGAGTGCGGACGCTGACGTGTCCTCCGGCTGGGTCCGGGTGAGGATCAGCAGGCGACGGCGATCGGGGTCTTTACTACGCTGCGTGTCGTCTACGGTGATCCCGATGGACCGCAGGAGCGGGGCCAGCCGCTTGACCCTCCCTGACGCCCGGGTCGGGTCCTTGGGCCAGTCAGGAGGCCGTACCCCGCTGGCGGGTTGGAGCTGTTCGAGGAGTTGCGCGGCGGTCCCCGTCCACGTCCCGGCCCGTGTCACCAGCGCGGCGAGAGCGGTGCCGAAGGTGTCGCCTTCCAACGCGTCGCTGGCGACGTTCGAGGACGCGGCCAGGTAGTCCGGGAGGGTCTGCCAGCCGGTGACTTGGTCGACGGCGGCCAGGACGCGGGCGAAGTCCGCCATGCGCGGCATGGAGTCCAGCCGGATCGACGGCAGCACTTCCAGCACTCCGGCCAGCAGGTCCAGCAGGCCACCGAGAACCGCGGGGCGGGCTTCCGCGAACGCGGCGTCGAGTTCTTCCTCTGAGCGGCGCCGGTTGCCGTCGATGAGTTGCAGTTCCACCATCAGGACCCGCTCCGCCAGGTCTCCCGCGAGAGCTCCCGCGTCGATGGTCGTCATGGCCAGCACCCTGCGGAAGGAGAGCACCACCACGTCGTCATCGGTGAACAGGGCCCGGTCCACGACCCCGTCACCGGTGACGGCCTTGCATAGGGTGTCTGACAGCCACCGGGGGATCGTGCTGATGTTGTCCAGGCACAATGCCCACGAGGTGAACGCCTGCCGGGACCATGCTTTCTCGTCGCGCGGCTGACTGCGCCTGGCAGCCGGGGAAGGGTCGATGAGATTGATGGCCATCTGAGCCGTCATGGACTTGCCAGTGCCCTGCTCGCCCTTGCACGTCAGGATCGGGTGGGGGATGTCGGGCAGCCAGGCCGCCGCCATCCACGCCGCCATCTGCCGGAACGCGCTCTCGTCCATGTTCAGCATGGAGTGGAACCGGGCCAGGCCGTCCGGGGTGCGGACGGGCACGGGCATGGGCGCCATGGCGCCGGAGCGGCGGAAGAGAACCGGGGCCCGGTCCACGACCTCCCAGCGGCCGGCGGACACCACGACCGCGCGGCCGTCAGCGGTGCCGAGGTCGACCACGATCCGCCCGTCCGAGGTGGAGCCGACCCGCAGATGCACGGGCACGGGGTCGTTGTCCTCCGCGATCCCCTCCAGGACCGTCATGGCGTCCGCCAGGGCCGATTGCGAGGCAACATCCCCGTCGAACGTGTCCGCGTACAGGCGGGCGAGACGCTGCCGAACTCCGGTCTTGCCCCGCAGGGGGAGGGCGAGGTTCGGGCCGTCGATGGCGACCGCGTAGGGGCGGGCGTCGGTCGACATGACGAAGGTGTACCGCTCCCGCGCCAGTCCCACGAGCCGGGTGGCGGCTGACGGCTTCTTGCCTGACTCATCACCCGACTTCCCGCCCGACCGGGGGGTGTTCACGGTCGGGCGGCCGGTGTTCACGCCGGGCCGATCGGTGTTCACGGGCGGCGGCCCGGTCGGGTTGGCGGGGTCGATCGGTCGGGGGTGACCGTTCACGTGCTGGATGTCGGTGTTCATGCGCTCACCCCTCGATCTGTCGGCTGTTCACACGTGTTCAGTCGGGCGGTCCGCCGGGGGTGCGCGAGTCGACCGACCCGCACCGCACGACGATCCTGTTGGCGGTGTTTCGTCTGGTCAGGGGTCGACCGTTCACCAGCCGTGCCAGCGTGAACGAGTCGGGCCAGCAGCAGCCAGTTCACCTCCCCCGGACCGAGCCGTGCCGGGCCCGGTCGACTCGACTCGTCGGCGTCGGTGAACACCGACCGGTTGGCCGTGAACGTGTCGTCGGTCGGGTCGGTGTGACGGGGGGTGTGACGCGGCTCGTCACGCAGGTCGGGGCCGTACGTCCAGACGATCAGCAGCGCCAGCGACAGCGGAAGCCGGTCCGCTTTGGCCTGGTTGCACGGTCGGCAGGCGAGCACCAGCGCACCTGCCGACCACGTCCGCAGCACGGACACCGGCACGACGTGATCGAGGGTCGCCTCCCGCAGCGAGACGAACGGCAGCGCGCAGTAGGCGCACCGCTGACCGTCGCGGCGGGCGAGTTGTTCCTTGCGCTGACGTCGACGCGCAGAGTTGAGCGGGTGGCCGTTCCTCATGCCGCGTGCTCCATGTCCTCGGCACCCAGAGCGCGCAGCACAGGGGCGCACACGGTTGCCCCCATCACTCGCTCCCGGCTGACCCCCAGCCTCTTGGCGATCTCCCGCGTGGGCACGTCTCCGTTGAGCAGAAGCGCACCCCGGGCCACGTCGTCCAGCCGCAGGAGAACTTCCCGCTGCGCCGCGCTCCGTGCCGCCAGCGCGCGCTGCTCCCATTCCGGCAGCGACTCCATGGCCACCAGGTCGCAGGACAGCTCAGGGTTGTCGATCTGCAGGAGCAGGATCGCCGTCTTCGCGAGCCGGTCAGCGGTGGACTCGCTGCACCCCAGACGCTCGCCCATCACCTTGTGGGGCGTGCCGTCCAGCTTCAGCAGCAGCGCTTCCCGCTCTCGCTCCGGAAGCGCGGCCACCATCCTGGCCAGGTAGTCGGGCAGGTCGACCCAGGCGCACTGGTTGGGCAGCAGCGGGCACAGCGCGTTGCACGTGGCGGGCTCCGTCCAGTCCACCACCGTCTCGGAGGACCGCATCAGCGCGAAGTGCTCTGCAATCTCACGCTTCACCCGGACGAACAGGACCTTGCGGGTCTCCGTCTCGGACCATTCCGGGTGACCCAGCACGTCGGACGCTCCACTGCGGGCCACCCGCACCCACATGGACTGAACGACATCCTCAGCCAGCGCCCACGCCTCGCCGTTTCCCATCCGGGTACCGCACAGCCGGGAGTAGGCGAACCGCACCAAGCGGTCCCCGTAGGCATCGAACAGCACGGCAAGCCGATCGGACTGCTCGGCCGTCAGCGGGACGATCTCGCCACTCTCTAAGCGTCGACCCCCCGGGCCACTGCCCGTGGCAGTTCCAGAGCTCCGACTCCTACGCTTCGCGACAGTTCCAGGCATGATGGATGTACCCCTTCGCGGGTTAGGGGAGCGGCGTTCTGCTTGGCGGTAGGGAGCCGCCCCCTGTGAGAGCCCTGGCCTTTGGCCAGGGCTTTCTTTCGACCAGCACCAAGTGCATAGCGCTGCTGCGCCTCTCCGATCGGATCGACCAGCGGGCACATCCCTAGGGTTCCCTAGGGCACCCTAGGGTGTCAAGGGGTACGCTAGGGAACGCATCAACGGAGAGAAGGAGCTGACAAATGCCGGAGCAGGTCGGCCATCGGGCACCGTACGCACGGATCGCCGCTCACTACACGGAGCTGATCACGTCAGGGCAACTGCGACCGGGCGCACTTCTGCCCAGCATCAAGGCCCTGGCACAGGAGTGGAAAGTCAGTACGGCCACCGCCGAGAAGGCGTTGCGGCAGCTTCGCGGCGAAGGGCTCGTGCGAGGCATCCACGGCATTGGTACCGAGGTGATCGACCGCCCCACGCCGATGTCCTCAGGCTCTCAGCGGCAGGACCGTGGCCACCGCAGCGGATCAAGCTGGGGAGCGGGTGAGCGGTCCGACTCACATGAGGCGTCGGTGGTCTCAGCGCCGGCCGATGTGGCAGCAGCCTTGGACATCACGCCGGACTCAGACGTTATCCGCCGCCGCAGGGTGTATCGCGATCGTCGCGGCATCGTCGCGCATTCGACCTCATGGATTCCCGCTGCATACGCCGAGCTGGTGCCCCAACTCGCCGAGAACGCCCGCCTCACGGGTGGCACGTCGTTGCAGCTCATCGCCCAGGCCACCGGGCGGCCGATCACCCGCCGGATTGACAGCGCCTCGGCACGCTTGCTGAGGCCCGCAGACGCAGAGCTTTTGGAGCTTGACCCGTCGAACCCTCCAATGGAGCCAGTGGTCGTCATGACCGCAAAGTTCATCGATAGCGCGGGCCAGGTCGTGGAGTATGGCGTGGACCTCGGTAGCCCGGGCCGGACGTGGCTCACGGAGTCGGAGGTAGCGCAGTGACCGCAGCTTCGGCTTCAGGGCCGTTTTGCGTCCTGATGGCGGGGCTTCCCGGGTCGGGTAAGACGACGCTCGCGCGTGCTCTTACGGCCCGTGGATTTGTCCGGCTGTGCCCGGACGAAGAGATGTTCCGTCGCCACGGTGTGTACGGAGTCGACTTCCCACGAGGCATCTTCCCAAAGCTGGAACGCCCGGTTCTGGAAGAGATCGCCGTGGACCTCGGTGAGCATCTTCGGGCGGGACACAACGTCGTGGTCGATCACGGGTTCTGGACTCCAGAGGATCGCACGCGCTGGAGTGCGGTGGTCACGAACGCCGGAGGCCGGTCAGTACTCGTCTACCTGGAAGCGAGCCACGAAGAACTTTGGACGCGAGTCAGCGAGCGAAACGCTCGACACAAGGCCGATGCAAACTCGATTTTCTTCTCGGAAAGCGACCTAGCCAGATATCGGACGAGGTTCATTCCGCCTCAAGCTGATGAACCCCACATCGTCTATGGCGGTGACCCGGATTCCGTGCTGCAAGCGCTCGAAACAGCAGGGCTCAAACCTGGGTGCTAGGCGCTAGTTCGCAGCTCAGAGCCACTTTCGGGTGCTAGCGCCCCTGCTAGACCTAGCAAGGACCCCTGCTAGGTCTAGCAGGGGTTTTCGTCCGTCCTGCGGTTCCGGAAAGGGATAGAGCGAGCGGCAAGCCGCACGACCCTGGGCAGCTCGCTCCGCGAGCGCGCGCACCCCGCCGGCCAACTCGGGCAGCGTGACGCGATGCAGGCCCGGCGGTGCGTGACCTGTCTGAGGGCCGGAGTTCTGCGTCACCGCGTCATCAACGTCACCCGAACCCCCTGACCTGCGGTTTTATGGTGACGCAGGCGTCCGGGGGTGCGTCACCCCATGACGCAGGGCCGCGTCATGGGGTGACGCAGGTGACGCAGGATTCTAGCTCTGCGTCACCCCGCTTTCCCGCAGGTCAAAGCCCCTTTCTCGCCACCGGGGTGACGCGGTGACGCAGACCTCTCCTACTTAAGAAAAAGAGGGGAGCTTTTGTGGTGCTACAAGTGGGAGCCATCGAACAAGCAAGAGGAGCACCCCGCCGCGCCGCCGGGGGTGCTCCTCTTGCTTGTGAGCGGGAAGCGGAATGCTCACGGCCGGAGAGAAACACGCGCCGGAGGAGAGGATAGCGTCCGCAGCGTCCGCACCTCTCCACCTTAAGAGCCGTCTTGACCTGCGGTGATGCTCTTAAGAGGAGCGAGGGTTGCGGACGCTGCGGACGCTAGCGGACGCTAAATAAATTGTTTAGCGTCCGCACCATTCCCGCAGGTCAGACACCCTTCCGAACCCCTTGCGGACGCTGCGGACGCTGTCTTACACCAAATCTCTAGGATGGGTTAAAGGGAGAGGGAACCGGAACCGCTCTCTTCCCGTTGCCGACCGCGATGGGGAGGGGAGGCAGGCTCCCCCACTAATAGCCTCTCCTGGAGGGGTCCCGGAGGGGTGCCTCCCCTGCCTCCCCAGCGCGCACCGACCGCTGAAGAGCCTTCCAAGGACGCCACGCAGGGAGGGGGTTCGGGAGCTCCCGGCACCCTCCCTCCTGCGTGGCTCTTGGAAGGCTCTTCAAAGAGATGGACCGGCCGCACGTCGAGAACGAAGAGACCACCCCCCGGCGCCGGGGGGTGGTCTCTTGGTCCCGTCACTGTGTGACCCGTGTGGGTCTGTGTGGGTCAGCACCCCGCACAGGCCCAACACGCCTTCCAGGGGGGCTCCCGGGGGCCTTTCCAACGGTGGCCGCGTGTGAGTCACACACCCCACACGCGCAGGTCAGCGACCCACACACACCCGTGTGACG
This sequence comes from Streptomyces fulvorobeus, assembly GCF_013167895.1. GTDB lineage: Bacteria > Actinomycetota > Actinomycetes > Streptomycetales > Streptomycetaceae > Streptomyces > Streptomyces fulvorobeus. The sequence goes on along the minus strand of NZ_BLWC01000001.1, from coordinate 4,268,776 downwards.
CACACACGCCGTGTGGGTCACACGCGCAAGCCCGTGTGGGGCCGCGGTGTGGGTCACGGAACAAGGTACGGCGGCCCCCGGGCGAGCCGACCTCTCACCGAGCGTTACTGGCTACTGGTCACCGGCAACTTTCCACTAGCCAGTAGAGCACCCCTCTACCGGCCACCAGAGCCTTCCAGCAGGCTGTTTTCGGGTTGCCAGTAACCAGTAGCCACTAACCACTGCGACCACGCAACGTCCCCATAGCCCGCACCGCGCCACGCCGCTCGCGTCGGCCGACGGGGTGCGCGCGCTCGCGGAGCGAGCTGCCAAAGGGTTGTGCGGCTTGCCGCTCGCAAAATCCCCATCAGGACCGCCCTCCATTCCCGGGAGATCACAGCCCGTGCCCGAAGTGTCTGTGGTGGGGCCCCCACAGACACCCCACCACAGACCACCACAGCCGTGTGGGACCCCCACAAGGCTGTGGTGGTCTCTGACCTGCATGTGGTGGGTGTGGGGGTCCCACAGAAGCAGCCCCCGAAACCGCCCCTGAACCCCCAACTGGGCACCTCACAGCGCCTCCTGTGAACGCTTGTGGGAGTCCCACAGACCCCGACGCCACTGCAACCGAGAGTGACCCTCTCACCCCACCGACCACACCAAGCCTCAAACCCCCACCAGCCGACACAGCATCACCAAACCCACCGACGCAAAGATAGGCCGCCCCACCCAACGCCCCTCGCCCCTCGCCCCTCGCCCCTGTGGCTTGTCGCTTGTCTTGCCGCCCGCAACCAACCGTCCCTGTCCAGCGGTCGCCAGACCCCGTCTGACCTGCACCACGACAAGCGACAAGACAAGCGACAAGACAAGCCGGGCCACGCCACCACGTGAAGGTGCACTAGCCGCAGCCGGCGCCCTCTGGAGGGGGTTTGCATCCGAGAGCCTGGGCCCGGCTTCCCTTCCGCCGCGCAGATGTAGCCCCGCGTACCGGTAGCAGTGATCAGCTGGCACTGCCGGCAGCCTTGTAAGCCTCCTAGATTTGAGGCTTTTACAAAACCAGTGGCTCGCGAGGCTGCTTTGCGGCAAAATCTGATCACCTTCAGGAGGAGCCATGGGTCAAGCCAGCCGCCGCAGAAAAGAACTGCGCAAACCACCCAGTTCACCAGAAGAAGAATCGAGGAGAGCTTATCGGAAAGCTAATCGAGCCCAACGGCGTGCAAGTCGATACGATTCAAGTTTGGCACAGTATGAAGAACTTGCCGCCCGGGGCAGCGGATATGTAATTGAGGGCATGATAGCTCGCCACAATGCACGAATGGAGAACATGGCGAAGCTACCGCCGCCAGCCATCGAGCCCGTGATGTCCGCCCTGCTCTCCATCGGCTTCACAGATTTCGCCCTTCGAGAGCTAGGCGCCACACGAGACAGATCACCATCTTCGTATGGCGGGGGTTGGGTAGACCATTTGAGCTGGGGAGCCGACAGTGCTTATTCAGCCGCTCGTCTACTTTTCAGCGGTCAGTTCATCGGGGCTACGACCATTTTGCGGTCCCAATTTGAGAGGTGGACTGAGAATGCGGCATACAATACCGGAATTAGTCACAGGAGGGGAGAATCTGTCGCAGATTACGCGGCGCGCGCGTGGGCAAAGTGCCACAAGAATTATCCTTTTGCACCTCAAGAAATAAATGCAAGCCCCGAAGCTGCGGAGGACGTGGACAGTCCACACCTTGATTCAGCACAAGAATCTCCCCCTGGCCCCTCGGTCCTGATAGGGGGTGACTATGAGGTATATCCATCCGCGTTGATGAACTCTATGTCAGATCTACTTCACAGCCGCGGGCCATGGGTTGATGTTGTGCATTGGGAATCTGGACAGCTACTCGATGGGGTTCCTCCGGCAGCACTCGGAGAAGCATCAACAGGGCTTGCAGATGTCATGACTCTCAACCTTCGGCAGATTCGCCTATGCCTGGCCACACTGGCCGAGGAAGAGGGAAAATCGGATCTACCTCGAAGAATCTTTCTCGGCTCAATCGAGAGAGGTCGCGGAGGCCATAAGCCGCCCACATTTCCGTCCCTCATCCCGCTTCTGCCCAATACTGGCCTGACTCCAGGGATCGTAGGTGGCCTCAAAGACGCAGCGAGAGCCCACGAGAGTGTCATGCAGGGCAAGAAGCCAGCCGGGAGGCTTTACCGGGACGACGAGTTCGCACTCCTTCACTTCTACGAGCGGCGCGCTAGAGCAGCGACATGGGCACTGAAGGCGTTCGACCTGGAAAAAAGACGTATGGGGAAACTCGATTTCGAGCATCTAGAAACTCGAAACTTCCGCTATCTTATTGCTGCAGAAATGGCTGGCCTGATGTCCGTCTGGCTTAAGCGAAGCCCTGCCGCCGACGCTGCAGCGGCGTGCTCCTCCGCCATGCGATCCGCCTATTGGCTGTGGCTTGAAGACGACGACCGAGCTCTAGCCGCCTTGCGCGTCCTTCTAGAGCAATGTGGACGCTTGAGAGTCTGGACGGAAAAGCCAGAAAAGGCTGAGAAGCTGGAGCGGTCGCCTTCCAGCACGCCGAAAGATTGGCTGATTGCGGCAGGGTGGCGACGCCTCTCGGCCCTTAATAAGGCACTCGGAGAATTCTCCCATGCCCATGCTAATATCCGATGGGATGGCGCACGTGAAATTCTGCAGAAAATTCAGCATGAGAAAATTGATCCAGACGACAGCTTGCATATGGCCAGGGGACATGCACTTGACGCGCTGACCTTCATCTTACTGAAGGAATTGATCGGAAGTTCAGAAAAGGTTTCACCTGTGATTGGGTCAACCTTTCGGAAAATCGTAAACGATATCCTGATTGAGGAGAAAGACCTAGATAAAGGAACAGAGGCTCTTTTCAATCGAACCCTTCTACACAAAGATGCATCGCTGGGAGAATATTCCTTCCGGGGGCCCGCTGATGCGACTCGAAAGGGATTCACGCCAGCGGCAGATGGATGACCAGGTGGCCCACCTAGCGATCAGCCTGCGACGCATCCGTGGAGGGCCGCAATGATCGTCGGGCGGCCATAGTTCTTTCTACCCGGAGGGGCGGACCTCGTCGCCCGCTTACGTGGCTAAGCGGCAGGCCCGCCTTGCGCTCGACCGACCAATTCGGGGACCAGCGGAAGTGCACGTCTAGCACCTAGCGCTTGGGCACCAGCGCCCCCTCTAGCGCTAGGGGGTTGAGGTCCTAGCGCTAGAGGGCTCAGTGTGGCCGTCGCGGGCCGTCTGTGGGCCGTCCGAGGGTGACCCACAAGCGCCAACGTTCACCAACGCTGACCACTGGATCGCAGGCCAGAAGGCCCCCTCAGGCAGTAGCCGCAGGTAGGCAAGGCTTCTAGTCAGTTCCAGCGCTACTGACGACGGACAGGCCCCGTCCTGCGGTCCTGCCGGGGCGTGCGGGGCCCGCGCGCCGCGCTCTCGCACGCCCCGGCGCTCTTCCCTCCCGCCCCTTGTCGACGCCGTCCAGGGGTGCAACTCTGGGAGCCCCCACTTGTGAACTTGTGAACCGACTCACACGGTCGGATCACGGAGTCAGCTCACGAGTCGGCGCACCCAGGAGGTGGCTCTCTTCATGCTCGTCCGCGACGCCATGAGCACGGTGGTCCTGACCATCGGCCCGGCCCACACCCTCCGCCAGGCGGCCCGGCTGATGTCGGCCCGCCGCGTCGGAGCGGCCGTCGTCCACGACCCGGACACCTGCGGGCTCGGCATCCTCACCGAGCGCGACATCCTCGACGCGATCGGCTCGGGGCAGGACCCCGACCGGGAGACCGCGGCCACCCACACCACCACCGACGTGGTCTTCGCCGCTCCGGGCTGGACCCTCGAAGAGGCCGCGGAGGCCATGACCCACGGCGGTTTCCGGCATCTGATCGTGCTGGACGGCGACGGTCCGGTCGGAGTCGTCTCGGTGCGCGACATCATCCGCTGCTGGGCACCGGCCAGGCGCCGCCCGGTGGAGCTGGCGCTCTGACACCCCGGACCCGCACCGAACCACGGCGGGCCGGACCCCCGAAGGGAATCCGGCCCGCCGTCCACGGCAAGCGTCCTCACCGGCCGCGCAGGGCGTGGACCGCGACCTCCAGCCGCTTGCCGAAGTCCCCGTCCGCCTGACGGAAGTTGTTGATCGCGCGCTCGGCGATCTCCTCGCGCGTGACCTTGGCGATGAACCCGGCGAGGTTGTCTATCAGCCGGGCCTTCTCGTCCTCGGAGTACAGCCGGTAGAGGTTCCCGGCCTGCACGAAGTCGTCGTCCTCCGCGTGCACCGGTGCCTCGTGGTTACCGGTGGCGCCGGCGACCGGGACGGACTGCCACAGGGGCCGGTCCGTCTGGAACGGGCCGCCGAAGCTGTTCGGCTCGTAGTTCTTCGCGCCCTTGTGGCGGCCGTCGTAGAGAGACCCGTCACGGCTGTTGGTGCGCGCCTCGGTGGCGCGCGGACGGTTCACCGGCAGGTGGTCGGCGTTGACGCCGACGCGGTAGCGGTGGGCGTCGCCGTACGCGAACAGCCTGCCCTGGAGCATCTTGTCAGGCGAGGGACCGATGCCCGGCACGAAGTGCGCGGGACTGAAGACGGACTGCTCGGTCTCCGCGAAGACGTTCTCCGGGTTGCGGTTGAGCTCCAGCTTCCCGATCTCGATCGGCGGGTAGTCCGCGTGCGGCCACACCTTGGTGAGGTCGAAGGGGTTGAAGCGGTACGTGGCCGCGTCGGCCGCCGGCATGATCTGGACCTGCACCGTCCACGACGGGAAGTCACCGCGCTCGATGGCCTCACGCAGGTCGCGCTGGTGGGAGTCGGGGTCCTCACCGGCGAGCTTGTTGGCCTCGGCCTGCGTCAGGTTCCTGATGCCCTGGTCGGTCTTGAAGTGGTACTTGACCCAGAAGACCTCGCCGGCCTCGTTGTTCCACTGGTAGGTGTGCGAGCCGAACCCGTTCATGTGGCGCAGCGTGGCCGGGATGCCCCGGTCGCCGAAGAGCCAGGTCACCTGGTGCGTCGACTCGGGCGAGAGGCTCCAGAAGTCCCAGACGTTGTCCGCCTCCTGGGAGCCGGTGTACGGGTCGCGCTTCTGGGTGTGGATGAAGTCGGGGAACTTGATGGCGTCCTTGATGAAGAACACCGGGGTGTTGTTGCCGACGAGGTCGTAGTTCCCCTCCTCCGTGTAGAACTTCAGCGCGAAGCCACGGGGGTCGCGCACCGCGTCGGCGGAACCGAGGTTGCCCGCCACGGTGGAGAAGCGCGCGAAGGTCTCGGTCCGCTTGCCGACCTCCGAGAGGAACGTGGCGCGCGTCCACCGCGATACGTCACGGGTCAGCGTGAACGTGCCGTACGCGCCGGCGCCGCGGGCGTGCACGACGCGCTCCGGGATGCGCTCGCGGTTGAAGTGGGCGAGCTTCTCCAGCAGCGCCTGGTCCTGGAGGAGGACCGGCCCGCCGACCCCGGCGGTCTCGCTGTTCTGGTTGTCGGCCACGGGCGCGCCGGCCTCGGTGGTGAGCGGTCCCTGTGTCACGTGCGCCTCCTGCGTCGTCCTGCACGGCATGCGTTTCCCGCACAGCCTGTCCTCGGCGTATGCCGGTCTGGATCCTACATTAGACATTGTCTAAGTCAACTATTGATCCAAAGTCACACCTATTCGGGATGTGGCCCCTCCACTGTTAGGCTGGGACCCATGAGCGACCTCCTGGAACGACTCCGTGGACGCGGCTGGCGCATGACGGCGCAGCGGCGCGTCGTGGCCGAGGTTCTCGACGGCGACCACGTGCACCTCACGGCGGACGAGGTCCACGCGAGGGCCGTCGCGAGGCTGCCCGAGATCTCCCGGGCGACCGTGTACAACACGCTGGGCGAGATGGTGTCGCTCGGCGAGGTCGTCGAGGTCTCCACCGACCGCAGGGCGAAGCGCTACGACCCGAACGCCCACCGCCCGCACCACCACCTGGTCTGCGGGCACTGCGGCGCCATCCGTGACGTACACCCGTCGGGCAATCCGCTGGCCGACCTGCCGGACACCGAGCGGTTCGGCTTCACGGTCTCGGACGTCGAGGTCACCTACCGCGGTGTCTGCCCGAACTGCGTCGCGACGGCCTGAGCAACCGCGACCGCACCCCCTGTACGGCTGACGGCTGCCGAACGCGGGCCCCCGCGGCGACCCGCGTTCGGCCTGTTGGTGCGCTCGCGGCCTGTTGGTGCGCTCGGACATGCCGAAACGACCGAGGCCCGGTTCCTTGTCAGGAACCGGGCCTCGGTCTTCAGTAGCGGGGACAGGATTTGAACCTGCGACCTCTGGGTTATGAGCCCAGCGAGCTACCGAGCTGCTCCACCCCGCGTCGATGAACGCAACACTACGTGGCCCCGCCGACCAGCGCAAATTCATTCGGACGGCCGAGCGGGGCCGCCCGCCGGACGGCCCCGCCCCGCTACGCGGTCAGTTCCTGGTGCAGCGCGTCCCGCAGCCGCGCGGCCCGCTCGGCCACCTCGGCCGGCCCCAGCTCGACCGCTCTCGCGCACCAGCGCTGCCCCTCCGTCAGCTCACCGCGGCGGGCGGCGAGCAGGGCGAGGCGCAGCGCGGCCCTGCCGTGCCCCTCGTTCGCCGCGCGGCTCCACCACAGGGCCGCCTCCCGCTCACTGCCCTCGCGCGCCAGCAGCAGCCCCAGGTTGAACGCGCCGTTGCGGCTGCCCGACTCGGCGGCCTCCCGGTACCAGTGCGCGGCACTCTCCATGTCGCCGCGCGCGGCCGCGAGCATCCCGACCCGCACCTGAGCACGACGGTGGCCCTGCTGGGCGGCCCGCTCGTACCACTCCTCGCACTCGGTCTTCTCCGGCATCGGCTCGCCGAGCCCCGGAGGTCCCGGCGGGGGCTGGCGGGCGTCCAGCACCCCGGCCAGCCGGAAGGCGGCCTCGGCGCTGCCCCCGCCGGCGGCGCACCGCAGATGACGCTCGGCCTCCTGGCTCTTGCCGTCCCGCAGCAGCGCCATGCCGACCTGGAGGGACGCGTCGGTGTGCCCCGCCGCCGCGGCCCGCTGGTACCAGGCCAGCGCCGTACGGTCCTCGTCGCGCCCCGCGTGCAGGATGCCCAGATTGAAGGCCGCGTCCACGCTTCCGGCCTCGGCCGCCTTGGAGAACCAGGGTTCCGCTCCGGTGTGGTCCCCGGCCTGGAGCAGCAGCACGGCCAGCGCGTTGGCCGCCTCGCGGTGCCCCGCGTAGGCCGCACGGCGGTACCACTGCTCGGCCTGCGGCGTGCGGTCCTGGGCGGCGCAGAGCAGCCCGAGGTTGTACGCGCCGTTGACGTCACCGGCGTCCATAGCCGCGCGGTACCAGCGCTCGGCGGTCTGCTGCTCACCCCGGGCGGCGTGCAGGGCGCCCAGGGCGTTGGCGGCGTTGCCGTCACCGTCCTGGGCGGCACGCAGCCACCACACGGCCGCGCTCTCCTCGTCGCCCGCGTCGCGCAGCAGGAAGCCGAGCGCGCACGCGGCGCGCGGCTCGCCCTCCTTGGCGGCGGTGAGGTACCACCGGCCCGCCTCCTTCAGCTCGCCGCGCTGCTCCAGGATGGCGCCCAGGTGCAGCGCCGCCCGCCGGTGACCGCGCGCGGCGGCCTGGCGGTACCACTGCTCGGCCTCGCCCATGCGCCCGGGTCCCGGGCCCGCGACGGGGCCGTCATCGACGCGTCCGCGTCCGCTGACGGCCTTGCCGCCGTCCGTCCTGGCCCGGTGGCCGGTGCCCGTGCGCGGGCCGCCCGGGACCTCCGTGGGCTCCGGTGCCTCCAGAGGCGCGGGCGCGTCCACGTCTCGGCCGGCGGGGCGGGAGCCCGTACCGCGGCCGAGGCCGAAGGCGCCGTGCGGGTCGGCGAGAGCCGTCCGCTCCAGGGTGCGTGCCAGGCGGTACGCCGCCTCCCGGTGCCCCTGCTCGGCGGCGGCGCGCAGCCAGCGCTCGGCGCCGACGTCGCTGCGGTGCTCCAGCAGGTCGGCCAGGGCGTAGGCGCCCAGCGCGTGGCCCTGCTCGGCGGACTGACGCAGCCAGTACTCGGCGCCCGGCTCGTCGCCGCGCTCCCGGAAGTGCCGGCCGAGGGCGTGGGCGGCGGCGGCGGAACCGGCGACGGCGGCGATCCGCCACCATCCGGCCGCCTCGTCCGCGTATCCGCGCTGGTGGAGCAGGACACCCAGGTTGTTGGCGGCGGCCCGGTCGCCCTCGGCGGTGGCCGCGCGCAGGTACCCTTCGGCGGCGTCGAGGTCACCGCGGCGCAGCAGCAGCGCGCCGAGGACACTCATCGAGGTGACATCACCGGCGTCGGCGGCGCGGCGGTGCCGCGCTTCGGTCTCGACGCCGTCCGCGGCCTCGGCGGCGTGGGTGGTGTCGGCTGCGCAGGTGGCGTCGGTGGTCTCGGCGATGGCGACGGCAAAAGCCGCATCCGTCATGCTTTCCGTCTTCTGGACGCGCCGCTGCACAAACCGCCCTGTCTCCAACAGAGTTGCCCTGTCCCCCATAAATACCATCGTCCCACCACCTGTAACCCGCGTACACCTGGAATATCGCGGCCAGTGAGGTCACTTCAGCGCTTTGTCGACATGCCCACAGAGAGACAAGTCAAACACGCCTCTGCTCAACTCGTGCCCCGCAAACCGCACTTCACGCGGATGGCGCCGGAAAGACTGACAACATGACAAAGGCCCGAATCCTGTTGGATTCGGGCCTTTGTGTTTTCAGTAGCGGGGACAGGATTTGAACCTGCGACCTCTGGGTTATGAGCCCAGCGAGCTACCGAGCTGCTCCACCCCGCGTCGTTGTGTTCAAACAGTACCACGACGCGGGGGTGGGTTCTCTCAGCTTCCCTGGTCAGTGCCCTTGTCGCCGGCCTCGTCAGTGGCCTTGTCCGCGCCGCCGGCCGGCTTGTCGCCGCCTTCCGGCTTCTCCGCCGCCGCGCCGCCGCCCGCACCACTGCCCTGCTTGGGCTGAGCCGCGGCCGCCCTGCGCAGGGCGTCCTCCAGCTCGGCCTGCGCCGTGCCGTAGGCGGTCCAGTCCTGCTTCCGCAGGGCCGCCTCGCCCTCGGTGTACGCCTTCTGGGCGTCCGCGATGGCCTTCTTCAGCGCGGCGTCCCCGGTCGCCGGAGGCTCCGTGGTGTCGCCCGGGGGTTCCGTGGGCTCCACCGGGCCGGTGTCCTCGACCCCGAATACCGCGTTGAGCGCCTCACCGAGGCTGTTCTCGAAGACGATCTTCGACCCGTACGACGCGGCCACCTTGCGCAGCAGCGGGTAGTTCTGCGTGCCGCCGCGCGTGTAGACCGGTTCGATGTAGAGGAACCCGCCGGCGAGCGGCACGGTCAGCAGATTGCCGTACTCGATGTCGGAGTCGGTGCCCTTGAGGTTCCTCACGAACTCGGCGACGTCGTCGTTGCCGTTGAGCTCACTCTGTACCTGGCCAGGCCCCTTCACCGTGGTGGTGACTCTCAGCAGCCTCATGGTGCCGTAGTCCTTGCTGGCCGCGTCGGCGTCGACCGCCATGAACGCCCCGAGGTCGGGCCGCCCCTTCGGGGTGAACGTCGTGGTCAGCGAGAACTTCTGCGCGTCCTGACCCGGCATCCTCATGCTCAGGTAGTACGGCGGAACAGCCCCGGGCTCCTTGTTGGTGGGGTCGTCCGGCACCTGCCACGCGTCACTCCCGCTGTAGAACTGGGCGGGGTCCTCGACGTGGTAGCGCGTCAGCAGCTCCCGCTGGACCTTGAAGAGGTCCTGCGGGTACCGCAGATGGTCCATCAGCTCGGTGGGGATGTCCCCACGGGACTTCACGGTCCCCGGGAACGCCTTGCGCCAGGTCTTGAGGACCGGGTCCTTGGTGTCCCACTCGTAGAGCCTGACCTTGCCGTCGTAGGCGTCGACGGTGGCCTTGACCGAGTTGCGGATGTAGTTGACCTGGTTCTGCTGGGCGACGACCGCGCGCTGGTTGGTGGTGAGCGAGTCGGCCGTGGTGTCCCCCAGCGTCGTACGCGAGGCGTACGGGTAGCCGTTGGTCGTGGTGTAGGCGTCGACGACCCACTGGACGCGGCCGTCGACGACCGCCGGGTAGGCGTCCCCGTCGATGGTCAGCCAGGGGGCCACCGCTTCGACGCGCTCCTTGGGCGTGCGGTTGTACAGGACCCGCGAACCCTCGCCGATCGCTCCCGAGTACAGGATCTGCGGCTCGCTGAACGACACGGCGTAGGCGGCGCGGTTGAAGGCGTTGGCGAGGCTGACACCGCTGTCGCCCTTGTAGCTCGTCGTCTTCTCGCCGTCCTCCTCGTAGTCGAGCTCCTTCTGGGGCCCGCCGACGATGGAGTACTGCGTGGTCTTCTCGCCGTAGTAGATCCGCTGCTCGTACGTGCCGAGCTGACCGCTGGACGGCAGCCCCGCCTCGGTGAAGTCCGGGGAGCCTCCCGGGTTCGTGCCCGTCGTGGTCCCGCGGGCCGCGATCGCGCCGTAGCCGTGGGTGTACGTGAAGTGGTCGTTGATCCAGTTCCGCTTGGGCAGACCCTCGACGTTGAGCTCCCGGAGACCGATGACGGTGTCCTGCTCCTTGCCGTCGGGGTCCTTGTAGCGGTCCACGTCCAGCGTCTTGGGGAACTGGTAGTAGTTCCTCTTCTGCTGGAGCTGCTGGAAGGCAGGGGAGACGACGTTCGGGTCCATCACCCGGTAACTGGCCGCCGCGTCGGCGTCGGTGCGCAGCTTGGCGTCGTCGGTCTCCGTGCTCTTGCCCGTGTAGTCGTCGACCTGCGCGTCATCGATGTCGTACGCGTCGCGTGTGGCATCGATGTTCTTCGCGATGAACGGCGCCTCCTTGGCCTGCTCGTTCGGCTCGACCTGGAACTTCTGCACGATCGCCGGGTAGAGCCCGCCGATCAGGATCGCCGAGAGCACCATCAGACCGAAGCCGATCACGGGCAGCTGCCAGGTGCGGCGCCACAGTGTCGCGAAGAACAGCACGGCACAGATCGCGGCGATGCAGAAGAGGATCGTCTTCGCCGGCAGGTAGGCGTTCGCGTCGACGTACCGCAGGCCCGTCCAGTTGTCGGTGGCCTTGAAGTCACTCGACTTCACCGCCAGTCCGTACCGGTCGAGCCAGTACGCCACTGCCTTCAGCGAGACGAAGAGGCCCAGCAGCACCGAGAGGTGCCCGGTGGCCGCGGCGGTCGCCCGTGCGCCGGGGCTGGTGATCCGCAGTCCGCCGTACAGGTAGTGCGTCAGCGCGGCGGCGATCAGCGACAGCACGGCCGCCGCGAAACCGAAGCCGAGCATGAAGCGGTACCACGGGAGGTCGAAGGCGTAGAAGGCGACGTCCAGCTTGAACTGGGGGTCCTTCTGGCCGAAGGCGACGCCGTTGACATACATCAGCCAGGTACGCCACTGGCCCGAGGCGGACGCCCCGGCGATCAGCCCTACGAGAGCGGTGATCGCGAGCAGCACCCACTTCTTGTACGGGGCGACGCTCATCCGGTAGCGGTCCAGGCTCTGCTGTTCCAGTGACATCGCGCTCAGCGGCGGCCGGAGCCGGTGCGCGAGCCAGATGTTCACGCCGACGGCGACCGCCATCAGCAGTCCGAAGACGAGGAACAGTCCGATCTTGGTCCACAGAGTGGTGGTGAAGACGGATGAATACTCGACCGACCTGTACCAGAGCCAGTCCGTCCAGAACCCCGCGAACATGACGAAGGCCATGGCGAGAACCGCCAGGACAGCCAGTGTCATGAGCAGGGTACGGACGCGCCGGGACGGGCGGCCGACTCTGATCCGTGGCCCGGTCGGGCCTCCGCCGCGGTCCGGCATCTGGAAAGCCAACGTGCGCACCTCGAAGTTCGCGGTCGTGTGGAGCAGGCCCACGCGATCGTAGAGCCCACCTATGCAACTTACTGAGGCTTTACCTAGTTCCCGTTACCGGGGCGGAAGGAGGCAGGATGTTGGGTATGCCCAACGTTTCCCCCTCCGGCCCCCCGATGGCCGCGAGCCCCCTCACTGTCGCCGTACTCGAAATCGACGCCTACGCCGCCAACCTCGGCTGGGACCAGCCGGCCCGGCTCTTCGCCCTGGTCGACACCGCCGGCCTGCGCGTCAAGGAGCCCGGCCTCGCCGCCCAGCTCGGTCTGGACGACACCGGTTCCACGGCCGCGGCCCTCACCCCCGTCGAGCAGGACGAACTCCCCGCGGGCACCGCGCTGGACGAGTTCCTCGCCACCATCGCCTGGCCCGACGCGGTGGTCGGGTGTGCGATGACGGTGGAGCGGCTGATGCTGCCGCCGTCCGCCGAGGCTTCCGTACCCGAAGGGCTGAGTGATGCCCAGCTGACCAAGTGGGTCGCCGAGCACCCGGACCGGCAGGAGGTCCGGATGACGGTCGCCGTCCTGCGCGACGGTTCACGGGACTCGGCCGTACGGCTGCGGGAGAAGGACTCCCCCACCGAGGTGCTGACCGGCGCCGGGCTCGTTCCCGGGCTGGCCGAGGCGCTCGCCGCCACCTTCGAGTCCTGACCACCGGTCCTCGCCCCGCCGCTCCGGGAGCTCCCGGAGCGGCGGGCGTCAGCCTGCCGAGCAGCTCGGCAGGCCGGCGGTGTCCCCCGCCCGGATCCTGTCGAGCGACTTCCGGGCGTCGTCGAGGGTCTTCACCCGCACCAGCGTGAGACCGCTGGGGATGTCGGAGGTGGCGGCGGCGCAGTTGTCGTCGGGAGTCAGGAAGTACCGGGCACCCGCGTCGCGCGCGCCGACCAGCTTCATGCTGATGCCGCCGATCGGTCCGACCGTGCCCTCGTCGTCGATCGTGCCGGTGCCGGCGACGAACGTGCCACCCGCCAGGCTCCCTGGCGTCAGTTTGTCGATGATGCCCAGGGAGAACATCAGGCCGGCGCTGGGGCCGCCCACGTCGGCGAGCTCGATGTCGATCTCGAACGGGAACGTGTGGTCCGTCCCGGCCCGGATGCCGACGATCGCCCGGTTCTCCTTCGGGGCCTTCTCCGTGGTGATGACGATCTTCCGGGTGGACCGGGGCTGCCTGCCCGCCTTCTCGGCTGCGGCCGCCTCCTTGGCCGGGACGATGGTGAAGGCCACGTCCTCGCCCGGCTTGTGCCTGGTGACGTGCGCGGCGACGTCCTGGGGCTCCTTGACGGGCGCGCCGTCGACCGCCTTGATCACGTCACCCGCGTGCAGCTTCCCCTGGGCGGGGCTGCCCTTGATGACCGTGGACACCACGATCCGGGAGGAGACGGGGATGTCCAGCTCCTCCAGGGCGGCCACCTTGGCGCTCTCCTGGGACTGGCTGAACTCCTCGGCGTTCTCCTGCGTCGACTCCTCTTCCGTCTTGCCGTCCGGGTAGAGGGTGTCGTGCGGTACCACCACGCTGTCGTGGGCCAGCCAGCCGTAGACCGCCTCGACGATGTTCATCTCATAGTCCGCACCGGTGACGCGGACCGTCGTCATGTTCAGATTCCCCTTGGTGGGGTATGTCTTGCGACCGCTGATCCGCAGGACGGGCTCGCCCCGTGCGTCACCCAGCGTGTTCACGGTCGGCCCCGGGGACATCTCGGAGTACCCCACGGGAATCAGCACGCCTGCGCAGAGCAGCGCGATGAGGATCAGGGTGGAGGCGAGCATCGTCGCGGTGCGGCGTGGCATGGAACGACAGTACGGGAATGGCCTCTCAGTGCACCGTCGGGGCCGGTCCGTACGAGCACGCCGACGGGCGGCGGGCTGCGTCACGCGGCGGGACGCCGAGTCATGCGGCGTCGGAGCCGGAGTGCGATTTCTCCATCGCGTCGCGGAACCGTGCGTAGCCGGCGAGTTCGGAGACGTCACCGATCGTGCGATTGCGCGCGGCCCAGCTTCCCCATATCGCAGCTCCGACAGCAGCGAAGAGTGGAATCAGCAACCAAGCGAGTGCCGCCATGACGACCTCCCTACCCAGTGAGTGGCCGCATGCGGCCGATCAGCAGATTAGCGATCCGGAAAGGCCAACGCTCACGGCAGGGGGGCGGTTACGCAAATCGGGGCTGATCCTTCCCCGTCCGGTTTGCGCTCAGCAGGCTCCCACCCACTCCTCCGTGCCGTCCGAGAAGCGCTGGTGCTTCCAGATCGGAACCTGGTGCTTGAGGTCGTCGATCAGCTTCCGGCAGGCGTCGAACGCCTCCCCCCGGTGGGCACAGGAGACGGCGACGACCACCGCCAGATCGCCCACCGCCAGTTCACCCACTCGGTGGACGGCGGCCAGTGCCCGGACGGGGAACTCGGCAACGACCTTCTCGGCCACCTTCCGCATCTCGTCCTGGGCCGAGGGATGGCAGGAGTAGCCGAGGGCTCCGACGTCCTGCCCTTCGTCGTGGTTGCGCACCGTGCCGACGAACAGCGCGATGCCTCCCGCCGCCTCGTCCCCCACGGCACGGAAGATCTCGTCGACGGAGAGCGGGGTGTCGCGGATCTCCAGCAGCCGGATGGGGTCGTGAGCCGCCTGCTCGCCGGGGTGGTCATGGGTGCGTGCCATGGGGTCCATCGTGCCGCACGGCACTGACATCAAGGAATAGCCCATTCGACCGGCGGGCCGCAGGGCGTCTTGGAGCCTCCTACAGGCCGTCCCCGAGCCCTAGATGCGGCGGCGTGCCTTGCGGGCGCGCCGGACCAGGGCCGCGGTGCCGAGCAGGGCGACGGTCGCGCCGGCCGCGCCGGCCGCCGTGGCGTCCTTGCGCCCGAGCCGGCGCCCGGCGAGCGTGTGCCGGCCCTCCACCTCCTCCAGGAGCGCTCCGAGCACCTCCTCGTTCCTCCACTTGGGCCGCCAGCCCGCGTCGTGCAGCCGGCTCACGCTGACCACCCAGGGGTGCATCGTGTAGGCGAGGTCGCCCGCCGGGGAGGGCGTGAGGCCGATGCGGTGGAGCCGCGCCGCCGCGCCGAGCGCCACGGCCGAGGGGAGCTCCATACGGCGTACGCCGCTGAGCTCCTCCACCTCCTGCTGCTCCAGCCACCCGTCGCAGCCGACGGCGAAGTCTCCCTCGATCTTCTCCAGAGCGGCGTACTCCAGAGCCGTCACCAGGTCGTCGACATGGCAGAACTGCCAGGTGGGACGCGAGCCGGCGACCACCAGGAGGCGCGGCGACTCGAAGTACCGGGTCAGTGCCGTGTCCGTACCGCCGACCAGGACGGTCGGCCGCACGACGGTGACGTTGAGCCCGGGGTGGGCGCGCGGTGCCCGCCGGCCCAGGCGTTCGATCTCCAGCAGGTCCCCGACCCCGGTGGCCTCCGCCGTGGCGCGCAGTTCGGCGTCCTCGGAGAGCGGGACGTCGTTGTCCGGGAGGGCCCCGTAGACCATCGCCGATGTGCACAGCACGACCCGGTGGACACCTGCCGCGGCGGCGGCCGTCAGCACCGTCTGGGTACCGCGCACGTTGTACGCCGTACGGGCGGCGGGGTCGGTCTCCAGGTCGAGGTCGAGCGCGAGGTGCACCACGACGTCCGCGCCGCGGAGCTTCTCGGCGATGGCGGGGTCGCGTACGTCCAGGATGTGCCAGGTCGCCCCAGGGACGTCGCCCCGGCGTTCGTCGATGGCGATGACCTGCTTGATCTCGTCGGATGCGACGAGATGGGCGGTGAGGAGCTCACCGACGCCGCTCGCCGCACCGGTGACCGCGACGACGGGGCCCCGGTTCCTGGAGCGGTTCTTCTCGGGCTTGCTCTCGGACGAGGGGTCGGCCAGGTTTCGCGCTGCGCGAACCTGCGGATCTGGGGAACTCACCGGGCGTCTCCAGCGGTTGTCTTCAGTACGTACCCGAACGACGCGTACGTACCAGGTGGCGTCCATCCTGCCGCAGGCCGGGAGCCGGCGGAGCACTGAGGCCCTCAGCGGGCTCGGTGTCTACGCTGGATGGTGATGTCGGGCAGTCGCCGTCGGTTCGAGCCGGCGGCCCTACGAGCCGAGGAAACCCGTGAGTGACACCCCATTCGGATTCGGCCTTCCGCCGGAGGAGCCGGAGAACGGCGACGAGGGCAAGAAGAAGGACCCCGCCGGAGGTGGCCAGGGTCCGGGCGGCCCGGGCAACCCGTTGGGCTTCGGCCCGGGCGCGGGCGGCGACAACCCGTTCGCGGCCATGTTCGGTGCGATGAACCCGAACGACCTGGGCGCTGCCTTCCAGCAGCTCGGCCAGATGCTCAGCTACGAGGGCGGTCCCGTGAACTGGGACATGGCCAAGCAGATCGCCCGACAGGCGGTCTCGCAGGGCACCCCGGACGGCACGAAGGACGCGAGCGTGGGTCCCGCCGAGCGGACGGCGGTCGACGAGGCCCTGCGACTGGCTGACGTGTGGCTGGACGGGGTGACCTCGCTTCCCTCCGGCTCCGTCTCCACCGTCGCCTGGAGCCGCGCGGAGTGGGTCGAGGCGTCCCTCCCCGCCTGGCAGCAGCTCGTGGACCCGGTGGCCGAGCGGGTGGGCCTGGCCATGGGCGACGTACTGCCCGAGGAGATGCAGGCCATGGCGGGGCCCCTGATCGGCATGATGCGGTCGATGGGCGGCGCCATGTTCGGTCAGCAGATCGGGCAGGCCGTGGGCGTGCTCGCCGGTGAGGTGGTCGGTTCCACGGACATCGGGCTGCCGCTCGGGCCGGCCGGCAAGGCCGCGCTCCTTCCGCTGAACATCGAGCTCTTCGGCAAGGACCTGGGCGTGCCGCAGGACGAGGTGCGGCTCTACCTCGCGCTGCGTGAGGCCGCCCACCAGCGTCTCTTCGCTCATGTGCCGTGGCTGCGCTCGCACCTCTTCGGTGCGGTCGAGGCGTACGCGCGCGGCATCAAGGTCGACACCAGCAAGCTGGAGGACGTCGTCGGCCAGTTCGACCCGACGCAGCCCGAGCAGTTGCAGGACGCCCTTCAGCAGGGCATGTTCCAGCCGGAGGACACCCCCGAGCAGAAGGCGTCGCTGGCCCGCCTGGAGACGGCGCTCGCACTGGTCGAGGGCTGGGTGGACGCGGTGGTCCACGAGGCCGCCAGATCGCGGCTGACCTCGGCGGACGCACTGCGCGAGACGCTGCGCAGGCGCCGGGCGTCCGGCGGCCCGGCGGAGCAGACCTTCGCCACCCTGATCGGGCTCCAGCTGCGTCCGCGCCGGCTGCGCGACGCCTCGCGGCTGTGGGCCTCGCTCACCGACGCCCGGGGCGTGGACGGCCGTGACGGCCTGTGGGAGCACCCGGACATGCTGCCCACGGCCCGTGACCTGGACGACCCGGACGGCTTCGTCCACCACGAGCAGCCGGACTTCTCCGAACTGGACAAGATGCTCGGAGAGGCCGCCAAGGGGCCGCGGAAGCCCGCTCCCGGCGGGGACGGCACCGAGGGCCCGGGCACCGGCGACCAGGGCGGCAAGGACAGCAAGGACGACACCGACCTGTGAGCCTGCACGACGACGCCGTCCTCGTGCTGAAGGGGTACGCCGCCGGGGACGGCACCGCGCAGGACGAACTGCGCCAGGTCTACCTCGACCACCTGGAACAGCGCCCGGACGGTATGTGGAAGGCGTGCGAGGCCGGCCATCTGACCGCCAGTGCCCTGGTGATCGACCCCGGCCGCGGCCGGGTCCTGCTGACCCTGCACAGGAAGCTGCGGATGTGGCTCCAGATGGGCGGGCACTGCGAGCCGCAGGACTCCACCCTGGCCGCCGCCGCCCTGCGGGAGGCGACGGAGGAGTCCGGGATCGAGGGCCTGACGCTGCTGGCCGGCGGACCGGTGCGGCTGGACAGGCACCCGATCCCGCCGCCCTGCCACTGGCATCTCGACGTTCAGTACGCGGCGCTGGCCCCGGCGGGATCGGCGGAGCGGATCAGCGACGAGTCGCTGGACCTGCGGTGGTTCGCGTACGACGAGGTGGCGGACGTGGCCGACGCCTCGGTCGTACGGCTCCTGGAGGGGACGCTCGCGGCGCTGGAGCAGCGCGCCCGGCCGTAACACCGGCCGAGGACGGCGTAAGGGGCGGCATCCGAAGAGACCGCCCCTTACCCGATGCCTCTGTGAACCGGTCAGTTCCAGGCGTTGTTCTGGTTCTGGGCGTGCGCGCCCTGCTGGCCGACACCGAACTGGGCGCGGGCGCCCTGCCCGATCTCGGCGTGCTGCGGGGGCATGACCTCACTCGGCTGGACGAGGGCGAACCCCTCTCCGAGGAAGCTGAGCTCCCAGCCCTCACCGGTACTGCCGCGACGACGCCTGACGTTGGTGGAGTGTGTCTGGGCCTGCATCTGCACGCGCAGCGAGCTGGACCAGGCCACGATCGCGTCGGCGTCGACGTTCACGTACTTGTCCGGCGTCACCCGCATCATCAGCGGCTGGCCGGAGGTCATCAGCGCGACCTTGCCGGTGCCGGTGATGTTCAGCTGGTACTTGCCGGTGCCCGAGAGACCGTACTGGCTGTCCACCGCGATGACCTCGGTGTGCAGCGCGGAGTCCAGCGCGAGGACGTAGGCGCTGTCCACCGTCATGCCCTCACGGTCGACGTCGACGACGTGGATGTACTGGGCGAGGTTGGCCAGGTAGACGGTGCCCTGCCCGGTGCAGCGCATCAGGTCGAGGCCCTCACCCGTGTTCGCCTGGGCCCGGCGCTGCCCCTGCGAGCGGTACTCCCCGTCGAACTCCATCAGCCCTTGGTACGCGACCATGGCGCCCTTGCGGGCGAGGATGTCGTCGTGGCCGGTCAGGGAGACCCGCAGGAGCTGCGGGTTCTGGATGGTGTACCGGTCCTGGGACTGCTGCTCGGTGTGAGCGAAAAGCGGACTCTGCATGGTGTGTTCTCCCCCCTCAGTTCCGGACCCGGAGGCGGTCGGTGCTGTCCTCGCTCGGCTGGACGACCACGATGCCCTGCCCGGAGAAGGCCATCTGGTACGCCTCTCCGCTGCCCCGCCCGATGAGCGAGGACGCCTTGAAGCTGCGCTTGCCCTTCACCTTGAGGTTCGGGGACCACGCGACCAGGGCGTCCGGATCGACGTACGTCTCGTCCTCGCCCCGGCCGCAGTCGACGACGATCGGAGTGCCGCGGGAGGTGATGGCCACCCACCCCGTGCCCTGGACGCCCACGTTCCACAGGCCCTGGCCGGCGAACTTGGCGAGACCCTTGACCTTCTCGACACCCCAGGTGAGATGGGCGTCGAACGCCAGGAGGTTGCTGCCGTTGACCGAGAGTGAGTCGTTGTCGAGGTTGATCACGACCACGTCGGCGCCGTAGTCGGCGAGGTAGAGCAGCCCGTCACCCGAGCACCTCATGACGGGCGCGCCCTCGCCGGTGACCCACTGGGAGGCGGCCTGCCGGACGGCGGGCGGATTGGGTTCGTACTGGATGAAGCCCTCGTACGCCACCATCGAACCGGTGCGTGCGTACAGGTCCTGGCCCGTGGCCATGGCGACCTTGAGCATCGAGCGGCCGTGGTTCTCCATCCGGGCCGTAACGGGGGTCGGGGCGAAGCCCGCGAGTTGCTGGTTCATGACGGGCTCCCTCACACCTCGTAGGGCTGGACGATGATGAAGTTTCCGGGCGCTCCCCGGAACTGGAGGTTCACGGTCTCCCCGCTGTGTCCCGGATACGCGTTGCGGCGCAGCCTGACCTGGCTGGAGAGGATCACCTGGGACGCCGCCGACCATGCGACGACGGCGTTGCAGTCGGCGAACGTGGTCGGGGTGACCGGCAGGACGACCGGGACGCCGTGGGTCTTCACGACCACGGTGCCGGTGCCCTGGAACAGCATGGTGAACAGGGCGCCGCCGGGAATGCCGTGGCCCTCGATCCTGCGCACCTCGTACTGGAGCGACTCGTCGAAGGCGAGAACGTTCTCCGCGGAGACGCAGATGCCGTCGCCCTGCAGCTCGATCGGATGCAGGTGCGCGCCTTCCTCCGCGAGGAAGACCTGGCCCCGGCCCGTACAGCGCATCAGCTGCATTTCCTGGCCCGTGGCGTTACCGACCACACGCCCCGCGAAACCGGCGCTCTTGTAGCCGAAGTCGACCTTGCCCTGGTACATCACCATGCTGCCCTGGCGAGCCAGCACCGGGGAGGTGCCGATGGTCAGGTCGACCCTCATGAGCTGCTGGTTCTGCGGGGTCCAGCGCTGGCCGGTCGGGGTCTCCTTGTAGAGCTGGAGAGCGGCCTGCAGACCCGCACCGCCCGGCGGCATGCCCTGGGGCACGCCCTGTGGCACACCGGGAGCATGCTGCCCGAAGGGGGCGGCCGGCGGCGCGGCCTGTCCGGGGACCTGCCCGAACTGGGGTGGCTGCGGCTGTCCGTAGGGGGACGGGGCCGGCGGTGCCATCGGAGCCGCCATGGCCGGCACGGAGTGCGCCGGCTGCTGCGGCTGCGCGGGGGCCGCCGCGGCGGGGGCTCCGAAGACCGGCACGGGCTGAGGTGCCTGCGGAGCCGGGGCTCCGAAGGCCGGGGGCGCGGTCGCCTGCGCGGGCGGGGCGAACGACGGGGCGGCCTGCGGCTGCGGAGCGGCCGGGGCTTCCTCCGCGACCTCGCCGCCGAAGTTCTGCAGCAGGGCGTCCAGGCCGCCGTCGAAGCCCTGTCCGACCGCGGCGAAACGCCAGACGTCCTTCAGGTAGAAGTCGCCCAGCATGACGGCCCGCTCCGAGGTGAACTCCGAGCCGGTGAAGGCGTACCTCACCACCTCTTCGCCACCGGCCACGATCCGGATGTATCCGGGGCCGACCTGCGACATCTGTCCCGCACCGTCGAGGGTCGCGGTGAAGGACAGCCTGTGGATGTTCGCCGGAACGCGGTCGAGCGTGACGCGGAAGGACTCGGTGTCGCCGGACTGCGGGCCGAGCAGCTGGATGGACTCCTCGGGCGACTTCGGCTGGTTGAAGAAGATGAAGTACCGGTCGTCCGAGAGCTGCTCATCGGCGTCGAGACCGAAGCAGCTGATGTCGAAGGTCAGTCCGGGTCCGGCGATCTGCACACCTACGTACAGATCCGTCCCTGGCGTGAGGTCACTGATCTTGGCCTTGTGGCCGCGTTGGAATTCCCTGGCCATGCGTTACGACCGTCCCCCATCCCGAAGGTGAATGCGTCGCGTCAGGCTAACCGCAATCGACGAGATCGAGCCAAGTCGGTACAGACCCGGTACAGAACCGGACGTCATTCCTCGCGTGCGCCGGGCAGGTGGGGAAGCCGCTCCGCCGCCACGACGCCTTCGAGGTAGCCCCGGGCCCGCTCGGTGCGCGGATACGTCTCGAGCAGCCGCCAGAAGTCCGGCCCGTGTCCGGGGACGAGCAGGTGCGCCAGCTCGTGGACGAGGACGTAGTCGACGACGTACTCCGGCATGCCCTGCAACCGGTGCGACAGGCGGATGGAGCCCTCGGCCGGAGTGCAGGAGCCCCATCGGGTGTTCTGGTTGGTCACCCACCGCACCGAGGCGGGCCGCGCCCGGCCCTCGAAGTACTGGGCGGACAGCCGTCCGGCGCGCTCCGCGAGCTCGCTGTCGCCGATGACGCGCTTGCTCTCCTGGGCGGCGAGCTTGTCGAGCATCACACTCACCCAGCGCTGCTCCTCCGCCTCCGACATCCGGGCGGGGATCAGCACGATGGTGCGGTCGCCCTCGCGGTACGCGGAGACCGTTCTGCTGCGCCGGGCACTCCTGCGCACCTCGACCGCGCTCGGCGCCGAGGCACGGGGCCGGCGGGCGGCCGCACTGCGCTGATTGCTTCCGGCGCTACGCAAGGGGATCCCCCCGGAGAAGCCGGGTGACGGTTCGGCGGGCACGCCCCGACGTTACCCGCTGTCAGTGGCGGAAGTCCCGGCTCCGGGACGGTTCGGCGTCGATCGGGTCCACAGGGTGCGCCATTTGAACGACTAATACCCCCGGCCTGTGGACAACTTTTCACGGACGTCGCCCCGCCGCCGCATGCTGGCGAAGGATTTTCACAACGGGACGGGGAGAAGTCATGCATCCGATGCTCAAGCCCGCGCTGCGCCGCGCATGGCGGGGACGGAACACGGTCCAATTCGGTGTGACACCGGCCCACGCGGTGACGCTCGGCCCCATCGATCTCGCCACGGGCAGCTTTCTGGAACTACTCGACGGCACACGCGGTCTGCGACTGCTGCGCGAAGAGGCCCGGTCACTGGACCTGTCGGAGCGGCATGTGGACGTTCTGGTGAGGCGTCTGGCGGAGGCGGGCCTGCTGGACGATCCCCGGGGCGGCGGGCCGGAGGCCGACGCGCTACGCGACCGGACCGACGCCCTGGAGCGGCAGCGGCCCGATCTCGCGTCACTCTCCGTCGTGCACCCGGAGCCCGGCAGCGGGCTGCGCCGGCTCGCCGCGAGGCGGGCCATACGCGTGCAGGTGCGAGGAGCGGGCCGGGTGGGCGCGGTGATCGCGGGGGTGCTGTCCGGGGCGGGAGTGGGCCGGGTCGAGGTGCTGGACGGAGGGCGTACCGAGCCCTGGGACATCGCCCCCGGTGGGCTTCCGGCGTCCGCGGTCGGGGAGCGGAGAGACTCCGCGGCCCGTCAGCTCGTCCGCCGGTCCGCAGTGGGAAGAGCGCCGCGGGCCGCCGAGACGGCCGGGACGCCGTCCGGGGGAGAACCGGGACTCGCATTGATCGTGGTCGCCCCGCGCGACGGCCTCTCCGTCTACGCACCCGACCCCGCCACCTCCGCGCCCTGGATCAGCTCGGGAACTCCCCATCTCTACGCGGGTGTGATCGAGGCCACAGGAGTGGTCGGTCCGCTGGTGCTGCCCGGGGGTACGGGGTGCGCCGGCTGCCTGGCCCTGCACCGCGCCGACCGCGACCCGCAGTGGCCGCGGATGCTGGCGCAGTGGCGCTCCGGACACCGGAGCGCCGTCCCCGCCTGCGACGTGAGCTTGGCCACGGCGGTCGCGGGGCTTGCCGCGGCCCACGCCCTGTCCTTCCTCGACGGGGAGCTGCCCTCAAGTACCGGCTCCCGGTGGGAGGCGGCGATGCCGCTGCTGGACTGGCGGTCGGAGCGGTTGGCACCGCATCGCGACTGTTCCTGTGGTGCCGCCGGGCACACTGAGGGGGAACTCACCTCCGAGGCGGGTGCCGCACACGACACAATGGCCGGGTGACCGCTGTCGACGGCAACGCCGAAGACCCACGCGGCACGGTCTGGGAACTGGAGGGGCACATGTCTGATCTTCCCCGGAAGGCGGTCACCCGTACCGCCAAGCTGGCCGCGCTGCCGCTCGGCTTCGCGGGCCGTGCCACATGGGGCCTGGGTAAGCGGATCGGCGGGAAGTCCGCCGAGCTGGTGGCCCGCGAGGTGCAGCAGCGAACCGCCGACCAGCTCTTCCGTACGCTCGGCGAGTTGAAGGGCGGTGCGATGAAGCTCGGGCAGGCACTGTCCGTCTTCGAGTCGGCGCTGCCCGAGGAGGTCGCGGGGCCCTACCGGGCGGCGCTCACCAAGCTGCAGGAAGCGGCACCACCCATGCCCGCCCGCACGGTGCACACCGTGCTGGAGGAGCGGCTGGGCGAGGACTGGCGGGATCTTTTCCTCTCCTTCGAGGACAAACCGGCGGCCGCGGCGTCGATCGGGCAGGTGCACCGGGCGGTGTGGCACGACGGCCGGGACGTCGCGGTGAAGGTGCAGTACCCGGGTGCGGGTGACGCACTGCTCTCCGACCTGACCCAGTTGAGCCGTTTCGCCCGGCTGTTCGGCCCGCTGGTACCGGGCATGGACGTGAAGCCGCTGATCAAGGAGATGCGCGAGCGGGTCGCCGAGGAGCTGGACTACGGGCTGGAGGCGGAGTCCCAGCGGCAGCACGCGACGGAGTTCGCGGACGATCCCGACGTGGTCGTCCCCGGTGTGGTCCACCAGTCCGACCAGGTCCTGGTGTCGGAATGGATCGACGGTGTGCCACTCGCCGACGTGATCGCCGAGGGCTCGGTGGAACAACGGGACCGGGCTGGCCAGTTGCTCGCACGCTTCCTCTTCTCGGGCCCGGCGCGTACGGGGCTGCTGCACGCCGATCCGCATCCGGGCAACTTCCGGCTGCTGCCCGCCGCCGGGAGCGGGGACGGAGCCGGGGCGGGGCTGGAAGGGGACCCGGGCAGTGGCGGCTCGGGGTGCTGGACTTCGGCACGGTGGACCGGCTGCCGGGCGGGCTGCCGCAGACCATCGGCGACTCGCTGCGCATGACGCTGGAGGGCAACGCGGAAGCGGTGTACGACCTGCTGCGCGAAGCCGGCTTCGTGAAGGAGTCGATCGAACTCGCGCCGGACGCCGTGCTCGACTACCTGCTGCCGATCATCGAGCCGGCGGAGGTGGAGGAGTTCACCTTCACCCGTGGCTGGTTGCGCACCCAGGCGGCCCGAATAGCGGACCCGCGCTCCCCCGCCCACCAGTTGGGCAAGCAGATGAACCTCCCGCCGTCCTACCTGCTGATACACCGCGTGACACTGAGCACCATCGGGGTGCTGTGCCAGCTGGGAGCGACCGTGCGCCTGCGGGACGAACTGGAGTCCTGGCTGCCGGGCTTCCTGGCCGAGGACGAGCCGGCGGAAGGCGAGCAGGAGGGGTGCGAGCAGGAGCGGCCCCAGCAGGGGAAGTCGGCGCAGGGCAAGCCGGCGCAGGAGGGTGCGGCCGTCGAGGCGTAGGACCAACGGCTGAACGGGATGCGCGGCCCTCACCACCAGGTGGGGCCGAGGCGGCTGTCGGTCGCTCGGATGTGGGCGCGGGCGCACACGTCCCAGAGGTACTGGCGTGTGCCGTTCTCCATGGAGCAGCTCCACGTCGGCGGTGCGATCTCGCCCTGGACGGCGGTTGCGCACCGGACGCACACCACGCGCTCGGTGCCCGGCCGTTGGGGCTGGGTCTCCTCGTCCACCTTGCGACGACAGCGCCGTGGAACGGGTACGGCGCGGCACAACGCACCACGGGGCCGACCTGTCCGGACCGGCCCCGTGGTGGGGGTGGCTGCTCACCGGGCAGAGCGGTTGCCCGGGCGGCCTGCTGTTCCCGGGGCTCGGCCCCCGGGTTCTCCTGCGGAGTCCTCAGTGCATGACGGCCATGGCCAGCGCACGGCGGGCGCGCAGCGAGGCGCGCTCCGCCCGGCGCTGCATCCGCCGGGCGGCGACGAGGCGCACGGCCTGTCGTTCCGCCTCGGCCTCCCTCAGGCGGTCGTGCATATGCGCACGAGCCATGGCTTCTGGGATGAGTTGCATCTCGCGGGTCCTGTTCTGGCGCGAGTCGTTCGCGCCGGTGATGGTGACGTTCGGGGTCGCGGAGCCGATGGGCTCGCTCGTGGGGGAGGTCATTGGTGCCTGATTCCGGGGGTCATGGGTGTGGGGACGGTCGATGGTTCCGATGCGATGCGTTCGTGCGGGGGCGGGGACCCCGGGATCGGCGTTCACGCCGCGACCGGGTGCTTACGCGGGCGGCCACGCGGCCGCTTGCGGGCGACGACGACACCCTGGACGAAGAGCTCTCCACCCCAGACGCCCCACGGCTCGCGCCGCTCCTGGGCGCCGGCGAGGCATGCCTCGACGAGCGGGCAGGTGCGGCAGAGGGACTTGGCGTACTCGACGTCGGCCGGGGACTCGGCGAAGAAGACCTCGGGGTCGTACGAACGGCAGGGGACGGGCACACCGAGGTTCTCGATGGCGTCGTCCAGCGCGGTGAGCGCGGTGAGGGGGTCAAGGTGGAGTCCTCCGTGAGGCCGGGCGGGGAGATCGCGTCGGAAGGCGGTACGGACGGGGCGTGCGTCTCGAGTTGCACGGTGGTGTTGTCCTCGTCTGGTCGTGCCGGCCTGTTGGCCGGTTGGCGGCTGGTACCAGGTGCTGCTTGTCCCGAGGCTCCTTCGTCACGTCTCATCCCGTTCGGACAAAACAAAAGGGCCGCGGATCCCGAGTGGGGTTCCGCGGCCCTGAAGGCGCCGGCCTGATGCTGGATCAGGCTGGATCGCTCCAGGGTTCAGGCCCACGGAAGGCCCACTTGGTGTGGTGCTGCGTCGTCTGCTTCTCGGCTCCGGCACCGACGGCCGCAAAGGCATAGGCCAGGGCCTGTCCCTTCGCTACTGCTGCTGCCGGTGCTTCGATCGGTCGCTCATTGCGCTCCCGCATGACGGGCAGGAGAGCAGCCGGAGACATCGGACGGGCGGCGGAGACGCCGGACAGACCGGTGCCACGAAGCACGGATTCCGAAGCGCAGGCGAGGCCGAGCGAGTGCGCGGAGACGACCGAGAGATCGGTCATTTTGCTGGTGCTGATGATGCTGATCACAGGAATCGCCTCCTCTCGGCGTCTAGAGGGACCGGCCGGGGCCGGTCCTGCGTATTCGGATAAGTACAGCACGGGATCAGGGCTTCAGAGAAGTCGCTGTTCCCGTGGTTAAGAACCTATGGGGGCGACTGGGGCGGGCGCAAACTATTTTCTCGACGAGTTTTTCTCACACGTCGGCGCCGCCTTCTCCGGTCTCCTCGTCCAGGGCCTCACCTGCGCAAATGGCCAGGACATCGGCGCCGAACCTGGTCAGCTTCCGGTTGCCGACGCCGGCGATGGTGACGAGTTCACCCTCGCTGCCCGGCACGGTCTCGGCGATCGCCATCAGCGTCTTGTCGGTGAACACGCAGTAGGCGGGCTGGCCGATCTCCCGGGCCTGTACGGCCCGCCAGTCGCGCAGCCGCCCGTACAGCGCCTCGTCCATGTCGGAGGGGCAGTCCTCGCAGCGCATCAGCTTCATCGCCCCGGCCTCGGTGAGCGTCCTGCCGCAGACCCTGCAC
Source organism: Streptomyces fulvorobeus (assembly GCF_013167895.1). Taxonomy (GTDB): domain Bacteria; phylum Actinomycetota; class Actinomycetes; order Streptomycetales; family Streptomycetaceae; genus Streptomyces; species Streptomyces fulvorobeus. Next base: position 4,242,060 of record NZ_BLWC01000001.1, on the reverse strand, counting down.
CGCACTGGGCCGCGGCGCCTGCGCACGCCCGCCGCGTCCGGGCCACCGCCTCCCGCTGCCGTGCCCGTGGCGGAGCCGCGGTCGATCCCCCCGCCACCGCCCGCGCCGCCCCGGGTGCCGAGCGCCACCGAGCCGGGGCGCAGGCCGTTCAGGAAGCGCGTGGGCCGGCGGCCGCCCCGGCCGCCGGGCGACCGGGAGAGCGCCCAGGACAGCGTGAGGTGGAGACGGGCCCGGGTGACTCCGACGTAGAGCAGCCGCCTCTCCTCCTCGACCTGTTCGTCGGTCTTGGCGTAGGTGATCGGCATCATGCCCTCGGTCAGACCGACGAGGAACACGGCGTCCCACTCCAGGCCCTTCGCCGAGTGCAGGGAGGCGAGCGTGACGCCCTGGACCGTGGGCGCGTGCTGGGCGGCGGCCCGCTCGTCCAGCTCGGCCACGAGGTCGGAAAGGGTCGCTCCCGGTCTTGCCTGTTCGAAGTCCTCGGCAAGCCGCACCAGGGCGGCCAGCGACTCCCAGCGGTCCCGGACCGCGCCGGAACCGGCCGGCGGCCTGCTGGTCCAGCCCTTCGTGGAGAGCACCGCCCGCACCTCGGACGGCAGCCCCTCGGCCTGGTCGAGCAGGGAGTCGTTGCCTCCGGCGCGGGCGGCGCCGCGCAGGGCCATCCCCGCCTCCCTGACCTCCGCGCGCTCGAAGAAGCGCTCAGCGCCGCGCAGCTGGTAGGGGACGCCCGCGTCGGCGAGTGCCTGTTCGTAGACCTCGGACTGGGAGTTGACGCGGTAGAGCACGGCGATCTCCCCGGCCGGGACGCCGGCGGCGATCAGGTCGCGGATACGGCGTGCGGTGCCTTCGGCCTCCGCCGGTTCGTCCGCGTACTCCGTATAGGCGGGGGCGGGACCCTTGTCGCGCTGCGAGACCAGTTCGAGCCGGTGTTCGGCGGCCCGGCCCCGGGCCTGGCTCAGCAGGCCGTTGGCCAGGTGGACGACCTGCGGGGTGGAGCGGTAGTCCCTGACCAGCTTGACCATGGTGGCGTTCGGATGGCGGGTGCGGAAGTTCAGCAGGTGGTCGGGGGTGGCCCCGGTGAAGGAGTAGATCGTCTGACTGGCGTCCCCGACGACGCACAGGGTGTCCCGGTCGCCGAGCCAGAGGTCGAGCAGCCGCTGCTGGAGCGGGCTGACGTCCTGGTACTCGTCGACCACGAAGTGCTGGTACTGGCTGCGGACGTGGTCCGCGATGTCGTGCCGGTCCTGGAGGATGCCGACGGTGAGGAGCAGCACGTCCTCGAAGTCGATCACGGAGCGGTCGCGCTTGATCTGCTCGTACGTCCCGTAGATCTGGGAGAGCTCGGCAGGATCGCGCGGGGCGTCGCGCTGGGTCTTGGCGACCGCGGCCGGATAGTCGGCGGGCACCGTCTGGGTGACCTTGGCCCACTCGATCTCGCTCGTGGCGTCCCGCAGCTCGTTGCGGTCGAGCTTGATCCCGCAGCGGGCCGCGGCCTCGGCGACCAGCTGCACCTTGCGCTCCACCAGGCGCGGGAGCTCTCCACCGACTGCTTTCGGCCAGAAGTACTGGAGCTGGCGGAGGGCGGCCGAGTGGAAGGTCCGTGCCTGCACACCGGTGGCACCCAGCTGACGGAGGCGGCCCCGCATCTCACCGGCCGCGCGGTTGGTGAAGGTGACAGCCAGCACCGTCGTCGGCTGGAGTATCCCCGCGCGCACCCCGTACGCGATGCGGCGGGTGATGGCGCGCGTCTTGCCCGTACCGGCACCTGCCAGTACGCACACGGGCCCGTTCAGAGCCGTCGCGACCTCGCGCTGCTCGGGGTCGAGCCCGTCGAGCACGGCGTCCGGGGAGTCGGGGACCTGAGGGAAGAGGGTGGAGTGCGTTGCTGCTGTCACCCCGCCATGCTGCCAGGTCGTGGGGGGCGGGCGGGGAAGTTGTCCACAGGCGTGAACGATCCATCGTACTAATCCCCACCGGCCCTGCCCGTGCCCTCGTCGTCCGACAGGCCCCATCCCCGTGGCGGCACCGGTTTCCCGGGGTGCGGCGGGAATGAGCGGCGGGGTCCCGTACGTTCCCTTGCGTGCGGGAACGCACAATCTCAGCTTTGCGGCGAGACGGACGAGACAGAGGAGCGCGAGACATGCCGGGCACTGTGACGATGTACAGCACCACGTGGTGCGGCTACTGCCGTCGGCTCAAGGGCCAGATGGACCGCGAGGGCATCGCCTACACCGAGATCAACATCGAGCACGACCCGGAGTCGGCGGCGTTCGTCGAGAAGGCGAACGGCGGAAACCAGACGGTTCCGACCGTGCTGTTCCCGGACGGTTCGACCCTGACCAACCCGTCGCTGGCCCAGGTCAAGCAGAAGGTCGGCGTCTGAATCGCCGTCGCGTCCGCGCCGAGAAGCCCCCGCCGAGGCGGGGGCTTCTCGCTGCGTCCGCGCGCCCTACGGCGAAACGGGGGTCAGGCAGTGCCGCGCGGCCTGGGCAGCGGCTTGCCGTACCAGAGCTCGATGAGCCGGGCCGCGATCGAGATGCCGAACGGGGGCATCACCTCGCCCGACTCGAAGGCCGCCGTGAGGTCCTCACGGGAGAACCAGCGGGCCTCCTCGATCTCCTCGCCGTCCACGTCGATCTCCGACGTGGTGGCGCGTGCCATGAAGCCGAGCATGAGGCTGGAGGGGAAGGGCCACGGCTGGCTGGCGATGTACTCGACCTCGCCGACGGTGATGCCCGCCTCCTCGAAGACCTCGCGCGCCACGGACTGCTCGATCGACTCGCCCGGCTCGACGAACCCCGCGAGCGTCGAGAAGCGGCCTTCGGGCCAGTGGACCTGGCGGCCGAGCAGCGCCCGGTCCTGGTCGTCCGTGACCAGCATGATCACCGCGGGATCGGTGCGCGGGTAGTGCTCGGCGCCGCACGCCTGGCAGCGGCGGATGTGGCCGGCCGCCGCGATGACGGTGCGGTCGCCGCAGCGCGAGCAGAAGCGGTGCAGCCGCTGCCAGTTCTCCAGGGCGACCGCGTGGACCATGAGTCCGGCGTCGCGCGCCCCGAGGAGGAGCCCCGCCTCACGCAGCCCCGCCGGGCGGGCCGACTGGTCCATGCGGCCGGGCAGGGAGTCCTTCTGGAGGGCGAAATAGCTGACGCCCTCCTCATCGGTACCGAGGAAGTAGCGGTGGGTCTCGGTGACCGGCGCCTCGAAGGCGGGGGTCATCACGATCGCGGTGCCGCCGTCGGCCGTGTCGTCGATCAGCACCTGGCCGCCGGAGACGACGAAGACCCTGGTCGTGGGGTGGCTCCAGGCCGCGGCGAGCCACGCCTCGTCGAGGCGCTGGTGGGCGGCGCGGTCGATGCCGCTCGGTGCGGTGAGACCGATGGGCCGGTCTGCGGTCGCGTTGTCGAAGGTGCTCACAGGTGGTTCCTACTCCCCGGGACGGATCGGGTGCCATGAGTTCTCAGCGGAGTGCCTCGGCCAGCTCGCCCCAGAGATGGGCGGCGGTCTCCACACCCTTGAGGAGGAGGCCGATCTCGACCTTCTCGTCGGGGGCGTGCCAGCCGTCGGACGGTACGGAGATACCCAGGAAGAGGACGGGGGCGCCGAGCACGTCCTGGAGGTCGGCGGCGGGTCCCGAACCGCCCTCACGGGTGAAGAGGATCTTCTTGCCGAAGGCCCGGCCCATCGCGCGCGTCACCGCTTGCAGGGCGGGGTGGTCCAGCGGTGTCAGACAGGGGCGGGTGGCGGACGAGAACGAGACGCGGTGGTCGAGGCCCGCCGGGATCCGCGCCTCGGCCCAGGTCCGTACGCAGTTCTCGATATGGTCCGGATGCTGGCCGGCGACCAGCCGGAAGCTGAGCTTCACCAGCGCGGAGGACGGAATCACCGTCTTGCTGCCCGCGCCCTGGTAGCCGCCGCCGATGCCGTTGACCTCGGCGGTCGGGCGGGCCCAGATCCGCTCCAAGGTGGAGTAACCGGCCTCGCCCGAGGCGGCCCGCGACTTGGCGGTGCGCAGCCAGGTGGTCTCGTCGAAGGGCAGCTCGGCGAAGAGGGCACGCTCGGTGTCGGTGAGTTCGGCCACGCCGTCGTAGAAACCGGGGACCGCGACTCGTCCGTCCGCGTCGTGCAGCGCCGCCACGAGGCGGGCGACCGCGGTCGCGGGGTTGGGGACCGCGCCGCCGAACGAACCGGAGTGGATGTCCTGGGCGGGGCCGTGCAGCTGGATCTCGCACTCGGCGAGGCCGCGCATTCCCGTGCAGACGGTCGGGGTGGTCTCGTCCCACATCCCGGTGTCGGAGACGATCACCGCGTCGGCTGCCAGTCGGGCGGCGTGCTGCTCGGCGAGCGCGCGGAAGTGCGGGGAGCCGGACTCCTCCTCGCCCTCGATCAGGAGCTTGAGGTGGACCGCGGGGCGGAGCGGCCGGTCGCGGCGAGGTGGGCGCGGACGCCCAGGGTGTGGAAGAACACCTGGCCCTTGTCGTCGGCCGCGCCGCGTCCGTACATCCTGCCGTCGCGGATCACCGGCTCGAACGGGTCGGTGTGCCAGCCGTCCTCACGGGCCGCGGGCTGCACGTCGTGGTGGCCGTAGACGAGCACGGTCGGGGCGTCCGGGTCCGCGCTGGGCCACTCGGCGAAGACGGCGGGGGCACCGGGCGTCTCCCAGATCTCGGCGACGGGGAAGCCGGTCTCCCTGAGCTTGGCGGACAGCCACTCGGCACTGAGCCGTACGTCCCCGTCGTGCTCCGGCTGGGCCGAGACGGACGGAATGCGCAGCCAGGCGGCGAGATCCTCCAGGAAGGCCGCACGGTGCGTGTCTATGTACGTACGGACAGCGCTGTCCGGGGTGTCGCTCATGGCCTTGAGCCTATCGGCCCGGCCGAGGTGGCTCGTCCAGCAGGATGCGCTCCAGTTCCGCGCGGCCCGGCAGGTCCGGGGGGTGGACGGTCTCCCCGCTGCGTACGTAGAGGAAGGTGGCCGTGACCGAGTCGAGCGGCAGCTCGTGGAGCTCCGCCCAGGCGAGGCGGTAGACGGCGAGCTGGAGCGGGTCGGCGGTCCTGTTGCGGCTGGTCTTCCAGTCGACGATCTCGTACGTGTCGCCCGTGCGGTAGACGGCGTCGATCCTGCCCCGGACCACCCGGCCGGCGAGGCTTATCTGGAAGGGCGTCTCGACGCGGTACGGGGTGCGGCGGGCGTACTCCGTGCGCTCGAACGCCTCCTTGAGCTCCGCGAGGTCCTGCTCGTCGGCGATCTCGGCGTCGCTCCCGTCACCGCCGGGGAGCTCGTCGGGGCCGAGCATGGGCAGCGGCAGCTCCTCGTAACGGGACTCCACCCAGGCGTGGAAGCGCGTCCCCCTGCGGGCGGCGGGCTGGGGCGGTCGCGGCATGGGGCGGACCAGCTCCTGGGCGAAACCGTCCGGGTCCTCAGCGAGGCGCAGGAGCTGGGTGGCGGAGAGGGAGGCGGGGACGACGACGTCACGGACGGTGGCGCGGGCACGGCGCAGCTCACCGGTGAGTGCTTCGAGATCGCGGTCCCAGGAGGCGAGGGCGCGGGACTCCTCCGGGGTGGGGGCTGTCTCGGTGTCCACGGGAGCGCGGGCCGCCGGGACGTGCGGGCCCTCTGGTGCCGAGGGGGGTGGCGGTGCGAGGGCTTCTGACGGTTCGGTGGCGAGGGTGTCCCAGTCCGCGGCCTCGTCGGGATACGGCTCCCCGTCCGGGAACGGATCATCGGACCAGGCGTCCGGGGCGACCGGGTCGCCTGTGGCGTCGTACGCCCCGGCGGGGGCACCGCCCGGCACCTCGCGTCCGGTGGCCGCCGGCTGCCGGACGTCGTGGTCGTAGACGTCCGGTACGGGACCGGCGGCGGCCAGTGCCTCCAGGTGGGCCAGCACCGTGTCCCTGGCCGCGCGGCGGCGGGCTGTGGCCGCCTCGTCCAGCGGCAGCGGCCACGCCTGGTCGGTGTCCCTGTCCTGAAAGGCGGGATTCTCCTCGCCCTCGGCCGGTTCGTCGGCCCAGACCTCGATCTCGCCGTACCCGGCGGCGCAGTGCTCGTACAGCGCGTCCAGGAAGTCGGACGGGCCGCGGGTCTTCTTCTGGGTGGGTCCCCACCAGTGGCCGGAGCCGAGCAGGAGCGAACGCGGACGCGTGAAGGTGACGTAACCGAGGCGGAGCTCCTCGGTCCGCTGATGCTCCTTCATCTCCTCCTTGAACTCCTTGAGCCCCCTGGCGTCCCAGGAGCGCACCACCGGGAGCGTGGCCGTGTCACCGCGCAGGGCGTGCGGCAGGACCTTGGACTGGGAGGTCCAGGAGTCCCGGGTCTGACCGCTCGGGAACTGTCCGGTGACCAGCCCGGGCACCGCGACGACGTCCCACTCCAGGCCCTTGGACTTGTGCGCGGTGAGGACCTTGACGGTGTTCTCACCGCCCGGCAGGGCGTTGTCCAGCCCCTTCTCGTACTGCGCCGCGGTGCGCAGGTAGCCGAGGAAGGCGAGCAGCGTGGCTTCGCCGTCGACCGAGGCGAACCCTGCCGCTGTGTCCAGGAAGTTGCTCAGGGTCTCCCGGCGGCGGGCGGCCAGGGCTTGCGGTGAGGCGGAGAGTTCGACCTCCAGACCGGTGGTGGCGAGGACCCGGTGCAGCACGTCCATGAGGGGGTCGGCCAGGGAGCGGCGCAGGTCGCGCAGTTCGGCGGCGAGCCTGGCGAAGCGGACGCGGGCCTCGGCGGAGAACGGCAGGCCGTCGTCCTCGGCGCCGCCCGATGCCAGGAAGGTGTCGAGGGCGTCGGCGAGGGAGATCACCTCGGCCGGGTCGATGCCTTCGACGGCCTCGGCGAGGCGGCGGTCAGGGTCGGCGTCCTCCTCGTGTGCGGCCCGGTGCACCAGGAGGCGGGCCCGGCGGCCCAGGAGGGCGAGGTCGCGGGGGCCGATCCGCCAGCGCGGTCCGGTGAGCAGCCGGACCAGGGAGGCGTTGGCCCCCGGGTCCTGGAGGACCTCGCAGACGGCGACGAGGTCGGCGACCTCCGGCAGGTGCAGCAGCCCGGACAGCCCGACGACCTCCACGGGGATGTCCCGGTCGACCAGCGCGGCCTGGATCTGCGCGAAGTCGCCGGCGGTGCGGCACAGGATGGCGATCTCCCCGGGTGCCCTGCCCGTCGCCACGAGGTGGGCGATCGAGTCGGCGAGCCACGCGATCTCCTCCGTGTGGGTGCGCAGCAGGGCACAGCGCACGGTCCCGTCGTGCTCGGCGCCGGGGGCGGGGCGCAGCGCCTCGACGCCTTCGTGCATGGCGCGCAGCGGGTCGGCGAGGCCGTTGGCGAGGTGGAGGAGGCGGCCGCCGCTGCGGCGGTTCTCGCTGAGCGAGTACCGGGTGGCGGGGGTGCCGTCGGCGTGCGGGAAGTGTGCCGGGAAGTCGTCGAGGTTGGCCACGGAGGCTCCGCGCCAGCCGTAGATCGCCTGGCAGGGGTCGCCGACGGCGGTCACGGCGTGGCCCGCCGCTCCCGCCTCGTGCCCGCCGAACAGGGACGAGAGGAGGAGCCGCTGGGCGACGGACGTGTCCTGGTACTCGTCGAGCAGGACGACCCGGAACTCCTCACGCAGGAGTGCGCCGACCTCGGGCCGGGTGAGCGCCAGCTCGGCGGAGAGCGCGATCTGGTCGCCGAAGTCCAGGAGGTCGCGGCTGCGCTTGGCGTCCCGGTAGCGCACGGTCAGGTCGAGCAGCTCCCGGCGGGCCTCGGCGGTCTCCGGAAGCCTGCGCAGCTCGGCGTTGCTGAGCTTGGCCGTTTCGAGGGTCCGGAGCAGCTCGGTGTCGTACTCCGCGAGCTGTTCGGGGCGTACGAGGTGCTCGGCGAGCTCGGCGTCGAGCGCCAGCAGATCGCTCACCAGGGTGGGGAACGACCTGGTCAGTGCCGGATAGGGGCCCGGGGCCGCGCGCAGTACGCGGGCGGCGAGCTGGTAGCGGGTGGCGTCGGCGAGGAGCCGCGTGGTGGGTTCGAGTCCGATGCGCAGTCCGTGCTCGGTCAGCAGCCGGCCGGCGAAGGCGTGGTACGTCGAGATGCTCGGTTCGCCCGGGGGGTTGTCCGGGTCGATGACGTCCGGGTCGGTGACTCCCGCGGCCACCAGGGCCTTGCGGACCCGCTCGGCGAGCTCGCCCGCCGCCTTGTTCGTGAAGGTGAGCCCGAGCACCTGCTCGGGGGCGACCTGTCCGGTGCCGACCAGCCAGACGACGCGCGCCGCCATCACCGTGGTCTTCCCGGACCCGGCTCCGGCCACGATCACCTGCGGAGCCGGCGGCGCGGTGATGCAGGCCGTCTGCTCCGGGGTGAACGGAATCCCGAGCAGCTCCTTGAGCTCCTCGGGATCGCTGATACGTGAGGACACTCCAGAGAGGCTAACCGGACCCACTGACAGCGTGCGGCGAGCACGTCCGCCCGCGCTCAGTCCACGACCTGGCGGCCCTCCGGCTGCGCGCTGCACGAGGCTCGGAAGGCGCAGTGCGCGCAGTGCTGGCCGGTCGAGGGGGTGAAGCGTTCGTCCAGGACCCGGCCCGCCGCCGTCGCCAGCAGATCGGGGACCCACTCCCCGGACAGGGGTTCCTGTGCCTGTACGCGGGGAAGGGCGTCGCCGCCCTCCTTCTTGGGAGCGGGCAGGCGCAGCTGTACGAGCTCGGCGCCGCCGGATTCCGGCCGCTGTCCGTCGAAGACCTCGTCGAGCGCGCCTTCCCGGACGGCCAGCTGGTACACGGCGAGCTGGGGGTGGGCGGCCACCTCCTCCCTGGTCGGCGACGCCTTCCCGGTCTTGAAGTCGACGACGTAGGCCCGGCCCTCCGCGTCCTTCTCGACGCGGTCCATGGAGCCCCGGACGCGTACCGCGTACTCCCCCGCTTCGAGCGTCACGTCGAAGTCGTGCTCGCTCGCGACCGGGGTGCGGCCCGCGCGGTCCATGACGTGCCAGCGCAGGAAGCGTTCGAGTGCGGCGCGGGCGTGCTCCTTCTCCTGCCCGGACTTCCAGGGTGCGTCGAAGGCCAGGCCGTTCCAGACGGAGTCCAGCCGCTCCATCAGGACGTCCAGGTCGGCCGGGGTGCGGCCGGAGGCGACCTCGTCCGCCAGGACGTGGACGACGTTGCCGAAGCCCTGGGCGGCGGTCGCCGGGGCGTCGGCCTTCACCTCGCGGCCCAGGAACCACTGGAGCGCACAGGTGTTGGCCAGCTGGTCGAGCGCGCTGCCGGACAGCGCGACGGGGTGGTCGCGGTCACGCAGGGGGACGGCCGAGCGGGTCGGTTCGTCCAGCCCCCACCAGCGGTACGGATGGGCCGCCGGGACAAGGGGCTGGCCCTCCTCGTCGGTCAGCGCGGCGAGGCGGGCGAGCCGGTGGGCGGCGGCCTCGCGCAGGGTGCCGGATGCCGCGGGGTCGACGGTGGTGGCCCGGAGCTCGGCGACGAGCGCGGCGACGGCCAGGGGACGTCGGGGGCGTCCCGCGACGTCCCGGGGCTCGACACCGAGCTCGGTGAGGAAGCGCGAAGGCTGGTCGCCGTCGTCGGCCGGGGCCTTGACCGCCGTGACGACGAGACGGTCCCTGGCGCGGGTCGCGGCGACGTAGAAGAGCCTGCGTTCCTCGGCGAGGAGCGCACCCGGGGTGAGGGGTTCGGCGAGGCCGTCCCGGCCGATCCTGTCCGCTTCCAGGAGTGATCCCCGGCGCCGCAGGTCGGGCCAGAGGCCCTCCTGCGCACCGGCGACCACGACGAGGCGCCACTCCAGGCCCTTGGAGCGGTGCGCCGTCATCAGGCGTACGGCGTCGGGCCGCACCACACGCCGGGAGAGGGTGTCCGCGGCGATGTCCTGGGCGTCGACCTCCTCCAGGAAGTTGAGCGCGCCGCGTCCCCCGGTGCGCTCCTCGGCGCGGGCCGCCGTGTCGAAGAGGGCGCAGACGGCGTCGAGGTCCCGGTCCGCGTTGCGGCCGGCCGGGCCGCCGCGCAGGGCGGACCGTTCGAGCCGACCCGGCCACGGGGTGCCGTCCCAGAGCACCCAGAGGGCCTCCTCCGCCGTGCCGCCGCCTTCCAGGAGTTCGCGGGCCTTGCGCAGGAGGGCGCCCAGGCGCTGGGCGCCGCGGGCGTAGGACGGGTCGTGCGTGACGAGGCGTTCGGGTTCGGCGAGGGCCCGGGCCAGCAGTTCGCCGGAGGGCGGCGGTACGCGGTTGCCCGCGGCCCGCTCCTCGTCCCGCAGGGCGCGGCCGAGGCGCCGCAGATCGGCGGCGTCCATCGAGCCGAGGGGGGACGTGAGGAGGGTGAGGGCGGTCTCGGTGTCGAGCCAGGAGGGCGCATCGGAAGCGGGCACGCCGTCCCCGGCTCCGGGGGGCTCTTCGGAAGCCGGGGCCGATGCCGGAGCCTGAGCCGGGGGGGCGGCCGGGGCATGGGCCGGGGCGGCAGTCTGAGCCGCCGCCGGCCCGTTCAGGGCCGCCGTCGCGACCGTGCGGAGCGCGGTCAGCAGCGGGGCGACCGCGGGCTCGTGGCGCAGCGGGAGGTCTTCACCCGCCACCTCCAGGGGGACGCCCGCCGAGGTGAGGGCGCGGCGCACGGACGGGATCGAGCGCCCTCCGGCCCGTACCAGAACCGCCATCTCGCTCCACGGCACACCGTCCTCCAGGTGCGCCCGGCGCAGCAGGTCCGCGATGTTGTCGAGCTCCGCCGACGCGGTCGGGTAGGTGTACGCCTCCACCCGGCCGCCCTCCCGGACAGCCGTGAGCTCTCGGTGGGCGCGCACCTTCTCCGAGGGCAGCCGGGTGAGCGGCATCCGGCGGGTGAGCAGGCGGGTCGCTTCGAGCAGTCCGGCCCCCGAGCGGCGCGAGGTGGTGAGGACGGCGACGGGCGCCGGCGCTCCGTCGCCACGGGGGAAGGCGTCCGGGAATTCGAGGATGCCGTTCACGTCGGCGCCGCGGAAGGTGTAGATCGACTGGTCCGGGTCGCCGAACGCGATCAGGGTCCGCCCGCCGCCGGCCCCCGGCACGCCCCCCCGGTTCCCGGCGAGCGCGCGCAGCAGCCGTACCTGCGAGGGGTCCGTGTCCTGGTACTCGTCGACGAAGACCGCGTCGTACCGCTCCGCCAGCACGGCCGACACCTCGGGGCGCTCCGCGAGCAGCACCGCCCGGTGCACCAGCTCCGCGTAGTCCAGGACTCCCTGCGCGTCCAGGACGTCCAGGTACTCCGCGAGGAACTGCGCCGCCGCGCTCCAGTCCGGACGGCCCGTACGCCGGGCGAAGGCGCCGAGGGCGTCCGGGCCGAGGCCCAGCTCCCGGCTGCGCGCCAGCACCGCCCGGACCTCGTCGGCGAAGCCGCGCGTGGTCAGGCAGGCCCGCAGTTCGTCGGGCCAGCGGACATGGGGGAGGCCCTGCGACTGGAGGTCGGCCTGACCGGCGAGCAGCTCACGGACGGTCACGTCCTGCTCCGGGCCGGAGAGGAGGCGCAGGGGGTCGGCGAACAGATCGGCGTCCTGGTGGGCCCGGACCAGGGCGTAGCAGTAGGAGTGGAAGGTGGTGGCCTGCGGCCCCCGGGCGGCGCCGAGGCGGGCCGCCATCCGGTCGCGGAGCTCCACCGCGGCCTTACGGCTGAAGGTGAGGACGAGGATGCGCGCCGGATCGGTCCCGCCGGAGACCTTCGCGGCGACCGCCTCGACGAGCGTCGTCGTCTTACCCGTACCGGGTCCCGCGAGCACCAGGAGCGGCCCCCCGGGTGGTCAACCACGGCGCGCTGGCCTGCGTCCAGGAGAGGGGGCCCACCGAGCCCGGCGGGGTGCGCACCAGTCGGTACGCGCCCGGCGTCCCCCGCCTGGCCTGGCGGTGCGGACTGTGCCGGGTGGAAGAGGAGGAGCTCACGTGGGTCGCCGGTCCTGGTGGGTGTACTCGGTGTGCGGGTGTGACGGATGCGGGTGATCGTGCTGCTGCGGGTGGCCGCCTGCCGCGGTCCGCGCAGGGGCCCGCTCCTCGCTACGACGAGAGGACGGGGTGTGCCTCGGGTGAACGACGCTACGCCAGCCGCGGCCCGGCACGCAGCGGGTCCGCTGCGTCCCTCGTCACGTGTCCGGCCGCTCGGGACGGCGCGGAGCACCGTGGAACCGACGCGTGCCCCCTGCGGGCCCGGCACCGCCCATGGGACGCGCGGATGGCCGAAGCTGTCAGATGTGAGCTTCCTCGCCCTCGCCGCGGCCACCGGTCGCGCCCGTGCCGCCGTCCCATCTCGCACGCTTCATGTCGAGGCGCGGAAGGTGACCCTCCGCACCGCGCGGAGCCTCGCGCAGCGCGGTGCCCTCCTCGCGGTAGTGGTCCATGGCCCGCAGTTCGTGGCCCGGCAGCAGCGCCCCGTCGGCCCGTACCACCCGCCACCACGGCACCGCGGAGCCGTACAGCGCCATCACCCGGCCGACCTGTCGCGGGCCGCCCTCACCGAGCCACTCGGCGACGTCGCCGTACGTCATGACGCGGCCGGGCGGGATGAGGTCGGCGACGTCGAGGACCCGCTCCGCGTACTCCGGCAGGGCGTCGCCGGTCGGCTCGGCCGTCCCACCGCTGATCCGGTTCTCGCTCATCCGGCCCATCCTGCCGTATGCCACCGACAACGGACCCCCGGCCGTGTTCTCCCGGTGACAGCGCGTGTGCGTGCGCGCGAAGAGGGGTATTTTGCGCTTCGCGCGCCTACGCGATGCACCCTGATGCCCCCCTCTGTCCACAGGCCGTGCCACCATCATGCGGGCGGTGACCGGTGATACGAGAACACGAAGACCAACCAGAGGCGACGAAGGAGCAGGGCGTGCAGCCACCGAAGGCGGCGGACGCCTCTGATGCCGGGCCCCGCCCGGACGCGCCGGGCCAGGGCTCCGGTGACCGGGCATCCGGTGAGGCCGCCGGGTCGACGCTCTCGACCGCGAGCGAGGAGCTGACCGACCGCGTCTCGGGCGACGAACCGCTGCTCCCCGCCCGGGTGCACCGGCCCGCCGACCTCATGCGGCTCCTCATCGGCGTCCTCGCGATCGTCCTGCTGTTCTTCATCGCCGCGTTCGCCCAGGGCACCACGACGGGGCTCGAGGACGACATCACCAAGGGCACCGACCAGGCTCCCGACCTGCTGATCAAGCTCGCCGGTCTGGTCTCCAGCATCGCCGTGCTGCTCGTGCCCGTCGCCTTCGCCATCGAGCGGCTCGTCAAACGTGACGGGCTGCGCATCGCGGACGGCGTGCTCGCCGCCGTACTGGCCCACGGAGTCACCCTCGCCACCGACCTCTGGGTGGCGCGGTCCGGCCCCGGCACCATCCAGGACGCCCTGACCCAGCCCCAGCCAGGGGACTCGCTCAGCGACCCGGTGCACGGCTACCTCGCCCCCGTCATCGCGTACATGACGGCGGTCGGGATGGCCCGGAGGCCGCGCTGGCGGGTCGTGCTGTGGGTGGTGCTGCTCCTGGACGCGTTCGCGATGCTGGTGGGCGGCTACACCACCCCGTTCTCGATCATCCTCACCGTGCTGATCGGCTGGACCGTGGCGTACGGGACGGTGTACGCGGTCGGCTCGCCCAACGTCCGCCCGACCGGCCAGCACCTGATGGCCGGCCTGCGTCACGTGGGCTTCCGCCCGGTGGCGGCGATGCGCGCCGACGACACCCCCGACAACCCCGACCACAACGACCGGGGCCGCCGGTACCAGGTCACCCTGGAGGACGGTCCACCACTCGATGTGACGGTCGTCGACCGGGAACAGCAGGCCCAGGGGTTCTTCTACCGGGCCTGGCGCAGGCTCACCCTGCGCGGCATCACCCAGCGCCGGTCCATCCAGTCGCTGCGGCAGGCACTCGAGCAGGAGGCACTGCTCGCGTACGCGGCGATCGCCGCCGGGGCCAACGCCCCCAAGCTGATCGCCACCTCCGAACTCGGCCCCGACGCCGTGATGCTCGTGTACGAGCACATCGGCGGGCGCTCGCTGGACGCGATGGCGGACGAGGAGATCACCGACGACCTCGTGCGCGGCGCCTGGCGGCAGGTGAAGTCCCTCCAGTCACGGCGGATCGCCCACCGCAGGCTCACCGGGGACGCGATTCTGGTGGATCGTTCCGGCACGGTGTTCGTCACCGATCTGCGGGGCGGCGAGATCGCCGCGGGCGACCTCGTGCTGCGGATGGACGTCGCGCAGCTGCTCACCACCACCGGACTGCGGATGGGCGCGGAGAGGGCGGTCGCCGGGGCGCTCGCCGTGCTCGGCCCGGACGCCGTCGCCGACTCGCTGCCGCTGCTCCAGCCGATCGCGCTCAGCCGCTCCACCCGGGCGACGCTGCGCAGGATCGCCCGGGAGCGTTCGCAGCGTGAGCGCGAGGCCGTGGTGGAGGCTTCGCACGCCGCCAGGCACGCCGGGGAACCCGACGCCGAACCGGACGGCAACGGCGCCCGCAAGTCCGTGCGGAAGTCGCTGCGTACCGAGAAGCAGGCGGAGAAGCGGGCGATCGACGACGCGCTCGACGAGGCGCGCGAGGAGGACCTGCTCGCGCAGATCCGCCGTCAGGTGCTGCTGATCCGGCCGCAGGCCCCCGTCGAACCCGTCCGTCTCGAACGCATCAAGCCGCGCACCCTGCTCAGCTGCATCGCCGGTTCCATCGCCGCGTACTTCCTCATCTCGCAGGTCACCGAGGCCGACTTCGGAACCGTCGTCGAGCAGGCCGAATGGGGCTGGGTCGCCGCCGCGCTGGGCTTCTCCGCCCTCAGTTACATCGCCGCGGCGATGAGCCTGCTGGGCTTCGTGCCGGAGCGGGTGCCCTTCGGCAGGACCGTACTGGCGCAGGTCGCCGGGTCGTTCGTGAAGATCGTCGCCCCGGCCGCGGTCGGCGGGGTCGCACTGAACACCCGCTTCCTGCAACGCGCCGGAGTGCGCCCCGGGCTCGCCGTCGCGAGTGTCGGGGCCTCGCAGCTGTTCGGGCTGGGCTGCCACATCCTGCTGCTTGCCCTGTTCGGTTATCTGACCGGCACCGAGAAGACCCCTGACTCGCTCACACCGTCCCGGACGGTCATCGCCGGGCTCCTGACGGTCGCTGTCCTCGTGCTGGTGGTGACCGCGATCCCGTTCCTGCGCAAGTTCGTGGTGACCCGGGTGCGGTCACTGTTCGCCGGGGTCGTCCCGCGCATGCTCGACGTGGTGCAGCGCCCGCAGAAGCTCTTCACCGGGATCGGCGGCATGCTGCTGCTGACGGGCCTGTTCGTGCTCTGTCTCGACGCGTCGATCCGGGCGTTCAGCGGCCCGGACGTGCCCCAGCTCAGCTATGCGAGCATCGCGGTCGTCTTCCTCGCGGGCAACGCGCTGGGATCGGCGGCACCGACCCCGGGAGGTATGGGAGCGGTCGAGGGAGCGCTGACCCTGGGCCTCATCGCGGTGGGCCTGCCCAAGGAGGTCGCGGCGCCCGCCGTCCTCCTGTACCGCGTGATGACGCTGTGGCTGCCGGTGCTTCCCGGCTGGATCTGCTTCAACCAGCTGACCCGCAAGGGCGAGCTCTGAGAGGGGCGTGCGGCGGCAGCGGCCGTCACCACCCGCTTGGCCCACGCCCCGCGCGCGCTCCCGCGCACCCCAGCACGATGGGCTCATGAGGACTTCCCCCGCCCTTCGTGCCGCCGCCCTCGCCGCCGCCGTCACCGTGCTGCTGCCCCTGGCGGCCTGCTCGGAGGGTGCGGAGGGCGGCGGTACGGAGGGTACGAAGCCCTCACCGGCCTCGACCGCATCGCCCGCATCGACGGCGGACGAGCTGTTCTCCCAGAAGCTCGACTGGAAGCCGTGTCCTGCCCCCAACGAGGCCCAGGGCGGCGGCGGCTCACCCTCCCCGCTGCCCGGCGGCTCCGTCTGGCAGTGCACGTTCATGGACGTCCCGCTCGACTACGCGAAGCCGGACGGCAGGACGGTTGAACTGGCACTCGTGCGGAGCAGGGCCCGCGACCAGGAGCGGCGGATCGGCTCCCTCATCTTCAACTTCGGCGGTCCGGGAGCCTCCGGTGTGGCCACCCTGCCGTCCTTCGGTACCGCCTACGACAAGCTCAGGACCCGCTACGACCTGGTGAGCTTCGACCCACGCGGGGTGGGCCGCAGCGAGGGCGTCGACTGCTCCGACGACACCGGGCTCGACGAGCTCCACGCCAAGGACGCCACTCCGGACGACGCGGCCGAGGAGAAGACGTACATCGACGGCCTGAAGTCCTACATCGCCGACTGCGAGGACAACTCGGGCTCCACACTCGCCTACGTCGGTACGGCGAACGCCGCCCGCGACATGGATCTGATGCGCGAGGTCCTCGACGACGACAGGCTGTACTACTTCGGCATCTCGTACGGCACGGAACTGGGCGGCGTCTACGCCCATCTGTTCCCCGAGAAGGTCGGCAGGGCGGTCCTGGACGCGGTGGTCGATCCGGCCGAGAGCGCCCGGCAGTCCTCGCTCGACCAGGCCGAGGGCTTCCAGCTCGCCCTGGACAACTTCACCGCGGACTGCGCGGAACGGGACGACTGCAAGCTCCCCGGCGCCACGGGGAAGGAGGTGGAGCGGTGGATCGCCGACCTGCTGGACGAGTTGGACAAGAAGCCCGTCGAGGGGCTGGGCGGACGGCAGCTGACGCAGACCCAGGCCACCACCGGCATCGCGTCCTCCCTGTACTCCCAGGAGACCTGGCCGCTTCTCGAACAGGCCCTGGACGAGACGGAAAGCGGCAACGGCGGGCTGCTCCTGGCGCTCGCGGACTCGCTGGACGGACGCTCCGAGGACGGCCGTTACGACAACTCCAACGCGGCCAGCACCGCGATCAGCTGCGCCGACTCCAGGGTGCGGTTCACGGTCGGGCAGACCAAGGCGGCCCTCCCCGACTTCCGCAAGGCATCGCCCGTCTTCGGTGACTACCTGGGCTGGGGGCTGATGAGCTGCACCGGCTGGCCCGTCGCGGGCGCCTGGGACACCCCCGACGTCAGCGCCCCGGGAGCGGCGCCGGTCCTCGTCATCGGCACAACCGGCGACCCGGCGACCCCGTACGAGGGCGCGAAGTCGATGGCCCGGGAGCTGGGCAAGGGCGTGGGGGTGGAACTCACCTACAAGGGCGAGGGCCACGGCGCGTACAACAGCGGGAACCCCTGCGTGCGCAAGGCCGTGGAAGGCTACCTGCTGAACGGCAGGGTCCCGGCCGCGGGCACCGTCTGCGGCTGAGCGGGCCGGGCGGGCTGTCAGTGGCGGCGATTAACATGGCCGCATCTGTACAGCCCGGCGCGCGTGCCCGCGCCCGCGGGCAGGGGGAGGACGCACCATGGGCGTATTCGGACCCGACCGGCGGGCGCTCGCCCTGGCCGGGGCGGCTCTGCTGGTGACTGGGGTGCTCGCGGGGTGCGGCGGCGACGCGGTGCCGGAGGCTTCCGAGCCGCCGGCCACCCGGTCCATGCCGCCGGCCACCGCCGGGGCCGAACCGGGCTCAGCCCCTCTGCCCACCGCGCTCACCTCCCAGCGCCCCGACTGGCAGCGCTGCGAGGCCCCCGGGGCGGGAGGGCCCCCGGCTCCGACTGGCGGTGCGCCACCGTCGAGGTGCCACTGGACTACGCGAAACCGGCGGGCCGGACGATCGGCATCGCACTGATCCGCAAGGAGGCCCGTGACCAGGGCCGGCGCCTCGGGTCGATGCTCTTCAACTTCGGCGGGCCCGGTGGTTCGGGTGTCGGTATCCTGCCGGCCGCCGCCTCCTCGTACGGGAAGCTCAACTCCCGTTACGACCTGGTCGGCTTCGATCCGCGCGGGGTCGCGGCCAGCTCCGGCGTCAGGTGCCGTACCGACAAGGAGCAGGACACCACCCACAGCACGGTCGACATGACGCCGGACACCGCGGCTGAGGAGGCCGCCTTCGTGAGCGACAGCGCGGCCTTCGGCGCGGGCTGCCTGCGGCGCTCGGGTGCGATCCTGCCGCACGTCGGCACGGCGAACGCGGCCCGCGACATGGACGTGATCCGCCACGTCCTCGGCGACGACAAGCTCACCTACTTCGGCATGTCCTACGGTACGGAGCTGGGCGCTACTTACGCCCACCTCTTCCCGCGCAACGTGGGGCGCACCGTTCTGGACGCGGCCGTGGACCCGACGGCGGACTCGGTGGGGCACGCCCGCAACCAGACGGCCGGCTTCCAGCGGGCGCTGGAGAACTACCTGAAGGACCGCGGCCAGGACCCCGAAGCGGGTACGCGGCGGATAGCCCGGCTGCTCCAGCGGATCGACGGCAGCCCGCTGCCGACCTCCTCGGGCCGGAAGCTCAGTGAGTCCCTGGCGATCACCGGCATCGTGATCCCCCTCTACTCGGAAAGCAGCTGGCCCTCGCTGACGGCCGCGCTGGACGAGGCGGAGAGGAGCGGCACGGGAGACGGGCTGCTCGAACTCGCCGACGCGTACAACGGCCGGGACGAGGACGGGCGTTACGACACCCAGTCCCACTCGCAGCGTGCCATCTCCTGCGCGGACACCAGGGCCCGCTCCACGGCCGACGAGGCCAGGGCCCTGCTGCCCGGACTCCGCGAGCTCTCCCCGGTGTTCGGACCGTTCCTCGCCTGGGACACGGCCGGCTGGTGTGCCCGGTGGCCGGTCGAAGGCGAGTACGACACGCCGGAGGTCAGCGCTCCGGGCGCGGGCCCGATCCTCGTCATAGGCACGACCGGCGACCCGGCGACCCCGTACGAGGGCGCGCGGAAGATGGCGGACGAGCTGGGCGAGGGCGTCGGCGTCATGGTCACCAACCGGGGTGAGGGACACGGCGCGTACGGCGAGAGCGGGTGCGTGACCTCGACGGTCGACGACTACTTCCTGGACGGCGAGGTCCCGGCGGACGGCAGGACCTGCTCGTAGCGCGACGCGCACGGGAAGGGGCCGGGCCGCGGATGCGCCGGCCCGGCCCCTTCCCGTTCAGCGGGTCTAGTAGACCGGCTTCTCGGGCTCGATCTGGTGGACCCAGCCGATGACGCCGCCGCCCACGTGGACCGCGTCGGCGAAGCCCGCCGACTTGAGGACCGCGAGGACCTCGGCGCTGCGGACCCCGGTCTTGCAGTGCAGGACGATGCGCCTGTCCTGCGGAAGATCCTGGAGGGCGTTGCCCATGAGGAACTCGTTCTTCGGGATCAGCCGGGCGCCCGGGATCGAGACGATCTCGTACTCGTTCGGCTCGCGGACGTCGATGATCTCGATCTTCTCGTCCGCGTCGATCCACTCCTTGAGCTGCCTGGGAGTGATCGTGGAGCCGAGCGCCGCCTCCTGTGCCTCTTCGGACACGACGCCGCAGAAGGCTTCGTAGTCGATGAGTTCGGTGACGGTCGGGTTCTCGCCGCAGACCGCGCAGTCGGGGTCCTTGCGGACCTTGACCTGGCGGTACTGCATCTCCAGCGCGTCGTAGATCATCAGCCGGCCGACGAGCGGGTCACCGATACCGGCGAGCAGCTTGATGGCCTCGGTGACCTGGATGGAGCCGATGGACGCGCAGAGCACGCCCAGGACACCGCCCTCGGCGCAGGAGGGAACCATGCCGGGGGGCGGCGGCTCCGGGTAGAGGCAGCGGTAGCAGGGACCGTGCTCGGACCAGAAGACGGACGCCTGCCCGTCGAACCGGTAGATCGAGCCCCATACGTACGGCTTGTTCAGCAGAACGGCCGCGTCGTTGACGAGATAGCGGGTGGCGAAGTTGTCCGTGCCGTCCACGATCAGGTCGTACTGGGCGAAGATGTCCATCACGTTGTCGGCTTCGAGCCGCTCCTCGTGCAGGATCACGTTCACGTACGGGTTGATGCCCAGCACCGAGTCCTTGGCCGACTGGGCCTTGGAGCGGCCGATGTCGGCCTGGCTGTGGATGATCTGGCGCTGCAGGTTCGACTCGTCTACCTCGTCGAACTCCACGATGCCGAGCGTGCCGACACCGGCCGCGGCCAGGTACATCAGGGCAGGCGAGCCGAGGCCGCCGGCGCCGACGCACAGCACCTTCGCGTTCTTCAGCCGCTTCTGTCCGTCCATCCCGACATCCGGGATGATCAGGTGGCGGGAGTACCTGCGGACCTCGTCGACGGTGAGCTCAGCAGCTGGCTCGACCAAGGGTGGCAGCGACACAGGAACCTCAACAATGCAGGTGGTCGGTTTCTACGTACTTCAGCTACGTACGGTTGTTCTTGCGGTAACACTGCCACGCCCCCTCTCATTCCGAGATACCGGGTCCGATCCGCGAGACGATTTCGTCCCAGTAACTGGGCAGCGCCGTGAATGGATCGGTATGTCCGCCTTCATGGACGTGGACGGTCCGGTCCGTGAAGAAGATCGTCCCCGCACCCTGCCAGCGGGCGATGCGCATGGCCTCGTCGAGGTGGGTCCGCGGGACTCCGTGCACGAAGTGGGCGAAACGGCCGGGCGGGTAGGCGGCGGTCCACTCCGCCACCTGCGACCAGCGGTAGTCGGTCCACGAGCCCCGGAAGGTGACGAGCTGGTCGGCCGTCTCGGCGTAACCCGGGTACGGGTGGGTGTCGTGCCCGAGGACGATCCGGCCTTCGCCGTCCCCCAGGAGGGCGGAGAGCGTGCTGGTGAGCCTCCGCACCGCCGGGAGGCCGTCGCGCCCGGCGGGGCATCGGTCGAGGTAGAAGCCCGCGACCCGGTACCAGCTCACGAAGGACCGGGCGTCGGCGAGGAGCTCGTCGAAGGGGCGCTCGCCCCGGGCCAGATCGAGGTGGCCGAGCAGCCTGCCGCCGCAGGCCCGCACGGTGTCGTCCGGGGCGTCGCCGCGCAGCGCCCGCTCCCTGGCGTTACGGAGCCGGCCCGCGGCCTCCAGGCAGTGCGGGTCGGGCCGCGCGCCGGGGCCGTTGTCGATGTTGAGGACGGCCCAGTGCAACGGGGTGCCGGGCCGGGTCAGTTCGGCCCATTCGGCGGGGGCGAGCAGCGGATGCGCGTAGCCGGGTACGCCGAATCCGAGCCGGTCGCCTCCGCTGGTCCGCCGTGCGGTGCCCGTGGTGGTCAGATGCGGCATGCCGCCTCCATCCAGATGTCCGCGAGGGACTCCTCCAGGTTGATCCGGGGACGCCAGCCGAGCCGGTCGCGCGCGGTGCGGACATCGGCCTGCTGCCAGACGCCGCACCCGTCCGGGTAGGGGGACGGGGTCGCCGAGAGGTGTTCGACGACGGTCTCCACGGAGGCGCGGGGGGCGCCGATCGGGAGCCTGGGCGGGGGGCGTCCAGCTCATGGAGTGCGCCCGCGTAGCCGGCGACCCTGGCGAGGACGGCGGCGGCGTCGCGCAGCCGCACGGCCCTGCCGGTACCGATGTTGACGACACCCTGGGCGGCGGAGAGCGAGGCGGCGTGGACGGCGCGCGCCACGTCGCGCACGTCGACGAAGTCGCGCTGCACGCCGAGTCCGCTGAGCTTGAGTTCGCCGTCGCCCGACTGCATGGTCCGGCGCATGGCCTCGGCGAGGCGGCCGAGCGGGGATCCGGCGGGGGTGCCGGGGCCTACGGGCGAGAAGACCCGCAGGACGACCGCGTCGAGGTCGGAGCCCAGGACCAGTTCGGTGGCGGCGAGCTTGCTCACCCCGTACGGGCCGCCGGGCCGGGGCACGGCGTCCTCGGCCGTCGACGAACCGGGCTGCGAGGGTCCGTACTCGGCGGAGCAGCCGACCTGCACGAGCCGGGCGCCGCAGCCGCTTCGGCGCAGGGCCTCGCAGACGGTGGCGACGGCCACGGTGTTGTGGCGGGTCAGGTCGCGGGCGCCACCGCGGGTGGCGCCCGCGCAGTTGACGACGACCCCGGGGTGGACGGCGTCCAGGAAGCGGGTGAGCGCTCCCGGGCTGCCGCCCGCGAGGTCGAACCGTACGTCGGCGTCGTCACCCCGGCCGAGCGCCGTGAGGTGGACGGCCGGGTCGGCGAGCAGGCGGTCGGCGACGAAACGGCCGAGGAATCCGTTGGCTCCCAGCAGCAGCACCCTCATCGCGCGCCCCCTGAGTGCCGACGGCGGGCTGCCGGTACGGGGAATTGGGGGGTCATGTCCGGTTTCTCCTTGAGGGTGAGGTCGATATACACGGTGTATGGGGGTCCCGCGGCGTCGGCTCCACGGGACCGGCGCGATGGAGCGGTGTCACTTCGTGCCCGCTCGGGCCATGACGTGGGCGGACGCCCGGGAAAGAGCGACGGCGGCGTGGATCAGCAGCCCGAGGGCCGCCGCGCCGCAGGCGAGGGCCGGTACGGCTCCGGCACCACCCGCCGCGACGACGGCGTCGACGGGCCGGGCGAGGAGGCCGAGGCCGGGCAGGCGCCCGGCCAGGACGAGGACGGGGGCCGTCGCTTCCAGGGCGCAGGCGGCGGCGAGGCCGGTGGCGGCCGCCTCGGGGAAGCCGTGCACGGTGAGCAGCCGGGCCAGGAAGAGCAGGAATCCGAGCGCGGTCGCCGCGACGGGGATGCCGCCGGAGCCGTGGGCGAGACCGGCGACCGGCAGCAGGACGAGCAGAGCGCACAGGAACAGGGCGACGGCTCCGAGCAGTACGGGTCGCACGCCCGCGCCGAACTCCTCCAGCGCGCGGCTGCCGGCGAGTCTGCGGCGGGCGTGTACGGAGAAGAGGTGCGCGCACCAGGCGGCGGGGGCGACGGCGAGTGCGAGGCCGAGCAGCGGGGCGAGGTCTCCGCTGCGGCTGCCGTCCGGGCCGCCGCTCATGACCTGGGTCAGCAGCCCGTCGCCGTACATGGCGTAGGCGAGGACCCAGCAGCCGCAGACGGTGGCCGCCCGGCGGGGCCGGCTCGCGGCGGCCAGGGGCCCTCGGCGCAGGCTGAACCGCAGCCCGACGAGGACGAGGAGCGCTCCGGCGCCCGTCACGGCGTCCCGCGCGCCCCCGGTGAGCACCCCTTCGCCGGCCCTGAGCAGACCCGTGGTCGCGAGGCAGGCGGCGCCGGGAAGCAGTGTGAGCAGCGTCCACCCCGCCCGCGCCTCCGTGTCGCGCCCCTTGCGCGGGGGCGGGGGAGCGGCCGGATCGCGCACGATGCAGGGAACCCTGGCGTACAGCTCCTCGGCGAGTGAGAAGACGTCACGGTGCCGGTAGCGGGCGGCCGTTCGGTCGGTGAGCCCGTGGGCCTCCAGTCCCGCGGCGATCTCCAGCGGATCGACGGCCCGCTCGCAGAGCTCGCGGTGCCGGTGCATGAGCGACTTCACGGGGTCGGCGGGTCCGCGCCGCGCGCCGGAGCGGCGCGCGGTGGCGCCGGCGGCGACCTCGGGCGCGCGGCGGAGCGGGGCGAGGGCTGGGGCAGGGGCAGGGCCAGGGGTAGGGCTGGGGGTGGCGGGCACAGGCGCGGAGGTCGCGGCAGGTTCGGCTCGCTCGGGGTCAGGGTCGCTGTCCCCATCCGGCACGCCGTCCCCCCGGCCGCACGGCCCTCCGGGTCCACCACACCTCCGGAGCCCTCCGGCAGCCCCCACGGAGGCGCCGAGCAGTCGGTCGGCTCCGGAACCGGGGGCGCGTGGAGCAGAGCCTCCGAGCGGAGGTCCCAGCCCCCGTCCGCGCGGGGTGCGACCGGCGTGTCCGGTGCGGCGGGTGCGGCAGGTGCGGCAGGTGCGACCAGCGTGTCCGGCACGTCCGGTGCGGCAGGTGCAGCCGAAGCCTCGGTCGTGCGTCGGCCCATCGGGAGTGCTCCCTGATTCTGGCCGGCCATGTGGTCACGCATCGCCGGCCCCCGCCCCTGCGGCGGCCGCGTACGCGCCCGTCCGTCTGATGGCCCAGCTCGGCCGCCGGGCGGCGTCCGGCCCGGCGGTGACCAGGGCGGAGGTACGCGAGGCCGTCCAGCGGCCGGGCACATGGGCCTCGGCCGGAGTGGCGAAGGGGCGTGGTTCGCCGTCCGCGTCCACCGCGTCCGCCTCCCTCCGCGCGGGGGAGCGCGAGATCAGCTCCAGGTAAATGCCGCGAAATGCCGCGAGGTTCTGTTCGACGGTGAAGAGTTCGAGCGCCCGGGCGCGCGCCGCCGCGCCGAGGCGTGCGCGGCGCTCGGGGTCGCGCAGCAGCGCGACGCAGGCGTCGGCGAGGGCGCGCGGGTTGCGGGGCGGCACCACGAGCCCCGTGCCCCCGATGACCTCGACCACCGCGCCCACGTCCGTGGACACGGTCGCCCGGCCGCAGAACATCGCCTCGACGAGACTGACCGGGAAGCCCTCGACGACGCTGGACAGGACGACGACGCCGCCCGCCGCGTACGCCTCCGCGAGGTCGGGGATCTCGGGGCCTCCGATCTCCTCGAACGAGACGGGGTTGTCGCCCGGGGTGTGCGCGCCCGTGGCCTCGTCCGGAAAGAGCTGGGCGGCGAGGGCCCGGCAGGTCGCGAGGTAGGCGTCGCCGTCGGCCCCTTGCGCCGGGGCGCCGAAGATCCGCAGCCGGACGTCCGGCACGGCCCTGCGCACCTCGGCGAAGGCGTGCAGCAGCGCGATGAGGTCCTTGGCGGGTTCGACCCGGCCGACCCACACGAGTGTGCCGGGGCCACCGCCGTCGTCGCTCTCGCCTACGCCCCGGAAGCGGTCCGCCATCATGCCCGGATAGACCGTGCGCAATCTGGCGCGGTCGGCGCCGCACTTCTCCTGCCAGCGGCGGACGTGGGTGCTGCCGGGGGTGATGACCGCGGCCTGGCGGTAGACCTCGGCGGCGAGCTGCCCGCGGAAGGCCGCGAGGAGCGCGCGCACCGGCGCGGTGAACGGCTCGTCGGGCGTGGCGAGGTAGTGCGCCCGCAGACGCACGCCGTGCTCGGTGACCAGCAGCGGCACTCCGAAGAAGCGTTTGGCCAGCAGCCCGGGCAGGGCCGCTGCGCCTCCGGACGTGGCATGGCAGAGGTCGGCGGAACCGAGGCCGTCCTCGTCGTACCAGTCGAGGGAGAGGGGGCGCAGCGCCCGTTCCAGCTCGGCGGCGAAGGTGAGGAGGTCGGGCACGGTGGCGGCCTGGACGGTCCGCCCGGTGCCCCGTGCGCGGCAGGCCGACTCCAGGACGCGCACGGTGGTCTCGGAGCGGAGCGCGGCGGGCAGTCCCCCGTGCTCCACGGCGAGTTCGGCGAGCCCGTACAGGGCTTCCGTGAAGTGGGTGGCGGCCTCGTCGCCGGTACCGCTGCCTGCGGCGGCGCAGACGGAGGTGGCGAGCGCCGTCAGATGCGCCGTGAAGCGCCCGCGCTCACGGCGCCCGAACGACCGTCCGCCCCGGGGCCGCATCCCGGCCGACAGCCCTCCGCGGCCGCCGCCTCGAAAAGTGCGGCCGCCTCGGAGAGCCCCGCCGCCTCGAAGGACTTCGTCGTCGGAGGTCCACAGGGACGCGGTGCGCACGCGGCCGATATGGGGCGGAAGCCTGACCCAGCCCTGTTCCTCCTGGCGGGCGGAGCGGCTGAGCGCGTAGAGGTCGAACTCGTGCTGGGGAAGCCCGCGTACCAGCCGGTCGCACCAGAGCCTGGATTCACCGGTCGCATACGGATAACCACCCTCCGTGAGCAGTCCGATCCGCACGAGCACACCCCCGATCTTCCGTATGGACGGCCGCCGTTGGAACGGCGACTCGCAGCGGGACGACCGTAAGCGGATACGCCGGTGGCGCGACGGACGGTTGTCCGTCGCGCCACCGAAAGGGGTGAACCACCGTGACTTTTCCGCCCCCGCGGCGTTCTGTCGCGGTAAGGAGCCGCCCGGTTACGAAGGGTCAGGTCAGGGCCTGCCCTTGCGGGTTCCCTGACGCGCGCGGGCTCGAAGTCTCAACTGCCGGGATGTGCCCAGGGGTTGGGGCGGCACTCGATGCCACCGATCTTCAGCGACTTGGTCTGCTGCTGCATCACCGGAGCCAGCGCCCCGGGCGTCCCGCAGTTCACGTGCCCATAGCCCAGCCGGTGGCCGACCTCGTGGTTGATGAGCATCTGACGGTAGGCCATGAGCGCGTCCGGGCCGAAGGTCGACGATCCCTGGGCCCAGCGGTAGGCATTGATCATCACGCGCTCGGTCGCGGCCGAATCGCAGGAGACGTTGTCCTGCGTGGTGTCCAGACCTGATTTCGCACACCAGACTCCGGTGGTCCCCGGACTGGCCAGGGTGATCACGAAATCGGCCTCGCCCGAGGAGATCCGCTCGAAGGTCATGGCACCGTTGTGCGCCCAGCTCCGGTCGTCGTTCAGTGTGCTGTGCACGGCATCGGCGAAGAGCCGGCTGTCGAGGGCGAGACCCTTCTCCACATCGATCCGGTAGCGGTGCTTGACCCCCTTGCCCGGCGCTTTCGCCAGTCCGGGAACCGCTTCGAACTTCCCCGACGCCTTGAGCCCGGGCGCCAGCGGATAGGGCTTCGCCATCCTCTGCGCGTACGAGAGGGGCCTGACCTGGAGCACCTTCGGCTCCGGCGCGGGCCGGAAGTCGGAGCGGGAGGTGTCCTTCCCGCCCCCGCGGTCCACTCCGGTGGCCCGCGAGGCGATGTCACGGTCCGCGCCCGCGTCCTGGGCGACCTGCCCGGCCACCACGACGGCGAGCACGGTCGTCACCGCCGCGGCGGCGATCCCGGTGAAGGTCCGCCCCCTGGCGCCCCTGCCCGGCACCTCGGCTCCGGCGGCCCCGGCGCCCCCGCCGGCCCCCTCGCCCCCGGCGGCCCCGTCGCCCATGTCCGGGAGTGACCCGCCGTCATCCCCCCCGGAAACCGAGGCGTTCGGGCCGGTGGGCGGGGAAACGGGCGGCACGCCGTCGAACGCGTCGACAAATTCCTTCCGGGGCCCCGGAAGCACCGCTTCCTCGGCCGCGGCGGGCCGCCGCGGCCCCGTGCGCCGTTCGGCCGCGCGCTGCGCCGCCTCCTGGACCGACACCTGCCGGGCAACCACCTTCTGCGCGTACTCCCGCTCTGCGGAAGTACGCCCGTCGCCCTGGCGGTCGTCGTACCACTGCTGCGGCCCGGTCCCCCAGCCACCGCCGGCCTCGCGCTGTTCGGGGTGGCCTCCGCGCACCTGCGGGGCGCCGTGGAACGGGGTGTGGCCCTCGCCCCCGGAGGGCACGGCGGCGACGCGCCTGCGCCGCCCGATGCCGGACCCGGACGGGGCCGCCTCCGCCTGAGCGGCCCTCGACGGGCCCGTCCCGGGATCGCCTACGGCGTTCGCACCGCCCTGACTCTTGGCCTCGGGGCCTTTTCGGCTATGTCGTCCCACGCCTCGGATCAGCTCCCGCCGCATTCGTCGAGCAGATCCCGGAACGCCTGGGCGACCGTCTCCGGGTACTCCATCATGGCCACGTGCCCGGCATCGGGCAGTGTCACGAGCCGGGCGTCGCGGAAGGCCGCGGACGCCCTGCGTGCCATCCGGTACGAGACGAGCTGGTCCCTTCCGCCGTACACCAGCAGGGTCGGTGCGAGCACCCGCTGGGCCTGGCGCCACAGACCGTGCTGCCCACCCAGCGTGTACGCATCGACGATGCCACGCGCCGAACGCGTCATGGCGTCCCAGAAGTACGGCAGCTCCAGCCGGCGCTCCATCTCCGCCACCGCGTGACGGAAGCCTTCCTCGGAGACCCGGGCCGGATCGCCATAACAGAGTGCCATGACCCCGCGCGTGCGCTGTTCGGCGGTCCAGTCCTTCGTGAGCCGCGTGAAGAGCGCCGCGACCCCGGGGACGGCCAGCAGCCCGGTCGGCACGGCCGACCGCTGCACCCGGAGCTCCGGGAGCGCGGGCGAGACGAGCGTGAGGGTGCGCACCAGGTCGGGGCGGACGGCCGCGACCCGGGTGGCCACCGCGCCGCCCATGGAGTTGCCGAAGAGGTGGACGGGCCCGCGCCCCTCCGCGTCGAGCAGCCGGATCACCGCGCGGGCGTGCCCGGTCAGCGAGTAGTCGCCGTCGTCCGGCGGCGGCGAGTCGCCGAAGCCGGGCAGGTCCAGCGCCTCGCCGTCGACCACGTCCTCCAACAGCGGCATCAGCGCCGACCAGTTCTGGGACGAGCCGCCGAGGCCGTGGACACAGAGGGCGGGCGCCCGCCCCGGCAGCCGCGGCGGCCGGAAGCGGACGGTGAGGGTGAGGCCCGCCAGCGCGACGGAGCGCAGCTCCTCCCCCTCCGCGACCCTGACGGCACTGACCGTGGGGGCCACCGCGGCGGCGGCGGCACGGGTACCGGGCAGCTCGGTCGAAGACATGCGCCAATGTTACGAGACGATCACGCGCGGATTCGTGTGTTCGCGGTCACAGACCACGTAGCGGCGCGCGGAGCCAGCTCCTAGGCTTCATGGGAAGGAAGGGAGCCACCATGACGGTCGACCCCAGCGACCCGGACACGTTCGAGGACGTCCAGCCCGACGAACCGGCCCACGAGACCCCTGACGCCGACGCCGCCGAGCAGCGGGCGGAGATCCAGCCGCGGAGCGATGATCCGCTGGTGGGCATCGACCCGGGGGGCGCGAACGAGGCGGACGCCTCGGAGCAGACCCGCGTCGTCCCGCAGGACGAGGACGATTACCGGTAATACGCCCCGCTTTGCTCTCCGATCCCGCGTATCTGTGGCTATCGCAGTCGTCCGGTCCGTGAAATTCTGCGTCCGCGCCGCGCGTAGCCGGGTTACCCAAAAGTACGATGGCCGCACGGCGCGGCGTGCACGGAACAGCTGTGCTTGCACACAATTTTGGGAGGCGGCGTGACAGCCATCGAGCAGACAGAGGCAGCGCGCCCGCGGGGCACTCGCCTGCCCCGCCGTGCCCGACGCAATCAGTTGCTCGGCGCCGCGCAGGAGGTCTTCGTCGCGCAGGGCTACCACTCCGCGGCGATGGACGACATCGCCGAGCGGGCGGGCGTCAGCAAGCCGGTGCTCTACCAGCACTTCCCGGGCAAGCTGGAGCTCTATCTGGCCCTGCTCGACCAGCACTGCGAGTCCCTCCTCCAGGCGGTGCGCACGGCGCTGGCCTCGACGACGGACAACAAGCTGCGCGTCGAGGCGACGATGGACGCCTACTTCGCGTACGTGGAGGACGAGGGCGGGGCCTTCCGGCTGGTCTTCGAGTCCGACCTGACCAACGAGCCCGCGGTACGCGAACGGGTCGACCGCGTCTCGCTCCAGTGCGCCGAGGCCATCTCGGACGTGATCGCGGGAGACACGGGACTCTCCAAGGACGAGTCCATGCTGCTCGCGGTCGGCCTGGGCGGTGTCTCCCAGGTGGTGGCCCGCTACTGGCTCTCCAGCGGTTCCAGCATCCCCCGTGACACCGCCGTGCAGCTGCTGACCTCGCTCGCCTGGCGGGGTATCGCGGGCTTCCCGCTGCACGGGATCGAACAGCACTGACCCGCCGCCCGCCGGGCCGCCTCCGCGCGCTCACCCGCCGGTGTTCGCTGCGGGCGTTGCCCGTGGGGCCGTGACCGGTCCGCTCACCGGGCTAATGTGGCTGCGTACGGCGCGGTTCACCGCGCAGGGAGTGACCGTCGGAGGGACATAGCCGTGGAGGTCAAGATCGGGGTGCAGCACACGCCCCGGGAGATCGTTCTGGAGAGCGGGCTTTCCGCCGAAAAGGTCGAGAGCGCGGTCGCCGAGGCGCTCGCCGGCAAGGCGCAGCTGCTCAGCCTCACGGACGACAAGGGCCGCAAGGTTCTGGTGCCGGCCGACCGGATCGCGTACGTCGAGATCGGCGAGCCCAGCACCCGGCGGGTGGGGTTCGGCGCGCTCTAGGCGCGACACGGCGGACACCAGGAGCGGCCCGGCGGGACACCCGCCGGGCCGCTCCTTCGTCTGTGCGCCGTCTCGTCTGTGCGCATCTGTCCGCCCGCTCTCCACCGCGGGCCCGCCGGGCGCCGCCACGCCGCCGGCCGTCCCCCGGATGAGTACCGCGTACCGCGGGGAGGGTTGCGTCCAGCAGGCCCCGGGTAAGAGCGCCTACGACCGATTTGCCCTCCCCGCAACCGCGAGGTGATCCTCTGTGATCTGGGAATCCTTCGGCTCCGTCGTGCTCGGACTCGCCCTCTCCTGGGCGGCGCTCCGCTCACTGCCGGACCGGCTCCCGCCCGCCCGTGCGGTGTACGCCACCGGCGCACTGGGGGCTCTGTTCGGCGCGTGTCTGACGCACTCGGCGCTGGGGGCCGGCCATCCGCTGGGAACCCTGGCCGGCGCGGTGTTCGTCGGGATGGTGACGCTCTCCCTGCTGATCCGCCCGCGCCGCCGCACTCTGGCCCCTTCGGCGGCGGCTCAGTAGGGCCCCGCCGTGGCTCGCCGGAGCCCGGAGCGGCTAGGCGGCGAGGCCGAGCGCCGCCATCCGCTTGGTGTGCGCCTCGGTGATCCGGGAGAACATCCGGCCGACCTCCGCCAGGTCGAATCCGTCGGCCTCTCCGCCGACGAGCATCGTCGACAGCGCGTCACGGTCGGCGACCACCCGCTGGGCCTGCGAGAGCGCCTCGCCCATCAGCCGGCGGGCCCACAGCGCGAGGCGCCCGCCGACCCTGGGCTCGGCCGCGATGGCGGCGCGCACCTTCTCGACCGCGAAGTTCCCGTGACCCGTGTCGTCGAGGACGGCCAGGACCAGGGAACGGGTGTCCGTGTCGAGCCGGGCCGCGACCTCCCGGTAGAAGTCACTGGCGATGGAATCGCCCACGTACGCCTTGACCAGACCCTCCAGCCAGTCCGAAGGCGCGGTCTGGCGGTGGAAGTCGTCGAGCGCCTTGGCGAACGGCTCCATGGCCGCCGTCGGCTCCTCGTCGATCGCCGTGAGCCGCTCGGTCAGCCGCTCGAAATGATGGAATTCGGCGGAGGCCATCTTCGCCAGCGCCGCCTTGTCACCGAGGGTGGGAGCGAGCTTCGCGTCCTCGGCGAGTCGCTCGAAGGCCGCCAGCTCCCCGTAGGCCAGTGCGCCGAGAAGATCGACGACAGCGGCGCGGTACTGTGGCGCGGCGGACGCGGTGGCCCAGTCCTGGGCGGCGATCCCGGTGAGTGCGGGGGCTTCGTTGGCGTTGTCAGGCGTCTCCATGCAGCGCACAATAGCCGCCCCGGGGCAGGAGCACGGGCCCGGCCGACCGCCGACGTCACACCGTTGCGATGAATTCGCCCGACACACATGCGCGAATCCGGGGTACAGTGGTAATGCGCTTGCTGAGCATGTGACTGGCTCGGGGCGCTTTTGAATGAGGATGCCCGGTCGGTGGCCCGATCGGCTCCGACCCGACAGCCCTCCACGCGGGGCGTACGACACGTACGACCGCAGCTGAGGGGCCCCCTCAGCGGTACGAGCGCTCGAGCGACAGCAGTGGTCCCGCGCCACCCGGCCCATCCACGGCCGGATGACCAACCCCGGCACGGTACGACCCCCAGCGTTCGCCTCGGACCGCGTCTCACAGAAGAGGCAGCACCCTGACTACGTTCCGCGACCTCGGAATCCTTCCCGAGACGGCCGAAGCCCTTGAGGCGGTCGGCATCATGTCCCCCTTCCCCATCCAGGAGATGACGCTCCCCGTAGCGCTCTCCGGCTCCGACGTCATCGGCCAGGCCAAGACCGGCACCGGCAAGACGCTCGGCTTCGGTCTCCCGCTCCTCGAGCGCGTCACCGTCCCCGCCGACGTCGAGGCCGGGCGTGCCGCGCCCGAGAAGCTGACCGACGCTCCGCAGGCCCTGATCGTCGTACCGACCCGTGAGCTGTGCCAGCAGGTCACCAACGACCTGCTCACCGCCGGCAAGGTCCGCAACGTCCGCGTGCTCGCGATCTACGGCGGCCGTGCCTACGAGCCGCAGGTCGAGGCCCTCAAGAAGGGCGTCGATGTGATCGTCGGCACCCCGGGGCGCCTCCTGGACCTGGCGGGCCAGCGCAAGCTCGACCTGTCGCACATCCGCGTGCTCGTCCTCGACGAGGCCGACGAGATGCTCGACCTGGGCTTCCTGCCCGACGTCGAGCGCATCATCACGATGCTGCCGCCCAAGCGCCAGACGATGCTGTTCTCGGCGACCATGCCGGGCGCCGTCATCAGCCTCGCGCGGCGTTACATGTCGCAGCCGACACACATCAACGCCACCTCGCCCGACGACGAGGGCACCACGGTCAAGAACACCGCGCAGTACGTCT
Organism: Streptomyces fulvorobeus; assembly: GCF_013167895.1. GTDB lineage: Bacteria > Actinomycetota > Actinomycetes > Streptomycetales > Streptomycetaceae > Streptomyces > Streptomyces fulvorobeus. The sequence goes on along the minus strand of NZ_BLWC01000001.1, from coordinate 4,210,047 downwards.
ACCGCGCGCACAACATGGACAAGCCGGAGCTGCTCTCCCGCATCCTCCAGGCCGAGGGCCGCGGTCTCGCGATGGTCTTCTGCCGCACCAAGCGCACGGCGGCCGACATCGCCGAGCAGCTGGCGAAGCGCGGTTTCGCCTCCGGCGCGGTCCACGGCGACCTCGGCCAGGGCGCCCGCGAGCAGGCGCTGCGCGCCTTCCGCAACGGCAAGGTGGACGTCCTCGTCTGCACCGACGTCGCCGCGCGCGGTATCGACGTCGAGGGTGTCACCCACGTCGTGAACTACCAGTCGCCCGAGGACGAGAAGACCTACCTCCACCGCATCGGCCGCACCGGCCGCGCGGGGCCAAGGGCATCGCGATCACCCTGGTGGACTGGGACGACATCCCCCGCTGGCAGCTGATCAACAAGGCGCTCGACCTGAAGTTCCCGGACCCGGTCGAGACGTACTCCACCTCTCCGCACCTCTACGAGGAGCTCAGCATCCCGGCCGGCACCAAGGGTGTCCTGCCGCGTGCCGAGCGGACCCGCGCGGGTCTGCGGGCGGAGGAGCTGGAGGACCTGGGCGAGACCGGTGGCCGCGGCCGCAAGTCCGCCGCACCGGCCCCCGCGCCCGTCCGTGAGGAGCGCCCGGCGCGCACGCCGCGCCAGCGTCGCCGTACCCGCGGTGGCGGCACTCTGGAGGAGAGCGCCGCCACGGTGCCCGCCCCGGCCGCCGAGACCGTCGTCGAGCCGGTCGAGGCCGACCCGGCGGAGCCGCGTACGCCGCGCCGCCGCCGTCGTGCCCGTGCCGGCGCCCCCGAGGGGGCAGTGGAGTCAGTGGCCGCGGAGACGGTCGCCGCCCAGGCAGCGGTCGCCGTGGCCGAGCCGGCGCCGGTCGCCGTCGAGGACGTGGCGGAGCCCGTGGCCGAGGAGAAGCCGCGCCGCCGCCGCGCCCCCCGTACGGCCGCCGCCGAGCCGGTGGCCGAAACGGTCGCCGAGACCGTCACGGAGACCCCCGCGCCCAGGAAGCGGGCCACCAGGAGCAGGGTCAAGGCGGAGGCGGCGGTCGACTTCCAGACCGCGGCCGACGAGGTCGCCGAGCCGGTGACCAAGCCGCGCCGCCGCACCCGGGTGGTCAAGCCCGCGGCCGACGAGGTCGACTTCCAGATCGCCCCGCCGTCCGAGCCGGTGACGGAGACGCGTCGCAGGACCCGTCCCGCCGCCGGGCCGAAGACGGAAGCGGTCGCCGACGCTCCGGCGGCCGAGGCGGAGACCAAGCCGCGCCGTCGCCGTCCGCGTGCCGCGGCCGGACAGACGGAGACCGTCGAGGCGGCCGCGTCCGCCGTGGCCGACGCCGGGTCCGAGGCCCCCGCGAAGCCGCGTCGCCGCCGGGCCCGCGCGGCGACGGCCACGACCGAGAGCTGATCCCACCGCACACCGAAGGGGCCGGGCACTCCGCACCACGCGGAGTACCCGGCCCCTTCGGTGTGCGTGCCGGGACGCGCACGCCGACCGGCGATAGCCTCGTTCCCATGAGCCGGCCACCCACGTTCACCCCGCCCCCATGCGCCCGCGCCCGCACGCTGCGCACCGCGCGCGGGGACTTCGCCGTGCTGGACGCCCTGCCGCCTGACGGGACGCGCTCCACCGCACTCCTGCTGCCCGGGTACACCGGCAGCAAGGAGGACTTCATCGCGCTGCTGGAGCCGCTCGCCGATGCCGGGTTCCGCGTGGTCTCCGTGGACGGCCGGGGGCAGTTCGAGACGGAGGGAGGGGACCGTCCGGAGGATTACGCGCAGGGCGAGCTGGCGCGTGACGTGCTGGCGCTGGCCGAGGCGCTCGGGGCCGGTCAGTCCCCTGTCCACCTGCTGGGCCATTCGCTCGGGGGCCAGGTCGCCCGCGCAGCCGTACTGCTGGACGCCTCCCCCTTCCGCTCGCTGACCCTCATGTCGTCGGGGCCCGCCGAGGTCGCTCCCGGCCAGCGGGACCGGATCAAGATGCTCGGCGACGCGCTGCGCACGCTGAGCATGGCCCAGGTGTGGGAGGCCATGCGGGTCCTCGACCCGCCCCAGGACGCCGACATCGGTGACGGCGAGGACCTGCGCCGCCGCTGGCTGCGCCACAGCCCCGCGCAGCTCGTCGCCACCGGCGCCCAGCTGTCGGCCGAACCGGACCGGGTGGCGGAGCTCGCCGCCGTGCCGCTCCCCGTCCACGTGGTGTCGGGCGAGAGCGACGACGTCTGGCCCGTGGAGCTGCTCGACGACATGGCCCGGCGGCTCGGCGCCCGGCGCACCACCGTCATCGGCGCCGAGCACTCCCCCAACACCGCGCGGCCCGTGGAGACGGCGGCGGCGCTGGTCTCGTTCTGGGACAGCCACTGACCCACGGTGACGAGCGGCCGTCCGGCGCCCCCCCATGGGCGGGAGCGCCGGACGGCCGCCCCGCTCAGTACTGCGACTGCAGGTGATGCCAGAAGCCGTCGCGCAGCGCCCGCCGCAGAGGGGCGTGGCCCCGCAGGGAGTGCTGGAGCAGCCGCTCGGCCTCCACCAGCAGGTCCTGGTCGACGGAGCCCGGCAGATAGGGGTGCCCTGGCAGCAGGTCGGCCAGGGACTCCCGGCCCCGGGCGGAGAGCCAGGTGGCGGCGATCTGAGCGCCCACGAAGCGGACGCTCTCCCGCGAGGGCGCCGGGGTGTCGTCCTCGTACGTGGTGACCGAGCGCCGGGTGACGTAGGGGCGGCAGAAGTCGAGGTCGAAGGTGCGCGTGCTGTCGGCCTCCCACATCAGGGGCTCGGCCTGGTTGCGCCCCTCCCCCGCCTCGATGCCCCAGAGGTGGACGCGCGTCCCGTACCCCTGCGCCGCCTCGACCGCCGACACCAGGTCCTCGTCCCCGCCGACGAGCGCCGCGTCACTGATGGCGCGGTGCCTCGCGAGCGATTCGAGATCGGTCCGGATGAGGGAGTCGACGCCCTTCTGCTGGTTGTTGGCGTTGAGGTTGCCCAGCCTGACCTTGACGTCGGGGAGTTCCGCGATGGACTGCTGCTCGACGGTGTGGATGCGGCGCCTGGCCCCGTCGTACCAGTACACGCGCAGCAGCCGGCTGTCCGCGAAGATCGTCCGCGCCTTGTCGATGAACGCCTCGATCATCCCTTCCGCGTCGAGGTCGAAGTTGCGGCGGTCCTCCGTGCCGGTGACGAGCAGTCCGGCGGCGGCGTACACATAGCCCGCGTCCACCGAAGATCGCGTGGGTCGAGGGGGTCTTCGATACTTCCGCGAGCACGCGCGCCAGCAGCGCGTTGGTGCGCTCCAGATGTTCGCGGATCTCGTTCTGCTCCTGCGTCGGCGCGTCCGCCCCGTTCATACGGACCTCGTCGGGTGCGCGGCTGCCGCCTGGTAGTTAGACATCCAAAAAATTTCCTTAGCGTAGGGAATGTTCGCAGAGAGCAAGCCGTTGTACACCCTGTGGAGCGCGGGTAGCGATACCTTGTGCTCCATATCCTCGCGGACGGGTCACCCCGTCCTGACAGCAGTTCTCCAGCAGGAGGATCAGACGAAGGGAAGCCATATGCGCTTCGAGATCATGCGACTCGACGATGTCGACGGTACCGCCGTGGACAGCACCGTCGTGGACGCCGCCTCCGTCAACCGGATGGTGCAGCAGGCCGCAGCTCTGGGCCAGCGCATCTACATCCGGCCGGCCGACAGCTCGGCTTCGTAACGCCTGACACAGCATTGCGCCGCTAAAGACGAAGCGCCCCCGGACGGAAGGACCGTCCGGGGGCGCTGTGGTGTCCGGGGTCAGGCGTTCTGGATCACCTGGGTGACGCCGTTGATGATCTGCTGGACGGCGATGGCCGAGAGCATCATCCCAGCGAGCCTGGTCACGAGCACCACGCCGCCGTCCCTGATGACACGGATGATCAGCAGCGAATAGCGCATCGCGAGCCAGAGCACGACGTGCATGGCGACGATGGCGGCCCAGACCGAGAGCTGGCCGGCCGCGCCGTCGGCGTTCTGCACCGCGAGGATCACCGAGACGATCGCACCGGGGCCCGCGAGCAGCGGCATGCCCAGCGGTACGAGCGCCACGTTGACGTCCTTGGTCTGCGTGGGCTCGTCGGTCTTGCCGGTGAGCAGGTCCAGCGCGATGAGCAGCAGGAGGAGTCCGCCCGCGATCATCAGCGCGGGGACGGAGACGTGGAGGTAGTCGAGGATCTGCTGACCGAGCAGGCCGAAGACGGCGATCACGCCGAAGGCGACCGCGACGGCCTGCAACGCCATCCGGCGCTGGACCTTGGCGGGCCGCCCTGCCGTGAGAGCCAGGAAGATGGGGGTGATTCCGGGTGGGTCCATGATCACGAAAAGCGTGAGGAAGAGGGAGCCGAAGACAGCGACGTCGAACACAGTGAGCCTTGCGAGTGGGGAGCGGGCCGAACGGGAAGGGCGCGGCCCGGCGGCAGGGACGAGGGCAGCCGTACGCGGCCGTGGCGGCCGGGCGCGCGCAGGTGTGGCGGGACGGTGTGGGATACGGCGCGGGCGCCGCGCCGGCCCCGGCTACGGGCGGCGGGGTCCGCCGGCGCCCGGCACCGGGAAGGCTCCCGTCGCACGCCGGGTGATCTCGCCGTAGATCTCGGGGTCGGTGGTGTACTCACCGAGCCGCACACTCTTGCGGCTGCCGTGGTAGTCGCTGGACCCGGTGGTCAGCAGCCCCAGGTCGCCGGCGAGCCCGCGCAGCCGGGCCCTGGTGGGCGCGTCGTGGTCCAGGTGGTCGACCTCGACGCCGTCGAGCCCGGCCGCGGCGAGCAGCGCGATCGACTCCTCGGGCACCACCGCGCCGCGCTTCACGGCGAGCGGATGGGCGAAGACGGTGACGCCGCCCGCGGCCTTGACCAGCCGGATCGCGTCGAAGGGGTCGAGCTCGTGCTTCTCGGCGTACGCGCGGCCGCCGTTCGCGAGCCACTCGGGCGTGAAGGCGTCGGAGACGGTCTCGACGACGCCGAGGTCGACGAGCGCGGTGGCGATGTGCGGACGGCCGACCGAGCCGTCCCCGGCGATCGCCGCGACCTGCTCCCAGGTGACGGGGACGCCGAGCTCCTGGAGCCCGCGCACCATGGCCTGGGCGCGCGGCACCCGGTCGTCCCGTACCAGCTCGCGCTCACGGGACAGCTCGGGCTCGTGGGGGTCGAAGAGGTACGCCAGCATGTGCAGGCTCACCCCGTCGATACGGCAGGAGAGCTCGGCGCCGGTGACGAGGGTGAGGCCGTCCGGCAGGGCCGCGACCGCTTCGGCGTGGCCCGCGACGGTGTCGTGGTCGGTGAGCGCGACGACGTCGAGACCCGCGGCGGCGGCGTTGGCCACCAGCTCGGCGGGGGTGTCCGTGCCGTCCGAAGCGGTGGAGTGGGTGTGCAGGTCGATGCGCACGACGCTCGCTCCAGTGCTCGCGGCCGGACAGGGGGACGCTCAAGGATAACCGGCGCGCGCACTTCCCCCGGTCGGCCGTCCGGCCCCTCAGGGCGGGGTGAGCAGCCGGGGGGTGAGTGCGCCGCACGGCACGAGGTCCACTTCGGCCCCGGCGTCACGCAGGTCGGTGAGGACCAGATCGTCGTACATCAGGAGCCCGGAACGCTCGGGCCAGACGACCGCCCAGAGCCACAGCCCGCACGCCTCACCGGCGAAGACGGCCCGGTCCTGCGGTGCGCCCCTGACGTGCCAGAGGGGTGTCGGGTGTCCCGCGGCGAGCACCTTGGCGTCGGGGGCCCCTTCGAGGCAGAGCCCCGGGCCGGGGTCGGGGCCGTCCAGGCCGGCGTACCGCGCGCCCAGGCCGACGCCGAGCTCCTCGGCGACGAGCAGCAGCTCGCAGAGGCCGCCGAGCGGTCCGGGGCCCGAGCAGGCGACGGCGGTGGCGCGTCCGCCGCCGCGGTCGTCCCCGGCGGAGGCCACGCCCGTGAACAGCCAGCCAACCGGCAGCGGCCAGGGCATCCACACCGGGACCTTCGCCCGGTCCACCGCGACGCCGAGCGACTCGACGCCGGGCGGGATCACCGGCTGCATCGGGTGCACCTGGCCGTGCACGGGGCACTGCCAGGCGTCGGAGAAGAGACCGGGCGCCCTGACCCGGCCACCGCACTTCGGGCAACTGGGTTCGCCCCTCATAGCCTCCAACGGTCCTCCCCGGTGGTCGCCACGTCAAGGACGATCACCCGTCCGCAGCGTGGCTCCGGCCGGGGGAACCAGCTGTGGCGCACACGGGTCAGGCGCTCAGCCGTCCGTGACGCCCTGGTCGAGCGCCACGGACGTACGCAGCGGATCGCGCAGGTCCGTCCCCTGCGAGAGCCACCGCTCCTGGAGCTCCTGCGCACCCCTGACCCGTTTCCAGGCGGCCTCGTTGTGCGTCATCGGCAGGAGCGGCAGGAAGCGCACCGGGTCCATCGGCGCGTCCAGCTCCAGGTCCTCGACGAGCCCGCCGGGCCCGGCGACCAGGACGGAGCTGAAGGGTGCCCCGGGCCACAGCGGCTGCCCCAGGTCGAGTGAGGCGCCCGGTGCCACGATCACCCCCTCGACCTGCGGGGAGGCCGCCAGCACCGCCAGCGGGCGCAGCACCTGGTCGGTGTCGGCGAGCCCCGCCCGTACCGACAGGACCAGTTCGGCGCGCGGCCCCTTCACCGGGTCGGCGAGGGGCGAGGTGGGGTCGGCCATCGGCTGCCCGGACATGCCGAGCGTGGCGTAGCGCACCACGTCGCCGTCGATGAAGCGGAGCACCTCGATACGGTCCGTACCGAGGAAGGTCACGTCGGCGCGCGCGTCCGGTTCGCCCAGGGCCGTCCGCAGCCGGGCCTCGACCAACGCGAGAATTTCTTCCATGACGCGAGCATAGGACGGGTCAGGAACGGGCAAAGTAGGGGATTGACCACGGGGCGGCTGGTAGCCTGGCCGCCAGCCGGGACAGCGCGCGGAAGCGTTGCTCTCCCAGTCCCGGCACACGTCGTCCCTCACGGGGGACCGGCCGGAGGAGGTGGGGACTGCCATGGATCCAAGTCGACCGTGCAGTACCAGCCGCTCTTCCGCCCGACGCCTCATCTCTGCCGCCTGAAGCCTGCACGGTCCAGGCCGACGGTAGTTCGCGCGACGGAAGAGCCCCTCGTTTTTGCCTGTCTGTAGCGAACGCCGTCATCGCGCTGCCGCGGTGCCGCCCGCTTTGCGGACGTAGTGACACGTCCCCATTCCGGGCTGTTCCACGTGCCCGCCGACGGCCCTCCGTGAAGGAGTCAGCCATGTCGATGATCCGTGACCTGCGCGCCGCCGTGCGCCCGTCCCTGCGCAAGAGCAACACCCCGTACAACAGCTACGACACGACCCGCGACCCGTCCGCCTCCAGCGCGGTCGTCGACTGCGCGGTCTACCGCGACGGCCGGCGCCAGGCGGCGGCCGGCTGCCAGACGCCGCACGAGGCGATGCTGCGGGTACGGGAGTCGGGCGGCTTCGCCTGGATCGGCCTGCACGAGCCGACCGCGGAGGAGTTCGCGGGTATCGCCCGGGAGTTCGGCCTCCACCCGCTGGCCGTGGAGGACGCGGTCCACGCCCACCAGCGGCCCAAGCTGGAGCGGTACGACGACACGCTGTTCACCGTCTTCAAGACCATCCACTACGTGGAGCACGCGGAGCTGACCGCGACCAGCGAGGTCGTCGAGACCGGCGAGGTCATGTGCTTCACCGGCCGGGACTTCGTCATCACCGTCCGGCACGGCGGCCAGGGTTCGCTGCGCGCCCTGCGCCACCGCCTCCAGGACGACCCCGAGCTGCTGGCCAAGGGCCCTTCCGCCGTCCTGCACTCCATCGCGGACCACGTCGTGGACGGGTACATCGCGGTGGCGGAGGCGGTGCAGGACGACATCGACGAGGTGGAGATCGGGGTCTTCTCCACCCCGGCCAAGGGCAGCCCGCGCGGTTCGGACGCGGGCCGGATCTACCAGCTGAAGCGTGAGGTGCTGGAGTTCAAGCGGGCCGTGTCCCCCCTGCTGCGCCCGATGCAGCTGCTGAGCGAGCGGCCCATGCGGCTGATCGACCCGGACATCCAGAAGTACTTCCGCGACGTGGCCGACCACCTGGCCCGGGTGCACGAGGAGGTCATCGGCTTCGACGAGCTGCTCAACTCCATCCTCCAGGCCAACCTCGCGCAGGCGACCGTCACGCAGAACGAGGACATGCGCAAGATCACGTCCTGGGCGGCCATCGTCGCCGTACCGACGATGATCTGCGGGGTGTACGGCATGAACTTCGACCACATGCCGGAGCTCCAGTGGACCTACGGCTACCCGATGGTGATGGGCGTCATCGGCGTCGTCTGCTTCTCCATCCACCGCACGCTCAAGCGCAACGGCTGGCTCTAATAGAGTGCGCGCCATGACTGCTGCTGACGTGCTGCTGAGCCGGGCCCTCGTCGAGGAGGCCACCAAGAAGTCCGGGCTGATCTGGGTCCGGGGCACCGGCCACGCACGGGCCCTGTGGCACGTCTGGCACGAGGGCGCCGCCTACCTCGTCGGCGACGGCCCCGGCGAGCAGCCGTTCCCGGACGGCCTCACGGACGGGGCGGTGGCCGAGGTCACCGTGCGCAGCAAGGACAAGGGCGGGCGGCTCGTCGTCTGGACGGCGGCGGTGACCGAGCCGCCGCCCCGCTCCGAGGAGTGGGCGGCCGCGGTCGCCGAGCTCAGGGGCAAGCGGCTGAACGCGCCGGACGCCGAGCAGATGACCGAACGCTGGGCGCGCGGGTGCCGCGTGCTGCGGCTGGAGCCCGGCGAGTCCCGGACCGAGCTGCCCGACTCCTCGCTGGCGGCGGTTCCGCTGCCCACCGGGGCGACGACCCGCGCGGCCGTGCCCGCCGCGCTCCCCCGGCTGCTGCTCAAGCGCCGCCGCAAGAGCTGACGGGCCCGCCCTCAGCTGGAGGACTCGGGGAGCTGGCCCCCGTAGTCGACCGTCTCGTCCTCGGACGGCGGCTCCAGGGTGAAGGGCCTCCCCCAGTCGGCGAGCGTGACCGTGCCCCCGCCTCCGCCGCGCGCGACGCGTACGGGATACGGGGTGCCCTTCAGCGAGACGTCGAGCGCGCCGCCCTCACCCTTTCCGCCCATGATCCGCACGGTGGGCACCCCGGCGACCTTGGTCCGGTCGCCCTTGTTGACCTTGCCCTGGAGGGTGAGCAGGCCGTCGAGCAGGATCTTCTTGTCCGTGAACCCGCGCAGCTGCCGGTACGTGGGGTCGCCCTGGGGAACCTTCACGTACTTGCCCTGGAGCTTGTCGGCGGCCGCCTGGTCGCTCTCCTCGCCCTCGCCGTCCGTCTCCGGGTTCCAGAAACCGGCGTCGGCCTTGAGGAACAGCTCGTCGCCGACGCGCAGCAGCTCGAAGGTGTTCTCCCTCGACGTGACCGAACCCGTACCGCCCTGCGCGTTGAGCTGCATGTCGAGCCGGTACGTGCCGCCCTTGCTGACCAGGGTCCCGGCGAGCCGCACCGCGTCCGCGGCGTCGGCGGCCGCTCTGGTCTTCTTGTCGATACCCGCCGCGTCGAGTCTGCCGACTCCGTTGGTCCCTTTGTCCGGGTCCTCTCCGGCGCACGCCGTGAGGGCCGCGGTCAGCCCCGCACAGAGCACCACGGCGAGGGCGGCCCGGCGACGGGCCCGGACGGCCGGGGCGAAAGAGGTCACGGGCGCACTGCCTCTCATCTGCGTGACGGGGGTGGCAGACGGCAGCGTACCCGTGCCGACCACGCCTCTTCGCAGAGAGCCGTACGGACGGGCCGCCGGGGCGCCGCGGAGCAGTACCGGCTAGCCTGATCCCGGCATAACGGCGTATTCGTATCACAGTCTGAGGAGGCGCACGGGATGGTGGCAGGCGCCCCCAGGATCTTCGTCTCACACCTGTCCGGTGTGCCCGTCTTCGACCCCAATGGTGACCCTGTCGGCCGGGTCCGCGACCTGGTGGCGATGTTGCGGGTCGGCGGGCGGCCGCCGAGGCTGCTCGGAATGGTCGTCGAGTTGACGAGCCGCCGGCGGATCTTCCTGCCGATGACCCGGGTGACGGGCGTCGAGTCCGGTCAGGTCATCACCACCGGAGTGGTCAACATGCGGCGCTTCGAGCAGCGCCCCACCGAACGCCTGGTCCTCGGCGAGTTCCTCGACCGCCGGGTCAGGCTGGTGGAGACCGGCGAGGAGGTGACCATCCTGGACGTCTCGATCCAGCAGCTCCCGGCCCGTCGCGACTGGGAGATCGACAAGTACTTCGTACGCAAGGGGCGCGGCGGCGCGCTGCGGCGCAAGGGCGAGACGCTGACCGTCGAGTGGTCGGCGGTCAGCGGCTTCTCGCTGGACGAGCACGGGCAGGGCGCCGAGAGCCTGGTGGCCACGTTCGAGCGGCTGCGGCCCACCGACGTGGCCAACGCGCTGCACCACCTGTCGCCCAAGCGCCGCGCCGAGGTCGCCGCCGCACTCGACGACGACCGGCTCGCGGACGTCCTGGAGGAACTCCCCGAGGACGACCAGGTGGAGATCATCGGAAAGCTGAAGGAGGAGCGGGCCGCCGACGTCCTGGAGGCCATGGACCCCGACGACGCGGCCGACCTGCTCTCCGAGCTGCCCGAGGAGGACAAGGAGAGGCTGCTGGCGCTGATGCGGCCGGACGACGCGGCGGACGTGCGGCGCCTGATGGCGTACGAGGAGCGGACGGCGGGCGGTCTGATGACGACCGAGCCGATCGTGCTGCGGCCGGACGCCACGGTCGCCGACGCGCTCGCCCGGGTCAGGCAGGCGGACCTGTCCCCCGCGCTGGCCGCGCAGGTGTACGTCTGCCGGCCGCCGGACGAGACCCCGACCGGCAAGTACCTCGGCACGGTCCACTTCCAGCGGCTGCTGCGCGACCCGCCCTTCACCCTGGTCGGCTCGATCGTCGACAGCGACCTCGTACCGCTGCCTCCGGACACCCCGCTGTCCTCGGTGACCAGCTATCTGGCCGCGTACAACATGGTCTCCGTGCCGGTCGTGGACGCGAGCGGGTCCCTGCTGGGGGCGGTGACCGTCGACGACGTGCTCGACCACCTGCTGCCCGACGACTGGCGCGAGACCGAGCTGCACGGCGAGGAGGGGATCACGCGTGGCCGGTGAGGAGCGCGAGCGCCCGAGGGCGGGTTCCACGGGCGCCTCCGGCCTCGTACGTCCGCCGCGGCCGCGGCTCGACCAGCCGAGGGCCCCGCGGCGCCGGCTGCTGCCTGACTACGACCCCGAGGCGTTCGGCCGGTTCTCCGAGCGGATCGCCCGCTTCCTGGGCACCGGGCGGTTCATCGTCTGGATGACGCTGATCATCATCCTCTGGGTGGTGTGGAACATCTTCGCGCCGAAGGCACTGCGGTTCGACGAGTACCCGTTCATCTTCCTGACCCTGATGCTCTCGCTCCAGGCGTCGTACGCGGCCCCGCTGATCCTGCTCGCGCAGAACCGGCAGGACGACCGCGACCGGGTCACCCACGAACAGGACCGCACGCAGAACGAGCGCTCCATCGCCGACACCGAGTACCTCACCCGGGAGATCGCCGCGCTCCGGATGGGCCTCGGCGAGGTCGCCACGCGGGACTGGATCAGGTCGGAGCTCCAGGACATGGTGAGGGACATGGAGGACCGCCAGGTGCTCTCGCGGATGGAGAGTGACGAAGGCGACCGTTGACGGGTTACCCGGGCGTAGGGCCATGCGCCGTAACATCGTCGGTATGGCTACGGAAGACGCGGTGCGTGAAGCACTGGCGACAGTGAACGACCCGGAGATCCACCGTCCGATCACCGAACTCGGCATGGTGAAGTCCATCGAGATCGACGCGGACGGTGTAGTCGCTGTCACGGTGTATCTCACGGTCTCCGGCTGTCCGATGCGCGAGACCATCACCAACAACGTGACCGAGGCGGTGGCGCGCGTCGAAGGCGTGTCCCGCGTCGAGGTCACACTCGACGTCATGAGCGACGAACAGCGCAAGGAGCTCGCGAGTTCGCTGCGCGGCGGCACGGCGGAGCGCGAGGTGCCGTTCGCCCAGCCCGGCTCCCTGACCCGGGTCTACGCGGTGGCGTCCGGCAAGGGCGGCGTGGGGAAGTCCTCGGTGACGGTCAACCTCGCGGCGGCGATGGCCGCCGACGGGCTCAAGGTCGGCGTCGTGGACGCGGACATCTACGGGCACAGCGTGCCGCGCATGCTCGGCGTGGACGGCAAGCCCACCCAGGTCGAGAACATGATCATGCCGCCGTCGGCGCACGGCGTGAAGGTCATCTCCATCGGCATGTTCACCCCGGGCAACGCCCCGGTGGTCTGGCGCGGACCGATGCTCCACCGCGCGCTCCAGCAGTTCCTCGCCGATGTGTACTGGGGCGACCTGGACGTCCTGCTCCTCGACCTGCCGCCGGGCACCGGGGACATCGCGATCTCCGTGGCCCAGCTCGTGCCGAACGCCGAGATCCTCGTGGTCACCACCCCGCAGCAGGCCGCGGCCGAGGTCGCCGAGCGGGCCGGCTCCATCGCCGTGCAGACCCACCAGAAGATCGTCGGTGTCGTCGAGAACATGTCGGGCATGCCGTGCCCGCACTGCGACGAGATGGTCGACGTCTTCGGTTCGGGCGGCGGCCGGCGGGTCGCCGAGGGGCTGACGAAGACCATCGGCGCCGAGGTGCCGGTGCTCGGCTCCATCCCGATCGACGTACGGCTGCGCGAGGGCGGCGACGAGGGCAAGCCCGTCGTGCTGTCCGACCCGGACTCACCCGCCGGAGCCGCGCTGCGCTCCATCGCCCAGAAGCTGGGAGGCCGTCAGCGCGGCCTGTCGGGCATGTCGCTGGGGATCACCCCGCGCAACAAGTTCTGAGCACGCACGCGCGAGGGCTGCCCTCCGGCGAGGGCAGCCCTCAGCGGGTGTCAGCTGTACGACGCGATGTCGACGATCACCGAGAACCCCAGCCCGTAGGCGCTCATTCCGCGCCCGTACGCCCCGATGTGGACGCCGTTGTGCGCCGAGCCTGCCAGCACCCAGCCGAACTCGGACTCGCGGTAGTGGAACTCCACCGGCACACCGTCCACCGGGAGCGACAGCGTCGACCAGGGCGCGCCCGCCAGGTCGTCGGCGAGCGCGAAGGCGGTCTCGGTCTGCTGGTCCAGCCAGTCGTCGCGCAGGGTGTGGTCGAGCTGCGGCGGCCAGGTGTACGAGAGCAGGCCCGACCCGGCGAGCCAGGCCGCCGAGGAGACCGTGGTGGCGTCCAGGACGCCCGTACCGTCACCGCTGCCGCGCACCGGGCTCGCGGCCACGGTCACGACGACGGCGAAACGCTCCTTCTCGAGGGCCGCGTCCGAGCGCACCGTCGGCTCGTCGCCGTGCCCCGTGGAACCGTGCTGCACCGTGCCGTCCGCCGCGGTGCCGACCTGCATCAGCCAGCGCGCGCCCGAGAACGCCTCGTCCAGCCCGTACCAGGGGAATGGCGCCTTGAGATAGCCGTCGACCGTACGCCGGGCCGTCGGCACCCCCTCTGCGGTGACTGTGCTGGGCGCACCATCCGCCCCTACCCGACTCGTCGTCTCCATCTGCCCGGCCGCCTCCTCGATCTGTCAAGATCCGGAGCGGTCCGCCCCTTCACGGGGTGAACATCCACGCAACCGGACAGATGGAGAATAGCCATACCGTCCGGGCGAGCCGGGATTGGCGGGCCCCCTAGCCTGTCGCCGGGTCAGAAAGCGGGCCGTGGTATGCCCTTCGGCGTAACCCGGCTATGCCCTTCGGCACCCTTGGGTGTAAGGCCCCGCCGCCCCGGCCCCGCCTGAGGAGCGCGCCTCCGCAGCGCGGCTCAGGTGGCGTCGGCGTCGAAGGGAGGACGCTCGTCCTTCGCGGCGGGCTGCCCGGACTTCTTCAGCAGGTCGGGGGCGGCCGCGGTGTCGGCCGTGCCCTTCGGCGAACCCGGCGAACCGTTCACCGGGCCGGCCGGCGACACGCTCTCGCGGCCGTTCACCGCGTCGGTGACCTCGGCCATCTCCTTGCGCAGGTCGAAGCTCTCGCGGATCTCCTTCAGCCCCAGCTCGTCGTCGCCGTCCATCAGCTGCTTGCGGACGAACGTCTTGGGGTTGAGGTCCTCGAACTCGAAGTCCTTGAACTGCGGGCCGAGCTCGGAGCGGATGTCTTCCTTCGCGCTGTCCGAGAACTCACGGATCTTGCGGATGGTACGGGTGACGTCCTGGATGACCTTCGGCAGCTTGTCGGGGCCGAAGACCAGTACGGCGAGAACCACGAGCGTCAGCAGCTCAAGTGCGCCTATGTCATTGAACACCTTGTTGCTCCTCGTGTTCTCCGCGGGTTCTCGCCACCGGGCCGGGTGAGGCCCGGACTCGCTCCAAAGGTACCCGTCGAAGCTGTCCGGGCGGTACCTTCCGGTGGCGGTCAGGTGCCGCTTGCCGAGCCGAGGGTCACCGTCAGTGACAGGTCGTCGCCGCCGCGGGTCAGCTTGAGGCCGAGCCGGTCGCCGGGACGGTGGGCGCGGATCTTGACGATGAGCTCCTCGCCGCTGTGCACCCGCGCGCCGTCCACCTCGGTGATGACGTCGCCCGGCCTGATGCCCGCCTCGGCCCCCGGGCCGCCCGAGGTGACGGCCGGGCCGCCGCCCGCACTCCTCGTCCCGACCTTGGCGCCGTCGCCCGCGTACTTCATGTCCAGCGTGACCCCGATCACCGGGTGGGTGGCCCTGCCGGTGTTGATCAGTTCCTCGGCGACGCGCTTGCCCTGGTTGATCGGTATGGCGAAACCGAGACCGATGGAACCGGACTGTCCGCCGTCCATGCCGGTGCCGCTGTCGGCGGCCCGGATGGCGCTGTTGATGCCGATGACGTGCGCCCGGGAGTCGACGAGCGGCCCGCCGGAGTTCCCCGGGTTGATCGGGGCGTCGGTCTGGATCGCGTCGACGTAACTGACGTCGGTGCCGTCGCCCTTCTCGCCGCCCGCGGTGATGGGCCGCTCCTTGGCGCTGATGATGCCGGAGGTGACCGTGTTGGAGAGGTCGAAGGGGGCGCCGATGGCCACCACCGGGTCACCGACCCGCACGTTGTCGGAGTTGCCCAGGGCCAGCGGCTTGAGGCCGGAGACACCCCGGACCCTGACCACGGCGAGGTCGTAACCGCTGTCCTTGCCGACGATCTCGGCGCTCGCGGTCTCGCCACCGCTGAACGTCACGGTGATGGCGCCGCTGCCGCCCGCGGGGGCGACGACGTGGTTGTTGGTGAGGATGTGCCCGTCGTCGTCGAGGACGAAGCCGGTGCCGGTGCCCGACTCGCCGGTGCCGCTGACGTGGAGGGTGACCACGCTGGGCAGCGCGCTGGCGGCGATCCCGGCGACGCTGTCGGGGGCCCGGCCCCCGCTGTCCCGTCCGGCCTGCGGCAGTTCGACCGAGGTCAGACCGCCGGTGCGCTCTACGTACGCGCCGATGCCGCCGCCGATGCCGCCCGCGACCAGGGCGATCAGCACGACCCCGACGAGGGCAGGACCACGTCTGCGCCTCCCGTGCCCGGTCTCGGGACCGAAGGAGGGACCGGTGGCGCTGAGCGGCTGGTGGGCGGCGCCCCAGGGGTCGTACTGGAGCCACTGCGAGGACGTGGGCTGCTGGGGGTGGGGCGGGTGGGGGTGCTGCGTATGGGGCTGGGGGTGCTGCTCGTGCGGGTCGGGCTGCTGCTGGTGCGGGGGTGCGAACGCGGGGCCGGTGGCGCCGCCCTGGCCGTTCGGCCCCGCGTACGGCGGCGGTACGGGCGTGCCGCGGGCCGGAGTCGCCACCGGGCGCTGCACGGGCGGGGCGAGGGCCCAGGGGCCGGGCCCGCCGTAGGGCGGGGTGCTGTACTCGTCCGGCGCGTGCAGCGGCTGAGCGCGCGGGGCCTCGGGCGCCGGCGGCTCCCCGGCGGGCGGCCCCGTCGGTGCGGCCGGTATCCGCCCGGTCGCCTCCCCGTCGGCCACGGGCGGCGCGGGCTCCACGGGTGGCGCGGTGTCCTGCGGTACGGGCGGCGCGGGCCGCGCCTCGACGGGGCCGGTGGCTCCCGCCGTGGGGTCGGTACCCGGGGCGGGAACGGCTCCCTCCGGCCCACCGTGACCGGTGGGGCCCGTCGTGGGGCGGCTCCACCACTTCGCCTTCGGCCCGCTGGGCTTCCCGTCGTCCATGTTCTCCCCGCAACTGGCCTCTGCACGTCCCCACAGGGGCGTCCCTCCCGGAATTCAACCAGGTTTGCGAATCTCCGCGCAGGGTCCCCGTCAGCGCCGGGGGAAAAGGGGCAGTGCGTGATCGGTGGGAGCGGGGAAGGCGGAGGCGGTCCCAACCGGCGCCAGGGTCCTCGGAGCGACCTTGTCCCCGGTCGTCGGGGAGAGCAGCGGGGTGATGTCCGAGGGGCGTATGAGCGCGGGCAAGGACACGTTCAGCACGGGCAGCGCGAACGTCTGCTCCGAGAAACGCGGGGTGAGGAGCGGGGGCGGAGCCGTGGTGGCCGGCGGCGCCCCGACCGGGAGCGGTGGGGACACCGGGGGGGCGGGCGGGGACGACGGGGCGCTGCGGTCGCCCTTCACGGTGAGCGTGCCCCCTCCCCCGCTGCTGCGTGCGGCCGTCCCGTCGCCGTCCTCGGCCCGCGCCTCGGCGTCGATCGGGGTGACCTTGCTGCCGGCGCCCTCGGCACGGAACACGGAGCCGGACGTGGAGTCGAGGGGGAGCGAGCCGCCCAGGGCGATGGCGGCGAGCGACACGGCACTGGCCGCGGCGAACGCGAACCTGCCCCGCCACACGGAGCGGTCGGCCTCCCGGCCCACCTCGTGTATCCGGAAGGCGGAACCGGACGCGCCGCCGGGCAGGGCGGCCGTGGAGCCGTGCGGGGCGGGGAGGTAGCCGAAACCGTCGAGGGGGCGGGGAGCGGACGGGCGGTCGTCCGCGCCGCCGGAGGGCTGTGCCGCCGGGAAGAGCCCGTCGGTGAGGCGTCGGTCGGTGAAGTGCCCGTCGCCGAAACGCCCCTCGGGGAAGCGTCCGCCGCCACCGAACCGTCCACCGGGGCCGGCGTCGCCGCCAGGACCGCCGGGAAGACCCTGCAGCCGGGCGAGGAAGCCTTCGGAGGGGGAGGGCGGGGCCGACTGCGCGAAGACACTCTTCAGACGCCGCTGGGCGTCCGCCTCGGCCTTGCACTTGCAGCAGGTCGCCAGGTGGGCGAGGACCCGCTCACGGGCGTCGTGTTTGAGCTCACCGTCGACGAGCGCGGCGAGCCGGTCCCCCAGATGCTGTTCCGCGGGGGTCGGTCCTGTGCCGCTCACGCCGGTCCTACCTCCCCCGCCAGGACCGCGTCCGCCAGGGACCGCTGCTCGGCGCGGGCCTCGGGCGAACGGTGCTTGAGCGCCTTGCGCAGGTGCGAGCGGCCCCGGTGGATACGGCTGCGCACGGTGCCGAGCTTCACGCCGAGTGTCGCGGCGATCTCCTCGTACGAGAGTCCTTCGATGTCGCAGAGCACGACCGCCGCGCGGAACTCGGGCGCGAGGGTGTCGAGCGCCTGCTGGACGTCCGCGTCGAAGTGGGTGTCGTTGAAGACCTGCTGCGGGGACGGCTCACGGCTCGGCAGCCGCTCGGCCGCGTCGTCACCGAGGGAGTCGAAGCGGATGCGCTGCTTGCGGCGGACCATGTCCAGGAAGAGATTGGTGGTGATGCGGTGCAGCCAGCCCTCGAAGGTGCCGGGCGTGTACGTCGACAGCGATCTGAAGACACGGACGAAGACCTCCTGGGTGAGGTCCTCGGCATCGTGCTGGTTGCCCGTCAGCCGGTAGGCAAGGCGGTACACGCGACCGCTGTGCGTGCTGACGATCTCTTCCCATGAGGGCGGGGTCCACGCCTGGGATTCCGCATCCGGGGCGAACGTCGCTGTGGGTGCGGAAGCGTCGGAAGAACGGTCAGCAATGTCGGTCACGGATCTCGGCTCACCAGCCGACCTGAGCAAGCGCCTCAGCACTCCCCTGCGGTCTACAGGCGTAGCCGCACCTCCCCTGTCGGCTCTGGTGGTGTCCACTGGAGCCCCTACCATAGCCACCTCGCCCGTTAGCTCCGGATAAGCCTTTTTCCTGCTGGGGGCGGGGCCTGACCGGCCTCGTGGCGCATGATGACGGTCCCGATGCGCGGGCCCGGTCCAGGCGCTTTCCCCTGTCCTTGCATAACGCCCGGTCCCATCTGCGGGTTCCCGCGTCCAGCGGATACAGTCACCGTTGCGCCAACTACGGGGTCAGGAGAGGGTCATTACCGCCAACCGGCAGACGAGCTGGGCGTTCGCCGACGCCTTTGTCGCCGAGGACGAAGCTCTGCGCTGGGCCCGGGACCGGGCCCACGAGGCAGGGCTCCGCTCGGTGTCCCCGGGCACCGGTGCCGCGCTGCGCCTTCTCGCTGCCACCGCGGACGCCAAAGCGGTGGCCGAGATCGGCACCGGCACCGGCGTGTCCGGCATCTATCTGCTGCACGGGATGCGGCCGGACGGCGTACTGACGACGGTCGACCCGGAACCGGAGCGCCAGCAGTTCGCCCGCCAGGCGTTCCGGTCGGCCGGCTTCGCCACGAACCGCGCCCGCTTCATCCCGGGGCGCGCCCTGGACGTGCTGCCGCGCCTCGCGGACGGGGGCTACGACCTCGTCTTCTGCGACGGTGACCGGCTGGAGAGCCTCGACTGCCTCGCTGAATCGTTGCGCCTGCTGCGGCCGGGCGGTCTGGTCTGCTTCGAGGGCATGTTCGCGGACGGCCGTACGGTCGACTCCGCGGCCCAGCCCGCCGAGGTGCTGCGTCTGCGTGAGCTGCTGCGCGCCGTGCGGGAGAGCCAGGAGCTGATGGCGACGCTGCTGCCGGTCGGCGACGGACTGCTCTGCGCGGTCCGCCGCGGCTGACCGCCGGCCCGCCGGACCGCACGCCCGCCACCTGCTGTCCGCTCCGGCGTACGCCCTCCGCGCACGGCCGCCCCGTGCTCGTACGGCTGCCCCGGTACGGAATCCGTACCGGGGCAGCCGGGAAGTGATTGAGGCGTCTCTGCGTCAGCCGACGACCTTCTTGAGGGCATCGCCGAGTGCGTCGGCTTCGTCCGGCGTCAGCTCGACAACAAGCCGACCGCCGCCTTCGAGCGGAACGCGCATGACGATGCCCCGCCCCTCCTTTGTCACCTCGAGCGGGCCGTCGCCCGTCCGCGGCTTCATGGCCGCCATGCTCGTTCCCCTTCCTGAAACCAGCTCATAACAACCGGCGGCCCCATGACAGGCGCTGCCTCACCGGCATCGAACACATTGCTTCCTGGCCATTATCCCGCATCGAAGACCCCGATGACCAACATCGGTCGGCATCGCTTGCGCAACGCGCTCTCTCAAAACCACCCAATACGGCAATCCGGCTGCGATACTGCGCCGCCTTCGGCCCCCAGGTGAGAGCCAATTGTTAGACGCAGGTCACATGCCCCCGCCCCCGGAAGTCGGCCATGCTTGCCTGGACAGGCAGAACCCAGGAGCCGAAAAGAGGACATCAGAATGGCCGACACCATGGCGCGAACCGTGCTCGTGGACGTGAGCGACGGACTCGCGACGATCACCATCAACCGTCCCGACGCGATGAACGCCATGAACACCGAGGCCAAGGTCGCGCTCCGTGAGGCGCTGCGGGAGGCGGCGGCCGACAGCGCGGTGCGCGCGGTTCTGCTCACGGCCACCGGGCGCGCCTTCTGTGTCGGCCAGGACCTCAAGGAGCACGTCTCCAAGCTCGCGGAGTCCGGCGGGCCGGACGGCGGGAACGCGCTGAGCACCGTGCGGGAGCACTACAACCCCATCGTGCGGGCGATCACCGGGATGGAGAAGCCCGTCGTCGCCGGGGTCAACGGGGTCGCGGCCGGAGCGGGCTTCGGGTTCGCGCTGGCGGCCGACTACCGCGTGGTGGCGGACACGGCGTCGTTCAACACCTCGTTCGCGGGTGTCGCGCTCACCGCCGACTCGGGCGTCTCCTGGACACTGCCCCGGCTGATCGGCGGGAGCCGCGCGGCCGACCTGCTCCTCTTCCCGCGCTCGGTCCCCGCGCAGGAGGCGTACGACCTCGGGATCGCGAACAGGGTCGTGCCCGCCGCCGACCTGGCGAAGGAGGCCGCGGCGGTGGCCCGCGCCCTCGCGGAGGGGCCGACCGTGGCGTACGCCTCGCTCAAGGCGTCCATGGCCTACGGGGCGTCCCACACGCTCTCGGAGACGCTGGAGAAGGAGGACGAGCTCCAGACCCGCGCGGGCGCCTCACAGGACCACACGATCGCGGTGCGGGCCTTCCTGGCCAAGGAGCGTCCGGAGTACCTGGGGCGTTAAGCGGTGCCGTGCCGGGAGACGCAGTCGGCGAGGTGGTCGTCGACCAGGCCGCACGCCTGCATCAGGGCGTAGGCCGTCGTGGGGCCGACGAAGCGGATGGACCGCTTCTTGAGCTCCTTGGCGAGTGCCGTGGACTCCGCGGTGACCGCGGGCACGTCTCCCAGGACGCGGGGGACGGGCCGGGTCGCCGGGTCGGGGGCGTACGACCAGATCAGCGCGTCCAGCTCCCCCTCGCCCCAGCCCGCGAGCACCTGGGCGTTGGCGAGGGTGGCGTCGATCTTCGCCCGGTTGCGGATGATGCCCGCGTCGGCCATGAGCCGTTCCTTGTCGGCTTCGGTGAACTCCGCCACCGCGGAGATCCGGAATCCGGCGAAGGCGCTGCGGAAGCCCTCCCGGCGGCGCAGGATCGTCAGCCAGGAGAGACCGGACTGGAACGCCTCCAGGCAGAGCCGTTCGAACAGGGCGTCGTCGCCGTGGACGGGCCGGCCCCACTCGGTGTCGTGGTAGGCGAGGTAGTCCTGCGTCGAGAGCCCCCACGGGCAGCGCAGGCCGCCGTCCGCGGCGGGTGCGGCTCCGGCGCTCATCGCTGGTCCTCCTCCGCGGCGTACGGCCCGGAGTCAGGCTCCGGCGGCCGCCGCTTCAGCAGATCGGGGCCGTTGACCGCGGTCGCCTGGGCGCCCGCGAGCGCGGACTCCAGCTCGGCGATCCGGGCGTCGCGTTCGGCGAGCTCGGCGCCGAGCCGGGCCAGCGCCTCGTCCACGTCGGCCATGCGGTAGCCCCGGGCGGCCATCGGCAGGCGCAGCGCGTCGACATCCGCGCGGCCGACCGGGCGCGTGGCGGGCAGCGGGTCGGTGAGCCGTTCCGGCGGAACGTCCCGCAGGACGGGGCTGTCGCCTCCGCCGACCACCGCGAGCGTGACCGCGGCCACCACCACGACCATCGTGAGCAGCAAGAACCAGAACACACGCATCTCCCCGGGGGCGGAAATCTGTCCGGCTCCGATCGTGCCACGCGCCACCGGCGGTTAGGGTCGCAGGCGACCTACTGAGGAGGAGACACGGGATGCGAAGCGGTGCGCTCAGGCTCGGGCGGCGGGAGTTCGGTCCGCGCGACCCGGTGATCATGGCCATCGTGAACCGGACCCCGGACTCCTTCTACGACCGGGGCGCGACCTTCCTCGACGAGCCGGCGCTCACCCGGGTCGAGCAGGCGGTCGCGGAAGGCGCCGCGATCATCGACATCGGCGGGGTGAAGGCGGGGCCCGGTGAGGAGGTGACCGCCGCCGAGGAGGCCCGCCGCACGGTCGGATTCGTCGCCGAGGTGCGGCGGCGCCACCCGGACGTGGTGATCAGCGTGGACACCTGGCGCCACGACGTGGGCGAGGCGGTCTGCGAGGCGGGGGCGGACGTGCTGAACGACGCCTGGGGCGGTGTCGACCCCAGGCTCGCGGAGGTCGCCGCCCGGTACGGCGCGGGCCTGGTGTGCACGCACGCGGGCGGCGCGGAGCCGCGGACCCGGCCGCACCGCGCCGAGTACGAGGACGTGATGGCGGACATCCTGCGGGTGACCGTGGGGCTGGCGGAACGGGCCGTGGCGCTCGGCGTGCGGCCGGACGGGATCATGATCGACCCCGGTCACGACTTCGGGAAGAACACCCGTCACTCGCTGGAGGCGACGCGCCGGCTGGGTGAGATGGCGGAGACGGGATGGCCCGTGCTCGTCTCCCTGTCGAACAAGGACTTCGTGGGCGAGACGCTCGACCGCCCGGTCAGGGAACGGGTGATCGGCACCCTGGCGACGACCGCGGTCTCGGCGTGGCTGGGGGCGCGGGTGTACCGGGTGCACGAGGTCGCGGAGACGCGCCAGGTGCTCGACATGGTCGCTTCGGTCGCCGGACACAGGGCGCCGGCGGTGGCACGGCGGGGACTGGCGTAGGAGCTGGTCACGCGAGAGCCCCTGGCCCCGCGGCCCGGGGGCTGAGAGGCCCTCCTCGACCGCCGGACGGGGCGGATACGCGGCCCGGTCCGGCGGTCGGGGACCGGGCTCTACCGGCCGACCTCCTTGGTCACCAGCATGACCGCCTCCTCCACGTCGTCCGTGACGTGGAAGAGCAGCAGGTCCTTCTGGGACGCCTTGGCCTGGGCCACCACCGTGTCCCGGAGCCAGTCGACCAGGCCGCCCCAGTACGCCGTGCCGAAGAGCACGATCGGGAAGCGGGTGACCTTGCCCGTCTGGACCAGCGTCAGGGCCTCGAAGAGCTCGTCCAGGGTGCCGAGGCCGCCGGGCAGGACCACGAAGCCCTGGGCGTACTTCACGAACATCGTCTTTCTGACGAAGAAGTAGCGGAAGTTGACGCCGATGTCGACGTGCGGGTTGAGGCCGGACTCGTAGGGCAGCTCGATGCCGAGGCCGACGGAGACGCCGTTCGCCTCTCGCGCCCCCTTGTTCGCGGCCTCCATCGCCCCGGGCCCGCCGCCCGTGATCACCGCGAAGCCCGCCTCGACCAGGGCCCTGCCGAGCGCCACGCCCGCCTCGTACTCCGGGCTGTCCGCCGGTGTCCTGGCGGAGCCGAAGACGCTGATCGCGCTCGGCAGTTCGGCGAGTGCGCCGAATCCCTCCACGAACTCCGACTGGATGCGCATGACCCGCCACGGGTCGGTGTGCACCCACTCGGAGTCGCCCTCCGTGTCCAGCAGCCGCTGATCGGTCGTACCCGGCTGTACCTGGTCCCTGCGCCGCAGCACGGGACCGAGCCGTTGCTCCTCAGGTCTGACCGCACCTTCGGGGACCTGCGCGCCCTCGGGAATCCGTGCGTCCTCCGGGTTGCCCATGATCTGCTCCCTCCGCCGACCTGCGATGTGCGTGTCGGATCAGCGTAGATCGACGGAGGTTACGCGCAGGGGAATGCCATGGGTCAGCTGGTGAGCCAGGAGCGCAGGCGGTCCTCGCAGTGAGTGATCAGTGAGGTCACCACGTGCTCGTCGCGCTTGTGGGCGAGGAGCGGGTTGCCGGGGCCGTAGTTCACCGCGGGTACCCCGAGCGCCCCGAAGCGGGAGACGTCCGTCCAGCCGAACTTGGGCTGGGCCGAGCCGCCGACCGCCGCCATGAACGCCGCGGCGGCCGGGTGCGAGAGGCCGGGCATCGCCGCTCCGGAGTGGTCGTCGATGACGACCTCGGCGACGCCGCAGTCCGCGAAGACCTCGTGGACGTGGGCGACCGCGTCCTCGGGGCTGCGGTCGGGGGCGTAGCGGAAGTTGACGACGACCGTGCAGGCGTCCGGGATGACGTTGGTGGCGACGCCGCCCTCGATCCCCACGGCGTTGAGGCCCTCGCGGTACTCCAGCCCGTCGATGACCGGCCGGCGCGGCTCGTAGGCGGCGAGGCGGGCCAGGATCGGGGCCGTCGCGTGGATGGCGTTGGACCCCATCCAGCTGCGCGCCGAGTGCGCCCGCTCCCCCGCCGTGCGCAGGAGGACGCGCAGCGTGCCCTGGCAGCCGCCCTCCACCTGGCCGTCGGAGGGCTCCAGGAGGATGGCGAAGTCGCCCTCCAGCCAGTCGGGGTGGGCCTCGGCCACGTGACCGAGGCCGTTGAGGTCCGCGGCGACCTCCTCGTTGTCGTAGAAGATGAACGTGAGGTCCCGGTTGGGCTCGGGGACGGTCGCCGCGATCCGCAGCTGTACGGCGACGCCCGACTTCATGTCGGAGGTTCCGCAGCCCCACAGGACACCGTTCCCGTCCAGCCGGGACGGGAGGTTGCCGGCGACCGGGACCGTGTCGATGTGCCCGGCCAGTACGACGCGTTCGCCGCGGCCGAGGTCCGTCCTGGCCATCACGTTGTTCCCGTACCGCTCCACGGTCAGGTGCGGGAGGTCGCGCAGCGCCTCCTCGATCGCGTCGGCCAGGGCTTTCTCGTTCCCGCTGACCGAGGGGAAGTCGACCAGCCGGGCTGTGAGCGCGGGGCCGTCCAGGGTGAGGTCGAGCTTGCTTTCCGCCATGCCCACGACCCTAAGGGACGGCCCCGTCGCCGTACCCGGAGCCTCCAGTACGGTGGCCACGTGCCCCGGACCGCCTCTTCCGCCAGCCCCCGCCCGGGCCGTAGCCGCTTCCTGCGCCTCACGGCCGCCTTCGCCGTGCTCCTGGCCCTGGCCGGCTACCTGGCCGTGCAGTACGTCTCCGGCGGCAAGGGGTCGCAGCGCTGCGTGGTCCGGTCGGCGGACGGGCCGGAGGGCGAGGGGCACACGTACGAGATGACCCCCGAGCAGGCGTCCAACGCCGCGGTGGTCTCCGCGGTCGGTACCACGCGGGGGATGCCGGAGCGCGCGGTGACGATCGCGCTCGCCACCGCACTCCAGGAGTCGGCCCTGCGCAACATCCGCCACGGCGACCGGGACTCCCTCGGGCTCTTCCAGCAGCGGCCCTCGCAGGGCTGGGGGTCCCCGAAGCAGATCATGGACCCGGTGTACGCGTCCGGGCAGTTCTACGACCACCTGGCCGAGGTGCCCGGCTACTCGCGGCTGCCGCTGACCGTCGCCGCGCAGCGCGTCCAGCGCAGTGGGTTCCCGCAGGCGTACGCGAAGCACGAGCCGGACGCCGCGCTGCTCGCGGCGGCGCTGACCGGCCGCGCCCCTGCCGCCCTGGAGTGTTCGCCGGGCACGGCGACCGCCACGGGTCCGGGGGACGCCGAAAAGGTGCGCGCCGAACTGGTGCGGTCCTTCGGCAGGGGTGTGCTGCCGAAGACGCTCGCGGCGGGGGCCCAGGCCGGGGCGACGGTGACGGTGCCCGTGCGCCCGGTCGCGGCGTCCGACGACGGCGGGGCGCCGAGGCGCGGCTGGGAGCTGGCGCACTGGGCGGTCGCCCGGGCGGGGGCCCTGCGGATCGACCGGGTCTCCTACGCCGGCCGGGTCTGGACCGCAGGTGGCGGCTGGCGCACGGAAAGCGCGGAGCGGGACGAACCGGGCACCACCGAGGTCCAGATCCGGCTGGCACAGTAGTACGGTCCGTCCCTCGGACGGGCCATCCCCCCGACCTCCCCGGCGCCCCTCACGGCCCAGTCGCCGCCGACCTTTCATCTACCCTGTTTCCCTTGCGCCCCTTGAGAAGTGACGATTCTTCCGACGGGCGGGCGATGCAATGTTTGCCCGGGTTCTTCCCCTGCGGACGGTCCGCCGACCACCGGACGCATTACCCACTCTTTACTTCACGGCACCGCAACCTTCCCCGCCCCCGGGACTGTTGTCAGTGCGTCCGATCACTGCTTGAAACACCGTCGAAGGAGCATCATGTCCCTCCCCCTGACCCGTCGGATCGCCCGCGCCGCGCTGCTGATCGCCGCAGGTGCGGCCCCCGTGGTCGGTGCGGCCGGCGCAGCAGGTGCCGCGGGGCTCCCGGAGACCCCGAACCTGGGCGGCCTCACCTCGCTGGACGGTGCCGGTCTCGGTAACACCATCGACAGCACCTCCCAGCAGGGCACCCAGGCCGTGGGCGACACCGGCGGCAAGATCGTCGGCACGGCCGTCCCGGCCGCCGGCAAGACCGTCGGCAAGGCGGGCGCCGTCGCCGCCCCGGCCGCCCAGGAGACCGCCGGCCAGACGGCGGGGCACGCCGGGGAGATCCTCGGATCGGCCGCCAGCTCCGCCACCGAGGGCGGCCTGCCCACCAACGCCGTGAGCGGCGGCCTGCCGACCCAGAGCCTGGGCGGGCTGCCCGTTCAGGGCCTGCCCATCGGCTGACCCGTCACCGGGCACCACACAGCACAGCGGTACGGCGAAGGGCCTCGGGAGTGCGCACTCCCGAGGCCCTTCGCCGTACCGGGCCCGTCAGGAGAGCCGCTCGACGGCCGCGGCCACCCGCTCGTCGGTCGCCGTGAGCGCCACCCGCACGAAGCGGTCACCCGCCGGTCCGTAGAAGTCGCCGGGCGCCACCAGGATTCCGAGCTCCGCCAGGTACTCCACGGTCTTCCAGCACGGCTCCTCGCGCGTCGCCCACAGGTACAGACTCGCCTCGCTGTGCTCGATGCGGAAGCCGTGGGACTCCAGCGCCGCACGCAGTGCCGTACGCCGCTTCGCGTACCTGGCGCGCTGCTCGGTGACATGGGTGTCGTCGCCGAGCGCGGCGACGGTGGCCGCCTGGACCGGGGCGGGTGCCATCATCCCGCCGTGCTTGCGGATCAGCAGCAGCTCGCCGAGTACCGCCGCGTCACCCGCGATGAACGCGGCGCGGTATCCGGCGAGGTTGGAGCGCTTGGAGAGCGAGTGGACGGCGACGAGGCCCTCGTACGTACCGCCGCAGACGTCGGGGTGGAGCACCGAGACCGGCTCGGCCTCCCAGCCGAGTTCGAGGTAGCACTCGTCGCTGAGGACGAGCACGCCGTGCTCGCGGGCCCAGGCCACGATCCGGACGAGTTCGTCCTTGGACAGCACCCGGCCGGTCGGGTTGGACGGCGAGTTGAGCCAGAGCAGCCTGAGCCCGGCCGGGTCCAGCTCGGTCGGGTCGTCGTACGCCACGGGCTCGGCGCCGCAGAGCCGGGCCCCCACCTCGTACGTCGGGTAGGCGAGGCGCGGGTAGGCCACCCTGTCGCCCGCGCCGAGGCCGAGCTGGGTCGGCAGCCAGGCCACCAGTTCCTTGGAGCCGACCACCGGCAGGACGTTCTCGTACGCCACGGAGACCGCCCCGAGGCGTCGCTCCACCCAGCCCGTCAGGGCGTCACGCAGTGCCTCGGTGCCCCAGACCGTCGGATAGCCGGGGCTGTCCGCGGCGGCGACGAGCGCGCGTTGGATCAGCTCGGGCACCGGGTCGACGGGGGTGCCGACCGACAGGTCCACGATGCCGTCCGGATGGGCTGCGGCGGTCGACTTGCAGGGCGTGAGCCTGTCCCAGGGGAAGACCGGGAGGCGGGAGGAGACTGCGGCAGACACGGGTCTCAGCTTTCTCGTGTTTCTCGTGTTTCTCGTACGCGGGTCACGAGCGGGTACGCACCCGCGGCGCAGCGGTGGCCATGAGCGGACCGGGCCGGGAAACGCCGCGGTCCCGCACGGTGACGAGCCGTACGGGACCGGGTGGCGCCTGTGCGGTCGCTGCTCAGCCGTTCTGCGGCGGCAGTGCGGCGATGAACGCGTGGTCGCGCTCGATGAGACCGAGCTTGGAGGCGCCACCGGGCGAGCCGAGGTCGTCGAAGAACTCCACGTTGGCCTTGTAGTAGTCCTTCCACTCCTCGGGGGTGTCGTCCTCGTAGAAGATGGCTTCGACCGGGCAGACCGGCTCACACGCTCCGCAGTCGACGCATTCGTCCGGGTGGATGTACAAGGACCGCTGGCCCTCGTAGATACAGTCGACGGGGCACTCTTCGATGCAGGCCTTGTCCTTCACGTCGACACAAGGCTGCGCGATGACGTAGGTCACGCTGTCGTTCCTCCTCGGTAGGGCGTTGGCTCTCGCGCGGGAGCGCGGCGTCGTCGATGCCCGCACCTAGTATCTCCGTTCCCGGGCACGATCCGAACAGGAGGGGCGGACACAGCTGTGGAATTCACCATGGGCGGACGGCTTGAGGTCCGCATCACCCCCGCTGACGTGGGAAAACGCGTATCCGTGCGCAGATGGTCGGACGGACCCGGAGTCGGCTCGAAGTTCACCGACACGGTCGGGGTTCTCACATCATGGGATGACCATGTGGTGACGATCACACCGAAGAGCGGAGAAACCGTCCACATCGCGGAAACCTCCCTGGCGGCCGGGAAAGTCGTTCCGGCCGCCCCGGCCCGCCGCCGCGGCCCGGCCGCCTCCTTCGACGAGCTGGCCCGGATCACCGCGCGCGCCTGGCAGCCGGTGGAGAGCGAACCACTGGGCGACTGGCGGCTGCGCGCCGCGAACGGATTCACCCGACGGGCCAACTCCGTGCTCCCCCTGGGCGAGCCGGGCCTGCCGCTCGACGAGGCGCTCGACCGGGTCCGGCGGTGGTACGGGGACCGCGGGCTGCCCGCGTACGTCCAGACGGCGACCGGCGCCGAGGGCACGCAGGAACGGCTCTGCGCGGAACTGGAGCGGCGCGGCTGGCAGCGCGAGGTGTCCGCCGAGGTACGGCTGGCCGCGCTGGCGCCCCTCGGCGACCGGGACGCGGACACCGGGCGGGTCCGGCTGAGCCGCGACATCGACGCGGCCTGGCTGTCCGGGTACCAGCGGTCCCGGACCCCGGGGCCCGAACTGCTCACGGTCCTGCGCGGCGGTCCCTCCGTGTGGTTCGCGTCGGTGCCGGGCGACGCGGAAGGCGGCACCCCGGCGGCGGTCGGACGGTGCGTGGTGGACGGCCGCTGGGCCGGATTCATGGCGGTCGAGGTGGGGCAGGGTCACCGGCGCCAGGGGCTCGCCACGGCCGTGATGACCGCGCTGGCCCGCAGGGCGCTGGACGAGGGGGCGTCGGCGGCCTGGCTCCAGGTGGAGTCGGACAACGGCGCGGCCGGTGCGCTGTACGACGGCATGGGATTCGCCGCCCATCACCGCTACCACCACTTCCGGGCGGCCGGGCGGGATGCGGGGCGGCCATGAGCGCTCAGGGAGCTGACGGGGGCGGAGCGCGCGGGCGGTTCGCCGACGAGGCCAGGGCCGAGCGGCCGGATCTGGCGCTGCTCTGCCTGCTGCTGGGCGCGGAGGCGCTCCCCGTGGCGGAGGTGGACTCCACCCACCCCGATCCGTACGGGATCGACGCGGCGCAGATCGAACTGGACCGGCTGGCCGGGCTGCTCCCCTACGGCGCGCGCGACGCCCGCTCCTGGGCGACGGCGCTCGCCGGACTGCTCGGGGAGAGCTGCGGCTTCGCCGGTTCGGCACACGACTACGAGCGGCTGGAGTCCTCGGTGCTCCAGCACGTGCTGCGCCGGCGGCGCGGGCTGCCGATCCTCCTCTCGGTGGTCTGGATCGAGGTCGCCAGGAGGGCGGGCGCCCCGGTGTACGGGGCGGCTCTGCCCGGCCATTTCGTGATCGGTTTCGGTGATCCGGACGAACGGGTGCTGGCCGACCCGTTCGCCGGTGGTGCGCCGCTGACCGGGCAGGAGGCGGAGCTGCTGGTGGCCGGGGCGACCGGAGCGTCGCTGGAGCCTTCGATGCTGGTGCCTGCCAGGCCCCTGGAGGTCGTGCTGCGCATCCTGAACAACGTACGGGCCTGGGCGGCGGCCCGCCCCGAGCGCACGGACGTGGCGCTGTGGGCCCTGGACCTGTCCCTGCTGCTGCCCTCCCATCCGGCGAGACTGCGCTACGAGCGCGCCCAGCTCCTCGTCCAGCGCGGGGAGTTCCTGCGCGGGGCGGCGGAGATGGACGCCTACGCGGAGGTCGTCGAGGTGGTCGAGCCGGCCACGGCCGAGGCGGTCAGGCGCCGTGCCCACGCGGCGCGGGCCCGGCTGAACTAGGAGGACGCCGCCGGGGCCGTGTGCACGACGGCACCCGCCGGCCACCATCCGTCTCGGCGGCCGTGCCCCAGACGTCCTCGGGGCGGCACCCGGGCCGTTGACCGTACGGGCGGGCTCGACGGCGTCCGCCCCGGCACCGCCATGGCGTGCCCATATGGCTAGAGTCATGTGCTTGTTCGAATCTGGGGCACTGCGGAGGGGGAGGGCGTGTATACGGAACTCAGGCAGACCGCCACGGAGTTGGCCGGATTCCTGTGGCGGGAGCACACCGTGTACCGGGAGCGCGGCGGGGGATTCGTCATCCGCGGCGAGCACGTCGAGCGGTGGATCAGTCTCGCGCCCACCGGGGGCCGGAACGAGGCCCTGGTCCGGGTCGGCCGCATCCTCGAAGGGGGGACCACCGCCCCGGCGCGCTCGGAGCAGATCGTGAGCCTAGACGCCGGAACGGGCGAACTGGCCGCCGTCTGCCGCCGGTTGCTGGCCGACGCGGCCGCCGAGCCGGGCCGGCCGGTACGGGCCCAGGCCGGCCGGTCCGGCCGGTCCGGTCGGGACCCGGGCAGGGGACGCGAGGGGGGCAGGGGACGCACGGCTCGCTGGGCCAGGCGCACCAGCTTCACTTCCTGGGTGGTCATCGTCTGCGCCGTGGGCGTCGTGGCCCTCTTCGCCTACGTCTCCACGACCCGGTAGCCCGCCCCGCCCCGCTCCCGGCGTGCGGCGGGGCTCCGCTCAGACCACGCAGAACTTATGTCCCTCCGGGTCCGCCATCTCCACGTGGTCGGGCCTGCCCCCCGCCTCGTGCTCGCGGATCACGGCCGCCTCCGGCCTGCACGTCCAGGTGCAGGCGGTTCTTCACCGCCTTGGGCTCAGGCACCTTCAGGAAGGAGATGCCGGGGCCCGTCCCCTCCGGATCGGCCAGGTAGGCGCCGTCGTCCCAGTCGTCCTCCGGAGTGCCGTGGTGGGCGAACCAGGCGTGCCAGTCGGCGAACCCGGCCGGCGGGGGCTTCTCGGCATACCCCAGCGCCGACGCCCAGAACCTGGCCCGCTCGGCCGGCCGGGCGCAGTCGAACGTCAGGGTCCACCTGCTCGCCATGGGGCCTCCTTCACCGGATGCGGACCCCGAAGGCTGCCCCACCCGTGGCACGGAGGCGCCCCCGGCCGGAGATCCGGCCGGGGGCGCTCGTACGGGTGCCGCGGGACCGGTCAGCCGTTGCCGGTCAGATCGATCGTCACGGTCCGCTCGGCGTCCGTCCTGCCGATCAGCGCGGTCTTCATGGCCTGTGCCACGTCGTCCGCGCTGACGGGGTACTTCTTGCCGTCGCCCTTGACCGCCATGACACCGTCGAAGACACCGTCGAGCAGCGTCTCGATCGCCTGCTTGTCGTACGAGTCGACCAGCCGGCCGTCGACCGCCTTCATCGACAGGATCTGCGGCAGGGACCGGGCCGGACCGAACTGGATCTGTTTGGGTCCGGCCTTGATCGTGATGAGGCCGGACATCGCGGGCTCGGCGAACTCCTTCATCGCCCGGTCCAGTTCGGCCTGGCTGATGCTGGGTTCACGGCTGGCGACGGGCAGCTCGACGACTCCCGCGTTGCCGGTCTGGACCTGGGCGCGGTAGGCGTCGCGTACGGAGATCAACGACTGGTTGACGTCCAGCGTCTTGCCGGTCTTGCCGGGGACCGCGACGGCCTTGTTCGGCTCGAACCTGATCGTGCCGTCCTGGGCCGTACCGGAGATGCCCGCCAGGTCGGTCAGCGCGACGCCCAGCTTCTCCTCGTCCACGGGGATCACCGGGTCGGCCGGGCGCGCTCCTCCGAAGAGGGAGCCGATCACCGAGACCGGGTTGTAGTCGCTGCCCGCCGCCTCGCGGACGGTCTCCTGGCTGTCCAGGGTGAGCCCGGCCTTCTGCGGGACGAGCTTCTCCGTCTTGCCGTCCACGGACAGCTTCAGCGGGGAGGCGGCCCGCTCGCCGAGAGCCGCCTCCAGCTTGGTGACCGCTTCCTCCTTGGTCCCGCCGCCGATGTCGACGCCGAGGACCGTGGTGCCCCTGGGCACCTCGGAGTGGTTCAGCAGCAGGCCGGCTCCGTACGCGAGACCGGCCAGCACGACCACGCCCACGCCGAGCAGGACCAGCTTGGAACGGCCCTTCTTCTTCGCGGGCGCGGCGGCCTTGGGCGCGGGGGCGAGAGCCGTCGGCGCGTCGGTCCGCGCGCCGCCCGGTCCGCCCGGACCGGGCGGGAACGCGGCGCGGGAGTCCGCCGGGATGACGGGGATGCCACTGGTCAGCGTGTCGCCGGAGACATGGCCGGCCGGTCCTGGCTCGGGGGCCGGCGGCTGCGCCCTGAGGATGGTCGTGTCGTCGGACATCCGCGGCGGCGCGCCACCGGGGCCGGCCGGGAACGCCGGGCCGGGGCCCGCGGGGGCGCCCGCGCCCGTGCCGTGCGGTGCGCCGAGGTTCGGGGTGAGGGGCGAACTGCCGGTCACGGGGCCGGTGGTGGGACCGGTGGGACCCGCGGGACCCGGAGTACGTACGCCGAAGTCCGGCGTGGACCGGGGGCCGCCCGGAGCTCCGGGGCCGCCCTGCCCCATGGGCCCGTTCGGACCGCCGGGGCCGCCAGGCGTCTCGGCGCCCGGCCCGTCGAAGGCGCCGGGGGCGCCCGGGCGTGGGGCTCCCTGGCCGCCCGCGCCCTGCGAGGCGTCCGAGAAGTACGGCAGGTCGGGACGGGGCGGCGCGGGCGCCGGGCCGGCGCCTTCGGCGGGCGTGCCTGAGGAGGCGGCCGCCGACGTGGCCGTCGGAGCCTTGCGCGGGGCGAACCAGTCGCTGCCGCTCTTCTCCCTGGCCGGCCTGTCGGCGGACGGCTCTGCGGCGGCGCCGCCCTGGCCGTCCGTGCCCGGACCGCCCCCGGCGCCGTTCCCGGCGGCGGGCGGCGTGGTGGCGCCGGGACCCGGTGTGCCGCCCGTGCGCTCGGCGTCCGGACGGCCGCCGGAGGTGTCACCCTCACCGACCGGCGTACGCATCACGACAGGCGGGATGGGACGAGAGCCCGGGATGTTGATCCGGATGCGCGTCGTCAGGGTCGTCTCGGTTCTGGGCTCCTCGGGCCGCGGTGGCTCCGCAGGCTCCGGAGTCACCTCCGGACCGTCCTGCGACGGATACTGGCGGGATCCGTACGGCGGCGTGCCCGACGGATACGCGGCTCCACCGCGCCTCTGGGGCCCGGAGGACGAACTGTCAGTTTCACGACTCAAAGCAGGTTCTCCCGATTGGCTCCGCCGCCCGTACTTCCCCCATGCCGCAGGCCAGGGGACGGCTCGGCGCGCGCACCACCATACTGGCCGACGCCACCGCAGACTCCTTCACCGGGCGAAACCTGCACCGCGGCGTCACACCCGCGAGGGTTCTCCCGGCATCGGACGCAGCACATCAGGGGCCGGGTCGGCCGGTGTTGGCGGCCGATCGAGGCAGATGGGAGGTGGTGGCGCAGATCACAGCGACACCCATTCCGCCAAGGAGAAAAAGAGCCAGACCGAGGGCGTCGCTGAAGACGTAGTCACCCTCGGGACGGCCGCCGAGCAGCACGGCCACCGTGACGAGCCAGCCCGCGGCCGGGGCCAGCGCGCCGAACTGCGTGCCCGTCAGCGCCCGTCCGCCGTAGAAGAGCCCGGCGCAGGCGGCAAGCGCGACCAGCAGACCGCCGGGGAACCAGGCGGCCTGGACGAGGGTGCCCGCGAGTGCCACGAGAGCGCCGAGGGCCGCGAGGCCGACGTAGCCCGCGATCCGGGCAGGGTTGAGCGGCGCCGCGAGACCGGAGGGCGCGGGGCGCGTGGGCGGTGCGCCGTTACGCGGGGACTGCGAGGAGGCCCGTGTGCGCCTGCTGTTCATGCCTGTGCTCCCGGTGCGCCCGCCCCTGCCGGCAGGCCGGCGAAGAGGTCGCGCTCGCGTCCGTCGTCGCCGGGCTCGGCGCTGCCGCGGACCAACTGGTAGTACTCGGTGGTGAGGACGGGCTGACCGAGGCCGTTCGAGAGGGCGAAGTAGGGGCCGTCCACGGCGATCTGGGTGGCGTGGGCCCGCATGGCGGCGGTCTTCGCCGCCGCCGCGTCCGAGCCGCCGATCTCCGCGGTGATCAGCGTCTCGCCGACCACGCCCGGCACGTCCTGGACGTCCGCGACGCCCGGGAAGGCAGCAGGGGCCTCGGCCCGCAGCCGGGCGAAGCCTGCCTCCACGACGGCGCGCGGTACACGGTTCCAGTAGATCTTCGCGATCGTGTGCGGCGCACCGGAGGCGGGCCGGTACGCGGGGTCGGCGGCCAGGTCGGCGGCGCGCATCGCGACGCGGTGGGCCTGGATGTGGTCGGGGTGCCCGTAGCCGCCCTCGGGGTCGTACGTGACCATGACCTGGGGGCGCACCGAGCGGATCACCTCGACGAGATGCCCTGCGGCCTCGTCGACCGGGGCGCCCCAGAAGGCGCCCGGCCGGTGGTTCTGCTCGGTGCCCGTCATCCCGGAGTCGCGGTACCGGCCGGGGCCGCCCAGGAAGCGGTGGTCGGTGACGCCCAGCTCCCGCATCGCGTCGGCGAGTTCACCGACGCGATGGGCGCCCAGGGTGTCGTCCCGGCCGGCGGCGAGGTGGGCGAGCTCCGGCGGGATGACCTCCCCCTCCTCGCCGCGTGTACACGTCACCAGGGTGACGTGGGCGCCCTCGGCCGCGTACCTGGCCATGGTGGCGCCGTTGTTGATCGACTCGTCGTCCGGGTGCGCGTGCACCAGGAGCAGACGGCGGGCGGGGAGGTCCTTCATGGGGACCACCCTACGAGCCCGCGACGGCACTCACCGACCGCCCCACGGGTCAGAACTTGATGCCCCCGATCATGCCTGCCACGTTCGAGGTCACCTCCGAGATGGTGGGCGCGATCGAGGAGCTGGCGAGATAGAACCCGAGCAACATGCAGACCACCGCATGTCCGCCCTTCAGTCCGGATTTCCGGATCAGCAGGAAGACGACGATCGCCAGCAGCACCACCGCCGAAATCGAGAGTGCCACGGCGGTTCACCTCCATCAGTACGGTCGGGACGGGCGGCACACAGGGAGCCGGCAGGTTCTTACCCACCGAGCGCTACGGATCATAACTATCCGTCCCAACGCATTGATCGGGGCACGGCAGCACGAGGGGCGCACGGGACCCGCGCCACGGGCGCCCGGACCCTTGAAGTTCGACGCCATGACCTCGCAGAAGCTCTCTTTCCCCCGCCAGTACGCACGGACGCAGCGGTTCACCCTCGGCGCTCCCCGGGCGTTCACCGTCTCCCCGGACGGGACGCGGGTGATCTTCCTCCGCTCGGCCTCCGGCACCGACCGGACGAACCTGCTGTGGGTGCTGGACCTCTCGACCGGGGAGGAGCGGATCGCGGCCGATCCGGAGGCGTTGCTGCGTGGTTCCGCGGAGCGGCTGTCGCCCCAGGAGCGGGCCCGCCGTGAGCGGAGCCGGGAGGGGTCGGGCGGCGTCGTCGGCTACGCGGTGGACGCTGCGGCCGAGCTGGCGGCGTTCGCGCTCTCCGGGAAGGTGTACGTGGCCGGGCTGCGGGCCGGGGCGGCGCGGGCGCTGCCGGTGCCGGGCCCGGTGATCGACCCCCGCCCCTCCCCCGACGGCCGGCACATCGCCTATGTGGCACGCGGGGCGCTGCGCGTCGTGGGCGCGGACGGGGACGGGGACCGGGCGGTCGCCGAACCGGAGGACGCGCACGTCTCGTACGGTCTGGCGGAGTTCGTCGCGGCCGAGGAGATGCAGCGCTCCCGGGGCTTCTGGTGGTCCCCGGATTCGGACCGGCTGCTGGTCGCCAGGGTCGACGACAGCGCCGTACAGCGCTGGTGGATCGCCGATCCCGCGCAGCCCGGGCGCAAGCCAGCCGAGGCGGCCTACCCGGCGGCGGGCACGGCCAACGCGGAGGTGCGGCTGTTCCTCATGGACGTGGAGGGGGACCGCGAGGGGGCCCGTACGGAGGTGGTGTGGGACCGGGCGCGCTATCCGTATCTGGCCGCGGTGCACTGGTCGTCAGCGGGTGCACCGCTGCTCCTGGTGCAGGCCCGTGACCAGCGCAGTCAGCTGCATCTGGCCGTCGACACGGAGAAGGGCACGACCCGCACGGTCCATGCCGACGAGGACGAGGTGTGGCTGGATCTCTTCCCCGGGGTGCCCGAGTGGGCGCCGGACGGCCGGCTCGTGCGGATCGCCGACGAGGGCGGGGCGCGGGTGCTCGCCGTCGGCGACCGGTTGCTGACCGGGGCCCAGCTGCACGTTCAGGCGGTGCTGGACATCGGGGAGTCGGACGTCCTGGTCGCGGCGACCGCGGGCGAGGAGGCTGCCGCGGCGGAGACCGGTGAGAGCCATGTGTACCGGGTCAACGAGCTCGGCGTCGAACGTGTTTCCGAGGGGGTGGGTGTGCACACGGCGGTCCGTTCGGGCGGGGTCACGGTGCTCGTCTCGGCCTGCCCTGAACGGCCCGGACGGTCCGCTCTGATACTGCGGGACGGCGAGCCGGCCGCCACGGTGGTGACGTACGCGGAGGAGCCGGTTCTCTCCGCCCACGTACAGCTCACCGAGGGGGGCGCACGGCGGATTCCGTGCGCCGTGCTGCTCCCCACGGGCTACAAGGAATCGGAAGGTCCACTTCCGGTCCTCATGGACCCCTACGGTGGGCCGCACGGCCGGCGCGTGGTCGCCGCGCACAACGCCCACCTGACCTCCCAGTGGTTCGCCGACCAGGGCTTCGCCGTGGTCGTCGCGGACGGCCGGGGCGCGCCGGGCCGGTCACCCGGGTGGGAGAAGGCGGTCAAAGGTAACTTCCCCCTCACTCTGGACGACCAGATCGAGGCGCTGCACGCACTCGCCCTACGCTTCCCGCTGGACCTCACCAAGGTCGCGATGCGCGGCTGGTCGTACGGCGGCTACCTCTCCGCCCTCGCGGTGCTGCGGCGCCCCGACGTCTTCCACGCGGCCATCGCCGGCGCGCCGGTGACCGACTGGCGGCTGTACGACACCCACTACACCGAGCGCTGTCTCGGCGATCCCGCGGAACGGCCCGAGATCTACGCGCGCAACTCCCTGCTGACCGACGAAGGGCTGTCCGAACCCGCCGGGCAGGCACGGCCGCTGATGATCGTCCACGGTCTCGGGGACGACAACGTGGTGGTCGCGCACTCCCTCCGGCTCTCCTCGGCGCTGCTCTCGGCGGGGCGCCCCCACGAGGTGCTGCCGCTGAGCGGGGTGACGCACATGACTCCGCAGGAACAGGTGGCGGAGAACCTGCTCCTGCTCCAGGTCGACTTCCTCAGGCGGTCGCTGGGGCTGAGCGGCGCGTAGGGCTCACCAGCCGGGCGGCGGGGACGAGGGCGGGGGCGGTCCGGGGGCGCCGCCGCCCTCCGGGTACCCGTAGCCGGGTCCGGGTCCCCGTGCGGATGCGCTGCCCGGTGGATACCCGTACCCGGGCGCTCCGGCCCGCGGGTAGCCGTAACCGGGCGCTCCGGTCCAGGGGTGGCCGTACCCCTGCCGCGGGCCGGAGGGCACGTCCTGGAAGCCCCTGCGGGCCAGGGCGATCAGCGAGGCGGCCCCCGCGACGGCCAGGAAGCACCAGGTGAGCAGGGTGAGCTGGAGTTCGGTCCCCAGCTCACCGAAGTGCTCCGGGAGCCGGTGGCGCAGGGCCCGGGCGATGCCGGTGGAACCGGCCGTGGCCACGAATCCGGCCACGATCATGCCGAGGGTACGGGAGTGGACCGCGTGGACGAGGGCGCTGACGGCCACCACGAGGCAGAGCACGGCGGTCGTCACGTTCGTCCAGCCGGGAGGGGCGTCGGTCAGCGCCGTCCGGACGTCCGGCCCGCCGATGAACCAGTCCGTACGGAAGCCGGCGGGGAAGGTGAGCAGCCGGCGGATCTCCCACGCGGTCATCACCGCACCGGCCGCCCCCAGCATGAGGAAGGCGACGGCGCAGGCCCCCTGGCCCGGCCTGGGGGGCCCCGGTTCGTCAGGGTCCTCGGACTGCCTGCGGCCGGCCGCTCCGGTGACCAGGAGGGCGAGCGCGGCGGCCAGCGCCACGAACGTGGCGATCAGCGCCCTGGTGCGGAGCTCGTCCGCGTACCGCCCGTCCATCCAGGTCGCTCCGGCGGTCCAGACCCCGGGCAGCCGGAGCAGGAGCGTGACCAGGCCGGTGGCGACGAGCGCCGACGCGGCCACCGGCGAGCGCAGGGCGGCGACCGCGGCGAGGACGTACACGACGAACAGGACCGGGTCGCTCCGCGAGGTGGCGGGCGGCGCGTCCTGCCGCGCGTCGGCGTGACCCGCCCAGTGGCGCAGCAGCGCGAGCGGTTCACCGACGGCCCGGAGGTCCCGCACGACCCAGCCCGCGACCAGCACCGCGAGCACGCAGCAGAGGAGGGCCCCGGTGATTCTCGCGCCCCGTGTGAGTGTCACCCCAGCGATACTCCCCCGCACTCCGGCGACGGACAAGAGTGCCCGGGGGAAGGGGCGACCGGCCGGGGCGACAGGACATCGCCCCGGCCGGTCCACGGCACCCGCACGGCCGTACGCGGTTCATGATGGAGCGTTCGTATATCGGTGCCGCGACAGCCGAGTTGCCCCCGTGTAAACGACGCCGACGCGCCCTTATGGCTGGATATCGCCCTGCGCTTCCGGGTCGTGCGGGGGCCGTTTCCTGACCGCGGTGCCCGGCGCCTCGATCTCGGGCCCCCGCCCCTCTCCCCGGGGAGTGTCCCGCTCCTCTCGGGAAGCCACCACGTGCTTCTCCTCGGCGAAGTGGCACGCGGAGTCGTGGCTCGCCGGGCCCGGCGCCAGCCGGAAGGCCGCCGGGACCGCCAGCAGCGGCACCTCCAGCGCGCACCGCTCCTGCGCCTTCCAGCACCGGGTACGGAAGCGGCACCCCGAGGGCGGGTTGGCGGGTGAGGGGACGTCGCCGTGGAGGATGATCCGCTCGCGGGACTCGCGGGCCATCGGGTCGGGCACCGGGACGGCAGACAGCAGCGCCTGGGTGTACGGGTGGGTGGGGTGCTCGTAGATCTGCTCGTCGGTGCCGA
Organism: Streptomyces fulvorobeus; assembly: GCF_013167895.1. Taxonomy (GTDB): domain Bacteria; phylum Actinomycetota; class Actinomycetes; order Streptomycetales; family Streptomycetaceae; genus Streptomyces; species Streptomyces fulvorobeus. The sequence continues at coordinate 4,171,226 of NZ_BLWC01000001.1, read as the reverse complement.
TCTCCACGATCCGGCCGAGGTACATGACACCGACCCGGTCCGAGATGTGCCGGACGATGGACAGGTCGTGCGCGATGAACACGAAGCTCAGGCCGAACTCGCTCTGGAGGCTGTCCAGCAGGTTGATGACCTGGGCCTGGACCGACACGTCGAGCGCGGAGACCGGCTCGTCCGCGACGATGATCTCCGGGTTGAGCGCGAGGCCGCGGGCGATCCCGATGCGCTGGCGCTGGCCGCCGGAGAACTGGTGCGGATAGCGGTTGATGTACTCCGGGTTGAGCCCCACCACGTCCAGGAGATCCTGCACCTTGCGGCGCCGCTCGCCCTTCGGGGCCACCTCGGGGTGGATCTCGTACGGCTCCCCGATGATGTCACCGACCGTCATCCGCGGGTTCAGCGAGGTGTACGGGTCCTGGAACACCATCTGGATGTTGCGGCGCACCGCCTTCAGCGCACGCCCCGACAGCCTGGTGATGTCCTCGCCCTTGTAGCGGATGGCACCCGCGGTCGGCCGCTCCAGGTGCACCAGCATCCTCGCCACGGTCGACTTGCCGCAGCCGGACTCCCCCACGATGCCGAGCGTCTCGCCGGCCGACAGGTCGAAGGAGACGCCGTCCACCGCCTTCACGGCACCGACCTGCTTCTTGAACAGGACCCCCTGGGTCAGCGGGTAGTGCTTGACCAGGTCGCGGACCTCCAGGATCGGGTCGCCGTTCGCGTACGCCGTCCCGGCCCGTGCCGTGGCGAGCTGGGTGGCGGCCGCCTCGCCCTCCTCCCGGGCGTGCTTGCGTCCGCCGGAGTGGTCAGCGCGCATCGAGCGTCTCCTTCCAGAAGTGGCAGGCGCTCCGGCGGCCGTCGGACACCCGGTACAGCGGCGGGACGTCGGTGCGGCAGACGTCCTGGGCCATCGGACAGCGCGGGTGGAAGGCGCAGCCGGGCGGGATGTGGAGCAGGTTGGGCGGCAGGCCCCTGATCGCGTACAGCTCCCGGCCCTTGCGGTCCAGGCGCGGGATCGACCGCAGCAGGCCCTTGGTGTACGGGTGGGCCGGGGCCTGGTAGATGTCGTGGACGGGCGAGGTCTCGACGATCCGGCCCGCGTACATCACGGCGATCTTGTCGGCGACGTCCGCGACCACACCGAGGTCGTGGGTGATCAGGATCAGCCCCATGTTCAGCTCGCGCTGGAGCTCCGCGAGCAGGTCCATGACCTGCGCCTGCACCGTCACGTCCAGGGCCGTGGTCGGCTCGTCCGCGATGATCAGGGAGGGCTCCAGCGCCATCGCCATGGCGATCATGATGCGCTGGCGCATTCCGCCGGAGAACTGGTGCGGATAGTTGCCCACCCGCTCCTTGGCCGCCGGGATACGGACCCGGTCCATCAGCTCGACGGACCTCGTCCTGGCATCCTTGCGGGACATCCCGCGGTGCACGGTGAACATCTCGCCGAGCTGCTCCCCCACCGTCATCACCGGGTTGAGCGAGGACAGGGCGTCCTGGAAGATCATGGCCATCTCCTGGCCGCGGACCCTGCGCCGCTCCTCCGGCTTCAGTTTCAGCAGATCGCGGTCCTTGAAGAGGATCTCGCCGCCGCTGATCTTCCCCGGCGGCATGTCGAGGATGCCCATGACGGCCTGAGCGGTGACCGACTTGCCCGAGCCGGACTCCCCGAGCACGGCGAGCGTCTCCCCCTCGGCCACCGAGTAGTTGACCCCGTTGACGGCCTTGGCCACCCCTTCACGGGTGTGGAACTCCACGTGCAGGTCGCGCACTTCGAGCAGCATGGCGGCGGACTCCTCAGCGCAGCTTGGGGTCGAGGGCGTCGCGCACCGCGTCGCCGAGCATGATGAACGCGAGCACGGTGACCGCCAGCGCCCCGGCGGGCCAGAGCAGCATGTGCGGGGCGTTGCGGATGTACGGGGACGCGTCGGAGATGTCGATGCCCCAGGAGACGGCCGGCGGCTTGAGGCCGACCCCGAGGTAGGAGAGCGTCGCCTCCAGCGCGATGTACGTGCCCAGGGCGATCGTCGCGACGACGATGACCGGGGCGACGGCGTTGGGGGTGATGTGGCGCAGCATCATCCGGGAGTTGGAGGCGCCGAGCGCGCGGGCCGCCTGGACGTAGTCGTTCTGCTTGGCGGTGATCACCGAGCCGCGGGCGATACGGGCGATCTGCGGCCAGCCCAGCAGCACGATGAAGCCGACGACGGGCCAGACGGTGGAGCTGGTGACCACGGAGAGGAAGACCAGGCCGCCGAGGACCACGGGGATGCCGAAGAAGACGTCGGTGATCCGGGACAGGACCGAGTCCCACCAGCCGCCGAAGAAACCGGCGAGACCGCCGAGGACGCTGCCCAGCAGGGCCACGCCGAGGGTGGCGCAGACCCCGACGGTCACCGAGGTGCGGGTGCCGTGGACGACCCGGGTGTAGACGTCACGGCCCTGGGGGTCGTAGCCGAAGGGGTGCCCCGGCCCGGAGCCCTTCTGGGCGTCGTCCAGGTCGGCCTGGAGCGGGTCGCCGCTCGCGATGAGTGAGGGCCAGAGCGAGATCACTACCAGGAAGACGATGATCAGCCCGGAGATGATGAAGACGGGGTTGCGGCGCAGATCGCGCCAGGCGTCGGACCACAGGCTGCGCGGCCTGCCCGCCGGGCCCGTCCCCTGCGGCCCGCCCGGCGCCTTCTCCAGGCTGGCCCCCTCCGCCATCGCGAGGTCCATGGCGCCACCGGCTCCCGCCGGGGAGATCGCTCCGTCCGATGACAGCGGCTCAGGCATAGCGGATCCTCGGGTCGAGTACGGCGTACAGGAGGTCGACGATCAGGTTGGCCGCCAGGAAGACGAGGACCAGGATGGTGACGAAGCCGACGACCGTCTGGGAGTTCTGGCGCAGGATGCCCTGGTAGAGCTGGAACCCGACGCCGTGGATGTTGAAGATCCGCTCGGTGACGATCGCCCCGCCCATGAGGGCGCCCACGTCCGTACCGATGAAGGTGACGACGGGGATCAGGGAGTTGCGCAGCAGGTGCCTGACGACGACCCGGCGGCGCGGCAGGCCCTTGGCCGTGGCGGTGCGCACGTAGTCTGCGCGGGCGTTCTCGGCGATCGAGGTCCGGGTGAGCCGGGTGACGTAGGCGAGGGAGACGGACGCCAGGACGAGGCCGGGGACGAGCAGTTCGTTCACCGGGGCCTGCGGGGAGACGGACGGCTTGATGATCCCCCACTCGACGCCCAGCACGAGCTGGAGCAGCAGGCCGGTGACGAACGTCGGCACCGAGATGACGACGAGCGTCAGGACGAGCACCGTGGTGTCGACGGGGCGGCCCCGGCGCAGGCCCGTGACGACGCCGAGGCTGATACCGATGACGATCTCGAAGACGATCGCGATGAGGGTGAGCCGGATCGTGATGGGGAAGGCGGTCGCCATCAGTTCGGTGACCTTCTGCCCGTTGAACGCGGTGCCGAAGTCGCCGGTGAAGACGTTGCCCATGTACGTGAGGTACTGCTGCCAGACCGGCTTGTCGAGGCCGAACTCGGCGCGCAGCTGGGCGGCTGTGGCGGGGTCGCACCGGCGGTCGCCGCAGAGGCCGGCGATGGGGTCGCCCATCACGTTCACCATGAGGAAGATCAACAGCGTGGTGCCGAAGAAGACGGGGATCATCTGCAGCAGCCGCCGGATCACGTAACGTCCCATGAGGGGCTCCGGGGGTCGGGGCGAGCAGGCGGGCGACGCGGGTCACGGGCCGGGCGGCCGGCGCGTCGTCCGCGCCGGCCGGCCTGGCCGCGTCAGCTCACCCGACCGTGATCTGGTCGTACACGGGGACGCTGAACGGGTTGAGCGCGACGTTTCCGATCCGGTCCGAGTAGCCGGCGCTGCCGTTCTGGTACCAGAGCGGGATGACCGGCATCTGCTCGACCATCACCTTCTCCGCTTCCTGGAACGTGGAGACCGCCTTGGCCTTGTCCGTCTCGGCGTTGGCCTGGTCGATGAGGCCGTCGAACTTCTTGTCGCTCCACTTGCCGTCGTTGGACGAGGCGTTGGTGTAGTAGAGCGGCTGGAGGAAGTTCTGGATCAGCGGGTAGTCCATCTGCCAGCCGGCCCGCCACGCGCTGCTCAGCTTCTGCTGGGAGACCTGGCTGCGGAAGTCGGCGAAGGTGCCGACGGGGCTGCTCACGCATGCCTCGTTGTCGCCCATGACGTTGTTGACGCTGTTGCAGACGGCGTCGACCCACTCCTTGTGGGAGCCGGTGTCCGCGTTGTACGCGATCTTCAGCTGTCCACCGGGGATGCCGCCGTTGTCGTCGATGAGCTTCTTCGCCGCGGCCTTGTCGTAGACGCACGAGGAGCCGCACAGGCCCTTCTTGAAGCCGCCCTCCGCACCGAGGACCGGGGAGGTCCAGTCGGAGGCCGGGGTCCGGGTCTTCTGGAAGATCTGGCTGGTGATCTGCTCGCGGTTGATCGCCATCGACAGCCCCTGGCGGACCTTGGCGGCCTCCGGGGTGTCCCACGCGGCCTCGTAGAACGGGAAGGCGAGGGTCTGGATGATGCCGGCCGGGGTGTTGATGTAGCGGTCGCCGAGGTCCGAGCTGACGTTCTTCAGCTGCGAGGCGGGCACGTCGTCGACGAGGTCGAGGTTGCCGGCCGTCAGGTCGGTGTAGGCGGTGTTGTTGTCGGTGTAGACCTTGAGGTCGATGCCGCCGTTCCGTGCCTTGTCGGTACCCGGGTACTCGTCCCACCTGCGCAGGTTCATCGCCGAGCCCTTGGCGTAGTTGTCGATCGCGTACGGGCCGTTGCCGACCGGCTTGGCGAGCCAGGCGTCGTGGTCCGTGAAGAACGCCTTGGGCAGCGGTGCGAAGGCCGGGTAGCCGAGGGTGTCCGGCCAGAGCGAGAACTTCTGGGAGAGCCTGACGGTGAACGTCCTGTCGTCGACGACCTTGAGGCCGGAGAGCTTGTCCGTCGAGGCGGACCCCGACTCGGGGTGGGCCTTGTCGTACCCGTCGATCTGCGCGAAGAAGAAGGCGTTCTTCTGGTTGTTCTTCAGGGCGGCGCCGTAGTTCCAGGCGTCCACGAAGGAGGCGGCGGTGACCTTCTCGCCGTTGCTGAAGGTCCAGCCGTCCTTCAGGGTGACCGTGAAGTTCTGGGAGTCGGTGGTCTCGATCTTCTCGGCGAGCATGTTCCGCGCCTCGCCGGTCTTCGGGTCGTACTTCTTGAGACCGCGGAAGATCATGTCGAGGACCTTGCCGCCCTGCACCTCGTTGGTGTTCGCGGGCTCCAGCGGGTTCTGCGGGTCGCCCCAGGAGGAACTCACGATCCCGTCGGCGCCACTGCCGCCACCACCGCTGTCGTCCCCGCCGCCACAGGCCGTCGCCGCCAGGGCTACGGCCACCGCACAGGCGGCCCACTTGGCTTGGGTGGCTCCGCGCATGAAGTGCCTCCTAGAGATCCATCGAGCAACTCAATGCCCTATATCACCCCATTTCTCGGCCGGTCGCCTGTTGCACAGGCCCATCGGTGGCGGGCGGACAGCACAGAACCGCCGGGCGGGCTCGGAAGGACCGAGCCCGCCCGGCGGCGGAGAAAGCGGAGGAACTAGGCCGCGTGAACGACGTCCTTCTCCTCGGCGAAGTGACACGCCGACTCATGTGCGGCCGGGGAGTCCAGGCCCTTGAAGCGCTCGGGGACCGCCAGCAGCGGCATCTCCGTGGCGCACTTGTCCTCGGCCTTCCAGCACCGCGTACGGAAACGGCAGCCGGACGGCGGGTTCGCCGGCGAGGGGACGTCACCGGAGAGGATGATCCGCTCGCGGCCCTCACGGGCCTCCGGGTCGGGCACCGGCACGGCCGACAGCAGCGCCTGGGTGTAGGGGTGCGTCGGGTGCTCGTAGATCTGCTCGTCCGTACCGATCTCGGCCATCTTGCCGAGGTACATGACACCGACCCGGTCCGAGATGTGCCGGACGATCGACAGGTCGTGCGCGATGAAGAGGTAGGAGAGGTTGAACTCGTCCTGGAGCTTCCCCATCAGGTTGATGACCTGGGCCTGGACCGACACGTCGAGCGCGGAGACCGGCTCGTCGCAGATGATGATCTCCGGGTTGAGCGCGAGGCCGCGGGCGATGCCGATGCGCTGGCGCTGGCCGCCGGAGAACTGGTGCGGATAGCGGTTGATGTACTCCGGGTTGAGCCCCACCACGTCCAGGAGGTCCTGCACCTTGCGGCGCCGCTCGCCCTTCGGGGCCACCTCGGGGTGGATCTCGTACGGCTCCCCGATGATGTCACCGACCGTCATCCGCGGGTTCAGCGAGGTGTACGGGTCCTGGAACACCATCTGGATGTTGCGGCGCACCGCCTTCAGCGCACGCCCCGACAGCCTGGTGATGTCCTGGCCCTTGTAGAAGACCTCGCCCGCGGTGGCCCGCTCCAGCGTCATCAGGAGCTTGGCGACCGTGGACTTCCCACAGCCGGACTCGCCCACGATACCGAGCGTCTCGCCCGCGAAGAGGTCGAAGGAGATCCCGTCGACGGCCTTGACCGCGCCGACCTGCTTCTTGAACAGGACGCCCTGGGTCAGCGGGAAGTGCTTGACGAGGTTGCGCACCTGGAGGATGGGCTCGCCCTGCGACACGGGCGCGTCGATGGCGGCTACGGCCTCCGCCTCGCTGGCCGCGTCCACAGTCGCCACTTCGGTGACGTTGGGGGTGGCGTCCACGGGCTCCTTGTCGATGTCAGCCATGGATCGTCTCCTTCCAGAAGTGGCAGGCGCTGCCGCGGCCGACCAGATCGGTACCGTCCCGCTCGGTCACCGGGCGCAGGGGCGGGATGTCCGTACGGCAGATGTCCTGCGCCATGACGCAGCGCGGGTTGAACGCACAGCCCGACGGCACGTTGAGCAGGTTGGGCGGCAGGCCCTTGATGGCGAAGAGCTCCTGGCCCTTCTGGTCCAGGCGCGGGATCGACTCCAGCAGACCCTTGGTGTACGGGTGCGCCGGGCGCTTGTAGATCTCGTGGACCGGGGAGGTCTCGACGATCCGGCCCGCGTACATCACGGCGATCTTGTCGGCGACGTCCGCGACCACACCGAGGTCGTGGGTGATCAGGATCAGACCCATGTTGTACTCGCGCTGGAGCTCCGCGAGCAGGTCCATGACCTGCGCCTGCACCGTCACGTCCAGAGCCGTGGTCGGCTCGTCCGCGATGATGAGGTCCGGCTCCAGGGCCAGCGCCATGGCGATCATGATGCGCTGGCGCATACCGCCGGAGAACTGGTGCGGGTAGTCCGAGACACGGGCCGCCGCGGCCGGGATCTTGACCTGGTCCATCAGGCCGATGGCCTTGGCCCTGGCCTCCTTCTTGGACAGGCCCTGGTGCACCCGGAACATCTCGCCGAGCTGGTAGCCGACGGTGAGGACCGGGTTCAGCGAGGACAGCGCGTCCTGGAAGATCATCGCGATCTTCTGGCCACGGATGCTGCGGCGCTCCTCGTAGGACATCTTGAGCATGTCCTGGCCGCGGAAGAAGATCTCGCCCTGCGGAATCCTCCCCGGCGGCATGTCGAGGATGCCCATGACGGCCTGCGCCGTCACGGACTTGCCGGAGCCCGACTCGCCGAGGACGGCGAGGGTCTCACCGGCGTTCACGCTGTAGTTGACGCCGTTGACGGCCTTGGCGACGCCGTCGCGGGTGTGGAACTCCACGTGCAGGTCGCGGACTTCGAGCAGCGGGCCGACGTGGTCGTCTCCCGAGCGCGCGGACGGGACTTCTGCGGTCTTGTCGATGGTGGTCACGTGCGCCCTCCTTATCGCGTCTTCGGGTCGAGGGCGTTACGGACGGCTTCGCCGAGCATGATGAACGCCAGAACGGTGATGCTGAGCATGATCGACGGGTAGATCAGGATGTGCTGGGCCACCCGGATCTGCGCCGAACCACCGGAGATGTCCATACCCCAGGAGACGGTCGGCGAGGCGAGGCCGAGACCCAGGTAGGACAGGGTCGCCTCCGCCGAGATGTACACACCGAGCGAGATGGTCGCGACCACGATCACCGGGGCCATGACGTTCGGCAGGATGTGCCGGAACAGGATGCGGGGCGTGCTCGCGCCGAGCGCTCTGGCCGCCTGGACGAAGTCCGACTGCTTGATGGTGATCACCGCGCCGCGCATGACACGCGCGATCTGGGTCCAGCCCAGGAACGCCAGGGCGAAGACGACGACCCAGATCGACCGGTCGGTGAACGCCTGGAGGACGACCATCGCACCGAGCAGGAAGGGCAGGCCGAGGAAGATGTTGGTGAATCCGGAGAGCAGCGCGTCGATCCAGCCGCCGAAGTAGCCGGACAGCATGCCGATCAGGCCGCCGAACAGGGTCACCGCGAGGGTCACCGCGACCCCGACGATCACCGAGGCACGGGTGCCGTAGATGACACGCGCGTAGACGCTGCGGCCCTGGCCGTCGTAACCGAACCACTCCGGCGAACCGATCTTGCTCAGCTCCGGCTTGCCCAGGAAGTGGTTCACAAGGTCGCCCGTGGTGGGCGAGGCACTGGTGAACAGCCCCGGGAACGCCGTGATCAGAAGGAGGATCACGATCAGGCCGGCGGAGATGACGAAGTACCAGTTGCGCCGCAGGTCCTGCCACGCGTCGCCCCACAGGCTGCGGGCCTTGTCGGCCTTGACGACGGCGGAGGGGTCCGCCACCGGAGCCTTGGTCTCGTCGGGCACGGGAGCGGTCTTGGTCAGGTCAGGCATACCGGATCCTCGGGTCCAGGACCGCGTACAGCAGGTCGACGAGAAGGCTCATGAAGAGGTAGACGAGCACCAGTACGGTGACCAGTCCGACCAGGGTGGTGCCCTCGCGCCGGACGATCGACTCGAAGATGGTGCCGCCGATGCCCTTCACGTTGAAGAGCCCCTCGGTGACGACCGCGCCGCCCATCAGGGCGCCGAGGTCGGTGCCGAGGAAGGTGATGACCGGGATCAGCGAGTTGCGCATCAGGTGGACGCCGACGATACGGCGCCGGGGAAGGCCCTTGGCGACCGCCGTGCGCATGTAGTCCGAGCGCAGGTTCTCCGCCATCGTCGTGCGGGTCAGTCGTGCCACGTACGCCAGCGAGAGCGAGCCCAGGACGATCGCCGGGGCGACCAGCTCGCCCCACGTCGCGTCGTTGGAGACGTTCGGCGCGATCCACCCGAGCTCGAAGGCGAACACCGACTTGACGATGAAGCCGAGCACGAAGACCGGGATGGAGATGATCAGCAGCGTCAGGACCAGGACGACGTTGTCGGTGAGACGGCCGGCGCGCAGACCGGCGGCCATGCCGAGGCCGAGACCGAGGACGATCTCGATGACGAACGCCATCCCGGCGAGCCGCAGCGTGACCGGGAACGCGTCGCCGAGAACGTCGGTGACGGGCCGGCCGCTGGCGATCTGGGTGCCGAAGTCGAAGTGAAGGACGATGCCCTTCATGTACTCCCAGTACTGCACCAGGATCGGCTGGTCAAGGCCGAGTTGGTGCCGCATGGCGGCAAGGGTCGCGGGGTCCGCGCCCTTGTCCCCGAAGAGCCCCCGCACGGGGTCGCCGGGCAGCGTGTAGACCATCAGGAAGATCAGCAGAGTTGTCCCGATGAAGACCGGGATCATCTGGAGCAGTCGTCGTGCGACATAGCGCCCCATGGTGCCTCCATGTAAGTGGCACGCCGCAGCCGACGGGCCCTCCCCCGTCACCGGCTCCCTCGTGGGGTCGTCGGTGGCGTGGAAGGGCCCCCGGCCACTGCGTGCAGGCTGGCGTCGCAGAACCGATGTTCAGTTTCGGTCCGTCACCGGCCTGCGGACTACGTCGGTGGTTACTTCTTGACCTCGACCTGCGTCAGGATCGGGTCGCCGTCCTGCGCGTAGTCGACGTTCTGGACCTTCTCGGAGTAACCAGCGTTGACCTTGTAGTACCAGAGCGGGATGGTCGGCATGTAGTTGACCAGCTCCTTCTCCACCTCCTGGTACGCCTTGACCGACTCGTCGAGCGAGGGCGCGGTGTCCGCGGCCTTGATCTTGGCGTCGAGGTCCTTGTTCGAGAAGAAGCCGTTGTTGCCGGCCGCACCCGTACGGAACAGGTCGCTGATGAAGTTGGCGTTCACCGGGTAGTCGAGCACCCAGCCACCGCGGTAGAAGGACTTGACCTGCTTGGCGTCGCGGGCGTCCAGGTCGGCCTGGAAGTCGGCCTTGGAGTCGCCCGCGCACTCGACGCCGGTCGCCTGGGTGATGCTGTTGCAGACGGCCTCGACCCATTCCTTGTGGCCGCCGTCGGCGTTGAACTGGATGAAGATCTTGTTACCCGGAACACCGCCACCCTCCTTGATGAGGGCCTTGGCCTTCGCCGGGTCGTACTTGGTGACGTCACCGGCGACGTTCGGCTGGTAGCCGAGGACGCCCTTGGCGACCCAGCCGGTGGCCGGCTCGCGGGTGCCCTGGAGGACCGTCTTGGTGATCGTGTCCCGGTCGATGGCCATCGACAGGCCCTGGAGGACCTTGGGGTCGGTGTCCTTCCACTGCTTCTGGTACATCGCGACACCGAGCGTCTGGATGGCGGAGTACGCCTTGTCCACGGCGCGGTCACCGAGGTCGGCACGGTAGACCGGGAGGTCCTTCGGGCCGATCTGGCGGAGCACGTCGACGTTGCCCGACTTCAGGTCCTCGTAGGCGGTCTCGATGGTGGTGTAGTTCTTGAAGATCACACCACCGTTCTTCGCCTTGTCGAGGCCCTTGTAGTCGTCGTTGCGGACGACCTTGATCTGCTTCTTGTGGTCCCAGCTCTCGAACTTGTACGCGCCGTTGCCGACCGGCTTCTCGCCGGCCGCCTTCGGGTCCGCGTAGAAGGACTCGGGGAGCGGGGAGTAGACCGTGTAGCCGAGCTTGTACGCGAAGTACGGCAGCGGGGCGTCGAGCTCGATCGTGAACGTGTGGTCGTCCACGATCTTCAGGCCGGACATGGCGTCGGCCTTCGGCTTCGCGCCCTCCTCCGCCGGGTGCACGTCGGCGTAGCCCTTGATCCCGTCGAACCAGGACGCGTTGGTCTGCGCGTTGGTGATGTTCGCGGCCCAGTTCCACGCCTTGACGTAGGACTCGGAGGTGACCGGGGTCCCGTCGTGGAACTTCCAGTCCTTCTTGAGCTTGACCGTCCACAGCTTGGAGTCCGTGGTGTCGACCGACTCGGCGTTGATCATCTCAAGCTTGCCGGCCGGGTCGTAGTCGACCAGCTGCGAGAAGATCGCGTCGGTGACGATGCTGCCGTTCGACTCCATCGTGTTGGCCGGCTGCAGCGGGTTCTGCGGCTCACCGACCTCGATGGAGAAGATGCCGTCGGGGTCGACCGCACCCTTGGCACCTTCGTTGCTCTTGCTGTCCTCGCCGCCGCCACAGGCAGTCGCGGCCAGGGCGATGATTGCCGCTCCCGCGACCCACTTGGCGCTCTTGGCACCGCGCATGGGTTTCCTCCTCATGAGTCCACTTTTGACTACAAGAGGGGCACCTGAGAGATCTACCGACACCCCTGACGGCGATCGATTCAGTGCCCGAGTGTGCTCGTGAGTCGGCACTCCCCACAGTGCGTGACCCATTGACCCGAGCTCAATGGAGCCAACTATTGGGTACGCCCAGGCTGTAAACCACACTTAAAGGGTCTCGGTTTGACAACATCACTCGGGGCTGTGTGCCCGAAATCCGGACAAACTGATCTTAGACAGACACCCCCGAAACGGACCGTTAACACATGTTCCGGAGAGCGACGCCCGATAACCGGACACCTCGGTCAGGAAAAGTGGTTGACGAAAGGTCCGGCCCCCACAGTTTCTGCGGGGGCCGGACCTCTTGTCGGCGTCTCGTGCTGACGGCTCGCCGGGCCGATCCGACGACGTCACAGGTGAGCGGGGTCAGGGCGGGCTCACCGCCGTACGACGGGGTGTCAGCCGTTCTTGGCGCGCGAGGCGGTGCGGCCGCGCTGCTTGGCGTCCAGGACGACCTTGCGGATACGCACGGTCTCCGGGGTCACCTCGATGCACTCGTCGTCGCGGCAGAACTCCAGGGACTGCTCCAGGGAGAGCTTGCGCGCGGGCACCACGTTCTCGGTGGTGTCCGCGGAAGCCGCACGCATGTTGGTGAGCTTCTTCTCCTTGGTGATGTTCACGTCCATGTCGTCGGTGCGCGAGTTCTCACCGATGATCATGCCCTCGTAGACCTCGGTGCCGGCCTCGGTGAAGATGACACCGCGCTCCTGGAGGTTGACCATCGCGAACGGCGTCACCGTGCCCGAGCGGTCGGCGACCAGCGAGCCGTTGTGACGGGTGCGCAGCTCGCCGAACCACGGCTCGTGGCCCTCGAACAGGGAGTGCGCGATGCCCGTACCGCGGGTCTGGGTCAGGAACTCCGTACGGAAGCCGATGAGGCCGCGGGACGGGACGATCCACTCCATGCGGACCCAGCCCGAACCGTGGTTCGTCATCGTCTCCATGCGGCCCTTGCGGGTCGCCATCAGCTGCGTGATGGCGCCGAGGTGCTCCTCGGGCGAGTCGATGGTCATGCGCTCGATCGGCTCGTGCGTCTTGCCGTCGATCTGCTTGGTGACCACCTGCGGCTTGCCGACCGTCAGCTCGAAGCCCTCGCGGCGCATGGTCTCGATGAGGATGGCCAGGGCGAGCTCACCGCGGCCCTGCACCTCCCAGGCGTCCGGGCGCTCGGTCTCCAGGACGCGGAGCGAGACGTTACCGACGAGCTCGCGCTCCAGACGGTCCTTGATCTGCCGGGCGGTGACCTTGTGGCCCTTGCCCCCTTGCCGACCAGCGGCGAGGTGTTGGCACCGATGGTCATCGAGATGGCGGGCTCGTCGACCGTGATCAGCGGCAGCGCGATCGGGTTCTCGGGGTCGGCGAGGGTCTCGCCGATCATGATGTCCGGGATACCGGCGATGGCGCAGATGTCGCCGGGGCCGGCCATCTCGGCCGGCCTGCGGGTGAGCGCCTCGGTCATCATCAGCTCGGTGATGCGGACGTTGGACTGCGTGCCGTCGCGCTTGATCCAGGTGACCGTCTGGCCCTTGCGCAGCTCGCCCTGTTCGACACGGCAGAGCGCGATACGGCCGAGGAAGTTGTCGGCGTCCAGGTTGGTGACGTGGGCCTGGAGGGGCGCGTCCTCGTCGTACTCCGGGGCCGGGACCGCGGAGAGGATCGTGCTGAAGAACGGCTCCAGGCTGTCGCTGTCCGGCGGGACCGTACCGTCCTCCGGCTTCGTCAGCGAGGCGACGCCGTCACGGGCGCAGGCGTAGACGATCGGGAACTCGATCTGGTCCTCGTCGGCGTCCAGGTCCAGGAAGAGGTCGTACGTCTCGTCGATGACCTCGGCGATCCGGGAGTCCGGACGGTCGGTCTTGTTGATGCAGAGGATGACCGGCAGCTTGGCGGTGAGCGCCTTGCGGAGCACGAACCGGGTCTGCGGGAGCGGGCCCTCGGAGGCATCGACGAGCAGTACGACCGCGTCCACCATCGACAGACCGCGCTCGACCTCGCCGCCGAAGTCGGCGTGGCCCGGGGTGTCGATGATGTTGATGGTGATGACGTCGCCGCCATCCTTCGGGTGGTACTTGACGGCCGTGTTCTTGGCCAGGATCGTGATGCCCTTCTCACGCTCCAGGTCGTTCGAGTCCATCATGCGATCGTCGAGGTGCTCCGCGGCGTGCGCGGCGAAGGCGCCGGCCTGCTTGAGCATGGCGTCGACCAGCGTGGTCTTGCCGTGGTCGACGTGGGCGACGATGGCTACGTTACGGATGTCGTGGCGCGTGGGCATGGGTGGCTTGCGCTTCTCTCGGATCGTGGGATCAGGCGTCTCAGTCGGTCTCGAGTCCTCGTACGCCCGCCGGGCGGCACGCCACGGCTAGTCCAATGGTACGGGCCCGCCGCGTCCGGGGCTTCCCGGCCTGATCCGCGAATGCGGTATTCGGCCGACATTCAGCCAGTATTAAGTCATTACTCGGCCGGCGCACACCCGGAACGGGGCGCGGGAACCGCCGGCGGAACGCGGGGCGGCCCAGCGGCGGCGGGGCGGGGCGGACGGACGCGGGAGGAGGTCGCGTCCGCCGGTGGTGGGGGGGTGTGGGGAGGGCGGACAGCCCGGGTCAGGGCAAGCACCACCTTGCCCGCCGAGGGTCCGGCGGGCAAGGGAATTGAGCTGCTTCTGAGCTTCGGACCGACCGCGATCAGGGGTTGACCAGCTACTTCTTACGGTTCGCGGGGGAACCTGCCGCTTGCGGCTTCTTGAAGCCGATGTCCTGGTAACGGGGGACCGCGTAACCGAAGGCGCCGACGTTGACCAGCTTCTTGTCGGCCGCCACCAGCTGAGGACGCTGATACAGCGGAATCGATCCTGCCGCGGCCCAGATCCGTGCGTCGGCCTGCTTCATCAGGTCGCGGGCGGCACCCTCGTCGAGTTCGGAGACCGCCTGGTCGAAGAGCTGGTCGATGTGGTCGGAGCCGACCCGGGTGTAGTTCTGCTCGACCAGCAGCGATCCGTCGGTGGCGGGCTCGGGCTTGGCGAAGATCGGGCGGCCGTCCGTCGCCGGGTAGGCGGAGGCGGGCCAGGAGTACAGCGCCAGGTCGTAGTCGCCGGACGCGATGTGGTCCTTGAAGTAGCTCTCGTCGGCGACCTTGGTGATCTCCGCACGGATGCCCACGGATTCGAGCATCGCGGCGATCTTCTCGCCGACGCTCCGGAGCGTCTGGGACCCGGGCCCGGAGGGAAGCACGAACCTCAGGGAAAGCGGCACGCCGTCCTTGCCCAGCGGGCCCCTGACGGACGCGGGGGCGGGCGCGGCGGTACCGGCGGGGGCGTAGGCGCCGACGGCACCACCGGGCTTCTTGTCCTGGGCGGTGACCTTCGAGGCGTCGGCGGCGGAGGAGCCGGTGTCGCCGTTGTCGTTGTCCTTGGGGCTCTTGGTGCTCTTGGTGCTCTTGGTGCTCTTGGTGCTCTTCTTGTCCTTCGCGTCCTTGACGTCCTTGGCTTCCTTGGCCGGCTCGGGGGCCTTGGCTGCCGTGAACATGCCCGCCTGGCGGAGCAGGGCGGCGCTCTGTACGCCGGCGGCCGGGGCGGGGGCGAGGATGTGCGTGGCGGGGCCCTCGTCGCGGCGCTCGCCTGGCTTGTCGTCCTGGCCGACGATGTACATCCCCTCGTCGCGGGCGGGCTCGCCCGCGTCCTCCCGGTCGGCGGCGTCGCTCTTCCCGGCCTTCTCGGCTTTCTTCTCTGCCTTCTCCTTCTTCTCGGCCTCCTTCTTCTCGGCCTTCTCCCGCTTCTCGGCCTTCTCCTGCTCCGCTGCCTCGCCCTCCCCCTCCGGGGCCTTCTTCCTCTCCGCCTCGCTGCCCGCCTTGGTGTCCTTGGGCTTCTCCAGCGCTCCGCCGAGCGTCCAGCCCGCGTCGGCCAGCAGCGCCTGCGCCTCCTTGGTGTCCTGGTCGCCCAGCGCGCCGCTGCCGTCCTTGTACCCGGGCTGCCCGGTCAGCGCCAGATGGCTGCCGAGCGGTTCCGCGGGCAGCCCGAGCGGCTTCAGGACGGTCTCCGCGAGCTCCTGCCGGTTCAGGGCGCGGGCCACCGCCCGGCGTACCCGGTCGTCCGAGAGCGGACCCGACTCGCCGTTCAGCGCGAGCTGCGTGTAGGAGGGCTCCAGGGACTTGCGTACGACGTAGTCGCGCAGGGACTTCTGCTCGGTGGCGTAGGAGGCGACGGCCTCCCGGTTCCTCTTGCGGGCCGCCTGCGCGGCCTCCGCCTCCTCCTCGTCGGAACCGTGGGCCAGGGCCCAGGACCGCAGGGCGGCGGCGGGGGTGAGGGCGGCGCCGGGGCCGTGGGCGAGCGGCTGTCCGTTGCCGCCGCCGTCACGGGCGGCGAGGGCGATGCGATGCGCGGCGGCGGCGTCGACGTCCGCCACGTCCACGGTGCCATCGGCCAGCGCCTCGGCGCGTTCCTGGCGCTTGACCGCCCGGAAGACGAGCGAGTCGAGCTTGGGTTCGTCGCCCCACCAGCGTGGGCTGCGGTCCAGGGTGAGTTGCCCCTTGCTCTTGCCCGCACCGCGGAGCTGAAACGGTCCTGCGGTGACCTTGAGCGTGGTGCGCGCGCCGTCGTTGAAGGTGTCCGGGGAGGCGGTGACCTCCTTGGGGAGCAGCGGCGAGAAGAGCGAGCGCCAGTCCGCGTACGGCTTGGCGAAGGTCACCCGTACCTGGAGGTCGTCGCTGCCGCGCTCGATCTTCTCGATCCGCTCGTAACCGGCGTTGCGGGCGGTCCAGTACGCCGAGTCCTTACCGCTCAGCGCGCGCCACTGGGCAACGAAGTCGGGGGCCCCGATCTCGCGTCCGTTGCTCCAGACCGCCTGCTGGTTGAGCTTGTAGAGCACGACCTGCTGGGGTTCCCGCTCGACGATCCTCGCGGACTCCAGGTAGTCCGGGTTGAGCCGCGGCGTCCCCTTGGCGTCCATCGGGAAGAGGGAGGGCAGCAGGGCGCCGGCGACGCGCGCCGTCGAACCGTCCGCGTCCGCCTGATAGCTGTTGAGGGTGCTGGGCATCGAGTCGATCGCCCAGTGCACCGTGCCGCCGTCGCGCACCAGGTCCCGGGCGGCCGGGGCGATGTCCTGGGGGACCGCCGGGGACGAGGACTCCTCGCTGCCCGAGCCGCATCCGGCCAGCACCGGGATCGTGAGCACACCCGTGGTGAGGAGCGCGAGGGAGCGGCGCTTTCGGGTGGTCCCGCGCGGGACGCCGACGTGGGACATGGCTGATACCTCCGGGGCCGGCCCGGTCCACCCCGTACCGGAATGGACCGGATTCTTCATGTCTGGTGGCATTTGCAGTTGATCACACTGATTCCGTCCAACCACTGAAGGGGCCTGCGCGCGGGAGGCGGCGCAGGCACGACGCGCCGCGCCGGGAAGCTCACCCAGGCGGCCGAACGGGCCGGCCCCGGACCCGAACCTCGGGCCACCGCGAGAGAGGGACGCGCGCTCCCTTCCCAAACCGGATGTGACGCGCGACACTCGCATGCGCATGAGCATTGCCACCCGCCACCGCGGAAGTGAGGGCAAGTCATGTCCCTGCAAGAGGAACTGACGCTCGCTCAGAACTGCCTCGACGATCTCGTCCGCACCATCGGAAGGCTGGAGCGCAGCCTCGCCCGCCTGCGCGAGGAGGCCGCGGCACGGACCGGCACTCCGGAGCACCCCGCCGACATGGTCACCATCACCGAGGGGCCGTACGACGCCACCCTGTGGACGGACTCGGACGACGAAGGTCTGGGAGTCCGCGGCAGGCACGCCCCCTGAGTCCTGCCGGGCGACAGGCCCGCAGGCCCCTTCTCGGCCCAGCCACCCAGTCCCGAGGAGCACTCCTTGGCCACCTCCACGGAACCAGGCACCCAGCCCCCGCACCCCCGCACGGCGACCGGCACCGGCACCGGCGTCCGCCACCCCTCGCGCGCCGCCATCGCCACCCGGCATCTGCGCACCGACCGCTGGTGGCTGGCGCCCGCCGCGACGGCCGCAGGACTGCTGGCCTTCATCGTCTACTCGACCTGGCGGGCCTTCGCCAACGCCGACTACTACGCCGCCCCGTACGTCTCCCCGTTCTACTCGCCCTGCCTGGCGGAGAACTGCGCGCCGATGCGCTCGGGCCCCAACTGGGAGATCCTCGGCAGCTGGTGGGGACTCTCCCCCGCCCTCATCATCCTGGTCTTCCCGCTGGGCTTCCGGCTGACCTGCTACTACTACCGCAAGGCGTACTACCGCGGCTTCTGGGCGTCGCCCCCGGCCTGCGCGGTGGCCGAGCCGCACACCTCGTACACCGGTGAGACCCGCTTCCCGCTGATCCTCCAGAACATGCACCGGTACTTCTTCTACGCGGCGCTCCCGGTCGCCGGAATCCTCACGTACGACACCGTGCTCGCCTTCCGCGACGAGCACTACGCCTGGGGACACCTGGGTCTCGGTTCGCTGATCTTCCTGGTGAACACCACCCTGATCTGGGCGTACACCCTCTCCTGCCACTCCTGCCGGCACATCGTCGGCGGCCGGCTGCGGCACTTCTCCAGGCACCCCGTGCGCTACCGGCTCTGGGGCTGGGCCGGGAAGCTCAACGGCCGGCACATGCAACTCGCCTGGGCCTCCCTGATCAGCGTGGCGGTCACCGACTTCTACGTCTATCTCGTCGCGTCCGGCGCTTTCGACGATCCGAGGTTTTTCTGAATGACTGAGCTCGAACGGCAGCAGTGGGACGTCGTGGTGGTCGGAGCCGGCGGCGCCGGTCTGCGGGCCGCGATCGAGGCCCGGGAGCGCGGAGCGCGTACCGCCGTCATCTGCAAATCGCTCTTCGGCAAGGCGCATACCGTCATGGCGGAGGGCGGTATCGCCGCCTCCATGGGCAACGTGAACTCCAGGGACGGCTGGCAGGTGCACTTCCGCGACACCATGCGCGGCGGGAAGTTCCTCAACCAGTGGCGGATGGCGGAGCTGCACGCCAAGGAGGCACCCGACCGGGTCTGGGAACTGGAGACCTGGGGCGCGCTCTTCGACCGCACGCCTGACGGCAGGATCTCCCAGCGCAACTTCGGCGGCCACGAGTATCCGCGGCTCGCCCACGTCGGGGACCGTACCGGCCTGGAGCTGATCCGCACGCTCCAGCAGAAGATCGTCGCGCTGCAACAGGAGGACTTCCGGGAGACCGGCGACTACGAGGCGCGCCTCAAGGTCTTCCAGGAGTGCACGGTCACCCGCGTCCTCAAGGACGGCGAGCGGGTCAGCGGTACCTTCTGCTACGAGCGCGAGTCCGGCCGGTTCTTCGTGCTCGAAGCGCCCGCGGTCGTCATCGCCACCGGCGGCATCGGCAAGTCCTTCAAGGTGACGTCGAACTCCTGGGAGTACACAGGCGACGGGCACGCCCTCGCCCTGCTGGCGGGCGCACCCCTGCTGAACATGGAGTTCGTCCAGTTCCATCCCACCGGCATGGTCTGGCCGCCTTCGGTGAAGGGCATCCTCGTCACTGAGTCGGTGCGGGGCGACGGCGGGGTGCTGCGCAACTCCGAGGGCAAGCGGTTCATGTTCGACTACGTCCCCGATGTGTTCAAGGAGAAGTACGCGCAGTCGGAGGAGGAGGGCGACCGCTGGTACGAGGACCCGGACCGCAACCGCCGCCCGCCCGAGCTGCTGCCCCGTGACGAGGTCGCGCGGGCCATCAACACCGAGGTGAAGGCCGGGCGCGGTTCGCCGCACGGCGGGGTGTTCCTGGACGTGTCGACGCGGATGCCCGCCGACGCGATCCGCCGTCGGCTGCCCTCGATGTACCACCAGTTCAAGGAGCTGGCGGATGTCGACATCACGGCGGAGGCGATGGAGGTCGGACCGACCTGCCACTACGTGATGGGCGGGATCGCGGTCGAGTCGGACAGCGCCTCCGTGCTCGCCGTGCCGGGGCTGTACGCGGCGGGCGAGGTGGCGGGCGGCATGCACGGCTCCAACCGGCTCGGCGGCAACTCGCTCTCCGACCTGCTTGTCTTCGGCAGGCGGGCGGGTCAGCACGCCGCCGCCTACGCGGCCGGGCTCACCGCCCTCCCGCTGGTGGACGGGGAGCAGATCGACGCGGCCGCGGCGGAGGCTCTGCGCCCGTTCTCCGCGAAGGGCCCCCGGGACGGGTCCGCCGCCGAGAACCCGTACACCCTGCACCAGGAACTCCAGCAGACGATGAACGACCTGGTCGGCATCGTCCGCCGTGCGCCCGAGATGGCACAGGC
Organism: Streptomyces fulvorobeus; assembly: GCF_013167895.1. Lineage (GTDB taxonomy): Bacteria > Actinomycetota > Actinomycetes > Streptomycetales > Streptomycetaceae > Streptomyces > Streptomyces fulvorobeus. The sequence goes on along the minus strand of NZ_BLWC01000001.1, from coordinate 4,151,442 downwards.
CCTGGAGAAACTGGCCGGGCTGCGCGTTCGGGCAGGCCGGGCCGCCGTCGAGGGCCACCGGCAGTTCAACCCCGGCTGGCACCTCTCCCTGGACCTGCGGAACATGCTGCTGGTCAGCGAGTGCGTCGCCCGGGCGGCGCTGGAGCGCACGGAGAGCCGGGGCGGGCACACCCGCGAGGACTGCCCGGCGATGGAGCGCTCCTGGCGCCCGGTGAACCTGCTGTGCCGGCTGGCCGGCGGGACGGACCGCACGGAGCCCGGCCCGGCGGCACAGGCGGACCCGCTCAGTGGCCGGATCGAGCTCGTGAGGAAGTCCACCGAACCCATCCGTCCGGACCTGCTCGCCCTGTTCGAGAAGGATGAGCTGGTCAAGTACCTCGCCGAAGAGGAGCTGTACGAATGAGCGGCTACGACGCGCGGTTCAGGGTCTGGCGCGGGGACACCGGGGGCGGCGAGCTCAAGGACTACGCGGTCGAGGTGAACGACGGTGAGGTCGTCCTCGACATCATCCACCGCATCCAGGCCACCCAGGCGGGTGATCTCGCGGTCCGCTGGAACTGCAAGGCGGGCAAGTGCGGTTCGTGCAGCGCGGAGATCAATGGCCGGCCACGGTTGCTCTGTATGACCCGGATGTCGGTGTTCGACCGGCTGGAGACGATCACCGTCACACCGCTGCGGGCCTTCCCCGTCGTACGCGATCTGGTGACGGACGTGACGTTCAACTACGCCAAGGCGCGGGAGGTGCCCGCCTTCGTACCGCCCGAGGGGGTGCGGGCGGGCGACTACCGGATGCAGCAGGTCGACGTGGAACGCTCGCAGGAGTTCCGCAAGTGCATCGAGTGCTTCCTGTGCCAGGACACCTGCCACGTGGTGCGCGACCACGAGGAGAACAAGGCGTCCTTCGCAGGTCCGCGCTTCCTGATGCGGGTGGCCGAGCTGGACATGCATCCCCTGGACGCGGCCGCCCGGTCGGGGCTCGACCGGAAGACGGCAGCCCTGGAGGAGCACGGTCTGGGCTACTGCAACATCACGAAGTGCTGTACGGAGGTGTGCCCCGAGAACATCAGGATCACGGACAACGCGCTGATCCCGCTGAAGGAACGCGCCGCGGACCGCGCGTACGACCCGCTGGTCTGGCTGGGCAACAAGATCGGTCGCCGCCGCGGCGGAACGTGAGGCGGCGCCCGGGACTGCGGTCAGCCGGGCTCGGATCTCGCGTCGGGCCCGTCGTCACGGCCGCCCGGCCCCCCCGCCGGGCGCTCCGGGTCGCGGGCCCACAAGGCCGGACATAGCCTCCCAGATGTGACACAGCCCGCGAGTCGTACCCGGACGCCCGGATTGAGCAGAGCCCTTCTCACCGCACTGATCGCGGTGTGCTGGCTGCTCCTGCCTCCCCCAGCGTCCGCGCGTGCCGACGACCCCGTGGCCCTCTCCCGCGAAGGCCAGGTCACCGACAGGGTGGGAGCGCTCGGGGACCGCGAGGAGCCGGTGGTGGCCGCGCTCGACGCGCTCCGCCAAGACCGCCGCATCCAGCTCTTCGTCGTGTACGTACGCGACTTCTCCGGGCGGTCCGCGCAGACCTGGGCGGATGAGACGGCCACCCGCAACGGTCTCGGGCAGGACGACGTACTGCTGGCTGTCGCCACGCACGACCGGCAGTACGCCTACTCGGTCGACGCGGGCTCCCGGTTCACCGACGAACAGCTGCGGGACGTGGCGGGCACCGCCGTCGAACCCGCCCTCACGGCGAACGACTGGGCGGGGGCCGCCATCGGGGCCGCCGACGGCTACTCCGCGGTCCTGGCAGGAGAGCCCGTACCCGCCCCCACGCTCACCCCCGGTGCCGCCGATCCCGGGACGGGCGGTCCCGACGGCGGCGGGGCCGGAGACCTGATCCTGCCGGTGGCGCTCGTCGCCGGGGCGGGCGCGGTCGCGGCGTACGCGTACACGCGGCGCAAGCGACGGGTCTCGGGCCGCACCACCCCCGCCGCGGCCGGCTGGGGAACCGGAGCCGCATCGGGCGCGCAGCCGCCGGCCCCGCTGCCCGAGCTCGACGCCCGGGCCAAGGAGGCGCTGGTGGACACGGACGACGCGGTGCGCACGAGCGAGGAGGAACTCGGTTTCGCCACGGCCCAGTTCGGGGAAGAGGCGGCGGCCCCGTTCACCGAGGCGGTCAGCCGGGCCAAGACGGAGCTGACGGCCGCGTTCCGCCTGCGGCAGCAGCTCGACGACGCGTTCCCGGAGGACGAGGCGACGCGCCGGCGGATGCTCGACGAGATCATCAGCCGTTGCGCGGACGCCAACGAGCGGCTGGACACCGTCTCCGAGGACTTCGACCGGCTGCGGGGGCTGGAACGTACGGCTCCGCAGGCTCTGGCCACCGCGGAGTCGACCTTCCGGGAACTCTCGGGCCGGATCTCCACGGCCGAGGCGACCCTCACCGCGATGCGGAGCCGGTACGCGGAATCGGCTGCCGCCCCCGTCGCGAGCGGCATCGGACAGGCGAAGGACCGGCTCCTGTTCGCGACCTCCACGCTCCAGGAGGCCCGCCGCGCCGTGGACGGCGGGGACAACTCCGGGGCCGCCGTCCACCTCCGGGCGGCGGAGGGCGCGGTCGGCCAGGCGGCCACGCTGGTCGACGCCGTGGACCGGCGCGCCACGGAGCTCGCCGAGGCCGCCGGCAGGCTGCCGGTCTCACTCACCGAGACCGAGACCGACCTCGCGGACGCCGGTGGCCTCCTGGAAGGCACCACCGAGGGCGTGCCGACCGCCGATCTGCGTGGCAGGACCGCCCGCGCCCAGGCGGTGCTCGACGACGTACGGGCGGAGCTGGCGGCCGGTCCGTACGACCCGATCGACGCGCTGCGCAGGGTCGAGGAGGCGGACGCCGCGCTGGACGAGGCGCTGGCGGGGGCGCGCGAACGGGAGCGGGGGCACGTCCGGGCCCGCTCGCTCCTCGATCAGGCGATGCTCACCGCTCGCTCCACGATCGGCGCCGCCGCCGACTTCATCACCACGCACCGGGGCGCCGTGGGCAGCCAGGCCCGTACCCGGCTGGCGGAGGCCCAGCGGCGGTGGGAACGGGCCGGGGAACTGGCGGGCTCGGACGATCCGCAGGGCGCGCTGGCCGAGGCCCAGCGGGCGGACGCGCTGGCCGGCCAGGCGCAGAGCCTGGCCGAGCAGGACGTACGGAGCTACCGGAACCCGTTCGGACCGGGCGGTGCGCAGGGAGGCGGGAGCGGGATGAACGGCGCGGTGCTGGGCGGGATCATCCTCGGCGGTCTCCTCGGCGGGGGTGGCCGCGGCGGGTTCGGAGGAGGGTTCGGGGGTTCCGGGGGCGGCGGTTTCGGGGGCGGGCCCGGCAGTTTCGGCGGCGGGGGCACCCGCGGGCGCCGGGGCGGGGGCGGGCGCTTCTGACATACGGCGGCAGGGCTGTACGTCGTCGGCCGGACCGCACCCACGTCCTCACCCGGGTCTCCCCGGTCCTCACCCGTCCTCACCCGCCGCTGCCATCCGCCGTTCCCACCCGTTCTCACCCGTTCTCACCCATGGAGAGGTGCCATGCCCAAGCAGACCGTCCTCGGCCGCGTCACCCAGCTCGCGAAGGCCAACATCAACGCCCTGCTGGACCAGGCGGAGGACCCGCAGAAGATGCTGGACCAGCTGATCCGCGACTACACGAGCAACATCGCCGAGGCCGAGCAGGCCGTCGCCGCCACCATCGGCAACCTCCGGCTGATGGAGCAGGACCACCGGGAGGACGTCGACGCGGCCAGGGAGTGGGGGCAGAAGGCGCTCGCCGCCAGCAGGAAGGCCGACGAGCTGCGCGGCGCCGGCTCGGCCGCCGACGCCGACAGGTTCGACAACCTGGCGAAGGTCGCGCTGGGCCGCCAGCTCCAGGCGGAGAAGGAGGCGAAGACCGCCGAGCCCACCATCGCCTCGCAGACGGTGGTGGTCGACAAACTGAAATCCGGTCTCGACCAGATGAAGACCAAGCTCACGGAGCTGAAGTCCAAGCGGGACGAGCTCGTGGCACGCGCGAGGTCCGCGCAGGCGCAGAACAGGATGATGGACGCGGTGAAGAGCATCGACGTCCTCGACCCGACGAGCGAGCTGAGCCGTTTCGAGGACAAGGTGCGGCGCGAGGAGGCCAGGGCCGTGGGCAAGGAGGAGCTGGCGGCGTCGTCGCTGGACGCCCAGTTCGAGCAGCTGGACGGTCTGGGCGACAGCGCCGAGATCGAAGCGCGCCTGGCCGCCCTGAAAACTCCCTGACCCCGCGGGACGACCGGGGGGAGTCAGCTCGTGCCCTCGCTCAGTACATGCTCAGCAGTTGCTCGACCGAGAGCTCGGCGGCGGGCTCTCCGTCGGGCAGTGCCAGTTCGAACCAGACCGTCTTGCCGCGCGGTGTCCGCCTGGACCCCCACGCCGCGCTCAGCAGCCCGACCAGTTGCAGCCCGCGCCCGCCCTCGTCCGTGTCGCGTGCCCGACGTCGCCGCGGCTGGACGAGACCCGCGTCCCATACCTCGCAGACGAGCGTACGGTCGAGCAGCAGCCTGAGCCGGATCTCGCCCTCGCCGTAACGGAGCGCGTTGGTGACGAGTTCGCTGACGAGCAGTTCGGTGGTGTCCACCAGGTCGTCCAGGTCCCAGGCGAGCAGCTGTCCGCGGGCGAGCTCGCGGGCACGGCCTACCGAGCGCGGCTCCCGCGGCAGCGTCCAGTCACCGATCGCGTGCGCCGGCAGTCCTTGGATACGGGCCATCAGCAGGGCTATGTCGTCCTCGCCGTGGCGGGTGTCCAGCGTCGTCAGCACATGGTCACAGACATCCTCCAGCGGCCGGACCGGGGAGGTGAGGGCCGCGCGCAGTGCCTCCAGCCCCTCGTCGAGCGGGTGGCCGCGGGATTCGACGAGGCCGTCCGTGTAGAGGGCGAGGAGCGCACCCTCCTTGAGCTCCACCTCGACCTCCTCGAAGGGTTCACCGCCTACGCCGAGCGGCATCCCGGGAGGGACGTCGAGCAGCAGCGGGGGTTCACCCGGTTCGACCACGACGGGAGGGAGGTGACCGGCGTTGGCGAACGTGCACCGGCGGGTGACCGGGTCGTAGACCGCGTACACGCAGGTCGCCAGATAGACCTCGGAGAGGTCCGCCTCGCGGGACTTGTGGGCGGCCCGCGAGGGCCACTGGGCGCCTCCGCCGAAGCCGTCGCTCCGGTCGCCGCCGCCGGGGGTGCCGAGACCGCGGGCGACCTCGTCCAGGGCGGAGAGCACCTCCGCGGGTTCCAGGTCGAGCAGGGCCAGGGTCCGTACGGCCGTGCGCAGCTCTCCCATGGCGACGGCGGCCCGCAGCCCGCGGCCCATGACGTCGCCGACGACGAGGGCGGTGCGGTGGCCGGGGAGTTCGATCACGTCGAACCAGTCGCCGCCGACCTCGGTGGCCGTGTTGCCCGGCAGATAGCGGCAGGCGATGTCCAGCCCCGCCGCCTCGGGGTCGCCCGGGGGGAGCAGGCTGCGCTGGAGGATCAGGGCGCGTTCGTGTTCGCGGCGGTAGAGACGGGCGTTGTCGATGCAGACGGCGGCCCGGGCGGCCAGTTCGGTGGCCAGGGCCCGGTCCCGCTCACCGAACGACTCGCTGCCCTTCGCCCGGGAGAACTGGACGAGGCCGACGACCGTGTCGTGGGCGACCATCGGCACCGCGAGCGTGGAGTGGACGAAGCTGCTGTCGTCGCCGGGCACGTCCTCGACGCGCCGGGTGCGCAGGGCGACGGCGCAGGGCGAGCTGAACGGGTAGCGGTGGACCGAGCCGAGGGCGGGGGGCCCGGCGGGCCCGTCCGGTGCGCCGCTCTCCGGTTCGGTGGCGGACAGGGCGTCGGAGACGGCGCTGGCCATGGCGACCCGGCGCAGTTCGGCCGAGCCGCCGGGCTCCTGGCTGCGTGGGCCCGAGCTGCCGGGGTGTGCTTCCTCGCCCGTGACCAGCCCCTGGTAGAGATCGACGGAAGCCAGGTCGCAGAAGCCGGGGACGGCCACGTCGAGGAGTTCGCGGGCGGTGGTCTCCAGGTCCAGGGAGTTGCCGATGCGCGCGCCGACTTCGTTGAGGAGTGCGAGGTTGCGGCGGGCGCTGGCCGCCTCGCGGGCGGCCATGTGCCGGCGGGTGACATCGGTGGCCAGACCCGCCACACCTACGGGCCGGCCGGCCCCGCTGTGTACCCGGTAGAGGTTCATCGACCAGTGGCGGCGGTCCCCGGCACCGGGCGCGCTGCCCACCAGCTGGAGGTCGGTGACGGCCTCACCGGTCTCCAGCACGCGCTTCAGGGTGCCGGAAAGCCGGTCGGCCTCGGGGCCCGGGAGGTAGTCGTCGACGGTGCGCCCGCGGTGGTCGTCGGCTTCCCCGCCGAAGACGGTGGCGAACCGCTGGTTGGCCCGTACGACGGTGAAATCGGTACCGAACAGCACAAAACCGAAGGGAGATTGGCCGAATATGGCCTGTGAGGCCGCTAGGTCCGTTTCGATCAGACGCAGCGCGCGGACGTCGACCACGATGCAGAGCGCGGCCCGTTTCCCGCTCACCGTCTCGGTCGGCATGACGTAGATCTCCGCCACGCCCCGCACACCGCCCTGGCCCGGTATCCGGAACGGGACGAAGCCCGTCCACTCCTTGCCGTCGAGGATCTCGGCGACCCTCAGGCGGCCCTCGTCCCGGAGCTCGGCGGGCATGAAGGCATCGACCGGGTCCCTGCCCACCACCTCGTGGGAGGCCATGCCGAACAGATCGGCGGCGCGCAGGCTCCACTGCTCGATCAGCCCGTCGGGCCCGATCGAGAAGGAGGCGATCCTGACGTAGTCATAGATCGAGCCAGGTGGGCTGCTCTGCCACACGATGTCGCCCGCTGTCCCAGGTATCTCGCTCACGCGACCGTCCCCTCCAGCTCACACACCGGACCGGTCCTGCCCGCAGTATTCAGCACCACGGCCCAGACCGACACGGCGTTCACGATCACAGCACGGTCTCAGTCCCTTTCAGCCAGGTCCTGCCCGACCTCTGGTGATCGCTGTGCGTCCCACCCCACTCCTAACCAGGGACAGCCAGCTCGAACCACACCGTCTTGCCGCTCTTTCCCCGCCGGGTCCCCACCGGCGCGCGGAACAGGCCACGAGCTGCAGCCCGCGCCCCCCTTCGTCGTCCGGGCCCGCGTTGCGTTCGGTGGGCACAACCGGAAGCGGATCGGAGACTTCCACGAGCAGCCCCGGCGGCACGGGCGGCGGCGGACCGGCGGCCTCGGCGCCCGCGCCGGGGTGTGGCCTCACCAGCCGCACACCGATGGGCCCGCAGGCATAGCGCAGAGAATTGGTCACCAATTCGCTGACGAGCAGCTCGGTGATGTCGGCGAGCGCTCCGTCCAGGCCCCAGGAACGCATGGCGTCACGAACCGCGTGCCGGGCGCCACGCACGGAATCCGGAACCGCCGGAAAGGCCCAGACGGCACAGCCGCCCTCGGTGTCGATCACGCCGATCACTTCCCCAGACCACCCACAGCACGCTCCCCGAAAACAGGGCTAACTACCACATACCCGTCATTCGGTACGAGCTACCGCCCGAGACGGCGCATAGGGGCGTACGGGTGTACGCCGGCACGTCATCGGAGGGGGTCCACACGCCGGGGGGCGCTCAGCGGTGAGGGGTATCGCGCAGGCGGCGGGCGGCCTCGGCGACCGCGGGCCTGTCCTGGTCCAGCCAGTCGACGTCGTCCACCTCGTCGGGCCGGAGCCACCGCAGCGCGTCATGGTCCTGCAGGGCGCTCGGCTCACCGGACACCAGGGCCACCGTCCACACGTGGAGCACGTACCCGGGCTTCAGCGGCCACTCGCCGGGGATGCGTTCCATCGCCCTCGACTCCACGCCCAGCTCCTCGCGGAGCTCACGGGCGAGTGCCTGTTCGCCGCTCTCCCCCGGCTCCACCTTTCCGCCGGGCAGCTCCCAGCGGCCCGCCAGCTCGGGCGGGGCGCTGCGGCGGGCGGCCAGCAGCCGTCCCTGGTCGAGGACCGCGCCGGCCACCACCACGGAAGCGTTCATACGCGGGAGCGTAACCGCCCCCGGCAGCCCTCGTTACGGCCGGGCGCCCTGTTCCACGCGCTCCACCCAGTACAGCTGCTTGTGTCCGCGGCTGTCGAGGCCGTCCGCGATCTTCTGGGCCTCGTCCCGCGTGGCGTACCTGCCGACGCGGTAGCGGTTGCCGTTGTCGTCCTGCCGTATCACCAGCCAGGGGAGCACGGCGGCGCTGTCGCTCATCGTGTCCCTCCCGAGCATGTCGCCCCTCTCGCCACCGGAGTGCACGTCACCAAGGATCCCCAGGAAACCGCAGTACGCATATGCCGGAGCCTACGCCTGACCTTCACTCAGCGGATGCGTCTTTACACAAAGAGATACGCATCAAGCCAGGCGCGGGGGGCGCTCCCTTCCGAGCGCGCCCCCCGCGGGGGCCGTCAGCCCTCCGCACGCGCCCGGATGCGCCGGCGCTCGGGTCACGAAGGGGATGTGGGGGGGCCGGGCACGACACCCGGTCGGTGCCGGTGACCGGCCCTGGCGCGACGAGGCCCTCAGGACCTCCGCCCGGCACCACGGGTGGCGGACAGCCGGTTCAGACACCGGTCATTCGACAGAAACGTTCCGCCGACGACGGCTCACAGACGGAGTGGCACGGCTCACCTGACCGGCAGATGGTAGGCGACCCGGAAGCGGTCGGCGGGCACCACCACGTCCGCCGTCTCCACCGCCCGGCCCGAGGCGTAGTACGTCCGCTCGACCACCATCACCACATGGCCCGGTACGCCGCCGAGCGCCAGGAGCTCCTCCGCGAGCCCCGGCCTCGCGCCCACGTCCTCGGCCACGTTGTCCACGACGATGTCGATGGCGGCCATCCGGTCGACCACCCCGCAGCCGCCCAGCGGACCCTCCTCCGGCAGCATCACCGGCGTACGCCCCGTGACCGCCAGGGGCTCCCAGGAGGTGGAGAGCATCATCGGCTCGCCCGCCTCCCGGAACACGTACCGCGTACGCATCACCCGGTCACCCGGCTCGATGCCCAGCCGTCCGGCGATCTCCGGGCCGGCATCCTCCTGCTCGCTGCGCGACTCCCAGGTGCCACGGACCCCCTCGGCCGTCTGCTCCTGGCGGAAGGGGTTGGCGCCCGGCCCCGTCCGGTAGCCGGAGCGGGCGATCCGGCGCGGAACGGGGCGCTCGCGCACATAGGTGCCGGAGCCGGAGCGCCCTTCGACCAGCCCTTCGGCCATCAGCACTTTGCGCGCCTCCAGGGCGACGGTGTCCGAGACTCCGTACTCCTCGCGGATACGGGCCTGCGAGGGCAGACGGGTATGGGGCGCCAGAGCGCCGTCGACGATCTTCTTCCTGAGATCGCTCGCCACGCGCAGATAGGCGGGCTGCTCACCGAAAGCCACAGGCCACTCCCAACAGGTTGACAGTCTGCGACAGCGTCGCAACCGTCGGTTGAACACCGCAAGCGATGGCCAAAGTTTCACTCGAAGTGATGATTCCTCGCCGTTCGGCGCATACCCCGGCACCCCCTTCAAGCGTCCGCGCCGCGCGGGCCCCGGCGCCTCACTCCCCCGCCCGTTCCCGTAACTCCCAGACCCTTGACCTCCTTTGGTCCAGACCAATACCTTCCTGTGCAGCACGGCTCCACCCGCCCAGCCAGTCCCTCGCACAGGAACGAGCCCCATGCGCCGCAGAAACCTGTCCAGACTGACCGTCGCCACCTGCGCCTTCGCGCTGCTGGCCGGTATCGCCCCCGCCGCCACGGCCGGTCCCGGCCAGAGCCGGGAGGGGGAGCACCACAAGAAGCACTCCTACCGGAGCGTGGGCTACTTCACCCAATGGGGCGTCTACGGACGCGACTTCCAGGTCAAGGACCTGGACACGAGCGGCGCCGCGGCCAAGCTGACGCACATCAACTACGCCTTCGGCAACGTGAACGCCGAGGGCAAGTGCTTCACCGGCAACGTGCCCGGCGAGACCGACGCCTGGGCGGACTACGCCCGTCCGCTGGACGCCGCCGGCTCGGTGGACGGTGTCGCCGACACCGGCACCCAGCCGCTCGCAGGCAACTTCAACCAGTTGCGCGAGCTCAAGGCCAAGCACCCCGGGCTGAAGGTGATGATCTCCCTCGGCGGCTGGAGCTGGTCCACCCACTTCTCCGACGCGGCGCGGACCGCCGCCTCCCGCAAGGCCCTGGTCTCCTCCTGCCTCGACCTGTACATCAAGGGGAATCTGCCGGTCGACGGGGCACGCGGCGGCGAGGGAGCCGCAGCCGGTCTCTTCGACGGTGTCGACCTCGACTGGGAGTGGCCCGGCTCGGAAGGTGACACGGACACGGTCTACCGCCCCGAGGACAAGCGGAACTTCACCGCCCTGGTGCGCGAGTTCCGTGAGCAGCTCGACAGGTACGCCAGGAGCTCCGCGCGGCACGCCAAGCCGAAGCACTACGAGCTGTCCGCGTTCGTCCCCACCTCCCCGCCAAGATCGACGCGGGTTTCGACGTCCGCCGGATCATGCGCGACTTCGACTTCGTGAACCTCCAGGGGTACGACTTCCACGTCTCCGGTGAGAAGACCACCGCCCAGCAGTCCGCGCTGTTCGCGAAGGACGACTTCAGCGTGGACCAGACGGTCCGCGACTGGATCAGCCGCGGCGCTCCCGCCCGCAAGCTCGTGGTGGGCATGCCGTTCTACGGGCAGGGCTGGACCGGAGTGACGGGTGGCGGTGACGGACTGGGACAGCCCGCCACGGCTCCCGCGCCGGCCACCTGGGCCGCCGGGTACGAGGACTACAAGGCACTCAAGAAGCTGGCCGACTCGGGCGCGTACAAGGTCCACCGCGACGTGCGCAACGGCCACGCCTGGCTGTTCGACGGCACGACCCTGTGGACGTACGACGACCCGCAGGTCCTGCGCACCAAGACGTCGTACATCCGTGACCGCGGTCTCGGTGGTGCGATGTTCTGGTCGCTGGACGGGGACACGGACGACGGCGAGCTGATGACCGCCGTCCACCGCGGACTCAACGGACGCTGACGGCACTGGGTGTGGGGCGGCTGCCACCGGCAGCCGCCCCACACCCTTGCCACAGCTCAGAGCGTCAGAACTGAAGCGCCCAGGAGTTGAGCCGGCCCGTGTCGGCCGCCGCGTTGTCGCTGACGCGGAGCTTCCAGGTGCCGTTGGCGGTCTCCGCCGACGCGTTCACCGAGTAGGTGGTGTTCACGTTGTCGGCGCTGCCGCCCGTCCCGTACGCCTTCAGGGTGTAGACCGAACCGTCGGGCGCGACCAGGTCGATCTTCAGGTCACCGATGTAGGTGTGCGTGATGCTGACCGGGATGCTCAGCGCGGCCGGAGCGTTGCCCGCGACTCCGGAGACGGTGACCGGGGACTCGACCGTGGCGTTGTCGGCGATCGTGTACCCGGTCGTGTTCTCGAACTTCGGCCCGGGCGGCGTGACCGTGCCGGTGCCGACGTTCAGCAGGCGGTTGGGCGAACCGGTGCCCGGGTTGGTGACCACACCGGTCGAGGAGGCGGCGACCAGGCCGGCCGCGACCTGTGCCGGGGTCTGGCCCGGGTTGGCCGCGAGGTGGAGGGCGGCGGCACCGGCCACGTGCGGGCTCGCCATCGACGTACCGGAGATGGTGTTCGTGGCGGTGTCGCCGGTGCTCCACGTCGAGGTGATCGAGGAACCCGGGGCGAAGAGGTCCACGGCCGTGCCGTAGTTGGAGAAGCTGGAGCGGGCGTCGGTGTTGGTGGTCGAGCCGACGGTGATGGCCTCGGTGACGCGCGCCGGGGACTTGGTGGAGGCGTTGGTCGACTCGTTGCCCGCCGCGACGGCGTAGGTGATGCCTGACGCGATGGAGTTGCGTACGGCGGTGTCGAGCGCGCTGTCCGCCCCGCCGCCGAGGCTCATGTTGGCGACGGCCGGCTTGACGGCGTTGGCCGTCACCCAGTCGATGCCCGCGACGACCTGCGCGGTGGTGCCCGACCCGCTGTTGTCGAGCACGCGGACGCCGACGATCTTCGCCTTCTTCGCGACGCCGTACGCGGTGCCGCCCACGGTGCCCGCCACGTGGGTGCCGTGTCCGTTGCCGTCCTGCGCGGTGTTGTCGTTGTCGATGGCGTCGTAGCCGTACGAGGCCCGGCCTCCGAAGTCGCTGTGGCTGATCCGCACCCCGGTGTCGATGACGTACGCGGTGACACCCTGGCCCGCCGTGTCGGGGTAGGTGTAGCTGCGGTTCAGCGGGAGGGTCTTCTGGTCGATCCGGTCCAGGCCCCACGAGGGCGGTGAGGGCTGGGTGGCCGAGATCGTGAAGGTGCGGTTCTGGACGACGGACTCGACGGCCGGGTCCGCGGCGAACTTCCTGGCCTGCGCGGCCGAGAGTTCGACGGCATAGCCGTTGAGCGCGGCGCGGTAGGTCCTCTTGATCTCGGCGCCGTACTCCTTGGCCAGCGCCTTGCCGGACGCGGAGCCCGCGTCCGGCGCCGACTCGTCGAGGGTGACGATGTAGCTGCCGCTGATGGCGCCCGGGGCGCCGGCGTTCTCGATCCGGCCTTCCGGCTCGGCCTGCGACGCGGTGGCGGGGAAGGCCGCCGCGGTCGTGAGTGCCATCGCGGCACCGGCTATGACGCTCGCCGCGGCCAGTCTTCGGCGGGTGCAGGGGGTCTGACGCATGTGAGGGGTCCTCCCGATCGGCGGTGCCCTGGTGGGGGAAAGCGACATGAGCATGACAATCCAGCCGTCACAGCGCCACGCCGTGCGCGCTGTCGCGAGGACCGGCATGACCTGCTGCCGACGAAAGATTGACCCATCCATAGGAATCACACAAGAGCGCCACGGGGATCGCAATGCACCTGACATTCACCTGCCATCCGCCTGGCATGCTGGCCGCCATGACCGCCTACCGCTGCCCGCAGGACGGGACCCTGGCCGAGACGACCGCCCTGACCTGGTGCTGCCCGGTCTGCCGGGGCCCCTGGGACCTCGACTTCGAGATCACCGGAACGCTCTCTCCCGGCTCCCTGGCCGGTCGCGTCAATTCACTGTGGCGTTACGAGGAGGTGCTGCCGCTCGCCGCCCCGGCAACCACCCTCGGCGAGGGCCGTACCCCGCTCGTCCCCCTGACCGGCACGGTCTCCGCCAAGCTCGACTTCCTCATGCCGACGCTCTCCTTCAAGGACCGCGGGGCCGTGATGCTCGCCGAGCTCGCCCGGCGCCTGAACCCGGACCGCGTGGTGGCCGACAGCAGCGGCAACGCGGGGACGGCCGTCGCCGCCTACTGCGCCCGGGCCGGGCTGCCCTGCACCGTCTACGTCCCCGAGGGGACCTCCCCGGGGAAGACCGAGCAGATCCGGGCCCACGGCGCCCGGCTGGAGACCGTCCCCGGGGCCGCGAGGCCACGGCGCTGGCCGCCCGGGCCGCCGCGGACACCCCGGGCACCTTCTACGCCTCGCACGTCTTCAACCCGTACTTCCTGCACGGCACCAAGACCTACGTGTACGAGTTGTGGGAGGACCTCGGCGGGAGCCTGCCGGACGCCATCGCCGTACCCGTCGGCAACGGGACGCTCCTCCTCGGCGCGGCCCTCGCCACCGCCGAACTCCTCGCCCAGGGCCTGATCGAGCGGCGCCCCGCACTCCTCGCCGTGCAGGCCGAGGCCGTCTCCCCGCTGGCCACAGCCTTCCGGGCGGGCGCCGACGACCTGCCGGCCGACGAGTCCCCGCCCCCACCACCCCCACCGCCCCCACGCTCGCCGAGGGCATCGCCATCCCCCGCCCGCCCCGCGCCCGCCAGATCCTGGCCGCCGTGCGCGCGTCGGGCGGGACCTTCCTCACCGTGCCGGAAGAGCGCATCCGCGGCGCGCAACTCGACCTCGCGGCCCGCGGCCTCCACGTCGAGACGACCGGGGCCGTCTGCTGGGCGGCCGTGGGTGACTGGACCGAGGGCAGCGTGGTCGTGCCGCTGTGCGGCGCGGGACTCAAGACCGGCCTCGCCGCCCCGCACTGACCGGGGGCGGTCACCGGCAGGCCGCCGCGCACCACCCGGCGCCCCGACCTGGGCCGACGTCCGACGCGGCACGGTGCCGCCCGGCGGAGGCGACGCCCGAGACGCCCGGCCTGTACGCGGAGGCGGCGGTGGACGGCAGCCCGGCGACGGGCTGGTCACCTGACGGGGCCAGGGGCGCGCTGTCGGTGGACCTCGGCCGCAAGGCCGCGGTCACCTCCTTCGTGCCGCGGTGGAGCGACGTACGCCCCGCGGCGCACCGGCTGGAGACCTCGCTGGACGGCGGCCGCCGGCGGCCGTACCGGTCCGGCACGGCCGCCAGGTAGGTGCGGGTGACGGTGGTGTCGGCGGACGCGGAGAGGCCCGCGGGCGTCGACGAGCCGGCCGTGCGGACGGCCGGGCAGCCGGGCAGCTCACCGGGCGGACGCGTTCGCTTCCGTCCGTGACCCCTGGAAACCGCGGAAGTGCTCGGTACGCTCCCCGGCGGCCAGCAGGGGCGCGAACAGGGCCCGTTCCAGGTCGAGTCCGGCTTCGAGCGGGCCCTGCGCGCTCGCGTCGACGGCCTGCTTGGCCGCGGCCAGCGCACCGGCCGGGCAGGCGGTGTAGCGCAGTGACCACGCGCGGGCCGTCCCGACGAGCTCCTTCTCGGGGACGACGGCGTCGACGAGTCCGATACGGGCCGCCTCGTCCGCGTGCACCATGCGCCCGGAGAAGATGATGTCCTTCGCCCGGGACAGCCCGATCAGCCGGGGCAGCCGCTGGGTCCCTCCGGCGCCGGGGATCAGACCCAGGGGCGTCTCGGGAAGCGCGAAACGGGCGGTGGGCGTGCAGAGGCGTACGTCGGCGGCGAGGGCGAGCTCACATCCGCCCCCCAGGGCGAAACCCTCCACGGCCGCGATGACGGGAACGGGCAGGGCGGCGACCCGGCGGGTCAGACGGCTGATCCGGTCGGCGTAGCCGGCCACCTCCTCCGCGGGCAGCGAGCCCATCTCCTTGACGTCACCGCCGGCCGAGAAGTGGCCATGAGCGCCGGTGAACACCACCGCCCGCAGCCCGTCCCTGGCCTCCAGCTCCCGCAGGGCCCCTTCCGCCGCGAGCTGCTGGGAGGTGTCGAAGAGGTTGAGGGGCGGCTGGTCCAGACAGACCCAGGCCACGGCGTCCTCGTAGCCGACCCGCACCGTCACAGCAGTCCGCCGTTCACTTCGAGGACCTGCCCGTTGACGTACGAGGCGGCCGGGCTGACCAGGAACACCGCGGCGCTGACCGCCTCCTGGGGCGTGCCCGCCCGTCCGGCGAGCAGGCGGGGCCAGTACGCCGCCCGCAACCGCTCGTCGGCGCAGACCGCCTCGCCCATGCCCACGGTGAGGATGCCGGGCGACAGGCAGTTGACCCGGACGCCCCGGCCGGCGAACTCCACCGCGCAGCAGCGGGTGAACGCCTCGATCGCCGCCTTCGACGCCACGTAGGCGCTGGCTCCGGGCGCGATGCGGCCGGTCATCGCGGAGGACAGGGTGAGGATGGTGCCGCCGCCGCCACGCTCCAGATGGGGCAGCGCGGCCTGGACGGTGTGGAACACCCCGTCCACGTTCGTGCTCATCACGTCCCGCCAGTCGGCCGGGCTGAGCCTGCGCACCGTGCCGTTGCGGGTGATGCCCGCGTTGGCGACGACGATGTCCACGCCGCCGAAGCGGTCGGCCGCCTCGGCCATCAGCCCGTCGACGGACGAGGGATCGCGTACGTCGGCCCGGACGTAGCCGGCGAACTCGCCGTAGCGCTCGACCAGTTCGGCCGCCTGGCCCTCGCGCCTCGCGCCGCACATGACCCGCGCCCCCGCCTGGAGGAAGCCCTCGGCGAGATAGCGGCCGAGACCGGTGGTGCCGCCCGTGACGACCGCCCGCATCCCGGCGAGCACCCCTTCACCCCGCGGACGCTCTGGCGTCCCGAGTCCGGGAACCGGCTCACCGGTCACCTTCGGAATCGAATCAACGCTCGGGACGCCCATCGGCCAACTTCCTGTCGTTCCACCTGAACAGCGGTCATCGTGCCACCGGCTTCGCGGCGACTCGCCGACCCACACACCCCCGTGGGAGTGAATCCGCAGACTGCTCCCGCACGGGCGTACGAAGCAGAAGAAACGACACCTCCGGGCGGGTGGCTCCGGCGGACGGCTCACCCGAATGAGGGGCCGTGACTTGGACGGCGCCCTCCCCCAGACCGAAAATCGACCAGCCCCCCACCACCGGTCGACCTCGTCGGCCCCCGACCCCCGGGATGCCCCTCACCATGGATTCCTGCACCTCCGCCGCCGGCACCGCTCCCCTCGGCCCTCCGGCGGGCCCCGAGCCGTTCCCGTACGAGATCGCCGGCGCCCACGCCGACCTGGGAACCGTCGTCGCCATGGACGACTGGGCCGAGCGGACCCAGGTACCGGACCGCCACCGGCCCGGCCGCCATCTGAGCGGCGCGACCGTCACGAGGCTGCTCGGCGTGCGGGGCAAGAGCTGGGACCCGGCGCACTTCGCGGACCTCGGCCCGGTCGTGGCCGTCGCCCGTCAAGCCCTGGACCATGCGGGTCTCTCCCCCCGCGACATCACCACGGTCGTCGTCGTCACCTGCACGCCCTACCAGGTGATGCTCGACCAGGACGCCTTCGCGCTCATGCGTCGGCTGGGGATTCCCGACCACGTCCCGCCCGTCCAACTGGGCGCGGGGTGCGGGGGCATGGCCCGCGCGGCGGCGGTCGTCTCGGCGATGCGCGCCGAACGCGCCCTGGTCGTCGCGTACAACATCACCAGCCGCGTGAGCACCGGCGCCGACGGCACGCTCCTGCCGCAGTACGCCGGGAACACCGCCCACCCGTACGGCAGGAACATGTGGGCCTCCCCCGCCCTCTTCTCCGACGGCGCCGCTGCCCTGGTCCTGCGCCGGGAGGCGGACGCGGACGGCGTCCTGCTCTACTCCCGCGACAGCCTGTCCTTCGACGGCGGCCCCGGCATCACCGACCCGCTGATCCACGTCCTCGGTGGCGGCGGCAGCCATCCGGCGGGCACGCCAGGAGCGGACGAGCTCTCCGCGTACGGCATGAACTCCCCCGAGATCCGCCGCTACTACAGCACGGGCATGGCGCTCAACCACGAGGCGCTGGAGTACGCCCGTCCCGGTTACCTCAAGGAGATCACCCGGCTGTACACCCACCAGGCACACCCGTTCCTCGTCGACGCCTTCCTCAGCGAGGCGGACATCCCGGCGGAACTGGCCCCGGGCAACGCCCGCGCCATCGGCAACACCGCCGCGCCCTCCACCCTGGCGCTCCTCCACGCCGACCTGGAGGCCGGCAGGCTGGTCCCGGGCGACGTGGTGTGCCTCTCGGTGGTCGGCTCGGGCCCGGAACGCGGCGCGTTCCTGGCGCCGCTCGCCGTGCGCTGACCACTCGGGGCTCGTCACTTCCGCCAGGGCCGCGTGGAAACCCGGGCCGGACGGCAGGGCGGAACGGGACGGAGGCCGGGATACGGCTCACCGGTGACGCCCGTTACCCTGGCGGCGGCCGACGCCACCGAGCGGCGCTGCCGCCGTCCCGGAGAGGATCGCGCGATGACCGACGACCGCCTCATGCGCATCCGCAGCGCCGAGTTCCAGGCGATGGCGCGGAGGGTTCGCCAGGTGACCCAGCTCACCTCCCGGCTGAACGTCCTGCCTTTCGAGGACGACGCGGGCAAGGCGGAGCTGTTCGAGGAGATCCTCGGCAGACCGCTGCCGGCGGGAGTCACGATCTATCCGCCCTTCTACACGGACCACGGTCTGAACCTGGATATCGCGGAACGCGTGTTCATCAACCAGAACTGCACGTTCCTGGATTACGCGGGCATCCGCCTCGGGGAGCGTGTGATGGTCGCCCCCAGGGTCACGTTCATCACCCTCGGTCACCCGGTCGACCCCGAGGAACGCCGGGGGTGGCTGAGCGGCGGCCCCATCGACGTGGCGGAGAACGTGTGGATCGGCGCCGGCGCGACGATCCTCCCCGGCGTCAGCATCGGCCGGGACGCCGTGGTCGCGGCCGGAGCGGTAGTGGCCGACGACGTCCCGCCGGCAACCCTGGTGACCGGCCCCAAGGCCACCGTGAACCGGCAGTGGTGAGGGCCCCGCCGGGGCCACGCAGGCCCCCGGCAACCGTCGGCAGCCCTCGTGGCCCGATCAAGGGGGGCGCGGTCTGCCCCGACGACATCGATCTCGAAGCCGTCGATACGCGTCCGCAGCCACCCTCTGCGGGGCCGCGGACAGCCTGTCATCGGGCACCCGCGCCAGGGCTTCGCGGACAAAGGGCTCGACGGCTCGGCCACAGCGGCTGGCCCAGTTCTCCCGGACACATGCCGAAGTCAGATCGCCCCGCCTGCTCCTTCGACGGCTCGAATTCGACTATGACAATGCATCCGTATGTGACGCTCTACGACTGCAACAACGAGATCGACACATCGCACCTCGATATCCTGCCGAGAGGATACACGGGCAAGTCTGACACCCACGAGTGCACGTTCAAGATCAACAAGACGGACGTATACGTGTAGTTCCAGTGATGTCTCGATGGCGGTCCCACCATTACGGGAGGCCCGCCATCTTTTCGGAGACGTTCACCAATGCCGACAGCATTCGTCGCCCGATTGACGTCCCTCACGCACGGGTACGGTGGTCGAAGAATTATCGAAGATCTCGACCTTTCCATCCAGCCCGGCATCACTGGCCTGCTGGGCCCCAACGGGGCGGGCAAGACTACCCTTTTCCGTATCCTGGCTACGATTGCACCGCCGTGGAGCGGGCAGCTGGAGCTGTTCGGTGAACCCATAAGCAACGAACGGCAGGCACGGCGAGCCCGCCGTAGCATCGGCTACCTCCCGCAGGACTTCGGCTATTCCCGGCCTTCTCGATAACAGATTTCGTCCGCTACTGCGCGTGGTTGCGGGAGGCCCCTTCCAGGAAGGCCGACTCCATGACCAGGGAGACGTTGGGGGCTGTTGGGCTGGCTGATCGGGCCCAGGACCGTATGAAGTCCATGTCTGGCGGCATGCTCCGCCGGGCTGGTATCGCCGCGGCCATCGTCGGCTCGCCCGACCTGCTCCTGCTGGACGAGCCGACCGTCGGCCTCGACCCAGCGCAACACCTCGACTTCCGGGAGCTCATCCGCTCTCTCGCCCGCACGGGAACAGCCGTCGTCCTCAGTACCCACCTGGTCGAAGACGTGGGCGCCGCCTGCGACACAGTCCTCGTCTTGAGCGACGGCCAGGTGCGCCACAGCAGCACACCCCGACAGCTGGCAGAGCTGGCCGCGCTCACGACTCCCGGCGACAACCCCTTGGAACGTGGCTACATGACGGTACTCGGCGGCCAGTGGTCGAACGAGGGGGACGCATCGTGAACGCGTATCGCATCGAACTGCGCCGCTCACCACTCCTTACAGCGCTGCCCGTGATGATCGCCGTCGACCTGGTGGTTCTCTTCGGCCGTGCCCGCTACTGGATTGGTGTGTGGCCTGAGGCGAGCGTCGCGGCCCAGGTCGTCACGCTGTTCCTCGGACCTGTTCTCGCCGGTGTCTCAGCCTGGCAGGCGGGACGCTCCTCCCGCGCAGGAATGCCCGAAGCCGTGCTCGCGGCAGCCCGACCGGGCTGGCGAATCGAGTCCGCTCGGCTGGCCGCGACCCTCACCCTCGGGTTCCTCGCCTACGCGATCGGATGCGTGACGGCCGCCGCCATCTCCTTCGGCGAGGCAGGCCCCGGCTTCCCCACCTGTGGCCCGACTCCGAGGAGCGGACCCGGGCCGCCGTCGACAAGGCGTACGCGGACCGGTCCGCCGAGGCGCAGCCGCAGGTCGACGAAGCGGCGTAACCGCTCCCCCGCGTGCCGGGCCCATCCAGCACGCTGCGGACTCCGTGCGGACCGCACAGGCCGCCCAACCCGCTCCGCCGCAGGTCAGACGGCCTTTCGCCGAACGTATTAGACGTTGAAGCGGAACTCCACCACGTCCTGTCTGACCTGCGGTTATGTGAGCGCATCCCAGCACCATCCCAGCACGGGATTCACTGCAAAGTACAAGAAGGTCTGAAAGCGCCAAGACTACGCATCGACGCCCACTTCGGGTACGGGCCGCACAGCATTCCAGGCGTTGTAATACTTTCTGTACTAGACTGGCGCCCATGAAGTCACCCCGCCCCGGAGGCACGGAGAACATCTCCGTCTCGATGCCCGCGGAACTCCTAGGTGCTCTGCGCACACGTACCGGCAAGCGCGGCGTGTCCGCGTACGTGACCGCGGCGGTCCAGCATCAGCTCGCCATGGACGGCCTCGCCGAGATCGTGGCCGCCTACGAAACCGAGCACGAGCCACTGAGCGACGCCGAAGTCCAGGCCGCGCAGAGCGAACTGTTCGGTGACTCACCGGCGCCCTACGCGTCGAACGACAGCGCCGCATGAAGGAGCCCGCGGCCAGGTGCCTGGTGCTCGACTCCCAGGCGCTGTCGCTGCTACTGCGCAACGACCGCCAGATGATCACCCGAATCGAGGCCGCTCGACGCGTGGGCGTGCCCGTCCTCGTATCTGCCCTGACGGTGGTCGAGGCCGTCTACGGGAAAACGGACACCGCCCGGCTGCGCTGGCTGCTCTCCCGCCTTCAGGTCCAAGACGTCACCCAAGCGGACAGCCTCACCGCTGTGCAGCTACTGAGCGATGCCGACGGCCTACACGGCCACAAGTACGCCATCGACGTCCTCGTCGCCGCGATGGCGCTCCGCTCTCCGGCACCCGTACTCGTGCTGACCTCGGACCGCGACGACTGGTCGAAACTGTGCGGCGACCGCGTACAGATCAAGGACGTCTGACCCCTCGGCGCCTACTCAGTGCAAGTCGCCCTTGAGCAGGTTGAGGCTTACTGCCTCGTTGGCTGAGCAGGGCATTTGCTTGACATCGATAAGCGCCAGCGTCCCACGGTTCAGCCACTCACCGGTGCGGATCCCAGCACCGGCAGGGCATCCACGTCCCAGCCCAATCCCAGCACGGTATGGATGACCAGGGATGACGACAGGTGACGGGGGGTCAGCTATCCCAGCACCATCCCAGCACGGGAAAGAGCCAAGGGCCCAACCCCGAAGAGTCGGACCCCATCTGACCTCTGCGTTTGCCAGATCAGCGACGTGGTGATATGTCAGCCACTACACGTTGAAGCGGAATCTGTAGTACAGAGCTCCCACCTGCGGAAACGTGGGTTTTGCAGGGGGCATCCCAGCACTGTCCCAGCACGGGCGTCTCATCCCAGCACCACGCAGGCACGACGCCTCCCGTACGCCTACGCAGCTCGAGCGTCAGACCCTAAGGCTTTTCCATCACTTCGTAACCAGACAAGATGCACGACGCTAAACCGCCCCTTTCAGCGAAAGTGACGCTTGATGCGCGGACGAAGCAACCGTGCTCTCGTGACCGTAAGATTCCCCCGACGGCTGGGCGCCGGGCCCTAGCCTCAAGCTGGATTGCCAGTGCGGCGCACACGAGGAGACTCCTATGCCGCTCCGACTTCAGCGAGAAAGCGGCTCGCTGGACCGTTCCACGACACGTGCAGTCGGTCGCGTGCGCGCGTACAGGCTACGAAGAGCAGACAACGCTCCGCTGTCAGATCCGTGTGGTGCTGGATGGGGTCAAGTTCCATTGGCGTGATGGCTCCTGGGTACGGAACCGTCCCTTCACGCACCCCAACGACCGCCACACACCTGAACTCCAACCCTTTGAGAGAATGCATGGTCGCGACCCTGACGCCCTCAGCGTCTGCGCTTCCGTCTTGCCGTAGCCGGACCGTAGGGATTCCCTCGTCCCGCAACCGCTGCGCCACGCGGTACACGATCTTGTTGAATCGGGCAGCCACCGCGATATCAGAGAACTCAACTCCGCTGTCGGCCCACTCTCGGATGCGCGCCACCAGCTCGGTCAGTTCCGCATCCGGGTCATCCGTGGCACACACGGTCGGGCGGGCGCCGCGGAGCGAGGACCGGAAACCTGCCAGCGTGTCCGCACTCCCGTTCTCCAACTGCTCCACAGGCCGACCGTCCAGCAACGAAACCGCCCAAGCGAGAATTTCCTGCGTGCTGCGGTAGTTCCTGTGCAGCCGGGTGGAACGTCCGGTCACGGCGACCCCCAACGATCTCAGAGACACCTTCGAGTCGTAGATGCGCTGATGCGGGTCGCCAGCAATGAACAAGTCGTCAGGGCGTTTGGGCACCACGGCCCGCAGTAGCCTCCACTGGGCGGGGTGCAGGTCCTGTGCCTCGTCAACGACCACATGCCGGTAGGGCTGCACTCCGGATGCGGTGACCCGCAACGCCGCTTCATCGCACACACCCAGATGCGTACGCGCGGAAAGCTTGTCGAGCGCGACCTGGAACGCCTCCACCGCCTGCCAGACCTCGTGCCGTCGAGCGGAGGCGAGCCGGGAGCCCCGACCGCTTCTGGACGCCTCACAGTAGGCGTCGAGCGAGCGCAGGCCCTGTGCCAAGATGACATGCTTGTACTCCTGGGCCAGGAACTGGCCGTTCCACGGCAAATCCAGCTGGTCGCCGATCTCTCCCCAGAGAGCAGTCTCCTGCGCCCCATCGAGGTAAGCACGCCGGACGGTGTCATGTGGTTCAACAATTTCTCGTGCCAGGGCGTTGACCGTCGACACGTCCACCCGACCGCGCAGCTCCTCGTCTTCGATCAGCAGGGCCAGCCCCTCGCGAAGAGCCGACGTGAGCGCCCCGGTGTACGTGGTGAGCAGGATGCGCTCGCCGGTCCGTAGATGCTCCAGGAGGTGCTTGACCCGATGAAGTGCCACCACAGTTTTCCCCGTGCCCGGTCCACCGGTCACTTGGGCAGGACCCGAGTAGCTGGGCCGGTACGCCATATACCGCTGAGACGGATGCAGGAAGATCCTCCACGCGGCGAACGGCTTGTCGAGGATGTCGGACAGTTCTCCCGGGCCAGTCACCAGGGCAATACGCGATGGGGTGTTCCGCATCGCGCTGGACAGGTCTGTACGGTCCACCGCAAGCGCGCCGTTCCGGGCACGGAAGGCGACCAGCTCACCCCATACCGTCTGCACGCTCAGTCCCTCGGCGAGGAACTGCAGCACCTGCCACTGATCCTCCGGCATCAACGGAGCGAATGCATCGAGCTGCTTCTTGGAGGTCAGAGAACGGGCCGCGCGCAGCACATCATCCTCGATACCCAGACCACGAAGATCTCCGTCCGGGTGACGAGCGAAGAGAGGTTCCGCCGCGGCGGTGGCCGCCTCCGCCTCCCATGCCGGCACCAGCTGCTCCACTGTGACGACGTCACGGATCTCCAGTCCATGGGTCACCGCGTTTACGCTCGGCACCTGCTTGGAAGCCCAGGCGTAGGCGTCGTCGTGCGCCATCACACGCAGCAGCAGAAAGTCCTCGCCGGTGCCCGGCGCGAGTACGACTCCCCGGTAGAACCTGTCGATACGGCAGGTGTAAATATGCTTGTCCCTGGCCCCCTTGGGCTGCTTGAAATCGAGTCCGGCGTCCGACCAGAGCTGTTTGAGCGTGAGCTGCTGGAACTTCAGAGCCGTCTTCACGGCCCCGGACCGCGCCTTGGAGTCGAGCTTCCCGAATTCATCAAGGAACCGGACCGAGAGAGCCAGCTGTGCCATGCGAGAAGCTCCTTCGGTCAATTTCTGCCTGTGACGGCCCTGCCGGAGCCGGTTGTACGCGAGGTCCGCAGCCGGATACGCACGAGTGCGTCCCGCACCTGGGCGGTCTCCGGGGCGTCCGGTCCGTACTCGGCCATTAGGTCCCGGTACAGCGGCATCAACGCCTCGACCGCCTCCCGGAGCCGGTCGACCGCCTGAAGCAGCAGGCCGACATGCCTGCGTACCTCAAGGACATCCATGTCGCTGTCCGGCAGCCCCTGCCTCATCTGTCCCAGTACGGCCTCGAACTCGGCCAGCGCACCTTCGCTGTCGCCGAGCTCCATCCGGCAGAAGGCGGCCTGCCTGCGGCAGTAAAGGGCATCCTCGCCACGGTTAGGACCTGCGGCTTCCAATACTTCAACGAGTGCCTCGTACTCCGGCAGTGCTCGTCCGTAGTCATCGTCACAAAAGAGCGCGAGCGCGTGGACAAGACGGAGGCCGACCATCAGCGGTTCGGAAGCGCTACGCACCGCAGCAGCGCGGGCCAGGACGTCCTCCAGCATTCCGGATGCCTGGGAGAACCGCTCCTCCTCGACGAGCGCCGCTGCGTGCCCGCGGGCCTGCTGCAGTTCCTCATCCGGTACAGCAGGGGCGGCCGACCGCAGTGGCGAGTCCACAGCGGTCGGCGTGTACACGGCCTTCTCGCTCGGGCGGGGACGGGGCGCGAGCGGACGACGGTAAGGCCCCGTGGGGTCAGTGGCTTCCTGCCCCCGCTGCTCGGTGGTCCGCTCAGGGTCGGGTGCGGGGAGAAAGGGCACCAGACGGTCGTAGACATCCTGGGCTGAGTCAGGCCGCTGATGGGGCACCTTGGCCAGCAGATCCAGAACCAGCCGCTCCAGTGCCGGGTCCACCTCAGCGCGCAGCCCGCATAGCGGCGCCGGCGCCCGGTACATGTGGTCCTCCATCAGCTGAAACTCTGCCTCGGCCGTGAACGGCGGTTTCCCGGCGAGCAGTTCATGAAGGATGCAGCCCAGCGCATAGAGATCGCTGCGCGGACTGACCGCGGCCGCTTGGATCTGCTCGGGCGACATGTAGCGGCGGGTGCCGATGATGTGCCCGGTGGACGTCAGCTTGGTGACATCGGTTCCGAGTACCGCGGCGACTCCGAAGTCGAGAACCTTCACGGTGCCATCCCCGGCGACCATGATGTTGTCCGGCTTCAAGTCGCGGTGAACGACGGGCACGGCGTGAGCGTACGAGAGCACCGAGCAGACCTGCGCGGCGACGGAAACCGCCCAGGGGACCGGCAGCACACCGGGCCTGGCGAGGATGTCGGTGAGCAGGGCGCCACGCACCAGCTGCATCACCATGTAGACGCCGTCCGCCTCCCGGTCGAGCACCGCGTCATGGACGGCGGGCACCCCTGGGTGGTCGAACTTGGCTGTAACCCGGGCTTCCCGCTTGAAGCGCTCGGCCAGCTCTTCCGCGTCCGGGCCCGGCGTGGTCAGGTCCCGGCGGATGAGTTTGACCGCTACGTCCCGGTTCAGAATCGGGTCGTAGCCAAGCCAGACCTGTCCCATACCCCCGGTGCTGATCCTGGTCCGCAGCTCATAGCGTTCTGCGATGACTCGTACTTCTGGCGCCACCTGCTCTGTCCTCCCCGTGCCCCGTGATCATGTGTGCCCAGTGTGGCGCGTGTCGCCGTAAACCGTCCACGGTTACGGGGAGTTGCCGTGGACGGTCCGCGCTGCCCGCGGCGGGTTCAGGCCGCGTCGTCCATCCCCAGTTCGCGGCGCAGCATGCGGAAGGCGTGCCGCCGCAGGTCACGCTTGATCGACTCCCGGTGATCGCGGTCGTCGTGGAAGTAGTGGTCCCCCAACTCACGAACGGAGTCGATATGCTTCATCATCTCGGCATCCAGCACCGGGTCGATGACGTGCTTGAATCCGTCCTCGTCGTCCTGCGAGGCGGACCGCCGCACCTTCTCGTCGGCCATCACCGCCCGCAGCGGCACGATGAAGTCGTCCTCGGTAAAGTCCGTACCGAACCGCTCGTTGAATTGGTCGATCACCTTGGCCAGCGGCGATTTGTCGGGTTCAGCCGCCCCACCGGCACCACTGCCGAAGCCCTTCAGTTCGACCGCGCCCTCGGCAGTCAGGCTCACGTTGACCTCCCCAACCTTCTCCAGGCGCACGGCCTCAAGCCGGGTTTCTCCGATATCCACCGCACCTCCCTCGCGCGGGGCAGCCTGCGCAGCAGATGCTGCCCGAAGAGGTGCAGGCGCTCCAGATCGATGTCGATGTACGGCACGATCTGCGCAAGGAAGCTGTACTTGCGCGCATAGTCGGCGAGGTCGGCCCGGAACTGCTCGGCGCTTTCGTGCTCGGCCGGCAATTCGCTTTCCCTAAGCACGATGAACCTGTCGCGGGCGGGGTCGGTGTGCCGGTAGAGCTCCGCGTGCAGCTTCTCCCAGCGGGTGCCGTCCCCGGCCGCCGCGTCCTGTGCCCTGAGGTACGCCGCAACGAACGACTGCATCTCGTCGACGAACAGGATCGGCGGATCCATGACTTGATGCTGCGCGTCATAGATCAGATTGGGGTCGGTGGGCATGGTCTGGGCTTCTTCGAAGAACGGCCGGAACTCGCTCTGGATGTCGTGCGCGTCATTCGCGAAGTCCAGGACGCAAAGATCCTGCTGGTCCTTGAGAGGATGCGTGCGGTTAAGGCGGGAGAGCGTCTGCACAGCGGCGACACCCTTCAGCTTCTTGTCGACGTACATCGTGGTCAGCAGCGGCTGGTCGAAGCCCGTCTGGTACTTGTCCGCGACCACCAGGATCCGGTACTCGCGCCGGCTCCTGGCTGACGTGCCCTTCTTGTCGTCGGCCGCGGTGTACGCGAACCTCTTGCGTAGCTCGCCCTCCGAGAAGCCGTTGAGCTTCGCCTCGGTGACCTCCTCCTCTCCCTCCTTGAGAGAGCCGGAGAAGGCAACCAGCACCCCGGGGTCCGGATAGCCGTTGTCGTCGAAGTACTTGACGATCTGCCGGTACAGCTGGAGCGCGCCGTACCGCGAACGGCACACCACCATGGCCTTGGCCCGCCCTCCCAGCCGCCTGCGGGTGTGGGCCATGAAGTGCTCCGCGATCACCCTGGCCCGCTGCACGGCGGTCTCGGTGTGACCGTGCGCGGTCAAGGCGAGCAGTGCGTTGGCCTTCTTCTTGTCGACCTCGCGGTCCGCCTCGTGCGGGTCCTCGTTGACCATCTGCCAGTACGTCTCGTACCTCACGTACTGGCACAGCGGGTCAAGGATGAACTTCTCTTCGATCGCCTGCCGCATCGAATAGGTGTGGAAGGGCTCATAAAGGCCGGTGAGCGGGTTCTTGGTGCCGAAGAGCTTCAGCGTCTTGTGCTTGGGGGTGGCGGTGAAGGCGAAGTAGGAGAGGTTCGCGCTCTGACCACGGGCACGGGCGGACGCGGCGAGACGCTCGTCGGTGGTGGGCTCCGACACTTCCGCCTCGGCCTCCGTGGCTCCGGTCTCTTCGTCGTCGGCGTCGAGGCCGAGATCGCGCAGGGCCTTCTTGACGTCGGTGGCGGCTTCGCCCGACTGGGATGAGTGCGCTTCGTCGACGACGATCGCAAAGCGACTGCCGCGTATCTCGACGGGCGACTTGCGCAGGTAGGCAAGCAGCGCGGGGAAGGTCTGGAGGGTGACGATGAGGATCTTCGCCGTTTCCTGCGCGAGCGCATCCGCCAGCTGCGACGACTTCGAGCCGCCCTTGCCGCCAATGCCGAGGACCAGGCCATTGGTCTGCTGGAAGTCACCTATGGTTTCCTGCAGCTGATCGTCCAGGACCGTACGGTCCGTGATCACCAGTACCTTGTCGAAAACCGACTCGTGTCGTGCATCGTGCAGGTCGGAGAGCCGGTGGGCGAGCCAGGCGATGGTGTTCGACTTGCCGGACCCCGCGGAGTGCATGACCAGGTAGTTGTGCCCCGCCCCGTGCCGCGCGGCGTGCGCGGTCAACTCCCTCACGGCGTGCCACTGGTGGAAGCGCGGAAAGATCAGCTTCTTGACGGTGCTGCCGTCATCCTTCTTCTCCGTGCTCTGGTGAACGTACCGCTCCAGAAGATCCAGCCAGGTGTCCGGGTGCCAGATCTGTTCCCAGAGGTACGAGGTCCGGTACGTGCCGGCGGGAGCCGCGTCGGGGATCGCCGGATTTCCGGCACCGCCACGGTTTCCGGGGCCGTCGGAACCGGTGTTGAAAGGCAGAAAGACGGTGTCCCTACCCTTCAACTGGGTGGTGAGGAAGACAGCGTCCGGGTCGACCGCGAAGTGCGCGAGGGCGCGCTTGGCGAAGAGCGGTTCCCGGTGGTCCCGGGTGGTCCGGTACTGGTGCATGGCCTCGGCTGTACCGGTGCCGGTGAGCGGGTTCTTCAACTCTGCGGTGGCAACGGGGATGCCGTTGACGAAGAGAGTGAGGTCGGGCTTGTTGCCCTCGTCGTTGCTGGTCGCGCCGTCCGCCACACGGCGGGTGGCGTAGACGAGATCACGGACTACGGTGAGCCGGTTCTTGCTGTACAAGGTGAGGGCGCCGGGGTCGATCGTCTGTGACGGCTTGAAGTAGGCGAGGTCGAAGTGGATGCCGTGCGCCTTGACCCCTTGGCGGAGGGTCTGGAGGGTGCCCCTTTTGTCGATCCACCGGGCGAGGTGCTCGGCAAACGCACGCTGGGCGATGTCGGGGTCGTCGTCGTGGTAGCCGGCGTAGCTCAGCCAAGCCTTGTTCTGGGTGGCCCCGATGAAGGCGAAGACCTGCGCGGTGTCGAGGGCGAGGTCACGGCGGTAGTCAGAGCTGAGGCCCATCCTCCAGCGGAGGGCGAGGCCCCCCTCGCAGCCGTGGGCGAGGAGCCACTCGATGATCGCGACGCGGAACGCCTCTTCGTGGTGGACCTTGTGCTGGGGTTCCTTCGAGCCTTTGTTGCTGAACGGGTTGCTGTGAATCACGGAACTCGCACCCCCCGTGCGGTTGTTACATCGATTTGGCCGGTCACTGCGGCGGTAATCAGGGCGCGGCGACGCTCGGAGAGCAGACGGGTTTGCTTCTCGTAGCAAGCAGCCAGTTCGTCGTGATGCTTAGCCACCTCTTCCACCTCGCGGGCCAGTCGCCGCTGCTCGTGAGCGTCTGTCGGCCACCGGAGGTTGAAGTTCGCGAGGTCTTCCATACCCAGAGTCGGCTGTGCTGTGTCACTGCCCGTCGCGTTGAGGGCTTGACGCATGAAGTCAGCGGTCTCGATCCAGCGGATGAACAAGCCGGGATCGACGTCATGCCGAACCCGCAGTGCAGCGACCGCACGCGCGATATTGGCTCCTTCCAACTCGGCTGGTGCCAATGCGGCGCGCCCTAGAGTTCCGACAACACTGAGCAGAATGTCGTTCGGCTGGACACGGGTACGGGCGTACTGCTGCGATAGATCCTCAGGAATGCGCACAAGAGAAGCTGCTCGCCCCCGCAAGTCCAGCAGGTCGTTGATACGCACGAAGGGCACACCATTGTCAGTGAATTCTGGAACCAGAACACCATAACGCGGCTTGTTTCGCATTAGGTATTTCAACCGAGTCGGCACCGAAGAGCTGGCTCGCGTGAAGAGGCCGGAAAGGGCTACCGCTCGATGCCGACCAAGCAGAACACCTTGCCGCTTCCTTGCTTGGCTGATGGCATCGATCTTTTCGATCTCACCATCTAGAAACTCCGCGATACGTTCCTGCATTTCAAGCGACGGCAAGGAAAACCGGAACTCACCCATCAGCTCCCATGAGGTGCGAGGCATCTTCGTTCCATAAGCAGAAACATTGGCCCATTCGACCCAAGGGCCCGAAAGGGTCAAGTACATCAGAAAGCGAGTGCTGATCAATTTTTTCGGCCGCAGCACGAGAAGCTCCCCTGTGGCCGTCCCCGACATCTGCGGAAGGTAAGACTTAGCCAGATAAGGGCGCAGCTTACTGAATAGGACGTCTCCCCGTTGATGCACAAGACTGTCTTCAGCAGATTTGCATGGAATCGGATCAACTAGCAGCCTGCCAGTTCCGCTCTCTAGATTCTCCAGCCCGATAAAAGGGTGAGCCAACCCGTCTGACTTAATCGTGAAGTTCTGGACAACGGTCTTTACGCGGACGATGCTCACTTCGTCACCTCCCCAAGCAGCCGTCGGACCTCGGTCTCCAGTGACATCAGCTCCGCGTCAATCGCCTCCAACGGCATCGGCGGCGCATACACATAGAACTGCCGACTGAATGGAATCTCGTACCCGATCTTCGTCTTCGTGTGGTCCACCCACGCGTCCGGCACGTGTTCCAACACCTCGCGCTTCATATACGCGTCGATGTCCTCCTCCAGCGGCACGTTCTCGTTGTCACGAAGGTCGGGGTCCGGTTCCGGGTGCGGGTCGCCTTTTTTGAGGTACTGCTCCTCGCCCTCGGGGTCGCGCACCCCCACCACATCCCGTAGCGCCTTCTGGAAGGGCTTGCCCGTCGGCATCATCAGGCCCGCTGGCACCATCGCCTGACGAATCGCGTCCCACGCCTCCGCCTTTGTCGCCCAACGCTCGCCCACCAGCAACTTCAGCGCATCCGTGAACGCCCCCGCATCAACCGCCTTGTCGATCGCAGCCGAAGCCCGGAGAGCTGTCAGCGTCTCTTCCGTGACCTCGAAGCGCAACTTCAACGGCCTTTCCACGGTGATGCGCTGGTAACCGAACTCCTTCGTTTCGAGAATCTTCACGTTCTCCGGCGGCGACTGTTCAGGATCAGCCGCCGCAGCCACCGCCTCCATGTACATGTCCGTCACCGCTGCGATCTGGGAATCGGAGATGACTTTTCGCTTGTCGCCCAGCGATTTCCGCATCTTCGTCCACTGGCCTCGCGCATCCAGCAAGATGACCTTGTCCTTGAGGCCCCGGTGCTTCCGGTTCGACAGGATCCAGAAGTAGGTGGAGATGCCGGTGTTGTAGAAGAGCTGGTCCGGCAGAGCCACGATGGCCTCCAGCAGGTCCTCTTCCTCCAAGATCCACCGCCGGATGTCGGACTCGCCGGAGCCCGCCCCACCGCTGAACAGCGGCGACCCGTTGAAGACGATCGCGATACGGCTTCCGCCCTCGAAGCCGCCCTTCCCGTCAGGACGCGCCGGCTTCATCTTCGAGATCATGTGCTGGAGGAAGAGGAAGGAACCGTCACTGATCCTCGGCAGTCCCGCTTGGAAACGATCCCCGTTTCTGGCGAACCGCTCCACATCCTGCTTGACCTTCTTCCACTCCACTCCGAAGGGCGGGTTCGCGACCAGATAGTCGAACTTCTGCTCCTTGTGGCCATCCTGGGTGAAGGAGTTCCCGTACTTGATGTTGTCCGGTTCCTGCCCCTTGATCAGCAGGTCGGACTGGCAGATGGCGTGCGACTCAGGGTTCAGCTCCTGCCCGTACAGCCCGACAGTCGTTTGCGGGGCCTTGCGCTTGATGTGCTCCTCGGTCTCGCTGAGGATGCCGCCCGTCCCGCAGGCTGGGTCGAGGACCGTCCTGGTCTTGCCCTCCCCTTCATCCGGGGCCAGCAGCAGGTTCACCATCAGCCTTACCACCTCGCGCGGTGTAAAGTGCTCACCTGCGGGGTTGTCTTCGGAAAACTTCCGGATGAGCTCCTCGAAGATGTAGCCCATCTGATGGTTGTCGATGCCGTCCTTGTCGTCCGGCCCCTTCGGTAGCCGCAGATCGATCTTGGCGAATTCGCCAACCACCTGGTAGAGCAGCCCCTTCTCCTGCAGATCGGCGATGTGCTTCTCGAAGTTGTAGCGGTCGAGAATCTTCCGGGCGTTTTCGGAGAAGGCGCCGTAGTACGACTTCAGCAGCGTCTGCGCCTGTGAATGATCCTTAGCGATCAGCTTGAAGGTGAGTTCGCTGGTGTTGTAGAAGCCGTGCCCCGCAACCTCACGGAGCTTCATCTCCCGGTAGGCCAGCGGTCGACCTCGCTCTTCCATCTCCGCAACTTCCGCGAGCACTTCGACCTTCGTCGGCTCCAGCACACAGTCCAGACGCCGCAGCACCGTGAACGGAAGAATGATCTTCCCGTAGTCATGCGCCCGGAAGTCGCCGCGCAGCAAGTCGGCGACTTTCCAGATGAAGTTGATCATCTCCGAGTGCCTGCTGTGGTCCTGCTCCACCGTTGTCCTTTCCGGGCCGCCGGGGCGGCGATTACTTCAGTGCGGTACGTACGCGCTCAGTGTGTCGTGTGTGCGGGGAGGCTCGCACGGGTTCAGGCCGGTGGCGGGGGCCGCAAAGCGCCTGTCGTGAGCGCGGCCCGCAACTTCCCGGCAGTCTCCTCACCCTGGAGCGCAGCCCGGCGCAGAGCCGTCGTAAAGGTGTGTAGCCGCCGGAACGCCGCCCCGTATGTCTGCTGCTCCTCCAGCGGCAGCAAGGGCACTTGGAGCCTGCGCGCGTCCACCCGAACGATCGACGTCCCCTGGCTCGCCCGCTGCATATTGGCCGGGTCGGCGAGGAAGCCGACCAGGAACCACGGGTCGAGCCGCGCCTCGTCCGGGCGCAGCAGGTGCAGGTTCCTGCCGAGCAGGGCCCCCGCGTCGGTGTCGTCCGCAACCCGCGCGGCGGTCCTGTCCGCGGACAGCAGGGTCCCGGGGATGATCACGTCCCCGACCTTGATCCGCACCGCGTCCTCATCCCCTGCCGGACCGCGCCCGGACGGGGAGCGCCCCTCGTTCACATCCGCAGCCGTGAGGACGGGATCGTCGCCATCCGAATCCCCGCTGCCGCCCTTCGCCTTGGGCTTGAGCAGAGTCAGCGCCCCCGTACGGATCAGATCGGCGAGCGGGGCCATCGTCCATGGCCCGCCCGTCCGGGAGACGCCCCAATCGTCGCTCGGGGCGAGTGCCGATGCCTGCGACAGCACGGAGCCGAGGCTGTCGCGACGGCCGCTCAGGGTACGGCGGAGGTCGTCTACCTGCGGCATGCCGCGCTCCCCCGCGAGTCGTGGCGCGGGCGTGAGGTCGACTGTGTCGTCGAGCAGATCCGTGATTGGGACGGCACGGTACACGCCTGGCATGGCAAGACACTTCTCAGGCGCTGCAAGCAGCTCTCGGTAGGTGACGGAGGGACGCCCGCCACGGCTGTTCATGTCCGGCAACGACTTGCAGTTCATGAACAGCACATGGCTGGCCTCTGCGCCGTTGCCCCCGCCCGGCCTCCGCAGGACCCACAGATGCAGCCCGATGTGCGCCGGCGGAGCGGCCCCGGCAGGCAGTGCCAACACAGCCCGCAGCGCGCCGTGCCGTACGAGCGCCGCCCGGATCCGCCGCCCAGAACTCCGGGAGGCGACGGACGGCGGCAGCAGCATGACCACCACACCACCCGGCCGCACCCGCGACAGGCTGTGCTGCACCCAGGCGAGCTCGGACTCGGACCGGGACGGCAGGCCATACTCCCAGCGGGAGTCGTACGCCAACTCGTCCGCGCCCCAGTCACGTTCGTTGTACGGGGGATTGCACAGGACCGCGTCGAACTCCCCACCCGTATGCCGGGATCGGGCGAGAGCGTCCTCGGCATCGACAGAGCAGTACCCTTTCCCGCCCAGCCGGAGGGAGAGCCGGGACGCGGCCAGCTGGGCCAAATGCAGCTCCCGGTCCTGGCCGTCAAGCTGCGTGGCCCCCTGGATCCGGGCCGCCTCCAGCAGGTCCCCCGTCCCGCATGCCGGGTCGAGTACGGCGCTCAGCGCGCCGTCCGGCGAGGCGGCCTTGGCCAGTGTCGCCATGAAGTGGGCCACCGCCGCCGGGGTCCCCGGCCCGCGCCTTCGCGACTCGCTCGCGTAGCGGTCGAGCATGTCCGACAGGACCTCGTCCGGCGTCTGCCGTGTCGCGGCAGCCGCGAGCTCACGCATCAGCGACGCGGAACGCAGCAGGGCGAGCGGCTCAGGCATGTCCTGAAGTGCTCTGCCGATCTCGTCGAGCATGCCGTCACCGAGACTCTCGTGTTCCAGGTCCGGCCCTTCGGCGTAGTGAAGGTAACGCGTCTCCCGTGAGGTGTGACCTTCGCGTTCCAGGAAGGCGAGGAAGAGCGCGGCCCGGGCCATCGCTTCAGTCAGCCCCGACCCCTCGGCCTCTCGCAGCAGCTCACGCCACAACTGCTGCTGCTCGGTGAACTGCGGGAGGCGGCCATGCTCGGCCAGCCACCCCTCCACATCCTCCAGCGTGAACGTGGGACGTGATTCCGTACCGCCCGTGGGAGCGGGGAAGTCGGAGTGGCGGCGCCGCCAGTTGGTCACGGTCGCGCGGCCGACGTCCGCGATACGGGCGATGTCGGAGGTACTCACCGTGGTCTGTGCGGCCATCAGCAGCCCCCTTCGTCTTCATCGAACACGCACGAACAGTACAGCACGGCAGAATACTGTTTGACAATGCTTTCAGGCGATGCTCTCATCGTTGCTATCGACGGGTGCTGCCGGTGATGGCAATGGAGGGGACGTCATGCAGAGCAACGTAGAAGTGATCACGCCCGAGCTGGCTCGCGAGTGGTTGCTGTGCAACACCAGGAACCGCCCGCTGAGCAAAGCGTTCGTCCAGCAGCTCACCCAGCAGATCGAGCGCGGCGAGTGGCAGCTCACCCACCAGGGCATCGCCTTCGACGACCACGGGGCACTGATCGACGGCCAGCACCGGTTGGAGGCGGTCGCGAAGGCGGGCATCCCCGTGCAGTGCGTGGTGACACGCGGGGTGGCGCAGTCCGCGTTCACAGTGATGGACACCGGCCGCAAGCGGAGCGGACGCGACGCCTTGGCCCTGGCGGGCGAGGAGCACAGCACCCACCTGGCCGCCGCTCTGCGCGGTCTGCACCTCTATCTGACCGCCCCGGACTCCGCGTGGAGCGGGCAGAGCGCCGCCGTCAGTAACGATCTACTGCTCACCGTCCTCGACCAGCACCCCTGTATGCGGGACGCTGTCCGGGCGGCGATCCCGATGAACAAGGCGTTCCGCATCACCGTGACGGCCGCTGCGGTCGGCTGGTACGCGACCACCGACGCCCGTCCCGAGCTCGATCAGCTCCCCTGGCACGAGGCCCTGGTCACCGGTGCGGGGCTGCGCATCGGTGACCCGCGGCTGACTCTGCGCAATACGCTGCTGAACCTGGCGGCCGGGAAGGCCCACCGCAGGCGCGACGACTCGCGAGAGCACCTGCTCTACTACCTCAAGTCCTGGAACGCCTGGGTCGAGGGCCGCGACATGAAGCTGCTCCGTCGTTCACCAGGCGAGACGATGCCGCGCATCTCGCGGCACACGGCTCGGCCCCGGTTCGCAGAGGGGGCCTGAAACTTCCTCATCCTGGAAAGGTTCGGCATCAGGGTCAAGGGGGGTTCGGCCGCGCGGATCAGCTCACGCGTCGTCGGACGGGACTTCGACTTCCGATTCACGTTGAGGCCGTGCACTTTGCGCATCGAAGTCACCGAGGCTCGCGCAGAGCGCCGCGCGCTCCTCGCTAGCGCCTCGCCCACCAAACGCCGAATCGGTAGGAGACCGAGGCGGAGCTGGTTCGCCGACACGCGTCACTGTGTCGGGCGTTGCCGGAAGCTGCCCTTACTGGAGCGACTCGAACTGTTCCTCCTCAGGCAAGGACTCCGTCAGGAGCTGCTGCCAGAGCTGCTCTGCAAGGTCAACAAGCGTTCCATCCTCGCCCAGCACACCCCACTGTTTTGGCCCCTGGACCGCGCTCCACGCCTCGCGCCACTGGGCCTGCTGCCAGATATGCGTGACCAGGCCGCTTGGCGAGTAACGGCTCCCGTCAGCCTCCCAGAGCAACGGCTTGCGCCGGTCGTTGACCCAGGTCGCGTAGGCCCGGCGCGGGTCAGCGTTCAGCCAGTCCCCGATGGCCTGCTCCTCCGTCGCGCTGGGGTGGTACATCAGCCTGGTACCGGATGGAATACGGTCATGGTCGATCAGCAGGGTCACGGTATTGGGGCGCCTGGGCGGCTTCGAGTCGTCCCGCTGCTGGTACGCAGCGAGGTCTCCGGCATCCGTACCGTCGGAGAGCGCCTGAAGGACGGCGGCGACCAGTTTTCGGGAGCGTTCCTCGCTGGCGAAGGTGCTGGTGATGTAACTTCCGCCCCCAAAAAGGTGGTTCACCAGCGGGATAAGCTGGGCAAGCGTTGCGCCGACCCGCGCCGGTACGGCCTCCAGAGAGGACTCCCAACCTGAGTCTGGTTCGTCGATTCCCTCTGAGCCGACCTGCTGGGCGACCATGTGCGCCACCAGCAGAGCACCACTGTCAGCGATCGAACCCGCCCGTCCGGTGAGCGTGGAGCGGACCTCGTGCAAGGACTCCCGCACCCGCCGCATAAGTAGGACGCTACGCCAGATCTGATATGCGCTGGGCCTGCGCCCGAACAGTCGGGTGTAAATGCCCCCAGGACCGTCCTCCCAGAGCGCGTCGGCTGAGCCCTTCACCCGTACCGCCAGGGCCGGGTCTGGGTGAGCGCAGGCAAGGGCAGTGGCGGCCTCGCGGACCGAGCATCCGAACGCCGGCGACGGCTCAATCTCACCGCGCTTGAATACGTAGTCCTTGTCAAGAGAGAGTCGGAAGTCCTCACGGATCAGGCTCTGTACTGGCTTGATCGCGATGAAGTCCGACCGCTCCATGTGGTTCTGCGTGTTGGTCGCCTCGGTGATCTCGCCCGCGAACCCCTCCGGGGCACCGGAAACTGAGATGATCCGGACGGTGACGTACGCCTCTCCCACCGCTTCTTCGTTCTGCTGGAACGCCCGGTGGGCAGAACTGACGGTCTGCGCACCGTTGACGACGCTTGCGTTTTCGAGGACCAGCTTCACGGGCTCACTGGGTTTCTGCTTCGCGAAGAAATGCGGCTCGATCTTGTCGCACTGAACCGTGATGCCGTTATGGCGGTACCAGAAGCCCTGCGGATCCCGAATCAGACTCTCGACGAGCGTCTGGTTGACTCCGGTCAGGCCCAGCGATCTGCGGACGTTGCGGTCGTACAACCGCTCTCCGTTGTCGGCGTACCACTGAGCGAGTTCGTCGGCCGCCACCAGCCCCGAATATGCCTGAAATGGGGTTTCCCGGGAATGCCAGCCCTGCGTCATGGTGGCGGTGAGGGTGATCGGCTCTGGGGTGAGGTCCTCGCGGACGGCACGGTGGAAGTCCGTCTGATTCAACACCCGGTGCTCGATGGAGCGCGTGTAGCCGCCGAACTCCTCAGCCGCTTCGACGAGTATGGCCTCGGTCTCCGTAGAAAGGTGTCCTTCGCCCATGACAGCGATGACGAGGACCACCTTGCAGGTAGGCACGTCAAGCACTGACCGCACACGGTCAGCGAGACGGCGGAACCGTTCGTTGAACTGATCGAAGTCCCGGTTGTCGAGCTTCTTCAGGCCGTGCACCAGCTTGTGTGCGGCACTCGTGTCAAAGCCGGCCTTGCCTTTGTCGCTCCATTTGGCCTGGATCAGCCACAGTTCAGGAGCGGAGGCGGAGAAAGCGACGGCGTCGATACCGAAGTCGTCCCGGCCGTCGATCACCGACTCGGCAGCTTCCTCGGACGTACAGTCCGTGAGCATGCGAGCCGCCCTGGCGGACAACGCACGCGAGTTGAAGGCATTCTCACGTTCCAACGGCTGACGTTTCTCGTAGTCAGCGAGCGAGATCAGCGGATCGAACTCGCGCTTCAACGCATCGCGAACATGCCGGACTTCCAGCGGCATTGCCTGCCCGCTCTTGCTCATCCCTGCCCCCAGTCACGACCACGCGTTTGAACTTCTCTTATGCTACGAGAAGCGTGGGCCGGCGGGACTGAACGGATGAGTTGGCGTCACGGCTCGTACTGACGGCGAGACGCACCAGCCGCTCGTATTCGACGCTCCCGGCAGGCGCCCCGCCGCTGGCAGTGACGCAGACCCCAGGAGGACAGCTTAGGCCCTTCGTGCACCGTCAAAGATGGCGGGCATGACTGATGAGGTCGGAACGAGGTCATCCCGGCCTCATCACTCACTTGTACTTTCGGGCTGAACTCCACCACATCAGCGACGTGGTGGAGTTCAGTTGTTGAAGCGGAACTCCACCACGTCGCCGTCCTGCATCACGTAGTCCTTGCCCTCCATGCGCGCCTTGCCCTTGGCGCGGGCCTCGGCCACCGAGCCTGTTTCGATCAGGTCCTCGTAGGAGATGATCTCGGCCTTGATGAAGCCCTTCTGGAAGTCGGTGTGGATCACACCGGCCGCCTCGGGGCCGTCGCGCCCTTCTTGATCGTCCAGGCGCGGGTCTCCTTCGGGCCTGCCGTGAGGTAGGTCTGGAGGCCCAGGGTGTCGAAGCCGACGCGGCCGAGGGTGGCCAGGCCGGGCTCTTCCTGGCCCATCGACTGGAGGAGTTCCAGCGCCTCGTCGTCGTCGAGCTCGATCAGCTCGGACTCGATCTTGGCGTTGAGGAAGATCGCCTCGGCCGGGGCGACCAGGGCGCGCTGCTCGTTCTTGAAGTCCTCGTCGACCAGTTCGTCCTCGTCGACGTTGAAGACGTACAGGAAGGGCTTGGTCGTGAGCAGGTGCAGCTCGTGGAGGAGGCGGCCCTTCTCCGTGTTCGCGGTGATGCCCGCGGCGAAGAGGGTCTGGCCCGCCTCCATGATCTTCTGGGCCTCCTCGACCGCGGCGAGGACCGCGACCTTCTCCTTCTGGAGGCGGGACTCCTTCTGGAGGCGTGGAATCTGCTTCTCGACGGACTGGAGGTCGGCGAGGATCAGCTCCGTGTTGATCGTCTCGATGTCGTCCTTCGGCGAGACCTTGCCGTCGACGTGGACGACGTTCTCGTCCTTGAAGGCGCGGATGACCTGGCAGATGGCGTCGGACTCGCGGATGTTCGCGAGGAACTTGTTGCCCAGGCCCTCGCCCTCGCTCGCGCCGCGCACGATGCCCGCGATGTCGACGAAGTCGACCGTGGCGGGAAGCATCTTCTGCGAGCGGAAGATCTCGGCCAGCTTGGCGAGGCGCGGGTCCGGGACGCCCACGACGCCGACGTTCGGCTCGATCGTGGCGAACGGGTAGTTGGCCGCCAGCACGTCGTTCTTGGTCAGGGCGTTGAACAGGGTCGACTTGCCGACATTCGGCAGACCGACGATTCCGATCGTGAGCGACACTTTGGCGGCTTCCTGGAGTAAGGATGAAGGGGAGAGCGTCCAGTTTACGGGCGGGCCCGGGCGGACAGCCACGGGTCGGGCGCACGGCCGAACAGGGTGGGTTTCGGCCGTGTGACATCGAACTCAACGCCAAGCTCGGCCAAAGCGCGTGTCCAACGCCTGATTCCTCCCGCCGGGCGACCTACGTTGTGCTGGTGGAGCAGCACAGGACACGACCCGCGCAGCGCAGGCAGCCTCACCAGCAGGCCCCGCTGTCCCCGCAGGCATCCCCGCAGGCCACGATCGGTGAGACCGCAGCCGTCTACCAGGTGGCGGGCGCGGGCGGCGCCAGGCCCCCTGCGGTGCCCGCCGTGGCGGCGCTCGGCAGGTTCCCCAATCCGCGGTTGACGGGCATCGGGGCGGGGCTCTTCGCCGCCGTCACCATGTTCGTGCTCGCCTGCCTCGACCGCCTGCTCCTCAACGGCTCGGAGACGGTGTACGGGCTGCTGTTCCTGCCGGTCAGCGCCCTGACCGCGCTCTGGGTCCGGCCCGCCGACCTGGTCACCGCGCCGATCGGCGTGCCGATCGCCTTCGCCGTCGGAGTCATTCCCATCTCCGGGGGCGGCGGCGGCGTCGGCGGGCAGACGATGGCGGTGGTCACGGCTCTCGCGGTGCACGCCGGCTGGCTGTACGGGGGCACACTCGTCGCCGGGCTCATCGCGAGCGTACGGAAGATCCGGCACATGCGTCAGCGCCACCTGCTCCGCGCCGCGCAGGCGGCGCGGGGGTGCAGGCGGCGCGTCGGCCTCAGCAGCCGTAGGCGTACGCGCGGCTGGCCGTCAGGAGACGGAGCTCTTGGAGGCCGCCATGGCCGCGCCCACGATCCCCGCGTTGTTCTGGAGCTCGGCCGGGACCATCTCCGCCCGTACGCCCTCGATCAGGGACAGGAACTTGTCCGCCTTGCGGCTCACTCCGCCCCCGATCACGAACAGCTCGGGTGAGAACAGCATCTCCACATGGCGCAGGTACTTCTGCACCCGGTGCGCCCAGTGCTGCCAGCTCAGGTCCTCGTCCTCCTTGGCCTTCGTGGAGGCACGCTTCTCCGCGTCGTGACCGTGCAGCTCAAGATGGCCCAGCTCGGTGTTGGGAACCAGCAGCCCGTCCGTGAAGACCGCGCTGCCGATACCCGTGCCGAAGGTCAGCACGATCACGGTGCCCTTGCGTCCGCGGCCCGCGCCGAACGCCATCTCCGCCGTTCCGGCCGCGTCGGCGTCGTTGAGGATCGTGACCGGCCGGCCGATGCGCTCCGCGAGGAGGGCACGGGCGTCCATATCGATCCAGCCCTTGTCGACATTGGCCGCGGTACGGGTGATTCCGTCCGTGACGACACCCGGGAAGGTGACGCCGACGGGCCCCTGCCAGTCGAAGTGGCCGACCACCTCGGCCACGCACCCGGCCACGCCCTCGGGCGTGGCGGGGTGCGGTGTCAGTACTTTGTGGCGCTCCTGCGCCAGGTCTCCGCGGTCCAGGTCCACGGGAGCACCCTTGATCCCAGAGCCGCCGATGTCCACGCCGAAGATCTGCATGCGGTCCACCGTACGGGTAGCGGGCGCCGCGCGTCCCGCTACTTGCCGGAGAGTTCCGCCGCCTCCGCGCGCAGGTCGCGGCGGAGCTCCTTGGGAAGCGAGAAGGTGATCGACTCCTCGGCGGTCTTCACCGTCTCGACGTCCGCGTAACCGCGCTCGCCCAGCCATTCCAGTACGCCGTCCACGAGAACGTCGGGGACGGAGGCGCCGGAGGTGAGGCCCACCGTGGTGACGCCCTCCAGCCATGCTTCGTCAATCTCGTCCGCGAAGTCCACCAGGTGGGCCGCGGGGGCGCCCGCGTCGAGGGCGACCTCGACCATGCGGATCGAGTTCGAGGAGTTCTTGGAGCCCACGACGATGACCAGTTCGGCGTCCTCGGCCAGCTTCTTCACCGCGATCTGACGGTTCTGCGTGGCGTAGCAGATGTCGTCGCTCGGCGGCGAGAGGAGGTTCGGGAACTTCTCCTTGAGGGCGTCGACCGTCTCCATCGTCTCGTCGACGGAGAGCGTCGTCTGCGAGAGCCAGACGACCTTCGACTCGTCACGGACGGAGACGTTGGCGACGTCCTCGGGGCCGTCGACCAGGGTGATGTGGTCGGGGGCCTCGCCGCTGGTGCCGATGACCTCCTCGTGGCCCTCGTGGCCGATCAGCAGGATGTCGTAGTCCTCCTTGGCGAAGCGGACGGCTTCCTTGTGGACCTTGGTGACCAGGGGGCACGTGGCGTCGATCGTGGCGAGCTTGCGCTCGGCGGCCTCGGCGTGGACGGCCGGCGCGACCCCGTGCGCGGAGAACATCACGATGGAGCCCTCGGGGACCTCCGCCGTGACGTCGACGAAGATCGCGCCCTTCTTCTCCAGGGTCTGGACGACGTACTTGTTGTGCACGATCTCGTGGCGCACGTAGATCGGGGCCCCGTACTGCTCCAGGGCCTTCTCGACGGCGATCACGGCACGGTCCACGCCCGCGCAGTAGCCACGGGGA
Organism: Streptomyces fulvorobeus; assembly: GCF_013167895.1. Taxonomy (GTDB): domain Bacteria; phylum Actinomycetota; class Actinomycetes; order Streptomycetales; family Streptomycetaceae; genus Streptomyces; species Streptomyces fulvorobeus. Next base: position 4,110,018 of record NZ_BLWC01000001.1, on the reverse strand, counting down.
GCGGCGAGCAGGACACGGCGTGCAGGCGTTGCAGTCATGCGTCCCATCGTAAGGCCGTACCGAACAGGCGCGGGTCCCGCCGGGTCGGGAGACTGGTGCATCACGCGCACACCCGGACGATGGAGGGTTCATGGCCGGCAGCACCAAGGAACGCGACGCGGACCCGGGCACGTTGCGACGGACGCTCGGCTTCCGGGACCTGGTCGTCTACGGGCTCCTGTTCATCGCACCCATGGCTCCGGTCGGGGTGTTCGGCACGCTCGACGCGAAGTCCGGCGGCGCGGTCGCCCTGGTCTACGTCGTGGCCACGGTCGTCATGGCGTTCACCGCGTTCAGTTACGCCCAGATGGTGCGGGTCGCCCCGCTGGCCGGTTCGGTCTTCACGTATGCGCGCAAGGGCCTCGGGGAAGGGCCGGGGTTCATCGCCGGGTGGATGGCGATGCTCGACTACCTCCTCATCCCGGCGGTCGCCTACCTCTTCTCCGGTATCGCGATGAACGCGCTGGTCCCCGAGGTGTCGCGGTGGGTCTGGACGGCCATCGCCGTGCTCATCACCACCCTGCTGAACCTGCGGGGCGTACGGGCGGCGGCCCGGGTCGGCTTCGCGGTCCTCGCCATGGAGATCGTGGTGCTGCTGGTCTTCGTGGTGTCGGCGGTGTGGGTGCTCGTACAGGACGGGGCGCGGCGCGGGTGGCTGACACCGTTCACCGGGGACTCCGGGTTCTCGACGACGGCGGTGCTCGCGGCCGTGTCGGTGGCCGTGCTGTCGTATCTGGGCTTCGACGCGATCGCCTCGTTCGCCGAGGAGGTGACCGGCGGCTCGGCGAAGGTGGCCCGTGCGGTGCTGTTCTGCCTGGCGCTGGCGGGGACGCTGTTCATCGCGCAGTCGTACCTGGCCGCGCTGCTTGAGCCACTGAGCTCGGCGGAGCTGGCGGCCGATCCGGCGGCGCAGGGGTCGGCGTTCTACGACGCGGTGGATGCCTCGGTCGGTACGTGGCTGCACGACCTGGTCGCCGTGAGCAAGGCGATCGGCGCGGCGTTCGCCGCCCTGGCCGGGCAGGCCGCGGCCGGCCGGCTGGTGTTCGCGATGGCGCGGGAGCGGCGGCTGCCGGGGTTCCTGGCCCAGGTGGACGCGCGTTCCGGGGTCCCGAGGACCGCGATCCTCCTCGCGGCGGTCGTGACGCTGGTCGCCGCGGTGTGGGCGGCCCGGCGGGACGACGGACTGGACCATCTGGTGTCGGTCGTGAACATCGGCGCGCTGTCGGCGTTCGTCCTGCTGCACGCGTCGGTCGTGGGCTGGTTCGCCGTACGCCGGATGGCGGGGCCGCCGAGCTGGTGGCGCCACGTGCTGGTGCCGGCGGCCGGTGCCACCGTGCTGATCGTGGTGATCGTGGAGGCCACGACGAGCGCGCAGGTGGTGGGGGTGTGCTGGCTGGGGATCGGTCTCGTGGTCCTCGCGGTGCAGTGGGGACGGCGGTCGGGTCCGGACGGCGCCGGTTCGGGGTCCGGGCCGGAGAGGGCCGCGGGGTCGCGCTGAGGGGGGGGTCGGCGAGGCTGGGGCGGGTGCGCCGGCCGGGGGTTCCTGTCGGCGCGGGCCGATACGCTCGGCGCATGGCTCTCAATACGTCCGCGGAAGCCCCGCTGCCCGTCGGTGAGGTGTCACGGCTCATCGGCGGGTGGATCGACCGGCTCGGCGCGGTCTGGGTCGAGGGGCAGATCACGCAGCTGTCGAGGCGGCCGGGCGCCGGGGTGGTGTTCCTGACACTGCGCGATCCCTCGCACGACATCTCGGTGGGCGTCACCTGCTTCCGGCAGGTCTTCGACCGGATCGCCGACGTGGTGACCGAGGGCGCGCGCGTCGTCGTCCTCGCCAAGCCCGAGTGGTACGCCCCCCGCGGGCAGCTCTCCCTGCGGGCGACGGAGATACGGCCGGTGGGCATCGGCGAGCTGCTCGTACGGCTGGAGCAGCTGAAGAGGTCCCTCGCCGCCGAGGGGCTGTTCGCGCTGGACCGCAAGAAGCCCCTGCCGTTCCTGCCGCAGTTGATCGGCCTGGTCTCCGGGCGGGCTTCGGCGGCCGAGCGGGACGTACTGGAGAACGCGCGGCGGCGCTGGCCCGCCGTGCGCTTCGAGGTCCGCAACACGGCGGTGCAGGGCGTGCACGCGGTGAACCAGGTGGTCCAGGCGGTGCGGGAGCTCGACGCGATGGACGAGGTCGACGTGATCGTCGTCGCCCGGGGCGGCGGGAGTGTGGAGGACCTGCTGCCGTTCTCGGACGAGCAGCTGATCCGGGCGGTGGCCGCGTGCCGTACGCCCGTGGTGTCCGCGATCGGACACGAACCGGACTCCCCGCTGCTCGACCTCGTCGCGGACGTGCGCGCCTCGACGCCCACCGACGCGGCGAAGAAGGTGGTGCCCGACGTCGGCGAGGAGCTGGACCGGGTACGACAGCTGCGGGACCGGGCGCGGCGGACGGTGCGGGGGCTGCTGGAGCGGGAGGAGCGGGGGCTGGCCCACACACTGGGCCGTTCCGCGATGGAGCGTCCCCACCGGCTGGTGGACGAGCGGGAGGCGGAGGTCGACGCGTTGGCGGGGCGCGGCCGGCGGGTGCTCGGGCATCTGCTGGACCGCGCCGAGTCGGAGATCTCGCACACCCTCGCCCGGGTGGTGTCCCTGTCACCCGCGGCCACGCTGGAGCGCGGGTACGCGGTGCTCCAGCGCCCGGACGGCCATGTGGTGCGTTCCCCGGCCGAGGCCGGTGCGCCCGGCGACGAGCTGCGCGCGCGGGTGTCGGACGGCGACTTCGTGGTGCGGGTCGCGGAGTGAGCGGCCGGGGTCGTCAGGGTGGATGCGGGATGGTTCGGCGGTTGGGCTGTCGTAGCTCGGACATAGGGTGGATCACATGACGGACGACGGGACGACGACGGCTGCCGTGACTGCCGCCGCGACGGGCACGCTCGGCTATGAGCAGGCGCGGGACGAGCTGATCGAGGTCGTGCGCCGCCTGGAGGCGGGCGGCACCACGCTGGAGGAGTCGCTGGCTCTGTGGGAGCGCGGCGAGGAGCTGGCCAAGGTCTGCCGGCGGTGGCTGGAGGGGGCGCGGGCGCGGCTCGACGCGGCGTTGGCGGGGCCGGAGGAGCGTACCGGCGGCGCGGAGGGTGTGGGCCGGGAGGAGTGAGGACGCGGTCGGGGCCGGTGCGCGGAGCTTGTTCCCTGCCCGCTCCTTCCCGTAACCGCGGGCGCCCCACCCCGCGCCTCGAACGCGGGATGGGGCACTTGTGGAGCAGGTCACTCCGGCGTCACTTTAGTTGAAAGTTAACCTACTTCTCGGCTACGGTCGTGCCATCGCTTGATCCTGTACGTCCGGAAGGTAACCCGCACGATGTCCCTCGTTCTTGACCCCGCCGCCCAGGACCTCCTCTTCCGTGAGGCCCGTACCGCCAACACGTTCACCGACGAGCCGGTGACCGACGAGCAGGTCCAGGCGGTCTACGACCTCGTCAAGTACGGCCCGACCGCCTTCAACCAGTCGCCGCTGCGCGTCGTCCTGGTCCGTACGGCCGAGGGCCGCGAGCGCCTCGTCAGGCACATGGCCGAGGGCAACCGGCCGAAGACCTCCTCCGCGCCGCTGGTCGCGATCCTCGCCGCCGACAACGAGTTCCACGAGGAGCTCCCGGCGCTTCTTCCGCACTTCCCGCAGGCCAAGGACGCGTTCTTCTCCGAGCGCCCGGTCCGCGAGCAGTCCGCCGCGCTGAACGCCTCGCTCCAGGCCGCCTACTTCATCATCGGCGTCCGCGCCGCCGGTCTCGCCGCGGGCCCGATGACCGGCTACGACGCCGCGGGCATCGAGAAGGAGTTCCTGGACGGCGACCACAAGGTCCTCATGGTCGTCAACATCGGCAAGCCGGGCGAGACCGCCTGGCTCCCCCGCCTGCCGCGCCTCGCCTACGACGAGGTCGTCACCACCGTCTGATCCGGCGATCACGGCGGAAGGCCCCGGCAGCGCTCCTCGCGCTCCGGGGCCTTCTCACGTCCCTTCCGGGGCAGGGCCTCAGGACGTCTTGAGCGCCGCGGCCATCTGGGCGAGCCGCTGGGTGGAGGCCGACCCCGTCACCACCGTGGTCGCACCGTCCTGGTGCAGCACGAGGGCGTCGTACTTGGGGCCCTTCCAGTGCGCCCACGCCTCGCCCGCCACCTCGTGGGTGCGCCCGGTGTCCGTCGCCCGCTGGCTGACCTGGGTGACGTACTTCTGCACGGGCGCCGTCGACTGCTCCACCGCGACGTACTTGCCGTCCGGGTCGAGGAATCCCAGGTGCCAGCTGTCGTCCGCCTGACGCTCGTAGGAGACCGAGGTCGGCTTCCAGCCCTTCGGCAGCCCGTCCGGCGCCGCCACCGGGTAGGGCGCCGCCCGCCGCGCGGTCAGGAGCTCCACCCGGTAATCGACGGCCTTCACCGGGGCGGCCGTGTCGTCGTGCGGGATGAACAGGTAGATGACCCCGGCGACGGCCGAGATCACGATCATCGACAGGACCATGTCCCGGACGGTCTGCTTGCCTCGCTTGCTTGCCACACGCTCAATGGTGGCATGAGGCTCCGCGCGCCCCACCGGGGGCGGCCGCTCATACGTGACCCGCCCTGCTCATTTTATCGACCTACCGATAGAGTCACAGGCACCCTCTTTTCCGGTCGTCGTCGTACAGAAAGGTGCGCTCCGATGTCCGAGCAACATCACCTGCCCTCCCAGCTGGAGGTCTCTCCCGAGGCCCCGACCGCAACCTGGCCCTCGAACTGGTCCGGGTCACCGAGGCCGCGGCCATGGCCGCCGGCCGCTGGGTCGGTCGCGGCGACAAGATCGGGGCCGACGGCGCCGCGGTGAACGCCATGCGGACCCTCGTCTCCACCGTCTCGATGAACGGCATCGTCGTCATCGGTGAGGGTGAGAAGGACGAAGCCCCCATGCTCTACAACGGTGAGCGGGTCGGCGACGGCACCGGTGCCGAGGTCGACATCGCGGTCGACCCGATCGACGGCACCACGCTGAACGCCAAGGGCATGCCGAACGCCATCGCCGTGCTCGCCGCGGCCGACCGGGGCGCCATGTTCGACCCGTCCGCGGTCTTCTACATGGACAAGCTCGTCACCGGGCCCGAGGCCGCCGACTTCGTCGACATCAACGCCCCCGTCTCGGTCAACATCCGCCGGGTCGCCAAGGCGAAGAACTCCACCCCCGAGGACGTCACCGTCGTCATCCTCGACCGCCCCCGCCACGACCGCATCGTCAAGGAGATCCGGGAGACGGGCGCCCGGATCAAGTTCATCTCCGACGGCGACGTGGCCGGTTCCATCATGGCCGCCCGCGAAGGCACCGGCGTCGACCTGCTCATGGGCATCGGAGGCACCCCCGAGGGCATCATCTCGGCCTGCGCCATCAAGTGCCTCGGCGGCGTCATCCAGGGCAAGCTCTGGCCGAAGGACGACGCCGAGCGGCGGCGCGCGCTGGACGCCGGGCACGACCTGGACCGGGTGCTGTCGACGGACGACCTGGTCAGCGGCGACAACGTGTTCTTCGTGGCGACGGGGATCACCGATGGCGAGCTCATGCGCGGTGTGCGGTACCGCGCGGAGACCGCCACCACCGAGTCGATCGTCATGCGCTCCAAGTCGGGCACGATCCGGAAGATCGACTCGACGCACCGCCTCTCGAAGCTGCGCGCCTACAGCGCCATCGACTTCGACCGCGCGAAGTAACCCCCGTACGCGGGAGATCCCGGCGGCCGCGGGCCGCCGGGGTTCCGTACGCGGTGCCGCGCGGACGAAGAACGGTCCGGGTCGGGGGCTGCCGGTCGGGGCGGCCCCCGACCCGCACACCGGGCGGGCGGGGCACGGGCCGGCAGGGTGCGGGGCCTGCGGGTCAGCCGGCCGCGGCTATGTGCTCCGTGGTGGCCGTCGCCTTCAGCTCGATGTCACGCCTGCGCCTGCGGGCGAGCACGACGCGGCGCTCGGCGGCGGTGAGGCCGCCCCACACCCCGTACGGCTCGGGCTGGACCAGGGCGTGTTCCTGGCACTCCACCATCACCGGGCAGCGCGCGCAGACGCGCTTCGCCGCGTCCTCACGGGACAGCCGGGCGGCGGTCGGCTCCTTCGACGGGGCGAAGAACAGCCCGGCTTCGTCCCGGCGGCACACCGCCTCCGCATGCCAGGGGCCGCCCTCGTCCTCCCGCGCGGGAGTGCGCTGGGAAGGCACGGCGGCGACCTGCGGAGACTGAAGCGGCGGTTGCAGCACGGGTCCACTCCTGACGACGGCTTCGCGAGCGAGAGACGATGCAGCCTCCCTACCCGCTGTGCGCGCGCCTATGCACTGAGTGGCACTGACGTGCGGTGCACGCAATCGCGGTCCGTCGCCCCGAATGGCCGAAACATGGAGTGCGGCGGCCGGGCGGCTCAGCGGCCGAAGTGTTTGCGCAGCTGGTCGTGGAGGTTGGCGATGAGCTTGCCCCGTCTGGGTTTCGCCTCGATGTTTCCGAACACCGAATAGCCGTTCACCACGACCACCGGCGCTTCCGGGTCCGCGGATTCGAGGGTGACCACTTCGAAGTTGCCGAAGAATCCGGTTCCGCTGCCGCGCAGCGAGATGTTCTCGGGTACCCGGATCTCGACGTTGCCGAAGATGGAGGTGGCGTTGATGACGCTCAGCCTCTGACCGAAAAGAGACTCGGTCAGATCGATCTCGATACTGCCGAACAGGGTGAAGGCATTGGTCCGGCCGGCCACCCGCCACCGCCCCCGCCGGGTGGAGCTGCTGAAGACGGCCACCATGGTGTCGGCTGGCCCGGCCGGCACGTCGGGGCCGTAGGCATGCGAGGACGCCACGGAGTGCCGTGCGGCCCCCGCTCCGCCCGGCAGGTCCCGCACGAGTGGTTCGAGCTCGCCGACGGTCTTGGCCCGGTAGACCAGGTCGATCCGCTCGGCGTGCTCCTCCGCGGTCAGCCGGCCGTCGGCCACGGCCTCCCGCAGGACGTCGGCGAACCGGTCGCGGTCGGCGTCGGAGGCCCGGATGCCGGCCGGAGCGGGTTCCGCGGGAGTGGTACCGGCCGGGGCGGCGGGCGGCTGCGGCTGCTGGGGCTGCTTTTGGAGGTCCACCGGCCCAGCGTACCCAGACGCGATAGATCGCGACCAGGGGTCGCGCGTGGGCGTGGCGGGTTGGCTGATGGAGCACGGATCTCCGGAGGGCCGGGGCGGGCGGGTGAGCCTTACCTCACAGGGGCGGGGCGGCCACGGCGCTCTACGCTGGTGGGTGCGCTGCCCAAGGGAGGTCAGCCGCCGTCTGCCGAGTGAGGAATGGCCGTAATGCCAGAGTTTGCGTACTCCGATCTGCTCCCCCTGGGAGAGGACACCACGCCGTACCGTCTGGTGACCTCCGAGGGTGTGTCCACCTTCGAGGCCGGCGGCCGTACGTTCCTCAAGGTCGCGCCGGAGGCTCTGCGCACGCTCGCCGCCGAGGCCATGCACGACATCTCGCACTATCTGCGGCCCGCGCACCTGGCCCAGCTGCGGCGGATCGTGGACGACCCGGAGGCGTCGTCGAACGACAAGTTCGTCGCCCTCGACCTGCTGAAGAACGCGAACATCGCCGCGGCGGGCGTCCTGCCGATGTGTCAGGACACCGGCACGGCGATCGTCATGGGCAAGCGCGGGCAGAACGTGCTCACCGAGGGCGGTGACGAGGAGGCCCTGTCGCACGGCATCTTCGACGCGTACACCGAGCTCAACCTGCGCTACTCGCAGATGGCCCCGCTGACCATGTGGGAGGAGAGGAACACCGGCTCCAACCTCCCGGCGCAGATCGAGCTGTACGCGACGGACGGCGGCGCGTACAAGTTCCTCTTCATGGCCAAGGGCGGCGGTTCGGCCAACAAGTCGTTCCTGTTCCAGGAGACCAAGGCCGTACTGAACGAGTCCTCCATGATGACGTTCCTGGAGGAGAGGATCCGCTCCCTGGGCACGGCCGCCTGCCCTCCGTACCACCTGGCGATCGTCGTCGGCGGTACGTCGGCGGAGTTCGCGCTGAAGACCGCGAAGTACGCCTCGGCGCACTACCTCGACGAGCTGCCCGCCGAGGGCTCCCCCACCGGTCACGGTTTCCGCGACAAGGAGCTGGAGGAGAAGGTCTTCGAGCTGACCCAGCGGATCGGTATCGGCGCCCAGTTCGGCGGAAAGTACTTCTGCCATGACGTACGCGTCGTGCGCCTGCCCCGGCACGGCGCCTCGCTGCCCGTCGCGATCGCCGTCTCCTGCTCGGCCGACCGCCAGGCCACCGCGAAGATCACCGCCGATGGCGTGTTCCTGGAGCAGCTGGAGAAGGACCCGGCCCGCTTCCTGCCGGACACCACGGACGAGCACCTCGACGAGGCCGGGGACGTCGTGGAGATCGACCTCAACCGGCCCATGGACGAGATCCTCGCCGAGCTGACCAAGTACCCCGTGAAGACCCGGCTCTCGCTCACCGGCCCGCTGGTCGTGGCGCGCGACATCGCGCACGCCAAGATCAAGGAGCGGCTCGACGCGGGCGAGGAGATGCCGCAGTACCTCAGGGACCACCCGGTCTACTACGCGGGTCCGGCGAAGACGCCCGAGGGTTACGCCTCCGGTTCCTTCGGGCCGACGACGGCCGGCCGCATGGACAGCTACGTGGCGCAGTTCCAGGCGGCGGGCGGCTCGAAGGTGATGCTCGCCAAGGGCAACCGCTCGAAGCAGGTCACGGACGCCTGCGGAGAGCACGGCGGCTTCTACCTCGGCTCCATCGGTGGTCCCGCCGCGCGGCTCGCGCAGGACTGCATCAAGAAGGTCGAGGTCGTCGAGTACGAGGAGCTCGGCATGGAGGCGGTCTGGCGCATCGAGGTCGAGGACTTCCCCGCGTTCGTCGTCGTCGACGACAAGGGCAACGACTTCTTCACGGAGCCCGCCCCCGCGCCGACCTTCACCAGCATCCCGGTGCGGGGGCCGGGCCTCGGCTGACCGGTCGGTCAGCCGGCCGCGGGAAGCGGAAAAGGGCGCCCGCGTCGCGGGCGCCCCTCCTTCTGTCACCCGGTCACGCGAAGCGCTGGCCCGCGCCTCCGTCGCACGCCTGGAGCCGCAGCGGGTCCTTCGCCGACGCGAGCGTCAGGCAGAGCGCGGTGGCCGCCGCCGGGCGCAGAGTGCCCGACCGCTTCACGAACTTCTGGTTCGCCGCGCCCGAGCAGTCCCACAGGACGAGCTCCGCGCCCGCCTCGTACCTCGCGCCCGGCACGTCCAGGCAGCGGTCGTGGCTGAGTTCCGTACGGACCGTCCACTCGGCGGTGTCGTACCACCAGCCCTGGTTCCGTCCGCCGTGGCAGTCCCAGCCGGTGACCTCGGTGCCGTTGCGGGTCACCGACCCCGGGACGTCGACGCACGTTCCGGTGGCCTCGTTCCTCAGCGGGCCGAACACGTCGTCCCAGGCGACCGGCTGGAGCGCCGGCCGGCCGGCGCTCGCCGGGTCGGCGCAGCTCGCCTCGCGTACCCCGGAGTCGTACATCTGGGTGAGGCAGGAGGCGAAGGCCCCGTGCCCGGCCAGGTTGGGGTGGAAGGACTGGCGTACCGAATTGGCGTCCGGCAGGCCCGGCTTGGTCACGTCGACGTACAGGCCGCGGGCCCAGGGGTGCTGGGTGCAGACCTCGTGGCCGTGGAAGAGCCGGGAGTTGTCGAGGTAGGCGGCGCCCGTGGCGGCGGCCGCCCTGCGCATGCCGGCCTGGAAGGCGGGTACCGCGGTGTCGCGGCCCCAGACGGTGTCGGCGTCGTACCCCAGACCGCCGCAGACCAGTTTGCCGGGGAAGTAGGGGTTGTCACGGAAGTCGGGGCCGATCGGGCTCGGGTAGCCCATGACGACGAGCTTGTAGTCGCCCTCGGCGTAACCGGCGCCGGTCATCACCGTGCGCAGGTCGCGTACGGTCTGTTCGACCTTGGGGACGAGTGCGTCGACGCGGGCCTGCCAGCCCCCGGCGTACTTGGACTCGCAGGGGCCCTGGAGGGTGAGGTAGCGCACCACGCAGTCGGTCATGACCGGGCCGAACTGGAGGTCGTCGTTGGCCCCCGCCACCAGCACGATCATCTTGATACGGGTGTTGCGGGCCTTCACGGCGAGGCTGTCGCTCTGGACCAGCTCGTCGGCGTACTGCCTGGAGCCGCCGATCCTGATGTTCCCGGTATGGGCGCCGGAGCAGGAGACGTTGTACGTGACGTCCGCCGCGATGCCCGTGCGGTGGATGGCCGCGTCGGGCGACCGGTGGCACCAGTTGTCCGGGCCGTTGGTGCCGGCCTCGTAGGTGCCGACGCCCTCGCCGGAGATCTCGCTGTCGCCGAGCGAGATCAGCCCGGTCCTGCGGTCGGCGAGCGGCCGCTCGGCGGGGCTTCCGTACAGCTGGATGGCCTCCGCCGCCCTGACGGCTTCGAGAGCGGGCGGGAGCGGGGTGGATGCGGTGGTGCCGGTCCGGCTCTGTGCCGCGCCCGCCGGTCCGGCGACCGCCATGGTGCCGACGGCCACCGCCAGCGCGGCGGTCGCCGCGACCGTACAGCGAAGTGCGCGGAGTCTGTGCCTGGTGCGCCTCATTGCGCCTCCCGGGTTGTGGGGTCACCCCAGGTATTTACTGGCCGGTAGGCGACATGGGAATACGCAGAACAAGACACGTGCTCATCTTTCTCAGGAGGTTTGGAACATGAACGGTTCGTCAGACGCCCCGCGCTACCGCACCGAGCACGATTCGATGGGCGAGGTGAAGGTCCCCGCGGACGCCAAGTGGCGGGCCCAGACCCAGCGCGCCGTGGAGAACTTCCCCATCTCGGGGCAGCGGCTCGAACGGGCCCACATCGAGGCCCTGGCCCGGATCAAGGCCGCCGCCGCCAAGGTCAACGCGGAACTGGAGGTCCTGGACCCGGACATCGCCACCGCGATCCAGGAGGCCGCCGCCGAGGTGGCCGCGGGCCGCTGGGACGCGCACTTCCCCGTCGACGTCTTCCAGACGGGGTCCGGCACCTCGTCCAACATGAACACCAACGAGGTGCTCGCCACCCTCGCCACCGAGCGCCTGGGCCGCGAGGTCCACCCCAACGACCACGTCAACGCCTCGCAGTCCTCCAACGACGTCTTCCCCTCCTCCATCCACATCGCGGCCACCGCCGCCGTCACCGCGGACCTGATGCCGGCGCTCGATCATCTGGGGGCCGCCCTGGAGCGAAAATCGGCCGAATTCGCGGAGGTCGTCAAGGCCGGCCGCACCCACCTGATGGACGCCACACCCGTCACCCTGGGCCAGGAGTTCGGCGGTTACGCGGCGCAGATCCGGTACGGCGTCGAGCGCCTGCGGTCCTCCCTGCCCCGCCTCGCCGAACTGCCTCTGGGCGGTACGGCGGTGGGCACCGGGATCAACACCCCGCCCGGCTTCTCCGCCGCCGTCATCGCCGAGGTCGCCCGCACCACGGGCCTGCCGCTCACCGAGGCCCGCGACCACTTCGAGGCACAGGGGGCCAGGGACGGGCTCGTCGAGACCTCCGGGCAGCTGCGCACGATCGCGGTCTCCCTCACGAAGATCTCCAACGACCTGCGCTGGATGGCGTCGGGACCCCGCACCGGACTGGCCGAGATCAACCTGCCGGACCTCCAGCCGGGCTCGTCGATCATGCCGGGCAAGGTGAATCCGGTCATCCCGGAGGCCGTGCTGATGGTCGCCGCGCAGGTGGTGGGGAACGACGCCACGGTCGCCACCGCAGGGGCGGCGGGCAACTTCGAACTCAACGTCATGCTGCCCGTGATCGCCAAGAACCTGCTGGAGTCGGTGCGCCTGCTCGCCAACGCTTCCCGCCTCCTCGCCGACCGCACGGTCGACGGCATCACGGCCAACGTGGAACGCGCCCGTACGTACGCGGAGTCCTCGCCCTCCGTGGTCACCCCGCTCAACAAGTACATCGGCTACGAGGAGGCGGCGAAGGTCGCCAAGAAGTCGCTCGCCCAGGGCACGACCATCCGCGAGACGGTGCTGGCCTCGGGATACGTCGAGCGCGGCGACCTCACCGTGGAACAACTCGACGAGGCGCTCGACGTGTTGCGCATGACCCGCCCGTGACGCGTATCGCAGCGAGCGGGCGGCCTGATCTCTAAGATCTCTTCATGACAGGTACGGGAGAGGCTCGCTGGGCGCCCGGGGACCAGATCCTCTGGCGCTACCGCGACAACGGTGGCAGTGACCGCGGCGACGGCGACGGGACCGGCCGGCGCGCCGTGCACATCTGCCGCCCTGTCACCGTCGTGCGGGACACGCCCGAGCTGCTCGCCGTCTGGATGGCGCCGGGCACCCAATGCGTGAGACCCGTCCTCGCCGACGGCACCCAGGTGCACGCCGAGCCGCTCGCCACCCGTTACACCGCGCCGCGTACCACGGCACGCTCGACGTGGTTCGGCAGCGGCGTGCTGAAGCTGGCCCGGCCGGGCGACCCCTGGTCGGTGTGGCTGTTCTGGGACCGCGGCTGGTCCTTCCGCAACTGGTACGTGAACCTGGAGGAGCCGCTCGCCCGCTGGTCCGGCGGGGTGGACTCCGAGGACCACTTCCTCGACATCTCCGTGAACCCCGACCGCAGCTGGCGGTGGCTCGACGAGGACGAGTTCGCGCAGGCGCAGCGGGTCGGCCTGATGGACCGGGCCACCGCGGCCCGGGTGCGGGAGGCGGGCCGCGCGGCCGTCGGGGTCATCCAGGAGTGGGGGACCCCGTTCCGGGACGGCTGGGAGCACTGGCGGCCGGAGCCGCACTGGCCGGTACCGCCCCTGCCCGATGACTGGGACCGCACCCCGGCCCATATGCCGTCGTGAGATCCTTGGACCGACCACAAGTCGACGTACGAGGCGTACGGACCACGCGGGCGGCACAGCCCGGAGCGGTCCGCACGCTCGCGTGAACCACGAGGAGGGGGTGGAGACGTGCCCGCAGTCCGCCGTCCCTCCGCGGGAAGCGATGTCACCGTGCCCGGTCGTGAGCAGCCGGTTTCGGCCCGCGTTCGGGGCATCCGGTGACAGCCGTTGTTCTTACCGCTCTTGCCGGGGCACAGTAGCGCCCCACGAGGCGACTGCCTCATACAGCCGGCCCGGACGGACGGAACCCCACGCGTGACGGAGCATCCCACCTCCCACGAAGGCCGGCAGCCCCTCGCGGCCCGGCCCCAGGAGCGCACCCGGCCCCGGCAGCAGGACGCCGCGACGGCGAACCCTGCCACCGCCGCGATCCCCGGACCGGCCACCCCGCCGAACCCCGGCCCCAGTCCCGTACCGCACACCTCGGCCAAGCCCGCCGCGACGGCGGTGGAGGCGCAGGCCGTAGCCCGTCGCGAAGGCGACCGGCTGCGCTTCGTGGGAGCGGCGACCCGCCGCATCGCCCGGGGCATAGACCTGGACGAGATCGTCCTCGGCCTCTGCCGGGCCAGTGTGCCGACCTTCTCCGACGCGATACTCGTCTACCTCCGTGACCCGCTGCCGGTGGGCGACGAGCGGCCCGTCTCCCCGTTCGTGCTGCGGCTGCGGCGTACCGACCGGCTGCGTTTAACCGACGAGGACAACGAGAACGGCCCGGAGAGCGAGCGTCTGCGACTTCCGGGCGCCGACCCCCAGTCCGACCTGATGCCCGCCGCCGAACTGTGCGAGGTCCGCTCGGGCGGAGCGCTGGCCGAGGTGCTGCGCGGAGTGCGTCCCGTGTTCGGGGACTCCGCCGCGGCGCGCGCCGCGCTGCCCGAACTGCTCGGCGCGGGACGGGCCGTGCCCACCGGGCACCGCGCGATCCTGGCGCCGCTGCGCGGGCGGCGGCGGGTGATCGGCGCCGCCGTCTTCCTGCGCGGCACCGAGCGTCCGGCGTTCGAGGCCAACGACCTGCTGGTAGCGGCGCAGTTGGCCACGCACACCGCGCTCGGCATCGACAAGGCCGTGCTGTACGGGCGCGAGGCGTACATCGCGGACGAGCTCCAGCGCACCATGCTGCCCGACTCGCTGCCGCAGCCGACCGGGGTCCGCCTCGCCTCCCGGTACCTCCCGGCCGCCGAGACGGCCAGGGTCGGCGGTGACTGGTACGACGCGATCCCGCTGCCCGGCAGCCGGGTCGCGCTCGTCGTCGGTGACGTCATGGGCCACTCCATGACCTCCGCCGCGATCATGGGCCAGCTCCGCACGACCGCCCAGACGCTGGCCGGGCTGGACCTGCCGCCGCAGGAGGTGCTGCACCACCTGGACGAGCAGGCGCAGCGGCTCGGCAGCGACCGCATGGCGACCTGCCTGTACGCGGTGTACGACCCGGTCGCGCACCGCATCACCATCGCCAACGCCGGCCACCCGCCGCCCGTCCTGCTGCACCTGGGCGGCCGGGCCGAGGTGCTGCGGGTGCCGCCCGACGCCCCGATCGGGGTGGGCGGCGTCGACTTCGAGGCCGTCGAGCTGGACGCGCCGTCGGGCGCCACGCTCCTGCTGTACACGGACGGGCTGGTCGAGTCCCGGCTGCGGGACGTGTGGACCGGCATCGAGCAGCTGCGGGAGCGGCTCGCCGCCACCGCCCGGCTGACCGGCCCCGACCACGCGCCTCCGCTGGAGGCGCTCTGCGACGACGTGCTGGACATGCTCGGTCCTGGCGACCGGGACGATGACATCGCGCTGCTGGCGGCCCGCTTCGAGGGGATCGCGCCCAGCGATGTCGCGTACTGGTATCTGGAGCCGGAGGACGAGGCACCGGGCCGGGCCCGCAAGCTGGCCCGCAGGGCGCTCAGCCGCTGGGGCCTGGAGGAGCTGTCGGACGAGGTGGAACTGCTGGTGAGCGAGGTGGTGACCAACGCCGTGCGGTACGCGGAGCGGCCGGTGACCCTGCGGCTCCTGCGGACCGACCTCCTGCGCTGCGAGGTGGGCGACGACTCCCCGCAGCTGCCCAGGCAGCGGCGGGCCAGGGAGACGGACGAGGGCGGGCGCGGCCTGTTCCTGGTGAACCGTCTGGCCAGGCGGTGGGGGGCCACCCGGCTCTCGACCGGCAAGGTGGTCTGGTTCGAGATGGCCACCAGGAGCCAGTAGGACCCCGCACAGAGGGAGGGGCGGTGCCCGCGGGCACCGCCCCTCCCTCATGTCCCGCTCACTGTCCCAGCGGGCCGTCCCCGCCACGGCCGGGCCGCTCGTCCGGCGGGTCGGCCGGATCGACGGGGGCGGTGGGTTCCGCGGGGTCGGTGGGTTCGGCCGGTGGAGTCGTCGACGCACTCGGTGCCGGCTCCGTCGTCCGGCTGGGTGCCGGCTTGGCCGACGGGCGCTCCCGCGTGGGGCTCCTGCTCGGCGACCGGGCCGGCGGCTCCGTCCCGGGCGGCTGTGTCCGCTCGGGTTCCCCGGTCCTGGCCGGCGGCGTGACGGGGGCCTGGGTGATGCCCGACTCGCCGTGCTCGACGTCCTCCAGGTCGAAGGTGGCGGCCGAGCCGCCGTTCAGCGCGCCGCGCGTGTAGTCCGCCCAGATCCTCGCCGGGAAGCCGCCGCCGTTGGCGCGGCCCGAGTTGGCCGTTCCGGTCAGCGTGACCTGCCCGCCGCCCGCCTCCGCGGACTCTCCGTAGAGCGCGACGACGGTGGTCAGCTCCGGGGTGTACCCGGCGAACCAGGCGGCCTTGTTGTTCTCGGACGTGCCGGTCTTGCCCGCCGCGTCGTACGCCGCGGAGTCGGCCTCGTGCCCGGAGCCGTTGTCCACGACCCCGGTCAGCGACCGGGTCACGGTGTCCGCGGTGCTGCGGCTGATCGCCTGGCCGCCGGTGCCGTCGACCGGCTTCGCCACGCGGTCCCGGTGCTCGGCGGACTTGATGATGTGCGGGTTGACCTTCTTGCCGTGGTTGTCCAGCGTCGCGAAGACACCGGCCATGTCCCAGGTCGAGGCGTTCATGGTGCCCAGGGTGATCGAGGGGACCGCGGGGAATCCCTTGTCCGGCATGCCCAGGTCGAGGGCGGTCCGCTTCACGGTGGAGGGCGTCACGTCGACGACCATCTGCGCGAAGACGGAGTTGACCGACCTGTCCATCGCCGTCTGGACGCTGATGTCGCCGTAACTGCGGCCGTCCTCGTTCTGCGGCTTGAACGGGATGTCGGAACCCACGACCGGCCGCCTGCTGGTGCCGTCGTAGACGGTGTCGAGGCCGATCAGACTGCCGCTCTGGGTCTTCGACCTGTTCTCCAGCGCCGAGGCGAGCACCAGCGGCTTGAAGGTGGAGGCCGGCTGGTAGTCCCGGCGGGTGGCGTTGGAGATCCAGTGCCGGGTGGCGCTGACGCCCCCGTACAACGCGACGACCTCGCCGTTCGTGGGGTCCACGGAGGTGGCGCCGGCCTGGACCGTGGCGTCGATCTTGTTGCCCTCGCGGTCGAGCTGGGACTCCAGCTGCCGGTCGACCGCCTTCTCCAGCTCCTTCTGACGCTGTTTGTCTATGTTCAGCGTGATCGTCCATCCGCCGGCCTCGCGGGCCTCCTCGGAGACGCCCTGGCGCTCCAGCTCCTCGTCGGCCGCCTCGACGAGGTAGCCGGCCTGACCCTCCATGCCGGGGGCCGCCCTGGGCTCGCGCGGGACGGTGAACGTCATCCCGGCGCGCTCCGAGTCGTCGAGCCAGCCCTTCTCGACCATGTTGTCGAGCGTGTACCCCCAGCGCTCGGTGACGAGCTTCTTGCCGGTCGCGGAGGCTATCGCCCAGTCGTACTGGCTGGGGGCCTGGAGCAGCGAGGCGAGGTAGGCGCCCTGGGAGAGGTCGAGATCCTTGGCGTCGACGCCGTAGTACGCCTGCGCGGCGGCCTGTATGCCGCTGGCTCCACGGCCGTAGTACGCGGTGTTCATGTACCCGGCGAGTATGTCGTCCTTGTCCATCCTGCGGTCGACCTTGAGCGCGATCACCAGTTCCTTCACCTTGCGGCTGATGGTCGGGTCCTGCGTCAGGTAGTAGTTCTTCACGTACTGCTGGGTGATCGTGGAGCCACCCTGCTTGCCCTTGCCCGACACCGTGTTGAACAGCCCGCGCGCGCTGCCCTTCAGGTCGACGCCCTGGTCCTGGTAGAAGGTCTTGTTCTCCGCGGCGACGAACGCCTTCCGGACGTCCTCGGGGACCACGTCCAGGTCGACGATCTCGCGGTTGACCTCGCCCGCGCGGGCCAGCAGGGTGCCGTCGCTGTACTTGTAGACGTTGCTCTGCTTCTTGGCCGTGGCGTTGGCCGCGGGCACGTCCACGAGGACGTAGAGCGCCACGAACGCGCCCACCGCCAGCAGGCACAGCCCGAAGAACGTGCCCAGCACTCTCCGCCGGGTGAGGAGTCCGCGTATGCCGCCGCCCCTCCCGGCCCGGCGCGCTTCTCGCCCCTGGCCTCGTCGCGCTTCCGCTCGACCCATCGCTGTGGTGCTCCCGTTCCTCTGCTCGACCGGCGTCGTCCGCCCCAGCCAGCTAACACCGTCGGGTCGGACGAAATGCAAGCGATCCGGTCTTTTCCGGACGTGACAATCAGCACCCGTGCGCCCAGGAACCGCCTCATGAGGGACGGAAAGGGGCTGCGGGAACCGGGCGTATCCACAGGTGCCCCCCAGCTCCGCCCCGAACCGCCCCACCTGCGCCCCAGGGCTGCGGAGCCCGTACGCACACCGCGTGTGGAGTCCCTCACATGCCCCGCGGGCAGACCATTCCGGGGCCCCTGGGGTCCGCCCCGCGGACGGTATGACCCCCGCCTCACTCCCCGGACGGGCCCGACGACCGGGCGCCTCTGGTCACACGTACCGGCAGCGCCTCCATCGCCTCGCGCAGCGCCGCGGCGAACTCCTCGAACTCCTCGCGCCTGGCCGCCCCCGAGCGCATCGCCAGTGCCACCCGCCGCGAGGGCGCCGGGTCGGCGAAGTAGCCGGTCGCCAGCGCGTCGTCGCGGCCCGCCTCCACCGTCACCGCGGTCCGGGGCAGCAGCGTCACCCCGAGCCCGCCAGCGACCAGCTGCACCAGGGTGGAGAGCCCGGCCGCGGTCGTCGTCACGGGCGCCCCCTGCGTACGCCCGGCCTCCCGGCAGATGTCCAGCGCCTGGTCACGCAGGCAGTGCCCTTCGTCCAGCAGCAGCAGCGGCAGCTCACGCAGCGCCTCGCGCGGAATGTCGACGCGCCCGCCGAGTCGGTGGTCCCGCTCCATGACGAGCACGAAATCCTCGTCGAACAGGGGGAGTTCGCTCACTCCCGGCACACCGAGCGGCACGGCGAGCAGCAGCAGGTCCAGCCGCCCGGCGGCCAGCCCCTCCAGCAGCGAGGAGGTCTGCTCCTCGTGCACCTGGAGGTCCAGCTCGGGGTAGCGCCGGTGGACGAGCCGGAGCACGGTCGGCAGGAGGTACGGGGCGACGGTGGGGATCACTCCGAGCCTGAGCACCCCGGTGAACGGCGCCCGCACCGCCTCCGCCTCCTCCATCAGCGCGCCGACGGCCGCCAGCACCGCCCGCGCCCGTACCGCCAGCCGTTCCCCGGCGGCCGAGAGCAGCACCTTGCGCGTGGTCCGCTCGATGAGCTGGACACCCAGTGCCTCCTCCAGCGCCGACACGGCTCCGGAGAGTGCGGGCTGGCTCATACCGATGGCGGCGGCCGCGTCCCGGAAGTGCAGCTGCTCCGCCACGGCGGCGAAAGCGCGCAGCTGCGAGAGGCTCGGCTGTCTGGGCCGGTTGCCCTGATTTCCTTGACTCATTGATAGGAACCTCCGATCGTCACGGCGGAGTGTATCCGCCCGATCGATCAATGATTCAGCTTCCGGGCAGCCGACAAATCGCGACTGATCGCCAACGGCAATCAATTCGTTCCGGAGAGGCGATTTCTTTGATCAATGCACTCTGTGCCATGGTGGCTCCAGTCCAACCCTCAGGAACCTCCCCAAAAAGGAATTCCTACACTGCAAGGAGAGCGCGTGCTCACTGTCGGTGACAAGTTCCCCGAGTTCGACCTGACCGCTTGTGTCTCGCTGGAAGCGGGCAAGGAGTTCGAGCAGATCAACCACAAGACCTACGAGGGTCAGTGGAAGGTCGTCTTCGCGTGGCCGAAGGACTTCACCTTCGTGTGCCCCACCGAGATCGCCGCCTTCGGCAAGCTGAACGAGGAGTTCGCCGACCGTGACGCCCAGGTCCTCGGCTTCTCCGGTGACTCCGAGTTCGTGCACCACGCCTGGCGCAAGGACCACCCGGACCTGGCCGACCTGCCCTTCCCGATGCTGGCCGACTCGAAGCACGAGCTCATGCGCGCCCTCGGCATCGAGGGCGAGGACGGCTTCGCCCAGCGCGCCGTCTTCATCGTCGACCAGAACAACGAGATCCAGTTCACGATGGTGACCGCCGGGTCCGTGGGGCGTAACCCCAAGGAGGTCCTGCGGGTCCTCGACGCCCTCCAGACCGACGAGCTGTGCCCCTGCAACTGGACCAAGGGCGAGAACACCCTCGACCCGGTCGCGCTCCTCTCGGGCGAGTGAGCTGAGACGATCATGGCTCTCGACGAACTGAAGTCCGCGGTACCGGACTTCGCCAAGGACCTGAAGCTCAACCTCGGCTCGGTCATCGGCAACAGCGAACTCCCCCAGCAGCAGCTCTGGGGCACCGTCCTGGCCTGCGCGATCGCCTCGCGCTCGCCGATCGTGCTCCGCGAGCTGGAGCCGGAGGCCAAGGCCAACCTGTCCGCCGAGGCGTACACCGCGGCGAAGTCGGCGGCGGCCGTCATGGCGATGAACAACGTCTTCTACCGGACCCGGCACCTGCTGTCGGACCCGGAGTACGGGACGCTCCGTGCGGGCCTGCGGATGAACGTCATCGGCAAGCCGGGCGTGGAGAAGGTCGACTTCGAGCTGTGGTCGCTCGCCGTCTCCGCGATCAACGGCTGCGGCCAGTGCCTCGACTCCCACGAGCAGGTGCTGCGCAAGGCCGGCGTGGACCGTGAGACCATTCAGGAGGCCGTGAAGATCGCTTCGGTGATCCAGGCGGTCGGCGTGACCCTCGAAGCCGAGGCCGTTCTCGCCGAGTAGGACCGCAGTACCCTTGTACGAGAAGGGCCCCCAGGACGACCGACCGTCCTGGGGGCCCTTCTTACTGCCCTGTCAGCCTTCCCGGTTCTCCCCCGGTGGCTCCGGCGTGCTGTCGGCGGGCGGCTCCGGGGCCTTCGGCGGCGAACCCTGGGCGCGGACCGGCGCCACCTCGTGCGCCGTGGCTCCGTGCGGGGCGGGCGAGCGGCGACGGGCCTCCTCCTGCCCGAAGGCCCACAGGTAGCCGACCACGGTGTTGGTCACGGCGACCAGCGGTACGGCGACCACCGCGCCGCCGATGCCCGCGATCATCCCGCCCGCCGCGACCGAGAGGACGACGGCCAGCGGATGGACCCGCACGGCGCGTCCGAGGATGAACGGCTGGAGGATGTGCCCCTCGATCTGCTGCACGGCGAGTACGACGAGGAGCACCATCAGCGCGGTGAACACGCCCTGGGTGACCAGTGAGACGACCACCGCGAGCGCCCCCGAGACCACGGCCCCGACGAGCGGGATGAAGGCGAACAGGAAGATGAACACCGCGAGCGGCACCGCCATCGGCACATCGAGGAAGTAGATCCCCAGGCCGATGAAGGTGGCGTCGATCAGCGCGACGATCACCGTGCCCCGCACATAGGCGGTGAGCGTGCGCCAGGCGCGCGGCCCGGCGCCCGCGACGCCCGGCCTGGCCTGGGTGGGCACGAGCTTCAGCACCCAGTGCCAGATGCGCTTGCCGTCGTACAGCAGGAAGAGCGTCGAGAACATCGCCAGCAGCAGCCCGGTCATGACCTCCACCATCACGGTGACGCCCTGGAGCCCGGCGGAGGTGATCTCCTCCGTGTTGGTGCCGATGGTGTCGCTGAGGTTCTTCGCGATGTCGTTGATCTGCGACTCGGTGACGTGGAAGGGGCTGTCGAGCAGCCAGCGCTTCAGCTCGTCGATGCCGTCGCGCACCCGGTCGGAGAGCGTGTCGAGGTTGTCCATCACCTGCCACACCACGAACCAGCCGACCAGCCCCATGACGACGAAGCCCAGGACCGCGGTGACCGCCGTGGCCAGACCGCGCGGCAGGCCGAGCCGCCTCAGGCGTACGACCGTCGGCTGGAGCATCGCGGTAACGAGCAGCGCGGCGACGAAGGCGAGGACCACCAGCTGGACGGCGCTGATGATCCGCATCAGCACCCAGAGGGTGCCCGCAAGGACGAGCAGCCGCCACCCCGCCTCGGCCGCCACCCGCATGCCCCACGGGATCGCCGCGACCGGATCGGGTCTCGCCGCGACGGACGGGGCGTAGGCGGGCGGCGGAGGCACGTGGTCCGCCACCGCGTCGTCCCGGCCGCCGCCCGCGCGGACGGACACCTCCTCGAGGCGGCGCGCCCGGTCGTCGTCCGGGTCGTCCTCCGCGTCGGCCGCGGCACGGCGCTGGTCCAGACGCGTCCCGATGTCGGTCAGTCCGGCGCCGAGCCGGCCCAGCCATCCTGGCAGTTTCGACATGATCGTTCCCTCTCCCCCATGCTGTCCCCCAACAACTCCCCCCGAACCCGTCCGGTATGCGACCGTACACGCGTGAAGCCCTCCACCGTAGGACGGTGGAGGGCTTCACGAGGGCGGGAGCCGGGCCCTCGTCAGGGTCCGGGGGCTCGCCTAGTACCAGTGGTTGGCCTGCCAGAAGGACCAGGCGGCGCACGGGCTGCCGTAGCGGTCGCTGTTCATGTAGCTGAGGCCCCACTTGATCTGGGTGGCCGGGTTGGTCATCCAGTCCGAGCCGGCCGATGACATCTTCGAGCCGGGCAGCGCCTGCATGATCCCGTAGGCGCCCGAGGACGGGTTGGTCGCCTTGTAGTTCCAGCCCGACTCGCGGTCCACGATGTTGCTGAAGCACTGGAACTGGTCGGCGGGCATCATCGAGCGGGCCATCGCCTGGACTTCGGCCACGCTGTACGAGCCCTGCGCGGAGAAGGAGGAGGCGTCGCGGACCGAGGAGCGGCTCGCGCGCTCGGCAGCTTCCTTCTTCTCGGCCTCCTCGGCCGCCTTGGCCTTGCGCTCGGCCTCCAGCTTCTCCTCGGCCGCCTGCTTCTTGGACTCCGCGTCCTTGGCGGCCTGGATACGCGCGGATTCCTCCGCGGACTTCTTCGCCGCCGCGTCCGCCGCGGACGCCTGGGCGTCCGCCTGCTGGGTCAGCGAAGCCGTCTGCACCTGGGCCTGCCGGCCCGCGGGAATGTCTGCGAGCAGCGTGGTGTCGGCTGCGGCCGCTTCGAAGTTGTTGTCGTCGACAGCGGGAGTGCTGCCCGAGGCAACGCCTACGACGGCGCCTACGGTGGTGACCGCGGTGGCAGATGCCACGGCGAACCCCCGGACCGAGATCCGGCTCACATGGTGTCCTTCCAGGCTCGCCCGCTTAGGTGACCTCGCGGGCGCGATCGTGCCCCTGACACTGGCCTCCCTACTGCTTGGGTCACGGGAGGCACGGGCCCGGTGGGCGACTCCCCTGCGGGAGCGCCGCGTGGTGCTCGCGGGCGGCATACGGACGGCAAGTGTGGAGTTGTGTGGTGCGGTGCGCCTCTGGAGGTGCACGAGTGCCGTATGCGGGGCCTGACGGAAGCAAGACTCTGCCGGACGCGGACACCGCTGAGCAATTCTGTGTTGCGTGGGAAAGCTCACACCTCGTTTGGCCCCACTCTTTTGCGGAATCAGCGGCACAACGCGATGCCGCCCGGCTAAGCTCTTCGGCTCGCCGGGCGGCACCAACTGGCCTATCTCCTGTCAGATCTGGCCTTCCTCCAGCATTTCGGTCACCAGTGCGGCGATCTGCGAACGCTCGGAGCGAGTGAGCGTGACGTGGGCGAAGAGCGGATGGCCCTTCAGTTTCTCGACCACGGCGACGACTCCGTCGTGTCTGCCCACCCGGAGGTTGTCCCGCTGTGCGACGTCGTGCGTGAGAACGACCCGGGAGTTCGACCCGATACGGGACAGCACGGTCAGCAGGACGTTGCGTTCCAGCGACTGGGCCTCATCGACGATGACGAACGCGTCGTGGAGGGAACGGCCGCGGATGTGGGTGAGCGGCAGGACCTCCAGCATGCCGCGCCCCAGCACCTCTTCGATCACCTCGCGCCCGGCCACCGCCGAGAGCGTGTCGAACACCGCCTGCGCCCAGGGGCTCATCTTCTCGGCCTCGGAGCCCGGGAGGTAGCCGAGCTCCTGTCCGCCGACCGCGTACAGCGGCCGGAAGACCATCACCTTCTGGTGCTGTCTGCGCTCCAGTACGGCTTCCAGCCCGGCGCAGAGGGCCAGTGCCGACTTGCCGGTGCCGGCCCGGCCGCCCAGCGACACGATGCCGACGTCCTGGTCGAGGAGCAGATCGAGCGCGATGCGCTGTTCGGCGCTGCGTCCGTGGATACCGAACGCCTCCCGGTCGCCGCGTACCAGCCGCACGTTGCCCTCGGCCGTGACCCGGCCCAGCGCCTTGCCGCGCTCGGACTGGAGGACGAGACCTGTGTGCACGGGCAGCGCGGCGGCCTCGGGGACGTAGAGCGTCTCCTCCGTGAACAGCAGGTCCACCTGCTCGGCCGCGAGGGCCAGCTCCGTCATCCCGGTCCAGCCGGAGTCGGTGACGGCGAGCTCGGCGCGGTACTCCTCGGCGAGGAGGCCGACCGAGGACGCCTTGATCCGCAAGGGGAGGTCCTTGGAGACGACGGTGACGTCGTACCCCTCGGCCTGGAGACTGCGCGCCACCGCGAGAATCCGTGAGTCGTTGTCCCCCAACCGGTAGCCGGCGGGCAGTACGCCGGGATCGGAGTGGTTGAGTTCGACGCGGAGCGTCCCGCCCAGATCCCCGAGGGGGATCGGGGCGTCCAGCCGGCCGTAGCGGACCCGGAAGTCGTCCAGCAGGCGCAGTGCCTGCCGGGCGAAGTACCCGAGCTCCGGATGGTGCCGTTTGGCCTCCAGCTCCGTGACCACGACGATCGGCAGCACGACCTCGTGCTCGTCGAAGCGGGACATGGCGTTGGGGTCGGCCAGCAGGACGCTGGTGTCGAGAACGTAGGTGCGCCTGTCGGGCATGCGGCGCTTTGTGCTGGTCACCACGGAAGGACGTACCCCCTCGGACGAGGTCGGGGAGTGCGACGGACGTCGCGGAACTTCCCAAGGGAAGAGGACGGACCGGGTTCGGAACCCTCCGCGAGGGCCGAACGCCGGCCCTCCGCGTCGGCCGCACGGTGCGTACGGTCCTTCGTGTGCAAAGGGCCTCCCGGGCGAGCGGACCGGATGCCGCTCACTTGGACACGACATCCGCCCGGTTCCTGACCGGATGTCGACCTGTCAGGGGTATTCCCTACAACGCGCCCAGCCATGCCGATGCCCGCGACACGGTACGGAGGCGTCCTGGTGGACGCGGGGTGACAGCGCGGGAACGCCTGGTCCGGGGGCGGGGCGTCAGGCGCCGTAGCGGCGGTGGCGGGCCGCGTAGTCCCGCAGGGCGCGCAGGAAGTCGACCTTGCGGAAGGCCGGCCAGAACACCTCGCAGAAGTAGTACTCCGAATGGGCGCTCTGCCAGAGCATGAAGCCGGACAGCCGCTGTTCGCCACTCGTCCGGATCACCAGGTCCGGGTCGGGCTGGCCCCGGGTGTACAGGTGCTCGGAGATCAGGTCCGTGGAGACCACCTCCGCCAGCTCCTCGAAGGTCGTGCCCTTGGAGGCGTGGTCGAGGAGCAGGGAGCGCACCGCGTCCGCGATCTCCTGGCGCCCGCCGTAGCCGACGGCGACATTCACGATTATTCCGTCGATACCGGCCGTCGCTTCCTCCGCCTCCTTGAGGACGGTCTGCGTACGGGCGGGCAGCAGGTCCAGCGTGCCGACGTGGTGGACGCGCCACCGCCCGTCTGCGGCCAGGTTGCTCACGGTGTTCTCGATGATGCCGAGCAGCGGGATCAGTTCCGCCTCGGGCCGGTCGAAGTTGTCCGTGGAGAGCAGCCAGAGGGTGACGACCTCGACGTCGGTCTCACTGCACCAGCCGAGCAGCTCGGAGATCTTGTCCGCACCGGCCTGGTGCCCCTGCACCGCCGAGCCGCCGGACGCCTTCGCCCACCGCCGGTTGCCGTCCAGGATGACGCCGATGTGCTTGGGCACCTGGTCGTGGTCCAGGCGGCCTTCCACCCGGCGTGCGTAGAGCCCGTACACCAGGTCGCGCAAGTTCACTGAGTTCACCCTCTCGGTTCCGTACGGGTCGTCGACCCGTCTTCCCCGTCGCCGGGGGTCCGGGGTCGTCCCCCGTGGGGGACAGCCGCATGGTTGGCACGGTCCGCGCAGAAAGGCGTCGCGCCGCGCATCGGCATCCCCGAAGCGGCCACATTACTGCGCGCGGGTCACCCCGGCCCAACCCGGTCTGTCACAACTCCGTGATAAGCAGAGAAACGTGACTGATTCCTATTCCTACCGCGCTGCCGATTCGCGCTACGACTCCATGGAGTACCGCCGCACCGGCCGCAGCGGTCTCAAGCTCCCCGCCGTCTCGCTGGGTCTGTGGCACAACTTCGGTGACGACCGCACGCTGGACTCCCAGCGGGCGATCCTGCGCCGCGCCTTCGATCTCGGTGTGACCCACTTCGATCTGGCCAACAACTACGGTCCGCCGCCCGGCTCCGCCGAACTCAACTTCGGAAAGCTCTTCCGGCAGGACTTCGCCCCGTACCGGGACGAACTGATCATCTCCACCAAGGCCGGGTACGACATGCACCCCGGCCCCTACGGCGAGTGGGGCTCCCGCAAGTACCTGCTCTCCTCCCTCGACGCCTCGCTGGGGCGGATGGGGCTCGACTACGTCGACATCTTCTACTCCCACCGCTTCGACCCGGACACTCCCCTGGAGGAGACGATGGGTGCGCTGGCCTCTGCCGTCCGGCAGGGCAAGGCGCTGTACGCGGGGGTCTCCTCGTACACCGCGGAGCAGACCGCCGAGGCGGCCCGGCTGCTCAAGGAGATGGGGGTGCCCGCCCTCATCCACCAGCCGTCGTACTCGATGATCAACCGCTGGCTGGAGGACGACGGGCTGCTCGACACCCTGGAGACGGCGGGCATGGGGTGTATCTCCTTCGTGCCGCTCGCGCAGGGGCTGCTCACGGACAAGTACCTGACGGGCATCCCGGCCGGGTCGCGCGCCACGCAGGGTAAGTCCCTCGACCCCGACCTGCTGTCGGACGAGGTGCTCCGCCGCCTCAACGGCCTGAACGGCATCGCGCGGGGTCGCGGCCAGTCCCTGGCGCAGCTGGCACTCACCTGGGTGCTGCGCGACAGCCGTATGACGTCGGCCCTGATCGGCGCGTCCAGCGTGAAGCAGCTGGAGGAGAACGTGGCGGCTCTGGCCGGACCGGCGCTGTCCGCCGAGGAGTTGAAGGAGATCGACACCTTCGCCGTGGACACGGCGGGCACCAACATCTGGGCCGGACGCGGCTGAGTCCGGCTGGGTGACACCGGGTCTTCACCGGGCCCTCACAGGGGCCTCACAACCCCGGAGAGAAAAACCGGGCCGGTCCGTGGGGGGGGTTACGGACCGGCCCGAGGGGGGTTTCCACCATAACCCTTCGTAAGTGATGCTGGGTGCCCCACCACTCCACAACTACTCTCCGGAGGCGCCGGACCGCGCTTCGGAGGCGCCCCTGACCACTGCGGAGGCGGCTGCGGGCGGTGGGGGCGGCGGGCGGGCACCGCTCGGCGCGGCCTTGACGACAGGATGTTCGTCGTACTGACATACGAGAGTTCTCAGGAGCGGACGAAGCGGATCGCCATCGTGTCCTCGGCGGCGGCCACGAAGTCGCCGTCCTCGCACCGGATGACCACCTCGCACACCTCGCCGCTCCCGTCGCGGCGCTCCTCCGTACCCGTGACCGTCCAGGCACCGCCGTACGGAGGCCCGGGCAGACCGGTGAGGGAGGAGAACTGCCACTGCCCCGCCGGTACGCACCAGTCGGGCAGCTCGGGCCAGCTGCCGGGCGTGATGCGCAAGGTCCGGTCGGAGGCACAGGTCAGCAGCACCGAGTCGCCCCCGTGGAGCACGAACTCGATGGCCTCGGGCCCGCCCGTGATTCCCTCCGGGCGGTAGAAGACGCCGAGGACGGCCGTGATCCACGCGCCTCTCAGCCAGTCGGAGTCGCCGCCGCGCGAGCGTCCCGCTGCTTCGCGGACGTCCTCGCCGCGCTCTTCCCTTCCCACCGTCATGACCAGCTCCCTCACCGTGCGCTCGCCCCACCGGTCCGCCCTGTTCCCTGTCAGACGGCGGGAGGGGCAAGCGCGTTGCACTACCGGGCCCTTACAAGTGCCTTGTACCGCACAGCCGTTGGCGCGCCCGGCACCGGTGTCACGCGGGTTTGCGTGCCTTGATCAGGAACCGGGCGGTGTGCGCGACGAACCGCCCCTCGCTCCCGATCCTGCGGTGCAGCTCCCTCAGTCGCGGACGGTACGCCTCGACCGTGAAGCCCGGAACCATCCAGATCACCTCGCGGAGGAAGCAGACGACCGCGCGGATGTCGAAGAACTCGGTACGCAGCCGCTCGGACCGCAGGTCGACCACGTCGAGTCCCGCGGCGACGGCGTCGGCGCGTGCCTGCCGGGGGTCGCGCGCGTACCCCCAGGAGGGGCGCTCTTCGGTGGCCCGTCCGTCGAGCCAGGAGAAGTCCCAGCCGTCGACGGGGACGGCTGCGGCCTCGGCGACGAGCTCTTCGAAGCGCTCGTCGGACGAGGCGGGGTCCGGGAGCGGTGAGCGGGGCATGGGGCGATCGTTCCAGCCCGGCCCGGGTCGGCGCGAGCGCATTACGCGGCGCGGGGCGCGCCTCTCAGGCGGCCAGGGCGCCGAACAGCACGCCCAGGAGCGCCCCCGCGATCATGAAGGGCCCGAACGGGATGCCCGTCCTGCGTCCGGCCCCGCGCAGGAGCATCAGGCCCAGCCCGTACACCGCGCCGAGCAGGAAGCCGGCGAATCCTCCGGCGAAGAGCACCGCCCAGCCGTACCAGCCGAGCACCACCCCGAGGGAGAGGGCGAGCTTCACGTCCCCGAAGCCCATGCCGTCCGGGTTGACCAGGAAGAGCAGGAAGTAGAAGCCGCCGAGCGCGAGCCCGCCGAGCACGGCGGAGGTCCACGAGCCGGTTCGGCCCGGGGCGAGGGACACCGCGCCGAGGAGCAGCACGGCCGCCGCGGCGAGCGGCAGCGTCAGCCGGTCGGGGAGCCGGTGCACGCGGCGGTCGATGACGGCGAGGAGTACGGCCACGGGCGTGAGCAGCAGCCAGACCGCGAGCTCGGGCCGCGGCCCGGTGGCCGCGGCGAGGACCGTACAGGCGAGTGCGGTGACCACGGGCGGGAGAGCGGCGGGGGCGTACCGGGGTGCGGTGGGGGCGTGGGCCGGTGCGGGCTCCGGCGCGCGCGCCGGGCGCTGCGCCGTGGCCGTCCCGTCCCTCCCCGGGGCCCCGGGGAGGGACGGGACGGCCACGGCGCAGCGCGCGCACCGGGTCGAGCCGAGCCAGCCGCGGGCCGGACCGGTGAGCGGGTGGCCGGCGGGGCAGGCGTCCCGCCGGTCCTCGTCCGGCTGGACGGAGAACCGGTAGGCGGCACGCGGGACCAGCAGCCCGGTGGCGACGCCCCAGAGGGCGGCGACTGCGATGAGGATGGCGTCCACACCGGCGAGCCTAATCGGCGGGCGGGGTACGGGTCTTGGGCCCTGGGGCCCATCGCGCGGCGTTCCGGGCCCAGCGGCGGCCGGCAGGGGCTACGGTCGGTGCCCATGGGGAAATGGCGCGACGGCGGCGGAACGCTCACGGTCCGCACGCGGAACGAGGGCACGGAGACCGGGACGCTGGAGGTGGAGCTGCGGATCGCGGCCTCCTACCGGGCGCGGGCACGCGGCCTGCTCGGTCAGAACGGTCTCGTGGGTGCCCTGCTGATCACCCCGTGCGCGAGCGTGCACACGTTCCGGATGCGCTTCCCCATCGATGTCGCCTATCTCGACCGGCACCACACCGTCCTCGCGGTCCGCACGATGAGGCCCGGCCGTCTCGGTCTGCCCCGGCTACGCGCCCGTCACGTCGTGGAGGCCGAGGCCGGGGCGATGGCCGCGTGGGGGATGCGGCCGGGCACCCGCGTACGGATAGTGGCCCGGACGAGCGCACGCTAGCGGGCCGGCCGCTCGGGCGCCGCGCTCACGGCGGACCCGAGCCGAGCAGGGTCCACGCGCCGTACGCGCCCGACGCGAGGGCGAGCGCGGCGACGACCGCGGCGGTGCGGGCCGTCGTCCGCAGTCGCAGCAGGGCCGCGGAGGCCGGCAGGAGCAACGGGAAGGCGGGCATCATCAGGCGCGGCCTGGACCCGAAGTAGCCGGAGCCGATCAGCGAGACGGCGACGATCGCGAGGGTGTAGACCAGGACCGGGAGCGGCTGGCGCTGCCGTACACACAGGGACACCAGCCACCCCAGCAGTCCCAGCGCCGCGCACAGCCCGAGTGCGGCGGGCGCGGGCAGTCCCAGGACGAACGAGGCCAGGGCCCGGCCCCCGTCGATGCTGTTGCCCCACTCCGCCTGGACCTCGAAGTACGCGAAAGGGCTGCCCTGGCGTACGGCGACGAACACCACGTACGCCAGGAAGCCCAGCGGCGCGATGACGACCCCCAGCAGCATCCGTCTGTGCCGGCGCAGGACGCCTTCGCGGTCGCCCGTCCGGTACTCCTTCACGAGCGTGGCCGCCGCCGTGACCGCCAGGGCGGCGACGAGCGCGGCGGCCGAGGGGCGCGTCAGCCCCGCCGGTACGCACAGGACGCCCGCCGCGATCCAGCGCCCGGTGAGCACCGCGTACAGGGTCCAGGCCGCCAGGGCCGTGAACAGGGTCTCGGTGTACGCCATCGACTGTACGAACGCCGTGGGGCAGGCCCCCACAGGCACGCCAGCACCACGCCCGTCCGGGGGCCGTGCAGCCGTGCGCCCACGGCGAAGATCCCCCAGGCCGCGAGCAGCCCGGCGAGCCAGGCCACCAGCAGTCCCGCGCCGGGCACGGCGAGGGGGGTCACATCGGCGACGCCGCGTTCCAGTGCGGGCAGGAGGGGGAAGAAGGCCAGGTCGGAGTGGACGCTGCCGTCAGGGAGCGGGACGGAGCGGCCGTAGCCGTTCTCGGCGATCCCCTGGTACCAGACGGAGTCCCAGCGCCCGCTGAGCCGGTGCAGGGCGTCCTTCTCCGCGAGCGAGGCCCATCCCTGGAGGACGAGGAGCCCGATGGCCCGCACGGCCGCGTACCCGGCCAGCGCGGGGGCGGCGGCGGTCAGCGCCGTCGCGGCGCGGTGCCGGAGCGCGCGGCGGCGGGACGGGGGCGCCGCCGAGCCCGGTGTCCGGGTGCGGGGCTGGTTGTCGGGCATGCGGCCGATTATGACCACAGGGGCTCCTCGTGATCCCCAGCACGGTGCCCGCTCAGGACCCCGCCGCCCCGTGCCCCTGACCTGGGGGGGCGCCGCCCCGCCCACAGCCCGGGAACCGTCGTTCCCGGGGGGCACCCCGGAGAGGCCGCCGCCCCGTCCTTATGATGCAGCGGATGGATTCCTGTCTCCCCTCTGTCCGGATTCGCGAGACCTTCCCCGCGTCCGGAGGGAAGCTGCGGCCGTGCGGGAGTCCCTCGCATCGGCCGATCGAAAGCACGAGGCAGTTCTGTGAACGTACGCAAGCGGTGGACGAGCGCGCTCCTGGGGGCCGGGCTCGCGGTGGCTCTCCTGAGCGGTTGCGGCCTCGAAAACGGGGGGAACGCCGCCGAGTCCGACGCCTCCATCGTGGTGGGCATGTCGGACGACGTCCTGACCCGGGACCCGGGCTCGGGTGACGTCCTGCCGCCGGATCCGGCCTCGGGCTACGACCCGGGCTCCTGGCTGCTGTTCAACAACGTCTTCCAGTCCCTGATCAGCTTCCCCCGGGGCAGCTCGGCACCGCAGCCGGAGGCGGCGGAGTCCTGCGAGTTCGAGAACGGGAACAAGACCTACCGGTGCACGCTCCGTGACGGCCTGACCTTCAGCAACGGCTCCAGCCTCACCTCGAAGGACGTGAAGTACTCCTTCGACCGGGCTATCAGGATCAACGACCCCGCCGGCCCCGCGCCGCTGCTCTCCACCATCTCGGAGATCACCACGCCGGACGAGCGGACGGTCGTCTTCGAGCTCACGGTTCCCGACGCCACCTTCCCCAGCAAGATCGCCTCGGGCGCCGGCTCCATCGTGGACCACCGCACGTACCCGGCGGACCGCCTGCGCACGGACGGCCAGGCCATCGGGTCGGGGCCGTACGAACTGAAGTCCTTCGACACGTCGAAGGCCGTCTTCTCGGTCAACTCCGGCTACCGGGGCACGGCGGACGTGCGGAACTCGGGCGTCACCCTGGTCTTCTTCCAGGGGAACCAGAAGAAGCTGGCGTCCGCGCTGCGCGACGGTGACGTCGACGTCGCCTACCGCGGTCTGGCCGCGTCGGACATCGCCGAGCTGGAGGATTCCACCGCCGCGGCCGACAAGGGCATCGAGGTCGTCGAGGGAAGCAGCGCGGAGGTGCAGCACCTGGTCTTCAACATGAAGGACCCGGTGGCCGGAAAGCTCCCCGTGCGCCAGGCCATCGCCTACCTGGTGGACCGCGACGCCCTCGTCAACGACGTCTACCACTCCACGGCGACCCCGCTGTACTCGATCATCCCGGCCGGCATCACGGCCCACAACACCGCGTTCTTCGACCTGTACGGCGGGACCCCGCAGCCGGACAAGGCCGAGCAGGTGCTCCGTGCCGCGCACATCACCGACAAGGTGAAGCTCACGCTCTGGTCCACGCCGAGCCGTTACGGCCCCTCCACCGACCCCGCCTTCCGTGCGATCGCCGAGCAGCTCAACGCGAGCGGACTGTTCGAGGCGAAGGTCACCTCGCTGCCCTTCGCGGAGTACGAGAAGCGGGTCGCGGCCGGTGAACTCGGCGTGTACGTGAAGGGCTGGGTCCCGGACTACCCCGACCCGGACAACTTCACCCAGCCGTTCTTCGGCACGGGCAACGTCCTGCAGAACGGTTATGTGAACGACGACATCACCGGCCGGATCATCCCCGGCACCACCGCCCTGGCCGAACGCGCCGCCACCGAGCGCGCCTTCGACGAACTCCAGGACCTCGTGGCCCAGGACCTGCCGATCCTGCCGCTGTGGCAGGGCAAGCAGTACGCGGTGGCGTACGAGAACGTCTCGGGTCTGCAGTGGACCCTGGACGCCTCGACGGTCTTCCGCTTCTGGGAGATCAGCAAGTTCTAGGCACCGTCGACCGGTCTCCGCGTCCGGACAGGTACGCACCGGGCAGCCGCCTCACCCGGCTCGCGCCGCGCCCGCGTCGCCGTGGGGGGTCAGGGTCTCCGCGACCAGGCGCCAGATGTCGGCGGCCAGATCGAGGTTGTGGGTGTCATGGGCGCGCTGGGCCTCCCTCCGCAGCCCGGCGATCCCCTGGGTCAGATCGCCCCGCGCGATGAGGATCTGGCTGCGCAGGATCTCGAACCGCGACCGGTCGTGGGAGGCCAGCCGCAGGTCCGTGTCCGCGAGGCGCATAGCCAGCGCCGCCGCCCTGTCGAGATCCCCCTTGGCGTACGCCAGGTGGGCTTCGAGCGCGGTGAGCTCCTGGTGGTGGAGTTCGGTGCCGATCAGTTCCACCGCCGGGGCGGCCTCCCGCAGCAGCTCCTCGGCCGCCTCCGTACGCGGATCGGCGAGGCGCAGGTACAGCGCGGCCGCCGCGAGTCTCAGCCGCATCCACAGCATCAGGTTGTCGTGGCTGGGGACGAGCCGCAGCGCCTCCTCCGCCATGCTCAGGGCCGCCTGCCGGTCGCCCTGCCAGCTCTGCACCGTGGCACTGGTCCACAGGGCCATGGCGCGGAGGGAGTTCGACACCTTGACCGAAAGCTCGATGAGCTGCGCGGCGTGGATGGTCGCGGCCGGCAGATGACCCGTCTCGGCCTCGGCGGAGACGAGGACCAGCAGCACGGGAACGACGTCCTGCGCGTCGAAGCCGTGTTCGTAGGCGATCGCCAGCGCGTCCGTGGCACACCGCAGGGTCTGCTGGGGGTCGCCCAGCTCGCGGTGGCAGCGGGCCTTCCTGGTGAGGGCGCGGACCTGCAGTTCGGGTTCCCGCAGTTCGTCACTGACCGCCAGCAGGGCTTCGAGCGTGTGTGACTCCTCGGTGTGCCGGCCGTGCACGGCCGAGTGTTCGGCCAGGAACCACAGCGCCTGCCAGCGCAGCTCCGGGGCCTGGTCACCGGCGGCCTCCACCGCCTCGAACAGCGGGTCCCGCAGTCCGGCCAGGTCGGGTCCGGCCGCGGCGGCGAGGGAGAGGAGCCGGGCAAGGGTGCGCAGGGCCGAGGTCTCGCGGGCCTCGTCGAACGCTTCAAGCGGCACCCCGAGACGGTCGGCGAGGTAGGCGGCGGCACGCGCAGTGGCGGGGCGCTCGCCCCGTTCGAGCCGCGACAGGTAGCTCGTGGACATGCCGTCGCCCACGAGGGAGCTCTGCGGCATCTCGCGCTGCATGCGCAGGCGCTTCAGCCGCTGGCCGAAGGCCGGTTGGCGCCAGCGCTCGGCGATGGTGGACGGCTGCGGCCCGGCGCCTGTTTCCGCTTGGCGTCCGGGCGTGAAGTTCTGCTGTGGCACAGGGCTACCTCATCCCTCTCTGGTGGATGGTGCCTGCCGCTGGCGTTGCTTCTGCACGACGCTGTACAGGCGCAGTTGTCACGGGCCGGGAGCCGGGCGACCTCCGGGGGATACCACCTTAGCTCCAGTCAAATTCTTGACAACAATTCGTTACATGTCCTTGTCACTTTTTCGGCTGGTTTCAGAGGTTACAGCCTGGCTGCCGGAGGGCCTAGAGGGCCCGTCGAAACCGGTTCAACCTGCAGAGGCGCCCACGTGGGCGCCCTCCCGACAAGTTCCTCAACCGCGTTGTCGATTTCCTGAGAAAATACTTGCCAAAGTTTGACAAGGCTGATTTGCTCCATCTGCCGCACCCCCACCGGGGGTACGGACCTGACCAAGAGGGGGAGTTGTGATCCGTACATTCGCAACCGATGGCACCGGGCGCTCGATCCGCACCGCTGTCTTCACTGTTGCCGCAGCCGCTGTGATCGCCGCCGGCGGCTGGACACTGTCGGGGGGCAGGCCGACGCGCCGGTCCACGCCGGCGGTGTCGAGACGTTTACGGGTCCGCTCAACACCACCTGGCCCTAAGCAGGTGAACCGGCCGCGAGGAACCGGCTGGAGCGGCGTTCGCT
Source organism: Streptomyces fulvorobeus (assembly GCF_013167895.1). Taxonomy (GTDB): domain Bacteria; phylum Actinomycetota; class Actinomycetes; order Streptomycetales; family Streptomycetaceae; genus Streptomyces; species Streptomyces fulvorobeus. The sequence continues at coordinate 4,075,685 of NZ_BLWC01000001.1, read as the reverse complement.
CCAGCGGCTCCTCGCGGCGGGGGGGCGACCGCGGGGGGCTGCGGTCGACGGATTCACTCGTACCATCCACGCCGGCTCGTGCCGGCCATGCCGGGGAACGCGGACGCCCGCACCCCTGCGCTGTGTTCCACGGGCGGTGACCACTCGCCCGGACGACCTGCGAAGCGATGCGCGGGGTATGCGGACATCCGGTTTCCGGGCGCGCTTTTTCCTGTGTCAGCCCGGACCCGGAGAGCCTGAGAATCCGAAGCCCACGAGCCATGCGTTCTTCGGCGGCGTGACATCACTCGACCGTTCAGGATCACCGGTCCTGCAACAGCCTCCAGCGTGTGTGACACGGCAACAGGTCACTGTCCTTGGTGTCGGCTAATTCAGCGATTCTCTCTTACTCGCGAAACTCGAAGAAGATGAACTTGAGGGATGATGTCGAAAACGGTGCCCGATGATCTCTGCCTGCCGGACATGCTGCGCTCGATTACGCGGGATCAGCCGCACCGGATCGCCGTCTCCTGCGGAACGGAACGGCTGACCTTCCGGCAACTCGGCGAGGGCAGCGAGAACATAGCCGACCATCTGCGCCGGCTCGGTGCGGCCGTGGACGAGCCGGTCGGCATATTCATGGAGCCGTCCGTCGATCTGATGGTGAGCGTGTGGGGTGTGCTCCACGCGGGCTCCGCCTACCTGCCGCTGTCGCCGGAGTACCCGGACGAGCGCGTGCGCTACATGGTGGCGGACTCACAGGCCAGGATCATCCTGACGGACGAGTCGCTGGTCCCCCGGCTGACCGCGATGGCGCCGCCGGAGACGAGAATCGTCACACTCGCGCAGGCACGGGCGCACCTGGGAGTCGAGCGGGCGGCTCCGCAGGCCACCGGCGCCTCGGCCCGCCGGCACGTACAGGGCGACGACCTCGCCTACGTCATCTACACCTCCGGGAGCACGGGCAACCCGAAGGGCATAGGTATCGAGCACCGCAGCATCGTCAGCCAGATGCGGTGGCTGGCCGCCGAGCAGACGCTGGACGACCGCAGGACGGTGCTCCAGAAGACGCCGCTGAGTTTCGACGCGGCCCAGTGGGAGATCCTCGCCCCGGCCTGCGGCAGCAGCGTGGTGATGAGCGAGGCGGGGGTCTACGGCGACCCGGACGGGCTCATAGACCTGATCGTGGCGAACGGGGTCACCACCCTCCAGGGTGTGCCGACCCTGTTGCAGGCGCTCGTCGACACCGGACGGCTCTCCCACTGCGCCTCGGTCACCCAGCTCTTCAGCGGCGGCGAGGCCCTCACCAAGTCCCTGGCGATCGAGCTGCTGGACGCACTGCCCGACTGCGAACTGGTCAACCTGTACGGCCCGAGCGAGTGCACGATCAACGCGTCGGCCCACACCGTCGACCGTGCCACCGTCCAGCACGGCCCCGACCACCTCTGCATCGGCCGGCCGGTGCGGGGCATGAGCTTCCACATTCTCGACACCGCCCGGCGGCCTGTCGCCCACGGTGAATCGGGGGAGCTCCACGTCGCGGGACGCCAGCTGGCCCGCGGGTACCTGAACCGCCCCGAGCTGACCGCCGAACGGTTCATCCCCAACCCCTTCTCCACCGATCCCCGCTCCGCCCGCCTCTACCGGACCGGCGACCTGGCACGGTGGAACGACGACGGCACCGTGCAGTTCCTCGGACGCACCGACAGCCAGGTCAAGCTGCGCGGCTTCCGGGTCGAGCTGGACGAGATCAAGGTGGCCATCGAGGCGCGCGACTGGGTCAAGCGCGCCGCCGTCCTGGTCCGGGACGACCCGAGACTCGGTGCCAACCTCATCTCGTTCATCGAGCTGGACCCCAGCCAGGCCGCGCTGATGGACCAGGGCAACCACGGCGCCCACCACCAGTCGAAGCGGAGCAAGCTGCAACTGCAGGCGCAGCTGGCCGGCCTGGGGGTGCGCCAGGAGCCCGGGCTGCCGGTCGTCGACCTGCCAGGACGCTCACCCTCGGCCCAGCAGCGGCGCACGGTGTTCGCCCGGAAGACGTACCGGTTCTTCGAGGGCGGCGAGGTCACCAGGGACGACATCCTGAGCCTGCTCACCCCTCCGGCGGAGCACGGGGCCGCACCCCGGACCCCGGACACCCTGACCCGGCTCGAACTCGGGACCCTGCTGCGGTACTTCGGCCAGTTCCCCGGGGACGAACGGCTGCTGCCCAAGTACGGGTACGCCTCCCCCGGCTCGCTGTACGGCGCCCAGTTGTACCTGGAGCTGTCCGGCATCGCGGGCATCGAACCCGGCTACTACTACCACCACCCCGTCAACCACCAGCTCGTCCTGGTGAGTCCCGCCCCCGCCGGGGCGCCGCGGCTGCGGGTCCACTTCATCGGGCGCCGGTCGGCCATCGAGCCGGTCTACCGCAACAACATCCAGGAAGTCCTCCAGTTCGAGGCCGGGCACATGGTCGGCCTCTTCGACAGGGTGCTGCCCGAGTACGGCCTGCGGATGAGCGCCCGCGAGGGGGAGCCGGCGGTCAAGGACGTCCTGCGGTGCCCGGACGAGGACTACTACCTGGCCACGTACGAGGTGGAGACGTCCGCCGCCCCGGCCCCGCCCGCCCCGGTCGAGCTGTACGTACAGGCCCATCCCGGCCGGATCGCCGGTCTGCCCGGCGGCCAGTACCGCTACGCGGACGCCGAGCTGGTGCGGATCTCCGACGACCTGGTGCGCAAGCAGCACGTCATCGCCATCAACCAGGAGGTCTACGAGCGCTCGAGCTTCGGGATCAGCCTGATCGGCGGTTCCCCCGAACCGTGGCGGCGCTACGTCGACCTCGGCCGGGAGCTCCAGCGCCTCCAGATGAACGCGATCGGTCTGGGGCTGATGTCCTCCGGCTACAGCTCGGAGACCGGCAACGACCTGCCATCGGCCCGGCGCATCAGGGACATCACCGGCCTCGGTTCCGAGGTGGCCTCCTACTTCGCCGTCGGCGGCCGTATCAGTACGGAGCAGCGGCTCAGCGAGGGCATGAAGGAGGACTCCGTCCACATGCGCGGTCCTGCCGAGATCATCAAGGACGATCTCGCCGCGACCCTGCCCCCGTACATGGTCCCCAACCGGGTCACCGTGCTGGACTCCTTCCCCCTCACCCCCAACGGCAAGATCGACCACCAGGCGCTGCGCGTCCTGGACAAGGCCACCGTGGACGACACCGAAGCGCCGGTCGTCCCGCCGCGCACGCCCACCGAGGAGGCGATCGCCGCACTGTGGCGGAAGGTGCTGCGGCAGCCGAGGGTCTCCATCCGGGACAACTTCTTCGCCGCCGGGGGCCATTCGCTGACGGCGGTCAACCTGGTCAGCCGGATCAACCGGGAGCTGGGCAGCTCCCTGCCGCTCCAGGTGCTGTTCGACTCGCCGACCATCGCCGAGCTGGCCAGACGAGTGGACCGCGAGCCCGCGACCACGCTGTCCAGGCTCGTGCGGCTGCGCGGCGGCGACAACCCCCGGCCGGTCTTCTGCTGGCCGGGGCTGGGCGGCTACCCGATGAGCCTGCGGCTGCTGGCCGGCAGCCTGCAGCTGGAGCGGCCGTTCTTCGGGGTCCAGGCGTACGGCATCAACGAGGGCGAGCTCCCGTACCCGACGTTCGAGGAGATGGTCGCCCGGGACATCGAGCTCGTCCGGCAGGTCCAGCCGTCCGGCCCGTACGTGCTGTGGGGGTACTCCTTCGGGGCCCGGGCCGCGTTCGAGGTGGCCTGCCAGCTGGAGCGCGCCGGCGAAAGGGTCGAGGAGGTGGTCCTCATCGCGCCGGGCAAACCGCCGGTGGAGGCCCGCGAGGAGCCGCTCGGCGGGGTGGCGGCCAGTTTCGCCGACCCCACCTTCGTATCGATCCTGTACTCGGTGTTCGCCGGAAACCTGGAGAAGGTGGCGGTGGACGAGTGCCTGACGGCCACGCACGACCAGGACACGTTCGTCGACTTCGTCTGCGGCCGGTTCGAGCACCTGGACCGCGCGCTGGTCCGCAGGATCGTCGGTGTGGTGTGGCAGACGTTCCTGTTCGAGTACGCCCCCCACGAGCTCGCCGAACGCCGTGTCGCGGCGCCGGTCACGGTGTTCAGGGCCAGGGGGACCAGCCCTCCTTCATCGACTCCGGTTCCCTGCTCTCGAACGCACCCCCCACGGTCGTCCAACTGGAGGCCGACCACTACGGCCTGCTGCGCGCGGCCGGCATGGACGAACTCGTCGCCGCCATCCGCAGCGCACGGCTCCTCAGGAAGGTCATCGCAGTGCCACACGTCAACATCAAGCACTTCCCGAGCGACATCGACGCCCACAAGATCTCGACCCTGGTCGCCGCGATCACCAGCGCGGTCCGGACCGCCTTCTCGGTGGACGAGGGTGACGTGTCCATCGCTCTGGAACCGGTGGCCCAGGACGCCTGGAACGAACGGGTGTACATCCCGGAGATCGTCGAAGGCACCGCCCAGCTGGTCAAGGTCCCGAACTACTGAGCCCGGCACCGAATCCGACGGGACGGGTCCACCGGGACCAGGCCATGACATACGGAGGACCGCATGCGTAGGACGATCGCCAGGGCGAAGGAAGACCTCGCCATGATCGTCGCGCGAGACCCGTCGATCCGCACGCGCGCGGAGGCACTGCTGCATCCCGCACTGCCCGCGTTGTGGACCCACCGGCTGGCGCACGTCCTGCAGAACCGGGGACACCGTCAGAGCGCGCGGACGCTGGCCTACCTGGCGCGCGCCGTGACCGGCGGCATCGAGATCCACCCGGGCGCCCGGCTGGGCCGGCGGGTGTTCATCGACCACGGGGCCGCGGTCGTGATCGGCGAGACCGCGGAGGTCGGCGACGACGTCACGATCTTCCACCAGGTCACGCTCGGCGCGGTCGGCTGGTGGCGGGACGACCGGCGCGAGACCGGCGCCCGCCGGCACCCGGTCGTCGGCAACCGGGTGGTGATCGGTACCAGCGCCATCGTGCTCGGTCCGGTCACCATCGGCGACGACGCGCTGGTCGGTGCCGGTTCGCTCGTGCTCACCGACGTGCCGCCCGGCGCCCGGGTGATGGCGCGTGCGGCCGACGTCGTACCGCAGCTGTCGGCCGAGGACCGCGAGGAGTCGGCCCAGTTGTTGCGGGCCCTGGCCACCTCCGGGTGCTGGTGAGCACCCGCCTGTACAGCCCTGTCGTACCAGCGTCTGTCGTATCTCAGCCCGGCCCACGTGTCGGCATGCCAGCGGAGGCAAAAATGACCCATGTCGGTGTCCTGGAGAGCAACCTCTCCGGTTCCGGGTTCGAAGGTCTGCAGATCATCAAGGAACTCGACTGCCGTGTCACCTTCTTCACCCGCGATCTGGAGCGGTACCTGGAAGTGCCCGGCGGTCCGGCGTACTTCGAGAAGTACGTCGACGAGATCGTGCTGTGCGAGACGAACATCCTCGACGAGCTCCTGCCGCACGTGCACGCGGCCGGGGCCGAGCACCCCTTCGACGCCTTCCTGACCCTGGCCGAGTACGACGTGGTCGTCGCCGCCGAGGTGGCGGTGCTCCTCGGACTCCCCACGGTCAGCGTCAAGGGGGTCGCGGTGGCACGCAACAAGGCGCTGATGCGCCGGCGCTGCGCCGAGGTCGGGGTGCCCATGCCGGCGTTCCGCACGGTGCAGACCCCGGCCGGGGCGGCGGCGGCCGCCGCGGAGATCGGCCTGCCCTGTGTCGTGAAGCCGGCCGACGAGACCAGCAGTGCCGACGTCCGGCTGGTGGAGTCTCCGGCGCAGGCCGCCGAGCACGTCACGCTGATCCAGTCCAGGGTGGAGAACACCCGCGGGCAGAGCCGCTACCACGAGCTGATGGTCGAGGAGTACCTGAGCGGTCCCGAGGTCAGCGTGGAGGTGCTGGCCGACGGCGACCGCTACGAGGTGTTCGGGGTTACCGACAAGTCGGTCGGCGGCCAGGGCTACTTCGTGGAACTGGGCCACAGCTTCCCCTCCAGCCTGCCAGGGCCGGTGGTACGCGCCTGCGGCGACCTCGCCGTGGACGCCCTGCGTGCGGTCGGGTTCGACCTGGGCATGGCCCACGTCGAGATCAAGGTGACCGCGTCCGGCCCCAAGCTCATCGAGATCAACCCGAGGCCGGCCGGCGGCAAGATCACCTACCTGGTGGACCGAGCTCTCGGCATCCGCTCCCTGGAGCTGGTGACCCGCCAGTACCTCGGCCGGCCGCTGCCCGCCGACGTGCTGCCCGCGCAGCCGGTCGGCGGTGCCGCGATCCGCTACCTGACCGCGCCGCCCGGCCGGGTGGTGTCCATCAGCGGCCAGGAGCGGGCTGCCGCGCTGCCCGGCGTACTGGAGGTCACCCTCAAGCCGAAGCCGGGCGACGTACTGCGGGAGCTGCGCCGCAACGGCGACCGGGCCGGTCACGTGCTCGTGGTGGCCGAGACCGCCCAGCTCGCGGAGCGGACCGCGGAGGCCGCCGCGAACGAGATCAACATCCGGACCGAGCCGGTCGGCCGGCGCCCGGTGGCGGACTCGCTCGCCGAGCTGATCGGCTCCACGCCGCTGATGCGCCTGCCGATGGACCGCATCGTGGACGGCGCGCCGGGCGACGCCACGGTTCTGGCGAAGCTGGAGCAGTTCAACCCGTGGTCCAGCAGCAAGGACCGGGCCGCGCTCTCGATGCTGCGCGGCGCCGAGGAGAACGGCCTGCTCACCCCCGGCAGCGGTGTCGTGATCGAGGCGACGTCGGGCAACACCGGGATCTCGCTGGCCGCGCTGGCGGCGGCCCGCGGTTACCGCTGCGTCATCGTCCTGCCGGACAACGCGACCCCGGAGCGGATGACCATCCTGCGGTCGCTCGGCGCGGAGGTGGTCCACACCCCGCATGCGGGCGGATACCAGGCGGCGGTGGACAAGGCCGAGGAGATCCACCTGAGGACTCCCGGGTCGTGGTTCTGCCGTCAGCACGACAACGCGGACAACACGCGGGCACACTACGAGACGACCGGCCCGGAGATCTGGGCCGACGCCGAGGGGCAGATCGACGTGTTCGTCTGCGGGGTCGGTACCGGCGGCACGCTCAGCGGCGCGGGCCGGTTCCTCCGCGAGCGGCACCCCTCGGTCCGGCTCGTGGCGGTGGAACCGGCAGGGTCGCCGCTGCTCTCCGGCGGGGAACCCGGTGCGCACTGCATTCCGGGGTTCAACGGCGGTTTCATCGCGCCGACCACCGACCAGGCGCTCATCGACGAGGTGATCCCGGTCTCCGACGCCGACGCGCTGCACACCACCAGGCGGCTCGCGCTGCGCGCCGGGCTCATGGTCGGTGTCTCGGCCGGTGCGGTCGTGCACGCGGCCGGTGTCGTGGCCGCGCGTCCGGAGTACCGGGGCAAGCGCGTCGTGACCCTGCTGCCCGACACCGGTGAGCGCTACCTGAGTCTGCTGGGCCGCGAGGCCGCGCCGGTTCCGGCCGGCTCCACGGCCGGCAGTGGCGGTGCGCGGTGACCGCCACCGGCCACGCCGACGAGCGGCCCCGCCTGCTGATGGTGATGCCGTACCGGCAGTTCGTCCAGAAGGCACAGGCGCAGGGGTTCTGGGTCGGGGCGATCTGGGACGCCCGGCTGGAGTCCCCGGCCTACCTCGACGACGTACGAGAACTGGCGGACGTGTTCGTCCTGGCCGACTTCCAGGACAAGGAGCTGCTGCGCCGCACCATCCGTGACGTGGCGCGTGAGCACAACGCCTCGGTGGTCTACCACATAGGCCAGGAAGAGTCGATGGTCACCGCCTACGAGGCGGCCGAGGAGCTGAACGCCGAGCTCAATCCGTCCGCCGCGATCCGGTTCCTCGCCGACAAGCACGCCATGCGGGGCCTGCTGGCGGAGCGCGGACTGTCTCCGGTCTCCTTCGAGGCGGCGCAGACCCGGGACGAGGTGCCGGCCGCGGTCCGGCGGATCGGCTACCCGGCCGTGGTCAAGCCGTCCGCACTGGCGGGCAGCCGGGGCGTGTTCCTGTGGCGGGAGCCGGAGGACCAGGCGGTCTGGACCGCGCTGGTCGACCAGTACGGCTACGACGGCCCGTTCCTGGTCGAGGAGTACCTGGTCGGTCCCGAGTACAGCGTGGAGACGCTGAGCGTGGACGGCCGGCACCAGGTCGTCGGGATCACCGAGAAGCTGCTGGGTCCGCCGCCGCTGTTCGTGGAGGTCGGGCACGTCCACCCCGCTCCCCTGCCCCGCGACCGCGCGCAGGCCATCGAGGAGCTGACCACGGATCTGCTCACCGCCTGCGGATACCGGTTCGGCCCCGCGCACACCGAGATCATCTGGACGCGGCTCGGCCCGCGCGTCGTCGAGTCGCAGGCCAGGCTCGGCGGCGACCGGATACCGCGGCTCGTCCAGCTGGCCACCGGGCTCGACATCGAACAGGCGATCTTCGCCGGCATGGCGGGCACCCCGGCCGCACTGCCCGCGCCGACGGCATCGGCGACCGTGCGGTTCTTCACCTTCCCGCCCGGTCGCGTCGACGAGATCCGGGGCCTGGAAGCAGCCGCCCTGCCCGGGTACGTCGACGAACTGAAGATCCGGCTGCGTCCCGGGGACACCGCGTCGGAGGTCCGCGACTCCAAGAGCCGGCACGGACACGTCATCGTCTCCGGCGCCTCCCCCGAGGAGGCGCTGGCCCGTTACGAGGAAGTGGTCGCCGCCATCGAGGTCGTCATCGACGGAGTGCCCGTACGGTCACTGGGCCTGACCGAACCGGTCGGCACACCCGTATGAGCGTCACAGGCCGCGAGCTCCCCCCACCACCCGCACCACGGAAGGCAGTGACCATGCAGTGGTCCGCACCATCAACCAGGAGGTCCTCGTGACCGGCCACGACATGGACGCACAGGTGTTGTTCGTCGGCTACAACGCGGCCTACCTGCGCGCGATCGAGGGGCGGGTCCCCAGCGGATCCGTCGTGGTGATCGAGGAACCCGACATCATCCGCAAGCGGGAGCTGGGGGACGCGGCCGCGCGCTTCGACTGCCTCGACCGGATCATCCCGGCGAGCTACCAGCAGTCGACCGAGCTCCTCTCCCTGGGGGTCGAACTGTCGGCGGTACGGCCGGTCGCCGCCGTCGTACCGGGCCTGGAGTACGCGGTTCCGGCGGCGGCCGCTCTGGCCGAGAAGCTCGGACTGCCGGGTGCGACCGAAGCGGCCGCGCAAGCGCTGCGGGACAAGGCACGGCTGCGCGAGGTCGCCGGCGCCGGAGGCGTGCGCAACCCGCGCTGGCGGGAGGTGTTCGGGCCCGAGGACATCCTCGACTTCGCCGGCGACGGTCCGGTGGTGGTCAAGCCCGCGAACCGGCAGGCGAGCGTCGGGGTCCAGCTGCTGGACTCGGTCGACGCGGCCACCGCGGCGCAGGCGTGGGAGCGGACCTCGACGGCCGCCGAGTACGAGCAGGTGCCCGACCGCGAGCTGACGTGGCGGTTCCTGGCCGAGGAGCGCCTGCGGGGACCCGAGTTCAGCGTCGAGGCGCTCGTACGGCAGGGCGAGATCATCTTCGAGAACATCACCCAGAAGACGGTGATCGAGGGGCCCTACCCGGTCGAGCTCGGGCACCTGCTGCCCGCTCCGCTCGACGCCGGGCCGCAGGCCGCACTGGAGGAGGCGTCCCGGGCGCTGGTCGCCGCTGTCGGCTTCCAGACCGGCATCCTGCACGCCGAGTGGATTCTCACCGAGGACGGTCCGACGCTGGTCGAATGCGCCGGCCGCTGCCCCGGTGACTACCTGATCGACCTGATCGACCTGGCCTACGACACCCGGATCAGGGTGACGCTGATCGACCTGCTGGCCGGCCGGCCGGTCACGCTGCCGCGCTCCGCGGAGCGGACCTCGGCGATCCGGTTCCTGGCCGCCGAGCCGGGCACCGTGACCGCGGTGACCGGGGTCGACACGGCGAAGGCGCTGCCCGGCGTCCGGGACGTCGAGGTGGACGTCGAGGCCGGCCAGGAAGTCCGGCCGTGGGCGTCCTCCTGGGACCGCGCCGGACACGTCATCGCGACCGGACGGGACGCCGCCGCCACGCGGCAGCTCGTCCTGGACGCGGACGCCGCCATCCGCATCACGACGAGTTGAGGTCACACATGTCCGGTCTTCTGCAACGCGTCAGAGGTCTGCGCGGGTCCATGCCCGGCGGCTCGGTCGGAACCCGGCTGGCCGTGATGGCGATCATCAACGCGGTGGGCACCGGCGCCTTCCTGGCCGTCTCGGTTCCCTTCGTCACCCGGTCGGTCGGTCTGACGGCGGGCAACCTCGGCCTCGGACTCACCCTGTCCGCCGTCGTCTCCCTGGCCACGGCGCTCCCGATCGGGCACCTGGCCGACCGGATCGGCCCGAAGAAGGTCCTGGTCGGGGTGAACCTGTGGCGCGGCGCGTGCTTCCTGGTCTACCCGTTCGTCCAGAACCTGTGGCAGTTCCTCGCGGTGGTGCTGCTGCTCGGCGTCGCCGACAAGGCGGCATCGCCGATGGAGCAGGCCCTCGTCGGCCAGGCGGTGCCGACCGAGGAGCGGGTCAGGGTGATCGCGCTTCTGCGGGCGATCCGCAACGTCGGCTTCACCGTCGGCGCCCTGCTCGGCGGTATCGGACTGATGATCGACACGCGCCCGGGGTACGCCGCGATCCTGCTGGTCAACGCCGCCGCGTTCGCCGTGTCCGCGGCGCTGGCCTCCCGGCTGCCGCTGCTCAACGCGCCTGCGAAGAGCCTGCGCCGACGGTTCTCCGCCAAGGTGCTGAAGGACGGACCGTTCCTGGCGTTCACCGGGATCAACGCGGTGCTGACGATGCACATGACGCTGCTCAGCATCGGCATCCCGCTGTGGATCGTCGGACAGACGAAGGTCTCGCCCACGGTGATCGCCCCGCTGATGGCGGTCAACACCGTGCTCGCCGTCGCCCTGCAGATGCGGGCGAGCCGGGGAACCGAGACCATCGCCGGCTCGGCACGGGCCCTGCTGTGGGCCGGCGCCTCACTCACCATCTGCTGCCTGCTGCTGACCGCGACACCGAACCTGCCGGTCGTCCTGGCCATCGGCATGCTGCTGCTGGCGATGGTCGCGCTGACCGGCGGTGAGCTGTGGCAGGCAGCCGGCGGCTGGGGCGGATCGTATCTGCTCGCTGTCCCAGGCCAGGAGGGCGTCTACCTCTCGGTCTTCTGGCTCGGCGTGGCCATCCAGCAGATCGCGGCACCGCTCCTGATCAGCCTGGTCGTCACGGTCGGCGCCACCGGCTGGATCGTGCTGGCCGCGCTGTTCGCCGCCAGTGGCATCGCCGCCCCGGCGATCGGCCGGTGGGCACAGGCCCAGGTGGACAGCCGGACCGACGAACCGAGCCTCGTCAAGGCCACGTGAGACCCCGTACATCCCGGCCCGCTCAGCGGGTCAGCCATTCGTAACCACATAAGGAGAAACACATGTCTCTGCCTCTGTACGTGCCGGCGGGCGAGGGCGAGTCCGTCAGGATCCGCGACACGAAGAAGACGTTCATCAAGCTCACGCACGAGCAGTCCGACGGCGAGTTCGGCTTCTACGAGCACCACATGGCCCCCGAGGCGAACGGTGCCAGCCCGCACGTGCACGACAAGTCCACGGAGATGTTCTACGTGGTCAAGGGCGAGATCGAGTTCACCATCGGTGACGAGAAGGTGGTGGGTGAGCCGGGTGCCTTCGCCTACGTCCCCAAGGGCGCGCCGCACGGCTTCACCAACCACGGCCAGGAGAACGCGATCCTCCTGATCATGTTCATGCCGGTCTTCCACCGCGAGGACTACTTCCGCGGTCTGGAGCGCCTCACGGCCAACGGCCGCAACCCCAGCATGGAAGAGCTGCAGGAGCACATGGCCAAGTACGACCAGGTCATGGTCTGATCCCTCGCTCGCCCCTACGCACCCGGGCCTGGCAGCCGATAGCGCTGCCAGGCCCGGGTGCGTGCCGCGATCAGCCGGCCGCGTCGAGTCCGGTGCGGAACCGAAGCTGCAACTCCCGCACTTGGCCGGCCAGTTCCGGCACGGGCCCGACCACCTCAAGACCGGGCACGACGTCCTGGATGGTCAGCGGGCTCAGGGGCGAGGTGACGGGGACACCCCACTCGGCCTTCCACTCCCGGGCCTGCTCGGACGAGCTCACGTACACGATGCGGCCGAGTCCGACCCATCCGTGCGCGGCGGCGCACATCGGGCAGTGCTCGCCCGATGTGTACACGGTCGCCGCGGCCCGCTCCTCGGGACTGAGGTGGATCGCGGCCCACCGCGCCAGTTCGAACTCCGGGTGCGCGGTCGGGTCACCGGTCGTGGACTCGCGGTTGCGCTCCTCGGCGAGGATCTTGTCGTCCGAGGCCACGAGCACGGAGCCGAACGGCCAGTCACCGGCGTCCACCGCCTCGGCCGCCAGCTCCACGCAACGGCGCAGATGCCGCAGGTCGGCCTCGTTGAGGGCGGGGTGCTCGGCATCGTTCTCGGGGAGGTCGTGCTGAAGGTCGTGCTGGTCGAAGGTCACTGGAGTTCCGTCTCTATGCGGTGTGGGATATTGCCCGGTGCGCGGCTACGGCGGCGAGTGCCTGCCACGCCACCTCGGGCCGGAGGGTCTCGTTCGGATCGCCGGTGTACGGATCGAGCAGCACGGTGGCTGCCCCGAGAAGGCGCAGTTGCTCGATGTCGTCGAGGATTTGGCCGATGGTGCCTTCGCCGGCACGGCGTTCCGGACCGTCGACCGGTTTCTCCGTCATCCGGAGGACGATGCGCGGTGCCAGCTCGGGTACGGGCAGTTCCGCTTCAGCCGACATGGTCTTCAGCCGGTCCAGCGCTTCCCGGAACCAGGGCAGCGTGAACCGGAGCGGATGCCATGCCGCGCCATGGCGTACCGCCCGGCGCATGCCGATGTCGCTGTTACCGCCGACCCAGATCGGGATCTGGCCGCAGCGGTAGTCGGCATCGTTGTCCCATGCGGTGCGCATCGTGCGGATGTGCTCGTCGGTCAGTGCGCCACGCCGGTGGAATGGTACGTCGAGCGCCTCGAACTCCTCGCGGGCCCAGCCGACGCCGACACCGAGAACGAGTCGGCCGCCGCTGAGCTGCTGAAGGTTGGCCGCCATTCGAGCGGTCAGCAGCGGATGCCGGTACGGCACGACGAGAACCGTCGTGCCCAGCTGAATCCTGGTCGTGATTCCGGCCAGCCAGGCGAGCGTGGTGAAGGGCTCGTAGAAGGGAGCGGGATATTGCTTGGCGACGTCCGATGTCACCGCGACATGATCGGAGACCATCAACAGGTCGAAGCCGAGACCCTCCACGACTTCTGCCCAACGCGCAAGGATTTGCGGGTTGGTGCCGGGACCAAAGTTTGGGACGTTTACGCCTATCTGCATGCTCCAAGGCTAGCAATTGTTCACCAGCAGTGGGGGTGACATCCGGAATCTGTGGCTTTTCTTTTGGAGGCGGTGGCGGCCTGCTCGCAGCGCGGCGCGAAAGGGCTGCGGCGGGGTGGGGGTGCGTGACACCTGACTGGCCGGCGAGTGCTGTGAGCGGGCGGGTTGAGCTGGGCGGACCGGGTGGTTCGATCATCCGGCTGGATTGCTGCCGGGCCGCGAACTGGAGTTTTCCGGGTGAGGGCCGAATTCGATTTCCGGAGCATCACGCTCGGGGTGGTTGCGGATTCTGGGGCGGTTGTATTCACTCACCATGGAAACGGTGTAGGTGGATACGAATGACTACGGAGTTATCGTGATATGGGATGGTACGTTCCCATGCTTCTTTCTCACGTACAACGTCCGCCATCTTGTTTTGGAATGCATGGTGTTTCCGATTTTCGGATTCTCTCGGCATGCATGCGGGAAGCGGACGGGCGCCGAGGACTTTCCGCTTTCGGGAAACGACCACCCGTGCTCGGCGCTTCTCGGTCCGTCCGGAGCCGGGGCGCCCGTCGACGCCAGCCGTGACGAGCGCACGTGTACCGGTCGGGTGGCGGGGACCATGGGAAGCGTGAGGATCAGGGCCGGCCTGTGCCCGGCACCTCGACCTGGTCAGGGTGCCGGGCACTGTCCCTACTTCAGCTCTGCGAGCCCTCCGAGCGGGGGAAGGAGACCTCGACCCGGCGGTTCTTCTTGCGGGATTCCTCCGTGGAGTTGCTGGCGATGGGGAACTCCTCGCCGTAGCCACGGATCTCGAACGTGATGCTGCTGCCGGGCAGCGCCCTCTGCAGCACACCGTGCACGGCTTCGGCACGATCCTTGGAGAGGACGTCACCGTGAGCGGATGAGCCGAGATTGTCGGTGAAGCCGAAGATGCGGACCCTCTTGGCGTCCTGCTTCTTGATCTCCTCGGCGATCGCGCTGATACGGCCATTGGCCTCGGAGCTCAGCTTCGCACTGTCCTTGCCGAACAGGACTTCTGCCTGGAGCGCGAATTTGATGTCCGCGTTGGTGTCCTCGCGGCGCTCCTCGCCTCCCAGGTCCTCTACGACGGACTTGATGTCGAGGACCTTGGGGGGCGCCAGCGTGGCACCGTCGGGAAGCTTGAGGTCGGAGTCGTTCGGGTCGACCTGGATCGGCGCCTCGGCGGTGGCGGACGGGTAGGGGCTGTCATCCGCGACAGCTTCCGGAACGCCCGCTACGCCGAAGGCGAGTGCTCCCGCGAGGGCCGTGACGGCGAAACGCACCCCGGCTCGCTCAATCGTGTGGGTGGCGGTGGTCATCAAGAGATCTCAATCGGCGCGTTGGCGAAGCCAGGGAACTGGAGATCGACCTTGGCTGTCGTGTCCGGCGGAGCCGGGAACTGGGCGAAGAAACTAAGAGACTTACCGGCTTCCAGCCGCGAGAAGTAATCAGTGGTGGTCAGAGGACGGTTGTCTGTGTCGCGGAGCACGTAGTACCGCTTCTTCCCCTGGGAATCCACCAACGTCATGCCGGCCAGAGACCTCCCCTTCAACGCGACTGCCACCTCTGGGCCGTTCCACGTGATGGGAATCGTGAAGGCGCTGCCCGACGAGTTCTTGAACTGTCCGCTGACCGTGAGGAATCCGCCGCTGTCACGCGTAGCAGTGTTGATGACCATATCGATACCGGCGTCGTTCTTGGACGTCAGCAGGATGTTACTGGTGTCCGGAACGGTCTCCCCGCCACCGGTGTCCTTGTCGGACGTCGAAGGTTCCGTCGACGCTTTCGACGAGGCTGCCTTCGGCTCCTTGCCGTCGTCACTGCCGCAAGCAGTCATCGACAAGGCGAGCGTCGCCACCATCAAGGCAGCAACCCCCGCGCGGCGCATGGTCCTCACGTGCGGATTACTCATCGGTCCAGTTCCTTTGCGTTCGATCGTGGTCAGTCTTCGGCCAGTCGTACAGTGAAGAGATCGGTCATGTCCGGCAGAAGCGCCAGGTCCTTGGGGTCGATGACCCATTTCCTGGTGTCGCAGGCGAGCGCGCCGGGAGACGGCGCCGTCACAACCGGGTTCGGGATGAACGTGCAGCGAGGCTCGACGACGGCCACCGACGTCGCCTTCGCCCGCTTTCCCTGCGTGCCCGGAACCAGGTTTGCGCTCATGCCCCTGTTCGACCTGACATCGACCGTGAAACCCCAGCGGCCGTCGAAGAGCATGCGGCAGCCGACAGGAGCGGCGTCGTTCTGAGCGGCGAACTGGGACGCCTTCGCACACCCGTTGTGGGTGCCGGGGAAAGGCCCGTTGAACAACGTCGCCAGGTAAGTCCTGTCCAGAATGTGGGCCCGTAGGTACATCTCTTCCAGACTGCGCGATTCCTGGGCCGCCGCCAGCGCCGCGGCGTCCGCCGCACTCTGGGCGCCATTGCGCCTGACATCCGCTTCACCGAACGCAAAGAAGATCAACGCGAGAAAGAGCAGGCCCACCACCGCTGTGATGTACAGCGGTGCGGCCTGCCCTGCCTCGCGGCGCGAGGAGAGCATCACCCGCCCAGGACCTCGCCGATCTTGGAGGTGAACGTGCTGGCGATCTCGGCGCCCATGTTCGTCTGCAGCAGCGCCACCACGATCGCCACCACCAGAATCGTGATGCCCACGTACTCGATCGCACCCTGGCCCTTGTCGCTCCGGCGCTTCATGGCTTCGACGGCCGTGTTCTTCCAGCCGTTGACGTAGGACTGCGCCGCGGTGGCGGCCTTCAGGGTGATGTTCGACATGGTGTTCCCCTCCGAGTTCGGCCGACCGGAGATCGGCCGACGCTGCTGCGTATGTCGTCGTGCCGTCAGCGCTTCCGGCTTCCTCCAGGCCGGTCCCGCTTCCGACATGAGAAACGTACGCCGGGGACGCACCCGGCCGCATGGGTCCGCGGGCCCAACTCCGGACCCAACCGTCCAGTTGGGCCTTCAGGCCCATCATCGTGTCAGCCATGTCCCGTCGACCCCCCGGACGGCATGCGGTGCCAGACGGCGATGGCTTCGCCCCGGCTGCCGGCGTGCAACTTGGCGAAGATGCGGTTGATGTGGTTCTTGACCGTCTTCTGGCTGATGAAGCAGGTGGCCGCGATCTGCTGATTGGTCATGCCCGAAGCGATCAGGTCCATCACTTCCACCTCCCGTTCACTCAGCTCGGCGATCATTCCCCGGGCCGCAGGAGCACGAACCCCTGTGGACGAGAGTCCCACAGCTGGTTGCTTAAGCGAAGCCCTTTGCGGGAAACCCGCGGACCCCAACTCGCCCTGTACCGGCTCCACCTGCGGGTACCGGTCCGGGCTCGGCATGGGCGGATCGGGTGCCTCGTGTGCGGACGCAGATACCGGGGCGGCAGGCGACGCCGCGGGGCGGTGGCCGGGGCCGTTGCACGCCGTGCCCAGTCCTTCCGGCAGGGGCCGGTCCTCCTGGCCCGGGCCGGCCCCTGCGCGTACCGACTCGCGCAGGGCGCTGGAGGCGGAGTACGTGAAGTGGGCCCGGCCCTCCTTCGTGTCGCGGACGGCGGCCACGAGCTGGTCGGCGGTGAACTCGCCGTGCACCAGATAGCCCCCGGCGCCCAGCCGCAGCGCCTCGTGGACGATCTCGCTCTCGCGGCTGTACGTCATCATCAGCACCGGGGCCAGGCGCACCAGGTGCGGCAGGGCCGAGATGCCGTCGACGCCCGGCATGCGGACGTCCAGCAGGACGACGTCGGGGCGGTGGCGTACCACCATCTCGTACGCCTGGCGGCCGTCTGCCGCCTCCGCGACCACCTCGATGTCGTCGCGGCCGTGGAGCAGGACCGTCAGCCCGGCCCGTACGACCGGGTTGTCGTCGGCCACGACGACTCCGAGAGGCGGCGGGGGCGGTAGGGCGTCCGGGGCGGGGAAGGCCGGGAACTCGGTGGATGCCGTAGGGGTGGGCGGACGGGAGGTGGGTGGGGAGCTGAGCGGGCTGGTACGCGAGGACGGGTGCGTCGGGACGTGCGGGCGCTGTGTCCACTGCTCTCCGGAGCTGCGGGAGATCTCGTCCGGCATGGTGCGGCCTCCTCTCTCAGGGTGGGGACTGTGGTGGTGCGGCGGGCGGTGAGGCTGTCGTCAGGGCGGGCGGCACCTTGTCCGGGTGTCCGCGGGAGCGGTCACGGATACCCGGGGGCGGGGCGGGAGGAGAGGGCGGTGGTGCCAGGTCCATCGCTGCCAGCGACAGGTCGAGCCGGACCTCGGTACCCCGCGCGGCATGGCCCCGGCCGATGCGGATGCGGGCGCCGATGGAGGCGGCGCGCTCGACCATGCCGACCAGGCCGAAGTGGCCGGCCCTGCGGAGGTCGGCCAGTGAGGTGCCCGGGGGCAGGCCCTCGCCGTCGTCGTACACGCTGATGCGTACGGTGTCGCGGACCAGGCCCGCGGAGACGTCCACATAGCTGGGGTGGCCGTGGCGCCGGGCGTTCTCCATGGCCTCGGTGGCGATGGTGAGCGCGTGCCTGGCCACCGCGTGCGGGATCGGCGGGACAGGGCCGTCGCCGAGCGGGCGGAAGACGGCCCTGACCCCGTGTCGCCGCTCGAAGTCGGATGTCCGGGCCCGGAGTTCGCCGATGACGTCGACCCCGCCGTCCAGTCCGGATTCCCGGCGCAGGTCGGAGAGGAGTTCGCGGGACTCGGCGGCGGCCCGGCGGGCGGCACGCGCCACCAGCTCCGCCTGGCGCTTCACCGTGAGCGGGTCCATCCGGTCGGCCGTGTCCGCGAGTCCGTCGGCGGCGAGCGCGAGGCCGTGCAGGGTCTTGGCCACGGAGTCGTGCATCTCGCGCGCGAGGCGGGCGCGCTCCTCTCCCACCGCGCTGTTCACCGCCAGGCGGGCGCGGGTGTCGGTCAGAGCCTGGGACGCGGCGCCGAAACGGAGGAGCAGGCCCCGCAGCGCACTGCCGACCGCTCCGGCCATGATGCAGAGCCCGGCCACGAGGAGCGCCGAAGCGTCCGCCTCGACCTTCTGGCTGACTCCGTAGGCGGTGGCCAGGAGCAACGACTGGAGCACGGCGAAGATCGCGCTGCCTCGCCAGCCGTAGACCAGGCCCGCGAGCAGCGGGGTGCAGACCGTGACGTACGTGAGGGTGGAGCCGGGGGTCGCGGCGAAGAGCAGGAGCGCGCCGAACAGCATGTCCGCCGCGAGGAGTGAGGGGTGGCGCAGGAGGATCGGGCCGAAGCGTTCCCAGTCCCGCATGAGGGCGTAGGACACCATGACGGTGACGAGTACCGCCGCTCCCACCAGCCAGCTGCCCAGGCTGTCGTCGACGCCGGCGAGGGCGAAGGGGGCGGCGAGGGCGGTCATCGCGAGGCGGAAGCCGAAGAGCTGGCGGCACAGTGCCTGGAGGGCGTTCACCTGGATGGGCAGGGCCGGGACGTGGCCGGGCGTGGTCTCGGCCGTGGCCGCGTCCGGTCCGCCGGTGAGTGCCGGTCCTGTCTGCCGGGGGCTCATGGGCCCTCACCTCCTCGTCCGCTGTCGGTGGGTGCGCTCCTGCGTACTCGGTCAGTACCGCGGTCAGCTCCCGAAGACGTCTCCGATGTTGACGTCGGCCGCGTAGTAGAAGCCGACGCCGATCAGGATCATGGTTCCGGGGAGCATGAAGCTGGTGATGATGAGTGTCGCCTTGGGTACGGCCTTGGACGCCTTGCGGCGGGCGTTCTGGGCGTCGGTGCGGCGCATGTCGTTGGCGATCTGGATGAGGGTCTCGACGATCGGGGCACCGAGTTCCTCACCCTGCTGGAGGGCCGAGACGAACATCGAGACCTGCTCGGACTCGTTGCGCCTGCGGAGCTGGTCGAAGGCGTCCCGGCGGCTCACCCCCATGTCCATCTGGCGCAGCGTGATGCGGAGTTCGTCGGCCCAGGGGCCCGCGTACTTCTCCGCCACCCGTTCCAGGGCCTGCCGGAAGCCGAGGCCGGCCGAGACGACGACGGCGAGGACGTCGAGGAAGTCGGGGAGGGTGCGGTCGATGTCGTCCTTGCGCCGGCTGATGGCCGAACGGATGATCACGTCGGTCCAGAAGTAGCCGTACACGAGCAGGAGGACGGCGAGGACCGTCTGTCCGTTCATGAGCATCGCCAGTGCGGCCACCGTCCCCAGGCCGGTGTAGACCGCCCGCCTGGCCGCGTACCGGTCGACCGTCATACCACCCGGGTTGCCCGCCATGTCCAGTCTGCGGCGCACCTTGTCGACCCGCTTGGGACCCATCATGCGCAGCACCCGGGGCGCGTACCGCATACCGAGGCGGTCGATCGCCGAACCGGCGGCCGTGGTGCGGGTGGCGCCGACCTCCAGGGCGATGGCCAGGTCACCGGGGAGTTTGGCGTCGGCGCGGTACATGCGGATGCCGGCGAAGGCCCCGTACACGGCGAGTCCGAAGACGGCCGCGATCAGAAGGTCCATGAGGTGTCGGGTTCCTCTCTTCTCGGATGGGCGGGCCGTCGGACTCAGATGCGTACGCGGGTGAGCCGGTTGATCAGGAAGAAGCCCAGGCCGTACAGGCCGGCGGCGATGACGACGGCGATCCGGCCGGGTGTGGCGGCCGTCATGTCGTCGAGTGCTCCGGCGCGCATGCCGTTGATGAGCAGCAGGAAGCCCATGCCGAGGATGGGGACGGCGACGGCCGTCACCTTCACCTGGGAGAGCAGGGTGGTGACCTCGCGCCGGGTCTCCTTGCGTTCCTCCAGCGTCTCCGTGAGGTTGCGCAGCGAGGAGACGATCGTGCCGCCCGCCCGGTTGGAGAGGATGAGGGTGGAGACGAGCACGGTCAGTTCGCGGGACGGCAGCCGCTCGACCAGTTCGTTGAGCGCGTCGTCCAGGGAGTGGCCCACGGCCAGCCGGTCGGCGACGCGGCGCAGTTCCTCGTGGGCCGGGTCGTCCAGCTCCTCGACGGCCATGGCGATCGCCGTACGCAGGGCGAGGCCGGCCTGGGTGGCGTTGGCGAGGACGCGGGTGAGCTCCGGGAGCTGGTTGATGAACGCCTCGGTGCGCCTGTTGCGCTGGTAGGTGAGGAAGGCGTTGCCGCCCCAGAGCCCGATGAGGGCGGCGAGCAGGCCGAAGAACGGGGCGAAGACGGAGCCGACGACGAAGTAGAGGCCGAGCAGGGACGCCACCACGTAGACGGCGTACTCGCCGGGTGTCAGGTCCAGGCCCGTCGCCGAGATCTTGCGCTCGATCCGCTTGCCGAGGGCCGTCCTGCGCAGCCGCCGGTCGATCCCGCGGAAGCGCCGGTTGCGTCCGCCGATGGTGACCTGCCCCGTCTGGGACATGCGCTCGAAGAGGATCTGCCGCTGCGCCTTGCCCGAGGAGTAGGTGTGCACGCCGAGTACGGCGAACAGGCCGGCGAGCAGCGTGACGCCGATCGTCAGGAGCGGGAGATTATCCATGGCGGGCGGGGACCTTCTCGGTGAGCGGCGGGCGGGGTCGGTGAGCGGTGCGGGCGGGCGCGGGCGGTGGTGGTCCTCAGGCGGTGGATCTGCGCATGACCAGCTGGTCCTCCGACCGGGCGACGCCGAAGGCGGCGGGGATCGCCTCGCTCGTCATGTAGAGGCGCTCGGCGACCCGGCGGGGCAGTGGGTAGTACTCGAAGGTGCCGTGGACGCGTCCGTCCGCGGTGACGGGGCGGGACTTGAAGCGGCAGACGGAGACGATCCGGTAGTCCTCGCGGCCGTAGGAGTCGACGACGGCGATCTCGGTGATGCGGCGGGACCCGTCGGCGTGCCGGGTGAGCTGCACGATCACGTCGACGGCGCTGTTGATCTGGTCGTGGATCGCCACGAACGGGATCTCCACCTCGGACATGGAGCTCAGCGTCTGCAGACGCATCAGGGCGTCCTCCGCGTTGTTCGCGTGGACGGTGGCGAGCGAGCCGTCGTGACCGGTGGACATGGCCTGGAGCATGTCGAGGGTCTCGCCGCCACGGACCTCACCGACGATGATGCGGTCGGGCCGCATGCGCAGGGAGTTGCGGACGAGGTCGCGGATGGTGATCTGGCCCTTGCCCTCGACGTTCGACGGACGGCTCTCCAGTGTGATCACGTGGGACTGCTGGAGCTGGAGCTCGGCGGAGTCCTCGATGGTGACGATGCGCTCGCCGTTCGGGATCAGCCCGGACAGGGCGTTGAGCAGGGTGGTCTTGCCGGTGCCTGTGGCGCCGGAGACGATCACGTTGAACTTCGCGCGGACCAGTCCCGCGAGCAGCATCAGCATGTGCTCGTCGAGTGAGCCGAGGCCGATCATCTCCTGGAGCGTGAAGGCCCGGGGGAAGCGGCGGATGGTGAGGATGGGGCCCGTGAGCGAGAGCGGCGGGATGATCACGTTGACACGCTCGCCGGAGGGCAGACGGGCGTCGACCATCGGGTTGGCCTCGTCGACACGGCGGTTGACCGTGGAGACGATGCGCTCGATGGTCTGCATCAGCTGCTCGGTGGACGAGAAGCGCATGGGCAGGAGTTCGAGGCGGCCGCCTCGCTCCACGTACACCTGGTCGGGGCCGTTGACCATGATCTCGCTGATGGACGCGTCTTCGAGGAGTGGTTCGAGGATGCCCAGTCCCAGGGCCTCGTCGACGACCCGGCGGATGAGGTGGGAGCGCTCCATGGAGGAGAGGACGGGACCCTCGCGGCTGATGATGTGTCCCAGTACGCGCTCCAGGCGCGCTCTGCGCTCGGCCGCCGCGAGGGCGGACATCTCGGCGAGGTCGATCTCCTCCAGGAGCTTGGCACGGTAGACCCCGACCAGCCGGCTCTCCTCGCTGAGCCCGTTCACCGGCTCGGGGCTCGTGATGCGCGCCCGCAGGCTCATGTCCTCAACTCCCTGTGGTGGTGCGGTGTCACGGGGTCAGCCGCGCGGCATGGTGGCGCTCTTGCTGACTTCCCCGAAGTCGAACACCGGGATCACGGCGGGGATGTCGATCTCCACGGTCACGGTCACCTCGTCGAAGCCGTTGCTCACACTGACGTCGGCGTCGTCGGCCAGCCAGCCGCTCATGGAGGCGTACGCCGCCTGGTCGGCGGACATGGTGGCGCGGTCGTACGAGCCCACGCGGGCGCCCGAACGGGAGGCGGTGCCCGCCTGCTGGGCGGCGTAGACCGCGATGCCGAGCTGGACGACGGCCATGGCGACGACGAGGAGGAGGGTGAGGACGCCCACGTACTCGATGGCGGCCTGGCCGTCCTGCGGGGCGCGGCGGGCGCGCGGGAAGGAGCGGACGTGTGGAGTGGTGGGCGGGAAGACGCGGACGCGTGCGGCGGGGCGCGGGAAACCGCTGGTGCGCGGGGTTCGGGTCACCGTTCCCAGCTCCTCTCCAGGTTGGCCGACGCCTCGCCGGGCAGCGAGATCGGCAGGTTGAAGGCGCCGGGGAAGAGCAGCGGTACCTGCACGCGCACGTCCGCCGTCATCAGGTCGCCCTGCGCGGAGCAGGAGAAGTCGGCGTCCCAGGCGCCCGGCAGATCCTCCCGCCCGGCCTCTTCGCAGGCCCCCTGCGCGTTGCCCTCCGCGGTGGTGGCGGCGGTGACCGCCTTGTCGGCCGCGTTGCCCGCGAGCATGAAGGTGTAGCCGACCATGGCGGCCTGCCAGAGCAGAGCCAGCGTGATCAGGATCAGCGGGAGCGTCCCGGTGAACTCGATGATCGCCTGGCCCCGGTCGCCCCACGGCCGGCGAGCGGTCGCGTCCTCATCGTCCGGGCCGGCTCCCTGTGGTGCGGTCGGTCCTTGAGTCGGTTTCACCTGTCCCCCTCGCTCGTCTCGCCCGTACCGCTGCGGTCCTCACGTCGTACGGCCTCGCCGGCCGCCGAACGAACCCCGGTCACCCTTGAGCCTGCCCTGCTTCTGGGCGCCTTCGGTGTGCTTCACCAGACCCAGGTCGCCGGCGAGGCCCCAGAGGGCCTGTTTGACCGTGGACTTGGCCTCCAGGTCCTGCATGCGGCCCGCGTCGACCACCGCGTGGAGTTCCTTGAAGTTGGCGGGGACCACGATCCGGGCGACCTTCGTCGCCGTGATCCGTTCGATCAGGGGCGGCTGGATCTCCGTGTTGCGGGTGTAGCGGTTGACGACCGTGATCGTCTCCTCCGCCTTGCGGATCTGGAGCCGGTCCCAGAGCCGGACCATGCGCTTGGCGGCGCGGACGGTGACCACGTCCGGGGTGGCCACCAGGAGCGTGCGGTCCGCCATCTCGATCGCGGCGGCGTTGGCGGTGTTCATGTGCGTACCGCAGTCGATGACCACGATCTCGAAGCGGTGGCGGAGGGCACTGATGATCTGGCGTACGACCCGGTCGCTGACCTCCTCGGCCCGTTCCCCCTCGCTCGGCGCGAGCAGCAGCCCCAGGCCGGTGTCGTGGTTGAACAGGGCGTCCTGGAGGACCCGCGGCGAGATGTCCTGGATGGTCGACAGGTCGACGATCGACCTGCGGAACTGGACGTCCAGGTAGGAGGCGACGTCTCCGGACTGGAGGTCCAGGTCCACGAGCGCGACGGTGTGTCCCGACGCCTTCGCGGCCAGGGCGAGCTGGACGGCGGTGACGGTGGTGCCGACACCGCCCTTGGCTCCGCTGACGGTGACGACGGTGCCGCTCGGGCCGGTGAGGACGTCCGCGCCCGCGCCCAGGTGGCGCCGCACCCCGACGGACCAGCCCGCCGCCGCCTGAACGCGCTGGGCCAGCTCCTCGTACGAGAGGGGGAGGCCGACCAGGCCACGGGCGCCGGAGTCCATGGCCGCCGAGTAGAGCCCGGGGCTCGCGTCGGCGGTGACCAGGACGACCCCGACCGCCGGGAAGCGCAGGGCCACCTCCCGGATCAGCTCCAGGGCCGGGACCGGGCCGATCCGCTCGTGCACGAGCACCACCTCGGGCAGCTCGTCCAGCGACTCGCCGGCGAGCCGGGCCAGGGTGTCGAGCAGCGAGGTGGAGTCACCCAGTGGTCCGGCCGGCTCCGCGTCGGGGAGCTGGCTGAGCAGGGTGGTGATGGCTCGGGCGGCGTCGGCGTCGCCGACAGCCGGGAGGATTCTGGTGCTCATCCGGCCCTCACTTGTTCTTGTCTTCGTCGAGGTGGTAACTGCCCTCACCGGGACGGAGCGTGGTGGGGCTGTTCTCGGGCAGCAGGGCCAGCCGCACGTGTTCGGCGAAGGACTCGGCGTAGGCGACGCGCTGGGCGTCGGTGGTGTTGAGGGCGAAGGTGATCGGCACGGCCTCGGTCGGGCCCGCGCCCCGGTCGCTGTCGCGCCTGGGGTCGAGGGGGGTCAGCTCGCCCACCTCGATCACCTTGGCGTTGGCCACGATGACGCGCGAGGTGGACTTCTCGCCCTCGCGCTCCCCCGCGAAGGTGGCGAAGATGTTGACGAGGTTGCCGGGGTTGATCTTGCCCGCCACCCCGGTCGCGGCGTCGATCATGATGGCGATCTCCTGCTCACCGCTCTGCAGCACGGGGCGCTTGACGATCATGTCGTCCTGGAGCAGGGAGCCGGCACGCAGTTCGGTGACGGCGATCTTGCCTTTGACCACCGCGAGGTCGGTGACCGCGTTGGCGGACAGCCACCGCTCGGGCATCTCTATCTCCTCGAACTGCCCCGGCTGCAGCGAGGTGTAGGGCGCGATGTCCGACTTGACCTGGTACGCCGTCACTTCCGGCCCGACCTTCGAATTCACGTCGCTGATCACCGAGAGCACGCCGGCGAAGGCGCCGAACGCGCAGAGGACCGAGAGGAGCAGGAGGATGACGCCGCGGCGTTGCCGTGAATTCATGAGGGGAGCAACCTCGTTGGGTGACGTGGGCCGATGGGCGGGGATTCGTGGGCGGGAGCCGGGGGGCGGGGTTTCACGACCCGTGGCGCGTGGGTGTTCCCCGGGTGAGGACACCTGAGCCGTTGGTTTGGTTCTGCTGCCCCCTCAGCGGCGCCGAGCACAACCCGCAGCGGTCACCGATGAGTTCGTTTCCGCACCAGGCGCAGATCTCCCTGCGGACGGAGGAGACCAGCTGGTAGACGACCGAGATATCGGGCAGGAAGGCAGCGAATTCGATCATCTTCGCGGTGCCCCACCAGCCCGGGGAATCGGCGGGCAGCGCCACTTCGTGAACGGCCTGGACCTGCCAGGCCGGCGCCATCGTCTCCGTGACCCAGTCCGACTGGAGCTGCCCCTTCGCGACCAGCAGATGGGTCCCGAATTCCGGCCCGGACAGCTCACCAGTACCGATCTTGACCAGTTGGGGATTCGGATTGGCCAGTACGCCGAACTGCGCTCCCGGCACCCACGACTTGGCGTGCGTCTTGAGGCTGACGGGTACCCGGTCGAGTCTGGTGACCGTACTGAGGAGCGCCCCGGCGTGGATGTAGTGGGAGAGCAGCCGGGCCGCCGACGCGACCACCCCCACGCTGAAGTCGCAGACCGACAACTGCCTTAGCTGGCGCACCAGCACGGCGACACCCAGGGGCGGGAGGTCCACCTTGAGCAGGGCGATCCGGTCGCTCTCCAGCATCGACCTGATCATGTGCAGCCGCCGCTCGTGGGCGGTCGCGATGTTGGCCGGGTAGACGGCGATGACGTGGCCGTGCTGTTCGAGGAGCACGTTCATGTCGTTGAGTGCCAGTTCCAGGGGCTGCGCGTCCGGGGCGGGCAGAAGCGCCGCGGTGGGCGTCTGCTGGTCCGTGGGCGCGAGCACCAGGTCGGCGCTGGTCACTGCTATTGCGGTCGGCACGCATTTCCCCGTTCGGCTCCGGCCGCCGCGTACCGCCGGCCGCAATCGCTCTCCTGCTCCGTGCTCCTGCCCCAGCACTTTAACGACGTACGCGAGGGCAGAGAACACTTTTCGGTGCCCGGTAACGCAGGAGACTGCCCGCTCGCGCGGCGTCTTCACACCCCAAATCGGGCCAACTGGTTGTTAGTTAAATTCCGTACCAGGTGGGGTTTCCCTCCTGCCGCTCCGGAAAAATGCGCAACCGCTTTCGGGTTTACCGGCCCGGCGCCCGTGGATGGGCCCGGATCAGAGCCCCAGGGCCCACATCCGCACCCCGTTCACCTCGGCGATCACCGGGCGGGCCGGCGTGGCAGCCGTCCGCGAAGAGGGCTCCAGGAATGGATCAGATCGAGCGAATACCCCGGATCGGCCGGGGCCGGAGCGGCGGAACCTGGTACAGCACCTCCGGATACGGCAGGAAGGTGTGGCCGAAACCGGTACGGCGGCCCGCGTGGCGGCGGACGCGGCCGACCGGCTGCGGGGAGCCCGGACCGGCACGACGTCCGGGGTGGAACGGACGAGACACCGTCAGAGGTCTTGACAACTCAATTGGTCTGGACCAGTTTATGGGCACGGTGGCCACCGCGTATCCCGCCAGCACGCCCCAACTCCCCACGGAGGCAACAGTGGAACGCTCCGCAGGCAGCAGACGCCCCAGGCGTCACAGCCGACACGTCCTCGGCACCGCCACGGCTGTCCTCGTGGCCGGGGCCCTGACGGTCACCGGCCTCGTCAGCACCGCGTCGGCGGCCGACGTCAACGTGGCCAAGAACGCCGGTTTCGAAGCCGGGCTCGCCAACTGGACCTGCTCCGCGGGCAGCGGCACCACGGTCTCCTCCCCCGTACACGGCGGCACCTCGGCGCTCAAGGCGTCCCCGGCCGGCCAGGACAACGCCAGGTGTACGCAGACCGTCGCCGTGAAGCCCGGCTCCACGTACACGCTCAGCGCCTGGGTACAGGGCGGATACGCCTACCTCGGCGCCACCGGGACCGGCACCACGGACGTCTCCACCTGGACGCCTGACACCGGCAGCTGGAAGCAGCTGACGACCAGCTTCCGCACGGGTCCCAGCACCACGTCCGTCACCGTCTACACCCACGGCTGGTACGGACAGGCCGCCTACTTCGCCGACGACGTCTCCGTGACCGGCCCCGACGGCGGAGGCGGCACCGACCCCGACCCGCAGGTCCCCACCGCGCCCGCCGGGCTCTCGGCCGGTACGGCCACAGCCTCCTCCATACCCCTGACCTGGAACGCGGTCCCCGGCGCCACCGGCTACACCGTCTACCGGGACGGCGCGAAGGCCACCACCTCCACCGGTACGTCGGCGACGGTCACCGGGCTGGCCGCCGACACGGCGTACCAGTTCGCGGTCAGCGCCACCAACGCGGCCGGTGAGTCCGCCAGGTCCGCGACGGTCAGCGCCCGCACGGCGAAGACCGGCGGCCCCGTCACCTCGGTGCCGAAGCACGCGGTGACCGGGTACTGGCAGAACTTCAACAACGGCGCGGCCGTCCAGAAGCTCACCGACGTCCCCGCGCACTACGACATCATCGCGGTCTCCTTCGCCGACGCCACCGCAACACCGGGCGCCGTCGCCTTCAACCTCGACACGGCGGGGCTGAACGGCTACACCGTCGCCCAGTTCAAGGCCGACATCAAGACCAAGCAGGCGGCCGGGAAGAACGTCATCATCTCGATCGGCGGCGAGAAGGGCACCGTCGCCGTCAACAGCGACGCCTCCGCCACGGCCTTCGCCAACTCCGTCCACGCGCTCATCCAGGAGTACGGCTTCAACGGCGTCGACATCGACCTGGAGAACGGCCTCAACTCCACCTACATGACGAAGGCACTGCGCGCCCTGTCCGCGAAGACCGGTCCCGGGCTCGTCATCACCATGGCGCCGCAGACCATCGACATGCAGTCGACCTCCGGGGAGTACTTCCGGACGGCGCTCAACATCAAGGACATCCTGACCGTCGTCAACATGCAGTACTACAACAGCGGTTCGATGCTCGGCTGCGACGGCAAGGTCTACTCGCAGGGCACGGTGGACTTCCTCACCGCGCTCGCCTGCATCCAGCTGGAGGGCGGCCTCGCCCCCTCACAGGTCGGCATCGGGGTCCCGGCGTCCACCCGGGGCGCGGGCAGCGGCTACGTGTCACCGTCCATCGTGAACGCCGCCCTGGACTGCCTGACGAGGGGCACCAACTGCGGCTCGTTCAAGCCGTCGAAGACCTACCCGTCGCTGCGCGGCGCGATGACCTGGTCCACGAACTGGGACGCCACGGCGGGCAACGCCTGGTCGAACGCGGTGGGCCCGCACGTACACAACCTGCCGTAACCCCCGCGACCACCGATGACCAGCAGCGCCGCCGTTCCCCGGCGGCGCTGCTGCGTGGGCTCAGCGGACTCCGCCTCCCGACGCCGGCGTCATCGCCTACGGGTCCCGCGCCCCGCCTCCGCGCCCCGCCTCCGCGTCACCACGGCAGGTCGCGCACCTGCTGCACGCACAGCACGAGGAACAGCAGTCCGGCCGCGGCCAGCATTCCGTTGCTGAGCCAGCCGTTGCGCCACTCCCGCGGCGTACGGTCGGAGTTGAGGAGCCAGAGCAGGGTCAGCGCGAGGAAGGGCATGAAGAAGGCGCCCAGCACGCCGTAGACGATGACCAGGCCGAACGGCTCGTCCAGCCACAGCAGGGTCATCGGCGGGAACGTCAGCCAGAGCAGGTACGCGCGGAACGGCACCGACTTCTCCTGGCGGCCGACCAGCGCACCGCCCGGCCCCACCTCGTCCGCCCGGCCGCCCGCGGCCCGCTCGGCGCGGATGCGCTCGACGAAGTCGGCGAACATCAGGCTCACACCGTGCCAGACGCCGATCAGCGACGAGAACGACGTGGCGAAGAAGCCGATCAGGAACAGCTTCGCGGTGACCACGCCGAAGCGGTCCTCCAGAACCTGCCCGAGGTCGATCAGGCCCCGGTCGCCCTTGGTCAGTGCGATCTGGGAGGAGTGCAGCAGCTCGGCGCCGACGATCAGCATGGCGACGACGAAGATCCCGGTGGTGATGTAGGCGACCCGGTTGTCCAGGCGCATCACCTTCATCCAGGAGGCGTTGTTCCAGCCCTTGGCGTTCACCCAGTACCCGTACGCGGCCATGGTGATCGTGCCGCCGACCCCGCCGATCAGGCCGAGCGTGTAGATCAGCGAACCGTCGGGGAGTACGGGGGCGAGCCCGGCGAAGGACGCGCCGACGTCCGGACCGACCCGTACGGCGACGTAGACGACGACCACGAACATCACGCCGACCAGGACGGTCATGACCTTCTCGAAGACGGCGTACTGGTTGAACCAGACGAAGACCAGGCCGATCAGGCCGGTGACGATCGCCCAGGTCTTGAGCCCCGGGCCGTCCGGGAAGAGCGCCACGATGGGCAGGGCGCTGGACGACATGGCGGTCGCGCCGTAGATGAACCCCCAGATGACGACGTACACCGCGAAGTAGACGGTGGTCCACGATCCGAGCGTGCGCCAGCCCTCGAAGAGCGTGCGGCCGGTGGCGAGGTGCCACCGGCCGGCCGCCTCGGCGAGGGCGATCTTGACGAGGCAGCCGATGACGGCCGCCCACATGAGGGTGTATCCGAACTTGCTGCCCGCGATCAGTGTCGCGACCAGGTCCCCGGCGCCGACGCCGGTGGCCGCGACGACGATGCCGGGCCCGATGTACCTCCAACTCGAAACGCGCGGTCGGGAGCCGGTCTCCCCTGTTTCTCTCGTTGCACTGGTCTCGGCCATGCCGATCAACGAAGCGCAAAGAGAGCGATCGCACAAGGGGGTGTGCGCGGCGGTCCGCTGCCAGGGCGTTCCGCTCACCCGGGAGGGTGCGGCCGGTCCGGCACCTGGTCGCCGGCGCCTTCGGGGCGCCCTGCCGCGCGGGCTCCGTCCGGCAGCGTTCGTGGCCGCTAGATCACCAGGCTGAGCAGGGCCGCCACGACGAAGCCCGCGACCGACAGGACCGTCTCCAGGACCGTCCAGGACTTCAGGGTGTCGCGCTCCGAGATGCCGAAGTACTTCGCGACCATCCAGAAGCCGCCGTCGTTGACGTGCGAGGCGAAGATCGAGCCCGCCGAGATCGCCATGATGATCAGGGCGAGGTGGGCCTGGGACATGTCCTGGCCCTCGACCAGCGGCACGACGATGCCGGCCGTCGTCACGATCGCGACCGTCGCCGAGCCCTGCGCGACGCGCAGCACCACGGAGATCAGCCAGGCGAGCAGGATGATGGGGAGCCCGACGTCGTTGAAGGTGTCGGCGAGCGCGTCCGCGATGCCGCTGCCCTTGAGCACGGCGCCGAAGATGCCGCCCGCGCCGACGACGAGCAGGATGTTGCCGACCGGCTTCAGCGAGGACGTGGAGACCGATTCGAGGGACTTGCGGGACCATCCGCGTTTGATGCCCAGCACGTAGTACGCCAGCAGCAGCGCGATCGTCAGGGCGACGAAGGGGCTGCCGAAGAACTCGATGACCGAGCGCGGGGTGGAGGGGTCCAGCGCGATGGAGGAGAACGTCGCGGCGAGGATCAGCACGAGCGGGGTGCCGATGATCGCGAGTACGGTCCCGAGCCCGACCGGGTCCTCCCGCGGGGTGACCCCGGCGGCGCGCTGTTCGGCGGCGACGGCGGCCTTGGCCTCCGCGGCGGCCTCGACCATGTCCTGCGGGACCGCGACGAAGATCCGCTTGCCGATCCAGGCGGCGTAGGCCCAGGCGGCGAGTACGGACGGGATGCCGACGACGGCGCCCATCAGGATGACCCAGCCGAGCGAGATGTCGAACAGTCCGGCGGCGGCGACGGGGCCGGGGTGCGGCGGCAGGAACGCGTGCGTCATCGACAGACCGGCCAGCAGCGGCATCGCGTACAGCAGAATCGATTTTCCGGACCGCTTGGCGGCGGCGTACACGATCGGCGCGAGGACGAAGATCCCGACGTCGAAGAAGACCGGGATACCGAAGATCACGCCGGTCAGACCCATGGCGAGCGGGGCGCGCTTCTCACCGAAGAGGTTCAGCAGACGGGTGCTCAGCACCTCCGCGCCGCCGGAGACCTCCAGGATCGCACCGAGCATCGTGCCCAGGCCGATGATGATCGCGACATGGCCCAGGATGCCGCCCATGCCGGATTCGATGACGGACACGGCGGCGGACTTCTGCACCGTACCGAAGAGTTCGGTGACGGAGAGCCCGGCGCCCAGGCCGACGGCTATGGAGACCGCGAGCAGCGCGACGAACGGCTGGAGCCTGGCCTTGATGATGAGGAGGAGCAGCAGGACGATGCCGAGGGCCGCGACGGTCAGCAGTCCGGCGGTGCCGTCGATCAGCAGGAGGAGTCCACCGGTGCGGGGTGGCGTCCCGGCCGGTGGCGGGGTGGCGGCGAGCAGCATGGGTGGCTCCGTTGTCACTGGGGCTGACGAGCAGGGGGGAGCGCGGCACGGCGCCCCTGTCCTGCGGGGCGCCGTGCCGTGGCGGCGGGGCGAGGGGGGCGGCAGGGTCAGCTGAGGACCGCGAGCGCGTCGATCTCGATGAGCAGGCCCTTGGGAAGGCCGACGTAGACGGTCGTACGGGCGGCGGGGGCGGCCTTGAGGTCCTGCTCGCCGAAGTAGGCGTTGTAGATCTCGTTCATCTCCGCGAAGTGGTCGACGTCGGTGAGGTAGACGCGCATCATCATCACGTCGTCCCAGCTCGCGCCGCCCTCCTCCAGGATCGCCTTGACGTTGGCGAAGGTCTGGAGGGTCTGCTCGCGGAGCGTGGGGCCCGCGGGGGTGGGCGCCTGGCCCTCGACGGCGGGCAGGAAGCCGACCTGGCCGGCGACCTGGAGGATGTTCCCCTTCTTCACGCCGTGCGAGAACCTCGCGGGCGGGGCGGTGTGGGTGCTCGGGGTGAGAGCGGTCTTCTCGGTCATCGCAGTTCAGGCTTTCTTGGGTCGGGTGGTGCCGGAGTACTCCCGGCTGATGGTGTCGGCGGTGCGACGCACCAGCGGGAGCAGCGTGAGGAGTTCCTCGCGTGTGACGACCACGTTGGGCGCGGACACCGACATGGCGGCGACGGCGCGGCCGTCCGCGCCCCGGATGGGGGCGCCGACGCAGTTGATGGACTCCTCGTGGCCACCGAGGTCGGTGGCCCAGCCCTGTTCGCGTACGACGGCGAGTTCCCTGAGGAACGCCACCGCGTTCGGGGTCGAACGGGACGTGTACATGGGGTAGTCGAGCTTGTCGGCGACCACGCGCCGTTCGGGCTCGGGGAGGTCGGCGAGCAGCAGCTTGGCGACGGCGGCGACGGTGATCGCGACGGGTTTGCCGATCCGCGAGTACATCCGGACCGGGTAGCGGCTCTCGACCTTGTCGATGTAGAGGACCTCGTTCTCCTCGTACACCGCCAGGTGCACCGTGTGCCCGCACTGCTCGTTCAGTTCGACGAGGTGCGGGTGGGCGATCTCCCGTACGTCGAGGTTCTCGACCGCTTCCTGCGCGAGTGCGAAGAGCCGCGCGCCGAGGCGGTAGCGCTGGTCGCCCTGGCGGAAGACGAGCCCGTGCTCGTGGAGCGTACGGAGCAGGCGCAGGGCCGTGGACTTGTGGACACCGAGCCGCTCGGCGACCTGCCCGAGGTCGGCGGGTCCCTGGGCGAGCAGGGGAAGGATGCTCAGCGCCCGGTCGACGGTCTGGCTCATGTCGTACGTACCTCCTGGTCGTCCCCCGTCCATCCGGGGCCGAGAC
Source organism: Streptomyces fulvorobeus (assembly GCF_013167895.1). Classification (GTDB taxonomy): domain Bacteria; phylum Actinomycetota; class Actinomycetes; order Streptomycetales; family Streptomycetaceae; genus Streptomyces; species Streptomyces fulvorobeus. The sequence goes on along the minus strand of NZ_BLWC01000001.1, from coordinate 4,042,766 downwards.
GAAGTCTCCCCCAGGCGTCGTCGTCGAGGGCCGCGAGGCGGTCGGCACGGGCGCGGGCGGGGGGCCGGGTGAGGTCGCCGGGGACGGTGAGGACGGCGGCGGCCATCAGATGCCCGTGCCGGGCGCGCTCGCGGACGGGGAGTCCGCGCAGGGTGGCGGAGAGGAACCCGGCGGCGAAGGCGTCACCGGCGCCGACGGGGGCGACGACGTCGACGCGGAGGGCGGGGACCTCTTCGGCCCTTCCGGCGGCCGGGGAGCGGGTGCCGGGGCGGGGCCCCGAGAAGACGGTCACCCCGTCCGCGCCCCGCTTCACGACCACCACACCCGGCTCGGGCAGCGCCTGCCGGATCGCGTCGGCCCCGCGGACCCCCCACGCCTCCTCCGCCTCGTCCTCCCCGACGAACACGAGGTCGGACCGGCGCGCGAGGACGAGCAGGACGTCCGGGCCCGTGGCACCGGCCCGCCCGCGCCACAGCCCGGGCCGGTGGTTCACGTCGAACGAGATAAGCGGGCGCCCCGCCCGCGGCGCGGTCAGGTCGTGGAGCAGTTCCAGGCAGTCCCCGGACAGCGCGGCGGTGATGCCGGACAGGTGCAGGACACGGCCGCGGAACACGTCCTCGTACGGCACGTTCCGTACGGACATCGCGGAGGCGGCCGAACCGGCGCGGTAGTACGCCACCTCGTGGACGTCCGTCGCCCGGTCCGTCGCCGTGCGGAAGTAGATGCCGGTGGGCCGGTCCGGGTCGCGCCGGACCGCCGCGGTGTCGACCCCGTACCCGGCGACCGCCTCGACGAGATGGTCGCCGAAGCCGTCCGTGCCGACCCGGCTGACCCAGGCGGCCCGGTGCCCCGCCGCGGCCAGCGCGCAGGCGACGTTCGACTCCGCGCCCCCGATCCCGCGGCCGAACCGGGGTACGTCGGCGAGGCGGCCGGGCCGTGAGGGCAGGAACGTCACCATGGACTCGCCGAGGCAGACGACATCGGTGGTCGCGGCGGCACGGGCGGCCGTCCCTGCTACCGGTCCAGGCACTCTGGGCTCCTCAGCTGATCGCGTTCGGGGCCGGTTCCCGACCATTGACCCGGCGTCGGCTCGGATGTTAGACAGCGTCAAGCGATATACGCAATGGGTGTTGCACATGCTGCAACGACAACTCTCTAGGAGGCTCCCTTGGCCGCCGACCACCCGGTCACCCTGGCCGGCATCGCCGACGAACGGGTCGATCACCGCTTCAAAGCGCTCCCGCCCGACGCGGAGGGGCTGACCGTGGGCGACCTGGCCGCCGAGCGGCGCAACCTCTTCACGGGCGGCTTCACCACTCCGGTGCTGGCCCTGTCCGCCGAGTCGGTGGAGCACAACCTCGCCCTCCTGGAGACGTACGCGGACCGCCACGGCCTGGCGTTCGCCCCGCACGGCAAGACCTCCATGGCCCCCCAGCTGTTCAGGGACCAGCTGGAGCGCGGCGCCTGGGGCATCACCGCGGCCGTCCCCCACCAGGCCAGGGTCTACCGGGCCTACGGCATCCGGCGGATCTTCCTCGCCAACGAGGTCGTCGACGCGGCCGCGCTGCGCTGGGTGGCCCGCGAACTCGACGCCGACCCGGAGTTCCGCTTCGTCTGCTACGTCGACTCCGCGCGCGGCGTGGAGCTGATGGACGAGGCGCTGCGCGCGGCCGGCGCGACCCGCCCGGTCGACGTCGTGGTGGAACTGGGCGCGGGCGAGGGTGCCCGCACCGGGGCCCGTACCGAAGCCGGCTGCGCCGCGCTCGCGGACGCGGTGGCCGCCGTGTCCACCCTCCGGCTGACCGGAGTCGCCGGTTACGAGGGCGAGGTGCCGGACGCCTCCCCGAGCGGGTACGCGACTGGCTGCGCCGGCTCGTCGCGGTGGCGGCGGACCTCGACCGGGCGGGCCGCTTCGCGGACGCGGACGAGATCGTGATCAGCGCGGGCGGCAGTGCGTGGTTCGACGCGGTGGCCGAGGTCTTCGCGGAGATCCCCGCGCTCTCGCTGCCCGTGCTCAAGCTGCTGCGCTCGGGCGCGTACGTCTCGCACGACGACGGCCACTACCTGCGCGTCTCCCCGTTCAACCGGGTCCCCGACGAGGGCACGCTGCGGCCCGCCTTCCGGCTCTGGGCGCAGGTGGTCTCCCGCCCCTCCGGCGAACAGGCGTTCCTCAACGCGGGCAAGCGGGACGCGGCCTACGACCTGGACCTCCCGCAGGCGCAGGTCGTGCGTTCGGCGCGCGACGGCTCGGTGCGCCCGGCGACCGGCGTCACGGTCACCGGACTGTCGGACCAGCACACCTGGCTGCGGACCGGGCCGGAAGCGGAGCTGGAGGTGGGTGACTGGGTCGGGATGGGCCTGTCGCACCCGTGCACGAGCTTCGACAAGTGGCAGCTGATTCCGCTGGTCGAGGCGGACGGCACGGTCACGGAGTACATCCGCACGTTCTTCTGACCCTCCCGCGGGGGCGCTCCCCGCACCGGACACCGGCGAGGCCGGACGAAAGGCACACCATGGACCTGGTCATCCGCGACGCGGCCGTCATGGACGGCACCGCCGCCCCCGCCTACCGCGCGGACGTCGCCGTCGACGACGGCCGGATCACCGCGATCCACCGCGAGGGCGGCGGCCGGCGGCCCACCGCCCGGCGCACCATGGACGCCGACGGCCTCGCCCTCTCCCCGGGATTCATCGACATGCACGCGCACAGCGACCTGGCGCTGCTCCGCGACCCGGACCACAGCGCGAAGGCCGCCCAGGGCGTCACCCTCGAAGTGCTCGGCCAGGACGGCCTCTCGTACGCGCCGGCCGACGACCGCACCCTCGCCGAGGTGCGCAGGGTCATCACCGGCTGGAACGGCGACGGCTCGGACATCGACTTCGACTGGCGCACGGTCGGCGGGTACCTGGACCGCCTCGACCGCAACTTCGGCGGTCAGGGCATCGCGGTCAACGCCGCCTACCTCATCCCGCAGGGCACGGTCCGGATGTACGCGGTCGGCTGGGAGGACCGTCCCGCCACCCCGGCCGAGCTGACCCGGATGCGGGAGCTCGTCGCCCAGGGCATGGCCGAGGGCGCGGTCGGCATGTCGTCCGGCCTCACCTACACCCCCGGCATGTACGCGGACGACGCCGAACTCACCGCCCTGTGCCGGGTGGTGGCCGAGCACGGCGGCTACTACTGCCCGCACCACCGCTCGTACGGCGCGGGCGCCCTCGCCGCGTACGAGGAGATGGTCGAGCTCACCCGTACCGCGGGCTGCGCGCTCCACCTCGCGCACGCCACCATGAACTTCGGCGTGAACAAGGGCAGGGCGCCCGACCTCCTCGCCCTCCTCGACTCCGCTCTCGCCGCCGGCGCGGACATCTCGCTCGACACCTACCCGTACACCCCGGGGTGCACCACGCTCGTCGCGATGCTGCCGAGCTGGGCGGGCGAGGGAGGGCCCGAGTCGGTGCTCACCCGGCTCGCGGACGACGCGACCGCGGAGCGCGTCCGCCACCACCTGGAGGTGGTCGGCTCGGACGGCTGCCACGGCGTGCCGATCGAGTGGGACACCATCGAGATCTCGGGCGTCGGCGCGCCGTCCCTGGCGGAGTACGTCGGCCGTACGGTCGCCGACTCCGCCCGGCTGCGCGGCGAGGCACCGTGGGCCACCGCCCGCCGCCTGCTGATCGAGGACCGGCTGGGTCCCACGATCCTCCAGCACGTGGGCCACGAGGAGAACGTCCGGCAGATCATGCGCCACCGCGTGCACACGGGCGGCAGCGACGGCATCCTCCAGGGCGACAAGCCGCATCCGCGCGCGTACGGCACGTTCCCCCAGTACCTCGGGCGGTACGCGAGGGAGCTGGGCGTTCTCTCCATGGAGGAGTGCGTGGCGCACCTGACCTCGCGCCCGGCGGCCCGGCTGAGACTCCCCGACCGGGGGCTGGTGCGCGAGGGCTACCGCGCCGACCTGGTCCTCTTCGACCCGCTGACGGTGGCCGCCGGTTCGACGTTCGATCAGCCACGCGCGCTGCCCGTGGGCATCCCGCACGTCCTGATCGACGGCCGCTTCGTCATCGAGGACGGCAGGCGGACGTCGGCCCTGGCGGGGCGGGCGGTGCGGGGCGGCGGACGCGCCGCCCGGGGCTGACGACCTGGTGCGGGCCGACGTGCGTCAGCGGGCTCGGGACGCGTGCGGCCGCGCGGAGACCCTCACGTGCGGGAGCGCGGGTGGTTCTGGTCGCGCCAGGCCCGGGGCGAGATTCCGAACGTCTGCTTGAACACCTTGCTGAAGTGGGTCGCGTCCACGAAGCCCCAACTGCGGCCTATCGCGGCGATGGTCCGGATTCGCCCGTTCGGTCCGGCAAGCTCCCGCCTGCATTCGGTCAGGCGGCGGGTACGGATCCAGTCGCCGAGGCTGATTCCCGACCGCGAAAGCACCGCGTAGAGATGGCGTACGGAGATGCCGTGTGCGGCGGCGATCCGTGCCGCCGAGAGACCGGGATCAGCCAGGTGTGCCCGGATGTACTGGGTGATCCGCAGGCTGAGGGTGGCTTCCAGAGGCTCCTTGGCCAGTCCGGAGTCGCCGTACTGGGTTGTCAGGACGGCACGGAGAAGTCCGACGCTGGGTTCCACGACGGCGTCGGCGTGCGCCTCCCGGAGCAACTCATCGCTGACGGCCAGTTGGGAGAAGTAGGTGAAGGCGAGGCGCGCCACGGGGTTGTCGGATCCCAGGGGGACCGCGACGAGGTCCCGGAACAACCGGTCGGGGAGCGCGAGTAACGCGCGGGGAAAGCGGATGAAGCGGTGGTCGACTCCCTCGTCGAAGAGAAGTGTGTAGGGAGCGATCGATTCGTAGACGACGCAGTCCCCCGGCCCCAGCAGGCACTCGCGACCGTTCTGCACCACCATGCTGTTGCCCGTCATCTGAACACCGAGAGAGACGGCCGGTTCCTCGTCCTCGCGGGCGAGCCGCTCCGTCCGACGCATCCTGACCGCGGTCGCCCGCGCCGAACAGATCTTGATGGGCCCCGCGGTACCGAGACCCAGGCGGACGTCGATGTCCTCAGCCGCAGGACCATGCTCGATATCGATTGCCACCATGGACTTCCACACCGCGTTCCGGACCACTTCTTCCCGGTCCCGCGACGGTATGAACGCGGTGTCCAGAGCCGGGCTCATGCGGCAGACCCACGTGTGCGCCGGTCACAGAACCGGCCCGGCAGTGCCTCAGTCCGTTGCCCCACACGATCCCCCTAGACAGTGTCAGCTCCTGTCATCAGTCTGCCGGGGCTCTCTCCCGCCGCGCAACGAATTCGACGGCGACACGCAGGACCCGCCCTCACCGATACGGCCCACCTCACGGCGGTGCACCACTGACAAAGTTCTCTGCACGGATGACACATTCCAAATCCCGCGGTGATTCTAAAGTCCAGAGGGAGGCCGGAGAACGGGACGTCACACTTCCCCGTCACGCGCCTTGTCGACACTGTCCTCTGTCCGCATCACGCCGGATCGGAAAGAGGAGGGAAACATTCGCCGAACGTGGCTCGGGCGCCACGTCAGCCTTAGGGAGCGCACATCGCATGAGGCGGCCCTTCTCCGCATCCGTTGCCGTCGTGGCGGCTGCCTGCATTACGGCGGGCTGTGGCGCCGGAACGGATGACCAGACGAACTCCGCACATCCACCGAAGAGGGACACGGTCACGATATCGGACAGCGATCTCAGAGATCTGACCGTGCCCGAGGAGATGGAAGTCGAGTACGCCGAGCACACGCTCGTCAAGGAATGCATGGAGAGCAAGGGGTTCAAGTACTGGATGGGGACGGTGGCGAGCGTCGACGCCCGCGAAGCGGGCCGTTATGTGATCGACGACGTCGCATGGGCGAAGAAGTACGGCTACGGCCGGCCCTTCGACGAGGCGGCCGAGAAGGACCGCCGCGAGCACCCCAACGTCCGGTACCCCAACGACCTCTCGCGGAAGGACCGCATCCGTTACAACACGGCCCTCAACGGCGCCTACAACGACGTACTGAGCGTGGACCTGCCCGCCGGCGGCACCATCGAAACCCCCCGGGCGGGCTGCTGGGCCGAGGCGCAGACCGAGCTCTACGGCGACCTGAAGTCCTGGTTCGAAGCCAAGAAGACCGTCACGAGCCTGACCCCGCTCTATGTCCCGGACATCCTCGCCGACAAACGGATGAAAAATGCGGTCAGCGCCTGGTCGCACTGCATGAAAAAGGCGGGACGACCTTTCGCATCCCCGGATGAGCTACGCGAGAAGCGGATCACGCTCACCACGGGAATGAGTTCTTCCGAGGCCCGGAAATTCGAGGTCGATTTGGCGGTGACCGAGGCCACGTGTGCTGCGCAGACGTCTCTCGGAAAGACTGCCCGCACCCTTGAGCGCGCTTATCTCGCTCCCCTGCTGAAGAAGTACGGCAAAGAGAATGTCTCATACCAGCGCATGCGGCTGACGGCGCTCTCCCGGGCCCAGGATCTCGACAGCGGATGATCCTCTCGGTAGCGAATGACCCACAGGTTTCCGCGACCCAGCAGTCGTGGATGAATTCACCCACCTCCACATGAAGGAGTACCACCTCATGCGCAAGGCTTTCGCCGTCATGACGACCGTCGCCGTGGCTTCCCTCGGTGTCATCGTTCCCGCCACCTCCGCCCAGGCGGCGGACTGCTCCGACGCCATGGCCGGCGCCGACTCCGGCTACATGTTCGCGTACGACAGCACCAACTGCAGCGGGTACCTCGGCAAGGCGTCCGGCGACGACTCCAACTGGGGCGACTCCGCGCTGAGTTTCCAGGGAACCGACACCAACAGTGCGTCGTCGATCCTGAACAACGGCAACAACTACGAGGTCAAGTTCTACAACGGAACCGGCGGCACCGGCGGACACATCTGCCTCAGCAGGACGGAGGGCTGGGCCTCCAGCCTCCTCGGCGACACGTTCACCACCGGCGTCGCGGCGAACAACGCCATCAGCGGCCACGCCTGGTCGACCGCCTCGAACTGCTCCAAGTGGGCCGTCTGACCGGGCCCGCGCACGGGAGCGAGTAACGGGTAACGGGTAACGGGTAACGGGAACGTACTCCTGCTCCCTCTCCCCTGAATCGTTTCGGCCCGCCGGTCTGCCGCCGACGGGCCGAGACGGCCTCGCCGAGCACTCACCCTCCCGGGACCGGCGGTACGGCATCAGGCCGCGGGCGGCTCCTGAAGGAGCTTCTCCCGTCCCCACGCGCCCAGCGGTTCCAGCGCCTCGTTGAGCGAGACCCCCAGCGGGGTCAGCGAATACTCCACCCGGGGCGGCACCTCGGCATGGACCTCGCGATGCACGATGCCGTCCTCCTCCAGCTCCCGCAGATGCGACGTCAGCACCTTCTCCGTCACGCCCGGCAGCTCTCTGCGCAGCTCACCGAAGCGGTACGTGCGCTCGTTGAGCGCCCACAGGATCAGCCCTTTCCACTTGCCGCCGACCACGCCCATCGCGGCGTCGATCCCGCAGATGTACGTCCCCGGCCTTCGCGCGGCTCCCATGCCCCACCCCTTCCCACCTGGTCACTCTCCCCCGGGTAACCACCCACTTCCAAGTGGGTACTTGATCGGCCTAGGGGCCCTCGGGAAGCCTAGTCCTCATGACCGACAACACCCCGCGGAAGACCTCTCCCGCCCCGCTCACCCTTCTCGGCCTGGGCGCCATGGGTACCGCTCTCGCCCGCACCTGGCTCGCCGCCGGACACCCCCTGACCGTGTGGAACCGCACCCCCTCCCGCGCCGAACCGCTCGCCGGCCACGGCGCGCGGATCGCCCCGGACGCCGCGGAGGCCGTGGCCGCCGCCGATCTCGTCGTGCTCTGCCTCCTCGACGACGCCTCGGTCGAGGAGGCGCTGACCGGCGTCGACCTGACCGGCAAGGACCTGGTCAACCTCACCACCGGCACCCCGTCCCAGGCCCGCGCCCGCGCGGCGTGGGCCCAGGAGCGCGGTGCCCGGTTCCTGGACGGCGGGATCATGGCGATCCCGCCGATGATCGGCGTACCGGAGTCCGGCGGTTACGTCTTCTACAGCGGCTCCTCCGCCGCCTTCGAAGCCCATCGCCGAACCCTGGCCGTGCCCACCGGTACCAGGTACGTCGGGGAGGACGCCGGCTTCGCCGCGCTCCAGGACGTGGCCCTGCTGAGCGCTATGACGGGCATGTTCGCAGGCTTCTCGCACGCCTTCGCGCTGGTCCGCAAGGAGGACATCGACCTCAAGGAGTTCGCCCCGCTGCTCGTCGAGTGGCTCGTCGCGATGGCTCCGGCCACGCACTCGACGGCGGAGCAGCTGACCAGCGGCGACTACACCACGGGCGTCGCGTCGAACCTCGCCATGATGGTCGCGGGCAACACCACCATGCTGCGCACGGCCGAGGAGCAGGGCGTCAGCAGCGAACTCCTGCTCCCCTTCATGAACCTGATGGAGCGCCGCCTGAAGGACGGGCACGGCGACGAGAGCACCACCGGAGTGATCGAACTGCTCAGCCGCTGAACCTCGTCCGCGATCGCTGTCGGTGCGGCCGGCCCAGAAGAAGGCACACGACCAGTTCGAGGCATGGGTGATCACGCCGGGCGAGGGCCCCTACACCGAGGTGCGCATGACCGGGGACGCCAAGGTGCTGCTGTCGGTGCCGCTCGGCGAAGCGAAGCACGCCGCCTCCTACTCCCAGTCCGAACTCGTCAGCCGGCTGGCGACCCGGCCGACCCCCGACGGCGCGGTCCTCGGGTTCGACCTGAGCTTCGACGGAGAGGGACGAGTGACGAGGCTGCAGTCCCTGTACACACCCTGAACCCACAGCCACCAAAGACCCGGGCGGACCTCGTCCGGGTGCTTCCGCTCACGCTTGGCTGACATGCAGTCATCTGCGTACCGTCGGGGTATGACACTCGACCTCGACGCCTATCTCACCCGCATCGGCTGGAGCGGGGAGCGCCGGCCCACCCTGGAGGTGCTGCGGTCCGTGCACCGGGCCCACCTGCTCGGCATCCCGTTCGAGAATCTGGACCCCGTGCTCGGTTCCGCGCCCTCGCTCGCCCTGGAGGACCTGGAGGCGAAGCTCGTCCGCGGGGGCCGCGGCGGGTACTGCTACGAGCACAACACCCTCCTCGCGGCGGTCCTGTCCCGGCTCGGTTTCCGGGTGACGCTGCTCACCGCGCGCGTGGTGCTGGGCGCCGCGCCCGGTGACGTCCGGCCCCGCACGCACATGATGATGGAGGTGGAGGTGGCGGGCGAGCCCGCCCCGTACCTCGCCGACGTCGGTTTCGGGTCCACCGGCGCGCTGATCGAGCCGATCGCGCTGGTGGCGGACGCGGAGCTGCGCGACACCCCGCGCCACCACCGGCTCGTGCACACCCCGCACGTGGGGCCGCTGGAGACCTGGGAGCTCCAGGCGGAGAAGAGCGGGGTATGGGAGCCGCAGTACGCGTTCACCCGGGAGCCGTTCGAGGCACCGGACTACGAGGTCATCAACTGGTACATCGCGACCAGCCCGCGTTCCCCGTTCAGCCGGGCCGTCTACGCGCAGCGGACCACGGCCCGCGGCCATCTGGCGCTCTCCGGCCTGAACCTGGTCGAGACGGCGGCGGACGGCACGGTCGAGGAGCGGCGGCTTGCGGACTCCGCGGAGGTGCTGCGCGTGCTGGCGCGGGACTTCGCGATCCGGCTCCCGCGGGACATCCGCCTCCCTGACTGAGGACACCCGGGTGGCGCATCTCACCCGGGTGCGGCGGCCGGGCCCGGGTGCCCGCCTTTCCAAGCCCTGACGCCGCCCCGGCCGTCCTTCCGACGGCCGGGGCGGCGGGCGGTCTGCCGATGGAAGCCGGCCCGGGGCGCCGGGGTGCCCCGTCTGGAGGAAAGGGCGGGCAATCCCCGCGCACCCCGGGAAACACGGTCGTAAGCTCGCAGGCATGCAGGTCATCCAGTCCACAAAGCTCTCCGGCGTCTGCTACGAGATCCGGGGTCCCGTGCTGGAGGAAGCGATGCGGCTGGAAGCAGCAGGTCACCGCATCCTCAAGCTCAACACCGGTAATCCCGCCGCGTTCGGATTCGAGTGCCCGCCCGAGATCCTCGAAGACATCTTGCGCAACCTCTCCGGGGCGCACGGCTACGGCGACGCGAAGGGCCTGCTGTCCGCGCGCCGCGCGGTGGTGCAGCACTACCAGACCAAGGCGATCGACCTCGACGTCGAGGACATCTACCTCGGCAACGGGGTCTCCGAGCTGATCCAGATGTCGATGCAGGCGCTGCTGGACGACGGGGACGAGGTGCTCGTACCCGCTCCGGACTATCCGCTGTGGACCGCCTCGGTCTCGCTGGCCGGCGGCACGGCGGTGCACTACCGCTGTGACGAGCAGGCCGACTGGATGCCCGACCTCGCCGACATCGAGCGCAGGATCACCGACCGCACCAAGGCCCTGGTGATCATCAACCCGAACAATCCGACCGGCGCGGTCTACGACGACGAGATGCTGCGCGGGCTGACGGAGATCGCCCGGCGCCACCAGCTGGTCATCTGCTCCGACGAGATCTACGACCGCATCCTGTACGACGGCGCGACGCACACCCCGACCGCCGCGATCGCCCCCGACCTGATGGTCCTGACCTTCAACGGGCTGTCCAAGAACTACCGCGTCGCCGGTTACCGCTCCGGCTGGATGGCGGTCTGCGGTCCGAAGGCGCACGCCTCCTCGTACATCGAGGGGCTGACGATCCTGGCCAACATGCGGCTGTGCGCCAACATGCCCTCGCAGCACGCGGTGGCCACCGCGCTCGGCGGGCGCCAGTCGATCAACGATCTGGTGCTGCCGGGCGGGCGCATCCTGGAGCAGCGGGACGTGGCGTACGACCTGCTGACGCAGATCCCGGGGGTGACCTGTGTGAAGCCCAAGGGGGCGCTGTATCTCTTCCCCCGGCTGGACCCGAAGGTCTACAAGATCAAGGACGACCGGCAGATGGTGCTCGATCTGCTGCGGGCCGAGAAGATCATGGTGGTGCACGGCACCGGCTTCAACTGGCCCGAGCCCGATCACTTCCGGATCGTGACGCTGCCGCCCGCCAAGGACCTGATCGCCGCCGTGACGCGGATCGGGAACTTCCTGGACGGTTACAGCCAGCCGTAGAACCGCCCGGCACCAAGCTTTACCGGAACGTGCACAACTTTAGACTCGATCCAAGCTAGGATGGCTGTACTGCGACGCCAGGAGGCCATCCATGTACGAGCCGATCCGTACGAAGTCGGTCCACACGACGGCCGACGACGCCGACTTCCCGCACCGCTCCCGTGAGGAGGAGCTGGACATCCAGCTCTCCGGGCACCTGGCCGCCCTGCTCGCCGTCACCGACGAGCTCGGCCTCGGCCCCGCGGGTGACCGCATCGCCGAGCAGATCGCCCGGCTGCGCGGGACGCCGCCCGTGCGCCACGCGGGACTGACCGAAGCGGCTCCGGACGCGCTCCACCGGCGCGCGCACGCCCTCGCGGGCCGCGCACTGGTGGTGGCCGCGTCCCGCGCGGACACGGCGGCGGCGATCCTCGCGGCCGAGCGCATGGACGCGCACGCGGCGGCGGCCGGGACGGTCACCCCCTCGCGCCTCGTCGGCGCCCACTGACGGCCCCGGTCCGCGGGCCTTCGAGGCGCACGGACCGGGTGCCACCAAACCGACCGGCGCGGAGCCGGTGGCGATGGCCGGACGTTCTCCGCGACAGAGGGGCGGCGCCCGCAGGCGCCGCCCCTGCGGGCGTCAGCCCAGGCGCCGTACGAGGGCGCGGTACTCGTCCCACAGTTCTTCGGGCGCGTGGTCGCCGAAGGTGTCGAGGTGCTCGGGGATCAGCGCCGCCTCCTCGCGCCAGACCTCCTTGTCGACGTCGAGCAGGAAGTCCAGGTCCGACTCCGCGAGGTCCAGGCCCTTGGTGTCCAGGGCGCCCTTGGCCGGCACGATGCCGATCGGGGTCTCGACGCCCTCCGCCTGGCCGTTGAGGCGTTCGACGATCCACTTCAGTACGCGGCTGTTCTCACCGAAGCCGGGCCACACGAACTCGCCCGCCCTGTTCTTGCGGAACCAGTTCACGTAGTAGATCTTCGGGAGCTTGGACTGGTCCGGCTTGTCCGCGCCGACCTTGACCCAGTGGGCCATGTAGTCGCCCATGTTGTAGCCGCAGAACGGCAGCATGGCGAACGGGTCGCGGCGCAGCTCGCCGACCTTGCCCTCGGCGGCGGCGGTCTTCTCGGATGCGACGTTGGCCCCGAGGAAGACGCCGTGCTGCCAGGTGAAGGACTCGGTGACCAGCGGTACGGCCGAGGCGCGACGGCCGCCGAAGAGGATCGCCGAGATCGGCACGCCCTTGGGGTCCTCCCACTCGGGCGCGATGATCGGGCACTGCCCGGCCGGCACGGTGAAACGGGAGTTGGGGTGGGCGGCGAGGACGCCGGACCCGGGGGTCCAGTCGTTGCCCTTCCAGTCCGTGAGGTGCGCGGGCGGCTCCTCGGTCATGCCCTCCCACCACACGTCGCCGTCGTCCGTGAGCGCGACGTTGGTGAAGACGGAGTTGCCGTACATCGTCTTCATGGCGTTGGCGTTGGTGTGCTCGCCCGTACCCGGCGCGACACCGAAAAAGCCGGCCTCCGGGTTGATCGCGTACAGCTGGCCGTCCTCGCCGAACCGCATCCAGGCGATGTCGTCACCGATGGTCTCGACGGTCCAGCCCTCGATCGTCGGCTCCAGCATGGCGAGGTTCGTCTTGCCGCAGGCCGAGGGGAAGGCGGCCGTGACGTACTTCGGCTCGCCCTGCGGCGGGGTCAGCTTGAGGATCAGCATGTGCTCGGCGAGCCAGCCCTCGTCACGGGCCATGACGGAGGCGATGCGCAGCGCGTAGCACTTCTTGCCGAGCAGGGCGTTGCCGCCGTAGCCGGAGCCGTAGGACCAGATCTCGCGGTCCTCGGGAAGTGCGAGATGTACTTGGTGGTGTTGCACGGCCACGGGACGTCGGCCTCGCCCTCGGCGAGCGGGGCACCCAGGGTGTGGACGGCCTTGACGAAGAAGCCGTCGTCGCCGAGCTCCTCCAGGACGGCCTGTCCCATGCGGGTCATGGTGCGCATGGAGACGGCGACGTAGGCGGAGTCGGTGATCTCGACGCCGATCGCGGAGAGCGGGGAGCCGACCGGCCCCATGCAGAACGGGACGACGTACATGGTCCGGCCGCGCATGGAGCCGCGGAAGACGCCGTCCTCGCCCGTGAAGACGGCCCGCATCTCATCGGGCGCCTTCCAGTTGTTGGTCGGCCCCGCGTCCTCCTCCTTGGCGGAGCAGATGTACGTGCGGTCCTCGACGCGGGCGACATCGCTCGGGTCGGACGCGGCGTGGTACGAGTTCGGGCGCTTGGCCTCGTTCAGCCGGGTGAAGGTCCCCTTGGCGACGAGCTCGTCGCACAGGCGCTCGTACTCGGCCTCGGAACCGTCGCACCAGACCACCCGGTCCGGCTCGGTGACGGCTGCGATCTCGTCGACCCAGGCGATGAGCTCCTGGTGATGGGTGGGAACAGTGAGGGGAGCCGCGATGTCGCGCGCCACGATCGCTCCTTGTCGAGGGTGTCTGCTGGAAGGCCCCGTGGGGGCTGCGACCCGGATGCTTCGACTCTTCGTACCCATGGCGCTCATCCGGTGCCGACCGCACTCATTTGATCATCCGACGCTCGCGCCCATATGTCCAGGGGGCCGCACACGTGAGCATCGCCACTCCTTTCCCGTTACCTACGGGAGCGTAGGTACCATGCGGTCATGACTGCTGCCGCCGACGCCGCTGCCGCGCCCGAGACCGCCGAGACCGACTCCCTCCAGGTGAAGCCACGGCTGCGCGGCTGGCTGCACGCCGGGATGTTCCCAGCGGCGCTGATCGCGGGAATCGTCCTGATCGCACTGGCCGACGGCTCCCGTGCCCGGGCCGCCTGCACCGTCTTCGTGCTGAGCGCCTGCCTCCTGTTCGGCGTCAGCGCGATCTACCACCGCGGCACGTGGGGACCGCGCGGCGAAGCCGTGCTCCGCCGGCTGGACCACGCCAACATCTTTCTGATCATCGCGGGCACCTATACCCCGCTGACGCTGCTCCTCCTCCCCGATTCCACCGGTCGGCCCCTTCTGTGGGCGGTATGGGTGGCAGCGGTCGCGGGAATCGCGTTCCGGGTGTTCTGGGTCGGCGCCCCCCGCTGGCTCTACACGCCCTGCTACATCGCGATGGGCTGGGCCGCGGTCTTCTACCTCCCCGACTTCATGCGCACGGGCGGCGTCGCCGTCCTCGTGCTCGTCGTCGCCGGAGGGCTGCTCTACAGCGCGGGAGGCGTCATCTACGGCCTCAAGCGGCCCAACCCGTCACCGCGCTACTTCGGCTTCCACGAGGTGTTCCACTCTCTGACGCTCGCCGCCTTCGCCGCGCACTACGTCGGCATCTCCCTGGTGGCCTACCGGCAGTAATGAGCGCGCCCGCCCCGTACGGACCCGGCCCGCCGGGCCCGTACGGGGACCGGGATCAGCCGCCCAGGGTGCGCGCCAGTTCCCGTGCGTCCGTGGTCGGCGCTTCGCAGACGAAGTGCCGGCAGACGTACGCGGTCGGCTCGCCGCCCACCAGCGGCCGGTCCACGAGCAGCGGGAACTCCGCTCCGGCCGCCGCTCCCTCACCCGCCGCCACGACCGCGCCGGGCGCCCGGCCCAGCAGCGCCGTCCTGTGCAGCTCTCCGCCGACCGGCCCGGCGACCGCGATCTCGCGCGGTCCGTCCAGCAGCGCCTCGGCGACCGCGAGGCCCCAGCCGATGAAGCGGGGCGCGCGCGGCCCGAGTGCCTTCACCACACCGAGCGCGCCCTCGGCGGCGGTGCGGTGCGCATCGGACCCGGTGTGGGCGGCGTACGAGAGCAGCGCGCCCGCCGCCGCCGTCCAGCCGGCCGGGGTGGCGCTGTCGGTGGGGTCCTGCGGCCTGCGGATGAGCTGCTCGGCGTCGTCGGCCGTGTCGTAGAGCTGCCCGCCCTCCCCGGTGAACCGCTCCAGCACGATGTCGAGCAGGAAGCCCGCGAACTCCAGCCAGACTCCCTCGCCGGTGACGGAGGCCAGCGCGAGGAAACCCTCCGCCACGTCGCCGTAGTCCTCCAGCACCCCCACGTGCCCGCCCACGCGCCCGTCCCTGGACGTCCGGGAGAGCCGGGCCGCGTCGCCCATGTGGACCCGGACGAGGAGGTCGGCCGCCTCGGTGGCCCGCTCGATCAGGTCGGGCCGCTCGAAGTACGCCCCCGTCTCGGCGAGCGCGGCGATCACCAGGCCGTTCCACGCGGCGACGATCTTGTCGTCGCGCCCCGGCCGCACCCGCTGCCCGCGCGCCTCCAGCAGCCGCGCCCGCACGCCGGCGACCCGCGACGGGTCCGCCTCCTGGCCCGTCCGCGGCTGCTGGAGCACCGAGGACCCCTCCTCGAAGGTGCCCTCCTCGGTGACCCCGAAGTACTCCGCGGCGAACGCGGCGTCCTCCTCCCCCAGGACCTCGCGCAGCTGCCCGGCCGTCCACACGTAGTAGGCGCCCTCCACATGGCTGCCGTCCGCCGCCTCGCTGTCGGCGTCCAGTGCCGAGGCGTAACCGCCCTCCGCCGTACGCAGTTCGCGGACCATGAAGTCGGCCGTCTCCAGCGCGACCCTGCGGGCCTGCTCGGATCCGGTGGCCCGCCACACGTGGGCGTAGACGCGGCAGAGCAGCGCGTTGTCGTACAGCATCTTCTCGAAGTGGGGTACCAGGGTGCCGCCGGGGCGCTGGCGCAGCACGTACCGGTGGAAGCCGCCGCCGAGCTGGTCGAAGAGGCTGGAGCGCGCCATGGCGTCGCAGATGCCCTCGGCCATCTCCAGCGCTCCGTCGGACCCGGTCCGCGCGTGGTGGCGCAGCAGGAACTCGATCAGCATGCTCGGCGGGAACCTGGTGTCCCCGCCGCCGAGCCAGCCGCTCTCCGTGTCGTACTCCCGGCTGACCCCCAGCAGCGCCTGCGCGAGCTCGGCCTCGCCGGGGAGCCCTTCACCCGCGCCGGAGACCAGTTCGCGCGCCGCCAGATCCCGGGTGATCTTCTCCGCGACCTCCCCGACCTCCTCGCGCCGGCTCGTCCACGCGGTGTGGACGCCGTCGAGCACCTGCCGGAAGGAGGGCAGTCCATGGCGGGGCGCGGGCGGGAAGTACGTACCGAAGTAGAAGGGCTCACCGTCCGGTGTCATGAAGACGGACATCGGCCAGCCGCCCTGCCCGGTCGCCGCCTGCACCGCTTCCATGTAGACGGCGTCCACGTCGGGGCGCTCCTCGCGGTCCACCTTGACCGAGACGAAGTGTTCGTTCATGTAGGCCGCGGTGGTCTCGTCCTCGAAGCTCTCGTGAGCGAGTACATGACACCAGTGGCACGCGCTGTACCCGACGCTCAGGAACACCGGTACGTTGCGCCGGCGGGCTTCCTCGAAGGCGGCGGGTTCCCACTGCCACCAGTCGACGGGGTTGTCCGCGTGCTGAAGGAGGTACGGGGACGTGGCGTGCGCGAGTCGGTTCGGCATGCCCCAATCCTCGCGTACGCGGCGAAGCCCCGGCCACCCGCCACGTCAGAGCGCCGGACTCCGCCCCTGCGTCACCTTGGCCGCGAAGGCGTCCAGGTTCCCCGCCATGCGGGCCACTCGCTCCTCCACGGTGAGCGACTCCTCGTAACGCCCCGTCCGCAGCTTCGGCTGCCGCTTGCCCCGCACGTACAGGGGGCAGGCGAGATCCGCGCAGATGTAGATGCCCACGGTGTTGCCCTCGCGGCCCCTGGCGCCCGCCAGGGGCGCGGCCAGCAGGGAGACCCCGGAGGAGGCGTGGCCGGTCAGGCAGATCTGGCAGAGGCTGGACTTCACGGCGCTGGTACGCCGCACGGAGGGCACGCGCAGGGAGAAGCCGAGCGGTCCGCCGGCGCGCGGCAGCACGATGTGGGCGCGCAGCGGGGCGCCGGGGTCGACCCAGCCGAGGAAGTCCAGGTCCTCCCAGGGCAGTGCGCCGAAGTCGAGCGGCAGCTTGAGCCGTGCCGCCTCCCCCTTGGTGCAGTTCACGAAGGACGACCTGATGTCTGTTTCACTCAGCGGTTCCACGGGCGCCGACGTTACGTGTCGGATGAACGCATCGCATCCCGATTTCCACCGGGCCCGGGCCGGACATCCCGGGCCGGACATCCCCGCGGGGCAGGCGTGGCACCCGGGTGCCACGCCTGCCCCGCGGGTGGGGGCTGCTAGTTGCCGGCTGAGCCTGCCGTGGGGCCGGAAGCCGTCGCCGGTTCCGCGCCCGGTTCCGGCTCCTCCTCGAAGTCCACCTTGCCCATGTGGCGGTTCATCGACTTCATCAGCAGCCACACGCCCACGGCGAGTGCCGCGAACACGAGGAAGCCGAGGACGCCGGGGGTCACCTTGTTGTCGTCGACCTCCTTGGCGAGAGGGACGAGGTGGGTCAGTGCCTGGGTCGCGTACATATCAGGCATTGTCGCGGATGCCCGCGAAGAGGTCGCTCTCGGGGAGGGAGGTATCGACGAGAGACTTCGCCAGCTCGTACTCCTCGGTCGGCCAGACCTCGCGCTGGACGTCCATCGGAACGCGGAACCAGCCGCCGTCCGGGTCGATCTGCGTCGCGTGCGCGATGAGCGCCTTGTCGCGGATCTCGAAGAACTCCGCGCACGGCACGAACGTGGTCAGCGTCCGCTCCTCGCGTACGAACTCCTTCCAGCGCTCGAGCCACTCGCCGTACGGGGACTCCATCCCACGGGCGAGCAGCGCCTCGTGGAGGGCGACCGTGCGGGGCCGGTTGAAGCCCTGGTTGTAGTAGAGCTTCTGCGGCGTCCACGCCGGGCCGAACTCGGATTCCGGGAACCGCTCGGTGTCCGACGCCCCGTCGAACGCGATCATCGTGATCGTGTGGGTCTTGATGTGGTCGGGGTGCGGGTACCCGCCGTTCTCGTCGTACGTGGTGATGACCTGCGGCCGGAACGCACGGATCTTCGCGACGAGACGCCCCGCCGCCGTCTCGTCGTCCTCCAGTGCGAAGCAGCCTTCGGGCAGCGGGGGCAGCGGGTCGCCCTCGGGCAGGCCCGAGTCGACGAAGCCGAGCCACTCCTGCTCGACGCCCAGGATCTCCCGGGCCTCGTCCATCTCCTTCCTGCGTACCTCGTGGATGTTCTCCTCGATGTACGCGTCTCCCTGGAGCTTCGGATTGAGGATGGAACCGCGTTCGCCACCGGTACAGGTCACGACCAGCACGTCCACCCCCTCGGACACGTACTTGGCCATGGTGGCGGCGCCCTTGCTCGACTCGTCGTCGGGGTGGGCGTGCACGGCCATCAGGCGCAGCTGCTCAGTCAAGACTCGATCCTCAGTGCTCGGTCGCGATCAGGGTGCCGTCCCGCGGGCCCGTCTGTTCCGGGGTGGCGGTCGGGTGGCGGGTGGGCGGCTTCTATAGTGACCGAACCGGGGGGCGGAAAATTCCTCGATCCCCGGTACAGGAGGAACGATCATGACCGCGGTACGCGAGGCGTTGCCCGACGAGCGCTACGGCCGGTCCCAGGACCAGCGCGCCGACCGCAAGCTCAAGATCATCGGCGCGGTGCTGGGCGCCGTCCTGCTGGGCGTGGTCGTCTGGACAGGGGTCGACTACGTCGGCGGCCAGGACATCAGCGCCGAGGTCATCAAGTCCAAGATCGTCTCCGACGACCGGGCCGAGGTCCACCTGGAGGTCCGCAAGGACCGGGACGCCGGCGGCTACTGCACGCTGCGCTCGCTGAGCGAGGACGGCGGCGAGGTCGCCCGCAAGGACTTCCGCTTCGACGCGCGGGCCGAGCGGATCGACGAGGTCGTCTCCCTGCGGACGACGGCGAGGGCGACCGCGGTCGAGCTGATGGGCTGCACCGCCGACGGCGGGTCGCGGCGCTGACCTGGCCGGTCACCGCGTATGCCGGTGACCTTCTCCCCCTTTTCCTGCGGAATTGTTAGGCTCGTGGTTTCGCCCAACCGTGGAAGCACATGCTTCTGGGTAGGGCGATGCTTTGTATTCCCAGTACCGACGAGGAGCACCCTGTGACCCAGACCAGCGATAACGTCACCTGGCTCACGCCGGAGGCGTACAACCAGCTGAAGGCCGAGCTGGAGTACCTGTCTGGTCCCGCGCGCACGGAGATCGCCGTCAAGATCGCGGCGGCCCGTGAGGAGGGTGACCTCCGGGAGAACGGCGGGTACCACGCGGCCAAGGAGGAGCAGGGCAAGATGGAGCTCCGGGTGCGCCAGCTGACGCAGCTCCTGGAGCACGCCAAGGTGGGCGAGGCGCCTGCCGACGACGGCGTGGTGGAGCCCGGCATGATCGTGACGATCGCCTTCGACGGCGACCCGGACGACACCCTGGAGTTCCTTCTCGCCTCGCGCGAGTACGCCAGCTCGGACCTTGAGACCTTCTCCCCGCAGTCTCCGCTCGGCTCGGGCGTCAACGGCAAGCGGATGGGCGAGGACGCCGAGTACGAGCTGCCGAACGGCAAGATCGCCAAGGTGAAGATCCTCGCGGCGAAGCCCTACAAGGGCTGAGCCGCCCCGTTCCGGACAGCGGTGGGCCCCGGTCGTTCGCGCACGGCCGGGGCCCGTCGGCGTGTCCGGGTCAGACGGTCGCCGAGCGGTACTTGCGGACCGCGAGGGTCCGGAACACCACGATGATCACGGTCGACCAGAGCAGGGACGCCAGGACCGGGTGCTGCATCGGCCAGGCGTCGGACTGCGACACGCCCGGGTTCCCGAAGAGCTCCCGGCACGCCTGCACGGTCGCGCTGAACGGGTTCCAGTCGGCGATCGGCTGGAGCCAGGACACCATCTGGCTGGAGTCCACGAAGGCGTTCGAGACGAACGTCACCGGGAAGAGCCAGATCAGCCCGCCGGAGGTGGCCGCCTCGGGGGTACGGACGGACAGCCCGATCAGTGCGCCGATCCAGGAGAACGCGTACCCCAGGAAGAGCAGCAGCCCGAAAGCGGCCAGCGCCTTGGGCAGGCCCTCGTGGACGCGCCAGCCCACCAGGAGCGCGACGATCGCGAGGACGACCACGGTCAGCGTCGTCTGCACGAGGTCGGCGAGCGTACGCCCGGTGAGCACCGCGCCGCGCGCCATCGGCAGGGAGCGGAACCGGTCGATGAGTCCCTTGTGCATGTCGTCGGCGATGCCCGCTCCGGCGCCCGCCGTGGCGAAGGTGACGGTCTGGGCGAAGATGCCCGCCATCAGGAACTCCCGGTAGGTCCCGGGGTCGGTGGAGCCCCCGACGCTCATGGAGCCGCCGAACACGTAACTGAACAGCACCACGAACATGATCGGCTGGATGAGCCCGAAGATGACCATCTCGGGGATGCGGGTCATCCGGATCAGATTGCGCTTGGCGACGACCAGCGAGTCGGTGACGGACTGCGCGAGCCCGCCGCGCGGTCGGGGCGCCTGCACCTGGGCGGCGTCCTGCACTGCGGTCATGCCACGGTCTCCTTGTCGGTCTCGCCGTTCGTCTCCAGCTCGGCGGCGTGACCGGTGAGCGACATGAAGACGTCGTCGAGGGTGGGGCGGCGCAGGCCGATGTCGTCGATCTCGACGCCGCGGGCGTCGAGGTCCCGGATGACCTCGGCGAGCAGCTTCGCGCCGCCGCTGACCGGGACGGTCAGTTTGCGGCTGTGCGCGGCGACGGAGACCTCGCCCTCTCCGAGGACGGTCAGCACCTCGCGGGCCCGTTCGATCTCCTCGCGCCGGTGGACGACCACCTCGACGCGCTCGCCACCGGTGCGCGCCTTCAGCTGGTCGGATGTGCCGCGCGCGATGACCTTGCCGTGGTCGATGACGCAGATGTCGTCGGCGAGGTGGTCGGCCTCCTCCAGATACTGGGTGGTCAGCAGGAGTGTCGTACCGCTCGCGACGAGTTCCTGGATGACCTCCCACAGCTGCTGCCGGTTGCGTGGGTCGAGGCCGGTCGTCGGCTCGTCCATGAACATGACGGGCGGCGAGACGACGAGGGCCGCGGCGAGGTCGAGCCGGCGGCGCATACCGCCGGAGTACGTCTTGGCGGTCCGGTCGGCGGCGTCGGCGAGGTTGAACCGCTCCAGGAGCTGCCCCGCCCGGGCCTTGGCGTCGCGACCGCTCATCTGGTAGAGCTGTCCGACCATCTGGAGGTTCTCACGGCCGGTCAGGTACTCGTCGACGGCGGCGAACTGGCCGGACAGACCGATCGAGCGGCGGACCTCGTTGGGATGTTTCAGTACGTCGATGCCCGCGACGACCGCCGTGCCGCTGTCCGGCCGGAGCAGTGTGGTCAGGACGCGCACGGCGGTGGTCTTACCGGCCCCGTTGGGCCCGAGGAGACCGAGGACGGTGCCTTCGGGCACGTCCAGGTCCACCCCGTCCAGTGCTCGGACATCACCGAAGGTCTTCACCAGACCTTCGGCGTATATAGCGCCTGGCATGTGGGCTTCCCCCAGTTGCTATTGAGTGACTTCCCTCCAGATCCTAGGGACGCCACGACCGGCGCGCGCGGGGAAGCGGGGAATCAGTCCATCACCAGGTAGCCCGCGTCGCGCAGCGCCGCCGCCACCTCCCCGCAGTGCGCGGGGCCCTTCGTCTCCAGGTGCAGTTCGACCTCCGCCTCGGTGAGGCCGAGGCGGGGATCGGTCCGCAGGTGGCTCACGTCGAGGACGTTGGCGTCGGCGACGGAGAGCGTGGCGAGGAGGGTGGCGAGCGCCCCCGGGCGGTCGGTCAGCCGGAGCCGCAGGCTCAGGTAGCGGCCCGCGGCCGCCATGCCGTGGGTGAGGACGCGCTGCATGAGGAGGGGGTCGACGTTGCCGCCGGACAGCACCGCGACGACAGGCCCTTCGAACGCCTTCGGGTCGCTGAGCAGGGCTGCCACGGGGCTGGCACCGGCCGGTTCGACGACCATCTTCGCGCGCTCCAGGCAGAGCAGCAGGGCACTGGACAGCTCGTCCTCGGAGACCGTACGGACCTCGTCGACGAGGTCCCGCACCAGACGGAACGGGATGTCGCCCGGGCGTCCCACCCTGATCCCGTCGGCCATCGTCTGCGGCGACTCGACGGCCACCGGGTGGCCGGCGGCGAGCGAGGGCGGGTATCCGGCGGCGCCCGCGGCCTGCACACCGACGATCCTGACGTCGGGGCGCAGCGCCTTCACGGCGACCGCGATGCCCGCGGCGAGGCCGCCGCCACCGATCCCGACGACGATGGTGCGCACCTCCGGGCACTGTTCGAGGATCTCCAGTCCCACGGTGCCCTGCCCGGCGATGACGTCGGGGTGGTCGAACGGGTGGATGAGGACGGCACCGGTCCGCCGCGCGTACTCCTCGGCGGCGGCGAGCGTCTCGTCGACGACCTGGCCGTACATCCGGACCTCCGCGCCGTACTCGCGGGTCGCGGAGACCTTGGGCATGGGTGCGCCGACCGGCATGAAGACCGTGGAGCCCACGCCGAGCAGCGAGGAGGCGAGCGCCACCCCCTGTGCGTGGTTGCCGGCACTCGCGGCGACCACCCCGGCCGCCCGCTCCTCCGGGGTGAGCCCCGAGATCCGTACGTAGGCGCCGCGCAGTTTGAACGATCCGGTGCGCTGGAGGTTCTCGCACTTGAGCTGGACCGGTGCCCCGACCAGCTCGGTCAGGTACCGGCTGCCCTCCATCGCGGTCACCCTGGCCACGCCCGAGAGCATCTTCCACGCCCCGCGGACGTCGTCGAGGATCACGGGGGGAGAGGGGTGCGACGTACGGAAGGTCATGTCGGCAAGTCTCGCAGCCCTGGCCTGCCGGGGCCGAGCTGTCTCATGGCGGACTGCGGTGGTGTTCACGGGTTCGTGCAGCGCTGGTACGTGTTGCCCCGTGGCCGCGTACTCTGTCCCCCACTCATCCGACACCGCACGAAGAGAGCCCGGCCATGCCCCCTCAGGACATGACGACTGCTGCGTCTCCTTCCGGGGGCACCGCCTCCGGTAACCCGGGTACCGACCACCTTCTCGACGCGCTTCAGCACCAGGTGGCCGTCTTCGCCCGCCGTGCCGAACAGACCCGTCTCGGAGGCGTGGGCCAGGTCCGCAACTCCATGGACCGGGCCGCCTATCTGCTGCTGAACCGGCTGGACAAGGAGGGACCGATGGGCGTCAAGGCGCTGGCCGCCGGCATGGGCATCGACTCCTCCACCGTGACCCGCCAGGTCGCCCCCCTCGTCGACACCGGTCTGGTCAAGCGCACCTCGCACCCGGAGGACGGCCGCGCGGTCGTGCTCCAGCTGTCCCCGCGCGGGAAGGCCCGCCTCGACGAGGTCCGCGCCTCGCGCCGCGAGCTGATGTCGCAGGTGACGGACGACTGGAGCACCGAGGAGCGGGACACGTTCTGCGTGCTGCTCACCCGGTTCAACGCGGCGCTGGCCGCGCGGCAGGCCGCGCACCAGGCCCAGCCGGAGGACTGACCGCCCTGCGGGGCCGGTGACACGGCCGCCCGCGCGACGCCCCGGCGGACCCGCCCTGGCAGCGCCGGTCCGCGGTACGGGCCGAGGAGGCCGACGCACGGGCCCGCCCGGCGGCCTGGTGCGCACCCGCCGCCGGACGGGGGTTCGCGGACATCCCTAGCCGAGCGCCTGGGTGAGGTCGGCCAGCAGGTCGTCGGCGTTCTCGATGCCCACGGAGAGGCGGACCAGGTCGGCCGGGACCTCCAGCGGAGAGCCGGCGGCGGACGCGTGCGTCATCCTGCCGGGGTGCTCGATGAGCGACTCGACGCCGCCGAGCGACTCACCGAGCGTGAAGAGCCGGGCGCGGTCGCAGACCTCGACGGCCGCCTCCTCGCCGCCCGCGACGCGGAACGAGACCATTCCGCCGAACGCCTTCATCTGCTTGGCGGCGATCTCGTGCCCCGGGTGCTCGGGCAGCCCCGGGTACAGGACGCTGTCCACCTTGGGGTGGCGGGTCAGCAGGTCGGCGACCTTGGTGGCGTTCTCGTCGTGCCGGTCCATGCGGACCGCGAGCGTCTTGATGCCGCGCAGCACCAGCCACGCGTCGAACGGTCCGGCGACCGCGCCCATCGCGTTCTGGTGGTAGGCCAGCTCCTCGGCCAGGGCGGCGTCCTCGGCGATCAGCGCGCCGCCGACGACGTCGGAGTGCCCGCCCATGTACTTGGTGGTGGAGTGCACCACGACGTCCGCGCCGAGGGAGAGCGGCTGCTGGAGGTAGGGGCTGGCGAAGGTGTTGTCGACGACCAGCCGCGCCCCCGCCTGACGGGCGACTCCGGCGACGGCCTCGATGTCCGTGATGCCGAGGAGCGGGTTGGACGGGGTCTCCACCCAGATCACCTTGGTACGGGAGGTGATGGCCGCCCTGACCGCGCCGACGTCCGAGGTGTCCGCGACGGAGAACTGCACGCCCCAGCGCGAGGCAACCTTCGCGAACAGCCGGAACGTGCCGCCGTAGGCGTCGTTCGGGATGACCACGTGGTCGCCTGGCGTGAGCAGCGTACGGAGCAGGCAGTCCTCGGCGGCGAGGCCGGACGCGAAGGCGAGCCCGCGGCGGCCGCCTTCCAGCGCCGCCAGGTTCTCCTCCAGGGCGGTACGGGTCGGATTGGCGCTGCGGCTGTACTCGTAGCCCCCGCGCAGTCCGCCCACGCCGTCCTGCTTGTACGTGGACACCTGGTAGATGGGCGGAACAACGGCGCCGGTGAGGGGATCGGCGGTGTTTCCCGCGTGGATCGCGAGAGTCTCGAAGCTGTGCTGGTCGCTCATGAGGACCGAGCGTAGTTCGTCACGAGGGCGCTCACGGGGTCACTGCGCCGTCCGGGGACAATGGGCGTATGGAGATTCTCTGGTTCCTGATCGCGCTGTGCATGCTCGCCGCCGTCGTCGGCCCCTTCGTGCTGCGCCGCCGGGGCGGTATCCGTCAGGTCGCGCCCGGCTCCCCCGACGCCGCCGACCCGGACGCGTACGGATTCCTGCGCCAGGAGGAGCTGGACGTCCGGATGCCGGGGCCGGACGAGGACCTCATCGACGTCCTGGACGTCGTGCAGGCCACCCAGGACTGGCGGGCCGCGTCCCAGTTGCTGGCCGGCACGCCCAAGGAGAGCGAGGTGCGGTGGCAGCGGGTGCAGGCGTTCGCCGGCGCGGCCTCGCTGGAGCTGATGCGGCAGCCGGGGACCGGCGGCGCGTGGCTGCGCACCTGGCGGGCGCAGGCCCCCAAGGACGCGGGGGGCGCGGCGGTGCACGCGGAGTTCCTGGTGCAGCAGGCGTGGCGCTCGTCCGGGGCGGGCGAGGACGACTTCCGGATCATCCTGGAGGAGGCCCGTACGGTCTGCGGCGAGGCCGCTCTGCTGGCGCCGGGCGACCCTGTCCCGTACATCGTGGAGCTGGCGGTGGCGCGTGGACTCGGTTACCCGCACGAGCGGTTCGACCAGCTCTGGGCGAAGATCATCGACCGGGCCCCGGCCCACATGGGCGCGCACATCGCGGCGCTGCACTTCTGGTGCGAGAAGTGGCACGGCTCGCGCGAGGAGGCCGAGCGGTTCGCCACCACGGCGGCCGCCCGCGCCCCTCGGGGCTCGCTGCTGGCGGCGCTGCCGCTGTTCGCGGTCTACGAGCACCTGCCCGAGGTCAATCTGGTGCAGGGCTTCTACCGGGGCGCCGTGGTGACGAAGGCGGTCGAGGGCGCCCTGTTCGCGGTGCACGCGGCCCGCGCCGACGACCCGATGCTCGCGCACGTGCGCCATCTGCTGGTGCTGTTCCTGGTCCGGATGGAACGCTGGTCGGAGGCGATGCACCAGCTCGTCCACATCGACGGCCACGTGGGCGCCCTGCCGTGGAGCCAGGGCCCTGACCCGGCCGCCGAGTACACGGTGTACCGGGCGCTCGCGGTCGGGGGCTACGAGGCGAACGGCGGCAGCCCGGCGACCCTGCCGCGCTAGGCCGTCCCGGGCGGGGCGCCGGAATCCGTGGCGGCCTTCCCGTGTTGTACGCACTGCACACCCAGCCCCGGAGGAGCCCCCGCATGTTTCTGAATCACCGCACCCCGCAGCTCCCCACCCCCGAGGAGGCGCTGCGCGGCCGTCCCACCCCCGAGTTCACCGTCCCCTCCCGCCACACGGTGCTCGGCAACCCCCTGGTGGGCCCGTATCCGCAGGGGCTGGAGGTCGCCGACTTCGCCCTGGGCTGTTTCTGGGGAGCCGAGCGCAAGTTCTGGCAGACGGAGGGCGTGTGGACCACCCTGGTCGGATACCAGGGCGGATACACCGAGAACCCCTCGTACGAGGAGACCTGCTCGGGTCTGACCGGCCACACGGAGGCGGTCCGAGTCGTCTTCGACCCCCGGGTCGTCTCGTACGCCGAGCTCCTCAAGCTCTTCTGGGAGTCCCACAACCCGACGCAGGGCTTCCGCCAGGGCAACGACGTGGGCACCCAGTACCGCTCGGCGCTCTACCCGCACACGCCGGAGCAGGCCGAGGCGGCGACCGCCTCCCGCGAGGCGTACCAGCAGGTCCTCACCGGAGCGGGCTACGGCGAGATCACGACGGAGATCCTCCCGGCCGAGGGCCGCCCCTTCTGGCCGGCGGAGGCTTACCACCAGCAGTACCTGGACAAGAACCCGGACGGCTACTGCGGCATCGGCGGTACGGGCGCGAAGCTGAGCGCCCCCTCGGAGACGAACTGGGGCCGGTCCTGCCCGACGGGCATCGCCCCGGCCCCCGAGTAGACGGCGCCGGCCGCTGGAGCCCCGAGAAGGCTGCCCGGGCAACCCCGGTAACCGCCCGTCAGGCCGCGAGGCTGACCTCCCCCTGGCGCGGGGTGTGCCGCGCCGGGCGGGAGGCCGTGCCTATGCGGCGGGCCGGGGCCGGTTCCGTACGGGAGAGGCGGACCAGCTCGCGGTGGGAGAGGGCCAGGAGGTCGGCGAGGGCCAGCCCGAGGGCGCGGGCGGCCGCCGCCAGCACCTCGGAGGAGGGTTCCTTCAGCCCGCGCTCCACCTCGGAGAGGTAGGGCATCGAGATCCGGGCGTCCTCGGCCACGTCCTTGAGCGTCCGCTCCTGGGCGAGCCGCTCGCGGCGCAGTACGTCGCCGACGACATCCCGCCAGAGCGGCTCTCTGGCGGCGGGGCCGGGACGCAGGGGAATGACGCGGGCTCGGCTCTGGGCGTGGCTGCTCATCACCCCAGCCTAGGAGCCCGGCGCCCGGCGCGGGAGGTGGAAGCCTTCCGCTCCGGGCGGATCTGCTGTGGGCCGATTCAGGTGTCACCTAACCCGCACCGGGATCGGAATTCCGGGAGGCCCCGGCGAGCGGGCAGGACGACGTCCGGGGGGCGGCGGACCGGGTGGCGCAGCTGACGAGAACCGGGGACGGCGCCAGGAGCGGGCGCCCGGGACGCGTGCCGCGCCCCGGGCCGTGGCCGGGTGGGTCGGTGACTCAGATCAGGCCCTGGGCCAGCATCGCGTCCGCCACCAGTTCGAAGCCCGCGATGTTCGCGCCCACGACGTAGTTGCCGGGGCTGCCGTACCGCTCGGCCACCGTGTAGCAGGAGTCGTGGATGTGGCGCATGATCTCCGCGAGCCGCTCCTCGGTGCGGGAGAAGGTCCAGGATTCGCGCGAGGCGTTCTGCTGCATCTCCAGCGCGCTGGTCGCCACCCCGCCCGCGTTGGCCGCCTTGCCGGGGCGAAGGCGACGCCCGCCTCCTGGAAGACGTGGACGGCCTCGGGGGTGGTGGGCATGTTCGCGCCTTCGGCGACCGCCTTGACGCCGTTGCGTACCAGGGTCAGCGCGTCGGCCTCCCCCAGCTCGTTCTGGGTCGCGCAGGGCAGGGCCACATCCACGGGAACGCTCCAGACGCCCGCACCGGAGACGTAGCGCACGTGCGGGCCGCGGCGCTCGGCGTACTCGGAGATCCGGCCGCGCCCCTCCTCCTTGACCTCCTTGAGGAGGGCGAGGTCGATGCCCTTCTCGTCCACCACGTAACCACCCGAGTCGGAGCAGGTCACCACGGTCGCGCCGAGCTGCTGGGCCTTTTCGACGGCGTAGATCGCCACATTGCCCGAACCCGACACCGCGACGCGCCGGCCGTCGAGGGAGTCGCCGCGGCTCCGGAGCATCTCGGCGGTGAACAGGACGCAGCCGTAGCCGGTCGCCTCCGTGCGCCCCTGGGCGCCGCCCCAGCCGAGGCCCTTGCCGGTGAGCACGCCGGACTCGTAACGGTTGGTGATCCGCTTGTACTGACCGAAGAGATAGCCGATCTCCCGGCCTCCCACGCCGATGTCACCCGCGGGAACATCGGTGTACTCGCCCAGGTGGCGGTGGAGTTCCGTCATGAACGACTGGCAGAACCGCATGACCTCGGCGTCGGAGCGGCCCTTGGGGTCGAAGTCCGAGCCGCCCTTGCCGCCGCCGATCGGCATCCCGGTGAGGGCGTTCTTGAAGATCTGCTCGAAGCCGAGGAACTTCACGATGCCGAGGTTGACCGAGGGATGGAAGCGCAGCCCGCCCTTGTAGGGGCCGAGCGAGCTGGAGAACTCGACGCGGAAGCCGCGGTTCACGTGGATCGTGCCGGAGTCGTCCGACCACGGCACCCGGAAGATGAGCTGACGCTCGGGCTCGCAGAGCCGCTCGATGATCCGGGCGTCCACGAACTCCGGCCGCTGCGCCAGGACCGGGCCGAGGGTGTCGAGGACCTCCCGCACCGCTTGGTGGAACTCCTTCTCACCCTGGTTGCGTCGCAGAATCTCCGCGTAGAGCGGCTCGATGACACGCTCCGCGGCACCGTGCGGGCTTATGGAGTCAGAAATGGTCGGCATCTGATCAGGACCTTCCCTGGGTGGGCGTCACGTGCTGCGGCACCCCCTGTCCGCGAGGGCGCCCACGACCCCGTCCGGGACCGTCGCACCGGCCGATGGTCCCAGCGCGGTCCGCAGATCCGCAGCGGGCATCCGGATGGTGACCCTGCCCCCGGAGGGCCGCCCCCGCACCAGCCGGCCCGGGTGGCGAAGCTCACAGCCGTCCGGGCAACGCGAGCCGGATGTCCGCTATGTGCGGGAGGGAGACGCGACAGCGGACGATCGGCCATGATGCCGTAATGAATGCGCCATGGGGGCACAGCAGCAGTCAACATCCTTACGCAGAACGTCCGTTGTACGGAAGGCGACGGCCCGGCAACCCTCCGGTGAGCCGGTCCGCGCCCCCGGGCCCGTCCGCCTGGCGGCACCCCTACGGCTCGTCCGGGCCCTTACGCCCCCGCCCGCCATCCCCTCCGGCGGCGGTGACATGCGGCGGCACCTCGCGGTCGCCGTGGACTGCTACCTGTCTCTGCTGGCGGCGGGGCTGCTGACCCGTCCGCACGCGGGGACGTCCGAGGCGGGCCAGGCCCTGCCCCTGCTGCTCGCCTTCGCGCTGGTGCTCTCGTTCGCCAACCAGGTCCTCCTGACGATGGCGGTCCGGGCCAGCGCGGGCAAGCTGCTGATGGGGGTACGGGTCGTGGAGATGCCCGGCGTCGGGCGGCCGGGTCCCGGCAGGCTGGTGCGGCGCTGGTTGCTCGGGCTCTGCTGGGTGGGGATGCGGCCCTGGCGCCGGCTGCGCGCACTCTCCGCCGCCGCCCGGAACGGCGGAGTGCTCCGGGGCGGCGAGGGCGGACAGGGCGGCCCAGGCGGCGAGGACGGCGATCCGCACGGCGATCTGGCCGGTCTCCGGCAGGTGCGCCACGCGGACCTGCTGGCCTACCGTGCGGCCCTCGCCGAGCGGGCGGCCTGAGACCGGACCCGCCCGGCGGCGAGCGGCCGGGGGCAGGCGGCTGCGTCCTCCAGGGCGGGGAGGGTGGGGACGACGACGGTCATGGCGTACGTGGCCGCCGCACCGGAGCCTGGTGCCCTGCACACCCGCCTCGGCCCCGCACGGAACGCCGAAGGCGGCGGCACCGGGAAACCGGGGTGCCGCCGCCTTCGTACGCGGGGTGCTGAGGCCGGGCGGTGGATCAGACGGCGGAACCCGCCTGCCACTCGGCCCAGTTCATGTTCCAGCCGTTGAGCCCGTTGTCGGGCTTGATGGTCTTGTCCGGGGAGTTCTTGACGATGACCACGTCACCGACCATGGAGTTGTTGAAGAACCAGGCCCCCGGCGCGTTCGGGTCGCCCGCGCCCTTCACGTCGGCCAGGCCCACACAGCCGTGGCTGGTGTTGGCGCTGCCGAACATCGACTTGGCGCCCCAGTAGTTGCCGTGGATGAAGGTGCCCGAGGTCGAGAGCCGCATGGCGTGCGGCACGTCCTTGATGTCGTACTCGCCCTTGCCGTCGTCGTCGGTGAAGCCGACCGTGGCGCCGTCCATCCGGGTCTCCTTGAACTTCTCGGAGATCACCATCTGACCGTTGTACGTCGGGTTCTCCGAGGAGCCGGCCGAGATCGGGATGGACTTGATCGTCTTCCCGTCCTGGGTGACGGTCATCGTCTTCGTCTTGACGTCGACGGTGGAGACCTGGTTGCGGCCGACCTTGAAGGTGACCGTCTTCTCCTGGACCCCGAAGACGCCGTCCGCGCCCTCGACGCCGTCGAGCTTGAGCTTCAGCGAGACGGTGGAGCCCCCCTGCCAGTACTCCTGGGGACGCAGGTCCAGACGTTGCGAGTTGAACCAGTGGCCGACGACCTGCTGGCCGCTGCTCGAGGTGACCTCGATGCCGTCCTGGACGGCCTTCCGGTCGGTGATCGGCTTGTTGAAGTTGATCGAGACCGGCATGCCGACGCCGACGGTGGAACCGTCCTCGGGCGTGAAGTTGCCGATGAAGCTGTTGTCGGGCGAGACGGTGGTGAAGGAGCTGTTCTCGTGCGCCGCACGGCCCTTGGCGTCCGTCGCGGTCGCGGTGATCCGGTACGTGGTCGAGCGCTCCAGCTGCCCGCTGGGGACCCAGCTCATACCGTCGTCGGCGAGGGTGCCCTCGACGCTCTGGCCGGCCGACGTGGTCATGGTGACCTCGGTCAGCTTGCCCTTGGTGACGGTGACCTTCGCGTCCTTGTTGATGCTCGCGTTGGTCGCCCCGTTCTTCGGCGCGATGGTTATCTGCGCCTCCGAGGTCTCCTTGGCCGCCGCTTCGTCCACCTGAGCCTGCGACTTCTTCGAGCTCTCCGCACTGGGAGCGGCGCTCACGCCGCCTTCGTCGCTACAGGCCGAGAGCACCAGTACGCCGCCGAGCAGTGCGGACACGGCCGCGAGGCCCCTGCGCCGCTTGCTGTCCGTCATCACACGCTTCTCCATCGTTGCCGATTCCCCAAAATCCCCGGACGGGTCCGCCGGACGGCGTTTCCCCGTCAATGATCCAAGAACACCCGAAACGGGTGGTCGGTTCCACATCCCCGGAAGATGTGGGGAACACCACTCACCGACGCGGTGGCGTCGCCACCGGTTCCCGCCGCCGGACACCTGAGGGGCGCCGGTACGGTACCGGCCCCGGTCCGCTCTCGGATGCGGGCCGGGGCCGGGTTGTCACGCTCCTGGCCTACCGTTCCGCGTCGGCTCGCTCGCCGTCGCCCTGCCCATTGTCCTCCACCTCGCCGCCCTCACCGGCGCCCTCGAATCCGTAACCGCTCCCGTCGTCGTCCTCGCCGCCGTCCCAGTCCTCGGACCAGTCCTCGGCGTCGGGGTCGTAGTCGACCGTCTCGCTGCTCCAGGACGCCTGGGCGAGCTCCACCCCGGGTACCTCGCTGACCAGGTCGAGAGGGTCGACGAGTGAGGCGATGGCCTCCGCACCGTCTTCCCGGACCGTGGCCTCGGCATGCGTGCGCTCCTCGGCCGGTTCGCCCGGGCCGGGGCCGAGGCCCGCCGCGGCGTACTCGGCGGCGATGCCCGCCAGGGCACTGCCGGTCAGGGCTTCGGCGTCGGTGATCTCCAGCACCATCTCCACGCGAAGCCGAACAAACCTGGATGTCTCTGAAGTGGTCATAGCCGGGAGCGTAAGGCTCCTGGAGTCCACGGCTTTCCCACGACCCGCTGCTTTGCTTAGCATCGGCACACGGGGCTGACTGATGGTTGTCGCAAGGGGATCGTTTCTGTGTCCATCGCTCGTCGCACGCTGCTGACCACCACCGCCGCGGGCACCCTGCTCTGCGCTCTGTGGTTCGTCCCCTCCGCCAACGCGACCGGCTCCGGCGGTACGCACGAGGCCGCCGGTTCCGTACGGAGCCAGGGGGCCGTGCCCGCCGGGCGGACCGCCGCGGACCCCGTACTCGCCGACACTGGGGCGGGGGCCGACACCACCCCGTACCTGATCGGCGGTACGGCGTTCCTGCTGGTGGGTGCCGGCTCCGTCGCCTGCTCGGCTCGGACGGGCCCGCTCGGGGGCCCGTCCGGCGCCTGAAGACGCCTCAGGCCAGCGGCCCGGTGACCCGCTCCACGGCCGCGACCAGCTTCCCCTCGCGTACGAAGGCGTCGGCACCGGCCAGGTCGGGGGCGAGGAACCGGTCGGGGCCCGGCCCCCGCACGCCCGCCGCGCGCAGCGCCTCGATGGCGGCGAGCGAGGCGGGGGCGGGGGTCAGCCCCTGCGCGGCGCGCAGTTCGACGGCGCGGGTCGCCGCGTACAGCTCGACGGCAACGATCCTCGCCAGGCCGGTGACGGCGGTACGGAGCTTGCGCGCCGCCGACCAGCCCATCGAGACGTGGTCCTCCTGCATGGCGGAGGACGGGATCGAGTCGGCGGACGCCGGGACGGCGAGCCGCTTCATCTCGCTGACGAGGGCGGCCTGCGTGTACTGGGCGATCATCAGCCCCGAGTCCACCCCGGCGTCCTCGGCCAGGAACGGCGGCAGCCCGTGCGAGCGGTTCCTGTCCAGGAGCCGGTCGGTGCGGCGCTCGGAGATCGAGCCGAGGTCGGCGGCAACGATCGCCAGGAAGTCGAGCACGTAGGCGACGGGCGCGCCGTGGAAGTTGCCGTTGGACTCGACCCTGCCGTCCGGCAGCACGACGGGGTTGTCGACCGCCGAGGCCAGCTCGCGCCCCGCGACCACGGATGCGTACGCGAGGGTGTCGCGCCCCGCCCCGTTGACCTGGGGCGCGCAGCGCACCGAGTAGGCGTCCTGGACGCGCGGCGCCTCGCCCGTGTTCCCGGCGTGCCGTCCCGTGAGGCCGGAGCCGGCGAGTACCCGCAGCATGTTCTCGGCGCTGGCGCCCTGGCCGGGGTGCGGGCGGATGGCGTGCAGCTCGGGCGCGAGGACCCTGTCCGAGCCGAGCAGCGCCTCCAGGGAGAGGGCGGCGGTGATGTCGGCCGAGAGGTAGAGGTTCCTGAGGTCGGCCAGGGCCAGCACGAGCATGCCCAGCATGCCGTCGGTGCCGTTCAGGAGGGCGAGGCCCTCCTTCTCGTGCAGTTCGACGGGGGTGATGCCGTGGGCGGCCAGCAGCTCGCCCGCGGGGCGCACGGTACCGTCCGGGCCTTCCGCCTCACCCTCGCCCATCAGCGTCAGGGCGCAGTGGGAGAGCGGGGCCAGGTCGCCGGAGCAGCCGAGCGAGCCGTACTCGTGGACCACGGGGGTGATGCCCGCGTTCAGCACGTCGGCCATGGTCTGCGCGACTTCGGGGCGTACGCCGGTGTGGCCGGACGCCAGCGTCTTCAGCCGCAGGAACATCAGGGCGCGGACGACTTCCCGCTCGACGCGGGGACCCATGCCCGCAGCGTGCGAGCGCACGATGTTGCGCTGGAGCTGGACGCGGAGCTCGGGGCTGATGTGGCGGCTGGCGAGGGCGCCGAAGCCCGTGGAGACGCCGTAGACCGGCTCGGGCTTGGCGGCGAGCGCCTCCACCACCTCGCGGGCGGCGGCAAGCGCGTCCACGGCTGCGGCCGAGAGCTCGACGCGGGCGTCCGCGCGGGCCACGGCGATGACGTCCTCGGGGGTGGTACCGGACGTCCCCACCACGACTGTATGCATATCCATATTCAGAAGCCTACGGATTGAAACCGCCCATGTCACTAGTGATGTCACCCGTGGTCCTCCGGTTGACCCCTTACCGGCCTCGACCTCGGACCAGCCCCGACCAGCCCCGGACCGGCCCGGGACCCGCGTTCAGGGCCGGTTGCCGCGCAGCCTGCGCCGGTCGTGCGCCGGCTTCGGCGGGGAGTCGGCGAGCCGGATCACCTCACCGTCGCGCCCGGCCACCACCGGCTTCACCGACCGCGCCGCCTTGGCCCGGTACTGGGCCGCGTCGGCCAGCCGGAAGAGCCTGCGCGCCGACCGCAGCGGACCGATGGGGTCGCCGGTGGAGGCCACCCCGCAGGCGACCCCGTCACCCAGTTCCAGCAGGGACGCCCGCTCGCAGAGCTCCGTGGCCACCCGGACCACGTCGTCCGACCCGGGCCCGAGGGTCAGCAGACAGAACTCGTCCCCGCCCAGACGTGCGGCCAGCGCGCCCGGCAGTATCGCGCCGCACAGGGACAGCACCGAGCCGAAACGTTCCAGCAGACGGTCACCCACCTCGTGCCCGTGCGTGTCGTTGACCGTCTTGAGGCCGTTCAGATCGCAGACGACCAGACTGACCACGGCGCCGTCCGCACGGTGCCGCTCCACCGCCTCGTCGAGCCGGATGTCCACGGCCCGGCGGTTGGCGAGGCCGGTGAGCGGATCGGTGAAGGCCAGCTTGCGGACCTCCTCCAGCCGCTCCGTCTGCGCGATCCCGGCCGCGACGACTGCGGCCAGGACCGTCGCGAAGTCGGCGTCGTCCCGGCCGAACACCGGCTGCCCAGCGGAGCGGGCCACGTAGAGCTCACCCCAGGCCCGCCCGTGCAGCACGATCGGCGCCACCACGCAGCAGCCCCGTCCGCGCCTGCGCAGGGCGGCGACCCGCTGATGACAGAACGGGCGCGCGCCCCGCGCCTGCGCCTCCTCGGAAGGGGCGCCGTCCGCGGTCTCCACCCAGGCGTCCGGTTCACCGCCGCCCGCCCAGCGCTCATGGAGGAACTCGGTGATCTCCGGGAACCGGTGCACCGGGTACGTCTCCTCCTCGGGGAACTCCTCCTCCCCCTCGGCCCGCTCACCCGCGTTCACCAGCACCCGCAGCCGTCCGCGCTCACGCTCCCACACGGAGAGCGCCGCGAAACTGCCGTCCAGCGCCTCGCACGCCCTCAGCGCCGCCGCACGCCACGACTCCCGCGGGGTGTAGGCCGCGGCCATCGACTGCGCAAGGGAAACCACGGCCCGCAGCCGCGCATCGTCACCAGCCATCGGCCCAGCTTATGCAGGTCTGTGATGATTTGATCAGTTCGGGGCCGGCGGGCTCCCCCGTGAGCCCCGGAGGAGCCGCCCCGGCGTCACCCCCTGTCACGGCGTACCGCCCGCCGCTCACTCCCCGGGCCAGTCCGGCTTCCGCTTCTCGTTGAACGCGGCCACACCCTCCGCCCGGTCCCCGGAGAAGGCCACCGACCGCCAGGCCGCGTCCTCCACCTCCAGGCCCGCCCGCAGATCGAGCCCGTGCCCCAGGCGCAGCGCCCGCTTGGCCGCGCGCAGTCCCACGGGCGAGTTGGCGGCGATCCGGCCGCCGAGCGCCAGCGCCTCCTCCCGGTCGCGGCCCTCATCGACCAGCTCGTCGACGAGCCCCAGCTCCCGCGCCTCGGCCGCCCGCACCCGGCGCGCGGTGAAGACCAGCTCGGCGGCGCGGGCCGCCCCGACCCGGCGCGGCAGCAACTGCGTACCCCCGCCGCCCGGAATGACCCCGACCGACACCTCGGGCAGCCCGACGACCGCCGTGCGGTCGGCCACGATGAGGTCGCAGGCGAGCGCCAGCTCGAATCCCCCGCCGAGCGCGAAGCCGTGCACCGCGGCGATCGTGGGCATCGGCAGCTCCAGTACGCCGGTGTAGGCGGCACGGGCGGTGGGCCGCTGGCGTACCAGCTCGGCGTCGGTGAGGGAGTTGCGCTCCTTGAGGTCCGCGCCCACGCAGAAGGCGCGCTCGTGGGAGGAGGTGAGCACGGTGACCCGTACCCCGCCGTCCGCGCCGAGCGCCGCGCAGGCGGCCCCGATCGAACGGGCCATGTCCGTGGACACGGCGTTCATCGCCCCGGGCCGGTCGAGCACCAGCTCCGCCACGTGCTCCTGGCCCTCGTGCCGCCGTACGGCGACGAACTCCCCGAACCGCTGCTCGGACGTGACGGTCATGGCTGCACCCCTCCGGTGAACGGGCTCGGCTGTTAACGAGCGTTACCGGGCGATCCTAGGGCGCGGCCGTCCCGGTGAACATGGATCAGCGGGGTCCGTCAGGAAGAGGAGCCGGGTGCGGTGCGCCGCGCCAGCAGCCACGGCTCCACGACCCCGAGCCCGCGCACCGGCCGCTGCCACATCGGCTGGAGACCGAAGCGGTAGCGCGGCAGGGCGGGCTCGACGGACTCCCGGCCCTCCTTCTCGGCCAGTCGCGCGCGCTCGGCCGCGGCCGCGGCCTCCTCGGCCGCCTGCGCCTCGGACGCGGGTGCGTCACCGGTCCGCGTGAGCTCCTTGGCGAACGCCCCGTCGACGAGTACGGCGTCCTTCGGAGCTATCGAGGTGAGCCGGCTGGCGAGGTTGACCGTGGTCCCGAAGACATCGCCCATCCGGGTGGTGACCGTGCCGAAGGCGATGCCGACGCGCAGCGCGGGCATGGTCTCGTTCAAGGCCATCGCCTCGACCAGCCGAAGCGCTATCTCGGCCGCCGTGCCCGCGTCGTCGGCGGCGAAGAGCACCTCGTCGCCGAGCGTCTTGATGAGCCGTCCGCCGTGCGCGGCGACCAGGTCGGCCGCGGTCGTCTCGAACGCCTCGACGAGCTCACCGAGTGCCTCCTCCTCCAGCCGCCGGGTCAGCCGCGTGAAGCCGACCAGGTCGGCGAAGCCGACGGCGAGCCTGCGGTCGACCATCTCCTCGTCGTCGGCCGCCTGCACCACCCGGCCGGTCGCGGCGGCGAGCTGGCGCCGCCATACGTACACCAGGAACTCCTCCAGCTCGGGCAGGAGCAGCTCGACCAGCGGATACGTGACCTCGGTACGGGTCATCCCCGGCTCGGGGGGCTCCGTCAGCCCCTCCAGGAAGGAATCGATCTGCCATTCCGCCAGCCGGGCGGTGGTCTGCCCGGTGGACCGCGCGACCTGGATCGCCATCGGCTCGCTGAGCAGCCCCGCCTCGACGAGTCCGGCGAGGCGGCGCAGGGCCAGCACGTCGGCCTCGGTGAGCGCCCTGGCCTGTCCGATGTCGGCGAATCCCATGGCACGCCAGAACCGGGACGCCAGGTCCATGGAGACGCCCGCGGTACGGGCGGCCTGGAACGGCGTGTAGCGGCGGTCGGCCCCCAGGATCAGCTGTTCCAGCCTGATCGCCAGCGGGTCGTCGGTCGGCTCCGCCGTGTGATCGACTTCGTGATGCGGTGTCGCGTGGACCGAGGAGTCCGACGGAGGCTCCTCGCCCGCGCCGGACGTCGTGTCGTCGACGGTCACCAGCCGCCTCCTGCCCGTTCCCTGCGCACTGCCCTGCCGATCTGTCGTTGAATCGCCTCAACGATACGGCAGGTGTGCCCTACCTCACGTCGCCCGGACCCCCGGGCCCCGTCCCGCTGGGCCGGGGGTGTGAACGGCCGGGTCCGCCCGGCTGCGGGGACGCCGGGCACCGGGACCGGGGCCGCTCCGGGGCCGGTCAGCCGTCCTCCGCCCGCAGGTGGACGATGTCGCCCGCCGACACCGGCTCCTGGAGGCCGTCGCCCGTGGACAGCACGAGGCGCCCGTCACCGTCGATGGCGACGGCCTCCCCGACGAGGCGGCGGTCACCGGGCAGTTCCGCCCGTACGGTCCTGTCCAGCGTCGCGCAGCCCGCCGCGTACGCCGCCTGCAAGCCGCTCGCCGCCGCGTCCCCGTCCGCCGCGCGCCACCTTCCGTACCACTCCTCCAGCCCCCGCAGGACGGCCCGCAGGAGCGTCTCGCGGTCGGTGGACACCGCTCCGGCCAGGACGAGGGAGCCCGCCGTGGGGACGGGCAGCTCCTCCTCGCGCAGCGAGACGTTGAGCCCGATGCCGATGACGACGCCCTGCCCCGCGCGCTCGGCGAGGATGCCGCCGGCCTTGCGTTCCGCGCCGTCGACGGTGACCAGGAGGTCGTTGGGCCATTTCAGTGCCGTGTCGACGCCCGCGCTCTGCGCGAGGGCCGTCGCCGTCGCCACCCCGGCGAGCAGGGGCAGCCATCCCCAGCGCTCCACGGGTACGTCACCGGGGGTCAGGTGGACGGAGAAGAACAGCCCCGAACGCGGCGGCGCCGTCCACGTCCTGTCGAGCCTGCCGCGCCCGGCGGTCTGCTCCTCGGCGACGAGCACGGTGCCCTCGGCCAGTCCGTCCGCGCGGGCGGCGAGATCGGAGTTGGTCGAACCGGTCGTCTCCACCACGTCGACCGAGCTCCACAACGAGTCCGGCCGAAGCAGCCCACGGCGCAGCGCGGCGACGTTCAGAGGCGGCCGGTCCAGGTCCGACCAGCGGTTGTGCGGCGCATCGGAAGGTGTCATGCAAGCCACCCTAGGTGTGGGGAACGACGCACTGCCGAACGGTAGCCGCGCCGATACGCTACGAGTCAGTAGCAACCCGGCCGCCGAGCCCGTGGCCTGCCGACACCGCGTCCCCCACGCGGTCGCGCACGTCCCGGCCGGGCACCGCCGCCGAACGTTCTAGCCGTCCCCGTGACCAGGCAGGGAGCCGCCACCCGATGTCCGAGCCGCAGAGCGACATCCACACCACCGCGGGCAAGATCGCGGACCTGCAGCGACGTATTGACGAAGCCACGCACGCGGGCTCCGCACGCGCCGTGGAGAAGCAGCACGCCAAGGGCAAGCTGACCGCCCGCGAGCGGATCGGGCTCCTGCTCGACGAGGGCTCCTTCGTCGAGCTCGACGAGTTCGCCCGCCACCGCTCCACCAACTTCGGCATCGAGAAGAACCGCCCGTACGGGGACGGTGTCGTCACCGGCTACGGCACGGTCGACGGCCGCCCCGTGTGCGTGTACTCGCAGGACTTCACGATCTTCGGCGGCTCGCTCGGCGAGGTCTACGGCGAGAAGATCGTGAAGGTGATGGACTTCGCGATGAAGACCGGCTGCCCGGTCATCGGCATCAACGACGGTGGCGGCGCCCGCATCCAGGAGGGTGTGGTCGCGCTCGGACTGTTCGCGGAGATCTTCCGCCGCAACGTCCACGCCTCCGGTGTGATCCCGCAGATCTCGCTGATCGTCGGGCCGTGCGCGGGCGGCGCGGTCTACTCGCCCGCGATCACCGACTTCACGGTCATGGTCGACCGGACCTCGCACATGTTCATCACGGGCCCCGACGTCATCAAGACGGTGACCGGGGAGGACGTCGGCTTCGAGGAGCTGGGCGGCGCCCGTACGCACAACACCACCTCGGGTGTGGCGCACCACCTGGCGGGTGACGAGAAGGACGCCATCGAGTACGTCAAGTCCCTGCTCTCCTACCTGCCGTCCAACAACCTCTCCGATGCGCCCGCCTTCCCCGAGGAGGCGGACCTGGAGACGTCGGCGCAGGACCGCGAGCTCGACTCGCTGATCCCGGACTCCGCGAACCAGCCGTACGACATGCACACCGCGATCGAACACGTGCTGGACGAGGGCGAGTTCCTGGAGACGCAGGCCCTCTTCGCGCCGAACATCATCACCGGCTTCGGCCGCGTCGAGGGCTTCCCGGTCGGCATCGTCGCCAACCAGCCGATGCAGTTCGCCGGATGTCTGGACATCAACGCGAGCGAGAAGGCGGCGCGGTTCGTGCGGACCTGCGACGCGTTCAACGTCCCCGTCCTGACCTTCGTCGACGTGCCCGGCTTCCTGCCGGGCGTGGACCAGGAGTACGGCGGGATCATCCGCCGGGGCGCCAAGCTGATCTACGCGTACGCCGAGGCGACGGTCCCGCTGATCACCGTCATCACCCGCAAGGCGTTCGGCGGCGCGTACGACGTCATGGGCTCCAAGCACCTGGGGGCCGACCTCAACCTCGCCTGGCCGACCGCCCAGATCGCGGTCATGGGCGCGCAGGGCGCGGTCAACATCCTGCACCGGCGCACGATCGCCGCGGTCACGGACCCCGACGAGGCGGAGGCGACCCGCGCCGGGCTGATCGCCGACTACGAGGACGCCCTCCTCAACCCGTACGTCGCCGCCGAACGCGGCTACGTCGACGCGGTCGTCATGCCGTCCGACACCCGCGCCCACATCGTCAGGGGCCTGCGCCAGCTCCGTACCAAGCGCGAGTCCCTGCCCCGAAGAAGCACGGCAACATCCCCCTCTAGAGAGGACCCGGACCATGATCAAGGTCGTACGGGGCAATCCGACCCCGGAGGAGCTGGCCGCCGCACTGGCTGTGGTCCAGGCGCGCGCCGCGGCGACGGCCGCGGTGCCGTCCGGCGCGCCGGTGCCGCCCGAGCAGTGGTCCGACCCGGGCCGCATCGCCCGTCAGGGTGCGCTCCGGCCCGGTCCGCGCTCCTGGGCGCGGACGTACTGGCCCGTCTGAGCGGGTCGCACCCCGGGAGCCCGTCGTACGGGTGCGGCGCCTGAGTACCCGTACTCAGGCGCCGCGGCCGGAGCGGACGCAGGATCGGTTGCATGCTGTGGTCCGATCCGGAGAACGAGCCGCCCAAGGAGCTCCGCGACGCGCAGGCGATGCTGCGCCGGGCGGGGCTGCTGCTGGCGCTCGCCATGGTGATCGCCATGTTCGTCCTGGGCACCCGCTGAGCCTTCTACGATGGCCGGTATGACTGATCAGCGCCGCCTCGTCCTCGCCTCCGCCTCCCCCGCCCGCCTCGG
Source organism: Streptomyces fulvorobeus (assembly GCF_013167895.1). GTDB lineage: Bacteria > Actinomycetota > Actinomycetes > Streptomycetales > Streptomycetaceae > Streptomyces > Streptomyces fulvorobeus. Next base: position 4,001,934 of record NZ_BLWC01000001.1, on the reverse strand, counting down.
TCTCCTGCGGCAGGCCGGTTTCGCCCCCGAGGTGATCGTCAGCGGTGTCGACGAGGAGGCGCTGTCCGCTCCCACCCCCGGCGAACTCGCGCTCGTCCTGGCCGAGGCCAAGGCCGCGGTCGTCGCGGCCCGCCCTGAGGTGGCCGGCGCCCTGGTGATCGGCTGCGACTCGGTCCTCGAACTCGACGGCGAGGCGCTGGGCAAGCCCGCGGACGCCGAGGAGGCCACCGCCCGCTGGAAGTCCATGCGCGGCCGGGCCGGAGTGCTGCGGACCGGGCACAGCCTCACCGACACCGCGAGCGGACGCACGGTGTCCGCCACGGCCTCCACCGTCGTCCGTTTCGGTGAACCGACGGACGCCGAGATCGCCGCCTACGTCGCCTCGGGCGAACCCCTGTACGTCGCGGGCGCGTTCACGCTGGACGGCCGCTCGGCGCCGTTCGTCGACTCCATCGAGGGCGACCACGGCAACGTCATCGGGCTGTCGCTTCCGCTGCTGCGCCGGCTGCTCGGTGAACTGGGCCTCTCCGTCACCGATCTGTGGGTCTGAGGGCCGGGCCGGGTCCGGCGGGCGCCATTTCCCCGCCACCGCCCCGCCCCGCCCCGTGCCGACTCGCCGGGGCCGTATCCCAGCAGGGTCAGGACGAGCAGCGCGAGCACCGCCATCATGAAGGCGAACGCGGACCAGCCCACCAGGCCCACCACGACGGCGCCCAGCACCCCGTGCACCACGGCGCAGCCGGTCAGGGCGTTGCGCCCCGCGCGGCCCGGAGCCCGGTCGCGGACCCCGGCCACCAGCGCGACCAGGCCGCAGAGCACCAGCAGCAGGCCGGACCCCCACCCCAGCACCCAGGTGCCCGTGGACATGGCCCCGGGGTCCATCCCGGCGAGGGACATCTTCTGGTTGTCGACGACCGTCGCGAGCACGGCGTTGACGAGCACGACGCCCACCGCTTCCCCGAACAGCACGAGCCCGGTCACCACGGCCACCGGTCTGCGTATCACCGCGCCCACCCCCCTGTTACCGTCCTGCCCGCTCGCAGCTGCGACAGCGCGGACACTACTAACCGGTAACGGTTCGTACAAGAGGTCTGCCGCTCCTCGCGGGCGGGCAAAGAAACGCTCTGACGTTCGTAGGAATCCAACAAAGAATCGCCGGACGTCGTTGACCCTACGGACAGAGACCTGGACCACACCTCGTGGCTACTGTGCGCTTAAGGAACCCGGCGTAACGTGGTGCGACAAGGGATTTCACGACTCCAGCAACCCTCGAATCACACTCCGTGTGGGCAAGCTCACCAGTGGGGACGGGTCGTACGGCCGTGTCGGTAGTCCCTAAACTCAGCTTGTTTCAAGGAGGGAGTCATCGTGCGCAAGGTGCTCATCGCCAACCGTGGCGAAATCGCTGTCCGCGTTGCTCGGGCTTGCCGGGACGCCGGAATCGCGAGCGTAGCCGTCTACGCCGATCCGGACCGGGACGGTCTGCACGTCCGCGCGGCCGACGAGGCGTTCGCTCTGGGCGGTGACACCCCGGCCGCCAGCTACCTGGACATGGCCAAGGTGCTCCAGGCCGCCAAGGACTCCGGGGCGGACGCGATCCACCCGGGTTACGGCTTCCTCTCGGAGAACGCCGAGTTCGCGCAGGCCGTGACCGACGCCGGTCTGACCTGGATCGGCCCGCCGCCCCAGGCCATCCGCGACCTCGGGGACAAGGTCGCGGCCCGCCACATCGCCCAGCGCGCCGGTGCGCCGCTGGTTGCCGGCACGGCGGACCCGGTCTCCGGTGCGGACGAGGTCGTCGACTTCGCCCGCGAGCACGGCCTGCCGATCGCGATCAAGGCCGCCTTCGGTGGCGGCGGTCGCGGCCTCAAGGTCGCCCGCACCCTGGAAGAGGTCCCGGAGCTGTACGACTCCGCGGTCCGCGAGGCCGTCGCCGCCTTCGGCCGCGGCGAGTGCTTCGTCGAGCGCTACCTCGACAGGCCGCGCCACGTCGAGACCCAGTGCCTGGCCGACACCCACGGCAACGTGGTCGTCGTCTCCACCCGTGACTGCTCACTCCAGCGCCGCCACCAGAAGCTGGTGGAGGAGGCCCCCGCGCCGTTCCTGAGCGAGGCGCAGAACGCCGAGCTCTACGCGGCGTCCAAGGCGATCCTCAAGGAGGCCGGTTACGTCGGCGCCGGCACCGTGGAGTTCCTCGTCGGCACGGACGGCACGATCTCCTTCCTCGAGGTCAACACCCGCCTCCAGGTGGAGCATCCGGTCACCGAGGAGGTCACCGGCATCGACCTCGTACGCGAGATGTTCCGCATCGCCGACGGCGAGGAGCTCGGTTACGGCGACCCCGCCGTGCGCGGGCACTCCTTCGAGTTCCGGATCAACGGCGAGGACCCGGGCCGCGGCTTCCTGCCCGCCCGGGAACCGTCACCACCTTCGACGCGCCCTCGGGCCCGGGTGTCCGCCTGGACGCGGGCGTGGAGTCCGGCAGCGTCATCGGCCCGGCCTGGGACTCGCTCCTGGCCAAGCTGATCGTGACGGGCGCGACGCGTGAGCAGGCGCTCCAGCGTGCCGCGCGTGCGCTGGGGGAGTTCAAGGTCGAGGGCATGGCCACCGCCATCCCCTTCCACCAGGCCGTCGTGGTCGACCCCGCCTTCACCGCCGACCCGTTCCGTATCCACACCCGGTGGATCGAGACGGAGTTCGTCAACGAGATCAAGCCCTTCGCCCCGGTCGGCACGGACGCCGACGAGGAGGAGGACGGCAGCCGCGAGACGATCGTCGTCGAGGTCGGCGGCAAGCGCCTTGAGGTCTCGCTGCCCGTCTCGCTCGGGATGAGCCTGGCCCGTACCGGTCTCGCGGCCGGTGCGAAGCCCAAGCGCCGTGCGGCGAAGAAGGCCGGCTCCGCGGCCTCCGGTGACACCCTCGCCTCCCCGATGCAGGGCACGATCGTCAAGATCGCGGTCGAGGAGGGCCAGGAGGTCAAGGAGGGCGACCTCGTCGTGGTCCTGGAGGCCATGAAGATGGAGCAGCCCCTCAACGCGCACCGCTCCGGCACCGTCAAGGGCCTGGCCGCCGAGGTCGGCAGCTCGGTCACCTCCGGCGCCGTGATCTGCGAGATCAAGGACTGAACCGGCCGGACCGAGGGCCCCGCGGGAGTCACTGACTCCCGCGGGGCCCTCGGCGTCCACGGGGGCGGGCGGGGTCTTCGACGGGGAGGCGGAGGCGATCTGGAGGGCACCTCCGGTTGCTCGATGGCATCCTGGACCCCGGGGCGTACGCCCACAGGGGCGTACACCTGAGAGCGGGAGGAGTGCGCGATGGCGACGAGCACGGTACGGACGCCGGCCGGGGCCCCGGCACGCTCCATGCGCGCCGACGCGCGCCGCAACTACGACCGGCTGCTGAACGAGGCCCGCGCCTCCTTCGCCGAGCACGGCACCGATGCCTCCCTGGAGGACGTCGCGCGCCAGGCGGGGGTGGGCATCGGCACGCTCTACCGGCACTTCCCCAACCGCCAGGCCCTGATGTATGCGGTCTTCCAGGAGGCGCTGGCCGCCCTGCTCGCCCGCTCCCGCGAGCTGGCCGAGGGGGACCACCCGTGCCACGCGCTCGTGGAGTGGCTGGGCGCGGTCGTCACGCACACCGGGGAGTACCGGGGGGTGGCCCAGGCGCTCATGTCGGCGACACGGGACGAGACTTCGGCCCTGGCGCGGTGCAACACCCCGCTGCGCGAGGCGGGGGCTCGGCTGCTCGCGCGGGCGCAGGAGAGCGGCGCGGTGCGCGCTGAGGTGTCGATCGACGACCTGATGCAGCTGACGAACGCGATCGCGCTCGCCGCCGAACAGGCACCGGACGACCCGGCACTGGCGGACCGCCTGCTGGCGCTGACGCTCCAGGGCCTCAAGGGCCCCGCCGCGGAACAGGGCTGAGGGCGTCCGGGGCCGCTCCGGCGGCCCGGCCCCCTACCTGCGTCGCAGATCCGCCACCCGGGCCCGGTCGCCCGAGCCCTGGTCGGCCAGTGCCGCCGCGCTGCGCAACTGGGGTCCGAGCCCGCCGGAACCGCCCGTCTGCGTACGGCGCTGTCCTGGCAGCGGCACGTCCCTCCGGGCCTGGCGGCCGGGCGGGACCCCGTCGCCGAGCCCGGACGCGTCCGGCCCGGCGATCGTGATCTCCACGCCCTGGTCAGCGAGGGCCTGGAGCTCGGCCGCGGCCCGCTCGTCGTGGACCGGTGGCTCGTCCGTGACCAGCCGGGTGATCAGGTCGGTGGGCACGGTCTGGAACATGGTGTCGGAGCCGAGCTTGGTGTGGTCCGCGAGGACCACCACTTCGGCGGCCGCCTGCACCAGGGCCCGGTCCACGCTGGCCGACAGCATGTTGGAGGTGGACAGCCCGCGTTCGGCGGTGAGGCCGCTCCCGGAGAGGAACGCCCGCGAGACCCGTAGCCCCTGGAGGGACTGCTCGGCCCCGCTGCCCACGAGCGCGTAGTTGCTCCCGCGCAGCGTGCCGCCGGTCATGACGACCTCGACACGGTTGGCATGGGCCAACGCCTGGGCGACCAGGAGCGAGTTGGTGACGACGGTCAGACCGGGCACCCGCGCGAGCCGGCGGGCCAGCTCCTGCGTGGTCGTTCCGGCGCCGACCACGATGGCCTCGCCCTCACCGACCAGACCGGCGGCCAGATCGGCGATGGCCGTCTTCTCCGCGGTGGCGAGATGGGATTTTTGCGGAAAGCCGGACTCCCGCGTGAAACCGCCCGGCAAGACCGCACCGCCGTGCCGGCGGTCGAGGAGTCCTTCTGCCTCCAGGGCCCGCACGTCCCGCCGTACGGTCACTTCGGAGGTCTGGACGACGCGGGCGAGCTCACGGAGCGAAACCGCCCCGTTGGCGCGCACCATTTCGAGGATCAACTGACGACGTTCTGCAGCGAACACGGAACTGACAGTAACCTGACGATCCGCCCGTTTCAGCAGTTTGCGCAGAATAAGAGAAGTTGCACACGAATGGGGCCGCCAAGTGGTATAGGCGGCCCCAGGGTTGCGCGGGTACCGCTACGAGTCGCCCGTGAGCTTGCGGGTGTGCAGCTGCCGGGCCACCTCGGCGATCGATCCGGAGAGCGACGGGTACACCGTGAAGGCGTTCGCGATCTGCTCCACCGTCAGGTTGTTGTCGACCGCGAGCGAGATCGGGTGGATCAGCTCACTGGCGCGCGGCGCGACGACGCAGCCGCCGACCACGATGCCGGTGCCGGGACGGCAGAAGATCTTGACGAAGCCGTCCCTGATGCCCTGCATCTTGGCGCGCGGGTTGCGCAGCAGCGGCAGCTTGACGGCCCGGGCGTCGATCCGGCCCGCGTCGACGTCGGACTGGGTGTAGCCGACGGTCGCGATCTCGGGGTCGGTGAACACGTTCGACGAGACCGTCTTCAGGTTCAGCGGGGTGACCGCGTCGCCGAGGAAGTGGTACATCGCGATGCGGCCCTGCATCGCGGCGACCGAGGCCAGGGCGAAGACACCGGTGACGTCCCCGGCCGCGTACACGCCGGGGGCGCTGGTGCGGGAGACCCGGTCGGTCAGCACGTGGCCCGAGTCCTTGAGCCGGACCCCGGCCTCCTCCAGGCCCATGCCGGCCGTGTTGGGGATGGCGCCGACCGCCATCAGGCAGTGCGAGCCGGAGATGACGCGGCCGTCGGCGAGGGTGACCTCGACCCGGTCGTCCACGCGCTTGGCCGACTGGGCGCGGGAGCGGGCCATCACGTTCATGCCACGACGGCGGAACACGTCCTCCAGGACCGCGGCGGCGTCCGGGTCCTCGCCGGGCAGCACGCGGTCGCGGGAGGAGATGAGCGTGACGCGCGAGCCGAGCGCCTGGTAGGCGCCGGCGAACTCGGCGCCGGTGACACCCGAGCCGACGACGATGAGCTCCTCGGGGAGCTCGTCGAGGTCGTAGACCTGGGTCCAGTTCAGGATGCGCTCGCCGTCCGGGAGCGCGTCCGGGATCTCGCGGGGGTGCGCGCCGGTCGCCACGAGCACGGCGTCGGCGGTCAGCGACTCCTCCGTGCCGTCGGCGGCGGTGACGACGACCTGACGGGAGCCGTCGGCGGCCTGGAGGCCCTCCAGCCTGCCCCGGCCGCGCATCACGCGGGCACCCGCACGGGTGACGGATGCGGTGATGTCGTGGGACTGGGCCAGCGCCAGGCGCTTGACCCGCCGGTTGACCTTGCCGAGGTCGACGCCGACGACCCGGGCCGCCTGTTCCTTGTGGGGCGTGTCGTCCGCGACGATGATGCCCAGCTCCTCGTACGAGGAGTCGAAGGTGGTCATCACCTCGGCCGTCGCGATCAGGGTCTTGGAGGGCACGCAGTCGGTGAGGACCGACGCGCCGCCGAGGCCGTCACGGTCGACGACGGTCACCTCCGCGCCGAGCTGGGCGCCCACCAGTGCCGCCTCGTAGCCGCCGGGGCCGCCGCCGATGATCACGATCCGGGTCACGAAAAGTCCGCCTCGCGTGGTGTCATCCCGCGGCCGTATGCCGCCGCGGCCGGGGTCCGGGGGATCGCCCCGGGGGGAATGCAGTACGTACTCCATTGTCCCGCACGCGCCAAGGCGCTTCGCCCCGGGGCCCTCCATACGGGGGCGGGGCCCGCCGGGGCGGGGCACGGGCGTACGAATCGGGGTGTTCGGGCAGCTCATTGCGCGCAGGAACCGGCACTCCCGGTGCCACCTCCCGTACCCTCGACCACATGTCGCTCTACGCCGCGTACGCCGGCAACCTCGACGCGCGGCTGATGACGCGCCGCGCTCCGCATTCGCCGCTGCGCGGCACCGGCTGGCTGAACGGCTGGCGGCTGACGTTCGGCGGCGAGCAGATGGGCTGGGAGGGCGCGCTGGCCACCGTGGTCGAGGCCCCCCGCTCCCAGGTCTTCGTGGCGCTGTACGACATCGCGCCGATGGACGAGGACTCCATGGACCGGTGGGAGGGCGTCGGCCTGGACATCTACCGGCGCATGCGGGTGCGGGTGCACACCCTGGACGGCGAGGAGCCGACCTGGATGTACGTGCTGAACGGCTACGAGGGCGGGCTGCCATCGGCCCGCTATCTGGGCGAGGTGGCGGACGCCGCCGAGTCGGCCGGGGCCCCGCACGACTATGTGATGGAGCTCCGCAAGCGCCCCTGCTGAGCGCCGCCCCCGCCCCGCCCCTGTACGAACATACGAACGGCTTCGGCCAGCCTCTCCGCGGGGGCATCTACGCGCGTAGGGATTGACCGGTTACCCTCGTCCGCGTGAACGCATCTGTTATTCCGGACCACATCCAGGGCGACCCGCACGCCGCCGCCGCCGACGCCGCCGCCCGCCTCCGCGAGCTGACCGGCGCCGAGACCCACGACGTCGCCCTCGTGATGGGCTCCGGGTGGGCCCCCGCCGGCGACGCGCTCGGCGCGCCGGAGGCCGAGTTCCCCGTGACCGAGCTGCCCGGGTTCCCCGTCCCGGCGGTCGAGGGCCACGGCGGCACCGTCCGCTCGTACCTGATCGGCGCCAAGCGCGTCCTGGTCTTCCTGGGCCGTACGCACTTCTACGAGGGCCGCGGGGTCGCCGCCGTCTCGCACGGAGTCCGCACCGCGGTCGCCGCGGGCTGCCGGACGATCGTGCTGACGAACGGCTGCGGCGGTCTGCGCGAGGGCATGCGCCCCGGCCAGCCGGTGCTGATCAGCGATCACATCAACCTCACGGCGGCGTCCCCGATCATCGGCGCCAACTTCGTCGACCTCACCGACCTGTACTCGCCGCGGCTGCGCGCCCTGTGCAGGGAGATCGACGAGACGCTCGAAGAGGGCGTGTACGTGCAGTTCCCCGGCCCGCACTACGAGACCCCGGCCGAGATCAACATGGTCCGGGTCATGGGCGGCGACCTGGTCGGCATGTCCACCGTGCTGGAGGCCATCGCCGCGCGCGAGGCGGGCGCGGAGGTCCTCGGGATCTCACTCGTGACCAACCTGGCCGCCGGTCTGTCCGGCGAGCCGCTCAACCACGAGGAGGTCCTGCAGGCCGGCCGCGACTCGGCGGTGCGGATGGGATCTCTGCTGGCGCGCGTGCTCGACCGCATCTGAGCGGGCGGCGCGCCCGGGGCGGGCGGTTTCCCCCGCCCTCCCCTGACACGTGCGGAGCCCCGGCCCCCGCGGGCCGAGCCCCGTGACCCACCCCACCCCCGAAAGGCGGACACCGTGGAGCAGGACCTCGTTGCGCAGGCCAGGACGTGGCTCGCGGAGGACCCCGACCCCGAGACCCGTGACGAGCTCCGCGGGCTCATCGACTCCGGCGACATCACCGAGCTCACCTCGCGCTTCGCCGGCACCCTTCAGTTCGGCACGGCCGGGCTGCGCGGGGAGCTGGGGGCCGGGCCCATGCGGATGAACAGGTCCGTCGTCATCCGGGCCGCCGCCGGCCTCGCCGCGTATCTCACCGCCACCGGCCAGGGTGGCGGGCTCGTCGTCATCGGGTACGACGCCCGGTACAGGTCCGCCGACTTCGCGCGTGACACCGCCGCCGTGATGACGGGCGCCGGACTGCGCGCCGCCGTCCTGCCGCGCCCGCTTCCCACCCCGGTCCTGGCGTACGCCATACGGCATCTGGGCGCCGTCGCGGGCGTCGAGGTGACCGCCAGCCACAACCCGCCGCGCGACAACGGCTACAAGGTCTACCTCGGCGACGGCTCGCAGATCGTGCCCCCCACGGACGGCGCGATCGCCGCCGCCATCGCGGCGGTCGGCCCGCTCGGCACGGTGGCACGCCCCGAAAGCGGCTGGGAGATCCTTGGCGAGGAGGTCCTGGACGCCTATCTGACCCGTACGGACGCCGTGCTCTCCGAGGGCTCCCCGCGTACCGCCCGCACCGTCTACACGGCGATGCACGGCGTCGGTACGTCCGTGCTGACCGCCGCCTTCGCGCGGGCCGGGTTCCCCGAGCCCGTACTCGTCGCCGAACAGGCCGAGCCGGACCCGGCGTTCCCCACCGTCGCCTTCCCCAACCCGGAAGAGCCCGGCGCCATGGATCTCGCCTTCGCCACCGCGCGCCGGGCCGCCCCCGATCTCGTCATCGCCAACGACCCGGACGCCGACCGCTGCGCCGTTGCGGTGCCCGACGCCGCCGTGGAGGGCGGCTGGCGGATGCTGCGCGGCGACGAGGTCGGCGCGCTGCTCGCCGCCCACCTGGTCGACCGCGGCGTCACCGGCACCTTCGCCGAGTCGATCGTGTCGTCCTCGCTGCTCGGCCGCATCGCCGGGAAGGCGGGTCTGGGGTACGAGGAGACCCTGACCGGCTTCAAGTGGATCGCCCGTGCCGAGGGACTGCGCTACGGCTACGAGGAGGCGCTCGGCTACTGCGTCGACCCGGAGGGGGTGCGGGACAAGGACGGCATCACCGCCGCCCTGCTCGTCGCCGAGCTGGCCTCGGTGCTCAAGGAGAAGGGCCGCACCCTCCTCGACCTGCTGGACGACCTCGCCGTCACCCACGGGCTGCACGCCACGGACCAGCTGTCGGTCCGGGTGGAGGACCTGACGGTCATCGCGAACGCCATGCTGCGCCTGCGGGAGCAGCCGCCGACCGCGCTCGCGGGACTCGCCGTGACCTCGGCCGAGGACCTGTCGCTGGGCACCGGTGCGCTGCCGCCCACGGACGGGCTGCGCTACCGGCTGGAGGGCGCGCGGGTGATCGTCCGCCCGAGCGGCACCGAGCCCAAGCTCAAGTGCTATCTGGAGGTCGTGGTGCCCGTCGCCTCGGCGGACGAGCTGCCGGCGGCGCGCGCCAGGGGCGCGGAACTGCTCGCCGGGATCAAGCGCGACCTGTCGGCGGCCGCGGGAATCTGAGCCGGGACCAGGGGGCACGGGCGCGCGTCGGCGGCCCGTGCCCCCTCGCCGTGTCCCTGGGGGGCGCTCCGGTCGTGCCGGGTGGTGCTCAGCCGGTCGCGAGCAGCACCACGAGCAGCACGGTGCCCACGGCCGCCGGGGCGATGACCTCGTAGGCCCAGCGGACGGAGGCCGTCTCGGTGGCGGGCCGGTCGCCGCGGTGCGCGGCTCCCTCGGCCAGTTCGCGCAGGTCGACGGCGGCCCGGTCGGCGGCGGCGACGCGTGCGGCGGTGTCGCGGACGTCGGCGTGGACGGACGACCTGCCGTACGGGTCGTCCTGGGACTGCCGCGACGCCTTCCTCGCCGCCCGCTTGCGCTCGCGCAGCGAGACGGGCACGGCCCACAGCTGGTAGGTGACGCCGGCGTGGGTGGTCAGCTCGGTCGAGTACCCGGCGCGCACGTCGGCCACCTCGGACCAGGGCAGCACGATGGTCCGGAACGGGTTGCGGATGCGGATGCGCTCCGCGTTCGCGTACACCGCGGGCCGCACGGTGAACGCCGCGATCAGCGGGATCGCGGCGAGCATCCCGGCGAGCGCCTTCCACGGGGTCCGGCCGTCGCCCCGGAACAGGGCGTCGCCCCCGATCCAGGCGGTCAGCGCGATGAGCAGCACCCCGCAGACCAGACCGGCGGCCGAACGGAAGGTCCGGTCGGCGTGGACCGGCTCGGGGGCAGGCGTGGGGCTCGTCATGGGCCCGATTCTGCCTGACCGCCGCCCGGGACGGCCGGGCGGCGGTGCCGGGCACGGGTGGCCCGGTGAGAAGCGGGGGGCCTGTACAGGTCGCTACGCGCGTAGATATGCTCAGGTGGTGACCATGCCCACCACTGCACCTGCATTCGCCGACGCGACGGCGTCCGACAGTGCGCTGCGCCGCTTCCTGCACGGGCTGCCCGGCGTCGACCCTGTCGGCCTCGAAGCGCGCGCCGCCTCCCTCGGCACCCGATCGATCAAGACGACTGCCAAGGCGTACGCCATCGATCTCGCCATCTCGATGATCGACCTGACGACGCTGGAAGGCGCGGACACCCCGGGCAAGGTCCGGGCTCTCGCCGCCAAGGCCGTCAACCCCGACCCCACCGACCGCACGAGCCCGCGCACCGCGGCGGTCTGCGTCTACCCGGACATGGCGGCCACCGCGGCCGCCGCGCTGGCCGGCTCCGGAGTGAAGGTGGCGTCCGTGGCGACGGCCTTCCCGGCCGGCCGCGCCGCGCTCGCCGTCAAGCTCGCGGACGTCCGCGACGCCGTGGCGGCCGGAGCCGACGAGATCGACATGGTGATCGACCGCGGCGCCTTCCTCTCCGGGCACTACCTCAAGGTGTACGAGGAGATCGTCGCCGTGAAGGCGGAGTGCGGCTCCGCCCGCCTCAAGGTGATCTTCGAGACCGGCGAGCTGTCCACGTACGACAACATCCGCCGCGCCTCCTGGCTCGGGATGCTCGCGGGCGCGGACTTCATCAAGACGTCGACCGGGAAGGTCGCGGTCAACGCGACGCCCGCGAACACCCTGCTGATGCTGGAGGCCGTGCGCGACTTCCGGGAGCAGACCGGGGTGCAGGTCGGTGTGAAGCCGGCCGGCGGCATCCGCACCAGCAAGGACGCGATCAAGTTCCTCGTGCTGGTCAACGAGACCGCGGGCGAGGACTGGCTGGACAACCACTGGTTCCGCTTCGGCGCGTCCAGCCTGCTGAACGACCTGCTGATGCAGCGCCAGAAGCTCAGCACCGGCCGTTACTCCGGCCCCGATTACGTGACGGTGGACTGATCCCCATGGCATCTGCATTCGAGTACGCACCGGCTCCGGAGTCCCGCTCCGTCGTCGACATCGCCCCTTCGTACGGGCTGTTCATCGACGGCGAGTTCACCGAGGCCGCCGACGGCAAGGTCTTCAAGTCGGTCAGCCCCTCGTCCGAGGAAGTCCTCTCCGAGGTCGCCAGGGCGGGCGCGGAGGACGTCGACAGGGCGGTCAAGGCGGCCCGCAGGGCGTTCGAGAAGTGGTCGGCGCTGCCCGGCTCCGAGCGCGCCAAGTACCTCTTCCGCATCGCCCGGATCATCCAGGAGCGCAGCCGCGAGCTCGCCGTCCTGGAGACCCTGGACAACGGCAAGCCGATCAGGGAGACCCGCGACGCGGACCTCCCCCTCGTCGCCGCGCACTTCTTCTACTACGCGGGCTGGGCCGACAAGCTGGACCACGCCGGTTACGGCGCGAACCCGCGCCCGCTCGGCGTGGCCGGCCAGGTCATCCCGTGGAACTTCCCCCTCCTGATGCTCGCGTGGAAGATCGCCCCGGCGCTCGCCACCGGCAACACGGTGGTCCTGAAGCCCGCCGAGACGACTCCGCTCTCCGCGCTGTTCTTCGCGGACATCTGCCGTCAGGCGGGGCTGCCCAGGGGTGTCGTCAACATCCTCACGGGTTACGGCGACGCGGGCGCCGCCCTCGTCGGCCACCCCGACGTGAACAAGGTCGCCTTCACCGGCTCGACCGCGGTCGGCAAGGCCATCGCCCGCCAGATCGCCGGGACCGGCAAGCGGGCCACCCTGGAGCTGGGCGGCAAGGGCGCCAACATCGTCTTCGACGACGCCCCCGTCGACCAGGCCGTCGAGGGCATCGTCACCGGCATCTTCTTCAACCAGGGCCAGGTCTGCTGCGCGGGCTCCAGGCTGCTCGTCCAGGAGTCCGTCCAGGACGAGGTGCTGGACGCCCTCAAGCGCCGGCTGTCCACGCTGCGCCTCGGCGACCCGCTGGACAAGAACACCGACATCGGTGCGATCAACTCCGCGGAGCAGCTCTCCCGGATCACCGCGCTCGCCGAGACCGGCGAGGCGGAGGGCGCCGAGCGCTGGACGGCGCCCTGCGACCTCCCGTCCGCCGGTTACTGGTTCGCCCCGACGCTCTTCACCAACGTCACCCAGGCGCACACCGTCGCCCGCGACGAGATCTTCGGCCCGGTGCTGTCCGTCCTCACCTTCCGCACGCCGGACGAGGCGGTCGCCAAGGCCAACAACACCCAGTACGGCCTCTCGGCCGGCATCTGGACGGAGAAGGGCTCCCGCATCCTCGCGGTGGCCGGCAAGCTCCGTGCGGGCGTCGTCTGGGCCAACACGTTCAACAAGTTCGACCCGACGTCGCCCTTCGGTGGCTACAAGGAGTCGGGCTTCGGCCGCGAGGGCGGCCGTCACGGCCTGGAGGCATACCTCGATGTCCGATAACCGTCTGAGCGTCTTCAAGACCTACAAGCTGTACGTCGGGGGCAAGTTCCCCCGCTCCGAGAGCGGCCGGGTGTACGAGGTGACCGACTCCAAGGGCAGGTGGCTGGCGAACGCGCCGCACTCCTCACGCAAGGACGCGCGCGACGCGGTCGTGGCCGCCCGCAAGGCGTTCGGCGGCTGGTCCGGCGCGACCGCGTACAACCGGGGCCAGATCCTCTACCGTGTCGCGGAGATGCTGGAGGGCCGCAGGGAGCAGTTCGTACGCGAGGTGGCGGACGCCGAGGGGCTGTCGAGGTCCAAGGCGGCCGCCGTCGTCGAGGCGGCCGTCGACCGCTGGGTCTGGTACGCGGGCTGGACCGACAAGATCGGCCAGATCGCCGGAGGGGTGAACCCGGTCGCGGGGCCGTTCCTCAACCTCTCGACGCCCGAGCCGACCGGTGTCGTCACGGTGCTGGCCCCCAGGACTCCTCGTTCCTGGGCCTGGTCTCGGTGATCGCCCCGGTGATCGCCACCGGCAACACGGCCGTCGTCATCGCCTCGGCCGACGCCCCGCTGCCCGCGCTCTCCCTGGGCGAGGTGCTGGCCACCTCGGACCTGCCCGGCGGCGTGGTGAACATCCTGTCGGGGAGCACCGCGGAGCTCGCGGCCCCGCTCGCCTCCCACCAGGACGTCAACGCGATCGACCTCACGGGCGCGGACGCGGCCCTGGCCAAGGAGCTGGAGATCGCGGCGGCCGACAACCTCAAGCGCGTCCTGCGCCCGCAGGCCGTGGACCCGGTCGGCGCGGCCGACGGCGTCGACTGGTCGGCCGACCCCGGCACACGCCGTCTGACGGCCTTCCTGGAGACCAAGACGGTCTGGCACCCCACGGGCGCCCTGGGAGTCTCCGGCTCCTCGTACTGACCCGTGCACGGGCCCCGCGGGCCGCTCTCCGGACGACGGGGGGGCGGCCCGCAGCTCTGTCGTCCGGATCAGCCGGTGAGCTGCTCACCCGAACCGGCCTCCTGCGAGTAGCCATCCGTACGCGCCCGGTAGTCGAGGTGTGATGCTCGATACCCCCAGGGCCTCCGGGGGGTTCTCCGCGCGGGTCGATGCCGCACACTTCTGTCCTGTGAGTTCCCCATCGATACCGACCCGCGTCGTGCTGCTCGCGGGCCCCTCCGGTTCAGGCAAGTCGTCCCTGGCCGCGCGTACCGGTCTGCCGGTGCTGCATCTGGACGACTTCTACAAGGAGGGCGACGACCCGACCCTGCCGGCGGTCACGGGCAGCACGGACATCGACTGGGACTCCGTACGGTCCTGGGACGCGGACGCCGCGGTCGCTGCGGTCGCGGAGCTCTGCCGTACGGGGCGTACGGACGTGCCGGTGTACGACCTGGCCACCAGCGCCCGCGTCGGGCGGGAGGCGTTCCACATCGGGCGCACGCCCCTGTTCGTCGCCGAGGGCATCTTCGCGGCGGACATCGTGGAGCGCTGCCAGGAGCTCGGCGTCCTGGCGGACGCGCTGTGTCTGCGCGGGCGCCCTTCGACCACGTTCCGGCGGCGGCTGCTGCGGGATCTGCGCGAGGGCCGCAAGTCGGTGCCGTTCCTGCTGCGGCGCGGCTGGCGGCTGATGCGTGCCGAGCGGCGGATCGTGGCACGGCAGACGGCGCTGGGCGCGCATCCGTGCGGCAAGGAGGAGGCGTTGGGCAGGCTGGCCGCCGCGGCGGCGGGACGGTGTCGGCGGGCGGCGGCGGGAAGCGCGGCCTGAGCCCGCTCCGGCCGGCGGGCGCACGCACGCGAAACGGGGCCGTACAGGACCCCCCGGCCCGTGCGACCCCGCTGCGTTTCCCCCCGTACCCCCGTACCCGCACCGCCGCATCCCCCGAAACGGCGGTCCGGTTCTCCCCCCGTTGCCTCAGGCCACCAGCTCGCCGAAGGACTCCTCCTCGTCACGGCCGAAGCTGAGGACCTCGTCCTCGCGCAGCCGGCGGAGCGACCGCCAGATGCTCGACTTCACCGTGCCGACACTGATGTCGAGGATGGACGCGATCTCCGGGTCGGTGCGGCCCTCGTAGTACCGCAGGACCAGCATCGTGCGCTGGAGTTCGGGCAGTCGGGCGAGCGCCTGCCAGAGCACCGCCCGCAGTTCCGTGCCGCGCATCGCGTCCGTGTCGCCCACCGTCTCCGGCAGCTCCTCGGTCGGGTACTCGCTGAGCTTGCGCCTGCGCCAGGCGCTGATGTGCAGATTGGTCATGGTGCGGCGCAGATATCCGCCGACCGCCGCCTTGTCGCTGATCCTGTCCCACGCCCGGTACGTCGAGAAGAGGGCGCTCTGCAGCAGGTCCTCGGCCTCGAACCGGTCGCCGGTCAGGTGGTAGGCGGTCGCGTACAGGGAGGCGCGGCGCTCCTGGACGTAGGCCGTGAACACCGCTTCGGCGTCCTCGGTCCGCGCCGCGGCCTTCCGCTCCCCCGTGACCTCCCCGTACGCGCTTCCCCTGTCGCCCCCGAGGGGCGTGTCAACCACCGTCATGTACGACGGATGCTGACGCCCGGCGCCGCGAACGCACCCCCGTGCCGCACCGCCGGACTTCTCCGGACCCCGGCCGACGTCGTGGAGACGCGTGACAACTGCGCTCGTCGAGCCTGTGCTGTGCGTTGCGTTCATCTCGCGCCCCCCGTCGGTGGAGTCGGTCGGTCCTGTGTGTCAACGAGCTTGCCCGGGCAGTTTCATGGCGTTGTCCCCCGACTGTCACAGCCGTGTCACAGGCCGTCTTCCGGGCGTGCCGGAACCGTGAGAGCCGTCCAACTGTCGAACTGCGGCACCGCCATGGGCCAGAATGACCCCCGTGCCTTTCCTGTTGCTGATCGAGGACGACGACGCCATCCGCACGGCTCTCGAACTCTCGCTGTCACGTCAGGGCCACCGAGTGGCCACCGCGGCGACGGGAGAGGACGGCCTGAACCTGCTGCGGGAGCAGCGGCCCGACCTGGTGGTGCTGGATGTGATGCTGCCCGGGATCGACGGTTTCGAGGTCTGCCGCCGCATCCGCCGCACCGACCAGCTGCCGATCATCCTGCTGACCGCGCGCAGCGACGACATCGACGTCGTGGTGGGACTGGAGTCCGGCGCCGACGACTACGTGGTGAAGCCCGTGCAGGGCCGGGTGCTCGACGCCCGTATCCGCGCGGTGCTGCGCCGGGGCGAGCGGGAGTCCACGGACTCCGCGACGTTCGGGAACGTGATCATCGACCGCTCCGCGATGACCGTCACCAAGGGCGGTGAGGACCTCCAGCTCACCCCGACCGAGCTGCGGCTGCTGCTCGAACTGAGCCGCAGGCCCGGTCAGGCGCTGTCCCGCCAGCAGTTGCTGCGCCTGGTGTGGGAGCACGACTACCTCGGTGACTCCCGGCTGGTGGACGCCTGTGTCCAGCGGCTTCGCGCGAAGGTGGAGGACGTGCCGTCCTCGCCGACGCTGATCCGTACCGTGCGCGGAGTGGGCTACCGGCTGGACTCGCCTCAGTGAGCGGACCCGCGGGGCGGACCGTGCTCACCGGTCTGCGCTGGACCAGTCTGCGGCTGCGGCTCGTCGTCGTGTTCGGACTGGTGGCGCTGACGGCCGCGGTGTCCGCGTCGGGGATCGCGTACTGGCTCAACCGCGAGGCCGTGCTGACACGTACGCAGGACTCCGTCCTCGGTGACTTCCGCCGCCAGATGCAGAACCGGGCCGCCACCCTGCCCACGCCCCCCACCCGGGACGATCTGCAGAGCGCCGCGGTGCAGATGGCGAGCAGCAGTCCCGGTTACGACGTGCTGCTGGTCGACGAGCACGAGGGCAAGCCGATCGTCGGCTACTCCGACCTGGACGCCTTCACCCGCCAGGACGTACCCGCCTCCCTGCAGAAGCAGGTGGGCAAGAAGCAGCCGATGACATCGGGCAACACCTACGAGTACCACCTGTTCTGGCAGCGTACGAGCATAGGCGGCGCGCCGTACCTGGTGGCCGGTACGAAGATCATCGGCGGTGGCCCGACCGGTTACCTGCTGAAGTCGCTGGACCAGGAGCGTCAGGACCTCAACTCGCTCGCCTGGTCGCTGGGGATCGCGACCGCCCTGGCGCTGGTCGGTTCGGCGCTGCTCGCCCAGGGTGCGGCGACGACCGTCCTGCGCCCGGTGCAGCGGCTGGGTGACGCGGCCCGCAAGCTCGGCGAGGGCAAGCTCGACACCCGGCTCGTGGTGTCCGGCACCGACGAACTGGCCGATCTCTCGCGTACGTTCAACAGGACGGCGAGCGCGCTGGAGAAGAAGGTCGCGGACATGAGCGCGCGGGAGGAGTCCAGCCGCCGGTTCGTGGCCGACATGTCGCACGAGCTGCGGACCCCGCTTACCGCGATCACCGCCGTGGCCGAGGTGCTGGAGGACGAGGCCGACAGCCTCGATCCGATGATCGCTCCCGCGGTGCACCTGGTGGTCAGCGAGACCCGCAGGCTGAACGACCTGGTGGAGAACCTGATGGAGGTCACCCGCTTCGACGCGGGCACGGCCCGTATGGTCCTCGACACGGTCGACGTCGCCGACCAGGTCACCGCCTGCATCGACGCACGCGCGTGGCTGGACGCGGTGGACCTGGACGCCGAGCGCGGCATGATGGTGCGGCTCGATCCGCGCCGGCTCGACGTGATCCTGGCGAACCTCATCGGCAACGCGCTCAAGCACGGCGGCTCGCCGGTGCGCGTGGCGGTGCGGATCGTCGGCGAGGAGCTGGTCATCGAGGTGCGGGACCACGGTCCCGGCATCCCCGAGGACGTCCTGCCGCACGTCTTCGACCGCTTCTACAAGGCGAGTGCCTCGCGCCCCCGGTCCGAGGGAAGCGGCCTGGGGCTGTCGATCGCGATGGAGAACGCGCACATCCACGGCGGCGACATCACCGCCGCGAACTCGCCGGACGGGGACGGGGCCGTGTTCGTCCTGCGGCTGCCCGTCGATGCCGAGCGGCTGACCTCCGAGGCCGGGGAGCACGGCGTGGAGGACCGGAACGAGGAGGGCGGCGCGACGTGAGGCGCAGTGAGCGTACGGCCGGCGCACCCCGCGGCGGGCGGGCGCGGCGCACGGGGCGGGTGCTGGCCGCCGTCCTCGCGGGGGCGGCGCTGGCCGCCGGGTGCGGGATCAGGTCGACCTCGGTCCCGGTGGACGCGGGTGCGGCGCCCTCCCGGGTGCCGTGCCGCACCCCGGCCGAGGACGTCACCGCGCGGGCCCTGGACGACATCGCGGTGCAGGTGTACCTGGTCTGCGCCTCGCAACTGGTGATGGTGAACCGTTCGGTGCGCATGCAGGCGCAGGAACCCGACCGCGTCCGCGTCGCCCAGGCGCTCCTGGACGAGCTGAAGCAGGACCCGGAGGCCGACGAGCGGCAGGCCGGGTTCTCCACAGGCGTGCCGGCGGGGCTGCGGGTCGCCGGGGGCCGCGGGAGCGATCCGGCCGGCACGCTGCGGCTGAACGAGCAGCCGGACGACCTGGCGGCCGAGGCGCTGGCGCAGCTCGTGTGCACGTACGCGGACAGCGAGGCGCTGGTGACCGGGGGCACCGTCGTGCTCGGGGGGCCCGGGAACTACGCGCCCCGGGGCTACGTGTGTACGTCGCGGACGAAGACCCGGCCGGGTGACGTGCCCACGCCCGGCGCGCTCGAACTGCCCTGAGAGCGGTCGCGCGGTGTCGCTGCGCACTTCGTCGAACAGGGCGGAACCGATCCCGCCGGTCGTGGCGTCTTGGTGGGCGTGCGTGAAGGTTCGGACGGCCAGGCCGTCATCCGCTTGCGCGGGGCCGGGGTTCTCCTCCTCCTCGCACACCTGCTGATCGTCGGGTGGGTGACCCTGCGCCCCCTGGACGTGGCCTGGGTGACCGCCGCCAACTTCCAGCCGCTGGCCGGTATCAGGGCGGATCTGGCCCTCGGCCCGGTCGAGGCCGCGCGCCGGTTCGGTTCGGGGCTTCTGCTGCTGGCGCCGCTCGGGGTGCTGCTGCCGATGGCCGGGGGCCGGCTGTCCGTCTCCCCGTGGGCCTCGCTGGCCCGTACCGTCGCGGCCGGGGCGCTCATCTCGCTGGCCATCGAGCTGGCGCAGACCGGGGTGCCGGGCCAGGTCGTCGACGTCGACTCGCTCCTGCTGAACTCCGCGGGTGTGGCGCTCGCCCATGTGCTGGTCGTTCCGGTCACCCGGGCGCGGCTGCGGCGCGGGCTGCGGGCGGGGGGCGGCGCGGTTCGGCTGCGGGACGAGGCGTCTCAGGGCTCGACCCCGACGATTTCCAGGGTCGGTATCGCCCCGTAGAGCGATGCTTTGCACCCCTTGGCGGAGCCACCATGGACACATCGGGAGCACGGCAGGAGTCGCTCCCCTCAGCTTCGTGAAGGAGCCCACCATGGCCGCACTTGCCCGCCCCCGTGACGGACGCATGATCGGCGGAGTGTGCGCAGCGCTGGCACGGCGCTTCGGCACCTCCGCGACGACGATGCGCGTGATCTTCGTCGTCTCCTGCCTGCTGCCCGGCCCGCAGTTTCTGCTGTACGTGGCCCTGTGGCTGCTGCTGCCGTCGGAGAAGACCTCGGCCGCGACGGCCTGGTGACCGGCTGGACCACGGGGAGAACACAGGTGGGGCGCGCACCCGGGACGGGTGCGCGCCCCACCTGCGTACGGGTGACCGGTCAGCCGCCGATCGGCAGGCCGTTCGCGGCCACGCCCTTGGTCGGCAGGCCGCCGAGCAGACCGGTGACGGGAGCGGCGACCTCGCCGCCGACGTTCTGGCCCCTGAGGAGCTCCCCCGCCGAGTCCTGGACCGTGGGCGCGGCGTGGCTGACGGCGTCGAGCGCGGAGGCGGCGGGCACCGAGGTGGCGGTGGCGTCCACGGGCAGCGCGGAGGCGGAGGACGAGCCGGCGGCGGCAAAGGCGGCGCCGAGTGCGGCCACGCCGAGAGTCCTGACAGCAGACTGCTTCATGTGAATGTCATCCTTGGGGAAGGGTATGTGAGCGGCTCTGCAACGTAGCCATCCCTTTACCCCTTCCGCAAACATGCGCGGACACGGGAAAAGGCCGTGGCGTCGCCCGCCCCGGCCTTTTCCCTTTCCGCCGGATCAGTCGGTCTTCGGGGAAGAACCGCTGGTCGTGGCGGTCTGACGGAACAGCCACTCGGATTTGAGCTCCGCGTATCCGGGCTTGACGACGTCGTTGATCATCGCCAGACGTTCATCGAAAGGAATGAATGCTGATTTCATCGCATTGACGGTGAACCACTGCATGTCGTCGAGCGTGTATCCGAATGTCTCGGTCAGCCGCTCGAATTCCTGGCTCATGCTCGTACCGCTCATCAGCCGGTTGTCCGTGTTCACCGTGACGCGGAAGTGCAGCTTGCGCAGCAGACCGATGGGGTGCTCGGCGTAGGACGGGGCGGCGCCGGTCTGGAGGTTGGACGTGGGGCAGAGCTCCAGCGGGACGCGCTTGTCGCGTACGTAGGAGGCCAGCCGGCCGAGCGTCACGCCGCCGTCCTCGGCGACCTCGATGTCGTCGATGATGCGGACCCCGTGGCCGAGCCGGTCGGCGCCGCACCACTGGAGGGCCTGCCAGATCGACGGGAGGCCGAACGCCTCACCCGCGTGGATCGTGAAGTGGTTGTTCTCGCGCTTGAGGTATTCGAACGCGTCGAGGTGCCGGGTGGGAGGGAAGCCCGCCTCGGCGCCCGCGATGTCGAAGCCGACGACACCGAGGTCCCGGTAGCGGTTGGCGAGTTCGGCGATCTCCAGCGCGCGGGCGGCGTGCCGCATCGCGGTGAGGAGGGCGCCGACGCGGATGCGGTGGCCGTTGGCACGGGCCCTGTTCTCGCCCTCGCGGAAGCCCTCGTTGACGGCCTCGACGACCTCTTCGAGGGTCAGGCCGCCTTCGAGGTGCTGCTCGGGGGCGTAGCGCACCTCGGCGTAGACGACGCCGTCCCCGGCGAGGTCCTCCGCGCACTCGGCCGCGACCCGGACCAGGGCCTCGCGGCTCTGCATGACGGCGCAGGTGTGGGCGAACGTCTCCAGGTAGCGCTCCAGCGAGCCGGAGTCGGCCGCCTCGCGGAACCAGAGGCCCAGCTTGCCGGGCTCCGTCTCCGGCAGTGCCTCATAGCCCTGTGCGAGGGCCAGGTCGACGATCGTGCCGGGGCGCAGGCCGCCGTCGAGGTGGTCGTGGAGCAGGACCTTGGGCGCACGCCTGATCTGCTCGGGGCTCGGAACATTGAGGGTCTGGCTCGTCATCTGGGCACTCTAACGCCTACGCGCGTAGAGCGCCGTGCGTCGATACCTAACAGAGACCGCGAAGTCGGGTGGAGTACACCCGCCCTTCTGACACTGTTCTGTCATGGCACAGCGCGCACTTCCCCTGCCTGCCGCGAGGCTGGGACGGGCCGTTCTCACGGCCGGGGCACCATCCGAGGTCAGCGGCGTGGCCCTGCTGCTCCCGGACGGAGAAGCGGATTCGCACCGCAGACCGTCCTCCTACGCCTACGCGGTCCAGCTGATGTTCGCCCGCCGGCTGGCCCGTGAGGGAGGGCCGGACGGGCTGGCGGTGCATGTGGTGCGCTACCGCTGGCGCGGCTGGAACGCCTCGGACGCTGATCTGGCGGCCGACGCGGAGTGGGCGGCGGACGAGGTCGTACGGCGGTACGGCGACGTCCCCGTCTGCCTGGCCGGGCACGGCATGGGCGGCCGGGCGGCGCTGCGGGCCGCCGGGCACACCGCGGTCACCTCGGTCCTCGCGATGGCGCCCTGGCTGCCGGACGGGGCCGCCGAGACGGAGCCCGTACGGCAGTTGGCGGGACGGCGGGTGCTGATCGTGCACGGCACCGACGACGAACGCATCGACCCGGAGCTGTCGTTCCGGCTGGCCGAGCGGGCGAAGAAGTCCCACCGGGACATCTGCCGCTTCGAGGTCCACTCGGACGGGCACGCCCTGCGGCAGCACCGGGCCGAAGTGGTGGCGCTCGCCGCGGACTTCGTACGCGGATCGCTGTTCGCCCGCTCGTACGCCCGCCCGGTCGCGGACGCGCTGGCGGCTCCGCCGCCACTGGGCCTGAGGATGCCGCTGGCGGCGGGGTTCGGGCGGTCGTTGCGGCACTAGGCGCGCCTCACTCCGGGAGCAGATGGCCGCGGCGGGAGAGCAGGAAGCGCTTGAACGCGGCGACCGGCGGGGTGTCCGGGTGGCCGTCCAGCCAGGCCACCCCGATCTCACGGGCCGCCCGCGGCGCCGTGACCGTGAGCTCGACGACTCCCGGCCGCGCCACGGCGGGCGGCGGCAGCAGGGCGACGCCCAGGCCGGCCGCGACCAGGCCGCGCAGTGTCTCGGCCTCCTCGCCCTCGAAGGCGATCCGCGGAGCGAAACCGGCCTGCGCGCAGAGGTCGTCGGTGATCCGCCGCAGGCCGTACCCCGGCTCCAGCGTGACGAAGGTCTCGTCGGCGGCCTCCGCCAGCCGCACCCGGCGGCGGGAGGCGAGCCGGTGGTCGTCGGGGACGACCAGGCGCAGCCGTTGCTCGTCCAGGCGGCGGGTCACCAGGTCAGGGGCGTCCGGGACGGGTGAGGTGAGGCAGAGGTCGAGGCCGCCCGAGCGGAGGCGTTCGATCATCGCCTCGCCGTAGTTCTGCACCAGCTGGAAACGGACCCGCGGATGGTCGGCGCGGAAGGCGCGGATGAGGGCGGGCACCGTCTCGGACCCCATGGTGTGCAGGAAGCCGAAGGCGACCTTGCCCGCGGTCGGGTCGGCGTCCGCCCGTACCGAGTCGGCCGCCTTCTCCACCTCGGTGAGCGCCCGGTCGGCCGAGGCCAGGAACGTGCGGCCGGCCGGGGTGAGGGAGACGGTACGGCCCTTGCGGGCGAAGAGGGCGACTCCCAGGTCCTGTTCGAGCCTGACCATGGCCCGCGAGAGCGTGGACTGCGGGACGCCGAGTTCCTGCGCGGCGCGGGTGACGTGCTCGTGGCGGGCGACGGCCTCGAAGTACGCGAGGCGTGGCGCGAGCACGGCGCGGATGTCTTCTTCGTAACTACTCGGTGACAGCCGGGGCTGTGGCCTGCGTTCATGCACCATGGGAACGATTATGACGAGTTCGTGCATTGGACGCATGAAACCGGTCGGCCTACTTTCGACGTATGCCTCCTGCCAGTACCGAGGCGTCCATCCGCACGGTGGACGCCCCCGCACCGCCCTCGTCGCCCGTCCCGGACCGACGCCTGGAGCCCGGCCGCCCCGGTCACCGCCGGATGAGCTTCGCGCTCTTCGCCGCGGGGATGGCGGCCTTCGCCCTCCTCTACTCCACCCAGGCGGTGCTGCCCGCCGTCTCCGCCTCGTTCGGCGCCACGGCGGGGCAGGCGAGCTGGACGGTCTCCGCGGCGACCGGCGCACTCGCGCTGTGCGTGCTGCCGCTGAGCGCCCTCTCCGAGCGCTTCGGGCGCCGGCGGATGATGACCGCGTCGCTGGCGGTCGCCGCACTGATCGGGCTCCTCATCCCCTTCGCCCCGTCCCTCGGCTGGCTGATCGCCCTGCGCGCCGTCCAGGGCGCGGCGCTCGCCGGAGTCCCGGCGTCCGCGATGGCGTATCTGGCGGAGGAGGTACGGCCGAAGGCGCTGATCGCCGCGATCGGCCTGTTCGTGGCGGGCAACAGCATCGGCGGCATGAGCGGGCGGATCGTCACCGGCTGGGTGGCCCAGCTGTGGGGATGGCGGGCGGCCCTCGGCGCCGTGGGAATGCTCGCGGTGTTCTGCGCGGTCGCCTTCCGCCTCCTGATCCCCAGGGCCCGGCACTTCACACCCGGTCCGCTCAGCCCGAAGGCCCTGGCCAGGACCGTCGGCACGCACCTCGCCGACCCGCTGCTGCGCCGCCTGTACGCGATCGGCGCCCTGTTCATGACGGTGTTCGGCGCGGTCTACACGGTGATCGGCTACCGGCTGGCCGAGGCGCCGTTCAGCCTCCCGCAGGGCGTCATCGGTTCGGTCTTCCTCGTCTACCTGGTCGGTACGGCCTCCTCCGCCGCCGCGGGCAGGCTGGTCGGCCGGCTCGGCCGCCGGGGCGCGCTCTACCTGGCCGTCTCCACCACGGCCGCCGGACTGCTGCTCTCACTGGCCGACCGGCTGGCGGCCGTGCTTCTCGGGCTCATCCTGATCACGGCGGGCTTCTTCGCCGGGCACGCGGTCGCCTCCTCGTCGGTGAGCCGTACGGCGACGACCGGCCGCGCGCAGGCTTCCGCGCTCTACCAGTCCGCGTACTACCTGGGCTCCAGCGCGGGCGGCACCCTGGGCGCGGTCGCCTTCCACGCCGGGGCTGGGCCGGGACCGTGGCGCTGGGGCTCCTCGCGGTCCTCGGCGTCGTGTCGGTCACGCTCTACGGGACGCGGGTGGCGCGCGCCGAACGGCGCCGGGCCGCCCCGGCGCGCGCGCTACCCAACTGAGACCTCCGAGCGTACAACTGGCACCCCCCTTCGCGCGTCTAAGCAGGCGGCATCAACGCACTGCGTCCGAAGAGGAGTTGGCGCACATGGGAGTCATAGGGGACATTCGAGGCATAGGGGTACGGCGGGGCGTGGCCCTGTCGGTCGCCGGCCTGATGGCGGCACCGGCCCTCGTCCTGAGTACCGGCACGACCGCGCAGGCGGCGTCCTGCACGGCCACCACCGGGCCGTACCAGAAGCAGGTCGAGAAGTTCCTGGGCCGGCCGGTCGACGGCCGGCAGTCGGTCACCGACTGCAAGGCGATCCGGGCCTTCCAGGCGAAGCACGGCATCACCCCGACCATCGGGTACGCCGGGCCTCTCACCTGGCGCACGATGAACACCATGCTCGCCCAGAAGGCGGCCGGGAAGAACCCGAACAAGGCCGGGAAGTGCCCCACGAACAAGGGGCGCATCGCCTGCGTGGACCTCACCAGGCAGCTCAGCTGGGTCCAGGACGGCTCCAAGCTGAAGTACGGCCCGGTGCCGGTACGGACGGGGCGCGACGGCGCGGAGACGCGTACCGGCGCGAAGAAGGTCTACTGGCGCACCGTCAAGCACTGGTCGACGCTCTACCGGGTGTGGATGCCGTACTCCCAGTTCTTCGACGGAGGCATCGCGTTCCACTCGGTCACCAAGAGCATGTACAACCCGCCCGGCTCCGGGGGCTGCGTCAACATGCGGGACAAGGACGCGAAGGCGTACTGGAACCTCCTGCGCAACGGCGACGACGTCTACGTGTACGGGCGCAAGCCCGGGACGTGAGCGGCTTGGCCGCTTCCCGCCCCGTTGTCAGTGGCCTGCGGTAGCTTCCGGAGTGCTGAGTGAGTGGTGTCACAGCGCGACAGGGGTGGAGCGATGAGTGATCTGACCGTGACGGCCGATATCGACAGCCGTCTGGAGGGACACCGGGTCGAGCTGACCGGCTACTGCTACCGGATGCTCGGCTCGGCCTTCGAGGCCGAGGACGCGGTCCAGGACACGCTGGTGCGTGCCTGGCGCAACATCGACAAGTTCGAGGGACGCTCCTCGCTGCGCTCCTGGCTGTACCGCATCGCGACCAACGTCTGCCTGGACATGCTGAACGCGGGCAACAAGCGCGCCAGGCCGATGGACCTCACCGGGCCGACACCGCTGGCCCAGGCCGCGCTCAACCCGCGCCCGGAGAACACCTGGCTGGAACCGATGCCGGACGGCCGCATCCTGCCGTCGGTGGCCGATCCGGCGGAGGCCGCCGTGGCACGCGAGTCGGTGCGCCTGGCCTTCGTCGCGGCACTCCAGCACCTGCCGCCCCGACAGCGGGCCGTGCTCATCCTGCGCGAGGTGCTGGCCTGGAAGGCGAGCGAGGTCGCCGAGCTGCTGGACACCTCGGTCGCCTCGGTCAACAGCGCCCTCCAGCGGGCACGGGCGACGCTCACCGAGACGGAGGGGCGGGCCCCGGACACGGCGGACCCGCTTGACGAGGAGCAGCGCAAGCTCCTGGAGCGGTACGTGGCGGCCTTCGAGGGGTATGACATGGCGGCGCTGACCGCGCTGCTCCACGAGGACGCCGTGATGACCATGCCGCCGTTCGACCTCTGGCTCCAGGGGCACGACGACATCACCGGCTTCATGCTCTCCATGGGCGCGAGCTGCGCCGGTTCGCGCCTGGTGGCCACGGAGGCCAACGGGACCCCGGCGTTCGCGCACTACAAGCCGAATCCGGACGGTCCCGGGTTCGTGCCGTGGGCGGTGCAGGTCATCGACATCGAGGACGGGGCGATCACCGGGATGCACTGCTTCCTGGACACCCCCCGGTGGTTCCCGCTGTTCGGCCTGCCGGACCACCTGGACGCCGATCCGGTATGAGCGTCCGCCGCCCGGGCGTCGCGGTGGCTAGCCCGGCTCGCGGCCGGGCTGGGGACCGGGGCTCAGTGCCTCGGTCAGGCCGGTCAGTTCCAGGAGTGCCCGCAGGCCGGGAGGGACGTTGCGCAGGCGCAGTTCCCGGCCGCCCGCCCGTCGCGCGACCAGTCCGAGCCGGGCCACCGCCTCGACCAGTGCGAGGTCCGGGCGGTCGACTGCGCCCACGTCGCAGTCGACCGCCGCTGCGGGGTCGAGCCCGGCGGCCGCCGGGCCGTGCAGCAGCGTCTCCAGCTCGGCACAGAGGCCCGGCACATCGGCTCTGGTGACGCGGCCGGAGACGACGAGCTCTAACGGGGTCATGGCTTCCACACCAGGGAGACCGGCGCGCGGCCCGAAACTCATCGCGACCGCCGGGACGCTTCGTGCTGTCCCGGCGGGCCTTCGCGTGTGGTGCGGTTACGCGATGCGCTCGCGTACCACCGGGGTCGGGGTGAACTCCGTACCGGCCGGCGCGATGTCACAGGCGTCGGGCAGCGCCTTCAGCGCGTACTCGAACTTCTCCGGGGTGTCCGTGTGCAGCGTCAGCAAGGGCTGGCCGGCGGTGACGCTGTCGCCGGGCTTGGCGTGCATCTCGATGCCGGCGCCCGCCTGCACCGGGTCCTCCTTGCGCGCGCGGCCCGCGCCGAGGCGCCAGGCGGCGACGCCGACGCCGTAGGCATCGAGGCGGGTCAGTACGCCGGAGGAGCGCGCGGTCACCACGTGCTGCTCGCGGGCGACGGGCAGTTCGGCGTCCGGGTCACCGCCCTGGGCGGAGATCATGCGGCGCCAGACGTCCATGGCGGAGCCGTCCGCGAGGGCCTTCTCCGGGTCGGCGTCCTTGAGTCCCGCCGCGTCGAGCATCTCCCGGGCGAGGGCGAGGGTCAGGTCGATGACGTCCCGTGGGCCGCCGCCGGCCAGGACCTCGACGGATTCCCGTACCTCCAGGGCGTTGCCCGCCGTCAGTCCCAGCGGGGTCGACATGTCGGTGAGCAGGGCGACGGTCCGTACGCCGCTGTCGGTGCCCAGCGCGACCATGGTGGAGGCCAGTTCGCGGGCGTCGTCGATGGTCTTCATGAAGGCGCCGGAGCCGACCTTGACGTCCAGGACCAGCGCGCCGGTGCCCTCGGCGATCTTCTTCGACATGATCGAGCTGGCGATGAGCGGGATCGCCTCGACGGTCCCGGTGACGTCGCGGAGCGCGTACAGCTTCTTGTCGGCGGGGGCGAGGCCGTCA
This sequence comes from Streptomyces fulvorobeus, assembly GCF_013167895.1. Lineage (GTDB taxonomy): Bacteria > Actinomycetota > Actinomycetes > Streptomycetales > Streptomycetaceae > Streptomyces > Streptomyces fulvorobeus. The sequence continues at coordinate 3,974,241 of NZ_BLWC01000001.1, read as the reverse complement.
CCCGCCGCGCAGATCACCGCGCCGGTGCCCTCCAGGACGCTCAGCATCTCCTCGTTGGAGAGGTGCGCGCGCCAGCCGGGGATGGACTCCAGCTTGTCGAGGGTGCCGCCGGTGTGGCCGAGCCCCCGGCCGCTGAGCTGCGGCACGGCCGCGCCGCAGGCGGCGACGAGCGGGGCCAGCGGCAGTGTGATCTTGTCGCCGACGCCACCGGTGGAGTGCTTGTCGGTGGTGGGGCGGGAGAGCGCGGCGAAGTCCATCCGCTCGCCCGACGCGATCATCGCGGCGGTCCAGCGGGCGATCTCGGTGCGGTTCATGCCGTTCAGCAGAATCGCCATGGCCAGCGCGGACATCTGCTCGTCGGCGACCTCGCCGCGGGTGTACGCGTCGATGACCCAGTCGATCTGTTCGGGTGTCAGCTCGCCGCGGTCCCGCTTGGTGCGGATGACGGAGATGGCGTCCATGGGGCGGGGAGTCCTTCCGGCCGGGTACGTACGCAGGAGTCCCGATGACTCTACGCGCATAGAGGGTGGAGCGAGTGAGGGGCGGGCCCGCGACGGACCCGCCCCTCACCCGGGAGAACGGCTTCAGGCCAGGTGCTGGGGCCCGAACGCCTGGGGCAGCATCTCGTCCAGCGTGCGGAACCCGTCCGGGGTCTCCAGGACGAGCTCCGGGCCGCCGAACTCGTACAGCAACTGCCTGCACCTGCCGCACGGGACCAGGACCGCGCCCGTCCCGTCCACGCAGGTGAAGTGGGTCAGCCGGCCGCCGCCCGTGGCGTGCAGCTGGGAGACCAGCCCGCACTCCGCGCACAGCCCGACGCCGTACGAGGCGTTCTCGACGTTGCAGCCGACGACCGTACGGCCGTCGTCGACGCGGGCCGCGACGCCGACCGGATACCCCGAGTACGGGGCGTACGCACGGGACATGGCCTCCCGGGCGGCCACGCGCAGGGCCTCCCAGTCGACGTCCGCGGCGGCCGTCACTTGCCCTGGCCCTTGCGGTAGCGCATGCCGTCCGCCTTCGGCATGCGCAGGCGCTGCGCGGACAGCGAGAGCACGAGGAGGGTGACGACGTACGGCGTGGCGCTGACGAACTCGGTCGGCACCGTGTCCGTGGCGAGGTACCAGATCAGCACGGCGGCGGCGATAACCGCGCTGATCACGCCCGGCACATAGCTCCTGCGGTACAGCTTCCAGGCCGCGAGGCCCGCCAGCATGACCACCAGGAGGAGCAGCAGCGCGTGGACGGACTCGCCGCCGTTGCGCAGCTGGAGCGCGTCGGCGAAGCCGAACAGTCCGGCGCCCATGGCGAGCCCGCCGGGACGCCAGTTACCGAAGATCATCGCGGCGAGCCCGATGTAGCCGCGTCCGCCGGTCTGGCCCTCGTTGTAGATGTGCGACGTGACCAGGGAGAGGAACGCGCCGCCGAGGCCGGCGAGGCCGCCGGAGACGATCACCGCGACGTACTTGTAGAAGTACACGTTGACGCCGAGCGACTCCGCCGCGACCGGGTTCTCGCCGCAGGAGCGCAGGCGCAGGCCGAACGAGGTCTTCCACAGGACGAAGAAGGTGCCCACGAAGAGGGCCACGGCGACCAGCGTCAGCAGCGAGACGTTGGTGACCAGGCCGCCGAGGATGCCGGCCACGTCCGAGACGAGGAACCAGTGGTGCTTCTCCAGGGAGTGCAGCCAGTCGGAGAGCCCCGGGACGGTCACGGTCGTGATGTCCTCGGCCGGCGGCGACTGCTTGGGGCTGCCGCCCTTCGCCGCGGCGTCACCGGTGTTGAACCACAGCTTGGCGAAGTAGGTGGTGAACCCGAGCGCCAGGATGTTGATGGCGATACCGGAGATGATGTGGTCGACACCGAAGGTGACGGTGGCGAAGGCGTGCAGCAGCCCGCCGAGCATGCCGCCGACGATGCCGGCGAGCACGCCGATCCACGGGTCGGTCTGCCAGCCTGCCCAGGCACCGAAGAAGGTGCCGAGGATCATCATTCCCTCAAGACCGATGTTGACCACACCGGCCCGCTCGGCCCACAGCCCGCCGAGGCCCGCGAGGCCGATCGGCACGGCCATCGCGAGGGCGGCGCTGATCTGGCCCGCCGATGTGACGTCCTGGGCGCCGGTGATGGCACGCACCGCGGACAGCGCGAGCAGGGCGCCCGCGATGATCAGGAGGATGACGGGGAACGAGAAGCGCGTGCGCCCGCCCTTGCCACCGGAAACCTTGGGGGCTGCGGGCGGCGGGGTGGAAGTCGCCGTGGCGGTCACGCCGACACCTCCTGCTGGTCGGAGTTACGGGCGGCCTGGGCGGCGAGTTCCGCGCCGACCTTGCTCTGCTGTCGCTTGAGGCCGTAGCGGCGGACGACTTCGTAGGCGATGACGACGCACAGGACGATGACGCCCTGGATGACGCCGACGATCTCCTTGTCGTACCCCTCGAACTCCAGCTTTCCGGTGCCGCGTTCGAGGAAGGCCCACAGGAGCGCGCCCAGGGCGATGCCCACCGGGTGGTTGCGGCCCAGGAGCGCGATGGCGATACCGGTGAAGCCGATGCCGACCGGGAAGTCGCCGCTGTACTCGAAGCTGTCGTTGAGCAGCGTCGGCATACCGATCAGACCGGCCATGGCGCCGGAGATGAGCATCGACGTGACGACCATCTTCTTCACGTCGACACCGCTGGCCTCGGCGGCCGAGCCGGACTGGCCGACGGTACGCAGGTCGAAGCCGAAGCGGGTGCGCGCGAGCGCGAACCAGTAGGCGACGCCCGCGACGACCGCGACGACGATGAAGCCCCACACCGGGGTCGGGGTGGTCGGGAACTCGAAGAAGCGCGAGGACTCCGGGAGCGGAGTGGTCGAGATCTTCGTGCCGGCCTCGTCGAGGTGGCCGAGCCGGCCCTGCTGGAGCAGATAACCGATGATCGCCGTGGCGATGGCGTTGAGCATGATCGTCGAGACGACCTCGCTGACACCCCGGGTGACCTTCAGGACACCGGCGATACCGGCCCACATCGCGCCGACGATCATCGCGGTGAGGATGATCAGCGGGATCTGGAGGGCACCCGGCAGGGTCAGCGCGCCGCCGAGGGCGGCGGCGAAGAAGGCGGCGAGGCGGTACTGGCCGTCGACACCGATGTTGAACAGGTTCATCCGGAAGCCGACGGCGACCGCGAGACCCGCGAGGTAGTAGGTCGTGCCCTTGTTCAGGATGTAGACCTGGCTGTCCGCCTTCAGCCCGTAGTCGAACATGATGCCGAAGGCGTTGAACGGTGCCTTGCCCGTCGCGGCCAGGACCAGCGCGGTCACCAGGAAGGCGACCACGATCGCGAGCAGCGGGGCCGCGATCCCCAGGAGCAGACGCTCCTTGTCGAACTTCTTCATCGGTCCTCTCCCCCGTCGGGGTCGTTCACGGCGCGGGTGTCGTCCGCGCCTGCCGGGGCTGCCAGGTGTCCGCCTGCCGCGCCCGTCATGGCGGAGCCGAGCTCCTCGGGGGTGATCGTCGCAGGGTCGGCGTCGGCGACCAGACGGCCGCGGTACATCACGCGCAGGGTGTCGGAGAGCCCGATCAGCTCGTCGAGGTCGGCGGAGATGAGCAGCACCGCGAGGCCCTCACGGCGCGCTTCGCGGATCTGGTCCCAGATCTGCGCCTGCGCGCCGACGTCCACCCCCCGGGTGGGGTGGGCGGCGATCAGCAGTCTGGGGCTGTGGCTCATCTCGCGGCCGACGATCAGCTTCTGCTGGTTGCCGCCGGAGAGCGAGGCCGCGGTGACCTCGATGCCGGGGGTACGGACGTCGTACTCGCGCACGATCCGCTCGGTGTCGGCGCGGGCCGCCTTCAGGTCGAGGAAGGCGCCCTTGCTGTTGGGGCGTTCGGTGACGTGGCCGAGGATGCGGTTCTCCCAGAGGGGGGCCTCCAGGAGCAGACCGTGCCGGTGGCGGTCCTCCGGGATGACGGCCATGCCGCCCTCGCGGCGCTTGCGGGTCGCGGTGCGGGAGATGTCCGCGCCGTCGAGCGTGAGGACACCGGTGTCCAGGGGTCGCATGCCCATGATGGCGTCGACCAGCTCGGACTGCCCGTTGCCCTCGACGCCCGCGATGCCGAGCACCTCACCCTTGTGGATGGTGAAGGAGACGCCGTCGAGCACGGCGCGCACCACCCCGTCCGGGTCGGTGGCGGTCAGCCGCAGGTCGTCGACGGTCAGCATGGGGACGTCGGTGACCGTGGACTCGCGGGTCTCCGGGGACGGCAGCTCGCTGCCGACCATGAGCTCGGCGAGCTGCTTGGTCGTGGTGTGCGCCGGGTCGGCGGTGCCCACCGTCGTACCGCGCCTGATGACCGTGATCTCGTCGGCCACCGAGAGCACCTCGCCCAGCTTGTGCGAGATGAAGATGACGGTGAGTCCCTCGGCCTTGAGCTCGCGGAGGTTGTCGAACAGCGCGTCGACCTCCTGCGGGACGAGGACGGCGGTGGGCTCGTCGAGGATCAGCGTGCGCGCGCCGCGGTAGAGGACCTTGAGGATCTCCACCCGCTGGCGGTCGGCGACCCCGAGATCCTCGACCATGGCGTCCGGGCGGACCCCGAGGCCGTACGCGTCCGAGATCTCCCTGATCCTGGCGCGGGCCCGGTCCCCGATGCCGTACAGCTTCTCGGAGCCGAGGACGACGTTCTCCAGGACGGTCAGGTAGTCGGCGAGCATGAAGTGCTGGTGCACCATGCCGATGCCGCGGGCGATGGCGTCCCCGGGGTTGCCGAAGGAGACCTGCTCGCCGTCGACCGCGATGGTGCCCTCGTCCGGCTTCTGCATGCCGTACAGGATCTTCATCAGAGTGGACTTGCCGGCGCCGTTCTCGCCGACGAGGGCGTGCACGGTGCCGCGGCTCACGGTGATGTCGATGTCGTGGTTGGCCACGACCCCGGGGAATCGCTTGGTGATGCCGCGGAGCTCGACGGCATGAGGACTGCTGGACGCTTTGATGGCGCACTCTCCTTGGCAGGAGCGGAGGGCGGTGGGCGGTGACTGGGTACGGGGGCGTGGCGAAAACTACCGTGCCCCGGGCGCGCTACGCGCGTAGCGCCACCGAATCGTTGAACACCTGACGGCAGGTGGCGGTGGGGAGGCGTGAGGCGATCTTGCCGCATGCGAATCGGGGCCCGGAGGCGCGGCCGAAGCCGCTCCGCCGGGCCCCGAGTCAGCAGGCGGGGTCAGAGGGTGGTCTTGACCTTGATGGTGCCGTCGACGATCTTCTTCTTGGCTTCGTCGAGCTTGGCCTGGATGTCCTTGAGGTGGTCACCCGTGGTGGTCAGGCTGACGCCGTCCTTGGCGAGGGAGTACGCCTGCGTGCCGGTCAGCGGCTTGCCGTCGTGGACGGACTTCGACAGGTCGTAGACACCGGCGTCGACGTTCTTGACGACCGAGGTAAGGATCGTGGCCGCGTACTTCGACAGGGCCGGGTCCTTGGCCTGGTCGGAGTCGACGCCGATGGACCAGGCGCCGGGCTTGCCCGCGACGGCCTCGATGGAACCGGCACCGGAACCGCCCGCGGCGGCGAAGACGACGTCCGCGCCCTTGTCGAGCATGCCCTTGGCGGCGGCCTTGCCCTTGTCGGGGCTGCCGAAGCCGGAGAGGTCCGAGCCCGTGGACAGGTACTGGATCTGCACCTTGGCCTTCGGGTTCGTCTCCAGGACGCCCTGCTGGAAGCCCGCGGCGAACTTCTTGATCAGCGGCAGGTCGACGCCGCCGATGAAACCGATCTGGCCGTCCTTGGACTTCAGCGCCGCCGCGACACCGGCGAGGTAGGAGCCCTGCTCCTCGGTGAAGACGATGTTGGCCACGTTCTTCGCCTCGGCGACCGAGTCGACCAGGCCGAAGCTGACGTCCGGGTACTTGGGCGCGATCTTGTCGATCGCGTCCTTGTACGCGAAGCCCACCGCGACGACCGGGTTGAAACCGCCCTCGGCGAGGGACTGCAGACGCGTCTCGCGGTCGGCGGGCGTCTCGCCGCTCTTGGCGGTGAGCTCCTTGGTCTCGGCGTCGAACTCGGCCTTGGCCTTGTCCAGGCCGCGGGCCGCGGAGTCGTTGAACGAGTTGTCGCCACGGCCGCCGACGTCGTAGGCCATGCCGATCTTCATCTGGTCCTTGTCGGAACCGGTGTCCTCGGTGGAGGAGTCGCCGCACGCGGTGGCGGTGAAGGCGAGGGCCGCGGTGACGGTGCACGCGACAGCAAACTTGGATACCCGGCGCAAGGGAAGGCTCCTTCAAACCTGACCGAAGCGCCTCTTCCGGCGCTGGTTTCGCGGCGATCGTAACGCGCGTAGATGTCAGAAAAGGGCCTGTACGGAAGCCGTTACCGGATCGTCGCGAACAGGAGGTGACCTGTCCGGTTACGTGCGGTTGCCTTCGAGCAACGCGGCGGCCGTGAAGAGCTCCACTCCGACCGTGATCGCCTCCTCGTCGGCGTCGAAGTCCCCGCGGTGCAGGTCGAGGCCGCGCGTGTCCCCCGGAGTGCGCACCCCCAGCCGTGCCATCGCGCCCGGCACGTGCTCCAGGTACCAGGAGAAGTCCTCACCGCCGAGGCTCTGTTCGGTGTCCTCGATCGCGTAGGAACCGCGTCGTTCCGCCATCGCGGCGCCCAGCAGATCGATCGACTCCGCGTCGTTCACGACGGGCGGCACACCGCGCACGTAATCGATCACCGTCTTCGCCCCGTACATTTCGGCCACCTCGCCGATGGCCGCGTGCACCAGGTCGGGCGCCGCGCGCCAGGCCGCCAGATCCAGGCAGCGCACCGTTCCGGACAGCTCGGCGTGTTGCGGGATCACGTTGCAGGTGTGACCGGTCTCCAGCCGCCCCCAGGTGAGGGCGAGGCCGGAGCGCGCGTCCACCCGGCGGCCGAGCAGCGCCGGCACCTCGGTGGCGACCTTGGCGGCTGCGGTGACCAGGTCCGTGGTCAGGTGCGGCCGGGCGGTGTGTCCGCCGGGCCCGTCCAGGGAGATCTCCAGCCGGTCGCAGGCGGAGGTGATCGCCCCGGCGCGCAGTCCGATCCGCCCGACGTCGACGCGCGGATCGCAGTGCACCCCGATGATCCGCCCCACGTCCTCCAGCACTCCCGACTCGATCGCGTCGCTCGCGCCGCCGGGCAGCACCTCCTCGGCGGGCTGGAAGATCAGCCGCACCGCGTTCGGCAGGAGGCCGTCACGGTCGAGCGCGTCGAGCACCAGGCCGGCGCCGAGGACGGTGGTGGTGTGGATGTCGTGCCCGCAGGCGTGCGCCCGGTCGGGCACGGTGGACCGGTAGGGCACGCCCGCCTTGGTGTCCGGGATGGGGAGCGCGTCGATGTCCGCGCGCAGCGCCAGCATGGGCCGTACGCCGTCCCACGTGCCGACGTCGCACACCACGCCGGTCCCGGTGGACAGGACACGGGGTCGGAGCCCGGCCGCCTCCAGCCGGGCCATGATGGCCGCCGTCGTACGGAACTCCTGGTTGCCGAGCTCTGGGTGCATGTGCAGGTCACGCCGGAACGCGACGAGCTCCAGCCGGAGCTCGTCGGGCAGCGTGCCGGGCATCGACCCTCCCCTGGTCCGGTCGACCGGGTTCTCGGGGCGGGAGGCGCGGGACTTCAACTGGTTCACCTTGTGAAGAGTATGGCCCATCACGCCCGGACCAGCCATGGACCGGAAAATTTCAGCCGCATAGACGAAGAAAAGTTGGTTCGAGGCGAATGACGTGGGTGCCAAAGGGGTACAACGCTCTGCCGCGTCGGTGCGACCGGGGCGGAGCGCCCTCCCCCTGAGGGGCCGGCGCGGACGCGGAGGGCCACCGGGCGCGGATCAGCGCCTTGGCGATGTCGTTGTACTTCTCGTGGTCTCCCCGCCCGGCGGGTTGTTCCCGCCCGGATTGCCGCCCGCGTCCCACAGGTGGATGAGGGAGACGGTCCGCACGGAGTGGGCGTTGTCCTGGTTGGCCTTGTGCCACATCGTCCGAGTCGCGTACGGGGGTCATGCCGCCGCCGACGCCGGTGTGGCAGTAGGCGACCGCGCCGCGTCCACCCTCGGGTCCACCACGTCGTAGTGGCGCGTCTCCCAGTACGCGCTGGTCTGGATCAGCGCCTTGCGCATGGCGTACCACTATGCCTGATACGCAGCTGATTTCGTGACGTGCACATGGTCGAACCGGTACCGAATGACACATGTGATCGACGCTTGCGGAGCCCATGAGCGAGGCAGGGGCCGGTTGGTCAGGCTTCCCCCACCGCCGTGGAAGTGACCCGCCACGGCGACAGCCGCTGGACGTCGCGGGCGGTCTCCGTGACGCCGCTCAGGAAGCCCTGGGCGCGCGGGGACGCCGTGTCCCGGAGCCATTCCGGGGCGATGTCGCAGACCGCGACCTTCACCCCCGTGCCCGCCAGGGCCAGCGGCAGGGTGTGGACCACCGTGGACGGGAAGCTCAGGACCGTGTGGCCGATGGGGCCGCGGCGGGCTATGAGTTCGAGGGGAGGTCGGGGCGGACGATCTCCAGACCGGTGGCCGCCTCCAGGGCGTGGAGCTTGTCCGCGGACTCGCGGCGGTGCGCGAAGTAGCGCGTCGCGTTGTGCGTGCGGGCCAGGGCGAGGACCGCCTCCTGGTACGGGACGGGGTCGACCACGCCCGTCTCCACCAGGGAGGTGCCGACCAGGTCGGCGCCCTTGGTGATCAGGGGCGGGCCGAACCGCGCACGCGTCCAGGCGAACTCGTTCGGGGTCACCACGATGCCGGGCGGAGCCTCGACCGGCATCGCGGTGAACACCTCGACCATGTGGGTCGCCGTGGGGGTGAAGCGGCGGCGGGCGGCGGCCGTGACCGGGGCCAGTACCAGTTCGCGCGGGCCCTTGCCGCCACCCCTGCGGTGCCAGCGCACGAGGCGTTCGCCCCGCGCCAGCTGGGCCACGAACTCCATGGTGGCCGTGCCGTCGTCGACGACCGTGAGACGCCGGGCGCGGACCATCGTGAGGAGGAGCTGTACGTAGCGGGAGAACGGGTCGCCTATGACGACGTGCTCCGCCCGGCGGACGAGACCCGCCAGGGCGCGCAGGCTCTTCAGGGGCGCGCCGGCCTCACCGCGCGCCTCCTGCCATCGGACGGTGATGCCCTCGTCGCGGGCCAGCTCCGCCATCCGGCGCAGCTGACCGCGCGACATCGGGTCGACCGGGGGAGGACGACGACCGTGGTGGTGGTCGCGTCGGGTCCTCCCCTTGCGTGGGTCCACTCCAGGACGTTCAGGAGCTGGACCGGGCTCTCGACGAAGGCGAGGTTCACCGGTCGGCGCTCAGACCGTGGCCGGCTCGGCGGTCGCGTCGCTCTCGGCGACGACGCCCGTGACACGGCGGAGCTTCTTCATCGGGCCGAGCTCCGACTCGTACACCTTCTTGACGCCGTCACCGAGGGACGCCTCGATCGTGCGGATGTCACGGACCAGGCGGGACAGGCCCTGCGGCTCGACGGAAGCGGCCTGGTCGGAGCCCCACATGGCGCGGTCGAGGGTGATGTGGCGCTCGACGAAGGCGGCGCCGAGCGCGACGGCGGCCAGCGTGGTCTGGAGGCCCGTCTCGTGGCCGCTGTAGCCGATCGGGACGTTGGGGTACTCCTGCTGGAGGGTGTTGATCACCCGGAGGTTCAGCTCCTCCGCCTTCGCCGGGTACGTCGAGGTGGCGTGGCAGAGCAGGATGTTGTCCGAGCCCAGGACCTCCACCGCGTGGCGGATCTGGCGCGGGGTCGACATGCCGGTGGAGAGGATGACCGTGCGGCCGGTCGCGCGGAGCGCGCGCAGCAGCTCGTCGTCGGTGAGCGAGGCGGAGGCCACCTTGTGGGCGGGGACGTCGAACTTCTCCAGGAAGGCGACGGCCTCGGTGTCCCACGGGGAGGCGAACCAGTCGATGCCGCGCTTGGCGCAGTGGTCGGCGATGGTGCGGTACTCGTCCTCGCCGAACTCGACGCGGTGGCGGTAGTCGATGTAGGTCATCCGGCCCCAGGGCGTGTCGCGCTCGATGTCCCACTGGTCGCGCGGGGTGCAGATCTCCGGGGTGCGCTTCTGGAACTTCACGGCGTCGCAGCCGGCTTCGGCGGCCACGTCGATCAGCGCGAGGGCGTTGTCCAGGTCACCGTTGTGGTTGATGCCGATCTCACCGGTGATGTAGACGGGCTGGCCGGGGCCCGCGGTGCGGGTGCCGAACGTGCGCAGACGGGAGGCGTTGCTCATGGTGGTGCGTTCCTTACTTGGTGGGGGTGGTGCCAGGGGTGGTGGTGAGGGTGGGGCCCAGGAGCCAGGCCGCGATCTCGCGGATGGCGCCGTAGCCGCCGGGTGTGGTCGTGACGGCGCGCGCTGCGGCGCGTACCGAGTCGTGGGCGCTGGCGACCGCGACGGGCCATCCGGCGAGGCCGAAGCAGGGCAGGTCGTTGACGTCGTTGCCGACGTACAGGACGCGCTCCGGCGCGATGGACTGCTCCTCGCACCACTGCTTCAGCGCCTCGTCCTTGCGGTCGATGCCGTGCAGGACGGGGACCTGGAGCTTGCGGGCGCGGGCGGCGACGACCGGGTTCTGTTCCGTGGAGAGGATCAGCAGCGGCATGCCCGCCCTGCGCAGGGCCGCGATGCCCAGGCCGTCGCCCCGGTGGACGGCGACCGTCTCGCGTCCGTCGGAGTCGATCATGACCCGGTCGTCGGTCTGCGTGCCGTCGAAGTCGAGGACGACGGCGTCGATGTCCGCGCGGGTGGGCAGCGGTGAGGGGTCCAGGAGGGGAGCGAGGGCGCGGGCGCGGGCCAGGTCGTGCGGGTCGTCGATCTCCAGCACCCGGGCCGGGTCGGTGCGCACCAGCGCGGTGTGGCCGAAGAAGCGGTGGCGGTGGGTACGGAAGCCGGGCACGGCCATGGCGTACGCGGCGCCGGTCTCCAGGAGGTCCTGCGGGCGGTCCTGGCGGCGGGGGCGTACGGCCTTGTCGTGGTTGACGCCGTAGGTGTCGTCCTCCACGGCGTGGCCGTCGCGCCAGACGAAGCCGTGGAAGGGGGCGACGGTGACGGCCGTGTCGGCGCCCTCCCGGGCGACCGCGGCGGCGACGCCGTCGATGTCCTCGCGGGTGACGAACGGGCTGGTGCACTGCACCAGGAGCACCACGTCGGCGGTCCTGCCGGGCAGTTCCTCGTAGCTGTCGAGCGCGTGCAGGACGGCTGCCTCGCTGGTCGCGGTGTCCCCGGCGATGGCCTGGGGGCGCTGTACGCAGTGCAGCCTGGCGGCCTCGCCGAGCGCGGCGGCCGCGTCCGCCGCCGCTTCGGCGATGGCCGGGTCGTCGGTGGTGACGACGACGTCGGTGACCTCGGCGGAGCCGAGACAGGCGCGGACGGCACGGGCGACCAGGGGGATGCCGCCGACCTGGGCGAGGTTCTTGGCGGGGACGCCCTTGGATCCGCCGCGGGCGGGGATCACCGCGAGCACGGTCGGGGCGGGCGTCTGGGTCGGCGTCATCGAGGCTCCTGTAGTGGTGTTCCCGGCACTCGTGCGCGCGGGTCGCCCGGTCACAGCTCGCCCATCCGGCGTATCACCGGGGCGACACGCTGGACGCCCTGCCGGTAGGCCCCGCGTGCCGCGTTGCGTACGGTCTCGCGCACCGCGCCCCTGACCCGGCCGGTCTCCCTGGCGGTCACGGCGCCCGGCAGCGGGTGGCCGTCGGGGCCCAGGTGGTGGCGGGCCAGGATGCCGGGGAGGTAGCCCGGGGCAGTGGCGGGTGTGTAGTAGGGGGCCAGGGGCGGGAGTCCGTCCCGCTCCAGCAGGGCGGTGACCGCGGCCCGGGCCGTGTCGTACGCCGTGGCGTACGTGCCGTCGGCGGCGACGCCCTGGCCTGCCAGCCACTTTTCGTCGGGGCGGGGCCGGAATCCGCCGTCCAGCCGGTCCCAGGACGTGAGCAGCCCGGAGCCGATGAAGTGGTGGTTGCCGAGGGTCTCGCGGACGCCGAGGTCGGAGAGGACCGCGGTCGGAATCCGCCGGTGCAGTGATTCGAGGGCGGCCGTCGACGAGACGGTGACCAGCAGGTCGGTACGGTCCAGCACCTCGCCCATGTGCCCGTACACCAGGCGGAAGTTGGGCGGCAGGCCACCGGGGAGTTTCTCCGCCAGCCGCTGGTAGGGCAGTTCCTCGATGTGCGTGGTGTGCTCGCCCGGCTTGGAGCGCAGCTTCAGCAGCACCTCGCGGCGGGGTGCAGCCGGGCGTGCTCGACGAGCCTGCGCAGCAGGTACGTACGGTCGGCGCGGGACGCCGGCACGGAGGGCTGGGCGGCGAACACGACCGTGTCACGCCCCTCCTCCGGCTGGTGCGGCGCGCCGCCGAGGAACGGCAGCGCGGCCTCCGTGACGGCCGAGGCGTCGGCGCCCACTCCCTCGTACACCGCGCGGAAACGCTCGGCGTCGTGGCGCGAGTTGGCGAGGACCACGTCCGCGCCGTGGCGCAGGAGCAGCCCGTCCGCGAGCTTCTCGTAGACGACCCCCACGTAACCGGTGACGATCACGGGCCTGCGGGGCAGCTCCAGCGCGGCGAGTCCGTGCAGCATCGCCTGGACGGCACCGCCGACCAGGGCGAGGACCACCAGGTCGTACCCCTCGTCCCGCACCGTGTGCAGGAACTCGACCGCCGTCACCTCACGGACGCGACCGGCGTCGATCCCCACTTCGCCCACCTCGGCGAGCTGCCGGGGCGTGGGCGTGGCCCGGCCGCGCAGCAGCAGTCCGCTGACCTCGACGGGGCGTTCGTGTCGGAGCGACGCGTCGGTGCCGGTGGTGAGGCGGCGCGCGGTGAGCGCGCCCCATTTCCACCGGGTGTCGGAGTCGGCGAGCACGGCTACGCGGAGCGCCGTGCTGCCGTCGGGGGCGGTAACGGCCTGTTCGGCCGTTCTACTGGTACGAGGGGGCACGTCCTAGAAGTTAGGAAGCCATTCCGAGGAGCGGCCCAACGTGGTGGCAACAGATGGTTAACAGCCCACCGACTGTTGGCGAACCAGCCCCGGAATGGACTATTCCAGGGCTCAAATCCCCCTGCAATCAACCTGGTTCACCATTCTGACATGCGCCGTTCACCCGTCATCCTCGCTGGGGACAGGGCCCATGCCGGGCCCGGCTCTAGCGTGATGCGGGTGGTTAAGCTCTCCGTCATCGTGCCGTTCTTCAACGTGCAGACATACGCGCCCGACACCCTCAGAAGCCTGCGGGCCAATGCCCGGGAGGACTTCGAGTTCGTTCTCGTCGACGACTGTTCGACCGACGGGACGGCTGACCTCCTGCGCCGCGCGCGGGAGGAGATCCCCGGGGTGGTGCTGAGACGGCACGAGCGGAACGAGGGGCTGGCGACGGCCCGCAACACGGGTCTCGACGCCTCCCGGGGTGAGTACGTCACCTTCCTCGACGGCGACGACTGGCTGGCCCCCGGCCACTGCGCCGACCTCGTCGCCGCCATGGACCGCCTGGACTGCGACTTCCTGCGCACCGACCATGTGCAGTGCAAGGGCAAGACCCGCTCGCTGCGCCGGGTTCCGGTCGGTCTGCGGGACGTGCCGATGAGTCCCCGCGAGGCCATCCTCCCGGTGGGCCGCACCACCTCCGTCGACTATCCGTACGCCTGGGCCGGGGTCTACCACCGGCGCCTGGTCGACCGGGGTCTGGTCCACTTCACGGACGGGCTGCGCACGGCGGAGGACCGGCCGTGGATCTGGCGGCTGCACCGGGAGGCGGAGTCCTTCGCGGCCGTGGGCCTGTTCGGCGTCTTCTACCGGCGCGGGGTCGCGACCTCCCTGACCCAGGCGGGCGATGTGCGCCGGCTCGACTTCATCCGCGCCTTCGACCAGGTCATCGGGGAGACCGCCCAGGACCCGGAGGCAAAAACGCTTCTTCCCAAGGCGGTGCGCACCTACTGCGCCGTCATATCCCACCATCTGGGTACCATCTCCGCACTTGAACCCGGCGTCGCCCGCACCCTGCGGTCGATGAGCGCCGCCGCACTGCGCCGCCTGCCGCAGGACATCCTGGAAGAGACGATCGACTCCATGGACATCGACAGGGCCTCCCGGCTGCGGCGGCTGCGCCGCCGTCCCGTCACGGGCACGGGTGCCGCGGCATGACCACTCAGATCTTCTGCGCCTCCACCCTGCACGGTGCGGCGGTCCTGGCCGCCGCCATCGACGCGGGCTGCTTCCGTCCCGTCCGGCGGCGGATACTCCTGGTCGGCAACAGCGCCGCCGTGCCCGAGGTCTCCCCCGCCCTCGACGAGCTGCCGGGCTTCGACGCGCTGCGCGACCGGTTCGACGAGGTGCTCTCCTGGAACGCGGCGATCGCGCCCTTCCACCCCTCGGGCTGGTCGCCCAGGCCCGGTGACGCCCCGCTGTGGGAGCGGCATCTGCGCCGGCTGTGGCGCCTGGGCGACGACGACCTGGAGCTGACCGTCGAGTCCGTCGAGACGCCACCGGCCACCGCCGTCACCGGAATCTTCCTCGGTGCGCCCGTACACGTGTACGAGGACGGGCTCGCCGGTTACGGGCCGACGGGCGGGAAGCTCGACCCGCTGCTGGGTACGAGGGTGCGCCGGCTCCTGCACCTCGGGCTGGTTCCCGGCGTACGGCCGCTGCTGCTGACGGAGTTCGGGGTGGAGGCCGAGGTCGTGCCGGACGACGCCGTCCGCGCGGTCTTCAGGAAGGTCGGCGCGGCCTCGCCCCTACCGGCGGTCCCCCACCGCGCCCCGGCGCTCCTGTTCGGTGAGCGTCTTCCGGCTCCCGGCGCGGCGAAGGAGGAGGAAGCGGGGCTGCGGATGCTGCGCGGCGCGGCCGGGCGCGGACACCGCGCTCTCGTCTTCGTACCGCCGCCCGGGGCGCCCGCCCACGCCTCGGTCGCGCTGAGGTCGGAGGCCGGACGGCTGGGTGTGGAACTGACCGTGCTGGAACCGTCCGCGCCCGGCCAGGCCCCGCTCCCCGAGACGCTGTTCGAACAGGTGCGGCCCGCGCTCGTCGTCGGCTGCGCCTCTCCCGCGCTCTTCACCGCGCGCCAGTTGTACGGACTCGACGTCGCGAGCACCGGTACGGGTGAGGTGCTGGAGGGACTCGCCCCCTTCGAACACCGCGACCGGGTCCCCGTGGCCCTCGCCCACACCCTGCTGCCTGAGCTGGAGACCGGACTCACCCGGACCCCCGGCGACCCCGCCCGGCTCGTCACCGCACTCGGGTTCGTGGCGCAGCCCCGTATCCACGCGGAACTGCGGGCCGCCGCCACCGGGTACCTCGCGGACGGCCTCACCCCCGCCGAGCAGGAGCTCTTCCCGCGCCGCAGGCTGACGGTGCTCGGTCTCCCCGGTGGCCTGCCCGGCAGGCTCGCCGCCCTCTCCCGCAGCCCGGTCCTGCGCCGGGCCGCGGGACGGGCGCGACGGCTCAGGCGCACCGTCCGGCGCTGAGCACGCAGAAGCCGGGCCCGCTCGTCGCGGGCCCGGCTTCCGTGCGTCCGGGGCTCAGCCCAGCAGGCGGGTCAGGCCGACGCGGGCCCAGAGCAGGGCCGCGCCGAAGGACAGCAGCGTGGTCGCGGCGACGAGCCCGACGAGCGAGGCGACCGCCGCGGCCGGTCCCAGCCCGTCGGAGACGAACCACCGCGAGAGCGCGGTCAGCACCATCAGATGGACGAGGTAGGCGCCGAACGAGGCGTTGCCCAGCCGGACCAAATGCGGGCGCAGCCGCCCGGGAATCGGCAGCCGGTGCAGCGAGAGCAGCACCCCCGCCGTGAACAGGGCGACGAACAGGCTGCCGTACGGGATCGCGTAGTGGATGTCGTGCTGGTACCAGGCCACTCCCGCGAAGCCCGCCACCGCCACCAGCGCCCACAGGGCGCGCCACCGGCCCGCGGCTCCGGCGGGCAGCGCCACCAGCAGGGCGCCCGCGACCGCGTACACGAGCTGGTACGGGGCGAACGTCCACCCGAGCCTGGGCATGTCCCAGCCGGTGATCCGGCCCACGTCACCGAGGAGCACCGGGGCGAGCGCGAGGCCCAGCAGGGCGGCCGCTAGACCCCACGGGCGCTTGCCCGACCTCACCATCACGACGAACGCCAGCAGCAGGACGACCGGCACGTAGGCGTACAGGTACCAGAGATGGAACGCGGGCCGCACCGAGCCGAACAGGGCGTCCCGGGCCAGTCCGGTGACCGGCCCGTCGTTCGTGCCCCGCCACCTGCCCCAGGCGAGGTAGAGGGCCGTCCAGGCGCCGAGCGGCACGAGGATGCGTACGATCCGCTGCCGCAGCCGCCTGCCGTCCTTCGGCGGGGCGCCGACCAGGACGACCCAGCCCGCGATCGCGAAGAAGACCGGCACGGCGAACCGGCTGGCGGAGTCCCCGACGATCCCGGCCCAGTACACGCCGGGCCCGCCCGCCTCCGTACGCCCCACGGCGTCCAGGAAGGCGGAGCCGGAGTGGCACAGGATCACTCCCACGGAGGCCAGCAGCCTGATCAGGTCGACGTCGTAGCGGTGTTCGCGCTCGGGCCGGCCGGCCCGGGCGGCGTCGTGCGGCTCCACGGGGGGCACGGTGGTCACGGGGACGGTGGATGACATCGCGGCCCCTCAGAAGCCCAGGCCGGCACGGGTGCGCCGGGCGGTGCGGCGCAGCCGGACCGCGGCGCCCTGGACGCTGCCGCCGGGCAGCGACAGCTTTCCGAGGCGGCGCCGCTTGAAGTAGTGCTGCGTGGTGCCGTCCAGCCGCGCCCGCAGCCACGCCTCGGCCTCGGCGCGCAGTCCGGGATGGAGGCGGGACTGCATGCAGTAGCCGACCGTACGCACCAGGGGGGCGAGGGTGTCCGGCGCGCTGCCGGGCAGTGCGGGCACCCCCTGGGCGGCGTGCCGCTCCAGATCGGGCACCAGGTGGTCGACGATCGTCAGCGGTATGCGGTTGCTGTTCTCGTACGGAGTGAGCCGGTCCAGCAGCGGGCCCGTGCCGACCCGGGCGACGGGGATGCCGTAGTACGCCGCAGCCGTGAGCATCGCGGTGGAGAAGCAGCCGACGACGAGCGTGGGCGCGCACCGCTCGAAGAGCGTCTCGGCCAGCAGCGGGCTGTTCATCGTGGTGAGCCGGACCCCGGCATCGGCCGCCGCGGCGTCCAGCGCCTCGGAGTAGCGGGCCGGGGCGGTGGGGTGCGGCTTGAAGAGGATCGACGTGTGGCCGGCCCTGGCCGCGCCCCGCAGCATGCGGATGTGCAGGTCCTCCTCCTCCTCGGGGGTCAGTATGCCAAGGGCGGCGAGGTACTGCCCGAGGAGTACGGCGGTGGGTGCCTGGGCCACCACCTCGGTGAGCTGCCGGTCGCCGTCCGCCGACCCGGCGATCTCACCGAGGACCTTGCGCATGGCGTCGGCCGGTACGAGCTCGGGTTCCACGTCGAACTCGGAGAGCAGCATCGGCCTGAGACCGGGGACCAGGTCGAGGTGCAGGACGCGCCGGATGCGGCAGCCCAGGGCCACCGGCAGCTTGTTGCGGGTGGGCCCGTAGCTCATGAGGCCGTCCGCGTACACGTGCAGGGGGCTCTCGGAGAAGATCGCGGCGAGCGCGCGGGCGGGGTTGACCTGGATGGACTCCAGGGCCAGTTCGACGGGTCCCTCGCCCAGGCCCCAGGCCAGCCGGAAGGCGCGCTGCCAGAGCACGGTCTCCTCGGCGCGCGGGCCCCAGCCGTTCGGGTGGTACGGCCGGATCGCCTCGTTCCAGCTGATGACGGTGTCGAACCGGGCGGCGATGCGGTCGTAACCGCGCATCTCGTCCAGGCCGGGGCTCGCCTCCGGGACCGCGCCGTTGTTGCACACCAGCAGGACGCGGCGGCTGTCCGAGGGTGATCCGAACTGTCCCGCGTCGAGCGCGGCGGCGAGCGTGGCGGCCCCGTACAGGGTCGACACCTGGAAGATCTGGGTGCGCGTGGGCATGGGTCAGACGGCCTTCTGCTTGTCACGCAGGCGCCGGAGCACTGTGCTGCGCTTGGTGTCCATCGTGTTCAGGGTGTGGTCGAGCACCTGCTGGGGCATGCGGTGCAGGGCGCCGGTCGACGCCAGTCTCAGCCGCCGTGCGGTCGCGCTCTCGTAGTCGGTGGCCCGCTCGCCGTGGAAGGCGATCAGCGCGCAGTACGTACGGACGGCCTTCGGCAGCAGCAGGTCCGCGTCCCGGTCCTGCGCGAGTTCCCTGAGCAGGGTGTCGTAGGCGGGGAAGAAGTCCAGCTGGCGTGAGTCCTTTATCTGCGTCAGGGACGTGGTCACTCCGCGCCGGTAGAAGATGCCGTAGAGCCCCAGTGCCGCGTAGCTCCGCGCCCGCAGGTGCAGCCGCCAGGTCCACAGCCGGTCCTCGGCGGTGCGCAGCTCCTCGTCGAAGCGCATGGCACCGTCCTCGAAGAGCCGGCGGTGGTAGAGCCCGGCCCAGACGAAGGGGTAGTCGACCATCGTCTCCATGTCGGGGTACGCGATCCCGTCCCGCGGGTCGACCGGCGCGTCGCGGACCCGGGCGGGGGCACGCCGGATGATCCGGCTGGTGTCCGTCGACTGGACGTGGTCGTTGCGGACGAAGTCGACGTCCAGTTCCTCGGCGGCGCTCAACAGCCGGGACAGGTGGCCCGGGGCGTACCAGTCGTCGCCGTCGAGGAAGGTGAGGTACTCACCGCTCGCGGCCTCGATCCCGCTGTTGCGCGCCGCGGCGATGCCCACGTTGGTGTCGTGCCTGATGACCCGCGCCTGCGGGAGCCGCTCGGCCCAGCGGTCGATGACGGAGGGTGTCCCGTCCGTGGAGCAGTCGTCGACCAGCAGGAACTCGACGTCCGCGGCCGTGTTGCGGGCGAGACTTCCCAGGGTGGTGTCGGCGTACGGGGCGACATTGTGAAGCGGTACGACAACGGACAGTTTTGGCACGCCGGCCCTCGCCTTCGATCATGTAGCCGCCCAAGCTAGTGAAGGGCGTCGAGGGCCGAGTGGCCGTCGGTGCGACGGAGGATGAACTCTGGGCGACGCCGGTATGACACCGGACGCCCGCCCCGGTGCGGAGCGGGGCCTTGACCTCAAGCCCGCTTGAGTTCCTACGGTCCTGGACATGGACTACTCACACGATGACGCGGGACTCGCACGGCAGCCCATCGGCTACTGGAGCTGGGCCGCCCACGAAGCCACCGTGACCCACATCCGGGCCGCTCTCGCCGAGCACGGTCTCACCCAGCCGCCCTGGTGGGTCCTCAACCAGCTCGTCGACGCGGACGAGGCGGGCCGGCCGCGCGCCGAGGTGGTCGCGGTGCTGCGCGGCTATCTGCACGTCGGCGACGCGCTGGAGCCGGAGATCGACTCGCTCGTCGAACGCGGCCTGGTCACCGAGGACCCCGCCCACCGGCTGCGGCTGACCCCGGCGGGCCACTCCCTGCGCGAAGAGGCGTACGCACGGGTCAGCCGGGCGAGCGCGGAGATCCACGCCGGCATCCCGGACGAGGAGTTCGTCGCCGCTCTCAAGGTCCTTCAGCGCATGATCCACAACGTGGGCGGGCGGGCCTGGCACCACTGACGGCCCGGCACCTCATGGCGACGGCTCACCCGCCGCTGAACGAGAGCTTGGCCGCGAAGCCGAGGAAGAGCACACCCGCCGCCGAAGTCGCCCCGGCCGACAGCCGCTTGCGGCGGCGGAAGACCGCGGCCAGGCGGGTGCCGCCGAATATCAGCATCGAGAGGTAGAGGAAGCTGGCGGCCTGGAGCAGTGTGCCCAGCAGCAGGAAGGACAGCGCCGGATAGGCGTAGCCCGGGTCGACGAACTGCACGAAGAAGGAGATCAGGAAGAGGATCGCCTTCGGGTTGAGGAGGCTGACGACCAGCGCCCGCCGGTAGGGCCGCTCCACCGCGGCCGCCGCCGGGGCACCGGCCTGCGCCGTCAGCTCCTCCACCCGGCGGTGCCGGTCACGCCACATGGAGACGGCGGCCCGGAGCATGCCTATGGCAAGCCAGGTCAGATAACCCGCGCCCGCGTACTTCACGACGGCGAAGAGCAGCGGCGTCGTCTGGAGCAGCGAGGCGGCGCCCAGCGCGGACAGGGTCATCAGCACGGCGTCCCCGGTCCAGACCCCGGCCGCGGCCACATAGCCGGTCCGCACCCCGCGCCGGGCGGCCACGGACAGCACGTACAGCGAATTGGGCCCCGGCAGCAGAATGATCAGCACCAGGCCGGCGAGGTAGGTCGGAAGATCGGTGACACCCAGCATGGACGGAGTGTCGCACGGGGGTACGACACTCCGTCCAGGGGGCACGGCAGGTGTTCCGCGCCTCGCCCGTCGCCGCCCGGCAGGTGGCCGGCGGAGAGCCCCGCCCGCCCGCCCCCGCGCCGGCTACGTCAGGCATCCCGCCGGTCAGGCACCCTGCCGGTCAGGCACCCCGTGCGGGAACCACCCGCTGACAGCGCACACCGTTCGCGACGCACCCCGGCCTCGCCGCACCCCGTTCAGAACGCGTCCGTGGGGACGTACGTCCCCCAGACCTCCCGCAGCGCGTCGCAGACCTCGCCCACCGTCGCCCGCGCCCTCAACGCGTCCTTCATCGGGTGCAGGACGTTGTCCGTGCCGCCCGCCGCCTGCCTGAGTTCCGCGAGCGCCGCGTCCACCGCGCCCTGGTCGCGCTCCGCGCGCAGCCTCGCCAGCCGGGCCGCCTGCTGGGCCTCGATCGCCGGGTCGACGCGCAGCGGCTCGTACGGCTCCTCCTCGTCGAGCTGGAAGCGGTTGACGCCGACGACCACACGCTCCGCGCTGTCCGTCTCCAGGGCCACGCGGTAGGCGCTGCGCTCGATCTCGTCCTTCTGGAAGCCGCGCTCGATCGCGTCGACGGCGCCCCCCATCTCCTCCACCTGGAGCATCAGGGCCACCACCGCGGCCTCGACGTCGTCGGTCATCCTCTCGACGGCGTACGAACCGGCGAACGGGTCCACGGTGGCGGTGACGTCCGTCTCGTACGCCAGGACCTGCTGCGTACGCAGGGCCAGCCGGGCGGACTTGTCGGTGGGGAGCGCGATCGCCTCGTCGAAGGAGTTGGTGTGCAGCGACTGCGTGCCGCCGAGGACGGCCGCGAGGCCCTGCACGGCGACGCGCACCAGGTTGACCTCGGGCTGCTGGGCGGTGAGCTGGACGCCCGCGGTCTGGGTGTGGAAGCGCAGCATCAGCGACTTCGGGTTCTTCGCGCCGAACTCCTCCCTCATCACCCTCGCCCAGATCCGGCGCGCGGCGCGGAACTTGGCGACCTCCTCGAGGAGCGTCGTCCGCGCGACGAAGAAGAAGGAGAGCCTGGGCGCGAAGTCGTCGACGTCCATGCCGGCGGCGACGGCCGTGCGGACGTACTCGACGCCGTCGGCCAGCGTGAACGCGATCTCCTGCGCGGGCGTGGCACCGGCCTCCGCCATGTGGTAGCCGGAGATGGAGATGGTGTTCCACTTCGGGATCTCGTCCCGGCAGTACTTGAAGATGTCGGCGATCAGCCGCAGGGACGGCTTCGGCGGGAAGATGTAGGTGCCCCGGGCGATGTACTCCTTCAGCACGTCGTTCTGGATCGTGCCGGTGAGCCGGTCCGCCGGGACCCCCTGCTCCTCCGCGACCAGCTGGTACAGCAGGAGCAGCGGCGCGGCCGGGGCGTTGATCGTCATCGACGTCGAGACCTTGTCCAGCGGAATCCCGCCGAACAGCACCCGCATGTCGTCGATCGAGTCGATCGCGACCCCGACCTTGCCGACCTCTCCGGACGCGAGGGGCGCGTCGGAGTCGTGGCCCATCTGGGTGGGCAGGTCGAAGGCCACGGACAGGCCCATCGTGCCGTTGGCGATCAGCTGCTTGTAGCGGGCGTTCGACTCGGCGGCGGTGCCGAAGCCCGCGTACTGCCGCATCGTCCACGGCCGGCCGGTGTACATGGTCGGGTAGACGCCACGCGTGAAGGGGTACGCGCCCGGGGCGCCCAGCTTCTCGGCCGGGTCCCAGCCGTCGAGGGCGTCCGGCCCGTGGACCGGGTCGATGGGCAGTCCCGACTCGGACTCACGTGTCATGTGCTGTGCCTCCCGTGCATACCGGCCAGGGGATCATGGTGCGCCACGGACGCCGTGACGGACGTCGTAGCGGGCGCGTCAGCGACGGACTCTAGCGGCGGCCGGGGGAGCGGCGGAGAGCCACCGGCTGGGAGCTTGCTCACAGGACCAGGCCCGGTCGGACCCGATCTCCCCCTCATGCGCAGGATTCGGCAACCGGGCAGGGCGGGCATCCGTCCAAGGAGATACCGGAGCAACGGACGAGCCCGGAGGGGGCACCCAGATGACACACACCGGCGTGAGCGCGAAAGGCGGCCGGAGGCGCACCACGGCGGCGGTCGCCGGCGGAATGCTCGCCGTCACCGTCCTGGCCGCGGGCTGCACGCCGGAGACCGCCGGCGGGGCGGGGCGGGTGGCGCCCCCGGCGGCGACGGGACCCGCCGACGACCCGAAGCCGGGCGGTGGTACCAGCGGCCCGGCCGATAGCCAGCCCGCGAGCCCGGCCGATAGCCCGGCCGCGAGCCCGCCCACGGCGTCCGCCTCCCCCGAGCCGTCACCGGCCAGGACCACCGAGGCGCCTGCGGAGCCGGAGACCCTGATGGCGACGGGCTCGCAGGGCACGCGGGTACGGGAACTCCAGGCCCGGCTCCGTCAGATCGGCCACTTCGACCGCTCCCCCACGGGTTTCTACGGGTCCGTCACCGTCGCGGCCGTGCGGTCCTTCCAGGGCAAGCGGGAGCTTCCCCGCACGGGCGGGACCGACACCGTCACCTGGCAGAGACTCCTCGGCATGACGCGGAGCCCGACCGCCGCCGAGCTGACCCCGCCCACCGCGCGCCCCGCCGCCGTACCCGACGAGCGCTGCACGACGGGCCGCGTCCTGTGCATCAGCAAGAACAGCCGGACGCTGTCGTGGATGATCGACGGCCGGGTCCTCTCCTCGATGGACGTCCGGTTCGGCTCTCAGTACACGCCCACCCGCGAGGGCGTGTTCTCCGTGTCCTGGAAGTCCCGCCACCACGTCTCCACGCTGTACGACACCCCGATGCCGTACGCGATGTTCTTCAGCGGCGGCCAGGCGGTCCACTACTCGCCGGACTTCGCGGCCCGCGGCTACAGCGGCGCCTCGCACGGCTGTGTGAACGTCAGGGACGAGAAGAAGATCGCCTCGCTCTTCGCTCAGGTGAAGACCGGCGACAAGGTCGTCGTCTACTGGTGAGCGGGAGGCACGTCGCACGTCCGGCGCGGCGATGAGGGGCGCGGACGGGACCGGGGGAACGTGTCCCGCCCGCGCCAGGTGCGCTGAGCCGAAGGTACGGGGGAACCCCCGGCTCATTGCGCGGCCGATGACCAGTCGGCTCACTCAGTACTGCGTCGGACGGCCGGAAAATGTCACACCTGTCGTCACGAGGGCACCGCCCGAGGGAGTGAACGCGACCGGGCGGGACGCCGGAGCGACCGTCAGAGCCCTCGGCCCGACCTCGGCACCCGTACCCCTGTCGTGCCGGTCGCCGCCCTGGTCACCGCCATGATCGTCGCCGCCCCGGCCGCCGCCCGGGGCGCCCTCGGGGACCCTGGAGCCGGCATCGCCCTTCCCGCCGCCGCTTGCGCCGCCCTCGCTCCTGCCGTCGAGGCGGGCGCAGAACCGGTGCAGGTTCTGCTCGCTTTCGGCCATCTCCACGAGACGGCGCCTGGTGGCCCGGTCGAGTGTGCCCGCGCGGTAGTCGCGGCACGCCTGGACGGCCTTCTCGTACGCCCGGCCGGAACCGGCTCCGGGTACGCCGGAGTTCCCGGGCGCGTCCTGCCCGCCGTCGGCCCGGTCGGGAGGGTGCTTCGCGCTCCCCCTCTCCCCCGGACCCGGTCCGCCGCCGCCAGGTCCCACGGGGAGGCCGCCGCTCGCGCCCCCGCCGCTGTCACCAGCGTGGCCGCGTCCCGGTACGGACCCTGATGATGCCGGCGTACGCGGGCCGGGGGCCGTGCCGGACGGGCCGGGGGAAGGGGCGTCGCCCGAGGGCGGCCGGGCGACCCGCTCGTCCGCGGAGGCCGCCGCCGACACGGAGACGGCGGGGAGGGGCGCACTCTGCTCCCCGAACGGTCCGGGCAGCATTCCCGCGCCCGAGGCGGCCGCCACCCCGCCGAGCGCGCAGCCCGCCAGGGAGAGGACGAGGCCGTAACGGGTGGGCCGGCTCCAGCGCGCTTGGTGGCCGGCCTGCGGACGTCCGCCCCCGGCCCGCACGGTCAGAAGCCCCTCCGGCCTCGCCGAGGACTGCCCGGCCTTGCCGGCCCGCCCCTTGGGGGTGGACCGGCCCGCACGGGCGCCGCTTCCGCCCCCGGCGTGCGCCGCCTCACGGAACGCGGCGAGCGCGGTGCTCTCACCGGGCAGTTCACCACCGGCCGGCGGCAGGGCCCTGACCGCTTCCAGCGCGGCGGTGAGGCGCACGGCGTCGCTGCGGGCACGATCGTCGGCGGGTTCGACGGGCTCGCCGCGGAACAGCCGTTCCGCCGCGTCCTGGTCGAGCCACTCGTACCGCTCGTCGGCCATCACATGTCCTTCTGCGTCCAAGGACGCGAATGCGTCACACCGTGGGGACCCCCGGCGGGAGCCGCCACACCGTCGCGGGCCGGGCGCTGCGAGGGTACAGCTCCGAGCTCCTCGCTCCCCGAGCCAGTGCCGTCCGGGTCCGGGGCGCCCGGTTCCGCGCCCCCGGTACGGTCGTCCAGGAACCCACCGTCCGCACCGACCAGCTCGGCGAGCCGCTTGAGCCCCCGGTGGGCAGCGGTGCGTACGGCGCCGGGGCGCTTGCCGAGCGTCCGCGCCGCGCTCTTCGCGTCGAGGCCGACCACCACCCGCAGGACGACGGCCTCGGCCTGGTCCTGGGGAGCTGCGCGATATACGACATGGCGCGAGCGGTGGCCAGCGCCTCGATCGCCTCGTCCGCCGTATCGGACTCAGCAGGTTTGCCCGTCAGTTCGGTCTCGTCGCCGCCGATGGCGGGACGCCTGCTCCGCATCCGCAGGTGATCGAGGCAGCGGTTGCGCGCAATCCGCGCCGCCCACCCCCGGAAGCGGTCGGCGTCACCGCCGAACCGGTCGAGGTCGCGGGCTATCTGGAGCCAGGACTCCGACGCCACGTCCTCCGCGTCCGCGTCCCCGACCAGCGTCCGTATGTAGCCCAACAGCCTTGGCTGCACGGCGCGGTACACAGCACGGAAGGCGTCCTCGTCCCCGTCCTGCGCCGCGAGCACCGCGGCCGTCAGCTCCGCGTCGTCCCCCAGCACTCCCTCAACCCGCCCTGCTGTCATGAATCGCAGCTGGTCACCACTGCTGCGCCACTCTGCGCGAATCAGCACGCTACGTGCTCGCCCGGTGCCGCGTCCATGACTTGTACAACGCGCAACAGCTGGCCGACATACGCGGTGTGACAGAAAACGCACCCGTGGCGCTGACATGAGTACGGGGCTGCCACGCGGCCTCGTGGAAGACGGCCGGGGCCTCTCCTGTGGGGGGTGGCGGCCCCGGTCGTCGTCCCAACATGTGATCCCGTGACCAGGCGCTTCGTAGGCCGCCTACCCCCTCCGTGACCAACGGCGTGACCAACGCGCCGGCAAACTCTTCTGGGCGGGCGCGTTCTCGGACGCTAGATACCCCAGTGACCAGCACTTTCCAGCGCTCACCCGAACTACCGGAGCTCAGTCGCCGCGTGAGCTCAGGACAAGCTCCTGGCACCTTCCATTCGGCCCCGCAGGCCACCGACGCGAAGAGCGCGCTCGAAGGCGCAACCCACGGCAACCCACGCGCCTCCGTCGCCGAACGATCGCGAACGATCAGCGGACAGCAGCCATTAGAGTGCCCAGCGTGAACATCGCGCCTCAGCAGACGACCGTCTTCCGCCTGATCGTGACGGGAGGCGGCACCGGCGGTCACACGTACCCCGCTCTCACCGCGATCCGCACCTTGCAGGCACGCCTGGCCGCTTCCGGCCTCACCCTCGACGTCCTGTGGATCGGAACCTCGGAAGGTCTGGAAGCCCGGGTCACGAGCGCGGAGGGCATCCCGTTCACCACCGTCGCCACGGGCAAGATCCGGCGTCACGCGAACCCGCTGAAGATGGTGTCGCCAGCCAACGTCCGGGACATGGCACGCGTCCCGCTCGGGGTCGCTCAGGCGCGCAGCGCGGTCTCGGCCTTCCGGCCGGACGTCGTGCTCGCCACGGGAGGTTACGTCGCCGTGCCAGCCGGGCTCGCCGCCAGGATGTGCCGAGTCCCGTTGGTCCTGCACGAACAGACCGTCCGCCTCGGCCTCGCCAACCGGAAGCTCGCCGGTTCCGCCGCGCGGATCGCCGTGTCCTCGGAGTCGACCCTGCCGCTCCTACCGGAGAGCGTCCGGTCGGCGGCGGTGGTCACCGGCAACCCCGTACGACCGGAGATCCTGACCGGCCACCCGGACAAAGCAGTGACTGCCCTCGGCCTCCACACCTTCGACCGGCGCCTTCCGACGGTGTACGTCACCGGAGGCGCGCAAGGCTCACAGCAGATTAACGACGTGGTCGGCGGCGAACTGCCGTGGCTACTGGAACGCGCCAACGTTGTGCACCAGTGCGGCCCCACCCACCAGCAGGCGCTGTCCGCTCGCGCCGCAGGGCTGCCTGCCGCCCTCGCCGCCCGGTACCACCTCACCCCGTTCGTCGGGCCGGAGCTGCCGGACGTCCTGGCCATGGCCGACCTGGTGATTTCGCGCAGTGGCGCGGGCACCCTGGCGGAGTTGACCGCCCTGGGCAAGCCGGCAGTGTTCGTCCCGCTTGCGACGGCGGCCGGAAACGAGCAGGCGCACAACGCCCGTCACCTGGAGAAGGCCGGGGCGGCGGTCGCCCTCCTCGGCGACGTCACCGGCGGGCACCTGCGCGAGGTAGTCGGCCCGCTCCTCGACGATCCGGCGCGCCGGGGTGCGATGGCCGCAGCGGCCAGGGCACACGGTCGCCCGGACGCTGCGGAAAGGCTCGTGGACGTGATCCTGTCCGCAGCATCCCAGTAACAGCGCGGTCGGCAGTGGTCTACGTGATCCGTCCACCGGTATGCAGCACGGTGCCAACTTCAATGAGCACAGCGCACTCGTGGAACGCAGCGTCGTCCTGGCCCATCGGGTCGGGCACGTCCCGGTCGCCGAGGTAGAGGCGCAGTTTGTTCTCGTTCTCCGGGCCGCAGACGGCCCGGAGGGTAGCGAGAACGGAGGCGTCCATGGCGAGCACCGTGTCCGCCCAATCCAGCACGTCCAGGCTGATCTGCTGAGCACGGTGGGCGGTGAGGTCGTAGCCCAGCCGCCGGGCGGCGTTGATCATGGCGGAATGGGCGGGCCGGTCCTGCCACTTGCCGATCAGCCCGGCCGAGCGGACGGCCAGACCTGGTCCGCCCCGCCGAGCGAGAGCGAGCTGGGCGAAGGGGCTGCGACAGTAGTTCCCCAGACACACGGCGAGCAGATTCGACATCAGGCGCCGCCCGTGGCCTTGAGCGCGTGTCCGAGGGCGGTCCCCACTCGGTGGACATCTGCCTCGGTGAGGTGTTGGTGGAAGGGCAGGCTCAGGATTTCCCGGCTGACCCGCTCAGTAGCGGCCAGGTCGCGCCTCCAGCGTGCGAAGGCGGGCTGAAGGTGGTTGGGCGGGTAATGAACGCCGACGCCGATGTTCCTGGCCCGTAGGTGAGCGAATACGTGGTCCCGGTGCGGTACGCGGACCTGACAAAGGTGCGGCACCGTGTGGTCGAGGTCGACGTCGACGAGCGTCACCCCCTCCAGCGCGTCCAGGGCATCACTGTAGGTGCGCCACAAGTGCCGCCGGGAGCGCACGGCGGTGTCGAAATGGTCGAGCTGCGCCAGCCCGATGGCGGCGTTGATGGACGAGAGCTGATACCGCAAGCCGAAGCCTTCCACCTGGTAGCCGGTGGTCTCAGCGCGCTCGCTCTGGGACTGCGTGACGCCCAGCATGCGGAGTCGGCGGACAGCGGCAGCCTCCTCGGGCGTACGGGGGATGACGGCCCCGCCTTGGCCACAGGTCAGATTCTTGACAGGCCCGAAGGAAAAGCACGTCAGGGCCGTGTCGTCGGCGCCGACGTGCTGGGGTCCGCAGTGAGAGCCGAAGGCATGGGCGGCGTCCTCGATAACCACGATGCCCCGCTCCGCCAGATCCTCACGAAGAGGTCTGAGGTCGACGGCCCGGCCACCGAAGAGCACCGGCAGCACGGCGGCCGTGTCATCGGTGACTGCCTCCATGACGAGTTGCGGGGTGACGCACAACGTCGCCGGGTCTACGTCGATAAACCGCGGGGACGCTCCGACAGCCCGGATGACCTGCACAGTGGCGCAGAACGTCATGGACGGCACGATCACCTCGTCACCAGGACCTATGCCTGTGGCAAGCAGGGCGCTGTGCAGGGCAGCGGTACCGGAACTGACGGCCACCACGTCAGGTACGCCGAGGTACGCGGCGATCCGGCTCTCGAATTCGGCGGTGAGGTCAGTATGTCCGTACTGGCCCGCCTCCAGGACTCGGACGACTGACGCCGCCTCTTGTCCGTAGAGGTAAGGGGACGCGTTTCGCCGAACGTCGGGAATGGTCAGGCTCATGTGGTTACCCCGTTCATGGCGATGCGCTTCAGATCGGTCGTCTCACCGACGGCCAACGTCTCGACGTAGTTGGTCAGGAACACCCCTGTCCGGTAGGTCAGGCGGTCATGGTCGACCGGGAGGCCGAACAGCCCGTTGACCATCTGGCCGACGAGATCGGCTCCGGCCGCCTCGGTCAGCGGGAAGCCTCCGGCGATCCGGACGTTCAGTTCGGTGATGGTGACCTGGCCGTCGTCCTGGACGAAGCCCTGCACGCAGCACAGGCCCTCGGCGCGTACAGCACGTAGGGCGGCCAGCACGAGATCGAGCACGGTGGTGTCGTGGAAGGTGGTGGAGACCGCGGCGAGCCCGGCCTTCACCAAGTCCCGGCGACGTAGGATCGCCGACGCTCGGCCCGTGCGGTCCACCAGGCAGTCCGCCGTGAACTCGGTTCCGTACACCCGCTCCTGCACCAAGGCGTCAGGGACCACCTCGCTCAGCAGCAGGGCGTGCTCCTTCTTCTCGACGAAGTGGACGTGCTGGGCACCGTGGCCGCGCCGGGGCTTGACCACCAGCCGCGTGTTCTCGGGGACCAGGTCGAGGGTGTCGCCCCACCATGACCGAGGCGTAGGCACTCCGTGCTCGGTGAGCACGCGATGAAAGGCTGCCTTGTCGATGCATGCGTGTACCGATGCGGGTTCGGGCAGCCACATCCGCACGCCGATCTCCTCCAGCCGAGAACTCATGCGCAGCAGCGGCGGAAGATCGTTCTCGATGGCGGGTACCACCGCGTGTACCGCCAGCGCCCGGCACAGCCCGGTCATGCGGGCTCGGTAGTCCTGGTCGTCAGCCGACGGAATGACCTGGGGCACGACTTGCGGGAGAAGGAACCCTGGGGCGAGAGGGTTGGCGTCGGCGGCGATGACTCGGTGGCCGAGACGGGTAAGGCTTCGGGCCAGCCCGAAGCCTGGGTTGGCTCCGGTGCCGGTGACCAGGATCCGGCGCGGTGCGATCTGGTCAGCGGGCACGGTAGTCCTCCATAAACGCGGGCCCACGGCGGGAGGCTGGCAAAGAGGTGCGCCAGAGACCACCGCTCGCGAGCGGGGCCCACCGGTCGGGGTTGCGGCGGTACCACTCGGCGGTTTCAGCCAGCCCGTCCTTCAGGCGGTGAGTCGGCCGGTATCCGAGTTCGTTGCGGGCCTTGGACCAGTCGATCGAGTAGCGGACGTCGTTCGACGGTCGGTCGGGGATGTACGTGACCGCGTCCCACGTCGCGCCGCAGATCTTCAGCAGGTGGCCGGTCAGCTCCTTGCTGGACAGGTCAGTGCCTCCACCGAGGTTGTAGATCTCCCCCGGCTCCCCACCACGCAGCACCGCTTCGATCCCGGCACAGTTGTCTTCTACGTGCAGCCAGTTACGCACGTGCTGCCCCCGGTCGTGGAGAGTGACGGGCGCTCCTCGCAGGAGCCGGGTCACGAAGAGCGGGATGATCTTTTCCGGGTACTGGTAGGGCCCGTAGTTGTTGCTGCTGCGAGTTACACATAGCGGGAGCCCAAGGGTTTGGTGAGCACCCAGGGCTACCAGGTCGACGGCCGCCTTCGACACCGCGTACGGGACCGAGGGGCGCATGGGTGAATCCTCGGTCGCTGCTCCCTTCGGCAGCGGGCCGTAGACCTCGTCGGTCGAGACGTGGACGAATTTGGCGATACCGTGGCGGTGAGCCGCGTCCACAAGCACCCGGGTACCGAGAACATTCGTGGAGAGAAACCCGTCGGCCGCGTCATAGGAGCGATCGACGTGGGACTCGGCCGCGAAATGCACCACTGCTGTGGTACCGGACGCCATCAAGTTGTCGACGGCAGTTGCGTCTCGGATGTCACCATGGACGAACCGGAGCTTGTCTGACAGGAACGCCATGCCCAGGTTCTCGATGTGACCGGCATAGGTGAGGGCGTCGAGGACGGTCACGCGGACGACGTCCTTGGCCTGGATGATTCGCTTGACGAAGTGCGAGCCGATGAAGCCCGCACCTCCAGTGACGAGTACGTGTTTCATGCACGCCTCCCGGAAGAGTGGCGGCCAGGCACATCACGCAGAGAGGCGATGTCCGCAGACCGTCGAGAGATGCTCGGAATCTCGCCGAGCTGCCTCCACGGTGGGCCGCACACCCCGTTGGAGTCTGTATCCCCGATGTGGGCCCGCTTTGCGAATCGGGTCGCTACGGTGCCGTACAGACACCAGAGTTGGGGGGTGTGCATGACGACGGAAGCGGTACGACATCCCCTGACCTACGTGCGCCAGCAACGCGGGTGGAGCATGGAAAAGCTTGCCTATCACCTGAACCTGGCCGCGCAACGCCGCGGTCTTCGCATCGCTGCCGACCGCAGTCGTATCTATCGGTGGGAGCACAGGCGGGTAGGCGCCCCCAGCGACCTCTATCAAGAGCTGCTGGCCGACGTCCTGGGCATCGATTCCGCACGATGGCGGACCATGACATGGCCGTGGTGGCTCCCCGCCTACGATCGCCCATTCCCCTTCAGCCCAGCCGGCGTCCGCGCCGCCCACACGGAGTTATTGGTGGATCTCGACCAGCCTGACCGCCGCACCTTCCTCGTTCTCGCCGCCGGATCCTTAGTCGGTATGGCAACCGAATGGTCCCGCGTCGAACCCGAACGTCTGGCCGGGGCTCTGGCCGGGCGCCGCGTCGACGAAAGCCTGCTCACCTGGCTGGAGAGCAGCGTCGAACGTCTCCCTGGCCTGGCGAACACATCCCCTCAGGAGTGTGCCGACCTCCTCGGCGCGGCCATGCGCGTCACCATCAGCCTGCTCGACTCAGCCCGCTACGACGAACCCACCGGCCACCGCCTGCGTACCGTCCTGGCTCACGCGGCGCAGAGCGCCGCATGGCTCCAGTTCGACCAAGGCCACCATGCCTCGGCGCAACACCATTGGCGCACCGCCCTGCACTCAGCCCACAGCGCCGATGACCGGGACCTCGGAGCCGGAGTCCTCTCCGACCTCGCTTACTCCGCCACTTGGCTCGGCCATCCCAGTGAAGCGGTCGAGATCCTCTCCCTCGCCCGTACCCGAACCCGCTACGCGACAGCCCGCTCCCTGCTCGATGTACGCCGGGCTCGCGCTCTCGCGGTCCTCCAGGACGATGTAGGCACCGCCCGGGCCCTCAACGACGCCGAACACCAACTGGAGCGTGGCAGAGCACAACCCGCACCCCCGTGGGTGTCCTGGATGTCATCCGCCGACCTCGCCGTTGATGCGGGGCGCTGCTGGCTGGACCTGGGAGACCCCCGGCGAGCCACCGCCGCGTTGGAGGAGGGCCTGGGCTTGCTGGTTCCCGAACGGGGTAGGACCCGCGCCATCATGCTTACCTACCGTGCCCACGCAGCGCTCGCCAACCATGACGTAGACGCTGCCGTGGCAGACACTCGAACAGCGCTGGACACCGCTTTGGGAACAGGTGCTTCACGGTGTCTCGACCTGGTGCGCAGCACACTGCGGGAGTCGCTTGAACCACACAAGGGCGAAACCGCCGTTCGAGACCTGCGCTCGTACGCACACCAGCAGCTGACGTCTGTGCGTGCATGAACAGCCTGCCCGGGCACGAACACGCTGGGCGGATCGCATGACCAACGCGTGACCGACGCATTTGGGCCTTCACCCGATCGCCCCGGGCCAACGCGTCGCACCGTCCCGGATGCGCATTTGCGGGCACCGCTCTTCGACGCTGCCCGTACCAGGCCATCACACGCTGCGGAACCATGTATGCCGGAACGCGGGGTAGCCAGATAGTGACCAAGCGCAGGAAGAGGCTGCCTACGCATTGGCGGTATGGCGGCCCTCCTCGCCAGTAGGCTTGTTGGAACCGCTCGACGAACTTCCGGAGGCCGCATGCTGACACGCATCGAAGTCCACGGGTTCAAGAACCTACTGGACCTGTCTATCGACTTCGGCCCCTTCACCTGCATCGCAGGGGAGAACGGCACCGGCAAGTCGAACGTTTTCGACGCCATCCAGTTCCTCTCCCTCCTCGCCGACCAGTCGATGATGGAGGCGGCCCAGGAGGTTCGAGGCGTACATGGCGAGCGTCAAGGTGACCCGCGTGACCTATTCTGGAAGGGCTTCGAGCCCGGCAACCACCGGATGCGGTTCGCTGCCGAGATGATCGTTCCGTTGCACGTGCAGGACGACTTCGGCCGGGCCGCGAAGGCCAGCAGCACCTTCTTGCGGTACGAACTGGAAGTCGGCTATCAGGAGCCGTCCGGACTCGACCGCTTCGGGCGCCTCACGCTCCTCCACGAGACGCTGGCCCACATCACCAAGGGCAAGGCTCCGCAGCACCTTCGCTTCCCTCACAGTGCGAAGCAGTTCCGCGACACCGTCATCCAGGGGCACCGTAGCGGCGCGCCGTTCATCTCGACGACCACCGAAGCCGAAGAGTCGATCGTCAAGATTCACCAGGACGGTGGCAGCCGAGGCCAGCCCAAGCCGGCTGCGGCATCCCGGGCGCCAGCGACAGTCGTCTCCACCATCACCAGCAGCGACGACCCGACCATCCTCTCGGCTCGCCGTGAAATGCAGTCCTGGCGACGGCTTGCCCTGGAACCATCCGCTCTGCGCCGGTCCGACCGATACGTGGACCCGCACGTGATGGGCGCCGACGGCTCTCATCTGCCAGCGACCCTCTTTCGCGTGGCCCACGACACTCCCGGAGCGGATCCCAGCCAGGTATACGCCCGGGTTGCGGGACGCCTTTCGGACCTGACCGGTATCCATGTCCGTGATCTTGATGTCGATCAGGACGAGGTTCGGCAACTCCTCACGGTCAACGTGCACGAGGTGGCTGGCATGACGCTGCCTGCGCGCAGCCTCTCCGAAGGCACCCTGCGCTTTCTGGCACTTTGCGTTCTGCTCGAAGACTCGTCCGTACGTGGACTGGTCTGCATGGAAGAACCCGAGAACGGCATCCACCCAGCGAACCTCAACGCCATGGTCGACTTGGTACAGGACCTTGCCGTGGATCCGTCGGAAGAACCCGGCGCAGACAACCCGTTCCGGCAGGTGCTGATCAATACGCATTCACCAGGTGTCGTACAACTCGTCGGCAACGAGGATCTCCTATTCGCCGACACTGCAATGCATAGAGGCGAGAATGGCACTCTGAACCGCGCCTTGCGCCTGCGTCCACTCGCCGGTACCTGGCGGGCCAATAAAGTGACGAGCGGCAGCTTCGTGACGAAAGCCGACATCCTTCCCTATCTCACCACGCCCGTCGGAGCGCAACTCACGCTGAGCGGGGACGCCGCGTGACCGCTCGTGTCCTGTTCATCGGCGAAGGCAGCAGCGACAACGGCCTCGTCCCACATATCGAGTCGATTGCCGTTCGTAAGGGACTCGACGTCTCGGTCACAGTCCCCGACTTCGGTCTGCTCCGACTGCCGACCGGGCACTCCGTACCAGACAAGCTCCGGGCCGCGCGCGCACTCGGAGGGAGCTACGACTTGGCAGTGGTACAACGGGATGCTGACCGAGGTCCTGCCCAGGACCGCGAAGACGAGATCGAGAAAGCGGTGGACGTCGAGTGGCCCGGCCTTCGGCACGTCGCCGTTGTGCCCGTCCGCATGCTGGAAGCCTGGCTCCTCCTCGACGAAGCGTGCCTGCGTCAAGTCGCCGAGAACCCTCGTGGTCGCGTCGGCCTTGATCTCCCCCAGGGTATGGCGGCGGAGAATATCGCCGACCCGAAACAGCTCCTCAAAGATTCGCTCGCGCGGGCGAGCGAGTACAAGGGGCGCCGCCTCGCCCAGTTCCAGAAGCGCTTCTCGCAGCACCGGCTGCGCATGTTGGAACTCCTGGACCCCGAGGGACCCGTCACCTGCCTTCCATCGTGGCGTGCGTTCGTAGAGGACCTCGACGCTGCATTCGAGGTCCTCAACGAATGACCCACACGAGCACGGCTGGGGCCCGTACGCCCTGCCCGCTGGAACTGGGGAAGCGCCGGGTTCTGTTCCTGCGGTTCGCCCTCGACTGGCCGGACGCCCTGATCGCAGCCCGCGACGGAGTGACTGACCGGGCAGTGCGGCACCGCGTCGAACGCGGCGTGGGAAAGCTCGCCGCCTGGCTGAACGGCCGGAGCTACATCGACGGGTACGACGAGCTGGAAGCCGCCACCTAAGCAAGGGCGTGGCGGTGAGGGATCGAATTTGGCCAGGTCACGGGCCATATGCGTCTGATCGACAGCTCGTCCCGTCCGCCCAGGGTCATCGTCGAAGTCCTGGCATGTTCCTCGCTCCACGGCACAGTCACGGGCAAGCTCAGCCACACAGATCGTCACCGACGTTCGAGGAGGACAGCTACCTCGTCCAAGGGTGGAAGGTGGAGGACGCCGAGCGTCTCGAGAAGATAGACATTCCTGGCCACGAGTCGGTGGTAGAGATCCCTCGGCGCATGGTGCAGTTCTCCCTGGAGCTGAAGCAGGACGCCAAGGACTCCGACCCGGAGGTGAAGAAGAATGACGCGGACCCCGACGTTTGAGGAGCTTTTCCGCGACTGCCAGAGGACAGCCGTCCACCTGGAAATGCGCGACGCCTACATGAAGTCCGACCCGGCCTTCATCGACTGGAAGGCCGGCGTGGTCCTCGACCCTGCCGAGCGCTGGGCTGACTGGCACGCGATCGTCATGGAAGCGGCCTCGCGGGGCGTCGAGGTCCGACGGGCCCGCATCGTATCGACGCCCGTCAGCGAGTACATCCGCTTCGAGCACGACGTGACGGACGACATCGCCGCAGGGGAAAGCGTGCGCTGGCTCTCACGCCGCAACGCCACCAGCCTGGTGCTTCCGGGCAACGACTTCTGGCTGTTCGACTCCAGCCTCGTACTCGTCAACCACTTCGACGGCGAGGGCGAGAACATGCTGTAGGAGCTGACAGAAGACCCGGAGGTGGCGAAGCTCTGTGACTCGGCCTTCGAAGCCGTGTGGAAACGGGCGACTCCGCACGCGAAGTTCGAGCTGATCTGACAGCTCTAGCCGCATCGACATGACATCACCATCTTCGAGCGTCCAGGAAGCCCGCAAAACGCCCGGAAAGCGACTGGCCGACATCCGGCTCGCAGCCGGAAGAGCGTCCGCGAACTCTTCGACGGCCTCCCGGACCGCGTGGGTTGGCGGCCTTCAAAACCGCATCGCCAACCTCGTTCACAGCCACTCGCGGAACATCGTCCGGGTCGTGCACGATCGCCGTACTCTCGGACTTCACAACGCCTGTCTCCGGGTGCGTCACGGTCGTCGTAATCGTGCACGGCCTCCGCTCACCGGGTCGCGGCTCCTCGACGATGACCGCCACGTCGTCGGTGACTGTCGAAGAGCCCGGGACCGTGACTGTGTCGGTTACCGGGTCGGGCTCGGACACTTCAAGCTCGACATCGACGCCGTACCTGCTCAGGTCTGTCGCCCCGCCCCCATGGCTCTCCTCCCGCCGCCGGTCAGCGGACGGCCGCCCCGTTCCTGCCTCCGCTCGCGGCTCCCTCCGGGCCGCCGCCGACGGTTCCGCCGGGTGCCCGGCCGCCCGGCGCCTCGGGCCGTTCCGGCCCGCCCTTTCCGGACCCGCCCCCGTGCGAGCCGTGCGAGGCGGCCGGGCCGTCCGAGGCGGCCGGGGCGGCCGGGGCGGCCGTTTCGCCGGAGTTGCCCTGCGGGCCCGGCTCCCGCCGGCCGAGCAGTGCCTCGCAGTAGGCGGTCACCGCCGCATCCGACGCGTCGGACGCGGCCGCCCTCAGCCGGTCGAAGGCTTCGGCGTCGGCCGCCTTCCCGTGGTCCCGGTCCTTGGTGTACACCCGGCAGAGCGCGGCCTCGTCCCGCGACCGGTCCTCGCTCGCGAGCGGGTGCGGGTGCGGGGAGCGCGGCGCGCTCGTCGCCGCGGTGGGGGTGCCGGGCGGCGTCGGGGATTCCACGGGGGACGGCCCGCTCCCGCCCGTCCGGTGGACGCCCGGGGTCTCCGGAGCGCCCTGCGTAGGCCGTACGGAGTCCGGCGCGGGGCTCTCGTCACCGTCACCGAACGGTGTCGGCAGCACGCCCTGGCCCGCGGCCACCGCGACGCCGCCCAGCAGCACCGCGGCCACCAACCCGCCGGCCATCACCCGGACCGAACCGACGCCTCGCCACCCGTACGCCGGGCGCCAGTCGTCCCGGCGCCGCCACCAGGGCGGGCGCACCGCGTGGGCGCCCCCGTCCCGTGCGGCCCGGAAGGCGGCGGTCGCGCGCAGCTCGGCGTCCGTCGCGGGCGCCTGCGCACGCCGGGCCGCCGCGAGCAGCGCGGCGAGCTCGGGTGTCTCCGGGGCCGTGGGCCCCCGCTCCGATTCGTTTCTCATGCCTGATCCCCAGCGTACGGCGCGTCCTGTTCGTCACAGCGCCCGTCCCGTCGGGGGACAACTGCTCGGCCAGTCTCTTGAGTCCGCGGTACGCGGAGGTGCGCACGGCGCCGGGACGCTTCCCGAGCACCCGCGCCGTCGCGGCACCGTCCAGGCCCACCACGACCCGCAGCAGTACGGCCTCGGCCTGCTCACGCGGGAGCGTGCCGATGATCTCCAGTGCCGCTTCCGTGGAGAGCGCCTCCAGCGCCGCCACGGCGGTGTCGTACCCGCCGGGCAGCTGGAGGACGTCCTGTTCGATCAGCGTGGTGCGGGGCCGCCGCTTCTGCTTCCTGAGGTGGTCGAGCGCCCGGTTGCGCGCGATCCTCGCGGTCCAGCCCCGGAAGCCCGCCCCGTCGCCGCGGAACCGCCCGAGATCACGGGCTATCTCCAGCCACGCGTCGGAGGTCACGTCCTCGGCGTCCTCGCCCACCAGCCCGCGTACGTAGCCCAGGAGGCCGGGCTGCACCCGCCGGTACGCGACCGCGAACGCTTCCTCGTCCCCCTGCTGCGCCCGCTCGACGGCGTCGCCGAGCTCGGCGTCGTACCACTCCCTGCGGCGCTGTTCCCCGCCCGTGCCCAACACTTCCCTAATCAAAGCCTGTTCCGGCGCCTACCGCCGCGCCCGTACTCCGGTCGGGGCCGGGACCCTTCTGCTGTTCCGCGCCCAAGGGCACCGAAACGTCACAGGATTCACAGCGGCGGAATCGAACAGGCTACCCGCATACGGTGTTTCGCTGAGCCGCGCGGCCGTGCAGCAGGAGATACAGCCGCTGCACCGACTCCTCGGGCCCGGACTCGAAACGGTTGACCACCTTGCCCAGCGGATTCCACACCCGCCCGTCCGGCATACGCACGCCCACCGTCTGCCGGAACAGCTCCCGTTGTCCGGCGTCGAAGTCCACCCACACCCCACCGGCCCTTCGGACGATCACTTCGCCCGTGTACGCCCCGAGGCCCAGCAGGATGCCGTCGACCTGGTCCCGCCGGGGCTGGTCGCGCCGCAGTCCGTCCACGACGAGATCGACCAGCCGGAGGCTGGCGACGGAGTAGTCCAGGGGCAGCCGGTTGCGCTCGGTCAGCCGGGTGACGAACACCGATGTGTAGGGGCGCATCGCCGACGCCCCCGGCAATGCCGCCCGCTCGTTCCCACCCATGATTCCCCCTGCCCTCGCCACATCGGCGTTCGCCGACACTGACCCAGCGACGAGCGGCGCGGAAACATCACGCGAGGTGGACTGTGTTCGTTCTCACGGCACCGGACTGGAGCGATTACCTCCGGCGGCACAACCCTGGCCGCATCTCGAACGTCTGCGGACTTCGTTCGCCATGGTGACGCGTGTCACTTCGGGGGAAATTGGTGTGACGTTTAAGCACCCGGCATCGCAGGGTACTCCGGGGCGCCCATGTGACGGGTGGGGCCGAATTGAACTTCCGGATATTCACATCTGCTGAGGGGTGGGGCATTTGAGCCCGCGCAGTTCACATGCGTACAGACCGCTGAGTGTCAGGCGCCGCGCCTGGCTGACCATAGGCGCGGTCGTGCTCGGCGGGGCGGGGGCGGTCACCGTCGCCATAGCCAACCCCGACGCTCCCGGGGAGCAGGGGGCGAAGGCCCGTAAGGCATCGGTCCACGAGCTGACCCTCAAGGGCTCGGGCGACTCCGAGCGGGCGCTGCCCCGCACCGAGACCGACCCCTTCTCGATGGTCGGCGTCGTCTGGGCGGACCCGCGGGCGACGATCGACGGCAAGGCGGAGGTGCGTGCCCGCAGCCGCGAGACCGGGCAGTGGAGCAGCTGGCTCGAGGTGCACCTGGAGCAGCACCTCGGCGCGGAGCGTGACGACGACGAGGCGAAGCTGCCCGGGATGTCGGAACCGCTGTGGGTCGGGCCGTCCGACGCCGTCGAGGCGCGCGTCGTGGGTGCGGGCGGCACAGCCGCCGAGGGGCTTCCCAAGGGTCTCGAACTCTCCCTGGTCGACCCGGGTCTCACCGCCAGGGAGGCCGCGGCTCCGGGCGCCGACGCGCAGAACGCCTCGTTCGCCGTCGAGGAGACCCTGACGCCCACCCCGGCGGACAGCGGGACGCCGGGCGAGGGCCCGGGCGAGACGGCCACGGAGACCGCCACCGCCACCGAGACCGCGACCCCGACAGAGACCGCCACCGGGACCGCCACCCCCACGCCCACCGACACCGCGACACCGACCGCGACGCCCACCGACACCCCCTCGCCCACGCCGACCGTCCCGGCCGCGCCGCCGTCCACGGTGAACCGGCCCGCGATGACGCTGCGCGCCGGCTGGGGGCCCGACAGGTCGCTCGCGACGAACTACAGCGACCCCGAGTACATCGAGAAGGTCCAGGCCGTGTTCGTCCACCACACGGTGGGCTCGAACGACTACAGCTGCGCGGAGTCCGCGGCGCTCATCCGGGGCATCTACGCCTACCACGTCACCCCGCGTGGCATGGACACCGCGACGACGGCCGACGACTACGAGGGCTGGAAGGACATCGGCTACAACTTCCTCGTCGACAAGTGCGGCCAGATCTTCGAGGGCCGTGAGGGCGGCGCCGACCTGCCCGTCCTCGGAGCGCACACCTACGGCTTCAACTCCTACTCCACCGGCATCGCGCTGCTCGGCGACTTCGAGAAGGGCAAGCCCACCACGGCCGCCCTCAACTCGGCCGCCCGGGTGGCCGCGTGGAAGCTCGGCCAGTACGGCGTGAGCCCGAACACCTCGGTGACCCTGACGGCCGCCGCCGACACCGGTGTGTACAAGAAGGGCCAGCAGGCCACGCTCAAGACCATCTCCGGTCACCGCGACGGCTTCGCCACGCTCTGCCCCGGTCCCACCCTGTACGCCAAGCTTCCCGCGATCCGAGCCTTCGCCACCGGAGCGGGCCGCAACTCGGCCGTGCCGACCGCCGACTTCAACCGCGACGGCATCAGCGACCTGGTCGTCGGCCTCCACAAGGCGACGGGCGGCGCCGGCCGGGTCACCGTGCTGCCGGGCAGCCAGAACGGCCCCGATGCCGCAACGAAGCGCACGCTCGACCAGAACAGCCCCGGTGTGCCCGGCGGCAACGAGTCCTACGACTACTTCGGCTACTCCAGCGCCTGGGGCGACCTGAACGGCGACGGCCACGCGGACCTGGTGACCGGCGCGCCGGGCGAGAACATCACGCAGTCCGACAACGGCACCGTCATCGCGATGTACGGCCCCGCCCTCACCACCGGCAAGGGTTACGCGATCACCAGTTCCTACCGCGTGGGCGGCGACAAGCTCGGTTACGCGGTCGCGGCGGGCGATTTCAACGCCGACGGCCTGGACGACGTCTTCTCCGTCGCCCCCGGCAAGCCCGGCCGCTGGTGGAGCTGGGACAGCAGGTCCGGTCACGCGAAGGCGGGCTACCTGGGCTCCTCCGCGTACAGCGGCGCGGTCGGCTACCCGACCTCCGCGACGGGCGACTTCAACAAGGACGGCTACACGGACGTGGCCCTCGGCTTCCGCGATCCGGGCGGCAAGGCCCGGCTGCTGTGGCTGAAGGGCTCCGCGACGGGCCTCCAGCGGGTCGGCGTGCTCGCCGCGCCCGGCGGACGCTCGCTCGCCACGGGTGACGTCAACGGCGACGGCGCCACCGACCTCGTGGTCGGCCAGCCGTACAACAGCGAGTCCGGCCACACCGCCAAGGGCGGCGCCGTCACCGTCGTGTACGGCTCCGCGTCCGGTCTCACCTCGACCGGCCGCAAGCTGTACCACCAGGACACCTCGGGTGTGCCCGGCGGCGGGGAGAGCGGGGACAACCTGGGCTGGTCGGTCTCGGTGGGCGACATCGACCTCGACGGTTACGCCGACGTCCTCGCCGGTCTGCCGGGTGAGGACACCACCCGCTCCGGCACCTCCCGTACCGACGCCGGGGCCGCGCTCCTGGTGCGTGGCACGGCCACCGGGCCCACCAGCTCCGGGTCCGTCGTGATCGGTCAGGACACCGCGGGCATCCCCGGGGTCACGGAGACCGACGACCGGCTCGGTTCGTCCGTCTCACTGGCCGACGTCACCGGCGACACCCGGGCGGACATGGCCCTCGGTGCGGACGGCGAGGACGCCGGCAACGGCACGGTGCTCCAGCTCGACAACATCGTCGGCAAGGGCATCCTGCCGTCGAGCAGCGTGTACTACGGGACGTACCAGCTGGGCGCCCCCAAGGGCATCCGGATCGGGCTGAACGTCCTGGCCCCGTAGCCGTCCGCCCCGCGCCACCCCGTCCGTCCGCCCCTCGCGGGCGGCCACCGACACCGGAGCCCCTCGGCCTGACCCGAGGGGCTCCGGCCTTCGTACGGCACGGGCCGCCCCCGGCACTTCCGTCAGCCCCGGCCACGCGCCCGGCGCGATATCACCGCACGCAGTACGCGACGGCCCTCGGTCGACCGTTCGAGCGCGCCAAGCAGTCCCCTCGCACCGCCCGCCGGGTCCGGGGACTCCGCGAGGGTCTCCAGGATCTCGCTCTGACGCCGCAGCTCCCCCGCCACGAGGGGCCCGTCCCCGCTCGCCCCCGCGCCGACGGGCATGTCGAACAGGCGGTGGAACTCCAGCGAGAGCAGCGAGCAGGTACGCGCCCACGCCCGCAGCGGTTCGGCGGCCCACTCCGAGGGAGCGGCACCGAGCATCTCCGGTACGGGCGAGGCCGTCTCGTCCACGCCAGCCATCGCCGCACGGGCCGCTTCCAGCCGGTCGCCCCAGTCGCGGCCGTCCTCGCAGCTCGCCCAGAGCGGGCGGAGCGGTTCGGATGCGCCGCCATCGGCGGCGGGCGGCAGACAGCGTTCGAGGCAGGCCAGCGCACTCGTGGCCAGCCCTCGCTCGTCGGCCCCGGCGATCTGTTCCAGCAAGCTCATCAACGTCTCCCTCGTCCGGGGCATGGAATCCCCCTTCCCCCGTACTGCGCCGGGTGGCTGAAAATCGTCACTGGTGCATCGCACGAACGCTTGGCGCAGGGGCACCTGAGGAGACGACCGGCGAATTCAGGTCATCCGACAGCTCGCACCACACCGTCTTGGTCCCGGCCCCCTGCTCCACCCCCCAGCGCAGGGCCAGCCCGTCGAGCAGCGCGAGGCCGCGACCGGCCTCGTCGTCCTCGGCCGCCCGGCACAGCAAGGGCAGGGCCCGGGGGTCGGGGTCGGTGACCTCCAGCCGCGTACGGCCTTCGTCGGTGCCGAACAGACGGACGGTCACCGGCACGCCGTCACCGAGGTGGCGTACGACGTTGGTGATCAGCTCACTCGCACACAGCTGCACATCGGCGCAGGGGCCGCCCACATACGTACGCAGGGCCAGGCGCACGTCGGACACGGCCTTCGGAGTGGCGAGAAGCTTCAGGACCAGCGGTTGCCGCATCACATGACTCCCTTGCGCAGGGCTTCGGCCAGCGCGCGGGCGGTGGGCAGGTTGCAGTTGCCCAGCGCGATCAGAGGCGGAGTGCGGTAGCGGGCGGCGAGGGTCGGCAGGTCGACCCCGAGGGAGGGCAGCACGATGCCGTGGGCGGCGAGGGCGGCCCGCAGCTCGTCCATCACCTGCTGGGCTTCCCTGCCGTCGTGGGGGAGGTCGTTCATGAGGGGTCACACCTTCCAGTGCGCCCTGTGACGAATGCCTCACAGACTGACGCGGCTGGAACTACCGTGAAAGGGGTTCGGGCTCCCGGCCGTGAAGTGCGCCTTCGTCGACGGAAGTCGACGTCGGCACGGGAATCGCCGGGCCCTGACGGGACATGTGGGAAACGAGTGGCAACGGTGGTGAGCGATGGGGCAGCGCAAGGACATCGACGGATCGGCAAGCGTGCCGACCTTCTACGGCGCGGAGTTGCGCTGGAAACGGGAGCAGGCGGGGCTGACCCTCCAGCAGCTGGTCAAGGGCAGCTTCTACGGGCAGAGCCACCTCAGCGAGATCGAACGCGGCGAGCGCCGCATGCCGGCGGAACTGGCCGAGCACGTCGACCGGGTGCTCGGCACGGACGGTTTCTTCGCGCGTCGCTGCGAGGACGTACGGAACGCGAAGAGGCGAGGCCACGCCGACTACTTCGAGCGGGTCCTGGAGGCTGAGAAGCACGCGGACAGCATTGAGGAGTGGTGCCCGACCCTGATTCCCGGACTGTTGCAGACGGACGCGTACGCGCGGGCGGTGGTGCGGGCGACGCACCCGCTGGCACCGGACGAGGAAGTGGACGAGAAGGTCGGCGCCCGGCTGGAGAGGGCCCGTCTGTTCGAGGACGACCACAGGACCCCGATGTATTGGGCGATCCTGTCCGAGTCGCTACTGCGCCAGCCAGTCCTTCCCCCGGAACACGCAGCCGAACAACTGGAGCGAATTGCGGCACTGGCCCGACGCCGCCGGATCGTTCCACAGATCCTTCCGTGGAACTGCGGGCCGCACCCCTTCATGCTCGGCACGGCCAAGATCATGACATTCCCCGACGCCCCACCCCTCGTCTACACGGAGGCGCTGCACAGCGGGGACACCATCGACGAACCGGCCCTCGTGAAGGAGTACCGCAGGTCGTACGATCAACTCAGGGCCGCCGCACTGCCGCCGGAGGCGTCCCTCGCCCTGATCGAGGAAGCTGCTGAGGATGATCGAAATGGCAAGCAACGGGAATGACTTGAGCATGGCCGTCTGGCGCAAGAGCAGCTACAGCAACGGCAGCGGCGGAGACTGCGTGGAGGTCGCCGAGGCATTCCCCGGCGCCGCCCGCTGGCGCAAGAGCAGCCACAGCAACGGTGACGGCGGGGACTGCGTCGAGGTCGCCGACGGCCTCGTCGGCATCGTCCCCGTCCGCGACTCCAAGGTCCCTGACGGCCCGGTCCTCACGGTCACGGCCCCCGCGTGGACGTCCTTCGTCACGCTCCTCAAGGGCACGGCGTAGCCGAACCGGTCAGCCGCCCTTCCCCGCCGCCGCGCATTTCCCTCATTGCCCACGCACCCGTCGAGAAGAACGCCCGCCCGCAATCACCTTGTGAAGGTTCGGGCACCCGGGGCAACCGGCCCTCCTACGGGCCGGTTTCACCCTGTTCGTTCAT
This sequence comes from Streptomyces fulvorobeus, assembly GCF_013167895.1. Taxonomy (GTDB): domain Bacteria; phylum Actinomycetota; class Actinomycetes; order Streptomycetales; family Streptomycetaceae; genus Streptomyces; species Streptomyces fulvorobeus. The sequence continues at coordinate 3,930,126 of NZ_BLWC01000001.1, read as the reverse complement.
TCGCTCGCATCGCGTGTTGCCCGTGGTGTATAACCGCCCGGTTCGACTGAACCAATTCACCGAAAGCCGGGGCGACGAGGGATGAGCATGAGTCCGAGAGGCACCCGCGCACGGCGGGCAAGGAACACGACACGCACGATCTGGCTGGTGGCGGGAGCCGTCGTCATCGGCTCCACCGGAGTGACGGCCGTGGCCGCGACCGGGGACTCCGAGAACATGGACCCCATCGGCAACTCCCGTCCCGCGCAGGCTCATACGCTCGCGCTGGACGGCAAGGACCACAAGAAGAGGTCCCTTCCCCGCACGGAGACGCAGTCGTTCTCACTCGTCGGCGTCTCCTGGGACGACAGCGCCGACGCCTTCGAGGGGACCGCGCAGATACGGACCCGCGACGCGGACGACGGCACGTGGACGGAGTGGAGTGACCTCGACTTCGACATCCGGGCACCGGAGTCGGCGGAGGGCAGGGACTCCGGCGTCCGTGGTGCCTCCGAGCCGCTGTGGGTCGGGCCATCGGACGCCATCGAGGCCCGCGTCCTGGCTGACGGCGAGGAGACCGCCGTACCGAAGGCCCTGCGGATCGACATGATCGATCCGGGGACGGTCAAGGGACAGGGCAAGGGGAACGTAGAGGGCGACGGGCAGTTGTCGGCCATGTCCAAGAGCGAGAAGCCGACGACGGACCCGTCCGGCGAACCGAGCAGCGTCCCGGACCCGCGGCCCACGGCGTCGGAGAGCCCGACGCCCGACCCTTCGGTGTCGACGGGTCCGACCACTCCGGCCGCACCGCAGATCGTCAGCCGGGCCGAATGGGGCGCCGACGAGTCGCTCGTGACGGAACCGCCCTCCTACCTGGCCAAGGTCGACGCGGTCTTCGTCCACCACACGGCCGGCACGAACAGCTACGAGTGCGCCGAGTCACCCGCGATCATCCGGGCGATCCTCACCTACCACGTGAAGTCGAACGGCTGGAGCGACACCGGTTACAACTTCTTCGTCGACAAGTGCGGGACGGTGTTCGAGGGCCGCGCGGGCGGTACCGACAAGCCCGTGCGAGGAGCCCACACCTACGGGTTCAACGGCTACTCCGCCGGTGTCTCCCTCCTCGGTGACTACGAGAACGGAGGTACGCCGACTGCCGCGGCCAAGCAGGCGATCGCCGATGTCTCCGCCTGGAAGCTCGGCCTGCACGGCGTCGACCCGCAAGCGCAGGTGACACTCACCGCCGCGGGTGACACCGGCGTCTACAAGACCGGCGACCGGGCCACGCTCCACACCGTCTCGGGCCACCGTGACGGCTACGCCACCCTCTGCCCGGGGGCCGCGCTCTACTCGGAACTGCCGGAGATCCGCCGCACGGCGGGCGACTCGGTGTACGCCGCGAACTGATCTGACCCTGGCCGGCCGCTTCCCGCACGAACGCGGGAGGCGGCCGGTGTCCGAACACGGCCCATGTCATCGCGGTTCAGCCCGTCCCGCCGGCCTGCTCGGCGTCGACCTCCGTGGCCAGCTCCTGGAACTGCGCCCAGCTCAGCTCCGGTTCGCGCGGGTCCCACAACTTCTGGGCCGTCGCCTGGAGCGGCCGGTGGATTCCGGCCGCGACCTGGTCCTGGGTCTGGGAGTTCGCGAGGTCGCACCAGACCGCGAACCGGCCGCCGAGGATCTGGCCGGAGTACTTCTCCGGCACCGCCTCCGTGCCGCGCAGCACCAGCGGCGTCCACTGCTCGTAGATGCGGCGGCCCGTCGGGTACGTGAACTGGTTCGGCTCGCCGAGTACGTAGTAGAGGAACTCGTCGTTGAGGTTCACGACCTTGCGGCCCTCGGCCAGGTACTCCAGGGGCGGGCGCGCCCCGATCTCCTTGCCGGTCCAGTACTCGACCTCGATGCCCTTGTCGGCGGTGACCTCCCCGCCCGCGAAGAAGCCGTCGTTCCACGCCTTGGGCGTCTTGTCCGCCTCGCGGACCACCGCGGCGCGGTCGTTGAGCCAGCCCTCCGCGAGGTCCTGGATGGTGGCGCCCTCGCCGTACTTCTGGCGGGCGGCGGCGGCCAGACGCGGATAGGAGGTCTGCGGGCTGCTCACCGTGAGCGCCTGGTACTCGTCCGCCCCGACGTGGAACCAGTTCCCGGGGAACAGTCCGGCGTACTCGCGCAGCAGGTCGTCGACGATGCGCGCCGATGCGGGCTTGGAGATGTCGATGGCGCCCTGCCGGGCCACGCCCTGGGTGTTGCGGAGCTGGAGGTCGGGGTGCGCGCGCATCACGGCACCCAGGTGTCCCGGGGAGTCGATCTCGGGGACGACCGTGATGTGCAGGTCGGCGGCGAGCGCCAGAATCCGGCGGACCTCGTCCTTGGTGAGGTGCTGCTCGGACACCACCTCGGGGTGCGAGTCCGACTCGATGCGGAACGCCTGGTCGTCGGAGAAGTGCAGGCCGAGCTGGTTGAGCTTGAGGTCGGCCATCTCCCGCAGCCGGTCCTCTATCCAGCCCGCCGTGAAGTGCTTGCGGGCTATGTCGAGGTTGAGGCCGCGCTGGGGGCGGTCGGGCCGGTCGCGTATCTCCCCCTCGGGCACGACCCCGCCGGTGCGCAGCGCCTGTTTCAGGGTGCGGGTCCCGTAGAAGACCCCCGCCTGGCCGGGTCCGCTGATCGTGACGCGCCCGCCGCCGGTCTTCAGGGTGTACGACTCCGGGTCGCCCCGGCCCGCCGTGGCGAGGGCCAGCTCGACATCGCCCGCGCGGGCGGCGGCCTCGCCCCGGTAGCGGATCTTCAGCTCCCTGGCGAGCAGTTGCGCCTCGTCCGCGAGCGCGTCGCTGCCGTCGGCTATGACGACCGTGCTGCCGCTGCCGGGCCGCCAGCCCGGCCCGCGCGCGGCCTCGTGCTCGCGTACGGCGGGGATGGTGCGGGGCTCCGAGGAGAGCGGGTACCTGCGCGAAGGGGAGGGCGAGGCGGTGGCGGTGGCGCGGGCCGGAGAGGCCGCGCCACCGCCTCTGCGCGCGTCGTCGGACTCCTCAGGCCAGACGGCGACGGTGAGGGCGACGGCGGCGGCGGTCGTGACAGCCGCACCGGTCAGAAGAGCACCGCGCGAGGACGACATCGAACAAACCTCCAAATAGGGGACATCAGGTCATATGTGAGGGTAAAACGGCGGCTCTTTTTCGCGAGCGCTCCCCGGGTGTCCAGAAGCCGTACGTCAGTGGTCCGAAACTTGCCCGTCCGGGTGATTTTCCCGCGTACTTCGGACGGCCCCTGCCCTCCCTCGCTAGCGTGACGGCACATCCGCCTCTCCCTTCACCTTCTTCTCTTCCTTCACCCGTGCAACCTCGTTGCCCTCCGTCCCCTCTTCCAGGGGCACAGATGTCGTCCGTCCGAGGAGTCCACGCTGTCCAGGTCCAGCGAGTCCCACACCGGCCTGCCGAGGCGACCGCGGCAGGCCGGGCGGGCGGCCCCGCCGGTCCGGAGCCGGGGCCCCGCACCGGCGCCCGCACCGGCGGGCGACCACGCCGCGGGCCTCGCCCGCTTCAACACCGCACCGCGCCCGGAGGCCGAGGCCGCCCTTCTGGAGTGCTGCGGCAGCCACCGCTGGGCCCTGCGGCTGGCCGCCCACCGCCCGTACCCGGATCTCGACGCCCTGCTCGCCGCCTCCGACGAGGCGAGCTACGACCTGTCTCCCACGGATATCGCCGAGGCGCTCGCCGGGGAGACCGCGCCCTGCCTCCACCACGACGCGCCGCGCGCCGCCCACCTCGCGCTCCGGGCCGCCCACGCCGCGTACGAGAGCCGGTTCGGCCATGTCTTCGTGATCAGCCTGGACGCCCACCGGCCCTCCCAGCAGGTGGACCAGGTGCTCGCCGGGATCAGGGCAAGACTGGCCCACGACCCGGACGAGGAGCGGGCTGTGACGGCCGACGAGATGCGGCGGCTGGCCCGGGAGCGCATCATCGAGCTGGTGGCGGACGCGGGGCCGGCGAAGGGCCCGTATCCGGGTGTTCCCTTTGGGATGCTCTAGCCCGTCCGTGCCTGTTTGGTTGCCATTTTGATCACACCGGAGGCCCCGGGGCGAACGAACCGACAAAGCGTCGCTACGATGGCCGGGGCCGGAGGACCGTACCCGGCCGGGTCAGACCGACAGTCAAGCCGGCCGACCCCAATCCCCGCTCCCGGAGGGTTCTTCCGTGCCGGCTGGAACGCTGTACCGCGGCCGGGAAGGCATGTGGTCATGGGTGGCTCATCGAGTCACCGGTGTCCTCATTTTCTTCTTCCTGTTCGTACACGTCCTGGACACCGCTCTTGTCCGCGTCTCGCCCGAGGCATACGACGAAGTCGTGGCCACGTACAAGACGCCGCTTGTCGCGCTCCTCGAATACGGCCTCGTGGCCGCCATTCTCTTCCACGCGCTGAACGGTCTCCGCATCGTTGCCGTGGACTTCTGGGCCAAGGGCCCGCGCTTCCAGAAGCAGATGCTCTGGACCGTGCTGGGCATCTGGGCCGTGCTGATGGTCGGGGCGCTGTATCCCGTCCTCGGTCACGCCGTACGCGAAGTCTTCGGGAGCTGATGCCAATGTCCACCGAGAGCACTTCCGCGATCGGCGAGGTCGAGGGCGTCGAGCCCCCGCGCCGCTATGACGCCGACCATCCGGCCCCGGTGATCGAGCCGCCGCGCAAGCGCACCGGCAAGACGCCCAAGGGCTCGGGCACCAACTTCGAGATGTACGCCTGGCTCTTCATGCGCCTGTCGGGCATCGTGCTGGTCGTCCTGGTCATCGGCCACCTGCTGATCCAGCTCGTGCTGGACGGCGGCGTGTCCAAGATCGGCTTCGCCTTCGTGGCGGGCCGCTGGGCCTCGCCGTTCTGGCAGGTCTGGGACCTCACCATGCTGTGGCTCGCCATGCTGCACGGCGCCAACGGCCTCCGTACGGTCATCAACGACTACGCCGAACGGGACAACACCCGTTTCTGGCTGAAGATGCTCCTGTACACCGCCACGGTGTTCACCGTCCTGCTGGGCACGCTGGTGATCTTCACCTTCGACCCGAACATCCGCTAGGCGCCGGGACAGAGGGACCAGAGGAAACCATGCAGATCCACAAGTACGACACCGTCATCGTCGGCGCCGGCGGCGCCGGCATGCGCGCGGCCATCGAGTCGACCAAGCGCAGCCGCACCGCCGTGCTGACGAAGCTCTACCCCACCCGCTCCCACACGGGCGCGGCGCAGGGCGGCATGGCCGCCGCGCTCGCCAACGTGGAGGAGGACAACTGGGAGTGGCACACCTTCGACACGATCAAGGGCGGCGACTACCTGGTCGACCAGGACGCCGCCGAGATCCTGGCGAAGGAGGCCATCGACTCCGTCCTCGACCTGGAGAAGATGGGCCTGCCGTTCAACCGCACGCCCGAGGGCAGGATCGACCAGCGCCGCTTCGGCGGTCACAGCCGTAACCACGGCGAGGCCCCGGTCCGCCGGTCCTGCTACGCCTCGGACCGCACCGGCCACATGATCCTCCAGACGCTGTACCAGAACTGCGTCAAGGAGGGCGTGGAGTTCTTCAACGAGTTCTACGTCCTGGACCTCCTGCTCCAGGAGGACCCCGAGACCGGAGTGCGGAAGTCGGCCGGCGTCGTGGCGTACGAGCTGGCCACCGGCGAGATCCACGTCTTCCAGGCGAAGGCGATCATCTTCGCCTCCGGCGGCACCGGCAAGTTCTTCAAGGTGACGTCGAACGCACACACCCTGACCGGTGACGGCCAGGCCGCCGCGTACCGCCGCGGTCTGCCGCTGGAGGACATGGAGTTCTTCCAGTTCCACCCGACGGGCATCTGGCGCATGGGCATCCTGCTGACGGAGGGCGCCCGCGGTGAGGGCGGCATCCTCCGCAACAAGGACGGCGAGCGCTTCATGGAGAAGTACGCGCCCGTCATGAAGGACCTCGCGTCCCGTGACGTCGTGTCCCGCTCCATCTACACGGAGATCCGTGAGGGCCGCGGCTGCGGTCCCGAGGGCGACCACGTCTACCTCGACCTCACGCACCTCCCGCCGGAGCAGCTGGACGCGAAGCTCCCGGACATCACGGAGTTCGCGCGCACGTACCTCGGCATCGAGCCCTACACGGACCCGATCCCGATCCAGCCGACCGCGCACTACGCCATGGGCGGCATCCCGACCAACGTCCGGGGTGAGGTCCTCGCGGACAACACCACGGTCGTCCCCGGGCTGTACGCCGCCGGTGAGGTCGCGTGCGTGTCCGTGCACGGCGCCAACCGGCTCGGCACCAACTCGCTGCTGGACATCAACGTCTTCGGCAAGCGGTCGGGCATCGCCGCCGCCGAGTACTCCGCGAAGAACGACTACGTCGACCTTCCGGAGAACCCGGCGCAGCTCGTCGTCGACCAGGTCGAGCGCCTGCGCAACTCCACGGGCGGCGAGCGCGTCGCGACGCTGCGCCTGGAGCTCCAGGAGTGCATGGACGCCAACGTGATGGTGTTCCGCACCGAGCAGACGATCAAGACGGCCGTCGACAAGATCGCCGAGCTGCGCAAGCGCTACCTGGACGTGTCCATCCAGGACAAGGGCAAGCGGTTCAACACCGACCTCCTGGAGGCCATCGAGCTGGGCAACCTGCTCGACCTGGCCGAGGTCATGGCGACGTCCGCGCTGGCCCGCAAGGAGTCCCGCGGCGGTCACTACCGCGAGGACTACCCGAACCGCGACGACGTCAACTTCATGCGCCACACCATGGCGTACCGCGAGGTCGCCGACGACGGCACCGAGTCGATCCGGCTCGACTACAAGCCGGTCGTCCAGACCCGCTACCAGCCGATGGAGCGTAAGTACTGATGGCTACCCCCACCCTGGAGAAGTCCGGCAAGGCTCCCGAGCCCGAGGCCGGCTTCGCCGACTCCCCGTACATCACGGCCACCTTCCGAATCCGCCGCTTCAACCCGGAGGTCTCGGAAGACGCCCAGTGGCAGGACTTCCAGATCTCGATCGACCCGAAGGAGCGTGTCCTCGACGCCCTTCACAAGATCAAGTGGGAGGTGGACGGCACCCTCACCTTCCGCCGGTCCTGCGCGCACGGGATCTGCGGCTCCGACGCGATGCGGATCAACGGCAAGAACAGGCTCGCCTGCAAGACGCTGATCAAGGACCTGAGCCCGGAGAAGCCGATCACGGTCGAGGCCATAAAGGGCCTCACGGTCCTCAAGGACCTCGTGGTCGACATGGACCCGTTCTTCCAGGCGTACCGCGACGTCATGCCCTTCCTCATCACCAAGGGGAACGAGCCGACCCGCGAGCGCCTGCAGTCCGCCGAGGACCGCGAGCGCTTCGACGACACCACCAAGTGCATCCTGTGCGCCGCGTGCACGTCCTCGTGCCCGGTGTTCTGGAACGACGGGCAGTACTTCGGCCCGGCGGCGATCGTCAACGCGCACCGCTTCATCTTCGACTCGCGTGACGAGGGCGGCGAGCAGCGCCTGGAGATCCTCAACGACCGTGACGGTGTGTGGCGTTGCCGCACGACGTTCAACTGCACGGACGCCTGCCCGCGAGGCATCGAGGTCACCAAGGCCATCCAGGAAGTGAAGCGCGCGCTGATCACGCGTCGCTTCTGATCCCACTGGTCCACGCAGTACCCAGGGGCCCCGTTGTCCGCCGCGTACCGGTGGAGAACGGGGTCTCCTGCTGCGCCCGCCCGCATGCGGGCGGTACGGTCGTGCGGAGCTTGTGACGAAAACAGAACGGGGACTGCTGTGAGCGATCCGAATCCGTACGCGGACGACTCGTACACATGGGGGCCGCCGCAGCACCAGCCGGGCAACCCGCCCACCATGCCGGACGGGCAGGGGTACGGCTATCAGTCGGGCGGCGCTCCCGGGTACGGCTACCCGCAGCCCCTGCCGGACGACGCGGCGCAGCCCGGACCCGGCTACGGCTACCCGGCGGCCGGTCACGGCCAGTACCTTCCGCAGCCGATGGGGGTGCGGGGCGGGGTGCCGGTGATGGCGTTCGGCGACATCACCGTCATGAGCGACTCGATCGTGACGCCGTCCGGGACCATGCCCCTCAAGGGCGCGGTGTGGACGGCCACCGACATGTCCCGCACGGAGGAGAAGATCCCGACCGTCGCGATCGTGCTCGCGATCGTCTTCGCCCTGCTCTGTCTGATCGGCCTGCTCTTCCTCCTGATGAAGGAGAGGAAGACCACCGGCTTCATCCAGGTCACGGTCACCAGCGGCGGCAGGCACCACGCGACGGTGATCCCCGCGACGGGCCCGGAGACCTTCCTGATGGTCATGGCCCAGCTCAACTCGGCCCGCGCCATGAGCGCCTGAGCCGAGGCCGCCTCCGTTCCAGCTCAGTCCCGGTTCCCGGCCACCACGCCGAGGGGGCCGGGACTTCTCGTCGTGCGCCCGCGCGCCGCCCCGGCACGGCGCCTCCTCTCCTGACGGAGCGCCGGCAGACCCCGCCCGTACCGCCGCAGGGCGGGGCCGGGCCCACCCCTCAGGGCCCCTGGGCCGCCCCTCGCCAGGGCGACGGCGGAGGCCGCGAGGTCCCGGTCCGGGGCGACGGGGCTGGCGGCTAGCCTTGGGGCCGTGGCGAGCGACGAACGAGATGAGACGGACGAGCGGGGCGGGGCGGAGACCAGGCCGGCCAAGGCCCAGAAGAGTGAACAGACCCGCACCCTCATCCTCCAGACAGCTCTCCGGCTCTTCCAGGAACGCGGCTACGACAAGACGACGATGCGGGCCATCGCCAAGGAGGCCGGGGTCTCCGTCGGCAACGCCTACTACTACTTCGCCGGCAAGGAACACCTCGTCCAGGGCTTCTACGACCGGATCGGCGCCGAGCACGGAGCGGCGGCCCGGGCGGTCCTGGACAAGGAGACGGACCTGGAGACCCGGCTCGCCGGGGTGCTGACGGCCTGGCTGGACATCGCGGCGCCCTACCACGAGTTCGCCGCCCAGTTCTTCAAGAACGCCGCCGACCCGGAGAGCCCGCTCAGCCCCTTCTCCGCCGAGTCCCAGCCCGCCCGCGAGGCGGCCATCGCGCTCCACCGCGAGGTACTGACCGGGTCGAAGGCGAAGATCCCCGCGGAACTGGAGGACATCCTCCCCGAGCTGATGTGGCTGTCCCAGATGGGGCTCGTCCTCTACTGGGTCTTCGACCGCTCACCGGAACGCGAGCGCAGCCGCCGCCTGGCGGCCCGCGGCGCCCGCCTCACCAACCGGGGCGTGGCACTGGCCCGGTTCCGGGTGCTGCGCCCCCTGGTCCACGAGGTGCACGAGTTGTTCAAGGATTTCCTTCCGGGCATGGCGGAGACGGCCACGGCCCGCAAGCGGTCCTAGGGCGTACAGGGACGTTCCGGAAGCCGGCCGCACGGGCCCGGGCAGAGCCGGCCGAGTTCCCACAGGCGGCCGTCACGCCTGCCGGGAAGCGAGCTCCACCACCGTGATGTCGGACTCCGCGCCCACCCGCACGGGAGGACCCCAGGCCCCGGCGCCGCGCGAGACGTAGAGCTGGGTGTCGCCGTAGCGTTCGAGACCGGCGACCGTCGGATTGGCGAGACCGGCGAGGAGGTTGCCCGGCCAGAGCTGCCCGCCGTGGGTGTGCCCGGAGAGCTGGAGGTCCACGCCGTGTTCGACCGCGTCGTGGATGACGACGGGCTGGTGGGCGAGGAGCACGGAGGCACGGCCGCGGTCCCGGTCACCGAGCGCGCGTACGAAGTCGGGGCCCTGGCCCTCGCTCTCCCCCGCGATGTCGTTGACCCCGGCGAGATCGAAGCCGCCGAGCTCGACCCGGGCGTTCTCCAGCGGGCGCAGACCCAGCTCCCGCACGTGGTCGATCCACTGGGCGGCGCCGGAGAAGTACTCGTGGTTCCCGGTGACGAAGTAGCTGCCGTCTGGCGCCCGGAGCCCGGCCAGGGGCTCGGCCGCGGTGCCGAGGTCGGCCACGGAACCGTCGACGAGGTCTCCGACGACGGCGATCAGATCCGGCCGCGTCCGGTTGACCGTGTCGACGATCCGCCGGGTGTGCGCGCGCCCGAGGATGGGCCCGAGGTGGACGTCGCTGACGACGGCGATGCGGTAGCCGTGCGCCGAGCGGGGCAGCTTGGCGAGGGGACGGTGACCCGCCTGACCCGCGGGCCGCGCAGGACACCGTAGGTGCCGTATCCCACGGTCCCGAGCCCCGCCACAGCCGCCGCGCCGCCGACAGCCCTGGCGACGAACAGCCGCCGCGAGGGCAGCGCGAGGGACGAGGCGGCGGCTGTGCGTCGCCAGGGCTGGGGCTCCGCGGCCCCGTCCGGCTCGGGCGCCTGTGGCGCGCGGGCGGGGGCGCCCGAGGGGACCAGCGCGCCGTTGCGGTTCCTGGCGCCGGTAAGCGGCTCGGTGCCCGCCTGCGTACCCGCACCCTCCCCGGACCGTGTACGCCGCTCGGCCGCCGCCCGGTCCCGGCGGTCCAGCACCCGGCGCAGGACGGGCCGTACCGCCTCGCCTGCCAGCAGGGCGAGCGTCAGGTACATGAGCACCGCGAGCCACAGGAAGCCCGGCCACGCCAGCACCTGCTGGAGCCAGAAGGGGGCGCCCGCGCGGCCGGAGACCATCGCGCCGAAGGACAGCGACGGCAGGACGAAGGCCGCCACCGTGCCCGCCCCGCGCAGGGCGCTGCCCGGCGCCGTCGTGTCACCGACGAGGCGCCGCCACACATAGCGGTGCACGCCCGCGAGCAACGCCACCACCGCGACGGCCACCAGAACGAAGACCACGACCACTTTTCTGCTCCCCCACCCCTACGTCGGCCGGCGCCTGCTCGGCCCCGGCTCGCCACTCGTCATCCGGCCCAGAACACCCCCGCCCGTCAGGTGCGCTCCGCGCGCGAAGCCCTGACGCCACGGAACCCGATCACACCGACAGCCGTCCCCAGAAGAAACGACGTGACGGCGAGCAGCAGATGTACCCAGAAGTACGTCGTCGGGTCGCCCGCGTCGTCGAACGCGAGCCCGCTGCCGTCCTTCCACAGATTCCTGGCGAAAGTGACCCAGATGAACCAGCTCCACACCCCGAAGGCGAGCAGGAACCAGGAGACGGAGCGGCTGAGCTTCATGGATTCAGTATCGCCTCCGCCCGCCGGACGGCCCGCCCGGGGTGGGGACCGTGCCGCAGGGCCCGCCGGGGCCCCGGGTGGGCTGTCCCGGCGGTACGCCCGGCGGGTCAGCGCATCGGTGTCCCCATCCAGAACTTCGCCCTGTACGTTTCCGACCGTGCCTGCACTGAAGAAGATCGTATGGACGGTCACCACCACCGCGCTGCTCTCCGTGGTCGCCCTCAGCCCCGCCGGGGCGGCCGACAAGGACGGGACCGACGGCAAACCGCCGCAGCCCACCCAGCCGATGTCGCAGGTCGGCGGGGAACAGCTGGGACGGATCGGCACCCAGGCGCAGCTGGGGCCGGGCGCCCCCGTCCTGCCCAAGGGGCTCACCGGCCGGTCGTGGATCGTCGCCGACGCGGAGAACGGCCAGGTACTCGCCGCGCACAACTCGCACTGGCGGCTGCCGCCCGCCTCGACGCTGAAAATGCTCTTCGCGGACACGCTCCTGACCCGGCCGGAGCTGCTGCCGACGACCAGGACGCACAAGGTGACGCAGCCCGAGCTCTCCGACGTGGGTGAGGGAAGCAGCCTGGTGGGCCTCAAGGAGGGCCACACCTACTCGGTGCACGACCTGTGGCTGGGAGTGTTCCTGCGCTCGGGCAACGACTCGGTGCACGTGCTGTCGTCGATGTTCGGCGGGATTCCCAAGACGGTCGCCGCCATGCAGGAGCACGCCGAGGAGTTGCAGGCCCTCGACACGACGGTGGTCTCACCCGACGGTTACGACGCCCCGCAGCAGGTCTCCAGCGCGTACGACCTCACGCTCTTCGCCCGCAGCGGGCTCCAGAAGCCGGACTTCCGGGAGTACGCCGCGACGGCCAGCGCCATGTTCCCCGGTGAGAAGAAGAAGGGGAAGAAGCGCGAGAACTTCGAGATCCAGAACACCAACCGGCTCATGACCGGTGACATCGGTGTCGATCCGTACCGGGGCATCGCGGGCGTCAAGAACGGCTACACGACCCACGCGGGCAACACCTTCACCGGCGTCGCCGAACGCGACGGCAGGGTGCTGCTCGTCACGGTCATGAACCCCTCGGCCGAGGAGAGCCACGCCGTCTACAGGGAGGCGGCGAGCCTCCTGGACTGGGGCTTCGCCGCGAGTGGGAAGGTGACCCCGGTCGGCGAGCTGGTCCCCCGAGGTCGGTGGAGACCGGGGCGGGCAAGGGTGCCCAGCCGGCCAGTGGCACCGATGTGCTGGGGGCGGACGGGAGGAGGGGCGCCGGGGAGGGCGGCTCCGGCGGGGCCGGAATCGCCCTGGCGATCATGGGCGGGCTGCTGCTCGCCCTGTCCGCCTCGTTCTTCCTGGTCAACCGGCGCTGGCCGCTGCCCGACCTGGTCCGGCGTCTGCCCCGCCGCTGACGTCCCGCCCGGCGTCCGTCGCCCCTTCGCCCGCCACCTCGTCCGTCTCCCCGGCCTGTTTCCCGCTCCGCGTCGCCGTCCAGGCGGCGCAGAAGAGCAGGAGTTTCGAGCTGAGGTTGATCCACAGGAGCAGGGCGACCGGCACACCGAATGCGCCGTACATGCTCTTGCCCGCCACGTCCCTGATATAGCTGCCGAGCAGTGTCTTGAGCAGCTCGAAGCCGATCGCGCCGATCAGGCCCGCGACCACCAGCCGGCGCCGGGGCGGCTGCACTCCCGGAAGCAGCGTCAGCAGGTAGAGCAGCAGCAGGAAGCCGGCGAGCACCGACACCACGAGGGCGGCGATCTGCAGCAGCACCCCGCCCCAGCCGTCACGCGGGATGCCCAGCAGGTCGGCGGTCCAGCCGACCGCCGTGGAGCCGATCGCGGAGACGGCGAAGGTCAGCAGAGCCGCGCCGCCCAGCCCGACCAGAACTCCGGCGTCCTTCAGCTTGCGCAGGACCGGATTGCCCTCGTCGGCGTCGTCGATGCCCCAGACCGCGCGCAGGCAGTCCCGCATCGAGCCGATCCAGCCGATGCCGGTGAAGAGCAGCAGCGCACCGGCGACCAGGCCGACCGCGCCCGCGTGGGCCACCAGGTTGTCGATGCCGAGCTGGTCGGAGATGCCCGGGACCTGCTCGGAGAGCTTGTCCTCGATCTTCTTCAGCTGGCCGGGGGAGAGCAGCGCCGCACCGATCGCCGCGCCGACCGCGATCAGGGGGAAGAGCGCGAGGAAGCTGATGAAGGTGATCGCGGCGGCGAGCCGGGACCAGTGGGCGCGGTCCAGCGTCTCGTACGAGCGATAGGCGTGCGTCAGCATCAGGCGGGAGACGAGCGGCCCGACGACGGGGAGGTTTCTCAGCCAGTCCATTGCCTACGCGTACCCCTCGGGGCGCCGAAAACCGGACGTCACCCTCCGGGAACCGGCGAAAGCCCCCACTTCACGCGGTGACCGCACCCACTCGGTCCACCCTTTCGGTGCACGGTGTGACAAATGCCCCGGTCGGCGGGGTCAGGTCCGCAGATACGGGTGGTCGACGAAGCTGCTGCCCTGGGCGGGCACGGCCGGCGCCCCGCCGCCCGCGCCGAACGGGAACTCGTTGATCTTGCGCCAGACGCTGTCGGCACCCTGCTCGTACAGGGCGAAGGAACCGCAGATCCAGGCCGCCTCGTAGACGGACAGCTCCTCGTAGGCGCGGTCCATCGCCTCCTCGGCGATGCCGTGCGCCACGGTCACGTGCGGGTGGTAGGGGAACTGGAGCTCGCGCACCAGCGGCCCGGAGGCGTCCCTGATCCGCTTCTGGAGCCAGGAGCAGGCCGAGGCCCCCTCGACGACCTGCACGAAGACGACCGGGGAGAGCGGCCGGAAGGTGCCGGTTCCGGACAGCCGCATCGGGAAGGGCCGGCCTGCCTGCGCGATCTGCGCGAGATGCGCCTCGATCGCGGGCAGGTCGGCAGCCTCCGCCTCGGTCGGCGGGAGCAGGGTGACGTGGGTGGGAATGCCATGCGCGGCAGGGTCCCCGAAGCTCGTGCGCCGCTCCTGGAGCAGGCTGCCGTAGGGCTCCGGGACCGCGATCGAAACGCCAAGCGTTACGGTCCCCACGTCGTTCTCCTCAGTCCTCGATGGTCGCTTCGATGGTCGATTTTCGGCCTTGCCGACGTCAGTGTGCCGTCTGGGACCGCGTTCTCGCCAGGGTCCTTGGACTCAGTGTTTGGCGGGCAGAAGACCCATGCGGTCGTAGCTCTGTGCCAGGGTCTCCGCGGCGATGGTCCTGGCCTTCTCCGCGCCCTTGGCCAGGATCGAGTCCAGCGTCTCCGGGTCGTCCAGATATTCCTGCGTACGGGTCCGGAAGGGGGTGACGAACTCCACCATGACCTCCGCGAGGTCGGTCTTCAGCGCACCGTAGCCCTTGCCCTCGTACTTCTGCTCCAGATCCGCGATACCAGACCCCGTGAGGGTGGAGTAGATGCTGAGGAGGTTACTGACGCCCGGCTTGCTCTCCGGGTCGAAGCGGATGACCGTGTCGGTGTCGGTGACCGCGCTCCTGACCTTCTTGGCGGTGGCCTTCGGCTCGTCCAGGAGGTTGATGAGGCCCTTGGGCGTGGACGCCGACTTGCTCATCTTGATCGCCGGGTCCTGGAGGTCGTAGATCTTCGCCGTCTCCTTGAGGATGTACGGCGCCGGGACGGTGAACGTCTGCCCGTACCTGGCGTTGAAGCGCTCGGCGAGGTCGCGGGTGAGCTCGATGTGCTGGCGCTGGTCCTCGCCGACCGGGACCTGGTTGGCCTGGTAGAGCAGGATGTCGGCGACCTGGAGCACCGGGTAGGTGAACAGCCCGACCGTCGCACGGTCCGCGCCCTGCCTGGCCGCCTTGTCCTTGAACTGCGTCATGCGGGACGCCTCACCGAAGCCGGTCAGGCAGTTCATGATCCAGGCGAGCTGGGTGTGCTCGGGGACGTGGCTCTGCGCGAAGAGCGTGCACCGCTCGGGGTCGAGACCGGCGGCCAGCAGCTGGGCGGCCGCGAGCCTGGTGTTCGCACGCAGCTCCACGGGGTCCTGCGGGATGGTGATCGCGTGCAGGTCCACCACCATGTAGAAGGCGTCGTGGGAGTCCTGGAGCGCCACCCACTGGCGGACCGCACCGAGGTAGTTGCCGAGGTGGAACGAGCCTGCGGTGGGCTGGATTCCGGAGAGCACGCGGGGGCGTTCAGAGGCCATGGACTCATTGTCTCAGGTACGGAACGGATCTCCGGCAACCGGTGTATCAAAGGTGTGTGGGCGTCACGGATCGTCGTGGACGGGACGGGAAACTCGGGGCGGCCGGCGGACCGGCCGGGGCGCGCCGCGCGCGGGAGGTTTCCGCGCCGCGCAACCGACCGACGATACAAAGTGGGCACGACCCCCGCCCCGCCGTACGACGAACGGAGACCCCGTGTCGACCACGGAAACAGCCATCGCCTCCGCCGAGGCGCACAGTGCGCACAACTACCATCCGCTGCCCGTCGTCGTCGCATCGGCGGACGGCGCCTGGATGACCGACGTCGAGGGGCGCCGCTACCTCGACATGCTCGCCGGGTACTCGGCCCTCAACTTCGGCCACGGCAACCGCCGGCTGATCGACGCCGCCAAGGCCCAGCTGGAACGGGTCACGCTCACCTCGCGCGCCTTCCACCACGACCGGTTCGCCGACTTCTGCGCGCGGCTCGCGGAGTTGTGCGGCATGGAGATGGTCCTGCCCATGAACACCGGGGCGGAGGCCGTGGAGGCCGCGGTGAAGACCGCCCGCAAGTGGGGGTACCGGGTCAAGGGCGTCCCGGACGGCATGGCGAAGATCATCGTCGCCGCCGGCAACTTCCACGGCAGGACGACCACGATCGTCAGCTTCTCCACGGACCACGAGGCCCGGGCGGACTTCGGGCCGTACACCCCGGGGTTCGAGATCGTGCCGTACGGGGACCTCACCGCGCTCCGCGCGGCGATGACCGAGAACACCGTGGCCGTGCTGATGGAGCCGATCCAGGGCGAGGCCGGGGTGCTGGTGCCGCCCGCCGGATATCTCCCCGCGGTCCGGGAGCTGACCCGCGAGCGGAACGTGCTGTTCGTCGCGGACGAGATCCAGTCGGGCCTCGGCAGGACCGGCAGGACGTTCGCCTGCGAGCACGAGGGCGTGGTGCCCGACATGTACGTGCTCGGCAAGGCGCTCGGCGGCGGCGTCGTGCCCGTGTCGGCCGTGGTGTCCTCCGCGGCGGTGCTCGGGGTGTACCGGCCGGGTGAGCACGGCTCGACGTTCGGCGGCAATCCGCTGGCCTGCGCGGTCGCGCTGGAGGTGGTCGCGATGCTGGGCACCGGCGAGTTCCAGCGGCGGGCGGCCGAGCTGGGCGACCATCTGCACCGGGAGCTGGGACTGCTGGTGGGGCGGGGCGCCGTCGAGGCCGTCCGTGGCCGCGGTCTGTGGGCGGGCGTCGACGTCTCCCCCGCCCTGGGGACGGGCCGTGAGATCTCGGAGAAGCTGATGGATCGCGGTGTGCTGGTCAAGGACACCCACGGGTCCACGATCCGCATCGCCCCGCCCCTAGTGATCAGCAAGGAGGATCTGGACTGGGGCCTGGACCAGCTCCGCGCCGTCCTGCGCGGCTGATCCGCCGGCCACCGGGCCGGAACGGGGTGTCTGCGCAGGTCGGGGCGGCACGTGGCACAGGGCTTCCGGCGTGCCCGGCCGAGTAAACCGTAGTAGCCGTACGCCGCCCTTGCCTTAGCGTCGTATCCATGACACCGCATGAGCACGACCGCCACGAGCCCGGCAGCACCGCTTCCGGGTACGCCCCCGAACCCCGCGCCCGCCTGCCCTGGGCGCAGCTCGCCCCCGAGGTCTACCAGGCCCTGGTCCGGCTGGACGTCGCCTCCCGTAAGGGCCTCGACCCGAAGCTGGTCGAGCTCGTGAAGATACGGGCCTCGCAGATCAACCGCTGCGCCTTCTGCCTGGACACGCACACCAAGGACGCTCTGGCGGCGGGTGAGTCCGTCGAGCGGATCATCCAGCTCAGCGCCTGGGAGGAGTCACCGCACTTCTACACGGAGAAGGAGCTCGCGGCGCTCGGACTGACCGAGGCCGTCACGGTCCTGACCGATGGTTTCGTACCGGACGAGGTGTACGCGAAGGCCGCGGCGCACTTCGAGGAGGCGGAGCTCGCCCGGCTGATCGCCGCCATCACGGTGATCAACGCCTGGAACCGGTTCGGCGTGGCGACCCGGCCGGTCCCCGGCCACCACACCCCGGGCGACATCAAGCACTGACCACCGCTGACGCCGTGCCGGAACGGCGAGGCGCCCCCGGCGGCGGGTGCTGCCGGGGGCGCCTCGTGGAACGGAAAGCCGAGCGGACGGGGTCCGGTCAGAGCAGACCGAGCTCGCGCACCGCGTCGCGCTCCTCGGTGAGCTCGCGCACCGAGGCGTCGATGCGCGCACGGGAGAACTCGTTGATGTCCAGGCCCTGGACGATCTCGTACGTGCCGTTCGCCGTCGTGACGGGGAAGGACGAGATGATGCCCTCGGGGACCCCGTAGGAGCCGTCCGACGGGATACCCATCGACGTCCAGTCACCGGCCGCCGTGCCGTTGACCCACGTGTACACGTGGTCGATGGCGGCGTTGGCGGCCGAGGCGGCCGAGGACGCGCCACGGGCCTCGATGATCGCGGCTCCGCGCTTGGCGACGGTCGGGATGAAGGTGTCGGCCAGCCACGCCTCGTCGTCGACGAGCTCGGCGGCGTTCTTGCCGGCGATCTCCGCGTGGAAGATGTCCGGGTACTGGGTGGCCGAGTGGTTGCCCCAGATCGTCAGCTTCTTGATGTCGGAGACGGCGGCACCGGTCTTGGCGGCCAGCTGCGAGATCGCGCGGTTGTGGTCCAGACGGGTCATCGCGGTGAAGCGCTCCGCCGGTACGTCCGGGGCGGCGGCCTGCGCGATGAGCGCGTTGGTGTTGGCCGGGTTGCCGACCACGAGGACCTTGATGTCGTCCGCGGCGTGGTCGTTGATGGCCTTGCCCTGCGGCTTGAAGATGCCGCCGTTGGCGGAGAGCAGGTCGCCGCGCTCCATGCCCTTGGTGCGCGGGCGGGCGCCGACGAGCAGAGCGACGTTCGCACCGGCGAAGCCCACGTCGGGGTTGTCCGTGATCTCGATGCCGCGCAGCAGCGGGAAGGCGCAGTCGTCGAGCTCCATCGCGGTGCCCTCCGCCGCCTTGAGACCCTGCGGGATCTCCAGGAGTCGCAGGTTGACCGGCACGTCCGGGCCGAGCAGGTGGCCGGACGCGATGCGGAAGAGCAGCGCGTAGCCGATCTGGCCGGCTGCGCCGGTCACGGTGACATTCACGGGAGTGCGGGTCATGGCGATCTCCGTTAGACAGCTGGCGGTGGGGGTCCCTGCCCCTGGTGTGGGACACCTCTGAATCTTGACGTGAAGAGATATCCAGCGGTCAGGCTATCGGACCCGGGGGGCGACGGCCGCCCGGCCCCCTGCGGCGGGGCGCACCGGCCCGGACCCAGCCGTGGCGACAGCCCTGTCACCAGGGTGTGGCACAGCCCCGGAATGGTCACTTCCATGCCACAGGGGCCGGAAATCACTTGTTCCACCAGGGCATGTCCATGACGCTTGTCGGGGGCGGGACGACGGTGCCGCCTCCGGTGTCCGTCCCCCTCGGGGGAGGGGACGGACACCGCACCGCGGCTCCGCCGCTCAGCGGATGGTGAAGTGGACCGCGTCCTCGAGGATGGGGATGTCCAGCCACGGTTGCGGCTGCGCCATCAGCGCGAGCAGCACGATGAGCGTCCCCATCAGTCCGTAGGTGACCAGGTCGGTGAAGCGGGAGCGCACGGCGAGCATGCCGACCGAGGGGACCGCCCAGCGCAGCACCGCCCCCAGGAGAAGGGCGGCCCCGATCAGCACCGCACCGATCCGGAACGCGTGGTCGAAGGGGTCGGTGGCGACGGTCAGAAGCCCCGCTCCCGCCAGGCAGAGCACGGTGAGCAGCGGCCACTGGCGGGCGGGCGCGGGCGCGTCGCCCGGCGCCGCCCGGCCGCCGCCCTCGGGCCGCGCGGTGTCACGGGTCAGCGAGGGGAAGCGCCGGGAGCGCGGCGCGGCGGTCTCCCCCGCCGCACCGCCCGCGCCGGGTCCGCCGTCGACGTCCGCTCCGCCGTCCGCGTCCGCTCCACCCTCGGCTTCCGGTTCGGCCGCCGCCTCCCGGGGCGCCGAAGCGGCCCGCTCCCCCGTCTCCGGATCAGGCGTCACCGAAGTCTCCCGGTCCGCGGACGCGGGCTCGACGGAGTCCTGGCCGGCCGGACTGGTACCAGCACCCATGACGTTCCTTCCGGGGATCGGGTCAGCCGGAGACGGCAGCGGCGCCGGCGGCCCCGGCGGATGCGCGTTCGGCCGCCTCGACCACGTTGACCAGCAACTGGGCCCGGGTCATCGGGCCGACACCACCGGGGTTCGGGGCGACCCAGGCGGCCACGTCGGCGACCCCCGGGTGCACGTCGCCGACGATCTTCCCGTTCTCGTCGCGGCTGACCCCGACGTCGAGCACGGCGGCGCCCGGCTTCACGTCCTCGGGCTTGATGAGGTGGGGCACCCCCGCGGCGGCGACGACGATGTCGGCCTGCCTGAGGTGGAAGGAGAGGTCACGGGTGCCGGTATGGCACTGGGTGACAGTGGCGTTCTCGGACTTGCGGGTCAGCAGCAGCGGAATGGAACGGCCGATGGTGACGCCGCGTCCGACGACCACGACGTGCGCGCCGTTGATCTCGACACCGTGGGCGCGCAGCAGCTGGACCACGCCCTGCGGGGTGCAGGGCAGCGGGCCGGTCTCGTTCAGCACGAGCTTGCCGAGGCTCATCGGGTGCAGGCCGTCGGCGTCCTTGGCCGGGTCCATGAGTTCCAGGACACGGTTGGTGTCGATTCCCTTGGGGAGGGGAAGCTGCACGATGTAACCCGTGCACTCGGGATTGTCGTTGAGTTCGCGTACGACCTCCTCGATGTCCTCCTGAGTGGCGGTGGCGGGCAGTTCACGCTGGATCGAGGCGATGCCGACCTGGGCGCAGTCGCGGTGCTTGCCGTTCACGTACCACCGGCTGCCCGGGTCGTCGCCGACCAGCAGGGTCCCCAGGCCAGGCGTGACGCCCTGAGCCCTGAGGGCCGCCACGCGGACGGTCAGATCGGATTTGATCGCAGCTGCGGTGGCCTTGCCATCGAGAATCTGGGCAGTCATGGACCCCATCCTCGCGGATGACCCCGCCCGCTTACCAATTCCGGGTGTCCCTGGTGGACACGAGATTGCACTTGCACAACGCATTGGGCAATCGGCTGGACAAGAAGCCGATGCCACGACGACGATGAGGCGCGCATACCGCGGACAGTGTCGGGGGGACAGACCGTTCATTTTGCGTGCGATTCCTCCGTCCGGACCGCGTCGTCCCCGCACCACCCAACGGAGGAATCCAGCCATGAGTTTCGGCGACCCGAACAACCCCTACGGCCAGCAGCAGCAGGGCGGGCAGCCGGGTTACGGCTACCCCCAGCAGTCTCCCCAGGGTGTGCCGCCGCAGGGCCAGCAGCCCGGTTACGGATACCCCGCCGCACCGCCCGTCCAGGCCGGTTACGGCTACCAGGGCGCGCCCAGCGAGATGCCGGGCAACGTGAAGGCCGCCCGCGTCATGCTCTACGTGATCGCCGGCCTCCAGCTGATCGGTGTCATCCTCTTCGCGCTGTCCGCCGTCGCCGTGAACGCGGCGAAGAACGACGCGGCGCTCCAGGACGACGTCCAGTTCCAGCAGCTCGCCGACTTCTCCGGCGGCGCGCTGTGGGGCCTCACGGTCGTCGTGCTCCTCTGGGGCGTGTTCGCCGTGTTCCTCGCCGCGAAGTTCGGCAAGGGCGGCAACGGAATCCGCATCGCCACCATCGTGTTCGGTTCGATCACCGCTCTGCTCGGTATCTACCCGTTCATCGTCGTCGGTCTCGTCCACACCGTCCTGGCCGTCCTGATCATCGTCTTCGTGGCGAAGTCCGACGGTGGCGCGTGGTTCAACCGCCAGCAGCAGCCGCAGTACTGACCGGCCGGGGCCCGCACCCGCCGGCCCGACCGCCCGTACGCGCACGAAGGCCGTGAATCCGCTCACCGCGGAGTTACGGCCTTCGGCCTTTCCCGGGGTCCGCCGGCGCGGGGGAGGTCCGCTCCAGCACCACGAACGGGCCCGAGCGGTGCTTGAGCCGGTACCGGGCCTCCGGGTGGAGCTGTCGCGCGTACGCCACGGGGTCCTCGATGGGCTGGGACCAGCTGAAGTCCAGGTTGACGGCGACGATGTCGGGCGCCGTGCCCGGTGCCCCGCCGATCCAGTAGACCGTGCGGTCCCCGGTCAGGTGGGCCATGAGCGTGATGTCCGTCTCGACGCTCGCCCCCTCGGGGACGGCCTCCAGCGCCTCCCGGGCCGCGAGGGTGCGGGCGTCGGTGCGGTAGGACTCCGGGCGCAGCAGTTCGCGCAGCGGAAGGTGCTGGGTGAGGGCCACGGCGATCGCGGTGGCGACGGGGACGGCGACCTTCGCGTACGAGACGAGCCAGGGCCGCGACGAGCCCCGGCTGCGGCGGACCCCGTCGGCCATGGCGAGGAAGAGCACCGGCATCAGGATCGCGCTGTAGTGCCAGACCATGCCCCAGTGGTTGGGGTCCTGGGACAGCAGCCGCCAGCCGATCGTGGGCAGGACGAGCAGGGCCAGCGGCGAGCGCAGCGCCATGAAGGCGGTGATGCCGACGAGGAAGACCAGCATCTCCACCTTGACGGCGGAGTCGAGGATGCCCAGCAGCGAGTCGAGCGGCGCGACGTCCTGTTCGCCGTTCCTGTCGATCTTCTTCCAGTAGTCGTACGTCCCCTGGCTGCTGGCCGCCGGTATGAGCACGAACACGGTGAGGACGAAGGCCAGCACGCCGAAGGCGGCCAGCAGCGCGCCCTGGAGGCGGCGGCCGTACAGGAAGAGCAGGAAGCCGACGACCGCGACCGTGGCACCCAGATCCTCCTTGACCAGGACCAGGGGCAGCGACCAGAGGACCGCGGCGGTCCAGCGCCGGGTGAGCAGGGCCCGGCAGACGAGGGCGAGCAGGGGCACCGCGAAGGCGATCTCGTGAAAGTCGGACTTCACCGCCTCCTGGAGCCCCCAGGACAGCCCGTACGCGACGGTGGCGCAGAGCCCGGAGCGGCCGCCGAGCAGCTGCTGGGTGGTGCGGCCGACGACGACGGCGGACGCGGCGAACAGGGCGGCCTGGGCGAACAGCAGCGCCAGGGCCGAGGGCCAGATCCAGTAGAGCGGTACCAGGAGCGCCACGGCCGGGCTGAAGTGGTCGCCGAGTATCAGGTAGCCGGGCCCCTTGATGTCCACGACCGGGGCGTTCAGCGCGGCGTAGGAGCGCACCTCCTGCTCGAATATCCCCAGGTCCCAGGAGGGCGAGCCGAAGTGGCTGTACTGGAGGCAGGAGTACAGGAAGTACAGCGCGCACAGGGCGGCCGCCGCGATCAGGTACGGGCGCTGCGGGACGCGGTCCCCGGGTGTCCCGGTGCCGGTGTCCGGCGCGGGTACCGGAGGGCCGGCGTCCGTCCCGGACCGGTCCGGGTCCCTCTTGTTCAGTTCGAGCACGACGCCCCCGCAACGGAATCTCTGGCCGTTTATTAGAACAGAGAGGCGAGGTGATGGGGCACCCCGCACACGGCGCGGGCCGCACCCCGGGGAGGGTGCGGCCTGGGCGGCGCCGTACGCGTACGGGCGGAAGGTGCCGGGCCGGCCGGAGCCGGCGGCTGGGCGGGAAGGGGCGCGGATCAGTGGAAGAAGTGGCGCGTCCCGGTGAAGTACATGGTCACGCCCGCCTTCCGCGCCGCCTCGATGACCAGTTCGTCGCGGACCGAGCCGCCCGGCTGGACCACGGCCTTCACGCCGGCCGCGGTCAGGATCTCCAGACCGTCCGGGAACGGGAAGAACGCGTCGGAGGCGGCGTACGCGCCCTGGGCGCGCTCCTTGCCCGCGCGCTCGACAGCGAGCTTCGCGGAGTCCACCCGGTTGACCTGGCCCATGCCGACGCCGACCGAGGCGCCGTCCTTGGCGAGCAGGATGGCGTTGGACTTGACCGCGCGGCACGCCTTCCAGGCGAACGAGAGCTCGGCCAGCTCGTCGGCCGAGAGCGCCTCCCCGGTGGCGAGGGTCCAGTTGGCCGGGTCGTCGCCGTCGGCCTGGAGGCGGTCGGTGGCCTGGAGCAGGGCACCGCCGTCGATCGGCTTGACCTCGACCCGCGCGGCGGGGGCGTCGGGGCAGCGGAGCACCCGGATGTTCTTCTTGCGGGCGAGCACCTCGACCGCGCCGTCCTCGTAGGCGGGGGCGACGATGACCTCGGTGAAGATCTCCGCGACCTGCTCGGCCAGGGCGACGGTCACCGGACGGTTGACGGCGATGACCCCGCCGAAGGCGGAGAGCGGGTCACAGGCGTGCGCGCTGCGGTGCGCCGCGGCGACGTCGGCGCCGATGGCGATGCCGCACGGGTTGGCGTGCTTGATGATCGCCACACACGGCTCGGCGTGGTCGTACGCGGCCCGGCGCGCGGCGTCGGTGTCCGTGAAGTTGTTGTACGACATCTCCTTGCCGTGCAGCTGCTCCGCCTCGGCGAGGCCACCGGCACCGGAGGTGTAGAGGGCGGCGGGCTGGTGCGGGTTCTCGCCGTAGCGCAGGACGTTGCCGCGCTCGTACGTCGTACCGAAGAAGTCGGGGAAGCCCGAGTCGTCCGCGGCGGCGTAGTCGGCCGCGAACCAGGACGCCACGGCGACGTCGTACGCCGCGGTGTGCTGGAACGCCTCGGCTGCCAGCCGCTTGCGGGCGGTCAGGTCGAAGCCGCCCTCCTTGACCGCGGCGAGGACGTCGGCGTAGCGCTCCGGGCTGGTGACGACGGCCACGGACGGGTGGTTCTTGGCGGCGGCGCGGACCATGGAGGGGCCGCCGATGTCGATCTGCTCCACGCACTCGTCGTCGGAGGCGCCGGAGGCGACGGTCTCCTTGAACGGGTACAGGTTCACGACGACGAGGTCGAAGGGCTCGACCCCGAGCTCGGCGAGCTGCTCGCGGTGGGCGTCCAGGCGCAGGTCGGCGAGGATGCCGGCGTGCACGCGGGGGTGGAGCGTCTTGACCCGGCCGTCGAGGCACTCGGGGAACCCGGTGAGCTCCTCGACCTTGGTGACCGGTACGCCGGCGGCGGCGATCCGCCCGGCGGTGGAGCCGGTGGAGACGAGCTCGACACCCGCTGCGTGCAGACCGCGCGCGAGGTCTTCGAGCCCCGTCTTGTCGTAGACACTGACCAGGGCGCGGCGGATGGGCTTATTCACCGACATGACCGAGATGAACCTTTCGTCCCTCAATGCGATAGCCGTCACGGGCGAGCCGCCCCACGGCCTCGACGAGCAGCTTGCGCTCGACTTCCTTGATGCGTTCGTGGAGGGCCGCTTCGCCCTCCGGGGTGTCCTCCTCGGTCACCTCTACCGCGCTCTGCGCGATGATCGGACCGGTGTCGACGCCGTCGTCGACGAAGTGGACGGTGCACCCGGTGACCTTCACGCCGTACGCGAGAGCGTCACGCACGCCGTGGGCACCGGGAAAGCTGGGGAGCAGGGCGGGGTGGGTGTTGACGACCCGGCCGCCGAACTCGGCGAGGAACCTCTTGCCCACGATCTTCATGAACCCCGCCGACACGACGAGATCCGGACGGTGGGCGGCGGTGGCAGCGGTGAGGGCCGCGTCCCACTCCTCGCGGGTGGCGTGCTCGCGGACCCGGCACACGAAGGTGGGGAGCCCGGCGCGCTCGGCACGTTCGAGACCTACGGTGCCGGGGCGGTCCGCGCCGACCGCGACGACCTGGGCCCCGTAGCCCTCGGGGTCGTCACCGATGGCGTCGAGCAGGGCTTGGAGGTTCGTACCGGAACCGGAGACCAGCACGACCAGGCGGGCCGGCGGGGCGGAGGGGGGCGGGGAGGCCACGGCTGGGCCCTTTCTCGCGTGGTAACGCAGGTGCGAAGTGCTTGCGGTGCTGCTTGTACGGACGTACGAAAGAATCTCGCCCCTCGATACGGGGAACTCTACGAACCGGTCGACCGTCAGCAACGATACCGGCACACCCGGCGGCCCCCACGGGACGGGGGCTTGACCGGGGGGTAGCGTCTGGGGACAGCGAACCGTCCGCCGGGCGGGAAACGACGAGATGGGGAAGACGTTCTTCACATGCCGGACCGACGCCGCCGCACCGCCTTCCGCCTCCCGCTGCCCGAGCGGGCCCCGATGATGCTGCGGGAACGCCAGTCCTCCTCGCCGGGCTCCTCTGCCTCCGGGTCCTCCTCTTCCGGCCCGACAGGGGCTTCGGGGGCTTCTGGGTCCTCGGAGCCTTCGGAGTCCTCGGGGTCTTCCGACCCCTCGAAGTCCGCGGGGTCCGCGGGGCCCTCGGAACCCTCGGGGGACGACAACCCGTTCGCCGCACCGCCCGAGAACCGGCCCGACCAGCCCTGGCAGCCGCGCCACCCCGCGCGGTCCGGCGACGAGGGCGACGACAGGCCGGGCGAATCCGGTGACCGCCCCGCCTGGGGCAGCCAGTGGAGCAACCAGCAGCCCGGCCGGCAGAACGGCGGCTTCGGCAGCCGACCCGGCGGCGGCCCCGGTGGTCAGGGCGGCGGCAAGGGCGGCCCGGACGGCGGGTCCGGGGGAACTCGCTGGGACCCGACCGATCCGGCCCAGCGGCGTGCCCGCTACGCCGTGCTCGGGGCATGTGGGCCTTCTTCTTCGCCCTCTTCGACTTCCCGGAGATCGCGCTGCTCCTCGGCGCGCTCTCGGTCTACTGGTCGATCAGCGCGCTGCGGTCCGCACCGAAGAGCTCCTCCCCCGCGGCCACCCGCGCCACCGCGGACGACGTCGCCGGGGTCAACCGGCCGGCGGACACCGGGGACACCAGCGGTGCGGCGCCCGCGGACAAGACGGGCCCGGCTACCGGCCGCACGGGGTACGGCAGGCCGCAGACGACAGCCGCTGTAAGCGGCCTCGTGACCGCCCTGCTCGCGCTCTCGATCGTGGCCACGACGTTCACCATGCAGCTCGTCTACCGCGACTACTACACCTGTGTGAACGACGCCCTGACCAAGTCCGGCGCCCTGGCCTGCAACGACCTGCTGCCCGAGCCGCTGGAGCCCTTCTTCGGCGTCAAGAAGTAGCCAGCCGAGAAGTAACCAGCCGGAGAGCCGGGCAGCCGGGGTCCGGCAGAAACCGGTCAGGAAGCGGAGTCCCGGCCGGGCTCCGGAGGCTGCGACGCCTCCGGAGCCCGGCCGTCGCGCGTGGCCTCGGCCACCGGCGCGTCCGCGACCGGGGCGTCCACCGTCACCCGGGTGTCCGCCGCCCGGGTGTCCGCCACCGAGGTGTCCAGCTGTGGGGCGCCCGGCGCCGGGAAGTCCGCCATCAGCCCGCCGGAGCCCTTCTTGAGCGAGGCCCACCGGGTCTCCCTCGTCCCCTGCTCGCGCCACGGGTCGGCCGGCAGGAAGTCGTACGGCTCGAAGGGCCCGCCGTCCGCCCCGGGCGACCGGCCCGTACCGCCGGGCGCCGGGTGCGGGAGGGGCGAGGAGCCTGCCGTGTCCGGGGCGCCCGCGGTGCCGCCGCTCGCCTCCGGTACGGCCGCCACCGCGTCCGTACGGTCCCAGCGCCAGGCCCAGCCGCGCTCCCGCAGCCGCCACGACCTGAGCAGCAACGCCACCGGCACGCCGAGCAGGGCCGTCCAGACCAGTGCGGCGGGGCCCACGAGCCACCACACGGGGCCGAACTCCGCCAGCCGTCCCGAGCCCATCGGGCCCCCGGAGACGGCTGTCAGCAGCGCCGTCCCGGCACCGCAGCCCACCGATGCCAGCAGCGCCACCAGCAGCGTCTCCCGGGCGCTCCAGACCTCGTCCCGTGCGGCCGGGACGGGCGCCGCCCGGCCCGCCGTGCACCAGCCGACGGCCAGACCGGCCGCAAGGGGCACCGCGAGGGCCGCCCAGCCGGCTGCCGTTCCGGGGCCGGGAGCGGGTACCGCGGCCAGGAGCGGGAAGTCCACGACCGCCGGGCGCCCCTCGACGGTGTACGGCGCCACCGTGGACGCCGTACCGAGCGCGAATCCGGGCCCCAGACCGTACGCCGCCGCCCACACGGCCGCGTTCGGTACGAGGGCCAGGGCCAGCAGCAGCACGGCGAGCCGCCCCGACCAGTCCCCCGAGAGCGCCAGGAAGGAGTCCCGCGCCGCCTCGCCGTGCCACACCAGCGCCACCGCGACCAGCAGCGCGCCACCGCCGAGCAGCACCATCACCCCGGCGGCGGCGGACCGCAGCGCCACCGCCGCCCGGGTGCGGAACAGGGTGCGCGCGACCCCCTCCTGGAGCCACAGCGGGGCCCAGGACGGCATCGGTCCCACGGGGCGCCCCGCGGCCGTCCAGACCCCGGCGGCTGCGGACGCGGCCACCACCACGGCGAGCGGGAAGCCGAGCGAGAAGCGGTCCGCGGGCATCGGTCCGCCCCGGGCGTAGGCGGCGACCGCTGCGGCGACCAGGAGATATCCCGCCGTCACGGCGAAGAAGGCGCCGCCCGCCGAAGGAGCGGTGCGCCCCTCATCGGGCTCCAGGGCGTCCCGCGTGGCCCGGTGCGTCAGCCAGACAGGCCCGGCCGCGAGCAGCAGCGGTACGGTCGCGACGGGCGCCGGAATCCCGCTGAGCGTGTCGGTCCTGACCAGTTCGGCGCCGTGCGCGAGCAGCCAGAGCCCCGCCGCCACGCGGAGGGCGCCGTCGGGGCCGCTGTCGGGGTACGGGGAGCTGATCCACAGCACCATGACGAGCACGGCGAGCGAGCCGAGCCCCAGTCCGGCCGCGGTCACTCCCCGCAGGGCGGAGGAGGCCAGCGCGGCGGTCCGATTCCGCTCGGCCGACGACATGGGGCTGCGCTCGCTCACTTGGGTCACGCCCGCCATGCTCCCAACGACACGCGCTTAATCCGCGTAACAGGCGAACGGCCGTTGTGTCGCTCAATATACGCTTATGTACTTTTTCACCCGGTGGGGTAACCCTGGGGGCGCCCCATGACCCCGAGCACGGCCGCGTCCACCGTCGCCGAACGGGCGGTCGAACCTTCGCCACCGTCGACATCACCTCGCACTCCCGTGCGGGGCGATGCGCAGTCCTCCGTCGAAGCCCCCGGGAGCACCGCCATGTCCCCGACCGAGCCCGGCACCGGCACGGACGCCGAGCACGTTCCCACCGCCGGCCACCCGGAGACCGGCGGGACCGGTGAGCCGGTGGAAATGGTGGCTGCCTCACGCACCCCGGTGGCCTCGGTGGTCCCGGCGGCCCCGCCGGCCACGCCCGAAGAGGCGTTCGACGCTCTCTACGGTCACGCCGCACCGGGGCTTGTGCGCCAGACCTACCTGCTGACCGGTCGGCGGCAGCTGTCCCGGGAGGCCGTCGAGCGCGCCTTCCAGCTGGCCTGGCAGCGCTGGCCGGAGGTCGCGGTCGACCGCGACCCGGCCGGCTGGGTGCGGGCCGCCGCGTACGAGTACGCGCTGTCGCCCTGGCACCGGCTGCGCCGCGTCCACCGGCACCCGGACGCGCCACCGGCCGAGCCGAAGCGCCGGGCCCTGTTCGACGCGCTGCTGGACCTTCCCCCGTCGTACCGCCGCACGCTGCTGCTCTACGACGGTGTGGGCCTGGACCTTCCGGAGACCGCGGCCGAGACCGAGGCGAGCACGCCCGCCACGGCGGGCCGGCTGATGACCGCGAGGGCCCTCGTCACCGAACGGCTGCCCGAACTGACGGACGCCTCGTCCCCCGACGAGCAGTCCGCGCTGCTGCGGGACCGGCTCGCCGCGCTCGCCCTCGCCGAGCACGTGCCCACACCCGCCGCGCCCCGCGCGGTACGCACGGTCGGTGAGCGCAAGGCCAAGCTCTGGACCCGGGCGGCCATCGGCTTCGTGGCGGCCCTCATCGGCGTGACGGCCCTCACGCTCCACACGGCGCCCACCCGCTACGAGCAGCCACTGGCACCCGCCGAACGGGTGGGCGGCGTACCGCCACGAGGAGGACCGCCCGCACTCTCCCCGCAGGACGTGAGGCTGCAGAACTCGCTGCGGGAGGAGCTCGCGCACGGTCCGGAGCGGCTGGTACCGCAGCTCCCGTGACGGGTGACGGGTGACGGGTGACGGCATTCCCCCGCAGCACGTACGGAAACGGCGCGGGCCCGCACCCTTCGTCCAGGGTGCGGGCCCGCGCCGTGCGTGCGGTGACCCGGTGGCGCGGCGACGTTCCGCCACGCCGGGGAGGTCAGGCGCCGAGGATCTCGCGCGCCAGCTCGGCGGTCTCGGTCGGCGTCTTGCCGACCTTGACGCCCGCGGCCTCAAGGGCCTCCTTCTTCCCCGCGGCGGTGCCGGAGGAACCGGAGACGATGGCACCGGCGTGGCCCATCGTCTTGCCCTCGGGGGCGGTGAAGCCCGCGACGTAACCGACGACCGGCTTGGTGACGTTCTTCGCGATGAAGTCGGCGGCACGCTCCTCGGCGTCGCCGCCGATCTCGCCGATCATCACGATGAGGTCCGTGTCGGGGTCGGCCTCGAACGCCGCGAGGGCGTCGATGTGCGTCGTACCGATGATCGGGTCGCCACCGATGCCGACGGCGGACGAGAAGCCGATGTCACGCAGCTCGTACATCATCTGGTAGGTCAGCGTGCCGGACTTGGACACGAGACCGATGCGACCGGGCTTGGTGATGTCGCCCGGGATGATGCCGGCGTTGGACTGGCCGGGAGTGATCAGGCCGGGGCAGTTCGGGCCGATGATCCGGGTCTTGTTGCCCTTCTCGCCGGCGTACGCCCAGAAGGCGGCCGAGTCGTGGACGGCGATGCCCTCGGTGATCACGACGGCCAGCGGGATCTCGGCGTCGATCGCCTCGACGACGGCGGCCTTCGCGAAGGCCGGCGGCACGAAGAGGACGGAGACGTCGGCGCCCGTCTTCTCCATCGCTTCCTTGACGGAACCGAAGACCGGGACCTCGGTGCCGTCGAAGTCGACGGACGTGCCGGCCTTGCGCGGGTTCACGCCACCGACGATCTTGGTGCCGTCTGCCAGCATGAGCCTGGTGTGCTTCATGCCCGTGGCACCGGTCATGCCCTGGACGATGACCTTGCTGTCCTTGGTGAGGAAGATAGCCATGGTGTTTGGAGTCCCTCTTCCTTACTTCGCAGCCGCGGCGAGCTCGGCGGCCTTGTCGGCCGCGCCGTCCATGGTGTCCACACGCTGTACCAGCGGGTGGTTGGCGTCGGAGAGGATCTTGCGACCCAGCTCCGCGTTGTTGCCGTCGAGACGCACGACGAGGGGCTTGGTGACCTCTTCGCCCTTCGTCTTGAGCAGCTCCAGGGCCTGGACGATGCCGTTGGCGACCTCGTCGCAGGCGGTGATGCCGCCGAAGACGTTGACGAACACGGACTTGACGTCCGGGTCGCCGAGGATGATCTCCAGGCCGTTCGCCATGACCTCGGCGGAGGCGCCGCCACCGATGTCGAGGAAGTTGGCGGGCTTCACGTTGCCGTGGTTCTCACCCGCGTACGCGACGACGTCCAGGGTCGACATGACCAGACCGGCACCGTTACCGATGATGCCGACCTCGCCGTCGAGCTTGACGTAGTTGAGGTTCTTGGCCTTGGCGGCGGCCTCGAGCGGGTTGGCCGCGTCCTTGTCCTCGAGCGCCTCGTGACCCGGCTGGCGGAAGTCGGCGTTCTCGTCGAGCGAGACCTTGCCGTCCAGCGCCAGGATGTCGCCGGACGCCACCTTGGCGAGCGGGTTCACCTCGACGAGGAGCGCGTCCTCGGCGACGAAGGTGTCCCACAGGGTCACCAGGACCTCGGCGACCTTCTCGGCCACCTCGGCCGGGAACTTCGCCTGCGCCACGATCTCGCGGGCCTTCTCGATCGTCACTCCGGAGTTGGAGTCGACCGGCACCTTCGCGAGGGCCTCGGGGGTCTTCTCCGCGACCTCCTCGATGTCCATGCCGCCCTGCACCGAGGCCATGGCCAGGAAGGTGCGGTTGGTGCGGTCGAGGAGGTACGAGACGTAGTACTCCTCCAGGATCTCCGGCGCGGTCTCGGCGATCATCACCTTGTGGACCGTGTGGCCCTTGATGTCCATGCCGAGGATGTCGGTCGCACGGGCGACCGCCTCGTCGGGGGTGGCGGCAAGCTTGATGCCACCGGCCTTGCCCCGGCCACCGATCTTCACCTGCGCCTTGACGACGGACTTGCCGCCCAGCCGCTCGGTCGCCTCGCGGGCTGCCTCAGGCGTGTCGATCACTTCACCGGCCAGCACCGGTACACCGTGCTTGGCGAAGAGGTCCCTCGCCTGGTACTCGAACAGGTCCACGCGCGTCCGTCCCTTTTAGTGGTCTCGCGGTTCGTTCTTCTGCGTGGGCAGTGCCGCGAAGGGCAACGTGACTGCGCTGTCACCAGGGAGGCGCACACGGTGTCCGAGTACGCGGCATGTCCATCCCGCAGGTTATCTCCGTGCTCCGCAGGACCCTAAATCGCGGATCACACCTGGGCGGTGATAACTGTCACAGATCGCCCCTCCGGCCGGTTCACGGTGGACGGAACGGCGGGTGACAGGCGCGTACGGGGAGCCGGTCCCGGAGCCCGGCTTCCGGATCAGCTCCCGGGAAGCTGGTGCGCCGGAGCGGTCACGGCGTCCGCCGCGGCGGCCGTCCGCCGTACGGAGCGCGGTGGTGACCATGCGCGTCACGCGGGGCGCCGCTATGAATGCGCCTCCTTGTCGGGTACGGGCAGAGGACGTTTCTCGATCGCCGCCGCCATGATGTCCGGGAAGAGATCGGGGGTGCAGGCGAACGCGGGCGCGCCCAGTGCGCCGAGCGCGGCGGCATGGTCCCGGTCGTACGCGGGCGCTCCCTCGTCGGACAGCGCGAGCAGCGTCACGAACTGCACCCCGGACGCCTTCATGGCCGCGACGCGCTTGAGCATCTCGTCGCGGATACCGCCCTCGTAGAGGTCGCTGATGAGGACGACGACGGTGTCGGCGGGACGCGTGATCTTCGACTGGCAGTACGCCAGCGCCCGGTTGATGTCCGTGCCCCCGCCGAGCTGGGTGCCGAAGAGGACGTCGACCGGGTCGTCCAGCTGGTCGGTGAGGTCGACGACGGCGGTGTCGAAGACGACGAGCCGGGTGTCGAGGGTGCGCATGGAGGCCAGCACCGCCCCGAACACCGACGCGTAGACGACGGACGCCGCCATGGAGCCCGACTGGTCTATGCAGAGGATGACGTCCTTCTTCACGGCACGGGACGCGCGCCCGTACCCGATGAGCCGTTCGGGTATGACCGTGCCGGCGCCGTCCTTCCCCGGGATGGGCAGGTAGTGCTTGAGGTTGGCCCGGATGGTCCGGTCCCAGTCGATGTCCCGGTGGCGTGGTCGGCTGATCCTCGCCGAGCGGTCCAGCGCTCCGGTCAGAGTCGCCTTGGTGCGGGTGGAGATCCGCGCCTCCAGGTCCTCGACGACCTTGCGCACGACGGCTCGTGCGGTCTCCTTCGTCGTCTCGGGCATGGCCTTGTTGAGCGAGAGCAGGGTGCCGACCAGATGGACGTCCGCCTCGACGGCCTCCAGCATCTCCGGTTCGAGCAGCAGCGCCGAGAGGCCGAGCCGGTCGATCGCGTCACGCTGCATGACCTGGACGACGGAACTGGGGAAGTACGTACGGATGTCGCCGAGCCAGCGGGCCACGGACGGAGCGGACGCGCCGAGTCCTGCCGAGCGCTCCGAGCCCTTCCGGCCGGTGGGCCTGCCCCGCCGTACAGCGCGGCGAGGGCGCCGTCCATCGCGGCGTCACGGCCCGTGAGGGCGCGGCCCGTGCTCTCGGCGCTGTCGGCCCCGAGGACCATCCGCCAGCGCCGCAGCCGTTCGTCCTGGGCGGACGTCCCGGTGGGCGGCTCCTCCTGCGGCCTCTGCGGTTCGCTCGTGGTCGTGGTGCGGGTCGTCATGCCGTCGCCCCCAGCGGTCGGTCGGTGTGGTCGTGTGGGGCGGGCTCGGGCGCGGGGTCGAGACCGAGCAGGAGGCGGAGCACCGGCACCACCGCGTCCGCCCTCGGCTCGTCACGTCCCGGTCCGAAGCCGGACGGGGACGCCTCCCCGGTACCCCGGTGCGGTCCCCCGGGGTCCGGGCCCCGGCGCACGAGCTCGCCCAGGGTGCGCCGGACCCCCGGTTCGTAGGCCGAGAAGGTGCGCCGCAGCAGGGGCAGCACATCCGTGAAGGCCGACGCGCGCACGCCGGTCAGCCAGGCGTCGATCAGACCCAGCAGCCGCTCGTCGTGGACGAGCAGCATGCCGCCGCCGGCCGCTCCGCCGACGAAGCCCTCGATCCACGCCGCGGCGTCGGTGGGAGCCGTGCCGGGTGAGAGCGCGAGGCCCATGAGCCGCGCCGCCTCGTCCTGGGTGAGCTGTCCTT
Organism: Streptomyces fulvorobeus; assembly: GCF_013167895.1. Lineage (GTDB taxonomy): Bacteria > Actinomycetota > Actinomycetes > Streptomycetales > Streptomycetaceae > Streptomyces > Streptomyces fulvorobeus. Next base: position 3,896,529 of record NZ_BLWC01000001.1, on the reverse strand, counting down.
CGTCGAGCAGGAGCCGGGTGGCGCGGCCCCGGATGACGCCGGCGACGGTGTCCCTGGCGGCCAGTCTGCCCAGCACGGCCGCCCAGCGCTCGCGCAGTCCGTCCGCCGGCACGGCTCCGGAGAGCAGCCCGACCGCGGTGTGCACGCCGTCGATGCGAAGGCGCAGCTCCTCGGCCCCGTCGCTGTCCAGACCCGTGCAGGCCGGGGGCAGGCCGACACAGATCCGCTCGGCGAGCCCCGCGGCGACCGCTCCGAGCGAGGCCGTGTCCGTGGCCCGTACGTCCCCGTACCGCAGGGAGCGGGCGAGGGCCGGCAGCGCCTCGGCCAGGTGGCTGACGTCGGCGTCCAGGGCCGCCCGGTCGGCGAGGGCCTTCATGACGACGGGGAGCGCGTCGGCCAGTTCGGCGAGGAGGCAGCGCTCCGCGAGCGCGGTGACCTCCGCGAGTCCGGTGGCCGAGACTGCTTCCGCTTCGGCCTTCGCAGTCGCGGCGGAGAGCACGGTGGTTCCCCAGACCCCCGCCTCCGCGACCCGTACGTGCAGTTCCGGCTCCCAGCGCAGCCGCCAGGTCTCCCGGAAGGTGCCGGTGCTCCCCCGGCCCGCGGCACGGTCGCCCCAGCCGATGCCGAGGAGGCGGAGCCGGTGCAGGAGCCTGCTGCGGGCCGCGTCGGTCTCCTTGCGGAGGTCGAGCTCCACCTCGCGCTCGGACGCCTCCGGCTTCAGCCGGAGGGTCCGCTGCTGCCGGTTCAGATCGCGTTGCAGCGGGACGGCCGGGGCGCTGTCCGGTACCTCTCCGAGCGTCTCGCCGACGACGAGCCTGTCGTGCACGAGGGCCAGGGGCACATCGGAGCCCTCGCACATCACGGCCCGGATCGCGTCGGTCGTCTCGGTCAGGCCGGGGAGCGGGCGGCCCCGCACGGCCGCCAGACCTCCGGCGAGCCGGACGGCCTCGATGACGTGGGCGGAGGAGATGAACCGGTCCTCGTCGCGCAGGAGTCCGGCGACCTTCGTCATCCACCTCTCGACCGGCCGGTCGGGGGCGTCGAAGAGGTGCCCGTACCAGCCGGGTGAGTCGATCCCCGCGCCGTACCCGCTGTGCCGGGCGAGCCTGCGGTGGGTCCAGGGCACCCAGGTCAGTTCCGTTCTGACCTTCGGGACCCCCTTGAGGAGTGCCCTGTCGGCGGCGAGCGTGGTCCTCGCGGCGAGTGCGGGGACGTGCCAGGCGCCGCACACGACGGCGATGTCGTCGCCGAACTCCTTCCGCGCGGTCCGCAGTTGGATACGCATGTACGCCTCGCGGACGGCGTCCCTGGGGTGGCCGCCGTCCCCGTACGCCTCACGCAGGGCGGTCATGGCCTCGGCGAGCGCGGCGAACGCGGCCAGCGGGCCGGCCGCACCGCCGCCCTCCGGGGCCCGGTGCTCCACGACGTCTTCCCACCAGCGCTCGGGGTCGTCGTATCCGGCGGTCCCGGCCAGTACACCGATCGGGTCGACGGCGGGCGAACCCGGCGGCTCGTCGGTCCCGGGCTCGGTGAGCGCCAGGGAGTGGGTGGCGGGGAGGTCGATGAAGCGCGCGGGTACCTCGTGTGCGAGCGCCCAGCGGATCGCGACCCATTCGGGCGAGAACGCGGCCATCGGCCAGAACGCGGCCCGCCCCGGATCGTCCACCGCGTGGGCGAGCAGCGCGACGGGCGGCTTCATCCGCTCGTCGGCGGCGAGCGGCAGCAACGCGTCGCCCTCGGGCGGGCCTTCGATGAGGACGACCCGCGGCCGCGCGGCCTCCAGTGCGGCCAGGACCGCGCGGGCGGAGCCGGGGCCGTGGTGACGCACCCCCAGCAGCAGCGGCCCCGCCGAGGCGGTGGCCCCCGTCATGCGGAGACCTCACGGCAGGCACGGTAGAAGTCCTTCCAGCCGTCCCGCTCCCGGACGACCGTCTCCAGGTACTCCTGCCACACCACCCGGTCGGCTGCCGGGTCGCGGACCACCGCGCCCAGGATGCCCGCCGCCACGTCGCCCGGACGCAGGATGCCGTCGCCGAAGTGGGCGGCGAGCGCCAGCCCGTTGGTGACGACGGAGATGGCCTCTGCCGTGGACAGCGTCCCCGAGGGCGACTTGAGCTTGGTGCGGCCGTCGGTGGTGACACCGTTGCGCAGCTCCCGGAAGACGGTGACCACGCGGCGGATCTCGGCCAGCCCGTCCGGGGCGGCCGGCAGGTCGAGGGAGCTGCCGATCTGGTCGACGCGGCGGGACACGATGTCCACCTCGTCGTCAGGAGTGGCCGGGAGCGGCAGGACGACGGTGTTGAAGCGGCGCCGCAGCGCGCTGGAGAGTTCGTTGACCCCTCGGTCGCGGTCGTTGGCCGTGGCGATGAGGTTGAAACCGCGGACGGCCTGGACCTCCTGTCCCAGCTCCGGTATGGGGAGCGTCTTCTCCGACAGGATCGTGATGAGCGCGTCCTGCACGTCGGCGGGGATGCGGGTCAGTTCCTCGACCCGGGCGGTCATGCCTTCGGACATGGCCCGCATGACGGGGCTGGGGACCAGCGCGTCCCGGCTGGGCCCGTGGGCCAGCAGCCGCGCGTAGTTCCACCCGTAGCGGACGGCCTCCTCCGGCGTGCCCGCCGTGCCCTGGACGAGCAGGGTCGAATCGCCGCTCACGGCGGCGGCGAGATGCTCGGACACCCAGGTCTTGGCGGTGCCCGGCACACCGAGGAGCAGCAGGGCCCGATCGGTGGCGAGCGTCGTGACGGCTACCTCGACGAGGCGGCGCGGTCCCACGTACTTCGGGGTGATCACCGTCCCGTCGGGGAGCGTGCCGCCGAGCAGATAGGTCGACACGGCCCAGGGTGAGAGCTTCCAACGGACCGGCCTCGGCCGGTCGTCGGCGGCGGCGAGCGCCTTCAGCTCGTCGGCGAAAGCGTCCTCGGCATGCGGTCGCAGAGCCTCGCTCGCGACGGTGGCGGTGGTTGCGGACACGGTCATGGATCCCCCTCCAGATCGTTCGGCCCGGTGTGGTTCCCACCGTGCACCATGCCACTGACAATCGGGTTCCACCGCAGGTCAGACGCGATTGTCAGTGGTGCGCCCTACCGTCGTTCCCATGCTGCTATCTCACGGGGGAGAACCCTCGCGCACCGCTGGTCCGGTGGCGCGCTGGACGGTGGAGCAGGTACAGGCCCTGGCTCCTGACGAGGCATCACGCAAGGCGGGGGCCAGACTCGCCTCGGCCGGGCCGTGGTCCGGGGCGGGCCACGGCCCGGCAGGCGAGGTGTGGGGGCTGTGCAAGGGCAGTGGCAGCAAGCCGTACCGGACGGTGATCGACACGGCGGGGCCCGCCTACCGGTGCAGTTGCCCGAGCCGTAAGTTCCCGTGCAAGCACGCGCTGGGGCTGCTGCTGCTCCAGGCGTCCGACGACGCGGCCGTCCCGCCGGGCGAGGCGCCGGACTGGGCGCGGGAGTGGCTGGAGGGCCGCCGCAGGCGCGCGGTGGAGCAGCCCGGCGCCGACGCGGCTCCCGGCCCGGCCGACCCGGAGGCGGCGAGGCGGCGTGCCGAGCGCCGGGCGGCGCGGATCACCGGGGGCGCCCGGGAGTTGGAGCAGCGCCTCGCGGATCTGCTGCGCGGCGGTCTCGCCTCGGCCGATCAGGCGGGGTACGGGCTGTGGGAGGAGACGGCGGCCCGCATGGTCGACGCCCAGGCCCCGGGACTGGCCGCCCGCGTGCGGGAGTTGGGCGCGATACCCGCCTCCGGGCCCGGCTGGCCGGCGCGACTGCTGGAGGAGTGCGCGCTGCTCCACCTGCTGGACACCGCCTGGCTGGGCGTCGACCGGCTCCCCGACCCGCTGGCCGCGACCGTCCGTACGCGGGTGGGGCTGACCGCCGCAGCCGACGGAGCGCCCGTCCGTGACCACTGGCTGGTCCTCGCCCAGTACGACACACCGGACGGCAAGATCGTCACCCGCCGCATCTGGCTGTACGGAAAGGAGTCGGGGCGCACCGCGCTGCTGCTCTCCTTCGGAGCGGCAGGGCGCTCCCCGGGCCAGGCGATGCCGGTGGGCCTGACGGTCGACGCCGAGCTCACGCCGTTTCCGGGCGGTGGGCAGCCCCGGGCCGAGCTGGGGCGGCAGTTCGATCCGCCCGCCACACCGGGTACGCCGCCTGCCGGGGGGCCGACCCGGGCAGCGCTCGCGGCCTACGGGCACGCGCTGTGCGAGGACCCCTGGCTCGATTCCTGGCCGGTGACGCTGCGCGATGTCATACCCACGCCGTCCAGCGGCGGTTGGCAACTGACCGACGCGGATGGCACTTCGGCCCTTCCCCTCGCACCGTCCTCGCTGTCCGGGCCGGGGCTGTGGAAGCTCGTCGCCCTGTCGGGCGGCGGACCCGTCACGGTGTTCGGCACCTGCGGACACCGCGGCTTCGACCCGCTCGCCGCCTGGGCCACGGGCGAGGACGACGACCATGACGGGCGGCCCGTCCCGCTCGTGTGACGCGGGCGGCCCCGGGACCCTGCGCCGCCCGCACCCCTGCAACCCCTGCCACCCCGGCACCCCGGCACCCCGGAATTCTCTGCACCCGGGAGCCGGATATCCGGCTCCGCCGCTCCGCTAGCCCCCTCGACACTCCCCGACCCAGGACGGGACCGATGACCTCACCCCGTACGCCCACCGGCACCACCACCGGGACGGCCGTGCAGCGCACGACCACGACGACCCCGTGGGAGGAGCTCGTCACCTCGGCGCTGCTCGGCACCGACCGCAGACCACCGGCCCCCGGGCCCGGGGGCCGCGAGGGACCGGTCGCCCTGCTGGACGAGGCGGCGCTTCGTACCGTGCGCCACCGAGCCGGGCTGCTGCCCGCCGAGGCGGCCGAACGGCCGGAACGCGCGCCCGCCGACCCGCGCCCGCCGCTCCCCGCCGCCGCCCGGCACAGACTCGGCCATCTGCTCGCCGACCGCTCGGCACCGTCCGGGGGCAGCGGGCGGCGCGGCACGGCTCCCGACCTCACGGAGCTGCTTCCGCAGTGGCTCGCCTCGGCCAACCGGCACGGCTTCCGGGCACCCTCGGTCCTCCTGCCCGCCCTGCTGGACGCGGCGCGGGCGCGCACCGACCTGCGGGCGCACGTCCTGGGCTTCGCGGGACCGCGCGGGCTGTGGCTGGCCGCGATGAACCCGGAGTGGAAGTTCGCGCTCCGCGGCGCTCCGGGCGGCTCGCTCCCGTCCGATACGACGGACCCGGACGCGGCGCGGCGCCTGTGGGAGGAGGGCCTGTTCGCCGAACGGGTCGCGCTCCTCGTGGCGGTACGGCGGCGGGAGCCCGCCGCCGCGCTCGCCCTGCTCTCCACCACGTGGTCCACGGAGCGCGCGGAGGACCGGCTGATGTTCGTCGACTCGCTGCGGACCGGCCTCTCCGGCGCCGACGAGGGCTTTCTGGAGGAGGCCCTGACCGACCGCAGCCGCAATGTCCGGGCGACCGCGGCCGAGCTGCTGTCCGCGCTGCCGGGTTCGGCCCTCGCCGAGCGCATGGCCGCGCGCGCCGTGTCCTGTGTGAACCCCGACCGCACGGGCGGCGCCGCGTCCATCGCCGTGGAGGCCCCGCACGAATGCGACGCGTCGATGCAGCGGGACGGCATCGTGCCCGTGCCTCCGGCGGGGCGGGGCGAACGGTCGTGGTGGCTCGGCCAGTTGGTGGAGGCCACCCCGCTGGCCATCTGGCGGGACCGGTTCGGCGGACGCTCCGCGCAGGAGATCGTCGGACTGCCCGTCGCCGACGGCTGGACCGAGGAACTGCACGCGGCCTGGTGCCGTGCCGCCGTACGGCAACGGGACCCGGAGTGGGCCCGCGCACTGCTCGGCACCCCCTCGACACCCCCGGCGAACGGGCCCGGGACGGCCTCGCTCGCCGAGCGGGCGAAACTCCTCGCCACCTTGCCCGGTGCGGAACGGGCCGTGTGGGTGGCCGACTTCATCGCCGCGCACGGGCTGTCGGAGGCGTTCCAGCTGCTCGGTGTGTGTGCGGTGCCCTGGGCGGAGCCGCTCGGGCGCTCGGTGGTCGACGCCCTGGACATAGCCCGGGACGCCGGGAGCTACCCGTGGAGCTTCAGCGGGGTCATGGGCCTCGCGGAGCGCTGCCTGGACCCGGCCGAGGCGGACCGGCTCGAAGTCCTCACCGCCACCCCCGACGAGCCGGAGGGCGCCGCACCCGGTGCGGGGGGCTACTGGTCGGAGGCGTTCCAGCGTCTGGTCTCCACGTTGCGCCTGCGGTCGGCCATGGAGAGGGAGCTGACCCCCGGGGCGCCGTGACGCACGACCGGCCGGCGGCCCGCGCGGCCGACGGGCCCTTCCGGCCCGTCGGTCGTGCGCGGCCGGTCAGGCCGATCGGTCAGGCCGGCCGGTCAGGCGCCTGCCGACTGGCGGACATTGGCGTTCACCCAGTCGACGATCGACGTCGTCGTCGCACCGGGGGTGAAGATCTCGGCGACGCCCTGGTCCTTCAGCGGTGCGATGTCGGCCTCCGGGATGATGCCGCCGCCGAACACCTTGATGTCCTCGGCCTCGCGCTCCTTGAGCAGCTCGATCACCTTGGCGAAGAGCGTGTTGTGCGCACCGGAGAGGATCGAGAGGCCGATCGCGTCGGCATCCTCCTGGATCGCGGTGTCGACGATCTGTTCGGGCGTCTGGTGGAGACCGGTATAGATGACCTCCATACCGGCGTCCCGCAGCGCCCGCGCGATCACCTTGGCTCCACGGTCGTGGCCGTCGAGTCCCGGCTTGGCCACCACCACACGGATCGGACCGGTCACACCCATCACTGCCTCCACATGATCTCCCGCGCGCCTGAAGGGCCGGGGATGTGAACGAACGTTATCCACAGCATCCCGCAAGCCGCTGTTTCGCGGTGACCGGGGAGGGGGAAATCACACCTGGGACATGTGCACCGGACGTCGTTCCCGGTCCATGTGGTCCATCTGCCGCCCGGGTACGACACAGAGGGAGCCGCTGCGAGGTCGCCGTACCACCGCGCCGCCAGCCGCACGGCACGGTGGTACGGCACCACGGCCGACGGCCGATCGCCCGTCGCCGCCCCGCACCGACGCCCACGAGGGCATACGGGACCGGAGCCGCTCCCCGTGTGCCGGTGCAGGAGGTCGGCCATGAAGGTCCTGTCCTTCCTTTCCCCACTGCTGCGCACACCGTGCACGCTCCCCGCCCGGCTGTCATCCGCCCTGGTCAGAGCCACCGTGCTGGAGCTCGCGATCCTCGCCGGGCACATCCTCATCCACCCCTCCGGCATCACACCGGAGCGCCGGGCCGCGACGCCCGTACCGGCCGGCCCGGGGCAGCCGGGGACCGGGCCGGCCGGGCCCGCCGCCCGGCTCGCCGATGGCGCCACCGTCCGCCCGCCCGTCGTCCTGCTGCACGGGTTCATCGACAACCGCTCGGTCTTCGTCCTGCTGCGACGCTCGCTCGCCCGGCACGGCTGGCGCCATCTGGAGTCCCTCAACTACTCGCCGCTGACCTGCGACATCCGTACGGCGGCGGAGCTGCTCGGCCGGCATGTCGAGGAGATCTGCGTCCGCACGGGGCACCGTGAGGTCGACATCGTCGGACACAGTCTCGGCGGGCTGATCGCCCGCTACTACGTGCAGCGGCTCGGCGGCGACCAGCGGGTGCGCATCCTGGTCACGCTCGGCACCCCGCACGGCGGTACCTCGGTCGCGCCTCGGGCGAGCGCCCATCCCATCGTGCGGCAGATGCGCGGCGGCTCGGACCTCATCGCGGAACTCCGCAGGCCCGCACCCGGCTGCCGGACCAGGTTCGTCAACTTCTGGAGCGAGTTGGACCGGGTGATGGTCCCGGTGGAGACGGCCCGCATGGACCACCCGGACCTGGACGTGGTGAACGTGCGCCTCACCGGAATCGGCCATCTCGCCCTGCCCGTGCATCCTGCGGTCGCGAACGGTGTCCGGGAGGCCCTGGAGTCCCCGGAATCCGGCGGCACCAGCGGCTCGGGGACCGTTTCGGTGGCCTGAACAGGGCGCACATGACACGCCGGAGCCGGACAAGGCGGGACCGACCCACACCACCGAATAGAACGCATTTCGAACATAGGGCCAAGGCTGGGCCTTCTGTCCTCCGAAAGGCGGCCGATTGCCCGTTTCCCGAACGGCCGGAAGCGGTCGAAGATTGTCGTCGTCACGTACCGCCGGGTACAGTCGCGGCCACTGCTTTCCCCTGGAGTCCCCCACGGACACCGGAACAGGTCCTGCTGCCGAGGCGAGAGAGAAGTTGGTGAACGACCAGCACCCCCACGCCGGGTACGTCGACTACGACAACCACCCCCCCGGCAGCTTCGACACCGATCCGCTCTTCGGTGCTCTCCCCGGTCACCACGACGGACAGCACGACCCTCAACACGACGGACAGCACGCCGACGGTTCCCCCCACGGCAGCGGCTACGGCAGCGGTTACGAGACCGCCCAGGACGCCCCTTACGCCTACGACAGCGGCTACCAGGCCGCCGGGCAGAGCCACAGCGCCGGTTACGACTCCGCCCCGTGGGACACGGGCACGCAGCAGACCGCCGCGTACGGGCAGTGGGACACCTCCGGCTGGGTCCAGCCCGGGCAGGCCGAGCAGTGGGCGACGACCGACACCGGTACCTTCCCGGCCGGCACGTACGGCGACACGGGTTACGGGACCGGTACGACCGGCACGTACGCCGCCGACCTTTTCGTGATGCCAACCGAGGCGGCTCCCGACACCGGCGCCTACGACGCCACCGCGTGGAACACCGGCGCCACGCCCGAGGAGTCGTCGTACGAGCCCGAACAGATGTCGTACGCGTCATACGAACAGCAGCCGGTCGAGCAGCAGTTCCCCTACGAGTGGAGCGCCGCTCCCGGCACCGAGACGCACGACCGCCTCGGAACGCACGAGACCGACAGCGCGGCCGGGACTCATGAGAGCGAGGCCGGAAGCGGGGAGATCGACGAACCCGAACTCGTGACCACCGCCTCGCACCCCGTCGGCGCCCCCCGAGCGGCCGGCCGCTCGTCCCGCGGCTCCGGCACCGGAAGCCGCGGCCGGCGCCGCACCCCCGCCAAGCGCTCCGCGTTCCTCACCGTCGCCGTCCCCTCGGCCTGCGTCATGAGCGTCGCGGGCATCGCCGCCGCCTCGGTCAGCGGTGTCGCCGGCGGCGAGGAGAAGAAGGACGCCACCGCCACGATGGCGGCGGCCGACCCGGCCACCGTGGAGCCGATCGCCGCCAACAACGCGCTGGACACCCAGCTCGCCGCACTCAGCGCCGACGCCGACGACTTCGCCGACCGCGCCAGCCGCACCCAGGAGCGCATCGACCTGCGGGAGCGGCAGGCCGCCGAGAAGAAGAAGCGCGAGCAGGAAGCCGCCCGCCGCGAGGCTCTGCGCCCCAAGTTCTCCCTGCCCGTCTCGCAGCACGGTCTCAGCGCGTACTACGGCCAGGCGGGCGTCAACTGGATGTCCGTGCACACGGGGGTCGACTTCCCCGTCGGGTACGGCGCTCCGGTGATGGCCGCGACGGACGGCACCGTACGCACCCAGTTCAACAGCGCCTACGGGAACATGGCCATCGTGACGGCGCCGGACGGCACCGAGACCTGGTACTGCCACCTCAGCAGCAGCCGTGTCCGCTCGGGCTCGGTCCAGGCGGGCGACACCATCGGGTACGCCGGGGATTCCGGCAACTCCACCGGCCCCCACCTCCACTTCGAGGTCCGGCCCGGTGGCGGAGCGGCGATCGACCCGATGCCCTGGTTCCGCAGCCACGGTCTCAACCCGAACTGAGCACCGCCGCCACACCAGCACCACCGCCACGGCCCCGCCACCGCCGGTATCACCACCGGCAGCGGGGCCGTGAACTACAGCTTCTCGACCGGCGCGTACCGCAGCAGCAGCTTCTTCGGCCGCTCGTCCCCGAAGTCGACCGTGGCCTTCGCCTGGTCCCCGAAGCCCTCGACCGCCGTCACCGTGCCGAGACCGAACTGGTCGTGCGTGACCCGGTCCCCCACCACCAGGGTGACCACCGGCTTGTCCGCCGTGCGCCGGGTGGCGAAGCCCGAGGGCCCCGTCCTGGAGCGTGAGGACGACAGCGAGGACGTGATCCCCGACGTGGGCCCGGCCGGAGCGGCCATCGGCCCCCTGCGCTTCCATTCCAGATGGTGGTCCGGGATCTCCTCCAGGAACCGCGAGGGCGGGTTGTAGGAGGGCTGCCCCCACGCACTGCGCATCGCCGCCCGGGTCAGATACAGCCGCTCACGGGCCCGGGTGATGCCCACATAGGCGAGCCGCCGCTCCTCCTCCAGCTCCTTCGCCTGCCCGAGCGCCCGCATGTGCGGAAAGACGCCGTCCTCCATCCCGGTCAGGAAGACGACCGGGAACTCCAGCCCCTTGGCCGTGTGCAGCGTCATCAGCGTGATGACACCGGAGCCGTCCTCGTCCTCGTCGGGGATCTGGTCGGAGTCGGCGACGAGCGCCACTTTCTCCAGGAACTCGGCGAGCGTGCCCGAGCCCTCCTCCTCCGCACGCTCCTGCTCGAACTCGAGCGCGACGGCAGCCAGCTCCTGGAGGTTCTCGACGCGGGTCTCGTCCTGCGGGTCGGTCGACGCCTGGAGCTCGGCGAGATAGCCGGTGCGCTCCAGGACCGCCTCCAGGACGACCGCGGGGCCGGCCCCGGACTCGACGATCGTGCGCAGTTCCTCCATCAGCGTGTTGAAGCGCTTCACGGCGTTGGCCGAGCGGGCCGCCATGCCGTACGCCTCGTCGACGCGGCGCAGTGCCTGGGGGAAGGAGATCTTCTCCCGCATCGACAGGGCGTCGATCATGGCCTCGGCGCGGTCGCCGATGCCGCGCTTGGGCACGTTCAGGATGCGGCGCAGCGGGACGGTGTCCTCGGGGTTGGCGAGGACCCGGAGATAGGCCAGGACGTCGCGGACCTCCTTGCGCTCGTAGAAGCGCACACCGCCGACGACCTTGTAGGGCAGGCCGACCCGGATGAAGATTTCCTCGAAGACACGCGACTGCGCGTTCGTACGGTAGAAGACGGCGACATCGCCCGCCTTGGCGTCGCCCGCGTCGGTGAGCCGGTCGATCTCGTCGGCGATGAACTGCGCCTCGTCGTGCTCGGTGTCCGCGACGTACCCCGTGATCCGCGCGCCGGTGCCGGCGTTGGTCCAGAGGTTCTTGGGGCGGCGGCTCTCGTTGCGCTCGATGACCGCGTTGGCCGCGGAGAGGATCGTCTGCGTGGAGCGGTAGTTCTGCTCCAGCATGATGGTGGTGGCCTGCGGGTAGTCCTCCTCGAACTGGAGGATGTTGCGGATGGTCGCGCCCCGGAAGGCGTAGATCGACTGGTCCGCGTCACCGACGACACAGAGCTCGGCGGGGGCCTCGGCCTCACCGGCCGGGCCGACCAGCTCGCGTACGAGCGTGTACTGCGCGTGGTTGGTGTCCTGGTACTCGTCGACCAGGACGTGCCGGAAGCGGCGGCGGTAGTGCTCGGCGACGTCGGGGAACGCCTGGAGCAGGTGCACCGTCGTCATGATGATGTCGTCGAAGTCCAGGGCGTTGGCCTCGCGCAGCCGCGCCTGGTAGAGCGCGTACGCCTGGGCCAGGGTCTTCTCGAAGCCGTCCGTGGCCTGTCCGGCGAAGGTGTCCTCGTCGATCAGCTCGTTCTTCAGGTTCGAGACCTTGGCCGTGAACGACTTCGGCGGGTAGCGCTTCGGGTCGAGGTCCAGGTCGCGGCAGACCAGGGCCATCAGCCGCTTGGAGTCCGCGGCGTCGTAGATCGAGAACGACGAGGTGAAGCCGAGCCGCTTGGACTCGCGGCGCAGGATGCGTACGCACGCGCTGTGGAAGGTCATGACCCACATGGCGTTGGCGCGCGGTCCGACGAGCTGCTCGACCCGCTCCTTCATCTCGCCCGCGGCCTTGTTGGTGAAGGTGATCGCGAGGATCTGGCCGGGGTGCACCCCGCGCTCGGCCAGCAGGTGGGCGATCCGGTGGGTGAGCACCCGGGTCTTGCCCGAGCCGGCACCGGCGACGATGAGCAGCGGCGAGCCGGCGTGCACCACGGCGGCGCGCTGCTCGGTGTTCAGCCCGTCGAGCAGCGCGGCGGCGTCGATGACGGGGCGGGGCGCCCCGTCCCGGTAGTACCCCTCGCGGGGCGGCGGGGGCGCGTCGAAGACGCCCTCGAAGAGACCCTCCGGCACCGCGTCGGGTGCGTGGTCCTCGGGAGGCGGCGGGGGCCCTTCCTCCGAGTTCTGGAGGCCGGTCAGGAAGCTGTCGTCAAAGAGGCTGCTCATCGCTACAGGAGTCTAGGCGGCCCCACTGACACCTCGGGGCCGCATTGCGCAGGACGGCCGCCGGACGTGCGCGCAGGGAGACCCCCGGCCACCCGCCGTAAGCGAGACGGCGGCCCTCGGGCGCCTGCGGGCATGGTGGGCCAGGGGCCCGTGTCCCAGGCTCTTATCACCTCTGGCCGGTCAGGTAGCGCTCAGTGGTGACTTCGCTCGCGCCTGTACTAAATGCCTGAATCTGATGGCATTTTTCCGATCACGGAAAGATAGCGAAACGTCACATCAAGGCAATAGCTGTCAAGTCGGCCCTTTCCCGTGTCCTGGGATTAGCGTCCCTCCCAGATGACCGTTTCCCCGCCGCCCCGTACGCACCGGCCGGCACACGGACATCTCCCCGGCCCGCCGGTCACTCCGTACGGGCAGCCGAACAGGAAGGACGCACCCCCCGTGGCAGCACACCGGAAAGCAGCACACCGGAAAGCCGCGCACCGGAAAGCCGGACCGCGCCCGTTCACCGGGCCCGCCGCCCGCACCGCCGCGACCCTGGCCCTCGCGGGGGCCGCGGCCGCCACCGCCTTCGACGGGGCCGCGCACGCCGAACCACAGCTCACCCCGGCCCAGGTCAGAGCCAAGATCGACCGGCTCCACCACGAGGCCGAGGTCGCCACCGAGCGCTACAACGGCACCAAGGAGAAGGTGACCGCCGCCACCAGATCCGTGGACGCGCTGCGCGACGAGGCCGCCCGCAGGACCGAGCGCCTCAACACCGCACGCGAGGCCATCGGTTCCCTGGCCACCGCGCAGTACCGCTCCGGCGGTATCGACCCCGCCGTGCAGCTGGCGCTCTCCTCGGACCCCGACGAGTACCTGCGACGCGCCTCGTACCTGGACCGGGCCGGTGACCGCCAGGCCGGTCTGCTCAGCGGCATCCGCCGGCAGGTCACCGGCGTCGCCCAGCTCCGCGCCCGGGCCGAGGGCGAACTCGCGGCGCTCACCGCGCGCCGGGCCGAGCTGACGAGACACAAGGAGACGGTCCGCGCCAAGCTGGCCGACGCCAGACGCCTGCTCGGGACCCTGACCGAGGCCCAGCGCGCCGACTACGAACGCGCGGCCGACGCGGGGCACGGCAGCGCCGTGCGAGCCGACCGGGGCGCCCCGCGCGGAGCGGTCGGCGCCACCGGAACCCGTGCCGCGCAGGCCGTCGCCTTCGCGTACGGGGCGATCGGCAAGCCGTACGTCTGGGGCGCCACCGGCCCCTCCTCCTTCGACTGCTCCGGCCTCACCCAGGCCGCCTGGCGCTCCGCGGGCGTCTCCCTGCCCCGCACCACGTACACCCAGATCAACGCGGGACAGCGGGTCCCGCGCTCCGAACTCGCCCCGGCGACCTCGTGTTCTTCTACTCGGGCCTCAGCCATGTCGGGCTCTACATCGGCGGCGGCCAGATGATCCACGCGCCGCGCCCCGGCGCCCCCGTCCGCGTCGCGCCGATCGACCAGATGCCCTTCGCCGGAGCGACCAGGGTGGCCTGAGCGCCCGGGCGGATCAGACCAGCCTGCGCGCCGTCGCCCACCGGGTCAGCTCGTGCCGGTTGGAGAGCTGGAGCTTCCTGAGCACCGCCGAGACGTGCGACTCGACCGTCTTCACCGAGATGAAGAGCTGCTTGGCGATCTCCTTGTACGCGTATCCGCGGGCGATCAGCCGCAGCACCTCGCGCTCGCGCTGCGTCAGCCGGTCCAGGTCCTCGTCGACCGGCGGCGCGTCGGTCGAGGCGAAGGCGTCCAGCACGAAGCCCGCGAGGCGGGGTGAGAACACCGCGTCGCCGTCCTGCACCCGGAAGACCGAGTCGACCAGGTCGGCCCCTGTGATCGTCTTGGTGACGTAGCCACGGGCGCCGCCCCGGATGACACCGATGACGTCCTCCGCGGCGTCCGAGACGGACAGCGCGAGGAAGCGCACCGGGTTCTCGGCCGCGCCCATCATCGGGGCACAGCGCCGCAGTACCTCCACGCCGCCGCCGCCCGGCAGATGGACGTCGAGCAGGACGACCTCGGGGCGGGTCGCGGTGATGACCGTGACGGCCTGGTCGACGTCGGCGGCCTCGCCGACGACCTCGACCCCGGTCTCCTCGGTGCGGCCGATCTCGGCCTGGACCCCGGTACGGAACATCCGGTGGTCGTCGACGAGCACGACCCGTACCCGCCGCTCCGGGCCCCCGGTCGCTTCGGTGTTCTCGGTCATTCGCCCGTCCTCTCCATCTCCAGCTCGACTTCCGTGCCCCCACCGGGCACCGAACGCAGCCGGGCCGTACCGCCGTTGCGCTGCATCCGGCCGATGACTGATTCTCGTACGCCCATCCTGTCGCCGGGGACCGAGTCCAGGTCGAACCCCGGGCCCCGGTCCTTCACGGAGACGAAGACGGTACGACCCTCGACCTCCGCGTACACCTGGACGGCCCCGCCCTCGCCACCGTACTTGGCGGCGTTGACCATCGCCTCGCGCGCGGCCTGCATCTGAGCGGTCAGCTTCTCATCCAGGGGGCAGTCGCCGACCACGACGACCTCCAGGGGGACGCCGTGCTTGTCCTCGACCTCGGCGGCGGCACGCTTGACCGCTTCGGCGAGGCTCGACGGTTCGTCGTCCGCGTCCTTGCCCGTGCCCTCCGGGTCGTACAGCCAGTTGCGCAGCTCACGCTCCTGGGCGCGGGCCAGCCTGCGGACCTCGCCGCCGTCGTCCGCGTTGCGCTGGATCAGGGTGAGGGTGTGCAGGACGGAGTCGTGCACGTGCGCCGCGACCTCGGCCCGCTCCTGGGCGCGGATACGCATGAGCCGCTCCTCGGAGAGGTCCTGGGTCATCCGTACGAGATACGGACCGGCCAGCAGGGCGATGCCGGTGAGCACGGCGATGGCGGCGGTCAGGACGTTGCCCAGCTGCGCGGCCGAGCCACGGACCACGATGAAGACGGTGAGGCCCAGGCCGACGAGGGCGACCCCGGCGAGGCCGCGGGCCAGTTGCAGCACCCGGCGGTGGCGGCCGACCTCCATCCAGCGGGCCCGGCGCGCGTTGTCGGCCTGGCGCCAGACCAGGACGGAGCCGGCGCCGATCAGGAGCGTCGGCCAGATGTAGCGGTCGGCCTCGCTGCCCATGTCGACGTTGGCGACGAAGATCACGGCGCCGACGAGCAGCGCGACGAGTGCGAAGAACTGCCCTCTGTCCGGCTTGCGCAGCCTGCGCCTGCCGTCCGGCGCGGTCTCGAAGACGGAACGCGGCGCGTCCACCCCGCCGACGCCGAGCGGCACGACGATCCAGAACACGGCGTACAGCAGGGCACCCAGGCCGTCCGCGAGGAACAGCCCCAGGAAGAGGAACCGCACCCATGCGACCGGCAGCCCGAGATGCCCGGCCAGCCCGCGCGCCACGCCGCCGAGCAGCCGTCCGTCGGCGGTGCGGTACAGCTTGCGTACGGGCGGCTCCTCCGGGTCGGAGGCGAGGGAGCTTGCGGCTCGGGTGGCGGCTGGCATACGACGATCGTCACACGTGCGCGCCGGTGGCGGCATCAGGGTCCGCCCCCCACTCGACCCTGACGCCCGTCCGGGAGCACGGCAGGGGGCCCCGGGAGGCAATATCAGGGACCTCCCAGGGTCGGTGCGGGTGCCGCGCGGCCGTACGGACCGTCACCATGGGGGCATGACCGCTACCCAGGACGCCTCCCCCGGTGTCACGCCGCCCCCCGAGCCGAAACCGCAGCTGCACCGCAGCTCGCGGCAGAAGGTGGTGGCAGGGGTCTGCGGCGGCCTCGGCCGGTACTGCGACGTCGACCCGGTGATCTTCCGGATCGTGCTCGGCGTCCTCTCGGTGACCGGCGGGATCGGGCTGATCTTCTACGGCTTCGCGTGGCTGCTGCTCCCCCTGGAGGGCGAGGAGGAGAACGAGGCACGCAGACTGCTGTCGGGCCGGGTCGAGGGCGCCTCACTGATCGCGCTGGTCCTCGCCCTGGTGGGGTGCGGTCTGTTCCTCTCCATGCTGCACAACGGGGGGATGCTGGCCTTCGCCGCGATGCTGTCGCTCGCCGTCATCGGCTCCACGGTCTGGGCGCAGCACCGCAGGACGGCCCTGCCCGACGCCCCGCCCGACACGGTGGCGGCCCAGGCCGGGGGGCGGCGGGGCACGGCGCACCGCCGGAGGTGAAGGCTCCGCCGACGCCGGGCAGCCCGTCCTGGTGGCGCGATCCGATCGTCAAGGACGGCACTTCGGGTCCGATCGGGCCCGGCTATCTGTGGGGGCCCAAGGACGCGGGGCCCGGCTCCCTGCCGCCGGGAGCGCGTACGGCCACGGTGGACGCCCCGTTCAGGGCCCCCCACCGCCCGCCGGGGACCCGGGGGCCGCGCTCGATCGGGGGCGTGGTCTTCACCCTCGCGCTGGTCGCGGGCGTGGCGGGCACGGTCCTGAGCTGGGGCCACCACCCGCTCGGGACGAGCCTGCAAGCCGGGCTCTCGGCCGCGCTCGCGGTGTTCGGGCTGGGACTGCTGGTCAGCTCGTTCCTGGGCCGGACCGGCTTCGGCACGCTCTTCCTGGCGGTCCTCACGGCCGGGCTGCTGGCCGGGGCGTCGGCCGTGCCCGAGGACATCGGCACCGACTGGATCCGCGAGGAGTGGACCCCGGCCTCCGTCGCCGCGGTCGAGCCCCGGTACGAACTGGGCACGGGCGTCGCCCGGCTCGACCTGTCCGAGGTCCTCGTGCCCGCGGGCGACACCGCCGTGACGGCCGTGGGGGTGGGCGTGGGCCGCGTGGTCGTGGTCGTACCGCGGGGGGTGACGGTGAAGCTGGACGCCAAGGCGGGTCTCGGGGACATCCAGCTGCCCGCCCTGGCACCGGAGGACGTGGACGTGGGCCCGGACCAGCGCAGGAAGCAGACGATCGCGCCGCCCAGGGGGGCCGAGCCGGCCGGCACGGTCGGCCTCACACTGGAAGTCGGCGTCGGACAGGTGGAGGTCATCCGTGCTGCGTCATGAGATCCGGCCGGGCCGCGCGGTGGCGGGCGTCGTCATGCTCGTCCTGGCCGCCGGTTACGCGGCGGACGCGGCGGGCGAGTGGCACGCCCCGTACTCGTTCTTCCTCTCGCTGCTCTTCGGCGGGCTGGGGCTGGCCGCGACGGTCACCTGGGTGAGTTACCGGGTACGCCGGCGCCGGGCGGCGAGGAAGGCGTCCGCGGAGAACGCGGCGGCACCGGCCAGTACCAGCGGCAGCCAGGCCATGAGGTAGACGAGGTCGTTGCCGTAGTAGTAGGGCTCGGTCCGCCAGCTCACGGTCAGCCACAGGCTGAGCGAGATCAGCGCGCCGCCGAGCGCGGCGACCCTGGCGAACAGCCCCAGGAGCGTGGCGACTCCGACGAGGAGTTCACCGGTCGCGAGGGCGTAGCCGAAGCCCACCGGACTCCTCAGCGCGAGATCGACGAGAGCGGGAACCGCGGAGGAGTCCCGCACCGCGCTCATCAGCTCGCCGATCGAGCCGGTGCCCTCGGCGGACATGAAGCCGCTGTCGGTCAGCTTGTCGAGACCCGCGTAGACGAAGGTGACGCCGAGGAAGATCCGCAGCGGCAGGAGCGCGTGGTGCCGCGCCCGCTCGCGCGGGCTCCCCGGCTCGCTCGGTCCGTAGCCGGTGGTTCCGTAGCCGCTCATGCCCGACCTGCCTTCCCTCGTCCGTCCCCTGACCATACGTACGCGGTGACCGCGCTGTTCATCGGGTGCGCGGCCGGTCAGCGGAGGCCGCCGCCCGGGGCACCAGCGCCCAGGCCCCGGCCACCGTCGCGGCCACGTCGGGTACGTCCAGACCGAGTGCGCGCAGCTGCTCCGCGACGTCCGTGACGTCGGTGGAGAGCCGGTGGGCGGCGAGCAGGAGGTGTTCGAGGCCGACGGGTTCACCGAGGGGAATCCAGTCGCCGTCGTGTGCGGCGTCGTCCCTCAGCAGGAGCAGCTTCTCCGGCCGGAACGGCTCGGGCGGGTAGTCGTCGGGCGAGACCGCGGCGCCGGCGGCTCGGAGGGTTCTGGCGACCTCGTACGGGGAAAGCTTGGTCAGGTGCGAGACGATCCCGACGAAGGCGGGACGGACGGAGAGATCGTCGCGCATGCCGCCATGGAGACCGTGGAACACGTTCGAGAAGCTCCTGTCCGGCAGCTCCCTCAGCCAATCCGTCTCGTTGTAGCCCTCCTCGTCCGCTGTCAGCGTCTCCACGAGGGCTCCGAGCGCCCGCAGACGGGCGCGAGCCTCGTCCACGGTCAGACCGGCCGCGTCGGCGGCGAGCACGATGTGACGGGAGGAGACGTGGTGCAGTCCCACCCAGGGTGCGTACGGGATGCCGTTCTCTCTGAGCAGGATCTCGTCGGTGTCACGCACCTCCGGGAGGCTGTCGCTCCAGGCGTCGGGGACGCCCAGTCCTCTGAGCCGCATCGCCTCCGCGGTCCGCCCGCGCTCCCAGCCCAGTTCGGCGGCCGCCTGGATCACATGGGCGAGGGGGACCGTCTCATGCTCGGTCTTCCCCTCGTACGGGACCCAGTGCCCGGCCAGAAACCGTTCCGTCCGCTCGTCGTACGCGTCGAAGAGGGGATCGGGCAGCTCGGCGCACATCATGCCCCGGGAGACCAGCCGGTCCCGTACCGCCGTCACGGTCCAGCCCAGCCGTCCGGACGTGATCGCCAAATGAGCGACCGGCACCGGTACCCGGGGGTCGAGACCGTTGCGCAAGCTGGCGGCCGCATCGCCGTCCTGGGCCAGCAGCACGAGATCGTCCCTGTCGAGGGCGTCCGGGAGGTCTCCGTACGGAACGTCGACCGCGACGGAGCGCAGCAGCCGGGCGATCGCCGGGAGGGAGCTGTACGTCTCCCGGGCCAGCGCGTGAAGATCCAGGAGTGTGGCGGGCCCGCGGAGGTCGAGCGAGGCCCGTTCCGCTACCGGGAGTACCAGCAGATCCAAGGCTGCCTGCGCGGGCAGCGCGTCCCCTGGCAGCCCGGCGTCCACGGAACAGCCATGTGCCTCCAGCAGGCGGACCGCGCGGTCCGCCGTGCAGTTCTTCACCCGCGCCATCCGGTACACATCGGCGAGGCAGGCCACCGGGCGGCCGTCTTCCGGGCCGGGCTCGGTGAGGTACCAGCCGGTGCTGAGGTCGCTCAGATCGTCGGGGCTCTGCGTCGGGCACCCGTACGCGCTGAGCACCCCGCGCACCTCGTGGACGCCGAGACCCTGCGCCTCCGCCAGCTCGACGATGTGCTCGTGGTTGACCACATCCGCGAAGATGCTTGAGGTCCGCGCCGGACGGTGTCTCTCGAGGTCGCGGAAGAGGGCGGCTTCCACCGATTCCGGGTCCAGGAACGTGGAGCAGAGCGATATGTCGTATCCGAGGTCCTGGAGAAGTTCCAGCACCTCGGCCAGTTCCCGGGGCCCGCTGTCCCGGCACACGCTCATCAGCTGGCGCGGTCCGATCGCGTCGCCCGGGCGGACCGATGGCCTGAGACCGTCGGCGTCCGCGCTGGTCAGACGGAGCAGTTCGGTGACGGGCAGCAGTGTGGCCTTCTCCGGCACCGGCAGGGTCAGCCCGAGTTCGGCAAGACGCCCGGCGGCCCACCCGCGGGACTCGTGCAACCTCTCGGCCCGCTCGTACAGCTGCGCGGGCGCGACCCATGCGTCCCAGAAGGTCTCCGCATCCTCCATTCCTTCCCGGCTGTGCCCCAGGAGCCCGGAGTCCGAAGGCGCCGCGGGGCGCAGGCGTACGGTGCCGAGGTCGGGCGGACACATGTCTCCGAGTGCCGCGCGGACCTCTAGCGGGAAGTGGGCGGTGTAGCGCCAGAGCGCGAGGTGCGCCGGGAGGCGCGTGGACCGGTCCCGGGCCCTGTACGTGGAGCTGCGCCGCCCGAACGGCCGCCCGCCCACCCAGATGGCCCTCAGTTCACGGTCCCCGAGCCAGAAACCGGTGTAACGCAGGGCTGCGGTCCCGTCCTGGTGGACGAGTTCCGCGCCCACTCTGACCAGCCCGGCCACGATCGCGTCGGCGATCCGCGGCGCCCCGTCCGAGATCTTCTCCAGCCACGCCACCGTGAGCACCTCGCTCACGCTCAGGGCCTGGGCCGCCTCCTTCTTGCCGAGCAGGGCGAAGAGGGCGGGAGCGACCTCGTCGATGATCTCGGACCGGTTGACGGAGAGCCGGGGCAGCTCCTTCTTGCCCGATGTCTGGAGCACCGGACCCCGGAGATTGACGACGGCCCCGCGCACCGTCATCTCCTCTCCCCTGCCCCGCGCCTCGGCACCGTCCCCCCGGAACCAGTGCCCGCGCACCGAGATGCCGTCGACCAGCAGGGCTCCGCCGCGCTCGCACCAGAACACCTTGCCACCGGGCACCGGGGCGAGGGCCCCCGCGGCCACGATGGCCGGGTCGGTCCCCGTATCGGGTTTGCTGCTGTACACCTCCGGCTCCCAGGTCTCCGCGTCGGCGTCCTCGTGTTCCGCCTCCGTGCGGTACCGGGCCACGCCCAGCACGGACCGCAGCACCTTCACGCACGAGAAGTTCTTCAGGTCCTCGCGCAGGTAGAGGCGGATACGGGTGCCGCAGAGGTCCCGGGCGAACTCCGGCTCCTCCTGGCACTGCGCCACCTGGAAGAGGTGCTCCGGGCCGTCGATGGTGACGCGCAGCGCGGTGGACTCCGGGTTGCCGTCCGGCCGGAACTTGCGGGTGATCACCTCGATCTCGTCGGCGATCATGAAGTAGCTCAGGACGCCGATGCCGAAGCGGCTGTTCTGCTGGACGGTGATGCCGAGCCGCTGCCAGGTGAGCATCTCCTCCTGGAACGAGCTCAGATGGGAGAGCCTGACCCCGCCCTGCGCGAAGGAGTGGAGCAGCTCGCGGCGGCCCATGCCCGAACCGTTGTCGACGCAGTCGACGTACCAGCGGCCCCGGGTGCGGTCGAACCGCTGGGTGAACACGATCGCACCCTTCCAGCCCAGTTCCTCCCCCGGCTTGGCGAGGACCCGCTCTCTGGCCTCGCGCACCTGGCAGGCGTCCATCGCGTTCTGGTAGAGCTCGCGGATGGCCAGGTGGCGGTCCCCGTACAGCGCCTCGCCTGTGAGCAGATCCCGTACGCGCGTGGCGTCGAGGCCGAACCGGGTGGCGATCGGATAGAACCGCGGCTCGCCCGTCTCGGGGTCCAGCTCGGGCTTCACCTCGATGTCCGACGCCCGGCTCGGCAGGTCGGCGAGCCCGGGAATGCGCAGATTGCTGCAGAACAGCCCGTCCAACGCCTGCACCTGCTCCTGGAGGGCGACCATCAACGCCTGGTGACCGCACTCCGCTGTCAGCGTGAGGGTGCCCCTGCTCTCGGTCGGCATGGACCACCGGGCCCCGTCGACGGCGAGCCGTACGCGTGCCAGCCCGATGGGCTCGCGGCCCCCCAGGTGCTCGACGAGTACCGAGGGGAGCTCGCTGCGGTCGAGCGACATGAGGCGGGCGACGCAGAGCATGAGCCCGACCCGCTGGCAGGCGGGCCCGTCCTTGGGTGGCCGGGCCGCCAGGACCGGTGGTTCGGCCAGCACACCGGCGCCGTGCCGCATGGCCCGGAACAGCCAGGACACGAGCGGAGGGCTGAACTCCTCCTCCAGCTCGTCGGTGCCCGCCAGCATGCTCTGGAGGAAGCGGACGAGGTCGTCGGAGCGGTCGTGCGCGTTCCCCGGATCGCAGCGGGTCTGGTGGAGCACCCACGCCTCGGCCACCCCGCGGTCGCGCCGCGAGGCCCCGGCGACCCCCTGGCGGTCGCCCCGGGGACCGTCCGTTCCGCCACGGGGGTCGGTCTGCCGCTGGAGCCTCGGGTACTGGTCCCACTCGGTGCGCAGGTCCCGGTAGTCGGCCCGCGCCGCCAGCCGGACGCGGAAGCCGAAGTACAGCGCGGGCACCACCGCGAGCAGTGCCGCCTCGGCCGGGGTGAACGCCGCGACCTCGGTGCGCTCCACGAGCTCCGCCAGGCGCGCGGAGGCCCGCAGGTCCGACTCCCAGTCGAGCCACGGGTCGTCACGCAGCTTCTCCCGCTCGCACACCAGCTCACGGTCGAGGGTGCGGACCACGGTCTCGGCCTGCGTCCGCCACTCCTCGGCCTCCTGCTGGTCGGCGACCTTGTCCCACACCGGGTGCCCGCGCACCAGCCGGACCCGCCGGCCCTCGGTGGGCCGCTCGGGCAGCACGACGAACCGGGGGCCGCCGGTGTCGCCGCTGAGCCGGGGCACCTGCGGGGGCGGCGGATTCGACTGCCGCATGCGCAGATCGGCCATCGCGGACTCCAGCAGGGTGCACAGCCGGTCGGCGAGCAGCCGGCCCTGGGCGTCGGCGAGCACCTCCCGTAACGCCTGGGTGAAGAGGCTGAAGCGGGCCCCGTCCGGGCCCGTGACCGCCGCGGGCCTCTCCGGCTCGCACGCCATCAGATAGCCGAGCTTGTCCGTGCCTGACGGCATCCTGACCGCGCTGTCGCCCTCCTCCAGCCGGTCGCGGCAGGCGTCCACGACGAAGAGGATCTGCGCGGCGGCGCTCCGGGCGGCCTGCTGCGCCCAGTCGTGCTCCAGGTTCAGGTTGGTGGTGGAGAGCGACTGCGCGCTGCCCGTCCTGACGGAGGAGTCGGAGCCCGCGAACCAGTGCTGTCCGTCGTGGTGGAAGCCGTGGCCGCTGAGGAAGACCATCAGGTGCTCACCCTCCCGCGCGCCGGCGACGAACCGGGCGATCGACTGGACGAGCTCCTTGCTGTCGAACGTGCGGCAGTCGCTCCCCGGATCGATCGCGTACCCCTGGTCGGCGAGGGCGTCCCGCAGTTCGCGGTACTCGTCCTCCAGGTAGCCCAGCGGCTGCCAGGCCGTGGAGGCGTACTCCGGTACGAACAGGAGCAGCGCCCGGTGCGAGGGGCCCTTCCCGGTCGGGTGTGCTGCTGAGCTGTCCACTGTCATCCCGGTCACGCATCCCGTCGCCGCCGCCTGCCGGACTCCTGGAATCGTACTGGCGGGGGACCAACCGGGCTGCGTCCGCGCACAGTTGGCTCACACCGCAGTCGCTCACACCTCAGTCGGTCACGTCGATGGCGACCCGGTTCGTCTCCACCCCGGCCGCGGTGACGACCTGGACGTCCACGACTCCCGGCTCCACCTCCACGGGCACCGGCACGGTGAGCACGGTGTCGGTCGGATTGGCGAAGCCGCCGGCGACGGGGATCAACGGGACGTGGACGTGGACCCGGCCGATCCTGACGACCATCCGGGCCAGCCGGTCCGGGCTTCCCGCCCCGGGCGGTACGAAACCGGCGCCGCGGATCTCGATGTCGTCCCCGGTGCGGATCGGGGCGTCCAGATCCCCGGCCTCACGGGTCCGTACGACGGAGAGGATGACCGGACGGCCGCCCTCCGCGTACTTCCCGGCGAAGTACGTCGCCGCGGAGACCGCCACCAGGAGCGCCAGACCCCAGGGCAGGTCGGGAAGCTGCTCGGGGCGGCGGGCCAGGCGGACCGCGGAGAAGAGCACCGCCACGGCGCTGACGAGCACGTACTGGACGTCCGTGAAGCTGCCGCGCCCCGAGTCGTCGGTGAGCAGGTCCGCGGCGCGCGGCCGGTCGGCCTTCAGCTTCTGGAGCCGCTGGGCCAGGACGCGTACGGTCACCACCCGCCGTACGAGGACGGCGACGGCGCACACGAGCGCGAGGACGGTCAGCACTCCGGCGGAGCGCACCAGGTCCAGGCCCTCGATGAGCTCGTCACGGTCCTCGTGCGCGGAGGCACCGGCCAGCTGGAGCGCGAGGACGAGGACGGAGAAGACGGCGAGCAGCACCCAGGAGGCGGCGACGGTACGGGAGGTGGAGAGCCGGTTGTCCTCGCCGATCAGCGGGGCGAGGAGGCCGCCCCGGGCCCGGTGGAAGCGGGCGGCACCGGTCAGCAGCCCCGCGGTGAGGAGCCCGGCGGCCAGGCCCGCGGTGCGGGCGGTGGACCAGCCCGCACCGACGGCGGTGGCCGTCTCGCCGATCACGAGGGCGGCGACCCCGCCCCAGACGACGAGCAGCGTGCGCCGCCAGACGTGGTGGAGCCAGACGTCACCCGCCTCCCGGGCGCGGTCGGCGACGGTACGGGCCGACTCCGTCAGCTCGTCCGACACCCACTGCCGGGAGGCGGAGGCCGACTGGGCGACCCCGGCCGGCAGTCCGGTACCCGCGGCCAGTTCGTCCCGCTTGACGAGAAAGGCCGCGACCGCCCTCCTGTGCCCTTCGCGTGCTCCGTGCGGGCAGTCGCCGCACGTACAGCCACCGCCGTGCGTGCTGCTCTTTCTCGCCTCGTCCAACGCCACGAAGAACGCCGCCCTTTCCTGTCCGTGCCCGGCCAACTCGTCTGCGATTTCTGCGAATTGTGCCGTACGGGGCCGGTGGGCAGCGCATCGGGGCGAAAGGGCGGCGCTTTCCGGCGGAATGGGCGACTGGTCCGCCGCCCCAGGGTCAGGCGCTCAGTACGAGGTAGGCGAGGCCGAGCGTTCCCCGGTAACCGCCGTAGTAACCGGTACGGCGGGCGTCGACAGCGGCGAGGACCCCGTCCCGCAGAGGGTGCGCGGGGTTCGCCAGTGCCCAGCGCTCACCCCGGCCGATGTTGGCCTCCGACTCGAAGAGGTCCCATTCGCGCTGGTCGGCGACGGTCACCTGGAGCGCGCGCAGCCCGGCGGCCTCGGCGTGCCGGATCAGTCCGAGCAGGGTGGGGAAGTCGCCCGGTTCGGCTTCCAGCGCCTCCAGTACGGCCTGCGAGGGCTCCCGCTCCCAGAACCCGTCGCCGAACAGCACCCGGCCGCCCGGCCTCACGGCCGCCCGCAGAGCCTTCAGCGCCTCCGGGGCGGACCCGGGCCAGGCGTGCGCGGCGCCGATCGACACGGCCAGGTCGTAGTCGCCACCGGTCCAGTCGGCGGCGGGCACCTCGTGGAACCGGACCCGCTCGTCGAGGCCCCGCTCCCGCGCGAGGCGCCTGCCGCGCTCCACGGCCTCCGGGTCGGTCTCCACCCCGTCACCGGTGGCGCCCGGGGCGGCCTCGACGAGCCGCATCAGCAGCTCGCCCCACCCGCTGCCCAGGTCCGCGATCCGCGCCCCTTCGGCGGGGTCGCAGGCGGCCACCAGCCGGGCCGCGTGTTCTTCGGAGAGCGGGGTGTTCCAGGTCAGACGGTCGTTGTGGGCGGCGGACATCAGGGCGCGGATCTGGTCTGCGGACATGAGCGCGGAGCCTCGCACGCGCCCGCCGGGCGGCGCCACCGGTTTTCGGGCCGCCCGGAACGCGGCGGCGCCGCCGTCCTCCGGGGAGGGCGGCGGCGCCAGGGGTCCGGTCCGGGTGGGGTCACTCCCACTCGATGGTGCCCGGCGGCTTGCTCGTCACGTCGAGGACGACGCGGTTGACGTCGGCGACCTCGTTGGTGATGCGGGTGGAGATCTTCGCCAGCGTCTCGTACGGCAGGCGCGACCAGTCGGCCGTCATCGCGTCCTCCGATGAGACCGGGCGCAGGACGACCGGGTGGCCGTAGGTGCGGCCGTCGCCCTGGACGCCGACGCTCCGCACGTCCGCGAGCAGGACCACCGGGCACTGCCAGATGTCACGGTCCAGGCCGGCCGCGGTCAGCTCCTCGCGGGCGATGGCGTCCGCGTCGCGGAGCAGGTCGAGCCGCTCCTTGGTGACCTCGCCCACGATCCGGATACCGAGACCCGGGCCGGGGAAGGGCTGGCGCTGGACGATCTCCTCCGGCAGGCCGAGCTCCTGCCCGACCATCCGGACCTCGTCCTTGAACAGCTGGCGCAGCGGCTCGACGAGCTGGAACTCGATGTCCTCGGGAAGCCCGCCCACGTTGTGGTGGGACTTGATGTTGGCGGTACCGGTTCCGCCCCCGGACTCGACGACGTCCGGGTAGAGCGTGCCCTGCACGAGGAAGGCGACGTCCTCGCCACCG
Organism: Streptomyces fulvorobeus; assembly: GCF_013167895.1. GTDB lineage: Bacteria > Actinomycetota > Actinomycetes > Streptomycetales > Streptomycetaceae > Streptomyces > Streptomyces fulvorobeus. The sequence goes on along the minus strand of NZ_BLWC01000001.1, from coordinate 3,870,234 downwards.
GCGACCTCGGCGATGATCTCGGCCTGGGCCTGCTCGAAGACGCGGATGAACTCGCGGCCGATGATCTTCCGCTTCTGCTCCGGGTCCGAGACGCCGGCCAGCGCGTCGAGGAAGCGCTTCTCGGCGTCGACGACCCTGAGCTTGACGCCCGTGGCGGCCACGAAGTCCTTCTCGACCTGCTCGGTCTCGCCCTTGCGCATCAGCCCGTGGTCGACGTAGACACAGGTCAGCTGGGAGCCGATGGCCTTCTGGACGAGTGCGGCGGCGACCGCGGAGTCCACCCCGCCCGAGAGCCCGCAGATGGCGCGCTTGGTGCCGACCTGCTCGCGGATCAGGGCGATCTGCTCCTCGACGACGTTGGTGGTCGTCCAGGTCGGCTCGATGCCGGCACCGCGGTAGAGGAAGTGCTCCAGAACCTGCTGGCCGTGCGTGGAGTGCATGACCTCCGGGTGGTACTGGACGCCGTACAGCTTCTTCTCGTCGTTCTCGAAGGCCGCGACCGGGACGACGTCCGTGGACGCCGTGACGGTGAAGCCCTCGGGGGCGGCGGAGCAGGCATCGCCGTGCGACATCCACACCGGCTGCTCGGTGGGGGTGCCCTCGAAGAGCGTGGAGCCGGCCTTGGAGACGGAGAGCGGGGTGCGGCCGTACTCCCTGGCGCCGTTGTCGTCGACGGTGCCGCCCAGCATGGTGGCCATCAGCTGGAAGCCGTAGCACATGCCGAAGACGGGGACCCCGGCCTCGAACAGCGCGCGGTCCAGGGTGGGCGCCCCCTCCGCGTACACCGAGGACGGGCCGCCCGACAGGATGATCGCGCGCGGGTTCCTGGCCAGCATCTCGGCCACCGGCATGGTGGACGGGACGATCTCGCTGTAGACCCGCGCCTCACGGACACGGCGGGCGATGAGCTGGGCGTACTGCGCGCCGAAGTCGACAACGAGAACCACGTCGGTGGTGGTGTCGGGGGCGGCGGGGGGTGCTGCTGGCACGGGAGCGGCCTTCCGGCGGTGGAGAGGGGGTCGGTACGCCCAATTCTACCGGCCGCGGAACACCTCCCCCCGCCCGGCGGACTTCCCCTCCCGGTGAGCGCCGCGGCGGGCCCCGCCCGCCCGCCGTCTCACCATCCGGGCCCGGCTCTGGCCCGGCCGCCGGGGCGGGGCCATACTGGGGCCATGCGTCAGCACACGACCTTCGTCTTTACCTATGGCAACCGGCCCGCCGGCTGCCATGGTCGTGCTGCTTGAGCTACTGACAAGCAACGTTCCAGGCGCCCCGGGCCGACAGGCCCGGGGCGTTCTGGCGTTCCGGGCCCGTCGCTCCGGGGGCCGCACCCCACCAGGAGTCATCCCATGAGCAGCACCGCTCCCGCCCGGACGTCCACCGAGGAGACCGGCGCCCACACCGACGAGGCCGCCTCCCTGATCGGCGACGCCCGCGCCCGTATCGACACCCTCGACGACCGGATCATCGGCCTCGTCCAGGAGCGGATGGCCGTCTCGGCCGTCATCCAGGAGGCGAGGATCACTTCCGGGGGCCGCCGGGTGAACCTCTCCCGCGAGATGGACGTCCTCGGCCACTACAGGCGGGCGCTCGGCAGGCCCGGCACCGCGCTCGCCATGACGCTGCTGGAACTGAGCCGCGGGCGGGTGTGAGGCGCGCGGAGGCGGGAGGGCCGTATCCCGTGTCCGGGCCGGGCCTCACCCGTACGGCGCGTGACCGGCGCCGCACCGGCTTCGTTGGTCCCGGTGTCCGTGCCGGCCAGGGGCGGCGACGGCAGGAGACCACACATGGCTCCACCGGGGTGTGCGGCGTACCGCGGGTACGTCGTGGGACCGCATCCCGGCGCATGTGACCGGTCGGCAGGGGACAGCAGCCCGGTCACCCCGCTGCGGCCGGTTCCGGGGACGCCCGGACCGGCCGCATCCGGTTCCCACGGCCGCGCGCCCCGCGGCCCTCTGGTCCGACGCCCGGGGCACTCCCCCGCAGGCCGAGGCCGGGCCGCCTGCTACCGCTTCGCCTTGGGCGGCACCGGGGGCATGCCGAGGAAGGGCAGCCTCAGGGCTCCGAACGCGTCCTCGGGCACCGCCGGTTTCCGCGGCGCGACCGCCGGCAGCCGCCGGTACGCCTCCCCCTGCGCCGGGCGCGGGTCGCCCTCGCCCTTGTTGGGCCAGAAGGACATGGCGCGCTCCGCCTGCGCGGTGATCGTCAGCGAGGGGTTGACGCCCAGGTTGGCGGAGACCGCCGAGCCGTCGACGACCGAGATCCCGGGGTGGCCGTACAGCCGGTGGTACGGGTCGATGACGCCGGACTCGGCGTCCGCGCCGATCGGGCAGCCGCCCAGGAAGTGCGCGGTGAGCGGGGTGCCCATCAGCTCACCGATGTTCGACCCGCGAAGCCGTTGATCTCCTCGGCGAGCAGCGTCGCGCCGCGGGTCGCCGCCTCGATCTGGGTGGGGTTGGGTGCGCCGTGCCCCTGCCGCGCCGTGAGCAGGCCCTTTCCGAGGCCGCCCGGCTTGCGGTACGTCGTCAGGGAGTTGTCCAGCGACTGCATGACCAGCCCGATGATGGTCCGCTCCGACCAGCGGCGGTTGGAGAGGGAACGCACGGCCTGCACGGGGTGCCTGACCATGCCGCCGGCCCAGCGCAGGACCCGGTGGCTGCCGTACGGCACCTGGAGGATGGTCAGCGCGCCCATGGCGTTGGAGCCCTTGCCGTAACGGACGGGCTCGATGTGGGTGTTCGCGTCGGGGTGGATCGAGGAGGTGATGGCCACACCCCGGGTGAAGTCGGCCTTCGCGGCGCCGTGCTTCCTGCGGTATCTGCGGTCGCTGGTCTGCGAGCCGACGAGCCCCTCGGAGTTGGTCCGGGTCAGTTCCCCGAGCCGGGAGGAGAGCCGGGGCAGCAGCCCTTGGTCCCTCATCGTGTGCAGGAGCGTCTGCGTGCCGTACGTCCCGGCCGCCACGATCACCTTCCGGGCGCGCAGCCGGGTGGGCTCCGCCTTCCTCCGGCGGTCGGTCGGGACGGTCGACACGAGGTAGCCGCCATCCGGGTCGTCCGTGACGGCGACGACGGACGTCATCGGGTGGATGACGGCGCCGCCCTTCTCCGCGAGGTGCAGGTAGTTCTCGTTGAGGGTGTTCTTCGCGCCCTGCCGGCATCCCGTCATGCACGAGCCGCACTCGGTGCACGCCTTGCGGTCCGGGCCCGCTCCGCCGAAGTACGGGTCGGGGACCGTCTCACCCGGCCGCGCCTTCGCCGTACCGTCGGCGTCCTCGCCGTCCCCGAAGAAGACGCCGACAGGGGCGAGGTGGAAGGTGTCGCCCACGCCCATGGCCTGCGCGACCGCCTTCAGATGGACGTCGGACGCGGTCGTGGTCGGGTTGAGCCGCACGCCCAGCATCCGCCTGGCCTGGTCGTAGTACGGCTTCAGCTCGTCGTGCCAGTCGGTGATGCCGGCCCACTGCCGGTCCTCGAAGAAGGGGGCGGGCGGGACGTACAGCGTGTTGGCGTAGTTGAGGGAGCCGCCGCCGACCCCGGCGCCCGCCAGCACCATCACCTTGCCGAGCAGATGGACGCGCTGGATGCCGAAGAGGCCGAGGGCCGGGGCCCAGAGGAAGTTCTTGATGTCCCAGGAGGTCTTGGGCAGGGTCGCCGGGGTGAACCGGCGGCCCGCCTCCAGGACGCCGACCCGGTAGCCCTTCTCCGTCAGCCGCAGCGCCGACACGGCGCCGCCGAAGCCCGAGCCGACGATCAGCACGTCGTAGTCGAAGCTCTCGTCGTCGGCCGCCACCTCGGGCGCGGGCCGCTTCTGGACAGGGCTGTCCTGGGACATGGCTCTCCTCGGTACGAAAAGGGCGGAAGGGACTGCGGGGCGGGCGGTCAGCGCAGGCGGAACGCCTTCATCGCCTTCAGCCCGGCGCTCATGAGGGCCGCGTGCCTCTCGTCGTCCATCCCGAAGGAGGGGGCGAGGGGGACCAGCCGCTGCTGGGCGACGGTCTGGGCCTCCGTGTACTTGAGGATGCCCTCGGAGCCGTGGCGGCGGCCGAGACCGGAGTCCTTCATCCCGCCCATCGGGGACTGGACACTGCCGTACGCGGGCGCGTACCCCTCGTTGATGTTGACCGTGCCGGTCCGCAGCCGGGCGGCGATCCGGTGCCCGCGCTTGCCGTCCCTGGTCCACACGCTCGAGTTGAGGCCGTAGGGGTGGCGTTGACGAGACGTACGGCCTCGTCCTCGTCGCTGAACCGGTAGATCGAGACGACGGGCCCGAAGGTCTCCTCCTCGCAGACGGCCATCGGCTCCCGCACCCCGTCGAGGATGGTCGGCTCGTAGAAGAGCGGGCCGATGTCGGGCCTGGCGACACCGCCCGCGACGAGCGTCGCGCCCTTCTCGACGGCTTCGGCGACATGGCGGGTGACGGTCTCCAGCTGCCGTTCACCGACGAGCGAGCCCATGTCGGCGCCGTACGTGAGGGAGTTGCCGAGCCGCATGGCCCTGGTCCGCTCGGCGAAGCGCCGCACGAAGTCGTCGGCGACGGAGTCGTGGACGTACAGCCGCTCGATGGAGATGCAGAGCTGGCCCGCGGAGGAGAAGCAGGCGCGGACCGCGCCCGCGGCCGCCTTCTCCACGTCGGCGTCCTCCAGGACGAGCATCGCGTTCTTGCCGCCGAGCTCCAGTGAGACGCCGACCAGCCGGGCGGCGGCGCCCTGGGCGACCTGGCGCCCGGTGCCGGTCGAGCCGGTGAACGACACGTAGTCGGCGTGCCTGACGACCTCGGGACCGACCACCGGGCCTTCCCCGATCACGACCTGGAACACCTCGGCGGGCAGCCCGGCCTCGATGAGCAGCTCACGGGCCCACAGGGCGGTGAGCGCGGTCTCCGTGTCGGGCTTCATCACGACGGCGTTGCCGGAGACGAAGGCGGGCAGGGCGTCGCCCGCGGACAGTTCGAGCGGGTAGTTCCAGGGGGCGATCTGGCCGATCACTCCACGGGGCTGACGGAGCTCGGTCACCTTGGTGAGCATCGGGAGGACGCCGGTGTGCCGCCTGGGCCTGAGGTACGAGGCCGCCCTGCGGCCGTAGTGCCGCGCGGCGACGGCCACCGCCTGCACCTCCTCGTGGGCGTGCGGCCTGGCCTTGCCGGTCTCCAGCTGGATGAGGTCGAGGACCTCGGCCTGGCGCTCCAGGACGAGGTCGTGGAAGCGCAGGAGCACCGCCGCCCTGGTGCGTACGGGGATCGCGGCCCATAGGGGCTGGGCGGCCCGGGCCCGCTCGAAGGCGGTCGCCACGTCCTGCGGGGTGGACTCGGGCAGGTCGGCCAGCTTCTCCCCCGTGAACGGGGTGTGGTTGGCGGTACGGCCGGAACCCACGACGCCACGGGTCAGCCGGGCGATCACCTCGGGGGTGACCACCTCGGCGGCGGTGCGCGCGCCCGCCGGGGCGGGCGCGACCGGGTTGGTGCCCAGGATGGCGCCGGAGGAGACCGTGGATACCTGCGAGTCCGTCATGAGGGCGAGAGTAGGTGCAGCCGCACTCTTTGGGTACCCGTCGGTAATAGGTTTTCTCCCAACCCACGACGCCCCGTGGACAGGCCCGCCACCGGACCCGTCAACCAAGCCAGTGATCGCTGGCCGCATAACCGCTGATCAGCGGCTCCTTCCGGCCTCAGCCGTTGCCGCCGGGCGGCCGCCAGCTCCGCAGCATCGTGTCGAACCGCTCGCGGCTGACCGGCCAGTCCTCCTCGGGGCCCGTCATGTAGAGCGCGTACTCCGGCCCCCCGGTCTCCGCGTAGTACAGCTGGTCGATCCCGTGCCGGGGGCCCGGGTGGTCCCCGGCCTCGACCCAGGTGAACTCCCACAGGCAGCCGGGCCGGTCCCGGTAGGTGTTCGACCGCAGGCCGAGGCGGGTGTACCCGGGAAGCCGCTTCGCCAGGTCCTTCTCGATGTTCCGCGTGTGCGCGAACGGAGTCTCGAAGTCCGGCGAGGGGTCGATGCTGATGCGGACGCGGTGCCTGCCGTCGTCCGGCGTGTAGTCGATCTGGCTGCCCTCCGTCCGTCGCCGCCAGTCGAGCGGGACGACGATGCTGAAGCCCGCGGGGTCCTGGACCCGGTGCCAGCCGTCGGGTATCCCGGGGTCCGCCTCCTCCGGGTCGCTCGACGGATTCGGCGTGCCCGGGGCGGGCGTGTGGATGGCCCACGACACGCTCCCCCCCGTACGCGAACCGTCATCGTCCTCGTCGTACCGCGCCGCCAGCAGACCCGCCGCCGTACCGAGCACGACGACCGCGGCGAGTACGGCGAGCACCGGGCGCCACCGGCCGCCGCCGGGCCGCCGGTACCCGGGGGCGCCGGCGGGTCCCGCGAGGGTGGCCGGGGCGTACGCCCGGCCCGGCCGCGGCAGCCGCGCCGTCGAACCGTCCGGTGCCGGGTGCCCACGCCGCGCCGCGCCGGGGATCAGCTGGGTCGGTACGTACGCCTGCGCCTCCCGGGGTTCGCGGCCCTCCATGGCGTCCAGCAGCATGCGTTCCGTCTCGGCCGCGGTAGGCCGGTCCCCGGGCTCCTTGCGCAGCAGCGCGGTGATCACCGGGCCCAGCGGACCCGCCCGGCGGGGCGGGGGAGGTTCCTCGACGACGACCGCCTGCATGGTGGAGAGGGGGGACGTCCGCCGGAACGGCGAGCGCCCCTCGACGGCCGTGTACAGCGTGGCGCCGAGCGACCAGAGGTCGGAGGCGGGCCCGGGGTCGCCGCCGCGTACCCGCTCGGGCGCCAGGTAGTCGATCGAACCGACGAGTTCGCCGGTACGGGTGATGGTGGAGTCGCCCTCGATCGCGGCTATCCCGAAGTCGGTGAGCAGCACCTGTCCGTCACGGGCGAGCAGGACGTTGCCCGGCTTGACGTCACGGTGCAGCACCCCGGCTCTGTGCGCGGCGCGCAGGGCGCTCAGCACGTGGAGGCCGATCCTGGCCGCCTCCCGGGGCTCGATCTCGCCCGACTCCCTGGCCGCGTCGGCGAGCGAGGGACCGTCGACGTACTGCATGACGATCCAGGGGCGGTTGTCGTACTCGACGACGTCATGGACGGTGACGACACCGGGGTGGGTGATACGGGCCGCCGCACGCGCTTCCTTCTGCGTACGGGCGTGCAGCACGGCCCGGTCGGCCTCGGCCGCGTACAGCCCCGCGGTCAGCTCCTTGACGGCCACCGTCCGGTGCAGCACCTCGTCATGAGCGCGCCACACCTTGCCCATGCCACCCCGGCCGAGGACCTCACCGAGCCGGTAGCGCCCGGCCAGTACGGGTCCCGCGTCAGTGCCCTGCGAATGTTCCACGTGTGTCCCCGCCCCGTTCCCTCGGGTGCCAGGTTACGGAGGGGACGGACGGGCATGGAACCTCGGACCGCTGACGAGACCGCACTGTGATGCCGGCCGCGGGGCGGATGGTGCGCGGGGCGCTCAGGGAGCAACGCGGTAGGAGGCGATGGCCTGTTGGTAGATCTCGGTGACGCGGTCGCGCTCGCTCTCCGGGCCGATGGCCTGGACGGTGTGGTAGCGGCCGTCCACGATCATCACCAGGTTGCGGACGTAGACCTCGCGTCCGCCGCTCTCCTGCCAGGTGAACTGGCCTTCGGCCATGGCCTGTCGGCCCACGTCGACCCGGCGCAGCCCCATCGACGACGACCAGCTGGAGTCGCGGAACGGCTGGAGTTCGGGCTGCTTGTCACGCTGGTAGTCGAGCGGATCGCCGCCGTTGGCCTGCACCGTGTCACGGCCGGGCACGACGAGCAGGGTGAAGCCGTCGCTCCCGTAACGGATCTGACGGTCCGTCGTGGCCGGGCTGCGCTGCCAGCCCTTGGGTACGCCGATTTCAAAACCCTCCGCGTCCTCGCGCAGGACGTACCCGGCGGCGAGCGCGGCGGCCGAACGGCTGGTCTGCGGCTGCTGCGAACCGTCCGGCTCCGAGGTGTCCTCGGAGGGCGCCCGGCTTTCCGCCTCGCCGGGGGCCGGGGAAACGGACGACGCGCCCCGCGAACCGGTGCCCGCGTCCGGCTCGCTCCTGGGCATGAACATCAGGGCGTAGGCGACGGCGGCGGCCATGGCGAGCAGGACGAACACGAGCAGCAGCCGCCCCAGCCGTCGCGGCGAGTGCTCGTCGTCGCGCCGGGGCGGGGTGCGCAGCACCTTGGGCCCCTTGGGCTCACGCGGCGGCCTGGGCTCGCGGCGCGGCTGCTCGTAGCGCGGCTGCTCGTACACCGGCTTCTCGTACACCGGCTTCTGCTTGCCCTGGCGGTGCCGCCCGTGCGCGGACCCGCCCGAGCGGCCGCGGCGCCTGCGGACCAGCTCGCCCCGGCGGCGTACGACAGGCAGCCGGGTGTCGTCGGGGGACGGCAGCGGCACGACGTCGATGCCCGCCTCGGGCTCGGGCGCCGAGCGGACCAGGGAGCGCAGCCAGCCGCGCAGCTCCTCGAACTCGGGCCGTTCGGTGGGGTCCTGGCGCAGCAGCGACTCGACGACCGGGCGGAGCGCGCCGCACTCCTCGGCGAAGGCGGGCGGCTCCGCGCACACCATCTGGACGAGCTCAGCCGCGCTCTCCTCGGGATACGGGGCGTGGCCCTGGACCGCGCGGTAGAGGAGCGCGCCGAGTGCCCACAGGTCGGTGGAGGGGCCGATGGGCGGTGCGAGCTGCCAGTTCTCGTGGACCGGGCCCGCCTGTTCGGGGGCCCAGCGCTCGGTGACCGCGCCGACGACGGCGATCCGTGCCTGGCGTGCGCGCTCGGCGGCGAGCGGGGTCGCGGGGCCGTGGTACGCGGGGGCGCCGTGGGTGGTGTCCGCGACGACCTCTTCCCAGCCGCCCGAGGGGGCGCCCACGGGCAGGGGGCGGCGCTCCCGGGGGTCGCCGTGTCCGGGGCCCTGGGAGGGGCCGCCGAGGCGGCGGGAGTCGGCGCGCAGCGCGTCCTCACCGGAGCCGCCCGCGGGCACGGGACGTCCGGCGCCGGGACCGTCGTCCCACGTACCGGCCAGATGCACCCGCCGGCCGGGCGGCTCGTACCCGCCGCCGTCCCCTCCCTCTCCCGCTTCCTCGTCCTCGTCATCGTACGGGTCCTCGGCCGTGGAGCTCCACGCTCCGGGCAGCAGCGGCCGTTCGGCGAAGGGCCGCTGGTCCGGGAGGGCGTACCGTCCGTCCTCGTCGCCCGTCCCGGTGTCCGCCTCGTCGTCCTGTTCGTAGTCGGCCCGGCCCCGTTCGTCGTCGGCCCGGCCCGCGGCGCCGGCGCCCGCGCGGTAGGCCGCGATGGCCCCGGCACGCGCGGCACGCAGATGGGCGGCGCTCCCGGCGCCCGGCTCGGCGACGGGGACTGCGGGGTGCGCCGGCCGGGGTACGAGCTCCTGGCCGTCGGCCGCCGGCGGCGCCGCGCCGGACGGCGTCCCGGACGGCGCGTCGAGCGCCGAGGGAGCACGTGAGGCCGGGAACCCGGCGGCGGGTTCCGGCAGGTAGGGCTCCGGGCCGGCGGGCGGCACGTACGGGCCGGTGGGGCCCGACTCGACCCCGGGGGGCGCGTAGGAGTCCTGGTCGTCGGAGCGCGGCGTCGGCACATACCCGCAGAGCGCCTCCTCGGCCGCCCCCGCGGCCAGGCCGGTCAGCACCACGCGGCCGTCGTCGCAGATCAGCACCGTCCGTACGGTGATGTTGCGGTGGGTCCAGCCGTGCGCGTGGAGCACCCGCAGGGCGGTCAGCACGTCGGAGCCGATCTCGGCGGCCCGGTACGGGTTGAGCGGCCGCTCCGCGAGGAGGGCGGCGAGCGGGCGGGCCGCGACCAGTTCGCTCACTATCCAGAGCGAGCCCGCCTCGGCGAAGACGTCGAAGACCTGGTCGAGCCGGGGGTGATCGGGGACCTGCGCCGCGGCCTGGGCCGCCTCGATCGCGCGCCGCACCGCCGGGTCCGTGGACCTGCGCACCGTACGGCCGGTGGCGCGCCGCGCGACGGGGGCGGCCCGTCCGCCCGGAATTCGCGCGGGTCCCGGCCCTCGTCGAGCACTTCGGCGTCCACGACCTCCGGCAACGGCACCTGCCTGACCAGGACTTCCTGGCCGCTGTAGGTGTCGAACGCCCGGGTCTCGACCAGTTCGTACTCGTCGGACGGGGGCAGCGGAAGGCGATAGCGGTCGGCAAGCACCCGACCCGCGTAATCGTCCACGACGCCTCCCCAGAGCGCGCTGTCCCCCGGTCACCGAGATCGCGGTGAGGCCGTCGGTCCCGGTCGCCTGCCCTGCAATTGACCTGTCATTCCGGCTGTGTGCGGTACTCGGCCTCTCACGATACGTGGCAAGTCACCGCCACGCGGCCGGGTCACCGCAACCCGGCCGTTCGGCGGCGGGCTAGTCGGCCGGCTTGAAGGTGGCGAACGCCGTCTCGCGGAGCGTCCGGCACTCCTTGCCGTCCCACTCGCTCGCCTTGCAGCTGACCATGATGGAGTAGCCGTGCGTGGCGTCGACCTTGAACCCCCTGTTCAGGACGCGGATGCGCTGGCCGTTCTGGTTCCGCTCGAAGTTCCAGTCGGCGACGGTCGGGTAGCCGTTGTACTTCACCGTGTCTATGCCGAGGTGCTTGTAGCCGTTGCTGAGGGCGCGCGTGCTGGCCACCGCCCCGGCCCAAGCGGCGGCGGCATCCTCCCCGGGTGAGCTGGTGTAGTCGACCTGGACGCGCGGGAAGCCGCCGTCTACGGCGTATATCCGGCCGGAGTTGTTTCCCGCGATCCTGTAGGGCGTGAAGTCGCCGGGTATCGCCATGCCGAAGTGGAACCGCTTGTCGGTGACCGTCTCGTATCCGGCGGGCAGCGCGTCGGCCGGGCCGGGCCGGTCGGTCTTCGGGTCGGACGAGGGCTTGTCGGACGCCTTGTCCTGCCCCTTGTCCGCGCCCTGGCCGTTCTCTCGGCTCCCGTCCGTGGCCTCGCCGGTGCCCGCGCCGGTCTCCTTGCCTGTCTCCTTGCCTGAGGCGTCGGAGCCGCCTGCGGCTCCCGCCGACGCGGAGGTGTCGCCCCCGGTCCTGCCACCGCCCTTGGCGTCCTCGTCACCGCCGCCGAGGCTGAGCGCGAGGACGGTGCCGAGCACGGCGAGGACGACGACGCCCGCGATGACGGCCAGGGTGCGGCGCGGCACCACGTCCGTCAGCGAGGCGGGGGTCCCGGTGGCGGGAGAGCTCGCCGGACGCTGCGGGGACACACCCGCGGCCGAGGCCGTGGCTCCCGCCTGCGCGGGCGTCGCCTTGGCGTTCCGTGCGGAACGCAGCGCGCCGCGCAGCCGCTCCCGTGCTCCGTCGCCGGACCCGCCGGACCCACCGGTCACTGCTGCCGCGGCGGCCGCCGCGGCCGGGACAGCCGCGGCCTTGGGCTTTGGCTTGGGGACGGAAGGGGCAGCGGCCTTGGGCTTCCGCTCGGACGGCGCCCCGGCACCGGCCGCCGCGATCTCGGCGTCCGTGGGCAGGGCCATGACCTGCGTCGAAGACGCCGGCGGGGGTACGGGCTCCTCCGAAGCACTGATCACGTCGTTGAGCAGGGCCCGCGCACCGGCGTCGTCGAGCCGGTCTTCGGGCTCCCTGGCCAGCAGGCCGTAGATGACGTCCGTCAGCGGCCCCGCGTTCTTGGGCGGGTCCAGGGGTTCGGTCATCACGGCCGTCAAGGTGGCGATGGCCGACCCCTTGTCGTAGGGCGGGCTCCCCTCGACGCTCGCGTACAGCAGTCCGCCGAGCGACCACATGTCGGCCGGCGGTCCGGGCTTGTGCCCGCGGGCCCGCTCCGGCGAGATGTACGAGGGCGCCCCGACGAGCATGCCCGTCGAGGTGACCGACGGGTCGCCCTCGACCTGCGCGATCCCGAAGTCGGTCAGCACGACGCGGCCGTCCTCGGCGATCAGCACGTTGGACGGCTTCACGTCGCGGTGCAGGATGCCCTGGCGGTGCGCCTGGCGCAGCACGTCGAGGATGGCGAGACCCACCTCGGCCGCGCGCCTCGGCGTCAGCGTCCCGTCCTCACGGATCGCCTCGGCGAGGGACTTGCCCTCGATGAGTTCCATGACGATCCACGGCCGATCGTCCTCGTCGACGACGTCGTAGACCGTCACCGCACCGTTGTTGCGAATCCTGGCGATCGCCTTCGCCTCACGCAGGGTGCGCGTGATGAGGCGGCGCTTCTCGTCGTCGTCGATGGCCGAGGGGAACCGCAGTTCCTTGACCGCCACCGTGCGGCCCAGCGTCTCGTCGACGGCGCGCCAGACCGTGCCCATACCGCCCCGGCCGAGCACCTCCCCGAGCCGGTAGCGCCCCGCGAGAAGACGGTCTTCCTTCTCCCGTGCGGGCTTGTCCCGTTGGGGCTCCCGTGCCTGCTCCGCCTCCGACATGCGTCCCCTCTGCGATCAACCCGCCCTGGCAGAGCGTTCATTGTCCCTCACCCCGGGCCCGGTCCTGGTGCCGGGTCGGGCTCGGCCGTGACGAGGTCCGACCGGACCGGAAACGGTGAGCCCGCCCAGCGAACCACATCCGGCACCCGCAGCTTCCTCCCTACCCCGGCCCGTAGTCCAGAGGGGCACCGGCGGCCCGTGCCGCCGCCCCACGGCAGCACCTACCCCCCGTACGACTTCTACTCCTCGGGCCGCACCGGAGCTTCCCGTGCCGGGCCCGGGAGAGAACCGCCCCACCGGACGCTCCCCTGCCCTCACCCTCCCTCAGCTCCCGCGCCGGCACGGACGCGTCGCGCTCCGGCCGGGGGCCCGGCGCGTCAGATCGGCACGATGTCGGGCGCCCCCAGCCGCGCCGCGTCGGCCGTCTGGTCGTCCGGCTGGCGCTGCGACTCCCGCTCCGCCTCCACCCGCTTCTGGTAGTGCTCCACCTCCCGCTCGATGCGGCCGCTGTCCCAGCCCAGCACAGGCGCCATCAGCTCCGCGCAGAGCCGGGCACTGCGCGCGCCCCGGTCGAAGGTCTCGATGGAGATCCGGGTACGCCGCGTCAGTACGTCGTCGAGGTGACGGGCCCCTTCGTGCGAGGCGGCGTAGACGATCTCCGCGCGCAGGTAGTCGTCGGCGGCGGGCAGCGGTGCGCCCAGGGACGGATCGGCGGCGATGAGGTCGAGGAGCTCCTCGGTCAGCGAGCCGTAGCGGTTGAGGAGATGTTCCAGCCTGGCGACGTGCAGCCCGGTGCGGGCCGCGATCCTCGCCCGCGCGTTCCACAGGGCGCGGTAGCCCTCGGCGCCCAGCAGCGGAACGTCCTCGGTGACGCACTCCGCCACCCTCTGGTCGAGCCCGTGCACCGCCTCGTCCACGGCGTCCTTCGCCATCACCCGGTACGTCGTGTACTTGCCGCCCGCGACGACGACGAGACCTGGCAGGGGATGCGCCACCGTGTGCTCGCGCGACAGCTTGCTGGTCGCGTCCGACTCCCCCGCCAGCAGGGGACGCAGCCCCGCATAGACACCCTGCACGTCGTCCCTGGTCAGGGGGGTGGCCAGGACGGAGTTCACCCGCTTGAGCAGATAGTCGATATCGGCGCTGGACGCCGCCGGGTGCGCCTTGTCCAGGTCCCAGTCGGTGTCCGTCGTGCCGACGATCCAGTGCCGGCCCCAGGGGATGACGAACAGGACGGACTTCTCGGTCCGCAGGATCAGCCCGGTGGAGGAGTGGATGCGGTCCTTCGGCACGACCAGGTGGATGCCCTTGGACGCCCGGACGTGGAACTGCCCCCGCTCCCCGATGAGCGCCTGGGTGTCGTCCGTCCACACCCCGGTCGCGTTGACCACCTGCCGGGCCCTGACCTCGTAGACGCCGCCGGCCTCGACGTCCTCCACGCGGGCCCCGACGACCCGCTCCCCCTCGCGGAGGAATCCGATGACCCGCGCCCGGTTCGCCACGTGCGTGCCGTAGACCGCGGCGGTGCGCACCAGCGTGGTCACATAGCGGGCGTCGTCCATCTGGGCGTCGTAGTACTGCAGGGCCCCGACGAGAGCGTCCTTCTTCAAGGCGGGGGCGACCCGCAGGGCCTGACGGCGGGAGAGGTGCCGGTGGGTGGGCAGACCGCGGCCGTGCCCGGAGGACACGGACATCGCGTCGTAGAGGGCGACGCCCGAGCCCGCGTACAACCGCTCCCAGCCCTTGTGCTGCAAGGGATAGAGGAACGCGACCGGTTTCACCAGGTGCGGCGCGAGGCGCTCAAGCAGCAGCCCGCGCTCCTTCAGCGCCTCCCGTACGAGCGCGAAGTCGAGCATCTCCAGATAGCGCAGCCCTCCGTGGATCAGCTTGCTCGACCTGCTCGACGTGCCGGACGCCCAGTCGCGCGCTTCGACCAGACCGGTCGAGAGCCCTCTGGTGGCCGCGTCCAGCGCGGTCCCGGCGCCGACCACGCCCGCCCCCACGACCAGCACGTCCAACTCGCGCTCGGCCATCGCGGCGAGCGCCTCGGTGCGCTCGGCGGGTCCCAGTGTCGCTGTCCTCACTGCTGCCTCCCGGTAGATCGGGGTGTACGGCACGGTGCTGCGGGTCGGCGCGGGTGGCCGGCCGACTGTGCCCACGACTCGATTCTGTCCGCGCACCGCGACTTCAGCCACCGCCTGTGGACAACACCCCGGCGACTGGCGCCCCACAATGCGACATATAGGTCATATTTACGCTTAGTCTGACATTGCGCTGTCCCCAGCAGTTGCGCTTTCGCCCTCATGGTCTTAGGGCGGATCAGGGTCGGACGGGGCGCGGCGTGCCGGACCCCCGCCAGCCCGGCGTGACCCGAACGACAGGCCCTAGGGAAGGACGACCCTCCACATGCCCGCAGACCTCGCTGTCATCGGACTCGGTCACCTCGGCCTGCCTCTCGCCCAAGCCGCCGCGGCAGCGGGCATCCAGACCGTCGGCTACGACACCGATCCCCGGCCCTTCACCGAACTCTCCGCCGGACGCAGTCCCGTCGAGGGCTCGCTCTCCGCCCCGGACATCCGCCGGATGCTCTCGGGGGGATTCCGGCCCACCACGAACGCGGCCGAGCTGGGCCGGGTCCGTACCGCCGTCATCTGCGCCGCCACCCCCCTCGGGGCCGACCGCACCCTGGACCTAGGCGCCCTCGGCGACGCGGCCCGCGCCCTCGCCGCCCGGCTGCGCCCGCACACCACCGTGCTGCTCGAATCGGCCGTGCCCCCCGGCACCACCGAGAACTTCCTGCGCCCGCTGCTGGAAGAGGGCTCAGGACTGCGCGCCGGACGCGACTTCCACCTCGCCTACTCCCCCAGCCGTCTCGACCCCGGCAGCCGCACGCATGTCTACGCCAACACCCCCAAGGTGATCGGCGGCCTCACCCCGGCCTGCACCGAATCGGCCGCGGCGTTCTACGGCAGGCTCACCGACAAGGTCGTGCGGGCCCGCGGACCGCGCGAGGCGGAGATGACCAAGGTCCTGGAGACCAACTTCCGCCACGTCAACATCGCCCTGGTCAACGAGATGGCAGTGCTCTGCCACGACCTCGGTGTCGACTTCTGGGACGTCATCCGCTGCGCCGAGACCAAGCCCTTCGGCTTCCAGCCCTTCCGTCCTGGCCCCGGGGTCGGCGGCCACGGCACTCCCGTGGACCCCGGCCACCTCCCGTACAGCAGCCGCACCCCCGGGCACCCCCTGCGCATGGTCTCCCTCGCCCAGGAGATCAACGACCGGATGCCGCAGTACGTGATCCAGCGCTGCGCCACCCTCCTCAACGAACACGGCAAGTCCGTCCGGGGCGCACGCGTGCTCCTCCTCGGGGTCACCTACAAGCCGGACCTGGCCGACCAGGAGGCGTCCCCCGCCCGTGAGATCGCGGGCCGGCTGATGGACATGGGCGCGCAGATCGGTTACCACGACCCGCACGTCCTGGACTGGCGCGTGCGCGAACTGCCCGTCCCGCGCGCGGACTCGCTGTACGAGGCCGCGGCCGGCGCCGACCTGACCGTGCTCCTCCAGCACCACCGCACGTACGACCTCCAGGGCCTCGCGGTGAAGGCCCAGCTCCTCCTCGACACCCGGGGAGCCACCCCGGCGGGAGCCGCCCACCGGCTCTGACACCGGCCGTCCAGCCAATCCCCGCAAGGGATTTCGGTGGGCGATGTCGTAGTGGACTGCTAGCCTGCGGCGTCACTTCTCGCACAGCCGTGCGCTTTCGTCCCAGGGGGATACCCACCATGAGCCAGCCCGTGCCGCCGAACCAGCCCCAGCAGCCCTACGGTGGCCAGCCCTCCGGCGGCAACCCCTACGCCGGGCAGGCGGCCCAGCCCGGCGCGCCGGGCGGCAACCCGTTCGCGGGCCAGCAGCCCGGCCAGTTCGGCGGCGCCCCGTTCGCCCCGGCTCCCCCCGCCCGCGCCAACCTCGGCCTCGGCATCCTGACGGCGTTCGGCACCGCCCTCGTCGCGGCCGTGCTGTACGGCGTCCTCGCCGGTTCCATCGAGCGCGAGATCGGGTACGCGGCGGTCGGCGTCGGCTTCCTGGTCGGCTTCGCCGCGGCGAAGGTCGGCGGTGCCCACCCGGCCCTCGTCGCCGCCGGCGCCGTCTTCTCCCTCGGCGCCGTCTACCTCGGCCAGCTCGTCGGCATGTCGATGATCCTCGCGGACGCGTCCGGCCTGTCGTTCTCCGGCGTCTTCTTCGACCACTTCGGTGATGTCACGAAGATCTGGAAGGAGGAGGCCGACTTCATGACGTACCTCTTCCTCGCCCTCGGCCCGGTCGCCGCGATCGGCGGCGCCCGCAAGGCCGGCTAGTCGCCACGCGGTACGCATGACGGGAGGGCCCGGACCGCACGTGCGGTCCGGGCCCTCCCGTCATGCCCGAAAGCTCCGGGGCGGGGTCAGCGGCGGTGCTGCGAGTCCGCCACCGTCACCTCGACGCGCTGGAACTCCTTGAGGTCGCTGTAGCCCGTGGTGGCCATCGCGCGGCGCAGGGCGCCGAAGATGTTCATCGAGCCGTCAGGGGTGTGCGAGGGGCCCGTGAGGACCTCCTCCGTGGTCCCGACCGAACCCAGGTCCACCAGCTTGCCGCGCGGCACGTCCTCGTGGACCGCCTCCATGCCCCAGTGCCGGCCGCGACCGGGCGCGTCCGTCGCACGGGCCAGCGGAGAGCCCATCATCACGGCGTCCGCGCCGCAGGCGACGGCCTTGGGGATGTCACCGGACCAGCCGACGCCACCGTCCGCGATCACGTGCACGTACCGGCCGCCCGACTCGTCCATGTAGTCGCGGCGCGCCCCGGCCACGTCGGCGACCGCGGTCGCCATCGGGACCTGGATGCCGAAGACGTTGCGCGTGGTGTGCGCCGCGCCGCCGCCGAAGCCCACCAGGACACCGGCCGCGCCGGTGCGCATCAGGTGGAGCGCCGCGGTGTACGTGGCGCAGCCGCCGACGATCACCGGGACGTCCAGCTCGTAGATGAACTGCTTCAGGTTCAGCGGTTCGGCGGCGCCCGAGACGTGCTCGGCGGAGACCGTCGTACCGCGGATGACGAAGATGTCCACGCCCGCGTCGACGACCGCCTTGGAGAACTGGGCGGTGCGCTGCGGGGAGAGCGCGGCGGCGGTGACGACGCCGGAGTCGCGCACCTCCTTGATGCGCTGCCCGATCAGCTCCTCCTGGATGGGAGCGGAGTAGATCTCCTGGAGCCGGCGGGTCGCCGACTCGACGGGCATCTCCGCGATCTCGTCGAGGAGGGGCTGCGGGTCGGCGTGCCGGGTCCACAGCCCTTCCAGGTTGAGAACGCCCAGGCCGCCGAGTTCGCCGATCCTGATGGCGTGCTGCGGGGAGACGACGGAGTCCATGGGGGCGGCCAGGAACGGCAGCTCGAACCGGTAGGCATCGATCTGCCAGGCGATCGAGACCTCCTTCGGGTCCCGCGTACGACGGCTCGGGACGACGGCGATGTCGTCGAACGCGTACGCCCGGCGGCCGCGCTTGCCGCGCCCGATCTCGATCTCAGTCACGATGGTGTGGCCTTTCCCTCTACGTCTGCCATGCCAGTATCCCCGACACACGTCGGAGGGGCGGCCCCGGGAACCCCCCGGGGCCGCCCCTCGGGGCGACGGTGCGGCTACTTCCTGCTGTAGTTCGGCGCTTCGACGGTCATCTGGATGTCGTGCGGGTGGCTCTCCTTGAGGCCCGCCGACGTGATCCGTACGAAACGGCCGTTGTCCTGGAGCTCCGCCACCGTCCGGCCGCCGACGTAGAACATCGACTGGCGCAGACCGCCGGTGAGCTGGTGGACGACCGCGGAGAGCGGGCCCCGGTAGGGGACCTGGCCCTCGATGCCCTCGGGGACCAGCTTCTCGTCGGAGGCGACGCCCTCCTGGAAGTACCGGTCCTTCGAGAACGACTTGCGCTCGCCCCGGGTCTGCATCGCGGCGAGCGAACCCATGCCGCGGTACGACTTGAACTGCTTGCCGTTGATGAAGAGCAGCTCTCCGGGGGACTCCTCGCAGCCCGCGAGGAGCGAGCCGAGCATCACGGTGTCGGCACCGGCCACCAGGGCCTTGGCGATGTCGCCCGAGTACTGGAGGCCGCCGTCACCGATGACCGGGACACCGGCCGCCTTGGCGGCCAGGGACGCCTCGTAGATCGCGGTGACCTGCGGGACGCCGATGCCGGCGACCACGCGGGTGGTGCAGATCGAGCCCGGCCCGACGCCGACCTTGATGCCGTCGACGCCCGCGTCGATCAGTGCCTGGGCGCCGTCACGGGTGGCGATGTTGCCGCCGATGACGTCGACCGAGGAGTTCGACTTGATCTTGGCGACCATGTCGCCGACGAGCCGCGAGTGACCGTGGGCGGTGTCGACGACGATGAAGTCGACGCCCGCCTCGACGAGTGCCTGGGCCCGCTCGTAGGCGTCGCCCGCGACTCCGACCGCGGCGCCGACCAGCAGCCGGCCTTCCCTGTCCTTGGCGGCGTTCGGGTACTTCTCGGCCTTGACGAAGTCCTTGACCGTGATGAGGCCCTTGAGGATTCCGTGGCCGTCGACCAGCGGAAGCTTCTCGATCTTGTGGCGGCGCAGCAGCTCCATGGCGTCCACGCCGGAGATGCCGACCTTGCCGGTCACGAGCGGCATCGGCGTCATGACCTCGCGCACCTGGCGCGTACGGTCCGGCTCGAAGGCCATGTCACGGTTGGTGACGATGCCGAGGAGCTTGCCCGCCGCGTCCGTGACGGGGACACCGCTGATGCGGAACTTGGCGCAGAGGTCGTTGGCCTCCAGCAGCGTCGCGTCCGGGTGCACCGTGATCGGGTCGGTGACCATGCCGGACTCGGAGCGCTTCACCAGGTCGACCTGGTTGGCCTGGTCCGCGATGGAGAGGTTGCGGTGCAGCACGCCCGCGCCCCCCTGCCGGGCCATGGCGATGGCCATGCGCGCCTCGGTGACCTTGTCCATCGCCGCGGAGAGCAGCGGGATGTTCACCCGGACGTTCTTGGAGATGTACGAGGAGGTGTCGATCTGATCGGGCGCCATGTCGGACGCGCCCGGCAGCAGCAGCACGTCGTCGTATGTCAGCCCGAGCGTCGCGAACTTCTCGGGCACTCCGTCGACGTTTGCAGTCATGACACCTTCCCCAAATGGCCTTGATCGGTGCGGATGTCCATGCTAACGGGCTCCCGGGGTGTCTCATTCCACGATCAAGATCGGTAAACGGTTCTGTACGTTCCTACGTGCACGCGGCCGGGACGGGTCTACTGTCCGGCGAGGGCGCGCAGTCTGCTCAGCGCACGGTGCTGGGCGACGCGGACGGCCCCCGGGGACATCCCCAGCATCTGTCCGGTCTCCTCGGCCGTCAGCCCCACGGCGACCCGCAGGACCAGCAGTTCGCGCTGGTTCTCCGGGAGGTTGGCCAGCAGCTTCTTGGCCCAGGCCGCGTCGCTGCTGAGCAGGGCACGCTCTTCCGGGCCGAGCGAGTCGTCGGGCCGCTCCGGCATCTCGTCGGAGGGCACGGCCGTGGACCCGGGGTGGCGCATGGCGGCGCGCTGGAGGTCGGCGACCTTGTGGCCCGCGATGGCGAAGACGAAGGCTTCGAAGGGCCTGCCGGTGTCCTTGTACCGGGGCAGCGCCATGAGCACCGCGACGCAGACCTCCTGCGCCAGGTCCTCCACGAAGTGACGGGCGTCACCGGGCAGCCGGTTCAGCCGGGACCTGCAGTAGCGCAGGGCGAGGGGGTGGACATGGGCCAGCAGGTCGTGGGTGGCCTGCGCCTCACCGTCGACGGCGCGGTGCACCAGAGCACCGATCGCCGTCGTCTCGTCGTCGCGCATCGGACCATGGTGCCTTGACGCTGCCGTATCCGCGGCACCGCGTCCTGAGTTGTGCACCGAAGCGTTATGAGCGGGTGCGCCGGATGTCATGTCCTGCGCCCTCCCCTTCCGCTCGACCGAATCGTTCCCGAGGAACTCCACGTCTCAAGGATGCGGCATCGGCCGGGAAGCGTCACATATCGCTGGTGGGAAAGGCGTGAGCGCGGGCCCGCCGCCCCGCCGTCCACGTCACCCCGTCCGCCGTTGCGCGGACGGGGGCGGTTCTTCGGCTGCCGGCGGCACCCGGTCTCAGCGGACCAGGCCCCAGCGGAAGCCGAGTGCCACGGCGTGGGCGCGGTCCGAGGCGCCGAGCTTCTTGAAGAGACGCCTCGCGTGCGTCTTCACCGTGTCCTCCGAGAGGAACAGCTCGCGTCCGATCTCCGCGTTGGACCGGCCGTGGCTCATGCCTTCGAGCACCTGGATCTCGCGCGCGGTGAGCGTCGGCGCCGCACCCATCTCGGCGGACCGCAGCCGGCGCGGGGCGAGCCGCCAGGTCGGATCGGCCAGGGCCTGCGTCACGGTGGCCCGCAGCTCGGCGCGCGAGGCGTCCTTGTGCAGATAGCCGCGGGCACCGGCGGCGACCGCGAGCGCGACACCGTCCAGGTCCTCGGCGACGGTCAGCATGATGATCCGTGCCCCGGGGTCGGCGGAGAGCAGCCGCCTGACCGTCTCCACACCTCCGAGACCGGGCATGCGTACGTCCATCAGAATGAGATCCGAACGATCGGCCCCCAGCGGCGGAGGACTTCCTCGCCGTTGGCCGCCGTCGTCACACGCTCGACGCCGGGCACGGTGGCAACCGCGCGGCGGAGCGCTTCTCGGGCAAGCGGGGAGTCGTCGCAGACGAGGACGGATGTCATGACCGTCCTCCGCAGCTGATGCGCGTCACCTTGAGCCTCCAGGCTGATACAAGTCGTCACCTGTGCGGTTGACCCCCTCGGACATCTGCCCGAGCTCGTTCTTCGTCAACCGCCTCCGCACTCTCAACGACGGTCACTCGAAAGAGTTACGGGTCGGACGGGCGGGTTCGGCACTCTACGTGAGGAGCCGCGCACGGAGGAGAACGGCGCAGATGGTCCAGGCGTCAACCGAAACTTCACCCGTACCCATGCCCCATTTAGCGGGATTTCTTCCCTTTTCCGGGTGTCTATGGCTAGATTCGCAATCAGTCATATTTACATCTACTAACACCGTAGATGTACGGTCGGGACTCAGGTCCCCGACGATCAACAACGGTCGAGGATGCCGTTTCCGACTCAGCACGGTTTCGAGGGGACAAGCAATGGCAGATTTCTCCCGCCTTCCCGGACCCAACGCAGACCTGTGGGACTGGCAGCTGCTGGCCGCCTGCCGGGGGTCGACAGCTCGCTCTTCTTCCACCCGGAGGGTGAGCGCGGGGCGGCTCGGAGCGCTCGCGAGACCTCGGCGAAAGAGGTGTGCATGCGCTGCCCGGTACGGGCCGAGTGCGCGGCACACGCGCTGGCGGTACGGGAGCCCTACGGAGTGTGGGGCGGCCTGACCGAGGACGAGCGCGAAGAGCTCATGGGCCGGGCGCGCAGCCGGCTGATCACGGCCGCCCACTCGGGCCTCACGGCCGACCCCGGCCACCCCTGACCCCACACCCGCCACTCGAAAGAGAAACGTTTCTCTTCCAGGCGTTTCCCTGACCCCGCACCCCGGCGGGCAGCCCTGGGCGCGGGCCGGAGCCGCCCGCTCGCCTCGGCGCCGGGGGGCCCGCTCCCGTGCGGCCCGGCTCAGCGCGCGGCGGCCCTGGAGAGCTCGTCGAGGGTGGCGGCCACCGCGGGCACCCGGGCCAGGTCCGGCAGGGCCAGCGCGACGATCTCGCGCTCGATGGCGGGCTCGACCGCGACGGTACGGGCGCCCTTGGGGCGTACCGACTCGATGGCCAGCTCCGGCAGAACGGCCACCCCCAGCCCCGCTCCGACCAGCCCGATCACCGCGGGGTAGTCGTCGGTGGCGAAGTCGATCCTGGGAGTGAAGCCGGACGCCTCGCAGACCTCCACCAGCTGGCGGCGGCACCGCGGGCAGCCCGCGATCCACGACTCGCCGGCGAGTTCTCCGATGCCCACGGCGTCCGCGCCCGCCAGCCGATGTCCCTCGGGGACCAGTCCGATCAGCCGGTCGGTCAGCAGCGGGCGCACGACCAGGTCGTCCCACTCGCCGCCGGACGCCCCGTAGCGGAACGCCAGCGCGATGTCGCAGTCGCCGTCCCTGAGCATCTCCACCGAGCGGGGCGGCTCCGCCTCGACGAGCGAGACGCGGGTGCCCGGGTGGGCGGCGCGCAGGGCCGCGAGCGCGCCCGGGACCAGGGTGGAACTGCCGCTGGGGAACGAGACGAGCCGGACCCGCCCCGCCCGCAGTCCGGCGATCGCGGCGACCTCCTCCTCGGCGGCCGTCAGCCCGGCGAGGATGCCGGAGGCGTGGCGCACCAGGGCCTGCCCGGCCTGGGTCAGTCTCATCTCACGGCCCGTGCGGATGAGCAGGGTGGTGCCCGCCGACGCCTCCAGGGCCTTCATCTGCTGGCTGACCGCGGGCTGCGTACAGCCCAGTTCGCGCGCGGCGGCGGAGAACGAGCCGGTCGTGGACACGGCGCGCAGGACTCGGAGATGACGGGCTTCGATCACTCTTCCACCATAAGCGAGTCTTGGATGCGCGACGAATAATCAGCGTGCGACTTTGGGTGATCAGTCGCTAGCGTGTGCGGCATGAAACTGCTGACCGTGAACCTGGGCCGCGCCAGGGTGTCCGAGCACACCAATGGCCCTGGCGGCCTCACCGGAATCGACAAGCGCCCGGCCGAGGGCCCCGTCCACGTCTCCGACCCGGGGCCCAAAGGGACCGGCGGCAGCGGTCTCGCCGGTGACGCGGTGTGCCACCTGCGGCACCACGGGGGCACGGACCAGGCGGTGTACGCCTTCGCACGCGAGGAGCTCGACGCGTGGGAGGCGGTGCTCGGCCGGGAGCTGGCCAACGGGACGTTCGGGGAGAACATCACCACCCTGGGGATCGATGTGAGCGGTGCCAGGATCGGGGAGCGCTGGCGGATCGGCTCCGCCCTCCTCCTGGAGGTCACGTCGGGCCGCATCCCGTGCCGTACGTTCGCCGGCCATCTGGGGGAGAAGGGCTGGGTCAGGCGGTTCACCCAGGAGGCCGCGCCCGGTGCCTACCTGCGGGTCCTGGAGCCGGGAGCGATATCCGCCGGGGACCCGGTCGAGATCGTGCACCGGCCGGACCACGACGTCACCGTGTCCCTGGTGTTCCGCGCGGTCACGACCGAGCGGGAGCTGCTGTCCCAGCTGCTCGCGGCCGGGGACGCGCTGCACCCGGAGGCACTGCGCGACGCGCGGGCGTACGTGGAGAAGCACGGGAGCCGGCACGGCTGACGGGCCGGTTCGGGACGGCCGGCGGGCGGACGGCGGGCGGGTCGACCGCCCCCGCCCGCGGGGCACTAACGTGCCGCCTATGACGACTGCACTGATTACGGGCGCGACAGCGGGGATCGGGGCCGCTTTCGCGCGGCGGCTCGCGGGCGACGGACACAACCTCGTGCTGGTGGCCCGCGACACCGAGCGGCTACGGGTACAGGCCACCGAACTGCACGACCGGCACGGCATCGAGGCCGAGGTGCTGACCGCCGACCTCTCCGATGACAAGGGGATCGCGGCGGTCGAGGCCAGGCTCGGGGACCGCAGGCAGTCCGTCGACCTCCTGGTCAACAACGCCGGATTCGGCAACAAGGGACGCTATCTGGAAGTCCCGATGGCCGATGAGCTGGCGATGCTGAAGGTGCACTGCGAGGCGGTGCTGCGGCTGACGTCCGCCGCCACGGCCGGGATGAAGGAGCGGGGGCGCGGCGGGGTGGTCAACGTGGCGTCCGTCGCGGCCTTCGTACCGCGCGGGACGTACGGGGCCTCCAAGGCGTGGGTCGTGCAGTTCACCCAGGGCGCGGCCAAGGACCTGTCCGGTTCGGGGGTGCGGCTGATGGCGCTCTGCCCCGGCTTCGTCCGGACCGAGTTCCACGAGCGGGCCGGGATGGGTACGGACAGCATCCCGGGCTGGATGTGGCTCGACGCGGACAAGCTGGTGGCGACCGCGCTCATGGACCTGGCGCGCGGCCGGACGGTCTCGGTGCCGGACGCGCGGTACAAGGCGCTGATGGGGCTGGTGAAGGTGACGCCCCGTGGTCTGCTCGGCGGGGTCACCTCCCGGACAGGCCGCAGGTACGGTCCGCAGTAGCGGACACCCCGCTCACCGCCGTGGCCCCGCCCGAGCGGGAGGCGGGTAGGCACGCGACGGACCTGCTGGTGGAGCGCCCGGCCCGGTGAGCGGTGATCGAGCCGCTGCGCCCGTTCGGCCTACGAGCTGGAGCGCTCGTTCGCGGAGCCGGTGGCCGCCGAGGTGCTGGGCCGCCCGGCCTGACGCCGGAGCCCGCGACGCACTGAGGCCCGGTGCCCCCGCGACGGGGGTACCGGGCCTCAGTGGTGAGCCGGGCGCGTACTAGTGGGAGTGGCCGTGGCCGTGACCGGCGTCGCCCTCGTCCTCGGCCGGCTTCTCGACGACCAGGGTTTCGGTCGTGAGCAGCAGCGAAGCGATCGACGCGGCGTTCTCCAGCGCGGAGCGGGTGACCTTGACCGGGTCGATGACGCCGGCCTTCACCAGGTCGCCGTACTCGCCGGTCGCGGCGTTGAAGCCCTGGCCCTTGTCGAGGTCGGCGACCTTGGCGGTGATGACGTAACCCTCCAGGCCGGCGTTCTCGGCGATCCAGCGCAGCGGCTCGACGGCGGCGCGGCGCACGACCGCGACACCGGTGGCCTCGTCGCCGGTCTTGCCGAGGTTGCCGTCCAGGACCTTGACGGCGTGGACCAGAGCGGAGCCACCACCGGAGATGATGCCCTCCTCGACCGCGGCGCGGGTCGCGGAGATGGCGTCCTCCAGACGGTGCTTCTTCTCCTTGAGCTCCACCTCGGTGGCGGCACCGACACGGATCACGCACACGCCGCCGGCCAGCTTCGCGAGGCGCTCCTGGAGCTTCTCGCGGTCCCAGTCGGAGTCCGTGGACTCGATCTCGGCCTTGATCTGGTTGACCCGGCCCTTGACGTCGGCGGAGTCGCCGCCGCCGTCGACGATGGTCGTGTCGTCCTTGGAGACGGTGACGCGGCGGGCGGTGCCCAGCACGTCGAGACCGGCGCCGTCGAGCTTGAGGCCGACCTCTTCGGCGATGACGGTCGCACCGGTGAGGGTGGCGATGTCGCCGAGCATGGCCTTGCGGCGGTCACCGAAGCCCGGGGCCTTCACCGCGACGGCGTTGAAGGTGCCACGGATCTTGTTGACGACCAGGGTCGACAGGGCTTCGCCCTCGACGTCCTCGGCGATGATCAGCAGCGGCTTGGAGGCACCGGCCTGGATGACCTTCTCCAGGAGCGGGAGCAGATCCTGGATCGAGCCGATCTTGCCCTGGTGGATCAGGATGTACGGGTCGTCGAGGACGGCCTCCATACGCTCCTGGTCGGTCACCATGTACGGGGAGAGGTAGCCCTTGTCGAAGGCCATGCCCTCGGTGAACTCAAGGTCCAGACCGAAGGTGTTGGACTCCTCGACGGTGATGACACCGTCCTTGCCGACCTTGTCCATCGCGTCCGCGATGAGCTCGCCGACCTGCGAGTCCTGCGCGGAGAGCGCGGCCACGGCGGCGATGTCGGACTTGTCGTCGATCGGGCGGGCGGTCGCGAGGAGCTCCTCGGACACGGCCTTGACCGCGGCGTCGATGCCCTTCTTCAGGGCGGCCGGGGAGGCGCCCGCGGCGACGTTGCGCAGGCCCTCGCGGACGAGCGCCTGGGCCAGGACGGTGGCGGTGGTGGTGCCGTCACCGGCTACGTCGTTGGTCTTGGTCGCCACCTCCTTCACCAGCTGGGCACCGAGGTTCTCGAACGGGTCGTCGAGCTCGACCTCGCGCGCGATGGTGACACCGTCGTTGGTGATGGTGGGAGCGCCGAACTTCTTGTCGATGACGACGTTGCGGCCCTTGGGGCCGATCGTCACCTTCACCGTGTCGGCAAGCTTGTTGACGCCGCGCTCAAGGGCGCGACGGGCGTCCTCGTCGAACTTCAGAATCTTCGCCATGGGCTGTTGCCTGTCCTCTCAAAACGAACTGCGCCCCTGACCGCCCGGCTAGTTATTTCGCAGGGGGCCAGGGGCGCAGAACAGAAACAAACGTGGGTGAATTACTTCTCGATGATCGCGAGCACGTCACGAGCCGAGAGGACGAGGTACTCCTCGCCGTTGTACTTCACCTCGGTGCCGCCGTACTTGCTGTACAGGACGACGTCGCCGGTCTTGACGTCGAGCGGAAGACGCTCGCCGTTCTCGAAGCGGCCCGGGCCCACGGCAAGGACGACGCCCTCCTGGGGCTTCTCCTTGGCGGTGTCGGGAATGACCAGGCCGGAGGCCGTGGTCTGCTCGGCGTCGAGCGGCTGGACCACAATGCGGTCCTCAAGCGGCTTGATCGCAACCTTGGAGCTGGTGGTCGACACGATCCGGTCTCCCCCTTCGGAGATCTCACGGGGTTTAACAGTCTGTGGGGTGGCGACCAGGTCGATCCGTCGTCGCGGGTGCCGGACCTGCCCTGTCGCGCGGTGATGCTGGCACTCTCCATCGGGGAGTGCCAGCACTGAGACTATGACCGGGATTAGCACTCGGTCAAGCTGAGTGCCAATTCACCACTCCGGCGTGGCGGACGGGCAGCCCTCCCGTGTCAGACGTAGTCCTCCAGCCTGGCGACGGCGTACCCCTTGTCCGTGACCGTCTTCATGACCCGCCGGACCATGTCCGGCATGGAGCCCTTCCACTCCCCGGGCCCCCGGAAGTGGGTGAGGATGATGTCTCCCGGGTGCAGGTCCCGGTCCCACTCGCGCCATTCCATGTGGTCGGGGAACGCCTCGGAGGCCCACAGGGGTACGGCCTTGATGCCGCAGGACCTGGCGATGCGCAGGGTGTCGCCGTCGTAGTTGCCGTACGGCGGCCGGAAGAGCGTGGGCCGCTTCCCGAAGTGCTTCGCCATCATGTCCTGCTGGCCGCAGATCTCACGCTTCTGCTCGGCGTACGACAGGCCGGGCAGGTAGCGGTGGTTCAGCGTGTGGTTGCTGAGGGTGACGCCGCGGGCCTGCATCTTCCTGAAGTAGCCGTAGTCCTCGTTGATCACGTAGTCGCTGAGGAAGGCGCTGTACGGGATGTCCAGTTCCGTCATCATCCGCAGCAGCGCGGGGTCCTTCTCGGCGCCGTCGTCCATCGTCAGGAAGACGATCCGCTCCTTGGTCGGCACGGTGGTGAAGACGGGCGGGAGCGTGTCCCCGCCGGCGACCTCGAAGCCCTTGCGGGTGGTGATGCGCGGTTTGGCGGCCGGGGGTGCGGGAGCGGCGAGCGGAACCCTGGCGAGGCGCCACTTCCTGGCCGCCGCGACCCGCGCCGCCTGCTTCCGCCTCGTCTTCTCGGCGTACCCGGCAAGGGCGTCGGCCGGTGCGGCCTTCGGGGCGGGCGGGCCCTCCTGGCCGGCGGCGGGCGGGGCCGGGCGCTTCCCGCCGGTGGCGCTGTCCGCGCCTTCGCCGGCGCACCCGGCGGCGACGGCGGTGGCGATGAGGGCGATGAGGGCCGTACGGAACGGCCCGAGGACGAGCCCGGCGGGCCCGTACCGCTTCATGGCGGATTCTTCCTTTTGTCGTACTAGCTGCATGGCGCCGCATCCTGCCAGCACCCGCCCGGGCGCCCGGCCCGACACCGCCGCCGGGCCCGCCCGGTCCCCCGGCTGGCTCACAATGGGCCGGGTGAACGCTCTCCCCCCGCCCGACGCCCCCGACCCGATCGCCGGCTTCCACGCCCTCCTCGCCCCCGAGGGAGCGGCGCTCCTGGCCGAACTGCGCGACCACGACCCCGCCCGGGAACTGGCCACGGCGACCCGGCTGCGCCGCGGCCACCCGGCCGGCCTGGTGTCGGCGGCCCTGGGGCAGGCCCGGCTGCGGCAGCGGGCGGTGGCCAAGTTCGGTACCGAGGACGCGTACCGGATGTTCTTCACGCCCAACGGTGTCGAGCAGGCGACGCGCACCTCGGTCGCCGCTTACCGGGCGCGGCGCTTCGCCGCCCTCGGGGTGCGCAGCGTGGCCGATCTGTGCTGCGGGATCGGCGGCGACGCGATCGCCCTCGCACGGGCGGGCATCACGGTGCTGGCCGTGGACCGCGACCCCCTGACCGCCGAGGTCGCCCGCGCCAACGCCGCGGCGCTCGGCCTGGAGGCGCTGATCGAGGTCCGGTGCGCCGATGTCACCGGGATCGACACCGCTCCGTACGACGCGGTCTTCGTCGACCCGGCCCGGCGCGGCGGACGCGGCCGGATCTTCGACCCGGAGGCGTACTCCCCACCGCTGTCCTGGGCGGTCTCGGCCGCGCGGAAGGCCCCGCGCGCCGCGCTGAAGATCGCCCCCGGCGTCCCGCACGAGGCGATCGGGCCGCTGGCCGAGGCCGAGTGGATCTCGGACGGCGGTGAGGTGAAGGAGGCCGTGCTCTGGTTCGGCGAGGGCTTCGCCCCCGGCTCGTTCCGGGCGACGCTGCTCCCGGCGGGCGCCACCCTGACGGCTCCGGCGCCCCTGCCCGCCCCGCCCGTCGGTCCCGTCGGCCGCTATCTGTACGAGCCGGACGGCGCCGTCATCCGCGCCCACCTGGTCGCCGACATCGTGGACCGGTGCCGCGGCCGGCTGTTCGACGAGATGATCGCGTACGTCACCAGCGACGAGCTGTACGACTCCCCGTACACGACGGCGTACGAGATCACGGACGAGCTGCCCTTCAACATGAAGAAGCTCAAGGCCCTGCTGCGGGAGCGCGAGGTCGGCGTCCTGACCGTCAAGAAGCGCGGTTCCGCCGTCGAACCGGAGGAGCTGCGCCGCAAGATGAAGCTCCGGGGCCCGAACGCGGCGACCGTGTTCCTGACCCGGGTGGCGGACGCTCCCACGATGCTGGTCGGTCAGCCCGTCAAACGGCCCTGACGGGCCCTCGCGAGGACGGACGCCGTCACCTGAGGCGGGCGGCGCGATCGGCGCCGTACAGCACCTCGAAGGGGATGCCCGCCCGGCCCAGGGTCCGCTTCGCCCGCACGACGCGCTGGGCGACGGTCGCCCCGGAGGCCAGGAAGGCGCGGGCGGTCTCCTCCGAGCCGAGGCCGCCCAGGAGGCGCGGGGTGAGGGCGATCCGGGCCTGGGTGGAGAACACCGGATGGCAGGAGGTGAAGATCAGCCGCAGCAGGTCGTCGTCGACGCTGTCCGGGTCGGCGGGTTCCGGCGGGGGTACGTCCTCCAGGGCCCTGCCGACCTCCGCCGGCTTGCGTGCGTAGGTCTCCTCGCGGCGTACGGGCCCGCCCCGGATCGACACCCCGCCGGATATTCTTTCGGCGGATGTCAGCCGACGCCCTCGAAGCGCCAGCGGTGCACCGGGCGGGCGATCAGTTCCGCGTCCGGCTCGGGGAGTTCGGGCAGCTCGTCCCCGTAGGCGCCCTCCCACCAGGTGATGACGAGCACCCGGTCCTGCGGGGCACGCAGCAGCTCCCGGCGCACCGGCTCGCGGGCAGCTCGGCCGACCGGGCCCGCGCCCACTCCAGCAGCTCGGGACCCCGGCCGTCGACGGCCCGGGCCTCCCACATCAGTGCGACGGTCGTACCGCTCATGAGTACAGGTTGTCCTTGCTGATCTCGTGCACGTGATCGTGGCCGTGCGCGTGGGCGCCCGGCACGTGGGGCTCGGTCACCGGCAGCGAGGAGTCCGCCGACAGTGCCAGGTCCGAGGCAGGACGGTTGCGGGCGACCATCTCGGCGCCCAGTGCGGCGACCATCGCCCCGTTGTCCGTGCAGAGTCCGGGGCGGGGCACCCGCAGCCGGATTCCGGCCCGCTCGCACCGCTCCAGCGCCAGCGCCCGCAGCCGCGAGTTGGCCGCGACCCCACCGCCGATCATCAGGTGGTCGACGCCCTCGTCCTTGCAGGCACGCACCGCCTTGCGGGTGAGCACGTCCACGACGGCCTCCTGGAAGGACGCCGCCACGTCCCGTACCGGCACCTCCTCGCCCGCCGCCCGCCTCGCCTCGATCCAGCGCGCCACGGACGTCTTGAGCCCGGAGAAGGAGAAATCGTACGCGGGATCGCGCGGACCGCTCAGACCGCGCGGGAACGCGATCGCCTTCGGGTCGCCCTCCTTCGCCAGCCGGTCGATGACCGGCCCACCGGGGAAGCCGAGGTTCAGCACCCGGGCGATCTTGTCGAACGCCTCGCCCGCCGCGTCGTCGATGGTCGCGCCGAGCGGCCGTACGTCGGCGGTGATGTCCGGCGCGAGCAGCAGCGAGGAGTGCCCGCCGCTGACCAGCAGTGCCATGGTCGGCTCGGGGAGCGGGCCGTGCTCCAGCTGGTCGACGCAGATGTGCGAGGCGAGGTGGTTGACCCCGTAGAGGGGCTTGTTCAGCGCGTACGCGTACGCCTTGGCCGCCGAGACCCCGACGAGCAGCGCGCCCGCGAGTCCGGGGCCGGCCGTGACCGCGATGCCGTCGAGGTCGCGCGCGCTGATCCCGGCGTCCTTCAGGGCGCGCTCGATGGTCGGGACCATCGCTTCCAGGTGGGCGCGGGAGGCGATCTCCGGTACGACACCGCCGAACCGGGCGTGCGTGTCGACGCTGGAGGCGACGGCGTCGGCGAGCAGGGTCGTGCCGCGCACGATGCCGACGCCGGTCTCGTCGCAGGAGGTCTCGATGCCGAGTACCAGCGGTTCGTCAGCCATCAGTCAGTCTCGGTTTCCTGTACGTGGAGGCGCATGACGAGCGCGTCGATGTTCCCCGGCTGGTAGTAGCCGCGCCGGAAGCCGATCGGCTCGAAGCCGAAGCGTTCGTACAGCTTCTGCGCGCGGGTGTTGTCGACCCGGACCTCCAGGAGCACGGTGGCGCACTCGAAGGCCGTGGCGTGCTTCAGGAGGTCGGTGAGCAGTTCGGAGCCGAGGCCGCCGCCCCAGTGGTCGCGTCCGACGCCGATGGTCTGGACGTCACCGAGGTCGCCGACGGCGGCGAGTCCCGCGTACCCGACGATCCGGCCGGTGGCCGGGTCCTCGGCGACGACGTAGCGGCGGGTGGCGCCGGGGCCCCGGGCGTGGGCCAGCTCCGACCAGAACATCCCGGGCGACCAGGCGTCCTCCGGGAACAGCTCGTGTTCGAGTTCCAGCACGGGATCGATGTCCCACCAGCGCATCTCGCGCAGCACGGCGGTCACGGTCGCCGCACCTGTCCCTCGGATCGCTTCGGTCACTTCGGGGTGACCACCTTGTAGTTCTTCGGCACCTGGGCGTCGGGCCTGCGCAGATAGAGCGGGCGGGGCGGCAGCAGTTCCCGCCCGGCGGCCAGGCGCTCGGCGGCGAGGGCCGCCAGCGCGCCGGCCGAGACGTGTTCGGGCTCCCGGGCGTCGGGGAACGCCTCCGGGTAGAGCACCGCGCCCGCCCCGACGACGGGCAGTCCGGCGAGCTGTGCGGCGATGTCGGCGGGGCGGTCCACCGCGGGATCACCCGTGCGGGTACGGAAATCCTCGTACCGCGCCCAGTAGACCTCCTTGCGGCGGGCGTCCGTGGCGACGGCGAACGGGCCACGGACTCCGGCGAGCCCGGCGGCGTACGCCAGTCCGTCCAGGGTGCACACCCCGTGCACGGGGAGCGAGAGGGCCGAGGCGAAGGCAGCCGCGGTCACGAGGCCGACGCGCAGGCCGGTGTACGGGCCGGGGCCGACGCCCACGACCAGGCCGGTCACGGCGTCGAGCCCCGTCCCGGCCTCGGCGAGGACCCGGTCGACGGCGGGCAGCAGCAGTTCGCCGTGCCTTCGGGCGTCGACCCGGCTCGTCTCGGCGACGACGGCTGAGCCGTCGTGCAGGGCGACGGTCACGGCGGGGGTGGCGGTATCCACGGCGAGCAGGAGCACAGCAAACAGCCTACGGCTCCACCGACGGGGTCACCGCGCCCGTACGTCGTCCGGGCCCGCCCGACCCCGGCTGCTACCGTCACCCGGTATACGCGTGTACGACATAAACGCTTGTACGACAGGTGCCGGATGGCAGGCGAAAGGGGAGCTCAGGTGGCAAGGGGCAGCTCGGGAATCGTGGCCGGGCTGACGGCGGCTGCTGTCGCCGTGGTCAGTTTCCTCGCCTACCAGGCATCGGCCGACGCACCGGACTCGTTCGCGGAGACCAAGCCCAGGGCATCCGACAGCGCCTCCGCCCGGCCCGTCCAGAAGCCGAAGCCCTCCCAGGCACCGCTGGCGGTGCCCGCGGAGTCCGGTACCGGAACGCGTGTCGTGTACTCGCTGAAGGACCGGCGGGTCTGGCTGGTGGACGCCGGCGACAAGGCGAGCCGCACGTTCACCGTCATGCCCAGTCCGGTCAGCCCTCCTCCCGGGGCCTACCAGGTGAACTCGCGCACCGGCAGCGTGCAGGGTTCGGACGGCGTGATGATCGAGCACGTCGTGCGCTTCACCAACGTCGACGACGTCGCCATCGGCTTCAGCGCCGCCCAGGACGGCACGATGGCGAGCCCGGACCCCACGTCCAGGACGGGCGGGGTGCGCATGAAACGGGCGGACGGCGACGCGATGTGGACGTTCGCGACGGTGGGCGTCAAGGTCGTCGTCGTCCCCTAGCCGAACGGGGCGGGAGCGGCCTCAGGCCGCCGCGCGCCCCACCGGCGGTCCCGGGCGTTCCCCGTGGTGGGCGTCCGCCGTCTCGGGCGCCCCGGCCGCCTCCGCCGCCTCGTCTTCGGGCCCGCCCTCGCGCTCGTCGCGCGGGGGTGTGGAGACCGCCGACGCGGCGGCGCAGGAGGCCAGCAGGTCTTTCATGGACACCGCCGACGACGGCCGCGCCTGCGGCTGCGGGGGCTGCGCTTCACGCTCGGGCGTCGGCATGGATGCCTCCAGGGGCTCCGGTGGAAGGCGTGGTTAGGTACACCTAACCAGGTCTTCTCTCCATGTGACCACGCCCGTGGCCCCCGGCGCAACAATTTACCGACGGCCTGTCGGAAAGTCCCCCCGGCGAACCCCTACCCCTCCGGCGCCAGCTCCGCCCGGAGCCCCGCCCAGCGCGGTCCGACGCCCACCAGGGTCACCGTCCGCCGCTCGTCGTCCGTGTCGCCGGCCGCGCGGTCGATCACCACGTGCAGACGGCTCTCCGACAGCTCCTCGACCTTGCCGTCGCCCCACTCCACGACCACCACCGAATCCGGCAGCGACACATCAAGGTCGAGGTCCTCCATCTCGTCGAGCCCGCCGCCCAGGCGGTACGCGTCGACGTGGACCAGCGCGGGGCCGCGGGTCAGCGACGGGTGCACCCGGGCGATCACGAAGGTGGGCGAGGTGACGGCGCCCCGCACTCCGAGCCCCTCACCGAGCCCCCGGGTCAGCGTCGTCTTCCCCGCACCCAGTTCACCAGTGAGCATCACCAGGTCACCGGGGCCAGCACACCGGCGATCCGGCGGCCCAGGTCCTGCATCTGTCCGGGTGACTCGACGGCCATGGCCAGGGTGACGGTCCCCGGCCCGGAGGTCTCCGCCGCCGGGCTCTTCTGCACTGCTTCCATGCCGGTCAACGTTAGACGGTCGGGGCCGCCGACGGCACGGCGCCGACGCGTACCAGCAGGTCCGCGATGCGCTCGTTCACCACCTCGGGGTGCTCCAGCATCACCAGGTGCCCCGCGTCCGGCACGATCACCAGCTCCGCGTCGGGCAGCACCTCCGCGATGGCCTCGCTGTGCGAGCTGGGTGTCACCAGATCCTTGTCACCCGTCAGGATGAGCACCGGCATCCCGCGGAAGGCGGGCAGCGCCCCGCTCTTGTCGTGTTCGGTGAACGCCGGATAGAACTCGGCCACCACATCGATCGGGGTGGCCTCGATCAGCCGCTCCGCGAACCGCGCGACCGCCGGGTCCACATCCCTCGATCCGAACGAGTACCGCTTGATGAGCCCCGCGAAGAGGTCCGCCGTCGCCCGCCGCCCGCGCTCCACCAGCTCCGTCTGCGTGCCCAGCGCCTTCAGCACCCCCGGCAGCACCCGGCGTACCGCGTTCACGCCCGCGACCGGCAGCCCGAAGCTCACCTCGCCGAGCTTCCCGCTCGACGTGCCGACGAACACCACCGCGGTCACCCGGTCCCGGATCAGCTCCGGGTACTGGTCGGCCAGCGCCATCATCGTCATGCCGCCCATCGAATGCCCGACCAGCACGAGCGGGCCCTCGGGCGCCGCCGCGTCGATGACGGCCTTCAGGTCGCGGCCGAGCTGGTCCACGGAGACGGGCACGCCCCCGGCCTGCGCCCTGCCGCGCTCGGAGCGGCCGTGGCTGCGCTGGTCCCAGTGGACCGTCCGCACGAGCCCGCGCAGTGCGGCCCGCTGGAAGTGCCAGGAGTCCTGGCCGAGGCAGTAACCGTGGCTGAAGACGACGGTCGCGGGCGCGGGCGCCCTGCGGCCGAACAGTTTGCGCCGCCGCGCCCCGGAGGCCGCCGTACCCGGCACCGGGGCTCCGCCCGCGCCGCCCTCGGGGTCGGCCTCCTCGACCTCGTAGTGCAGTGCGGTGCCGTCGTCCGCGACGGCCTTGCCCGGCTCACCCCTCAGGGAGCCGTAGGGTCCGGTGGCGTCCAGGGCCAGCCGGGCCCTCTTCCGCATGCCCCGGCCCACGGTCATCCGCTCGACCGCGACGCCCGCGGCGGCGCCCGCGGCGAGCACCCCTATCGCCGCGCCCGCGAGGCCCGCCCCCCGGCGCCAGCCGGCCGCGGCGGCCGCCGTCGCCACCACGTCCCCCGCGCTGCTCTCGCTCACGTGCCGCGCTCCTCGTGCTCGTAGTGCTCGTGCGCTTTTCTCGGCTACTGGTTCAGGTGGACGCGCGGCACGCGGGGACCGATGCGGGTGACGATCTCGTACGCGATCGTGTCCGCCGCCACCGCCCAGTCCTCGGCGCTCGGCTCGCCCCGGTCCCCCGGCCCGAACAGCAGCGCCTCCGCCCCCGGTTCCAGCTCGTCGCCCGCCAGGTCGACCACGAACTGGTCCATCGCGACCCGCCCCGCCACCGTGCGGCGCCGGCCTCCGACGAGGACCGGGCCCCGGCCCGAGGCATGGCGCGGAATCCCGTCCGCGTACCCGACGGGCACCAGGCCGAGCGTCGTCTCGGCGGGCGTCGTGTAGTGGTGTCCGTAACTGATGCCGTGGCCCTCGGGCACCCGCTTGACCAGGGCGACGGAGGCGGCGAGGGTCATCACCGGGCGCAGCCCGAAATCGGCGGGGGTGCCCAGCTCGGGGCTGGGCGAGATGCCGTACACGGCGATCCCGGTCCGTACGAGGTCGAAGTGGGAGTCGGGGACCGTGAGGGTCGCCGGGGAGTTCGCGATGTGCCGTACCTCGGGCCGCGCGCCCGCCTTCTCCGCGTACGCCACCAGATCCCGGAACACCTCCAGCTGGGAAACGATCGAGGGGTGTCCCGGCTCGTCGGCGCAGGCGAAGTGCGACCAGAGCCCGGTGATCCTGACCGTGCCCGACTCCTCGGCGGCGCGGGCCGCCGAGACCAGCTCGGGCCAGTCGGCGGGCTGGCAGCCGTTGCGCCCGAGACCGGTGTCGGCCTTGAGCTGGACCCGGGCGGCGGTGCCCGCCGCCGCCGCCGCGTCGACGGCCTCGCGCAGGGCCCACATACCGCTCACGGACACGTCGATGCCCGCCTCGATCGCCTCGCGCCACGGGCCGCCGGGCGTCCACAGCCAGCACATCACCCGGCCGCCGAGGCCGGCCGCCCGCAGGGCCAGCGCCTCCTGCGGGGTGGCGGTGCCCAGCCACGTCGCGCCCGCTTCGAGGGCCGCCCTGGCACAGGGCACCGCCCCGTGCCCGTACGCGTCCGACTTCACGACGGCCATGAGCTGCGCACCGGCCGCCCGCGCACGCAGGGCGCGCACGTTGGCGCGCAGCGCGGCGAGGTCGATCTCGGCACGGGCTCTCAGGGTCGCTGTCTCGTTCATCGCGCCCAGTCTCTCAGAGCCGTACGCCCGTACGTGTCGCCGGAGCCGTCAGGGGACCCGGGGCGGCGCGGGCTCAGGCGTCCCGCACATCGCGCCAGGCCGCCGGGAGGGCGTCCGCGACGTCCTGCGCGGCCACGGGCGCGCCGGCGGACGCCCGGCGTGCGGCGAGCCCGTGCAGATAGGCGCCGGCCGACGCCGCGTCGCGCGGGGCGAGGCCCGCCGCGAGCAGCGAGCCCGTCAGACCGGAGAGCACGTCGCCGCTGCCCGCCGTGGCCAGCCAGGAGGTGCCGGTCGGATTCACCCGCACGGGCGTGTCCCGGGCCTCGGCGACCAGGGTCGTCGACCCCTTGAGCAGGACGGTGGCACGGTAGCGGGCGGCGAGCTCGCGTACGGCGGCGAGCCGCCCCGCCTCGACCTCCTCGCGCGCCACGCCCAGCAGCGCCGCGGCCTCCCCGGCGTGCGGGGTCAGCACGGTGGGCGCGGACCGCGACCGTACCGCCTCCGCGTCCATCAGCCGCAGCCCGTCCGCGTCGACCAGCACCGGCACATCGGCGGCCAGCACATCGGCGACCGCGTCGGCCGCCTCCGTACCGTCCCCGAGCCCCGGCCCGACGACCCACGCCTGGACCCGCCCCGCCGCGGAGGGCGGACCCGCGTGCACCAGCGTCTCCGGGAAGCGGGCGAGCACCGCAGCGGCGCCTGGACCCACGTACCGCACGGCCCCGGCCCCGCCCCGCAGTGCTCCGGCGACCGCGAGCACAGCGGCGCCCGGATACCGCCCGGACCCGGCCACCACGCCGACGACCCCACGCCGGTACTTGTCGCTCCCGGCGCCCGGTACGGGCAGCAGCGCCGCCACGTCCGCGTACTGGAGCGCTTCCAGATCCGGCGGCTCCGGCAGGTCCGGGCCGAGGCCGATGTCGACGAGCCGCAGCGCGCCCGCCCGTTCGGCCGCCGGGTCGATGAGCAGCCCCGGCTTGTAGGTGCCGAACGTGACCGTCGCGTCGGCCCGCACCGCCGGGCCCTCGACCGCCCCGGTGTCCGCGTCGACCCCGCTCGGCAGGTCCACGGCGAGGACGGGCGCCCCGTGCGCGGTGACCGCCGCCACGAGCGCCGCCGCCTCCGGGCGCAGCCCGCCCCGGCCACCGATCCCGGTGATGCCGTCGACGACGAGGTCGACCGCCCCCAGCCCCTCCGCGCTGTCCAGCACCTGGCCACCGGCCGCCCGCAGCGCCGCCAGCCCGCCCGCGTGCACCCTGCCGGGTGAGGTCAGCAGCGCCCGTACCCCCGCCCCGCGCCTCGCCAGCCGCGCCCCGGCGTACAGCGTGTCACCGCCGTTGTCGCCGCTGCCGACGAGCAGCAGGACCCTGGCCCCGTACACCCTGCCGTTGCGCCGCAGCAGATCCCCGCAGGCCACCGCGAGCCCCGCGGCGGCCCGCCGCATCAGGGCGCCTTCCGGCAGCCGTGCCATGAGCGCCGCCTCGGCGGCCCGTACGGTCTCCACGCTGTAAGCCGTTCGCATACGGTCAACCCTCCGCGATCACCACGGCCGACGCCACCCCCGCGTCGTGGCTGAGCGAGACGTGCCAGTGCCGCACCCCGAGTTCGGCGGCGCGCGCGGCGACCGTGCCGCGGACCCGCAGCCGGGGCTGCCCGCTCTCCTCGACGTACACCTCGGCGTCCGCCCAGTGCAGTCCGCCCGGCGCGCCGAGCGCCTTGGCGACCGCCTCCTTGGCGGCGAACCTGGCGGCGAGCGAGGCGATCCCGCGCCGCTCGCCGCTCGGCAGCGTCAACTCCCTTTCCAGGAAGAGCCGTCCGGCCAGCTGGGGCGTACGCTCCAGCGCGGCGCCGAACCGCTCGATCTCGGCCACATCGATCCCGACTCCGATGATCACGTACTCACTCACTCACTCGACTGTCACTGACTTCGCCAGATTGCGCGGCTGGTCCACCTCGTTGCCGCGGGCCGTCGCCAGTTCGCAGGCGAAGACCTGCAACGGCACGGTGGCGACCAGCGGCTGAAGCAGCGTAGGCGTAGCGGGGATCAGGATCAGGTGATCGGCGTAGGGGACCACGGTCTCGTCGCCCTCCTCGGCGATCACGATGGTGCGCGCCCCGCGGGCCCTGATCTCCTGGATGTTCGACACCATCTTGTCGTGCAGCACCGAGCGTCCCTGGGGTGACGGGACGACCACGACGACCGGCAGACCGTCCTCGATCAGCGCGATGGGCCCGTGCTTGAGCTCGCCCGCGGCGAATCCCTCCGCGTGCATGTACGCCAGTTCCTTGAGCTTCAGCGCGCCTTCCAGCGCCACCGGGTAGCCGACGTGCCGCCCCAGGAACAGCACGGTGTCCTGGTCGGCGAGCGAGCGGGCCAGCTCGCGCACGGGCTCCATGGTCTCCAGGACCCGCTGGACGGAGCCGGCCACCTCGGAGAGCTGCCGCACGACCGTGCGGATCTCGTCCGCCCACTTCGTCCCGCGTACCTGCCCGAGGTAGAGGGCGACGAGGTAGCAGGCGACGAGCTGCGTGAGGAACGCCTTCGTCGAGGCGACGGCGACCTCGGGCCCGGCGTGCGTGTAGAGGACCGCGTCCGACTCCCTCGGGATGGTCGACCCGTTCGTGTTGCAGATGGCGAGCACCTTCGCCCCCTGCTCCCGGGCGTGCCGCAGCGCCATCAGTGTGTCCATGGTCTCGCCGGACTGCGAGATCGCGATGACGAGCGTCCGCTGGTCGAGGATCGGATCGCGGTAGCGGAACTCGCTGGCGAGCTCCGTCTCGCAGGGCAGCCTGGTCCAGTGCTCGATGGCGTACTTGGCGATCATCCCGGCGTGGAACGCGGTCCCGCAGGCGATGACGACGACCTTGTCGACCTCCCGGAGCACGCTGGGCGCGATGCGCACCTCGTCGAGCCGCAGCTCCCCCTCCTCCCCGCCGATCCGCCCGAGGAGCGTGTCCGCGACGGCCTTCGGCTGGTCGGCGATCTCCTTGAGCATGAAGGAGGGGTACCCGCCCTTCTCGGCCGCGGACGCGTCCCAGTCCACGTGGTAGGCCCGGGTGGCGGCGGGCCGTCCCGCGAAGTCGGTGACGCTCACGCCGTCCCTGGTCAGCTCCACGACCTGGTCCTGGCCCAGCTCGATCGCGGACCTGGTGTGCGCGATGAACGCGGCGACGTCGGAGGCCAGGAAGGTCTCGCCCTCCCCGACCCCCACCACGAGGGGCGAGTTGCGCCGGGCACCGACCACCGTCTCCGGCTCGTCGGCGTGTACGGCGACGAGGGTGAAGGCCCCTTCGAGCCGCCGGCACACCTGCCGCATGGCCTCCGCCAGATCGCCCCCGCCCGAGTACGCCTCGGCCAGCAGATGGGCCACGACCTCCGTGTCGGTCTCGGACACCAGGTCGTGACCGCGCTCGGCGAGCTCACCGCGCAGCGCAGCGAAGTTCTCGATGATCCCGTTGTGCACCACCGCGACCCGGCCCGCGTTGTCGAGGTGGGGGTGGGCGTTGACATCGGTGGGACCTCCGTGGGTGGCCCACCTGGTGTGCCCGATCCCCACGTGCCCGGCCGGCAACGGCCGCTCCATCAGCTCCTTCTCCAGATTCACCAGCTTCCCGGCCCGCTTGGCCGCGGCGATCCCGCCGTCCGAGAGGAGGGCGACTCCCGCGGAGTCGTACCCCCGGTACTCAAGGCGCTTGAGACCCGCGACCACGACGTCCTGCGCCGACTGTCCACCGACATAACCCACGATTCCGCACATAGCGGCACCATAAGGCGGCGGGACGCGGGTTTCCGGGGTTACGGAGAGGGTGGGCGTGGGACGCGGCGCCGCCGACCCCGTCGCGCACGGCCCCGTGCGGGACCCACGTGACCGAACCCACCCCCCACGCGGTGGCAACTCCCGCGACAATGAGCCCGTGATCACTTCGCCGGCACGGGGCACCCACCGTCGCACCGAGCACGCGCCGACGCCCTACGTCGACCTGTCACGGGCCGAGTGGAGCGCCCTGCGCGACAAGACTCCACTGCCCCTGACCGCCGGGGAGGTGGAGCGGCTGCGCGGCCTCGGCGACGTCATCGACCTCGACGAGGTCCGCGACGTCTACCTGCCGCTCTCCCGGCTCCTCAACCTGTACGTCCAGGCCACCTCGGGTCTGCGCGGCGCCCTGAACACCTTCCTCGGCGACGCGGGCAACGGCCACGGGGCGCAGCGCGGCACCCCCTTCGTCATAGGGGTCGCGGGCAGCGTCGCCGTCGGCAAGTCCACCAGCGCCCGTATCCTCCAGGCGCTCCTGGCCCGCTGGCCCGAACACCCCCGGGTCGAACTGGTGACCACGGACGGCTTCCTGCTGCCGATGAAGGAGCTCCAGGCGCGCGGCCTCATGTCACGCAAGGGGTTCCCCGAGTCGTACGACCGCAGGGCCCTGACCCGTTTCGTCGCCGACATCAAGGCGGGCAAGGACG
The DNA here is from genome assembly GCF_013167895.1 of Streptomyces fulvorobeus. Classification (GTDB taxonomy): domain Bacteria; phylum Actinomycetota; class Actinomycetes; order Streptomycetales; family Streptomycetaceae; genus Streptomyces; species Streptomyces fulvorobeus. Next base: position 3,829,402 of record NZ_BLWC01000001.1, on the reverse strand, counting down.
AGGTGACCGCGCCCGTCTACTCACACCTGATCTACGACATCGTGCCGGACGAGCGGCTGACCGTACGCCGCCCGGACATCCTGATCGTCGAGGGGCTGAACGTGCTCCAGCCGGCGCTTCCCGGCAAGGACGGCCGGACCAGGGTCGGGCTCGCCGACTACTTCGACTTCAGCGTGTACGTCGACGCCCGGGCCGAGGACATCGAGACCTGGTACCTCAGCCGCTTCCGCCAGCTCCGCGAGACGGCGTTCCAGGACCCGTCCTCGTACTTCCGCAAGTACACCCAGGTCTCCGAGGAGGAGGCCATGGACTACGCGCGCACGATGTGGCGGACCGTCAACAAGCCCAATCTGCTGGAGAACGTAGCGCCCACCCGGGGCCGTGCCACCCTGGTGCTGCGCAAGGGCCCCGACCACAAGGTCCAGCGCCTGTCCCTGCGTAAACTCTGACCCTTCCGGGAGTCCCCCCGTGCTGCATCTGCGCCTGATCGTCCCCACCGACCGCTCGGAGGAGGTGGTGCGCCTCCTGGAGGGGACCGTCGGCACCGCCCACCTCGCGGTGCTGACCGGCGCGGCGCGCAGTCCGGTGGGCGACGTGGTGCTCTGCGACGTGGCGCGCGAGGCGGGTGACGAGCTGATCGGCACCCTGCGCGATCTGGGCATCGACAGCTGCGGCTCGATCACCGTGGACAACGTGGATCTGACGCTCTCCTCGCACGCCGACCAGGCCGAGCAGGACGCGCCGGGTGACGGTGCGGACGCGGTGCTGTGGGAGGAGCTGTCGGAGGCCACCCACGAGGAGTCGACGCTCAGCGTCACGTATCTGGCGTTCCTCGCCGTCGCCACGATGCTCGCGGCCTGCGGTGTGATGCTCGACAACGCGATCCTGATCGTGGGCGCGATGGCGGTCGGCCCGGAGTTCGGCCCGCTGGCGGGGATCTGCACGGCGCTGGTGCAGCGCGCCCCGCGCCTGGTGTGGCGCTCGCTGTCCGCCCTGATCGGCGGCTTCGCGGTGGCGATGGTCATGACCGCCGGATTCGCCTGGCTGATGGACGCCTTCGACCTGTTCACCCGCTCGATGGTCGAGGGCCGGCGGCCCAACACGGCGTTCATCTGGCAGCCGGACTGGATGTCGTTCGTGGTGGCGTTCCTCGCGGGCGTCGCCGGGACGCTCTCGCTCACCTCGGCGAAGTCCGGGGCGCTGATCGGCGTGGCGATCTCGGTGACGACGGTCCCGGCGGCGGCCAACGCGGCCGTGGCGTTCAGTTACGAGGACTACGGCCAGATGTGGGGCTCAGCCGGCCAGTTGCTGGCGAACCTCGGCGGCATCGTGCTCGCGGGCACCCTGACCCTGCTGGTCCAGAAGGGCCTGTGGGCCACCCACCGCCGCCGGACGGCCGCGTCGAAACCGGTTCCGTCCGGCGGCAGGTGACGGGGCGTCACCCCAGGACGGACTTCACCACGTCGGCCAGCCGGCCGGCGACGGCACGCGCCTGCTCGATGTCAGCGGCCTCGACCATGACCCGGACGAGCGGCTCGGTGCCCGACTGCCGCAGCAGCACGCGCCCGGTGGCGCCGAGTTCGCGCTCCGCCTCCGCGACCGCGGTGGCCAGCTCGGAGGAGGTGTTCACCCGGGACTTGTCGACGTCCGGCACGTTGATGAGCACCTGGGGGAGGCGCTGCATGACACCGGCCAGGTCGGCGAGCGTACGGCCGGTGGCGGCGACCCTGGCCGCCAGCATCAGGCCGGTCAGCGTGCCGTCGCCGGTCGTCGCGTGGTCGAGGACGATGACGTGGCCGGACTGCTCGCCGCCCAGCGCGAAGCCCTCGGCCTTCATGGACTCCAGGACGTAGCGGTCGCCGACACCGGTCTGGACGAGCGTGATGCCCTCGCGCTCCATCGCCATCTTGAAGCCGAGGTTCGACATGACCGTGCCGACGACGGTGTCCTTGCGCAGCTGTCCCGCCTCCCGCATGGCGAGGGCGAGCACGGCCAGGATCTGGTCGCCGTCGATCTCCTCGCCCGCCGCGTCCACGGCCAGGCAGCGGTCGGCGTCGCCGTCGTGCGCGATGCCGAGATCGGCGCCGTGCTCCACGACCGCGGCACGCAGCAGACCCAGGTGGGTGGAGCCGCAACCGTCGTTGATGTTCAGCCCGTCCGGCTCCGCGCCGATGGTGACGACCTCGGCGCCGGCCCGCGCGAACGCCTCGGGCGAGACCCGGGCGGCGGCGCCGTGCGCCTCGTCCAGGACGACCTTCAGCCCGTCGAGCCGGTTGGGCAGTACGGCGATCAGGTGGGCGACGTACCGGTCGAAGCCCTCGGCGTAGTCACTGACCCGGCCCACTCCGGCGCCGGTGGGACGCGCCCACGGCTCACCCGTGCGGTGCTGCTCGTAGACCGTCTCGATCCGGTCCTCCAGCTCGTCGGCGAGCTTGTGGCCGCCGCGCGCGAAGAACTTGACCCCGTTGTCCGGCATCGCGTTGTGACTGGCGGACAGCATCACGCCGATGTCGGCTCCGAGCACGCCGGTGAGGTACGCCACGGCGGGGGTGGGCAGCACACCGACCCGCAGGACGTCGACGCCCGCGCTCGCGAGACCGGCCACCACGGCGGCTTCGAGGAACTCTCCGGACGCGCGCGGGTCGCGGCCCACCACGGCCGTCGGCCGGTGGCCCTGGAAGGTCCCCGCCTCGGCGAGTACGTGCGCCGCCGCGACCGACAGCCCGAGCGCGAGCTCAGCCGTCAGATCCGCGTTGGCGACGCCGCGTACGCCGTCCGTGCCGAAGAGTCGTCCCACTGGTGTCCTCCGAGATTGCTCCGAAACCACAAACACAAGCCAAAAAACAAGAAAACAGGGGCCGTCCAGGGCATGCCGACGCGACCACCGCGCGACGAAGGGCCCGGCCCTCGGCCCTGTGAACGTTTCGACGTCCGAACGTCTTATGCCGTTATACGCCCGCGAGGGCTGATAAACGAACGCCCCAGCGGCACGGAGTGTGCCGCCGGGGCGAACGGGTAACGCTGACGAGCAGGCGGTTTAGCGCTTGCTGTACTGCGGGGCCTTACGGGCCTTCTTGAGACCGGCCTTCTTGCGCTCGACCGCGCGGTCGTCACGGCAGAGGAAGCCGGCCTTCTTCAGCGTGGCGCGGTTGTTGTCCACGTCCGCCTCGTTCAGCGAGCGGGCCACGCCGAGGCGCAGGGCGCCGGCCTGGCCGGAGACCCCGCCACCCGAGATGCGGGCGACGACGTCGTAACGGCCGTCGAGCTCGAGCACCTTGAAGGGCTCGTTGACTTCCTGCTGGTGCACCTTGTTGGGGAAGTAGTCCTCAAGGGTGCGACCGTTGATCTTCCACTTGCCGGTGCCCGGAACGATCCGGACGCGGGCGATGGCGTTCTTGCGACGGCCCAGGCCGGCCGCGGGCTGCGGGTCGCCGAAGCGGCCCGCCAGCGACTCGGACGTGTACTCGCCCTCGACGGGCACCTCGGACTCGAAGGTGGTCACCTCGGCGAAAACCTCTTCGCCCTCGGTGCCCGCCGTGTCGTCGGTGGTCGTCTCAACAGTGGTCTCGGCCACGATTCTCCTCAGATCTTTCTGTACGTCTTAGGGGGAGGCCGGAACTACTGCGCGACCTGGGTGATCTCGAACGGGACCGGCTGCTGCGCGCCGTGCGGGTGCTGGTCACCCGCGTAGACCTTGAGCTTCGAGAGCATCTGACGGCCCAGGGTGTTCTTGGGGATCATGCCCTTGATGGCCTTCTCGACAGCCTTCTCCGGGTTCTTGGAGAGCAGCTCGTCGTAACGCACGGAACGGAGACCGCCCGGGAAACCGGAGTGGCGGTACGCCATCTTCTGGGTCTTCTTGTTGCCGGAGAGGTGAACCTTCTCGGCGTTGATGATGATGACGAAGTCGCCCATGTCCATGTGGGGGCGTAGATCGCCTTGTGCTTGCCGCGAAGGAGGTTCGCAGCCGTGGTGGCCAGACGGCCGAGGACGATGTCCTCGGCGTCAATGATGTGCCACTGGCGCGTCACATCTCCGGGCTTGGGGCTGTACGTACGCACGGTCGTAGCCTTCGCTTCTTCAGTGAATGGAGTCCTGACAAGGCCACCCGGACGATCACACCAGCCTTGACGGCGCTGCGGGGACGCAACCCGAGTACCTGTCGCTGGTCATCGGCCCGGTGGACCGGCGTAAGGGCCCCTCGCGTGAGAACGACCAAGCCAATACGCATAACAAACCCGAAGAATACCGGTGAGCCCCCACGCGGGTCAAAACAGCCCCCACGAACGCCACGAACCCCCTGATTTCCCACCCCCGAGGACCCTCATCAGCCCGGCCGGCGCTCCGGGCGGGGGCCGGAAGCCCAGCGCCCCCGCGACCGGCCGGCCCGCCCCGCACCCGTCACCGCTCCCGCTCCACCCGCCGCTCGTCCCACACCGGCTCCGCCGTCTCCCGCACCACCCCGTCCGACCCGAAGACCAGATACCGGTCGAAGGACTTCGCGAACCACCGGTCGTGCGTGACCGCCATCACCGTGCCGTCGTACGTCTCCAGCCCGTCCTGGAGGGCCTCGGCCGACTCTAGGTCCAGGTTGTCCGTCGGCTCGTCCAGCAGCAGCGCCGTCGTCCCCGCCAGCTCCAGCAGCAGGATCTGGAACCGCGCCTGCTGCCCGCCCGACAGCTTCTCGAACAGCTGGTCCCCCTGCCGCTCCATCTCGTACCGCCGCAGCACCGACATCGCCCCGCCCCGGTCCCTGGCGTGCTCGGTCCACAGGATCTCGACCAGCGTGTGTCCCAGCAGCTCCGGATGCGCGTGCGTCTGCGCGAAGTGGCCCGGCACGACCCGCGCCCCGAGCTTCCACTCCCCCGTGTGCGCCACCGAGGTGTCGCCGGCCAGCAGCCGCAGGAAGTGGGACTTCCCCGACCCGTTGGACCCGAGGACGGCGACCCGCTCCCCGTAGAAGATCTCCAGGTCGAACGGTTTCATCAGACCGGTCAGCTCCAGGTTCTTGCAGGTCACCGCCCGCACCCCGGTCCGCCCTCCGCGCAGCCGCATCCTGATGTCCTGCTCGCGCGGCGGCTCCGGCGGCGGGCCCGCCTCCTCGAACTTCCTGAAGCGGGTCTGCATCGCGTGGTACCGGTTGGCCATGTCCGGGCTGTTCGCCGCCTGCTGCCGCATCCGCAGGACGAGCGCCTTCAGCCGGGCGTGCTCCTCCTCCCAGCGCCGCAGGAGCTCCTCGAAGCGGGCGAACCGCTCCTTGCGCGCCGCGTGGTAGGTGGCGAAGCCGCCGCCGTGCACCCAGACGTCCGACCCGGCGGGGCTCGGCTCCACGCTCACGATCTTCTCCGCCGCCCGCGACAGCAGTTCCCGGTCGTGGGAGACGAAGAGCACCGTCTTACGGGTCTCCTTGAGCCTGGCCTCCAGCCACCGCTTGCCCGGCACGTCCAGATAGTTGTCCGGCTCGTCCAGCAGCAGCACCTCGTCGGGCCCCCGGAGCAGCGCCTCAAGCACCAGCCGCTTCTGCTCACCGCCACTGAGGGTGCGCAGCTCACGCCACTGGGCCTTCTCGTACGGGACGCCGAGCGCGGCGACGGTGCACATGTCCCACAGGGTCTCGGCCTCGTACCCCCGCACCTCGGCCCAGTCGCTGAGCGCCTGCGCGTACGCCATCTGCGCCGCCTCGTCGTCGACCGTGAGGATCAGCCGCTCGGCGTCGTCGACCGCCTTCGCCGCGTTCCTGATGCTGGGCTGCGCCACGGAGACCAGCAGGTCCCGCACGGTCCGCTCGTCCCGTACCGACCCCACGAACTGGGCCATCACCCCCAGCCCGCCGCTCACCGACACCGACCCGCCGTGCGGCTGGAGCTCACCGGCCAGCAGCCGCAGCAGCGTCGTCTTGCCCGCGCCGTTCGCCCCGACGAGAGCGACGACGGCGCCGTCCGCGACCCGGAACGAAGCATCGCCGAGCAGCACCCGCCCGTCCGGTAGGTAGTACTCCAGGTGCCCTGCTTCAAGATGTCCCATACCCAGCATTGTCACGGCCCGCCAAGCCCTGGCCCAACCGGTTTCGCCGCGGTCTAGGATTCGCCGCATGAGCTTTGGTCAAGGGGGGCCCTCGTGGGGGCCGGGGGGCGGTCACACGCCGGACTGGGCGGCACTGGCCGAGGAGTCCGCCGCACGCGGCAGGCGGCGGAAGTGGCTGATGGCCGGCGGCGGCGTGCTGGCCACCGCGGCGGTCACCGCGATCGTGGCCACGGCCGTGATCACGGCCGACCGTGGCGACAGCCCGGCCCGCTCGGAGAAGAACGCGGGTGAGCTGCCCGCGCCCGGGGAGCTGCCCTCGGAGTCCTCGGCGCCCGAGCCCTCGTTCTCCTCGGTGGCCCCGCCGCCCCCGCCGGACCCGAGGGAGTACATCGCCGACGCCGGGAAGGACAAGGCACCGGTCACCGCCGAAGCCTTCTTCCCCGGCAAGCGCCTGACCATGGGCGACCGCGTGCACACCAAGGGCGCGACGGCGCAGACCCGCTCCTGCGCGGGAACGACCCAGGGCGCGCTCGGCTCGATCCTCGCCGCCCACGGCTGCGAGCAGGTCATCCGCGCCACCTACCGCAAGGACGGCGTGGCGGTGACGGTGGGCCTCGCCGTCTTCGGCACCGAGGAGCGGGCCAGGAAGGCGGCGCAGCAGGCTTCGGGGGGTATCGCCTCCCTGAGCGGGGCGGGCGTCCCCACCTTCTGCCGCGGCGGGGCGGTCTGCCGCCGCACCGCCAACTCCTACGGCCGTTACGCCTACTTCACCGTGGGCGGCTTCACGGACGGCAGGAACGTCACCAGGGCGGACAGCGACGTCTTCGCGGTCGGCGACGACCTGACGAACTTCACGTTCCGCCAGATCCACCACCGCGGCGAGGTCCAGGCGTCGGCGGCGGCCGGCCTGCCCGTCTCGTAACCCCCGCCCGGCGGCTCAGCAGCACGCGCCCCCGGGCAGCGTCCGTACGTTGCGGGCCTCCACGGCCCGCGCGGCCAGCAACGCGTCGGCGGGGTAGGCCACCTCCTCGAGCGTCAGCCCGTGCGGCCTGACCACGTGCACGGCGGGGTCCCGCACCCGCGCCGCCAGGACCGCGGCGGGCCAGTCGGCGGGACGCCGCCCGTCCCCCACGAACAGCGCCGCCCCGATGAGGGCCCGCACCATGTTGTGGCAGAACGCGTCGGCCCGCACGGTCGCCGTCATCACCCCGGACACCTCGTCCCGTACCCAGCTCAGCTCCTGGAGCGTGCGGATGGTCGTCGCGCCCTCCCGCTTCTTGCAGTACGCCGCGAAGTCGTGCTCGCCGACCATGGGCGCGGCCGCCTCGTTCATCGCGTCCACGTCCAACGGCCTGTCGTGCCACAGGACATGGCCACGCAGCAGCGGGTCCACCCCGCCCGGCCGGTCCGCGACCCGGTACGCGTAACGCCGCCACAGCGCGGAGAACCGCGCGTTGAACCCGGGCGGCGCCTCGGCGGCCCGCCAGATCCGTACGTCCTGCGGCATCCGCCCGGCCATGCGCCGCAGCAGCTTCTCCTCGTGCTCGGCCCACACCCCGGCCGGCAGATCGACGTGCGCGACCTGCCCCCGGGCGTGCACCCCGGCATCGGTCCGCCCGGCGACGGTCAGGTCGTACGTGCGCGAGGACCGGGTCACGGTCCTCAGCGCGTCCTCGATCTCACCCTGCACCGTGCGCCTGCTGGTCTGCTTCGCCCAGCCGGAGAAGTCCTTCCCGTCGTACGACAGGTCCAGCCGTACCCGGACACAACCGGGCTCCACCTCGTCACTCACCCGCGCAACCTCTCGCAGCAGAACGGGCCCGCACCGCCCCGAAGGGTGATGCGGGCCCGTCCAGTGGTCTCAGAACGCTCAGGCGTCCTTCGCGTCCTTGGACTCGGCGTCGGCCTCGGCGGCCGGCTTGGCGTCCTCGGCGGACTCGGCCGGGGCCTCGTCCTTCGTGGCGGAGTCCTCCTTGGCGGAGTCCTCCTTGACCGCACGCTTCGTCGCGGCCTCGGCCTCACCGGTGGCCTGCTGGGCCACGGTCAGCGCCTCGACCAGCTCGATGACCGCCATCGGGGCGTTGTCGCCACGACGGTTGCCGATCTTGGTGATGCGGGTGTAACCACCGGGGCGGTTCTCGTACCGCGGCGCGATCTCGGTGAAGAGCGTGTGCACGATGCCCTTGTCCGTGATCGACTGCAGCACCAGGCGACGGTTGTGGATGTCGCCCTTCTTCGCCTTGGTGATGAAACGCTCGGCGACGGGGCGCAGGCGGCGGGCCTTGGCCTCGGTCGTCGTGATGCGGCCGTGCTCGAACAGCGACTTCGCGAGGTTGATGAGAAGAAGCTTCTCGTGCGCAGCGCTGCCGCCCAGACGGGCACCCTTGGCGGGCTGAGGCATGGTTTTTCTCCTTGTGTGCTGCACCGGCCGTATCAGGTACCGGTGTCAGTTCCCGCGAGGCGGATGCCCCGCGGAAGAAATCAGGTGCCGTACGGACGGGATCAGGTCCGTCCGTCGTGCGAGGACGCAGCCTCACCCGGCAAGGGGCGCCCGAAGACCCGGACACCCCCGCCGGAGGCGGCTCAGTACTGCTCGGTCTCCACGAAACCGGCGTCCGCGTCGTCGTCCGCGCCGAACGCGTCAGCCGCGGCGGTCGGGTCGAAGCCGGGAGGCGAGTCCTTGAGCGCGAGGCCCATGCCGGCCAGCTTCGCCTTGACCTCGTCGATCGACTTCGCGCCGAAGTTGCGGATGTCGAGCAGATCGGCCTCGGAACGGGCCACCAGCTCACCCACGGAGTGGATGCCCTCGCGCTTGAGGCAGTTGTACGAGCGGACCGTGAGCTCAAGCTCCTCGATCGGCAGCGCCAGATCGGCGGCGAGCGCGGCGTCCGTCGGCGAGGGGCCCATGTCGATGCCCTCGGCGTCGATGTTGAGCTCGCGCGCCAGGCCGAACAGCTCGACCAGGGTCTTGCCGGCCGACGCCATGGCGTCACGGGGACGCATGGCCTGCTTGGTCTCGACGTCGACGATCAGCTTGTCGAAGTCGGTGCGCTGCTCGACACGGGTCGCCTCGACCTTGTACGTGACCTTGAGCACCGGGGAGTAGATGGAGTCGACCGGAATCCGGCCGATCTCCTGGCCCGCCTGCTTGTTCTGGACGGCGGAGACGTAGCCGCGACCGCGCTCGACGGTCAGCTCCATCTCCAGCTTGCCCTTGCCGTTCAGCGTGGCCAGGACGAGGTCCGGGTTGTGGACCTCGACACCGGCCGGCGGGGCGATGTCAGCGGCGGTGACCAGGCCGGGACCCTGCTTGCGCAGGTACATCACGACGGGCTCGTCGTGCTCCGAGGAGACGACGAGCTGCTTGATGTTGAGGATGAGGTCGGTGACGTCTTCCTTGACGCCCGGCACGGTGGTGAACTCGTGCAGGACACCGTCGATGCGGATGGACGTGACGGCCGCACCCGGGATCGAGGAGAGAAGGGTCCGGCGCAGGGAGTTTCCGAGGGTGTAACCGAAGCCCGGCTCCAGCGGCTCGATCACGAACCGGGAGCGGAACTCGTCGACGACCTCTTCGGTCAACGACGGACGCTGAGCGATCAGCATGAGGAAGATCCTTCAGTCGTGGGCACCCACTATTTGATGCCCTACAGATAGAACAAGGATACGGGCGGTACGCCTCCGAAGAGACATACCGCCCGGATCCGTAAGAAACCCGACAACCGTTACCGGTCGTCGTGCGTCAGACGCGACGGCGCTTCGGCGGGCGGCAGCCGTTGTGCGGCGTCGGGGTGACGTCCTGGATCGAACCGACCTCAAGGCCCGTGGCCTGGAGGGAGCGGATCGCGGTCTCGCGGCCGGAGCCCGGACCCTTGACGAAGACGTCCACCTTGCGCATGCCGTGCTCCTGCGCGCGGCGGGCGGCCGACTCGGCGGCCATCTGCGCGGCGAAGGGGGTCGACTTACGCGAGCCCTTGAAGCCGACGTGACCGGCGGAGGCCCAGGAGATCACGTTGCCCGCGGGGTCCGTGATCGAGACGATGGTGTTGTTGAACGTGCTCTTGATGTGCGCGTGGCCATGAGCGACGTTCTTCTTTTCCTTGCGACGCACCTTCTTGGCTGCGCCCTGACGACCCTTGGGGGCATGTCTTTACTCCAGATGGAGAGGGGAGGTGATCGGTCCTACAGCGAAGACCGCTGGATAGCGTCCGCTGAGGACTACTTCTTGCCCGGCTTCTTCTTACCGGCGATCGCGCGACGCGGGCCCTTGCGGGTACGCGCGTTGGTGCTGGTGCGCTGGCCGTGCACCGGCAGACCGCGGCGGTGACGGATGCCCTGGTAGCAGCCGATCTCGACCTTGCGGCGGATGTCGGCCTGGATCTCGCGGCGGAGGTCACCCTCGGTACGCAGGTTGGCGTCCACGTACTCGCGGATCTTGACCAGGTCCTCTTCGGCCAGGTCACGAACGCGGGAGTTCGGGTTCACGCCGGCGTTGGCGAGGATCTCCTTGGACCGGGTACGCCCGATGCCGAAGACGTAGGTGAGGGCAACCTCCACGCGCTTTTCGCGCGGGATGTCAACACCTGAAACGCGTGCCATTCAATGGCTCCAGTTGTTATTTCGGGGGTCTTCCACAGTGTCGCTCCCGGCCGCCGACCTCCCGTACGAAGTACTGAGGTGGTACGCCCGGGTCCCCGGCCCCCGCCGGAGGTGTCGTCAGCCGAAGCTTGGACGGGCACTGCGTATGTACGAGTTACGTGCGTCGCGCGAAGTCTGCGAGATGCAGGGGTCGTGCTTCAGCCCTGGCGCTGCTTGTGGCGCAGGTTGTCGCAGATGACCATGACCCGGCCGTGACGGCGGATCACCTTGCACTTGTCGCAGATCTTCTTGACGCTCGGCTTGACCTTCATGGGATGTCAGGTTCTCCGGGTCAGTGCCATCACCGCGCCGAAACGCGGTGCGGGCAAGATCTACTTGTACCGGTAGACGATCCGGCCACGCGTCAGGTCGTACGGAGAGAGCTCCACCACGACCCGGTCATCGGGGAGAATACGGATGTAGTGCATCCGCATCTTGCCGCTGATGTGCGCGAGGACCTTGTGACCGTTCTGGAGCTCCACCCTGAACATTGCGTTCGGGAGAGACTCGATCACGGTGCCCTCAATTTCGATGGCACCTTGCTTCTTGGCCACGCTTCGCCTTTCGAATCGGCTACCTTGATCGACTTCGCACTCCGCATGCGGACACACGGATGCACGAGAGCCGACGAGTTAGTCTACGTCAGCGGACCCGAAAACACGAATCCGTCAAGTTTGCCCACCAGCGGTGATCCTTAGACCTCCGGACGGGCCTCTCATCACTTCAGGGGGTCCGGCGCGGCCTCGACCCCGTACTGTGCCAGCTTCTCGCGTCCGCAGTCCGGGGCCGTGAGGACCAGGGGGCCCTGCTCGGTCAGCGCGATCGAGTGCTCCCAGTGCGAGGACCAGGTGCCGTCGGTCGTCAGGACCGTCCACTCGTCGGCGAGGACCTTCGTCCGCGCCGTACCGAGGGAGACCATGGGCTCGATGGCCAGGCAGACGCCCGGGACCAGCTTGATGCCCTTGCCGCGCTTGCGGGAGACGTAGTTCAGCAGGTGCGGGTCCATGTGCATCTCGGTGCCGATGCCGTGGCCGCCGTAGTCCTCGATGATCCCGTACTTGCCGGTGGCCGGGCGGGGCTGGCGGCGGATGTAGGACTCGATCGCCTTCGAGATGTCGACGAGACGGTTGTTCACCTTCATCGCGGCGATCCCGGCCCACATCGACTCCTCGGTCACCCGGGACAGCTCCACGAGCTCCGGGGCGTGACCGGTGCCGACGAACGCGGTGTACGCCGCGTCGCCGTGCCAGCCGTCGATGACCGCGCCGGCGTCGATCGAGATGATGTCGCCGTCCTTGAGGACCGTCTCCGTGTCCGGGATGCCGTGCACGACGACCTCGTTGACCGAGGTGCAGATGGTCGCGGGGAACCCGCCGTATCCGAGGAAGTTCGACGTGGCGCCATGGTCGGCGATCACCTTGCGCGCGACCTCGTCCAGGTCCTTGGTGGTGGCGCCGGGCACCGCCGCCTCGCGGGTGGCGGCGTGAATGGCAGCGACCACCAGGCCGGCCTCGCGCATCTTCGCGATCTGCTCGGGGGTCTTGATCTGCACCATTGCTCGGCGCCTCTCTGCGTCGGTGGGATACGGGTGCGGCGTACCCCACGATACGGCGCAAACAGTCGGCCGCGACGCCCTGGGGCGCCGCGGCCGACTGCGAAGGTGGTGCGGGGAGGTCTCAGCCCTCTTCGGACCTCTTGAGAGCCTCCATGGCCCGCTCGGTCACGTCCGTGACCTTGCCGAGCGCGGAGATGGTGACCACCAGGCCCTGGGCCCGGTAGTAGTCGATGATCGGCTCGGTCTGCGTGTGGTAGACCTCCAGCCGCGTCCTGACCGTCTCCTCGCTGTCGTCGTCCCGCTGGTACAGCTCGCCGCCGCAGGTGTCACAGACACCTTCGGCCTTCGGCGGGTTGTACGTCTCGTGGAAGACGTGGGCGCTCTCGTTCCGGCAGATGCGGCGGCCGGCGATGCGCTTGACCACCTCGTCCTCGGGGACCTCCAGGTCCAGGACCGCGTCCAGCTCGACGCTCTCGCTCCGCAGGATCTCGTCGAGAGCCTCGGCCTGCCCCACGTTGCGGGGGAAGCCGTCGAGCAGGAAGCCGTTGAGGGCGTCCGGCTGGGACATGCGGTCCTTGGCCATCCCGATGGTGACCTCGTCCGGCACCAGCCGGCCCTCGTCCATGAAGGCGCGGGCCCGCTTGCCAAGGTCGGTGCCCTGGCTGATGTTGGCGCGGAAGAGGTCCCCCGTGGAGATGTGCGGAATCGACAGGTTCTTGGCAAGGTACGCAGCCTGCGTTCCCTTGCCGGCACCGGGCGGCCCGACGAGGACGATTCGCATCAGCGGAGGAACCCTTCGTAATTGCGCTGCTGGAGCTGACTCTCGATCTGCTTCACGGTTTCCAGACCCACACCCACGATGATGAGGATGCTCGTCCCGCCGAACGGGAAGTTCTGGTTGGCTCCGCCGAAGCCTGCCAACGCCATCGTCGGCACAAGAGCGATCAGACCCAGGTACAGCGAGCCCGGCCAAGTGATCCTGTTGAGCACGTAGCTCAGGTACTCGGCGGTCGGGCGACCAGCCCGGATGCCCGGGATGAAGCCACCATACTTCTTCATGTTGTCGGCGACTTCCTCGGGGTTGAACGAGATCGCCACGTAGAAGAAGGCGAAGAACACGATCAACAGGAAGTACGTCACGATGTAGTACGGGTGGTCACCACTGACGAAGTGGTCCTTGATCCAGGTCGCCCAGCCCGCGGTGGAGCTGGAGAACTGGACGATCAGAGCCGGGATGTAGAGCAGCGAAGAAGCGAAGATGACGGGGATCACACCCGCCTGGTTCACCTTCAGCGGGATGTACGTGGACGTACCCCCGTAGGACCTCCGCCCGATCATGCGCTTCGCGTACTGCACCGGAATCCGGCGCTGGGCCTGCTCGACGAAGACGACGAGCCCGACCATCACGAAGCCGATGAGGATGACGGTGGCGAACTCGATCCAGCCGTCCGCGAGCTTGCCGCTCGTCTTGATCGCCCACAGGGCGCCGGGGAAGCTGGCCGCGATCGAGATGAACATCAGGATCGACATACCGTTGCCGATGCCGCGGTCGGTGATGAGCTCACCGAGCCACATGACGGCGGCGGTACCGGCGGTCATGGTGAGAACCATCACGACCGTCGTGAAGATCGACTGGTTGGGGACGATCTGGTCGGCGACAGGACAGCCGCTGAACAGAGCCCCGCTGCGGGCGGTTGCCACCAGGCCGGTGCCCTGGAGGATGGCGAGCGCCACGGTCAGATAACGCGTGTACTGCGTGATCTTGCCCTGGCCCGACTGTCCCTCCTTCTTGAGGGCTTCCAGCCTGGGGATGACGACGGTCAGCAGCTGGAGAATGATGCTGGCCGTGATGTACGGCATGATGCCGAGCGCGAAGATCGTGATCTGCAGCAGTGCACCACCGCTGAACATGTTCACCAGGCCGAAGAGGCTGTTGTTGCCCTTGCTTGCCTGATCAACACAGGTCTGGACGTTCTCGTAGCTGACCCCCGGCACGGGGATGTGCGCCCCGAGCCGGTAGAGCACGATGATGCCGAGCGTGAAGAACAGCTTCTTGCGCAGGTCGGGCGTCTTGAACGCCCGGGCGAACGCGGTGAGCACGGTGCCTCCTGCGACCCCCGCGCAATGCGTAGAGGTGACGGTCTTGAGGATCGACGGTTAGGTAACAGCCAAAGGTCCCCGGGCGAACGCCCAGGGGCTTAGCACACAACAACGCTGGCCACCTTACCGGCGACCATGCCTCCCTAGGAACGACCAACCGGGGATGCCCCATATGAGAGGCATCCCCGGTCGGATGTTCAGGCCACCAGCTTGTCCGACTTGTCTCAGACCAGCTCGGTGACGGTGCCGCCCGCAGCGGCGATCTTCTCCTTGGCGGAGCCGGAGACGGCGTCAACCGAAACCTGCAGCGCCACGGAGATCTCGCCCTGTCCGAGGACCTTGACGAGGTGGTTGTTGCGCACAGCGCCCTTGGCGACCAGATCGGCCACCGTGACCTCTCCACCCTCGGGGTAGAGCGTCGCGAGCTTGTCCAGGTTCACGACCTGGTACTCCGTGCGGAACGGGTTCTTGAAGCCCTTGAGCTTCGGGAGACGCATGTGGAGGGGCATCTGGCCACCCTCGAAGCGCTCCGGAACCTGGTAACGAGCCTTCGTACCCTTGGTACCACGGCCTGCGGTCTTACCCTTGGACGCCTCACCACGACCCACACGGGTCTTGGCGGTCTTGGCGCCCGGGGCAGGCCGGAGGTTGTGGGCCTTCAGCGGGCTGTTCTCCGCCATGTCAGTCAACCTCCTCAACCGTCACGAGGTGGCGGACGGTGTGAACCATTCCGCGGAACTCGGGGCGGTCCTCCTTGACAACCGAGTCGTTCAGGCGCTTGAGCCCGAGCGAACGCAGTGTGTCGCGGTGGTTCTGCTTGCTGCCGATGAACGACCTGGTCTGCGTGATCTTGAGACGAGCCATCACACACCTGCCGCGCGGGCACGCAGGAGAGCCGCGGGGGCGACGTCCTCGAGGGGCAGACCACGGCGAGCCGCGATCTCCTCGGGACGCTGCAGGCCCTGAAGGGCCGCCACGGTCGCGTGCACGATGTTGATCGGGTTCGAAGACCCGAGCGACTTCGACAGGATGTCGTGAACGCCGGCGCACTCCAGAACGGCGCGCACCGGGCCACCCGCGATCACACCGGTACCGGGGGAAGCGGGCTTGAGCAGAACGACGCCCGCAGCCTTCTCGCCCTGGATCGGGTGAGGGATGGTGCCCTGGATACGCGGAACCTTGAAGAAGCTCTTCTTGGCCTCTTCAACGCCCTTGGCGATGGCCGCGGGAACTTCCTTGGCCTTGCCGTATCCGACACCGACGGTGCCGTCACCATCGCCCACCACGACCAGCGCGGTGAAGCTGAAGCGACGACCACCCTTGACTACCTTGGCGACGCGGTTGATCGCGACGACGCGCTCGACGTACGCGGTCTTCTCGGCGGCGCTGGCGCCACCGTCACGGCCCTTCCGGTCCCGCCGCTCGCCGCCACCGGCACCGCTTCCGCGGCGCTGGGGTCCAGCCATTGGAATTACCTCTCTCTGTTACGTCCGCTGTGCGTAGGAACCGGGGCTTAGAACTTCAGCCCGGCTTCACGGGCGGCGTCAGCCAGAGCGGCAATCCGCCCGGCGTACTGGTTGCCACCGCGGTCAAACACGACGGCCTCGACGCCTGCGGCCTTGGCGCGCTCGGCGACCAGGGCCCCGACCTGCTTGGCCAGGGCGCTCTTGTCACCCTCGCCACCACGGATGGAGGCGTCCAGGGTCGATGCCGAGGCGAGCGTGTGGCCCGCGACGTCGTCGATGACCTGAGCCACCATGTGGCGGTTCGAACGCGTCACAACCAGGCGCGGCCGCTCCGGCGAACCGGAGATGTGCTTGCGGACGCGGATGTGGCGGCGCTTGAGGGCGGCACGCTTGTAGGCGTCACCCTTGGCGATCTTTACACCGTATGCCATGGCTTACTTACCCGCCTTTCCGACCTTGCGGCGGATAACCTCGCCGGCGTACTTGACGCCCTTGGCCTTGTACGGGTCGGGCTTCCGCAGCTTGCGGATCTTCGCGGAGACCTCGCCGACCTTCTGCTTGTCGATGCCCTCGACACTGAACTTCGTGGGCGACTCGACCTTGAAGGTGATGCCTTCCGGGGCCTCGATGAGGATCGGGTGGCTGTAACCCAGGGCGAACTCCAGGTTGGAGCCCTTCGCCTGGACTCGGTAACCGACACCGCTGATCTCGAGCGCCTTGGTGTATCCCGAGGTCACGCCGGTGATCATGTTCGCCACCAGCGTGCGGGACAGGCCGTGAAGGGCCTTGTTCTGACGCTCGTCGTTAGGGCGGACGACGTTGAGCACGCCGTCCTCACCCTTGGTGACC
Organism: Streptomyces fulvorobeus; assembly: GCF_013167895.1. Lineage (GTDB taxonomy): Bacteria > Actinomycetota > Actinomycetes > Streptomycetales > Streptomycetaceae > Streptomyces > Streptomyces fulvorobeus. The sequence continues at coordinate 3,812,770 of NZ_BLWC01000001.1, read as the reverse complement.
TCGATCGGCGCTGCGACGGTGTGCGAGAGGGTGCCCTTGGGCCCCTTCACCGCGACCGTGCGGCCATCGATGGTGACGTCCACACCGGCGGGAACCTGGATGGGGAGCTTGCCGATTCGCGACATGAGCTTTTCCTCCGTTCCCGACTACCAGACGTAGGCGAGGACTTCCCCACCTACGCCCTTCTTGCTGGCCTGCTGGCCGGTCAGGAGACCGTGGGACGTGGAGATGATCGCCACGCCCAGGCCGCCGAGAACCTTCGGCAGGTTGGTGGACTTTGCGTATACACGCAGACCCGGCTTCGAGATTCGCTTGATGCCGGCGATCGAGCGCTCGCGGTTCGGCCCGAACTTCAGCTCGAGGACAAGGTTCTTTCCAACCTCGGCGTCCTCGACCTTCCAGCCGGTGATGAAGCCCTCCTGCTGGAGGATCTCCGCGATGTGCGACTTGATCTTGCTGTGCGGCATGGCGACGTCGTCGTGATACGCCGAGTTCGCGTTGCGCAGACGTGTGAGCATGTCTGCGATGGGATCAGTCATGGTCATGAGTTGGCCTTCGGCCTCTCTCGCCGGGGTTTCCTGTATGCGCCATCCCTCTCCCCACTCAGTGGCGGGACGGGTGCGGTGCGGGGACCTACGGCGTAGTAAGTCGGTCCAGGGCGGCAGGCGCCCAACCCCCCAAGCCTACGGCATGCGGGGCCGGGCTCCTGCCGACCAGATGCTTACCGAGAGTCTCCGGGTGTTCCCAACGCCCAAGGGGCGAAGGAGAACTACCAGGAGCTCTTGGTCACGCCCGGCAGCTCGCCACGGTGGGCCATCTCACGAAGGCACACGCGGCACAGGCCGAACTTGCGGTAGACGGAGTGGGGCCGGCCGCAGCGCTGGCAGCGGGTGTACCCGCGCACGCCGAACTTCGGCTTGCGGGCGGCCTTAGCGATCAGAGCCTTCTTCGCCACGGTCAGTTCTCCTTGAACGGGAAGCCGAGGTGACGAAGGAGGGCACGACCCTCGTCGTCGTTGGTCGCCGTGGTGACCACGGTGATGTCCATGCCCCGGACCCGGTCGATCTTGTCCTGGTCGATCTCGTGGAACATGACCTGCTCCGTGAGACCGAAGGTGTAGTTGCCACGGCCGTCGAACTGCTTCGGCGACAGGCCGCGGAAGTCACGGATACGCGGAAGCGCGAGCGACAGCGTACGGTCCAGGAACTCCCACATGCGGTCACCACGGAGGGTGACGTGGCAGCCGATCGGCTGCCCCTCGCGCAGCTTGAACTGCGCGATCGACTTGCGGGCCTTGGTGACGGCCGGCTTCTGACCGGTGATCGTGGTGAGGTCCTTGACGGCCCCGTCGATCAGCTTGGAGTCGCGGGCGGCGTCGCCCACACCCATGTTGACCACGATCTTGACCAGACCGGGAACCTGCATGACGTTCCCGTAAGAGAACTCCTCACGCAGCTTGCCGGCGATTTCCTCGCGGTAGCGCGTCTTGAGACGCGGCGCTGTGGTGGTAGTCATCAGATGTCCTCACCGGTGCGCTTGGCAACGCGGATCTTGTTGCCCTCGTCGTCAAAGCGGTAGCCGACGCGAGTAACGACCTTGTTGCCGTCCTTCTCAACAACCAGCTGCACGTTGCTGACGTGGACGGGAGCCTCGGTCGTCACAATGCCACCGGTCTGCGAACCGCGAGCGGTCTGGCCGGCCTTCGTGTGCTTCTTGACCCGGTTGACACCCTCGACGAGGACGCGGTCCTGAGCAGGGTAGGCAACGATGACCTTGCCCTGCTTGCCCTTGTCCTTACCGGTGATGACCTGAACCAGGTCGCCCTTCTTGATCTTCATGCTTACAGCACCTCCGGCGCGAGCGAGATGATCTTCATGAACTTCTTCTCGCGCAGCTCTCGGCCCACCGGGCCGAAGATACGGGTGCCGCGGGGGTCGCCGTCGTTCTTCAGAATGACTGCGGCGTTCTCGTCGAAGCGGATGTACGAGCCATCCTGACGACGACGCTCCTTGACGGTGCGAACGATGACGGCCTTGACGACGTCACCCTTCTTCACGTTGCCACCGGGGATCGCGTCCTTGACGGTGGCGACGATGACGTCACCGATGCCCGCGTAGCGGCGACCCGAGCCACCGAGAACACGGATGGTGAGAATTTCCTTCGCACCCGTGTTGTCGGCGACACGAAGTCGCGACTCCTGCTGGATCACGTCTATCTCCTGATCGTCTGCCGGTTCCCGGCAGGGGCCACTCCGTTACGGAGCGGACCCCCACCGAGCCTGGCGGAACTGTCCTGAGGGGAGACCCCCTCAGGGATTACTTGGCCTTCTCGAGGATCTCGACGATGCGCCAGCGCTTCGACGCGGACAGCGGCCGCGTCTCCATGATGACAACACGGTCGCCGACGCCGGCAGTGTTCTGCTCGTCGTGGGCCTTGAGCTTGTTGGTACGGCGGATGACCTTGCCGTACAGGGCGTGCTTGACGCGGTCCTCGACAGCGACGACGACGGTCTTGTCCATCTTGTCGCTGACGACGAGACCCTCACGGGTCTTGCGGAAACCGCGCTGCTCAGTCGTCTCAGTCACATTCTTCTCGCTCATCAGGCGCTCTCCACCGTCTCGATGCCCAGCTCGCGCTCACGCATCAGGGTGTAGATCCGGGCGATGTCCTTACGGACGGACTTGAGCCGACCGTGGTTCTCGAGCTGGCCCGTCGCCGCCTGGAAGCGGAGGTTGAACAGCTCTTCCTTGGCTTCGCGGAGCTTGTTGAGCAGCTCCTCGTCGCCCAGCTCGCGCAGCTCGGACGCCTTGGTACCGGCCGACATCACGACTCACCTGCCTCGCGCCGAACGATCCGGCACTTCATCGGAAGCTTGTGAGCAGCGCGGGTAAGCGCCTCACGAGCAATCTTCTCGTTCGGGTAGGACAGCTCGAACATCACCCGACCGGGCTTGACGTTCGCGATCCACCACTCGGGAGAACCCTTACCGGAACCCATGCGGGTCTCGGCAGGCTTCTTCGTCAGGGGACGGTCCGGATAGATGTTGATCCAGACCTTTCCGCCACGCTTGATGTGGCGGGTCATCGCGATACGAGCGGCCTCGATCTGGCGGTTCGTCACGTACGCCGGGGACAGCGCCTGGATGCCGTACTCGCCGAACGCAACCTGCGTGCCACCCTTGGACATACCGCTGCGCTTCGGGTGGTGCTGCTTGCGGTGCTTGACCCTACGGGGGATCAGCATTTCGGTCAGGCCTCCGTTCCGGTGCTCTCAGCCGGAGCAGCGGCGACGGGAGCGTCGGCCTTGGGGGCCTCGGCTGCCGGCGCGGACTGCTGCGGCTTGCGGCCGCGGCCGCCACGCTCGCCACCACGGGCGCCACCACGGGCACCCGCCGGACGGTCGTTGCCGCCACCACGGGCCGGGCGGTTACCCGCACGGGCCGCGGCGTTCTCGGCGCGGACCTCGGCGATGTTCTTGACGTCGCCCTTGTAGATCCAGACCTTCACGCCGATACGGCCGAAGGTCGTCTTGGCCTCGAAGAAGCCGTAGTCGACGTTCGCGCGCAGCGTGTGCAGCGGCACACGGCCCTCGCGGTAGAACTCCGACCGGGACATCTCGGCGCCGCCGAGGCGGCCGCCGCACTGGATCTTGATGCCCTTGGCGCCGGCCTTCATCGTGCTCTGCATGCTCTTACGCATGGCACGACGGAAGGAGACGCGGGAGGAGAGCTGCTCGGCGACGGCCTGGGCCACCAGCTGAGCGTCCACCTCGGGGTTCTTGACCTCGAGGATGTTCAGCTGGACCTGCTTGCCGGTCAGCTTCTCCAGCTCGCCGCGGATGCGATCGGCCTCGGCGCCACGGCGGCCGATGACGATGCCCGGGCGGGCGGTGTGGATGTCTACACGGACGCGGTCGCGGGTGCGCTCGATCTCAACCTTCGAGATACCTGCGCGCTCCATGCCCTTCGTCATCATGCGACGAATGGCGACGTCTTCCTTGACGTAGTCCGCGTACAGCTTGTCGGCGTACCAACGGGACTTGAAGTCCGTGGTGATGCCGAGCCGGAACCCATGCGGGTTGACCTTCTGGCCCATTACCGGGTTCCTTCCTTGCTGCTGACGACCACGGTGATGTGGCTGGTCCGCTTACGGATCCGGTAGGCACGGCCCTGAGCACGCGGACGGAACCGCTTCAGGGTCGGACCCTCGTCCACGTAAGCCTCGCTGATGACCAGCGAGGACGCGTCGGGGTGGTCGTAGTTGTGCGCGGCGTTGGCAATGGCGCTGTCGAGCACCTTGCCGACCGGCACGCTCGCGGCCTGCGCGGCGAAACGCAGGACCGCCTGAGCCTCCGTGGCATCCATGCCACGGATGAGGTCCACCACTCGGCGGGCCTTCATGGGCGTGACGCGGATGTACCGCGCCTGGGCCCTGGCTTCCATGGTTGTCCCTTCGGTGTAAGTCATAGTCAGTCACCCCGCGTTAGCGGCGCTTCGACTTCCGGTCGTCCTTGACGTGGCCGCGGAAGGTGCGAGTCGGCGAGAACTCGCCGAGCTTGTGGCCGACCATCGACTCGGTGACGAACACCGGGACATGGATCTTGCCGTTGTGCACCGCGATGGTGTGGCCCAGCATTGCCGGGACGATCATCGAGCGACGGGACCAGGTCTTGATGACGTTCTTGGTGCCAGCTTCGTTCTGTACGTCCACCTTCTTGATGAGGTGGCCGTCGACGAAGGGCCCCTTCTTGAGACTGCGCGGCATCTAAACCCGCTCCTAGCGCTTCTTGTTCGTCTTGCGGCGGCGGACGATGTACTTGCTCGATGCCTTCTTCGGCGAGCGAGTACGACCCTCCTTCTGACCCCACGGCGAGACCGGGTGACGTCCACCGGAGGTCTTGCCTTCACCACCACCGTGCGGGTGGTCAACCGGGTTCATCGCAACACCGCGGACGGTCGGGCGAATGCCCTTCCAGCGCATACGGCCGGCCTTGCCCCAGTTGATGTTCGACTGCTCGGCGTTGCCGACCTCACCGATGGTGGCGCGGCAGCGGGCGTCGACCAGCCGGATCTCTCCGGACGGCATACGAAGGTGGGCCATGGTGCCCTCCTTCGCCAGCAGCTGCACGGAAGTACCCGCGGAACGGGCGAACTTCGCGCCGCCGCCGGGCCGCAGCTCGATGGCGTGGATGGTCGTACCCACCGGGATGTTGCGCAGCGCCAGGTTGTTGCCCGGCTTGATGTCTGCGGCCGGACCGTTCTCGACACGGTCACCCTGCGACAGGCCACGCGGGGCGACGATGTAACGCTTCTCGCCGTCCGCGTAGTGCAGCAGCGCGATGCGCGCGGTGCGGTTCGGGTCGTACTCGATGTGCGCGACCTTGGCCGGCACGCCGTCCTTGTCGTGACGACGGAAGTCGATCACGCGGTAGGCGCGCTTGTGTCCGCCACCCTGGTGGCGAACGGTGATCCGACCGGCGTTGTTACGGCCGCCCTTGCTGTGCAGGGGGCGGACCAGCGACTTCTCCGGCGTGGACCGCGTGATCTCGACAAAGTCGGCGACGCTGGAGCCACGACGGCCCGGGGTCGTCGGCTTGTACTTGCGGATTCCCATTTCTCAGTCCTCGTCCGATTCCGGACGATCCAGACCGCCGTCAGGCGGTCGGACCGCCGAAGATGTCGATACGGTCGCCCTCGGCAAGGGTCACGATGGCGCGCTTGGTGTCAGAGCGCTTGCCGAAGCCGGTCTTGGTCCGCTTGCGCTTCCCCTGCCGGTTGATCGTGTTGACCCCGGTGACCTTGACCGAGAAGACCGCTTCCACGGCCTGCTTGATCTGGGTCTTGTTGGAGCCGGGCGCGACGATGAACGTGTACTTGTTCTCGTCGAGCAGCGCATAGCTCTTCTCGGAGACAACCGGCTTGACGAGAACGTCACGCGGGTCCGAGTAGGTCTTGCTCGTGATGGTCGAGCTGGTGACGGTCGCCTCGCTCATCAGGCGTCGCTCCCTTCGGTCTCAGCGGTCTGGGGGCCAGACACGAAGGACTCGAAAGCGGCCTGGGTGAAGACCACGTCGTCAGAGACGATCACGTCATACGTGTTCAGCTGGCCCGGCTCCAGGATGTGCACCTGGGGCAGGTTGCGTGCGGAGAGCCACGCGGCCTCGTCGGCGCGGTCGACGACCAGGAGCAGGTTGCTGCGCTCCGAGATCTTGCCGAACAGCGTCTTGGCGGCCTTCGTGGAGACTCCACCCTCGACCACGCCGGTGATGACGTGGATACGGGAGTGGCGCGCCCGGTCGGAGAGGGCACCGCGGAGAGCGGCGGCCTTCATCTTCTTCGGGGTGCGCTGCGAGTAGTCGCGCGGCTTGGGGCCGTGAACGACACCACCGCCCGCGAACTGCGGCGCGCGGGTCGAACCCTGGCGGGCGCGGCCGGTGCCCTTCTGGCGGTAGGGCTTGCGCCCACCACCACGGACTTCACCGCGGCGCTTGGTCGAGTGCGTGCCCTGACGGGCAGCTGCCAGCTGTGCGACAACGACCTGGTGGATCAGCGGGATGCTGGTCTTCGCGTCGAAGATCTCCGCGGGGAGCTCGACGGTACCGGCCTTGTCGCCTGCCGGCGAAAGGATGTCAATGGTGCTCATTACCTCAAGCCCCCTTGGCCGCGGTACGGACCAGGACGAGGCCGCCGTTCGGACCGGGGACCGCGCCCTTGATGAGCAGCAGACCCTTCTCCGCGTCAACCGCGTGGATGGTCAGGTTCTGGGTGGTGACGCGCTCGTTGCCCATCCGGCCGGCCATGCGCATGCCCTTGAAGACACGCCCAGGGGTGGCGCAGCCACCGATCGAACCGGGGGAACGGTGCTTGCGCTGGACGCCGTGACCGGCGCCGAGGCCCTTGAAGTTGTGACGCTTCATGACACCGGCGAAGCCCTTGCCCTTGCTCTTGCCCGTGACGTCGACCTTGACGCCGGACTCGAACACCTCGGCAGTGACCTCCTGGCCCAGCGTGTACTCGCTGGCGTCAGGGGTGCGGAGCTCCACCAGGTGGCGGCGCGGGGTCACGTCGGCCTTGGCGAAGTGGCCCTTGAGGGGCTTGTTCACCTTGCGCGGGTCGATCTCGCCGAAGGCGATCTGGACCGACTCGTAGCCGTCGCGGTCGTTGGTGCGGACCTGGGTCACGACGCAGGGCCCGGCCTTGACGACGGTAACCGGGACAACCCGGTTGTTCTCGTCCCAGACCTGGGTCATGCCGAGCTTCTCGCCCAGGACGCCCTTAATGTTCTTTGCCATCTCGCGCGTCACCTCAGAGCTTGATCTCGATGTCGACGCCCGCCGGCAGGTCGAGGCGCATGAGCGAGTCAACCGTCTTCGGCGTGGGGTCGAGGATGTCGATGAGGCGCTTGTGCGTGCGCATCTCGAAGTGCTCGCGCGAGTCCTTGTACTTGTGCGGCGACTTGATGACGCAGTACACGTTCTTCTCAGTGGGCAGCGGCACCGGGCCTGCGACCGACGCACCAGTGCGGGTCACCGTCTCGACGATCTTCTTCGCCGAGGAGTCGATGACCTCGTGGTCGTAGGCCTTGAGCCGGATGCGGATCTTCTGTCCCGCCATGGCTACTAGTAGTCCTGTCTCTCAGTAACGCTCTGGAACCCGGGGGTTCTCGTAACTCCGTCTCCGACCCACGCGGTCGGGCGTGTCGCATTCCCTCTACGAAAATCTCCCGAAGGAGATCCCAACCAAGGGGGTGCGGGCCCACAGACCTCGCGAACCGGGGGCGGAACACCCACCGGGTGCCTGGCCGGCGCCCTGCTGAACTTCCCGAAAGATTCCCGTACGTCCGACCCGCATGGGGTCGACGAGTACCGTGGGACTCGCTTCCGGTCCTCCCGGCGGGAGGCGCGCAACATTGACACTCAACCGAGCAACCTGGTCAGTGTGCCATACGGGGCATGAGCCTGGCCAATCGGGCGGAGGATCTTACCCCCCGTGGTCGGATGCTCAAACGCGTCCACGGTCCGGGGGCCAGTGCGCGTCCGCCTCACCCGGCCGGAGAACCCCTCTCCCCGCCGGCGGGTGCGTACCCCTCCTGGCGCCATCAGGGACCCCAGCGGGCGTACGCGCCCCTTCCCGGCCTCGGCCGCTTCAACCCGTGGCGAGCGGTACCCGGCGCGTCGGTCAGCACCCGGGCGCCGGAGCCCCGGGCGGCCCGGGCACGCAGAAGGGCCCCGGTCCACCGCGCGCGCGGCGGGCCGGGGCCCTTCTCGGTGCTCTGTGCGGAGCAACCAGGTCAGACCGTCAGGTGACTACTTGACGATCTTGGTGACCTGGCCGGCGCCCACGGTCCGGCCACCCTCGCGGATGGCGAACTTCAGGCCCTCTTCCATGGCGACGGGCTGGATCAGCGAGACGTTCATGAGGGTGTTGTCGCCCGGCATGACCATCTCGGTGCCCTCGGGAAGGGTCACGACGCCCGTTACGTCCGTGGTACGGAAGTAGAACTGCGGGCGGTAGTTGTTGAAGAAGGGGGTGTGACGGCCACCCTCGTCCTTCGACAGGATGTAGGACTGCGCCTCGAACTCGGTGTGCGGCGTGACCGAACCCGGCTTGATGATGACCTGGCCGCGCTCGACGTCCTCGCGCTTGATGCCACGGAGGAGCAGACCGACGTTCTCACCGGCCTGGCCCTCGTCGAGCAGCTTGCGGAACATCTCGATGCCGGTGACCGTGGTGGTGACCTTCTCGGTCTTGATACCGACGATGTCGACGGTCTCGTTGACCTTCAGGACACCACGCTCGATACGACCGGTGACGACCGTGCCACGACCGGTGATCGTGAAGACGTCCTCGATGGGCATGAGGAACGGCTTCTCGACGTCACGCTCGGGCTGCGGGATCGACTCGTCGACGGCCTTCATCAGGTCGAGGACGGTCTGGCCCCACTCCTTGTCACCCTCAAGAGCCTTGAGCGCCGAGACCTTGACGACCGGAAGGTCGTCGCCCGGGAACTCGTACTCCGAGAGCAGCTCGCGAACCTCGAGCTCGACGAGCTCCAGGATCTCCTCGTCGTCCACCATGTCGGCCTTGTTCAGCGCGACGACGATGTAGGGGACGCCGACCTGGCGGGCCAGGAGCACGTGCTCCTTGGTCTGCGGCATCGGGCCGTCGGTGGCCGCGACCACGAGGATGGCGCCGTCCATCTGCGCCGCACCCGTGATCATGTTCTTGATGTAGTCGGCGTGCCCGGGGCAGTCGACGTGCGCGTAGTGACGCGACTCCGTCTGGTACTCCACGTGCGCGATCGAGATCGTGATACCGCGCTGACGCTCTTCGGGGGCCTTGTCGATCTGGTCGAAGGCCGAAGCCTCGTTCAGGTCGGGGAACGCGTCGTGCAGCACCTTGGTAATGGCGGCCGTGAGGGTCGTCTTACCGTGGTCGATGTGACCGATGGTGCCGATGTTGACGTGCGGCTTAGTCCGCTCGAACTTTGCCTTCGCCACTGGGGTCCTCCTGAGTGGTTCTGTACGCCTTGCTTCATCGGCGCCAGGTGATCTTTGCTGGGATGCCGGGGCCCGGGGCATTCACCACGCCGCTCCCGCGTCGCGTCGAATGCCCTGCCGGGCTCCGGTGATAAGCCTAAAGCGTCAACTCGGGGGAGTTACTCGCCCTTGGCCTTCGCGATGATCTCCTCGGCGACGTTCCGCGGAACCTCGGCGTAGGAGTCGAACTGCATCGAGTAGCTTGCGCGACCCGAGGTCTTGCTGCGGAGGTCTCCGACGTAGCCGAACATCTCCGAGAGGGGCACGAGGCCCTTCACGACGCGAGCGCCGCTGCGCTCCTCCATGGCCTGGATCTGGCCACGGCGTGAGTTGAGGTCGCCGATCACGTCACCCATGTAGTCCTCGGGCGTGGTGACCTCGACGGCCATCATCGGCTCGAGAAGCACGGGGGACGCCTTGCGGGCACCCTCCTTGAACGCCTGCGAACCGGCGATCTTGAAGGCGAGCTCCGAGGAGTCGACCTCGTGGTAACCACCGTCGAGAAGGGTGACGCGGACGCCGACCATCTCGTAACCGGCCAGGATGCCGAACTGCATGGCTTCCTGGGCACCCGCGTCCACCGAGGGAATGTACTCACGGGGGATGCGGCCACCGGTGACCTTGTTGACGAACTCGTAGGACGAGTCGCCACCCTCGATGGGCTCGAGGGCGATCTGCACCTTCGCGAACTGGCCGGTACCACCAGTCTGCTTCTTGTGCGTGTAGTCGATGCGCTCGACGGTCTTGCGGATCGTCTCGCGGTAGGCGACCTGCGGCTTGCCGACATTCGCCTCGACGCGGAACTCGCGTCGCATGCGGTCGACGAGCACCTCGAGGTGGAGCTCGCCCATACCACCGATGATGGTCTGGCCGGTCTCCTCGTCCGAGTGCACCTGGAAGGAGGGGTCCTCCTCCGAGAGGCGCTGGATGGCGACACCCAGCTTCTCCTGGTCGCCCTTGGACTTGGGCTCGATGGCGACCTGGATGACCGGCGCCGGGAAGTCCATGGACTCCAGGATCACCGGGCTCTTGTCGTCACACAGCGTCTCACCGGTGGTGGTCTGCTTCAGGCCCATGACGGCGACGATGTCACCGGCGCCCACCGAGGGGATCTCCTCACGCTTGTTCGCGTGCATACGGTAGATCTTCCCGATGCGCTCCTTCTTGCCCTTGACCGAGTTCAGCACCGCGGTGCCGGCCTCGAGGCGACCGGAGTAGATCCGGACGAAGGTGAGCTTGCCCAGGTGCGGGTCGCTCGCGATCTTGAACGCCAGGCCGGAGAACGGCTCGTCGTCCGACGGCAGACGCTTGACGACCTTCTCCGGGTCCTTGACGTCGTGGCCTTCGATGGCCTCGACGTCCAGGGGGGAAGGCAGGTAGCGGACGACCGCGTCGAGCAGGGGCTGGACGCCCTTGTTCTTGAACGCCGTGCCACAGAACACCGGGGTGACGGTGACGGAGTCGGCCGAGCCCTTCGACGCGAGGGTGATACGGCGGATCGCCGCGTAGAGCTGGTCCACGGAAGGCTCGACGCCCTCCAGGTACAGCTCCATCATCTCGTCGTCGTTCTCGGAGACGGCTTCGAGCAGCTTGCCGCGCCACTCCTCGGCCGCCTCGGCGTGGGTCTCCGGGATGTCGACGGTGTCGTACATCTCGCCCTTGGCGGTCTCGTCCGACCAGACGAAAGCCTTCATCGTCACGAGGTCGACGACGCCCTTGAAGTCGGCCTCGGCACCGATGGGGAGCTGCATGACCAGCGGGACCGCACCGAGGCGGTCGATGATCATGTCGACGCAGCGGTGGAACTCGGCGCCGGTACGGTCGAGCTTGTTGACGAAGCAGATACGCGGCACGCCGTAGCGGTCCGCCTGACGCCACACGGTCTCGGACTGCGGCTCGACGCCCGCCACACCGTCGAACACGGTGACGGCGCCGTCGAGGACGCGGAGCGAACGCTCCACCTCGACGGTGAAGTCGACGTGACCGGGGGTGTCAATGATGTTGATCGTGTGATCAACCTCATTGAGCGGCCAGTGACAGGTCGTCGCGGCAGACGTGATCGTGATGCCGCGCTCCTGCTCCTGCTCCATCCAGTCCATGGTGGCAGCGCCATCGTGGACTTCACCGATCTTGTAGCTCACACCGGTGTAGAAGAGGATCCGCTCGGTGGTGGTCGTCTTGCCCGCGTCGATGTGGGCCATGATCCCAATGTTGCGGACCTTGGCCAGGTCAAGCGAAGTGGTGGCCATAAGGCTCAATCTTCTCTCGGTCTCGATGGGGTAAGCGACTACCAGCGGTAGTGCGCGAAGGCCTTGTTCGACTCGGCCATCTTGTGGGTGTCCTCGCGCTTCTTGACGGCAGCGCCAAGACCGTTGGAGGCGTCGAGCAGCTCGTTCATGAGGCGCTCGGTCATGGTCTTCTCACGACGGGCGCGGGAGTAACCCACGATCCAGCGCAGCGAGAGGGTGGCGGCGCGACCGGGCTTGACCTCGATCGGCACCTGGTAGGTGGCGCCACCGACACGGCGGGACTTGACCTCGAGCGAGGGCTTGACGTTCTCAAGCGCGCGCTTCAGCGTGATGACCGGGTCGGCGCCGGTCTTCTCGCGAAGACCTTCCATGGCGCCGTACACGATCCGCTCGGCGGTGGAACGCTTGCCGTCGAGGAGGATCTTGTTGATCAGCGAGGTGACAAGAGGAGAGCTGTAGACCGGGTCGATGATGACCGGGCGCTTCGGGGCGGGGCCCTTACGAGGCATTCTTACTTCTCCTTCTTGGCGCCGTAGCGGCTTCGGGCCTGCTTGCGGTTCTTGACACCCTGGGTGTCGAGCGAGCCGCGGATGATCTTGTAGCGAACACCCGGCAGGTCCTTCACACGGCCACCACGCACGAGCACGATGGAGTGCTCCTGCAGGTTGTGTCCCTCACCCGGGATGTAGGCCGTGACCTCGATACCGGAGGTCAGACGCACGCGCGCGACCTTACGGAGCGCCGAGTTCGGCTTCTTCGGGGTGGTCGTGAACACACGCGTGCAGACGCCACGACGCTGGGGCGAACCCTCGAGCGCGGGCGTCTTGTTCTTCTCGACCTTGTCCTGCCGGCCCTTCCGGACCAGCTGCTGGATCGTAGGCACTACTTCTCCGGTTTCTGTGTGCCGTTCGTTGAAACTAACCTGGAACACACCGACCCACGCGGTCGGGTGTGTCGAATACTGCGCGCCCCTGCCCTAGGACAGGAGAAGCGCTGATTGCGGTGGCCACTTACGGACTCGCCATGCGGTTGAGGACACGCACCCGAGCCCAGGCACACCCCAGGCACAAGGCTTGAGCGTACCTACCTCACGGACTCCGGTCAAAACAAATGCCGCCCACCACCACGGACCCGCTTCCGGCCAGTCCCGTACGAGCAGCGCAGCAGCGCTCCCCCGCTCCCGGGGACCCCGTCCGGCAGGGAACCCCGTCGCGATCGCGCAGAGCACCGGCGGAGGGCCGTCACGACGGTACGCCGCAGCTCGCCGGCGTCGGATACGCCAAAGGGCGGCCACCCCGCAACGGGGTGACCGCCCTCCGGTCGTCGAACGGGACGCCTACTGGTTGTACGGACCGTAGTCGTAGTCCTCCAGCGGAACGGCCTGGCCGGAGCCGGTGCCGAACGGCGAGTAGTCGATGTCGTCGTAGCCGACGGCCGAGTACATCGCGGCCTTGGCCTCCTCGGTCGGCTCGACCCGGATGTTGCGGTAGCGGGACAGGCCCGTACCGGCCGGGATGAGCTTACCGATGATGACGTTCTCCTTGAGGCCGATCAGGGAGTCCGACTTGGCGTTGATCGCCGCGTCGGTCAGGACCCTGGTCGTCTCCTGGAAGGACGCCGCCGACAGCCACGACTCGGTGGCGAGCGACGCCTTGGTGATACCCATCAGCTGCGGACGGCCGGAGGCAGGGTGACCGCCCTCGGTGACCACACGACGGTTCTCGACCTCGAACTTCGACCGCTCGACCAGCTCGCCCGGCAGCAGCTCCGCGTCGCCGGACTCGATGATCGTCACCCGGCGGAGCATCTGCCGGATGATGATCTCGATGTGCTTGTCGTGGATCGACACGCCCTGCGAGTTGTAGACCTTCTGGACCTCGCCGACCAGGTGGACCTGGACCGCGCGCTGACCGAGGATCCGCAGCACGTCGTGCGGGTTGGTCGCACCGACGGTGAGCTTCTGGCCCACCTCGACCGCGTCGCCCTCGCCGACCAGCAGACGGGCACGCTTGGAGATCGGGAACGGCGTCTCCTCGCTTCCGTCGTCCGGGGTGACGACGAGCTTCTTCGTCTTCTCGGTCTCCTCGATCCGGACGCGGCCCTTGGCCTCCGAGATCGGGGCGACACCCTTGGGCGTACGCGCCTCGAAGAGCTCGACGACACGCGGCAGACCCTGCGTGATGTCGTCACCCGCCACACCACCGGTGTGGAAGGTACGCATCGTCAGCTGGGTACCGGGCTCACCGATGGACTGGGCGGCGATGATGCCGACCGCCTCACCGATGTCGACCAGCTTGCCGGTGGCGAGCGAGCGTCCGTAGCAGAAGGCACAGGTGCCGACCGCGGACTCACAGGTCAGGACCGAACGGGTCTTGACCTCCTCGACGCCGGCGCCCACGAGGGCGTCGATCAGGACGTCACCGAGGTCGACGTTGGCAGGCGCGATGACCTTGCCGTCGATGACGACGTCCTCGGCGAGCATGCGGGCGTACACCGAGGTCTCGACGTCGTCCGTCTTGCGGAGCACGCCGTCGGCACCCTTGACCGCGATCTTCAGCTTGAGGCCGCGGTCGGTGCCGCAGTCCTCCTCGCGGATGATCACGTCCTGCGAGACGTCCACCAGACGACGGGTGAGGTAACCCGAGTCGGCGGTACGCAGGGCGGTGTCCGCCAGACCCTTACGGGCACCGTGCGTGGAGATGAAGTACTCCAGGACGGTGAGGCCCTCACGGAAGGACGCCTTGATGGGACGGGGAATCGTCTCGTTCTTGGCGTTGGACACCAGACCACGCATACCGGCGATCTGACGCATCTGCATCATGTTTCCGCGGGCACCCGAGTCGACCATCATGAAGATGGGGTTCGTCTTGGGGAAGTTCGCGTTCATCGCCTCGGCGACCTCGTTGGTCGCCTTGGTCCAGATCGCGATGAGCTCCTGCGTGCGCTCGTCCTTGGTGATCAGGCCGCGCTCGTACTGCTTCTGGACCTTCTCGTCCTGGTCCTCGTACCCCTTGACGATGGCCTTCTTGGCCTCGGGGACGACGATGTCCGACACGGCGACGGTGACGCCGGAACGGGTGGCCCAGTGGAAGCCCGCCGCCTTCAGGTTGTCCAGCGTCGCCGCCACGATGACCTTGGGGTAGCGCTCGGCGAGGTCGTTGACGATCTCGGAGAGCTGCTTCTTGCCGACCGAGTAGTCGACGAACGGGTAGTCCTCGGGCAGCAGCTCGTTGAAGAGCGCGCGGCCCAGGCTCGTCCGCAGCCGGAAGGTGTCACCCGGCTGGTACTCGGGCTCGCCCTCCTCGGCGACCGGCGGCACCCAGCCACGCGGCGGGATGGTGCCCACCGGGAAGCGGATGTCGACGGACGACTGGAGCGCCAGCTCGCCGGCGTCGAACGCCATGATCGCCTCGGCCGTGGAGCCGAACGCGCGGCCCTCGCCCTTGGTGTCACGGAGCTCACCGTCGGTGGTGAGGAAGAACAGACCCAGCACCATGTCCTGGGTCGGCATGGTGACGGGACGGCCGTCCGCCGGCTTCAGGATGTTGTTCGAGGACAGCATCAGGATGCGGGCCTCGGCCTGCGCCTCCGCGGAGAGCGGAAGGTGCACGGCCATCTGGTCACCGTCGAAGTCCGCGTTGAACGCGGTGCAGACGAGCGGGTGGATCTGGATGGCCTTGCCCTCGACCAGCTGGGGCTCGAACGCCTGGATGCCGAGGCGGTGCAGCGTCGGCGCACGGTTCAGGAGAACCGGGTGCTCGGCGATGACCTCTTCCAGGACGTCGTACACGACCGTGCGACCGCGCTCGACCATGCGCTTGGCGCTCTTGATGTTCTGCGCGTGGTTCAGGTCGACCAGGCGCTTCATCACGAACGGCTTGAAGAGCTCCAGCGCCATGGCCTTCGGAAGACCGCACTGGTGCAGCTTGAGCTGCGGACCGACGACGATCACGGAACGCGCGGAGTAGTCCACACGCTTACCGAGAAGGTTCTGACGGAAACGGCCCTGCTTGCCCTTGAGCATGTCGCTCAGGGACTTCAGCGGGCGGTTGCCGGGACCGGTGACCGGGCGACCGCGGCGGCCGTTGTCGAACAGCGCGTCGACGGCCTCCTGCAGCATCCGCTTCTCGTTGTTCACGATGATCTCGGGGGCACCGAGGTCAAGGAGACGCTTGAGGCGGTTGTTGCGGTTGATCACACGGCGGTACAGGTCGTTCAGGTCGGAGGTCGCGAAGCGGCCACCGTCCAGCTGCACCATCGGACGCAGGTCCGGCGGGATGACCGGCACGCAGTCGAGCACCATGCCCTTGGGCTTGTTGCTGGTCTGCAGGAACGCGGAGACGACCTTGAGGCGCTTGAGCGCACGGGTCTTCTTCTGGCCCTTGCCGGTACGGATGATCTCGCGGAGGCGCTCGGCCTCCTCGTCGAGGTCGAAGGACTCCAGGCGCTTCTGCAGGGCAGCCGCACCCATGCAGCCGTCGAAGTACGTGCCGAAGCGGTCACGCAGCTCGCGGTAGAGCAGCTCGTCGCCCTCGAGGTCCTGGACCTTGAGGTTCTTGAAGCGGCTCCACACCTCGTCGAGGCGGTCGATCTCGCGCTGCGCACGGTCGCGCAGCTGCTTCATCTCACGCTCGGCACCTTCGCGCACCTTGCGGCGTACGTCGGCCTTGGCGCCCTCGGCCTCGAGCTCGGCCAGGTCCGTCTCAAGCTTCTTCGCGCGGTTCTCCAGGTCGGAGTCGCGGCGGTTCTCGACCTGCTGACGCTCGACGGAGACGTGCGCCTCCAGCGAGGGCAGGTCACGCGTGCGGCGCTCCTCGTCCACGAACGTGATCATGTACGCGGCGAAGTAGATGACCTTCTCGAGGTCCTTCGGAGCGAGATCAAGCAGGTAGCCGAGACGCGACGGGACGCCCTTGAAGTACCAGATGTGAGTGACGGGAGCGGCAAGCTCGATGTGGCCCATCCGCTCACGACGCACCTTGGCGCGAGTGACCTCGACGCCGCAGCGCTCGCAGATGATGCCCTTGAAGCGGACACGCTTGTACTTGCCGCAGTAGCACTCCCAGTCCCGGGTCGGACCGAAGATCTTCTCGCAGAAGAGTCCGTCCTTCTCGGGCTTGAGCGTGCGGTAGTTGATGGTCTCCGGCTTCTTCACTTCGCCGTGCGACCAGGTCCGGATGTCGTCCGCGGTGGCAAGGCCGATCCGCAGCTCGTCGAAGAAGTTGACGTCGAGCACTTGTCGTCAATCCCTCTTTCAGGGTCGAGCCCCTCGCGTCAGCGAGACGATGGGGCGCTTCAGCATGGTCTGAACGGTCCGGGGCGACCGGGGCCTCACGAGGAGGCCCCGGCCAGGCCCGTCAGACCTCTTCGACGCTGCTCGGCTCGCGCCGGGACAGGTCGATACCGAGCTCTTCCGCAGCGCGGAAGACGTCCTCGTCCGTGTCGCGCATCTCGATGGACATGCCGTCCGATGACAGCACCTCCACGTTGAGGCAGAGCGACTGCATTTCCTTGATGAGCACCTTGAAGGACTCGGGAATGCCCGGCTCGGGGATGTTCTCGCCCTTGACGATGGCCTCGTAGACCTTCACGCGGCCGGTCACGTCATCGGACTTGATGGTCAGCAGTTCCTGGAGGGCGTAGGCGGCTCCGTATGCTTCGAGCGCCCACACCTCCATCTCACCGAAGCGCTGGCCACCGAACTGCGCCTTACCACCGAGCGGCTGCTGGGTGATCATGGAGTAGGGACCCGTCGAACGGGCGTGGAGCTTGTCGTCGACGAGGTGGTGGAGCTTGAGGATGTACATGTAGCCGACCGAGACCGGCTCGGGGAACGGCTCGCCGGAGCGGCCGTCGAACAGGTTGGCCTTGCCCGAGGGCTGGACCAGCCGGTCACCGTCGCGGTTGGGGATCGTGGCCTTGAAGAGGCCGGTGATCTCGTCCTCACGGGCACCGTCGAAGACCGGGGTCGCGACGTTGGTGCCGGGGGCGACCTGGTCGGCGCCGATGGCCTGCAGGCGCTGGGCCCACTCGTCACCGAGGCCGGAGACGTCCCAGCCGCGGCTGGCGAGCCAGCCGAGGTGGATCTCCAGGACCTGTCCCGGGTTCATCCGGGACGGGACACCCAGCGGGTTGAGGATGATGTCGACCGGGGTGCCGTCCTCCAGGAACGGCATGTCCTCGATCGGCAGGATCTTGGAGATGACGCCCTTGTTGCCGTGACGGCCGGCGAGCTTGTCACCATCGGTGATCTTGCGCTTCTGGGCGACGTAGACGCGGACCAGCTGGTTCACGCCCGGCGGCAGCTCGTCGCCTTCCTCGCGGTCGAAGACACGGACGCCGATGATCTTGCCGATCTCGCCGTGCGGGACCTTCAGGGAGGTGTCGCGCACCTCGCGCGCCTTCTCACCGAAGATCGCACGGAGCAGGCGCTCCTCCGGCGTCAGCTCGGTCTCACCCTTGGGCGTGACCTTGCCGACGAGGATGTCCCCGGCCGTGACCTCGGCACCGATACGGATGATGCCGCGCTCGTCGAGGTCCGCGAGGACCTCCTCGGAGACGTTCGGGATGTCCCGGGTGATCTCCTCCGGGCCGAGCTTGGTGTCACGGGCGTCGACCTCGTGCTCCTCGATGTGGATCGAGGAGAGGACGTCGTCCTGCACGAGGCGCTGCGAAAGAATGATCGCGTCCTCGTAGTTGTGACCCTCCCACGGCATGAAGGCCACGAGCAGGTTCTTGCCCAGGGCCATCTCACCGTTCTCGGTGGCCGGTCCGTCCGCGAGCACCTGCTCGGCGACGACCCGGTCACCCTCGGAGACGACGACCTTCTGGTTGACCGAGGTGCCCTGGTTGGAGCGCATGAACTTGGCGATGCGGTACGTGGTGTACGTGCCGTCGTCGTTCGTGACGGTGATGTAGTCCGCGGAGACCTCCTGGACCACACCGTCCTTCTCCGCCTTGAGCACGTCACCGGCGTCGGTGGCGCAGCGGTACTCCATGCCGGTGCCGACGAGCGGCGCCTCGGACTTGATGAGCGGCACCGCCTGCCGCATCATGTTCGCGCCCATGAGGGCACGGTTGGCGTCGTCGTGCTCCAGGAAGGGGATCATCGCGGTGGCGACGGACACCATCTGGCGCGGCGAGACGTCCATGTAGTCGACGTCCGTGCCGGGCACGTAGTCGACCTCTCCGCCACGGCGGCGGACCAGGACGCGGGGCTCGGTGAAGCGCAGCTCGTCGGAGAGGAGCGCGTTCGCCTGGGCGATGACGTACCGGTCTTCTTCGTCGGCCGTGATGTAGTCGACGTCGTCGGTGACCTGACCGTCGACGACCTTGCGGTACGGCGTCTCGATGAATCCGAACGCGTTGACGCGTCCGTACGAGGCGAGCGAACCGATCAGACCGATGTTCGGGCCTTCAGGGGTCTCGATCGGGCACATGCGTCCGTAGTGGGACGGGTGCACGTCACGGACCTCGAAGCCGGCCCGCTCACGGGAGAGGCCACCCGGGCCAAGAGCCGACAGGCGGCGCTTGTGGGTGAGACCCGACAGCGGGTTGTTCTGGTCCATGAACTGCGACAGCTGGCTGGTGCCGAAGAACTCCTTGATGGAGGCGACGACCGGCCGGATGTTGATCAGGGTCTGCGGCGTGATGGCCTCGACGTCCTGGGTCGTCATCCGCTCACGCACGACGCGCTCCATGCGAGCCAGGCCCGTACGGACCTGGTTCTGGATGAGCTCGCCGACGTTACGCAGACGACGGTTGCCGAAGTGGTCGATGTCGTCGGTCTCGACGACGATCGAGCGTCCGGACTCCCCGACCGTCTCGGTCTCGCCCGCGTGCAGCTTCACCAGGTACTTGATCGTCGCGATGACGTCGTCACTGGTGAGCACGCCGGCGTCCAGCGGCTCGTCGGCGCCGAGCTTCTTGTTCACCTTGTAGCGGCCGACCTTCGCGAGGTCGTAGCGCTTCGGGTTGAAGTAGAGGTTCTCGAGCAGCGTCTGAGCAGCCTCACGCGTGGGCGGCTCGCCCGGGCGCAGCTTGCGGTAGATGTCGAGGAGCGCGTCGTCCTGGCCCTGGGTGTGGTCCTTCTCCAGGGTGGCGCGCATGGACTCGTACTCGCCGAACTCCTCGAGGATCTGCTCGGTGGTCCAGCCGAGAGCCTTCAGGAGGACGGTGACGGACTGCTTGCGCTTGCGGTCGATGCGGACACCGACCATGTCACGCTTGTCGATCTCCATCTCCAGCCAGGCACCCCGGGACGGGATGATCTTGGCGGAGAAGATGTCCTTGTCGGACGTCTTGTCGATGGAGGAGTCGAAGTAGACACCCGGCGAGCGGACCAGCTGCGACACGACGACACGCTCGGTGCCGTTGATGACGAAGGTGCCCTTGTTGGTCATGAGCGGGAAGTCGCCCATGAAGACCGTCTGGGACTTGATCTCGCCGGTCTCGTTGTTGGTGAACTCGGCGGTGACGAAGAGCGGCGCGGCGAACGTGAAGTCGCGCTCCTTGCACTCCTCGATCGAGTTCTTCGAGGGTTCGAAGCGGTGGTCGCGGAACGTAAGCGACATCGACCCGGAGAAGTCCTCGATCGGTGAAATCTCCTCGAAGATTTCCTCCAGGCCGGACTTGGTGGGGACGTCTTGCCCACTGTCCAGAGCAGCCTCGACGCGAGCCTTCCAGGCGGCGTTGCCGAGGAGCCAGTCAAAGCTCTCGGTCTGCAGCGCGAGGAGGTTCGGAACCTCGAGGGGCTCCTTGATCTTTGCAAAAGAGATGCGCAGCGGGGCGGTGCTGGCGCCGTGGTTCGTATTCGCGGTCGAGGCGTTGCGCGAGGCGGCCAAGAGGGGGTCCTTCCGAGGGCTCGGACTCACTACGCGCGTACCGGTTCCAAGTGGACAAAAAGCCGGGCCGGTTTCTGATCAGCCATGAACGGCCAGGTCAGAGAGGATCGGTCTTCATTGTCAGATTGGGGATGCCCCTGGTGACGGGCAGGAGGCAGCTAACAGGCAGCGCAAAGGGTCAGTGTAGCCAAACGCCACACTGATGTCCAGTCGGGGTTCTCAGAGACCCACGTTGCTCTCAACAGCTGTTCTCAACACCTATGCCTAGCCCTCGCGCGGGGTGCGCACCTCTTTACTGCCCGCTTCGCTCTCGATCCATGCCTCGGATACGGATCGATGTGACGACGCGTCCTGAGAATTGCGCGCCGCGTGCGGTTCGTCAAGGCCCCTCAGTCGGGACCGGGGCCCGCAGTTCCCCTCCGGCCGCCCCAGAACGCCTGCTGGCAGCCCCTGAGAGGCGCACGGCGAAGATCACGATACTCGTCGCCGGCGGAAGAGCAAGGGAGCCACCACGGGTACGCCGAAGGGCGACCACCCGTTCGGGTGATCGCCCTTCGCGCTGTGACGTCCCGCCTCGCGGCAGGACGGTCCTGGGAGTCAGATGACTCGCAGGGTCACTTGACCTCGACGGAGGCGCCGGCGGCCTTGAGGGAGTCGGCAGCCTTGTCAGCGGCCTCCTTGGCGACCTTCTCGAGGACGGGCTTCGGGGCGCCGTCGACGAGGTCCTTGGCCTCCTTGAGACCCAGCGAGGTCAGCTCACGCACGACCTTGATGACCTGGATCTTCTTGTCACCGGCGGCGGTGAGGACGACGTCGAACTCGTCCTGCTCCTCCGGGGCCTCGGCGGCCGGGCCGGCGCCCGCGGGGCCGGCGACGGCGACGGCCGCGGCGGCGGTGACGTCGAACTTCTCCTCGAACGCCTTAACGAACTCGGAGAGCTCGATGAGGGTGAGCTCCTCGAACTGGGCGAGCAGGTCTTCCTGGCTGAGCTTCGCCATGATGGCGGGTCCTTCCACTAATTCGGCAGGTGCCGGATGTATATGTCGGCGGGCGTACGTGGTGCCCGCTGGACCACCGAGTGGTTACTCGGCAGCCTCGGCGGGAGCCGGCGTACCGGCACCGCCCTGCTCGGCCTGCTCGGCCTTCTTGGCGCGAAGCGCTTCCGCGGTGCGGACGAACTTCGACGGCAGAGCCTGGAAGAGCTGCGCAGTCTGCGTCTGCTTGCCCTTCATGGCACCGGCCAGCTTGGCGAGCAGAACCTCGCGGGACTCGAGGTCCGCGAGCCTCTTGATCTCATCGGCGGACAGCGCCTTACCGTCAAGGACACCGCCCTTGATGATGAGGTTGGGGTTCTCCTTGGCGAAGTCACGAAGACCCTTCGCCGACTCCACCGGGTCACCGGTGATGAAGGCAACCGCCGTCGGACCCGAGAACAGGTCGTCCAGCGTGTCGATCCCGGCCTCGTTGGCCGCGATCTTGGTCAGCGTGTTCTTCACCACGGCGTACTGGGCGTTCTCACCGAGCGAACGGCGCAGCGTCTTGAGCTGCGCCACGGTGAGACCCCGGTACTCGGTCAGCACGGCGGCGTTCGAGCTGCGGAACTGGTCCGTCAGCTCGGCTACCGCGGCAGCCTTGTCGGGCCTTGCCATGAGCGTCGGCCTCCTTCCGGGTGATGAGGACCGCTCAGAAGGAACCGGAAAAAACGAAACGCCCCGGCACAGGTGCCAGGGCGTAGCTCAACCGCACGAAGTCCGGGAGCTTTCCACAGTCACCTGCGCAGGTCGTCCGTTCCAGACGGATCCTTCGGTCACCGGCCCCTCTTGCGAGAGAACAGCAACGACCAGCGGTCTTTGGCTTCTTCGAGAGAGTACGCGACCCGGGGCACGCGGAGCAAATCCGTCCCGGTTCGAGCGGTCCGGGAGGTTTGGAACGCGGGCGTCAGGGACCGGAACGGCCTCGGACGCGTCTGCACCGAGTACGGGACGGGCCCCGCACCTGGGAAGGTGCGGGGCCCGCCGGATGCCGTGACGCGGCTACCGGGTGAGCACGGGTGCTCAGACGGAGGCCGGGTCCTCCTCGACGAGGAGGTTGCGCACGCGGTTGGAGTCCAGCGGGATGCCGGGACCCATCGTCGTGCTCATGACCGCCTTCTTGATGAAGCGGCCCTTCGCCGCGGACGGCTTCAGACGGAGGATCTCCTCCAGCGCCGCGGCGTAGTTCTCGACCAGCTTCGTGTCGTCGAAGGAGACCTTGCCGATGATGAAGTGCAGGTTCGAGTGCTTGTCGACGCGGAACTCGATCTTGCCGCCCTTGATGTCGTTGACAGCCTTGACGACATCGGGGGTGACGGTGCCGGTCTTCGGGTTCGGCATCAGACCACGCGGACCGAGCACGCGGCCCAGGCGGCCGACCTTGCCCATGAGGTCCGGAGTGGCGACGACGGCGTCGAAGTCCAGACGGCCCTTCGCCACCTCTTCGATGAGCTCGTCGGAGCCGACGATGTCGGCGCCCGCGGCTTCCGCGGCCGCAGCACGGTCACCGGTCGCGAAGACCAGGACCCGGGCGGTCTTGCCGGTGCCGTGCGGGAGGTTCACGGTGCCACGGACCATCTGGTCGGCCTTGCGAGGGTCGACACCCAGGCAGAACGCGACCTCGACGGTGCCGTCGAACTTGGTGGCGGCGGTGTCCTTGGCGATACGGACGGCTTCGAGCGGGGCGTAGACGCGCTCCCGGTCGATCTTGGCGTCCGCAGCGCGGAGGTTCTTGCTGCGCTTCACTTCTACTCCTGTGGTTTCAGAGTGTGGAGTCGTGGTGCGGACCAGCGCTTGGTCCTACCACTGGGGGCTGGAAGGGCTGGATCAGCCTTCGACCGTGATGCCCATGGAACGGGCGGTGCCAGCGATGATCTTCGACGCGGCGTCGAGGTCGTTGGCGTTCAGGTCGGGGAGCTTCGTCGTGGCGATCTCGCGGACCTGGGCAGCCGTCAGCTTGGCGACCTTGGTCTTGTGCGGCTCGCCGGAGCCCTTGTCCACACCCGCGGCCTTGAGGATCAGCTTGGCGGCCGGCGGCGTCTTCGTGATGAAGGTGAAGGAGCGGTCGTCGTAGACCGTGATCTCCACCGGCACGACCATGCCACGCTGCGACTCGGTCGCGGCGTTGTACGCCTTGCAGAACTCCATGATGTTCACGCCGTGCTGGCCCAGTGCGGGGCCGACCGGCGGAGCCGGGTTGGCCGCACCGGCGTTGATCTGGAGCTTGATAAGCCCCGTGACCTTCTTCTTCTTGGGAGGCATTGCTCTCTCCGGGTCCTAGTGAGAGTTTCGCCCGGCATCCGGTCATCCGGATGCAGGCATACCGCGCAACGATAACGGGTATAGCTGCGCGACCAAAAACGAGCAGGTCAGACGGGTAACAAAGCCCGTCCGACCTGCTCGGTAGGTATATGTCCAGAAACCCGCGGAAGCTGCTAGTTCTTCTGGATCTGGTCGAAGCTGAGCTCGACCGGGGTCTCGCGACCGAAGATCTCGACGAGGCCCTTGACCTTCTTCGAGTCGGCGTTGATCTCGTTGATCGTCGCCTGCAGCGTCGCGAACGGGCCGTCCGTGACGGTGACCGAGTCGCCCACCTCGAAGTCGAGCACCTGGACCTCGACCTTGCGGGACGGAGCCGGCTTGCCCTCGGCCTCGGCGGCCTCGCGGGCCGCCTTCTCCTCGGCCTCGGGGGCGAGCATCTTGACGATCTCGTCGAGGGTCAGCGGGTACGGGTCGTAGGCGTTGCCCACGAAGCCGGTGACGCCGGGGGTGTTGCGGACGACGCCCCAGGACTCGTTCGTCAGGTCCATGCGCACCAGGACGTAACCCGGGAGCTTGTTCTGGCGGACGTTCTTGCGCTCGCCGTTCTTGATCTGGACGATCTCTTCCTCGGGGACTTCCGCCTGGTAGACGAACTCCTCGACGTTGAGCGAGACCGCGCGCTGTTCGAGGTTGGCCTTCACGCGCTTCTCGTAACCGGCGTACGTGTGGATGACGTACCACTCGCCGGGGAGGGTGCGGAGCTCCTCGCGGAGGGCGGCGACGGGGTCGACGGGGGCGGCCGGCTCGGCCTCTTCCTCGTCGGCGCTCTCGTCGTCTGCGGCCTCGACGGCTTCTTCGCCGGCGGCGCTCTCGTCGTCCGCCGGCTCTTCGGCGTCGGACTCGATGTGCACGGCGGCCTCCTCGGAGGGCTCACCCGCGGCTTCGTCGGCAGCTTCGGCCTGGTCGGGCTCCACGGAGTCCGCAGCCTCAACGATGTCGAGCTCGTCCTCGGCGGACTCGACGGCGTCCACCGTAGGCTCGGCGGCGTCGTTCAGGTTCGGGTCAGACACGATGGCTGCTTCTTCCTGGATACAAATGGGTGGAACGTGCGAAAGGGGCGCCGGTGAGGCGCCCTCCGCGGGATCAGCCGAAGACGTACTTGATGAGCCGCGCGAAACCGAAGTCAATCACGGTAACCAGACCGATCATGACGACCACGAAGACGATCACCACGGATGTGTACGTCGTCAGCTGGTTGCGGGTCGGCCAGACGACCTTGCGCAACTCGGCGACGATCTGGCGGTAGAAAAGCGCGAGACGGCCCAGGGGGCCCTTCTTTCCGCGCTTACCGCCCTTCCGAGCCTTCTTCGACTCAGGGACTTCATCCTCAGCATCAGGCATGTCGATGGAGCCCACGGCGTCCGTCACGCTACTCACCTGATTCCGGGTCGTGGCCGTGCCGCGCCCGGGGGAGCCGCACGACTGTGCAATGAAGTACGTACATGCGCACACATCCTGGCGAAGACGTGTGTAGCAGGGCCGGAGGGACTTGAACCCCCAACCGCTGGTTTTGGAGACCAGTGCTCTACCAATTGAGCTACGACCCTTTGTGGTTTCCACCAACCTACCGCATCCCTCCCCGATGGAGCGGGTGCGAAAACGGTGTGGCTGGTGAAGGCCAACGACAGGTGAGTGTACGTGTTCAGGGCCTCCGCGTCGAACAGCCGGGGACCGACCGCTCCCCTCCGCCTGCCGCACGAGGGCTGTCCGGTCCCTGAAACCCGTGTACCGAGGCCATTTCCGGTCTGGGACCATGGGCGCCATGAGCGCTGCAACTTCTCCCTCCGAACGTCGGGTCTCCGCCCGCGTCGGTGCGATTTCCGAGTCCGCGACCCTCGCCGTCGACGCCAAGGCCAAGGCCCTGAAGGCCGCCGGCCGTCCGGTGATCGGCTTCGGCGCCGGTGAACCCGACTTCCCGACGCCCGACTACATCGTCGAAGCCGCGGTCGAGGCGTGCCGCAACCCGAAGTACCACCGCTACACCCCGGCGGGCGGGCTCCCCGAGCTCAAGGCCGCCATCGCAGAGAAGACGCTGCGCGACTCCGGATACGAGGTCGACGCCTCCCAGGTCCTGGTCACCAACGGCGGCAAGCAGGCCATCTACCAGGCGTTCGCCGCGATCCTGGACCCGGGCGACGAGGTCATCGTCCCGGCGCCGTACTGGACCACCTACCCGGAGTCCATCCGGCTCGCCGGCGGTGTCCCCGTGGAGGTGGTGGCCGACGAGACCACCGGCTACCGGGTCTCCGTCGAGCAGCTCGAAGCGGCGCGCACCGAACGTACGAAGGTCGTCCTCTTCGTCTCGCCGTCCAACCCGACCGGCGCCGTCTACAGCGAGGCCGACGCCGAGGCGATCGGCCGCTGGGCCGTCGAGCACGGCCTGTGGGTGCTGACCGACGAGATCTACGAGCACCTGGTCTACGGCGACGCCGCCTTCACCTCGCTCCCGGCGATCCTGCCCGAGCTGCGCGACAAGTGCGTCGTGGTCAACGGCGTCGCCAAGACGTACGCGATGACCGGCTGGCGGGTCGGGTGGATCATCGGACCCAGGGACGTGGTGAAGGCCGCGACCAACCTCCAGTCGCACGCCACCTCCAACGTCTCCAACGTGGCCCAGGTCGCCGCGCTGGCCGCCGTGTCCGGGAACCTGGACGCGGTCGCCGAGATGCGTACCGCCTTCGACCGCCGCCGGCAGACCATCGTGCGGATGCTCAACGAGATCGAGGGTGTCGTCTGCCCGGTGCCGGAGGGCGCGTTCTACGTCTACCCCTCGGTGAAGGCGCTGCTCGGCAAGGAGATCCGGGGCAGGCGTCCCGCCACCTCGGTCGAGCTCGCGGCGCTCATCCTGGACGAGGCCGAGGTCGCCGTCGTCCCCGGCGAGGCGTTCGGTACGCCGGGCTATCTGCGGCTGTCGTACGCGCTCGGTGACGCGGACCTCGCCGAGGGCGCCTCACGGCTCCAGAAGCTGCTGGGCGAGGCGAAGGACTGACCGCTCCCCCGCCTCACCCGTCGAACAGGCAGACCCCCGGTTCCGTCCGGGGGTCTGTTTTTCTGTTCGATGACGGACCCAAGGGGGAAAGCGGCTACCGCTCGGACCCGCCCGTACGGCAGGATCTTGGGATGGAGCGCGATGTACGGCTGTTGCCCAAGGCCCACCTGCACCTGCATTTCACCGGGTCGATGCGGCCCACGACGCTGCTCGAACTCGCCGACAAGTACGGCGTGCACCTGCCGGACGCGCTGACCGGTGGCGAGCCGCCGAGTCTGCGCGCGACGGACGAACGGGGCTGGTTCCGTTTCCAGCGCCTCTACGACATCGCCCGGTCCTGTCTGCGCTCGCCCGAGGACATCCAGCGGCTCGTGCGCGAGGCCGCCCAGGAGGACGTGGCGGACGGCGCGGGGTGGCTGGAGATCCAGGTCGACCCCACCTCGTACGCCCCGCTCCTCGGCGGGCTGATTCCGGCGATCGAGATCATTCTGGATGCCGTGGACTCGGCGGCCCGGGACACCGGGCTCGGAATCCGGGTCGTGATCGCGGCCAACCGGATGAAGCACCCGCTGGACGCGCGGACGCTGGCGCGGCTGGCCGTGCGGTACGCGGACCAAGGTGTCGTCGGCTTCGGGCTCTCCAACGACGAACGCCGCGGGATGGCCCGCGACTTCGACCGGGCCTTCGCCATCGCCCGCGAGGGCGGGCTGCTCGCGGCCCCGCACGGCGGCGAGCTCGCCGGGCCATCGAGCGTGCGGGACTGCCTGGACGACCTGGACGCCTCCCGCATCGGGCACGGCGTGCGGGCGGCCGAGGACCCGCGGCTGCTTCGCCAGCTGGCCGAGACGGGGGT
The DNA here is from genome assembly GCF_013167895.1 of Streptomyces fulvorobeus. Taxonomy (GTDB): domain Bacteria; phylum Actinomycetota; class Actinomycetes; order Streptomycetales; family Streptomycetaceae; genus Streptomyces; species Streptomyces fulvorobeus. The sequence continues at coordinate 3,784,946 of NZ_BLWC01000001.1, read as the reverse complement.
GACCTGCGAGGTCTGCCCGGCCTCGAACGTGGCGCTCGGGGTCTACGAGAAACCGGGCGACGTACCCATCCGCACCCTCTTCGAGGCGGGCGTGCCGATGGCACTCGGCGCGGACGACCCGCTGCTCTTCGGCTCCCGGCTGGCCGCCCAGTACGACCTCGTGCGCCGGCACCACGCCTTCACCGACGAGGAGCTGGCGGAGCTGGCGCGGCAGTCCGTACGGGGTTCGGCCGCCCCGGCGGACGTACGGGAGAAGCTGCTCGGCGGGATCGACGGCTGGCTCGGCTGATACCGCGGGCCGTCCTACAGGCTGACGCCGACCGTCACGGGCTCGTTGACGAGCGTGACTCCGAACGCCGCGTGGACGCCCGCGACCACCTCGCGGGCGAGGGCGAGGAGGTCATCGGTGGTCGCGTCACCCCGGTTGGTGAGGGCGAGGGTGTGCTTGGTGGAGATGCGGGCCGGGCCCGTGCCGTACCCCTTGGTGAAGCCGGCCCGGTCGATCAGCCAGGCGGCGGAGGTCTTGGTGCCGCCGTCCGGGGCTGGGAAGGCGGGCGGTGCCACCTCGTCGCCCAGGCGCTCCTTGGCGCGGGCGAGGAACGCCGCGTACTGCTCGGGGCCCAGGACCGGGTTGGTGAAGAAGGACCCGGCCGACCAGGTGTCGTGGTCCTCGGAGTCCAGGACCATGCCCTTGCCCGCGCGGAGCCGGAGCACCGTTTCCCGGGCGTCCTGCGCGGGAACGCGCTCGCCCTGTTCGACGCCCATGGCCCGTGCCGTCTCGGCGTACCGGAGCGGGGCGGAGAGGCCGCCCGCGTCCTCCAGCTCGAAGCGGACGCGGAGCACCACGTAACGGTCGGGTTCGGCCTTGAAGCGGCTGTGACGGTACGAGAAGGCGCACTCGGCGTCCGGCAGGGTGACCGTCTCCCGGGTGCGGCGGTCGTAGGCGATGACCTCCGAGATGGTGGAGGAGACCTCCTGGCCGTAGGCGCCGACGTTCTGGATCGGCGTGGCACCGGCGGAGCCCGGGATTCCGGCGAGGCACTCGATGCCCGCGAGGCCCGCCTCGACCGTGCGGGCGACGGCGTCGGTCCAGATCTCGCCCGCGGCCAGCTCCAGCGTCGTACCGGACAGGGCGAAGCCCTTCGTCGCGACGCGCAGGGCGGTGCCCTCGAAGCCCTTGTCGCCGATGACCAGGTTGGAGCCGCCGCCGATCACCAGGAGCGGGGTGGCAGCGGCGTCGGCCTCGCGGACGGCTTCGACCACCTCGGCGTCGGTGGTGGCGGTGAGGAGGCGGGTGGCGGGTCCGCCGAGCCGGAAGGTGGTCAGGGGGGCGAGGGGGGCGTCGTGGAGTTCCTGCACGGGGACAAGAGTACGGGGGAAGGGCCGGTCAGACGGCGACGGGCGTGCGGTCACCGGCCGCCTCGGGGCCCGGGGCCGGGGCCTCGGCCGCGCGGCGGACGGGGATCATCAGGGCGACGAGTGCGGCGAGCGCCACGGCCCCGGCGCCGATCCGGAGGGCGGGAACGGTTCCCTCCGAGAACGCCTGGGGCGACTCGTACCCGCCCCGGGCGGCGAAGACGGAGGCGGGCACGGCGACTCCGAGCGCGCCGCCGACCTCCCGCAGCGCGTTGTCCGCCCCCGAGGCGATGCCCTGTTCGCCGCTGCGGACGCTGGACGTCACGAGACTGCGCGGTAAGGGGCGCCCCTCCAGGAGAGACGCCCCTTACTCACGGTCACCGGAATCAGGCGAGCCGGACCACGGCGCGGGACATGCCCAGCACCTTCTTGCCGTCGCTCATGGCCGTCAGGTCCACCCGCACCAGGTTGTCGTCGAGCAGCGCGGCCACCTTGCCGACGACCTCGACAAGCGCGCCCTTGTCGTCGTTCGGGACGACGACCGGCTTGGTGAAGCGCACCCCGTACTCCACGACCGCTCCGGGGTCGCCGGCCCAGTCCGTGACCACGCGGATCGCCTCGGCCATGGTGAACATGCCGTGCGCGATCACATCCGGGAGCCCGACCTCACGCGCGAACTTCTCGTTCCAGTGGATCGGGTTGAAGTCACCGGAGGCACCCGCGTACTGCACCAGCGTCGCCCGGGTGACTCGGAAGGACTGGGCCGGCAGTTCCGTGCCGACCTCGACCGAGCCGTAAGAGACCTTCGCCGTCATGACGCCTCCTCGGCGGCTCGGGCCACCAGCTTCATCCAGGCGGTCACCACGTGCTCGCCGGCCTCGTCGTGGACCTCGCCGCGGATGTCCAGGATGTCGTTGCCCGCGAGGGACTTGATGCCCTCGATCGTCGAGGTGACCGTCAGCCGGTCCCCCGCCCGTACCGGACGCACGTACGCGAACTTCTGGTCCCCGTGCACCACGCGGCTGTAGTCCAGGCCCAGCTGCGGGTCCCTCACGACATCCCCGCCGCCTTGAACGTGAGGGAGAACACGAACGTCGGCGGGGCGATCACATCGGCGTGGCCGAGCGCGGCCGCCGCCCGCGGATCGGTGTACGCGGGATTGGCGTCACCCACCGCCTCGGCGAACTCACGGATCTTCTCCCGGCCGACCTCGTACGGCGGGGTGGGCGGATAGGTCCGTCCCACGAAGGACTGGTCGAGCGCCATGGCCTCGCTCCCTCCTGATGTCAAAGACGAATGGGCCGGAGTGCAGCCCTCGCAAACGACACGAGGCCGCCCCAATGGGGACGGCCTCGTGTACGAGCCTGTTCAGCGGGTTTCGCGGTGCGCGGTGTGCGACTTGCAGCGCGGGCAGTGCTTCTTCATCTCAAGACGGTCCGGGTTGTTACGCCGGTTCTTCTTGGTGATGTAGTTCCGCTCCTTGCACTCCACGCAGGCCAGCGTGATCTTCGGGCGGACGTCGGTGGCAGCCACGTGAGTGCTCCTTGGACGGACGGATGGACGGATGAACGCAAAGAAGAGTAGCCGATCGAAGGACCGACCCCACAATCGGCTACCAAAAGTAGCGGTGACCGGACTTGAACCGGTGACACAGCGATTATGAGCCGCTTGCTCTACCGACTGAGCTACACCGCTTTGATGACGGGTCTCCCCGCCGAAGCGGGGTTTCCCGATCACCAGAGCCCCAATGCGGAATCGAACCGCAGACCTTCTCCTTACCATGGAGACGCTCTACCGACTGAGCTATTGGGGCGAGCGATGAAGACATTACACGGTCTGTCGCCGTCCCCCAAATCCGTTTCCGCACCCCTCGTCCCGGCGCCTGCGGGACGCGCTTCCGACCCCTTGATCAGGCCCCTGACCAGGGCCTTGAACAAGCTCTTGATCGGAATGTCGGACAAGGCCCCGCCGCCGGAGCCGGACAGTGCGGGACCGGCTCACCGGCACCTGCGCCCCACCCGGCACCACCGGCCCCGAGCGCCCCAGCGGGCCACGCCGGTACGACTATTCCGCTCCTCATCGAAGCGGGCCGAGCACCGCCCTAGGCTCGACCCACTCCGAGTGATCTTGACCCTTCTCCCAGGAGCACGATGCCCGACAGCCAGCCGCGGCACCCCGACGACAGCGCGGCCGACGGCGCCGACACGGCCGGCCCTCCGGGCGGCCCCGGCACCGCCGCTCCCGACGCGGCACTCGTGCTGTGCGGCGCCAGGCTCACCGACGGCCGCGTCGTGGACGTACGGCTCAGCGGCGGCCGTATCGAAGCCGTCGGCACCGCGGGCAGCCTGACCGCCCGGGGCGCGCGCGTGGACCTGCGCGGCTACCTGCTGCTCCCGGCGCCCGCCGAACCCCACGCGCACAGCGATACGGCGTTCACCGCGGACGGCGTCGGGCCGGGCGGTGCGGGGCCTGCCTCCCACCGTGCCGAGGACGTCCAGCGCCGCGCCACCGAGGCGGCCCTGCTCCAGGTCGGCCACGGCGCGACCGCGCTGCGCTCCCACGTACGTGTCGGGGACGTCCACGGGCTCGCCCCGCTCGAAGCCGTCCTCCAGGCCAGGCGCTCCCTGCACGGGCTCGCCGACCTCACCCCCGTCGCCGTCCCCCGCCTGCTCACCGGCGTCGCGGGCGCCGACAACCTCGCCATGCTGCGCGACGCCGTGAATATGGGCGCGGGCGTGGTCGGCGGCTGCCCCGACGCCGACCCCGACCCGGCCGGTTACGCCGAAGCGGTCCTGGGGATCGCCGCCGAACACGGCTGCCCCGTCGATCTGCACACGGACGGTGACGACCCGGCCCGGCTGGCCCGGGTCGCCGCCATGGCGGGCGGACTGCGCCCAGGCGTCTCCTTCGGCCCCTGCGGCGGCCTGTCCCGACTGCCCCTGGACGCCGCGGTCCGCGCCGCCGACCAGCTGGCGGCCGCCGGAGTGAGCGTCATCTGCCTCCCCCAGGGCGGCTGTTCCGGCTCCGAGCGCCGGGTCGCCGCACCCGTACGGCTGCTGCGGGCCGCCGGGGTCCGGGTCGCCGCCGGCAGCGGTGCCCTGCGGGACGCCGCCAACCCCGTGGGCCGCGGTGACCCCCTCGAAGCCGCCTACCTCCTGGCCTCCCAGCACGGCATGCGCCCCGACCACGCCTACCAGGCGGTCTCCGCGACCGCCAGGGCGGCCATGGGACTGCCCGAGGTGCGGGTCGAGGCGGGCTTCCCCGCCGAACTGCTCGCGGTGCGCGGGGAAGGCATGTCCGGTGTGCTCTCGCTCGCGTACAGCAGGATCGTGATCCACCGCGGCCGGGTGGTCGCGCGGACGAGCGCGGTGCGCGAGTACTGCGACTCGGAGGCGGTCGCCGCGCTCGACCTCCCCCGTCAGGGCCGTGCCGACAAGGGCCCTCCAGCGGGTGGTGCGCGCGGCCAGGACGGCGGGCCCGGCAGGGGCCCCGCCCGCGGGTCGTGAGCACGTCCGCCCGGCGCGGCGTACGGTCGGACGCATGCGCATAGTCATCGCAGGTGGACATGGTCAGATAGCGCTGCGGCTCGAGCGGCTGCTCGCTGCGCGCGGAGACGAAGCGGTCGGAGTCATCCGCGACCCCGGACAGGCCGACGACCTCCGCGAGGCGGGGGCCGAACCGGTCGTCCTCGATCTCGAAGCGGCTTCCGTCGATGAGGCCGCGGAGGTCCTGCGCGGCGCCGACGCCGTGGTCTTCGCCGCCGGGGCGGGCCCGGACAGCGGCACCGCCCGCAAGGACGCCGTCGACCGGGGAGCCGCCGTGCTCTTCGCCGACGCCGCGGAGCGGGCCGGGGTGCGGCGGTACGTGGTGGTCTCGTCCATGGGCGCGGACGCCGCCCATCCGGGCGACGAGGTGTTCGACGTCTATCTGCGCGCCAAGGGCGCGGCCGACGACTACGTGCGTTCCCGGCCCTCACTGGACTGGACGATCCTGCGTCCCGGCATGCTCACCAACGACGCGGGCACCGGCCTGATCCTGCTGGCCGCTTCGACCGGCCGCGGCCCCGTCCCGCGCGACGACGTGGCGGCCACGCTCCTGGAGATCCTGGACACCCCCGCCTGCGCGGGCCTCACGCTGGAACTCATCTCCGGAAACGTGCCGGTGACGGTCGCGGTGAAGGACATCGCGGGGAACTGAGTCCCCCGCTGAGACACGCGGAATCCGGAGCATGAAGAAACCCCCTGCCTCGCATGACTGCGAGTCAGGGGGTTCACTCCACCGTGGCGGCGCCAGGGTTCGAACCTGGGTAGACTGAGCCGGCAGATTTACAGACCGCGCCATGATCTAGCCCTGATCAGCATCTTCGGCCACCCTTTGAGTCCGCACCCCACTCTCACCCCACCGGGGGCGAACGGCCCGCAGTTGGCCGCTCACGCACTCTGTCGCGGGAGCGGCACGGTGATCTGTAGCTGCTGAAGGCCGTAGATAGCGGCGTGAAACGCAGCGGCGATCTCGCGGGCTCGTCCCTCGCTTCCGACCTGGTGCATAGAGATGTACTCGGTGCTGTAGTCGGCTCCGCCTGCTGCAGCGCCAGTGGCCACTAGCTCCTCAACAGCGGACCGCAGGATCTTGGCTGCCTCGTCAGTGACGAGGGGCCTGCTGATGACATCAAGCACCACGTTCCAATGCGCCCCCTGTCGGGTGATGCACACGAAGATGGAGTTGTCGGCCTTCGCTCTCTCGTAAGCCGCACGATGGGCTTTCTCTGAAGTGCAGTCAGGTACCAGTAGGGCGGGAAGTGGCATTCCAGGCGGCATCGACATGAACCCATCGTGGCAGTCATCCGTCGACTCGGGGGCCGGTTAGTGCATAAGGGCCGGTACTGCAATCAGTACCGACCTCTGGCCTGCTGCTGAGCTGTCAGGGTGACCGAACTTGAACCCGCGACCTCTTCGTCCCGAAGCAACTTGGACGGGCGCTTGGCGGGGGATCGGGGTGGCTCTGAGCTGCTGCGATGGTCCGTCAGTGTGCGTGGACGTCCGCCGCTGTCTGCCTCCGTTGTCACGCACTTAGACACTCACAGGGCTCATCACGACACCTTGTCGTCCCGCTCCAAGATCAGGCTGATAGATCCCTGTTCAAGATTGACACCTGCATCAAGGTGCTCGTGGTACCCGTTCCGGAGTTCGGGATCTGCGAGTCCAAGGAGTCGCTCAGCAAGGTCCCGCAACCCGGCCGCGTTGGCCGCGATGGTGACTTCGTCGGCTGAGCCGTAAACCTTGATCCGGGGTTCATCCATAGCGCCACGCTACCGCGCGGCATGTGGAGTCCTAACGGGCGAGCCGCCCTCCTGAACGATCTTGAAAACCGTCGTGTCAGCGATGTCACCGTGGGTTCAAATCCCACACCCACCGCAGATGAACGGCCCCTGACCTGATGAATCGGTCAGGGGCCGTTCTCGTGCGCCTTGTCCGTCAGTGCCCCTGGTTCCCCCCCTACTTCCCGACCGATCGGGCACGGCGGGGGCACGGAGACCTTCTGATCCGTAGCTCTAGCCGGATCGGTCAGCGGCGGCCATACCGGCCGCTACTCAACTCCGGAGAGGTGGTGGCGTACGGGGGCGGTTGCTGTGGTTGCGGTACGCCGCTGTCACCCGCTAAAGGGGCGCTGGACTCAGCCCGCCACTGCTGCACCCGTCAGGTAGGTGAGGAGGACCCCACCAATCATTCCTTCGGAGATGCCAGCAATCGTGCTGCGGCTAGCAACCAACCAGGCAGCGACCATAGTAATCTCCCTCTCTCGCACGCTCTCAGGCGTACAGTCCCAATTTGGGCTAGGAGGCAAACGACAGTAGAACGCCACGGGCACAAGCAGCGCGCTCTCGGCGGATCGGTCGGTGAGGCCATGCCACCCCAGAGGGGAACGGGAAGGGGCAATCGGCGATGCTGGCCGCTGGGCTGCTGCATTTCCCCGCGGCGTTGCTCGAAGTAGAAGTTGAGCTTATGCAGGGCGATAGAAGCCTGCGAATCCGCTGTAGGCGCCACTACTGAAGGATCTCATCGAGCCATTAACGATTATCTGCACGGTGCCACTCTTTGCGACAATGAGCGCCGTGACGTATCGCCATACGGCAACGTCACCAGTTTGCAGAGATGCGGGGTCAATCAATATTCCCGGAATGGACAGTCCTGAGCCGGAGTATGCGGCACTTACGCCACTTCCATTGAATGACCTGTCCAATGCTTTCGCGACAATTGAAGAGACGATCTGTCTTGACCCGTCAGGGAATGTGTACCAGACGTTACTGGCGGAGTGAATGGATGACTGACGTGCTGGCCCACTGGGAGCCTGCGCGTTGGCCGGAGCTGTCGAGATAGCGACGCACGCAACTCCGAAAGAAAGTGCAACCAGGAGCGCTCGCGTGCGAGAATTTGCAATCCGCATTAGACACCTCAGTATTCCATGGGCGGAGGGGCTGGTTAGCGGTGCTGGGTACCTCGTGCACGGTACCAGTCATGCAGGGGCTAATCGGTCGCGAGGCGTCTGCACCGATGGCGAACCGAGAGGAAATGGCCAGAGGGGCACATCTTTCTGATGTCCAGCGCGAGGGCGCTGGGTGTGTGCTGAGCAGCGTATTTCCGGTCAGCTGTGGTGTCGCATGCTTCTTTCGCGATGCGATCAAATCTAAGGTCTGTCGACCTATCATGGCTCACTCCATCCCCTGCGCGCCGTGCGAGGATCTACCTCGGAGAGTGGCTCAAAGTGATGTTTTTAATAATGAATGGGATGAAAGCTCTGCTAGTCGGCCGATGTTTCACCACCCACTTCGACCCACCACTCGCCCCGGCTCCCATCCCGTCCGCCTTCGACCCACACTCCGTGGAGCGGTCGTGGTTCAGGGCGTCAAGGTGGAGCGCGCCACTGTACGAACGACCTTGACGCCCTAGGCCGCGACTGCTCGGCTCTGCCTGGGTCGAAGGTGGTCGGGATGGGAGCCCCGCGACGCTCACCCCGCTCCGGCCGGCACTCGCGAACGGTGCCCCTCCCATCCCGGAGTCTGAGCGCCCCCGCCGGAGGCATCGTCGTGAAGCCGCGGGCTTGGTTCTCGTCTCATGCCCCACGGGCCTTTCCACTGCGGGCGCGCGTCGGCGGCGGCAGCGCCGAGCGGGCCGAAGGCAGGAGCGCGGGCGCGGCCGGAGCCGGGAAGCGCGCCCGGCGGAGCGGAGCGCAGCCGGGTGCCTTGATGAAGTAGAGAAAGTTCTACCGCGTCGACGCCGTGACGGCTTTCAAGACCGTCTCCTCCTGAGCCTTCGCAACGCTCTGGCCTACCTCGATACACGGCCATGCGGTTCAACCGCCCGTATTGGCCCACGTATGGCCCACAGCCTCTGTATGGCGAGACGAAATGAGCATGCCGCGTGCTTCGACACCCCTTTTAGGGGATCGCACGGAGGCCGTACACAGCCAGCAGCCGAGGCTCGTCTTCCCCTGGCGCCCGCCTTCGACCGCCTGCGTCCAGGACTGTTGATGTCAGCCATGGATGCCAGCCACCAGTTACCACCATGATCATTATTGTGACGGCCCGTTCAATCGGCTGAAGTCTTGGGGAACGGTCACTAAGGTGGCTCCATGGGGACTGACGAAGAGCGCACTTTTGGATCATGGCACCTCAGGGGTGGTCGCTACGAGCAACACGGTCTCCCTGTAGAAGTCCTGTCCGAATTTGCACGCTATGAGCGCCTAGTGGCGGACGTAGCCAGGGCGCTTTACATGCAGCGCCACCCGCAGCGGCAGCGGGCACCGAGGCAGTTTTCTCAATTCAACCTCCGTCTCGCTGAGGTAAGAAGCGGCAGCGTGGTGCCTGTGCTTGTGATGCCGCAAGATTCCGAGGCTGCACTATTCCAGACTGATGACGCCGACGTTTTTGATGAGGCGCGAATTTTGATTCAAAGCACGTTGCGCTCCGTTGGGCAGGGCTCTGGGATCCCACCGAAATTCCCCGTTCAGGCACTGAGGGAATTTGCGCGCTTCGGACGGAGTCTGCAGGAGAAGGAGTTCATTAGCTTCGATGAAGGAACTCCGAATGCGGCTGTATACTCACGAGATGTTCGGCAGTCAATTCAGGAACTCGCCAGGTTCGAGCGCTTCGAAGTTGAAACCCTGGTAGTAGGTCAAGTAATCAGCGTAGCGGCCGATGAAGGCACATTCAAGGTAAGACTTGCCCGAAATTTCCGAGTTATCACTGGGCGTTTCTCCTCGGACGATATCGTTCCAGATCTACGTCAATATCTCGATGTGTCCGCACTCGCCCCTACTGTCGCAATAAGCTCTGTGGCGATTCAGTCAACCGCAGGCGAGATCATCGAGATCCAGGACATTCTGGGAATCGAGCCAGTTCTTCCTGCTGACTGGTCGGAGCGATTGGCGGATCTGCAGAAGCTGGAAAATGGATGGCTGGAAGGCTTCGGCGAGAGTGTCGACAGGAGAGTTCTGCGGCAAGCTGAGTCCCTCCTACTGGAACTCTTGGATGCAGGGGCAACCAGACCGTACATCTATCCCACCGAAAAGGGCGGCGTTCAGCTCGAATGGAGTTCGAGCGCGGGGGAAGTGACTGCCGAGGTCACACCTGAGGGGAAGGTTGAGGTTTACGCCTTCTCCAATACTGACGATGGAGAACTCGATGCGACCTTCGCGGCGCAGGAGCTACAGGAAGCAGCAGAAAGCCTGATTGGGGGATTCAGCAGTATGCCCGATGAACTGCGCGTAGGTGAATTCGAGCTTACAGACGAAGGGGAGATGGTCTGGCGTCAAATACATCCGTCGTTCGTGCATGATGGGCGTGTTTCAAGTCAAGCATTTACGCCTACACAAAGTCATGCCGGGGAGCTTTCGGTCACTCGTAGCTCCCTTATTAACGCGCAGAGCGCATTCGAGCACTACGTGGGGACTCTCGCCCTACCGTCGGCGGGCGTTTACGCAATCACGGTCGGAGAAGTCGCTCAAGAAAATCTTCGCACCGTAGATGACTCGAACGTGGATGACGGCGAAATCCGACCGCCCGCCCATGCTTACATTGACTTCAAAGCTGTCTCTGGGAAGGCCGCCAAGCGAGTGGGCGGGGCCCTCCGTACAAAAGCTGAGCCTCGGGGATGGGCCCATGATGCAGGCGCAGCTGCTACTTAAGGGTAGAGAACGGCTTCAAGCTAAACGGCCTGGTGTCAGCTGACTCTCAACAGCTCTCCTTTTGCATTCGGCTAGCTGTGAAGGCGTTGACGGTGGCCTGTGCATCCCCTGCACGGTAGCCATGCGGATGCACACGCCCACAGCCAGAGGGCCGGTACTGAAATCAGTACCGGCCCTCTGGCTTGCTGCTGAGCTGTCAGGGTGACCGCACTTGAACCCGCGAGGCCGTGCTGATGAGCTACCGCAGAATCGTGCACGGCGATCAAGGGTTAGGTAGCAGGTCAGCTTCCGAGCACTTGTATCCGCGCCCGTGGGGCCAGATGATCGCTTGCCTGGCAGCCTTCGCGAGTTCGAGGAGATCCGCCCGGGGCTTACTCGGCACGAGAACAGCTTGGTACTCGGCACGTACGAAGCGGTTGTAGTCCAGAAGCTGACCAAGGGCCATGCGCATATTCTCCCGGGTCACGCTGCCCTTGGCTTCGATGAGGAGATCCAGGTCAGGCACGTAGAGGTCCGTGAGAAGCGGCCTGGTTTCTCCTGCGGGAAGGATGCGCTGACGGTTGACCCGGTAGCCGTTGGTGCGCAGGTATGCGCTGAAGTCCAACACCAGCTTGCCCTCACGACGCTCTGCCTCGTACGGCTCGCGGTTCGGATCGACATACGTCTTCTCGGTTTCGAGTCGTTCGAGGTCGATCTCGGTGACGGTTTCAAGCTGGTCAGACAGGAGTCGACCCAACTTTGTACCTGGACGCTTGGCTGGGATGTCCAGAGGGCGAAGCTTGAAAACGATGACCTTGCGAAGTGGGCCGTCTCCGGTCTCGGGCGCGTCTGCTTCGTACCATCCCGCCTCGGCGAACCGCCCAAGGTAGGTGACGTGGCCCCGGGCACCTTGGAAGACCCGCAGCGCTCGCCCTTCGGCTTCGTGGTTCAGGATGCTGGCGTTCCCGGACAACATCCGCTGATCGCCGTACTGCCCTTCCCCGCTGTAGTGGAAGCGCCCATCGGGCATCCAGCCGTCGTAGTACCCGTGCTTCTCACCGGCGATCGGGTCGGTAAAGATCATCACGTTGGGTGTCTTGGCTGACGGTCCGATGCCGCCCTGAGTCCGCCCGCCGAACCTGCCGTGCAGCTGCTTGCGCTCGATCACGTCGCCCGGGTCGAGATCCCACTCGATGGCCTCGTGCGCCGCGGAGTTCGCCTCCACCATGCTTGCTCTCCTCCTTGGGACGCCGCGTCCGCTACTACGGCTCCTCGTAGTGTACTCTGGCCGAGCCGCATGGGAATCTGCGGTGCGAATCGGATGTCAGATTTTGGCATCAGATTCGGACATGTGGTGACCGGAGGCTTCGGTCACGGGAAAGAAATAATTGATCTGCGCGACCTTCTAATAGCTCTGACACTGACGGCCCATCAACTGCGTTACGCGATGGGTATGCTGAGGCCACCTCGCTCCTTACCGATCGTTGCACTCGACGCACTTGCGGTCGAGGTACCCGGTCCGCCGGGGGAACCACCAGGTGAGGAGTAGGGATGGAGAAGCGAGAGCCTAAGGAGCAGAAAGAGAAGCGAGAACGAGAGTCCGACCCGCGATGGTTCAGGATCTTGGTTCTGGCCCTGCCTGCTGTGGCGGCTGTCGCAGCCTGTGTGGAGCAGTTGGCGCGACGGTAGTGCCGTGAGTTGGAGAGGTACCCGGGCGATGGGGCCGACCGCTATGAAGAGGGTCCGGCCGTCTGCTACTCGGCCGGACCCTCTTCGATGACTCCACGCATGAGCCCGGTTCTGGTTGCACCCAGGGCCGGGCTCCTCTGCTTGGAGCGATCGAGGTGGTGATCACCTGCGACTTTTCCACTGTTGAAGTGGAAATGGTGAACCCACATGTCTCGAATCAACTATAGCCGGATGGCTCCTCGCCGGATTGGACGAGGATGATGCGTTGCCGAAGAAGTGGGTGGCAGCCAGTTCACCTGCGCGTACTGCACTTTGTCCAACCACCGCTCACCTCGGCTCCCATCCCGTCCGCCTTCGACCCACACTCCGTGGAGCGGTCGTGGTTCAGGGCGTCAAGGTGGAGCGCGCCACTGTACGAACGACCTTGACGCCCTAGGCCGCGACTGCTCGGCTCTGCCTGGGTCGAAGGCGGACGAGATGGGAGCCTCCACGACGCTCGCCACGCTCCGGCCGGCACTCGCGAACGGCGCCCCGTCCATCCCGGTGCCGTAGCGCCCCCACCGGAGGCATGTCTTGAAGCCGCGGGCTTGGTTCTCGTCTTATGCCCTTCGGGCCTATCCACTGCGGGCGCGCGTCGGCGGCGGCAGCGACGAGCGGGCCGAAAGCAGGAGCGCGGGCGCAGCCAGAGCCGGGAAGCGCGCCCGGCGGAGCGGAGCGCAGCCGGGTGCCTTGATGAAGTAGAGAAAGTTCTACCGCGTCGGGGCTATGAAGGCTTTCAAGAACGTCGCTCCGACCGTTTCCACATCCCTCTGACCTTGCCCGCAGGTGTGGCGTCAGGTTGCGTTGTCCTCGAAACCGTGGTCGGCGGGTGCCGTCGGACGCTGCGCGAGCCACCCTGAAACACGCGGCCCCCCATTCACCGCACCACCATCGCGAACAGTGCGCACGTGCTCGAACCCCTGCTGGAGGTAGTACCGCTGTAGCGCCATGTTCGTCGTCCACGCGTCAAGGCGGAGCCACTTTGCTCCATCGCGATACGCACGGTCGCCGGCCCAGTCGAGAAGCCGACCACCAAGGTTCTGTCCGGCATGGGTCCGCGCCACGGTCAGCTTGGTCACGAATCTTGACGGCTCACTCAACTCCTCGTCCGTCCACATGCCTTCCTCCACGTCGGACGTGAGAGTGATGGTGGCCGCTGTCACGTCGCCGTCCGTGACCATGAAGACGGAACCTGCCTCAATCGTGGCGAGCAGCCGGTCAGCCGGGTAGGGGCGCTGCCACTGGTCGCTACCGAGACGTGTGAGCCAAGCTGCGGCCTCCCCACGGAAGGCCAAAAGCTTGGTCACGTCGTCCGGGCGGGCGGGGATGATTTTCACTGAGGGTCGATCTCGCTTCGGGCGGCCTGGTCGCCGATCTCGTAGGTCATCCGGTTCAGGTCACCCCGGAACGTCGTAATGGTGCAGCGAACAGGCCGCTCCGCCGAGTAGCCAGTCCGCATCCAGAGCAGCACCGGCACCCCTGCACCGATCTCCAGCAATCGCGCCTCGTCCGGGGTAGGCATGCGCGTAGAGATTTCGTCGAAGTACCCGATTTGCTCGGTCCCATGAGCAGCCAGGTACCGAGTAGTGCCCTCTTCGATGTCACCAGGTTCCGCGAGGCGGGGGGCCTCATCAGCCAGCCACGCGGGGTAGTACGTGGCCTGAGTCGACCACGGCACGTCATCGACATACCGATGGCAGAACCGCAGGACAGTGCGAGATTCGGGTTCTACCTTTAGCCTCCCCGCCACATCCGCCGGCGCGGGCAGGATCTCAACCCTGAATGTCTGGTGCGGTCGACGACCTGCGCCAGTGACGTCTGTGCTGTAGGCGTCACCGTTCTGGGGGAAGCTCAGATTCTCGAACCGGGAGGCGTTCAGCTTGAACACCTCATGCTTGGCAACCTCGTACCCGAGTCCCTGACTGGACGAGACAAGCCCCTGCGTGACCAGCAAGCCAAGCCCGGACCGCACAGTGTTCCGCGATGCGTCGAAGCGCGCTGACAGCTCGCTTTCCGAAGGGAGCCGCGCCCCGGGCGGGTATGCCCCGTTGTCGATTTCGCGGCGCAGAGCATCCGCGATTTGCCGATACTTCGGCTGCTTGCTCATGACCCCATCATGACGCACTCGCTCAACTTGTTGGTACATGTGGGCCCCGATCGCTTGACGACTCACCGTCCGTGGGTGCACCATCACTACATCAACTTGTACCAACAAGTTGAGCAAGCGGTGCAGCTCCTTCAAGTGTGCCCGGTTGCGCGATATTCCCCGCCTTTGCGCGGCGGATGCACTGCCAAGGGGCCCGGGACAGAGCGGGTCGAGGGAACCGGACCCCTGGTCAACCGGATGGCACGAGACCGAAAGGTCATGTCTCTGCCTACAACGGGCTAGCGGCTCTTCCGTGAAACGGGAGTCGCCCCCGAAGGAGACACGCACGTTCAAGCACACCTCCGCGGCGCTTCCCGCGCTGCGGCCGGTTGCCTCCCCCGCCCGTCCGACCCCCTTGGGTCGTACGGGCGGGGCTGAGGGGAGCCGGATGGTCCGGAACGAGGAGCGGCACCCCGGGGGCAACCGGGGTGCCGCGAGCAGGCACCTGTGTAGGAGGCACCTGTGATCAGCAGTCTGACAGAGCAGGACCGCGACGAGCTTTCCAAGAAGGTCAGTGAGGCCAACCGCCGTTCCTCCGGCGGGTCCGGTCGCTGAGCATGCACCGCCCCGGATCACGGCGTGAGGCTGCCGGATCGAGTCCGGCCCGGGGCACTCGGTACCACCCCGACCACCGAAGGGACCGTTCATGGGATCTGCAGATCGCTGGCCCGACCTCACTGGCAAGACGTGGGCACACAAGACCACGCCCGAGATGACGGACGACGAGGTCAACGACGCCCGCGCCTCGTTCGAAGCGGTCGGCCGCACCGACTACGAGGGCGAGTGGCTGCGACGTCACGGCCTTCCCGAGAACTACGGCCACTGACCACCAGCCCCGGATCACGGCGTGAAGCCGCTGGATCGAATCCGGCCCGGGGCACTCGCCGCCTGCTCTGGCGGCCGGGCCGACCACATGACGTGGCAGCCCATCCCTGAACGGCGCGCGGCCCCGGTGCTCGAACACCGGGGCCGCTTTCAGGCCGTCTCACCGCGAGGAGAAAACGACCCATGAAGACCATCGTTGCTGGTCGCGTGGCTGTTACCGCGACCGAGTTCATTGAGCTGGCTCTGGGCATCGACCTGGAGCTGTTCACCGGTTCGCCCACCGAGTCCGTGATGGACCGGGCGGCCCGTCTGGACGTCGCCCGCGAGGTTCTCGCGGACTTGCGGGAGAGCGACCCGGAGGCCGCGGCCTACGCGGAGAGCCTGATGCGGGCCCTCCCGCTCAAGGAGCCCCGGCCCTGCGGCCGCCGCACCCGCCACGCCACCTCCCGGCGTCCGCTGCACGAGCGTGCGGCGGTGACCGCATGAGCGAGTACACCGCGCAGATGTCCAGCCGTGACGGCAGGTGGACCCTGTACGTCGCCCTGATGGGTGTTCCGGTCTCGCAGTGGCCGGAGCACGACTTCGGCCCCGGGACCGTACCGACACCGCCGGAGCGTTCACAGGCGCTCACCGGCCTGGGGTTCGTGTTCATGGACGGGGCCCAGTGGGAGTGGACGGAGTACCCGGAGAGGCCGGACGACGACACCTCCCCGGTCCGGCTGCTGGCCTCCGTTCAGGTGCGTTCACGGGAGGGGGCCGGTCGTGAACAGTGTTCAGATCCGTTCAGCGGAACGCGCCCTGTCGGTCGGGACGTGGCTGATCGTCGGTGGGGCGATGCTGTTCTCCATTCTCACGGTGACGCCGTTGATGGAGCGCCACAGCCCCAAGGGGTGGGAGTGGACGGCTCCGATCCTGCCTCTGGTGGTGGATGCGGCGGTCGTCATCGTGGTCCGTCTGGACTCGGTCCTGGCCGCGTTGGGCGGGGACGGTGGCCGGTGGCCCATCGCGCTGCGGTGGATGACCGGCGGCATGACCCTGGCCCTGAACGTCGCGGACTCCGCGCTGAAGAAAGACCTGGTCGGGGCGGCGGTCCACTCGGTCGCGCCCCTGCTTCTGATCGTCACGGCTGAGACGGGTCTCGCCTACCGTCAGGCCATCACCGCCGCCCACACTGCCCGCGAAGCACAGCTCAGCGCTGAGCGGGCGGAGCGCGAGCGGGCCGCTGAGGAGCGCCGTGAGGCGCAGGAGCGGCGGGTGCGTGAGGAGCGTGAGCACGCGGCGCAGCTGGCTCGTGAACAGCGTGAACACGAAGCGCTCTTGGCCCGTGAGCAGACCGCCCGGGAGGAAGCCGCCCGGCTGGAGGAGCGCGAGCGGGTGGAGGCCCGGGAGCGGGCTGAGCGGGAGGCCCGTGAACGCCGTGAACAGATGCGTGAACAGCAGCAGGCCGAGCGTGAACGCCTTGAACGCGAAGCCGCGCAGCGCCGCGAGCTGGAGGCCCGGGAGCGGGAAGCCCGTGAACGCCGTGAACAGATGCGTGAACAGGAGCGGGTGGAGCGTGAACGCCTGGCCCTGCTGTCCGCCGGCCCTGCTGTGGAGAGGCAGGAGGAGCCGTTGGCGCGGGCCACGGTCCGGGCCGCGTTCGATGCCGGGCTGTCGATCCGGCAGGCCGCCGAGCTGTGCGGCTGGTCCACCGGCTGGGTGACCGCCCGCTACCAGGAACACCGAGACCACACCGCAACGAAGGCGCTGGAAGGCGCGAACCAGTGAGCGGCCTGCCCGAGTACCGGTGGCGCCTCGCCCCCGAGGGTCTGGCCACCCGCCGTCAACTCCGCGCCCTCGGCCTGCGGCCCGGCGGTCAGGACGTGGCCG
This sequence comes from Streptomyces fulvorobeus, assembly GCF_013167895.1. Taxonomy (GTDB): domain Bacteria; phylum Actinomycetota; class Actinomycetes; order Streptomycetales; family Streptomycetaceae; genus Streptomyces; species Streptomyces fulvorobeus. Next base: position 3,767,860 of record NZ_BLWC01000001.1, on the reverse strand, counting down.
CTGAACTCCAGCGGCCGCGCCGACGTCGGGGTCCGCTGGTCGCCTACCTCTACCGCGTCGACCGGGCCAAACCGGTCCGCCCGATGACCCCGGGCCGTGCGGCGGCTCTGGCGAAGGCCATGGCTGCCCGCCGCACCTGCCCGGCCTGCCGGCGGGATGCCGGGTACTGCATCCCGCGCTCGCTCGGCTTGTGCGTGCCCTGCGCCGACTCCCCGCCCTCATGAACCGGAAGGACACTCCTCGTGTTCGCTTCGCTGTTCATCCTGCTCTACCTGGGTCATCTGCTGGCCGACTATCCCCTCCAGAGCGACCATCAGGCCGCACACAAGGCCGGTCGCGGTGCGGCAGGGTGGCGGGCCGGCCTCACGCACGCCGCCACCCACATCGCCACGTGCGGTGCGGGACTCCTCGCAGGGGTGGTGCTGCTGGACCTGCCGGTGACCGTCCCGGCCGCGCTGGCAGCACTGGTCTGGATCGGTGCCACGCATGCGTTCATCGACCGCAGGTGGCCGGTGGCCTGGTGGATGGACCATGCCCGCCAAACCGGCTGGGCCGCGAACGGCGGTGCCGCGCACGTCGACCAGACCGCGCACATTCTCGCCCTGGTCCTCGCCGCCCTCGCACTCGCCGCGGCCTGACCGCAGGCAACCCGCTTCACGTACGTGCCACACACAAACGCAGGGCCCGGCCCTCTCCACCACAGATCCGGCCGAGCCCTCCTACTCCCAAGGGAGTGCACTCAGCATGACTGACACCACCCTTGCTCCGGAAGTAACCCCCGTGGCGGCTCCGGACACTGACCCGCCTCCTCCGCCCCCACAGAAGCCGACCGCCGAGGTAGAGCACACCCCGGGCGGGTGGCCGGTCGTCCCGCTCGCGGTCACCGGCACCAACGCCACCACGTCCCTGATGGCCGCTGCCGCACTGGTCGGAGGCCCCGCCGCGTTGGCGGTTGCCGCCACGGGTGCCGTCGTCCTCGGCACGATCGCAGCGACCCACACCCGCCGCACCAAGAACAAGCCCCACCAGACCAAGACCAAGACGACCAAGGGCTCAGGGTTGGGCAAGAATGCAGGCCGCGTGTCCCGCAACGCGAGCGCTGCCGCTCCGGTGGGCCGCGCTTCCGGCCGTCGTGGTGCGGCGGGAGGGGTGCCGAAGCAGTCCCGTAACGGGAACGCCGGCACCAGTAAGACGCCAGGCCGTGGCGGGAAGAAGACCACTCACGGCACGACCGGTTCTTCCACGGCGGGCTCCAAGGCGGGAGCGCTGCACCGCAGCCTGCACACACCCCGCAAGACACCCAACACCCCCGGGCCGAGGTCGGCTCCTGGTAAGTCCCGGGGGCGTGCGGGGCAGGTCAAGGCGCTGCGCGAGTCGGCCCGCAAGGCGGCCCCGTCCCGGGCTGATCGGCGGTCTGAGACGGCTGGGGCACGGCGGGCCCTGGCGGATGCCCGCCGTGACGCCAAGACGGCCGCCCGGTCGGCATCGTTGGACCGTAAAGGCCCGATCGGCCGGTCTGTGACCAAGGCCGCGGGCCGGGTCGGGGCCGCCAAAGGCTCGTTGGTCGACCGCAGCCGTCAGGCGCGTGACCAGCGGACGGCCGCAAAGGTCTCCGCCCAGCGCGACGACATCCGTAAGGCGCCGGTCCGGAAGAAGGCACGCAAATCCCTGTGGCGGTCCGCTGCCCGCTTTCAGGGCCGCCGACTACTCGCCGCCCTGCTCGCCGGGGCGTTGGGGCTGGTCGGGATGGTCTCCACCCCGTTGGGCCGGAAACTCGGCTGGGCCTGGCTGATGTACCCCGGTCGCCGCCTCTATGCCCGGATGACCCGCACCGCCCAGGAGCAGCGCACCCACCGGGACGACGCCATACGCGCCGCCCTGGAGGACGACGAGGTTGCCGCCGACGCCGAGGCGGCTGCCAGCGCCGATCAGATCAGCGACACGGCCGAGCGCCCCGAGGGGCTGGCGCCGGCAGCACCCACCACGACTGCGAGTGAGGGAGAGGGCATGTCTGGTTTCCGGTTCGAGGAGTACGCCGCGGAGATGGAATCCGCAGCTCAGCAGTACGAGCCTGAGTCGGCCATGGAGATCCTGGCCATGGTCGAACGGCTCCCCGACGCACTCACGAGCGTCGCGAACGTCATGCGCATCCTGGCCGAGCGGGCCGATTCGGAGTTCCCGCTGGAGAAGGACGTCGCGGAAGGCTTCAGCTCCATCTTCGGCGCGGTCATGTCCGCGGTCGCGGTCGCGGAGGACATGGGGCCGCTGTTCCGCCTCTCCCACGAACAGGACATCGCCCGCCACGAAGACCCCCGCAACGGGACCGAAGCCGAGAAGGGCTGGAACGTCTGAGATGACCACCACCACACAGGCCAGCACCGGGCCGGTGTGGGACTGGGCTGCCGGTCACGGACCCGTGACCGGCGCCCTGTCCGCCACCACCGGATGCCTCGCCCTCGCCACCACCGGAGCAGCCACCGGCATGCCCCCCGCCTGGGCCCTCACCATCGGCGCCGCCGGGGCGATCGGCCACACGATCAGCAGCCTGCGCGAACGCCTGGCCGCCCGCACCATCGCCATGCGCTCCGCCTCCTGGCTGGTAGGCGCCGGATGGACGACATGGGCCATGACCACCGGGCCCCTGACCTGGGCCGCCCTTGGATCACTCGCCACCATCGGCGTCGGGATCGGCGCCGCCGCCCGCTCCACCCTCCTCTACGAGGAGGCGAGGGAGCTGGAGGCCATCGCCGCCGATGAACGCCAGGTCAGCCGCGAACTCAGCGCGGAACGGCGGGCGATCGCCGCCGAGTGGGTGGACCGGGTGCAGCGGGTCTGCACGATCACGCTGCGGGTCGTCGCGGTGGAGATCTGGCCGACCGGTACCGGGTTCACCATCGATGCCGAACTCCCTGCCGGTGGCACCACCTACGACCGGATCGCGCAGCACTCCGCGGCCCTGTCCGCCGACGCGAGGCTCCCGCATGGCTGCACCGCGGTCGCCTCGCAGGGTGTGCATCAGGGGCGGGTGCTGATCGATGTGACCACGGTCAACGTGCTCTCCGAGGAGCGCACCTACCCGTCTGACTACAGCCCGTTGTCGATCTACACGGGCATCCCCTGGGGCTACCGGACCAATGCCGAAGAGATCTGTGTGTTCCTGCGCGAGCAGTGCGCGCTGGTCGTGGGCCCCACCGGGTCCGGGAAGACGAACATGGTGCACGTGATCCTGGCCGGGTTCGCCCGCACCACCGACATCCTGACCTGGGTCATCGACCTGAACGCCGGATCGGCCGGCCTGCCCTGGGTCCGCCCCGCACTCGACACCCACGGGGCACCCGTGGACGGGGTCCGGCCGGGCATCGACTGGCTCGCCTCAACCCACGAGGAAGCCGCGCTGATGCTCGATGCGGCCCTGGTCATCGGGTTGCGCCGCAAGGTCGCCTACCAGGACCTCATGGCCAAGGCGAACACCGACCAGCTCCCCATCAGCGGGAAGATCCCCCAGATCATGCTGGTCGTCGATGAAGGTGCGGAGATCCTGACCAGCACCGACCGCCGCATGAAGGACCTCGCGAAGAAGATCCTCGAAGTGATCCGGATGCTGCGCGCCATGGGGGTGCGCACCGTCCTCACCGCGCTGGGTGCCACCGGGTCGGTGCTCGGCAACCTGATGATCCGCCGCGAAGCCAAAGCCCGCGTCTGCCTCACCGGCGGCGAAGTCGAAGGCATGGACCTCAGCAGAGTCTTCCCCGGAACCCGCGGGCTCCGCGTGGACCAAGCCCCCTACAAGGGCGCCGGGTTCATGGGCACCCCGGAATCCGCCGCAGCCCTGTTCAAGAACTGGCGGATCTTGCCCAACCAGATCCGCGACATCGTCCACGCCACCACCGACATGCACCCCACCCTCGACGCCATCTCGGCCAAGGCTGCGGGTGACGCGTACACGAACCGGTGGGACCCGGAACGCACCGCGTGGATGCGCGACCCGACCAACACACCGGCCGCCGACACCGGACCGGCCGAACAGTCCGCCGTGAGCAACGGACTGAACCTGTCCGCACTCCGCAACGAGCAGGCGGCCCCGGTATCCGATGAGGACGCGGCCGTGCGCGCGTTCATGGAACAGATTGACCAGCAATTCGGCACCGCCCCCGAGCCCCCGAACCACCCGGAAAGGCCGGCGGCGCCGGGACTGAACTTGTCCGCGTTAAGGGATGAGCAGGCGGACGGGCCGGACTGGCTGGGCAAGGCACTCACCGCCATCGAGGCAGCAGGCCCCGATGGCATGAAGCCTTCCGCTGTCGCCGACATGGTGGGGAAGGACCGCAAGACTGTCCGCGCCGGTCTCAAGGCGGCAGCCGAACGCGGCGAACTGATCTACCGCGACAACGGACCGCACTCCGTCTACGTCCACCCCGACCACGCTTGAACGCCTCACACGCAGAGCTACCGAGTACTGGGTACTGGGGTGCGCCCCAGTACCCAGTAGACACCCTAGGAGCCCGCACAGAGCCGTCGAACAGGCATTTTCTACTGGAGACCTCACTACCCACTACCCAGTAGCACTCTCCGCGACAATCACACAGTGTCACCACAGGCCCCGCCGGGCCACCGTCCGGTGGGGCCGTCCTGTACCCGGAAGGAGCACGTCATGAACGACCGCGAACCGCCGGGCACCATCCGGCACATACCCGCCGACGTCTGGAACCGCGCCCAGGCCACCGGCCAGCCCATCGTCGTAGTCATCCACGACACCGACCGCCCCGGCATCCCATGGCGACGCTGCCTGATCCCGTTCGCCGTCGCCGGAGCTATCGCGCTCGGCGCCTGGGGGCTGGTCCTCGCCCTGTGCGCGCTGCTCGACGCAGCCACCCACGCCTTCACCATCATCGCCGGAGCCGCCGGACCCATCGGAATCGGCGGACTCACTCTCAAGCTCACCCGCAAGCACTAGCTACGCCGAGGGCGGCCCCCTCTCACGCCAATGATCCGGGACCGCCCTCGTCTGCCAGCACCCAAGAGAACTGGAGACACCCAGCATGACCCAACCCACCCTCATCCGGCGAGTGCCCGGCCACCTGCACACCGCCCTGGACCTCGCCGCCCGCACCGTTCCCGTCCTGCCGTTGCGGGCGGGAAAGGTGCCGTTCGGGAACTGCACCGCCTGCCGGGACAACGCCTGCGGCGGCCGTCCGAACATGAAGACCCCCGGACCCTGCCACTGCCCCCGCCCCTGCCACGCATGGGCGGCTGCCACCACCAACCCCACCGCCCTACGATCGCCTGAGTGGAAGGGGGCATGGCGCGAAGCGGCAGCGGTGGCCTACCACCCCGGCGGTGCCGAGCTCACCGTCGTAGACCTGGACAACACCGGCGCCATTACCTGGGCCCGGCACCACCTGCCCGCCACCCGGACCGTGCCGACGACGCGGGGTGAGCACTGGATCTACCGGGGCGCGATGCAGTCCGCGAATGCTGTGCGGCCCGGCGTCGACATCAAGTCCACCATGTCCTACGCCCGGTGGCTCGGCCCCGGCACCGGCACCATGACCGACCTGCCCGACGTTGTGCGCGCCCTGGTCGTCAAGGAGCCCTCTGCGCTCAGCCCCGTACCGCGCGTCGTCAGTGTGTCCGCGCCGGTCGGGGGCGGGAAGTGCTGTCACCGCACGCCCGCCTATCTGGACCGCGGCATCGCCATGGCCGAGCAGCGCATCACCCAGGCCACCAGCGCGGTGCACGCGACCGTCTACCGGACCTTCCTCGCCGTGCTGTCCGCGCACGGCCGGTGCGGCTGTCTGCGCGACACGCACGTCGGGCGGCTGTTCGCTGCTGCTCAGGCCAAGGGCGAATCCGTCCGGCACTGCACGGACGCGTGGACCAACGCCCGCACCCGGTTGGGGCTGTGACCATGTCCGACGACGAGAAGAACCCGGCCCGCGAGGTCATCACCGACTACGCGCGACAGCACTTCCGGTACTTCCGTACCGCCGAGGGAACCGTCTACGCGCAGAAGAACGGCCACCCCGTGGCCCGCCCGATCCGCTCCCAGGGCACCACGGGCAGCCACCGCCAGGAACTCATGGTCGGCCTGTACAAGGACGGGCGCGGAGTGTTCAACGGAACCGCCCTCAAGGAGGCGCTGGACTTGATCGAAGCTCTCGCACTGACCGAGGACACCCAGCCCGTCCACATCCGCGTCGCCCCCGGATTCGACGGGGCGACCTGGCTGGACCTGGGGCGCAGCGACGGGCAGTCCGTCCGTATCCACCCCACCGGCTGGGACGTCACTGTCCCCGACCCGCGCGAGGTGTGCTGGCGCCGCACCCAGCTCACCGGGGAGCTGCCCCTGCCGGCGAAAGACACCGAAGGCAAGGGCATCGACCTTCTGCTGAGGCTGTGCAACTTCGCCACCGCGGAGACCGAGTGCCTGGCCATCGCCTGGCTCATCGGCTGCCTCGGCCCGTCCGTCCCCGTCCCCGCACCCTTCCTCACCGGACCCCAAGGTGCGGGCAAGTCCACCGCAGGACGGATGCTCCTGCGGATCATCGAAGGCATGAGCGGAGACCTGCGCCGCGCCCCCAAAGATGAAGAGAACCTGATCGCGGCCGTCGCGGCCGGATGGATCACCGCCCTGGACAACCTCTCCCACATGCCCCCGGACCTGTCCGATGCCATGTGCTGCATCGTCACGGGGGCGGAGAGCGTCAAAAGGGCCCTGTTCACCGATGGGGACGTGTTCCGGGCCCGCTACCGACGCCCTCTGCTCCTGACCGGTATCGACGTGGGAGTCATCCGACCCGACTTCGCGGAACGGCTCCTGCCCCTGCGCCTGGAGCGCCCCCGTGTCCGCCGCACCGAAGCGGAACTGTGGGCGGAGTACGCGGAGGCTCTGCCCGTCGTTCTCGGCTCCCTCCTGGACCTCACGGTCAAGGTCCGCGCGGCCCAGGCGCAGACCCCCACAGATCTGCGGATGGCCGACTTCGCCCACCTGTGCGCACAGCTCGACGCAGCAACCGGCCTCGGGGCGCTCAACGCCTACCGGGCCAGCCTGGACGACCTCAATGACGACGTCATCGAGGGGGACCTCCTCGCGCAGACCGTCCTCATGCACGCCGACAGCATGGCCCCGGGCGCAGAGCAGCGCATGACCTCCACCGAGTGGCTGCACCACCTCAGCCGCCTCTACAGCGGCGACGAACTGCGCCCCCTGCCCAAGGGCTGGCCGACCACCGGCAAAGTCCTCTCCGACCGCCTCAAACGCCTCCAGCCGACCCTGGCCGCACGCGGTGTCCTCATCGACACCGGCCGCACCCGCGAGGGCCGCTACCTCGAAATGACCCGCCAGAGCACCCCGCCCCCACACGAGCAGACCGGAGCGTTCTGACCCGCAGCCGCGCTCAGCCGCAACAGCAAGAAGAGCACCCGGCCCGGCGTGCTCTTCTTGCTGTTCGGCGGAACGCCGCCCGGTAGTCGCGCCGCGCAGCGGCTCCCTCTTCACGCTGTGAGGCGCACCGAACTACAAGAAACACCCCCCTCCTTTTTCCTAAGAGAGAAGACGCTGCGTCACCTGCGTCATGCAGACAAGAAAACGGCTCCTGACCTGCGGATAGAGGCATGACGCAGACAGCGACGCCTGCGTCATCCTGCGTCATCTGCGTCACCCGATGACGCAACCCATGACGCACCGATGACGCACCGCCCGGCCGCTGTGTCACACAAAACCCCAGGTCAAAGCCCCGAATGACGCTGATGACGCAGTGACGCAGAAATCCGCACCTCGGACAGGCACAGCCCTGTTCCAGATCCGCACCCGTCGCTTCCCCAGGAGTTGCACCGTGGCCCGCCCCAAAATGCTCAAACTCCCCGAAGTCCTCAAAGAGATCGACATGAGCCGAGCTGCTTTCTACCGCATGCGCGCCCGCGGGCAGGCCCCCCGCCTGCAGAAGCTACCGAACGGCCATCTCCGGGTAAGCCGTGCCGACTTGGACGCATGGTGGGAGCGCTGCGGACAGCGCGCTGCCGCCTGACCTACCTCGCCAACCACATAGGGCCCGCCGATCCGGCGGGCCCTCTCTTTCGGGAGCACAATGCCCACGTACGACGTACGGATCTGGTCCGTCCGGCAGCGCAAGGATCGCGGCCAGTCCTCGGCCGAACTGCGCTGGAAGACCGGCCAGACACCACACTCACAGACCTTCCGGACAAAGACCCTGGCCGAAGGGCGCCGCGCGGAATTGCTGAGGGCAGTGCACAGCGGTGAACCATTCGACGAGGTCACCGGTCTACCGGTCAAGGAGCTGCGGGAGCGCAACGAGGTGAGCTGGTACCAGCACGCTCGCGACTACATCGAGATGAAGTGGACGCACTCCCCCGGCTCCACCCGGCGGACTCTCGCCGAGGCCATGGCGACGATTGCCCCTGCCCTGGTCACGGACACCAAGGGAATGGCCGATCCTGGGACCGTGCGCGTCGCGCTCTACAGCTGGGCATTCAACATGACCCGACGTACCGAGGAGCCTCCTGCGGATGTCACCAAGGTGCTGGCCTGGTTCGAACGAAAGTCACTGCCTACGTCGGCCCTGAGCGACCGAATGCACGTACGTGCAGCTCTGGACGCGCTGACCAAGAAGCTGGACGGCACCACCGCCGCAGCATCCACCATTCGCCGGAAGCGAGCCATCTTCCACAACGCGCTGGGCTACGCGGTCGACGCGGGCCACCTGTCGCAGAATCCTCTTCCTCAGGTTCAGTGGAAGGCTCCGGAGCAGGTGGAAGAGGAGTTGGACCCTGCCACCGTGCCTGACCCGCGCCAGGCTCTCGCCCTGCTAAATGCCGTACGGACGCAGAGCGACAGAGGCCGGCGGCTGGTCGCGTTCTTCGGGTGCATGTATTACGCGGCGGCACGCCCCGCTGAAGTGATCGGGTTGCGCATCCAGGACTGCGACCTGCCCCGTTGCGGATGGGGCGCGCTGCTGCTGCGGGAGACTCGCCCCCGGTCCGGATCGGCATGGACCGACAGCGGAGAGGCGCACGATCAGCGCGGGCTCAAGCACCGCCCTCGCAAAGCCGTCCGCACGATCCCAATCCCGCCTGACCTGGTCGCCCTGCTCCGCTGGCATATCACCGCCTACGGAACAGCCGCCGATGGCCGTCTCTTCCGCACTCAGCGTGGCGGTCTCATCCAGGACACGGGATACGGAGAGGTGTGGGCGGAAGCCCGCTCGCGTGCCCTCACGCCGCTCCAGCGCGCTTCCCCGCTCGCGAAGCGTCCGTATGACTTGCGTCACGCTGCTGTCTCGACCTGGCTCAGTGCAGGGGTGGAGCCACAGGTGGTTGCACAGCGTGCCGGCCACAGTGTGGCCGTCCTCTTCCGCGTCTACGCCAAGTGCCTGAATGGGGCCGCAGCGACGGCGAACGCGCGGATCGAAGCAACGCTGAGAGGCGGGAGTTAGGCGCCCCATGCTGCCCCACGCCCGCCCCACGCAAGCTGGTCAGCACGCGAAACATGGTGAGACACACCGGTACATAGAGCCCATTTGCGGCTAGTCATGATCGGGCATGCTGAAAGGGCCCGCGATCAGCGTTTCCGCTGGTCACGGGCCCTCTCGTTCGTGTGGCGGCGCCAGGGTTCGAACCTGGGTAGGCTGAGCCGGCAGATTTACAGTCTGCTCCCTTTGGCCACTCGGGCACGCCGCCTCTAACAGCGCCTGGGCGGTCCGTGCGGACCTCCTGGGCGACGACGTAAACACTACCTGATGACCGGGGGTGCTCCGCTACCCAGTTGATCAGGATGTGTGGCCGGGCGGGATGGCTAGGCTTTGGGCGTACCCGAACGCAATTCGACGACGCAAGGAGCCACACGTCATGGCCGACTCCAGTTTCGACATCGTCTCGAAGGTCGAGCGGCAGGAGGTCGACAACGCCCTCAACCAGGCCGCCAAGGAGATCTCCCAGCGCTACGACTTCAAGGGCACGGGCGCCTCGATCTCGTGGTCGGGCGAGAAGATCCTGATGGAGGCGAACGGCGAGGAGCGGGTCAAGGCCATCCTCGACATCTTCCAGTCCAAGCTGGTCAAGCGCGGCATCTCGCTGAAGGCACTGGACGCGGGCGAGCCGCAGCTCTCCGGCAAGGAGTACAAGCTCTTCGCCACGATCGAGGAGGGCATCTCGCAGGAGAACGCCAAGAAGGTGGCGAAGATCATCCGTGACGAGGGCCCCAAGGGCGTCAAGGCACTCGTCCAGGGTGACGAGCTGCGGGTCAGCTCGAAGAGCCGGGACGACCTGCAGGCCGTCCAGTCGCTGCTGAAGGAGAAGGACCTCGACTTCGCGGTGCAGTTCGCGAACTACCGGTAGTGCGGTGACTGCCGCGGGGCAGTCACGGACGGGGCGGGCGTGCCGGGCGGCGCGGTCGCCCCGTATGCGTTGCGGTGCTCTGCCGGGACGCGCGGCGGTCCGGGCGCCGGACGCGATGTCCGAATGCCGCCGGTCCTGGGGCGGCGCGAGTCGCAGACTCGGCTGGGCGGGACGGGTTACGGGCGAGGGAGTGTGAGGGTCATGACGTTGTACGCGAGGGTCGGCAGCACGCTGGGCGAGCTGCTGCTCGTCGGTGAGCGGCAGCCGGGGGCGGCCGGGGGCGCCTCGGGCGCCGCGCTGGTGTCGGTGTCGCTGCCGGGTCAGAAGGGCGGCGCGGCGGTCCGGGAGGGCTGGCTCCACGCCCCGGAGGCGTTCGCCCACGTCGCCAGGCAGTTGACGGCGTACTTCGAGGGCCGGCTGACCCGCTTCGACCTCGCGTACGCCGAGGGTGTGGGCACGGACTTCCAGCGGCGCGTCTGGAAGGTGCTGGACTCGATCCCGTACGGGCAGACGGTGTCCTACGGCCACGTGGCCGCTCAGGTGGGGTCCTCGGGGCCGGGGGTGCGGGCGGTGGGGACGGCGATCGGGCGCAATCCGCTGCTGATCGTGCGGCCCTGCCACCGGGTCATCGGCGCCGACGGCGCCCTGCGGGGCTACGCGGGCGGGGTGGAGACCAAGAGGCGGTTGCTGGGGCTGGAGGGGGCCCCGGTGGCCGTGAGGTGAGCAGGAGGGTTTCTCCGCGCGCGTGAGGAAGGGTGGTGTCCCGTTGTCAGGTCTCTTTCCGCGGCCTCGGGCCGTCGTCGCCCCGGGTGCCGTGCACGTGCCCGAGTGGCTCCCGGTGGAGCGGCAGCGGGAGCTGGTCGAGGCGTGCCGGGAGTGGGCGCGGGGGCCCGTACCGCTGCGGCACACGGTGCTGCCGGGTGGCGGGGTGATGTCGGTCAGATCGCTGTGCCTGGGATGGCACTGGCAGCCGTACCGCTACACGCGTACCGCCGGAGATGTGAACGGCGCTCGGGTCGCCCCGTTCCCGGACCTGCTCGGCGACTTGGGGCGGGCGGCGGTGGCCGAGGCGTACGGGGACGAGCGCGCCGCCGAGGCGTACGCGCCGGATACCGCGCTGGTCAACTTCTACGACGGCGGCGCGCGCATGGGCATGCATCAGGACAAGGAGGAGCTCTCCGGGGCTCCGGTGGTGTCGCTGAGCATCGGCGACACCTGCGTGTTCCGCTTCGGGAACACCGAGGGCCGTGGACGGCCGTACACAGACGTGGAGTTGGCCTCGGGCGATCTGTTCGTGTTCGGCGGCCCGTCGCGTCACGCCTTCCACGGGGTGCCCGCGGTGTACACCGGAACGGCCGACCCGGCGAGCGGGATGCGCGGCGGCCGGCTCAACCTGACGCTGCGCGAGACCGGGCTCACCGGGCGGTAGACGGCGCGGCCCGCGCCGCCTCAGCGCCGTTCGCGGCCTGACCTGATCCTGGAATCCAGGACCGTCGTGAGGCGGGACGGCTTCTAGCGGGTGGCGAACGGCTGGTCGGACCTGACGATCTCCTTGCCGAAGGGCATCAGGGAGACGGGGATGAGCTTGAAGTTCGCGATGCCCAGCGGGATGCCGATGATGGTGACGCAGAGGGCCGCACCCGTGACGACGTGACCGATGGCGAGCCACCAGCCGGCGAGGACCAGCCAGAGCACGTTCCCCACGCAGGAGGGTCCTCCCGCGTCCCGGCGGTCCACGACCGTGTGGCCGAACGGCCAGAGGGCGTAGACGCCGATGCGGAACGCCGCCACCCCGAACGGGATGCCGATGACCGTGACGCAGAGCAGGACACCCGCGGCCAGGTAGCCGAGGAACATCCAGAATCCGCAGAGAACCAGCCATATGACGTTCAGGATTGTCTTCACGGTCGATGACCTGCCATCTGCTCTAGTCGGGCGATGCGTTCCGCCATCGGCGGATGCGTGGCGAACATCTTGGACATGCCCCGGCCGGGACGGAAGGGGTTCGCGATCATCATGTGACTCGCGGTCTCGATCTTCGGCTCGGCCGGCAGCGGAAGCTGCTTCGTACCGGCGTCCAGCTTGCGCAGGGCGCTGGCCAGGGCCAGCGGGTCGCCGGTGAGCTGGGCTCCCGAGGCGTCCGCCTCGTACTCCCGGGAGCGGCTGACTGCCAGCTGGATCACCGAGGCCGCCAGCGGGCCGAGGATCATGATCAGCAGCATGCCGAAGAGCCCCGGGCCCTCGTCGTCGTTGGACCGCCCGACCGGGATCAGCCAGGCGAAGTTCACCAGGAACATGATGACGGAGGCGAGCGCGCCGGCGACGGAGGCGATCAGGATGTCACGGTTGTAGACGTGGCTGAGCTCGTGTCCCAGCACCCCCCGCAGCTCGCGCTCGTCGAGGATCTGGAGGATGCCCTCGGTGCAGCACACGGCCGCGTTGCGCGGGTTGCGGCCCGTGGCGAACGCGTTCGGCGCCTGGGTCGGGGAGATGTAGAGCCGGGGCATGGGCTGCCGTGCGGCCGTCGAGAGCTCACGGACGATGCGGTACAGCTGTGGCGCCTCGAACTCGCTGACGGGCCTGGCCCGCATGGCGCGGAGCGCGAGCTTGTCGCTGTTCCAGTACGCGTAGGCGTTGGTGCCGATCGCGACGAGGAGGGCCACGATCAGACCCGTACGCCCGAAGAAGCTGCCGATGACGATGATGAGAGCTGACAGGCCCCGAGGAGTACGGCGGTTTTCAGCCCGTTGTGCCGGCGGTGCACGGTACGCCCTCCAGATGGTGCGGCAGGGGAACCCTTTGCTTGGTGGTGCTCCACTCCCCAGTGGAGCCTCCCGTACTGGTCAACGCCAGGCGAGGAGAGCTAGTTCCCTTGTGCGCGCGGGCGCGGGCGTGGGCCGTCCGGGTGCCGGGCGGCTGCGTGTGCCGAGTCCGGAGGGCGTCTTCGAGACTGATTCAGCGGGAGCCGAGGAAGCAGGGGACGGCGGTGGTGATGGGGAAGGCGACGCGGGCGGCGAGGACTTCCCGTCGAGCGGATCGGGGGAGGACAGGTCAGAACAGGTTGACGGCGGCGAACCTGAGGACGAGCTGCGGGGCGCCCGAGAGGACGATGCCGGCGGCGGCGGTGAGGACGATCGCCGTGGTGAGGGGGGCCGGGACGCGCGGCCGGGCGGCGGCGGGGGCCTCGGTGGCCCCTTCGGTGGGCTCGGGGCTCCGGAAGAGGGCCGCGGTCCACTGGAGGTAGTAGTAGAGGGCGATCACCACGTTGACCGCCATGACGACCGCCAGCCAGCCGAGCCCCGCGTCCACAGCGGCCGAGAACACGGTCACCTTGGCGAAGAGGCCGATGATGCCCGGCGGCAGTCCCGCCAGACAGAGCAGGAAGAAGCCCATCGCGAGCGCGGTGAGGGGGCGGGCGGCGTACAGGCCCCGGTAGTCGGAGATCCGGTTGCCGGGGTGCGTACGGGCCACCAGGGCGGCCACCGCGAAGGCGCCGAGGTTCACGACGGCGTACATCAGGGCGTACGCGACGGTCGAGCCGATCCGCTCGTCGCCGGCGTACGCGGCGGCGGCGATCGGCACCAGGAGGTAGCCGGCCTGGGCTACGGAGGACCAGGCGAGCAGGCGTACGGCGCTTCGGGCCCGCGTGGCGCTCTGGCGCAGCGCCGCCACGTTGCCGATGGTCATGGTGAGCGCGGCGAGGACGGCGACGGCCGGCCCCCAGACGTCGGCGTAGGCCGGGAACGCGATCACGGTGACGAGGACGAGACCGGAGAAGCCGACCGCCTTGCCGACGACGGAGAGGTACGCGGCGATCGGCAGCGGTGCGCCGACATAGGTTTCGGGAACCCAGAAGTGGAACGGCGCGGCGGCCGTCTTGAACGCGAATCCCACGAGGGTGAGGACGACACCCGTCTTGGCGAGCGTGTCGAACTGGCCCGGTACGTCGTCGAGGCGGGCCGCGATCTCGGTGAGGTGCAGGGTGCCGGTCGTCGCGTACACGAAGCCGACGCCGAGGAGCATGACGGCGGTGGCGACGACGGAGGACAGGAAGAACTTCAGCGCCGCTTCGGACGAGCGCCGGTCGCCGCGCTTGATGCCGACGAGCGCGAACGCGGGGAGCGAGGCGACTTCGAGGGCGACGACGAGCGTGGCGAGGTCGCGTGCGGCGGGCAGGAGTGCGGCGCCGGCCGCCGAGGAGAGCAGGAGGAACCAGTACTCCCCCGCGGGGAGCTTGCGGGTGTCGTCCAGGGAGAGGAGCGCGGTGAGCAGCGCGCCGCCGAGCACGAGGGCCTGGATGACCAGGGCGAAGTGGTCGGCGGTGTAGCTGCAGGCGTCGCCGGGAGCGGGGACGCAGAAGGTGGAGCGGTCGCCGGCGCGCAGCGGCAGGAGGAAGGCGAGAGCGGCCACGAGTCCGGCGACGGAGGCGTATCCGAGGTACGGCTTGCGGCGTTCGCTGACGAAGAGGTCGGCGACGAGCACCCCGAGGGCCGTGGTGGCGGCGATGACGGGGGGCGCGATCGCGAGCCAGTCGACGGACTGGACGAGGCTCGCGGTGCTCCCGGCCGCGGTGGTGACGACGGCTGCGGTCACGACTTGCCTCCTGCGAGGAGCTTCTGCACGGCCGGGTCGGTGAGGCCGAGGAGGACGGCGGGCCAGAGTCCGGCGATGACGGTGAGGGCGGCGAGCGGGGTCCAGGCGGCGAACTCGTGGCTCTGGATGTCCGCGACCCGCGGCTCCCGCTGGTGGTCGGTGGGATCGCCCATGCAGACACGGCGTACCACGAGCAGCATGTACGCGGCGGTGAGGAGGGTGCCCAGGGCGCCGATCGCCATGAAGGTGAGGAAGGCGGGGCGGCTGAGCCCGGCCGCGGGGTCGAACGCACCGAACAGGGTGAGCATCTCGCCCCAGAATCCGGCGAGGCCCGGGAGGCCGAGCGAGGCGACCGCGGCGAAGGCGAGCAGGGCCCCGAGGCGGGGTGCCCGGCCGTAGAGCGCGGCTCCGGTGGCGCCGGCGAGGGTGTCGAGATCGGCGGTGCCGTACCGGTCCTTGACCGCTCCGACCAGGAAGAAGAGCAGGCCGGTGATGAGTCCGTGGGCGATGTTGGCGAACAGCGCGCCGTTGACGCCGGTGGGGGTCATGGTCGCGATACCGAGCAGTACGAAGCCCATGTGGCCCACGGAGGAGTACGCGATCAGGCGCTTGAGGTCGCCCTTGGCGCCGGGGCGGACGAGCGCGAGGCAGGCCAGCGATCCGTAGATGATGCCCACCACCGCGAAGGCGGCGAGGTAGGGCGCGAAGGTGTGCATCCCCTCGGGGGTGACGGGGAGCAGGATGCGTACGAACCCGTACGTGCCCATCTTCAGCAGGACGCCCGCGAGCAGGACCGAGCCTACGGTGGGCGCGGCGGTGTGGGCGTCGGGGAGCCAGCTGTGCAGCGGCCACATCGGGGTCTTCACCGCGAGGCCGATCCCGATGGCCAGTACGGCGATGACCTGCACGGACGAGGTGAGTCCGCGGCCGTTGTCAGTGGCGAGTGCCACCATGTCGAAGGTGCCGCTCTCCAGGCCGATGAGGAGCAGCCCGAGCAGCATGATCACCGAGCCGAGCAGGGTGTAGAGGATGAACTTCCAGGCGGCGGCCTGCTTCCTCTCGCCGCCCCAGCGGGCGATGAGGAAGTACATCGGGATGAGGACCATCTCGAACGCCAGGAAGAACAGCAGCAGGTCGAGGACGGCGAAGGTCGCGAGGGTGCCGGACTCCAGGACGAGGACCAGTGCGACGAACGCCTTCGGGGAGGGTCCCGCCGGCAGCTTGAAGTAGCTGTGGAGCGCGCAGAGGAAGGTCAGCAGCGCGGTCAGGACGAGAAGGGGGAGCGAGATGCCGTCCACACCGAGATGGATCCGGACGTCGAGCGCCGGAATCCAGCTGATGTCGGTGCTCGCCTGCATTGTCGACGGCTGGTCGTGGTCGAAGCCGATGGCCAGGACGACCGCCGCGAGAAGGACCAGGCCGGTGACGGTCACTCCGTGGCGCAGCACGGCCTGTTCCGGGTTCTTCCCCCTCAGCCCTGGCGGGGCGGGGAGCAGGGCCGCGGCGGCGCCGATGAGAGGGGCGACGACGATGAACGCGAGAAGGAACTGCATCACTGATTCGCTGATATCGATCACGGCTCACGACCCGGCGTTGACGTTGGCGGAAACGACGGCGGCGATCGCCAGGACAAGGGAACCGGCCAGCAGCGCGCCGAGGTAGGTCTGCACGTTGCCGGTCTGGGCGCGGCGGACGGCGGTGCCGAGCCAGCGTGCTCCGGTGCCGGAGCCGCGTACGTAGGTGTCGACCACCTCGCGGTCCAGGAAGCGGACCAGGCGGGCGGCGGCCTCGACGGGCCGGACGAACAGCGTCGTGTACAGCGCGTCGAGGTGGAAGCCGGTGGCGGCGTGGTGGTGGAGCGGTCCGAGCAGCAGCCGGCCGGGGTCCGCGGGGTCGGGGGCGTCCCCGGTGGTGCCGTAGGCGGCCCGGTGCGCGGTCAGTGCCTCGATCTCGACGAGCGCCGGCTCGGCGTCGGGATGGGCGACGACCATGCCGACCGGGGTGCGGGCTGCGAGGGCGGTGGTGTGGCGCCAGGCGCCGTAGGTGACGAGGCCGCCGACGAGTCCGACACCCGTGGAGAGGACGGCGGCGGTGACGGTCGGGGTGAGGCTGTGGCCGTCGAACCAGTCCGTGAGCACGCCGGCGGTCAGTCCGAAACCGATGGTGGGCAGGGCGAGGACCCACAGGACGGAGGTCATCGCGGCGGGCTGCCTGCCGTGGTCGGGGGCCTCGGCGCCGTGTCCCCTGAACGCGAGGAGCCAGAGACGGGTGGCGTACGCGGCGGTGAGGACGGCGGCGAGCAGTCCGGCGACGAGGATCGTCCAGCCCGCGGCCGCCGGAGCCACGTCACGGTCGCCCAGGGCCGCGTGCTCGGCCGCGACGAGGACGGCTTCCTTGGAGAAGAAGCCGGCGAACGGCGGAATGGCGGCCAGGGCGAGGAGGGCGACGGTCATCGTCCAGTAGGCGTCCGGGACGCGTTTCGCCAGACCGCCCATGCGGGACATGGTGGCCAGTGAGTTGGTCCCCGCGGCGTGGATGACGACGCCTGCGGCGAGGAAGAGGACTGCCTTGAAGGCACCGTGCGAGATGAGGTGGAAGACGGCGGCGCCGCGGTCGGCGACGGCGAGGGCGCCCGCCATGTAGCCGAGCTGGCCGATGGTCGAGTAGGCGAGGACGCGCTTGATGTCGTCCTGTGCGAGGGCGGCGAGTCCGGAGCCGATCATCGTGACGGCGGCCATCACCGCGAGGACGACGAGGGCCGCGCCGGATGCGGCGAAGACGGGGAGGAGCCGGGCCACGAAGTAGATACCGGCGGCGACCATCGTCGCGGCGTGGATCAGCGCGGAGACGGGGGTGGGGCCGGCCATCGCGTCGGGCAGCCAGGTGTGCAGGGGGAACTGCGCGGACTTGCCGGCCACGCCCGCGAGGAGCAGCAGGGCGATGAGGGTGGGGTGGTCGAGGCCGCCGTTCGCGACGGCGCCGAGGATGCCGGTGATACGGAAGGTGCCGGTGTCGGCGGCGAGCGCGAACAGACCGATGAGGAAGGGGACGTCGCCGAGCTTGGTGACCAGGAACGCCTTGAGGGAGGCGGCGCGGGCTTCCGGGGTCTCCCAGTAGTGGCCGACGAGGAAGTAGGAGCAGATGCCCATGACCTCCCAGCCGACCAGGAGCACCATCAGGTCGCCGGAGTAGACGACGAGCAGCATCGCGGAGGTGAAGAGGGAGACCAGGGCCGCGTAGGAGGGGTAGCGGGGGTCGTCGCGCAGGTAGGCGGTCGAGTAGAGCTGTACGCAGGTGGCGACGAGTCCGACGAGCAGGGCCACCAGGACCGCGAAGCCGTCGAGGTGCAGGGCGAGGTCGATCGGTACGGAGCCGGTGGGCGTCAGCTGGGTGGCGGCGTCGATGGCCCGGCCGCCGCCCTGGCGTGCGGCGACGACGGCGGCGATCACGGCGGCGGCGAGCGTGGGCAGCACGGCGAGCGGGCGTACGAACCCGGGGGCCGTGCGGCCGAGCAGCAGACCGGCCGCGGCACCGAGGAACGGCAGGAGGGGGACGAGGACGGCGAGGGTCGTGGTGGTCACGCGGTGGCCTCAGCCTTCTTTGCCTTCCCTGCCGGAGCAGTGGCCTGGTCTTCGGCGTCGTGGGTGTCCTCGTCGCCGGGGAGCGTCTCGGCCGCTTCGGTCTCGGCGGTGTCGCGGAGACGGTCGACGTCGGAGCTGCCGCGGTTGCGGTAGACGGCGAGGACGATCGCCATGCCGATGCCGATCTCGGCCGCGGCGATGGCGATGGTGAAGAGCGTGAGGGCCTGGCCGGAGTGGAGCGCGTCGCGCAGCCACACGTCGAAGGCGACCAGGTTGAGGTTGACGGCGTTGAGCATCAGCTCGACGGACATGAGGACGAGGATCGCGTTGCGGCGGGCGAGTACCCCGTACAGCCCGGTGCAGAAGAGGAGAGCGGCCAGCACGGTGGGATAGGCGAGGTGCATCAGCGCTTGTCCTCTCGGTGGCTCGTGCCCGCTCGGTCCTTGCGGGACAGGACGATCGCGCCGATGAGGGCGGCGAGCAGGAGGACGGAGAGCGCTTCGAAGGGCAGCACCCAGTGCCGGAAGAGGAATTCCCCGGTGGCGTCGGTGGAGCCCTGGGCCGGGCCTTCGAGGTCGATCCAGGTGGTGCGGAAGGCGTCCACGACGACCCAGACGAGGGCGGTGGCCGCGGTCACGGCCACGGCCGCCGCGACCCACCGGTTGCCCGAGTCGGCGTCCGGGGAGCGGCCGATGGGGGCCTTGGTGAGCATCAGGCCGAAGAGGAGGAGGACGACGACGGAACCGACGTAGATCAGTACCTGGACCCAGGCGATGAACTCGGCGGTGAGCAGGAGGTACTCGACGGCGATGCCGCCGAGCGCCACGACGAGCCAGAGTGCGGCGTGCACGAGCTGCTTGGTCGTGACGGTGATGACGGCCGCGCCGAAGGTGGCGAGGCCGACCAGGAGGAAGGCGATCTCCACACCGGTCGGGGAGAGGAATCCCGGGTGGGCCGCGGCGGCTGCGAGGGTCACGCCTGGCCCTCCTGTCCGGGTTCCTCGGGGTGCGGGGTGCTCCGGGGCTGCGGGGTGCTTCGGGGCTGCGGGGTGCTCCGGGGCTGCTGGGGCTCGTGCGCCTGCTGGGCTGCCTCGGCCACCTGGGCTGCCTCGGCCTCCTGTACCTGCTGGGCCTTGAGCTTGTCCGCCGTCTTACGGGCGGCCGCGAGCTCCTTCGGCTCCTCGGCTCCCGGGTCGAGCGCCGGCGGCTCGGGCACGGTCCACATCCAGTCGCGGAGCTTGTCGCGCTCGTGGGTGAGCTCCAGGATGTCCGTCTCCGCGTACTCGAACTCCGGCGACCAGAACAGCGCGTCGAAAGGACAGACCTCGATGCAGATACCGCAGTACATGCAGAGGGCGAAGTCGATGGCGAAGCGGTCCAGGACGTTGCGGCTGCGCTCGCGGCCCCCCGGTGCGGCGGCGGGCACCGTCTCCTTGTGGGAGTCGATGTAGATGCACCAGTCGGGGCACTCACGGGCACAGAGCATGCAGACCGTGCAGTTCTCCTCGAACAGTCCGATGACGCCACGGCTGCGGGGCGGCAGTTCGGGCTGGACGTCGGGGTACTGCGCGGTGACCGTGCGCTTCGTCATGGTCCGCAGGGTGACGGCGAGACCTTTGGCCAGGCCGGAGCCGGGGATGGGAGCCACTAGTTGATCGCCACCTTCACGATGCCGGTCAGCGCGATCTGCGCGAGGGCGAGCGGGATGAGCACGGTCCAGGCGAGCTTCTGCAACTGGTCCTCGCGGAGTCGGGGGTAGCTCACGCGCAGCCAGATGACGACGAAGGCGAGGACCGCGGTCTTGAGGAGCGTCCAGACCCAGCCGAGCCCGTCGGCGCCGAGCGGGCCGTGCCAGCCGCCCAGGAAGAGGACGGTGGTCAGTCCGCACAGCACGACGATGCCCGCGTACTCGGCGAGCAGGAACAGCGCGAAGCGCAGACCGGTGTACTCGGTGTAGGCGCCGAAGATGATCTCCGAGTCGGCGACCGGCATGTCGAACGGCGGGCGCTGGAGTTCGGCGAGGCCGGCCACGAAGAAGACCAGGGCTCCCACGATCTGCCAGGGCAGCCACCACCACTCGAAGGCGTTGAGGATGCCGGGGAGGGAGACCGTGCCCGCCGCCATGGCCACCGAGGCGGCGGCGAGCAGCATCGGCAGTTCGTACGCGAGCAGTTGCGCGGCGGTGCGCAGGCCGCCGAGGAGGGAGAACTTGTTGGCCGAAGCCCACCCGGCCATGAGCGAGCCGAGCACGCCGACGCCCATGACGGCGAGCACGAAGAAGATGCCCGCGTCGACGACCTGGCCGACCGCGCCCTCACCCGGCCCGATGGGGATGGCGACGAGCACGAGGAGGTACGGGAGGAGGGCGACCGCGGGCGCGAGCTGGAAGACGCGCCGGTCGGCCTGGGCCGGGACGATGTCCTCCTTCTGTACGAACTTCACGCCGTCGGCGGCGAGCTGGGCCCAGCCGTGGAAACCGCCCGCGTACATGGGGCCGAGGCGGCCCTGCATGTGGGCCATCACCTTGTGCTCGGCCTGGCCCACGACGAGGGGGACGAGCATGAAGACCGCGAAGACGATGAGGAGCCGGAGGGCGACGTCGAGTACGTCGTTCACGCGGTATCGCCTCCGGCGGGGTGGTCCGGGTCGGTCTCGGGGTCGGTTCCAGGGGCGGCCTCCGGGCGCGCGGGGGCGTCCGTGGGCTCGGACGGAGCCGGGCCGGCTTCGCGCCACGGCGCGTCCGCACTGCGGGGAGTCGCTCGCGGAGCGGCGACCGGGCGCGGAGCGGTGACCGGGTCCGGGGCGGTGACCGGGTCCGGAGCGGTGACCGGGTCCGGAGCGGTGGCCGGGTCCGGAGCGCCGGCGGCGTCCGAAGCACCAGGAGCACCAGGCGCATCCGGAGTACCGGCCGCCCCCTGAGCACCGTTCGCGTCCGGGGCACTGCCCTCGTCCGGGGCGCCGCCCGCGTCCGGTTGCTGGCTCGCGGAGCCCTGGGACACGCTGCGGGAGCGGCGTGCGGGGGCAGCCGGGGCAGGGGTGGCCGCGGGCGGAGCCGGAGTCGTCGCCTCGTCCTCCGCCGCGGGCCGGGCGCGGCGGGCCGGACGGTCGCCCGCGGGGCGGGCCGCTCTGGCCGGGCGGGCCGGGGCAGGGGGGAGCTGGCCCTTCAGCGGGCCCCACTCGTTCGGGTCGGGGACTCCCGGCGGGAGCATGGTGCGCCGCTTGGGGCCGCCGTGTTCGGACTCGCCCGGTTCCTTGGCGCCGGGCCATGCCTTGGCGACGCGGGCGGCCAGGACGAAGTCCTTGCGCAGCGGGTGGCCCTCGAAGTTCTCGGGCAGCAGCAGCGGGACCAGGTGCGGGTGCCCCTCGAAGGCGATGCCGAACATCTCGTGCGTCTCGCGCTCGTGCCAGTCGGCACCCGCGTAGACGCCGAGGGCGGTGGGGAGGGAGGGGGCGCCGTGCGGGACGGTCGTACGGACGAGGAGGCGCCGTACCCTCCGGGCCCCTGGAGCCGTTCCGGCGCCGGGGCCGGAAGACGCCGGGGAAGCCGTCCCGGAGCCCGCATGCGGTGCCGCGACATGCGCGCAGACCCGGAAGCCCGTCTCCCCTTCGTCGACGGCGCTGAGCCAGTCGAAGTAGCTGAGGCCCAGCTCGTCGCGGGCCGTCCGGAGCGCGGCGGTCCAGGAGGCCGCTGGCACGTCCACGGTCAGCAGGTCGTAGGCGTACTCGGCCGTGGCCTGCGCACCGAAGATCTCGGTGACCGCGTCCGGGAGGCGGTCGTAGGCGGCTGAGGCGGTGGAGGGGGGCGTGGGCGCGTTCACTTCCGCGCCTCCCCCGGCGTCGTCGGGGGCGCGACCAGACCGCTGCGGAGTGCGGCGGCGGAAGGGCGGCCGGTGCCGGGCGTGCCGTACCGCTCGGCGAGCGACTCGCGGGCGATCTTCTCCTGGAGCTTGATGATGCCCTGGAGCAGGGCCTCCGGCCGGGGCGGGCAGCCCGGTACGTAGACGTCGACCGGGATGATCTGGTCGACGCCCTTCGTCACGGCGTACGAATCCCAGTAGGGGCCGCCGCAGTTGGAGCAGGCCCCGAAGGAGATGACGTACTTCGGCTCGGGCATCTGCTCGTAGAGCCGCTTCACGGCCGGGGCCATCTTGTCCGTCACGGTGCCGGACACGACCATGAGGTCGGCCTGGCGGGGACCGGGTGCGAACGGGATGACGCCGAGGCGCATGAAGTCGTGCCGGGCCATGGAGGCGGCGATGAACTCGATGGCGCAGCAGGCGAGCCCGAAGTTGAACACCCACAGGCTGTAGCGGCGGCCCCAGTTCAGGACCACCTTCATCGGCTCCGGCGCGAGCCGGGACAGCACGCCGAGCTTCCTGGGCTCCAGCAGCGCCCGGTCCGGCAGGGTCGGGTCCGGCAGCGCGACGGGGCCGGGCCGCGGTTCGCTCGTCACGCCCATTCGAGGACGCCCTTCTTCCATGCGTAGAGCAGTCCTACGGCCAGGAAGCCGAGGAAGATGAACATTTCCACCAGCGTGGTCGCACCGTATCCGGGGGCGGCGAATACCGTCGCCCACGGGAAAAGGAAGATCGAGTCGACGGCGAAGATCACGTAGAGGAAGGCGTAGACGTAATAACGGACCTGGGTGTGCGCCCAGCCCTCTCCCACAGGGTCGACACCGCACTCGTAGGTGAGGAGCTTCTCCGGTGTCGGGACCACGGGCCTGAGCAGCCGGCCGGCGCCGAAGGCGACGGCGACGAACAGCACGCCGACGACGGCGAGCAGTCCGACCACTGAATAGCTCTCGAAGTACTCCGACGCGAGAACGGTCGATTCCGGCACACTCCGCATGTCCGCCACGTCCGCCTCTCGCTCCCTCGAACCTGTTCGACGATCTGTACGCACGGGAGTCTAGGCCCTGCTAAAGGGAGGGTAAGCAGCCGCGTCGGGCAACGGTGGGGTTATCCCTACTTCACCCCACCCACGTACCCCATGGCGTACGTGGACCCCGCCCGGCAGGCTGGGCCGTATGACCATGAGCCCCTCCCCGCCGGACGACGACCGGCCGCCGCCCGCCCGCTTCGCCCTGGGTCCGTGGGCCTGGAAGGAGATCGCCTACCTGCTGGCCAACCTCCCGATGGCGATCGCCGGCTTTGTTTACACAGTTTTCATGATCGGCGTCGGCGTGGGGCTCTCCGTCACGGTGATCGGCCTGCCGGTCCTGGTGGCGGGTCTCCAGGGCGCCCGCTGGATCGGCCGGATGGAGCGGGGCCGGGCGCGGGCGATGCTCGGGGTGCGGATCGACGAGCCGAGCCCGATCACGCTCGGCCGTCGCGAGTCGGGGTTCTTCTCCTGGCTGTGGGCGGGGCTGAAGGACCCGGTGGGGTGGCGTTCCCTGCTGTACGCGTTCATCCGGCTGCCCTGGGGCGTACTGACGTTCGCGGTGGCGCTGGTCAGCCTGTTCGTCCTGTGGCCCGTACTCCCCTTCATCGCCCGCGGTCTGACCAACGCCGACCGGGCCATGGTGCGGGGGCTCCTCCCGCCCTCCGACGAACTGGAGCGCAGGATCGCCGAGCTGGAGTCGGACCGGGGTGTCGTGGTGGACACGGCCGCCGCCGACCTGCGCCGCATCGAACGCGACCTCCACGACGGCGCACAGGCCCGCCTCGTCGCCCTCGCCATGGGCCTCGGACTGGCCAAGGAGAAACTCACCCACGACCCCCAAGCCGCCGCCCGCATGGTCGACGAAGCCCACGGCGAAGTAAAAGTCGCCCTCCAGGAACTACGCGACCTCGCCCGCGGCATCCACCCCGCCGTCCTCACCGACCGCGGCCTGGACGCCGCACTCTCCGCCATCGCCTCCCGCTGCACCGTCCCCGTCACAGTCGACGTCGACCTCGACGCACGACCCGCCCAGGCCATCGAAGGCATCGCCTACTTCACCGTCTCCGAACTACTCCAGAACGTCAGCAAACATGCCCACGCCACCCGCGCCACCGTCGACGTGTGGCGGTCAGGGGAGCGCCTGCTGATCCAGGTGCGGGACGACGGGAGCGGTGGCGCGCGGATGGACGGCGGTACGGGCATGGCCGGGCTCGCCGAACGGCTGGGTGCGGTCGACGGGGTCTTCGCCCTCGACTCCCCTCGGGCGGTCCGACGACGGTCACGGCGGAACTGCCGTGGCGCGCCCGTGCGGGCGCCGCGGCGCCGGAGTGACGGCCGGGGCCCCCTCCCGGGGTGGGGAAAACCCCCGCCCCGATACGGCGACCGCCCTCATGGTGCGCCATCCCCCGGCCCAGCACTCTTGAGACGTGGAACGGGACGTCGATCGAGACGTGGACGAAACGACGTGGAACCACCCCGGTGAGAAGACCTGAGCAGAAACGGACGGCACCCATGGCCACGGCATACGGACCGGACACGAGGGACCACCAGAGGGACGGGTCCGGCGCCGGGGACCGCCCCCCGGTGAAGCACGTCCTGCCTGCGGCGCTGCGCGCGCCGTTCGAGGGGCGGACGTGGCGCGAGTTCGTCTACCTGATGCTGAGCCTGCCGATCAGCGTGGTGCTGTTCAGCTTCGCGATCACCATGACCTCGCTGGGCATCGGCATGCTGATCACCTTCCTCGGCATTCCGGTACTCGCCGCCGGTCTCGCGATGTGCCGCGGTTTCGGCGCGCTGGAACGCACCCGGGCGCGCGCCCTGCTGAAGCTGGACGTCGCGGACCCCGCGCCGGTGCGCGGCAGGACGGGCGGTCTGATGTCGTGGGTCGGAGCGGTCCTGAAGAGCGGGGTGTCCTGGCGGCATCTGCTCTACGCGGTGCTGCACTTCCCGTGGGCGGTGTTCGCCTTCTGCGTCTCGCTGACCTTCTGGGCGTACGGGTGGGGCGCGCTCACCTATCCGCTGTGGCGCTGGGTCTTCCCGGTGTACGCGGGGGTCGACGGAATCCAGCTGTACGGGGACAGGGGCCACCGGGTCTACCTCGACTCCCCCTTCGAGCTGGCGGTGACGGGCGCCGTGGGGCTGCTGCTGGTCCTGGTCACCCCGTGGATCGTCCGGGGCCTCGTCTGTGTCGACCGGGTGATGGTCATCGGGCTGCTGGGCCCGTCCCGGCTCGCGACCCGGGTCACCGAGCTGGAGTCGGACCGGGGTGTCGTGGTGGACACGGCCGCCGCCGACCTGCGCCGCATCGAACGCGACCTCCACGACGGCGCACAGGCCCGCCTCGTCGCCCTCGCCATGGGCCTCGGACTGGCCAAGGAGAAACTCACCCACGACCCCCAAGCCGCCGCCCGCATGGTCGACGAAGCCCACGGCGAAGTAAAAGTCGCCCTCCAGGAACTACGCGACCTCGCCCGCGGCATCCACCCCGCCGTCCTCACCGACCGCGGCCTGGACGCCGCACTCTCCGCCATCGCCTCCCGCTGCACCGTCCCCGTCACAGTCGACGTCGACCTCGACGCACGACCCGCCCAGGCCATCGAAGGCATCGCCTACTTCACCGTCTCCGAACTACTCCAGAACGTCAGCAAACACGCCCACGCCACCCGCGCCACCGTCGACGTGTGGCGGGCGTCCAGCCGGCTGATGCTCCAGGTCACGGACGACGGCAGGGGCGGCGCCGACGTGGCGGCCGGGAGCGGTCTCGCCGGGCTGAACGAGCGGCTGGACGCGGTGGACGGCATCCTGCTCGTCGACTCCCCGGCCGGCGGTCCGACGACGGTCACGGCCGAGCTGCCCTGGCGGGGCTGAGCCGGGGCGGTTCGGGCGGGCCGCGCCGCAAGGGCTGATCCGAGCCGCGCGGAAGGGGCTGAATCGGCCAACTTCCCGCGCGGCCCCTCCGCCTCTCCTCCCACCGCCTCACGCCTACTCCCACCTCCTCTTCCCCTCTCCTCCCCCTCCTCTTCCCGTCTCCTTCCACTCCTTCCCCCTCCTTCTGCGTACCCGGCCGCGGAAGTGCCCGCTCCGGCCCCCGCAGGAGCGCCGATGCTGGGATGCTGGGTGCGCAAGGGGCGGGACACGCGTCAGCGGGTGTCTGTCCGCGCGTACGCATCAACAGTGGGGGGACACAGCTCGTGGAGGACAGGGTGCGGGTGGTCATCGCCGAGGATTCGGTGCTGCTCAGGGAAGGACTCACCCGGCTTCTGACCGATCTCGGGCACGACGTCGTCGCGGGGGTGGGGGACGCCGAGGCACTGCTCAAGACCGTGGCGTACCTCGGCGCGCAGGACGCGCTGCCCGATGTCGTGGTCGCCGACGTACGGATGCCGCCGACCCACACGGACGAGGGCGTCAGGGCCGCCGTGCGGCTGCGGAAGGAGTACCCGGAGATCGGGGTGCTCGTCCTGTCCCAGTACGTGGAGGAGCAGTACGCCACCGAGCTCCTCGCCGGCAGCACCCGGGCGTCGGCTATCTCCTGAAGGACCGGGTCGCCGAGGTCCGGGAGTTCGTGGACGCCGTGGTCCGGGTGGCGCGGGGCGGTACGGCCCTGGACCCCGAGGTCGTGGCCCAGCTCCTGGGGCGGAGCCGCAAGCAGGACGTGCTGGTGGGGCTGACGCCGCGCGAGCGGGAGGTGCTCGGCCTGATGGCGGAGGGCCGGACGAACTCGGCGGTCGCCAAGCAGCTGGTGGTCAGCGACGGGGCCGTGGAGAAGCACGTCAGCAACATCTTCCAGAAGCTGGGCCTGTCACCCAGTGACGGGGATCACCGGCGCGTTCTCGCCGTGCTGACCTACTTGAAATCGTAATGAGCTGATACCCCGTCAGGCGACTGAGGGGGCCGGAAGACCTAGACCCAAAGAACGAGCGCACGGCGTCTTCGACGAACGGCCGGGGGGCCTGTTAACTATGACGAACCAGGACAAACGAGCGTCTCAAAATGGCGTCCACCATATGATCGGTCAAGGGAAGGTCACCCTTACCGACGTAGGGTGGGTGGCGGGAACGCCGGTGGGCCGGCCGATCCCGAGCCGCCGCCCCGAGGGAGGTCCAGTTCAGTGACCCAGGTCAGTAGCCCAGCCGACAAGGCAGACGAGGCCAGCGAGGCTGTCGTCGGGGAGCAGCGAGCCCCCGCGCCAGGCGGTGCGGGCGGTAAAGAGGTCCGCCGCCTGGACCGGGTGATCATCCGGTTCGCGGGTGACTCCGGTGACGGCATGCAGCTCACCGGTGACCGCTTCACCTCCGAGACGGCGTCCTTCGGGAACGACCTCTCCACGCTGCCCAACTTCCCCGCCGAGATCCGGGCCCCCGCAGGCACCCTGCCGGGTGTCTCGTCCTTCCAGCTGCACTTCGCGGACCACGACATCCTCACACCGGGTGACGCCCCGAACGTGCTGGTCGCGATGAACCCGGCCGCCCTCAAGGCCAACATCGACGACGTGCCGCGCGGCGCCGAGATCATCGTCAACACCGACGAGTTCACCAAGCGGCCCATGGCCAAGGTCGGTTACGAGACGAGTCCGCTGGAGGACGGGTCGCTGGAGGCGTACAACGTCCATCCGGTGCCGCTCACCACACTGACCGTCGAGGCGCTGAAGGAGTACGGGCTCACCCGCAAGGAGGCCGAGCGCTCGAAGAACATGTTCGCGCTCGGGCTGCTGTCGTGGATGTACCACCGGCCGACCGAGGGGACCGAGAAGTTCCTGCGGCAGAAGTTCGCCAAGAAGCCGCAGATCGCCGAGGCGAACGTGGCGGCCTTCCGGGCCGGCTGGAACTTCGGTGAGACCACCGAGGACTTCGCGGTCAGCTACGAGGTGGCGCCCGCGTCGCAGGCGTTCCCCACGGGCACGTACCGCAACATCTCGGGGAACCTGGCCCTCTCCTACGGGCTGATCGCCGCCGGGCAGCAGGCCGATCTGCCCCTGTATCTGGGCTCGTACCCGATCACCCCGGCCTCCGACATCCTGCACGAGCTCAGCCGGCACAAGAACTTCGGCGTGCGGACCTTCCAGGCCGAGGACGAGATCGCGGGCATCGGCGCCGCGATCGGCGCCGCGTTCGGCGGTTCGCTCGCGGTGACCACCACGTCCGGACCGGGCGTGGCGCTCAAGTCGGAGGCCATCGGGCTCGCGGTCTCGCTCGAACTGCCGCTGCTGATCGTGGACATCCAGCGCGGCGGCCCCTCCACGGGTCTGCCCACCAAGACCGAACAGGCCGACCTGCTCCAGGCCATGTTCGGACGTAACGGCGAGGCCCCGGTGCCCATCGTGGCGCCGATGACCCCGGCCGACTGCTTCGACGCCGCGATCGACGCCGCGCGGATCGCCCTGCGTTACCGCACCCCGGTGTTCCTGCTCTCCGACGGCTACCTCGCCAACGGTTCCGAGCCGTGGCGCATCCCCGAGGTCGACCAGCTCCCCGACCTGCGGGTCCAGTTCGCCACCGGTCCCAACCACGAACTGGCCGACGGCACCGAGGTGTTCTGGCCGTACAAGCGCGACCCGCAGACCCTCGCCCGCCCGTGGGCCGTGCCCGGCACCCCCGGCCTCGAACACCGCATCGGCGGCATCGAGAAGCAGGACGGCACGGGCAACATCTCCTACGACCCGGCCAACCACGACTTCATGGTCCGCACCCGCCAGGCCAAGGTGGACGGCATCGAGGTCCCCGACCTGGTGGTCGACGACCCCTCGGACGCCAGGACCCTGGTGCTCGGCTGGGGTTCGACGTATGGGCCGATCACCGCGGCCGTACGCCGGCTGAGGGCGGCCGGGGAGCCGATCGCCCAGGCCCACCTGCGCCACCTCATCCCCTTCCCGAAGAATCTCGGCGAGGTGCTGAAGCGGTACGACAAGGTCGTCGTACCGGAGATGAACCTCGGCCAGCTCGCGCTGCTGCTCCGGGCGAAGTACCTGGTGGACGCGCACAGCTTCAACCAGGTCAACGGAATGCCGTTCAAGGCCGAGCAGCTCGCCACAGCTCTCAAGGAGGCCATCGATGCCTGACACCAACGAGCTTCTCCAGCTGGTGCCCAAGGCCGAGGCGAAGCAGTCCATGAAGGACTTCAAGTCCGACCAGGAAGTGCGCTGGTGCCCGGGGTGCGGTGACTACGCGGTCCTCGCCGCCGTCCAGGGCTTCATGCCCGAGCTGGGGCTGGCGAAGGAGAACATCACCTTCGTCTCCGGCATCGGCTGCTCCTCCCGCTTCCCGTACTACATGAACACCTACGGGATGCACTCCATCCACGGCCGCGCCCCCTCCATCGCGACCGGCCTCGCCACCTCACGCCGCGACCTGTCCGTCTGGGTCGTCACCGGTGACGGGGACGCCCTCTCCATCGGCGGCAACCACCTCATCCACGCCCTGCGGCGCAACGTCAACCTCAAGATCCTGCTGTTCAACAACCGGATCTACGGGCTGACGAAGGGCCAGTACAGCCCCACCTCCGAAGTCGGCAAGATCACCAAGTCCACACCGATGGGCTCGCTGGACGCGCCCTTCAACCCGGTGTCGCTGGCGATCGGCGCGGAGGCGACCTTCGTCGCGCGCACCGTCGACTCCGACCGCAAGCACCTCACGAGCGTGCTGCGCGCGGCGGCCGACCACCCCGGCACGGCGCTGGTGGAGATCTACCAGAACTGCAACATCTTCAACGACGGCGCGTTCGAGGTCCTCAAGGACAAGGACCAGGCACAGGAGGCGGTGATCAGGCTGGAGCACGGCGAGCCGATCCGCTTCGGCGCCGACGGTTCGAAGGGCGTCGTGCGCAACACGGTCACCGGTGATCTCGAAGTGGTCGCCGTCACCGAGGAGAACCAGTCGCGGGTCCTGGTCCACGACGCGCACGCCGCGTCGCCCGCCACGGCCTTCGCCCTGTCCCGGCTCGCCGACCCGGACACCCTGCACCACACACCCATCGGGGTGCTGCGCAGTGTCGTCAGGCCGGTCTACGACACCCTGATGTCCGAGCAGCTGGACACCGCCGTCGAGCGGGACGGCAAGGGAGACCTGAGCGCGCTCCTCGCGGGCAAGGACACCTGGACGGTGATCGGCTGACCGGCCGCCACCTGTCGTACCGGGTGCGAGCCGAGGCCCGGAGCCGACCCCGAACGGGTCGGTTCCGGGCCTCGTCGCAGGTCGCGCGAGGGCCGGAGGGCGCTCAGGAGGTGACGGACCGGGCGACGCGGAAGCCGACGTCGTCGATCCGGAAGGTCGGGTGGCTGCGGCGCCGCACCGAGGCGCGGCAGCTCCAGGGCTCGTCGAACCAGCCGCCGCCGCGCAGCACCCGGTAGCTGCCGTAGACCTCGGCGTCGTAGAGGTCCCAGCACCACTCCCAGACGTTGCCGAGCATGTCGTACAGGCCCCAGGCGTTGGGCTCCCGGCCGCCGACGTCGTGCACGGCCTCCCCCGAGTTGCCGCGGTGCCAGGCGATGGCGTCGAGCTGCCCGTACCTCGCACCCTCCGTGCCGGCGCGGCACGCGTGCTCCCACTCGGCTTCGGTCGGCAGCCGGTAACCGTCCGCGGCGGGGTCCCACTCGACGGCCTCGGGCCGGTCGGGTTCGAGGCCGTAGGCGGGCCGGTAGCCCTCTCGCCGCGACAGGGCGTTGCAGAAGGCGACGGCGTCCAGCCAGGAGACGCCCTCGACGGGGACGTGGTCGCCCTTCGCACTGCCGGGCCGTACTCCGGTGACCTCGGCGTACCGGAGCTGCGTCACGGGGCAGGCGGCCAGCTGGTAGGGCGCGAGCTCGACCTGCCAGCTGCGCCGCGTGCGCCGGTCGGACAGCGTCACTCGCCCCGGCGCCACGGTGACCATCTCGTTCTGGGCTATCGGCTCCATGGGCCGAGAGCCTAGGGGGTGTCCGCGCGGTCACCGCCCGTGTCACGACCGTTTACCTGAAACGGCCATGACACGACACCCCTGGCGGCGTTACCTTCGTCAGGTCGGCCGCTCTGCCGACGAGGAAGCCGGGAGGACCCGTGGAGGGGAAGAACGAACAGCGGGCAGGACTGCTGTACGGAATCGGTGCATACGGGATGTGGGGTCTGGTCCCCCTCTTCTGGCCGCTGATGAAGCCCTCCGGGGCGGTCGAGATCCTCGCCCACCGGATGGTCTGGTCGCTGGGTGTGGTCGCCGTCGCCCTGCTGCTCGTACGCCGCTGGGCCTGGGTCGGCGAACTGCTGAGGCAGCCGCGCAAGCTCGGCCTGATCGCGATAGCCGCGGCCGTGATCACGGTCAACTGGGGCCTGTACATCTGGGCCGTCAACAGCGGCCAGGTGGTCGAGGCTTCGCTCGGCTACTTCATCAACCCGCTGGTCACCATCGCCATGGGGGTCCTGCTCCTCGGCGAACGGCTGCGGCCCGTGCAGTGGGTCGCGGTCGGTACCGGCTTCGCCGCGGTGCTGGTGCTGGCGATCGGGTACGGGCGTCCGCCCTGGATCTCGCTCACGCTGGCGTTCTCCTTCGCCACGTACGGCCTGGTGAAGAAGAAGGTCAACATGGGCGGCCTGGAATCGCTGGCCGCCGAGACCGCGGTGCTCTTCCTGCCCGCGCTCGGGTTCCTGCTGTGGCTGGGGGCGTCGGGCGAGGCGACGTTCACCGCGACGGGCCCCTGGCACGGGGTGCTGCTCGCCGCGACGGGCATCGTCACGGCCGCGCCGCTGGTCTGCTTCGGCGCGGCGGCCATCCGCGTACCGCTGTCCACGCTGGGGCTGCTGCAGTATCTGGCGCCGGTCTTCCAGTTCGCGCTGGGAATCCTGTACTTCCACGAGGCGATGCCGCCTGAGCGCTGGGCCGGTTTCTCGCTGGTGTGGCTGGCTCTGACACTGCTGACCTGGGACGCGCTGCGGACAGCGCGGCGGACGCGGGCGCGGGCGGTCCGGCTGGCCGAAGTGGCGGCGGCCGGTTCCGGTGCGCCGGTACCTCCCCCCGCCCCTGGGGAGACCGTCCCCTCCGAACGTACGATGTCGACTTAGCCGACCCGGACGGCCCACCCGGGAAGCACCGCATGTCCCACCTCTTCGCCTCCGCCTACGGTGACTCCGTGGCCCCTGCGCCGGGTCAGGCGTCCCCTCCGGCGGTCTCCGCGTGCCGGGCCCGGTGGGCCCGGACCTTGTGGCGGTTGCCGCAGCGCCCCATCGCGCACCAGCGCCGGCGGCCGGCCCGCTCACCGTGGGTACGAGCCCGCCGGGCAGCCGGCACTCCCCCGCCCACCGGACCAGGTCGGCGGGCTCGTGCAGGACCTCGAACACCGCGTACCGCCCGATTCCGCCGGTGGGCAGCAGCTCCAGGCACAGGGCGCCCGGATCGAAGCGGACGGGCGCCCCTCCCGCGTCCGGAGCAGCAGTTCCGGCGTGTCCCTTGCCGACTCGCTCATGTAACCACTAGGAACAGTTTCCATGACCCTGGACTGGAAAGTCGTCGTCGACGCAGCCGATCCGCACGCCCAGGCAGGCTTCTGGGCCGAAGCCCTGGGATACCTGGTCGAGGACAACAGCCCCCTGGTCGAGGAGCTGCTCGGCGTCGGCGCCGTGACCGAGGAGATGACGGTCGAGGCGCACGGGCGCCGCGCCTGGCGGGACCTCGCGGCGGCGCGCCACCCCGACGACCCGTACGAGGAGAAGTCCGGCACGGGTCTCGGGCGGCGGCTGCTGTTCCAGCGCGTACCCGAACCCAAGACGGTGAAGAACCGCCTCCATCTGGACCTGCACGCGGGCCCCGGCCGCCGGGACGCGGAAGTGGCGCGGCTGGTGGGGCTCGGGGCGAGCGTCCGGCGCAGCGTCGAGGAACAGGGCGGGTCCTGGGTGGTGCTCACCGACCCGGAGGGCAACGAGTTCTGCGTGCAGTGAGGCCCGGCTGGGTCGCAGTACCCGCCTCCGAGCGGTCCAAGGTCCGTCCGTGGTCCACAACGGGCGTACCGGGGCTCCGCGCACTCCATAGGGTGGCCCTCATGCCCACCCCACCCGCACCCCCCTTCACTCTGGTCGCCACGGACCTGGACGGCACCCTGCTGCGCCCGGGCGACCTCGTCAGCCCCCGCACCCACGCGGCACTCGCCCTCGCCGCAGCCGCCGGCGCCCGGCACCTCGTCGTCACCGGCCGCCCGGTGCCCGGCATACGCGGGCTGCTCGCCGCGCTGGGCACCCGGGGCCCGGTCGTCTGCGGGCAGGGAACCCAGCTGTACGACGCCGGGACCGGCCGCCTGCTGAACTCCGTGACCCTCGACAGGGAGCTCGCCGACACCGCGCTGGGCAAGATCGAGGCGGAGGTCGGGGCGGTCTTCGCGGCCGTGGACCAGGACGGTGTGGACGGGCGGACGCTCATCGAACCCGGCTATCTGATGGCCCATCCGACACTGCCCGCCGTACGGGCACGCAACCGCGACGCCCTCTGGGAGAGCCCGATCATCAAGGTGCTGGTGCGCCACCCGGAGCTCGGCGACGACGCGCTGGCGGCCGCCGCCCGCGCGGTCGTCGGTGACCTGGCCACCGTCACCATGGCGGGCCCCGGCACCGTCGAACTGGCACCGTACGGTGTCGACAAGGGCACCGGCCTCGCCCTCGCCGCCGAGGCGCTCGGGCTGGACCCGGCCGGCACGATCGCCTTCGGTGACATGCCCAACGACCTGCCCATGTTCCTCCGCTCCGGGCACGGGGTGGCGATGGCCGACGCACATCCCGAACTGAGGGCGGCGGCGGACGAGGTGACGTCGTCGAACGAGGAGGACGGGGTGGCCGAGGTGCTGGAGCGGGTGTTCGGCCGGGGCTGAGACCGCGCGGCTGCTCAGACGCCGGCGGTGCCCTCGGCCGTCGTCACGTCCTGGGCCGTCCACAGCGCCCTGCCCGCACGGGGAGTGGGGCCGGAGCTCAGGCCGGCCTCGTTCCCAGGGAGCGGAGCACGTGACAGACGAGCGCGGCGACCGCCGCCTCGTCCTGCGGCGGTTTGCGCAGCACATGGCGGTAGTAGACGGGGCCGTACAGCATCTCGGCGGCGAGCGGCAGATCCGCGTCCGCCGGGATCTCCCCTGCTCCTGAGCGCCGCGCAGACGCGCCACCGCCAGCGCGAAGCGCGGTTCGACCAGGTCGTTCCTGACCGCCCTGGCGAGGGCGTCGTCGTGGTGGACCTCGGAGAGGATTCCGGCGTAGGCGGGGCCGAAAGGCGACGTGGACAGCAGTCGTACCGCCGCACCGATGTGGGTGCGCAGGTCGGCGGCGATGTCACCGGTGTCGGTGAACGGGGTGGCGACGACGAGGCCCTCGGTGAACGCCTCCAGCATCACCGCGCCCTTCGACGGCCACCAGCGGTAGATCGTCTTCTTGCTCACGCCCGCGCGGGCGGCGATGGCCTCGACGGTGACGCGGGCGTACCCCTTCTCCGCGCACAGGTCGAGGGCAGCTTCGAGGGTGGCCTTTCGTGATCGCTCGCTCCGGCGCTGAGAACTCGGCGATGTGATCATTCGGTGAGCATAGGCGGGTGCGAGTTATTACTTGTTGACAGGGTGTCGCCAGAAGTCGAACAATAACCAGGCGGAAACGGAACGTGCCGTGTCGCTACGTTCCCGCTGTTCGCACCGTTCGTGCCGTCGTGCCGCGACGAGCCGATCGGGGACGGCTCGACCGGCCGACGGCACGGACGGACCTTCCCCGCCCGCTCTTCCTGACAGGCCGGAACAATCGGGGCCCAGGAAGCCGCATACGCCGCCCGCCGGGCCGCGCGGACGGTCCCCCCGTACGCAGCCGCCCCGCCGTACGGAGCGTACGACGGGGCGGGTTCCGATCAGGCGGCTACTTCGCGGAGTCGGCCGCGCGCACCAGCGTGTCCTTCGTCACCGCGCCGACGTACACCTTGCCGTCGTCCGTCATCAGCGCGTTCACCAGGCGGGTCTCGAAGACCGTGCCCGAACCGAACGATCCGGTGACCTTGTCGCCCAGCGCGTCCAGGAACTGCTGCGCCTCGGCCGGGACGCCCTCGGCGCCCCGCGCGGGCAGCCCGGCGCCGCCTGGCACCTCGATCCGGGCGACGGAGGTCCAGCCCTCACCGATCACGTTGAGCCCCTGGAAGCCCTCCGGTGCGGCGAGCTCCCCGGGTGCCCCGTCCGCCTTCCCGTTCTTCTCGCCTGCCGCCTTCAGCTCATCGGCCTCGGTCACCTTCGCGCCCTTGGGCGGGGTGAAGGAGAACAGGGAGGCGTCCGGCTTCCCGAAGTCGACCTTGGTGAACCCGGCGTCGATCACGGCCTTGCCGCCGCTGCTCGGGGCCAGGGTGAACTTCAGCGGCACGCCGTTCTCCGCGTCGACCGCGATCGTGACCGAGCCGATCGTCGAACCGGACTGCTCCGGCTTGATCAGCAGCTTGTACGCGTCGCGCCCGGCCACCTGCACCGTGCCGTCGACCGTGACCGACGTGGTGTCACCGGCGGCGGCGAGCGCCTCCCCGGCCAGCTCCTTGGGCGTCGCGGGCATGCCCTTCGGCGCCTTGTGCTCCTTGTCCCCGTGCCTGCCTCGTCCGCCTCGGCGTGGTACGCCTCCTCGGACCCGCTGTCGTACGCCCAGACCTCGCCCTCGTTGTGGATCAGGCTGTACTCCGCGGCGTCCCCGAGGATGGACAGGCGCTGCTTGCCGGGACCGTCGGCCGCCAGCCGCAGCGTGTGCGTGCCGGAGGCGAGCTCCAGCAGCTTGGCCTGCGGGTCGGCGGAACCGTCGCCGCCCTTGCCCCGCCGGGGGCGAAGGAGCCCGCGAGGCCGCCGAGCGACGGCAGGCCGAGGTCGGCGGTGACCTTCATCGTGCCGGACAGCTGCTGCTGGTCCGAGGCGGCGATCTTCTCGATGAGTTCCTGAGCGCTGATCTTCGGCAGCTCCGGGTCGCCGGAGTCCGCCAGCGCCGGGACGAGTCCGATCGTCGCGGCGGCCACCCCCGCGACCGCGACGGGGACGATGTAGCGGGCTGCCCTGCGGCGGCCCACGACCGTGCCCGTGGTCCCGCCGGTGGTCTCCGCGCTGTCGTTCGGTGCCATGTGTGCCCTACCTCCGTGGTCGGCGGCTTCCATCCCGACTGAGCCACTCCCTGCCGCCCTGCTCACCCGATGGGGTCAGGAGTGGTTGTTCTCCATCTGACCAAACCGGGCGGCCACAAGCGTCAGCCCGCGGGATCAACTCCACGTACTGCTCCGGTATGACACCGGGCCGCCCGGGGTCGCCCTTCCAGTAAGGGTTGCCGTGCGGGGCGCGGGACGAAACCTGGTGGGCGTTCAGCCCGCCCGGTGCACCACGGCGTCGCAGAGCTCTTCGAGCGCGGCCTTCGCGTAGCACGCGGGCAGCGGCGCCAGCGCGGCCCGCGCCTCCTGCGCACAGCGGACGGTGTCCCGTCGCGCCTGGTCCAGTGCCGGGTGGGCGCGCAGCCGGCGCAGCGCCTCCGCCAGTCGGGTGTCGTCGCTCAGGTCGCCGTCCAGGAGCTCCACGAGCTCCAGGTCGTCCGGCTTGCCCTCCGCCTCGGCCTGCGCCCGCAACAGCAGGACGGGAAGGGTCGGGATGCCCTCGCGCAGGTCGGTGCCGGGCGTCTTGCCGGACTCGTGGGAGTCGGACGCGATGTCCAGTACGTCGTCGGCGAGCTGGAAGGCGACACCGAGCCGCTCCCCGTACTGGGTGAGGATGTCGACCACCGAAGGGTCGGCGCCGGACATCATCGCGCCGAACCGGCCGGAGACGGCGATCAGCGAGCCGGTCTTGCCCGCGATGACGTCGAGGTAGTGGCCCACCGGGTCGCGGCCGTCGCGCGGGCCGGCGGTCTCCAGGATCTGCCCGGTGACCAGGCGCTCGAACGCCTCCGCCTGGATGCGTACGGCATCCGGGCCGAGGTCGGCCAGGATGTGCGAGGCGCGGGCGAAGAGGAAGTCACCGGTCAGGACGGCGACCGAGTTGCCCCAGCGGGTGTTGGCGCTGTCGACTCCACGCCGTACGTCGGCCTCGTCCATCACGTCGTCGTGGTACAGCGTCGCCAGGTGCGTCAGCTCGACGACCACGGCCGAGGGCACGATCCCGGGGGCGTCGGGGTCACCGAACTGGGAGGCGAGCATCACCAGCAGCGGGCGGAAACGCTTGCCGCCTGCACGGATCAGGTGCTGCGCGGCCTCCGTGATGAAGGGCACCTCACTCTTGGTGGCCTCCAGCAGTCCCGCCTCGACAGCGGACAAACCTGCCTGGACATCGGCCTCAAGAGCCTGGTCCCGCACGCACAGTCCGAACGGCCCGACGACGGTCACGAGGGGATCTCCTGTCTGATGACGATCACACGGAATGTCGATGTGTCGCTGTCTTCACTCAACTCAGCGTATCCGGTCGCCTTTGGATCACCGTGGGCGCCTTCCCGCGACCGCCGGTATGTTCGGGATCAGCTCATACGATCAGGAGTTGCCCCTTTGTCCCCCACCGTGAGCGACACGGAGCCGGCCCGGCCGCCGCCCGGCGACGACCGCGCCTTCTCGCGGCCGAGGGGACCGATGACCCGGTCGGGTCCGGAGGTCCGGGAACGCTTCCCCTTCCCGGGCACGCGCACGATCCCCGTCCTCTTCTTCCTGTTCTTCCTGCTTCTTCGCCGACGCGGGACGGCGCCCCGGTCTGCCCGGTCTGCCTGGCCTGCCTGGTCCACGTCGGCGACGGCCGGCCCGGTGAGCACGCGCGTCGGCACCGGGGCTACTCGGCCGCCGGGGCGACCCTCGCCGTACCCGGGAGAAGCGCATTCCGCGCACGGCGGGCCGATCCGGGCCCATCGGGCCACGGGGTCCCCCGGCTCCCCGGGGACTCCGCCTAACTTTCCGGGCATTCAGCACAGTTGAGACACTCCCACTGGGTAGGGACACCGACGTAACGTGTCCCCCAAGTGACCTGGAAAGCGAGGCGGCAACACATGCCCGAGCAGAGCAGCCCGCTCGATCTGGCCGAGGGCGACCCCTTCGGTCCGCACAACCTTCCGTACGGTGTGTTCTCCACCCCCGACCACACCGGCCACCGCAGGGTCGGTGTCCGCATCGGCGACCACGTGCTGGACGCCGGGGCCGCGGCCCGCGCGCTCGGCTCCCCCTACGCCCAACTGCTCGCCCAGCCGAGCCTGATGCCGCTGCTCGCCGCCGGCCGCACCGCCTGGCGCGACGTGCGGCGCGCGCTGACGGCATGGGTGACGGTCCCGGCGCACCGCGCGGACGTCGAGCCCCTGCTGCACCCGCTGGACGCCGTGACGCTCCACCTGCCGTACGAGGTCGCGGACTACGTCGACTTCTACGCCAGCGAGCACCACGCCACCAACGTCGGCAGGATCTTCCGGCCGGACGGCGACGCGCTGACCCCCAACTGGAAGCACCTGCCCATCGGTTACCACGGGCGGGCCGGCACGGTCGTCGTCTCGGGCACGGACGTGGTGCGCCCCTCGGGCCAGCGCAAGGCCCCTTCGGACCCGGCACCCGTCTTCGGCCCGTCCGTGAAGCTGGACATCGAGGCCGAGGTCGGCTTCGTGGTGGGCGTTCCCTCGGAGCAGGGCACCTCCGTGCCGCTCGCCGACTTCCGCGAGCACGTCTTCGGCCTCTGCCTGCTCAACGACTGGTCGGCGCGTGACATCCAGGCGTGGGAGTACGTGCCGCTCGGCCCCTTCCTCGGCAAGTCCTTCGCCACGTCCGTCTCGGCGTGGGTGACACCGCTGGAGGCCCTGGACGCGGCCCGCACGCCGCCGCCCGCCCGTGACCTCCCGCTGCTCCCCTACCTGGACGACGCGGGCGAGGAGGAGCACGGCGGCATCGATCTGCGGATCTCGGTCACGGTCAACGGCCATCTCGTCTCCGAGCCGCCGTTCGCGTCCATGTACTGGACCGCGGCCCAGCAGCTCGCGCAGATGACGGTGAACGGCGCCTCGCTGCGTACCGGCGACCTGTACGGCTCCGGCACCGTCAGCGGCGCCGAACCGGCCCAGCGCGGCTCCCTCCTGGAGCTCACCTGGAACGGCCGCGACCCGCTGGACCTCCCGGACGGCAAGCGGACCTTCCTGGAGGACGGCGACACGGTCACCCTCACCGCGTGGGCCCCGGGCCCGCACGGCACCCGCGTGGGCCTCGGCGAGGTCACGGGACGGATCGTTCCGTCCGCATGACAGCTGTCCGCTGACGGCCGCGCCCCTTCGACGGAGCGCGGCCGTCAACGCCACCCGATGGGTTCACCCGTCACGCGGTTCCGGACGGGTTTCGGCCGATACGCTGGGGCTGGAACCGGCCACCGATGCCCGGTGGACCTCGATCTCACCGCGATCACCCCGCGCGGCCGGGCGGCGGACTCTCAGTAGGCCCTCCGCCCGGGGCGAGGGCTCACTCGTACTCGGGCGGTTCCTCGTCCCAGTCGAACCCGGAATCCGGGGACGCGACACGGGCCGGTCGTGCGGCGACCGGTTCGCCGGCCGCCCGCGCCGCCGACTGCTCCGGCTCCCGCGCGCCCGCGTCGGCGACCGCGGCCTGCCCGGACGCGGGCCCGGCCTCAACCGCTTCCGCCTCGCCGAACGTCGCGAGTACCTCCAGCACCCCTTCTCCGTACGTGGCGAGCTTCTTCTCGCCCAGGCCGCTGATCCCGCCCAGCTCGGCCGATGAGCCGGGGCGCAGTGCGGCGATCTCCCGCAGGGTCGCGTCGTGGAAGATGACGTACGCCGGGAGGCCCAGCTCCTTGGCCTGGGCGCCGCGCCAGGCGCGCAGGGCCTCGAAGACCGGGACGGCCTGCTCCGGGAGGTCGACGACTGCGGCCTTCCCCTTACGCTCGCCCTTCGCGGCGGACGAGGACCGGGAGGTCGGCTTCTTCGGCTCCTTGCGCAGCATGACCTCACGCTCACGACCGAGGACGGACGCGCTGTCCTCGGTCAGCACCAGCGTGCCGTACTCGCCCTCGACGGCGAGAAGGCCCTGGGCCAGCAGCTGGCGCACCACTCCCCGCCACTCGGCCTCGGCCAGCTCCGCGCCGATGCCGAAGACCGAGAGCTGGTCGTGGTCGAACTGGATCGTCTTGGCGGTCTTCCGGCCGAGCAGGATGTCGATGATCTGGCCCGCGCCGAACTTCTGGCCGCGCTCCCGCTTCAGCCGCACCACCGTGGACAGCAGCTTCTGCGCGACCACCGTGCCGTCCCAGGTCTCGGGCGGGGTGAGGCAGGTGTCGCAGTTGCCGCAGGTCTTGGCTCCGGGCTCCTGGCCGAAGTACGTCAGGAGCTGGGCGCGGCGGCACTGGACCGTCTCGCACAGCGCCAGCATCGAGTCGAGGTGGGAGGCGGCGCGACGCCGGAACGCCTCGTTCCCCTCGCCACCCTGGATCATCTTGCGCTGCTGGACGACGTCCTGGAGCCCGTACGCCATCCAGGCCGTGGACGGGGCGCCGTCCCGCCCGGCGCGGCCGGTCTCCTGGTAGTACCCCTCGACCGACTTGGGCAGGTCGAGGTGGGCGACGAACCGGACGTCGGGCTTGTCGATGCCCATGCCGAAGGCGATGGTAGCGACGACGACCAGGCCCTCCTCGCGCAGGAAGCGCGACTGGTGCAGCGCGCGGGTCCCGGCGTCGAGACCCGCGTGGTAGGGCACGGCCTCGATGCCGTTGCGGCAGAGGTACTCGGCGGTCTTCTCGGTGGAGTTGCGTGAGAGGCAGTAGACGATGCCCGCGTCCCCCGCGTGCTCCTCCTGGAGGAAGGTGAGCAGCTGCTTCTTCGGGTCGGCCTTGGGCACGACGCGGTACTGGATGTTGGGCCGGTCGAAGCTGGCCACGAAGTGTCTGGCGTCCGGCATTCCCAGGCGTTGGGTGATCTCCTGGTGGGTGGCGTCCGTCGCGGTCGCGGTGAGCGCGATGCGCGGTACGTCGGGCCAGCGCTCGCCCAGCACGGACAGGGCGAGGTAGTCGGGCCGGAAGTCGTGGCCCCACTGGGCCACGCAGTGCGCCTCGTCGATGGCGAAGACGGAGATCTCACCGCGGGCGAGCAGCGCGAGGGTGGAGTCCAGGCGCAGCCGCTCGGGGGCGAGGTAGAGCAGATCGAGCTCGCCCGCGAGGAACTGCGACTCCATCGCGCGGCGCTCGTCGAAGTCCTGCGTGGAGTTGACGAAGCCGGCCCGCACGCCGAGCGCCCGCAGGGCGTCGACCTGGTCCTGCATGAGGGCGATGAGCGGCGAGACCACGATGCCGGTGCCGGGCCTGACCAGGGCCGGGATCTGGTAGCAGAGGGACTTGCCGCCGCCGGTAGGCATGAGCACGACGGCGTCGCCGCCCGCCACCACGTGGTCGATGACGGCGCCCTGCTCGCCGCGGAACGCCTCGTACCCGAACACCCGGTGAAGCGTCTGCCGCGCTTCGCTCTCGGCCACACTCATGGTCACGCCCGTCCCGCTCATCCGCACTGTCCCCCGTGGTCCGACCCGTCCGGCCTGTCCCGTCCCCCACCACGATAGGCGGCGCCTACGACAACGCCGGACGGGCTCGTGGTCGAGCCCGTCCGGCGTCCGGGACGGTGAGTGCCTCCCCTGTTACCGCACGAACACCCCGGCCTGGCTCGCCAGGTCCAGGAAGTACTGCGGGGCCAGGCCCAGCACCAGGGTCACGGCCACCCCGACGGCGATCGTCGTCATCGTCAGCGGGGACGGGACGGCGACCGTGGGGCCGTCCGCCTTCGGCTCGCTGAAGAACATCAGGACGATGACCCGGATGTAGAAGAACGCGGCGATGGCCGAGGAGATCACGCCGACCACGACCAGGCCGGCCGCGCCGCCCTCCGCCGCCGCCTTGAACACGGCGAACTTGCCGGTGAAGCCGGAGGTGAGCGGGATACCGGCGAAGGCGAGCAGGAACACCGCGAAGACCGCGGCGACCAGCGGCGAGCGGCGGCCGAGCCCGGCCCACTTCGACAGGTGCGTCGCCTCGCCTCCCGCGTCCCGCACCAGCGTGACGACGGCGAAGGCGCCGACGGTCACGAAGGAGTACGCCACCAGGTAGAAGAGGACCGAGGAGATGCCCTCGGGGGTGGTGGCGATGACGCCCGCGAGGATGAAGCCCGCGTGCGCGATGGAGGAGTAGGCGAGCAGTCGCTTGATGTCGGTCTGGGTGATGGCGACGATCGCGCCGCCCAGCATCGTGACGACGGCGACCGCCCACATGACCGGGCGCCAGTCCCAGGCGAGGCCCGGCAGCACCACGTACAGCAGGCGCAGCAGGGCGCCGAACGCGGCGACCTTGGTGGCCGCCGCCATGAACCCGGTGACCGGGGTCGGAGCGCCCTGGTAGACGTCCGGCGTCCACATGTGGAACGGGACGGCACCGACCTTGAACAGCAGGCCGGTCACGATCATCGCGCCGCCGATGAGCAGCAGCGCGTCGTTGCCCATGGTGTCGGCGAGCGCCGGGTCGATGCCCTGGACGGAGCCGTTCACGACGTTGGCGATGGTGGCGTACGAGACGGAGCCCGCGTACCCGTAGAGCAGGGCGATCCCGAAGAGCAGGAACGCCGAGGAGAAGGCGCCGAGCAGGAAGTACTTCACCGCGGCCTCCTGCGACATCAGCCGCTTGCGGCGGGCGACGGCGCACAGGAGGTAGAGCGGCAGGGAGAAGACCTCCAGCGCGATGAAGAGCGTCAGCAGATCGTTGGCGGCCGGGAAGACCAGCATCCCCGCGATGGCGAAGAGCACCAGCGGGAAGACCTCGGTCGTGGTGAACCCGGCCCGGACCGCGGCCTTCTCGCCGTCGCTGCCCGGCACGGCGCCGGCCTGGGCGACGAAGGAGTCGACGCGGTTCCCGTGGGCCTCCGGGTCAAGGCGCCGTTCCGCGAAGGTGAAGACGGCGACCATGGAGACCAGGAGGATGGTGCCTTGCAGGAACAGCGCGGGGCCGTCCACGGCGATGGCGCCCATCGCCGCGATACGGGCCTTGGTCGTGCCGTACCCGCCGGCCGCCAGGGCGACGACGGCGGCGAACGCGGCGGCGAGCGCGACGACGGTCAGGAACACCTGCGTGTAGTACCGGCCCCGGCGCGGGACGAACGCCTCCGCGAGCACGCCGAGGACTGCGGCGCCCAGGACGATCAGGACGGGCGCCAGTTGGGCGTATTCGATGGTCGGCGCCGCGAACCTGTCGCCCGGAGCGGCCGATGTCACCCCGCCCATCGTCGTCCACAGGCCGTGGACAGCTGTTGCGCTCACTTGGCGGCCTCCACCTCGGGCTGGGGGTCCTGCTTCTGTACGTCCTGCATGGTGTGCTTGACCGCGGGGTTGACGACCTCGGTCAGCGGCTTCGGGTACACCCCGAGACCGATCAGTACCGCGATCAGCGGAAGGGCGACCGCCAGCTCCCGGACCCTGAGGTCGGGCATGCCCCGGACCTCGGCCTTGACCGGTCCGGTCATCGTCCGCTGGTAGAGGACGAGTACGTAGAGCGCGGCCAGCACGATGCCGGAGGTGGCGATGACGCCCGCCGCCGGATACACGCTGAACGTGCCGACCAGCACCAGGAACTCACTGACGAACGGGGCGAGTCCCGGCAGCGAGAGGGTGGCCAGACCACCGATCAGGAAGGTCCCGGCCAGGACCGGTGCCACCTTCTGCACCCCGCCGTAGTCGGCGATGAGCCGGGAGCCGCGCCGCGTGATCAGGAATCCGGCGACCAGCATCAGCGCGGCCGTCGAGATCCCGTGGTTGACCATGTAGAGCGTGGCCCCGGACTGGCCCTGGCTCGTCATCGCGAAGATGCCGAGGACGATGAAGCCGAAGTGCGAGATCGAGGCGTACGCGATCAGCCTCTTGATGTCCCGCTGGCCGACCGCGAGCAGCGCCCCGTACACGATGGAGATCAGCGCCAGCACGATGATCACCGGGGTCGCCCACTTGCTGGCCTCCGGGAACAGCTGGAGGCAGAAGCGGAGCATCGCGAAGGTGCCGACCTTGTCGACGATCGCGGTGATCAGCACGGCGACCGGCGCCGTCGCCTCGCCCATGGCGTTGGGCAGCCAGGTGTGCAGCGGCCACAGCGGGGCCTTGATCGCGAAGGCGAAGAAGAACCCGAGGAACAGCCACCGCTCGGTCCCGGTCGCCATCTCCAGCGAACCGTTGGCCCGGGCCTCGGCGATCTCGGCGAGCGAGAAGCTCCCCGCGACCACGTACAGACCGATGACCGCGGCCAGCATGATGAGCCCGCCGGCCAGGTTGTAGAGGAGGAACTTCACCGCGGCGTACGAACGCTGCGCCGCGGCGTTCTCGTCGCTGCCGGAGTGGGCCCGGTCCCCGAAGCCGCCGATGAGGAAGTACATCGGGATGAGCATGGCTTCGAACAGGATGTAGAAGAGGAAGACGTCGGTGGCCTCGAAGGAGAGGATCACCATCGCCTCGACCATCAGGATCAGGGCGAAGAAGCCCTGGGTGGGGCGCCAGCGGGAGGACTTCGTCTCCAGGGGGTCGGCGTCGTGCCAGCCGG
The DNA here is from genome assembly GCF_013167895.1 of Streptomyces fulvorobeus. Taxonomy (GTDB): domain Bacteria; phylum Actinomycetota; class Actinomycetes; order Streptomycetales; family Streptomycetaceae; genus Streptomyces; species Streptomyces fulvorobeus. The sequence continues at coordinate 3,722,951 of NZ_BLWC01000001.1, read as the reverse complement.
CCAGGATGACGAAGGGGATCAGCAGCGCGGTGAGCGCGAGGAGCGCCACCCCGATGCCGTCCACACCCAGCTCGTAGCGCACCCCGAACTCCGCGATCCAGGCGTGCGACTCGGTGAGCTGGTAGCGGTCGCCGCCGGGCTCGAAGCGGACGAACACGAGGCCCGCCAGGACCAGGGTGGCGAGCGAGAACAGCAGGGCCAGCCATTTGGCGGCCGTGCGCCGCGCGGCCGGGACGGCGGCGGTGGCGATCGCTCCGATCGCCGGAAGCGCCGCCGTCGCTGTCAGGAGGGGAAAGGACATGTGATCAGACCGCCCTCATCAGCAGGGTCGCGGCGATGAGAACCGCCGTACCGCCGAACATCGAGACCGCGTAGGTGCGGGCGTAGCCGTTCTGCAGCTTGCGCAGCCGGCCGGAGAGCCCGCCGAACGAAGCGGCCGTACCGTTGACGACGCCGTCGACCAGACTGTGGTCGACGTAGACCAGCGAGCGGGTGAGGTGCTCGCCGCCCCGGACCAGGACCACGTGGTTGAAGTCGTCCTGGAGGAGATCGCGGCGGGCTGCCCGGGTGAGCAGCGAGCCGCGCGGGGCCACCACCGGGATCGGCCGGCGCCCGTACATCGCCCAGGCGAGTGCGGCTCCGGCGAGCAGCACCACCATGGTGGCGCCGGTGACGGTGGCCGCGCTGACCGGGGCGTGCCCGTGGTCGTACCGGGTGACCGGCTCGAGCCAGTGCGTGAAGCGGTCACCGATGGCGAAGAACCCGCCCGCGAACACCGAGCCGAAGGCCAGGACGATCATGGGGATGGTCATCGACTTCGGGGACTCGTGCGGGTGCGGCTCGCGGCCCTCGGCGTCCGGCTGCCAGCGCTTCTCGCCGAAGAAGGTCATCAGCATCACGCGCGTCATGTAGAACGCGGTGATCCCCGCGCCCAGCAGGGCGACCGAGCCGAGGATCCAGCCCTCGGTGCCGCCCTTGGCGAAGGCGGCCTCGATGATCTTGTCCTTGGAGAAGAAGCCGGAGAGGCCGGGGAAGCCGATGATCGCGAGGTAGCCGAGACCGAAGGTGACGAAGGTGACCGGCATGTACTTCCGCAGGCCGCCGTACTTCCGCATGTCGACCTCGTCGTTCATGCCGTGCATGACCGAACCGGCACCGAGGAAGAGCCCGGCCTTGAAGAAGCCGTGCGTCACCAGGTGCATGATCGCGAAGACGTAGCCGATGGGGCCGAGGCCCGCGGCGAGGATCATGTAGCCGATCTGCGACATCGTCGACCCGGCGAGTGCCTTCTTGATGTCGTCCTTGGCGCAACCGACGATCGCACCGAACAGGAGCGTGACCGCGCCGACGACGACCACGGCCAGCTGGGCGTCCGGGGCGGCGTCGAAGATCGCGCCGGACCTGACGATCAGGTAGACGCCCGCGGTGACCATGGTGGCGGCGTGGATGAGGGCGGAGACCGGGGTCGGGCCCTCCATCGCGTCCCCGAGCCAGGACTGCAGCGGCACCTGGGCCGACTTGCCGCAGGCCGCCAGGAGAAGCATCAGGCCGATCGCCGTCAGCTTGCCCTCGCTCGTCTCGCCCGTCGCCGAGAGCACCGGACCGAAGGCGAAGGTGCCGAAGGTGGTGAACATCAGCATGATCGCGACCGACAGGCCCATGTCGCCGACGCGGTTGACCAGGAACGCCTTCTTGGCCGCGGTCGCCGCGCTGGGCTTGTGCTGCCAGAAGCCGATGAGCAGGTACGACGCCAGACCGACGCCCTCCCACCCGACGTACAGCAGGAGGTAGTTGTCGGCGATGACCAGCAGGAGCATCGCCGCGAGGAACAGGTTCAGATAGCCGAAGAAGCGGCGACGGCGTTCGTCGTGCTCCATGTAGCCGATCGAGTAGATGTGGATCAGCGTGCCCACACCGGTGATCAGCAGGACGAACGTCATCGACAGCTGGTCGAGCTGGAAGGCGATGTCGGCCTGGAACCCCTCGACCGGAATCCAGCTGAACAGATGCTGGCGCATCGTCCGTGCCTCGGCCTCGTACCCCAGCATGGCGCTGAAGAGCACGACACCGACGACGAACGAGGCGGCGGCGAGCAGGGTGCCGATCCAGTGGCCGGCCCGGTCGAGCCGGCGGCCGCCGCACAGCAGCACCGCCGCTCCGAGCAGGGGCGCCGCGACCAGCAGCGCAATCAGGTTCTCCACGGTTGAGACCCCTTACAGCTTCATCAGGCTGGCGTCGTCGACCGAGGCCGAGTGGCGGGAGCGGAAGAGCGACACGATGATCGCGAGGCCGACCACGACCTCCGCGGCGGCGACGACCATCGTGAAGAAGGCGACGATCTGCCCGTCGAGGTTGCCGTGCATCCGGGAGAACGTGACGAGGGCGAGGTTGCAGGCGTTGAGCATCAGCTCCACGCACATGAACACCACGATCGCGTTACGCCTGACCAGCACCCCGGAGGCGCCGATCGTGAACAAAAGGGCCGCGAGGTAGAGGTAGTTGACCGGGTTCACTTGGCGACCTCCTCTTCGTCGTTGTCACGGCCCAGCCGCGCCTCCGAGCGCTGTTCCAGCGCCTTGAGGTCGGCCAGTGCCTCGTTCGACACGTCCCGCATCTGGCCGCGCCTGCGCAGCGTCTGCATGACGGTGAGTTCGGACGGGGTGCCGTCCGGGAGCAGGCCCGCGATGTCCACCGCGTTGTGCCGGGCGTAGACACCCGGGGCGGGCAGCGGCGGGAGGTGGCTGCTGCGCACCCGCTCCTCGGACATCTCCCGCTGCGTCTTCGCCCGTTCGGTGCGCTCCCGGTGCGTGAGCACCATCGCACCGACGGTCGCCGTGATCAGCAGGGCGCCGGTGATCTCGAAGGCGAAGACGTACTTGGTGAAGATGAGGTTGGCGAGCCCCTCGACGTTGCCCCCGTGCGCCGCGTTGGCCGCGCCGAGGCCGTTGAAGTTGTTCAGCGAGGCACTGCCGATGCCCGCGGCGAGCAGGATGCCGAAGCCGAGCCCGCAGCCGAGGGCCAGCCAGCGCTGGCCCTTGAGCGTCTCCTTCAGGGAGTCCGCCGCCGTGACGCCGACGAGCATGACCACGAAGAGGAACAGCATCATGATCGCGCCGGTGTAGACGACGACCTGGACGACACCGAGGAAGTACGCCCCGTTCGCCAGGTAGAAGACCGCCAGGATGATCATGGTCCCGGCGAGTGACAGCGCGCTGTGCACCGCCCGCTTCAGCAGGACGGTGGAGAGCGCGCCGATCACGGCGACCGTGCCGAGGATCCAGAACTGGACGGCCTCGCCGGTCGAGGTGGTGGCAGCCGCGGCCAGGCCGGTCATGCGTCCACCCCCTCGTCCACCGCGGACTCGCGGCCCTCGCCCTTGGAGAGCGCGCTCTGGCGCTCCGTACCCGGCGCCGCACCGGTCACCAGGCCCCGGTAGTAGTCCTGTTCGTCCATGCCGGGGAAGATCGCGTGCGGACTGTCGACCATGCCCTCGTCCAGTCCGGCGAGCAGCTCGTCCTTGGTGTAGATGAGGCTCTCGCGGGTGGTGTTGGCGAGCTCGAACTCGTTCGTCATCGTCAGCGCCCGGGTGGGGCACGCCTCGATGCACAGTCCGCACAGGATGCAGCGCGCGTAGTTGATCTGGTAGACGCGGCCGTAGCGCTCACCCGGGGAGTAGCGCTCCTCCTCGGTGTTGTCCGCGCCCTCCACGTAGATCGCGTCGGCCGGACAGGCCCAGGCGCACAGCTCGCAGCCGACGCACTTCTCCAGGCCGTCCGGATGACGGTTCAGCTGGTGCCGGCCGTGGAAGCGCGGCGCCGTCACCTTGGGCGTCTCCGGATACTGCTCCGTCAGCCGCTTCTTGAACATGGCCTTGAAGGTCACGCCGAAGCCGGCCACAGGATTCTGGAACTTCTCCCCTGAGGGCTCTGATGACTCAGACACCGTCAGCCTCCTTTCCGTCACTCGCACTCTCGTCACTGTGAGTATCCGGCCCGCCACTGACAACGAGCTCGCGCTCGCTTCGTGACCGGCGCCGCGGCACCGGCGGCAGGGTCTGCCCGGGCAGTGGCGGCACCGGGAAACCGCCCGCCATCGGGTCGAACGCGGGCTCGGGTCCGGCCGCCGCCTCCGCCTCCTTGGCCTTGCGGTCCCGGAAGATGTCGACGACGAAGGAGATCAGCAGGATCGCGATCACGGCTCCGGCGACGTACAGGACGATCTTCGAGAAGTCGTAGCCCTCGTTGCGCAGCGCCCGGACGGTGGCGACCAGCATCAGCCAGACCACCGAGACCGGGATCAGGACCTTCCAGCCGAGCTTCATCAGCTGGTCGTAGCGCACGCGGGGCAGCGTGCCGCGCAGCCAGATGAAGAAGAACAGCAGCAGCTGGACCTTGAGGACGAACCAGAGCATCGGCCACCAGCCGTGGTTCGCGCCCTCCCAGAAGGTGCTGACCGGGTACGGAGCCCGCCAGCCGCCCAGGAACAGGGTCACCGAGACGGCGGAGACGGTGACCATGTTGACGTACTCGGCGAGCATGAACATCGCGAACTTGATCGACGAGTACTCGGTGTTGAAGCCGCCGACGAGGTCGCCCTCGGACTCCGGCATGTCGAACGGGGCACGGTTGGTCTCGCCGACCATCGTGACGACGTAGATGATGAAGGAGACCGGCAGCAGGATGATGAACCAGCGGTCCTCCTGCGCCTCCACGATCTTCGAGGTCGACATCGACCCGGAGTAGAGGAACACCGAGGCGAACGCGGCGCCCATCGCGATCTCGTAGCTGATCATCTGGGCGCAGGAGCGCAATCCGCCCAGCAGCGGGTACGTCGATCCGGAGGACCAGCCCGCCAGCACGATGCCGTAGATGCCGACCGAGGCCACCGCGAGGATGTACAGCATCGCGATCGGCAGGTCGGTCAGCTGCATCGCCGTGCGGTGCCCGAAGATCGACACCTCGTTGCCCGCGGGGCCGAACGGGATCACCGCGATCGCCATGAACGCGGGGATGGCGGCGATGACCGGCGCCAGGACGTAGACGACCTTGTCCGCCCGCTTGACGATGACGTCTTCCTTCAGCATGAGCTTCATGCCGTCGGCGAGGGACTGGAGCATGCCCCAGGGGCCGTGCCGGTTGGGTCCGATGCGCAGCTGCATCCACGCGACGACCTTGCGCTCCCACACGATGGAGAAGAGCACGGTCAGCATCAGGAACGCGAAGCAGAAGACCGCCTTGACGGCGACGAGCCACCAGGGGTCGGTGCCGAACATCGAGAGATCCTCGGCGGCGAGCACCACGCCCTGCGGTGCGGCGGCGAGTTGAGCGAGGCCGGTCACGCTCGCACCTCCGGTGAGTCAGCGGGGAGTACGGCGGCGGGGCCGATCCGGACGAGGCCGCCGGGTTCCGCGCCCGTGTCGGCGGGGACGCCCCTTCCCGCGGAGTTCAGCGGCACCCAGACCACCCGGTCGGGCATGACGGTGACGGCCAGCGGGAAGACGACCGTGCCGGTGGGTCCTGTGACGGCCAGCAGGTCGCCGTCCTTCACTCCGGTCTCCGCCGCGGTGGCCGCCGACAGCCGGGCCACGGCCGCGTGCCGGGTGCCGGCCAGCGCCTCGTCGCCCTCCTGGAGGCGGCCCAGGTCGAGCAGCATCCGGTGGCCCGCGAGGACCGCCTCGCCGTCGCCGGGCCTGGGCAGCGGGCGGCTCGGTTCGCGCGGGTCGTCCGCGAATCCGCCCTGCCGGCCGCCGAGCCGGTCCAGCTCGCGCCGGGCCGCCCTCAGGTCCGGCAGTGCCAGGTGCACGTCCAGCGCGTCGGCCAGCATGTGCAGCACCCGGGCGTCGCTCGGGGCGAGCGTCCGCGTCATCTGCTCGGGCTTCAGCGCCGCCTCGAACATCCGGGCCCGGCCCTCCCAGTTGAGGAAGGTGCCGGACTTCTCGGCGACCGCGGCGACCGGGAACACCACATCGGCCCGCCGGGTGACGTCACTGGGCCGCAGCTCCAGCGAGACCAGGAAACCGACCCGGTCCAGCGCCTCGAGCGCCCGGGCCGGGTCCGGCAGGTCCACGGTCTCCACACCGGCCACGAGCAGCGCGCCCAGCTCGCCGGTGGCCGCGGCCTCGACGATCTGGCCGGTGTCGCGGCCGTAGCGGGCGGGCAGTGCGGCGACGCCCCAGAGGGACGCCACCTCCTCCCTGGCCCGCGGGTCGGTCGCCGGGCGTCCGCCGGGCAGCAGCGAAGGCAGTGCGCCCGCCTCCACCGCGCCCCGCTCGCCGGCCCGCCGCGGAATCCACACCAGCGTGGCGCCGGTGGCGGCGGCCGTCCGCACGACCGCGCTCAGCGCGCCCGGCACTCCGGCAAGACGCTCGCCGACGACGATCACCGAGCCGGGGCCGCGCAGCGCCTCTGCCGCGGAGGTTCCCTCAGCGTCGAGGCCGACACCGCCCGCGAGCGCGTCCAGCCACTCGGTCTCGGTGCCGGGCGCGGCGGGAAGCAGAGTGCCGCCCGCCTTGGTGAGACCGCGCGTCGCGTGCGAGGCGAGGGCGAAGCTGCGCTGCCCGTGCTTCCGGTTGGCCTTGCGCAGCCGCAGGAAGACGCCGGGCGCCTCCTCCTCGGACTCGAAACCGACGAGCAGGACGGCCGGGGCCTTCTCCAGCGAGGTGTACGTGACACCGCCGCCGTCCAGGTCACGGCCGCGCCCGGCCACCCGGGCGGCGAGGAAGCCGGCCTCCTCGCTGCTGTGGACGCGGGCCCGGAAGTCGATGTCGTTCGTGTCGAGGGCGACCCGCGCGAACTTGCTGTACGCGTACGCGTCCTCGACGGTCAGCCGGCCGCCGGTGAGGACACCGGTACTGCCCCGGGCGGCGGCGAGCCCGCGGGCCGCCGTCTCCAGTGCCTCGGGCCAGCTCGCCGGTTCCAGCACGCCGTCCGCGTTGCGTACGAGCGGCGTGGTGAGCCGGTCGCGCTGCTGGGCGTACCGGAAGCCGAAGCGGCCCTTGTCGCAGAGCCACTCCTCGTTGACCTCGGGGTCGTTGGCGGCCAGGCGCCGCATGACCTTGCCGCGCCGGTGGTCGGTGCGGGTCGCGCAGCCGCCCGCGCAGTGCTCGCACACCGAGGGCGAGGACACCAGGTCGAAGGGGCGGGAGCGGAACCGGTACGCCGCCGAGGTCAGCGCCCCGACCGGGCAGATCTGGATGGTGTTGCCTGAGAAGTACGACTCGAAGGGGTCGCCCTGCCCCGTACCGACCTGCTGGAGGGCGCCGCGCTCGAGCAGCTCGATCATCGGGTCGCCCGCCACCTGGTTGGAGAACCGGGTGCAGCGCGCGCAGAGCACGCACCGCTCACGGTCCAGCAGCACCTGGGGGAGATCGGGACGGGCTTCTCGAACGTGCGCTTCTTGCCGTCGAACCGGGAGTCGGTGTCGCCGTGCGACATCGCCTGGTTCTGCAGGGGGCACTCGCCGCCCTTGTCGCAGACGGGGCAGTCCAGCGGGTGGTTGATGAGCAGCAGCTCCATCACACCCTTCTGGGCCTTCTCCGCGACCGGCGAGGTGAGCTGCGACTTCACGACCATGCCGTCGGTGCACGTGATCGTGCAGGACGCCATCGGCTTGCGCTGGCCCTCGACCTCGACGATGCACTGGCGGCAGGCGCCCACGGGGTCCAGGAGCGGGTGGTCGCAGAAGCGCGGGATCTCGATGCCGAGGAGTTCGGCGGCCCGGATGACCAGGGTGCCCTTGGGCACGCTGATGTCGATGCCGTCGATGGTCAGCGTGACGAGGTCCTCGGGCGGGACCGCCGCCTCGCCGCCCCCGGAGGGCGCACTCGTGGTGACTGTCATGCGTTCACCCCCCGGTGAGCGTTCTTGTCGTCGGCCCAGACGGTCGACTTGGCGGGATCGAAGGGGCAGCCCTGGCCCGTGATGTGCTGCTCGTACTCCTCGCGGAAGTACTTCAGCGAGGAGAAGATCGGCGAGGCGGCACCGTCGCCGAGGGCGCAGAAGGACTTGCCGTTGATGTTGTCGGCGATGTCGTTGAGCTTGTCCAGGTCCGACATCTGACCCCTGCCCGCCTCGATGTCGCGGAGCAGCTGGACCAGCCAGTAGGTGCCTTCGCGGCAGGGTGTGCACTTGCCGCAGGACTCGTGGGCGTAGAACTCGGTCCAGCGGGTGACGGCCCTGACCACGCAGGTGGTCTCGTCGAAGCACTGGAGCGCCTTGGTGCCGAGCATGGAACCGGCGGCGCCGACGCCCTCGTAGTCGAGCGGGACGTCGAGGTGCTCCTCGGTGAACATCGGGGTGGAGGAACCGCCGGGCGTCCAGAACTTCAGACGGTGGCCGGCCCGCATACCGCCGCTCATGTCCAGGAGCTGGCGCAGTGTGATGCCGAGCGGGGCCTCGTACTGGCCGGGGCTCGTGACGTGCCCGCTGAGCGAGTACAGCGTGAAGCCCGGGGACTTCTCGCTGCCCATCGACCTGAACCAGTCCTTGCCCCGGTGCAGGATCGCGGGAACCGACGCGATCGACTCGACGTTGTTCACCACGGTGGGGCAGGCGTACAGACCGGCGACCGCGGGGAAGGGCGGGCGCAGCCGGGGCTGGCCGCGCCGTCCTTCGAGCGAGTCGAGCAGCGCCGTCTCCTCACCGCAGATGTAGGCGCCCGCGCCCGCGTGCACGGTGAGTTCGAGGTCGAGCCCGGAGGCCAGGATGTTCTTGCCGAGGTATCCGGCCTCGTACGCCTCTCGGACCGCCTCGTGCAGGCGCCGCAGTACGGGGACGACCTCGCCGCGCAGGTAGATGAAGGCGTGGGAGGAGCGGATCGCGTAGCAGGCGATCACCATGCCCTCGATGAGGCTGTGCGGGTTGGCGAAGAGGAGCGGGATGTCCTTGCAGGTCCCGGGCTCCGACTCGTCGGCGTTGACGACCAGGTAGTGCGGCTTGCCGTCGCCCTGCGGGATGAACTGCCACTTCATCCCGGTGGGGAAGCCGGCGCCCCCGCGTCCGCGCAGACCGGAGTCCTTGACGTACGCGATGAGGTCGTCCGGCGACATGGCGAGGGCCTTGCGCAGGCCCTCGTAGCCGTCGTGGCGCCGGTAGGTCTCCAGCGTCCAGGACTCCGGCTCGTCCCAGAAGGCGGACAGGACCGGCGCAAGCAGCTTGTCGGGGCTGGTCCCGTTCTTGTCGAGCTCGGCGGCCAACGTCATCACTTCCCCTCCTCGGCGACAGGACCGGACGGATGGTCCGGGTCGGATGCCGAGGTCTTCTCCGGCGCGTCGTGGGAGCTGAGGTGCTCGGCGCCCTTGTGCGGTTCGTCCCGGGGGGACTCGCCTCGCGGGGCGACCACGCGCGCGTGCGGGACCTCACCCTTGGCGAGCTTCAGCCCGATCAGCGAGGCGGGGCCCGCCCCGCCGGTGGCCTCGACGGCGCCGGGGCGCTCGTCGGGGAAGCCGGCCAGGATGCGGGCCGTGTCCTTGTACGTGCAGAGCGGGGCGCCGCGGGTGGGCTCCACCGTCCGGCCCGCGATGAGGTCGTCGACGAGCTCCGTCGCGCTCTCGGGCGTCTGGTTGTCGAAGAACTCCCAGTTCACCATCACGACGGGGGCGAAGTCGCAGGCCGCGTTGCACTCGATGTGCTGGAGCGTGACCTTGCCGTCCTCGGTCGTCTCGTCGTTGCCGACGCCCAGGTGGTCCTTGAGCCGGTCGAAGATGGCGTCGCCGCCCATGACCGCGCACAGGGTGTTGGTGCAGACACCGACCTGGTAGTCACCGCTCGGCCGGCGCCGGTACATCGTGTAGAAGGTCGCGACCGCGTTCACCTCGGCGGTGGTGAGGTCGAGCAGTTCGGCGCAGAAGGCCATGCCCGTACGGGAGACGTACCCCTCCTCGGACTGCACGAGGTGGAGCAGCGGCAGCAGCGCGGAGCGGCTGCCGGGGTAGCGGGCGATCACCTCCTTCGCGTCCGCTTCGAGCCGGGCGCGCACCTCGGCCGGGTAGCCGGGGGCGGGGAGCTGCGGCATCCCCAGACTGACCTCTTGGTTGATTCCGGTCACCGGTCGACGCCTCCCATCACGGGGTCGATGGACGCGACGGCGACGATGACGTCGGCGACCTGGCCGCCCTCGCACATCGCCGCCATGGCCTGGAGGTTGGTGAAGGACGGGTCACGGAAGTGGACCCGGTAGGGCCGGGTGCCGCCGTCCGAGACGACGTGCGCGCCCAGTTCGCCCTTGGGCGACTCGATCGCGGTGTACGTCTGTCCCGCCGGGACCCTGAAGCCCTCGGTCACCAGCTTGAAGTGGTGGATCAGGGCCTCCATGGAGGTGCCCATGATCTTCCTGATGTGGTCGAGCGAGTTGCCGAGGCCGTCCGGGCCGAGCGCGAGCTGCGCGGGCCAGGCGATCTTCTTGTCGGCGACCATGACCGGTCCCGGCTCCAGCCGGTCCAGGCACTGCTCGATGATCCGCAGCGACTGGCGCATCTCCTCAAGCCGGATGAGGAAGCGGCCGTAGGAGTCGCAGGTGTCCGCGGTGGGCACGTCGAACTCGTAGGTCTCGTACCCGCAGTACGGGTCGCTCTTGCGCAGGTCGTGCGGGAGTCCGGCGGAGCGCAGGACGGGGCCGGTGGCGCCGAGCGCCACGCAGCCGGCCAGGTCGAGGTAGCCGACGTCCTGCATGCGGGCCTTGAAGATGGGGTTGCCGGTGGCGAGCTTGTCGTACTCCGGCAGGTTCTTCTTCATGGTCCTGATGAACTCGCGCAGCTGGTCGACCGCGCCCGGGGCAGGTCCTGGGCGAGTCCGCCGGGCCGGATGAACGCGTGGTTCATCCGGAGACCGGTGATCAGCTCGAAGAGATCGAGCACGAGTTCACGGTCGCGGAAGCCGTAGATCATGATCGTGGTGGCGCCGAGCTCCATGCCGCCGGTGGCGATGCACACCAGGTGGGAGGAGATCCGGTTGAGCTCCATCAGCAGGACGCGCAGGACGGTGGCCCGGTCGGGGATCTGGTCCTCGATGCCGAGCAGCTTCTCGACGCCGAGGCAGTACGCGGCCTCGTTGAAGAACGGCGTCAGGTAGTCCATGCGCGTGACGAAGGTGGTGCCCTGCGTCCAGTTCCGGAATTCGAGGTTCTTCTCGATGCCGGTGTGGAGGTAGCCGATGCCGCAGCGGGCCTCGGTGACGGTCTCGCCGTCGATCTCCAGGATCAGCCTCAGCACGCCGTGCGTGGACGGGTGCTGGGGACCCATGTTGACGATGATGCGCTCGTCGTCGGCCTTGAGCGCCGACTCGACGACCTCGTCCCAGTCGCCGCCGGTGACCGTGTATACGGTCCCCTCGGTCGTGGCGCGGGGAGTCGCGTGGGGAGTGGTCATCAGGAGTACGACCTCCGCTGGTCCGGAGCCGGGATCTGGGCGCCCTTGTACTCGACGGGGATGCCGCCGAGGGGGTAGTCCTTGCGCTGCGGGAAGCCCTGCCAGTCGTCCGGCATCATGATCCGGGTCAGGGCCGGATGACCGTCGAAGACGAGCCCGAAGAAGTCGTACGTCTCGCGCTCGTGCCAGTCGTTGGTCGGGTAGACCGCGACGAGGGACGGGATGTGCGGATCGCTGTCCGGGGCCGACACCTCCAGGCGGATCAGCCGGCCGTGGGTGAGCGAGCGCAGGTGGTAGACGGCGTGCAGCTCCCGGCCCACGTCCCCGGGGAAGTGGACGCCGCTCACGCCCGTACAGAGCTCGAAGCGCAGGGCCGGGTCGTCGCGCAGGGTCCTGGCGACCCGCACGAGGTGTTCCCGGGCGATGTGGAAGGTGAGCTCGCCCCGGTCGACGACGGTCTTCTCGATGGCCTCGGCGGGAAGCAGGTCCTGCTCCTCCAGGGCCCCTTCGAGCTCGTCGGCCACCTCGTCGAACCAGCCGCCGTACGGGCGGGCCGTGGGTCCCGGCAGCGTGACGGTACGGACGAGGCCGCCGTAGCCGGAGGTGTCGCCGCCGCTGGAGGCGCCGAACATCCCCTTGCGTACGCCGATGACCTCGCCGGTCTCGTCCCGCGGGGCGGGCACCTGACCGCTGTTGGTGTTCAGCTCGTCGCTCATCGCAGCAGCCCCTTCATCTCGATGAGGGGCAGTGCCTTGAGGGCCGCCTCCTCCGCCTCGCGGGCGGCCTCCTGCGCGTTGACCCCGAGCTTGGTGCCCTGGATCTTCTGGTGGAGTTTGAGGATGGCGTCGATCAGCATCTCGGGACGCGGCGGGCATCCCGGCAGGTAGATGTCGACCGGCACGATGTGGTCCACACCCTGCACGATGGCGTAGTTGTTGAACATTCCGCCCGATGATGCGCAAACCCCCATGGAGATGACCCACTTGGGGTTCGGCATCTGGTCGTAGACCTGCCGCAGGACGGGCGCCATCTTCTGGCTGACCCGTCCCGCGACGATCATCAGATCCGCCTGCCGCGGCGAACCGCGGAAGACCTCCATGCCGAAGCGGGCCAGGTCGTAGCGCCCGGCTCCGGTCGTCATCATCTCGATGGCGCAGCAGGCGAGGCCGAAGGTGGCGGGGAAGACGGATGACTTCCGTACCCAGCCGGCGGCCTCTTCCACCGTCGTCAGCACGAAGCCGCTTGGCAGTTTCTCTTCGAGTCCCATGGTGCCCCTCAGCCCCTCAGTCCCATTCCAGGCCGCCGCGGCGCCACACATACGCGTAGGCGACGAAGACGGTGAGCACGAAGAGCAACATCTCCACGAGCCCGAAGATCCCCAGGGCGTCGAAGGTGACCGCCCAGGGATAGAGGAAGACGATCTCGATGTCGAAGACGATGAACAGCATCGCCGTCAGGTAGTACTTGATCGGGAAGCGGCCGCCGCCGGCCGGAGTGGGGGTGGGTTCGATACCGCACTCGTACGCTTCGAGCTTTGCCCGGTTGTAGCGCTTGGGGCCGATAAGCGTGGCCATGACCACAGAAAAGATCGCAAACCCTGCCCCGAGGGCGCCGAGCACGAGGATGGGCGCGTAGGCATTCACGCTCCTCGCTCCTTCCAGTCGTCCTTGACCGTTGGACCGCATCGGGCGACCGGCTCGCCACCTCACCAAGATCGTGCACATGTGAGGCAGTTCACAAGCCCGACTGCTCCGCATCCTATGCCTGCCGCCCTGTGATCTGCGACACGGGGTGCCGCTACGTCTTTGTGATCTCCACCACCCGACGAACGATCATGAAGCCGGATGAGCGGTGATCTTCGTACGCGAAGCGGCCGAGTGATCACGAGACGTGACATCTGGCGCCGTTACCGCTGGTCAAAGGGGTGGTCGCTATCAACCGAGCGGGCGCTCAGGCAAATTGGAGATGGACGGCGACGAGTGGTAAAGGAGTCGGCGACATCCGGCACTCACCCGGAAGGAGGGCGCGCGGGGAGCGATGTGGACATGTGCATCCATTCACGAACTTCCGGACGCGGGGGCGCCGCGCACCCGGGCAGCCCGTAGCGGGCCGCGCGATCCACCCCGCCCCGCTCCGGCCTGACACTCCGTCAGCCCCGCCCGGGGGACCCCGCCCCCGCGCCCCCGCCGGTCCGCGTGATTGCCCGTCACGGTGGACTCGCCCTGTGACCTGCGTCACGCCGGGTAGGTGCGAAGTAAAGCGGGCTTGGCCATCGGTCTGAACAGATGGTAAGCGGCGGGCAATTCGGGCGTATTACCGAAAGGCCGTGATCACGGCAGAGATGACCTCTGTCCGTTATGCCCGTTACGGCGTCAATAAGGGTCCCCAGCAAGCGGATTCACAGGTTCCGGACGTAACTGTGTCGCAACACACTTTTCTTGAAGGGGCCCCTGATGGCCTGATAACGCTAGTTCTCATGTCCCACACCGCTCACATACCCAGCCACCGGAAACCCCGCCAGAGTGCTTCGAAGACGGCACTGCGAGCCGGAGTTGCCGGTGGCGTCCTCAGCACCATCGCGGTCGCAGGCGCCGCCGGCCCGGCTCAGGCCGAGCCGGTGACGCAGACCATCGAGATGCCCACCATCACCGCCGGGCTCTCCCCCGCCGTCGCCGCGTCCGCCGAGGCGACGCAGCAGGTCGCCCTCGACCTGGAGACGCGGGCCCACGAAGAGGCGGCCGCGGAGACCGCCGCGAAGAGCGCCAAGAAGGCCAAGGCGGAGGCCGTACGCAAGGCAGAGGCCGAGAAGAAGGCGGAGGCCGCCGCCAGGGCGAAGGCCGAGGCGGCCGAAGAGGCCGCCGAGCGCGCCTCCAGGGCCGCCGAGCGCACGACGCTCAGCGCCTCCACGGGCTCCTCCTCCTCCTCCAACTCCGTGGCCGCTCCCGCCTCCTCCTCCGCCACCTCGTACTCCTCGTCGAGCGCCACGGGCTCCGCGGCCTCCATCGTGGCCTTCGCCAAGGCCCAGGTCGGCGACGCCTACGTGGCCGGTGGCACAGGACCCAACTCGTGGGACTGCTCCGGACTCGTCCAGGCCGCGTACGCCTCGGTGGGCATCGACCTGCCGCGCGTCTCGCAGAGCCAGTCGACGGCCGGCACCCAGGTCTCGCTGAGCGACGTCCAGCCCGGCGACATCCTCTACTGGGGCGGCGCGGGCAGCGCGTACCACGTCGCGATCTACGTGGGCGGCGGCCAGTTCGTCGGCGCGCAGAACTCCAGCACGGGTACCGTGCAGCGCTCCATGGACTACGACATGCCGACCGGCGCGGTCCGCGTTCTCTGATTCACGAGCGCTCACCCACGTCGAAACGTGCCGAAGGGCCGTCACTCCCCCGCTCGGGAGTGACGGCCCTTCGTGGTGCGCCGGAGCCGGCCGGGCCGGTGCGGCGCGCGGTGGCCGTCCCCGCGAACACGAGGACCGCCGCCGGAACGAGGGCCGCTCCCGTCAGGAGCGCGCTGACCCAGAGCGGCGCGCGGAAGCCGAAGCCCGCCCCGATGGCCAGGCCCCCGAGCCACGGGCCCAGCGCCGCGCCCACGTTGAAGGCGGCCGTGGCGAACGAGCCCGCCATGGTCGGTGCGTCGGGGGCCAGCTGGAGGACCCGGGTGATGAGGGCCGTCCCCGTCGCGAAGGCCAGCGCGCCCTGGAGGAGGACCAGGAGGAGCGTCGCCACCGGACTGCCCGCCGCGAGCGCGAGCGCCGCCCAGCCGAGGAGCAGGGCGCTCACTCCGGACCCGGCGAGCGCGGCCTGACGGGTCCCCGCGACGCGGCCCGCGACGGTGACGCCGATGAAGGAGCCCGCGCCGAACAGCGCGAGGACCGCGGGCACCCACCCCCCGCCGAATCCGGTGACGCGGGTGACCAGCGGCTCCAGATACGAGAACGCGCAGAACGTCGCCCCCTGGACGAGCGCCATGACGAGCAGGGTCAGCAGGAGCCGCGGGCGGCCCAGGGCCCGCAGTTCGCCGCGCGCACCCCTCCCGCCGGAGTCCGGCCGACCCGCCGGGACGACCCCGGCCAGCGCGACGAGCGCCGGTACGGAGACGAGCGCCACCGCCCAGAACGCCGACCGCCAGCCCCACAGGGAGCCGAGCGCCGCTCCGGCGGGCACTCCCACCACGCAGGCGACGGTGACCCCGCCGACCACGACGGCGGTGGCCCGCGCCCTGGCGTGCGGCTCGACCATCGCGAGCGCGGTCATCAGGGCGACGGCCCAGAACCCGGCGTTGGCGAGAGCCCCGACGACCCGGGTGGCGAGCAGCACCCCGTATCCCGGGGTGAGCGCCCCGATCACATGGACGGCGACGAAGACGGAGAGGAAGAACAGCAAGGCGCGGCGGCGCGGCCAGGTGCGGCTGAGCAGGGCGGTGAGCGGCGCCCCAATCACCATCCCCACCGCGAAAGCGGAGGTGAGCAGCCCTGCCGCGGGCAGGGACACCCCCAGGTCGGTGGCGATGCCGGAGACAAGTCCGGACAGCATGAACTCCGAGGTGCCCTGGGCGAAGACCGCCAGCCCGAGCACGTAGACAGCGAATGGCATGAGAGAGACCCCTTGGACGGAACCGTCGGTGGAACGACCGGTGTACGAGGGGTGGGCCGCGCCGCGCCCGCGCGGCGGACAGCACGGCGGGACGAGGCTGGAGGAAACGCGGCCCACACCGCGAGGGTCCGGCCGTGGGCGGGGCGCCGTCGCCGAAGCCCGCGACCGCTCGGGTCTGTTCGGTTCAGTGCGGCAGAGGCCCGGCCACCGGCGGACCGGTGGCTACCGTCTGTCCGACTCGGGGTCGACATGGCCCGGACGCTACCAGCGCGGCGCCCTCGGCATCCACCGCTTTCGGCCAGGAAGGATTCAGGCCGCTGCCGGAGACCGGGACACATCTGATTGGCATGAGCAGGCAAACTGTGGCGCATGGCCGACAGCGCTCTCTGGATCGCCTCACTCACCGCGGGCACCGCGGTCCTGGCGAGCTGGGTGACCAGCCGGGGTACGGCTCAGGCCGCCAGGACCCAGGCGGACGCCGCCGCCCGCACGCAGCGGTCCGTCCGCATCCGGGAGACTCGCAGGGCCGCGTACGTGGATCTCATCGAGCAGGCCCACCGGATGGCCGACCTGTACTGGCGGGTGTCGGACATCCACGGGTCCGGAACCCCGGAGACCCGGACCCCGGAACTGCGCGAGGTCCGGCTGCGCCTGCGCGAGGAGTACAGCAAGCTGCGCCACTTCGTCTGGGTCGTGGCTCTCGAAGGCCCTGACCACGTCGCGGAGGCGGCGGAGCGGCTGCGGCTCGCGACGCAGCCGCCGTTCAGGGCCCTTGAGGCGTCGATCGCGGGCGACACCGACGCCGTCCGCGCGTTCGACGCCGGCTACGACCCGTTCTGGAAGTCGGTCCTGACCTTCGTCTCCACCGCGAAGACCGCGGTGCACGACATGTGAGGACCGGGCCGCCGGCTCAGGGGGTCGGGGCCGCTCGGCCAGGACGGATGGTCCACCGGGCTTCAAGTAGCCGGGCCACCGAGGGTGAACCAGACCGTGTACGCATATCTCTGCCGCCGCCTCGCGCCGCGACTCCCCAGCGGATCGCCGGACCGGACACCAGCAGGAGCCCACGCCCGTTCTCGCTCGGCTGCCCGCGCGGTGGTTCCTCGGGCCTCGGTGGCGAACCCGTCCCATCATCACTGACGTACACCGTCACCTGCCTCAGCCTCATGATCACCTCCACCGGGACCAGCCGGGACCGCGTGTGGCAGTGCGCGTTGGTCACGAGCTCGCTCACGCAGAGTCGGGCATCATCCGCGAGCGGGGGGCACCCGGTGCTGCACAGCACACTGCCCACGAAGTCCCGGGCGATTCGGGGGCGGTGGGGCCGCTCGGCACGGTGAGGCGGTCGCGCTCGCCGCGTGGCGGGATGTGCGGAGTGGTGGGTGGCAGGGCGGTTACGGAGGTCTGTCAGGGTTACGGAGGTCATGTCACGGTCTCCCTACGGGATCTGGTCTCGTACACGCCACGCGTGGTCCGGGTCCGTGGCATTGACCACCTGCGACTCAACTGCGTCGCGGGTGGCTGCACTTCAGACCTGACGGCACGTGTTGCGGTGCTGCACATACCGTAGGGTGCATACATGCTACGGGACAAGGTTGTCGAAAGGATTCACACGCCCGGGTGGACCGACGAGGGGGTACGGGCAAGATTGTGGCCGGACAGGGGAAGGTGACATGCCGCCGAGGGACAACCCGACTGCTCGCCAAGCGCGCCTTGGCGGAGAGCTACGGAAGCTGCGCGAGCACGCGGGCAGGACCGCGCGCGAAGCCGCCGGGCTCATCTCCACCGATCAGGCCAAGATCAGCCACATAGAGGCTGGCCGCATCGGCGTCAGCGAGGATCGCATCCGGCGTCTGGCCACCTTCTACGCCTGCGACGACAGGGCGCTGATCGACGCACTGTGCACCATCGCGCGAGAGCACCGCGGCCAGCACTGGTGGGACGAATACCGTGGTGTACTCGCCCCCGGCTTCCTGGACATCGCTGAGCTGGAGCACCACGCGTGCTACATGCGTTGCCTTCAGTCCGTGACACTTCCGGGGGTGTTGCAGACACCGGAGTACGCACGCGCGCTGTTCGCCGGAGTGCTTCCCTCATTGCCCGGTGACGAGGTCGAGGCGCGGATCGAGCACCGCATGCGACGGCAGTCCGTCTTCGACCGGGAGAAGCCCCCGAAGTTCGAGGCCGTTGTACACGAGGCCGCCTTGCGGATGCGCGTCGGTGGACGGAAGGTCGCACGCCGTCAGCTCGAACACCTTCTGGAGGCGACCGAGCACCCCTGGGCGACACTCCGCGTGATCCCCTTCACCAGCGAGGAGTTCGTCGAGGTCACCCAGACGGTGTTGTACACGGGCGGGGTCGTACCCCAGCTCGACACCGTGCACATCGACGCGCCCTTCGGCGGCGTCTACCTTGACGCCGCCGCCGACCTGAACAAGTACCGGATGCAACTCGACTTCGCCCAGCGGGTTTCCATGAAGCCCGAGGAGTCGCGCAGCCTTATTCACCACATCGCACGAGACCTGTGAGAATCCCAGCATGAGCGCAGAAATTGAGTGGCAGAAGTCTTCGTTCTCCGGTGGCGGCGGCGAGCAGTGCGTCGAGATCGCGGAGCATGCCGGAGAAATCCTGATGCGCGAGAGCGATGAACCAGGCGTGGTGACCGTCACGAGCCGGAGCAAGTTTTCCGCATTCATCGAGGGAGTCAAGGCTGGCGAATTCGATCATTTCGCCCGTTAGACACCTGTCGCCCTGAACGTCGAGTGCCCCCTGCCCATGCCGGGGGCACTTTTGCAGCTCTGACACATATGCTCCGGAGCACCCTTGCGCCGCACTGTGACGTGACGCTACCGTCACCATGCGCCGCGCACGTCGGCCGTGATAGCAGCAGGGCCGCCCCTCTGACGACGTAACTTCTTTTACCTGCTGTCCCATTGACGCAGGTTCCCTTGACTGACGCTGCGATCGGACGGTCGACCATGCGTACACCACCTCGTACCGCCACACCCGCCACCCTGCGCCTCGACCGCGGCTTCCGCTTCGAGTCCCTGCGGTGCGCCCCCGCCACCTGCTTCCGTCCCGAACCGGTCGACCTCCGCATTCTGGCCACTCCGCAGGAAGCCATCCGCGCCATCCAACATCCAGCTCCGCGTCAGCCACGTCCTCGGGCTTACCCCGCGCGAACTCGCCCGAGTCCTCTACTGGTCCGACCAGGGCGGCTGGGTGCAGGCGCCCGCCGCGCTTCATCGCGGGGAGCGCTGCGGGTTCGTCCTCATGCTGCGCAAGGGCCGTCACATCGAGTGGATCGTGCGACCTGTGCGATACCACTCGTTGACGCCGCTGGGATCCGCACACTGTGGGTGTCATCGAAACAGCACCGAACGGAATCGTGTTCATGAGTACAACGGTCATCACAGAACACCCGGCCTGGTACGAGACCCCGGATGGTGAGCCCGTACGCGTCGTCGAGCATCAGGGCGCTGCCTGGCTCGCCCACTGGGAACGCGACCGCGAGCACCTACTGTTCCACCCCTCGACCCCGACGTCGGCGAGCAGCCCTCCGTCGCGTATACCTCCTCAATCGACCTGCCCACACCCAGCGAAGCGACGCCATTGCTCGACGAGTTGGTTTGCCTCGGTACGGTGGCCCGGCTCACGAATCCCTCGTTGTGGGACGCGGTCACGACCGCCCTCCTCCGGCAGGTGGTTACCGCCGCGCAGGCCCGGAAGCGACACCGGGCGTTCTACACCGCGTACGGCCGTAGCTTCGTCACTCCGGCCGGTCGGCTCGCTCTGGCCCCTTCCCCCGAGACCGTCCTCGACATCTCCGACGACGGGTTCGCGGCTGTCGGCGCCAAATTCAACCGCACGGCCTTGCGAGCCGCCGCCGAGGCATACCTCGATCGCGGCGAGCACTGGACCACCCTCGACGCTGAATGCCTGATCAAGGAGCTCGTCGAGGTGCCCCGCATCGGCCCGTGGACGGCCGCGGCAGCCGTCGCCGACTACACGGGCGACTTCTCGATCTACCCGCACGGCGACCTCGCCGTGCGCACGTGGGCCGACAAAGCCGCACCCGGTCTCGCCCTGCCGAGAGCCGAAGCACCGTTCGAGGCCCTGTGGCACCGCTGGGCGCCCGACCGCACCCACCTGCACGCCCTGACCCTGTTCACACTCACTTGGGGGAGCAATGACCTTAACGGCCACGGAGGAACACGCAACCACTGATCTGATCGCAGGCGCCGACCCGAACCGCGCGCTCGACGCCCTGTTCGTCAACGCCCCGCTACGCGACTACGGCCTGCGGCCCCGGACCAACGACTACACCTTGCCTGTGCTCGGCATGGCGTACATCGCCACGTACGCGCAGCATGTCGGGGGGTTCAACGTGGGGGTCCTGGACGCCGAGGCACACGGCCTCGGCATCGAGGAAACCATCCGAGTCGTAAACACCGCCCGCCCCGCTGGACGGGCATGAACCTGCTCGCCCCCACGTACGAGATGTCGGCCCGAATCGCCGCCGCCCTCGACCCCGGGATCGCGCTCATGGTCGGCGGACACCATGCCCGTGCCATGCCTACCCGCATCCTCGACGATCCCCGTATGGCGAACCTGCGTGCCCTCGTGATCGGTGAGGGCGAGACCCGCGTCGCCGCCCTGCTCGACGACGAGCACCGTCGCACCGAGTTGCCGGGGGTGATGTGGCGCGACCGCCTGCTCGGTACACACGCCGTCGGCATGACTCGCGGGAACAAGGCTCATTGGCTCGGTCCGGACATCGACGCCCTGCCGCTCGTGAACCGCGTGTTCCTGCCGCAAGACCCCTACGTTGCCGATGACGGGCGGACCGAGGCGAACATCGTCGGCTCACGCGGGTGCCCTTACGACTGCACGTTCTGTGGCGCGGCAGTCTCGGCGAACCCGGACGTCAAGATCCGGCCTCGGTCACCCGAGGGCATCGTCGCCGAACTCGACCACCTGCACGACTCCCACGGAGTGACCGCGTTCCGCTTCGTGGACGACCTCTTCCTCGGCGCCAAGCGGGTGATCGCGCCGCAGATGGAGGCATTCACCCGGCACGGCATCGGTGACCGGTACGTCTGGGACGCCACTGGACGGATCAACGTGATCGACCGTCTTGACGACGACATGCTCGACACGCTCAAGGCGAACGGTCTGCGCGAGGTCGCCCTCGGGATCGAGTCCGGCAGCGACCGCGTGCTCGCTGTCATGGACAAGCGGATCACGGCGGAGATGACCGAGGACGTGACCGAGCGCCTGCTCAAAAAAGGCATCGGCGTAAAGGGCTATTTCATCCTCGGCTACCCGGGCGAAGAGCAGGAAGACCTCGACGCCACCGTGCTCCACATCCACAACCTGTGGAAAATCGCCGACCACAGCCCCGGCCGCTTCCGGGCGAGTGTGTTCGAGTTCCGCCCCTACCCCGGTACACCGGTCTGGCAGGAGCTCACCACCGCCGGCCACGACCCCGACAAACTGCTCGCTTACTCCGACGTCGACCTCACCGCAGACGGCGCCGACGAGTCCATGCGCGCCCGCGATGAGTTCAATTTCTCAGTGAACTTCCAGTTCGGCACCGTCCCCCTGCCCAGGCTGCGTGCCACCCTCGCGACGCTCACCCGCGAGCAGCATGACCGGAACCAGAGGGGGATCGTCGTATGACCCGCCGTTCGGGCGTGTTCGTCACCCTTGACGGCCCGAGTGGCGTCGGGAAGTCCACCACACTCGCAGAACTCGACCGCCTGCTGCGCAACGACGGCCGAACCGTCCACAGCACAACCGAGCCCTCGACAAGCGCCCTCGGCGAGTTCACCCGCAAGAGTGCAGACTCTCTCAGCGGTCGCGCACTCGCGTGTCTCGTCGCCGCCAACCGGTACGAACACATCGACAGGGACCTGCGGCCCCTGCTGGGCACCGGCTTCACCGTCGTCTGCGATCGGTACCTCGCGTCGTCCCTCGTGTTGCAACAGCTCGACGGTGTGCCCGAGCAGTTCCTGCTCGACCTGAACGCCGACATCCTGCTGCCTGACCTCGCCGTGATCCTCACCGCCGAACCGGTCGCCATCGGCGCCCGACTCGCCGAGCGCGGGAAGCGCCACCGATTCCACGACGACCCGAGGGCCCCGCCCGTGAGGTCGAGCTCTATACCGAGGCCGCACAGACCATGAGGAACCTAGGCGTGCACGTTCTCGTACTCGACTCCACCGAGGCATCCCCTTCGGAGGTAGCGGCCCGAATCTCCGACGTGCTACCCCCGGACGGGAGTAGCGTTTAAAGCCCCACCAGACCCGACGACCATACGGTGAACCCATGGCCCCAGCACCCGCAGCCCCCGTCATCGACACACACGTGATCCTGCGCACCGGTGACAAGATCCTGCTGTCTCAGCGCGGTGGACCCTATGGCTACGGCAGGTGGCACGCGCCCTCCGGCAAGCTCGACCAGGGAGAGCCGCTCACCGTCGGCGCCGCCCGCGAGCTGCGTGAGGAAACCGGCGTCGAGGTCGACCCCGGGCATCTGACGCTCGTCCACACTGTGCACCACAGACAGGAGGACGACACCGAGCGCATCGGTCTGTTCTTCGAGGCGACCGAGTGGGAGAGCGAACCGGTCAACCGCGAGCCCGAGAAGTGTCTCGGCCTCGAATGGTTCTCTGTGCACGAACTGCCCGAGGACATCATCGAGTACCCTGCCGCCGGCCTGCTCGGCTACCTCCGGGGGAACGGCGCACTCACCGAACACGGCTGGTAGGCGGCCCTTGCTCACTCCGCCCGCCGGTGCCGTACGCACTCGGCGGGCGAAGTCGTGGGCTCACTTCCGGGGAGCGCCCCGCGTCAGGTCGAGCAGCCGCCAGTGGCAGCGGCAGCGGCTACGTACGCAACATCCGCGAGATTTTCCCTACCGGCGGAAGAACGCCTTCTACTACGTCTGAGGGTTCAACCGGCGTGGGCCGGGCCGTCCAGTCAGGTGCCGGGCGGCCGATCTCGCATGATCAGGAGTTCGGAGCCACCTTCGCGAGACCGTTGATGATGCGGTCCATCGCGTCGCCGCCCGTCGGGTCGGTCAGGTTGGCGAGCATCTTCAGGGTGAACTTCATCAGGACCGGGTGGGTCAGGCCGCGCTGCGTCGCGATCTTCATCACCTTCGGGTTGCCGATGAGCTTCACGAACGCGCGGCCCATCGTGTAGTACCCGCCGTAGGTCTCCTTGAGCACCTTCGGGTAGTTGTTCAGGGCCAGTTCGCGCTGGGCCGGGGTCGCGCGGGCGTGTGCCTGGACGATGACGTCCGCCGCGATCTGCCCGGACTCCATGGCGTACGCGATGCCCTCGCCGTTGAACGGGTTGACCATGCCGCCCGCGTCACCGACCAGCAGCAGCCCCTTGGTGTAGTGCGGCTGGCGGTTGAAGGCCATCGGGAGCGCGGCGCCCCGGATCGGCATCGTCATGTTCTCGGGGGTGTAGCCCCAGTCCTGCGGCATGGACGCGCACCACGCCTTGAGGACCTCGCGCCAGTCCAGCTCCTTGAAGGCGGAGGAGGAGTTGAGGATGCCGAGGCCGACGTTGGACGTGCCGTCGCCCATGCCGAAGATCCAGCCGTAGCCCGGCAGCAGCCGGTCCTCGGCGCCGCGGCGGTCCCACAGCTCCAGCCAGGACTCCAGGTAGTCGTCCTCGTGACGGGGCGAGGTGAAGTACGTACGCACCGCGACGCCCATCGGGCGGTCCTCGCGCCGGTGCAGACCCATCGCGAGGGAGAGCCGGGTGGAGTTGCCGTCCGCGGCGACGACGAGCGGGGCGTGGAAGGTGACCTCGGTCTTCTCCTCGCCGAACTTCGCGTGCACACCAGTGATGCGGCCGGTGCGCTCGTCGAGGACCGGGGCGCCGACGTTGCAGCGCTCGTACAGCCGCGCGCCCGCCTTCTGCGCCTGCCGGGCCAGCTGCTCGTCGAAGTCGTCACGCTTGCGGACCAGTCCGTAGTCCGGGTACGAGGCGAGGTCGGGCCAGTCCAGCTGGAGCCGGACGCCGCCGCCGATGATGCGCAGCCCCTTGTTGCGGAGCCAGCCGGCCTCCTCGGAGATGTCGATCCCCATGGAGACGAGCTGCTTGGTCGCGCGGGGGGTGAGGCCGTCGCCGCACACCTTCTCGCGCGGGAACGCCGTCTTCTCCAGGAGGAGGACGTCCAGTCCGGCCTTGGCCAGGTAGTACGCGGTCGTGGAGCCGGCTGGGCCCGCCCCGACGACGATCACATCCGCGCTGTGTTCGGAGAGGGGCTCGGTCACGGTCGGATCTCCCGAGGAATCGGAATCGTGTGCCGCTCGGCACAGGTCCCGTGCAGTCTATGGGGGCACGCCGGTCAACTCTCCGAAGGGCTCCCCGATGCCGATCGCAGCTGGTCCGACCCCCGCCGTACGTCTGCGCGTCCCGACCGACGAGGACGCCTTCGCCTGGCACCGGGTGTTCGCGGACCCCGAGGTGATGGAGTTCCTCGGCGGCAGGCCGGCGGAACTCTCCGTGTATGAGGAGCTGACCGCGCGCCAGCGCCGCCACGACGCGGAGCTCGGCCACTGCCTGTGGACCGTGCTGGACGACCCGGGCGAGGTGCTCGGCTTCACCGGCGCCCAGCCGTGGCCGCACACCGCCTACGGGCCGGTGGGTGAGACCGAGATCGGCTGGCGGCTCGGCCGGGCCGCCTGGGGGCGCGGTTACGCGACCGCCGCCGCCCGCACCGCCCTGGAGCGGGTACGGGCGGCCGGGGTGAAGGACGTCGTCGCGATGGTCGACTCGCGCAACATACGCTCGCTCGCGGTGGCCCGGCGGCTCGGCATGCGGCAGGCCGAGACCTTCACGACCCCGGTCTCCGGGCAGCAGGCGTACTGCTTCCGGCTGGAGCTGTGAGCGAGCCGGTGCCGCGCGCCCGGCAGACCCCGGGTCAGCGGCGTACGCCCCGGTGCAGGGCCACGACCCCGCCGGTGAGGTTGCGCCAGGCGACGTCCGACCAGCCGGCCTTCTGGAGCAGGGCGGCGAGGCCCGTCTGGTCGGGCCAGGCGCGGATGGACTCGGCGAGGTAGACGTACGCGTCGGGGTTGGAGGACACCGCGCGGGCGACCGGCGGCAGGGCGCGCATCAGGTACTCGGTGTAGACCGTGCGGAAGGGCGCCCACGTCGGCTGGGAGAACTCGCAGATCACGACGCGTCCGCCGGGCTTCGTCACCCGGTACAGCTCGCGGAGCGCCTGCTCCGTGGCCTGCACGTTGCGCAGCCCGAAGGAGATCGTCACCGCGTCGAAGGTCCCGTCGCGGAACGGCAGCCTCGTGGCGTCGCCCGCGGTGAAGGGCAGCCAGGAGTTGCGCTTCTTGCCCTCGCGGAGCATGCCGATCGAGAAGTCGCACGGCACGACGTACGCGCCGGTCGCGGCGAAGGGCAGCGAGGACGTCGCCGTACCCGCCGCGAGGTCGAGGATCTTCTCGGCGGGCCGCGCGTGCACCGCCTTGGCGACCTCCTTGCGCCACAGCCGGGCCTGGCCGAGCGAGAGCACGTCGTTGGTGAGGTCGTACCTGGCCGCCACGTCGTCGAACATCGAGGCGACTTCGTGCGGCTGCTTGTCCAGGGATGCTCGGGTCACCCGCCCATTCAAGCAGCCCGGTGCCTTGCGTACCGCAGCGGTGCGGGAGGGCTGCGGCCTTCCGGGTCCGACCAGGGGCGCCCCGGCCGTGCGCCTCACCGCCGCCGGTGCACCAGCCGCCCCGCCAGTACGGTCGCCACGCACCCGCCGTCACCGTCGATCACGGCCAGATCCGCCCGGCCGCCCACCGTGAGCACCGGCCGGTGACCCGCCGGCACCCGTACGAGACCGGACCGGTCGACCGCGGCCCGTACGGCCGGGTCCGTCAGGTCGTCGACGACCGCGGTGACACCCTCCCCCAGCAGCACGTGGATGCCCCGCCGTACGGACTCGCCCCGGTGGTCCGGCCGTCCGGGCAGATACGCGTCCGGGTGGAAGGTGTCCTCCAGCAGCGCCCGCACCCCGTCCCGCACCCGTCCCGGGGCGATCTCGCCCGGCCAGTGCCGCACCCGCGCGCCCGGGTGGGCGGCGGACAGGTCCTCGTACCCGCCCACGGCCGCGACCAGCCGCCCCTCGACGAGTACGGCGGGCCCGGCCGCGGCCACGTGCAGCGTCAGCACGCGGGGGCTAGTTGGCGCTGAGGAGCCTGAGCTCCGGGTGGGCCGTGCCGCCCGCGATGGCGGTGGACGAGATGTGCGAGACGACGCGCTCGTCGACGGGGTCGTTCGCCGGGTCGTCGTGCACGACGAGGTGTTCGTACGTCGTGGCGCGCTGGGCGGGGACGCGGTCCGCCTTGCGGATCAGGTCGATGATCTCCATGCGGTTGGAGCGGTGCCTGGCACCCGCCGACGAGACGACGTTCTCCTCCAGCATGATCGAGCCCAGGTCGTCGGCGCCGTAGTGCAGGGAGAGCTGGCCGACCTCCTTGCCTGTCGTCAGCCAGGAGCCCTGGATGTGGGCGACGTTGTCGAGGAAGAGCCGGGCGATGGCGATCATCCGCAGGTACTCGAAGAGCGTGGCCTGCGTCTGCCCCTTCAGCTTGTTGTTCTCCGGCTGGTAGGTGTACGGGATGAACGCGCGGAAGCCGCCCGTGCGGTCCTGCACGTCACGGATCATGCGCAGGTGCTCGATGCGCTCGGCGTTGGTCTCGCCGGTGCCCATCAGCATGGTGGAGGTCGACTCGACACCGAGTCCGTGCGCGATCTCCATGATCTCCAGCCAGCGCTCGCCCGACTCCTTGAGCGGGGCGATCGCGGTGCGCGGCCGGGCGGGCAGCAGTTCGGCGCCCGCGCCCGCGAAGGAGTCGAGCCCCGCGGCGTGGATGCGCCGGATGGCCTCTTCGGCCGACACGCCGGAGATCCGGGCCATGTGCTCGATCTCGGAGGCGCCGAGGGAGTGGATGACCAGCTGCGGGTACGCCTTCCTGATCGCGGAGAAGTGCCTCTCGTAGTACTCGACGCCGTAGTCCGGGTGGTGGCCGCCCTGGAACATGATCTGTGTGCCGCCCAGTTCGACGGTCTCCGCACAGCGGCGCAGGATGTCGTCGAGGTCGCGGGACCAGCCCTTGGCCGTGTCCTTGGGCGCCGCGTAGAACGCGCAGAACTTGCACGCGGTGACGCAGACGTTGGTGTAGTTGATGTTGCGCTCGATGATGTACGTGGCGATGTGCTCCGTACCCGCGTACCGGCGGCGGCGTACGGCGTCGGCCGCAGCTCCCAGCGCGTGCAGCGGTGCCGACCGGTAGAGGTCGAGCGCTTCCTCCGGGGAGATCCGCCCACCCTCGGCGGCGCGGTCGAGGACGGTCTGAAGGTCGGCCTTCTCGGTCACCGGGCTGTCACCTTTCGGTGGTTTTACAACGAATCCACGGACCGATCCAGCCTACGCCAGGCCCTGTCGGGCTCAGTCGCCGGACCGGGTGAGCGTGCCGCGCGGTGTGCCCGCGCCCTCCTCGTACGACTGGTAGGCGAGGGTGTCTTCCGGTGTGAGGGTGAAGGTGAGGTCGGCGGCGTCGCCCGTGCACAGGCCGGCGCTGCTCGGCCGGCCGGGGTCGGGGCGTTCGCGGATCTTCACCACCCGGTCGGTGGCGGAGGCCAGTTCACCGATGCTGTGGCAGGTGACGGTCGTGCCGAGCACGGTGAGCGACACCTTCATGCGGGCCACGTCGGCGCCCTTGCGACCCGGGGTGAACACCGTGGTCAGCACGCCGTGCGGGGCGCCGCTCCGTTCGGTCACCGGGCCCTTCCAGGTGCCGGTGAACGCCTTCGGGAGCGCGCCCGTCCGAAGGGCGGACGCCCCGGGCGAGGGCTCGCCCGACCGGCTGGGTCCGGACGGCGCCGCCGCCGGTCCGTTCTCCTTGCCGTCGCCGCTGTCCGGCAGCAGACCGGACAGCACCCCGCTGCCCACGGTCACGGCGGCGAGTGCGCCGGCCACGGCCAGCGCCACGGTGCAGCTCACCCGCCGGCCACGACGGGCACCGGGCCGCGGGCCGGTGTTCAGGGTGAGGGAGAACCGGGGGTCAAGGGTACGAGGCCCTGGCACACCGCCGGAGCCTCCCTGGTCACCGGGACTTCCCGGGCCTCCTGTGCCTACGGCATCTCCCGGGCCTCCTGGGCGTCCCGGGCCTTCGACACCGCCCGCCGACGGTGGGACGGCCGGCCGGGGCGGCGCCATGAGGGGCGGTCCGAACACACCCGCCACCGGGTAGAGCGACGCGTCACGGGACCGCGCGGGCCCTGACGGCTCCGGGTCGTCCTGCGGTTCGAGGTCCAGCAGCGCCACGGCCGCCCGGCTGACCTCGCGCACCAGCGGGTTCGGCAGCCAGCCGGAGGCCACCATCGCGGCGGCGCCGCCCGGTGCGAGCCGCCTGGCCAGCTCCGCCGGGCGGGGGCGGCCCGCGGGGTCCTTCGCCAGGCACCCGGCGACGACCTCGCGCATCTCGCCCTCCAGATCGCCCAGTTCGGGCTCCTCGTGCACCACCTTGTAGAGGAGTACGGCCGAGGAGTCGCCGGGGAAGGGGGCGCTGCCCGTCGCCGCGTACGCGAGGACAGCGCCGAGCGAGAAGACGTCGGCCGCGCCGGAGATGTCCAGACCGCGGATCTGCTCGGGTGCCATGTAGCCCGGCGAGCCGACCGAGACCCCGGTGGAGGTGAGGGAGACGGTGGCGCCGGTGGCACGGGCGATGCCGAAGTCGATCAGCCGGGGGCCGTCGAGGGCGAGCAGCACGTTGGAGGGCTTCACGTCCCGGTGGATGAGGCCCTCGGCGTGGACGGCGGCCAGCGCCTCGCCGAGACCCGCGCCCAGGGTCCGCACCGCGTACTCGGGCAGGGGCCCGTGCGTGGTGACGGCCTGCGACAGCGGGGGCCCGGCCACGTAACCGGTCGCCACCCACG
Organism: Streptomyces fulvorobeus; assembly: GCF_013167895.1. Lineage (GTDB taxonomy): Bacteria > Actinomycetota > Actinomycetes > Streptomycetales > Streptomycetaceae > Streptomyces > Streptomyces fulvorobeus. The sequence goes on along the minus strand of NZ_BLWC01000001.1, from coordinate 3,694,026 downwards.
GCACGGCCGCGTCCGGGTCGGCGTCCAGGACCGGGGCGGTCCACTGCGCGCCGACCTGCCGGGCCGCCTCCACCTCGCGGCGGAAACGGGCGCGGAACTGCTCGTCGAGAGCGAAGTGCGGGTGCACGACCTTGACGGCGACGGTGCGTCCGCCGACGCTGCGCCCCAGGTACACCCGGCCCATCCCGCCGGCGCCGAGCCTGCCGAGGAGCCGGTAGGCGCCGATGGTGCGCGGTTCGCCGGCTTCCAGCGGCTGCATATGGACTCCCCCTGTGGACCTCCCGACCTGCGCCCCGAAGCCTAGGCGCACGGGTCACCCGGTCACAGGCAAACGTTCTGCCGATTTCACCCCTATAGGGAACGAACGGCGGTTTTCGCCACGGCGAAAGGCGTGAATGTGCCGTTCATCCGGGCGGTACGGGGACGGATAGCCCGGTCGATAGGGGCCGATACGCGGGGCGATACGGCAGCCGTTACACCGGCCCCAAGCGGAGTGCGCGCGGGACTCGCCGCCGGAGGCCGTCCGCATTCGGTGGACAACGGCCCGTCACACCTGCCGGACGCGCATCCCTTTCGTTCCATTCACCGGAAGGGAATGGAACGGACCGCCTGCGGCGGTAAGGCGATAAACGTCCGCGAGGCCGCGATCCCTCCATTCAGGGCCGGGCCCCATTACCCCGTACCGTCCGCTGGTACGGAGCCGTACTCTCAGCGCCGAGCAGTTCCACCCGCACGTCGGCGGGGAAGCCGGTCGTCGCGCCGGTCCGCCTGGCGAACTCCCGCACACCCTTCAACTGGTCCGGGCCGAAGCGGAAGTCGAGCGTCGTGAAGTACCGCTCCAGGAGTTCCGCGTCGAACACCTCCCAGCGCGCCGCCTGCTCGGCCACCTTGGAGACCTCCTCGAGGGAGACGTCCCGGGAGGCGAGGAACGCCTCGTGGACCTTGGTGACGTACTCGGGGTGCGCGGCCAGGTAGTCCTTGCGGGCCGCCCAGACGGCGAAGACGAACGGCAGCCCGGTCCAGTCCTTCCACATCTGCCCCAGGTCGTGGACCTGGAGGCCGAGGCGCGGGGCGTCGTGCAGATGGGCGCGGAGCGCGGCGTCGCCGATGAGCACGGCGGCCTCCGCCTCCCGCATCATCAGGCCGAGGTCCGGCGGGCAGGTGTAGTAGTCGGGCTCGACCCCGTACCGCTCGGAGAGCAGCAGCTGCGCCAGGCGTACCGAGGTGCGGGAGGTCGAACCGAGCGCCACCCGGGCGCGGTCGAGCTGGTCCAGCGGAAGCTTGGAGACGATCACGCACGACATGACGGGGCCGTCGCAGCCGACCGCGATGTCGGGGAAGGCCACCAGGTCGTCCGCGTTGCGCAGGAACTCGACCAGCGTGACGGGGCCGATGTCGAGCTCGCCCTTGATCAGCTGCTCGCTGAGTCTCTCCGGGGTGTCCTTCGAGAGCTCCAGGTCGAGCAGGGTCCCGGTCCGTGCCAGCCCCCAGTACAGGGGGAGGCAGTTGAGGAACTGGATGTGGCCGACGCGCGGCCGGCTGCGACGGTCGTCGCCTTCGACGGGAGAGACGGTTGAATTGTCCACATCGCGAGGCTAGACCCGCACCCGCCGGGGGGCGTCGGCGGGGCGTCCCGGGCACTCCCCCGAGCCGGCCGCGGGGTCTCCCGGAGCCCCTCTCCGGGGGCCCGTCCGGTCCTCTCGTCAAACATCCGGATGAAGTGATCTTTACCCCTACCGCTCCCCGCGGAGTGCGTGCTAGGCTCGCCGCAAGTTGCAGTTTGGTTTCCCTTGCAGTACAGAGCCTGCGGAGCATGTAACCCGCAGGCTTTTGTAGTTTTCAGACTTGTTTGCAGGTTCTGGAGCAGGGCAACCCTTTGGCCCAAGGAGGGCTTATGGCTACCGGAACCGTCAAGTGGTTCAACGCTGAAAAGGGCTTCGGCTTCATCGCCCAGGACGGCGGCGGCCCGGATGTCTTCGTTCACTACTCCGCGATCAATGCGTCCGGGTTCCGCTCCCTGGAGGAGAACCAGGCCGTGAACTTCGACGTCACTCAGGGACCCAAGGGTCCGCAGGCTGAGAACGTCACCCCGGCCTAGTTGCCCGGGTCGGTCGATCGCGGCCGGCATAGCAGTACCCAAGGAGCCCCGCTCCTCCGCCTCGGCGGGGAGCGGGGCTCCTGCCTTTCCGCCGTCCTGGTTCCGGTACGGCGCTCCGTCGCCCTCCTCCGGTTGCGAATCGTTGTCGAGGGCTTGTGCAGAGCGTCACCCGTAGCTGACGACCCGGGCCAGAACAAGGCAGACTGTTGACCGCGATAGCAGTGGTAAGGAGCGATCCGGATGCACGCCGCACATCGGCACACGGGCGGGCATACCGAACAGGCGCGATATCGGGCAGGACCGGCGGGCGAGCAGGACAGGGGGCATCAATGGACCGTGACAACGGGCCACGCGTGCGCGTTCCGGAGCAACGTGCGCCGCTGCGCGGCGAATCCGGCACCGCGCTGCGCTTCGCCGTGCTCGGGCCCGTACGCGCCTGGCGCGGTGCGGAGGCGCTGCCCTCGGGTTCGCCTCAGCAGCGGGCCCTGCTGACGGCCCTGCTCCTGCGCGACGGCCGCACGGCCACCGCGGCGGAACTCATCGACGCGTTCTGGGGCGAGGACCCGCCCTCCCAGGACTGGCCACCATCCGGACGTACGCCTCACGGCTCCGCAAGATCCTCGGCCAGGACACCCTGGTCAGCGAGTCCGGCGGGTACGCGATCCGGATCGGCCGCGACGCCCTGGACGTCACGCTCGCCCAGGATCTGGCCGCCGACGCGGAGAAGGCGCGGGCGGCCGGGAACCGGCAGCAGGCCCGGGCTCTGATCAACAAGCTCCTGGGCCTGTGGGACGGCGAGGCGCTCGCCTCCGTACCCGGCCCGTACGCGGAGAACCAGCGCACCCGCCTGGAGGAGTGGCGCCTCCAGCTCACCGAGACGCGGCTCGACCTGGACCTGGAGGTCGGCTGCCACGCGGAGGCCGTCTCCGAGCTGACCGCGCTCACCGCGGCGCACCCGCTGCGTGAACGCCTCCGTGAGCTGCTGATGGTCGCCCTGTACCGCAGCGGCCGGCAGGCCGAGGCGCTCGCGGTGTACGCGGACACACGCCGCCTCCTGGCCGAGGAGCTGGGCGTCGACCCGCGCCCGGAGCTGGCCCAGCTCCAGCAGCGCATCCTCACGGCCGACGAGGAACTGGCCCGCCCCCCCGACGAGCCGGTCCCGGCACCTGCGGCGGTCCGCCCCGCCCAGCTCCCGGCGACCGTACCGGACTTCACGGGCCGCTCCTCCTTCGTGGCGGAGCTGGGCGACCGGCTCGCGACCGCCGAGGCGTCCGTCATGGCGGTCTCCGCGCTGGCGGGCATCGGAGGGGTCGGCAAGACGACTCTGGCCGTGCACGTCGCCCATGAGGCCCGGCCGCACTTCCCGGACGGGCAGCTGTACGTCGACCTCCAGGGCGCCGGGGCGCGGGCCGCCGAGCCGGAGACGGTCCTCGGCGCGTTCCTGCGCGCCCTGGGCACCCCGGACTCCGCGATCCCGGACTCCCTCGACGAACGGGCCGCGCTCTACCGGTCCACCCTGGACGGCCGCCGCATCCTGGTCCTCCTGGACAACGCCCACGACGCGGCCCAGATCCGCCCCCTGCTCCCCGGCACGGCGGGCTGCGCGGCCCTCGTGACGAGCCGCGTCCGCATGGTCGACCTGGCGGGCGCGCACCTGGTGGACCTGGACGTGATGTCCCCCGAGGAGGCCCTCCAGCTCTTCACCCGCATCGTCGGCGACGAACGCGTCAACTCCGAGCGCGAGGCGGCCCTGGACGTGGTCGCCGCCTGCGGCTTCCTCCCCCTGGCCATCCGGATCGCCGCCTCCCGGCTGGCGGCCCGCCGCACCTGGACGGTCTCGGTCCTCGCCGCCAAGCTCGCCGACGAGCGCCGCCGCCTGGACGAACTCCAGGCGGGCGACCTCGCGGTGAAGGCCACCTTCGAACTCGGCTACGGCCAGCTGGAGCCGGCCCAGGCCCGCGCTTTCCGTCTGCTGGGCCTGGCGGACGGACCGGACATCTCCCTGGCGGCGGCCGCGGCCCTGCTGAACCTGGAGGTGCACACGGCGGAGGACCTGCTGGAAGCCCTGGTCGACACCTCGCTCCTGGAGTCGGCGGCCCCGGGCCGGTACCGCTACCACGACCTGGTGCGCCTCTACGCACGCGCCTGCGTGGAACGGGACGAGCAGCCGCCGGCCGAGAAGGAGCTGGCGCTTTCGCGGCTGCTGGACTTCTATCTGGCGACGGCGGCGGGGGTGTACGCGCTGGAGCGGCCGGGAGACCGGCTGGTGGACCACCTGGAGCCGACGGAGTACGAGGGACTGTCGTTCGCCAACCGGCGCTCCGCGCTGGACTGGCTCTACGCCGAAGCCGGCCCGCTCCTGTCCTGCGTCCGCCAGTCGACGGGGCCAGGCACCCTGCGCCGGGCGGTCGACCTCCTGTGGGCGGCGCTGGATCTCGGGGAGTCCGGAGCCGATTCCAAGCAGTACGAGTCCGCCGCCTTCGCCGTGCGGGACGCCGCCCGGGCCTGTGCGGACCGGCGCACCGAGGTCCGGGCCCTGGTCACGCTGACCGATGTGCACCACACCACGGGCCGCTTCGACCAGGCCGAGCAGGAGGCGGAGGAGATCACCCGGCTCGTGGAGGCCGAGAGCGATCCGCTGCCGGGCTGCTGGGCTCCCAACGCCCGGGGAATCATGGCGCTCTACCAGAGCCGTCACGAGGACGGCGAGACCTATCTGACCCAGGCCATCGAGAGTTTCCGCCGCATCCAGGACCGCCCCGGCGAGGCCAGCGCCCTGTGCAACCTCTCGCGCATCCACCTGGCGACCGGGCGCACGGCCAGTGCGGTGTCCCTGGCCCAGCAGGGCATAGACATCTACGACAGCATGGGCCACGCCCTGCGGAGCGCGAACGGCCGCTACGCGCTGGGCATGGCACTCACGCAGAGCGGACAGTTCACCGACGCCGCCGACCGGCTCCTGGAAGCCCTGGACGTCTTCCGGGAAAGCCGCCAGCGCCTGTGGGAGGGGATGACGCTCTTCCGGCTGGCCGAGGTCGACCTGGCCGCAGGCAGGCCGGCCGACGCCGCCACGACGGCCGAGCAGGCCCTGACCGCGTTGCGGGGCATCGGCGGCGAATGGCGCCGGGGGAACGTACTCACCGTCCTCGGGCGCGCACTTGAGGACATCGGGCAGTTCGGAAGGGCCCAGGTCTGCTGGCGCGAGGCCCTGGGGATCTACGAAGGACTCGGGTCGAAAGAGGCCGACGACGTCCGCGCCCTGCTCTCGTCCGTGGCCTCGGTAGCACCCGCGTAGGGCCGTAACGGCCGGCGTTCATCGTTCGTTTATCGCGACCCGCCACTCTCATGCATGTCGGTCCGTCGCGTCGGGGGGCAGACGGGGTGGCCGAAAGGCCGTAGCACTATGGTGAGCGGCCCTGGGAGGCCCGTCCGGCAGTCCACGGGGGAACAGCCGGGCGGGCCTCGCCCAAACCAACTCGAAGTACGTCAACGGGAGAGCAGATCATCATGGCTGATGCGACGAAGAAGAACCCGGTGGTCAAGCCGGCCGACATGCACGCCACGGGTGGTGACGCCGAGCAGATCACCACCATGGACATGCACGCCACCGGTGGCACGATCAAGCCTCTGGACATGCACGCGACGGGTGGCGAGGCCACGACCGAGGACATGCACGCCACGTCCGAGCCCGCCAAGTAGCTTTTCGCCGACGGGGGTACGGGGGGAGTGGCCGCGGTGGCGCGGAGGGGAGCCATCGCGGCCACTGCATGTCCGCGCCCGGTCCACGTGTACGCGGTGGGCGGCGCCCCGGTCAGCGGCGGGGCCGCGCCGTGACGCGGCAGCTCTTCACCCTGGATACCTTGCGGGGGCTGTCCATGCGCACGGAGAGGGTCGTGACCTCGCCGTACGCCGAATCGGCGGTGGCCTCGCCCGTGTCGACGGTCCTGCCGCGCGCGTCCAGGAAGGCCACCTCGACGTCGTACGTCCTCGCCGTCCCGGACGCCGTCGACCTGAACTGGACGACGGACGAGGTGACCGCCCCGCGCCTGCCCTTGCGGGCCTGGGCGCAGCGGATGACGCGCACCTCGGGGGCGTCGGTGGCAGTGGAGCCCGGGGTGGGCGTGCCGTAGCCGGTGCCCCCGGACGAGCCGCCCGACGAGTCGTCGTCGGAGCTGTCGTCGGAGACGTGGTCGTCGTTGCTCTTCTTCGAGCTGGAGCAGCCGCCACCGCCGGAACCGCTGCTCTTGCCACTGCGGCTCTTGCCACCGCCGCCCTTGCCCCCGCCGCCGGCCGTCGAGAACCCGCTGAGCGCGAGCACCACCACGACCAGTACCGCCGCGAACCTGATACGTCGCCGCATCATCGATGCAGCCCTCCTTGCGTGGTCGGCACGTTCCCCGGCAGCCGGGCGGACCGCGCGACACCGTCACGCACAGCATGGCGCCGGCGACTGGCAGGACGGTCATGACCCTGTCACGGTCTTGTCATGGTCCCCCGGGACGTCCGCAGGTCTTCCGCCCGGCCGTCCGCCCGGTCGCGAGGGCGTTGGGCCCGGCGTAGCGTCGGTTGCGCGCGGGCGCGTGCGCGCGCAGGCCGCTAGCTCTTCGCGGGAGGCCCCTGATGATCCGCAACGTCCTCGGTTCCCTCGTCGCCCTGGCCGGCGCTGCGGCGGCCGCCGTGAGCCCCTTCCGGGACTGGTACGAGGACCGGGCCGGGCTCGACTACCGCGTCCAGGACCTCTTCGGGGCATCACCGACACGGAGTCCGCGGTGCTGGGCTCCCTCCTGCCGCCGTTCCTCATCGCCGCGCTGGTCGCCCTGGTCGGCGTGGTGCTCCGGTCGCGGCTCGTGGTGGCCTTCGCCGGGCTGGTGGTCCTGGGCCTGACCGTGCTGTGGATGGTCCGCCAGGGTCAGGAGGCCAACGGCCTGACGGTGGGCGGCGACGGTTCCGCGCTCCGGGACGGAGTGGCGCTGGCAGGGGCCGGCGGGCTTCTGCTGCTGCTCGGCGCGGCGCTGATGCCGGGGCGGCGGGCCCGGTCACGGACCGGCCGTACGGAGCCCTACCCGGCGCCCGGGCCGGACCAGCCGGACGCCTGGCCGCCCACCGGGGAGCCGGGACCGCCCGCGCGGCCGTCGCCGTGGCCGGAGCGGGAGGCGGACCCGTACGCGGGGCCCGGTTCCCGAGACGACCAGGAGACGCGTTCGTATCCCACCCGGGGTGAGTGGCCCGACCGACACCGTCCGCCGGACGCCTGACGCCTCACGTCACGCCTGACGCCTCACGTCTGAAGCCGCCTAGGCGCGCGCCCGGTTGCCGGTGCCCGTTCCCTTCAGCGCGTCCAGCGCGTACACGCAGCGGTCCTTGCTGCACGCGTACACCACGCCCGCCTGCACCACCGGCGAGCCCGTGATCTCGCCTCCGGTGGCGAGCTTCCAGCGGAGCTGGCCGCCCGCCGCGTCCAGCGTGTAGAGCACGTGGTCCGCCGAGCCGAAGTGCACGCGCCCGTCCGCGACCACCGCGGTGCCCACCACGTCGCCGCCCGCGGCGAAACGCCACTTCGGCGTGCCGGTCACCGCGTCCAGCGTGTACAGCGCGCTGCCGCTGCCGACGTGGACGTTGCCCGCCGCCACCAGGACCGGCTCGATCGACTGGCGGGCCTCCGTCGCGATCCGCCAGCGGTCCTTGCCCGTCGCGGCGTCGAGGGCGTACACCGTGCCGAGGTAGTCGGCGAGGTACACCCCGCCCCCGGTCACCGCGGGCCCCGGGGCGAAGGCCGGCGGGGAGAGGAAGGCGGCCGGTGACTCGAAGTGCCAGCGCACATGGCCGGAGGCCGAGTCCACCGAGAGCACCCGGGTCCCCGCCGACACGTACACCCAGCCGTCCGCGGCCGGTGCGACCCGGACCGGCACGCCGCCGCAGGACGCCGCGTCCCCGATCGGGTACGACCACCGCTCCGCGCCGGTACGGGCGTCGACGGCGCGCAGCCGGGCGTTCTGCCAGAGGTACACCGTGCCGTCGTGTATCGCGGGCCCGGCCTCCGGCGTCTCGAAGTCCGTCTGGACGCCCGTGGTCTCCCACAGCTTGTCGCCGCTGGACGCCTCCCACGCCTGGACGCCGCCGCCCCGCGTCCCGGTCACCACCGTGCCCCGGTCGGCCTTGAGGGAGTACACCCAGGCATCCGACTGCAGGCGCCAGCGTTCGGCGCCGGTCGCCGCGTCGAGCGCGTACAGGGACGGGCCGTCCGAGCCGTGTATCCGGCCGCCGTCGACGGCCATCGCCCAGGCCACGTCCCGGGTCTTGAACTGCCGTCTCCCGTTGCCCACGTCCAGCGCGTGGACCTCGAACGACGTCACGTACAGCAGGTCACCGGCGACGACCGGCGTCCCCCACACATCGTTCGACATGCGAAAGCGCCAGGGCCGCCAGCGGTCCGGCGCGGCGGGCACCGCATCGGGCGCGGGCGCGGGGCCGGCACGGGGGCGGTCACCGGGGTGGCACCGTTCACCCCGGCGGGCGGGCGCACCCAGCCGGTCGCCGGATCGGCGTGCGCCGCCGCCGCGCCGCGGGTCTCGCCGGGCCGCAGCCCGGGGCCGATCGGCACCTTCGCCCCGGCCAGCCGTACGGGTCCGCCGCCGGGCGGAGGGGATGAGGCGAGGGCCTGGCCCGGCAAGGGGGAACGGAGGTCGGCGCCGCTGCGCCAGGCCGTGTCCCACTCGGCGCCCTGCGGGGGGCGCGGCGGCCTCTGCGGCGGCGGAGGCACTGCCACCGGGGCGGCGTGCGCCGGAGCGTGCGCGGGGACCGGGACCGCCGGAGCGATCGTGCGGCCGCCCCCGCGCCGCTGTTCGATCATGGCGGTGGCCCGGTGCGGCAGCCACGCCGACGCCGTACCGCTGTCGTCGCTGCCGGAGGCGAAGAGGTGCGGGGCGAGCTGTGACTGGAGATCGGCGGGGCTGGGCCGCCGGGTGGCTTCCATCTGCATGCAGGACTCGATCAGCGGCCGCAGATCCTCGGGCAGGCCCTCCGTGTCAGGGCCCTCCCGGAGCAGCATGAACACCGTCTCGACGGGGTTGGCGCCGTGGAACGGCGCGTGCCCGGTCGCGGCGAACACCAGGGTCGAGCCGAGCGAGAAGATGTCGCTGGCCCCGGTCACGCTCCGCGAGTCCCGCGCCTGCTCGGGAGACATGTAGGCGGGGGTGCCGACCGCCACGTTCGTCATGGTCAGGCGGGTGTTGGAGACACCGGACGCGATCCCGAAGTCGATGACGCGCGGGCCGTCCTCGACGACCAGCACGTTGGAGGGCTTCATGTCGCGGTGGACGAGACCGGCGCCGTGGATGGACTGGAGCGCCTCGGCGATCCCGGCCGCCAGCCACCGCACCGCCTGGGTCGGCATGGGCCCGCACTCGTTCACTATCTCCTCGAGCGAGGGCGCGGGCACATAGGCGGTGGCCAGCCACGGCACCGCCGCCCGCGGGTCGGCGTCGACCACGGCTGCCGTGTAGAACCCGCTGACCGCGCGGGCGGCCTCCACCTCACGCGTGAACCGGACCCGGAACAGCTGGTCCTCGGCGAGCTCCGTACGCACCGTCTTGATCGCCACCCGCCGGCCCGACGCCGAGCGCGCGAGATAGACCAGCCCCATGCCGCCGGCGCCGAGTCGTCCCAGCACCTCGAACGGGCCGATCCGCCTCGGGTCGTGCTGCGTCAGCTGTTCCACCACTTGCCCTGCCACCTCCCCGTACGGACCTCAGGAACAGAAGCCCGCGAAATCCCGCCATGTGCAGCGTCTCACCACTGGGCACCACCTGGCGGTGCGCACCCCGATTCTTCCTGTCGGAGGTACCGGTTGCGAACCCGGGGCCGGATCGGGGTGTCCTATGTCACTTCATCCGTTACTGGGACACGGGGGTGCGGGGTGAGGGCGGGAGACGTGCCCCGCTCAGGGCAGGAGTTCGGTCGGCTGGAGTACGGCGAAGGCGGCGCCCTGGTCGTCCTGGACGACCGCCATCCGGCCGTACGGGATGTCGAACGGCGGCGCGGTGACCCGGCCGCCCAGGCGGACGACGGTCTCGGCCGCCCGGTCGCAGTCGGCGACCGCGAAGTAGGTGAGGAAGTAGCTGGGCATCTCGGCGGGGAAGGCGTCCGTGATGAGACTGCGCCCGCCGACCGCCGTGTCGGGCCCCGGTTCGGTGCCCGGGGGCGACCACATCCGGAAGTCGACGCCGGACTCGGCGGTCTCCGCGTGCTCGTCGGCCGGCTCCGCGATGTCCGTCCCCGCGAAGCCGAGAACGCGCTCGTAGAAGGCGTCCACGGCCTTTGGCCGGCGGGTGTGGACCTCGGTCCAGCAGAAGGAGCCCGGTTCGTTCTGCTTCTCGAAGCCGGACCGGTCGCCGGCCTGCCACAGCCCGAACACCGCGCCGCCCGGGTCGGCCGCCAGGGCGAGCACTCCGGCCCGGCCCGCCCGCACGGGGTCGGTGATCACCTGGCCGCCCGCTTCCCTGACGAGGGCCACCGTGGTGGTGATGTCGTCGGTGGAGAAGTAGACGCCCCAGGCGGTCGGCATCCGGCCGTCCTGTTTGGCGGCGAGCGCGGCGACGAGCCGGCCGTCGCTGAAGGCGTCGGCGAACGGCAGGCCGTCGCCCGCGCGGAAGGTCCAGCCGAAGAGCCCGCCGTAGAAGCGCTTGCCCGCCTCCAGGTCGGAGAGCTGCACATCCACCCAGCACGGTACGGAGTGCGCGAATGCGGCCATGGGGCCCGGTCCTTCCGTAGCGACGACAGCCGGACGGTGACGCCCGTCACAGTCAACGTAACGGCGCGCGCGGCACCGCGCGCCCCGGGGCGCCCATACAGAACATTCACCCCAGTCGGGAAGACCTCGCACCCGGCGTGGGCGGAGTTGTCCACCGAAGTTGTCCACAGGCTGTTGATAACACTTATGCCGTGTGAGCTCCGGGCCGCGCTCCACAGTGCGAAATCTGGCCGAAAAGGGACCCCCACACCCCTCCGGTCCTGCGGCGTTCCCCATTTGCAGTCGGCCGAATCGCGCTCCGATCACCCCTCGGTAAGCTGACGGCATGACAGGACAAGTACGCACTGTCGACGGCCGCGTGGCCGGTCGACGCGGTCAGGCGACGCGGCAGAAGCTGCTCGACTGCCTCAGCGAGATGCTCAGCTCCTCGCCGTACCGGGACGTCAAGGTCATCGACGTGGCCCGGAAGGCGGGGACCTCACCCGCGACCTTCTACCAGTACTTTCCCGACGTCGAGGGCGCCGTTCTCGAAATCGCCGAGGAGACGGCCAAGGAGGGCGCGGGGCTGACCCGGCTGGTCGCCGGCCGCTCCTGGGTCGGCAAGGCCGGCTGGCAGACCTGCGAGGAACTGGTCGAGGGGTTCCTCGACTTCTGGCGCCGCCACGACGCCATCCTCCGGGTGATCGACCTGGGTGCCGCCGAAGGCGACAAGCGGTTCTACAAGATCCGCATGAAGATCCTGAATTCGGTCACCAACTCCCTTACGGAGTCGGTGAAGGAGCTCCAGGCCAAGGGCAAGGTAGACAAGGACGCCAGCCCCGCGGCGATGGCGGGCTCCCTGGTCGTGATGCTGGCGGCGGTCGCCTCCCACCAGAAGGGCTTCACCACCTGGGGCGTCAAGCCGGCCGAACTCCGCCCCAATCTCGCCATGTTGGTATACCTGGGCATCACCGGCAAGAAGCCGTCGAAGTAGGGTCGGCGCCGGCACCCTCACCCGCCTGCCGGGACCTCAGCGCATCCTCCCCGAACCGGGCACCCGCCTGCCGGGACCTCAGCGTCCCCTCCCCGCCTCAGCGCATCCTTCCCGCCTCAGCGTCTCCTCCCTGGGGTGAAATGACCCCATGCCCGATTCGCACAGCACCTTCCTCGGCCTGCTCCACACCCAGCGCGTGTGGGACATCGACCTCCCCGCCTTCGACCCGGCCACCGCGCCCGGCGATCCCCTCCCCCTCTTCCACACCTGGTTCGCCGAAGCCGTGGCCGCCGGGCAGCCGGAGCCGCACACCATGTCCCTCGCCACCGTCGACGAGGAGGGCCGCCCCGACGTCCGTACGCTGATGCTGCACGACGCGGACCGGCGCGGCTGGCACTTCGCCTCGCACGCGACCAGCGCGAAGGGCCGCCAGCTCGCCGCCAGGCCGTACGCCGCGCTCGGCTTCTACTGGCCGGCGCGGGGGCGGCAGGTGCGGGTGCGGGGACCGGTCCGCGAGGCGGACCGGGCGGAGAGCCTGGCCGACCTGCACGCCCGCTCGACGGGTGCGCTGGCATCGGCGCTGGTGGGGCGGCAGAGCGAGGTCCTCGCGAGCCGGGACGAGCTGGTCCGGGCCTCCGAGGCCGCCTGGGAGCGGGCCGGTGCCGCCCCGGCCACCGAGGTGCGCAGCTGGACCCGGTACGTGGTCGAGCCGCGTGAGGTCGAGTTCTTCCAGGGCGACGCGCGGCGGCAGCACGTACGTCTGCGGTACCACCTGGACGCCGGCTCCTGGGTGCGGGAACTCCTCTGGCCCTGAGCCGGGCCCGTCCCGTACCGGCCCGTGATCAATTCGCAACCGATTCCGCCCTTGACCGAGACCCATCAAGTGAGCGCGCGATTACGCTCCATAGCCATGCCCGACAGCACGTCCGCCCCCCGCAGCCCCGTATCCGCCACCGCCGAGGCCGGTCCGGCCGACCTCACCGACGACCGGCCCGTCTACGTCGTCGGCGCGGGGCCCGGCGGTCTCGCCGTCGCGGCCGCCCTGCGCGCACAGGGCGTACGGGCCGTCGTGCTGGAGAGGTCCGAGAACGTGGGGGCCTCCTGGCGCCGCCACTACGACCGGCTGCGTCTGCACACCACCCGCCGCTGGTCCGCGCTGCCCGGCCTCGCGATACCCCGCCGGTTCGGGCGCTGGGTGGGCCGTGCGGACGTGGTGCGCTACCTGGAGAAGTACGCCGAGCACCACGCGCTCGAAGTGGTCACCGGCGTCGAGGTCTTCCGTATCGACCGGGCGCAGGACGGCACGGGCTGGCAGCTGACCGCGAGCGGCGGCCGGGTCCTGACCGGGCGGGCCGTCGTCGTCGCCACCGGGTACAACCACACCCCGCACGTCCCTGACTGGTCCGGACGCGACACGTTCACCGGCGCGCTGCTGCACGCGTCGGAGTACCGCGCCCCCGCCCCGTACGCCGGAAAGGACGTCCTCGTCGCCGGGATCGGCAACACGGGGGCGGAGATCGCCGTGGACCTGGTGGAGGGCGGCGCTTCCCGGGTCAGGATCGCGGTGCGCACCGCTCCGCACATCGTCCGCCGCTCCACCGCCGGCTGGCCCGCGCAGGCGACCGGCATCCTCGTGCGGCGGCTGCCGGTACGGCTCGTGGACCGTGCGGGCGCGGTGATGGCGAGACTCGCCGTACCCGACCTGTCCGCCCACGGTCTGCCCCGCCCCGCCACGGGGCTCTACTCCCGGGTCAGGGAGGGTGCGATCCCGGTCCAGGACGTGGGCCTGATCGGCGCGGTGAAGTCCGGCCGGGTGGTGCCGGTGGCGGCCGTGGAGTCCTTCGACGGGGACGCGGTGGTCCTGGCCGACGGCACCCGGGCCACCCCGGACGCGGTGATCGCGGCGACCGGGTACCGGCGGGCCCTGGAGCCCCTGGTCGGCCACCTCGGCGTCCTCGACGCGCGGGGGCGTCCGGTGGTGCACGGCGGCCGTGCGCCGAAGGGTGCGCCGGGCCTGTACTTCACCGGGTTCACCAACCCGATCAGCGGCATGTTCCGCGAGATGGCCCGGGACGCCCGCAAGATAGCCAGCAGCGTCTCCCGCGGGCGCTGAGGCCGGAACCCGCCGGGAGACCGTCCGCGCGCCCGTGCGTCTGCCTATCGTTGCGCCATGGACGTGTTCGATGAACTGCTGGGCGGCGTACGGGGCAAGGGCACGGTGTTCGGCCGTTCGGTGCTGTGGCCGCCGTGGTCGCTGCGGTTCACGGACTGTGCGTATCTGACCCTGTGCGTGCCGCTGCGCGGAGCCGGGTGGATCGTTCCGGAGGGCGGGACTCCGCTCCGGGTGGAGGTCGGCGAGGCCGCGATCGTACGGGGGCCCGCGCCGTTCGTCTTCACCGACGACCCGGAACGGGCGGCGGGTGCCGCGGTACGGGACGTGCACTGGTCAGGGGAGACGGGCGGCGAGCGGGTCCCCGTGGGGGAGACCGACGGGCCCACCGTCCTGATGGCCGCCGTCTACGACGTGCAGGCCGCCGTGCCGCAGCGGCTGCTGCGCGTTCTGCCGCCGGCCCTGGTGGTCACGGACGAGCACGACTGCGCGCCGCTGCGGGACTACCTGGAGGCGCAGATCGCCGGGCCGGGACCGGGGCGGCAGACCGTGCTCGACCGGCTGCTGGACTGGCTGCTGGTGTGCACGCTGCGCGACTGGTTCGACCGCCCGGAGGCCGAGCCGCCCAAGTGGTACGGGGCGCTCGGGGACGAGGTGGCGGGGCCCGCCCTGCGCGCGATGCACGAGGACCCGGCGCACCCGTGGACGACGGCGGAGCTGGCCGACCGGGCGGGGGTGTCGCGCACGACCCTGGCCAAGCGGTTCACGGAACTGGTCGGGGAGAGCCCGGTGGCGTATCTGACGGAGTGGCGGATGACGCTCGCCGCCGACCTGCTGGTGCGCCCCGAGCTGACGGTGGGGGCCGTGGCGCGACGGGTGGGGTACGCGGACGCGTTCGGCTTCAGCGCGGCCTTCAAGCGGCTCAGGGGCGAGAGCCCGAGCGCCTACCGGCGGGACGCCCCGGACGCCCGCCGGAACCAGGAGGCCCCGGCGGGCTGAGCGGCGGGGCGGGCGCGCGGGTTCGGGTAGGGGTCGCGGCAGCGGGGCGGCGCGGGAGCGGGGACAGTTCCTCCGCTGTCCGCGCCTCCGCTCCTCCGCGCCCCGCTCCCTCTCCGCCCGTCAGCGCTGCCAGGCGCCGCCCGCCGCCGCGTCCCGGACGAAGTCGGCGAAGTCGCGGGGCTCGCGGCCCAGCGCGCGGCGCACGCCGTCCGCGACCACGGCCTCCCGGTGCGTACGGATCGGCCTCAGCGCGTCGGTCCACAGGGCCGCTTCGTCTTCCGGCATCCCCTGGGCGAGCAGGCCCGCCAGGAACTCCCGCTCGTCGGCCGGCACGTACACGCACCGAACGCCGGTCGCCTTCTCGATCTCGGCGAGTGCCGCGCCCATGGAGAGCGCCCGGGGGCCGGACAGCTCGTACACCTGGCCCTGGTGGCCGTCCTCGGTGAGCGCGGCGACCGCCACCGCCGCGATGTCGTCGGCGTCGACGAAGGCCACGGCGCCGTCCCCGGCGGGCAGGGCGAGTTCGCCGGAGAGCACGCCGTCCAGGAAGACGCCCTCGTCGAAGTTCTGCGCGAACCAGCCGGGCCGCAGGACCGTCCACTCCACGCCGGAGCCACGGACGGCGGTCTCACTCTCCATGTGCGGCCCGTTGCCGTCGTAGGACGCACCGAAGTAGCCGGGGACGTCCACGCCGCGGGCGGAGAGCAGGACGATCCGCCGCACCCCGCTCGCCACAGCCTCCTCCACGAGGGCGGGCGTCGGGGAGGGTGAGACGTCCAGCGGAACGATGTAGACGGCGCCCGCCCCGGCGAGGGCGGGCCGCCAGGTGGAGCGGTCCGCCCAGTCGAACGGGGTCTCCCCGGACCGCGAGGCCGCCCGCGTCTCCACCCCTCGCGCACGGAGTCCGGCCACGACGCGGCGCCCGGTCTTGCCGGTGCCGCCGATCACTACCACGGTTTCATCAGTCATGATCCGAGCATGCGCCGGCGCTCGGGCCGTGCCCATGTCCCACCGTCCGCGATGGATGTCCGGGCGTCCGCCGACGCCCGGACGTCCGGGCCGGGTTACGCCTTGGGCGTCGGGTTCACGACCACCTTGGCGGTGTTGTTACGGGTGTTCGGGTCGAACGCGAAGGCGGGCAGGCCCGGGCTCTCCGGGCGCAGGTACACCCGGCCCTTGGCGTCCGGGACGACCTCGTCGATCCGCAGCTGGAATGGGAAGGTCCGCTTCGTGCTCTCCGAGACCCAGTACGGCATGGCGCACGAGTAGCGGGGAGCGCCCAGGTGCCGCGGGTAGTAGGCGCCGGACAGCGTCCTGGCCTGGCAGCCCTCGGGCGCTCCGGTGACGGTCACGCCCCGCGGGACGGTGAAGTCGACGACGGCGACGGCGTCACCGGAACCCAGGTTGCCGACCCAGGCCGGTCCCCTGTTGCGGAAGGTGAGGGCGGCGGGGACGGTGTCGCCCGCGGCACCCGCGACCCGTGCGCCGCGCACGGCGAAGTCCGCCGTGTTGACCACGTCGAAGGCGGCGATGCCGTAGTTGTCCTCGGCCGAGAGGTCCGTGGCGCCCGCGCCCGGCTCGATCCCGACGTCCAGTCGCTCGTCAAGCGCGTGCGCGGCGAGCGCGAGCTTCAGCCCCCCGGGCAGCGCGAAGGACGCGCCGGGCTCGATCACCTCGTCGAACGTGCAGTCCACGTGGGTCATGATCGCCTCGCCACCGTCCGTGTCCCGGTAGGTGCACGCGGGGTGGCGGGCGGCGAAGCCGAGCCCGTAGGAGGCGGACATGCGGACCGAGAAGCCCTGGGACCGCTCGTTGCCCTTGTTCGTCACGGTCAGCGGTACGTCGTGGACGGTGCCGGGGAGGACGTCCTTGACCGGGGCAAGCCCGCCGAGGGCGAGGTCGGGGCCCGACGCGACCGTCAGGGTCGTGTCGAACGAGTCGAGCGGGGCCCGCATCTCGCCCTCGGGTCCGGTGGCTACGGCGGAGTAGACGATCCGGCCCGTGGCCCCGGCGGCGGCGCCGTCCGCTGCGCGGACCGTCAGGTTCACCTGCGGGTGTAGTCACCCCAGCCGACGGGGACCTCGGGCACGCTGCACACGGCCGTGGTGCCGCTCGGCGCGCAGTTGCCCGGCCAGGTCACGTCGGCGATCCCGGCGATGCCCGTGATGTCGACCGTGAGCCGGCCGTCCGTGACCGTGAAGTTGTCGTTGTCGTGGGTGAGGCCGACGTCGAGCGCTCGCTCCTGGGCCGCACCTCCCGCCGCCCCGAGCGGCAGGCTCAGCTCGCCGGGAACGCTGACCCACAGCGTGTCGCTGTCGGCGGCCGCGGGGGTGGCGAGGCCGCCCACCAGGAGTGCGGCAGCCGCCGCGGCGCAGGTGCCGAGGTAGACGGCACGTCGGGTCGGGACAGGTCTCATGTGATCCCCCATGGGTGGTGCTCCGGCAGTATCAGGGCGTCAGCAGTGGGTTCTCCGCAGGGCGGCGCCGACGCCGGCACCTGTTGGACGGGTGAGGAGGCCGTGAGGTTGTAGCAAAAACGATCTTTACCGACTTCGCGTGTCCCGCCGGAGGACGTGCGGCTGCTTCACTGGCTGACCGGCACCTGACCGGGCCATCACGGCGGGGAGCGGCGGGGAGCGGTGAGCGCGGACGTGAGCGGTGCTCACCCGCGCCCCGGCACACCGCCGCCCCGCCGCCTCACCCGGCCGTACGCCCGCGCACCCGGCCGCGTATCGCCCAGGCGTGCGCGCATCCCGCGGCGGCCGCCCCCACCCCGTACCAGAACAGGTCCGGAGCGTTGAAGGTCGAGCCGAGCACCAGCCGGGCCGCCGTGCTCCTGGCCGCCAGCTCCGCCGGTACGTCCGTCAGTTGCGTGAACTCCACCGCCCAGCTGAAGGCCAGCGCGATCCCGGCCGCCACCGGTGGCCGGACCCGGGGGCGGCCACCACCACGAGCGTGTGGATCAGGACCGTGTAGAGCGCGTCCCCCGCGTACTTCGCCACGTCCCCGTCCGCCGCCGCCCGCACCCCGAGCCCGGCCGCCACGGTCAGCACCGCGGCACCCGCGGCGGACAGCCGCACGCCATTCGTTCCGTTCATCCGATCCGCTCCAGCCGTCTGATCGGCCGCGCCACCAGCAGCACGGCCACCACCCCCATGTTGATCACCGCTCCCGCCAGCAGTACCTCCGGGGCCCCCACCGCCTCGGCGACCGGTCCGGCCAGCGCGCGGCCCGCCGCGACCATCAGGAGGGAGCCGGCCACGTCATAGGCGTGCAGCCGGTTCAGGGCCTCGGGCGGCACATGGGTCTGCACCGTCGTCGACCACATCACCAGCCAGAACGCGGACACCGCGCCTCCGACGAACTGCCCGGCCGCCAGCGCCGGCACGGACATGTCGAACCCCAGTGTCAGCAGGGTCAGCGCCACACCCGACAGGGCGACGGCCCCCGCCGCGAGCGGCCGGCGCGGGCGCAGCCGCAGGGCGAGCAGTCCGCCGAGCACGCTGCCGGCGCCGTTGACCGCCATCATCACGCCGTACGTCGTAGAGCCGTGCCCCTCGGTGACCAGGACGGCGGTCAGCGGGAGCATGGGACCGAGGACCGTGAACCCGTACACCGTCCAGACCGCGATCACTCCCCACAGCCAGGAGCGGGCCATGAACTCCCGCCAGCCGTCCACGAGTTCGGCGGCGAACGTGCCGCGTACCGCCTCGTCGGACGGCGCCGGGGCGAGGCGCAGGAGGAACAGGCAGACGCCGGACACGGCGAAGGTCACCGCGTTCGCCGCGTAGACCGCCCCGGCGCTCGCCAGCCCGACGAGCACCCCCGCGAAGGCGGGCCCCGCCATGGTCATGAGTGCCTCGGCGACCCTCAGGACGGCGTTGGCGCGTTGTACGTCGGCGGAGACCCGGGGCACGGTCGACGCGACGCCCGGCTGGAAGAGGGCGGCGCCGACCCCGGCCACGGAGCTCAGCGCGTACACCACCCAGAGCGGCGGATCACCCGCCGTGAAGGTCACGCAGAGCACGACGGCCCCGCCCAGGCGCAGCACATCGGCGATGATCATCATCCGGCGCGGGGTGAACCGGTCCGCGAGCACACCGCCGAACAGCACGAAGAACGCCAGCGGGCCCATCCAGGCGGCCAGCGCGAAGCCCACGGAGGACGCGGGGCGGCCCGCGCCGAGCAGTCCCGCGGTGAGCGCCACGGGGATCATCCCGTCACCGAAGAGCGCGACGGTACGGGCCACGAAGAAGAGCCGGAAGTTACGGTTCCACAGCGGCCCCGGCAGGGCGGTCCCCTTCGACCCGGAGGGCGGCGGGAAGGCCGGGAGGAGCGGCTCGGCGGCACGTCCGGCATCGGGTACGCAGACGCCGTCCGCGGGTTTCTCCATCACAGCGGTGACATGTATCAGCTTTTGGTCTGTACCAGCTAGTGGTGAAGGGAGTCCGCATGCCGCAGCGGATCGTCCTCCTGGCTCTCGACGGGCTGCTCCCGTTCGAACCGGGCACTCCGCAGAGGCTGTTCGGCGTCAGCCGGCGGACACCCCCTGGAGGGTGTCCGCCGGGTGTCACCCGTTCCTGCTCTGCGCGATGCCCGAGCCGGTCACCGGCACCACCGGTACTCCGCTCGCCCCTGCCACCGCCCGCTGAACACCGAACGCCGCTCCGGGGACCACCACAGGAACGGCCGGGACCCCGGAAGCCGCACGGGCCGGCAGCGGCACACCGCTGTCGACCTCGCACCAGATCTGCTTCCCGGCACCCTCCGGCTGCCAGCCCCAGCGGTCCGCGAGGCCGTCCACCAGCTCCAGGCCGCGGCCGTTGGTGTCGTCGCCTTCCGCGTGCCGCGGCCGCGGAGGACACCCGCTGGCGTCGGCGACCTCGACCCGGACCGTGCCGACCTCCCCGGCCGAGCCGAAGAGCATCCGCAGCACGGCCGGACAGCCGGTGTGGACGACCGCGTTGGTGACCAGCTCCGAGATGAGCAGGATGAGCGTCTCCGCGAGCGGCTCGTCGTCCCCTATCCCGGACCCGACCAGCCTCGACCGCGCCCACCTGCGGGCCCGCCCCACTTCCGCGGGATCCGGCCCGACCTCCAGCTGAACCTGAAGCACCTGCACCGCTCACACCATCCGAACCGGCGGACACATCGCCTCGCGCCTCCTGAGGGTCACGGAACGTGACTCCCCTGCGAGACAGCATGGTTGACGTACAGTCACCGCAACAAGCGCTTCGGGCATATTCCAGCGCGAAGGAGTACGCGTGCCGCATACTGTGCGACGCGCGTTGCGGGGAGTCGAACAGGAGCACGCCGACTCGGCGGGAAACGCTCCCCGGCCAGGCCCGGCACAGCCCCCAGGAGTGCGAGCAGGGCACCGCACCCTTACCGGAGCGGCCGCACAGGCCGCCCCCGGGTCATCCGGTTCCAGAACCACTCGCATCCACCGGAGCGTACCCGAGCCCGGCGCCGACTCCGCCCCGTGACGAATCACGCGAAGGACACAACCCGGTATCGACCGCAGACCGACTGCTCTGCGTCACATCCCACCCCAAAGCCTCAGGAGACCCCTGAAAACCCCTCGCCCCGTACCGCGGTCCGCGCGGTACGGGGCGAGGGGGCGGCGAGCGGGCCGCGGAAACCTGCGTCGGGGCGGCTAGGCGTCCGGGAGGATCACCGTGAAGTACGCGGCGAGTGCGCCGACCGCCTCCGTCTCGGCCACCCGCCCGTCCCGGTCGGTGTCGAGCTGCCGGGCGGCCGCGTTCGCGGTCCCGGCGTCGGCGCCCAGGACCCGCAGCGCCCGCTCGACGGCCTCCACCGAGGCCGCCCCGTCGCCCCGGTCGTCGGCGACGGCGATCGCCGCGCGCAGGAAGGGGCGGGCGATCTCCGCGAAGCGCTCGGGGTTGTCACGCAGCCGCTTCACCGCCCCGCCGACGAACTCCTCACGGGTGACCCGCTGGTCCCCGTCCACGTCCGCGATGCCCGCCATGCCCTGCCAGAACGCCTCGGCCCCGGTGTAGAGCGCCTGGCCCCGGTCGCAGCGGGCCGTCGTACCGAACTCGTTGAGCAGCCGTGCCGCTGCGGCGTTGAAATCGGCGCGATCGATATAACCGTTGCCGTCCTGGTCGAGGGCGGCGAAACGGTGCGCGATCTTGCGCTCGTACTCTGCGCTGTCCATGCGGCGAGCGTACGACGCCCACGGGCGTGGCGCGTCACGATCGCGGGCTGCCGGTGTTACAACATGGTCCTGAAACCGGCCTGTCACGCCGAGAGCGGCTGGGCTTCTTCCATGATCGCCGCGGCCGCGTCGGGGTAGACCTCGAAGAGTCTGCGCACCCCGAGGGCGCCGAGCACCTTGTTGACGTGGGAGCCCTCCTCCACGCCCCGGGCCGGGAGCACCAGCCGCAGCCGGCCCCCGCAGGACTTCATCAGGCGGCGGGAGGTGATGAGCACGCTGACGCCGCTGGAGTCGCAGAAGAACACCCCGGTGAGGTCGAGGACCACGTCGTGCTGGCCCTCGGCCACCGCCCCGTGGACGGACTGACGTACGGCGGGTGAGCTCACGAGATCGAGTTCGCCGCGTATGCGCAGCACGGTCCAAGCACCCTGTTCGGATTCGTCCACCTGCAGCGTCACGCGACTGGACCTCTCGTTCAGCGGAGCCCGGCGATGCGGAAGTTCTAGTTCCCTCTCGCGGCTGCCCAGCTTCACTCCTCCGAAACCCCCGGCGCCCGGTGTTTCCCTATCATCCGGCGCCGGTCAGGGAGGCGTACTTGGGCCTACTTGGGGCAAAACCCCGTTCCGGAGGGTGCGCGGGACTACATTCGGGGTGACGAGGGGTACAGAGCGGCTGGGGGGATCATGGCAAAGGACACACCACCCCGCTGGGACCGCAGGATGCAGCAGCGGCTGGCGCGGGGCGAGGCAGCGGCCCTCGGCGAGCTCTACGACCGTTTCGCCGCACTCGTCCACAGCCAGGCCCACCGGATGCTGGACGACGAGGACGCCGCCGACCTGGTGACCCGGGAGGTCTTCGGTTACGTCTGGGAGAATCCGGACGCCTACGACCCGAAGCAGGGTTCGATGAGGTCCTGGGTGGCCCGGCTCACCCACCGCCGGTCCGTGCAGCGTCTGCGCGACGCGGAGGCGTCGCCCTACGGGTCCGCCGCGGGCGACGAGGACCGGGCGCCGGGCCCCGACGGCCTGGAGGAGCGGGTCCGCAGGGCGACGGCGGCGGCCCGCGCCGACTACATCGTGGCCTCGATGCCCGCGCCCCTGCGCGCCGCCCTGGAACTGGCGTACATCCAGCGCAGGGACTACCGCCAGACCGCCGCCGACCTCGGAGTCACCGAGGACGAGGCCAGGCGCAGGCTGCGCCTCGGTCTCCAGCTGCTCTCCACCGCGAACACCCGCCCGCTGGAGGGCTCCTCACCGCCCGGATACGGGCGGTCCCTGTGAGCGGCGACGGCGAGGGCAGGCACGACGACGGCAGCCGCGGGAGCGCGGGGCGGGACGAGGAGGTGCGGGGCGCCCGGTGCATACCCGGCCCAAGGCCCGCCGCCGACGCCCTCGGCCTGGCCCCGTCCGCCGCGCCGCTCCCAGGAGAACCCCGAAACCCCCTGGAACTCGCAGAGCCCCGAGAACCCCGAGACCTCGGAGAACCCGCACCGCCCCCGCCCGAAGATCCCGCACCAGCTCCGAGACCGGAACCGGAATCCCCCGTGGCACCTCTGTCCACGCCCGTCCTTTCCCACCGCGTCCTCAAGGCCCTGCTGGGCGCCTGGGCCCTGGCCGCCTGCTCCGCCGAGGAGACGGCAGCAGTCGAGGAGCACCTCACCGAGTGCGCGCCCTGCGCGGACGAGGCCCTGCGCCTGCGCGACGCGGTGGGCCTCCTGCACACGGACCGCAGCCTGGATCTCGACCCGCTGCTGCGCTCCCGGGTCATCGAGGGCTGCCTGAGTCGCCGGCCGGCCAGAATCCCGATTCCCGCCTGGGCCGCTCCGTACGACGCGGAGACCGCCAGGCTCGACGCCCTGCTCGGTGACATCGGCGCCTCGGAATGGCACGCCCCGGTCCGGCTGAGGTGGTTCGACGGCGAGCAGGCCGTCAACCGCAGGACGACGGTCGCCGGAGTGATCGGTCACCTGATGACCGTCGACGGTCTGGTCTCCACCGCTCTCGGGCTGGACGATCCGCTCGGCCCGGGCCAACGGCTCCACTCGCCCCTTGAGCGGACCGAAACATACTGGGCAGCCGCTTATCGGCCGCTGACCAGGACGGTCCGCGAGCCCTGGCGCGAGCAGAGCCACACCCTGATCCGGACCGTGTCCTTCGCGGGCCGGGGCGTCGCGGAACTCTCCGTACCCTACGGGGACTTCGCCCTCCCCCTCCAGGACTCGCTGCTCGACCGGGCGTTCGAGTGCTGGGTGCACGGCGGCGACATCGCGGCCGCGGTGGACTACCCGTACGAGGCTCCGTCCCCTTCGCACCTGCACCGGATGATCGACCTGGCGGTCCGGATGCTGCCGGCCGCTCTGGCCGAACGCCGCCGCGCGGGCCTGGCGGGACCCGCCCGCCATCTCGTCACGGCCGGTTCCCCGGGCCGCTCCCTGCATCTGGAGGTCGAGGGCCTCGGCGGCGGTGACTGGTACATCGCGCTGGACTCGCCCGCCGCGGTCGGCTCCCCCGGCCACACGGTGGCGCAGGTGGCACTCGACGGCGTGGAGTTCTGCCGGCTCGTGGCGGGCCACACCTCGCCCGTGGAAGCGGCTGCGGGCCAGGAAGGGGACCGCGAGGCGATCCGCGACGTGCTGTTCGCGGCGGCGGCGCTCAGCCGTCTGTAGAACCGGGCCGCCTACGCGAAGACCACCGTGCGGCGGCCGTTCAGCAGGATGCGCCGTTCCGCGTGCCACTTCACCGCGCGCGCCAGCGCCTGGCACTCCACGTCACGGCCCACGGCGACCAGCTGGTCCGGCGTGACGCCGTGGCCGACGCGCTCCACCTCCTGCTCGATGATCGGCCCCTCGTCGAGGTCGGCCGTCACGTAGTGCGCGGTCGCGCCGATCAGCTTCACCCCGCGCGCGTGCGCTTGGTGGTACGGCTTCGCGCCCTTGAAGCTCGGCAGGAACGAGTGGTGGATGTTGATGATCCGGCCGCTCAGCTGCTTGCACAGGTTGTCCGAGAGCACCTGCATGTAGCGGGCGAGCACGACCAGCTCGACGTCCTCCGCACGGACCAGTTCCAGCAGGCGCGCCTCCGCGTCCGGCTTCGTCTCCCTGGTCACCGGGATGTGCCGGAAGGGCACGCCGTACGAGGCGACGAGCTCCGCGAAGTCCTGGTGGTTGGAGACGACGGCCGCGATCTCGACCGGCAGCGCGCCGCTGGCCGAGCGGAACAGGAGGTCGTTGAGGCAGTGGCCGAACTTGCTGACCATCAGGACGATCCGCATCCGGTCCGACGAGCGGTGGATCTGCCACTCCATCCGGAACGGGTCGCCGATCACGCCGAAGCCGGCCCGCAGCTTCTCCGCCGTCACGCCCGGGTCCGCCGTGAAGTGGACGCGCATGAAGAACAGACCGGTGTCGCGGTCCCCGAACTGCTGGCTGTCCTCGATGTTGCACCCGGTCGTGAAGAGATAGCTCGACACGGCGTGCACGATGCCCTTGGTGTCAGGGCACGAGAGCGTGAGGACGTACTGCTCGGACTCGGCGTCCGGGGCAGCGGCGGGAACGGAGTCGGCAGGCTGCGGCGCGGTCATGCCCGTAGGGTGCCACACCCGCCTCTTCTCAGGCCGATCTGGTCATGATGCGGAGCACGTCGAGCGAGTGCGGCGGGGTGTCCGGGTCCTCGCCGTCGTTCGTGGCGAGGAGCACGTGGGCGTCCCGGGCGGCCCGTACGGCCTCCGGCCAGCCGTGGTGCTCCAGATAGGCGGAGACGGGTGCGTCGGCGCCGACCTGGTGCATGATGCGCAGCACCCGGAGCGCGGCGACGTCCACGAGGGCGGCCTCGCCGGAGTCGCGGAAGATCGTGCCGACGTACTTCTCGGCGGACCAGTTGTCCAGCCAGGTGTCCTCGACCAGGCGGTACACGGCGTCGGTGACGTCCCCGTACCCGTCCAGGCCGGCCAGCCAGCACTCGTGGTGGAAGACGGGATCGGAAAGCATGTGCAGCGCCGAGCGCACGTTGCTGCGCCAGCGCCACCACGGCATGTCATTGAGCGGCATGCCGCCCATGGTGGAGGAGCGACGGCCGCGACGGGAAGTGTTCTCCGAACCTTGCTGCACGGTGGTCGATCGTACGTTCCCTTTGCTCGTGTGCGTACGGCCCCCCGTAATTCACCTGGACGTCACCGTGCGTTGCTCCTCGCACACAGCGGCGTTACCCCGCACCCGGAAACGTTCACTTCCATGACCGGACGGCGATGCCTCATCCCACTCCGCCCCTCCCGACTCCTCTCCGCGGCGGCCGTCGCGGGGGCGCTGCTCATATCCGGCTGCGGCGTGCTCCCCGGCTCCTCCGGCTCCGCCGACCAGCCCGTGACCGTGATGACCTGGGCCCCCGAGCGCGCGCCTGACGGTTCGCCCCACGCGATGGCCGGCGCCACGGCCATGGCGACGGCCTACGCCCGCTGGGTCAACGAGGAGGGCGGCATCGACGGCCACGAACTGCGCGTGATCACCTGCGACGAGGGCGACACCCTGCTCGGCGCTGGGCGGTGCGCCCGCGAGGCGGTCAAGCGGGACGCGGCGGCGGTGGTCGGGTCGTACAGCCGGCACGGGCAGGCGTTCATGGCCCCGCTGGAGGCCGCCGGAATCCCGTACATCGGCGGTTACGGCGCCTCGACCGAGGAGTTCACGAGCTACAACTCCTACCCGGTCAACGGCGGCCAGTCGGCGCTGCTGGCCGGCAACGGCAGGCAGCTGGCGGCCGGTTGCGACCAGGTCTCCCTGGTACGGCCCGACTCGATCAGCGGCGACGGCATGCCCCCGCTCCTCGACACCGGTCTCAGCGAGGCCCGTGGGCCCAGGTCCGTCGACATCCTGGCCCCCGAGGACGCCACCTCCTACGCCGCCCAGGCCGCCCAGGCGCTGGAGAAGTCGGGCGACGGCTGTGTGACGGCGGTCCTCGGCGACCGCACGGAGACGTTCTTCGACTCCTTCCGCCGCCTCGAACCGGAGGGCAGCCGGGTCCGCGTCTCGTCCGTGCTCGGCAGTGTCGGCCAGCCGCTCATCGACCGTACGGGCGGGCGGAACAGCCCGTTCGAGGGTGCGTACGTCACCGGCTGGTACCCGGACTCGAACGACTCCAGCTGGTCCGGGATGCGCCGGGTGATCCGCACGCACGCGTTCGCCGACAACCGGGTCGACCCGGAGGACACCGGGGTGCAGACCGCCTGGATCGCGTACACGGTGCTGCGGGCGGTCATCGAGGCGATCGACGAACCGCGGATCACGGCCGGAAAGGTCTCCTCCAGCCTCAACCGAGGGACCCAGGTGGACACCGGCGGGCTCACCCCGGTGCTGCGCTGGCGCTACAAGGACATGCTGGGCACCTCGGCGTACCCGCGCATCATCAACGGACAGGTGACCTTCCAGGTCGTACGTGACGGCCGCCTCGTCGCCGACCGGAAGGGCTTCGTGGACGTCTCGGAGACCCTGTCGGACGCCCACAGCATCAACTGATCCCGGCGGCGGGACAGAGGGCCCGGCCCCGGACTCGTCCATGGACTCGTCCGGGGCCGGGCCCTCGCGTCACGGCGTCAGAGCTCCTGCGGGCTGCGCTGCGTCAGCCCGTACTCCGTCGCGATGGAGTTCCACAGACCGGACGCCTCCCGCTTGGCCGTGGTGGCCTCGCCGCTGCGCACGGTGGCCCGCACCGTCTCGTCGGTCGACTTCGCGGTGCCGCCCTTGCAGACCTTCTTGTCGTTCTTCGCCTGCACCGCCCAGGCGGCGTAGTGGTCGTCGGCCGAGGCGGACGCCCGCCACGCCTTCGTCAGCGACGCCGAGAGCTCGGTGTGGCGCGGCAGCTTGTCGATGGCGACGTCCTTGAGCCGGGTCACCAGGTCGCGGCGCTGCTGGGCCGCACCCTTCAGATCGCTCGCGGCCTGGTCCAGGGCCTGGCACGACTTGATCTTCTCGACCGCGCTGATCACGGCCGACCGGCTGTCGTTGCTGTCGGCGAGCAGCTCGTCAAGTGCCTTCGCCTGCGGCTCGGCGGGGTCCGCGGGCGGCTGCTCGCCCGGCTGCTCGGCGGCCGAACTCTGCGAGGCCACCGGCTTCCTGTCCTCCGGCCCCTCGTCGCCGGAGGACATCAGGGCGCCCGCCCCGAGGCCGATGACGGCGCAGCCCACCACGACCCCGGCGATCAGCGGAACGTGCGCGGACCGCTTGCGCCGCGGCTCGGGCTGCGGCTCAGGCCCGGGCTGGGGGTGCTGCTGGTACGGGCCAGGCGGCCGCTGTTGGCGGTGGGGCTGCTGGGGCTGTTGCTGCGAGGGGTCGAAGTGCGGCATCTGCTGCGTCGCACCCGCGGGCTCCTCGCTGCGGAACAGGTTGTCGAACTCGGCGGGCGGCGGGCGTTCACCGGGGGTTCCCGGTCTGATGCCGTACGGGGCGCCACCGGGCACCGGCGGTATGAGCTGGGTCGCGTCGGCCTCGCCCGGCGGTGTCTGCCCGGGGAACCGCGCGGGCGCCGCGGGGCGCTCGGGCGGCAGCCCCCCAGGACCCGTGCCCGCGGGCACGGGCGCGATGAACTGCGTGGCGTCCGCGTCCCCGCCGGCCCCCGGCCCGCTGCCCTGCCCGGCCTCCGGCGGCAGCGGCTGAGCGTACGGCGGTGGCTGCGCGGGCCCCGGGGCGTGCGGCCCGCCCGGGTAGCCGCCGGGCTGCTGCGGCTGGTCCTGGTAGGAGCCCTGCTGGGGTGCGTACGGGTCCTGCTGCCGGTAGGGGTCCTGCTGGTACGGGTCCTGCCGGTACGGGTCATGCTGCTGGTACGGCCCCGGCTGGGCGGGATACCCGCCCGGCTGAGGCGGTGACGGCGCGTTCCCGTACGGGTCCGGCTGCCCGCCCCCGTACGGCTGCGCGGGCGGCTGGTGCCCGTCCTGCCGGGCCGGGGGAGTTGGCCGGGGGTCTGGGCGTCAGGGAGCTCCGGCTGACCGCCCTGGGGCCCCCAGGGCGATCCCCAGGGCTGCCCTCCCGCCGGGACGGCCCTGTCGGCCGGTCCGGCCGCGGGCGGGCCCACCGTCCAGCGGACACCGCCCTCCGCGGGCAGCACGACACCTTCGTGCGCGGGCCGTTCAGCGGGGGACCGCTGTTCGTCACCCTGTCCGCTCTGCGTCACCGGGACTCCTACGTGTCAACCTACGGAATCGTCGGCTCACGCTATCGGGTGATTGCCGTACTCCGCCAAGCGCCGGGCTCAGGCCGCCTGCAACTCCAGCCGGGCGCCGAACTCACGGACCGCGGGCTCGTCCCCGTACGGCACGAGCCGCTGCTGCAGATCATCGAGGTACTCCGCGCCCCTGCTGGAACGCACCGTCGTCAGCAGCTCCGCCGCCCGGCTTCCCGTGTCGCACGCCTGCTCCACCTGCCTCATCTGCACCTGCGCGGTCGCCAGCAGCACCAGCCCGATGCCCCTGCGCCGCACCTTGGACTCCGGCAGGGCGGCCAGCGCCTCCGTCGCCCGCCGGGCGGCGGCCTCGCCCTGCCCCAGATCGCGGTGGCAGTGCGCCAGTTCGTCCGCGAGGTAGCCCGCGTCGAAGTGGGCGATCCACGGCGGGTCGTCGTCGGTGCCGGACTCCGCCCGCTCCAGCGCCGTCAGCGCGCGGCCCGCCGCCGCCTGGCAGGTGCGGGCGTCACCGAGCAGCGCGTGCCCGCGCGCCTCGGCGGCGTGGAACATCGCCTCGGCGCGCGGCGTCACCCGGCCCGCGCGCCCTCCTGCGCGGCCCGTGCCAGCTGCGCGATCTCCCGGGGATTGCCGAGCTGCGCGGCGAGGTGGCTCATCGACGCGGCCAGCACGTAACCGCCGTACGCCCGGTCGCCCGCCGCCTGGGCCAGCCGCAGCGCCTGGATGTAGTACCGCTGGGCGAGCCCCGGCTGACCGGTGTCCACCGCCATGTACCCGGCGAGTTCGGTGAGCCGTGCCACCGCGCCGAACAGCTCCCGGCCGACCGCCTCGCGGTACGCGCCCGAAAGCAGCCCGGACACCACGCTGTTGAGGTAGTGCACCAGGACCGGCCGCACGTGTCCGCTGCCGAACCGGTGGTCCAGGTCGACGAGCGCGGCCGTCATCGCCCGCACCGCCTCCACGTCGGGCATGCCGACGCGGGCGCCCGCGGTCCGGGCGACCTGCGGGTCCGCTCCGGTGATCAGCCAGTCGCGGCTGGGTTCCACGAGGGCGGAGGCGGCCACCGCCGATCCGGCGAGCAGATCGCGCCGTCCCACGTCGCTGCGCCACAGCTCGCAGACCTGCTCGATCGCGCCGGTCACTGTCGGGGCGAACTGGAGGCCCACGCCCGAGGCGAGGTTCTTGCCGTTGGCCATGCCGATCTCGTCGATCGTGACCGTACGGCCGAGCTTGCGGCCGAGCGCCTCGGCGATGATTCCCGGTGCCCTGCCCCGCGGTTGCTGCCCTCGCAGCCACCGGGCGACGGACGTCTTGTCGTAACGGAGGTCGAACCCGCGCTCGGCCCCGACCATGTTGACGCGGCGGGCGAGGCCCGCGTTGGAGCAGGCGGCTTCCTGGATGAGCGTCTGGAGCCGCTCGTTCGGCTGGCGGGTGACGAGAGGTCTGGCTGCCATGTTTCCCCCTGGGACCGCAGTGATCGGTGGAGGCATCACTGCCCGGCACATATACAAGAAATGCGCATATTCATCGGCATTCGATACGAGCTGTCGCTGAATCTCCGGCACGGGTCAGCACACAGTCCTGTACGTGGCTACCCCCACATCGGTGCGCCGCCGCACGCGCGCCCCCACTCGTGCCTCGATGCGCCCCGTATGCGGGACCGGTGCACCGTGTCCGGGTCCGCCCCGCCCGTAACCCCAGGTGACGGCGGGAGTTGAGCTGTCCGTGGAAGAGCCCATCGGAGTCATGGAAACCGCGAAGATCCCCCAACAGCGAGGTGAACAGCTGCTCGACGCCGCGGTGCGGTACACGGAGGAGCGGCACTGGGACGTGTTCCCGGGCACCTGGCTGGAAGCCGTCGAGGGGGGCGAACGCTGCTCGTGCGGGGACCCCGGCTGCGCGGCGCCCGGAGCCCATCCCCTGCGGGCGGACTGGGCGGGCCAGGCGACGGGCAGCGCGGCGGCGGCCCGCCGGCTGTGGTCCAGGCAGCCGACGTCGTCGATCCTCCTGCCGACCGGGCGGACCTTCGACGCGATCGACGTGCCGGAGTCCGCCGGCTGCCTGGCCCTGGCCCGGATGGAACGGATGGCGCTGCCCCTCGGCCCCGTCACCTCCACCCCCGACCGCCGGATGCTGTTCTTCGTCCTGCCAGGAGCCGCCGCGAAGACCCCCGGCCTGGTACGGCACCTGGGGTGGAACGCCGACGCCATCGGCCTCGTGAGCCGCGGCGACGGCCATTACGTGGCCGGTCCGCCGACCCGCGTGGGCGGACGGGGAGCGGTCCAGTGGGCCCGGCGCCCCACCCCGGCCAACCGGTGGCTGCCGGACGCGGAGGAGCTGATCAGCCCGCTCGCCTACGCCTGCGCGCGCGAGGCCGCCGACGCCAGGGCGCGCCTTTCGTAGGGTGGTCCCCACCATCGGGGATATCGAAAGGCAGTGCCATGCCTGACCGGGCAGAAGCAGCGGCGGAGCGTACGACCACCACGACCGAGACGACAGCCGGAGCGGGCGGCGCGCGGACAGCGCCGCCCGCTGTCCGCGTCCAGGGCCTGTGGAAGCGGTTCGGGGAACAGACCGCGGTCGCGGGAATCGACCTGGAGCTGCCCGCGGGCAGGTTCATCGGACTCGTGGGACCCAACGGCGCCGGAAAGACCACCACGCTCTCGATGGTGACCGGACTGCTCAGGCCCGACATGGGGAAGATCGAGGTCGGCGGCCACGACGTGTGGCTGGACCCGGTCCAGGTGAAGTCCCGGATCGGCGTGCTCCCGGAGGGGCTGCGCCT
This sequence comes from Streptomyces fulvorobeus, assembly GCF_013167895.1. Taxonomy (GTDB): domain Bacteria; phylum Actinomycetota; class Actinomycetes; order Streptomycetales; family Streptomycetaceae; genus Streptomyces; species Streptomyces fulvorobeus. Next base: position 3,662,975 of record NZ_BLWC01000001.1, on the reverse strand, counting down.
CTTCGAGCGGCTCTCGGGACGTGAACTCCTCGCGTACACCGGGCGCTTGCGGGGGCTGCCGGGGGCGGAGGTCGACAAGCGCGCCACCCAGCTGCTCGACGTACTGGACCTGGCGGGCGCCCAGCACAAACTGGTCGTGGACTACTCGACCGGCATGCGAAAGAAGATCGGGCTGGCGGCCGCGCTGCTGCACAACCCGGAAGTGCTCTTCCTGGACGAACCGTTCGAGGGCGTCGACCCGGTGTCCGCCCAGACGATCCGCGGCGTACTGGAGCGGTACACGCGCTCCGGCGCGACCGTCGTCTTCTCCAGCCATGTGATGGAACTGGTCGAGTCGCTGTGCGACTGGGTGGCCGTCATGGTGGGGGGCCGCATCCGGGCACAGGGCACGCTCGCCGAGGTACGGGGCGAAGCGCCCTCCCTCCAGAGCGCCTTCCTCGACCTCGTCGGCGCGGGCCGCCACGACTCCGGGGACTCCCTGGACTGGCTGGGCGGCACCCGATGACCGTCCTCGACGCCCCTGCGGGGACCGTGGCTCCGGCCGGCCGTCGCGAGGGGATCGTCTCCGTCTTCGTACGGCTCAAGCTGACGCTCCTGCGCAACGGACTGCGCCGGTCGTCCGGCCGGAAGGCCGCGTACATCTCGTCCATGGTGTTCGCGCTGCTGCTGGCGGTGGGCCAGGTGGTCGGACTGATCGCCCTTCGGGGCAACACCCACTCGACAACGGTGGTGGTGCTGCTGACCGGGTTGGTGGCGCTCGGCTGGGCCGTGATGCCGCTGTTCTTCCCGAGCGGTGACGAGACCCTCGACCCGAGCCGCCTGGTGATGCTGCCGCTGCGGCCCCGCCCGCTGATCGGCGCCCTGCTGGCGGCCTCGCTGGTCGGCATCGGGCCGCTGTTCACCCTGTGCCTCGCCCTCGGCTCGGTCGCCGCCGTGGCGCACGGGGCGGCGGCCGCCGCGACCGGGGTGGTGGCCGTCCCGCTGACCCTGCTGGTCTGTGTCGCGCTGGCGCGATCCGTCGCCACCGCCAATGTCCGGCTGCTGACCTCCCGCAAGGGCCGCGATCTGGCGGTCCTCAGCGGGCTGGTGATCGCGGTGGGCATCCAGTTCGTCAACTTCGGCATACAGCGGCTCGGCCGGGCCGGTGGTCTCGCCTCCCTGGAACCGGCCGCGGACGTCGTGGGCTGGCTGCCGCCCGCCTCGGCGATCGGCGCGGTGGGTTCCGTGTCGGAGGGGGCGTACGGAAGGGCCGCCCTGCAACTGCTGATCTCGGTGCTGGCACTGGGCGCCCTGGTGTGGCTGTGGGAGCGCAGCCTCACGAAGTTGATGACGGCGCCGGACGGTTCCACGCTCGCGACGGCCGAGCCGAGCCGCGGCACGTCAGGAACAGGGCGCTCCGGGCTCTTCGCGCTGCTGCCCGAAGGGCGCACGGGGACAGTGATGGAGCGCAGCCTGCGGTACGTGGTGCGGGACCCGAAGACGAAGGCGACCTGGGTGGCGGCACTGGCCATCGGGCTGATCGTGCCGATGCTCAACGCCCTCCAGGGCACCGGCTCGGTCTACCTCGCGTGCTTCGCGGCCGGGATGCTCGGCATCCAGATGTACAACCAGTTCGGCCAGGACACCTCCGCCTTCTGGATGGTCTCCCTGACGATCTCCTCGACCCGGGACGCCTACGTGGAACTCCGCGCCCGGGCCCTGGCACTGCTGCTGATCACGCTGCCCTACACGGTCCTGGTGACCGTGCTGACGGCCGCGGTGCTCGGGGACTGGGAAGCGCTGCCGGAGGCCATGGGGCTCTCCTTCGCCGTCCTGGGCGCGATGCTGGCGACCGGGGCGCTGGCCTCCGCGCTGTACCCGTACTCGATCCCGCAGGAGGGGGCGTTCAAGAACGTGGCGCCGGGGCAGGCCGGCCTGGCGTGGATCTCGATCCTCGGCGGGATGGTCTCGGGCACGCTGCTCTGCGCGCCGGTGATCGCCCTCACGATCACCCTCCATGTCAGCGACATGCGGGGCTGGTTGTGGCTGCTGCTGCCGGCGGGGGCCGTGTACGGCGCGCTCATCGCGTGGGCGGGGGTGCGGCTGGCGGCCCCCCGCACGGCCCGCCGGCTCCCGGAGATCCTGACGGCGGTCAGCAAGGGCTGACCGCTACCGGCGGACCGGGGTCACGGCAGGACCGGTGCGCGGTGGTCGCGGGTGTCCTCGGCGAGCTGTTCCAGGAAGGGTTCCACGGCGGCCCGCCAGCCCTCCGGCCGGTCGTAGTGGAGGAGATGACCGGCGTCCGCGACCTCCGCGTACTGCCCGTGCGGCAGGACGCGGACCATCTCCTGGGCCTCCGCCCTTCCCAGCTCGCCTTCGATCCCGCGCAGGACCAGGGCGGGGCAGCGGACCTGGGCAAGCTCGTCCCAGTGCGCCTCGCAGACCCAAGCGGCCCGGGACTCCAGCATCCGGTCGCGGGAGAAGACGGGCTCCCAGCCGTCGGCCCCCTCCGCCATCACCTCGGCGAAGAACTCGCCGCGGGCGGGGGCGGGCCGCTCCAGCCAGGGGTCGTCCTCGCCGAACCACTTGCGTACGTCGGCGAGGGTCGCGAAGGGGACGGGCCAGGCGTCGAACCAGTCCGCCCACTCCCGCTGGGAGGCCGCCCCGAGTGCGGAGGCCCGCATGTCGCAGATGACGAGGGCGCGGACGAGGTCGGGGCGCTTCGCGGCGAGCTGCCAGGCGGTGAGGGCGCCCATCGCGTGTCCGACGAGGGTGACGGGGGCGAGTCCGAGCTGTTCGACGGCGGCCTCGGCGTCCGCGACGTAGGCGTCCCGGGTGTACGGGCCGTCGGCCGGCTTCTCGCTGCGGCCGTGCCCGCGCTGGTCGAGGCCGTACACCCGGTGGCGCCCGGCCAGCCGGCGGGCCGTGGAGGTCCAGTGGGCGGCCCGGCCCATCAGCCCGTGGAGCATGAGGATGCCGGGCGCGCGCGCCGCCGTCTCGCTCGCCCTCGGCGTCGGGACCGGATCGGCGAACTCCCACGCCGCGAGGCGTACACCGTCGTGTCCCGTCACATCGATACGCCGCGCCATAGCCCTGGCACCCCCTTGTCGTCCGATCCCGTCCGCTCACCGCGTGGTCGCGTCACGCCAGACTATCGAACTGTTATTCGAAAACCGGGTCTCGGCAGAGAACACCCCTCGTTCGAGTGACCCCTCTCAAGGATTGGCGCCGACCGCCTTGGGGAGATCTCCTCCAGGAGGCGGGCCGCTCGGGGAAAACGGTCCGCCGGGTCCGACCTGAAGAGCTCGGGGCTCCAGGTCGGCGAAGGGGAGGACGGGCTCCGGCGCCGACACGTGCCGGGGCCCGCCTCTGTTCCGGAGCAGCTCCTACGGCACCGGCACCGCAGGCCAGGTGCGCGCGGGTCTTCTCGGTGCGTGCCGCTCGTACGAGAACGCGGGCGGCCATGAGCGTGGCAGTCACCTTCCGGTGCACATGCCGGTACGACGGGCGCATTGCCTGCTCCCTCCCCGACCGCGCGCCCGGATCGATCCGGTCCGGGCGACACCCTCAGGTCATATGGCTGGCCACAGCCTGGCACGCGATCCGTCCGGACGCTGCGGTTCCGGACGGAAAACAGAAAGCGGGCGTTACGGTCCGGTCACCGACCCTCCGGCAGACCATCGCCGTACCGCCACGCCACCGCTCCGGGGCGCCGTACGCCCCCTCCTCCTGCCGGACCGTCCTCCGCTCAGCGCTTGGCGACGAAGACGTGGGAAGCGACCTCGTCGTCCAGCTCGGCCGCCTCACCGCTGGAGCCCACCAGCACACCGCCGGGCGACGCCGTCACGCTGACCACCGAGCCGGGCTGCACTCCCGCCCGCCGCAGCGAGTACATCAACTGGGCGTCCGTCTGGATCGGTTCACCGATCCGGCGCACCACCACCGTCTTGCCCTCGACGCCCGGGTCCAGCTCGGCCAGGCTCACCATGCCCTCGTTCAGGAACGGATCGGCCTCGGCCGCCTCGCCGAGCTCCTCCAGCCCCGGGATCGGATTGCCGTACGGAGACTCGGTCGGATGCCGCAGCAGCTCGAGCACCCGGCGCTCCACCGCCTCGCTCATCACGTGCTCCCAGCGGCACGCCTCCGCGTGGACCTGCTCCCACTCCAGGCCGATCACGTCGACGAGGAGGCACTCGGCGAGCCGGTGCTTGCGCATGACGCGGGTGGCGAGCCTGCGGCCCTCCTCGGTCAGCTCCAGATGGCGGTCTCCCGCCACCTGGACCAGCCCGTCGCGCTCCATGCGCGCCACCGTCTGGCTGACCGTCGGACCGCTCTGGTCCAGCCGTTCGGCGATCCGGGCGCGCATGGGGACCACGCCTTCCTCTTCGAGCTCGAGGATGGTGCGGAGATACATCTCCGTGGTATCGATCAGTCCGGACATACGTGCCCCTCGATGCTGTGACATGAAGTCGTCGTGCGATGGCCCTGCATCAATTCTGACGCATCCCGCCGACAACCGTGCCGCCCCGGCGCAGCAGCGTGCTGCGCGGGGCCCTTCACGGTATTGACAGGCCACTGGTCCGGACCGCAACGTGATCGGCGGCACGGACACTCCCTCCCGCTGAAAGGCCCTCCTCGATGAGCGACACCACGCCGGCCGGTCGGTTCTTCGACGCGGCGATCGGCCTGCTGGAGCGCGTGCGGGACGAGGAGGCAGCGAGCATCGCCGCCGCCGGCGCCGCGATCGCCGACACCGTCGCCTCGGGCGGCCGGCTCTTCGCGTTCGGTGCCGGACACTCGTCGCTCGCCGCGCAGGACGTGGTGTACCGGGCGGGCGGCCTCGCTCTGATGAACCTGCTCGCGGTACCCGGCACGGTGGGTGTGGACGTCATGCCGGCCACGCTGGGCTCCGCGCTGGAGCGGGTGGACGGGCTGGCCGGGGCGGTGCTGGACTCCAGCCCCGCGGCCTCGGGCGACCTCCTCGTGATCATCTCGCTCTCCGGGCGCAACGCGCTGCCCGTCGAGATGGCCCAGAACGCGCGCGCGCTCGGCCTGACGGTCATCGGGGTCACCTCCGTCGCGTACGCCACGGAGACCAGGTCCCGGCACGCGTCGGGCGGATTCCTGCGCGACCACTGCGACATCGTCATCGACAGCAAGATCCCGGTCGGCGACGCGGAGCTGACGGCTGCGGGCGTCGGGGCCCCGTTCGCCCCCGCCTCGACCGTGGTCACCAGCGCGGTGATGCAGGCGATGACGGCCGCCGCCGCGCAGGAGCTGGTGGCCCGGGGCATCGAGCCGCCGCTGCTGCGCTCGGGCAACGTCGACGGCGGGCACGAGTGGAACGGGCGCGTGATGAAGGAGTACGCGGACCGGATCTTCTACCGCCACTGACTTCTGCCGCTACCGGGCGGCACGGACACCCGGCGGTCCGGACGGGCCGTCACCCGCGGAGCGGCCCGGCCAGGTCCAGGGCCGCGGCGACCCTCGCGGCCACCGTCTCCGCGTACACCGCGTCCGGACGCGAGCCGTCCGCCATTGCCGCACGTCACCACCGTTCAACTGGAAACGTGACCCGGAACACGTCCCCTTCCCGGGAATCCGGGAGCCGATCCGATGCGGTTATTCGGTTGTGCGGGGGCGGAGAGGTTCCTACGGTGGAGGTACACGTCGAAAGGAGGTGATCCGAAAAGTGCAGTCTTATCGGATTCGTGAGGTGACTGCGGGCTGACAGCCCGTCGTCGCACACTGTGCACCCCGGCAGGCTGTCTGCCGAGAACCACGCAGTCACCGACCCGCAGGCTCGCCGGTAGATCCGGCCGGCTCCTCCGCGAGGAGGAACCAGGGCCTGCGGGTTTCCGCGTGTCCGGGCCGGTGACGTTCCGGCGGGTCTACGGGCAGAGGCGTTCGACGTGCCAGCCGGCCGGGTTCTCGGGGGAGCGGGTGTAGCGCAGGCGGTCGTGGAGACGGTTCGCGTGGCCCTGCCAGAACTCGATCGAGTCCGGTACGACGCGGAAGCCGCCCCAGTGCGGGGGCACCGGGACCTTCTCGCCCTCCGGGTGGCGGGCGGCCAGTTCCTCGTAGCGGGCGACGAGTTCCGCGCGTGAGCCGATCACCGTCGACTGCTCGCTCGCCCAGGCGCCCAGCTGGGAGCCGTGCGGGCGGGTGCGGAAGTAGGCGACCGTCTCCTGGCGGCTCACCCGGGCCGCGCTGCCGGTGACGATGACCTGGCGGGCCATCGGGTGCCAGGGGAAGAGCAGCGAGACGTACGGGTTGGCGGCCAGCTCGTGGCCCTTGCGGGAGCCGTAGTTCGTGAAGAAGACGAAGCCCCGGCCGTCGTACTGCTTGAGCAGCACGGTCCGGGAGGACGGGCGGCCCTCGGGTGTGGCCGTGGAGACCACCATCGCGTTCGGCTCGTGGAGCACACCGCCCGCCGCGACCTGGCTGAACCACTGGGCGAACTGGTCCATCGGGTCGGCGGCGAGGTCCTTCTCGACGAAGTCCTCGGAGCGGTAGTGCTCGCGCATCACGGCCGGATCGGTGGTGCGGTCGTAGCGAGGGGTGCGAGGGGTGCGAGCGGAGGAAGGTGCGGAGTCTGGGGTGGGCACGGGGCCATCCTGCCGCAGAGGCGGAGTGTGCCCGGCGGGGAGGGGCCGCAACCCCCCGACGGGGAAATGGGACCCTGTGCCGGATGTCACGCTTCCCCGCGTCGTGGGAACCCGCCAATATCTTGGGGCAGGCCCCTGTGGCCTTCGCACAGCCGACGTTCCGGAACCATCCGCCGAACTGACTGAGGGAGCCGCCCCATGTCCGCCTTCGTACCCGGACTCGAGGGAGTCGTCGCGTTCGAAACGGAGATCGCCGAACCGGACAAGGAGGGCGGCTCGCTCCGCTACCGCGGGGTCGACATCGAGGACCTCGTCGGGAAGGTCTCCTTCGGCAACGTCTGGGGCCTGCTGGTGGACGGGGCCTTCAACCCGGGGCTGCCGCCCGCCGAGCCGTTCCCGATCCCCGTGCACTCCGGCGACATCAGGGTGGACGTGCAGTCCGCCCTGGCGATGCTCGCGCCCGTGTGGGGTCTCAAACCGCTGCTGGACATCGACGAGAGGACCGCGCGCGACGATCTGGCGCGGGCCGCCGTGATGGCCCTGTCGTACGTCGCCCAGTCCGCGCGCGGGCAGGGGCACGCCATGGTGCCGCAGAGCGAGATCGACAAGGCGGAGTCCGTCGTCGAGCGCTTCATGATCCGCTGGCGCGGTGAGCCGGACCCCAAGCACGTCAAGGCCGTCGACGCCTACTGGACCTCGGCCGCCGAGCACGGCATGAACGCCTCCACCTTCACCGCCCGCGTCATCGCCTCCACCGGCGCCGACGTGGCGGCGGCGCTGTCCGGCGCGGTCGGCGCGATGTCGGGTCCGCTGCACGGCGGTGCCCCGTCCCGGGTCCTCGGCATGATCGAGGAGATCGAGCGGACCGGTGACGCCTCGGCGTACGTGAAGCAGGCCCTGGACAAGGGTGAGCGGCTGATGGGCTTCGGCCACCGCGTGTACCGGGCGGAGGACCCGCGGGCCCGCGTCCTGCGGCGTACGGCGCGGGAGCTGGCCGCGCCGCGCTTCGAGGTCGCCGAGGCGCTGGAGAAGGCCGCGCTCGAGGAGCTGCACGCGCGGCGCCCCGACCGGGTGCTGGCGACGAACGTGGAGTTCTGGGCGGCGATCGTGCTGGACTTCGCGGAGGTTCCGGCGCACATGTTCACGTCGATGTTCACCTGTGCCCGTACGGCGGGCTGGTCGGCGCACATCCTGGAGCAGAAGCGCACGGGCCGGCTGGTGCGGCCGTCCGCGACGTACATCGGTCCGGGCTCGCGTGATCCGCGTGAGATCGGCGGGTTCGAGCAGATCGCCGATCTGGGGAACTGACGCGGGCCGCCGCGAGGGGGCCCGTCAGTCCAGTACGCCGTCCAGCAGGGCCGCCCACTGGGTGACGACCCTGCGGCGGCGTGCCGCGTCGTCGGTGAGCAGGTTGGCGAGGCCGAGACCGCGGGCCATGTCCAGGAGTCCCTGGACCGTCTCGCGTACGCCCGGTCTCTCCTCGTCGGCGCCGAGGAGCTCCACGGCGATGCGGTGGGTCTCGCGGCCGACGCGGGCTTCGAGCTCCGTCACGCGGGGCCGCAGCTGCTCCTCGTTGGAGGCGGCGACCCAGAGCTGGAGGGCCGCGCGGAAGAGCGGTCCGGTGTAGAGGCCGACCAGGGCGCCGACGACCTCCGCGCGGGCCTGGACGGGCAGGGCGCGCAGGGCGGCGGAGCGTTCCTCGGCGACGTACTCGACGGCCGCGGTGAACAGGTCCTCGCGGGTCGGGAAGTGGTGCTGGGCCGCGCCGCGCGACACCCCCGCGCGTTCGGCGACGACGGAGACGGTGGAGCCCGCCCAGCCGTGTTCGGCGAGGCAGGCGACCGCGGCTTCCAGGAGGCGCAGGCGGGTGGCGCGGCTGCGGTCCTGCTTCGGTGTCTTCGGGGGTGTCACAACACCCATGCGGGGTCCCGTCGTTCGAGGAAGGCCGTCATCCCCTCCCGGGCCTCGGCGGAGGTGAAGAGGGCTGCCGAGCGGGCGATGAGGTCTTCGGCGTGCTGGTCGAAATCCTCCAGCACAGTAGCCGTGACCAGCTCCTTGGATGCCTTCAGCCCTTGCGGGGAGGCCCGGCGCAGTCCGTCCAGTACCGGTTCGAGTGCCTTGTCCACGTCGTCCGCCGCCAGGGTGAGGAGGCCGGTGCGGGTGGCTTCGGCCGCGTCGAAGCGTTCGCCGGTGAGGAAGTAGCGGGCGGCGGCCGCGGGGTCCATGCGGGCCAGCAGCGGTATCGAGACGACGGCCGGGGCGAGGCCGAGGCGTGACTCGGTGAGGGCGAAGGAGGCGCCGGGCCCGGCCACCGAGATGTCGCAGGCGCTCAGCAGGCCGAGTCCGCCCGCCCGGACGTGGCCGGTGACCCGGGCCACGACCGGTTGGGGCAGGGTGACGATCCGGCGCATCAGCGCGACGAACGCGGCCGGGTCGGGCGGTGCCGTCAGGTCCGCCCCGGCGCAGAACGTGGTGCCGGTGTGGGTGAGGACGACCGCCCGTACGGCGGTGTCGGCCGCGCACGCGTCGAGGGCCTCGCCGAGCGCGCCGACGAGCCGCGCGGAGAGCGCGTTGCGGTTCGCCGGCGAGTCGAGGGCGAGGGTGGTGATGCCCCGGTCGTGCGTCGGAGCGGCGAGGGTCATGCGGTGCTCTCCTCTTCGGGGGCGGTGGGGCCGGGCAGGTCGGGTACGGGCGCCGTCACCGGCTCCGTCAGTACGACCTGGGAAGTCCCAGTGACTGGTGCGAGACGTAGTTGAGGATCATCTCGCGGCTGACGGGTGCGATCCGGGCGACGCGGGCGGCGGTGACGAGCGAGGCGAGGCCGTACTCGCGGGTGAGGCCGTTGCCGCCGAGGGTGTGTACGGCCTGGTCGACGGCGCGCACGCAGGCTTCGGCGGCGGCGTACTTCGCCATGTTCGCGGCCTCGCCCGCGCCCGTGTCGTCGCCCTCGTCGTAGAGCCGTGCCGCCTTCTGCATCATCAGCCGGGCCAGCTCCAGCTCGATGTGCGACTGGGCGAGCGGGTGGGCGATGGCCTGGTGGGCGCCGATGGGGTCCTTCCACACCTGCCGGGTGCGGGCGTATTCGACGGCGCGGGCGATCGCGTACGTGCCCATGCCCAGGGCGAAGGCGGCGGTCATGATGCGCTCGGGGTTGAGCCCGGCGAAGAGCTGGAGCAGCCCCGCGTCCTCGTCGCCCACGAGAGCGTCGGCGGGCAGCCTCACGTCGTCGAGTACCAGCTCGAACTGCTTCTCCGGCGCCTGGAGTTCCATCTCGATCCGCGAGCGCCAGAAGCCGGGGGCGTCGCGCGGCACGATGAAGAGGCAGGGCTTGAGCCTGCCGGACCGGGCGTCCTCGGTGCGGCCGACGACGAGCGTGGCCTCGGCGATGTCGACGCCGGAGACGAACACCTTGCGCCCGGTGAGCACCCAGTCCTCGCCGTCCTTGCGGGCGGTGGTGGTGATCCGGTGCGAGTTGGACCCGGCGTCGGGTTCGGTGATGGCGAAGGCCATGGTGACGCTGCCGTCGGCGAGCCCGGGGAGCCACCGCCGTTTCTGGGCCCCGGTACCGAAGCGGGCGATGACGGTGCCGCAGATGGCCGGGGAGACGATCATCATGAGCAGCGGCGAGCCGGCCGCGCCCAGCTCTTCGAGGACGATGGAGAGTTCGGCCATGCCGCCGCCCCCGCCGCCGTACTCCTCGGGGAGGTTGACCCCGAGGTAGCCGAGCCCGGCGGCCTCGGCCCACAGTTCACGGGGGTGAGCGCCCTCGCGCACGAGGGCGCTCAGGTAGTCGCGGCCGTAGCGTCTGCCGAGGGCGGCCACCGCGGCGCGCAGGGCCTTGTGCTCTTCGGTCTCCAGGACGGTGCTCATACGTTCTCCTCCGGGGCTGCGGGTGCGGTGACGACGGCCAGCAGGGCGCCGACCACGACCTGGTGGCCGGGGCGGTGTGGAGCGCGGTGAGGGTTCCGGACGCGGGGGCGAGGATGCGGTGCTCCATCTTCATGGCCTCCAGCCAGATCAGCGGCTGCCCGGCCTCGACGGCCGAGCCGGGCGCGAGCCCGTCCGCGAGGCGGACGACGGTGCCGGGCATGGGCGCGAGCAGCGAGCCGGGGCCCGTGCGCTCGGCGGGATCGGTGAAGCGGGGCAGGGCGGTGAGGGTGAAGGAGCCGGTGGCGGTGTCGACGTACACCCGGTCCTGGTGGGTGGTGACGGTGTAGTGCCGGGTGACTCCGCCGGTTTCGAGCGTGACGCGCCCCGGGCGGGCGGCGATGACCCGTACGCCGGCGGCCCCGCCGGCCGGGACGGGGCCGGTGCGGGTGGTCCGGTAGGCGGCTTCCGCCGCGGCGCCGTCGGGTTCGCTGCGGTACCGCTTGGTCTGCGGCTGCGAGGGGAGGTTGCGCCAGGCGCCGAAGCGGGCGGGGCCGGGGCCCGCGCCCCGGGTGCGGCGGGCCGCCCCGTCCGCGAGTGCCGCGGCGAGGGCGGCGAGTCCGAGGTCCCCCCGGGGCCGGGTGAGGGTGTCCAGGTGGCGGTCGTAGAAGCCGGTGTCCAGGCGGGCGGCGGCGAAGTCCGGGTGGCGCAGCGACCGTACGAGGAATTCGCGGTTGGTGGCGGGCCCGTGGACGCGGGCGCGCTCCAGGGCACGGGCGAGGTGGCGTACGGCTTCGGTGCGGGTGGGGGCGTGGGCGATGACCTTGGCGAGCATGGGGTCGTAGTGCACGCCGACCGTGTCGCCGGCGGTGTATCCGGTGTCCAGGCGCAGCCCGGGTTCCCGTGGCACGTCGAGTGCGAGCAGTGCTCCGGTCTGCGGCTGCCAGTCGCGGGCCGGGTCCTCGGCGTAGAGGCGGGCCTCGACCGCGTGGCCACGCGGCTGCGGGGGCCGCCCGGCGGCAGCGGCTCACCTTCGGCGGTGCGCAGTTGCAGGGCGACCAGGTCGAGCCCGTACACGGCTTCCGTCACGGGGTGTTCGACCTGGAGGCGGGTGTTCATCTCCAGGAAGTACGGATGGCCTCCGGCCGATACGAGGAACTCGACGGTGCCCGCCCCCAGATAGCCGACAGTCCGCGCGGCGGTGGCGGCGGCTTCGTGCAGCCGGGTCCTGAGCGCGTCGTCGAGTCCGGGCGCGGGGGCCTCCTCGATCACCTTCTGGTGGCGGCGCTGGAGCGAGCAGTCCCGGGTGCCGAGCACCCACACGGCCCCGTGGCTGTCGGCCATGATCTGGACCTCGATGTGCCGGCCCCGTTCGACGTACGGCTCGGCGAAGACCTCGCCGTCCCCGAACGCGGCGGCGGCCTCCGCCGAGGCGGCCGTCAACTCGCCTTCCAGTGAGCCCAGTTCGCGTACGATCCGCATGCCCCGCCCGCCGCCGCCCGCCGCCGCCTTGAGCAGCAGGGGCAGATCGGCGGCGGTGGCGGTGGCCGGGTCCACGGGGGCGAGGAGCGGCACGCCGGCCGCCGCCATGAGTTCCTTGGCCCGGGTCTTGGACGCCATCTGCTCGATGGCCCCGACCGGTGGCCCCACCCAGACCAGCCCGGCGTCCAGCACGGCGGCGGCGAATCCGGCGTTCTCGGAGAGGAAGCCGTACCCGGGGTGCACGGCGTCGGCGCCCGCCGCGAGAGCGGCGGCCACGACGAGATCGCCGCGCAGATACGTGTCGGCAGGGGCGGCCCCCGGCAGACGTACGGCGGTGTCCGCCTGCCGTACGTGGAGCGCGTCGGCGTCCGCGTCCGAGTAGACGGCGACGGTGGAGATGCCCAGCTCACGGCAGGTGCGGAAGATCCGGCAGGCGATCTCGCCCCGGTTGGCGACCAGCAGGGTGGTGATCACGTCTCTCCTCACATCCGGAAGACGCCGAAGCCGCCGCGGGCGCCCTCGACCGGTGCCGTGTGGATCGCGGACAGGCACATCCCGAGGACGGTCCTGGTGTCGCGCGGGTCGATGACCCCGTCGTCGTACAGCCGCCCGGACAGGAACATCGGCAGGGACTCCGACTCGATCTGCTGCTCCACCATGGCGCGCAGCCCGGCGTCGGCCTCGGCAGCCGCGTCGTCGTACGGCAGCCCCCTGGCGGCGGACGAGGCGCGTGCGACGAGCGAGAGCACGCCCGCGAGCTGCTGCGGCCCCATCACGGCGGACTTGCCGCTCGGCCAGGCGAACAGGAAGCGCGGGTCGTAGGCCCGCCCGCACATGCCGTAGTGCCCGGCGCCGTACGAGGCCCCCATGAGCACCGACAGATGCGGCACCCGGGAGTTCGACACCGCGTTGATCATCATCGCGCCGTGCTTGATGATGCCACCCTGCTCGTACTCCTTGCCGACCATGTAGCCGGTGGTGTTGTGCAGGAAGACCAGCGGGATGTCGCGCTGGTTGGCGAGCTGGATGAACTGGGCGGCCTTCTGCGACTCCTCGCTGAACAGCACGCCCCGCGCGTTGGCGAGGATGCCGGCCGGATAGCCGTGCAGCCGGGCCCACCCTGTCACCAGGCTGGTCCCGTACAGCGGTTTGAACGCGTCGAAGTCGGAGCCGTCGACCAGCCGGGCGATGACCTCGCGCGGGTCGAAGGGGATCTTCAGGTCCCCCGGCACGATGCCGACGAGCTCGTCCTCGTCGTACACGGGTGGCGCGGCCGGTCCCGGATCGGCGTGTGCCTTGCGCCAGTTGAGGCGGGCGACGATACGCCGGGCCTGCCGGAGCGCGTCCTGCTCGTCGACGGCGTAGTGGTCGGCGAGGCCGGACGTACGGGCGTGCATCTCGGCGCCGCCGAGCGACTCGTCGTCGCTCTCCTCGCCGGTCGCCATCTTCACCAGCGGCGGTCCGCCGAGGAAGACCTTCGACCGCTCCTTGATCATCACGGTGTGGTCGGACATGCCGGGGACGTACGCGCCTCCGGCGGTCGAGTTCCCGAAGACGACGGCGACGGTCGGGACACCGGCGGCCGAGAGCCGCGTGAGGTCACGGAACAGCGCCCCGCCCGGGATGAAGACCTCCTTCTGCGAGGGCAGGTCCGCGCCCCCCGACTCGACGAGGCTGACGCACGGCAGCCGGTTGGCGAGGGCGATCTCGTTGGCCCGCAGGGCCTTCTTGAGCGTCCAGGGGTTGGAGGCACCACCGCGCACGGTCGGGTCGTTGGCGGTGATCAGGCACTCGACGCCCTCCACCACCCCGATCCCGGTGACGAGCGAGGCACCGACCGCGTGGCCACTGCCCCAGGCGGCGAGCGGCGACAGCTCCAGGAACGGGGTGTCCGGGTCCACCAGGAGCTCGATCCGCTCCCGGGCCAGGAGCTTGCCGCGCTCGCGGTGGCGGGCCACGTACTTCTCGCCGCCGCCCGCGAGCGCCTTGGCGTGCTCGGCGCCGAGCTCGGCGAGTTTCGCGAGCATGGCCTCGCGGTTCGCGGCGTACTCGGGGCCGGTGGTGTCGAGGGCGGTGGGCAGGACGGTCATCCGTTCACCTCCGTGGGGTCCAGCAGTGACACGGGGACGGGCAGGCACCGGGACCGCAGCCACTCCCCCAGCGCCTTGGCCTGCGGGTCGAACCGGGCCTGCGCGGCGACGCCCTCACCCAGGAGCCCGTATACGACGAAGTTCAGGGCGCGCAGCCGGGGCAGGACGTGGCGGACGACGGTGAGCGGCCCGGTCTCCGGCAGCAGCTCCTTGAAGCGCCCGACGGTCAGCTCGTGGGCCAGCCAGCGCCAGGCGTCGTCGTCGCGCACCCACACCCCCACGTTGGCGTCGCCGCCCTTGTCGCCGCTGCGGGCCCCGGCGATCCTGCCGAGCGGGACGCGGCGGGTCGCCTGTGCGGAGAGCGGGGGAGGCAGTGCGGGCTCCGCGACCGGGGTGAGCACCCGGGTCCTCCCGGGTGCGGGCACCCGCACCCGGCGCCCGCCGGCCAGGACGGCCAGGTGTTCCACCTCGGCGGCGGGCACGGAGGCGGCCTCGAACACCCCGTAGGGCGCGCCCCTGCCGGGCGGGGCGGTGACGTGGAAGCCGGGGTAGCTGCCGAGGGCCAGCTCGACTGCGGCCCCCGACACGGCCCGGCCGGCCACCTCGGCGTCCTGGTCGCGGACGACGAGCCGCAGGAGGGCACTGGCCGTCTCCTCGCTGTCCGCGTCGGCGTGGTCCGTGCGGGCCAGCTCCCACCGCACCTCGGCGGGGCGCCTGCCGGACCGGTCGAACGCGTCGTCGAGCTGTTCGCGTACGAGCCGCGCCTTCGCCTCGACGTCGAGGCCGGTGAGGACGAAGACGACCTCGTTGCGCCACCCGCCGAGCCGTACGAGCCCCGCCTTGAGCGTGGGCGGCGGGGCCTCGCCGCGCACCCCGGAGATCCGGACCCGGTCCGGCCCGTCCCGCGTCAGCCGTACGGTGTCGAGCCGGGCGGTCACGTCGGGACCCGCGTACCGCGCGCCGTCCGTCTCGTACAGCAGCTGCGCGGTCACCGTGCCGACGTCCACGACACCGCCCGTACCGTCGTGCTTGGTGATGACGCACGATCCGTCGGTGTGGATCTCGGCGAGCGGGAAGCCGGGTCTGCGGACGTCGTGGTCGCCGAAGAACGCGTAGTTGCCCCCGGTCGCCTGGGTCCCGCACTCCAGTACGTGCCCGGCGACCACGGCCCCGGCGAGGGCGTCGTGGTCCTCGGGCCCCCAGCCGAAGTGGGCGGCGGCGGGTCCGGTGACGAGGGCGGCGTCGGTGACCCGCCCAGTGACGACGACGTCGGCTCCGTCCCGCAGGCACGCGGCGATCCCGGCGCCGCCGAGGTAGGCGTTGGCGGCGAGGAACCCCTCCGGTACGGGCAGGCTGTCGCCCTCGACGTGGGCGACACGTACCGGCACACCCACCTCGGCGGCCAGCTCCCTGATCGCGGCGGCCAGTCCGGCCGGGTTGAGCCCCCCGGCGTTGGCGACGATCCGCACTCCCCGCTCGTGCGCGAGCCCGAGCCCTTCCTCCAGCTGCCGCAGGAAGGTGGCGGCGTATCCGCGCCCCGGGTTCTCGAAGCGGCTGCGGGCCAGGATCAGCATGGTGAGCTCGGCGAGGTAGTCACCGGTCAGGACGTCGAGCGGGCCATCGGTGAGCATCTCGCGCACGGCGTCGAAGCGGTCACCGTAGAACCCGGACGCGTTGCCGATCCTGAGCGGGCCCCCCGGCCGCCCCGGCCCCGTCAGCGGGCCGCGCAGATCGTCGAGCACGGGCACGGCTGCGGCGTCGGACACGGTGCACTCCCTCGGGGCGTGGCGGTGTGCCCAGGAGCATGGCAGCGGGCCGATAAACAAGCAAGCATGCTTGCATGATTATGGCGGGAACGGTCAGCCCGCGAAGGCCCGCTCCCCCGTGGACGCGTGAGCCGGGCCGGCCCCTCTCCCGTCAGGCGTCCGCCTTGCGGCGGCCGTCGCCCGTCTGGCTGCGTACCGCGCCCATGCTCGCGCCGATGACCAGGGCGATGGCCAGGGCGTCGGTGGTCGACAGGGCCTGGTCGAGGACGAGGAAGCCCGCGGTCGCCGCGATGGCCGGTTCCAGGCTCATCAGGACCGCGAAGGTGGAGGCAGGGAGGCGGCGCAGGGCGATGAGTTCGAGGGTGTACGGGAGGACCGAGCTCAGCAGGGCGACCGCGGCGCCCAGCGCGACCGTGGACGGGACCAGAAGTGCGGAACCGGCGTCCCAGACGCCCAGGGGCAGCGAGAGGGCGGCGGCCACGACCATCGCCAGGGCCAGCCCGTCCGCCTGCGGGAAACGGCGGCCGGTGCGGGCGCTGAACACGATGTAGAGCGCCCACAGCACACCCGCGCCGAGGGCGTACGCCGCGCCCAGCGGGTCCAGCCCGCCGAGTCCGCCGCCACCGAGCAGGAAGACCCCGGCGACCGCGAGGGCCGCCCAGACCAGGTTGACCAGGCGGCGCGAGACGATCACCGAGAGGGCGAGCGGGCCCAGCACCTCCAGGGTGACCGCGACGCCCAGCGGAATCCGCTCGATCGACTGGTAGAAGAGGATGTTCATGCCGCCCATCACCGTGCCGAACGCGAGGACGGTCCCCCAGTCCGCCCGCGAGTGGCCGCGCAGCCTGGGCCGGCACACGAGCAGCAGGACGACGGCCGCGGCGACGAGCCGGAGGGTGACGACACCGAGAGCGCCCGCCCTGGGCATCAGCAGGGCCGCGATCGCCGCGCCGAACTGCACGGAAAGACCCCCGGCGACCACCAGGGCGACCGGGCCGAGCGCCACTCCCCGGCCGCTCTTCCCGCCGGGCCCGGGCAGCGCGGACACCGCTTCCGGTACGGCGACTGCTGCGGCCGGTTCTGCGGCACTGCGCGGGACGTCCACGGGGGCGGCCTTCCAGAGAGGGATATCAGTGCATTGGGATGCACCACTCAATACAACATACTGCACTCAACGCCTGCGGCTCACCCCTTCACCGTAGAGGCCGCTGCGGATCGGCCACGCCTGGTCCGCCTCGGCCCGTACACCACCCCGCCGCTCAGGGCCTGGCAGGAGCTGGGCCGGGGCACACAGCGGGCAGGTGACCCGGAGTGACCGGAAACTCAAGCCTCCAGCCCTTCCGCCAGCACCTCCGCCAGGTGCCTGGCCCGCCTGCCCGCCAACTGCTCCAGCTGGGTCCGGCACGAGAAGCCGTCGGCCAGGAGTTCCGTGCCGGGCGCTGCCGCCCGTACGGACGGCAGCAGTTGCTCCTCCGCACAGGCGACCGACACCTCCCAGTGGCCGCGCTCGAAGCCGAAGTTCCCGGCCAGTCCGCAGCAGCCCCCGCTCAACTCCCCTGTCAGCCCGGCACGTTCCCGTAGCCGGCGTTCGGCCGCGTCACCGAGGACCGCGTGCTGGTGGCAGTGCGTCTGGCCCGCGACCGGGCGGTCCAGGCGCGGCGGAACCCAGTCGGGCGCGTACTCCTCCACGTACTGGGCGAAGGTGCGCACGGACGCCGCGAGTCCGGCGGCGCGCGGGTCGTCGGGGAGCAGTTCCGGCAGGTCCGTACGGAGTGTGGCGGCGCAGCTCGGTTCGAGCACGACGAGCGGAGTGTCCGGGACCACCCGGTCCAGGGTGCGGCGCATGACCTTCCTCGCCGCGTCCAGCTGGCCCGTCGACACATAGGTGAGCCCGCAGCACACCCCGCGCTCCGGGTGGAGGACGGTCTTGCCCGCCGCTTCCAGGACGCGCACCGCCGCCCGGCCCACCTCCGGCGAGAGGTGCTCGGTGAACGTGTCGGGCCACAACGCCACCACCTCATCGTGTGCCCCGGTCACCGCCCCCCGGGGGACACGCCCGGCGGCCCACCGCCCGAACCGTTCCCGCGCCAGCACCGGAAGGGCGCGTTCCGGTGCGATTCCGGCGAGGCGCTTCACCACAGCGGCGAGCGGACCGATCCGGGCCAGCGCGTTGAGCCCGCCCGCGAACGGGGCCGCGAGGCGCAGCCACCGGGGCAGCCGGCCCAGCGCGTAGTGCGCGGCGGGCCGCAGCCGCCCTCTGTAGTGGTGGTGCAGGAACTCCGCCTTGTACGTGGCCATGTCCACGCCCACCGGGCAGTCGCTCCGGCAGCCCTTGCAGGACAGGCAGAGGTCGAGCGCGTCCCTGACCTCCGTCGACCGCCAGCCGGTCGTGACAAGCTCCCCGGCCAGCATCTCGTGGAGCAGCCTGGCCCGGCCCCGGGTGGAGTGGGCCTCCTCCCCGGTCGCCCGGAACGAGGGGCACATGACGTCCGCCCCCGCCGCCCCCGCCGTACGGCACTTGGCGACGCCGACGCAGCGGCGTACGGCCGCCGAGAAGTCACCGCCGTCGTGCGGGTAGCCGAAGGCCACGTCGACCGGGCGGCTCGGCAGCACGTCGAAGCGGAGGTTCTCGTCGAGTCGGGCGGGGCGGACGAGGATGCCCGGGTTCATCCCGCCGTCCGGGTCCCAGAGGTCCTTGAACCGGGCGAACACGCCGACCAGCTCGTCCCCGTACATACGGGGGAGCAGTTCCGCGCGGGCCTGCCCGTCCCCGTGCTCGCCGCTGAGCGAGCCGCCGTGCCCGGCGACGAGGTCGGCCAGCTCCTCGGAGAAGCGGCGGAACGCGGCCACGCCCCGGGGGCTGAGCAGGTCGAAGTCGACGCGCACGTGGATGCAGCCTTCACCGAAGTGGCCGTACGGCGTGCCGCGCAGTCCGTGCGCGGTGAGCAGGGCGCGGAAGTCGCGCAGGTACGGGCCGAGGCGGGCGGGCGGTACGGCGCAGTCCTCCCAGCCCGGCCACGCCTCACTGCCGTCCGGCATCCGGGTGGCGGTGCCCGCCGCGTCCTCGCGGATGCGCCACAGGGCGCGTCGGGCCGAGGCGTCCGTGACGACGGTGGTGCCGAGGGAGCCATCGGAGCGGGCCACCCGCACGATCCGTTCGGCGTGCGCCCGTGCTTCGGCCGGGGTGGTGCCGCCGGTCTCGACGAAGAGCCACGCCCCGCCGCGCGGCAGGCCGGCCGGTTCGCGTACGAGGTCGGCGGCCATGCCCTCGACGGTGAGGGGGCGGTAGGGGAGGAGGCCGGGTACGGCTTCGGCGGCGGCCGGCTCGTCGGCGTATCCGAGGACGGCGAGTGCGCGGGCCTCCGGGGCCTCCACGAGTCGTACGGTCGCCTCGGTCAGCACGGCGAGGGTGCCTTCGCTGCCGCAGTAGGCGCGGACGAGCCCCGTCCCCCGGTCGTGCTCGGGGAGCAGCGCGTCCAGGGCGTAGCCGGAGATGCGGCGGGGGAGGTCGGGGAAGCGGGTGCGCAGAGGTACGAGGTGGGCGGCGATCAGCTCCGGAAGCCCCTGGAGGGTGTCCGCCCCGCCGCGAGCCTGAGCGCCTCGCCGCCGTAGCGGATGACGGACAGGGCGTGGACGTTGTCGGCGGTGGTGCCCCAGGCGACGGAGTGCGAGCCGCAGGAGTTGTTGCCGATCATGCCGCCGAGGGTGCAGCGGCTGTGGGTGGACGGGTCGGGGCCGAAGGTCAGTCCGTGCGGGGCGGCGGCGGCGCGAAGGTCGTCGAGGATCACGCCTGGCTGGACGACGGCGGTACGGGTGTGGGGGTCCAGCTCCAGGACGGAGCGCATGTGGCGGGTGAGGTCGAGGACGACGCCGGTGCCGGTGGCCTGGCCCGCGATGGAGGTTCCGCCGCCGCGCGGCACGACGGGGACGCCGTGGGCACGGCAGACGGCGAGGGCGGCCGCGACGTCGTCGGCGTCGCGCGGGGCGACGGTGCCGAGGGGGACGCGGCGGTAGTTGGAGGCGTCCATGGTCGTGAGGGCGCGGGCGGACGTACCGAAGTCCACCTCTCCGCGGACTGCGGCGGCGAGGGCGTGGGCGAGGTCGGAGCGGGCCATGGGTTCAGCATGGCGTGTCCGGGGGTCCCGTCCTCAGGCGCCGGACCGGCCGTGTCGTGGTGCCCCGGTCCCTACGGCCCGCTCGGGTTGGCCCCGGGGGCCGTCTACTTCGCGCAGACCGGCTTGTCGGCTTCCACGCGCTGGATGCCCTCCGGGGTCTTGGACGGCGGGGTCAGCGGCGTGCCCGCCGCCGTGAAGTCCGGGCCCAGGGTCAGCCGCATCGGTTCCGTCCCGCCCGAGTCCGTCGTCGTCGGCTTCAGGGCGGAGACCGAGAGGCCCATCAGGTCGGCCAGCCGGCGGGCCTGATCCGCCTGGTCGGGGCCGTAGACGAGCTGCGTCTTCGCGACCTTCTCCGGCGCGTTGGCCCTGTTGCTCGACTGGAGGACACCCTGCGCGTTCTGGAGCCAGTCGATGGCCTCCTGCGCCGACCCGGCCGGCGCACCGCCGTTGTAGACGTCGACCCGTACGTCCGCCGACGCGGCCCGGGGCCCCTTGAGTTTCGCCTCCGCCTGCGCCTTCTTCTGCTTCTTGACGTCGGTGAGGGAGATGTCCTCGCGGATCATCGAGAAGAGCTGCGGTGCCCTGGCCCTGTCCAGGACGACCGTGGCCTTGACCGTCTCGGCCGGGTTGTCGACGACCGGCACCGTCGTGAAGGTGATGTTCTTGACGTCGACGGAGCTCAGCTCCATGCCCAGCTTGCGGAGCTGGTTGATGTCGTCGATCCGCTCGTCGACCGTGAGCGCCTTCGTCGCGGCCTCGGCGAGCTTCCACATCTTCGTGGGGCTGGTGAGCGTCTCGTTGGACTTCAGCTTCCGCATCAGCGAGCCGAGGAACTGCTGCTGGATCTCGATGCGGCTCAGGTCACCGCCGAACCCCACGGACTTGCGGGTGCGCAGGAAGGCCAGCGCCTGTTCGCCGTCGAGCGTGTGCTCGCCCTGGGACAGTTTGAGGTGGGACTTGTCGTCGTCGATGTCCTTGGCCAGGCAGACGTCGACGCCGTCGACCGCCGTGGTCAGCGTCTTCACGGCGTTGAAGTCCGCGACCATGAAGTGGTCGACCTTGACGCCGGTCAGCTCGGTGATGGTGCGCATGGTGCAGCTGGGGGTGCGGTCGAACTGCCCGAGGCTCTCGTTGAACCGGGTGCCCGGCGTGCCCGGGATGTCCTTCACCGTGCCGTCGCTCTGGGTGGTCGGGCAGACCGGGATGTCGGTGATCAGGTCGCGGGGGATGCTGAGCGCGGTGGCGTTGGTGCGGTCCTTGGAGACGTGCAGCAGGATCGTGGTGTCGGCGTGGCCGACGCTGCCCGCGTCGCCGTATCCCTCGTTGCCCGCGCCGGTGCGCTTGTCCGTGCCGATCACCAGGACGTTGATCGCCCGGTCCTGGCTGAAGCCCCCGGTGCCCGCGCCGTCGTCGGCCACGGCGGTGAGGTTGCCGTTGAAGTGCTGGTAGAGCAGGTAGCCGCCGGCGCCGACGGCCACCAGCAGGAACGCGGTGACCCCGCCGGTCCAGGCCAGCGCCTTCTTCTTCCTGGCCTTCGGCTTGGGCCTGCGGCGGCCGGGCGGCTGTTCGGCCGTCTGGCGGGAGGAGCGTCCGCGCGACTGCCGGGACGCCTGCGGGTCCGGTCGGCGGCCGCGCTGGCCGGGCACCGTGGCCCGCTCGCCTTCGGCCGGCCGGCGGCGTGCGGAGCGGCCGGGTGCGGCGGGGGCGGGCGGTTGCTCTGCGGTCGGCGTCAGTCGCAGTTCGTAGTCGCCGGTGTCCGGGTTGAGCACCCACTGGTCAGCGGGGTCGACAGCCTCGCCCCGACCACGGCCTTGCGCGTCCACGGTTCCCTGCTTCCTCGATCGGGCTACTCAGCCTATCCGTCCGGCTCTCCTGGCGATTCGGATGCCGGAAGAAGATGGTCACATCCGGTTTCCCGACCCCGGGGGGCACGTGGTGAGCCTTCACCGGCCCGGTGGCACCCCTCCCGAAGGATCAATCAGAAATGACCACAGAGAATCCCCAAACGAGTCGTCAATTCTCCTATAGTTGCCGAGTCTTGATCAGCAATTCTCAGCTCCAGTTGTGACGTTCCGACCTTCATGGGCTGAAGAATCCCGATTGCCCCGCCCGTACCGTCCGCCCCAAGGACTCCGCTTGCGCCCCATATTCCGGCCGACCGCACTCGCCCTGCTGGTCTCCGCAGCCGTAACCGGTTCCCTGTGCCTGTGGGCGGTCGCCGCCGCCCCCGCGTCGGTACGGACCACGCTGGCCTGGGGAGCGGGCACCGCCGCCGCGCTGCTCTGCGCCGCCGTGACCGTCGCCGTCCACTCCCTGCTCACCGCGCGCGCACTGCGCGCGATGCGGGCCGCCGACGCCCAGCGGTTCACCGCCGAGACCTCACGGCTCGTCTCCTCCTCGGCGGCCGAGGCGCAGCGCTTCACCGCCGAGACCGCCAGGATCAGAGCCGCCGCCGCCACTGAGACCGCCCGGGTCAACGCCCAGGCGGCCGCCGAGACGGCCCGCATCACCTCCGAGGCCGCCGCCGAGTGCGACCGCCTCGGCGCCGAGGTGACACGGCTGGCGGCCCGCGCCAAGCACAGCGAGACCGAGCGGTCCGCCGCCGTCGCCGCCTGCGCCAACGCGGCGGGCCGGATGCAGGCCCTCGCCACGAGCATGCTGGCCGACCTGCGCGAGATGGAGCACCGGCACACGGCCGAGGACGTGCTCGGTGATCTCCTGCACCTGGACCACCGCACCGCCCAGGCCGGCCGGCTGGCCGACTCCATCGCCGTACTGACCGGGGCACGCTCCGGCCGCCGCTGGGCGAAGCCGATCGTCATGGAGTCGATCCTGCGCGGCGCGATGGGCCGTATCGGCAGCTACCAGCGGGTGCGTCTGCACTCCACCAGTGATGTGGCGATCGCCGGGCACGCGGCCGAGGGCATCATGCACGCACTCGCCGAACTCCTCGACAACGCGGCGAACTTCTCACCGCCCACCGCCGAGGTGCACGTGTACGTCGAGGAGGTGCCGGCCGGCATCGTCGTCACCGTCGAGGACAGCGGCCTGGTGATGAGCGAGGTGCAGCTGCGCCGCGCCGAGCGTGCCGTGTCCTCCGCCGCCCAGGACCTCACCGGCATCTCCGGCACCCGGCTCGGTCTCGCCGTCGTCGGCCGGCTGGCCCGCAAGCACGGCCTCACCGTCTCCTTCCGGCCGTCCGCGCGCGGCGGCACCGGCGCGCTGATGATGCTGCCGCACGAGCTCATCTCCCGCGCGGCGCCGACGCCCGAGCCGGTCCCGGCGCACGCGCCGGCGGCGGACACCGCCCCGGTCACCGCCCCGGACACCGTCCGGAGCGCCGCCCCGGGCCCCGTACAGGAGCCCACCGCCGGCTCCCCGCCCCGCGAAGAGCACGGCGCCGCGTCGGAGACGACCGGCTCCCTCCCCCAGTTCGGCGAGAGCGGCCTGCCCAAGCGCCGCCGCGGACGCACCCTCGCCGCCGCCGAATCCCGTAACGGAGGCGTCACCACAGACGCCGACGCCTCCCGGCCCCGCACCACCGACCCGAAGGTCCAGGCAGCCCGCTTCAGCACCTTCAGCAAGGCGGTACGAGCCAACTCCCCGCACCTGGAAGGCGACACCCGATGACCGCGACCACCGACGAGAAGCTCAACTGGCTGCTGGAGGGGCTGCTCGACCGCACGCCCGGCGCCCGGCACGCCCTCGTCCTGTCCAGGGACGGCCTCAAGCTGTGCCGCACCCCGGAGCTCTCCGTCGACCAGGCCGACCAGCTGGCCGCGATCTCCGCCGGCATCCAGAGCCTCTCGCACGGCGCGTCCATCGAGTTCGGTGACGGCACCGGCGGCGTACGGTCCGCGATGGCCGAGTTCTACGGCGGGGTCCTGTTCATCGTCGAGGCGGGCGCGGGTGCCCACCTCGCGGTCGTCGCCTCCGAGGACTCCGACGTGGGCCTCGTCGGCCACAACATGAGCGAACTCGTCGAGCAGCTCGGCGAGCACCTCGTCGCCCCGCCGCGCACCCCCGCCGAAGCCGCCGCCGACGCGGAAACCGCGGACGTATGACGGCGGAACCCCGTCGCCGCCCGGGCCGCGACGACGACCCGGACCGGCTGTACACCCTGACCGGCGGCCGCAGCCGGTCAGGGTCAGCCGCCTTCGACCTGGTGACGCTCGTCGTCTCCGAATGCGAGCCGGCCCCCGGCATGCAGTCGGAGTACGTCGCGATCCTGCGGATGTGCGAGCGGCCCCGCGCCCTCGTCGAGATCGCCGCGAGCCTGAACCTGCCCGTGAGCATCGTGCGCATCATTCTGTGCGACCTGCTCGACACCGGCAGGATCAGCGCCCGCCACCCCCGGACCTCCCGTGTCGCGGACCGCCTCCCCGACCCCGACCTCCTGGAACAGGTGCTCGTTGGACTCCGCAACCTCTGACCGTGACGCCCTGCAGGCGACGGCCGACAACGGCCTCAAGATCGTCGTCGTCGGCGGCTTCGGGGTCGGCAAGACCACCATGGTCCGTTCCGTGAGCGAGATCCGTCCGCTCAACACGGAGGAGACCATGACGCGCGCCGGCGAGGCGGTCGACCACCTCGACGGCGTGCAGTCCAAGACGTCCACCACGGTCGCCTTCGACTTCGGCCGCATCACGCTCGACGCGCACTCGGTCCTCTACCTCTTCGGCGCGCCGGGACAGGAGCGCTTCTGGTTCCTGTGGGACCGGCTGTTCTCCGGCACCCTCGGCGCCGTCGTCCTCGTCGACACCCGGCGCCTCTCCGACTCCTGGTACGCGATCGACCGGCTGGAACACCACGGGACGCCGTTCATCGTCGCGTGCAACGACTTCGGCGGTCCGTTCCACAGCGAGCAGCAGCTCCGGGACGCCCTCGACATCGCACCCGACGTACCGCTCGTCGAGTGCGACGCCCGGGACCGTTCGTCCAGCAAGTACGTACTGATCACCCTGGTCGAACACCTTCAGCAGCTGGCTGCCGCCCGCGCCCCGGAAGCGGCCCTGACGGCGGCCCCCGCCGCCATGACTCCGGAGCCCACCCCGTGAACCAGTGCCCCGTGTCCCACGGCACCGCGTCCCAGCCCGTGCCGCTCTCCGGCCCGCGGTTCCAGGCCGACCCCGTCCAGCTGTACCGGGACATGCGCCGCGACCACGGCGCCGTCGCCCCGGTCGTCCTCGACGGCGACGTGCCCGCCTGGCTGATCCTCGGCTACCGCGAGCTGCACCAGGTCACCGGCGACCCGGTGCTGTTCAGCCGGGACTCCGGGCTGTGGAACCAGTGGGACCGCATCCCCGACGACTGGCCCCTGCTGCCGATGATCGGCCGCGGGCAGCCGTCGATCCTCTACACCGTCGGCGAGCGGCACAGCAGGCGCGCGGCGATGATCAGTGACGCCCTGGAGGGCGTCGACCCGTTCGCGCTCAAGCGGTACGCGGAGGAGTTCGCCGACGGCCTCGTCGACCGGTTCTGCTCCACGGGCCGTACGGACATCATCGCCGAGTACGCGATGCTGCTCCCCGCCCTCGTCCTGGCGAGGATCTACGGCTTCTCCAACGAGACCGGGGCGGCGCTCGTCGGCTCGATCAACGACATGATCGACGGCCGGGAGCGGGCGTTCGCCGGGCAGACGCACCTCGCCACGTCGATGGTCCAGCTCCTCGTGGACAAGCGCGCCGAGCCCGGCGACGACGTGGCGACGCGCATGCTCGCCAACACGGACGGCTTCTCGGACGAGGAGATCACCCAGGACCTCATGGTCATGATGGCCGCGGGCCACCAGCCGACCGCCGACTGGATGGGCAACTCGCTGCGGCTGATGCTGACCGACGACCGCTTCGCCGCCTCGCTTTCGGGCGGCCGGCACAGCGTCGGCGAGGCGATGAACGAGGTGCTCTGGGAGGACACCCCCAGCCAGAACGTCGCCGGCCGCTGGGCCGCCCGCGAGACCCGCCTCGGCGGGCGTCACATCGCCGCCGGTGACCTGCTGCTCCTCGGCATCGCCGCCGCCAACGGCGACCCGCAGATACGGACCGACGGCTCGGCGCTCACCGGCGGCAACAACGCCTTCCTCTCGTTCGGCCACGGCGAGCACCGCTGTCCTTTCCCCGCCCAGGAGACCGCCGAGGTCATCGCCCGTACCGGTATCGAGGTACTCCTGGACCGGCTGCCGGACGTCGACCTCGCGGTGGCCGAGGAGCAGTTGACGCGGCGCCCGTCCCCGTGGCTGCGCGGTCTCACGGACCTGCCGGTCCGTTTCACTCCCACGCCCGCCATCGGAGGCAAGCAATGACCCGGATCGCCCTCGACCCCTTCGTCACCGATCTCGACGCGGAGAGCGCCGCGCTGCGGGCGGCCGGGCCGCTGGCCGAGGTCGAACTGCCCGGCGGGGTGCACTGCTACGCCGTCACCCGCCACGCGGAGGCGCGGGCGCTGCTCACCGACAGCCGGGTGGTGAAGGACATCAACGAGTGGGGCGCCTGGCAGCGCGGCGAGATACCCATGGACTGGGCGCTGATCGGCCTGGTCAACCCGGGCCGCTCCATGCTGACGGTGGACGGCACCGAGCACCGCAGGCTCCGCACCCTGGTCGCGCAGGCGTTGACGGTGAAGCGGGTGGAGCGGCTGCGGGCGGGCATCGAGGCGCTGACGCACGCGAGCCTCGACCGGCTCGCCGCGCTCCCCGAAGGCGAGCCGGTCGACCTGAAGGCGGAGTTCGCCTACCCGCTGCCGATGAACGTCATCAGCGAGCTGATGGGCGTGGACGCCGCCGACCACCCCCGCCTCAAGGAACTGTTCGAGATGTTCTTCTCGACGCAGACGCCGCCGGAGAAGGTCCCGCAGATGATGGCGGACCTCGGCGCCCTCTTCGGCAAGATCGTGGACGGCAAGCGGGCGGACCCGGGCGACGACCTGACCAGTGCCCTGATCGCGGCCTCCGAGGACGGGGACCGGCTCTCCGACGAGGAGATCGTCAACACGCTCCAGCTGATCGTCGCGGCGGGCCACGAGACGACGATCAGCCTGATCGTCAACGTCGTGGAGGCGCTCCAGACCCATCCGGAGCAGCGCGAGCGGGTGCTGAACGGCGAGATCGCGTGGGAGGACGTGATCGAGGAGACGCTGCGCTGGAACTCGCCCACATCGCACGTCCTGATCCGGTTCGCCACCGAGGACGTGCCGGTCGGTGACCGTGTCCTGCCCAAGGGTGAGGCACTGGTCGTCTCCTTCGGCGCGCTCGGCCGCGACGAGGAGCAGTACGGGCCGACCGCCGGCGACTTCGACGCCACCCGCTCGCCCAACCGGCACATCGCCTTCGGCCACGGCCCGCACGTCTGCCCGGGCGCGGCGCTCTCCCGCCTCGAAGCGGGTGTCGCCCTGCCCGCGCTGTACGGGCGTTTCCCGCAGCTGGACCTCGCGGTTCCGGCCTCCGAGCTCCGCAACAAGCCGATCGTCACCCAGAACGACCTATTCGAACTCCCGGTCCACCTGGGCTGACCCGGGGGGGGTCCACGACCCGGAGCACGCGTCTCACCGGACGGACAAGGTCCTCGGCCGTCCACCGGACCGACTACGCTCCGGCTCGTGGCCGACATCCAGATCCCCGCTGACATCAAGCCCGCCGACGGACGCTTCGGCGCCGGTCCCTCCAAGGTGCGGACGGAGGCGCTCGACGCGCTGGCCGCCACCGGCACCTCCCTCCTCGGTACGTCCCACCGCCAGGCTCCGGTCAAGAACCTGGTCGGCGAGGTACGTGACGGTGTGCGCAGCCTCTTCTCCCTCCCCGAGGGGTACGAGGTCGTCCTCGGCAACGGCGGCTCGACCGCCTTCTGGGACGTGGCGACGCACGGTCTGATCGACTCCAAGTCCCAGCACCTCAACTTCGGCGAGTTCTCCTCGAAGTTCGCCAAGGCCGCCAAGCTCGCCCCGTGGCTGGCCGACCCGACCGTCATCGCCTCCGACCCGGGCACGCACCCGGACCCGCGGGCCGAGGCGGGCGTGGACGTCTACGCCTTCACCCACAACGAGACCTCGACGGGTGTCGCCGCGCCGGTCGAGCGGGTCGCGGGCGCCGACGAGGGCTCCCTGGTCCTGGTGGACGCCACCTCGGGTGCGGGCGGCCTGCCCGTCGACATCACCGAGACGGACGTCTACTACTTCGCCCCGCAGAAGTCCTTCGCGTCGGACGGCGGCCTGTGGATCGCGGTGTTCTCGCCAGCAGCCCTGGACCGCGCCGCGCGCATCCACGCCTCGGGCCGCCACATCCCCGAGTTCTTCTCGCTGCCGACCGCGATCGACAACTCGCTGAAGAACCAGACGTACAACACCCCGGCCCTGGCCACGCTGTTCCTCCTGAACGAGCAGCTGAAGTGGATGAACACCCAGGGCGGCCTGGACTTCACCACGGGCCGCACCGCGCAGTCGGCGCGCAACCTGTACGGGTGGGCGGAGGAGTCGAAGCACGCGACGCCGTTCGTCACCGACCCGGCGAAGCGCTCGCAGGTCATCGGCACGATCGACTTCTCGGACGACATCGACGCCTCGGCGGTCGCGAAGGTGCTGCGCGCCAACGGCATCGTCGACACCGAGCCGTACCGCAAGCTGGGCCGCAACCAGCTGCGCGTGGCGATGTTCCCGGCGATCGACCCCTCCGACGTCCAGGCCCTGACGGCCTGCGTCGACTACGTGATCGAGAAGCTGTAGCGGTCACGCCCGCGAGAACGGCCCCGCACGCTCCGGCGCGCGGGGCCGTTCTGCTCCGCGCCCTCGCCTCCCCCGGCCGCGCCCGCCGCACCGGCCGGGAGGGACCGCTCTCACCCGGCCCTCAGACCACCGCCTCCGCCAGCACCTTCCGGAGCCCGGTGACGCCCGCCGCCCACTGCTCGCCCGCCCCCGCGCCGGCCCACAGCCCGGGGAGTTCGGAGTTCTCCCCCACCACCCGGTCCAGGGCACTCACGGCCAGGCCGCGCAGCTCCGGGTCGAGCGGGGGCAGCGGTTCGTCCGGCCCGTACGGGGTGGTCACCGGCGCTCCGCCCGGGCACTGGGCGGCGATCAGCGCGGCGGCGGCCACCGCCACCACGGCCTCCTCGGAGTCGAGGTACTCCTCGCGCCCCGTCCGTGTCACCGCCGTCAGAGCGTCCCGCAGCAGGGCCTCGCGCTTGTCGGACGGCGCGTCGTCCAGGCCACCGCCGAAGTCCGCCGCGGTGTCGTTGTCGAAGTGCCCGATGTCCCAGGTGCCCATGGTGAACTCCCCCTCAGTTGGTGCCCCCATCCTCGCGCGCACCACTGACAACCGGCTTCCTCGCCAGCAGGAACGCCTGCGGGATCTTCTCCGGGAAGTCGCTCCCGGTATCGGCCTCCCGGACCGTCCGGGCCGTGGGCGTCAGCCCCGCCCCGGCCAGCAGCCCGGCCACCCACTCCGGCCGGCGCCGCCGGAAGTCGAGGTCGACGTCCCGCCCCCACGCCTCCGTCAGGCGCAGCACCTCGTCACCCGCCTGGAATGCCAGCAGGAGGTGGCCGCCCGGGGCGAGCACCCGGTGGAACTCGGCGAACGCGCCGGGAAGCCGCTCGTCCGGCACGTGGATCGTGGAGTACCAGGCCAGCAGCCCGCCGAGGCCGCCGTCCGGGAGGTCGAGGCCGAGCATCGACCCCTCGTCGAACCGCAGACCGGGGTAGTGGCGCCGAGCCACGGCCAGCATCCCCGGGGACAGGTCGATGCCGAACACGTCGGCGCCGAGACCGTGCAGAAAGGCCGTCACCCGGCCCGTCCCGCAGCCCACGTCGGCCAGCGGGCCGCCGCCCCCGTTCCGTACGAGTTCGGCGAAGCCCGTCAGCAGGGCCCGGTCCATGGGCTTGGCGGCCAGTTCGTCCTGGAAGCGGGCGGCGTAGTCGTCGGCGAGGACGTCGTAGGAGGCCCGGGTGGCGCTCAGGAAGTCAGCAGTGGTCATGGACGCGCACCCTAGGGGCCCGGCGCTTGTAGGCGCCACCGCACCTCGCCGTCCTCCAGCACGCCGGTCGGCGCGAGCCCGGCCGCCGCCGCCACGGCGGCGGACGCGGCGTGACGCGGGTGGATGTGCGCCACGACCGTACGGACCGCTCCGCCGTCCAGCAGGTGCGTGACCAGGCCCTTCGCCGCCTCCCTCGCGTACCCCCGGCCCTGCCACCGGGTCCCCACCACCCAGGCCACCTCGGCCAGGGGACCGCGTACGGTCGCCTGCACATAACCGACCAGGCGGCCTTCGGCGCGCTCCCGGAGCACCCAGTTCCACCAGAGCTCGGCGGGGTCGGGCGATCCCGCGCTCTGGCGTTCGTACCGGGCCCGCAGCATGTCCTCGTCCTCCGGAGCGCCCCCGGTATAGGTGTGCAGCGCCGGGTCGAGGAGGACGGCGGCCATCTCCCGGGCGTGTCCGGCCTCCAGCGGCAGCGCGTCGAGGCGCGCGGTGGTGAGGGGTCGGGGTCCGTTGATCGGCATGAGGGGAGAGCGTAGGCCGTGCGGCGGCCCGGAGTGACGCGGCGGCCGGTCCGTGCGGCGACGGACGGGCTCCAAGGAGGACGTGCACGCCGCCAGGATGCTCTCTCGCGAGTACCCGGCCCCGCAAGGCGTTCTCGTCCCGCCGGCCCGCAGGTTCAAGCGGGACCGGACGCTCCGCTACGAGCTGCGCCCCCTCACCGACGAGGACTGAACCGGCGGGCTCAGCCGGCCCGGCGCCGCCTTCCCAGGACCAGCGCGCCGACCACCGCCGCGGCGACGACCGCGGCGCCGAGCGTGGCGCTCCCCTTCCGGCCGTCCTCCCCGCCGCCGGCCGGGCCGGTGCCCGCGGTACTCCCGTCCCCTGGCTTCCCCGAAGGCGGCGTACCACCGCCGCCCCCGCCTTCCGTGTCCACCCGCACCACACCGCTGCCCGTCCCCTCCGAGCCGAACATCAGCGCGGAGCCGTCCGCCGTGTACGTCACCGACTCGGCCTGTCCCTGGAACGGCGCGTCCACCCGGTCGTCGTCGCCCAGCCTGCCGTCCTCGAAGGCGTACCGGCGAGCGCTGAAGTAGGACCGCAGCACCAGGTGCCTGCCGTCCGGCGAGAACGCGCCGTCCGTCACCCACGGCACCTCGCCCACCCGCCGGAACACGTTGGTCCCTCCGGTGGAGAGCCGGGCGGGCCCCTCGTAGAGGCCGCCGCCGTCCTCGTTCTTCGAGGCGATGTAGACCCGCCCGGTCCTCGGGTGCACCATCATCGCCTCGGCGTCGCGCGCCCCGTCCGCGTACGTCACGTCGAACTGGGTCGCCCGCACCGTGGCGTCCCGCAGCCGCTTCGGCTCGGGGAGGCGGTAGATCCAGACATGGTCCCAGGACCCGTCGAGGTTGTCGCCGATGTCACCGACGTACAGATTCCCGTCCGGCCCGACCGAGACCGCTTCGACGTCCCGGGGCTCCCCCACCCCCCGCAGGGTGAGCGTCGCGACGGTCTTCCCGGTCCTGGAGTCGACGGCGTACAGGTAGGGGCCGTCCTCACTGTCGTTGTGCGTCCAGTAGACGCCCGGGTGGAGCCGGCTCGCGGCGAGGCCGCTGGACTCCGTGACCCGGGGGTCCTCGATCGTGAAGCTCTGGTCGGCCCCCTCGTCGGCCACGGCCGGGACCGCCCCCGTCAGGACGAGCAGGAGGGCGGCCCCGGCAGCAGTCAGATACGCACGCATGGCACAAGTGTCCACCGTCACGTCGCAGGCCGGAGCCGGGATCGGCAATGATTGCGCCATGCGTTTCCTCTGCGTCGGTGACTCCATGACCATCGGGAGCTCCGGCGACTTCACCTGGCGCTACCGCATGTGGCAGCACCTCGAAGCGACGATGCCCGGCGGCTACGAGATGGTCGGCCCCCGCACGGAGCTGTACGACGCCGGGGCGAACGCCCCCGTCGCCCACGCGTACGGCGACCCCGCCTTCCCTGTCGCCGCCCGCGGGCACCTGGCCGGGTGGGGTGAGGGCTGGCTCCACCTGGCACCGGCGATCGGGCGGGCGGTCGCGGCGGCCCGCGCCGACGTCCTGCTCGTCTCGCTCGGCCTGATAGACCTCGGCTTCTACACGGACTGCGAGCAGACCGCGGCGAACGCGAGGGCCTTCATCGCGGCGGCCCGCTCCGCGAACCCGCGGGTCAGGGCCGTGCTCCTCCCGGTGATCCCGAACATCCGCGCCGAGTCCGACGCCCTCTTCGCCGACGAGTGCGAGCGCTTCAACGTGCTCCTCGCCAAGGCCGTGGCCGACCTGGACGAGCCGGCGTCGCCCCTTCTGCTGGCCTCGCACCCCACGGCGTACGACATCCACGAGGACACCTACGACGGCACGCACCCCTGCCCCTCCGGGGAACACAAACTGGCCGCCGCCTTCGCGGACGCGATGCACCAGGCATGGGGCATGGGCGGTCCGTACGTGGCCGCGGAAGCCGCCGGGTGAGTGCTCCGGGCTGTGCGCGGCCCACCCGCGGCCCCCGGCGGCCGTTCGTACGGCGGGGTGGCTTCACGGACGGTCCTCGTTCCGCGTGCGGGGCGGGGGACCCGGTGCCACGGGGCGTGCCGGCCGCCGCCCTACTCGGTCGTCAGCAGCGTCAGCGCGAGGTGCGTCAGCTCGCCGGACACGTCCTGCGGCCTCGCCCGGCGGGGCCGGCGGCTGTGGTGGGCCATGAGTTCGTGGATCGTGTTGACCATGACGATGACGTCGGCCCTGTGGTCCGTGTTCACCGCCTCGCCGCGCCCCACCGCCCGCGCGGTCGCGGCGGTGTAGAACTCGACCCACGCCTCCCGCCAGCGGCGGCAGTGCTCGTCCACCGCCCGGCTGACACCCAGCACCTCGACGAACGCCACGCGCGCCTCGCGCGGGTCCCGTGTCACGGCGTCCACGTACGCGTCGAAGAGCCGCCGCACCCGTACCGGCGCGGTACACGTGTCGATGTCCACGGCGAGCTGGACGTTCTCCGCCGCGCGCATCCCGTTCGTGGAGACGCGGTTGTGCAGCGCGATCAGCAACCCCTCCGGGGACTCGTACTCCTCCCGGAACACGGCCTCGGCCACCCCGGCCTCCTCGCACAGGGCCTCGACGGACGTATGGGCGTACCCATACAGTCCGAACAACTCAAGCCCCGCTTCGAGCAGTCGTTCCCGCAGGCGCACCCGAAGCCGGTCCCCCGACGCTCCGGTCCGCTGCTTCAGCTTGGTGTCCGTCACCGATTCCTCCTCAGGCCAGGGGCACAGCAGAGGGGTTTCCCTCACCTCTGCCATCGATGCCGAGCCATTCTCCTCGCCCGGGGGACGAGTTCACCAATCCGCCACACCGGCGGACCGATGAACTCGACGCCGCGTCACTGACCCACCCGCCCGTCGACGCACTCCCGCAACAGGTCGGCCTGCCCGCAGTGCCGGGCGTACTCCTCGATCCTGTGCACCATCAGTTCACGGACCGCGACCCCGTCCCTCCCCAGGCGCTCGCCGAGATCGGGGTGTTCGGCCAGCACGGCGTCGGTCGCGGCCTGCTCGCGCTCCAGGGACGCGAACGCGGCGTCCACCTGAGCCTGTTCGGCGACCGCTCCGAGGAAGTCCGCGTCCCGTGCGCCGTAAAGCTTCGGCAGCGGATCGCCTTCGCTGATCCAGTTGCGCCAGTCCCGTTCCACCTCCGCGAGGTGCCGGACCAGGCCGAGCAGCGACATCGTCGACGGCGGCACCGACCGGCGGGCCAGCTGCTCCGCGTCCAGGCCCTCGCACTTCATCAGCAGGGTCAGGCGGTAGTCCCTGAGAAAGTCCAGCAGCGTGGCGAGCTCACCTTCCGTACCGCCGCCTTCGCTGTTACGGGGATCGTCGTCCGGGTCCACCCACATGTCGGGGTAGGTGGTGGCCCGGGTCCATCGTGCGGGCTGATCGCTCATGCGCGCCATGGTCGTCCGCGAAGACCCGGCCCGCCAGTGGTTTTGCGGGCCGCGCGGCCTCGAACCCCGCGCCGGACCCGGGGGCCGCGCCGGGCGCCGACCGTATGTGCGTTCGCCGGGTGGCACCGACGCCACCGGGGAGCCTGCCCCGCCGATCACCTCGGCCCCGCCCGTCCGGATGACCCGCGGGGCCGGGACTCGGCCAGGACGCCCAGAGTCAGTTCGTGCAGCAGCCCCGGACCTCGGTACCGGGGGGCCAGCGTTAGGCGGCGACGGTCTGCGGCGGCAGAAGGAAGAACATGCTGCGCTCGCCGATGCCGGAGCGGACGATCGGTCCGGCCTGGAAGTCGGTGAACTGCATGATCTCGTACGCGATCTGTTCGCAGAGCAGTCCGATCACCCGTACCGCGTCGAAGTGGATTCCGGCGTGCCGCAGGGCGTGCCCGGAGGCGGGGCCCCAGGCCGGTACCGGATCAAAGTGAACTTCGCTGTTCCATGCGCATAGCGTTGCGGCCGACACGTAACGTGACCAGCGCACATGCTCCGCGAGCAGCGGTGTAGGAAAGAGGTGCCCGTGAATCAAGGGAACCCTAGGTTCCCGCGAAGCCCTGACCTGGGGCTATGACCAGGCAGCAAAAAGCCCCGCCCATGCGCCACGGGGGACGGACGCACGGACGGGGCAGTCAAGGGCCTGACGGTCAGTGAGGGGCTTGTACGGGGGCGCTCTGTTCCCTCAGCTCAGACAACCGCCGCTGATACAGGGGGCCGATTGCGTGCGCACCCCTGGCCTTGCTCGGGGTGGCCTGTTCGATCAGGTGATGGGAAACCGCCCTGAGATGAGCGGCCCAAGCAATCACATGCTGTTGAGCCGTCCGCCCACATTCCTGCGGTTCACCGGGGAGACACAACGGGAGTTCCGGACCGAGCTTGTTCGCTGCGTGCCGGACGTACCGAGCGATGGTGAGCCATTCGCCCTCAGTCCGCCGAATGGCGTTGCCTTGCTCCTCCCATCCCCACGGGCCGAAGTCGTCCCCGTGATCGTCCATGTGTGCGCTCCCTCATGATCAGCGGATTAGGCCGGTGCAGCGATGGTAGCGGCGCTCTCCGCTTCTCTGGGGTCGCAGTGCCCGACCGAGGGAACGCAAGGACCGCAGGGGCCGCACATGGGCAGAAATTGCGGAGGAGTGCACGACTGGACGCCACCCTCGTGAACCGCTGTGATCTCGGCCGCAACGTCGGTCATCTGCGCCCCGCCCCAAATATCGGAGATCGGCATTTCCAGCACGTTGCCCATGGTCAGGAATCGACCGAGGACGCACGGCCAAACATCACCGGTCGGCCCGATGGCGCACTTCTCGTGGGCGCAGTGTCCGCACAGGTCTGCAATGGTCGGGGCAGCCCCATTACTTGCCCGTCCGAAAGCGCGGGTCCGGTCTCCGCCAACTGTGCCGACACCGAGCGTCGTAAGGTCCTGCGCCGCTTCCTGTACGCGCTGCCCGCCTCGCACGGCGACGACTCCACCCCGCAGTGGGATACCGAGCGCGAGCGCCTTTTGCACGTTGGCGCGTGTCTTCTTGTGTGCCCCTCGGAGTTGCGTCACCTGGTCGTGTTCCTCGGTGCTGTCCGAGTAGTACGACGTGGCGAGCTTGACGCCGTATTCCGTGAATGCGTCCCACAGTTCCGGGCGGATATGGGTCATGTTCGAGAACACCTCGATACCGAGGTCCCGCCCATGCGCATGCTTGATCAGCGCGGGCAGACTCGGGTAAAGCGTCGGCTCTCCGCCGATGAACTGAACGTCTACGGTGCCCATGTCGGCAAGCTGGTCAATCACGTTCAACCAGTCCTGCACGGCCATGGTTCCGTGCGTTCCCCTGGGCCCGCTGTCCGCGTAGCAGTGATCACAGAATTCGTTGCAGAGTCCTGTGATCTCGAGCCACGCGAATAAGAGTCGGTTGCCGGCAGCGCTCATAGCGTCTCCTTGAGACGGTGGGTGGTTGGTGCCCCGCCCCTGCCGAGATTCGAATGCGTGGGGAAACGAATTCGGATGTGTCCGGCAGGGGCGGAGACCAGAGGCGGCCGGTAGCGGCCAGCGTGAGAATCGCCGTACTGGACGCGGCGACCGTGAAGACGAATACGGACCACCCGAAACGACGTACGTACTTCACGGGTTCTCTTGGAGCTGCACGCAGTGGGGGCATTCGTCGGGGTGGAACGGCGACGGGGGATGCACCGGCCCCGGCAGGCAGACCACGCCAGACCGCATATCCAGCGCGCCGCCGTACTGGTCCCACCAACCCGCCGGTGAGTCCGCGTACGGCCCGTGCGGGTCGTCAATGAGGCTGACCAACTCAGGCTCTGGGAGAGCGCGCGCAGGACGCTCCTGCGCCTTCACGGGAACGCTCATGCGTGCACGTCCTTGAAATGCCGGGCAAGCCTGACGTTGCAGTCACTCACGCCGCTACCGTCACCGTTGGCCCGCGCTCGGTCCCGGTTGTGTGCGAGGTGGTCGCAGTGCGCGCACCCCGGTACGGGCTTGGGGTCCGGCTCCATGCCACAAGGGAGGTCAACGGCCCTGTCCTGTGTCGTCTGAGTGGCGGTCATCTCGTCCCCTTGGTTGGCGATCCGGCGTCCACACTCCGACCGAAATGAATCTCGGTCCAGCGGCCACGTGTCGGCCAACTGTCGGCCAGACTGGACACATGAGCAGCGAAATCGGGGCCAACATCCGGCGCGAGCGTGACCGCCTCAGATGGAGTCAGGCACGGCTGGCGCGTGAGGTGTGCCGGGCCGCCGGCATTGCAGGTGAGCCGGTCGGCCGTCAGGAGGTCAGCCGATGGGAGACAGGCAAGCGCACGCCCCGCGAATGGCTGCCGTTCCTCGCTGCCGCTCTGGGCGTGACCGTGGATACCCTCAGCACCCCTCAGAAGCCCGCTGTGCCCCCTTTGCCGACCCTGGCTGACTTCCTGCCCGAAGAGGACCCGCTAAGCCCGCTGGAAAGCCGTACAGGGCGTCGCGTCGGGATAGGCACCGTGGACGAACTACAGCAGCGCGTTCATGGGCTCAGGCTGGCTGATGACGTGCTGGCAGGTGGGGACCTGATCCGCCCGGCGCTCCGGGACCTTCGGCGCGTTGTGAAGCTGTACCGAGAGAGCACGCACACCAGCGACGTGGGGTGGCAACTCCTCAGACAAATCGGAGAGTTGGCACAGATTGCCGGATGGATTGCCAGTGACGCCGGGCAGCACGAAGAGGCAGAGCGCATTTACCGGCTAGGGATCAGCGCAGCGAGGCAGGCTGAGGACCACACCCTTGCCGGAAACCTCGCTGGATCGTTGGCCTACCAAATGAGCAACACAGGGCGGGAAGCCGAAGGGCTCATCTTGGCTCAGGCAGCGTTCCGGGACTCACAGGCCGAAGCCCCCCGAAAGCGCGCGCGCTGTATCTGGACCGTGTGGCGTGGGCTCACACGAAAGCCGGAGGAACGGAGAACGGGCAACAGGCTGTACGCGCGCTGGGGGAAGCTGGACAAGCTCTGAGCGAGGACAGCGAAGGTACGGAATCACCCGCCTACCTGTATTGGGTCGACGCCGGCGAACTCCGGGTCATGGAATCCCGGGTCTACACAGAGCTTCACCGACCCTTGCGCGCCGTGCCCTTGCTCCGGGAAGTCCTCAGCGGCTATGACGCCACGCATACCCGAGAAATGGCTCTTTACCTCTCTTGGCTGGCCGTGGCGCTGGCTGACGCCAACGAACCAGAAGAGGCGGCAGCCGTAGCCGAGCGGGTCATTTTCCTTGTAACTGACACACCGTCAGCAAGAGTGGCGGAGAGAGTGCGCGTCATTCTCGGTCGCTTGCAGAATTACGCGGACGTGCCGGAAGTCGCTGCCCTACTCGCTGAACACCCGGCAGCCTAGAAACACAGAAAGCCCCGTACCGGCCACCTCGGGACGGCATCGGATGACCCTTCTGTTCTTGGGGAGGAAGCGCACATCGTCGCACGCTCAGTGGGCGGGCCCCGGGCAGGAGGAATCGCAGAGGATCTGATCAACCTTCACTCAAATCTGATTCTCCTGTGCAGCAAAGACCATAAGCGGGTGGATGATCAGCCAGACCATTTCACTGTGGAGCGGCTCCGGCCAATCGAATCGGAACACGACACTTGGGTGCGTTCCAGGATTGATGCCGGGCGGGATCGCGCGGTTCTCGCCCGTCCATGGCTCGAACGCGACGATCCCCAGGTCCGGGCCGGGAGTGACGTGTTCACGGCCAGGTCGTTAACCGACCATGAACAAGCTCACCGCCGCGGTCGCGGCCGTTCTCCTCGGTACCGGCCTGGCCGGTACGGCCCACGCCTCCACCGCCGCCGCCCCCGGCCCCGCCCCCTCGATCGCCGTCGAGGAGGCCCAACTGGCCCTGACCGTCTCCGATGCCGAGGGGACCTGGTCCCGCGCGGTCCTGCTCACGTGTCCCGCTGCCGCCGTCCCCGGCCACCCCGACCCCGCAGCCGCCTGCGCCGATCTGACCCGGGCGGGCGGGGACCTCGACGCGCTGCCCGGCGATCCCCACTCGTGCACGAGGGAGTACGAGCCGGTCATCGCCCAGGTGAGCGGCGCCTACCGGGGCCGGCCCGTGGCGTGGAGCAGGACGTACCCCAACGCCTGTCTGCTGGACGCCGGGACCGGGAGCGTCTTCCGCTTCTGACCGCGAACGGCGCCGGACCCTTCCTCAGCGCCCCGTTCGCCGCTCCCCGCACCCGGCGCAGAACGCCGTCGCCACGCCCTCCGCGACCCGGCCGCACGACGGGCAGACCCGGTCCAGCATGCAGGGCGCCTCGCCGCCCTCGGCCAGGATTGCGGGGGCGGGCGGGGGCGTGACCGACAGGCCGGGGCGGCGGCGGTGGACCGTCAGGTACGACAGCCCTTCCGGGCCCGCAGCCAGGGCGCGGCGGGAGGTGCGGGGCAGCCAGGTGACCGTCGTCGGGGTGAGGTGCAGGGTGTCCCGGCCCGTCGTGAGACGGCCTGAGCCCGCGAGGACGACCACGAGCACGTCGAGGGTGTCCTCCTGGTGCTCGGCCACCTCCGCTTCCGCTGGCAGGTGCACCAGGTTGGCGTCCAGCTCCCTCCGCGTCTCGGCCAGGTGCCATACGGCGCCCCGGTCGCCCGGGGCGAGGGAGGCGAGCACGTCGTCGAGTACGGCCAGTACGCGGGGGGTGGCGGTCACGGCGTCCAGGCTACGCCCGGGTACCGCAAAGCAGTTGCGGCTCCCCGCGCCCTCGCGGATGATCACCTGCCGTGACCACCACCGGACTTCGTCGCCCCGTCGCCCTGATCACCGGCGTCGGACGTACCGTCGGCATCGGGGCCGGGATCGCCCGGCGGCTGGCCGCTTCCGGCTGGGACATCGCCTTCACCTACTGGACGCCGTACGACGAGCGCATGGCGTGGGGAGTCGAAGAGGGCGCCCCGAAGGCCGTGTCCGACGCGTTGGGCGCGTGCGGGGCGCGGTCCACCGCCGTGGAGGCGGACCTCTCGGACCCGGGCGCCCCGTCCAGGATCTTCGACGAGGTGGAGCGGTGTCTCGGCCCGGTCACCGCTCTCGTGCTCAGCCACGCCGAATCGGTCGATTCGGGGCTGCTGGACACCACGGTGGAGAGCTTCGACCGGCACTTCGCCGTCAACGCCCGCGCCACCTGGCTGCTGATCCGCGAGTACGGGCTCCGCTTCCGCGCGGGGGACACGAGCGGCGACGGGGGCGGGCGCGGCCGGATCGTCGCGCTCACCAGTGACCACACCGCCGGCAACCTGCCCTACGGGGCGAGCAAGGGCGCACTCGACCGGATCACGCTGGCCGCCGCCCACGAGCTCGCCCATCTGGGAGTCACCGCCAACGTGATCAACCCCGGCCCCGTGGACACCGGATGGATGACGCCGGAGACCCGGGAAGCCTGTCGCGCGGCCACGCCGCTCGGCCGCCTGGGCACTCCGCGGGACACCGCTCACCTGGTGGAGTTCCTGTGTTCTCCGCAGGGTCAGTGGGTCAACGGTCAGTTGTTGAAGAGCAACGGCGGGTTCGCTTCCTGACCTACGCGCCTCACCTCCTCGCGCCCCGCCTTCCCGCCCTCGCCCATCCCGCCGTGGCCGACCGGGGACAACCCGGTATCCGCTCGACCCGGCGGAAAAGAGGGGGCCGGAACCCACCCGGAGGACAGGGCCGTCCGGGTCGTTGCCGAATCGCAAGTCGCGGTAGGGCCTGCCGGTTTGGGTGTACGTCTACTGTGGGCCTGATCCACGAAGTGCACAGGGGGAGGTCGTATGCCCGGAGAGGACATGGCCGGTGGCGCTGCGGACACCGGTCCCGAGGAGTGGGCGGACGCCCGTCTCCGGGGCGGGGCCGACGCACAGGCGGCGCAGGACCCGCCCGAGACGGTCCGGCATACGGGTCCTCCCGCGCCGGGGATGGTGATCAACGCCCGCTACGAGCTGGTGGCCCCGGTCGGCCACGGCGGGATGGGCGAGGTCTGGAAGGCGTACGACACCAAGCTCCGCCGCTTCGTCGCGCTCAAAGGGCTCCTCGACCGGAACGCGATGACCGGCGCGTCGCAGGCCGAGGCGATGGCGCGGGCGCGGCGCGAGGCGCAGGCCATCGCCAAGATCGAGCACCCGAACGTGGTGACGGTCCACGACCAGGTGGAGACCGACAGCCAGGTGTGGATCGTGATGAAGCTGCTCGACGCCAGGAGCCTGGCGGAGGTGCTGCGGAGCGAGGAGACGCTCACCGTGCCGAGGGCGGCGCGCATCGGGCTCCAGATCCTCCAGGGCCTCCGTGCGGTCCACGCGGCGGATGTCGTCCACCGGGACGTGAAGCCGCACAACGTGGTGGTCGGCGAGGACGGGCAGGCGATCCTCGTCGACTTCGGCATAGCCACCTTCGACGGTGCGCTGGCGGTCACCCAGGCGGGGGCGGTCATCGGCACGCCCGAGTACCTGGCGCCCGAGCTCTTCGACTCCTCGGCGCACGGGCCCCGTACGGCCACACCCGCGTCGGACCTGTGGGCGCTGGGCGTGACGCTGTACGAGATGACCGAGGGCCGCACCCCCTTCCCGGGGCCGAACGCGTGGGAGGTGCAGGTCACCATCGACACGTCCCCGGTGCCGCCCTTCCAGTACGCCGGCCCCCTGGCCCCGGTCATCGAGGGGCTGCTGACCAGGGACCCCCGGCAGCGTCTGAACGCGCCCGAGGCCGAGGCGATGCTCCAGCGGCTCCTGGACCCGAGGGCCGCGATCGCACCCACCCCGTCCGCGCCACCGCCGGAGCCGGACCCGGTGCCGGTCAGGCGCCGTGCGCCGCGCGGCCGCAGGGCGGGAGCGCTGGCGCTGGGTGCCGTCCTGCTGGCCGGGGCCGGCTGGTTCGCCCTGCCCCTGCCGGGTGACGACCCGGACGAGAAGGACGGCAAGCGGGCCGGGTCGGGCGGGAGCGGCACGCGGGAGCGGTGGAAGGACACCCATCCCCTCCTGAAGATCGGCGTCAAGGACGATCAGCCGGGGCTGAGCAAGTTCGACCCGAAGACCCGCACGTACGCGGGGTACGACATCGACCTGGCCTACGAGATCGCCGAACGCATGGGCTACGCGCGTGACGAGGTCGACTTCACCACCGTCGCCACCGACTACCGGAGCACCGCTCTCAAGGTGAAGCTGGTGGACCTCGTCATCGCCTCGTACAGCATCACCGAGGAGCGCAAGACCGCGCCGCCCACCGGCTACAGCGTCGACTTCGCGGGTCCCTACTTCGAGGCGAGCCGGGGGTTCCTGGTGCGCGAGAAGTCGAGCAGGTACGACATCGAGGACACCAGTGACCTCCAGACGCTCCAGGTCGAGGTGTGCACCGCCCGGGACTCCACGTACGAGAAGTGGCTGCCGGAGGCCGGGTTCAAGCTGGTCGAGTCACCGCCCAACACCTACCAGGACTGCCTGGACAAGCTGCTGGACAGGTCCTCGGACATCTACGCGGTGGCCACGGACGACGTGATCCTCGCCGGGTACGTGAAGGAGAACCCGGGCAAGGTGCGCCAGCTGGAGAACGTCGGGGGCGCGGAGGGCTACGGCGTGGGCATGCGCCCCAAGTCGCCGCTCCTCAAGAGCGAGGTGTGCGCCTCCCTGAAGGACATCATGTCCGGCCAGGTCTGGGAGGACCTGTACCGGAAGAACCTCTCCCCGCTCACGGACCGGAAGAACCCGCCCGGTCTGCCGGACCTGACCGAGTGCGAGGTCCAGAGCGCAGGTCCATAGGTGGCTCACCACGGCGGCCGCAGGTGAATCCTTCCGGATGTGACCTTCCGCGCCCGGCGCCGCCTCTTGCTTCGAGCGCGCTCGAAGGCGTTGGCTTGGGTGTCATGAAGTACACGCAGCTCGGACGCACGGGACTCAAGGTCAGCCGACTCGTCCTCGGGACGATGAACTTCGGACC
Source organism: Streptomyces fulvorobeus (assembly GCF_013167895.1). Lineage (GTDB taxonomy): Bacteria > Actinomycetota > Actinomycetes > Streptomycetales > Streptomycetaceae > Streptomyces > Streptomyces fulvorobeus. Next base: position 3,620,684 of record NZ_BLWC01000001.1, on the reverse strand, counting down.
GCAGACCAACGAGTCCGACAGCCACGCCATCATGGACTCCGCCCTGGAGGCGGGAGTCAACTTCTTCGACACCGCCAACGTGTATGGGTGGGGGGAGAACAAGGGACGCACCGAGGAGATCCTCGGCACCTGGTTCGCCGGGGGCGGTGACCGCCGCGACAAGGTCGTCCTCGCCACCAAGGTCTACGGGAACATGGCCGCCGCGGACGGGGACGCGTGGCCGAACCACGACAAGCTCTCCGCGCTCAACATCCGCCGGTCCGTCGAGGCCAGCCTCAAGCGGCTCCAGACGGACCACATCGACCTGTACCAGTTCCACCACATCGACCGGTCGACCCCGGTCGAGGAGATCTGGCAGGCCATCGACGTACTGATCCAGCAGGGCAAGATCCTGTACGCGGGTTCGTCGAACTTCCCCGGCTGGGGGATCGCCCAGGCGAACGAGACCGCCAGGCGGCTCGGTTCGTACGGCCTCGTCAGCGAGCAGTGTATCTACAACCTGATGCAGCGCGGCGCCGAGATGGAGGTCATCCCGGCCGCGCAGGAGTACGGCCTCGGTGTCATCCCGTGGTCGCCGCTGCACGGCGGGCTGCTCGGCGGCGCGATCCGCAAGGAGCGCGAGGGCGGGGGCGCCCGGTCCACCTCGGGGCTCTCCGGTGAGGCGCTGGCCGACCCGAAGGTGCGGGCGCAGATCCAGGCGTACGAGGATCTGCTCGACAAGCACGGCCTCGAACCCGGCGAGGTCGGTCTGGCCTGGCTGCTGACCCGGCCGGGCGTGACGGGGCCGATCAGCGGCCCGCGCACGCAGGAGCAGCTCGACTCGGCTCTCCGCGCGATCGAGCTGGAGCTGCCGGACGAGGTGCTGGCCTCACTGGAGGAGATCTTCCCCGGCCCGGGACCGTCCCCGGAGAACTTCGCCTGGTAGCCGGTGGCAGGCAGCCGGCGCGACCAGTAGTCAGTGCGGCCGTGGCGGCCGTCCTCGTTCATCCTCCGAGGGCGGCCGCCACGGCGACGACGAGGAACATGAGCACGAGTACGGCGGCCATGATGCGGTTTCTGGTCTTCGGGTCCACCCACCGAGCGTAACCGCCCCGCCGGGCGCCCCGGCGCCGAGGCCGCCCACGACAGGTCCGCCGCCCTCCTCCCCAGGTCGTCCCCGCGGGAGGAGGGCGCTTCCACGTGCTCAGGCCGCCGTCGCCAGCTGCTCGCGCGGGACGAACCGTACGTGCGGGTGGCCCGGGCGCAGGTCGACCTTGAGGCGCAGGCCGCCCACGCGGGCCAGGGCGAAGCCCACGCCCAGGGCGGCGAGCAGCGAGAAGACGCCGCCGGCCGCCATGCCCGTCCGGACCCCGTAGGCGTCGCTGATCCAGCCGACGATCGGGGCGCCCACCGGCGTACCCCCGGCGAAGACCATCATGTAGAGGCTCATCACCCGGCCGCGCATCGCGGGATCGGCGGCCATCTGGACGCTCGTGTTCGCGGTGATGTTGGTGGTCAGGCCGAGCATGCCGATCGGGACCAGCAGCAGCGAGAACATCCAGACGGACGGGGACAGGGACGCGGTGATCAGCAGCAGGCCGAACGCGCTGCCCGCGACCACCAGCATCCGCAGCCGGGTGGAGCGGCGGCGGGCGGCGAGGAGGGCTCCGGCGAGCGAGCCCAGGGCCATCAGGATGTTGAAGAACGAGTACATCCCGGCGCCGCCGTGGAAGATCTCGTCCGCGAAGGCCGACAGCCAGATGGGGAAGTTGAAGCCGAACGTGCCGACGAAGCCGACCAGGACGATCGGCCAGATCAGCTCCGGGCGGCCCGAGACGTACCGCAGGCCCTCTCTCAGCTGGCCCTTGGCGCGGGGCACGGTGACCGACGCGTGCATCTCGTCCGCCCGCATCATCAGCAGGCAGACGAGCGGGGCCAGGAACGAGAGCCCGTTGAACATGAAGGCCCAGCCGCTGCCGACCGTCGTGATCAGGACGCCCGCGACGGCGGGGCCGATCAGCCGGGCGGACTGGAAGTTGGCGGAGTTCAGGCTGACCGCGTTGCGGAGCTGCGCGGGGCCGACCATCTCGGAGACGAACGTCTGGCGGGCCGGGTTGTCGACCACGGTGACCATGCCGAGCAGGAAGGCGATCAGGTAGACGTGCCAGACCTCGACCGCGCCCGAGAGCGTCAGGGCGGCCAGCGCGAGACCGCACAGGCCGAGCATGGCCTGGCTGACGAGGAGGATCTGCTTCTTCGGGAGGCGGTCGGCGATGACACCGCCGTACAGACCGAACAGGAGCATGGGGAGGAACTGCAGCGCCGTCGTGATGCCTACGGCGGTGGCGGACCCGGTGAGGCTCAGGACGAGCCAGTCCTGCGTGATGCGGGACATCCAGGTACCGGTGTTGGAGATCACGGCGCCCGTGGCGAACAGGCGGTAGTTACGGATCTTCAGCGACGAGAAGGTCCCGCCGGTCTTGCTCTCGTGGGTGGAAGTCGGTGCGGGGGCGGAGTCTGCTCCGGATCCCGTACTCAAAAGGGTTCGCCTCCTCGGGTGTGTACGGCGTTCTGCGTGACGGGGACGTGACTGCGGGCGCTCCGGCGGTGGACCGGGGCGCCCGTGGGGTCACAGGTGGGCGAGCTTCTCCAGTACGGGGGCCGCGGCCCTGAGCGTCGCCCACTCGTCCTCGTCCAGGCCGTCGACGAGATGGGTGAGCCAGACGTTCCGCTTGGCGCGGCTCTCTTCGAGCATGGCTTCCGCCTGCTCGGTCTGGCTGACCATCTTCTGCCGACGGTCATCGGGGTGCGGTTCCAGCCGGACCAGTCCCTTGGCTTCCAGCAGCGCGACGATGCGGGTCATCGACGGAGGCTGTACGTGCTCCTTGCGGGCCAGCTCACCGGGGGTGGCGGAACCGCAGCGGGCGAGAGTGCCGAGCACCGACATCTCGGTGGGGCTCAGCGACTCGTCGACTCGCTGGTGCTTCAGGCGGCGGCTCAGCAGCATCACGGCGGAGCGGAGGGAGCTCACGGCGGCCGCACTCTCGCCGTCGTGGATCGGGTCAGGCATGTTCGTTAGCGTAACTCATTACCTACGCTAAAGACCACTTGGCCGTACGCAAACAAGACACTGCTCACCCGAACGAGTGAGACCGCTCCGCAAAGTGACGCGAGAGGCTCGCGGCCGTAACCCTGCTTCCCATGGGATCGACAGTGCTCAGCCTGCGGATGGACGGTGAGCTGCTCGACCGGCTCCGGCGCCATGCCGCCAGACGGGGAATGAGCGTCCAGGACTACGTGGTCCGCACGCTCGTCCGCGACGATTTCGACGAACGCTTCATGGCGGCCGTCGACGAGACGGAGAAGTTCTACGGGGCGGACCCGTGCCCCGTAAACCCGGGCGACCGGGTCACGTAGCGCGAATCCGCCCCGCAGGGGGTGCGGCGAGGAGTGCCCGTCACGTCAGGCCGAGCGCCGGCATCGCGTAGTAGAAGACGAAGACCGCCGAGACCACGTACATGGCCACCGGGACCTCACGGCCCCGTCCGGCCGCCAGGCGCAGCACGCAGAAGGCGATGAAGCCGACGCCGATGCCGTTGGTGATCGAGTACGTGAACGGCATCATCATCATCGCGAGGAACGCCGGGACCGCGAGCGTGTAGTCGCTCCAGTCGATGTCCCGTACCGAGCCCGCCAGGATCAGGAATCCGACCGCGAGCAGGGCGGGCGTCGCCGCCTGCGACGGGACCATGGTCGCCAGCGGCGTCAGGAACAGCGCCACCGAGAACAGCAGACCGGTCACGACGCTCGCCAGCCCGGTGCGGGCTCCCTCACCGACGCCTGCCGTGGACTCCACGAAGCAGGTGGACGCCGACGAGGAGCTCGCTCCGCCGGCGGCGACCGCGATGCCGTCGACGAGCAGCACCTTGTTGATGCCGGGGAAGTTGCCGTCCTTGTCCATCAGCTCCGCCTCGTCGCCGACACCGAGGATGGTGCCCATCGCGTCGAAGAAGCAGGAGAGCAGCACGGTGAAGACGAACAGCGCGCCGGTGAGGTAGCCGACCTTCGCGAAGCCGCCGAAGAGGCTGACCTGGCCGATCAGCCCGAAGTCCGGCGAGGCCACCGGGTTGCCCGGCCACTCGGGGACGGTGAGCCCCCATGCCTGGCCCGGCAGGTCCGCGAGCGCCTCGATGACCAGCGCGACGGCCGTCATGGCCACGATGGAGATCAGGATCGCGCCCGGCACCTTGCGCACGATGAGCGCGAGCGTCAGCAGCGAGCCGAGGACGAAGACCAGCACCGGCCAGCCGTTGAGGTGGCCGTCGCCGCCGAGCTGGAGCGGCACCGTGGTGTGGGCGAGGTCGGGGATGCGGGAGACGAAACCCGAGTCGACCAGGCCGATCAGCATGATGAAGAGGCCGATACCGATCGCGATGCCCTTGCGGAGCGACTTCGGTACCGCGTTCATCACGCGCTCCCGCAGCCCGGTCGCGACCAGGAGCATCACGACGACGCCCGCCAGGACGACCATGCCCATGGCGTCAGGCCAGCTCATCCGGGGGCGAGCTGGAGGGCGACGACGGTGTTGACGCCGAGCCCGGCGGCGAGCGCGATCGGCACGTTGCCGATGACGCCCATCAGGAGCGTGGAGAACGCGGCGGTCAGCACGGTGGCGGTGACCAGCTGGCCGTTGTCGAGCTGGTTGCCGTACATGTCCTTCGCGCTGCCCAGGATGATCGGGTTCAGCACGATGATGTACGCCATCGCGAAGAAGGTGGCGAATCCGCCACGGACCTCGCGGGCGACCGACGACCCCCGCTCGGAGATCTTGAAGAACCGGTCCAGGCCGCCGTGCGGCTGCGGAGCCGGCGGCTGCTCGGAGTCGACCGGAGCGGTGGCCGAGGGGGCATGGATGACCTCAGTCGTACGTAGGAGAAGGCACGGGACACACGGGACGAGGAAAAAAAGCGAAGGGCCGCTGCTCGCCTTTGGACGATCCGACGAATGATTCGAGACAGTCCCAGGCGGATTCAGTATGAATATATAAGTCGAAGATCGCTATCTCCGCGCGTAGACCCCTGGGCCGACTGCCCGCAGGCGGCCCGGCACCACCCGCACAGCAGCCCCCTAGACTGAGCCCATGGAGAAGTGGACACCGAAACACGAGGCGCCCGAGCCCCTGGAGGGCCCCGTCGTCGCCACCGTCACGGGCGGCACGATCCTCTGGTTCGTCCTCTTCCTCGTCCAGCTGCCCTTCTACGGCTGGTTCGACGACCGCGGACACACCTGGTGGATCTGGACCCCGCTCGCCGGTGCCGGCCTCGGCCTGATCGGCATCTGGTACGTACGGGGCCGTGAGGCCGCCCTCACCCGCGAGGCCGCCCGCGCGCACGCGGGTGCCGGGGACGCGGAAACCGGCCCGTCCGGGGGGTGAACCGGGCGTTCCGCCCTTACGGTCGGAACCATGACGCAGCGCATCGACGCCGGCTCGGAACTCGACCCCGTACACCCGATGCGGCCACCCGTGTCGGCCCACCGGGCGCACGGCCTGACGGCGGCCGAGGTCGCCGAACGGATCGCGCGGGGCGAGGTGAACGACGTACCGGTGCGCTCCTCGCGCTCCGTCACCGAGATCGTCCGCGCCAACGTCCTCACCCGCTTCAACCTGATCATCGGCGTGCTCTGGGCGATCATGCTGTTCGTCGCGCCGATCCAGGACAGCCTCTTCGGCTTCGTGATCATCGCGAACACCGGTATCGGCATCGTCCAGGAGTGGCGTGCCAAGAAGACCCTCGACGGCCTGGCCGTCATCGGCGAGGCGAAACCCACCGTGCGCCGCGACGGGACAGCCGCCGAGCTCTCCACCTCCTCGATCGTCCTGGGGGACGTCATCGAGCTGGGCCCCGGTGACAAGGTCGTCGTGGACGGCTCCGTCGCGGAGGCCGACGGCCTGGAGGTCGACGAGTCGCTGCTCACCGGTGAGGCCGACCCGGTACTCAAGCACCCCGGCGACCAGGTGATGTCCGGAAGCTTCGTCGTGGCGGGCGTCGGCGCGTTCACCGCGACCAAGGTCGGCCGCGAGGCGTACGCCGCCCAGCTCGCCGAGGAGGCGTCCCGCTTCACGCTCGTACGCTCCGAGCTGCGCAGCGGGATCTCCACCATCCTCAAGTACGTCACCTGGATGATGGTGCCGACCTCGGTGGGCCTGATCATCAGCCAGCTCGTCGTCGAGGGCGACGACTTCAAGGACTCGGTGGCCCGGACCGTGGGCGGGATCGTCCCGATGATCCCCGAGGGCCTGGTCCTGCTCACCTCCGTCGCCTTCGCGATCGGTGTCGTACGCCTGGGCCGCAAGCAGTGCCTCGTCCAGGAGCTCCCCGCCATCGAGGGGCTCGCCCGGGTAGACGTGGTGTGCCTCGACAAGACCGGCACGCTCACCGAGGGCGGCATGGACGTCTCGGGGACCCGGCCGCTCAACGGCTGCGACGAGGCGTACGTCAGGCAGGTGCTCGGCGCTCTCGGCGCTTCCGACCCCCGGCCCAACGCCAGCCTCCAGGCGGTCATCGACAGCTACCCGCAGGACGGCGGGTGGCGGTGCACCGGGACGCTGCCCTTCTCATCGGCCCGCAAGTACAGCGGCGCCGCGTTCGACGAGGGCGGCGGGCGGAGCTCGGCCTGGCTGCTCGGCGCACCCGACGTGCTGCTCCCCGGGGACGACCCGGCGCTCACCGAGATCGACCACCTCAACGAGCAGGGGCTCCGGGTGCTGCTCCTCGCACGGGCGGCCGGCGCGCTGGACGCCCCCGGCGTCGCCGAGGGGGCGGAGCCGGCCGCGCTCGTGGTGCTGGAGCAGCGGCTGCGTCCCGACGCCCGGGAGACGCTGGCCTACTTCGCCGAGCAGCACGTGGCGGTGAAGATCATCTCGGGCGACAACGCCGTCTCGGTCGGCGCGGTCGCCCGCAAGCTCGGCCTCGCGGGCGCCGAGCACACCCTGGACGCCCGCCGGCTGCCCGCCGACCGCGAGGAGATGGCGGCGGCCATGGAGCGGAACGCGGTCTTCGGACGGGTCACCCCGCAGCAGAAGAGGGACATGGTCGCCGCCCTCCAGTCACGCGGCCACACGGTCGCGATGACGGGCGACGGCGTCAACGACGTCCTCGCGCTGAAGGACGCGGACATCGGCGTCTCGATGGGCTCGGGTTCGGAGGCGACCCGTGCGGTGGCCCAGATCGTGCTGCTGAACAACAGCTTCGCGACCCTGCCGTCCGTCGTGGCCGAGGGCCGCAGGGTCATCGGCAACATCACCCGTGTCGCCACGCTGTTCCTGACGAAGACCGTCTACTCGGTGCTGCTGGCGGTCCTGGTCGTCTGCTTCCAGGTGGAGTACCCGTTCCTGCCCAGGCACCTGACGCTGCTGTCGACGCTCACGATCGGCGTACCCGCGTTCTTCCTGGCCCTGGCCCCGAACAAGGAGCGGGCCCAGCCGGACTTCGTACGCCGGGTGATGCGGTACGCGGTTCCCTCCGGCGTCATCGCGGCGGCGGCCACCTTCACCACGTACCTGGTGGCGCGGCACCACTACGCCGGGACCGGCGCCCTCAGCGCCGAGACGAGCGCGGCGACACTCACGCTGTTCCTCGTCTCGATGTGGGTGCTGGCGATCATCGCCCGCCCGTACACCCCGTGGCGGCTCTGCCTGGTCGCCGCGATGGGAGGGGGGTTCCTGCTCGTCCTGGCCGTGCCGTGGCTCCAGGACTTCTTCGCCCTGAGGCTGGTGGGCGCGTCCATGCCGTGGACGGCTGTGGGGATCGCGGCGGTCGCGGCGGCTGCCCTCGAATGCGTCTGGCGACTGGTCAGCCGCCGCTATCCCGCTCAGGTGTGGTGACCCGGCCGACTAGCGCACGTCGACGTAGTCACCGGCGGCCGAGACGGCCGGGGTGGTGGACGTACCCGCGAACGAGTAGCGCCAGTAGCCGTCCGCCGACGCCGTGACCGAGGTCTTCAGCGAGCCGGTGGAGCTGGACGTGACGGTCTTGACCGTCGTGTAGGTGGAGGTGCCCACCTTGCGGAACTGGAGCTTCACGGGCTGCTGGGTGTAGCCCAGGTAGGTGCCGGTGTTCCAGTTGGCGCGCGTCAGGGCGCCGGTGACCGTGAGGGCCTTGCCCTTCGCGACGGGCTCGGGGCCGGCGTTGACCGTCAGCTTCGAGAAGCGCTGGAGGTAGGTCTTGGAGATGTAGTCGCTCTCCCCGATCTGCCCGTCCCTGGACACCACGGCGGCGCCCACCTTCCAGGTGCCCGCGTTCGTGTTGTACAGCTCCGCCGGGTCGAAGGTGACGGTCATCCGGCACGTCGTGGTGGTCGCGTTGTCCTCGGCGCAGACGGCGTTCTCCTCGTCCTGGAGGATGCCGTAGCTGTTCGGGTCGTCGATGCTCGCGCCGTTCCAGACGTATCCGAAGATGTCGTACACGCCGCTCGGGTGGGTGGCCGTGATGGCCAGGCTGTACCTCTGCTTCGACTTCGTACCGACGACGACCGGCTTGCCGCCGTTGACGACGGCCTTGGTGAAGACCGGGAGCTCCTCGGCCGCGGCGGAGGAGCTCGAACCGGCGAAGCGCTCGGCGCCGGCCTTCGGCATCGAGAGTTTGTGGTCGTTGGACCACGTGCGGCCGTCGTCGGCCTGCGCGGCCGGGACGACGAGGGCGGACAGAGCCAAGGCGCCGGAAACAGCGGCAACGGTGGCACGAATACGCATGTGTTCCCCAGTGGAGAAAGGGGTCCCGCGGTCTGTGGCTCACCCTGCGGGGCCCGTGTGGTCTATGAGTCTGGTGACTCGATAGACCAGACGGGTCTGCGTAGCGAATGGTTGTACGAGTCATGAACCTGACGTGAAGATCACACGACCTCAGTCGAACCAGCGGTCCCGCGCCAGCTCCTCCGTACGGGAGGGGTCCTCCAGCAGCGCGGCCACCTCGAAGCGGCGCGGCCACTGCCCGGCCGCCCAGGCCAGCCCCGCCGCGACCCCCTCCAGCGTGGCCGCGTGCACCACCCCGTCCGGGGTGCGGCGCCAGTCCAGCTCGACTCCGCCCGCCCGCAGTTCCTCGTGCTCGACGTAGGTGTGCGGGGTTCCGGCGCCGAGCAGGGCGCGCACCGGGTCGGGTACGCGGTGCTCCTCGCCCTCGCTCGTCACCTCGGCCTCGACCGTCTCACCGAGCCTGCGCACCTGGAGGATCTCCGCCAGCTCGGCGGCGCGCGCCGGGGCCACGGGCAGCAGCGGCAGCCCGGCGGTGAGCGGCAGCAGGTCGGGCGCGTCGGCGATCACGGCGTCCGCCGCGTCGACGACCCGCACCTCGTCGTCGACGACGGCCCGCAACTCGTCGGCCAACGTGACCTGCTCCGGGTCGAGTCCGGCCAGGGCGGTGTACAGGGAGTGCAGCTGTACGGGGGCGACGGGCCGCTCCTCGTCCGCGAGCCTGCCCAGCAGCTCGGCCGCGCCGCCCGGTTCGTCCAGGAGGGCGTCCACGGAGGTCCGCACACCGAGGGCGCGCAGCACCTGGGCGTCGTCGAAGCCGGTCGCGTCGACGGAGTCGTAGAGCCCGGCCAGCCGCGGGTCGCCGCCCGCGGCCCGCAGCCCGGCGGGGCGCCGGCCGTCGAGCACGGGGTGGTCCCGCAGCCACCAGGCGGTGTACGGGCGCACGGACCGGGTCGTACCGTCCGGGAGGAGCACCCGCACCGGCTGGGTCAGCGCGTCGCGCAGCGGGGGCCGGGCGAGCATGGCGAGCGCCTGCGGCCAGGCGTCGTCGTCGACGAGGTCCAGGTCGCGCACGGCGACGAGTTCCGTGGCGACGGGCGGCACCGGGGTGTCGGGCAGCTGGTCCAGCACGTCCTCGCACCACACGTCGACGGCGTCGAGCAGACCGGCGTCGTCCGGTTCGGCGAAGTCGCTGTCGCGCGGCTCCAGGTCGTCGGGGTCGAGGACCACGTCGGTGGCCCGCACGAGTGCGAACGTGGCCAGCACCCCGCAGGCGGTGAGCGGCTGCTCGCCCCAGCGGTCGGCGAGTTCCTGGTCGCAGAGGGCGAGTTCACCCTCGCGCATGATCTCGGCGAACGGGCTGGCGGGCAGCACGAGTTCACCGGCGGGCGCGGGCTCGCCGTCCTCGTCGGGGAGGGCGAGCGCCCCCAGCCAGGGTTCGTCCCCGGGGGCGAGCTCCGCGTCGCGTACGAGCGTGAGGACGGTCTCCGCGAGTTCGTCGCCGTCCAGCGCGTCCTCGTCCCACACCTCGCCCGCGTCCATCGAACCGGCGACGGCGGCCCGCACCTGCGGGGTCGTCAGGACGGCACGCGGCGTCGCGGGCAGGGCGCCCAGCTTCTCCAGGAGCGGGTGGGCGGCGCCCGGATGGGCGACCTTCAGCCCCAGGCGGGAGAGCCGGCCCAGCACGGGCCCGGTGAGGGCGTCCGGGAGCGGCAGGAGGACCTGGCGGGGGCCGATCGTCGTACGGGGCTTCTCCTGCTCCGGCGCGTCGGGGTCCCCGGCGAGCGGGACGGGCAGCCCGGAGAGCCGGTCGGGGTCGACGCCCGCCAGGCTGTCGTAGAGCCGCCGCCACCACTCCGGCTCCCGTTCGAGTCCGGCGAGGCGGTCGATGGCCTCGGTCAGCGGGACCCGGGCGACGCCGAGGCTGCGCAGTTCGGCGCGGCGTTCCAGCCCGGCGGGCAGCAGGCAGGGCAGCACCTCGGCGAGTACCCGCACGGTCTGTGCGCCGACCCCCTCCACGACCTCGGCCTCGACGGGCCGCAGCGCGGTGGTGGTCCGGCCGGGGCCGCCGTCGCCCGGGGTCTCCCAGCTGGCCCACTGGTCGGGTTCGGCGGACGGCTCGCGGGGTGCGGCGGGCTCCAGGAACGCGATGCGGGGCAGCCGCTCAAGGATCGCGCCGCGCAGCGCGCCGTCCAGTTCGCCCTTGCCGAGCGGGCCGGGGACGAGGTCGATCGTGGTGGTGGAGACGGGCTGCCATCCGGCGAGCAGTTCCGCGTACGCGTCGGCCGCGCGCTGCACCAGGTAGTCGGTGAGCGGGCCGGGGGCGGGGTGGCGGCGGGTGGTGTCGAGCGGCAGCGAGGCGATGAGCAGGGCGGGCACCCCGAGGGGTTCGTCGGTGGGCGTCGGGGCGTGCACGACGGCGGCGGTACGCGGGAACCGCGGGGCGCCCTCCGCGTCCACGGGGACGGCCCAGGTGACCGACCAGTGCGGGCGCAGACGCTCCTCGACGGGCCGGTCGATGAGCAGTCCGGGCTCGACGGGGCCGTGGACGGAGACGGTGCGCCAGCGGGTGAGGCCGCGCGCCGAGTCGTCGACGTGGGTGTAGGCGCCGTGCCGGGAGCGGCGCAACGTCCTTACGCCGTCCGGGGTTTCGATGACGATCTCTTCGAGACCGGGGAGCGCGAGGAGCAGGGCGTCGTCCACGGCGGTGAGCAGCCGGCCGACGAGGTCCTCGGCGCCGCCGTCGCGCAGCGGGAGGACGACGACCGTGTCGTATCCGTCCGGCGCGGTGCCCTCGGCGGGCAGCGGGAGCCGGAGCAGCGGTACGTGGCCGTCGCGGCGGCGCAGCTCCTCCCCAGGCCGGGGCTGCCGACCGCGGCCTGCCGGGCGAGGTCGCGCGCCTCGGGGAGGGACCAGCGGACGCCGCCGTGGCGGCCGATGACGGCGGGCTCGTCGCTGACGGCGAGGACAGCGGCGAATCCGACGCCGAACCGCCCGACCGCGGACTCGTGTCCGTCCCGCTTGGCGGAGGCGCGCAGGGTGCTCAGCGACTCGACCCCGGTCGCGTCGAGCGGGGCACCGGTGTTGGCGGCGGCGAGGACGGCGGGCGTGTCCTGTACGCCGGGGGTCGCGGGGCGCAGGGTCAGGCGGAGCCGGCCGGGTACGCCCGCGCGGGCGGCGGCGTCGGCGGCGTTCTGGGCGAGCTCGACGACGAGGCGGTCACGGTAGCCGCCGAGGACGAGGTCCTCCTCGGCGTTGGCGTCCTCACGGAACCGGGCGGGCCCGGCGCCCCAGGCATCGAGCACCCCGCGCCGCAGCCGTGCCGTTCCGAACGGATCGGCGCCCTCGGTCGCATTCATGCCCACGCTCTGACTCCGCTCTGTGCTGCGGGTACCCGGTGTACCCATGACGCCAGTGTGCGCCCGAAGGTACCGCGAGCCCGCGGCGAGCGGTGCGGAGCACGTGCCGGGAGTGACCGGATGTCCTCGTCCCGGGCGCCCTCCGGCGGAGGAGCGCAGGACTCCCCCTCGACTCGCGGAACCGACGGAGCCAGGGGGTTCCGCGAGCACTCCGGGTGCGCGCCCGAAGGGCGTGGTCCACGGCGTCCGGCGCGTGCGACCGCACCGCGGAGTACCGGCCGTCTACCGGACGTACTCGGCCGGTGCGACGACGAGGGGCATGCCTGCCAGGCGTCGCGGGCCGGGCGGGGATTCGCGGACACCCCCTAGGAGTGGCCGAGATCCTCCGGCGATCCGCCATCGTCCACCGGCACCGACCCGCTGTCCCGCGCGGGCCGCAACGGATAGTCGTCCACCTGCAAGGTGTCCAGCGCGTGGGGCGCCGGCTTCGGCGGCTTCGGCATGACCGCGGCCTCCGAGTGCCCACCGCACCCGTACGACAGGGAGACCACCCGGCCGTCCGCCGGAGCGAACTCGTTCGCGCACACCCCGAACGCCTGCTTCAGCGAGCCCGACAGCGGGACCAGGAAGGCGCACGTGTCACACGCGGCGGGCGCCGCCTGCGCCATCGGGGTCTTCGCGCCGTACGCCTCTTCCCACCGGTCGGCCGCCACATGCAGCCCGTACCGGGAGAGCACCCGCGCACGCCGTATGCCCAGCTCGTCCGCGACCGCGCCGATCGAGCCGCGGCTCGGGGTGCGGGGCAGCGTCGTCAGCTCCGCGTCCTCCGCGTCGACGAGGTCGGCCAGGTCCTCGGAGAGGCGGGCCTCCTCGGACTCGACGGAGTTCGGCGGGGGCTCGTCCTCGCCCGTGTAGCCGGGCTCCAGGCGGAGGTCCTCCGCCTCGGTGGGCAGCAGGTCCCCCGGCCCCATGTCACCGGGCCGCAGCCGCTCGCTCCACGGCACCCACTCGGGGGCGAGGAGGGCGTCGGGGCCGGGCAGCAGCACCGTCTCGTCGAGGGTGATGTTCTTCGCGCGGGAGGCCCTGGTGAGCGTCACCGCCCAGCGCCAGCCCCGGTAGCCGGGCTCCTCGCACTCGAAGAAGTGCGTGACGACCCGGTCCCCCTCGGAGATCAGGGACACATGTTCACCGACCACCCCCGGCGAGGCGGCCTCTTCGGCCGCCGCACGGGCGAGGTCTACCGCCTCGGCGCACAGACGGTCGGGCGCGGGGGTACGGGCAGTACGGCTTCGCGTCGTCGCAGCACTCACAGGTCTCGCTTCTCTCCATACGCCGTGTGTCGAGCGCGCCAGCTGCTGCACGATTGCCGATTTCGGCCATGACAGCTGCGGACGGAGCGGACCTGGGGGCCGCGTCGACGTCCACACCCGTTGTGCCTGCCTCGGGCGCGCCTTCTGTCACCCATTCTGCGGGATCGCCGAGAGGCGCGCGGCCAAGAACAACCGTCGGTGGCGCGTTACGCACGCTACCCTCTCCGCCGCTCTCCGCCCACCTGCGTGTCCCAAACGAGGCCGTATCCGGTGCGGTGTCCGGTGCCACGGCCTCCGGCGTGTCCCAGGCCGGAGGCGTCGCGGACCCGATTCCGGGCGGTTTCCGGCCCGGAGAATTGCCTCGCGATCCGCGGCGTCCCCACCGCGTGCGCCCCGCCGGACGCCGCGCCCACCGTGCCGCCGGGTGGCCCCTCCCCGTCCCGTCCCCCGCCCCGCCCGGCACCCCGCCCGCTGACCCGACAGGGCGTCGTCCGCCGCGCGGCCGCGCGGATCATGGTTCAGCACGCCGGTGGTTGGGGCACTATGACGGGGTGGCTGCCGCCAGGTCGCAGGAAGGACCCGGCCCGCTGAGCACGGTGGGCCGGTCGATGGGCCGCGCCCTGCACCGGCCGTTCACGGGTACGGCGAAGGGCATCCGCAAGGCGACCCACGCCCACGGCGCGGGTGAGTCGGGGCTCGGCAAGCTGATCGAGCTGCACGCGGTGAACGGCGCGGGTGACGTCATGATCACCATCGCGCTCGCCTCCACGGTGTTCTTCTCCGTACCGACGGACGAGGCCCGCGGCCGGGTGGCGCTCTACCTCGCCGTCACGATGCTCCCCTTCACCCTGCTCGCCCCGGTCATCGGTCCTCTGCTGGACCGGCTGCCGCACGGCCGCCGCGCCGCGATGGCCGGTGCGATGCTCGCCCGGGCGATCCTCGCGATCGCGATGTCGGGGGCGGTCGCCACCGGCGGCCTGGAGCTGTATCCGGCGGCGCTGGGCGTCCTGGTGTGCTCCAAGGCGTACGGGGTCGTGCGCAGCGCCGTCGTGCCACGGCTCCTGCCACCCCGCTTCTCCCTGGTGAAGGCCAATTCACGGGTGACCCTCGCGGGCCTCCTGGCGACCGGGGTGGCGGCCCCCATCGGGGCCGGGCTCCAGAGCGTCGGCTCGGCGTGGCCGCTCTACGGCGCCTGCGTGATCTTCGTCGCCGGGACGTTCCTCGCCTTCACGCTCCCGCACAAGGTCGACTCAGCCAAGGGCGAGCGCAGGGCGCGCCTGATCGTCCCGCACCAGGAGGAGCAGCCCCGTCCGCAGCCCGCCAGGAAGGGCGGCAGCACCAGGGTCGACGGCGACAGGCGGGCCCGGGAGAGGCCGCCGGGGCTGCGCTCCGTCGGCCCCTCCGTCCTGCACGGCCTCCAGGCCAACGCCGCCCACCGGGCCCTGTCCGGCTTCCTCATCTTCTTCCTGGCGTTCCTGCTGCGCGAGCACCCGCTGGCCGGCCAGAGCGCCGCCGTGTCGCTCGGCATCGTCGGCGTGGCGGCGGGCCTGGGCAACGCGTGCGGTACGGCGGTGGGCTCCTGGCTCAGGGCCCGCGGCCCCGAGGTGATCATCGCGACCGTGCTGGGCCTCGCGCTCGGCGTCGCCGTGCTCACCACGGTCTTCTTCTCCACCGTCATGGTCGCCGCGCTCGCCTCGGTCGCGGGCTTCACCCAGGCCCTGTCCAAGCTGTCGCTGGACGCGATGATCCAGCGGGACGTGCCCGAGGAGGTGCGGACGTCGGCGTTCGCGCGCTCGGAGACCCTGCTCCAGATGGCCTGGGTGATCGGCGGCGGTATCGGCATCGCCCTCCCCCTCAACTCGGTGCTCGGCATGTCGGTCGCCGTGGGCATCCTCTGCCTGGGCGCCGCGACCGCCGTACGGGGGCTGCTGGGTGCCGCGCGGCGCGGCACGCCGCACCCCGCGCGGCGTGAGCCCGGGCGACCGATAGCCTTCCGCCCATGACCGTTGCGTTCTTCTCAGGTAAGGGCCGCCGAACGGGCGTCGCCCTCGGTGCCGTCTCCGCGGGCCTCCTCGTCCTGTCCGCCTGCGACAAGCCGACGCCGCTCGCGACCGTGACGGTCGGCGACACGTCCAAGGGCGCCGAGGCGTCCTGCTACAACGACGGCAAGCCTCTCAAGGAGTCGGTGATCCAGGGCTGCCTGAACGACAAGAAGGCGGAGCACACCGTCCAGGTCGCGATGGACGACAAGGTCCGCTTCGGGGTGGACCCGGAGATCGCCGACACCGGCTGGACGCTCTTCATCAACGGCCAGCAGGCCGAGCAGGAGCCGTACAAGAAGACCTACCGGTCGATCCCGGGCAGCGCCTTCTTCTCCAGCCAGACCGGCGAGACCACGAACCAGACGCAGATCAGCATCGTGGAGACCAAGGGCAAGAAGCTCACGGGCATCTGGCACTTCCAGTTCAAGAAGACCTCCTGACCTCGCGGGACCCCGCCGTGCGCGTGCTCGTCGTGACCGCTGTCCCCGTCGAGAGGGACGCGGTCACGCGTGCGTTCGGGGACGGAGGGCCGCAGGTGCGTTCCGTACCGGGTGCGGAGCTCCACCGGGCCGGTGGCCTGGACGTCCTGGCGGGCGGCGCGGGTCCGGCGGCCGCGGCGGCCTCGGCCGCGTTCGCGCTGGCCGCCGCCACCGTCCCGTACGCACTGGTCGTCTCGGCCGGTATCGGTGGCGGCTTCCCGCCCGCACCGCCCGGTTCGCTCGTCGTGGCGAGCGCCGTCGTCGCCGCCGACCTGGGGCGGAGACCCCGGACGGGTTCGTCCCCGTCACCGGTCTCGGCTTCGGGCGCGACCGGTATGTACCGCCGGCCTCTCTGGTACGTACGGTGGCATCGGCCACCGGTGCCGTGTCCGGCGAGATCCTGACCGTCTCCACGGTGACCGGCAGCGCGGCACGCGCCGAGGCGCTGCTCGCCGCGCACCCGGGCGCCGTCGCCGAGGCCATGGAGGGGGCCGGTGTCGCCGAGGCCGCCGAGCGGTTCGGCGTACCGGTGCTGGAGCTGCGGGCCGTCTCCAACGCCGTCGGTCCCCGCGACCGGGCCGCCTGGCGCATCGGCGAGGCCCTCTCCGCGCTCACCGGGGCCTTCGGGAAGATCGCCCCCGTACTGGAAGGCTGGACTCCGCATGACCGACGACCCGACTGCCCCCGCTGACCCCTCGGCCGCCGGCGCGAAGCTGCGCATCGCCTTCTCGCCGTGCCCGAACGACACCTTCGTCTTCGACGCCTGGGCGCACGGCCGGGTCCCCGGAGCACCCGCGCTCGACGTCACGTTCGCCGACATCGACCTCACCAACGGCATGGCCGAGCGCGGCGAGTTCGACGTGCTGAAGGTCTCCTACGCCGTCCTGCCGTGGGTCCTGGAGGAGTACGCGCTGCTGCCCTGCGGCGGTGCGCTCGGGCGGGGCTGCGGGCCGCTGGTCCTGACGCGGGAGCCGGGCGCCGATCTGACGGGCCGCACGGTCGCCGTGCCGAGCGAGCGCTCCACGGCGTACCTGCTGTTTAGGCTGTGGGCCGCCGAGGTCGTGCCGGGCGGGGTCGGCGGGATCGTCGTCATGCCGTTCGACGAGATCATGCCGGCGGTGCGGGACGGCCGGGTCGACGCGGGGCTCGTGATCCACGAGGCCCGTTTCACCTACCGGAATTACGGCCTCCACAGCCTCGCCGACATGGGCGAGCACTGGGAGGCGGCCACGGGGCTGCCGATCCCGCTCGGCGCGATCATCGCCAAGCGGTCGCTGGGCCGGGAGATGCTGGAGAAGTTGGCCGATTCGGTCCGTACGTCGGTACGGATGGCCTGGGACGATCCGGAGCGGTCCCGGCCGTACGTGCTGGAGCACGCCCAGGAGATGGACCCGGCCGTGGCCGAGCAGCACATCGGGCTGTACGTCAACGAGTTCACGGCGGATCTGGGCGAGGCCGGTTACGCGGCGGTCCGCGGACTGCTGACGCGCGCCGCGGCCGAGGGCCTGGTTCCGCCGCTCGGCCGGGACGCGCTGACGTCTCTCTGACCGCCCGGGTGCGTGGGGCTGCTCCCTGGGGGCAGCCCGCCGGGCTACACGTCGAGCTGGTCGGCGACGGCGCGGAGCAGACCGGCGATCTGGGCGCCCGCCGCCTTGTCGGGGTAGCGGCCCCGCTCCAGCATCGGCGTGATGTTCTCCAGCAGCGTCGTCAGGTCCTGCACGATCGACGCGAGCTCGTCCGGCTTGCGGCGCTGCGCGGCCGCGACGGACGGGGTGGGGTCGAGGATCGTCACGGAAAGGGCCTGGTCACCGCGCTGGCCCGCGACGACGCCGAACTCGACCCGTTGGCCGGGCTTGAGTGCGTCGACGCCGGCGGGGAGGACCGACGAGTGGACGAAGACGTCGGCGCCGTCGTCGCGGGACAGAAAGCCGAAGCCTTTTTCCGGATTGAACCATTTGACCTTACCCGTGGGCACGTCTGTCCTCGTCCTCGTACTCGTCGGTGCGCGGGAGAGCCGGCAAACGGCTCCGGATAGCAGTACAGCGGGTCCCCATGACCCGCCATGCCCCAGGCTAATGGCCCAGGGGCCGGTGACAAGACGTCGCCCGATGGTTCCTCCGGGCTGGGAACTACCCTGGCCGGGTGAGTACTACTCCTTCCGGCGCCGGTGACCGGCTCGTACAGGTCGGCGCGATCGTCTTCTTCGTCGGCGCGGTGGCCACACTGGTCACTGTGGCCCCGCTGTTCCTGGGCACCGACCCCTTCCCGACCATCGCCTACGCGGTGTCCATGCTGATGGGCGTGGGCTTCCTGATCGCCGGGGCGGGGGTCGTGCGGAGCGTGTGGCTGAGCAGGTCAGAACCGTCCGGCACCTGACGCGGCCACCCAGGCGGACAGCCGGGCGGGGAAACCGGTGAGGTCGGGCAGGACCGCGTCAGCGCCCGCCGCCCACAGCTCCTGCGCGTCGCACGGGCCCGTCGTGACGGCGACCGACAGGCAGTTCGCGGCCTTCGCGCCCCGGACGTCCGCCGTGTGGTCGCCGACGTAGACGCCCGCGCCGTGCGCGAGAAGCGCCTCGGCCTTGGCCTCCGCCCAGAGCCGGCCGATGACCGCGTCCGGTTCGATGCCGAGGTGGGCGAGGTGCAGCTTCGCGCTCGGCTCGTGCTTGGCGGTGACGACGATCGCCCGGCCGCCCAGGGCCCGCACGGCGGCGACGGCCTCCCGGGCGCCGGCCAGGGCGCCGGTCGGGGTGATCGCGTGCGTGGGATAGATCTCGCGGTAGCGGTCCGCCGCCGCGGCGACCTCGGCCGCCGGGAACCAGTTGGCCAGCTCGTGCTCGACCGGCGGCCCGAGCCGGCTGACCACGAGGTCGTAGTCGACGGGGACCCCCGTCTCCTCGGACAGCGCCCGGTAGTTGGCCCGGATGCCGGGCCGGGAGTCGATGA
This sequence comes from Streptomyces fulvorobeus, assembly GCF_013167895.1. Lineage (GTDB taxonomy): Bacteria > Actinomycetota > Actinomycetes > Streptomycetales > Streptomycetaceae > Streptomyces > Streptomyces fulvorobeus. The sequence goes on along the minus strand of NZ_BLWC01000001.1, from coordinate 3,601,821 downwards.
GCGTCATGTCGAGGTCGAAGCCGACCGTCGGCGGGTTCATGGGCGGGGTCTGCTGCGGGGTCTGGGGATGCGAGGCCATGCGGCCCATTGTGCCGACCCGCCCCCGGTCAGCCCTCACCCGTTCGGCCGTGCGGGCCGTGGCTGGACTCAGGCCGCTCTGCGGGAGCGCCAGACCAGGTAGAGCGCCGAGGCCACCGCTGCCGTGCGGAGAACCACCGGCCAGGTGGCCGTGAGGGCTTCGCCCATGCCGCTCTCCGGGATCGGGGCACCCCATCTGCCCTCCAGGCGGCCCCAGAGCCAGACCAGGGCTCCCGCGACCACGAGGCCGGGCAGGCCCATGACCGCCCACTTCGCCTCGGCCCGCGACAGTCTGCGGGAGCTGTAGGCGAGCAGCCAGCCGCCTGCCAGGGCCAGCCACGAGCCCATGACGGCGCCCGCGACCAGCAGGGCGGCGGCCAGGAGCAGGAGGGGGTGCGTGAGGCGCAGGCGGGCGGTGTGCGCGGTACCTGCGGTGTCCGCCGGTACGTCGGCGGTCCGCTCGACCAGTTTCCTGCGGCGGCGCAGGCGCGGTCTCCGGCGGGGGCGGGGGGCCGGTTCCTCCGCCGCCTCCTCGGTCTCCTCCCGCGCCTCGTCGGGATGTTCCACGGGCGGCGGTCTCAGCATCTCCGGGATCTCCACCCCGCCGAAGAAGCCCGGCACGCTCACCCCGTCGCCGAGCGGCCCCGGTTCGACCCGCCACCACTCGGCCCCCGCGCCCGGCGCGGACGGCGCGCCGTCCAGACCCGACATGTGAGGGGCCTGCGGCGACGGCCAGCCCGGCACCGGGTCATCCGGCTCCTCCGACCCCTCCGCGGGGGCCGGAGGAGCCGGTGCCGACGCGCCCTTGCGGGAAGTGTCTTTGCGGAGCAGTCCGCGTCGCGGCCGGGGCACGGCGGGCGGGCTCTTCGCCTCCGGTTCCGCCGCCGTGCGCGGCGCGGGCAGCGACACCGTCCCGTCGGCCGACCTCGCCGCCGCGGCGACCAGTTCGTCCGGGTCCCCGAGCCTGCCGATGATGCGCCGCACCACCGTGGGGGAGTCCGCGCCCGCCGCCCCGCGCTGCCGCTCGATCTCGACCCGGAGCGTCGACACGAGCCTCATCCGCACGCCCGAGGACAGCTGTTGCTGCTGGGCCAGGTCACCGACCCGGCTCAGATAGTCGTAGACGAGCTGGTCGCTCTCGATACCCACTCGGTCGTTCCCCTCTACCCGCGCTGCCCCGACCGTAGCGTTTCAGCGGCTACCGTGGGACGGATGGGGACGACCACACCACCGCGCACGCTCGCCGAAGCCCTGCGCGCCAGGGGCGACGAATCGCTGGCACGGCTTCTGCGTGCCCGCCCCGACCTGCTCAGCCCTGTGCCGAACGACATCACCCAACTCGCCACCCGGGCAGGCACCCGGGCCTCCGTCGTCCGCGCCCTGGAGCATCTGGACCGCTTCGCGCTCCAGACCGCGGAGGCGCTGGCCGTCGCGCCGGACCCGGCTCCGTACGGCACGCTGCTCTCCCTCCTGACGGGTGACGGCCAGGACGACGGCGACCACCGCGACGACGCCGGCGCCGCGATCACCGCCGCGCTGCCCGCCGCCCTCGCGAACCTGCGCGAACAGGCCCTGGTCTGGGGCGAGGACGAGCGGCTTCGCCTGGTGCGTACGGCACGCGAACTGCTCGCCCCGTCCCCGCAGCACCCCTCCCCCACCGGGCTCGGCCCGACCGTCGCCGAGGCCACCGCGGGCATGTCGCCCGGCCGGCTCCAGGAGATCCTGACCGCGGCGGGACTGCCCGCCACGCACGACCCGGTCTCCGCGGTGACCGCGCTCGCCGGGCTGTTCACCGACCGGACGCGGATGGCGGCCCTGCTGGACACCGCGCCGGTCGAGGCGCTGTCCGTACTGGACCGGCTGGTGTGGGGCCCGCCGTACGGGGAGGTCACGCCGAACCCCACCCCTCCCGTGAAGTGGCTGCGCGACCGGGGGCTGCTCCTTCCGGTGTCGACCCGCACCGTCGTACTGCCGCGCGAGGCCGCGCTCCATCTGCGGGCAGGGCGCGCCCACCGCGTACCGGAACCGGTGGCGCCGACCGTCGAGGCGGCCGCCGAGCGCGATCCCGAGGCTGTGGACAGGGCAGCCGCGGGCCAGGCGTTCACGGCGCTGTCCACGATCGAGGAGCTGCTGAAGCTCTGGAACGGCGGCGGCCCCGCCATCCTCCGGGCGGGCGGGCTGAGCGTGCGCGAGCTCAAGCGCGCCGCCGCCGCGATGGACGTCTCCGAGCAGGTCGCCGCCTTCTGGGTCGAACTGGCCTACGCGGCGGGGCTGCTGGCAGCCGACGGGGAGACCGACGAGCGGTACGCGGCGACACCCGCGTACGACGACTGGCTCGAACTCCCCGTCCAGGACCGCTGGGTCCGCCTCGCCACCGCCTGGCTCGCCGCCACCCGCACCCCCGGCCTGGTCGGCGGTCAGGACGCCAAGGGCCGGGCGCTCTCCGCGCTCGGCCCCGAACTGGACCGCTCCGCCGCACCCGAGGTACGCCACCGGGTACTGGCCCTGCTCGCCGGGCTGCCCCCCGGGACCGCGCCCGACCCGGCCGGCCTGCTGGCCCGGCTGCGCTGGGAACGCCCGCTGCGCACCGGAGCCCGGGGCGGGCCGGCCACCCCGGCCGGTTCCTCCGCGGGTACCCCGTCCCGGGCCGCGGGCACGGGGTACAGCGCGCCGCCGGCCGCCGCGGCCACCGCCCCCGGCGACACGTCCGACCTGCGCTCCCGGCTCGCGCTGTGGACGCTCAACGAGGCGGAACTCCTGGGCGTCACCGGCCGGGGCGCCCTCTCCTCGCAGGCCCGCGCCCTCCTGGCCCAGGGCCCCGGGGAGGCCGCCGCACGCCTCGCCCCGCTCGTCCCCGAACCCCTCGACCACGTGCTGCTCCAGGCCGACCTGACGGCCGTCGCCCCGGGCCCCCTGAAGCGGCCCCTCGCCGAGATGCTGTCGGTGCTCGCGGACATCGAGTCGAAGGGCGGCGCGACCGTCTACCGCTTCACGCCCGGTTCGGTACGCCGGGCCCTGGACGCCGGGCAGGCCGCCACCGACCTGCACGCCTTCCTCGCCGCGCACAGCCGTACGCCGGTTCCGCAGCCGCTCAGTTACCTCATCGACGACGTGGCCCGCCGCCACGGCCATCTGCGGATCGGCTCCGCCTCCGCCTACGTGCGCTGCGACGACGAGGCCGTACTCAACGAGATCCTCGCCGACAAGCGTTCGGCGGCCCTGCGGCTGCGCCGGCTCGCACCGACCGTGCTGGCCGCCCAGACCGATCCGGCGTCCCTCCTGGAGGGGCTGCGGGAGATGGGTTTCGCACCGGCCGCCGAGTCCGCCGAAGGGGACGTCCTGATCACCCGGGCCGGTGCCCGGCGCACCCCGCCCCGCTCGGCCCCCACGCCGGTCCCCGAGGGGCCTCCCGTCCCTGACGACACGCTGCTGGGCGCCGCGGTCCGGGCGATCCGCGCCGGGGACACGGCGGCCACGGTCGTCCGCAAGGACGGGGCGGAGGCGGCGTCGGCCGGCTCCCTTCCCCGTACGACCGCAGCCGAGACCCTGGCCACGGTCCAGGCCGCCGCCATGACGGGCTCCGCGGTGTGGATCGGCTACGTCAACGCGGAGGGCTCGGCCAGCCAGCGGGTGATCGCCCCGGTGCGGGTCGAGGGCGGCTTCGTCACGGCCTTCGACCACACGGCCGACGAGGTCCGGACGTACCCGCTCCACCGCATCACGGGCGTCGCGGAACTGGCCGACGACACGGGGGCCTGACTCGGGGGCATGACTTGGGGGCCTGACGCTAAAGCCTGCCCCTCGCCGTGCCCGGCGGGTCCGTGCCCGCCGCGCCCCGACCGGCAGAAGGCCCTCCACCGGGCCGGGCGGCCGCCGCTCGCCTCGGTCCCGGGCGGCCGGACGGACCGGAGGTCTCCCGGCTCCGGGCGGCGGCGGTGTGACGGAGCCGTCCGCAGCCCGCGCCTCCGAGCCACGCACCGATGGCCCCGCATGCGGCACACTGGACGTTTGGCCGCATCCGTGGCCGCACCCCCGCAGAAAGGGCCGAGGCGCGTGACCGGACCTCTCATCGTCCAGAGCGACAAGACGCTGCTCCTCGAAGTCGACCACGAGCTGGCGGACGCCTGCCGTCGCGTGATCGCCCCCTTCGCGGAGCTGGAGCGTGCGCCCGAGCACATCCACACCTACCGGGTGACCCCGCTCGGCCTGTGGAACGCCCGCGCCGCCGGGCACGACGCCGAGCAGGTCGTCGACGCGCTGGTGGAGTACTCCCGCTACCCCGTGCCGCACGCGCTCCTGGTCGACATCGCCGAGACGATGGCGCGGTACGGCCGCCTCACCCTCTCCAAGCACCCGGTGCACGGCCTCGTCCTGACCACCACCGACCGTCCGGTACTGGAGGAGATCCTCCGGTCCAAGAAGGTCGCGCCGCTCGTCGGAGAGCGCATCGACCCGGACACCGTCGCCGTGCACCCCTCCGAGCGCGGGCAGATCAAGCAGACGCTGCTCAGGCTCGGCTGGCCCGCCGAGGACCTCGCGGGTTACGTCGACGGGGAGGCGCACCCGATCGAGCTGGCCGAGAACGGCTGGGCGCTGCGCCCGTACCAGAAGCAGGCGGTCGAGGGCTTCTGGCACGGTGGCTCCGGAGTCGTCGTCCTGCCCTGTGGCGCGGGAAAGACACTGGTCGGAGCCGGTGCGATGGCCGAGGCGAAGGCGACCACGCTGATCCTGGTCACCAACACCGTCTCGGCCAGGCAGTGGAAGAGCGAGCTGGTGAAGCGGACCTCGCTGACCGAGGAGGAGATCGGCGAGTACAGCGGTACGCGCAAGGAGATCCGGCCGGTCACCATCGCCACGTACCAAGTGCTGACGACCCGCCGCAAGGGCGTCTACCCGCACCTGGAGCTGTTCGACTCCCGTGACTGGGGCCTGGTGATCTACGACGAGGTGCACCTGCTGCCCGCTCCCGTCTTCAAGTTCACCGCCGACCTCCAGGCGCGGCGGCGGCTCGGCCTCACGGCGACCCTGGTGCGGGAGGACGGGCGCGAGTCGGACGTCTTCTCGCTCATCGGGCCGAAGAGGTTCGACGCCCCGTGGAAGGAGATCGAGGCGCAGGGCTACATCGCGCCCGCCGACTGCGTCGAGGTACGGGTCAATCTGACCGACACCGAGCGCCTCGCCTACGCGACGGCGGAGGCCGAGGAGAAGTACCGGTTCTGCGCCACCACGGCGACGAAGCGGAAGGTCACGGAGGCCCTGGTCGCCAAGCACAAGGGCGAGCAGACCTTGGTGATCGGCCAGTACATCGACCAGCTCGACGAGCTGGGTGAGCATCTGAACGCCCCGGTGATCAAGGGCGAGACGAGCAACGCCCAGCGCGAGATCCTCTTCGACGCCTTCCGGCAGGGCGAGATCAGTGTCCTGGTGGTGTCGAAGGTCGCCAACTTCTCGATCGACCTCCCGGAGGCCACCGTCGCCATCCAGGTGTCGGGGACGTTCGGCTCGCGTCAGGAGGAGGCGCAGCGGCTCGGGCGGGTGCTGCGGCCGAAGGCGGACGGGCACGAGGCCCGGTTCTACTCGGTGGTGGCGCGCGACACGATCGACCAGGACTTCGCGGCGCACCGCCAGCGGTTCCTGGCCGAGCAGGGTTACGCGTACCGGATCGTGGACGCGGACGAGCTGCTGACGGAGAGCTGACCGGCCGCCGCCCGCCGGCTCGCCGCCCGCCGTGCGGTTCAGCGGTGGCGGCGGGCGCCCGCCTCCTGCGCGTACTCGCCGAGGACGGCCACGCGGAACGCGGTGGGAGAAAGACCCCGGCGGCGCGCAGTGCGTCCCCGGCGCGGTGGGGGCGGTGCTGACCGGTGACCGCGCTCGCGCCGTGCGCGGGCCCGGGTCTCCGGGGGTGCGGAACCACTGTGCTCATGTGTTCCATGGTGCTCCTGTCCGGCCCGGTGGGGCACCGGGCCGCGGGCGTGACCGCCGTTCCGGCGCGGCGGGGCGCGCCCTTTCCCGTTCGACCGGGCGGGCCGCCGTGGATACAATCGCCGGTCTGCCCGCCTCCCGCACCGTGGTACCGGCCCTCCGCCGGCAGCCGGGGGAGCGCCGCCGGCCGGACGGAAACCGGCCCGCACCCGCGCGAACGTCCCTGAGCGGATCACGTCGCCCTCCCGTCGTACCGGAGGCCGTGGTCCGCCTTCCACGCGTTGAAAGTCGGAGGCGACACCGTGCCCGCGCACGAAGCAGAGAGCGACACCCCCACCACCGGGCCGATCGGCTCCCCGGACCCCCTGACACGCGAACGCGCCCGTCTGACCGCCTCCCGTGCCGCGCTCCGCGCGATGCGTGAGGACGTGCAGGCCCTCGACCTCCGCGACGTCACCGCGAACTGGGTCAACTCCGTCGTGCTCCAGGCGCAGATGGACGACCGCGTCAAGGCACTCGCAGACCTCTCCCACACCCCGCTGTTCTTCGGACGCCTCGACTATCTGCACCCGGTCGGTGCGGAGCGGGCGGAGGGTGCCGGGGGCGAGCGGTTCTACATCGGGCGCCGCCACGTCCATGACGCCCACGGCGATCCGATGGTCATCGACTGGCGCGCGCCCGTCTCCCAGCCGTTCTACCGGGCGTCCAGGAAGGACCCGCAGGACGTGGGCCGGCGGCGACGGTTCGGTTACACGGGCGGCGAGCTGACCGCGTACGAGGACGAACACCTCACCGGCCCGGCCGAGCCCGCGCGGACCAGCAGGCTCCTCCAGGCGGAGATCGAGCGGCCCCGCGTCGGCCCGATGCGCGACATCGTGGCCACGATCCAGCCCGAGCAGGACGAGATCGTACGCGGCGGGCTCGGCGGGACGGTGTGTGTGCAGGGAGGGCCCGGCACCGGGAAGACCGCGGTCGGCCTGCACCGGGTCGCCTACCTGCTGTACGCGCACCGCGAGCGGCTGGCCCGCACCGGGACCCTGGTGATCGGGCCGAACCGGTCCTTCCTCCACTACATCGAGCAGGTGCTGCCCGCCCTGGGTGAGCTGGAGGTGAAGCAGGCCACCGTCGACGACCTGGTGACGGCGCACGTCGAGGTGCGTGGCACGGACGACGCCCCGGCCGCCGTGGTCAAGGGCGACGCCAGGATGGCGGAGGTCCTGCGACGGGCGATCCGTTCGCACGTGTCGCCGCCGGCCGAGCCGGTCATGGTGGTGCGCGGTTCGCGCCGCTGGCGGGTGCCCGTGCACGAACTGACGGAGATCGTCGACGAGTTGCTGGCCCGCGACATCCGCTACGGCGCCGCCCACGAGGCACTCCCGCAGCGCATCGCACACTGCGTCCTGACCCGGATGGAGGAGGCGGGCGAGGCTCCCGACGACCGGGTGCAGAACGCGGTGGCCCGCACCCCCGCGGTGAAGGCGGCCGTCAAGGCGTGCTGGCCCGCCGTCGACCCCGCGAGACTGGTGCTGCGGCTCCTCTCCGACCCGGAGTTCCTCGCCGCGCACGCGGACGGCCTCCTCACCGACGAGGAGCAGAAGAGGATTGTCTGGTCCAGGCCGCCGCGCGGCGTGAAGTCGGCGAAGTGGTCGCCGGCGGACGCGGTGCTTATCGACGAGGCGAGTGACCTGGTGGCCCGTACGCACTCGCTCGGCCATGTCGTCATCGACGAGGCGCAGGATCTGTCACCGATGCAGTACCGGGCGGTGGGCCGCCGCTGCTCGACCGGTTCGGCTACGGTGCTCGGCGACCTCGCGCAGGGCACGACACCGTGGTCGACGGAGAGCTGGGAGCAGGCGCTGTTCCACCTGGGCAAGCCGGACGCCCTGGTCGAGGAGTTGACCGCGGGCTTCCGTGTGCCCCGCGAGGTGATCGCGTACGCCTCGCGGCTGCTGCCCGCGATCTCGCCGGGCCTGGCCCCGGTGGAGTCGGTGCGTGAGTCGCCGGGCTCCATGGCGGTACGGCAGGTGGCGGACCCGGCCGGGCTGGCCGCCGCGGTGGTCGCGGCCTGCGAGGAGTCGCTGGCCCACGAGGGGTCGATCGGCCTGATCGCCGCCGACGCCCGGGTCCCGGCGCTCGCCGCGGCCCTGGAGGCGGCGGGCCACGCGTACCTCTCACCCGGTGACGAGACGACCGCCGAGTCCCGTCTGACGCTGGTCCCGGCCTCGCTGGCGAAGGGTCTGGAGTACGACTACGTGGTGCTGGACGACCCGGCGGCCGTGGTCGACGGCGAACCGGACGAACGCACGGGCCTGCGCCGCCTGTACGTGGCGCTGACCCGGGCGGTCTCCGGTCTGATCGTGCTGCACGCGGCCCCGCTGCCGGAGGCTCTGGCGTGACGCCGCCGGTGTGAGCCCCGGCCGTCCCGCCCTGCGCCGACCCCGCCCTACGCCGTCCCCGGCCGTGATCCGTCCGGCCGGGGCGCGGGGACGGCCGCGACCGTCACATTCCCGTCGGGCAGGTACGCGATGAGCACCTCGCCCCCGAGCGGGTGGAGCCAGAAGAAGGTACTCCGGTGGCTTCCGTAGCCGTGGGCGCGCACGCTTCCCTCCCTCCCGGCCCTCACCCGTCCAGGGCCGCTCGCCACTTCCGTACCGCCGCCGTGTCGACCGGTGACGACCAGCCGCCGGGACGGGCCGCCCCGCCGATGTGGACGGCGTCGACACCGCCGGCGAGCAGGCGCGGGAGGTGGTCGAGACGGAGGCCGCCGCCGACGAGGATCTGCGGCTCGTAGCCGGGTGTACCCGAGCGGGACGCCTCGGCCAGCAGGGTCGGGACGCCTTCATCGACGCCGCTCGCCGCGCCCGCCGTGAGGTAGGTGTCCAGACCGGGGAGGTCGGCGAGGGTCTTGCGCAGGGCGTCGCGGTCGGCCGCGCGGTCGATCGCCCGGTGGAAGGTCCACCGGCAGCCGTTCAGCTCGGCGACGAGCCGTTCCACGGCGACCAGGTCGGCGTGACCGTCCCGGTCGAGGAAGCCGAGGACGAACTCCTCCGCCCCCTCGGCCCGCATCTCGCGGGCCTTCTCCACCAGTACGTCCATGTCGCCGGCGGCGAATCCGTCCGCGACCCTGAGCATGACGCGCAGGGGAAGGTCCACCGCGGACCGGATCTCGGCGAAGGTCTCGCGGGACGGTGTCAGGCCGTCCGCTGCCATGTCGGCGACCAGTTCGAGGCGGTCCGCACCACCCGCCCGGGCAGCGATCGCGTCCGCCGCGTCGAGCGCGATCACCTCCAGGACTGCACGGTTGCTCATAGGTCCCCATTCCTCCAGATAACAGCCATAGGTCTAGTCCAATGCCAGCCTACGGGTCGCACGCCGGAAGGTGCGGCTCCCCATGTAAACGTGCGGAGAAGGTGATCCGCGAGACCGCACCGCCGAGGGCGCGCGCACCGCTTGCCTTCGATAGGGGCCGGGGGTATACATAGGGGGAGCAGATACCCCTAGGGGGTATAGTGATCTGGTATCAGTGGAAGAAACATCCGGGAGGAACCCGTGTCCGCGCACACCGCCACACCCGACTCCGCCGAGGCCGGCGCCGCCGCCGAGGTCGAGCTCGCCATCGGCGGCATGACCTGCGCCTCGTGCGCGGCCCGGATCGAGAAGAAGCTGAACCGGATGGACGGCGTCGAGGCGACCGTCAACTACGCCACCGAGAAGGCCAAGGTCAGCTACCGGGGCGCGGACATCTCCGTACGGGACCTGATCGCCACCGTCGAGGCCACCGGGTACACCGCGCTGGAGCCCGCTCCCCCGGCACCCGCCGGGGACGCCGCCCCCGCGAGCCCGAGGCCGACGAGCTGCGCCCGCTGCGGCAGCGGCTGCTGACGGCCGTCGCGCTCGCCGTGCCCGTCATCGCGATGGCGATGATCCCGGCGCTCCAGTTCGACTACTGGCAGTGGCTCTCCCTCACCCTCGCCGCCCCCGTCGTCACCTACGCGGCCTGGCCCTTCCACCGCGCCGCCTGGACCAACGCCCGGCACGGCGCCGCCACGATGGACACGCTGATCTCGGTCGGCACCTCGGCCGCGTTCCTGTGGTCGGTGTGGGCGCTCTTCTTCGGCACCGCGGGCATGGTGGGGATGACCCATCCCTTCGAGCTGACCATCGGCCGCAGCGACGGCGCCGGGAACATCTACCTCGAAGCCGCCGCGGGAGTCACCGCGTTCATCCTGGCCGGGCGGTACTTCGAGGTCCGCTCCAAGCGGAAGGCGGGAGCCGCGCTCAAGGCACTCCTGGAGCTCGGCGCCAAGGAGGTCACCCTCGCGCGCGACGGCGCGGAAGTGACCGTCCCGGCCGCCGATCTCCGGGTCGGGGACCGTTTCGTGGTCCGGCCGGGCGAGAAGATCGCCACCGACGGCACCGTCGTCGACGGCTCATCGGCGGTCGACGCCTCCATGCTCACCGGCGAGTCCCTGCCCGTCGACGTCACCCCCGGAGACCCCGTCACCGGCGCCACCCTCAACGCGGGCGGCCGGCTCGTCGTCGAAGCCACCCGGGTCGGCGCCGACACCCAGCTCGCCCGGATGGCCAGGCTCGTCGAGGACGCCCAGAACGGCAAAGCCGCCGCCCAGCGCCTCGCCGACCGGATCTCCGCCGTCTTCGTCCCCGCCGTGATCGCCCTCGCACTCGGCACGCTCGGCTTCTGGCTCGGCAACGGCGCCGGACTCACGGCCGCGTTCACCGCCGCCGTCGCCGTACTCATCATCGCCTGCCCCTGCGCCCTGGGCCTCGCCACCCCCACCGCCCTCATGGCCGGCACAGGACGCGGCGCCCAGCTCGGCATCCTCATCAAAGGACCCCAGGTCCTCGAAACCACCCGCCGCATCGACACCATCGCCCTGGACAAGACCGGCACCATCACCACCGGCCACATGACCCTCCTGCACATCCACACCACCCCGGCCACCACCCAGAACGACGCACTCCGCCTCGCCGGAGCCCTCGAACACCACTCCGAGCACCCCATCGCCCAGGCCATCACCACCCACGCCACCACCCACCTGGGCACCCTCCCCACCCCCCAGAACTTCACCAGCCTCCCCGGCCTCGGCGTCCACGGAACCGTCGAGGGACACGCCGTGCTCGTCGGCCGGGAACGACTCCTCGCCCAGCGGGAGATCCACCTGCCGGTCGAACTGGCCCGCGCCAAGGCCGCGGCCGAGGCCGCCGGGCGTACGGCGATCACGGTGGCCTGGGACGGGGAGGCACGGGCGGTGCTCGAAGTCGCCGACGCGGTGAAGGACACCAGCGCCGAGGCGATCCGCCGGCTGCGGGCCCTCGGGCTGACCCCGATCCTGCTCACCGGCGACAACGAGGCCGTCGCACGGGCGGTGGCGGCCGAGGTCGGGATAGACGAGGTGTACGCGCAGGTCATGCCGGAGGACAAGGGCGGCCTGGTCAAGCGCCTCCAGGCCGAGGGCCGTTCGGTCGCCATGGTCGGCGACGGCGTCAACGACGCCGCCGCCCTCGCCCAGGCCGACCTGGGCCTGGCGATGGGCACGGGGACGGACGCCGCGATCGAGGCGAGCGATCTGACACTCGTACGCGGAGACCTGCGGGCCGCGGCGGACGCCATCCGGCTGTCGCGCCGGACGCTCGGCACGATCCGCACGAACCTGTTCTGGGCCTTCGCCTACAACGTGGCCGCGCTGCCGCTCGCCGCCGCGGGACTGCTCAACCCGATGATCGCGGGGGCCGCGATGGCCTTCTCCTCGGTCTTCGTGGTCGGCAACTCACTGAGGCTGCGGGGCTTCAAGGCGGCGGTGTAGGCCGGTCGGGGAACGGTCGGGGGCGGGTGGAGGGACGGGCCCCGCCGCGGGCGTCCCCCTCACCCCAGGACGAACCGCACATCCGCCCCCGGCCCCACCCGCGCCGCCCCCGCGAGCGCCCGCTCCGGTACGACCCCGATCACCGGGTAACCGCCCGTCGTGGGATGGTCGTTGAGGAACACCACAGGCCGCCCGTCCGCCGGCACCTGGACCGCCCCCAGGACCACGCCCTCGCTCGGCAGCTCATCGCCCCGGGCCCGCTCCAGCGCGGGCCCGTCCAAGCGCAGCCCGATGCGGTTGCTGCGGTCCGAGACCCGGTACACCGCCGTGGTCAGCGTCCGCAGCGCGGTCTGCGTGAACCACGTGTGCCGGGGCCCCGGACGCACCGGGAGTACGAGCCCGGCGGGCGCCGCCCCCGGCCAGGGCACCGCGTCCGGGACCGGCGGACAGGAGCGCCCCGGCCGCCCCAGCGGCAGCACGTCCCCCTCGCGCAGAGGCGCGGGCCCCAGCCCCGAGAGCAGGTCGGCGGAACGGCTGCCCAGCACCGGATCGACCGCCACTCCTCCCGCGAACGCCAGATAACTCCGCAGTCCGCTCACCGCGGGCCCCGCCTCCAGGACCGCGCCTTCCGGTACGCGGACGGGCGCGCCCCACGCCGCCGCCCGGCCGTCCACCGTCACCCGGCACACCGCACCGCCCACGACGGCGACCACGAACCCGCCCGTCGCCACCGCCCGTACCGCGCACCCGGTGACCGTCGTCTCCAGCGCCGCCGCGGACTCCGCGTTGCCGACGAGCCGGTTGGCGAGGCGGTACGCCGGAGCGTCCAGGGCCCCGGCCCGCCCCACGCCCAGGTGGGCCCAGCCGCCACGGCCCTGGTCCTGCACGGTGGTCAGCGCCCCGGCCCGCACCACCTCCAGCCCCCCGGTCACCTCCGCGCCCCCGGAGGCACGGGCACCGGCACGAACCGCACCCGCGTACCGGGAACCAGCAGCGCGGCCGGTTCGCGGGCCGGGTCCCAGAGCGTGCCCGGCTCCGGCATCCGCCCGATGAGCTGCCAGCCGCCCGGCGAGTCACGCGGATACACACCGGTGTACGGCCCCGCGAGGGCCACCGCCCCCGCCCCGACCCGGGTACGGGGCGTCGCCCGCCGCGGCACCCGCAGATGCTCCGGCAGCCCCGTCAGATAGCCGAATCCGGGCGCGAACCCGCAGAACGCCACCCGGAACGCGGTCTCCGCGTGCGTCCTCGCCACCTCGGCGACCTCCACACCCCACGCCTCGGCGACGTCCGCCAGGTCCGGGCCGTCGTAGACGACGGGGATCTCGACCTCGTCCCCCGGCGCCCGGCGCAGCTCGGGAACGCGCCAGGACGCGATGTCCGCCGCGAACCGTTGCGGCCCCGGACCGCCGCCGGGGTACGTGATGCCGTCCAGGAGTACGGTCCGCGCCGCGGGGACCATGTCGCGCACGGCGGGCAGCTCCCCGTCCGCGCGCCGCCGCAGCAGCTCCGCGTAGAGGGCTTCCGCCTGCTCCCCCGACGCGCACTCGACCAGCAGGGCGTCCGTCCCGACGGGCAGCATGCGCAGGACGGAGAAGGCCGGCGTACTCATACGAAGGACCGCACGCCGACGCCCGCGTCCTCCAGCGCGGCCCTGACCCGGCGGGCGAGCGCCGCCGCGCCCGGGGTGTCGCCGTGGACGCACAGGGAGCGGGCGGCGACCGGTACGCGCGTGCCGTCGCGTGCCGTGACGCTCCGGTCGAGGGCCATCCCGAGGCTGCGGGCCACGACCTCGTCCGGGTCGTGCACGACCGCCCCGGGCTCTCCGCGCGGCACGAGCGTGCCCTGCGGGGTGTACGCGCGGTCGGCGAAGGCTTCCTCGACCGGGGTGAGCCCGGCGGCCCCGGCCCGGGCGAGCAGCCGGGAGCCGGGCAGGCCGAGGACCGCGAGCCGCCCGCCCGCCAGCACCACGCCCGCGACGACGGCGGCGGCCTGCTCGTCGTCCCGGACGACCCGGTTGTAGAGCGCGCCGTGGGGCTTCACGTACGAGACCGCCGATCCGGCGGCCTCCGCGAAGACCCGCAGGGCCCCGATCTGGTAGGCGACCTCGGCGGTCAGCTCGGCGGCGGGCACGTCCATCCGCGGCGCCCGAACCCGGCGAGATCGCGGTACGAGACCTGGGCTCCGATCCGTACGCCCCGCTCCGCCGCCACCTCGCAGACGCGCCGCATGACGGAGGGGTCGCCCGCGTGGAATCCGCAGGCCACGTTGGCGCTGGTGACCGTGGCGAGCAACGCGTCGTCGTCGGTGAGCGTCCACTGCCCGAAGCCCTCGCCGAGGTCCGCGTTGAGATCGATGCCGGGCCCCCCGCCGATGTCCGTGCCCGTATCCGTACCTGTACCGGTATCCGTATCCGCATCCGTGCCGAGGTCTGCCACAGCCGCAAGCTAGCGAGTGTCCGACCGTCCGACAAGCGCGACTCCCGCTCTAGAGTCGCCCCATGACCGACAGCAGCGACCACAGCGACCCGGGCGACAGCGCCGGGGCCCGCCTCCGTACCCGCTGGCGCGAGACCCTTCTCGCCGTCCGGGACGGCGCCGAGGACCCCGACCCGCTGCCGTACGCCGACAACCTGCTGGCCCGCTGGGCCGAACCCCAGCGGCGCTACCACACCACCGCCCACCTGGCCGCGGTCCTGGACCGGATCGACACGCTGGCCCGCCATGCGGCGGACCCGGACGTGGTGCGCCTCGCCGCCTGGTTCCACGACGCCGTCTACCGCCCGGACCGCTCCGAGAACGAGGAACGCAGCGCCGTACTGGCCGAGCGCGCCCTGTCCGAGGCGGGCGTGCCCGCCGACGCCGTCGCCGAGGTGGCCCGGCTCGTACGGCTCACCGTCACCCACGACCCGGCGGACGGCGACAGCGACGGGGAGGTGCTGTGCGACGCGGACCTGGCGGTCCTGGCGTCCGGCCCCAGGGAGTACGCGGAGTACGCGGCCCAGGTGCGCGAGGAGTACGCCTTCGTACCCGACGAGGCGTTCCGCGAGGGCCGGGCGGCGGTGCTGCGCCGGCTCCTCGGGCTGCCCTGCCTGTTCCGCACCCCGCACGGGAGCGAGGTGTGGGAGCCGAGGGCGCGGCAGAACCTCACGACCGAGCTGGAACTGCTGTCGGGAATGTGAGCGCCGGAGGGGGCGTTACCGCATGTCATGCCCGACTCCGTCTCCCGCCCCTCCCGTCGCGCCCCCATGCCCTTGGCCGTCTACATCCTGGGGCTCTCGGTCTTCGCCCTCGGTACCAGCGAGTTCATGCTGTCCGGGCTGCTGCCACCGATCGCCGACGACATGGACGTCTCCATTCCGCAGGCCGGCCTCCTCATATCGGCCTTCGCGATCGGCATGGTGGTCGGCGCCCCGCTGCTCGCCGTGGCCACGCTGCGGCTGCCGCGCCGCACCACCCTCATCGCGCTGATCTCGGTCTTCGGCCTCGGTCAGATCGCGGGCGCGCTGGCTCCGACGTACGAGGTGCTCTTCGTGTCGCGTGTGGTGAGCGCCTTCGCCTGCGCGGGTTTCTGGGCCGTCGGGGCGGCCGTCGCCATCGCGATGGTGCCGGTGAACGCGCGGGCGAGGGCCATGGCCGTGATGATCGGCGGGCTGTCGATCGCCAACGTGCTGGGCGTGCCGCTCGGGGCGTTCCTCGGTGAGCACCTGGGCTGGCGTTCGGCGTTCTGGGCGGTGGGCGCGGCGTCCGCCGTGGCGCTGGCCGGGGTGGCGACGCTCATCCCCCGTATCCCGCTCCCGGCCGAGAAGCCGCAGCTCAAGCGGGAGATCTCGATCTACCGGGACCGGCAGGTCCAGCTCTCCGTCGTCATCACGGCGCTCGCGGCCGGTGGTGTCTTCTGCGCGTTCAGCTACCTCTCGCCGCTGCTCACGGATGTGGCGGGGCTGGGATCGGGCTGGGTGCCGTGGGTGCTGGGGCTGTTCGGTGCCGGCGCGCTGATCGGTACGACGATCGGCGGCCGGCTCGCGGACGCGCACCTGTTCGGGGTGCTGCTGAGCGGGATCACGGCGTCCATGGTCTGTCTGGTGGCGCTGGCCCTGTTCGCCTCCAGCCCGGCCGTCGTCGTCGCGCTGGCCTTCCTGCTGGGACTCTCGGCGTTCTTCACGGCGCCCGCGCTCAACGCCCGCATGTTCAACGTGGCGGGCGCGGCCCCGACCCTGGCCGGTGCGACGACGACGGCCGCGTTCAACCTCGGCAACACCAGCGGGCCGTGGCTGGGCGGCACGGTGATCGACGCGGGCCTCGGTTTCGCGGCGACGGCTTGGGCGGGGGCCGCGATGACGGTGCTGGCGCTGGTGACGGTGCTCTTCTCGCTGCGGCTGCACCGGGGAGCGGGCACCCCGGCCCGCCTGGTCGCCTCGGCGAAGTCCCCGGCGGGCGCGGACACAGCGGACACAGCGGATGACGACCCGTGGGTGAAGACACCCGGGTAGGAACACACGGCTGAGGACTTACGGCTGAACGCTCGGCGCCCGTGCCGGCGGAGCGCCGCGCCCCTGCCGCTATCCCGGCGCGGGGCGCCCCTTCGGTCTGCGCAGACCCGCCGCCGTCAGGCGGCGCACCAGCTCCTTCGACCCGACCTCGCACGCGCCGCCCCGCACGGCCCTGGCGTACCGCTCCGCCGGTACGTCGTAGTGGTCGCGGTCGAAGGCGCGCGGCGGGCAGCCGATCGAGGCCGCGAACGCGTGCAGCTCGTCGAACGAGACGTCACTGACCAGGTGCGACCAGAGCAGCCCGTGCCCCGGCCAGTCCGGCGGGTCGATGTAGAGCGTCAACGTCGCAGCACCCCGCCGAGGCCGCCCACGGGGGCGACCCGCACGGCGGCCTTCGTGCAGACCCACTGCGGATCGGGGCCGAGTTCGGGTTCGACGTCGAGCGCGTGCGGGCCGTCCTCGCAGACCGGGCACAGGGGCCAGCGCCCGTACCTCTCCAGCAGGGCGTCCTGCACGTCCTGGGCGATCAGCCCGGCGACGAAACCCGCGCCGTCGGGCCACTGCTCGACCCACCAGCGCCGGTGCGTCACGGCGTCCTCGACCAGCGAGACGATCTCGGCATCGGCGACGTCGCCCGCGACGAGATCGGCCATGACAAGGGCCCGGGCCGAGTGCAGCGCCTGTTCCAGGGGGTTCATCTCCATGCGGCCATTGTCCCTCGAAGGAAGAGGCGCCAGAGGGGCTTGACGACCCCACCCATTGAAAATATCTTTCAAATGTGACCAATGAAGTGAAGGAAAGTTTCAAGGGCGATTCGCCGCCCGCCCCTGCCGCTCTGGCGGCCAAGGTCCGGACCCTCGCACCGTCCATGACCCGCTCCATGCAGCGGGTCGCCGAAGCCGTCGCGGGGGACCCTGCCGGGTGCGCCGCCCTCACCGTCACCGGTCTCGCCGAGCTCACCGGCACCAGCGAGGCCACCGTGGTCCGCACCGCCCGCCTCCTCGGCTACCCCGGCTACCGCGACCTGCGCCTCGCGCTCGCCGGCCTCGCCGCCCACCAGCTGTCCGGCCGCGCCCCGGCCGTCACGGCCGACATCACGGTGGACGACCCGATCGCCGAAGTGGTCGCCAAGCTCGCCTACGACGAGCAGCAGACCCTCGCCGACACCGCGTCCGGCCTGGACACCGTGCAGCTCGGCGCCGCCGTCGCCGCCGCGTCGACCGCGCGCCGCATCGACATCTACGGCGCGGGCGCCTCCTCGCTCGTCGGCCAGGACCTCGCGCAGAAGCTCCTGCGCATCGGCCTGATAGCCCACGCCCACGCCGACCCCCACCTCGCGGTCACCAACGCCGTACAGCTCCGCTCCGGTGACGTGGCGATCGCGATCACCCACTCGGGCTCCACGAGCGACGTCATCGAGCCGCTGCGGGTCGCCTTCGACCACGGGGCGACGACCGTCGCGATCACCGGCCGCCCCGACGGCCCGGTCTCGCAGTACGCGGATCACGTCCTGACGACGTCCACGGCCCGCGAGAGCGAGCTGCGGCCCGCCGCCATGTCGAGTCGCACGAGCCAGCTCCTGGTGGTGGACTGCCTGTTCATAGGCATCGCGCAGCGTACGTACGAGACGGCGGCCCCCGCGCTCGCCGCGTCGTACGAAGCGCTCGCGCACCGCCACAGCCCGCGCACGCGCTGACCACGCCGTCCGGCGACCGCGCGCCCCGGCCCCCGGGCTACCGCACCACCGATCCACCGAACGTACGAGATCGAGAAAGCAGAGCCGCTCTCCATGACCTCATCCACTGACACCGACGCCGACACCGCCTCCCCCGCCGTCTCCGCCGGATACGGGGAGCTGCGCGCCGAGCTCGCCACGCTCACCACCGAGGCGTTCCGCCCGGAGCTCGCCGACATCGACCGGCTGCCGACGCGGGAGATCGCCCGGATCATGAACGGCGAGGACAGCACCGTCCCCGCCGCCGTCGCCGACAAGCTCCCGCAGATCTCCGCCGCGATCGACGCCACCGCCGCCCGCATGGCGCGCGGCGGCCGGCTGGTCTACGCGGGCGCCGGTACGGCGGGCCGCCTCGGCGTCCTCGACGCCAGCGAGTGCCCTCCCACCTTCAACACCGACCCGTCCGAGGTCGTCGGCCTCATCGCGGGCGGCCCGGGCGCCATGGTCAAGGCGGTCGAGGGCGCCGAGGACAGCAGGGAACTGGCCGCCGCCGACCTCGACGCACTCGCCCTCACGGAGAACGACACCGTCGTCGGCATCTCCGCCTCCGGCCGCACTCCGTACGCGATCGGCGCCGTCGAGCACGCCCGCGCCCTGGGCGCGCTGACCATCGGCCTGTCCTGCAACGCGGACTCGGCGCTCGCCGCCGCCGCCGAGCACGGCCTCGAAGTGGTCGTCGGCCCCGAGCTGCTCACCGGCTCCACCCGCCTCAAGGCCGGTACGGCGCAGAAGCTCGTCCTCAACATGATCTCGACGATCACGATGATCCGGCTCGGCAAGACGTACGGGAATCTGATGGTCGACGTCCGTGCCTCCAACGAGAAGCTGCGGGCCCGCTCCCGCCGCATCGTCTCGCTGGCCACCGGCGCGTCCGACCAGGAGATCGAGGCGGCGCTCGCCGCCACGGACGGCGAGGTGAAGAACGCCATCCTGACCATCCTCGGCCAGGTCGACGGCCCCACCGCCGCCACACTCCTCAGCGAGTCGGACGGCCACCTCCGCGCCGCCCTCGCGGCCGTACACACCACCTGACCCACCCGGCACCGCTCCCGTACCCCCGCACAGCAAGGCACCACGCCCCATGGCTACTGAAGACAAGAACCGCGCCACCGCCGCCGCGATCCTCCCGCTCGTCGGCGGCGCCGCGAACGTCAGCTCCATCGCCCACTGCATGACCCGGCTCCGCCTCGGCCTGCACGACCGCTCGCTGGTCGACGACGAGGCGCTCAAGGCGATCCCCGCCGTGCTGGGCGTGGTCGAGGACGAGACGTACCAGATCGTCCTCGGGCCCGGCACGGTCGCCCGGGTCACTCCGGAGTTCGAGCGCCTGGTCGAGGAGGAGCGGGCGGCCGCCCCCGTCGTCCACACCTCCGAGGAGCTGGCCGCCCAGGGCGCGGCGATCAGGGCGCGGCAGAAGGCGAGGAACGCCACCCCGTTCAAGCTCTTCCTGCGCAGGATCGCCAACATCTTCGTCCCGCTGATCCCGGCCCTCATCGGCTGCGGCATCATCGCCGGCCTCAACGGCCTGCTGGTCAACCTGGAGTGGCTGCCCGCCGTCACCCCCGCCCTCGCCGCGATGGCCTCCGGCTTCATGGCGCTGATCGCGGTCTTCGTCGGCTTCAACACGGCGAAGGAGTTCGGCGGTACGCCGATCCTGGGCGGCGCGGTCGCGGCGATCATCGTCTTCCCGGGCGTCGCCAGGGTCGACGCGTTCGGCCAGCAGCTCTCCCCCGGCCAGGGCGGTGTGCTCGGCGCGCTGGGCGCGGCGGTCCTGGCGGTGTACGTGGAGAAGTGGTGCCGCCGCTGGGTGCCCGAGGCCCTGGACGTCCTGGTCACCCCGACGCTCACGGTGCTGGTCTCCGGCCTGGTGACGATCTTCGGGCTGATGTACGTGGCGGGCGAGGTCTCCTCCGCGATCGGTACGTTCGCCGACTGGCTGCTGTCCAACGGCGGCGCGGGCGCGGGCTTCGTCCTGGGCGGTTTCTTCCTCCCGCTGGTGATGCTGGGCCTGCACCAGGCCCTCATCCCCATCCACACGACACTCATCGAGCAGCAGGGCTACACGGTCCTCCTCCCGATCCTCGCGATGGCCGGCGCCGGCCAGGTCGGTGCGGCCGTGGCCGTCTACTTCCGCCTCCCCCGCAACGAGTCGATCCGCCGCACCGTCAGGTCGGCACTCCCGGCGGGGCTGCTCGGCGTCGGTGAGCCGCTGATCTACGGCGTCTCGCTCCCGCTGGGCCGCCCGTTCATCACGGCGTGCGTCGGCGGGGCGTTCGGCGGCGGCTTCGTCGGCCTCTTCAACCAGCTCGGCGACACGGTCGGCTCCACGGCCATCGGACCGTCCGGCTGGGCGCTGTTCCCCCTCCTGGACGGCAACCACGGCCTGGGCTCCACGATCGCGGTCTACGCGGGCGGTCTGGTGGCCGGTTACGTCGCCGGCTTCGTCGCCACCTACTTCTTCGGCTTCAGCCAGGACCTCCTGACGGAGTTCGACGTCTCCCAGGAACCGGCTCCGTCGAAGATCGCGGCCGGCGGCCCGGCCGACCCGGCCGGTACGGGCCCGGGCTCCCCGGCGAAGGAACCCGCGGGGGTCTGAACGCCGCCGCCCCGCGACGGGCAGGTGTGAGGCCCTCGCATCCGGGCAGGCGATATTCCGAGCGGCACCCACCACCATCTCGGTGGGGGCCGGCACGCCGAATTGAACCGTCTAGGAAGGAGCCGAATATGAGCGACAACCTGTGGGGTTACCAGCCTTCGAGCGGGTACACCGCCGGCGCCGACTTGACCGGATACGCGGTCGAGGCGACTGACGGAAGCATCGGCAAGGTCGACAAGCACTCCGACGAGGTCGGCTCGGCCTACCTGGTCGTCGACACCGGAGTGTGGATCTTCGGCAAGGAAGTCCTGCTGCCCGCGGGCACGGTCAAGCACGTGGACACCGAGGACCGGAAGGTCTACGTGAGCCTGACCAAGGACCAGATCAAGGACTCGCCGGAGTTCGACAAGAACAAGCACACGGACGACCCGGGTTACCGCGAGCAGCTCGGCGGCTACTACGGGAGCCCCGGCGCGGTGTGACCTGGCGCGCACGACGCCACCCGGCGGGGCCGGCCCTGAAGAGGGTCCGGCCCCGCCGTTCGTGTGAGCCCTCAGGCCACCGGGCCGAGCGGCTCCGGCCCTCCACCGGGGCCGGTCGTCCCTGGCCCCTCGACCGCCGGCCCCGACGCGGAGACGTTCGCTGGTCCGGTGCGGAGTCCGGGTCACTCACGGCAGTCGCCCTTCCCGGTTGATCTCCGTCACCCGGGCTCTCAGCACCAGCCCCGGCGGCGCGGGCCGGAGGAGATCCGGCGCACAGTCCCACTCGGCGCCGCCGCCCGGGGGGCGCAGTTGTACGTACGGTCCGACGCGCCCCAACACCCGTCCCACCCGCCCGTCCCGGGTGTCCACGGCGTACGACCCCAGCTCCGGCGTACACGGTTCGAGCACCTCACCGCTCATGGCCGACCGCCTTCTCCTCCAGGACCTCGCTCAGCCGCCGGGCCGTATCGAGGTTGCAGCAGCCGAGGTCGACCAGCGGCGACGGCTCGTTCCCCGCGCACGACACGGGATCGATCCGCAGCGAGGGCAGCTTCACGCCCACGTCGGCGAGCCCTTCCCTCAACCGCCGCACGGCATCCTCCGCCATCCGCACCCTGCCCGCCGCCGCCCGGCGCCGCTCCGTCGCTGACATGCCGTTCCACCTTCCACCCTGAGTGATGAGAATGCCTACCCGGAGTGTCCAACGCGCGGCTGGCCTGGAAGAGGCGCTGTCCCGACAACCGCACGTGTGTCACAGGGAGTTGCCATGCCAGGTCCCCGGAAGCTCGCCCCCCTCCTCACCCCGCGCGCTCCTCGGCGCAGAGCTCCGTCACAGCCGCGAGCAGGCGGGCCTCTCGCAGGACGAGCTCGGTGCCCCGCTGTTCGTCAGCGGCTCGTTCATCAAGGAGTACGCACCGCTCTACTCATCCCCGGCCTGTTGCAGACGGAGACGTCCGCGCGAGCCGTCTGCCGTGCCTACCAGCCAAGAGCGAGCGAAGAGTTCCGGGACGTACCGTCGACGTCACAGCACCACGCCTTCGGCGTGCCGCGATCGCGACGCAGCACCGAGGCTCGGTGCCACTCCCGTACGGAAAGGTCGGACGTTGGACGACAAGGTCCTCGACGCTCAGAAGTGGGTCAACGCAACCTACGGCGGCGTCTCCGGTTACACACGCTGTTCCGAGGACGGCCGCACCAGTTGGTCCACCATGAACGCCCTTGTCATGGGCCTTCAGCACGAACTGGGCATCAGCCCGGTGGTGGCCAGCTTCGGTCCCACCACCATGACGAAGCTCCAGGCCCTGGGCGACATCGGCTTCGGCTGGAACAAGAACGCGAACATCGTCCGCATCATCCAGCACGGCCTGTTCTGCAAGGGCTACTGGGGAGCCAACGACTACGGCGGCTACGGCGCCGTGACCACCGAGGCGGTCAAGGCCCTCCTCATCGACATGGGTCTGCCCGACGGCGGCACCGGCACCGCCGGCGGCGTCACCACGCCGAAGATCTTCAAGTGCATCCTGAACATGGACGCCTACATCAAGGTCCCCGGCGGCACGGACGAGGTCCGTTCGATCCAGCGTTGGCTGAACAGTCGTTACTGGACCAAGTCGGCCTACAGCATCGGCCCCTGCGACGGGATCTACTCCCGTGACGTGCAGAAGGCGCTGATGATCGCCATTCAGTACGAACTCGGCATCGCCTCCCCCACCGGCAACTTCGGACCTGCTACCCAGACCGGGCTGCAGGGCAAGAACTTCGGTGAGGGAAGCTCCGGCCTCTGGGTCGAACTCTTCTCCGCCGCGTGCGTGTTCAACTCCCCGGTCCCGAGCGGCACCAGCGAGGGCGGCACGCCCACCACCTGGCGCAGCAGCTACGACTCCAAGCTGCGCGAGTGGGTCGAGATCTTCCAGGCGTTCTCCAAGCTCACGGTCACCGGTCGCTCCGACTACCAGACGTGGGCGCAGCTCCTGGTCTCGATGGGTGACCCGGACCGTCCCGCCACGGGCTCCGACACCCGGTTCGAGATCACCGCGTCCCGGGCGCAGTGGCTGCGGAACAACAAGTACGAGATCGTGGGCCGTTACATCTTCGACCCGCCGGGCTCCACCCTGGACAAGGAGATCAAGCCGGGCGAGCTGAACACGATCTTCAGCAACGGGCTGAAGGTGTTCCCGATCTACCAGGACAACGCCCGCGAGCTTGCCGACTTCACTTACAGCCAGGGCTATCAGCACGCTCTCAACGCCCACAAGCTGGCCGCGGGCTATGGATTCAACCGTGGCACCGTCATCTACTTCGCGGTGGACTACGACGCCACCCGCGAGGAGATCGACGCGGCGATCGTGCCGTACTTCCACGGTGTGGCCGCTGGGCTCGCGTACAACGGCAAGCGCTATGTGCACGGTGTCTACGGTTCGCGGAACGTCTGCACCGTGGTCAGCCGGCAGACCGGAGCCCGCTTCTCGTTCGTCTCGGGTATGTCCTGGGGTTTCTCCGGCAACCTGGGCTTCCCGATCCCGGCCAACTGGTCGTTCAACCAGATCAAGGAATTCAAGGTCACCAACGGGTCGGACGTCTTCGATCTCGATCGCGACGTGATCTCGGGAGTCGACCTCGGCCAGAGCAGTGTGAACAAGCCATCCGGTCCGGCGGACGCCTTCATCGACTACGTCCAGCGCCTGTACGACATCGCGGTCGCCTATACCGGCGACCGCAACCCGAACCAGCTGGTGATGGAGTACATCCGGCACAAGGCGTACGGCGGCGGCGACTGGGACTTCCTGATCGGCTCGTACGACGCGGCGTTCGTCGACTACGCCAACCGGCAAGGCATGTCGGTCATGGCCGACTTCGTCGACCCGTACACCGCCTACGAGCTGAGCGCCGAGCACCTGATGGCTTCCGCCAACGGGCACTTCGTCGCCTGGATGCCGAGCAACCCGCGTTCGGTGAACGAGGGCGACGTCGCCGGCTGGGGCGGTGACCTGCTCACCCTCTATGCCGACTGGCGCCACGCCGACGACCAGTACCCCGACGGCCGCAACTTCGTACAGCTGAAGATGGCCAAGGTCGGAGTCGCGTCGAGCTTCGGGTACAACGACCTGATCGAGGATGCCGACGCGTGGCTGCTGGCCAAGGCAGTACGCGACGGCAAGACGATCGTCCAGGCCGTCCGCGACCTCTACAACGGAGGCGGCGGTCTGACGCGATTCAGCCGTTACTGGAACGGGCGCTTCAGCGGCAATGCCACGGACGCCAAGTTCCTGGCACACAATATTCTCACCGCGGCTGACGACAAGGAAGTCCTGGCCGCGCAGGTCGGCCTGGTGACGGTCCGGGGCGGGATCAAGACGCTCCCGGCCATGCTCGGATACGACGAACTGGAGCCTTTCGAACAGGGTTTCGTCGATGTACTGCTGGCTCGCACCGGCACCGAGCAGAGGCTGCGCGCCACCTACGAGACGAACCACGCGAAGTACCTCAAGGCCGCAAAGAGCCGCGCGGCCCGTAAGTGAACGAAGGGACCACCCCGTAAGTGAACGCCGTCTCGGCACTGGCCGCCATCGCACTACCCCCGCTCGTCCTGGCCGTCTTTGTGTTGAGCGTCTGGAAGACCGCACGAGGACTGCCTGCCCGCCGGTGGCGACACCCCGGATGGTGGGTGTTCCCAGCCGTCGTACTGATCGGCATCGGCTGTGTCGTGTGGTTCGTCGGGGCGTTCTCCGGCGGTTTCGACGTGCGGGAGGCATGCGCGGCGCGCGGTGTCCCGTACGACGACGCCTACCGGACGGAGAACTGGCGCGAACCCTCGCAGTGGTTTCCGTTGCACAACAGGTGTGACGCCGATCATGACCTGGTCCCCGCCTTCGTCAACCCCTCTCTCGTGGCCATCGCCGTGATGCTCGTCGGCTGTGCCGCGGGTGCCGTTGCGACGGCGATCATCGGAAGGAAGAGAAGTGAGAAGCAAGATTGACCGGCGCGGTGTCCTGATGGCGGGCGCCGCATTCGGGGCCGTCACGGCCCTGGCCACCCTCCCTGGCACCGCACACGCCGCCCCAGGTGTTCCGTCGGCCGACGGTGCCCGGGGGCGAGCCTGGCCGGGCGCGAAGTCGGCGAACGGCTGGCCCGTCCTGGAGGCGGCGGAACTCCTTCACATCGAGGGCTCGGGCCAGTCGGTGCGTCTCGCCGACGGTGACGCCGCGGTGATCCTGCTGCACGTGGCCCGCCGGTTCCATTACGAGATCGACCAACTGCGCACCGGCGACGTCACCGGCCACTCCACGACGCGCGAGGTCGTCGAGGACTACGAGTCCAACTACCTTTCGGGAACCGCGCTGGCCATCCGGCCGCTCGCGTACCCGGTCGGCGTCAAGGGCGGCCTGTACCCGAACGAGCTCGTCGTGGTGCGTGACATCCTCGCCGAGCTGGACGGCGTGGTCAGGTGGGGCGGCGACCTCGCCACTCCCAAGGAATCCCACTTCGAGATCGCGTACCGGCCGGGCCACCCGAGGGTGAAGGGCGTGGCCCGGAAGATCCGCGGGTGGCAGGCGGGTCCCGGCAGTGCGGGGGCGGGCACTGTCGATGCCTTCGACCCGAAGCGCCGCAGCAGGTCCCAGGCGTTCGCACGCCGGGTGGCCTAGCTCATCCGCGCTTCGCACCGCCGGTGAGGGGGTGAGGGTCCTGCCGTCGGCAAGACCCTCACCCCCTCCCTTTCGAGCGGCGGGCTGTCAGGAGCTCGTGAGGATCACGAGTCGCTGGGTCGCCCGGGTCATCGCCACATAGCGGTCGACCGCTCCCTCGATGCCCGCGCCGAACGACTCCGGGTCGACCAGGACGACGAGGTCGAACTCCAGGCCCTTCGACAGGGACGGCGTCAGCGAGCGGACGCGGGACGTCGGCCGGAAGGTGGGATCGCCGATCACGCAGGCGACCCCCTCCGCGTGGGCGTCGAGCCACGTGTCGAGGATCTCGGGCAGATCCGCGGCGGAACCGTGGACGACGGCGAGGTCGCCGCTGCGGATGGAGGTCGGCACGTTGGCGTCCGGGAGCACGGCCCGGATGACCGGCTCCGCCTCCGCCATGATCTCGGCCGGCGTCCGGTAGTTGATGCTCAGGGAGGCCAGCTTGACCCGGTCGAGCCCGACCCGCTCCAGCCGTTCCTGCCACGACTCGGTGAACCCGTGCCGGGCCTGCGCACGGTCCCCGACGATGGTGAAACTGCGCGAAGGGCAGCGGATCAGCAGCATCTGCCACTCCGCGTCGGTCAGTTCCTGTGCCTCGTCGACGACGACGTGCGCGAACGGTCCTGCGAGGAGGTCCCGTTCGATGTCGAGGGTGGCCGCCCCGTCGAACAGGGTCTCTTTGAGGTCCTGGCCGCGCAGCATCGTCAGCGCGCCCTCACCGTCCTGGTCGGTTTCGATCAGGCCGTCGATGACCTTGGTCATCTGCTCGCGTTCGGCGGCGACCGACGCCTTGTGCCTGCGCGTACGCCGTGACGCGGCCGGGTCGCCGAGCCGCTGCCGTGCCGCGTCCAGGATCGGCAGGTCGGAGACCGTCCAGGCGTGGGCGTCCTCCCGCTGGAGCCGCGTCACGTCCTCGCGGCTCAGCCAGGGGGCGCACTTGCGCAGATAGGCGGGTACGGTCCACAGGTCCCCGACCAGGTCGGTCGCTTCGAGCAGCGGCCACGCGTTGTCGAAGACCGCGAGCAGCTGCCTGTTCTGGTGGAGCGACTTGCGCAGCGGCTCGGCCGTGTCCTCGTCGTCGTGCTTGTCGACCAGGATCGTGAGCAGTTCCTCCCAGATCTGGTCGCGCGCCTCGTTGTGCGGGATGCCCGGTGCCGCGTCGAACGCGACGGCCCAGTCCCCGGCGGTCAGCCGGATGTCGGACCAGTGGGTCGTGACGGTCATGCCCGTGGTGGGCGGCTCCTCGTAGAACCTGACGGCCGCCTCGACCGCCTTCACGAGGTCGGCGGACGACTTCAGGCGGGCCACGTCCGGGTCGGTCTCGGCCGCCGCCTCCGCCCCCTCGGGGACGAGGTCGCGCAGCGTGCAGGTCTGCACGCCCTCTTCGCCGAGGCTCGGCAGGACGTCGGCGACGTATCCCAGGTACGGCTGGTGGGGGCCGACGAACAGCACGCCGCCCCTGCGGTGACCCAGGCGCGGGTCGGAGTAGAGGAGGTAGGCGGAGCGGTGCAGGGCGACGACGGTCTTCCCCGTACCCGGGCCGCCGTCGACGACGAGAGCGCCGCGCGAGCTCGCGCGGATGATGGCGTCCTGATCGGCCTGGATGGTGCCGAGCACGTCACGCATCCGCTCGGACCGGTTGGTGCCCAGGCTGGCGATGAAGGCGGACTGGTCGTCGAGCGCGGCCCGCCCCGCCATACCGTCCGGGGTGAAGACCTCGTCCCAGTAGTCGCTGATCCGGCCGCGTGTCCAGCGGTACCTGCGGCGGCTGGCCAGACCCATCGGGTTGGCGTGGGTGGCGCCGAAGAACGGCTCGGCGGCGGGAGAACGCCAGTCGAGCAGCAGCCGGCGGCCCTCGCTGTCCGTGAGGCCGAGCCGTCCGACGTACACGGGCTCGGAGTCGTCCTCGCCGACCATGTGCCCGAGGCACAGGTCGAGGCCGAAGCGGCGCAGTGCGCGCAGGCGGGCGGTCAGCCGGTGGACCTCCAGGTCCCGGTCCATCGCCTGCTGGCCCGCGCCGCCGGGTGACCTGCGGACGACGGCGAGGCGGTCGGAGAGTTCGGCGATCGACTCCTCCAGGCTCTCCGCGATGGCCGCGAAGTGCTGCTCGTCGCCGGAGATGAGCGCCGGGTCGGCCTTGGCGGCCAGACGATCGGGAAGGTCGAAGGCGCTGGTGTTCGAAGTACGCACTGAGTAAAACTCCCATTTCCGCAGGTTCCGGCCTCAGCGAGCGATTGTGAGGCATGACCCGGGCCTTGCCGCAAGCCCCCCTGTGCGCTATAAGTTGAGAGTGGAAAGAGGTGAGTATCTCCCTCTTCCCCTCGCCCCGGTCCGCGGACAGGACGTCTCGCACCGCCATCGCGGCCACTCGCACGTCGTACCCGTCGGGTACACCCTCGACCCTGATGATGTCACCCCCGGCATGCCGCGAGCGCGGGGGTGCGCTCTCCTGGCACGCGGGGAGGTCCCACCAGCCCCGCGCCCGGCGCGAAAGGTCTTACGGAGCACGAACCGGGGCGCGCGAGGTAGCGCACGGTGTACGGATGGCTACGCTGCGGAAGCCTCAGGGGTACGAGGCGGCGCACCCGCCCCGCGTACGTCACCGACAGAACAGGAAGTCCCCGTGACCGGAGCCCCGTTCCGCACCGCCGTCGCCACCCTGACCCTCGCGCTGCTGCTGCCCGCGGCCCACGCTTTCGCCGCCCCCACCCCCCAGGAGGACCCGCGCTTCACACTCCGGAGCAACCAGAGCGACCGCTGCCTCGGAACGGACGGCTCGGCGCTGGCCATGACCGGCTGCGACGGCTCCCCCGGCCAGGTGTGGATGGCGAACGACGACGGCCAGTTCGAGAACGTCGGTACGGGAGTCTGCCTGCACAGCGACGAGGCCGGGGCGCTCTCCGTGGGCCCGTGCCTGGACATCCCGATCCTGACGTGGACGCCGCACACCCACGACCGGGTCGTCAACGCCGGTACCGGCTTCTGCCTCACCGCGCGGGACCAGGCCGTCTCCTCCTCGGCATGCGGTTCCGACCCGTCACAGACCTGGACCCTCACCCCGCCCGCCGCCTGAGCCAGGAGGCGCTCAGCCCAGACGGGTGTCCCCCAGTGACATCAGCAGCCGCCGCAGCGCCCCGTCGAGCGCCCGGCGGTCCTGCGCCGTCAGCCCCTCCAGCATCCGTTCCTCGTTCGCCACGTGATCGACCACGGCCCGGTCGACGACCTCCAGCCCCGCGCCGGTCAGCCGTACGCGGATGGCCCGGCGGTCGGCGGGGTCGGGGTGACGCTCGATCAGGCCCTTGCGTTCCAGCCTGTCGAGGCGGTTGGTGATCGCGCCGGAGGTCACCATCGCGGACTTCAGGAGGCCGCCCGCGGTGAGCTCGTGCGGGGCCCCGACCCTGCGCAGCGTGGCGAGTACGTCGAACTCCGCGAACTCCAGGCCGTGTTCGGTGAAGACCGGCTTCATGCCCTTGCTCAACAGCTGTTCGGCCCGCTTGATGCGACCCACCAGGGCCATGGCGTCCAGCCCGGCCGGGCTCATGTCCGGGCGTTCGCGGCGCCACTGGGCGCGCAGTTCGTCGATGGCGTCGACCTCGGCCCCCGGCTGCGGGGCCTCCTCACGCTCACTCATTCCGCGCTCCTCCCTCAGCTCAGCCGAATACCTCAACGTTCAGATACTTGACGTTCGCAGACCCTTGGCTCACACTTATCTCAACGTTGAGAATAACAGCGTTGAGGAGAACCGAGGGGAAGCGCCATGCCCACCACCACACCCGCAGCACCCTCGATCCCCGGCACCCGGCGCCCGGCCTCCCAGGCCCCCGGCGCCCCTCGCCCTCCCCGCGCCTCCGCCCGGGCAGCCATCGGCATCGCCGCGCTCGCCGCCATCGGGCCCGCCACCTGGGGCACCACTTACGTCACGACCACCGAGCTCCTGCCCGCCGACCGCCCCCTCCTCGCCGCCGCCCTGCGCGCGCTGCCCGCCGGACTCATCCTGCTCGCCCTCACCCGGCGCCTGCCGCGCGGCGACTGGTGGTGGAAGGCGACCGTGCTGGGGATGCTCAACTTCGGCGCCTTCTTCCCGCTGCTGTTCTTCGGCGCGTACCACCTGCCCGGTGGGGTCGCCTCGACGGTCAGCGCGGTCACGCCGCTGCTCGTGGCGGGCTTCGGAGCCGGAGTCCTCAAGATCCGGCCCACCCGCCGCACGCTGACCGCCGGGCTCGTCGGAGTCGCGGGCGTCGCACTGCTCGTCCTGCGCGGGAACGCCGAGGTCGACCCCGCCGGGATCGCGGCCATGCTGGCGGCCACCGTACTGATGGCGCTCGCCGTCGTCCTGAGCAAGCGGTGGGGGCGCCCCGAGGGCGTCTCGCTGCTCGCCCTGACCGGCTGGCAGCTGACCGTGGGCGGCCTGGCGCTGGCGCCCGTCGCCCTCCTGGGCGAGGGGCTGCCCGACCACCTGACCGGCGCGAACATCGCCGGGTACACCTATCTCGGCGTGATCGGCACGGCGGTGGCGTACGCCCTGTGGTTCCACGGCATCGAGCGCCTCCCGGCCTCCTCCGTCTCCTTCCTCGGGCTGACGAACCCGGTCGTCGCCACCCTCGCCGGCCTGCTGTTCCTGGGGCAGACCCTCACCGCCTGGCAGATCGGCGGCCTGGCCCTGGTGATCGGGAGCGTCGCGCTCGGCCAGAACCTCCGCCGGTCCCCCCGCAGGCGCACGCCCCGGACCCCCTGAGCACCCCCACCACCGGGGCCCTCGCCCGGGGCCACGAGGCCCAGCCGCCACGAGGCCGAGCCGCCTGGAACCGGGCCGCCGCACGATGTGGTCCCCGCTCCCAACGCCCATGGCCGGCCGGGGCCCGGCCGACCGCGCTAGACGGAGATCCTCCCGGCTCAAGGGGCGAGTTCCGAGCCTTCTTTACAAGGATTGGGTGGATGGGTCAGTTGTCCCACCCGCCCGCCCTGAGCGGCGCCTTGACTCTTTGTGACCGACTTGCCACGGAAGGTCATCACGCTCTAGCGTGCGTCGAAACGACAAAAAGACGACCCCCGCCGGTGCTGGAACACCTGACAGGGGTCTGACCACCAGGATCAGAACGGTTGACCCCATGGCTGACGCTCAGCTTAGTGCCGCCCCCCGCGCCCCGCACGTATCCCCGCCCGCAGCACCGCACCCGATGACCAACCCGGGTTACGGCAAGCGCTCGGCGCCGTACGAACGCCCCCGTACCGAAAACGACTTCGGGCACCTGCTCCCCCGGGACGCCTCCATCGCCGCGTTCATCGACCGGCTTCCCGAGGGCTCCGACATCTCCGTGAAGACGCTGGCCAAGGCCCTGCCGTACGGGCAGTGCGCCGTGCGGACCTCGCTCAACCGGCTCCAGGACGCCGGGCATCTGCGCCGGGGCAGCGAGTGCGTCGCCACGGAGGAGGTCCTGCTCTGGGTGACCCGGACGTTCTTCTCCCGCACCGCCCGCGACGACGCCTGGTGGGCCGCGTTCGCCCGGGGCGACGTACCGAAGGAACAACAACGGCCCACCCGCTCACGGGCGTTCATCCTGCTGGCCTCGCTCGGCCGGGCCGCACCCACCCTGACGCTCTCCTCGGCGGACTGCGTGAACCTGGAACCGCAGGTCAGCGAATGGTTCGAGCGCGGTGCCACCGAAGCCGAGCTCCTCCACGCCCTGACCGCGGGGCTCCCCACCCCGGTCCACCACGCCGCGTCACTCGTCCGCAGGCGCCTGCGGGACAAGTTGCCACCCGAACGAGTCGCTCCGGCCCACCGGACCGTCCTGCGCACTCTGGAGTGCAGCGAGTGCCAGGCCCCGGGCCGCCCGGAAGCCCTGCTCGGTGGCCGCTGTGCCCCCTGCCGGGGCGCCGCCCGCGACACCCACTTCGGTCCACCCGGTGCCGTACAGGCCCCCGAGGTGAGAGCCCGCGTGAACAGCGTCCGGGCGGCAGTGGTCCCCCGCTCGGAGCGGACGTTCCGGTGACCGTGCGGCACGTCCGGATCGTGTCAGCCACGCCGCCGGCGCCGGGTGACCGTGTAGCCGAGGGCCCCGGCTGTCGCGCCGACCGCGAGGGCCAGACCGATACCGGTCTCCCCGTCGCTCGGACCCGACGCGCCACCGAGGCCGCCCTGGGCTCCGCGCGTCGGCATCGTGGTGGGGGTGGTCGGCCGGGGGGTGGGGGTCACCGGCCGGGGGGTGGCGGTGGGGACCACGGGCTGGGGCGTGGGGACCCTGCCCCGCCTGGGCAGGGCCTCGCAGGCGATGCCGTCGTCCGCGCCCCGGTCCTCGTCGAGGCGGTTCGGGTCACTCGGATCTCTGTCGAACTCGGCCTGCGCGTCCTCCTGGAAGACGAAGTCCCGGCAGTCGAGATCCTGGGCGGAAGCGACGCCTGAGAGAGGGACGACGGACGAGACGGCGAGCGCTATGCCCGCCACAGCGGTACGACGGTTCATGGGGAGCCTCCTGGTAGCGATGGCCTCGACCTGAACCTAGGAGAGAGCGTGCCGCACGGCGCGGCACGCTAGTCCGAACGGTGATCACGAAACCTCCGACCAGGCGAAATGGCCCGCAGCCGAACCGAGGCGGCCGGTCTGCGCGAGCAGCGCGGACCGCCGGGCAGCGGACAATGCCCCAGGCCCAGAACCTGCCCACGCCCGCGTCGTTGGCCGTGTCGACGAACGCCGCCTTTCTGAGGACGCCCATGCGCCGACGCATCACCGGGACCCGTGCCGGAATCCTCTGCTCGGTGCTCGTCATGGCCACGTTCGTCGGATGCCAGCTGACGTCGCTGACCGGCCGGGACTCCCCCGATACGAAGAACTACCTCTCCTACGCCCTCCGGCTGAGCGGCGAGAGCCGCGCGTCGGCCACCGCCCGCGCCATCGACTACACCTGCGTGGACGAGGCCGCGCAGCGGTCGGCCCGGGAGTGCGTGCGGAAGCTGACGGCCTCGGCCGCGTACTGGACGCGGCACGGCAACACCTCCGGCATGACCGGGCCGTTCCTCAACACCCGCTTCATGTCGATCTACGAAGCGCGCCCCGGCTATCCGCTGCTGCTGGTGCCGTTCATCGCCGTGTTCGGTCTCGTCCTGGGCGTGTGGCTGGCCGGGGTGGCCGTCGCGCTGGCGGGCAGCCTGTTCGTCCTGGCCACCCTGCGCGCCGCCGGGGCCGGCGGGGCGGCGGCCCTCTGCGGGCAGGTCCTCTACCTGACGCTGCCCACCGGCACGGTCGCCATGCTCCCCATGGCGGACGGCCTCACCCTGGCCTGCACGTCGGCGGTGGCGCTCGGCTGCACACTGGTCCTGGACGGGAAGCGCCGGACGGCCGGGGCCCTCCTCGTCACCTGCGGTCTCTCCGTCGCCTTCCTGGCGCGCTACTCGCAAGCACTCCTGCTGGCAGGCGCCCTCGCGGCGGCGTTCGCCGGACTCGCCTGCCACCGCAAGCGCCGGGGCCGCCCGCACCGGCCCGCGCTCGGCCTCTTCGTCCTGTGCGGCGGTCTGGCCGCCGCCATGCAGCTGACCACGTACGTACTGGGCTGGCCCTCGGGACACGACAGCGCCCAGGACCTCCTGACCCACCACTACCAGCACCCCGACGTGCCCGATCCCTGGCCCGCGTTCCTGACGGCGGAGCGGGTCTTCTGGTCCGCCTGGGTTGACCACCAGCTCAGGGAACCGTTACTCCTGATCACCCTCACCCTGGCCGCCTGCGCGACACTCCGGCGGCCCACCTGCCTCGGACTGCTCGCCGCCGCCACGGCGGCCGGGGGCGTACTCAACCAGGCGGGGCACCCCAACCTCGACATGCTGGCCGGGCAGCGCCTCATCGTCCTGGTCTGGTTCCTCCCGGTCCTGGCGATCCCCCAGCTCCTGACGCCACGCATCGGGAGCGGGTCCCCTGACGAAACGGCCCCGGCCCCCGGGACGAATCCCAGGGGCCGGGGCCGGCAACCTACTGCTACGGCTGCGACTGCGCTACCGCGACTGCACCACTGATCCGGGAGGGATCAGAAGTCCATGTCGCCGCCGGGCATGCCGCCCGGAGCGGCCGCGCCGGCCTTCTCGGGCTTGTCGGCGATGACGGCCTCGGTGGTGAGGAAGAGCGCGGCGATGGACGCGGCGTTCTGCAGAGCGGAGCGCGTGACCTTCGCCGGGTCGATGATGCCCTCGGCGATCATGTCGACGTACTCGCCGGTCGCGGCGTTGAGACCGTGACCGATCGGCAGGTTGCGCACCTTCTCGACGACGACTCCACCCTCAAGACCACCGTTGACGGCGATCTGCTTGAGCGGGGCCTCCAGCGCGAGCTTCACGGCGTTGGCGCCCGTGGCCTCGTCACCGGTCAGGTCGAGCTTCTCGAAGACGGCCGTGGCCTGGAGCAGAGCCACGCCACCACCGGCGACGATGCCCTCCTCGACAGCGGCCTTGGCGTTGCGCACCGCGTCCTCGATGCGGTGCTTGCGCTCCTTGAGCTCGACCTCGGTCGCGGCGCCGGCCTTGATGACGGCCACGCCGCCGGCCAGCTTCGCGAGGCGCTCCTGGAGCTTCTCGCGGTCGTAGTCCGAGTCGGAGTTCTCGATCTCGGCACGGATCTGCTTGACACGACCCTGAACCTGGTCGCTCTCGCCCGCACCGTCGACGATCGTGGTCTCGTCCTTGGTGATGACGACCTTGCGAGCACGGCCGAGCAGGTCCAGGCCGGCGTTCTCCAGCTTGAGACCGACCTCCTCGGAGACGACGGTGCCACCGGTGAGGATGGCGATGTCGCCGAGCATGGCCTTGCGGCGGTCGCCGAAGCCCGGAGCCTTGACGGCGACGGACTTGAAGGTGCCACGGATCTTGTTGACGACCAGGGTCGACAGGGCCTCGCCCTCGACGTCCTCCGCGATGATCAGCAGCGGCTTACCCGACTGCATGACCTTCTCGAGCAGCGGAAGGAGGTCCTTCACGTTGCTGATCTTGGAGTTGACGATGAGGATGTACGGGTCGTCGAACGACGTCTCCATACGCTCCATGTCGGTCGCGAAGTACGCCGAGATGTAGCCCTTGTCGAAGCGCATACCCTCGGTGAGCTCAAGCTCCAGACCGAAGGTCTGGGACTCCTCGACGGTGATGACGCCTTCCTTGCCGACCTTGTCCATAGCCTCGGCGATCTTGGCGCCGATCTCGGTGTCAGCAGCGGAGATGGAGGCGGTCGAAGCGATCTGCTCCTTGGTCTCCACGTCCTTCGCCTGCTCCAGCAGAGCGGCGGAGACGGCCTCGACGGCCTTCTCGATGCCACGCTTCAGAGCCATCGGGTTGGCACCCGCGGCGACGTTGCGCAGACCCTCGCGGACGAGAGCCTGGGCGAGAACGGTTGCGGTGGTCGTACCGTCGCCGGCGACGTCGTCCGTCTTCTTGGCGACCTCCTTGACCAGCTCCGCACCGATCTTCTCGTACGGGTCCTCGAGCTCGATCTCCTTGGCGATGGAAACACCATCGTTGGTGATCGTGGGCGCGCCCCACTTCTTCTCGAGGACGACGTTTCGGCCCTTGGGGCCGAGGGTGACCTTGACGGCGTCGGCGAGCTGGTTCATCCCGCGCTCGAGACCGCGCCGTGCCTCCTCGTCGAACGCGATGATCTTGGCCATGTGAAGTGGTCCTCCCGGACAGGGGTGGATTCTCCGGACCGAGAGGCGCCCGCGACGGACGGCCAGCGTGCTGCGCGGTTCCTTGCCCCACGCAGCCTGCGGGCCTCACCGGCCCGGTCCAAGTTTCTGTCACTCTCACCTGGAGAGTGCTAATGCCAATGATTAGCACTCGACCCCTGCGAGTGCAAGCGCCCCCTCGGGATGTGGACAAAGAGGGGGCGTGTCCCGCACCCGACACGCCCGGCGCACGCCCCGTCGCGTCCCAGGCGCGTCCCGGACGCACGAGGACGCACGAAGGGCCCGCACCCCTGGGGGTACGGACCCTGCGCGCGTGAGTGGTGTCGTTGGCCGACCGTGCCGAGCTCAGCCGACGGCGAGCTTGACCATGTCCGCCTGCGGCCCCTTCTGGCCTTGCGAGATCTCGAAGTCAACTCGCTGACCCTCTTCGAGGGTGCGGTACCCGTCCATCTGGATCGCGCTGTAGTGGACGAAAACATCCGCACCACCGTCGACCGCGATGAAGCCGTACCCCTTCTCCGCGTTGAACCACTTGACGGTGCCCTGAGCCATGCCTAACTCCCCTATTACTGGCCCTTGCACAGGACCGCACTTCGCGGGCCCGGGTCAGAACTCACCCTCCGACAGGAGAGGGTGCGTGCGCCGGAACGCGTCGACCGCGGCCGAATGTATCTGCCCAACTGCCCTCTGCAACAGGTCAGTCGGACGAGAAATCCGGGCACGACGGATCGCCCCTTTAGGAGAAATCCATGAGGTTCCTGGGCAAGTCGGGCCCGACAAAGGTCACTTATGACTCAAGGGGGTCGCACACTTTGGCTGCTTCTTATCGGGGCCAGGCGCATTCTCATATGCGGGTGGCACAGGCAGCGGAGGGGACTTCCCAACTCTACCGCGCCTAACCATGCAGAATTGCCCCTCCGCTTCTCTCGCGGAGGGGGCAACAGGGGTCACACTGCGAAGTCGGCGGCCGTGCGCGCCGGCCCCGGGGGGCCTGCGGTCCGGTCAGCCTCCGGCGACGGCCGGGATGATCGAGACACCGGCACCGTCCGGGGTGGCCGCTTCGAGGCCGCCCTCGAAGCGCACGTCGTCGTCGTTGACGTAGACGTTCACGAAGCGGCGGAGCTTGCCCTGGTCGTCCAGGACGCGGGCGGCGATGCCCGGGTGGCTCTGCTCCAGGGAGGCGATGACCTCGGAGAGGTTCGCGCCCTCCGCCGAGACCTCGGCCTCGCCGCCCGTGTAGGTGCGGAGGATGGTGGGGATGCGGACCTTGACGCTCATGGGGTGGGTGCCTTCCTTCGGTCTCGGGTGGTCAGCTGGTGGCAAGGCCGGCGGCGCGGAACGCGTCCAGGCTGGGCCGGATCGTCGCGGTCGCCTGC
Organism: Streptomyces fulvorobeus; assembly: GCF_013167895.1. Classification (GTDB taxonomy): domain Bacteria; phylum Actinomycetota; class Actinomycetes; order Streptomycetales; family Streptomycetaceae; genus Streptomyces; species Streptomyces fulvorobeus. Next base: position 3,564,971 of record NZ_BLWC01000001.1, on the reverse strand, counting down.
GAGGTCGCGGCCACCGCGTCGAGCGTCTTGAGACCGTCACCGGTGTTCAGCACGACGGTGGTCAGCGTCGGGTCCAGCAGACCCGCCTCGATCAGCTTCTTCGTCACACCGACCGTCACCCCGCCCGCGGTCTCGGCGAAGATGCCCTCGGTACGGGCCAGCAGCTTGATCGCGTCGACGATCTGCTCGTCGTCCACGTCCTCCACGGCCCCACCGGTACGGCGGGCGATGTCCAGGACGTACGGGCCGTCGGCCGGGTTGCCGATGGCGAGCGACTTGGCGATCGTGTTCGGCTTCTGGGGGCGCACGACGTCGTGACCGGCCTTGAAGGCCGCCGACACCGGGGAGCAGCCCTCGGCCTGGGCGCCGAAGATCTTGTACGGCCTGTCCTCGACGAGGCCCAGTTTGATGAGCTCCTGGAGCCCCTTGTCGATCTTCGTGAGCTGCGAACCGGAGGCGATCGGGATGACGAGCTGGTCGGGCAGCCGCCAGCCGAGCTGCTCGCAGATCTCGTACGCGAGGGTCTTGGAGCCCTCGCCGTAGTAGGGGCGCAGATTGACGTTGACGAACCCCCAGCCCTCGCCGAGCGGGTCGCCGATGAGCTCGGAGCAGAAGCGGTTGACGTCGTCGTAGTTGCCCTCGATACCGACCAGCTCACCGCCGTACACCGCGGCCATGACGACCTTGCCCTGCTCCAGGTCGTGCGGGATGAAGACGCAGGAGCGCAGACCGGCACGGGCGGCGGCGGCGCCCACCGCACCGGCGAGGTTGCCGGTGGAGGAGCAGGAGAGGGTGGTGAAGCCGAAGGCACGGGCGGCCTCGACGGCGATCGCGACGACGCGGTCCTTGAAGGAGTGCGTCGGGTTCCCCGAGTCGTCCTTGACGAACAGGCCGCCGGTGACGCCCAGCTCACGGGCGAGGTTGTCGGCCTTGACCAGCTTGGTGAAGCCGGGGTTGAGGTTGGGCTTGTCCGCCACGTCGGAGGGGACCGGCAGCAGCGGCGCATAGCGCCAGATGTTGTCGGGTCCGGCCTCGATGCGCTTCCTGAGCTCGTCGGGAGAGCCGCTCGGCAGGTCGTACGCCACTTCGAGCGGCCCGAAACAGGAGGCGCAGGCGAAGAGCGGACCGAGCTCGAAACGCTCGCCGCACTCGCGGCAGGAGAGCGCCGCGGCGGGACCGAGGTCCACGGTGGAGGGGTTGTTCGTCAGTTCAGTCTGCACAGCCATGCTGGCGGAGGCCCTTTCTCCTCATCTTCCTCATGGCGCATTTCGCCATAAGACGGATTTGGCACCTTCCCCACCGTGACCTCGCGGTCGGTGGGGGGGTTGCCGGGACTTCAACGGGCCGTTCCCTCAGTCCCTCTGGATGAGCGCTATGGCGCTGGATCACCGATCCAGGCGTTTGTCACGGGCGGACCCCCGAGATGCGAGGGTCGTCCGCGTTGTTCAAGACTGTATCCGAAGCCCCGGACGGTTGAACCAGTCGTCCGAACCGCGAGATGGATCACACGCAGGGAGATTCGACGTGATCGAAGAGGTGGAACGTTGGCTGACCAGGCGTTCCTGGTCGGCCGCCGATCGTCCGCTGGATCGTCTCGTGGCCGCCAGGGCCAGGGACCCGCACCGCGGCAGCATCAGCGTCGTCCTGCCCGCCCTCAACGAGGAGGCGACGGTCGGCGACATCGTCACGACGATCCGGCGCGAGCTGATGGAGCGCGTGCCGCTCATCGACGAGCTGGTGGTCATCGACTCCGGATCGACGGACGCCACCTCGCGGGTCGCCACGGAGGCGGGCGCCCGGGTGGTCCACCGGGACGCGATCCTGCCCCGGATACCCGCCCTCCCCGGCAAGGGGGAGGTCCTGTGGCGGTCGCTGCTGGTCACCAGCGGCGAGATCGTCTGCTTCATCGACGCGGACCTCAAGGACTTCTCCGCGGACTTCGTGTCCGGGACCGTGGGGCCGCTGCTCACCGATCCCCCGGTGCAGTTCGTCAAGGCGATGTACGACCGGCCGCTGCACAACACCGCCGGTCAGGGCGGCCGGGTCACTGAACTGGTCGCACGGCCGCTGCTCAACCTGCACTGGCCCCAGCTGGCCGGTTTCGTCCAGCCGCTCGGCGGTGAGTACGCCGTGCGGCGCTCCCTGCTGGAGCAGCTGCCGTTCCCGGTCGGTTACGGGGTGGAGCTGGGCCTGCTCATCGACTCTCTGCACCTGGTGGGGCTGGACGCGCTGGCCCAGGTCGACGTCGGCGTGCGCAGACACCGCAACCAGGACAGCCAGGCGCTGGGCAGGATGGCCGCCACGATCTACCGCACCGCCCAGGCGCGGCTCTCCCGGAGCCACCTCGTACGGCCGGTCCTCACCCAGTTCGAGCGGGGCGAGAACGGTTTCGTGCCGTGCACTCACCCGGTCGACACGGAGGAGCGGCCTCCGATGCGGGACATCGAGGAGTACCAGGTCCGTCGCGCGGCGTAGTCGGTAAAGTCATAAAAGTCCCCTACATTTCACTTTTATGGCTTTTCCTCGACTGAGCGCCCCGCGCCCGCGCCGACTGCCCGTCCACGCCGCCGCCCTGCCCGCCCTGCCCGCCCTGCCGGCCCTGGCCGACGCCGGAGGCACCGATGAGCGGCTGTGGCTGCTCGGGGCCTCGCGTTCGCCCTGGCCGGGGCGGGGGCGGTCGCGCGGGCGGCGGCGCGCGGCAGAGGCCGCGGACGCGGCCACGGCTGACGGCCGGAGGCCGCACGGACGTTTGCAGGGTTACGGAACGGGCTAGGTTCCGGTACATGGTCTCCGAGCACGCTGCCCAGATTCTCGTCGCGTCCAACCGCGGCCCGGTGTCCTACACCCGGGGCGAGGACGGATCACTCACCTCCAAACGGGGCGGAGGCGGTCTCGTCTCCGGCCTCAGCGCCGTCGACGACAAGCTGTGGGTGTGCGCGGCCCTGAGCGAGGGCGACCGCGAGGCGGTCAGGCAGGGCGTCGCCGAACCGGGCGTACGGATGCTCGACATCGACGCCGGGCTCCACGCCGACGCGTACAACGGCATCGCCAACTCGGTGCTCTGGTTCGTCCACCACATGCTGTACCAGACCCCGCTGGAGCCCGCGTTCGACGCCGGGTTCCGGCGGCAGTGGGCTTCGTACGAGGCGTACAACCGTGCTTTCGCCGAGGCGCTCGCCGAGGAGGCGGGCGAGGGCGCGACGGTCCTCGTACAGGACTACCACCTGGCGCTGGTGCCGGGCATGCTCAGTGAGCTCCGCGCCGATCTGCGGATCGGGCACTTCTCGCACACCCCGTGGGCGCCCGTGGACTACTTCCGCCTGCTGCCCGACGACATCGGCGAGAAGCTGCTGCGGGGCATCCTCGGTGCCGACCGTGCGGCGTTCCTCACCCGGCGGTGGGCCGACGCCTTCATCGGCTGCTGCACGGAGATCCTGGGCGGCACCGGAGGCACCCGGATCGGGGTGCACGGGCTCGGGGCGGACGCGGAGTTCCTGCGCCGCCGCGCCCACGAGGCCGATGTCGACGAGCGGATGGCGGCCCTGCGGGAACAGGTGGGCGCCGGCCGGCGGACGATCGTGCGGGTGGACCGGACGGAGCTCTCCAAGAACATCGTGCGCGGGCTGCTCGCCTACCGCGCGCTGCTGGAGGAGCACCCCGAGTGGCGCGAGCAGGTCTCCCACATCGCGTTCGCCTACCCCTCGCGGCAGGACCTCGCGGTGTACCGGGAGTACACCGCGGCGGTGCAGACGCTTGCCGACGAGATCAACGCGGAGTTCGGGACGCCCGGCTGGACGCCCGTGATCCTGCACGTCAAGGACGACTTCGCGCGCTCCCTCGCGGCGTACCGGCTGGCCGACGTGGCCCTGGTGAACCCGATCCGGGACGGGATGAACCTGGTAGCCAAGGAGGTCCCCGTGGTCTCCGACGACGGCTGCGTCCTGGTGCTGTCGCGGGAGGCGGGGGCGTACGAGGAGCTGGGCGACGCCTCGATCGTGGTCAACCCGTACGACGTGACGGGCACGGCCGAGGCCCTGCACCAGGCCCTGTCGATGCCGTACGAGGAGCGGGCGGACCGCACGAAGGCCCTGGCCGCTGCCGCGACGGCGCTGCCGCCGCAGCAGTGGTTCCTCGACCAGCTAGAGGCGCTGCGCGAGGGCTGACAGGAAAGCGACGACGTCGGAGGGGCCGGGCACCAGCAGGTCGGCCCTTTCGGCGAGTTCGGGGACCTCGGCGCCGCCGCTGCAGACCAGCAGCCCGGGGATGCCGTCCGGGCCCTCGGTGCGCAGCTTCTCCACGGCGGCGAAGGCGGCGAGGTCGCCGAGGTCGTCCCCCGCGTACAGGACGGACTCGGCGTCCGTCTCCCGTACGTACTCGGCGAGCGCGACCCCCTTGTCCATGCCGGGCGGGCGCAGCTCCAGGACCAGGCGGCCCGGTTCGACGATCAGCCCGTGTTCGGCGGCGAGCCGTCCGAGGGGAGCGCGGAGCGCGTCGAAGACGGCCTGCGGGTCGTCGGCCCGCCGGGTGTGTACGGCGACGGCCTGCCCCTTCTCCTCCACCCAGCTGCCGTGCCACGCGTCCAACCCGTGCAGCACACCAGGGAGTGCGGCGCGCACGGCGGCGACGCCGGGGTGCGGGGCGGGGGCGTGCACGGTGCCGGAGACGGCGTCCCAGCGTTCGGCGCCGTAGTGGCCGAGCACGACGAGGCGGTCGAGGCCCGGCACCCCCGCGAAACCGCCGTACCGCACGGCGACATCGGCCGGGCGGCCGGTGATCACGGCGACGGACGCGACGCGTGGCGCGAGTGCGGCGAGCGCGGCGACGGCGCCGGGGTGGGCGCGGGCCTGTTCGGGGTCGGGGACGATGTCGGCGAGTGTGCCGTCGAAATCGAGGGCGACCACGGCTCGGTCCGGCCGGGCCAGGATGGCGGCGAGACCTTCGAGGCCGGCCGGGGTGGTCGGGGTCGGCAGGTGATCGGGGTGACTGCCCATGCTCCGACCTTATAGCGGCGGCCGCTGCCCCGGGGCAGCACCCCGGGGCGGTTGACCACCGGGGTGCGGGGCGGAGTCAGCGGCGGGCGCGGCGGGCGGCTCTCACCGCTCGCAGGCGGTTCACCGTCACCGGGTCCTCCTCCAGCGCCCGCACATCTTCGATCAGCGCGTTCAGCAGCTGGTAGTAGCGGACCGGCGACATCCCGAGCTCCTCGCGGATCGCCCGCTCCTTCGCGCCCGGTCCCGCCCAGGACCGCCGCTCCAGGGCGAGCAGGGCCCGGTCCCGGTCGGAGAGTGGGGGGTGGTCGGTCATATGAACAACCTAATCGGCCGCACGGACAACCGCGCCCCCGCCTACTCGGCCTGCTCCGCCTGCGTCGCCTTCCGCGCTATCTCCGCGAGCACGCCCGCCGGGTCGCCTCCCGGCTCCACAGCGGTGCCGATGCTCTCCTTGAGTGCCTCGCTGGCCTGCGCCCAGGACGTCTTGGCGTACGGGTAGAACTGCGAGTTCGGCAGCGCCGCCAGGAACTCCCGCAGCGGCTTGTGCCGGGCGTCCGTCTCCATCTGCGCGGAGGCGCTGTCCGTGACGGGCAGCATGTCGTACTCGTCGGCGAACGCGAGCACGTTCTCGTCCTCGTACGCGAAGTCGAAGAACTTGCCGATCTCCGCCCGGTGCTCGTTCTGCTTGAAGCCCATCATCCAGTCGGCCACGCCCATCGAGCCCCTGCTCGGCCCGTCGACGCCGGGCAGCGGCACCATGCCGACCTCGACGCCCTCCTTCTCGGCGTCCTCCATCAGCGTGGGGTGCCCGTTGAGCATCCCCACCTGGCCGCGCGTGAACGCGTCGAACGCCTTGGCCCGGTCCAGCTTGCCCGGGGCGACGGGCCCGGTGAGCCCGCTGCCGACGAGGTCGTCCCTCAGCCAGGTGAGCGTGGCGATGTTGCGCGGGGAGTCGATGTCGTACCCGCCGACGTCGTCCGTGTAGCCCCCGCCGCCGCTGAGCAGCCACATCAGGGTCTCCGCCTGGGACTCCTCCGGGCCGAGCGGCAGCGCGAAGGGGTAGCGGACGCCGCGCTCCTTCAGCCGGGCCGCGTCGCGCTTGATGTCGGACCAGGTTTCGGGCGCGTCGAGCCCGGCCTCACTGAAGAGCTTCTTGTTGTAGAAGAGCAGCCGGGTGCTCGCGATGAACGGCAGTCCGAACTGCTCGCCGTTGACCTTGCCCGCGTCGCTCAGCGAAGGCAGGAAGTTGGCCTGCGTACGGATGGCGAGCATCTGGTCGGCCGAGTAGAGCTTGTCCTTCTTCGCGTAGTCGGCGTACGCGCCGATCTGCGCGATGTCCGGGGCCTCGTTGCGCGCCACCATCTCGGAGACCTCGCGGTCGACGTCCTTCCACGCGTACACGTGCACGTCGACCTTGATGCCGGGGTGCGCCTCCTCGAACTTCCTGGCGAGGTTGTTCCAGTACGTCTCCGAGGTGTTCGCCGCGCTGGTGCCGTAGTCGGCCGCCACGAACTTCAGAGTGACGTCACCGGAGCCGCTGCCGCTCGCGCAGCCCGACAACGTTGCCGTCATACCCAGTGCGGCCAGCGCCGCGGTCACACCCAGAAAGCGCCGCTGCACGGCCTCGCCCATCCTCATCGAATACATCACTTACCAGCCCCCGCCGAAGGGCGATTTTCCCCCACGTTCACCCAGAGGTCTACACCACACCAGTCTCGCTTCGGCAACGTATCGGGTCCGGCTGTTTTGTATGCAGGCGCAACAAACCGGGATAGTGGACTAGACCTTTTGCGGCCGACCGGCGAAACTGTCTCCCGTGAGACATGTCATCGCCCTCGATGTGGGCGGCACAGGAATGAAGGCCGCCCTGGTCGGGGCCGACGGCACGCTCCTCCACGAGGCGCGGCGGGCCACCGGCAGGGAGCGCGGTCCCGACGCCGTCGTGGAGACGATTCTCGCGTTCGCCGCCGAGCTGCACGCGTACGGCGTGGAGCACTTCGGCACCGGCGCGGTCGCCGCGGGCGTCGCCGTGCCCGGCATCGTCGACGCCACGAACGGCATCGCGATCTACGCCGCCAACCTCGGCTGGCGCGACGTCCCCATGCGCGCCCTGCTCGCCGAACGGCTCGGCGGCCTGCCCGTCGCGCTCGGCCACGACGTCAGGACGGGCGGCCTCGCCGAGGGCCGGATCGGCGCGGGCAGGGGCGCCGACCGCTTCCTCTTCGTACCGCTGGGCACCGGGATCGCCGGCGCCATCGGCATCGCGGGCACCATCGAGGCGGGCGCCCACGGCTACGCGGGCGAGATCGGCCACATCGTCGTCCGGCCGGACGGCCCGGACTGCGGCTGCGGCCAGCGCGGCTGCCTGGAGACCCTGGCCTCCGCGTCCGCGGTGACCCGGGCCTGGGCCGCCGCGTCGGGCGACCCCGACGCGGACGCGGCGGACTGCGCGAAGGCCGTCGAGTCCGGCGATCCGGCCGCCGTACGGGTATGGCGGAACGCGGTCGACGCGCTCGCCGCCGGACTGGTCACCGCGCTCACACTGCTCGACCCGCGCACCCTCATCATCGGTGGCGGTCTCGCCGAGGCCGGGGAAACCTTGTTCACACCACTGCGTGCGGCTGTCGAGGAACGCGTCACGTTCCAGAAGCTGCCTCACATCGTTCCGGCGGCCCTCGGGGACACCGCCGGATGCCTGGGCGCAGGGCTGCTCGCCTGGGATCTTCTCTCCACGGAGGTATCCGCCTGATGGCCGGACGCGCAGACAGCACAGTTCTCGCAGGGGCCCGGGTGGTACTGCCGACCGGGACGGTCGACAACGGCCGGGTGATCGTCGAGGGCGGCCGGATCGCCGGCAGCGCGACGCGGGACGCCCGTACCGTCGACCTCACCGGCCACTGGGTCGTGCCCGGCTTCGTCGACATGCACAACCACGGCGGCGGCGGCGCGTCCTTCACCTCCGGCACCGTGGAGGAGGTCCTGACCGGCGTCCGTACGCACCGCGAGCACGGCACCACCACTCTGGTGGCCTCCACCGTCACCGGTGAGATGGACTTCCTCATCGAGCGCGCCGGCATCCTCTCCGAGCTGGTCCAGCAGGGCGACCTGGCGGGCATCCACTTCGAGGGCCCGTTCATCTCCCCGTGCCGCAAGGGCGCCCACAGCGAGAGCCTGCTGCGCGACCCGGACCCGGCCGAGGTCCGCAAGCTGATGGACGCGGCACACGGCACGGCCAAGATGTTCACCCTCGCCACCGAACTGCCCGGGGGCATCGAATCCGTACACCTGCTCGCCGAGCACGGGGTGATCGCGGCCATCGGGCACACCGACGCGACGTACGAGCAGACCGTCGAGGCGATCGAAGCGGGCGCCACCGTCGCCACGCACCTCTTCAACGCGATGCCGGGCCTCGGCCACCGCGCCCCCGGCCCGATCGCCGCCCTGCTCGAGGACGAGCGGGTCACCGTCGAGCTGATCAACGACGGCACGCATCTGCACCCCGCCGCCCTGGAGCTGGCCTACCACCACGCGGGCGCCGCCCGCGTCGCGCTGATCACCGACGCGATGGACGCGGCCGGTTTCGGCGACGGCCGGTACCAGCTGGGGCCGCTCGCGGTCGAGGTGAAGGACGGTGTCGCCCGTCTGGTGGAGGGCGGCTCGATCGCCGGCTCCACGCTCACCCTGGACACCGCGTTCCGCCGGGCCGTGACCATCGACCGGATTCCCGTGGACGACGTCGTCCGGTCCATCTCCGCCAACCCGGCGCGGCTGCTCGGCGTGTACGACGAGGTCGGCTCGCTGGAGCCGGGCAAGGACGCGGACCTGGTGGTCCTGGACGAGGAGTTCGTCCTGCGGGGCGTCATGCGCAAGGGCGAGTGGATCATCGAGCCCGGCATCGGATGACCTCACGGACGGGCCGCCGGCATCGGGCAGCGGGCGGCCCGTCCCCCGGGAACGCCGCGTCCCGGCCCGCGCGAGGCGAGGACCGGGACGGCGGCGGCCCCGAAGGGCGGGGCGGGACTACTTGACGTGGCCCGCCTTCAGCGAGAGCTGGTCGAGATTGGCGTCGCACTGGTCGCCCGTCTGACAGGAGAGCCCCAGCGTGTTCGTGCCCTTGGTGAGGTTCACGTAGGCGTACGTGTTGGTCCACCCCTTCGCCAGATCGCCCTCCGGGGCGTTCGCGAAGTTCTTCATGTTGATGGAGCGGGGCGCCTCGCCGTTGACCGTGAGGGTCGTCTTGGCGTCCTTGCCCGGCACGCCGTAGGTCACGTACAGCGTGTACGGACCGGCCTCCGGCACTTCGACCGTCCAGGTGGCCGAGCGGCCGACCTCGTTGAGGCTTATGTACTGGCCGTTGGCGCTCTTGGCGCCCTTGACCGTGTTCTCCAGGGAAGCCGTGCCACCGAGCGTCAGCGTCGCCGCGTCCTGCTCGGGGAGCTCGACCGGCTTCTCCCGCGGCTTCTTGGACTCCTGCGCCTTCGGGGACTCCTCGACCTCACCGGCGGGCCCCGCCGACGAACCGGCCTGGTCCTTCTTCTTGTCCGCGTCGCCCTCGTCCGAGAGGAGGGCGACGCCGATCCCGATGAGCACCACCGCGACCACGGCGACCGCCGCGATCAGCAGCGCCTTGGTGTTGGGACCGCCGCGGCCCGGGCCGGCGCCCCGGCCGCCCTGCTGGTGACCCTGCGCGCCGCCGTTACCCGGATGCGTCTCGGGGCCGCGTGCTGCGGATGCGGCCGGCCGTACGGCGCCTGGGGCGGCTGGCCGTAGGTCTGCTGGTGCGGGACGTGCTGCCCGTACTGGCGCTCGCCGACGGTCCGCACCTGGTGATACGAGGTTCTGGGCACGCCGGGCTGAGCGGCCGGTCCGGGGTAGCCGTAGCCTCCCTGGCCGCGCGCGTGGGCGCCTGCCGCCTGTCCGTCCTCGTACAGGTAGCCGAACGGATCGTCGTCCTCGGGCTTGCTCGCGCCGTTGTTTCCGGCCGTCATCCCTGGGTCACTCCTCACCATGTCGCCAGCCGTCGCCGACCGGCCGAGCCTACCCCGAACGGAGTACGCCTCTCATTGCCGCTGCCACCGCGGGACAGCGTCGGAAACCGGGGCGGGGTAGGGGGATGGCCGTGCCGTGAACCTCAGCCGGCTCTGCGGTGAACCTTCGACCGGGAGCGCTTCTCGACGTACATCCGCTGGTCGGCGGAGCGCAGGACCTCTTCCGCGGTCATGCCGCACTCGGCCCAGCCGATGCCGAAACTGGCACCTACCCTGACCGCCCTGCCATCCACCCGGATGGGCGGAATGATGGCATTACGCAAGCGTACGGCCAGATCCGCGGCATCCGCCGCCCCGAGACCGTCCGCGAGGACGACGAATTCGTCACCCCCGAGCCGCGCGACCGTGTCCCCGTCCCGCACACACGTGCTGAGCCGCCTGGCCACCTCGATGAGGACGGCGTCCCCGGTGTGATGTCCGAAACGGTCGTTGATGGACTTGAAGCCGTCGAGGTCGCAGAAGAGGACCGCGAGGCCCTTGGCACCGTCGTCGCGCTCGCTGTCCGGCGCCGTCGTGTGCACGTGGTGGTCGTACGGGCCGCCGGGCACCGGGTCCGCGTCGTAACCGTCCGCCTGGTAGCCGTGCACGCGGGAGGCGTCGGCGTCGCCGTACGCCGCGTCCAGCGCCTCGATCGCGGTGGTCGCCACCGAGTGGGGCCGCTCACAGAGCCGGGCACCGAGCCTGGCCCGCAGCTCCGCGCTGTTGGGCAGGCCGGTGAGCGCGTCGTGCGAGGCGCGGTGCGCGAGCTGGAGCTCGTGGCGCTTGCGCTCCTCGATGTCCTCGACGTGGGTGAGGAGGAAGCGGGGGCCGTCCGCGGTGTCGGCGACGACGGAGTTGCGCAGCGAGACCCAGAGGTACGTGCCGTCGCGGCGCCCGAGCCGCAGCTCGGCACGGCCGCCCTCGGCCGACGTACGCAGCAGGGTGCCGATGTCCTCGGGGTGGACGAGGTCGGCGAAGGAGTAGCGGCGCAGCGCGGAGGCGGGGCGGCCGAGGAGCCGGCACAGGGCGTCGTTGGTGCGCAGGAGCCTGCCGTGCTGGTCGCCGCCCATCTCGGCGATGGCCATGCCGCTGGGCGCGTACTCGAACGCCTGGCGGAAGGACTCCTCGCTGGCGCGCAGGGCCTGCTGTTCGCGTTCGAGCCTGACCAGGGCTCGTTGCATGTTCGCCCGGAGCCGGGCGTTGCTGATCGCGATCGCGGCCTGGGAGGCGTACATCTGGAGCGCCTCGCGCCCCCACGCGCCGGGCCGGCGCATGTTGCGCGGCCGGTCGACGGATATGACGCCCAGGAGATCCTGTCCGCCGCCCGACGCGTACATGGGGGCGTAGAGGCGGTCCAGGGGGTGCCACTCGTCCTCGAAGCGGGGCTCGGGGCCCTCGGTGTGCCACTGGGGCACGTCGTCCTCCAGGAGGACCCACCCCTCGGTGTGGGGTATGAAGCGCAGCCCGTCCCACGCCTCACCCATGGACAGCCTGCGCTCCCACGACTCGCGGGAGCCCACGCGGCCGGTGATCAGCGCCTCGGCGGCGGAGTTGCCCGCGAACGCGGCGACGACGAGGTCACCGTCGGGCCGTACGAGATTCACGCAGCCCAGTCCGTAGCCGAGACCGGAGACGGTGCCGTCGGCCACGGTTTGCAAGGTGTCCGCCAGACTCCGCGCCGTGTTGAGATCAGCGACGGCCTGGTGCAGCTGCCGCATGGTCGCAAGGCGGACGTAGGGTTCCGACTCGGCCTCCATCGCTCGCACTCCCCGAGACCTCGGCAGCAACTCCAGGTTTCATATCGACGTACTTGTTGCAGTGTCACGGTCACTGAATCACAGTGAGCTGCGCACCCGGTACACAGGGTCAACAAATATTGCCCTCTGTGAGCCAAGTCACAACAGATCGTGAAGGAGACTCCGATCGTCACCGGGCCTGTCCGTCGTTTTCTTGAACACACACATCCGTCCCGTGCGGGCCACCGCGGCGGGCGCCTGCTGCCGGGGTCCTAGGACCTGGCTGGTCCCCTGGTCCGATGCGCCCTGGCGCCGCACGCGACTAGCGTGCCCGGTGTGCTGCAGACGACGCCACCCACCCCGCGCCCTGAGCCGATCCCCCATGCTGAGGGGGTGAGCAACGACGAGTTCCGCGCCGCACTCGCCCGGCTGGCCGCGGGTGTCGTGCTGGTCACCGCCCAGGAGCCGCCCCTGGACGAGCACGGCAGAGGCGAGGACGTCGGGATGACGGCGACCGCCTTCATGTCGGTCTCCCTGGACCCTCCGCTGGTCCTGGTGAGCCTGCGCAACGACTCCCGGATGGACGACCTGCTGGCCGAGCAGCCCCTGTGGGCGGTCTCGGTCCTCGCGGAGAGCCAGCGCCAGGTCGCGAGCCGGTTCGCGATGAAGGGCCGGATCAGCGACCGGCTGCTGTTCGCGGACGTCCCCTGCGTACGGGGCGAGGTGAGCCGGGCCCCCCTGGTCGGCGGAGCGCTCGCGACGCTGGAGTGCCGGACGGAGCAGCGGGTCCCGGCGGGTGACCACACCCTGGTGATCGGGCGGGTGCTGACGGCGGAAGCGCCGAGCGCGGACGGCGAGCCGCTGACGTACTTCAAGGGCCGCTACCGGCAGCTGGGCTGAGCGGGCGCCGGCTCGCCCCGCTCCCCGGCCGGTGCGCCCCGCCTTCCGCCTCCGCGCCCGCCCGTCCTCACCAGTCGCGGCCGGAGCGTCCGCGCTTGGTGTCGCCGCGCTGCTTCTTCTCCCGCAGCCTGCGCTCGTTGATCCCGCGTGGAACGCGGCGCTTGACGCGCGCCTTGGGGGGCGGCGCCGTGGCCTCCGCGAGCAGGGCGGCGAGCCGGACGGCGGCCGTCTCGCGGTTGCGCCACTGGGAGCGGTGCTCGGACGCCCGGACCGCCACCACCCCGTCGGCCAGCCTGCCCGCCAGCCGTTCCAGCGCGCGCGCCTTCCACACCTCGGGGAGCGACTCGGTCGCCGCGAGGTCGAAGCGCAGCTCCACCTGGGTGTCGCTGGTGTTGACGTGCTGCCCGCCGGGCCCGGAGGACCGCGAGAAACGCCACATGAGCTCGGCCTCCGGCAGGGAGACCGCACCGCGGATGACATAGGGCCCGGACATGGCACCCATGTTCCCCGCCCCGGAGCCTGTTCGTCACCTTCTTTTGCCGGGTCCGCCACCCCGGTTGGGCCAGAAGTTCGGCAAAGAAAGTAAAGGGAACAGGAACCTCGTGGTCAGTCGTCTGCGTTAGGACGGGTGACGGTAGCTTTCGTGATGGCACGAAGCCCGTACACGACGAGGAAAGGGACTTCCCATGGCAGTAAGCCTGTCCAAGGGCGGCAACGTCTCGCTCACCAAGGAGGCACCGGGCCTTACCGCCGTCACGGTCGGCCTCGGCTGGGACGTCCGCACCACCACCGGTACCGACTTCGACCTCGACGCCTCGGCGATCGCGGTCAACACGGCCGGCAAGGTCTTCTCCGACGGCCACTTCGTCTTCTTCAACAACAAGGCGACGCCGGACCAGACCATCGTCCACACCGGTGACAACGTCACGGGCCAGGGCGAGGGCGACGACGAGCAGATCAACGTGAACCTGGCGGGCCTGCCGGCCGACATCGACAAGATCGTCTTCCCGGTCTCGATCTACGACGCCGAGAACCGCAGCCAGAACTTCGGCCAGGTCCGCAACGCCTTCATCCGCATCATCAACCAGGCCGGTGGCACGGAGCTCGCGCGCTACGACCTGAGCGAGGACGCCGCCACCGAGACCGCCATGGTCTTCGGCGAGCTCTACCGCAACGGCGCCGAGTGGAAGTTCCGCGCGGTCGGCCAGGGTTACGCGTCGGGTCTGCGCGGCATCGCCCAGGACTTCGGCGTCAACCTCTGATCCCACCGCTCGGGGTGTCCGGCGCCAGGGCGCCGGGTCCGTCCAAGTGCTCCGGGAGCCCCCGGCCGCGTCCTGTCGGCCGGGGGCTCCCGTGCGCCGGGCACGTGGGGTGCGCCGCCCGTGCGCGTGCGGGGTGGGTCAGGGTGTGACCGGCTCGGGGGTGGTCAGGGCGTGACCGGCTCGGGGGTGGTCAGGGCGTGACCGGCCCCGGGGGTCGTCAGGGCGTGACCGGTGCGTCCGGGTCGTCGGGGCGCCCGTCGCCGTACAGCCAGGTGTCCCACAGCGCGTCCAGCTCCAGGCCGGTCCGCTTCTCCGCGTAGGCGGTGAAGTCGTCCGTCGACGCGTTGCCGTGCCGGTGGGCCGTCGCCCAGCCCTTGAGCAGGGCGAAGAACACCTTGTCGTCGTCCACCGCCTGGCGGAGCTTCTCGAGCACCATGGCCCCGCGCCCGTACACCGGCGCGGCCGACAGATCCGCGGCGCCCGGCGGGTCCCCCGGCGGAAAGGCCCAGTTGACGTCCTGAAGGAAGGCGGCGTCGAAGCTCTGCCGGGTGGGGACGCCCTCGGTGTCCTCGGCCCAGAGCCACTCCGCGTACGTGGCGAAGCCCTCGTTGAGCCACATGTCCCGCCAGGTCGCGGGGGTGACCGAATCGCCGAACCACTGGTGCGCCAGCTCGTGGACCAGGAGCCCGGTACTGGGCGGGCCGGGGAAGACCGGCCGGTTCTGGGTCTCCAGGGCGTATCCGGCGTCGTCCCGCCGGTCGATGACCGCGCCGGTGGAGGAGAAGGGGTACGGGCCGAACCTCCGGGCCGCCCACGTCAGCACCTCCGGGATGCGGTCCAGGGCGGACGCGCTCGCCCGCGCCACTTCCGGGTCCACGGCGGTGAACACCTCGACGCCCTCGCGGGTCCGGGAGCTCTTCGTCGCGTAACGGCCGATCGCGACCGTCGCCAGATAACTCGCCATCGGTTCGGGTGTGCGCCAGCGGTAGGTGGTACGGCCTCCGGACGTCCGCCGGGAGACCGGTTCACCGTTGGAGACGGCCGTCAGCTTCTCCGGGACGGTGACGGCGACGGTGTACGTCGCCTTGTCGCTCGGGTGGTGGTTGCCGGGGAACCAGGCCATGGACCCGGTCGGCTGGCCGAGCGCGAGGGACCCGTCGGCGGTCTTCAGCCAGCCCTCCTGGGACCGGTCCCGGTCGGTGACGGTCCGCGGGGCGCCCGCGTAACGGACGACCGTACGGAACGTCCGGCCCTCGCGCAGCCGGCTCTCCACGCCGGCGTCCGGACGCAGGGTCAGTTCGCTGCCCGCGCGGTTGACCGCGGCGGGGCGCCCCTCGACGGTGGCGCCCGTGACGTCGAGCCCGGCGAGGTCGAGGTTGAAGGAGCTGAGGTCCTGGGTGGTGCGGGCGGTGATCGTCGCCGTGCCGCGCAACTCGTCCCGGCCGGGGCGGACGTCCACGTCCAGGGCCAGGTCGTAGTGCGTGACCTCGTAGCCGCCGTTGCCGAGCCGGGGGAAGTACGGATCGCGCAGCCCGGCCGCGCCGGGCTCGCCCTCCACCCCTCCGGCGACGGCCGTGCAGGCGGTGGTGCCGGTGGTCAGGGCGAACAGCAGGGCGGCGGCGGGCGCCGCGCGCCGCATCGGAGTTCGCTGATCCACACCGGTGATCCTATGTGCGGAATGTCGGATTGAGCGCGTCCGGGATGCCGCCCGGAGCCGAGGCCGCGCCGGGTGGCGGGACCTTCGACGTCGGGGGACGGCGAGGGGGGGAGGCGCCCGCCGCCGATGGCCACGCCGCCGGTGAGCGGGGCTCTTCTCCCGCCGGTCCTGCGCGGCGGGGTCCGTCCCGCCGTCGCCCTCGATCACGCCCTCGCGCTGCCTCCGGTGCGGGCGGCTTCGAGCGGGTCGTGATCGAGGGCGTACGCGCTACTCGCCGGGAGGCCGGAGGGCCGGTCCTCGTGTCCGCTACTTGGTGAGCGAGGCGACGCCGGCCCGTGCGAACTTCTCGTCGAGGTCGCCGCTCGGGGCGCCCGCGACACCGATGCCCGCGACGGGGGCACCCTTGACCTGGACGGGTGCGCCGCCGCCGAGGAACAGGGTGCCGGGAATGTCCTTGAGCGTCGGGGCCTGCTCCAGGCGCTTGACCAGCTCGGAGGTGGGGGCGTTCCAGGAGACGGCGGTGAACGCCTTCTTCTCCGCCGCCTCGTAGGACTGCGGGCCCGCACCGTCTCCGCGCAGCGTCACCAGGGTGTTGCCGTTGCGGTCGACCACGGCGACCGAGACACGCTGGTTCTCCTTCTTCGCGGCGTCCAGCGTCGCCTGCGCGGCCTCGGTCGCGGCGGCCACGGTGAGGTGCGTGGTCTGCTGGAGGTTCTTGTCGGCGGCGTCGGCCCTCACGGCGGCGGCGGGGGCGGCGGCCGGGGCGGAGGCGTTCGCGGACACCGCACCGAACGTGCCGGCGCCCAGGGCGGCGGCAGCGACGGCTCCGGTGAGGACTCGGGTACGCATCGACGACTTCTTCATGGCGGGCTCCTCGGATCAGTGGTTCGGTGTTTCGCTCTGCTATCGATCCTCCGGCCGGAACCGGCCCCGTACCGTCGGCGTACCGGCTCGACGAAGCGCCCGTGACGGTTGACGGCCCCATCGGCCGATCGGTTGATGCGGCGGTCCTCCCCAGGGGCCACCATGGGAGTGTCCGCGCAGGTCGGCGCGGGAACGGCAGATCGGCAGGACGGGGGACGAGGTGCGGCACGGAAGCGAACCCGGCCTGAGCACCGACCCCGACGCCCGGTGGCTCGCGCTCCTGATGCACGCCGCGTTCTTCCTGCTGCTGGGCGCCTCGCTCGCCCGCTTCCTGCTGCGCCATCCCGGCGAGGCCCGCACCCCGTGGATCATCGCCCTGTCGGTGGGTCTCGCCGCGCTCTACCTCCTGGGCCCGGTGCTCGGCTCCCGGCCCACCCCCCGCCGCCTGGTCTGGCTGAGCGGCCTGGTCGTCGTCTGGATGGTCCTGGTTCTCCTCGCGCCGAGTTACGCGTGGTGCGCGGTGCCGCTCTTCTACACCGGGCTGCGCATCCTGCCGCCGCGAGCCGCGTACGCCCTCGTCGCCCTGCTGACCGTGTTCGTCGTCGTGGCGCAGCTGAGCCTGGCCAACGGGTTCGACCCCAATCTCGTACTGGCCCCGCCCGCCGTGGCGGCCGTGGCCACCGCCGTCTTCGTGCAGATGCAGCGCCAGGCGGCCCGCCAGCGGGAGCTGGCAGTGCGCCAGCGCGAGCTGATCGACGCCCTGCTGCGCACGCGGCGCGAACTGGCCGCCACCGAGCGGCGCGAAGGGACCCTCGCCGAACGCCAGCGGCTGTCCATGGAGATCCACGACACCCTGGCACAGGGCCTGTCGAGCCAGCAGATGCTGCTCCAGGCCGCCGACCGCACCTGGGAGGCCGACCCGTCCGCCGCCCGCCGCCACGTCCTCACGGCGACGGGCATCGCGGAGCGCAATCTCGCCGAGGCCCGCCGCTTCGTCCACGATCTGGCCCCGGCCGATCTGGCGGAGGGCGGCGGCCTGGAGGAGGCACTGCGGGCCCTCGCCGCCCGCGAGAGCGTCCCGGGCCGGATCACCGTCCGCTGCCATGTGGAGGGCACCCCGCACACAGCGCTGCCCGACCGGGTCCAGTCCGCGCTGCTGCGGATCGCGCAGGGGGCTCTCGCCAACGTCCGCGAGCACGCGGAGGCGTCGGCGGCGGCCGTGACCCTGACCCACCTCGACGACCGGGTCGTCCTCGACATCGCCGACAACGGCCGCGGTTTCCTCCCCTCCGCGCCGGTGGTCCGGCCGCCCGGCGGAGTGCGCGGACACGGGCTGCCCGCGGTGCGTGCGCGCGTCCAGCAGCTCGGGGGGACCCTGACGATCGAGTCCGCACCGGGCGAGGGCACGGTACTGACGGCGGCGATCCCCCTGTACCCGACGACTCCGCCGCCACCGCCCGAGCCGATACCGCCGCCCGAGCCACTGCCCGAGCCACCGCCCAGACCGATGCCACCGCCCACGTCACCGGAGGAACCCGTATGACCGCGAACGCCCCCGGAGCGGTGCGCATCCTGCTCTGCGACGACCACGCCGTCGTACGGGCGGGGCTGCTCGCCCTGCTCGGCAGCGAACCGGACATCGAGGTCGTCGGCGAGGCGGGCAGCGGCGAGGAGGCCGTCGCGCTGGCCGCCAAGCTCACCCCGGACGTCGTGCTGATGGACCTGCAACTGGGCGCGGGGATCGACGGCGTCGAGGCCACCCGCCGCATCGCGGACACCGGCGGCGTCCACGTCCTGGTCCTCACCACGTACGACACGGACGCCGACATCACCCGGGCGATCGAGGCCGGTGCCACCGGCTACCTGCTCAAGGCCGAACGGCCCGAGGAGCTGTTCGCCGCGATCCGCTCGGCGGCGCTGGGCCGCACGACGCTCTCGCCACCGGTCGCCAGCCGGGTCATGGCCCGCATGCGGAAGCCGCTGCCGACCCTCACCGAGCGGGAGCTCGACATCCTGGGCCAGCTCTCGCAGGGGCTCGGCAACCGGGACATCGCCCGCGCGCTGTTCATCAGCGAGGCGACGGTCAAGACGCATCTGGGCCGCATCTACGACAAGCTCGGCGTCGACACCCGCGCGGGCGCGGTCTCCGTGGCGAAGGAACAACGCCTGCTGCCGTAGATGAGCCGTGCCGGATCGGGGCGTACAGGAGCGGGCCATGCGTGAGCGGGCCGGACGGAAGAGGGCCGTACAGAAGGGGGCCGCCGTACAGGAGCGGGCGGGCCATGCAGGAGCGGGCTGGACAGGAGCAGGCCCGTCCGGCGATCCGGGACGGCCGTCCCGCTCGTGGCCCGGCCCACCGCGCCGGGCATGACACCATCGTCATGTGCTCGACATCGGTTACTCCCTCTCCCGGCGCTTCCCTGATCCTCCCCAGACCGACTACCGCCGCGCGGACGTCCGCGCGCTGCGGCACGACCTGTTCTCCGGAGACGTCTACCTCGCGGACACCAAGGCGGACCGCGAGTTGTCCACAGCCTGGGGATGGGTTCCGGTCCTCGACTTCGCGTGGGCGCTGTGCGACATCGTCGAGCAGATCGACCAGGACCCCCGGGGCAACCGCTCGCACCGCCAGCAGTACGCCGAGCTGGACTTCACCGAGTCCTCGGACCGGATGATGTTCGAGCGCCGCTTCGGCTGGGTGGACGTCGATGCCGACTGGATGCCCGGTGACGAGCCGCCCCTGACCTTCGGCCACTCGCTTCTGCGCCGCGAGGCCCGCGACTTCCTGCACGACCTGATCGCCGACCTGGCCGACATGCACGAGGGCCTCGCCGACAACCCGATCATCTGGGACCTCCAGGCCCGCTTCCCCCGCCTGCGATAGCCGATGCGGCCCCGGTGGCGGACCTCGGTGTCAACCCCCGGTCGCGAACCGGTCTTGACCCCGGTGGCGAACCCGGCGGCCCCGCACACCCCGTCACGCCTCCACCCGCACCCCGATCTGCGCCGCGAACGCCGGGGCCAGCTCCATCAGCTGCGACGGACTGATCACCGCCCCCGCCAACCGCTCCACGCCCCGCGCGATGTCCAGCTCGGCGACCGTCCGCAGGTCCACCGACTCCATCCGTACGGCACTGAAGTCGGCCCGCCTCAGCACGCAGTCCCGGAACTCCACCCGCACCAGATGGGCGCCCCCGAAGTCCGGCTCGGACAGCACACAGCCCTCGAACACCACGTCCTTGAGCCGCGCCTTCCGCAGATTGAGGTAGTCGACCTTCCCGCCGCGCACCAGCACCCGCTCCAGCACCGCACCGTGCAACTGCACGCCGCCCAGCCGGGCGTCCACGATCTCCACATCGCGCAGCGACGCCCCGCGAGGCCGGTGCCCACGCCCCGTACCCCCGTCAGCACCGAGTCGATGAACCGCGCTCTCGTGAGCTCCGTACGGTCCAGGGCGCAGCCGTCCAGCGCGCAGTCCATGAAGCGGGCGCCGGGACCCGACTGGTCGGCGAGGTCCACCGCCTCGAAGCGCACGCTGTCGTAGTCCCCGTCCGGCTCCAGCCCCTCCCCGTCGTACGCGACGAGGGGTGGCAGCCGGACCTCCGCGCGCCGCGCAACCGCGACGGTGTCCTTGCCGCCCGTGTCCCTGCCGCCTCTGCTACTGCCCCTGCCGCCCCTGCTGGTGGTTCCTGCCATGCCCCCATCGTGACGTGCCCCACTGACAACGCCCCGGCGCAGGCGCCGCAGCGAGGGGTTGACCTCAAGTGCCCATGAGGTCGGAGACCGGGGCGCGGCAGCCGAGAACCCGACGGTCCCGGGCCGCGAGGTGGTCACCCCATCCCGCCCGGAACCGGCCCGGCCCACCCCATCACTTCCCGGCGAGCTCCTCCAGCGCGCCGTCCGTCAGCCGGTACACCGTCCACTCCTCCTGCGGCCGGGCGCCCAGGGACTCGTAGAAGGCGATGGACGGTGCGTTCCAGTCGAGGACCGACCACTCCAGCCGCCCGTAACCGCGCTCCGTACAGATCCGCGCCAACTCCGTGAGCAGCGCCTTCCCGTGGCCGCCCCCGCGCCGCTCCGGGCGTACGTAGAGGTCCTCCAGGTAGATACCGTGCACGCCCCGCCAGGTCGAGAAGTTGAGGAACCACAGGGCGAAGCCGACGACCTCGCCGTCCTCGTCGGACACGGCGATGTGCGCGTAGGCGGCGGGCCGCTCACCGAACAGTGCCTCGCGCAGCTGCTCCTCGGTGGCGTTGGCCTCGTCGAGGGCCTTCTCGTAGTCGGCCAGCTCACGGACCATGGCGTGGATGGCGGGGACATCGGCGGGAGTCGCGGTACGAATCATGGGGGCAGCGTAGACACTCGCCTCCGAACACCCATACGCACGCGTCGCGGAACTCCTCCGCACGCGTCACGGGACTCACACGCCCGCGTCGCGGCCGAGGAGCAGGCAGCCGATGACGACCTGCTGGGGTGCCATCCGCGACCCGCCCTCCCGCACGCCCCACAGGGCGTTCTGCAGGATGCGCCCCAAGGTCCAGGCCCGCGCCCGGTCGCGGTCGCGCGCCATGCCCAGCGCCTCCGTCAGCACGTCGAAGCGCCACCGCACCTCTCCGGCGTCGAACCGGTTGACCAGCGCGGGAAGGAGGTCGAACCCCGGGTCCCCGGCCAGGGGCTTCGGGTCCAGGGCGAACCACTCCCCCGCCCGGCCCTCCTCCGCTCGGCCCGCCAGGACGTTGTCGAAGTGCAGGTCCCAGTGGAGCAGCCGGTCCCCCGGTTCGCCCGCCACCTCCCGTACCGCGGCCGCGCAGTCCTCCAGCAGCCGCCGCTCCCCCTCGTCCGCCAGTGCCGCCACCGCCCCGGGTGCCTCGCCGAGCATCCGGGACGCCGCGTCGCCCAGTCCGCGCATGTCCGCAGGGGCCGGTACGGCCGTCAGCCGCGCCAGCAGTGCCGCGAGGACCCGCACCGCCTCCCGCTCGTCGGCCATCGCAGACAACGGCCGCCGCTCGTCCAGCCGTTCCAGCAGCATGGTGCCGGTCTCCGCGTCGTGGTCCAGCAGCACCACGGCCCCCGCACCCGCCGCGGCCCACGCCCGCAGCGCCACCGGTTCCCCGGCCGTCTCCTCGTCCCGCGCCTGGAGCTTCAGCGCGGCCCGCCGCCCGTCCGCCTCCCGCACCACCGGGAGCACCAGTGCGCACACCCCGTACATGACGTCGCCGTCCCGGCGCAGCTCCCAGGTGTCGAGGAACCGCCCGGCGAGCCCGGGCAGCGCGGCGGCGAACGCACGCCCGGGCGCACCCCCGTGCGCGGACAGAGTGGCGATCAGCTCATCCGGGACGTCGATCACGCCGTCGATCCTAGGACCGTGCGTCACTCCCCGGTGCACCGAGACCATCCGGCCGCGCGCCCTCACGCCGAGCTGGGGCTCTTCACCGCCGTACTGACCGGCCTCACCTGCTACCTCCTGGTACGAGGTCTCCTCAGGGCCGGGACGGAACGGGCCCCGGCGCAGTAACGTCCCGCCACAGAAGCTCGGCCGAACACCGGACAACCGGACAACCGGACAAGCAGGGGAGACATGAGCACCGTCAGTACCGTCAACGGCGGCATAGCGTTCTGGTACGCGCAGGAGGGCACCCCCGCCCCCCGCGAACCACTGCCGGGCGACGCGAGCGCCGACGTCTGCATCGTCGGCGGCGGGTACACCGGACTCTGGACGGCGTACTACCTGAAGAAGGCCGTCCCCTTCCTCAACATCACCGTCCTGGAAGCCAAGTTCTGCGGTTACGGCGCCTCCGGGCGCAACGGCGGCTGGCTCTACAACGGCATCGCCGGCCGCGGCCGCTACGCCGAGCTGCACGGCCACGACGCCGCCGTCCGCCTCCAGCAGGCGATGAACGGCACCGTCGACGAGGTCGTCCGGGTGGCCGCCGAGGAGCACATCGACGCCGACATCCACCGGGGCGGTGTCCTCGAAGTCGCGTACACCCCCGCCCAACTGGCCCGGCTGAAGGCGTTCCACTCCGTCGAGACCGCCTTCGGCGAGACGGACCGCGTCCTGCGCGGTGCCCGCGAGACGGCCGAGCGCATCAGGATCACCGGAGCCGTCGGCTCGTCCTGGTCCCCCCACGGCGCCCGGCTGCACCCGGCGAAACTGGTCAAGGGCCTCGCCGACACCGTGGAGGCCCTCGGCGTCACGATCCACGAGTCGACCCCGGTCACCGAGATCAGGCCCAAGCACGCCGTCACCCCGTACGGCACGGTCCGCGCCCCCTACGTCCTGCGCTGCACCGAGGGATTCACCGCCGGCCTCAAGGGCCAGAAGCGCACCTGGCTCCCGATGAACTCCTCCATGATCGTCACGGAACCGCTCCCCGAGCGGGTGTGGGACACCATCGGCTGGGAAGGCCGCGAGACCCTCGGGGACATGGCCCACGCCTACATGTACGCCCAGCGCACCGCCGACGACCGCATCGCCATCGGTGGCCGCGGCGTCCCGTACCGCTTCGGCTCCGCCACCGACAACGACGGGCGCACCCAGCCGGCCACCATCGAGGCTCTGCGTGATCTGCTCGTCCGCTTCTTCCCCACCACCGCCGGCTCCCGGATCGACCACGCGTGGTCGGGGGTCCTCGGCGTCCCGCGCGACTGGTGCGCCACGGTCACGCTGGACCGCACCACCGGCCTCGGCTGGGCGGGCGGGTACGTCGGCTCGGGCGTGGCCACGGCCAACCTCGCCGCCCGCACCCTGCGCGACCTGATCCAGCAGGACTCCGGCCAGGCGGGACCCACCGACCTGACGGCCCTGCCGTGGGTGAACCACAAGGTCAGGCGCTGGGAGCCGGAACCCTTCCGCTGGCTCGGCGTCCACGCGATGTACGCGGCCTACCGCGCGGCGGACCGCCGCGAGACGGCCTCCCCCGGCCTCGGCACGGACCCGCTGGCGAAGGCGGCGGACCGGCTGGCGGGCAGACACTGAGATCAGCGCCGGAGCGCGCGCCGGTAGCGAGCGCGGTAGACGCGCTGGGCCACCAGCAGCAGCGGGAACAGGTGCCGCCACACACCCCCGGGCGCCCGGTTCGTCAACGACCGCAGGGTCAGGACGACCCGGCCGTCCGGAGCCCGGCTCACCACGAACGCCTCCTCGCCGGAGACCGGGTGGCCGGGCAGCGTGCCGTACGCGAACCCGCACCGCTCAGGTGTGTCGACGACGGCGACGACCAGCACCGGCTCGTGCACGGCCAGGGGACCGTACGCCGCGGTGATCCGGTAAGCGGACCCTTCCGAGACCCGCTCCCCGGCGTCCCCCAGCGGCGTCACACGGAAACCGCTGCGGCGCTTGATCCCCAGCGCAGCACGGCATCGGACGCGGCACGCCAGTCGTCGTCCCCACGCCCGATGACCACGGACCGCTCGTACCGCCGGTACCCCGGGACCCGCGTCACCCACCGCGCATCCCCCGGACGCGTCGCACCGGCCGGGGCGTAGGTGAGGGAGTCGGCCGGATCGTCCGAGGGACCCGTCACAGCGAGCTCAGCCGCAGGAGGTGCGGGCGAACTCCACGGACGCGTTCTCGTTGTAGGTGTTCACCAGGTTTCCGGACTGGTTGTAGCCGAAGGAGTCCCACGGGCCGCCGTAGTTGGAGCGGAAGTACACCGTCACCGGACAGAGCGTCTTGTTCCACGCGGAGGCGGCGTTGTTCTTCACGTACTGACCCTCCCCCGCCCCGTCGGTCGTGAACTTGTAGCCGGCGAGGTCACTGACACTGTTGTTCAGCGTGAGGCGCGAGCCGCCGAGGCCCGAGTTGTAGTAGAGGCAGAAGGTCCCCGACGAGCAGGTGGCCGCCTGAGCGGAGGTGGCCAGGGCCGGGACGAGCAGTGCGGCTCCGAGCGCCGCGGCGACCGAAGAAAGAATACGGTTCACAGAAATTACTCCGTCATCTCGCTACTACGAACGGCTGAGCGCAAAGGGTGCCCCTTAGCGCCGGTGCTCCCACTCTTCTCCACACACGGAATTGAGTGAGAGAGTTCAGGTGTCGGTGCACTGACCGCCCGACAGGTAAATTCCCGGGTACGGGCTACGGTCACGGATTTCGCTACACGCCGACGCGGCAGGGCGCCTGGCGCCCGCCGGCCCGTCAACGGTCACCGAGAGCGGAAGCAGCCCTCGCGAGTTGGCCATTCTTCGCCTTGAGCGCTGCCGAGAAGTCCGGACCCTTTTTCTCGATCATGCTCTTCTGCAAGGCGGCCTCGACATCGAACCAGATACCGATGAGGTTCGTACTCCGCTTGCAGCGGATATCGGCCTGGGCCACATCGCGTTCTTTCGGGGTGGGTGATTTCCCTTGGAACGCGGGGTCACTCATCGCGGCCAGCGGGTCGGGATACGCGTACCCCTTCTCCTTCATGCACCGGGACCAGGAACCGAGCGCCCGCACGACGCGCGCGTCGGACCGGGAGGCGTCGAAGCTCTCGAAATTGGTCCTCCGAGCCACCTCGCTCGGCCCCGTGTGGCCGGTGGTCCCCCCGGCGATTCTTCCCGTCGCCTCACCGGCGCAGCCACCCACCGGAACCGGCACACCGTTGACCCGGAGTCCGCCCTGGCCCGCGGAGGCGGGATCGGCTTCCCCATGCAGGGCGCTCGTGAGCTGCGTCTTCTCCGCGCCGCTCAGCGAGTCCAGCTGAGCCGCGAGGGAGCGCGGAGGCGGGGTCCCGGTGTCGCCGAGCCGGTATCCGTTGACCTTCGCTTCGCCCAGGTCCGATATCCCGTACCGGCGCTCCATGACATTGCGAGGGCCGGGCGCGGGGCCGGGCGATTCGATGCCGTGGCCCAGCCCCAGGCGCCGCAGGCATTTCCCGATGAGCGCGAAGCGGCCTTTTTCGAGGCGGACCGTCTCCGCATTCGAGAACAGGTATTTCTCTATGGGGAGATGCAGGTCTTCGCTCTTCGTCAGGGGGGCAGTACGTTCTCCGGCATTTCCCGCCGAGCCCGGATCGGCCGACGAACAACCAGTCGTCGACACGGCGAGGAGACAGACCAACCCGGCCGTGCCCATACCCCAGAACCTTTTGGCGAAACGTTTTTTCACTGCCACTGTTCAATCCCCCGACGGCCTTGACGACCGGTTGAACGACCTCTACGGACATCGCCCTGAATTGTCGTCAGAATGTGCGCCGCACCACACGTGAATACCGGCCCCGCTGAACTCTCTCTTCATCCAAGCACGCCTTCGACTCATGATCAAAGACCAAGCGATAATTCGGCTGAAAACTGCTCTTGCCACCCCGCGCCCCCGCAAGGCACCAACGGCCGGCACGCCGAACCGCGGAGTGACCAAGGCCGATTCAGATGCCACCTCCCGGCCGGAACGACACCGCCCCGCCACCCTCACAGCCGGCCGCGTCGAAGCCCCGCCGACGGACACCGCGCCCGACCCGACGCCCGCACCCCGACCCGGCCGGACCGGACCGGACCGGACCGGACCGGAACAGTCGGACAGGACCGGACCGGACGACCGCCACGCCCTCCGGCATCCCGGAAACCACGAAGTCCCAGCTCAGAGCGCATCTGAGCTGGGACCTGGCTGGAGCCCCCTGTCGGATTCGAACCGACGACCTACGCATTACAAGTGCGTTGCTCTGGCCAGCTGAGCTAAGGAGGCATTGCCGGAGCAGTGTATCCAACGTCCCGGCGAGGACCGCGCGCGTCCCGGCGTGGACCGCGCGGCATATTCGAGTGTTCTGGACTACTGACAGATTCGAGATGGCCAGGTAGCGTCGCGGCAGGTTCACTCCGGTGGACCAGACCACTCCCATACTCGGATCGTCCGGCACGTTCCTGCCGGTTGAGGAGAAGTACCCCCATGGCCAGTGTCACGTTCGACAAGGCGTCCCGCGTCTACCCCGGCTCCACGAAGCCCGCGGTGGACCAGCTCGAGATCGACATCGAGGACGGCGAGTTCCTCGTCCTCGTCGGTCCCTCCGGTTGCGGCAAGTCGACCTCCCTGCGCATGCTCGCGGGTCTTGAGGACGTCAACGGCGGCGCGATCCGCATCGGTGACCGCGACGTCACGCACCTGCCGCCGAAGGACCGGGACATCGCCATGGTGTTCCAGAACTACGCGCTCTACCCGCACATGTCCGTCGCGGACAACATGGGCTTCGCGCTCAAGATCGCCGGTGTGAACAAGACCGAGATCCGGGCGAAGGTCGAAGAGGCCGCCAAGATGCTCGACCTCTCCGAGTACCTCGACCGCAAGCCGAAGGCGCTCTCCGGTGGTCAGCGCCAGCGTGTGGCGATGGGCCGTGCGATCGTGCGTGAGCCGCAGGTCTTCCTCATGGACGAGCCGCTCTCGAACCTCGACGCCAAGCTCCGTGTCTCCACCCGTACGCAGATCGCGTCGCTCCAGCGGCGCCTGGGCATCACCACGGTGTACGTCACCCACGACCAGGTCGAGGCCCTCACCATGGGCGACCGGGTCGCGGTCCTCAAGGACGGTCTGCTCCAGCAGGTCGACTCGCCGCGCAACATGTACGACCGCCCGGCGAACCTCTTCGTCGCCGGCTTCATCGGCTCCCCCGCGATGAACCTGATCGAGGTCCCGATCACCGACGGCGGCGTCAAGTTCGGCAACAGCGTCGTCCCGGTCTCCCGTGCGGCCCTCACCGCCGCCGCTGACCGCGGCGACACGACCGTCACGGTCGGCATCCGCCCCGAGCACTTCGACATCGTCGAGCACGGCGGCGCCGCCGCGACGACGCTCTCCAAGGACTCGTCCGACGCCCCGGCCGGCCTCGCCGTCTCGGTCAACGTCGTCGAGGAGCTCGGCGCCGACGGCTTCGTCTACGGCTCCTCCCGCGTCGGCAGCGAGGTCAAGGACCTGGTCGTCCGCGTCGGCGGCCGTGCCGTCCCGGAGAAGGGCACCGAGCTGCACGTCGTGCCGCGCCCGGAGGAGCTGCACGTCTTCGCGACCTCGACCGGCGAGCGCCTCACCGACTGACATCACCCGAACGACTGACGTCTGGCCACCACCGACGTCGCCGTGCCACGCGAACGGCCCCGCATCCCCGCATCGCCCGGGTGCGGGGCCGTTCGCGTGACACCCCAGGTTTGGGGTTTCGTTCCCGGCCGCGGCAAATACCGCGGCACACGCGGCATTTCACCCGCGGCCGTCAACCTGGAATTCGAAGAGACTCCTCGAACCCTCCCCCGCAAGAGTGACGAAATGTCTCCAAATCATCACTGACCGCTACGCTCGCCTGCGTGAACCACACCGCGCGCCGCATCGGCCGAACTCTCGCTCTCGTCCTGCCCGTCGTCATGGTCCTCTCCGGGACCCTCGCGGTGACCCGCGTGCCGTGGGCGGCGGCCAACCCCGAGTCCCAGCTGCTGACCGCGGCATCGGAGACCGTGTCCAAGCAGCCCGCCAAGCCCCGCACCCCCCAGGACATCCTGCGCGACAAGCTGCTCCTGGAGCTCCAGGAGAAGGACCCGGCCGTGGCGTTGACGAGCCTCCAGCGCACCGTCGAGGCCCGCCCCTCTCTCGCCCGCCACTGCATGTCCATCGCCAGGGCGCTGGGCAAGGCCGCGGTCGAGCAGTACGGCCCGACGCGCGCCCACCGCTTCTCCCGCCCGGTCTGCGACACCTCGTTCGCCTCGGGCGTCGCCCAGTTCAGCTGACCGCCGACACGCGGGCGCGGCATATCGTGCCTCGCATGCAAACTTATCCGACACAGGCCGTGATCCTGGCAGGTGGCCAGGGCACGCGACTGCGCCCGTACACCGACGACCGCCCCAAGCCGATGGTCGAGATCCCGGGAACCGGGACCCCGATCATCGGCCATCAGCTGTCCTGGCTGGCCGCCGAGGGCGTCACGGACGCCGTGGTCTCGTGCGGCCATCTCGCCGAGGTGCTCCAGGACTGGCTCGCCTCCGCCGTACTCCCCCTGAACGTCACGACGGTCGTCGAACCCGAGCCGCTGGGGCGCGGCGGTGGCCTCAGATACGCCGCCGCCCGGCTGCCCGAGCCGGACCAGCCCTGGTACGCCTCCAACGGCGACATCTGGACCCGCTTCTCGCTGCGCGAGATGGCCGCCTTCCACGCCGAGCGCGACGCCACCGCAACCCTGGCCCTCGCCCGCCCCCGCATCCCGTGGGGCGCCGTGGAGACGGACGCGTTCGGACACATCACCGACTTCATCGAGTCGCCGCCCTCGCCGTATCTGATCAACGCCGGTGTGTACGTCTTCTCGCCCACGTTCACCACACTGCTGCCCGAGCGGGGCGATCACGAGCGGACGACCTTCCCCGGTCTGGCCCGCGAGCGCCGCCTCGCCGGGTACCCGCTGCCGCACGGGGCCTACTGGCGGGCGATCGACACCGCGAAGGACCTCACCGAGGCGGCCAGGGAGCTCGGGGCGCACACAGGCCCGTAGCGGTCACCACGGGTGCGTACGCGCGCACGTGTGAGGGGCGGTCACCGGATGTCCGGTGACCGCCCCTCACACGTGTCCGTCTCCGGCCGCCCGACTCAGCCGAGCAGGCCGCCGATCGGATTGCGGGCGCCGCCGCCACCGCCACCGCCTCCGCCTCCGCCGGTGGTCCCGCCGGTGGTGCCGCCACCGTCCGTACCGCCCGTCGAGCCCCCCGAACCGGTTGAGCCGGATGACGTCGGTCCGGCACTGGTCGTCGGGGGCTGCTCCTGCGGGGTGGTCTGCCGCGGAGGCGCCTGCTGCTGCTCCTGCGTGGCTCCCTGCGTCCGGCTGGGCTGCCCGGCACCGGCCGCGGTCCGACCGGTCTCACGGACGGTCCCCGCACCCGGCGCGGTCCGCTCCGCCGAGGGCGCCGTGGGGGCCCTGGAACTGGAGGGCGCGGGCTGCCGCTCCTCCGGGGTGCGGGACGCCTGGCGCTTGCCGGTGGACTCCCGGGGAAGCGGGGAGCCGGGAAGCTGGTTCGTCGGGTGGTCGTGCGGACCCGGTACGGTCACCACCTCGCTGGAGCGGACCGCGCCGCCCAGCAGGGAGCCGACCAGCAGGGTCAGGCCGACGACGACCGTGGCGATGACCGTGCCGCGACGCAGCACACGCCCGCGCAGCTCCCAGATCGAGGACCGCGGGCCGAGCTTGCGCCACGCCTCCCCGGCGAGCCGCCCGTCGACGGAGTAGACGGGGGCGCCCGCGATGATCAACGGGCTCCAGGCGGCCAGGTAGATGATGTCGGGCGCGTCGTAGGCGGCGACGGTGCGCCAGCTGACCGTGACCAGGAGAGCCGCGGAGAGCAGCGCCCCCACCGAGGCGGCCACCCGCTGCCAGAGGCCGAAAACGGTCAGTACCCCGACGACGACCTGGAGGAAGGCGACCGTGAGGCCGGCTCCGACCGGGTGGGAGAGCGCGAAGTCGCGGAGGGGTTCGGCGAGGGCCCACGGGTGCAGCGAGGTGAGCCACTTGACCATGGAGCCCCGGTCGCCGCCCTCGAAGTAGACGGGGTCGGAGAGCTTGCCCATGCCCGCGTAGATGGTGATGAAGCCGAGGAAGACGCGCATCGGGAGCAGGACGACCCCGAGGTTCATCCGGCGGCCCGGGTAGTAGGCGTGCCGTACGGGGTCGTTGCCGTGGCGCCGTTCACGGGCGGCGAGGGTGTCGTCGTCGGACCCGTCGTCCGCATCCGCGTCGTCCGCGCCCGCGTCGTACGCGCCGACGGCCTTGCGCATCGGGGGCAGCAGGGGGCCGGCGCCGGTCCGTTCCTGCTGGTGGGGGGCGGTGAGCAGGGGATTGGGCTGCGTCTCTTCGAGCCGCGGGATGACCTGCGTCGCGCCTGCCGCGCGACCGTCCGGGAGCTCGGTGCCGAGCCCTCTCTCCAGCTGGCCCGCGGTGGAGTTGCGTACGGCCTGGAGGAGGCCGCCGGCGCCGGGGTCACCCGGCTCGGACCGGCCGCTCCAGACGACGGGCGCCCTCCGGCGACGGCCCGCGGCACCGCTCATGGCGGGAATCCGGGCCGTGTCGGCGGCGCCACCGAGCAGCCGAGCACGCTGGCCCGGGGCGAGATGCACCCGGAAGCTGGCGTGGTTGACGATGACCTGGGCGGGGTCGCAGTCCACCTTGGTCATGCTCAGGGCGGGTTGTTCGTCGAACCGAGGCGTTCTGGTGTCCACACTCATCTAACCGAGTGATGTCTGTTTAGGACACTGCCTTGACACGCCCGAAGTGTCCGAGACCCGTCAAGATCCGGCCAACTTCGGGTCCCCGGGAACCTTCGTCCGGCTTCCGTACGTCAACTAGCGCTGGTGGACCGTCCAGTTCTCACACGGGCAGGCATGCATGAC
Source organism: Streptomyces fulvorobeus (assembly GCF_013167895.1). Taxonomy (GTDB): domain Bacteria; phylum Actinomycetota; class Actinomycetes; order Streptomycetales; family Streptomycetaceae; genus Streptomyces; species Streptomyces fulvorobeus. The sequence goes on along the minus strand of NZ_BLWC01000001.1, from coordinate 3,534,214 downwards.
CGGACAGTTGCTGACTCTCAAGGACCTCACCCGGTACCCGGTGATGGCGCAGGCCCTGGACAACCAGTGGCTGCCCGGAGACCTCGCGCCGGCCCGGCAGCGGGCCGGCGCCCCGCCCGGCCGCACCCCCGACGAGGTGGCCGCCGCCGCCGCGGAACTGCGGCGCGCCCTGGTGAACAGCGGCACGCTGATCGTGAACCGGGCGTACCTCCTCAACAACGAGGCCGTGTACGCCAACTACCTGCCGGACGCCGAACCCGCCGAGCGCCAGGCGTTCGTACGCCTGCTGAACGAACAGGCGCTCGTCCCCTTCCTGTACACCGAACGCGACCCGGCCGCACGGTTCGCCTGGACGTACGACGAACAGGTGCACCGCGCCTGGGGCGGCTGCTCGCCGACGAGGCGGAGCCCGCACTGGCCCGCTTCGACTGGGACGACGACGCCAACCGGGCGGCCACGCAAGGGGTCAGCCGGTTCTTCTCCAGCCAGCTGCCCACCCTCCAGCGGCTTGAGGCGGGCCCGCTGGCCAAGCAGTTGAACATCCCCGTCAAACAGGCCCGCGCCATGAAGGAGGGCATCCTCACCGACCTCGCCGCCTGGGCGGTCCGGCAGGACCTGTACACACCGATCACCCGCGAGACGGTCTACCAGGAGTTCCTGTCCCGGCCCGGCACCGAGGTGCGGCACGGGCTCCTGCGGGAGGGCGGGCACATCGTGCCCGCCAAGCAGTTGATCGATCTGCTGTACAACGTGGGCATCCCGAAGGTCAGCAGGATCACGGCGCTGACTCCGCCGGGCTCGCCGCCCCGGGCGGCCCTCCAGGAACTCGGCGACGACATCCTCCCGCAGGAGACCGACCCCGAGACGATCGGCCTCCTCCTGCGGGACCTGTTCGCCGACGCCCTGCACCGCGCGGTGGACGGGCCCAACTCCTACGGGTCGCTGTCCCTCGCGGACATCACGCGGCTGCGCACCACGGAGGAGTGGCACTCCTATGTGAACTCCCTGGACGCCTTCGTCCTCGGCAGCTTCCGCGACGGCCGGATTCCCGCGCCGGAGGAGTTCCGCTCGGGCACCTCGGACGTCGCCCGGCTGCACCGCGGCATGCTGCGGGCGGCACGCAAGGTGAGCGGGGGCGGGCGGGGCTTCCAGCGTGAGATGAAGGTGGCGCTGGTCCTGGAATCCACCGGCATCGCGCTTCAGGTGACGGCCGGCGAAGAGGTGTCGCTGCTCGCCGGATCGCTCCAGATGGCGACGGTGTTCGCCGGAGCGCTCAGCATGCGGCTGGAGTTCTTCGACCGTGGCGGCAACGGGGCCCGCAGCGGACTCGGGCACTCCCTGACATTGCCTTCGCTGCAACTGGGCAGTGTAAAGAGGGACTGGGCGAAGATCCTCAAGGCGTACGGAGGACGGATCGAGGAGACGGGCACACAGCCGCCCAGGCGCCAGGCCGATCAGCAGTCGCCGTAGGAGCGGGCGGCGGAGCGTTCACGAGGAGCACCGACCCATGAGCAACCAGCGGTACGAGAAGCTGCGCGCGGAGCGCCCCGAACTGTTCCGCAACGAACCCGGCGGCATCGAGATCCTGACCGACCCCGCGGCGGTCGCGGCGGCGGGCGGTGTGCTCCACCAGGACGCGTACATGCTGCTCGTACGCGATCCCGTGCGCTTCCCCGACGGTTCACGGGGGACGTACATCCGCTCGCTGAGTCCCACCCCCGAGCAGGGCTGCGCGGTGCTCCCCCTGCTGGACGGCGACGTGGTGCTCATCGAGCACTTCCGGCACTCCACGCGCTCGTGGCACTGGGAGGTGCCGCGCGGCTTCGGCACGGCCGGGCTGTCCGACGAGGAGAACGCGGCGAAGGAGCTCCGGGAGGAGATCGGCGCCGTGCCGGACGAGGTGATCCCGCTCGGCGAGGTGCACCCCGACACGGGTTTGTCCAGCCACCGCGTGTCGTTGTTCGCCGCACGGATCAGCGGTACGGGCCCGCTGGACAAGGCGGAGGGCATCCGCCGGTGCCTCACCGTGCCGTTCGCGGAGGCGGAGGCGATGGTGGGCGACGGCCGGATCACCGACGCGTTCACGATCGCCGCGCTGATGCGGGCGCGGCTGGCGGGGGTGGCGGGCGAGGCTCCCTGAGGTGCCCCGCCCGGCCGGGCCCCGGGGCGGTCACGCCCGGCGGCGCGCCACCTCGTACAGCACGATGCCCGCGGCGACACCGGCGTTCAGCGACTCGGCGCCGCCCGGCATGGAGATCCGCACACGGTAGTCGCAGGTCTCGCCGACGAGCCGGCCCAGACCCTTGCCCTCGCTGCCGATCACGATGACGACCGGACCCGCGAGGGCCTCCAGGTCCTCCACGGTGTGCTCGCCGTCGGCCGCCAGGCCCACCACCGTGATCCCGGCCTTCTGGTAGCTCTCCAGGGCCCGCGTCAGGTTGGTGACACGGGAGACCGGGGTACGGGCGGCCGTACCGGCGGAGGACTTCCAGGCACCGGCCGTCATCCCGGCCGCGCGGCGCTCCGGCACGACCACGCCGTGGCCGCCGAACGCGGACACGGAACGGACGATCGCACCCAGGTTGCGCGGGTCGGTGACGCCGTCGAGGGCGACGATCAGGGGGTCCTCGCCGTTGTCGTACGCGGCGGTGGTCAGGTCCTCCGGGTGCGCGTACTCGTACGGCGGGACCTGGAGGACGAGGCCCTGGTGGTTCAGGCCGTTCGTCATCCGGTCGAGCTCGGGGCGCGGGGCCTCCATCAGGTTGATGTTGCCGCGCGCGCCGGCGAGCTGGAGCGCCTCGCGCACCCGCTCGTCGTTGTCGATGTACTGCTGGACGTACAGGGTCGTCGCGGGTACGCCGTCGCGCAGGGCCTCGAACACGGAGTTGCGGCCGACGACCATCTCCGACGCGCCCTTGGCGCCGCCGCGGCGGGGAGCCGGCCGGCGGACCGCGGCCTGCTTGGCCTTGGCGGTCGCGATGCGGTTCTTCTTGTGCTTCTTACGTGCCTCGGCGGGCGGCGTCGGTCCCCTGCCTTCGAGACCACGGCGTCGCTGACCACCGCTGCCGACCTGCATGCCCTTCTTGTTGGACGTGCGGCGGTTCTTGCGCTGGCTGTTCCCGGCCATGACCTACCTGTTTCGTTGCTTCAGAAATATGTCTTCAAGTGAAAGTGTGCCGCCCGGAACGCCGGGCGGCACATTTGCGCCGGTCAGACCGGTGCCCAGTGGCTTGCTAGCGCGGCCCGAGCGTCCACCGGGGACCGCTGGGGCCGTCCTCGATGGCGAGTCCGGACTGGTTGAGCTGGTCGCGGATCGCGTCGGCGGCGGCCCAGTCCTTGCGGTCGCGTGCCGACTGGCGCTGATCCAGGACGAGGCGTACGAGAGTGTCGACGACGCCGTGCAGATCCTCGCCGCGGTCGCTCTCGCCCGCCCAGTGCGGGTCGAGCGGGTCGAGGCCGAGGACTCCGAGCATGGCACGTACCTCGGCGAGGCGGGCCACCGCGGCTTCCTTGTCGTCGGCGGCGAGTGCGGAGTTGCCCTGGCGGACCGTGGTGTGGACGATCGCGAGCGCCTGCGGGACGCCCAGGTCGTCGTCCATCGCCTCGGCGAACGCGGGCGGCACCTCGGGGGCGGGCTCGACCGTCTCCCCCGCCTTCTCCGTGACGCGCTGCACGAAGCCCTCGATCCGCGCGAACGCGGACTCCGCCTCGCGCAGGGCCTCCTCGCTGTACTCGATCATCGAGCGGTAGTGCGGGGTGCCGAGGTAGTAGCGCAGCACGATGGGGCGCCACGCCTTGACCATCTCGCTGACCAGCACGGAGTTGCCGAGCGACTTGGACATCTTCTCGCCGGACATGGTGACCCAGCCGTTGTGCACCCAGTACTTCGCGAACGTGTCGCCGTACGCCTTGGCCTGCGCGATCTCGTTCTCGTGGTGCGGGAAGATCAGGTCGATGCCGCCGCCGTGGATGTCGAAGGCGGTGCCGAGGTACTTGTGCGCCATGGCGGAGCACTCCAGGTGCCAGCCGGGGCGGCCGCGGCCCCACGGCGTCTCCCAGCTGGGCTCCCCGGGCTTGACGGACTTCCACATGGCGAAGTCGCGCTGGTCCCGCTTGCCGGTCTCGCCCTCGCCGGACGGCTGGCGCAGATCGTCCAGCTCCTGGTTGGAGAGCTCCAGGTAGCCGGGGAACGAGCGCACGTCGAAGTAGACGTTGCCGTCGGACTCGTAGGCGTGGCCGCGCTCGATGAGACCGCGCATCATCTCGACCATCTCGGTGACGTGGCCGGTGGCGCGGGGCTCGTAGGTGGGCGGGAGGCAGCCGAGGGCGTCGTAGCCGTTGTTGAACGCGCGCTCGTTCTCGTACCCGATCGACCACCAGGGGCGGCCCTGTTCGGCCGACTTGTTGATGATCTTGTCGTCGATGTCGGTGACGTTCCGGACGAACGTGACGTCGTAGCCGCGGTATTCGAACCAGCGGCGCATGATGTCGAAGTTCAGACCCGACCGGATGTGCCCGATGTGCGGGGCGGCCTGGACAGTCGCGCCACAGAGGTAGATCGAGACGCAGCCCGCTGTGAGCGGGACGAAGTCACGGATCTTCCGGGCGCTGGTGTCATGCAGGCGAATAGTCACCCCTCAAGGGTAGTGGGCCCGCACCAGTGCGCGTGTCCTCGGCGGGGGTTCTCGTGACGCCCGGTCCCCGGGCGCCGACTGCGTCCTCACGCGGCGGACGGCCTGGGCCGGGGCGCCCCGGTGCCCCGCTGCCCGTCCGGGATGGTCCGGGGCCCCGCCGGAGTGGTTTCCCCGGGCCACCCGCGTCCGGCGGGTACGCATACGGACTTGGGTCTCTGTCCGTCACCCTGGCGGGGACCCTCCGCGGGGTTCTCCCGCCAGGACCATTCCCGGTCAGGCGTGCGCGGGGGGCGGCGTGACCCGGTAGACCAGGGCCGTCGCGATGCCCGCGAGACCCTCGCCGCGGCCCGTGAAGCCGAGACCGTCCGAGGTGGCGGCGGAGAGGGAGACCGGGGCGCCCACCGCGGCGGCCAGGATCTCCTGGGCCTCCTCGCGGCGCTTGCCGATCTTCGGGCGTACGCCGACGACCTGTACGGCCACGTTGCCGATCTCGTACCCCGATGACCGCACGATCCGCGCCGCCTCGGTGAGCAGCGTGACGCCCGAGGCGCCCGACCACTCGGGGCGCCCCGTGCCGAAGTGCCGGCCCAGGTCGCCGAGGCCGGCGGCCGAGAACAGGGCGTTGCAGGCGGCGTGCGCGACCACGTCCGCGTCGGAGTGGCCGGCCAGCCCCGGCCCCTCGCCCTCCCACAGCAGTCCCGCGCACCACAGCTCGCGGCCCTCTTCGAACGCGTGGATGTCGGTTCCGATCCCGACCAGGGGGATCACCGGAACGGGCGGCACCTCAGAACGCATCGTTCGCCCTCCGGCGCGCGAGGACCGCTTCGGCCAGCAGCAGGTCGAGCGGCCGGGTCACCTTGAACGCCTCCTCGTGCCCGGGTACGACCACGACCGGCGCTCCGAGCTGCTCCACCATGCCCGCGTCGTCGGTGGCTCCCTCGCCGTCGAGGGCGAAGGCCGCGTGGGCGCGGACCAGCGTGTCGCGGTCGAAGCCCTGCGGGGTCTGCACGGCACGCAGCCGGGCGCGTACGGGAGTGGCGAGCACGGGTTCCGGCTCGCCGGGGGTTCCGGGCTCGACCTCCTTGACGGTGTCGGCGAGCGGCAGGGCCGGTACGACGGCGGGCGCCCCGTCGCGTACGGCCTCGACCACCGCGTCCACGGTGTCCACCGGCACCAGCGGGCGGGCCGCGTCGTGGACCAGGACGACGGAGATGTCGGCGGGCAGCGCGTCGAGGCCGAGCCGCACCGACTGCTGGCGGGTCCCGCCGCCGGGCACGACCAGATAGTCCGTGCGCTCGGGCAGGGAGTGTTCGTCGAGAAGGTTCTTCACCTCGGGCGCGCCGTCCGGGGGCGCCACCACGACGACCAGGCTGACGGCGCGGGACGCCGCCATGGCCCGGACCGCGTGGATCAGCATCGGGGTCCCGCTCAGGGCCCGGAGCGCCTTGGGCGCACCCGGCCCCAGACGCACGCCCCGGCCGGCGGCGGGGATCACCGCGGCGGTGCGGGGAGGGCGCGGTTGGTCAGGCGTCGGTGACATCGGTGACATCGGTTGCACTCCGAAGCGTCGGCAGGTTTGTTTCCACGGCCCACATGGGTATGGCCCCAGCGAGCCGGGCGGGACGCTTGACTCGACCGGGCCCCTTCCGTGACCCCCGGTCGGACAAGCCTCACCGGCCGCTCAGGGCGCGCGCATGGCTGAATTGAGCTGTTGAAGAACGGCTGATGAAAGGCTCCCTGAGGGGAGCTGAACATGCCGCAGCGCCCGGTGACACAGCGCGAATACGGCTGGTCAGCGGGCACCACGGCACATTCATATGACCGGTGCGATCCGGTTCAGGACGCGAGGACCTCGTCGAGCAGGGCCTCGGCCTTGTCTTCGTTCGTGTTCTCCGCGAGAGCGAGCTCGCTCACCAGAATCTGGCGGGCCTTGGCAAGCATGCGCTTTTCACCTGCGGAGAGACCGCGCTCGCGCTCCCGACGCCACAGGTCGCGAACCACTTCCGCGACCTTGATGACATCGCCGGAGGCGAGCTTCTCCAGATTTGCCTTGTACCGCCGGGACCAGTTCGTCGGCTCTTCTGCGTACGGTGCGCGAAGCACCTCGAAGACCCGGTCCAGTCCCTCTTGCCCGACCACGTCGCGCACTCCGACGAACTCCGCGTTGTCCGCCGGTACACGAACCGTCAAGTCACCCTGGGCGACCTTGAGCACCAAGTAGGTCTTGTCCACGCCTTTGATCTGACGAGTCTCAATAGCCTCGATCAGCGCGGCCCCGTGATGGGGATAGACCACGGTGTCGCCAACCTTGAACGTCATGTGACAGGTACCCCTTCCGTGGCTATCCAGAGTAACACGAGAACAGCTTCTCCTGAATGGCGTTTTCGCAGGTCAGGGCATATCTCGGGGCTTGACAACAGCAACAGGATCGTGCTGCGGAAGGCTTCCGGAACGCGGTATTCGCAGGTCGGAGCGGCTGTGCGGCCGGGGTGAAACATGAGCGTCACACCTGTCAGAACCCGTGACGAAGGTGCCGAACGTCCCGTTTTGCCGGATTCAGGATGGTGGAGTTTCCGTACGCCGTTCGGAGATCGATCACTCGTACGGGCGTATCAGGTCGATGGTCAATGAAATTGATCACCGGTCGGCCACCGTGAGGATTATGTGCGCGGAATGAGCCGCGCCCGGAAATTGATCACCGGCGTTATCCGGACGGGGCCTGAATCGGCGCACGCGCGGGCCGCCGGCCCGACCCCGGGTGCCATAGGGGGCGGGTCGGGTGCGGGGCGGGGTGCGCGGCTCGGTAACCTGAGCTCGCTGACAACGCTCGGGGCGGCTTCACAGCGCTCGCCACGCGCGTCCGCAGAGTCCGAGTACGCTTCCGCAGTCCGATCGTTCAAGGAGTAGCCGCCGCCGTGAGCCGCAGCCTTCGACACGGCGCCCTCGCCGCCACTGCCATCGTGTTCTCGATCGCCTCGATGTCCGCGTGCAGCGCGGGCAACGACGCACAGACGCTCCAGGTCAGGCCGGACAACGCAGCCACTGCCGTCGACGGCATCAAGATCCAGAACGTGAACGTCATCACGCAGCCGGAGCACGGCACCGAAGGTCCCGCCGTCGTCTCCGCCCTGCTGTTCAACAACGGCACCAAGCGTGAGGTCCTCGAGGCCGTCACGCTGCCGGGCAGCGACACCCCGGTGAAGCTGCGCGCCGCCAAGGGCAAGGGACCGGTCGTCGTACCGGCAGGCGGCTCGGTCATGCTCGGCGGGAAGGGCAACGCCGCCGCCGTGATCGAGAAGGGCCACGAGGCCGCTCGCAACGGTGACGTGCAGCCGGTCGTCTTCAAGTTCAGCGAGACCGGTGACGTCGAGCTCGGCGCCACCGTCGTCCCGGCGACGAGCTTCTTCGAGGGCTTCGGCCCCGGCTCGCTGCCCGGGCAGGCGAAGCCCTCGCCCGCCCGGTCGTCCTCGGGGTCCCCCTCCGGTACGCCGACGGGGACCGCGACCGGTTCGGCGAGCCCGGAGGCCGGGTCGCACGCCGGGGAGAGCTCCGGGGCGTCGGGGCACTGAACCCGCGTACGGATACGCGGAAGGGGCGCCTCCAGCCGGGAGGCGCCCCTTCCGCGTATCCGACTCGTCAGCTGCCGGTTTACGGCTCGAACTTGTAGCCCAGGCCGCGCACCGTCACCAGGTAGCGCGGCGCCCCCGGGTCCGGCTCGATCTTGGCGCGGAGCCGCTTGACGTGGACGTCCAGGGTCTTGGTGTCGCCGACGTAGTCCGCGCCCCACACCCGGTCGATCAGCTGCATGCGGGTCAGCACGCGGCCCGCGTTGCGCAACAGCATCTCCAGCAGGTCGAACTCCTTCAGCGGCAGGTCGACCTTGCCGCCCGAGACGGTGACCACGTGGCGGTCCACGTCCATCCGCACCGGACCCGCCTCAAGGGCGGCCGGGGCGACCTCCTCCGGCTCACCGCGGCGGCGCAGGACCGCGCGGATGCGGGCGACCAGCTCCCGCGAGGAGAAGGGCTTGGTCACGTAGTCGTCGGCTCCTATCTCCAGCCCGACGACCTTGTCGATCTCGCTGTCCTTGGCGGTGACCATGATCACCGGGACGTTGGACCGGACGCGGAGCTGGCGGCAGACCTCGGTGCCGGGCAGTCCCGGCAGCATCAGGTCCAGCAGCACGAGGTCGGCGCCGTTGCGCTCGAACTCGTCGAGTCCGTCGGGGCCGGTCGCCGCGATGGCGACCTCGAAGCCTTCCTTGCGAAGCATGTAGGACAGGGCGTCGCTGAAGGATTCCTCATCCTCGACGACAAGCACTCGGGTCACGGAAGAGCCTCCGGGGCAGGGAATGGTTCAAAGGATGCGGTCTCGAACGGTGCCTCGTCGTCGCCGTTGACGATAAGCGGCCGGCCGGTGGTGTGTTCCCGTACGACACCCGATTCGGGCAGCCGCAGAGTGAAGGTGGAGCCCTGGCCCTCGGAGCTCCATACCGTGACCTCCCCGCCGTGCGAGGCGGCCACGTGCTTGACGATGGCGAGGCCGAGACCGGTGCCACCGGTGGCCCGCGACCGGGCCGGATCGACGCGGTAGAACCGCTCGAAGACCCGTTCGCGGTCCTTCTCGGAGATGCCGATGCCCTGGTCGGTCACGGCTATCTCGATCAGATCCCCGCCGGGTGCCACGATGCGGCGGGCGGCGATCCCGACGCGCGTGCGGGCGGGACTGTAGTTGACGGCGTTCTCGACGAGATTGCCGAGAGCGGCGGCGAGCTGACCGCGGTTCCCCCATATGAAGAGCTCCGCGGTGCCGCCGGAGGCCATGGTGATCTGCTTGGAGCCGGCCTGCTGCCGGCAGCGGTCGATGGCCTCGGCGACCAGTTCCTCCACCCGGACGGGTTCGGCGTCCTCCAGCGGGTCGTCGTTCTGCACCCGGGAGAGGTCGATCAGCTCCTGTACGAGGTTGGTGAGGCGGGTCGCCTCGATCTGCATGCGCCCGGCGAACCGCTCCACCGCCTCAGGATCGTCCGAGGCGTCCATGACCGCCTCGGAGAGCAGGGAGAGCGCGCCGGTCGGGGTCTTGAGCTCATGGCTGACGTTGGCGACGAAGTCGCGTCGTACCGCCTCGATGCGGCGGGCCTCGGTGAGGTCCTCGACCAGCAGGAGCACCAGCCGGGAGCCCAGCGGAGCGACCCGGGCGGAGACGGCGAGCGCCTCGCCACGGCCCGTACCGCGCCGTGGGAGGTCCAGTTCCACCTGGCGTATCTCGCCGTCCCTGCGGGTGTCCCTGGCCATGTGGAGCATGGCGTCGACGGAGAGCCGGCCGCCGCGCACCAGGCCCAGCGCGTACGCGGCGGAGCTGGCCTTGACGACGCTGTCGCTCTCGTCGAGCACGACGGCGGACGAGCTGAGTACGGAGAGGACGGTGTCCACTCCGGGGGGCAGTGCCGCGTTGCTGTCGGGCCGCAGGGACGTACGCGTGGGCCTGCTCTGTTCGCGCTCGCTCCAGCGGAACGCCAGCATGGCGATCACACCGGTCAACAACCCGGCGATCGCGGCAGCTGCGGCGACCGCCGCGTTCACGTCCATGCTTCAAGGTTATGCGGGGTCGGCGACTCTCTCCCAGCCATCCGAGTGCCATCTCGAACACTCGTCGCCCAGAGTTCACCGAGGGGCAAGTGCTGGTTCACTTCTGCGGTCGCAACCCGACGCGTTCCACCCGCACCGTGGGAGCGTGGGGGTCGGCCCGAAAGACCCCGGCCTCAGTTAGGAAACCGGAGAGGGACTTTCCATGCGCGACGCTTACCACGAGGAACTCGATTCGATCGGCGAGGGCCTGGTCGAGATGGCCCGGCTCGTCGGCTCCGCGATCGGGCGGGCGACTGCCTCCATGCTCGACGCCGACCTCAAGCTCGCGGAGAGCGTCATCGCCGCGGACCAGAGGGTCGACGACCTCCAGCACGAGCTGGAGGCACGCGCCATCGCGCTCCTCGCCCGGCAGCAGCCCGTGGCGACCGATCTGCGGATCGTCGTGACCTCGCTGCGGATGAGCGCCGATCTGGAGCGCTCGGGCGACCTCGCACAGCATGTCGCCAAGCTCGCCCGGCTGCGTTTCCCGCAGTCCGTGGTGCCGCACGACCTGCACGCGACGATCCTGGAGATGGGCCAGCTGGCCCAGCGCCTGATGGCGAAGGCCGCCGAGGTCATCATCACGAAGGACGTCGACCTGGCGCTCCAGCTGGAGCAGGACGACGACGAGATGGACCTGCTGCACCGCACGCTGTTCCAGCACCTGATGGACGACCGCTGGAAGCACGGCATCGAGACCGCCGTCGACGTGACGCTGCTCGGCCGCTACTACGAGCGTTTCGCCGACCACGCGGTGTCGGTGGCCAAGCGGGTCGTCTACCTCGTCACCGGCGAGCACGCCGACGACCTCCAGGCCGCGGCCCCGGGTCCGGTGGAGAGCGCGTAGGGCTCCCGCGCCGGCGCGCACACCGTGAACGCGCCGCCTGCGCTCCCCGCGCGCCGGGGCCGGTGCACTCAGGGCGAGGCGCGGTCGTACACGTGTTCTGCGTGTGTGCGCCGTTGATGCGCCCGCAGGCGTGGGCATCCAATGGGATGGGCGCGGCAGACCATGTCCGTACGCCCTCGTGAGCGCGTCCGCCCTGAGGAGGAAGCATGGCCGATTCCCCCGTCAACGAACCCCAGCCGGAGGCACCGACCGAAGTGGTGCACCTTGCCGTGCTCGCCGCGTGCGGTTGCGGGTCGGGCTGTGGGTGCGGCTGCCAGTCGGGCGCCCCGTGTCAGTGCGGTGGCTGCTCCGGCTGAGCTGCGTGCACGGTGGCGCCCCGCGACGGACGTCTCCGTCGCGGGGCGCCGTCGGCGTTCCCGGCGTCAGCCGGCGGCCCGCCCGGCCTCCGTGCCCGCGCCATCGGTCCGCACCACGGCGGCGACCGGCGTGAGGACCCCGCTCTCCACGACCGCCACCTCGCCCACCCCGTACTCCTGCGCCTGCTCGTTCTCCTGCGCCTGGACCTTGATCTTGTCCTGGTTCTGGTCCTGCTTCTCGTTCTGGTCCTGCGGCAGGTTCCGCGTCAGCAGCCAGTAACCCGCCGCCGCGACCGTGCCCAGTGCGGCGCAGATTCCCCAGAGCCACCCGGCGCCGTACCGGTCGATCACGAAACCGGACATCAGCGGGGCGACCAGGGCCGCCGCCGACCAGGACATCGTGTACATGCCCTGGTAGCGCCCACGCCCCTGGGCCGGTGACAGCTGGACCACCAGGCCGGTCTGGGTCGGCGCGTTGACGATCTCGGCGAGGGTCCAGACGCAGACCGTCAGCGCGTACAGGGCGATCGATCCCGCGAACGCGGTCAGCCCGAATCCGTACCCCGCGAGCAGTGCCGAGACGACGAGCAGCTTGCGCGGGTCGCGGTGCTGGATGAAGCGCGTGACCGGGATCTGGAGCGCCACGATCAGCAGACCGTTCACGAAGATCACGGTTCCGAAGTCCGAGGGGGAGAATCCCTGCGCGCCCATGGCGAGGGGCAGCCCGACCGACCCCTGCTGGAAGACGAGCGCGAGCACGAACGACAGCCCGACGACGCTCATGAAGCGGCCGTCGCGCAGCACGGTGGACAGCCGGACACCGTCCTGGGCGGCGGCCTTCTCGCCAGGTGCGACGGGTGCCCTCTCCGGACGGGACTCCGGGACCTTGACGAAGACGAGTACGGCGCAGGCCAGCGTCATCAGTGCCTCACCGATGAACCCGGCGAGGTAGCTGTACTCGGCGATGAACCCGGCGGCGATCGACGAGACCGCGAAGCCGAGGTTGATGGCCCAGTAGTTCAGGGAGAACGCCCGCACGCGGTCCTTCGCCGGGACGATGTCGGCCATCATCGCCTGCACGGCGGGCCGGGAGGCGTTGCTCGCCATACCGACGAGGAACGCGACGACGGCGATGGCCACCGGGTTGACCATGAAGCCGAGCACCGCCACGGACAGGGCGGTGGACACCTGGGCGATCAGCATGGTGGGCCGGCGTCCCAGCCGGTCCGTCATCACCCCGGCGCCGAGCGAGGAGACGACACCGCCCAGCCCGTGGAGGGCCACGACGAGACCGACGTACGAGGCGGAGTATCCGCCCTCCAGGGTCAGATAGAGCGTCATGAAGGTGGCGACGAACGCCCCGAGGCGGTTGATGAGGGTGCTCGTCCACAACCACCAGAACTCCCTGGGGAGACCGGCGACCGTCTCGCGTGCTGCCCTTCTGAGACCGTCGACAGACATGCGGATTTCCCCCCGGGGACGTACGGAACCGGCTCGGGCCGTAAGTGGCCCGACAGCGCTCCGCATGTTACGAAGCCGGCTTTGCCGTCCGCCAGTGGATTGACGCCCCCCGTCAATCGGAGCCCTCCGCCACCCCCGACTCCGGCTCCTCCCCCGCCCTCCGCCGCGCCCTCGTTGCTCCCCCTGCCCCGCCCCCCTCATCCGGCCGCTGTCCGTCCTGTGGCCGGGCGCGCGCGGGCCGCACGGGTTCGATTACGCTCGGACTCATGGCCGACGCACCGTACAAGCTGATCCTCCTCCGCCACGGCGAGAGCGAATGGAACGCGAAGAACCTGTTCACCGGCTGGGTGGACGTAGACCTCACCGACAAGGGCGAGAAGGAGGCGGTCCGCGGCGGTGAGCTGCTCAAGGACGCCGGCCTGCTTCCCGACGTCGTACACACCTCCCTCCAGAAGCGCGCGATCCGCACCGCCCAGCTCGGACTGGAAGCCGCGGACCGCCACTGGATCCCGGTCCACCGCTCCTGGCGCCTGAACGAACGCCACTACGGCGCCCTCCAGGGCAAGGACAAGGCGCAGACGCTCGCCGAGTTCGGCGAGGAGCAGTTCATGCTCTGGCGCCGCTCGTACGACACCCCGCCGCCCGTACTGAAGGACGGCGCCGACTTCTCGCAGTCCGACGACCCGCGCTACGCGACGATCCCGAGCGAGCTGCGCCCGCGCACGGAGTGCCTCAAGGACGTCGTCGAGCGCATGCTGCCGTACTGGTACGACGGCATCGTCCCCGACCTCCTCAACGGCAGGACCGTCCTGGTCGCGGCGCACGGCAACAGCCTGCGCGGCCTGGTCAAGCACCTGGACGGCATCTCCGACGAGGACATCACGGGCCTCAACATCCCGACCGGCATTCCGCTCGCCTACGAACTGGACGCCGACTTCCACCCGCTGAAGCCGGGCGGCACGTACCTGGACCCGGACGCGGCGCAGGCGGCGATCGAGGCAGTGAAGAACCAGGGCAAGAAGAAGTAACCCACCAGCTGTAAGCCCCCCACCTGCTGATTCTCGTGGGCTGGGGGCTTCTTGGTGTGCTGGGCCACTGTGGGCCGTGAGGCTGATCTCGGGCCGGCCAGTGTTGTGGTGCGCACCCCTGTGTCTGTCGGGGTGACAGGTATGCTTAGCGCGCTTCACCTGATCCTCCCCTGAACTCCGCTTGCGAGAGCGTGAGTTCGAAGGCTCCGGCTCGACAAGCGGGCCGGATGGAGGAGAGGGGAGGTGGTGGGGGTGAGCTCCGAGAAGGACAGGCCCCGCAGGTGGACCGGTGCCGAGAAGTGGCAGGTCTGGCTGGCGGGCGGCGGTCTGCTCGTAGTCGTCGCCACCAGCGTGATGCAGTTCGCTCGATGAGCGAGTCACGCGCGAGGACGGTCGGGACCGGGAACTGCACATGCAGCGAGCCCGGTCTGCTGCTAGGCGACCGGGCTCGTTGACTGCTGTTGGGCCTGGATCCGGTTGGCCCCGAATCCAGGCCCTCACACGTTCTGGACGCTTCCAGAACCTTCTACGTCCTCGCAGAATCTTCTAGATGCTCGTACAAGATTCTGGAAGCCAATCTCTCACGGAGATGCGGCTCTATCAACATCGTGAACTTGTGCGTGAGCTTGTAGCTCATCTTCTTCCGTCGCTTCTTCGCTGCCGTCGGCGCCGAGACCTATCGGCGAACTCTGGCACGGGATGAACTTCACCGACTTCGTGACGTCTGCCGATCTCGTTGTTCCAGCTTGGGAAGAGCCGTCTCGACATTTCTCGTTGCGCGAGGTTCAGCAGACGTCTCCACCGCGCGGGCCCGTGAAGATGAACCGCTTGGTCAACAGCGGCACGCCCCGGAGCTTGCCGTCCTTGGGGCGGGGTTCCGCGCGCCCCTCTCGTACCGCCGTGTGCTCACCGAGCGGGCCGCGACCTATGATCGTGCCCATCGTGCACCGTCCCTGACACACCCGTCGGCGCATGCGAACGGGCGTGAAGAGCAAGGAGATCGGGAGAACGATCATGGGCGAGCCTCTCAAGACCTTCGTCGGTGGCACCGAGGTCGACGTGCCCAACAGCATCCCGGCGATCCGCACCGCCCTGCCCGAGGACCGGCGCACGGAGTTCGACCGTGCGATCAACGAGGCGGGAGTGGACGAGATCCACGCGGTCATGCGGCACTGGATGCTGGAGGCCGTACCCGATCCGGAGGCCGAGGGCATCCTGGTCCGGCTGGCGCAGGACGAGGCCGAGAGGCGGCAGATCTCTTGAGCCGCCACCGCAGGGAGCGCGCCCGGCCGGCCGACGTCGCGTTCCGTATCTCGTACGCGCCGCCGGCGGACGACACCCTCGCCAAGATGCGGGACGGCGATCCGTTCCGCGACGAGATGGCGCGCACGCTGGGCCGTGATCCGTACGGGCACGGTTCGTGCGCCGTCAAGGACGAGCGTGACCGCCGGGAGGCGACGGTCCTCGGTGCCATCGTCCTCTACTACGTCTCCGGCTCGGTCCTCACCGTGACCGTGGTGCGGCTCGTGCCGCTGCCCTGACGACGGAGACCGGGGCGCCGCGCCCGTTCGGCACGGCGCGCCCGGTCCCGGCGGGTGGGGATCAGGCGAGCTTCGCCGCCTGGGCCGCGACCACGGCCGACGGCAGTTCGAGCGTGCCCTTGCCTCCGGCCGCCGCCAGGTTGAAGGAGGTGAACGTGGCGACCGTGCCGCCCTGGCGCAGCGCGACGAGCGTCAGCGGGGCACTCTCTCCGTCCTGCTCGGCCGACAGCCGCCAGGCGAGGGCCTCCTCGCCGCCCGAGACCTTCTCCTCGGTGATCCCCGTGACCTTCTGCGTGTCGCCGCCCATGGTGATGGTGAAGCCGCCCGCGCAGTCGGCCGCGGCCTTGCGGAGGGTGGCGATGTTGCCCTCGGCGGTCTCGCTGTCGTACGAGGAGAGCGACAGCAGGGTGGACGTCAGGTCGAAGGCGGACGTGAGCACGTCCTCCGCGTTCCCCTCGGTCACGTCACCGGCGTCCACCTCGGGCTCGCTGATCACCTGACGCTTGGTGCCGGCCACCGGCTTGCCCTCCTCGGCACCGTAGAAGGCGCGGGCCAGGGGGGCGCACTCCTCCTTGTCGGAGGTCACGTCGGCGGCGGCGACCGCGTCCTCGGGACCAGCCTTCGTGATCTTGTGGGCCTTGACGTCGCCCTGCGCCAGGGACGCCTTCTCCAGCTCCGCGGCGGTGAGCGCCTTGACGGCGGGCTTCCGGGCGCCGCCCGCCTCGGCCCCGCCCATCGCGTCGTCGCTCCCGCCCGGCTCCGAGCCGCCGCAGGCCGTGGCCAGCAAGGTCAGAGCCGCCACGGAAGCGGCGAGGGCGGTACGGCGTACGGCGGTGGCGCGCATGGTTCTCTCTCCGTCTCAGGGGAGCAACGACCCTGGCCCGGGCGGTGATTGCCCGTCACGCGGGACGGGTCGTCGCAGTGCGTCACACTCTAGATTCGGACACCTGTTTGGCGAGCGGCGTGACCAGCGGCGGGACGCGATTGTGACGTGGCTGTGATGACTCCGTGCATGCGGCCGCCGTGGCGGCGCTCAGGGCTGTGCGGCTGCGGGGGCGCCTCGGCCGGTCGAGTGCGTCACTCCGCCGGACGCTGCGTCAGGTTCGCGAAGGCGTCCAGGTTCCGGGTGGACTCCCCCCGCGAGACCCGCCACGCGTACTCCTTGCGGATCGCGCTCGCGAAGCCCAGCTCCAGAAGGGTGTTGAACGATCCGTCGGCCGCTTCGAGGACCGTCCCGAGCAGCCGGTCCAGCTCCTCCGGGGTGACGGCGGCCAGCGGCAGCTTTCCCGCCAGGTAGATGTCGCCGAGGGAGTCGACCGCGTAACTCACGCCGAAGAGACGGAGGTTGCGCTCCAGCAGCCAGCGGTGCACGGCGGCGGCGTTCTCGTCCGGATGGCGGACGACGAAGGCGTTGACGGAGAGGGAGTGCCTGCCGACGAGCAGCGAACACGTCGTGAAGAGCTTGCGCGTGCCGGGCAGCTTCACCGCGTAGTTGCCTGGTGCCGGGCTCTCCCATTCGAGCTCCGCGTCGTTCAGCGTCGCCTCGATGACCTGTGCCACTGCCGCTTCGTCGGGTACGTCAGCCATGGTGCGAGCGTACGTGACGGCGGTGTTCGTACATCGCTGCCGTGTACACGTCCGAGGTCGCCGAAGCGGCGGTGTCCCAGCCGAACGACTGCGCGTGGGCCGCCGCCGCCGCGCCCATCCGGCCGACCAGCTCCGGCGTGTCCACGAACCGCGCGAGTGCCCCGGCGTACGCCTCCGGGTCGTGCCCGGGGATCAGGAAGCCGCTGACCCCGTCGCGTACCGCCACCGGGAGGCCGCCCACGGCCGCCGCGACGACCGGGGTGCCGGCCGCCTGGGCCTCTATGGCGACGAGGCCGAAGGATTCGCTGTACGAGGGCATGACCAGCACGGACGCGGCCCGGAACCACTCGGCGAGCTGATCCTGACCGACCGGCGGGTGGAACCGTACGACGTCGGCGATCCCCAGCCGTGCGGCCAGCTTCTGGAGGCCCTCCGGCTTGGCGAGACCACTGCCGCTGGGTCCGCCGACGACGGGTACGACCATCCGGTGGCGGAGCGAGGGGTCGCGGTCCAGGAGCACCGCGGCGGCGCGCAGCAGGATGTCGGGGGCCTTCAGCGGCTGGATGCGGCCGGCGAAGAGCGGGATGAAGGCGTCCTGGGGCAGTCCGAGGCGGGCACGGGCCGCCGCACGGCCGTCCGCGGGGCGGAAACGGTCGAGATTGACCCCGGGGTGGACGACGGCCACGCTGCCGGGGTCCGCCTCGTAGAAGCGGACGAGCTCGTCCGCTTCCTCCGCCGTGTTCGCGATGAGCCGGTCGGACGCGCGCACGATCTGGGTCTCGCCGATGACACGGGCGGCGGGCTCGGGGGTGTCGCCCTCGGCGAGCGCGGCGTTCTTGACCTTCGCCATGGTGTGCATGGCGTGCACGAGGGGAACACCCCAGCGTTGCGCGGCCAGCCAGCCGACCTGGCCGGAGAGCCAGTAGTGGGAGTGGACGAGGTCGTAGTAGCCGGGCCGCTGACCGGCCCACGCCTGCATCACGCCGTGCGTGAAGGCGCAGAGCTGTGCGGGCAGCTCCTCCTTGGCCAGCCCTTCGTAGGGGCCGGCGTCGACGTGCCGGACCAGGACGCCGGGCGACAGCTGCACCGTGGGGGGCAGGGCGCCGGTGCTGGCCCGGGTGAAGATCTCGACCTCGATGCTGATCGCGGCGAGGCGCTTGGCCAGCTCCACGATGTAGACGTTCATGCCGCCCGCGTCGCCCGTACCGGGCTGGTGCAGCGGAGAGGTGTGCACGGACAGCATCGCGATGCGGCGCGGTCTGCGGTGCGAGCCCGGGAAGCCGCCGGGGAACCGGATACGCGGCGCCACACGGCTGCCGCCGAGCCGAGAGACGTACTGGCTCACGTCGTCCGGTCCTCCTCGCTCAAGGCGCTCGCCCGGGACATGACCGAAGGCATGCCGGCTCAGGGGCGCGCTGGTCCCTACGCAGACCCAGAACAGCGACATGCGGCAGTTCATTCCGCTTTACCGAACCATGACCCTGGGGGGACCCCTGCCGTGACCCTCCCGGGACCCGTGCCTGACCCCTGCCGGCCGTCCGGCGTAAGACCGCCCGGCGTTCTGCGGGGGTTCTGGTGGCGGGCCTCACCGGCCCGGACAGGCGACTGTCGCGGTTCCGGTGTCGCATACGCTCGCAGTCATGCGCCAGCGCCCCGTCGGCACCGCGACCCGCGGGACCACGAACCCGAACCGTCTGCGCCGTATGGACCGCTGGATCGCCGCGACCCACGGCGCCGCCCTCCACCGCTCCGACTTCCCCGTCGCCGTCGACCTCGGTTACGGGGCGGCCCCCTGGACCGCCGTCGAGCTGCTCGCCCGCCTGCGCACCGCCGCACCGCGCACGGCGGTGGTCGGCATCGAGATCGACCCGGAGCGGGTGGCCGCGGCGCAGCCGTACGAACGGGAGGGGCTGACGTTCCTCCACGGCGGCTTCGAGATTCCGCTCCCGCCGGGCGCGGGTGCCGGGCCCGGTACGGGGGCGGGAACGTGGGTCACAGGGGGAGCGGTCCTGGGCGGCCTTCGCTGATCCGCGCGGCGAACGTACTGCGCCAGTACGACGAGGGCGAGGTCGCCGCGGTGTGGCGGCGGCTGTGCGCGCGGCTGGCGCCGGACGGGCTGCTCGTCGAGGGCACCTGTGACGAGATCGGGCGCCGGCACGTGTGGGTGGCGCTGGGCCCGGAGGGTCCGCGCACGGTCACCTTCGCGACCCGGCTGGGCTCGCTGGAGCGACCGTCCGACCTCGCCGAGCGCCTGCCCAAGGCGTTGATCCACCGCAACGTGCCGGGCGAGCCCGTCCATGCCTTCCTGCGTGACTTCGACCGGGCCTGGGCAGCGGCCTCACCGTACGCCTCGCTCGGCGCCCGGCAGCGCTGGATCGCGACGGCGCGTGCGCTCGCCGGGGAGTGGCCGCTGACGGACGGGGAACGGCGCTGGCGCCAGGGTGAACTCACGGTTCGGTGGGACGCGCTGCGCCCCAGCGGTCCGTGAACAGTGAGCTGTACGCGCCGCGCGCACGCGTCTGAGCAGGCGTCGCCGGGCCTGGCCCGCACCTCCGACACGCCCGACACGCCCGTACCGGCGGCTTCGGGAACACGGGCGGTTCACCGTTCGTCGATACGACGGGGTGTTCGTCCGCACGGTCCTCCCACGTGGGCGACCGTGTGATGCGTCGGGTGGTGCCGGACTCTGTTGCTTTACGGGGCGACATGGCACGATCGCGAGGCTGCTGTGATGTTACTGACGGTAAGTCAGGAGATCGTCTCCGTACGGTCTGGCTTGTGTCATCTTGTGCCCGGAGGGGGAGTCCGTGAACCGACGCCACTGTGCCGCTGCCGCGATCAGCCTGGTCTGCGCGCTGGCAGTGCTGGCCGCGCCGGTCCAGGCGATGGCCGCACCCGTGCCCGAGCCCACCCCCACCGCTCCGGCGGCGGAGCTGAAGAGCCTGGAAGAGGTGCGGGAGGAGATCGACACCCTCTACCGCAAGGCGGGCGCGGCCACCGACGCGTACAACCTCGCCGAGGAGCAGGCGGCCGAGCAGTCGGGCGAGCTCGCCGAACTCGCCAAGGCGATCGTCGACGGCCGGGCGAGGATCGCCGAGCTCAAGAACACGGCGGGCGCCCAGGCCCGCGAGCAGTACCGCAACGGCGGGCTGCCCCCCGGCGCGCAGCTGGTCCTGAGCAACGATCCGCGACTCTTCCTGGACGGGGTGAACCAGGTCAGGCTCAGCCAGCAGGCGTCCAAGAGCGTACTGGCCGAACTGACCCGTACGCAGGAGGACTTGGAGACGTACACCAAGGACGCGAGCATCAACTGGGAGAAGCTCGAAGCCCACCGCCTCCAGCAGGCCAGGGCGAAGAAGAGGATCAACACCCAGATCGCGGCGGCGACGGAGCTCGAATCGCGGCTGGCCAAGGGCGAGCGGGCGCGGCTCCTCACGCTGGAGAAGCAGGCGCAGTACCAGGCGCAGACCGCCTGGCTCAGCTCCGGTGCGCTCGGGGACATCAGCCGCGAGGCGAGTGCGAGCGGCAGACAGGCCGTGGCGTTCGCGACGGCGCAGATAGGCAAGCCGTACGTATGGGGGGCCGAGGGGCCCGATACGTACGACTGCTCGGGGCTGACCTCCCAGGCGTGGGCGGCAGCGGAGCGGCCGATCCCGCGTACGTCGCAGGAGCAGTGGCGCCTGCTCCCGCGCGTCGTCGTCCAGGACATGCGTCCCGGCGACCTGATCATCTACCACGCGGACGCCAGCCACGTCGGGATGTACGTCGGCGACGGCTTGATCGTCCACGCCCCGCGCCCCGGCCGGAACGTCACGCTGGCGGGTGCGGGATCGATGGCGATCCTGGGAGTGGTCAGGCCGGACAAGTAGGAGGCCGACGGCGGGGCTGCCGGCCTGCCGAACCCGGATTCCGCAGGGTGGATGCGGGCCTGCGGGCCCGGGGTTGGGAGCCAACGAGCCCGGACCTGACGGGAGTACGGGCCCGCCGAGCCCGGAGCTGACCGGGTGGCGCCGGACCGGCGCGTGCGGGTGCGGCGCACTCGCGCGGCGCCGGGTCCGTCGCCTTCCGCCTGAACCGGCCCCGGGGCGCCGGTCGTCACCGTGAGCCACGCCACCCCGGGCCGGCGCCGCGACGTGAGACGGGCCACGCGGTCGTACGGGAGTGGGGTGATGTTTGTCATGGCCCGCACCCCCTCTGAGGTGCTCTGAGCTCGCCGGTTCCGTGACGGGAAGCGGCTTATGGCCCCGCATATGACGGAGGGTGCGTGCCAGCCGCCATTCCGCTCCCGCGCCACGGACCGCTATCGTCCCCGTCTGGCGGGTCGTCGATCGTCGTCCCGCCGCGCCCTCGGGGGAGGGAAGGAAACCCGAACCGATGCCCGTACCCGAACCGCAGCGCTGTGCCATGCCCGCTGCGGGCACCACCTATGGCGCCGACCTCACCCTTCTGGTGATCGAAGCCGACCCCACGGGCACCTTCAGCGTCTCCGAGCTGCCGTCCGCCGCCGGGACCCGGGTCCGCGTCCGCTCGGCACGCAACCTCACCGAGGCGGGCCGGCTCCTCACCGACGACGTCGACTGCATCCTGCTGGACCTGGCCCTCCCCACCGGCTCCGAGACACGGGCGGACGCCCGCGCCGATGGGGACGGCGCCGGGGACGGCCTCGCCACGCTCAAGCACGTACTGCGGATCGCACCCCGCCACGCCGTCCTCGCCCTCACGGCGGAGGACGATGCCGAGCTGGCGGCCGAGGCGGTACGGGTCGGTGCCCAGGACTACCTCTTCCGCGGCGAACTCGACGGCAGGCTGCTGAGCCGCGCCATCCGGTACGCCGTGGAGCGCAAGCGCGCCGACATCGCCCAGCGCCAGCTGACCGAGTCCCGGCTGCGGGCGCAGGAGAACGCCCGGCTGGAGCGCGGCCTGCTGCCCACACCCCTCCTCCAGGGTTCGGACCTGAGCTTCGCCTCGCGTTACCGGCCCGGCCGCAGCCGCGCCCTGCTCGGCGGCGACTTCTACGACACGGTCCGCACCCCGGACGGCACGGTCCACGCGATGATCGGCGACGTCTGCGGCCACGGCCCGGACGAGGCCGCGCTCGGCGTCGAACTGCGTATCGCCTGGCGGGCCCTGACGCTCGCGGGCCTGTGCGGCGACCGGCTCCTCTCCACACTTCAGCAGGTACTGGAGCACGAACGGGACAACGAGGAGATCTTCGCGACGGTCTGCACCGTCGACATCTCGCCCGACGGCCGCCACGCCGGACTCTGGCTGGCCGGTCACCCCGCACCGCTGATCGCCCGGCAGGGGCGTGCGGCGCAGCTGCTTCCGCACGAGGACGGGGGCCCGGCCCTCGGCCTGCTGCCGCACGCCCGCTGGCCGCGCCGGCAGGTCGAACTGGGCGGCTCCTGGAGCCTGATGATGTACACCGACGGGCTCATCGAGGGGCGCGTCGGCCCGGCCGGCACCCAGCGCCTCGGCCAGGACGGCATGGTCGCGATGGTCAACCGTCAGCTGGAGCAGGGGCTCGGCGGCGAGGAACTGCTGGAGGCAGCGGTCACGCAGGTCCGGGAACTGAACGGTGGCGAACTCACCGACGACGTGGCCGTCCTGCTGCTGGACCGCGACGAGGAGCTGATACGCCGACGGGGGCGGAGTCTCCCCCGCCCCCGCTCCGGCTCGTCCGCACGCGTGAGCGCTCAGCGCCCGCCGTTGTAGGGACCGTACGGTCCGTCACTGCTGGAACCACCGCCGCGCTGCCCGCCGCCGCCTCCACCCGAGATCTGCCGCACGGCGGGCCGTACGTCGACGATGTACACGATCGTCGCGATGAGCCCGATGACCGGCAGGAACGACATGATCGGGAAGAGCCAGATCACGACGAACCCGATCGCCAGGATGATCAGCCAGAACGGCTTGGTCTGTTTGTCGGCCGCGCGGTAGGCGTCTTCACGCCGGATCATCGCGTCCACCAGAGCGAAGCCGCTCAAAGCAATGAGCGCCAAGCTCAAGAGGGACATCAGTCCCTGGAATCCCTGCATCAACACAGTGCCCACCGCCTGTCGGACCGGCCATGACGTGGCCACGCTACCGGGCTCACGGACCGGACATCCCCAGGGCGCCCGGACCGTGATCCCGTTCTTCGGATGTAGGCCGCGCACCGGCACGTGTTCACCGGCGCGTCATTTCCCGCCGCGTCACTTACCGGCAGGCGGCGTGGTCTTCTTCGCCACCGGCTTGCGCACCGGCGCCTTCCTGGCGGGCGCGGCCGTGGCGTCCGCCTGCTTCGGAACGGAGTCGGCCGCAGGAGCCTCGGAGTCCGCGGGGGCCGTCTTCGGCTCCGTCCTGGGCTCGGCCTCGATGACAGCGGCGATCTCGACGATCTCGTCGGCGGTCTCGCCGCGCCACGTCCTGACGGTCTGCTCGCCGCGCTCGGCGACCTTCTCGTACGTCTCACGGGCCCGGACCGCGTACTCGGCGGCCACGCCCACGCTGCGCAGGGCCAGGTCCTGAGCGGTCTCGCCAAGCTTCTTCAGGTCGGTGTCGAGCGCCCCGATGACCTCGGTGACCTTCGCCTGCACGGTGGCCTGGGCCTCCTTGGCCTGGGCTGCCACCTTCTCCTGCACGGCCTTGGGGTCGCTGTTGCGTACGGCCTCGATGCGCTCGGGCGCGTCGGCCCGCAGCTGCTCGATGAGCGCCGGAACCTTGCGCGCCTGCTGGACGGCGAGTTCGGCCGTACCGGCGGCGAAGTAGAGGGGGGTGGGGTCGGTGAGGGTCTTGCGCAGGTCATCGGTGATGGCCATGACTGTGGTCCTCCCGGATCATCAGAAGTCAGTTCGAGGATGTGCGTGCATCACTGCCGCCGGCCGTGCGGGGGCCGCGGGCGTCCGCGGCGGTGCCCGGGTCCACTGTGTCGCCACCGGTACCCCGATCCGCGTCACCGACGCCTCCAGCGACATCTGTGTCGCGGACGCCGACGCCGGCAGCGGGACCGTCTTCGGCGACGGCTTCGGCCTCGGTTCGCGCTTCGAAGCCGTTCTCCTTGCGGAAGGAGTCGTAGATCTGGAGCAGCACGTGCTTCTGCCGCTCGTTGATGGACGGATCAGCCAGGATGACCGCCCGCGTCTCCAGCTCGTCCCGCTCCCGCTCGTCGAGGATTCCGGCCCGTACGTACAGCGTCTCGGCGGAGATCCGCAGGGCCTTGGCGACCTGCTGCAACACCTCGGCACTCGGCTTCCGCAGGCCCCGCTCGATCTGGCTGAGATACGGGTTGGACACCCCGGCGGCCTCGGCGAGCTGCCGCAGCGAGAGCTGCGCCGTGCGCCGCTGCTCCCGCAGGTACTCCCCGAGACTGCCGACGTTGAGTGATGCCATGGACCGATACTGCAACACCCTTGCTAACTTTTGCAAGCGCCCGCTTGCAAAAGTGTCACAGGTGACAGGCGCCGGAGGTGTGACTGAGCACGCTGGTTGTCACTTGAGCAGGACAACTGTCACCGAGACTCACGTCGCCGATACCCTTCCGAGCATGCCCTGCTGCCACCGCCCTTGGGCATCGGCCCACGGACGATGATGTCGCCCATAGCCGCCATGCCTTTGGAGCGGTTCATACTGACGATCCGTAGCGGGAAAGAGACCCACCCCTCACGACGGAGATAGATCGACAACGCTTGATCGACGCGGCTGGCCTGATGGATGAGCGGGAGCAGGAACTCCCGCGCCTGCTCCTCGTCGGGGGCGTCGAGAAGCCGCTCGGCGACGCCCAGCGCCGCGCCCATGACGAGCGGGTCCAGTGGCGGATCGGTCAAAGGGCGAGAGCTGTGCTTCTTGCCCGGCCTGACGCGAAGGGCCGCTGCTCGGGCAAGGCGCCCTTCGGCTTCCCGATCAAGGACCTCCGCAAGCGCTGGAGTCGCGGCGAAGGGGCGAGCCGCAGGCCAAGAGAGGAACACGAGGCCGAGTAGGGCTCTCAGATCGGCGAAGTAATCAGCGGCAGGGATTAGCCAGCCGACGCTCGGGGTCACGGCCGGGCCGGCGGGGTTGAGAAGCTTCAGAAGCCGTCGCTGAAGGCCGAGGAGATGGTCCAGCGCCTGCGGGGCGGGGGCAACCTCGAAACCAGCCCCGGCCGGCTCCCCGAGTTGTGCGCCACAGGCAGGCTGGAGGCGTCCGACGGTACGCGGTGCGATCGTGGTCCGGCATTGCGTCGGATGGAGATCCTCGTCCCAAGGGCGGCCGATGATGCTGCCGATCTCAACCGTGTGGACGGGCTGGCGGCAAACAGGGCAGTTGGCCCGCAGTAGGCGACGGTGCCGAGGGCAGGCGAAGACCGGCGGGAGGCGCCAGGAAAGCTGCCAGGCCCCACCGTGACGCCGCTGGATCTCACTCTCGTCTCCGGTGAGACATTGCGGGCAGTATCTGGGCGTTCGAGTTAGCAGCCACGCGTTGTTGTTGATCATCCTCGCGGTGCTACTGCGCGAGGTGAATCTCCTATCCACCGGCCCGTACCGCCCGGCGAGCGAGGAGGTCAGCAGACGGCCGACCTCCTCCGAGGAGAGGCGGGTGACTCGAGCGAAAAACCGCGCCTGGTCGGGCTCCAGGTCGTGCAACAGCCGCATGGGGATGCGGAACAGCGCCTTCTCCTTAGGGTCGCCCGTCAACCCAGTCCGGAGAGTGACCACTCCGGGAGATACCCCAAGACGGTGCGCGAGTCGGAGGAGGTAGCCGGTCAGCGCCTCGTCGGGCAGTGGGTCGAGGCTGCGTGCCAGCGGACGCATGACCTCATGATGCTCCACCTTGGAGCTCAGGCGGGACGACCTTCCCCCGCCAGGGGGTTCCAGACGCACAGAATGCCAACTTTCTGATACATCCCGCATGTAAAGTTCCTGATACGACGAGGGTCGACTAGCGACGAGGAACGAACGCGAACATGACAGAGCCGACAGTGGTCTCTACGACCAGCACGACCGCGCGGATCGTGTGGGAGACGGCGGACAAGTTCCTGCGGGATGTGGTCGAGGAGGAGGACTACGGCGACTTCATCCTGCCGTTTACCGTGCTTCGACGTCTGGAGTGCATGCTCGCTGACTCGAAGGAGCAAGTGACCAAGTATGTCGCCGCTCTCGGCGGACTCCCCCCGCACCTGATCGACATCGCGGTCAAAGATAAGTTCGGGCTGAGCTTCTACAACGTCTCGCCTCTTGACCTCGCCACTATCGCCTCGGTCGATGACAACGTCGAGAAGTCCCTACAGAGCTACATCGCCGGGTTCTCGCACAACATCGCGGACATCTGGGTCGCCTTCGACTTTGCCAGGCGCGCGAAAATGCTTGCTGAAGCCAACCGTCTGCATGCCATGGTCAAGCACTTCTCGACGCTCGATTTGTCTCCATCGAGGCTCGCCAACACGGCCATGGGTGACGTCTTCGAGGACGTGATGTACCGCGCCTTCAACAAGAAGGGGAAGGCCGCAGGTGGGTTCTACACCCCGCGCGATGCAATCAAGCTCATGGTCGACATCCTCATCGCGAACGACGACCACAGCCTCGCCGGTGA
This sequence comes from Streptomyces fulvorobeus, assembly GCF_013167895.1. Lineage (GTDB taxonomy): Bacteria > Actinomycetota > Actinomycetes > Streptomycetales > Streptomycetaceae > Streptomyces > Streptomyces fulvorobeus. Next base: position 3,507,587 of record NZ_BLWC01000001.1, on the reverse strand, counting down.
GAGCGCGCTGCGCTCGATCTACGACCCAACTGCAGGCTCCGGTGGCATGCTCCTCGTGGCCCAGGAAGCACTGCGGCGGATGAACGAGAAGGTCGACGTGACGCTCTACGGCCAGGAGCTCATGCCTTCGGCATTCGGCCTCGGTAAGGCAGACCTGCTCATTCAGGGAGGCCGGCCGGATGCAATCAAGCAGGGCAACACCCTCGTCGAAGACCTCTACGAGGGCCAGACATTCGACTACGTGCTCTCGAACCCGCCATTCGGTAAAGACTGGTCGGCGGACCAAAAATCCGTCCGCGACCAGGCCAATGCAACTGGATCGCGGTTCAGTCACGGCCTGCCGAGTACCAGTGACGGCCAGATGCTGTTCCTCGCGCACTGCGCCCACAAACTCAGCCCAGCGGAGAAGAACGGTCAGGGCGGACGCGCCGCGGTGGTTTCCAACGCCTCGCCACTGTTTAGCAGCGATAAGGGGCCGAACGCGATCCGCCAGTGGCTGCTCGAAGAGGACCTTATCGACGCGATTATCGCCCTGCCGGCGGAAATGTTCTACGGCACTGGCATCCCTACCTATGTCTGGATCCTCGACAAGAACAAGGATCTTGAACGGAAGGGCAAGATCCAGCTGATTGACGGCTCTGGTCAATGGAAGCCGATGCGCAAGCCGATGGGTGACAAGCGCCGCGAGATGCGCAAGGGAAACCGAAATTTGCTGCTTGAGTCCTATAAGGCCTTCGAACACGCGGACCCGGCGATCTCTCGTGTGATGACACCTGAAGACTTCATGTTCAGGGACGTCCCGGTCTACAAGCAGGCCCGATTCGCGGCACGCTTCAGCGAAGAGGCGGTCGCCACGCTCCGCGACCGCCGCGACTTCACCGAAGCTCACATCGAGGTACTGCGCGCTCTGGACAGCACTTCCTGGAACGATTTGCCTAAGTCGTTCCCTAAGGCCGCGCAGGCCGCTGGACTCAAGGCTCCTATCGGACTCATCGACGCTGTCATGCAGACTACGGCGGTAGTCGATGACTCTGCGCCGCCCGCCGTTGACCGGAAGGGCAACCCCGTCATCGCCGACGGCTGGAAGGTCACCGAGCGCGTGCCACTTAGCGAGGATCTCACCAAGCACATGAAGCGCGAGGTGTTGCCGTACGCTCCCGATGCCACGTGGGACGAGAGGAAGGCCAAACACGGCAACGAGATCCCGTTCACGCGGATCTTCTATGTGCCCAAGGAGCCGCGTTCGCTCTCCGGAATCGACTCCGACGTGCAGAAGCTCATGGGTGAGCTTGCCGAGATGTTCAAGGCGGTAAGCGAGAATGACTAGTCAGGTAGCACACACCTCTCCACTCGAGAGCGCGCTCTACCCCATGGCCCCGATCAGCTCGGTATTCATTGAGCGCAACGAAAAAGTCCGAGACACGGAGTTCCCCGCGCTGTCTGTCGGGCAGCGCGGAGTCACCCCGCAACTGGAAGGAGTGGCCAAGACTCAAACCGAGAGCGACCGCAAACTAGTGCGGGCTGGAGATTTGGTCATCAACTCCCGTTCTGACAGACGGGGGGCCTCCGGGATGGCACGCCAAGACGGGAGCGTGTCGCTCGTCTACTCCGTGATGACACCAAAATCCGAAATTCTGATTGCTGAATACGCGCATCACCTTCTGCGTAGCATTGCGTTCCAAGAAGAATTCTTCCGCTGGGGCGTGGGGATTGTCGACGATCTGTGGTCCACGAACTTCACTCGGATGTCTCGCATTCGCATTCCGCTACCACCCCTACCCACGCAGCGTGCTATCGCCGACGAGCTCGACCAGGTTGAGGCGATGATTGCCAAGCTCGACAAACTCGCCGGCCGGTTGAAGGAGCTTCAGAGGGCGAACCTCGCCGCACTGGGAAGGAAGCTCGTTGCTCCTGGCGAGCGCGTACGAATCGGATTTCTTCTAACGAAGCAATCCCGCTCTGCTCTTCCAGACGATGGGGTTGTAACCGCATTCCGTGACGGGCAGGTGGCGCTTCGCTCTCGACGGCGTGAAGAAGGTTTCACGATGTCACTCAGCGAGGCCGGATACCAAGGGGTTGAACCGGGGGACTTCGTCTTTCACGGACTCGACGGTTTCTCGGGAGCTGTGGGGACATCAGAGGATAGAGGTAAAGTCAGCCCTGTCTACCACGTATGTTCAGCGACGCCCTTGACATCGGAAAGATTCATGGCGTGGGCCCTCCGAGCAATGGCTGCCAATGGGTTCCTTGAGGCCTACTCGTTTTCCGTGCGGCAACGGTCAGTAGATTTTCGGAACTGGGCAACTTTTGCGGGACTACCAATTACCTACATTTCTGTGGGCGAACAACTCCGTATCACCGACCACCTCGATGAGGTTACGGGAAGTATCGACGAAATGTTGACGAAGGTTGCCAAGCTGAGAGAGCTTCTCGTCGAACGGTGTTCCGCGTTTATCGCCGACGTAATGAACGGCCGAAAGGTCGTGGCCTGATGGGGCACTCTCAGCTTATGGAGTTGGAGTTCGAGAAGAACCTCTGCACCGAACTGGCTGCGCACGGCTGGCTCTACGAGGACGACGGCAAGCCGACAGGATGGGACGTCGGGCTCGCCATGGTCCAGAACGACGTGCTGCAGTGGCTCGGCATGCAGTACCCGGACGAGTACGAGAAGGCGGTCCCCAGCGACCTTGTCAACGGCCAGAGGACCGACGCCGAGCGCAAGCTGATCCAGCACATCACCAAGGAACTCGCGAAGACCACGCGGATGGACCCCACCACCGGTCACCCCGTCGGTGGGCTGCTCGGCGTGCTACGCAAGGGCTTCACCTACGCCCAGGTGGGACGCCCCGCCGCGAAGTTCGGGCCGATGATGGTGTTCCCACCAGCCAACCCGAACCTCACCGAGGTGCTCGAAGCCTCGGCCGCCGTGCGCCTACGCATCCTGCGCCAGGTGCGTTTTGACACCGCGTCGAACGAGACCATCGACGTGGTCCTCACCGCAAACGGCATTCCGGTTGTGACGCTCGAACTCAAGACCGACAACACGCAGACAGTCAAGGACGCGATCCGGCAATACAAGGTGGACCGCAAGCCCGGCAAGAATCGCCCCCTGCTCGCACCCGGACGCGCGCTGGTCCATTTCGCGGTGTCCAACGACCTCGTCTACATGACGACGAGGCTCCAGGGCCAGGACACCGTGTTCCTGCCCTTCAACCAGGGGGACGACGGGCACGCGGGCAACCCGCCCTCGGGCAGCGGCTCGTCGACGAACTACCTGTGGCGCCAGACTCTCGCCCGTTCTATGTTCATGCGCATCCTCAAGGACTTCGCGCTCTTCGAGCCGAGCAAGGCCGGCAAGAAGGACGACGGGCGACTAATCTTCCCCCGCTTCCACCAGCTTCGAGCGGTAGAGCGCGTCGTCGCAGACATCGAGGCGCGCGGCACAGGCGAGCGCTACCTCATCTGGCACTCAGCCGGGTCAGGCAAGACGAAGACAATTGCCTGGCTCAGCCATCAGTTGATCCGTCACATGAGCGCCGACTCGAAGTCGACGTTCGACTCGGTCATCGTCGTCACTGACCGTACGGTCCTCGACGAGAACATCCGCCACGACATGAACCTCGTACAGTCGAGCAAGGGCCTCATCGTCACAGTCGGCGAAAAGTCCGGCGCGAAGTCGCCTCAGCTGAAGAAGGCTTTGCTCGAGGGCGACCACATCATCACATGCACGCTGCAGACCTTCCCTGAGGTCATGAAGCTGATCGAGGACACCCAGGAGCTGCGTGGCAGGCACTGGGCCGTGGTCGCGGACGAGGCGCACTCCTCGCAGTCAGGTTCAGCCGCCCGTCGGCTCAAGGAGCTGTTGGCCGATGTCGAGCTTGACGCGGACGAGGACGACATCAGCGCCGACGACCTACTCCGGGCCAAGGACTCGGCGATCGCCGCCTCCAGCAACATCACGTTCGTCGCGCTCACCGCGACCCCGAAGGGGAAAACGCTGCGGCTCTTCGGCACTGAACGCGATGGCCGCTGGGAGGCCTTCGACACGTACACGATGGCTCAGGCGATCGAGGAGGGCTTCATCCTCGACGTGCTCACCAACTACTCGACCTACGACATGTTCCTCCGCGTGAAGAACACGCTCGACGCAGACGAGTCCGAGAGCGAGATCCAGGTCAACACCGGCGAGGCGGTCACTAACATCGTCCGCTACGCCCGTCTCCATCCGACCGCGATCGCGCAGAAGGTCCGTGTCGTCGTCGAGCACTTCCGCCGGAACGTAATGCACGTGCTCGGTGGTGAGGCGAAGGCCATGGTCGTAACGAGCTCGCGCGTGGAGGCGCTCAGCTGGTCGAAGAAGATGGATGAGTACATCGCTTCGCAGGGTTACAAAGACATGAGCACCCTCGTCGCCTTCTCCGGCTCGCTCACGGACGAGACCGGTGAGAGCGTCACCGAGGTTTCCCTGAACAATCACAGCGACGTGACGAAGGCATTCCGCGAAGAGGGCATCTACCGCGTCCTCATCGTCGCAAACAAGTTCCAGACAGGCTTCGACGAGCCGCGTCTCATGGCGATGTACGTCGACAAGAAACTGTCCAGCATCGCCACGGTCCAGACCCTCTCGAGGCTGAATCGCATCTACCCGGGCAAGACCGCGCCGATGGTCGTCGACTTCCGCAACTCGCCGGCGAGCATCGAAAAGGACTTCAAGCTCTACTACTCGGACGCGCATATCGACGGGGACGTCGACCCCAATGCGCTCTACACGATCGGTGAGCGTCTCGACACTGCGGCGCTGTACTCTCACGACGAGCTAAGCGCCGTCGCGGAGGCATATCTGGCGGACGCGGGCGGAGAGGCGCTGGCAAAGGTCCTCTCGCCCATCAAGAACCGATGGACCGGTCAGTGGAGGCAGGCGATTCTGGCCAAGGACAAGGCCAAGCGGGAGGTGCTGGAACGCTTCCGCGCCGACGTGCTGAGCTACCGCAATGCCTGGCAGTTCCTCAGCCAGATCGTCGACTACCAGGATCCGGATCTGCATCGCCGTGCGATCCTCGCGACGTTGTTGGGGCGCAACCTCCACGTCGACGACAACGACCACGACGACAGCTACCTCGAGGGCGTACAGCTCTCTGGTGTGAAGTTCGTGCCGTCCGCAATCAACGAGGACCACTCGCTGAGCGAAGGAAGCGGCGAAGGTATCAAGCTCCCGGTCTTCGAGGGTGAACACAAGTCTGGGGGAAAACCCGAGCGGGGACCGCTCGACGAGGCCATAGACCGCGTGAATGAGATGTTCCGGGCCAAGGGCGTCGAGGTGAGCCCGGGCAGTGTCTCCGGTTTCATCACGACGTTCTGGGGTTTCCTCGACGCTAACGAGGAGGCCGTGGCGATGGCGAAGAACAATACCGTCGCGCAGCTGAAGGCATCCGAGGGTTTCAGCAATGCAATTGGGCTCGCGGTGCTCAAGACCTGCCAGGAGTCGCAGGATATCCAGTCCTACATGACGAACCCTGCATTCCTTGGCCAGCTCGCGGACATCGCGGCGGATGCGCTCCATTTCCAGCATCGCGGTGATGCCGGCTCTCAGACCGCGCTGGGAGAGTCGGGCTCATGAGCAAGGGCCAGCCTAAGCAGGTGAACTTCGGCGAGACCATCCGCGTCGCTCGCAAGGAGCGCGGATGGTCACAGACGGATCTCGCCGAGAAGGCAGGCGTCTCTCGCCCGACTATCGCCCGGATCGAGGCGAACAGAGACGTCACGACCGCCACCGTCGCCAAGATCACTCAGGCTCTCGGGCTCACTCTCGAACTGAGGGGCCGAGGCTGATCTCCTGCTGTTCAAGAGGAAGTATTTCGTGGGCGTGACGCCCCCGGGATACTTCCTCTTCTTCATTTTTGGCCAGAGCGGCTGCTCCGCCCGACTTCCGACCTGCAGGAACCGATCGTTTTCTGATATGCACTGAAGGGCCCGGCAGACGAAGAGTCCGGGCAGGCGCGCATGGCGGTAGGGGTGCCGCTGTGCCCGACCTTCGACGACGCTTCGGAGGAGAACGACGACTGACACCCGGCGGCACACGGTCTCGGCTGGGATTTCCGTACCGGCCCGCGCATGTCTCGCTACTTGCTGGTGTCTGAGCGAGGACTCCAGGGCACACACAGCGCGCGTCCCTGCTATCCGTAGGGACCAGGCATCCCGTTTGCTCCCTGGATTCGTCTGAGCCCCTGGCTCTCGATCCGTTGCCCCATCCGCTGGAAGGCGCCATGGTCCTGACGCGAGGTCAGGAGGATGGCCTGGAGTGGGTAGGAGGTCCCGTTGAGACGCCGAAATTGGTAACTCATCGAGAAGTTTTGCACCTTGGCTCTAGCAATGATTGGCGCCATCAATTCGTGTGTCTCGTTCTCGTCAGGGGCCGACAGCAGCCGTGCGGCGATGCCCAGTACCGCGCCCGCGACGGCGGGATCGGCCGCCGGATCGCTGTAGTGGTGCGAGGCTTGGCGCCGTCGGCTGGCCTCATCCTCGGCACGGGACTTGGTGAAGTCAGCGTGCCGCTTCTCCGCCTCCCGGTCGACCAGCACGGCCAGAGCCTCCATGTCGGCCAGTTGTCTGGCATGGGGCCAAGTCATGAAGATCAATGCGCTCAGAGCGCGTAAGTCAATGAAGTACTGGGCCGTAGGAATCAACCATCCGAAGCTGCCTACCGACTCCGGACCATCGGGTGCCAAGAGTCCGTCAAAGTGGTGCTGAAGCCTCAGCAACGCGGCAACCATGGAGGGAACATGAGGAAGTCGGTCCGCGTCGCCGCCGGACAGGCTCGCACCGCACATCGCTCGTGTACCGGGGATGGTGGCTCTGCATTGAGCGGGGTGGAGGCCCGCCTCGGTGGCTCTTGCAATCAGGCTGCCGGTTCGGGCTGCGTTGATGTCCTGCCCGCAGCGAGGGCAGCCGGACAGTAGCGGGCGCTGATGACGTAGGCAGGCGAAGACAGGAGGCAATCTCCAGGCCCGACGCCAACACCCACCGTGGCGTCCTTCGATCTCGGTTCCGTCACCGGAGAGGCATCGCGGGCAGTACCGGGTCGTCTTAGTGAGAATCCAGCGATTGTTGTGGGCCATTCCCGTGGGCGTACGGAACTCGGCCAGCAGGCGGGCGTTCAGCGGACCGTAGCGCTCACCCAGAGATGCCGTCAGCAGCCCTCGGGCCTCGTCACGCGTGAGGCGAGTGGCGCGGGCAAACGCGTCGAGCCGCCGCTCGTCCAGTTCATGCAGAAGGCGCACGGGAATGGAATTTCGGCCGAGGCCTTGAACGACCAGGCCTGTTCGGATGGCGATCTCCAGGGGTGCGGCGTCGAACCGGTGTGCGAGTCGGAGAAGATAGCCGCGGATCGATTCGTCATCTAGGGGATCCAGGCTCCGGGGCAGGAGTCGTTGTCGGCCTGCCATCAGGCATCGGCGGCGGGGCGGCCGCCCTGGTCGTCGAAGACAGTGTTCCGGCCGTGCCTGCGGCGCTTGGGCGGGGCTCCTTTTCCCTCGTCCTTGAGCACGGGGACCTCACCGGAGCCCGGGTCCCTCCCTGGGACGTTGCCGAGATTGATGGGGATCTCCTGGAACAGGTCGAGGGTCAGGTTCTCCTGGCCGTTTTCCATGGCCTTGGTGCAGCCGTCCTCAATAAGGCGTTTCAGCAGCCCGACGATCCCCTCGGTACGGCGGAACAGGTACTCGGGCATCGTGCCGTCGGTGAGCATGCCCGGCGCTGCCCGGAAGAGCCGCAGCTGGTCTTCGGTGCCGGCAAGGTGGTTGACCCAGGCGGCGATGCCGTCAGGGGTGTCGTAGTGGAACGGGTCGAGGTTGATCATGTCGAAGCGGCGCTCGGTCTGGGTGGCCGCCTCGTCGTTCTGGCTTCTGCCGCGTTTGACGGGCGACAGCACCGTCTGCCCGGTGCGCGGATCCTGCTGGCCTTCCCGCAACAGCCCGGAGCCGGGATGTTGACGCCGATGAGGACGAGAGTGACGTTCAGGCTCATCAGGTCCCGGATGAGATCGAGGGTGTCCTGGTCGTCTTCCCGGTGCATCTTCAACCGGGTGATGTCGTCGAGCAGCAGCGCTGTGGTGCAATGCGCGTGCAGGGAATCGCGGACGTTGCGGATCAGCCCACGCAGGGTCTTGGCGTGCGGGGCTCCGTAAAAGTCCAGAATCGCCTCACACAGTCCCTTCGGCGTGGCCTTGACCGGTGTCTGGCAGTAGGCCACCGGCAGGAAGAGGTCCCGAGTGCCGGGGATCGCGTTCGGGTTGAGCTGGTGGTGCAGGTCGCGCCAGAAGTCCTCGAACTCAGCGGCGGTCTCGCAGGCTGTCTCCGTCTTTCCCTGATAACCGCCACCGTTGATCATCAGTCCGTCGCGGGTGCCGGGTGTCTGCTTCAACGCGTTGTTTTGGAGTCTGGCCCGCATCAGCGCGGTGACCTGCGCGCTCATCGGGGTTTCCTGCATCCGCAGGTTCACATGGGTCGCCGCTCGGTGCAGGTCGTGCAGCCCGCGCTTGCGGGCGCTCATGGCCCGGTACTGGTCTAGCGTCAGTCTTGGGGCCGGAACGAAGGCTCCTCGTGTCCGCCGCCACTGCTGGTATCCCTCGTGGGTGACCCGGTTCGGCGAGGGACCGATCCTGAGAAATGGGACGACACCGTCCTGCAGTCCACTCTGGCTATCGACCACGTCATTCCCCTCCAGCCGGGAGCGAACTGCCGCCCGGCTCACCCTCGTCGTTCTCGTCCCCGTCAGGCAGGATGAAGAAATTCCTCTTGCGGTAGCTGGCGCCCAGCGGGGGTGGCAGCGCGGGCCGAGAAGGCCCGGTTTCTTCTCTGCGTCGGCGGCGCTCGGCGTCCAAACTCTCCTCGGCCCTGCGCGCCTGCTCGGGCCATTGCAGGTGAACAACAGTGTTTCCTGCCGCCCAGGCGGCAGGATCCTGCTCGGCCTGCGAAGCTGGATGGTCGCTGGCAGCGGTATTGGCCTGGATGACATCGCGGGCATACTCGGTACGCTGGGACTTCTTTAGGCGCGTCGGCCAGTGCGCAACCGGTGTGTGCAGGCCGATCACGTCGAGGAGAAGCGGCAGGAGTTCGGCGTCCGTCTTCGGTTTCAGTCCCGCCTTCTGTGCCTGCTGCAAGAGGTCGCGCACTCGTGCGTCGCCGAAGGCCGGCGTCCTGCCCTCCGGCGGGAGTCCGGTCCAACGCAGCGGGTGCCATACGTGGGTGAGCGGGTCCTGGAAGAACACGGTGCGGCGGTCACGGGGCTCGCGGTGGACGATCCACTGCCCTTTGCGTCTGCCGCCACGGGTGGACCGCTGGTCACGGTAAGGATCCAGAGCCGGGCCGTCGTACCAGAGCCCACGGATCTTCACTCCGCGGCGGCCGTGGATCTTCGTCACCGAGTGTTGCGGCAGCAGCTGGTAGTAGAGCTCGGGCGAGGGGATCTCCATCGGGAAGCCGCCCTGGGCAAACGAGGCCGCGAAGAGCGAGTTCGGGCTGTGATCGCTGTTCGGGTCCCAGCACGGCGCGTACTCGCCCAGGCGGCGCTGTTGCCACACCTTCACGATCCACGTCGCGATCACGTGCTCCATCTCCTCGATGGTCCACGTCGCGTCGCCCTCCGGGTCGGCCCCACGATCAGCGACATCGACGCCGGTGTAGCCCAGCAGGTGCTCGAACAGCAGAGACCGGATGCTGCCGAAGGCCCTCTCCACCACCTGCTTGTCCGTGGGACGCAGGACCCTGGAGGGAAGGATGTTGCAGCCGAGCACTCGCTGAACATCGACGAGATGGTGATTGCGGTAGACCGACCCGTGGTCGGTGGTCACCGTCTCCGGGGCGAAGAACGGTAACCCGGCGACCTCGTAGCCGGCGAACTCGGCGACTACGGCGGCAGGCAGCCCTGGATAGGGCCACTCCATCTCCTCGCCCCAGTCCGCCCGCATCGGCAGCGGCAGCATCACGTCCCGCAGCAGCATCGCCACGTCCACCGAAGTGTCGGAGACCAGGGTGAGACGGAACGCGCACAGCGAGTGCGTGTAGACATCCATGGCGAGAGTCAGGTGGACCTTCACCGGATCGCCGAACACACCCTCACGGACCATGACGGGCAGCACCGTGGTGTCCAGCCCCACCACCTGCCCGGGACGGTGGACCACCACGTGACCGGTCTTCGTGGGCAGTTGGGCCGAGCGCTCATAGCGCTGACGCGCTCCGCTCGGGCCGAACCACTCCTTCCAGACCCTCAGCAGCGTGTGGTAGCTCGGCACCACGACCTCGGGACCGAAGGTCTCCCGCACGTACTGGTGGATCATGGCCTCGCGGGTGCGGCCGTCCACGCGCGAGCGGTGCAACGTCTCCGCCCGCACCGCGAAAATCGCCTCCCGGACCTCCTCGCTGATGCTTGGATGACCGCCGCTCTCCCGCAGCCACCGGTCGTCCGCGCAGCCGATCAGCCCGAAGCGGCTGCGGTTCCTCTCCCAACGGATCAGCGTGCGGTAGCTCACTTCCGCCAGGCCCAGCAGCTTCGCTTCCTCACGGTTCAGGGCTTTGAGTTCGGCGACCTTCGCCAGCCGCCGTCCGGTCAGTGTGGTCGTCTCCGGGTCGTACTCAGGCTTCGGCTCCCCCTGCCCCGGCCTCAGAGGATCACCGCTTCTGAACCCCGTCTTCACTTCCAGCAGATGGGCCGCACGCAGCCTTGCCAACCGGCGCTTGTCCGGCTTCAAGTCCCCCACCGAAGCGGGCTGCCGACCACGGTCCGCCCTCAAAGCCGATGTCCGAGACGAAGGACGGCAGTGCTGGTGATTGGCCAGGAACCGGAACGTCAGGCACTGCCTTAAACCGTCGGGTCCCATCAACTGGACTCGCCCGAGATGCGGTTCACGCCGCTCGACGATCCACTCGACGTCATCGAGCACGACCCCGGCACCGACGGACAGGTCCAGCGCGCGAGCAATACTCACCATGCCTCCGATCCGAGAACGACCGTGGACCGGTCCCCGAGAGGCTGGCTCAGATCGATGCCGACGCGGCGATGCCACAGCAGGTGCAGCAGATGAGCCCGCGCGACCGGCGCGAACGCGCTTCCCGCCGCGATCTCCCCGAAGGTCATTGCCGCACTGGCCCCGGCGACCAGGCCCGGCCTGACACCCAGCGGGTCTGTGAGCGGTCGGCGCCTGGCCGACATCGCATCCACCGCCATCAGCGCGTACGGCTTCCACCGCGCAGCCACCGTGTAGTGCCAGCCGCAGGCCAATGCGGCCTCGGCCGCCGCGGCGAAGGACTCCCGGTCCCCGTCACCGATCAGATCAATGGGGCGGACGTCGATCAACCAGGTACCCAGGCGACTGACGACAAGGAAATCGGGGGTATGCCTGCGCCATCCGTCAGCGGTACGGAACTTCAGCCGAAGCGGCTGCGAAAGGACCTCGACTACATCACCAGCAAAATCCAGAACTAGCAGCAACCCAGCTTCCTCCAGGCTTTCGAAACCGTGCAGGCGGCCGGTGCTGACCATGTACTCCAGCCCAGGACGATGACGTTGCTCGCGCCGCCAGGTGAAGCCCCGCATCGGCCCCAGCCCGCTGACCGGAGCGGCCGCCAGATCGGCCACCGCGCAGGTGACCTCACCTCCGGCGTACCGCCAGGTAGCCGTCCACCGCCGCGTCCACCCCTCGTCCAAGTCGAGCGCCTGACGCCCCGTGCCGAGGGAGACCGGCACGAGTAGGTCGTCCCACCGGCACAAATGCGACCACACGGGCTCGTACACCACGTCGTCAGCCACCCGGGTGTGTGCCCCGCCGGATCCTCGAACCTCCGCCACGTCTCCAGGGAAGCGGAGCCAGGCATTCGACGTGGGCGATCTTCGGTAGTGGTGACAACAAGACCGCAAACGATCTCAAGGTGACAAGAATGTCGCACTTTCAGTGACAACAACCCTGCTCACGCCATCGGAGCGGGCGAGGTCGGGACGGCTCTCAGGTGACAACCATCGTGCTCAGTCACAGGAGGGCAAGGCGCACGCCCATCCCTACGTCAGCCCCGCCCGCAGCTGTACGAAGGCCAGTTCCGCGGCTTCCACCGCGCCCGGGTACACCTGCTCCGCGCTCTCTCCCGCGTCGATCCGCCGCCAGTTCTCCTCCGCCAGGATGCGCAGGACGGCGACGATCTGGCCCGCGGCGAGCCGGGCCGCGATCCCGCCGCCGAGGGCCCGGCCGAGCGCCGCCTCCGAGCGGCCCTGGTAGGCGTAGAGGCGCGCGACCAGCGCCGGGGTGCCGTACAGCAGGCGGTGGAAGGCGAGGACCTCCGGGGCGTCGCAGAGGCCGGTCACCGGGTCGCGTCCGGCCAGCCCGGTGAGGAAGTGGCGGTGCAGCGCCTCCAGCGGGGATTCGCCGTCCGCGCGGGCCGCGACGGTCCGGGCGGCCTCGTCCTCGTGGTCGGCGAACCGGTGCAGCGCGAGGTCCTCCTTGGCCGGGAAGTACCGGAACAGTGTGGGTTTGGAGATGTCGGCGGCGGCCGCCACCTCCGCGACCGAGACCTTGTCGAAGCCCCGTTCGAGGAACATCGCGATCGCCGCGTCGGAGACCGCCTGGTAGGTCAGTCGCTTCTTGCGCGCACGCAGACCGGCCGGCGCGTGCGCCGCCCCCTTGGACCTGGACTTCTCTCCGCTCATGACCGCTTACCCTACGCCCTTGACCTCAAGTGGACTTGACGTCCCAAGGTGGTGCCTGAGGCACCGGAACGGCCGGCCGCCGGCAGGAAGGAACGTGATCCGTATGCGGGTGGCACTGGCCCAGGAGTTCGGCGGACCGGAGGTCCTGGTCGCGGCGGAGCGGCCCGACCCGGTCGCGGCGCCGGATGGGGTGGTGATCGACGTGGCGTACGTCGACACGTAAGGCCAGACCGAGGGAGAGTCAGGGTCGCCGCCTCCCGGGAGGCGGCGAAGGCGCTCCCCTCCCTCTCCCCCTCGGGCCCCTCGCCGCCCTCAGAAGACGTCCGGGCACCACGCCCGGCGGCCCGTACGGAACACCGCGTCGGCCGTCGCCGCCGCTCCCGCCCGGTTCTCCTCGACCCGACCGAGGTCCATCAGCCGGATGACCGATTCGTCGCCGAGATACAGCGTCCCCAACTCCCGTACGTCCAAGGTCAGATCGGCGCTCTCCCGGGTCGGCACGCAGGAGGCGCCGGCCGGGGAGGCGTCGAGGCGGAAGCGGCCGGCGGTGAGGCCCGTCTCGTCCCGGACGTCCAGGACCAGGGTGGCCTCGGCAGCGTAGGTACGGGCCTCCAGCGCCCGTACGACGTCCAGGAGCCTCACCCACAGCCAGTCCGCCTGCGTCACGACGCGCGCCGCGCGCGGGTCCGGCAGGAGGAGGGGCAGCAGGTCGTCGGGGGCGCGGTGGCCCGAGCGGACGGTGGTGATCCAGTCGATCGAGCAGACGAACCGCCACAGCGCCCGCTCGGCGGCCGGGGTCGCCGCGATCAGGGTCTTCACCGTCGCCTTGTTCAGCGGCTGCTTGGCGTCGCCCCAGTTGTCGTCGGCCCGGTACACGGCCAGCCCGTCGACCTCGCCATCCGCCGAGCGGTAGAGAGCGTAGAACGGGTCGCTCCACCCGTCGGCGGCCGTCACGCCGACACCCGTGTTCACTTCCCACCAGCGGCGGTCGCGGCTGATCACGCCGGGGGTGCGCGCGGCCAGCCGGTCATGGAGCCCGGGGCCGAACATGCGCACCTCCATGCCTTCCACCAGATCGATCCGGCCGCCGTCCTCGGCCGTGAGGGCCGGACGGCGCGGGTCCAGGCCGGAGCGTGGGACGTCGATCTCCCACTCCGTCGTCCACGTCGCCGGGCCGAAGCCGAACCGCCCGTAGATCGGGTACTCCGCGGCGATCAGGGTGGCGACCACGTCGCCGCGCTCCTTGGCCGCAGCCAGATCCGCGGCCATCATCCGGCCGAGCAGCCCGCGGCGGCGGTGCGTGGGCGACACCGTCACCGCGCTGATCGCGTCGGCCCGCACCCGCGCACCGCCGACGACGGTCAGCTCCTGGTCGAACGACCGGAAGGTCGCCACACACCGCCCGCCGTCGAAGACACCGCGCACCCGGCTCAGATCGGTGTGTGCCAGACGTCCCTTGATCTCGTCCTCCGCCGGCGCGGACGCGCGCAGGAAGCCGGTCCCCACGGCCCGCAGCCACTCCGGGTAGCCGGACTCGGTAACGGTGCGGAGCTCCAGGTTCATGGGCCCACGCTAGGCACAGTCCCGCCGGGATGTCGCGCGATTTAGGCTCCGCCCGGGGGCGCCCGCCGTCAGAACGCCGCGCGGACGCCGCCCACTTCGGCGCTGCCGCCCAGCAGCGGTGCCCGGCCGATCCGGGAGACCACCGGGGCGTCGACGCCCAGCAGCTCCAACACGCGGGCCAGCACCGGGCCGAGCGCCCGCGTCGCACCGTCGTCGATCTTGAAGGCCAGGGCCCTGCCGTCCGCGAGAGCCACCGCCTGGACCGCCTCCGCACCCATCTTGGAGAGCGTGCCCGGCACCTCCCGCATCAGCCAGGTGTCGGGGCGGCGCGTCCCCGCGACGTACTCCGGGTGGGCCCGCATCGCGTCCGCGACCCGCCGCTCGGCCGTCCCCGGCGCGGCGAGCACGAACGACCGGAAGGCGCGCGCCAGGCCCACCAGGCCGATCGCCATCAGCGGCGCCCCGCAGCCGTCCGTACCGACCGAGGCGACCGGCTCGCCCGCCGCCTCCTCGACCACCTGGTGCACCAGCCGCTGGAGCGGGTGTGCCGGGTCGAGGTAGCTCGCCGTGTCCCAGCCGTTGCGTACGCAGACCGCGAGCATCGCCGTGTGCTTGCCTGAGCAGTTCATCGTGAGCCGCTCCCTGACCTGCCCGGCGGCCAGGTACGACTCGGCCTCGACCGGGTCCAGCGGCAGATCCGGCGGGGTCTGGAGGTCGTCGGCCGTCAGTCCGTGCTCGGCGAGCATCGTGCGTACCAGATCGAGGTGGAAGCCCTCCCCGAGTGGCTCGCGGCGGTCAGCGCCAGCCGCTCCCCGCCGAGATCGAGTCCGGCCCGCAGGATCGCGGCCGCCTGCATCGGCTTGTTGGACGAGCGCGGGAAGACCGGCGCCGCCGGGTCCCCCAGGGCGTACTCCACACTGCCGTCCGCGGCCAGCACGACGAGCGACCCCCGGTGGAGACCCTCGACGAAACCGGACCGTACGACCTCGGCCAGGACGGGCCGGGCGGCGGTCATGGCGGAAGAAGGGGTGGCGCTGGAGGTCATGGTGGCCTTCCGGGGAACGGGCGGGTGACCCGCCCCCGGAAGGGTTGCCTCAGGCGAGCAGGTCGTCTACTTGGGCTTCCCCGTCACGGTACCTGCGCGCGATCTCCGCGCTGCACTCGTCGGCGGAGCGCTGGAGGCGGTGACGGCGCCGGGAGACCTGCTGCTCGTAGCGGACGAGCCGCCCCATCGCGGTGTGCAGCTCGTCGTCCGTCCGGGCGTCGAGGTCGGACAGCTCGACGTCGGCGAGCGTCTCCGCGGCCAGTTGACGGTACTCGTCGCTGCGCGGCGTGGTGAGGGTGACGTGCCGTGCGGAGGTCCGGTGCAGGGAGGGGGCGTCGGCGAGGATCTCCGAGAGCCGGTCGACGACCGGGGTCTCCGGGGCGCGGCGACGGGCCAGCTCCGCCCTGAGGATGTCGATACGGCCCTGGACCAGCCTCCGTACGTAACTGAGGTCGGCCTCGTCGCGCTGCGCGTTCTTGCGCAGCGTACGGAGTTCGGGCAGGCGCAGGCCGCGGAACTCGGGCGAGGCCCGCACCGCGGACAGCCCTTCCCCGACCCCCGGCACGACGGACTGCTCGGGTACGGAAACAGGCCGGGGCGGGGGTGTGGGGCCCGCCCCATGGACCGCGCCCTGCTGTCCCGGCCCTTGCGGGACACCGGTCCGCTGTACGGGTGGCCGCATGATGCCGGTACGGGTCGTCGGTACGGCACCGGGTGACTGCCCGGCTCCATATTCACTCATGCTGTTCCGTCCCCTCGACCGGTGCGTCGGCACACCGGCACGTGCATGGTGCCACCCCGCACGCTTCCCACGCAGGTGCTCTGTACCCGTTCAGCCCAAGATAGGTTGGTCTGTATGCGTGCAGTGGTGCAGAGAGTGGACGGCGCGTCCGTCACCGTGGCCGACGGTACGGACGGCCCCGCGGGGTCCGCCGTGGTCGGCGAGATCATGGGCGAGGGCTTGTGCGTACTGGTGGGAGTCACCCATGAGGACACTCCGGAGAAGGCGGCACAACTCGCCCGAAAGCTCTGGACCGTGCGCATTCTGGACGGCGAGAAGTCCTGCTCCGATGTGAATGCGCCGATTCTGGTCATTTCGCAGTTCACCCTCTACGGGGACGCGAGGAAGGGCCGCAGGCCCACCTGGAACGCCGCCGCGCCCGGGGAGGTGGCCGAGCCGCTGGTCGAGGAGGTGGTGGCGCGGCTGCGGGCCCTCGGAGCGCAGGTGGAGACGGGCCGGTTCGGAGCGGACATGCGCGTCTCGCTCACGAACCACGGCCCGTTCACCGTACTGATCGAGGTGTAGCGGCGCCGGTGGACACCGGCGCGCAGCAGATCTACGGCCTGACTAGGGCTCGACGACCGTCTCCTGGGCGGCGGCCGTGTCCCCGGCCATCAGTTCCGCGTCCACGGCCACGTTCCGCTTCACCAGGGCCAGCGCGATCGGGCCCAGCTCGTGGTGGCGGGCCGACGTCGTGATGAAGCCGAGCTGACGGCCCTCGGGCCCGTCCGCCGCCAGCCGCACCGGCGTTCCGTGACCGGGCAGCAGCACCTCGCTGCCGTCCAGGTGCAGGAAGACGAGCCTGCGCGGCGGCTTCCCCAGGTTGTGGACGCGCGCGACCGTCTCCTGGCCCCGGTAGCAGCCCTTGTGGAGGTGGACGGCCGTGCCGATCCAGCCCAGCTCGTGCGGGATGGTGCGGTGGTCGGTCTCGAAACCGAGGCGTGGGCGGTGGGTCTCCACGCGCAGCGCCTCGTACGCGAGGATTCCGGCCACCGGGCCGTGCGCGGCGGCGTACTCCTCCAGGCCGGCGCGCGGCAGGAACAGGTCGCGGCCGTGCGGCGTCTCCCGTACGGCCACGCCGTCGGGCGCCTCGGCGATGGAACCGGCAGGCAGGTGCACGACGGCGAAGCTGTCGGTGCGGTCGCGGACCTCGACCCGGTAGAAGAACTTCATCGACTCCAGATAGGCGATGAGCTCGCCCTGTGTGTCCGGCTCGACGTGCATCCACACCGTGTCGCCGTCGTCGACGAGATAGAGGGCGTACTCGATGTGCCCGTTGGCCGAGAGGATCAGCGCCTCGGTGGCCTGGCCGGGTACGAGGTCGGTGACGTGCTGGGTCAGCAGCAGGTGCAGCCAGGCCAGCCGGTCGTCGCCGGTGACGGTGACGATTCCCCGGTGCGACAGGTCGACGAGGCCGGAGCCGCCGGCGAGGGCGCGCTGCTCGCGGAACAGGTCGCCGTAGTGCCCGGCGACACCTTCGTCGCGGCCTTCGGCGGGGACGGCGCCGGGCAGGGACAGCAAGGGGCTCTTCATGCGCCCAGCCTACGGCCAGGGGGCAAACCCCCGCCCCGGGGCCCGGTTGGCCTCAGGCTCCGGCGGGGTCCGGCTCAGGACCGGCCTTCGCCGCGCAGTCCGCGCAGCGGCCGAAGATCGCGAAGTGCTTCATGTCCGTCTCGAAGCCGAACGTGTCCCGGAGCTTGGCCGTGAAGTCGTCGACCACACCGACATCGGCCTCGATGACGTTCCCGCAGTCCCGGCAGACCAGGTGGATGTGGTGGTGGCGGTCCGCCAGGTGGTACGTCGGAGCGCCGTGGCCCAGATGGGCGTGGCTGACCAGACCGAGCTCCTCCAGGAGCTCCAGGGTCCGGTAGACGGTGGAGATGTTCACACCGGACGCGGTCCTGCGCACCTGGGAGAGGATCTCGTCGGGCGTGGCGTGTTCCAGCGCGTCGACCGCCTCCAGGACAAGCTGGCGCTGGGGCGTCAGCCGGTAGCCACGCTGCCGAAGATCCGTCTTCCAGTCGGTGCTCACCACAGGCCCAGTGTAGGCGTCCGCCGGGTACCGGCCCCAAGTCCGCTGCCCGGCGGGAGCTCCTACCTGAAGAACGCGATGCCGTCGTCCGGCATGTCACCGAGGCTCTTCGCCATCTCGGCGACCTCCTCGGGGTGACGACCTTCTTCAGGTGCGCCGACATGTAGGGGCGCAGCTCGACGTCGGGAGTGGCCTTCTCGCCGACCCACATCAGGTCGCTGTTCACATAGCCGTAGAGCCGCTTGCCACCGCTGTACGGGCCGGAGGCCGCGGTACGGGCCACCGCGTCGGTGACCAGGTCGATCTGCGGCTTCTTGTCCGCGAGCGTGCCGTACCAGATCTCGACGACGCCCTGGTCACGGACCATGACGACCTCGACCTTGCGGTCCTTGTCGACACGCCAGTAACCGGACTCGGTCTCCAGCGGGCGGACCTTCTCGCCGTCCTCGTCCAGCACCCAGGAGTGCGAGACGTACTCGATGAAGTCCCGGCCGTCGTGGGTGAACGAGACTTCCTGGCCGAAGTTGCACTTCTCGGCGCCGGGGAAGTCGGACACGCCCGCGCCCGCCCAGTTGCCGAGGAGGAAGACCAGCGGGACCAGGTCCGGATGGAGGTCGGACGGAATCTCGATCATGAGCGGCTCAGACCATCTGTGAGGGAGGGGCGGTGTTCGGCGAGGGTCAGCGCTGGCCCTGGTAGAGCTTCTTCACGGTCAGACCGGTGAAGGCCAGCACGCCGACGCAGACCAGGATCAGCAGGGCGGAGAAGAATGCCTCAAGCACGGGAGCTCCTCGGGACGAACGATGCGGCCGCAGTACGGGGCCGGGCCCAGCCTAATGGGTCGGTGGCCGGCCTTCTCGTCCAGGTCCTCGGCCGGGCAGCGGTTCCCCCGGGTTCCCGGGGAGGTCGCACGGGCGCCGATTACAGTGCGGCCTATGCCGAAGAAGCTCGTGATCAAGGTGACCGCAGGAGCCGACTCCCCCGAGCGCTGCTCACAGGCGTTCACCGTGGCGGCCGTCGCCGTCGCCAGCGGTGTGGAGGTCTCGCTCTGGCTGACCGGCGAGTCCGCCTGGTTCGCCCTGCCGGACCGCGCCGCCGCGTTCGAACTGCCGCACTCCGCTCCGCTGCCCGACCTGGTCGAGACCGTCCGGGCGGGCGGTCTGATCACCCTGTGCACGCAGTGCGCGGCGCGGCGCGGCATCGGCGAGCAGGACGTCCTGGAAGGCGTCCGGATCGCGGGCGCGCAGGTCTTCGTGCAGGAGATCATGGCGGACGGCGTCCAGGCCCTCGTGTACTGAGGGCCTGCCTACGGGCGGCGGCGCCTGCCGTCGAGCTCGTCCCACCACTCGTCGGACCCCGGGTCACCCGAGGGATCGTCCCACCAGCGGTCATCCGGGCCCCGCCGGTTGGCGACCATCGCCGCGACCGGCGGGATGACCATCGCCACGACACACATCCCCACGGCGACCGGCACCGACCACGGGCGCACCAGCGCCCAGGCGGAGACGAAGAGGACGACGCATCCGCCCATCAGGAGGAAGTAGGCGCGGCGGCGCCGTGCGTACATAGCTCAATACTAGGACGGGGCCGACCGGACGGCCTGGACGGCGCGAAGGGCCGCACCCCTGCTCAGGTGGCGTCCAACCCCCTGGGGTGCGGCCCTCCGGCCGGTCATGCGCTACGGGTCACACAGCGATGGCGACCTCGGAGAGACCACCGGTCCGCGCGACGACCGTGCGGTCCGCGCTGCCGCCGGGAACGAGGGCGCGGAGCGTCCAGGTGCCCTCGGCCGCGTAGAAGCGGAACTGTCCCGTCGCCGAGGTCGGGACCTCGGCGGTGAACTCGCCGGTCGAGTCCAGCAGGCGCACGTAACCGGTGACGGGCTCGCCGTCGCGGGTCACGCTGCCCTGGATGGTGGTCTCACCGGGCTTGATCGTCGAGGCGTCGGGGCCGCCGGCCTGTGCTCCACACATGGTGTTTCGTCCTTCTGCTGGGGTGTCGTGCTGGTCGGTGGTCCGCGGGCCTACTTGTTGGCGCCGAGCTCGATCGGCACACCCACGAGCGAGCCGTACTCGGTCCACGAACCGTCGTAGTTCTTGACGTTCTCCTGTCCGAGCAGCTCGTGCAGCACGAACCAGGTCAGCGCGGAGCGCTCACCGATGCGGCAGTACGCGATGGTGTCCTTCGACAGGTCGACCTGCTCGGCCTCGTAGAGGGCCTTGAGCTCGTCGTCCGACTTGAAGGTGCCGTCGTCGTTGGCGTTCTTCGACCACGGGATGTTGCGGGCGCTCGGCACGTGGCCGGGGCGCTGCGACTGCTCCTGCGGGAGGTGCGCCGGGGCGAGCAGCTTGCCGCTGAACTCGTCGGGCGAGCGCACGTCGACCAGGTTCTGGCTGCCGATCGCCTTCACGACGTCGTCGCGGTAGGCGCGGATCGACTCGTCCTGGGGCTTGGCCTTGTACGTGGTGGCCGGGCGGGACGGGATCTGGTCGCCGTCGACGAGGTCGCGGGAGTCGAGCTCCCACTTCTTGCGGCCGCCGTCGAGGAGCTTGACGTCCTGGTGGCCGTAGAGCTTGAAGTACCAGAAGGCGTAGGACGCGAACCAGTTGTTGTTGCCGCCGTAGAGGACGACCGTGGTGTCGTTGCCGATGCCCTTGTCGGACAGGAGCTTCTCGAAGCCGGCCTGGTCGATGAAGTCACGGCGTACCGGGTCCTGGAGGTCCTTGGTCCAGTCGATCCGGATCGCGTTCTTGATGTGGTTCTTCTCGTACGCCGAGGTGTCCTCGTCGACCTCGACGATGGCGACCTTCGGGTCGTCGATGTGGGCCTCGACCCAGTCGGCGTCTACCAGTACGTCTGCGCGGCTCATGTGGTTCTCCTCCGGGGCAGTCTGCGGCGGGGTGGTGCGATGTGCGGGCGTACGACGCGGCTGCGCGGAGGCGGTGCGTGTACGAGGCACGGGGGGCGGCCCTGACACACGGTCGAAGGGCCGGGGGAAACGGAAGGCGATCCCGCTCAGAAGGTGCGACAGAGCATGGCGGCGACGCGGCACAGGTCTACTGCCCGCCGCTTCGTGAGATCCGCCTGTCGCTTCATGCGTCCGATCGTAGGGAGGTACGGGCGGAGATGTCACCGTCGTGTCGCATGATGAGACACGATCGTCCGCGATGCGAGACGGGCGCGCGCCCCCCGCGATTCCGGGCCGCCACCGGGAGGTCCGCTGCCGAGGACCAGTCGAGGGCCGGACAGAGGCGTCTCATCATGTGGATGAGAGGAAGTATGACCCGCCCTGTCCCCTTATGGGACGGGCGGCGCACCGGAGACCCCTAGCCGGCGAGCGCGACGTCCGTACCCGTCACCGAGATCTCCAGGCCCCTCTCGGTGACCTCGATCCTCTTCAGCTCCAGCCCCTCCGGCAGACCGCCGACCCGGCGCTCGAAGTCCGTGCGCCGGCGCACCAGGCCCTCCAGGCCGGGGATGCCCTCGCCCGGGACCTCGTCCGCGCGCACCCGGACGGTGTCCCCGGCCAGCGTGACGGTGGACAGCACACTGCGCGAGAGGGTCCGCCCGAGGACACTGATCCCGCCGGTGACCTTCACCTTGCCGTCGCCGCCGTAGGCCACGGTGACGCCGTCGTCGGCCGCCTCGGTGAGGTCGCCGTACGAGACGACGGCCGTGCCCGCGGCACGGGAGGCCGTCGCGCTGGTGTACCCCTCGCCCAGGACGATCTGGTGCAGCTCGGCCCTGATCTCACTGATCCGGAGGGTGCGGCCCGCGGCGTTCGCCTGGATGCCGGTCAGCTTGACGTCGACCCGGCCGAGCTCCGATCCGGCCACCTGGGTCAGGAACGGGAAGCCCTTGATCGAGACCTCCGTGGAACCCGCTTCCACTCCGCTGAGCCGTACCCGGCCCTCCGCCTCGGACTCGGCGAAGTACACCGCGGCGCGGTCGACAGCGACGAAGACGCCCGCCAGAACCACCGCGACGACCAGCAGTATCCGCAGTGCACGCATGCCTGTCCCTCCCCCACCCGGGCTCGGACACCCGGTGCGCGTGAGCCTACTGGGCCGGGGGCGGGAGCAGTACGTCAGGCGATCGCTCGGCCGATCAGGTAGACGGCCGGAGCCGCGACGGTGAGCGGCAGCGCCACCCCGGCGGTCATGTGCACGAACCGCGACGGGTAGTCGTAGCTCGCCACCCGCAGCCCGACCAGCGCGCACGCCCCGGCGGCGAGCCCGAGGAACGCCGCCCTGGAACCGAAGTCGGTGAAGCCCCCCATGGCGACGCCCGCGCCGGCGGCCGCGAGCAGGGCCACGACGACCGAGGCGGCGCCCGGCAGGGGCAGCGCCCTGGCGAGCACGGCGGCGGCCACGGCGACACCGCCCACGGTCACCGCGTCGGGGACCGCCGCCAGGTGTCCGGCCGCGAGGACGGCGAGCGCCGCCGACACGACGGTGGCCATCAGCCCGTACATCCGCTCGTCGGCGCCCGCGTGGCTGCGCAGTTGGAGGACGACGGTGAGCAGCACCCAGACGCCGAGCGTGCCGAGGAGCGCCGCCGCGGCGTTCTCGCGGCCCGCGGCGAGCAGCGCGACATCGGCGGCGACGCCGCCCAGGAAGGCGAGCGCGATGCCCTGGCGGGCGGGCCACATGCCGTTGAGCCTGAACCAGCCCGCGGCCGTCACCGCTTGGAGCAGGACGAGCGGAACGGCCAGCGCGTACGGACCGGCCGCCGCGCCGAGCGCGAGCAGGAGGCCGAGGACCGCGGTGATGCCGGCCGGCTGCATGCCCGGCGCGATGACCGGCGAGCGGCCCTCGGCGCGGGCGCGCTGGGCAGCGGTGAGCCGGGCGCCGCCCACGGGGGCGGGTGGCCTGGGGGCGGCGGCTTCCGGCGCCCCGGCGACGCCGTCCGGCACCGCCGCCCGGGCGGCCGGCACCTCGGGAGGCAGGGGGTAGGAGCCCGGCCCGCCCTGCCACGGAGCCTGACCCGGGTGCCCCGGAGGCTCCTGGTACACGGGGGACTGCTGGTGCGACTGCTGGTCCACGGTCGGCTGGTACCGCGTGTCCCAGGTCTGGCCCTGCCACGTCTGGTGGGTCGGCTGCGCCTGGGGGGCCTGGTGCGTCGGCCACGCCGACCGCGGGTCGTACGCGGCGGGTTCACCGCCGGTCTGCTGGGACCGCGCCTGGGCCGGGTCCGGGTACGGCGCGGCGCGGGGCTGGTCCGGGTAGGGCTGCTGGTCCGGGTAGGGCTGCCCCGCGTACGGATCGGCGTACGGCTGCCCCGCGTACTCGTCGGCGGGCGGCTGCGGAGGCTGCTGCCGCCCGCCGGGGTGCCCGTCCCCGTACGCGTACTGCTGACCGTACGGATACTGCTGATCGCTGCTGCTCATGGTCTGCGGTTCACCCTCCTGCGAACGGCGGGAGCACCTCGACCGTGCCGCCCTCGGCAAGCCGTACGGTCTCATGGCCACGGGTCCCGACGGGGTCACCGTCGATGAGGAACGAACACCTTCGCAGTACGCGGGTCAGCTCGCCCGGGTGCCGTTCGCGCACCGCTTCGAGCGCCTCGGCGAGCGTCGTCGCCGCGTACGGTTCCTCCGCGGTGCCCGCGGCCGCCTTGGCCGCGGCCCAGTAGCGGATCGTTCCCGCTGCCATGGCTCCACCCCTCTCGTCGTCCGTCGGTTGTCCATCATCGGTCACAGCGGCCGTCCAGTCGGCGATGCGCGTGAGCAAGCTCTCGTCGGCCGCGTTCTCCGCATGCCCCATACCGCGCTCCAGCCACAGTTCGGCGCCGTCCCCGGCGGCCTCGGCCAGCATCCTGGGGTGGTCGAGCGGGAAGTACGGGTCCCGGTCGCCGTGCACGATCAGCAGCGGGGCCGGGGCGATCAGCGGGACGGCGGCGACCGGGGAGAGCGGTACCGGGTCCCACTCCTCGCGGCCGATCCGGGTGCCGAGACCGTAGCGGCCGACGAACCGGCCCGCCGGACGCGTGACGACCCAGTGCAGCCGCCGCATAGGAGCCGTGCCCCGGTAGTACCAGCGCGCGGGAGCGCTCACGGCGACCACCGCGTCCGAGTGCGCTGTTGAGTGCGCCCCCGTGCGCCCGGTGTACGCCGTGTTCTCCCCCACGGGTTCCGGGCCCGCCGCCCGCCTCCGCTCCGTATACAGCGCGGCATGCCGCAGCACCACGGAGCCGCCCATGGAGAAGCCGACCGTGACGACCCGCTCGTGCCCCAGCGCACGCGCCCACGCCACGACGGCCGCCACATCCCGGACCTCGCGGTCACCCACGGTCGACACCCCGCCGGACCTCCCGTGCCCCCGGAAGGAGAACGTGATCACGGCCGCACGCTGCGCGAACGCCCGCGCGGCCCGGCGCACCGCCGGCCGGTCGGCCGAGCCGGTGAAACCGTGCGCGACGACGATCACCGTCCCGGCGACCGCCCCGCGCGCCGGGGCCCCGGCACCCGCCGTACACGGTTCGTACACCGCCTCGATCCAGGTCCCGTCATCCGTGCGCAACGTGGTGCGCTGGGGCGCCCGCGTGATCAAGCGAACAGAAGAACCCGGAAACCAACCCTCTGCGACGGAACACATGTGGGTTATTCTCCTTCGAAGAGGACTCGGGCAACGCAGCCCCCGGGTCCTTTTGTGCTTTCCACACGTTGTTACGGAGACGTTTCAACAAGCTCAGCGGCCCCAGGGCGCGGGGCCGTACCAGTTGTTGCCGCACTACTCCCCCGGGTCCGACCCGGGAGTGCCCCTCTCGCAGGGAACGAGGAGGACCGACGTAATGGGCGAGCGAACCGTGCACGATCGACCGATGATCCAGACAGGTGGACGGCGATGAGTTCACTGCTGCTTCTGACCAACGCGCTTCAACCGTCGACGGAGGTGCTCCCCGCCCTCGGTCTGCTGCTCCACAGCGTGCGGGTCGCCCCCGCCGAAGGACCGGCTCTCGTCGACACCCCCGGTGCCGACGTCATCCTGATCGACGGCCGCCGCGACCTGCCACAGGTGCGCTCGCTCTGCCAGCTGCTGCGGTCCACCGGGCCCGGCTGTCCGCTGCTACTCGTCGTGACGGAGGGCGGCCTCGCGGCCGTCACCGCGGACTGGGGCATCGACGACGTCCTGCTGGACACCGCGGGCCCCGCCGAGGTCGAGGCCCGGCTGCGGCTCGCCACCGGACGTCAGCAGATCGTCTCCGACGACTCCCCGATGGAGATCCGTAACGGTGATCTCTCGGTGGACGAGGCGACGTACAGCGCGAAGCTGAAGGGGCGGGTCCTCGACCTGACCTTCAAGGAATTCGAACTGCTCAAGTACCTCGCACAGCACCCCGGCCGGGTCTTCACCCGCGCCCAGCTGCTCCAGGAGGTCTGGGGATACGACTACTTCGGCGGTACCCGCACGGTCGACGTCCACGTCCGGCGGCTGCGCGCCAAGCTCGGCCCCGAGCACGAGTCGCTGATCGGGACGGTCCGCAACGTCGGCTACCGCTTCGTCGCACCGGAGAAGCCGGAGAAGGCCGAGCGCGCCGCGGCCGACGAGACCAGGGCCCGGACGGTGACGCGGAGCACCCCGGAACCCGTAACCCGTTCGGAGCAGCCGGAGGATTCCGAGGTCACCGAAGAAGCGCCGGTCCGGCCTGCCGCCAGGTAGGTCCATCCGCGTAGACTGCCGCGCGTGGCCAAGGTGACGCGGGACGATGTGGCGAGACTGGCGGGGACGTCGACCGCGGTCGTCAGTTACGTCATCAACAACGGACCCAGGCCGGTGGCCCCGG
The DNA here is from genome assembly GCF_013167895.1 of Streptomyces fulvorobeus. GTDB lineage: Bacteria > Actinomycetota > Actinomycetes > Streptomycetales > Streptomycetaceae > Streptomyces > Streptomyces fulvorobeus. Next base: position 3,481,691 of record NZ_BLWC01000001.1, on the reverse strand, counting down.
CCACGCGCGAGCGGGTCCTCGCCGCGATCAAGGAGCTGGGTTACCGGCCCGACCGGGTCGCCCAGGCGATGGCCTCGCGGCGGACCGACCTGATAGGCATGATCGTGCCGGACGCCCGGCAGCCGTTCTTCGCGGAGATGGCGCACGCGGTCGAACAGGCCGCGTCCGAACGCGGGAAGATGGTCCTCGTCGGCAACTCCGACTACCGGGACGAGCGTGAGGTCCACTACCTGCGGGCGTTCCTCGGCATGCGGGTCTCCGGGCTGATCCTGGTCAGCCAGGGCCCCAGCGAGCGGGCCGCCGCCGAGATCGAGGCGTGGGACGCCCGGGTGGTGCTGCTGCACGAGCGGCCCGAGGCGATCGACGACGTCGCGGTCGTCACCGACGACGTCGGCGGCGCCCAGCTCGCCACCCGCCACCTGCTGGAACACGGCAACGCCTACGTGGCGTGCCTCGGCGGCACCGAGCAGACCCCCGCGGTCGGCGACCCCGTCGCGGACCACGTCGAGGGCTGGCGCCGGGCGATGCACGAGTCCGGCCGGTCCACGGACGGCCGGCTCTTCCAGGCCCCGTACAACCGTTACGACGCCTACCAGGCGGCCCTGCGGCTGCTGGCGGGCCCCGACAGGCCCCCGGCCATCTTCTGCTCCACGGACGACCAGGCCATCGGTGTGCTGCGGGCGGCGCGCGAGCTGCGGATCGACGTGCCGGGCGAGCTGGCGGTGGCGGGCTTCGACGACGTGAAGGAGGCCGCGCTCACCGATCCCCCGCTGACGACCGTCTCCTCGGACCGTCCGGCGATGGCGCGGGCGGCGGTGGACCTGGTCCTCGACGACTCGCTGCGGGTGGCGGGCTCGCGCCGGGAGCGGCTGAAGCAGTTCCCCTCCGCCCTGGTGGTCCGGCGCTCCTGCGGCTGCGGAGAGTCCCCGGCTCCGGCTTTCGTTCCGTAACCCCTGCCGCGGCTGCCTTGTCCGGGGCATACAGGGTTCTGCGCGGCTTCTCAGCACACCCTCAGCCGCTTCTCATGTTCGCCGGACACGCTCGTGTACATGACTGAGAGCCACCGCCCGAGCGGCGAGTACCCGACGTACGCCTCCTACGGAACCCCCGGCGCGGCGGCCTACCCGCCGCCGCCCCCGTACGAGCCCGCGCCCCCGAGGCCCGCACGCCGCGCCAGGCGCCCGGTCGCGCTGCTGGCGGCCGTGGCGATCGCGGCGTCGGTGGTCGGCGGCGGCACCGCGACCCTGATCGGGGAGTTGGCCGACGGCGGCACGAACGGCTCCGGCTCCGGGGGCGTCGTGCAGGGCACGACCGTCTCGCGGAGCGACGCCGGCACCGTCTCCGGTGTGGCGAGCGCCGTGGCGCCCACGATCGTCGAGATCGGCGCGACGTCGACGGCCGGGCGGTCCACGGGCTCCGGGGTCGTCATCACGCCGGACGGCGAGATCATCACCAACAACCACGTCATCTCCGGCGCCTCCGAGATCGAGGTCACGCTGAGCACCGGCAGGAAGTACACCGCCGACGTCGTCGGCACCGACGCCGCCAAGGACCTCGCGCTCATCAGGCTCCAGGGCGCGAGCGGACTGAAGACGGCCTCGCTCGGCGACTCCTCCGAGGTGAAGGTCGGCGACCAGGTCGTGGCGATCGGCTCCCCCGAGGGCCTGACCGGCACCGTGACCAGCGGCATCGTCTCCGCACTCGACCGCGACGTGACCGTCACCAAGACCCCCGACCAGGGCCAGACCCAGGGCCGGCAACAACAGGGCGGCGGGGACTGGCCGTTCGAGTTCGGCGGGCAGCGGTTCAACGGAGAGACGGGCACCTCCAAAACCACCTACAAGGCGATCCAGACCGACGCCTCGCTCAACCCCGGCAACTCCGGCGGCGCGCTGATCAACATGAAAGGCGAGATCATCGGCATCAACTCAGCCATGTACTCACCCAGTTCGGCGGGCTCCTCGGCCAGTTCGGCGGCGGGCAGCGTGGGCCTGGGCTTCGCCATCCCCGTCGACACGGTCAAGGCCGGCCTGGACACCCTGCGGGCGGGCGACGCCTCCTGACCGGCTCCACCGCGCCGGACGCGCCGCACGCCTAAGCACCACGGCCGTGCGAGGCTGACAGCACCCCGACGAGTCAGGAACGAGAAGAGGACGACCAGCGATGAGCCCCGCCGAAGACGATCCGCAGCGCATCCTGATCGTCGACGACGAGCCCGCCGTGCGTGAGGCCCTGCAACGCAGTCTCGCGTTCGAGGGATACGGCACCGAGGTCGCCGTCGACGGGTACGACGCCCTCGCCAGAGCCGAGGCGTACGCCCCCGACCTGATCGTCCTGGACATCCAGATGCCGCGCATGGACGGCCTCACCGCCGCCCGCCGCATCCGGTCCACCGGAGCCACCACGCCCATCCTGATGCTCACCGCCCGCGACACCGTCGGGGACCGGGTCACCGGCCTCGACGCGGGCGCCGACGACTACCTGGTGAAGCCCTTCGAGCTGGACGAGCTGTTCGCCCGTATCCGCGCCCTGCTGCGCCGCAGCTCGTACGCGGCGCGGCAGGGCGGCGGCCTCCCCGACCACGACGTGCTGGCCTTCGCCGACCTGCGGATGGACCTGACCACCCGCGAGGTCACGCGCGGCACCCGTCGCGTCGAGCTGACCCGTACGGAGTTCACGCTCCTGGAGATGTTCCTGGCCCACCCGCGCCAGGTCCTCACCCGCGAGCAGATCCTCAAGGCGGTCTGGGGCTTCGACTTCGAGCCGAGCTCCAACTCCCTGGACGTGTACGTGATGTACCTGCGCCGCAAGACGGAGGCGGGCGGCGAACCGCGTCTCGTCCACACGGTCCGGGGTGTGGGATACGCCCTGCGGCCGGGGGGTGGGGAGGGGTGAGAGGCCCCCTGCGCCGCATCCGCGCGCTGCCGCTGCGTTCGCGCCTCGCGCTGCTGGTCGCCACCGCGGTCGCGGTGGCCGTCGCGGCGGTCGCGGCGGCCTGCTGGTTCGTGACGAAGGCGCAGCTGGAACGGCAGCTGGACGACTCGCTGCGCAATTCGACGGCGATCGACAAGACGTACGTACAGGGCCTGCTGAACGCCTGCGCGGGCACCGCCGCCAGGCCGCCGACCTCCCCCACCTCCTACCGTGTGCAGATCATCGCGACCACCGGTGAACCCTGTGCGGCCCCGCCGCTGACCGCCGCGTTCCCCACCACCGCGGAGGACCTGGCGGTGGCCGGCGGGGAGAGGGAGAGCGTGCTGCACACGGTCACCGACAGGGACGGCCGGGACCTGCGGGTCTACACGTACCCGATCCGGCTGGCCGGGCCGGGGCCCGCCGCCGTCAACACCCTCGCCGTCTCCGTCGCCCGTCCCGTGAGCGAGGTCGACAACCCCCTCTCCTCCCTCGCCTGGGTCCTCCTGCTCGTCTCCGGCGTCGGCGTCATCGGCGCGGGCGCCGCGGGACTCTGGATCGCCAGGTCCGGCCTGCGGCCGGTCGACGAACTCACCGAGGCCGTCGAACACGTCGCCCGCACCGAGGACCTCACCGTCCGCATCCCGGTCGAGGGCGAGGACGAGATCGCGCGGCTCTCCCGGTCCTTCAACTCCATGACCGCCTCGCTGGCCACCTCGCGCGACCGCCAGTCGCAGCTCATCGCGGACGCCGGGCACGAGCTGCGCACCCCGCTCACCTCGCTCCGCACCAACATCGAGCTGCTGGTGCGCAGCGACGAGACCGGCCGGGCCATCCCGACCGACGACCGCAGGGCGCTGATGACCTCGGTCAAGGCGCAGATGACCGAGCTGGCCTCCCTCATCGGCGACCTCCAGGAGCTGGCCCGCCCCGACGCCGCCCAGCCCGGACCCCTCCAGGTGGTCGCGCTGCACGACATCACCCGTACCGCGCTGCGACGGGCCGGACTGCGCGGACCCGAGCTGAGGATCACGGAGGAACTGGCCCCCTGGTACGTACGGGCGGAGCCCGGCGCGCTGGAGCGGGCGGTCGTCAACGTCCTGGACAACGCGGTCAAGTTCAGCCCGCCCGGCGGCACCGTCGACGTCACCCTGCACCGGGGCGAGCTGACCGTCCGGGACCACGGCCCCGGCATCCCGGCCGAGGAGCTGCCGCACGTCTTCGAGCGCTTCTGGCGCTCCCCCTCGGCCCGCCAGCTCCCCGGCTCGGGCCTCGGTCTCTCCATCGTGGCGCGCACGGTCCAGCAGGCGGGCGGCGAGATCACGCTGCGCCCGGCGGACGGCGGGGGCACGGAGGCGGCGATCCGTCTGCCGGGCGCCCCGCAGCCGCCACCGGGCAGTGAGCGCGCCTTCGCAGGCGTCGACGGAGACGACGACGGGGGCGGCGGGCCGTCCGGCCAGCCGCCCCCGTACGCGGGGCTTACTTGATGATCGTGATCCGGTTTGTGGCCGGCGGGGCCAGCGGTGCGGCGGGCGAGGAGTGCGCCGCCAGATAGGCGTTGAACAGGTCCAGGTCGGAGGCGCCGACCAGCTTGTTCGTGCCCTGGCCGAGGGCCGGGAAGCCGTCGCCGCCGCCCGCGAGGAACTCGTTCATCGCGACGCGGTAGGAGGCGGCCGGGTCGATGGCCACGCCGTTCAGCCGGACACTGCCGACGACCAGGCGGGCCGCGCCCGACTTGGTCATGTCCAGGGTGTAGGTGAGGCCCTGGGACACCTGGAGGATCTTCGGGGACGCTTCGTTGGAGCCGCTGACCTGCTGCTGGAGCGCGGCGATGAGCCGCGCACCGGTCAGGTCGACGACGTTCATCATGTTGGTGAACGGCTGCACGGTGAACGCCTCGCCGTACGTCACCACACCGTCGCCCTCACTGCCGGACGCGGCGTACACGAGGTCCGAGCGGATACCGCCCGGGTTCATGAAGGCGACCTGCGCCCCGCCCTTGTCCGCCGGGGCCAGACCCTCCAGCTGCGCGTCGGCGATCAGGTTGCCGAGCGGCTTCTCGGGGCGGTGGAGCCGCGGCCGTTGATGTCGGCGGAGATGAAGCCCTGCGGCCGGCCGGCGACCGGCGCCGCGAGGGTGTTCCAGCGGGCGATCAGGGCCGTCATGTCGGTGGCCCTGGCCTGGTCGCGGTGGACGACGTGGTTCTCCGACGTCACGGACTTCACCGACGTACGGACGATGTCCTTGGTGCGGCGGTCGTAGGTGAGGGTCGTGTCCGTGTACACCTTGCCGAACGACGAGGCCGAGGTGACCATGCGCGGCTTGCCCGCCGGGTCCGGGACGGTGCAGACGTACGCCTGGTGGGTGTGGCCCGTGACCAGCGCGTCGACCTTCGGCGTGATGCCCTTGGCGATGTCGACGATCGGCCCGGAGATGCCGTCACCCGCGCCGGGGCTGTCGCAGTCGTAGTTGTACGCGGTGGAGGCGGGCGCGCCGCCCTCGTGGATCAGCGCGACGATGGACCGGACGCCCTGGCGGTCGAGCTCCTCGGCGTACTTGTTGACCGTCGCCGTCTCGTCGTGGAACTCCAGGCCCTTGACGCCGTTGGCCGTGACGATGTCCGGGGTGCCCTCCAGGGTCACTCCGATGAAGCCGATTTTGACGCCGTTCTTCTTCCACACCGTGTACGGCCTGAGGACCGGCTTGCCGGTCTTCTCGTCGGTCACGTTGGCCGCGAGGTACGGGAAGTCGGCGCCCTCGAAGGTCTTGCCGGCCTCGTAGCAGCCGTCGACCGGGTGGCAGCCGCCGTTCTGGAGGCGGCCCAGCTCGGTGGCGCCCTCGTCGAACTCGTGGTTGCCGACCGCGCTCACGTCGAGGCCGAGTCCGTTGAGCGCCTCGATGGCGGGCTCGTCGTGGAAGAGACCGGACAGCAGCGGGCTCGCGCCGACCATGTCGCCGCCGGCCGCGGTGACGGAGTACGGGTGGCCCTGGCGCGCGGTGCGCAGCGCGGTCGCGAGGTACTCGACGCCTCCGGCCGGGATGGTCTTCGTCGTGCCGTCGGCCTGCTTCTCGGTGACCGAGCCGGCCGAACCGGCGGGCGGCTCCAGGTTGCCGTGCAGGTCGTTGAAGGACAGCAGCTGCACGTCGACGGTGCGGCCCGGCGCGTGGCGGTCCGTGCCGCGGTCATCCGCGCCGGCCGGTATCGCGGCGACGAGCGCGGCCACGGTGGCAAGTCCGGCTGCGGCGGCGAGCACCCGCCGGGACGCCCGGTTCTTCTGCGAAGTCGCTGACATCGGTCCCCTTTGAGTTCAGCGGGAGGGTTTGGGAGTTGCGGGAAGGGTGAAGACTTTCCGGACGCAGCCTAGGGTCAACGCGCGTAGCGCGACAGGGTTTGCGGGTTACGACCGGGTTGCTTCTCGGTCGGTACGGGACCATCCACCGCACATCCCCCCTTCGGCCCACATACCTGGCAGAAGCGTCACTGCGCCCGGGCCCGCCCGCCAGCCACCACGCCCGTACGGAGACGGGCCGGCCACCGACCCGCGCCACACCCCCGCCTCCGCCACCCCGCCCGCCGTACGCTCGTACACATGACGACAGACGTACCCCTCCCCTCCCCCGGACGCGAGCTCCAGACCCTCGACGCGCTCACCCCCGAGCAGGCCGACGCCGTCCTCGACCTGCTCGCGGAGGCCACCAGGACCGACGGCAGGCAGGCGGTCTCCGAGCAGGGGCGTCTACAGCTCAGGGGCGAGCACCGCGAAGGCGTACGGCACTTCCTGCTCACCGCGGGCGGGGTCCTCGCCGGGTACGCGCAGCTGGAGGACACCGACCCCGTCGAGGCACCGGCCGCCGAACTCGTCGTCCATCCCGCCCGCCGCGGCCAGGGGCACGGGCGCGCGCTCGGCGCGGCGCTCCTCGCCTCGACGGGCAAGCGGCTGCGGGTCTGGGCACACGGCGGCATGCCCGCGGCCCGCCACCTGGCCCAGATCCTCGGCCTCTCCCTCTTCCGCGAACTGCGCCAGCTCAGGCGCCCCCTGACGGGGGCCGCCATCGCCGAGCCGGTGCTCCCCCCGGGCGTCACCGTCCGTACCTTCAACCCCGGCGAGGACGACGCGGCCTGGCTCGGCGTCAACCACGCCGCCTTCGCCCACCACCCCGAGCAGGGCTCCCTGACCCAGCGGGACCTGGACGACCGCAAGGCCGAGCCGTGGTTCGACCCGAAGGGCTTCTTCCTCGCCGAACGCGACGGCGAGCTGATCGGCTTCCACTGGACGAAGGTGCACGCCGACGAACAGCTCGGCGAGGTGTACGTGGTCGGCATCCGCCCCGACGCGCAGGGCGGCGGCCTCGGCAGAGCGCTCACCGCGATCGGCCTGCGCCACCTGGCCGCCGAGGGGCTGCCCACCGCGATGCTCTACGTCGACGCGGACAACCCGGCTGCGCTGACGGTGTACGAGCGGATGGGTTTCGTGACGCACGAGGTGGACCTGATGTACCGCACGGAGTCCTGAGAGGCCGGAACGCCCTCCCGGGAGGCGGCGCGGGTCTGCGGCCGGAGATCTGGTGAGTGGAGGCGGCCGGCCTCACCGGGGACGGTTGCCGGAGACGGTGTGCTTACCTTCCGCGTCCTGCGCCGCCGCACCGGCTGATACCACCCCTGCCCGGACCCGGGGGAGCCCGGGCAGGGCGTTCACCCCCGGTGCGCGGGGAAGCGCCCCGCAGTGACACCGCAGCCTGCATGTCATGTCGCCGTTACCGGCCATTCAGAAACGCTTGCAACCCTCACGGGATGCAGCCAGCTGTGCCCGCCCCCCGCAACGGCAGACCCCGAGGGTCCGCCGGGCCTTCCGCGATCTTTCCTGGCTCCGACGCGCCTGAGGAGCCGTCCACGCGGAACAATAGGTCCATGAGCCAGCAGCCCAGCTCCGAGGTCCCGGTCCAGCCCGCCCAGCCGTCGGTCGGCTCCCTCGCCGCGCACCGGCCCCGCCCGGTCGCCGAGTCCGCGTCCAAAGGCGTCGGTTTCGCCACCGCCGCCGATCTGGACCCGGAACTCGACACCGACGCGGACGCCTACGAACCCGACCGCGACGGCGACGGCCTGCCACAGGGCCGCTTCCTGGACCGGGAGCGCAGTTGGCTCGCGTTCAACGAACGAGTCCTGGAACTGGCCGAGGACCCCGCGACCCCCCTCCTCGAACGGGCTAACTTCCTCGCGATCTTCGCGTCGAACCTGGACGAGTTCTTCATGGTCCGCGTCGCCGGCCTGAAGCGCCGCATCGCCACCGGGGTCGCCACCCGCTCCGCCTCCGGCCTCCAGCCGCGCGAGGTCCTCGACCTCATCTGGACCCGCTCCCGCGAGCTCATGGCCCGGCACGCCGCCTGCTACCAGCAGGACATCGCGCCCGCCCTGTCCGACGAGGGAATCCAGCTGATCCGCTGGCCCGACCTGACCGAGAAGGAGCAGGCCCGCCTGTTCACCTTCTTCCGGCAGCGCGTCTTCCCCGTACTGACCCCGCTGGCCGTCGACCCGGCGCACCCCTTCCCGTACATCTCGGGACTCTCGCTCAACCTCGCCGTCGTCGTGCGCAACCCCGTCAGCGGCCACCGCCACTTCGCCCGGGTGAAGGTCCCGCCGCTGCTGACCCGCTTCCTTGAGGCGTCGCCGCAGCGGTACGTCCCCATCGAGGACGTCATCGCGGCCCACCTCGAAGAGCTCTTCCCCGGCATGGAGGTCCTCGCCCACCACATGTTCCGGGTCACCAGGAACGAGGACCTGGAGGTCGAGGAGGACGACGCCGAGAATCTGCTCAAGGCCCTGGAGAAGGAGCTCATGCGGCGCCGCTTCGGCCCGCCCGTGCGGCTGGAGGTCGAGGAGTCCATCGACCCCTACGTCCTGGACCTGCTCGTACGCGAGCTGAAGATCTCCGAGACCGAGCTCTACCCGCTGCCGGGACCGCTCGACCTCACCGGCCTCTTCGGCATCGCGTCGCTGGACCGGCCCGAGCTCAAGTACCCCAAGTTCATCGCGGGCACCCACCGCGACCTGGCCGAGGTCGAGTCCGCCTCCGCGCCGGACATCTTCGCCGCGCTGCGCGAACGGGACGTCCTGCTCCATCACCCGTACGACTCGTTCTCCACCTCCGTCCAGGCGTTCCTTGAGCAGGCGGCGGGCGACCCGGACGTCCTGGCGATCAAGCAGACGCTCTACCGCACCTCCGGCGACTCCCCCATAGTGGACGCCCTGATCGACGCGGCCGAGTCCGGCAAGCAGGTCCTCGTCCTCGTGGAGATCAAGGCCCGCTTCGACGAGCAGGCCAACATCAAGTGGGCCCGCAAGCTGGAGGAGGCCGGCTGCCACGTCGTCTACGGCCTCGTCGGCCTCAAGACCCACTGCAAGCTGTCGCTCGTCGTCCGCCAGGAGGGCGACACCCTGCGCCGCTACTCCCACGTCGGCACCGGCAACTACCACCCCAAGACCGCCCGGCTGTACGAGGACCTCGGCCTGCTCACCGCCGACCCGCAGGTGGGCGCCGACCTCTCCGACCTCTTCAACCGGCTCTCCGGCTACTCGCGCCGCGAGACGTACCGCCGGCTGCTGGTCGCCCCGAAGTCCCTGCGCGACGGGCTGGTCGCCCGTATCAACAAGGAGGTCTCCCACCACCGCGCGGGCCGCCCCGCGTACGTCCGCTTCAAGGTCAACTCGATGGTCGACGAAGCGATCATCGACGCCTGCTACCGGGCGGCGCAGGCGGGCGTGCCCGTGGACATCTGGGTACGCGGCATCTGCGCGATACGCCCCGGCGTCACCGGCCTCTCCGAGAACGTCCGGGTCCGCTCGATACTGGGCCGCTTCCTGGAGCACTCCCGGGTCTTCTCCTTCGGCAACGGAGGCGAGCCCGAGGTCTGGTTCGGCAGCGCCGACATGATGCACCGCAACCTCGACCGCCGGATAGAAGCACTGGTCCGGGTCACCGACCCGGCCCACCGCGCCGCCCTCAGCCGGCTCCTGGAGACGGGCATGGCCGACACCACCTCCTCCTGGCACCTCGGTCCCGACGGGAACTGGACCCGGCACGCCACGGACGCGGACGGCCAGCCGCTGCGGCACGTACAGGAAATGCTCATTGATGCCCGGAGGCGCCGGCGTGCGACGCCCTGATCAGCAGACGACGACGCGGGAGGCCGCGGAACTCTCCGCGGGGAGGTCCTCGGACCGTACCTCCAGGAGCAGGCCGGAGACTTCCTGCGCGGCCTGCGGCTGCACCGCGAGCACAGCGCGCCCACCGACGGCGGCAGCCGCGGCGCCCAGGAGGCGGCCGGTGCGCTGCGCCGGTCGGCCCGCCGGATCGGCGGCTCCCTGCACACGTTCCGGGGGCTGCTCGACGCGAACTGGGCCGACCAGCTCCGTACGGAACTGGCCTGGCTCTCCGGCACGCTGGCCCGCGAGGACGCGTACGCCACCCGGCTGGCCCGGCTGCTCGAAGCGCTGCACGCGCTGTCCGGGAGCTCGCTGCCGGGCGCCCGCACCGCCGCCCCCGGCGCCGGCGCCGCTGATGTCCCTCCCGCCTCCCCCGCGGACAAGGAACGCGCCGCGCTCGGCGTCGGCGCCGCGCGGGCCGGGGCCCTCCTCGAACGGCAGCTGACCCTCGCCCGGACGCGCGCCCACTCCGCCGCGCTCCAGGCCCTGGGCTCCTCCCGCTTCCACGCGGTCGCCGACGCCGTCGCGCTGCTCGCCTCCGAGGTCCCGCTGGCCGCGTCGGCCGCCGCCCCTGCCGCCGAGATGCTGTACGGCCCCGCGGAGCACGCCGAGAAGCGGCTGCTCGGCGCGGTGGCGGCGCTGCCGCCCGACGAGACGGTGGAGCCGTACAACGAGGCACAGGACGCGCCCTGGCACCATGCCCGCCTGCTGCTGCGCCTGCACCGCTACGCCGACGAGGTGGTGCGGGGCACACCCGATCCGGTCCTGGCGGGCGCGGGGCACGCCCTCGACCTGCACCGGGACGCGGCGGAGGCGGCATCGGCCGCGGCGGCGGCGGCCCGTACACCCCGGATCGCCCCCGCGACGGCGTACGCCCTCGGGGTGCTCCACGCCGACCAGCGGCACGAGGTGGAAGCGGCGCGCGGTGTGTTCAGGGAGAGCTGGCCGTACGCCGCGGCCGTGACGGGCCCATGACCCGCCCGGCCGGCCCCGTGGCGGCGGCCGGCTGCGTGCTGTGGCGCCGCTCGCCGTACGACGGGGAGCTGGAGATCTGCCTGGTGCACCGCCCCCGCTACGACGACTGGTCCTTCCCCAAGGGCAAGCTGAAGCGCGGCGAGCCCGCATTGGCGGGCGCGCTGCGCGAGGTACTGGAGGAGACCGGCCACCACTGCGCGCCGGGGGCCCGGCTGCCCACGTCCCGGTACGAGGTGGAGGGCAGGCCGAAGGAGGTCACCTACTGGGCCGCGGAGGCGACGGACGGCTCCTTCACGCCGAACGACGAGGTGGACCGCATCGTCTGGCTCTCCCCCGCGGCCACCCGGGACCGGCTGACCCAGCCCCGCGACCGCGTCCAGCTCGACGCCTTCCTGACCAGCGGCGCCCCAGGTCGCACGGCCCGCTGACGGCCTGCTGACGGCCCGCTGACGGCCGATTCCCGGGCAGGCACCACGAACCGGGCATCACGGACCTCCACAGAGGACACGCCGACCGGAACCAGCCTGCCCGACACGGTTCACCTCCCGTTCACTCTGACCCGTGGGCGGCTTCACCTGTTCTGCCTAATTTCGGACGTACACGGTGCGCGGCGACAAGCCACAGCACCTTTCCTCATCGCACGCCGTCGTAGAACGAGACAGTCACGGCGGCTCCTGGAAGGAACACCCGAAAAAGTGAAGCTTCAGCGCAAGAACCGGCTTCGTGCCACCGCGCTCGGTGCCCTCGCCGTCTCCGGCGCCCTGGTCCTCACGGCGTGCGGTTCGGACGACAACACCAGCGGCGACACCGGTGGTACCGGTGGGGAGACCAGCGCCGCATCGAACATCAAGTGTGACGGCGCCAAGGGTCAGCTCCTCGCCTCCGGGTCCAGCGCGCAGAAGAACGCCATGGACCTCTGGATCAAGAACTACATGGCCGCCTGCCCGGGCGTGGAGATCAACTACAAGTCCTCCTCGTCCGGCGAGGGCATCATCGCCTTCAACCAGGGCACGGTCGGCTTCGCCGGCTCCGACTCGGCGCTCAAGCCCGAAGAGGTCGCCGAGTCGAAGAAGATCTGCAAGACCGGCCAGGGCATCAACCTCCCGATGGTCGGCGGCCCCATCGCCGTCGGCTTCCACCTGGAGGGTGTCGACAGCCTCACGCTGGACGCCTCCACCCTCGCCAAGATCTTCGACAACAAGATCAAGAAGTGGAACGACCCGGCGATCGCCAAGCTCAACGACGGCGCCAAGCTGCCCGACAAGGCCATCCAGGCGTTCCACCGCTCCGAGGACTCCGGCACCACGCAGAACCTCGGCAAGTACCTGGCCGCCGCCGCCCCCGAGGACTGGAAGTACGAGGCCGAGAAGAAGTGGCCGGCCCCCGGTGGCCAGGCCGCGTCCGGCTCCTCCGGTGTCGCCGCCCAGGTGAAGCAGGTCGACGGCGCGATCGGTTACTTCGAGCTCTCGTACGCCTCCTCGCAGTCCATCTCCACCGTGGACATCGCCACCGGCGGTGCCACCCCGGTGAAGGCCACGTCGGAGAACGCCTCCAAGGCCATCGGCGCCGCCAAGATCAAGGGCACCGGCAAGGACCTGGCGCTCGACCTGGACTACACCACCAAGGCCGAGGGCGCCTACCCGCTGGTCCTGGTGACGTACGAGGTCGCCTGCGACTCCGGCAACAAGTCCGACACCCTCGCCACGGTCAAGTCGTTCCTGACCTACACCGCGTCCGACGAGGGCCAGAAGGTGCTGGCCGACGCCGGTTACGCGCCGATCCCGGCCGAGATCAACGCCAAGGTCCGCGAGACCGTCGCCGGCCTCTCGTAACCCTCAGCAGCACACGGCAACACATGGCGGGCCGGTCCGGCGCACCCCTCCGGACCGGCCCGCCACCAGCCCCATCCGGTGCACCGCCGCCAGGGGAGCCACTCGCTCCCCCACACAGACCGGAAAGACCATGGCTTCCATCACACCGATAGACACACCACCGGCCTCGCCGGCCCCACCGAAGCCCGCCAAGTCCACCGGGCGGGCAGGCGACAAGATCTTCCTGGGCCTCTCGCAGGGCTCGGGCATTCTCCTGCTCCTGCTCATGGCGTCCATCGCCGTGTTCCTGAGCTACCGCGCCGCTCTCGCCGTCTCCAAGGACGAGGGCAACTTCTTCACCACCTTCGACTGGAACCCGGCCGGTGACCCGCCGGTCTTCGGCATCGCGGTCCTCCTCTTCGGCACCGTCGTCAGCTCGATCATCGCGATGGTCATCGCGGTTCCGATCGCTGTCGGCATCGCCCTCTTCATCTCGCACTACGCGCCCCGAAGGCTGGCCGCGCCCCTGGCGTACGTGGTCGACCTGCTGGCCGCCGTGCCGAGCATCATCTACGGCATCTGGGGCGCCCTCTTCCTCGTGCCGTACCTGGAAGGGCTGAACCTCTGGCTCGACCAGTTCCTCGGCTGGACGTACATCTTCGAGAAGACCGAGGTCGGCGTCGCCCGCTCGCTCTTCACCGTCGGCATCCTGCTCGCGATCATGATCCTGCCGATCGTGACGAGCGTCAGCCGCGAGGTCTTCCTCCAGGTCCCGAAGATGAACGAGGAAGCGGCGCTCGCCCTCGGCGCCACCCGCTGGGAGGTCATCCGCCTCTCCGTGCTGCCGTTCGGCCGCTCCGGTGTGATCTCCGCCTCGATGCTGGGGCTGGGCCGCGCGCTCGGCGAGACGATGGCCGTGGCCACCGTCCTGTCGCCGAGCTTCCTCATCTCGATGCACGTGCTCAACCCGGGCGGCGGGACGTTCGCCCAGAACATCGCGGCGAAGTTCGACGAGGCCAACCAGCTCGGGCGTGACGCCCTGATCGCCTCCGGCCTGGTCCTCTTCGTCCTCACCCTGCTGGTCAACGGCGCCGCGCGGCTCATCATCGCCCGCCGCAAGGAGTACTCGGGGGCCAACGCATGACCACCACCGACACGAGCGTCCAGGAACACCCGACGCCCACCCCGCCCGCGAACGGGACCACGCTGCGCAGCCGCTCACTCCCGCGCTGGGCCCCGCTCGCCTTCGCCGCCGTCTCGATCGCCCTCGGCGTCGGGATCGGATCGGCGGCCGGCTGGGAGAGCCGCATCCAGTGGGGCCTGGTCTCCGCCATCCTGTTCGTGGCCATCTCGTACGCCGCGACGACCGCGGTCGAGAACGAGCGGCAGGCCAAGGACCGCCTCGCCACCAGCCTCGTCTGGGTCTGCTTCCTCCTGGCGATCGTCCCGCTCGCGTCCCTGATCTGGACGACGGTGGGACGCGGCGCCGAGGTGCTGGACGGCTACTTCCTCACCCACTCCATGGCCGGGGTGCTCGGTACCGAGCCGGGCGGCGGCGTCTACCACGCCCTGATCGGCACGCTGGAGCAGGTCGGCATCGCCACCGTGATCTCCGCGCCGATCGGCCTGCTGACCGCCGTGTACCTGGTCGAGTACGGCAAGGGCGGGCTCGCCAGGGCCGTCACCTTCTTCGTCGACGTGATGACCGGTATCCCGTCCATCGTGGCCGGTCTCTTCATCCTGTCGATCATGCTGATGGCGGGTCTCCAGCCCTCCGGCCTGATGGGCTCGCTGGCTCTGACGATCCTGATGATCCCGGTCGTGGTGCGCTCCACCGAGGAGATGCTCAAGCTCGTACCGAACGAGCTCCGCGAGGCGTCCCTCGCCCTCGGCATCCCGAAGTGGCGCACCATCCTGAAGGTGGTCATCCCGACCGCGATCGGCGGCATCACGACGGGCGTCATGCTCGCCATCGCCCGGATCGCCGGTGAGACGGCCCCGATCATGCTGCTCGTCTTCGGCGCCCAGCTGATCAACCCGAACCCGTTCGAAGGCGCCCAGTCCTCGCTCCCCTTCTACATCTGGGAGCAGTACCGGATCGGCAGCGAGGCGTCGTACGACCGCGCCTGGGCCGCCGCACTGGTGCTGATCGTCTTCGTCATGCTCCTCAATCTGGTGGCTCGCGGCATCGCCCGCTGGAAGGCCCCCAAGACCGGTCGCTGACGCGGCCGACAGCGACCTCTCGAAAGAAGCAGTGATCCCCATGGCCAAGCGAATCGACATCGGCGGTCTCACCGCCTTCTACGGCAGCCACAAGGCGATCGAGGACATCTCGATGACCGTGGAGCCCCGCTCCGTGACGGCCTTCATCGGCCCGTCCGGCTGCGGGAAGTCCACCTTCCTGCGCACCCTGAACCGGATGCACGAGGTCACCCCCGGTGGCCGCGTCGAGGGCAAGGTGCTGCTGGACGACGAGGACCTCTACGGTCCCGGGGTCGACCCGGTCACCGTGCGCCGCACGATCGGGATGGTCTTCCAGCGCCCGAACCCGTTCCCGACCATGTCGATCTACGACAACGTCGCGGCGGGCCTCCGGCTGAACGGCTCGTACAAGAAGAACCAGCTGGCGGACGTCGTCGAGAAGTCCCTGCGGGGCGCCAACCTCTGGAACGAGGTCAAGGACCGCCTCAACAAGCCGGGCTCCGGCCTCTCCGGCGGTCAGCAGCAGCGTCTGTGCATCGCCCGCGCCATCGCGGTCGAGCCGCAGGTGCTCCTCATGGACGAGCCCTGCTCGGCCCTCGACCCGATCTCGACCCTCGCCATCGAGGACCTGATCGGCGAGCTGAAGGAACGCTTCACGATCGTCATCGTGACGCACAACATGCAGCAGGCGGCGCGCGTCTCGGACCGTACGGCCTTCTTCAACCTCTCGGCGGTGGGCAAGCCGGGCCGTCTCATCGAGATAGACGAGACGGAGCGCATCTTCTCCAACCCGTCCGTCCAGGCCACCGAGGACTACATCTCCGGCCGCTTCGGATAACCCCCCTGAACGCCTGCGGGTGCTGCATGGCGGTGCCACCCGCACGGCAAAGGGTCCGCCCCGCTCTCCTCACGGAGTGCGGGGCGGACCCATGTCCGGCGGACGTACGGGGCTGTCGTCACCCGAACAGCAGCCGCACGACCCCATAGCTCACCGCGGCGACCAGCGCCGCCGCCGGCATCGTGATGAACCAGCCGAGGATGATGTTCTTCGCGACACCCCACCGCACCGCGTTCAGCCGCTTCGTGGCCCCCACGCCCATGATCGCGGACGTGATCACGTGAGTCGTGGAGATCGGCGCGTGGAACAGGAACGCGGAACCGAACATGATCGAAGCGCCCGTCGTCTCGGCCGCGAAGCCCTGCGGCGGGTCGAGCTCGATGATCTTCCGGCCGAGCGTACGCATGATGCGCCAGCCGCCCGCGTACGTGCCGAGCGAGAGCATCAGCGCACAGGCGATCTTCACCCAGATGGGGATCTCGTCGTTCGGGCCCTCGACATCGGCGATGACCAGGGCCATCACCACGATGCCCATCGTCTTCTGCGCGTCCTGGAGACCGTGACCGAGCGCCATGCCCGCCGCCGAGACCGTCTGCGCGATACGGAAGCCGCGCTTGGCCTTGTGGGGGTTGGAGTTCCGGAACATCCACATGATGCCGACCATCACCAGATAGCCGACGATCAGGCCGACGAACGGCGAGATGAACATCGGGATGACGATCTTCTCCAGCACACCGTCCCAGTGCACCATCGTCCCGCCGGCCAGCGCCGCGCCGACCATCCCGCCGAACAGGGCGTGCGAGGACGAGGACGGCAGACCGTAGTACCAGGTGACCAGGTTCCAGATGATCGCGCCGACCAGCGCCGCGAAGAGGATTCCCATCCCCTTCTGCCCCTCGGGCGTCGCGATGAGCCCTTCGCTGACGGTCTTGGCGACCCCCTGGCCCAGGAAGGCGCCCGCGAGGTTCATCACGGCGGCCATCGCCAGGGCCGCACGCGGGGTCAGCGCCCGGGTGGAGACCGAGGTGGCGATGGCGTTCGCCGAGTCGTGGAAGCCGTTCGTATACGTGAAGCCGAGCGCGACACCGATGGTCACGATCAGCGCAAAGGTGTCCACGAGGTTCAGGACTCCTTGACCGCGATGGTCTCCACGGTGTTCGCGACGTGCTCGAACGCGTCAGCGGCCTCTTCCAGCACGTCCACGATCTGCTTGAGCTTCAGCACCTCCATGGCGTCGTACTTGCCGTTGAAGAGCTGCGCGAGCAGCTTGCGGTGGATCTGGTCGGCCTGGTTCTCCAGCCGGTTGACCTCGATCCAGTACTCGGTGAGGTTCTCCATGGTCCGCAGGCTCGGCATGGCCTCGGCGGTCAGTTCCGCCGCCCGGGCCAGCACCTCGATCTGCTGCTCGACACCCTTGGGGAGCTCCTCGACCTGGTACAGCACGACCAGGTCGACGGCCTCCTCCATGAAGTCCATGATGTCGTCGAGCGACGAGGCGAGCTTGTAGATGTCCTCGCGGTCGAAGGGCGTGATGAACGAGGAGTTGAGCTGGTGGAAGATCGCGTGGGTGGCATCGTCCCCCGCGTGCTCCGCTGCCCGCATACGCTCCGCGATCTCGACTCGGGAGGCAGCATCCGCCCCGAGCAGTTCCATCAGGAGCTTCGAGCCCGTGACGATGTTGTCCGCTGATGCGGAGAACATGTCGTAGAAGCTCGTCTCCCTGGGGGTCAGACGAAAGCGCACGTGGGGTCCTCGGGGTGCTCTGGATTCGGTCAGGCTGATGCTAGGCGCATCATCCGGCCACGGCTAACCGGCGTTGTTCAGTGTCGCCCATCGGGCAGAGTGATCAGCACGGACCCCCGGTCACGTTTCGACTGGATTCGGTACGATATACCCGCCAGGGGTATTGCGCCGCAGGGCGGCAGACAACGGGAGGAAGCGATGACCACCACCGAGGCCACCGAGGCGGCCGGTACCGCGGGCGCTGAGCCGGGCACGGCGCCGGGTGCTGAGCAGGTCGCGGAAGCCGGTACGGCCACCGTCGTCACCGACCACGACCGCGGTATCCACGGCTACCACCACCAGAAGGACGAGCACCTCAAGCGCCTGCGCCGGATCGAGGGCCAGGTCCGCGGCCTCCAGCGGATGGTCGACGAGGACGTCTACTGCATCGACATACTGACCCAGGTCTCGGCGTCCACCAAGGCCCTCCAGTCCTTCGCGCTCCAGCTCCTCGAAGAGCACCTGCGCCACTGCGTCGCCGACGCCGCGGTCAAGGGCGGCGACGAGATCGACGCGAAGGTCGAGGAGGCCACGAAGGCGATCGCCCGCCTGCTCCGTACGTGATCCGGGACCCGGCCCCGTACGACGGACGGAACACCTCCCGGCGGCCGGCCCTGCTACCGGTCGCCGCCCCGGACGTTGAGCACCTCGTCGATACGGTCGGGACTGAGCCGGTCCTCACGGGCGGCCGAGGCCGCGATCATGAGCTCGCCGCACAGTTCGATTTCGGCCAGAGCCAAACAGTCCTGAGCGTTCGGGGCGCTGAGCGTCACCACGTGCGTCACCTCTCTCTGCCGTCGCCGACTCCTGGCGCACCGGCTTCCTAGCGTAGGGAGCGGAACACCCGCCGCGCATGGCACGGACGGACCATTTCGACCCCCTCCCTACCGGCCCCCCTCGCCGGTCCGGCCCTGCTGGATCAGGCCGGTGTAGATGTCGCCCCCCGCCGGCAACCGCACGGCGACCGGCACCCCGAACCCGTACAGCAGCATCGTGGAGACGACCTCCACCGCCGGCCCGTCGGAGGCGAAGCTGAAGCGGTGACGCACCTTGCGCAGCCGCCCGTCCTCGTCGAGGTACGCGTCGAACGGCACCGCGTCCGCGCTGAACCCTTTCGCCGCGGCGGCGAGCGCGCCCCGCGACCGCGCCGACGCGCCGCCCGCCGCCCGCCCCAGGTGGGCGGTCCCCCGGTAGTGATGGACCGTCACCCCGGCGAGCTCCGTCTCCCCCACATACGTCACGTCCCGGGCCGAGCGCAGCAGTTCGGCGGCGGCCATCGGATCGGTCACCCCGCCCGTGACGAGGTTGCCGTCCTCCAGCGCGGTCGTGTCGACCCGCACCCACTTCTCGTCGGGCACCCCGGCGCCGCGGTTCTTCATGTACAGCGCACCGGGCGCCAGGAGTTCGGTGATCGGCCGGTGCCCCTCCTCCCCGGCGGCGTCCTTCGGCAGCACGACCGTGACCCGCCCCAGCTGCCTGCGGAAGTCGTACGCTCCCCGGCCCCTGATCGTCACCCGGGTCCCGCCCGCCGAGGTCTCCATCGACGTACGCATCTCGGCACTCCCCGCCGCGGCCAGCACGTCCGCCGCCCGCCGCAGCGTCTCGGCGGAACCACCGGCACCGGCCGCCTCGGCACGGAGCCGCTCGCCGCGCCCGCTCGCGTCACCGGCCCCGCTCCCGCCGGAGCAGCCGGCGGTCACCGCCATCACGCCCGCCACGGTGAGGGCACAGAAAGCCAGGGCCCCGCCTCCGCACCTGTGCTGCTGCACCACCATCGCCTGCCAACCCCCAACGACCAACCCGGCACGAGCCCCCCACCCATCCCGCCTAACGACCACCGGGGCGCCCCGTCACGCCGCCCGCGCCCGCCCGTGTCCCCGGGCGCCCCGGTCCGGGAACATCGGCGGGCCCACGGACCACCGTTCGGCCGCCGCCCCCAGTACCGTGGACGCGTGCATGAGGAAGCCCCTACCCAGGCCCCGGAGCCCACCCGCATCCCGGTTCCCCGCACGGCCGACCTGATGACTCCGCCCCGCCCCGGCACCATCTCGACCGACGCGCATCCCGCCGCCGGGCCGCACAGCGTCACGACGACCGAACGGGGCTCGTTCTGCCTGGCCCGCTGTACCTGCGGCTGGCGAGGCCCGGCCCGCCGGTCGCGCGACCGGGCCCGTACCGATGCCGAACAGCACGAATCCCACCCCGCGACCACCCGAGACGACTCCGGTCCGACGTAGGCCGGAGCCCGTATGCCAGATGCCCGTAGCCTCGTATGCCCTTCGGGCCGTGGCGCGACCACGCCCTCTGACCGGGCCGCCGAGCCCCGCACCCCCGCACCACCTCGTGACCGCCCCGGCCGATCGGCCGGAGCCCACCCCCGAGTCCGGCCCGGAGGCCGCCCATGACCCGGCCGCACCACCCGAAGGCGGCTTCGCCCACACCCCAGGCCCCACCCGAACCGCAGCTCCCTCCCGAGGTCCCGTCCCCGTTCGGGCGGCGTGCCGTGCTCGGCATCGGTCTGGCCACGGGCGCGGGCGCCGCTCTGACCGCGGCCACCGGCTGCGGAGCGAACGGCGGTCCCGGCGCGGCCGGCCCTTCAGCCACCGGCCGCTCCCGGCCCTCCGACCCCGCTTCCCCGACCCTCCCGTCCTCCTCCCCCTCGCGCTCCCCCGCCGCCGGCCCCGCCTCCGCCGACTGGCCGGCCCTCGGCCGCAGCCTCGACGGCCTCCTCGTACGACCAGGGGACACCGCCTACGCGACTGCCCGGCAGCTCTACAACACCCGGTTCGACCCCCTGAAACCCGCGGCGGTCGCCTACGTACGGCACGAGGGCGACGTCCGCGAGTGCCTGGCCTTCGCCCGCGCGGCCGGTACGCCGGTCGCGATCCGCAGCGGCGGTCACTCGTACGCGGGCTGGTCCAGCGGGACCGGAACCCTGGTCATCGACGTCTCCCCGCTCGCCCGCGTGGACGCGAACGGCACCATCGGGGCCGGCGCCAGACTCGTCGACGTCTACCGAGGGCTGGCCCGCCACAGCAGGACCGTGCCGGGCGGCTCCTGCCCGACGGTGGGCATCTCCGGCCTCACCCTCGGCGGCGGACACGGAGTCACCTCGCGCGCATACGGCCTGACCTGCGACAACCTGACGTCCGCCACCCTGGTCACCGCGGACGGCAGCACGCTCACGGCCGACGCAGACCAGCACGCGGACCTCTTCTGGGCCCTGCGTGGCGCGGGCAACGGCAACTTCGGCGTCGTCACCGAACTCCGCTTCCGCACCCGGCCGGCGCCGTCGACCGTCACCGGCTTCCTCTCCTACCCGTGGTCACGCGCCCAGGCCGTCCTCGCCGCCTGGCAGCGGTGGGGACCGGAGCAGCCGGACGAGATCTGGTCCGCCGTCCGGCTCGACGCGGGCCCGGGGGGAGGAACGCCGACGGTCTCCGTGGCCACGCTCTCGCTGGGCACGTACGGGGACCTGCAGAACGCCGTGGACCGGCTCGCCGACATGATCGGCGCCTCGGCCTCCTCCGTATCGCTGCGCCCGCGCGGATTCCTGGACGCGATGCTCGTCCAGGCGGGCTGCTCCGGCCTCACGGAAGCCCAGTGCCATCTGCCGGGCCCCACCCCTGGGCGCGACGAGGGCGGGGCGCTCCAGCGCGAGGCGTACGCCGCGTCTTCCGCCTTCTTCGACCGGCCGCTCTCCGGGGCCGGCCTGCGGGCGCTGATCGACCGGGCCGAGGCGTTCACCCGGATCACGGTGGAACAGGGCGGCGGCGGAGGTTCCGTTCTGCTCACCGCACTCGGCGGGGCGATCAACCGGGTCGACCCGCAGGCGACGGCCTTCGTGCACCGCGGTTCACGGGTACTCGCCCAGTACGTCGGCGCCTGGCGGCCCGGGACCTCGGGAGCCGCCCAGCAAAGCTGGCTCAAAAAAACCCATGGGGCGCTGCGCCGGTACGCGTCCGGGGCCGCGTATCAGAACTACGTCGACCCGCAGCTGGCCGACTGGCGGAAGGCGTACTACGGTGCGGCGGCCGACCGCCTCGGACGGGTGAAGGAGCGGTACGACCCGACTCGCTTCTTCACCTTCCCCCAGTCACTCTGATTCCTCTGCTCCCCCTGCACCTTCTGAGGAGAGGAACGGATCAGAACCACCGGACCGCCCGCCGCCCGCCCACCGCCCGTCAGGCGGCAAGGTCCTTCTCTCCCGCACCACCGCCGCCGGTCCCGGGCCGCGGCTCGGGAATCCCGAGCGCCCGTCCCCGGTCGTCGGCCTCGGCCGAAGCGCCGACCGGCCTGCTGGAGCGGACGAGGCGGCCGATCCTGCCGGACCTGGACACCGCGGTGACGAGCGGTGTCAGCAGAGCCATCGCCAGCGGCGCGAGGAGCAGCGCCACCGCCGTACCCAGTGCGAAGCCGCCGATGACGTCCGTCGGATAGTGCACACCCATGTAGACGCGGCAGGCGCCTTCGACGAGCGCGAGGGCGAGGGCGGCGAAACCGAACTTCCGGTTGGCGACGAAGAGTCCCACGGCGATCGCCATCGCCATGGTGGCGTGGTCGCTGACGAACGAGAAGTCCGTCTTGCCCGCCACCAGGACTTCGAGGCCGTCGTGGTCGTTGAACGGGCGTGGCCGTTCAACGAAGCCCCGGATCGGGATGTTGATCAGGAGGGCGATGCCCGCGGCCAGCGGCGCCCAGACGAGTCCCGCGACGGCTGTCACCGAGTCCTCGGCGGTCCCGCGACGGCGGACACTCCACCAGCACCACAGCGCCACGAGGACCATGCCGAGCATGATCCCGTACTCACCGACGAACTCCATGACCCGGTCGAACCAGGGGGGAGAAGCCTTCGCCAGCCCGTTGATGTCGTAGAGCAGGCTGACGTCGGGGTTCGACCCTTCGAGTGCGAGTCCAGCCATCTGCTGCGGCCCCTTGCCTTGTCTGCTGCTGCGGCGCACACAGGCGTGCGCCGCTTTCGGTCGACCCCCGTGCCCGGTGCGATACCGCGTGTCCGGGCAGCGCCGCACGGTCAGTGTGCCTGCTGCCCCAGTCCAGGAAACGGTCTGTCAGCTGCCTGCGTTCCGACCTCCACCGAATGATCACCATGACGTTATCGAAGAGTGACTCATCGTCGCAGCTCAGGGCCCAGGCTTCACGGAGAGTTCCGGCCATGGCGACTGCCCGTCAGCCGGCGGCCGCACGCCCGTCGCATGAGCGTCAGGCCGCCGGCAGATCGGTCGGCAGGGCGGCCGCGCCGTCCTTGGTGACCCGCGTCGCGCCGAAGTAGTCGGGCGTGTCGATCTTGTCGAAACGGATCACGGACCCGGTGTACGGGGCGTTGATCATGTACCCACCGCCTACGTAGAGGCCCACGTGACGGATGGTGCGCGAGTTGGTCAGATCGTCGGAGAAGAACACCAGGTCCCCGGGGAGCAGCTCGTCCCGCGAGGGATGCGGCCCGGCGTTGTACTGGTCGTTGGCGACACGGGGCAGCTCGATGCCGACGGTCCGGTACGCGGCCTGGGTCAGCCCGGAACAGTCGAACCGCCCGCCCTGCTCGGCCGTGCCGTTACCGCCCCAGAGGTAGGGCGTACCGAGCTTCTCCTGCGCGAAGTAGATGGCCGCGGCCGCCTGCCGTGAGGGCGCGACGCGGCCGACCGGCCTGGCGAAGCTCTTCTCCAGCGAGCGGATGATCCTGACGTAGTTCTGCGTCTCCGCGATAGCGGGCACCCCGCCCGACCGGATCACCCGGTAGGCACCCGCGTTGTAGGCCGCCAGCATGTTGTTGGTCGGATCACCGGGGACCCTCTTCACGTACCCGGCCAACTCGCAGTCGTACGAGGCGGCGGACGGAATGGCGTCGGCCGGGTCCCACACGTCCCGGTCCCCGTCGTTGTCCCCGTCGATACCGTGCGAGGCCCAGGTCCCCGGGATGAACTGCGCGATGCCCTGAGCCGCGGCATGGCTCTGGGCGCGCGGGTTCCAGCCGCTCTCCTGGTACAACTGCGCGGCCAGGAGTGCGGGGTTGATGGCGGGACAGAGGTTGCCCCACTTCTCCACGAGCGGCTGATACCGCGCGGGCACGGCCCCCTTGGCCAGCCCGACGACTCCCCCACCGCCACCCCCGGCGAGCCCGGCGGCGGCGGAGTACGTACCGACGATGAGCAGCGCCACGAAGCACAGACACAGCCCGATCCCACCACCGACGACCACCCAGTATTTCCGCACCCCTCAACCATCCCCCATCCAGGCCCGGTTCATGGCCCGATTCGCTGGTGTGTGCGGGCGGGAAGGGAGCACGGCGGAGGCACGGGGGGAGCGACGGCGCCTCAGGGGGCGCCGGCGGACCAGAAGTCGGAGCGGAGGTGAGGACGGGGGATGTTCTCCATGCCTTCGTAGGAGGGGGCGGTGGGCTTGGTGGTGGAGTCGGCCACGTCGGACTTCTCTACGCAGGGGCTGTCGACCTCGAAGAAGGCTTGGCCCTCGCCTCCAAAACTCAGGCTTACACCAAACCCTCGTTTTGTTTGGGCATAGATCGCCGGAAAATCTCCATCATTATTGATCGTTTTGATTTCATAATCACTCTCACGCCAGTACCGATCGACGACTCCCAGAAAGCTCCCGCGCCGGTCACCTGAGATGACAGTCATAACTGTCCGTCGCCGCGTTACATCGCAGCTACCTGTAGTCGTTGGACCGTGAGTCCACTGCACCTCCGGTTCAATCTGCACCAAGGTTTCATCAAGCACCTTGTCAGAATATTTCGCCGCCATTTGCATATCCATTCCGATTCCAGTCCTGCAACCCAACAGAGTGACACCTAGCAGGATAGTTGCCCCTAGGCTCTGCGTTCGGTATCTCATCGCGGCTCTTCCATCTTTAGCTTGTGCGCGTTTCCAGAAACCACCAGGGCAATACTGTCCGCCGAAGAAGGATCCTTGACTGGGTCGAAATACTGGGAGTGCGCGTCAAACGACAGCCCTCCCCGACTGAGTAGAGAAGGGCCTTCACTAACTGAGAATCTCCTGGCACCAAAAGCATGGCTCGCCGGGTCCTTGCCAAACCAAGCATCGTCATCGCCTTGGTCGACCATGCCGCCGACCACATACCCGACCGGGCCCGCAGCCGCGGTCATGTTCCCCTGTAGTGCTGAAGGCGTCTTGGTCACCATGTCGTTCTCCGCAGCGCCGACGAACACATGCCTGCCGCCGACGCCGAGATCTTCAGCTCGATCCACGCCAACACCTGGACTGCCCACAAGCACGATGTCGTCGACTCCCGACAGCCCTTCACTTTGCTGCGTTGCGGCACCCACTGTGCGAGAACCGTACGAGTGCCCAATAGCTGTCATATGCGGGTCACTGCGCTCGTTGGTAGCGACCAGTCCACTGATGAATTCGCCGAAGGCACGTCCACCTTTCTCGGCCCTTTCACCACCCATGACCGCTAAGCTGTCCACCCCATCCCATGCCTGGGGGGCGTCATACCCTAGCCACGCAATCGAAGCGCTCGATGAATCATATTTACGAGCCCCCATCGCCGTGTCGCGAGCCCGCTTGAGATCACTCTCAGCAAAATCCTTGTCCAGGGATGTATTCAACCCCGGAACATAGGCCGCCACATTCCGAGACGTATCCGGATTCCCGTACGCCACAATCGCCCGGCCATTCCCCTGATCCCCGATCCCCAGCAGATACATCGGCGGGTCCCCAGGCCGGGGAACCGCCTGGAGTTGCCGGTCGATCTCCCGCAGCGCGGCCAACCGCGTCGCCGACACCTCATCGCCCCGCCCCTCCAGCTTGCCGATCAAAAGCTGGAGGTTGTCGCGGTTGGCGGCGTCGCGTACCAGGGCCGGGATCCCGTCCAGGTTCCCGATCTGGTCCGGGTACACCGCGAGGTACTCCTCGCGCTGTTCCCGGGTCAGCCCGGCCCACCACGCCCCACGCTCAGCCGGACTCGCGTCCAGCGGAATGCCGTCCTTGAGGTACCCCCGCGCCGCGCCCCGCACCGCCGCCGCGTCCCCCGCCGCGTCCGTCCACGTCGAGTCCGGGACCTTCAGGCCCTCTTCCGCCTTCAGCCTCCGCAGGATCCTCGCGTACCGCCAGTCGATCTCGGCCGCCGTCCGCACCGCCTTCACGACTCGGTCCGCGATGTCCTGCGCCTTCGCCGCGTTCGGGTTCGGCGCGACGAGCCCGGACGGTGCCGCCAGCCCCGGCACACCTCCCCCGGACGTCGTGCCGCCCACCACGGGCTTCCCGTCGGCAAGCCCCTCGCCCGCCGCCGGATACGTCACCGACCCGTCCGCGTGCACCGTGAACCGCAGCGCGGCCGCATCCTCCAGGGCCTCCGCGAGCAAACGCTGCTGCGCCCGCATCTCGTGGGCCAGGCTGTTCAGCGTCGTACGGAGCAGACCGCACTCGGTGTAGATGTACTGGAAGTTCCGGCTCAGCTGCCGCAACCGCCCGACCGCCGCATCGGCCGCCTCGCCCTGCTCCGACTCCCGCAAGCCGTTCAGCAACTGCTGTTCGATCCGGTCCCGCGCGAAGTCGGCCCGGTTGCTCGCCCGGCCCCACCCATCGGCCGCGCCTTCAAGTTCCGCGCATTTCAGGTCCCGTAACTTCGCCCACGTCAGCGCCGGACCACTCATCGCGCCCCGCCCCCGCCCGCCGCCGGCGTGAACGACGACCGCACGGCCTCGTCCGTCTCACCCTGGGCACGGGCCACCGCCCGCAGCCTCCCCGCGAGGCTCGCGCACTCGCCCTGCGCGGTCGTGATCCGCCGTTCCCAGGACTCGCGTACGGCGCCCAGTTCCGCCAGCGCTGCCAGGTCGCCCGCCCCCGCCGGCAGCCCTTCATGAGCCGCCCCCAACTCGGCCCGCACCGGCGCCAGATGCGTCCGCATCGCCTCCGCGCCACCGGCGGCCCGCGTCCACGCCCCGTCGCTGTGCTTGAGCACCCGGCTGTCCCCGCCCCCACCCCGTGGACCGGCCAGGTCACTGAGCCTCTGCTGCCCCACCACGGCCACGCCGCTCACCCCGCTCCTTGATCATGGAGCGGCACTGTCCCAGCTCTCCGGTAGCCGACATGCCACACCCGCACGGGACCCCAGATGCCCAGGGCCTCCGGCACCCCCGGAATCCCGGGCGACAACGGCAGCGCGGCCGCCCAGCCCGAATCACCCGTTCGGTGGAGGGCCGGGCGAAGACGCGGCCCTCCACTGCCAAGACGGTCACGGGCGCCCCGGAGACCACCATCACCGCCTCCCCGGACGGCTCCCGTCGCGATGTCGGGCCACCTTCACACCGGCCCCCGGCGCGGCAACGGCTCTCGAACGGCGCGTAGGAACACACCCCCCGCACCGAACGCCGCGACCGCGTCAGGAACCCGAGGCCATCCTCGTTGCCCGTGGTCACGCCCCGTGATACACAGAGTAACCATGCTTGTGCGCGCGAATGTCGGAACTAGTCGCAGGTCAGGGCGGTCGGCCCGGTCAAACGTGCGAGATCCGGGTAAAGAGACACGGGAAGGCGTCCACGGGCGCGGTTTCATCAGCGAAGATAGAAGGCGACCCGTGCCGGACGGCACGGGCGGCGAACTACCCAACTGGGGCGGTGACTTACATGATCCTGGCAGCTGAAAAGGGCGACATCACCACCATCATCGGCGGAATCGCCCCGAATTGGGGGCCGTTCGGGACCCTCGGCAACGAGGCGCGCATCATGATCGAGGTGGTGATGGCCGTAGCCATCCTGCTCTGTCTCGGTATCGCCATCTGGGGCGCTGCGAAACAACGCATCGGCGCCACAGCCATGCGCGACACCTTCAGCGCCGAACAGGGCAAAGGTCTGATCGTGGCCGGGCTCACCGGGGTCTTCATCATCGGCTCACTCGGCACCCTGTTCACCATCGTGTACGGCATGGCGGTCTGACCCGGACGCCGACCGCAACGCCCGGGCCGTCCCCGCCCACCTCACACCATCCGTCCGTCGTCCGTCGTGCCCACCGGCTGAGGTTGCGTCTCCCTGATGTCCAGTCACCACACCGCGTCCACGCGGCCACGAGCACAACTAGCGTCGTACTGCGTGGCACCGCAGACGGCTGAGGGGGCCTACGCGGCATGAGCCAGGGCGACGACCACGGTTACGGCGGCGAGTCGGGCGGTCGCGGTGACGACCCGTACAGCACGCTGGGCGGCACCCGCCAGACCCGCACACGCCTCCCAGACGGCGGCGGCGACCACGGCCGCCGCCCGGCCCGCGCCTCCCGCTCCCTCGTCATGGTGGTCGGCGTGGTCGTCCTCCTCCTCGCCGCAATCGCGTTCGCGAACCGGAGTGGAGGGGGCGACGGCAAAACGGCCGACGGCAACGCGGAGAGGCCGGCCACCACGGGGACGGGCCCCACGGCCGCCACGGGCACCAAGCCGGTCCAGGGCGCCGACGGCACCGTCCCCGCCGGCTTCGCCCACGACGAACAGGGCGCGCAGAGCGCGGCGGCGAACTACGCGGTGGCGCTGGTGTCCGCGGAGATCCTCAAGCCGGATCGCCGGGGCGACATCGTGCGCCAGATCTTCGCGGCCCAGCGGGCCGACGAGCTGGAAGCCAAGTTCGATGAGGCGTACAGCACGGAGTTCCTCGACAGGCTCGGACTCGACGCCGAGGGCAATCCGGCCGAGGGCCTGACCTACGTATCAAGAACCGCTCCCGTAGGAACGAAACTGACCGCCTACTCACCCACCTCGGCGACAGTCGAGGTCTGGTGCACGGGAGCCTTCGGGACAGCGGGCGTCAGCTCCACCAACCCGGTGAGCAACGACTGGTTCACCTTGACGCTGAAGCTCCAGTGGGTGAGCGACGACTGGAAGGTCGACAGCTTCGCTCAGAAGGAAGGACCCGCTCCGGTCAACACCGACCGCACGGCGTCCAATGCTGACGAGATCGCCAAGGCAGTCGAGGAGTACGGAGGGTTCACGTATGCCCGCTAGCACCCGCCGCACGCTCAGGACCGGTGCGCTCCTTGCCGGTGTCCAGGCAACGATGGTGATCCTGGCGACCCGCGCCGTCGCCGCACCGTCTCCGACCCCCACGCCGTCCGGCTCCAGCAACTGCGACTTCGTCATCGGCCCGGTAAAGGACGACTGCGAACGTGAGGCCGGCGGCTCCTCCAACCGCCCCCCCACCACCACAGACGACGCCCTCGACCCCCTCTCCTCCCTCGCCCGAGGCTGCGCCGACGCCGCCTCATGGACCGTCGGCAAGCTCAGCGAGGCCGTGAAGAGCACGGCGAACGTCGACTTCACCAACCCCACGTTCCTCCAGCAGTACGCGGTCGTCTTCGCGGCCTCCACCGTCCTGACCCTCGTCCTGTGGCTCCTCGCCGTCGCCAAGCGCGCCATCCGCGGCGTGCCGCTGGCCACCGCGATCTCCGAGGCGGTCGGCTTCCTCTGGCTGACCGTCCTCGCCTCCGCCTTCACCCCGCTCATCCTCTACACCATCGTCTCCGCCACCGACGGGATCACCGAAGTCATCTCCTCCGCGAGCGGCGGCCAGACGGACGTCTTCTTCGGATCGTTCGCGAAGGCCCTCGAGAAGGGCGAGGACATCGGCGGCGGTCCGATCATGCTGATCGTCGTCTCGCTCGTGTCGATCCTCGCCGCCGGAGTCCTGTGGCTGGAGCTCGTGATCCGGGCCGCCCTGCTCTACGTCGGCGCACTCCTCGGAGTGGTCGTCTACGCCGGGCTCGTCGACAAGAACATGTGGGGCCACGTCCGCCGCTGGGCGGGCATCATGATCGCGGTGATCATGGTGAAGCCGGTCATCGTCGTCGTGCTCGGCCTGGCCGGAGCCCTCTCCCAGGACGAGGGCCCTGACGCGTTCTCCGCCGTCGTCTCCGGCCTCTCCATCATCCTGCTGGCGATCTTCGCCTCCGCCATGATCTACCGCTTCGTCCCCGGCTTCGGCGACGAGATCCAGGGCGCCCGCACCAACCGCAAGCAGGCCACCGACGGCTCCCAGGCCGCCGCCCTGATCAGCTCCCCCGCCGCCCTCGTCTCCCAGGGCATCAAGACCCACAGCGGCCGCAACGACCAGAACAGCGGCGGTGGAGGCGGCGGCGCCCGCTCCGCCAACCCGGTCAGCGGCGGAGTCGCCGCCCACAGCTCCCGCAGCACCGGCGGCGGGCCGGCGGCCGCCCCCGCCCCCCGCAGCGGTTCCGGACCCACCGCCGGGACCCCCCACAGCAGCCGCTCCTCCCGGGGCGGTTCAGGCAGCACAGGTAACAACAGCACAGGAGGTGGCGGGCGTTGACGAGTCAGCCCCACACCATCGCGCCCCGCCGTACGTATCTCATCGGCCGTGCGCGGCCCAACGCGATCATCGGCAAGAACCGCGAGACCGGCGAGATCGCCCTCATCATCGGCGGCGCGTTCCTCGGCATGATGAGCGGGCTCATCGTCCCCGTTCTGTCCCTGCGGATCGTGCTCCTCATGGGCTTCCCGCTGCTGGCCCTCGCCATCGTGTACGTCCCCTACAAGCACCGCACCTTCTACAAGTGGTTCGAGATCAACCGCAGCTTCAAGCGGTCCCTGCGCCGGGGCACCGCCTACCGCTCCGCCGCCATGGAAGCCGGCGTGAGCGCGGACGGCCGTGAGGTGGAGATCGGCCCGCCCCCCGGCATCGGCCGGATCAGCTGGCTCGCCGCGCCCTTCGGCCCCGACGAGATCGCCGTACTCCTGCACGCCGACCGGCGCACCGTCACCGCCGCCATCGAGATCGAGGGCCCCGGCGTCGGCCTGCGCGACAGCGAGGACCAGGAAGCCCTGGTCGACCGGTTCGGCACGCTGCTCAAGCACGTGGCGAACGGCGACGGCTTCGTCACCCGCCTCCAGATGCTGGCCCGCACCCTGCCCGCCGACCCCGACGCCCACGCCAAGGACGTCGCCCAGCGCGGTGACAAGTCCTCCCCCGGCTGGCTCCAGGAGTCCTACGACCAGCTCCAGTCGATGGTCTCCACCTCCAGCGAGCAGCACCGCGCCTACCTCGTCGCCTGTATGCACTACAGCCGCGAACTGGCCGCCGAGGCCAACGCCATGGCCCGTGCCATCCGCCCGCACGGCGGCCGCAAGCTCGACCGGGACTCCGGCCTCGCGGTCGTCATGGCCCGCGAGCTCACCGACATCTGCGCCCGCCTCGCCGAAGCCGACATCCGGGTACGCCAGCCGCTCGGCCAGAGCCGTCTCGCCTCCCTCGTGCACTCCATGTACGACCCCGACCACCCCATCGACCACATCCAGGCGATGACCAAGCGCAACGCCTGGCCGGCCGAGCTGGACGCCGTCGAGCCGACGTTCCTCCAGGCCAAGACCCGCGAGTCCACCACCCGCGCTCCCTGGTGCCACGCCACGGCCTGGGTGAAGGAATGGCCGATGACCCCGGTCGGCGTCAACTTCCTCGCCCCCCTTCTCGTCCACACCCCGGACGTCATCCGTACGGTCGCGGTGTGCATGGACCTCGAACCCACCGAGGTCGCCATCGAGCGCATGCTCACGGAGAAGACGAACGACGAGGCGGAGGCCAGCCGGCAGGCCAAGATGAACCGGACCGTCGACCCGCGCGACATCGCGGCATACGGGCGCCTCGACCAGCGGGGTGAAGATCTCGCCAGCGGCGCGGCCGGAGTCAACCTGGTGGGGTACATCACCGTGTCGTCCCGTTCACCCGAGGCCCTCGCCCGCGACAAGCGGACGATCCGGGCCTCTGCCGGCAAGTCGTACCTGAAGCTGGAGTGGTGCGACCGCGAACAGCACCGCGCCTTCGTGAACACCCTGCCGTTCGCCACCGGAATCCGCCGCTGACGCCCCGGCGACCCCCGTACTCCCCCACGTACCCCGCGCCCCCGTACAGCTGCACCCGCAACACCCCGCCACGATCCGCGAGACCGAGAGGGAGGTCATTCACGCCATGCGAGATCCGCTGTCCGCGTTGTCGGACGCCTTTACCGCCTTCCTCTTCGGGAAGGTCGAGACGACCCGGCCACCCGTCCGTACGTCGACGGGTCAGGCCCAGGCCGTCTACCTGCCGACCGCCGCCCCCGGCCTAGGCGACTCGGGCGTGATCATCGGCCGCGAGGTGTACTCCGGCAAGGGCTACATCTACGACCCCTTCCAGCTGTACGGGCAGCAGCTTCCCGCCCCGCACTGGCTCGTCCTCGGCGAGTCGGGCAACGGCAAGTCCGCGCTGGAGAAGACGTACGTGCTCCGCCAGCTGCGCTTCCGCGACCGCCAGGTCGTCGTCCTGGACGCCCAGGGCGAGGACGGGGTCGGGGAGTGGAACCTCATCGCCCAGGAGCTGGGCATAACCCCCATCCGGCTCGACCCGGCCGCCGCCCTCAACGGCGGCATCCGGCTCAACCCGCTGGACCCGGCGATCACCTCGACCGGCCAGCTCGCCCTGCTCCGTACGATCGTCGAAGTCGCCATGGGTCACGGCCTGGACGAACGTTCCGGCTTCGCCCTGAAGGTCGCGCACGCCTTCGTGACCGACACCATCACCGACCGCCAGCCGGTCCTCATGGACATCGTGGAGCAACTGCGCCACCCGAAGCCCGAGTCCGCCCAGGCGATGAACGTCGACATAGACGACGTACGGGCCTGGGGCCTGGACGTCGCCCTCGTCCTTGACCGCCTGGTCGACGGTGACCTGCGGGGCATGTTCGACGGGCCGACGACGGTCGGCATCGACCTCGACGCACCCCTGATCGTCTTCGACCTCTCGCACATCGACCGCAACTCGATCGCCATGCCGATCCTGATGGCGATCGTCGGCGTGTGGCTGGAGCACACCTGGATCAGGCCCGACCGGAAGAAGCGCATCTTCCTGGTCGAAGAGGCATGGCACATCATCAACTCCCCCTTCGTGGCCCAGTTGTTCCAGCGGCTGCTGAAGTTCGGCCGCCGTCTCGGCCTGTCCTTCGTCGCCGTCGTCCACCACCTCAGCGACGTCGTCGACGGAGCCGCCGCGCGGGAGGCGGCGGCGATCCTCAAGATGGCCTCGACACGCACGATCTACGCCCAGAAGGCCGACGAGGCGAGAGCGACCGGGAAGGTGATCGGCCTGCCCAGGTGGGCCGTCGAGATCATCCCCACCCTCACCCCCGGCATCGCCGTATGGGACGTCAACGGCAACGTACAGGTGGTCAAACACCTCATCACCGAGGCCGAGCGCCCCCTCGTCTTCACGGACCGCGCGATGACCGAGGGCTCCGCCAACGACCTGCTCCCCGAGGACATCCGAGCGGCGGAGCTGGAGGCGGAACAACGGGCGGTCCGGATCGAGCACGCGCAGCGGATGAACGAATCGTCCGAGTCCACGGTGGCCTGACATGGCGTCGAACAGAGAGGAACGCGGCACCGGCGGCCTCCCGGACGGATTCCTTGTCGGCCTCCTGGGCCTCCTGTTCGCGCTGACGATCCTGGGCTGGACCGCCACCGGGCTGGCCGGCCTCTTCGCCCATGGAGCCTGGCCGCAGGGCGTCACGTTCACCCAGACGCCCCTGGCCCTCCGCGCGCTCGCCACCGACCCGCAGAACCTCCCGGGCGCCTGGCCCACCACCCCGCCCGGGCAGCTCTCCGGTTACGGACTGTTCTGGGGCCTGTTCATCGGCGAGCTCATGGTGCTCCTGGTGCTGGCGGTGTTCGCCCTGGGAGCCGTGGCCCGCTGGCGCGTCGTCCGCGAGAACCGCCGCCACGAGCAGCTCGCCCAGGTCCAGCAGCCCCCACCCCCCGCACCCGCGCCCACCTGCGTACACGAGCAACATCCCCACACCCCAGCACCACCACCCCAGTGCCCTCCTCAACCCCGCCCCCTGGCCCCACCCTCACCAAGATCCCCGTCCCCCACACACCCCTCGTGGCTGCCTCCGGCAGCCCGCACCTCGTCTACGGGCCCGCGGCCACCCGCCGCCCCGCAGCCGTGGGGGCCATCCTGGAGGCCGAGGGCCCCGTCCTCGTGGTGACCTCCGACCCCACGGTCTGGGCCGAGACGAAGGATGCCCGCAGCAAGCTCGGCCCCGTCCTCGTGTACGACCCCGGCCACCTCTGCGACACCCCGGCCCGGCTCCACTGGTCGCCCACCGCCGACTGCGAGGAACCTGAGGCCGCCGCGTCCCGGGCCACCGCGCTTCTCGCCCCCGTACGTCCCCAGGCCCTTATGGACGCGGCGATGGCGGACACCGCCGAGACGCTCCTGAAGTGCTGGCTGCACGCCGCCGCCGTCGACGGCCGCCCCTTCCGCCAGGTCCATCGCTGGGCACTCGGCGGCAACGGCAACGAGGCCGTCCGCCTCCTCCGTACGCACCCCAAGGCGGCATCCGGGATCGCCGGCCTGCTGGAGTCCGCGCTCATCGCCCATCCCGAACGCCGGGAGCTGGCACAGGAACTCACGGTACGGGCCTTCGCCGCCCTGTCATCGGTCCACATCCGCGAGGCATGCACTCCGAACCGAACCGATGCGGTCGCGCTGGAATCTTTTACGGGCGAAAGGGGAACGCTCTATGTGGTCGGTGAATCCATCGAGGACCCTCGCTCCCGCCCCGGCGCGATGCCTCTGCTCACCGCCCTGTCCTCACACGTGGTCGAGCACGGCCGCCGCCTGGCCGCACGGTCAACCGACGGTCGGCTCGACCCACCAATGACGCTCGTCCTCGACGACGTCGCGGCGGTGGCGCCGCTGCCCCAGCTTCCGGAGCTGCTGTCGACCGGCCCGTACCAGGGCCTGCCCCCTCTGGTACTGCTCCGTTCCCAGGAACAGGGCCGCGCCCGCTGGCGGCAACCTCTCGAATGACCCATGGGTGGAGCCGACCTCGCCGGCACCGGCACGGCACCGGTGCACTCCGCAAACAGACGGTGAACGCAGAAAAGCCCCGTGCCACAAGGGCACGGGGCTTTCCCGGAATGATTGTTCGGCGGCGTCCTACTCTCCCACAGGGTCCCCCCTGCAGTACCATCGGCGCTGAAAGGCTTAGCTTCCGGGTTCGGAATGTAACCGGGCGTTTCCCTAACGCAATGACCACCGAAACACTATGAAATCAACAAACACCGGACAACAACACAGCCGTTCGTTATTTCAGAACTAACACAGTGGACGCGAGCAACTGAGGACAAGCCCTCGGCCTATTAGTACCAGTCAGCTCCACCCGTTACCGGGCTTCCACATCTGGCCTATCAACCCAGTCGTCTACTGGGAGCCTTAACCCCTCAAAGGGGGTGGGAATACTCATCTCGAAGCAGGCTTCCCGCTTAGATGCTTTCAGCGGTTATCCTTTCCGAACGTAGCCAACCAGCCATGCCCTTGGCAGGACAACTGGCACACCAGAGGTTCGTCCGTCCCGGTCCTCTCGTACTAGGGACAGCCCTTCTCAATATTCCTGCGCGCGCAGCGGATAGGGACCGAACTGTCTCACGACGTTCTAAACCCAGCTCGCGTACCGCTTTAATGGGCGAACAGCCCAACCCTTGGGACCGACTCCAGCCCCAGGATGCGACGAGCCGACATCGAGGTGCCAAACCATCCCGTCGATATGGACTCTTGGGGAAGATCAGCCTGTTATCCCCGGGGTACCTTTTATCCGTTGAGCGACAGCGCTTCCACAAGCCACTGCCGGATCACTAGTCCCGACTTTCGTCCCTGCTCGACCCGTCGGTCTCACAGTCAAGCTCCCTTGTGCACTTACACTCAACACCTGATTGCCAACCAGGCTGAGGGAACCTTTGGGCGCCTCCGTTACTCTTTAGGAGGCAACCGCCCCAGTTAAACTACCCATCAGACACTGTCCCTGATCCGGATCACGGACCCAGGTTAGACATCCAGCACGACCAGAGTGGTATTTCAACGACGACTCCACAACCACTGGCGTGGCCGCTTCACAGTCTCCCACCTATCCTACACAAGCCGAACCGAACACCAATATCAAACTATAGTAAAGGTCCCGGGGTCTTTCCGT
Organism: Streptomyces fulvorobeus; assembly: GCF_013167895.1. GTDB lineage: Bacteria > Actinomycetota > Actinomycetes > Streptomycetales > Streptomycetaceae > Streptomyces > Streptomyces fulvorobeus. The sequence continues at coordinate 3,445,973 of NZ_BLWC01000001.1, read as the reverse complement.
CCTGCTGCGCGAAACGAGCATCTTTACTCGTAGTGCAATTTCACCGGGCCTATGGTTGAGACAGTCGAGAAGTCGTTACGCCATTCGTGCAGGTCGGAACTTACCCGACAAGGAATTTCGCTACCTTAGGATGGTTATAGTTACCACCGCCGTTTACTGGCGCTTAAGTTCTCAGCTTCGCACACCCGAAAGTGCACTAACCGGTCCCCTTAACGTTCCAGCACCGGGCAGGCGTCAGTCCGTATACATCGCCTTACGGCTTCGCACGGACCTGTGTTTTTAGTAAACAGTCGCTTCTCGCTGGTCTCTGCGGCCACCCCCAGCTCACCGAGTAAATCGGATCACCAGTGATGGCCCCCCTTCTCCCGAAGTTACGGGGGCATTTTGCCGAGTTCCTTAACCATAGTTCACCCGAACGCCTCGGTATTCTCTACCTGACCACCTGAGTCGGTTTAGGGTACGGGCCGCCATGAAACTCGCTAGAGGCTTTTCTCGACAGCATAGGATCATCCACTTCACCACAATCGGCTCGGCATCAGGTCTCAGCCTCAATGTGTGACGGATTTGCCTATCACACGGCCTACACCCTTACCCCGGGACTACCACCGCCCGGGCTGGACTACCTTCCTGCGTCACCCCATCGCTTACCTACTACAAGTCTGGTTCATCGGCTCCACCACTACCCTCAACTCCGAAGAGATCAGGCCGGCTTCACGGACTTAGCATCGCCTGATTCAGTACTGGGCGTTTCAAAGCGGGTACCGGAATATCAACCGGTTGTCCATCGACTACGCCTGTCGGCCTCGCCTTAGGTCCCGACTTACCCTGGGCAGATCAGCTTGACCCAGGAACCCTTAGTCAATCGGCGCACACGTTTCTCACGTGTGTATCGCTACTCATGCCTGCATTCTCACTCGTGAACCGTCCACAACTCGCTTCCGCGGCTGCTTCACCCGGCACACGACGCTCCCCTACCCATCCATACTCCCGTTGGGGATATGTGTATGAATGACACGACTTCGGCGGTACGCTTGAGCCCCGCTACATTGTCGGCGCGGAATCACTTGACCAGTGAGCTATTACGCACTCTTTCAAGGGTGGCTGCTTCTAAGCCAACCTCCTGGTTGTCTCTGCGACTCCACATCCTTTCCCACTTAGCGTACGCTTAGGGGCCTTAGTCGATGCTCTGGGCTGTTTCCCTCTCGACCATGGAGCTTATCCCCCACAGTCTCACTGCCGTGCTCTCACTTACCGGCATTCGGAGTTTGGCTAAGGTCAGTAACCCGGTAGGGCCCATCGCCTATCCAGTGCTCTACCTCCGGCAAGAAACACACGACGCTGCACCTAAATGCATTTCGGGGAGAACCAGCTATCACGGAGTTTGATTGGCCTTTCACCCCTAACCACAGGTCATCCCCCAGGTTTTCAACCCTGGTGGGTTCGGTCCTCCACGAAGTCTTACCTCCGCTTCAACCTGCCCATGGCTAGATCACTCCGCTTCGGGTCTAGAGCGTGCAACTCAAACGCCCTATTCGGACTCGCTTTCGCTACGGCTTCCCCACACGGGTTAACCTCGCTACACACCGCTAACTCGCAGGCTCATTCTTCAAAAGGCACGCAGTCACGACTGCATGTGCAAGCACATACAGCGACGCTCCCACGGCTTGTAGGCACACGGTTTCAGGTACTATTTCACTCCGCTCCCGCGGTACTTTTCACCATTCCCTCACGGTACTATCCGCTATCGGTCACCAGGGAATATTTAGGCTTAGCGGGTGGTCCCGCCAGATTCACACGGGATTTCTCGGGCCCCGTGCTACTTGGGTGGTTCTTAAACGAGCCGTTGATGTTTCAGCTACGGGGGTCTTACCCTCTACGCCGGACCTTTCGCATGTCCTTCGCCTACACCAACGGTTTCTGACTCGTCTCACAGCCGGCAGACCATGAAAAAGAACTCCCACAACCCCGCATGCGCAACCCCTGCCGGGTATCACACGCATACGGTTTGGCCTCATCCAGTTTCGCTCGCCACTACTCCCGGAATCACGGTTGTTTTCTCTTCCTGCGGGTACTGAGATGTTTCACTTCCCCGCGTTCCCTCCACACTGCCTATGTGTTCAGCAGCGGGTGACAGCCCATGACGACTGCCGGGTTTCCCCATTCGGAAACCCCCGGATCAAAGCTTGGTTGACAGCTCCCCGGGGACTATCGTGGCCTCCCACGTCCTTCATCGGTTCCTGGTGCCAAGGCATCCACCGTGCGCCCTTAAAAACTTGGCCACAGATGCTCGCGTCCACTGTGCAGTTCTCAAACAACGACCAGCCACCCACCACCCCACCCATACAGGCGAGTTCACTGGGGCCGGCAACCGAAGATCCAGACAAAAAAATGCCCGAACCCTCAGATACCCAACAGCGTGCCCGACCCGACCGACCAATCCTTCTTTCCACGCCGAAGCAGTACTCGAAAAACCAACCTGTCGTGCCGAATAGTCAACGTTCCACCCATGAGCAACCACCGCCGAACATTCGCCGGCGAAATGGTCTCTGGATTCCCCGAAGAGAACCTAGATGCTCCTTAGAAAGGAGGTGATCCAGCCGCACCTTCCGGTACGGCTACCTTGTTACGACTTCGTCCCAATCGCCAGTCCCACCTTCGACAGCTCCCTCCCACAAGGGGTTGGGCCACCGGCTTCGGGTGTTACCGACTTTCGTGACGTGACGGGCGGTGTGTACAAGGCCCGGGAACGTATTCACCGCAGCAATGCTGATCTGCGATTACTAGCAACTCCGACTTCATGGGGTCGAGTTGCAGACCCCAATCCGAACTGAGACCGGCTTTTTGAGATTCGCTCCGCCTCGCGGCATCGCAGCTCATTGTACCGGCCATTGTAGCACGTGTGCAGCCCAAGACATAAGGGGCATGATGACTTGACGTCGTCCCCACCTTCCTCCGAGTTGACCCCGGCAGTCTCCTGTGAGTCCCCATCACCCCGAAGGGCATGCTGGCAACACAGAACAAGGGTTGCGCTCGTTGCGGGACTTAACCCAACATCTCACGACACGAGCTGACGACAGCCATGCACCACCTGTATACCGACCACAAGGGGGGCACCATCTCTGATGCTTTCCGGTATATGTCAAGCCTTGGTAAGGTTCTTCGCGTTGCGTCGAATTAAGCCACATGCTCCGCTGCTTGTGCGGGCCCCCGTCAATTCCTTTGAGTTTTAGCCTTGCGGCCGTACTCCCCAGGCGGGGAACTTAATGCGTTAGCTGCGGCACCGACGACGTGGAATGTCGCCAACACCTAGTTCCCAACGTTTACGGCGTGGACTACCAGGGTATCTAATCCTGTTCGCTCCCCACGCTTTCGCTCCTCAGCGTCAGTAATGGCCCAGAGATCCGCCTTCGCCACCGGTGTTCCTCCTGATATCTGCGCATTTCACCGCTACACCAGGAATTCCGATCTCCCCTACCACACTCTAGCTAGCCCGTATCGAATGCAGACCCGGGGTTAAGCCCCGGGCTTTCACATCCGACGTGACAAGCCGCCTACGAGCTCTTTACGCCCAATAATTCCGGACAACGCTTGCGCCCTACGTATTACCGCGGCTGCTGGCACGTAGTTAGCCGGCGCTTCTTCTGCAGGTACCGTCACTTTCGCTTCTTCCCTGCTGAAAGAGGTTTACAACCCGAAGGCCGTCATCCCTCACGCGGCGTCGCTGCATCAGGCTTTCGCCCATTGTGCAATATTCCCCACTGCTGCCTCCCGTAGGAGTCTGGGCCGTGTCTCAGTCCCAGTGTGGCCGGTCGCCCTCTCAGGCCGGCTACCCGTCGTCGCCTTGGTAGGCCATTACCCCACCAACAAGCTGATAGGCCGCGGGCTCATCCTTCACCGCCGGAGCTTTTAACCCCGTCCCATGCAGGACAGAGTGTTATCCGGTATTAGACCCCGTTTCCAGGGCTTGTCCCAGAGTGAAGGGCAGATTGCCCACGTGTTACTCACCCGTTCGCCACTAATCCACCCCGAAAGGCTTCATCGTTCGACTTGCATGTGTTAAGCACGCCGCCAGCGTTCGTCCTGAGCCAGGATCAAACTCTCCGTGAATGTTTTCCCGTAATCGGGATCACACCATGAGAGCGGAACGACCGAGTCGGAATAAGACCGGCCGTTCACAGCGTCCTCGCTAGTGTTGCCCACCCCGAAACCCCAAAGGGCCGGAGCGGGACTTTTTCAAAGGAACCACCAACCTGCCGAAACAGGCCGGGGTATCAACATATCTGGCGTTGACTTTTGGCACGCTGTTGAGTTCTCAAGGAACGGACGCTTCCTTCGGTCCCGTGTCACCGGGGCCCTCCGGGCGCTTCCCTTCGGTCTTGCGTCTCCGACTCTACCAGACACTTTCATGTCCGATTCCCGGTCGAAGCGGGATTCGCTTTCCAGTTCTTCGCTTTCGCGTTTCCCTTTCCGGCGGGTCCGACTCTATCAGATCCTTATCGGGCCTGATTCCCAGTCAGCGGGATTTGTCTTTCCGGCTGTTGGGCCGTTCCGACGTCCCGAACTCTAGCGGATTCCCCCGGTGACTCATAATCGAGCCATTCGAAATGAATTCCGGCACGCCGAAATTCTCCCCGGCGGGAGGTCGTGCAGAGTTTGGGTGCCGCATGTGCGGCGGGATCGGTTGTCACAGAACCGTTTCGGCCCCGTGACAACTCGAAGAACCTTACGGATCGAGGAGGGGTGTGTCAACCCCGCCCCGGTCGGCCTCAGTCCAGGTCGGTGAGTCGGCCGCCGGCGTCCGGCTGGGCGTGCTCCACGCGGCGCAGGAGGCGGATCAGCATGTCGCCCAGACCGCCGCGTTCGTCGTCGGAGAGGTCCTGGAGCAGGTCTTCCTCGAAGGCGGTCGCCATACGCATCGCCTCCAGCCACTTCGTACGGCCTTCGTCGGTCAGTTCGACGATGACGCGCACCCGGTTGTTCTCGTCCCTGTCGCGGGTGACCAGGCCCTCGCCCGCCATGCGGTCGATGCGGTGGGTCATCGCTGCCGGGGTGAGGCCGAGGCGCTTGGCGAGTTCGCCCGGCCCCAGTCGGTAGGGGGCGCCGGCCAGGACCAGGGTCTTGAGCACCTCCCACTCGGCGTTGCTGATGCCCAGAGCGGCGAGCTGCCTCCCGTACGCGACGTTCATACGGCGGTTGAGGCGGCCGAGGGCCGAGACGACCTGCTCGACCTGCGGGTCCAGATCGCGGAACTCGCGCTGATAGGCGGCGATCTGCTCGTCGAGGCTCGGCTCCTGCGGGCCGGGCTCGGGGGTGTCGGACATGGCGGGCAGTATGGCACGCCCTCCCTTGGCCCCTAAGTCCTTCAAGGTCAATTGTTAAGCATCTAACTTTAGTGCTAAAGTCTTCGAGTCTTGGTAGTTCGATGTTGTCTGATTCTTCGAGATCTTGAGGTAGGTGAGCGTGACCAGGGAGATGGGCGCAGCGCTGCGGCGGATTCAGGTCGGGAGCGCGCTGAGCGCGTTCGGACTCGGGTTCACCGTTCCGTATCTGTACGTCTACGTGGCGCAGGTGCGGGATCTTGGTGCCGGTACGGCGGGTGTCGTACTGGCTGTCTTCGCCATGGCAGCTCTGGCCGTCCTGCCGTTCACCGGGCGGGCCGTCGACCGGCGCGGTCCGGTGCCCGTACTGATCGTCGCCGCCGCCGTCGCGGCGGTGGGGGCGGCCGCCCTCGGCCTGGCCGGCGGGGTGACGGCCACCGTGCTGTCCGCCGCCGTGCTCGGTGCGGGAACCGCGGTCATGCAGCCGGCGCTCGCGACGATGCTCGTGTGGTGCTCAAGCACGTCCACCCGTACCCGCGCGTTCGCCATGCAGTTCTTCCTGCAGAACCTGGGGCTCGGGATCGGCGGGCTCTTCGGCGGGTTGATCGTCGACACGGACGATCCGTCGAGCTTCACCCTGCTGTTCCTCGTCGAGGCCGGGATGTTCGTCGTGCTCGGTGTCGTGTCGGCGACCGTCCGGATGCCGCGTACGGCTTCCATCACCGACGCCCGGCCTACCGACGGCGCGGCGCCCAAGGGCGGGCTGCGGGTGCTTCTCTCGCACGGGGCGATGGTGCGGCTGTGCGTGCTGGGCTTCGTGCTGTTCTTCGCCTGTTACGGGCAGTTCGAGTCCGGGCTCGCCGCCTACGGCACCGAGGCCGCAGGGATCGAACCCTCGACCCTGGGTGTGGCGCTGGCAGCCAACACCGCGGTCATCGTCGCCGCGCAGTTCGTCGTACTGCGGCTGGTGGAGCACCGGCGGCGTTCGCGGGTCATCGCGTGGGTCGGTGTGATCTGGGCGTTCGCCTGGATCGTGGCGGGATACGCGGGGCTCGGGCACGGCAGCCAGACCATGGCGACGGCCGCGATGATCTCGACGTACGCCCTGTTCGGACTCGGAGAGTCCATGCTGTCGCCGACCGTGGCTCCGCTCGTCGCCGATCTGGCGCCGGCTTCGATGGTCGGTCAGTACAACTCGGCCTTCGCGCTCTGCAAGCAGCTCGCGCTGGCGGTCGGGCCGGCCGTGGGCGGGCCCATGGGGGCGACGCTGCACGGGCCGTACATCGTGACGTTCGTCCTGTTCTCGCTGGGCATCACCGTGCTGGCACTGAGGCTGGGCCGCCGGCTCACCCCCGTACAGGACCGGCCCTCGCTCGCGCCGGTGCCCTCTCGCGTGGTGGCCGTGTCACTGCCGGGGAAGGCGCCGGCCGTGACGCCGGCCGTCGCTCACTGAGGCAGCGCGAACTCGCACCACACCGCCTTGCCGCCGCCCGGGGTGCGGCGGCTGCCCCAGGACGAGGCGATCGCCGCGACGATGGAGATGCCGCGGCCCGCCTCGTCCGCCGGTTCCGCGCGGCGCCGGCGCGGCAGGTGGTCGTCACCGTCCGTCACCTCGATGATCAGGCGGCGGTCCGTGCGGCGCAGGCCGAGCCGCATCGGCGGGGTGCCGTGCTGGAGGGAGTTGGCGACGAGTTCGCTCGCCGCGAGGACGCCCAGGTCGCAGAGTTCCACCGGGAAGCGCCAGGACGTGAGCACTCCCGTGGCGAAGGCGCGGGCGCGCGGGGCGGCCTCGACACCACCGAGCAGTTCGAGCGAGGCGTTGTGGAACAGCTCGGCGTTCGACCCGGTGCGCGCGGGGTGCTGGACGACCAGCACGGCGACATCGTCGTCGTGCTCCGCGGTCACGCCGAGGGAGCGGATGAGCCGGTCGCAGACCACCTGCGGTGATCCCTTGGCACCCGAGAGGGCGCGCTCCAGCGCTGCCACTCCTTCGTCGATGTCCTCGCTGCGCCGCTCGACCAGGCCGTCCGTGTAGAGGACGGCGGTGGAGCCCGGGGGCAGGCCGATCGTGCCGGAGGTGTGGATCCAGCCGCCGGTGCCGAGCGGGGGGCCGGTCGGGTCCTCGGCCCGGTGGATGACGCCGTCCTCGTCGCACACGAGGATCGGCAGGTGGCCCGCGGAGGCGTAGACCAGCCGGGCCTCGTTCGGGTCGTGGACCGCGTAGACGCAGGTGGCGATCTGGCTGGCGTCGATCTCGGCGGCGAGCCCGTCGAGGAGCTGGAGCACCTCGTGGGGCGGCAGGTCGAGGCGGGCGTACGCGCGCACCGCGGTGCGCAGCTGGCCCATGACCGCCGCCGCCCGCACGCCGCGTCCCATCACGTCCCCGATGACGAGGGCCGTGCGGCCCGCGCCGAGGGTGATGACGTCGTACCAGTCGCCGCCGACCGCCGCGTCCGTGCCGCCCGGCTGGTACGTGGCGGCGATCCGCAGGTCGTCGGGCTGCTCCAGCTCCTGCGGGAGCAGGGAGCGCTGGAGGGTGACGGCCGTCTCGCGGTGGCGGCGCTCGCTGGTGCGGAGCCGCTCGGCCGCGTCGGCGTGGTCGGTGACGTCGGTGGCGTACAGGAGCACGCCCGCCTCACTCCCCGTGCCGGACGCGGCCACGGGGGTACAGGTCACGGTGTACGAGTCGCCGCTGAGGACCTTGCGGGACTTCACCGTGCGGGGGGTGCCGCTGCGCAGGACCTGGTCGAGCAGGGGCAGCAGGCTCAGCTCGGCGAGCTCGGGCATGGCTTCGGCCGCCGGGGCGCCGATGGGGCGGGGGCCGAACGCGGTCTCGTACGCCTCGTTCACATAGGTGACGCGGTGGTCGGCGCCCTGGAGCAGGGCTACCGGGGCGGGCAGCTGACCGAGGATCTCGCGGGCCGAGAGGTCCGCCAGGCCGGGAGCCGGTACGCCCGCGGCTGGGGACGCTTCTGCGGCCACGGACGATTCCGCGTCGGCTTCGGCGTCGGCGTCGGTGGCCGGCAGGGCGCTCGCGGTCTCCGGCCTGGCGCATTCGGCGCGGGCGGCGGGGACGGAACTGCGGTCGTCCCGCGCGGCGGCTCGACGCTGCGTGCCGGGGAGGCGGGCGCTCCAACGCGTGAAGTTCACGGAATTTCTGGCCTCGTGTGTCGGTCTGGCCCGCTCGGGCGGGCTGCTTCTTCTGCCAATTCTGCTGCGGTTGTGCTGCCTGGTCCCGCTGCCGGTCCCGCTGCCGGAGCGGGGCGCCGGAGACGGGACCCGGGAAGGCGCGGCCGGGCTTCGTCGTGCTGGTGAGGCGCCGCCGATCGTCACTGATGGTCACTGGGGCGGGTCACTCTGCGCACGTGTGGGCCCACCTATGGTCACACGTCCAGTGTGGCGGACCGTACTGACAGTGGTCGTTCAGCCCTCGGTCGGCCGGGGGTCGGCCACGGGTCCGAGGGCTGAACGGAAGCCGTCGCTACGGCGGCGGCCACCGGCCGCCGCCGGCTCAGTCGGCCGCCTTCGGGGGCCGTCGCCCTCACGGGGCACGGCCGGCCCTCCAGGGGTGCCCGGGCCGCCCGCGGCGAGAGCGAACTCGGCGCGGGGATGCTCCAGGGAGCCGAGCGAGACGATCTCCCGCTTGAAGAGTCCGGCCAGGGTCCATTCGGCAAGGACGCGCGCCTTCCGGTTGAACGTGGGGACCCGGCTGAGGTGGTAGACGCGGTGCATCAGCCACGCCGGGTAGCCCTTGAGCTTGCGACCGTAGACGTGTGCGACGCCTTTGTGGAGGCCCAGGGAGGCGACGGAGCCGACGTAGGCGTGCCGGTACTCCTTGAGCGGGCGGCCTTCGAGTGCGGCGAGGACGTTCTCCGCGAGGACGGCGGCCTGGCGCACGGCGTGCTGGGCGTTGGGCGCGGTCTCCCTGCCCGGTTCGGCGGCTGTCAGGTCGGGGACGGCCGCGGCGTCGCCCGCCGCCCAGGCGTGCGGCCGGCCGTCGACGGCGAGCGTGGCGGTGCAGCGGAGCCGCCCACGCTCGGTGAGGGGCAGGTCGGTCGCGGCGAGGAGCGGTGCCGGTTTCACGCCGGCCGTCCATACGAGTGTGCGTGTCGGGAAGCGGGAGCCGTCGCTGAGCACGGCGACCCGGTCCTCGCACGAGTCCAGCCGGGTGTCGAGGCGTACGTCGATGTTGCGCCCGCGCAGCTCTCGGATGGCGTACTTCCCCATCGCGTCCCCGACCTCCGGGAGGATGCGGCCGGACGCCTCGACGAGAATCCACTTCAGGTCGGTGGCCTTGATGTTGTGGTAGTACCGGGAGGTGTAACGGGCCATGTCCTCCAGCTCGGCGAGCGCCTCCACACCCGCGTAACCGCCGCCCACGAAGACGAAGGTGAGGGCGGCGTCGCGGATGCCGGGATCGCGGGTGGCGGAGGCGATGTCCATCTGCTCGATGACGTGGTTGCGCAGCCCGATGGCTTCCTCGACGGTCTTGAAACCGATGCCGGATTCGGCGAGTCCGGGGATCGGCAGGGTGCGCGAGACGGAGCCGGGCGCCAGGACGATCTCGTCGTAGACGATGTCGAGGCCGCCGGTGCCGTCCTCGGCCGAGGCGAGTGTGGTGACGGTGGCGGTGCGCCCGGCGTGGTCGACGCGCTGCACCTCACCGATGACGATCGTGCAGTGCTTCAGGACGCGGCGGAGCGGCACGACCACATGACGGGGCGAGATCGAGCCGGCGGCCGCTTCCGGAAGGAACGGCTGGTACGTCATGTAGGGCTCGGGAGTGACCACCACAATCTCGGCATCGCCGCTCTTCAATCTCTGCTTGAGCCTGCGCTGGAGACGCAGTGCCGTGTACATGCCGACGTAGCCGCCACCGACTACGAGAATGCGCACACCGGGCCGGGTGCCGGGGGTCGTCCCCGGAAATCTGGAGCCATCACCATCCCATGACGCAACGGAGTCAGGTGTTTGTCCACAGCCCCGACAAATTGTGTGACTGGAAGTCAGCGGCGGCCGGACGGCGCGCGCGTGCCGCGGAATGCGATACCTGTGCAGGTCAGACGTGAAAAGAGGGGTGGCGGGCGGGGGTGATATCGGTGACCAACCGGTCCTTGCTCCGATCGGGGGGCGCTCCGTGCGGAACTACCCCCTTCTGAATTGACCCAGGCTCAACTATGTTCGTAACCCGTCGAGGTGTCAGGTGCGGAGAGTGATCCGCGCCTCGGCGGATACGGCGGGGAAGTCTCCGGGGGGAGACGTCATAACCGGGGGAAGTCATGCACATTCAGGATTCGCATTGGCAGGCCGCTGTCCAGTCCTCTTCCGAGGGCCATGGACGGCTGAGCGCGGTGGGTACGGCGGGGACAGCTGGGACCGGCGTCCGTCAGGCGCCGCTCCGCGTGGACGCACAGCGCAATCTGGAACACGTACTGCGGGCCGCGCGTGAGGTGTTCGGCGAGCTGGGTTACGGGGCTCCGATGGAGGACGTGGCGCGTCGCGCCCGGGTCGGGGTCGGCACGGTCTACCGGCGGTTCCCGAGCAAGGACGTGCTGGTACGGCGGATAGCCGAGGAGGAGACCTCCCGGCTGACCGAGCAGGCGCGGGCCGCGCTCGGGCAGGAGGAGGAGCCGTGGTCGGCGCTCTCCCGTTTCCTGCGGACGTCCGTGGCTTCGGGTGCGGGCAGGCTGCTGCCGCCGCAGGTGCTGCGCGTGGGCGTGGAGGCGGACGGGACGGACGCGGGGGTACGGGGGCCGGGCACGGAATCCGCCGCCGAGGCGGCGCCGGGCGAGGGCCAGGACGCGGCGCGGGTTCCGCAGCAGCGCCAGGGGGTGGGTCAGCCCGACCTCCGTGTGGTCGCGCGGCGCCCGGCCGCCGAAGAGGTTCTCGACGACGAGGACACGGGCGCGGGTGAGCTCCTGGAGGTCGTGGGCAGGCTCGTCGACCGGGCCCGGGAGTCGGGTCAGCTCCGCGGTGACGTGACGGTGGCCGATGTGCTGCTGGTCATCGCCACGGCGGCGCCCGCACTGCCGGACGCGGCCCATCAGGCGGCGGCTTCGGCGCGGCTCCTCGACATACTGCTGGAGGGACTGCGGGCCCGGGCCGTGTGACGTGCCGGGTGTCCGTCCCCCCGGGGGCGGTCACCCGTACAGCCCCGCTGCCGTCAACCGCGCGCCTGCCGGGGAGGGCCGGATTGTTCCCGTACGAGTGATCTCGCGTGCCCACACCTGACAAATTGCCCTCGGATGGGTGGTTGACGGGATCAACAGTCCTGGGTGACCCCACGCTGTGGGACTCTTGCCCGGTTCGGGTCCGAAGGCGCAAACGGGGGCTTCCGCGATGAGCGGTGACGGGCAGCAGGAAGTACCCCTCGACGGCGTCGCCGCCGGGAGCGGGGAGACGGGGACCGGCGGCCAGGTGCCCAGCCAGGCCGGAGCGGAGCGCTCGGCCGGAGAGGCCGGGAGGGACGCCGAGGGAGACGCCGAGGGGGGCACCATCCTGCCGGGCCCCTGGCCCGCGGTGCGGGCCGACGAGGTGTCCGCGGCCGCCGCGTCCACACCTGGTGAGGGGTACGCGGTTCCGCCGCAGCGCGAGGGCGGCAGCGCCTCGGCGGACGGCGTGGTGTCCGACGCCCAGTTGATCCGGGCCATGCGCGCCGGCGACGACCGGGCGTACGACGAGCTGTTCCTGCGGCACTCGGGCGCGGTCCGCCGCTACGCGCGCAGCTGTTGCCGCGACGCCCACACCGCGGACGACCTGACGGCCGAGGTGTTCGCGCGCACGCTCCAGGCGGTGCGCGGCGGCAAAGGGCCGGAGGAAGCGGTCCGCGCCTACCTCATGACCGCCGTACGGCATGTGGGCGCCGCCTGGACGAAGAGCGCCAGGCGGGAGCAGCTCGTCGACGACTTCGCGGTCTTCGCGGCGCGGTCCACACGTGTCTCGGCGCTCTCGGACGACGACACCCTGGAGCTGGGCGCCGACGTGCTGGCGATGCGCGCGGCCGAGCAGTCCATGGCCGTGCAGGCGTTCCGGAGCCTGCCCGAGCGCTGGCAGGCGGTGCTCTGGCACACCACGGTGGAGGAGGAGTCGCCGAGCGAGATCGCCCCGCTGTTCGGTCTGACCGCCAACGCCACCGCCGTACTGGCCAGTCGGGCCCGTGAAGGGCTCAAGCAGGCGTACCTGCAGGCGCACGTGGGCCGGGCGCTGACGACGGGGGGCGACTGCGCGCAGTACGCGGACCGGCTCGGTGCGTACGCCAGGGGCGGGCTTCGCATGCGGGCGGAGCGAGGGCTGCGCAGGCACCTGGACGAGTGCGCGAGGTGCCGGACCGCCGCGGGGGAGCTGACGGACGTCAATGCCGGGATTCCGGCCCTGCTGCCCGTCGCGGTCATCGGCTGGTTCGCCGCCGGTTACTCGCTCAAGGCCGCGGGCATCGTCACGGGAGGTGTGGCCGGCGCGACCGGTGCCGGTGCCGCCGCGGCGGCCACGGGCGGTGGCGCGGCCGGAACCACGGCTGGTGGCGCGGTGGCTGCCGAGGGCCTCGGCGCACCGGCGAAGGCCGGGATCGCGGCCGCGGTGGCCGTGGCCGCTGCCGCCGGACTGGTGTGGGCCCTGGTCGGGGACGACCAGCCGAAGCCCGAGCCGAAGCCGGTGGCCAGGCCGCCGGTGGTGGCCCCCGCCGTCCCCGCTCCCGAGCCGCCGCCGAGGCCCCGGCCCCCGCGCCGCCGACCCGCCCTCCGGCCCCCGCTCCGGAGCCTGCTCCCACGCCCAGTCCGACTCCGCCGCCGAGCCCGCGCCCCAGCCCCAGCCCGGCCCCTGAGCCGCCGCCGGAGCCCGCGCCGCCACGGTCGCCCTCCCCCGTACCCGCCCCGAAGCCACCCGAGCCCGCGCCCGCCCCGGCCCCCGCTCCGCGGGTGTACCAGGTCAGCGAGATGAGCTACTCCGCGTTCGGTGACCACACCGAGCCGGAGGTGGTGATCGGCCGGAGCAGCTGGCTCTGGCAGCGGTCGGGCCTCTCGATCGCTGCCACGCGGTACGCGCGCGGAGTGACCGTCCACGCGAACTCCTCGGTGCTCATCGAGCTGAACCGCCGGTGCACCCGTTACGAGGCGATGGCCGGGGTCGACGACCTGACGATGGGCCTCGGGGCGGTGCGCTTCTCCGTGTTCGACGGTGACGGCGCACGGCTGTGGCGGTCCCCGGTGGTGCACGGCGGCGACGCGGCCGTGCCGGTGCGCGTCCACATCGCCGGTCAGCAGCGCGTTCACCTCGTCGTGGAAGCCGCGGAGGACACACGGACAGCGATGGGGACGGGGGCGGGAATGGGGAAGGGGAACGGGGAAGGGGTCGGCAGGGCGTTCGACGCCGTCGCCCTGGCCGACTGGGCGGAGTCCCGGGTCAGTTGCACGTAGGGCTCGGGAGGAGCCGGGGACGACCTGGACACGACCCGGGAGGACCCGGGTGTCCGCGGGGTTTGCAGCGCTCCGAAGGCCGTTACGACTGAAGGGTCCGCCTGGCCGGGACCACGCCGCCCGCCACCGCGCGCTGGCGCGGAGCCGCCGTGCCTGTCCAGCAGGTGCCCCGGCGGGCGAGGAGCCGCCGGAGCCAGAGCTCCGTGGACGCCAGCTCGGCCAGCCCGTCCAGCGGCAGCGGCTCACCCTCGGACGCCGCCCGCAGGGCCTTGCGCACGACCCGTGCCTCGACCAGGCCCGCGTCGGCGAGGAGCGGGGCGTCGAACAGGTCCAGCAGCTCCGGGAGCGCGGCGCGCAGTCCCACGCGGGTGGCCGCCGTCGAGGTGGCGTGGGACGGGGCGCCCCACCCCGGTGGCAGCTCCTGGATGCCCGCGCCCGCCAGGACGCTGCGCAGGATCGCGGCGCGCGCGCCCGGCTGGACCCGCAGCGATTCCGGAAGGGCCCGGGCGGCTCGTACGACCTGGTTGTCCAGGAACGGGGCGTGCAGGCGTTGGCTGCGGATCTCGGCCGCCTGTTCCAGGATGCGGTGATCGTTGGCGTGCCGGGCGAGCGCGGCACGGGCGCGGGCCTCGCCCGGGCGCTGCACGGAGGTCGGCCGGAGCGCCGCCTCCTGAAGGCGAACCGATACTTCGGCGAGCGCCTCCCCGGTCAGCCAGCGGGCCGCGGGACCCGGCCGTGACCAGGTGAGGGCCGAGAGGGACGCGTCGGCGGGGGTGTCGAGGTGGGGGGCGTGTCTGTTGGCGTCCGGCAGCCGGCCGGCCGCCGCTTCGAGCCCGGTGCGGTACGACGTACGGGCGAGCCTGCGTGCCGCCCGGTAGACGGCCAGCGGCACGAACAGGGAGTGCGCCGACGCTCCCTCGGCTCTGGCGAGCGCGGCGACCGGTCGCAGCAGGTGGCGCCTGCGACGGTCCAGCAGGAGGTCGGCGAGACGGGCGGGGTGGGCGTCGAGGACCTGGCGGGCGCCGTACCCGACGAAGTGGTCGGCGCTGCCCCCCGCGAGGCGGCGGCGGTGGCGCGCGGCCTCGACCAGGGAGGGCCCGGGTTCGTCGGTGAGCGGACCGTCCAGCTCGGCGTAGGGCAGGGCCTCCTCGCCCGCGGCGACGACCACATGGTGCAGCCGCGGGTTGGCGGCGATGACGCGGGCCCGTTCCAGCTCGTCCTCGTGGTCGCGCGTGGTGAGGTCGTTGAAGGTGACGGCGAGTAGCCGCTCCCCCGCTCCGGTGCCGTGCCCGAGGAGGGTGCCCGGCAGGCCGGGCAGCCCGGCGGCCAGCAGTGCGAGGGTGGCGGACGCGCTGCCTCCGGAGAGGTCGGCGCCGATGCCGGGCACGGGCGCCCCGCGGGCCGCCCGGCGTTCGGCGGGCCCCATCCCGGGTACGGGCCCGGGGTCGACCGGCAGCGCCTCCGGGGCGTGGCGCGGCGCCAGGAGCCGGGCGCGTACGGCTTCGACCAGGGCGTCCCGCACGCCCTCCACCGCTCGTACCGGGTCGCTCTGGGGGGCCGCCACGGCCAGGGAGGCCACCGCCTCGTACCCGGTGATCTCGCGCGAGCCCTCCCGCAGGATGAGCGCGTGGCCCGGCGGGACGCGCTTGACCCCCGCGTAGGGCGTGCCGTTGCCCAGTGCCTCCGGGGTGTCGGGGCAGGCGAGGAGCGCGGCCAGGTGCCCGATGTCCAGCTGGGCCTCGATGAGGTCGGCGAGCGGGAGGGCGGCGGTGGCGTACGCCGTGCCGTTGGCCCAGGGTGTGTGGAACACGGGGCGCGCTCCGGCCAGATCTCCGACGACGGTGATCCGGCGGCCGATCTGGACGACGGCGGTGTAACTGCCGGGCCAGGCGGTGAGGTGGCGCAGTGCTCCCCCGCGTGCGGACAGCAGGCCCACGCGCAGTTGTTCCTCGGTGGCGCCGCAGCAGCCGAGGACGGCGATGCGGGCGGCGGGGGCGCCCGGAGGCGTCGCGGCCGTGACGACACGGATCTCGTCGGGCCGCCAGTCCCCGACCGCCCACAGCGGATCGGGGTCTCCCCAGAGCAGTTGGGAGCCGACGGGGTGAACTGTGCGCCCCTCGTCGCCCGCGTCGACCGCGCCGACGGTGCCGAAGCTCGCGGCGATACTGCTCCACCCCACCAACCAACGCATCGCCGCCTCCACAGGCTGTGGACAAACCGGCGCGCCTGAACCGAGGAACGCCTGCTGCGGGACATGCTGCCACGACAACGGCCCACCCGAGGGGGTACGGGCGGCGCACGCCGGAACTGGATGCGCCCCTGGCAAAGGCCCGACAGCCCCTCCGCGGAGAATCCACCAACGGAAGGCCGCCTTCCGGCCGTTGAGGCGCGTGAAGGCCGGAGGCGATCCCGGTTCACCCTGCGGCGGGCGGTCGCGATCCAGCCACCGTACGGCCGTTCGCACGGACCTCATCCCATAGACGTCATTCAGCCAATCTCGAACGGCTGAGGCGCGGCCTGTGCCCCGTGCGCCGCACTCCGCGACACTCTGCGGCACGCCGCGATGCCGGGGTGGGGCGTACGGGAGCGGCGCCGGGCGCTCCGGCTCGGCGCCGGTCCCGGCCCCCGGCCGCGCACGGTCCGGGAGGTGCGGCGCACCTCCCGGACCGGTCCACCGCCCGCGGGGAATGGAGCGGCGGTATCCCCCAGCCCACTGAGTCCAGTGCAGCGGGCCGACCCACGCAGCACCTATCGAAGCGCTTGCACCCCGGCCCGTACGAGAGCGCACGGCCGGGCGCACGGCCACACGTGAGGGGCACGTCCGGCGGCGCCCGGGGTACCACGGCGGACCAGCCGGAGATCCGCCGCCGCGGGCCCGCACGCTCCCGGCCCGAGCACGGCCGCGGTCACCGGCCGCCGCGCGCGCCGCCGTCGGCCGACAACAATCCCGCCATACGGACGTCTGCCCCTTAACGGTAGGGATGCGGCGAACTACGCTGTGTTTACTGACGTTCTCGGCAGGGAGGCATATTCCTCGGGGCTCGGCCAAATGCGTGTGCGGCCGGAGTGCCGGGGTTCGTCCCTGGGGAGGACACGGTACGAATGCCGCGCGCCTCCCGGGTGACGCGGCGGCCGTCTGTGTGTCGAGGGGTGGCGCATGTCCAGGGAGCAACGCGGGCCGAACGAGAAGCTCGGCACGGTTCTCGCCCTCGCGGGAATCAGCAACGCCGGGCTCGCCCGGCGGGTCAACGACCTCGGAGCACAGCGCGGTCTGACACTGCGGTACGACAAGACCTCGGTGGCCCGGTGGGTCGCCAAAGGCATGGTGCCCCAAGGCGCCGCGCCCCATCTCATCGCCGCGGCGATCGGCGCAAAGCTCGGCCGCCCGGTGCCGCTCCACGAGATCGGGCTCGCGGACGCCGATCCGGCGCCCGAGGTCGGCCTGGCGTTCCCGAGGGACGTGGCCGAGGCCGTTCGGTCGGCGACCGATCTCTACCGGCTGGATCTCGCCGGACGGCGGGGCGGCGGTGGGATCTGGCAGTCACTGGCCGGTTCGTTCTCCGTCAGCGCGTACGCGACACCCGCGTCCCGCTGGCTGATATCACCCGCCGACTCGTCGGTGGCGCGGGATTCCACGGCCGCGGAGGCCGCCATTCTCGGAGTTCCCGGAGCGCGGGGCGCGCTCGGAGCACAGGGAGCACACGCCGGTGTGCCCATGCAGCCGGGGCCGGACTCCGTCTCCGACGCCTCACCGTTACGGGTCGGCCACAGCGATGTGTCCAAGCTCCGGGAGGCCGCCCAGGACGCACGCCGCTGGGACTCCAAGTACGGCGGCGGGGACTGGCGCTCCTCGATGGTCCCGGAGTGCTTACGCGTCGACGCGGCACCCCTGCTCCTCGGTTCGTACAGCGACGAGGTGGGCCGCGCGCTGTTCGGCGCGTCGGCGGAACTGACCAGACTCGCCGGGTGGATGGCGTTCGACACCGGCCAGCAGGAAGCCGCCCAGCGCTACTACATCCAGGCGCTGCGCCTGGCACGGGCCGCCGCCGACGTTCCGCTGGGCGGTTACGTACTGGCGTCGATGTCCCTCCAGGCCACCTACCGCGGCTTCGCCGACGAGGGCGTGGACCTGGCGCAGGCGGCCGTCGAGCGCAACCGCGGCCTCGCCACCGCCCGCACCCTGAGCTTCTTCCGGCTGGTGGAGGCGCGGGCCCACGCGAAGGCGGGCGACGCCCAGGCCGCCGGGGCCGCCCTCAAGGCCGCCGAGAGCTGGCTCGAACGCTCACGGCCCGGAGACGCCGACCCGTCATGGCTGGGCTTCTACTCGTACGACAGGTTCGCGGCCGACGCCGCCGAGTGCTACCGCGACCTGAAGGCACCCCGGCAGGCGCGCCGCTTCACCGAGCAGGCGCTCTCCAAACCCACCGAGGAGTTCGTCCGCTCGCACGGTCTGCGCCTCGTCGTGTCGGCGGTGGCCGAACTGGAGTCCGGCAACCTCGACGCGGCGTGCGCGGCGGGGACACGGGCCGTGGAGGTGGCGGGGCGGATCTCCTCGGCCCGCACCACGGAGTACGTACGGGACCTGCTGCACCGGCTCGAACCGTACGGGGACGAGCCCCGGGTGGCCGAGCTGCGCGAGCGGGCCCGGCCGCTGCTGGTCGCCCCGGCGTAGGAGCTGTCCCCGAAGCGGGGGTACGACCCGGTACGTCCGCCCGTCCGGTCCCCGCGCGGGGGCGGATGTGCGCCACGCCCCGCCCATCCGTGGTTTGAGCCCGTTGTCAGTGGGTCAGTGCACTATTCGGGTGGGAGGTGGCGCGATGATGACGCACGCGGCGTACGACTGCGAGGTGCTGGTGATCGGCGGCGGGATCGTCGGTCTGTCGACGGCGTATGCGATCACGCGTACCGCCCCGGGCACCCGGGTCACGGTCCTGGAGAAGGAGCGGGGGCCGGCCCGCCATCAGACGGGGCGCAACAGCGGAGTGATCCACAGCGGTATCTACTACCGTCCGGGTTCGCTCAAGGCCCGCTTCGCGGTAAGGGGAGCCGCCGAGCTGGTCGACTTCTGCGCGGAGCACGGCATCGCCCACGCGGTGACCGGCAAGCTGATCGTCGCGACCGAGCGGTCCGAGCTACCCAGGCTGCACGGACTGGTGCAGCGCGGCCGTGAGCACGGCCTGCCGGTCCGTGAGCTGGGACCGGCCCAGATCGCGGAGTACGAGCCCCATGTGCGCGGCCTCGCCGCGATCCGGGTCGGCACGACGGGCGTCTGCGACTTCGGTGCTGTCGCGGCCCGCCTCGCCGCGGAGGTGGACGGGGCGGGCGGACAGATCCGTTACGGGGCCGCGGTCACCGCGATCGACCGGCGCCCCTGGGGCGTGGCGGTGCGGACGGCGGACGGCCGGGTGGTCCGCGCCAGGGTCCTCGTCAACTGCGCGGGTCTGCACAGCGACCGGATCGCCCGGCTCGCGGGCGACGAGCCGGGAGTGCGCATCGTCCCCTTCCGCGGGGAGTACTACGAGCTCGCCAGGGAACGGCTGGTGCGCGGCCTGGTCTACCCGGTGCCCGACCCCGCCTTCCCCTTCCTCGGGGTGCATCTGACCCGGGGCTTCGACGGCTCCGTACACATCGGGCCGAACGCCGTGCCCGCCCTGGCCCGCGAGGGGTACAGCTGGCCCGTCGTGCGCCCGCGCGAGCTCGCGGCGACCCTGACCTGGCCCGGGTCCTGGCACATCGCCCGGCGGCACTGGCGGTACGGGGCGGGCGAGCTGCACCGGTCGGTGTCGAAGCGGGCGTTCACCCAGGCCGTCCGGCGGCTGCTGCCCGAGGTGACGGAGGACGATCTGCGCCCCTCCACGGCGGGGGTCAGAGCCCAGGCGGTACTGCGGGACGGCACGCTGGTCGACGACTTCCTGATACGTGAGGCACCGCACACGGTGCATGTGCTGAACGCGCCGTCGCCCGCCGCCACCGCCGCACTGCCCATCGGGAGGGAGGTGGCACGGCGGGCCCTGCTGCGGGCTCGTGCCACGGGGTGGAAGCCGCCCGCCGTAGAATCGGGGCACTGTGTCTGAGTCCCTGAACCCCACCCCCGAGACGCCCGGCGCCACGGACGACGCGGCTGCCCTGCGGGCCGCGTCCTTCGAGCGGATGCGCCGGCTGCGCCAGGAGCCCCGCTTCCCCGGCGGCCCCGCCGCCGACCCCGCCGGCTCGCACCACGAGCGCCGCATCCGCAGCTTCCAGCCGCGCCGCAGCCGGGTCACGGCCGGCCAGGAGGACGCCCTCCAGCGGCTGTGGCCGAAGTGGGGCCTGGACATCGACGGGCAGCGCGTCCTCGATCCGGGCGAGATGTTCGACGGGCTGCCGGTGGTCCTGGAGATCGGCTTCGGGATGGGGGAGGCCACCGCGCAGATGGCGGCCGACGACCCGGAAACCGGGATTCTCGCCGTCGACGTGCACACTCCGGGTCAGGGCAATCTGCTGGGGCTCGCGGACCGGGCGGGTCTGACGAACGTCCGCGTCGCCAACGGTGACGCGATCATCCTGCTCCGCGAAATGCTCGCACCCCAGGCACTCGACGGCCTGCGGGTGTACTTCCCCGACCCCTGGCCCAAGGCCCGCCACCACAAGCGGCGCCTGATCCAGCCGGACTTCCTCGACCTGGCCGCCCAGCGGATGAAGCCGGGCGCCGTGGTCCACTGCGCGACCGACTGGGAGCCGTACGCCGAGCAGATGCTGGAGGTGCTCACCGCGCATCCCAGCTTCGAGAACACGCAGGCGGACGGCGGGTACGCGCCACGGCCCGCGTTCCGGCCGCTGACCCGGTTCGAAGGCCAAGGACTGGACAAGGGGCACGTCGTGCGCGACCTGCTCTTCACCCGCGTCTGAACCGGTCGCCGCGTGCCGCGCTCCCCGGGGGCGGGGGCGGACGCGCTTCTCGGCCATGCGCCCCGCACGCCGTGGCCAGCTGTCAGTGCTCCTCGTTAGGGTCATCGGATGTCCGAATGGTCCGCGCAGCACCAGCAGCCGCAGCCGGCGGTCCCGGTCCTCGAGGAGCGACGGCTCCACGAGATCCTGGGCGCCGTGCCGGAGCGCGGCCAGTGGCGTTACCGGCCGCGCCGCGTCGGCATGGTCTGGCGCAGCAAGGCGTTCCGCGCCGGTGCGGTGATCTCCGTACTGGCGCTGTGCGGACTGCTCATCCTGTCGCTGGTCCGCGAACAGACCGGTACGGAGGGCTTCCTCGTCGGGCTCGGGCTCGCGGTGCTGCCCGTGCCGCTGCTGATGGCGGCCTTCCGCTGGCTCGACCGGGTCGAGCCAGGCCCCTGGCGGAGTCTGCTGTTCTCCTTCGCCTGGGGTGCCTTCGCCGCCGCGCTGGTCGCGATCACCGCCAACACGTTCGCGGCCCGCTGGATAGCCGAGGCGTCGGCGGACCCGAGGAGCGCCGACACGCTGGGCGCCACGGTGATAGCGCCGGTCGTCGAGGAGAGCGCGAAGGCCGCCGCCGTCCTGCTGATCTTCCTCTTCCGCAGACGGGAGTTCAGCGGCGTCGTCGACGGGATCGTGGTCGCCGGATTCACCGCGACCGGTTTCGCGTTCACCGAGAACATCCTCTACCTGGGCAACGCCTTCGGCGAGGACCAGCAGTTGGGCAGCGCGGGGCTCGGGTCGGTGACGGCCGGGACCTTCTTCGTCCGTGTGGTGATGTCCCCGTTCGCCCACCCGCTGTTCACCGTGCTCACCGGCATCGGCTTCGGAGCCGCCGCCCTCAGCGCGCGGCGCCACCGGGCCCGGCGTATCGCGCTCCCGCTCCTGGGGCTCGTCCTCGCCATGGCCATGCACGCCCTGTGGAACGGCTCGTCGACCTTCGGCAGGTACGGGTTCCTCGCGGTCTACGGGGGGTTCATGGTCCCCGCCTTCGCCCTGGTCACCTGGCTGGCGATCTGGTCGCGCCAGCGCGAGCTGCGCACCCTCGCCGCCGAGCTGCCCGTGTACGCGGCGGCGGGCTGGCTCTCGCCCGCCGAGCCCTCGGCGCTCTCCTCGATGCGGGCCCGCGGCATGGCACGTGACGCGGCCCGGTACTGGCACAGCGGCCCCGGCCGGGCCGGTGGCAGGGCCGCGGCCCGGTCGGTGGCCGAGTACGAGTCGTTCGCGACGTCACTGGCCGTGCTGCGGCGAAGGGCCCGCCGGGGGGCGGTCGGCCCGGACTTCGCCGTACGCGAGCAGGAGTTGCTGCACCACCTGTGGGAGCGCAGACAGGTCGCGGGCCCGGCGCTGACGTACGCGGCGGGCCGGCTCGGGCGCCACCGGCCGGCACCGCTTCCGCCTCCGCACCAGTGGTACGGGGGCTTCAACCCGTACCTGGGCCAGGCGGCTCCCCCCGCCGGGCCACTCCCGCACCAGTGGGCACAGCCGCACCACCGGCAGCCGTACCAGCCACCGCCGTACCAGCAACCCGCCCACGGGCAGGGCGCCGCTCACCGGCAGCCGCCCCATCGCCCGCACGCACACGACTCGACCCGCCACCGGAGGCACTGAGCGCTTCCCCGGAGGCGGAGGCATCGCACGCCTCAGGCCGAGGCGTCGGTCAGCGCCGCCTGCTCCTGCCCGGTCAGCCGGAGGCCGGCGACCGCGACCAGCGCGGGCACCTGCTCGACCGTACGGGCCGACGCGATCGGGGCCACCACGGTGGGACGGGCGGCCAGCCAGGCCAGGGCCACGGTGGCGATCTCCTCGCCGCGCTCCCCGGCGATCCGGTCGAGCGCGGCGAGAACCCTCCGCCCGCGCTCCGACTCCAGGTGCTGTCCCGCCTGGCCGGCCCGCGGGCTGTCGACCGTGGTGCCCGCGCGGTACTTGCCGGTGAGGAAGCCCGAGGCCAGCGCGGAGTACGGGACGGCCGCGAGACCGGCGTCGGCGGCCGTGTCCTGGAGCCCGCCCTCGTAGGTGCCGCGCGAGACGAGGTTGTAGTGCGGCTGCACGGCGACGTAACGGGCCAGGCCCTCGCGCTCGGAGAAGTCCAGTGAGGCCCGCAGCCGCGCGGGGCTGATGTTGGAAGCGGCGATCTCGCGCACCTTGCCGTCCTTCACCAGCTGGTCCAGGGCGGTGATGATCTCCTCGACGGGGACGGTCTCGTCGTCGAAGTGCGTGTAGTAGAGGTCGATGTGGCCGGTGCCGAGCCGGCGCAGCGATTCCTCGGCCGCGCCCTTGATGGTCGCGGCGGAGAGCCCTTTGTACGAGGGGTGGGCGCCGACCTTCGTGGCGACGACGATCTCGGAGCGGTTGCCGCGCGAGGCCAGCCACCTGCCGACGACGGTCTCCGATTCGCCGCCCTCGTTGCCTGGCGCCCAGGCCGAGTAGGAGTCGGCGGTGTCGACGAAGTTGCCGCCCGCCGCCGCGTAGGCGTCCAGCACGGCGAAGGACTGCGCCTCGTCGGCCGTCCAGCCGAAGACGTTGCCGCCGAGGGCGAGGGGAAAGACCTCCAGGCCGGAGGAGCCGAGCGTACGGAGTGAAGTCATGGGTGGTTCAACCCGCTCACCGCGTCGCGCTATTCCGTTCTCCGGCGCGTACCCCGGAGGAGTGCCGGACCGGCAGCCCTGGCGTCGGGGGTGTACGTCAGGGCTGCCGGGGTCGGGCGCGTGTCCGGGTGGAAGCGGGACACGGTGGTGTGGCGGGTGCCGGGTCTCAGACCGTGAGGCCCTTGCTGCGCAGCCAGCTCAGCGGGTCCATACCGGAGCCGCCGGGGGTGTGTACCTCCAGGTGCAGGTGGACACCGGTGGAGTTGCCTGTCGATCCGGCACGGCCGATGACGTCGCCGGTGTTCACGCTCTGGCCCGCGGCGACGTTCAACGAGGACTGGTGGCTGTAGGTGACCTCGGTGCCGTCGTCGAGCTGGATGACGGTGTGGTAGCCGTACGCCGTGTGCCAGCCGGCCGATGTGACGGTCCCGCCGCGCACGGCCTTGATCGGTGCGCCCGCCTGCGTCGCGAAGTCCAGGCCCGTGTGCTGGCCCGATGACCACATGGGTCCGGACTGCCCGTAGGTCGAGGTGATCGTGTACGAGGAGAGCGGCAGGGTGTAACTGGCGGCCAGCTTGGCGATCCGCTCGGCCTCGGCCTTGCGCGCGGCGGCCTCCTCGGCCGCCTTCTTCTCGGCGGCGGCCTTCGCCTCCGCCTCGTCCTGCTGGGCCTTCGCCTCGGCCGCGGCCTTCTCGGCGGCCGCCTTCTCCTGGGCGGCCCTGGCCTCGGCGTCGGCGTTGGCCTGCTGCTGTTCGGCCTGCTGGAGGATGCGGTTGCGCAGCGCCTCCCCGGCGTCCGTCGTGCCCTGCTCGGCCTCGGCCGTGGTGATGCCGGCGGTGGTGAGCGGGGACGAAGCCACCACCATGGCGGCGTCCTTGGCACCGGAACCACCGGAACCGTCGGACATGAAAGAGCCGACACCGGGAAGGGACTTGGCGTCGGGCAGATTGTCCGCGAGGGAATCGGGAAGAGAGATGGAGACGGGCGGCTTGCCCTGGGCGGTGGCCATGCCACCCGCGCCGACTGCCGCGATCACACCGACCCCGAGGACGGTGGAGCTACGAGCGAGACCGCGCTGCTTGGCTACGCGATGCCTGCCGCGAACGGGCCGGAGGGAATCCTCGGTGGGGTTCCACTCCTCCCAGGTCCTCTCCTGGGCACCGAGCGTGTCGGTACCGAAGGATGACGGGGCCTCGGGGGCAGGCTTGTTGGACGCCACGTGGGCGCACTCCTTTCCTTCCTTCTCGCCTACCGGGTTAGCTGACGGGTTCGGAGCAGGAAGGTCTCCTACGGGCCGTTCTGCCTCTCGCGAGACACAGGTGGCCCGATTCACCCCATGTAGGTGGTTCCCCGGTTCCCTTGCGGAATTCGGCGCTCGCGCACGGTGCCGCCTCTTACGACGACTGGGACGACCGCGCTGCGTTATCGAACGTTAATAGACGGACGGCTCGCATTCCAAGCTGTTCCAGGTGATCGTTCCCACCTTCGACCTGGACTTAACGGGATACAACCGGGTGCAATCGGGCGAGTCGCACACCGACCCGCCACCATCTGTTTTCTGACGCTGCGTCACCTGTTCTGCGGAGGGGCACCCTTCAGTCACGGACGGTGGCTCCGTCCAGCGGCACCGCTCGCGCGTCGCCCGCCGAAGGACCGTCACCCCTTGGCTCATTCCGGTCCCCCGGGCCCCCGGCCCACGATCTTCACGGTCCTCCGCCGCTCCGGCTGCCCCTCGGCCGGCCGGCCGACCGCGAGCAGCGCCATGTCGTCCGTGGACCGGCCGCCCGTGTGCAGGCGTACGTCATCGGTCAGCGCGGACAGCAGTTCCTCGGGTCCGGGGAAGATCCGCCCCCGCAACCGGGCCGCCGGGTCGTAGAAGGCCCCGGCCGCGTCCCGCGCCTCGGAGAGGCCGTCCGTGAACATCAGCAGCGTCGCCCCCGCGGGCAGCGGCCACTCCTCCGCGCGGTCCGGCCACACCCCCAGGTCCATGCCGAGCGGCAGCGCGGGCGAGGCGGAGGTGAGCACGTCCAGCTTCCCGTCCGCGTGCAGCAGGATCGGCTCGGGGTGCCCCCTGTTCACGATCCGCACCAGACCGGCCCCGGGCGGGATCTCGGCGAGTGCGGCCGTGATGAACCCCTCCATCGCGTCGAGCCCGCCGCGCCGCGTCCCCTCGCGCGCCAGAGCGCGCTCCAGGCGCTGCGCCACGCCCTCCAGCGACCGCTCCTGCTCGGCGGCCTCCCGGAACGCCCCGATGACCACCGCGACCGCCGCGACCGCGTCGAGCCCCTTGCCCCGCACGTCCCCGACCACCAGCCGCACCCCGTACGGGGTGTCCGCGACGGCGAACAGGTCGCCGCCGACGTACTCGTCCGCCTGAGCCGCCTCGTACCGTGCCGCGACGTGGAGCCCGCCGATCCGCTCGGCCGGCGTCGGCAGTACCGCCCGCATGGCGGTCTCCGCGATGACCCGGGCCGACGCCAGCTGCTCGTTGCTCCGCCGGACGACACCGTTGATGAAGAGGGCGAGCAGCCCGGCGGTGGCGACGGTGAGCAGTTCGATGACCGGCTCGGCCTCTCTGAGCGTGCGGGTCAGCAGGTCGAGCACCGCCATGACGAGGACCGAGGCGATGCCCGTACGTACCGTGCTGGCCCGCGAGAAGAACGGCGCGGCGATCAGGGGGGCCGCGACGAACAGGGGGACGGGTGTGAACGTCGGCGGCGTCGTCACGTCGAAGAGCGCCCCGCCCGCGATCATCGCAGTGGGCAGCACGCGGACGAACCGACGGGCACGGACTCCCCCGCGAGCTCCGCCCGGACCTGTGTCCCGCTTCCCCACCTGTGCACTCCTGCCCGGGTCCGCCTACGGTTGCGGACGGTACCGCGCCCCACTCAGGCTGACCGGAGCCGCGCCGCGCGGCGACTCCTCATCGGCCGAAGGAGGGAACGCGCGGGGGCGCTTTCCGTGCCCTCGGCACGTATTGACCCCTGTGACCCGTCGGATACCCAGGAACGACTTACACATCCAGGAAACGACTCGTACGTGGAAACGACTCGGGCCCGGCACGCTGTGTGCGTACCGGGCCCGGTCCTTCAGTAGCGGGGACAGGATTTGAACCTGCGACCTCTGGGTTATGAGCCCAGCGAGCTACCGAGCTGCTCCACCCCGCGTCGTAAACACAACTCTACGGCATCGCGGAGGGACTCATGACCACGCCTCGCGGCGGCGTCCGGCCGGCCGGGCTCCGCGGTGCGGGGACCGGACCTCCTGCGCCGGGGCGGCCCGATTGCGCGGCTTCATCCCGATTGCGCGGCCTCCTGAGCGGCGGGAGGCTTGAGGTACCTGCCTGAAGACGGACCGGTGCGTCGCTCGCTGTCAGCGTGCCGGTGAGGAGATGGTCATGGACAGCACAACTTTTGAAGCGATGGCGACCGCGCTGCGCGGCCCGGTCATCGGGCCGCGCGACCCGGAGTACGGGGCGGCCCGCACCCTCTACAACGCCATGATCGACAAACGGCCTGCGGCGATCGTCCGGTGCCGGGACACCGCGGACGTCATGGCCGCGGTCGACTTCGTCCGGGACAACGGACTGGAGCTCGCCGTCCGGGGCGGCGGGCACAGCGGCCCGGGCCTCTGCCTCGTCGAGAACGGCGTCACGGTCGACCTCTCGCCGATGCGCGGGGTACGGGTCGACCCGGCCGCGCGGACGGCCCGGGTGGCCGGCGGCGCGCAGCTCGGCGACCTCGACCACGCCGCGCACGGCTTCGGCCTGGCGACCCCGGCGGGCATCATGTCGACGACGGGCGTCGGCGGGCTCACCCTGGGCGGCGGACACGGCTACCTGACCCGCAGGTACGGGCTCACGGTGGACAGCCTGCTCGCCGCCGACGTGGTCCTCGCGGACGGCAGCTTCGTCACGGCGAGCGAGAACGAGTACGCGGACCTGTTCTGGGCCCTGCGCGGCGGCGGCGGGAACTTCGGCGTCGTCACCTCGTTCGACTTCCGCCTGCACCCGGTGGACACCGTGGGCATGGGGATCACCGTGTGGCCGCTGGACATGATCGGCGAAGTGCTGCGCTGGTACCGCGACTTCCTGCCGCAGGCACCCGACGACGTGTACGGCTTCTTCGCGTCGCTCACCGTGCCTCCGGGCCCGCCGTTCCCCGAGGAGATCCAGGGGCAGAAGATGTGCGGGGTCGTGTGGTGCTTCACGGGCGACCCGGCCGGGGTCGGGGAAGCCCTGTCGGTGGTCGAGGACCCCGGTACACCGACGTTCCACTTCACCTCGCCCATGCCCTATCCGGTGCTCCAGACCATGTTCGACGAGCTCATCCCCAAGGGTCTCCAGTGGTACTGGCGAGGGGACTTCTTCGACCGGATCACGGACGAGGCGATCGACGTGCACGCCCGCTACGCGGAGAGCCTGCCCACCGGCCTGTCGACGATGCACCTCTACCCGGTGGACGGGGCGGCGGCCAGGGTCGGCCAGGACGACACCGCGTGGGCCTACCGGGACGCCGTCTGGTCGGGCGTCATCGCCGGCATCGACCCGGACCCGGCCAACGCCTCGGCGGTCACCCGGTGGAGCACCGACTACTGGGAGGAGCTGCATCCGCACTCGATGGGCGGCGGTTACGTCAACTTCATCGGCGCCGACGAGAGCCGGGAGCGCGTCCGGTCCACCTACCGCGGCCACCACGACAGGCTCGCCGACGTCAAGAAGGCGTACGACCCCGACAACCTGTTCCACGCCAACCAGAACATCGCACCGGCGGAGTGACCGTCAGCACCCCGCCCCAGGGGTGACCCATCCGGGTACACACGGCGCCGAACACCCACCCGATACACCCCTGTTCACGGACAATGTCTCCCTTGTCCCGCCACCACGCGCCGCCCCGGGGAGACCATGCGCACCCGTACGACCGCCATCGCCGCCACCGCCCTCGGAGCAACACTCCTGCTCGCGGTAGTCACCGCCTGCACACAGTCCGAAGCGGAGGTACGGGCCACCTGCGAGAGGGCGCTGGACAACCATTCGACCCTCGACAACCGCCCCGAGGCGTGCCAAGAGGTGCCGGACGAGTCGTACCGGACACTCCTGCTGGTCTACGACCTCAAGGCGGAAGGACTCGACTGACCGGGCCGCAGCGCGCCCGCCTCCGAATGCAGGTGTCCGTACGCCAGGATGGCTTGTTCGGGCGCGGAGTTCATGTTGCCCGTCACCCGGCGCCAGCATCTGGTCGAGCACTACACGTCCCCCGAGATGCTCCGGCGGCAGCCGCCCTGCTCGGCCTCGACTACTCCGAGGCCCGCTTCGGCAGCGTGGACGAGATCTACAGAAGCGAATCCGGCCGCGACATCCTGACCGAACCCACCCTCCTCTTCGCGGACGCCGGCAAAGACGGGGCAGCTGCCGTGGCCGCCCAGGGCCGCTGACTGTGAGGTCTGAGGACCGTCCGTCCGCAAGAGCCCGGAAACGACGGAATAAAAGTCCCGGCAGGCTCCTGCCGGGACTTCCGTCGGGCAAGCCGGTGCTCCAGAAATTGCCGGTCAGAGACATGCCCTTGACGCCCGGTCCAGATCTGACCGCGTCGTGCCAGCACGTCCGCTCACGCATCGCTCACGCATCGGACTCACCAAGGGCGTTTCGACCCAGGCCGCTTTCCACCTGTTCGTTCGGGGGCATGCGAGGCGCGGGAACACTCTGAATCGCGGAAGACAGACTGGCTGGCCCCTGGCCCGTGATCGGATCTTGCGAAGCACATAGTGGCCACACCGTCGGCTGGACCAGTTCCATGCCGGTATGCCGAATATTCTCGCGGAACAGCACCTATGCCTCCTGTGCCAGGCAGCTCAAGCCGTGGCTTCACTTCACGCTCTGGACGGCTTGGCCAGTGTGGGCAGTTGTGGCTCGCTCGGTGCCAGGTACGAATGCCTCCCCCGTGCTCGACCGGTGGTCCCCGTCGTGGCCAGACGACAAGACGCATGGCAGCCTCCCCTTGTAGGCCGGGTTTCCTTCACCGCATCCGTAGAGGTACGGCTCGGCGCCCGCCTCACAGATGGCCGCGCGGGCCGCTGCCCACACACTGCGGGCCATTACCGGCACGTCCTGCGCATGCTGGAGTGCCACCCTCACGGACACCTGCACCATTCGGCTGCATGACTCAACCGAGAAGGGAGAAGCCGGGGGCGGCGTGGGTTCCGTCTTGGCGGCCTCCACTTCCTTCAGTGCAGCCATGCGCTCCTCGCCCTCAGCCTCTGCCTTCGCCCTAGCCGCGGGGCCGCAAGGGTGGTCGCCCTTACGGGCCTCGGCGAGCAAGGTGCGCGCCTCGCGGAGGAGCGGCAGGAACGACTCGATGTTCGCGATAAGCCGGTCGGTCTGCTCCTCGTCAAGCTCGTAGGAATCGCCGCCAGACCAGATCCACAGCTCGGATCTGACACCGAACACGTCAGGCTCGGAGTTCACGGTGGTGACGTGGGCGGTGAGAAACGGCTCGGCATTTCCGTCGTGGAGCTGGGCTTCCAACGGCGGAATGATCGCCGGGGCGGCCTGGTGCCACTCCGAGGTGACGCCGGGGCTGCTGTGGTCCATGGCGCACCACGGCGTGCAGCAGTAGGTGGCCATCCACTCCGGGCCGCGCTCAGCGGCTGTTAGGACGTGGGTGTGCTGGTCGGAGGGCATTGTTGTTAACGCCTGTGCGGTGCTGTACATACCGATTCCTCGTTCTCTACTTGCTTGTGCATGTGTGGATCGCTGCTGACCAAGATCCTTGGCGGGACTCAGGGAAGAATTGCGGTCGCTCCCTTCGGACAGCCCGAGAAAGCAGTGATGGTCGGCGCTACGAGCGACGCGGTTTCGGCCAAGCTCCATCGATAGCTGGTTCTCGGCTGCGAGGTTGGCAGGTGGCCCCGGTGAGTCCGAGTTCCCTTCCGGGGTCGATCAGAGACGGACCACGGCCGGTAATCCGCAGGTGACCACGATCGTCGGTGCTGAGACTGGTCGCACCAACCACCGCTTTGCTTCGGTCATCTGTTGGTGGACCGCCCGCAACCAGAACGCCTGCTACTGGCCGACCACAACTCGCAACCGCTCCGGCTCAGCAGCCCGAATTCAGCTCGGCACACGATCACACCAACGAGTGGAGCAACAATTAGTCACATGATCCACACGGCACGATTCCGGCACCTCCGACGCCGGAACCCTGAGTGGATAGCTCGATTGGCGAAAATGTCAGAGCAGCAACAGGACAGGGCGATCTACGATCGCTGGTCATGGTCGTATACACGAGCGGGAACCGGACTGATGCGTCGCCGAAACGAGCGGTGGAGCCGCATGCTGAGTTCTTCCAGAGGATCGCCGGTCCGTTCTGGGACCAGGTTCGGGATGTGATCAACGAGTGGTGGTCGCACCTCCCGGACCAGGCTCAGACCGGCGCGCGTAGTCGGCTGCTCGACGGGAACTCCGACACGAACGTCTTCTCTGCGCTGTGGGAGCTGTACCTGCACGAAATGCTGCTCGGTTCCGGCTGTACCGTGGAGATCGAACAGCCGATAGGCACACGTGGCAAAAGTCCCGACTTCCTGGTCACCCGCGACGGCAGGCAATTCATCGTCGAGGCGATCTGGACGGCCCAGCGCCTGGGTGGCACCGTGCCTGACTCACTGCCACCTCAGCTGGCCGATGCCATCGATAGCGTGCCGAGCCCAAATTTCTTCGTAGCGTGTGAGCTCGTCAGGACTGGGGTGGCAACACCGTCGCAGAAGCGGCTGAAGGTTGGGCTGACGCGGTGGCTCGCGAGTCTGGACCCCGATCAAGTCATCGCCCAGTACGAGCGCAAGGCCCCGTTGCCCAGACACACCTGGCTCGAAGCTGGCTGGTGCCTCACGTTCGAGGCGATCCCTCGCAGCCCGGGCAGACGAGGCGATCCAACGAGCAGGACCATCGGTGTCCTCTCCGCATCGCCCTGGCTCGACGACGAGTCGAAGCGAGTGTTTGACGCGGTCAAGAGGAAGGGCGGGAAGTACGGCGACCTAGCGCTGCCATTCATCGTGGCGGTTGGACACGCGGCCGTATTTCCCGAAGACGAGGACACGGAGACCGCGTTGTACGGGACTTCGGCCGAGTGCGCGCACGGCAGCATACCGACCTTCGGCCGGATGTCGGACGGCTACTGGACTGCTGCCTACGATCACCCTCACGCCCGAGTCAGTGGCGTGCTCATCGTCGACAATCCTGCACCCTGGACCTGGACGAAGAACATCCCTGTTCTGTGGCACAGCCCCGCTCCCAGTTCCCTTCCAGCGCCAATTCTCCCTACATGGGCGACTGCACAGCTGGCCAACGACCAAGTTGAACGCCGGCCAGCGGCTTTGCCGACCCACGCTGCCCTCGGCTTACCCCAGCAATGGCCTGTCGGCGAAGCCTTCCCCCGGAATCACGAGAGCAGCTCAAGCTGACTGCAGTGGGCGGGGCGAAGGGCACGGCTCAACCAGGGCGTGCGCCGACCGACGCGGTCGTATAGACCAGCTGCGCCCCGTGGATGACGAGGACGGCGTCTTTGCCCTTGCCGGGGACTGTCTGACCGCCATGGGCCGGTGACCTACGTGTGGTCTGTCCCATTCATACGGCGACCTCGGCCGAGAGACTGGCACGCCGCAGTAGGGTGCGGGGACCATGAACGAAACACTGGCAATCTGGGCGCGTCAGGTGGCAGTCGCGGAGTTGCGTGAGCCGCTTCCTCGCCGATGGGCGCACTCTCAAGGGGTCGCGCGGCGCGCGGCCGAACTGGCGGAGGTCCTGGGCCAAGACGCAGACCTGCTGGCTTCTGCCGCCTTGCTTCACGATGTGGGCTATGCACCGCGGCTGGCCGTGACCGGCTTTCATCCGCTGGATGGGGCCAGGTTCCTTCGTGACGTCCATGGAGCGGATGAGCGGCTGGTGCGGTTGGTGGCGAACCACTCGTTGGCGTTGCTGGAAGCTCAGGAGCGCGGATTGCGGGACGTGCTAGAGGTCGAGTTTCCCCTGCTCGACAACCAGCGGCTTGTTGACGCCCTCGTCTACTGCGATATGACGACCACGCCCGATGGCGAGGCCACCTCTGCCGCGACTCGGCTGGCGGAGATCACCGACCGTTACGGCTCCGACAGCCTGGTGGGGCGGTTCATCCGTCGGGCGACGCCGGACATCCTTGCGGCTGTGGGACGGGTGGAGGCGGCGCTGGAGGCTCAGCCCAGGTAGGGGTACGTGCCCGCGAGGTAGTCGCCGATCTGCTGGCGCATGCTGGGGTGGACGTCGTACTGGTCGAGGTCGGCCGGCTGGATGAAGCGGACGCCGTCTGCCTCGTCGTTGATGGTGGGCTCGCCTCCGACGGGGCGGCCGATGTAGGTGTTCTCGTACTGCTGGCGGATTTCGCCGTCGGTGTAGGCAACGATGTGGTTCGGGTTGGTGTAGACGCCCAGGAAGCCGGTGATCTCGGCGATGATGCCGGTCTCCTCCAGGCACTCCCGCACCGCGCACTGTGCCGCCGTCTCGCCGATGTCCTGAGCGCCACCTGGCAGGGCCCACTGGCCTGTGTCGCGACGGCGCTGGAGCAGGATGGCGCCGCTGTCGTCCACGACGAGCAGGTTGTTGGCGGGGATGAGGGTGTTCGCCTTGGGCGCCTTGGGATCGTTGTAGTACTCAGTCCTGCCCATGCGGAGAGGTCCCCTCCTGGTCCGGTGTCCAAGGGCGCGCTGTGGCCCAGACGGCTTCAAAACTCTGAGCGTAGTTGTCGAACCACCCTGTGGCATCGACTCTCTTGAGGTGGAGCAGTGGGTTGGCGCTCGCCGGCTGACCCCACACGTGCGGGTTGACCAGCAGGTTGTCGTCGTAGCGGAACATTGAGGTGTAGAGCGTGGTGTCGTGCAGCCGGACCTCGCAACCGGCCTCGGACAGTAAGGAGCGGTAGTAGGTCAGGGAGGCACGGATCTTGGCGCCGAGTGTGTCGCCGATGCCTTCTTCGCGGCTGCGGATGGCCGCTGCCTGGCCGTTCGATTCGCCGAAGCACAGGCGGACTTGGACGCCGTCGGCCGCGCGCTCGGCGAGCATCTTGGCCACGTGCGGGTTGGACTGGGCGAAGAATGTGCCGGAGAAGACGAGCACGCCGATCTGCTTCTGGGCTCCCTTCAGGAGCGAGAGCCAGGTGTCCCGAGGAACACTGGCCCTGTTCTGGTAGGTGCCGACGAGTTCGACGCCTGACCCGGCGCTGGTTTGGCTCGCGCTCGGCGGCGGGGTCGGCCAGAGGAAGGTCTCCTCCACACGCAGGTGTTGGGCGACGTGGAATCGATGGCGTGGGTGGGGAACGCGCCCGCCAAGCCAGCGACTGACGGTCTTCGGGTCTACCTCACAGGCTTCGGCGAGCGATTCTGGTGAGACGCCGCGTTGGGCGAGTACGGAGTGCAGTCGCTCGTTCACAGCGCTATCCAAGCCGAGGCGTCCAGGAGCGGGCAAGGACGCTTTGGGACGTTCCCACGAAGCTGACGCCGCAACCGGGATATTTACGCTTGCGGTATGGAGCTCATCGTCCTGTGGGACATCGACCACACGCTCATCGAGAACTCAGGGGTGAGTAAAGAGATCTACGCCGCCGCCTTCACGACGCTGGCGGGCACCGGTCCGACAGGGCCGGCGCGGACGGAGGGCCGTACGGATCGCCTGATCATGCGCGACATGTTCCAGCGAGAAGGGCTGTCCGAGCCGGACTGGGCGACTATCGAGGCTGCTCTTGCCTGTGCTGGGCAGGAGCGGCTCCGCGAGCTCAGCAGGCGAGGAACAGCGCTGCCGGGTGTACGCGATGTCCTGAAGGCTGCCTCGGTACGAGACGCCTGGGTCTCATCGGTCCTGACCGGCAATATCGCGGCCAATGCCCACGTGAAGGTGTCGGCGTTCGGCCTTGACCCTCTGCTGGATCTGGCAGTTGGCGCTTACGGGGCGGACGCCCTCCAGCGTCCCAGCCTGGTAGCTGTCGCCCGGGAGCGTGCCCAGTGTCTCCGGGGCGTCCAGGATGACGTGCCTGTCGTACTTGTAGGGGATACGCCGAGGGACGTCGAGGCTGCACTCGCCACGGGCTCGCGGATCATCGCCGTCGCTTCTGGCGTCCACAGCCGCGAAGAGTTGGCTGCTGCCGGTGCATCCATGGTGCTACCGGATCTCACGGACACCGCGCAGGTGCTCGGGATCCTGGAGAGCTTCGCAGCGCGCTGAAAACGTCCCAGGACGTCCTCGGATCGTCCGGATACGCGGTGATGCGGTCCTGTGCCGTTCCGCCAGCATCAGGTCTCCCACCAGGCAACTGCCAGAAGGAGACCCACGTGATCGGGGAAGTCACCGGGATTCGCAGAATCCGGATGCTGTACCTGCAACTGTTGTACCGCTGCAACTTCGAGTGCCTGCATTGTTTCCACGGCAAGCGGCTCCAGCATGCCGACGCGTTCACCGCCGACGAGGCAATCAACCTCCTCACGCTTATGCGCGAGCAGTACGGCACCGAGGCTGTCACTCTGCTGGGCGGCGAGCCGTTCGTCTACAAGGACCTCATCCAGGTCGTCCGGTACGCCAAGCAGGAACTGGGCATGCGGGTTGAGATCTGCACCAACGGCTATCGGATCGAGCGCCGGCTGACCGAGATCGCTCCCGACCTGGACCTGTTGCGGGTCTCGCTGGAGGGCATCGGCTCGACCAACGACCACATCCGCAAGTTCGGGAGCTACCAGAGTGCGCTGAGCGCACTCGACATCGCCCGGGGACTCGGCGTCCGTACCGGCGCGACCATGACGGTCACCTCTCGCAACATCGACGAGGTGCTGCCGCTCGCCCGTATCCTCCAGCAGTACGGGGCAGAGCAGTTGAAACTCCACTGCCTGCGGCCGGTCGGCAACGCAGCCGCTCACCCCGAGTTCCTGGTCACCGACCCCGCTGCGTACATCCGCCTTCGCGGTCAGCTCCAGGCGGCCGAGCTGGACATCGAGGTGATCGTCGACGAGGACCTGTCCGAGCACGGCGCCCCGGAGGTCTGCGCTCCCGAGGGAGGCCCCGAGGCCATCGAGCGGATCGAAGCCGACCCGCGCGGTGCACTCACCATGTCCTGCAAGGCGGTCGGCAAGGACTCACATGCCTTCTGGTACGACAAGCTCGCCGACCACATCGAACACCGCCCGTCCGCCACCGACGAACTTACCCTCGCGGTACCAGACGTGGTGTACAGACGTGTCTGACACCCCGCTGTTCGAGAGCCTCGAAGGACTCCGCGGCACCGGCAAGTCGACCATCGCTCCGATGCTGGCAGTAGCCCATGGAGCCGTTCTGGTCCCGACCGTTCCGCTCATCTACCAGGCGCTGCGACGCGAGGTGGACCTGCTGGGGAATACCGAGGCCCGGATGTGCTTCTACCTGTCCGCGCTGTTCACGGCGGCCGATGAGATACGGCGCTACTTGTCCGCAGGCACCCCAGTCGTCGTGGAGAGCTACTTCGCCCGCTGCCTGGCCACCCACCGCGCTCTCGGTGCCCGTCTCGGCGTCAGGCTGCCGCCCGACCTGCCCCAGCCTGTGACCTACGAGCTGACATGCGGCGACGACGAGCGCCGGCGTCGGCTCGCTGACCGGACCAAGCCCGTATCCCGCTGGGACGCCCTCGTCGAAGGCGCTCCCGACCGGGTTACCGACGCCTACGCCCAGTTCCCGATGCACCGCGTGGACACCACGCGGCTGGACCCCGACGAGGTCCTCCAGGCGATCCTGGCCATCGACACGCAAGGAGCCCACCACCGTGCAGACGCAAAGCCTGTGGGAGCACACCCTCACTTTCTTCCCCCAGTTCCTTGCCGCGCTGAAGGAGCGTGTCGCTCCTGACGCCACTGTCGCGGTCATCGGCGCGAGCGATGGCAAGTTCATCCTGCCGCTGGCCGCAGCCGGCTATCGCGTGATCGCGGTAGAGCGTGATCCCCTTGCTCTTCACGGCGGTGAGGTCAGCCTCCCGGGTGAAAACCGGGCTTACGCGATGGGCCTCATCGACCGCCTCAAGCTCGAATCACTGCACGACAGCGTGCAGGTTGTGGAGAAGGACTTCCTTCAATGGGAGCCTCTGGACATGCCGTGCGACGCCATCTGGACGAGCTGCTCGTGGCATTACAGTGCCAATCACCATCGCCCGCTCGCCGAGTTCGTCACCCGCATGCAGGCTTCCGTATGCCAGGACGGCCTGTTCGGAGCGGAGTTCATGATGCCTGTCACTCAGCGCCAGCATCTGGTCGAGCACTACACGTCCCCCGAGAAACTGCGGCGTCACTTCATCGGTGACTGGGACGTGCTGCTGACTCTGCGAACGAATGAGTTCGCCGAGCGGGCCCACATCGGTCAGCTCCAGGACCACACCCACCGGATGGGCCTGCTCCTCGCGGCCCGTACCCCCTCCTTTCGCTAAGGGAAGAGCCCATGAAGCACGAGTACGAGGCCAAGTTCCTCGCCATCGACGTCGCGGGCCTCCAGGCCAAGCTCACCGATCTCGGTGCCGCCCAGGCGTTCCCGCGCACCCTTCTCACCCGCAAGATCTTCGAGAACGACGCTCTCGAAGGAGGTGCCTGGGTGCGGCTGCGTGACGAGGGCACCCGATCGACGCTGACCCTCAAGCAGGTTACCGACGCCACCACGATCGACGGCACCACCGAGATCGAGACCGAGGTCGCGGACCTGCACGCCATGGCCGAGATCCTCCGCAGTCTCGGCATGCGTGAAGTCCGGTACCAGGAGAACTACCGCGAGGAGTGGTGTCTCGGCGAGGTCGCCTTCGACTTCGACACCTGGCCGGATCTCCCCACGTTCGTCGAGATCGAAGGGCCGGACGAGGCGTCGGTCCGGCAGGCGGCTTCCCTGCTCGGCCTCGACTACTCCGAAGCTCGGTTCGGCAGCGTGGACGATATCTACAAGAGCGAATCCGGCCGCGACATCCTGGCCGAGCCCACCCTCCTCTTCGCGGACGCCGACAAGGGCGGAGCGGCTGCCGTGGCCGCTCAAGGCCGCTGACTGTAAAGGCCGAGCTGTGCTTATGGAACTGGCCGTGCCCCACCGGGTGATTCCCGGTATCGCCGAGTTCGCCCGTGAAGGTCTACCCGCGCCGGCAAGCACCAATGACGCCAACCACTGGGTCGACGGACTGTGCTGGCTCTACTGCGGCCAGAGGTGGACGCGTGTCCTGTGGATCGGTCCCGCAAGCGTGGCCGGTGCCCAAGCAGCGATGTACGCCTGCGGCCCCTGCATCCGAGAACTTCAGGAACGAGTCTGGCAGTCCATCCTCCTCAACGATGAGCCGGTGCGTTCGACGGCGTCAGGGGCTCCCGCCGAGGCAAAGCCTGAGGGCCGACGTCGGGTGGGACGCCGTTGAGAAGCACTGGTTACTCCATAGCCGGCTGCTGGGTATGTGCGCTCAGGCTCCGCCCCGCGTTCCCCACAGCGACAGGCCCCGCAGAACGGCATCAGTAGCGCATGTCATCGGACCGTCCGCCCGCAAGAGCCCGGAAACGACGGAGCGCCCCGACCGGCCAAAGCCGGTCGGGGCGCTCCGCCGCAGGTCAGAGGGTTTCCCCTCCCCTGCCACGCGTAGGCCGTGTGGGACTCGAACCCACAACCAACGGATTAAAAGTCCGCTGCTCTGACCAATTGAGCTAACGGCCCTCGTGGATCACCCCCGAGCATAGCCCGCCCCGGACCCGCAGCCGATCCGGTATCCCCTGCCGGGCCCGTCGCGGCCGGGTGACGCGGGTCGTCGAACTGGTTCCGGCCGGGTCCCGCCTCACCGGAGCAGCGGTCCTCCGTCGGTCACCGGCGGCGCCCCGGACCAGCAGGCGGCGGCCGTGGCGGGGAGTGGCTGCGTCAGAAGACGCCCTTGTAGACGTGCCAGCCGGAGGCGATCTGCGTACGGCTGCCGAACGCGCCCTTGCCGTTGCCGTTGTTGCGGAAGAGCCGGCCGCTCGTGTCCCGCTCGACCAGGTCCGGCCTGCCGTCCCCGGTGATGTCGCCGACGCCGACCACCACGTCGTACGAGCGTCCCCAGTCCGAGGCGACCAGCGCCCGCCCGGCGAAGCGGCCGGTGCCCAGGCCGTTGTAGCGCCACAGCCCGCCGTCGCGGTCGTGGGCGAGCAGATCGGCCCTGCCGTCCCCGGTGATGTCGCCGACGCCCGTCATGCGCGCGTACTTGCCCAGGGCGCTGCCGATCTTCAGCCGGGCGGCGAACTTCCCGTCCGCCGTTCCGGCGTGGAAGTAGACGTCCCCGGTGGACTTCTGGCGGGTGACCAGGTCGGGCCTGTTGTCCCCGTTCAGGTCTCCGGTCGACGTCATCACGTCGTAGACCTGCCAGCCCGTACCGAGCGACACATGGCTGCTCGACGGCGTGTACGCCCGGCCGCACCGGCCCGAGTAGCGGCGCAGCTCTCCGCCCGCCATCCGGACCAGCAGTTCGGCACAGCGGTCGCTGCCCGTGTCGGCGAACGGGAGAGCGGTGCTGCCGGCCGGCCAGCCCGCGCCGGAGGACTTCCCCGAGAAGACGCCGCCCTTCTGGCCGAAGTGCTGGGTCAGCGTGCCACTGGAGTTGAGGGTGACCAGGTCCCCCAGCGCGGCGTACGCCTGGTCGTGGAAGCCGTGGCGGCCGCCAGAGACGCCGATCGTGCCCTGCGTGGTGTACGTGCCCGAGCCCTCGCGCGGGGTCGCGGTGAGGCTCCAGGTGTGGTCGGCGCTGTAGGTGTACGCGCCCGTGTCGGTGCGCCCGTCCCAGACGACGGCGGCCACGGTTCCGCCGCCGCCCTTCATGGTCCTGACCGTCCGTCCGGAACCGTCCTTGACGGTGAAGGTCCAGGTCGCTGGCTTGCTGAGCTGCCAGGAGCTCGACCAGACCTGCCCGCCACCGGAGTCCTTGATGTCCAGGTAGGTGTCGTCCTGGTCCGCGGAGAGCCTCTCCAGCGGCCTGGTGGGTACCCCGCTCGGCACCACGTGCGCCGCGTGGGAGGCGTCCAGATACGCGATGTCACCGCCGAACCTGTCGACCGCCCAGGTGAGCCCGCGCTGGTCCGCGGTCTTCCCTGCGGGCAGGTCGGCGATCACGCGCGGCGCGGCGGCCGCGCCGGTGTGGAAGTCGGTGAGCACCAGCTTCCCCGCGGTCCGGTCGTGGCGGACGAGGTAGCCGTCCCCGACCAGCGCGGGGCCGGAGGGTACGGTGACCGACTTCCTCGCCGTACGGTCCCAGACGCCCGCCGCGCCGGAGGTGCCGCAGTTCCAGTAGACCCAGCGTCCGACCGGCCGTACTTCCCTGATCACGCAGGGGGCGCCCGTGGCGACGGTCTCGACGGTCTTCTTCTGCACGACGTCCAGCACGGTCAGCGCACCGGCCGTCGAGCTCGCCGACCACAGCCGGGTGCCCCAGATGCCGGCCGCCCGCACGGAACGGGTCATCCGGACGTCGCTGCTGCGGTAGTCGAGCCGGCCGTCGACGTACTGCGCGGCGGGCGAGCCGCCGTTCAGGACGTAGTACGAGCCGGTCAGGTCGACCAGTTCCAGATCGCTCGACTCCAGCTCGTCGACGAGGAGCGAGTTCTTGCCCGTCCACACCTGGAGGGACTCCGTGCCCTGCCCGCTGACGGCTATGACCCCGTAGTGGCCGTTGCCCGCAGCCGTGATCCGGACGCACGAACCGGCGTCGCACGGGACGGACTTGAGGTGGGCGCCTCCGGCGTACTCCCCCGCGTAGTTCATGTACGAGGGTCCCGCCACCGCCGACGCGTCCGCGGTGACCTGCCTCTGGGTGATATACGGATCGCCGTTCGGCGCCCGCTCCACCGTGTGGAGCAGGCCACCGGCGAAGCCGAGACCCCGCCCGGTCGTCGGCACGGGAGCGGCGACGGCCGCACCGGCCGCCACCGGGGCCGCCTGCGCACCGGGCAGCACGCCCACGGTGGCGGCGAGAACGGCCAAAGACGTCACAGCGGTACGGCCGCGCGCATAGCGAGCCAAAGAGAGTCCCTCCCCAGGAATACCCATGGGCGTGGGGGAACAGCGGCGCACTGTCGCTGAGTGCGCCCGCCGGTTCCTGCCGGCCCCGGCCCCCCGGCCCGAGCCCTCCACGCAAGTCGCCGGATCGTAGCAGCCGTTGCAGATGAGGCGTGAGGGAAAAACAGAAGCGGGCCCGTTCGTGAAGAACGGGCCCGCTTCAGCAGCTCACAGCCTTACGGCGAGATGACGGTCAGCTGTTGCGCTTCCAGCGCGGCTTGTCGTCGCGGCGGCCGAACGAGCCGGTGCTCGTGCCGGTGCCGGTGCCACCGCGGTGGTCGTCGCGGCGACCGGTGGGACGCTCGCTGGTGCCGCCGGCGCGGAAGCCGCCGGCCGGGCGCTCGTCACGACGGTCACGGTTGAACGGGCGGTCGGTGCCCCCGGCGCGGATGCCACCGGACGGGCGCTCGTCACGACGGTCACGGTTGAACGCGGGACGGTCGTTGTCACGGTTGAACGCCGGACGGCCACCACGGTCGTCACGACGGTCGCCGCCACCCGTGCCACCGGCACCACCGGAGCGGAAGCCGCCCGAGGGACGCTCGTCACGACGGTCACGGTTGAACGCGGGACGGTCGTTGTCGCGACGCTCGAAAGGACGGCCACCACGGTCGCCGCCACCGGTACCACCAGCGCCGCCGGAGCGGAAGCCGCCCGAGGGACGCTCGTCACGACGGTCACGGTTGAACGCGGGACGGTCGTTGTCCCGGTTGAACGCCGGACGGCCACCACGGTCGTCACGACGCTCGAAGGAACGGCCACCACGGTCGCCACCGCGGTCGTTGCCACCGCGGTACCCGCCACGGTCGCCGCCGCGGCTGTCACGGCGCTCGAAGTTGCCGCGGTCGTCGCGACGCTCCTCGCGGACGGCCGGCTGCTGCTCCGGTACCGCTGCCGCGGCGGCCTCGATCGCGGCCTCCGCCTCGGCGGCGGCCGCGGCCACTGCCTCCTCGGGGTCGTCCCCCCGCTCGCGTGCGGCGCGGGCGACCAGGCGGTCGGCCTCCTCGCGCAGCTCGCCGGCGCGGCGCTGGACGCGCTCCAGCTGCTTCGTCAGGTCGGCGACCTCGCGCTCGGCCTGCTTGGCGGCGTTGTTCGCGGAGTCGGCCTGGACCTCGGTGAGCGAACGGGCACCGGTGATCTCGGCGACCTCGGGCTCGAAGACGCCCGCGCCCTGCACGAGGTGACGCGAGGCGTCGACGCCCGCGTCCTCCATGAGGCGGAAGATCTGGCG
Organism: Streptomyces fulvorobeus; assembly: GCF_013167895.1. Lineage (GTDB taxonomy): Bacteria > Actinomycetota > Actinomycetes > Streptomycetales > Streptomycetaceae > Streptomyces > Streptomyces fulvorobeus. Next base: position 3,404,436 of record NZ_BLWC01000001.1, on the reverse strand, counting down.
ACGCTGGTGCGGAAGCGCCAGCGACACGACGACACCGGACTTGCCGGCCCGGGCGGTACGGCCCGAACGGTGCAGGTAGTCCTTGTGGTCGCCGGCCGGGTCCACGTTCAGGACCAGGTCGATGCCGTCGACGTGGATACCGCGGGCGGCGACGTCGGTCGCGACGAGCGCGTGGACGTAGCCCTTCTTGAAGTCCTCGAGCACGCGGGTGCGGGCACCCTGCGTCATGCCGCCGTGCAGCGCGTCGGCCTTCACGCCGGACTCGATGAGCTGCTCGGCGATACGGTCGGCGCCCAGCTGGGTGCGGACGAAGATGATCGTGCGGCCCTTGCGGGCGGCGATCGCGGCCGTGACGGGCGCCTTGTCCTTCGGCTTCACGACGAGGACGTGGTGCGTCATGGTCGAGACGTTGCCCTGGGCGCTGTCCACTTCGTGGGTGACCGGGTTGCTCAGGTAGCGCTTGACCAGCGTGCCGATCTCGTTCTCCATGGTGGCGGAGAAGAGCATGCGCTGTCCGCCGCCGGGGATCTGGTCGAGCAGCTCGGTGACCTCGGGCAGGAAGCCCAGGTCAGACATCTGGTCGGCCTCGTCGAGCACGGCCACCTGGACGTTGGCCAGGGAGCAGGCACCGCGGTTGATGATGTCGCGCAGACGGCCCGGGGTGGCGACGAGGACGTCGACACCGCGCTCCAGCGCGTAGATCTGGTTGCTCATCGACGTACCGCCGCAGACGACCTTCATCTTCAGGCCGAGTACGTCGCCGTACGGCTGAAGCGCGTCCGCGACCTGCATCGCGAGCTCACGCGTCGGCGTCAGGATGATCGCGCGGGGCTTCTTCTTCTCCGTGGTGCCGCCGGCCAGCGTGGCCAGGGTCGGCAGGCCGAAGGAGAGGGTCTTGCCGGAGCCGGTACGGCCGCGGCCCAGGATGTCCTTGCCGGCCAGGGCGTCCGGGATGGTCGCGGCCTGGATCGGGAAGGGCGCGGTGACGCCGTTCTGGGCGAGCTTGCGGACGATGCCCTCGGGCAGACCGAGGGAGGTGAAGGTGACGGTCGGCTCGGCGTCCTCGGCCTCGGCGCTGTCGTCCGCGGCGGCCTCGGGGTCTCCACGACCTCGGCGGCGGCGGTCTCCACAGGAGCGGCGTCGACGCGGGCGGCCTGCGCAGGGGCGGCCTCGACGCGGACGACCTCGACAGGAGCGGCCTCGGCGGCGGGGGTCTCGACGACCTCCACGACCTCGACCTCGACGACCTTCACGACCTCGGGGTCGGCGGCGACGACGGCGGTGTCCGCCTCGGCCACGACGGCCTCGGCGAGCTCCGCGAGCTCGTTGTCCTCAAGGGACTCGACCGACTCGACGTTCTCGATGGTGTCGAGGGTGATGAGCTCGTCGTTCTCGACGTTCTCGGGCATGACGGTGTGGTCAGAACTGGAAATTGACATACGAAATGCGAAACCTTCCGGAGTCTCGGCACGCGCCCGTAACTCCGTGATTCGCAATTTCGACCGCCTCAATGCGGTCCAGCCACGGCAAGGGAGAGTACGCGCCACACGGCGCTCTTCTGTGTCGGCGCCGGGCAATGGATCAAACGATCTATAACCATACGCACCCTTACCCGTATAGCGCAAACCGCCTGGTCACAGCCCTCTTTCCGCCCCGCGCAGCGCCCTCGTTCAGGCTGGCCCCACCTGCGGTGAAGCCTCCGGCGTACGCCGCGTCCCGGGGCTGTCGGGAGCGCCCATCGCCTGGTTCCTGAGCTCCGCGGCGGGCGAGGCTGAGGGCTCCTGCGGCGGCGGCGTCGGTTCGGGATCGGGGTCGGGCGCGGGGTCGGGGTCGGGGACCGGAGGAGGCGGGGTGGTCGGCTCATGAGTGACCGGCGGGGGCGGCGGCTCACCCGGTCCCGGCACCGACGGCTGCGGGGCCGGCGGCCTCCCCGCTCCGGTCGGCACCGGCGCTCCGGGCTTCGGGGAGGCCGGCGCCCCACCGGGCGCGGCCGACGGCGCGCCGCCCGGAGCGCTCGGGCCCGGCTTGGCGCCGGCCCCCCGGTCGGACTGCGCCTCGGCACGGCCGCCGCCGTGGCCGGCCCGGCCGGAACCAGGGACCGTGCCGCCGTTCGGTTCGGCGGACGCTCCCTTCGGGCCAGCCGACCGCGAGGGCGCCGGCTTCCCACCGTCCTCGCCGACGCTCATGCAGCCGGTGGACGCGGCGATCGTCAACGCGGTGACGGCTGCCCAGCGGGCAGGAGCGGACAACTGGCGCACGGGTGGCACCTCCGGGGCGTGAGGGGGGCGGGGAAGGCGGGGGCTCCGTGCCCAACTCCCCCGACCCCGCCGGGGACACGCCCCCGACGCCGCCTACCGCCCGAACCCGCCCGCGAGTTCCACCCCCAGGAACACCGCGCCGAGGCCCACCAGCAGGGACACCACGACGTTGGCCAGCGCGAGAGACGCCCGGCCGCCCTCGGCGAGCCGCAGCGTCTCGTAGGAGAACGTGGAGTACGTCGTGAGCGCCCCGCACAGCCCCGTACCGAGCAGGTCGAACATGGGTTCGGACACCGCCGCCCCGGTCAGCACCCCCAGCAGCAGGCTGCCCGCCGCGTTGACGGTGAAGGTCCCCCACGGGAAGACGTACGGCAGCCCGGGACCGTGACGCGCCCGCACCGCGCGGTCCGTCAGATAGCGCAGGGGCGCCCCCACCGCCCCGCCGAACGCCACCAGGAGCCAGTTCACGCGCCCCTCCCACCACCGCGCACGCCCAGCAGGGCCCGCGTCGCCGAGGCCGCGGCCCAGACCGCGCCGAGCGCCCCGGCGAGCGTCGCCGCCGCGTACGCGAGGGCGGTCGGCGCCTCCTGGCGGTCCAGCAGCTTCGACACATCGGCCGCGTACGTCGAGAACGTCGTGAACCCGCCGAGCACACCGACCCCCAGGAACGGCCGCACCAGCGGATGAGCCGCGCCGTCCCGCTCGGCGACCAGCACCATCAGCACGCCGATCAGGGCGCAGCCGGTCACGTTGACGCCGAGGACCGCCCAGGGGAACGACCCCCCGGCGGCAGGCCAGAGCACCAGGGCGGCATACCTGGCGACGGCCCCGAGCGCCCCGCCCGCCGCGATGGCCCCGAGCACCCCCACCCCTCGCGGGGAGCGCTCACCCGTAGCCCAGCGCGTGCAGCCGCTCGTCGTCGATGCCGAAGTGGTGGGCGATCTCGTGGACCACGGTGATCTCCGTCTCGGCGACGACGTCCTCGTGCGACCCGCACATCCGCAGCGTCGGCCCGCGGTAGATGGTGATCCGGTCCGGCAGCACCCCCGCGTACCACTCACCGCGATCGGTGAGCGGCGTGCCCTCGTAGAGCCCGAGCAGGTCGGGGTCGCCGGGGTCAGGTTCGTCCTCGACGAACACCGCCACGTTGTCCATCAGCCGCGTCAGCTCCGGCGGAATCCGGTCAAGAGCCTGGCTCACCAGCTCTTCGAACTCCTCGCGCGTCATCTCCAACACCCCGCCATTGTCACGTACGACGGGCTCGTACCGCGTGTTTCCCCACCACCCGCTTGCCCTCCGGCCCGCATGTCCTGGCCGTAACCAGGGCATAGGGGCCCAATGGTCCGTGCCCCGCTCCGCGCCGCCGTCGTCCGACTCCGGCACCGCCCCCGCTCCACCGCCCTCACCGGCGCCCCGCACCCCGTCACCCGGGCGCTCGGGCTGCTCGCCGTCGTCGTGCTGGGGGCCTGGCTGGGGCTGCTGATCGTCGGCAGCGTCCGTACGCCGGTGGGGCCCATGGACACGGACATGACGCTGCGCCCGTCCCTCAGCGGCGGCACCAAGATCAACGTGTCCCCGCTCGGCGCGCTCGAGCTGGACTCCCACATCGCCCCGGTGCGCCTCGACGTCGATGTCGACCGGCTCGACCCGGTGCGCTCCCAGGCTCTGGTCAAACACCCCGAACGGCTCTCCGGCCTCCAGGACGAGGTCACGTCCGACGTCGTCTCCGGCACCCTGGACCTGGCCGTCCGCTCCTGTGTGGCCGTCGTCTCCGGTGCCACCGCGCTCGGTCTCGCGGTCTACCGCCGCCCGCGCCGCGCCCTGGCGGCGGGCGGCCTCGCGCTGGCACTGCTGGCCGCCTCGGGCGTCTGCGCCTACGCCACCTGGAACCCCAAGTCGGTCCTGGAGCCGAAGTTCTCCGGGCTGCTCTCCAGCGCCCCCTCGCTGGTCGGCGACGCCCGCTCGATCGTCACCGAGTTCGACGTCTACCAGCGGGAACTGGCCCGTCTGGTCACCAACGTCACCAAGCTGTACGACGCCACGTCGACGCTCCCCGTCTACCGCCCGGACCCGGCCACCATCCGCGTCCTGCACGTCTCCGACATCCACCTCAACCCGGCGGCTTGGCACATCATCGGCTCACTCGTGGAGCAGTACGAGATCGACGTGATCATCGACTCCGGCGACACGATGGACCACGGCACCGCCGCCGAGAACGGCTTCCTGGACCCGATCAGCGACCTCGGTGCGCCGTACGTCTGGGTCCGGGGCAACCACGACTCGAAGGTCACCCAGGCGTATGTGAAGGGCCTGCGCAACGCGCACGTCCTGGACGAGGGCAGCGCCCTGGACGTCGGCGGGCTGCGGGTGGCCGGCACCGGGGACCCGCAGTTCACCCCGGACCGCTCGCTCCCGGCCCAGGGGAAGGCGGCCGAGCGGATGGCGGGCCTCCGGCTGGCGTCCGCCCTGCGCGACCAGGAGCAGGCCGGCACGCCGGTGGACATCGCGGTCGCCCATGACCCGAACGCCGCACGCGAGACCGACGGCACCGTCCCCCTCGTCCTGGCGGGCCATGTCCACCACCGGGTGAACACGGTGATGAAGTTGGGTACGCGGCTGAAGGTGGAGGGCTCGACGGGCGGCGGGGGGCTGCGCGCCGTGCAGAACGAGAAGCCCGAGAAGGTGCACGCCTCCGTGCTCTATCTGGACCGCTCGACCCGCCGGCTCCAGGCGTGGGACGAGATCACCCTGGGCGGTCTCGGTCTGACGACGGCCGAGGTCAGCCGCCATCTGCCGGAGGGCGGCCCGGCGGACCGCTCCCCCTCCCCGACCGCCCCACACCCACCGGCTGAACGGTTTTGGCGTTCGCCGCCGCATCCCATATGCTTCTGACGTCCCCGACGCGCTGGAAAGCAAACCGGTGGGCCTTTAGCCCTCATCGTCTAGTGGCCCAGGACGCCGCCCTTTCAAGGCGGTAGCACGGGTTCGAATCCCGTTGGGGGCACGCTTTACCGTGTGCGAGACTTGTCTCGCACATAGCTTGGTCCTGTGGAGCAGTTTGGAGTGCTCGCCACCCTGTCAAGGTGGAGGCCGCGGGTTCAAATCCCGTCAGGACCGCTGCAGCCCGTATGAGCTGCGTGGCTGGGTAGCTCAGTTGGTACGAGCGATCGCCTGAAAAGCGATAGGTCGCCGGTTCGATCCCGGCCCCAGCCACCACCCGAAGGCCCCGTCCGGTGGACGGGGCCTTCGTCGTGTCAGCCGCCCTCCCGCTGCTCCAGGAGCCGCTTGCGCTGCCGTCCCGCGCGGCGCCACGCCCGTACGGCGAACGCCGTCGCCACCGCTGCCACCACGGTCCCCAGCAGCACCGCGTCCGGCACGTGCGCGCCGATGCGCTGGGCCCACCGCTCCACGGCGAACGAGTCGTCCACGTCCAGCAGCCCGGGCAGCGCGGTCGTCCCGTCGTACGCGAGGAAGACCGTGCCGAGCCCGATGAAGAAGAGCCCGGACAGCGCGGTGGTGCTGTGCACCTCGAAGCGGCCGACGCGCAGGGGGCGGCCCCTCAGCCAGGCACGGCGCCCCAGCTCGTACCGCTCCCAGAGCAGGGCGAGCACGAACAGCGGTACGGCCATGCCCAGGGCGTAGACGGCGAGCAGCAGCCCGCCGTAGACCGGGCTGCCGCTGACCGCCGCGACCGTGAGGACGCTGCCGAGGACCGGACCGGCGCAGAACCCGGCCAGCCCGTAGACCGCGCCCAGGGCGTAGACCGGGAAGGCGGTCGTGGGCCGGATGCGTCCGCCGATGGCGGCGAGCCTCCGTGAGGCGAAGCCGAGCCCCATGATCTGGGCGGCGCCGAGCGCGATGATCAGCCAGCCCGCGCCGAGGACCAGCGCGTCCCGGTGGCCGTGGAAGAGCCGTCCGGCGTACGAACCGGCGGCGCCGAGCGGGACGAGGGTGGTGGCGAGACCGGCGTAGAAGATGCCGGTGCGGGCCAGCAGCCGTGAGGCCGAGTCGACGGAGTACGCGAAGAAGGCGGGCAGGAGCAGGGCGCTGCACGGGCTGACCAGCGCCAGCAGCCCGCCTAGGAAGGCCGCGAAGTAGCCGATGCCCGCCGTCACTTCGCGGCGTCCGGGGTGGCCTTGGCGTCCGGGGTGGCCGGGGTGGCCTTGGCGTCCTTGGTGTCCTGGGTGGCCGCCGCCGCCTCGATGGCCCGGGTGAACGTCTCCTTCGGCTGCGCCCCGGCGATGGGCCGGCCGTTGACGAGGAACGACGGCGTGGACGTGGCGCCGATCCCGTACGCCTGCTCCTGGTCGGCGCGGACCGCGTCCGCCGCGGCGGTGCCGTCCGTGTCGCGGGCGAACCGGTCGAGGTCCTTCACACCGGCCTGCCGCGCGAGCTCCTTCAGCCGGTCGTCGCCGAAGCCCTTCTCCTTGGCGTCCTCGGCGTAGGCGGCGCGGTGGAACTCCCAGAAGCGGTTCTGCTGACCCGCGGCCCAGGCGGCGCGGGCGGCTGCCTCGGACTCCTCGCCGAAGATCGGCAAGTTGCGCCATTCGATGCGCAGGGTGCCGTCCCGTACGTACTTCTCGATCAGCTCCGGCTCGGTGTCCCGGGCGAACTTCCCGCAGTAGCCGCATCGGAAGTCGGCGTACTCGATGAGGACGACGGGCGCGTCGGTGCGCCCCTGGGCCAGTTTGTCGCCCGCGTCGCGGCGGGCCAGCCCGGCCAGTTCCGCGTAGACCTCGGCGGACGGGTCGTCGCTCACCTCGGCGGCCGGCGACGAGGCCCCCGAACCGGAACCCTGCGGTCCGGTGGCGGCGTAGGAGGCGTATCCGAGGAATCCGGCGGCCAGGACGACGACCGCGCCGTACAGCAGCGGCTTCTTCGACGAGGAGTGCGGGGAGGAGGTGGGCGTGGGCATGCGTCACTCCGTGCGGGGGGATACGGGATGGCGGAAGGGGGAAAGGTGGCCGGGCGGTAGCGGCTACACCCTCAGCACGGGGGTTCTATGGGGCTGGGGGCGGCGCCGGGGCACCACGCGGCGAGCCCGGGTGCCTGGTCGTGCGGGGCGCGGCCCCGGAGCAGCCCCGGTACGACCGTGACCACCGCCGCCAGGCGGCACCACTGCGTACGGGACACGGCGACCGGCCTCTCGGGAAGGGGTGCGGGTGATCAGTTGCCCGAAATGGTACGTGGTGTGACGACTCCCCCTCCCGCGGTCACCCGGGGAGTGACGGAGACCGCGCGAAATGCGTTCGCCACTCCTTGCGCCCGGGTGCGATCCTGGGACCCGTATGTCTACTTCCTTCGCCGATCTCCAGTCACAGCTCGGACAGCTCTCACTCCGCGAGGCGAACCGGCTCGGCCGCCGCCTCGAGGGTGCGCGCCGCATCCGTAAGCCCGAAGCCCGACAGTCCGTGCTGGACGAGATCGCCGCCGAGGCCGGGAAGGCGGCCGAACGGCTCGCGGGGCGCGCCTCGCGGATGCCCGCTCTGTCGTACCCGGAACAGCTGCCCGTCAGCCAGAAGAAGGACGAGATCCTGGAGGCGATACGCGACCACCAGGTCGTGATCGTCGCCGGTGAGACCGGTTCCGGGAAGACCACGCAGATCCCCAAGATCTGCATGGAGCTGGGACGCGGCGTCCGGGGCATGATCGGGCACACCCAGCCCCGCCGGATCGCGGCCCGCACGGTGGCGGAGCGCATCGCCGAGGAACTGGACACCCCGCTCGGCGAGGCCGTGGGCTGGAAGGTCCGGTTCACCGATCAGGTGAACCCCGATGCCACCTTCGTGAAGCTGATGACGGACGGCATCCTGCTGGCGGAGATCCAGACGGACCGCGAACTGCTGGCGTACGACACGATCATCATCGACGAGGCGCACGAGCGGTCGCTGAACATCGACTTCCTGCTCGGCTACCTGGCCAGGCTGCTGCCCAGGCGCCCGGACCTGAAGGTCGTCATCACCTCGGCGACCATCGACCCGGAACGCTTCGCCCACCACTTCGGCGAGGCACCGATCGTCAAGGTCTCGGGGCGTACGTATCCCGTCGAGGTCCGTTACCGGCCGCTCCTGGAGGACGAGGGCGAGGACTCCGACCGCGACCAGACCACCGCCATCTGCGACGCGGTCGACGAGCTGGCGTCGGAGGCGCACGGGCACGTCCTGGTCTTCCTCTCGGGCGAGCGGGAGATCCGCGACACCGCGGACGCGCTGAACAAGCGCAACCTCAGACACACCGAGGTGCTCCCCCTCTACGCCCGTCTCTCGCACGCCGAGCAGCACCGGGTGTTCCAGCGGACCCCCAACGGCATCGTCCGCAGGATCGTCCTCGCGACCAACGTCGCGGAGACCTCGCTGACCGTCCCCGGCATCAAGTACGTGATCGACCCGGGCAACGCCCGCATCTCCCGCTACAGCCACCGCACGAAGGTCCAGCGGCTGCCGATCGAGCGGATCTCGCAGGCCAGCGCCAACCAGCGCAAGGGCCGGTGCGGCCGTACGTCCGACGGCATCTGCATCCGGCTGTACTCCGAGGACGACTTCCTGACCCGGCCGGAGTTCACGGACCCCGAGATCCTCCGTACCAACCTCGCCTCCGTCATCCTCCAGATGACCGCGGCGGGCCTCGGGGAGATCGAGAAGTTCCCCTTCATCGACCCGCCGGACCACCGCAACATCCGCGACGGTGTGCAGCTGCTCCAGGAGCTCGGGGCGCTGGAGCCGGGCGAGAAGTCCTCGCAGGAGGGCAGGCGGGGCAGCGGCTCACGCCCCTGGGGCGCCAGCTCTCGCAGCTGCCTGTCGACCCGCGTCTGGCCCGCATGGTCATCGAGGCCGAGCGCAACGGCTGTGCGCGCGAGGTCATGGTGATCGCCGCCGCGCTCTCCATCCAGGACCCGCGTGAGCGGCCGGCGGAGAAGCAGACGCAGGCAGATCAGCAGCACGCCAGGTTCAGGGACGAGACCTCGGACTTCCTGGCGTACCTGAACCTGTGGCGCTACATCCGCGAGCAGCAGAAGGAGCGCGGCTCCTCCAGCTTCCGCCGGATGTGCAAGCAGGAGTACCTGAACTTCCTGCGCATCCGCGAGTGGCAGGACATCTACGCCCAACTGCGCACGGTGGCCAAGCAGATGGGCATCGAGGTGAAGGAGTCCCCGACCGGTGCCGACGCACCGGAGCAGGCGGTGCACACCTCCCTGCTCGCGGGCCTCCTGTCGCACATCGGGCTCAAGGACACCGAGAAGAACGAGTACGTGGGCGCGCGCAACGCCAAGTTCGCGATCTTCCCGGGCTCGGCGCTGTTCAAGAAGCAGCCGCGGTTCGTGATGTCGGCGGAGCTGGTCGAGACGTCCCGGCTGTGGGCGCGGGTCAACGCGAAGGTCGAGCCGGAGTGGATCGAACCGCTCGCCGGACACCTGCTGAAGCGCACCTACAGCGAGCCGCACTGGGAGAAGGACCAGGCGGCGGTCATGGCGTACGAGCGGGTCACGCTGTACGGGGTGCCCATCGTCGCCCAGCGCAAGATCAATTTCGGCCGTATCGACCAGGAGGCGTCGCGCGAGCTGTTCATCCGCAGCGCCCTGGTCGAGGGCGACTGGCGCACGCACCACCAGTTCTTCCACGACAACCGCAAACTCCTCGGCGAGGTCGAGGAGTTGGAGCATCGTGCCCGGCGCCGCGACATCCTCGTGGACGACGAGACACTCTTCGACTTCTACGATCAGCGGATTCCCGGCCACGTCGTCTCCGGTGCCCACTTCGACTCCTGGTGGAAGCAGAAGCGGCAGGAGGAGCCGGACGCGCTCGACTTCGAGCGCTCGATGCTCATCAACGAGAAGGCCGGGGCCGTCACCAAGGACGACTACCCGGACTCCTGGCGCCAGGGGAAGCTCAAGTTCCGGGTGACGTACCAGTTCGAGCCCGGTGCGGACGCCGACGGTGTGACCGTCCACATCCCGCTCCAGGTGCTCAACCAGGTCACGTCCGAGGGCTTCGACTGGCAGATCCCGGGCCTGCGCCAGGACGTGGTCACCGAGCTCATCCGCTCGCTGCCCAAGCCGGTCCGCCGGCACTACGTGCCCGCCCCGGACTACGCGGGCAGGTTCCTGGACCGGGCCGTCCCGCTCCAGGAACCGCTGCCCTTCACGCTCGCCCGTGAGCTCCAGCGGATGGTGGGCGTCCCGGTGAAGGCCGACGACTTCGACCTGAGCCGGGTCCCGGACCACCTCAAGATCACCTTCCGGGTGACCGACGAGCGGCGCCGCACGGTCGCCGAGGACAAGGACCTGGACGCGCTCAAGGTCCAGCTGCGCCCCAAGGCCCGCCAGGCCCTCTCCAAGGCCGCCGCGGCCACCGCGGGGCCCTCGGGCGAGTCCATCGAGCGGTCGGGCCTCACCGGCTGGACGATCGGCACGCTGGACCGGGTCTTCGAGACCCGGCGGGCCGGCCAGCCCGTCAAGGCGTATCCGGCCCTCGTCGACCAGGGCGCCACCGTGGCCGTACGGCTCTTCGACACCGAGGCCGAGCAGCAGCAGGCGATGTGGCGCGGCACCCGGCGGCTGATCCTCCTCAACATCCCGGTCAACCCGGCCAAGTTCGCCTCGGACAAGCTCACCAACCAGCAGAAGCTGGCCCTGTCCCGCAATCCGCACGGTTCCGTCCAGGCCCTGTTCGACGACTGCGCGACGGCGGCCGCCGACCGGCTGATCGCCGCGCACGGCGGCCCGGCCTGGGACGAGGCTTCGTTCCGCGGGCTGTACGACAAGGTGCGCGCCGATCTCGTGGACCTGACCGTCCGCACGATCGGGCAGGTGCAGCAGATCCTGGCGGCCTGGCAGGCGTGCGAGCGGCGGCTGAAGGCGACGAACAGCCTGGTGCTGGTCGCCAACGTCGCGGACGTACGCGAGCACCTCGCCCGCCTCGTACCGCCGGGGTTCGTCACCGCGACCGGGCTGCGCAGGCTGCCGGACCTGATGCGCTACCTGGTGGCCGAGGACCGCAGGCTCCAGCAGATGCCGACGAACGTCCAGCGCGACACCACGCGTATGGCGAAGGTCCACGAGATGCAGGACGAGTACGCCTGGCTGCTGGAGCAGTTGCCGCAGGGACGGCCGGTCCCCCAGGAGGTGCTGGACATCCGCTGGATGATCGAGGAGCTGCGGGTCAGCTACTTCGCCCACGCCCTGGGGACGGCCCAGCCCGTCTCGGACAAGCGGATCGTCAAGGCGATCGACGCGGCGGCCCCGTGACCCGCGGGACCGGGGAGCGGAGCCGCTCTCCGGTCCTCCCCACGGCCCTCCGGCCGTGACGGGGGCGCCACCGTGGGTGAGTTCGACCGCACCCTCCGACCTCCTGTACAGTCTGGTTTCGCAGCCAGCCGCGAGGCAGCCGCGAAAACCTGGTCCTGTGGAGCAGTTTGGAGTGCTCGCCACCCTGTCAAGGTGGAGGCCGCGGGTTCAAATCCCGTCAGGACCGCAAGAAACGAAAGCCCGGATCTTCTGATCCGGGCTTTCGTGTGTCTTGACGGCGGCACCCGCCCCGGGTAACCCGTAGAGCAGAGGCTGCCCCTGTTCCCTCGGCTGGGGGCCGCGCGTCCACCGGGAGGTGGCACGTATGTACGCGTCCACGGCACGTCACGAGACCCGCGCCCTGCTGCGCGCCCACCTGGCGGCGGCTTCCGGCCTCCGCCACCTCACCCGCCACTGCCCGGTCTGCCATCGCCTGCTGCGGCTCGCCCTGGAGTCCCCGCCGGCGCAGCGCGCGCCCGGCGCCCTCCCCGACCCCCCTCGCCCTCCCCGCCTCCCCCGCCCCTCGGAGGCCCCTGAAGCGCCGGAGGAGCCCTCGACCGTCCCTGCGGCACCCGGCGGGCTCATGGAGCCCCACAGCGGCGCGGGGCGGCGCGCGGACGAAAGTCCTGCCACGGCGTGACCATCGGCCGCGCCGCCCGCCTCCCGGCAGTGGCAGCCTGGAGGTTGGCAAGGCCAGGCCGGTGTGACGGGAGTCACCGAACGAGTTTTGGGAAGGGGCGACTTTACTCCCTTCTTACACCTGGCGAATTTAATATGTGCAATTGCACCAGTCGGACGGCCCGCCCCGCACCCCTCTCGCGAGGCCGGCCCGGAGTGCCCAGGAGGTCCGCACAGGGCCCCGTACCGGTCCGCACACGGTCGACGACGGGCCATGCCCAGCGGCCCCCACAGGGCCCCGCCCTCGGCCGTTCGGGCAGAAAAAAATCGCGCTGGACCCGGCGGAGTCCAGCGCGATCGAGTGACGCACCCGCATTACATAGGTATGACGCCCGTTGGGGCAGGCGTCCGTCATGTGGAGCTATAGGCGGGCAAAGAGGGTTGGGGGACCCGGCAGTGCCCGGTTATGGCGCGGCGACAGGGGTGTGTCAGGCCTCGCTGCGCTGCTGCGGAATACCCGCAAGCAGTGCGCGGACCTCTGCCTCGCGGTACCGGCGATGCCCACCGAGCGTGCGGATGGACGTGAGCTTGCCTGCCTTCGCCCAACGGGTGACCGTCTTCGGGTCCACGCGGAACATCGTGGCAACCTCAGCCGGGGTCAGCAGCGGCTCGGCATCAGGGGTGCGAGCGGTCATGAGCGGCCTCCTCGGGAGAACCGAACCATCTCGGTTCTTTCCTCTAAATTCTGCACCTTGACCCGCGTTGCCCGAAATGGCGGACGCGGGCCGAGTCGGTTATAGGACGAACGGCGTGTCCTCGGCACTACAACTACACCATCCGTCCAGCCGCGTCGGCCAAACCGATGGAATTGCCCTCCCAGGTGTTCATCAGCGACGGAAGCCGATGGACCATGCCATAGCGGACAGTCACGTCACAGTGACGATCAGTCACAGAGCGATCAGGAGTCACCAGACCCCCATAGAGCGCAATACCGAGTTTTCCGCCCATAGTTGGACGGAAGGAGCCCTCCCCGGACTCCTTGTCCTATTTTGCCACGAGGAGTGGGGATGGGCGCAAGGGCGCGGTTAGTGCTATCCGTCACGCTTGAGGCAAAGGCCCGGTTCAGGACGTAGGTCCTGACCTCAGCGGCATACTCTCCAGCCCCACTCGCCCCACGCGTCACACAGGACGCACTTTCACGGGCCGTCAGCTCGCCGGAACGCCCCTCGCGCACCACAGAAAGTGTAGATGCGCTCCGGCTCGCACACCTATGCGCCGGTTGGTGCGCCTCTGCGCCTATTGCCGGGGCATGGCAGGTTTCGTGTCAGTTGGCGAACTGACGGTCCCGGACCACCCGCCACCGCTCGGCGAGACGCGCGTACGCCGTGCCCGCCCCGTCGCTGTCCCCGGTCCGCAGGGCCGCGATCCCCTCCGCCACGTCCGCCGCCGAGCGGTCACCGGCAAGGTGCTCGGGCGGCAGGGCGTGGACGAGGCCGCCGTAGTCGAGCTCGACCAGCGCGCGGGGGTGGAACTCCTCCAGCCAGCGGCCGACGTCCACCAGGCCCTCGGTCAGGGCCCCTTCGTCGACCGTCTCCCGCAGGGTCCTGAGCGCGCGCGCCAGCCTGCGCCTGGCCTGCACCATCGGGGTGCGGTAGCGCAGCACCGGCGCCTCGCCCGTCTCGCCCGCCCCCCGGTACTCCCGCTCCTCGTCGGCGAAGAGCACGAACCAGCGCACGGGGACCTGCCACACCGCCGTCCTGATCCACGGCCGCGCATCCGGATTCCGCTCCCGCCAGCGCTCGTGGTCCGCGAGCGCCTGACCCCGTACGACCGGAGGCAGCACCGCGTCGAACACAGTGGCCGGAAACATCCCCTCCAGTTCCTCCAGAGCCAGCCATCCGCGCAGCCTGGTCCGCCACGGGCAGACGCACACCACCCCGTCGGCCTCGGTGACGAACGCGTCCGCGCTCTCGTGCGCGGGCACTCCGACCGGCGGCGTGGCCGCCAGGCCGGCGAGTGAACGGCGCTGTTCGTCCTGGGCGGTGGGGAAGGAGGCACGCTCCGCGTACCGGGCCCAGTGCGCGCGTTCGGGCCCGGGAAAGGCGGCGAGCGGCTCGTACACCCGCAGGTAGGACGAGTAAGGGACGAGCACTGAAGACACCACCGGCATGTGCCGAATCGTGTCACGCCCGTACTCCGCCAGGGGGTGATCCGCGGCACCGGCACCGATACCCGCGCGGGGAGGACTTACGCTCTTGCCCAGTCGGGCCGGCCGTGCCGGTCGGCCCGGGGCCCTCCCCACCCTCAGGAGGGTCTTTCCGCCGCTTCGTACTTGGGAGTCACCACAGTGACCGATGTGACCGGCGTGCCTGTCGACGTACTGCACACCCTGTTCCACTCCGACCAGGGTGGCCACGAACAAGTCGTGCTCTGCCAGGACCGTGCCAGCGGCCTCAAGGCCGTCATCGCCATCCACTCCACCGCCCTGGGCCCGGCCCTCGGCGGCACCCGCTTCTATCCGTACGCCTCCGAGGAGGAGGCGGTCGCGGACGCCCTGAACCTCGCGCGGGGCATGTCGTACAAGAACGCCATGGCCGGCCTGGACCACGGTGGCGGCAAGGCCGTCATCATCGGTGACCCGGACACGGTCAAGTCGGAGGAACTGCTGCTGGCCTACGGCCGGTTCGTCGCCTCGCTGGGCGGGCGCTACGTGACCGCGTGCGACGTCGGCACGTACGTGGCCGACATGGACGTCGTGGCCCGCGAGTGCCGCTGGACCACCGGCCGCTCGCCCGAGAACGGCGGCGCGGGCGACTCCTCCGTCCTCACCGCCTTCGGGGTCTTCCAGGGCATGCGGGCCTCGGCCCAGCACCTGTGGGGCGATCCGACCCTGCGCGGCCGTACGGTCGGTGTCGCCGGCGTCGGCAAGGTCGGCCGCCATCTGGTCGGGCACCTGCTCGCGGACGGTGCCGAGGTCGTCGTCACGGACGTACGGGCGGAGTCGGTACACCGGATCACCGAACTGCACCCCGGGGTCAGGGTGGCCGCGGACACCGACGCGCTGATCCGCACCGAGGGCCTGGACATCTACGCCCCGTGCGCGCTCGGCGGCGCCCTGGACGACGACACCGTGCCGGTGCTCACCGCGAAGGTGGTGTGCGGCGCCGCCAACAACCAGCTCGCGCACCCGGGTGTCGAGAAGGACCTGGCCGACCGCTCGATCCTGTACGCACCCGACTACGTGGTGAACGCCGGTGGCGTGATCCAGGTCGCCGACGAACTGCACGGTTTCGACTTCGACCGGTGCAAGGCGAAGGCGGCGAGGATCTTCGACACCACCCTGGCCATATTCGCACGTGCGAAGACGGACGGGATTCCGCCGGCCGCGGCTGCCGACCGGATCGCCGAGCAGCGGATGGCCGAGGCCCGCCGCTCCTGACCGGCGCCCTGAGCTCCGTGGCCCCCGCGACCCCGTGCCCCCCGTGAGGGGGCCCGCCCGCCGACCGGCGAGACAAGACTCACCCCGGTCGGCGGGTCGGCCCCCGCAAGAGGTTAAAATCGCAGGTGACCAGCGAGGACCACGCGCTTCGCCGGGTCGGTTCCGTGGTGCTTCATGCGGGCGGCGTACCGTAGGGCCACGGAAGCAGGTACCGTTGAAGCTCCACAGGCGCGGTCTCTCAGCCGGGAGTCCGTCCTGAAACATGAACGCGTGTCAAGACTCTGGGGCCGTCGAGCCCCGTCACCGAGGGGGTCGAGCCATGGGGCGCGGCCGGGCAAAGGCCAAGCAGACCAAGGTCGCCCGTCAGCTGAAGTACAGCAGCGGCGGGACCGACCTGTCGCGTCTGGCCAATGAGCTGGGCGCATCACCTTCGAGTCAGCCACCGAACGCTGAGCCGTTCGAGGACGACGACGAGGAAGATGACCCGTACGCACAGTACGCGGAGCAGTACAACGTCGAGGACGAGGACGAGGACGGCCAGTCCGGCCCTTCGTCACAGCGCCGCGGCGCTTGACCTCGCGCTGACACAACAACCCGGTCCGGGCCTCGCTCGGACCGGGTTTTGTGCTGCCCCGAAGCCCTGCGGCCCTGCGGCCCGAAATCCTGACGCCCCGGACCGCGGTGGTCGAAGGACCCCGGCCCGCGCGGCGACCGAGTACGTGCTCCGGCCCCGGAGGCCCGGTTCGCGGCGGGTGACCGGACGATCCCGGTGACCCGCCGCGTACCGCCTACTTGGCGTACTCGCCGACCAGCTCCGCGCCGGACGCGTGGGCGCCGCGGTCCGTGATCTCACCGGCGACCCAGGACTCCACGCCCCGGTCGGCCAGCGTGGTCAGTGCCACGTCCACGGAGTCGGCCGGGACGATCGCGATCATTCCGACGCCCATGTTCAGCGTCTTCTCCAGCTCCAGGCGCTCGACCTGACCCGTCCTGCCGACCAGGTCGAAGACCGCGCCCGGCGCCCAGGTGGAGCGGTCCACGGTGGCGTGCAGCGCGTCCGGGACGACCCGGGCGAGGTTGTTGGCGAGGCCGCCGCCCGTGACGTGGCTGAAGCCGTGCACCTCGGCCGTGCGGGTGAGGGCCAGACAGTCCAGGGAGTAGATCCTGGTGGGCTCCAGCAGCTCCTCGCCGAGCGTGCGGCCGAACTCCTCGACCTCGCGGTCCAGCGACCAGCCCGCGCGGTCGAAGAAGACGTGCCGGACCAGCGAGTACCCGTTGGAGTGAAGACCTGAGGACGCCATCGCGATGACCGCGTCCCCCTTGCGGATGCGGTGCGCGCCGAGCAGCTGCTCGGCCTCGACCACGCCCGTGCCGGCGCCCGCCACGTCGAAGTCGTCGGGGCCGAGGAGGCCCGGGTGCTCGGCGGTCTCGCCGCCGACCAGGGCGCAGCCCGCGAGGACGCAGCCTTCGGCGATGCCCTTCACGATGGCCGCGACACGCTCGGGATGCACCTTGCCGACACAGATGTAGTCGGTCATGAAGAGCGGTTCGGCGCCGCAGACGACCAGGTCGTCGACGACCATGCCGACGAGGTCGTGGCCGATGGTGTCGAACACGCCCATCCGGCGGGCCAGGTCCACCTTCGTACCGACACCGTCGGTGGCGGACGCGAGGAGCGGGCGCTCGTAACGCTTGAGTGCCGAGGCGTCGAAGAGACCGGCGAACCCGCCCAGACCGCCGAGTCCGGCGACCTCCGGGCGCTGGGTCTTCTTCACCCACTCCTTCATCAGCTCGACGGCGCGGTCACCGGCTTCGATGTCGACGCCCGCTGCCGCGTAGGAAGCACCTGTTGTCTCAGACATTGCCTGGGATCTTTCGTGTGGAGATACGGGGCTGGTGGGAGAGGCGCCGGTCGTACCGGGTCACGGACGACGCAGCGCGTCGGCCGCCGCGGTCGCGGCGGGGCCGGCCGCCAGCTCGGTCTCCAGCAGCTGCTTGCCGAGCAGCTCCGGGTCCGGGAGCTCCATCGGGTACTCGCCGTCGAAGCAGGCGCGGCAGAGATTCGGCTTGGCGATCGTCGTCGCCTCGACCATCGCGTCGAGCGAGATGTACGAGAGCGAGTCGGCGCCCATGGACGTGGCGATCTCCTCGACCGTCATGCCGTTGGCGATCAGCTCGGCGCGGGTCGCGAAGTCGATGCCGAAGAAGCAGGGCCACTTGACCGGCGGGGAGGAGATCCGGATGTGGATCTCGGCGGCACCGGCCTCGCGGAGCATCCGGACCAGTGCGCGCTGGGTGTTGCCGCGGACGATCGAGTCGTCGACGACCACCAGGCGCTTGCCCTTGATGACTTCCTTGAGCGGGTTCAGCTTGAGCCGGATACCCAGCTGGCGGATGGTCTGCGACGGCTGGATGAAGGTGCGGCCGACGTAGGCGTTCTTGACGAGGCCGACGCCGAACGGAATTCCGCTGGCTTCGGCGTAGCCGACGGCCGCGGGGGTTCCGGATTCCGGGGTCGCTATGACCAGATCGGCGTCGACGGGGGCTTCGGCGGCCAGCTTGCGGCCCATCTCCACCCGGGAGAGGTAGACGTTCCGTCCGGCGATGTCGGTGTCGGGGCGGGCCAGGTACACGTACTCGAAGATGCAGCCCTTAGGCTTTGCTTCCGCGAATCGCGAGGTGCGCAGGCCGTTCTCGTCGATGGCGATCAGCTCGCCCGGCTCGACCTCGCGGACGAAGCTGGCGCCGCAGATGTCCAGGGCGGCGGACTCGGAGGCCACCACCCAGCCGCGCTCCAGACGACCCAGGACCAGCGGGCGGATGCCCTGCGGGTCGCGGGCGGCGTACAGCGTCTGCTCGTCCATGAAGACGAGCGAGAAGGCGCCCTTCACCTCGGGAAGCACCTTGGTGGCGGCTTCCTCCACGGTGAGCGGCTTGTCGTCCTCGTCGGTCTGGCCGGCGAGGAGGGCGGTCACGAGATCGGTGTCGTTGGTCGCGGCGACCTGGGTGGCTCGGCCGTCCCTGCGGGGCAGGTCGGCGACCATCTCCGCGAGCTGGGCCGTGTTGACCAGGTTGCCGTTGTGACCGAGGGCGATCGAACCGTGCGCGGTGGCACGGAACGTCGGCTGCGCGTTCTCCCACACCGAGGCGCCGGTGGTGGAGTAGCGGGCATGACCGACCGCGATGTGGCCCTGGAGCGATCCCAGGGACGTTTCGTCGAAGACCTGCGAGACCAGTCCCATGTCCTTGAAGACCAGGATCTGGGACCCGTTGCTCACTGCGATGCCCGCGGACTCCTGTCCACGGTGCTGCAGGGCATACAGTCCGAAATAGGTGAGCTTGGCGACCTCTTCGCCCGGAGCCCAGACACCGAAGACGCCGCAAGCGTCCTGGGGGCCTTTCTCTCCGGGGAGCAGGTCGTGGTTGAGTCGTCCATCACCACGAGGCACGCCACCGAGTGTAGGCGAGATCGACCACCGGTCCGAATTCGCCGTCTGCCGCCCCGGGGCTGCCGGGGCTCCCGGTACGTGGATGACCGGCCCCCGGGGCGCGCCCTCCGCACCTCCCTCGGTGATCACTCCGGGTGACCGGGGCGAAGTGACCGGGCGGGCGGTCCGGGGCCTTTGGGCGGCGGACGCCCGGATTACCGGTGGGCCGACGGGCGGTTTTGGTCGTCCGCCGCCCGGGTGCGGCGCGGTGCGTCGTGGCGCACGGTGATCCGGGGGACCGCCGGCGAAGCCGCCCACCGCACGACTGTTCCGTGGTGAGCCTCACACCGCGGCGGGCCTCGGCGGACGGACCAGGGGGACGCCCAGCCTCCGGGACCGGGCATTGACAGCCGCGCGACAGGGTTGGCAGGCTCCTGCCATGCAGCCCCCCGGTGACCGGTCGGTCACGCTCGTGGAGCGCCGCCACGTCGATCTGGGACGTGTGTCGAGCGCCATCTGTCGCTGCGCCTGAGTCACTCCGCACCCCCGGCGGCCCTGCGAGGGCCCGTCAACGGGCGTGCGCCGAGCCTTTTCCCGGCCTTTTCCTGAGCCCTTGGGCTCCGCCCGGCTGAGCTCCCGGGCCTCGGTCTACCGGGGCGAGGGAGGCGCCGATCAGCTGTTCCGGCTCTCGCACGACCAGCGGGAGCAGGCCGACCGGGCCGCCGCCGAACCGGAGCTGCTCGCCGCTCTGCGGGCGGCCTGGGAGCGGACGGACGCGGGGCTGCTGCCGTATCCGACAGGCGGCGGGTGACCGCTACTTCTCGTCCTTGGGAGCGGAGGCGCCGAGTCCCTTGCCGTCCTGCGCGGTGAGGGACAGGGCGTGGCCGTCGAGCGTGTACGTCGTCTTCCCCCGCAGGACGGCGAGCATGGACCGCTCGACGTCCATCTCGGCCTCCCCGCACATCATGCGGGTGGAGACGAGCGGTCCGAAGGTGATCGCCGTGTCCGTGACCTTCGCCGTGCCCCGGAAGCTGTTGCAGCCGAGGCTGCCCTCCACGGTCCCGTCCTTGCCGAAGGTGAGGCGGGGCGCCTTGTCCCGGGTGCCGGCGGGCACCGACGTGGCGGTCTCGCCGTCCAACAGGGTGGTGACGGTCCAGGTGGTGCCGGCGAGGGGGACGGGGGCCGAGGGCTCGGAGCCGAGGGTGACGGTGTCGCCCCCGGCCGTCGTCAGGGTCAGGGTCCCGCTCCTGACGTCGGCCTTGAGCGTGCCGTCCAACGCGCGGGCCAGGGCGTTCTCGAAGTCCTGGACGTCCTTCTCGCACGCCATCTCGGTGGTGGTCCCCGGCCCCACGGTCACCGTCCCGCCCTCGACGCGGGCGTCGGCGGTGTAGTGGTTGCAGCCGAGATTGCCGGTGGCCCTGCCATCGGAGCCGATCGTGAGGTGGGCGGCGGCCGGGGCGGTGGTCCGCTTGCCGCCGACCGTCATCGACCGCACGCTCCAGCGGACGTCGGTGAGGCGGGGATCGCTCCGCACGGTGCCGCTTCCGGTGTCGGACCCCGAGCCGGCGCCGGAACCCGGCTCCGTGCCGCAGGCGGCCAGGGTGAGAAGGGCCAGGACGCTGAGGGCCATACGTTGAGTGCGCATGGCCCTGGGACGGATCGGGGTGGCGATCCGGTTCCCCTCAGCCCATCAGGGGCAGCAGACCGGCCAGATCGGCCCGCTCCCCGCTCGCGCTGACCTCGGCCGCCTCCAGCGCCTGGGCCCAGCGGGTGCGGCCGGTGGCGAGCCTGGCCCAGACGAGCGGACCGGTCTCGACGACGTTGGGCGGGGTGCCGCGGGTGTGCTTGGGACCGCCGATGCACTGGACGACGGCGAACGGCGGGATACGCACCTCGACCGAGCCGCCGGGAGCCCTGTCGGCGAGGGCGTCGGCGAGCAGCCGGGTGCACGCGGCGAGCGCCTGACGGTCGTACGGGATGTCCAGACCGGCCGCCGCGTTCAGATCGTCGGTGTGCGTGACCAGCTCGACCGTGCGGGTGACCAGGAAGTCCCCGAGCCGCATGCTCCCGACCCCGGTCGCGAGCAGCCGGTCCTCCGGCACGGCGGCCACCAGTTCCCCGAAGCGGTCCGCGGCCTCCGCGCAGAGCGCGTCGAGGTCGGGACGGGCGGCGGCCAGCTCCCGCGTGGCCCGGTCGATCCTCCCGGCCCGGCCGGCCGTGGAGAACGGCCACTCCAGCAGGCCCACATCCGGCTTCGGACCGGCCGGTTCCGGCAACTCCAGGGCGTCGGTGACCCGGGACAGCGCCATCGTGAGGTGCACGACGAGCTCCCGCACGGTCCAGTCCCCCAGGCGCGTCGGCAGCGCGAGCGGCTCGGGGCCGAGGGTGCGTACGGCTTCGCGTACGTGGGCGAACTGGGCCAGGAGTGCGGCCCGGGTCCTGGTGGCGTCGTACGTGCGGGGGCGCTTCTTGGCCGGAGGCATACGGGCGAGACTAACCGGCGCTACCGGACGAACCGGTGCCCTCGGACGAACCGGTGCCCTCGTCGGCGGAACCGTCCAAGGTCTCCCGCACCGTGAAGTGCTCCCCGTTCGCCGGTACGCCGATGCCCCGCCAGCTGAACGGGATGCCCCGCGCCACGTCGAGGTCCGGAGCGTCCATGAGCTGGAAGTGGACGTGCGGCTCGGTGGAGTTGCCGGAGTTCCCGCACGCGGCGAGCTCCTGTCCGGCTTCGACGGTGTCGCCCGCCCTCACCAGGAGCGAGCCGCGGCGCAGGTGGGCGTAGAGCGCGTACGTACCGTCGCCGAGGTCGAGGACGAGGTGGTTCCCGACGACCCCGCCCGCGCCCGTCATGTCGCGCAGAGGGGCCTCGAACAGCATCAGACAGGCGAGCGCGGGACCCGAGTTCCGGCTGAGGTGGTCACGTCGGCCGTCGTTCGCGCGCACCACGGTGCCGTCCGCGACCGCGAACAGCGGGGCGCCGAAGGCCGGGAAGTCCCGGTTGCGGCGGACCAGCGGCCACAGCCACCGGAACGGCGGGCGGGCCGGGGCCCCCGCGCCCTGCGGCTCGGCCACGATGTCGATCGCGTACGTCTGCCCGTAGACGTGGGTTCCGTGGCTCGGCACCCTGTCGGCCGGGCTGTTGAGCGCGCTCCAGCGGCCGGTCACCGGCGGCTCGGTCACGACGGCGGGGCGGTCCCCGGCCAGGTCCGCACGGCTGCGGCGGTTCAGCGTGAGACCGATGACGATGCCAACCACCGCCGGCACGAACGTCACCCCGTAGGGCACGAGCGGATCGGTGAGGAAGCTGATGACCACCAGTGCGAGGAAGGCGATCCAGCAGCAGCGGCTCAGCACCGCCGCGGCTTTGCGTACGGACACGAACTCCCCCTCGGTATGCGCGGGTTCAGGACCGGACCGCCGAAGCCCCCGTCCGGTCGACCCGGACGAGGGCTTCGGCACGACGGGCGGGACTCAGGCGAACAGTCCCTCAAGGGTGCCCTCATGGGCCGTACGCAGCTCGCTCAGCGGAATGCCGAACTCGCCCTGCACCTCGATCTCCTCGCCGTCCACGACACCGATCCGGGTCACGGGCAGACCCCGCGCACCGCACATGTCGTTGAAGCGGAGCTCCTCGCTGCGCGGGACCGAGACGATCGCGCGCCCGGCCGACTCGGAGAAGAGGAAGGTGAACGCGTCCAGACCGTCCGGCACGACGAGCCGCGCGCCCTTCCCGCCGCGCAGGCAGGACTCGGTGACGGCCTGGATCAGGCCGCCGTCCGAGAGGTCGTGCGCCGCGTCGATCATGCCGTCGCGGGAGGCCGAGATCAGGATCTCGCCGAGCAGCTTCTCGCGGCCCAGGTCGACCTTGGGCGGCATACCGCCCAGGTGCTGGTGGACGACCTCGGACCAGGCCGAGCCGCCGAACTCCTCGTGGGTGTCACCGAGCAGGTAGAGGAGCTGGCCCTCTTCCGCGAAGGCGATCGGCGTGCGCCGTGTGACGTCGTCGATCACACCGAGCACGGCCACGACCGGGGTCGGGTGGATCGCCGTGTCACCGGTCTGGTTGTACAGCGACACGTTGCCGCCGGTGACCGGCGTACCGAGCTCCAGGCAGCCGTCCGCGAGACCACGGGTGGCCTCGGCGAACTGCCACATGACGTCCGGGTCCTCGGGCGAACCGAAGTTCAGGCAGTCCGAGATCGCCAGCGGCCTGGCACCGGAGGCGGCGACGTTGCGGTACGACTCCGCCAGCGCGAGCTGCGCACCCGTGTACGGGTCGAGCTTCGCGTACCGGCCGTTGCCGTCGGTCGCCATGGCCACGCCCAGGTTCGACTTCTCGTCGATCCGGACCATGCCCGCGTCCTCGGGCATCGCCAGCACGGTGTTGCCCTGCACGAAGCGGTCGTACTGGTCGGTGATCCAGGACTTGGACGCCTGGTTCGGGGAGGCGACCAGCTTGAGGACCTGCGCGCGCAGTTCCGCGCCGTTCGCCGGGCGGGCCAGCTTGCCCGCGTCGTCGGCCTGGAGCGCGTCCTGCCACGACGGGCGGGCGTACGGGCGGTGGTACGTCGGGCCCTCGTGGGCCACGGACCGCGGCGGTACGTCCACGATCTGCTCGCCGTGCCAGAAGATCTCCAGCTGCGAACCCTCGGTCACCTCACCGATCACGGTGGCGATGACGTCCCACTTCTCGCAGATCTCCATGAAGCGCTCGACGTGCTGCGGCTCGACGATCGCGCACATGCGCTCCTGCGACTCGCTCATGAGGATCTCCTCGGGCGAGAGGGAGGAGTCGCGCAGCGGCACGGTGTCCAGCTCGACGCGCATACCGCCCGAACCCGCGGAGGCCAGCTCGCTCGTGGCGCAGGAGAGCCCGGCGCCGCCGAGGTCCTGGATGCCCGCGACGAGCTTCTCCTTGAAGATCTCCAGGGTGCACTCGATGAGGAGCTTCTCCTGGAACGGGTCGCCGACCTGGACCGCGGGCCGCTTGGCGGGACCGGTGGAGTCGAAGGTCTCCGAGGCGAGCACGGAGACCCCGCCGATGCCGTCGCCGCCGGTGCGGGCGCCGTACAGGATCACCTTGTTGCCGGGGCCCGACGCCTGCGCCAGGTGGATGTCCTCGTGGCGCATCACGCCGATGCAGCCGGCGTTGACGAGCGGGTTGCCCTGGTAGCAGGCGTCGAAGACGACCTCGCCGCCGATGTTCGGCAGGCCGAGGCAGTTGCCGTAGCCGCCGATGCCCGCGACGACGCCGGGCAGGACCCGCTTGGTGTCGGGGTGGTCCGCCGCGCCGAAGCGCAGCGGGTCGACGACGGCGACCGGGCGGGCACCCATGGCGAGGATGTCGCGGACGATGCCGCCGACGCCGGTGGCCGCGCCCTGGTAGGGCTCGACGTACGAGGGGTGGTTGTGCGACTCGACCTTGAAGGTGACCGCGTACCCCTGGCCGACGTCGACCACACCGGCGTTCTCGCCGATGCCGACGAGCATCGCGTCGTTGTCGGGGACCTTCTCGCCGAACTGCTTGAGGTGGACCTTGCTGCTCTTGTACGAGCAGTGCTCGGACCACATCACGGAGTACATGGCGAGCTCGGCGCCGGTGGGACGGCGGCCCAGGATCTCGCGGATGCGGGCGTACTCGTCCTCCTTGAGGCCGAGTTCCTTCCAGGGCTGCTCGGAATCCGGGGTTTCGGCCGCGTGCTCGACCGTGTCCAGGCTCATGCGTCGACCAGCTTCTTGATGATCGAGGTGAAGAATCCGAGACCGTCGGTGCCACCGGTGCCGATCAGCGGCTCGACGGCGTGCTCCGGGTGCGGCATCAGGCCGACGACGTTGCCCGCGGCGTTGGTGATGCCGGCGATGTCGCGCAGCGAGCCGTTGGGGTTCACGTCGAGGTAGCGGAAGGCGACACGGCCCTCGGCCTCCAGCTCGTCGAGCGTGCGCTCGTCGGCGGTGTACTGGCCGTCCAGGTTCTTCAGCGGTACGGAGATCTCCTGGCCCTCGGTGTAGTCCGAGGTCCACGCGGTGCCCGCGTTCTCCACCTTCAGCTTCTGGTCCCGGCAGATGAAGTGGAGGTGGTTGTTGCGCAGCATGGCGCCGGGCAGCAGGTGGGCCTCGGTGAGAATCTGGAAACCGTTGCAGATGCCGAGGACGGGCATTCCCGCCTTCGCCTGCTCGATGACGGTCTCCATGACCGGCGAGAAACGGGAGATGGCTCCGGCCCGCAGATAATCGCCGTAGGAGAAACCCCCGCCAGGACCACGGCGTCGACCTGGTGCAGGTCCTTGTCGCGGTGCCAGAGGGATACGGGTTCGGCGCCCGCGATCCGGACGGCCCGCAGGCTGTCCTGGTCGTCGAGGGTGCCGGGAAAAGTGACGACGCCGATACGAGCGGTCACTTCTCCTCCTCCACCCTCACGACGAAGTCCTCGATGACGGTGTTGGCGAGAAAGGTCTCCGCGAGCTCGTTGACGCGGGCCAGGGCGGCGTCGTCGACCGGCCCCTCGACCTCCAGCTCGAATCGCTTTCCCTGACGTACGTCCGCGATTCCTTCGAAGCCGAGACGGGGCAGTGCGCGCTGCACAGCCTGTCCCTGCGGGTCGAGGATCTCCGGCTTGAGCATGACGTCGACTACGACGCGTGCCACTGGCACTCCCGGTGGTGTGGTGCGGCTGTGTCTCCGGGGGGTTCCCCAGACCCCCGCGGGTCCACTCAGCGTACCTGGCCGGAAATTCTACGCGCATAGATATTCAGCGGGTCCCCGGCGCGGCCCCGGCGGGCCTCCGGCCGGGCGGATCACACCGAGATATCGGCTGCGACAACTCACGGGGAAAGTCCTGGAAAAAAATTCCTCACCGGATTGCCCGTGGACACGCTGAAGCAATTGACTGGGCTTCACAATGCGGCACCCGTCGCTGTACAAATGATTACCCGGGGAAAGCGGCATCACCCCGGAACAGTCGACACCAGTCGATCCGCATCCGCCTGACAGCCGAGAAGGCCGGCATCACCGCATGTCAGAAGCGGCGGTGCCGTAGGAAAGGACCGATATCCGTGGCTCAGCGCGTAGTGGTTACGCTCTCCGACGACATCGACGGGGGAACAGCGGCGGAAACGGTCACCTTCGCCCTGGACGGGAAGTCGTACGAGATCGACCTCAACCCCGCCAACGCAAAGAGACTGCGCAGGACTCTGGCGCCGTACATGGCGGCGGGCCGGAAGCAGACAAATGCCGGCAAGCACGGCAAGACTCCCGTCTCGTACCACCACACCTCACTCGCACCCGACCCGGCGGCGGTCCGCGCCTGGGCCCGTTCGCACCGGATGGAGGTGCCGGCCCGGGGCCGGATTCCCAAGAAGGTCTACGAGGCGTTCCACGCCGCCAGTTGAGAGGCACCGGCACCGGGACCCTCCGGCCGGCGCCGCTTCCGGCCTTCTTCGCGACTCCTGCGGGGAGCCGACTTGCGCGACACCCCCGCAGGTCGGCTAGAGTCTGGAGCACGCCGAGGGGCAAGGCCGAAAGGCCCGGTCCCGAGCCGCGTGCGGGTGTAGTTCAGTAGTAGAACATCCCCCTTCCAGGGGGAAGGCGCAGTGTGCAATTCCTGTCACCCGCTCTGCACCACACTTTCTGGCCCCTTGGTGGATCAGGTAGAGTGGTGAGCGCTCCACCGGTGAAAGCCGAGTGGCAGCAATGCGGACGTAGCTCAGTTGGTAGAGCGCAACCTTGCCAAGGTTGAGGTCGCCAGTTCGAACCTGGTCGTCCGCTCTTGATCGAAGGCCCCGGTCGTTTATCGACCGGGGCCTTTGTCGTATCCGTGCCGCCCTTTCCGTCGGGGCTCCTGGCGCCTCGGCTGTCGCATCTTCTCGCGCCGCCCTGTCCCCGGATCGGCCTCTTGGTATCCGCCTGCGCCCTCGCTCGGCACGCGTCACTTCGGAGGCCCTTGATCGGGAGATGCCGGGCACCGAGGTGTGAAGGTCGCCACATCGCTGCGGGCCGGACTGACCGGTTGCCGGGCGGCGACCGCGACGAGCCACTCCACAACAGGGCATCTGAAGCGCGCGCTCGCGGCGGGCGTCCAGGCGTCCGTGCCGAACGCGGTCAGCGCCCGCGGCCGGCCGGGGCCATCCGTACGGTGCACGCCGGAAACGGTTCCGCGGAGCCGGAGTTGGCGGCTGACGCGATCTCCGCGAGCGCCTCGCCGCCCCGACCGCCCGGGAGACCGAGGTGCGGGAACGGGCGGCGGACGGAGCGCCTGTCGCGGAGGGGCCTCCCTGCCGCAGGGGACGTACGCGACCCCCTGTCGTCGGCGGACTCCGAATGCGGTGCGGAGAACCGTCGTACGGCATCGCGTCCGGCCCGGCAGCGAGGGTGGGTATAGTAGGCACCGCACTTCGGCGCACTGCGAACGTAGCTCAGCTGGTAGAGCGCAACCTTGCCAAGGTTGAGGTCGCGAGTTCGAACCTCGTCGTTCGCTCCACGCAAGAAGGCCCCGGTCCTCGTGACCGGGGCCTTCTTCGTATCCGGGAGTGCGTTACGACCAGGTGGTGCCGGTCAGCAGCTCGTAGGCGTCGACGTACTTGGCGCGGGTCGCGTCCACGATCTCCTGCGGCAGCGCCGGCGGCGGCTGCTCGCTCCCGCGGTCCCAGCCGGAAGCCGGCGAGGTCAGCCAGTCACGCACGAACTGCTTGTCGTACGAGGGCTGGGCGCGGCCTGGCTGCCAGGTCCCGGCGGGCCAGAAGCGCGAGGAGTCGGGGGTCAGCACCTCGTCCCCGATGATCAGCTCGTCCTCCCCGTCGCCCTCGGCGCCGGTGGCGAAGCCGAACTCGAACTTCGTGTCGGCGAGGATGATCCCGCGCTCCCGCGCGATGTCGCGGGCCCGGCCGTACACGTCGAGCGTCGTGCGCCGCAGCCGGGCGGCAGTCTCGGCGCCGACCTCCCGGGCCACCTCCTCGTAACTCACGTTCTCGTCGTGGTCCCCGACAGCCGCCTTCGTGGCGGGCGTGAAGATCGGGGCCGGGAGCTCGGAGCCGTCCACGAGGCCCTCGGGGAGACCGAGGCCGCAGACCGTGCGGGACGCCTCGTACTCGACGAGCCCGGAACCGGTCAGATAGCCGCGCGCGACGCACTCGACGGGCAGCATCCGCAGTGAGGTGCAGATCAGCGTCCGGCCGGCCCAGTCGGCGGGGGCTCCGGCGGGGAGTTCCGTGGACAGGACGTGGTTGGGGACGAGATCGGCGAGCTGGTCGAACCACCACAGCGACAGCTGGGTGAGGACCCGGCCCTTGTCGGGGATCTCGGTGGGCAGGACCCAGTCGTACGCGGACATACGGTCGCTGGCGACCATGACGAGGTCGCCCGCCTCGTTCCGGTACAGGTCGCGCACCTTGCCGGTGTGCAGGTGGGTGAGACCCGGGACCTGCACGGGCTCGGGCTTTTCTACGAAACCGGACACGCTGCCTCCGCGTAGGTTGATCCAGGAGTCGTTCCGATTGTCCCGTATCGGGATGGAGCGGTGAGGGGCGGGGCCTCCGGACGGGCGCCGTGGTGCCCGGGAGCGTCAGTCCCGTTTGCAGATGCGGTCGAGGAGGTTGGCCGTGGCGCGCTGGATACGGGGGTCCACATGGCCTGGGCGGTCCAGGGCCGGGGACCAGGCGAAGGTGCCGGAGGCGAAGACGAGGGCGCCGGAGGGGGCCCGGTACAGGGAGGTCTCCTGGTGGCGGGTGGCTCCGTCGCCGTCCTGGTACGGCGAGTGGGCCAGCAGGATGCGGTTCTCGTGTTCGGGGAGCGTGGTGCGCGGGAAGTAACGGTCCGCCTCGCCCGCCACCAGCCCGTCGATCTCGTCGCCCTCGGTGGCGCCGCTCGCGTCCCAGAGCCAGTGCTCCGCGTTGCGTACGACCAGGGGGCGGGGTTCGGGGACCCGGCCCGCGTACTGGATGCCGAGGAGCTGCTGTTCGGCGCGGTCGACCTCCCGCCACAGGGCGGGCTTGCCCGGTCCGCGGCGCTTGCGGCAGGTGAGCAGCCGGTCGGGGACGCCGGAGGCGGAGGGGGAGAGGCCGACCTGCCAGTACATGGTGTTGGCGGAGAGGAAGACGAGCGAGGTGCCGGTGTCGCGCGCGAGTTCGGTGGTGCGGCGCATGGGCACGGACCAGTACTCGTCGTGGCCGGGGAAGACCAGGCCCCGGTAGCGGCTGGGGTCGACGCGGCCCGCGTGGAGGTCGCGCGCGTCGGCGTAGGCCAGGTCGTAGCCGTACCGCTCGGCCCAGCGGATGAAGTCGTAGGCGTGGCCGACGTGGAGGGGGAGTCCCGCACCCGCGTACGGCCGGTCGAAGGAGACGGTGGCGGCGGCGTCCTTCTCGCCGAGCAGCCGTCCCTGTTCGTCCCAGGCGTGGTAGAGGCTGGCGCCGGTTCGGCCGTCCTCCGGGTAGAGGTTGTACGCCTGCCAGGTGATGTCGGGGAGCAGGAGGAGCAGGTCGGCGGGGTGGTCGTCGCGGACCGTGAAGGGGATGTGGGAGCGGTAGCCGTCGGCGGTGGTGAGGACGGCGACGCACGCGCCGACCGACCAGTAGCTGGGGATCTGGAGCCGCCAGGAGAGCCACCAGTGGTGGCAGGAGACCGTGCGGTCCGCGGCCAGCGGGGGCGGCTGGACGATGCCGGAGAGCCGGGGGCTGGTGGTGATCTTGGCGGCTCCGTCGCCGCCGTAATGACCGATGCGGTAGACGTCGACGGAGAACTGCTGGGGCGGGTCCACCGTGATGTGGAAGTCGATCGCCTCGCCGGGGGCCGCGGCGCCCGGTGAGACGAAGCCCTTGATCTGCCGGTGCACGTCGTCGGCGGTACGCGTCCCGCCTCCGGTGCCGCCACGGCCGAGCTCGGGGTCCGCGTACCAGGGGACGACCTGGCCGGTGTCGTCGAAGTAGTTCTCGCTGCCGCGCAGCCAGGGCAGGGGCCCCTGCCCGAAGGGATCGCTCACGGCATGCGCGAGGGCACCCGACTCCCATCGCCGAATCTGCTCCGCCCCCATACCGCTCCCCTCCCTCGTGTCCCCCGGCCAACTCCGGTGCGCTGGGTGTCAGCGCCGATCCCCAGCACATCACATAACGCACGCACTCCGTCACCGTTCGTCGCGAATTGACGTGAACGGAACCTGCGCTTCCGGGTATTGGGGCCAGAGGGGCGCGTGCGGCGGGCTCGGCGGGCACGGAGGTGGCGCGAGCCGCGCCCGTATCTGTTCTCGCCCGTATCCGTTCTCGCCCGGCTCTGTTCTCGCCCGCCGACCGGCCGCGCGAGGCGCAGCACTTCCGCCGCTCGGTCAGACCAGACGAACCGGTTTGTCGGTGCGGACGCCGACCTTGGCGAGCCACGTACGCAGCGGTTCCGCGTCGCCGTCCTCGACCAGGGTGAGGACGGGCCCGCCCGGGTCGGCCGGGCGCTGACCGTCGACGAGCAGTGCGGGGCCGTCGAGCCAGTCGAGCCCCGGAGCCGCGCCCGCCGTGTCGACGGCGGCGCAGCAGACCATCGCCACCACGTGGTCGACGAGCAGCTCCGTACCCGTACGCGGCGGCTGGAGCGGGAAGAGCGGGAGAGGGCCGGAGCCCCAGAAGTCGAGGGGGTCGGCTCCCGTACCGCCCCGCGCCGGGTCCGCACCCCCGGCCGCCGGCGGAGAGCTCTGGGCCGCCTCCTCGCGGGCCACGGCGGCACCGATTCCGGCGGCGAGCTCCTCGCCGCCCGGCGGAGTGGCGGTCAGGTGGCCGATGACGCGGGCGAGCGTGGGGACCGCCGGGTCGGCGGGGTCGGCCGTGACCGTGGGCGGCCCGGTCCTGGCGTCGAGGACCCGGTTGAGCCGGGCGGCCTCCGCCCGCCACTTCCGGTCGACGACCTCCTCGGGATACTGCTGCCAGTCGACGGGGGACCAGTCGGGGCCGCTCTCCGCCGGCCCGCCGTGGAAGAGCCTGGCCGCCAGCAGTGAGACCGCTTCGTCGGCCGCGCCCGGTTCCTCCAGGAGGTCGCAGGCGGGGCGCTCGCCGAGGCGGGAGGCGAATCCCTCCGCCAGCCGGTCCCGGCGGGACAGCTCGGTCAGGGCGGAGACGACACCGGCGTCGAGCCGCGAAGGCCACCGGCCCATCCGCCACGCGGGCAGCGCGACCCGGGTGAGCAGCCGGTCCCAGCCCGCGTAGGCGAGGCCGACCTGTTCCTGGGCGATGATCCGCAGCCCGTAGTCCACGTTCTGCGCGCGCATCGACGCGGCGGCGGCGACGCACCGCTCCATCTCGGCGGCGTGCTCACGGCAGCCACGCAGCAGAATCCTGGCGACCCGGCCGACGAAGGCGAGCGGCAGCCCGCGTATCGCGCCCTGTCCCGGCGCGGCGCCGTCGGCGACCGCGGCGTCCAGCCCCCGTACGAAACGGCGGGCCGCGGCTATGTCCGGGTGCGCGGACGAGTCGGTGCCGGCGACGACGGGGGCGAGCACCGCCCGCAGCTCGGCGACGCGCATCCACCAGAGGAAGGGGGACCCGATGACCAGGACGGGTGCGGCCCGCACCCGCCGGCGCGGCCGTACCGCGGCGAGACCCCTGCCGGCGCCCGCCGTGCCCGGCTGGGCGGAGGGGTGCGTACGGTCCTCCAGCCAGCTGTCGCAGTCCGGGGTCAGCTCCACGGCGGACGGGGCCGGGACGTCCAGCCGGTCGGCGAGCTCCCGGACCAGACGGTAGAGGTCGGGCGCGGACTCCTCCGTGACGGTGACGGTCGGGCTGACCGCCGGCCTCGCCCTGGCGACCGCGAAGGCGACGGCGGCGGCGACCACCAGCACGACGAGCGCGCCCACCGTCACCGCCCAGCGCACGGTGTCCCAGACACCGCCGCTGATACGGCCCTGCACGGCGGCGGCCAGCAGCACGACGGCCACGGCCGCGGGCAGGATCGCCACGGCCACCGCGCTGCTGCGGATACGCAGCAGCGCGAGAGCTCGGGCACGCGCGGCACGCGCGCCCAGCTCCTCACCCAACCCGGTACCGGACACAGCCGGATGTCACCCCCTCTGCCCCCACGACGGTGTTGCTCACTCCCCCACTGTGGCACCCGTCACTGACATCGCAATGCCGGTGGGCCAAGTGCCGGAACGCTTGCGCCGCACCCTAGTTGGGAGCTCGCCGGGCGTCATCCGGATGGCCGAGTCGTCACTCGATGGAATGGCTTTGGCTAAAGCTGCTGACGCGCCGGTTCACATGGGTTCGCTGTTCTTCGCGGCATGCGGCGCACGGGGGCCGTGCACCCCGGGGCGCGGAGGAGGCGTACGGCCCGCGTGTGGACGGGGAGTGAGTGGACACACCAGTGCCCGGCCGCCTCCGGAGAGGGACCGGGCACTGGTGGGCGCCGAGGGACGGCCGGTGAGCATGCCAGGAACCGGCCGCGTTCAAGCGTCCGAAAAGGCTGGTCAGACCCCGGCGGCCTTCAGCGCGATGTCCGTACGGTGCTGCGCGCCGTCGAGGCGGATGCGCCCGAGCGCCGTGTAGGCCCGCTCCCTGGCCTGGGAGAGGTCCTTGCCCGTCGCGGTCACCGAGAGCACACGGCCCCCGGCGCTCAGGACGGCGTCACCGTCCTGCCGGGTCCCCGCGTGCAGGACGAACGCGTGCGGGGCGTCCTTCGCCGCGACGTCGGCCAGCCCTTCGATCGGGTCACCCGTGCGGGGCGTACCCGGGTAGTTGTGCGAGGCGATGACCACGGTGACGGCGGCGTCGTCGCGCCACTTCAGCGGCGGCAGGATGTCGAGGGTGCCGTTGGCGGATGCCAGGAGGACACCGGCCAGCGGGGTCTTCAGGCGGGCCAGGACCACCTGGGTCTCGGGGTCGCCGAACCGGGCGTTGAACTCGATGACCCGGACGCCGCGCGAGGTGATCGCGAGACCCGCGTACAGCAGCCCGGAGAAGGGCGTGCCGCGGCGGCGGAGCTCGTCCACGGTCGGCTGGAGGACGCTGTCCATGACCTCGTCGACCAGCTTGGGGTCGGCCCAGGGAAGGGGCGAGTACGCACCCATGCCGCCGGTGTTCGGGCCCTCGTCGTCGTCCAGGGCCCGCTTGAAGTCCTGGGCGGGCTGGAGCGGCACCACGGTGGTGCCGTCGGTGATCGCGAAGAGGCTCACCTCGGGGCCGTCGAGGAACTCCTCGATGACCACGCGGTCGCAGGCCAGCGCGTGCGCACGCGCTTCCTCGACGTCGTCGGTGACGACGACGCCCTTGCCTGCCGCCAGACCGTCGTCCTTGACGACGTAGGGGGCACCGAAGGCGTCGAGGGCGGCGTCGATCTCGGCAGGGGTGGTGCAGACGTAGCTGCGGGCGGTCGGGACGTTGGCACCGGCCATGACGTCCTTGGCGAACGCCTTGGAACCCTCCAGCTCGGCCGCCTCGCGCGAGGGCCCGAAGCAGGGGATACCGGCGGCGCGCACGGAGTCGGCGACCCCGGCGACAAGCGGTGCCTCCGGGCCGACGACCACCAGCTCGGCGCCCAGTTCGGCGGCGAGGCGCGCGACGGCGTCACCGTCGAGCGCGTCGACCGGGTGCAGTTCGGCCACCTCTGCGATGCCGGCGTTGCCGGGGGCGCAGTACAGAGCGGTGACGTCGGGGTCGAGGGAGAGAGAGCGGCACAGGGCGTGTTCGCGGGCGCCGCCGCCGATGACGAGGACCTTCACGGGGTGCAGCCTAGCCGCCGGGGGCCACCGAGCTTGACGGCTTCCGCCCCGTGGACGTGCCACCACCGCGTAACCGCCCTGCTCGTACGCGCCCAGGTACTCGCCCTTCCCCAGGTACTCACCCTTCTCCGGGCACTCACCCCTTCACGGCACCCACCCCGGGGGCGCCCTCGTCGCTGCTCGTCACTGCTCGTTGACGAACTCCTCCACGACCGTGGCACCCAGCTCGCGGACGATCAGGTCGTGGCCCGAGAGGGCCGAGTCGACGAGATCCGGGTCGTCGGCCTCGGCGGTGTCGTCCTCCGGGGCCACGGAACGCGGCGGCTCGGGTGCGTAGGAGGACTGGGACGCGGCTTCGGCGCCGGGCCCGCCGGAGCCACCGGGGCCCTGGGACGGCGACGCGTAACTCGACGACGACGGCGACGAGGGCTGGTACGAGGACGGGGAGCGCGGAGGCTGCTGGCCCTGTTGCCCTTGTCCCTGTTGCCCCTGCTGCGGGTCCGGGGGGTCGTACGACTGCGGGCCGGGCGCGGAGGGCTGGTAGGGGGCGGTCGGCGGGCGGCCCCCGCTCTGCGGCGGCGGGCCGGAACCGCCGGAGGGGTCGATGACCGCCTCCACCTTCCACTGGGCGTTGAAGCGCTCGGCGAGTGCCTGCTTCAGGACTTCCTCGCTGCCGCTGGTCGCGAAGTTGTCGCGGGCGCCGGCGCTGAGGAAGCCGATCTGCAAGGTCGTCCCGTCGAAGCCGGTGACCTGGGCGTTCTGGCTGAGCAGGATCCAGGTGAACCGGCGGCGGTTCTTGACGGCCTCCAGGATGTCCGGCCACATGTTCCGCACCTGCGCCGCACCCGCGCCGGACGCCACCCCCGGGCTCGGCTCGGGGGCCGGAGGCGCGGAGGCGGCGGGTGGGGCATGAACCGGGGCGGGAGCCACGGGGGCGGCCTGCGCGGGCGGTGTCCGGCCGGGCACGGACGCGGTCGGCCAGCCGCCGGGGCGGCGTCCCGCGTCGGCCCCGGCGGGAGCGGGCCAGGCGCCGGGCCGCTGCCCGGCAGGCGGCTCAGCCTCCGGCTGCTGGGCAGGAGCGGCGGGGGCGGCCGGTGCCGCGGGCGCGGCGGGGGCGGCCGGAGCGACGGGCGCCGGGTGGGCCTGGGCCGCGACGGCCCCGGGCGCCTCCCCCCGTACCGCGCCCCGCGCGACGGCAGGACCGGCGTCCGGCTGACCGGCGGGCTGCACGGCGGCGGCAGAGGGCGCGACCGGCGCCATGGTGTGGGCCTCGGGCCCCGGCACGTACCCCATGGCGGGGCCGGAGGC
Source organism: Streptomyces fulvorobeus (assembly GCF_013167895.1). Lineage (GTDB taxonomy): Bacteria > Actinomycetota > Actinomycetes > Streptomycetales > Streptomycetaceae > Streptomyces > Streptomyces fulvorobeus. Next base: position 3,369,419 of record NZ_BLWC01000001.1, on the reverse strand, counting down.
GGCGGCGGCGAAGGAGGCGCCGCGCTCCAGCCGGTCGAGCCGGGCCTGGAGCGAACGTTCGTCGTCGAAGGCGGCGGGCAGCAGCACCCGGGCGCAGATCAGCTCGACCTGGAGCCGGGGGGAGGTCGCGCCGCGCATCTCCGTGAGCCCCTCGTTGACCAGGTCCGCGGCGCGGCTCAACTCGGCGGCGCCGAAGACGGCGGCCTGGGCCTGCATCCGCTCGACGACATCGGCGGGCGCGTCGATGAGTCCCTTGTCCCCGGCGTCCGGGACGGCCGCCAGGATCACCAGGTCGCGCAGACGCTCCAGGAGGTCGGCGACGAAGCGGCGCGGATCGTTCCCGCCCTCGATCACCCGGTCGACCACCTCGAAGGCCGCGGCCCCGTCCCCGGCCGCGAAAGCGTCCACCACGGAGTCCAGGAGGGACCCGTCGGTGTAGCCGAGGAGCGAGGTGGCCATGGCGTATGTCACACCGTCGTCGCTCGCCCCGGCCAGCAACTGGTCCATGACCGACATCGAGTCACGCACGGAACCGGCCCCGGCGCGCACGACCAGGGGCAGCACGCCGTCCTCGACGTAACTGTTCTCCTTGGCGCACACCTCGGCGAGATATCCCCGCAGCGTCCCCGGGGGGACGAGCCGGAACGGGTAGTGGTGCGTACGCGACCGGATCGTGCCGATGACCTTCTCGGGCTCGGTGGTCGCGAAGATGAACTTGAGATGCTCCGGAGGCTCCTCGACGACCTTCAGCAGGGCGTTGAACCCTGCCGGGGTGACCATGTGCGCCTCATCGATGATGTAGATCTTGTAGCGACTCGAAGCAGGCCCGAAGAACGCCTTCTCCCGCAGGTCACGGGCGTCGTCCACGCCTCCGTGGGAAGCGGCGTCGATCTCGATGACATCGATGGAACCCGGCCCGTTGCGCGCGAGGTCCTGGCAGGACTGGCACTCCCCGCACGGCGTCGGCGTCGGCCCCTGCTCGCAGTTCAGACAGCGGGCGAGGATGCGCGCGCTGGTCGTCTTCCCGCAACCGCGCGGCCCGCTGAACAGGTACGCGTGATTGACCCGGTTGTTCCGCAGGGCCTGCTGGAGAGGGTCAGTGACATGCTCCTGACCGATGACCTCGGCGAACGACTCGGGGCGGTAGCGGCGGTACAGCGCAAGGGACGACACACATACGAGGTTATCGGGGCGGACTGACAACCGGCCCCGCCCCGGGTACACCACGGCCCCCCGGCCACCGCCGGACCCCGGAAAACGCAAGGGCCCCCCACGCACCCGCCAGAGCCAACCTACCCTTGCTGCCTTCCGGCCCTGGGGGAGTTCAGTCAGATAGCGCCACGTGAGGGGCTGACGCCCACCTTAGCCGATCCCCACCCCCCGAAGTCCACCCGATCCGGCCCGGTGGCACCTCCGGACGATCTCAGGGGCAACGGGTTCGCGAGCACTCCTCAACGTCTTGTATTGTTTGCCGCGGAGGATTCGCCTAGTGGCCTAGGGCGCACGCTTGGAAAGCGTGTTGGGGGCAACCCCTCACGAGTTCGAATCTCGTATCCTCCGCCATTGCTCTCACCGGGCAATACGTCGAAGGGCCCCACCGTTCGCGGTGGGGCCCTTCGGCGTTCTTCTAGGCCCGTAGTCTCATCTGCAGTCTCATTGCGACGCTTCGGAGCCCTCCGCGCCGCTCTCGTCGGGCTCCTTGGCCACTTCCCAGATGAGTCCTCCGACCCGCTGCGCGACGTCGGCCAGGATGCCGCCCGTCACGTGCTGGTACCGGGCCGCCATCGCCGTGGACGACCAGCCCATGATCTGCATCACGACCCGTTCGGGTACACCAAGGATGAGCAGAACCGTCGCCGCGGTGTGCCGGGCATCGTGCAGGCGCCCGTCCCGAACCTTCGCGTCGGTCAGCAGCCGCTTCCACGCGTCGTAGTCCGTGCTCGGAACCAACGGCTCCCCCACAGGAGAGGTGAAGACGAATCCGGACTCCCGCCAGTCGTCCCCTGCGATCGCCCGTTCGTGTGCCTGCTCTCTACGGTGGAGCTCCAGCAGCCTCACCAGTTCTTCAGGGACACCGATGACACGTCGGCCGGCGCGCGACTTCGTGCTTGCCGTGTCCTCGTTCTTCCTGACCCGCTTCTTGCAGTACCCCGGCTTCGTGCCGCAGTCGCCGCCGCACCCGTGCAGGTACTTCGGCCTCAGCCGGTTCTTCCTGACGCGCAGGACTCCGCTGTTCGTATCGAGGTCTGCCCACCGCAGTCCGAGCGCTTCCCCCTGCCGGAGCCCCAGAGCGAGCGCGATGGACCAACGGGCGCTGTTCCGGAGCTTGGCAGCCTCGAAGAGCAGCCTCTGCACTTCTTCGATGTCGTACGGTTCCACCTCCTCTTCCTCGATCCTCGGCGGGACCGCGAGGGTGGCGACGTTCCGCGTGACGTGGCCGCGGCGCATCGCGTGATTCAACGCGGTACGGATCGTCCGGTGCGCCTGGTGCGCGGTGGCGGGCTTGCTGCCATTGGCCAGCATCCGGCTGTAGAAGCGCTCCAGGTGTTCGGGCTCCAGCTTGTCCAGCCGGTGAGCCCCGACACCCGGCACGAGGTGGACCCGTACGGCCACCTCGTAACCGGCGTAGGTGTTCTCCCGCACCGAGGGCTTCGCGATCTCTTCCACCCAGTGCAACAGCCACGCCTTCACGGTCCACGCGCGGCCGGCCTTTCGTACCTTGCCTTCGTCCCGTTGCTTCTCCAGCGCGCGGACCTTCTTGATCACCTCCCCTTCGCTGACCTTGCTCATGACGTGTCGCCGGTCCGGCTTGCCGTCGTCACGGATGCCGACGGTCACTCGTCCGTGCCAGTAGCCGTCACTGCCGAGATAGATGGATGACGCCCCGTCCGGGCGCTTGGGCCGCTTGGCCATTGGTGCTCCTTACGCCGCGGCGTGGTTGTTGCTGGTCTGCATGTGCTGGTTCAGGTAGTTGATGAGCGCCTGAACGGGGACGCGCCGACTTCGGCCGAACGGGACCGTCTGGACGGCGCCGTCACGGATCAGGCCGTACATCGTGGTCCGGCCGATGCTCAGGCGGCGGGCGGCTTCCTCGACTGTCACGGCGAGGAGGGTGAGATCGAAGTCCTGCGGGTTCTCGTCGTTCTTCAGCAATTCGAGCCGGGGCATGGCACTCCTCGGTGCGGTCATGCGAGTTGGTGTGTGTTGAGTCCGCATTGCTGTGTGTCGCGACTCAAGCGACTCAGGGGCCGTTCCGGGGCGGCGTGAGTCGCTTGAGTCGCGACACGGGCTATCGCGGATCGGACGGCGTGAGGGTGATGCCGGTGTACGTGGGCACCTGCCGGCCGTATGCGTCGCGGGGGCGGGCCCGGTGCAGTTGGGGGACGACGGAGAGCAGATTCCGTCCGAACATCTGCTTGGTCCCCACGGCCCGTACGCCGTTGTCCTCGGCCCACTCGCGCCAAACCGCCCACAGGGTGTCCACGGGGACCTCACAGGCGGCGCCGACCGTGCAGCGCTCACGAATGAACGCGCTCGTCGGCGAGGCGGTGTCCTGCATCGTGATGACGGCCTCTTGCGAGGAAGGCGGGTCCGTGATCCGACCGATGCGCTGGAGGCGGGCCAGCCCCTCCAGGGCCCAGTTGAGAATCCCGGGCATCTCGGCGGCCAGCTTGTCGGTGAGGTTGGTGTCTTCCTTCCCGAGCCAGGACACCGTCATGTTGAGCACGATGAACCGGCGGGCGATGACCCCGGAGGAGTCCCCGAAGCTCGGCAACTCGTTGGTGAGGATCATCAGCCGCGTGGGCAGTTTGCCGGTCCACGGGTCGCGGAACTTGCGGTCGATGTCGATGGTGTCCTCACCGGAGATGGTGAGCAGCCGTTCGACGACCTGACCGCCGTCCTTGCCTGAGAGACGGGCGTCGGAGATGACGGCGAGCGGCTTGCCGAGCAGCGTGGACAGACCGAAGTTGCTGCCGAGACCGGCGAGCGTCGGCCCGGCCAGATTTTCGCGTCCGACCAGTTCCTTGAGGACCCGGGCGATGGTGCCTTTACCCGAGCGGGACGGCCCTTTGATGAGCAGGATCTTCTGTTGGTCGGTGCGGCCGGAGAGGACGTAGCCGAACCATTCCTGCAGCGCGTCCAGGGCGGCTTGGTCGTCGGGCCAGATCTGCCGTAGGAAGCGTTCCCATGTCGGTGCCGTGGCTGCGGGGTCGTAGTGGAACGGGACGGAGACGAGGTTGAAGAAGCCGGGAGTGTGCGGCAGCAGGGCCCGGTCCCGGATGCGGAGCAAGCCGTTCTCACAGGCCACGATCGGGCTGCTGTCCTTGCCCGCGGCGTCCTGCTCGACCCACGAGGGGGCGTCGGTGTCGGTGGGCAGGAGCGTGATGGCTCCCAGGGCATCGAGCAGGTTACTGATCTTCTGCTTCGTGGGTGCCCAGTCACGGATCTCGGGCTGGCCGTCCTTACCCGGAACACTGTAGATGGCGTACTCCAGCCGCTTGTAGAGCGAGGACCGCATCTGCTGCTCGTCCAACTCACGCCAGCAGGTACCGGTCCAGCGCATCCACGACCCGCGCCACCGACGGCACACGAGCCTCTGGTTCTCGTTCTGCCAGCTCGGAAGCAGGCGACGCGCCACGGCCATCGGATTGGACGGCACGGGCAGTTCCTCCCGGTCGCTCATGCCGCACTCGCCTCCAGCGCGCCGCCCCGGACGAATCCGGAGCGGATCGCGGTGCGGCACTCTCCGGCGGGCAGGCCGATCGACTGCCCGGCGCTCATGAGTTCGCTGCTGACGGCGGCCTCGGTGAGGTCCCCGCTCCGGATCATCCGGGCGAGGGCGTAGGCCGCGAAGTACACAGCGCGATTACGACCGCCCTCGCGGGCGGACAGCACCTTTTCGAGCTCCCCGCGCAGTGCGGCGGTGCTGTAGGCGGTGGCGTTGCGCATCCGGGCCGACAGCTCGGACAGCGGCATCGGGGCCGGTGCGGGCTTGGGGGTGAGCAGGTCACTGAGCCACGCAGGGAGGGGGGCCGGAGACGCGTCGTGAATGATCTCGTACGACGCTCCACCCACGCTGCTGCCGGCGCCCACCACGTACCCGCCCCAAGCTCGGGTGTCGACCTTCCAGCCCAGGACGTCGGCCGTGCTGCGTAGCCGCTTTCCGGCAGGCGCGGTGAAGTACAGATGCTGGCCGCCACGGCGGGTGCGCACCGTGTACGTCTCGGTCGGCAGCCGTTCCCCGGCGCGCTCGCAGAGCATGGCGAACACGTCCAGGCCGTCCGCTGCTCCCGCCCATTCGGTGGGTGGGGTGTCGGTGGCGTCCTTGGGCAGGTCGAGGTCCAGGACCACGAGGTTCGCGGGCCCGGTGGCGATGCCGACGTTGTAGGGGGCCGTCTGCCAGCACGTGGCGATGTTTCCGGGGTCGGTGGTGGCGCGCTGCTCGGGGATGCGGTGGCCACTCGCGCAGCGGCCGGTACCGGGACAGTGGCGTTCGGGGTGCCCTGCGGGCCGCTTGTCGTCCGGCCGGAGGGGGAAGACGGGCCAGCCTCGCTCGGCAGCGGCCAGGGCGGCGCTCAGCAGCGCTGGGGCAGGGGTTGGTGTCATGCTGGGGGTTCTCCTGTTTCCGCGAAGGGAGAAGGGAACCGGGGCGGTCGCGGTCTTTGGCGAGAGGCGACCGCCCCGGGCATAGCTACTGCTCGTCGGCCCACAGGGCGTACTGCTGGCGGACGTAGTGGCGCGGGTCGCAGATGGCGTCCGGGTCGTCCAGGTCCATCAGCCGCGCCGCGGCGACCTCGGCCGCTTCGATGGCGTCCCCGCCGTGGCCCGCGGCTTCTTCGGACAGCGCGATGCGGTCCAGGAGCGCGGCCTTACGAAGCCAGAACTCCCGGCCCATCCGGGTGCCGAACGGCTTGTCGATGGCGGCCTGAGCGGTCCATCCGATCTCACGGACCATGCTCGGGGCTGTGGCGTATGCCGTGTCCGGGGTGGGCCACTGTTCGGTGCCGGTGCTCACGTCAGTGCTCCTTGGGGGTGTCGGTGGCGGGGAGTTCGGGCAAACCGGCTTCGGTAAGCGCCTGCGGGTTGAAGCCGGGCAGGGCGGCGCGGGTGATGAGTGCGGTGGCGAGCTGTTCGGCGTAGGCCGCGCCGGAGCGGGCGACCTCGATCTGTGCCCCGGCCCGCAGCGCTTCGACGCGTTCGACGTGCCCGTGTTCCTCGCGGCGGATCGTGGTCTGCCGCTCAAAGGCCGCCGTGTCACGGCGGTCGGTGCGCCAGTAGCGGGCGGCGAGTCCGTAGACGACGGCGGTGGCCACGGCCCACAGGAGGATCGGGAGCGGGAGGCCGTCGGTGTATCCGGCGACTCCGGCCAGGGCCAGGGTTCCGGAGGTGGCGAACGCGGTTCCGGCGAGGACCCCGTCACCGCCTCCGCGTCCGGCGGCGGCGAATGCGCCGGCCGTTGCGGCACCTGCTGCGAGGACGACCATCAAGGCGGCGTTTCCGGTGGAGTGTTCGGCACCGTTGGCGTTCCAGATCCGTCCGAGGATCAGCACGGTGGAGGTGGCGATGGCGGGGGCCACCTTGGGGGTGACGAGTGCGGCCCAGTGGCGTTGAATCAGGGGTTCGTTCATGACGGTGCCTCCTACAGGTCCGGGATGGCGTCGATGACGGCGGTGGTGAGTTCGTTGATCGGGCCGGATGCGCCGGTGGAGGCGAGGAAGAACCCGAACATGACGGCGACGAAAGCGGCTCCCCAACCGAGGGAGTTGGAGCGAAGCAGGAAGAACAGGACGAGTCCGAAGAGCAGGACGAGCGAGACGGTGACAGCCACGACGAGAACTCCTTTGAGGCCGATGGGGAGTGCTGGGTAGGGTGCGGGGGCCCCGGGTGCTCGCAAGCTCGGGGCTTGGACCGGCGGTCACGCTGGCGAGCGCCTGACATGGTCGGGATCGCCTCAGGGCGGGTGACCGCCGGTCCCCTGCGTGGAAGGTTCAGCGGGTGCCGTCGCGGTGAAGGCGGGCGGCGACGTTGTAGAGGTGGCGGCCGATCCGGATGCGTTTGCCGGTGGCCTTGCAGCGGCGGCAGTCCTTGCCGCGCTTGGCACGGCCCTTGCGGTCGGTCTTCGTCGCGAAGCCCCAGCCACGGCATTTGCGGCAGTCCCCGAACGGCGAAACCGCACACAGACCGCCATAACTCAGAGTAACAAACAGAAAGAATGCGCTAGCGAGCAGGAGAGGGGTCATGAAGGGCCTCCCGGGCCTGTTTCAGGGGTTTGCGCAGGTGGGACGCTAGAGGCTAGTTAGCTGATCAAGCGGCATATGTGCCGCTAGCGGTGCCGCTAGACCTAGCGGGGTGTACTGCTAGGTCTAGCGGCGGAGCGGGCTAGCTCGCGTCCCGATTTCCGTCACGCTCCGCAATCATGGTGAGGATGTGGGAGCGCTCGATACCGCGCCGGTTGGCGCCCTTCCCGGCCTCCGTCTTGCCCCAGACCTGGCCGGTGCTGACGCCGTGCGGCTTGAGGGCTGCGGCCAGCTGCTCGGGCTCCCACCCGCCGTAGACGTCCGGCCGCAGCTCGGCCAGGCGTGCCACGACGACTTCGGACCACAGCTTCGGCTCTTCGGCCGGCACCACCGCGAGGATGTCCGCGAGCAGATCGAACCCGGACGACTCCCGGTCCTCGAAAACCTCCCCGGCCGCGTGTCCGGTGAGGGTTCCGGCGGCTTCGCGCAGGCGGCGGGCCCGCAGCCCGATCACCTCAGCGGTGGGGGCGTCGACGTAGACGGAGGAGACGATCCGCGCGTCGGAACCTTCACCGACGAAGTAGTGGATGCCCTTGTCCTTCCAGCTGAACATCGTGGCCCTAATCCCCCGCTTGTAGCTGCTGGTGCCGAGGACCATGTCGTTCTCCAGCTGGCCCATGACCTTCAGGCACCATCGGGCCGACGCATTCGCGCTGATGCCGGTGGGCAGGGCCTTTGCGTCCGGGCGCTGGGTTGCGAGCAGGAGCACGATGCCGGTGGCGGGGCCGCGCTTGACCAGGTCGGTGCAGATCTCTTCGAACTCCCCGCCGTGCTTGGGGTGCTCGAACCACACCTGGCACTCATCCACCCCGATGACGATCGGGTGCAGCCCGAGCTTGGGCTTGTTCGCCAGCTCGGACGTCACCTTTGACTCCGGGCAGATATCCCGCGGCAAGGACCGGATCATCTTGGCCCGGCGCCGCAGCTCGGTGCGCAGTTCCCGCAGGTCAGCCAGGGCGTATTCGATGTCCTCGTCGTCGTCCCCGGCCCGGTGGCGGTGCGAGACCCGCTCGCCCACCGGGTCAAGGTCGCCGGTGCCCTTGAGGTCGTAGGTGTGCAGCTCTGCGCGGTTGTCGAGTGCGGCGATGAGCAGGAGCAGACGGAGGAGGAACGTCTTGCCCATGCGGGGGATGGCTCCGATGACCCCGGCGATGTACATCAGGGTGATCTCGACCCAGCGTCCGCGCTGGTCAGTGCCGAAGGAGACCGGCTTGAACAGGTCGACGGACCCGCCCTTGATGAGCGGCCATGCGGGCTTCGTGGCCGTGGACATGTCCTGATCCCCGACCCAGAGCACCAACCGGCCGGTGTGCTCGTCCGGGACGGCTTCGGGCCACACACACCCCAGCGGGCGGCGCAGACCGGAGGCCAGCTTGTCTCGGCGCTCGATGACGTCGGTGACCGTGACGCCGTAGGGAAGGTCCCCCTCCGCACGCCATCCGGGCCCGTCACGGGTGATCGGGGCGGTGAACGTGAACCCGTCCCGGCCCTTACTCTGCACCTGATTGATCGCAGTGATCCCGAGAGCCCCGAGGGCCCGAAGCACGATGTCACTGGTGAGCTTGGGTGCCTTGGTCATCTCCACTGCGCGGGTGATGACCGGGGCATCGGCCTGAGTGCCGGCCGAGCCAAGGGCCAGCAGCAGAACCCCCATCGACAGGGCTTGAAGCCAGCCGGGGGCCAGGACGTAGATGGCGAGCGCGACACCGAGCCCGACGAACATGCCCAGCACCGCAACGAGAGTGCGCAGCCGGACACGGCCGTCACGCTGCCGGGAGAGCTTGAGGTACTCGGCTGCGTCCTCGCGCCGGACGGAAGCGAGCCGGACCGGCTCGCCCTCCCGGTCGGACACCCACCGCATCGTCCCGCCCACGAACTTCGCTGCCCCGCAGGGGACTGGAAGGTGAGGCGGGCGGCGTAGTACGGGGAGCGCAGGGCGTGGTAACCGGCCAGGTGTCCGTAGTGGCCTGCGGCCCACCGGGTCGCGGTCCGCAGCTCGGTGGTGGAGCGCAGCCAGGCGGGGACGATCGCCCGGCGCTTGGCCCCGATGATCCGGCCCATGAACCCGGGCCCGACTTCGGCCGGGCCGTCGACCATCATCGGCTCGTCCGGGTCGCCCGACCCGTCACCCGACCCGGTGGGAGCCGAGTCGGGCGACCGGTCGGCGTGCGGGTCGGCCGACTCGGTCCGGGCCGACCGAGCCTTGTCAAGGTCGACCACTTCCCCGACCGAGTCGGGTTCGGCGGGGGTGAACATGTCGGCTTCGAGTCGGCGGAGAATTTCGCTTTCGTCGTCGTGATTCACTGACTGTCCTTCCCGGACAACAGAGGTGGGAGAGGGGTCTGGACGGCACTGCGGAGGGTCTGCCGTCCACGCACTCAGGGGGTGGCGCTGTACGTGGGGAGCGGCGATAAAGTCGCGGCATGGGGGTGTCTTTCGAGCTGGAGAGGGAGCCGCCGGTCTGCCAGTGGTGCAGGCGGCCGGTAGCGCCGCGCAGGTGGTGGCTGCCGCGTCGGTTCTGTAATCGCTGGCACCAGGTGAAGTTCCGGACGGTGTCGTTCGTCGCCCGAGTGCTCGACTTCCTCTAGGGCTTCAGCGCGTGGACTGATTTTTGGGATGGGCGCAGGTAGGGCACATGCCGAGCGAGATCGGGATGCAATACCCAACATCGACACGGCACTCAGGGCAGGTGCGGCGGGCGAGCATCGCTTTGGCCAGGGCGACGGTCCGCCCCGGGGTCATGGGGCGGACGGGCTTGGCCAGCTCGATCCGGTAGAGGTAGGCGACTGCCACACCGGCTTTGCGGCGGCGCGAGCGGCGCATGATCTGCGCGGCCACTTCCTGCCCGCCGGGGCGCAGTCCGCGGGCGCGGAGTTGGCGGCGGGTGGCGTAGCCGTCGGGGGCGTACTTCCACGGGAACGTCGGTATCCCGTGCATGGTCCCGGTCGGGTCGTAGCACTTGCCGAACGCGGGGGACATCAGGCTGCGTCCCGTGGTCCGGCGAGTGCGGTGCCGCGTCGGCCGGCACGACGGCCGGACCACGTGGCGAGCAGCCTGCCGAGCCCTGCCCGACGTACCCCGGCGCGACCTTGCTTGGCCGCGTACATGGCCTCATCGGCCCGCCGCAGCAGCCCGGAGAGATTTTCACCGGGGTGGTCTGCGGCGCGGACCCAGCCGAGGGACACCGTGGTGTGCACTGCCGGTTCCAACCCGTCCGCGGGTCGGGCGAGCACGCCGTGCAGGACGGCGAGCAGGTCCGAGACGGTCCCGTGGTCGTCGATGACGACGGCGGCGAACTCATCGCCCCCGAGCCGTCCGGCGACCCCGGCCCTGCCGACGTAGTGGGCCAGCCGGTCCGCGGTTGCCCGCAGCAGGGCATCCCCCGCTGCGTGGCCGTAGTTGTCGTTGATCTGTTTGAAGCGGTCGACGTCCGCGAGGACCACCACCGCCCGAGGATCCTTGAGCAGGGTGGAGGCGCGGCGGGTGAAGCCGTCCCGTGTGTGCAGCCCGGTGAGCGGGTCCCTACGAGCGCTACGCAGTGAACGGCGCAGCCACAGCGAGTGGACCGACCATCCGGCCGCGATCGGCCCGGCAGCGGCGAGGGCGGATAAGAGGGTGTTCATGCCGCCACCGACCCGGTCGTGGCGCCACCGGCGTTGTCCTGCTCGGTGTCCACGGAGTGCAGCGGGAGAGCGGCGCGCTCTGCCTTGAGGGTGTCGCGCAACGTGCGGGCAGTCGCCTGAGAGACGCGTACCGCCGTACGGATCCCGTCCGCGGTCAGTGCTGCGTCCGGCCACGCCTCGGTGACCTCCCGGGCCTCTGCCAGGATCTCGTCCGGGGACCGCCTCGGCTTCGGCTTCGGCTTCGGTTTCGGCTTGACGCTGCGGCGAGCAGGCTTCGTAGGCGGCTTCGGCTTCGGTTCCTGGTTGCCTTCCGGCTCCGGGGCCGGTGCTGAGTCAACCGTGGCGGGCGGGTCCTGCTCGGTGGCGGGGTTGAGCTCCCCCAGCTTGAGCAGCACGCGTTCCCTGCGGGGTGTCTGCGAGCGCCACCGGCGGCCGTGCCGCTCACGCAGCTCGGCACGGGCGAGCAGGCGCTCCCGCTCGCGGGCCAGTGCGTCGGCGTAGGAGGTGACCTCCCACAGCGTCATCCGGCGCCACAGTGCGAAGGTGGAGGGGAAGGCGAGCAGCCACCGTGAAGCACGGATCTTGTCCATTCGGCGACCTGTCACCGCGCCGATCCGGGAGGCGTAGACGTGGGCGCCGATCTCGGAGAACACCACCCACAGCAGCGGCATCGTCCCGTGCGCCACCTTGGCCCACAGACCGTGCCCAGCTGAGATGTTCAGTCCGCAGGTCACCAGGGTCAGGACCCAGGGCACGAAGCGCACCCAGGCCAGCGCCATGTCCATCCGGATCAGCAGCAGGTTCGCCACCGAGAACACCGGGATGGACACGTCCATGCCGACCGGGACCATCCACGCTTCGCTGAACCCCCACCGGACCGCCGCAGCCGAGACCGCGTCGAACGAGGAGATCAGACCGAGCGCACCGACACCGGCCGCGGCGAGTGCGCCGAACCCTGCCAGGCCCAGTTCCGGGCGGGTCAGCGGTGGAACGGCCGGCCGATCCGTGCTGTGCGGTGTGGTTGTCATGCCGCCGCACCGCCCCGGTACTGCCGTCGACCGGCCGCCCTGCGGGTGGGGAGCAACACGACGTTGAAGAGATTCGGGGCGTGCGCCTCGATCGCCTCGGCGGCGGCCTGGCTCACGCGGTCGGGCAGGTCGGGGTTGTCGGCGAGAATGTCGCGGGCCGCGTCCAGGCGGGCCGCCCGTTCCATCTCGCTCTCGCCCTCCACACCCAGCCAGAGATCCAGCGGCGTGCCGAGGGCCAGTTCCACGAAATCGGTGTCCGAGACGACCTGATGACCGCCGATGTACGTACGCATACGAGCACTCCGAAGAGTCGAAGGGACGAAGAGGAACCGGGACGGTCGCGGTCTTTGGCGAGAGGCGACCGCCCCGGCGAACGTTCTGTGTGCGGTGGAGCGTGGGAATCGCGTCCCGGCTCCCTGCGACCCCACCCGTACGCCCCGCTGAGCGGACCGGACGGGCGGGGAGGCAACCGGCCGCAGCGCCGGGCACTGCGGCTACAGGTTGGCCGTGCGCGTCACGGCGGACCGGGGTCCGTGGTGACGCACTCGGCGGGTCGTGCTGTGACTCGTTGGGCTTGGCCGCCGTGCCGGTCAAGCACGTACGGCGCCCGCAGTCTTCGACGGAACACAACAACCTCCGAGCGAAGAGACACAGGGCTTCACCTGTCGGCCGATGCCACAGCCAGCCGGTCCCGAGCCTGGGGAATCGGGTGCGTCATCGTTGCTGCTCTGACGCCAGCAGGGCGGCGTGCATACGGGTGGCACCCAGGTGCTCTCGGGTGTTCTCCAGAGCCGTTGCACAGAAGGTTGGTGCCGCCGGGCGACATCACCCGGTCACCGCGGGGACGAGGATTTCCACCCCGTCATTCGTTCTTGGCACGCTGTTCAGTTCTCAAGCTACGAGCGCTTCCTTCGAACCCGTTCCACGGGGCTCTCCGGGCGCAGGTAGAGCCGTTCACTGCAATCACCCCGAGGTGATGCAGTACCTCTATTACAGGTACTGCATCGACTGCCGTCAAGCTCATCGGCGGAACCTCTGGGCTTTGCGCCGGAGCTTCTTGGCGCACCATCAGCATCGATGCAGGTCAGGGGCGTTGGTTACCCCTTCCGTGGACACCTTGGGTCTATCTGGCTACCGTCGAGAAGTCCCAAGACGTCCCACCGGGGGTAGAGATGACCAACGAACGCTTACGTTCGGCCCTGCTCGCTCAGGGCATGACCGTCCGCGACCTGGCCGAAGCCATCGACGTGAACGTCAAGACGGTGGAGCGCTGGATCACACAGGGGAAGGTGCCGTACCGACGGCATCAGTACGCGACGGCCTCTGTGCTCGCCGTGGACGTCACGACGTTGTGGGACGACGGCAGGGCTGTCGACAGCGCTACCGACCTCAGCAAGGCGGAGATCGTCACGGTCTACCCGCACCGCCACATGGTCCCGAACGGACTATGGCGGGAGCTGTACGCACGGGCCCGCACCCACCTCGATGTGCTGGTCTACAGCGGACTCTGGCTCTCGGAGGACCCTCTCTTCCACGACCTTCTGAAAGCCAAGGTTGAGGGCAACGCGCAGGTGCGGATCATGCTTGGGGACCCCGGTTGCGACGCGGTGCGGCAGCGCGGCATAGACGAGGGGCACCGCATCATGGACGGCAAAATCCGAAATGCCCTGGTGAACTACCAACCGCTCTTGACGAGCCACCCAGACGTCGGCTTCCGGCTCCACGACGCCACGCTCTACAACTCACTCTTCCGGTCCGACGACGAGATGCTCGTGAACACGCACGTCTACGGAATCGGCGCCTACATGGCCCCGGTCCTGCACCTGCGCCGACTGCCCGGCGGCGGCCTCTTCGACACTTACGCCCGTAGCATCGAACAGACCTGGGGCAGCGCACGCCCGGTCACCGACGACGACATGGTGGGAGTCTGAAACATGGGACGCATTGACTACCTTCACGACCCGGACGCCCCGCCGGCCAACTCGGTGGTGCCCTCCGTCGTGGCGTTCGTGCAGAACGACGAAGATGCCGTCCTGCTCATCCAGCGTTCGGATAACGGCCGTTGGGCACTCCCCGGTGGCGGCCATGACGTCGGCGAGTCCATCAGTGACACCGTGGTGCGCGAGGTCTGGGAAGAGACTGGCATCAAGGCCGAAGTCATTGGCATCTCAGGGATCTACACCGACCCCGGGCACGTGATGCTCTACGACGACGGAGAGGCACGGCAGCAGTTCAGCATCTGCTTCCGCGCCCGCCCCATTGGTGGGGAGGTCCGAACGAGCGACGAAACAACTCAGGTCCGCTGGGTTCCCCCAGCGGACCTGTCCACGTACGACATCCACTCGACCATGCGGCTCCGAATTGAGCACGCCATGGACGAGGCGCGGCCGACGCCCTACATCGGCTGACGTTTGACCTCTGCGAGCCGCAGCACGACCCGCGCCGTGCACGCGAGGATCTCCGGTTCCGCGCGACGGATAAACGTACCGATCAGGCTGTCAGGCCCGTACCGGCCAGTGATCTCGTTCACCCGGTCCACGGGGTTCGTCGACGTGCCGTCTGGCGTCGTGTTCATGTCGCAGTAGCACAGCGCATCTGCAAGGTCAGGCTGCTCGCGCGGGAACTCGGCTTCCAGCTCGTCGCGCATCCCTCGCGCCTCGGCTTCCATCCACGCGCAGGAGTGGTGAGCAACCAGGCGCACGATGCGCTCGTCCGCGTGCGCGACATCCCGGAGGTACCGAGCCCCGTCGAGCGGGTGAAAGCCAGTCTTGGCCAGGTCCGGCGCGTACCCGATGTCGTGCAGAACAGCCGCGGCCTCCAGCAGCTCGGTATCGTCACCGAGGATCGGGGCAAGAGTCCGGGCCCTCTCGGCCACACCCTGGCAATGCGCCCAGCGACGCGGCAACGGCTCGGCCAGCAGCTTCTCTGCGAGGGGGTAGGCCCACTCGGTCAGTCCCGTAGTCGTCAAGATTCCGGAGACTCCGTTCGCTTCGGCAGCGCCCGCACGGTGCGCTGCTTGCCCTGTCGGGCTTCAGACAGAAGGCCAGCAGCTTCGAGCTTGTCGAGAGCCTTACTCACGGTGGGCCGCGAGACGCCGAACCGCTTGCTGAGCTCCGTCGCACTTGGGAAGGGTGCCCCAAGTGGGAGATCGTCATCCGTGATGATTGCCGCAACCCGATCGGCCAACGGCCTACGGTCAACGGCCTCTCCGGAACGGACAACTCTCCAGCGTCCGCCAGGCACAGGTTCCGCAACCCCTGCCCTCTGCAGAACTCCAAAGACTCGCAGCGCAACACCGCGAGAGACACCGTGGTCACGCATCAGATCTGCAGCGGACGGCAGCTCGGACATGCTCATGTCCGCGTCAATCTGCCCCCTGACAGCATCAGCGATCTTCAAGAAGGTCCCCCGCGGGCTGGCCTGTGGCGACACGCGTTTGTACCTCTCAACGTCGTAGTTGTCCTCTAAGCCTGCCACGCGCTGGTCGGGCATGGGCCCAGGTGACCCATGCATCCTCATTAAGGGGATATACCCATTGAGTATACGATCAAGACGATAAATAACTTACTACGGCTTATGTAAGCTTAGTAAAGAAAGTCACAAATAGCCAACAAGTGAACGTTTGGCGAAACTATTTTGGGGCACCGGCTGACGCATTAAGGCAATCTGCTTGCCACGCACGGTGAAAGCTGGATGATGGGACACCCCCCACGTCTACAGCCCCCACACTCGAAGCTGCCTTTCCGCGCAAGATGTGAAGTGAGACGTTCTTGAACCAGCCCGATATCGAACCGCGTTTCAGTGCAGCCGAGGTAGCTGGCTGCCTCGGTTCGCCTGTGACGTTTCTGGGGTCCGGAGCATTTGGGGATACTTGGAGAGTCGATGACGAAGCGCTGAAAATCATTTGCGTGGACGACTACCCGAGGGCGCGACTTGAACGAGAAGTCGAAGGACTCACTCGCGTTCAGTCTCCCTACGTGGTGAGCTTCCGGGGCCTATCTGAGCTGAATCTAGGCGGGCACATTCGCCCGGCTCTGCGATTTGAGTATATCGCTGGAAGTGATACGGAAGGCCGCCTCAAGCATGGTCAGTTGCTACCCAGACATTCCGCGCTTGGCTTTCTGCGGGGTCTACTGATGGGCGTTCAGGCTCTACATAAGGTCGGCACGGTCCATCGAGATATTAAACCAGCGAATATTTCTCTACGGGACGGAGATTGGGAGCGACCCGTCCTCCTGGATCTCGGGCTTTCCAAGCACATGGACGCAAATACCATCACTGTTTACCCAGGCCATATTGGCACCCCACCATATATGGCACCTGAACAACTGGAGGGTCGGCGGGCGCGGAAGGCTGCCGATCTGTGGGGCGTCGGAGTATCGGTTCGGCAGTTGCTCACTGGGCGACACCCCTTTTATTCGTCAGACGGAAAGTACAGCGTGGATGAGGCTTACGCACGCTTGATGCGTGGCCCGGAACCCCTGTCAACAGAATGCTCCATAGTCGTGGGTGAAGTTCTGGAAAGACTTACGTCGGTTGTTGAGCATGAACGAGGAAGTAGCGGTAGCAATCTTCTGAGGCTGAAAGTCTAACGAGGAGGAAAGAGTGCCGCACGAAGAGCCCGATCCCATGCCGGACGACTACTTGGAGTGGCTGGGGAATGAGAGCAGTATGGCAGATCAAGTTGACGAAGACGGCCTCGCCGACGCCGCCACGGACGCCTACTTATCCGCTGATGAAGAATATATTCCGCTCGATGATGGCACCGGCTATCTAGCCGTTGGAGGAGCGGGGGAGGTAGCATCGTAAATGCAGTCCCATCAGGGTCTTCCATTATCGCAGCTTCTGCGGCGCCAATAGTGGGTACTCGGGATGAGGTGCTGTCTGGAACCCGGCCGATCTATCTGATACACAGAGGAGGGCAGCAGGCGGAAGTTCTGCCCGGCCTCATGGGGGAAGTGCATCGTCAGCATGGACGTTCGCTTTCCATCGGCACAGTAGTTGGATTGCCGTCGGCTAAGGATGCGAAGCTGGCTTCCTTTTTTGCTCAAGCATCTGTGGCGGCCCTGCGTATCGCGGATCCGCAGTGTTTTCGGCTCGATGACAAACTGCTGCGCCTGCCGAAAGATCCCATAGGTGTCAGGGCTTGGGACTATGCCCCCTACCTCGCAACCACTGAGGACAGTGATTGGGGCCGGCAAGTAGTTGCGGCACAGCGCGACGTTGGAGCAAACCTGCTCCTGACCCCTGGGCGGGCGCTCGACCCCGACGACCCGCAAGGCTCGCTGGATTCTCTAATCCGCGAGGCAGACGACATCTTGGCGGTGATGGAGCGCGGCGAGCGTCTTGCGCTGAATCTCACGATCCCATCGCGTTGGCTGTCAGGTGAGGCGCTTCGGAATCGGTTGCTTGATGAGATTCTTGATCAAGATCAGTTCGACGTGCTATATGTTCGGACTCAGTGGGCGCAAGATAAGGCATTCTCCCCTACTGAAGACGCGGCGCTCCTAGGAGGCATCAAAAAGCTTGCTAATCTCTGCCAAGATGAAGGCAAGTGTCTACTGATGCCACAAACCGGCATAACCGGATGGCTATCGCTCGCCCATGGCGCTTCCGGGTATGGGATTGGACTGAGCGGCGCGGACCAGAATTTCGCTGAGTTCGTTCCTCGGCGAGGACGGAAGGGGCAGCAAAGGGCTCAGCGGTATTTCGAGAGCCAAATGCTCCACACCGTGGACCGAGCTGCCCATACTGTTGTGCAGTCCGTTCCAGGGTATATCGAATGCTCCTGCCCGTACTGCCCCCGCCTTTTCGGCAGCGAGCCTTGGTCGCACCCTTTCGCAGCCTTGCATCACCTGTTCATGATGGGTGCGCTGACGGCAAAGGTCCACGAGGATTCAGCCCGGGGCGGGCGACACGGTGCGGTGCGTCGCATCGTTACTTCCGCAAGAAGGTGGACTAGCGGGCTGCCCCTCGGCCCGAGTGAAGTACCCCGCCACTTGGCCGCCTGGGATCAGGGCCTGTAGAAGTCGTTAGGTCTGCGCCGAATACAAGGCCGATTGAGTCGCTAACCTTTCCTTCGACGTAAAGGTTAGCGGCTCTTTCGGCTAGCAACTCGCGATAAACGCTTTGAGCGCGCTTCCTGGCTTTTGGAGCTACCACTCGATTGATTCCTTCAGTGGCGTGCAGCGTAGCCAATCCGACTCCAGCCCGCTGAAACCATTCCTCGTGGGCTGAAGCTGGTCCACCGAACGCGCAGTCGAGCACGAGCCATGCCTCGTCAGCCGAGGTCCCGTGGCGCAACGCCTGGCCGTACCCACTACGCCAGTCACGAATCTTTACCTCGATGGTACAAGTGCGTCTGGCTAGACTTTCGAATTTGGAAACGAGGCGCCAGTGCCCGCGACGTTCTCTTTCCACATGGCCGTGCTCCGCCAGGCGAGGTAGTACGGTCGACGAAATGTACTTCGCGCTCCAAGGGAGACGTTCTGCCAATGCCGGGGCAGTGACCGTTTCGGTATCGACATTTTTAAGAGCGAGAGTGACACACATATCGGACAGGTCAGTGATGAAGGATTTACCACTTGCCTTCCTACGTTTCACGGCACTCTTATTGAAGTCGCAAAATACGATATCAGGAACTCCTGAAGTGGTTTGCACCTCGAAAAATGTGTTACTCGACCCAGGCATTAATTGAGCTGCCTGCTTGGCGATCGGGGCAAGCATGTCGGCTTCTCGCTTGAACTGCGCGGTCGGCATAAGCAGGCTCCTAGCTTCTAAGCGATACATTGTCAGTATAGGCTCAGGAAGCCGGAATAGCTACAGAAAGAGCCTCCTCAGGAGTGCCTTTATTCTAAGGTCGCTCGATAGGCTTTTCGTTCGAAGCCTACTTTAGCGGGGTGCCGTTTGGTGACTTAGTTGACTTTCTTTCGCCCCGAGCATCAATCACTCGCCTCAATAAAGGGGCGTGCGACTGATCGCAGCGCTGCTGAAATATAGCGGTCTACACGAGGGGATTGATGTAATAGCGCAGACATCTTCATTCCAGCAGCTGCCGCCATGCGCCAGTGCGTCTCATGAGCCCTGTAGCAGCCGGCATGACCGTCGTTGACCATTCCGACTTGAGCATTTAAACAGCTACCGAATCGACCTTTACCCCTTACCTGTCTGCGAACGTGGTCAATGCCTTGCGCGCTGCCTTCAAGTAATGATCCAGCGCCGCTCTGATCTCGCCTGTGTAGTCACCGCTGATGCCAATTGGGCGTCCGTCGTCGTGGGTGTCTCCGCCGCTCATGTTCCACACGAGAGCAGTGTGATGCAGGTCGTTGAAGGCTTTCACCACCTTGTTCGCAGCCTCGCTGACCGCCTCGGGTCCTTCCAAACTCACGCCCGCGAGGGTGCGTTGTAGCATCGGCCGGTGTTGATCAATCGTGTACTCGATTCGCCCCGATTCGGCTTCCTGCGTCTCTTCTTCCCATAGGTCTACGAGGGCAATATGGGCTTCCCGACAGGCCAACAGGAACTCGCTGTACGTGCGCTTCCGGGGCTCTCGAAGCTGGAGTTTTGCGTCCGAGATCATCTGCTGCTCGGCCTGCCGGGCCGTGGTCCACGTACGCGGCAACTGGCGCGAGCCCACCAACCTCTACACCGTGGTGGCCCTCCCGCCCGGCAACCGCAAGTCCGCCGTCTTCGCGCTGCTCACCAACCCGCTGTATGAGGCGGAGAAGCAACTCAAGGCCGCGATGAAACCGGTCATCGTCGAAGCGTAGGTGACGGCGCGTCTGGCCAAGGAAGCCGCTGAGAAGGCCGCCGCCAAGGCCGCGTCCGCCGACAACGACAAGAGGGAGCAGGCGGTGGCCACCGCGGTTGGTCTCGCGCAGACTGCCGACACGCTGACCGTCCCGGCCGAACCGGTGCTTCTCGCAGACGACTCCACCCCCGAGACGGTCACCTCGCTCATGGCGGAACAGGGAGGCCGGTGCGGGCGCGATTGTCCTCGACATGAGCATTGTTGCGCAGGCCCCTGCGGAACCCAGGCGTTGACGGACTGTGGGCCGCCCACAGGCCGGTCGAACCTTCAGCGGCGTCAGGGAGTTGTGAGCTGCACTAGCGTTACAGAAGTGACAGGCACGGTGAATTTTAGGGGTCCTTTAGGACAGCTGCTGATCGCGATCGTCATCGTCGTCGATTTGGCATCTACTTCCGCAATCTCCCCGCGTACCGGATTCTGAATTCCGTCACACTTTTGCGACAGGGCTCGGTACGTTTCCGCAGAAATTGTAATATCCGCCGATTTCGACTTAGGCTCCTGCGGTTGCTTGCCGTACTGGTCACTGAGAACGAAACCGGCGAAGGCTAGCGAGAGCGTGAGCACCATTACCGCAACCCTTGCAGCCCATCTCTTCTTTCTGATTACCGTCTCAAGATTGACTTTGACGCTGCTCATCAAGTTATCGTTCGCGAACTTGATGCCGCAGGACTGGCCCCACATGCAAGCCAATGCGGCGAGGGCGAAACCGCAGAACGGGAGAGCAGTAGAGAAATCGGCGGACTCGTCCTTCGGTGCAACCAGAGCAATCACCGCACCATAGACGGTGGTCAACGAAATTGCCGCCGTAAGGATCTTTTCGCAGGCCGAGTCGCTGGACGATAGAGAGGCTTTAATCCCTTCCGTATAGCTGTCAATCGCAATTCTTTGACCGAAATCCGGCGGGATCCGTTCGGGTTGGTTCATGGCGTCTCAGATTCCGTACAGATAGATGTGGTCGCAGTCACAGTGCACAATGACTCCGTCACCCGTTCCAATTGCCCTCACCAATTCTCTCTGCAGGCTCGACTCCTCGGGGAGAAGATTGATTCAAACACTTCCGCCATGAAAACCTCCCGAGGCATTTTGATTTCAGTTGCGAATCGATCTGTTTTTAGTTGGATTCCCTCCGGGAAGAGCAGAGCGGCCAAAGGCTGCGAGAGCAGCGAAAGATTCCCCTGCTTCACCAGCACGGTGGCGCCTGCCGACACAACGGAATCAGGTTCGGTACACAATCCCCCGTCGTTGTGTCTGCACGGTACGACGGCCATTCGAGTCCTCCTCCTAGCAGGGGTGTCAACTCGGACCATATGTGGAGGTGGTCTGAAGCGCCTGTTGGCGTGAGGTGATCGGGTGGTCGACGAGAACAGCCTGGGTAATGAGCATCGCTGGAAGGGAATCGAGACGCCGCAGCGCTTGGGTCATGCCGCGATTGGACCATCGAGTGCGCCCTCGACACGCAGGCAGGCGCCGAAGGGTACCGCCGACAGTCTCAACGGCAGTCTCATCCGTGCCCGTTCGGGACCGTACAGTGGGGTGCTGATCGGTAGTAATGCAGCGGGTGTGTACGAGGTTGAACGACTCTGTACTGGACCATGCAGAGTTGGAAAGCGTGTTGGGGGCAACCCCTCACGAGTTCGAATCTCGTATCCTCCGCCATTGCTCTCACCGGGCAATACGTCGAAGGCCCCGCAGCTTGCTGCGGGGGCCTTCTGCGTTGAGCCTCGCAGTTTGTGTTGCAGTTGCCGCAGTCACCCCCGATCCGACCCCTGCCGCACGCACCGCGGAGATGGTCCCCGCGCTAGCCACCGGCGGCTGCCATCACCTGCTACCGCCCCATGTCGCGCCGAGAGGCACCGCCCGTGGACTCTGGCGCCATCTGTTCGACCGCTCCACGGATGCGAGGCGCTCAGTCACCCCGCGAGACGGTGGCGGCGCCGAGTAGCATCATTCGACCGATATGACGGGCCTGCGCGCAGTCCCGCCGCCCTGAGGAGGTGCTTCCACTTGTGATGGTCGGTGCTCGGTTGAGTCGCACGAGGGTGACTTGAAGGCCGGGCTGCTCAGGGATGCAACCTCTTCACCATGACCGCATACACCGGGGAGTCGGCGAAGGGCTGCTGCTCGCCCGCCTTCTCGTAGCCCCACGTCTCGTACAGGCCCTGAACCTTCGGGTGGGTCACGTCGACCAGAAGCACCGCGAGATCCTCGCCGCGTTCCTTCAGCAGGGCTTCGTGGAGCCGCTCCGAGATCCCTTGCTTCCGCCACTGCGGGCGCACCATGACCTCGGAGACGGCGTAGGTCGCGGTGTAGCCGTTGTTCGGCGCGAACGTCGTGGAGCGCCACCACTCACGACCCGGCTGGAGCGGGGCGCCGTACGCGAAGCCGGTCGGCTCGTCGCCGTCGAAGGCGACGACGCAGGTGAAGCCGTCCATCCCTGACCAGTGATCGACGAACCACGGGAACCGCTGGTTGAAGTCGTCGTCCATCGCGTCGGCGTAGGCGTCGGCATGCACATCGATCAGCATCTGTTTGAAGCCCTCGGGGAGACTCCCCTGTCCGTAGTGCCGCAGGTCGATCACCCTGGTCACGTTCGACTCCATTCATCTCGCATTCGGTCTGCCCAGTCGCGGGCGTACGTCGTCGACGGCGCCAGCCGGAACAGGTCTCGGTGGAAGTCTCCGATCAGGGTGCGCATGCGCCCCGGCAGTGGAGCGCCCTCCATGATCGTGAAGACGGTGGCCGCGGTCGCCGTGGCCTGCTGGGGCTCGCCCTGGCGGAGTTGCGCCAGGCCGAGTTGGCAGGTGGCCAGCGCACGGTTGCGCTGAAATTCCGCCGGCATCTTGGCCAGAGCTCTGTGCGCCATTGCCTCGGCTTCGGCGGGCTCCCCGTTGTGGTTGAGGATGATCGCCGCGAGGTGGTTGAGTTCGGCCGGCCCGTAGAACGCGGTCCATCGAGGGCGCTCCTCTTCGGCCGCCTTCCGGTAGTTCTCCTGCGCTACGCCCAGGGCCCGCCGAGCTGCCCGGATGTCCCCCAGCGACGAGTGGGCGAGCGCCAGACGGACGCGGCCCATGGAGCCGAAGAACGGATCCTTGCGGGCGGCAGGGGAGGCGTTGGCCGCCTGCGCTGCCGCGAGTTGTTCCGGGTAGTTCTTCCGCTGGTAGGCGAGCATGGCCATGTTGACCCACACGCGCATGCTCGTGGAGGGGTCCTGGGACAGGCCGGCGAACGTGGACGACTCGTGCAGGTACGTACGGGCCTTGTCCAGTTCCCGTAGGTCGATACACGACCAGGCGGCGACAGTGGTGAACTCGGCTGCGAGCGCGTACAGGGCACGACGTACACGCTCGCCGGCGTTGCGCTGCTGAAGTTCCAGCACCTTGGCGCGAGCTTCGAGGGCCGCGGTCGCCAGGGAGGTGTGCCCACCTTGGCGGTCATCGGCCTCCACAAGCTGGTTCATGCCAGCCGATGCGCGGGCCACGTCCGTCATACCTACTGACCGACGTTGCTTGACCATCGGAACGGCTGCGGCTGCCGTTCCAGTGGTGGAAGCGATGAAGTCGCGACGCCGCACGGGGCCCTCCGAGGGGTGGTGCATGGAGCTGGGTGCGCTGAACCCTAAGTCCGCCACCGGGCAGCCGAACACACGCTCAAGTGCGGCGCAAGTGCGTCCGATTGGGCGTCGGCTTGATCCGTTGAGCAGGTTGCGGACCGTCCGGGAGGAGATGTCGCCAGGCCGACCGGTGATCTCCTGTAGCGCGGCGTTCAGGCGTGCCGCCAACTCCTCCTGGGTCAGACCGAGTTGATCAAGTCGGTCCTGAAGAACGAGATTTCCTCCCATGCACCGAACGTAGTACCACCGTCACGCTGGCACCTAGAGCTCGGGTAATGGAAACGCAAAGTCTTCCGGTTGGTGGACGTGTACGGATCCGGGACTCTTCCTGTTGCGCTGGGCTCGTCGCTCGTTGACTGGTCATCGGTCGCCAAGCCGGGTTCGGTGCGGCGGCACGGAGGAAAGCCCGGTCCTGCCTTGCTTGTCCGGACAGGGAACCCCAGCCGGAGGGAAAGACCTCGTGACCATGACCGTCGCTCAACCGAATGCGATCGACTCCCCGGGTTACGCCGCAGAGGTGCCCTGCGTACGTGAGTCCGTGAGCCTCGCCCGCGCCTTCATCTCCCAGGTGCTGGCGGTCTGGGGCATGGACGACGACGTGACCGGCTGGGGAAAGATCATCGTCACTGAACTGCTGGCCAACGCCGTCGAGCACACCGAGACCCCGGTGTCGCGAATCCACATCGAGCGACCGAGCAACGGTGCCGTCCGTATCGGAGTCTCCGACCGCTCGCACGACGCTCCCCATCTGAAAACGGCCGACCTGAACGCTGAGAGCGGCCGGGGTCTGAGTCTGGTCGCGGCGATGAGTTCGCAGTGGGGCTACGACATGCACTCGTGGGGCAAGGACACCTGGGCTGTGGTCGAGACTCCGGTGGGGAGAGAGCGGTGAGCACCGCAGTGGCTCCGAAACCTTCAGCCCAGGAGTGGACGCCACCGCTCGACGCGGACGGTTTACGGCTCGTGCTGGAGCGGTTCCGGGCGTGGGAACCCCTCGACATCGAGGAGGGCTTCGACGACCTCGACGCGGCGATCGGCAGTCAGCCGCCACCTGTTGCAACGGCTGTCGCCCTGCTCGGCCGCCTCCGCAGACACCTGAAGCAGCTCACCGACATCACGGTGGCTGACGACAGCTTCCCGCCCAGTGCCGAGATGACCCGCCTTGTCGAGCGAGGAGTTCCTCTGTTGGAGGAGCCCACTCCGGCTGGCTATCGGCAGGCCGTCGGACTCGCCCGCCGTCTCGCCTTCGTGACCGCTGACCTGATCGAAGTGTTGATCGAGGCTCGCTACATCAAGGAGATCGAGTGACGCACGCCCCTTGCCACCCGCGAGCCACCCAGCGGGCTGGTCGACACGAACCGGCCCGCCGGGCAGCCCTCCGCGGGTGTGGACCTCCCAGCTCGCCGTCCAGCGCGGCCCTGTCGGTCAGCCGACGAGAACCGAGCGCGCTCTCCCCTGGATTACCCGACCCATCCGGCACGCGACCGCCGGCCTGCATCCCCAAATACGCACGACTGAAGGAAGTCCATGACGAACACGACCGTCGAGCCCGACGAAGCGACCCGTCTCCGGAACAAGGTGGTGGACGAGTTGCGCGCAGGCGGCGACATCTCCTCCTCGGAGATCGAAGCCGTCATGCGCAAGGTGCCTCGGCACGCGTTCATTCCCGACACCCCGCTGGACAAGGCGTACGACACGTACGCGGCAGTGATCACCAAGACGGACGAGCACGGTGTGCAGCTCAGCTCCGTCTCCGCCCCGCAGATCCAGGCGATGATGCTGGAGCAGGCCCAGGTGAAGCCCGGCATGCGCGTGTTGGAGATCGGTTCGGGCGGGCTGAACGCCGCCTACCTCGCCGAGCTCGTGGGCGAGCACGGCGAGGTCGTCACCGTGGACATCGACCCCGTAGTCACCGAGCGGGCGCACCGGCTCCTGAACGAGCACGGCTACGACCGGGTACGCGTCCTTACCGCCGACGCCGCCGAGCCCATTCCGGAGCTCGGCGAGGTCGACGTCGTCATGGTGACTGCCGGAGCCTGGGACATCGCTCCGGCGTGGACCGTGCAGCTCAAGCAGGGCGGTCGGCTTGTGGTGCCGCTGCGGATGCGTGGCCTGACCCGGTCGGTCGCCTTCACCCAGATCCCGGGCGAACACGGTCCCTACCTGGAGAGCGTGTCGGCGCTCATCTGCGGTTTCGTCCCGATGCAGGGCTCGACAGCCCACCGGGAAGAACTTCTTCTCGTCAACGGCACACCGGAGATCGGGCTGAAGTTCGACGACGGACTACCGGCCGACCCACACCGACTGGACAACGCGGTCACGTTCCCGCGCCACGAGCTGTGGACAGGCGTCGTCATCGGCCTTTCGGAACTCATCGACACCCTCCAGATGGCCATGGCCATCAGCCTGCCCGGCTTCTGCACGATGGCCGTCGACGAGGACCTGGACACGGGCCTGGTCGCCCCCGTGAACAAGCGGTTCGCCCTCGCCGCCGTCGAGGACGACACCTTCGCCTACCTCGTCACCCGCCGCACCGAGGACAACAAGCACATCGAATACGGCGTGCACGCCCTCGGCCCGAACGCGAAGCAGTTCGCCGACCAGGTCGCCGACGTGCTTCGCGACTGGGAGGCCAGCCGGCGCGGGGGCCCCAGCCCGGTCATCCGGGTCTATCCGGCCAACACCTCTGATGACCAGATCCCGGCCGACCGGGTCATCGACAAGGTGCACAGCCGGGTCTCGCTCTCCTGGCCCTCGGCGTAACGCCGGAAGCCAGGTCGTTCCACACCATCCAAACACCAAGAGGAAAGGCACGAACATGACGAGCGCCACTCTGGCCCCGCTCGCCCCGCTGGCGGGCCTGGACGACGACTTCGCGCCCCTGGACGTGAAGGTCGTCATCGCCGAGCACGCGTACGGCAAGCTCATGTGCTCCACGGGCGACGGCTGCGGCACCACCTGCGCGACCGGCGCCTCCGCCTGCGGCTCCTTCACGGAGGACCCGGCCTGATCCAGGCCGTTCCCTGCCGGTGGGCCGAGCGAAGTGCTCCGCTCGGCCCACCGGCCCCTCACCCGCCCCGCCAGACGGAGGGCCCCATGGTTTCCCGAGCAGTCGCCGACTACCGATGGCAGGGCGCTGCCATGCTGCGCGCCACCACCAGCCCCGGGCCGGCAGACATCCCCCGTACCCTCGACCTGGACAACGTGGCCGTCACTCGCGGGTGGCTGAACCGCGTCTGGGAATGCGATGGCTTCCGCAACGCGCTGGAGCTGGCCACCCCCGTCCTGTCCGATGCCATCGAAGCAGTCGTCCAGGGTCGGCAGTCCGAACCCCGTCACGTCCGCCGCACCGCGGTATCGACGGTCTCCTACCTCTTGCGGTGGCAGCACCGGCCGACCCCGCTGGGCCTATTCGCCGGCACCGCTCCGGTGACGGTCGGGCCCAGGGCGAGCGCGCGGTGGCGCGACAAGCACCGCGTGCTGATCCGGCCGGACTCCGAGTGGGTCACCGACATGGTCCTCCAGCTTCAGCGCAGCCCCGTGTTACTGACGCGGCTCCCCCTCGTCGCCAACAACGCCGCTCACACGCGGGGCGATCGGCTCGTGGCGCCGGGCCCACCCTCCGACGGGCACGCCGTCCTGCTGGCCCCGGTCGAGATATCCGTCCGCAATGCCCGGCCGGTGGCCGCCGTCATGGACGCCGCCCGCTCGCCCATCCCTTACGGCGCCTTGTACGGCCACCTGTGCGACAGCTTCCCCCAGGCCACACCGGAGCAGATCGACGCGCTTCTCACCAGCCTGGTCGAGCAGCGGTTCCTCATCACCAGCCTGTGGGCACCCATGACCACCGTGGACCCCCTCCAGCACCTGTGCCACGAACTGGAACAGCACGACGCAGACAACATCCCTGACGTGCGGGACCTGGTCCACGAGCTGTACGCACTACGCGACGAGGTATCCGCCCACCAGCCGACACTCTCCGACATCAGCGTGAGCGCCCTCGCCACGCGGATGCGCGCCCTCACCGCCGTCACCCCGACACCGTTGCTCATTGACACCGCCCTCGACTGCGAGATCCAGCTCCCGCAAACCGTGATCGCGGAAGCGCAGGCAGCCGTGTCAGCCCTCTACCGGACCACCCCGCAGCCCTACGGCTATCAGCACTGGCGCGACTACCACCGCCGGTTCCGGGCCCGGTACGGCGTCGGCGCCCTGGTGCCGGTGATGGACCTGATTGCCGACAGCGGCCTCGGGCTGCCGGCCGGATACATCGGCTCCGAACGCGGAGCCTCCCTAAAGGTGCGCACCGACCGCGACGAGCTGCTGCTCTCGCTGATGCAGCAAGTCCTACTCGACGGCCGCGACGAACTGCGGCTGACGGACGACATGGTCCATGCCCTGGAGAAGGCCGCCGGAACGGACGAGCGGCTGTTCGTGCCCCGAGTGGAGGCCGCCTTCGAGATCCACGCCCCCAGCACCCGGGCGCTGTCCAGCGGCACGTTCGACCTCCTGCTCACGGCGGTGCCCCGCCCCGGCAGCAGCATGGCGGGCCGGTTCGCCCACGTCCTGCCGCCCGAGCACCAAGACGCCCTCGCCACCAGCTATCGCGGGGCACCGGACCGCCTCGCGGCGCAGCTCGTGTTCCCACCGCGTCGGCACCGCAACGAGAACGTCACCCGCACATCACGACTGCTGCCGCACATCATCGAGCTGTCTGGCCACCAGGAGCGCGACGAGACGACGATCCGGCTCGCCGACATCGCCGTAACCGCCGACCCGCGCAGTTTCCATCTCGTGCAGCTCTCCACCGGCCGGCCCATCGACGTGCGGGTCCTGCACGCCTTGGAAGGCGGAACCCAGACCCCGCCGCTGGCCCGGTTCCTGGCAGAGGTGGCCAACGGACGGTACGCCGCCTACAAGCCGTTCGACTTCGGCGCCGGTTCTCGGCTCCCGTACCTCCCTCGGGTCCGCTACCGCCGCACCATCCTCACGCAGGCCCGATGGCTGCTGATGGCGGCAGACCTGCCCGGCCGCAAAGCCCCGGGGCAGGAGTGGGAGGACGCCTTCGCCTCCTGGCGGGACCGGCTGCGGGTCCCGATGCAGGTCGCCGTCATCGAGTACGACCAGCGCCTCCCGCTCGACCTGTTCCACCCGGTCCACCTCCGGGTCCTGCGCGCCCACCTCGACAACGCCCGGCGCGTGGAGCTGCGCGAGGTACCGGCCGCAGACGCCCACGGCTGGATCGGACGGGCACACGAGATCTGGCTCTCGCTGGGCCGATCCGAGCCGGACACCCCGTACGTGCCCCGGCCGCGCTCCACTACGTCTCCGGGCGCCCAGCGGCATCTGCCGGGCGGCGGCGACGTTCTTCACGCACAGCTCCACGCCCATCCGCGCCGCTACGACGAGATCCTGAGCCACCAGCTCCCCCGCCTGCTCACCGCGTTCGGGGAGGAGCCGCCGACTTGGTGGTTCACCCGGCACCGGGAGATGGCCCGGCCGGACGCCGACCAGCACCTCGACCTCACCCTGCTCCTGTCGCCGGACTCGTACGAAGTCGGCGCACGGCACGTCCGCGCGTGGGCCGACAGCCTGCACACGATGGGGCTCGCGTCCGGACTCGCCCTGGCCCCGTACCAGCCGCAGACCGGACGCTTCGGCCACGGGCCGGCCATGGACGCCGCGCACCAGGTGTTCGCCGCGGACTCCGCCGCCGCCCTTGCGCAGATCCAGCTCGCCGAGCGCACCGATGCCTTCGCCCGACAGGCCCTCGCCGCCGCCAGCGCACTGCACCTCGTCACTCCCCTGGCACCGAACGCTGCGGCGGCCGAAGAGTGGCTGGTGGGCAACCTCCCCCAGGGCACCGGACGCTTGGACCGGACCCTGCGCAGCCAGGTGCTCGAACTCACCGGGCCAAACGGCGCCTCTGCGCTCGCGCCCCTCCCCGGGGGCCAGCAGGTCACTGAAGCGTGGCGAGCCCGCGCCGCCGCCGTGGACTTCTATCGGACCGCATTGGTCAGTGAACGTAATCCGCTCGACGTCGCCCGGTCGCTGCTGCACCAGCACCACGTCCGAGCTCTTGGCGTCGATCCGCGCACCGAGGAGACGACGATTCGACTCGTGCGAACAGCCGCCCTCCAGCACCGGATGGCGGACCGATGACCACGCTGGCAACCACCGCCGCAACAGCCTTGGAGCAGTACACAGCTGATCTGGCTGAGCCTCCTCCCCCGCCCCCGGAGGAGCCCTGGGCGGTGCAGTCGCTCGCCGACGGCGCTGCCGGAATCAGCCTGCTGCACATCGAGATCGCCAGCAGGTACGGCGGCTCCTGGCGTTCCGCGCACCGGTGGATCACGAGTGCAGCCTCCGGACCCATCAGCGCGGCCGACCAGACGGGCCTGTTCCTCGGCGCCCCGGCCGTCGGCTTCGTCCTCACCGCCGTCCCTCCGGCCTACCGGCATCTGTACGTCTCGGCCCGCACGACCCTTCACCAGCACATCACCGACCTCGCCAACCGCCGCGTGGACGCCGCGCTCGCCCGTATCGGCAGGGGAGACCTGCCGACCTTCGCGGAGTACGACCTCTTCTACGGCCTCACAGGGGTCGGCGCCTACCTCCTGCGCACCGAGCCCGAGGGCCCAGCCCTGGAAAGGATCTTGCAGTACCTCGTCGCCTTTACCCGGCCGCTCGCCTCTGACGGGCGCGGGCTGCCCGGCTGGTGGGTCCGCCATGACCCGGCGCGCGGCGAGTCGCCCCACTTCCCGGGCGGGCACGGCAACTTCGGCGCGGCCCACGGCATCACAGGCCCGCTCCTCCTCCTAGCCCAGGCCATGCGCCGAGGCGTCACCGTCCATGGCCACCAGGACGCCATGTTCACCATCTGCGCCCACCTCGACGCCTGGTGCCAGCACGGCGATTCCGGCCCGTGGTGGCCAGAGCACATCTCCCGGTGCGACCTCGACCGCAGTCAGCCACATCACGACGCCCCCGCCCGTCCGAGCTGGTGCTACGGCACGACAGGCATCGCACGGGCAGGGCAGCTCGCGGGGATCGCCCTGCGCTCACCCACGCTCCAGAAGTTCTACGAGGACGCCCTGTACCGGACGTTGTCCGATCCCGCGCAACTCGCCCTGGTCACCGACAGCGGTCTCTGCCACGGATGGGCGGGCATCTACCAGACCGCTCACCGCGCAGCCGCAGACGCGCTCGACCCACGGCTGCGTATCCTCCCGGACCGTCTCGGTCACGCCCTCACCGCCTCCGGCCAGCCCAGCACCTCCTCGACTCCCGGCCTGATCAACGGCGCGGCCGGCACCGCACTCGCCCTCACCACGTTCGCCTCGAAGCAGGCACCGAGCACTGGATGGGACGCATGTCTCTTGATCAACTGACTCAGCCAAGTGAGCCGAGCCCGACGCAGCACGCCGTCCTCGCCGTCTTGACCGGCCTGCCGCTCCGCGACGCAGCGCGCCAGTACCGGATGGACCCCGTGGTCCTCTCCGACGCAGTCGCGGTCTACGACCAGGCCGGCCGGGAAGCCCTGGTCCGCCACGCGGCCACCACCGACTGGTGGCAGACGTACCTTCACTTCACGGACTGGTCGAACGCCGACAGCACTTTCGCCACGCATGTCCTGACCATCCTGCGCGAGGCGGAAGCCGCCGACGCGATCGACGGCTGGTGGTACACCAGAAAGCACCCCTGCTGGCGGCTGCGTCTCCGGATCCAGCCCGTGAGCGGTGCCAAGCTGACCATCGAGGATGGCTTCGACCGCCTCGTATCCGAAGGACACCTTCAGCGCTGGTGGCCCGGCATCTACGAACCGGAGACGCCGGCGTTCGGCGGAAAGACCAGCATGACGGCCGCGCACGCCCTGTTCGTCACCGACAGCCGAGAAATCCAGCAATTGCGCCTGCGCGACGATCTCGCCATCGGACCGAGGGAGTTGTCCGTCCTGCTGTGCACCATCATGATGCGCGCCGCACGGTTGGAGTGGTATGAGCAGGGCGATGCCTGGGACCGCGTCATCACGACGGAGCACCGCTCGGCCGTCAGTGACGTTCCGCAGGAGCGGCTCGACGCCCGAGCCCAGGAGATTCGTACCCTGCTTCTCGCCGACAGCGACGTCCTGCTGCGCCCCGGAGGTCCGCTGGAACCCGTCGCCGAGTGGGTCGCCGCGTTTCACAGCGTCGGCCAAGCACTCGCCCGCGGCGTCCAGTACGGAACGCTCAACCGCGGGCTGCGACAGGTACTCAGCTACCACGTGATCTTCCACTGGAACCGGCTCGGGCTGTCCATGCGCGGGCAGAGCATCCTGGCCTGGGCAGCCAGGACAGCGATCCTGCACGGCAACGGGAGTAGGGCGACTTAACGCACAAGGTCCTCGGCACCGTGGATTCCGCACTCCACGGCTGGGCTGTCATACGGCATCATCTACCGACGGCCGGATCACCCCCTGTCAAGAAGCTGATCCAGCACTGCAACCACGGCCGCCGCTCCGACCAAGGCGAAGCCTAGGGTGGGTGCGCGCACGATAAGAACGACGACGAGGGTGCCCGACAGGAGTAAGACGAGCGCACGAACGCTGAGCTGTTCCATGGGGAGACCTTCCATACCAGGGTGATCGGCCAACGCTGTTTCCACAATCAGCGTGCGCGGCCCTCACTGCCCTCTGACAGCCCTGGACAGTCCCTGACAAGATCAGTCAGCTAGGTCCGCTGGCAAGCGTTCTGTGGCAGAGTCTGACTACAGCTAGCGTGTTGCGCGCCGCATTGTCATACAGCGAACTCCGGTCCCAGGGAGGCATCGTGAGTGCTCAGGTCTGGACGAGACCCGATCTCTCCCGCCAGCCCCATCTGAAGGACCTCAACGACAGCCTCCATGAGCTCAGACTGAACGCGGGACTGCCATCCGCACGGGGTATCCGAGATCGAATCGGCAAGGACACGCAGAACTTCTATATCGTTAATCACCAAGCGATTCTGGATGTCTTTCAGAAGCCCGACTTGCCGCAGCTCGCCCGTCTCGACCTCATCGTCCGCGCCCTATCCGAGATAGCTCGCCATGACGAGGACGCAACAGCCGATCGGTTCGACGGCCTGTGGAAGCTCGCAGCCAGCGAAGCGGTCACTCAAGCTCACACGGGCGTTCCAGACGATGCCACGGCACAGGATGAGGATGCGGAAGATGACGCGCCAGGCGATCTCTCCTTGGAGCCCCTCAAAGCCCTAATCATTAATGCCGCACAGTCACTTTGGGACGACAAAGACGCACTCCGAGTATTTCTCGGGGTTGTCCGCCGAAGTGAGGGATTCGCGAAAATGGCGGACGCACTAGAGGAGCACCGACCGGCGAATGCAACGTTCTACGGGGTGCAGAGCCACGAGTTTTCAGTGGCAAACTCCTCTGCACGTTCGGAACTCGTTGCACTGCACCGCATCCTTCGTACGCACCGCCTAAAGAACCGCTGGTCTTTCACCGACATGGAACACGAAACGCGGATCTCCGCTCATAGATGGATCCGCTGGTACACGCTTGACGAACTACCTGACCGCGAGGCTCTCATCGCCTTTTCCAATGCAGCGCGCTTGCAATTGGAGGACCGCACGATGATGCTCGGGCTCTGGAACGCAGCCCGCGAGAATTTGGGCTGGCGGGCACGCCTCGAAGCTCTACCGTCCTCTATCGGGTTTGACGAAGCGTGGGAAATGCGACCTTCGACAGCGTCACGGTTGTGGGTACTAGCAGGCGTAGGAGGCGATCCCTTAGCTGCCCACGGCCCCGATCTCGCGACCGGGACCGTACCCGCTTTCACCATCGCTGGGCCAGCCGGATCTGGGCGGTCCACCGCTCTGACGACGGTCGCACGTTCTTTGATGGCAGGCGGCGTCAGAATCCTGCTGATCGCGCCACGGCCCTCGCCGCTCCGGGCACTAGCGGGGCAGGGCTCCGTGATGGGCTGTATCGACCGGAAGGACTTCGAGCGTCGGGAGGTGGAGGAGGCATTGGACACGGCCACTCGTGAAGACCCGGTGGTGATAGTTATGGATGACGCCGAGGTGCTAGCAGATTCTGGGGCCTCTTCAGTGCTGAGACATCTACTCCTCCACGGATTCGACGAAGGAACGGCTTTGGTCGCAGCTGGCGAAGAGCAGGCACTCGACCAAAGTCTGAAGTGGCTGAGCGAACTGACAAAGGCGCATAGGGGTCTCCTCCTCGCGCCTCAGGTCCCCACGTCCGGCAGGTTGATCGGCAGCGCTTCGGTAAGACTCTCTTCTGTCAGCGATAGGTCCGCCCCTGGCCGAGGCTGGCTGCATCTCGGTGAGGGCACTCTCCTAGCGGTGGCCGTTCCCCGTTCGTCGTGATCACCAGTGGGGAAAAGCTACGGCCGCAGGCCCACAAGTGCCGACCTGACGCCACGCGTTCATACATGCCGGTTGCCCGTTGGCTTGGCTGGGCAGATCTGAGGACGAGCGCGAGCATCGCATCGGGAGGGGATCGTGGCACGTAAGAAATCATTGGCCGGACAGCTAGTGAAGGCGTACCAGGGCTCGAAGAAGGCCAAGGCTGCCGAGCAGAAGCGATTGGAACAGGAACAGGCTCGACGTGCCCGGGCCGCCGAGCAGGCTCGAAGTCGCGAAGAGCGGGCCAGAGCGCAACAGGAGCGGGAGCAGGCCCGGGAGTGGGAGCGGGCACGCAAGGAGAAGGAACGGCAGGACGCGGAGCGAGCGCGTAAGGCCGCGCAGATCGAACGCGACCTGGAGAAGCGCCAGACCGCCAAAAGGCAGGCCGAGGAACGTCGCAAACGTGAGGACGCCAAGGTCAGGGCGGCCGCCGAGCGGCAGGCGAAACTGGCGCGTACCGAAGCGCTGAAGGCCGAGGCAGTCGACCGCACGACGCAGGTACAGGAGCGGATCGAATCCTTGGAAGCGATCCTCCTACAGAGAGCGACGGGTCTGTACGGTCACCGGACGGCCGTGGAGGACGCCTTCAACAGCAGCGGACCGGACGGCTTGGTCGAAGCGATCGAAAGGGTTCTGACGGAGCTGCCCGATCCAGAGGGCCTGCGGGGTGAGTGGCGTGCCGTATTCGCGCCCGAGACACGAGAACTGGTCGTGGAGATGGATCTTCCGGGTCAGGAGGTCGTGCCTGCGGTCGCGCAGTTCCGCTTCAAGTCCACCGCCCCAGCCGCAGTCATCCCCCAGCCCAGAAAAGAAGTAGAGGTCAAGCAGCAGTACTCACGGCTCGTCGCTCGGCTGGCGCTGCGCGCCATCAATGAGGTGCTGGCCGCCAGCCCGCCGTCGCTTGTCGACGTCGTTGCCTTGAACGCTCACGTCCGGAGTAAGAACCGGGCCACCGGGAAAGCTATCCGTCCGTGCCTGGTCAGTGTGCGCAGCAGTCGTGACGACTTCGAGGACCTGGTGCTGGACGAACCCGCGCTCGACCCGGTCCAGTGCCTGCGCCACCTCAACGCCATCGTTTCCCAGCACCCTTACGACCTCGAACCGGTCCGCCCTGTGGTCACATTCGACCTCAGCAAGTACAAGTTCGCTCCCGAAGTGGATGTCGTGGCCGGACTAGACAGCAGGCCGGACTTGATGACGCTGGATCCCATCGAGTTCGAACACCTCATCCGCCGCCTCTTCGAGGCGTACGGCATGAAGGCGTGGGTCACCCAGGCATCGCGGGACGACGGGATCGACGCTGTCGCGACGAATGAGGATCCGATGACAGGCGGCCTGTGCACCATCCAGGCCAAGCGCACCAAGAACACTGTCCCAGCGGAAGCCGTCCGCGCGCTGGCCGGCGTCATGCATGACAAAGCCGCCGCGAAGGGCATCCTTGTCACTACAGCGTGGTTCGGAAAGACCAGCCTGGACTTCGCCCATCGCACCGGCCGCATGCAGCTCATCGACGGCCGTGGGCTCAAGGCTCTACTCCAGGAACAGCTCGGCATCGACGCCCTCATCGGGCTTCCCAAGGTTCCGCCTGGCTGGGTTCCGGAAGACCTCAGGTGAGGAGCACTCCGCCGAACGGATCGCGGTCCGTCGCCTGAGCGGCTGGCCTCGTCCCTACGCGGCGTCCGCGCCCTGCCGAGGGTTGCAGTTCGGGTTGCGTTCATGGGCGTTCACGCAGGTCCCTCCGAGCGACCCAATACCGCTGGATCGCAGGTCAGAACGCCCGCGAACCCGTCCGGACCCCCACACGAACATTTGGAAAGCGTGTTGGGGGCAACCCCTCACGAGTTCGAATCTCGTATCCTCCGCCATTGCTCTCACCGGGCAATACGTCGAAGGCCCCCGCAGCTCGCTGCGGGGGCCTTCGACGTTGATGGTCTCAGTTCTGGTCTCATTCATTTCCAACATAAGAGACATTTCATTCCGCCGACTTGCCGTCGCCGGGTCGAGTCACAAGACATCGCCTTCACTCAGAAGCGGGTTTCTGCCGACTCAGGACGCAAGCGTCCCCCGCGATCCGCCATTCTGGGTCTGTGCAGGACCGATTCCGGTCGGAGACCACCGGCACTCGTCTTTGTGAGGTGTCCCCATCGGCAAGCCCAGTGGATCAACTCTGGCCGCGTGGCTGAGTGATCTGGAAGTCGACCGGCTTGAGCGGGTCCTGGCAGCTCGCCCGGATGCCGTGTCCCCGCCGGAACCACGATCGTTCGGCGAACTCGCGGACCGCCTTCAGCGCCCGGCGTCGGTGGCCCCGGTGTTGACCGGACTCGCGCTGCCACACCTGCAGGTAGCCGAGACACTGGCGGCATTGGGGCCCGTTCCATGTGCCGCCCTGGCCGATCTGGTGGACGTGACCGGAACGGAGAGCGCTCGCGGGCTGGGCGCGGCCTTGGAGGCGCTGGCCGACCGCGCACTCGTCTGGCCGGACGGCGAAGGGCTGCTGCGCATGGCGGCGCCGTTGCCGCAGGCGTGGGACTCGCCGCTGGGGCTGGACGCCCCGCTCACCCGGCTACTGGCGGACACGACCTCCGAGGAACTGCGCCGCATGCTGGTGGCCCTGGGCATCCCGTCACCCGGCACCACCAAGAAGCATCGGCTGACGGCCCTCCTGGAACACCACAGCGATCCGGAGCGGGTGGCCGCGGTGATCGCTTCGGCACCTTCGTCCACCCGGAATCTGCTTGAGCGGCGAGCCTCTCACCGGGGTGAACAGGCTCAATCACAGGCGCATTTCCTCATGTTCAGGACCCCGCCGGCCGACTTCGAGCCGAGTGTGCGATGGGCACTGGAGCGGGGACTGCTGGTCCAGGACCGGCACTCCGGGTACGAATCCACACGCATGCCCGCCGAGGTGGCGCTCGCACTGCGCGGAGCCGGCTGGCGCGCCCCCTTCGAGCCCGTCCCGCCCGTCGTGCGGACGGTGTCCGTCACCTCGGCGGAAGTGGACCGGGAGGCGGCGGCCGCCGCCACGGCGTTCGCCGCACATGCCGCGTCGGTTCTGGCGACGTGCTCCGCGGCTCCGCCGGTCCTGCTGAAGTCCGGCGGGGTCGGAGCACGTGAGTTGTCCCGGATCAGCAAGGCGGCACAGTGCGACGACATCGTCGTACGCCTAGTTCTGGAGACGGCGTACGACGCCGGGCTGCTGGCCCGGGACGGCGACCAGGTCGCGGCAACGGACGGATGCGACACCTGGGCGGAACGAGAACCGGCGGAACAGCTCACCGCGCTTCTCCACGCCTGGCGGACGCTTCCGCTGACTCCGACCCAGGCACGCGGCGAGGACGGCAAGGCGCTGCCCGCGCTCGCCGGAACACCGCCCTGCGGCGGCTGTCCACAGGCCCGGGAAGGGCTCCTCGCCGCCGCGGCGCAGCTCCCGGCGGACCGGGGAGTGCACAGCCCCGCGGAACTGGGGCCGCTGGTCGCCTGGCATCGCCCGCTCGCCGAGCAGCTCTCCCAGGACACCACGCCTTTCGCCACCGCGATCCGGGAAGCGGAACTGCTCGGGGTCGTCGCCCGCGGCGCCCTGTCCCCCATCGGTGCCGCTCTGCGGACCGACGACGCCGAAGCGCTGGCCGCCGCCTGTGAGCGGCTGCTGCCGACGGCCACCAGGGCAGCCCGTTTCGGCGCGGACCTCACCGCCGTCGTCACCGGCACACCGTCCGCCCGCCTCGCCGCACTGCTGGACACCGTCGCTGACAAGGAAGTCGGTGGCACGGCATCGGTGTGGCGGTTCAGCCCCACAACCGTTCGCCGTGCCCTGGACACGGGCCGCACGGCGGATGCCATCGCGGCAGATCTGAGCGCCGTCGCGGTCGGCGCCCTCCCCCAGTCGCTGTCGTACCTGATCAACGACTCCGCACGCACTCACGGCCGTGTGCGCATCACCCCCGCTGCCTGTGTGATCCACGGCGAAGAACCCGCTCTCCTCGCCGAACTCGTCACGCACAGAAAGCTCGCCGCCCTCGGCCTGCGCTTGCTGGCACCGACCGTGCTGGTCAGCCGGACCCCACTCGACAAGACCCTCGCCACGCTCCGGGCCGCCGGCTACGCCCCCGTTGCCGAGAGGGCCGACGGGACCGTACGCGTCGAAAAGACCCGGCGCCGACGTGCCGCCGCACCGGTCCCGCCCCCACTCCCAGGCCAGCGGCGGCGTTCCGTGCCGACGGTGACTCCGGTGACAGTCGGCCTGAGCACGCTGGTCGCCAGGCTGCGGGCCGCCCCGCCGATACTTCCGGCTCCCGACCCGTTCGGCACCGGGGTTCCCTACGGCACGGACACCGAGGAGATCGTCGCCGGATGCGCGAAGAACCTGGCGTACAGCGATGTCCGCCAGCTCGCCCATGCCATCGACGCCGGCACAGCCATCACGGTCGAGTACGTCGCCGCCTCGGGCAACCGGACCGTACGTACCCTCAGCGAGCTCGTGCTCGACCCGCCCTACTTGTATGCGTGGTGCCACCTGCGCGACGACGAACGGGTCTTCACCCTCTCCCGCATCCACGGCGTCATGCCCGGGTAGCCGGGATCCGCGTCGTGGCTCGGTGTTCGGCCGGCCACTGCGGCGATGCCCCACGACCAAGCGCTGCGACGAGCCGCCACTACGATCGCCGACCATGGACTGGGTCGAGCGCACCGCACAGTTGAGGCAGTGGACGAGGAGCGGGACGCGGGCTCCGCACAAGCCGTTGCTGTTCCTGTACGCGCTCAGCCGGTTCCAGCAGGACGCCGATGACGAGCTGCGGTACAGCGCCGTGGAGGAGGACCTGCGGGGACTGCTCGCCGAATACGGTCCTGGTAACCGGACGACGCCCGCCTATCCCTTCCATCACTTGGTGAGTGACGGCGTGTGGGAGGTGCGCACCGAGCGCGGGCCGGGCAGCCCCGGGACCGGGATCAGGGAACTGCGCGCAACCGGCGCCGCTGGGCGGCTGACGCCGGAGCTAAGGGCGGCGCTGCGGCGGGAGCCGTCTCTTCTCGGCCGGATGACACGGGTGCTGCTCGATCTGAACTTCCCGCCCTCCCTCCACGGCGAGCTGTGCGAAGCCGTCGGCCTGGAGCTGGAGGAGGCCGAGACCGCACTGCTCTCGGCCGCGCGCAGGCAGCGGGACCGGCGGATGCGGGAGATGGTCCTGACGGCGTACGAGTACCAGTGCGCCTTCTGCGGGTACGACGGCAGGATCGGCGCGGTGCCGGTCGGGCTTGAGGCCGCCCATGTGCGCTGGCGGGCGTTCGACGGACCGGACGGCGTCGAGAACGGGCTGTGCCTGTGCTCGCTGCACCACAAGCTGTTCGACAAAGGCGTACTCGGTCTCGGCGAAGGCCATGGCAAGGGCCACCGCATCCTGGTCTCGCAGAGCTTCGTCGGCCACAGCACCGCCGCCCGCGAGCACGTCATCACGCTCGCCGACCGTCCGCTCATCGGCCCCCAGCCGGGCGTCCGCCCCATCGCCGCCGCCCACCGTTCCTGGCACACCAGCCAGGTCTTCTACGGCAGCCCACGTCCCGCCACGACCGCCTGACCGCCGACCTGGCGGTCACGAGAATTGCACTGGTAAGGAGTGTGACACCAAGAGTATGGTCGCTTGTATGGCGACGAAGAAGGTAACGGTGACGATTCCCGAGGATCTCCTGGACGAGATCCGTGCGGAGGCGGCAGAACGGGGGATGTCGGCGTACGTCGCCGAGGCGCTGCGCTTCAAGCGCGACCGGGACCGGCTGCGGGAGCTGTCGGACTGGCTGCAGGAGGAACACGGTCCTCTCACCGAGGAAGAGCGCACCACAGCGTTCGAGGAGTTGGAGGGCCTCGACGCCGAGCATGAGCGCCGGCGCGCCACCGGAACGCACGGCGCCGGAGAAGCCGCGTGAGGAAGCGGTCCGGCGAACCCGGGCAGCGGCCGCTACGCGTCTTCGTACTCGACTGCGAAGCCCTATCCCTGGCCGTACGCGGCGACCGGAAGATGATCGCGTGGCTCGACCTCGCAGCCCGGGGTGAAGCCGAGGTGGTCACGTCTCCGATGACGCTGGTCGAGGCGTACGACGGCAGAACCACCGAGCAGCGCTGGGACTGGGTACTCTCCCGGCTCGAAGTCGCTGACATCGGGAAGGACGAGGCCCGCCAGGCCCGCCGCCTGCTGGCGGATGCCAATCTGCACGGCCACAAGTACGCGATCGACGCAATACTCGCCGTCATCGCGCGCCAGCAGAAGGGGCAGGTCACCGTCTTCACCTCGGATGTGGACGACCTGGAGAGGTTGGTTCCGGAGTCGATCGTCGTCAAGAAGGTATGACCGGCCTCCGGTCTCAGTTCTGTATTGCCATCAAGGCCCGCGAAGGCGCGGGTGCGCGCTGGGCACGAGGGGGCAGGCGACGCACGCGCGGACTGTCTCTCCTCCTGGCGGGCCGAGGCCCGGTGGTGCATGGTCCACAGCGGGGCCTGAGTGGTCCAGCTGATCGCAGCAGGTGTCCGACGGCCCATCCGTGGTCTCAGTCCTGGTCTCGTTCGCCTACGTACGGGGCCGTCCAACAGCCCATCCGTGGACCGCTCCGCCACAGGTCAGGACGCACATGACCCCCGCCGGACCCTCAAGCGAACATTTGGAAAGCGTGTTGGGGGCAACCCCTCACGAGTTCGAATCTCGTACCCTCCGCATGCTCTCACCGGGCAATACGTCGTGGGCCCCCGCAGCTCGCTGCGGGGGCCTCGACGTGCAGTGGTCGCGCGGCCCCGCCCCGCCGCGTCCCGCCTTCACGCGTCGGAGAGCAGTGGGTCGTAAGGGGTCGAGCGTCGGCGGCCCGACATGAAGGAGAGGAAGTCCCGCACGAATGCGGCTCGGGAGTAGCGTCCCTGGGCGTCCACGAGGGCGCGGCCGAAGCCTCTTCTGAACAGTGCCCGGTACTCCTCGGCGTCGATGAACTGGTCGCCGTCCGCGTCGGTGACGCCGAAGAGGACCTCCGCGACCCTGATCAGCGCCGGGCCGGCCAGGGACGGGGTCGCGGCCGCGTACTCCTCCTCGCTTACCCGGCCGTCCCCGTCGGTGTCCAGGGCCGCCTGGAGTTCCCTCCACCACGCGGCGAACGCGTCGTACAGCCGGGTCTCCTCGGGCTCGTCCAGGTCGAGGCGGGAGCAGAGCTCCCGTGCCATCGCGGCCAGATCGGGCCAGTCCAGATAGCCGTCCCCGGTCTGGTCCAGCACCTCGGTGAAGAACTCGCGGGCGCTGCGCAGGTTCTCGGCCCCGCCCGTGCCTGGCGCGCCCGCCGTATCTGCCGGATCGCCCGTTCCCCGTCTGCCGTCCTGCTGCGACGGTACGGGCGTGATCAGCCGGAACAGTGCGCCGGCCCGTCTCATCCGGCCGCGCAGAGTACTGAGCGTCTCGGCGTAGG
Source organism: Streptomyces fulvorobeus (assembly GCF_013167895.1). Classification (GTDB taxonomy): domain Bacteria; phylum Actinomycetota; class Actinomycetes; order Streptomycetales; family Streptomycetaceae; genus Streptomyces; species Streptomyces fulvorobeus. The sequence continues at coordinate 3,328,213 of NZ_BLWC01000001.1, read as the reverse complement.
GGCCGTCGCCGTCCGGCGACAGGTGGAGCAGGCTGATGACGTTCTCGGTCTGGAGCCAGTTGTCGGGCAGGGCGCGGGCCATGCGAGCGGCCACGTAGGCGCCCTGCATCAGGGTCTGGGCACCGGGGACCTCCGGCAGTCCCGCCCGGCGGCGGAAGACCTCGGGGAGGGAGGCCACGGTGACGGTGCCGATGACCGGCCCCGCCAGCGCCCGGCCGGTCGCCCAGACCGTGGGCAGGCCCGCGAACAGCGGTGGTGCCGGCAGGTGCTCGAAGAGTCTGTAGAGGATGATGCGCAGCGCTTCCGTGTTCTGCAGTTCCTCCGCGACCATGCGGTCGTAGTACTGCCAGAACTCGGGCAGCGTGGGCGGGAGGTGGCCCGCCTGGTCCCCAACGCCGTGAGGAACCCCTGGAACTCGGCGTAGAGCCGTTCCATGGTGATCGGGTCCAGGGGCTGCCCGCTCAGCCGGCACATGGTGACGGAGCTCTCGAAGAGCGTCGCGACCACCCACGCCCGTACTTCGGGGTCCATCGCGTCGTAGGGACGGTTCTTCGCGTCCGTGCCGCTGAACCGGGTGTGCAGACGGTTGAGCCGTGCCGCCTCGCGCTGCCGTACGTCTTCGTCGGCACCGTACATGCGCTGCAGGCTCACCAGGGTGTTGCGGAGTCGTCGCCAGGGGTGGACGACGAAGGAGGAGTTGTCCACCAGTGCCGCGCCGATCTGCGGGTGGGCGGCTTCCAGCACCGTGGCCCTGACGACGGCCAGTGCCCAGCGGGGATCGTTGAAGAACTGGTGGAACTGCGACCCGGGGCCGAAGAGGGATTCCGTCGGCGCGTCGGTGGTCTCGCTGCCGGGGCCGTCGTACCGGCCCGTGGCTGCCGGGCCGGGGGGCCTGGCGTGGCTGCTGTCCGTGTCCTTCACCTTTCACGCTCTCCGTTCGTTTGCGGTGTCACGCCGCCGAAGCGGCGGTCGCGGTTGCGGTAGTCGTGCAGGCACTCCAGGAAGTGCGGTGCGCGGAAGTCCGGCCAGAGCACCGGGGGGAAGACCCACTCGGCGTACGCCACCTGCCAGAGCATGAAGTTGGAGATGCGCTGCTCGCCGGAGGTACGGATGACGAGGTCGACGTCAGGCATGTCGGGCACCGGCAGGTGCGCGGCGAAGCGCTCCTGGTCGACGGCGTCGGCGGGCACTCCGGCGCGGATGAGGGACCGCGCCGCGGAGACGATGTCCTGGCGTCCGCCGTGGTCGAACGCCACGGTCAGCGTCATGCCCCGGTTGCTCTCGGTCAGCGTCATCAGGTCGTCGAAGTCCTGAGCCAGGGGGGCGGGGATCTTCGGGTCCTCGGCTCCCAGTAAGCGGCAGCGGATGCCGCGGGCGTGCAGGAGGGGCGCGTGTTTACGTACTACACGGCGCACCAAGCGCATGAGGAAGTCGACCTCCTCGCCCGGGCGGCGCCAGTTCTCGGTGGAGAAGGCGTACAGGCTGAGCCACTCGACCCCGGCCGACCGGGCCGCCTCGATGACGTCGATCACCGTCGTCTCCGCCGCCTGGTGCCCCGAGGTACGCGGCAGGGAGCGCTGCTGCGCCCACCGGCCGTTCCCGTCCATCACGCACGCCACATGGCGGGGCACCGGGCGGGGCCGCTGCTCACCGGACGGGCCCCGTTGCTGTACCGGGACCGCCGGTAAGGCCGGGCGCCGCGGCCGCGTGCCGCCGCTGCCGGCCGTCGTACCCGTCGCATGCGCCTGACCGGATGGCCCGGCTCCGCCGGATGTCATCGCAGCGCCCCCTTCGGCTCACGTCCGCGGGTCTCACCGGGCCCGTGGCCTGGGCCGGCCGGCGCGCCCCCGCTGCTCCGCACCTTCAGCAGAGTGCCGGTGCCAGGACGCGGGCGCATCACGATGCCCGCATATTCACCCGTAGCACGTCAGTCGGAGGGCGACGGGGCGGCCGGTGACGCGCCGGGCCACTCCCCGCCGCCCGCGAGCGAGCGCCGGGTCGTACCGCTCCGGCTGCACCCTCCCCGCCCTGGGCCCCGCGTTCCCGCTCCGGCGCCGCGTGTCCGCTCCGGGCGCGGGCCTCAGCCGGCGTTCCCTTCTCAGCGAGGCGGGTCGCCGGCCGCCGCCCGCGACCCGCAGCGGGCACGGCTCGGATACCGGGAGGCTCAGGCCAGCGAGCGTGCCCTGCGTTCCCACTGTTCGATACGTGCCACGGCTCCCCGGAACTGTTTGAGCGCCGCGGTGATGTCCCTGCCCGGGCCTCTGAACTGACGGCTCATGCCGGACATGAGTCTCAGAGCGGCACGTTCGTACGCCGCGTCCTCGTTCTCCGTCGCACCACCACCGGGCCGGGTGGCCAGAGGCCACGCAGAATCCGCGCGGGCGTCAGCAGGTCGAGGCGTCACGGATGCCGCTCCCGGGCGCAGGTTCGGCACCCCCGGCCATCCCCCTACTACAAACGCACCCCGCATCCCGCCGAACGTCCTTCTCCGGCCGGAACCGACGCGCTGACAGCGGTTTTCGGCCAACCCTGTGGGTCTCCTGGGTCCGCAGACAACTCGGGTGCCGCTCACCGGCTCTTCACGGCCGGGGAAAGAGTTCCGCTCCCAGCAGGCATGCGGAACCCGTGTATGAAACGGAGTACGGGGAAAATGACCACATCCCGCCAGACCCGTCTGTGGCGCTCGGCGATGGCCGCGGCCGCGGCGATCACCGTGACCGCCGGAGTCGTGGCCGCCGCGCCCGAAAGCAAGGCGGCCGCCGCGCCGAAGCTCGACCTGATCGCGGCCTCGACCTCGGTGACGCTCGACTCGTGGAAGGAGGACCCCGGGGTCTACCTCGACCTCGGTACGTACGTCACCGCCGACAACGGGCCCTTCGAGCTCAAGGTGACGCGTAAGTCCTACAAGGACCCGGTCGTCGCCACCCAGATCATCCGCGAAGGAAAGACCGTCCGCACCAGGACCCTCCCGCGCGGTGCGGTGAAGGACTTCGCGGGGCTGCCCGGCTTCGCGCGGATCATCATCACCGACGCCTCGGGCAAGGTCGTGGCGAACCGGACGGAGTCCTTCTGCCCGAACAACGCCTCCGGGCGGGTACGGCCCGAGGCGCCGTCCACGTCGAAGTATCCCGAGAGCTGCCCGACCAACCCGTTCACCCTCGGCTCGGTGTGGGGGATCGAGAAGGGCTGGGCGTCCAACACGTACGCGGGGTACTACGGGACTCCGGTGGTCATGAAGCCCGGCAGGTACACCGCCAAGGTGTCCGTGACCAAGAAGTACCGGGACCTGTTCGGGATCGCCGACAAGCCCCGGTCGATCAAGGTGACGGTCCGCGAGCGCAGCTGGGAGGACGAGTCGGGCGAGGCCGGGGCCCGGGGCGCTTCCGCCATGGCCGGTCACGCCGGTCACGGCGGCCCGGTGCGCGCACCCGCGCCCGCCTCCGCGACGAGCGGCGCCGGTCCCTCGTACAACGTGGGTCACGGTCCGCTCACCCCCGCGCCGCCCGCCCTGCCCTGGGCGCTGAGGAAGAGCGCGCTGCGGGCGTCGGACACGGGTGACGCTCCCGGCCAGACGGACGGTTCGCGCCAGGCGCCGGCCGTCGCGCCCAACGCCGCCCGGCCGAAGGGCAAGGCGTCCGTGCCGGACGTGCCCAAGCCGGACCTCCGCTCGCTGCCGGCCTACGGCATCACGGTCAGCGACGGCTACGAGAACGTGAAGGGCAAGGACTACCTGGCCTTCAGCGCCAACGTGTGGAACGCGGGCCCGGCCCAGCTCGTCGTGGACGGCTTCCGGGCGCCCGGCAAGGAGCTGATGGACGCCTACCAGTACTTCTACGACGCCGAAGGCAAGCAGGTCGGCTACACGCCGACCGGCACCATGGAGTGGGACCCCCGCCCCGGCCACGAGCACTGGCACTTCACCGACTTCGCCAGCTACCGGCTGCTGAAGGCCGACAAGAAGGAGACCGTGCGCAGCGGCAAGGAGGCGTTCTGCCTGGCCAACACCGACGCCGTCGACTACACGGTGAAGAACGCCAACTGGCAGCCGGGGAACACCGACCTGTCCACCGCGTGCGGCCAGGAGAACTCGATCTCGGTGCGCGAGGTGCTCGACGTGGGCTCCGGCGACACGTACACGCAGGACCTTCCGGGCCAGTCCTTCGACATCACCGGCCTGGCGAACGGCACCTACTACATCCAGGTGCTCGCCAACCCGGAGAAGCGGCTCAAGGAGACCGATCTCACCAACAACAGCGCCCTGCGCAAGGTCGTCCTGGGCGGCACGCCGGGAGCGCGCACGGTGACCGTGCCCGCGCATGACCTGGTGAACGCCAACTGACCTGCCGGCGGCTGGTGCGGTACGCGGCCCCCGGGACCTTCGTGGTCCTGGGGGCCGCTCCGCTGCCGCCCGGTGCGCCGGCTCCGGAAGCCGTGCGCCGGCCGGTGAGCCGGCCCTGTCAGCCGTGCGCCGCCTCGCGCGCGGCCGGGCTCAGTCCTCGCCCTCCAGCTCGCCTTCCGTCTCCAGGAAGACCTTGCGCAGCGCGTCGAGTACCGCCGGGTCGGGCTTGGCCCACATGCCGCGCGACTCCGCCTCCAGGAGGCGTTCCGCGATGCCGTGCAGCGCCCAGGGGTTGGCCTGCTGGAGGAACTCGCGGTTCGTCGGGTCCAGGACGTACGTCTCGGTGAGCTTGTCGTACATCCAGTCGGCGACCACGCCCGTCGTCGCGTCGTACCCGAAGAGGTAGTCGACCGTCGCCGCCAGCTCGAAGGCCCCCTTGTACCCGTGGCGGCGCATGGCCTCGATCCACTTCGGGTTGACCACCCGGGCGCGGAAGACGCGGGACGTCTCCTCCACCAGGGTGCGGGTGCGGACCGACTCGGGGCGGGTCGAGTCGCCGATGTACGCCTCGGGGGCGGTGCCCTTCAGCGCGCGTACGGTCGCGACCATGCCGCCGTGGTACTGGAAGTAGTCGTCCGAGTCCGCGATGTCGTGCTCACGGGTGTCGGTGTTCTTCGCGGCGACCTCGATGCGCTTGTACGCGGTCTCCATCTCGGCCCGCGCCGGGCGGCCGTCCAGCTCGCGGCCGTAGGCGTATCCGCCCCACACCGTGTAGACCTCGGCGAGGTCGGCGTCGGTGCGCCAGTCCCGCGAGTCGATGAGCTGGAGCAGGCCGGCGCCGTACGTGCCGGGGCGTGAGCCGAAGATGCGCGTGGTGGCGCGGCGTTCGTCGCCGTGCTCGGCGAGGTCGGCCTGGGTGTGCGCGCGTACGTAGTTGCGTTCGGCGGGCTCGTCGAGCGAGGCGGCCAGCCGCACCGCGTCGTCCAGCAGGCCGATGGTGTGCGGGAACGCGTCGCGGAAGAACCCGGAGATGCGCAGGGTGACGTCGATGCGCGGCCGGCCGAGCTCCTCGTACGGGATCGCTTCGAGCCCCGTGACCCGGCGCGAGGCGTCGTCCCACACCGGGCGGACGCCGAGCAGCGCGAACGCCTCGGCGATGTCGTCGCCCGCCGTGCGCATCGCGCTCGTCCCCCACAGCGACAGGCCGACCGAGGTGGGCCAGTCGCCGTTGTCGGTGCGGTAGCGCTCCAGAAGGGAGTCGGCGAGGGCCTGTCCGGTCTCCCAGGCGAGCTTGGAGGGGACGGCCTTGGGGTCGACGGAGTAGAAGTTACGGCCGGTCGGCAGGACGTTGACCAGGCCCCGCAGCGGGGACCCGGACGGGCCGGCCGGCACGAAGCCGCCGTTCAGCGCGTGGACGGTGTGGGTGAGTTCGTCGGTCGTCGCGGCGAGGCGCGGCACGACCTCGCGGGCGGCGAAGTCGAGGATGTCGGCGACCGGCCGCGGCCGTCCGGCGGCGACCGCCGCCACCGCCGAGGGGTCCCAGTCCGCGTCCTCCATCGCCTGGACGAGGGCGCGGGCCTGCTCCTCGATCTCGTCGGCCGCGGTGCGGGTGGCCGCCGACTCGTCGAGGCCGAGGGCCTCGCGCAGGCCGGGCAGCGAGGACGTACCGCCCCAGATCTGGCGGGCGCGCAGGATCGCCAGGACGAGGTTGACGCGCTCCTTGCCGGTCGGGGCGCCGCCCAGGACGTGCAGCCCGTCGCGGATCTGGACGTCCTTGATCTCGCAGAGCCAGCCGTCCAGATGCATGATGAACTCGTCGAAGCCCTCGTCCTCGGGCCGGTCCTCGAGTCCCAGGTCGTGGTCGAGCTTCGCGGCCTGGATGAGCGTCCAGATCTGGGCGCGGATCGCCGGGAGCTTCGCCGGGTCCATCGCCGCGATCTGGGCGTGCTCGTCGAGGAGCTGTTCCAGCCGGGCGATGTCGCCGTAGCTGTCGGCGCGGGCCATCGGCGGTACGAGGTGGTCGACCAGGGTGGCGTGGACCCGGCGCTTGGCCTGGGTGCCCTCGCCGGGGTCGTTGACCAGGAACGGGTAGATCAGGGGCAGGTCACCGAGGGCGGCGTCGGGACCGCAGGCGGCGGACAGGCCGGCGTTCTTGCCGGGCAGCCACTCCAGGTTCCCGTGCTTGCCGAGGTGGATCATCGCGTCGGCGCCGAACCCGTTGTCCCCGGCGGACGCGGCGATCCAGCGGTACGCGGCCAGGTAGTGGTGCGAGGGCGGCAGGTCGGGGTCGTGGTAGATCGCGATCGGGTTCTCACCGAAGCCGCGGGGCGGCTGGATCAGGATGAGCAGATTGCCGCGGCGCAGGGCCGCGAGCACGATGTCGCCCTCCGGGTTGCTGGACCGGTCCACGAACATCTCGCCGGGCGCCGGGCCCCAGTGCCGCTCGACGGCCTCGCGCAGCGAGGCCGGGAGCGTGGCGAACCAGCGGCGGTAGTCGGCCGCCGGGATGCGGACCGGGTTGCGGGCCAGCTGCTCGTCGGTCAGCCACTCCTGGTCGTGGCCGCCCGCCTCGATCAGGGCGTAGATCAGCTCGTCGCCGTCGCCGGAGACGAGACCGGGGATCTCCTCCTCAGGACCGAAGTCGTACCCCTCCGCCCGGAGCCTGCGCAGGAGGGCGACGGCGCTGGCGGGGGTGTCGAGGCCGACCGCGTTGCCGATACGGGAGTGCTTGGTCGGGTACGCGGAGAGGACGAGCGCGATGCGCTTCTCGGCGGCCGGGATGTGGCGCAGGCGCGCGTGCCGTACGGCGATCCCGGCGACCCTGGCCGCGCGTTCGGCGTCGGCGACGTACGCGGGCAGGCCGTCCTCGTCGATCTCCTTGAAGGAGAACGGCACGGTGATCAGCCGGCCGTCGAACTCGGGGACCGCGATCTGGCTCGCGGCGTCCAGCGGGGACACGCCCTCGTCGTTCTCCTCCCAGTCGCCGCGCGAACCGGTCAGGCAGAGCGCCTGGAGGATCGGTACGCCGAGTCCGGTCAGCGCGCCCGCGTCCCACGACTCGTCGTCGCCGCCCGCGGACGCCTCCGCCGGGCGGGTGCCGCCGGCCGCGAGGACCGTGGTGACGATGGCGTCCGCGGCGCGGAGTTCGTCGATGAGCTCGGGCTCGGGGGTACGCAGCGACGCCACGTACAGCGGGAGCGCGCGGGCGCCGGCGTCCTCGACCGCGGAGCACAGGTCGTCGATGAACGCGGTGTTCCCGCTCATGTGGTGGGCGCGGTAGTAGAGCACCGCGATGGTGGGCGCGGCGTCGCCGGCCGGGCGGGCGGTCCGCTCCAGCGGGCCCCAGGCCGGGGCGGGGGCGGGCGGATCGAAGCCGTGGCCGGTGAGCAGCACGGTGTCGGACAGGAAGCTGCCGAGCTGCGCCAGGTTGGCGGGGCCGCCGTGCGCGAGGTAGGCGTGCGCCTCGGCGGCGATACCTATGGGAACGGTGGACGCGGCCATCAGCTGGGCGTCGGGGGCCTGTTCACCGGTGAGTACGACGACGGGGCGGCCGGTGGCAAGCAGCTGGTCGAGACCGTCCTGCCAGGCGCGTACGCCGCCGAGCAGGCGGACGACGACGAGGTGCACGCCGTCGAGGAGCGCGGGGAGGTCGTCGAGCGGGAGGCGGGAAGGGTTGGCGTAGCGGTAGCTGACCGGGCCTTCCGACGCGCGGGCGCTCAGCAGGTCGGTGTCGGACGTCGACAGGAGCAGAATCATGCTGCGTCAAGCCTTCCTCGGGGTGTCCACGCCCCGGGCGGTGTCGGAATGGATTCCCCGGACCCGGGCGGAGCCGGGCGTGCGGGGAAGGGAGTTCCTGACTCGCCCGGCCGGGTCTCGGCCGAGCTCACAGTGGCGGGACCGCGCCGGAATCTCACCGGGCTTCCTCCCCTGTCGCCGTCTGGCGATGGCGGCCGGAGTGACCGCCGTACGCATCCTAAGCGGCGGGGGTGGGCGGGTGGGGGGCGCCCGGGATCTTGCTCTTCCCGCCGGACGGGCGGAGCGGGCCGGGTGTGCTGGGCCGGGGGCGCCACCGGGGCCGGTCCGCAGACGCCGGACAGGCCGGGATCGGTGGCCGGACTCCGGCCCCGGTCGCCGGGCGGGCCGGGGCGGCCCGTCTCAGCCCGTCCGGCGGCTGAGGACGTCCCAGCGCTCAGCCAAGCGCGGCGTGGCCGGAAAAATGGCTGGGGCTGTTCCCCCGGTCGATCCAGGGGCGGCCGTCGGCGCCAGGACCGGCCGGGGAGGCGCGCAGGCCACCGCACCGCGCGGCCGTACCGGCCGGCCCGCCCGCGCCGCAGGGCCTCAGCCGGTCCGGGGAGGCGCCTCGAACGGTCCTCGCCCCCTCCGTCCGGTCCGGGCATCGTGCCGGGCCCCGCCGAACGCGGTGTGATGGTCGGTATGCTCGCCGCCATGTCCGCATCCGCCCTTTCGCCCCGGTCCCAGGGCGCCGCCTGTGCCCGGAGCAGTGGCGATGCCTGCCCCGGCACCCTGCGGCTGCACCAGGCGGACGACGGCGCGCTCGCCCGGGTACGGATACCCGGCGGCATCCTGACCACCGCTCAGGCGGAAGCCCTGTACGAAGCCGCCGGGCGGCTCGGTGACGGCGACGTGCACCTCACCTCGCGCGGCAACGTCCAGCTCCGCGGCCTCGCCCCTGACTGCGGCCCCGAACTCGCCCCGCTGCTCGCGGGCGCCGGGCTCCTGCCCTCCGAACGCCACGAGCGCGTACGGAACATCGTCGCCTCCCCCCTCTCCGGCCTCGACGACCGTGAGTCCCCGGACCTGCGCCCCTGGCTGACCGAGCTGGACCGGCTGCTGTGCCGGAGCGAGAACGCGACCGCGCTCTCCGGCCGCTTCCTCTTCGCCCTCGACGACGGCCGCGGTGACGTGGACGCCCTCGGCGCCGACGTGACCCTCGTCGCGCACCCCCCGGCCGGCGGCAGCACCGCCCTCCTGCGGGTCGGCGCAGGCGACACCGCCCTGCGGCTGCCCGCCGCCGACGCCCCCCGCGCGGCCCTCCTGGCCGCCGAGACCTTCCTGCACGCCGCCCGGCCCTCCGGCGCCTGGCGTGTGAAGGACCTGCCCGACGACGTCCGCGACGCCCTGCCGGACCGGGTGGCGGGGCAGCTCACAGGGGCCGTCCGGACAGTGGCCCCGCGCCCGGCCGGGGCGGTCCCGCCGGCTCCCGGCCAGGTGCCGGCCGGCCGCCGCCCCGCCGTCGCGCTCTCCGCGGGCGTACCGCTGGGCCGTCTCGCCCCCGCGCAGTGGCAGTCGCTCACCGCGACCGCCCGTCGCTGCGCCGGCGAACTGCGCCTCACTCCGTGGCGCGGGGTCGTCGTCCCCGGCGCCGCCCCGGACCTGGCCCCCGCACTGCTGGCCGACCTGGCCGCGGCCGGACTGATCACCGGCCCCGCGTCCCCGTGGACGGGCGTGGGCGCCTGCATCGGACGGCCCGGCTGCGCAAGATCGCTGGCCGACGTACGGGCCGAAGCGGCGGCCTCCGTGGGGCCGCCGGGACGGCTGCCCGTCCACTGGTCGGGCTGCGAGCGCCGGTGCGGGCATCCGCACGGGGAGTGGGTCGACGTGGTCGCCACCCCCGGGGGCGGCCACCGGATCACCGTCGTACGGGACGACGGCCCCCGCGCCCCCGTCACCGTGGCGCCCGGCTCGGACTCGCTCGCCGCGGCCGTGGCGACGGCCCGTACCCCCAGCTGACCCACCCTCATCCACCCGACACAGAAAGCGAAGGCACTGTGCATCAGTACGAGAAGGACGGACCGGCGATCTACCGCCAGTCCTTCGCCACCATCCGCGCGGAGGCGGATCTGGCCGGGCTGCCCGCCGACGTCAGCCAGGTCGCCGTCCGCATGATCCACGCCTGCGGCATGGTCGACCTCGTACGCGATCTCGCCTTCTCACCGGACGCCGTGGCGCACGCCCGTGCCGCACTGCGGTCCGGCGCTCCGATCCTCTGCGACGTGGCCATGCTCGCGAGCGGTGTGACCCGCAAGCGGCTCCCCGCGGACAACGAGGTGATCTGCACGCTCTCCGACCCGGCCGTGCCGGGCCTCGCCGCCGAGCTGGGCACCACCCGCAGCGCCGCCGCCCTCGAACTGTGGCGGGACCGCATGGGCGGCGCCGTCGTCGCCGTCGGCAACGCGCCCACCGCACTCTTCCGGCTGCTGGAGATGGTCGAGGAGGGTGCCCCGCGCCCCGCCGCCGTCATAGGCATGCCGGTCGGCTTCATCGGAGCCGCCGAGTCCAAGGACGCGCTGGCCGCCCACCCGTCCGGCCTGGAGTACCTGATCGTGCGCGGCCGTCGCGGCGGCAGCGCGATCGCCGCGGCCGCCCTCAACGCCATCGCCAGCGAGGTGGAGTGACCGTGAGCACCCAGCGGAACGCGGAAGGCACGAGCGGCGCGGCGGACGCCGCGGGCTCACGGACCACCGGGCGGCTGTACGGGGTCGGGCTCGGCCCCGGCGACCCGTCGCTGATGACCCTGCGGGCCGTCCAGGTCATCGCCGAAGCCGACGTCGTGGCGTACCACAGCGCCCGGCACGGCCGCTCCATCGCCCGTTCCATCGCGGCCGAGCACATCCGTGCCGACCACATCGAGGAGGCGCTGGTCTACCCGGTCACCACGGAGACCACCGACCACCCGGGCGGCTACCGGGGCGCGCTGGAGGAGTTCTACGCCGAGGCGGCGGCCCGCCTCGCGGTGCACCTGGACGCCGGGCTCACCGTCGCCGTCCTCGCCGAGGGCGACCCGTTGTTCTACGGCTCGTACATGCACATGCACAAGCGGCTGGCGGATCGTTACGCCACCGAGGTCGTCCCCGGTGTCACCTCGGTCAGCGCCGCCGCCGCCCGCCTCGGCACCCCGCTCGTCGAGGGCGAGGAGGTGCTGACGATCCTGCCGGGCACCCTGCCCGAGGAGGAGCTGACGGCCCGTCTGGCGGCCACCGACTGCGCGGTGGTGATGAAGCTGGGCCGTACGTTCCCGGCCGTGCGCCGCGCCTTCGAGGCGTCCGGGCGGCTGCCCGACGCGCGGTACGTGGAGCGGGCGACGATGGCGGGGGAGCGCACCGGAGAGCTCGCGGACACCGACCCGGACTCGGTGCCGTACTTCGCCGTCGCGGTGCTGCCGAGCCGTGTCGACGCACCGCGCCCCGAGCGCGCGGCCGGCTCCGGCGAGGTCGTCGTGGTCGGCACCGGCCCGGCAGGACCGCTGTGGCTGACCCCGGAGACGCGCGGGGCGCTGGCCGCCGCCGACGACGTGGTCGGCTACACGACGTACCTGGACCGGGTCCCGGTCCGGCCGGGCCAGGCGCGCCACGGTTCGGACAACAAGGTCGAGTCGGAGCGCGCGGAGTTCGCCCTCGACCTGGCCGGGCGCGGCCGGCGCGTGGCCGTGGTGTCGGGCGGTGACCCGGGGGTCTTCGCGATGGCGACCGCGGTGCTGGAGGTCGCCTCGCAGGACCTGTACAAGGACATCGCGGTACGGGTGCTGCCCGGCGTGACCGCGGCCAACGCCGCCGCCGCCCGCGTGGGCGCCCCGCTCGGTCACGACTACGCCACCATCTCGCTGTCCGACCGCCTCAAGCCGTGGGAGGTCATCGCGGAGCGGCTGCGCGCGGCGGCCGCCGCGGACCTGGTGATGGCGCTCTACAACCCCGGCTCACGCACCCGGACCTGGCAGGTCGGCAAGGCCCGCGACCTGCTGCTCGAGCACCGCTCCCCGGACACGCCCGTGGTGCTGGGCCGGGACGTCGGCGGCCCGGCGGAGAGCGTCCGTACGGTGCGGCTGGCCGATCTCGACCCGGCCGAGGTCGACATGCGCACGATCCTCATCGTGGGGTCCTCGCAGACCCGGTGGGTGCGGCGGGGCGGCGGCCAGGAGATCGTCTGGACGCCTCGGCGCTATCCGGAGGCTTAGCCCGCCAGCGTCTCCCGCAGCCAGGCCACGGCCTGCTCGGGTGTGCCGGCCACCGGGACCCCTCCGGGTATCGGTGGCCGGCCGACCACGACCACCGGGATGCCGGCCTCCCTGGCGGCGGTCAGCTTGGGGGCGGTCGCGTCGCCGCCGCTGTCCTTGGTGACGAGGACGTCGATACGGTGGCGGGCGATCAGGGCCCGTTCCCCTTCGAGGGTGAAGGGGCCCCGGTCGAGCAGGACCTCCATGCGCGCGGGACACGGCGCCTCCGGGGCGTCCACCGAGCGCGTCAGGAACCACAGCTCGTCGAGTCCCGCGAAGGCGGCCAGCCCCATCCGCCCCGTCGTGAGGAAGACGCGGCGGCCCAGCGCGGGCAGGAGCTCCGCGGCGGCGGTCAGCGAGCCTGCCGGGTGCCAGCGGTCGCCCGCCACGGGCACCCACCCCGGGCGGCGCAGCGCGAGAAGAGGAACATGGGCGGTGGCGGCGGCCTCGGCCGCGTGGAAACTGATCGTCCCGGCGAAAGGATGGGTGGCGTCGATGAGGGCATCCACCCGGTGCGCCCGCAGCCAGTCGGCCAGCCCTCCGGCCCCGCCGAAGCCGCCGATCCGCACCTCGCCTGGCGGGAGTGCGGGACGGGCCACACGGCCCGCGAGCGAACTGGTCACCCGTGCCCCGGCGGGCAGGGTGTCCACCAGTGCCCCGGCGAGCCGCCGGGCTTCCGTCGTGCCTCCGAGCACGAGTACATGCAGACGCATCGGATGGTCCATCCATGAGCAGTGAGGCGAAGGGCGGGCGCGCCGCCCAACTCAAACACACCGGTCTGCGGCCCGGGTGGACGACCGGTGCCTGCGCGACCGCGGCGGCCACGGCGGCGTACACGGCGCTGCTGAGCGGTGACTTCCCCGATCCGGTGACGGTCACACTGCCCCGGGGGCAGACGCCCTCCTTCGCCCTGGCGGTGGAGGAGCTCTCCGCCGACCGGGCGATGGCCGGGGTGGTCAAGGACGCGGGCGACGACCCGGACGTGACGCACGGGGCGCTGGTACGGGCGACCGTACGCCACGCTCCGCCGGGTTCCGGGGTGGTGTTCCGGGCCGGTCCCGGCGTGGGCACGGTCACCCTGCCCGGGCTGCCCCTGGACGTGGGGGAGCCCGCCGTCAACCCGGTGCCCCGGCAGATGATGCGGGAGCACATGGCGCGGGTGGCGGCGGTCCACGGCGGCTCCGGTGACGTGGAGATCACCCTCTCCGTCGACCAGGGCGAGGAGATCGCCCGTTCCACCTGGAATCCGCGCCTGGGCATCCTGGGGGGCCTGTCGATCCTGGGGACGACGGGCGTGGTGGTGCCGTACTCCTGCTCGGCCTGGATCGACTCGATCCGCCGCGGGGTGGACGTGGCGCGGGCCGCCGGGCGTACCCATGTGGCGGGGTGCACCGGCGCCACCTCGGAGAGGACCGTGGTGGCGGAGTACGGGCTGCCGGAGATCGCCCTGCTGGACATGGGGGACTTCGCGGGCGCGGTGCTGAAGTACGTACGCAGGCACCCGGTGGACCGGCTGACGGTGTGCGGCGGGTTCGCGAAGCTGTCGAAGCTGGCGGCGGGCCATCTGGACCTGCACTCGGCACGCTCCCAGGTCGACAAGGCGTTCCTCGCGGAGCTGGCGCGGACAGGAGGCGCGGACGACGCCCTGGCGGAACGGATCGCCACCGCCAACACGGGCCTCGCGGCCCTCCAGCTGTGCGCGGCTGCGGGCGTCCCGCTGGGCGACCTGGTGGCGGTGGCGGCGCGCGACCAGGCGCTTTCGGTGCTGCGGGGGGCGCCGGTGGCGGTCGACGTCATCTGTATCGACCGCGCGGGGGCGGTGGTGGGACGCAGCGGCGTGCGGTGACCGGGGGCCGGGCGGCCACCGGTCCGGGGCGGGCCCGGAACCGCCGGTTCAGCACACGTGCCGGTCGCGCCCCGGCGAGTACAGGTGGCTGTCCCGGAACTGCTCCGCCCCCAGCGTACGGCCCACCATGATCACCGCCGTCCGGATCACCCCCGCCGCCTTCACCTGCTCCGCGATGGAGTCCAGCGGCCCCCGCAGGATCAGCTCGTCGGGCCGTGACGCCATCGCCACCACGGCCGCCGGGCAGTCCGCCCCGTAGTGCGGCAGCAGTTCCTCCACCACCCGGTCCACGTACCGCGCCGCCAGGTGCAGCACGATCAGCGCGCCGCTGCGTCCGAGCGTCGCCAGGTCCTCGCCCTCCGGCATCGCGGTCGCCCGCTGCGCGATCCGGGTCAGGATCACCGTCTGGCCGACCGTCGGCACGGTCAGCTCCCGCTTCAGCGCCGCCGCCGCCGCCGCGAACGCCGGTACCCCGGGGACCACTTCGTACGGCACGTCCGCCGCGTCCAGCCGCCGCATCTGCTCGTTGACCGCGCTGAACACCGACGGGTCGCCCGAGTGCAGCCGCGCCACGTCGTGTCCCGCCGCGTGGGCACCTACCAGCTCCGCGGTGATCTGTTCGATGTCGAGCTGCGCGGTGTCCACCAGCCGGGCGTCCGCCGGGCAGTCGTCGAGCAGTTCGCGCGGCACGAGACTGCCCGCGTACAGGCAGACGGGGCTCGCGGCGAGGAGCCGGGCGCCGCGCACCGTGATCAGGTCGGCCGCACCGGGGCCCGCGCCGATGAAGTACACGGTCATGTGTTGTCTCCTGAGCCTTCGCGCACGGATGAGTGCGTGCGTACGGATGAGTGCTTGCGTACGGACCACTGGGTCACGGGCATGGCCTGGCGCCAGCCGGTGAAGCCGCCGACCGGTACGGCATGGGCCACCGCCAGGCGTACCAGCTCCCCGCCGTGCGCCTTGTACCGCTCGGCGAGCAGGGCGTCGGACTCCAGGGTGACCGTGTTGGCGACCAGCCGGCCGCCGTCCGGCAGCGCGTCCCAGCAGGCGTCGAGCAGACCGGGGACGGTGAGTCCGCCGCCGATGAACACGGCGTCGGGCACCGGGAGTCCGGCCAGGGCGTCCGGTGCCCGGCCGGTGACGACCCGCAGACCGGGGACCCCGAGCCGGTCCGCGTTGCGGGCGATGCGCCTGGCCCGCTCCGGGTCGCGCTCCACGCTGACCGCCCGGCAGGAGGGAGCGGTCCGCATCCACTCGACGGCGATCGAACCTGAGCCGCCGCCGATGTCCCAGAGGAGTTCGCCGGGGGCGGGTGCGAGCGCGCCGAGCGTGGCGGCCCGCACGTGGCGCTTGGTGAGCTGGCCGTCGTGTTCGTACGCCTCGTCCGGCAGCCCGGGTACGGCACCGAGCCGCAGGGCGTCCGGGGCGCGCCTGCACTCCACCGCGACGACGTTCAGCGCGTCGCCCGCCGGGTGCGCCCAGGTCGCGGCGATCCCCTCCGCGCAGGACTCGTGCGCACCGCCGAGCTGTTCGAGCACCCGCATCCGGCTCGGCCCGAAGCCCTGTTCGCGCAGCAGGGCGGCCACGGCCGCGGGTGTGGCGGCGCCGGCGCTCAGGACGAGGAGCCTGCGCCCCTCGTGGAGGGCGGCGGCCAGCCGGGCGGCGGGGCGGCCGACCAGGGTGACGACCTCGGTCTCCTCCAGCGGCCAGCCGAGCCGGGCGCAGGCGTGGGAGACCGACGACGGATGGGGCAGGACCCGCAGCGCATCCGCGCCCAGCTCCTCGGTGAGGGTGCGGCCGATGCCGTAGAACATGGGGTCACCGCTGGCCAGGACGGCGACGGCGCGTCCCGCGTGGGCGGCGAACAGCCCCGGTACCGCCGGTCTGAGCGGCGAGGGCCAGGGCACCCGCCGCCCCGCACAGGCCGCCGGGAGGAGCGCGAGCTGACGCGGGGCGCCGATCAGGACGTCGGCCGCCAGGAGCACCGTACGCGAGGCGTCCGGCAGGCCCGCCCATCCGTCGGCTCCGATCCCCACGACACTCACGGCCCGCGAGGGCTGCGTGGCGGATGGTTCGGACGGCTCGGAGGGTTCGGACGGTATGGCGGGTGCGGAAGACAAGGCCGGTACCTCGGTGATCGGGGAAAGGCGCAGCCGCACTCTACTGTCAGGCCCCACCGCGCCCACCGCCCGGTGCCGGGCCCGGCCGCTCCCGGTGCCGCGAGGCCGACGGGTGATTCCCGGGAGTCCTCCGCGCGGTGCCGTGATTTCCCGCCCGGTTCCGACGTCCCCTGGGAGAGCCGTCCACCGGGGGCGGCGTCCGGACCGAGGAGAAGAACCATGAAGTACCTGGTGATGGTGGAGGGCTCGCAGGCCGACTACGACGCGATGAGCGGCAAGGGCTCCCCGCAGAGCCCGGCCTGGAGCGAGAAGGACGTGCAGGAGATGTTCGCCTTCATGCGGGGCGTCAACGACGACCTCGCCGAGACCGGCGAGCTGGTGGAGGCCCGGGGTCTGACCGAACCCGCGAGGACCCGCTTCGTCGGCGTCGGCGACGACGGGCGGACCGTGATCACGGACGGGCCGTACGGCGGGACGGAGGCACTGCTCGCCGGGTACTGGGTCCTGGACTGCGAGAGCCTGGAGAGGGTCACCGAGATCGCCGCACGCGTCGCGCGCTGCCCGCAGCCCGAGGGGGCGCCCGCCTACCCGGTGGTGATCCGGCCGGTCGACGAGGGTCCGGAAGGCGCGTCCTGAGCCCGTCGTGAGGAGTGCCGTACGAGCCGTACGACCGAGGCCGAGGACCTGCCGCGCGGGGAACCGTGGCGGTCAGCCGGCTCCCGCCCGGCGCCGGGAACCCCGCCCGAGCGCTGACCGCCCGAGCGCTGAGGAAGGGGAGCGGTGAGGCGCTGAGAGGAGCGTGGGCCAT
Organism: Streptomyces fulvorobeus; assembly: GCF_013167895.1. Lineage (GTDB taxonomy): Bacteria > Actinomycetota > Actinomycetes > Streptomycetales > Streptomycetaceae > Streptomyces > Streptomyces fulvorobeus. Next base: position 3,311,089 of record NZ_BLWC01000001.1, on the reverse strand, counting down.
CGGCAGCAACCCGGGTCGCGGCTGTTCCCCCTCTCGTGATGATCGGGAGATGACCAAGAGCGACGACGGCAAGGACGTCACCCTGCGGATCGCCCAGCGGCCCGAGGCGGACGAGCTCCTCGGGCGCAGTCCGCTGGCCGCGCTCGTCGGCATGCTGCTGGACCAGCAGGTGCCCATGGAATGGGCGTTCACCGGCCCCTACACCCTGGCCCGGCGCATGGGCGGTGACGACCTCGACGCGCGGGACATCGCCGCGTACGACCCCGACGCCTTCACCGCGCTCTTCACCGCGAAACCCGCACTGCACCGGTATCCGGGCTCCATGGCCAAGCGCGTGCAGCAGCTCTGCCAGTACCTCGTGACGGAGTACGGCGGCGACGCGAGCGCCGTGTGGGCGGATGCCGGGACCGGCGACGAGCTGCTGGAACGGCTGAACGCACTGCCCGGCTTCGGTGCCCAGAAGGCGCGGATCTTCCTCGCGCTGCTGGGCAAGCAGTTCGGCGTACGGCCCACGGGCTGGCGGGAGGCGGCGGGTCCGTACGGCGAGGCGGGCTCCCACCGCTCGGTCGCCGACATCACCGGCCCCGAATCCCTCGCCGAGGTACGCGCGTACAAGCAGGAGGCGAAGGCAGCGGGGAAAAAGCCTGCCGCGCCCGACACCGCGCCGGAGACCGCGCCCGGGACCGCGCCCGGGAAGTAGTCCCCAGCGAGCCACACAACCGAGCACAACCGATCACAACCGAATACAGCTGGCCGCAACCGTTCCCAGATGTCACTGCGCTCGCTAGCTTTCGTGCACATCTGTTCACACCGGAAGGACTCCTGTGCACGCAACTCGTCGCAGAGCCATGGCAGTCGTGGCCGCCGCCGCACTGGCCACGCCACTCCTCCTGGGCGCGTCACCCCACCAGGCGCAGTCCTCGCACGACCCCGCCAAGGACGCGGCCAAGCTGGCGCGCACGCTGGTGAAGCGGGCGTCGGCGGACGACGCGTACCGGCACCTCCAGCGGTTCCAGGCGATAGCCGACTCGGCGGACGGCCACCGCGCGGCCGGTTCGCTGGGGCACGACGCCTCCGCCGCGTACGTCTACCAGCTGCTCCGGAAGGCCGGGTACGACGTCTCGTACGAGTCCTTCGACTTCATGTACACCGAGCCGCTCGCCGAGAAGTTCGCCGTCGTCTCGCCCACCCCCCGGGACATCGCCATCAAGGCGATGACGTACACGCGGTCCACCCCGGTCGGAGGCGTGGAGGCGGCCCTGGTCGCCGTCCCCCTCGACGGGACCACCGGCTGCGAGGCCGCGGACTACGCCTCGGCCAACTTCACCGGCAAGATCGCGCTGATCAAGCGCGGCGGCTGCTCCTTCGCACAGAAGCAGGCGACGGCGGCCACCGCCGGGGCGGCCGGGGCGGTCATCTACAACAACGTCGAGGGCGCGCTCTCCGGCACCCTGGGCGACGTCGAGTCGGGGAGGATACCCACCGGCGGGCTCAGCCTGGAGGAGGGCGAGAAGCTCGCCGCGGAGCTGGCCGGGGGCGAGGTGACGGTCTCCTTCGAGATCCGCGAGTTCCAGGAGAAGCGCACCACCCGCAACGTCGTCGCGGAGACTCCCGGCGGCAGCGCGGCGAGGACCGTGATGCTCGGCGCCCACCTGGACTCGGTCACCGAAGGCCCCGGCATCAACGACAACGGCTCCGGCTCGGCCGGCCTCCTCGAAGTCGCGCTGGAGCTGGCCGGGACGAACCGCGCCCCCGCCAACAAGGTGCGCTTCGCCTGGTGGTCGGCGGAGGAGAACGGCCTCCTGGGCTCGGAGGCGTACGTCGCCGCGCTCACCGAGAAGCAGCGGGAGCAGATCGCGCTCTACCTCAACTTCGACATGATCGCCTCGCCGAACGGCGGACAGTTCGTCTTCGACGGCGACGACTCCGACGGAGTGGGCGAGGGCGAGGGGCCCGAGGGTTCCGCGCAGCTGGAGCGTGACATCAACGACTTCCTCGACGGGCGGGGCCAGGCCCGCGAGGGCACGGACTTCACCGGCCGCTCCGACTACGGCCCGTTCATCGACGTCGGCATCCCGTCCGGCGGCACGTTCACCGGCGCCGAGGGCATCAAGACACCGGCCCAGGCGGACAGGTTCGGCGGCGAGGCGGGCACCGCGTTCGACCCCTGCTACCACGCGGCCTGCGACGACCTCGACAACCTCCACCTGGGGCTGTTCGACACGAACATCGACGTGATCGCCGACGCCGTGGGCACCTACGCCCACGACCTGCGCTCGCTGACCCGCCCGGTCCCGGCCGAGCCCACGACCGGGGAGCCCGGCAGCGGCGGCGGCCTCCGCGAGGGCCACGCGCACGGGGTCACCGAGTAGTCCCGGCCCCGCGCGGGGAACCGGCTCGCGGCGGACCCGGCGGAGCGCTCCACCTTCGGGCGTTCTGCCGGGTTCGCCCCTGCTCGCAGTCCTCGTCCCCGGCTGCGCCCGATGCCCCTTGCCCGGTAGGCTTTCCGTGTGATCTTCAAGCGCATCGGAAATGGGCGGCCATATCCCGACCACGGCCGGGAAAGCACCCGACAGTGGGCGGATGTCGCCCCGCGTCCGGTCCGCCTCGACCAGCTGGTGACCACCAAGGGGCAGCTGGACCTCGAAACCCTGCTCGCCGAGGACTCCACTTTCTACGGCGACCTGTTCGCGCATGTCGTGAAGTGGCAGGGCGACCTCTACCTGGAGGACGGGCTGCACCGCGCGGTGCGCGCGGCCCTCCAGCAGCGTCAGGTGCTGCACGCCCGCGTGCTCGACCTCGGCTGACCGCCGCGCGCAACCCCCCAGGACGCTTTTCGGGCCTTTCGGGTGCATTCCCTCCCATGTGGGTGCAATCCATTGATCATTTAGTAGGCACCATCACCAGGTCGCACTACGCTTTGCCCATGAGCATGCTCACTCCCCCCGGCATGGGCGGAAAGTACCGCGTCACGGGCAACACGTTCCCGCGCATGCGCCGTCCCCGTCACCGCCGCAGGCTCGTCCTGGCGGCCGTCGCCGCTGTGGTGGCCCTCGGCCTGGCCGGCTGGGGCACGCTGCAGCTCATCGACGTCTTCACGGGCGGCGACCGGAAGGCCGCCGCGGCCGCCCACAAGAAGAAGTGCGCCACGTCGGTGTCGAAGCAGGCGGCGCTCCCCAGGGCCCTGCCCAAGCCGGCTGGCATCAAGGTGAACGTCTACAACGCGACTCCCCGCAGCGGGCTCGCCAAGGCCGCGGCCGACGAGCTGAAGAAGCGCGGCTTCACCATCGGAAAGGTGGGCAACGCACCCGCCGCGTACGACAAGAAGGTCCCCGGCACCGGCCTCCTGCTGGGCGCTCCCACCGCCGCGAACGGCTCGTTCACGGTGCTCGGCACCCAGCTGCCCGGCAGCGCGCACCGGACGGACGCCCGCAGGACGGCGGACGTCGACCTCATCATCGGTACGAAGTTCAAGGCGTTCAGCACGCCCGCTGCCGCGGCGACCGCCCTGACCGCCCTCACGAAGCCGTCCCCGGCCCCCTCCCCCTGCTGACCCCGGACAGCCGTCGGGGCGGGCCGCGCCTCGCGCGCACCCACCCCGTACCGGCCCTGGACCGGCTCTAGCCGGCCGTGCCGTACATCCGGTCGCCCGCGTCGCCGAGCCCCGGCACGATGTAGCCGTTCTCGTTGAGCCGCTCGTCGACCGAGGCGGTGACCACGGTGACCGGCGTCCCGGCCAGCTCGCGCTCCATCACCTCGACGCCCTCGGGCGCCGCGAGCAGCACCACCGCGGTGACATCGTCCGCGCCGCGCTTGATGAGCTCCCTGATCGCCGCGACCAGCGTGCCGCCGGTGGCCAGCATGGGGTCCAGGACGTAGACCTGGCGCCCGGAGAGGTCCTCGGGCATCCGGGTCGCGTACGTCTCCGCCTGGAGCGTCTCCTCGTTGCGGATCATGCCGAGGAAGCCGACCTCGGCGGTCGGCAGGAGCCGCACCATGCCGTCGAGCATGCCGAGACCGGCGCGCAGGATCGGCACGACGAGGGGCCGGGGGTGCGTGAGCTTGACGCCGGTCGTGGCCGTCACCGGGGTCACGATGTCGACCTGTTCGGTGCGCACGTCCCTGGTGGCCTCGTAGGCGAGCAGGGTGACCAGCTCGTCGGCGAGACGCCGGAAGGTCGGGGAGTCGGTGCGCTTGTCGCGCAGCGTGGTGAGTTTGTGCGCCACCAGCGGGTGGTCGACGACATGAATGCGCATGGCGTCAACAGTAGCCGGGGCCTCCTGGCACCCTGCGCTGGCATCAACCGCCTGTTCGGAGGGAAGGTGGTGCCTCAAGGACCCAGCATTGGGGTGGTGTGTCGATGGCGGACGGCGAGCAGCCGAAACGGGCACGTGCCGCGCGTGTCCCCCCGGAGGAGCCGGGCGACGCGCCGGAGGCGACGGACACCCGGGAGAGTGAGACGTCGCGCCGCAGGCGCCGCGCCCAGTTCCTGCGCGAGCTGCACGAGGCCAAGCAGCTGCGCGACCGCGTGCAGCCCCGCAGGGCCCGTGCGGCCCGGATGCGCCAGGCGATGAGGATGCGTACGTTCCGTTGGTGACGGGCGCCTTACGGGCCGGTGGACCGCTTCCGTCGTACCGCCGCCCAGCAGGCACTCCGGCAACTGGTGGCCGACGCAACCGCCGAAGAGGTCTCGCTCAGCCGCTGTTTCTGCCACGATGCCGATTGGGCGGGCACAGAGCAGCCGGAACAGCGGCTGCCCTCCCGTCGGACCGATTCACCTATGAAAAGTGGGAGAGTCACGGTGTACTTCGCCGCACTGCTCGCGCGCACCGAAGACGGGTGGGAAGCGAGCGACACGGAGCTGGACGATGTGGAGACCCTGACCGATCTGACCGATCTGGCCCGGGACGCCTCGGTGGACGAGGACACGGTCCTCGTCTACATCGAGCAGGAGGACGCCTGGTTCGGCGTCGTCCGGGTGGACGGTGAGGAGGACCCCCGTATCTACGTCTCGGACGCGTCCGCCGCCGCCCGCTCCTCGTACGGGGAGATCCTGCTCACCGACGAACTGCTCGGCCGCGAACCGGGGGCCGGGGACGAGATCGCCGCACTGGAGGAGCTCGTCGACCTCGACGGCACCGAGGACGGCGAGCCGGAAGTGTCCGAGGACGCTGCCGTGGGCGGCCGGGCGGACCCGGCCGCCGACGACGACGTCTCCCCTCTCGACGCCGTACCGCCGGGGCCGCTCGGCGACCTCGCGCTCCTGGCCGACTTCGGTCTCGCGGAGAAGGAGCTGCTGACCCTGCGCACCGACGCGCTGGGGAGATCACGGACGCGCTCGGCGCGGCCGAGGTCATGGAGTCCGTCCGTTAGGGTCCGCGGGTGACCGCACCACCACCCCCTCCCTCCTCACCGCCTTCCCACGACCCGGTACGGGACCCGTGGCGGGCACCCATGCGCCGCGCCCTGGCCGAGGCGGCGCAGGCGGCGCTGGCCGGCGACGTGCCGGTCGGCGCCGTGGTCCTGGGCCCCGACGGCTCACCGCTCGCCACGGGCCACAACGAACGCGAGGCGACCGGCGACCCGACGGCCCACGCCGAGGTGCTCGCCATCCGCCGCGCCGCCGCCGCTCTCGGCGAGTGGCGGCTGTCCGGCTGCACCCTGGTCGTCACCCTGGAACCGTGCACGATGTGCGCGGGCGCCCTCGTCCAGTGCCGGATCGACCGGGTCGTCTACGGGGCCCGGGACGAGAAGGCCGGGGCGGCGGGTTCGCTCTGGGACGTCGTACGCGACCGCAGACTCAACCACCGGCCCGAAGTGGTCGCCGGAGTGCTGGAGGACGCCTGCTCCGCCCAGCTCACGGCCTTCTTCCGCGCCCTCTGAGAGCTGATTTCTGCTCGCGGCCGGGAATGGTCTAAGCTCTCTCTCGGTAGCGTGTCCGAGCGGCCGAAGGAGCTCGCCTCGAAAGCGAGTGTGGGGAGACTCACCGAGGGTTCAAATCCCTCCGCTACCGCTCTTACGAAGGGCCCGACGCATCGCGTCGGGCCCTTCGGGCGTTCCGGGAGGAGCAGGTCGGGGGAGGCGGCGCCGGGGGTCCCGAAGGCCGCATCTGCGTTCTGATCCGTGATCGGGAACATGCTCGGGATACGGCCATTCGTGCGGCTAGAATCGCCCGACCGTACAGGGGAGCGAACGGGAGAGGCAGGGGCTGTGGTGCAAGCGAGGAAGATCGTGCTCTACGCGGTTTCGGTCTTCGTGCTGTACACGATCATCACGTCCCCGAACGGGCCGCTGATCTTGTCCAGGTAGGGTTCGAAGGCATCGCGAGTGCCGCCCAGGGCGTCGGTGACTTCATGTCCGAGCTCATCAACTAGGAGAACCCGATGATCCGCCACCTGGTCCTGATCAAGCTGAACGAAGGCGTCGAACGGGACGAGCCGCGGGTCGTCGCCGGGGTGAAAGCCTTCCAGGAGCTCGGCGGGCAGATCTCGGAGCTGGAGTTCTGGGAGTGCGCCTGGAACATCACCGACCGGCCGATCGCGTACGACTTCGCTATCAACTCGGCGGTCGCCGATCCGGACGCCCTCACGCGCTACACCGAGCATCCGGCCCATCAGGCCGCCGCCGGACAGTGGCGGGAATTCGCCACCTGGGTGATCGCCGACTACCCGTTCTGATCTGACGCGACCCCTTGCTCCGCCTGGCCCCTCACCTCTCAGGTGAGGGGTTTTTCTATGCGTTTAAACCAACTTGTCCTCAACACGGGCATAAGCGGTGCTTGCACACAGTGGACATGTCTTGTGATGCTATGACCGCTTTTGACGGATGAGTTGACCGCAGTTGACCGCGAAGGGGTGGCGTCACCGTGCCGGCCAGTACAGCGCCTCAAGTGCCTCCCCAGAACGTCCAGACCGACGACATCCAGACCGAGACGCCCGACCCCGCCACGCCCACCAGAACCCGGGGCGCGGACACCAGGGCGCTCACGCACGTGCTGTTCGGCCGCCTCAAGGGGCTGGAGCCCGGCACCGCCGAGCACGGCAGGGTCCGCGCGGCCCTGATCGAGGCGAACCTGCCGCTCGTGCGATACGCGGCGGCCCGCTTCCGCAGCCGGAACGAACCGATGGAGGACGTCGTCCAGGTCGGCACCATCGGTCTGATCAACGCCATCGACCGCTTCGACCCGGAACGCGGCGTCCAGTTCCCGACCTTCGCGATGCCGACCGTGGTCGGTGAGATCAAGCGGTACTTCCGGGACAACGTACGGACCGTCCACGTGCCCCGGCGCCTCCACGAGCTGTGGGTCCAGGTCACCGGCGCCACCGAGGACCTGACGACCGCTCACGGCCGCTCGCCCACCACGGGCGAGATCGCCGAGCGGCTCAAGATCCCGGAGGAGGAGGTGCTCGCCTGCATCGAGGCGGGCCGCTCGTACCACGCGACCTCGCTGGAGGCCGCGCAGGAGGGCGACGGCCTGCCTGGGCTCCTGGACCGGCTCGGATATGAGGACCCCGCCCTCGCGGGCGTCGAGCACCGCGATCTCGTACGGCACCTGCTCGTACAGCTGCCCGAACGCGAGCAGCGCATCCTGCTGCTCCGCTACTACAGCAACCTGACACAGTCACAGATCAGCGCCGAGCTGGGTGTCTCGCAGATGCATGTGTCAAGGCTTCTGGCCAGAAGTTTCGCCCGACTTCGATCCGCAAACAGGATCGAGGTCTAACCGGATCGGGTAGATCGTGCCCCGTCCGTTTCGGGCGGCGTAAAAGCCCCACACCCCCTGTTTCCAGCACAGACATCGCGCTTACTTGTCGACATGTCACTACAGCGTGTTGCCGACATGTGACATTCTGCTGGAAGCGCGTTTGCCGCAGCCTCCCCTCCGGTATTCAGGTGGAGGCTGCGTTCCTCCGATGGTCGCGGCCCCCGCGACCGTCCGCGACCTCAAGGGGGTGGCATGTCCGCAGAACAGGGCAGCTCGAAGGTGCTCACGCTCACGAAGAGCGTGCCGGCACCTACCGTGCTCACCAGCTCACCGGAAGCCATCGACACCCGCACGCTGTCCCGCTCCCTGTTCCTGCGGCTCGCCGCACTGGGCCCCGCACCGGGCCCCGACGGGGTGGAGAGCCCGGAGCGGGCCTATGTGCGGGACACGCTCATCGAGCTCAACCTCCCGCTCGTGCGGTACGCGGCGGCGCGGTTCCGCAGCCGTAACGAACCCATGGAAGACATCGTCCAGGTCGGCACCATCGGCCTGATCAAGGCGATCGACCGCTTCGACTGCGAACGCGGAGTCGAGTTCCCCACCTTCGCGATGCCGACCGTGGTCGGCGAGATCAAACGCTTCTTCCGCGACACGTCGTGGTCGGTGCGGGTACCGCGCCGGCTCCAGGAGCTGCGGCTCGCCCTCACCAAGACCAGTGACGAGCTCGCCCAGAAGCTCGACCGCTCGCCGACCGTCCCGGAGCTGGCCAAGGCGCTCGGGGTCTCCGAGGAGGACGTGGTCGACGGCCTGGCCGTCGGCAACGCCTACACGGCCTCCTCGCTGGACTCCCCTTCCCCCGAGGACGACGGCGGGGAGGGCTCGCTCGCGGACCGTCTGGGGTACGAGGACACGGCGCTGGAAGGCGTCGAGTACCGCGAGTCCCTCAAGCCGCTGCTGGCCAAACTCGCCCCGCGTGAGCGCCAGATCATCATGCTGCGCTTCTTCGCCAACATGACCCAGTCACAGATCGGCGAAGAGGTCGGCATCTCCCAGATGCACGTCTCGCGCCTGCTGACCCGTACGCTCGCGCAGCTCAGGGAAGGGCTCATCGCCGACTGACGCCGTACCCCCGCGACTCGCGCGCGGGGGAACGCATCGACGGCGCGGGCCGCCTCGGCGCGATGCGACGCCAGACATGTGGCTTGACCGGCCGCCGGGCCACCGTGACCGCTGCTCCGGCGGCCGTGCTGTGCCCGGGCGGCGGGGTGACCGCCTGCGGCGGCGGTGCGGAACGGCGTACCGGGTGGAGTGGTGGCGCCGCTTCGGCCCCGCCTCCGGCAACGAGCCGAGACTTGAGGACCCCTTCGGCCGGTACGTCATCACCACGTTCGTGCATCCCGTGCTGCTGACCTGAACGGACCTACTTGGATTCGACCCGTCCGAGCGGGTTGGGACCGGCCGTCAGCGCGTCGCAGGCCGCCTGCCAGGCGGAGTCCCCGGGGTACAGCTCGGTGCGCAGGTAGGCCAAGGCGAGCCGCGCGACCGCGGCGACTCGTTCGGGATTCTCGTCCGTGGTCTCGGCCACGTCGTATCCGGGGATTCCGCCGAGCGCGTGCCCCGCGCCGAACAGGGTGAGCAGGGACTTGGGGCTCGGGGCGAGGGTGTAGGGGTCGGCGTGCCAGTCCGGCCCCATGTCGGTGAAGTGCCGGGAGTCGTCCTCGTCGCCGGCGACGACCAGCGCGGGCGTGGTCATCGTGGAGAAGTCGATGGTCCCGAAGACCGGCAGCGCGCTGCCCATGGGTCCGTTGATGACATCGCCCCGGCCAGGCGCGGCCAGCAGCACACCCGCCTTGATCCGGGGCTCGATGACGCTTACTTCCTCCCCGGTCTCGGGGTCGGTGACCCGGGCGCCGAGCAGGAGGCTGGAGGTGAAGCCGCCGAAAGAGTGTCCGGCGACGGCGACCCTGGTGTGGTCCATACGGCCGGCGAGCAGCGGCACGGCCTTTTCGATCACGTCGAGCCGATCCAGGATGTGCGGCATGTCTTCGGCGCGCGAGCGCCAGAAGAAAGGTGCTCCGGGGGCGTCGGCGACCAGGTGGGCCAGCGTCCTGGAGGTGAGGTGAGTGGGCTGGATGACGACGAATCCGTGCGCCGCCCAGAAGTTGACCAGCGGCGCGTAGCCGTTCAGCGAGGAGAGGTTGTTCGAGGGGCCGTGGCCGTGGGAGAGCAGGATGACGGGCAGGTCGGTTCCGCTCTCGGGCGCGGTGACTCGTACCTCGAGGTCCACGGGACGTCCGGGTACGGACAGCGCCAGCGGGCTGTAGGACAGGACCGGGACGGGCGAGCCCAGGGCGTCTGCGGTGGCGGCGGATGTGCTCATGAGTGCTGCTTCCTCTTCTGTCGGGTCTGTCACCACCGGTCTCGGCCGGCCGACGGCAGACAGGGCGTACAGGAGCGCCCCTTCGGCTAACCTTTAAGAGGAGCGCTGCACCACTTAATATCCGGAACAACGCTCCGCTTTGTCAAGTGACGCCGGAAGGAAGAACGTGATGCCCACCGAGAGCCCCACGGGGAAGGCGGTCCGAAGCAAGCGCGCCGACGCCCAGCGCAACCAGCAGACGGTGCTCACGGCTGCCGCCGAGGTGTTCGTCGCCTCCGGCGTCGACGCGCCGATCCGCCAGATCGCGGCCCGGGCCGGCGTCGGGATGGCCACGATCTACCGCCACTTCCCGACTCGGGCGGATCTCGTCACCGCCGTCTACCACCACCAGATCGAGGCGTGCGCGGAGGCCGGCCCGAACCTGCTGGACAGTTCGGACTCTCCGTTCGACGCGCTGCGTCAGTGGATCGACCTCTTCGTCGACTTCCTGGTCACCAAACACGGGCTGGCCGACGCCCTGCAGTCCGACAGCGACCGCTTCGCCGCGCTGCACACCTACTTCATCGACCGCCTGCTGCCTGTGAGCGCCCAACTGCTCGACGCCGCAGTCGAGGCCGGGGAGATCCGGCCCGGCATCCAGCCCTACGAACTGATGCGCGGCATCGGCAACCTCTGCGTCGGACGCGACGACGACCCCCGCTATGACCCCCGCCGATTGATCGGACTGCTCCTCCAAGGGCTGCGGCAACCGCAGTCGCCTTGATGTCGACACCCTCCGGCAGCCGCAGTTCTCACCAACGGCCCTTTGCCCGAGCAGGATCACATGGGGCCGCGCGGGGATCGCCGAGAGCTTGATCGGTTCGCGGAAGCTGTTCTCACTCAGGAGTGCCGGGAGGGCAGCTCTGCGACGTGAGTGGTGCAAAATCCGGGCTCATGACGGGCACTCACGAGCCTTCCTCGCTCACCGTGTCGGAAGCCGATCCCGTGGAACGCCATCCGTGCCCGAAGGGCAAGGCGGCCCCCGGCTCGCCGTGCCGCTCGCGCTCCGGAGCGGTCGCGAGCGCGTACCACCCCGGACGCTTCACCAAGGTGCCGAAGCTCACCAAGGAGCTGCGGGTGCAGACGCCGGCTGCCCGTCATCACCGGCGACATGCCGCACACCGGGCTGCGGCGGAAGGCGGACGTCGAGTCCGTCGAGTCCGTCGAGCAGATCCAGCCCGACCTGATCATCCCCACCGGCAAACGCACGGGCCGGAGCCCGTCCGTCGCCGGCATCTACCGCGCGCTCGCCGAGCGCGAGAGGAGGGAGGCGTACCCCGAAGCGGTCGCGGCGGCGCACGCCGACTTCGCCGACCTCCAGGACGTCGACGACGTTCCCCACCCCCGCCGAGCCCGCATCCGGCACCCGGACGATCCGCCTACGCCGGAGGAAGCCGATCTTCGGCGGCGTCTCCAGGGCCAGGTCCTCCGGTCCTCGGAGGCCGCGTAGCCGGCTAGATCACTCCGTGGCGTGGCGGGTTTCCGGCGTATCGGGTCATGCCCCGAAGCGACGCCCACGGACGCGGGGACGGGGCGAACGGTCAGCCGAGCGCGAGCCAGGCGACCGCACCGAGGATGATGACCACGGCGACGACGGCCGCGATCACTCCGGCCCTCGGTCCCGACGAGGTCGCGGCCGGCCGCTGCCGGCGCTGCGGTTCGCCCTCGTCGACGAATGCGCGGAACATCTGGGTGCTGCCCGCCGGGTCGCTGGTGCCCTCGGGGCCCTGCTGAGGGGCGTGGGGGTTGTGTGCCATGGGGCAGGACCCTAGCGAACTCGGCGTTACCACCCAACCCCCGGGTACCTCAAGGCAGTCGGCGCACCAGTGCGCCCAAGCCTTTTCGGAGACGCGATCCGGCCCCCGGCGAAGTGGCAGGCGTCACAGCCGGGGGAGGGCGGCGGCACACGCTGGGCGTTTGACCCGGTCCCTACGCAGGCTTGGGTTTTCCTTTACTTCTGCAAGCCCACTTTCGTTTGCCTGTAGCAACCATCGGCTTCTATGGTTGCCCTAAGCAATTAGTTGGCGCCGAGATGTCAGGAGGGCCCGTGGCCGCTCGGAGTCACTACCAGGAGCTCGCCCGGCAGCTCAGCGCGGTCGGCGCGGTCAAGCGCGGACTTGCCCGGACCCTCCCCGCCGAGTGCCCCGGCGGGTCCGCCGCCGTGCTGGCCCTCCTGGCGGAGCACGGCGAGATGCGGATCAGCAGACTGGCCGAGCTCCTGGCCGTGGACATGTCGGTGACCAGCCGCCATGTCGCTCATGTGGCCGAACGCGGCTGGATAGAACGGTGTCCGGACCCCGCCGACAAGCGCTCCCGCATCCTGCGGCTGACCCCGGCGGGAGGCGACAAGCTCGGCGAGCTGAGCCACCGGACGACCGAGGTGTTCGCCCAGAAACTCATCGACTGGTCCGACGAGGACGTCGGCCTGCTGAACACCCTGCTGGCCCGGCTGCGTGACAGCTTCGCCTGTCGCGGCTCCGGTGAGTGCCCACCCGGAAAACACGGCGGGGACTGCCGCACGCGGCACTACGAGGATTCGCACACCCGTACACCCCTGTAACAGATGCAAAGAGAAGGAACTCCATGGCTACGACCACACCCACCGGTGTGCGGGGCGGCCACGCCAAGCACGGGGGCTCATCGGCTCCCGACGGCACGCCGATGACACACCGGCAGATCATGGAAGCGCTGGCCGGACTGCTGCTCGGCATGTTCGTCGCGATCCTGTCGTCCACCGTCGTCTCCAACGCCCTGCCCGAGATCATCAACGACCTCGGCGGCGGCCAGAGCGCGTACACCTGGGTCGTGACGGCCTCGCTGCTGGCCATGACCGCCACCACCCCGCTGTGGGGCAAGCTGTCCGACCTGTTCAGCAAGAAGCTGCTGGTCCAGATAGCACTGGTCATCTACGTCGCGGGATCGGTCGTCGCCGGTCTCTCCACCAGCAGCGGCATGCTGATCGCCTGCCGCGTCGTCCAGGGCATCGGTGTCGGCGGTCTCTCCGCCCTCGCCCAGATCGTGATGGCCGCGATGATCGCCCCGCGCGAGCGCGGCCGGTACAGCGGCTACCTCGGCGCGGTCTTCGCCGTGGCCACCGTCGGCGGTCCGCTGCTCGGCGGCGTCATCACCGACACCAGCTGGATGGGCTGGCGCTGGTGCTTCTACGTGGGCGTGCCGTTCGCGGTCATCGCGCTCGTCGTGCTCCAGAAGACCCTGAAGCTGCCGGTCGTCAAGCGTGACGTCAAGGTCGACTGGGCCGGCGCCTTCCTCATCAGCGCCGCCGTCTCCCTGCTGCTGCTCTGGGTGACCTTCGCGGGCGACAAGTACGACTGGATCTCCGGACCCACGTACGCGATGCTCGGCGGCACCGTCGTGCTCATCGGGCTCTTCCTGCTCGTCGAGTCCAGGGCGAGCGAGCCGATCATCCCGCTCCGCCTCTTCCGCAACCGCACCATCACGCTGGCATCGGTCGCCTCGCTGTTCGTCGGTGTCGCGATGTTCGTGGGCACCGTCTTCTTCAGCCAGTACTTCCAGCTGGCGCGCGACGAGTCGCCGACGATGTCCGGCGTCATGACGATCCCCATGATCGCGGGGCTCTTCCTCTCATCGACCGTGTCCGGCCAGGTCATCACCAGGACAGGCCGCTGGAAGGCGTGGCTGGTCAGCGGCGGCTTCCTGGTCACGGCCGGACTCGGCATGCTGGGCACCATCCGGTACGACACGGAGTACTGGCACATCGCGGTCTACATGTTCGTGATGGGCCTCGGTATCGGCATGATGATGCAGAACCTGGTGCTCGCCACACAGAACCAGGTCGCTCCCGCCGACCTCGGTTCGGCCAGCTCCGTCGTCACGTTCTTCCGTTCGCTCGGTGGGGCGATCGGCGTCTCGGCGCTGGGCGCCGTCATGGCGAACCGTGTCACCCACTACGTCAAGGACGGCCTGGCCGACCTCGGTCCCGAGGGCGCGGCCATGGGCCACGGCGGTACCGGCGGCGGGGGCATCCCCGACCTGGACACCCTGCCCGTCCCGTTCCGCACGGTCGTGGAGGCCGCGTACGGGCACGGCGTCGGTGACGTCTTCCTGTACGCCGCTCCGGCCGCGCTCGTCGCCTTCATCGTGACGCTCTTCATCAAGGAGGTCGCGCTGAAGACGAACGCGGCGAACGACACCCCGGGCCCCGGTGAGACCACCGAGGTCACCGAGGCGTCCCAGGTCGCCGGAGGCGTCGCCGGGGTCACCTCGGCCGCCACTTCCGAGGCGCCCGTGGAGACGGTGCGCGGTACCGCGGTACGCGGTGTGGTGCGCGGCGCCGAGGGCGTGCCCGTCGCCCGGGCGGCCGTCACGCTGATCTCACCGGCCGGCCGGCAGCTGGGGCGCTCCGTCGCCCAGGCCGACGGCGGCTACGTACTGGACGCGCCGGGCGCGGGCTCGTACGTCCTGATCGCGTCCGCGGACGGCTTCCAGCCGCAGGCGTCGACGGTGGTCGTCGGCGACGGGCCGGTGGCCTACGACGTCCTGCTCGTCGGTACGAGCGGTCTCACCGGGACCGTGCGGGCCGAGGAGACCGGGGCTCCGGTCGAGGGCGCGATGGTCGTGGTGACCGATGTGCGCGGTGACGTGCTGGCGACCGGCAGGTCCGGCGAGGCGGGCGAGTTCACCTTCGGTGAGCTGGTCCCCGGCGCGGTGACCGTCGCGCTGAACGCCGCCGGTTTCCGTCCGATGGCGCTGCCCGTCGAGGTCGGCGGCCAGGGTGTCACCCGGGTCGAGGCGGCGCTGCGGGCCGGCGCGCTGGTGCGGGGCGTCGTGCGGGCCGGGTCCGCCCGTACCCCGCTCGACGACGCCCGCGTGACGCTGATCGACGCGGCCGGCAACGTGGTCGCCACCGCGAGGACCGGGGAGGACGGGGCGTACGCCTTCACCGACCTGGACGCGGGCGAGTACTCGGTCATCGCGACCGGATACCCGCCGGTGGCCGGCTCCCTGACCGTGGCCGGTCACGGGGTCGACGGCCACGACATCGAGCTCGCCCACCCAGGCGAGTGACCATGTCACCAGGGTGACCCGGTTCACCCTGGGTAGCAAAGACCTCTGGCGGGACGGCACTTCGAGCGGAGAGGCTGTCCCGGCCGGTGGAAACGGCCCCGGGGCGGGTACGGCAGGCAGGGGACGGCCTGCCGCACCCGCCCCCGGGGCCCGACTCATTCGACCCCCGGGTCATGGAGCGAGAAGAGAGATACGGGATGGCACTTCGCGCACAGGTACGCACACGGGACGGCTGGGCGGTCCAGCACGCGGTCGTGACGGTCACCGACATGACCGGCACACAGGTGCTGCGCGCCGACGCCGACGAGGACGGGACGGTCCGCGCCGACGACCATCTGCGGGCCGGCGCGTACACCGTGATCGTGACGGCGGTCGGGTACGCCCCCGCCGCCTCCAGCGCGCTCGTCACGGCCGGCGGCCGGATCGACGCGGGCACGGTCGTGATCGCCCGGCAGGGTGGGGCGGAGCTGCCGCCCCCCGGCGTCTGGTCACTGGACCCGGCGCACTCCTCGGTGGGCGCGGTCGCACAGCACCTGGGGATCTCCAGCGTGCACGGCCGGTTCAGCGACTTCTCCGGCCGGATCGAGATCGCGCCGGACGTCGAACGCTCCCGGGTGGAGGCGGTCATCGCCGCGTCCGGCATCGACACCGGCAACAGCATGCGGGACAACCACCTGCGGTCCGCCGACTTCCTGGACGCCGACCGCTACCCGGAGATCACGTACCGCTCCAGCGGGCTCACCCCCGCGGGTCCCGACCGCTGGACGGTCCACGGGGAGCTCACCCTGCACGGTGTGACGCGCGCCGTGGACCTCGACCTCAGCTATCTGGGCACGGGCCCCGACCCCTGGGGCGGCACCCGCGCGGCCTTCCACGCCACGGCCGAACTGCGCCGCGAGGACTTCGCCATGAACTACAACCAGGTGGTGCGGGCCGGGATCTCGGCGATCGGTACGACGCTCCGCGTGGAACTCGACATCCAGACGGTGCAGGGCGAGTCCCTGCCGTCGTAGCGATTCGGGAGCGTCGTAGGGTCGGGGTATGGCACCCCACATCGCGACCAACACCGCCGTGGAGCTCGACGAGCTGCTGGCGTTCGTGCGGCCCCGGCACCGGGCGATCCTCCTGACCACCCGGTCCGACGGCCGCCCCAGGGCTCCCCGCTCACCTGCGGCGTGGACGACGCGGGCCGGATCGTGGTCTCGACGTATCCGGAGCGTGCGAAGACCCGTAACGCCAAGCGGGACGAGCGGGTGAGCGTGATCGTCCTGTCCGACGACTGGAACGGGCCCTGGGTCCAGATCGACGGTTCGGCCGAGGTGATCGACGCGCCGGATTCGGTCGAACCGCTCGTCGAGTACTTCCGGAACATCTCAGGCGAGCACCCGGACTGGGACGAGTACCGGGCGGCCATGCTCAAGCAGGGCAAGTCCATCATCCGGATCACACCGGAGCGCTGGGGCCCCCTCTCCACCGGTGGCTTCCCGGCCCACCTGGCTCCCGGCAGCTGACGCCCCCGATGCCAGGCCCCCCGCCCGCACCGCCCGCCCCCGAACTGCTCGCGCGGGCCCGGCTCCTGGTCGCGCCCGACGTAGGCGAGCCCGTGGTCCGGGAGCTGGAGCGGATCACCGGGAGGGCGGGGGAGCGGGCGCCGGGGAACGCGCCCGACGGGCCGTACCTCCACGTCGGCGCCTCGCTGCCGGAGGCGCTGCGCACCGGACGGCTCGTGTGGTTCCACAGCGTCAACGCCGGTACGGACGCGCTGCTCGACTCGGGGCCGTGGCCGCCGGACGCCCTGCTCACCCGCACGGTGGGCCGCATGGGCGAGCGGATCGCCCAGTACGTCCTGGCCTGGGTGCTCGCCGAATGCCAGTCCGTTTCCGAGTTCACCGCACAGCACGCGCGCGCCGAATGGCGGCGCCTCCCCTGCGAACCGGTCGCGGGCCGGACCGCCCTGATCTACGGAACCGGGCGCATCGGCTCCGTGGTCGCCGGTCTGCTGCGGGGGTGCGGTATCCGGACGGTGGGCGTGGCCCGGACCCCGCGTCCCGTACCGCCGCCGGGCTTCGACCTGGTGATCGGGGCGGACGCGGAGACGGAGGAACTGGGCGCGGCGCGCTGGGTGGTCGCCGCACTGCCGCTGACCGACGCGACCCGGGGGTACTTCGGTGCGCGCCGCTTCTCGGCCGTGCGGGGTGCGAGCTTCGTCAACGTGGGGCGGGGGGCGACCGTGGACCTGGCGGCGCTGGGGGCGGCGCTGCACGCCGGGACCGTGCGGCGGGCCGTCCTGGACGTGCTTCCGCGCGAGCCCCCGGCGCCCGACGACGGCTGCTGGCGCCTCCCCCGTACGGTGATCACGTCGCACTCAGCCGGGATCACGGCCGACGCGGACGTCGTCGCGGACTTCGGGGCGTGCTGGGACGAGCTGCGCGCGGGCAGGAGACCGGCGCTCGCCGTGGACGTGTCCCGGGGCTACTGAGGGCGGGCCGCCGAGCCGAGTCCGCCGAGCCGAGGGCAGGGCTACCGGGCCCGGACGCCCGCCCTGGCGCACATCGCCTCGATGCCCGCGACCACCAGGTCCAGCGCGAAGACGAAGTCCCGCTCGCGCATCTCGCCGACCGTGTCGCCGCCGCGTGCCTCCATCACCTTCAGGGAGGACTCGGCGAACTCCTTGAGGTGCGGCTCGGCCTCGATCGTGCCCATCGCCTGCTGGAAGTACTCGTCCTGGCTGAGCCCCGCTTCCCTGCACCGGTCCACGAAGTGGCCCTCGATGGTGCTGAATCCGTACACGAAGTGGAAGGCGGCGGCCAGGGCGCCGGTCTGGTGCTTCATCGGCAGCCCGGTGGCGCGGATGATGTCCTGGACGGCGTACGAGAAGAGCATGGCGTGCGGGCCGATGTTGAGGAAGTGGCCGGCCAGCGGCGACACCCAGATGTGACGGACAATCAGTTCGCGGTAACCGCGGGCCATCCCGCGCAGCCGGTCGCGCCAGTCCGTGTCCTCGGCGGGGGGCACGATCTCGGCGAAGACCGAGTCCATCGCCAGTTCCAGCAGGTCGTCCTTGGTGTCGACGTACCAGTAGAGGGACATCGCGGTGACGTCCAGCTCCGCCGCGAGACGGCGCATGGAGAACTTGGCGAGGCCCTCCGCGTCCAGCAGCCGCACCGTCGCCGCGGTGATCCTGTCCCGGTCCAGACCCACGGGCGACTCGGACCTCCGGGCACGCGAAGGCGTCCGGCGGTCCAGCCACACACTGGTCCGTGCGGGGTTGTTCACGCGGTCGGCCGCGGACACCATGGCGCACTCTCCTCGTTCTGCCGGACGGCACCGACCGGGGCGGTGGGGTACGTACCGGACGGCCACGGTCCGGTACGTCTCCCCTCCGATGCTATGCCGCTGTTCCGGCCGAGTCTGCCGCAGCCGGGTCCTTGGCGGCAGGGCCCGCGGGCCCGGATTCGGTCCGCTCGGCCCGCCTGAGCAGCGCCGCGGCGAGGAGCCCGCCCGCCAGCACCGCCACCGCGCCGACCAGCTGGCTCGTCTCCAGCCCCGCGGCGAAGGCGTCCGTGATGCGCTGCCGCTCGCCCTCACCGTCCGCCGCGGCGAGCGCGGCGGGCAGCGAGGCCGCTCCCACGGCCGCCGGCACCAGGGCGGCGAAGCGCGAGTTCAGTACGGCGCCGAGCACGGCGACCCCGAGGCCGTTGCCGAATTCGGCGAGCGTGCCGTTGACCCCGGCGCCCACTCCCGCCTTCTCGGGCGGGATGGCGCTCATGATGGCGTTGGCCATGGCGGGCATCGCGAGCGAGATGCCCGCGCCCATGACGACCAGGCCGAGGAGCATTCCGCCGTACCCGCCGCTGCCCGACACCGCGACGGCACCGAGTCCCGCGGCCAGCAGGCTCATCCCGGCCGCGATGGTGGCGGGCGTCCCCATCCTGGGTACGAGCCGGGCGCCCAGACCCGTGAGGTTGAGCGCCACCACGGTGAGCGCGAGCGGCGCCGTACGGAGTCCGGCCTCCAGGGGCCCGTATCCGAGCACGAACTGGAGGTGCTGGGTCAGCAGGAAGAGCGAGCCGCCCATCCCGAAGGCGACCAGGATCGCACCCGCGACCGCCCCGATGAACTTCTGGTTCCGGAAGAAGTGCATGTCCAGCATCGGGTACGGGATGTGGAGCTCCCACAGCACGAACCCGGTGAGCACCGCGACCCCGGTGAAGGCGGTGAGCAGGACCTGACCGGATGCCCAGCCGTGTTCCGGGCCGGAGATGATCGCGTACACGACGGCGGTCATACCGATGGTGGAGAGCAGCGCGCCGAGCAGGTCGGGCCGGTCGCCCTGCGGGTTCCTGGATTCCGGCACGAGGCGCAGGACCGCGATCAGACCGATGACCGCGACCGGGATGTTGATCAGGAAGATCGCTCCCCACCAGAAGTGGTCGAGCATGATCCCGCCGATCAGCGGACCGGTCGCGAAGCCCAGCGAGTTGACGGTCGACCAGAGGCCGATCGCCTTGACGCGCTCGGTGTCGTCGAAGATCTGGACCACCACGGCCAGGGTGGTGGTGATCAGCAGCGCGCCGCCGACGCCCATTCCGGCCCGGGCGGCGATGAGCTGGCCGGAGGACTGCGCGAGGCCGGCCACCAGCGAACCGATGCCGAAGAGGACGAGCCCGGCGACCAGCATCCGCTTGCGGCCGTAGCGGTCGGCGGCGCTGCCAGCCGTGAGGAGCAGACCGGACTGGACGAGCGAGTAGGCGTTGATCATCCACTGCACATCGGCGGTGGAGGCGTCCAGCTCGGTGGTGAGGGAGGGGATGGCGACGTTCAGGACGGTGTTGTCGAGCAGCACGGTGAGCTGGGCCAGACAGATGACGCCGAGGATCAGCCAGCGCTGCGGGTGCCCCTGGGGGGCGAGGTCGTTCGGCTCGGCGGTGGTCGCCGTCATGGAGGGCTCCTTGAGCTCCGTCGCTACTCGTACGGTGTATGGGAGTGCTTGGCGTCGTACACCGTAAGGCACCTCTTCTACGCCGTACAAGTCCATTTCGCGACCACCGCCCTGGAGGCTTGCCGGCCTGTGCTCCGCCCGGTTACCGCGCCCCGGCCACCGGCCGGGTGAGGGCGTGGAGGGTCGCGCTGCCGGCGGTGACCTGCTCGGAGGAGTTCGGGGGCGCCGGGAGACGAGGAGCAGACCCGCAGCACCGTGACGCCCCTACCGACGAGCGCCGCGAGGCAGGGGGCCAGGGCCACGGTGCAGTACTGGTTCGGCGGTGGAGCGCAGCTGGTCGTGCAGCTTGCCGTACATATGGCTCCGGAACACGAGGGCGGTCACCTTGCCGATGACCGCCGCCACGACCGCGATGAGCGACACGGCGGACACGACGAGCCGCCTCCGCAGCGTCCACGGCCGCCCTGCCCGCCTACTCACCGGGCTTGATCAGATACCCGGCCCCGCGCCGGGTGTGGATCATCGGCGAGCGCCCCGCGTCGATCTTCTTGCGGAGGTAGGAGATGTAGAGCTCGACGACATTGGCCTGGCCCCCGAAGTCGTAGTTCCACACCCGGTCGAGGATCTGGGGCTTGCTCAGCACCCGGCGCGGGTTGCGCATGAGGAAGCGGAGCAGCTCGAACTCGGTGGCCGTGAGATGGATCGACTGCCCGCCCCTGGCGACCTCGTGACCGTCCTCGTCGAGCACCAGGTCACCGAC
Organism: Streptomyces fulvorobeus; assembly: GCF_013167895.1. Taxonomy (GTDB): domain Bacteria; phylum Actinomycetota; class Actinomycetes; order Streptomycetales; family Streptomycetaceae; genus Streptomyces; species Streptomyces fulvorobeus. The sequence continues at coordinate 3,290,217 of NZ_BLWC01000001.1, read as the reverse complement.
GACGAGCGCGGAGTCCCCGCGCGCCGCCACGGCCGTACCGGACCGGCGGATCAGTCCGCGCAGCCGCGCCACGACCTCCTCCAGGGAGAACGGCTTGGTGACGTAGTCGTCGCCCCCCGCGGTGAGCCCCGCGATGCGGTCCTCGACCGAGTCGCGCGCCGTCAGGAACAGCACCGGCACGTCGGAGAGCTCCCGGCGTATCCGGCCGAGGACGGCGAGACCGTCCGTGTCGGGCAGCATCACGTCGAGGACGACCGCGTCCGGCCGGAAGTCGCGCGCCGCGCGCACGGCCCCCGCGCCGTCCCCCGCACTGCGCACCTCCCAGCCCTCGTACCGCAGGGCCATGGAGAGCAGCTCGGCGAGCGGAGCCTCGTCGTCCACCACGAGTACGCGGACGGGACCGCGGTCCGGCCTGAGGAGTTCGGTACGCCCCTGGGGCGAGGTCGTCATCGTCATGCGCCCACCCTGGGAGACGCCCGTGAGAGAGCTCTTGGCCGTTCCTGTGAATCCCCTGAGAAACCACCGGCATCCCCCGGCTCTCCCCGCCTCACCGGAACAGGACCGGTTGTGACGTGAACACCCGGGCCCCTCCTCGACGCCCTCCCCACGGCACCCTTCCCCCACCCCTGCGACGTCCTTTACCCGGGGCCCCTGCCGACCCGCTCAGAACAACCCGCCCTGCACCCCGCCCCCGCCGATGTCAACGACCGGCACCGACACCCCCGCCCCCGCGTCGGCCGCCCTGAGCTCCCACCCGGTGACCAGCCGCGTGTCCAGCACCACGACACCCCCGGCCCCGCTCTCCAGATGCAGATCCGGCCCCGCGGCGGCCACCAGCCGCCCGGCCACCACACCCCCGTCGACCAGCCCGGTCACCGCCCGGGCCACCTCGACCGCCCCGCCGAACCCGAACACCGCACCGTGGTCGACGGCCTCGAACGGCAGCCGCTCCAACGACTCCGGCCACCCGCCCCCTTCGAGCGCCGCGGCCCGCCCGTACCACTCGGCCACCTCGCCGGTCCGCTCCCCCACTCCCGGCAGCGCCGCCCGCACCACCCTCTTCCTGGCGTACGGAATCCGGTCCGGTACCCCGAGCGCGGCCCGCAGCAGCTCCTCCGTCCGGCGCGCGGCCATCAGCGGCCCGCGCCCCAGCCAGCTGAACACCACGGCCCCCTGCTCCCGCAGCCGTGCCGCACCCCGCTCCTCGGCGGTGATCCCGACCTTGACCATCCCGGGCCCGAACCACGCCAGATAGACGCGGTACGTCCGCGGGTCGTCGGCGATCGTGTCGGCCGCGACCGAATGAGCCCGGTCCAGCCGCGCGCACTCCGGACACCGCGCCCCCGTACCGCGCGCCGGCACCACGGCGTCCACCGGACAGACGTTGCCCCGGGCCCCGGCACAGCGCCGCTCCCCGACGGCCCGGAACCCGATCTCCTGCCCGTACACGAGGCGACTCGCCCGCCGCGCACCGGGCACGCCGTCCTTGCGCCACCCCAGCTCGGGCCGGTCATCGGGCCACCGCAGACCGGTGCAACGCCATCCCACGCCCAACCCCCGCACTCCGCAGAAACATCAGCGCACCCACGGTACGGGCGTCACGGATGGGGCACTCTGGAGTGATGACCGGCCTCCGTATCGAACAGCCCGTAGGCGACGCCATGCTCAAGGACTGGCAGCACGCCCACAACCTGATCCTCCCGGACCACCCCCTGTCGCTCGACGAGGTACGGGCGCGCGCCCCGCACGACTACCTGGAGGTCGCCTACCTCGGCGACGTCCTCGTGGGCTGCTCCACCGTCCGCCCCCCGTCGGACGACACCTTCACCGCGACCGTCATCGCCCGCGTCCTCCCCACCCACCGCCGCCGGGGCTTCGGCACCGAACTCTGCGAACGCTCCCTGAAACGCGCCCACACCCTCGGCGCCCAGGTGGTCGAGACCGTGGTCCTGGCCTCGGACCAGGACGGCCTCCGCTTCGCCCACAAGCACGGCTTCGTCGAGACGGAGCCCCGTCTGCCGCCCGGCGAAACGGACCACTGGATCACGCTGCGCCTCCAGGGAGACACCGCATGACGGTGGCCGAGGCGGTCACCCCGCCCGGTCGGCCCGCGCGGATCGAACAGACCAACCAGACGTACGACGGCACGGACCACTGACCGACGCGAGAGCCGGAGTCCGGACCGTGGCGCTGCTGCCCGTGAACGACGTGGCCCGGTTCGAGACCTCCCTGCCACGCCTGGGGGCCATCGGCGCCGCGGCCATGGTGACGGGCCCCGGCGACAAGCAAGCCGCCGCTGAGGATGTCGTGCGCCTCGGGCGTCACCTCCGAGTGGCCCAGCGCCGACGCCCTCGCGGCCCACTAACGCGAAAGACCCCCAGGACTTCTCCTGGGGGTCTTTCGCCTGCTGTGCACTCGGCAGGATTCGAACCTGCAACCTTCTGATCCGTAGTCAGATGCTCTATCCGTTAAGCTACGAGTGCCTGCCGTTGGTGTGATCCTCCGGCTCGCCTCCGGGGCTTTTCTGCCCTGTCGGCGTTGCGAGAACAACATTACATGACCTGCGCCGTCACGCGAAATCCATTGGCTCCATCCGCCCTGAGCTGCGGAAACACCCTCCCAGGGCCCTCCCGGAGCCCTCCCAAAGCCCTCCCGGAACGACCGAAGCCCCGTGCCTGGGCACGGGGCTTCGGGTGGGAGCGGAGGCGGAGGGATTTGAACCCTCGATGGGCTGTAAGACCCAAACCGCATTAGCAGTGCGGCGCCATAGACCGGACTAGGCGACGCCTCCAGCACACCCCGCGCGAGCGCGAGTGGTGCGTTGCAGATGATGACACAGACGAGCGCGCTGTCACCAATCGCCGCCCACCGTACTAGGCAGGCGGCTGCCAGAGCAAAGCATCACTGCGGTTGCGCATCGTCGCGGCGTGCGGAGCGTTAGAGAGAGCGGGGGCACCGCCCCCGTCCATCGTCCGTCGTGTCCCGAGCACAGGAGCCCCGCATGCTGCGTCGCCTCGCCGTCACCGCCGCCGTCTCACTCGTCGCCCTGTCCACCGCCGCCGCGCCGGCGGCGGTCGCGGCCCCGGCCCCCGTACCGCTGCTGCCGGTACCCCTGTTCCTGGACAGCCCGCAGGGCCCGTGGGCCCCGCAGGAGGGCGGTGACACGGGCAGCCAGGACGCCACGATGCGGATGACCGTGACCGTCACGGACTCCGGGGACCGGGCGGCCGACGGGACCTTCGAGCTCGTGTGCGGTACCGACCGGGCCGGTGGCACCCACGCGAAGGCCCAGGCCGCCTGCGACCGTCTGGCCAAGGCGAGGGCGGCCGACGAGAACCCGTTCCTGCCGACGCCCGCTGGCGCCATGTGCACGCAGATCCACGGCGGACCCGCCACCGCCCGGATCGTCGGCACCTGGCAGGGGAAGCACTTCTCCGCTCATCTGAACCGGGTGAACGGCTGCGAGATCTCCCGGTGGAACAACCTGGTTCCCGTCGTGCCCACCGTCTGACGGTCCTCCGGCCACCCCCGACGCCTGGCGTCCGCGCACGTCACACGGTGCGCGGACGGTCACAGTTCACGCCCCCGGCGTACACCGCTCGCACAGAACCTTGGTGAGAGCTCCCCCTCATAGGCCGCCCTGCCGCGCTCCCCTGCCTTTAGACTCCTTCAGTGACAGCCTGAGGCCCGAGGGGCAGGATGGGGCCCGCTGTCGGCAAGGTGCGGTAATAAGGGAGGAAGCGTCGTCGTGAGCAGCAGGCCATCCCGAGGCGCTGCTCGCCTCGCAGCCATACTCGACGCCCTCCCGGACGGGCTTCTGCTCGTCAATTGCAACGGTACGGTCGTCAACGCCAACACCATCGCCCTCGAAATGTTCGAGACCCCGGGCACCGCGCTCGTCGGGCGCGGACTGCTCGATCTGCTTCCGGAGTTCGACTCCAAGCTGATCCCCGGGTCGATGCGCCGGCCGGAGGCTGCGGACGAGCAGGGCAGGACCAAGCCGACGCGGATGACCGCGCGGCGTACCGACGGCATCGAGTTCCCGGCGGAGATCACCAGCGCGAGCCTGGACAGCGGCCAGGCCGGGTACAACGACATCCACTCCAGCTACACCGGCGACGAGCTGCTGATGCTGGTCGTACGCGATCTGTCGGGCACCGTCGACACCGAGGCCGAGCTGGCCCGTTCGCAGCGCCAGACCGAGATGATCCTGCGGGCCGCGTCCGAGGGTGTCGTGGGGACGGACACGGACGGCCGAGTCGTCCTCGTCAATCCTGCCGCCGCGCAGATACTGGGATTCCGTGCCAGCGACCTGGGCGGCAAGGAGCTGCACCCGCTGGTCCTGCACTCACGCGCGGAGGGCGAGCCCTTCCCGTACGAGGACTCCCCCCTCGCCGACACCCTCAAGTCCGGGCGCAAGCACCGGGTGCGCGGACAGGTGCTGTGGTCCAGGAGCGGTGCGCAGGTGCCGGTCGACCTGACGACCGCGCCCGTCAGGGACGGGGACCAGCTGGTCGGCGCGGTGATGACGTTCACCGACCGCAGGCCGTACGAGGAGCTCACCGAGCAGCACACGGCCGAGGTCGCCGAACTGACCGGGAGCCACACCGCCGAGGTCGCCCGCCTCACCGAGGCCCACGCCGCGGAGATCGCGGAGCTGACCGAGCGGCACGCGGCCGAACTCGCCGACCGCACCGAGCGGTACGCCTCCGAGCTGGAGAAGCAGACCGATCTCCTGGCCGGCCTCGGCGCCCGGCACGGCCAGCTGACCGCCGTGCTGGGCGAGTCGCTGCGCGGCCCGCTGGAGGAGCTGCGCGGGGAGCTGTCCACGCTCGCCGCCGACCCGGCCGGCCAGCTGTGGCCGGAGGCCAACCAGATCCTGCACCATCTGGCCGCGGGGTACGCCCGGATGACGACCCTCGTCGACAACGTGCTGGGATTCCAGCGTCTCGACGCGGGCGCGGAGGGCCTCACCAAGGTCCCCGTCCTGCTGGACGGGGTCGTGGCGGCCGGTATCGACGGCGCCGTGGAGCTGATCGGGCCGGGGCGCGCGCAGTTCGCGGTGCACGCTCCGCCGATCGAGGCCGAGGTGGACCCGGGGCGGCTGGCGACGGCACTCGCCCACCTGGTCGCGGACGTGGCCGGAGTCGACTCGACGGGCAAGACCCGGCTGGTGCCCGGCGGTGGTTACGTCGATTCGACGGTCGTCGTGGCGGCGGCGCAGCGCGGTGAGGTCGTACGCATCGAGGTGCGCGGGCCGTTCGCCGGGGGCGACCCGGTGCACGAGCCGATCGTGCGCGGGATCGTCCGGGCGCACGGCGGCGTGCTCCAGACGCACGAGATGCCGGGGATGAGCGGTAGCGCGTACGTACTGGAGGTACCGCTCGGAGCCGGTTCCGGCACCGTCGCGCTCCCGCCCCCGCAGGTGGAGACCCTACCGGCGCTCCAGGAGGCCGTCCCGGCTCAGGAGGCCCCTCCGCAGGACGAGGGCGGCACGAGTGGCGGTCGGCGCAGGGCGCGCAGGTCGTCGACCGACGCGTTCCTTGACAGTCCTGAGGGCGGCGCGGCGGCCCCGGAGACCGATGCGGCGGAGCCCACCGGGCGGCGCAGGGCGCGGCGCGAGGCGGCGGAGTCCGCTCCGGGCGCTCCGGGCTCTGTCGAGGAGCAGCCGCTCGCGGAACCGGGCACCGGTACGCCGAACGGTGGCTCCGGCCGCAGGCGCGGACGCCCCAGCCCGGCGGAGACGGGCGCGGTGGAACTTCCGGAGAGGGCTCACGGCGAAGGGGCGCACGGGGCTCACGGCCTTCAGGGGCCGCAGAGGTCTCAGGGGCCGCAGAGTCCGCAAGGGGCTGCCCGGCAGGGGCAGGGCCCGGGCCAGGCACTTGCGTTGCCCGCCGCTCCTTCCGCGGCTCAGGTTCCTTCCGCAGGTCAGGTCCCGTCCGCCTTCCCCGCTCCTTCCGAGGGATCGGTCGTCACCGCTGCCGAGGGCGCACAGCCCCGTCCCCAGCTGGGGAGGACCGTGCCACCGCAGGGCGTGCCCTCGGGCGGGCAGATGCCGGCCGGACCGACGGGCCGCCGGGCACGACGGGACGGGGAGCCGCAGCCGGCTCTCCCGGCGCTCGCCCCACCCCACCCGCCCCAGGCGTCGCCGACGTCCCCCGACCACGCCCCGGGCGGCGAGACGCAGGGCTCGCAGCCCGGCGGCCGCAGGGCGCGGCGCGCGCTCTCGGCTGCCCAGGAGCGGGCCGCCCAGGCGGAGCCGACCGGGCCGCGTACCGCGTTCGCGCTGCCGCCCGCCGACGCGGACCGGGTACCTCCCGTGACCGAAACCGGGACCGGGGCCGGGACGGCGGCACCGGCAGCGCCGGAGCGCCACGACGCCGTACGGACCGCGCCCGACGACGACCACACCCCGCCGCAGGCGCACCCCGTACCGTCCGGCCGCCGCCGGGCCCGCCCTCCCGTCGCACCGGAGGGGCCGGCCGACGCCACACCGCCCGGCTGGAGCCAGGGCGGCACCTCGGGGCAGGGCCTGGCGGCACTTGCGGGCGACACCGCCGGGCCCGAGAGCGAGGCATGGGCGGGACCCGGCCGGACCACGCACACCACGGGGGCCGCTCCCGGTCCCGCACCGGCGCCCCCGCAGGGAGCGCCGCCCGCCGGCCACGCGGCTCCTGCGCAGGACGTCCCGCGTCGGCCGTTGCCCGCCGAAGCGCCGGTGCCTCCGTCCCCGGACTCCACCCAGGGCCGTGCGTTCAGCGTGCGGACGCTGGGGCAGAACGTGCCGTTCGCACAGCACCTCGCACACCAGCAGAACCAGCAGAACCAGAGCCTCGGCGGGGCCGGACGGCGGCGCAAGCTGGCCGCCCCTCCCGAGGCCGAGCCCTCGGCACCGCCCGTACCCCCGCAGTCCGGTGAGGCCCCGGCCGAGCCCGACCAGTCGGGTACGCAGGCCGGTGCGAAGACCCCAGGGCCCGCCTCGCTGCTGTCGGCGCCGGTGGCCGCAGGGCGCGCGTACGCCATAGGGGCGCCCGACCGGAGCGCCGCCGAAGGGCCGGAGCCGCTGGACGGCCCCGGCGGCGCGGTCGAGGTGGCCAACCGGCCGCAGCCCCGCCCCGTCGACGACGAGCTGCCCCCGGAGCCGCTGGACAACCCGCGACGGCTGCTCGTCTGGCCCGCGCCCGACGTCTCCACCCAGCAGGCGTTGAGCGACCGCGGCTACCGCCCCGTGATCGTGCACTCCCGCGAAGAGGTCGACGCCCAGATCGCCGCGTTCCCCGCCGCGCTCTTCGTGGACCCGCTGACCGGCCCGATCACCCGGACGGCCCTGCAGTCACTGCGTCAGGCGGCGGTCGCCGCCGAGGTACCCGTCCTGGTGACGGCGGGGCTCGGACAGGCGACCCGCGAGGCCGCGTACGGCGCCGACCCCGCCGTACTCCTCAAGGCGCTCGCTCCCCGCGACAGCGAGCAGCATCCCCCGCGGGTCCTCGTCATCGAGGAGCACGAGGAGATCGCGGTGGCTCTGACGGAGACGCTGGAGCGCCGCGGGATGCAGGTCGCGAGGGCGGCGACCGACAGTGACGCGGTCGAGCTCGCCACCCGGATGCGGCCGAACCTGGTGGTGATGGACCTGATGCAGGTACGCCGCCGACGCGCCGGGATCATCGACTGGCTGCGGGCGAACGGGCAGTTGAACCGCACGCCGCTGGTCGTCTACACCTCGATCGGTCTGCACGAGTCGGAGCTGTCCGGACTCGGCTCGGGCGAAACCGTCCTCTTCCTGGCCGAGCGCTCCACCAGCGACGAGGTGCAGTCCCGCATCGTCGACCTGCTGGCGAAGATAGGCACCAACTGACGCGCGTGGCTGCGGCCGGCGCGTACGGGGAGGGCGGTACGGGAAGTCCCGTACCGCCCTCATCGTCGTGCCGGGTCAGAGCTGGGTGACGTCCAGCTCGCCGTCCGCGTACTGCCTTCGGATTACCTTCTTGTCGAACTTTCCGACGCTCGTCTTCGGGACCGCCGGGATGACCGACCAGCGCTCCGGCAGCTGCCACCTGGCGACCGACTGCGCGAGGAACTCCCTGAGCGCGGCGTAGTCGGCGGTCGCGCCCTCCTTGAGGACCACCGTGGCGAGCGGGCGCTCGCCCCACTTCTCGTCGGGGACGGCCACGACCGCGGCCTCTGCCACGTCCGGGTGCGCCATCAGGGCGTTCTCCAGGTCCACGCTGCTGATCCACTCACCGCCTGACTTGATGACGTCCTTGGCCCGGTCGGTCAGGGTGAGGAAACCGTCCGCGCTGATCACACCGACGTCACCGGTCTTCAGCCAGCCGTCCTCGGTGAACTTGTCCTCTGGCCGCAGATCGCCGCCCGGACCGCCGTAGTACGCACCGGCGATCCAGGGCCCGCGGACCTCCAGCTCACCCGCCGACGTACCGTCCCAGGGCAGGTGCTCGCCGGCGGTGCCGGCCAGGCGTGCCTCGACCCCGGCCGGGAAGCGGCCCTGCGTGATGCGGTACGGCCACTGCTCCTCCTCGCTGAGTCCGGCGGGCGGATTGGCCATGGTGCCGAGCGGGGAGGTCTCCGTCATACCCCAGGCGTGGCAGAGGCGGACGCCCAGCTTGTCGTACGCCTCCATGAGGGAGGGCGGGCAGGCGGCGCCGCCGATGGTGACGTTGGCCAGGGACGAGAGGTCGCGCGGGTTGGCGGTGACCTCGGCGAGCAGTCCGTGCCAGATGGTGGGGACGGCGGCGGCGTGGGTCGGCTTCTCGCGCTCGATCATGTCGGCGAGTGGGGCGGGCTGGAGGAAGCGGTCCGGCATGAGCATGTTGACGCCCGTCATGAACGCCGCGTGCGGCAGGCCCCAGGCATTCACATGGAATTGGGGCACGACCATCAAAGTGGTGTCCCGGTCCGTCAGCCCCATCGACTCGGTCATGTTGACCTGCATGGAGTGCAGGTAGATGGAGCGGTGGGAGTAGACGACACCCTTGGGGTCGCCCGTGGTGCCGGAGGTGTAACACATGGCGGCGGCCTGGCGTTCGTCCAGCTCGGGCCAGTCGTACGTGGTGGGCCGGCCCGCCAGCAGCTCCTCGTACTCGTGCACGCGCGGCGCGATCCCGCTGAGCCCGGAGCGGTCACCCGGGCCCGACACCACCACGTGCTCGATGGACGGCAGGTGGGGGAGCAGCGGTACGAGCAGCGGCAGCAGTGAACCGTTGGCGATGACGACCTTGTCGTCGGCGTGGTTGACGATCCAGGCCAGCTGTTCGGCCGGGAGCCGGAGGTTGAGCGTGTGCAGTACGGCACCCATGGAGGGGATCGCCAGATACGCCTCGACGTGCTCGGCGTTGTTCCAACAGAGGGTCGCGACCCTCTGGTCGCCGTCGACGCCGAGCTCGTCGCGCAGGGCGTTGGCCAGCTGCGCGGCGCGCCCGCCGATCTCGGCGAAGGAGCGTCGATGCGGCTCGGGTTCGCCGGTCCAGGTCGTGACCTGTGACCTCCCGTGGATCGTCATCCCATGGGTCAGGATGCGGGTGACAGTCAGCGGTACGTCCTGCATGGTGCTGAGCACGGCGTCCTCCCGTTGGGCGCTACGCGGCGGTAATGATGCGCTGATTCTGCGCACATACCAAGCGGTATGTCACTAGCGGGCGCCTACAAATCGCTGCCGCCGGACGACATCGCCCGTCTCGCGACCAGCCGCCCTGCCGGGCCGAGGGCGGGTTGCCCCGGACGGGGGGCGGGCCCGCTGTCTACCGGGACGAGACCGGGCGTGCTCCCTGCCGGACCGGGGGCGGGTGCGCTCACTACCGGACCCAGATCAGGCGTGCTCTCTACCGGACCGGGGTCAGCTCCGGGTCCTCGCGCAGTTTGCCGAGAGCCCGTGACACCGCGCTCTTGACCGTCCCGATGGACACCCCGAGCACCTCGGCCGTCTGGGCCTCGCTGAGGTCCTCGTAATAACGCAGGACGACCATGGCCCGCTGGCGGTCGGGGAGCTTGAGGACGGCCCGCCACATCGCGTCGTGCAGGGACTGCTGCTCGGCGGGGTCGGGAACCGGTGCGGACCCCTGCTCGGGCAGTTCCCCGCAGGCGAACTCGTCGACCTTGCGCTTGCGCCACTGCGAGGTACGCGTGTTCACCAGTGCCCGGCGGACATAGCCGTCCACTGCCCGGTGATCCTCGATCCGCTCCCACGCGACGTACGTCTTGGTGAGCGCTGTCTGCAGCAGATCCTCCGCGTCGCTCGGGTTCGCGGTGAGCGAGCGGGCCGTCCGCAGCAGTACGGGCCCCCGCGCCCGTACGTACGAGGAGAACGACGCGTAGGGCGAAGAGGTCGGGTGTCCGGCGGTGGCAGCGACTGCCCTGGAGGCGCCGGTGCAGACTGGCGTGGTCATACCCCCACGCTAGGAGCGGGCGCGTGCGAGGGGATCGGCCCCAGGTCCCGAAGCGGCGTCCGCCTCAGGTTGTAGGGGCGGGGCGGGCCGCACCTCCTGAAGGTGGAGGGGCCGGCCGTCCACCTCAGGGTCCGCCCCTGAGCCGGGCACCGGCGGGCCGGCACCCACGCGCGCGCCCGCACGGCCGGGGCGGCGCGGTCCGCCCCAGGTCGTCCGGACCTGGCGTCAGCGCCGAGGCGGTCATGCCCGTACCGGCCGTGACCAGCGTCCCGGCCGCGACGAGCACCACCCACCGACCACGCTCACCGCGTCGCCACCGCGCACAGGTCCGCGCGGCGGCACCGGAGTGCCGCCGCGCGGACCGTGCTCACCTCACCGTGGACCTGCACCCCAGCGGGCCCCCGGGCTGCGGCTCACCAGAGGAACGGGGAGAAGTTCACCGCGTAGTCCTGGTTGGCCTGGTTGATCACCGTGATGCCCGAGCCGTCCGACTGTGCCGAGTTGCTCTGGTTCGAGGCGCCGGGCCCGACCGCCTGTTGTTGCGAGGTCGACGAGTTGCCCAAGTTGTTCCCACCGACGCCGCTACCGCCGACCGTCCCCACCGCCGCGTTCGATCCGTCGTTCGCGAAGGAGCCGTTGTCGGCCGCTGCGACACCACCGGAGAGGGCGACAGCGAGTGGCAGGGCGGCAAGAGCGGCGAAGGCACGAGCGGTACGGATGCTTGCCATGTCAATTCCTCCAGGAACCGAATATGCGGCTAATTTCAGCTAGATACGGCTTATACAGCCGATACAGCTGATATGGCTGATATGGCTGATTCCGGAGCAGTTGGCCGACCGCTGCGGAGTTGGTTACGACGTCGCAGCACCAGAGTTGCCCACCGAATCCCCGGCGAACCACCCCGCAGCCCGTCATTCCCCCTCAAGCATGAGCAGCACCCGATAAACCTCCCGCACGCCCCAAAACCAGGATCAGCTACCCCGCTCCTTCGCCACTCGGCACCCCGCATGGGGAGAAGCGTTCCTGCGGCGCCCCTTCGTCTCATTCCCCACCCCCGGCGCACCTTTCGCGCCCTTCCTTCTATCGAACGTCTGTACGAGAATGTCTCCATGGCCACCATCGACCGGCAGACCGCCACCCTGGCCCTGGCCCACGCCCTCGTCGCCGCCGAACGCGGGCTCCCCGTCATCCCGCTGTCCGCCACCAAACTCCCCGCCCTGCGCTCGCCCCACCGGGGCGACGACCCTCCGGTCCGCTGCCGGGGCGCCTGCGGGCTGCCGGGCCACGGCGTGCACGACGCGACCACCGACCCCGCCGCCGTACGAGCCCTCTTCGCCGCCGCGCCGCATGCCACCGGCTACGGCATCGCCTGCGGCCGGCCACCGCACCGCCTCATCGGCGTCGACCTCGACGTCGGCACCGCGCCGGGCGACGACTCCACGGCGGCTCTCTGGCACCTCGCCGAGCGGCACCGTTTCGCCATCCCGCCGACCGTCACCGTGCTCACCCCGAGCGGCGGGCGCCACCTCTGGCTGACCGGCCCGCCCGACGTCCCCGTACCGAACTCGGCGAGCCGGCTCGCCCGGGGCATCGACATCCGCGGTTCCGGCGGATACCTCGTGGGCCCCGGTTCGGTCACCACCCACGGCACCTACCGCCTGGCCCCGGGCACCGCCCACCTCGCCCCGGCACCGTGCCCCCGCCCACTCCTCCACCTGCTCACACCCCCCACCCGCCATCCCGCGCGCGCCCGCACCACGCCCCCACATCCCGGAAGCCGCCAAGGCCAAGGACTGGTCCAGTTCGTACGGGCGGCCCGGCGGGGACAGCGCAACACCCGCCTCTTCTGGGCAGCGTGCCGCGCCTACGAAAACGGCTTCGGCGACGCCCTGACCGACGCCCTCACCGCCGCCGCCCTGCACACGGGCCTCTCCGAACAGGAGGCCAGGGCAACAATCGCCTCAGCGGCCCGCCTGACCACGGGCGGCCCGGAACTCCCCTGACTCCCCTGACCGGAACTCTGACCTCCACCCCAACGCCGCCCACCCGGACCTGACGAATGGGAACTACGGATCACATGCTGAGCCTCCGCAGCAGGCATCATGAGCCCGTGGGGATAGACGTGGAGCTGCACTCAGCACGGCCAACGCGCAACTGGCGCAAGTCCCGAGCGACGCTGCTCCGGAGTTCGTACGGGCACGGGGACGCGTTGGCCGACGCGATCGGCTCGCTCCGACTGCTCGGAGTGCCTGGGCGGCTGACCGCCGTAGATCCGTACGGGGATGCTCTGATGAACGAGCAGGAGGCAGCCGTCGCCCTCGGTGAGATCCCCGATCTACGGCAACGGTGCACCGATGAACGCCAGCTCGCTGCCTTGAACGACCTTGCAAGGTTGCTGAAGCAGTGCGCCGACACTCCGGGCAGCTATCTGTGGTTCCAGGGAGACTGAAACCCGTGCCCCATCGCGCCCTGGACCGGACCCACTGGGAAGCACGGTCACCAGCAGGCGCAGCGCATGGTGAAGGCCCCCGACCGCCGTACTGGTCAGGGGCCGTTCACGCGCGGTGGGTGTGGGATTTGAACCCACGGTGACATCGCTGCCACGACGGTTTTCAAGACCTTTCGCTGATCGGACGGGATCGCTGTTCCCTCGCAGGTCAGACCGGCGAAACCGTGCCGCTGCAGTCAGAGCAGTGCACGCCGTGCCCCCCACGTGCCCCAAGTACATGAGCGTGTCGGCTCAACCACCCGTCAGAACCGGAACGATCACTGCAGCAACAGCCGACAGCAGGCCGCCCACAGCGAGAGCCCCGTGGAACTTCTCTTTGGCCGTAGGAAAGACGGAACGGCCGACGTTACCGACCTTGCTGCGCAGGACGATCATCTTGATCTTCTGCCATCTGTGCTGACGTTTCGAGCAGCCCATCAACACGCCATAGGCGTTGTTGCGACAGTAGGTCCGCCCGTCTCGATTAACCGCACCACACCAGACCGGCACCTGGAAGGCTGCGTAGGCGGAGACACCGACCGACAGAGACGCGATCACCGGCAATGCCCACTGCTGGCTCCACGCAACGACCAAGGCGGCAGCCACCATGTAGCCCCAGTACAAGCGCACCACTTTCCCCATGGACACGCAGAGTAGCTGCACCTATACGTAACGGATAGATAGCAATTGGACATGGTCAGGCGTGATGGGCGCTCACGGAGCAGACGTGCATCAAGCGGAGATCGGTTGCCGCACAGCACGACGTCCCTGACCACGTTTCGGTCAGGGACGTCAGCGGGTGCACGCGTCTCTATGTGGCTAGTGCGCCTCGGAAGAGTCGTCTTCCTCTCGGAACCATGCATCAGCGGCATCCGCCACCTGGTCGTCACGACCAGCCACAGGCCGTGCGTAATGCCGAGTGGTCACGCTCGCGTTCGAGTGCCCGAGCCGGTGGGCGGCGGTCATCACGCCGTAGCGGTCGGCCACCCATGTGCCGTGCGAGGCGCGGAGATCGTGCGGCGTGACATCGGTGAGCCCGGCCGCCACCACCGCAGGGTCGAAATACGCCTTGCGCCACTGGTTGTAGCGCAGAGGCTTGCCGCCGGGCGTGACGAAGAGGAGAGCGTCCTCCCCGCCGGGCAGCGTTTCCAAGTGCCGGCCGATCCGCGCCGCGAGTGACGGCCCGATCCGCAGGACCCGCTTCTGATGGGACTTGGGAGTGTCGAAGACCAGGGTGCCATTCGCTTCGGCCAGGTTCTCATCGACGAGGACCAGGCCGCCGGACACATCGATGTCCGCTCTCCGCAGCGCGAACGCCTCCCCGACCCGCAGACCCGCGTAGGCAAGCAAGGAGATCAGCAGGTCATGCGGTTTCGTCGCGCTCCGCACAATCCGTGAGGCTTCCAGCGGGGTGAGGATGTGCGGCTCGGTCTGCGGCATGCGAGGCAACTTCACGCCCCTGCACGGAGTCTGCCCGATCATCTCGTTGTCGACGGCCGCCCGCATGATCTGCGAGAGCACCCGGTATGCCTGCCTGATCCGCGAGGCACTGAGACCACGGGTTTTCATCGCACCGACCCATTCGACGATGGTGATAGGTCGGAGGCTGGAAAGCTCACGATCACCGAGCGCCGGAACGATCAGCGAGTTGATCAAGGATCGGTACGACGCCTGTGTCTTGTGCTTCAGCTGCGGGGAGACCGCGGTGAGCCACCGTGCCGACCAATCGCGGACGGTGGTCCTTCCCTCGGCGGGGTCGAGCCAGCGGCCCTCCTCCATCTCGATTCGCTTCCGTGCCAGCCAGCGATCGGCGTCCGTGGTCGTCGCGAACGTCTGATCAGCGGCACGCAGCACGCCGTCAGGCCCCGGATACCGAGCCTGGAACCGGCCGGACGGCAGCTTCCGAATCCGGCCGAAGGCGCGGCGGGACTTACGCTTGGCGGCCATCAGGCAGCCCTCCGGTACGAGTACGCCGACACGGGCCGCAGGACGACCGGCGCCACCGTGTGGGCACTGACGTACTCCTCCACGGCGCTCTCGGGGATGCGGACGTGTCGGCCGACCTTGACGAACGTGATGCGGCGTTCCTCGATGAGCCGGCGAGGGAAGCGGAGACCGGTGCCGAGGCGTTCGGCGACCTGGTTCACGGTGAGCAGTCGGTCCGCCACGGTCACCACTCCCCCTCGTTGGCAGTGCGCTCCTTCAGTACGTCGCGGGCGGTCTCGCGGTTGGTCTGGAGGTCACGGGCGATGGTGGCGGCGAGAGCGCCTTCACCGGGGGTGTGCCCGTGGCCGACGTACTGCCAGTCCGTCAGGACGAGGACCGTGTCCGATTCACGGTCGGCCAGGCCGAGGACGGTCGCTTCCTGCGAAGCGCGGTAGTCGGCGCGTTCCTGGCGGAGGGCACCGAGGGTGGTCGAGTAGGTGCGGGACTTGGACGAGAAGTGGCCGCGAAAGCCGAGCATGTGGGCCCAGGCCCAGAGGCGCCGGTCCGGATAGAGGCTGTCGAGCTCACGGCATGCGGTGATGAGTCGACGGGTGTGATCGGGAACGCGGTGGCGGTCGAGTTCGGCGAGTTCACCGATACGGCGGTCCAGGGTGCCGGTGTTCTCGGCGGCTTTGGTGGCGTACTTGGCCACGTACGAGGCGACTGCCTGTTCCGTGACATCTGAACCGTCGCCGAAGGCTTTGACCGGGCGGACGTCGAGCTGTCGGCCCCACCGGAAGGTCCGGGCCGACTGTTCGCCGGCAGCCGGGACAGAGACCGACGTGTACGAGTGCGCGGCTGCGGCGCGTATCGCGTCGGTGAGGAGATCGACCGTGGCCCAAGAGGGCGGCGGCGTACGAGGTCCCTCCGGGCCGTCGAGACGTACGACGGCGTGGAAGTGGAGGGCTCCGCGCTTCTGAAATTCGGCGACTTTGCCGAAGGAGACGCGGAGATGGTCGCCCAGCTCACGGCGTGGGATTTCTGCGTGGATGGCGAGTTCGCGGCGGAGTCGGGTGGTGAAACGCTGCCAGAGCTCCCCGGCGTGGTTGTTGAAGAGCACGGCGCCCGAGTAGTCGTAGGTCTCCGGATCAAGGGCGGAGCCCAGGTCCCAGGAGTCCGAGGCGTGCGCCGTGCCGCACCGGCAGGTACCCCGGTCGGGGCGGTTGTGGACAGGGCCGAACGAGGGTGCGGTGAGGGTGGCGAATACGCGCGGGTGGTCGCGGACGGCGGCGGTGATGTCGCGGCGGTCGTCTCCGGCGAGGCCGGCGCGGATCAGGTGGTAGGTGTCGCCCGCGTAGGTCCAGGCGCAGGAGGGACAGCGGGAGGCACGGCGGTTGCCGCAGGCGATGCGGAGGCGTCCGCCCGGCTCGTACGCGGTCGAGTAGCGGTGCAGGGTCTCGCCGGTGGCCTTGTCCTTGTGGGTTACCCAGCCGCTCAGATGGACGGGGTCGGCACAACCGCCGGTGCGGCGGATCTGGTCCTCCCAGCGGGTGTAGTCGGAGGCCGAGGCCACCCGGAGAACGTCCCCGAGGACGGTCGGGTCGAGCGGCGGGGCGGGCTTGGACCGCTTCTGTTTCGAGGGTGAGGGCCGGTGGGCCATGCTGGGGGTTCCTTCCGGTTGCGAGATCGATCGGTGGGGACGGCTCCCGGGCGGCGGATGCTTGGCGGTATCGACGCCGCCCGGGGCCGGTCAGCGGCGTTTGGCGTCGGACGCGATCAAGGAGCGCAGGACAACCGCACAGACGGCGACCGAGGCACTGGTGACGGCGACCGCCAGGAGCAGCGAGACCAGGACGGTGCCGACGACCAGGACGACGGCAGTACCGGCACCGACGAGCGCGACCGCGGTGCCGGGGGCGAGCTGTACGACCGGACGGGCCGGCGCAGAGGCGGCGGCGGGTGCCGGGGCAGGCGTGCCCGGCGTGATGGCGGTCGGCTGGACGACGGCGGGCGGGGTGACCGGGCCCGAGGGCTGCGGCATGGTCGGGATCTTGGGCTGGAACATGGGTGGTTCTCCTCTCCCGGGCGCGGGTTACTTGACTGCGGTGTCGATGACGGAGGCGAAGAGGCTGTCGGCGAGGAGGTAGCCGCCGAGGAGGAGTACGCAGATCAGCCACACCGGCGGACGGAAGAGCTTGATGCCGAGGTAGCCGACGACCAGCAGGGCGATCCAGAGAGGGACGTCCATGGACGCTGTCTCCTAACGGACGGTGCAGCGGTGGGTACGGGCGGCGAGTTGGGCGGCGGTCCGGCTGGAGTAGTCGGCGGACCAGCCGCAGCGGTCGGCAGTGCAGACGGCGGCGTGGGCGGTGCGGCCGGTGCGGTCGCGGTGGGTGCCGATCTGCACGGGGCCGATACGCATCACGGAGTGGAAGCTGTCGCGTGCGGGCATGCTGGTCAGCCCCTGTCGGTCGTCGGGTCGGTGTACTGAGGGCGGATGCTGCGGGCGGTGGCCGGGTCGTCGACGCGTCGTGCGGCTTCCTCGGCGAGCAGGTGAGCGAGGAAGGGGCGTCCGGCTGCGGCCATCTCACGCGCTCCGTCGAGGTAGTCGGCCACGGTCAGGTCGGCGGGATCGTGGGTCATCTCAGTTCTCCTTTGCGGTCAGCTGAGGCGGGCGGCGATGGCGTCGGCGAGGTGGGGCGGAACGCCGAGGCGGGAGCGGAGGGTGTCGGTGTCGATCGGTGATCCGGTGCGGGTGCGGTACTCGTCGGCGACCTTGCGGGCGTGGTCGATCAGCACGGCGGGAACGAGCGGTTCCGGGGACGGGGCCGGTGGCGAGGACAGGGCCGTTGTCGCAGGGGGTTCATCGGCCGGGGATGGGATCGGGGCGACTTCAGGCACACGTGTCGGCCCGACATCCTTTGTCTCCGTGAGGGCGGCTGACGGACCCGGCACCGGCTTCCTCGACGAGTGGGCGAGGAGAGTGCCGCCAAGGAAGGCGAGCGCGGGCCATCCGGCGATGCCGAGCCGGAGCGGGGCCGGTGGGTCGGCCAGGTCGAGGAACCCGGCGGTGGCGACGTTGGCGCCGAGCGAGGCGAACAGGGCGATCAGGAAC
The DNA here is from genome assembly GCF_013167895.1 of Streptomyces fulvorobeus. GTDB lineage: Bacteria > Actinomycetota > Actinomycetes > Streptomycetales > Streptomycetaceae > Streptomyces > Streptomyces fulvorobeus. The sequence continues at coordinate 3,272,288 of NZ_BLWC01000001.1, read as the reverse complement.
CAGCACCAGGCCAACCGAGACGGGCCCTCACTACGCAGCCGACGCCAGGCGGCGACAAGGAGCAGGTCGACACTGACCGGGTAGGCCCATGCCTTCCAGCCGTCCTGTCCGGCCGCGGCGGCGAGGTCGTGCAGGTGGGCGAAGGACAAGGCTCCGGCGATAACCGCCTGGATCAACACCGCGTCGATCCGGAGACCGTGCCGGGTGCCCATCAGGAGTCCTCAGCGGGGTCGGAGTCGTCCGGGAACGTGCCCGGCGGCGGCTCCGGCAGCGACACGGCGAGGGACGGGCTGACGACGTCCACGAAGTCGAGGTCGGCGCCGGCCATGTCGGCGTACAGGGCGAGTTGGCCGAGCAGAAGCACAGTCCGGGCGAAGTCCTCGCAGTCGGGGCACATGGCGGTTCTCCCTTCTCTGGGCATGGCAGTGGTAGGGACTCGGCGCGAAGACGGTCACGCCTACCGGGTAGGGGGAGAGATCAGGCGGTGGCCGTAGATGCCTTCGCCGATGGCACAAGCTCGGTGGCGGTGCCGGTGGTGGACCGGAATGGGGCCAGCTCGGGCAGGTCCGGGGTCCTGTCGGCGTACCGATTGCAGAGGTTCACGGCCTGGCGGAGCGAGGTGTGCGGAGCGCGGATGCGGTGCCAACCGCCGGACGCGTCTCCCGCGATGGCGAGACCTCGCAGTTCGGCGGGAATCTTGATGGCGGCAAGGACCGCGTCCGGGGCGATGTCACCGAAGGCCATGTTGGCGGAGGTCTCGTCGTTGAGACGGTGGGCGGTGCGGCCGGTGAGTTGGGCGCGGAGCATGGTGATGCCCTTGCCGAGTTCGGAGCCGAAGCGCTGTCCGCAGATTTCGAGGTAGATACCGGCGGCGCGGCCGAGCTGCGCGAGACGGACCAGGGCGGTGATGATGCGATCCCGCCGCCTCTCCTCCTCCTTCGATGCGTACAGGGCGAGTTCGGCCACCTCGTCGACCAGGACGACGACCGGGGTCGGGCGGAGCTCATCAGGCAGGTCCCAGATGTCGGCGGCGATCTCCGCGTCCGGCACATCGACGGTGATGCGCTGCTGGGTACGGATGAGGCGGTAGACGTCCGCCATCCGCGCCACGAGTGCATCGAGGAGTTCGGCAGCGGTGTCCGGGCTGTCGGCCAGCGCTGAGAACCGGCGCGCCAGCGGGAAGAGCTCGACCCCCTGCTTGCAGTCGATGCCGACGAGGGCGACGTCCAGAGGAGCAAGGCCGGCGACCAGGTTGCGTTGGTAGACGGACTTGCCGGACTCCGTGGCACCGAGGGTGAGGGCGTGAGGTATCGCGCGGTAGTCGCGGTAGTGCACCGACCCGTCCTCCCGAAGGGCGACCGGTACCCGCATTGCCCGGGTCTCCGTTTCAGCAGGCATCTGCACCCGCTTGAGTACGTCGTATCCGGTCATCCGCACCTCTACGACACCGGACCGCACCTCACGCGAGGTCACGCCGAACATCGAGAACGAGTGCCGAAGCCGGTCCGAGGCCGCAGCGATGTCGAAGACGTCCTGCCCGGGACGGAGCTTGAGTCGGAGGACCAGGCCGGTGCGAGTCGGCCGCAGTCGCCGGATACGCGGTGGGCGGGGCTCAGGTACCGGCCGGTGGGTGGCCCGAGCCAGGGCTAACCGCCACCGCGCCGGCGGAACGGTCAACCCGCACGCGTCCATGACCGAGCGGTACCGGACCAAGACCCGCAGCGCGGCCAGAGTGACCCCGAAGGCCAGCCAGTACCAGGCGGGCCGCCGCCACCGCAGGAGACCCGCAGCAGCGACGACCAGCACCAGAGCGACCGTGAAGGCGGTCATGATCAGGCCGCCTTCGACCCTGTGGTGGCGACGTCGGCGAGCGAGGTGACCGCGACCGCGCGGAACGCGATGCCGTGCCGCCGCTGGCCGTTGAAGTCGTTCTCCCACGGACGGGCGACCAGGCCGGTGAGCGCGACCGGCGTACCCATGGCCAGCTCACCGGTGATCCCGGGCTCCGGAACGGTGACGGACAGGATCTCCACCTCCTCGTTCGCCGCGAACATCACGTCCACGGTCATGAGCTGAGCACCGGTCTCCATGTCGGTGGCGATCTCACCGGTGCGGCGGTCACGGACCTTGACCTGCGGAATCTTGGCGACCATCACGACAGCGCTGGAGGTGTCGACGGGAATCTGACGCACAGCAGATCACTCCTCTATAGATGCTGAACTCCGTCACTCATGTATATGAGTTACATGGAGAAGAGTGCCTGACTCCTGTACATGAGTCAACCCGCCGCGAAGAAGAACTCACGACGGGTTGCGGGAAGTTGAGCGGACGTCAGTCGTCGGCAGGGATCCGATACTCGAAAACGAACTGGTCAGCGGCCATGAGCGTGTCGCACACCTCGACCACCCGACCCGCGGTCGTACGGGCCTCCCGGATCAGGTGAACCACGGGGGCGCCAGGGCTGAGCGCCAGTTCCGACGCCTCCGACTTCGAGGCCGGGCGCGCTTGCAGCGTCTCGACGAACTCTGCGAACTCATGCCCGTGGTCTTCGAGTCGGGCATAGATGCCACCGCCCCGGGGTTCTCGGCGAACAGCTCGGGGATCTCCTTCACCACGTCCCAGGGCAGGTACGACGAGGCGGTTTCCACCGGCGTGCCGTTACGGAAGTAGAGGCGCCGGCGGGCCAACACCTGCGTACCGGCGGGAACGCCCAGGCGCTCGGCGGCATCCTCGGGCGCGTCCATGGGACCGATGTAGAGGACGCTGACTTTGGCGGTGGCGCCAGACTGGACGGACTCCGCGAGGTAGGCGGCCTGGCCACCTTGACGGAGCGAGCGCCGAAAGCGATTGGAGGAGCGGTGCCGTACAGGGGGGCGGTTCTTCACGATCGAGCCCTTGCCGTGCCTGGTCTCGACGAGCCCACTCGCCCGTACCTCGACCATGGCCTTACGGATCGTCCCACCGGAGACGCCGTAGCGGTCCACCAGCTCGGATTCGCTCGGCACCATGTCGCCGGCCTTGAGAACCCCGCCCGGATCTGCTGCACGAGGTCATCAGCGATCTGCACATACCGAGGACCGGAACCGGCCCCTCCCGCCGCAGTTCCCATAGTCCTTCCCTGCCTCCTATGCTCCTCTACATGAGTCAACCACAGGAAGCGGCACCCACTCCCCTGCACTCCGTGTCCGTCGCCGGAGTAGTGGTGCGTGAGGACGGCCTCCTCCTGGCGATCCGCCGAGCCGACAACGGCACCTGGGAGCTCCCGGGCGGCATCCTCGAACTCAACGAGACACCGGAAGCCGGCGTTGCCCGCGAAGTCTGGGAAGAGACAGGCATTCACGTCGAGGTGGACCAGCTCACCGGCGTCTACAAGAACACGACCCGAGGCATCGTCGCCCTGGTCTTCCGCTGCAAGCTCTCCGGCGGCACGGAGCGCACATCAAGCGAGTCGACAGCCGTCTCCTGGCTCACGCCCGACGAGGTCAGCGAGCGCATGGCCGAGGTCTACGCGATCCGCCTCCTGGACGCCCTGGACGGCAACGGCCCTCACGTGCGGAGCCACGACGGCAAGCAGCTCATCACAGCGGGATAAGACTTTCTCTACTTCATCAAGGCCCGCGCACGGCGCGGGCACGCGCCGCCTCAGCGGCGCGGCCTGCCTCCTGTCTGCGCCCCGGCTGGCCGCGCCCGGCGGCGCGCTACGTGCTGCGGGTGGCTCTAGGAAATCGTCCGCGGCTCAGGGATATGCCTCCGGCGGGGGCGCTCAGACTCCGGGATAGGAGGGGCGCCGTTCGCGGGTGCCGGCCGGAGCGTGGTGAGCGTCGTGGGGCTCCCATCCCGACCACCTTCGACCCAGGCAGAGCCGAGCAGTCGCGGCCCAGGGCGTCAAGGTCGTTCGTACAGTGGCGCGCTCCACCTTGACGCCCTGAACCACGACCGCTCCACGGAGTGTGGGTCGAAGGCGGACGGGATGGGAACTGGGGTGAGTGGCGGGTTGGGGAACCCCTCCAGCGGCGTGCCACCCACGTACCCCAGAAGTACGAGTCAGCCACCGAAATCACAAACACTGCTAATCACCGTGGCCAGATAGTAAGTGTTGAGGGCAGCAAAGGAATATCTCAATGGATCACCGAAGTGCGCTGCATGAATTCCTCCCCCCAATCCCCTCGGGCCAAATGGGCTGAACCGGCCAGACGCAATATGGAAGCCAAGTGTTCAGGCTCTACACTTTGAGGACGCTTGGATCCGCAGTATCCACACAGTGCGGCACTCAATGCACCAAGGAAATCACGACCTCGAAAGTAAGGCGCAGTCCCACGAGGACACTTTGGCACGGACCTCGCTTCCTTGACTCCGTTTGCGTATTCAAGCAAGACCGCTTGGCCCGGACTTTGGTCGGAAGTGGAATCCAGCGCAGCACAATATGGCTGCAACTTCAGTGCAAATTTTTTTCGGTCGATCTTGGAGGATATTTCGACGCGATCGAACGCGAGGCCCCAATTATTCTCATAATTTGCTCGACGAAGTCTGGAAACTGGCTCGATTACAGAATATGTTCTCTGCAAAACCTGTTGCACACCTCCTAAATTCTTAATCTTATCGACACTTCCGAATTCTGACACCAGATCGCCTGCTGCACCTGCGACCGTCAGCATTCCTTCGAGGTCGGCGTTGTCGTAGGGGTGGAGGGGCATTTTTTCGTTTGCTTGACTTACATTAGAAACTTCGTCGTCAAAGTCCCGATCCACTACGCAAATGAAGTATTTCTGACTCCAAAGGCTCAGCTTTTTGGCCGCTTCCAGGGCTACGGGGCGGGAGCCGGCCGGAAAATAGACTACGTCGCTTTCAGAGAATGCACGCTGAAGGATGCGCTTGTCACTTACACCCTCGACGATGACTACGTTACGTGGGTCCCCTTGGCGGTGAAGCCTAACCCTGTCAGCTAGATTATCAAGGTCCTTCATGGAGTTCTTCTCCATCTCAGACCTCGCTTTCAATATCATCGAATGCAGCGTCATCCACTTCTGGCTGCGCTTCCATCAGGGGTGCCTTAATTTCTTGCACAATGTCCCAGTTGCCATTGATGATGGCGCTTGAGTGAGTGGCGATGACGATCTGCATTTTAGCGATATTCGCCACCTCTGTAATATCATTGAGGAAGGAATGTTTCCAGGCTGCATGCATCGAAATCTCAGGCTCATCGACTAGCACAAGTGAACCTTCGCTCGCAGCGAAGAGCAGCATAGTGAATACCGCCAGAAGGTGTTGCTCGCCTGACGATAGAGAGTTCACGCTCAACGGTTTCCCGTTATACTTCGAGCGGAAGAGAATGTGACCCCTCTGAGTTAGCACTAGCTCTTTGCCGATGAACTTTGATTCAACAATCCGCCGCAAAGTCTTGAGCTTCTCATGAGTGGGCAAAAGCGGCTTTAGTTTGCGCTCCCAATCATCTAGAAAGACGTTCAAGATTCTACGTTCGGTGGGAGATGTTTTCCCGTCCGGAAATTGCACGTCAACAGGACTTACACTGAGTCCACTAGCGTGAAGTTCCGCATGCTGGTCTGCGATCCTTTGGTACCGTTCCTTGAGGTCCTTTTCGTTGATTGTGGTTCGAGCCTTTTTTAGAACCCTGACTGCAAATGTCTGATCGGCCCTTAGAGACTCATTAAGCGACTTTCGGCGAGCGTCTGATAGCTGCGCAGCAACCTGGGTGATGTACTGCCTGACTGGCCTTACATCGCTACGGGCGCGCGAGGGGGCCGAGGAATTTTCCAAGCGTTGAGTATCGATTAGAATCGACTTCGACTCTGTGAAAAACTCACCGAGCCAGGTGCCTTCGAAATACGCAAGAGCATCCGGAGTTACCGAGATTCCATATCTACGCTGGGCGGTCTGTGACGTGATTGGGCGATCGTATCGCGTGTCGTACCAACTCCCATCAGCTAGTTGAACGACGTTGAAAGGGAGATCCTGATCGCTATCCTTACTATCTACGTATGGGACATTAGTAACTCTGTATGCGCGACGAGGGCTTTGTTTTTCAGAGAACTTGAATCCGACTACCTCGTCCCCGTCTCGCGTCTGTGCCAGCCTGAGGACACTTCTATCTTTTAGGTGAATCTCAATTTTCCTGAACTCCACTGTCGCCAGAGTTTTCAAGTCGAGAGTTGTCAAGGCGTAAAGCAGGCGAAGGAAATGGGTTTTCCCGATCCCATTAGGCCCTGAGATGATAGTGATCGGAGAGTCTTTTGAGAATCGCACATCATGGTCTACATACCCAAACAATCCGTTGATGCTTGCCTGCGTGATGTTTCGCATGATCGCTCCCGACTCATAGACTGAAGGTGAATCCTAGCGGGCACAAGGCTGCTGTGTAGAAAAATGTCTGAAAGTGAAGAAGAGCGACCAGGAGAGTGGAGGCGTGCTCTCCCTGCCTGCCTCGTCCGAATTCGACGCATATCGTGGGTCGCCAGCATTGACCATGGCACGGTGTCCTACGAAGCGGCCCTCGGGGCGTGCCGCCGGTCTGGCTGCCTCAGTTTGCGGCTAGCAACTGGACTGGCATAACGCAACGGGAGGGAAACCCCGGCATTTTACTCGGTTCCCTCCCCGCATAGTGGGGATGTCTGTCCTCGGCTGGCGCCATTCTGCCGCAGCCTCGTCAGATTCGGTGAGGCTCGCTCACTGCGAGCAGATGTCCTCGGCTGGCCGCGACCCGGAGCACGTCTCTCAGGGCGCCAGTCAGGTCGTGAACCAAGCGGCGCAGGTCAGTCAGATCCGTGTCCCGGTCGTCGAGGGTTTTCGAGACCTCTTCCAGCAGTTCAGCCGCCGTCCCCAGTTGGACCGCTTCGATGTTGTCTGCCAGGCGGGAGACGTAGCCGCCGGGGTCGTCAGTGCTCAGGTAGCAGGGCTTGTCCCCCGGGCCCGACCACGGGAGGAGCCGAAGTTCGTTCGGTGTCGTCATCCTTGGGTTTGCCTCTCGTCGAGCATGTGGTGGGTAGTGAAGACGGCGTCGACTCGGTCTCCCGGAAAAGCCAGGAGCGCGGCTTCTACGACGCGGCCGTTGGTGTCGGTGGCGATGCGCGTGATCGCGAGAACGGCCATGTTGTTCCCGATCCGGAGGGCCGACGCTTCGTCTGGGGTAGGGGAGCGGGCGGAGACCGTCTCTCGGATGGTGGCCGGCGACGGGCCGAGGACGGCAAATCTCGTGGCTGCCTCCAAGCACACGGAGTCGTCGTCGAGGACTCCGGCCGGGGCCAGGTCGCGCGGGATGTAGATGCGGGCCAGCCCGTGCGGCGCCCCCTGGTCGAGGCTGAGGCAGGTGTACTCCGCAAGAGGGCTGCCCGTGGGCACCTTCAGCAACGTCGTCAGGTGCACGGAGGCCGGAACGGTGGTGCTGCGAACCGTGATGCGCAACGTTGGCTCAGCGGCGGTCCAGGGGTCCAGCGTGCCCCAGCCGCCGACGTACATGATCTTGCGGCGCGGGTGCCGGACGTAGTTGCCCTTGCCGTGGATCTTCTCGACGAGTCCTTCGCTCTGGAGCACGGCGAGAGCGCGTCGCAGGGTCACCGTGCTGACCCTGTACCGGGCGGCCAGGCCGGCTTCGGACGGGAGGCGTTCGCCGGGCTTGATGCTGCCCGTCGTGATTTGGTTGCGTAGGTGGTCGGCGATGTCGGGATGGCGTCGGGGCACGGAGCCGGTCACCGCCTTCTCAGCAGTCGCAGGGCGGTGAGCCGGGTGCGGGCGTGTATGGCTAGCAGTTCGCCCGACTCGAAGACCAGTTGCTTGGCTCCGTGGCGGAGCTGGAAGAGGTCTCGCACTCGGCAGGCCCGACCGCCGAGTTGGATGATGTCGCCGCGCTGCACGGTGGCCGCAGTGACTTCGACGGGGGAAACCAGCGCGCCGCCGGGGGCCGGCACCTTCACGCCATCACCTTCATGGGCGTAGACGGGTCTGGGGTCGAGTGGCACGGGCAGATGAACACCTCGTAGATCACCGGTACGTCGTCCGTCGTCGCAGGCGGGGACGGCTCGATGCAGGAATGGTGCGTGCCAATGCAGCAGGCGATCGAGCGGTAGGGGACGGAAGCTGCGCCCGTTGGGTGCGGTTGTCGGCGAGGAGGCATCAGCGGGCCCCCGCGAGGGCCGACCAAGCATCGGCCGGCAGGTCGGGGGCGACGAGCACTGTGCGCGTCCGTGCACGCTCCTCCCACGCCAGCAGGTACGGACGCACAAGCGCGACGTCCTCTCCCCTCAGCGGGTAACGGTGCAGCGGGCCGACCGGAGTCCGCCCCAGGGCGACGGTCGAAGCGTCAGCGGGCGCAGGGCAAGTGGGAGAGGCCAGCGGCCTGGAGGGCGTTAAGGGGCGGCGGTGCCGACCGTTGGGGAAGCACCGCGCTCTGGTGCGCGAGATGGCTTGGCGGATACGGTTGAGCATGCTGTTCAGCTCCTATCGCTGATAGCCCGGTCCCCCGACGTCGCCTGTCGTGGGGACCGTTTTGCGTACGACCGCCCATAAGGTGCGGCCGTTCAAGCTGGTGGCCACGAGCCCGAATCGATCGGCATCGGCCACCGCCTCCAGGACCTCCCGCCATGAATCGACGGAGAGCGTGTCCGGTACATCTGCCTCCACCGTCGCGAACCGGGCGTGCTCCTCCACACGCGGGCGGAGGCCAGCGGCAGACAAGCGGGCGGCGAGAGCCGCTGCGGTCACTCCCGAAGCGGACACAGCGCACCCCCCGTTGCCAGCGATCACTTTCAGTGAAGCTAGTTAACTAGATTAGAGCTAGTGGACTAGATTTTCCATATGTCTGAGCAACCGCCGTACCTCCGCATCGCCGACGAACTCCGGCGGCGCATCGCGGAGCACGTCTGGGAACCGGGTGACCGCCTCCCATCCCGCGCCCAGATCGGCCAGGAGTGCGGCGTGGGCGAGAACGTGGTGCGCAGGGCACAGGAGTTGCTGATCTCCCAAGGAGTGCTGGAAGGCCGGGCCGGATCAGGGACCTACGTCGCCGAGCCTCGGCAGCGAGTGAGAGTCGTCCGGTCGTCGGCACGTGAGCAGTCCAGCGGGTCCCCGTTCCGCCAGGACATGAAGGCCCTTCGCCGGCAGAGCGACTGGGAGAGCCGGACCGACGCGAAAGTCCCGGCCCCGGTGGAGATCGCGTCGCGGCTCGGGATCGCCGAGGGCGAGCTGTGCGTGCGTACGACGTACGAGTTCCTTGCGGACGGGAAGCCGGTCCAGCTGTCGACAAGTTGGGAGCCGTACGCCGTCACTGGCGGAACCCTCGTCGTTCTCCCCGAGGGAGGACCGCACGCGGGGGCCGGGGTCGTGAACCGCATGGCCGCGATCGGAGTCACCATCAGCCACGCGGTGGAACAGCCCGAACCCCGGCACGCGACCGCCGTGGAAGCCTCACTGCTCGGCATCCAGAAAGCCGCACTCGTGACGCACATCCGGCGGACGTACTACAGCGACGAGGGCCGCCCCGTGGAGACAGCGGACATCGTGGTGCCCGCAGCGCACTGCGAGATCGTCTACGAGATCCCGATCCATCGCTGAGCGGCCTTATCCCTTTGCGGGAACCGTCACCACGGGCAGGATGCGTGCGTGGGAGTCAACGTGGAACTGCACTCTGCCCGCCCGGCGCGCAGCTGGAAGAAGGCACGCAGGACGTTTTTGCGAGGCTGCTACGGGCACGGCGAGGCGTTGGCCGACGCGCTTGGGTCGCTTCACTATCTCGGCGTCCCTGGTCTCCTTCCAGTCGTCGATCTCTACGGAGACACGGTGATGAACAAGCAGCAATCCGCAGCAGCGCTCATCGAAGTTCCCCGCCTGAAAGAACAGTGCTCGGACGAGCGCCAGCGCGCGGCCCTGGACGATCTCGCGGCGGTACTGGAACAGTGCGCAGCTACCCCGGGCAGCTACGTATGGTTCGCAGGCGACTGAGGTGCACGTGCTGATGTCTGTCTCCGTGCCCCCCGCATGCCCCTTCCGTGCCCGACAGAGCGGGAAACCAAGGGGAACAGCGGTGCCCGACAGGGAATGGGCATGGCAAAGGCCCCGACCATACGTGCTGGTCAGGGGCCTCTCGCCTGCGGTGGGTGTGGGATTTGAACCCACGGTGACATCGCTGCCACGACGGTTTTCAAGACCGTTCCCTTAGGCCGCTCGGGCAACCCACCCTCGCCCCGCCGCACCTGCGGCTGAGCGGGCTACAGCCTACCGGGCGCGGCTCGCTCTGCGGGTGCCTGGTCCGTCCCTGGTCCGTGAGGTTCGGAAACCTGGTTCGTGGCGGCGACGCCCTGAGCCTGTCACGACTGCCCCCAGGTCCGAAACCGATTCCCGCGACACCGGTGCTCGTTGCACACAGCGTTGCTGCGGCGGGTCGGGCGCGACGGCAGAGCTCCTGCCGGGGGCGCGGCTGTCGGCCGGTGGTCCATTGCCCTTCGGCGCACGTTCCCGGGCATGGCACTGAGGAAACTTGTCCGATGGGTCCTGCCGGACGCTTCCAGGGCGTCCCCGGGAGCTCGTTGGGGGTTCAAGGGCCGGGTTTTCTGTGCACGCGGCGCGCTTCCGTTGCCGGCACGCGACCGGTGTTGCGGCAGTCGGCGGCAGCTGGCCCTTTCGATTGCTGGTTCCGACGAGCGAATAGTCTTCCGAACAACTTGGAGGCGTAACGATTCGGCGGGTGAACGGCCCCGTGGCTCCGAATGACCGTGCTCAGCGGCGGGCAACTCTAGGGCGGCCAGTACTCCACGGATCGGCACACACCGCCCACGGGCCCTTGAGGCCGATCCCCCACCGCTTCAGGAGTTCCCCTTGCGTACTCGTCGAGTCGTGACCAGCGCCCTCGGTTCCGCCGTACTCATGCTCACCTCTCTCGGTGCGGTGCCCGCTACCGCGAGCCCTGCGGCAGCCGCCCCATGTGGCTACTACGAGGGCAGCACCGACGCCTTCTACAATCACTGCACCTCGGACGGCTCCAAGATCGTCATCCATGTCAGGGTCGCCCTGGAGCCTGACTACGAGCGGTGCGTCGGACCGGGTAATACCTGGCTCGGTCCGGCCAGCAAGATTCAGGGTGCCCATTACGTCGGGCGCACCTGCTGACGTGCGCCCGCCCCGGGCGCCGCGCACCACAACCAGGTGACGGTTGCCGAAGTGGCCTCGGAGAGATCCACGTTGCGCGGTCCTCCTAGACCACGCCCTTGGGGAGAGTGACGAGCAGGTCGAGGCCCCGCAGACCACGACAGGCCCCGCTCGTGCGAGAGCGGGGCCTGCTTCCTGGTGCGGGGCGGGGCCGTGGACACCGACGCCAGGCTTTTCCGTCCCTGCGCTTTTACGGCCGTCCCCTTAGGTCCCCTAGGCCGCTCGGGCAACCCAAACCGCGTGGTCGCGCCGACAGGCGCCCGGACCGCCTCTACGCGAGGGACCGCGCGAAGGACAGTCAGCCGGTCAGCTGTCGCCCTCGCGCTCGCCCAGGGTGACCTCGGCCGTCGCCGTCTTGCCGTCGCGCTTGTAGGTCAAGGTGACCTTGTCGCCCGGCTTGTGGGTCCAGATCTCGCCGATCAGGGTGGGGCCGCTCTCGATGACGGTGTCGTTGAACTTCGTGATCACGTCGCCGCCCTTGAGGCCGGCCTTCGCCGCGGGGCCGCCGGGGGAGACGGCCGGAGTGCCGCCCGCGCCCTCCTCCGAGATGACCGCGCCGCCCGTCGCGTCGTCCATGCTGACCGTCGCGCCGATCACCGGGTAGACCGGCTTGCCGGTCCTGATCAGCTGCTCGGCGACGTTCTTCGCCTGGTTGACCGGGATCGCGAAGCCGAGCCCGATCGAGCCCGCCTGGGACTGGCCCAGGCCGCCGCTGGTCGACTGGATGGCCGAGTTGATCCCGATGACCGCGCCGCCCGCGTCGAGCAGCGGACCGCCGGAGTTGCCCGGGTTGATCGAGGCGTCGGTCTGCAGGGCGCTCATGTACGAGTTCTTGCTGCTGGAGCCGTCTCCGGAGGCGACCGGGCGGTCCTTCGCGCTGATGATGCCCGTGGTGACTGTGTTGGACAGGCCGAACGGCGCCCCGATCGCGATGGTCGAATCACCGACCGCCACCTGGTCGGAGTTGCCGAGGGGCAGCGGGGTGAGTCCGTCCGGCGCGTTCCTCAGCTTCAGTACGGCCACGTCGTAGCCCTGCGCGCGGCCGACCACTTCGGCGTCGTACTTCTTGCCGTTGGAGAACGTCGCCGTCAGCTGGCCGCTGTCCGCCGCCGAGGCCACCACGTGGTTGTTCGTGAGGATGTGGCCCTCCTTGTCGTACACGAAGCCGGTGCCGGAGCCGCCCTCACCGTCGCCGTTCTGGGCGTCGATCGTCACGACACTGGGCAGCGCCTTCGCCGCGACGCCCGCGACCGTACCCGGGTCCCGCTTGAAGTCCTTGGGGCTGTTCGAAGCCGCGATCGTGGTCGATCCGGTGCCGGAGTCCGTGTCGTTCCGGTCGGCCACCCAGTAACCCAGGGCTCCGCCGACGCCGCCGGCGACGAGTGCCGCCGCGGCCACAGCGGCGACCAGTCCGCTCGCCCGCCGCTTGCGCGGGCGCTCAGTGGGCGCCGGCGCCGGAGCACCCCAGGCCGCGTTCGAGTCGCCGCCCCCGGCGTAGGAGGGGATCACCGGAGGGGGAGGCGGCCAGCCGCCCGCTCCCGCGGGCTCCTGATAGGGCGACTGCGGAGAGGAGGAGTAGGGCTGCTGCTGATGCTGCTGGGCGGTCTCGTGCGGCCGACCATCGGGCGACGCCCCAGGCGCACGCGGCACACCAGACGCCCCCGGCACACCAGGCGCTCCGAAGACCCCGGAAGCCGGAGCGGGGGCCTGCTCCGCAGTCCGCTCAGCAGTCCGCGGCGCTTCATCGGGAACAGCCGGGGCCTGCGGCGCCGCGGACGGGGGCATGCCCTCGGGAGCAGCGGCCGGCGGCACTGGAGGTGTGGACGGAACAGGCGGTACGGCCGGGACCGCAGTGCCCTCATTGCCCTCGTTCTCGGTGCTCACAGCTCTTTACTCCTCGGTTCCACTCGGTCTTCGGCAAGAGATCCGCTGTGCACGTGTCTGTGGTCAGCTTTTCCCACAGCACGTCAGGCCACTGTAAACAGGACCTGTGCATCCGCACACCAATCTTTACATCAGACAAAACGGTCTCCCCCTATGTCCTCTCTTATGTACTCCTCATGTCCTCCCTCACGCCTCGGCCCGCACGGTGTGCGCGCCCAGCGCCGACCGGTGGCACGATGACGCGGTGACCGACGTACGCCAGCACACCATCCGCACCCCCATCCAGGTCATCGCCCACCGCGGGGCGTCGGACGACGCGCCCGAGCACACACTGGCCGCCTACCGGAAGGCCATCGAGGACGGTGCCGACGCCCTGGAGTGCGATGTGCGGCTCACCGCGGACGGACATCTCGTCTGTGTCCACGACCGCCGGGTGAACCGCACGTCCAACGGCCGCGGCGCCGTCTCCGCGCTCGAACTCTCCGCTCTCGCCGCTCTCGACTTCGGCTCCTGGAAGGACCGCGAGGAGTCCCCGGACTGGGACCCGGCGTCGGGCGAACTCACCTCCGTCCTCACACTGGAGCGCCTGCTCGAACTCGTCACGGAGACCCGGAAGGCCGGGCGGCCCCTCGAACTGGCCATCGAGACCAAGCACCCCACGCGCTGGGCGGGGCAGGTCGAGGAGCGGCTGCTGCACCTTCTCAAGCGCTTCGGTCTCGACGATCCGCCGGCTGACGGTCCCTCGCCGGTACGCGTCATGAGTTTCTCGGCGCGTTCCCTGCACCGCGTCCAGGCCGCCGCGCCCACACTGCCGACCGTCTCTCTGATGCAGTTCGTCACCCCGCGGCTACGCGACGGGCGGCGGCTCCCCGCGGGCGCCCGGATCGCCGGTCCGGGGATGCGGATCGTACGCAGTCACCCCGGTTACATCGACCGCCTGCACGCCGCCGGCCACCGCGTACACGTCTGGACGGTCAACGAACCGGCGGACGTGGACCTGTGCGTACGCCTCGGGGTGGAGGCGATCATCACGAACCGCCCGAAACAGGTTCTGTCCCAACTAGGACGTGTTTAACCCCTGTTACGTGGAGTGCACCGGCGCATTCATTCCGTATCCGATCGTTACGAGTGCGTCACCGGCGAACCTTTGGCCGGTTTCCGGTCCAGTCCATTGGGGCATCCAATCCCTGGCGTGGGCGAAGGAGGTCCGGGGGTGGCGTTGGTGGTGGCACAAGAAGTGCCCGCGTCGTCGAGCATGGCCGTACCTCATGGCCCTGCGGGCGTGGGGCAGGCGCGGCACCGTATGCGCGAGCAACTGCGCAGCAACGGGGTCGCCGACACGGTCGTCGACGATGCAGTCCTGATCCTTTCCGAACTTCTCAGCAACGCCTGCCGCCACGGCAGGCCACTGGGGCAGCAGACAGAAGTGGGTGACGGCGATGTCCGCGCCGCGTGGCGCGTCGACAGAACGGGCGGGCTGACCGTCGAGGTGACCGACGGCGGCGGACCGACCCGGCCGGTCCCGGCCACCCCTTCGGTGACCGCGCGGGGCGGTCGTGGGCTCAACATCATCAGCACCCTCGCCCGGGAGTGGGGTGTACGCGACAGCTCCTCCGGCGAGGTGACCGTCTGGGCCCAGCTGGCCCAGGAGCACCAGCCGGCCGGCCGTACGGGGGGTGTCCTCGAAGGCCAGGACGGGCTCAGCGGGCTCAGTGAACTCAACGGCCGCGAGGGACCGGGTGAGCTGGGCGGACTCGCAGGGCTCACAGGCATCGACGGACTCGGCCTGGCCGACGCCTTCGACGACGTGAGTTGACGACGCGGGTTGACGACATCCGCCGCAAGGCGACGGTGATTCACCGACTGGACGCGAGTTCACCGATCCGACGGGATTCGGCACCAAGCACCACGTCGACCGGCCGCCCTCGACCGGCCGCCCTCGACCGCCCGACATCGACCTGCCGCCGCAGCAGCCCGCGCGGCGGCACCGGGCAGCTCACTCCCACGGCACCGGACACCTCGCAGAACACCCCGTACAGCGGTCCGGCCGTCAGGTGGCGCGTGCGGACAGTGGCGGCAGGTGTCCCCACCGGTGGCGCAGACGGCTAGGCTCGCGGCCGAGACCGCACTGTCGCAATCGGGAGAATGCCCACCATGGCCAAGAAGCGCCCTCAGTCCAAGGCCGGGAAGCAGCAGCTCAAGGATGGTGAGATCCCGGTCGTCGGGGCCCGCGAGCCCTGCCCGTGCGGTTCGGGCCGCCGTTACAAGGCGTGCCACGGTCGCGCCGCCGCCCAGGCCGTGACCGAACTGGTCCAGCGCCCCTTCGAGGGGCTCTCCGGCGAATGCGACTGGGTCGCCCTGCGCGAGCTGGTGCCCGCCGCCACCGCCGAGCTGACACTGAAGGGCGGTCTGCCCGACGGCGTGCCGTCCGTGACGCTCGCGACGGTGCTTCCCATGGCGTGGCCGGCGCTGCGCCGGGACGACGGTTCCGTACTGCTCGCCCTGCAGAACGACACCTCATCGGGCGACCTCAGCCGCGACCTCGCGGACACCCTGGCGCGGGCGCTGGAGGCGGAGCCGGGTTCGCCTGTCGCCGCCCGGCGCGTACCGGCGGACGGTCCGCGCCTTCAGGACGTGCTCGACGCGGGTGCTCCGTTCGAGCCGGTCGTCCACCCCGGATTCGAGTTCTGGGTCCCGGACGCCGAGAACGCCACCGCGGAGGTCTCCGCCTCCCTGGAGCGCGCCAACGACGCCGCGCTGCCCACCACGCTGCTCTCCGGCGTGGACGCCGCGTACTGGTGCGAGACCCCGGAGAAGAACCACCTCCGCTGGGTCATGCCGCACCCCGAGGAGCAGCTCCTGGACGCGCTCGCCCGGCTGCACGCGGCCGGGACGTCCTCGCTCGGTGAGGGAACCCGCCTCGTCGGCTCGTTCCGGGCCCACGGGCTGATGGTCCCGGTCTGGGACCTGCCCCGCACGATGGGGGCGCAGGAGTGCGAGAAGCCCGCCGCGGAACTCGCGGAGCGCCTCGCCGACGCGCTCGCTTCGGACGCCCCGCTCACCCCCGAGGAGCGCCGTGCGCGCGGCGGGCTCACCAACCGCCAGGTGACGCTCAGCTGACGGTGACGCCCCCGGCGGGGCGGTCCGGTGACGCCCGTCACAGCCGACCGTACTCGCGGGTAAATCGTTGTCCGAATAGGCCGGATCCAATTTGCGAACGGCAGATCTCTTGTTACCGTTCTGGAAGCCCGGTCGCTGGTGCATCCCCCGTCGCCAGCGATCGGGCATCCTCTTTTCCCGGCCGGACGGACGCCCGGAAGAGGCACGGGACGAACGGCCCCTATGTCCGGCCCGGCGCGCGTCGCTCCATCCGCGGACCACCCGGGCAGCCGGAAGAGGCCGGGGCCATCAGCCGATGGGCGCGGAAGCCCTGCTGCTGCCGGTCCGCAGGAGCAGCGGGGAATCCTCAGCCCTGCCGGCCGCCGCGTACTCCGCCACCGCCGTGTAGCCGTCCACCGCACCGTGCGCAGGTCCTCGCGGCGTCTCGCAGACCCCTGGCCCGTCGTGCGCCCCGACCTCGCAGCGCAGCACCACGGCCCGCCCACCGGGCCCCAGCAGCGTGGTGTGCGCGTGCAGTTGCCCGCCTGTGGTGTTGCGGTAGTACGTGCGCGCCCAGACGTCCTGCCCCTGCGTCATGACACAGGTCTGCGCCTCGACGCCCTGGGGGGAGGTGAGTTCGGGACCGCACCTGGAGACCGGCGCGTCGGCACCAACCGGGCCTGCGGGCAGCCGACTTTCGGACAGAAGTCCGGGCGGGGAAATCTTTTCCGTAGGCTTTTTGTCCGTATCTCCGGCCTGTTGTTCCCTGCCCCGTCCGCCTTGTTCCGCGGAAAGGGCATCAGAAAGCAGCGGCTTCGCGGATTTTGCCTCGGACGATACGGATTCATACGTTCCCGACGTCACCGCCGAGGCGGCGAGCGGAAGCAGAGCGGTGAACAGGACCGCCACCGAGAGACCGGCCATGCGGAGATTCATCGGGGCCTCACCTGGCGACTGGGTGCCGAATTCTGACGGTACGCCGACGATATCGACGGAATGCGGGCGGCCAGGCCGCCGCGCACCCGATCACCGCAGATCCCGGGCCGGCTCACACCCGTACGAGTGAGCCGGCCGGCTGGTGGCGGAAGTGCTGACGGTCCGTCAGTACGAGAGCCGGCTTCCGCCGTCCGGAGCACCCGTGCTCGCCTCGACCAGGGCGTCCAGCACCGCTTCCACGTCCGGAAGCCAGGGGGCGGCCGACCCGGGCCGCGGCGGCCGCACCCAGCGCACTTGTCCCGCGCCGATCTCCGACGGCGGGAGGACGAGGTAGCCGCCCTCGCCGTGGAAGCGCAGGGAACTGGGCACCCAGTCCTTGGCGTGGAGCAGTTCGCCGAGCCGTTCCAGCGTGTACGGGGCCACCAGCAGCGACCACCGCGTGGGCGTCGCCACCACAGGGCCGATACGCAGCCCCATCGCGTCCAGCGCGTCCACGGCCCGGGCACCCGCCACCGCGGGCAGGCTCAGCGCGCAGGGTGCGCTGCCGCCCGTGGCCAGCATGATGGGGGCGGCCGGACGGCTCGTCCACCACCACCGCACCATGCGCTCGTCCGTGGTCGCGGCCAGGAGGCCGGGATCGAAGGGGTGTGCGCCGGGCACGGCGCACTCGGGGTCGGGGCAGGCGCAGCCACGTCCGCGGTCACCGCGCGTGCCGGTCGTCGCCGGTCCTGCTCCGGGCAGCACGGGCCACTGCCACGCGGTGGCACAGGTCAGCGCCGCGTCGAGCTGTGCGAGCCGTCCCTTGCGCCGGAGCCGGAGCCTGCGTCGCCTTCCGAGGATCTCGCGCATGAGCGCTCGTTCCTTTCCGTTGAACGCCGAGGTCCACATCGCACCGCGTGTGCGTTACACCACGCGGGCGTCTCTTCGCTGTGCGTACAAGCCCATCAGATCTGCGGTACGGGCAAGCCGTCGGTACCGAGCGTGAGCCGAGCCGAGCAGAGTGGAACCGTGCAGAGGTGGAGCTGAGCCGAACCGAGCTGAGCCGAATGGAACCGGGTCCAGCCCATTACCTGGCGTGCGGCGCGCGCCGCACGCTTGCGTCCGTGGTGCGAGCCCCGCCGGTCGGGGGGTGGGCGCTCGGCCGTCAGGGGTGAAGACGTCCGGGCCCGCCGCCAGGTTCCAGGGCGATCACGACTGCTCCTGGTCATCCCGGATTACGTACCCCGCTTGCCCCGGATGACGCTCCCCCGGGCACTTCACCCCGAGGGCACCGTCTGTCGAGCGCTCCCAGTCGATCGCAAATAACTGTCATTGGTGCTTTTTTTAGCCAAGTTAACTGCCCCGCAGACACCACAGATCCGGCGCGGACAATGCTGGACATCGCCTTACTTGTGCGTGTACATGTGGATGCACCAGCCGCGCGGAATGACATGGGAGTTTGCGATGCTATTCGGCGAATCGCACCGGTCGGAAAGCTGGCTGCCATGAGCGCCCCTCACCTGCCGAAAGTGGCTGGAATCGATCCTACGGTTCCTGTTTCAACGCACACTTCCGCGCCTTTGACGGGCGTCCCGGCTCTCCCGGGAGCCTTCCTCCAGGACCGCCTGGCCTCCTGGGTGTCCGACCTCACGACCCTGCACGAACTCACCGAGCGGCTGGCCCGAACCCATACGCTCGACGACGCCCTGCGCGAGCTGCTGGACGCCGGAGCCGCTCTCGTCGGCGCCCGGCGGGACTCCTCGTCCTCGAACCGGCCGCGGGCGGCCCGTCCACCACGATCGGCCTGGGGCTCGCCCACGCGGAGCTCGGGCACATCGAGACCGTTCCGCGCAGCGCCACCTCCTACGGCCGCATCCTGGACGGACTGCCCGGCGCGCAGACCTCGCTGACCAGCCCCGACCTGTTCGGCGACGAGAACCTCGACCCCCGTCACCGCGAGGTCGCCGCCCGGCTCGGCTACGCCGCGAGCTACGCCCTGCCGCTCGCCACCGAGGCCGCGGGCCTGCTCGGGGCGGCCGTCTGGCTCTACGACGAACCCGCCGAGCCACTGGAGCGCCAGCGCCACCTCGTCGGCCTCTACACCCGGTACGCCACCGAGCACCTGGCTAGGCTGCTGGAGCTCGAACGTGCCCGCGCCGACGTGGCGACCCTCGCCGAGGAGCTGCTGCCCACCAGGCTGCCCCGGATTCCCGGCGTCCGGCTGGCCGCCCGCCACAGACCGCCACCCCAGGGCGGCGGTGACTGGTACGACGCGTTGCCGCTGCCGGACGGGGCGCTCGGTCTCGCCGTCGGATCGGTCGGCGGCTCGGGCCCCGGCGCGCTCGCCGCGATGGGGCGGCTCCGGGCGAGTCTGCGGGCGTACGCCGTGATGGAGGGCGAGGACCCCGTCGCCGTACTCTCCGATCTGGAGCTGCTGCTGCGGCTGACCGAGCCCGCCCGGGCCGCGACCGCGCTGTTCGCCTACTGCGAGCCCGCCCGCCGCAGGATCGTGCTGGCGGGGGCCGGTCACAGCCCGCCCCTGGTGATCGGCGAGCGCCGCACCGAGTTCGTGGAGACCACCCTGTCGGCGCCCCTGGGGATGCTCTCCTGCTGGGAGGCGCCGAGCGTGGAGTGCGCCCCCGGGCCCGGCGAGACCGTGCTCCTCTACACGGACGGCCTGCTGCGGGGCACCGGCGACGCGATGGACCGGGCGTTCGCCCGGCTGCACTCGGCAGCCGCCTGTGTACCGAAGGCCGCCCGGCACGACCCGGGAGCCATCGCCGACCACGTGCTGCGGGCGATGCTCCCGGAGGGCTCCGGCCAGGGCGGCGGTACGGAGGACGTCGTGATCCTGGCCGCCCACTTCGACTGACGGCCGCCGCGACCGGGCGCTCGGGCGGAAGGCGGCCCGGCGCCTCGGGTGTAACAGGTCTTCGGGCCCTGGACCCCCTTCCGTACGCCCGTACGATGGGGAGTGGTCCAGTGTCGTAACAAGGAGAGACAAATCGTGTCTGAGGAGCTCATCCCGGAGAACCCGGAGCCGGAGACCGAAGAAGCAGAGCCGATCAAGCAGCGGAAGAACGGCCTGTACCCGGGCATTTCCGATGAGCTCGCCGAGAACATGAAGTCGGGCTGGGCCGACACCGAGCTGCACGGCCTGGAACCGATCGCCCAGGCCGAGTACACCGCCGCCCGTCGCGCCGCGCTCTCGGCGCGCTTCCCCGGCGAGCGCCTGGTCATTCCCTCGGGCAACCTCAGGACCCGTTCGAACGACACCGAGTACGCCTTCCGCGCCTCCACCGAGTACGCGTACCTCACCGGTGACCAGACCCACGACAGCGTCCTGGTCCTGGAGCCGAAGGGCACGGGGGGCGAAACGGGACACGAGACGGGACACCAGGCGACGGTCTATCTCCTGCCCCGCTCCGACCGCGAGAACGGCGAGTTCTGGCTCGACGGCCAGGGCGAGCTGTGGGTCGGCCGCCGCCACTCGCTCGCCGAGGCCGAGCAGCTCCTGGGCATTCCGGCGAAGGACGTCCGCGAGCTGCCCGCCGCGCTGGCCGAGGCCACCGGACCGGTGCGCAACGTCCGCGGCCACGACGCGGGCATCGAGACCGCGCTGACCGACAAGGTCACCGCGGAGCGCGACGAGGAGCTGCGCGTCTACCTCTCCGAGGCCCGCCTGGTGAAGGACGCCTTCGAGATCGCGGAGCTCCAGAAGGCGTGCGAGATCACCGCCCGCGGCTTCGAGGACGTCGTGAAGGTCCTCGACAGGGCCGAGGCGACGAGCGAGCGCTACATCGAGGGCACCTTCTTCCTGCGCGCCCGCATCGAGGGCAACGACATCGGCTACGGCTCGATCTGCGCCGCCGGCCCGCACGCCACCACCCTGCACTGGGTACGCAACGACGGCGCCGTCCGCTCCGGCGAACTGCTGCTGCTCGACGCGGGAGTGGAGACCGACGCCCTCTACACCGCCGACGTGACGCGAACCCTTCCCATCAGCGGTACGTTCACGCCGCTCCAGCGGAAGATCTACGACGCGGTGTACGAGGCCCAGGAAGCGGGCATCGCGGCCGTCAGGCCCGGCGCCGACTACCGGGACTTCCACGACGCCGCGCAGCGCGTGCTCACCGAGAAGCTGGTCGAGTGGGGTCTGCTCGGTGACCTCTCCGTCGACAAGGTCCTGGAGCTCGGCCTCCAGCGCCGCTGGACCCTGCACGGCACCGGCCACATGCTCGGCATGGACGTCCACGACTGCGCCGCCGCCCGCACCGAGGCGTACGTCAACGGCGTACTGGAGCCCGGCGTGTGCCTCACGGTCGAGCCCGGACTGTACTTCCAGGCCGACGACCTGACCGTACCCGAGGAGTACCGCGGCATCGGCGTCCGGATCGAGGACGACATCCTGGTCACCGAGGACGGCAACCGGAACCTCTCCGACCAGCTGCCGCGCCGGGCCGACGAGGTCGAGGCGTGGATGGCCCGGCTCAAGGGCTGACCCCCGCCAGGCGGCCGGCTGTCGCCCCGCGCCGGAGGGCGCGCCGCTCAGGACACCATGAGCAGCGCGCCCTCCCGCCATTTCAGGACCTTGTCGAAGCTGACGACGGCGCCCCGGCCCGGCCGGTTGCCGAAGTGGACGTGGTCGGCCAGCTGCTCGATCAGACCGAGTCCCCGCCCGCTCTCCGCCAGGAGAGGCGGTGGCGGGGCCGCATCGACGGCGGGGCAGGACGCTTCGCGGCGTGCGGGCGGGTGCGGCAGAGCGGCGGGCCGCCGGCCGGCCGGACCGCCGGCGGACGGGTGTACGGAGGTGCGAAGCTCGCGCCGGGCGGGAAAGCCGGGTCCCGAATCGGCGACCTCGATACGGCATTTCTCGCCGTCCAGATAAGCGGTGACCCGGTACTGCCCGGCGGCGGGCCCGTTGCCCGGGAGGCGTGTCCCGGAGAGCTCACCGGCACCGCCCGCACCCTCGGCGTCCACGGTGTCCCAGCGTTCCCCGCCGTGCTCCACGGCGTTCGCGCAGGCTTCGCTGAGCGCGACCGACAGCTCGTAGGAGATGTCCGGATCGACGCCCGCCGTTTCCATCGTGCCGAGAAGGAAACGACGCGCGAGCGGGACGCTCGCAGCTTCGCGCCGCAAATGGAGTGACCACCACATGCTCATGCTCCAGCCTCCTGGCTGCGGCTCGACATACGGATACGTATTGCCGCGAAGCGCGCTCCGTAAGCGCGGATCGGCCGGGACGGCACTCATTCGGCGGATGCGAATGTTCCGCATACCGGCTATGTCCGCCGGTCGCAGCCCACCCGAACAGGCACAACAGCCACCCAGCGCGCAGGAAAGCGACCTTCCGGACCTGCCTGACGCGGATCGAGCCCGCAGTGCGATGATGACCCTGCCATGTCTACGCCTGTCGCACGCGCCGGAGCCGGTCTGCGGCTCATGAGGGCCGCGGTGTTCACCGCGGTCTGCGTCGTGCTGTCCGCGGCGGGGCACACGCTCGCCTCGTGCGCGGCCGTCCCGTGGTGGACCCTGTTCGCCGGTTTCCTCGGGCTCCTCGCGGTGGTGGCTCCGCTCGCCGGGCGCGAGCGGTCGCTCCCCTCCATCGCCGCCGCGCTCACCGGCGGACAGCTCGCCCTGCACGTCCTCTTCGGACTCGGCACCCATGGCGCGGGCACGGCGGCGGCGGCCGGGACGGAGAGCGACGCGCTCGTCCGCTTCGCCGGCGGGCTGCTCTGCGGTGAGAAGTCGGCCCGGCTGAGCACCGGCGAGGCGCACCGCCTCGTCACCACCGCGGGGATCGACCCGGTCGCCCTGGCGCAGGATCACGCACACCCCGTAGCGGCCGACCCGACCGCGCTGACCGGCCTCGCGCAGTCCTCCGGGACGCTGCCGAGCCTGCCCATGCTCCTCGGGCACCTCCTGGCCGCCCTCGCCACCGGCTGGCTGCTGCGTCGCGGCGAGGTCGCCCTGTTCGGCCTCGCCCGGCTCTCCGCGCACGGCGCCCAGGAGCTCGCGTCCGGCGCCCGGCTGCGTGCGCTGCGCGCCGCGCTCTCGCTCGTACGCGCCATGCTCGCCGGCCTCCCGGAGCGGCGCACGACCGGGCGGCTCCTCCCCCGTACCGCGGCCGACGCACCCGCGCCGGCCACCGGGAACCCCTTGCAGCACGTGGTGATCAGGCGCGGGCCTCCCGCCGTGTACGTACGCGCAGCCTGACGCGACACCCTTCGCGCGGATCACTCCGCAGGGCCCGGATCACCCGGGGCAAGGGGTCGCGATGCCGTCGCGCACCGGCGCGCCGGACCATCCGTTTCCTCCTGCCTGTGGAGATTCCTGCCATGAACGTTTCCCGCATCGCCCTCGCCGGCGGCGTCGCCGCCTCCACCGTCCTGCTGTTCGCCGGCCCCGCCGCCGCGCACGTCAGCGTCCAGCCGCAGGGCGAGGCCGCCAAGGGCGGTTACGCGACCGTCAACTTCAAGGTCCCCAACGAGCGCGACAACGCATCGACGGTCAAGCTCGAAGTCAGCTTCCCGGCCGACCACCCGCTGTCCTCGGTGAGCCCGCAGGCGGTTCCGGGCTGGAAGATCAAGGTCGACAAGACCGCGCTGGACAAGCCGCTCGACGTGCACGGCAAGAAGATCACCGAGGCCGTCTCCAAGGTCACCTGGACCTCGGACGGCAGCAAGATCGCCCCGGGCTACTTCCAGCAGTTCCCGCTCTCGGTCGGCCGGCTTCCCGAGGACGCCGACCAGCTCGTCTTCAAGGCCCTCCAGACGTACGACAACAAGGAAGTCGTCCGCTGGATCGAGGAGCCCGCAGCGGACGGCGAAGAGCCCGAGAGCCCGGCCCCCGTGCTCAAGCTGACCGCCGCTTCGGCCGACGCGCACGGCGCCACCGCCGCCGCCGACGACCAGAGCGCCCACCCCTCGGACGACAAGGCCACCGAGGAGAAGAAGGCGTCCTCCGCCTCGGCCGACAGCAGCGACAGCACCGCGCGCGTCCTGGGCGTCATCGGCATCGTCGTCGGAATCGCCGGGGTCGCGTTCGGGGTACTCGCGGGACGCCGCCGCACCGTCTGACGTCCAGAGCAGCACCCTCACCACAGACCAGGAAACAACTCTCCATGCGCACCAAGAAGACCACGCTGGCCGCGGCGCTCGCCGCCGCGGCCGCACTGACGCTGTCGGCCTGCGGCAGCGAAACGGGCCCGGCCGACAAGCCCGTCGCCGATGTCTCCACGGCCACCAGCGACAAGGCCGCGACCGTACTCCACCAGCCCTTCACCAAGCCCGACCTCGTCCTCACCGACACCCACGGCAAGAAGTTCGACCTCCGTGAGCGGACCAGGGGCAAGCCGACGCTCATCTACTTCGGCTACACGAACTGCCCCGACGTCTGCCCGCTGACCATGAGCAACATCGCGCTCGCCAAGCGCGCCCTGCCCAAGGCCGACCAGGACGAGCTCCAGGTCGTCTTCGTCACCACCGACCCCGAACGCGACACACCCTCGTCCCTGGGCAGCTGGCTCAAGGCCCAGGACCCCACCTTCGTGGGACTCACCGGGGAGTTCCCGGCCATCCAGGCGGGCGCCCGGCAGATCGGCATCGGCATCGATCCGCCGAAGGTGGAGAAGGACGGCACGGTCACCTCGATGCACGGCGCGCAGGTGGTCGCGTTCTCCCCCAGGACCGACAAGGGGTACGTGCTCTACGGCGAGGACACCACGGCCGACGACTACACGAAGGACCTCCCGAAGCTGATCACGGGGGCGACTCCGTGAACCGCCGCACCGTCCTCGCCGGCGTCCTGGCCCTCACCACGGGGCTGACGCTGGCGGGGTGCTCGTCGGGCGGCGAGCCCGAGCTGGAGGTGGCCGGCGCCTACATGCCGCAGCCCGTCAGCGACATGGCCGCCGGATTCCTCGTCGTACGCAACAGCGGGGACGCCGCCGACCGGCTCACCTCGGTGACCAGTCCGCTCTCCGACGACGTCACGCTCCACAAGACGGAGAACCGGACCATGCGCGAGGTCCGCTCCTTCGAGGTGCCGGCCGGTGGCGAACTGGAACTCGCGCGCGGTGGCAACCACATCATGTTCATGAAGCTCAAGCAGCGGCCGGAACAGGGTGAGAAGGTCTCACTGGAGCTGCACTTCGAGAAGGCCGGCCCCATCCGGGTCGACGTTCCCGTGAAGGAGACCACCCACAACCCGAAGAAGCAGTGAGGGACTGACACCATGACAGCCACCGCCCCGCACTTCGGGCCGCACCTGATACGCCGGCCGCTCGCCGCCCTCGCGCTGCTCGCCGCACTGACCGGCCTGCTCTTCGGCCTGGTGCTGGCCGGCGCGAGTCCCGCGTCCGCGCACGCCGCCCTCACCGGGAGCGACCCGCAGGACGGGGCGGTGGTCGACACCGCGCCCGAGGAGGTCACCCTCACCTTCTCCGAACAGCTCGCCATCGGCGACGACTCGATCCGCGTCCTGGACCCGGAGGGGCGGCGCGCCGATGACGGCGCACCGCGTGAGGTGGGGAGCGGCGGCGCCGTCCAGTACGGTGTCCGGCTCCTGGCGGGCCTGCCCGACGGCACCTACACCGTGGCCTGGCAGGCCGTGTCCGCGGACAGCCACCCGATCTCCGGCGCGTTCACGTTCTCTGTCGGCGCCCCCTCCGAGACCACCGTCACCCTGCCGTCAGGCGAGGCCGGCGGCGGGCTGGTCGGCACGCTGTACGACATCGCGCGCTACGCCGCGTACGCCGGGTTCATCCTGCTGGTGGGCGGCGCGGCCTTCGTGCTCGCCTGCTGGCGGCGGGGCGCGGGGGAGCGCCCGCTGCAACGCCTCGTGGTAGGCGGCTGGATCAGCCTGACGGCCGCCACCCTGGTCATGCTGGCGCTCCGCCACCCGTACACCGGTTCCGGCGAACTCTCGGACGCCTTCGACCTCGACGGTCTCCAGGCCGTGCTCGACACCAAGCCGGGAGCGGCGCTGGTCTCCCGGCTGCTGCTGCTCGGCGCCGCCGCGCTCTTCGTGGCGGTCCTGTTCGGCGGGTACGCCAGGCGCGAGGACGAGACGGAGCAGAAGGACCTGACCTTCGGTCTGGCCGTCGGCGGCACGGTCGTCGCCGCCGGGATCGCCGGTACCTGGGCCCTCGCCGAGCACGCGTCGACGGGCATCCAGCCGGGCATCGCCATGCCGGTCGACGTCCTGCACCTGCTGGCCGCCGCCGCCTGGCTGGGTGGCCTCGCCGCACTGCTGGTCGCCCTGTACCGGACGCCCTCGGTCGACAGCTCCGCCGTCCGGCGCTTCTCCCGCGTGGCGTTCGTGAGTGTCGTCGTCCTCGCCGCGACCGGGATCTACCAGTCCTGGCGGCAGGTCGGCTCCTGGTCCGCGCTGACCGGCACCGCCTACGGACAGCTCCTGCTCGTCAAGGTCGCTCTGGTGGCCGCGCTCGTCGGTGCCGCCTGGATCTCCCGCCGGTGGACGTCCCGGCTGACGGAGAGCGCGCGAACGGCCGTGGCAGAGGGGGCACCGGACGCCGAGGACACCGAGGCCAGCGCCGAGGACGGTGAGCCGGTCGCCGCGACGGAGGTCGCGGACGCCGAGGCAGTGGGCCCCGGCCGCGCCGCCCAGCTCGCCCGCCAGCGCGCCGCCCTGACGGCCACCCGGAAGAAGCGCGCCCGGGACGCGGACCCGGTCCGCTCAGGTCTGCGCCGCTCGGTTCTCACCGAGGCCGGCATCGCCGTGGTCGTCCTCGCGGTCACGACCGTGCTGACCTCCACCGAACCGGGCCGTACGGAGGAGGAGTCCGCACGCGGCCCGGTGGCGGCGACCGCTCCGGCGACCGGCGCTCCGGTCAGTCTGACGATGCCGTTCGACACCGGCGGCCAGAACGGCGAGGGGACCGTGCGGCTGGACATCACGCCCGGTCGCGTCGGCGCCAACCAGCTGCACATCTGGGTCGACGGGGCGAACGGCGAGCCGCTGGACGTTCCCGAGGTCAAGGTGGCCCTCACGCTGAAGTCCAAGGACATCGGGCCGCTGCCGGTCGTCCCGGACCACCTCGCCGACGGCCACTGGACGGCCGCCGGCATCCAGATCCCGATGAAGGGCGAGTGGACGATCTCCGTGACCGTACGGACCTCGGACATCGACCAGACCACCATCGACAAGAACGCCAAGATCGGCTGAGCACGTTGAGCAAGGACATGAAGGACGAGGCCCCGAAGGCCGCGGGCGACGGCTCAGGGCCGGGTGCGACCGGCGCCCTCTCCCGGCGGCGGCTGCTCGGCACCGCCGGGGCCGCCGGAGCGACCGGTCTCGTGCTGGGCGCGGCGGGCGGCGCCACGGGGTACGCCGCCACCCGCCCCGAGGCGGCGAGGGAGCTGACCAGCGTCGGGGCGACCCGGGCGATGTTTCACGGGAAACATCAAGCGGGAATCACCACTCCGCTTCAGGCCCGGGGCCACCTGATCGCGTTCGACCTCGCGCCCGGCGCGGGGCGCAAGGAGGCCGCCGCGCTGATGCACCGCTGGTCGGCCACGGCCGAGCGGCTGATGGCGGGCCGGCCGGCCGAGGGCGGGGACGGTCAGGACACGGGGATCGCCCTGGACGCCGGGCCGTCCTCGCTGACGGTCACCTTCGGCTTCGGCCGCACCTTCTTCGAACGTACGGGCCTGACCGGCCGCCGGCCCACCGCCCTCGACCCGCTGCCGCCGTTCTCCTCCGACCATCTCGACGCCAAGCGCTCCAACGGCGACCTGTGGGTGCAGATCGGGGCTGACGACGCGCTCGTCGCCTTCCACGCGCTGCGCGCCATCCAGAAGGAAGCCGCCGGAACCGCCCGGGTGCGCTGGCAGATGAACGGCTTCAACCGCACCCCGGGCGCCACCGACCGGCCCAGGACCGCCCGCAACCTGATGGGCCAGATCGACGGCACCGGCAACCCGAAACGGGACGACAGCGATTTCGACCAGCGGATCTTCGTACCGGCGAGTACCGCGTCCGGCAGTGCCTCGCCCGATTCAGGTCCCGCGTTCGACTGGCTCGCGGGCGGTTCGTACGCCGTCGTCCGGCGCATCAGGATGCTGCTCGACGACTGGGAGAAGCTTCCCGTGGACCGGCAGGAGCGGGTGATAGGGCGCCGCAAGGCGGACGGCGCCCCGCTCAGCGGCGGGTCGGAGACGACCGAGATGGACCTCGGCAAGGCCGGACCCGACGGCCGCCTGCTGATCCCCGACAACGCGCACGCCCGGATCTCCTCCCCCGAGGAGAACGGTGGCGCGGCCATGCTGCGGCGCCCTTTCTCGTACCACGACGGCATCGCGGCGGACGGCACTCCGGACGCCGGGCTCCTGTTCATCTGCTGGCAGGCGGACCCCTTCCGGGGCTTCGTGCCGGTGCAGCGCAAGCTCGACCGGGGCGACGCGCTCTCCCCCTTCATCCGGCACGAGGCGAGCGGGCTCTTCGCCGTGCCGGGAGGTGCCGCGAAGGGTGAGTACGTGGGGCAACGGCTGCTGGAATCCTGACGGCCGCCCGGCCGCATTCTGAGACGGAGCGGCCCCTCGCGCACAGCGCATTAGGGTGACCGTATGTCAGCCACGCGTTACGCCTATCTCGGCCCTGAGGGCACCTTCACCGAGGTGGCCCTCCGCACGCTCCCGGAATCCGCCACCCGCGAGCTCGTCCCGATGGTCTCCGTCCCGGCGGCTCTGGACGCGGTGCGCAGCGGCGAAGCGGCGGCAGCGCTCGTACCGATCGAGAACTCGGTCGAGGGCGGCATCACCGCGACGCTCGACGAGCTGACCAGCGGCGAGCCGCTCATGATCTACCGCGAGGTGCTGCTCTCCATCACCTTCGCGCTGCTCGTGCGTCCGGGGACCGAGCTGACCGACATCAAGACGGTCACCGCGCACCCGGCCGCGCAGCCGCAGGTACGCAACTGGATGGCGGCCCACCTCCCGAAGGCGGTGTGGGAGTCGGCCGCGTCCAACGCGGACGGTGCGCGGCTGGTCCAGGAGGGGCGTTACGACGCGGCTTTCGCCGGGGAGTTCGCCGCTGCGACCTACGGGCTGGAACCGCTGGTGACGGAGATCCACGACGCCGAGAACGCCCAGACGCGCTTCGTGCTGGTGGGCCGCCCGGCGCGGCCGTCTGCGCCGACCGGCGCGGACAAGACCTCGGTGGTCATCTGGCTCGGTGACGACCACCCGGGTGCGCTGCTCGCGCTCCTCCAGGAGTTCGCGGCCCGCGGGGTGAACCTGATGCTGATCCAGTCGCGGCCGACCGGCGAGGGCATCGGCAACTACTGCTTCGCCGTGGACGCGGAAGGGCACATCGCCGACCGGCGGGTCGGGGAGGCGCTCATGGGTCTGAAGCGGATCTGTCCGAAGGTGCGCTTCCTGGGTTCGTACCCCCGGGCCGGAGTGACGGCCGAGGACGTGAGCCCGGTACGCGAGGGGACCTCGGACGCGGACTTCACCGAGGCGTCCGACTGGCTGGCCCGCAGCCAGGACGGCCGGGTCTGAGGCCCCGAGCCCGGCACCACGTCGGCACCGGGCGGGCGTCACTGCACTCCGGTCAGGACCGGGGCAGAGCCGCCCTGTGTATTGCGCACCGGTCCTACCTGCGGATTTTCATGCACCCACAGAGTTATCCACAGGCTGGCGTCTCGACCTGGGGACAAGTCGACACCGTACTGCGACATGGTCGACAAATTACCTCAGGGGCATCAGACCGGCCCACAGAGCCACAGGTCGGCGCGTGTCGCCTCAATTGCATTGATCAACTCGTCAGAGCATCGAATTCCCACCCGAATGAGTGTGTGAGCTGCGTTTGAACGGGGAATCCATACGCCTTCATGTGGCTTTCGGAACGATCTCTTCCGGTGTCCACAGATCTTCTTCACAGCCTGTGGATAACTATGGGAAACCCGGCCCTCCTGTGGACAACGCGCGGGCTCCGGCGCCAACTGCCGCCCCGCAGCCGCCCGGTGCGTCAGGAGGAGCGAAGAGGGTGAACCCTTTTCGGGGGAATGGGCTCATTTATCGGCCGGCCCGGCTCTTCCGGTCCTCCGATTCCCTTCCAGCATTACCAAACCCGGCAATCCGGGCAAAGTGACACGCTCATCGATATCGGTTCGAGCGGAGGAACCCCACACCGGTAGCCTTGGGGGGTGATTGACCTTCGCCTGCTCCGTGAGGACCCCGACCGTGTTCGCGCCTCCCAGCGCGCCCGTGGAGAGGACGTCGCGCTCGTCGACGCCCTGCTCTCCGCCGACGAGCTGCGCAGGTCGTCCGGCATCCGCTTCGACGAACTCCGCTCCGAGCAGAAGTCGCTCGGCAAGCTGATCCCCAAGGCGACCCCGGAGGAGCGCGCCGAACTGCTGAAAAAGGCCGATCAGCTGAAGACCGAGGTCAAGGCGGCCGACGCGGCTCAGGACGAGGCCGACGCCGAGGCCAAGCGGCTGCTCCTCCAGCTCGGCAACATCGTCCACGAGGACGTGCCCGTAGGCGGTGAGGAGGACTTCGTCGTCCTGGAGACGCACGGCACCATCCGCGACTTCGGAGCCGAGGGATTCGCGCCGAAGGACCACCTGGAGCTCGGCGAGGCGCTCGGCGCCATCGACATGGAGCGCGGCGCCAAGGTGTCGGGATCGCGCTTCTACTACCTGACCGGGATCGGCGCACTGCTCGAACTCGCGCTGGTCAACGCCGCGATCGCGCAGGCCACCGAGGCCGGCTTCATCCCGATGCTGACGCCCGCCCTGGTCCGCCCGCGCGCCATGGAAGGCACCGGCTTCCTCGGCCAGGCTTCCGCGGACGTCTACCACCTGGAGAAGGACGACTTCTACCTGGTCGGCACGTCCGAGGTCCCTCTCGCCGCGTACCACATGGACGAGATCGTCGAGGCCGACAAGCTGCCGCTGCGGTACGCGGGCTTCTCGCCCTGCTTCCGCCGCGAGGCCGGCACGTACGGCAAGGACACCCGCGGCATCTTCCGCGTCCACCAGTTCGACAAGGTGGAGATGTTCTCGTACGTCGATCCGGCGGACGCCGAGGCCGAGCACCGCAGGCTCCTCGACTGGGAGAAGCAGTGGCTCACCTCGCTGGAGCTGCCCTTCCAGGTGATCGACGTGGCCTCGGGTGACCTGGGCGCTTCGGCTTCCCGCAAGTTCGACTGCGAGGCGTGGATTCCCACGCAGGGCAAGTACCGCGAGCTGACCTCGGCGTCCAACTGCGACGGCTTCCAGGCGCGCCGCCTCTCCGTCCGGATGCGCGAGGGCAAGAAGGTCCAGCCGCTGGCCACCCTGAACGGCACGCTCTGCGCCGTACCGCGCACGATCGTGGCGATCCTGGAGAACCACCAGCTGGCCGACGGGTCGGTACGGGTGCCCGAGATGCTGCGTCCCTACCTCGGTGGACGCGAAGTGCTGGAGCCGGTCCCCAAGTGACGACCTTCCCGTACAAGCTCATCGCGACCGACCTCGACGGCACGCTGCTGCGTGACGACGGCACGGTCTCCGCGCGCACGCGCGAGGCGCTGGCCGCGGCCACCTCGGCCGGCGCGGCGCACATCATCGTCACCGGACGCGGGGTCCCGTGGACCCGGCACATCCTGGACGACCTGGGCTACGACGGCCTCGCCGTCTGCGGTCAGGGCGCGCAGGTCTACCACGCGGGCGAGCACAAGCTGCTGACGTCGCTCACCCTGGACCGTCAGCTCGCCGGTCTGGCGCTCGCCAAGATCGAGGCGGAGACCGGTCCGCTGGCGCTCGCCGCCAGCCGTGACGGCCTTGAGGGCGAGGTGCTGGTCGGGCCGGGTTACCGGGTGCAGGACGGGCCGCTGCCCGCCGTGTTCGTGGACGACGCCGCCGAGATGTGGACGGCGCCGCTGAACAAGGTCTACATCCAGCATCCGGAGCTCGGCGACGACGCGCTGGCGAAGGCCGCCCGGGAGGCGGTCGGCAGTCTGGTGGACGTCGTCATGGCGGGTCCCGGTGTGGTGGAGATCCTGCCGCTGGGGCTGAGCAAGGCGACCGGGCTCTCCCTGGCCGCCCGCCGGCTGGGTATGAAGGCGGCGGACACGCTGGCCTTCGGTGACATGCCCAACGACATCCCGATGTTCGGGTGGGCGCGGCACGGGGTGGCGATGGCCAACGCGCACGAGGACCTGAAGGCCGTGGCTCACGAGATCACCGCGTCGAACGAGCACGACGGGATCGCCGTGGTGCTGGAGGAGCTCCTGAGGACAGGGCGCTCCTGAGGCACGGGGGGCCGGGCGGCGTCCCGCGAAACGTCCGTTGCGGGGTCGGCGGCGGAGGATGCGGGGATCGAACGCGCTCTGTTCTCCTCCTGTGCCGCGAGGCCGATAACCGTACAGATACGGGTACCACTGTCCGTCCATAGGAACAGAACAACCCCCGTCCTCGGGACGGGGGTTGTTCTGTTCCAGGCGGTCAGCTCACTCCTCGCCGGCGAGCTTCAGCGCCCGCAGCTTCTGGCCCGCGTACCAGGTGGCGGCCACCGTGATGCCGGCCAGCAGCACCGTCGCCAGTGGCAGCCCGACGTCGGAGACGATCGCGCCCTCCGCGCCCACCTTCTCGGCGACCGCGAGGGACCACTGCTGCACACTCAGCGTCCGGGCGCCGGGCACCAGGCTGCCGAAGAGCGCCTCCCACACGAGCGCGTAGACCAGGCCGAAGACGACCGCGTGGCGGCTGACCGTACCGAGCAGCAGGAACAGCGCGCTGTACGCGATCGAGGCCACCAGCGCCGCGATCGTGTAGGCCACGGCGATCTGCTGGCCGTTGCCGTTGAGGATCAGGCCCGCGACCAGGGTCGGCAGGGCCGAGAAGACCATCGTCACGGCGATGGCCACGGTCAGTTTCGTGACGATGATCGTCGGACGCTTCACCGGCTTGGCCAGGAGGTAGACGATCGAGCCGTCGTCGATCTCGGGACCGATCGCCCCCGTCCCCGCGATGACTCCGATCAGCGGGACCATCGTGGCGAGGGCGAAGCCGCCCAGGACGTCCGACGCGACCTGGTCATCGGTCCCGGCGAACGCCCGTACCGCCACGGCGATGACGACCAGCAGCACGGGCAGGACGAAGAGGATGGCGGCCCGGCGCCGGCCGAGCAGGGCCCGGTAGGTGAGCCGGGCGACTGTGGGGTCGTACATGACGCTTCACAGCTCCTTTCAGGCCACTACTCAGGCCGCTACGAGATAGGAAAAGACCGATTCGAGGGACTCGTCGGACGGCGATACGGTCAGCAGCCGGATGCCGTGCTCGCGTGCCACCCGGGGCAGGAGCGCGGTGAAGCGCCCGAAGTCGACGGCCTGGACGCGCAGGGCCCGTTCGCTCACGTCGACCTCGATACCGGCGGTGGACGGGTCGGCGATGAGCGCGGCGGCGAGTGCGCGGTCGTCGCTCGACCGCACGAGATAGCGGTGCGGGCGGTCCGTCATCAGCCGTCGGATGCGCCGGAAGTCACCGGACGCGGCGTGCCGGCCGGCCACGATCACCTCGATGTGCGAGGCCAGCTGCTCGACCTCTTCGAGGATGTGCGAGGAGAACAGGACCGTACGGCCCTCCGCCCCCATCCGCCGCAGCAGCTCCATCAGCTGCATGCGCTGGCGGGGGTCCATCCCGTTGAACGGCTCGTCGAGCAGCAGCACGGACGGCTCGTGGACCAGCGCGGACGCCATCTTCACGCGCTGGCGCATGCCCTTGCTGTACGTCGAGATCTTGCGGTCCTGCGCGTGCTCCATCTCGACGGTGGCCAGGGCCTTGCGCGCGACCTCGTCGCCGAGGCCGTGCAACTCGGCGTTGGCGACGACGAACTCGCGGCCGGTCAGGAAGTCGTACATCCCCTCCCGCTCGGGCACGATGCCGATCTCCTTGTAGACCGCCTCGTTGCGCCAGATCGCCTTGCCGTCGAGCGTGACCTTCCCCGTCGACGGGGCGAGGAACCCGGCCATCATGTTGATGAGAGTCGACTTCCCGGCGCCGTTGGGGCCGAGCAGCCCGGTGACACCCGGGCCGACCGTCATGCTGACGTCGTTGACGGCGACCACGTTGCCGAACCAGCGCGAGGTGTGGTCGATCTCGATGGTGGTCACAGCCCGACCTTCCGGTAGCGGCGCATCAGCACGGCGTACGAGCCGGCGACGAGCGCGAGAACAACGATCAGATACGCCACTCCGGCACCGGCTCCCGGTCCTTCCCCTCCGGGGAAGGACGAGGTGGCGCCGAGGAACGCGGTCTGGACACCGTCGATCAGCGTGATCGGCGAGAAGAGCCCCAGCCACGGCACCGCGCCGCTGGACCCCGTCTCCCAGGCGATGGCCTGGAGCGTGGAGACCGCCCCGTACGAGATGGTCAGTACCGCGATCACCGCGGCGACACCGAAACCGCGGCGCGGGGTGAGGGCGGCCATCACCAGGCCGAGACCGGCGAACAGGACGGACAGCAACGCCACCGACACCAGCCCCTGCCCGAATTCCCTGGTCTGTGCGCCGAGATCGAACTTCGCGAGGAGTGAGCCCGCGTACAGGATGACGAGAGGTGTGGCGGTGAGGATGAAGAGCGCGGAGGCCATGGCGGCGAACTTGGCGACCACGTAGTCGCCGCGTTCGATCGGCCGGGAGAAGTACAGGGGGATGCTCTTGAACCGCAGGTCCCGGGAGACCGACTGCGGTGCCTGTGCGGCGATGAACAGCCCGATCACCGCCTGGAGGTAGATCGCGAAAGCGGTGTACTCGACGGGCAGTTTCGTCATCCCCGGGGTGGCGATGGCGACCGCCACGAGGATCAGCGCGACGAGGCACATCACCCCGCACAGCAGCATCGGGAGCACCTTGGACTTGGCGGAGCGGCCGAGCCCGAAGGAGCCCCGCAGGGACTGCGAGAAGAGCGAGCGGCGCGCGTAGGCGCGTCCCAGGCGCGGACCGTCGTAGGAGCGGTATCCGATGTTGTGGATGCGGGAGCTTTCGGCCCCGCCATGGCCCCGGTCCCGGTGCTCATCACGAACCGTTCCCCTTCTGCGCCGCGGCACCCGCGGACGCGGTGTGTGCCGCGCGGACCGTGTCCGGCGTCGTCTCCTCGGTACGGAAGACCTCGGCGATGTGGTGGCGCCGCTGTTCCATCCGCACGAGGCCGAGGCCGAGCCCGGCGACGCTGTCACGGACGATGTCGTACGTCTCCTCACCGGCCGCTTCGACCAGGAGGATGTGACCCGCTCCCGGCAGCCCCTCCACGTCCAGGCCGTCGAGGCCGATCAGCGGGACGCCGGCCTCGGTGAGGACCTTGCGCAGGGCGGCGGTGCCGTCGGGGTGGGTGTCGCTGTCGGTGACCTCGACCGCGAGGGTCGTGGTCGTCTGGGTGAAGTCACTGGTGGAGCTCGACCGCAGCAGGCTGCCGCCGTCGACGACGACCACGTGGTCGCAGGTGCGCTCCAGCTCGCCCAGGAGGTGCGAGGTGACGAGCACGGAGATGCCGAAGTCGGTGTGGATACGGCGGATGAGGCTGAGCATCTCGTCCCGGCCGACCGGGTCCAGGCCGTTGGTCGGCTCGTCGAGAAGGACCAGCTGCGGGTCGTGGACGAGTGCCTGCGCCAGCTTCACGCGCTGTTTCATGCCGGTCGAGTAGCCGCCGATGGGCCGGTAGCGCTCCTCGTACAGGCCGACATGGCGCAACGTGTCGGCGGTGCGCTCGCGCGCCGCCGTGGGCGGCAGCCCCGACATCC
Organism: Streptomyces fulvorobeus; assembly: GCF_013167895.1. GTDB lineage: Bacteria > Actinomycetota > Actinomycetes > Streptomycetales > Streptomycetaceae > Streptomyces > Streptomyces fulvorobeus. Next base: position 3,236,493 of record NZ_BLWC01000001.1, on the reverse strand, counting down.
GGGCCATGTGCACGACGAACTCGGTGGCCGAGACGTCGGGTGGCAGGCAGTCGTGCTCGGGCATGTATCCGACGCGCTCCCGGATGGCGGCGCCACTGGTGGCGACGTCGAGCCCGAGCACCGCGGCCCGGCCTTCGGTGGCGGGGGACAGACCCAGCAGGATCTTGATCAGTGTGGACTTGCCGGCCCCGTTGGAACCCACCAGGCCGGTTACACCGGGTCCGATGTCCAGGGTGAGCCGGTCAAGAGCGGTCACCCGGGGGAACCGCTTGCTCAGGCTTTCGGTAACGATCACAGTCACGTATACGAACGTAGTGGCCTCGGCCACAGCGGTCGTCAGACCTGGCGGCTGTATCCGCGTCAGTCTCCAGGCGTACGGACCCGTAGGGGGACCCACGAGGAAGGACCCCCGGACGTCCGGGCCGGGTCGGTCCCGGAGTTGTCCACAGGTCTCGGCGCTCTCTTGACGTAGCCGCCGGACATTGTCACATTCATCGGTGTCAGGTTCGGGCACGTAGCCGGGGGCCGGGGGGCCGGCGCACGGGGTCCGCGAGCGGCGTCGGCCGCCGCGTCTCATCGGATGCGGTACGCGGTCACCCAGCGGGCCGGCGAGCGACTCACGGGACCCCGGACCAGGCGCGTTCCGGCTCGACGACGACCTGCCGCTCATGCGGCGTCCGGCAGAGGAGAAGGTGGCGGCGTGAAGCTGCGTGAAGCGCGCGAGCGCTGGGTCCGCACGGGTGGAGTCGAGCTGTGCGTCGCCGAGTTGGGCGACGCCTCCCGGCCGACGGTCGTGCTGGTGCACGGTTACCCGGACAGCAAGGAGGTCTGGTCCCAGGTCGCGTCCCGGCTGGCCGAGGAGTGGCACGTGGTGCTGTACGACGTGCGCGGCCACGGCAGGTCGACGGCGCCCTCGCCCCTGCGGGGCGGTTTCACACTGGAGAAGCTCACGGGCGACTTCCTGGCCGTCGCGGACGCGGTGAGCCCCGACCGGCCGGTGCACGTCGTGGGGCACGACTGGGGTTCGGTGCAGGCGTGGGAGTTCGCCACGGTCAGGCGGACGGAGGGGCGGATCGCCTCCTTCACCTCCATGTCCGGCCCTTCACTCGACCACTTCGGCCACTGGATCAAGCAGCGCATGAGCCGGCCCACGCCGCGCGGGGTGGGCCAGCTGATCGGGCAGGGCGCCAAGTCCTGGTACGTGTACCTGCTGCACACGCCGGTCCTGCCGGAGCTCGCCTGGCGGGGACCACTCGGCACGCGGTGGCCGCGGATTCTCCGGCGCATGGAGAAGATGCCCGAGGACGGTTACCCGACAGCGTCGCTGCCCCGGGACGCCGCGCACGGGGCCTGGCTCTACCGCGACAACGTCCGCCCCCGGCTGCGCGAGCCCCGCACCGACGCGTACGCGCACGTCCCGGTCCAGCTGATCACCCCGACCGAGGACTTCTTCCTCTCCGCGTCCCTCCACGACCGACTGGAGTCGTGGGTGCCGCAGCTGGTACGCCGGTCGCTGCCGGCCAAGCACTGGGTGCCCCGTACCAGGCCCGACCAGCTGTCCGCCTGGATCAGCGAGTTCGTCGCGTCGAACGAGACGGCACGGCGGGACGGGCCGCCGCTCCTGGGCCCTGCGGCGACCGGGGCCCACGCCGAACGGTTCGCCGGGCAGCTGGTCCTGGTGACGGGCGCGGCCGGGGGCATCGGCCGGGCGACGGCCTTCGCGTTCGCCGAGGCGGGTGCCCGGGTGGTCGCGGTGGACCGCGACGGTGAGGGGGCGGCCAGGACGGCGGAGAGGGCGCTGCTGATCGGCTCTCCCGCCGCGTGGGGCGAGACGGCCGATGTCGGCGACGAGCAGGTGATGGAGAAGCTCGCCGAGAAGGTCGCCCGGGAGTACGGCGTCGTCGACGTGCTGGTCAACAACGCCGGGACAGGTCTGTCCGGCTCCTTCCTGGAGACGACGAGCGAGGACTGGAAGAACGTCCTCGACGTCAATCTGTGGGGGTCATCCACGGCTGCCGGATCTTCGGCAAGCAGATGGCCGAGCGTGGCCAGGGCGGCCATATCGTCAACCTGGCCTCCGCGGCCGCCTTCCAGCCCTCACGGGCGCTGCCTGCGTACAGCGCGACCAAGGCGGCGGTGCTGATGCTCAGCGAGTGCCTGCGGGCCGAGCTGGCCGAGAAGTCCATCGGGGTGAGCGCGATCTGTCCCGGCATCGTCAACACCGGCATCACGGCGACCGCCCGGTTCGCCGGCGCGGACGCGGCGGAGGAGAGACGCCTGCGGAACCGGGCCGGCAGGCTCTACGGACTCCGGAACTACCCTCCGGAGAAGGTCGCCGACGCGATCCTCAAGGCCGTGGTGCGCAATCGGGCCGTCGTCCCCGTCACTCCGGAGGCCAGGGTCGCCCGGCTGCTGTCCCGGGTGAGCCCCAAGGTGCTGCGCGGCATCGCGCGTCTGAAGCCACCGCTGTGACCGGCGCTGTGGCCGGTGCTGTGGCCGGCGGGGGAGGCGGTGGCGAGGGTGACGGAGTCAGCGGGGGCGCCGGCGGTCCGGCGGCCGCGGAAAGCGTGCGGGACGCCGAGTACCGGATCGAGGACCTGGCCCACGCCAGTGGTGCCACGGTCCGCACCATCCGCGCCTATCAGGACCGCGGGCTGCTGCCCACGCCTGAGCGGCGCGGCCGGGCCAACGTCTACCGGCACACGCACCTGGCCCGGCTGCGGCAGATCGCCGGCCTACTGGACCGCGGCTACACCCTGGCCAGCATCAAGGAGTTGCTGGAGGCATGGGACGCGGGCCGCGGTCTGGGTGGTGTGCTCGGTATGGTCGCCGAGGTGCACGGCCCCTGGACCGACGAGGAGGCCGGCCGGATCACCCGCGCCGAGCTCGACCTGCGGTTCGGTATGTCCCCCGACGAAGCCGCCGTCGAGGAGGCGGTCGCTCTCGGCGTGCTCGAACGGGTCCCGGGCACGGAGGACGAGTTCCTGGTCCCCAGCCCGCAAGAGCTGGCGGTCGCGGCGGAGTTGTACGCGTCCGGGGTCCCCCTCCCGGCGATCTCCGCCCACCTGCGGGAACTTCGCGGCCAGGTCGAGCACATCGCCTCGCGCTTCCTGGAGTTCACCACCGAGCACGTCTTCGCCCGCTATCTCGGCCACCGCCCGCCGACGGACGCGGACGCGGCGGAAGCGGCCTCGATGGTACGGCGGCTCCGGCCCCTCGCCCAGCAGACGGTGGACGCCGAACTGGCCCGCGCCATGCGCGTGTTCGCCACCCGGCACCTGCGCCACCACCTGGTACCCGAGGAGCCGCTCACCGACAGCGACACCTCACGGCCGGTACTGCTCCCGGTGGACACAGTGCGCGCCGTCCAGCAGCTGGTTGGCGCGGACCGGGTGGAAGCCTTCGTCGCCGCTGCCACCCAACGAGAGCTGCAGGCAAGGACACTGGACGCACTCGCCAACATATCCCCTATAGAGGACTTAAGTTGAGCAACTGGGGCGTTTAGTAAGGTCCTTATCCACAGAACTCCCAAATTCCCTGTGGATAACCACAGTTGGCTGTGGATCAAACCCGAGCGCCCGCCTCACTCGGAGAAATCCGGCTGCACAGTAGTCGTACTACAAGCATCCTGTCCGAATGGATGAGGAACGCACCGTCACGGTGTCCAAGTTTCTTTCGCGCCATCTCAGGCACCAGCCGGAACGCATCGGAATCACGCTCGATGCCCAGGGCTGGGTCCGGATCGACGAGCTCCTTCGAGCGGCTGACGACCATGGACGCGCCCTGACCCGCGCCGAACTGGACCACGTGGTCGCGACCAACGACAAGCGGCGCTTCGTCGTGGACGGTGACCGCATCCGGGCACAGCAGGGCCATACCGTCGCCGTAGAGCTGGGACTGCCTGCCGCTGAGCCGCCGGCGTACCTCTACCACGGCACCGTGGCGCCGGCCCTGGAGGCGATCCGGGCCGAAGGACTGCGCTCCATGGACCGGCACCACGTCCACCTCTCGGCCGACCGCGAGACCGCGACCCGCGTGGGCGCCCGCCGCGGCCGTCCCGTCGTCCTCTCGGTCGACGCGGGGGCGATGCACCGGGCGGGCCACGTCTTTCACGTCAGCGCCAACGGAGTCTGGCTGACCGACGCCGTACCGCCGACGTTCCTGCGCCTGCGCGGATGACCGGGTGTTCCGGCCCGGTGCCGGGCTACCGCTTCAGGTTCCCCAGGCCCGTGCGGAGATCGTCGAGGTTCATGACGGGCGTGACGCTGACCCTGGCCCCGGCGAGGAAGAACGGCTCGGAGATCGGGGGCAGCTGGGCTGACTCGGCCATGTCGAAGACGAACATGCAGGTGCGGTCACCTTCCATCGGCGTGAAGTAGGCCGCCTCGGGCTTGAGATCCTCCACGATGTCCGCGATCAGCTTCGGCAGCGATCCGTCGGCGAGGGCACGGTTCGTGTGCTCGGTGTTCATCCGAGCGGTCAGCAGCATCCTCATGGCGTCTCATCCTTCCGGTGACGCGCCCGGTGCCGTGCGTCCACGCGCGGGAAGGGAACCGGCCGCGTCCACATCCAGCGTCACTCCGCGGATTCGAGGCGGCAACCCCCACGGCCCGTCCCGCCGCCCCACTCCCCGGACCACGCCGCGCCGCGCCCTGCCGGGCGTCCGCACGGCCCGGCCGTATCGTCACCCGCATGCACGTCAGCACCCTGATCCTGCCCATCCACCGCTGGAACGAAGGCCGGAAGGTCTGGCAGCGGGCCGAGGACCTCGGCTTCCACGCCGCCTACACCTACGACCATCTGGCCTGGCGGATATTCCGCGACGGACCCTGGTTCGGCGCGATCCCGACGCTGACCGCCGCGGCCGCCGCCACCGAGCGGATGCGCCTGGGCACCCTCATCACGTCACCCAACTTCCGGCACCCGGTCACCCTCGCCAAGGACCTCATCACGCTCGACGACGTCTCCGGCGGACGCATCACCCTGGGCATCGGCGCCGGAGGCAACGGCTTCGACGCGACGACACTGCGCCGGACCGGCGAGCCACCATGGACCCCGCGCGAGCGTGCCGACCACCTCGACGAGTTCGTACCCCTCCTCGACCAGCTGCTGCGTGAGCCCTCGGTCACGTACGAGGGCGAGTTCTACGCGGCCAACGAGGCCCGGAACATCCCCGGCTGCGTTCAGCGCCCCCGCCTCCCCTTCGCGGTCGCCGCCACCGGCCCGCGCGGGCAGAAGCTCGCCGCGCGGTACGGCCAGGGATGGGTGACCACCGGCGATCCGAAACTGTTCGGGACGGGGACGCCCGTGCAGTCCGTGGCCGCCCTGCGACGACAACTCGACGCTCTGGCCGCGGCGGGCGCCGCGGTCGGCCGGGACACCGCCGGGCTGGACAAGATCCTTCTCACCGGGTTCACCCCGGACCGGCCGCTCGACTCCTTCGACGCGTTCGTCGACTTCGCGGGAACACACTTCGCGCTGGGATTCACCGAGATCGTGCTCCACTGGCCGGTGCCCGAATCGGTCTTCGCCGCCGACGAGAAGGTTTTCGAGCGGATCGCCACCGAGGGACTGGCCCAGCTCGGCTGACCCCTCCCCTTCCCGCCCTCCCTGGTCCTTGGGTACATGCCGTCCTTGGGCACCTGCCTCCGGCATGTTCTGCTGTTCAGAGCGATGGACTCTCAGATGTGCGCCCCTGCGCACGCCCGTGCACTCCCATACGGGAGAATGCTCCCTGTGACCTCAGTTACCGATGCGCCGCTGCCCGCCGTGACCCGGCTGATCGCCACCGACCTCGACGGCACCCTGCTGCGCGACGACAAGACCCTGTCGGACCGCACGGTCGCGGCCCTCGCGGCGGCCGAGGAGGCCGGGATCGAGGTCTTCTTCGTCACCGGACGTCCCGCCCGGTGGATGGGCGTCGTCAGCGACCACGTCCAGGGCCACGGCATGGCGATCTGCGCGAACGGCGCCGCAGTGGTCGACCTGCGCGACGACGGCAGGCCGCTCCTGGTCAGGCCGCTGGAACGGGAAGCCGCCCTCGCGGCGATCCGCGCGCTCCGCGAGGTCGCCCCGGGCACCTCGTTCGCGGTCGAGTTCACCACCGGCATCCACTACGAACCGGCTTATCCGCCGTTCCACCTGGACCCGGGCGCCACGGTCGCCGTCGCCGAGAAGCTGCTCCAGGCCGACTCCTCCGGCTCCGGCGCCCCGGTGCTGAAGCTGCTGGCCCACCACGCCGAGCTGGCCCCGGACGAGTTCCTCGCCCTGGCCCGGTCCACCGCGGGTGACCTCGCCTCCTTCACCCGGTCGAGCCCCACAGCGCTCCTCGAGGTCAGTGGGCCGGGAGTCTCCAAGGCCAGCACCCTCGCGCTGTGCTGTGCGGAACGGGGCATCGATCCCGCCGAGGTGGTCGCCTTCGGCGACATGCCCAACGACGTGGAGATGCTCGGCTGGGCAGGTGCCTCGTACGCGATGGGCAACGCCCACCCCGATGCCGTGGCCGCCGCTTCCGGCGTGACCGTCACCAACAACGAGGACGGCGTGGCCGTGGTCGTCGAACGGATTCTCGCCGCCGGCTGACCCGGCCCACCGCCTGCCACCGCCCCGCAGGCCCGGCCGCCGCGCCGGCTCCGGGGCGCGGCCCTCAGAGCGGCGCCTCCCACACCACCGTCGCACCGCCCCCGTCCTCACCGATCCCGGGACCGAACCGGCTCGCACCGCCCAGCGACTCCGCCCGGCGGGCCAGGTTGCGCAGACCACTGCGGCGGCCGCCCTCCGGGATGCCCACACCGTCGTCGGCGACCGAGAGGCGTACCCCGTCGCGCCCGTCAGGAAGGGTGACGGTCGCGTCGACGACCACGTCGATCAGCGAGGCACCGGCGTGCCGGAACGCGTTGGACAACGCCTCGCGCAGCGCCGCGATGAGGTTCTTCCCGGCCAGTTCACCCACGAGCGAGTCGACCGGTCCGACGAAGTGGTGCGACGGTGTGAAGCCCAGCGGCACCGCCGCCATGTTGATCTCCCGCAGGACACGTGTGCGCAGCCCCGAAGGTGCCTCGGCGGGTTCCTGCTGCAACGCGAAGACGGCCGTCCGGATCTCCTGGATCGTCACGTCCAGCTCGTTGACGGCGCGTCCGACCCCGTTCCGCACCTCGGGCACCACCGATCCCCGCTGGGCGCTCTCCAACAGCATCCCGGTGGCGAAGAGCCGTTGGATGACGAGGTCGTGGAGGTCACGGGCGATCCGGTCCCGGTCCTCGTACACCGCGAGCCGTTCGCGGTCGCGCTGCGCCTCGGCCATCATCAGCGCGAGTGCGGCCTGCGAGGCGAACTGGGTGGCGAGGGTCCGCTCCGCCTCCGTGAACGGGCGCGCGCCCCGGCTGCGCGGGGTGGCCAGTGCGCCGAGCACCCGGCCGCCGCTGTGCAGGGGCAGCAGCATGCACGGGCCGAACTGGCCGGCCAGCCTGGTGACCATGCGGCCGTCCGAGGCCGAGTCGTCCATGAAGACGGCCTGCCCGTCGAGGAGCGTCGCCACGACGGGGCTCTCCGGCGGAATGATCACGCCCAGCGAATCGGACGGGTTCTCGGCGGACACCGCGACGGCCTCCAGCCCACCGTCCGCCGTAGGGAGCAGCACGATCCCCGCCGCGGACCCGGCGAGGCGACGGGCCTGTTCCGCGACGACCGACAGCGCGTCGTCGGCGTCACCACCGGACAGGAGCGCGGTGGTGACGGCGACCGACCCGTCGATCCACCGCTCGCGCCGGCGCGCCGCCTCGTACAGCCGGGCGTTGCCGATGGCGATACCGGCCTCGGTGGCCAGCACGCGCACCATGTGCAGGTCGTAGTCGGTGAACTCGCTCCCGCCGTGCTTCTCCGCCAGGTACAGATTGCCGAAGACCTCGCCCTGGACGCGGATCGGCACCCCGAGGAACGTACGCGTCCGCGGATGGCCGGCCGGAAATCCGGCGGACCGCGGATCAGCGGTCAGGTCGGCCAGCCGGAGCGGTACCGGATCGTGGAGGAGAGCGCCGAGGAGCGCTCTGTGGGCGTCGGGCCGGTGTCCGATCTCCCGGATCACGTCCTCCGGTACGCCGTGGGTGACGAAGTCGGACAGTCCCTCGCCGGTGTCGTCGACGACACCGATCGCGGCGTAGCGGGCCCCGGCGAGCTCGGCCGCCGTCTCGCAGATGCGGTCGAGGGTGGAGTGCGGTTCCAGGCCCGTGCCGGCCGAGCGCATGGCCTCAAGCAGCTGTGGGACGCGGGCGGTGAGTTCCGAGGAGAGTCCCTTAAGGCTGCGCGTGGCCCGGGTCGCGGCTTCGATCGGGTCCTTCGGGTCCGGCTCTGCCATGCACCGAGCCTAATTACTCCCATTTACTGGGGAAAGTCGGGCTGGAGCGCTACCGGGCCCGTCCGGGCGTTCCCTTCAGGCCGGCACGCTCCGCCGTTCCCGCTCCAGCATCCGCCGCAGGGGACCGTCCACGCCCGCCAGGTCGGCGTACGCACCGCGTTGCACCACGCGGCCCGCGTCGAGCACCACCACCTCGTCGACCGTGTCCAGTCCTTCCAGCCGATGCGTGATCAGGACGGTCGTACGGCCCCGGGTCGCCGTCAGCAGGTCCGCGGTGAGCGCGTCGGCCGTCGCCAGATCGAGGTGCTCCGCGGGCTCGTCCAGGACGAGTACGGGGAAGTCGGCGAGGAGCGCGCGGGCCAGCGCGAGCCGCTGCCGCTGGCCGCCGGAGAGCCGGGCGCCGTGTTCGCCCACCAGGGTGTCGAGCCCGGTGGGCAGCGAGTCGGCCCAGTCGAGCAGCCGGGCCCGTGCGAGCGCGTCCCGCAGTTCACCGTCGGTCGCCCCGGTGCGGGCCAGGCGCAGGTTCTCCCGGATGGAGCTGTCGAAGACATGGGCGTCCTGGGCGCACAGCCCCACGAACGTGCGGACGGTGTCGCCGTCCAGTTCGCACGCGTCGACACCGCCGATCCGGTACGTGCCGGCCCGCGCGTCCAGGAAGCGGAGCAGGACCTGGGCGAGCGTCGACTTGCCCGAGCCCGAGGGCCCGACCACGGCGACACGCCGACCGGCGACGAGTGTCAGATCGACGGACTCCAGGGCGTTCCTCGACGCTCCCGCGTACCGGGCGGACAGCCCTCGCAGGTCCAGCGGGAACGGCGAACCGGGAGCGGCGGCGGGGGTGGCGGGCTCCCGCACCGGCACCGGGGCGTCCAGCACCTCGTACACGCGCTCGGCGCTCCGCTTCACGCGTCGGCGGTACTGCACGGCGAGCGGCAGCCCGGTCACCGCCTCGAACGCCGCCAGCGGGGTCAGCACCACCACCGCGAGCGTCACCCCCGCCAGCCGTCCGTCGTGTACCGCGGGGAGGGCGACGAGTGCGGCTCCGACCACCGTGAGCCCGCAGACCAGCGCGGAGAGACCGCCGCCGAGCGCGGTCGCGGTCGCGGAGCGTGAGGCGATCCGGGTGAGGGTGCCATCCGCTTCGCGCACCTGGCGGCTGCGGGCAGGCAACGCCCCGGCGACGGTCAGTTCGGCCGTCCCGGTGAGCAGGTCGGTGACCCGGGTGGCCAGTTCGGCACGCGCGGGGGCCAGTCGGCGTTCCACGTGGCGGGCGCACGCCCCGCTCACCAGCGGCACGCCCACCCCCGCGACCAGGAGGCCGGCGGCGAGTACGGCACCCGCCTCCGGGAGAAGCAGGCCGGTGAAGCCGACCGCCGCGCAGCCGACGACGACCGCGGTGCCCACGGGCAGCAGCCAGCGCAGCCAGTAGTCCTGCAACGCGTCCACATCGGCCACGAGGCGCGACAGCAGGTCACCGCGGCGCGTCGTCCGCAGACCGGCCGGGGCGACGCGCTCCAGCCTCCGGTACACGGCGACCCGCAGTTCCGCGAGCATCCTGAGCACCGCGTCGTGCGAGACGAGCCGCTCGGCGTACCGGAAGACGGCGCGTCCGATACCGAAGGCGCGGGTCGCGGTGACGGCCATCATGAGGTAGAGCACCGGCGGCTGTTCGGAGGCCCGGGATATCAGCCATCCCGAGACGGCCATCAGCCCGACGGCCGAGCCGACGGCGAGGCTGCCCAGCAGCAGGGCCAAGCCCAGTTTCCCGCGCTGCGCCCCGGCGGCCTCCCGTACCCGGGCCAGGACGTGCCCCTGCCCCGGGGCGGTGTCCCTGAGGTCCGCTGCCTCCCCCGCCCCGTCCGGCTCGCCGGGGGCCACGAGGGAGGGGCCTTGGGCGAGCGCTTCCACCGGGCGCCCGTCTTCCGCGTCCGGAGCGGCGTCCGCGCGGTTTCCGGCCTCCGGCGGCCTCAGCGTCACCACACGGTCGGCAACCGAGAGCAGGGCCGGGCGGTGCACGACGAGGAGTACGGTCCGGCCCGCCGCCAGTCTGCGTACCGCATCCACGATCCCCGCCTCCGTCTCGCCGTCCAGGCTCGCGGTCGGCTCGTCGAGCAGGAGCAGGGGACGGTCCGCGAGGAACGCGCGGGCCAGGGCGAGCCGCTGGCGCTGCCCGGCCGAGAGCCCCGCGCCGTCCTCACCGAGCGGTGTCCGCTCGCCCTCGGGGAGGTCCGCGACGAAGCCGGACGCGCCCGCGTCCCGCAGCGCCGCCGACACGGCTTCGTCGTCGGCGTCCGGGCGGGCCAGCCGTACGTTCTCGGCGACCGTCCCCGCGAAGAGGTGCGGACGCTGCGGCACCCAGGCGATCCGTTCGCGCCAGCGCTCGGGGGACAGGTCGGCCAGATCGGCCCCGCCGACCCGCACGCTCCCCGGTCGGGCGCGGAGAAGCCCAGCACCACGTTCAGGAGCGTGGACTTGCCGACACCGCTGGGCCCCACCAGAGCGACGGTCTCGCCGGGCTCCACCACCAGGGAGACGTCACTCAGGGACGGTTCGCTCCGGCCCGGGTGGCGGACGGTCACCCCGTCGAGCTCCAGCCTCGGTGCCGGAGGGACCGCCTGAGTACCGGCCGCCCTGGGCTCGGTCTCCAGGACCGCGAAGATCTCCTCCGCGGCTGAGAGCCCCTCGGCTGCCGCGTGGTACTGCGCCCCCACCTGCCGGATGGGCAGGTACGCCTCCGGCGCCAGGATGAGGATCACCAGGCCGGTGTAGAGGTCCAGTTCGCCGTGGACGAGCCGCATCCCGATGGTCACGGCGACCAGCGCCACCGAGAGGGTGGCCAGGAGTTCCAGGGCGAAGGAGGAGAGGAAGGCGATCCGTAGGGTCCGTACGGTGGCCTGCCGGTACTGCGAGGTGATGGTGCGGATCGATTCCGCCTGCGCCTTGGCGCGTCCGAAGACCTTCAGGGTCGGAAGTCCGGCGACCACGTCGAGGAAGTGCCCCGAGAGCCGCGACAGCAGGTGCCACTGCCGGTCCATCCGGGACTGCGTGGCCCAGCCGATCAGGATCATGAAGAGCGGAATGAGCGGGAGCGTGACCACGATGATCGCGGCGGAGACCCAGTCCTCCGTGACGATCCTCGCCAGGACCGCGACGGGCACCACCACCGCGAGTCCCAGCTGCGGCAGGTAGCGCGCGAAGTAGTCGTCGAGCGCGTCGACACCCCGGGTGGCGAGCGCCACCAGGGAGCCGGTGCGCCGGCCGCTCAGCCAGTCGGGCCCGAGCTGCGCGGCGCGCTCCATGAGCCTGCCGCGCAGCTCCGACTTGACCGCCGCACCGGCCCGGTACGCGGCCAGCTCGGTGAGCCAGGCCACCAGGGCCCGGCCCACCGCGACCGCGGCGAGCAGCAGGAGAGGGGTGCGGAGCCCGGGAAGGGACAGGCCCTCCTCGAATCCGCCGACCACCACTTCGGCGATGAGCATCGCCTGGGCGACCACCAGCGCCGCCCCGACGAGCCCGAGCGCCACCACGGCAGCCAGGAAGAGCCGGGTGGCCCGGGCGTACCGGAGCAGACGCGGGTCGATCGGTTTCACGTGAAACATCTCCCGGAGAGTGCGCTGCGGCGGGTGCGGTCAGTGGTGCGCATCGGCGATGTGCTGGGTACCGATGCGCTTGCGGAACACCCAGTAGGTCCAGCTCTGGTAGAGCAGGACGACGGGAGTGGCGATACCGGCGCACCAGGTCATGATCGTCAGGGTGTACGGCGTGGACGAGGCGTTGGTGACCGTGAGGCTCCAGGCGTCGTCCAGCGAGGACGGCATGACGTTCGGGAACAGCGTCAGGAACAGCATGGCGACGGCGGCCACGATGGTCAGGCCGGAGAACGCGAACGACCAGCCCTCACGTCCGGCCGCGACGGCGACGACGGCGGCGGCCAGTGCCCCGGCCGCGACGATCATGGCCAGCAGACTCCAGCTGTCCCCGTTGTCGATCTGGGTCCAGGTCAGGAAGACCAGCGTGAGCACGGCGGTGGCCGGTCCGAGCGTGAGCGCCAGACCGCGGGCCCGTTCCCGGATGTCCCCGACCGTCTTGAGCCCGGCGAACACCGTTCCGTGGAAGGTGAAGAGGCAGAGCGTGACCAGGCCCCCGAGGAGGGCGTACGGGTTGAGCAGGTCCCCGAGGGTGCCGACGTACTCCATGTCGGCATCGATCTTCACCCCGCGCACGATGTTGCCGAAGGCCACGCCCCAGAGCACGGCCGGGATCAGCGAGGTCCAGAAGATCGCGTGCTCCCAGTTGGTCTGCCACTTCTCCTCCGGTCGCTTCGAGCGGTATTCGAAGGCGACCCCGCGCACGATCAGGCAGAGCAGAATGACCAGCAGCGGCAGGTAGAAGCCGGAGAAGAGCGTGGCGTACCACTCGGGGAAGGCGGCGAAGGTCGCACCGCCCGCGGTGAGGAGCCAGACCTCGTTGCCGTCCCAGACGGGACCGATCGTGTTGATCAGCACCCGGCGCTCCTTGCGGTCACGGGCCAGCACCTTGGTGAGGACACCGATACCGAAGTCGAACCCCTCCAGGAAGAAGTAGCCGGTCCAGAGGACGGCGATGAGTACGAACCAGACGTTGTGGAGTTCCATCTCTCAGCTCCTCCGCGCTCAGTAGGAGAACGCCATGGGGCGGTCGGCGTCCTGGTCGTCGTGTCCGCCGATCGTGGTGGGCGGGTTGAGGTCGGCCTCGCTGAGCTCCGGCGGCCCTGCCTTGATGTACTTCACGAGCAGCCTCACCTCGATCACGGCGAGCACCGCGTAGAGCAGGGTGAAGACGGTCATCGAGGCGATCACCTCGCCCTGCGAGGTGCCGGGGGAGACGGCGTCGCGGGTCTGGAGCACGCCGTAGACGACCCAGGGCTGACGCCCCATCTCGGTGAAGATCCAGCCCCAGGAGCTGGCGATCAGCGGGAAGAGCAGGGTCCACAGGGCGACGAGCCAGTAGAGCCTGGTGAGCTTCGGGCTCAGCGCCTTGTTCCTGAACAGGACCAGATGCGGCACCTCGTCCTCGCCGGTCCGCATCGCCGGTGGCAGCAGGAAGCGCCGGCGCGTGAGCCACAGTCCGAGCAGGCCGAGACCGAACGACGCCATGCCGAAGCCGATCATCCAGCGGAAGCTCCAGAAGGCGACCGGGATGTTGGGCCGGTAGTCGCCGGGGCCGTACTTCTCCTGTGCGGCCTTGTTGAGGTCGTTGATGCCGGGGACGTACGAGTCGACGTCGTAGTCGGCGAGGAAGGACAGCACCCCGGGGATCGAGATCTCCACGGTGTTGTGCCCCTCGCTGACGTCCCCGTACGCGAAGACCGAGAAGGGCGCGCCGTTCTGCCCGTCCCACAGCGCCTCGGCGGCGGCCATCTTCATCGGCTGCTGCTCGAACATCACCTTGCCGAGGGTGTCGCCGCTGACGGCGGTCATCATTCCGGCGATCACCACGGTGACGAGCCCGAGCCGCAGGGACGTCCGCATGACGGGGATGTGCCTCCTGCGGACCAGGTGGAAGGCGGCGATGCCGACCATGAAGGCTCCGCCGACGAGGAAGGCGGCCGTGATGGTGTGGAAGAACTGGGTGAGCGCGGTGTTCTGTGTGAGCACGCTCCAGAAGTCGGTGAGCTCGGCGCGGCCGCGCTCCTCGTTGATCCGGTAGCCGACCGGGTGCTGCATCCAGGAGTTGGCCGCCAGGATGAAGTACGCCGAGAGGATGGTGCCGAGGGAGACCATCCATATGCAGGCGAGGTGGATCCTCTTCGGCAGCTTGTCCCAGCCGAAGATCCACAGCCCGATGAAGGTGGACTCGAAGAAGAACGCGATCAGCGCCTCGAAGGCCAGCGGGGCCCCGAAGACGTCACCGACGAAACGTGAGTAGTCCGACCAGTTCATGCCGAACTGGAACTCCTGGACGATGCCGGTGACGACACCCATGGCGATGTTGATCAGGAAGAGCTTCCCCCAGAACTTCGTGGCTCTGAGGTACTTCTCGTTGCTCGTCCGCACCCACGCGGTCTGCAGGCCGGCGGTGAGCGCGGCGAGGGAGATCGTGAGAGGGACGAACAGGAAGTGGTAGACGGTCGTTATGCCGAACTGCCAACGCGCCAGGGTTTCCGGCGCCAGAGCCAGGTCCACGTCGTCGTTCTCCTTACGGGCCGAGTCCACCGCACACCGGGTCCCCAATCCCGTCGATCACGGGAGAAACGAGGCGAGCTTGTGAACGCGTTCACATTCACAAGCAATTATGGCGCACACACTTTCGGAGCGTTCGATCGGGGGTCGTTTCCAGCCGCGTGCGGCCCGCAGCCCGTGCCGTAGGCCGTCCGTCCCGCACACGACGGTGGCCCCGGACCTCATCGTTCGAGGTCCGGGGCCACCGGCAGCACCCAGCGCGTAACGGCCACGGCGGAAGGGTCCGCGCGCCGGCCGCTGCTCACTCCTTGCGGTACGACTCCGTCACCTTGAGGAACACGTCATTGGCCTCGGGCTCCCCGATCGTGACCCGCACGCCCTCACCCGCGAACGGCCGGACGACCACCCCGGCCCGCGCGCACGCCGCCGCGAAGTCGACGGTACGGTCCCCGAGCCGCAGCCAGACGAAGTTGGCCTGGGACTCCGGAACGGTCCAGCCCTGGCGCACCAGCTCCTCGTACACCCGGGTGCGCTCACAGACCAGTGTGCCGACCCGGCCCATCAGCTCGTCCTCCGCGCGGAGCGAGGCGACGGCCGCGTCCTGGGCGAGCTGGCTGACGCCGAAGGGGACGGCCGTCTTGCGCAGCGCCGCCGCGACCGGCTCGTGGGCCACCGCGAACCCGACCCGCAGACCGGCCAGACCGTACGCCTTGGAGAAGGTCCTCAGCACCGCGACATTGGGCCGGTCCCGGTAGATCTCGATGCCGTCCGGCACCTCGGCGTCCCGGATGAACTCCTTGTACGCCTCGTCGAGCACCACCAGCACATCGCCGGGCACCCGGTCCAGGAACCGTTCGAGTTCGGCCCTGCGGACCACCGTGCCCGTCGGGTTGTTCGGATTGCAGACGAAGATCAGGCGCGTCCGGTCGGTGACCGCGTCCGCCATCGCGTCCAGATCGTGCACATCGCCGTCCGTCAGCGGCACCTTCACCGAGGTCGCGCCGCTGACCTGCGTGATGATCGGGTACGCCTCGAAGGAGCGCCAGGCGTAGATGACCTCGTCCCCCGGACCCGACGTGGCCTGAAGGAGCTGCTGCGCCACGCCGACCGAGCCCGTTCCGGTGGCCAGGTGCGAGACAGGCACGCCGAACCGGTCTGCCAGCTCGTTCATCAGAGCGGTGCAGGCCATGTCCGGATAGCGGTTGAAGTGCGCGGCGGCGGCGAGCGCGCTCTCCATCACACCGGGCAGCGGCGGAAACGGGTTCTCGTTGGAGGAGAGCTTGAAGGCGACCGGTCCGCCGGCCGCCGCCGGCTTCCCCGGCACATAGGCGGGCACACCGGCCAGCTCGGCGCGCAGCTTGGGGCTCGTATCGCTCACCGCAGGTCCTCCTCGACCATCCGTGCACATCAATACTGCTCACCTTATGAGGATTCGGCCGCGCTGCGAATGGCCCGAGCCGGGATTCGCCCCCTGTGCCGGGAACCACACGGAATGCTCCCGCCCGCGTCGGCGCCGACGAGGGGGAGTGTTGGACGTACCGCCGCGCGCCGGTAGCTCGCGCCGTGGCGCGCATCCCTCGAAGAGGTGAGTTGAGACCTCTTCGAGACATCGTTCATTCAGCAGGCCCATCGACTTCGGTGCATGACACACTTGCGCGACAACAGCCAACTGCCTTGCTTTCCAAGGCAGTTAACATTAAATGATCATGCAGAAACGTGCCTCTCGGCGGGTGCATATGCGACCGGGCCAACTACCCGTCAGAGCCCTACTATCGGCTCGCCATGACAGCAGCAGGGAAGCACCAGGTGAGCCGGACAGAGACGCCCCGGCGTAACGGCCGGCAAGGACGGGCGGGTATCCGGGATGTAGCCGCCGCGGCCGGCGTCTCCATCACGACCGTCTCCGACGCGCTCAACGGCAAGGGCAGGCTCCCGGAAGCCACCCGCCGCCATGTCCGCGAGGTCGCCGAGCGGCTGGGCTATCGCCCGTCCGCGGCGGCCCGAACCCTCCGTACGGGCAAGTCGGGGCTGATCGGCCTGACCGTGACCACGTACGGGGATGAACCTTTCACCTTCACCGAATTCGCGTACTTCGCCGAAATGGCCAGAGCCGCCACGTCGGCGGCGCTCGCCCGCGGTTACGCCCTCGTCATCCTCCCCGCCACCTCCCGCCACAGCACCGTCGACGTCTGGTCGAACGTCGCGCTGGACGGCACCGTCGTCATCGACCCCTCCGACCAGGACCCGGTCGTCACCGAACTCGTACGCCAGGGCGTACCGGTCGTCTCGGACGGCCGCCCGGCCGGGTCCCTCCCGGTCACCGCCTGGGTCGACAACGACCACCGGGCCGCCGTCCTCGACCTTCTCGACCACCTCGCCGCCGCCGGAGCCCGCCGCATCGGACTGCTGACCGGCACCACCACCGACACCTACACACGGCTCTCCACCACCGCCTACCTCCACTGGTGCGAGCGCGTGGGCCAGGACCCGGTGTACGAGTCCTATCCGGCGCACGACCCGTGCGCGGGCGCCGTGGCGGCCGACCGTCTGCTGGCCCGCCCCGACCGCCCGGACGCCGTGTACGGGCTCTTCGACCCCAACGGGACGGATCTGCTGGCGGCGGCCCGCAGGTACGGGCTGCGCGTCCCGGAGGACCTGCTGCTGGTCTGCTGCAGCGAGTCCACCGTGTACGCGAGCACCGAACCGCCCATCACCACGCTGTCCCTGAAGCCGCGCAGAATCGGCACAGCGGTCGTCCAGCTCCTCATCGACGCCATCGAGGGCGTCGAACACGACGGCCCCCTCGAACAGGTGATACCGACCGAGCTCATCGTCCGGACGTCGTCACAGCGCCGCCCACCGCGCACCACGGTCAGCGCCCCACGATCTCCGGCCGGGGATTGATCATCACAATCCGGACCAATCAGCCGGTGAACCGTACGTGCGCGCGGATTCACCACCCCTGGTGCGTCACACAGCACGATCCGCATTCCTATGATGGGCGCACGACACCGCGGACCACCTCTACCAGGCAAGGCCCGTCAGGTGTACGGCGGCGCAACGGTGGTGGAGGGGTCGATGACTCAGGGGGCCGGTCAGGAACCCGTGGTGCGGACGGCGACGTTGCGTGACTTCCGCGTACCTCCGTATGCGCAGACGTATGCGCAGACGCCCATGCCCCGTACCCGCCACATCCCGGCAGTGTGGCCATGGACGACGGACCGCCGGAGGGCTACACGCCCACCGAGCGCGATCTGCCGGTGATCAGGCGCGAGGAGAGCCCCGGGGCGCGCCCCTCCCCGGGCAGCGGCCGGCCGCCGGGGCGGGGCGGGGCCCCCTCTACGTGGTCGGTGACGTCCACGGCTATCTGGACGAACTCCTGGCCGCCCTCGCCGAACAGGGGCTCATCGACGCCCAAGGCGCCTGGGCGGCGGGCAACGCCCGGCTCTGGTTCCTCGGCGACTTCACGGACCGGGGCCCGGACGGCATCGGCGTCATCGACCTGGTGATGCGGCTCTCCGCCGAGGCCGCCGCGGCCGGCGGGTACTGCAAGGCCCTGATGGGCAATCACGAACTGCTGCTCATCGGCGCCAAGCGGTTCGGCGACACCCCGGTGAACTCCGGCGCGGGCACCGCGACCTTCCAGGCGGCCTGGCTGCTCAACGGCGGCCAGAAGTCCGACATGGACCGGCTCCAGGACGTCCACCTCCAGTGGATGTCCCGGCTCGACGCGGTGGTCGAGGAGGACGGGCATCTGCTGATGCACTCCGACACGACGGCGTACCTCGACTACGGCTCCACCATCGAGGACGTCAACGACACGGTGCACGCCATTCTCACGCGTAACGACGCCGACGAGTGCTGGGACGTCTTCCGCAAGCTCACCAAGCGGTTCGCCTTCCGCGACGAGGGGGGCGCGGGAGCGGTGCGCGAACTGATGGCGGCGTACGGCGGCGAGCGCGTCGTGCATGGTCACAGCCCCATTCCGTATCTGCTCGGCGAGGTCGGTTCGGAGAACGGCGAGGACAGCGCACGCCCTGTCGTGGTCGGCCCGCACGTGTACGCGGACGGACTCGCCATCGCCATGGACGGCGGAGTGACCATGGCCGGAAAGCTACTGGTGGTCCAACTCCCGCTGCGTGAATGAAGCACGACGGGGAGAACACCGACACGACGTGAGCACGCCGATCACCGGGCCTATTTACGGCAACCCTCTGTCACCCCGCGCGGTGGGCGCTCTACCATCGGCGTATCAGTAGCAGGCTCTCCTCCGTTTCCGCCCGGCTGGCCGGTTCACGCGGCCGGTCAGGCCCTACGGAGCATCGGGGGACGCACATGACAGACGCTCCGCACCTGCTGGCCGAGGACCGCCCCGAGTACGAGCGGATTCTCGACGACGCGCTACGTCACGCTCGTGACCACCCGGCCCTGGACGGTGTCGGCGACCGGCTCAACGCGGAACAGCTGCGCACCATGGCACTGTACGCCACGGCTCTGATCAGCGCGGCGGCCGGCACCGAGTACGAGCAGTACGTGAAGGCCCGCGAGGAACAGCGCGGTCCGGCCGGTGATCCGGCGCCGGACGAGAGGCGGGGGACGGGCGCCGGGGCAGGCGCCGTGGTCACCGTGCTGGCACCGGTCCTGGCCGGCAGCGCCGCCGTGATCTTCCTGCTCGTCGGCTACCTGATCCAGGCGCTCGGACCGGACCTGCCGATCGCCGCCACGATGGTCACCGCGGGCTGGTTCTTCGCCGCGCTCGCCGCGGCGGCCACCCTGGTCGCCGCTGTCGGGCTCCTCCTGGCAGCCCTGCGCAACGGCTCCACCTCGCTGCCCGCCGACGGACCGGACGAGGAGCTTCCGGAGGAAGTCGCACGGGCCAGGGAGGCGTGGCGCCATGCCCTCCTGGAGCGCGGCATCCTGCCGTTCCTGCGGGACGCCCTCGCCGACCCGGCGGCGGGCCCCGCCTCCCGGACGCCGCACGGCTCCCCGAACCGCATGCCGAAGATCGGCTACAGCCGGCCCGAGTTCTCCGGCCCGTCCGAGGGGCCGTCGGCCGGCCCGCGTCCGACCTTCACCAGCCCGGACTTCTCCAGTCCTGACTTCGGCGGACCCGAACACCAGCCGGACTGACCGCGGATGGACCGACCACGGATGGACCGACCACGGCGCCGGGGCCACCCGCACCCCGGCGCCGTGCTCACCGCTGCCCGGTCCCCGGGCAGCCCGTCCGCTCAGTCGGTCAGTCGGCCGGTCAGTCGGCGATCGGCAGGTAGACCCGGTTGCCGGCCGCCGCGAACTCCTTCGACTTCTCCGCCATGCCCACCTCGATCTCCTCCTGCGTACCCCCGTGCTCACGCCGGATGTCGTGCGAGATCTTCATGGAGCAGAACTTCGGACCGCACATCGAGCAGAAGTGGGCCGTCTTCGCCGGCTCGGCGGGCAGCGTCTCGTCGTGGAACTCCCGTGCCGTGACCGGGTCGAGCGCCAGGTTGAACTGGTCCTCCCAGCGGAACTCGAACCGCGCGTCCGACAACGCGTCGTCCCAGTCCTGCGCTCCCGGGTGCCCCTTGGCGAGGTCCGCCGCATGGGCCGCGATCTTGTACGTGATGACACCCGTCTTCACGTCGTCCCGGTTGGGCAGGCCCAGGTGCTCCTTGGGGGTGACGTAGCAGAGCATCGCCGTGCCCCACCAGGCGATCATCGCGGCACCGATCCCCGAGGTGATGTGGTCGTACGCCGGGGCGACATCCGTGGTCAGCGGGCCGAGCGTGTAGAACGGCGCCTCCTCGCAGATCTCCTGCTGGAGGTCGATGTTCTCCTTGATCTTGTGCATCGGGACATGGCCCGGGCCCTCGATCATCGTCTGGACGCCGAACCTCTTGGCGACGGTGTTCAGCTCACCGAGGGTGCGCAGCTCGGCGAACTGTGCCTCGTCGTTGGCGTCGGCGATCGAACCGGGGCGCAGCCCGTCACCCAGCGAGTACGTCACGTCGTACGTCGCGAGGATCTCGCAGAGCTCCTCGAAGTTCTCGTACAGGAACGACTCCTTGTGGTGCGCGAGGCACCAGGCCGCCATGATCGAGCCGCCGCGCGAGACGATGCCCGTCTTACGCCGGGCGGTCATCGGCACGTACGGCAGGCGCACGCCGGCGTGCACCGTCATGTAGTCGACGCCCTGCTCGGCCTGCTCGATCACCGTGTCCTTGTAGACCTCCCAGGTCAGCTCCTCCGCACGGCCGTCGACCTTCTCCAGTGCCTGGTAGAGCGGCACGGTGCCGATCGGGACGGGCGCGTTGCGCAGGATCCACTCACGGGTGGTGTGGATGTTGCGGCCGGTGGACAGGTCCATGACCGTGTCGGCGCCCCACTTGGTCGCCCAGGTCATCTTGTCCACCTCCTCCTCGATGGAGGAGGTGACCGCGGAGTTGCCGATGTTCGCGTTGACCTTCACCAGGAACCGCTTGCCGATGATCATCGGCTCGATCTCCGGGTGGTTGACGTTGACCGGCATGACGGCCCGGCCCGCGGCGATCTCCTCGCGCACGACCTCGGGCTCGACGTTCTCCCGGATCGCGACGTACTCCATCTCGGGGGTGATGTCACCACGCCGCGCGTACGCGAGCTGGGTGACGGGCCGTCCGTCGCGGCTGCGGCGCGGCTGGCGCGGACGGCCGGGGAAGACGGCGTCGAGGTTGCGCAGTCCGCCGCGGGGCGATGTGTGCTTGAGGCCGTCGTCCTCGGGGCGGCCGGGGCGTCCGGCGTACTCCTCGGTGTCCCCGCGGGAGATGATCCAGTTCTCCCGCAGCGGCGCGAGGCCACGCCGGACGTCGGTGTCGATGGTGGGGTCGGTGTAAGGGCCTGACGTGTCGTACAGCGTCACGTCCTTGCCGTTGGTGAGGTGCACCTGCCGAACCGGCACCCGGAGGTCCGGGCGTGAGCCCTGGACGTATCCCTTGTGCCAGCCGATGGACTTCCCGGCCTCGGCATTCGGTGCGTCCTGCGCGTTCTGCGCGTTCGGCTCCGAGGCAGGCGTGCGTGCGTCCGCTGTGGTCATGAGACCTACTCCCTACGCCGGCATTACCCGGTAACAGGTTCGGCGGTCGGCGCAGCCTGTTCCGTACCGGTGTACGGAGGTCAGCGCCCTCTCAGCCCGGTGCTCCGAGCTCCCGCGTGTGCAAAGGTGCCACCACGCTAGCGTCCTTCATGGCGTGCTGAATAGAGGGCACCTCCTGTTCTTGCGATGATCGCCCGGTGACCTCCTCCCAAAGCGATCCCGAACCGCAGGCCCCTCCGCACGGCCACGCGCACAGTCATGGCCCCGCCGCTCCCGTCTCCAAGCATCTGCGCAGGGTCATCGCCGCCGTGCTGATCCCGTTCGCCACCGCGGTCCTCGTCGGCCTCGTCGCGTACTGGCCCGGTGGCGCCCCCGCCCACGAGCGCACGGGTGTCGGCTTCGACCGGCAGACGCAGTCCGGCAAGGTGGTCCAGGTCGACAAGGTGGACTGCGCGGACGTCAACGCCGCGCAGGTACCGCCGACCGGCGACACCTCGACACCTTCGGGACGTGAGGCGGTCAACAGGCAGACGGGGGACTGCGAGAAGGCCACGATCGAGGTGACGAGCGGCAGGGACGCGGGCCGGACCTTCGCCGAGATCGTCCAGCCGGACGCCCCGAGGCAGCTGCGCGAGGGCCAGGGCGTGGTCGTGGCGTACGCGCCCGACGCGCCCCGCGACCTCCAGTACTCGGTGACCGACGTCAACCGGAAGCTGCCGATGGCGCTGCTGGCCGGGATCTTCGCACTGGCCGTGGTCGCGGTGGGCAGGCTGCGGGGGCTGATGGCACTGGTCGCGCTCGCGGTGTCGTTCGCCGTGCTCACCCTGTTCATCCTGCCGGCGATCCTCCAGGGCTCGAACCCCCTGGTCGTGGCGGTGATCGGCGCGAGCACCATCATGCTCGCGGCGCTCTACATGTGCCACGGCCTGACGGCCCGCACGTCCGTGGCTGTCATCGGCACACTCATCTCACTGCTGCTGATCGGCCTGCTCGGCTCGCTCTTCATCGGCTGGGCCAGCCTGACGGGAAACACCGACGACAACACCGGTCTCATCCACGGCCTGTATCCGGACATCGACATGAGCGGTCTGCTGCTGGCCGGCATCATCATCGGCTCGCTCGGCGTGCTCGACGACGTGACCGTCACCCAGACGTCGGCGGTCTGGGAACTGCACCAGGCGGACCCGACGATGGGGGCACGCAAGCTCTACAAGGCGGGGATCAGGATCGGCCGCGACCACATCGCCTCGGTGGTCAACACCCTCGTGCTCGCCTACGCGGGGGCCGCACTGCCCCTGCTGCTGCTCTTCTCGATCGCCCAGAGCAGCATGGGGACGGTGGCCAACAGCGAACTGGTGGCGGTGGAGATCGTCCGGACGCTGGTCGGGTCGATCGGACTGGTCGCCTCGGTGCCACTGACGACGGCGCTGGCGGCGCTGGTGGTCTCCGCGGACCGCACAGGGCTCGGCGCGGAAGCCGGAGCTCCTGCACCCGTACGGACCGGGAAGGGCCGTCGTCGCAAGACGTAACGACGGCGCTCCTCAGCCGGCGTTCTGCTCCTCGGCGAGAATCCGGCCCAGTGCCTCTTCGAGGTTGTCCTCGAAGTCACTCAGCGTGTGCTCCTGACCCAGCGGGACCAGCTTGTCCGTCCGGTCGAGAAACGCCACGAGAGGCGCCGTACCGGCCCGGAAGAGGGCTCGGTCCTCTCCCACCTGGAGTCTGATGTGCACATCGGAAAGCCCTTCGGGCTCGGTCGGCTCGATGTGCACATCACCGTCACCGCTGGGACTGTTCAGACCGTCAAGCAGCAGCTCCCGGCCAAAAGCCCAGGTGACAGGGGCGTCACCGGGCAGGTGGAAGGTCATGCGGATGGCATAGGGATCAGCGACCTCGTACCGGAGCTCCACCGGAATCCGGAAGGAAAGCTCCTCGGAAACGAGAAAACTCATCATGACCTCTGCTTGAACCGACTCGCGCATCGTTCAACCCCGCGGTAGATGAAACTGGCTGGGAATGGTCCCTCGTGGCCCTATTGACGCCATCGTGGTGCACGCGATAGCAGATCACAAGGAGTGATTTTTCAGATACTGATAGAGAGCACGAGCGAGCGTAGGAGGTCGGTGACCTCGGAGCGTAGTTGCTCGACTGCGGGGAGCAAGCGATCCTGTTGGTCAGAGGGCATCGAAATGGCCATCGACGCCACGGTGGAACCCACCGTGATCGGGATGGCCGCGCAGATCGTTCCCAGGGCATATTCCTGTCGCTCAATGACAGGTTCCATGCGTGCTGTCGATCTCAATCGGTCAAGAAGCGACTGACGATCTCGCACAGAGTGACGAGTCAACGGCTGCACAGGGTGGCGGTCGAGGTGATCCCCACGAGCGGTCTCGTCGAGCTGTCTCAGAAGGCACTGCCCGATAGCATGGGCATGACCGGTCTCGCGGAACGCGGCCCACTCGTCGACCGCGGGGTGGGCGGGAGAATCCGCGACCCCGATCAGTTCGATCTCGCCCTCGCGGTAGACGGCGCAGTACACCGGCACGCCTATGGCGTCGCTCCATCTGCCCAGTGACTCGGTCATGCTGGTGCGGCGTTTCTGCCCGGCACCGCCGCCGATCAGCCGCTCGGCGGCCTCGCCGAAGACGAAGACGCCGTTCTCCCGGCGCAGATACCCCTCATGGGTCAGGGTGCGCAGCAGGTGGTACGCGGTCGGAAGCGGGAGCCCGGCTTCCCGTGCGAGCTGCTTCGCGGGCGCCCCGTCGCGATGGGTGCCCACGGCCTCCAGCAGTCTCAGCGCCCGCTGCACCGAACCGATCAATGTCGGCACAGCGGTACTCGTTGCTGTGGTCACAGGTCACCCCCAGGCATGGTGACGGGCGGTCAGCCCTCCCGTGGGGGCCGCCCCCACGGAGTGCCGCGAACCTGGGTCCGATGACCGGACGGCCGTACAAACCGATGGTCAATTCGGTGACAGACAGTTACTTCCCAGGCGTCGGCGGCGATACGACTGTATCGGCACCACACGCGTGAAGGGGGTTTCCGGCCGGGACTTAGCTCAGCTGGCCTAATCCTCCCGGGCCGTTGGTCACTACCAGTCACGGCCCGAAGGGGAGGACGCCATGAACTTCCGTACGACGAAAACCAGACCTCCGACCAGCACGGCGAATACCAGCACCTTGAAGAGGAGGCCGATGACGAAGCCCACCACGCTGGCGATCAGGCCGCCGAACACGACTATCGCGATGACGGGCACCGCGACCCACTTCACCCACCAGGGCATCCCCGCGAACATCTCCCGCACCGCCATCGTCCTTACCTCTTCCCTGTGAGTCCCTGCCTCGATGCTAGAGGCGCGGGGGTGGCCGGCGGGCGTGCCCGATCCCTTGGACTTCCCTGATCGATCCCTAGGGACCGCGCTCTCCCCTCAGCTCTCCGGCGGGGAGAAGACCACCATCACCCGCAGGTCCTCGGTGATGTGGTGGAACTTGTGGGCCACTCCGGCCGGCACGTACACGACGCTGCCCCTGCCCACCTGGGTGGTCTCCATGCCGACCGTGATCGCCGCACGGCCACTCACGACCAGGTAGACCTCGTCCTGGTCGTGGGGATGCTGCGGGTCGAGCTGGCCCGCGTCCAGCGCGTAGAGCCCGACCGACATATTGCGTTCCCGTACGAACTGGAGGTAGGCCCCGTCATTGGCGGCCCGCTCCGCCTCCAGTTCGTCCAGCCTGAATGCCTTCATCGCCCGTCCGCCCCTTGGGTCCGTGCTGCCGCTGTCGGCCGCCGATCATGTCTGCCACGATCAGACACATGATGAATTTCGTAGTCAAGACGATCGCCAACGCGGGTGCGCTGGCCGTGGCCATCTGGCTGCTCGACGACATCACACTGACCGGCGACGACACCTGGAACAAGGTGCTCACCCTGGTCCTGGTCGCCCTTCTCTTCGGGCTGGTCAACTTCGTCGTCAAGCCGGTGGTGCAGCTGCTGACCCTCCCGCTGTTCATCCTGACGCTGGGGCTGATCACGCTGGTGGTCAACGCCCTGATGCTGATGCTGACCTCGTGGCTGGCCGACCTGTCCGACCTGAGCTTCCACGTCGACGGCTTCTGGACCGCCGTCCTCGGCGGCCTGATCATCGCCGTCGTCTCCTGGGCGCTGAACGTCGTACTCCCCGACGAGGACTGATCCGGGTCGTCTGAAACAGTGCAGGTCACACCGGTGGCAGACCGGGGAGAGAAGCGAGGACACGGTATGAGCACCATGGGCGACGGAACACGGGCGGTACGGGCCGGGCTTCCCGAACCGGCACAGTACGAACCCACACTCCCGGGGCCGGTTTTCGCCGCGCACTTCCACCTGTCCGGAGAACCGGTCGGCCCGTACACCTACGGCCGCGAGACCAACCCGACGTGGACCCATCTGGAACGTGCGATCAGCGAACTGGAGGCGCCCGGGGAGCCGGTCGAGACCACGGTGTTCGCCTCCGGGATGGCGGCGATCACGGCCGTACTCCTGTCGCAGACACGCACGGGTGACGTGGTAGTGCTGCCGGACGACGGCTACCAGGCGCTGCCGCTGGTCCGTGACCAGCTGGAGGCGTACGGGGTCGAGGTGCGGACCGCGCCGACCGGGGGTGACGCCCAGCTCGCGGCCCTGGAAGGGGCCAAGCTGCTGTGGCTCGAGACGCCTTCCAACCCCGGGCTCGACGTGTGCGACATACGACGGCTCGCGGAGGCCGCGCACTTGGCGGGCGCCCTGGTCGCGGTCGACAACACGCTGGCGACCCCGATAGGCCAGCGCCCGCTGGAGCTGGGAGCCGACTTCTCGGTGGCCAGCGACACCAAGGGCATGACGGGCCACGGCGACATCCTGCTGGGCCATGTGACCTGCCGCGACCCCGGGCTGGCGGCGGGTGTACGGCGCTGGCGCAAGGTCGTCGGGGCCATTCCGGGACCGATGGAGGCATGGCTCGCGCACCGCTCGCTGTCCACGCTCCAGCTGCGGATCGACCGCCAGTGCACGACCGCCCTCAGGCTCGCGGAGGCGCTGGGCAAGCGCGCCGATGTCAGCGGTCTCCGGTATCCGGGGCTGCCGGCCGATCCCTCGTACCCGAACGCCGTACGTCAGATGCGGCGCTTCGGCTCGGTGGTGTCGTTCGTACTGGCGGACCGGGAGACGGCCGAACGCTTCCTTGCCGGGCTCCGTCTGGTCGATGACGCGACGAGCTTCGGCGGCGTACGCTCCACCGCCGAGCGCCGGGCCCGCTGGGGCGGGGACGCCGTACCGGAAGGCTTCATCCGCTTCTCGGTCGGCGCCGAGGACGCCGAGGACCTGCTCGGCGACGTCGAGCGCGCGCTCGACGAGGCATCCCGGTAAAAGCGCCGGCCAGCCGTGGTGCCCGCTGGTGCGGGCGGTCCGAGCCTCCCCCCTCGTGGCTCGGACCGCCCCGGTTCCACGCGCGAAGAACCGTCATGGCAAGGCTAGTTGACTCAGCGTCAGTGTCCAATCACAGTAGCGACAGCGACCTATCGGCATATCTATCGCTGCCCGGGTCCGAAGCGTCGCGAGCGCGGGAGGAGGCGGACCATGGACCTGGCCCTGCTGCGCACCTTTGTCACCGTGCACCGTGCGGGGTCGTTCACCCGGGCCGCCGCCCTGCTCGGACTCTCGCAGCCCGCCGTGACCTCGCAGATACGGACGCTGGAACGCCAGCTCGGCCGCCCCCTCTTCCTGCGCCGCGCCCGCGGTGTCACCCCGACCAGCATCGGTGACGAGCTGGCACACCGGGCCGCTCCCCACCTGGACGCCCTGGTGGAAATCGCCGAGGCCGGACTCGACGAGGCGACAGGGGTACGGACGCTCCACCTGGCCGGACCTCCGGAGTTCAGCTCCGTACGCGCTCTGCCCGCGCTCACCCCGCTGCTCTCCCAAGGGCTGACGCTGCGCAGCTCGTTCAGCGCCAACACCGAGAAGACGCTGGAGGGACTGGCCGCCGGACACCACGATCTGGCCATCACGACGGCGCGGCCCCGCGGCGGGCTGCTCACCTCGACACCGCTCTGCGACGAGGAACACGTCCTGGTGGCGGCGCCGCGCTGGGCCGCACGTCTGGGACCGGGGACGCTCCGGCACAAAGGGCCTGTGGTGCTGGAGCAGTTGCCCCTGGTCGAGGTGCACGAGAGTCTGCCCTTCGCCTCCCGCTACTGGGCGGCCGTGTTCGACAGCGGGCCGGCCGCGGCCGCGACCGTGATCACCCCGGATCTGCGGGCGGTCCTGGAGTGCACGGCAGCGGGGGCCGGGCTGGCCGTGCTGCCGCGGTATCTGTGCGAGCAGGCGCTGGAGCGGGGCGAGGTGGTGGCGCTGCTCGACCCTCCGGTACCGCCGCTGCGCACGTACTTCCTGGCCGCGCGTACCGGCACACTGGCGCTGCCGCACATCGCGCGGGCGCACGAGTGGCTGGTGCGCGCTGCCGTCGACTGGTGACCGTGGCTCCGGAAGCGTTTCAGATCGGGTCCCACGGGCCACTCTCTTGCCATGACCGAACGCCCTGTGGTCAAGCGCACCGCACGTGCCATCCTGCTCGACGGGGACGACCTCATCCTCATCAAGCGCACCAAACCGGGGGTTGATCCGTACTGGCTCACGCCGGGCGGCGGGGTCGAACCGGAGGACAGCACCGTCGTCGAAGCGCTGCACCGCGAGCTCGACGAGGAGCTCGGTGCCAAGATCACCCATGTCGTGCCGTGCTTCGTGGACACCGTGGAGCACATCGCGGGCGGCGGGGCGAAAGGTGTCAAGGTCCAGCACTTCTTCGTCTGCCGGCTGGAGTCGATGGACCTCTCACGGCGGCACGGACCCGAGGTCGACGAGCCCTGCGGGGAGTACGAGATCGTGCGGGTGCCCTTCAGCCGGATCGGGATCGCCGCGGTCCATCTGGTACCGCTGTCACTCCGGCACTACCTCGACGGCAACATCGAAGGCGTCCGGGCGATGCACGCGAACGATCTGGGCTGAATCGACGCCTGCTGCGTCCAAGCGCCTTCTGGAGCGAGGTCCGCAAGGCCGGCAGGCAGGGAGGCTTCCCTCGGCAGACGGCCGGTCGCTCTGGGCGGGTCAGCGTGTTTCACGTGAAACCACTCACTTACGGGAGACACCGCCGCCGACCAGGGCGCCACCTGGGGTCAAGCGGGGCGCCCACCTGCGTATATCGGACAGCTACGCTAAAGCGGTGGACGAACGATCATCGCGTCAGGAAGCCTGACCTCTATGCACAACCCATGGCCCGGCCAACTCGCCGACCTCCCCGTCCGACGTCTCACCCGCGCGGACCTGGTCTCCTGCGCCGACCTCTGCGAGGACCGCGGATGGGCACGCGACGAGCACCGGTGGGGGCTGCTCCTCTCCGTGGGTACGGGTTACGGCATCGATGACCCGGGCGGCAAGGGACTGGCCGCGGCCTGCGCCGTGACCGCGAACGGGACGCACACCTCCGTGGGGATGCTGCTCGTCGCCGACCGGCACGCCAGGCAAGGGCTCGGCCGACGACTGATGCACCACGTGATCGAGGCGACCGGAGAGACTCCGCTCTCGTTGTACGCCACCACGGAAGGGCAGCCGCTCTACGAGCGGCTCGGTTTCGCCGTGGTGGGCAGGGCCGACCGCGTCAGCGGCCACTTCCGGCCGGTGGACGGCGAGGGCGCACAGTCCTCGGTGACGCCTTCGGTCACCATCCGTCCGGCCAGGGCGGACGACCTCAAGAGCATCCTCCGCCTGGACGCCGACACGTTCGGTGCCGACCGGACCCACCTCATCACGCGGCTGCCCGCCTTCTCCGACAAGCTGCTGGTCGCGGAGGACGATGACACCCTCGTCGGGTACGCGGCGATCTGGCCGAGCGGGAACGTCCACTCCATCGGTCCGCTGGTCGCGCCCGACACCGCCACGGCCAAGGCTCTCGTCACCACGCTCGCCGCGACCACCGACCGCCCACTGCGGACCGATATCGACGTACGCCACCATGAACTGCTGGACTGGCTCGGCGAGCGGGGTCTGGAGAAGGGGACCACCACGGTGGTCATGATCTACCGAAGCCAGACGCTGCCGGGTGACTGGACCCGCAGGTTCGCACCACTGACCGTCGCGACCGGCTGACACCTGCCGGCTGAGACCGGCTGACCAGGCGCAAGTGCCGAGGGTGATTGCATACGCCGGTTAATTGCAGGCGCGGGATATTGCGTGTGTCCCCTATCCTGGAGATACGCAGCTCCACCTGGAGGAGAGACCATGACCGCGACCGACCCCGCCCTGACCGCCCTCTCCCAGGGCTGGT
Organism: Streptomyces fulvorobeus; assembly: GCF_013167895.1. Taxonomy (GTDB): domain Bacteria; phylum Actinomycetota; class Actinomycetes; order Streptomycetales; family Streptomycetaceae; genus Streptomyces; species Streptomyces fulvorobeus. Next base: position 3,206,593 of record NZ_BLWC01000001.1, on the reverse strand, counting down.
GCGCCCTCTCCCTGCTCCACGGGAAGATCGAGGCGCGCATCGAGCGGGCTCTGCAGACGAACCACGACCTCAGCGTGCGGGAGTACTCCCTGCTGGACGTCCTGAGCCGGCAGCACAGCGGCCCCGGTGGCCATCTCCAGATGAAGCAGGTCGCCGACGCCGTCGTACTGAGCCAGAGCGCCACCACCCGCCTGGTCACCAGGCTGGAGGACCGTGGGCTGCTGACCCGGTACCTGTGCGACACCGACCGCCGCGGCATCTACACCGACGTCACCGAGGCCGGCCTGACGCTGCTCGCGGAGGCCCGGCCGACCAACGACACCGCGCTGCGCGCCGCCCTGGACGAAGCCGCCACCCACCCCGATCTGGCTCCCCTCGTCACCGCGGTCGAACAGCTGAAGGTTCCCGCATAGCCTCCGCGAGCTGCGTACCCTGCGGCATATGAACGATCTTGCGATCCGTCCTGCCGTGCTCTCCGACATCCCCGCCATCGTGGCCATGCTGGCTGACGATCCTCTCGGTGCGGAGCGGGAGTCACCGGACGACCTCACCCCATACCACACCGCGTTCCAGCGGGTCACCGACGACCCCAACCAGCATCTCGTCGTGGCGGTGCGTGCGGAACGGGTCCTGGGAACCCTGCAGTTGACGATCGTTCCCGGTCTGTCCCGGCGCGGTTCGACGCGCTCGATCATCGAGGGTGTCCGCATCCATGCCGAGGAACGCGGCAGCGGCCTCGGCACTCAGATGATCCAGTGGGCCGTGGACGAATCGCGCCGCCAGAAGTGCACACTGGTCCAGTTGACGTCCGATGTCACCCGCACCGACGCACGACGCTTCTACGAACGCCTTGGCTTCACCGCCAGCCATGTCGGATTCAAGCTCACGCTCTGACCTCCGGAGCACGCACGCACCACCCGAGCGATCACGCGGTACCCGCGCCGTGTTTCACGTGAAACACGGCGCGGGACTCGGGGCGGGCTCAGATGGCGAGTCCCCGCCAGCCCTCCGCGTCCACGCCACCGGGGACCGCCGCCCCCGGGTCGTACGGTTCGCGGGTGAAGACGAAGGACCCCAGGTCGAGGTGGTCGACGGCGCCGTCACTGTTCCGCACCACGCGCAGCGTCTCCCCCGCGTAGTACCCGTCGAGCCCTGTCCAGGTGCCGTCAGGCCGGAAGCGGAAGCGGGCACCTCGGCCCGCTCCTCGCATCGGATGGAGTTCCACGCCGTGATCCGCGACCACCCTCAGGACGTAAGCGTGCGTCCCCCAGTACCAAGGGCCCGTCAGGGCGAGCAACGCGGAGTCCGCCTCGGGCAGAGGACGCCACGGCGCCGGGATACGGGGCTCGGCCTCGGCGACGATCCGCACGAGGTCGGCGGCGACGCCGGCGACGAGCGGCCCGGACGTGGCGTTGGTGAGCGCCACCGCGGCGAGGCCGTCCTCCACACAGATCCACAGAGCGGCCAGGAATCCCGGCAGCGAGCCGGTGTGTCCGACGAGCGTCCGGCCGTCCCGGCGCACGATCTGGAGACCCAGACCATAGGCACCGTCCCAGTCGTCCGGGGCGAGGGAGGCCGCCGGGACCCGCATCTTGTGCAGTGAATCACCGCTCAGCACCTTCTCATCGCCCTCGGCGAGGAAGGCCGCGAAGCGGAGCAGGTCGGCCGTTGTCGACCAGAGCTGGCCGGCCGGCGCCATCAGGCCGAGATCCTCGGACGGTTCGGGCAGCATGACATCCGCCCATGGATGGACAGCCCAGCCCCCGGCGTGCGGAGCGACCGGCTGGGTGCTCGTCCGGCGCATACCCAGCGGCTCAAGGATTTCGCGTCGCAGCACCTCCTCCCAGGACGCGCCTCGCACCGCCTCGACCAGCGAGCCGAGCAGGGTGTAGCCAGTGTTCGAGTAGTGGTGGCTCCGGCCCGCCGACTGCGTCCGCGGTTGATCCCCGAGGACATCCGCGAGCTCGGGACGGACGGTCCCTGACGTGCGCTCCCACCACGGCGCGGGGGATTCGGCGGCCAGTCCCGCGCTGTGGCTGAGGAGCTGGAAGACGGTGGCATCGCCCACCCCCGTGCCGGGGAGGTGCTGCTCCAAGGGGTCGTCCAGGCCGAGCACACCTTCGTCGCACAGCCGGAGCACCAGCACGGCGGTGAAGATCTTGGTGAGGGAGCCGATTCTGTACTGCGTATCGGCGTCGGGCTCGTGGTCCTTTACGCAGCTGCGCGCACCGTCCCAGACGGTCCGCCCTTCCCGCTGCACCGCGGCGACGAACGAGGGTGTCCGGCCTTCGGCCTGAGCCGTGGCGATGCGGTGCAGCAGGGCACGCCGGGTACTGGGAAGCAGCTCTTCACGGAGGGAGCCATGGGGGGAAGTCATGGTCAAGGACTACCCGGGTGGCAGCAGTCTGGCGAGCAGTTTTCGCGGCCCATGGAAGACGGGCCCCGGGCCGGTCGGCACGGGGAGGAGCGGGGACTCAGCGCTTGCGGCTGTACGTCCTGACCAGCGCCCCGTTGTCGAAGGTACGTACGGCGTCGAGCGTGAACTCGATGGCTTCGAGGTCCGAGCCGAACATCGGCATGCCGGAGCCGTACACCAGCGGATAGGTCTTGATCACGAGTTCGTCGATCTCACCGATCAGCTCACCAGCGAGCTGCGATCCGCCGCAGAGCCAGATCCCCAGGTCACCCGCCTCCGACTTGAGCTCCCGGATGCGGCCGACGAGGTCCTGCGAGATCAGCTCCACGTTCGCGTCGGGCGATTCCGTCAGCGTGCGGGAGGCGACGAACTCACGGAGCTGGGCGTACGGGCTGGTGACGTGGGCATCCAGGGCCAGCTGATAGCTGGCGCGCCCCTGTACGACCGTGTCGAACCGCTGGTTCGGCACGTCGTGGAACCCCAGCGCCTTACGCCCCTCGACAGGGACCGTCTCCGGGTAGTCCGCCTTGAGGAAGGACAGGAACTCCTCGTTGACGAAGCGGTACATCGATGTCGCGTCGCCACTCGGGTCCCCGATGAAACCGTCGATCGAGCAGGCGATGAAGTAGGTGAGCTTGCGCAAGTGGTATCCGTTCCCTCTAGGGATGTCCCGGTCAATGAGCACGTCCGTCCTCGCGGCGCCTGGACGGGCACCGCGACCACGTCATTTATAGTGCTTCACACGTAGTGGTTGCGCAAGGTGCTTTTCCTCTGAGCCCCCGCAGCGGCGAACTGACAGGAGATCAGCATGGCCAGGAACCCGGAGCGCAGAACAGCGCTCACCGACGCCGCCATCGAGGTGCTGGCACATGAGGGAGCCCGCGGTCTGACCTTCCGCGCCGTCGATGCCCGGGCAGGGGTACCCGTGGGCACCTCCTCGAACTACTTCAGCAGCCGGGACGATCTGTTCATGCAGGCCGGAGCGCGTATCAACAACCGCATGGCGCCCGACCCGGCCGCGGTCGAGGAAGCACTGCGCCACCCGCCCTCACGAGAACTGGTCACCTCCCTGATGCACTGGCTGGTCCAGCGCATGACGGCTGACCGCACCGGCTATCTCGCCATGCTCGAACTGCGCCTCGAAGCCACCCGCCGGCCGGCGCTTCGCGCCCAGCTGACGCAGACCGTGCGCGCGGAGTTCGACGCAGGCGCCGACTTCCACCGGAACACGGGCCTGCCCGGCGACCACGACACGTTCCGCGTCCTCTACCTGGCCATGACAGGCGTGCTCCTGGAGCACTTCACGCTGCCCGGAGTGCTGACGGAGACCGCACTCGACGAGCTGGTGGAGAGCGTGGTCACACAGATCGTGCCGCGCTGACACCGCACGACGCCCACCGATCAGGGGCTCCCGGGCGGGGAAGAGGCCATCTGGACGCTACGGTTCGGACTCAGGTCTGGGCCATGTCCACAAAGCGTGAGTAGTGGCCCTGGAAGGCCACGGTGATCGTCGCCGTAGGACCGTTACGGTGCTTGGCCACGATCAGGTCCGCCTCGCCCGCACGCGGTGACTCCTTCTCGTACGCGTCCTCGCGGTGCAACAGGATCACCATGTCGGCGTCCTGCTCGATGGAGCCGGACTCGCGGAGGTCGGAGACCATCGGCTTCTTGTCCGTACGCTGCTCGGGGCCACGGTTGAGCTGGGACAGCGCGATCACCGGCAGCTCCAGCTCCTTGGCCAGCAGCTTGAGGTTCCGGGACATGTCCGAGACCTCCTGCTGACGGCTCTCGGCCCGCTTCGCGCCGCCGGACTGCATCAGCTGCAGGTAGTCGATCACCACGAGCTTGAGGCCGTTGCGCTGCTTGAGGCGCCGGCACTTCGCGCGGATCTCCATCATGGAGAGGTTCGGCGAGTCGTCGATGTAGAGCGGGGCGGCCGAGACGTCGGGCATCCGGCGGGCCAGCCTGGTCCAGTCCTCGTCCGTCATCGTGCCGGAGCGCATGTGGTGCAGTGCCACCCGGGCCTCGGCCGACAGGAGGCGCATCGCGATCTCGTTGCGGCCCATCTCCAGGGAGAAGATGACGCTCGGCAGGTTGCTCTTGATCGAGCACGCCCGCGCGAAGTCGAGGGCCAGGGTGGACTTACCCATGGCGGGGCGGGCCGCGATCACGATCATCTGGCCCGGGTGCAGGCCGTTCGTGAGGGCGTCGAGGTCGGTGAAACCGGTCGGCACACCGGTCATCTCACCGCTGCGCGAACCGATCGCCTCGATCTCGTCGAGCGCGCCCTCCATGATGTCGCCCAGCGGCAGGTAGTCCTCGCTGGTGCGCTGCTCGGTGACGGCGTAGATCTCGGCCTGGGCGGAGTTGACGATCTCGTCGACATCCCCGTCGGCCGCGTATCCCATCTGCGTGATCTTCGTGCCCGCCTCGACGAGGCGGCGCAGCACGGCACGCTCGTGGACGATCTCCGCGTAGTAGGAGGCGTTCGCCGCGGTGGGCACGGACTGGACGAGGGTGTGCAGATACGGGGCTCCGCCGACCTTCGTGATCTCGCCGCGTCTGACCAGCTCGGCCGCCACGGTGATCGGGTCGGCCGGCTCACCCTTGGCGTAGAGGTCGAGGATCGCGGTGAAGACGGTCTCATGGGCCGGGCGGTAGAAGTCATGGCCCTTGATGATCTCCACCACGTCGGCGATGGCGTCCTTGGACAGCAGCATGCCGCCCAGCACCGACTGCTCGGCATCAAGGTCCTGCGGAGGCACGCGCTCGAAGCCGGGAGACCCACCGTCCCAGCTGCTCTCCCGGCCCCGGTCGTGCTGTTCGTCGCGTCCCTTGCCCTCGCCGCGGCGCTGACGGGAAACGGGCAGACGGTCACTGGGACCGGTGTCGGTCCAGGGGTCGTCCAAAGGCTCGGGGATACTCACCCGGCCACCTCCTCCCGTCCGCTTCGCGGACCTAGCCGTGTCACTCTTTCTTACGGCACGGCACCGACAAACAAGACGCCCGACTCCGGTTGTGGCACGAAGAGTTCTACGGGGTTCCCAGGCCAGAACGGAGTGCGGGCGCCGGACCACGGTAGGCCGCTCAGCACCTTCAGCCAATCTGGTTATCCACAGGGCATGTGGATGACGGGGCAGATGCTGTGGAGAACCCCTCCGAACCTGTGCACGGACCAGGGGACAGCACTGTGGACAAACTCATACCTCCACCCTCACCACCGCTCTGACCAGGCGTTTCCCCGTCCACTGGCTGTGGGGGAGAAATTCTTTTGTGCTCGATTCACGATCATGGCGAACGGTGCACAGGTGAACTCCGGAGGGTAACGAAAGTAAGGACCGTAGCTGCATTGCATCTCTTACCTGTGGAAGATTAGATTGGCACCCATGACCAAGGCCCCCGAGACGTCCTCGCTCAGCCGCCGAGGACACGACCGCGAGATCATCGCCCTCGCCGTCCCCGCCTTCGGCGCGCTCGTCGCCGAGCCCCTTTTCGTCATGGTGGACAGCGCCATCGTCGGGCATCTCGGAACACCCCAACTGGCCGGCCTGGGGGTCGCGGCCGCCCTGCTGATGACAGCCGTGAGCATCTTCGTCTTCCTCGCCTACGCGACGACGGCGGCGGTCGCCCGCCGGGTGGGCGCGGGAGACCTGCCGTCCGCGATCCGTCAGGGCATGGACGGGATCTGGCTGGCGCTGCTGCTCGGTGCCGCTGTCGTCGCCGTGACACTCCCCTCGGCCCCCTGGCTCGTCGACGTGTTCGGCGCCTCCGAAACCGCGGCTCCCTACGCGACCACGTACCTGCGGATCTCCAGCCTCGGCATCCCCGCCATGCTGGTGGTCCTCGCGGCGACCGGTGTGCTGCGCGGCCTCCAGGACACCAGGACCCCGCTCTACGTCGCCATCGGCGGCTTCGCCGCGAACGGCGCTCTCAACGCGGTTCTCGTCTACGGCTTCGGCTTCGGTATCGCGGGCTCGGCCTGGGGAACCGTGATGGCCCAGGCCGGCATGGCCGTCGCCTATCTCGTCGTGGTCGTTCGAGGCGCCAGGCGCCACGGAGCCTCCCTGCGCCCCGACGCGGCTGGCATCAGAGCCAGCGCACAGGCAGGAGTGCCTCTGCTGGTCCGTACGCTCTCCCTGCGCGCGGTCCTGCTGATCGCCACCGCTGTCGCTGCCCGTCTCGGCGACACGGATATCGCCGCCCACCAGGTCATCCTCTCGCTGTGGAGTCTCACAGCGTTCGCCCTCGATGCCATCGCCATCGCCGGCCAGGCCATCATCGGCCGCTACCTTGGCGCGAACGACGCCAAGGGCGCCCGCGAGGTGTGCCGCCGTATGGTGCGGTGGGGGCTCATGTCCGGGGTGGTTCTCGGCGTACTGATCGTGCTGGCGCGGCCCCTGTTCATCCCGCTCTTCACCAGTGACCCGTCCGTGCAGGACACACTGCTTCCCGCTCTGCTGGTGGTGGCGGTCTCCCAGCCGATCGCCGGGGTGGTCTTCATCCTGGACGGCGTACTGATGGGAGCCGGAGACGGCCGCTATCTCGCCTGGGCGATGCTGCTCACGCTGGCGGTGTTCACTCCGGTCGCGCTCCTGGTCCCCCTGTTCGGCGGCGGCCTCACGGCCCTGTGGTGGGCGATGACCTTGATGATGACCGTCCGGCTGGTGACCCTCTGGCTCCGGGCCCGCTCGGGACGGTGGCTCGTCACCGGCTCGACCCGCTGACGAGCCCCGGCTTCACTGCGCGGCTCGCAGGTTTCACGTGAAACACACTCCACGCGGAAGACGCACGGAACGACAAAGGGCCGCACCCCATGGGGTGCGGCCCTTCACCTAGCTCTCACGAGCTGTGCCCTCAGGCAGCAACGACCTCGATGCCGAGCTTCGCGGCGACCTCGGGGTGCAGACGCACGGACACCTGGTGTCCGCCAAGCGTCTTGATCGCCGAGCCGAGCTCAACGCGACGCTTGTCGACATCCGGACCACCGGCGGCCTTGATCGCCGAGGCGATGTCGGCCGGGGTGACGGAGCCGAAGAGACGGCCGGCGTCGCCGGAGCGAACAGCCAGACGAACCTTGACGGCCTCGAGCTTGGCCTTGATCTCGTTGGCCTGCTCGATCGTCGAGATCTCGTGGATCTTGCGGGCGCGGCGGATCTGCGCCACGTCCTTCTCGCCACCCTTGGTCCAGCGGATGGCAAAGCCACGCGGGACCAGGTAGTTACGGGCGTACCCGTCCTTGACGTCGACGACGTCGCCTGCAGCACCGAGGCCGGAGACCTCGTGGGTGAGGATGATCTTCATGATTCGGTCACCCTTCCCTTATCGCGCGGTGGACGTGTAGGGCAGCAGCGCCATCTCACGGCTGTTCTTGACTGCCGTGGCGACGTCACGCTGGTGCTGCGTGCAGTTACCGGTGACGCGGCGGGCACGGATCTTGCCACGGTCGGAAATGAACTTCCGCAGCATGTTCGTGTCCTTGTAGTCCACGTACTGGGTCTTGTCCTTGCAGAATGCGCAGACCTTCTTCTTAGGCTTGCGCACAGGCGGCTTCGCCATGGTGTTTCTCCTGTGTGATCAAGAAGTGGGGGTACGAGCTGCCCTAGAAGGGCGGCTCGTCCGAGTAGCCGCCGCCGGAACCAGCAGATCCGGTGGAGCCGCCGGAGCTTCCGCCCCAGCTGCCTCCGCCGCCCTGCTGAGCCCCGCCTTGCTGGCCGCCGGCCGGCGCGCCGGTGGCCCACGGGTCGTCGGCGGGAGCACCGCCGCCGCCCTGCTGGCCGCCGGCACCGGGACCGCCGCCCCAGTTGCCGCCGCCCTGCTGGCCACCGCCGTATCCACCCTGGCCGCCCTGGCCCTGGCCACCGCGACCTGTGGTCTTGGTGACCTTCGCCGTGGCGCTCTTCAAGCTGGGGCCGACTTCCTCGACGTCCAGCTCGTAGACCGTGCGCTTGACGCCCTCACGGTCCTCGTAGGACCGCTGCTTCAGCCGGCCCTGCACGACGACGCGCATGCCTCGCTGGAGCGACTCCGCGACGTTCTCCGCCGCCTGACGCCAGACCGAGCAGGTGAGGAACAGGCCCTCACCGTCCTTCCACTCATTGGTCTGACGGTCGAAGATGCGGGGAGTGGACGCGACACGGAACTTCGCGACCGCCGCACCGGACGGGGTGAAGCGCAGCTCGGGGTCGTCGACGAGATTGCCGACGACCGTGATGACGGTCTCGCCTGCCATGGGTGAACCTCTCGGCGGGGATTGCTTCTGGCTGCTTGCTGCTACTCGGACCCGATGACCGCTGAGCTAGAAGCTCAGTGGGTCTCGGGGCGGAGGACCTTGGTCCGGAGGACCGACTCGTTCAGGTTCATCTGTCGGTCGAGCTCCTTGACGACTGCGGGCTCGGCCTGCAGGTCGATGACCGAGTAGATGCCCTCAGGCTTCTTCTTGATCTCGTAAGAGAGACGACGACGGCCCCAGGTGTCGACCTTCTCGACCTTTCCGTTGCCCTCACGGACGACGGAGAGGAAGTTCTCGATCAACGGGGAGACTGCGCGCTCCTCGAGATCGGGGTCGAGGATGACCATCACCTCGTAGTGACGCATGTGGAACCCACCTCCTTTGGACTCAGCGGCCACGGTCGTTCCGTGGCAGGAGGGTCGTGATGCGTGAGCACATGTGTCTCCGAGTGAAACAGCCGCCACTGACAACGCCCTCCATGGAGAGGAAGCTGTCGAGCCGACCCGGGGCAGACACAGGTGCAGACCGTCCAGACTACCCGCAGAGGGGCTTCCGGTTGAAATCCGGTGCTCAGGAGACGCAATCTGTACACATCGGGTGTGAGCGGCGCCGCAGGGCGCCGCCTCCAGGCCAGGAGGTTCTCCATGGCACACGCAATGCGACGCGGTCCCTCCGCGTCCCTCTTCTCCACGGACGGCAAGGCTCATCCACTCCAGGACGGCCTCATGGCGGTCACCCTGGTGCTGGGCGCGCTCGCCTTCGTGACGGCGATGTTCCACGACCTGCATCTGATCAGTTCGTGGGCGGGACTGATCGGAATCCTTACGGGCGCCTACGGGCAGTACGTCTCGGTCACCACGCGCGAGAGGTTCGCGCTGATCATCGGACTCGGTGCGTCTGCCATCGGGTTCTTCCTCGGTATGGCCCACGGCGGCCTCTTCGGCGGCGTGATCGGCTGAGTTTCCCTCACCCGGCTGCCGGGCCGGGGCCCGTGGTGCCAGACGGGGCGCTCCCCGGTCACAGTAGGCTTCGGCGCGAGAGCCGGAGCCCCTGACCGATGGGGACACACCTGCCGAGGAGCGCCCCGCATGAGCCTGACCCTGAGGACCATCAGCCGAGAGCAGCATCTGGCGTACATCCAGAGCCTGCCCTCGGCCAGTCACTGCCAGGTCCCGGCGTGGGCTGACGTGAAGACCGAATGGCGCTCGGAGAACCTGGGATGGTTCGACCAGAGCGGCGAGCTGGTCGGCGCCGGCCTGGTCCTCTACCGCCAGCTGCCCAAGATCAAGCGGTACCTCGCGTACCTTCCCGAGGGCCCGGTCATCAACTGGTACGCCCCCAACCTGGACGACTGGCTCCAGCCGATGCTCGCCCACCTCAAGCAGCAGGGCGCCTTCTCCGTGAAGATGGGCCCGCCCGTCGTCATCAGGCGCTGGGACTCGGCCGCCATCAAGTCCGGCATCCAGAACCCGGACGTGAAGCGCCTGCGCGACGTCGAGGCCACCCACATCGAGCCCCGCGCCTTCGAGGTCTCGGACCGTCTGCGGAAGATGGGCTGGCAGCAGGGCGAGGACGGCGGCGCCGGTTTCGGCGACGTACAGCCCCGCTACGTCTTCCAGGTGCCGCTGGCCAACCGCTCCCTCGACGACGTGCTCAAGGGCTTCAACCAGCTGTGGCGCCGTAACATCAAGAAAGCCGACAAGGCCGGTGTCGAGGTCGTCCAGGGCAGTTACGAGGACCTCGCCGAATGGCAGCGGCTGTACGAGATCACCGCCGTGCGCGACCACTTCCGGCCGCGCCCGCTCTCCTACTTCCAGCGCATGTGGACCGTCCTGAACTCCGAGGACCCCAACCGCATGCGCCTGTACTTCGCCCGGCACAACGGGGTGAACCTGTCCGCGGCGACGATGCTCGTCGTCGGCGGGCACGTCTGGTACTCCTACGGCGCTTCCGACAACATCGGACGTGAGGTCCGGCCCTCGAACGCGATGCAGTGGCGCATGCTGCGCGACTCGTACGCGATGGGCGCGACCGTCTACGACCTGCGCGGCATCAGCGACTCGCTGGACGAGACCGATCACCTCTTCGGCCTGATCCAGTTCAAGGTCGGCACCGGTGGCGAGGCCGTCGAGTACGTCGGCGAGTGGGACTTCCCCCTCAACAAGCTGCTGCACAAGGCACTCGACATGTATATGTCGCGCCGCTGACCCCGGCGGTGGAGCCCGGATCAGGCACCGCATCCGGTGCCCGATCCGATGCCGTTGCTTCAATGGACGCTCCAGTACGCAGTACCGCACACCCCTGTCACACCGCAGCCAAAAGAAAGGTTCCGGGCCGGCCATGGCGCTCTCCCTCTACGTAGACACCGCGCGCTGGCGGGCGCACCAGAAGTCCGTGCTCGACCAGTTCCCCGGGCTCGTACCGGTCTGCAAGGGCAACGGATACGGTTTTGGCCACGAGCGGCTCGCCGACGAGGCGATCCGCTTCGGCTCCGACACGCTCGCCGTGGGAACCACCTACGAGGCGGCTCGTATCAAGGACTGGTTCAGCGGCGACCTTCTCGTCCTCACCCCCTTCCGGCGAGGCGAGGAACCGGTTCCGCTCCCCGACCGCGTCATCCGTTCCGTCTCCTCCGTGGACGGTGTCCACGCGCTCGTGGGCGCCCGGGTCGTCATCGAGTGCATGAGCTCGATGAAGCGCCACGGTGTGAAGGAGGAGGAGCTGGGACAGCTGCACGCGGCCATCGAGGACGTACGCCTCGAAGGGTTCGCGCTGCACCTGCCGCTGGACCGCGCGGACGGCTCGGACGCGGTCGAGGAGGTCATCGGCTGGATGGACCGGCTGCGCGCCGCCAGGCTGCCGCTGCACACCATGTTCGTCAGCCATCTGCGGGCCGAGGAGCTGGCCCGGCTCCAGCAGCAGTTCCCGCAGACCCGCTTCCGCGCCCGGATCGGTACGCGGCTCTGGCTCGGCGATCACGAAGCGACCGAGTACCGGGGCGCCGTCCTCGACGTCACGCCGGTCCTCAAGGGGGACCGTTTCGGCTACCGCCAGCAGAAGGCCGCGTCAGACGGCTGGCTGGTCGTGGTCGCAGGCGGTACGTCCCACGGCGTCGGCCTGGAGGCCCCCAAGGCCCTGCACGGCGTGATGCCGCGCGCCAAGGGGGTGGCCCGGGCCGGTCTGGCCACGGTCAACCGGAATCTCTCGCCGTTCGTCTGGGCGGGCAAGCAGCGCTGGTTCGCCGAGCCCCCGCACATGCAGGTGTCGATCCTGTTCGTGCCGTCGGACGCGCAGGAGCCGAAGGCCGGCGACGAACTGGTGGCCCATCTGCGCCACACGACCACCCAGTTCGACCGCCTCGTCGACCGCTGACACGCGAGGTCCGGCCCGCCGCGCCTCAGTCGGCGGCCGGACCCCTCGCGGCCCCCCACTCCACACGCGGCGCCACGGCCAGGTGAGCGGCGTGCCGGGCCGCGTGCGATCCCTCTCCGACGACGAACACGTCCGGCGCGTTGTCCACCACACCGCCCGACGGATCGTCGGACCCGTCACGCCGTACGGGATCGTGTTCGGGCAGGAAGATGTCCCGGACGACGACGGCGCAGATGTACAGCGTCCCCAGCAGATGCAGGACGATGGCGACCTGGTAGCCCTCCTCCGGCAGCCCCTGGTGCTTGTCCCCGCTGGTCGTGTACGCCAGGTACAGCCAGATCCCCAGGAAGTACCCGCACTCGCACGCCTGCCAGATGAGGAAGTCGCGCCAGCGCGGCCTGGCGAGTGCGACCAGCGGGATGAGCCAGAGCACGTACTGGGGGGAGTACACCTTGTTGGTCAGGACGAAGGCCGCGACCAGCAGCAGGGCGAGCTGCGCGAAACGCGGCCTGCGGGGGGCGGCGAGTGCCACCACCGCGAGGGCCACGACCGCCACCACCATCAGCAGGGTCGACCCCAGGTTCACCGTCTCGACGTCGATGGCCGTGCCCGTGCGCTGGGTGATGATCAGCCAGAACGACCCGAAATCGAGCGGCCGTTCCCGGTTGAAGGTGTAGAACTTCTTCCACCCTTCGGGTGCGAACACCATCACCGGCAGGTTGACCAGCAGCCAGGCGGCGGCCGCGCCCAGCACCGCGTGGAAGAACTCCCGCCACTTCCCTGCCCGCCAGCACAGCAGCAGCAGGGGCCAGAGCAGCAGCGCGGGGTAGAACTTGGCGGCCGTGGCGAGGCCGATGAGAACGCCGAACGCGAGGGCGCGTCCCCGGGACCACATGAGCATCGCCGCCGCCGTCAGGGCGACCGCCAGCAGGTCCCAGTTGATCGTGGCGGTGAGCGCCAGAGCGGGCGCCAGGGCCACCAGCAGGCCGTCCCAGGGCCGGCGCCGGTGCGTGCGCGTGACGCACACGGCGGTGACGACGGCGCAGACCATCAGCATGCCCGCGTTGACCATCCAGTACATCTGCTCGCGCTGCTGGGCGGGGTCGCTCTCCGGTGTCAGCGTCAGCCAGGACGCGACCTGCATGAACAGACCGGTCAGGACGGGGTACTCCAGGTACTTCATGTCACCGGGAAGCCGGTCGAAGTACGGCACCAGGCCCTCGGCGAAGCCGCGCCCGATGTACAGGTGCGGGATGTCGGAGTAGCAGGCGTGCGTGTACTGCGAGGTGGTGCCCCTGAACCAGGCCCATTCGTAGCAGGGGATCTTCTGCACCATGCCGAGCGCGAACATCCCGATCGCCACCAGTGCGATGACGCGTACAGGCGTCAGCGGCCCCTTGCCGAGCAGCGCCCAGCGTCCCACCCGCCCGCCGAACAGCTCACTTCCGGCCGCGGCGGTCTCGTCCTGGTGCGTGGGCCGTACGACGGGCTCCTGGCGCACGCTCGTGTCTTCTGCGCTTGGCATGCCGCACATCCTGCCGTACGGGCCTGTGCGCGGGGCGTGGGCGGCCCCGGGACACGGCGAGGGCCGCCGCACCGGGTGGTGCGGCGGCCCTCGCCGTCGTCCTCGGGCAGGCCCGTCGCGGGGCGCCGTCCTACCGGGGGCTATCCGTCGGTGCCCCCGAAGAACCCGCCGCCACCGTCGTTCCCGTTGCCGTTTCCGTTTCCGCCGTTCTCGTTGCCTTCCGTCGTCTCACCCGTGGCGCCGGTCGTGTCGGCCCCTTCGACGGTCCCCGCAGTGTCGCCTCCCTCGGTCGCTCCCTCGGTGGTCCCACCGTCGCCCGTACCGGCGTCGGAGCCACCGGTCTCCTCACATTCCTCCGCGCCCCACATGCCGCAGGACTTGGACGGTGAGGGGGTCGGGGAGGACGTCGTCGGCGAAGGTGACGCCGTCGTGGGTTCGGGGGAAGGCTTCGGGGAAGCGGTGATGCTGGGCGCCGGTGTCGGGCTGACCGCGCCGCCGCCGTACATCTTCTCGCCCCAGGGCTGCGGCTTCGGGAAGTTCTTGACCTTCTCCCCCTTCATCGCCACAGCCATGAAGTCGTGCCAGATCTGCGCGGGGAACGAGGCACCGTGGATCTCCTTCTCCCCACCGGTGCCGTACATCTCCAGGAACTCGCGCTTCTTGTTCTTCTCGTCGTCGTCCAGGCGGAACATGCTGATCGCGGTGGACAGCTGCGGCGTGTAACCGACGAACCAGGCCGACCGGTTGCCGTCCGTGGTACCCGTCTTCCCCGCCACGTCGCGACCGGGCAGCTTCGCCGGCGTACCCGTGCCGTTCTCCACGACGTTCTTCAGCACATCGGTGACGTTGTCCGCGATGAGCGCGTCGAGAGCCCGCTTCTGCTTCGACTCGTGCTGATAGATCGTCGCGCCCTCCTCGTTGACCTTGGTGACCGAGAAGGGCTCGCGCTGGATGCCACTGGTGGCGAACGTCGCGTACGCGCCGGCCATCCGGATGGCACTCGGCGAGGACGTACCGATGGAGTACGACGGAACGGTCGAGTCAGCCATGTAGTCGTCGTCGCGCAGCCCGACCGCCATGGCGACGTCCTTCACCTTGTCGGTGCCGACGTCCATGCCCAGCTGTACGTACGGGGAGTTGGCGGACTGCTCCATCGCGTACCGCAGATCGATGTCGCCGTAGGACTCGTCGCCGTCATTGGTCTGGAGCCAACGCTTGCCCTCTTCGTTCTTCCAGACCGCGCCGTTGTAGTTCCTGATCTCCAGCAGGTTGTCCCCGTTGTAGATGCTCTCCGGGGAGACCGGCGTACGCGTCGACTCGCCCTGCTCCGGACCCAGTTCGGGGTTGCGCTTCCCGTACTGCATCGCGGCGGCCAGCACGAACGGCTTGAAGGTCGAACCGACCTGCGCACCGGTCGGGTTCGCGTTGTTGGTGTAGTGCTTGGTCGCGTCCCGGCCGCCGTACGTGGCCACGATGGCCCCGGAGCTCGGGTCGATCGACGCACCACCGAACTGGACGTGGGTGTCCTTGTCGGGGCGCTTCTCGGGATCGATGTTCGCCTTGTCCACGTCCTCGACGGCCTTCTGGAGCTCCTTGACCTTGTCCTGCTGGAAGGTCGTGTGGATCTCGTAGCCGCCCTGGGCGAGTTCGTTGGCGGTGACGGCCGTGTTGTTGAGGACGTACGACTTGGCGAGGTCGACCAGGTATCCGATCTGCCCGCCCAGCTCGGCGCTCTGACGGGGCGGCAGCGGCATGGGGAACTCGTCGTACTTGGCGCGCTCCGACTGCTCCATCCGGTTGTCCTTGACCTGCTCGTCAAGGATCCACCGCCAGCGGTCCTCGGCCCGCTCCCGGTTCTTCTCCTTCGTGGCCCTCTCGGGGTCGACCTCGGGGGCGCCGGCCGGGTCGAAGTAGGTCGCGCCCTTGAGCAGCGTGGCCAGGAAGGCGCACTGGCTCGGGTCCAGGTCCTTCGCGTCCTTGTTGTAGTACGTACGGGCCGCGGCCTGGAGCCCCCAGGCGCCGCGCCCGTAGTACGACACGTTCAGGTAGCCGGCCATGACGTCGCGCTTCTTCATCTCCCCCCCGACCTTGAGGGTGATGAACAGTTCCTTGAACTTCCGGCTGAAGGTCTGGTCCTGGGAGAGCCTGGAGTTCTTCACGTACTGCTGCGTGATGGTCGAGCCGCCCTGGGTCTCACCGCCCTTGGCCATGTTGAACACGGCTCGGGCGATACCCATGGGGTCGATGCCCTTGTCGTTCTCGAACGTCTTGTTCTCGGCCGAGATGACGGCGTTGCGCATGGCCTTGGGGATCTGCTCGTAGCTGATCTCCTGGCGGTTGACCTCACCACCGGTGGCGACCATCTGCTTGCCGTCGGCCCAGTAGTAGACGTTGTTCTGCGCCTCGGCCGCGGCGTTGACCTTGGGGGTCGTCACTATCGCGTACGCGACTCCGGCCACGCCCATCAGCAGGCCCAGGAAGCTGAGACATACCCCGGAGACAAGCTTCCACGAAGGCACCCAGCGGCGGTAGCCGTGCTTCCCGGCGCGCGGGTAGTCGATCAGGCGCTTCTTGCCGGGGTGGCCGCCGGCGCCGGAGCCGAGCTCCTCGGCACCCCTGCGGCGTCCGCCGCCGCGCTGGGCGCGGCGGGCCTCGGCACGGCTGCCGTACTGGCGTTCCCCGCCGTACGGATCGGACGGTGATTCATTGACGACTCTGCGTGACGGCGTGTCGCTGCGTCCAGCAGACTGGGCGGCTCGTCTGGCCGCTGCGCGTCCACCACCTGGCGGTTGCGACGTTTTGCGACGGTGCTCGCTCATCGAACGACTACTCCTCGGGCAGGCGAGAGCGCCTGGAAGCGGCAGTTGAGATCCGGTCCCCCGAATTACGGACAAACCCTGCGGAGGGCTCACCCACAGCGCATCCGGCAGTCCGCGAAGACTGACGCTCGGGAGCGCCGGACGGTTCCCGGTGGTCTGCATACCGACCAGACTACGCACGGCCAAAACGCATCTAGCACCGAAGTTCCCCTCAAATGACGCAAGTCGCTTCCCACGAAATGGCGATGTGACGCCGCTCACGAAGGCTGCCCTTGTCGAAGAGGTCCAGCCGATCTATCGTGCTGATGTATCGAGTCGATACATCGGTGCGGCATACGTTCCACTCAGGACCTCCACAGGAGTGTCCGGCGGGGGAAGAGGAGGCGGAGTTGAGCAGACGCTCAGGCATCCTCGAATTCGCCGTACTCGGCCTGCTCCGCGAGTCCCCGATGCACGGCTATGAGCTGCGCAAGCGCCTCAACACCTCACTGGGGATCTTCCGCGCCTTCAGTTACGGCACCCTCTACCCCTGCCTCAAGACGCTGGTCACGCAGGGCTGGTTGATCGAGGAACCGGGAAACGCTCCGGCAGACCTTCCTTCGGCCACGAGCCGGGCAGTCGCTCCCACGTCCTCACTCGCGGGACGCCGGGCCAAGATCGTCTACAGGTTGACGGCCGAAGGCAAGGAGCACTTCGAGGAGCTGCTCTCGCACACGGGTCCGGATTCCTGGGAGGACGAGCACTTCGCCGCTCGTTTCGCCTTCTTCGGGCAGACGGAGCGAGAAGTGCGGATGCGTGTGCTGGAGGGGCGCCGCAGTCGGCTGGAGGAGCGTCTGGAGAAGATGCGCGCCTCGCTCGCCCGCACTCGTGAACGACTCGACGACTACACGCTTGAGCTCCAGCGGCACGGCATGGAATCCGTGGAGCGCGAAGTGCGCTGGCTGAACGAGCTCATCGAGAGCGAGCGCTCGGGACGGGACCAGCGAAGGTCCACGACCGAGGGTTCACCTCACCAGGACACATCAGGAGAGACGGACGGCCTGCCCCGGCACCGGGATTCGTCCCGGCCGGATCCGTCCGACGACACCACCAAGTGAAAACCCCGCAGGTCCGCAAGGTGCCGGCGGGGAACACCGAGAACACACAGGGAGCAATCGGCATGGGTTCGGTTCGCGTAGCCATCGTTGGTGTAGGCAACTGCGCCGCCTCGCTGGTGCAGGGCGTCGAGTACTACAAGGACGCCGATCCGGCCGGCAAGGTGCCCGGTCTGATGCACGTCCAGTTCGGCGACTACCACGTCAGCGACGTCGAGTTCGTCGCCGCCTTCGACGTCGACGCGAAGAAGGTCGGCCTCGACCTCGCGGACGCCATCGGCGCCAGCGAGAACAACACCATCAAGATCGCCGATGTGCCGAACACGGGCGTGACCGTTCAGCGCGGCCACACCCACGACGGCCTGGGCAAGTACTACCGCGAGACGATCGAGGAGTCCGCCGAGGCCCCGGTCGACATCGTCCAGGTCCTCAAGGACAGGCAGGTCGACGTCCTCGTCTGCTACCTGCCCGTCGGTTCCGAGGTCGCTGCGAAGTTCTACGCCCAGTGCGCCATCGACGCCAAGGTCGCGTTCGTCAACGCTCTCCCGGTCTTCATCGCCGGTACCAAGGAGTGGGCGGACAAGTTCACCGAGGCGGGCGTCCCGATCGTCGGCGACGACATCAAGTCCCAGGTCGGCGCCACCATCACGCACCGCGTGATGGCGAAGCTCTTCGAGGACCGCGGTGTCATCCTGGACCGCACGATGCAGCTGAACGTCGGCGGCAACATGGACTTCAAGAACATGCTCGAACGTGAGCGCCTGGAGTCCAAGAAGATCTCCAAGACGCAGGCCGTCACCTCGCAGATCCGTGACCGCGAGATGGGTGCGGACAACGTCCACATCGGCCCGTCCGACTACGTGGCGTGGCTGGACGACCGCAAGTGGGCGTACGTCCGCCTTGAGGGCCGTGCGTTCGGCGACGTTCCGCTGAACCTCGAGTACAAGCTCGAGGTCTGGGACTCCCCGAACTCCGCCGGTGTCATCATCGACGCCGTGCGCGCGGCGAAGATCGCCAAGGACCGCGGTATCGGCGGCCCGATCCTCTCCGCGTCGTCGTACTTCATGAAGAGCCCCCCGTGCAGTACTTCGACGACGAGGCCGCGGCCAACGTCGAGAAGTTCATCGCGGGCGAGGTCGAGCGCTGAGCAGCCGTTCACGGCTCACAGACTGACCGGGCAGGACGCGTCGGCGCTCCTTCCCTTCCACACGTCGAGGGTCCCCGGGCGGATTGCCCGGGGACCCTCGACGTGTGTGACGCTTGATCACATGCCTGTCGTGCGTGATCTGCGTGTACTCCTGCGCCTTCGGTACTTCCGCCGCCTTCTCGCCGTCCGGCTCCTCTCCCAGTCGGCCGACGGTGTCTACCAGGTCGCGCTCGCCACGTACGTCGTCTTCTCCCCGGAGAACCAAGCGACGCCCGGCGCCATCGCATCCGCCATGGCGGTGCTGCTCCTGCCGTACTCGCTCGTCGGCCCGTTCGCCGGCGTCCTCCTGGACCGCTGGCCGCGACGCCAGGTCTTCCTGTACGGGAATCTGCTCCGGGCTGCACTCGCCTGCTGCACGGCACTGCTGATCCTCACCTCCGTACCCACCTGGCTCTTCTACGTCTCCGCCCTCTGTGTGACGGCGGTCAACCGTTTCGTGCTCGCCGGTCTGTCGGCGGCGCTCCCGCGAGTGGTCGACGCGGAACGGCTCGTCGTCGCCAACTCCCTCTCACCCACCGCCGGCACCCTGGCAGCGACCGCGGGTGGCGGACTCGCCTTCGCCGTGCGCCTGCTGGCCGACGCGTCCGATGCGGCGGTCGTCCTGCTGGGAGCGACGCTCTACCTCGTCTCGGCCGTGGTGTCGCTGAGCCTGCCGCGGGTACTGCTCGGCCCGGACGCGGGCGCAGGTCATCTGCGGCTGCGCGAGGCACTGGCCGGCACCGCCCGCGGACTCGCGGCCGGGGTACGCCACCTGGCCGAACGGAAGGACGCGGCGCGCGCCCTGGCCGCCGTGACGGTGATGCGCTTCTGCTACGGGGCGCTGACCGTGATGATGCTGATGCTGTGCCGGTACGCCTGGTCCGACACCGAGTCCGAAGGGCTGGGCCTCCTGGGATTGGCGCTGGGAGCCTCGGCGGCGGGGTTCTTCGCGGCTGCGGTCATGACTCCCTGGACCGTGGGCCGGCTGGGCAGATTCGGCTGGATGGCAGTGTGCGCGGGCACGGCCGCCGCGCTGGAACCGGCGCTGGCGCTGTCGTTCACCCTCGGGCCGATGCTGGTGGCGGCGTTCGTACTCGGCCTTGTCACGCAGGGCTCGAAGATTGCCACGGACACGGTGGTGCAGACATCGGTGGATGACGGGTTCCGCGGCAGGATCTTCTCGCTCTACGACGTGCTCTTCAACGTCGCCTTCGTGCTCGCCGCGGCGATCTCCGCACTCCTGCTTCCCGCAGACGGCCGGTCGGTCGTCGTGGTGGCGGGAGGGGCCGTGCTCTATGCGGTGGTCTGCGCGGCGGCGCTCCGGTGGGGACGTGTCACCGGAGGAGCGACGGACAAAGCGCGTTGACGCCGAGCGGGGCGCCGTCATGGCGAGGGGCGCTGTTTCACGTGAAACAGCGCCCCTCTTCTTCCCACCCGGTGCCGGTCATGTTTCACGTGAAACATGACCGGCACCGGGTCTAGCTCTGGGTCGCCCACCAGTCCTTGAGCGCGGTGACGGCCGCATCGCGTTCCATGGGCCCGTTCTCCAGCCGCAGTTCCAGCAGGAACGCGTACGCCTTGCCGATCCCCGGCCCCGGGCCGACACCCAGAATCTCCATGATCTCGTTGCCGTCCAGGTCGGGCCGGATCGAGTCCAGCTGCTCCTGCTCCTGCAACTGGGCAATGCGCTCCTCCAGACCGTCGTACGTCCGCGAGAGGGCATGGGCCTTGCGCTTGTTGCGCGTCGTGCAGTCCGAGCGGGTCAGCTTGTGCAGACGCTCCAGAAGAGGGCCCGCGTCGCGCACATACCGGCGAACCGCCGAATCGGTCCACTCACCGTCTCCGTAACCGTGGAAACGCAGATGCAGCTCGACGAGCTTGGAGACGTCCCTGACCATGTCGTTGGAGTACTTCAGGTCGGTCATCCGCTTCCTGGCCATCTTCGCGCCGACCACCTCATGATGGTGGAAGGAGACGCGGCCGTCCTTCTCGAAGCGTCGCGTCCTCGGCTTGCCGATGTCGTGCAGCAGGGCGGCAAGCCTCAGCACCAGGTCGGGCCCGTCCTCCTCAAGGTCGATGGCCTGCTCGAGGACGGTCAGTGAATGCTCGTAGACATCCTTGTGACGGTGATGCTCATCACTTTCCAGCCGCAGTGCGGGAAGCTCCGGCATCACATGGCCGGCCAGACCGGTGTCCACCAGGAGCCCCAGCCCTTTGCGGGGGTGTGCGGAGAGAAGCAGCTTGTTGAGCTCCTCGCGGACCCGCTCGGCCGAGACGATCTCGATGCGGCCGGCCATGTCCGTCATCGCGGCGATCACTTCGGGGGCGACCTCGAAGTCCAGCTGGGCCGCGAACCGCGCCGCACGGAGCATGCGCAGAGGGTCGTCCGAGAAGGACTCCTCCGGTGTTCCAGGGGTACGCAGGACGCGCTCCGCGAGATCTTCGAGGCCGCCGTGCGGGTCGACGAACTCCTTCCGGGGCAGTGCGACAGCCATCGCGTTCACCGTGAAATCCCGGCGCACGAGGTCGTCCTCGATGGAGTCGCCGTAGGAGACCTCGGGTTTCCGTGAGGTCCTGTCGTACGCCTCCGACCGATATGTCGTGACCTCGACCTGGTATCCGTCCTTCTGGCACCCGACGGTGCCGAAGGCGATCCCGACCTCCCACACCGAGTCCGCCCACGGCCGGACGATCTTGAGCACGTCCTCGGGGCGGGCGTCGGTCGTGAAGTCCAGGTCGTTTCCGAGCCTGCCGAGCAGCGCGTCGCGAACCGAGCCACCGACCAGGGCGAGGCTGAATCCGGCCTCCTGGAATCGGTGGGCGAGGTCGTCGGCGACCGGGGACACCCGCAGCAGTTCACTGACTGCGCGGTGCTGCACCTGGCTCAGTGCACTGGCGTTGTCTTCGTTGGCATTCGGCACAACAGAAAAGGGTACGTGCACCGACCGGCCCGGGCGTCATCGTTTCCTGTGGCCCTGCGAGACTCTCCCGATCATGTGGCGCAGTCCCCAGCACTTAGCTCCCGGGCACATCGTTACCATGCGGGGACGCAGGGACCGACACGATCGACAGCAGTTGACGATGACGAGGGACGGGTAGGCGCGTGGCCGAGGCGGCAGACTTTCAGGGGATGAGTCCCGCTCCTGCCCGCCGGTGGTTGCGGCGCACAGCCTCCCTGCTCTTCGGTGCACCGCTGCTGGCCGGCCTCCTCAGCGGCCCCACGGCACCCGCGGCGCAGGCGGCGGGCCCGGCGAAGGCGCCGTCCGGTCCCGGTTCCGTCGCGGTGTCGATCGACACACTGGCCCCGAGCGCACCGGTGAAGGGGGACACCCTCACCATCTCCGGCACCCTGACGAACAACGGCAGGGAGACGATCACCAGCGCGGAGGTACAGCTGCGGGTGGGGCCGAAGCTGTCCGGCAGGACCGCGATCGACAATGCCGCCAAGCGCTCCGGCTACGTACCGGGAGTCGATCCCCTTCCGGTCGGCGGCAAGTACGCGGTGAAGACGGCGAACCTGCGGTCCGGGCTCAGCCAGGACTTCGAGATCTCCGTGCCCGTCGGAAAACTGCCACTGGACGAAGCGGGCGTCTACCAGCTCGGCGTCTCGCTCGCGGGCAGGAACGACCGCGCCGCTTACGACCAGGTGATGGGAATCCAGCGCACCTTCCTCCCGTGGCAGCCCAAGGAGAGCGACGGCAGGACCAAGCTGACCTACCTCTGGCCGCTCATCGCCTCCGCACATGTGAGCGCCGAGACGGGCTCGGACGAACAGCAGACCCCGGTCTTCTCCGACGACGACCTCGCGGCCGAGCTCGCCCCCGGAGGCCGGCTCGAACAGCTGGTCTCCCTGGGCCGCCGGCTTCCGGTCACCTGGGTCATCGACCCGGACCTGCTCGCCACGGTCGACGCGATGACGAAGAACTACCGGATCAAGGTCGGGGACACCACGGTCGCGGGCACGAAACAGGGCGTCGCCAAGGAGTGGCTGACGTCACTGGGGACAGCCGTGAAGAACGGCAAGGTGATCGCGCTGCCCTTCGCCGACCCCGATCTGGCGTCCATCGCACACCGCGGCAAGAGCGTCTCGGGCACCCTGAGCCATCTGCAGACCGCCACCGAGGTCGCGGGTATGACGGTGGAGACGATCCTGCACGTGAAGCCGTCCACCGACTTCGCCTGGCCGGTGGACGGCGCGGTCGACCCGTCCATCGTCGATGTCGCCACCTCGGCCGGCGCGCACCACGTGATCGCCCGCAGCGACAGCCTCGCGGAATCCGACAGCCTCTCCTACACACCGACCGCCGCACGGCCGATCGGCGGCGGCACGACCGCCGTCGTCGCCGACCACCGGCTCTCCACGGCGTTCACGGGCGACATGTCACGTGCCGGGGACTCGACGCTCGCCGTCCAGAAGTTCCTGGCGCAGACGCTGGCGATCACGGAGCAGGACCCCGAGAAGCAGCGCAGCATCGTCGTCGCTCCCCAGCGGACCCCCAGCACCTCCCAGGCCCAGTCGATGGCCGCGTCCCTGCGGGCGCTCGCCGACGGACGCTGGACGCACCCTCTCGACCTGGCCGCCGCGGCGGAGGAGAAGCCCGACCCGCGGGCGACCGCCAGGGTGCCCCGGTCCTTCCAGTACCCGAAGAAGCTGCGCGGCCAGGAGCTCGCCACCCAGGCGTTCCAGGACATCAGGTCCACCAAGGACTCGCTCAACA
Organism: Streptomyces fulvorobeus; assembly: GCF_013167895.1. Taxonomy (GTDB): domain Bacteria; phylum Actinomycetota; class Actinomycetes; order Streptomycetales; family Streptomycetaceae; genus Streptomyces; species Streptomyces fulvorobeus. The sequence goes on along the minus strand of NZ_BLWC01000001.1, from coordinate 3,183,234 downwards.
GCTTCCAGGTCATCCTCACCCAGCCCGACCGGGTGGTGACCCCCTTCGGCAACGCGATCAACCGCTCCATGTCGACGTCCTGGCGGGGCCGGCCGCTGGAGGCGCAGCGGTACCGTGACGCGGTACGCACGTATCTGCGCGGGCTCACCAGTGAGGTCCAGCTGATCGCCAAGTCCGACGTCACCCTGTCCGGACGGAGCGCGACGATCCCCGTCACGGTCCAGAACAAGCTCGTGCAGGGCGTCGAGAACCTCGTCCTCCGGCTGACGTCGGAGAACGCGACCCGGCTGAAGCTCAACGACGACGGTCCCGTGGCGGAGCAGCCCGTCAGGATCGCGGGCGGCCACAGCCAGTCCGTCAAGTTCGACGCCGCCGCCAACGTCAACGGGCAGGTCCAGGTCACCGCGCGGTTGTTCACCGAGGACGGCACACCGTACGGCGAAGAGATGACGTTCACGGTGAAGGTCTCCGAAGTGACGCCGACCGTGCTGCTCGTCATCGCCGGCGGACTGCTGCTGCTGGTCCTCGCGGGCATCAGGATGTACACACACCGCAAGCGCACCATCGCAAGCGACACAACGGAGGACGACGGCGGCGAACCCGAGCAGCCGAGTGACCCGGCCCCGGACACCGGTCCGGAAAGCGGGGACCCGTCGGGAACGGGTGAGAAAGTGGACCGTTGAGCGAGCTATGTCGTGGCCGGTCGGCCGGGGACGATGAGGTGGGGTTTCGATGAACGCGCCGTACGACGGTGACCGCGGCCAGGGCGCGGGCGGAGGTGGGTCACCCGACGGGCCGACGGTCCCTCCGGGGGACCACGGGAGCCCGGTGCCTCCCGACCCGTACCTCCAGCACGCCTATGAGCACGATCCTTACCGGGCTCAGGACCTCACGGCCCAGGACCCGGTGGCGGAAGCGCTCTACGATCGCGCCTCGCACCCGCCGCCGCCCCCCGGGACGTACCAGGAGCCTCAGCCGCTCTACCAGCAGCCGCCGGCGGCCCAGTACGCCCCCGACCCCAGGCTGTGGGCCCAGGCTCCCCCTCCGGAGCCCTCGGGCCCCTCCCGGCACCTTCCGTACGGGGACCACGCGGCGACCACCCAGTTCGTCGGGGTGGACGACCTGGTCACCCGCGCGGCGGACGACCGCGAGGAGCCGGACGCCTTCGCCCACCTCTTCCGCGACCAGGAGGGCTCGGGCAGGCCCCCTGGACCGCCGGAGCCCGAACCGGCTCCCGCTCCCGTCCCGCCCAAGTCCGGCGGCCGGGCCTCCAGCCTGCTGAGGTCCAGTGCGCTGATGGCGGCCGGAACCCTCGTCTCACGGCTCACCGGTTTCGTACGCAGCCTGGTGATCACCGCAGCCCTGGGTGCGGCACTGCTCGGTGACGCCTTCACCATCGCGTACACCCTGCCCACGATGATCTACATCCTCACCGTGGGCGGCGGACTGAACTCGGTGTTCGTCCCGCAGCTGGTGCGGTCCATGAAGGAGGACGAGGACGGCGGCGAGGCTTTCGCCAACCGCCTGCTGACCCTCGTGATGGTCGCCCTCGCCGTCATCGTCGCGCTCGCGGTGTTCGCCGCACCCTGGCTGATCGGCATGATGTCCCAGACGATCGCCGGCAGGCCCGAAGCCAACAGCGTGGCCGTCACCTTCGCCCGGTACTGCCTGCCGACCATCTTCTTCATGGGCATCCACGTCGTGATGGGCCAGATCCTGAACGCCCGCGGGAAGTTCGGGGCGATGATGTGGACCCCGGTCCTCAACAACATCGTCATGATCTTCACGTTCGGTCTGTTCATCCTGGTCTACGGCACCTGGGGCGAGACCCGGATGGGCGTGGCGACGATTCCCGACGAGGGCGTCCAGCTCCTGGGGATCGGTACGCTGCTCGGCCTGACCGTGCAGGCGCTCGCCATGGTCCCGTATCTGCGGGAGGCGGGTTTCCGCTTCCGCCCGCGCTTCGACTGGAGGGGCCACGGGCTCGGTAAGACGATCAAGCTGGCCAAGTGGACCGTCCTGTTCGTCCTGGCCAACCAGGCAGGCGTGCTGGTCGTCACCCAGCTGGCGACCGCGGCCGGCGAGGAGTCGGACAAGGGCGGCGCGGGCTTCCTCGCCTACTCGAACGCCCAGCTGATCTGGGGCATGCCGCAGGCGATCATCACGGTCTCCGTCATGGCCGCTCTGCTTCCCCGGATCTCCCGGGCCGCCCACGACAACGACCCCGGCGCGGTCCGCGACGACATCTCGCAGGGGCTCCGGAACTCGGCCGTGGCCATCGTGCCGGTCGCCTTCGCCTTCCTGGCGCTGGGCCTGCCCATGTGCACCCTGCTGTACGCGTCCAGCGGCACCGAAGCAGCCCGCTCCATGGGCTTCATCCTGATGGCGTTCGGTCTCGGGCTCATCCCGTACTCCGTGCAGTACGTCGTGCTGCGCGGCTTCTACGCGTACGAGGACACCCGCACCCCCTTCTACAACACCGTCATCGTGGCCGTGGTCAACGCAGCCGCCTCCGCCCTCTGCTACGTGGTCCTTCCGGCCCAGTGGGCGGTCGTCGGCATGGCGGCCTCGTACGGACTGGCCTACGCCGTCGGTGTCGGCATCGCCTGGCGCCGCCTGCGCAACCGGCTGGGTGGCGATCTGGACGGCGCCAACATCGTGCGCACCTACGCCCGTCTCTGCCTGGCGGCGGTGCCGGCCGCCATCGTCGGCGGCGGTATCGGATACGCCCTGCTGACGGCGCTCGGTGAGGGCGCGCTCGGCTCACTCGCCGCCCTGGTCTGCGGTGGCATCGCGCTGCTGGGAGTCTTCTTCCTCGCGGCGAAGAAGATGCGGATCGAAGAGCTCAACGGCATGGTCGGCATGGTCAGGGGACGGCTCGGACGGTAAAGAGGAACCCGGCCGCACAACCATCGCCCGACACCGCGTGTCGTGCATAGGGCCGGAGTGTGGGCACAATTGGCGTGACTGTGCAGAGCCGGCTGGCATCGCTCAACGGATGGGGAGGCAGGAACGACGGTGGCGGAACGTAGCACGGCTGCCGTCGACGTGGCCGACAACAGCGGCGACGAGCCGCTGACCGCCAAGGCGGACGAGGCCACGACCGACGGGACCCCGGAACCCCAGGACACAGCAGGCGTGAGCGCCAGGAAAGCGGGCGGTGGGCGAGAGGGCTCACGGGCCATTCCGCAGGCGCCCGACGTGCACAGTGGCCACAAACTGGCCGGACGCTATCGCCTCGAGGAGTGCGTCACCCGGCTGGACGGATTCAGCAGCTGGCGCGCTGTGGACGAGAAGCTGCGCCGTGCGGTGGGGGTGCACCTCCTCCTCGCCGACCATCCGCGAGCCCGCTCCGTGCTGGCCGCCGCCCGGTCCTCCGCTCTGCTCGGCGACCCCCGCTTCGTACAGGTCCTTGACGCCGTCGAGGAGGACGACCTCGTCTACGTCGTCCACGAATGGCTCCCGGACGCCACCGAGCTCACCGCTCTGCTGGCCACCGGCCCGCTGGAGGCCCACGACGCCTACCAGCTCGTCAGTCAGATCTCCCAGGCGATGGCAGCCGCCCACCGTGAGGGCCTGGCACATCTGAGGCTCACTCCGGGAGCGGTGCTGCGCAGCTCGACCGGGCAGTACCGGATCCGGGGCCTCGCCGTGAACGCCGCGCTGCGCGGCATCACCGTGGACCGCCCGCTGCGCACGGACACCGAGGCCATCGGCGCACTGCTCTACGCGGCGCTGACCCATCGCTGGCCCTACGAGAACGATGCCTACGGGCTGTCAGGGCTGCCCAAGGGCGTCGGGCTCATCGCCCCCGACCAGGTGCGGGCGGGCGTCCACCGCGGGTTGTCCGAGATCGCCATGCGGGCGCTCGCCAACGACGGCGCGACCGCTTCCCGGCAGGAACAGCCCTGCACCACACCGGACGAGCTGGCCAAGGCCGTCGCGGCCATGCCACGCATCCTGCCTCCGGAGCCGACGTTCACCGCGCCGCCCGACTACCAGCGAACGACCTATCAGCAGGGCACCTACGGACGTCCGTCGTCCCGGCCCCACCACGCGGCACAGCCGGTCATGGCTCCGCCGCCCCCTCTGCAGAGCCGCACCGGCAGGGCCCTCAAATGGGCCGTGTCCGCCCTCCTGATCGCAGCGCTCGGTCTGGCCAGCTGGCAGCTGGCGGAGACCGTCCTCGACCGGGACAAGCACTCGGGCGGCCCCGGAAGCACGCAGACGAACCCTGGCGGCGGAAAGGCGGATGACAAACAGGCGGCAACCGAACCGCTGGCCATTGACTCCGCTCAGGAGTTCTTTCCGGACGGATCTCCGCAGAACGCCGAAAGCGTGGGCAATACTTACGACAAGGACAGCACGTCGTTCTGGCGCACCAAGTCGTATTACGACGGCCCCATTCTCGCCCCGTTCAAGAAGGGCGTCGGCATCGTTTACGATCTCGGCTCCTCGCGGAATGTCTCGGCCGCTTCCATCGGGCTCCGGTACGGAGGCGACCACACCACGATCTCGCTCTATGCCGCGGATTCGCTGGCGCCCGTGGGACCCGTCAGCTCCATGCAGCAGATCGCCACGTCAGAGACGTCGGAGACGACGGCGGAACTACAGGCGAAGAAACCCGCAAAGACCCGCTATGTACTTCTCTGGCTCACCGCAGCACCGCGCGCGGAGGGCGACCAGTACAGCCAGGCCGGTTACAAGCAAGCCATAACCGACGTGTCCTTCCTGGGTACCTCCCCGTAGCACCGGAACAGCACCCGGCGGAGCCACGAGCCTGATATCGGAAAACTCCACCGAATCGGGCTGGATCACTCTCAATCCCCGCCTTTCCCATCAGGGGACAAGGGGAGGGAACTCGACAACAGGGCGCCGGGAGTTGTTCCATTTACTTTGCGGCACAGTATGGCTTGAATAGGTGTACGGTCGTGGACGACGAAGGGGGATCGTGGCTCCAATGGCTGATGACCTTCGCCTGACGAACGACCAGGATCTCCTGACCCAGCACGTCGCAGGCGAACCGGACGCCTTCGGGGAGCTGGTGCGGCGCCACCGCGACCGGCTCTGGGCCGTAGCCCTGCGGACGCTAGGCGACCGCGAGGAAGCCGCGGACGCGGTGCAGGACGCCTTGATCTCCGCCTTCCGCGCCGCCCACACCTTCCGGGGCCAGTCCGCCGTCACGACGTGGCTGCACCGCATCACCGTCAACGCGTGCCTCGACCGCGCGCGTAAGGCCGCCTCGCGGAAGACAACCCCGGTGGACGACGCCGACCGGCTCGATCAGCTCATGGAGCCCAACGAGTCCGCCGAGGCGCCCGCCGAGCGCCATGATCTGCACCGCGAGCTCCTGGCTGCCCTGGCCACGCTGCCGGCCGAGCAGCGCGCCGCGCTCGTACTCGTCGACATGCAGGGCTATCCGGTCGCCGAAGCCGCCCGCATCCTCGACGTCCCCACCGGCACCGTCAAGAGCCGATGCGCACGCGGGCGCGCCAGACTGGTCCCCCTGCTCACACACCTGCGCGGTGATGGGATGGGTAGCGCGGATCGCACCGGGGGAAGGAACCGCACGCGGGGGCCATCCGTCCCACCGGCGTCGGGACCTAGGGATGCAGGGGCAAGTGACCCTGCTGCTGCGAAGGGAGGAGGTGGGCGCTCGTGACTTCCACGGCTGACATGGACCAGCACCCCGATGTATCGGAGATCTCGGACCTCACTGCGGGACTCCTTTCCACTTCCCGCACGGCGGATCTCCGTGACCACATCGAGGGATGTGGGCTCTGTGAGGACGTGCGCAGGTCACTGGAAGAGATCCGCGGTCTTCTCGGCACACTGCCCGGTCCCGCACGGATGCCCGATGACGTCGCCGGACGTATCGATGCCGCACTTGCCGCCGAAGCCCTTCTCAATGCCGCCACGCCCACCGAGGAGCCTTCTGTTTCACGTGAAACAGAAGGCTCGGCCGAGGAGTCAGCCGGCACCAGCCCCTCTCCGGCTGACCGTCCGGCAGGCCGCCCACGAGGTGCGACCGGGCCCAGCCGCCTCCCCGCCCGTCGTCGGCGCCGGTTGGCCGTGCTCGGAACGGCGCTGGGTGCGGCGGTCATCGGTATGAGCGTCTTCCTGCTGCAAGCAATGGGGCCCTCCCAGAATTCGGATTCGGCCTCGAAGATGGCGGACAGCAGCTCCAGTGCGGCGGGACAGGGCGCGGGCACGTTCTCGGAAGACACGCTGGAAGGACACGTCAAGGATCTGCTGGCAGCTTCGCGGGTTCCGGGCGGCGAGAAGAGGGGGACCAGCTCGGACTCCGGGTTGTCCCCGGAGGGTTCCTCAGCGGATCCTTCCCAGCCCACGAGCCCTCTGCGGACGCACGCTGCGGCCGTGCCGCCCTGCGTACAGCAGGGCACAGGCCGCAACACCCCGCCCCTGGCCGTGGAGCAAGGCGTCTACCAGGGGACCGACGCCTATCTCGTCGTCCTGCCCGACGCTTCGGACCCCTCTCGTGTGAACGCCTATGTCGTCGATGCGAGCTGCGTGGACGCCACTCCTCCCGGAAAGGGCACGCTGCTCCTCACTGACTCCTACACCCGCTCCTGATCTCCGCGCCGAATGCCGTGGCACGTCGGGAATGCCTGGCCCGTAGGATCCGTTGGGTGGGGTGAGAGTCGTTGAACCGGCCCCAGTAGGCAGTAGGCAGTCTGCAGAGACGAGGAAGACACCCGTGAGCGACGTCCGCAATGTGATCATCATCGGTTCCGGGCCGGCCGGTTACACCGCCGCCCTGTACACGGCTCGTGCGTCGCTGAAGCCGCTGGTGTTCGAGGGCGCCGTCACCGCCGGTGGTGCTCTGATGAACACCACCGACGTGGAGAACTTCCCGGGCTTCCAGGACGGCATCATGGGACCCGAGCTGATGGACAACATGCGCGCCCAGGCCGAGCGCTTCGGAGCGGAGCTCATCCCGGACGACGTGGTATCCGTCGACCTGACGGGCGAGATCAAGACCGTCACCGACACCGTGGGCACGGTTCACCGGGCCAAGGCCGTGATCGTCACCACCGGTTCCCAGCACCGCAAGCTCGGTCTGCCCAACGAGGACGCCCTCTCCGGACGTGGCGTCTCCTGGTGCGCGACCTGTGACGGGTTCTTCTTCAAGGACCAGGACATCGCCGTCGTGGGCGGTGGCGACACGGCGATGGAGGAGGCCACCTTCCTCTCCCGCTTCGCCAAGTCCGTCACGATCGTCCACCGCCGTGACACCCTGCGGGCGTCCAAGGCCATGCAGGAGCGTGCCTTCGCCGACCCGAAGATCAAGTTCGCCTGGGACAGCGAGGTCGCCGCGGTACACGGAGAGCAGAAGCTCTCCGGTCTGACGCTGCGCGACACCAAGACGGGCGAGACCTCCGAGCTGCCGGTGACAGGGCTGTTCATCGCCGTCGGTCACGACCCGCGCACCGAACTCTTCAAGGGCCAGCTCGACCTGGACGACGAGGGCTACCTGCAGGTGGAGGCTCCCTCGACGCGCACCAACCTGTCGGGTGTGTTCGGTGCCGGAGACGTCGTCGACCACACCTACCGTCAGGCCATCACCGCCGCCGGTACCGGATGCTCCGCCGCACTCGATGCCGAGCGATTCCTTGCCGCGCTCGCCGACGAGAAGCTCGCCGAACCGGAGAAGACCCCTGCGGTCTGACCCACGGCACCCCACCCACACCCCGCGAAGTTAAGGAGGCCGCCGTGGCCGGCGCCCTGAAGAACGTGACCGATGACACCTTCGACGAAGTAGTCCTCAACAGCAAGAAGCCTGTGCTGGTGGACTTCTGGGCCGCCTGGTGCGGCCCCTGCCGCCAGATCGCCCCCTCGCTGGAGGCGATCGCGGCTGAGCACGGTGACGAGATCGAGGTCGTCAAGCTCAACATCGACGAGAACCCGGCCACCGCCGCCAAGTACGGCGTGATGTCCATTCCGACCCTCAACGTCTACCAGAACGGCGAGGTCGCCAAGACCATCGTCGGTGCCAAGCCGAAGGCCGCGATCGTCCGCGACCTCGAGGGATTCATCGGCCAGTAGCAGCCAGCGCCTCTCTCTGTTTCACGTGAAACGGGCCCACCCCCTGGGGGCGGGCCCGTTTCACGTATCTCCCGGTCTGCTCACAGAGGACGTAGAGCGGGTTCCTTCTGGACGGCACCCAGCAGTCGGTCCAACGCCAGCTCGACGTCTTCCTTCCACGACAACGTCGTCCGCAGTTCCAGTCGCAGGCGGGGGTAGGCGGGGTGCGGCCGTACGGTCTTGAAGCCGACCGCCAGCAGGTGGTCCGCCGGGAGCACACACGCCGGTTCCTTCCACCGTGCGTCCCCGAACGCCTCGATCGCCTTGAAGCCGCGTCGCAGCAAGTCCTTCGCCACCGTCTGCACCAACACCCGCCCCAGCCCTTGCCCCTGATATCCAGGCAGAATCAGGGCAGTCATCAGTTGCACGGCATCCGGCGATACCGGGCTGGTGGGGAAGGCTGTCGCACGGGGCACGTACGCGGGGGGTGCGTAGAGAACGTAACCGGCCGGGACGTCGTCCACGTAGACGACCCGGCCACAGGATCCCCACTCCAGCAGCACCGCGGAGATCCAGGCTTCCTTCTCCAGCTCGGGTCTGCCCGCCTTTACCGCAGCTTCCCCGCTGACCGGGTCAAGCTCCCAGAAGACACACGAGCGGCAGCGTCCGGGGAGATCCGGAAGGTTGTCCAAGGTGAGCGGTACGAGCCGTCGCCCCATGAAGGCGGTTCCTCACTTCCTTCGCCCGCCGCATCATGTGCGGCTGCCAGCGCACTCCGTTCGCGAAGCAGGCTGCCGAAGAACCCTCCGACGGCCCCCAAGCCCAAGGCGACCGTCACCAGCCGGCCACGGCTCACTGTTCGCATACCCGCGACCTCCTCCGAGGCGGCATCAGAATGGGTGCGCCCATACCAGAACGCATCGTATCCACCCAGACGTGTCACCGAAACCGGGAGAGAGCAAAGGCGGGCCGTGGTCCGGTAAACGCCTGGACAACGGCCCGCCCTCCGTTCGATCGGGGATCAGTCCTCGTCGCCTTCGCCGGGCTCTTCGGAGAGCACCCGGTCCAGCACGCGCCCCTCACCCGGCGCCAGGCTGCCGAGGATGCGGTCCAAGTCCTCCATCGAGGCGAACTCGACGACGATCTTGCCCTTCTTCTGACCGAGATCGACCTTAACCCGCGTCTCGAAACGGTCCGAGAGCCGGGTCGCCAGATCACTCAGTGCCGGAGACAGCCGGCCTCCTGCCCGCGGCCCCTTGGGCTTGGCCGAGCTCGTGGGGCTGGACCCCATGAGGGTCACGATCTCCTCCACCGCCCGCACCGACAGTCCCTCGGCGACGATGCGGTGGGCAAGCCGGTCCTGCTCCTCGGAGTCATCCACCGACAGCAGCGCCCGCGCGTGCCCGGCCGACAGCACACCCGCCGCGACCCTGCGCTGCACCGGCGGGGAGAGCCGCAGAAGACGCAACGTGTTGGAGACCTGCGGACGGGACCGGCCGATCCGGTCAGCCAGCTGGTCGTGCGTGCACTTGAAGTCCTTCAGCAGCTGGTCGTACGCCGCAGCCTCCTCCAGAGGGTTCAGCTGGGCCCGGTGCAGGTTCTCCAGCAGCGCGTCGAGCAGCAGCTTCTCGTCGTCGGTCGCCCGCACGATCGCGGGAATCCGCTCCAGGCCCGCCTCCCGGCAGGCCCTCCATCGCCGCTCACCCATGATGAGCTCGTAGCGGTCCTCCGCGACCTTGCGCACCACGACGGGCTGAAGGAGACCCACCTCCTTGATCGAGGTGACCAGCTCGGCGAGAGCGTCCTCGTCGAACACCTCACGCGGCTGCCGAGGGTTGGGCGTGATCGATCCCAGAAGAACCTCGGCGAAGTAGGCCCCCGCCGCATCCCTCATCTCGGCCGCAACGTCCGGCTCGGTGCCCGCGGAGCTCGGCTCCGGCACCACGGGAGCGGCAGGCAAGGTGGTCACCACCTTCGCGGCGGCGACACCGCGGTCGGCGGTGAGCACCGGAATCGCACCTGGCCCGGCAGCCGGAGACCCGACCTGTCGCTCCTGCGGTGCTGCGGGAATCAGCGCACCGAGCCCACGTCCCAGCCCTCTACGACGCTCACTCACTGGATGCCCTCCGAAACGCTCTGCTGGCTGGTCTGACTGCCCGTCCGGGCATGCTGGGCCTCGTAGTGCAGCCCGACGCCCCGCAAGGCGATCTCACGGGCCGCCTCGAGGTACGACAAGGAACCGCTGGACCCCGGGTCGTACGTCAGCACGGTCTGCCCATAGCTGGGCGCCTCCGAGATGCGCACCGACCGGGGGATGCTCGTCCGCAGCACCTCCTTACCGAAGTGCGTGCGCACCTCCTCCGCGACCTGTGACGCGAGCCGGGTCCTGCCGTCGTACATGGTGAGCAGGATCGTCGACACATGGAGATCCGGGTTGAGATGTCCTCGCACCAGATCGACGTTCCTCAGCAGCTGCCCGAGCCCTTCCAGTGCGTAGTACTCGCACTGGATGGGGATCAGTACCTCGGCTCCGGCGACGAGTGCGTTCACCGTCAGGAGACCGAGCGAGGGCGGGCAGTCGATGAGGATGTAGTCGAGAGGCTGCTCGTACGCCTGAATCGCTCTCTGCAGCCGGCTCTCCCGTGCCACCAACGACACCAGCTCGATCTCCGCACCGGCGAGATCGATGGTGGCAGGAGCACAGAAGAGACCTTCGATGTCCGGAACGGGCTGGACCACCTCGGAGAGGGGCCTGCTGTCGACCAGGACGTCATAGATCGAGGGAACCTCGGCGTGGTGATCGATTCCCAGAGCCGTGGAGGCGTTCCCCTGCGGGTCGAGGTCGACCACCAGGACGCGGGCACCGTGAAGTGCCAGGGAGGCAGCAAGGTTGACCGTCGAGGTCGTCTTGCCCACCCCGCCCTTCTGGTTGGCGACCACCATGACACGCGTCTGGTCAGGGCGGGGCAGCCCCTCGCCGGCGCGGCCGAGGGCCTCGACCGCCAGCTGGGCCGCACGACCGATGGGTGTGTCGTCCATCGGGGGCGGTGTTTCACGTGAAACACCGTCCCCCGCGGACTCGGTTCGGGGACCGGGGACCGGATCGGTCATCGGTCCCGCGATGTTGGCGTCGGACCGCAAGGATTCACTCTCCTCGACTTCAGGCTCACAATGAGCTGAGCCTGCCATGCTTTCGGGGTCGTGAACCAGCGAGGCCCGCTCTTCTGTGGATGAATCCGCTTCGGTGGACAACTTGGCAACCCGTACGAGCTTGCGGTCGCGCGGCGTGGCAGCCGCACGACCGCGGCTGATGATTCCCTGCAGCAGAGAGCGACGTTTCACGTGAAACACGATGCCCGCGAAGCGCCGCAAGCCTTCTACGACACTCCGCAGCGGGTACGTATGGCTGCTTGTATGGAGGCACCGCTCCTGTTCAGCGGCGGCGACGAGTGCGGCTGACGCGTGCCGCCTTGGCCCTCTTTGCGGCGAACCTCACACCGCCGGGGCTCTCTCCCACCACCACACGGACCACCGTCGTCGTCGGCTCGACCACTCCCTCGCCGACATGCAGCACCTCGGTCTCGACCACCCCGAGCTTGCTGAGTGCCGCGCGGGCCCCGTTGATCTCCTCCTCGGCGGTGTCGCCCTTGAGGGCCAGCATCTCCCCGTACGGGCGCAGCAACGGAACGCCCCAACCCGCGAGCCGGTCGAGCGGAGCCACCGCGCGAGCCGTGACCACGTGCACCGGCTGGAGGGTGCCGAGAACCTCCTCGGCCCTGCCCCGCACGACCGTCACATGATCAAGACCGAGCAGCTCGACGACTTCCTGGAGGAAGTTGGTGCGCCGCAGCAGCGGCTCCAGCAGGGTGATCTTCAGATCCGGCCGCACCAGGGCCAGCGGGATACCGGGAAGGCCCGCCCCGGAGCCCACGTCGCAGACCGTCACACCCTCAGGAACCGCCTCGGAGAGCACCGCACAGTTCAGCAGGTGGCGCTCCCACAGTCGCGGTACTTCGCGAGGGCCGATCAACCCTCGCTCGACCCCCGCGTCCGCCAGCAGTTCCGCGTACCGGACAGCTTCTGGGAAGAGCTCACCGAATACCGCCTGCGCCGCCTCAGGCGCCTGGGGGAGCTCTACTGCCTCCGTCACGGGGACCGTCCTTCCGTACCGCACTAGCGCACTGTGGGTGGCTGACTATCAGGCTGACAAAGATCGGCCCCGCCTGCGAACAGACGGGGCCGACAGTACAAGGGTCCGGTCAGGCCGGCAGAACGACGACGAAGCGCTGGGGCTCCTCGCCTTCGGACTCGCTGCGCAGACCTGCTGCCGCGACCGCGTCGTGCACGACCTTGCGCTCGAACGGGGTCATCGGGTCCAGCTTCACCGGCGCACCGGAGTTCTTGACCTCATCCGCCGCCTTGGCACCCAACGCGGCGAGAACCTCGCGCTTCTGGGCCCGGAATCCACCGATGTCCAGCATCAGGCGGCTCCGGTCACCGGTCTCCCGGTGGACGGCGAGACGCGTCAGCTCCTGCAGCGCCTCCAGCACCTCACCGTCGCGCCCCACCAGCTTCTGCAGATCGCGCGCCGACTCGCTGATGATCGAGACCGCCGCCCGGTCCGCCTCGACGTCCATGTCGATATCGCCATCCAGGTCGGCGATGTCGAGCAGGCCCTCAAGGTAATCGGCCGCGATCTCACCCTCCTGCTCAAGGCGGGTGAGGGTGTCGCTGCTGTCAGCGGCCGCGGTCGCGGTGCCTTCCGTCACGGATGGACTCCTTCTTACTTCTTGGACGGGTGCTTGGGCCGCTGCGGACCCTTGCGCTGTCCGGACTTGGCTTGGCGTGAGGAGCCGGAAGCGGGCTTGGCCGCCGACTCCGGCTGGTCGTCCTGAGCAGCGTCCCGCTTCTCCAGCGAGGTCCTGGCCGCCGGCTCCGCCGTGCCGGCTTCCCTGACCCCGCCGGCCGGCGCGGCGGCCGCGGTGCGCTTCGCCTTGGTCTGGCGCTTGGGCTGCTGACGCTTCGGTGCGGGAGCACCCTCGGCCTCGGCGATCGCGGCGTCACTCTTGGCGACGGTGCCGTCCTCCTGAGCCGCGAGGCCCAGCTTGGCCAGACCGGTGATGAACTTGCGCTCGATGTCGTTGCGGTCCGTGCCCTTGGCCACGACACGCTTGACCGTGTTGCGCCGCGTCCGCCCGCGTACCTGTCCATGAGCGGTCACGCTCTTCAGCACACGGTCCAGGTACTGCTCCTGCGCCTTGCTGCCCGGGGTCGGGTTCTGGTTGATCACGTACATCTGCTGACCCATGGTCCAGACGTTGGTGGTCAGCCAGTACACGAGGACACCGACGGGGAAGTTGATGCCCATCACGGCGAAGATGATCGGGAAGATGTACATCAGCATCTTCTGCTGCTGCATGTACGGGGTCTTGACCGTCAGGTCGACGTTCTTCGTCATCAGCTGGCGCTGGGTGAAGAACTGCGAGGCCGACATCATCACGATCATGATCGCGGTGACGACACGGACGTCGGTCAGCGAGGCGCCGAGTGCCTGGACCTTCTCTTCGCTGTCCATGAACTTGGCGGCCAGGGGAGCGCCGAAGATGTGCGCCTGACGCGCGCTGTCGAGCAGCGGCTGGTCGATGACGCCGATCGTCTTGCCCGAGGCGATGGACGAGAGCACGTGGTACAGGGCGAAGAAGAACGGGGACTGCGCCAGGATGGGAAGGCACGAGGAGAGCGGGTTGGTGCCCGTCTCCTTGTACAGCTTCATCATCTCTTCGGACTGACGCTGCTTGTCGTTCTTGTAGCGCTCCTGGATCGCCTTCATCTTCGGCTGGAGCACCTGCATGTTCCGGGTGGACTTGATCTGCTTGACGAACAGCGGGATCAGGCAGATCCGGATCAGGACCACGAGGGACACGATGGACAGGCCCCAGGCCCACCCCGTGTCCTCACCGAAGAGCGCACCGTAGACCTTGTGGAACTGGACGATGACCCAGGAAACGGGTGTGGTGATAAAGCTGAACAGACTGGCAATCGTGTCCACTAATCAGGCTCCTTGAGCATTGGGCGAGGTCTCTGTGGCCGGGCTCAGGGGTTCGGGTGCCGATCCCCTGGCAGGCACATCGGCGGCGGAGTCCCCGCCCTTGCCGCCGCGCGGAGAGCCGCGCAGCAGTTCGTGCCAGCGCGGACGCCTGCGTGGCGGCACATGATCCACACCGCCGGGCGACCACGGATTGCATCGCAGGATGCGCCATGCGGTCAGCGCCGTTCCCTTGATCGCACCGTGCCGGTCGATCGCCGTATATCCATAGTGGGAACACGACGGGTAGTAGCGGCAGACAGGCCCGAGAAGTGGGCTGATCGTCCACTGGTAGAGCTTGATGAGAGCCAGCAGCGGGTACTTCATCGCGCGCCCCCTCCCAGCAGCCGCTGAAAGGCGGCGTCCAGGTCTCGGGCCAGCTGTGCAGGGTCGGCGTCGCCCGATCCGGGCAGCGCTCGTACGACAACAAGGCTACCGGGGGGCAGCTGAGCCAGCCGTTCGCGGACCAGATGGCGAAGCCTCCGCTTCACCGCTGTGCGTACGACCGCTCCGCCCACGGCTTTGCTGACAACGAAACCCGCACGCGGCGGAGGAGGACTCTCCCCAGTCACGTGCGGGTCCGTTGAACCGCTGCTGAGATGGACGACGAGTAGCGGGCGACCAGCCCGGCGTCCTCGTCGTACCGCGGTCGCGAAGTCCTCGCGCCGCCTCAGCCGATTCTCGGTAGGCAGCACGTCATGGACCTGTTAGCGATCAGGCGGACAGGCTGCTGCGGCCCTTGCCACGGCGGTTCGCGAGAATCGCACGGCCGGCACGGGTACGCATACGCAGGCGGAAACCGTGGGTCTTTGCGCGACGACGGTTGTTCGGCTGGAAGGTGCGCTTGCTCACTCGGGGGCTCCAGAAATGATCGTGTATCGGCGGGACATCGCCTGGCTGTCACCGTGCGCCCACGAGGAACTCGCGTAAACGCCTTAGTGCACCGCTTCACAATCACAGATCGTGATCTTTGCCCATCGGAGGCAGGCGGCAGCAGCCATCGACAACTCGACCTGGTCACGGTACGCGCGGCCGCGCCATCCGGTCAAACCGGCCCTGCGCGGGGTCCCCCTGTGCACAGCCTGTGGACAACAACTTGAACCGTGCGGGTCGGCCTGACTACCGTGGCTGAACTCCGGTTCTTTTCCTTCCCGACTGCCGGGCCTCACCCGACCCGACCCATCCCGTCCCGAGAACCACACATTCGTGGGACCTGCGAGAGAGCGTGCCCTGTGGCTGACGTACCTGCCGATCTTGCCGCAGTGTGGCCACGCGTGCTGGAGCAACTGCTCGGGGAGGGGCAGCAGGGCATCGAGCCGAAGGACAAGCAGTGGATCGAGCGCTGCCAGCCCCTGGCACTCGTCGCGGACACCGCACTGCTCGCCGTCCCCAACGAATGGGGCAAGCGCGTCCTGGAGGGCCGGCTCGCCCCGCTCATCAGTGAGACGCTCACCCGGGAGTGCGGCCGCCCGATCCGTATCGCGATCACCGTCGACGACTCGGCCGGCGAACCGCCGTCCCCGCCGGCACCCCCGATGCACCAGTCGCACCAGGGGCAGCAGTCCCATCGCTACCAGGGGCCGCAGCGCGACGACTCCCAGCACGAGGACTCGTACGACGACTACGGCCGCCGGCCGTCCGACGACGGCATGCCGACGGCGCGCCCGGCCTATCCGGACTACCAGCAGCAGCGCCCGGAGCCCGGCGCCTGGCCCCGGAGCCAGGACGACCTCTCCTGGCAGCAGCCCCGGCACGGCGGCTACCAGGACCGCGACCCCTACGCCAACCCGCGCGCCCAGCAGCCGCAGCACGGCTACCGGCCCCAGCCGCCGGAGCGCCAGGGTTACGAGCAGCGCCCCGACCGGCATGACATGCAGGACTCGCAGCAGCAGCCCCAGCACCGCCAGAACGGGCCCGGTACCGGCCGTGGAGGCGGCCCGGGAACGATGGGCGGACAGTCCTCGTCCTCGCCGCGCCCCGGCGAGCCGCAGGCCAGGCTGAACCCGAAGTACCTCTTCGACACCTTCGTCATCGGTGCGTCGAACCGGTTCGCCCACGCGGCCGCCGTGGCCGTCGCCGAGGCCCCCGCGAAGGCGTACAACCCGCTCTTCATCTACGGGGAGTCGGGACTCGGCAAGACCCACCTGCTGCACGCCATCGGCCACTACGCGCGGAGCCTCTACCCGGGCACCCGGGTGCGGTACGTGAGCTCGGAGGAGTTCACCAACGAGTTCATCAACTCGATCCGCGACGGCAAGGGCGACACCTTCCGCAAGCGCTACCGCGATGTGGACATCCTGCTGGTCGACGACATCCAGTTCCTCGCGAGCAAGGAGTCGACGCAGGAGGAGTTCTTCCACACCTTCAACACGCTGCACAACGCGAACAAGCAGATCGTGCTGTCCTCGGACCGGCCGCCCAAGCAGCTGGTGACCCTGGAGGACCGGCTGCGCAACCGCTTCGAGTGGGGTCTGACCACCGACGTACAGCCGCCCGAGCTGGAGACGCGCATCGCGATCCTCCGCAAGAAGGCGGTCCAGGAGCAGCTCAACGCCCCGCCCGAGGTGCTGGAGTTCATCGCCTCCCGCATCTCACGCAACATCCGTGAGCTGGAGGGGGCGCTGATCCGGGTGACGGCCTTCGCGAGCCTCAACCGGCAGCCGGTCGACCTGGGGCTGACCGAGGGCGTACTGAAGGACCTGATCCCGGGCGGGGAGAACGCGGCACCCGAGATCACCGCTCCGGCCATCATGGCGGCGACCGCCGACTACTTCGGTCTCACGGTGGAGGACCTCTGCGGGTCCTCGCGCAGCCGGGTGCTGGTGACGGCCCGCCAGATCGCCATGTACCTCTGCCGCGAGCTGACGGACCTCTCCCTGCCGAAGATCGGCGCCCAGTTCGGCGGCCGGGACCATACGACGGTGATGCACGCGGACCGGAAGATCCGTGCCCTGATGGCGGAGCGGCGCTCGATCTACAACCAGGTCACCGAGCTCACGAACCGCATCAAGAACAGCTGACGGCTGGGACACCGCCGCTCCGGTACGGACGAAGGGCGCCCCGGGAGGACCGTTAACGGCCTCCTGGGGCGCCCTTCGTCGTGCCGGGAGGACTCGCCGAGCCGCCTCGGGACCCCCCGCGGTCACCGGCCGGCCCACCGCTCCGCCGGTTCGCTGTTCGAATACGGCCTCGGGGAGGGCACTTCTCCACAGAACGGCGGCCCATGCACCGTCCACAGCCTGGGGACTACGAAGTTATCCATAATGCGTCCACAGGCTCGGCTTCCGATAGATCATCAGACCAGGTCACATGGCTGGGGATTTGTGGTCAACCTTGATCCACAGGCTGTGGACAACTTATTCGTCCACAGGGGGTCGCCCGGGTTGTCCACCGGCGGCCCACAGGCTGGACGACGTTGTCCCCAGCTTCTCCACACCCCTGTCCACTGTTCGGCAACGCGACACCCCCTCTCACCGCCCGGAGTGAAAGGCGTCACACCAAGAAGGCCGATTGGCCTGTGGGGAACGTGGGTAAAGCTGGGGACGGCCCTGGGGAGAAGTGCCCCGCCCCTGTGCACCGGGTGTGCAGAACTTTCGTGTGTCCACAGAAGCCCTCGGTTGTCCACCGGTGCCGCCCACAGGGCCGGTGGATAAAAAACCGGACCTGACCTGGGGAAACGACGTTATCCACGGTTTCCACAGGCCCTACTACTACTGCCACACATAGTTAGCCAGGAATCCGCTTCGAAGTGGGGCCTGTGCACAACTTCGCCCCGGACCGCCCCGCACCTCTTGTCTCGGCTTGACCCCGAGCAGCAACGAGTGTCGGTGCCGTACGTCAGACTGGACCCCGGAGTCCTCCCCAGCCCCACGGCAGGAAGACCCGACCAGACGACGAAGGCCGGCAGGGCGAGCGAGCAACAGCAGGAGGCGGTTCCGGTGAAGATCCGGGTGGAGCGCGATGTACTCGCGGAGGCGGTGGCCTGGGTGGCCCGAAGCCTCCCGGCCCGTCCGCCGGCACCCGTTCTCGCGGGCCTTCTTCTGAAGGCCGAGGACGGAGCCCTCAGCTTCTCCAGCTTCGACTACGAGGTCTCGGCACGGGTCTCGGTGGACGCGGAGGTCGACGAGGACGGCACGGTGCTCGTCTCCGGCCGGCTGCTCGCCGACATCTGCCGCGCCCTTCCCAACAAGCCGGTGGAGATTTCCACAGACGGTGTACGGGCGACCGTGGTCTGCGGCTCCTCGCGGTTCACACTCCACACCCTTCCTGTGGAGGAGTACCCGGCGCTGCCGGAGATGCCGACCGCGACCGGCACCGTGCCCGGTGAGGTCTTCGCCTCCGCCGCGGCCCAGGTCGCCATCGCCGCGGGCCGTGACGACACGCTGCCCGTCCTGACCGGCGTCCGGATCGAGATCGAGGGCGACACCGTCACCCTCGCCTCCACCGACCGCTACCGCTTCGCGGTCCGCGAGTTCCTGTGGAAGCCCGAGAACCCGGACGCGTCGGCGGTGGCCCTGGTCCCCGCCAAGACGCTCCTGGACACCGCGAAGGCGCTGACCAGCGGCGACACGGTCACGCTCGCGCTGTCGGGTTCCGGCGCCGGTGAAGGGCTGATCGGTTTCGAGGGCGCGGGGCGGCGTACGACGACGCGGCTGCTCGAAGGCGACCTGCCGAAGTACCGGACGCTGTTCCCCACCGAGTTCAACTCGGTCGCGGTCATCGAGACCGCCCCGTTCGTCGAGGCCGTCAAGCGTGTGGCCCTCGTCGCCGAGCGGAACACCCCGGTGCGGCTCAGCTTCGAGCAGGGAGTGCTGATCCTGGAGGCGGGCTCCAGCGACGACGCACAGGCTGTGGAGCGCGTCGACGCCGTGCTCGACGGTGACGACATCTCGATCGCCTTCAACCCGACGTTCCTGCTGGACGGGCTCAGCGCGATCGACTCGCCGGCCGCCCAGCTCTCCTTCACGACGTCCACCAAGCCCGCCCTGCTGAGCGGCCGTCCGGCCGTCGACGCGGAGGCGAACGACGCGTACAAGTACCTGATCATGCCGGTCCGCCTCTCCGGCTGATCCGACGACCGGGAGCTGTCACGGCAGCGTCCGGGGGCACGCTCAGCGCCGAGCGGGCCCGCCGCGCTGTCCCCGGCCGGGCGTAGGCTCGACCTCGGGTACGAATCGGCACAACGCTTAAGGAATCTCTGATGGAGCTCGGTCTCGTCGGCCTCGGCAAGATGGGCGGCAACATGCGCGAGCGCATCCGCCGCGCAGGCCACACCGTCATCGGTTACGACCGCAACCCGGACGTCTCCGATGTCCAGAGTCTCGAAGAGCTCGTGGGCCGGCTCAAGGGCCCCCGGGTCGTCTGGGTGATGGTCCCGGCGGGCGCCGCCACCCAGTCCACCGTCGACGAGCTGGCGGTCCTGCTGTCGCCCGGCGACATCGTGGTCGACGGCGGGAACTCCCGCTGGACCGACGACGAGAAGCACGCCGTCGAGCTGGGCCTCAAGGGCATCGGCTTCGTCGACTGCGGCGTCTCCGGCGGCGTCTGGGGCCTGGAGAACGGCTACGCGCTGATGTACGGCGGCGACGCCGAGAACGTCGCGAAGGTCCAGCCGATCTTCGACGCCCTCAAGCCCGAGGGTGACTTCGGCTCCGTGCACGCGGGCAAGGTCGGCGCCGGCCACTTCGCGAAGATGGTCCACAACGGCATCGAGTACGCCATGATGCAGGCGTACGCCGAGGGCTGGGAGCTCCTGGAGAAGGTCGACTCCGTCACCGACGTGCGCGAGGTCTTCCGCTCCTGGCAGGAGGGCACGGTCATCCGTTCCTGGCTGCTCGACCTGGCGGTCAACGCGCTGGACGACGACGAGCACCTGGACAAGCTGCGCGGTTTCGCCGCCGACTCCGGTGAGGGCCGCTGGACGGTGGAGGCCGCGATCGACAACGCGGTGCCGCTGCCCGCGATCACCGCCTCGCTCTTCGCGCGCTTCGCCTCGCGCCAGGACGACTCCCCGCAGATGAAGATGATCGCCGCGCTGCGCAACCAGTTCGGCGGCCACGCGGTCGAGAACAAGAAGTAGATCGAGCAGTACCAGCACGGAGCAGGGAACCGGAGGTCGGCGCACATGCACGTCACGCATCTCTCGCTGGCCGACTTCCGCTCGTACGCCCGGGTCGAGGTGCCTCTCGACCCGGGCGTCACCGCGTTCGTGGGAGCCAACGGCCAGGGCAAGACCAACCTCGTCGAAGCCATCGGCTATCTCTCCACGCTCGGCAGCCATCGTGTCTCGTCCGACGCGCCGCTGGTGCGGATGGGGGCGGAGCGGGCGGTGGTCCGGGCCGCCGTCACCCAGGGCGAGCGGGCGCAGCTCATCGAGCTCGAAATCAATCCCGGACGGGCCAACCGCGCCCGGATCAACAGGTCCTCGCAGGTCAGGCCCCGTGACGTGCTGGGCATAGTGCGGACGGTGCTGTTCGCGCCGGAGGATCTGGCGCTCGTGAAGGGCGATCCCGGGGATCGCCGCCGCTTCCTCGACGAGCTCGTGACGGCGCGGTCGCCCCGGATGGCCGGGGTCCGTTCCGACTACGAGCGCGTGCTCAAGCAGCGCAACACCCTGCTGAAGTCGGCGGCGATGGCTCGCAGGCACGGTGGCCGTTCGATGGACCTGACGACGCTGGACGTCTGGGACCAGCACCTGGGCCAGGTGGGTGCCGAGCTGCTGGCGCAACGGCTGGACCTGATCGCGACGCTGGAGCCGCTCACGGACAAGGCGTACGGCGAGGTGGCGCCGGGCGGCGGGCCGCTGACCCTGGAGTACCGGAGCTCGATCGGCGCCGGGGTGGAGCCCGCGCGGACGCGCGAGGAGCTGTACGAGCAGGTGATCGCGGCGCTCGCCGAGGTCCGCAAGCAGGAGATCGAGCGGGGTGTGACGCTCGTCGGCCCGCACCGCGACGACCTGGTGCTCGGGTTGCGCGGCATGCCGGCGAAGGGCTACGCGAGTCATGGCGAGTCCTGGTCGTACGCGCTGGCGCTGCGCCTGGCCTCGTACGAACTGCTGCGCTCCGAGGGCAACGAACCGGTGCTGATCCTGGACGACGTGTTCGCGGAGCTGGACGCGCGGCGGCGGGAGCGGCTGGCCGAGCTGGTGGCCCCCGGCGAGCAGGTGCTGGTGACGGCCGCCGTGGACGACGACGTGCCGGGTGTTCTCGCGGGTGCGCGCTACGGCGTGTCCGCCGGAGGGGTCGAGCGGGTATGAGCGGCCGCGGTAAATCGTCGAGGGCTCAGGGGCCCGGTACGGGCGGTTCCGGGCCCTCGCTGGATTCCGTGGGTGAGCCGGGTGTCCGGGGACCGGTGGCGAAGCAGCCGGAGGTCTCGGGGGTCGACCTGGCGCGGGTTGCCCTGCGGGCGGCGAAGGAGCAGGCGCGGGCGCGTGGTGCTGCGGCGCAGCAGAAGAAGCAGGCCAGGCGGGGCGGCGGACTGCGTTCGGGGGCGCGGTCCGACGGCCGTGATCCGCTGCCGCTGGGTTCGGCGATCAACCGGCTGATCACCGAGCGTGGGTGGGAGACGCCCGCGGCGGTGGGCGGGGTGATGGGGCGGTGGCCGCAGATCGTGGGCGACGACCTCGCGAATCACTGTGTGCCGCTGCGGTACGACGAGGCTCCGGCCGAGCGGGTGCTCACCGTGCAGTGCGACTCGACGGCGTGGGCGACGCAGCTGCGGCTGCTGGCTCCGCAGCTGGTGGCCCGGCTGAACACGGATCTGGGGCAGGGCACCGTGCGGTTGATCAAGGTCCTGGGGCCGGCGGGTCCCCAGCGCCGGTTCGGCCCTCTGCGCGCGCCCGGGAGCACGGGTCCTGGGGACACATACGGCTGAGCTGGGATTTCCCGCTCCGTGACGGCTCAGCGACGGCTGCGTGTCAGCTGCCCGGCGGCTCCCTGACGGCTCGGTGACGGCTCCACGCACGTGATGCCCCGGCCTGTGCCGGGGCTTCTCGCTCTGTTCGCCTCGGTACGGAAATCCGTTCCGCATCGAACCCACTGCGCCCGTGTTGTACAGGTATGTACGGGTTGGCGGTCACCACCCGGAGTGCGGCGTCCCTCACGGTAGCCGGAGGTTGACAGGCCGAAGGGCTCAATGCCCGCGTGAGCCTCCTGGGCCCCCTTCCCGGATATGGGGAGTCGGCAGGCGCTGGTTCAGGGCGGCACATGCGGACTCAGGTACCGGCAAACCCCCATTCAGGTCGGCGCTACCGGTAGACTGGTCAGTAATCCCGTCCCTGTGCGGGATTCGTCGATACAAGCCGAACGACGCAGCCGCTCCCGCCTGTCCGGAGAACGGCCTGTGCTGTGCCAGAAAGGGCGCTTCGTGGCCGATTCCGGCAACCCCAACCAGAACAACCTGTCCACAACCGGTGAGAACGGCGAGATCACGTCCTCGTACGACGCCAGTGCGATCACCGTGCTGGAGGGCCTGGACGCGGTCCGCAAGCGGCCCGGCATGTACATCGGGTCCACCGGTGAGCGCGGTCTCCACCACCTCGTTCAGGAGGTTGTCGACAACTCGGTCGACGAGGCGATGGCCGGGCACGCGGACACCATCGACGTCACGATCCTCCCCGACGGCGGGGTGCGCGTCATCGACAACGGCCGTGGTATCCCGGTCGACATCGTGCCGTCCGAAGGCAAGCCGGCCGTCGAGGTCGTGCTCACCGTCCTGCACGCGGGCGGCAAGTTCGGAGGCGGCGGCTACGCCGTCTCCGGCGGTCTGCACGGCGTGGGTGTCTCCGTCGTCAACGCCCTGTCCACCCGGGTGGCGGTCGAGGTGAGGCGGGACGGTTACCGCTGGACCCAGGAGTACAAGCTCGGTGTCCCGACCGCCCCGCTGGCCCGTCACGAGGCCACCGACGAGTCCGGTACGACCGTCACCTTCTGGGCCGACGGGGACATCTTCGAGACCACCGAGTACTCCTTCGAGACCCTCTCGCGCCGCTTCCAGGAGATGGCGTTCCTCAACAAGGGCCTCACGCTCAAGCTGACGGACGAGCGCGAGTCGGCGAAGGCGACGGTCGGCGCGGACAGCGCCGAGGCGGTCGACGTCCCCGACGAGGAGCCGACCCGGACGGTCACGTACCACTACGAGGACGGCATCGTCGACTTCGTGAAGTACCTGAACTCCCGCAAGGGCGACGTCATCCACCGGTCGGTGATCGACATCGAGGCCGAGGACAAGGCGCGGCTCCTCTCGGCCGAGATCGCGATGCAGTGGAACACGCAGTACACCGAGGGTGTCTACTCCTTCGCGAACGCGATCCACACGCACGAGGGCGGTACGCACGAGGAGGGCTTCCGTGCGGCACTGACCTCCCTGGTCAACCGGTACGGGCGCGAGAAGAAGCTGCTGCGCGAGAAGGACGACAACCTCACCGGTGAGGACGTCCGCGAGGGCCTGACGGCGATCATCTCGGTGAAGCTGGGCGAGCCGCAGTTCGAGGGCCAGACGAAGACCAAGCTGGGCAACACGGAGGCCAAGACCTTCGTGCAGAAGGTCGTCCACGAGCAGCTGACGGACTGGTTCGACCGGAACCCGAACGAGGCCGCCGACATCATCCGCAAGGGCATCGCCGCTTCGACCGCCCGGGTGGCGGCCCGCAAGGCCCGTGACCTGACCCGCCGCAAGGGGCTCCTGGAGAGCGCCTCGCTGCCGGGCAAGCTCAGCGACTGCCAGTCCAACGACCCGACGAAGTGCGAGATCTTCATCGTCGAGGGTGACTCCGCCGGTGGTTCGGCGAAGTCGGGCCGTAACCCGATGTACCAGGCCATCCTGCCGATCCGCGGCAAGATCCTGAACGTCGAGAAGGCCCGGATCGACAAGATCCTCCAGAACACCGAGGTCCAGGCCCTCATCTCGGCCTTCGGCACCGGGGTCCACGAGGACTTCGACATCGAGAAGCTCCGCTACCACAAGATCATCCTGATGGCGGACGCCGACGTCGACGGACAGCACATCAACACCCTGCTGCTGACCTTCCTGTTCCGCTTCATGCGGCCGCTGGTCGAGGCCGGGCACGTGTACCTCTCGCGCCCGCCGCTCTACAAGATCAAGTGGGGCCGCGAGGACTTCGAGTACGCGTACTCCGACCGCGAGCGCGACGCCCTGGTCGAGCTCGGCAAGCAGAACGGCAAGCGCACCAGGGAGGACTCGATCCAGCGCTTCAAGGGCCTCGGTGAGATGAACGCCGAGGAGCTCCGCATCACCACGATGGACCAGGACCACCGGGTGCTCGGCCAGGTCACCCTGGACGACGCGGCGCAGGCCGACGACCTGTTCTCGGTACTGATGGGCGAGGACGTCGAGGCGCGGCGCTCGTTCATCCAGCGCAACGCCAAGGACGTCCGTTTCCTCGACATCTGAGTCGGCCGTACAAGCAAGCCGCAGCGCGAAAGGACTTTGACCAGCAATGGCCGACGAGAAAACCCCTGTGATGCCCGAAGAGGAGCCCGTTGTCCCGGGCGTCGGTATGCGTGTCGAGCCCGTCGGGCTCGAGACGGAGATGCAGCGCTCCTACCTCGACTACGCGATGTCCGTCATCGTGTCGCGTGCCCTGCCGGACGTGCGGGACGGTCTGAAGCCCGTCCACCGCCGCGTGCTGTACGCGATGTACGACGGCGGCTACCGGCCCGAGAAGGGCTTCTACAAGTGCGCCCGCGTCGTCGGTGACGTGATGGGTACGTACCACCCGCACGGCGACTCCTCGATCTACGACGCGCTCGTGCGACTGGCGCAGCACTGGTCGATGCGCATGCCGCTCGTGGACTCCAACGGCAACTTCGGTTCTCCGGGCAACGACCCGGCCGCGGCGATGCGGTACACCGAGTGCAAGATGATGCCGCTGTCCATGGAGATGGTCCGCGACATCGACGAGGAGACCGTCGACTTCAAGGACAACTACGACGGCCGCAACCAGGAGCCGGTCGTCCTCCCGGCGCGGTTCCCGAACCTGCTGATCAACGGCTCCGCGGGCATCGCGGTGGGTATGGCCACCAACATCCCGCCGCACAACCTGCGCGAGGTCGCGGCCGGCGCCCAGTGGTACCTGGAGCACCCGGAGGCTTCGCACGAGGAGCTGCTGGACGCGCTGCTGGAGCGGATCAAGGGCCCCGACTTCCCGACGGGCGCGCTCGTCGTGGGCCGCAAGGGCATCGAGGACGCGTACCGCACGGGCCGCGGCTCGATCACGATGCGCGCGGTCGTGGCGGTCGAGGAGATCCAGGGGCGCCAGTGCCTGGTGGTCACGGAGCTCCCGTACCAGACCAACCCCGACAACCTCGCGCAGAAGATCGCCGACCTGGTGAAGGACGGCAAGGTCGGCGGTATCGCCGACGTCCGTGACGAGACGTCCTCGCGCACCGGTCAGCGCCTGGTCGTCGTGCTCAAGCGGGACGCGGTCGCCAAGGTCGTACTGAACAACCTCTACAAGCACACCGACCTGCAGACGAACTTCGGCGCGAACATGCTGGCGCTCGTCGACGGGGTGCCGCGCACGCTGTCGATCGACGCGTTCATCCGCCACTGGGTGACGCACCAGATCGAGGTCATCGTCCGGCGTACGAAGTTCCGCCTGCGCAAGGCCGAGGAGCGGGCGCACATCCTGCGCGGCCTGCTGAAGGCGCTGAACGCCATCGACGAGGTCATCGCCCTCATCCGGCGCAGCAACACGGTGGATATCGCGCGTGAGGGCCTGATGGGCCTGCTGGAGATCGACGAGATCCAGGCGAACGCGATCCTGGAGATGCAGCTGCGCCGGCTGGCCGCGCTGGAGCACCAGAAGATCACCGCCGAGCACGACGAGCTCCAGGCGAAGATCAACGAGTACAACGCGATCCTGGCCTCGCCCGAGCGGCAGCGGCAGATCGTCAGCGAGGAGCTGGCGGCGATCGTGGAGAAGTTCGGCGACGACCGGCGTTCCAAGCTGGTGCCCTTCGACGGTGACATGTCCATCGAGGACCTGATCGCCGAGGAGGACATCGTCGTCACGATCTCCCGCGGCGGCTACGTGAAGCGCACCAAGACGGACGACTACCGCTCGCAGAAGCGCGGCGGCAAGGGTGTGCGCGGTACGAAGCTGAAGGAAGACGACATCGTCGACCACTTCTTCGTGTCGACGACGCACCACTGGCTGCTGTTCTTCACGAACAAGGGCCGGGTGTACCGGGCGAAGGCGTACGAGCTTCCGGACGCCGGCCGGGACGCGCGCGGCCAGCACGTCGCCAACCTGCTGGCCTTCCAGCCGGACGAGCAGATCGCCGAGATCCTGGCGATCCGCGACTACGACGCGGCGCCGTACCTGATCCTGGCGACGAAGGGCGGTCTGGTGAAGAAGACCGTGCTCAAGGACTACGACTCCCCCCGTTCCGGCGGTGTCATCGCGATCAATCTCCGGGAGACCGAGGACGGCAGCGACGACGAGCTGATCGGTGCGGAGCTGGTCTCGGCCGAGGACGATCTGCTGCTCATCAGCAGGAAGGCCCAGTCGATCAGGTTCACCGCGACGGACGACGCGCTGCGCCCGATGGGCCGTGCCACCTCGGGCGTCAAGGGCATGAGTTTCCGTGCGGGCGACCAGCTGCTCTCGATGAATGTTGTCCGGCCGGGTACGTTCGTGTTCACTGCCACTGACGGCGGGTACGCGAAGCGGACTCCCGTCGACGAGTACCGCGTTCAGGGTCGGGGCGGCCTGGGTATCAAGGCTGCCAAGATCGTGGAGGACAGGGGCTCGCTCGTCGGTGCGCTGGTGGTGGAGGAGACGGACGAGATCCTCGCCATCACGCTCGGCGGCGGTGTGATTCGCACGCGAGTCAATGAAGTCAGGGAGACGGGCCGTGACACCATGGGCGTCCAACTGATCAATCTGGGCAAGCGTGATGCCGTCGTCGGCATCGCGCGCAACGCCGAGGCCGGTCGTGAGGCTGAAGAGGTCGAAGGGGCCGATGACACCGAAGGTGAGACGGTCGAGGCTCAGGCCGAGAGCGTGGTCGAGGGCACTGCCGAGGGCACGGAGCCTTCGGCCGGGTAGCACGAGGAGTAGAGCGTGAGTGGAGCCACGGGCGCCGGTTCGGCCGCTTCCGGAGCTGGAGCGAACGGTGCCCGTGGCCCTGCCACGGACTCCCAAGGGGGCACTGTGACGGACACTCGGGGGCCACAGCCCCAGTACGAGGGTTATGCGACCGGGCCGTTGCCCGGTGAGCGTGACCCCGCGCAGGGGAAGGCGGGCCCCTATCACCCGCCGCAGGCTTACGTGGCGCCTGTGGGCGGCACGCAGGGCGGGGGCGGCGCCGCGGGCGGCGCCCAGGCTGTGCGCCGGCCCAAGACGGGCGCACGGACCACTCCGCGCACGCGCAAGGCGCGTCTGCGGGTGGCCAAGGCCGATCCGTGGTCGGTGATGAAGGTGAGCTTCCTGCTCTCCATCGCACTGGGTATCTGCACGGTGGTCGCGGCCGCGGTCCTGTGGATGGTGATGGACGCGATGGGGGTCTTCTCCACCGTGGGCGGCACGATCAGCGAGGCCACCGGGTCCAACGAGAGCAACGGCTTCGATCTGCAGTCGTTCCTCTCGCTGCCGCGGGTCCTCATCTTCACCTCGGTCATCGCGGTGATCGACGTGGTGCTGGCCACGGCGCTGGCGACGCTCGGCGCCTTCATCTACAACTTGTCGGCGGGCTTCGTGGGCGGAGTCGAGCTCACTCTGGCCGAGGACGAGTAGCGCGCCAGGTATCGATTTTGGGACTGGCCCCGACGTGCGCTAATCTTCAGAAGTCAGCGCACAGCGCGGCGGGGCTATAGCTCAGTTGGTTAGAGCGCATCCCTGATAAGGATGAGGCCACAGGTTCAAATCCTGTTAGCCCCACCAGTCCGAAGGCCCCGACCATTAGTGGTCGGGGCCTCTGGCGTTTCCGTGGAGCCGCGGGATGGGGCGTGCCTGTGAGCGGGTTCCGTGATACTCGGACTTCCCCCGGGTGTCGGCGTATGGGAAAGGCCCCTGGCCGGTGTGAACCGGACCTGGGGCCCTGGGAATCGTTCTCGGGCGCTCTCGGTGCCCGCAGCGCTCTCAGGCCGTTCAGGGCGGCAGGAGGGCGGAGTCGCCGGCCGGGGCGCCCTGGGTGGTGTGGTTGCCGTTACGGGTGAGGGTCGCGTTCCTGGAGTCGGCCGACAGCTGGCGGGTGGCCGGCGAGGAGCCGTGGGCCTCGGCGCGGATGCGCTGCTTCATCGTGGGTGGCAGTGCCCTGTCACGCGGAAGGGTCCATCGCACGGCGGGGACTGACGGAGTTGCCGCGGTGGCACCCGTGTGCTCCTGGGTGGCGGACGTCGGCGCGGCGGCCGCGGCCTGGCTGGTGGCGGCGAGCCCCAGGGAGGCGAGGATCGCCAAGAAGGCGGTGATGAAGGCGGTCCAGATGGTCTTTACCTTGAAGGCGCTCATGGCCCCTCGCTCTCGGGTGGTCCGGTCTGCTTACCCTCCCGATGATGTGGATTTCGCCGGTGATTTCGGCGACCGACGCCCCGCGTGCGCAGTTCTTCGGATGAACACCACTCGTATGGTGCAACCGGTCCGGAAAAGGATGATTTCGGCTGTTCGGTGACGCGGGCGACCAGGCCCCAGTTGCGTTCCAGGCAGGTCACTGATCGGTATCGGCCGGTGTGTATAGTCGAGCGGCAGAAGTCCCTTACGCCAAGGAAAGACGAGGTCGCGCGGTGAAGAAGCTTCTCCTGGTCGCACTGGCTGCCATCGGCGGGCTCCTCGTGTACCGCCAGATCCAGGCGGATCGCGCCGAGCAGGATCTGTGGACGGAGGCGACCGACTCCGTGCCCGCAGGTTCGGGTGTGTGAGACGGAACAGTCCGTAGCGAGCCCCGGTCGCCGAGCGGCCGGGGCTTCGTGCTGTCCGGGGCCGTTGTCGCCGTCCCGTGAACGTGGCAATGGGTGCCCCTGAGTGCACCCGGGCACCTCGCCGGCTTGCGGGAGCGAAGACGAAGGCCAGGCTCCGTCCTCGCACGGCAGGGCGGACCGGCGGGGCGATTGCAGGGGGCCGAAGACAGCGGCGGCACGGGCGGGGCAGGATGGAGCGGCATCGCGGCCACGGCCGGAGCGGGCGCCGCGGTGGCTGTGACCGCCGGGCCCGGGTCCGCACGTGGTCGGCGCGGGGCGGACACGCAGATGACGAGGGGGAGCCTGTGAAGAGGCAGCGCGACAGGGGCCGGACGGCGCTCGCGTCCATCGCGGCGATGTGCGCGATGGTGGCCCTGGCGGGTCAGGCACACGCGGCCGACGGCCCGGCTCCGTACGCCTTCGACCCCGAGGCGGCGAAGGTGCGGGGCACGGAGACCAACGCCGAGGCGCCGGAACTGACGTCAGGATCGGTCTACCGGAGCGCGATCAAGCCGGGTCAGAAGCTCTACTACCGGCTGAACCTCGACGCCGAGACCAGCGCCTACGTCTCCGCGGTGGCGGTGCCCGGGGCCGGCTCCAAGGTCGCCTACGGGGACGGCATCACCGTCAGCATCAGAGACGTCGACGACACGCGGTGCAGCTCGGAGGACGCGGTGTTCGGGCCGGCGGAGTTCGCACGGCCGATCGCCGCGTACGCCCACCGCGTCGTCGAGAAGGGCAACAGCGTCTGCCGGGAGGCCGGTGAGTACAACGTACTCGTCGAGCGGAAGAGCAACGCGGCGTCGTCCTCCGGCGAATGGGGCCTGGAGCTGCGGTACGAGTCGGAACCGGCGGTGAAGGCCGCGGACGCGCAGGCGACCGAGGCCCCGGAGAACTGGTCATCGGCCTCGCCCGTCCCTCCCACGGGCCAGCGCAAGCGGGCCGGCGGCAACAGTTTCCACGAGGCCACCAGCCTGGGGACCGGCGAGTGGCACGACAGGATCGCGCCCGGTCAGACCCGCTTCTACCGGGTGCCGGTGGACTGGGGCCAGCAGATCTTCGCCAGCGCCGTGCTGAGCAACAGCAGCAGGTCGACCGAGTACCTGGGCAACGCGCTCGCCCTGTCGCTGGAGAACCCCGTCCTGGGCCACGTCGAGGGCGAGACGCTCTCCTACTCGGGGAAGACGGCGTCCGTCGCGCTGGAACCGCTGCCTCCGGTGGACTACCGGAACCGGTTCGACTCCGCCTCGGACGTCAGCGCCATGCGCTTCGCCGGGTGGTACCACCTCTCGGTGACGCTGAGCCCGAAGGTCGCCACGTTCTACGGCGACCAGGCGATTCCCCTGCGGCTGAAGGTCAGTGTCCGCAATGACCCGAAGACATCGCCGTACGCCGGTGCGGCCGGCATCTTCGGCGTCAGCGAGGAGGACAAGGAGATGGCCGCGAGCGGGCAGAGCGCCCCGCAGGCGGCTCGGAGCGGCACGATGGAACTGGTGGCCGTGGCCGGGATCGGCTCGGGCACGGTGCTGTTGCTCGGGCTCGGGGCGTGGACGCTGCTGGCCAGGCGCCGCGCGGTAGCCGCCGCCCCGCCGGGCGCCGGCGGGCAGCAACAGCCGCCGTACGGCGGTCCTCACCGGAGCTGGTAGGCCAGGAGGGCTCCGGCCGGGGCGTACGTCTCAGGTCTGGGTCAGGGCCCAGACACCCACCGCGAAACAGAGCAGAGCGACGAGCAGGACCGGGACCGCCACCTTCGGGGCGGTCCCGGCCGCGTCCGGCGGGCGGGTGCGCCGTGGTGCGGGGAGACCGGCGCCCCGGGATGCGGGACCTGCGCGTGCTGGGCGGTGTACGCGCGGGTCGGGGACGGTTCGTGCCGCGCCGCGGCGGTGGGGGCCTGGGCGAGGTCGGGCGCGGCAGCGGGGAAGGGGGAGTTTGGGTGCGCCTGGAGCGGGGGATGCGGGGCGGCGGGCTGAGCCGCGTGGGGCGGGAGCGCGGTCGGCTGGGGAGGCGGCGCGAGGTGGAAGCTTCCTGTCTCCGACATGGACGCGGGCGCGGGGACGGGCGCGGGGACGGGCGCGGGCGGGCCGGACGGCTGCGCGTACGGGTTGGGGGCGTACGGATTGGCGGCGTACGGCGGTTGTGCGTGGGGCTGTTGGCCGGGGAGCTGTTGGTCAGCGGGCTGTTGGGCGGGAGGCTGCTGTGCTGCGTGCTGGGGGGCCCGTGTGTCCTGCGGGGAGCTCTGGGCCGCGTGTGGCTGCGCCCCGGCCTGGAGAGGAGGCCGCGCGGGCGTCTCGCGGGCGGTGAGCGGTCCCGTGGGGCCGAAACCGGCCGGCAGCGGGCCGATCTGGTCGAAGACCTCCACCGGCTCCTCGTCCTCGGCAGGCTCCGGCAGCATCTCGACCGCCGCGGTGAGGGCCTTGCGCACCCCCGTGGCCGTCCGGAAGCGGGCCTGCGGGTCGGGTTGCAGCAGACCGGCGAGCACCTGCCACAGCGGCTCGGGAATTCCCTGCGGGGCACCGGGAGTTCCGTGCGTGGTGAAGTGCCCGACGAGGGCCTGGGAGTCGGGTTTCCTGCCCTGGAGCAGATAGAGCGCGACGAGACCGACCGCGAACAGGTCGGCGGGGAAGTCGGGCTCGGCGCCCGTCATCTGCTCCGGCGCGAAGTAACCGGGCGTGCCCACCACGTAGTTGGTCTCGGTGAGCCGGGGCTCGCCCTTGCGCATCGAGATGCCGAAGTCGGAGAGCCGCAGATGCGGTCTGCCCGTCCCGGTGGCCTCCATGAGGATGTTGGCCGGCTTGATGTCGCGGTGCACCACGCCTTCGGCGTGGACCGTCGAGAGTCCCGACAGCAGCTGGTCGAGGAGCATGCAGACGAAGCGCGGGGGCAACGGGCCGTAGTCGCCGATGACATGGGCCAGCGAACCGCCGCTGACCAGGTCCATGGTGAACAGGACCTTGTCGTCGTCGGCGGCCCAGCTCGCGGGGGCCACCACGTGGGGATGGTCGATCCGCAGTGCCTGTTCGCGGACGAAGCGCAGCAGCGTATGGGCGTCGCTCTGCTGGAGCACCTTGGCCGCGACGTAACGGCGGCGGCGGTGGTCCCAGGCCCGCCATACGGCGCCGACCCCACCCCGTCCGATCGGATCGACCAGTACGTACCGACCAGCGAAGACCTCACCCATCGCGCTGCGCCCGCTCCCAGTCCTGTGTCGGCTCGTGCCCGTCTCCGGGGAGTTGGCTCCCCGCCCGGGTGCTTAGCTCTGCTGTCCTTCGTAGTGCGCGACCGCGTCGGCGGTGCGCCCGGCGCCGTACACCTTGAGGAACTCTGCCAGTTCCGGGTGGGTCGGGGCGAGGGAGTCCGCCGCGTCGATGATGTCGCCCGCCGCGGCCACCGACCGCAGCAGGGACTGGATCTCACGGACGACCCGCCTGACGGTGGGCGCTCCGCCGGTGGACGAGGTGTGGCCGGTGGAGGTCAGGACCGACCCGCCCTGCGCCTTCTTGATCTCTTCCATCCGGTCGGTGGCCTCTCCCGCGCTGACACTGCCGTCCGCGACCTGACTGGCCAGCTCCTGGAGGGCCTGCACCCGCTGTACGACCGCGGGGTTGCCGATCTTGGCGCGCTGGCCGCTCATCAGCTGGGAGAGCATGGGAGCCGACAGACCAAGCACCGCGGCGAGCCTGGCCTGGTTCAGGCCGAGGTCGTCGATCAGCCGGCGGAAGAGCGCCCCCAGCGGCTCCCCGTACCAACTGCGCTGAAGCTCTCTGGCTCTCGCCGTCGCCTCTTGCTGCGCTGCGTCCATGGCGTCTCCCCTTCGCTGCGGCTTCGCTGCTGCGAACCTCGTCGTGCATCCTACGGAGAGTGGTTGCCGACCGGGAGGCCCAATCCTTTTGCAGGATTCCGGGGGTCACCCGGTACTCTGGTCTGCGACGGTCGCCGCGACACGGACGTGTTGGGTGCTGTCCCCTTTTCGGGGCCTTAGCTCAGTTGGTAGAGCGCTGCCTTTGCAAGGCAGATGTCAGGAGTTCGAATCTCCTAGGCTCCACACGTCAAACACCCTCTGACCTGCGAAACCGCAGGTCAGAGGGTTTTTTTGTGCTTGGCCACCCGTTGCGGCCCCGTTCCCATCTCCGTCGCGGCGGGCCTTGAGGGCGCAGGCGGGCGGACGGAGAGAGGGGCGCCGGAGACCGAGGTCTTCCGGCGCCCCTCTCGTTCCTGGGGGCGGTCACGCCGTCCGGTGGGTCAGGGGCGGTCGTCGAGGTCGGTGCCGTTCGCCTCGGCGTCCGAGTGCTTGGGCTCGATGTCCGGGTCGAACACCGTCTGACCACTGCCGTCGACCGAGGTCAGCGGTGCGCGGTCGTCGGACACCTCGGTGGGCGCCGGCGGCTCGACGAGCCAGTCCGGGTTGGCCTGCTTGTCCCACCACCTCCAGGCGGCGTAGGCGCCACCGGCCACGAGGCCGAGAACCGTGAGGTTCCTGGCCAGCCGGCCGGCCTTGGCCCGCCGCTGGTGCTTCCTGACCAGCCGCTGGATGTCCTTGGCCGTCACCTGCCCGCGCAGCGCCGCCAGCGCGGCAGCACTGCGTGCGGCAGCTTCCCCGGCCATCGGCTGTGCGACGGACACCGCGTGTTCGACGCGCGGGACGGTGTAGTCGGCGGCGCTTCTCGCGACGTGGCGGGTGCGGGCGGCGGCGCGCTGTGCCGCCACATCCACCTTGGGCGGTACGTGTGTTCGTGCCTGTTCGATGTGTGGGGCGAGATGAGCCACGTACTGGACACGGGCCTGGTGGGCTGCCTTGGACATCTTCGGCGCGAGCCGCGCACGCGCCTCGTACGCGTAGTGCGCGGCCTGTTCCTTGGCCGATTCGGCATAGGGCGCCACCACTTCCGCGGCGTGCTGCGCGCTCTCCTTAGCCGAGTCGGTTGCGGCGCGCACGCTGTCGATGCGGGTCACGGGAATCCTCCTCCTTGGTGGCGGGTAGTACTCCGCCTTTCCACCCAGTGCGAAATCATGCCCCTCGGGGGCCATCCTCAGCATGCGGGGCGGGGCATCCGGGTCATGAACCGCTTGTTCGGACATTGCGGTGCAAGGGGAACGTGGCGCCGACAATGTCACGGATGGGCCCGCCGTGCGAGGATCGGCGGACGCAGTTGAGGAATGAGGGAAGGCAGAACGTGGCCGAGCAGCTTTACGCCACCTTGAGGACCAGTCAGGGCGACATCGAGATCCGGCTCCTGCCGGACCACGCCCCCAGGACGGTCAGGAGCTTCGTCGAGCTCGCCACGGGCGGGCGTGAGTGGACCCACCCGGCGACCGGGCAGAAGTCCACGGACAAGCTGTACGACGGCACCGTCTTCCACCGGGTCATCAGCGGCTTCATGATCCAGGGCGGCGACCCGCTGGGGAACGGCACGGGCGGCCCCGGTTACGAGTTCGGTGACGAGTTCCACCCGGACCTCAACTTCAACCAGCCCTATCTGCTGGCCATGGCCAACGCGGGCCCCGGGACCAACGGCTCGCAGTTCTTCCTGACCGTGTCGCCGACCGCGTGGCTCACCGGCAAGCACACCATCTTCGGCGAGGTCGCGAACGACGCCGGCCGGAAGGTCGTGGACACCATCGCCGCCGTGGCGACCAATCCGCGTACCCACCGCCCGGTCGAGGACGTGGTGATCGAGTCCGTCGTCGTCGAGACCCGCTGAACGCGGTTCCCCGCTGACCGGTCCGCCTCCGGGCGGGAGGCGACGGCGGAGCGCCTGGGGGGAGCCGAGGGGGGAACCAACCGCCCTGCTCGTCCGTACTGTCCATGGCGGACGAGCAGCGCGCCGGCGTGTCCGTCGCCGTCAGGACCAGGACCGACCGAGGGGCGAGGACCGATGGACCAGCAGCCGCCAGCAGGCCAGGACCCCTCCGCGGTCCCGGGCGGTCCGCCCACCTGCTACCGCCACCCGGACCGCGAGACGGGCATCCGCTGTACGCGGTGCGAGCGGCCGATCTGCACCGAGTGCATGGTCGACGCCTCGGTGGGGTTCCAGTGTCCGGAGTGCGTGCGTGCGGGCTCGGGCACCGGCCACCACCCGGCCGCCAACCGGCCCCGTACGCTCGCGGGCGGCACGGTGGCCGCGGACCCGAGGCTGGTCACCAAGATCCTGCTCGGCATCAACGTCGCGGTCTTCCTCGCCGTGCTGGGCAGGGAATGGCTGCTGGACGATCTGCTCCTGTTCGGCCGCGCGTACTCCTCCGACGGGCTGGAAGGAGTCGCCGAGGGGCAGTGGTACCGGCTGCTGACCTCGATGTTCCTGCACCAGGAGGTGTGGCACATCGCGTTCAACATGCTGGGGCTCTGGTGGCTGGGGGGACCGCTGGAAGCGGCCCTCGGCCGGGTCCGCTACCTCGCCCTCTACCTGCTCTCGGGGCTGGCGGGCAGCGCTCTCACCTATCTGATCAGCTCGCCCCAGCAGGGCTCGCTCGGTGCCTCGGGCGCGATCTTCGGTCTGCTGGGCGCGACGGTCGTCCTGATGCGCCGGATGAACTACGACATGCGGCCGGTCCTCGCGCTCCTCGCGCTGAACCTGCTCTTCACCTTCACCTGGGGCGGCATCGCCTGGGAGGCCCACGTCGGGGGTCTGATCGCGGGCGTTCTGCTCGCCATCGGCCTGGTCCATGCCCCGCGCGAGCGGCGGAACCTGGTGCAGTACGGGACCTGCGCACTGGTCCTGGCCGGCGTGATCGGCACCGTCCTCGCCCGGACAGCGGCGCTCAGCTGAGCGTCATCCGAACACTTTCGACCTCTTGGCGTCCGAGTTGTCCACAGACGGTGCCGAATCTTGTGCACTACGTGGGGAACACGTGTGCCCCTTGTCGCTGAGCTGGGTTTTTCCAGTCAGGACAAGGGGCGATCCCTCCCTCGACGAGGGAGGGTGCAGTCATACCGGCGTCAACTTCGACGCAGGTTATCCACAGATCGTCTGACCTTTTCCCCCACCTGTGGATAACTCTGTGGGTAACTCAGGGCAGGGCTTGGGGGAGTGTGGAAGATGCGGGTGGAGCTACTTCCACTGCGTGGACACACCGAAGCCGCCGGCGATGAAGCCGAAGCCCACGACGATGTTCCAGTTGCCCAGGGCCTTGATGGGCAGGTCACCCTCGGTCACGTAGAAGACCACGATCCAGGCCAGACCGATCAGGAACAGCGCCAGCATCACCGGCGCCACCCAACTTCGGTTGGTCAGCTTTATGTTCGTGGCCGTCCTCGCCGGCGGGGGCGTGAAATCGGCCTTCTTGCGGATACGTGACTTCGGCACGAGGAACTCTCCTGTCGATGCGCTGCGTGACCGCGCAGAGAACTGTGGCTGACGCCGGGGCTGAGCACGAGGGGGAATGTTGCCGCCCCCGGGCGTCCGTTAGCGTAGTGCTTCCGTGGCGCCTGAGGAGATAAGGGTACGTTGAGCAATTCTGCCGACTTTCCCGAAGGCCCGGTCCGGCACGTCTCGCGGTGGCCGGTCCGGGGGCTCACCGCTGCCGTTTTCGCCCTGGCCGGACTGATCTTCGTGACCAGTGCCAACACGGCCAAGGGCACCGACATCCGTACCGACTCCTCGCTGCTGAAGCTCTCCGACCTCATCCATCAGCGCAGCCAGGGCAACGCCGATCTCAACGAGTCGACCGCCGCGCTCCGCGAGGAGATCGACACCCTGGCCCAGCGCGACGACGGCAGCACCAGGGCCGAGGACGCGAAGCTCTCGGCGCTGGAGAAGGCGGCCGGCACCACGGAGGTCACCGGGGAGGCGCTCGGTGTCACCCTCGACGACGCCCCTCCGGACGCCACGGCCAACCCCGGATACCCCGAGCCGCAACCCAATGACCTGGTCATCCACCAGCAGGACCTCCAGGCGGTCGTCAACGCGCTCTGGCAGGGCGGCGCCCGCGGGATCCAGGTCATGGACCAGCGGCTGATCTCCACGAGCGCCGTCCGCTGCGTCGGCAACACCCTGATCCTCCAGGGCCGGGTCTACTCGCCGCCCTACAAGGTCACCGCCGTGGGCGACGCCGACAAGCTCAGGCGGGCGCTCAGCGACTCCAAGGCGATCCAGAACTACCAGCTGTACGTGAAGGCGTACGGGCTGGGCTGGAAAGTCGACAAGGACGACCGGGTGACCCTTCCCGGCTACTCGGGCACGGTGGATCTCCACTACGCCGAGCCCGCGGAGTAGCCCTTGCTGCGGCGGGGGCGCCGTGACCGACGCCCCGACCCGGCGGCTTCCCACAGCTGACCCACGCCTGAGCCCCGGCCCTTTAGTCTGGTGCCGTACCGAACGGAGGGCGCAGCATGTACGGCTGGATCTGGCGGCATCTGCCGGGTAACGCGTGGGTGCGGGCGGTCATCTCGCTCGTGCTGGCACTGGCCGTGGTCTACGCGCTCTTCCAGTACGTCTTCCCCTGGGCGGAGCCGCTGCTTCCGTTCGGTGATGTCACGGTGGACGGCGAAGGCACCAGTGGAGCGGGGACCGGTCAGTGAGCGCACGCATTCTCGTCGTCGACAACTACGACAGTTTTGTCTTCAACCTTGTTCAGTACCTCTACCAGCTCGGCGCCGAGTGCGAGGTGGTGCGCAACGACGAGGTGTCCACGGCCCACGCCCAGGACGGCTTCGACGGAGTCCTGCTGTCGCCGGGCCCGGGGACTCCCGAGCAGGCCGGGATCTGCATCGACATGGTGCGCCACTGCGCCGGCACAGGTGTACCGGTGTTCGGTGTCTGCCTGGGGATGCAGTCGATGGCCGTCGCGTACGGCGGTGTGGTGGGCCGGGCCCCGGAGCTGCTGCACGGCAAGACCTCTGCCGTGACCCACGAGGGCAAGGGCGTGTTCGCCGGGCTTCCCTCCCCGTTCACCGCCACGCGCTACCACTCCCTCGCTGCCGAACCGGGCACGGTCCCGCCGGAGCTGGAGATCACGGCGCGTACGGCGGACGGCATCATCATGGGACTGCGCCACCGTGAACTGGCGGTCGAGGGCGTGCAGTTCCATCCGGAGTCGGTGCTCACCGAACACGGCCACCTGATGCTCGCCAACTGGCTGGCGCGATGCGGTGACACGGGGGCCGTGGCGAGGTCCGAAGGGCTCGCGCCGGTGGTGGGCAAGGCCGCCGCGTGAGCGGAGTCCGCCCCGAACGAGGTGCCGGAGACGAAGCCCCGTACGCGCAGGGTGCGTACGAGGCCGACGGCACGTTCGTGGCGGCGATCGACCGGCTCGCGGACCCGCTGACGGACCCGCTGCCGGCTCCGGTGCGGGACGCGGTGCGAGATCCGGCGCCGGATGCCCTGGCGGGCCCCTCACCGGACCCGGTGGCGGGCCCCCTGCCCGGGCAGCACGCCTCGCCCTGGTTCAGGGCGGGCAACATCCCGGGCGGCGCGGCGACGCCCCACCCCGCCCGGGAGCAACAGGCCCAGCAGGCCCGGCAAGGGCTCCAGCAGGCCCAGGGGGACCCGCAGGAGTGGTACGACCCCGCGGGTTACCAACCGGACCGGTACCGCCGCCCTGAGGCCGTACAGGGCGCGCCCCCCGGGCCTGTCCCTCCCCCGGAGAGGACCGGCGGGCCTGAACCCGGACCGCCGGAGCCCGGACCGCCGCGGCCCGCTCCCCCGGACGACGGGACGGCCGGTCCCCGCGCGGCCGGTGCGACGGGGCCCGCTCAGCCCTCGGCGGCGACCGCCGGGCCTCCTCCCACCGGAGGACGCGCCGAGCGCCGCAGGGCCGCCAAGGGCCGGGGCAGGCGCCGTACGGAAGCCGCCGGCGCGGCACCGGAGGCGTCCCGCCCTCCTGCCGCCCCGATGTCACGGGTGGAGGCGCGCAGAGCGGCGCGCGCGGCCAAGGACAGCCCGGCCGTCGTCGCCAGCCGGGTCGTGGGCGAGGTGTTCATCTCGCTCGGCGTGCTGATGCTGCTGTTCGTCACGTACCAGCTCTGGTGGACCAACGTCCGCGCCGACCTGATCGCCGGCAAGGAGACGGACAAGATCCAGGACGAGTGGGCGAGCGGGGAGCGCGAGCCGGGCGTCTTCGAGCCGGGACAGGGCTTCGCCATCATGCACATCCCGAAGCTCGACGTCGTCGCGCCGATCGCCGAAGGCATCGACAAGGAGAAGGTCCTCGACC
Organism: Streptomyces fulvorobeus; assembly: GCF_013167895.1. Lineage (GTDB taxonomy): Bacteria > Actinomycetota > Actinomycetes > Streptomycetales > Streptomycetaceae > Streptomyces > Streptomyces fulvorobeus. Next base: position 3,144,035 of record NZ_BLWC01000001.1, on the reverse strand, counting down.
GGGGGATGATCGGCCACTACGGCGAAGGCAAGCTGAAGACCGCGATGCCCTCGGCGAAGCAGGGCAACTTCTCGGTGGCGGGCCACCGGAACACCCACGGGGAACCGTTCCGCTACATCAACAAGCTCCAGCCCGGTGACCCGATCGTCGTGGAGACGCGGGACACGTACTACACGTACGAGATGACCAGCCTCCTTCCCCAGACGTCGCCCTCCAACGTCTCGGTGATCGCGCCGGTCCCCGCCGGTTCGGGCTTCACAGGCCCGGGCCGGTATCTCACCCTGACGACCTGTACGCCCGAATTCACGAGTACGTACCGATTGATCGTCTGGGGCAGGATGGTCGACGAACGGCCGCGCGGCGAGGGGAAGCCCGACGCGCTCGTGGGCTGAACATCATCACGACAGGGACGGTGCGGTGGCGACGAGGACCGAGCACGAGGCGCGGGACGGCGAGTCCCCGCCCGAGGTGGGCCGCGGCGGCCGTCACCCCGTCGCCACGGCCGTACGCGTCTTTGGTGAGCTGCTGATCACCGCCGGCCTGGTGCTCGGCCTCTTCGTCGTCTACTCGCTGTGGTGGACCAACGTCCTCGCCGGCCGCGCGGCCGACCGGCAGGGTGACACGGTCCGCGGCCACTGGGCCGAAGGGCGCGGGCCCGGAGCCCTGGACACCAGGGACGGCATCGGATTCCTGCACGTCCCCGCCATGGGGAACGGTGAGGTGCTGGTCAAGAAGGGCACCACCACCAAGGCACTGAACAACGGCATCGCCGGCTACTACACGGACCCGGTGAAGTCGGCCCTCCCCTGGGACGAGCAGGGCAACTTCACGCTCGCCGCGCACCGGGACGGGCACGGCGCCAGGTTCCACGACATCGACAAGGTGCGGACGGGCGACCCGGTCGTCTTCGAGACCCGGGACACCTGGTACGTCTACGAGGTCTACGAGACGCTTCCCGAGACGTCGAAGTTCAACGTCGGTGTCATCCAGCCGGTGCCGAGGGAATCCGGTGTGACCGAGCCCGGCCGCTACATCACGCTGACGACTTGTACGCCGGTCTACACGTCGAAGTACCGCTACATCGTGTGGGGCGAGCTGGTGCGTACGGAGAAGGTCGACCGGGACAGGACGAAGCCGGTCGAGCTGCGCTGAGCCCGACGACTCGCCGTCACCGCCGCCGTACCGCGAAGGGCCCCGTCCACCGAGCGGTGGACGGGGCCCTTCGACGTCGTGCGGACGATACGCGGTCAGTCGCGGGAGCCCAGGCCGCCGAAGAGGCCGCCGCCGTTGTTCCCGCCGTCACCGTCACCGCCACCGCCACCGTCACCGCCGCCGCCGTCACCCCCGCCGTTCCCGCCCCGCCCCCGCCACCGGCGTCGACGGTGAAGAGGGTCACGGTGCTGCCCTTCGGCACGGGGGTGTTGCCGCCCGGGTTGCTGTTGGCCACGATGGCGTCCGGCTTGTCCGCGGAACCGGGGGCGAGGGCGACCACCAGACCGAGGCCCTCCAGCTGGCCCTTCGCGTCCTGGTACTTCTTGCCCAGGAGGTCGGCCGGGACGGTGACCTGCTCCGGCTCCGGCGGGCCCTTGGAGACCTTGAGGACGATCTGCACGTCCTTGGCCTGCTTGCTCGGCCCGGCCGGGGTCTGCTCCAGAACCGTGCCCGCGGGCTCGTTCGAGTCGATCTCGGTCTTCGAGACGTTGGCGAAGCCGAGAGCGTTGAGCTGGGCCAGTGCCGCGTCGTACGTACGTGTGCGTACGTCGGGCAGGTTGTACGTCTTCTCCTTGGCCACGGTGATCGTGACCTCGGACTCCTTCTCGGCCTTCGAGCCACCCGCCGGGTTCTGCTTCACGACCGTGTCAGGCGTCTGCTCGGACTCGACCGACTCGACGGTCACGGAGAAGCCCTGCTCCTCCAGAGTCCTGCGGGCGTCCTCCTCGGTCTCGTCGGTGACGTCGGGGACCTCGACCTTCGGCGCTCCCGTGGAGACGACGACCGTGACGGTCTCCTGCTCCTTCATCTCGCCGGTCGCCGGGGTCTGGCTGCAGATCCTGCCCCGCTCCTGGGCCTCGCAGGGCTCCTTGCCACCGACCTTGAGGAGGACGCCGGCGTTGTCCGCGAGTCTCTGCGCCTCGGCCACGGTCGAGCCGACCATGTTCGGCACCGTGACCTGTCTGATCTCCTCGCCGGCGGAACCGAAGACGGACCTGCCGATGAGGATCGCGCCGATCAGGACCAGGACGCCCGCGACGACCAGCAGGATCGTCGAGGTGTTGGTCTTCTTCTGACGCCGCCTGTCGGGGCGGTCGTCGGGTCCGCCGTAGCCGTCGTCCGCGCCGACGGGCGGCAGCATGGAGGTCTGCGCACTGTTCGGGTCGGTCTGGCGCAGGGCGGTCGTGGGCTGGTCCGGGTGGTAGCCGCCGTACCCGCCGTAACCGGCCGCCCCCATCGCCGCGGTGGCCGCGACCGGCTGACCGTCGAGGCACGCCTCGATGTCGGCCCGCATCTCGTCGGCCGACTGGTAGCGGTAGTCGGGGTCCTTGGTGAGCGCCTTCAGCACGATCGCGTCCATCTCGGGCGTGATCTCGGGGTCGAAGTTGCTCGGCGGCTGAGGCTCCTCCCGTACGTGCTGGTAGGCGACCGCGACCGGCGAGTCCCCGATGAACGGGGGCCGGACCGCGAGCAGCTCGTAGAGCAGGCAGCCCGTGGAGTACAGGTCGGAGCGCGCGTCGACCTGCTCGCCCTTGGCCTGCTCCGGGGAGAGGTACTGGGCGGTGCCGATGACGGCCGCTGTCTGGGTCATGGTCATGCCGGAGTCGCCCATGGCGCGGGCGATGCCGAAGTCCATGACCTTGACCTGTCCGGTACGCGTCAGCATGACGTTCGCGGGCTTGATGTCGCGGTGGACGATCTGTGCGCGGTGCGAGTACTCCAGCGCCTGGAGGATGCCCACCGTCATTTCGAGGGTGCGCTCGGGAAGCAGCCGGCGACCGGAGTGCAGCAGTTCCCTGAGCGTCGACCCGTCGACGTACTCCATCACGATGTACGGGATGGAGACCCCGTCGACGTAGTCCTCGCCGGTGTCGTACACGGCGACGATCGCGGGGTGGTTGAGCGAGGCGGCGGACTGGGCCTCACGGCGGAACCGGGCCTGGAAGGACGGGTCGCGGGCCAGATCGGCCCGCAGCGTCTTCACGGCGACGGTGCGGCCGAGCCGGGTGTCGTGCGCGAGGTAGACCTCGGCCATGCCACCACGGCCGAGCACCGAGCCCAGCTCGTACCGGCCGCCGAGGCGACGCGGCTCTTCCATACGTTCCAGCCCTCTCCGTCAGTCCCGACCCACCCGTGTGTGGTCCGGCGGTGCGCTGTCCGCGCATACGCTACCGGGCAGGCCCGATGCGATCGGCCCGCCCCCGGCAGCTGACATCCGACCGGTATCCCGATCCGCCGGTACGAGGGCCGCCGTGACGGGCCTCACGTGCTGTCCAGGACCGCCTTCATCACGTTCCTGGCGATCGGGGCGGCCAGACCACCACCGGAGATGTCGTCCCGGTTGGCGTTGCCGTCCTCGACCACCACGGCCACGGCCACCGGGGAGCCGCTGGCGGTCCTGGCGTACGAGATGAACCAGGCGTACGGCTTCTCGCTGTTGTTCAGACCGTGCTGGGCCGTACCGGTCTTGCCTCCGACTGTGACGCCGTCGATCCGGGCGTTGGTTCCCGTGCCGCTGTTGACGACGGTCTCCATCATCTGCTGGATCTTCTTGGCGTTCCCGGCCGTGAGCGGCTGAGCGAGCTGCTCCTTCTGGTGGGTGTCGATGACGTCCAGGTCGGGCGCCTGGCGCTCGGCGACCATGTACGGCCGCATGAGCTTGCCGTCGTTGGCGATCGCGGCGGCCACCATGGCCATCTGGAGCGGGGTGGTGCGGTTGGACGCCTGACCGATGCCCGCCATCGCGTTCTGCGGCCGGTTGTCCTCGGGGTAGATGCTCGCGTCGGCGCGGACCGGGGTGAGGATCTCCCTGTTGAAGCCGAACTTCTCGCTCTGCTCGATCATCTTCTCGTTGCCGAGGTCGTCGCTCATCTTGCCGAAGACGGTGTTGCACGACCACCGGAGCGCTTCCCGGAGGGAGGCGTTCTCACACGGGATGTCGCCCTCGTTCTTCAGCGGGACGCTCGTCTGCGGCAGCGTCCAGGGGAGCGGGGAGTCGGTCTTCGCGTCGATGTCGTCGTACAGACCGTTCTCCAGCGCCGCGGCGGCGGTGACGACCTTGAACGTCGAGCCGGGCGGGTAGGTCTCCCGCAGAGCCCGGTTGAGCATGGGCTTGTCCTCGTCCTGGAGGAGCTTCTGCCGGGCCTCCGAGTCCTTGAGCGAATCGCCGGCGAAGACGGAGGGATCGTACGAAGGGGTACTGGCCAGGGCCAGCACGGCACCGGTCCGCGGATCGATCGCCGCGACCGCGCCCTTCTTGCTGCCGAGACCTTCGAAGGCGGCCTTCTGGGCGGCGCCGCTGAGCGTGGTGACGACGTTGCCGCCGGTCTTCTTCTCACCGCTGACCATCGACAGCGTCCGGTCGAAGAAGAGCTGGTCGCCGTTGCCGGAGAGGACGCCGTCCTCAAGGCTCTCCAGCTGGGAGGCGCCGAACGCCTGCGAGGAGTAACCGGTGACGGGCGCCCACATGGGACCGTTCTTCCAGACGCGCTTGTACGTGAAGTCGCTTCCAGTGGTCCGGACGGAGCCGGTGACCGGGTGGCCGTCGACGATGATGTCGCCGCGTTCGTGCGCGTACCGCTCGATCTGGACGCGGCGGTTGTACTCGTGGCCGTTCAGTTCGTCCGCGCGGACGTACTGGAGCCAGTTGTCCCGCACCAGCAGGGCGAGGACGAGGATCCCGCAGAAGATCGCGATCCGGCGCAGCGGCCTGTTCACGGCCGGACCACCTGGGTCATTTCGGCGTCGGTGGAGGGCGCGGGTGCCGGGGCGGGACGGCGGGCGGTATCGCTGATACGGATCAGGATGCCGATCAGCGCCCAGTTGGCGATCACGGAGGAACCACCCGCCGCGAGGAACGGCATGGTCATACCGGTCAGCGGGATGAGCCCCATGACACCACCGGCGACGACGAAGACCTGGATGGCGAAGGAGCCGGAGAGGCCGACCGCGAGGAGCTTGCCGAACGGGTCGCGGGCGGCGAGGGCGGTGCGGACACCGCGCTCCACGATCAGGCCGTAGACGAGCAGGACGGCCATCATGCCGGCCAGCCCGAGCTCTTCTCCGACGGTGGCGAGAATGAAGTCGGAGTTGGCGGCGAAGCCGATCAGGTCGGAGTTGCCCTGGCCGAGGCCGGTACCGAGGGTGCCGCCGGAGCCGAAGGCCATCAGGGACTTGGACATCTGTTCGCTCGCGTCCTCCTTGCCCCAGCCCGCGAAGGGGTCGAGCCAGGCGGTGACGCGCTGCTGGACGTGGGGCTCGAAGGTGGCCACACCGACGGCGCCGGCTCCGGACATCAGCAGCCCGAAGACGATCCAGCTGGTGCGTTCGGTCGCGACGTACAGCATGACGACGAACATGCCGAAGAACAGCAGGGACGAACCGAGGTCGGTCTCGAAGACCAGGATCAGGATCGAGAACGCCCAGACCATGAGGATGGGCCCGAGGTCGCGGCCTCGCGGCAGGTAGAGCCCCATGAAGCGGCGGCTTGCCAGCGCGAGCGCGTCGCGCTTGACCATCAGGTAGCCGGCGAAGAAGACCGTGATGATGATCTTGGCGAACTCGCCCGGCTGGATCGTGCCGACACCGGGGATCTTGATCCAGATCTTGGCACCGTTCACGGCGGGGAAGAACATCGGCAGGATCAGCAGGAACAGCGCCACGACCATGGAGATGTACGTGTAGCGCTGGAGGAGCCGATGGTCCTTCAGCGCCACCAGCACGATGACCATCAGTCCCACGCCCACCGCGGAGAACAGCAGCTGCTTGGAGGCGGCGGGTACGAAGGTGTCGAGTGCCTGGAAGCGCTCGGACTGGTCCAGGCGCCAGATGAGCGCCAGTCCCAGCCCGTTCAGCAAGGTGGCCAGCGGCAGCAGCAGCGGGTCCGAGTACGGGGCGAACTTCCGCACGACCAGGTGGGCCACGCCTCCGAGCAGGGCGAGCCCGATCCCGTATCCGAGCATGCCCGAGGGCAGTTCGCCGTTGAGGGCGAGGCCCACGTTGGCGTAGGCGAACACCGAGATGACGACGGCGAAGACGACGAGCGCCAGCTCGGTGTTGCGGCGGCTCGGTGCGTCGATCGCGCCGATGGTGGTCGTGTTGGTGACAACGCTCATGGTGCTGAGGCCCCCTACGGCTTACTGCTTACCGCACTGCGGGACCAGCTTCTTCTCTTTCTCCGAGAGGCTGGGGCCGGGAGTGGGAGTCGCTGCGGTCGGCGTGGTCCCCGTGGTGGAGGACGTGGCGGAAGTCTTGTCTGAGGGAGCACCGGCGGTGTCCCCGGCCTCGCCCTCGCCGGTGCGGGAACTGCTGTCCGCCTCGGCTGCGCGGCGCTGGGCGTCCTTCTTGCAGGCGGATGCCTGGGCGGCGAGTTCGCCGACCTTCATACGGGCGTCGCCGAGGCTGCCCTCGGCGATGGTCGCCTCGACCTGCTTGCGCTGGTAGGGCGGGAGGTACTTGAGTTCGATCTCCGGGTGGTTCTTCTCGACCTTCGAGAGCGATACCCACGCGAGGTCCTGGCTGATGCCGCGGAACAGTGCGACGTTCTCGCCCTGGGCGCCGACGTAGTACTGCGTCTGCGTCCAGCGGTAACCGCCGTAGAGGCCGCCGCCGATGACGGCGAGCGCCAGGACGGCGTACAGGGACCGCTTGAGCCACGTGCGGCCGGCGCGGGGCTTGTCGAAGTCGTCGTCGGTGTACTGGCCGAAGGCGCCGTCCGGCGCTCCGCCGTAGCCGTCGTCGTCACCGCTGCCAGGCGGGCCGAAGCCGCCGGCGGGCGGCGGGACGGGGCGGCCGAGTCCGGCCGCGCGGCCCGCCGGGGTCTGCATGGCCCCGCCGTCGTTGTGCTGGGCGGCCTGGTTCTCGGCGACCGCTCCGACGACGACCGGGGTGTCGTTGAGCTGGCCGGCCAGGGTGTCGTTGCTGTCGACGTCCAGGACGTCGGCCACGATGCAGGTGATGTTGTCGGGACCGCCCCCGCGCAGTGCCAGCTGGATGAGGTCCTGAATGGTCTCCTGCGGGCCCTGGTAGCTCGCCAGGGTCTCTTCCATCGTCTGGTGGGAGACGACTCCGGAGAGCCCGTCGGAACAGATCAGATAGCGGTCACCGGCCCGGACCTCGCGGATGGAGAGGTCGGGTTCGACGTGGTCGCCACTGCCGAGCGCCCGCATGAGCAGGGAGCGCTGCGGGTGGGTGGTGGCCTCTTCCTCGGTGATGCGGCCCTCGTCGACGAGACGCTGCACCCAGGTGTGGTCCTGGGTGATCTGCGACAGCACGCCGTCGCGCAGGAGGTAGGCGCGGGAGTCCCCGACGTGGACCAGGCCGAGGCGCCGGCCGGTCCAGAGCAGGGCGGTGAGCGTGGTGCCCATGCCCTCCAGCTGGGGGTCCTCCTCGACCATCAGCCGCAGCTGGTCGTTGGCCCGCTGGACCGCCGTACCGAGCGAGGTCAGGATGTCGGAGCCGGGCACGTCGTCGTCGAGCTGGACGAGCGTGGAGATCACCTCGGAGCTGGCGACCTCTCCGGCCGCCTGGCCGCCCATGCCGTCGGCGATGGCGAGAAGGCGGGGGCCGGCGTAGCCGGAGTCCTCGTTGCCTTCCCGGATCATGCCCTTGTGCGATCCGGCGGCGAAGCGCAGGGACAAGCTCATGCGCACCTCGCCCGTCGGTTCGGGGTACAGCCGGTCTCGAGCCACACTGCCCACCCTCCGGTCGGGAGCCGGGCCGGGTCCGTCGTAAGGACCGCCGCGGCTCGCTCGCTCCGCTCGCTCATTGTCGTACTACTTCCGCAGCTCGATGACGGTCTTGCCGATGCGGATCGGCGCGCCCAGCGGAACAGGCGTCGGGGTGGTGAGCCGGGTCCGGTCGAGATACGTGCCGTTGGTGGACCCGAGGTCCTCGACGATCCACTGGCCGTCACGGTCCGGGTAGATCCTGGCATGCCTGCTGGACGCGTAGTCGTCGTCCAGCACGATCGTTGAGTCGTGCGCCCGGCCCAGGGTGATGGTCTGGCCCTGGAGCGCCACCGTGGTACCCGTCAGGGTGCCTTCGGAGACGACCAGCTTGGTGGGAGCCCCGCGGCGCTGGCGCCCGGGCTGCTGGCGCTGCTGCGGTGGAGCAGCAGCAGCGGATGGTTGGCGCCCCTGTTGCGGGCGCGCGTCGGTGGCAGTGCGGCGTGAGCCGCGCTGCGTGACGCGCGTTCCGAACAGGTCGCTTCTGATGACCTGGACGGCCACGATCACGAACAGCCACAGAACGGCTAGGAAACCTAGCCGCATGACCGTCAGGGTCAGCTCTGACATTGCCCCCGCTTCACCCTTCGGCTTGCCGGTAAACGATGGTGGTGCTGCCCACGACGATCCGTGAGCCGTCGCGGAGCGTAGCGCGGGTGGTGTGCTGCCCGTCTACCACGATGCCGTTGGTAGACCCGAGATCCTGGATCGTCGAGGGCGTTCCGGTCCGGATCTCACAGTGCCGGCGGGAGACGCCGGGATCGTCGATCCGCACGTCGGCGTCGGTGCTTCGACCCATCACCAACGTCGGGCGGGAGATCTGATGGCGGGTGCCATTGATCTCGATCCAGCGCCGTACCTGTGTGTCCGGCAGGGGGCCGGGCGTACTGGACGGGCGCCGGTCGTTCGCGGGGCCGCCGGACCTTCCCCCGCCGGGCGGCGGGGCCGCGGGCATGGGAGGTGCGGCGGCCGGGGGGTAGCCGTAGCCGCCCGGGGCCTGCGGGGCGGCGGGCCGCCCCGGGCCGGGCCTGTTCGGCTGGGCGTGCGGGGAGGCGCCGGCCTGCGGGGCGGACGGGCCCTGCTGTGACGTACTCGACGCGAGCGTCCGGCTGCGGACACGGTAGAGCCCGGTGTCGAGGTCGTCGGCCTTCTCCAGGTGGACCTTGATCGGGCCCATGAAGGTGTAGCGCTGCTGCTGGGCGTAGTCCCGTACGAGACCGGACAGTTCGTCGCCGAGCTGTCCGGAGTAGGGGCTGAGCCGCTCGTAGTCGGGTGCGCTCAGTTCCACGATGAAGTCGTTGGGGACGACGGTCCGCTCGCGGTTCCAGATCGTGGCGTTGTTGTCGCACTCGCGCTGGAGGGCGCCTGCGATCTCGACCGGCTGCACCTCGGACTTGAAGACCTTGGCGAAGGTGCCGTTGACCAGACCTTCGAGACGCTGCTCGAAACGCTTCATGACTCCCATGGGGCACCTCCTCCGGTGTCGTCGTCCCTGTACTGCTTACTGATCGTATCCACGCGTCGGGAAATCGGCTGGTTCCCCTTGTCTGCCCTGTGGATGAGTGTCACCCCTCACACGGATCGTAGAGGTGACCTCCGCACAGTGTCCCGCACGTGGGGTGCGGTCTGAAGGAGTGGGGGCGGAGGCTCCGCGTTCCCGCTGCCCCTCACGTGTTCGCCGAAACTACGGATGTGAATCCACCCAGTCCATCGTGCTAATCTTCCGGATGTCGCCAGGCGCTCACACCGAACGGTGAGAGAGTCTCAAAACAACACTCATGCGCGAGTGGCGGAACGGCAGACGCGCTGGCTTCAGGTGCCAGTGTCCTTAGGGACGTGGGGGTTCAAATCCCCCTCGCGCACAACGGGGCATCGCAGGTCGGTGCTCAGCAGTAACGGGAACGGTCGTCATCGTAGTCACGATGGCGGCCGTTTCTCGTTGTGCGGCTGTGGTTTGTTTCACGTGAAACGCCCGCTTTGGGCCGAGTGGGCGCGCGGGCGGCGCTCCGGAGGCTGTCGTGGGTGCGGTGGCGGGGGCCGCTACGGCGCCGTCGCGTCACCGGCGGCGTTGTAGCGCAGAAGGTACCGCGCGAACTGGGCGAGGTCGTGCGCTGTCCACTCGCCGAGGCGTTCCCGGTAGGCCGCCCGGCGGCTGGCCTTCGTCGCTGCGAGGGCCTGCGTGCCCGCCTGGGTGGGCCGCAGCACCTGGATGCGGTGATCGGCGGGGTCCGGGTGCCGCTCCACCATGCCCAGTTTCTCCAGGGCTCCGATCTGCCTGCTGACGGTCGACTTGTCGAGCATGTAGTGCGCGGCGAGATCGGCGGCGCGGCAGCCGTGCTGTTCGTCGATATGGGCCAGCAGGGTGTAGGAGACCAGCGGCAGTTCCGGGTGCAGGCGCGCGGCTGCTGAGCGTGCGCGGCGTGCGAAGGCGGTCAGTTCGCGCTGGATGACGTCCAGCGACTCCTCGCGCTTCTGGGATGCGTCTGACACTGCTCCGCCTTTGGCCGGTTCCGCCCTCTTCGATATTCAGTTGTATAGTACAACGGAAATGGAGTTGTAAAAGCCAACCATTGGAGCTGTTTTTCGATGTCCGCAGGCCCGAACAACGCCTCCGGCTCGTCGGCCGCCGCGCTGCGGCATGTACTGAGCCACCTCGTGACGCCGCTGCTGATGTGTGTGGGCATGGGATTCGCGTATCTGGGTGCCTTCCATGCCCCGGCCCCGCACGACCTGCCGGTGGACGTCGTCGGCTCCGGGCCGACCGCCCGGGTGCTCGCGCAGACGCTTCAGGAGAAGGGTGACGGCGCGCTCGGCGTGCGCACGGTGGCCGACCGCGCGACGGCCGTGGATCACCTGAGGACTCAGGCGAGTTACGGGGCGTACCTGCCTGGGAAGAGCCCTGAACTGCTCGTGGCCACCGCTTCCTCGGACACCAGCGCCGTGGTCGTGGAGAAGGTCTTCACGGAGGTGGCGGCGGGCCAGGGCGCCCCGCTCACTGTGACGGACGTGGCCCCGTCCGCGGACGGGGACCCGACGGGGCAGGGCATCTTCTTCCTGCTGGTCGTGGTGAGCATCGGCTCGTACGCCTCGGTCGCGGTGATCGGTGGCGCGGGCGCGGCACTGGCGTTGCGGATGAGGGCGGCGCTGGCGGTCGGGGCCTCGCTCGTGGTGAGCGTGATCGGCGCGGCGCTCGCCGGACCCGTGTTCGGCCTGGTGGAGCACGGCCTCGGCGGGCTGTGGGCGATGGCCTGGCTCTACTCGGCGGGCATTCTCCTGATCGGAGTGGGCCTGCACACCTTCCTCAGGCGCTGGACGACGCTCACCCTGATGGTGCTGTTCGTCATGCTCAACTTCACCAGCTCGGGCGGCGTCTTCCGGCCCGAGGTGCAGCCCGGGTTCTTCGGTGCGCTGCACTCGTTCTGGAACGGCGCGGGCTTCGTCGAGGGGGTTCGCAGCCATGTGTATTTCGGTGGCCACGCACTCGGCGGTCACCTGCTCGTCCTGACCCTGTGGTTCGTGGCGGGTCTGGCACTCGTGGGAGTGGCCGGCTGGGCGGAGGCTCGGTGGCGGCGGCGGGCTGCTGCCGATGGTGCTGCTGGTGCCGGGGTGGGCGCCGCCGGTGCGGTCGCCGGCGCCGGTGCGGTCGCCGTCGAGGAGGAGATGGAGGAGACCGTCGCCGTATGACCGGTGGGGAGTCGCAGGTCATCGTGGTGCGCCGCGTGATCCACGACTTGTCCACAGGGTCGGACGCTTGTGGGCGAACGGGAGTACGGTCATCGGAAATTGATGGTGGACGGCCGGGAGACGGGGGAGGCGGCGTTCCATGGGTGAGACCGAGACGACTGCACGGGAACAGCACGGCGGAGCGGGCGCCGCTCGCATTCCGGTGGTGCCGGGCTTCGCACGGCGCGTGGCCCTGGGGTCGCCCGATGCGGCGGGGGCCGGCGGCTCGGTGAAGGCGGCGGGCAAGGCGCTGAGAGGCAAGGTGGCGCGTTCCGCGCACAGCCGGCTGGTCCTCCCTCCAGGGCGGCCCGACGCGGTGCAGGCGGTCGAGGAGTCGAACCGGGACCGCGTGCCGGGGCTGACGCCGATGCGGGTGGGGCGGATGGCGGCCACCCCGTTCGCGTTCCTGCGCGGTTCCGCGGGCCTGATGGCCCATGACCTCACGGGTACGCCGGTCACCGGGGTGGGCGCGCAGCTCTGCGGGGACGCGCACGCGGCCAACTTCGGCCTGTACGGGGACGCGCGGGGAAATCTCGTCATCGATCTGAACGACTTCGACGAGACGGTCTTCGGCCCGTGGGAGTGGGATCTCAAGCGGCTGGCCACCTCACTGGTCCTCGCGGGCCGCGAGGCGGGCGCCGACGAGGACACCTGCCGCAAGGGCGCGTACGACACGGTGGGCGCGTACCGCCGGACGATGCGACTGCTGGCCGGGCTGTCGGCACTCGACGCGTGGAACGCGATCGCGGACGAGGAACTCGTCTCCCACACGGACGCGCGGGACCTCGCCGGAACTCTGGAGCGGGTCTCGGAGAAGGCGCGCAACAACACGAGCGCCCGTTTCGCCGCCAGATCCACGGAGGAGTGCGAGGACGGCGGGCGCCGCTTCATCGATGCGCCGCCGGTGCTGCGCCGGGTGCCGGACGAGGAGGCCGCGGCGGTCGCCGCAGGGCTCGGCGGCTATCTGAGCACGGTCTCCGAGGACCGTGTGCCCCTGCTGGCCCGGTACGCCATCCACGATGTGGCGTTCCGGGTGGTCGGCACGGGAAGCGTCGGCACGCGGTCCTACGTCGTGCTGCTGCTGGATCACCGGGGTGAGCCGCTGGTGCTCCAGGTGAAGGAGGCTCGGCCCTCCGCGTTGGCGCCCTATCTGCCGCAGGTCGGCTTCGACGTGGCCGAGACCGGACACGAGGGACGCCGGGTGGTGCTCGGGCAGAAGCGGATGCAGGTCGTCAGCGACATACTGCTCGGCTGGGCCGACGTCGACGGGAGGCCCTTCCAGGTCCGCCAGTTCAGGAACCGCAAGGGCAGTGTGGACCCGGCGGCGCTGGCGGCCGACCAGGTCGACGACTACGGGCGGATGACCGGTGCGCTGCTGGCGCGCGCCCACGCGCACAGCGCCGATCCCCGTCTGCTGGCGGCCTACTGCGGCAAGAACACCGAGCTGGACGAGGCGATGGCCTCCTTCGCCGTGGCGTACGCCGACCGGACGGAAGCGGACCACGCCGAGCTGGTGCGGGCCGTCGCGGCGGGGAGGATAGCCGCGGAGCTCGGTGTCTGAGGGAGATCCGGGCGACCGGCCGTCCTCGGGGGCCGGTCCTGGCCATACGCTGGACGAGTGACCCACGAAGCCGCCGGGGTGCCGACCACCCGGAATGACGATGACCGGCCGACCACCCGGAATGACGATGACCGGCAGGAGGCACAGCCCGCTGACCGGGGGAGCCGCAGGGCAGCCGGCCCGATGGCGCCCCGGCTGAGAGTGTGGTGCCTCCTCGTCCGGAGGAGCGGCTCGCCAAGGCCGTGCGGGTGGCCGAGCAGGCGCTGATCGAGTTCGAGATCGCGGTGGAGACCTTCCGGGTCGAGGTCGAGAACTTCTCCCGGCTGCACCACCAGAAGCTCGGCCCCATGTACGCCCGGCTCGACGAGCTGGACGCGCTGATCGCTGAGGCCCATGCCTCCCGCACAGGAGATCCGGAGGACGTGCGCAGGGCCGAGGAGGCGCGCGCGATCGTCATGCCGATGCCTGGGGTGGAGGAGCTGTTCCACGACTGGATGGACTCCGACGGCCTGTCCCCGAGGCCGCCGCGATGCTCACCGAGCAGCCCGTCCGGCCCCCAAGCGGGTCAGGCCCAGCGAGGAGGCCCGCAAGCTCTATCGCGAGCTGGCACGCAAGGCGCACCCGGATCTGGCGCCTGACGAGAAGGAACGCCGGCGCCGCGACGAGTTCATCACCCGGGTGAACGCCGCCTACGGCCGTGGCGACGAGGCCCAGCTGCGGGAGCTGGTCCAGGAGTGGGAGGCGGGGCCGGTCGCACCCGAGGCCCGGTACAGCGAGAGCGAAGAGCTGTACGCCCGCCTGGAGTGGCTCAGCCGTCGCAAGGAACTGCTGACGGTCCTGGCCCAGGAGCTGGAGCAGAGCGCCATCGGTTCGATGCTGCGCATGGCGCCGGACGATCCGGACCGGCTGCTGGAGGACATCGGCGAGAAGCTGCTGGCCGACGTCTCCCGGCGAGAGGCCGAGCTGGCGGACCTGGTGCAGTAGCGTTTCCGGTGTCCCTGCCATGACATACGAGAGAAGGCATGACCCATGAATTTCGCCCCGCTGCCCTCGGTGGACGCTGCGGCAGTGCCGTCGGACGGCTTCGTGCTGGACGTCCGGGAGGACGATGAGTGGGCGGCCGGGCATGTCGAGGGCGCGCTTCACATCCCGATGAGCGACTTCGTGGACCGCTTCGGTGAACTGACCGAGGCGGCGGAGGACGGACAGCGCGTCCATGTGATGTGCCGGGTCGGGGGCCGGTCGGCCCAGGTGACGAAGTATCTGGTCCAGCAGGGCATCGACGCGGTGAACATCGACGGCGGTATGCAGGCGTGGGACGAGGCCGGACGGCCGATGGTCGCGGAGGGTGCGAGCCCGGCCTTCGTCCTCTGAGTGATCAGCCGAGGGCACTGGGCGGCCGACAGGGCGCCCAGTGCCTCCCCGGTGCCTTCGTGTGCTGCTGCCGGTCCCGGCGAGCGCTGGTCAGAGCGGGACCCGACCGAGCCCGGCCGTTGCCGCACTCGGGCGCCGCACTCGCGCGCCGCGCGTGAGGATCAGCAGATCGGCGCGGGCGAGCCCCGCGCCCGGAGCGATCAGGGTCTGGCGATCAGGTCCGGTGACAGGTCCGGCGGCAGGTCCGGCGGCAGTGCTAGAACAGGGAACAGGCCAGGGCTCACGGTGCCGGGGCGGTAGGTGGCGGCCACGCGCGGCCGGTGCGGCCGGGTGCGGTCAGCGGTCGAAGTCGAGCTCCACCTCCGGGGTCAGGGGATGCGACTGGCACGCCAGGACGAAGCCGGCCTCCGTCTCCTCCGGCTCCAGGGCGAAGTTGCGGTCCATCCGCACCTCGCCCGAGACGAGGTGGGCGCGGCACGTGCCGCACACCCCGCCCTTGCAGGCGTACGGGGCGTCCGAGCGGCTGCGCAGCACCGTCTCCAGCAGGGATTCCGCGCCCTGCACCGGCCAGCTCCCGGAGCGGCCGTGAAGCGTCGCCGTGAGGGTGCTGTCCGTGGGTGCGTCGATCCGAGGTGCGGGGGCCGGGCCGTCCTCGACGTGGAAGATCTCCTGGTGGATACGGGTACGGTCGACGCCCAGCTCCCGCAACGCCCTGTCCGCCCCCTGGACGAGACCGAGCGGCCCGCAGAGGAACCAGCCGTCCATCTCCGTGACGGGGAGCAGGGCCGGCAGCAGGCCGGTGAGCCGCTCCCGGTCCAGACGGCCCGATGGGAGACCGGCCGACTGCTCCTCCCGGGAGAGCGCGGTGACCAGGTGGAAGCGGGCCGGATAGCGGTCCTTGAGGTCGGCCACCTCGTCGAGGAACATCGTCGAGGCCGCGGTCCGGTCGCTGCGGATCAGACAGAACCGGGCCTGGGGTTCGCGGGCCAGCAAGGTCCCCGCGATCGAGAGGACCGGCGTGATGCCGCTGCCGCCGACGATCGCGGCGAAGGAGCCCGGCCGAGGCCGGAGCACGAAGCGGCCCATCGGGGCATCGCCTCCACCTGGTCCCCGACGGCCAGTTCCTTGAGGGCGTACGTGGAGAACGCCCGCCGTCGACCATGCGGATGCCCACCCGGAGCACCGGGTCGGCCGGTGGGTCGAGGGCGGGCGCGCAGATCGAGTAGGACCGGCGGATCTCCTGGCCGTCGAGGCTGTACCGCACGTTGAGGTGCTGGCCCGGCGTGTGGCGGAAGGTCTCGCGCAGTTCGGGCGGCACGGCGAAGGTGACGGCCACCGCATCGTCCGTGATCCGTTCGATCGCGCTGACCCGGAGCGGATGGAACATCTACAACTCCTTGAAGTGGTCGAACGGTTCGCGGCAGGCCACGCAGCGGCGCAGCGCCTTGCACGCGGTGGAGGAGAAACGGCTCAGCAGCTCCGTATCGGTCGACCCGCAGTGCGGACAGCGCACAGCGAGGGTCAGGGGCACCGGTCCGCCGGAGCCGCCCTGGGGCCGCGGGGGTGCGATGCCGAACTCCGCGAGCTTGCGCCGCCCCTCGTCGCTGATGTCGTCCGTCGACCACGCGGGGCGAGGACGGTGACCACCGAGACGTCCCTCATCCCGCGGTCGTGCAGGACCCGCTCGATGTCCGCGGACATGGCCTCGATCGCCGGGCAGCCCGTGTACGTCGGCGTGAGCCGTACCGTGACGCTGTCGGGGCCGTCCATCCGGACACCCCGGATCACGCCCAGCTCCTCCAGGGTCAGCACGGGAAGCTCCGGATCGGGTACGGAGCCGGCGAGCCCGTACAGCTCCGCCTCCAGGCCGGTCAGGGTCACCATGACGCCCCCGGGTGGCTGCGGTGCAGGTGCTGCATCTCGGCGATCATCTTGCCGAAGGACTCCGTGTGCAGCCCTTGCCTTCCGGCCCCGGCCTGCCAGGCCCCCGACTGCCGGCCTGTCGGGACGGTGAGGGTGGCCCGTTCCACCACATCCGTCACGGCGGCGAGCCACTCGGCCCGGAGCGCCTGCCAGTCGACGCCGATGCTCTCGACACCGGTGCCCTCGACAGGCTGGAAGAGTTCGCCGGTGAAGCGCCACAGCGCGTCGAGTCCGCGCTGCATGCGCTCGTGGCTCTCCGCCGTCCCGCCGCCGAGGCGCAGGGTCCACTGCTCGGCGTGGTCGCGGTGGTAGGCGACCTCCTTGACGGCCTTCGCCGCGAGGTCCGCGAACGTGCCGTCCCCGGCCGCCAGCCGCTCGTACAGCAGGTGCTGGTAGACGGAGAAGAAGAGCTGCCGGGCGATGGTGTGCGCGAAGTCGCCGTTGGGCTGCTCGACCAGCTGGACGTTGCGGAAGGCCCGCTCCTCGCGTAGATAGGCCAGCTCGTCCTCGTCGCCGACGAGGGAGAGCAGCACACGGGCCTGTCCCAGCAGGTCGAGGGCGATGTTGGCGAGTGCCACTTCCTCTTCCAGCACGGGGGCGTGGCCTGCCCACTCCCCCAGCCGGTGGGAGAGCACCAGCGCGTCGTCGCCGAGGGCGAGGGCCGCGGTCACAGGTGCTTCACCCCTTCCGGGATCTCGTAGAACGTGGGATGCCGGTAGGGCTTGTCACCGGCCGGTTCGAAGAACGAGTCCTTCTCGTCCGGCGAGGAGGCCGTGATCGCCGTCGACGGGACCACCCAGAGGGAGACGCCTTCGGAGCGGCGGGTGTAGAGGTCGCGCGCGTTGCGCAGGGCCATTTCGGCGTCCGGGGCGTGCAGGCTGCCCGCGTGGGTGTGGGACAGCCCGCGCCGTGAGCGCACGAACACCTCCCACAGCGGCCAGTCGATGGAGCTGCTCATGCCGTCGCCTCCCCGGGCTGCGTGGTCGTACCGGTGGATCCGGGCCGTCCCGTCGCGTGCTTCGTCGCGTAGGCCGCCGCCGCGTCGCGGACCCAGGCGCCCTCTTGGTGAGCCGTACGCCGCTGGGCGAGGCGCTGCTCGTTGCAGGGCCCGTTGCCCTTGAGGACCTCCTGGAACTCCGTCCAGTCGATGTCCCCGAAGTCGTGCCGGCCCAGCTCCTCGTTCCACCGGATGTCCGGGTCGGGAAGGGTGAGCCCGAGCGCTTCGGCCTGGGGGACGCAGATGTCCACGAAACGTCGGCGCAGCTCGTCGTTGGAGTGCCGCTTGATCTTCCAGGCCATGGACTGCTCGGAGTGGGCCGATGCCTCGTCCGGGGGACCGAACATCATCAGGGACGGCCACCACCAGCGGTTCACCGCGTCCTGCGCCATCTCGTGCTGAGCAGGGGTCCCCCGGCTGAGGGCGAGCAGCAGCTCGTAACCCTGCCGCTGGTGGAAGGACTCCTCCTTGCAGATCCGGACCATCGCGCGGGCGTAGGGGCCGTAGGAGCAGCGGCAGAGCGGCACCTGGTTGGTGATCGCGGCGCCGTCCACCAGCCAGCCGATCGCACCGACATCCGCCCAGGTCAGCGTCGGGTAGTTGAAGATCGACGAATAGCGCTGGCGCCCGGCGTGGAGCTTGTCGAGCAGCTCCTCACGGCTGGTGCCCAGGGTCTCGGCGGCGCTGTAGAGGTAGAGCCCGTGTCCCGCCTCGTCCTGGACCTTGGCCATCAGGATCGCCTTGCGGCGCAGTGAGGGCGCGCGCGTGATCCAGTTGGCCTCCGGCTGCATGCCGATGATCTCCGAGTGGGCGTGCTGGGCCATCTGGCGGACCAGTGAGGCGCGGTACGCCTCGGGCATCCAGTCGCGCGGCTCGATCCGGTCGTCGGCCGCCACCGCCGCGTCGAACGCCGCGGCGCGGACCGGGTCCTGTGCCGCGTCCTGTGCCCTGTCCGCCATGCCTGCTGCCGCGTGCTTCTGCTGGTGCGCAGTCACTGCCGCCATCCCGGACTCCCTACCGACCGATCGTTCGGTTCAATGGCTTCAATGGTGAGTCGACGGCCCGTAGGGTGTCAACCCTGTGGATAACCAAGTGGTGATCAACGGGGATCGGGGCGGGATGGTTGCGGAGCACGGCGGGGGTGCCGAGAGCGAGCGGAAGGCCGCCTGGCCGGAGGCGGTGAGCCACGGGCCGGAGGAGCCGAGCGGCGGTCCGGACGGCGGAGAGCCGCAGGTCCCGTCCCCCCAGCAGGACGCGGGGAGAGGCGCGACTTCGGACACGGCGGACGAGGCCGAGGACGGTCACCCGCTGGACTCGGATGCCTACCCGGATGGCGAGGACCTGCCCGGGGCCGCCGGCCCCCGCATAGTGGGGATAGCCGGCCTCTCGATGCCGTACCAGGTGGTCGCAGCCCTGGCGCTGGCGCTCGTGGGGGCACTCGGCGCCGTACACCTGGCCATGGTGTTCCTGCACGTCGCACCGTCCAACACCCTGACGAAGCAGCACGGCGAGGCGATCGACGAGTGGGTGTACCCGGAGTTCGAGCAGAACTGGAAGCTCTTCGCCCCCAATCCGCTCCAGCAGAACGTCTCCGTGCACGTGCGCGCCGAAGTGGCGGGTGACGAGGGCCGCCGCACCACCCCCTGGATGAGCCTGTCCAGCGAGGACGGCGAGGCGATACGCGGCAGTCTCCTCCCGAGCCATGTCGACCAGAACGAGCTCCGTCGCGGCTGGGACTTCTATCTGAACTCGCACGACAGCGAGAACCGTCCCAACGGCGTGCGCGGAGACCTCTCCGAGCGCTACGTCCGGCGCATCGTGATGCTGCGCCTGAGTGAGCACGACTACGGCGGCACGGTCGACCGCATCCAGGTTCGTTCCTCCGTACGGTCCGTCCCGGCACCGCCCTGGAGCGAGGAGAAGATCAGCACCCGGCCCCACTACCGTGTGCTCCCCTGGTGGTCCGTCACCTCCGACGACCTTCCGGAGGCCGACGCGCCGGCGCGGGCATCGCGGGCGTCGCGGGCCGAGGAGACGGACAAGTGAGCACTCCCGCCGCGGGGCACGGCACCGCCCGCGACCCCGGCCCCCGGCCCGTCGGCAAGCTCGCCCACGCCATTCAGCGCGTCACCTCCGCCGCCCTGGGCCCGTACCAGAGCGCTGTCATCCGCATCGGCTTCTCGGCCACGTACATGCTGTTCCTGCTCCGCGAGTTCCCGCACCGTCACGAGATGTACGGCCCCGACGGCCCGTGGCAGTGGGGCATGGCCGAGGAGCTCCTGGGGAACAACGGCGCTTTCACGGTGCTCATGTGGTCGGACGGCACGGTGTGGTTCGAGAGCGTGTACGCGTTCTCCGTGGTGTCGGCAGCGCTGCTGATGGTCGGCTGGCGCAGCCGGACGATGTCCGTCCTCTTCATGGTCGGTGTGCTCTCCCTGCAGAACCGCAGCATCTTCATGGGTGACGGCGGTGACAACGTCATCCACCTGATGGCGATCTATCTCGTGCTCACCCGCTGCGCGCAGGTGTGGTCGCTGGACGCGCGGCGTGCGGCGCGCGACGCCGCACGGGTGGCTGACGGGGCTCCTCCGGTGCGTGACGTGACCGGCCCGGTCCTCTGGGCCGTACTCGGGCCCGTACTGCTGTGGGCCACACTCACGGACGGTCTCGGTGGCACCGTGTGGCTGCCGGCCCTGCTGTGGCTGCTGTGGACGGGCAACGGTGTCTGGTGGGCCGTGAACCGCTTCGCGCCGGGCGGGGAGCCGCGCACGCTGCTCGACGTCCTGGCCAACCTGGCCCACAACGCCACGCTCGTCGTGATCATGGCGGAGGTCTGTCTGATCTACG
Source organism: Streptomyces fulvorobeus (assembly GCF_013167895.1). Taxonomy (GTDB): domain Bacteria; phylum Actinomycetota; class Actinomycetes; order Streptomycetales; family Streptomycetaceae; genus Streptomyces; species Streptomyces fulvorobeus. The sequence continues at coordinate 3,123,673 of NZ_BLWC01000001.1, read as the reverse complement.
CGACCGCGGGCTGGTACAAGATCCAGGGCTCCCGCTGGCAGGACGGCACGGCGCTCTACTACCCGCTCAAACTGGACTACTTCACGCCGTGGCCCGGACTGTCGGACCTCCTCGCGTCCAGCGCTCTGCTGGTGATGGTGCTGACGTACGGCACGGTGCTCGTGCAGGTCGCCTTCCCGTTCACCCTGTTCAACCGGCGGGTGAAGAACGTGCTGCTGGTCGCGATGATCGGCGAGCACGCCGGTATCGCTCTGCTGCTCGGACTGCCCTTCTTCTCGATGGCGATGATCGCCGCGGACGCGGTGTTCCTGCCGACGGTGTTCCTCGTGTGGCTGGGTGGCCGCGTCACGCTCACACGCGAACGGCTCTTCTCGCGCCGTGTGCCACAGGGTCCCGCGCCCGGCCGGGGAGGGGCCGATGAGGCTGAGGGGAGCTCCCGGGGCACAGGGCGGCGGGGGCCATACGCTCGTCGGGTGAGCAGCGAGAACGGCAGTACAGAACCCCTTCCGGATGTGGCCTCCGACCCGGCGGGCGAACCGGTCCAGTACGACGACGGGTACGGGTCCCTGATCGGCGTCGGGCCGCATCCGCAGCCGTGGCCCGTGGGCGAGCGGTACGACCCCGAGCTGCTCGCCCACGGGGACCGGCGCAATGTCGGTGACGCGTACCGGTACTGGACGCGGGAGGCGATCGTCGCCGATCTCGACCTGCGGCGGCACGACTTCCACGTGGCGGTGGAGAACTGGGGCCACGACTTCAATATCGGGTCGGTGGTGCGTACCGCCAACGCCTTCCTCGCCAAGGAGATCCACATCGTGGGCCGACGGCGGTGGAACCGCCGGGGGGCGATGGTCACCGATCGCTACCAGCACGTACGGCATCACCCGGACACATCCGACCTGACCGCCTGGGCGGCGGCCGAGGGGCTGCCGATCATCGGGATCGACAACCTTCCCGGAGCGGTGCCGCTGGAGCGGACCGTACTGCCGCGACGCTGTGTGCTGCTCTTCGGGCAGGAGGGGCCCGGACTCACGGAAGAGGCGCGTGATCACGCGTCGATGGTGTGTTCCATCGCGCAGTTCGGGTCGACGCGGTCGATCAACGCCGGTGCCGCGGCAGCCATCGCGATGCACGCGTGGGTACAGCGGTACGCGGATGTGCCCGAACCGGGTGCCGGGCCCGGCTCGGGTGCCGGGCCGCGGTCCAGGGGTACGGCGGGCTGAGCCGGCGGGTGGCCCGGGGGTTGTGCCCCCGGGCCACCCCCGGTCCTCCGGAAGGGCTGAGCGGTGGGTCCTATGCCTGGCGGCGGACCTCCACCACCCGGAAGCGGTTCGCGACGAACGCGCCGTCACACAACGCCGCGTTCGCCGCGGGGTTTCCGCCCGAACCGTGGAAGTCCGAGAACGCCGCCGTCTGGTTGACGTACACCCCGCCGGTCAGGTTCAGCGAGAGCTGGGCCGCCTCCTCGAAGCAGACGTCCTCCACCTCCCGCTCGACCTCGGGGGACGTGGTGTACGCGCCGACCGTCATCGCGCCCTTCTCGCGGACCGTGCGCCTCAGCAGGGCCAGCGCGTCCGCCGTCGACTCGACCGCGACCGCGAACGAGACCGGGCCGAAGCATTCCGACAGGTAAGCGGCGCCGTCGTCCTGCTTGGTGCCGTCGAGCTTGACGATGACCGGTGTACGGACCACCGCGTCGGGGAAGTCGGCGTTGGCCACCGTCCGCGACGGCAGCGCCACCTCGCCCAGTTCCGCGGCGCCGTCCACCCTGGCCTTCACGTCCGGGTTGACCAGGGCGCCGAGCAGGGCGCCCGCGCGGGCGTCGTCGCCGAGGAGGCCGGTGACGGCGGCGGCGATGTCCGTGACGACGTCGTCGTACGACTTGTCGCCCGCGTCCGTCGTGATGCCCCCGCGGGGGATCAGCAGATTCTGCGGGGTGGTGCACATCTGGCCGCTGTAGAGCGAGAGCGAGAACGCCAGGTTGGCGAGCATGCCGCGGTAGTCGTCGGTGGAGTCGATGACGATCGTGTTGACCCCCGCCTTCTCCGTGTAGACCTGCGCCTGGCGGGCGTTCGCCTCGAGCCAGTCACCGAAGGCGGTCGAACCCGTGTAGTCGATGATCTTGACCTCGGGGCGCAGCGCCAGGGTCTTGGCGATGCCCTCGCGCGGCCGCTCGGCGGCCAGGGCGATCAGGTTGGGGTCGAAACCGGCCTCCGTGAGGACCTCGCGTGCCAGCCGCACCGTGAGCGCCAGGGGCAGCACCGCGCGCGGGTGCGGCTTGACCAGGACCGGATTGCCGGTGGCGAGGGAGGCGAAGATGCCCGGGTAGCTGTTCCACGTCGGGAAGGTGTTGCAGCCGATCAGCAGCGAGACGCCGCGGCCCACCGCTGTGAACGACTTGCTCAGCTTGAGCGGGTCGCGCTTGCCCTGCGGCTTGGACCAGTCGGCGGTCAGCGGGGTGCGCACCTGCTCCGCGTACGCGTAGGCCACCGCTTCCAGGCCGCGGTCTTGGGCGTGCGGGCCGCCTGCCTGGAACGCCATCAGGAACGCCTGCCCGCTGGTGTGCATCACGGCGAGGGCCAGCTCGTGGGTGCGGGCACTGATCCGGGACAGGATCTCCAGACAGACCAGGGCCCTTGTCTCCGGTCCCGCCTCGCGCCACGCGCCCATGCCCGCCGTCATGGCCGGCAGCAGCACGTCCGGGTCGGCGTGGGGGTACTCGACGCCGAGCGCGAGCCCGTACGGCGAGGTCTCGCCGCCCGTCCATCCGTCGGTGCCCGGCTGGCCGAGGTCGAGCCGGGTGTTCAGCACGGCGTCGAACGCGGCCTTGCCCTCGGCCGGACCGAGGCTGCCGGGGGCGCCGCCCTCGCCGTACGCCTTCGGGTGCTCGGGGTGCGGGGACCAGTAGGCGCGCGTCCCGATGGCGTCGAGGGCCTGGTCGAGCGTCGGTCGGTGGGTCTCGGACAGCTGCTGGGGGGAGAGCTCGGCGGCCATGACGGACCAACTCCTCATCGAGCTGGGCAGGGACGGGCGGACGGAGTTAGAGTAACCGAACGATCGGTCGGGGCAAGGGCCCCCGAGAAACCTGTGGACAACTCATGGGGGAGGATCGCGGGCATGACTACCGCCAAGCGGGACACGTACACGCCTGAGACGCTCCTCACCGTGGCCGTGCGTGTCTTCAACGAGCGCGGCTACGACGGCACCTCCATGGAGCACCTCTCCAAGGCGGCCGGCATCTCCAAGTCGTCCATCTACCACCATGTGAGTGGCAAGGAGGAGCTGCTGAGGCGGGCTGTCAGCCGGGCGCTCGACGGTCTCTTCGCGATCCTGGAGGAGTCCGGCGCGACGGACGGGCGCACGATCGAACGGGTCGAGTACGTGACGCGGCGCACCGTCGAGGTGCTGACGACCGAGCTCCCCTACGTCACGCTGCTGCTGCGCGTCCGGGGCAACACCCAGACCGAGCGGTGGGCGCTGGAGCGTCGGCGCGAGTTCGACCAGCGGGTCTCTGAACTGCTCAAGGCGGCGGTGGCGGACGGCGATCTCCGTGCGGACGTGGACATACGCCTGGCCACTCGGCTGCTCTTCGGGATGGTGAACTCCCTGGTCGAGTGGTACCGCCCGCAGCCCGGCGGCCCGGCGGAGGCGGAGCAGCTGGCGGACACGGTGGTGCAGCTGGCGTTCGAGGGGATGCGGGTCACCCGCTGACGGGGTCCTGGCTGAGTTCGGTGGGGCCTGGATCGAGATCGGTCTCCTCGAACACCAGCAGAGTCCGGGTGGAGAGCACCTCGGGGATGGCCTGGATCCTGGTGAGGACGAGTTCGCGCAGAGCCCGGTTGTCGGGGGTGTGGACCAGAAGCAGTACGTCGAAGTCGCCGCTGACCAGCGCGATGTGAGTGGCTCCCGGTAGTGCCTGCAACTGCTCGCGCACCGTGCGCCACGAGTTCTGCACGATCTTGAGCGTGATGTACGCGGAGGCGCCCTGCCCCGCCCGCTCGTGGTCCACCCGCGCGCTGAACCCGCGGATCACGCCGTCCTCCACGAGCCGGTTGATCCGGGAGTAGGCGTTGGCGCGCGAGACGTGGACGCGGTCGGCGACCGAACGTATCGAGGCGCGGCCGTCCGACCGAAGGATGCGGAGGATGTCGCGGTCGATGACGTCGAGCGGCCTGGCGGGCGGCACGGGCCCGGTCTCCTCGCCCCTCTCGGCCATTTGTTCAGACGCCATCTCCCCGTGCCTCCCTGTTGTGGACGACCTGCCTCTATCCCAGGCTGTGGAGAACCGTTTGTCCACAGGCTGGCGACGCCTGTAGCCAAAATGGTTCCGCGACCGAACAATCGGTAGGTGAGGCGCACCACACCCGCGCCTCCCCATCCCTCGACATATCGAAATATTTCGACACTCCTCGATATACCTCGATGCCAGGAGGTGCTTCCCATGACGGTCCAAGAGCTGCCAGGCGCGGCTGCCTACCGGCCCACGCCGCCCCCGGCCTGGAAGCCGCTCACCGATCCGGCACCGCTGCTCCCGGACCCCGAGCCGTACCGCGTGCTCGGCACGGACGCCGCAGCCGACGCGGACCCCGCCCTCCTGCTGCGGCTCTACACCGAGCTGGTGCGCGGCCGCCGGTACAACGCGCAGGCCACGGCTCTGACCAAGCAGGGCCGGCTCGCCGTCTACCCGTCGAGCACCGGGCAGGAGGCGTGCGAGATCGCCGCCGCGCTGGTGCTGGAGGAGAGGGACTGGCTCTTCCCCAGTTACCGCGACACCCTGGCGGCCGTGGCGCGCGGACTCGACCCCGTCGAGGCGCTGACCCTCCTGCGCGGCGACCGGCACACCGGATACGACCCGCGTGAGCACCGCATCGCCCCGCTCTGCACCCCGCTCGCCACCCAGCTGCCGCACGCGGTGGGGCTGGCCCACGCCGCGCGCCTCAAGGGCGACGACGTGGTCGCGCTCGCCATGGTCGGCGACGGCGGCACGAGCGAGGGCGACTTCCACGAGGCACTGAACTTCGCGGCCGTCTGGCGTGCCCCGGTCGTCTTCCTCGTCCAGAACAACGGCTTCGCGATCTCCGTCCCGCTTGCCAAGCAGACGGCGGCGCCCTCCCTGGCCCACAAGGCCGTGGGATACGGAATGCCCGGCCGGCTGGTCGACGGCAACGACGCGGCCGCTGTGCACCAGGTCCTCGGTGAGGCGGTGGCCCGCGCCCGGCGTGGTGAAGGACCGACGCTCGTGGAGGCCGTCACCTACCGCATGGACGCCCATACGAACGCCGACGACGCCACCCGGTACCGGGGGGACAGCGAGGTCGAGGCGTGGCGGGCGCACGACCCGATCCGGCTCCTGGAGCGGGAGCTGACCGGGCGCGGTCTCCTGGACGATGACGGCATCGTGGCGGCGAAGGAGGCGGCGGACGTGATGGCCGCCGGACTGCGCGAGCGGATGAACGCCGATCCGGTGCTGGACCCGATGAGTCTGTTCGCGCACGTCTACGCGGAGCAGACGGAGCAGCTGCGCGAGCAGGCGGCCCGCCTGCGTGTCGAGCTGGAGGCCGAGCACGACCAGCACGACGACGACGCGGAGGAACGGCGATGACGACCGCAGCGGCGGTTGCCGGTACGCGGACGGGGAAACCGAGACCGGCCACGATGGCGCAGGCCCTCGGGCGTGCGCTGCGCGACTCGATGGCCGAGGACCCCTCGGTGCACGTCCTCGGGGAGGACGTCGGCACCCTCGGCGGGGTCTTCAGGGTCACCGACGGACTGGCCAAGGAGTTCGGTGACGACCGGTGTACGGACACCCCGCTGGCCGAGGCGGGAATCCTCGGAGCGGCCGTCGGTATGGCGATGTACGGACTGCGGCCCGTGGTGGAGATGCAGTTCGACGCCTTCGCCTATCCGGCGTTCGAACAGCTGATCAGCCATGTCGCCAAGATGCGTAACCGGACCGGCGGCGCCATGCCGCTGCCGATCACGGTGCGGGTGCCGTACGGCGGCGGAATCGGCGGCGTGGAGCATCACAGCGACTCCTCCGAGGCGTACTACATGGCCACCCCCGGACTGCACGTCGTCACCCCGGCCACGGTCGACGACGCGTACGGACTGCTGAGGGCCTCGATCGCCTCCGACGACCCGGTGATCTTCCTTGAGCCGAAGCGGCTGTACTGGTCGAAGGCCGCCTGGTCACCGGAGGCCCCGGCACCTGTCGAGCCGATAGGCAGGGCTGTCGTACGCCGTACCGGGCGCAGCGCGACCCTCATCACGTACGGGCCGTCACTGCCGGTCTGCCTGGAGGCGGCGGAGGCCGCGGTCGCCGAGGGCTGGGACCTCGAAGTGGTGGATCTGCGCTCACTGGTGCCGTTCGACGACGAGACCGTTGCCGCGTCCGTGCGGCGTACGGGGCGGGCCGTGGTCGTCCACGAGTCCGCCGGGTTCGGCGGCCCTGGCGGGGAGATCGCCGCCCGGGTCACCGAGAGGTGCTTCCACCATCTGGAGGCGCCGGTTCTGAGAGTCGCCGGATTCGACATCCCGTATCCGGCGCCGATGCTGGAACGGCACCATCTGCCGGGAGTGGACCGGGTGCTCGACGCGGTGGCCCGGTTGCAGTGGGAGGCGGACAGCTGATGGCCCAGGTGCTGGAATTCAAGCTGCCGGACCTCGGAGAGGGGCTGACCGAGGCGGAGATCGTGCGCTGGCTGGTGGAGGTCGGTGATGTCGTCGCCATCGACCAGCCGGTCGTCGAGGTCGAGACGGCCAAGGCGATGGTGGAGGTGCCGTGTCCCTACGGGGGCGTGGTGACCGCGCGGTTCGGTGAGGAGGGCGCGGAACTCCCGGTCGGAGCACCGCTGCTGACGGTGGCGGTCGGGTCGCCGGAAGCCGGTGAGGAGTCAGGGACGACCGGTTCCGGCGCGGCCGGTGCGGAGTCGTCCGGCAACGTCCTGGTGGGCTACGGCACGGGCGCCCCGGCGGCGCGCCGGCGCAGGGTCAGGCCCGAGCCGGTGTCGGCGCGGGCCGCGACGGCCACCCCGACGCCTGCGCCCGCCCCGATGCCTGCGCCTGCGCCGACGCCCGCGCCGGTGCCCGCCACGGCGGAGGTGCGGGGGCCCGTGGCCGTCGTCTCGCCCCTTGTACGGAAGCTTGCCCGGCAGCACGACATCGACCTGCGTCAGGTGACGGGATCGGGGCGCGAGGGACTGATCCTGCGCGCCGATGTCGAGGCCGCGATCCGGGAATTGAAGGAGCGGACGGCCGGGGTCGCCGCAGCGGTGGTGGATACGCCGGCCCTCGCCGGCTCGTCACCGCAGGCGGTGCCCGGTGCCGGTGATGAGCGCATTCCGTTGCGCGGGGTGCGCGGCGCGGTGGCCGACAAGTTGTCGCGCAGCAGACACGAGATCCCTGACGCGACGTGCTGGGTGGACGCCGATGCCACCGAGCTGATGGCGGCGAGAGCGGCGATGAACGGCGCCGTCGGTCCCTCGGCGGGCCCCAAGGTCTCGGTGCTCGCCCTGCTGGCCCGCATCTGTACGGCGGCCCTGGCGAAGTTCCCCGAGCTGAACTCGACCGTGGACCCGGCCGCCCGGGAGATCGTGCGGCTGCGCGACATCCATCTCGGGTTCGCCGCGCAGACAGAGCGCGGGCTGGTCGTGCCGGTCGTCCGTGACGCGCGGTCCCGGAGCGTGGAGTCGCTCGGCGCCGAGATCGGCCGGCTGACGGAGGCGGCCCGTACGGGAAGGCTCACACCGGCCGAGCTGACCGGCGGGACGTTCACGCTGAACAACTACGGGGTGTTCGGAGTGGACGGTTCCACCCCGATCATCAACCACCCGGAGGCGGCGATGCTCGGGGTCGGCCGGATTCTGCCCAGGCCATGGGTGCACGGAGGTGAACTGGCCGTGCGCCAGGTCGTCCAGCTCTCGCTGACGTTCGACCACCGGGTCTGCGACGGAGGTACGGCGGGCGGGTTCCTCCGGTATGTGGCCGACTGTGTGGAACAGCCGGCGGTGCTGTTGCGCACGGTGTGAGCCATGGCGTGTGACGGAGGGGAGGCGCGGGGCGCCGTGCGGAGGCGCGGGGCGTAGGGCGTACGGCGTCGTGCGGAGGGGCGACCGGAGTGCGGTGAGTGTCCGGTCCCCGAGGCTCCGGCAGAGATGGGCCGCACGCATACTCGGGGCATGACCGCCTATGACGCCATCGTTCTTGCCGGAGGAGCCGCCCGACGCCTCGGCGGCGCCGACAAGCCAGGGGTCCTTGTCGGCGGCCGGTCGCTGCTCGACCGGGTTCTCGCGGCGTGCGCCGGAGCCGGGACCACCGTGGTGGTGGGTGGCCGGCGGCCGACCGGGCGGCCCGTGACCTGGACGCGGGAAGTCCCGGCCGGCGGAGGACCGTTGGCGGCGCTCGGCGCCGGGGTCCGGCACACGACGGCGGAGTTCCTGCTCGTACTCTCCGCCGACCTGCCGTTTCTCGGGGCCTCCACTGTCGGAGCGCTGCTGGACGCCGCCGGGCAGGAGGGCCGGGAGGGCGCGCTGTGCACCGATCCCGGCGGGCGGGACCAGCCGCTGGTCGCGGTGTACCGGGCCGAGCCGCTGCGCCGGGAACTCGCGCTCGTGGCCACCGAGCACGGCAGTCCGGCCGGGCTGCCGCTGCGGTTGCTGACGGACGAGCTGGATCTCGCCCGTGTCGACGCCGGTCCGCTGGACTCTTTCGACTGCGACACCTGGGAGGACATCGCCACTGCCCGGGCCCGTATCAGGGAGCATGGGACCGTGCTGGACGAATGGATCACCGCAGTCAAGAACGAACTCGGCATCGACCTCGACGTCGACACCGGCCTCCTGCTCGACCTCGCCCGCGACGCCGCGCACGGCGTCGCCCGGCCCGCCGCGCCTCTGACCACCTTCCTGGTCGGGTACGCGGCGGCCAGGGCCGGGGGCGGTGACGGCCCGGCATCGGCCGAAGCGGTGGCCGAGGCCGTCCGCAAGGCCACCGCCCTCGCCCTCCGGTGGGAGGAAGAGGCGGCGGGGGCCACGAACGAGGCCGACCCGCAGTGAGCAGGCGTCGCGGGGGCGGTGGTGGCGATGACGTTCGGGGCAGCGGTGCCGGGGGCGGTCCCGGGGGCGGTGGCTTCGGGGCGGAGGGCTTCGCGGCGGGCTCCAAGGGGGCCGAGGGTTCGGGACCAGGCTCCGGTTCCGGTGCCCGGTCCCAGCGCGGCGGGCAGACGCCGGACGGTTCCGTGAGGTCTGCGGGCGCCGCGTCGCACGCGGGCGGCGCAGCGGTCCCGGGCGCCGTCTCCCACCCCGGTGGTACGTCGGACTCCGGTGCCGCGTCGAGCCAGCGCGCCGCGTCCAGCCCCACCGCGTCCAACCTCACCGCCGACGCCCCCACCGCGAAGCTCTCCGCCCACGACCCCACCACTCACGTCCCTACCGCCCACGCCTCCACCACCGCCTCTGCTCCCGCGCCCGGTGTGGCCCCGATGGTCGGGATGGCGGCGGAGGATGAGCGGGCTGTTGAGGAGGCTTTGGCTCTTGTGGCCCCGAACCGGGTTCGTCCTTCCTCTGTTCCTTCCGACGGGCCGTGTCGTCCGGACGGTCCCAGCGGCCCGGACAGCCCTCACCAGCCAGGCCGTCCGGGGAAGCGGGAGACCTCATGGGCCGACGCGCGCGCCCTGGCCGCGCGGGCGGGCCGTGAGGTTCCACGGGCCGCGCTCCGGCTCCCCCTCGACCGGGCGCTCGGACATGTCCTCGCCGAGCCGCTCCACGCGCTCACCGATCTCCCCTCCTTCGACACCTCCGCCATGGACGGCTGGGTCGTCGCAGGGCCGGGACCGTGGGCCGTCCAGAGGGGCGAAGGGCTGCTCGCCGGGCACGGCGCCCCCGCCGCGCTGCCCGACGGCGAGGCCGTCCGGATCGCCACCGGAGCCCGTATCCCGGCGGACGCCACGGCCGTCATCCGCAGCGAACACGCGCACATCGACGAAGCCAAGGGGCTCCTCTACGGTCAGCGCGAGGTCGTTCAGGGGCAGGACATCAGGCCGCGTGGCCAGGAGTGCCGGACCGGGGACCGGCTCCTGCCCGCCGGCACCCTGGTGACCCCCGCCGTCATGGGGCTGGCCGCCGCTGCCGGCTACGACGCCGTGGCCGCCGTGCCCCGCCCCCGCGTCGACGTCCTCGTACTCGGCGACGAACTCCTCACCGCCGGCCTCCCGCACGACGGGCTGATCCGGGACGCGCTCGGCCCCATGCTCGGTCCCTGGCTGAGGGCCCTGGGTGCGGAGGCCGGCGAGCCCCGCCGGCTCGGCGACGACCCCGCCGCGCTGCGCCATGCCCTCACCACCTCGGATGCCGACCTGGTCGTGACCACCGGAGGCACGGCTGCCGGGCCGGTCGATCACGTCCATCCGGTGCTCGCCGAAGCCGGCGCCGAGCTGCTGGTCGACGGCGTCGGCGTCCGCCCCGGCCACCCCATGCTGCTGGCCCGGCTCGCACCCCGAGGGCCGTACGTCGTAGGGCTGCCCGGCAATCCCCTGGCCGCCGTCTCCGGTCTGCTCACGCTGGCCGAGCCTCTGCTGAGGGGCATCGCGGGGCGGACCGCCCAGCCCCCGTACCGGGCGCTCGTCCATGACGAGGTGCAGGGTCATCCGCACGACACCCGGCTCGTTCCCGTCGTCCATCGTGCGGAGCGCGGGGACGGGTTGGACCACGTCGTGCCCCTGCACTACAACGGTCCCGCCATGCTCCGGGGGATCGCCGCCGCGGACGGGTTGGCAGTGGTGCCACCTGGCGGGGTACGGTCCGGCACCGAGGTGGAGATCCTCGATCTGCCGTGGGCCTCGGCGACGCCGTGGACGGAAGGGTGTTTCACGTGAAACTTCCCGGCCAGGATGCGATGGCCAGGCGCGCCGAGGAGCATGTCGTCCCCACCCGGGTGATGCTGCCCCGCCGGATCATGGACCGGCCGCTGAGACAGGTCGCCAAGCGGCTGGCCATGGCGCTGATGGTGCTGGCGGCCACGGTCCTGATCGTCTATGTGGACCGCCATGAGTACCACGACAACGCCGACAACCGGGTCGACTTCCTCGACGCCGTCTACTACGCGACGGTGACGCTGTCGACCACCGGTTACGGCGACATCGTCCCGTACGGCGACGCCGCCCGGCTCACCAACGTGCTCCTGGTGACGCCCCTGCGCGTGCTGTTCCTGATCATCCTGGTCGGCACCACCCTTGAGGTCCTGACGGAACGGACCCGCGAGGACTTCCGGCTGAACCGTTGGAGAAGCAACTTGCGTGAACACACCGTGGTCGTCGGCTTCGGCACGAAGGGCCGTTCCGCGATCCAGACGCTGTGCAGCACGGGCCTGAAGAAGGAACAGATCGTTGTCGTCGACCCGGCTTCGAAAGTGATCGAGGCGGCCAACGCCGAGGGCTTCGTGGGCGTGCTGGGCGATGCGACGCGCAGCGATGTGCTGCTGCGCGCGGAGATCCAGAAGGCGCGTCAGATCATCATCGCCACCCAGCGCGACGACACCGCCGTCCTGGTGGCGCTGACGGCACGCCAGCTCAACCGCGGCGCCAAGATCGTCGCCGCCGTGCGCGAGGAGGAGAACGCGCCGCTGCTCCGGCAGTCCGGCGCCGACGCGGTGATCACCAGCGCCAGCGCGGCCGGGCGACTGCTCGGTCTCTCCGTGCTCAGCCCGAGCGCGGGCACGGTCATGGAGGACCTGATCCAGCAGGGCAGCGGACTCGACCTCATCGAACGGCCGGTGATAAAGGCCGAGGTGGGCAAGAACGTGCGCGAGGTCGAGGACCTGGTCGTCAGTGTGCTGCGCGGACACCGGTTGCTCGGTTACGACGACCCGGCGGCCAGTCCGCTGCAACTGACGGACCGCCTCATCACGATCGTGCGGGCCTCTCCGTCCCACACGGGGCCGAGCGGTCCTCAGGGGAACGGGCTGCGGTAGCGGACCGGCCGGCGGGATTCGGGGGCCGGGTGAGTCGGCCGAATGCCGGGACGCCTCCCACGGAGTAGCCTCGCGGCCATGTATGCGATCACGATCCCCGAACCCGGTGGCCCCGAGGCACTCGTCTGGGCCGAGGTGCCCGATCCCGTACCCAGCGAGGGCGAGGTCCTCGTCGAGGTCGCGTCCAGCGCGGTCAACCGTGCCGACGTGCTGCAGCGGCAGGGCTTCTACAACCCGCCGCCCGGCGCCTCCCCCTACCCCGGCCTGGAGTGCGCCGGCCGCGTCGTGGCGCTCGGCCCCGGGACCACGGGCTGGACGGTCGGCGACGAGGTGTGCGGACTGCTCTCCGGAGGCGGTTACGCGGAGAAGGTCGCCGTGCCCGCCGGTCAGCTCCTCCCCGTACCCGAGGGTGTGGACCTGACGACGGCCGCGGCGCTGCCCGAGGTGACCGCGACCGTCTGGTCCAACGTCTTCATGGTGGCGCATCTGCGCCCCGGCGAGGTCCTGCTGGTGCACGGTGGGTCCAGTGGCATCGGCACGATGGCCATCCAGCTGGCCAAGGCGGTCGGCGCACGTGTCGCGGTGACCGCGGGCGGGCCCGAGAAGCTGGCGCGCTGCGCGGAGCTCGGGGCGGACATCCTCATCGACTACCGCGAGCAGGACTTCGTGGAGGAGATCCACAAGGCCACGGACGGCGCGGGCGCCGACGTCATCCTCGACATCATCGGGGCGAAGTACCTGGACCGGAACGTGCGGGCACTCGCCGTCAACGGCCGCCTCGCGATCATCGGCCTTCAGGGCGGCGTCAAGAGTGAGCTGAACCTGAGCACCCTGCTGAACAAGCGGGCCGCGGTCACGGCCACCTCCCTGCGAGGGCGCCCGCTCGTGGAGAAGGCGGCGATCATCGCGGCTGTGCGCGAGCACGTCTGGCCTCTGATCGGCAGTGGCGTGGTCCGGCCGGTCGTGGACCGCGCCGTACCGATGACGGATGCCGCGGAGGCGCACCGGGTGCTGGAATCCAGCACCCACATCGGCAAGGTGCTTCTGATCGCTCCGTCAGCCGCCTGACCCGCCCGTCGGCCCCGTCGGCTCGGTCGGCTTCGCCCGCTTCGTACCTGCCAGGCGCCCGTACCTGCCAGGCGCCCGGCCGCTGGCTGCTGAATGCCGGCTGCGCAGTGCCGACACGAGCAGGGCCCGGCACATGACATCGCGTCATGTGCCGGGCCCTGTGGTGCTTAGAGGTACGGGCCGGACCTGATCGGTCCGTGCGGGTCCGAGCCGCCTTCCTCGTCCTCGTGGCCCGAACCCGGCGGCAGAGCACGCCGCATCTGTTCCAGCTGCGCGCGGGCCGCCATCTGCTGGGCGAACAGGGCCGTCTGGATTCCGTGGAAGAGCCCTTCCAGCCAGCCGACCAGCTGGGCCTGCGCGATCCTCAGTTCCGCTTCCGACGGCACCGACTCCTCGGTGAACGGCAGGGAGAGCCGCTCCAGCTCCTCCACCAGTTCCGGCGCCAGCCCGTCCTCCAGTTCCTTCACGGAACTGGCGTGGATCTCCTTGAGCCTGACCCGGCTCGCCTCGTCGAGAGGAGCCGCCCTGACCTCCTCCAGGAGTTGCTTGATCATGCTGCCGATGCGCATGACCTTCGCGGGCTGTTCGACCATTTCCGTCACCGGGACCTCGCGGGATTCGTCGCCACTGTCACCGCCGCCGATTGCCATTCCATCCTGTCCTACCACGAGGACTTGGGGGTGATCGTGCGACCGGTCATTCCTCGGCATCTCCATGCCGCCATTGTCTCGCACACGGGCCGTACACCACGGTGGTGCCCCCGGGAACGGTTGATCCACCACTTTCCAGAGCACCGGAACAGCCGAGCGGGCCCGCGTGCCGCCTCAGAGGGCGCGGCGCATCCGCAGTGCGAGGAACCCCAGCCCGAGACCGACCAGCGCGATTCCCGCACCGAGCGACACCTCCTGGACCTGCCGCACGGCGGGCCCGTCCATCGCCTGGGGAGCCGGGCGGGGTGACGCACCTGGGGTGACATCCTCGGGCAGTGCCTCGCCGAGGTCCGGCGCCGGCTTCTCCTCCTCTTCGAGGAGGGAGTCGGCGCGGGCGATCTCGATCGGCGAGAGCGAACGTCCGGGACGGGCGCGGCCCGCTCCCGCCGGTCTCCCCGCGAGCGGGGAGACGTCGGCCGAAGCGGAGGGGCTCGCCGACGAGCCGGCGGGCGGAACCGTGACGCCGGAGGACGGCTTCGCGCGGCCGGAGGCGGCCGGGGCCGGCGCGGACGTCGGGGCGGAGGGGGTGGCCGACGCCGAACCGGAGGTCGTTGCCGAAGGACGCCCGGACGGCCCAGGGGCCGGTACGTGGAGCCACGGCGGTGGCGCCGTGGGGCGGGACGGGGGAGCGGTCGTGGCAGGGGCGGAGGGGCCGCTCGTGGACGTACCCGCGAGTTCCCCGGAGCGGGGAGCCGGCGCGAGCGGTCCGCGCGCACCCGTGCCGGCCAGGAGCGGGACTGCCGGGCGGTGCGCGGCCCCGCCGGGCGGCCGCTCCGCCGCGTACGTCCAGCCGACGGGTCCCAGCGCCGCGACCGCGGTCATCGCCAGGCAGAGCAGGCAGCGCGACGGCCGGGGCCGCCGAGACGGGAGGAGTCCTGGAGCCATGCGCCCAGAGTCACATGGGCCGCGAGGTCCGGCATCCCGGGGGGTGCGTCGGGAGGCGCCGGGAGCGTGCCCACACCTATGTCCGGTGTCCGGGACCTGCGGCCAGAAGTGCGCCCGGAACGTGCGCCCCGGGGGCGCCGAAGGTGTTCCGGACTGCGCCGAAGGCGAAGGAGCGGCGAAGGAGCTCCTGGGCTGCGCCGAAAGGGGTGCTGAAAAGACCTGCGCGGAGGCGCCGGGCCGCGCCCCCAACCGGGCACCCCCACAGCCCCCGCGTCAGGCCGGGTCGCCCGTGGAGATCCTCAGTTCGAAGTGGGCGCCGCGCTCCGGGATCGCCGTACCGGAGGACGGGAACTGGTCCACGACCTGGTCCTCCGCGTACGTGTTGCCCGGGACCTCGATGACCTTGACCGTCCAGCCTGCCGCGTTGACGCACGCCTTGGCCGAGAGGACGTCCTTGTAGATGAAGTTCGGCGCCTGCACCTTCTGCGGGTCGTCCGAGTCCTCGCGGGCGTCCGTGCAGTCCTCCTCGTCCATCGTCCGGTTCCGCTCCGGCGGCTTGTGCTCGCCGGCCACCGCCGTCTCCCCGGTACCCGGATCGCCGTTCTTGCTGTCCGGGTCATCGCCGCCCAGGTTCAGCGCCGCGATGAGGCCGCCGATCGCGAGGAGCGCGACCACGACCGAACCCACGATGACCGGCATGTTCCGCCTCGGGCCGCCGCCCTGGCCGCCCGTCGACTGCGGGGACAGCGTGTACGGCGGCGGGGTCCCGTGCGCGGGCGGGGCCGGGGTCCCGTACGGCTGCGGGTAGCCGTAGCCCGGGGTGGGCGCCGGGGTCTGCCCGTACGGACCGGGCTGCTGGTACGGCTGGTGCGTCTGGTGGGGCTGCGGCTGGTACGGCGTCTGCACGCCCTGCGGCGGAGGCATGACCTGGTCGACCGGCGGGAAGACGGCCGAACCGACCCCCGCGCCGCTGTTCCCCGGGGTTCCGCTGCCGCCGACGATCACCGGGGCGCCGGACCGGCCGCCCGCGTTCAGCACGCGGGTGACCTCGTCCTGCATCGCCGCTGCGCTCGGGAAGCGCTCGTTCGGGTTCTTCTTCAGCGCGCGGGCGACGAGCGCGTCCATCGCGGGAGTGATCGAGCGGTTGATGGTCGACGGGGCGACCGGCTCCTCCTGCACATGCGCGTACGCGATGGCCAGCGGCGAGTCCGCGTCGAACGGAATCCGCCCCGTGAGCAACTGGAACAGCATGATGCCGACCGAGTACAGATCGGACCGCGCGTCCACCCCGCGCCCCAGGGCCTGCTCGGGCGAGAGGTACTGGGGGGTGCCGACGACCATGCCGGTCTGCGTCATCGACGTCACGCCCGACTGCATGGCGCGCGCGATGCCGAAGTCCATGACCTTGACGATGCCGCGCTTGGTCATCATCACGTTGCCGGGCTTGATGTCCCGGTGGACCAGGCCCATCTCGTGGCTGGTCTCCAGCGCGGCCAGCACGTCGGCCGTCACCTTGAGCGCCTTGTCGGCCGGCATCGCGCCGTACTGCTGGATGTCCGCCTGGAGGACGGAGCCGAGCGGCTGGCCCTCGACGTACTCCATGACGATGTACGGCATCAGCGCGCCGCCGAGCTCGTCCTCGCCGGTGTCGAAGACCGAGACGATGTTGGTGTGCTGGAGCTTCGCGACCGCCTGCGCCTCGCGCCTGAAGCGCTCACGGAAGGACTGCTCGCGCCCCAGCTCCGTGTGCAGCGTCTTGATCGCGACCTGACGGTCGAGCGCCGAGTCGTACGCGAGGTACACGGAAGCCATCCCGCCCTCGCCGAGCAGGTCGCGCAGCTGGTAGCGGCCACCGGCGACCGAACCGCCCGCATAGCGACCCTGAGCGCCGTGTGCGCCGTCCTGGCTCATGACTTGCTTCCCCCTCGGCGCGCACCGTGTGACCGTGACGCGAAGATCCCGTATTCCGGCCAAGTCTGCCCGAGGGGTACGACACGTCAAGCCGGGTGCCCGTTCCGTGACCCTACGCGTGGGAAGCGTCTCGGAAGCGTTACAGGAACCGCATGTAATTTGCCTCGACGGCACGCGAGCCGATTGGATGGCCCGTCCCTCACGGAACCGGGGTGCCGGGCGGAGCCTGTAGCGTGACCTGGCAATGCAGCAAGGCACCCGTGACACCCGCGGACGCGCGGACAGAAACGACGGCGAGGACTGATGGCACCCGAATCCGAAGCAAACGGCGGCGGAGTTTCGGATGGCACCGACTCCTGGGGCACCGGCGGTGTGGTCGGTGACGGGCGCTACCGGATGACCCACCGGCTCGGCCGCGGCGGGATGGCCGAGGTCTACGCCGCGGAGGACGTCCGTCTGGGCCGCACGGTGGCGGTGAAACTGCTCCGTTCCGACCTCGCGGAGGACCCGGTCTCCAAGGCCCGGTTCACGCGCGAGGCCCAGTCCGTGGCGGGCCTCAACCACCATGCGATCGTCGCCGTGTACGACTCCGGCGAGGACGTCGTGGGCGGCAGGACCGTCCCGTACATCGTGATGGAGCTCGTCGAGGGCAACACCATCCGCGATCTCCTGCTCAACGCCGAGTCCCCGCCGCCCGAGCAGGCGCTGATCATCGTCTCCGGTGTGCTGGAGGCGCTGGCGTACTCGCACCAGCACGGCATCGTGCACCGCGACATCAAGCCCGCCAACGTGATCATCACGCACTCCGGCGCGGTCAAGGTCATGGACTTCGGCATCGCCCGTGCGCTGCACGGCGCGCAGTCGACGATGACCCAGACCGGCATGGTCATGGGCACACCCCAGTACCTCTCCCCCGAGCAGGCGCTCGGCAAGGCGGTCGACCACCGCTCCGACCTGTACGCCACCGGCTGTCTGCTCTACGAGCTGCTGGCCCTGCGGCCGCCGTTCACCGGCGAGACCCCGCTCTCCGTGGTCTACCAGCACGTCCAGGACATCCCCGTCCCGCCGTCCGACGTCTCGGACGGTGTGCCGCCGGAGCTGGACGGGATGGTGATGCGCTCGCTCGCGAAGGACCCGGACGACCGGTTCCAGAGCGCCGAGGAGATGCGCGGACTCGTCCAGTACAGCCTGCAGATGCTCCAGGTCCAGGGCGGCCACACGGGTACGTGGAACACCGGCCCCGTCCAGGCGCGGGAGGCCGGTCACACCTCGCCGATGGGCCCGGTGGGCGGTACGGCCGCGATGGGCTACCCGGCGCACGGGGACACCTCGCAGGGGCCGATCCTGCCGCCGGTCAACCCCGATGACGGCGGTTACGTCGGCGGCCGGCGCGACGGCGGACGAGGCCGCGGCAAGATGTGGCTGTTCGTCCTCCTCGCCCTGGTCGCGATCGGGGCCGGTGTGGCGTTCGCCGTCAACGCGGCGGACGACCCCGGCAAGAAGAAGGCCCCGGTGCCCGCCACCACCTCGGTCTCGCCCACCCCGTCGAAGACGACGCAGAAGCCGTCCGAGAAGCCGACGGAGAAGACCGAGGCACCGGACACGTCCACGGGCGGCCAGTGGCAGCCCACCGATGAGCCCGACACCTGGTCTCCCGCTCCGAAGCCCACCAAGCCGACCACAAAGCCGACCACGCAGCCGCCCACCACCGCACCGGGCACCGCCGAGGGCGGCACGGGTGACGACGAGGGTTCGGGTGACGACGGCGGCGCCGGGGACGAGGGCGGCACGGGCGACGACGAGGGTACGACCGAGGGGACGACCGAAGGCACCACCGAGGGAGCCGCCGAAGGCGCGTCGGAAGGTGCCGGCGACGCCGCCGGCACCGTCGCGGGCGCCACTCCGTAAGGAGTCCGCGCCCGGGCGCCCGAGGTGTTCACCGCGTGAACGCCTCGCACACCGCCTCGTACTCGCGCGTCCACCACACCGCCAGGGCCGACACCGCGGGGAACTGCGGGTCGGCCCTGCGGTCGTGCAGACGGTAGCGCCAGCGCAGTATCCAGAAGTCGTTGAGCCGTTCCCACCAGACCCGGTGCACGGCGGCCGCCAGCTCCGCGGCGCCCGCGCCCGCCGCCCGGCGGTAGGCGCGCGCGTAGGCTCCCACCTTCTCCAGGTCCAGTTCCCCGGCCGGCCGCACGAAGAAGATCGCCGCCGCCCGCACCGCCTCCTCCGCGCGCGGCTGCACGCCGAGCCGGTCCCAGTCGACGATCGCGACCGGGTCGGCGCCCCGGTAGAGCAGGTTCAGCGGATGGAAGTCGCCGTGCACCCATCCGGTGGCCGGTCCGTCCGGGGTGGGCGGCCTGCGGTGGGCGTGCTGTTCGAGCAGGGCGCGGCGCTCGACGAGACGGTGTACGGCCAGTTCGTCGAAGGCGTCCCGGGGGCGCGTCCCGCGGGCGGCGGCCAGCAGTTCGTCGATCAGTTCGAAGGTCTCCGCGGGGTCGGGGCTCCGGTATCCGGGCCGGGGCGGCAGCCCGCTGCCCGGCCCCATGACCTGCTCCAGAGCGGTGTGTACGGCTCCGAGCAGGGCACCCAGCCGCCGGGACTGGGCGGCCGTCAGCTCGGCGCCCACCCGGTGGAGGCCGTCCACCCAGGGGTGCAGGGCGTAGCAGCGGCCGTCGATCACCGTCACCGTGTCACCCTCCGTGTCCGCGAGCGGCGGGGCGACGGGCACGCCGAGGGAGTGGAGCCGCTGGGTGGCCCGGTGCTGGCGGACGATCGTGGCGCGGTCGCCCGTGGCGTCGTCGAGATGGTGCTTGTCCAGGTGGTGCTTGAGGAAGTACGCGCCCCGCGTGGTGGATACGCGGTAGCCGTGGTTGAGGAGGCCCTTGGTGAGGGGCTCGCAGGCCAGCGGCTCACCGGCGCCGGGGTAGCGGCGCAGCACCTCGCCGACCGGGGGAACAGGTGGACGGGTTGCATATGAGCGCGGCACTTACCAAATGCTAGATCACTCTGTGTGGCCGGTTCGCTGAGTTGCGTGGAAGCCCAAGGTGTGCAAGGTGACGAAGTGGGGTTCGAGCCGGAGATAGACCGGATCGAAGGGTTCGCCATTGGCGGTGAGGGGCGCGGGGCCGAAGAGTTCCTGCTGCTCGGGACAGGGATGGGCGATCTCGGCCGGGCCGGTGAACTGCACGGACCAGGGGTCGTCGCCGCGGTCGGCCGCGGTGTTGAAGTTGTCGGCCCCGTACGCGATGACGGTCCCGTCGCACGACTCGTGGTGGCCGAGCCCCCGGTGCAGCCGCAGGAGCACCTGGTCCTCCGTGACGACGTGACGGGCCACGGCCAGGATGGGAAGCGCCCGCCTGCTTGTCGCCAGGCGCCCGTACGGCACCCGGCCGAGCAGCTCGATCGCGCGGAGTTCCTCAGAGGCCATGCGTCCACTGTCCGCCAGCCGTAGGGGCCGGGTAAGGGTCCGCGGCCCCGGTTGGCGCGGGACCAAAGTCCCGTCGCCACCCGGAGCCGCGGGGCAAGACGTGGCGGAGAGGGGCGCTCAGCGCCGTTCGGCCTGGAGGCGGGCCACGTAGGCCGCGGCCTGGGAGCGGCGCTCCATGCCGAGCTTGGCCAGCAGGCTGGACACGTAGTTCTTGATGGTCTTCTCGGCGAGGTGGAGGCGTTCGCCGATCACCCGGTTGGTGAGCCCCTCCCCGATGAGGTCGAGGATCTTGCGCTCCTGTTCGGTGAGGCCGGCCAGTTCGTCGCCGCCCTTGCCCTTCGGCCCGTCCCGCAGCCGCTCCAGCACCCGGGCGGTCGCCGCCGGGTCCAGCAGGGATTTGCCGGCCGCCACGTCCCGTACCGCGCTCAGCAGTTCGTTGCCGCGGATCGCCTTCAGTACGTAACCGGAGGCACCGGCCATGATCGCGTCGAAAAGGGCCTCGTCGTCGGCGTACGACGTGAGCATCAGGCATTTGATGTTCTCGTCCTGGGAGCGGACCTCGCGGCAGACCTCCACCCCGCTGCCGTCCGGCAGCCGTACGTCGAGGACCGCCACATCGGGGCGGGTCGCGGGGATGCGGACCAGCGCGTCCGCCGCCGTGCCCGCCTCTCCGACCACCTCGATATCGGCTTCGGAGGAGAGCAGTTCATGCACTCCGCGGCGGACCACTTCGTGGTCGTCCAACAGAAATACGGTGATTTTTCCATCTTCGCGCACAAACGCAGTCTCACACACTCCCCCCTTCCCTGCCGCTGTCGGCCGGGATAACGTGCCGTTGTTCCGGCGGCCTGCAAGGCTGTTACCAGTGCTGTGACCAGCGAGAGTTCCCGATTTTCTCGATTTACTTGGAAATCCAAGCAAAATCGCAGGTCAGAGAGGGTTTCGCAGTTATGCGATGCACTGGGTAACGTGCTTTTGACAGGGTGCTCGCCGGGGCACCTGTCACGCCTGTTCCCGGCCGAGCGGCACCCACCCCGTGCACGGGTCCGGACACAGGCGAGCCGCACTGGTTCCCGGCAGACCCCGGGGGCCGGACCGACGGAGGAGCACGCACGTGACCGTGGAGAGCACTGCCGCGCGCAGACCGCGACGCAGCAGCAAGCGGACCAGCGCCGCGAAGACGCCACAGAGTTCCGAGCCCCCACTCGTACAGCTGCTGACGCCCGAGGGCGAGCGTGTCGAGCACCCGGACTACGGGATCGACCTGACCGCGGACGAGATCCGCGGTCTCTACCGGGACATGGTCCTGACCCGGCGTTTCGACGCCGAGGCCACCGCGCTCCAGCGTCAGGGCGAGCTGGGCCTGTGGGCCTCGCTGCTGGGCCAGGAGGCCGCGCAGATCGGCTCCGGCCGTGCGCTGCGCGACGACGACTACGTCTTCCCGACCTACCGGGAGCACGGTGTCGCCTGGTGCCGGGGCGTCGATCCGACCAATCTGCTCGGGATGTTCCGCGGCGTGAACCACGGCGGCTGGGACCCGAACACCAACAACTTCCACCTGTACACGATCGTCATCGGTTCGCAGACCCTGCACGCCACCGGCTACGCCATGGGCGTCGCCAAGGACGGCGCGGACTCCGCCGTGATCGCGTACTTCGGTGACGGCGCCTCCAGCCAGGGCGATGTCGCGG
This sequence comes from Streptomyces fulvorobeus, assembly GCF_013167895.1. Taxonomy (GTDB): domain Bacteria; phylum Actinomycetota; class Actinomycetes; order Streptomycetales; family Streptomycetaceae; genus Streptomyces; species Streptomyces fulvorobeus. Next base: position 3,102,014 of record NZ_BLWC01000001.1, on the reverse strand, counting down.
AGGCGTTCACCTTCTCCGCCGTCTACAACGCCCCCGTGGTGTTCTTCTGCCAGAACAACCAGTGGGCGATCTCCGAGCCGACCGAGCGCCAGACCCGGGTGCCGCTCTACCAGCGCGCCCAGGGCTACGGCTTCCCGGGCGTCCGGGTCGACGGCAACGACGTGCTCGCCTGCCTGGCCGTCACGAAGTCGGCGCTCGAACGGGCCCGAAGGGGCGAGGGCCCGACCCTCGTCGAGGCGTTCACCTACCGGATGGGTGCCCACACCACCTCCGACGACCCGACGAAGTACCGGGCGGACGAGGAGCGGGCGGCCTGGGAGGCCAAGGACCCGATCCTGCGCCTGCGGACGTACCTGGAGCGGGAGAAGATCGCCGACGAGGCGTTCTTCACCGCGCTGGACGAGGAGAGCGAGACCCTCGGCAAGCGCGTACGGGAAGCGGTCAGGGCGATGCCCGACCCGGACCCGATGTCGCTCTTCGAGCACGGTTACGCGGACGGGAGCAGCCTCGTCGACGAGGAGCGCGCCCAGTTCGCCGCCTACCAGGCATCGTTCGCAGACTCCGCCGAGGAGGGCAACTAGCCATGGCCGTGGAAAAGATGTCCATCGCGAAGGCGCTCAACGAGTCGCTGCGCCTCGCCCTCGACACGGACCCGAAGGTCCTGATCATGGGTGAGGACGTCGGCAAGCTGGGCGGTGTCTTCCGGATCACCGACGGACTCCAGAAGGACTTCGGTGAGGGCCGGGTCATCGACACCCCGCTCGCCGAGTCCGGGATCGTCGGTACGGCGATCGGTATGGCCCTGCGCGGCTACCGGCCGATCGTGGAGATCCAGTTCGACGGGTTCGTCTTCCCCGCGTACGACCAGATCGTCACGCAGCTCGCGAAGATGCACGCCCGCGCGCTGGGCAAGATCAAGCTCCCGGTCGTCGTGCGGATTCCGTACGGTGGCGGCATCGGCGCGGTGGAGCACCACAGCGAGTCGCCCGAGGCCCTGTTCGCGCACGTCGCCGGCCTGAAGGTCGTATCGCCGTCCAACGCGTCCGACGCGTACTGGATGATGCAGCAGGCCGTGCAGAGCGACGACCCGATCATCTTCTTCGAGCCGAAGCGGCGCTACTGGGACAAGGGCGAGGTCGACACCGAGTCCATTCCCGGACCGCTGCACCGGGCGACGGTGGCGCGTACGGGGGCCGACCTCACGCTCGTCGCGTACGGGCCGATGGTGAAGGTCTGCCTGGAGGCGGCCGCGGCCGCGCAGGAGGAGGGGAAGTCGGTCGAGGTCCTGGACCTGCGGTCGATGTCCCCGATCGACTTCGACACGATCCAGACCTCGGTGGAGAAGACCGGCCGGCTGGTCGTCGTCCACGAGGCCCCGGTGTTCTACGGCTCGGGCGCGGAGATCGCCGCCCGCATCACGGAGCGCTGCTTCTACCATCTCGAAGCACCGGTGCTGCGGGTCGGTGGCTACCACGTCCCGTATCCGCCGGCCCGGCTCGAGGACGAGTACCTGCCGGGGCTCGACCGGGTGCTCGACGCCGTCGACCGCTCGCTGGCGTACTGAGGAGAGGGTCCGTGACGACGATGACCGAGACGTCTGCTCGCTTCCGTGAGTTCAAGATGCCCGATGTGGGCGAAGGACTGACCGAGGCGGAGATCCTCAAGTGGTATGTCAAGCCAGGCGACACCGTCACCGACGGCCAGGTCGTGTGCGAGGTCGAGACGGCCAAGGCGGCGGTGGAGCTGCCGATTCCGTTCGACGGCGTGGTGCACGAGCTGCGCTTCCCCGAGGGCACGACCGTCGATGTCGGCCAGGTGATCATCTCGGTGGACGTGGCGCCGGGTGAGGGACCTGTCGAAACGCCGGTGGCCGAGCCCGTGGCGGCTCCGGAACCTGCCGCCGCGCCCGAGGCGCCCAAGACCCGTACGCCGGTCCTGGTGGGCTACGGAGTGGCCGAGTCCTCCACCAAGCGGCGCCCGCGCAAGGGCGCTGAGGTCGCTCAGCAGGCCGCCGCCGCGATACAGGGCGAGCTCAACGGCCACGGCAGCGTGGCCCCGGAGACCCGCCCGCTCGCCAAGCCGCCCGTCCGCAAGCTGGCCAAGGACCTGGGCATCGACCTGGCGACGGTCACGCCGACCGGCAAGGACGGCGTCATCACCCGTGAGGACGTCCACGCGGCGGCCGCACCGGTGACGGCCGGTGAGCCGGCGGCGGCCCCCGCGCCGGAGCCCGCGGCCGCCCCGTCCGCGCAGGTGCCCACCGTCGCGGCCGTCCCGGGTGCCCGGGAGACGCGTATCCCGGTCAAGGGCGTACGCAAGGCCATCGCGCAGGCGATGGTGGGCAGTGCCTTCACGGCTCCGCACGTCACCGAGTTCGTGACCGTCGACGTGACGCGCACGATGAAGCTGGTGGCGCAGCTCAAGGAGGACAAGGACATGGCGGGGGTGCGGGTCAACCCGCTCCTGATCATCGCCAAGGCCCTCCTGGTCGCGATCAAGCGGAATCCCGAGGTCAACGCCGCCTGGGACGAGGCCAACCAGGAGATCGTCCAGAAGCACTACGTGAATCTGGGCATCGCCGCCGCCACGCCGCGCGGCCTGATCGTGCCGAACATCAAGGACGCGCACGAGCAGACCCTGCCCCAGCTGGCCGCCTCGCTCGGCGAACTGGTCGCCACCGCGCGTGAGGGCAGGACCTCTCCCGCCGCGATGGCGGGCGGCACCGTGACGATCACCAACGTCGGCGTGTTCGGCGTCGACACGGGAACGCCGATCCTGAACCCGGGCGAGTCCGCGATCCTCGCGGTCGGTTCGATCAAGCTCCAGCCGTGGGTCCACAAGGGCAAGGTGAAGCCCCGCCAGGTGACCACCCTGGCGCTGTCGTTCGACCACCGCCTGGTGGACGGCGAGCTCGGCTCCAAGGTGCTCGCGGACGTCGCGGCCATCCTGGAACAGCCGAAGCGGCTGATCACCTGGGGGTAATGCCCTTGGGCGGTACGCGTTCGCGGTGGGTCCGTACGTTCTCGGTACGGGCTCACCGGCATGTCCGGGCCTCACCGGACGGAGAGCTCGGCGAACACGGACTTGCCGACGGTAAGGGGCTCGACGCCCCAGTCGTCGGCGAGCTGCGCGACGATCAGGAGCCCTCGCCCGTAACAGTCGTCGGCGTCGGGCCGGCGGAGGTGGGGCACCACTGGAGGACGAGCCGAGCGGCCCGGTGCCGGCTGAGAGTGACGCTGTGAGCGGTGGGGGTGTAGTCGACCCTGTCCTCACGGACGAGGGGGCCGGGGGCGGGGATCTCCTGGGCTGCGGTCATGGACGCGTGCCTCTCGGTGTTCGCGGGCGGTGGCGATATCGCCACTGCCTGGGCAGGGCGGTGCACTTCCGCCGGGCGGCTACCGCTGTGTCAGCGGCTCGGTACTGAACGTAGCGATCCCCCAGGGTTGGGCGCAACTGAAACGGAGACACTTGTCCCCAATGGGGGACGGTCGACGACCCACCCCGTGAGGAGAGAGACTGAGCCGGTGAATCGAGCGACTCAGCAAGGCAATCGGTCGTCAACTGTCCTGGGGCGCAGGTTGGGTAGCGAGCTGCTGCGCCTGCGAGACGAGTCCGGCAAGACTCAACAGCAGGCTGCTCAGGTCATCAGTGCGACCAACTCGAAGATCGTGAAGATGGAGCGGGGCTGGGTTCCGATGAGGGACCCGGACATCCGCACTCTCTGCGAGTTCTACGGTCTTGAGGATGCGAAGCTCGTCAGCCGCCTGCTGGAGGTGGCCCGGCTGGACCGGGAACGCCGCAAGGCGAAGGGCTGGTGGAATCAGTACCCGGAGTTGCGTTCGCTGGTCGAGTATGTGGCGCTCGAAGACATCGCGACCGGGGTCAGGACCTGGCAAGGAGCTTTCGTGCCCGGCCTGCTTCAGACGCCGGACTATGCAAGGGCGCTCGCAGTCGGCAACGCGGACTGGGACGACCCGGAGGAGATCGAGCGCTTCGTCGAAGCGAAGGTCGCCCGCCAAGCACGTCTCGCGGACAGTAATCCGCTCGCGCTGTGGGCGATCGTCGCGGAAGGTGCCCTGCGGCAACTGGTCGGCGGTCGCGAGGTGATGCGTGCGCAGTTGGAGCGTTTGTCGGAGGCGGCTGCCGAGCCAAATGTCACGGTGCAGGTTGTTCCCTTCCTGGCCGGCTCGCACCCGGGTATGACCGGTGCCTTCAGCGTCGTATCGTTCGCTGAACCCGGTGCGATGGACGTGGTTTATATGGACACCACGTCGTCTACGCTGTGGCTGGAGAGCGAGAAGGACGCAGCGCGACACAACGTCACGTTCGGCCGCATCGCCAGAAACGGACTCGCTCCCCGCGATTCCATCGCTCTGATCGGGCGTATTCGTAAGGAGTTGTAGTCGTGCCGAGCTTCGAGTTCGTCAAGTCCAGCTACAGCAGCGGCAACGGCGAATGCGTCGAAGTCGCCCGCAACATCCCCGGCGCCGTAGCCGTCCGCGACTCCAAGCGCCCCGGCGGCCCCGTGCTGGTCCTCGCCCCCACCGCGTGGGACGCGTTCCGGGGTGGGCTCGGCCGGTAGGTGCGGAGACGAGAAAGGGGCCCCGCGCACGCGGGGCCCCTTCGTCGTGCGCCGTAGGGCTACAGCTTGAAGCCGTAGTCCAGGAGCTTCTTCGCGTCCGCCGTCCTGTTCGTCTCGGACGTGGAGGTGAGGACGGTGCCGATCACCGTCTTGCCGTTACGGGTCGCGGCGAAGACCAGGCAGTACTTGGCGGTCGGGCCGGAGCCGGTCTTCACGCCGATCGCACCGCTGTAGGTGCTGAGCATCCTGTTGGTGTTGGTCCACGCCATGTAGCGGTATCCGCCGCTCTTCGTGGTCACCTTCTGCTTCGTCGACTTCGTCTTGACGATCGCGCGGAAGGTGGAGCTCTTCATCGCACTGCTGGCGATCTTCGTCAGGTCGCGCGGGGTGGAGTAGTTGTTCCCACTCCCTATGCCGTCGAACGAGTCGAACTTGGTGTTCTGCAAGCCGAGGCTCTTCGCGGTGGTGTTCATCTTGCCGATGAACGACTTCACCCGGGCCGCACGCGTGGTGCCCGTGCCGAACTTGTCGGCCAGGGCGTACGCGGCGTCGCAGCCGGAGGGCAGCATGAGCCCGTACAGGAGCTGGCGGACGGAGACCTTGTCGCCCACGATCAGCCGGGCCGACGAGGCGCCCTTGGAGACGATGTAGTCGCTGTACGCCTTCTGGATCGTCACCTTCGCGTCGAGGTTCAGATTCTTCTGCGACAGCACCACCTTGGCGGTCATGATCTTGGTGGTGGAGCCGGTGGAGCGGCGCGTGTCCGCAGCCTTGGTGAAGAGGGTCTTGCCGGTGCCGTCGTTCATCACGAAGCCGCCCTTGGCGACGATCGTGGGCTTCGGCGGTGTTGCGGCCTGGGCCTGCGTGGCGAAGGCGCTGCCTGCGAGAACGGCGCCGGCGGTGAGGGCCACGGTGGCAGTGGCGGTTGCGCGGTATCCGCGCTTCATGCCGATATTCAACTGAACGCTCCAAATGCCCCTGATATGCGGCTACATAAGGGTGCCGCTCGGTGGTGAGACTCCTGGCGGGCGGCAATGGATGTACGGCCACGAGGGTGAATTCGGGGGTGATTCCGCAGGGGTCGGGTGAGGGGCGGCGGGTGCCCCGGATTCCATATCCCGGACACGCCACCACATGCGTCCATGTTGTATCTATGCTGTGCGCATGCCTGCCGCGCCCGCTGTCCCCGCCACGTCCCCGGTCAAGACCTCGCTCAGGCAGCCGCCCGCTGCCGACCGTGTCTACACCCACATCAAGGACGCCGTCCTGGACCGCCGTTACCAGGGCGGGACGCTCCTCACCGAAGGCGATCTGGCGGAGGCGGTCGGCGTGTCGCGTACCCCCGTGCGCGAGGCGCTGCTGCGGCTGGAGGTCGAAGGGCTGATCAAGCTCTACCCCAAGAAGGGCGCGCTCGTCCTCGCCGTGTCCGCGCAGGAGATCGCGGACGTGGTGGAGACCCGGCTGCTCGTCGAGGAGTTCGCGGCCCGCAAGGCGGTGCCCGCGTCGGCGCGGCTCGTCCGCCGGCTGGAGGAGCTCCTGGAGGAGCAGCGGCAGAAGTCCGAGGCCGGTGACCTGGCTGCCGTCGCCGTCAGCGACCGCTGCTTCCACGCCGAGATCGTGCGCAACGCGGGCAACGAGATCCTGTCGCGCCTCTACGACCAGCTGCGCGACCGGCAGCTGCGGATGGGCGTCGCCGTGCTGGAGGCGCACCCGGGCAGGATCGCCGCCAACATCACCGAGCACGGGGAGCTGCTGGACGCCATCAGGGCCGGTGACGCGGACGGTGCCGCCCAGGTCGTACGGCGCCACGTCAGCCGGGTCAAGGTGCTGGTGCGGGGTGAGGACCGGTGAGCTCCGGGGCCGCCCCCGCTCTCTCCCTGCCCGGTGACCCGCCCGGGGGCCGGCGTGCCGCCCGGATCTGGGGCATCGGTGTCGCCGTCTACTTCGTCGCCATCATCTTCCGTACGAGCCTGGGTGTCGCCGGACTCGACGCCGCCGACCGCTTCGACGTCAACGCCTCGGCGCTGTCCACGTTCTCCATCCTCCAGCTGCTTGTCTACGCGGGCATGCAGATACCCGTCGGGCTGATGGTCGACCGGCTCGGCACGAAGAAGGTCCTCACCATCGGGGCCGTGTTGTTCACCCTCGGCCAGCTCGGTTTCGCGCTCTCCCCCTCGTACGGCATGGCGCTGGCCGCGCGCGCACTGCTCGGCTGCGGTGACGCGATGACGTTCATCAGCGTGCTGCGGCTCGGCAGTCGGTGGTTCCCGGCCCGGCGGGGGCCGATGATCGGCCAGGTGGCCGCACTGTTCGGGATGGCGGGCAACCTGGTCTCCACCCTGGTCATCGCCCGCGCGCTGAACGACTTCGGCTGGACGGCCACCTTCGTCGGCAGCGCGGCGGCGGGCGTGGTGGTGCTGGTGTTGCTGCTGCTCTTCCTCAAGGACCATCCGGAGGGGCACGAGCCGCCACCCGCCGAGCACGCGGGCGCGGCGTACGTACGGAAGCAGATCGCCGCCGCCTGGCGTGAGCCCGGAACCCGCCTCGGTATGTGGGTGCACTTCACCACGCAGTTCCCCGCGATGGTCTTCCTGCTGCTGTGGGGCATGCCGTTCCTGGTCGAGGCGCAGGGGCTGAGCCGGGGAAGGGCCGGTGAGCTGCTCACGCTGGTGGTGCTCTCCAACATGGCGGTGGGGCTCGTCTACGGGCAGGTCATCGCCCGGCACCACACGGCGCGCGCCCCGCTCGCGCTCGGGACGGTCGCGCTGACGGCCCTGCTGTGGGCCGCGGCGATCTTCCACCCGGGCGGCCACGCGCCGATGTGGCTGCTGGTCACCCTGTGCCTGGTGCTCGGCGCCTGCGGCCCCGCGTCGATGATCGGGTTCGACTTCGCGCGGCCGGCCAACCCGCCGGAGCGTCAGGGCACCGCCTCGGGGATCGTCAACATGGGCGGCTTCGTCGCCTCGATGACCACGCTCTTCGCGGTCGGTGTGCTGCTGGACGCGACCGGCGACGACTACCGGATCGCGTTCGCCTCCGTCTTCGTCCTGGAGGCGCTCGGCATCACCCAGATCCTGCGGCTGAAGGCCAGGGCGGCGCTCAGGGAACGCGATCACCATGTGGTCAGCAGGGTCGAGACCGTGCACGTGCCCGCGTGACGCGTCGGCACGCCCGGTCGGCGGCGCGCCCGTCTCATACCTGAGGACGGGCGTCGCCGACCGGAGGAACTACGGGGTCACGGCGAAGTGGCGCAGGATCGCGGCGCCGAGATCCTGGTCGCCGTCGACCTTGATCCGGTCCGCGACCGAGGTCGCCCGGACCCTGCCGCAGGCGAGGCGGTAGTAGGTCTCCCAGTCCATCGCCAGCGACACGGCCGGCCCGAGGGAGGGTGCGCCGTCGATCGAACCGCGGCCGTCCGCGTCCACCCGGACCGTGCGCAGGAACTCGACGGGGCCGTGCACATCGAGCACGACCGCCGAGTTGGCGGGGGCGCCCGCGTCTTTGGCGACGACCTTGGGCAGCGCGTCGAGCAGGGTGTCCCGGGCGACGAGAGCGCCGGGGGAGTCCAGGTTGCCCGGCTGACCCAGTGTCACCCGCAGGTCCTGCTCGTGCACCCAGACATCGAAGGCGCGCATGTGCAGCGCCCGTTCAAGCGTCTGTTCCTTGCCCAGGGGCGCCCGGACCATGGTCTCGGGGGCACGTGACTCGTTGCGCAGCTGGCGGGCGCGGCGGATGACGGTGTACTCCAGCTCGGAGGTCATCTCCGGTGCGGTGTGGTGGCGCCGCACGTCGACCTGCATCTCCATGTACCGGGTGAAGTCGTTCTGCACGTGGTAGAGATCGCGTGGCAGCGTGTGGATCGGGCGGGGGTCGCCGAGCTGTTCGCACTCCATGCCGATGATGTGCGAGACGATGTCGCGCAGCGACCAGCCGGGGCACGGCGTACGGCGATTCCACTCACCTTCGACGAGCGGCTTCACCAGCTCGGATATCGACTCGATGGAGTGGGTCCAGGCGTCGGCGTAGTTCTGGAGGCTGGGATGGACGGTCACGGGACCCCTCGTGCGGTTCTGCGGTGCATGGGCTGGAGAGCAGGTAGTACCGGCGTACTGGCCGGAACTGACGGCGCTGTCTGCGGGATGCTGTGTCTGCGGTTGAGGTTCGTTGGCTAAGTTACGCTGCGAGCAGGCACCCCGGCAGTGCTTTCGTGTGACGATCGTAGGCCCGTGTTGACGGCTCGAATGCCAGGACGGTGGTAGTGTGCGCGCCTCCCTCATCCAGATCGCAGTAGAACCAGGCGAATCCGTCCATGCCCGCAGGGACCGCGCGGCTTCGATGATCGTCGCCCAGCGAGGCTCGGACCTGGTGGTTCTTCCCGAGCTCTGGCCGGTCGGAGCCTTCGCCTACACCGCTTTCGAGGACGAGGCCGAACCCTTCGAAGGACCCACGCACCAGCTGATGGCGAAGGCCGCTGCGGACGCCGGGGTCTGGCTGCACGCCGGCTCCTTCGTCGAAAGGGCGGCGGACGGCGTCCTCTTCAACACCTCGCTGGTCTTCTCGCCCGAGGGCGAACGGGTGGCCTCCTACCGCAAGATCCACCTCTTCGGCTTCGACGAGGGTGAGGCGGTCATGATGGGCGCGGGCGAGGAGCTGGTCACGGCCGCCCTCCCGCAGACCACACTGGGCCTCGCCACCTGTTACGACCTGCGCTTCCCGGAGCTGTTCCGCGGGCTCGTCGACGCGGGCGCCGAGACCCTGGTCGTCGCGGCCGGCTGGCCGGAACGCCGCCGCGCGCACTGGACGCTGCTGGCGCGCGCCCGCGCCGTCGAGAACCAGGCGTACGTCCTCGCCGTGGGTACCGCGGGCACCCACGCAGGTGTCCCGCAGGCCGGGCACAGCATCGCCGTCGACCCCTGGGGCGAGGTGCTGGCCGAGGCGGGGGCGGGCGAGGAGATCCTGACCGTGGAGTTCGACCCGGCCAGGACCGCCGCCACCCGGGACCAGTTCCCGGCCCTCAAGGACCGCCGCCTCGGCCTGGCCCCGCCGCGCTGACCCTCGGGGGCGGGCGCCTGCCGCATGGGAAGGCCGGTGCCTGTTTCACGTGAAACAGACGCCGGGTCACCGCTCCTTGTCCGCGAGCACGATCACGCACATCGCCACGGCGATGAGCAGGGCCGCGTCGGCGTCCTCCCGGACGACATCGATTCCGTACGTGTCGCGCACGGTGAGCCAGCGCCGGGAGATCTGGGCGAGCAGCTCCCCGTCGTAGTCGATGGCGAACTCGCGGTCCAGGACACGTCCGCTGACGTCGAGTTCGGTGCCGTCGACCAGGGTCACGCGGTAGTGGTTGCGCAGCAGGGACAGCCGCTTGCGCCTGACCGTGGCCAGCTCCTCGCCGTTCCGTTCGATGACCATCGTGTCCCGCAGACTGATCAGCTTCTGCCGCAGCTCGATCAGGACCCGGCCCTGGGTGTCCTTCAGCTCGAAGGTGTCCCGCAGCCGCATGGCCTTGCCGTCGACCAGGAAGACCTTCCGCCCCTCGACGTCCTCGATCCAGTAGTCGTCACCCACGGAGAACAGTCGCTCACGTACGAGAAGTCTCATGCCCCCAGGCTCCCCGACCCCCCGCCGGAATGCGCGCGGGGCGTGGTGATGTTGACTGTCGGTATGGCTACACGTGCGCGCGTCCGGGCCCCCGAGCTGATCGGCAAGGGTGGCTGGCTCAACACAGGCGGTAAGCAGTACACCCTCGCTGACCTGCGGGGACGCATTGTCATCCTGGACTTCTGGACGTTCTGCTGTGTGAACTGCCTGCATGTCCTCGACGAGCTGCGCGAACTGGAGGAGAAGCACCGCGACACGGTGGTGATCATCGGCGTGCACTCGCCGAAGTTCGTGCACGAGGCGGAGCACCAGGCCGTCGTCGACGCCGTCGAGCGGTACGGGGTGCACCACCCGGTCCTGGACGATCCCGAGCTGGCCACCTGGAAGCAGTACGCCGTACGGGCCTGGCCGACGCTCGTGGTCGTGGACCCCGAGGGGTACGTCGTCGCGCAGCACGCCGGTGAGGGGCACGCGCACGCCATCGAGAAGCTGGTGGAGGAGCTGGAGGCCGAGCACGGGGAGAAGGGCACGCTGCGGCGGGGCGACGGTCCCTACGTCGCTCCCGAGCCGGTGGCCACCTCTCTGCGCTTCCCGGGCAAGGCGCTGGTGCTCCCGGACGGCGGTTTCCTGGTCTCCGACACGACACGCCACCGCCTGGTGGAGCTGGACGGGGACGGCGAGACCGTCCGCCGGTACGTCGGTTCGGGCGAGCGCGGGCTGGTGGACGGCGGGCCGGATGAGGCCAGGTTCAGCGAGCCGCAGGGACTCGCTGTGCTGCCGGATGGGCGTATCGCCGTCGCCGACACGGTCAACCACGCGATCCGGGCCCTCGATCTCCGGACGGGGCTGACGACCACGCTCGCCGGGACCGGGCGCCAGTGGTGGCAGGGGGCGCCGAACCAGGGCCCGGCCAGGGACGTCGATCTCTCCTCCCCGTGGGACATCGCCTGGTTCGGTGACCGCCTGTGGATCGCGATGGCCGGCGTGCACCAGCTGTGGTCGTACGACCCGGGCACGCTGACCGTACGGGTCGAGGCGGGCACGACGAACGAGGGGCTGGTCGACGGGCCCGGAGCCGAGGCGTGGTTCGCGCAGCCGTCCGGTCTCGCCACCTCCGTCGACGGGTCACGCCTGTGGGTCGCGGACCCGGAGACGTCCGCGCTGCGCTACGTGGAGAGCGACGGCTCCGTGTGCACCGCGGTCGGCACCGGGCTCTTCGACTTCGGCCACCGCGACGGCGCCGCAGGCCAGGCACTCTTCCAGCACCCGCTGGGCGTGACCGCGCTGCCGGACGGGTCCGTCGCCGTCTGCGACACGTACAACCACGCCCTGCGGCGGTACGACCCCGGGAGCGGCGAGGTCACCACGCTGGCCACGGACGTGCGGGAGCCGAGCGACGCGGTGCTGGTCGACGGCGATCTGGTCGTGGTGGAGTCGGCCCGGCACCGGCTGACCCGGCTGCGGCTGCCCGAGGAGGCCGTACGCGTGGCGGGCGAGGCCCACCGGACCCGGCGGGCGGCCACCGAGGTGGCGCCGGGAGCGCTCAGGCTCGACGTGGTCTTCCAGGCGCCGGCCGGTCAGAAGCTGGACACCCGGTACGGCCCTTCGACCCGGCTGCTGGTCTCCTCGACCCCGCCGGAGCTGCTGGCCCGGGGCGCGGGTCCCGGTACCGACCTGTTCCGCGATCTGGTCCTGGCGGACGGGGTCACCGAGGGCGTGCTGCACGTCTCGGCGATGGCGGCCTCCTGTGACGACGACCCGGAGAACGAGTACCCGGCCTGCCATGTCCACCAGCAGGACTGGGGCGTCCCCCTGCGGGTGACCCCGGGCGGTGTCTCCCGGCTGCCGCTGGTGCTCGCGGGCATGGACGACGCCTGATCGTCTTCCGGTGGGCGGCGCTGTCCACCGCCTGGGAGGGTACGGGCGCGCAGGAGAGCCCGGACCGGGGGTTTCCCACCGGTCCGGGCCCACGCTCCGCTCGGGGAGCCGGTGCTCGGAAGTATCTCGGCGCGGCAGCAGGGCGGTGAGCAGGCTGCGGCGCTCGGCGGGCCCGAGCGGGACAGGGGCCCGGATGTGTGTCGAGGGAGACGGTGCCGAGCGGCCGGACCCCGCACGTGGGTGAGCGGAGGGACGTGCCCCCGGCCGGGCACGCGTACGCCGTGCCGCGGACCCTTACGGGTAGCGGCGGTCATCCTCCGACACGACCGTGGTGGGTGGCACGACCATGCGGCGGCGGCGCGCGATGCTCGCGTACGCGAAGACCCCGACGAGGCCGACGAGCATCATGATCCAGCCGACCATGTCGACGTTGACGGTGTCCATTTTCCAGTCGGTGGCGAAGGCGAGAACTGCCCCCGCACCGATGAGGATGATGCACCCTCCGAGTCCCATGAGTCTGCCTCCTCGATGGCCCGGATTCTCCGGGCCCGTGTACGGGTCGCGTACCCCGGACGGCAACGGCCATGCCCCGCAGGGCAGTCGGGAAGAGGAAGGGCACCCCGGCCACGGAGGCCGGGGTGCCCGGTGATCACACTGCCGCGGTGCGCCCGGTGATCGGGCAGGCACCGGTCGCCGCTCCGCCGAAGGCGGCGGTACGTGCGGTCGGCGCCGTGCCGCCGATCTGCTTGAGGATCTCGTCGGAGAGCAGGTCCTCCTCGCCCTTGAGGGCGTCAGCCACCTTCAGGTCGGTGTTGAAGACCATCTCGGCCGCGAGGTTGTCCTGGACGATGCGTGCCAGGTTGTCCAGCGCCACGAAGATCGGGTCCGAAGGGGTCTCCACCGTCGGCAGGTCGATCAGGTGGGTGTCCACCTTCATCTGGTTCATGGTGCGCCGGATGATGATGGACGCCTGGTTCAGCTCGGCCGTGGTCCAGATCGACAGCACCGTGACGTACAGGTCGCTCCACGCCTTCTCGCCGAGCAGCGTGCGCCACCGCTTCATCAGTGCTTCGAGGCCGTTGATCTGCGCGGTGGCCGCGAAGGTCATGTTGACGCGGATGGCCGGGTAGACGGTGGCGGCGAAGCGGTTGAAGGACACCATGTCGAACGTCTGGGCCTTGACGGACCTGTCGATGAAGGCCATGGCCTCCCGCAGGATCGTGTCGCAGGAGTTCTCCAGGTCGAGCGGGAGGTTGGCCGTGGCCAGCTTCGTGTACGCCGTGTTCAGCGTCGCCCGGAAGGCGTTCAGCGGGGTGATCCAGCCCTTGTCGCCCGGCGCCTTGAAGACGATCATCTCCAGGTCGTGCGGGTCGATGCGCGCCGCGTTGGTGATGTTGGGGACCTGGTCGCTGAGGTAGGGCGCCAGCACCGAGTAGACGCCCAGGGGTATGTGGGCGATGGACTTGGCCAGTTCGAAGTACTCGGGGACAGGATCGACCGTCTCGATCTGTCTGCCCTCGTTGATCAGGGTGAAGCGGCCGCCGACGGCGTTGTTCTGGACGACGACGACCGGGCTGAGCTGTTTGACCAGTTCCGACTTCAGGGACGCGTAGTTCGTGCGCATCGCCGTGTTGACGCCGCGTATCGCGTCCCGGGCCGACTTCTCGTCGGTCGCGGTGATGCCCGCGGCCGGTGCGGCCGTCGCGCTGGTGGCCGACTGTGCCGAAGTGAGCAGCGTGGCCGCCCCTACGGCCGACGCGGTACCCAGGAATCCTCTGCGTGTTGCCATTGCCCCGTCTTTCCGTGGTGGGAGTCGTGCTTCCTTTGCGGTGTGGGGGGTGTGGGGGAAAGTGGGGGGAGTTCAAGGGGGGGCTTGGGGGGCTTGGGGGAGCCTGGTGTCAGCCGATCGACTTCTGCGAAGGGACCACGACTCCGTAGAGGTCCTGGACGGTGGCGAGCGCTGCTTCGTGGACCTGCTGCGCGGGGACGCCGTTCGGCTTGCCGTTCAGCGGCAGCGGCCGGGTCGCGGACGCGTCGGCGACCACGGTCGGCTTGTTGCCGTTGAGGAACGCGCCCTGGGTGGTGAACAGCGTGCACATGTTGGTCATGAACCCGGCGATGATGACGTTCTCGTGGCCGGCCTTCTTGACCTGCTCGGCGAGGTCGGTGCCGTGGAAGCCGTTGGGGACGCTCTTCTCGACGACGGGTTCGCCCTTGGCCGGCTTGAGCGCCGGGATGATCTGCCCCGCCTTCGACGTGAGGTCGTACCCCTTGTCGACGATGTGGATGACGGGTGTGCCGGCCTCGCGGGCCCGTACCAGCAGCGCTTCGGCGTTGTGCACCGCCGGCTTCCATCCGTCGAGCTCCATCACGCCCTCGGTGTAGGTGTTCTGGTAGTCGACGAGGATGAGCGTCGCGTCGGAGAGCGTGGCCGGAGTCTCGTCGAACTTGTTGAGCTCCCGCAGCGTGGTCGTGTCCTTCGCGACGTTCTGCCCGGCGGCGGGGGCGGACGGCTTGTCCTCACGCGAGGCGGCCTCGGAGTCGGTGCCGCACGCGGTGGCGGTGGCGGCGAGGACGATGGCGGCACCCAGGGCGACGGCGGAACGCGACAGCTTCATCAGGAGATCTCCTTCTGGGAGGGGACGACGACCCCGTACAGGTCGGCGATGGTGGCGAGGGCGCTGTAGTGCACCTGGCAGGCGTCCAGTTCGGTGCCCGCGACGGGCAGGGAACGGGTGGCGCTGGCGTCGGCCACGACGGTGGGCCGGTTGCCGCGCAGGAAGGCCCCCTGGGCGGTGAACGCCACGCACATGTGCGTCATGAACCCGGCGATGACCAGGTCGTTCTTCCCCGCGGCGTCGACGTGCCCGCCCAGGTCGGTGCCGACGAAGGAGTCCGGGGCCTGCTTGACGACGACGGGCTCACCCTCGACCGGCGCCACGCTCGGGTGAATCCGGCCGATCTCGGCCCGGATGTCGTACGGGGTGCCTTCGCCACCGTCGTTGATGACGTGGATGACCTTCGTGCCCTCCTGGCGGGCCCGCGCCAGGAGAGCCGCGGCGGCGTCGAGCGCGGCCTGCCAGCCGTCCAGCTCCATCACGCCGGTCGTGTAGGTGTTCTGGTAGTCGACGAGGATCAGGGTGGCGTCGGCGAGCTTCGCGGGGGTGTCGTCGAGGCCGTTGAGCTGGCGCAGCGTGGTTCTGGGCATGGCTGTGGCACCTGAGGGTTTCGTGTCGGGGAGGGCGGTCCGCCGGTGCGGCGGGCTGCACTGAAGACGCTATGGCCCACGCCGCGTGTCGGCAATGTCATCTAGCATGCAGAAACCGACATGCGATTTCGCCGAACCCGGGGGCCCAGTGAGTACCGTCGAACGACTGATCGTCATCGTCCTCTTCGAAGGCGTCGACCTGCTCGACGTCACAGGACCGCCCGAGGTGTTCTCCCTCGCGCGCCGCGAGACGGAGGAGGCGGCGGGCTACGACGTGGTCCTCGCCGCCGAGACCCTGGACCCGGTCACCACCGCCGCCGGGGTCCGCATCCTTCCCGACGCCACCTTCGACGACCTGTCGGTGCGGAGCATCGACACCCTCATCGTGCCCGGGGCGGTACAGGTCGACGGCGAGGGCCGCGTGCACCCGCTCACCGACCCCGCGGTGGTGCGCCGGGTGGCGCAGCTCGCCGGGCGGACGCGCAGGGTCACCTCCGTCTGCGTCGGCGCGCACATCCTCGCCGCCGCCGGACTCCTCGACGGCAAGCGCGCCACCACCCACTGGTCGACGGCCCAGCAGCTCGCCGCCGACCATCCGCTGGTCGAGGTCGACGCGGACCCGATCTTCATCCGGGAGGGGGACGTGTGGACCGGTGCGGGGATCAGCGCCTGTCTGGACCTCTCGCTCGCCCTCATCGCCGACGACCTGGGCGAGGCCATCGCGCTGCGGGTGGCCCGGCAGCTCGTGATGTACCTGAAGCGGCCCAGCGGGCAGAGCCAGTTCAGCGTCCCGCTGGAGCAGGTCTCCACGACCCGGCGCATCGAGGACCTGCGGCACTACATCATGCGCAACATCGGTGAGGCGCTCACCGTCGCGGACCTGGCCGCGTGCGGCCACATCAGCGACCGGCAGCTCACCCGGATCTTCAAGAGCGAACTCGGCACCACGCCGCACGCGTACATCGAGTCGGTCCGCGTGGAGATGGCGCGCAACCAGCTCGAATCCACCGACGCCACCCTCGAACGGGTGGCGTCGGCCTGTGGCTTCAACACCACCGACACCCTGGTCAGGGCCTTCCGCCGCAGGCTGGACACGACACCGACGGAGTACCGGCGCAGGTTCCGGACCACCCCGGCGTAACAGCCTGTTTCAGCCCGCCAGGAACGCCGTGAGCGCGTTGGCCAGCAGGTACGGGTCGTCGGCGCCGCACAGTTCGCGGGCGCTGTGCATCGACAGGATGGCCACGCCGATGTCCACGGTCTGGATGCCGTGGCGGGCGGCGGTGATCGGTCCGATCGTCGTACCGCACGGCATCGCGTTGTTGGAGACGAACGTCTGCCACGGCACGCCCGCCTTCTCGCACGCCGCCGCGAACACGGCACGCCCCCTGCCGTCGGTCGCGTACCGCATGTTGACGTTCACCTTGAGGATCGGTCCGCCGTTGGCGACCGGGTGGTGCGTGGGGTCGTGACGCTCCGGGTAGTTCGGGTGCACCGCGTGCCCGGTGTCGGAGGAGAGGCAGACGGTGCCGGCCATCGCCCGGGCGCGGTCATCGAGACTGCCGCCCCGGGCGAAGACGGAGCGCTCCAGGACGGTGCCGAGTAGCGGGCCGTCGGCGCCGGTGTCGGACTGCGAGCCGTTCTCCTCGTGGTCGAACGCGGCGAGCACCGGGATGTACGGGATCTCCTCGTCCGGCAGACCCGCGACGGCGGCGAGCGCCGCGGTCGCCGCGTGCACGGAGAGCAGGTTGTCCATCCGGGGCCCGGCCAGCAGCTCCCGGTCCCGGCCCAGGTAGGACGGCGGCTCGATGGCGTGCGGCATCAGGTCCCAGCCGGTCACGTCCTCCGCGTCGACGCCCGCCTCCTCGGCGACGAAGCGGATCAGGCCGCCCTCCTCGACGTCACCGAGTCCCCAGATGGGCTGCATGTGCTTCTGCCGGTCGAGCTTGAGGCCCTCGGTGTTGGAGGACCGGTCCAGGTGGACGGCGAGCTGCGGTACGCGCAGGAGGGCCCGGTCGATGTTGACCAGCCGGTGCGAACCGTCGCGCAGCGAGATCCGGCCCGCGAGGCCCAGGTCCCGGTCCAGCCAGGTGTTCAGGAGCGTCCCGCCGTAGATCTCGACGGCGACCTGGCGCCAGCCGTACGACCCGGAGTCGGGCAGCGGCTTGACCCGCAGGTTCGGCGAGTCGGTGTGGGCTCCGGCGATGCGGAACGGGGTGTGGGGTTCGGCGCCCTCCGGCACGTACCAGGCGATGATCGCCCCGCCCCGCAGCACGTACTTCCCCCCGGTGGAGGCGTCCCACGCCGCGGTCTCCTCGACCTGCCGGAAACCGGCCTTCTCCAGCCGCGCCGCGGCGGACGCCACCGCGTGGTAGGGCGAGGGGCTGGCCATCAGGAAGGCCATCAGATCGTCGGTGTGCCCGCGGTCGAAGCGGAGGGATGAGCTCATGTTCTTCACTGTAACGAGGCGGAGCAGAAGGGCCCGGAGCGAGGCCGGACCAGAGCTTCGCGGACGGCTCGTCCCCGCCCCGGCCGTGGCCGGTCATGGCGAAGGCCCGCCCCGGCGGGGGCGGGCCCTGCTCCGGAACGGCGGCTCTAGAACGCGGCCTCGTCCAGCTCCATCAGCGAGTTGTCGACGGTCTCCGCGAGCACGCGCTCGGCGCCGACGCCCGGCAGGACGTTCGCGGCGAAGAACTTCGCGGCGGCGATCTTGCCCTGGTAGAAGGCGACGTCCTTGGCGGAGGCGCTCCGCAGCTTCTCGGCGGCCACGGCCGCGCCCCTGAGCAGCAGGTAACCGACGACGACGTCACCGGACGCCATCAGCAGGCGGGTGGTGTTGAGACCCACCTTGTAGATGTTCCTGACGTCCTCGCCGGTCGTGGTGAGGTCGGTGATCATCGTGCCGACGATCGCCTCCAGGTCCACGGCCGCCTTGGCGAGCGAGTCGACCGCGGAGCCGAGGTCGTCGTTGCCCTGGTGCTCGGCGAGGAACTTCTTGATCTCCTCGGAGAGCGTGTTGAGCGAGGCGCCCTGGTCGCGGACGATCTTCCGGAAGAAGAAGTCCTGGCCCTGGATCGCCGTCGTGCCCTCGTAGAGGGTGTCGATCTTGGCGTCCCGGATGTACTGCTCGACCGGGTACTCCTGGAGGTAACCGGAACCGCCGAACGTCTGGAGCGACTGCGCGAGCTGCTCGTAGGACTTCTCGGAGCCGTAACCCTTCACGATCGGGAGCAGCAGGTCGTTGAGGCCGTGCAGCGCCTTGGCGTCCTCGCCCGCGGCCTCCTTCTCCTGGATCGCGTCCTGGACCGTGGCGGTGTAGAGCACGAGGGAGCGCATGCCCTCCGCGTACGCCTTCTGCGTCATGAGCGAGCGGCGTACGTCGGGGTGGTGCGTGATGGTGACCTTGGGCGCCGTCTTGTCCATGAACTGCGACAGGTCGGTGCCCTGGACGCGCTCCTTGGCGTACTCCAGCGCGTTCAGGTACCCCGTGGACAGGGTCGCGATGGCCTTCGTGCCGACCATCATGCGGGCGAACTCGATGATGCGGAACATCTGGCGGATGCCGTCGTGCTTGTCACCGACCAGCCAGCCCTTGGCGGGGTGCCGGTCACCGAACGTCATCTCGCACGTGTTGGACGCCTTCAGGCCCATCTTGTGCTCGACGTTCGTCGCGTACACGCCGTTGCGCTCGCCCAGCTCGCCGGTGGTCCAGTCGAAGTGGAACTTGGGGACCATGTAGAGCGACAGACCCTTGGTGCCCGGGCCGGCGCCCTCGGGGCGTGCCAGCACGTAGTGGAGGATGTTCTCGGACATGTCGTGCTCGCCCGAGGTGATGAAGCGCTTGACACCCTCGATGTGCCAGGAGCCGTCCTCCTGCTCGACGGCCTTCGTGCGGCCGGCGCCGACGTCCGAACCCGCGTCGGGCTCGGTCAGCACCATCGTCGAGCCCCACTGCTTCTCGACGGCGATCTCGGCGATCTTCTTCTGCGCCTCGTTGCCCTCGTCGAAGAGGATGCCGGCGAAGGCCGGGCCGGAGGAGTACATCCAGACGGCGGGGTTGGAGCCGAGCAGCAGCTCCGCGTAACCCCAGATCAGGGAGCGCGGCGAGGTGGTGCCGCCGATCTCCTCGGGCAGGCCCAGACGCCAGTACTCGGAGTTCATGAACGCCTGGTACGACCTGCGGAACGTCTCGGGGACCGGAGCGGTGTTCGTCTCCGGGTCGAAGACCGGCGGGTTGCGGTCGGCGTCCGCGAAGGAGTCGGCCAGCTCGTTCTCCGCGAGGCGGTTGATCTCGTCGAGGATGGTCTTCGCGGTGTCGACGTCCATCTCGGCGAACGTGCCGGTGCCGTACACCTTGTCGCGCCCGAGAACCTCGAAGAGGTTGAACTCGATGTCGCGGAGATTCGACTTGTAGTGCCCCATGGGAAGGCTCCGTAATCAATAGCAGTGGCGCGCAACGCCCCGGGGAGGGGTGAGGGTCGGGCGACGAGCCGGCGTACGTGTGTCAGCCGACCCCTACGATGATGCTACCCGTCAGTAATAAGACGCAACCCCTCAAGGGGATGATGTGTCCGATTACTCTTTGCGGCATGTACGGCTATGACCAGAACCCGGGCGCGCAGCAGCAGATGGGCGGCGGCTACGGCGAGCAGCCGCTCTATCCCGAACCCTCGCCCCCGTCCCTGGCGGACGCGGTCCGGGCCTTCACCACGGGCTCCCTCTCCGCGGAGGACTTCCAGCAGATCTTCGCGACCTCCAAGGTCTACTGCCCGCGCGGGGACAATCCGGGGTTCCTGGCCCTGCACAACACCCAGCAGCCGGTGATCCCCATGTTCACGACGCTGAAGGAGCTGCGCCTGTACGCGGGCAAGGAGTCCAAGTACTTCGTGATCACCGGCTCCGAGGTGATCGACCTGCTGCCCACCGGGTACGGCTTCGTCCTGGACATGGAGGGTGACCACCGCATGGTCTTCGACGCGAAGGCCGTGGAGCAGATGGTCGACTTCGCGATGCGCCGCATGTACGGCTAGGGGCTGTCCCGGTTCTTCAGGTAGGCCCGCACCCTCCGGGGTGCGGGCCTTCGTGCTGCCCGGGGCGGGGGTGGAATGCCGCGCCCTTGCAAGATGTTCATCGTTCAACTAAATTGGAGGCAGGACAATCCCGGAGGTGGCTCCCATGCCCGCAGTGACCGTCGAAAACCCGCTCAGCCTGCCCAAGGTCGCGGCCCAGGGCGACGCCGTGGCCCGCCCCGTGCTCACGGTCACGACCGCGCCCACCGGCTTCGAGGGGGAGGGCTTCCCCGTGCGCCGCGCCTTCGCGGGCATCAGCTACAAGCACCTCGACCCGTTCATCATGATGGACCAGATGGGTGAGGTGGAGTACGCGGCGGGTGAGCCGAAGGGCACCCCCTGGCACCCGCACCGCGGCTTCGAGACCGTGACGTACCTGATCGACGGAACCTTCGTCCACCAGGACAGCAACGGCGGCGGCGGGACCATCGAGAACGGTGACACCCAGTGGATGACGGCGGGCTCCGGCCTGCTGCACATCGAGGCGCCGCCGGAGTCCCTCGTCATGTCCGGCGGCCTCTTCCACGGCCTCCAGCTCTGGGTGAACCTGCCCAAGGCCGACAAGATGATGGCCCCCCGCTACCAGGACATCCGCGGTCGCCAGGTCCAGCTGCTCGCCTCACCGGACGGCGGCGCGCTGCTCCGTGTCATCGCGGGGGAGCTCGACGGGCACGAGGGTCCGGGGATCACCCACACCCCCATCTCCATGATCCACGCCACCGTCCGCCCCGGCGCCGAGGTGACCCTGCCGTGGCGCGAGGACTTCAACGCGCTCGCGTACGTGCTGGCAGGGCGCGGCACGGCGGGTGCGGAGCGCCGGCCGGTCCACAAGGGGCAGACCGCCGTCTTCGGCAGCGGTACCTCGCTGACGGTCCGGGCCGACGAGTCCCAGGACGGCAGCACCCCCGACCTGGAGATCGTCCTGCTCGGCGGGCGCCCGATCCGTGAGCCGATGGCGCACTACGGGCCGTTCGTGATGAACAGCCAGGCCGAGCTCAGGCAGGCGTTCGAGGACTTCCAGGCCGGCCGCCTCGGCACCGTGCCCGCCGTCCACGGCATGTGACACCCCGTCCGCCCGCCGCGGTGCGGGTGACGGTCCGTCACCCGGACGCCCGGGCGGGCGGGCCGTCGTACCCGCACCGTGATCGGGTGGGAGGGTGCAGACCCCGAAGCCTCTCCTCCCCGACGCTGCGCGCCGGACGGCCGCGTGGTGCGGCGTCGTGCTCCTCGTCACCGGAGTCGCCGCGGTCGCCGTCTGGCTGTGCGTCGTGCTCAAGACGGCCGTCACGCCCGTCCTGCTCGCCCTGCTCGGTACGGCGCTGCTCGGCCCCGTCCACCGCCGGCTGACCGCGCGCGGGGTGAACCGCTCGCTCGCCGCCGGGCTGACCTGCGCCGCTCTCGTGGCGGTGGCCGGCGGCGCCGGGTACATCGTCGTGACGGCGCTCATCGACACCGGCGGCCAGATCGTGGCGTCGCTCAAGGACGCGGGCCAGTGGCTCATCGACCACTTCGGTGTCGCGGACGGCGCGGACGTGGACGACCTCGCGGACAACGCCAGGAACCTCTTCGAGAAGTTCGGCGCCGGGGCGGCGGGCGGCCTGCTCAGCGGGATCAGCCTGGTCGGCTCGTTCGCCGCGGCCGGGGTGCTGGCCCTGCTGCTCACCTTCTTCTTCCTGCGCGACTCCGACCGGGCCGCGGACCTCGCGCACACGATCGCCCCGCGCGGCACCGGTGACCTGGTGGAGGCCGTGGGGCGGCGGGCCTTCGAGGCCGTCGAGGGCTTCATGCGGGGCACCACGTTCATCGCGCTGATCGACGCCGTGTGCATCACCGTGGGCCTGCTGATCCTCGGCGTCCCCGGGGCGGTGGGACTGGGCGCGCTGGTCTTCGTCGGGGCGTACATCCCGTACCTCGGGGCGTTCCTCTCCGGCGCGGTGGCCGTCCTGGTCGCGCTCGCCGACCGGGGGCTCGTCATCGCCCTCTGGGCCCTCGGGGTGGTCCTGGCGGTGCAGGTGCTCGAAGGGCACGTGCTCCAGCCGGTGATCCAGAGCCGTACGGTCCAGATGCACCCCGCCATGATCATGATCGCCCTGACAGCCGGAGCGAGCGTCGCGGGCATCCTCGGCATGCTGCTCGCCGTGCCGCTGTGCGCGGCGGCCTTCGGCGTCATCGGTGAGCTCAGGAAGGGGTACGCGGGCCCGGAGCCGGACAGCGCACCCCCGGGACCGCCGGGCGAGTGAAGCCCGGGCCCCCGGGTCAGGGGGCCGGCCGCCCCTGGGCCTCCAGCAGCTCGAACCAGATCGACTTCCCCTCGCCCCGCGGGTCCACACCCCACGCGTCGGCCAGCATCTCCATCAGGACCAGCCCCCGTCCGCTGGACGCCATCTCCCCGGGGCGCCGCTTGTGCGGCAGTTCGTCGCTCCCGTCGGCGACCTCCACGCGCAGCCGCCGTTCACCCCGCTCCCCGCTCACCTGGGCGACCATGAACGCGTCGCCGTCGGTGTGGACGAGCACGTTGGTCGCCATCTCGGAGAGCATCAGCACCGCCGAGTCGACCTGGTCCGCGTCGGCCCAGTCGTGCAGCAGCTCGCGCAACTGCTGCCGGGCCGCCGCGACCCGTTCGGGCTCGGCCTGGGCGATGGTCATCGCGGTACGGCGCGGGAGCGCCTGACGGGTCGTGGGGCCCTCGCGGCGGAGCACCAGGACGGCGATGTCGTCCTCGCGCCGGTCGGCGAGGGGACCGGTCGTGTAGTGCGACGTCGGGCCGTGCACGGCCTGCACCAGGGCGTCGGCGAGTTTCTCCAGGTCCTCGGCCGGCTCCTCCAGGACCGGCCGGAGCCGGTCCCAGCCGGTCGCCATGTCGTGGCCGCCGGTCTCGATGAGGCCGTCCGTGCAGAGCATGATCGTCTCACCGGGCTCCAGGAGGACCCTGGTCGTCGGATAGTCCGAGTCGGCCTCGATGCCCAGCGGCATACCGCCGGCGGTCTGCCGGATCACCGCCGTGCCGTCGACGCTGATGACGACCGGGTCCGGGTGGCCCGCCCGGGCGATGTCCAGGGTGCCGGTCTCCGGGTCGGCCTCCGCGTACAGGCACGTCGCGAAGCGCGGGGAGACCCGCTCGTCGCCACCGCCCCCCGGCTCCTCGCTGAGGCCGGCGAGGAAGCGCGAGGCCCGGGAGAGCACCGCGTCGGGGCGGTGCCCCTCGGACGCGTAGGCGCGCAGAGCGATCCGCAGCTGGCCCATGAGCCCGGCGGCCCGTACGTCATGGCCCTGCACGTCGCCGATGACGAGGGCGATACGGCCGTTGGGGAGCGGGATCATGTCGTACCAGTCGCCGCCGACCTGGAGCCCGCCGCCGGTCGGGATGTAGCGCGCGGCCACCGACATCCCGGGGATGTCGGGCCCGAGGGAGGGCATCATCGAGCGCTGGAGGCCGAGCGACAGCTCGCGTTCCGTCTCGGCGGCCCCGGCCCGGTCGAGCGCCTGGGCGAGCATCCGGGCGACCGTCGTGAGTACGGCGCGCTCGTCCGGCGAGAAGCTCACGGGATGCCCGAACCCGGCCATCCAGGCGCCCATCACGTGCCCCGAGGCGACCAGGGGCAGAAAGGCCCAGGAGCGGCGTCCGAAGCGGCGTGCTAGCGGCCAGGTGGCCGGGAAGCGCCGCCGGTACTCGTCCGGTGACGGCAGATAGATCGCCCGCCCCGTCCGCACCACCTCGGCGGCCGGGTAGTCGGTGTCCAGGGGCATGTCGGCGAACGGGTCCTCGTCGCCCACCTTGTGCCCGTGGTGCCCGATGATCGTCAGCCGCTCGCCGGCGACGCCGAAGACGGCGAGTCCGTCAGGCGAGAACCCGGGCATCGAGAGGGACGCGGCGACCCGGAGCACCTCCTCGGTGGACCGCGCCTCGGCCAGCGCCCGGCCCGCGTCCAGCAGGAACGCCTCACGGGAGCGGCGCCAGTCCCCGGTGATGGCCGTGTGCTCGGCGACGGAGCCCGGCTGCGGTTCGGCGACCTCCTGGAGGGTGCCCATCAGTACGTAGTCCCCGACCCCGCCACCGGGCCGCATGAACGGCTTCGACCGGCTGCGCACGATCCGCAGCACGAGACCCTGTTCGTCCACGATCCGCAGCCGGGCCTCGGCCACGGTGGCCTCGGCGACCGCGAGCTGCACGACCCCGAAGATCTCGTTCCAGTCGGCCGGGTGGAACCGGAAACGCACCATGGACTCGCTGTAGTCACCGGGCTCGGCGGGCAGACCGAGGAGCCGGGCCGCCTCCGCGTCGAGCGTGACCGTCCCGGCCGCGTTGTCCCAGCGCCACAAACCGGTCGCGATGGCGGCCAGGACCTCCTCGGTGCGCATTGCCCCACTTTATGAAGATGTGCGCACAGGCCGCCACCGCGAGGGCGGGGGCGGCCGGCCCACGGCTCGCGGCCCGGACCGGCGCCCGATGTGTCCGGGAAGCCGTGAAACGGCAAGGGCAATGCCGGGGTACGGACGCGGGCGGTAGCCTGGGGTGGCTGAGACCGCCCTCTCTTCCTCGGTCTCGATCCGCCTCGAATCGCTAAGACTGGATGAACGACGATGCATCGGTACAGGTCCCACACCTGCGGCGAGCTCCGCGCCTCTGACGTCGGCACCGACGTCCGGCTGAGCGGCTGGCTGCACAATCGCCGAGACCTGGGTGGCATCCTCTTCATCGATCTGCGCGACCACTACGGTCTGGTGCAGCTCGTCGCCCGCCCCGGCACCCCCGGCAACGACGCCCTGTCGAAGCTGACCAAGGAGACCGTCGTCAGGATCGACGGCAAGGTCTCCGCGCGCGGCGCCGACAACGTCAACCCCGAGCTCCCGACCGGTGACATCGAGATCGAGGTCACCGAGGTCGAGGTCCTGGGCGAGGCGGCCCCGCTGCCCTTCACGATCAACGCCGAGGACGGCGTCAACGAGGAGCGGCGTCTGGAGTACCGCTTCCTCGACCTGCGCCGTGAGCGCATGCACCGCAACATCATGCTGCGCTCCTCGGTCATCGCCTCCATCCGCTCCAAGATGGTGGCCCTCGGCTTCAACGAGATGGCGACCCCGATCCTCGCAGCCACCTCCCCCGAGGGCGCCCGCGACTTCGTGGTGCCCTCGCGCCTGAACCCGGGCAAGTTCTACGCGCTGCCGCAGGCCCCCCAGCAGTTCAAGCAGCTGCTGATGATCTCCGGCTTCGACCGCTACTTCCAGATCGCGCCGTGCTTCCGCGACGAGGACGCCCGCGCGGACCGCTCGCCCGGCGAGTTCTACCAGCTCGACGTCGAGATGTCGTTCGTCGAGCAGGAGGACGTCTTCCAGCCGATCGAGAAGCTCATGACCGAGCTCTTCACGGAGTACGGCAACGGCCGTCCCGTCACCTCGCCGTTCCCGCGCATCCCGTTCCGCGAGTCGATGCTCAAGTACGGCAACGACAAGCCCGACCTCCGCGCCCAGCTGGAGCTCGTCGACATCTCCGACGTCTTCGCGGACTCGGAGTTCAAGGCGTTCGCCGGCAAGCACGTCCGCGCCCTGCCGGTCCCGGACACCGCCGGTCAGTCCCGGAAGTTCTTCGACGGCCTCGGCGCGTACGCGGTCGAGCACGGCGCCAAGGGCCTGGCCTGGGTCCGGGTCGGCGAGGACGGCACACTGGCGGGCCCGATCGCCAAGTTCCTGACCGAGGCGGACGTCAAGACGCTCACCGAGCGCCTGTCCCTCGTCCCCGGCCACGCGGTCTTCTTCGGCGCGGGTGAGTTCGACGAGGTCTCCAAGATCATGTCGGCCGTACGGGTCGAGGCCGCCAAGCGCTCCGGCAACTTCGAGGAGGGCGTCTTCCGGTTCTGCTGGATCGTCGACTTCCCGATGTACGAGAAGGACGAGGAGACCGGGAAGATCGACTTCTCCCACAACCCGTTCTCCATGCCGCAGGGCGGTATGAGGGACCTGGAGGAGAAGGACCCGCTGGACATCCTGGCGTGGCAGTACGACATCGTCTGCAACGGCATCGAGCTGTCCTCCGGCGCCATCCGGAACCACGAGCCCGAGGTCATGCTCAAGGCGTTCGAGATCGCCGGCTACGAGGCCGAGACCGTCGAGAAGGAGTTCGCGGGCATGCTCCGCGCCTTCCGTCTCGGCGCCCCGCCGCACGGTGGCATCGCCCCGGGCGTCGACCGCATCGTGATGTTGCTCGCCGACGAGCCCAACATCCGCGAGACGATCGCCTTCCCGCTCAACGGCAACGCCCAGGACCTCATGATGGGCGCCCCGTCCGAGCTGGACGAGACCCGTCTGCGCGAGCTGAACATCCAGCTCCGCAAGCCGGTCGCCTCCGCGAAGGACAAGACGGAGAAGTAGCCCGTCGATGTTCCACGTGAAACAGCCCCCGGCCTGCCGGCCGGGGGCTGTTTCACGCGCGGATGCCGCGAACGGGGGATCGTGGGCGACACGTACGGTCCGGATGGCCCGGCCGAGGGTGTGTCAGGTGTGGGCTCGACGGAGAACCCGATCTGAGAACGCGTCAGCCGATGGACTCTGGAGCCCTCGTGTCCGCTTCCCGATATCCGTACGCCCTCCTCGCCACCCCGCTCCTCCTCCTTCTCGCACTCACCGGCTGCTCGGCTCCGGCGGCCCCGCCCGCCGATCCCCGCGGTGCGACAGGCCCCCGGTCCATGCCGGCCGTCAAGCACACGGCAGCGCCCCGCCCCGCGGAGATTCCCGGGCTCGGCCCGCGTACCAGGGCCGCGATCCCGGCCACCGCACGTCAGGCGGTCGTCGTCAGCGGCAAGGACCGCGACTCCAACCGGTCCACCGCCCTCCTGTACGCCCGCGACGGCCTCGCCGGAGGCTGGCGGGCGGCGGCAGGACCCTGGCCCGCGCACAACGGCCTGGAGGGCTGGACGGACCACCACGTGGCGGGTGACCTCAGGTCGCCGGTCGGCGTCTACACCCTCTCCGACGCGGGCGGCCGGCTTCCCGACCCGGGAGCCCTCCTCCCGTACGACGAGCACCCGCGTTTCGCGATGAGCGGGGAGGGCTTCTTCGGGGAGTCGCTCGAAGGGTCCTTCGACTACGTCATCGCGATCGACTACAACCGCACGCCCGGCGTCACCCCCCTCGACCGGAAGCGACCGCTCGGCGCGGGCCGGGGCGGTGGCATCTGGCTCCACGTCGACCACGGCGGCCCGACCCAGGGCTGCGTCTCGCTTCCGGAGGCCCGGATGAAGGACCTGCTGCGCGCCCTGGACCCGGCGAAGGAGCCGGTGATCGTGATGGGGGACGCGCAGGCCCTCCGCCGATGAGACGGACGGCGGTGGACGGCGGCGGACGAGAGGGCCGGGACCGCACCTGCGGTCCCGGCCCTCAGCCGTCGTGCGGAGTGACTACGCGGGCTTCTCCTCCAGGCGCGGGAACAGCACCGCGCCCTTCGTCACCGTCGCCCCCGGGGCCAGCAGACCCCAGGTGCCCGCGTCCTGCACCCGCTGGGCGGACAGCGCGCCCAGGGACTCCTCGGCGCCCAGGGACTCCCACAACTTCTGCGAGGTCTCCGGCATCACCGGGTTCAGCAGGACGGCCACACCGCGCAGCGCCTCGGCGGCGGTGTACAGGATCGTCGCGAGACGGGCCTGGCCCTCCGGGGACGCGTCCTTGGCGACCTTCCAGGGCTCCTGCTCCGTGATGTAGCCGTTGACCTGCTTCACGAAGTCGAAGATCGCCAGGATGCCGGCCTGGAAGTCGAGCTCCTCGCCGATCTTCCGGTCGGCGGCGGCGACGGCCTCGGCCAGGCCCTCCCGCACGGCCTGTTCGGCGTCGCCGGCGGCCGTGGCCTCCGGAAGCGCCCCGCCGAAGTACTTGCCGACCATCGCGGCGAGGCGCGAGGCCAGGTTGCCGTAGTCGTTGGCGAGCTCGGATGTGTAGCGGGCGGAGAAGTCCTCCCAGGAGAACGAGCCGTCGCTGCCGAACGCGATCGCGCGCAGGAAGTACCAGCGGTACGCGTCCACACCGAAGTGCGAGGTCAGGTCCTGCGGCTTGATGCCGGTCAGGTTCGACTTGGACATCTTCTCGCCGCCGACCATCAGCCAGCCGTTGGCGACGACCTTGCCGGGCAGCGGCAGACCTTGCGCCATCAGCATCGCGGGCCAGATGACGGCGTGGAAGCGCAGGATGTCCTTGCCGACCAGGTGGACGTCGGCGGGGAAGGTGCCCTCGAACTTCTCCTGGTTGGCGCCGTAGCCGACCGCCGTCGCGTAGTTGAGCAGCGCGTCGACCCACACGTAGATCACGTGCTTCTCGTCCCACGGCACCGGGACGCCCCAGTCGAAGGTCGAGCGGGAGATCGACAGGTCCTGGAGGCCCTGCCGGACGAAGTTCAGCACCTCGTTGCGGGCGGACTCGGGCTGGATGAAGCCCGGGTTGGCCGCGTAGAACTCCAGCAGCTTCGGACCGTACTCGCTCAGCTTGAAGAAGTAGTTCTCCTCCTTGAGGAGCTCCACCGGCCTCTTGTGGACGGGGCACAGCCTGGTGCCGTCCTCGGCCTCGATGAGGTCGCCCGGAAGCTTGTACTCCTCGCAGCCCACGCAGTACGGGCCTTCGTACCCGCCCTTGTAGATCTGGTCCTTGTCGTACAGGTCCTGCACGAACTCCTGCACACGGTCGGTGTGCCGCTTCTCCGTCGTACGGATGAAGTCGTCGTTCGTGATGTCCAGGTGCTCCCAGAGGGGCTTCCACGCCTCCTCGACGAGCTTGTCGCACCATGCCTGCGGGGTGACGTCGTTCGCCTCGGCCGTGCGCATGATCTTCTGGCCGTGCTCGTCCGTGCCGGTGAGGAACCACACCTTCTCGCCGCGCTGACGGTGCCAGCGCGTGAGCACGTCGCCTGCGACGGTCGTGTAGGCGTGGCCCAGGTGAGGAGCGTCGTTGACGTAGTAAATGGGGGTCGTGACGTAAAACGCCTTCGACTCCTGCTTCTCGGTTCCAGTGGCCGCCATGGTCGAAATCCTAACGGCCCCCGGCTGGTCCACTCGCCCGGACAAACGCGGCGGGGTACGACGACGGCGGTACCCGGCCGCTGGGGCGGGCACCGCCGTGACGGTGGGAACGCGTGGACCGGGCGCCGGTCAGTCGCCGGTGACGTCCCGGGCGGTCGTCCAGGCGGGGAGCGCGGCCAGGATCTCCCGGTAGAACGTGGCGTCCGGGACCTCTCGCGGAGCCGGTCCGGCGTGGAAGAACGCGGCGTTCTCGACGTCGAGCCTGCGCAGGAAGTCGAAGCCCTTGGCGTCCTCGTCACCGAAGGCGACGAACTGGAAGAAGAGCGGCAGCCGCGCCGCGGCGGCCAGCGCCTGGCGGGCGGCCTGCTTGGCGTCCGGCGGGCCGTCCGTCTGGAAGATCACCAGAGCGGGACCGGTGGCCCCGGACTTCTCGTAGTGCGCGACGACCTCCTCGACGGCCCGGTGGTAGTTGGTGCGTCCGAGGCGGCCGAGCCCGGCGTGCAGCTCGTCGATCCTGCCCTCGTGGGCGGTGAGGTCGACGGCCCCGGTGCCGTCGATGTCGGTCGAGAAGAAGACGACGGGCACGGTGGCGCTCTCGTCCAGGTGCGCGGCGAGCGCCAGGGCGCGGTCACCGAGGTGCTGGGCGCTGCCGTCCGCGTAGAACGGCCGCATGGACCCGGACCGGTCGAGCACCAGGTAGACGGTGGCGCGGAGCCCGGTCAGGCCGTGGGCCTTGAGCCCGGCCTGCGCGGCCTTGTACGAGTCGACGAGCTGGGGCGCGCGGGCCTTGACCCGGGCGAGGGTGACGGCGGGCTTGGCGGTGACTGCGGTGACTGGGAGAGCCTCAGCTGCGGGCGCGGCTGTGGCGGCCTCGGCCACCGGCTCGGCGGCGGGCTCACGGGCTGCTTCCGTTGCCGGCTCGGTGGTCGGCTCGGCGGCAGGCTCGGCGGGTTCCGGGGTCGGTTCCGCCTCGGCCGCCGGGGTCGCGGCGGCTTCCGGTTCCGGTTCCGCTTCCGGCTCCGGTTCCGGGTCCAGGTCGAGCGTGATCGGCTCCGGCTTCGCGGCGGGCTCGGGCTCGCTCGCGGTGGCGGCCGCCGGCTCGGCGACAGGCTCCGGCTTCTCGTCGGGGCCCGAGCCCTGGGCCGGGACCGTGGGCGTCGCGGCGGACGTGGACGGCGACGAAGCGGCGGCGGCCTTGTCGAAGGCGGCGGCCACCAGGTCCGAGGCCAGCCCGCTCTCCCGCTCACCGGACCGCGCGGGCGGCGTGGACGCCGAAGAGCCGGAGGCGGAGGCGGTGGAAGAAGCAGAGGCAGAGGTGGCGGCCGGGGCCGGCACCGACGCCTTCTCGGCCGGTGCGGCCTCGGCCGCCGAAGTCGTCTCCTGCTCCGGCTCCGTGGGCTGGGTGCGCTCGGCCTGGGGCGGGACGGTGGCCGTGGCCGACCCGTCCTGCTCCGTGCGGCCGAACACCTTGCGCAGCAAGCTCCGAATGCCCATGGGCCAAGCCTTTCGCATGAGTTTGGTGGGGTATATGTCCGCCCTGCGGAAATTCATACCTGACCAGGGCGGATACGTAAGGTTAGCGGCCGGATCCGGCCGTTCGTCGGTACGGCCCGCCCCGGAGACAACTGAGCCTCAACCGAACCCCAGCCGAGCCATTGGCGAATTTCGGCCATTCGGCGACAGCAGCGGTGGCCCGGACTTCACGCTCCGTTCACCGGGAGTCCCTCGTACCGCGTGACTGCGCACCTACCGTCACGCAGGACACACAGATGGAGGGAATCCACGTGCGCAATCTGCTGCCGCTCATCAGCTCGCATCCGGGCGGGCGCTCCGGGCTGACCTGCCGCTACCGCTGCGGTGACGCCTGCTTCCAGGAGATACCGAACACCAGCGACAACGAGTACGCCGGCGATGTCATCGCCGGTGCCCTGTCGCGCCGGTCGATGATGCGCGCCGCCGCCGTGGTGACCGTTGCCGCCGCTGCCGGGACCGCCGCACTCGCCGGACCGGCCGCTCCTCAGGCCGAGGCCGCCGCGCCCGCCGGCCCGGGCCGTACGCCGAACCACCCGGACAAGCCGTCCGGCGCGGGCGCCCGCGGGCTGCGCTTCGCGCCCGTGGCCCCCAACAGGAACGACAAGGTCACCATCCCGGAGGGTTACGAGCAGAACATCGTGCTCCGCTGGGGTGAGCCGATCCTGCGTGGCGCCCCCGCGTTCGACCCGGACCGTCAGACGGCGAAGGCGCAGGCGGGCCAGTTCGGGTACAACGTCGACTTCCTCTCCCTGCTCCCGCTGCGAGGCGAGCGCGGTCGCCAGGTCCTGGTCGCCAACCACGAGTACACGGACGAGAACCTCATGTTCCGTGGTTACGATCCGGCCAATCCCACCCGTGAGCAGGTCGAGATCGCCTGGGCGGCGCACGGGCTCTCCGTCGTCGTGGTCCAGGAGGAGCACCGCACCGGCAGGCTCGG
Source organism: Streptomyces fulvorobeus (assembly GCF_013167895.1). Taxonomy (GTDB): domain Bacteria; phylum Actinomycetota; class Actinomycetes; order Streptomycetales; family Streptomycetaceae; genus Streptomyces; species Streptomyces fulvorobeus. The sequence continues at coordinate 3,070,207 of NZ_BLWC01000001.1, read as the reverse complement.
CGCCGTCGGCCGCCACCCGCTGAACCGCCGACTGACCGCGACCAGCGAGTTCCAGGTCACCGGCCCGGCCGCGGGCAGCCCTCTGCTGCGTACGTCCGCCGACCCGTCCGGCCGCAAGGTGCTCGGCACGCTGAACAACTGCGCGGGCGGCACCACGCCGTGGGGTACCACGCTGCACGGCGAGGAGAACTTCAACCAGTACTTCGCCAACGGGTCCAGCGCCACCGACAAGCGCTACGGCATCGGTTCCAGCACCACCGAGCGCAAGTGGGAGCGGTTCGACAAGCGCTTCGACGTCGCGCAGGAGCCCAACGAGCCGCACCGCCACGGCTGGGTCGTCGAGCTCGACCCGTTCGACCCGGATTCCACCCCGCGCAAGCGGACCGCGCTCGGCCGTTTCAAGCACGAGGCGGCGCAGCCCCGGCTGACCTCAGACGGCCGGCCGGTCGTCTACATGGGTGATGACGAACGCTTCGACTACTTCTACAAGTTCGTCTCCAGCAAGCGGATGAAGAAGGGGAACTCCCGGGCCGCCCGCGAGCACAACCTGACGCTGCTGGACGAGGGCACGCTGTACGTGGCCAAGCTGACCGGTGACTCCCCGGCCGCCGAGTTCGACGGCACCGGGAAGCTGCCGAGCGACGGCGAGTTCGACGGCAGCGGTGTCTGGATTCCGCTGGCGACCGACGGCGTCTCGCACGTGCCCGGCATGACCGCCGAAGAGGTGTACGTCTTCACCCGCCTGGCCGGTGACAAGGTCGGTGCCACGAAGATGGACCGCCCCGAGGACGTCGAGCCGTCGCCGCGCACCGGCCGTGTCTACGTCGCGCTCACCAACAACACCGACCGCGGCAAGGCGGGCAAGCCCGGCGCGGACGAGGCGAACCCCCGCAACCTGAACAAGCACGGCCAGATCCTTGAGCTGGCGGAGCACTGGGACGACCCGGCGGGCGACGGCTTCGCCTGGCGGCTCTTCCTCGTCGCGGGTGACCCGAACGACCCCTCGACGTACTTCGCCGGCTTCCCCAAGGAGAAGGTCAGCCCCATCTCCTGCCCGGACAACGTGGCCTTCGACGACCACGGGAACCTGTGGATCTCCACGGACGGCAACCAGCTCGGCTCCCACGACGGCCTGTTCGGTGTCGCCACTCAGGGTGAACTGCGCGGTGAGCTGAAGCAGTTCCTCACCGTCCCGACCGGCGCGGAGACCTGTGGCCCGGTGATCCAGGACCGCCGTGTCCTGGTCGCCGTGCAGCACCCGGGTGAGGTCGACGGCGCCACCGTCGACAAGCCGGCGAGCAGCTGGCCGGACGGTCCGGGGAAGATCGTCCGCCCGTCCGTCGTCGCCGTGTGGCGCAAGGACGGCAGGGACATCGGCGTCTGACCGCACGCCGCACCCGCCGCCGGACCGGCCCCGCATCAGCCCTGTGCCCCATGAGGTGCGGGGCTGACGCGCGTCGTGCAGAGATACGCACGCGGCCGCCAGGCATCTTGCTAGCCTGTCCCGCCGGTGGCCTGACGGTCAGTCAGCCTGCTCTGACCTGCTCGTACCTCACGGAAGGCCCCCCATGGGAATCCCGTCCCGCAGAACGCGTCTCGCGGCCTGTGCCGTGGTGGCGGGGCGGTGCTGACGGCACTCGTCCCGCCCGCCGGTGCCACCGCGGCCCCCGCCGTCCCCCGTACGGCGGTCACGGCGGAGGGCGGTCCGGTGCCGGGCGGCGAGGGAATGCCCGACGACGGGTTCGAGGACGAATCCGAGAGCGAGCAGGACGACCTCGCCCCCGCCGGGCCGTCCGCCCAGGGCGACGGCGGAGTGCGGGGAGCTCCGGTCCCGGGCCGGGCGGGGGACTTCCGCCTGGCGGCGGGTTCCAGCCTCACGCGTCTCGTGGACCAGCTCGGCGCGGCCCTGCCCGAGCAGGGCCTCACCGAGCTCATGGAGCAGGCGAACCGGCGCTCGGAGTGGGAGGGGGACTGCGGCGCCACCGGTATCCACGGTCCGGATCTCGCGACGAACCACCGCATCTGCTGGCAGAACGACGACGCCACCTCCAGCGAGTGGGTGCCGCAGGCCATCACCGGAGTCTCCGACGCCCAGGAGGACGAGGACTGGGGCACGTCCACCGCGGAGCCGATCGCCGTGGCCGCGTACGACGCCCGGAACCCCGGCCGCAGTGACTACGCGGCGGGCGCCGACAACTGCGTACAGGACTCCGCGTCCGACGCCTGCAACGAGAAGGGTGTCCGGGTCAGCTTCTTCAACCAGGCCACCAGGATGTACCGGCACGCGCTGCTGGTCTGGCCCTATGTGAACTCCAGGAAGAACATCTCCTTCGACGCGGTGCACGCACGCGAGGGGACGTGCACGACCAGTGTGACCACCGCCTGCAAGGCGCAGAACGGCATCCACGCCGGCGGGATGGTCTGGTACGGCAACCACCTGTACGTCGCCGACACCTCCAACGGCATGCGGGTCTTCGACATGCGCCGGATCCTGGACCTGAACCCGGACAACAACGCCGACGTCAACGACCCCACCCCGGACGGGCTGGTCAGCGACGTCGTGGACAAGAAGCGGGTCGGCCGCCAGAGCAACGTCTGGTACGGCTACGGCTACCGCTACGTCATGCCCCAGGTGGCCACGCTGAAGTTCACGGCGGCCAGGAACACCGGCACCACCAGCGGCAACCAGTGCTACGCCACCGGTCGCCCGAAGGCTTCGTACATCTCCCTCGACCGGACGGGGACGGACCACCTGATCCTGGGCGAGTACTGCAACACCGCCAACGGAGGCACCAGCCCCGGCCGGGTCGGCACCTACCCGATGACCGCCCTGACAGCCGCGGTCCAGGGCGCCGCGGGGACCGCAGCCGGCGCCGACCTCGCGTTCGGCCTGCCGACCGGGGCCACCTTCAAGGGTGAGGACCTGTGGCACAAGATCCAGGGCGTGGTGCGGTACGAGGGCGTGTGGTACTTCCATCGCAGCAACGCCTACGACAACGGACGGCTGCTTCAGGCCACTCCGCAGAAGGTCGGCGGTACGACCCAGCTCGTCGGCAACCCGAAGATCCTGGAGTCGTCCTTCGGGCCGGAGGATCTCTATCTCGCACACGGACGGGGCGACGGCCTCGCCCCGCAGCTCTGGTCCCTGAGTGAGCACGCCCCGAGCACCGGCTGCCCGGGTGCAAGCGGGAGATGTACAGCTACAAGATGTCCGAGGTCATCGGCGACTTCCGGCCCTGACGGCCTGCGCTGATTCCCTGCTGCGAGCCCCTGTCCCGGCCGCCGCGATCCTCGCCGGGCGCCGTACGGACGGACGAGAAGTCCAGCTGTGCGGCGCTCGCGCGCGTACGCCGCACTAGAGTCGGTGCCATGGTTTCGGGTGAGGCACCGCAGACGGAGGGCAGCGTCCGCGTCGACGTCTGGATCTGGTCGGTCCGGCTGACGAAGACCCGGTCGCAGGCCGCGGCCGCCTGCCGGGCGGGACACGTACGGGTCAACGGTGACCGGGCCAAGCCCGCGCAGGCGCTGCACGCCGGCGACGAGGTGCGGCTGCGCCACGACGGCCGGGACCGGATCGTGGTCGTGTCCAAGCTCGTGAAGAAGCGGGTCGGCCCGCCGGTGGCCGCCGAGTGCTTCGTCGACAACAGCCCGCCTCCGCCGCCCCGCGAGATCGCGCTCCAGGTGCCCGTCCGCGACCGGGGGACGGGCCGCCCCACCAAGCGCGACCGGCGTGAGATGGAGCGCCTTCAGGAGCGGGGCCCCGGTCCGGCCCGCTGACCGGTCGCTCGGCGTTGTTTCACGTGAAACGGCGGCCGGCCGGGAGGTCGCCCGGGGACCCTATGGCTGCGGCGAGGCGATCGCCCTGGCCGCGGCCACTTCCTGACGGAGGGGCTCCAGCACGCTGTCCTCGTCCCCCGGCAGCTCGGCCCGCACCTCCACCAGCTCCTCACTCGACCGCAGCCCATCCGACAGCTCCCGCAACTGCTGCTCGATCGCGGCCACCTCGGCGGGCAGGGGCGCCGCCGCCCCGTGGTTGACCCGCACCCGGGCCGCCGTCGTCGTGTCCACGATCCGTTCGACGGCGACGACCAGCGGCCACCAGGCGGCCGCGCGCGCCCCGACCGGAGGCGGTTCCGTCAGCGCCCGCTGGAACTCGCTCCGTACGGCCGACAGGTCGCGGTAGAGCCGGCGCCTGGCCCGTACCCGTTCCGCCTGGTCGGCGTCGAGGCCGTCGAAGGCGCAGGCCACGTAGTCGGCGATGTCCGTCACCGCGTCCGCCAGCTGGGACCCGATCCGGGTGTGCCAGCTCTCCGGCCAGAGCAGATAGCCGGCCACGAGCACGATGGCACAGCCGATCAGGCTGTCCAGGAGCCGTGGCTGGACCAGGGCGATGCCCTGGTGGTTGAGCAGATCCGAGAGCAGCAGGATGACCGGGGTGATCGCCGCCGTCTGGAAGGCGTACCCCTTCGCCGTGAGCGCCGGGATCAGCGCGGCGAGCACCACCATGACGGGCACGTCCCACCAGCCGATGGGCACCTGGGCCAGCACAGGCGCCGCGATCACCAGCCCGGCCGCTGTGCCGACCGCGCGCAGTACGGCCCGTGAGAAGACCGAGCCGAAGTCCGGCTTGAGGACGAACGTGACGGTCAGCGCCACCCAGTAGGACCGTTCCACGGCGATCAGCGAGGTGAGCGCCTGGGCGAGGCCGATGCACAGGGCCAGGCGCAGCCCGTACCGCCAGGAGCTCTCCGAGAACAGCACACCGCGGGCCGCCCGCCGGACGCGTACGCCGAGCGCGGCGGGGCGTCCGAGCCGGTCGTCGACGTTGTACGGGTCGGGTTCGGCCTTGTGGACGACGGCCGCGGCATGCCTCAGGGCACTGTCGACGGCGCGCGTGGCGGGCGATTCGGGGGCCGGCAGGTCGAGCACCGGCTCACCTTCGCGGCTCAGCTCGACGTCGTCCGCCAGTGCGCGCACCGCTGCCGGAATCAGGCCGGGCAGCGGGCGCCGGGTCAGATGGACGGCGGGCGCGGCCTCGACGAGCGGGATGACGACGTTGAGCTGGGACAGCAGCCGCACCATGGAAGGGCTGCGCCCGTGATAGCGCGCCCGGCGCGCCAGGACCAGATCGTAGGAGGCGTCGAGCGACTGGGTGACGGTCTGGCGCCGCTCCTCGTACGCGGGCGTGCCTGCGGCGGCCAGGAGTTCGGCGACGGCCCGGTAGGTGCCGGCCACAGCCACCCGTTCGGGGAGCTTGCCGCGCAGCGGCCAGGCGAGCAGCGTCAGGACGAGCACCACCAGGCCGCCGAGCGTCAGCAGCAGGGGGCCAGCCACCAGGGGTCGGGCATGGGAAGCCCGGAGCCGACCACGGAGTTGAGGAGGAGCAGGAGGCCCGAGACGGAGGCCACGGCGCCGATCGTCGACATCATCCCGGAGACCAGGGCGATGACGGTGAGCACGCCCACCGCCGCCCAGCCGGTGTCGAAGACGAGGATTCCCAGCATCATGCCGAGCGCGCCGAAGAGCTGGGGCACGGCGATGTTCAGGACGCGCATCCGGTAGGCGTCGGCGGTGTCTCCGATGACACCGGACAGCGCGCCCATCGAGACGAGCGCGCCGTACGCCGGCCGGTCGACGGCGAAGCCCACGGCGAGCGGGGCGCTCAGGGCCACGGAGGCGCGGGCGACGGCCGCCCAGGGGATGGGGGTGGGCTGCGGGCGCAGCCCGCTCCGCAGCCAGGGCGGCGGTGCCGCGCGCTTCCGTCCGGCGTCGGCCCCGGCCACTGCGCGCCCCTCCGTACGTCCTCGCCGCGGCCCCGTGCCGCCGCCCTGTGCGTCCCTGCTCAGTCAGTTCTCGTAGTTCTCGACCTCCTCGGCCGGCCTGACCTCCGCCGTCGACGGGTCCTCACCGAATTCACTGAGGGCACGGCGGCGGCGCAGCAGGTCCCAGCACTGGTCGAGACGCACCTCTACCGTACGCAGCCGTGCCTTCTCCTCGTCGGAGAGGCCCATCTTCGCGGTGGAGCGGTCGCGCAGGGACCGTTCCTCGGCGATCAGCGCGTCGATGGTGTCGAAGATGTCCTGGTCGCCCATGGTGTCTTCCTCAATCGGGGGAGTGCGGTCAGAGAACGAAGAGCGTCTTGCCGCGCGCCCCGCCGGCCCGGTTCTCGGCGAGTGCCCGCGGGGCCTTCTCCAGCGGGAGCTCGACGTCGATGGGCACGCTCAGGGCGCCGCTCGCGCTCGCCTTCGCGAGGGTGGAGAGCAGGACGGCTGTCGGGATCAGCCGGAAGTCGGCGCACCTGGCCCCCGCGGGGGCGGTTGGCGGGCCCGCGGCGCCCCGGGAGCTGAGGGCGACACCGCCCCTGCGGACCAGCGCGGCGTGCGCGGCGAACGAGGCCGGGTCGGTGGAGACGAGGTCGACGAGCGCGTCGACGCCGTCCGGGCACGTCTCGCGCACCGCCGCTTCGAGCGCCCCCGCCCAGACCGTCGTGTCGATGGTGGCGGTGGCCCCGAGCGCACCCATCCGGGTCCGCTCGTCGCCGCGTACCGCCGCGATCACCCGCACGTCACGGGCGGCGGCGAGCTGGGTCAGACAGCTTCCGACGCCGCCCGCCGCCCCGATGACGAGCAGCCGTCCGCCGGGGCGCACGGCCGCCGCCTTCAGGAGCTGCGCGGCGGCCATCCCCGCCGAGGGGAGCGCGGCGGCGTCCCGGGGTGCCAGGTCCCGGGGGGACAGGACGATCGGGGAGTCCTGCGGTACGCAGACGTACTCGCAGTAGGTGCCCGCTCGCCGTACGGCCGTCCCGACCCGGCCGAGTACCGGGTCACCCACCCGGAAGGGGTTGTCGCCACTGCCGATCATGTCGACCCTGCCCGCGAAGTCCACGCCGATGACCAGGGGGAACACCGGCCGGTCCGCTGCACTCCAGGAGGCGTCGGGGCTCTGCCAGTCGTGCGGGTTGAGGGCCGCGTACTCGATCTTCACCCGTACCTCGCCCGCCGCCGGTTCCGGCTTGGGGACCTCGACGGGACCGGGCTCCGCGCGGAACGCGCTGACGGCGATGGCTCGCATGGGCAGGACCTCCCAGTCGCCCCCGACGGTCACGATTCCCACTGTCGCCCGGCCCGCGCGGGAACGCACGTCGGACTCTCCGCGCCCCGCCCCCGTACGGAACCGGGGTCGCCCGGCCCTCGTACGCGACCGGCACCGCCTACCGGGTCCCGGCCGTCCGGCGTGTCAGCACCGCCCGTGCCACGACCGCGCCCACGGCCAGGACGAGCAGCACCAGCGAGCCGATCGCGGACCGGACACCGCAGTACCGCAGCCATCCCACCGTGTCGCGCAGCCGGTCCGCGCGGTCGGCCGACAGGGCACGGAGAGGTAGGTGCGCACCCGCCCAGGGAATCCCGGACGGGGACGCCGCGCCCCGGGCCGTACGCCAGTCGAGTTGCCGGGCGGGGCGGCCGGGTGTGCGCTGGAGGAACGGGGACGGGGACGGGGACGAGGGAAGGAGCACTGCGCCATGGCCACACACGCAGCCATGCCGAGCCGAGGGCCCCAGGGGTCCGGCGCGCGCGGGACGGCCCGGCACCACAGCCCGCTCGCCTGGGCGCTGCCCCTGGCCCTGGGTGTGATCTTCGGTCTCTACGCGGCGTTCATCGAGCGGGACGGCGGTCCGGCCACCGGCGGGCAGGTCGTGCTCGGACTGGTCTCCGGAGCGGCTCTCGCCGCGCTCTGCTTCGTCCTGGGCCGCTGCCGGCACGCGCTGCCGCGCGAACTGCGGGCGGCGGCGTTCGGCGCGCTGACGGCATGTGCGATCGGTTTTCTGGTCAGTCTCACCAATAGCGGCGTGGTGAGGTCCGCCGTCATGGGAGTGTCGGTCGGAGCCGGCGTCTTCTGCGTGGCCTTCTACGTCTACTACACGCGGGAGGACTGAACGCGGAGGGATCAGCACCGCGTCACCGCCGGTCGCGGCCGCCGGAGCGCTCGGCGGTCGCTTTCGCCGCGTTACCGCCCCCTCGCACCGACAAGGAATGGAACATGACGACGGAACTGGCCATCGAGACCAACGGGCTGGTGAAGATCTTCGGAGAGAACCGTGCGGTCGACGGCGTGGACCTCGCCGTCGCACCCGGCACGGTCTACGGCGTCCTCGGGCCGAACGGCGCCGGGAAGACCACCACCGTACGGATGCTGGCGACGCTCCTGCGCCCGGACGGCGGCGAGGCCCGGGTCTTCGGCAAGGACGTCGTGAAGGACGCCGACGCCGTACGCGGCCTGGTCAGCCTCACCGGGCAGTACGCCTCGGTGGACGAGGACCTGACCGGCACCGAGAACCTGGTCCTGCTCGCCCGGCTCCTCGGGCACGCGAGGCCCGCGGCCCGTACCCGCGCCGACCAGTTGCTGGAGGCGTTCGGGCTGAGCGAGGCGGCGGGCAAGCAGGTGAAGAACTACTCGGGCGGCATGCGCCGCCGCATCGACATCGCCGCGTCCATCCTGAACACCCCGCAGCTGCTCTTCCTCGACGAGCCGACGACCGGGCTCGACCCGCGCAGCCGCAACCAGGTGTGGGACATCGTGCGGGCCGTCGTCGCCCAGGGCACGACGGTGATGCTGACCACCCAGTACCTGGACGAGGCCGACCAGCTGGCCTCCCGGATCGCGGTCATCGACCACGGCAAGGTCATCGCCGAGGGCACGAAGGGCGAACTGAAGGCGTCGGTCGGCGCCGGCTCCGTACATCTGCGGCTGCGGGAGGCCGAACAGCGCCCCGAGGCCGAGCGGGTGCTCTCCGCCGCGCTCGACGCCACCGTGCAACTGGACCCCGACCCGGTCGCCCTCACCGCCCGGGTCAACGGACACGGCACCGAACAGGGCGCGGCCGAACAGGCCGCACGCGCCCTCGCGGAGCTGGCCCGCCGCGGGATCACCGTGGACAACTTCTCGCTCGGACAGCCCAGCCTCGACGAGGTCTTCCTCGCGCTCACGGACCGGAAAGGAGTGGCGGCATGACCACCACGACCGACAGGACAGGGTCGTCCGAGGACACCGCGCTCGCCACGCCCGACGCGGAGACTCTGGCCGCCCTGCTGGTCGGCCAGAAGCGGCCGCCGAGGCCGAGCGCGCTGTCGGCGTCGCTCACCTTCGGGTGGCGGGCCATGCTGAAGATCAAGCACGTACCGGAGCAGCTCTTCGACGTGACGGCGTTCCCGATCATGATGGTGCTGATGTACACGTACCTCTTCGGCGGGGCGCTGGCCGGTTCCACCCAGGAGTACATCCAGTTCCTGCTGCCCGGCATCCTCGTGATGAGCGTCGTGATGATCACCATGTACACGGGTGTCGCGGTCAACACGGACATCACCAAGGGAGTCTTCGACCGCTTCCGCACGCTGCCGATCTGGCGGCCGGCGGCGATGGTCGGCTACCTGCTCGGTGACGTCCTGCGGTACGTCCTGGCCTCCGCGGTGATGCTGACGGTCGGCATGATCATCGGTTACCGGCCGGACGGCGGCCCGCTCGGGGTGCTGGCGGGGGTGGCCCTGCTGGTGGTGTTCTCGTTCGCGTTCTCGTGGATCTGGACCATGTTCGGGCTGATGCTGCGCACCGAGAAGTCCGTCATGGGCGTCAGCATGATGGTGATCTTCCCGCTGACGTTCCTGAGCAACGTCTTCGTCGACCCGGGCACGATGCCGGGCTGGCTCCAGGTGTTCGTCAACAACAGCCCGGTGACGCATCTCGCCTCCGCCGTACGGGAGCTGATGGCCGGTGCTTGGCCCGCGGCGGAGATCGCCTGGTCGCTGGGGTGGTCGGCGCTGTTCCTGGTGGTGTTCGGCTCCGTGACGATGCGGCTCTACAACCGCAAGTGACCATGCTCGCTCGCGCGGGCTCTGGTCGCACAGCACCTTGGCCGGGCACGGATCTGTCGCCCGCGCTCGGGGAAGGGAGGGGCGGCCCGCGTCAGGCGGGCCGCCCCTCCTCCACCGTGCTCGGTCCTGTCAGTCCAGGCGGAGGCCGGCGAGCTGCTGCTCGAACGGCACGACCACGTCCTCGCCGTCGTCCGGGCCGGGCGCCCCCGACGCCCCGGAGACCGTCCGGCCCAGGACCGCGGACGCGAGTTCGCCGCCGGCCCGTTGGATACGGGAGGGCAGGCCCTCGGTGTACTCGTCGCCCGACGAGCCCCAGTCCTCCGACGCCGCGTACACGGACGTCGGCAGGGTCACGGCCCGCAGGTAGGCGAAGAGCGGCCGGAGCGCGTGCTCCAGGACCAGCGAGTGCCGGGCCGTGCCGCCCGTCGCGGCGAGCACGACGGGCTTGCCGGTCAGCGCGGTGTGGTCGATCAGGTCGAAGAACGACTTGAACAGTCCGCTGTACGAGGCGGTGAAGACCGGCGTCACGGCGATCAGGCCGTCCGCCTCCGTCACCGCTTCGACCGCCTCCTTCAGGGCACGCGGCGGGAAGCCGGTGACCAGGTTGTTGGCGATGTCGACGGCCAGATCGCGCAGCTCGACGACCCGCACGTCGACCCTGCGGTCCTGGCCGGCCTCCAGCCGCTCGCGGGCGGCCCCGGCCAGCCGGTCGGCCAGCAGCCGGGTGGAGGAGGGGCTGCTCAGCCCGGCCGAGACGGCGACGATCTTCAGGGGTGCGGTGGCGGACACGGTTCTCAGACCTCCTCGGTGACAGAAGCGGCGGAAGTGGCCTTGATCGCGGCAGCGGCTTCGCGGGCGGCGGTGACCGCCGGGTGGACCGGGCTCTCCGGCACTCCGGCCGGCCGCAGCCTGGCGAACTCCTCGCGCAGCACCGGCACGACCTCTTCGCCGAGGATGTCGAGCTGCTCCAGGACCGTCTTGAGCGGCAGCCCCGCGTGGTCCATCAGGAACAGCTGGCGCTGGTAGTCGCCGACCGACTCGCGGAAGGTGAGGGTCCGCTCGATGACCTCCTGCGGCGAGCCGACGGTCAGCGGGGTCTGCTCGGTGAAGTCCTCCAGCGATGGCCCGTGGCCGTAGACCGGCGCGTTGTCGAAGTACGGGCGGAACTCCCGTACCGCGTCCTGCGAGTTCTTCCGCATGAACACCTGGCCGCCTAGGCCCACGATGGCCTGCTCCTCGGTGCCGTGCCCGTAGTGGGCGAAGCGCCTGCGGTAGAGCCTCACCATCTTCTCGGTGTGTTCCATGGGCCAGAAGATGTTGTTGTGGAAGAAGCCGTCGCCGTAGTACGCGGCCTGTTCGGCGATCTCCGGGGAGCGGATCGAGCCGTGCCAGACGAACGGCGGGACGCCGTCCAGCGGGCGCGGGGTGGCGGTGAAGGACTGGAGCGGTGTGCGGAACTTCCCCTCCCAGTCGACCACGTCCTCGCGCCACAGCCTGTGGAGCAGCGCGTAGTTCTCGATCGCCATCGGGATGCCCTGACGGATGTCCTTGCCGAACCAGGGGTAGACCGGTCCGGTGTTGCCGCGCCCCATCATCAGGTCGACGCGCCCGTCCGCCAGGTGCTGGAGGGTGGCGTAGTCCTCGGCGATCTTCACCGGGTCGTTGGTGGTGATGAGCGTGGTGGAGGTGGAGAGGATCAGCTTCTCGGTGCGGGCGGCGACGTAGCCGAGCGTGGTCGTCGGCGAGGACGGGACGAACGGCGGGTTGTGGTGCTCACCGGTCGCGAAGACGTCCAGCCCCACTTCCTCGGCCTTGAGCGCGATCTCGATCGTCGCCTTGATGCGCTCGTGCTCGCTCGGTGCCCGGCCGGTCGTGGGGTCGGTGGTGACGTCTCCGACGGTGAAGATCCCGAACTGCATGACGCCCGCCTCCAGAGGTTGATTTGGTTGAATGTTGAACTATGTGAACACACCTTACAACCAGGCATCCGGGTGACCTATTCCGTGGCCCCGCGGCGCGCAGCGTCACCCCGCCCGGCCGATGGGCGGCCTGCGGCAGAGGTCGGCCGGGGGGCCGTTCACCGACGCGGTCAGCGGCGCGTCATCGTCCGCTGCCCGCGCAGGAGTTCCGCCAGGCCGCGACGGGTCGCGGCGATCACCACGCGGTCCTCGGGGCGCAGTACGTACCCGGGGTGCAGGTCCCAGACCAGGCCGAGCGGCTGCCCGCTCACCCCGGCGGCCGTCAGGTCCGGCCGCCGGTCGGCGGGCGGGGTGGCATCCAGGGCCAGTACCCGCCAGGCGCCCGCCTCGAATGCCTGTTCGACCGTCCGGTCCACCAGCTGAGAGTGGCCCGCCACCTCCAGCGCGGCGAACAGCATGACCTTCCGCTCGACCGGGATCGCCCCGAGGATCTGCCGGCCCATCATGGCGCCCGCGAAGGACGGGGCGGCCAGGTGCGAGACGGACCGGGAACGGGTCAGCGCCTGGGGATGGGCGGTGCGCAGGGTGCGGTACACGGCGGTGGCGAACTCGTCGTCGTACAGGCGCAGCGCCACCCGCAGGTCGGGCTTGACCGAGCGGGCGTACAGCGTGGCCTCCAGATTCGTGGTGTCGACGCTGGTCAGGGCCAGCAGGGCCCCCGCGCGGTGGATCTTCGCCGCCTCCAGGACACCCTCCTGCGTGACGTCGCCGATGACCGTCGGCACGTGCAGGCTCCTGGCCAGCGGCACGCCACGCGCCTCCGGGTCCTCCTCCACGACGACCACGGGGATGTTCAGTTCGCGTAACCGCACCAGGACCCGCGTTCCGATCTTGCCGAGTCCCAGCAGGACCACGTGCCCGGACAGCCCGCGCGGCGGGCGGCGCAGCGAGGAGGTGGTGCGCAGCGAACCGAACGTCTCCAGGACGGCGGCCACCAGCAGGGGCAGCAGCATCAGCCCCGCCAGGCCGGAGAGCAGCTGGATGATCTGGCGGCCCGGTGACCCGTCGAGCGCCGGATCGCCCATCGCGAACAGGTCGAGCAGTGTGAGGTAGGCCGCGTGGAGGGGGTGGTAGCCGGTGGTCAGCACCGAGGCGACCGCCAGGGCGACCACGGCCGCGGCGACACCCGCCGCCGACCAGCGCAGCCGCCGGGAGAACACCTGGCTCAACGGTGCGCCCCGCCCGCCCATCCGCTGCGCCGGACGGACCGCGTCCGCCTGGCTGATGTGTTCGAGGACGATCGTCCCGCGCCCGGGTGCGGCCGTCACCGAGGCCGCGTCCGGGAGGAGCTGGGGGCCCTCGGCGCCGCTGCTGTCGGAACCCTCGGCGCCCGCCGGGTCGTGTGTGGTGGAGGAGAGCAGCGCGAGCGTGCAGAGACCCGGGTCGGCCGTCTCGCCAGGGCGCGGCGGCGGCCGTTCGGCGGCCCGCAGGAGCAGCCCCTCGGCCTGGATGATCCTGCTGCTTCCGCTGAGCGCGGTGGCGGCGAGTGCGGGGGCCGCCGTGTCCGCGTCGGACAGGACGGTGGTGGAGGCGTCCAGCGCCGCCTGGTCGAGTCCGGGCATGGCCAGTACCGCTGCCTGGTCGAGCAGCGTCTCGAGGTGCTGGCCGAGCTTGCGGTTGTAGAGCCGGATCACCAGGCGCAGGCGCGGATTGAGGCGCCGGGCGGTCAGGGCGGCGCGGATGTTGCGCTCGTCGTCCTCGTAGACGAGCGCGAGCGCGGCGGCCCGCTCGATGCCCGCCTCCTCGAACACGTCGTCGGAGGGCTCCGCCGCCTCCAGGATGCGGACGGCCTCGACCCCGGCGTTGGTGTCGCCGGCCGGACTGTCGGCGCCGCCGTTGCGGTTCATCGCGGCCGACATCCGCCCGAACAGGGCTGCGGCACGCCCGCGTTGGGTCAACGGCTGCTCCGGGTGGCCGGGTTCGCCACCCGGCGGGACGAGCAGGGTGACCCGCTCGCCGTAGACGTAACGCAGCTCCACGGCGAGGCGCCTGGCCAGTGTGTCGTCACCGCAGACGACCATGTGTCCGGCCACGGGGGCGCGTTGGGGCTGCTGAGGGAGTGGGGGCACGAAACCCAGCATGCCTTGCTCCTCGGGGTTCGGTCCGGCAGGTCGGTGATCTTCGCGTGACGAGTGCGCGGACCGGCGAGGCGAGGCGACCGGGCAGCGCTCGCCGGGACCGCAGCGGCGCCCCGGCTGGTACGACGACGGAGAGCGCGGCTTTCGTTCCGCAGGGCGCGGCGCTCCTGCTCTCTGCCTCTCTGCACGGCTTATCCGAAAGGTGCGTCCGAACGGCAAAGAGGCCCGGTGTGTCCGAATGGGAGGAGGCGCCCGGCTGCCGCGTCACCGCGTACGGCTGTGCGGCAGCCGGGCCGTCCCCCGTGTTCCCCCGTGCGTTCCCCCGCGCACCCCCCCCCGTGTGGTGCTGACCGGATGGTGTCAGCCGGGGCTTCGCCGTCGCACTGCCGGAATCCGGCAATCTTTACGTGTTGCTGATGCCGGGCACTCGCACCTGTCCGGAGGCGTTAGGAAGGCGTCGGAGACCTATCAGGACCGGAGCGGGAAGGCGGAGGGACACGCGTGGCGGAGCCGGAGATTCCCGCGGAGGCCCTGGGGGACTACGCCCGCATACTGAGCGAAGTCGCCTCCACCGGACGCCGGTTGACCCGGGAGGAGCTGGAGTCCCGCCGCCTCCTGGGCCGTGAAGCCGCCGAGGCCGGTCATCAGCTGCGTGCCCTGGTGGGCATGCACCTGGCCGAGACCCGCACCGCCTGGCCGCGGACCGCGACCGCGTCGGCCACCACCGCCGACTCCGTGCTCGCCGCCGTGGAGCAGGCGGTCGACGCCTTCGCCGAGGGCTTCGAGCGCGCCCAGCGACTCACCGTACGCCGCGAGGAAGCGGCGCGGCGGGAGTTCATCGACGACCTGCTGTACGGGCGCAGCGACCTCGGCCGCCTCGCCGAGCGGGCCACCCGCTTCGGGCTGCGGCTCTCGCGCGCCCACGCTGTCGCGGTGGCGGCGGGTCCGGAGGCGTACACCGAGACGGACCCCGTGCCGCGGAACGTGGAGGCGGCTCTGCTGGCCCGCTTCGGCAGCCGCAAGATCCTGCTGACGACGAAGGACGGGCGGCTGGTCTGCATCGCGCCCGGCAGCCAGCCCGACGTCCTGCGGTACTTCGCCAAGCAGGCCCACGCGGCGACCGACGGCGGACAGGTCGCGGTGGGCCGGCCGCACCAGGGGCCCGGTGGCGTCGTCCACTCGTACGACGAAGCGCTCGACGCCCTCGACCTGGCGCGGCGGATGGGGCTCGACGAGCCGGTGCTGTACGCGTCCGACCTGCTGGTCTACCCGGTGCTGACCCGGGACCGGGAGGCGATGGCCGACCTGGTGCGCAGCGAGCTGGGCCCGCTCCAGAAGGCCAGGGGCGGCGCGGAACCGCTGCTGAACACGCTCTCGGTCTACTTCGACGCGGGCTGTGTCGCGGCGGAGACGGCCCGCCGGCTGGCGCTGAGCGTGCGTGCCCTGACGTACCGGCTGGAGCGCATCCGCCAGCTGACCGGCTCGGACCCCTCCGACCCGGTGCACCGCTACACGCTCCAGACCGCGGTGATCGGTGCCCGCCTCCTGGACTGGCCGGCGAAGGAGCTCTGACCAGGGGGGCGGGGCGGCCGGGGGCGCGGCGCCCAGGGGGTACGCGCTCGGGGCGCGCACCGGCTGACCGCGGACCGGTGGTCAGCCGGTCCCCGGTCATCCGGTGGTACGGGAGGGCAGTCCCCGGCCGGGTCGGCTACAGGTCGAACTCGTGCGGCGGCAGGTCGAGCGCGAAGCACGCCTCTCGGACGACGGCCTGCTCCGACTTGTCGAAGTCGCCGTCGGCGCCGCCGATGATGATGCCGATCTGCACGACGGCACGCGCCTCGGCGGGCTTCTTCTTCGCCTTGGCGATGTCCTGGAGGACGCTGACCTTGCCGAACGCGAAGTCGGCGGTGAGCTTGTCGACGTACGCGTTGAAGCGCCGCTGGAGGTCGTCCGCCGGGAAGTTCTTGAGCACGTCGTTCGACACGATCAGCGAGGCGACGCGCTGCCGCTCGGACGGGTCGATGGACCCGTCCGCGGCGGAGACCAGGGCGCACATGGCCATGCTCGCGTCTCGGAACGACCCGCTCTTCAGGTCGTTCTTCTTCGCCTCCAGCTGCGTTTGCATCGTCGACGCGGATTCCTTGAGCCGGTCCCACAGGGCCATTGACGTCTCCATACGTTGCGGTGGACGAACTGCTCGGTTCCGAGTCAAACTCTACAGACTTGTAGAAGTGAACGGGGGAGTGTCCACGGAGTGCTCACGAACCGCCCACTAAAATGCGGCGTTGCCGGAATCGGGAAGGGCGGACAGGACGATGGAGAACGCCCGGAACGAACGGGGGGACGACGGCCCCGGCAGCGACGAGTTGGGCAGTGACGGCCTCGGTGACGTCGAGGAGACCCGGAGCCGGCGGCTGCGCCGGCGCGGTCAGGGCCAGCTGGAGTCCCAGGTCCTCAAGGTGCTGCGGCACGCGGACGGCCCCGCCACGGCGGGCTGGGTGCAGGAACACCTCGACGGGGAGCTCGCGTACACCACCGTCATCACGATCCTCTCCCGCCTGTACGCGAAGAACGCCGTGACCCGCGCCCGGGAGGGCCGCTCCTACGTCTGGACCGCCGCGTCGGACGGCGCCGGTCTCGCGGCGCTGCGGATGCGCCGGGTCTTGGACGGCGAACGGGACCGCGACGCGGTGCTCGCCCGCTTCGTCTCCGCACTCTCCCCAGACGACGAGGAACGCCTGCGGGTCCTCCTCTCCCGCACGGCCACCCCGCACGACCCTGAGCGGGACTGAGGACGGGCCGGGGGAGGGGCTGCCTGGTTGCCCACCCATTGCCAACCTGTGGCGCGGTTGAGGAGCACGAATACCACTGGACGCAACGAAGAGTCCACAAGCTGCTGCTGCACCGCAGGGCGAGGATTGGGAGAAGGCCCGAGATACCCGAGTCAGCAGAAGAGCACGCGCAGGCCACACCCGCCCTCTGAACTCGCAGCTCACGCAGCCTGCTCCCCGCGCGTGCGGGGATGACCCCGACCCCGCCACGGCGGCGGCCCGGGACCGCAATCGCCCCCCAGCGCCGGGGAGCGCTGTCTGTGCGTGCGGGAAATGCCGGTCGGGCATCCCGCACGCGCGCACCCGGGCCGGGGTGGTGCTTCGGCCGCACGCGCGCCCCCCGGCCGAGGCAGTGCTTCGGCCGGGGGGCGCACGCGGAGGAGCAGGGCAGCCAGGGCTTGGTCAGTCGGTGATTTCGATCTTGCCTGTCGTCCTGGGGTCCGGCTGGGTGGGGGTCTCGGGGGTGTGCGGGGTCGTGCGGTTCTTCAGGTTCTCCAGGAGGGCGCCAAGGTCCACGCCCGTCGTGGAGTTCAGGAGTTCGATCCCCTGCGCCACGTTGTCCGTGACCGTGCGGGTGAGCTGGCCGGCGCCGTCCGTGGAGATCACCGTCAGCTTGTCGATCGCGCTCAGTGGCTCGGAAGCCTTCGCCACGACAGTCGGCAGGACCTCGACCAACATCTGGAGTACCGCCGCGTCCCCGTACCGGGCGAACGCGTCGGCCTTCTTGTGCATGGCCTCCGCCTCGGCCGAGCCCCTGGCCGCGATCGCCGCGGCCTCCGCCTCGCCCTCGATGCGTACCGCGTCGGCCAGCGCCGAGCGGTGCAGCTTCTCGCCCTGGCCGGTGAGGCGGGAGCGCTCCGCGTCCGCTTCGGCCTCCTTGACCTGGGCGATGCGGCGGGCCTCCGCCTCCTGTTCGGCCTGGTAGCGCGCCGCGTCCGCGGGCTTGCGGACCTTCGTGTCCAGCTCGCGGTCGGTCAGCGCCGCCTGGCGCTCGGCGACCTTCTCCTGCTCCTGGAGCACTTCCTGCTGGCGGGCTGCCTCGGCGAGCGGGCCCGCCGCGTTGGCCTTGGCGGCCGCCGCCTCCGTCTCCGCCTTGATCTCGGCCTGCTTGAGGTAGTACGTCCGCTCCGCGATGGCGATCTCCTCGGCCGCCTTCAGCCGGGCCTGCTCCGACGCACGGCGGGCTATGGCCTCCGCGATGTCGGCCTCCTGCTTGGCGCGCGCGGCCTCGGGCCTGCCGAGGTCTTCCAGGTACGAGCCCTCGGTGGTGATGTCCTGGATCTGGAACGCGTCCAGGATCAGGCCCTGGCCGGAGAGGCTGGCCTCGGCCTCCTCGGCGACCTGGCCGGCGAACGCCGCGCGGTCGCGGATGATGTCCTCCACCGACATCCGGCCCACGATGGCGCGCAGCGCGCCCGACAGGACTTCCTGGGTGAAGCCGACGATGCCGTCCTGCTGCTGGAGGAAACGCTGGGCGGCGGCCCGGAT
Organism: Streptomyces fulvorobeus; assembly: GCF_013167895.1. Lineage (GTDB taxonomy): Bacteria > Actinomycetota > Actinomycetes > Streptomycetales > Streptomycetaceae > Streptomyces > Streptomyces fulvorobeus. The sequence goes on along the minus strand of NZ_BLWC01000001.1, from coordinate 3,051,962 downwards.
CGCGTCCTCGTTGCCGCCGACCTTGACGATCGCGACGCCTTCCAGGTTCGACTTCACACCGCGCAGGGTCACCGCGCCGCGCACGGCGATCGGGATGTGGCGGCTGGACAGGTCCAGCGTGAACTTCTGCTGCACGAACGGCACGACGAAGACGCCACCACCGACGACGACCTTCTGGCCGCTGTTGTCGATGCTGGTACGCCCCGTGACCGGATCGGTCGACTTCTTGCCGCGGCGGCCGGTGATGATGAACGCCTCGCTGGGCCCGGCCACCTTGTAGCGAGTGATCACTACGAGGCCGAGGAGCACGAAGAGTACGACGATGCCTATGACGGCGATCAGGACTGGGCTCATGAGAAAGGTCCCCCCTGCCTCCCGACACGGCGGACGGCAGATCGTTTTCAGTCAGTCGAACAGTGTGGGTGTCGAACAGCGTGGGTGCCGAACAGCCGGACGGTGGTCAGCGCTCCACCGGGCGGACCTGCACCGAGGTGGTCGACAGCGCGGCCTCCACCCAGATCTCGGCGCCCCGTTCCACGGGCCCCGAGCTCTTCGCGGCGAACTTCACGGTCTGGCCCGCGAGTCGCAGCAGCACCTCGCCGTAGCCGCCGGCCGGAATGGGCGTGACGACCGACCCCGAGGTGCCGATGAGGTCGTCCCCGCGCGGCGTCGCGGTCGTCTGGTCCCGCATGAGAGCGCGGCTGAACTTCCAGGTCAGCCACGCCGCGGCGAGGCCCGCGACGACTCCGGTCGCGGTCGCCGCGACCGCGCCGACACCCGTCGTGCCGAGCATGATCGCGCCGCCGAAACCGAGCATCGACAGGAAGCCCGCGATGACCGGCAGCGAGAGGAGGCCGTCGAAGACGCCGTCCAGTACGCCGTCCAGCACTCCTTCGAGTATTCCGTCGAAGATCAGGGAGAGGGCGAGAAGGACGATCCCCGCTATGCCGAGACCCAGGAAGAAGGTCACGCGATCACTCCCCCGTTCTGTCTGCGATGTCCCCCGACATCTTCCGTCGAACAGGTTGGATGGTCCCATACGCCGAAGACCCCCGGCACTGCCGGGTTCCGGCAACCTTTACGTGACTTTGATGCCGGACAGCTGCTCGGCGAGCGTGTCCAACGACTGGAACGTCGCTCCGAACAACGCCACGTGCTTCCACCGCAGAACCCCGTCGGGCCCGACCAGGAAGATGGCCCGCCGCACCCCGATACCAGGCGCGGAAACCCCGTACGCCTTGGCGACCCCGCGCCCCTCGTCGGCCAGCAGCGGCATCCGCAGCCCGTGCGTGCGGGCGAACGCCTCATGGCTGTCCACACCCTGTGGGCTGATTCCCCAGACCTCGGCGTCCAGCCCTTCGAACGTCTCGAACCCGGAAGAGTAGGAGCAGAGCTGCTTGGTGCAGACCGGAGTGTCGTCCCCCGGGTAGAACGCGAGGACGACGGACCGTCCACGTGCCTCCGCGAGCGTGTAATCGCCGCGCTCGAAGGCGTCCCCGGCGAGCACCCCGCCGGGGAGGGTGAAGTCGGGTACCTGCTGGCCGACTCGAAGTCCTGATGCCATGATCGCTCCCTTGACCGCTGTGGGGGACGCGTGCGGGCGGATGCCCTGTACCCCGTACCGTGAACGTATGGCACACGACCCCGCCCCGGCTGCGGTACTGCTCCTGCACGGCGGCCGTGAGGCGGGGACCGGGCCGCCGCCGTTCGGTCCGCTCAATCTGCCGGCAGTGCGGTTGCGCCCCTTCCGGCGGTCCGTCACGAACGCCACGCGCGCCTCCGGCGTCCTGGTCCGCAGCGTCCGCTACACCCACCGTGGGTGGAACGGCCCCCGCGAAGACCCCCTCCACGACGCCGTACGCGCCCTCGACGCACTCCGGCGAGAGGCCGGTGAGATACCCGTCGTCCTCGTGGGCCACTCCATGGGCGCCCGCGCGGCACTCCGCGCCGCCGGGCATCCGCTCGTACGCGCGGTGGTCGGCCTCGCCCCGTGGTGCCCGCCCGACGACCCGGTCACCCAGCTCGCGGACCGCGACGTCGTCCTGATCCACAGCACCCACGACCGCGTCACCAGCCCCCGCGCCAGCCAGGCCCTCGTGGACCGGGCGCGCGGCGCGGGCGCCCGGACCTGCCTGGTCACCGTCGAGGGCAGCGACCACGCCATGCTGCGCCGTGCCGCCCTCTGGCACGAGCTGACGGCCGCCCTGGTCTCCGGACTGCTCGGTCAGAACTCCCTGCCGGACGCCGTCTCAGCGGCGCTTCGGCTGCCCCCGGACGCCGTTCCCGAGCGCGGCACGCTGAGCATCGACGCGCTGCCGCGCCCGTACGTCGTGGCGCGCACCGGAGCCCGTTCGTAGACCGCCGGTTCCGGTACCGGTGCGTCGGGGCGGCACTCGAACCACACCGTCTTCCCGCCCTCCCGTGGCACCACCCCCCACGCCCCGGCGAGGGCCGCGACGAGGAACAGCCCCCGTCCGTCCTCGGAGAGCGGGTCCGCGTCGCCCACTTCGGGCAGGACGGGACAGTTGTCGCTCACCTCCACCCGTACGCCCTCCGGGGTCCGCAGGATCAGCAGGGCGCACCTGCGGCCGGGAACGTGGCGTACGACGTTCGCCACCAGTTCCGTCAGTCCCAGCTCCGCCGCGTCCGCGAGCTCGGACAGGCCCCAACCGGCGAGGTACGTACGGAGGATGCGCCGCAGATGCCGGGCGGAGTGGTCACCGACCGTGAAGCTCATGCCGTAGCGGGTGGGTCGCTCAGGCTCGGGTGTCTGGTCATCAGTTACGTGATTCACGTCACCAGAGTGGGTGCGGATGGTTACGCTCGGCTACGGGTGCAAAGCAACACTGCGCCGCGTGAGCTTGTGCCATGAGCTGTACGTGAACGAGGAGAACCCCCGCACATGGTCAACATCCGTGACCTCGACCCGCACGCCTCGCCGCTCGACTACTACGGGGCCGAGCTCCGGCGGCTCCGTGAGGCGGCCGGTCTGAGTCAGAAGGAACTGGGCGCGATCATCTTCTGTACGGGGTCACTCGTGGGCCAGATCGAGACGGCCCGCAAGGTCCCGACCCGGGACTTCTCGGAGCGGGCGGATGCGGCGCTGGGGACGGAGGGGGTTCTGTCGCGGTTGGTGGGGTTGGTGTTGCGGAGCCAACTGCCCACTTGGTTCCAGCCCTTCGCTGATATGGAGGCCAAAGCGACCTTCATCTCCACCTATCAGGCTCAGTTGGTGTACGGGCTGTTGCAGACCGAGGCGTACGCGAGGGCCGTACTAGCGACAGGTCTGCCCAGCAACCTCGATGAGCTCGTGGCTGCGCGGTTGGAGCGTCAACGAATTCTTGCCCGCAGCCATCCACCCATGGTCTGGGTGGTGTTGGACGAAGCGGCACTGTACCGGCCGATTGGTGGCTCAGAGGCGATGCGGAAGCAACTCGCTCACCTGTTGAGTTACCGGGATCACCGCTGGCTGCGCGTGCAGGTGCTTCCTTTCAGCGTGGGGGAACACGCCAGCCTGATCGGTTCGTTCACGACAATGCGGTTCGAGGGAGACCCGGACATCCTCTACGCCGAGGACTTGATTTCGGGCCATATGACCGCCAGCCCCGAAACGCTCAAGGAAGCCGCCCTCCGTTACGCTCACCTGCAGGCCGCAGCCCTGTCTGTCGAGGACTCGGCGGCACTGATCACCCGCGCGATGGAGGAACGGTATGGACCTGGTGGGCGCGCAGTGGCGTAAGTCGAGTTTCAGCGGTAACACCGGCGGTGACTGCGTCGAGTGCGCCCCCCTCGGTACCGCCGCCTGGCAGAAGTCCTCCTACAGCGGCAACACCGGCGGCGAGTGCGTGGAGATCGCCGCCCAGCCCTGCCGTATCGCCGTCCGTGACTCCAAGAACCCCGGTGGTCCCGCCTTCACCGTCGCCCCCGCCGCCTTCGCGGCGTTCGTCACCGCGGCTGCGCGGGCCGGTCTCGTCTGACCGTCACTCCTTGGGCGCGTAGTAGCCGCACGGTGGCGGCCCCGGTGGTGGGTCGTTCGGTATGCGCGGAGATGCGGGGCCGGGCGCGGCGGACCACGATGAAGAGCCGGGCCGCAGGTGGTGCACCCACACCGTCGGCTGCCCGGTCACCGATCGCCCGCCCGTGCCCGCCCAGGAGGCTCCCTTGCCGTCCGAAGAGCATGTCGCGAAGCCGACGCCCTTCGACCTCGCGGGGACGGCCGCGCTGCTCGGCGGAGCGCTGGTGGGAGTGGCCGTGCTCGACACGGAGCTGCGCTACCTCTACGTCAACCCGGCACTCGAACGGATCAACGGGGTCACGGCCGCCGGTCATCTGGGCCGGTACGTCTTCGAGGTCCTGCCGGAGATCGAGGCGCGTGAGGACGTCCTGCGCAAGGTGCTGGCGGACGGCCGGCCCCGCGAACTCATGTACACGGGCCAGACCTGGGCGGTGTCCGACCTGGAGCAGCGGTACCTGCACGGGACGTACCACCGGCTGGAGGACGAGGAGGGGGAGGTCGTCGGGCTGGTCGCCGTCGTCCTGGACGTCAGTGAGTCCGAGATCAGGCACGAGGAGCTGAAACGGGCCAGGCGTCATCTGGCGCTGCTGGACACGGCTGCGGTCAGCATCGGCACGACGCTCGACATGGACACCACCTGCCGGGAGCTGGCCGACTTCGTCGTACCGGCGCTGGCGGACGTCGCCGCCGTGGAGGTCTTCCCGCCGGATGTGGGGCACGAGGTGCGGCACGCGCCCCCGGGTGTGCTCAGGATGCGGCGTGCCGCGCTGGCGGCGGTGCCCGAGCTGCGCGACATGGGGGACCAGTTCAGCCGGCCGGGTGACTACATCGACTACCAGGAGGACGCGGCCCTCCCGCGCTGCCTGGTGACGAACGCACCGGTGCTCCTGAGCTTCGACAGCGACGAGGCCCTGAACGCGTGGGGGCCCGCGCCGGAGGGGCCCGGGGTCTACCGGGCCCGGGGCATCCACTCGGCGCTCGTCGTACCGCTCACGGTGCGCGGACTCCCGCAGGGCGCCGTGAGTCTCGTACGGGCGGGCGGCTCGCCCCCGTTCACGGAGGAGGACGTCCTCGTGGCGCGCGAGCTGGCGGGCCGTGCCGCCGTCGACCTGGAGCACGCCCGCCGGTACACCCACGAGCAGTCCATCGCCCGCGAGCTCCAGCGCTCCCTGCTCTCCGAGCCGCGCGGGCCGCACCCTCATGTGGAGATCGCCAGCCGGTATCTGCCGGCCGAGGAAGGGGTGCTGGTGGGCGGGGACTGGTTCGACGTCATTCCGCTGCGGGACGGGCGGCACCTGAAGGCGATGGGCGATGTGATGGGGCACGGGGTGGAGGCGTCCGTCGCCATGAGCCACTACCGCTCGATGCTCCGGCTGCTGGCCTACGACGACCTGCCGCCGCACGAGATCCTGGAGCAACTGGACCGGATGGTCGAGCGCTCCGGCATCGACCGGGCCGCGACCTGCCTGATCGCGGTGGTGGACCGGGCCGTGGGTGTCTGCGAGATGGCCAGTGCCGGTCATCTCCCGCCGGTGCTCATCGACCCGGGGTCGGTCGGACGGGTGACGTCGCTGTCGGTGGGGCCGCCGCTGGGTACGGGATTCGGCGGCTACCGGACGACGAAGGTGCCCTGCGGTCCGGGGACGGTGCTGTTCATGTACACGGACGGGCTGGTGGAGCGCAGGGGCGAGGACATCGACGTGTCGGTGGGACGGCTCGCGGGGCTCGCCCTGCCGGCGAGCGGCAAGCTGGAGGACCTGCTGGACGAGGTGCTGGACCGGTTCGGGCAGGACGCGCAGGACGACATCGCGGTCATGGCGTCGCGGACCTCGCGCTGACCGGGGGGTGTTGGGCGTTCCCGGCGGGCGCGGAATGTCAGTGGGCGGTGGGAGGATCAGGGCATGGAACCCCTCCTCCTCGCCGATCTCGAAGCCGCCATCAGAAGCAGCTGGGACGCCGACACGACCACCCCCGTTCACCGCCCGCGCTGGAATCCTGACAATCCCGCGCGGGACCAGTGCGGGGTCACGGCCATGGTGGTCAACGACCTGCTCGGCGGCGAGCTGATCCGGGGCGAGGTCCGCGTCGGCGGGGTGCGGACGGACTTCCACTGGTGGAACCGCCTGGGCATGGGTATCGAGATCGACCTGACCCGCGAGCAGTTCGGACCGGAGGAGATCGTGACGGGCGGCACCGTGGTGCCCCGTCCGCCGGAGATCGCGCGGCTCCGCGAGGAGTACGAGCTGCTGCGCGGACGGGTGCTGGAGCGGCTGCGCGGGCAGGTGCGGGTGCGGGTGTGACGGGCCGGAGGGCTCACCGGCCCGTCCGGAGCGGATGGTCGACCAGTGGCGCCACCCCCGCCTGAGCGGGCAGCAGCCACAGGACGTACGGCCCAGACCGTTGCGCGCCACATACGCGGGCGCGCGCCCGCGCGATCCTCAACCGGCCCGACACCAGCCCGACAACCGGACCGACACCCAGTCCCAGCCCGACACGCGGCGCGCGCAGAGGTGTAGCCCTTCACGACGGGGGATGCGTGAAGGGCTACACCCGCATTATGGCCCCAGGCCGGGCCCGCGACCAACTGACCAACTGATCAGTCGGCCGCCCGTACCGCCCGCCCCGCCCAGGGCTTGGCGTGCGGTGCGGCAGACGGCGGTACGCCTGTGCGCGGGACGGAAGAGGCCCTGTGTTCAGGCGAGGAGCTGCGGCATTCCGCCAGGCGCAACTGATTATCTGCTTTGGCGAGCACAGAATATTGCTCGACGTGCAACTGCGGTTTTATGCCCGCGACCCGAGTGATATGGCGTACAGCCCCGCTCCCGGCGAACCGTGCTACGGTTGATCTCAGTTGCAGTTGTGGTTCCCAAAACTTCAAGTGCTCTCGCCGGTTCTACATCGGTGGGTGCGCTTTTGTATTTCCGGTTCTTCCGGAAGGGGCAATCATTTGCGGCGACGTAGAGCGCACACAGTGTGAGCTCACGGGCACTGCCCCGAAGGAGATATGACATGGCTACTGGCACCGTGAAGTGGTTCAACGCGGAAAAGGGTTTCGGCTTCATCGAGCAGGAGGGTGGCGGCGCTGACGTCTTCGCTCACTACTCGAACATCGCCTCTTCCGGCTTCCGCGAGCTGCAGGAAGGCCAGAAGGTGAACTTCGACGTCACGCAGGGCCAGAAGGGCCCGCAGGCGGAGAACATCACCCCCGCCTGATCACTCAGGCGAACGACGCAGCTGGGGCCCGCACCTTGGGGTGCGGGCCCCAGCTCGTTGCTGTTTTCCGGGGGCCCGGTGACGAGCCCTCCGCACGTCCCGCACCACGCTCCACCGCACGTCCCACATCTTGACCGATCCATGACCGACACTGTGAGCGACTCCCCGGTGATGAACTCCGGATGAATGTCGGTCATGTCGAAGCAGTCAATCTGAAGTGCCGGATACGGCTTGTTCCCAGCGGCCGGGCTTCAATTTCGTATTTCATCGGCACGTTCTTGCGATTCTTGGCGCCGCTCAGGCTGCTGCTGCCCGATAAAGAATCCCTCGATACGCGCCATATCGAGGAAGGTTCTGCATGAACCGCGATCGCACACCCCGTACGAATGACCGATTTTCCCGGACCCGCTCGGGCGGTTCCGCCGGAAGCACCAGTCGTACGGCCAACGGGTTCCGATCCGCTCCGTCGAGCCGGCAGGGCGGTTCCTCCCAGGGCCGTTCCGGCGGCGGCTCCGGACGCTCCGGTGGCTACGGCCGCCGGCCCGCGGCACTGCAGGGCGAGTTCGCCCTCCCCGTGACCATCACCCCCGCGCTTCCCGCCGTCGAAGCCTTCGGTGACCTGGAGATGCCCGCACCGCTGATGGCGGCGCTCGTCGCCGAGGGCATGTCCGTCCCGTTCCCGATCCAGGCGGCCACCCTGCCGAACTCGCTGGCAGGCCGTGACGTCCTGGGCCGTGGCCGCACCGGCTCGGGCAAGACGCTCGCCTTCGGCCTGGCCCTGCTGGCCCGTACCGAGGGCCGCCGCGCCGACGCCCGCCGTCCGCTGGCCCTGGTCCTCGTCCCCACCCGGGAACTGGCCCAGCAGGTCACCGACGCGCTCACCCCGTACGCCCGGTCGCTGAAGCTGCGCATCGCCACCGTCGTCGGCGGCATGTCGATCGGCCGCCAGGCCAGCGCCCTGCGCGGCGGCGCCGAAGTCGTCGTCGCCACCCCGGGCCGGCTGAAGGACCTCATCGAGCGCGGTGACTGCCGCCTCGACCGTGTCACCATCACCGTCCTCGACGAGGCCGACCAGATGGCGGACATGGGCTTCATGCCCCAGGTCACCGAGCTGCTCGACCAGGTGAGCCCCGACGGGCAGCGGATGCTGTTCTCGGCCACCCTCGACCGCAACGTCGACCTGCTCGTCCGCCGCTACCTGAACGACCCGGTCGTCCACTCGGTCGACCCCGCGGCCGGTGCGGTGACGACGATGGAGCACCACGTGCTCTACGTCCAGGGCGCCGACAAGTACGCCACGACCACCGAGATCGCGGCCCGCGAGGGCCGGGTGATCATGTTCCTGGACACCAAGCACGCCGTGGACAAGCTCACCGACCACCTGCTGTCCAGCGGTGTACGGGCCGCGGCCCTGCACGGCGGCAAGTCGCAGCCGCAGCGCACCCGCACCCTGGACCGGTTCAAGACCGGCCACGTCACGGTGCTCGTCGCGACCAACGTCGCCGCCCGGGGCATCCACGTCGACAACCTCGACCTCGTCGTGAACGTCGACCCGCCGAGTGACCACAAGGACTACCTGCACCGAGGCGGCCGTACCGCCCGTGCCGGTGAGTCCGGCAGCGTCGTCACGCTGGTGCTGCCCAACCAGCGCCGCGAGATGACCCGCCTGATGGTGGACGCCGGGATCACCCCGCAGGTCGCCCAGGTCCACTCCGGCGAGGCCGAGCTGAGCCGGATCACCGGGGCGCAGACCCCTTCCGGTGTGCCGGTCACCATCACCTCGCCGCCCTCCGAGCGCAAGAGCGGCGGGTTCGCCGGCCGTGGCCGTCGCAGCCGCCCCGCTCAGGGACGCCGTCCGGGCGCGCCCGCGACAGAGGCGCGTACCGCGGCGCCGCAGCGCCGTACCAACCGTGCCGCGTGAATCCGAACCGGTAGGTCCCCGTCCGGCTGTTCCCTCCACCTTGTTGAGGCACTATGCGCTGTGTCATCGCCCGCTTCCCCTTCGATCTCTTCAAGAACGAAGTCGAGGATTCGATGAAGGGCATCAAGCCCGAACCCGTCACCGGTGACGCGGTGGTCATCAGCCGCCGGGTCTACCCCGTCAAGCAGGTCGGCGAAGTGATCACCCGGCAGGACCGCCGTGACTTCTCCTCCGCGGAGGTCACCCGGGCGCTGACGCGCCTCGGCTTCACCTGCCGCTCGGCCGAGGTGCCCGCCCCCGCGGTGCCCCTCACCCCGATGGAGAACGCGTCGGCGCTGCTGGGCACGCCGGACCCCTCCTGAACCGGTAGTCCGATCGTGTGACTCGTGCAAACCGCACCCCTGTGCCCGTCGTCCGGGCCCAGGGGTGCGGTGCGTTCCCGTAACAGCCCTTCCGCCATCCGGGTGAGGACAGGCGTGTCGCTCCCGGGCGTAGGGAGAGGATGGTGCTTCCGACTGCACCCCTGGGCGAGGAACCGACATGAGCATGCGCAAGCTGACCGTACTCGCGGCGACGGTGCTGGCCTTCCTGCCGGCCGCCGGGATCGCGCATGCCGACGAGACGCCCACCCACGCGCACAACGGTCCGCGGGTGGCGCTCATCATGACGGGTCAGATCGACGACCCGCTGGAAGACGTCCTGGAGCACGCCACGGTGCTCGGCAGCACCGCCGTCACCGGCTGAGGCGGCCCCGCGTCCGGTATGTCAGGGCGCCGGTTCGGGCCTGGGCCTCAGGGCCCAGTTCATGCGGGGCTCCACCAGGACGCGGAGCGCCCGCCGTACGGGTGAGGTGCAGAGCAGCGTCACCATCACCGCGGCCGCCACTGTCAGCACGATCCGGCCGGACGGAGTCGCCAGGAACGCGTGGTCGTAGAAGCCCTCGTACGAGGCGGCCCTGATCACGAACCCGTGCAGCAGGTAGCCGTAGATCGTGCCCGCTCCCAGGGCGCTCATCCACAGCTTCCGGCTCGGCACCCAGGCGAGGAAGCACGCGCTGAGCACCACGGCGGCAGCGAACAGCAGCAGTGTCATCGCCGCACCGGCCCACATCGGCGAGGCGAGTTCCTCGGTGCTCTGGCTCCGGTAGAACCACCTGGTCGAGATGCGCGGAACCGCCCAGTAGGCGACGAGCAGGGCCACGGCGCAGACCGGCAGGGACAGGAGCCGGGCGACGGGACGGCGCACCAGGTCGAAGTGGTGCGGGCGCAGGCGCAGGCCGAGCACGTAGAACGGGAGGAACTGCAGCACCCGCTGGAGCTGGAGGTCGTCGCCGATGCCGCTCGCCATCGGGGCCAGGGCCGCGATGGCGACGGAGACGGCCACCGGCTGGCGGATCACCTGCCAGACCGGGGTGGTGAGCCGCCAGATGAAGAGGGCGGGCAGGAACCAGAGCAGCCAGTACGGGTCGACGATGGTCAACTGCTGCGAGGGGTTCCTGACCAGGCGCTCGAAGACGGTGTAGGCGACCTCGAAGACGACGTACGGCACCAGGAGCTGGGTGACCAGTTTCCAGACGCGTTCCGGGCGCAGGTCGAAACCGCGGGAGAAGTAGCCGGCGATCACGATGAAGACCGGCATGTGGAACGTGTAGACGAAGGTGTACAGCGCCTCGACGACCCGCCCGCTGCCGGGCAGCGGCTCCCAGGAATGGCCCATCGCGACCAGGACGATCGCCAGGTATTTCGCGTTGTCGAAGAACGGGTCGCGCCCGGCGCGGGCAGCGGCCGGCGCTGTCCCGGCTCCGGTGGGGGCCCGGCCCGGTGTCTGCGAGGTCAAGGAGGTCACGCGGACACCTTAGTGACCGCCACGGGCGGGAGGACCGGCGCGTCGGGAGCGGCAGGCCGCCCCACACTCCCGTGGTGGGCCGTTTCGGGCCGATTTCTTGCGGTACGCGGGTGAGGGGGTCCCCGGGAACCGTCTTCCTGATCACGCGACGGCTGTCGTCACGCCTCTTCCCGGGTGCGCCGGCGGGCCCGCTCGGCGGCGGACCCGCGGTGATCCCGGTGCGGTGTCCGGCGCGCTGTCAGGCGCCGGGGACCAGGACGATCTTGCCGACCGTGCGCCGGGCGAGCAGGTCCTCGTGGGCGCGGCGGGCCTCGGTGAGCGGATAGCTTCCGCCGGCCACCGGCCTTAGACGCCCGTCCGCGACCATGGTGAAGAGTTCCTTGAGGGGGCCGCTGACCGCGCCCGGCGCCGCCAGCGCGGGCCGCAGCCAGAAGCCGACGACCGCCGCGTTGAGGCGGTTGAGCCGGGCCGGGTCGACCGGGGTGAATCCGGACCGCGCGGCGTTGCCGTAGGTCACCAGCCGGCCGAAGGAGGCCAGGGACCCGAGGGCCTGGTCGAAGAGCTCGCCGCCCACGGCGTCCAGGACGACGTCCGCCTTCTCCTGGTGGGGGTAGGTGATGACCGCGTCCGCGCCGAGGTCCAGGGCGAGGCGCTCCTTGGCGGGGGCCGAGACCTGGGCGAGCACGCGTCCGGCGCCGAACTCCCTGGCCAGCTGGACGGCGAGGCTGCCCACCCCGCCGGCCGCGGAGTGGACGACCACGGTCTCCCCCTCGCGCAGCCGGGCCGCCGAGCGCAGGAGGTGCCAGGCGGTGAGGCCCTGTGTCATCAGGGCGAGCGCCTCCGCGGCGCCCAGTTCCCCGGGGATCTGCTGGAGGGCGGACTCCTTGGCGACCACCTGTTCCGCGTATCCGCCGGAGACCCGGGCCAGCACCCTGGTGCCGTCGGGTGTGCGGCCCACGACCTCGCTGCCCGGGACGAACGGCAGGGCGTCGGCGGTCAGGTAGGAGCCGTCCACCTGATGGGTGTCCGCGAAGTTCACCCCGGCCGCCTCGACCGTGAGGAGAACCTCTCCGGGGCCCGGTACGGGGGCGGCCAGTTCCACGGGTGCGAGGACGTCGGGACCACCGAAGCGGCCGAACTGGATTGCGAGCATGCCGCACGGTACCTCGCGGTTGTCGGAGGCCGGGGCCGGGGAAGAATTTCGGCCAGATGAAGAAGACTCCCTGCGAAACCATACGACCGGTTTGTTAGCGTGGGCGGCGGTGCGCGGACGGGTGCAGGCGGCCCGCCGGGCCCCGCCCGTACCGACCAGCCTCAACCACGCCCTCGGAGCGTTCAGGATGGCCAAGCAGGACCGCGCGGTGCGTACGCGCGAGGAGTTGATCCGCTCAGCCGCCGAGTCCTTCGGCCGGAGCGGCTTCGGGCTGTCCTCGCTCTCCGGTATCAGCGCCGGCGCCGGAGTGAGCAGTGGCGCCCTGCACTTCCACTTCGCCAGCAAGAGGGAGCTGGGGGAGGCGGTCGAGGAGGCCGCGGCCCGGACCCTGGGCGTGATCATCGCGCCGTGCCCGCCCAGCCACCCCGACCCCCTGCGGGTGCTGGTCGACACCTCGCACCTGCTGGCCCGGCGGATCACCCAGGACGTGGTGCTGAGGGCCGCGTTCGGGCTCGGCAACGACGCCACCTGGCAGGGGGCGGCACGCTCTGGCAGGAGTGGCGCAGATGGGTGCGGGCGACGCTGACCCTGGCAGGTGAGCGCGGACATCTGGCGGCGGACGTCCTGCCGGATGCCGCGGTGTCCGCGGTCACGGCGGCGGTGGTGGGCTCGGACATCCTCGGTCGCGCGGACGCGGAGTGGTCCTCCTGCCGGGCGCTCACCCAGTTCTGGTCGTTGATGCTGCCGCGGCTCGCGGTGCGCGGGGGAGACGCGGGGCTGCCCGAGCCCGTATCGAACTGCCCTGCGACACTGCGCCCATGAGCAACGATCTCCTCTCAGACAAAGTCGTCCTCATCACCGGGGCGAGCAGTGGCATCGGCGCGGCGGCGGCCCGGGTGTTCGCCCAGGAGGGCGCCAAGGTGGTGCTGGCGGCGCGCCGCGAGGAGCGGCTGGCCGCGCTCGCCGCCGAGCTGCGCGGCAACGGCGCGGAAGCGGCCTACGTGGTCACCGACGTCTCCGTGGCGGCGGACGTCTCGCGGGCGGTGGACTTCGCCGTGTCGACGTACGGACGGCTGGACTGCGCCTTCAACAACGCGGGGCTCGGCGGTGACCGTACGCCGATGCACCTGATGGGGGACGACGTCTACGACACCCTCATGGACACCAACGTACGAAGCGTGTGGAACTGCCTCCGGTACGAGATCGCCGCGATGCTCACCAGCGGGGGCGGCTCGATCGTCAACAACAGCAGCGTGGCGGGGCTGGTGGCGATACCCGCGGCCGCCCCCTACATAGCCTCCAAGCACGCGGTGGTCGGGCTGACGCGGGCCGCGGCCGACGAGTACGCGAGGCAGGGCATCCGGGTCAACGCGGTCGCGCCCGGTACGACGCGCAGCGAGATCACCGCCGACTGGTTCGGGCGCAACCCCGGCCTGGAGGAGATGGTCAACTCGCGCACCCCGCAGGGGCGTACGGCCGAGCCGGAGGAGATCGCGGCGGCCGCGGCGTGGCTGCTCAGCGACCGCTGCCCGTTCCTCACGGGCACGGTCGTGCCGGTGGACGGCGGGTTCGTCAACCAGTGACCCGGAGCGTGGGCGCGGGGCCGGTGGACGCCGTCGGTCCCGCGCCCGCGCCGTACGCCGCCACCGGGCGGGACGCACACGGCGGGCGCCGGACGTACGGCCTAGGTGACCCGGCCGCTCAACTCGACGCGGAACGCCTGGGTGTCGTCCTGGGTGCCGGTCACCCTGACCGCGGTGCACCCGGGCGCGGGGGACGGCAGCACCTCGGCCTCCACCCAGCAGGGGCGGTCGAACTCGACGTACCGCTCGTAGCTGCTGGCGATCCCGGTGGGCTCGAAGGAGGCGGGGGAGAGGAGCGCCGTCGCCGCCTGGTAGCCGGCTTCCATGAGCGCCAGTCCGGGGACGTGGTCGACGGGATGGTCGAAGAGCAGGAGGTTGTCCGCGTCGTGGCGCAGCTGCCAGCGGTGGGGGCGGTCGGTGGCGGAGAGCACCACGTCAGCGGTGGTGAGGCGGCCGACCGTCCGGGGGGCGACAGGAGCGGGAAGCGGCCATTCGTTCCAGCGGCGGCAGAGGTAGTCACCGCGCAGCCGGCAGTAGGCGGCCGGCGAAATCCAGCCGAACTCCGAATTGGCGACCGCCACGGTGGTGTTGTCTTGGGTCACGTGAACATCCATGCCGAGGCCACTGACGCTCTTCCCGCGGCGCGTGGGCTCCGAGACCCTTATGGCGATCTCCAGGTCCGCGGGCCGGTCGTGGGGCACCCGGAAGCCTGGCCGGACAGTGAAGTCGAAGTCATGGAGCAGCGTCTGATGGCTGAGCGGTACGCCGTACGCGGCATGGGCGATGGCCAGTCCGCTCTGCCGGATGGTCTGGGTGAGTATCCGGGGGTCGTACGCGTGGGCGGTGACGGTGGCGGGCCAGCGCGCGGAGAGCGCGAACTGCGCCGGGCCCAGCCGCTCCCAGTCGGTGACGAACACGGAGGCGTCACGCCTGAGGTGGACTATCTCCTTGGGCACCGCGGTCAAACTGCCGCCCAGTACTGGTGCTTCGGACACGATCCCCCGGACGTGGCGCAATGTGATGATGCTCGCACTGATAGAATACCGGCTCACCCGTTTGTTTTGAAGTAGCGCAAAGACGAGGTCAAGGGAGCGCAAGTTGGCCAGACAGCAACGGGCGATCCGCACGCGCAGGGTCTTCCTGGAGGCGGCGGCCGAGGTCTTCGACGAACACGGTTACGACGCCGCCACGATCGCAGCGATCCTGGAGCGGGCGGGACTCACCCGAGGTGCACTGTACTTCCACTTCACGTCGAAGGAAGAGCTCGCGCGAGGAGTTCTCCAGGAGGCGGTGACGGCCGAAGGTCTCGTACCGCAGGCGTTCAAGCTCCAGGAGTGGGTGGACATAGCCCTGCTCCTCGCCTACCGGCTGCCCCGGGAGCCGATGCTCAGCGCCTCGATCCGGCTCTCCGTCGACCCGCGCGCCCGGAGCCTGTTCGGCACCCGCTGGCCCGACTGGATCGAGCTGGGCGCGCAGATCCTCACCGAGGCCAAGGCGCGCGGAGAGCTGCTCCCGCACGTCGATCCCCAGGTGACCTCACGGCTCTTCGTCGGGGCGTGGACGGGGGTCCAGCTGATCGCCGAGTCGATGGCGGAGCCGCCGGACCTGGTCTGCGAGATCTCGTCCCTGTTCGAACTCTTCCTCCCCAACAACGCCGTACCGGGTGTGCTGTCGAGGCTGGACACGTCGCCGCACCGCGCCGAACGGCTCCTCAAGGAGAGCAGGGAAGCGGTCGCCTCCTGACGGGTGCGGCGATTGGCCGAAATGGTGCGAACTGTCGTAAACAGCACATTTGGTCTGTTCTGTCGGCCGTAGTCCGGTGCGGAGCCGGTCTCACCCTGCCCTCACCCGGTTGGCTGGCACCGCTGCGGACCGGCGTGGCAGGCCGCAGGGTGGACGTATGCCCATGTGGTCGCGTCGGCTCGCGCTGTGTGCCGTGTTCATACCGCTGGCATTCCTGGTGCTGGGGGATGCCCCGGCGCGGTTCGGCGCGTCCGAAGCCCTTCCCCTGCCCGAGGCACCTCCGGGGGCCCCGCAGCCCGACATCGTCCCCCGGTCGTCCTGGCATGCCGACGAGGACATGGTCAGGCACGCGGCGACGTACAGCGGCCGGGTGAGCGCCGCCTTCATCCACCACACGGGTCACTCCAACGGCTACGACTGCGCCGACGCCCCGGAACTGCTGCGCGGCATCCAGGCGAACCACGTCAGGGAGGACGGGTGGGACGACATCGGTTACAACTTCGTCGTCGACCGCTGCGGGACCATCTACGAGGGCCGGGCCGGTGGCATCACACGGCCGGTGCGCGGCGCGCACACCAAGGGGTTCAACGCCGACAGCGTGGGGATCGCGGCGATCGGCACCTTCGGGGCGGAGGTGCCCGTACCGAAGGAGGTCGTGGCGGCGATCGCCCGGGTGATCGCGTGGAAGCTGCGCCCCGGGATCGATCCTGAAGGAACGGTACGGCTGGTCTCCACGAACGACGAGAGCCGCTTCCCCAGGGGACACACGGCCACGCTCCACGTCGTCTCGGGGCACCGGGACAGCTTCCTCACCCGCTGCCCGGGCGACGGGCTGTACGCGCAGCTGCCCGCCATCCGCGAGGCGGTGGCGGACCTGCGCCGGCCCCGGCGCTGAGGCGGGGCCTACTTGGCCACGTACTGCGTCAGGATGGCCTGCACCTCGTAGATGTCGACGCCCTTGGTGAAGGTCTTCTGCACCGGGGCGGGGGTTCCGGAGATCCAGATCTTGAGCTCGGCGTCCAGGTCGAACGTGCCGGCCGTCTCCACCGAGAAGTGCGTGATGCTCCGGTACGGGACCGAGTGGTACTCCACCTTCTTGCCGGTGATCCCCTGCTTGTCGACGAGGATGAGCCGGCGGTCGGTGAACAGGATCGTGTCGCGGATCAGGAGGTAGGCGGCGTTGACCCGCTCGCCGGGCCCCAGCAGCCGGGCGTAGTCCTGCTGGGCTGTCGCCGGGTCGATCGTGTGCGCGTTTCCGAACAGTGCCATGCGGGGCCCCCACCTAATGGAACGGACTGGTTTTCGCACTGTATACCGGGTGTGATCACTCCCTCGCGCGCGGCCGGTGAGGGGCGGTGGCCGATGCCGCTGCGGGCCGCGGGGAACAGGAGCACCCTGGAAACAGGGGGTTTCCGGAGGTGAGCGTCATGCTGAAGACCGTTGTCGGATGGCACATCGAGCTGGAGTTCGAGGAGGACGGCGACCGCACCCGGGCGGCCGCGATGGTACGTCTCCCGGACGGGACCGAGATGCGCGCGCACGGTTATGCCAGCCGTCACCCCAGTGACGCCGGGCAGCCGAGGGTGGGCGAGGAGATCGCGGGCGGCAGGGCCCTCGACGAGCTGGCGATGAAGCTGCTGACCAAGGCGCACGACGAGATAGACGAGGCGTCGGGGCGTACGTCGTACCCGCTGATGCCGTGAGGCGATACCGCCGGACCGGCTGTGCGGTGAGGCCGCCGGAGCGCCTGTGAGATATGACCGCCGGACCACCCCCTGCCGTACGCCGTCGTCACCCGTCTTCCGTCGTTCCCGGCACCAGGTGCCGGGTGAACCAGTCGCGTGCGAGCCCGGCGACCGCGTCCAGGGCGCCGCGTTCCTCGAAGAGGTGCGTGGCGCCCGGTACGACCTCCAGCCGGTTCTCGCAGCGCAGGGCGGCCTGGGCCCGCCGGTTGAGCGCGAGGACCTGCTCGTCGTGGCCGCCCACGACCAGCAGCGTGGGGGCGCGCACCTGGGTGAGGCACGGCCCCGCCAGGTCGGGGCGCCCCCCGCGCGAGACCACCGCGCCGACGTCCGCCTCGGGGTCCGCCGCGGCACGCAGCGCGGCGGCGGCTCCGGTGCTCGCCCCGAAGTAGCCGACCGGCACGTCCACCCGCTCCCGCAGCCAGAGCGTGGCGTGCGTGAGGCGGCGGGCCAGGGTCTCGATGTCGAAGACGTACGCGTGGTCGGTCTCCTCGGCGGGGACGAGCAGGTCGAGGAGGAGGGTGCCGAACCCGGCCCGGTTCAGGCCGGCCGCCACCGCGCGGTTGCGCGGGCTGTGGCGGCTGCTTCCCGAGCCGTGGGCGAAGACCACCACGGCGTCGGAGTCATCGGGGACGGCGAGTGTCCCGGCCAGGGCGAGGCCGTCGGCCATGACCTCGGTCTCGGTCGTACGGACCCGGCGGGGCGCGGTGTCCCGGTGCGCGGCCCGGGCCAGCAGGGCGACGACCTCCCCGTCCGGGGTCTGGGAGAAGTCGCGGTACCACTCGCCGACAGCGGAGAACAGGGGCGGCCGGTGCAGGCACACCACGTCGTCCGCCCTGGTCCGCAGCTGGTCGACCGCACCCGGCGGAGCCACCGGGACGGCGAGCACCACCCGCGCCGCCCCGTGCGCCCGTACGACCGCGCACGCGGCCTCGGCCGTGGCGCCGGTCGCGATCCCGTCGTCGACGAGGATCACCGTGCGGCCCTCCAGCGGAACCCGGGGCCGGTCGGCGCGGAACGTCCGGGTCCGGCGCAGGAGTTCCTCCTGCTCGGCGCGTTCGACGGACGCGAGGTCCCGCTCCGTGACCCCGGCCCGGCGGACGATCTCCTCGCTGATGACCTTGACGTCGTCCTCGCCGATCGCGCCGAACCCCAGTTCGCGGTGGTAGGGGACGCCGAGCTTGCGGACGACGATCACATCCAGCGGGGCGCCGAGCGCCATGGCCACCTCGAAGGCCACCGGTACCCCGCCGCGCGGCAGGCCGAGGACGACGGGACGCTCCCGCCCGAGGTGGCGGAGCGCCGCGGCGAGCCGCCGTCCCGCATCGGCGCGATCGGTGAACAGCACGCCGCTTCACCTCCGGACGGACGACGGGAACCACGTACCCCTGTCTCGAACCAACCCCGGAAAGGGCGGCCCGGCAAGTCGGGGGCGGTGGCCCGTCAGGCGGTGGTCCGGCGGCGCAGCGCGTAGACGGCGGCGCCCGCGAGGAGCACGGAACCGCCGGTGAGTACCGAGGTGAGGGGCAGGGCGAAGGCGAGCGCGAGGCACCCGGCCAGACCGAGCAGGGGTACGGGCACGGGCGGGCGCCCCTCCTCGGGGCCCAGGGTGCGGGCGGCGGCGTTCGCGACGGCGTAGTAGACGAGCACGCCGAAGGAGGAGAAGCCGATGGCGTCGCGTACGTCGATCGTCGCGGCGAGTACGGCGACGACGGCGCCCACGGCCAGCTCGGCGTGATGGGGGACGCCGAACCTGGGGTGGACGGCGGCGAGCGTACGGGGGAGATGGTGGTCGCGGGCCATGGCGAGCGTGGTCCGGGAGACGCCCAGGATCAGCGCGAGCAGGGAGCCGAGGGCGGCGAAGGCCGCACCGACGCGCACCAGGGGCGCCAGGTCCGGCACCCCCGCCGCGTGCACGGCGTCGACGAGCGGGGCGGCCGACCGGGCGAGCCCGTCCGGGCCGAGGACGGCCAGGACGGCCACGGCGACGGCGGCGTACACGACGAGGGTGATGCCGAGGGCCAGGGGGACGGCCAGCGGGATGGTGCGCCGCGGGTCGCGGACCTCCTCGCCGAGCGTCGCGACGCGCGCGTACCCGGCGAAGGCGAAGAACAGCAGTCCGGCGGCCTGGAACACTCCGCTCACCGTGATGTCGCCGCTGATATCGAGCCGGGCGGCCCGGGCCGTGCCGCTGGTGAGCAGCGCGGTGACGACCGCGGCCAGGACGGCCAGGACGAAGGCGACGATCGTCCGCGTCAGCCAGGCCGCCTTCCGCACACCGGTGCAGTTCAGGGCGGTCAGTGCCACGACGGCGGCGACAGCCACCGCGTGCGCCCGCTCCGGCCAGGTGTAGGCGCCGACCGTCAGGGCCATGGCGGCGCACGACGCGGTCTTGCCGACGACGAATCCCCAGCCGGCCAGGTAGCCCCAGAAGTCGCCCAGGCGCTCGCGGCCGTAGACGTAGGTGCCGCCGGAGCGGGGATAGCGGGCGGCGAGGCGGGCGGACGACGTCGCGTTGCAGTAGGCGACCACGGCGGCGAGGGCCAGGCTCAGCAGCAGGCCGGAACCGGCGGCCCGGGCCGCGGGCCCCAGCGCGGTGAACACCCCCGCGCCGATCATGGAGCCCAGCCCGATGACCACGGCGTCGCGCACGCCGAGCCGCCGACGCAGTTCGCCGTTGCCCGCCTGGCTCATGAGCCGATCCGTCCTCTCCTCGCGCACGGGGCATCGCCCCGGCCATCGGCGCACGGTAGCGCGGTGAGGTGTCCGCACGGGTGAGGGGTGCGGGAGCGCGTCCTGTGACGGGGGCCACGGATAATCGCTTTGCTGTCCCTTTACCATTGGCGTGGGCACCCGCCCAGACCTTCACCGGCTGACCGCCGGCCGAGACGAAAAGGAGCTCCGGTCCCGCAATGGGTGAGCCTCCCAGTACGAGCCGTGCCATTCCCGCCCCGTCGAGTCGCAGGGCGGCGGTGGCACGGTGAGCGAAGTCCTCCTTCTCCTCCTCGCGCTCGCGCTGACGCTGGCATGCGCGGTGTTCGTCGCAGCCGAGTTCTCCCTGACCACGATCGAACGCGCTGAGCTGGAGCGGGCCGCCGAGGCTGGTGAGCGCGGCGCGGAGAGCGCCCTCAAGGCCGCCAAGCGCCTCACGTTCCAGCTCTCCGGCGCCCAGCTCGGCATCACCGTCACCTCGCTGGTCATCGGCATGCTCGCCGAGCCCTCCCTGGCCGTGCTCCTGCGCGGCCCCCTGGGGGCGGCCGGCCTCCCGCCGGGCGCTGTCCCGGCCGTCGCCACCCTCCTGGGCGTCGCCCTCTCCACCGTGGTGCTGATGGTGATCGGCGAACTCGTACCGAAGAACTGGGCGATCTCCAGCCCGCTGGCCGTCGCCAAGGTCGTGGCGGGCCCGCAGCGGGCGTTCACCGCCTGCTTCGCCCCGCTGATCCGGCACCTCAACAACACCGCGAACCGTGTCGTACGCCGCTTCGGCCTGGAACCCGCCGAGGAGCTGGCCTCCGCCCGCACCCCGGAGGAGCTCGTCGCCCTCGCCCGGCACTCCGCCCGGGAGGGCGCCATCGAGCAGGACTCCGCCGAGCTGTTCGTCCGCACCCTCCACCTCGCCGACCTGACAGCGGAGAACGTCATGACGCCGCGCGTCGACGTCCGGGCCCTCGAAGCGGGCGCCACCGCGGCGGACGCGGCCAACCTGACCCTCGCCACCGGGCTGTCCCGCTTCCCCGTCTACCGCGACAGCCTCGACGAGGTCATCGGCACCGTCCACATCCGCGACGTACTGGCACTGGACGAGTCGCTGCGCCACCGGACGCCGGTCACCGACCTGGCGACACCACCGCTCCTCGTCCCCGACTCACTGCCCGTGGACACCCTCCTGGGACGGCTGCGGCAGAGCCGCACCATGGCGGTCGTCATCGACGAGTACGGCGGCACCGCGGGCGTCGCGACCGTCGAGGACATCGTCGAGGAGGTCATCGGCGAGGTCCGCGACGAGCACGACCCCGACGAACGCCCCGACCTGGCGCCCGGCGCACCCTCCGCGGACGGGGGCGCGGTCTGGGACGCGGACGGCAGCATCCGGCTCGACCAGCTCGAATCCATCGGCTTCGACGTGCCGGAAGGCCCGTACGAAACCCTGGCGGGACTGGTCGCGACCCGGCTTGAACGCATCCCCGTGCCCACCGACCGGATCTCCGTGGAGGGCTGGCACCTGACCGTGCTCCACGTCGAACACCACCGCGCCGACCGGATACGCGTCACCGCGCCGGCATCGGTTCCCGCTCCGCTCGTCGAGGACGGCTCCCGATGACCCTGCTCCAGCTCGCCATCGGCGTGTTCACCCTGCTCACCAACGCGTTCTTCGTCGGGGCGGAGTTCGCCCTGATCTCCGTACGGCGCAGCCAGATCGAGCCCCTGTCCCTCAAGGGCGACGCCCGCGCCCGGAGCACCCTGTGGGGACTCGAACACCTGTCGGCCGCCATGGCCACCGCCCAGCTCGGCATCACCATCTCCTCCCTGGTGCTGGGCGCCGTGGCCGAACCCGCCATCGCCCACCTGCTGGAACCGCCCTTCGAGACGATCGGCGTGCCCGGTGCGCTGGTGCACCCCATCGCCTTCGTCATCGCGCTGGCCCTCGCCACGTACCTGCACATGCTGGTCGGCGAGATGATCCCGAAGAACATCGCGCTGGCCGCGCCCGCCGCGACGGCGCTCGCGCTGGCCCCGCCGCTCGTGGCGCTGACCCGGGCGCTGCGCCCGTTCGTCTTCGGCATCAACGCCTGCGCCAACGTCCTGCTGCGGCTTCTGAACGTCGAACCGAAGGACGAGGTGACGTCCGTCTACACGGACGACCAGCTCGTCCGGCTGGTGAAGGACTCCAGCGAGGCCGGCCTGCTCGCCCCGGCAGACGGCGAACGGCTGCGGGACGCCCTGGAGCTGGGCACCCGCCCCATCGGCGAGGTGATGGTCCCGCTCAACAGGACCGTGACGGTCGGCCACGACATCACCCCGCAGCAGCTGGAACGCACGGCGGCCACCTCGGGCTTCTCCCGGCTGCCAGTCACCGGCCCGGGGGACGAGATCCTGGGCTACCTGCACATCAAGGACGCCCTCGGCGTCACCCAGCGGACCCAGCCGCTTCCCAGGAGCGCCTTCCACGCCGTCATCCGCGTCGAGATCGACACCCCGCTCGACGACACCATGACCGCGATGCGGGCGAAGGGCACGCATCTGGCGGCCGTGACCGGTGACAAGGGCACGGTCATCGGCTTCGTGACGATGGAGGACGTACTGGAGGAGCTCGTCGGCCCGGCGGCGACGGGCCGGGCCTGAGCGGCCTCGGGCCGGGTGGCCGGGGCCGGGCCTGCCGCGTCCCGGGCGGATCGAGCCTGCCGCGTGAGGCCGGGCCGCTCCTGAACGGCGGCCTCACCCGCTGTGGACGAACGGACGAACGGACGGACGCCTGCGGCTCAGCCGGAGCTCCCGTGCGCCGTCGCCGTGGTGCGGCGGTACTCCGCGTTGATGCGCTGCGCCTCCTCAAGCTGGTCCTCAAGGATCACGATGCGGCAGGCGGCCTCGACCGGGGTCCCCTGGTCGACGAGTTCGCGGGCGCGGGCCGCGATGCGCAACTGGTACCGGGAGTAGCGCCGGTGGCCGCCCTCGGAGCGGAGCGGCGTGATCAGCCGGGCATCTCCCAGGGCACGGAGGAAACCGGCGTTCGTGCCGAGCATCTCGGCCGCCCGCCCCATGGTGTACGCCGGGTAGTCGTCGTCGTCGAGCCGACCGCCGAGCGCATTATCCGCTGTCATCCGCACCTCTTCCTGGGAACGCGTCGAGGGGCCTTGGTGCCGTACGGCACCAAGGCCCCGAAGGAAATTCAACACCATCTGCCGGCCTCAGTGCTGCGCCGGCCTTCTGTTTCCGCAGCCACGCCCTGGAGGGCAGGAGTGCGGGGATCGCGGTTGCTTGACCGGGGACCACCTTCCATTCCGGGGTCTTGCGGTACCCGGGCCGTGTCCACGCCGCCCGGGCGATCCTGATGGCGCCTGCATCCTCCGTTCGTTCCCTCTGGGCGTTCGTTCCCTCTGGGTCACATGTCCGCCGGACCATTCCTGCCGGCCCGGTGATGCGGTCGGTGCACCCTGAACCGCGTGCACCTCGCCCGGCAACCCGTCCCGCCGCCCCACGTACCGACCGGGCGGAGGACCCGACTGCCGGACCTCCTGCGTGTGGTGGCCCCTGATCACCGCGGGCCACCCGGTCCGGTGGTCAGCCCCGTCGCCTTCCTGCGAAGACCCTGGCTCCGACGCTCCACCACCGCACCGCACTGCGTCTACTGCTACGTCTGCTGCTGACCGGCAGTTCGTCCCTGCCGGGCTCTTCGATCTTGGCTACGAGAGAAACCATAGTCACGGGGAAGCGCAATGTCTACCTCGGTCAGCACAGGTTTTTGCGTGTTCGACGGGCAGGTAATCGGGCTCGAACGCTGGGGCCGGACCGGCGGTCCCCGGCGGAGGGGGTGGGGGCCGTGCCGCCCGGCAGCACGGCTAATAGACTCGGCTTCCATGTCGAAGACTGACGAACTGCTCGTGGACGTCGCCGCTCTGGTGGAGTCCGGGCAAAGCAATCAGATGTCCCTGACCGTGGTCACCGGTGGCGCAGTCATCACCGGCCGGCTGGCGCCCGAGGCCGTGTGGCGGCAGCGTGTGTCGGAGGTCCTCACGGACTCGGCCCGACTGGGCGAGTTCTCGGGCATCTTCACCGCCCCCACCAGCAAGAACGACCCGCCCACCCATCTGCACTTCCATGTCGCCCGGATTCTCCAGGGCACCGTGGGAATCCCGGAGACGGGCGGGATGTACCGGGTCTCGATCGACGAGGTCAGCGCTTGGACGGTGGGCGACTTCAGCTACGACTGACCCGCCCCCACACACGACGCACGCACGGCGCAAGGCCCAGGCCACCGTGGCCTGGGCCTTTCTTCCGTACCCCGCCGATGGCTCCCGCGCGCCGGGCACGGTCGCCACCGGCCCGGTGCCTCGGAGCCGCGGGAGTGGTTACGGAGCGACCCGGGTGCCGCCGAAGGTCACGGCGAGGCGGCCGTCCGCCGTGTAGGACCAGGCCAGGGCGCCCGCGTACGAGGAGCACCGGGAGCCGTTCGTACCGGACCAGAACTGGTTCGTACCGTCGACGTCGCCCACGGTCTTGTCATTGGTGCCGCTGCCGCTCCGGCACGAGACGTTGTTCCGGAACACCGAGGTGCCGGCGTCGAAGGAGAAGTTGCGCTCCGCGTTGTCGATGCTGATGTTGCCGGACACCGTCATCGTGCCGGGGTTCCTGTTGTACGTGAATCCGTGCTTGCCGTTGTCGTAGGCGATGTTGCGCCGGACGATGTGGTTGACCTTGATGTCCTCGCCGCCGAGCTTGTAACCGTTGCGGTCACCGCTGGAGTTCTGGGTGCCGTCGCTCAGTGTGCCGTTCTCGTAGGCGAGGGAGTCCTCGATGGTCACCGCGCCGATGGGTCCGGTGTCGGTCTTGGTGTAGAGGTCCCAGCCGTCGTCGATGTTGTTGTGCGCCACGGCGTACCGGAAGACGTTTCCGGACCCGACGGTGAGCTTCGCGGCGAACCCGTCGGCGTCCTCGCCGTCGGAGTCGGCGTTGTCGTGCGACTCGGCGCTGAGGACGAGGTTGTTGGACGGCCACTGTTCGCGCGGAGTGGTGGAGGCCATCCGCGAGAGTTGCAGGCCGGTGTCGTGGTTGAAGCGCGTCACCGTGCGCTCGATGGTGTTGTTGCTGCCACCGACGAAGATCCCGTTGTCACCTGCGTGCTCGACGACGAGTCCCTCGATGTTCCAGTACGAGCCGTTCACCGCGAGCCCCCGGTTGGCGGGGTCCTCGGCCATGGCGGCGAAGTTGAGCACCGGAGTCTCGCCCGGGTAGGCGGACAGTTCCTTGGGCGCGGCGGCGGTGCCGCTGTTGCCCGGCTGGATGGTGACCGTCTGCGCGAGCGCGTACTTCCCGCCCCGCAGGTAGATCTTCCCGCCGGCCGGGACGCGGGTGAGGGCCGAGGTGAGCGTCGTGGGGGCGGCCTCCGTCCCGGCAGCGCTGTCGGTGCCGTTCGGGGCCACGTACAGCGCGGAGCCGGCCGGCGGGGGAGTGGTGCCGCCCGACTGGACGTCCACGTCGACGTAGTCGACGTTCGGCAGTCCGGCGGCGGTGGTCGGGCTGAACTGGATGGTGTTGCTGCCCGCCCGCACGGGCACGGTGAGTGTCCTGGTCGACCACGTCGCCCAGGCCCCGGTGGACTCGAAGGAGGTGGACCCGGCCGCCGAGCCGTTGACCGTCACGTTCGCCGGCCGTGCGGTGGCGGTCCCGTTGGCGAAGCGCACCTGGACCGTGGCGGTCCCCGCGGCGGCGGCGTTCACGGTGAAACCCGCGGAGGCGCCCACCGCGTTGGCGGCGTTGCAGAAGCCGCTGCCGGAGTAGCCGCCCCACTCGGACTCGATGGCGCCGCCGCAGACGGCGGGTGAGACCTCGGCCTCGTAGCGGACGGTGGCGGCCTGCGCGGAGTTGCCGGACAGCGCGACGAGTGTGCCGGCCAACAGGCCGGCGCATGCGAGGGCGGGTTTCAGATGCATCGTTCGTCTCCAGGTGGGGGTTGGCCGGTCTGGTCAGGAGCCGGTCCGGCAGGAGGGCGGGGGCCGCTCCGGGTGGGGGACGGTGACGGAGGCCGGTTCGGGTACGTGAACGGGCGGCCCGAAGCGAAATCCCGTCGTCGGGGATAGCAAGCGCTTTCCATCGACGCTAGAGCTGGTGTTGTGACCGCGTCAACGGTCGCGCCGATGATTTCTGTTCATCAGTGTGAACATGAGGAGGAGTTGCGGACTTCTCGGCGGGCGGCGGCGATGCGCCCGCGTGCGTCCGGGCGGTCGTCGCCGGGCAGCGGCGGCGAAGGTCCCGGCCCGTCGCGCGTCGGCACCATGCGCGGATGGTGCCGACGCACCCTGCGCACCCTGCGCACCCTGCGCACCCTGCGCACCCTGCGCACCCTGCGCACCCTGCGCACCCTGCGCACCCTGCGCACATGGCGCCGGATCACGCCGGCCCGCAACGGCGGCGTCAGGCCGACGAGCCGCTGTCGATGACCAGGTCGGTGCCGACCACCGAGCCGGCAGCGGACGAGGCGAGGTAGAGCACGGCGGCCGCCACCTCCTCGGCCTCCGCGACCCGGCCGAGCGGGTTCTCCGACTGCACGCGCTCGGCCCGGTCGGCCTCGGTCTCGCCGGGCCGCAGCGACATGGGGGCGGCGGCGGCGCCCGGGCTGACCGCGTTGATGCGGATGCCCTGGTGGATGTGGTCGAGAGCGGCGGCGCGGGTCAGCGCGGAGACCGCCGCCTTCGACGTGATGTACGCCGAGGCGTGTGGAATCCGCAGGTGCGCGCCCAGGTTGGAGGCGATGTTGACGATGACCCCGCCGCCGTTCTCCTTCATGTGCGCGATCTCGTGCTTCATGGCCAGCCAGACGCCGGTGACGTTGGTCCGCAGCACCGCGTCCCAGTCCGCCTCGCTCACCTCTCCCGCAGGCACGGTCCCCCGGAGTATCCCGGCGTTGTTGACGGCGATGTCCAGTCCGCCGAAGCGGCTGACACTCTCACGTACGAGGTCGTGGAGCCGGCCGGAGTCGGTGACGTCGGTGGTGACGGCGGCAGCCGTACCGCCGGCCGCCTCGATGAGGCCGGCCGTCTCCTCCAGGGAGGCCGCCGTGCGGCCCGCGGCGACCACGGAGGCGCCTTCGGCGGCGAAGGCGAGTGCGATGGCGCGGCCGAGTCCTGAGCCCGCACCTGTGACGAGCACGGTTCTGCCGGGGAAACGGTTCATGGTGGGCAACTCCTCTATGGGGTGGGGTAGGTGGCGCGGTGGTGCAGAAGGGCAGCGAGGGCGAGCGCACACCCGGTCGCGGCCAGGGAGAAGGCGTCACCGCCGAGCGTGAGCAGCAGGGCGAACAGGACGGTGGGGCCGAGCTCCATCGCGCTGTTCAGCACTCCGCCCGCGAGTCCGGTCTGCCGCGGCGGTACGCCTTCGGTGGCGAGCACGGCGGCTCCGCCGAAGGAGGCCGCGGTGCCGGCCGCCAGTAGCACGAGACCCGGCAGCAGCCCGTACGCGTACGGGATGTGCGCATGGAGCGCGGTGGCCGCGAGGAGGGCGAGCCCGGCCCCGCCGGTGCCGAGCCCGGCGGTCGTGACGGCTCGGGCCCCGTACCGGTCGATCAGCGGCCCCGCCGTCCGGCCCGAGGCGATCAGTGCGAGGGCGAACGGTACGAAAGCGGCCGAGGTCCGCAGCGCCGACCAGTCGCGGGTCTGCTGGAGGTGGAGCGAGAGGACCACGAAGGTCATCGCGGTGCCGCAGGCACTCAACGCGATCGCCGTGAGGGCGAGGGCCCTTCGCCGGTCGAACAGGAAGCGGATGGGCAGCAGCGGGTCGGGGGCGCGGTGCTCGGTGTACAGGAACGCGGCGATCAGGACGGCCCCGCCGAGCAGCGGCAGCAGCACGCCGGCCGACGACCAGGGCCGGACGTCGGTGACGACGAGTCCGTAACTGGCGAGGGTGATTCCGGCGGTGGCGAGCAGAGCACCCGTCAGATCGAGGGCGCGGTTCCGGTCCGGAGTGGTGTGCGGCAGCCACCGGGAGGCGAGAGCCAGGGCGGTGGCGGCGACCACGAGCGGTACGGCGAAGGTCCAGCGCCACGAGAACCACGCCACGATGACCCCGGAGAGCAGGTTGCCCGAGGTCGCGCCGAGTACCGAGAGTCCGCCCCAGGTGGCCATCGCCCTGCCGTACGCGGCGGGGGCGGGGTGGACGACGCGCAGCACCGCCATGGCGGCGGGGGCGACGAGCGCCGCGCCGGCGCCCTGGGCGAGGCGGGCCGCGAGCAGCGTCCCGGGACCGGGAGCGAAGGGGCGGCGGCCGAGGCGGCGGCGAGGAGGACGAGTCCTGCGGTGAGGGCGCGCCGCCCGCCGTAGCGGTCGGCGAGGCGGCCACCGAGGAGCAGCAGCCCGGCGAAGGTCAGCCCGTACGAGGCACTGAGCAGGATCAGATCGGGCCGGCGTAACCCGAGTTCCCGCCCGATGAGGGGCAGGGGGACGGCGATCGAGGCGAGG
This sequence comes from Streptomyces fulvorobeus, assembly GCF_013167895.1. GTDB lineage: Bacteria > Actinomycetota > Actinomycetes > Streptomycetales > Streptomycetaceae > Streptomyces > Streptomyces fulvorobeus. The sequence continues at coordinate 3,023,579 of NZ_BLWC01000001.1, read as the reverse complement.
GTGAAGATCAGCGTGGCCTGGACGCTTCCGAGGAGGGCGAAGGCGTATCGGTGTCGTGCGTCGAGGGGTTGGGTGGTTCCTCCGGCGGTCATGCCCCTCCATATACTAGATCGATCGGTCCAATATGAGCCCATACGAAAGAGCTCCGTGAATGCGGTGGGGCAGGCGTCAGTCCAGCAGGGTCAGCGCCTGCTCGGCGGCGTCCCGCACCCGGCCGGGATCGCTGGACGCCTTGCCGACGACGCGTATGCCCTGCAGCAGGACGAGCAGCATGCGGGCCAGCGCGCGCGGATCACGGTCCTCGGGCAGCTCGCCCTGGGTGCGGGCCCGGGTGAGCGCCGACCGCAGCAGGGTCTCGATATGCTCCCAGCTGGTCTCGACCCGCCGGGCCGCCGCGGGGTCGTGCGGGGCCAGTTCGGCCGCCGTGTTGGTGATGAGGCAGCCGTGCGACCGCCTCTCACCCGTGGCGGCCTCCGACGCGAAGCGCCGTACGGTCGCCCGTACGGCGGGCAGCGCGGGCCCCGGCCGGGACAACTCGGCGAAGAGCAGCGGATCGCGCCCCTCCGAGTACCTGTCCAGGGCCTTCAGGTACAGCTCGTGCTTGTTGCCGAAGGTGGCGTAGATGCTGGCGCGGCCGATGCCGAGGTGCTCGACGAGGTCGGCGATCGACGTCGCCTCGTAGCCCCGCCGCCAGAACAGCTCAAGGGCTGACTGGAGCGCGGCGTCCGGATCGAACTCCTTGGTCCTGGCCACACCAGGGACAGTAAGCCAATGCAGAACGATCGGTCAACAACGGGCGGTCGTGGTGGAGTTACGCGGCCGTCGGAGCCAAGGGGGCGTCCAGGGCCGCTCATTGCTGGATCAGGACCGTCTTGCCCTCCCGCTACGCTATATGCATCAACGTGCACGAACAGGAGGAAATGTGCATGCTGGCTGCTGAACGGCGCGACCACCTGCTCGGTCTGCTCGCCCGCAAGGGCAAGATCGTGGCCAAGGACGTCGCCGCCGACCTGGGTATCTCCGAGGACAGTGTGCGGCGCGACCTGCGCGATCTCGCCTCCGAGGGGCTGTGCCAACGCGTCTACGGGGGTGCTCTGCCCGCCTCCCCCGCGGTGGTCGGCTACGACGCCCGGCACGCCGTGGCCCCGGGCGGCAAGCGGAAGGTCGCCTCGGCGGCTGCCGGGCTCGTGCGGCCGGGCGGTGCGCTGATCCTCGACGGTGGCACCACCGCTCTCGCCGTCACCCACGCGCTCCCCAGGGACCTCGCCTGCACCGTGGTCACCCACAGTCCGACGATCGCCGCGGCCCTGCTCGACCACCCGCAGGCGGAGATCTTGCTGCTCGGAGGCCGCGTCATCAAGCGCTCGGCGGTCACCTGCGGTGCCGCAGCGGTCGAGGCGGCGCAGAACGTCTCCGCCGACCTCTGCCTGCTCGGCGTCACCGGGGTGCACCCCGAGGCGGGACCGACCACAGGAGACGCGGAGGAGGCTGCGATGAAGCGCGCCCTGGCCGCGCGGGCGGCGGGCACGTACATCCTCGCCTCCTCCGAGAAGATCGGCACGGCTTCGCGGTTCCGCGTCCTGCCCTGGGACAAGGTCAGCGGCCTGATCACCGACGCCGATCCGCATGACGCGGTCATCGAGCAGATCAAGGCGCTGGGCGTGGAAGTACTGCCGGCCGGCTGACGCGCGTCCGGCCCGTACGCGGGTGGTGATACGCAACTCACCGACCCGCCGGGCCCGGTGAGTTGAACGTCTTCCTCGTGCCCCCGGTCGGCGTCGGCCCGCTCGCCCGTACCACGCAAGGAAATTGACCGAGCGTCAGGCACCGTCCCCAGGGAGCGTGCCACCTCGGACACCCGCGCCCCCGGCGCGCCGCTGCCCGCCCGCGCGAACCGGCGTGGCCGCAGCGGTGGCCTCAAGGTCCTCAAGGTGCGGTGTGTCGTTCAACTTTCACGGTCCAGCCGCTCCCGGCGGGGAGATCGCGCGCGACGGCGGACGGCATTTCGCTGACCGGGAGAATCCTGACAAAGTGTCCTAAGGTGGACGAGGGGTGGGCGTCACTGGACTCGGTGGCGACGTAGTTCTTCTGTAAGAGGAGGCACCATGCTTGCTCAGCACACACCGCTTCTCGTCACACCGACGGATGCCACGGAACTCGGCGCGGTCATGGTCGAGCCCGAGGCCGAACTGAGCGGTGCACCGGTATACGCACCCGAGGCGGCAGGCGTTCTCCTGCTGCTCATCCTGCTGTCGCCGAAGGAGCCGAAGGACAAGTGAGCCCCGACCGGTCGCAGACCGCGTACGCCGAGTCGGCGGCCGGCCTGGCTTCTCGTGCCCTTGATGCCCTCCAGGGCATCGGGGGCACGGCCATGGTCGCGCAGCACGTCGAGCGTGCCGAGGACCCCAAAGCGGCACTCGCGGCCATCCGCGTCGTCGGTGCCGATCTCTTCGCCCCCTGCCTTCTCGGCGGCGCGGCGCTCCACCCGCAGGACGCGGCAGCCGTCGCCCAGTCCTTCGCTGTGTTCCCGCCCGCCCTGAGCCCACCTCCCCCGCCACCGGAAGGAGCGGCCGAGCCCTGGCTCGTCGCCTGGCGGGACTGGGCCACGGCAGCGCTTCTCGCCCGCTGCGCGGACCCCGCAGAACCGGCCGGGCCCGGTGGCGCCGACGAGGGTCTTCTCGCGCCGCGCCCCTCGGGAGCCCCGGTGCTTGCCGACATCGCCCAGGCCACGGCCGCCGGCGCGGGCGCCGACCTCGCCGACGCCGGTTCGGGTACCCGTCCCGACGCCACAGGCCCCGGCACCGACTGGCGGCAGTGGTCCGTACGCATGGGCCAGCTCTCGACGCTCGCCCTGCCCGGTCTCGCAGGGCCGGTGCACGACGCGGCCCGCGCCGCCCCGCTCGCCCTCGCGCGCGGCGCCACCCGGGCCGTCCTGCGCCGCGACTTCCCCACAGCCGCCCGGATCGTACGCTGGCTCGCCCTGCTCAAGGCCGAGAGCGTGCCCGTGCCCTTGGACCCGGCACCCCTGGTCGAACACCTACGACTGCACGGCGGCGGACCCCGGCTCGCACTCGACGTCGCCATCGCCGGGCGGCTGCTCGCAACGGAGACCTCATGAAGGCGTCCACGACACAGACCGCGCATCAGGTGAGCGCCCGGGCCCTGTCCTGGCTCCACACCCACCGTGAGCGCGGCGGGCTGCCCGCCGACACCACAGCCGACCTCGGTGACCCGAACAGCGTCTACAAACCCCTCGGTGAAGCGGCGCTCGCCGCCTCGCTCGTGCTGCGGGAGTCCGTGGCGGGCACCACCGAACTACGCACAGCACGCGAGCTGTTGGACTTCTGCTGGCAGCAGTTCGGGGACGGCGACATGCTGTACGAGCGGCTGCTGCGCCACTCGATGATGACCGACCCGCTGGAGACGTACGCGCCCTTCGCCCGCGTCGGCTTCCGCCACGAACCCCTTGAGCGGCTGCTCACCCACACCGCCTCCCTGCGCTCGGTCCGGAGCGCGGAGGTCCTGCCCAACCGCAGACTCGCCATCGCCAACGCCGCCCGCGTCATCGGCCTCGACCAGGGCGACCGTGCGTACGACTGGCCCGCGCTGGCCCGCGCCACCTGGCTGGGCGGCACCCCCGAGCCCTGGCTCATCGACTGGATGACCGGCTACTGCCTCACTCACACCGTCTTCCACCTCACCGACTGGGGTGGCAGACCCGCGGGGCTGCCCGAAGACCTCACCGCGTACGTACGCGCATGGCTGCCGGTGTGGATCGACATCTGGGCCGAGATCCAGCAGTGGGACCTGGTCGCCGAGCTGATGATCGTCGGCTGTTGCCTCCAGGAGCCCTACTGCGAAGCGGCGGACTGGGAGCGGCTCGCCGCGGTACAGCACGCGGACGGTCTCCTGCCCCGCGACGGCGACCCGGTCGCCGACGACCCCGACCGGCGGTTCTCCGACCACCAGCACACCGCCGTGGTGGCCGCGGTCGCCGGTACCCTCGCGGTCTCCCGCACGCTGGGCAGGGCGGCGGAGGCGCGGTGACGTCCCGCGCACTCCCGGACGTGGTGCCCAGCGCGGGCCCTGCGGCTCCGCAGGGCCCGCGCTGGGCGGTCGAGCTGCTGGGTCGCCTGCGCGAAGCCGCCCCCGGCGCGAGCGCCGTGGCACTCGCGGTCCGGCGCGGCCCGACACGCGCCGTTCTGGCCACCGGGGAGACCATGCTGCGCGGTGGAACCCCGGCCGGCCCCGGCACCCGCTTCGAGATCGGTTCGCTCACCAAGACGTTCACCGCCCTGCTGCTGGCCGAGATGGTCGCGAACGGGGACGTGGCGTACGACGATCCGATCACCCGCTTCCTGCCCCGCGCCGCGACTCCGCGCCTGCGGGCCGCTCCCCCCACCCTTCTCCACCTGGCCACCCACACCTCGGGCCTGCCGTCGCTGCCGCCCGGCCTCCTGTGCCGGGCCGTGCCCGCCTGGTTCAGCAACCCGTACGCCGGTTACTCGGCCGACGACCTCTCCCGGGCCCTGGCCCGCACCCGGCTCCGCGCCGCCCCCGGGACGCGCGTGCACTACTCCAACCTCGGCGTCGGCCTGCTGGGCGACCTGCTCGCCCGTGCCGCCCACGGGCCGGGCGAGGACGGATTCGCCCGGCTGCTCGCGGCCCGCGTACTGGACCCGCTCGGCCTGACCCGTACCACCTGCACCACGGACCAGCCCCAGGCCACCGGTTACTGGCACGGCAGGCCACGACCCGCCTGGCAGCTGCCCGCGCTGCCCGGCGCGGGAGCCGGCCGGTCCGGCGCCCGTGACCTGCTCACCCTCCTGGACGCCCTCGTCGACCCCGCAGCGGCGCCACCGGACATCCCCGGCACGCTGCGCACGGCACTCGCCGAGGTCACCACACCCCGCATCGCCCTGCCGCGTACCGGCCGACGCCTCGCCCTGGTCTGGAACATCCGCCCCCGGCCCGGCCGCGACCTCTACCACCACTCCGGAGGAACCCGGGGCTTCACGGTGTTCGCCGGTTTCAGCCCGCGGCCGGACGTGGCACTGGCCGCTCTGGCCAATACGAACCCGGCGTTCACCGGCGGCTTCATCCAACGCGCCTATCTCGAACTGTCAGCGCTGTCGGGGCCTTCGAGGCCGCCGGAGCCGCCGGCGCGTCGAGGGTGAGTGCCGGAAGTGGCAGAGGGACACCGACAAGTGCAAGCCGTTCACCCCGTGGGACGAGCCGCTCGAAGCCCCGGACACCTACTGGACCTGGGCGGATGACACCGCCCCGTGGTCCGCGCGCAAGCAGGTCAACGGTGTCTGCTGGGACGTCCAGGGCGCGTCGGAGACGACGTACGAGTACCGAGTCGTGACGACCGACCGGTACGGGCGCGACTCCCGGCCGGGCCCGGCCGCCACGGACACCACCCCGGACACCGTGCGCCCCGCCCCGGTGCGGAACCTGGCCGCGGAACCCGTCCCGCTCGGCGTCCGGCTGACCTGGACGCCGCCCGCCGACGACGACGTCACCGGCTACCACGTGTGGCAGGGGATCACGGACCCGGAGAGCGGCGAGACGGTCTGGAAGGAGAACTGCTGGTCCGGCAGCTCCCTGGCGGGCACCGAGATCCTCTGCCCGACCGTCCCGGACGGCGCCACGCACGTCTACAAGGTGGCTGCCACCGACGATCGGCTCCTGCACGACGACGAGCCGCTCGACGTCCTGCACCCCGCCGAGATCCAGGTCACCCTGCCCGACACCCGGCCGCAGGGCTGGACGGGGACCGAGGTCCGCCAGGGCCAGTACCCGGAGCTGTACGTCGGCTGCTCGGAGAGCTCCGGCCTCGGGGACTGCTCCCGGTTCGCGAGCTACCGCGTGGATGGACACCACGGTGCACGAGGACCGGCTCGGCCTGTACTACTACCGCGTCGTACACCTGGACGCCTCGGGCACCGAGGCCGCGACCCGGTCGACGGCGTACGGCATCTGGGACTCCTGGCTCTGACCGGATCCACGCGATGACCGGACCGGACGGGGAGGTCCGGTCATCGCCGCAGCGGTGGGGAGGGGGAGGGCGGCGGTAGCGGCGGGTGGATCAGCGCAGTCCGGCGAAGAGGTCGCTCTCCGGTACGAGGGCCCCGGTGGTGTCCTTGACGCGTACGAAGGTCTCCATGCCCATCAGCTCGCCGAACCTCTCCTTGCCCATCTTGAGGAAGAAGATGTTCTCGCCCTGACTGGCGTGCGCGGCCAGTGCGTCGAACTTCTGACCGCTGAACGCGGTGGTCTCCACCCACGTGGTGATCTCATCGTCGGGAAGGCCGATCTCGGCCATCGCGGCGGCCTCGGCCGGATCCGGCTCCGGCATGTCCTCCTGAAGCTCGCGCATGGTCTCCCCGAACCGCTGCATCATCGAGCGGGGCATCGTCGTCCAGTACACCTTCGGCGTCAGCGCGGTCATCTCCAGCGCCGCCATCGTGATGCGGTTGGCCTGGATGTGGTCGGGGTGGCCGTAGAAGCCGTTCTCGTCATAGGTGACGACCACATCAGGCCGGTAGTGCCGCATGAGTTCGGCAAGCCGGAGAGCGCCTTCCTCCACGGGGGTCTGCCAGAAGGAACCAGGGGCGTCGTTGCTCGGCCAGCCCATCATCCCGGAGTCGGCGTAGTCCAGCATCTCCAGATCGCTGACCTTCAGGACGTCACAGCTCGCCTTGAGTTCCTGACGGCGCATCAAGGCGACGGCCGCCGGATCGTGCCCGGGATCACCGGGTTTGACACCCCCCGGGCCGTCACCGCAGCCGCCGTCGGTACACGTCACGAGAACGGTGCGGATGCCTTCCGCCGCGTACCGTGCGAGGACCCCTCCGGTTCCGGTGGCCTCGTCGTCGGGGTGGGCGTGTACTGCCATGAGTGTCAAGGGCCGGTCAGTCATGAAAACAGTCCTCCTGCATAACTACTGCGCAATGGTCGAGTGCGCGGCGGGCGTACCGCGGTCTCGGGGCCCGCGGCCTGGCGGGGCGGACGACCTCGCGGTCTCCGCGCTCCCCGCCCGTACGGCGCCGGTCCCTTGGTTGCAAGCGCGCCGACCGAGCGGACTGTTCCCGGCGCGGCCCCCTGTCCTCGACGGTCGGGGGCGGAGCGTCCACCGGCCGGGTGGGGATTGGTGCTGCCGTGCTGGTGCGGGAGCCCCTCACCACGGTCCGCCGGCTCCCGGCGGACGCCGGTCCGGGGGAGGTCCTTGACGGCGGCGTACGTGACGGCGGGGCCCGGCGTGGTCGGCTAGCTTCGGCGGCCGGGAGGGCCCGGAGGGCCGAATTCCGGTTCGGTCGGCGTGACGATCTGGATCACGCGGCCCTCGGAGTACCGCAGGCGCCTCGTGCCGAGCAGGAAGAGCCGGTCGTGAGCTGCGTGGTCCCCGTTGGGCGGGAGGGATGTATGGCTACGGGCTCTGTCTGGGAACTGCACCTGAGCGCTGTTGTCCGCTCCGCTGGGCACGGATGGGACACGTCGACGGTAGGTCATCAGTCTGAGGTTCTGTGCCGGAGCGGATGACGGAAAACGGAAGGGAAGCCACCTGTGCTGCAGACGCTCCGGTGGCGCAGACGTCAGGCCCAGAAGGCTTCGGTGACGACGATCTGCGGGTCGGCGTGGTGCCGCATGAAGGTGTGGATGAGCCAGCCGCGTCCGCCCGCCAGGTCCACGATGTGGGGGCCGCCGGGGCTTGTGGAGGCCAGAGGCCGGACGGTCACCCAGTGCGGGAGCGAGGCATCGGCGTCGATTCCCCGGAAGTACGGGTCCTCGGCTGTGATCAGTTCCGCACGGGCACTCATGACCAGGTCACTGCCTTCGGCGGGCATGTTCTGGAAGTCGTGCTGCGCCTGCTTCGTCCAGTCCATTTGCCAAGGCGGCCGGAATGGTTCGTAGATCACTCTCCGGGTTTCCTCCCAGCGGCTTCGTGCCGGAGGTGGCTGTACTCCTCCAGAAGCCGGATGGACTCCTCGGGGTCCTCGGACTTGGCGGCGCGGGCTTCGAGGTCGCGAAGGTGCGAGTCGAGGACGGGATTCCGGGCGATGGCGTACTGCGTCCACCACAGGCGCATGAAGGCGGGCACGGGGGTGATGTTGAAGGCGTCGCCGATGACGCGCTTCCAGTGCGCCTCAAAGGCCGGGAGGAGGTGCGGAGCGTGTTCCTGGATCGCCAACCTAAGTGCTTGAGGCGTGCGTTCGGGCATGGGTGGCCACCGCAGGGGCTCCCCCTCGTACCCATCGAAGTGGAGTGCGTGGGCGGGCATGGTTCGTGCTCCTTGGTGTGGAGGGTAAATCAGGCCGTCTCGCGTCGGTCCTCGTGCGACTGGTGCCCGCGGGCCATCTGCTCGAACCACTCGGCCGGCACCAGGTAGGCGACCGTCTTTCCCTTGCGGGTGATGGCGGCGGCCTCACCGGCGATACGGGTCCGGTCCAGGATCTCGCCCATCCCCTTGCGCAGGTCGATGGTTGTGTACGTCTTTGTCTCCATGTGCTGAAGGATATGACAACTATCATAGTTGACATACGGCGCGCAGGTATCGCGCGTCGGTGTCGTTCGGGGCCTCTGTCCGGGCGGTGTCGAGTGCGGCGCCGAGCTGCCTCATGAGTGCGACCTCTACTTCGGTACGCAGGCATGTCATCGTCCACCCGGCGGATCGCAGCGTCTTGTGCCTGGGCGGTGCCGCGGGGCATTCACGGTCGGCAACGGCTGCGGGCAGTTGCCTTTCCCGGGCGCTCGTTTCACGGTTCCAGCGTGCTTCGTGTCACGAAAGTCAGCTTCCCTGTGAGGTGGATCGAGCGCAGTGGCGACGGGCGTCCCGGGCGTTCTCCTCGGCGCGGAAAATGGAGGTGCTGAGCCCGGGCAGGGCTGTATGTTCTCCAAGTCCCGGCGTCCTAGGACATGCGTCATACTCGCCCAACTCGTTTCCAAGGTGGATTAATTGGCAAGATTCCGTGCGGCTCTGACTGCGGCCGCGGTGGCCGCCCTGTGCTTCGTGGGTATATCTCCCGCCCAGGCATCGGACCAGCTGACCGTCTCGTACGCCGGCAGCGTCAATGACGACCTCGGCACCCTGCAGGTCAGCGCACGCTCCGGCAGCGACATAGTCGAACTCACTGCCCACGTCTTTTCTCCAGTCACCCAGCAAGAGGTCGCTGTTCTCGAACCCGACGACTTCGCTCTGGATTCCGGTACCGCACAGGAAGGGATCTGGCGAAGCAAGGCACCCCTACAGTTGGCGGAGTTCGGCAGCTACCGGATCGGCATCGAGGCGACCGATGCAGACGGTGACCACATCTCAGTAGCCGACGCCGGCACCCTGGCCTACTACGCGGTGGCTCAGTTCCCGGAGTTCACCACTGACCGCACAGCTATCGGTGTCGATGAACGGGACGTGACCGTTGAGGGAGTTCTCAAGGCGAAGCTCCCTGGGGGCGGCGAGCCGGTCGTGCTCCCGGGCCGCAAGGTAGACATCGACGTCGACTACTGGACCGTCACGACCGTCACTACCGACGACGACGGCCACTTCACGGCGACGGTCCAGCTGGACAACGCCGCGCCCATCCAAGCGGTCTACCGCCATGACGGCGACCACGCGGGGTACCTCTACGGTGAATCGACGATGCTGCAGATCGGCATCGACAAGGCGCTCACCCGCTACACCCTTCAAACCAGCACACAGCGCATCGACAAGGGGCAGCCGGTCACACTCACGGGGCGGCTGGAGAAGGAGACGGAGAACGGCTGGGTGCCGCTGAGCGGGGTCTCAGGGGGAATCCTGTTCGGGCCGACGACCACCTACAACGACCGGGTCGGAGGGTTCACCACGGACGCAGACGGCACCTTCAGCACTCAGTACACGCCGTGGGAGACGGGCTTCTTCCAGGTCGCCCATCGGTCCGACGACCCATTCGTCTCCAACGGCAACGCGCGCAGTTCGACCGTGGTGGTGCTGCAACCCGCACGATTTCTCGACTTTTCCGCCCTGCGGACCGGCTCCCGGTCGGTCCACGCCGAAGGCCACATCGACTTCGACAACATCTCACCGGCCACCATCAACGTCGCCGTCCAGTACTCGCCGGACGGCACGTCCTGGACCACGCTGAGGACGGTGGAGGCTACATGGAGCGGCACGGGGGGCTACGGATTCGCCGCTGACCTCGCTGCGAAACGCCCGGGCCACTTCCGGGGCTACTTCGACGGTGGTGACGTCTTCCAGACCATCACATCAGCCAGCACGCACGTGGGACGCTGAGCGCCGCCTTCTCCAGCCTGAGGGCACCATGCCTGCGCTCCACTTCCGCGTGCTGGCAAGGCTCGGTCCGTGAGGGCGTGATCAGGCCGAAGGCGCCCCTGCTCAGGGAAAGCTGAGCAGGGGCACCTTTTTCTGTTCCGGGCCCTGGCGGTGGGCCATTGGTTCGGCCCGACTGTGTCCGGCGGTCACTCCGCTCAGCGCCGACCGGACGGCGACAAGGTGCCGCATACGGAGAAGCCCCGGGCCGCTGGCCTGGGGCTATGGAACGTGTGGAGCGGGTGACGAGTATCGAACTTGCGCTCTGAGCTTGGGAATCACCGGCGCTTGAACGGTTGAAACGCCTCTGGCCTGCATGTTTGGCTCGGAGGTATGAGGTCGACGTGGTCTCTGGGCGCCGTGCTTGACCGCTGTGGTCCACTGCGAAGGGCACGGATGGGGCACGGCGACCGAGGGGCGGGCAGCCCGTCGCGAACCGCGTCCTTGTCGGGCGGTCGGCATCCGTGAGGTCATCAGTCCTCGTGCGGATCCTCAAGTTCCTGAAGCCGTTCCCCGATGTCGCCCGCCCATACCTGTGCCCACTGCCGCAGACCGGTGATTGCATGCTCGTCGAGTCCGTAGGCGGCAAATTCCGTGTCGTCGATCCAGTCGGCTCCGCCCAGTCGCGCTTGAAGCTCGCTCAGGTCGAACGAGTCGCGGGCATGGCGCCGTCCGAGCTCTTCGAGTTCGACGTGACTCCAACGGTTTGCGGCGGCCTGTACGTCGATCAGGTCTCTGGCGAGCCCACGGTCGGCCAGCGCGCGAACCTTGGTTCCGACGACATCTTCGAGGGACAGCACCAAGCCGTGCTCGGTGTGCACGGGCGGCCTCCAGAGTGCTTCCTTGAGGATGTCGACCTCGCACTCCTCGCGGCTGGTGGGATCAGTGACGATCAGACGCGCGGACAACGGGTCTGTCTCCAGAGCTCTTACGCGCCATCCGCGCTGTTCCAGGCCGGTGCGCACGGCAGTGGAGATGTCCTCCATGCGTTGCGGGTTCTCGGTCGCTACGTCGAGGTCCTGGCTGAGCCGGTCGACCAGCCCGTGCGCTTGGACCGCATAGCCACCGGTAAGGGCCAGGGGGTACGCACCGCCCACGGCGAGCACGTCTGCCAGCAGGCGGCGGTGCAGGTCCGTGAGGTTCACGCAGCGGCCTGAGCGCTGTGAGCCAGCTCGTCGAAGGAGCTCTCCCAGACCTCTCGGACATCACGGCTGACCAGTGTGCGCAGTGTGGGCCACAGGCCGAGAAGCAGGTCGCGATTGAGGTACTGGACCAGGTCGTCGTGCCGGCCCTCGGCCAGGACGATGCGGTAGTAGCTCATCCGCAGCCGGGGCCGGTCGAGGTCGAACGTGGTCAGCCCCGACCATGCCAGGTGGAGCGGCAGGCTCACTGTGCCGTGCTGGGGGCCGGCGAGCTCAGAGAGCGCTGCGGGCAGGCGCCGGACGAACTTGGCGCGGCGAAGATCAGAAAGACTGGGCTGTGATGCCATACGTCGATTATCCAGGAAGAGGTCCCCGGTACCCGGCTGGCCGGTGACAAGGCGCTGGAAACAAAGAAGCCCCGGCCGCTGGCCCGGGGCTTTTGCATGGAGCGGGTGACGAGAATCGAACTCGCGCTCTGAGCTTGGGAATCTTGCCCTTGAGCCCCGGTTCCCCCCGCTGCGACCTGCTGCGATGTGCCTGCCGGGGGCTGCTGCACTCACCGCCAGGATCTCCGCCATTGACCGTGGTTGACCGCCCTCCGTGGTGCGGAGGTTGTGCGGAGGTCGAGCGGCTTTCCGCCTGCGCTGCGGCCCAGGAACGACAGCGGCCCGCATCGAGCGATGCGGGCCGCGTGGTGGGGGAAGGCTAGCCGACGGGAGCGTTGTAGCGCAGGACCCAGCCGGGACCGGGTCGGTGCACCGTAACCTCTACAGCGCGACCAGCCTCGGTGTAGCCGACGTGCGTAATCTGAAGCAGGTTGCTGCCGACCTCGACGCCGAACGCCTCGGCCTCGGTCGCGGTCGCAGGGTAGAGAGTGATCTCTTCCACGACCTCGGTCTGCCCGAATCCGGCGTCGCGCATCCGGCTGATGATGCCACCTCGGCCGGGATCGGGGTTCTCGATACTCGCGGCTTCGGCCACGTCCACGGGCACGTACGAGTCAGCGAGCTGGACCAGTCGCTCTCCGTCGTACATGTGGCGGGCACGGATCACGGTCTGTTCCGAAGCCTGGATGCTCAGCAGGTCGGCCACCTGCGCGGGTGCCGTGTCGCGCCGGATCGCGGTTTCCACCCGAGGCGTCCCGCCCAAGCGTTTGATCTCGCTCTCGAATGCGCCTCGGCTTTCGCCAGCTTCCCGGCGCTCGGTGCGGTAGCGCTCCGTGGCGTCTCGGACGATGGCGTTGTTGCTGCTCACTGGGAGTTTTCCTCTCGAACGGCGGGTTGGTCAATGGGCCACTCATAGCTGAGCGACCACAGCGTGATGGGCATGACGTGCACGCAGACTTCGACGGCTCTGCCGCTCTCCGTCAGCCCGATGTGGGTGATCTCGTATACGAGCCTGTCGGCGGCGATACCGAGCGCGTCGGCTTCCTCCTTGGTCGGTGGTCGGACGTCCACGGACTCTCGGATACGGGTCTGCTGATAGCCGAGGTCGGCCAAGCGGGACTTGCTTCCGCCATCGCCCGTGTCCTGCTGCTCCAGCTGAGACCCGAAGGCTACGTCCCCGGGGAAGTACGAGGTTGCAACCTGCACGACTGTGGCGTCAGCGCGCATGACTCGTGCCCTGACGAGGGTTTTCGCCGAATGGTGGATGCCTAGGGCCTTGGCGACCTGCTTCGGCGGTCGTGCCCGACTGATCTCCGTTGACGCACTCGGTGTCATGCCGAGCCGAGCGATCTCAGCTGCGAATGCACCGCGTGCCCCGTCTTCCTCGCGGGCCGCCTTGATGTAGCGGCCGGTTCCATCGCGGTGGATTTTCCCCAGGATCGGGGAGACGAATGTTCCTTCACCTCGCCGCGAGATGATCAGCCCTTCGTCCTCCAGCACCCGGTACACGTCGCGCGCGGTCTGGTACGCGATGCCTTCGGACTCCTGGAACTCCCGGACCTTGAGCAGGGGCTCACCAGGGCCGTAGCCCTTGGCCCCCGATCGGATCTTGTCCCGAAGGTCAGCAGCGAGCCGCTGGATCTTCGGTCCCTTGATCTCCTCCACTACGTCTCCCTTGATGCCTGCGTGACTCACGCGCCTACCCAGTCTGACAGGACTAGTCCTGAAACGACAGTCGGGTTCTGGGATGCGGCGGTACTCGCTCGCGCTCGACTCTCTGAACTAGTTCTGTTGACAGGGTAACGCGAGGCGTGCCTTAATCGTCTCAGCGCCGCAGAACTAGTTCAGCGGAGCGAGGGGGAGTTGCCTTCTTTGGGCTGCTTCGACCTGCATGGCCAGAGCCGGAGGGCCCCGTGAAACGGGTTCAAAGGAAGCGTTCGTTCTTTGAGAACTGAAGATCTGCTGTGTCCCGCTGGTGACAACCCCACAGGTGATGTGGGCGGTGACAGCGGTTGAGCTGGTCGGCGCACTAGGACGCGTCGGGAGCGAGCAGGGCAGGTCAGAACGGCGGCCGGGGAGGCCGGAACTTCCCCGGGAACGTGGCGCGTGGTGGCTTCGGGTGAAACCGGAGCCGCCGGGCTGAGCGAGCGGATCATCCCCGTACCCGCAAGGGCAGACGGGCGCGATGACCGAGGCCAGCGGGCCATGTAGCAGTAAGGGCGGCACATGGGCACCTGGAGAGGGCCTGTCGGGATGCCGTACCTGCGAAGGCGATCCCCGCTTGATGAGCACCGGATCGCCCTCGTCATGCAGGCAGGAACCACCCCTCGCCGGGTGCCTGCCTGCTTGATGAGGCACACCACCCACCAAACGCGGCACGGCCCCGGGATGCACCCCGGGGCCGCTGTCGAGCCGCACATCCTTCTAGGGAGAGAACGACTCATGAACACCATCGCAGCACTTCAGGCCGGTGTTACGGCCGCATCGTCCGAGCGTGAGCCGTCGGATGCCGAGCTGGATGCGATCGAGACCGAGACGCCGCTGATCCTCGCGGAGGTAGCCCTTCTCGACGCGCAGATCACGACCATCGACCGCACCCCGTCCGAGCTGGACGAGCGGCGTATCCGGCGGGCCCGCCGGCGGGTGCTGGCCGCCCGCCGGGACCTGGCCAACCGCACCGCCGCCGCGACGGACGCCACGGTGTCGGGCGGTGCGGCATGAGCGAGTACACCGCGCAGATGTCCAGCAGTGGCGGCAGGTGGATTTTGTACGTCGCTCTGATGGGTGTCCCGGTCTCGCAGTGGCCGGAGCATGACTTCGGTCCCGGGACCGTGCCGACGCCGGGGGAGCGTTCACAGGCGCTCACCGGCCTGGGGTTCGTGTTCATGAGCGGGGCCGAGTGGGAGTGGACGGAGTACCCCGAGAGGCCCGACGACGACACTTCCCCGGTGCGGCTGCTGGCCACGGTCCGGGTGTGTTCACGGGACGGGGGTGCGTCGTGAGCAGTGTTCAGATTCGTTCAGCGGAGAAGGCGCTGTCGGTCGGTACGTGGTTGATCGTGGGTGGGGCAATGCTCTTCTCCATCCTCACGGTGACGCCGTTGATGGAGCGCCACAGCCCCAAGGGGTGGGAGTGGACGGCTCCGATCCTGCCTCTGGTGGTTGATGCGGCGGTTGTCATCGTGGTCCGTCTGGACTCGGTCCTGGCCGCGTTGGGCGGGGACGGGGGCCGGTGGCCGATCGCGTTGCGGTGGATGACCGGCGGCATGACCCTGGCCCTGAATGTGGCCGACAGCGCGCTGAAGAAGGACCTGGTCGGGGCGGCGGTCCACTCGGTCGCGCCCCTGCTTCTGATCGTCACGGCTGAGACCGGTCTCGCCTACCGGCAGGCCATCACCGCCGCCCACACCGCCCGCGAAGCACAGCTCAAGGCCGAGCGGGTGGAGCGCGAGCGGGCCGCTGAGGAGCGCCGTGAGGCGCAGGAGCGGCGGGTGCGTGAGGAGCGCGAGTACGCGGCGCAGTTGGCCCGTGAACAGCGTGAACACGAAGCGCTCATCGTCCGTGAACAGGCCGCCCGGGAGGACGCCGCGCGGCGTGAGGAGCGCGAGCGGGCAGAGGCGAAGGAGCGGGCTGAGCGGGAGGTCCGTGAACGCCGTGAACAGATGCGTGAACAGCAGCAGGCCGAGCGTGAACGCCTTGAACGCGAGGCCGCGCAGCGCCGCGAGCTGGAGGCCCGGGAGCGGGAGGCCCGTGAACGCCGTGAGCGTGAGCGTGAACAGGAGCGGGTTGAGCGTGAACGCCAGGCTTTGCTGTCCGCCGGTCCCGCCGATGAGAAGCAGGGTGAGGAGCGGGCGCGGGTCACGGTCCGGGCCGCGTTCGAGGCCGGGCTGTCTATCCGGCAGGCCGCTGAGCTGTGTGGCTGGTCCACCGGCTGGGTGACCGCCCGCTACCAGGAACACCGCGACACCACCCCTGCCCCTGCATCGGACCTTGAGGGAGCCACCGCATGATCACCCTGATCCGCATCCGCACCCTGGCCGCCCTGCGCGACAGCCTCACCGAGGCTGAGACGGAGGCCGAGGCCGCCCGCACTGAGGCTGACAAGTGCCTGGAGCAGAGCGGCGACATGCTCGACCACCTGACCCAAGCCGACGACGTGGCGGAGGAACTGCGGGCCGACCTGGCCCAGTCCCGGCTGGATGCGGCCCGGCTCGAAGGCGAGCTGGAGGCCCTGCGGGCCCAGGTGCTGCTGGACACCGAGGACCGCCAAGCGTTGCGCACCCTGCTCCGCGCCGTCCGCAAGCAGAACCAGCGGGCCCATCGGGTCTACGTGCTCTTCCGCTTCGGGGAGCTGCACAGCATCCACGCCACGGCCGACGCCGCTGAGATCGCCGCCGAGGCCGAGGGCGCCGCAAGGGCCGGGTGGACCCCGCACACCACCTGCTGCGACGGCACCACCGTCCCGGCCTCTGAGGTCCGGTGGCGTATCCAGCCCGTCCTCCTCGGAGAAACCCGGTGAGCACCCTGCCCACCTACCGGTGGCGGCTCGCCCCCGAGGGCCTGGCCACCCGCCGTCAGCTCCGTGCGCTGGGGCTGCGGCCTGGTGGTCAGGACGTCGTCGCGGAGGTCCATCGGCCGCGCCGCAGGCGTGGCCCGCTGGTCGCTTACCTCTACCGCATCGACCGGGCCAAGCCGGTCCGCCCGATGTCCCCGGGCCGTGCGGCGGCTCTTGCCAAGGCCATGGCTGCCCGGCGGACCTGCCCCGCCTGCCGGCGCGATGCCGGTTACTGCATTCCGCGTTCGCTGGGCATGTGCGTGCCCTGCGCCGATTGCCCGCCCTCATGAACCGGAAGGACACCGGTCGTGTTCGCTTCGCTGTTCATCCTGCTCTACCTGGGTCATCTGCTGGCCGACTACCCGTTCCAGACCGATCATCAGGCCGCACACAAGGCGGACTGCGGTGCGGCAGGGTGGCGGGCCAGCTTCACGCACGCCGCCACCCACATCGTCACGTGCGGTGCGGGACTCCTCGCAGGGGTGGTGCTGCTGGACCTGCCGGTTTCAGTGCCGGCCGCGCTGGCAGCACTGGTCTGGATCGGTGCGACGCATGCGTTCATCGACCGCAGGTGGCCGGTGGCCTGGTGGATGGACCATGCCCGCCAAACCGGCTGGGCCGCGACCGGCGGTGCTGCGCACGTCGATCAGACCGCGCATCTCACCGCACTGCTCGTTGCGGCCCTGTTCCTCGCCGCCTGAGCGCTTCCCACCCGCACAGGGCCCGGCCCTCTCCTCGACAGATCCGGCCGGGCCCTCCTACTCCCAAGGGAGTGAACTCAGCATGACTGACACCACCCTTGCTCCGGAAGTAGCCCCGGTGGCGGCTCCGGACACTGACCCGTCTCCTCCGCCTGCGCAGAAGCCGGCCGCCGAGGTAGAGCACACCCCGGGCGGGTGGCCGGTCGTCCCGCTCGCGGTGACCGGCACCAACGCCACCGCGTCCCTGATGGCGGCTGCCGCGCTGGTCGGAGGCCCCGCTGCTTTGGCTGTTGCCGCCACGGGTGCCGTCGTCCTCGGCACAGTCGCAGCCACCCGCACCCGCCGCACCAAGAACAAGCCCCACAAGACAAGGACCAAGACGACCACCGGCTGGGGGTCTGGCAAAAGTGCAGGCCGTACATCCCGCAAGTCGAGCGCAGCCGCTCCGGTGGGCCGCGCTTCCGGCCGTCGTGGTGCGGCGGGAGGGGTGCCGAAGCAGTCCCGTAACGGGAACGCCGGCACCAGTAAGACGCCAGGCCGTGGCGGGAGGAAGACCGCTCACGGCACGACCGGTTCTTCTACGGCGGGCTCGAAGGCGGGAGCGCTGCACCGCAGCCCCCACACCCCCGCAAGACACCCAAGACCCCGGGGCTGGGTCGGCTTCGGGTATGTCTCGGGGGCGTGCGGGGCAGGTCAAGGCATTGCGCGAGTCGGCCCGCAAGGCGGCTCCGTCCCGGGCTGATCGGCGGTCTGAGACGGCTGGGGCGCGGCGGGCTGTGAAGGATGCCCGCCGTAACGCCAAGACCGCCGCGCGGTCTGCGTCGCTGGACCATAAGGGTCCGGTGGGCCGGTCTGTGAGCAAGGCGGCAGGCCGGGTCGGTGCCGCCAAGGGAGCGGCAATTGAGCGCAGCCGCCAGGCGCGTGACCAGCGGACGGCCGGAAAGGTCGCCGCTCAGCGCGACGACATCCGTAAGGCGCCGGTCAGGAAGAAGGCGCGCAAAGCGCTGTGGCGGTCCGCTGCCCGCTTTCAGGGCCGCCGCCTGCTGGCCGCGCTGCTCGCCGGGGCGTTGGGCCTGGTCGGGATGGTCAGCACGCCGCTGGGTCGGAAGCTCGGCTGGGCCTGGCTCCAGTACCCGGGCCGCCGTCTCTACGCCCGGATGACCCGCACGGCCGAGGAGCAGCGCACCCTCCGGGACGACGCCATACGCGCTGCTCTGGAGGACGACGAAGCGGCTGCCGACGCCGAGGCGGCTGACAGCGCCGAGCAGATCAGTGACACGGCGGAGCGCCCCGAGGGGCTGATGCCGGCAGCACCCACCATGACTGCGAGTGAGGGAGAGGGCATGTCTGGTTTCCGGTTCGAGGAGTACGCGGCGGAGATGGAAGCCGCCGCGGGGCAGTACGAGCCTGAGTCGGCCATGGAGATCCTGGCCATGGTCGAGCGGCTCCCGGATGCGCTCACGAGCGTCGCGAACGTGATGAAGATCCTGGCGGAGCGGGCGGATTCGGAGTTCCCGCTGGAGAAGGACGTCGCGGAGGGCTTCAGCTCCATCTTCGGCGCGGTCATGTCGGCGGTCGCGGTCGCGGAGGACATGGGGCCGCTGTTCCGCCTCTCCCACGAGCAGGACATCGCCCGCCACGAAGACCCCCGCAACGGACACGAGGCCGAGAAGGGCTGGAACGTCTGATCATGACCACCACCACACAGGCCAGCACGGGGCCGGTGTGGGACTGGGCTGCCGGTCACGGACCCGTGACCGGCGCCCTGTCCGCCACCACCGGATGCCTCGCCCTCGCCACCACCGGAGCAGCCACCGGTATGCCCCCCGCCTGGGCCCTCACCATCGGTGCGGCCGGGGCGATCGGCCACACCGTCAGCAGCCTGCGCGAACGCCTTTCCGCCCGCACCATCGCCATGCGCTCCGCCTCCTGGCTGGTAGGCGCCGGATGGACCACCTGGGCCATGACCACCGGCCCCCTGACCTGGGCCGCCCTCGGATCACTCGCCACCATCGGCGTCGGTATCGGCGCCGCCGCCCGTACCACCCTCCTCTATGAAGAGGCCAGGGAGCTGGAGGCCATCGCGGCCGATGAACGACAGGTCAGCCGCGAACTCAGTGCGGAACGGCGGGCGATCGCCGCCGAGTGGGTGGACCGGGTGCAGCGGGTTTGCACGATCACGCTGCGGGTCGTCGCGGTGGAGATCTGGCCGACCGGTACCGGGTTCACCATCGATGCCGAACTCCCCGCCGGTGGGACCACCTACGACCGGATCGCCCAGCACTCCGCCGCGCTGTCCGCCGACGCCCGCCTCCCGCACGGCTGCACCGCCGTCGCCTCCCAAGGCATCCACCAAGGCCGGGTGCTCATCGACGTGACCACGGTCAACGTCCTCTCCGAGGAACGCACCTACCCGTCCGACTACAGCCCCCTGTCGATCTACACCGGCATCCCGTGGGGCTACCGCACCAACGCCGAAGAGATCTGCGTCTTTCTGCGCGAGCAGTGCGCGCTGGTCGTGGGCCCCACCGGGTCCGGGAAGACGAACATGGTCCACGTCATCCTGGCGGGGTTCGCCCGCACCACCGACGTCCTGACCTGGGTGATCGACCTGAACGCCGGATCGGCCGGCCTGCCCTGGGTGCGCCCCGCACTCGACATCCACGGGGCACCCGTGGACGGGGTCCGGCCGGGCATCGACTGGCTCGCCTCAACCCACGAGGAAGCCACGCTGATGCTCGATGCGGCCCTGGTCATCGGGTTGCGCCGCAAGGTCGCCTACCAGGACCTCATGGCTAAGGCGAACACCGACCAGCTCCCCATCAGCGCGAAGATCCCCCAGATCATGCTGGTCGTCGATGAAGGTGCGGAGATCCTGACCAGCACCGACCGGCGCATGAAGGACCTCGCGAAGAAGATCCTCGAAGTGATCCGGATGCTGCGCGCCATGGGGGTGCGCACCGTGCTCACCGCGCTGGGTGCCACCGGGGCGGTGCTCGGGAACCTGATGATCCGCCGCGAAGCCAAGGCCCGGGTCTGCCTGACCGGCGGGGAAGTCGAGGGCATGGACCTGAGCAGAGTCTTCCCCGGCACTCGCGGGCTCCGCGTGGATCAAGCCCCCTACAAGGGAGCCGGGTTCATGGGCACCCCCGAGTCCGCCGCAGCCCTGTTCAAGAACTGGCGGATTCTGCCCAACCAGATCCGCGACATCGTCCACGCCACCACCGACATGCACCCCACCCTGGACACCATCTCCGCCAAGGCGGCGGGCGACGCATACGCGAACCGGTGGGAGGCGGAGCGCACCGCGTGGATGCGAGACCCGACCAACACCCCGGCCGCCGACGCCGGACCGGCCGGACAGTCAGCCGTGAGCAACGGACTGAACCTGTCCGCACTCCGCAACGAGCAGGCGGCCCCGGTATCCGATGAAGACGCGGCCGTACGCGCGTTCATGGAACAGATCGACCAGCAATTCGGCACCGCCCCCGAGCCCGGAAGCACACCGGAACCTCCGGCCGCGTCACCGGGGCTGAACCTGTCGGCACTGCGGGACAGTGATGACGAGGGCGGGCCCGCGTGGGTGGCTGACGCGGTCGCCGCGATCAAGACAGCGGGCCCGGCGGGCATGAAGCCGTCCGCCGTCGCCGATCTCGTCCGGCGCAGCCGCCAGGCCGTGCGCGCCGCACTCAAAGCAGCGGCCGAACGGGGCGAGCTGGTCTACCGGGACAACGGCCCGCACTCGGTCTACGTCCACCCCGACCACGCCTGAACGCCTCACAGAGCGCTACTGGCTACTGGTTACTGGCAACTTGCCACTAGCCAGTAGAAGCCCTTCCTACTGGCAACCAGAGGCTTCAACAGGGCCTTTCTGCTTGCCAGTAACCAGTAGCCACTAACCACTACGACCACGCAACGTCACAACACGTCGGGCGGCACCCACCATCACGGGTGCCGCCCGGTCGTGTTGAAGGGAGCCCCTTGTGTACCCGCAGACCGCGTGCGAGATCACCACCCTCGCCACCCAGCAGCCCACCGCACACGCCCCGATGCTGCCCCACGAGATCCCCCCGGGAGTCCAGATGGTCACCCTCCCCGGCGGCATCCGCACCCTCGCCTACACCCCCCAGCAGACACCGCCCCCGCCGCCGGTTCCCGCCGCGCAGCCGATCCCGGCATGGGCCAAGACCACCGCCCTGCTCACCCCGACCATCGGCGGAGGGATCGCCGCCGCCGGTATCGGGCTTTCCTACGCAGCCCCGGGACTGATCGCCATGAGCCAAGCCCTCTGGGCCACCGTCGCCCTCATCGCCGCCGCAGCCATCGGCGTCCCCGCACTGCTCCGGCTCAGCCGCGCCACGACCGGCACCAGCCGGGCCAGCACCCACATCACGCAGAACATCACCGCCACCGGGATGTTCGGCAAGGCCAGCGGCACCATCAACCACCGCTGACAAAGGGCGGCCCCCATCTCACGCCAATGATCCGGGGCCGCCCTCGTCTGCCAGCACCCAAGAGAACTGGAGACACCCAGCATGACCCAACCCACCCCCATCCGGCCAGCAAGCGACTACCAGTCGGGCTTGCTCGGTCATCTCGACGTCGCCCTCGATCTGGCACGGTGTGGCCTTCCTGTCCTGCCGTTGCGGGCGGGGAAGGTCCCCTTCGGGAACTGCTCCGCCTGCCGGGCCAACGCCTGCGGCGGCCGGCCGAACATGAAAACCCCCGGCCCCTGCACCTGCATCCGCCCCTGCCACGCCTGGGCCGCAGCTTCCACCGACCTCGCCACCCTTACCGGGCCCGCATGGGGACCGCTCTGGAGGCAGGCACAGGCTGTGGCTTACCACCCCGGTGGAGCAGGCTTGGCGGTGGTCGACCTCGACGACGCTGACGCCGTCACCTGGGCGCGCCGGACGCTCCCCGCCACCCGCACCGTGCCGACGACGCGGGGTGAGCACTGGATCTACCGGGGCGTAATGCAGTCCGCGAATGCTGTGCGGCCCGGCGTCGACATCAAGTCCACCATGTCCTACGCCCGGTGGCTCGGCCCCGGCACCGGCACCATGACCGACCTGCCCGACGTTGTGCGCGCCCTGGTCGTCAAGGAGCCTCCTGCCCTCCCGCCGGCACCCCGCATCGTCAGTGTGCCCGCCCAGGCCGGGGGCGGGGAGTGCCGCCATCGCACGCCCGCCTATCTGGAGCGTGGCATTGCCATGGCCGAGCAGCGCATTACCGAGGCCACCAGCGCGGTGCATGCGACCGTCTACCGGACTTTCCTTGCCGTGCTGTCCGCGCACGGGCGGTGCGGCTGTCTGCGTGACATCCACGTCGGGCGGCTGTTCGCTGCTGCTCAGGCCAAGGGCGAATCCGTCCGGCACTGCACGGACGCGTGGACCAACGCCCGTACCAGGCTGGGGCTGTGACCATGTCCGACGACGAGAAGAACCCGGCCCGCGAGGTCATCACCGACTACGCGCAACAGCACTTCCGCTACTTCCGTACCGCCGAGGGAACCGTCTACGCGCAGAAGAACGGCCACCCTGTGGCCCGCCCGATCCGCTCCCAGGGCACGACCGGCAGCCACCGCCAGGAACTCATGGTCGGCCTGTACAAGGACGGGCGCGGTGTGTTCAACGGGACCGCCCTGAAGGAGGCGCTGGACTTGATCGAAGCCCTTGCACTGACCGAGGACACCCAGCCCGTCCACATCCGCGTCGCCCCCGGATTCGACGGGGCGACCTGGCTGGACCTGGGGCGCAGCGACGGGCAGTCCGTCCGTATCCACCCCACCGGCTGGGACATCACTGTCCCCGACCCGCGCGAGGTGTGCTGGCGCCGCACCCAGCTCACCGGGGAACTCCCCCTGCCGGTCAAGGACACCGACGGCAAAGGCATCGACCTGCTGTTCCGGCTGACGAACTTCGCCAACGCCGAGACCGAGTGCCTGGCCATGGCGTGGCTGGTCGGCTGTCTGGGGCCGTCTGTGCCCGTCCCTGCCCCGTTCCTCACCGGCCCGCAGGGTGCGGGTAAGTCCACGGCCGGCCGGATGCTAGTACGGATCATCGAAGGCATGAGCGGAGACCTGCGCCGGGCCCCGAAGGACGAGGAGAACCTGATCGCGGCCGTGGCGGCGGGGTGGGTCACCGCCCTGGACAACCTCTCCCACATGACGCCGGACCTGTCCGACGCCATGTGCTGCATCGTCACGGGGGCGGAGAGCGTCAAAAGGGCCCTGTTCACCGATGGGGACGTGTTCCGGGCCCGCTACCGACGCCCCCTGCTCCTGACCGGCATCGACGTCGGCGTCCTGCGGGGCGACCTCGCCGAACGGCTCCTGCCCCTGCGCCTGGAGCGCCCCCGTGTCCGCCGCACCGAGGCCGAACTGTGGGCGGAGTTCGAGGACGCTTTGCCCGTCATCCTCGGCTCGCTCCTGGACCTCGCGGTCAAGATCCGCGCGGCCGAAGCCGAGACGCCCACAGATCTGCGGATGGCCGACTTCGCCCACTTGTGCGCGCAGTTCGACTCGACGTCCAGCCTCGGAGCGCTCAACGCCTACCGAGCCAGCCTGGACGACCTGAACGACGACGTCATCGAGGGCGATCTCCTCGCCCAGACAGTTCTCCAGCATGCCGACAGCATCGAACCGGGCGCCGAGCAGCGGATGACGTCTACCCAGTGGCTGCACTGCCTCAGCAACGTCTACAGCGGCGACGAACTGCGGCCCCTGCCCAAGGGCTGGCCGACCACCGGCAAAGTCCTCTCCGACCGCCTCAAGCGCCTCCAGCCGACCCTGGCCGCCCGAGGGGTCCTCATCGACAGCGGACGCACCAAAGCAGGTCGCTACCTCGAAATGACCCGATGCCCCGGCCCGCCGCCCCCGAGCAGCCGGAGCAGACGGCAGCGTTCTGACCGCGCCCGGTCACCAGGGGACAAGCAAGAGGAGCACCCCGGGCCACGCCGCCGGGTGCTCCTCTTGCTGTTCGGCGGAACGCCGCCCAAGAGGCGTGCCCGAAGGGCCCCTCACTTCGCCCCAAGGATCACCGCCACTACTACAGACACCCCCTCTTTTTCCTAAGTAGGGAAGGTCTGCGTCACCTGCGTCACCCGGGACGGAAAACGGCCCCCCACCTGCACCGACAGGGGTGACGCAGACGACGAATCCTGCGTCATCCTGCGTCACCCGCGTCACCCCCACGTCACCCGGTGACGCACGGGTGACGCACACCCAACTCACTGCGTCACCCAAACCCGCAGGTCACAGCCCCGGATGACGCGGGTGACGCGGTGACGCAGAAATCCACACCTCGGACAACCATGCCGCGCACTGAGGACAGGAGGTAGGCGATATGACCAACCTTGCTCACCCCGGTCGCAGGCTCGCAGTCGTGCCCAGCACGGCCAGGCCCGCGCCACTGGAAGAGACATACATGGACGTCAAGGCCCTGGCCAAGCTGCTGGGCACCACCGAGCGATTTCCGCGTCGTCTCGTGGCTGAGCGGCGCATTCGCTACCTGAAAGCCGGTACCCACGTGCGCTTCCCGGCGAGCGCCGTCGAGGAGTTCCTTGCCACCAACACCGTTGAACCGATCCGGCCCCGTCGCCGCATGAG
The DNA here is from genome assembly GCF_013167895.1 of Streptomyces fulvorobeus. Classification (GTDB taxonomy): domain Bacteria; phylum Actinomycetota; class Actinomycetes; order Streptomycetales; family Streptomycetaceae; genus Streptomyces; species Streptomyces fulvorobeus. Next base: position 2,998,878 of record NZ_BLWC01000001.1, on the reverse strand, counting down.
GAGGGCCGCCTGATGGCCAAGCGCAAGAAGAGCAGCACGAAGAAGATGACGATGCGTCGGTTCGGAGCGGTCAGGCAGTACCGCTCCGGGCGCTGGTCCGCCTCCTACCTGGACCCGGCGGGGGAGCGTCGCCGGGCTCAGGAGACCTTCGAGACGAAGACCGATGCCGAGATCTGGCTCTCACAGATCGAAGCGGACATGACTCGTGATGCGTGGCGGAACCCGGACGCCGGCGCGGTGAATTTCGAGGAGTACGCAACGAAGTGGGTGGTGGAAAGGGGCGTCGCGCCCCTCACGGAGGAGCTGTACATCCGGCTGCTCAGGCTGCATCTCGTTCCCACGTTCGGGGTGTTCGACCTGGACGAGATCACCCCGCCGCGCGTACGGGAGTGGCGGGCGGAGCGCCTGACCGCCACGGGGGCGACGACCGTCGCGAAGTCCTACCGGCTGCTGAAAGCCATCCTGGAGACCGCGACCGACGACGAGCTGATCCGCCGGAACCCCTGCCGCATCCGTGGTGCGGGTAAGGAGGTTTCGCAGTCGGGCCAGGTGGCGACCGTCGCCCAGGTTGACGCACTTGCGGACGCCATCGGCATCCGGTGGCGCTTGATGGTCTACCTCGGTGCCTACGGGCCCATGAGGCCGGAAGAGCAGGCGGAGCTCCGACGCAAGGACGTGAACGTCGACAACGTCACCGTCGTCGTCCGGAAGGCCGCTCCGGAGCTGGCCACGGGCAAGCGGGCCGAGGGGCCGACGAAGTCGGAGGCCGGGAAGCGCGTCGTTGTTCTACCGGAGTTTTTGCGGAAGGACCTCCAGCGGCACATGGACTGGTACGCGGAGAAGGGGCCGGACGGACTGCTGTTCGTGGGGGAGAAGGGCAAGCCGTTCCGCCGTTCGACCTTCGGGCGGAAGTGGCGCAAGGCGCGGGCCGCGGTCGGCCTGCCGGACAACTTCCGCTTCTACGACCTCCGGCACACCGGCCACACCCTCTCGACCCGGTCGGGGGCCACGCTCAAGGACACGATGGTGCGCGCCGGCCAGTCGACGGAGAAGGCCGCCCTGATCTACCAGCACTCCGACCACGAGCGTCAGAAGGAGGTGGCGGGCGGGCTGGACCGGATGGTGCGAGCGGCCCGCGACAAGGCGCGCGAGGAGCGCGAAAAGGGGTCAGGTGGTGCGGAGGTGGTGCAAGGCGCTTAGGGAGGTCTAGACAACGACGAACCCCCAGGCTGATGACCTGGGGGTTCGTGGAAGAGCGGGTGACGAGAATCGAACTCGCGCTCTGAGCTTGGGAAGCTCATGTTCTACCATTAAACTACACCCGCGAGGCGCGCCGATGACCGGCAGTGCATCACCGCACACTCTACCCCATGGCCGACCCCCGGCGTAGGCGCCGCGGGGTGTCTGCGGCGTTGGTGGGGTGCGGGCGGGTGTGGACGCGGGTGGGGTGCGGGGGAGTTGAAGGCGTACCGTCGTGGTCGGAGTGCCGCCTGGAATGGCGTCCTGTTCATCCCCTAATGTGGCTTTCTCGTCCAAGGCTTGGTTGGGGAAGGGGCTTGATGGAGTCGATGGAGAGCACCGTCGTCCGTTGTGCCGAAGGGCACGTTTTCGCTACCTCGTCGTTCCCGATGCAGCAGCTCGGGTCCGGCCGGATCGGTCCCGGGCGGCTCATCCGCTGTCCGCGCTGTGCCCGGTTGAGGCAGGCGGTTCCCGTGGTGTTCGAGCGGCGGTAGGCGTAGGGGAGGTAGGCGTTCGGCCGGCGGTGTCGGGGCGGGGCTCGGGTCGTGTCGGGGTTGTGTCCGACGCCGTCCAGGCGCCGCCGAAAAGCCGTCGAAGCACCGGCGAAGGGCCGGCCGGAACGTGGCAGGTGAGCGCGCGAGGGCGCCCGGTTGGGGCGGGCTCGCGCGTTCTGCGTATCCTCGGGACGTGCTTCTCTCAGATAAGGACATCCGGGCCGAGATCGACGCCGGACGTGTGCGCATTGACCCGTTCGACGCGTCGATGGTGCAGCCCTCGAGCATCGACGTGCGGCTCGACCGCTACTTCCGGGTGTTCGAGAACCACCGCTATCCGCATATCGACCCCGCCGTCGAGCAGACCGACCTGACCCGCACGGTCGAACCGGAGGGCGACGAGGCGTTCATCCTCCACCCCGGTGAGTTCGTGCTCGCCTCCACGTACGAGGTCGTCTCACTGCCCGACGACCTCGCCTCGCGCCTGGAGGGCAAGAGCTCGCTCGGGCGGCTCGGGCTGGTGACGCACTCGACGGCCGGGTTCATCGACCCCGGGTTCTCCGGGCACGTGACCCTGGAGCTGTCGAACGTCGCGACGCTGCCGATCAAGCTCTGGCCGGGGATGAAGATCGGGCAGCTGTGCATGTTCAAGCTCAGCTCGCCTTCCGAGTTCCCGTACGGCTCCGAGCGGTACGGCTCGCGGTACCAGGGCCAGCGCGGGCCGACTGCCTCGCGCTCGTTCATGAACTTCCATCGGACACAGGTGTGATGCCGGATGAGCGGTGACGTGCGGGAGAATCTGACGTACGAAGGCTTCGGGAGCGCGGTGCGTGAGCTCGCGCAGGCCGTGGCCGACGACGGATACGAGCCGGACGTGGTGCTCAGCATCGCGCGCGGCGGGGTCTTCGTCGCGGGCGGGCTGGCGTACGCGCTGGACTGCAAGAACATCCACCTGGTCAACGTGGAGTTCTACACCGGGGTGGGGACCACCCTGGATATGCCCGTCATGCTGGCGCCCGTCCCCAACGCGATCGACTTCTCGCGCAAGAAGGTCCTCATCGCCGACGACGTCGCCGACACCGGCAAGACGCTGAAGCTGGTGCGGGACTTCTGCGTCGACCACGTCGCCGAGGTACGCAGCGCGGTCATCTACGAGAAGTCGCACTCACTCGTGAAGTGCGAGTACGTGTGGAAGAAGACCGATCAGTGGATCAACTTCCCGTGGAGCGTGGAGAAGCCCGTCGTACGCCGTGAGGGACAGGTCCTCGACTCGTAGGGCGGGGCGCGAGTTCGGAAATTTCCAGACACCCGCGAAGGGCCCCCGGCAGCTGCCGGGGGGCCCTTCGCGGGTGTCCGTACCGCGCGCTCAGATCGTGCCGAGCTTGATGAGCGACAGCAGGGCGATCAGCTGGATCGCGGAGGCGCCGAGCGCCTTCGGCCACGGGAGGTCGTGCGACTTGGTCACCATCGAGGTGAACAGCGCGCCGGCGGCCAGCCAGGTGATCCAGCCGAGCACCTGCACGAGGGAGTTCTCGCCGCCCAGGAAGACCGCGAAGAGCAGGCGCGGGGCGTCCGTGATCGACATGATCAGCATGGAGAAGCCGATGGTCGGCTGCCAGGAGCCGGTGCCGCCGAGCTGGCGGGCCAGGGTGTGGGTGACCGCGCCGAGGACCAGCCCGCCGAGTACGAAACCGACACCTGTGACGAGGACGTACGGGACCGCCGTCGAGATCGTGGCGTTGATCGCGTCGTCGCGGGCCTGGTCGAAGCCGAAGAGCGCGAGCAGTCCGTAGACGAACGTGATGACGAGCGCGGGGCCCCAGACCGGGTAGTCGCGCATCTGCCAGAACGTCGGGCCCGGGCGCAGCACGATGCCCTTGAGCAGTTCCTTCCAGGGCAGGCGCGGGCCTGCGGGCTGGGCGGGGGCCTGACCGGCGCGGTAGGTGTTGCCGCCGCCGTACGGGTCGTCGTTGATGCTGAACGCCTGGGTGTGCCCCGGGCTGTTGGCGTACGGGTCATGGTGCGGGGCCTGGTGCGGCGCCTGGTGATGCGGGTCGCCGAAGTACTCGGGCTCGTCGTGTCCGCCGGCGTACTGCCCGCCCTGACGCCCGCCCTGATGGCCGCTCTGGCGCCCGCCCTGACGCCCGCCGGGGCGGGGGCCGCCCTGCGGGCCGGGGCCGTTGTACGGCGCTCCGGTGCCTCCTCCCGGAGGCCATGACTGCCGGCCGTACGGCGGCGGCGAAGGTGCCTGCGTGCCGTACGGCTGCTGCTGCGGGTGTTGTTGCGGGGTGCGGTTGTTGTCCCGGCCGCGTCCGATCCTGAATCCAGCCACACGTCGAACGTACCTGGTCCGCGGGTGTGGGGTGGGGGAGCCGGGGGAACCCGTCCGCCTTTGCGGCCGAGCTGTGACATCCCCTAGGGGGTGTGCTCAGGGCAGGAACAGGGTCGTACTGCACGTGACGCGCGGGCGGTCCGGGGTCGCTGACGGGTACAGCGCGATCAAGTCCGCCCCCTCGCCGCGGTACGTCCGCACGACGGTGTCGGGCTCCGTGTCGCCGTCGAAGTCCGCGTACCGGAGCAGAGTCGTCCGGGTGGCTCCCGGCCCGGACGACATGACGCTCCGGATGCCCCGGTCCGTACATGTCCGGGATCACACACACCGGATCACACACACCATCGAGGGCACGCGATCACACGCACCGGAGCCGGCACACGGGCCCCCACGCAGAAGCGGCCGGTCCTGCCCCCGAGGCAGGTCCGGCCGCTTCTCTCCGTACGCGTACGGGTGGGTACGGCGTGGGTTACTTCGCCGGGGCCGGCTCCGGTGCGTCAGCCGCCTCCGGCTCGCCCGCCGGGTCGGCCGGCGTCTTCACCGACTGGAGCAGGAGTTGCGAGACGTCGACCACCTGGACCGACTCCCTGGCCTGGCCGTCGTTCTTCTTGCCGTTGACCGAGTCGGTCAGCATGACGAGGCAGAAGGGGCAGGCGGTGGAGACGATGTCCGGGTTGAGGGAGAGGGCCTCGTCGACACGCTCGTTGTTGATGCGCTTGCCGATCCGCTCCTCCATCCACATCCGGGCACCACCGGCGCCGCAGCAGAAGCCGCGCTCCTTGTGGCGGTGCATCTCCTCGTTCCGCAGACCCGGCACGCTCGCGATGATCTCGCGCGGGGGCGTGTAGACCTTGTTGTGACGGCCCAGGTAGCACGGGTCGTGGTACGTGACCAGGCCCTCGACCGGGGTCACGGGGATCAGCCTGCCCTCGTCCACCAGGTGCTGGAGCAGCTGCGTGTGGTGGATGACCTCGTACTCGCCGCCGAGCTGCGGGTACTCGTTGGCGATGGTGTTGAAGCAGTGCGGGCAGGTGGCGACGATCTTCTTCGACGACTTGGGCTTCCTCGTCGACTCGTCCACCTTCCCGTCCTCGTCGAGGGACTCGCCGAACGCCATGTTCAGCATCGCCACGTTCTCCTGGCCGAGCTGCTGGAACAGCGGCTCGTTGCCCAGGCGGCGGGGGGAGTCACCCGTGCACTTCTCGTCGCCGCCCATGATCGCGAACTTCACGCCCGCGATGTGGAGGAGTTCGGCGAACGCCTTCGTGGTCTTCTTCGCGCGGTCCTCCAGGGCGCCGGCGCAGCCGACCCAGTAGAGGTAGTCGACCTCGGAGAGGTCCTCGAGGTCCCTGCCGACGATCGGGACCTCGAAGTCGACCTCCTTGGTCCACTCGACACGCTGCTTCGTGGCCAGCCCCCAGGGGTTGCCCTTCTTCTCCAGGTTCTTGAGCATCGTTCCGGCCTCGGAGGGGAACGACGACTCGATCATCACCTGGTAGCGGCGCATGTCGACGATGTGGTCGATGTGCTCGATGTCGACCGGGCACTGCTCCACGCAGGCGCCGCAGCTGGTGCAGGACCACAGGACGTCGGGGTCGATGACGCCGTTCTCCTCGGCGGTGCCGATGAGGGGGCGCTCGGCCTCGGCGAGTGCCGAGGCGGGGACGTCCTTGAGCTGCTCGGCCGTGGCCTTCTCGTTGCCCTCCATGTCCTTGCCGCCGCCCGCGAGCAGGTACGGGGCCTTGGCGTGCGCGTGGTCGCGCAGCGACATGATGAGGAGCTTGGGGGAGAGCGGCTTGCCGGTGTTCCAGGCGGGGCACTGCGACTGGCAGCGACCGCACTCTGTGCAGGTCGAGAAGTCGAGGATGCCCTTCCAGGAGAACTGCTCGACCTGGGAGACACCGAAGACGTCGTCGTCGCCCGGGTCCTCGAAGTCGATCTCCTTGCCGCCCGAGGTCATGGGCTGCAGCGGGCCCAGCGCGACCGAGCCGTCGGCGTTCCGCTTGAACCAGATGTTCGGGAAGGCGAGGAAGCGGTGCCAGGCCACGCCCATGTCGATGTTGAGCGAGACCGTGATCATCCAGGTGAACGACGTGACGATCTTGAGCGCCGCGACGAAGTAGGTGATCTGCTGGAGCGTGCCGATGCTCAGCCCGTCGAAGGCGGCGACCAGCGGGTACGAGGCGAAGAAGCCGGGCTCCCAGCCGGTCACGTGGTGCTGGGCGCCCTCCAGGCCGCGCAGCGTCATGATGCAGAGGCCGACGATGAGGATGACGGCCTCGACGAAGTACGCCTGGCCGGTCCTGGAGCCCGCGAAGCGGGACTTGCGGCCCGCCTTGCCCGGCCTGTTCAGCTGCCGGATCGCGATCAGGGTCACGATGCCGAGGACCGTCATGAGACCGAGGAACTCGGTGAAGATCTCGTACGGCAGCCAGTCGCCGATGAACGGGATCAGCCAGTCGGCCTGGAAGAGCTGGCCGAAGGCGTTGACGATCGTCAGCAGCAGCGAGAAGAAGCCCACCGCCACGAACCAGTGCGCGAAGCCGACGATGCCCCAGCGGTTCATACGGGTGTGGCCGAGGAACTCCTTGGCCAGCGTGATGGTCCGCTGTGTGGGGTCACCCGTGCGGGTGCCCGCGGGTACCGGCTGACCGAGTCGCACGAAGCGGTAGATCTGCGCGATGGCGCGGCCGAAAAGCGCGACGGCCACCACCGTGATGACCAGCGACACGATGATCGCGGCGAGTTGCATTTGAGGGCTCCTCGGGCCTGCGAGGGGTTGGGATACACCAGTGATGAGGTCAATGATGAGGGATTACTAAGCAGTAACTTAATGAGTCTGTGACGACACTATCCACTTATTCCGCCACGCTGTAGCCGGGCAGGCGGTGATCTGTGTCGCTCAGGTGCCCCTTGCCGCCGCGAGGAGGCCGCCGGCGCGGGGCCGTACGCCTGCCCATGCGCCGGGCCACACGCGAGGCCGTACGGAGAACGGCGCGCACAGCTGCGCGCGGCGCGGTGTGCGGGGCGGCGCTCAGGGGAAGGCGTACCGCTGCCGCCAGAATCATCAGGTCGCCCGCCGTGCCGTGGTGCTCGGCGTAGTGCTGGTCGAGCAGGGCGGCCTCGTCCCAGGGCATCCCGGAGCGCGCCCGCACCTGGGCGAGGCCCGTCAGGCCCGGCCGTAGCTCCTGGCGCCAGCGCCGGGCTCCGGGGTCCCCGGCCCTCGGGTCACCGGGTGCGAGGGGCGCCGGACCCACCAGCGAGAGGTCTCCCCGTACGACATGGGGCAGCCGGGAGAGCAGGTCGAGGCGGCGGCGGCCGGTGCGCAGGGAGCGCAGCTCGAAGACCCGGCCGCCCAGCCCGGTCCGCTGTTCGCGCAGCAGTACGCCACCGGCCGGGCGGCGCACCGCGAGAGCGAGGGCGCCCGCGGCGAGCGCCGGCGCGGCGAGGGCCAGGAGTGCCGTGCCGAGCGTGAGGTCGAGGAGGCGCTTGGCCGTCAGCCGGTCCGCCGTGTACCCGGCGGCGCGGGTGAGGGCCGCCGCGGCCCCGGCGACCGCGGCCGCCACGGCCCTGGCGGCCGGCGAGGGGGCGTGCGCCCTGGTCCGTACCGCGGTTCGGTTCGCGTTCTGCATCACACCTGCCCGGGGATGGTGATGGGCCGGTTTGTCCGGCTCACGGCATTTTGTGACAGAACGATCCCACGGTGCGATGGTGGGTTGGGGTGTGGCGCACCGGAGGGGGCGGGTGTCGCCCCGCGGTGCGGGTGGCGACCGGCGGATGTCCGCGAACCGTGCGGGAAAATTCGCTGGTGAGAGATGCATCGAGCACGTTAGTTGAGTCGGCTCGGCTCAGGTCTGTTGACTCTGGGGCGGGTGTCGTGCATCCTTGAGTCAGATCCACTCAAGTAGTCAGTTGGAGGAATCGAAATGGCACGTGCGGTCGGCATCGACCTGGGCACGACCAACTCAGTCGTGAGCGTTCTGGAAGGCGGCGAGCCCACCGTCATCACCAACGCCGAAGGCGCCAGGACCACGCCGTCCGTCGTCGCCTTCGCGAAGAACGGTGAGGTGCTCGTCGGCGAGGTCGCCAAGCGCCAGGCGGTCACGAACGTCGACAGGACCATCCGCTCCGTCAAGCGCCACATGGGCACTGACTGGAAGATCGACCTGGACGGCAAGAGCTTCAACCCGCAGCAGATGAGCGCCTTCATCCTGCAGAAGCTGAAGCGTGACGCGGAGTCCTACCTCGGCGAGAAGGTGACCGACGCGGTCATCACCGTCCCGGCGTACTTCAACGACTCCGAGCGCCAGGCGACCAAGGAGGCCGGTGAGATCGCCGGTCTGAACGTCCTGCGTATCGTCAACGAGCCGACCGCCGCCGCCCTGGCGTACGGCCTCGACAAGGACGACCAGACGATCCTCGTCTTCGACCTCGGTGGCGGCACGTTCGACGTGTCCCTCCTGGAGATCGGTGACGGCGTCGTCGAGGTGAAGGCCACCAACGGTGACAACCACCTCGGTGGTGACGACTGGGACCAGCGCGTCATGGACTACCTGGTCAAGCAGTTCGCCAACGGTCACGGCGTGGACCTGTCCAAGGACAAGATGGCTCTCCAGCGTCTCCGCGAGGCCGCGGAGAAGGCGAAGATCGAGCTGTCCTCCTCGACGGAGACCTCGATCAACCTGCCGTACATCACGGCGTCGGCCGAGGGCCCGCTGCACCTGGACGAGAAGCTCACGCGGGCTCAGTTCCAGCAGCTCACCGCGGACCTCCTGGACCGCTGCAAGAACCCGTTCCACAACGTCATCAAGGACGCGGGCATCCAGCTCTCCGAGATCGACCACGTCGTTCTCGTCGGTGGCTCGACCCGTATGCCGGCCGTCGCCGAGCTCGTCAAGGAGCTCACCGGTGGTCAGGAAGCCAACAAGGGCGTGAACCCGGACGAGGTCGTCGCCATCGGCGCCTCGCTCCAGGCCGGTGTCCTGAAGGGCGAGGTCAAGGACGTCCTGCTCCTCGACGTCACGCCGCTGTCCCTGGGTATCGAGACCAAGGGCGGCATCATGACGAAGCTCATCGAGCGCAACACGACCATCCCGACCAAGCGCTCCGAGATCTTCACGACGGCCGAGGACAACCAGCCGTCCGTGCAGATCCAGGTCTACCAGGGTGAGCGCGAGATCGCGGCGTACAACAAGAAGCTCGGGATGTTCGAGCTCACCGGTCTGCCGCCGGCCCCGCGCGGTGTGCCGCAGATCGAGGTCGCGTTCGACATCGACGCCAACGGCATCATGCACGTCGCCGCGAAGGACCTCGGCACCGGCAAGGAGCAGAAGATGACCGTCACCGGTGGCTCCTCGCTGCCGAAGGACGAGGTCAACCGGATGCGCGAGGAGGCCGAGCAGTACGCGGACGAGGACCACCGCCGTCGCGAGGCCGCCGAGTCCCGCAACCAGGGTGAGCAGCTCGTCTACCAGACGGAGAAGTTCCTCAAGGACAACGAGGAGAAGGTTCCGGCCGACGTCAGGACGGAGGTCGAGGAGTCCCTCACCGAGCTGAAGGAGAAGCTCAAGGGCGAGGACACCGCCGAGATCCGTACCGCCACCGAGAAGGTCGCGGCCGTCTCCCAGAAGCTGGGCCAGGCGATGTACGCCAACGCCCAGGCCGAGGGTGCGACGCCGGGTGCGGACGCGCCGGGCGCCGGACAGGCCCAGGCCGACGGTGACGACGTCGTGGACGCCGAGATCGTCGACGACGAGAAGGACACCAAGGGCGGTGCGGTGTGACCGAGGAGACTCCGGGCTTCGAGGAGAAGCCTGACGTCCCCTCCGGCGCCACCCCTGACGGAGCTGAGCCGAAGGACGCCACCCCCTCTCCGGAGGAGGAGGCGTCCCCGGCCGGGGACTCGGTACAGACGACAGCCGGTCTGACAGCGGAGCTGGACCAGGTCCGCACGGCGCTCAGCGAGCGCACGGGCGACCTCCAGCGGCTCCAGGCCGAATACCAGAACTACCGTCGCCGCGTCGAGCGGGACCGGGTCGCGGTCAAGGAGATCGCGGTCGCGGGTCTCCTCACCGAGCTCCTGCCCGTGCTCGACGACGTCGGCCGCGCGCGGGAACACGGCGAGCTGGTCGGCGGCTTCAAGTCGGTGGCCGAATCGCTGGAGACGGTCGTCGCCAAGCTGGGCCTCCAGCAGTTCGGCAAGGAGGGCGAGCCCTTCGACCCGACGATCCACGAGGCCCTGATGCACTCGTACGCGCCGGACGTCACCGAGGACACCTGCGTGGCGATCCTCCAGCCGGGGTACCGCTTCGGCGAGCGCACCATCCGCCCCGCGCGGGTGGCCGTGGCCGAGCCGCAGCCCGGCGCCACGCCGGCGGCGGCGACGGAAGAGAAGACAGACGACGAGGAGAGCGGTGGCACCGAGGAGGTCTGACATCCAGTCCGACCGTCCTGGTGCGTACCGACCGGCCAGGAGTCCGGCCCCGCGGCCGGCTCCTGGGCCGATCGTCCGGAAGGAGGGACGTCGATGAGCACGAAGGACTTCGTCGAGAAGGACTACTACAAGGTTCTCGGCGTCCCCAAGGACGCCACCGACGCCGAGGTGAAGAAGGCGTACCGGAAGCTGGCCCGCGAGTTCCATCCGGACGCCAACAAGGGTGACGCCAGGGCGGAGGAGCGCTTCAAGGAGATCTCCGAGGCCAACGACATCCTCGGCGACAGCAAGAAGCGCAAGGAGTACGACGAAGCGCGCGCGCTCTTCGGCAACGGGGGTTTCCGGGCGGGTCCCGGCGGCGCGGGCGGCAACTTCAACTTCGACCTGGGCGACCTCTTCGGAGGCGCCCCGGGCGGTGGCCAGGCCGGTGGCGCGGGCGGGTTCGGCGGCGGTGGTCTGGGAGACGTCTTCGGCGGCCTCTTCAACCGCGGCGGCGCGGGCACCCGTGTGCAGCCCCGGCGGGGTCAGGACATCGAGACCGAGGTGACGCTCAGCTTCACCGAGGCGGTCGACGGGGCCACGGTCCCGCTGCGGATGTCCAGCCAGGCACCCTGCAAGGCGTGCTCGGGCACCGGCGACAGGAACGGCACCCCGAGGGTCTGCCCGACCTGTGTCGGCACCGGACAGGTGTCGCGCGGCAGTGGCGGCGGCTTCTCGCTCACCGACCCCTGCGTGGACTGCAAGGGCCGCGGCCTCATCGCCGAGGACCCCTGCGAGGTCTGCAAGGGCAGCGGTCGGGCCAAGTCGGCGCGCACGATGCAGGTCAGGATTCCGGCGGGCGTCCTGGACGGCCAGCGCATCCGGCTGCGCGGCAAGGGCAGCCCCGGCGAACGCGGCGGACCGGCCGGTGACCTGTACGTCGCCGTGCACGTCGACGCCCACCCCGTCTTCGGCCGCAAGGGCGACAACCTCACCGTCACCGTGCCGGTCGCCTTCACGGAGGCGGCGCTCGGCGGCGAGGTGAGGGTACCGACGCTCGGCGGCCCCCCGGTCACCCTGAAGCTCCCGCCCGGCACCCCCAACGGGCGTACGATGCGCGCCCGCGGCAAGGGAGCGGTCCGCAAGGACGGCACCCGCGGCGACCTGCTGGTCACCGTGGAGGTGGCAGTGCCCAAGGACCTCACGCCCGAGGCCCGTGACGCACTGGAGGCATACCGGAAGGCGACCGCGGAGGAGGACCCGCGGGCGGAGCTGTTCCAGGCTGCGAAGGGAGCTTGAGATGGACGGCCGTCGACGTAATCCGTACCAGCTGACCGACGAATCACCGGTGTACGTGATCTCGATCGCGGCCCAGCTCTCGGGCCTGCATCCGCAGACCTTGCGCCAGTACGACCGCCTCGGCCTGGTCTCCCCGGACCGCACGGCCGGGCGCGGCAGACGCTACTCGGCCCGCGACATCGAACTGCTGCGCACCGTCCAGCAGTTGTCGCAGGACGAGGGCATCAACCTGGCCGGTATCAAGCGCATCATCGAGCTGGAGAACCAGGTCGCCGCGCTCCAGCAGCGCGTCGCCGAGCTCTCCGCGGCGGTCGACGGGGCCGCGGTGGCCATGCAGCAGCGCGAGGCCCAGGTGCACGCCTCGTACCGCCGCGACCTTGTGCCGTACCAGGACGTGCAGCAGACGGGCGCCCTGGTGGTCTGGCGTCCGAAGCCGAAGAGGGTCACGGACTGAAAGCGTGCCGCACAAGGCCCGTGCCCCGGCTCGTATCGGGGCACGGGCTTTTCCGGGTCTCAGCGGGCCGGGTGCGGGCCGCCGGTCTCGACCAGGCCGGACTTGACGAGAAGGGCGCCCAGATGGGTGCGGCTCGACGCGTCGAGGGCCTGCATGAGCTTGGCGATGTGGGCGCGGCAGGTGCGGACGCTGATGCCGAGCTTGCGGGCCACGATGTCGTCGACGTGCCCTTCGACGAGCAGGCGGGCGATGCTCTGCTGGACAGCGGTGATGGGGGCGCCCGGGGCGGTGGGCTGTAACTGCTCGGTGAGGGGGGTGGCCTGGGCCCAGAGCACTTCGTAGACCTGGATCAGATAGCGGACGAGTGCGGGGTGGCGGATCTCCAGCGCCGTACTGCGGTCATTAGTGGCGGGGATGAAGGCCACGGACCGGTCGAAGATGATGAGGCGCTCGATCGTCTGCTCCATGGTGCGCACCTGGACGCGGCCGGGCGGGAGTTGGGCCAGGTACTCCGCGATGCGGGGGCTGTAGCGCACCGGGTGCTGGTAGAGGTGGCGTATGTGGCCCCCTGCCGCGATGACGGCGTGGGCGTTGGCTAGTCCCTGTTCCGCGCTGTCGACCAGCCTGTTGCCGCCCGGCTGCGCGGTCAGGACCTCTCCGCGGGCGTGGGCGGAGGCTTCCCGGATGGTGTCGATGATCATCTGGCGCCCCTGGAGCACGGTGATCGCGAGGTTCGGGTCATCGCTGGCGACTGCGGTCAGCGGCGCCAGTGACCGGCTCAGTGCGGCGGTGAGCTGTACGCGCTCGTCTATCTCCCGGGCGATGGGCTGTAACAGGTACGCCAGTGCGGCGGACGGCGGCACCGGCACCATCCACGTGCCATCCCGTGGATCGGGATGGACGAGAGTCATTTCCATGAGGCATGGGGCCGGCGCGAGTTCGCCGCGGGCGATGCGTCCCTTACGGAGCGCTTCCTCGTACAGCCGTATCGCCGGTGCGCACAGTTCCCTGTTGCCGTGCGGATGGACTGCATTCGTCCCATCCGTATTCATTTGTGATCCCCTCACTTTTTGCAATGCAACAAGATGACGGTGGTGGAAGCCTATCCACCAGGGGAGTGTGTACGTGTCGGGGGAGCCGGGAACTTCTCCGACGGAACCGGGTGCGGCCGTGCTCTCCCCCGTTGCGCGGTCGCACCTTCCGGCTCGCGGCGGGAATCCGCTGGTGCCGGACGGTCAGGAATCCTGGTCCAGGATTCCTGACCGCGCGATCAGATAACCGAGTTGCGCGCGGCTGGTGCTCCCCAGGGCGGCTGACAGTTTGGCTACGTGAGCGCGGCAGGTGCGGACGTTCATTCCGAGGCGGCGGGCAATGGAGTCGTCCACGTGCCCCTCCACGAGAAGGTGCGCGATGGAGCGCTGGACGCCGCTGATGCCTCTGGGAGCCGGGTCGTACTTGACTTCTTCCAGGAGTGGCGCGGCTCGGTTCCAGAGTTGCTCGAAGACCTTGACGAGATACTCGACGAGCCCGGGATGCCGGAGTTCCAGAGCGACCTGGCGATCATCCTGAGCCGGGATGAAGGCCACCGTCCGGTCGAACACGATCAGTCTCTCGATCAGCTCCTCAAGGGTTCTGATCTCCACGTTGGCGTCCGCCATGCGCTCCGCGTAGGCGAGAATGCCGGGGCTGTGGCGGACGGTGTGCTGGTAGAGCGTGCGAATGCTGACACCACGGTCCACCACGGAGAGGCCGCGCTCCAGCGCTTCGGTGAGGCGGTCCTCGCTGCGCCCCCCGCCGGGCTGGATGGTGAGGACTTCGGTGCGGCACTCCGCGGTGGCGAGATCGAGGGCCGCGTTGATCCGGTTGACGCCTTCCAGCACGGTGATGGCGTGCGTGGTCGGCGGGTCCTGAGCGCTGATGTCCATGAAGGGCCCGAAGCATTCGGCCAGCTCGACCGAGTGCTGCCGGCGCTGCTGGATCTCGCGCTCGATGGGTTGAAGGTGCTGAGCGAGGGCAGCTGACGGCGGGACGGGCCGGAGCCAGTCGGCGTCGTCCGGGTCCGGGTGCAGCAAGGCGAAATCCATGAGGCAGGGTGCCGGTTCCACCTCGGCGCGTGCGATGCGTCCGGAACGCAGTGCACTGGCGTAGAGACGCCTCCCCGCTTCGCACAATTCGGTGATCCCATGAGGATGCGTCTGCTTTGCGGTGCTTGTAGCCATTCGTCCACCCCCCAGGTTCCTGAACATGCAGGAACATGATGCATCGACTCAGTGGTGTTCGAGTGCCCAGGTGAGACATCGTCTTAGGTGCGGGGGAGAAGAAACCACAAGTGAGGACGAAGCCGACTATGTACAAGCGAATGCTTCGCTCGGCGCTTGCCGCCTCGTTCGTTGCGGCCCTGGGGTTCGGACTGCTGAGCGGGGGCGACATTGCGTGGGGCAACCCGGCGGCATCTGCGCCGACGGACATCGCCTGGAGCGTCGAGGCGACTGCGCCCGGCGACATCGCGTGGTCCATGCCCGGTGATGGTGATATCGCCTGGTCCGCCCCGGCCCCCACAGGCGCATGACGACCCCGCCGGACGACCGCACCTTCCGGCGCGAGATGGCCACGGCCTATCGCTCCGGGTGGCACTTCATCGATCTGCTCACGGCACTCCCCCGTCGTGGTGACTCGTTGATGGTCACCCTGTTCGGCGAGCCGATCGTCGTCGTGATGGAGGAGGGCGAGGACGTCCGCGCCTACCGCTGCCTCCGTCGGCCCCGCGGAGCTCCGCAACCGGTCCGCTGTGCCGTCAGGTACGGCATGATCTTCGTCAACCTCGATCAGCGGGACCACGAGCTGTTCGAATCTGAAGCCATCTCCGCCACCCCCCGCAGTGCCTGAGCGACCCCCGTCGTTCCATATCGTTCAGGCGCTTCCCCCACACAGCGGCGCCATCGTGACCTGAACACGATGGCGCCGTTGTGCTGCCCCGGGGCAGCCGGCCCGGGCGCCCCCGGGCCAGCTCAGACCCTGCCGAGCGCGCGGTCCAGGGCGATCTCGATCACGACCCGTTCCGGATTGGGCCTCGGCGTGCGCTCGTAGCGCTCCGCGTAACGGCGTACCGCGTCCGCGACGACCTCCGGTTCCGTGCGGACCGTCGCCACGCCCTCCAGCGTCGCCCAGCGCGCCTTCTGCATCTGGCACACCGCGACCCGTGCCTCTCCCGGCGCCGCGGCCAGGACGTGGGCGACCTTGCGGCTGCCCCCGCTGGTGATGACGCGCGCCAGCCCGGCCCCGGGGTCGTACGTCACGCCGACCGGCACCACGTGCGGGGTGCCGTCCGGGCGGAGCGTCGTCAGGGTGCAGACGTGGCGCTCCCGCCAGAAGGCGAGGTACTCGGGGCTGGGACTGCGTACATCGTGCATGGGCCCAGCCTAGGCAGCCGGGGCGTCGGGGCGCGGTGGTGCCCTGCGGGCGGTTCACTCGAAAGCGGACGTCGGGCCCCACGTGGACCGGGGGCGGCGCTCCCGTTTTCAGCTTGAGCGGAGTACGCTCAACTTAGTGCACGTCGACCATGTCACTGTGAACGGATCGCACGGCACGCAGCCCATCGCACGGAGGAGAGAGCGCACGTGGACGCCGAGCTGACCAACAAGAGCCGGGACGCCCTCAACGCGGCCACCAGCCGGGCCGTGAAGGACGGGCACCCCGACCTGACCCCCGGGCACCTGCTGCTCGCGCTGCTCGCGGGCGAGGACAACGAGAACATCACCGACCTGCTGGCCGCCGTCGACGCCGACCAGGTCGCCGTACGGACCCAGGTGGAACGGCTGCTCGGGGCGCTGCCCAGCGTCACCGGTTCCACGGTCGCGCCCCCGCAGCCCAACCGCGAGCTCCTGGCCGTCATCGCCGACGCCGCCCAGCACGCGAAGGAGCTCGGCGACGACTACCTCTCCACCGAGCACCTCCTGATCGGCACCGCGTCCAGGGGCGGCCGCGCCGGTGAGATCCTCACTCAGCAGGGTGCCGGTGCGAAGAAGCTGCTGGACGCGTTCGAGAAGAGC
The DNA here is from genome assembly GCF_013167895.1 of Streptomyces fulvorobeus. Lineage (GTDB taxonomy): Bacteria > Actinomycetota > Actinomycetes > Streptomycetales > Streptomycetaceae > Streptomyces > Streptomyces fulvorobeus. Next base: position 2,982,599 of record NZ_BLWC01000001.1, on the reverse strand, counting down.
AGGGGAGGGCGACGGGTGACCACACCCGACCCGGAGGGTCAGTACAAGGCACTGGAGAAGTTCGGTACGGACTTCACGGCCGCGGCCAGGGAAGGCAAGCTCGACCCGGTCATCGGCCGGGACCAGGAGATCCGCCGTGTCGTCCAGGTGCTGTCACGGCGTACGAAGAACAACCCCGTGCTCATCGGTGAGCCCGGGGTCGGCAAGACGGCCGTCGTCGAAGGTCTCGCCCAGCGCATCGTCAAGGGCGACGTCCCCGAGAGCCTCAAGAACAAGCGGCTCGTCTCGCTCGACCTCGGCGCGATGGTCGCGGGCGCCAAGTACCGCGGCGAGTTCGAGGAGCGCCTGAAGACCGTCCTCTCCGAGATCAAGGAGAGCGACGGCCAGGTCATCACCTTCATCGACGAACTGCACACCGTGGTGGGCGCGGGCGCCGGCGGGGACTCCGCCATGGACGCGGGCAACATGCTCAAGCCGATGCTGGCCCGCGGTGAGCTGCGCATGGTCGGCGCGACCACCCTGGACGAGTACCGCGAGCGGATCGAGAAGGACCCCGCTCTGGAGCGGCGCTTCCAGCAGGTCCTGGTCGCCGAGCCCTCGGTCGAGGACACCATCGCGATCCTGCGCGGGCTCAAGGGCCGCTACGAGGCCCACCACAAGGTCTCCATCGCGGACTCCGCGCTCGTGGCCGCCGCGGCCCTCTCCGACCGGTACATCACCTCTCGCTTCCTCCCCGACAAGGCCATCGACCTGGTCGACGAGGCGGCCTCCCGGCTCCGTATGGAGATCGACTCCTCCCCGCTGGAGATCGACGAGCTCCAGCGCGCCGTGGACCGGCTGCGGATGGAGGAGCTGGCCCTCAACAACGAGACCGACCCCGCGTCCAGGCAGCGCCTGGAGAAGCTCCGCCGGGACCTCGCGGACAAGGAGGAGGAGCTGCGCGGCCTGACCGCGCGCTGGGAGAAGGAGAAGGAGGGGCTCAACCGTGTCGGTGAGCTGAAGGAACGCCTCGACGACCTGCGCGGCCAGGCCGAGCGCGCCCAGCGCGACGGGGACTTCGACACCGCCTCCAAGCTGCTCTACGGGGAGATCCCCGGCCTGGAGCGGGAGCTGGCCGAGGCGGACCAGGCGGAGCAGGAGGCAGCCAAGGACACCATGGTCAAGGACCAGGTCGGCCCGGACGACATCGCGGATGTCGTCGGGGCCTGGACCGGCATCCCCGCGGGCCGCCTCCTGGAGGGCGAGACGCAGAAGCTGCTGCGCATGGAGGACGGGCTCGGCAAGAGGCTGATCGGGCAGACCCGGGCCGTGCGGGCGGTGTCGGACGCGGTGCGCCGTACGCGGGCCGGGATCGCCGACCCCGACCGGCCCACCGGCTCGTTCCTCTTCCTCGGGCCGACCGGTGTCGGCAAGACCGAGCTGGCCAAGGCGCTCGCGGACTTCCTGTTCGACGACGAGCGGGCCATGATCCGCATCGACATGAGCGAGTACGGCGAGAAGCACAGCGTCTCGCGGCTGGTCGGCGCCCCTCCGGGGTACGTCGGCTACGAGGAGGGCGGCCAGCTCACGGAGGCGGTCCGCCGCCGTCCGTACAGCGTGGTCCTGCTGGACGAGGTCGAGAAGGCGCACCCCGAGGTCTTCGACGTCCTGCTCCAGGTCCTCGACGACGGCCGGCTCACCGACGGGCAGGGCCGCACGGTCGACTTCCGCAACACGATCCTGGTCCTGACGTCCAACCTCGGCAGCCAGTTCCTCGTCGACCCGCTGACCAAGCCGGAGGTGAAGGAGCAGCAGGTCCTGGAGGTCGTCCGCGCGTCCTTCAAGCCGGAGTTCCTCAACCGGCTCGACGACCTCGTGGTCTTCTCCGCCCTGTCCGGCGACGAGCTGTCGCACATCGCGGAACTCCAGATCGGCCGGCTGGCCAAGCGCCTCGCCGACCGCAGGCTCACCCTGGACGTCACGCCCGAGGCCCTGGCCTGGCTGGCCCTGGAGGGCAACGACCCGGCGTACGGGGCGCGCCCGCTGCGCCGCCTCATCCAGACGGCGATCGGCGACCAGCTCGCCAGGGAGATCCTCGCGGGCGAGATCACGGACGGCGACACGGTGCGGGTGGACCGGGTCGGGGACGGGCTGGTCGTGGGAGCCGCCGCGGCGCCCGGAGCCGGGTAGGAAGCGCCCGGGACGCGATGTCCCGGCGGGTGACGGATATGTGGTGCACGCATCGATATGGCTCCGTGCTCTCCATATCCGTCACCCGCGCGCGCGACTCCGGGGGTGCCCACGAAATTCAGCCGAAAATCCGCATTCCCTGGCCGGATGGATGGCGCCTCCCCCTTTCGCGCACCGATATTTGTTTCGGGCGGGTACATAACGCTCCCCGACCGCCGGGTGCCGGTCGGCGCGTGGATGCCGGGTGCGGGATTGCCAGGGCTCCGCGCAATACCAGGACCCGCCGGACGTCATTCCCCGCAGTTGCGGACAGGTTCGGGTCAATTAGGCGCCGGTAAGGTACGCCCATGACCGACCGGATACCTGATCGAATAAGCCCGGGGGCGAAGGATCGCAGAAGCGAAGATCTTATTCGCCTCGGCGAATTCCGCGCCCTGTGGGCGGCTTATGCGCAGTCCGTCCTCGGTGACCAGCTCGCGCGCGTGGCCCTGTCGCTCCTCGTCTTCGAACGTACGCGGTCGGCCGGCTGGACGGCGGCCACCTACGCCCTGACCACGTTGCCCGCCCTGCTGTCAGGGGTGCTGCTCTCCGGGTTGGCGGACCGCTTTCCCCGCCGCACGGTCATGGTCGGATGCGACCTGGTCCGTGCGGTCCTGATCGGGCTCATGGCCCTGCCCGGTACGCCGTTGCCGGTGCTCGCCGGACTGCTGGTCCTGGCGCAGCTGGCCGAGGCGCCCTTCGGCGCCGCGCAGGGGGCCATGCTGCCGACGGTGCTCGGTGAGCGGAAGTACGAGAGCGGCCAGCGGGCGATGCTGATCACCCATCAGGTGGGGCAGCTGGTCGGCTTCGCCGGTGGTGGCATCGTGGTCGTGTGGCTCGGCAGCCACGTCTCCCTCGGGCTGAACGCCGTGTCGTTCCTGGTCTCCGCGGCGCTGATCCGCTTCGGCGTGAAGGCGCGGCCCGCCGCGACCGCCGCGGCGGGTGCGGAGCGGCTGCACCGCCAGGTGCGCGGCGCGGCCACGCTCATCTGGTCGGACCCCCGGCTGCGGTCGCTGATGGCACTGGGCTGGCTCGCGGGGTTCATCGTGCTGCCGGAGGGTCTGGCCGCCCCCTTCGCCGCGGAGTGCGGCGCGGGCGCCGCGTCGGTGGGGCTCCTGCTCGCCGCGCATCCCACGGGCATGGTGCTGGGCGCGGCTCTGCTGGGCCGGGCGCGGGTGGGGGACGAGCGGCGCCGCCGCCTCCTGGGCCCGCTGGCGGTCGGCGCGAACCTGCCGCTGGTCTTCTACTGGGCGGGCCCCGGCATCGGGGCGGCCGTGCTGCTGCTGCTGGTGTCGGGCGTGTTCTCCGCCTACCAGATCACCGCCGGAGCCACCTTCGTCCTGCTCACACCGGCGGACCGGCGCGGCCAGGCGCTGGGACTGGCCAGGTCGGGGCTCACCGCCATGCAGGGGATCGGAGTCGCGTCGGGCGGCCTCGCCGCCGAGGTGTCGGGTTCCTCGGCCCACACCATCGCGGGCGCCGGTGTGGTCGGGACGGTCTGCGCGGTACTGGCGGCCGTCGCCTGGTCGAGGGCACGGGAAACAGGTGCGGGGGCGATTCCCCTCAGGGCGTAGGCCCCCTGGCCGCCAATGGCGGTTAGGGTCGAAGGAAAGTCAGGCAACCACGTGCGATCCACAGGAGTAACCGGCGATGTCTATCGACCCGTCCTCGATTCCCAACTTCGGAGGACAGCCCGATCCGCAGGCGGCAGGCCCCGCCGGCCCCGTCGTCCCTGACCAGGACCTCGTCAAGCAGCTGCTTGAGCAGATGGAGCTGAAGTTCGTCGTCGACGACGAGGGTGACCTCGCCGCGCCGTGGGAGGAGTTCCGCACCTACTTCATGTTCCGCGGCGAGGACGAGCAGCAGGTCTTCTCGGTCCGTACGTTCTACGACCGCCCGCACGCCCTCGACCGGCGTCCCGTGCTCCTCGACGCGATCGACGACTGGAACCGCCGCACCCTGTGGCCGAAGGTCTACACGCACGCCCACGAGGGTGAGGAGGGCGCCGCGGCGTCCGTGCGGCTCATCGGTGAGGCGCAGATGCTCATCGGTACGGGCGTCAGCCTGGAGCACTTCGTCTCCTCGACGGTCAGCTGGGTGCGGGCCTCGATCGAGTTCGACAAGTGGCTCGTGGAGCGGCTCGGTCTGGAGTCCGCCGAGGGCAAGCCCGACGACACCGAGTCGCCGGAAGCCTGATCGGCGCGAAAGACGGCAGAGCGACGCCCGGTCCGGGGCGGTGGCCGGCAGGCCGCGGCCCCGGACCGGAGCGCTGTCCGCGCCGCTTCACCGGGTGAGTGCCCCCAGCCGGGCGACCGCGTCGGCGAGCACCTCGACGCGCTTGCAGAACGCGAACCGCACGAAGGGCGCGCCCTCTTCCCGGTGGTCGTAGAAGACGGCGTTCGGGATGGCGACGACCCCGCAGCGTCCGGGCAGGGCGCGGCAGAAGGCGAAGCCGTCGTCCCCGCCGCCCAGGGGCCGGATGTCGGTGGTGACGAAGTACGTCCCGGCCGGCCGGTAGACCCCGAAGCCCGCGGCGGCGAGGCCGTCGCTCAGCAGGTCGCGCTTGGTGCGGAGGTCGGCGCGCAGCGCGTCGAAGTAGGTGTCCGGCAGGCGCAGGGCGTCGGCGACGGCGTACTGGAGCGGTCCGGCGGAGACGTACGTCAGGTACTGCTTCGCCGAGCGGACCGCCGTGACCAGCTCGGGGCTCGCGGTGATCCAGCCGACCTTCCAGCCCGTGAACGAGAACGTCTTCCCCGCGCTGCTGATGGTGACCGTGCGCTCGCGCATGCCCGGGAACGAGGCGAGCGGCAGGTGTTCGCCCTCGAAGACCAGGTGCTCGTACACCTCGTCGGTGACGACCAGGAGGTCACGTTCGCAGGCGAGGGCGGCGACGGCGGCCAGTTCCTCGCGGGTGAGCACGGTGCCGGTGGGGTTGTGCGGGGTGTTCAGGAGGATGAGACGGGTCCGGGGGGTGACGGCCGCCCGGAGTTCGTCGAGATCGAGCCCGTAGGCGCCGCCGTGCGGGCGCAGCGTGACGGGGACGCGGGTGCCGCCCGCCATGGCGACGCAGGCGGCGTACGAGTCGTAGTACGGCTCCAGGGCGATGACCTCGTCCCCGGGCTCCACCAGGGCGAGCAGGGCGGCCGCGATGGCCTCGGTGGCGCCCGCCGTGACGAGGACCTCGGCGTCGGGGTCGTACACCAGTCCGTGGAAGCGCTGCTGGTGCTCCGCGATCGCGGTACGCAGTTCGGGTACTCCCGGGCCCGGCGGGTACTGGTTGCCCTTGCCCTCCCGCAGTGCGCGGACCGCGGCCTCGCGGATCTCCTCGGGGCCGTCGGTGTCGGGAAAGCCCTGGCCGAGGTTGATCGAGCCGGTCCGGGCGGCCAGCGCGGACATCTCCGCGAAGATGGTCGTGCCGAACTCGGTGAGCCGGCGGTTGAGCAGTGGTCGTCCCTGTGTCATGAGCCATCCTGTGCCCAAGCTCTGGTGTTGCTCAAGTCCGCTTTAGCCGCGTGTGGCGGAGGGAATCCCCCTCGCACCACAGGGAGCGGGTCCACCCCGCTCCGGGGGACGGAAGGACGTGGGGGCCGTGGGGACATTCGTAGGGGTACTCGTCGGGATCGCCGTGGTACTGGCCGTGGGCGGCGTGGCCTCCGGGCTCGTACGCGGCCGGCGCAGGCCGGTGCCCGGCGGGAAGGTGACCCGGCGCCGCCGGGCCGCGGGGGGCGCGGGCGGTGGTGGCGGCGGGAGTGCCTACGGCGGCTCCTCGTGCGGTGGCGGCAGCTCCACGTGCGGGAGCGGCAGCTCCTCGTGCGGCGGGGGAGGGTGCGGCGGAGGCAGCTGACACGGGGCGGCCGGTCCGGCGGCGGTCGGTCCGTCCGCGAGGTGTCCGGTGGGTGAACTGCCGCCGGGCACCTTTTCGTTGAGCCACGCGGAGGGATTTCGCTGAACAGGTGAACCGCGTTGCCCCCTGGGGGATGGAAACCACGTCAACTTGGGCAAAAACGCTGTGAGTACGGCGTACTTCGTGATTCCCTCCTTGTAGAGAACATTCAGCCTTCGGACCCCAGTTGGACCTGATCGGGCGTTTCCCTCCCCCACGCGCGTCTCCCGGGAGCGCCCCCTGTCCATGTGTCCATGTGTGTTTGCGGAGCCGAACCATGCTCACGACCCTTCAGACGGTCTATTCCGACACCCGTGCCGCCGACCTGGCCTGGGCGCTCGGACGGGAGCCGCTGCCCGCCCTGGCTGTCCTCGACCTCCGGTTCGACGAGGTGAAGTTGCAGTTGAGGCTGCTCGGCGCCTCCCATCAGGTCCTCCTGGAGGAGGGCGGCGCCACCTGCTCCGAGACCGTTGCCTGCATCCCGGGAAGCAGCACCTCCCTCCCGCTCGGCGTCGCCAAGCGGATCGGTGTCTGGGAGTACGAGTTCGCGGCGCGGGTCGAGACGCTCACCGAGGGCGCCTTCGCCGGCCGGGCGCAGGAGTTGCTGGCGCTCGTGGCCGACCACCCGCACGGCCTGGCCGGGACGTTTCCCGGCAGTCCGCACGCCTTCACCGCGCTCCTGGCGCAGCGGGCCGAGGGCCAGGTGCGGTGGCGCACCTGGCACGCGTACCCGCAGGAGGGGCAGTTGGTGGTGACACGTACCCGGGTGGGAGTGCGGGTGCCGGCCCCGGCGCTCTGACCGGCGCTCTCGTTCGGGGCGCGTGCGCGGGGCTTCGCCGATGCCTCACTTACACCCGTGTGGGTGACAGGCGGCGACCGTTCCGTGACGTAGCGTTCGCTTCATGATCGACCAGCAGGTGCCGTTGCGGCGGGGCGCGGCGCGGCTTCCCGTACGGCCCAGGACCGGACGGCTCCTCGTGCTGGCCGCTGTCTTCATCTGCGCCGCCTGCGGTCTCGTGTACGAGCTGGAGCTGGTCGCGCTCGCCTCGTACCTGACCGGCGACTCGGTCACGCAGGCATCCGTCGTGCTCTCCGTGATGGTGTTCGCGATGGGCATCGGATCACTCCTCGCGAAACGTTTACGCAGTCGTGCGGCGGTCGGCTTCGGGCTCATCGAGGCGGCCCTCGCGCTCGTCGGCGGTTCGTCGGCCCTCGTGCTGTACGCGTCGTTCGCCTGGCTCGGGGAGTCGCGGCACGCCCTGATCGGGTTCTCCCTGACGATCGGTGTGCTGATCGGCGCGGAGATCCCCCTGCTGATGACGCTGATCCAGCGGGTCGACCGGCAGGACGCGGGCGGAGCCGTCGCCGATCTCTTCGCCGCCGACTACGTGGGCGCCCTGGTCGGCGGGCTCGCCTTCCCCTTCCTGCTGCTGCCGATGTTCGGCCAGCTCACCGGAGCGCTGTTCACCGGGGCGGTCAACGCGGCGGCCGGCGGGGCGCTGGTGCTGTGGCTGTTCCGCCGGGACCTCAGCTCCCGGTCGCGGTGGCTCCTCGTCCTGGCCAACGTCACGGTGATCGCGCTGCTCGCCACCGCCACGGTGCTGGCCGACGACTTCGAGCGCGCCGCCCGGCGCGCGGTGTACGGGGACCGGGTGCGCGTCGCGGTCCAGACCGGGGTGCAGGAGATCGTCCTCACCGGGGAGGGCAGGGACTCCCTGGACCTCTACCTGGACGGGCGGCTGGGGGTCAGCGCCCGCGACGAGCGGCGCTACCACGAGGCGCTGGTGCACCCGGCGATGCGCGGACCGCACGAGCGGGTGCTGATCCTGGGCGGCGGCGACGGCCTGGCCGCCCGCGAGGTGCTGCGGTACGCGGACGTACGGGAGGTCACGGTCGTCGAGCTGGACCCCGGCGTCACCCGACTGGCCCGGACGGACCCCGCTCTCGCCGAGCTGAACGGGCACGCGTACGAGGACCCCCGGCTCAGGACCGTGGGCGCCGACGCGTTCACCTGGTTGCGGGCGGCGCGCGGCTCGTACGACGTCGTCGTGTCCGATCTGCCGGACCCGGGGATCACGGCGAGCACGAAGCTGTACTCGGCGGAGTTCTACGGGCTGGCGGGGGAGTCCCTCGCGCCGGGCGGGCGGCTGGTCGTGCACGCGGGGCCGGTGGAGAGCCGGCCGCTGTCGTTCTGGACGGCGGAGGCATCCGTGCGGGCGGGCGGCCTGGCGACGCGCCCGTACCGGGTCACCGGCAGGATCTCCGGATTCGCGGCCGGTCCCGACCGGGTCACGGAGCAGGGGCGGGAGCCGCGCGACTGGGGCTTCGTCCTCGCCTCGCGGCGGGCCGTGCCGGACCTGGGCCTGGACCCCGGGGCGCCGGAGCTTCGGTGGCTGGGGGAGCGGGAGTTGAGGGAGGCGGACGACTGCGCGGAGCGCGTACGGGTAGGGGGGCGGCCTCCCTCGACGCTGGTGCACCCGCGCTACCGGGAGGAGTCGTGAGGGCCGGGCGGGGCGGTGCGGGCGGGGCGGCGCGGGCGGGGAAGCGGTGACATGCGGAAGGCGTGAAGCGGTGACGTGGTGGCCTGCTCCGATTAGGCTCGGTGCCCATGGAGCATGAGGTGTTCGTTCCGGTTCCGGTCCCGTCCCTTCGGCGGACGCTGGGCGACGCTGCCCGGGTCGCGCGCTGTGTGCCGGGACTCCAGCAGGACGCCGACGCGTCGGCCGGTCCGCTGTCCGGCCGTCTGAAGGTCAGGATCGACGGCCACACGATCACCTACCGGGGCGTGCTGGAGCTCGCTAGCCGGGGTGACGACATCTTCTCCGTGGCCGGGGAGGGCGTGGAGGCCCGGGGTGCGGGCTCGGCGAAGCTGTCCCTGACCCTGACGCTCACGGAGACCGGCGGTGGTACGACGATCGAGTTCGCCGGCACGGCGGGCGGGGACGGCAGGATCGCGGAGCTGGAGGACGCGGCGGCACTGGCGGCCGCCCACCGCCTGCTGGACCGCTTCACACGGCAACTGGTGACCGAGTCGCTGGCGGGGTCACCGCAGGACCCGGCGGGGCCATCGCCCGAGTCGGCGGAGGCGGTGACGGACCGGGCGGAACCCCTGGCTCCAGACGGGCCGGGAGCCGGGGACGAGCTCGCGCCCGGGTACGGGTCCGGGTACGACGCCCCCGTACCGCCGTCCTCGCTCGACCCTCTCGCGGAGGTGGAGTTCACCGTGCCGGACGGACCTCCGGCCGAGGCCGCGCACGCCAGGCGCACCATGATCGGGCGGAGCACCGAGGAGGTCGACCACGCGCCGCCGCGCGGCCGGTACGCGCCGGTGCCCGCGCCCGACGCCGCCGGACCCGCGACGACCCTGCGCTGGATCGCCCCGGCCGCCGCCCTCGCGCTCGTCTCCGCGGTGGTCGTGGGCCGCGCGCTGCGGCGCCGGAGGTAGCGGCCCACGTAGTGTCGTGGGGTGAGCAGAGCTTCGAAGAACGTCCAGCTGACAGTCGGCGACGCCGAGTTGACCGTCGACCCCACCCACGGCTGCCGTATCAGCAGTCTGCGGATCGGGGGCACCGAACTGCTGCGCCAAGGGGAGCGGTACGGCTGTTTCCCGATGGTTCCCTGGTGCGGCCGTACCGGGAACGGGCAGTTCCGCAGCGGTGGTGAACTGCACGTCCTGCCGCTGAACCCCCCGCCGCACGCCATGCACGGCACCGGGCGTGACACCTCCTGGCACACCGCCAGGGAGACCGGAAGCGAGGCGGCCTTCTACTACGACCTGGCCGAACCGTGGCCGTATCCGGGCAGGGTCACCCAGACCTTCGAGCTCGCGGAGGACTCGCTGACGCTCCGCATGGGGGTCGAGGCGCACGTGGACTCCTTCCCGGCGCAGGCCGGTTGGCACCCGTGGTTCCTCCGCACCCTCGGCGGCCAGGACGTCCGGATCGACTTCGACGCGGCCTGGCAGGAGGAGCGCGGCGAGAACCACCTGCCGACCGGCCGCCGGATCGACCCGCTGCCCGGCCCGTGGGACGACTGCTTCGGGATGCCTGACGGCGTCGACGTGAAGCTCACCTGGCCGGAGCGGCTGGAGCTGACGGTGAAGAGCCGGGACGAGTGGGTCGTCGTCTACGACGAGCAGGACGAGGCGGTGTGTGTCGAGCCGCAGTCCGGCCCGCCGAACGGGCTGAACACCGCGCCCCGGCTGGTCACCCCGATCGAGCCGCTGGAGATCGCCACGACCTGGAGCTGGGTGCGGCTCTGACCGGCGACGGCACCGCTTACCCTCGTGAACATGACTGACGTACGCGCTGAGCTGCTCCAGCAGATCAAGGACAAGGCCGTGGTGCACGGCAAGGTGACCCTCTCCTCGGGTCTGGAAGCCGACTGGTACATCGACCTGCGCCGGATCACGCTGGACGGCAAGGCCGCGCCGATGGTGGGCCAGGTGATGCTCGACGCCACCGCCGGTCTGGAGTACGACTGCGTCGGCGGCCTGACGCTGGGTGCCGACCCGGTGGCCACGTCCATGCTGCACGCCTCCGCGGCGCGCGGGCGGAGCCTGGACGCCTTCGTCGTCCGCAAGGCCCAGAAGGCGCACGGGATGCAGCGCCGGATCGAGGGCACGGACGTGAAGGGCCGCCGCTGCCTGGTCGTCGAGGACACCTCGACGACGGGCGGTTCGCCGCTGACCGCCGTGGAGGCGGTGCGCGAGGCCGGGGGCGAGGTCGTCGCCGTCGCCGTGATCGTGGAGCGAGGGGCCGCTCCGGCCGTATCGGAGGCCGGGCTGCGCTACGTCCACGTGTACTCCGTGGCCGACCTCGACCTGGCCTGACCTGCGGATTCGAACAAGGGCGGGCTGTTTCACGTGAAACAGCCCGCCCTCACGTATGTCCGCATGCGGGAGGCCGGGTGGAGCCGCGGCGAGAGTCTGGGAAGATGGGGGCGACGATGACGTCGCCCCCAGGTCAGGGACCAGCACTGCACACCCGCACATCCCAAGGAGCGGACAGATGCCCATCGCAACCCCCGAGGTCTACGCCGAGATGCTCGACCGGGCGAAGGCAGGCAAGTTCGCCTACCCGGCCATCAACGTGACGTCGACCCAGACCCTGCACGCCGCACTGCGTGGTTTCGCGGAGGCCGAGAGCGACGGCATCATCCAGATCTCCACCGGTGGTGCGGAGTTCCTGGGCGGCCAGTACAACAAGGACATGGTCACGGGCGCGGTCGCGCTGGCCGAGTTCGCGCACATCGTCGCCCCCAAGTACGACGTCACGGTCGCGCTGCACACCGACCACTGCCCCAAGGACAAGCTGGACACCTATGTGCGTCCGCTGATCGAGGTCTCGGTGGAGCGCGTCGCCAAGGGTCTCAACCCGCTGTTCCAGTCCCACATGTGGGACGGTTCCGCCGAGACCCTCGCCGACAACCTGTCCATCGCGCAGGAGCTGCTCGCGAAGGCCGCCGCCGCCAAGATCATCCTTGAGGTCGAGATCACCCCGACCGGTGGCGAGGAGGACGGCGTCACGCACGAGATCAACGACGAGCTGTACACGACCGTCGACGACGCGCTGCGTACGGCCGAGGCGCTCGGCCTGGGCGAGAAGGGCCGTTACCTGCTGGCCGCTTCCTTCGGCAACGTGCACGGCGTCTACAAGCCGGGCAACGTCGTGCTCCGCCCCGAGCTGCTGAAGGACCTCCAGGAGGGCGTCGGCGCCAAGTACGGCAAGGTGTCCCCGTTCGACTTCGTCTTCCACGGCGGCTCCGGCTCCACCGCGGAGGAGATCGCCACCGCGCTGGAGAACGGCGTCGTGAAGATGAACCTCGACACCGACACCCAGTACGCCTTCACCCGCCCGGTCGTGGACCACATGTTCCGCAACTACGACGGTGTGGTGAAGGTCGACGGCGAGGTCGGCAACAAGAAGGCGTACGACCCGCGCACCTGGGGCAAGCTGGCCGAGGCCGGCATGGCGGCGCGCGTCACCGAGGCGTGTGCCAACCTGCGTTCCACGGGCACCAGGCTGAAGTAGCCGGCACGGCTGTGTGGCGGTGGGCCCGGCACCCCTCGGGGGTGCCGGGCCCCTGGCATGGGTGCCGGGCTCCGGCAGGCTCCGAGTGAGGCGAGGTACGCGCTGTGAGTACGTCCTACGACTTCGACACCGTCGTCGACCGCCGGGGCACCTGGTGCGTCCAGTGGGACGGGGTCGCCGACCGCTTCGGAGTGGACGGGCTGCTGCCGTTCACCATCTCCGACATGGACTTCGAGACCGCTCCCGAGGTGCTGGCGGCCCTGCGGGCCCGGCTCGGCCACGGGGTGTTCGGCTACACGGACTGGCGCCAGGACGACTTCCGGTCGGCGGTAGCCCACTGGTACGGGACCCGGTACGGCACACCGCTCGACACCGGGCGGCTGGTCTACGCGCCGTCCGTGCTCAGCCAGCTCTCGCAGCTGCTCCAGATGTGGACGGAGGCCGGGGACGGGGTGGTCGTCCACACCCCCACGTACGACGGTTTCCGCAAGGTGATCACCGGGCTCGGGCGCGAGCTGCGCGGGGTGCCGGTGGGGGACGCGGAGGCGCTGGAGACCGAGCTGGCGCGGGCCGATGCGAAGGTGCTCGTGCTGTGCTCGCCGCACAACCCCACCGGGCGCGTGTGGACGGCCCAGGAGCTGGCGGAAATGGCCGGGTCGGCCGGACGGCACGGGGTGGCTGTGATCAGCGATGAGATACACGCGGACTTCGTGCACGAGGGGTACCGGCACGTGCCGTGGACGCGGGTGGGGGGTGACGGGCGCTGGGCCGTCATCACGTCCGCGACGAAGTCGTTCAACTTTCCGGCGCTCTCGGGCTCGTACGGGATCATCGGCCGGGCGGCGGACCGTGCGGAGTTCCTTCGGCGGATGGAGACGGCGGAAGGGCTCGCCTCGCCCGCGGTGCTCTCGCTGACCGCGCACATCGCGGCGTACCGGGAGGGCGCGGGGTGGCTGGACGCGGTCCGCGCGTATGTGGCGGGAAACCTCGCTCTGGTGGCGGAACGGCTGAACGGCGCGTTCCCCGGGCTCGGGTGGGAGCCGCCGCAGGCGGGCTACCTGGCGTGGATCGATGTGCGGCCGCTGGGCGTGGACGACGAGGTGTTGCAGCGGGTGCTGGTCGAGCGGGAGAAGGTCGCGATCATGCCTGGGACCGTGTACGGGGCGCCGGGGTTCCTGCGGCTGAACGTGGGGTGCCCGCGCAGCAAGGTGATCGCGGGCGTGGAGGCGCTGATACGGGGCCTCGGGGCGGCCCGGTAGGGGTACGGGTGGCCGTGGGCCGGGCAACGCCTACCCGCTCACGCCCGCCGGGCCGATCCCGCCCGGCGCGGCGCCCGGGGACCCCGGAGCGCGGGCGGGAAGCGGGGTGATGCCCACGGGCCCGTCCCAGCAGGCACACTTGCACCCATGTCCATCCACGAGAACCTGCTCGGGGGCCCTCCCCGACCCATCTGCCCGACGACCCGGAGCCGCGCGAGCTGCTCGCCAACGGCGCGGCGCCCGCCGACGTCGCAGCGAAGTACCCCACCTCCTCGCTGGCCTGGGCGCAGCTCGCCGACGAGGCGTACGAGGGCGGCCGGGTCATCGAGTCGTACGCGTACGCCCGCACCGGCTACCACCGCGGCCTCGACGCCCTGCGCCGCGCCGGCTGGAAGGGCCACGGCCCCGTCCCGTTCGAGCACGAGCCGAACCGCGGCTTCCTGCGGGCGCTGCACGCCCTGGCCCGCGCGGCGGGGGACATCGGCGAGCAGGAGGAGTACGAGCGCTGCTCGTCGTTCCTGCGCGACTCCTCGCAGACCGCCGCCGACACGCTGGGCTGACCCCCCGCGCCGTACCGGGCCCCGTGGACGCGTGCCGTCCGCGGGGCCCGCGCGCTGCCGGGCAGGCCGCCCGACCTGCCACGCAGGACGCCGCCCCCGGCTCCGGCTTAGGATGCGGGCAGGGGACCGGAGCTCCACTTCCTCACGGAAGGGGCGGACCGCTACCCGGAAGCTCGTGTCGAGGAGACAGAAATGTCGACGAATCACCCCGACCCCGAAGCCACCGGTGCGGCCAACCCGCACCTCGACTTCGCGGGAACGACTCCGTACGAGGACTATGTCCAGGCGGATGTCCTGACCCACCTCCAGCACCTTCGCTCGGACGATCCCGGCGAGATGGTCTTCCTGGTCACCACCCAGGTCATGGAGTTGTGGTTCACGGTCATCGTCCATGAGTGGGAGACCGCGGCGCACGCCCTGCGCGAGGACCGCATACCCGCCGCGCGCGACGCGCTGAAGCGGTCCGTACGGGAGCTGGAGGCGCTGAACGCCTCCTGGACCCCGCTGGCCGGCCTCACCCCCGCCCAGTTCAACTCCTACCGGGGCGCGCTCGGTGAGGGCTCCGGATTCCAGTCGGCGATGTACCGGCGGATGGAGTTCCTGCTCGGGGACAAGTCCGCCTCCATGCTCGTACCGCACCGGGGCGCGCCCCGGGTCCACGCCGAGCTGGAGAAGGCGCTCCACGAGCCCGGTCTGTACGACGAGGCGCTCGCCCTGCTCGCCCGGCGCGGGTACGCGGTGCCGCAGTCGGTGCTCGGCCGGGACCTGACCAGGAAGTACGAGCCGTCGCCCGAGGTCGAGGCCGTCTGGGCGCGGATCTACGCCGATCCCGACCAGAACGCCGAGCTGGTCCGCCTCGGTGAGACGCTCACCGACGTCGGCGAACTGGTCTGGCGCTGGCGCAACGACCACCTGGTCGCCACCCGCCGTGCGATGGGCTCCAAGACCGGGACCGGCGGCTCGGCCGGGGTCGCCTGGCTGGAGAAGCGGGCCACGAAGAGTGTCTTCCCCGAGCTCTGGACGGCACGCAGCCATGTCTGAGACCTACGCCGGGAGGGCGGCGGCGCTCGACGCCGCCGACGAACTCGCCAAGTACCGCGAGCTGTTCACGCTCGACGACACCGTCTACCTCGACGGGAACTCGCTGGGCGCGCTGCCCAGGCACGTCCCCGCGCGGCTCCAGGAGGTCCTCACCCGCGAGTGGGGCGAGCTGCGTATCAGGTCGTGGGAGGAGAGCGGCTGGTGGACCGCGCCCGAGCGGATCGGCGACCGTATCGCCCCGCTCGTCGGGGCCGGGCCCGGACAGATCGTGGTGGGCGACTCCACGAGCGTGAACGTCTTCAAGGCCGTCGTCGCCGCGAGCCGCCTCGCGGCGCAGGGGCGCGACGAGATCCTGGTGGACGCGACGACGTTTCCCACGGACGGGTACATCGCCGGGTCCGCCGCCCGGCTGACCGGCCACCGGATCGTGCCCGTCGCCCCCGCCGACGTACCGGCCGCGCTCGGCCCCCGTACGGCCGTCGTCCTGCTCAACCACGTCGACTACCGCACGGGCAGGCTCCACGATCTGCCCGCTCTCACCGCCGCCGTGCGCGCGGCGGGCGGTCTCGCGGTCTGGGACCTGTGCCACAGCGCGGGCGCCCTGCCCGTGGGCCTGGACGAGCACGGGGTCGACCTGGCCGTCGGCTGCACGTACAAGTACCTGAACGGCGGTCCCGGTTCGCCGGCCTACCTGTACGTCGCCGAGCGCCACCAGGCGGCCTTCGACTCCCCCCTGCCGGGCTGGACGTCGCACGCGGACCCGTTCGCGATGACGCCCGGATACGCGCCCGCCGAGGGTTCGGTACGGGGCCGGGTCGGCACCCCCGACATCCTGTCCATGCTGGCGCTCGAAGCGTCGCTGGACGTGTGGGACGGGGTCGAGGTGACCGCCGTACGGGCGAAGTCCCTCGCGCTGACGGACTTCTTCCTGGAGTGCGTCGCCGCGTACGTGCCACCCGGCCGGGTCACCTCGGTCACCCCGGCCGCGCACGCGGAACGCGGCAGCCAGGTCGCGCTGCGGTGCGAGGACACCGAGCGGGTGATGCGCGCGCTCGTCGAGCGGGGCGTCGTCGGTGATCTGCGGCGGCCCGACGTACTGCGGTTCGGTATCACGCCGCTGTACGTCGGCTTCGCGGACGCCGAGCGCGCGGCGCGGATTCTCGCGGACGTGCTGGAGGGGTAGCCCCGCCGACACTGTTCCCCGGTCGCCGGACGGGCCCACGGCGCCCGTCCGGTGATCGGAGGGAGTCGCCCGGTGCTGATACCGTCCCCGCAGGTCAAGCCAGTTGGGCTTATTCGAGGGACGGTTGGAGCAGCATGTCGGATTCTGCCGCGCGTGATCGTGATGCCGCCGAGGAGGAGTCGGCGTTCGCCCATCCGGTGATCGCCCCCGACCGGTCCGCGGCCTACGGCAGCCACCCCGACCAGGTGATCGACTTCTACGCGCCCCGGGACGGCCGGACGGGGGCGCCGCTCGTCGTCCTGCTGCACGGCGGGGCGTGGCGGGCGCCCTACGACCGGCGGCACGTGTCGCCGCTCGCGGACTTCCTGGCCAGGCGCGGCTTCGCCGTCGCCAGCGTCGAGTACCGGCGCGGCGGGGAGATCCCGCAGCAGCGCGGTGGCGAACCGGCCGCGGGGCGCTGGCCCGAGACGTTCGACGACGTGGCCGCCGCGATGGACGCGGTGCCGGTGCTGGCCGGGCGGGAGCTGCCGCAGGCCGATGTGCGGCGGATCGTGGTCACCGGGCACTCGGCGGGTGGTCAGCTGGCGCTGTGGGCGGCGGCCAGGCACGTACTTCCCGAGGGGTCACCGTGGCGGCTGCCCGCGCCGCCGCCGTTGCGCGGGGTGGTGGCGCTGGCGCCTGTCGCCGACTTCGCGACGGCCGTCGAGCTGGGCGTCTGCTCCGGAGCCGTACACCAACTGCTGGGCGGCGAGGGTGAGTTCGCGGAGCGGAGTGGCTTCGCCGACCCGGCCGCCCTGCTGCCCACCGGTATCGCGACAGCCGTGGTGCAGGGCACCTGCGATCTGACCGTGCCCCCCGCGGTCTCCGAGGCGTTCGTCGACGCGGCGGCCAGGGCGGGGGAGATGGTGGGCCTGACGCTGCTCGACGGGGTCGGCCACTTCCCGCTCATCGACCCGTCGGCCGACGCGTGCGCCGTGGTCGCGGAGGAGCTGGCCCAGCTCGCCTGGTGACCCCGGGCCTGTCCGCGGGGGCAGGCCCGGGCCGCTTCCCCGACTGCTTCCGGAGGCTCACGTAGTCCTTTCGGCGGACGCCGGGGAATCCGTATCACTGCTGACGACCCGGCTCGCCGCGCCGCCTACCGTGAGAGGCGTGACCGAGACCAAGACCAGAAGCCCCGAGTTCCGGGTGGCCGCAGACACGATAGGCGGCCTGCGGCAGGACCTCTTCCACGATGTGCTCGCCTACCGTCCGCTGGACCCGCTGGGGACCGGCGGCCGGGTGATCCGGCGGCTGCCCGAGCGGCTGCGGGCGCGTGCCGTCTGGTCCCCGCACGCGGCGGTCGGCGTGCTGGCCCTGTTCACGGTGATGATCGGCCTGACGGCGGCGGACTCCGACGGCGTCTACGGAGTGCCCGCCGTCGTGACCGGACTGCTGCCGGCCGTTCCGCTGCTGCTGACCCTGGTCAGGCCGGTCGGTGCCTTCTGGGCGTCGATGGCGCTGACCCCGGTGGCGGCGGTCGCGGGCAGTGGTGACTGGCCGTGGGGGCCGGGCATGTTCCTCTGCCACCTGGGCGTGATGGTCGTCGTCGCTGCCCGCACCCGGCCCCGTACGGCGGCCTGGATGTGGACCCTGACCCTCTTGTTGGGCTCCTTCCTGGACACGTTCGGCGGGTTCTACCGCTCCTCCACGATCTCGGGCATGGCCGTCACCTCCGCTTTCGCCCTGCTCGTCGTCGCCATGGTCCAGGTGCGCCGGGACGCCCAGCGCGAGGTGACCGTGCAGCGCACGGTGACCGCCGTCGAACGCGACCGGCGCACGCTCCTGGAGGAGCGCACGACCATCGCCCGCGAACTGCACGATGTCGTCGCCCACCACATGTCGGTCGTCGCGATCCAGGCGGAGGCCGCTCCCTACCGGGTGGAGAATCCGCCGCCCGAGCTGGAGCAGGCGTTCCGCACGATCCGGGAGAACGCCGTCGCCGCGCTCACCGAGCTGCGCCGGGTCCTGGGAGTCGTACGGGCCGAGGGATACGAGGCACCCGGGGGGCCGCAGCCCACGCTCGCCGAGCTGGACCGCCTCCTGGCCAACGTGGGCGACGCGGGACTGCGGACGGAGAAGACCGTCACCGGAGCCGTACGCGAGCTGCCGCAGGGCGTCGAGCTGTCGGCGTACCGGATCATCCAGGAGGCCCTGAGCAACACGCTGCGGCACGCGCCGGGCGCCACCGCGAAGGTGGAGATCGGTTACGTACTCGGCGGGCTCGGACTGCGGGTGGTGAACGGGCCGCCCACCGGTCTCGTCAAACCGTCGCCGGGGGCCGGGCACGGCATCACCGGGATGCGCGAGCGGGTGGCCATGCTCGACGGTGAGATGACGGCCGAGGCGACGGCGGACGGCGGCTACGAGGTGACCGCGTTCATCCCCGTGCAGACCGTGCGCGAGCAGGGGGCGGACGGCACGGCTGTGCAGGACACGGCGGGGCGGGACACGGCGGCGGGCGGCGCCGTATGAGCACCATCGGGGTGCTGATCGTCGACGACCAGATGATGGTCCGCGAGGGGTTCTCCGTCCTCCTCAACGCCATGCCGGGCATCGAGGTCGTGGGCGAGGCCGTCGACGGTCGCCAGGCCGTCTCGCAGGTGGCGGCCCTGCGTCCGGACGTCGTGCTGATGGACATCCGGATGCCGGAGCTCAACGGCATCGAGGCGACCCGCGAGATCGTCGCCGCCGACCCGGACGCCAAGGTCCTCGTCCTCACCACCTTCGACCTCGACGAGTACGTGTACCAGGCGTTGCGCGCGGGCGCCTCCGGCTTCCTGCTGAAGGACGCGTCGGCGCGGCAGCTGGCGGAAGGGGTACGGGTGGTGGCGTCCGGGGAGGCGCTGCTGGCCCCGGCCGTCACCCGGCGGCTGATCACGGAGTTCTCCAAGCTCGCCGAAGCGCCGCGCCCGCCCGCGCTGGCCCGGATCGGGGACCTCACGGAGCGGGAGACGGAGGTGCTCGTGCTGATCGCGCAGGGGTTGTCGAACGCCGAGATCGCCTCCCGGCTGGTGGTCGCCGAGTCCACCATCAAGACGCATGTGAGCCGCATCCTGGTCAAGCTGGGGCTGCGCGACCGGACGCAGGCGGCGGTGTTCGCGTACGAGGCACGGCTGGTCACACCCGGGTAGGGCCGGGTGGGTCCGGGCGGGAGCCCGGTGGGACGGTGGGGTGCGGGGGCCCGGGACCCGGGGCATGCAGGCGCGGGGCCCGGGTGCGGTGGGGCGCCGGCCGGTAGCGTCGGGGCATGTATGTGTCCTTCGACCCCTGGTCACCGGCGTTCGTCGCCGATCCGTACCCCGCCTACACCGCGCTGCGCGCCGCCGGCCGGGCGCACTTCTTCGAGCCGACCAGGCAGTGGCTGATCCCGCACCACTCCGATGTGTCCGCGCTGCTGCGCGACCGGCGGCTGGGCCGGACCTACCTGCACCGGTTCACGCACGAGGAGTTCGGGCGCACCCCGCCGCCGGACGCGCACGAGCCCTTCCACACGCTGAACGGGCAGGGGCTCCTCGACCTGGAGGCCCCGACCACACCCGCATCCGGCGGCTGGTCTCCAAGGCGTTCACACCGCGTACGGTCGAGCGCCTGGCGCCCACGGTGGAGCGGCTGGCGGCCGACCTGGTCGACGCGTTCGTCGCCTCCGGCGGGGGTGACCTGCTGGCGGCGGTCGCCGAACCGTTGCCGGTCGCCGTGATCGCGGAGATGCTGGGCGTGCCGGAGGGAGACCGGGAGCTGCTGCGGCCCTGGTCCTCGGCGATCTGCGGGATGTTCGAGCTGAACCCCTCGGAGGAGACGGCCCGGGCGGCCGTGCGGGCGTCGGCCGACTTCTCCGCGTATCTGCGGGGACTGATCGCGGAACGCCGGAGCGACCCCGGGACGGACCTGATCTCCGCGCTCATCGCCGCCCATGACGAGGGGGAGCGGCTGAGTGAGCAGGAGATGATCTCCACCTGTGTGCTGCTGCTGAACGCGGGCCACGAGGCGACCGTCAACACCACCGTCAACGGCTGGTGGACGCTCTTCCGGCACCCGGAGCAGCTGGCGGCCCTGCGCGGGGACCACGGGCTGCTGCCCACCGCTGTGGAGGAGCTGCTGCGCTACGACACCCCTCTGCAGATGTTCGAGCGCTGGGTGCTCGACGACATCGAGATCGGTGGGACCGTGATTCCGCGCGGCTCGGAGGTCGCGCTGCTGTTCGGCTCCGCCAACCGGGACCCGGAGCGGTTCGCCGAGCCGGACCGGCTGGACCTGTCCCGGCCGGACAACCCGCACCTCACGTTCGGGGCGGGCATTCACTACTGCCTGGGCGCACCGCTGGCCCGTATCGAGCTGGCGGCCTCCTTCGGCGAGCTGCTGCGCAAGGCGCCGGGCATGCGGCCGGCCGGGGAGCCGCAGTGGCATCCGGGATACGTGATCCGGGGGCTGAAGGCGCTGGACGTGGAGGTGTGACGGTGAAGAGGCCGTGTCCCGGTGACGGCGGGGCGGACCGAGGGCCGCCATCGGGGAGCCGCCGCGCTGCCGGCCCGGCCTATCCCGCCCCCACCACCGGGGGCAGTATCAGCGACCACGCTCCCGCCCGTACCGTCCACGTCCGGGTGCGCACCGGGCCCGTGACGTGTATGTCGGCCCGGTAGCGGAAGTCGGCGCCGGAGACCGTCACCGCCTTGGCCTCCCGGGACTCCGACCGGCCAGGCGAGGTGTGTATCACCACGTCGACCAGGCCACCGTCACCCTGGGCGGTCACCGAGACGCCCTCGACCGGCCGGTCCAGGTCGTTGAGCAGGACGCCGTCCGCCTCCACGCGCAGCCGGTACGTGCGCGGCGGCGGGTGGGCGGTGGTGGGGGCGGCCGGGTGGACCAGGGACGCCACCAGCGAGCGGCAGGTGTCCCAGACCGCCGTGACCCCCGGATGGGAGGCCGCACGGGTCGGGGCAGGACCGGGATGCGCAGTCTGCCGAGGACCACACCGTCGCTGTCGTCCACCAGCAGGTCGAGCCGTCGGACCGTGCCGTCGAGCGCCGAGCGGGCCGCGGCGACCGCGCCGCGGGGCACGCCGAGCGCGTGGGCCAGTTCGAGGGTGGGCGGGGCGCCGACCGGGATCAGCGAGAGGGCGCCACCGGACAGCTCGCGCTCCCGGTGCAGATGGGCGACGGCGCGCAGCAGCGCCCCGTCGTCGCCGACGACCACCGGCCGTCGTCCGCCCCGCCGCGACAGGGCTCTGATGAACTCCTCGGGGGTGTCCGGAAGGCAGATCTTGGCGCGTGAGCCGGCGCTCAGCACATCCTTCGCGATACGGACGGACTCACCGTCGGTCCGGCGGGCGACCGGGTCGATGAGCACCAGAAGCTGGTGGTCGCCGTCGCCGGGGGCTCTGCAGCCGACACCTCGGTCCTTCCTCGGGTAGCATCTTGGTGCAAGAGCCCCTTGCGCTATTGCGCCAGGGGCTTCGTCTATTCCGGGGCACCCGGTTCGACGGCTCAGGCTTTGCCGTACATCGTCGTGCGGCAGGTACACCTTTACGTACGCCCCCTGGCCTTGGACATGCCCCGCCCGGAAGGGGTGTACGCCTGTGCCCGCACTTGTGCTGCTCGGTGCTCAGTGGGGTGACGAGGGCAAGGGGAAGGCCACCGACCTCCTCGGTGGTTCCGTGGACTATGTCGTGCGCTATCAGGGCGGCAACAATGCCGGCCACACGGTCGTCGTGGGCGACCAGAAGTACGCACTGCATCTCCTCCCCTCCGGAATCCTGTCGCCGGGGTGTACCCCGGTCATCGGGAACGGAGTCGTGGTCGACCCGGCCGTGCTGTTCTCCGAGCTGAACGGTCTGAACGAGCGAGGCGTCGACACGTCCAAGCTTCTGATCAGCGGTAACGCTCATCTGATCACTCCGTACAACGTCACCGTCGACAAGGTGACGGAACGCTTCCTCGGCTCCCGCAAGATCGGTACCACCGGTCGCGGTATCGGACCGACGTACGCGGACAAGATCAACCGCGTCGGTATCCGGGTCCAGGACCTCTACGACGAGTCGATCCTCGTCCAGAAGGTCGAGGCGGCCCTCGACTTCAAGAACCAGATCCTCGCCAAGCTCTACAACCGGCGCGCGATCGAGTCCGGGAAGATCGTCGAGGAGCTGCTCACGTACGCGGACCGGCTGAAGCCGTACGTCGCCGACACGACACTGATCCTCAACGACGCCATCGACGAGGGCAAGGTCGTCCTCTTCGAGGGCGGCCAGGGCACGCTGCTCGACGTCGACCACGGCACGTACCCCTTCGTCACCTCCTCGAACCCGACCGCGGGCGGCGCCTGCACCGGTTCCGGCGTGGGCCCGACGAAGATCAGCCGGGTCATCGGCATCCTCAAGGCGTACACCACGCGCGTCGGCGCCGGTCCGTTCCCGACGGAGCTGCTCGACGAGGACGGCGAGGCGCTGCGCCGCATCGGTGGCGAGCGCGGTGTCACCACCGGCCGTGACCGTCGCTGCGGCTGGTTCGACGCCCCGATCGCGCGGTACGCGACCCGGGTCAACGGTCTCACCGACTTCTTCCTCACGAAGCTGGACGTGCTGACCGGCTGGGAGCAGATCCCGGTGTGCGTCGCGTACGAGATCGACGGCAAGCGCGTCGAGGAACTGCCGTACAGCCAGAGCGACTTCCACCACGCGAAGCCGGTCTACGAGATGCTGCCCGGCTGGTCCGAGGACATCACGAAGGCGAAGACCTTCGACGACCTGCCGAAGAACGCGCAGGACTACGTGAAGGCGCTCGAAGAGATGTCGGGCGCCCCGATCTCGGCGATCGGTGTCGGCCCCGGCCGCACCGAGACGATCCAGATCAACTCCTTCCTGTAGACCGGGAAAGGCGTGACGCGGGAGGGCCGGGACGCACACAGCGTCCCGGCCCTCCCGCGTCCGGGGTCCCCGTGACGCCTCACTCCTCCCCGCAGATCCGCAGGCCCTCCGGGGTGGCGCACGGCAGGTGGCCGTGGGTCCTGACGACGTCCTGGCCGCTGCCTCGGGTCAGATAGCCCAGGAAGCTGGAGGCCAGCGAGTCGGCGGGCGGCTGGCCGTAGCTGTAGGCGTACTCGATCTCGCGGTACGGATAGGTGCTGCTGCCGATCGTGTCGACGGACGGGGTGCTGCCGTCGATCGCGAGCTGGCGCAGCCCCTTCAGTTCGGTGCCGGCGCGCAGTTCGCTGTAGCCGATGGCTCCGGGGAGCCGGGCCACGGTGGACAGCACCTGTTCGGTGCTGTCGAGTTCGCAGCGGGTGACCGCGGCCTCCGGGTCGTCCATGGTGGCGCAGTCGCGGGAGGACTGGGCGGGCTCGTTGCGTCCGAGTACCCGTCGCTGGAAGACCTCGCGGGTACCGGAGTTGGCGTCCCTGCTGACGAGCAGGACCTTCAGGTCGGGGCCGCCGAGCGCCTTCCAGTTGCGGATCTCGCCCCGGTAGATCCTGCGGATGTCCGCCGAGGAGAGGTCGCGCACCGGCACCCGGTCGTTGACGACGAGGGAGAAGAGCGAGACGGCGACGCGGGTCTCGCGCAGCTGGGGGTAGCCGTCCGGTTTCGGCCCGTCCGAGAGGGCGAGGAGGGCGGGGGAGCCGGACGTGGCCTGTTCGCCCTGGTCGGCGAGTTGCCGTATGCCGGCGTTGGAGCCGCGCGCGTCCACGTCGACGGCGGAGCCCTCGCACTCCTTCTCGTACTTGTCGGCCAGTTCGCGTACGACCGGGGCGAACGCGGTGGAACCGGTCACCGTCAGCGTGCCCTGCGCGCAGCCGATCGGGGGCGGGCTGTCGTCGCGTACGAGGATGATCGAGGAGAGCGTGACCACGCAGGCGGTCAGGGCCACGGTGATCAGCCGGGCGGCCCGGCCGAACAGGGGCGGTTTCTCGTCGGGGCGGACAGCCTTGTTCGGGCCACCGCGCCGTCCCGGATGCCGCCGGTGATCGTGACGGGGCTGCCCACCTGCCCCCCGGTGAGCACGACGAGCAGCTTGAAGTGCTCGTTGCGGTTGAGCGGGACCCGGGGCAGCCGGATGAGGGACCCGCTGTCGCGCAGCCCGCCCGCAGGGGTGAAGTGCTCCATCAGGTGGTCGGCGCCCGGTGACTGGGTGACCGCGATGCCGCGCACGGTCCTGCCGGTGAACTCGACGGTCAGTCCGTGCAGTTCGCGGCCGGTGTAGTCGCTGTCGGCTATGGACTGCGAGCCGTCGTTCTCCACGCGCAGCAGGACGAGGGTGGCCTCGGACATCTCCGGCATCTCGTTGAAGAGTCCGAGCCGTACGTTGGCCCGGCCCTCGCTGACGTCCCGGCCGATCGGGGTGTCCATCTGCACCCGGTAGCCGATGCGTTTGCGCCAGGGCACGCGGCGCTCGTACCAGAGCACCCCTACGGAGGCCAGTACGCCCAGTACGGCGGTGAGTACGGCCACGACGTTCTCGGCGCTTAACCATTCCACGGCTGTCCGCGCTCCCCCGGCTACCGAGTACTTCCCCGAGCCGCTTCCCCGAGCACTCCCCGGCGCGCACGGTCGTGCGCCTGGCGCGGCCATCGATTCGCGTCACCGTAAGCGCGGGGCGGGTGGGGGGAAAGGCGAGTTGGCGTTCCGTCGGCGGAAGTTCGCCCGTTGTTCGCCCATGCGGCCAACCTTGGTCTAGACCTTGACAGGTCCAGACCACTCCGCTTGAGTGACGGACACCCCCATGGCGGCGCACGGTATCCCGGGCGCCGCGCCGAAGGAGTGATCACCTTGATCAGACGCGTCCTGAGTCTGCTGACCGCGCTGAGCGCGGTCGTCGCGACGCTCGTCATCCTCCCCGCCACCACGGCGGCGGCGGCCACCTGCGCCCCGGCCTGGAAGGCATCGTCCGTCTACACCGGAGGCGGCACGGCCTCCTACAACGGCCGCAACTGGGCCGCGAAGTGGTGGACCCAGAACGAGACGCCGGGCGTCGCCCAGGTCTGGGCCGACAACGGCACCTGCGGTACCGGCGGCGGTACGGACCCCATCCCCTCGGGCTTCGTCGTCAGCGAGGCGCAGTTCAACCAGATGTTCCCGAGCCGGAACTCCTTCTACACCTACAGCGGCCTCAAGGCGGCTCTGAGCGCCTACCCGGCGTTCGCCACCACCGGCAGTGACACGGTCAAGCGCCAGGAGGCGGCGGCGTTCCTCGCCAACGTCAGCCACGAGACCGGCGGTCTGGTGCACATCGTCGAGCAGAACACGGCCAACTACCCCCACTACTGCGACAGCAGCCAGCCCTACGGCTGCCCGGCCGGCCAGGCCGCCTACTACGGCCGTGGCCCCATCCAGCTCAGCTGGAACTTCAACTACAAGGCGGCCGGTGACGCCCTCGGCATCGACCTGCTCCGCAACCCGAACCTGGTGCAGCAGGACGCCTCCGTGGCCTGGAAGACCGGCCTCTGGTACTGGAACACGCAGAACGGCCCCGGCACCATGACGCCCCACAACGCCATGGTCAACGGCGCCGGCTTCGGCGAGACGATCCGCTCGATCAACGGCAGCCTGGAGTGCAACGGCCGCAACCCCGCGCAGGTCCAGAGCCGCATCGACAAGTACCGGGCCTTCACCCAGATCCTCGGCACCACCCCCGGCTCGAACCTGAGCTGCTGACCCCCTAGGCCCCCCACCCGGACGGGGGGTGCTTCCGGCCACGGCCGGGGGCACCCCCCGCTTCGGTGTCCGGCCCCGTGCCTGCGGCGGCGGCTGCACGGACATCAGCAGATGCCGGAGCGTGGTTTCCGCGGGGGCCGGATCTCCGGGGAGCGCGGCGGCAGCGACCACCCCCGTGGGCCGCTGCCGTCGCGCCCGCTCCGGTCCCCCCGCGTGGCCGGCTTCCCCCGAAGACCGGACACGTTCGGACTCTAGGGGCCTGGCAGGCGACGGGGAGCTTCACTTCGCACTCCGTGAGGCGCTCGGGGTAACAGTTCGCACAACCGGACGGGTACGCTTCGCTCCGATTTCAGCAGTAGATCGAACAGTCGATCGAACGGAGCGGGCGGGTGCAGGCGTCGGAGCGGGCCGAGGACGTGCTGCGCATGTACCGTCTGGCCCGGACCGGCGGAACGGCGGAGCTGCTGCGCCGGCTCGCCCGGCGCGCCGACGGCTGGGCCGGTCTGCTGGACTCCGATGGCACGGTGCTCCATGCCGCCGCGGCCCCCGGCCGGGAGCACTCCCGCCCGCGCTCCGGGAAGCCGCCGCGCTGGCGGCGGAGGGCGTCGCCGTGCTGAAGGGCCGGGGCGTGCGCGCGTACTCCTTCGACAGGGACGCGTACACCGGGCTGCTCTTCCCCCTCGACGCGCCGACCGGTGCGCCCGCCCCCGGCCTTCCCGTCCTCGCCGTCCTGGCGCCCCGCCCCCTGCCCGCCGGGCTGTCCACCCTGCTGGCCGACGCGGTGATGCCGCTGGCCCTGTGCTGGGAGTCGGAGACGGTCGAACGCAAGCGCCGCCGCGTCGAGCTCGCGGAGTCACGGGGCCGTGAGGCCGTCCTGCACCTGCTGATGACCGGTCAGCTCTCCATCGCGCACCAGGTGGCGGGCGCGCTGCGGCCGAGGCTCCCGGACCCGGCGCGGGTGTGTGTCGTCGAGTGCTCGGGCGGGAGCCGCGACGAGGTGGCGCGGGTCTGCGCGGACGTCTCGGGCGGCCGGTCGTGGATCGTGCGCTGCCCGGTCTACGCACGCCATCTGATCCTGGTGACGCCCGCGGGGGACAAGACGCCGGGCGGCCCCCTCGGTCCGGCCGTCGCCGCCCTCGTGGACGACTGCGTCGTGGGGATCAGCGAGGAGATACCGCTCGGTGACACCGCGACCGGCTACCGGCAGGCGTTCCACGCGCTCGCCGTGGCCCGCGGACTCCCCGGCAGGCACTCCCGGTTCGGCCTCTCGCCGGAACCCGCCCTCGTCGTCGGCGGCGCGGGCGCGCGGTGGGCCGACGCCCTGCTCGGCCCCCTGCTGACCTACCGCCCGAGGCGCTCGCAGGACCCGGGTAGCCAGGAACTGGCGGCGACCCTCGGCTCCTGGCTGGCCTTCGCGTCCGGTGCGACCCAGCACCTGAAGATCCACCGCAACACGCTGACCGCCCGGCTGCGGCTGATCGGCGAGCTGCTCGGCCTGGACCTGGACCGCCTCGCCGACCAGGCGGCACTGGACCTCGCCCTCCGCGTACGGTCGGCCCCCGCCCGGACCCGCGCCCCGGACTCCGAGGCCCTCGCGCCGGACCTCGACGCACTGCTGGTCGGCCCCGCACTCCAGGCGTGGGCCGCGGGTCAGGTGGGGGCCCTCACCCCGGCCGGTGGGACGGCGGAGACGACTCTGCGCACCTGGCTCGCGTACGAGGGCCGCCTCGGCCCTACGGCGGAGGCGCTGGGCATCTCCGTGCCGGGAGCCCGTAAACGGCTCACCCGGCTCGAAGCGGTACTCCAGCGCTCCCTGCTCAGATCCCCCAGCGCCCGCTACGACCTCTGGCTGGCGTTCCGGGCCGTGGATCTGGCCACCTAGGGGGTCACTCCCATGGCCAGTGGCAGGTACGAAGGGAAGCGGAAGGCCGGGCACGCGTGCCCGGCCCCCGCTCGCTCAGCCCGCCCAGGTGAGGAACGTCGTCCAGGCGCCCGGGGCGACCTCGAAGGCGGGGCCTTCAGGGACCTTGGAGTCCCGGACGTGGACGGCGTGGGGGCAGGTGGCCACCTCGATGCACTCGCCACCGCTTGAGCTGCTGTACGAGGACTTGTGCCAGTCGAAGGCGACTTCGATGCACTCGCCGCCGCTGGCGTTGCTGTAGCTGGACGTGAACCAGCGCAGGGTGTTGCTCATACCCGATCTCCTGCCAACCGCTCGATGAGGCCCAGTGACTCACGAGGACCCATGGCCTGTGCCCGGATCTTTGCACACCGCTGGGCGTAGGTGCTTACCTTTGCCGGGTCGCTGAGCGTCCAGCTTTCTTCCTGTACCTCCAGGTAGATGAGGTACTGGTGGTCCGAGGTCTCCACCACGCTCAGCCCGCCGTGGCCAGCGGCGTACTCCCCGCCGAAACCGGCGTCCAGGGGCAGCACTTGCAGGGTGACATTGCGCCGGCGCGCGTACTCCGCGAGGTACCGCATCTGTTCGCGCATGACCTCCTTGCTGCCGATGCCCCGGGTGAGGGCGGACTCCTCAAGGACCAGCTCGATCAGTGCTGCCGGTTCGCGGTCGAAGATCGCCTTGCGGACCATCCGCATCTCGACCAGTTCCTCCACCCGCTGGTCGGACAGCGGGGGATACCCGCCGCCGATCAGCGCTCGTGCGTACGCCTCCGTCTGGAACAACCCGTGGATGACGTTGGTGGCGTACAGCTGGAGACCCACTGCCGCCTCCTCCAGGAGCGCGTAGTCCTGGAACTGCTGCGGATACTTCTCCATCCGTACGTACCGCCGCGCGGTCTCGAAGAAGTCCGCGCTCTCGTGGAACACCCGGTGCAGCGCGACCAGCATCGCGTCGCTCGCCGGCTGGGCGTTGGTCTCCATCGCGCTCACGGCGGCTGCCGAGTAGCCGATCTCGGTGCCCAGCTCCTCCTGGGTCCACTGCCGTTTGATGCGCATCGCGCGCGCCATTTCGGCCACCATCTGTGCCGTCGGACTCGCCGTTTCCTTGTTTTCCGCTCGCGCCATCGCGATCCCTTTTCGACTCAACCGGACTCAACCGGTCACTACCCGACACTGCCGAACTCAACTGAGGAGCAGAGGAGTTCGCGCAGGTCAACGGGTGTGCGACGCCCCTCGCCAGTCAGAGGAAACGCTAGGCGTTCGGCCGCACAATGTCCCTGTGAATGCGCCGAACAGTGAACTGAACATCGAGTGGATTCCGGACTCGGGATTCCAGCTCCGCAAGGCGGGCGTGCAATTCGACGCCGTCCGCGTCGACGGGGACGACGGGCGTCGGCTCGCCGATCTCATGGAGGCGATCACGGGAGGCGAGCCCGGACCCGTGGTCACCGAGGCGAGTGGGCGGCGGGGGGTGTATTTCCTCGTACCGGCCGGGACGACGGCAGGGCGGGCGTGGCCCCAGGGGGTGACGCGGCTCAACGCGACGACCGGGTCGGTCAGTTACGTGCCCGTACCGGCGCTGACCGGGCGCACGTGGCCGCTGGAGTGGCGGTATCCGCCGACGTGTCCGGGGCGCTTCGTGCACACGCTGATCCTGCTCAACGCGGCGTTCCTGCTGCTGGGGTGAGGGGGAAGAGGGGGGAGGTGCCGTTCACCCGGGACCGGGCCGCCCCTCGGCACCCCTGCCGGCGGCTGCGCCGCCCACCGCGTCCACCGCGTCGGACAGCCGCTCCAGCACCCGTACGGTCTCCGCGAACCCCTCCGGCCCCAGCTCCCGCGCGAGCCGCGCCGCGAACTCCGCGTGGCCGGGGCCGATCCGGAACATCGCCGCCCGCCCGTCCCCGGTCGGGCGGAGCAGCTTCGCCCGACGGTGGGCCGGGTTCGGTACGTACTCCGCGAGGCCCCTGCCCACCAGCAGGTCCGCGATCCGCTGCACGCTCTGCCGGGTGATCCCCATCGCCCGCGCGATCGCGGACACCGGCAGCGGTTCACCCACCACCGCTCCGAGGACCTGCCACCAGGCCGCCGTGAGCCCGGCCGGCCGGGCCAGTTCCTCCGATACGGCGAGGAACTGGCCGTTGAGCCGGAACACCCCCAGTGCGGTCCGGCTCAGCCGGCTCCGGTCGTCGGAGCCGCTCATCCCGCCAGCACCTCGTAGGCGCCCGGGTCGGAGTCGTGGAACAGGCGGTACCAGGCGTCCAGCTTCTTCTCGTCGTACACCCCCAGCAGCCGGAACACCTCCCGGGCGAGCGCCACCGGCTCGGTCGGCCCCGCCGTGACCAGGCCGCCGTCCGTCACCGCGTCGGCGTCCACGTACCGCGCGCCGCCCGCGTACCCCGTGGCCGCCAGGTAGAAGGAGACCGCGCTCGTGTGGGCCCGGTCGTCGAGCAGCCCCTCGCGGGCGAGCCCGGCGGTCGCCCCGCAGATCGCCGCGACCGGAACCCCGGCGTCCAGGAACGCGCGGGCTCTGCGGGCGAAGGGGGCCAGCTCGTCGCCGCTGTCCCAGAGGGCCGCCCCGGTCAGGACGAGCAGCGCGCTCTCCTCGGGCCGCAGCTCGTCCAGCGCCAGGTCGGGCTGGACGCGCAGCCCGCCCATGGTGGTGACGGGTTCGGTGGTGGCGGCGACGGTCCGGACGGTGTAGCCGTTCTGGGTGAGGTGGGCCGTGGTGTACCCGGTCTCCCAGTCGGCGAAGGTGTCGTAGACGGCCAGATGAACGGTCGTGCGGGTCATGGCGACCTCCGGGACGGGGAACACGGGACCTTCACCGCGTCAGCTATGACAGCAGACTGTCATGAAGACAGTGTGCTGTCAACGTGTCCGCAACCCGACACCCTGCCGAACCCAGCGCCACACTCCATACAACGTGGCCATGGAGCGCGCCCCCCGCCAGCACCTACGCTCACCGGCATGACCCCTCATGCCCCGTATGTCGACTCCGCAGCCGGTGCGGCCGTGAAGGCCGCCGACCGCGCGCACGTGTTCCACTCCTGGTCCGCCCAGGGCCTGATCGACCCGCTCGCCGTCGCCGGCGCCGAAGGGGCGTACTTCTGGGACTACGACGGCAACCGCTACCTCGACTTCTCCAGCGCTCTCGTCTACACCAACGTCGGCTACCAGCACCCGGCCGTCGTCGCCGCGATCCAGGAGCAGGCGGGCAAGCTCGCCACCTTCGCGCCCGCCTTCGCGATCGAGGCCCGCTCCGAGGCCGCACGCCTCATCGCCGAGCGCACCCCGGGCGACCTGGACAAGATCTTCTTCACCAACGGCGGTGCCGAGGCCGTCGAGAACGCCATCCGGATGGCGCGGCTGCACACCGGACGTACGAAGGTGCTCTCCACCTACCGCTCGTACCACGGCGGCACCTCCACCGCGATCAACCTCACCGGTGACCCCCGGCGCTGGCCGTCCGACAACGGTTCGGCGGGCGTCGTCCGCTTCTGGGCGCCGTTCCTCTACCGCTCGCCGTTCCACGCCGGGACCGAGGCCGAGGAGTGCGCGCGGGCCCTCCAGCACCTTGAGGACACCCTTGCCTTCGAGGGCCCGTCCACCATCGCGGCGATCATCCTGGAGACGATCCCCGGAACGGCGGGCATCATGACGCCGCCGCCCGGCTACCTCGCGGGCGTCCGCGCGCTCTGCGACCGGTACGGGATCGTGTTCGTCCTCGACGAGGTCATGGCCGGTTTCGGCCGTACGGGCAAGTGGTTCGCCGCGGACCACTACGACATCACCCCCGACCTGATGACCTTCGCGAAGGGCGTCAACTCCGGTTACGTGCCCCTCGGCGGGGTCGCGATCAACGCGGAGATCGCCGCGACCTTCGAGACCCGTCCCTTCCCGGGCGGACTCACCTACTCGGGCCACCCGCTGGCCTGCGCTGCGGCCGTCGCCACCATCAAGGTGATGGAGGACGAGAAGGTCGTCGAGAACGCCGCCCACATCGGCGAGCACGTCCTCGGCCCCGGCCTGCGGGAGCTGGCCGGGCGCCACCCCTCGGTCGGCGAGGTCCGCGGCCTCGGCGCGTTCTGGGCGGTGGAGCTGGTCCGTGACAGGGAGACCCGTGAACCGCTGGTCCCGTACAACGCTGCGGGCGCGGACAACGCCCCGATGGCGGCCTTCGGCGCGGCGGCGAAGAAGAACGGCCTGTGGCCCTTCATCAACATGAACCGCACCCACGCCGTACCCGCCTGCAACGTCACCGAGGCGGAGGCGAAGGAGGGACTGGCGGCTCTGGACGCGGCGCTCTCGGTCGCGGACGAGTACACCGTGTAGAAGCCCCACCCGACGCTCCCGCCCCCTGCGCCCCTCCTCCGCTTCCCTCCCCTTCGGCTTCCCTGCCCGGAAGCGGGCAGCCGTGCCTGGCTTATGGTGACCGGAACCGAAAAGGGGAGGGGGCGCCATGGGGGCGAGCGGAGGCGTGACCCGCAACACGCTGAGGCAGCAGATCGCGGACGCACTGCGGGACGAGGTGCTGTCCGGGCGTCTGCGGCCGGGCCGGGAATTCACCGTCAAGC
Organism: Streptomyces fulvorobeus; assembly: GCF_013167895.1. GTDB lineage: Bacteria > Actinomycetota > Actinomycetes > Streptomycetales > Streptomycetaceae > Streptomyces > Streptomyces fulvorobeus. Next base: position 2,950,281 of record NZ_BLWC01000001.1, on the reverse strand, counting down.
AGATCGCCGAACAGTACGGGGTCTCCGCGACCCCGGTACGCGAGGCGCTGTTCGACCTTTCCGCACAGGGCCTCCTCGAATCGGACCAGCACCGCGGTTTCCATGTGCGCGAGTTCAGCGTGGCCGACTACCGGTCGATGGTCGAGGCACGCGCGCTCGTCATCGACGGGGTGTTCCGCGAGGTCTTCGAGGCCCGGCAGCCGGCCCAGGGCTGCCTGGTCCCGCACCGGGACGCCCTCGTCTCCGTACGCCGCCGGGCGGAGGAGGCCGCGCGGGCGGCCCGCTGCGGCGACCTCGACATCCTGATCGGTTACGACCTGCGCTTCTGGCGTGAGCTCGGCACGTTCGTCGCCAACACGTACATCACCGATTTCCTGCACCGCCTGCGCGTCCAGGCGTGGGTGTTCGCCGTGCCGTACCTGCGCGGGGAGGCCGACGTACTGGACTGGCTGTGGAACGGCCACCAGGAACTGGTCGAGGCCATCGCGTCCGCGGACGCCGCCGCCGTACGCGCGGTACTCGACGCGTACAACGAGCACGGCATGAAGTGGGCCGACCGGCTCGCGGCCGGAAACCCGGTACACCCCGGCCACGGCGCGAGGACGGCCGGGGCGGCGGAATAGGTCGGGAGGTGCACTGTGCGCGACGTTCCGTCCGCATTACGCTGTCCCGACCACCGCACGACCGTTGGAGAGCGAGAATTCGTGGCCTGTGACCTGTGGCTGGTCCCCCTCGTCGACGTGCTGTGCCACAGCCCCGACAACCCCTTCGCCGAAGAGATCGCCGTCTACGACAAGGCGCTGGGTGAGGCGGGGCTCCCGCCGGTCCCGGTCTACGCCTACATGCCCGGGCTGAACGGGGACGTGGCCCCGGTCGCCGGCTTCGACTACGACGCGCTGCACTTCCTTCGCCGCGCCTACCTGCTCCGGCTGAGCGGCCTCGCCGTGACGCCCGTCGACGAGCTCGGCGGGGACTACGAGCAGTTGTTGGAGATGTTCGAGCAGAGCGCGCAGCAGTCGCACCTGGTCTGGCACTACGACCACGCGGGGGCGTACGTCCCGGTGGACTTCGCCGGCCCGCTCTCGAACGACGAACTGCTGGAGGGCGGCGGCCCGCTCGGCTCCTCACACGGCCTGCTGCGGGACCTGGAGTTCGTGGCCCCGGCGATCGGCATCGACCCGGCCAACCCGCCGGCCGCCCCGCTGCCGCCCATCGGCCCCACGACGCTGGAGGAACCGGCCGGCCCGATCGTCCACGACGACCACCCGTTCGCCCGCGAACGCCACGTCTGGCTGGGGCTGCACGCGGCCTCGACGAGGAGCCTGGCCCAAGGCTCCATGATCATCTTCAGCTGACCGCGCCGCTCGCTCACGGAGGCGACCCCCGGGCCCGCCCCCCGGGTCTACTCCGGGGGCCGCTGCCGGGGCATGTTCGGCCGCCCCACGGTGGGCAGCGCGAACCGCCCCACCGGGCCGCCCGGCTCGGCCCGCCCGCCCCCGCCGCCCGACACCATCGACTGCATCCCCATCGGCGCGGGCCCGGCCCGGAACTCCACCATCCAATCGGCGGTCTCCGAGCGCACCAGTTCCGTGATGTCCTCGGAGAACCGGCGCAGCACCCCGAGGCACCGCTCCGCCGCCTCGCTCGCCGTACCCTCGGCGGGCCCCAGCACCTCCCGTACGGATTCCGACGCCCAGTCGAACTGGAGCACCTGGAGCCGCCGCTGCACCGCCTGTGCCGTCGCGAGGTCCCTTATCCACCCCGACGTCAGCCCGAAGTACCGGTCGCAGGCCATGCAGGCCGCACCGAGCAGCAGCGACAGGTAGCCGTACCCCGCCGCCCCGTCGAGCGCGCCCGTCAGGTCGAGCAGCGGCAGCGCCGCCCCGGCGACCACCCCCGCCGCCGTGCCCAGCCGCAGCGCCCGCGCCGCGCGCCGCTTGCGAAGGCGGTCCTGGAGGTACCAGTCGGCGGTGCTCAGAGCGCCCTGTTCGGCCCAGCGGTAGAGCTCGTCGAGCCGCTCGGCCGGTTCGCCCCAGTCCCCGAGCGGGAAGGCGCGGCTGGTGAGGTCCCGGGGGGCCTGAGCCTCCCGGGGATGCCCGGAGGGCTCAGCTCCGGTCTCTGCGCCGGTTCCCTCGCCGGACTCCTTGCGGGGCGGCCCTTCGGGCCGCATCTCCGGCTGACTCACCGGGGCACTCCTCTGCACTCTGCGTAGGAACGACGGGGGGATCTACTGAATGGCTCCGGGTAACTGTGCGTCACCGCCGACTCGCGTGGGCGTACCGATGCGCATCTCTTCCTACCGCCGAATGGTGGGCCGTGGGATCAAAATCCCCGGATTCCCGCGTGTACACGGTCCGTGATCAGGTATAGGACGGTGAGCACGGCGTTCCGAATCTCACCCGAAAGAGTTGGCCCCCGGTGAGTGGGGCGAGCCGACCGGCGAGCACGTAGGCTCGGGATACCGAAAGTTCTGTCGTCGAAATGCCAGGAGTGCACCGTGATTCCCGGTGGTGGTCAGCCCAATATGCAGCAGCTGCTCCAGCAGGCCCAGAAGATGCAGCAGGACCTCGCCGAGGCCCAGGAGGAACTGGCCGGGACCGAGGTCGAAGGACAGGCGGGCGGCGGTCTCGTCAAGGCCACGGTGACCGGGTCCGGAGAACTCCGCGCCCTGGTGATCGATCCCGCCGCGGTGGACCCGGAGGACACCGAGACGCTCGCCGACCTCGTGGTGGCCGCGGTCCAGGCGGCGACCGAGAACGCGCAGACGCTCCAGCAGGAGAAGCTGGGACCGCTCGCGCAGGGCCTCGGCGGGATGCCCGGCCTCCCGTTCTGATCCGCTCGGTCCGTCCGCGACCCCGTAGCCGGTTCCGGCCACCGGGACGCGGCCGGGACCTACAGATACCCAGGCGTACCAACTACGGTACGGACAGAGCAGTACAGCAGCAGAAGAAGGGCTTTCCGTGTACGAAGGCGTTGTTCAGGACCTCATCGACGAACTGGGCAGGCTGCCCGGCGTCGGTCCCAAGAGCGCGCAGCGGATCGCCTTTCACATCCTTCAGACCGAGCCGACCGATGTACGACGTCTCGCGCACGCCCTCCTGGAGGTCAAGGACAAGGTCCGGTTCTGCTCGGTGTGCGGCAACGTCGCCCAGCAGGAGCAGTGCAACATCTGCCGGGACACCCGCCGCGACCTGACCGTCATCTGTGTGGTCGAGGAGCCGAAGGACGTCGTCGCGATCGAGCGGACCCGCGAGTTCAGGGGCCGCTACCACGTACTCGGCGGCGCGATCAGCCCGATCGAGGGCGTCGGTCCCGACGATCTGCGCATCCGTGAGCTGCTGACCCGGCTCGCGGACGGCTCCGTCACGGAGCTGATCCTGGCGACCGACCCCAACCTGGAGGGCGAGGCCACCGCGACGTACCTGGCGCGGATGATCAAGCCCATGGGTCTCCGGGTGACCAGGCTGGCCAGCGGCCTGCCCGTGGGCGGTGACCTGGAGTACGCCGACGAGGTCACCCTGGGCCGCGCGTTCGAAGGCAGGCGGCTCCTGGATGTCTGACGCCCGCGCCGTACTTCTCCGGCCCCACTCACCGTCCGAGACCGCGCCTACGGGAGGTCCCCTCGATGTCTGACGCCACGCTGAACTCCGTCACGCAGGACCCGGACGACTTCGCCGTCCAGATCGCTGACCAGATCAAGACGTTCATCGTCGCGGTCACCGAGGTGTCCAAGGTCGAGGAGCCGGAGGAGGCCGTCCCCGTACTGCTGCTCCAGGTCTCGCAACTCCTGCTCGCGGGAGGAAGACTCGGTGCGTACGAGGACGTCCTGCCCGACGAGCGCTACGAGCCGGACCTCGGCCCCGAGCCGGACGCGGACGGCCTGCGCGAACGGTTCGCGGCCCTCCTCGAACCGATCGACGTCTACTCCGAGGTCTTCGACCCGTACGAGCCCCGCAAGGCGCCGCTCCCGCACCGCATCTCCGACGGCCTGGCCGACCTGGTCACCGACCTCGGCCACGGCCTGGCCCACTACGAGGCGGACCGCACGGCCGAGGCGCTGTGGTGGTGGCAGTTCTCGTACTTCTCCAACTGGGGCTCCACGGCCTCCGCGACCCTGCGGGCCCTCCAGTCCCTGGTCGCCCACATCCGCCTGAACCAGCCCCTTGCGGAGCTCGACGGCCTGGACACGGACCAGGACCCGGGCGACGCCGACCTGGCGGAGGAGGCGGGCCGCGTGATGTTCCAGGAGATCGCGGGTCCGCTGGGCCTCGGCCCGGTGAAGTAACCGCACATCCGTACGGACACTCCGGCGTGGCCCATGAGCACCACGGGCCACGCCGGAGGTATGTCGTCGCAGGTCGCCCCGGGGCTCAAGCCCGAGCCCCGAGCTCTTTCTGTAGGAATGGGTGGTCGGGTTCAATCCCACCCACCCACCCACCCACGTGCCCTGCGGACGCGTGCGGACCGCACACGAAGTGACTTTCGGTGACCGGCTTGCGTCGGAGCGTGTGCACGCTCTAGGTTCGCGTTGAGCAACCCACAATCCGAAAAACGGACGACCCCGGCGGTGCGCCAACACCAACCGGGGTCTTGCCGAACGAGATCGAGACAGAGGTCGATCCGATGGCTACGGCCCACATTAGTGCCGCCCTGCGCGCACCGTCCCACCCGATGGCCAAAGCCGGTTACGGCAAACGCCACGCGCCCGGCGAGGCCCCGCGCGGCGCGGCCGACTTCGCCCATCTGCCCGCCAGGGAAGCGGCGATCGCCGGATATATCGACCGGCTCCCCGAAGGCTCCGCCATCGGCTACAAGCCGCTCGCCGAGGAGCTGTCCGACTACGGGCAGCAGGCGTGCCGCAGCGCCCTGGACCGGCTGACCCGGGCCGGGCACCTGCGCCGCATCAAGGTGCACCTCACCGTCGACGGCGGCGGAAAGCGCTGGGTGACGCGTACGTACTTCTCCCGGACGGCCCGCGACGCGGCCTGGTGGGCGGAGTTCGTGCGCTTCATCCGGGGCGTGGACGTCACCGGCCAGCCGGCCGCCGTGCCGGAGGCGCCGCAGGCCGGCCCGCAGGCCGACACGGTGGGCGAGCCGCCCGCGCGCTCGGAGGCGTACGACGTCCTGGCGGGACTCGGCCGCAAGGAGCCCAGGCTCCAGCTCTCGGACGGCGAGTGCGTGGTGCTGGAACACCTGGTCGACGAGTGGATGGCGCGCGGCGCCGGCCGCGAACAGGTCACCCATGCCCTGGTGGCGGGGTTGCCGGCCTCCGTGCACTCCGCCGGAGCCTTCCTCCGTACCCGACTGGAGAACAAGATGCCCCCCGCCCCGCAGCCCGCCGGGAACGTGCAGCAGGAAGAGATCGTCGGCGCCGAGATGATGTGCGCGTTCTGCGACGAGGACGAGACCACGACCACGCTGATCGACGGCGTCTGCGTGGACTGCCGCGCCGACATCGACCGCGACGAGGCGGCCGGGGAGACGGGCGACGTACCGGACACGTTCCTGGCCCGCCCCCGGCAGCGGCCGGACGTCGCCGCCCGGGTGGCCGAGCTGCGCGCCGCGGCCGGCCGGGGGACCCTTCCGCTGCCCAGGCGCCGGTAGGAGGCCACGACCAGGCCGCCGCACCCATCGTTGTGGACTGGGACACAGAAGGGCGTGGTTCGGGTGCCGGTGGGCAGCAACCCCGTACGAGCGGTTCGGGACGGCACGCCGGACCATGTGGTGGGCGGGACATCTCACCATCTGGTATGGACGGGTCGAACCCGGGCTGCTCGTTAAACTGAGCCGACCGCACCATTGAACTGAGCGAGGAGCGCACGTGGGCCTTGTCGTGCAGAAGTACGGAGGCTCCTCCGTAGCCGATGCCGAGGGCATCAAGCGCGTCGCCAAGCGAGTCGTCGATGCCAAGAAGAACGGCAACCAGGTGGTTGTCGTGGTGTCAGCGATGGGCGACACGACGGACGAGTTGATCGATCTCGCCGAGCAGGTCTCCCCGATCCCTGCCGGGCGGGAGTTCGACATGCTGCTGACCGCGGGAGAGCGGATCTCCATGGCGCTGCTGGCCATGGCGATCAAGAACCTGGGCCACGAGGCCCAGTCGTTCACGGGCAGCCAGGCCGGCGTCATCACCGACTCGGTTCACAACAAAGCGCGGATCATCGACGTCACGCCGGGCCGGATTCGTACCGCGCTCGACGAGGGCAACATCGCGATCGTCGCCGGGTTCCAGGGTGTGTCCCAGGACAAGAAGGACATCACCACCCTCGGCCGGGGCGGGTCCGACACCACCGCCGTCGCACTCGCGGCGGCGCTGGACGCCGAGGTCTGTGAGATCTACACCGACGTGGACGGTGTCTTCACCGCCGACCCCCGGGTCGTGAAGAAGGCCCGGAAGATCGACTGGATCTCCTCCGAGGACATGCTGGAGCTGGCCGCGTCCGGTTCCAAGGTGCTGCTCCACCGCTGTGTGGAGTACGCACGCCGTTACAACATCCCGATCCACGTCCGCTCGTCCTTCTCCGGACTGCGCGGCACCTGGGTCAGCAACGAGCCGCAAGGGGACCAGCAGGTGGAGCACGCGATCATCTCCGGAGTCGCCCACGACATCTCGGAGGCCAAGGTCACGGTCGTCGGCGTGCCCGACAAGCCGGGCGAGGCCGCCGCGATCTTCCGCACCATCGCGAACGCGGAAGTCAACATCGACATGGTGGTCCAGAACGTCTCCGCCGCCTCGACGGGTCTGACGGACATCTCCTTCACCCTTCCGAAGTCCGAGGGCCGCAAGGCCATCGACGCCCTGGAGCGGCAGAAGGGTGCGATCGGCTTCGACTCGCTGCGTTACGACGACCAGATCGCCAAGATCTCCCTGGTCGGCGCGGGTATGAAGACGAACCCCGGCGTCACCGCGGGCTTCTTCGAGGCGCTGTCGGACGCGGGCGTGAACATCGAGCTCATCTCGACCTCCGAGATCCGCATCTCGGTGGTCACCCGTGCCGACGACGTCATCGAGGCCGTCCGCGCCGTGCACACCGCCTTCGGACTCGACAGCGACTCCGACGAGGCCGTGGTCTACGGGGGCACCGGACGATGACGCACAGCCGCCCTTCGCTCGCGGTCGTCGGTGCGACCGGGGTGATCGGCGGCGTCATGCTCCAGATCCTTTCGCAGCACGCGGATGTCTGGGGCGAGGTGAAGCTGATCTCCTCGCCGCGGTCGGCCGGCCGGAAGCTGGTCGTCCGCGGTGCGGAGACAGAGGTCCTCGCGCTCCACGAGGACGTGTTCGACGGGGTCGACGTGGCCCTCTTCCTGGTCCCGGACGACGTGTCCGCCCGGTGGGCGCCGGTCGCCGTGGCCAAGGGCGCGGTGGTCATCGACGACTCCGCCGCCTTCCGGATGGACGACGACGTGCCGCTGGTCGTCCCCGAGATCAACTCCCATGCCGCCCGGCTCCGGCCGCGCGGCATCGTCGCGTCCCCGCACTGCACGACGCTGTCACTGATCGTCGCGGTCGGCGCGCTGCACGCCGAGTTCGGCCTCCGGGAACTGATCGTCTCCTCCTACCAGGCGGTGAGCGGCGCGGGCCGAGAAGGCGTCGCCGCGCTCCGCGAGGAGCTGTCCCTCGTCGCCGGTACGGAACTGGGCACCCACCCCGGAGACGTACGGCGCGCTCTGGGCGACGGTGGCGCGAGCCCGTTCGCCGCCCCGGTGGCGCTGAACGTCGTGCCGTGGGCGGGGACCGATGCCGGGCACGGCTGGTCCTCCGAGGAGATCGCGATCCGCCAGGAGTGCCGGAAGATCCTGAGCCTGCCGAACCTCCGGGCCACCGCCACCTGCGTGTACGTGCCCGTGGTCGCGACGCACTCGATGTCCGTCCACGCACGCTTCGAGAACGAGGTCCCCGTGCACCGGGCCCACGAGATCCTGGCGACCGCCCCCGGGGTGGTGCTCTTCGACAGTCCGGCGGCCGGTGACTTCCCCACCCCGTCGGATGTGGTCGGCACCGATCCCACCTGGGTCGGCCGGGTACGGCAGTCGATGGACGATCCGAGAGCGCTCGAAATGTTCATCTGCGGCGATAACCTCAGAAAAGGGGCAGCGCTGAATATCGCGCAGATCGCCGAGTCCGTGGCCGCCGAATTTCCCCGTACCTGAACAAGCCGGTTTTGTGGGATCTGTGCGTTCCCTGTGAGCAACTAGCAGGTCTGAACCTCTTGAGCTGGGACATTGCCGTATCCGACGATGATCTCCTGGCTTTCTGCAACCGCGGGTCGGACGACTGCGTCTCTGTCGTCACCCTTCTGTGGCGGGGCACATTTTTGGGGCATTCGGGGAAGAGCAGGTATGTATGAGGGCATGTCGCACAGCGCCGAACGCGGTGGCGCACGCGTACAACCCTGACGGGGGAAGCGTGTCCAACAGGCGTGGCAGAGGTTCTCGACATCACAGTGGTGGGCCCGTTGCGAGGCGCTTCGTTGCGTCCGCTCCGGAAGCCCCGCGCAGCCGGCGGCATGCCGGTGATCGCGCCCATGCCCGCAGCGCGTTCCACCCGGCTGCCTTCGCAGCGCGGGGGCGCTGAGGAGACGGTGGCGGCGGGGACCACGGTCGATCACCTCACGGAGACGTACAGCGCCCACTACCGTTCACTGCTGGGCCTGGCGGCCCTGCTGCTGGACGACACCGCGTCGTGCGAGGACGTGGTGCAGGAGGCGTTCATCCGCGTGCACTCGGCGCGCAACCGGGTACGTGACCCGGAGAAGACACTCGCCTACCTCCGCCAGACGGTGGTCAACCTCTCGCGTTCCGCGCTGCGTCGGCGCATTCTCGGCCTCAAGCTGCTCTCCAAGCCCATGCCGGACATGGCGAGCGCGGAGGAGGGGCGTACGACCAACTGGAGCGGGACGCGCTGATCAAGGCGATGAAGGGCCTGCAACGGCGACAGCGTGAGGTGCTGGTACTGCGCTATTTCGCCGATATGACGGAGGCTCAGGTCGCGGAGACCCTCGGGATATCACTCGGCTCGGTCAAGGCGTACGGTTCCCGAGGCATCGCGGCGCTGCGCGTCGTGATGGAGGCGCAGGTATGAGTGGCCCAGAACCCAGGCATGAGAGCGACCGAACTGGAAACGGAATTGTGAACCACGGGTCGGAGAACGCACCGAACGCCTCCTCGGAGGCTCAGGGTCAGGTTCCGGACCAGGAGCCGACCCAGGAAGTGGAACTCGAACCGGAAGTTGAACCGGAAGTTGAACCGGGACGTGAGCCCGAGGTCCGACCGGCACCGGAGCTCGAACGGGACGTCGCCCCGCAGCCGCAGCCGCAACCGGAGCCGCACGGTGTGCAGGCCCGTGACACAGCGGCCGTCGACGGCGAAGGTGACGCCGTGCCGCCCGTCGACGGCCGGGACGACGGTGAAGGCGCAGGCGCAGGCGACGGTGAGGACGACCCGGCCGGTACGCGGGTGCTGACCGGCCTCTTCGGCCGCGTCCCGGCGGCCGGCGCGGAAGCCGTCCCCGAGGCGGAAGCCGGCCTCGACGAGCTCGCCCTGCGGCGCATGCTCCGTGGAGCCGTACAGGACCTCGCCCCCTCCAGCGGCACCCTCGACCACCTCCACCGCGCCGTGCCCGCCCGGCGCGCGCGGCGGCGGCAGGCGGTCGTCGGCTTCGCCGCCGCGGCCCTGCTGATCGGCACCGCGGTCCCCGCCTTCGTTCACGTCGCGCGCTCGGACGGGGACACCGGCGTCAACTCCGCCATCGCCGGTCACGGCGAGCAGGCCCAGGGCGGCAGCGGTGAGGAACCGGACGAGAAGCCCGACGGCGGCAAGGAGTCCGGACCCGCCGACGAGGTGACCGACAGCGGCGAGGGCGAACCGGATGTCTCCGCCTCCCCCTCCGAGGACGGCGCCACGGTCCCCGGCCCCGAGGCCGGCGGCGGCGGCGTCGTCGACGCACCGCGCTCCGAAGCGGCGGCCGTCCCCGGCTGCGGCCCCGGCCAGCTGGGTGTCGTCTCGGCCGAGTCGGGCGCCCCGGGCGCGGACGGCGTGGTGTACGGCACCTTCCGGATCTCCAACGTCTCTGCCACCGAGTGCTCGGTGAGCGGCGACGGTTCGGTGGGCGTGCAGACGACGGGCGCGGCCGACCCGCTCAGGGTGCAGGTCGTCAAGCACGCGGCGGGCGACCCGGCGGCCGGACTGCCCGATCCCGCGACGGAGCCGGGCACGGTGACGCTGAAGCCGGCCATGGCGTACGAGGTGCGGTTCGCCTGGGTGCCGTCGGACACCTGTCCGGTGACAGAGCCCACGCCCACCCCCACGCCCACGGACGACGGCGCCGCTGGTTCCACGGGCGACGGTACGGCCTCGGAGGGCACGGGGACCCAGTTCGGCGGTGAGGACGGCGGCACCATGGACGGCGGCATCGCGGTGACGCACACCCCGGAAGCGGGCTCACCCTCGGCTCAGACGACGATCACCAACGCCTGCGCGGGCACGGTCTACCGCACGGGAGTGCTCCCGGCCTCGCAGTGACGGGGCTCGCAGTGCCGGTGCCGCACCATGACGGGGTCGTGGCGGCGCCGGTTCAGTCGGCGTCGGCCGCGAGTCCCAGCTCCACGTCGCGCGCGGCCTCGGCCTCGCGCCTCATCAGCCGGAACCACATGAAGAGCACGAAGCCGCCGAAGACGAACCACTCGCCGGTGTAGCCGAGGTTCTGGAACGCCTTGAGGTCGAGCCCGCTGTTCTGCGGCGCCTCGGCGGGCACCGGCTTCAGCGCGCTCGCGTCCTTCGCGCCGCCTGCCGCGCCCGCACCGCCCGCCTCGGGCTTCTGGAGCGTGATCCAGGCGTCGTACACGTCGTAGGGCACCAGGTTGACCAGCGTCGCGGCGCTGATGATGCCGAGCTGGCCCTCGGGCAGCCCGCCCCTGGAGTGGGCGCCCTCGGTGCCCGCGTTCTCGGACGCCTGGAGATCCCCGGTCACCGTGACCTCGCCGGCCGGTGCGGCGGGCACGTCGGTGGCGCCCGCGTCGCCCGGCAGCCAGCCGCGTACGACGGGCAGGGCCTTGCCGCTGTCCGTACGGAGCAGGTTGAGGACGTAGAAGCCGTCGCGGTCGTCCAGCTCGCGGCCGGGGACGAGGAACTGCTCGGCGTACGTCCCGGTGGCGGTCGCGGGACTGCCGGACGTCACCTGGTCGACCGGCAGCAGGGAGTCCAGGGGCCTGGCGGCCCGCGTGCCGGGATCGGGCCGCTTCCCGGCCTCCTCGTGCGACTGCACGCGGTCCTCGAAGCGGCCGAGCTGCCAGGTGCCCATGAAGACGCAGAACGGGATGGCCAGCGCGACGAAGAGGTGAATCCCCCACCATCGCGGGGTCAGCAGGAACCGGTACACCCCTCCACGGTACGGTCCCCGCTCCGGGCTTCCGGATCTGGGGGCCCTCGGCCACGCCGGGGATGTCGAGAAACCGTTTCCGGCTCCGTCCTCGTAGTGCAAGCGGCCACAATGGGCCGCACCAGAGCACCGAGGAGAACCACCATGGCCAAGTACCTGCTGCTCAAGCACTACCGCGGAGCCCCGGCCGCCGCCAACGACGTCCCCATGGACCGGTGGACACCCGAGGAGATCTCGGCCCACATGCGGTACATGCAGGACTTCGCGGACCGCCTGGAAGGGAGCGGCGAGTTCGTCGACGGTCAGGCGCTCGCCCCCGAGGGGACCTTCGTCCGGTACGACGGCGAGGGGCGCCCGCCCGTCACGGACGGCCCGTTCGCCGAGACGAAGGACCTCATCGCCGGGTGGATGATGATCGACGTCGACAGCTACGAGCGTGCCGTCGAGCTGGCCGGGGAACTCTCGGCCGCTCCCGGGGCGGGCGGGAAGCCGATCCACGAGTGGCTCGAACTTCGCCCGCTCCTGACCGCGCCTCCCACCATCACGGAGTGACCTCCCAGGTGAACGAGGTACTGCTCCGGAGCCTCACGCCCAGCGTGCTCGGCGTCCTCGTCCGCCGCGGAGCCGACTTCGCGGCGGCCGAGGACGCGGTGCAGGAGGCGCTGGCCGACGCGGTACGGGTCTGGCCGGCCGACCCGCCCCGGGACCCGAAGGGCTGGCTGGTCACCGCGGCCTGGCGCCGGTTCCTCGACGCGACCCGGGCGGAGGCCGCCCGCCGCCGCCGCGAGGACCTGGTGGTCGAGGAGCCGGCGCCCGGGCCCGCGCCGGCGGTGGACGACACGCTCCAGCTGTACTTCCTGTGCGCCCATCCGTTGCTGACGCCGTCGTCCGCGGTCGCGCTCACGCTGCGCGCCGTGGGCGGGCTGACCACCCGCCAGATCGCCCAGGCGTATCTGGTGCCGGAGGCCACCATGGCCCAGCGCATCAGCCGGGCCAAGCGCACCGTGTCCGGTGTGCGGTTCGACCGGCCCGGCGACGTCGCCACCGTGCTGCGTGTCCTCTACCTGGTGTTCAACGAGGGCTACTCCGGCGATGTCGACCTGGCCGCCGAGGCCGTCCGGCTGACCCGGCAGCTCGCGGCGACGATCGACCACCCCGAGGTGGCGGGGCTGCTCGCCCTGATGCTGCTCCACCACGCCAGGCGGTCCGCCCGGACCGCGCCTGACGGCAGCCTGGTGCCGCTGGCCGAGCAGGACCGGGGCCGGTGGGACACGGTGCTGATCGCCGAGGGCGTCGAGATCCTTCAGGCGGCACTCGCCCGCGACCGGCTGGGCCAGTTCCAGGCGCAGGCGGCCATCGCGGCGCTCCACGCCGACGCGCCGCGTGCGGAGGAGACCGACTGGGTGCAGATCGTCGAGTGGTACGACGAGCTCGCGCGCCTCACGGACAGCCCGGTCGTGCGGCTCAACCGGGCGGTGGCGGTCGGGGAGGCCGACGGCCCGCGCGCGGGCCTGGCGGCGCTGGCGGCCCTGGACGAATCGCTGCCCCGCCGGGCCGCGGTGGCGGCGTACCTCCACGAGTGCGACGGCGACCTGGCGACGGCGGCGCGGCTGTACGCCGAGGCGGCCCGCAACGCCCCCAACCTCGCCGAACGCGCCCACCTGACCCGCCAGGCGGCCCGGCTCAACACCCACCGGGGCCTCTGAGGGCGGGGGAGGGCGGGGGCCACGGGCCGGGCGCACGGGTTTGAGGACCCGTGCGTCGCGGACCGGGCCTCGGTCTTGAGGCCCGCCCCCGCCCCGCCCCCCGCCCCCCGCCCCGTACGCCCTCCGGCCTCAGCCTTCTCCGAGGTGCCGGAGCGCGAAGTCCAGTTCCAGGCGCACCTGCTTGATCCGTTCCTCCACGACCAGGGAGCCGTGGCCCGCGTCGTACCGGTACACCTCGTGCACCGCGCCGCGTGCCTTCAGGCGGTCCACGTAGTTCTCCACCTGGCGGATGGGGCAGCGCGGATCGTTGACGCCCGCGGAGATGTAGACGGGAGCGCGCACCGCGTCGACGTAGGTCAGCGGGGAAGACGCCTCGAAGCGCTCGGGCACCTCCTCCGGAGTGCCGCCCAGCAGCGTCCGGTCCATCGCCTTGAGGGCCTCCATCTCGTCGTGGTAGGCCGTGACGTAGTCGGCGACCGGAACGGCGGCAAGCCCCAGCGCCCAGGCGTCCGGCTGCGTGCCGAGGCCGAGCAGGGTCAGATAGCCGCCCCAGGAACCGCCCGCCAGGACCAGCCGGGCCGGGTCGGCGAGACCGGACTTCACCGCCCAGTCGCGGACGGCAGCGATGTCCTCCAGCTCGATCAGCCCGACGCGGTGCTTCAGCGCGTCCGTCCAGGCACGGCCGTAACCCGTCGACCCGCGGTAGTTCACCCGGATGACGGCGAACCCGTGGTCCACCCAGGCGGCCGGGCCGGACGCGAAGGCGTCGCTGTCGTGCCAGGTCGGACCGCCGTGGATCTCGAAGACGGTCGGGAACGGGCCGTCCCCGCCGGCGGGCCGCTGGACGAGTGCGTGGACCCGGCCGCCGGGGCCCTCCACCCAGGCGTCCTCGACAGGCACCGACGCCGGCGCCTTCGGGCCCGGCGGGTCCAGGACCACCGCGCCGGTGGTGGACCGGACGACCGGGGGCAGCGCGGCCGACGACCAGAGGTACTCCACGGTGCCGTCCGGGCGGGCCGTCGCGCCCGACACCGTGCCGGCCGGGGTCTCCACCCGGAACGGCTCCTTCGCGCCGGGCTCGTACCGCCACAGCTCGCTGCGTGCCTCGAAGCTGTGCTCGATGAGCAGCGCGGAGCCGTCCGGATACCACTCGGCGCCCACATCACCAGGAAGGTCTATGGGGAGATCCGTCTCCGTCCCCGCGACCGGGTCCCAGATCATCGGCTCCCAGCGCCCCCGGCGCTGGTGTCCGACGAGGAGACGGGTGTCCCCGGCCGCCGGGGCGAAGCCCAGGACGGTGAGGCCCAGCTCCTTGGTGCCGCCCTCGGTGTCGTCGAGCTCGGCGAGCGTCGAACCGTCCGGCCGCACCACCCGCAGCGCCGAGTGCATCGCGTCGCCGTGCTCCGTGTGCTCCAGGGCGATCATCGTGCCGTCGTGGGAGAGGTCCCCGACCCCGGCGGACTCCCGGTGCCGGTAGATCTCCACGGGTGCGGCGGAGGGCCGTACGACGTGGATGGTCGTGCCCTCCTCGTCGGTGGACCGGCCGATCACCGCCGTACCGTCCCGGCCGATGGCGAGACCCGCCGGGTAGGAGGCTTCCAGGCCGGGGGCGGCGGGCTCGTCCTGCCCCTGGGGGCCGTCGAACGGCTGCCGCATCCACACACCGAACTCGTCACCGTCGCTGTCGCTGAACCACCAGATGGCCGATCCGTCAGGGGTCAGCACCCCGTCGGTCGTCCCGTTGGGCCGGTCGGTCACCTGGCGCTGCCGGCCGCTCGCCCGGTCCCAGGCGTAGAGCTCGTACGTCCCGGTGGCGTTGGAGACGAAGAGTGAGCGGTCAGGGGCGTCCTCGGCCCAGTCGGGCAGGGACACCCGCGGCGCGCGGAAGCGCTGCTCCCACTCGGGCGTGGACGAGCTGTCCGGCGAGGACGAGCTCTCCGGCGTGGACGGGACCTTCTGTGTGTCGCTCATGCCACCATCCAACCCGATCGGGCGCCGCGCCCGAGTGGCCTGTGGATAACTGTTCGCGTGACCACCGGCCCGTGGGTAGCTTTCGGACATGCACGCACCGGCTCCGGACGACTGGCACGACACCAACCGCGCGCGGTGGGACGAACGTGTGGCGATACACGCGGCGAGCGACTACTACGACCTCGACGCGTTCCGCGGGGGAAAGGACGCGCTGCGCGACTTCGAGCTCGCGGAGGTGGGTGACGTCACCGGGAAGTCCCTGCTGCACCTCCAGTGCCACCTCGGCCTCGACACCCTCTCCTGGGCCCGGCACGGCGCCTCCCCCGTGGTCGGCCTCGACTTCTCCGAGCCCGCCGTGGAGACCGCCCGCGGTCTGGCCCGCTCGCTCGGTCTCGGTCCTGAGCGCGCGGCGTTCGTCGCCGCCGATGTGTACGACGCTGCGGAGGCCGTCCCCGACCCCTCGTACGACATCGTGTACACGGGCGTCGGCGCGCTGAACTGGCTGCCCGACATCGGGCGCTGGGCGGAGACCGCCGCCTCGCTCGTCGCGCCCGGCGGCTTCCTCTACCTCGCGGAGTTCCATCCGCTGGCCGACGCCCTGGACGACGAGACGGGCTCCCGGGTCACGTACGACTACTTCACCCGCGAGGCGTGGGTGGACGAGACACCCGGTACGTACACCGACCTCGACGCGCCGACGATCCACAACCGCAGCGTCGAGTGGCAGCATCCGGTGGGCGAGGTCGTCTCGGCGCTGGCTGCGGCCGGGCTGCGGATCGAGCTGCTGCACGAGCACGACGTCTCGCTCGTCGCACGCTTCGCGGCGCTGGAGAGGCGGAGCGACGGTTACTACCGCTTCCCGGCCGACCACCCGCGTATCCCGCTGATGTACTCGGTCAAGGCGTCTCGTCCGCTCGTCGGCTGAGCGCGGGCGCGTAAGCGAGAGCGGCGGTCCACCGGAGCGGGCTCCGGCGGACCGCCGCCTCTGCCGCGGAATACTGTGTCGAGCGGCTGACCGCGCGGCCGACTACGCGGCCGAGCGGAAGGCCGGCAGATATCCGCCCGCCTGCCCCGTGGCCTTGGGGTGGTAGGAGTTGTGGACCGGGATCGACACGCTGTGGAGCCAGGCGTCACCGGAGCACAGCTCGTGTCCGGTGAACTCGTCCACCACGCTGGAGAAGGCGAATCCGGCATCGGCGGACCGCTTGGCGATGACTCCGTTCAGGATGTCCGACGCCCTGTTGATCGCCCCGCGCTCGGTCTCGGTGAGTCCGGCGATGCAGCTGCCCGACATCTTGTAGAAGCGCGGGTACCCCAGCACGACCACCCGGGCCTGCGGAGCCCGAGCGCGGATGCCGTCGTAGAGCGAGTCGAGCCGCGCGGGCAGCACGTTCTGCACCTGGGAGATCGCCGCGTTCACGCTGTTGACGCACGTGGCCTCGCTCGCCAGGACGCAGTCCGTCATGACGCTCGCGAAGCCGACGTCATTGCCGCCCGCCGTGACACTGACGAGAGCCGTCGAAGAACTCAGCGCACCCAGCTGCCCGTTGGCCACCGAGCTGGTCGTCGCCCCGGAGCAGGCGACGAACGTGAATGACGAGGGGGAATTCGCCGCGGCCCAGAGGTAGGGGTACGCCTTGGTGCTGCGCATGCAGTCGCCGCTGTCGGTGAGGTAGTTGCCGGCACCGACACCGGAGGAGTACGAGTCGCCGAGAGCGACGTAGCCACCGGCGGCCGCGGAGGCCGGAGTGGCGGCGCCCAGGGCGGCGACGGCGGCGAGAGCGAGTGCGGTGAGGGATGCCCGGAATCTGCGTACCGACATGGTTGCCAGCCCTTCGAAGCATTGGGGGATGCGGGGGGATTTGGTGGGGCGCCCCAGTTTTTAGCAGCTCCGGGTACTCATCGGTAATGCCTGCGCGAGAAGTCGTCTGATATGCCCGAATGATCGTTCGGCACCCATAGCTTCGCGCGTAGATAAACCTCGAAAGCCCCCTGAAATAAAGGCTGTTGGGCCAACTAAGGATGTAAATCATTTGAATGCAGACTGCGGGGCTCATAGCGTTCCCCGCCGGATCACCCACCCGGATACCACTTCCGCCGCGAGGGCTGAGGCAGGGGACGCGTCAGGGCTGACGCAGGGGAAGGGTCAGGGCTGACGTAGGGGATGCGTCAAGACCGCCCCCTTTCCCGTATGGGACCCGTCAACGGGAGCGCCGGCCCCCTGAAGAGGGCGTTTCCTCGGACTGTCCGAGAATCCGTTCTTCATCCAGGAGCTCACGATGGCCGATACGGCCTTCGTCGTCACCACGATCGCGGTCTTCGCGCTGGTGGCCTTCATCGCCCGAGGGGTGGCGAAGCTGTGACCGCCGAGAACATCGTCGGCATCGTCGTGGCCGCCGCCCTGCTGGGCTACCTCGTGCTGGCCCTCATCAAACCGGAGAGGTTCTGAGTCCGGCCATGAGTCCTGCCCTCTCCGGAGTGCTCCAGCTCCTCGCCCTGGCCGCCGCGCTGGGGCTCGTGTACCGCCCGCTCGGCGACCACATGGCCCGTACCTACTCCTGCGACCGGCATCTGCGCGTCGAGAGGTGGATCTACAAGGCCATCGGGGCCGATCCCACCGGCGAGATGAGCTGGCCCGCGTATCTGCGCGGCGTCCTCGCCTTCTCCGCGGTGGGCGTCCTGTTCCTCTATCTGCTCCAGCGGGTGCAGGGCGTGCTGCCCGGTTCGCTGGGCTTCTCCTCGATCGACCCGGACCAGGCGTTCAACACGGCCGCCTCCTTCGTGTCGAACACCAACTGGCAGTCGTACTACGGCGAACAGGCCATGGGGCACGTCGTGCAGACCGGTGGCCTCGCGGTGCAGAACTTCGTGTCAGCCGCCGTGGGCATGGCCGTCGCCGTCGCCCTCGTACGGGGCTTCGCCCGCGCGCACACCGGTGAGCTCGGCAACTTCTGGTCGGACCTGGTGCGCGGCACCGTCCGCGTCCTGCTGCCGGTCTCCGTGATCGGCGCGATCGTGCTGGTGGCGTGCGGAGTGATCCAGAACTTCGCCGGTATCCACGGGGTCGGCCAGTTCCCCGGCGGCACCCAGCAGTGGAACGGCGGCGCGGTCGCCTCGCAGGAGGCCGTCAAACACCTCGGCACGAACGGCGGCGGCTACTTCAACGCCAACTCCGCACACCCCTTCGAGAACCCCACCCCCCTCTCGAACCTCTTCGAGGTCTTCCTGATCCTCCTCATCCCCTTCGCGCTGACGCGCACGTTCGGCAGGATGGTGGGCAGCCTCAGGCAGGGGTACGCGATCCTCGCCGCGATGGCGACCATCTGGGTCGTCTTCACGCTGCTCATGATGTGGACCGAACTCGCCCACCGCGGAACGGCGTTCGAGATCGCCGGCGGAGCGATGGAGGGCAAGGAGACCCGCTTCGGCATCAGCGGATCGGCGCTCTTCTCCGTCGCCACCACGCTGACGTCGACGGGCGCGGTCAACTCCTTCCACTCCTCCAACACCGGGCTGGGCGGGGGCATCAACCTGCTGGGCATGCAGCTCGGCGAGACAGCGCCCGGCGGTGTGGGCTCGGGTCTGTACGGCATGCTGGTCATGGCGGTCGTCGCGGTGTTCATCGCCGGTCTGATGGTCGGCCGGACGCCCGAGTACCTGGGCAGGAAGATCGGCACCCGCCAGATCACGTTCGCCGCCTGCTACCTCCTCGTCACCCCGGCACTGGTGCTCGGGTTCACCGCCGCGGCGATGGCCCTGGACACACCGGGGCACTCGATGACCAACTCCGGAGCGCACGGCTTCTCCGAGATCCTGTACGCGTACACCTCGGGCGCCAACAACAACGGATCGGCCTTCGCCGGTCTGGACGCGGACACGCAGTGGTTCAACACCACGATCGGCATCGCGATGCTGCTCGGCCGGTTCCTGCCGATGGTGTTCGTCCTCGCGCTGGCCGGTTCCCTGGCCGAGCAGACCCCCGTACCCGAGACGGCCGGCACCCTGCGCACGCACAAGCCGCTGTTCACGGGGCTTCTGATCGGCACGATCCTCATCATCACCGGTCTGACCTACTTCCCGGCGCTCGCGCTGGGACCGCTCGCCGAAGGGCTCGCGTCATGAGCACCAGCACACCGGCCACCCTCCCCGACGAGGTGCCCCACCAGGACGGGCCCACCGGTCCCGCGCCCGGTCATGCGTCCGGTCACGCGTCCGGGAACGGCGCGGTGGGCGGGGGGTTCTTCGATCCCGGGATGCTCGTCAGGGCGGTCCCGGACGCGCTCCGCAAGCTCGATCCACGGGTCATGGTCACGTCACCCGTGATGTTCGTCGTGCTGGTCGGGTCCGTACTGACCACGGTCCTCGCTCTCAGGGAGCCGGGCGACTGGTTCGGCTGGGCCATCACCACGTGGCTGTGGCTGACGACCGTCTTCGCCAACCTCGCCGAGGCGGTGGCCGAGGGCCGGGGCAAGGCGCAGGCCGACACGCTCCGCAGGGCGAAGACGGACACGGTCGCCCGCCGGATCACCGGCGCCGGCGAGGAGCGGGTGCCCGGCACGGAGCTGCGCGTCGGCGACCTCGTGGTCTGCGAGGCGGGTGACACCGTCCCCGGCGACGGTGACGTCACCGAAGGGGTCGCCTCGGTCGACGAGTCGGCGATCACCGGCGAGTCGGCGCCGGTGATACGGGAGTCGGGCGGCGACCGCAGCGCGGTGACGGGCGGTACGAAGGTGCTGTCCGACCGGATCGTCGTCAGGATCACGACGAAGCCCGGTGAGACCTTCATCGACCGGATGATCAATCTGGTCGAGGGCGCGGCCCGGCAGAAGACACCGAACGAGATCGCGCTCAACATCCTCCTGGCATCGCTCACGATCGTCTTCCTGCTCGCGGTGGTGACGCTCCAGCCGTTCGCCACGTACGCGGGCGCCGGGCAGTCGATGACCGTGCTCACGGCCCTGCTCGTCTGCCTCATCCCGACGACGATCGGCGCGCTGCTCTCGGCCATCGGAATCGCGGGCATGGACCGGCTGGTCCAGCGCAACGTGCTGGCGATGTCCGGGCGGGCCGTCGAGGCGGCGGGCGATGTCTCCACGCTTCTCCTCGACAAGACCGGCACCATCACCCTCGGCAACCGCCAGGCGTCGGAGTTCGTACCGGTGAAGGGCGCGACGCGGGCCGAACTCGCCGATGCCGCCCAGCTCTCCTCGCTGGCCGACGAGACGCCCGAGGGGCGCTCGATCGTGGTCCTGGCGCAGGAGGCGTACGGCCTGCGGGAGCGCCGACGCGGCGAACTGGGACCCGCCGAGTGGATCGGGTTCACCGCACAGACCCGGATGTCGGGTGTGGACGTCGGTCGGCGCAGAGTCCGCAAGGGCGCGGCGGGTTCCGTCACCGCGTGGGTGAGGGAGCGCGGCGGCCGTGTCCCCGAGGACACGCGGGCGCTCACGGACCGCATCTCCCAGGCCGGCGGCACACCGCTCCTGGTGGCGGTGGAGGACGGCGGGGGCGCCCGGGTCCTGGGTGTCGTCCACCTCAAGGACGTGGTGAAGGCGGGGATGCGGGAGCGGTTCGAGGAGCTGCGCCGCATGGGCATCAGGACCGTCATGATCACGGGTGACAACCCGCTGACCGCGAAGGCGATCGCCGAGGAGGCGGGGGTCGACGACTTCCTCGCCGAGGCGACCCCCGAGGACAAGTTGGCCCTCATCAAGCGTGAGCAGGCGGGCGGAAAGCTCGTCGCAATGACGGGCGACGGTACGAACGACGCCCCGGCACTCGCGCAGGCGGACGTCGGGGTGGCCATGAACACCGGCACGTCGGCCGCCAAGGAGGCCGGGAACATGGTGGACCTGGACTCCGATCCCACCAAGCTCATCGAGATCGTCGGGATCGGCAAACAACTCCTCATCACCCGAGGTGCCCTGACGACGTTCTCGATCGCGAACGACGTCGCGAAGTACTTCGCGATCATCCCGGCGATGTTCGCGGTCGCCTATCCGGGCCTGGACAAGCTCAACATCATGGGGCTGTCCTCACCGGAGTCCGCGATCCTCTCCGCCGTCGTCTTCAACGCGCTGATCATCATCGCGCTGGTACCGCTGGCACTCCGGGGCGTCCGCTACACGCCAACGAGCGCCGACCGGATGCTCCGCCGCAACCTCGGCATCTACGGACTGGGCGGGCTGGTGGCCCCGTTCATCGGCATCAAGATCATCGACCTGCTCCTCTCGACGCTTCCCGGAATCGGCTGACCTGCCATGAACAGCTCTCTCAAGAACACCGCCCGGATGCTCGGCGCGGGGCTGCGCGCCCTGCTCGTGCTCACGCTGGTCTGCGGGGTCGTCTACCCGCTCGCGGTCACGGGCGTCGCCCAGACGCTCTTCCGCGACCAGGCGAACGGCTCGGAGATCACGTCCGAAGGACGGGTCGTCGGCTCCTCGCTCATCGGGCAGCGCTACGACCTTCCCGTGACCACCGGGACCGGGGAGGCGGCCGCCCCTGACCTGCGTTGGTTCCAGCCGCGCCCGTCGAACGGACTCGGGGCCAACGGCGTCAACACCCGGTACGCGCTCATCCTCTCCGGCGCCACCAACCGCGCCGGAGACAACGCGGAGCTGGTCCGGTGGGTGAAGGACGCCAAGGAGGCGGTGAGCCGGGACAACTCGACCCCCGGCCACCCGGTCGCCCCGTCCGACGTCCCGGCCGACGCCGTCACCTCGTCGGGGTCGGGTCTGGACCCCCACATCTCCCCGGCGTACGCGAGACTCCAGGTCAACCGAGTGGCAGAGCGGAACGGCCTGGACGCGGGGCGGGTCGCCGAGCTGGTGGAGTCCCATACCTCCGACCGCGTGCTCGGCTTCATCGGCGAACCCCGCGTCAACGTGCTCCAGCTGAACCTCGCACTCAGGGCGTCGGCCTCGTGAGCTGATCGAGAACCCGGAGCGCTACGCCATGCCGCGCCAGGTCCTCCTGCTCGCCTGCGACAGCTCCGATCTACGGAACGTCTCTGCCGGGGAGTGGCTGGTCCTGGCACCGGCGATGCTCTGGGCCGGGTCCGAGCGCCTCGTCGTCACCAGCCATCCCGTCATCGATTCGGCCGGCGCTGACGACGGCGAGGTGGGAGGTGGCGAGGAGGGCGGCGGCGTGGTGGGTGGCGGCGAGGAGGACCACGGCGCCGAGGTGGGTGGCGGCGAGGTGATCGACCGGCACCTGCTGACGGCCCTGCTGGAACGCCGTGAGCTCGGTGAAGCACTGCGAGAAGTGCAGATCGAGCAGCTGGGGCGATGGCGCTCCACCGGCCGGGAGGGAGCCCCGGTGCACTGGGGCGGACACCTGGCCATGGGGGCCTACGGAGACGTGAACGCGCCCACCTGGCTACCGCCGAGCCGACGGCGGTATGTCCACGCTGGTCTGCTGGAGCTGCTGGACGACGCCGCCAAGGACTCGGCGACTGCCGGGCGGCACGTCCTCACCGGGAACGGTCTCATGGTCAAGCTCGCCACCCACGGCTTCGCGGAGGAACTGCCCAAGCCCCGCCGTCTCATCGCGCTGATCCTCGTACGCCCTTACGAGCTCGCCGCGTTCGGACGGGCGGCCAAGAACCCTGTGCCCGCGCTACGGGCGACACCGGATGAGAGCGTCTTCGAACTCCTGCGGAGCGCCGCCGCCATCGCACGCGCGGCGGGGCACCCCGTCGTGAACGTGGAACATCTGCTTGTCGCCGTCCTCGGCGCGTCAGGGCGCTCCGCGCTCCTCGCCAGAACCCTCTCCGGCTGGGACGGCCGACAACCGGAGGTGGTGAAGGAGATCATCGGGGACACGCAGGCCGGACTCCAGGACACGAGCCTCCCGGAGACCCCGCACCTGACCGCGGACACCGTATCCGCGGTCTACGCGGCACTGGACGCTCACATGCCAGGCCCGCAGGACGCGGCACCTTGGTACACCACGGACCGCTGACCCACCCGCCGGCGCCGCTCGCGGTATGCGCTGACCTCCGGAGTACGGCCCTCACGCGAGGAAGGGCCGCACTTTCCGGCGAGGCGGATCGGATGATCGAAGGGCGGAATCGGCGCTGCAGCCCGACAACTGCGGAGACGCCCCCGCCGGCTCCGGCCGCCCCACCTGCCCAAGCTGACCCCGCCAAACGAAGGCGCATACGGCCTGGGGAAGCTCCGTTCCCTAGTGGCCTCAAGTGTTCTCAGAGGGCCCAGGGACGAGTCAGGGGCCTGGCCCATTCTCGCAGATGAGGCCCCTGACCTGGTGTTACAGCTGTCGGGGTGGCAGTACTTGCACCCCGACCTCTTCGTCTCGAATGAGGGTCGGGTGGGGTCACCATCTGGGCGGACGGTGTTTTGCCTGGTCAGAGGTTCGGCGCCGGGTGGTATGCCGTGGTGCCGCGCGGTCTTCGGGAGCGGGTCGGCTCTCAAACGGCTCCCAGATTCCTCACGAGGCCAGCACCCTCATGGCGAGCACAGATCCGTCAGGATTCATCGAGACCGGTCCGCGCCACCTGCTGTCCCATGTGTCGACGGGCCAGGCATTCCGCAGGGCGTAAACCTCGCGGCGATACTGCTCCACCCTACCTTCTTCGAGGTGACGGAAGAGGTCTTCAGCGACCCCGGAGAACGCCTCAACACGTGTTCTGTTCAGACGGAAGACATGGTCTGTGCCGACGAACTGAATACCGAGGAGCTTCTCTCGCGCATCCTGAACACTGCCTGTGGCCGCGTGCGCGAAGCCGGTGAAGTGACGACCGCCCTGCCGCTTGGTGAGGTACTGGACTGTGGCCTCGCCGTCGCCGGCGAAGGCGGTCAGTCCAGCGGCTTCGGTACGTGCGAGGACATGCCGGAACCAATCGCGCCGATCCGGCGTGACGTGGAAGCCCGGCTCGGTCTGTGGTTTCCTGTCGTCTTCGTCTGGCCTCTGGATCCCGGGGAAGAAGTTTGCGTCCTGGATGAAATGGTCCAAGCTCCTGTTGCTCTGTTCCGCAGGGTGATTCAGTTGACCGTCCTTTTCAGCGGAATGCAGAGCGTGGATGGTGAGGGGCCCTCCACGAGCAGCTCCGTGCTGAATACCAGGCTCGGCGTCTCGTTCCACGATCCGAGGTGCACCGCCTCCACGTGCGCTGAGGCGGAGGCGAGCTGGTCGTGAGACACGGTGGCGTTACTGTGGTTGCCCTTGCACTCGATCGGGAAAACTCGCGACGCCTCTCCGGGTTTCCAGACCTCGGCGAAGAATCGCGGACGGTACCGATAGCCGGCTCGGGGCCCCTTGTCCCTACTGGTCAGAGCCCAGACTGCTCGCAAGGTCGTGTCGGCCGGAATGATCGAAACGATGTGCCGCGGATATCGACGGCTCAGGATCTGCTTGGCCAGCATGAGAGCGAAGCCGATCCAGAGTTCGTCCGACTCGAGGGCCTTGTAGTAGTCCGCTGTTTCGCGGCCCTCGCCAGAGAGCTTCATGTAGGCGTCCGAACCCCCGGTCAGGGCTTGGCTGTACTTCAGGCTTCCCCAGTGCTCGGCGAGTCCGCGACCTGCCCCTCGCCGGGCGAGAGCCACTGCCCGCCCCAGCGTGTGGAGCACTTGCCAGGGGGTCAGACGAAGAGAGCCAACTTCCTTCGCGGCTATTGCCTGGAGTTTCGGCTTGCGTCGCAGGGCGTCGAGTTCCTTCTCCTTCCTCTTCTCGTCCTCTGCGGCGCCCGCCGCTTCCACGCTGCCGTTGAGCGCCATGCTGGAGTGGGTCGCCAGCGCAGGGCCATGTTCGAGGGCGCCTGGCTGGCCTTGGGGCATAGTGCCCACGGAGACCTGGAGGCGGCCTGTGAGATCGGCCAGATCGCGGCTGACCGCCTCGACGCCGTACGTTCGCCGAGGAGCGCGGCGCTACTCCACCAGCTTGCTGTGGACCTTCGCCGCCGCCAGCGCAACCCGCACGTCCGCAGCTTCCTGCCAGTCCTCGAAGACGCACTCGCCCGACACGCTCCGTCGATGCCACCCGGCCGTTAGGGTCGAGATCATGACCGCAGGGGAGCGCGTTGTCGTTGTCGGGGCTGGAGTGGCAGGACTGACCACCGCCGTCGTTCTCGCCGAGGCCGGGTTATCGGTGCACGTGATCGCCGAGCAGGTGCCCGGTGTCACCTCGCTGGCCGCTGGCGCGATGTGGGGCCCGTATCTGGTAGAGCCGAAGGACAAGGTTGACCGGTGGGGAAATCGGTCCCTGGAGATTTTCCGGGAGCTGGCCGAGGAACCAGGTCACAGGCGTCCGGCTCAGCAGGGGCATCGAGGCGTCCCGCACTGCCGAGGCCCCACCGGATTGGGCCACCACGCTGCCTGAGTTCCGGCCGTGCGAGCCGACCGAACTGCCGGACGGGTTCACGGCCGGGTACCAGTTCACGGTGCCGCTGATCGACATGCCCGCCTATCTCGACTATCTCCTGCACCGGCTGCGAGCGGGCGGCGGTACGGTCGAGCAGCGACGTCTGGCCTCGCTCGCGGACGTTGGCCCGACCCCTGTGATCGTCAACTGCGCGGGCTTGGGAGCCCGTGACCTGGCTGTGGATTCGGAGCTGCGGCCGATTCGCGGCCAGCACGTAGTCGTTGCCAACCCTGGGCTTACCGAGTTCTTCTCCGAGGACACCGGCACTTCACCGGATCTGCTGTGCTTCTATCCGCATGGAGAGACTGTCGTCCTGGGCGGAACAGCCATCGAAGACGAAGGCGACCTGGCCCCAGACGAGACGGCGGCGGCCCGCATCCTCGCCCGATGTGCCGAGGTCGAACCCCGCCTCTCCCATGCCCGCGTCCTGGAGCACCGGATCGGCGCTCGGCCGACCCGTTCCACGGTCCGCGTGGAGGCGGAGCGACAGGAGGGAGTCCTGGTCGTGCACAACTACGGGCATGGAGGAGCCGGCGTCACGCTGTCGTGGGGGTGCGCCCGGGAGGTTTCGGAGTTGCTTGCTTCGAAGTAATCCTGCATCTACTGCTGTTACATCTCCCGTCGGGCGACGCTCTTGGAAGGCATACGTGAGGCAACAGAACGCGGAGAAGCGACCGGGCATCGCCGCAGCGATCGTCGTCCACGAGGGACGGGTCCTCACGGTGCGCCGCCGGGTCAGTGAGGGGCAGCTCTCCTGGCAATTCCCTGCTGGCGAGGTTGAGCCTGGCGAGTCATGCGAGGGCGCCGCTGTGCGCGACACCAAGGAGGAGACCGGCCTGACCGTCTCCGCAGTCAAGATGCTCGGCAAACGGATCCACCCGAAGACGGGCCGGCTGATGTCGCACACGGCTGCACTGCTGTAAAGGGTTGGCGTGCGGGCCTGGAACCTGGTCGTATACGCGCCATGAGCCGGGCGCGGACTATACGGTCTCGCAACTGCTCGACGAGACAGCAGCCCGGCGCTCCCTGGACCTCTCCGATCTCAGGAGCAGGCGGCCTTGGTCGAAACGCTATGCTCCCGTCACCCCTGACATGCGCAAGCTCCTCCTGCTCGGCCTGACGGAGCAGTGGGGCGCGGCACTCACTGCACGCTTGTCGATGTGTCCCACGTCGCCCGTGCGCGTCCTCGACGCCCTCCTGCATGTACGCCGATAACACGGGCCGAAGCGAAGTCTGGGCGGCGCGAGGCGCCGGGACTTCCCGATCGCAAGGGTGAAATCCGAGCCGGACGGTCGTGCCCTGCTGGAAGTTGCTCCCCGGATCATGCGGACCGTCTCCAGGGCCTCGCATGAAGAGGGGGATGGGTAGCCATGGACATACGGGCCTAATATGAGGACCACCTCGGCCGTCCGAGACTCGCTTGGCCGCCTGTCTCGGACGGCCGAGCGCGTTTCCGCACGGGCTTGGCCGAGGGACAAAACGGCTCGCCGGGGCGGCACCCGGGTGCCATACGATTGCGGCGGCTTGCAGAGCCGACCTCACCACGCGTGACCGATTGCGCGACCTGAGCGGTCGTGCCCGCTGCACCCTCCCCACCTGGGCCCGCCGTGGCACTGTCACCGGCGCCGTATGAAATGGAGCATCCAAGGATGGCTCGACACCTGGTAACCAGCGCGCTTCCGTATATCAACGGGATCAAGCACCTGGGCAACATGGTCGGGTCGATGCTTCCGGCGGACGTGTACTCCCGGTACCTCCGCCAGCGTGGTCACGACGTCCTGTACATCTGCGCGACCGACGAGCACGGGACGCCCGCCGAGCTGGCGGCCAAGGCCGCCGGGGTCCCGGTGGCGGAGTTCTGCGCGCAGGCGCACAACGACCAGAAGGCTGTGTATGACGGTTTCGAGCTGACGTTCGACTATTTTGGGCGCAGTTCCTCGCAGCAGAACGCCGAGATCACCCAGCACTTCGCACGGAGGCTGAAGGAGAACGGCTTCATCGAGGAGCGGGCGATCCGGCAGGTCTACTCCCCGGTCGACGGCCGTTTCCTCCCTGACCGTTACGTCGAGGGGACCTGCCCGCACTGCGGTTACGACAAGGCGCGCGGCGACCAGTGCGAGAACTGCACCCGCGTCCTGGACCCGACCGACCTGCTGGACCCGCGCTCGGCGATCAGCGGCTCCACGGAGCTGGAGGTCCGCGAGACCAAGCACCTGTTCCTGCTCCAGTCGAAGCTCCAGCACGAGGTCGAGGCATGGGTGACCCGGCATGAGGCCGACTGGCCGCAACTGTCGTCCTCCATCGCCCGCAAGTGGCTGACCGAGGGCCTGCACGACCGGGCGATCACCCGCGACCTGGACTGGGGCGTTCCGGTTCCGGCGGACACCTGGCCGGAGCTGGCGGCCGAGGGCAAGGTCTTCTACGTCTGGTTCGACGCCCCGATCGAGTACATCGGCGCGACGAAGGAGTGGTCGGACGCCGCCCTGGACGGTGAGAGCCGCGATTGGAAGTCGTGGTGGTACGAGGCCGACGGCACGGTCCGCTATACCCAGTTCATGGCGAAGGACAACGTCCCGTTCCACACGGTGATGTTCCCCGCCACCCAGCTGGGCGTACGCGAACCGTGGAAGAAGGTCGACGTCGTCAAGGGCTTCAACTGGCTGACGTACTACGGAGGTAAGTTCTCCACCTCGCAGAAGCGGGGCATCTTCACCGACGCCGCGCTGGACGCGCTTCCGGCGGACTACTGGCGCTACTTCCTGATCGCCAACGCCCCCGAGTCCGACGATTCCTCCTTCACCTGGGAGCACTTCGCCGCCACAGTCAACAAGGACCTGGCCGACACCCTCGGCAACTTCGTCAACCGCGTGCTGTCCTTCTCCCGCAAGCGCTTCGGGGACGAGGTTCCCGCCGGCAACGAGGCGGGCGAGGTCGAGGCGGAGCTCGGCGAGGAGATCGCGCGCCTCCTGGCCGAGTACGAGGAGCACATGGAAGCCCTCCAGTACCGCAAGGCCGGTGCGGCGTTGCGGGCCCTGTGGTCGGCCGGCAACTCCTACCTGGAGGAGAAGGCCCCCTGGCTGGAGATCAAGACCGACCCGGACGGCGCGGCCCTGACCCTGCGTACCGCGATGAACCTGATCCACCTGTACGCGATCGTCTCCGAGCCCTTCATCCCGGCCTCGGCGGCCGCCATGCGGGGCGCCTTCGCCCTGGCCGCCGACTCCGCGACCTGGGTGGCGCCTGAAGAGGCGAAGTCCCTGGTCTCGGTCCCGGCCGGCACGCCGTTCACGATCCCGCCGGTCCTCTTCGCGAAGATCACGGAGGAGGACCTGGAGTCCTACCGGGAGCGCTTCGGCGGCGCTGGCGCCTGAGCGGGGGAGCGGTCAACGACGGGCTGAGAGCCTCATAGGGCTCCTAGCCGTCGAGGAGTCGCCGGAACTCGTCCTCGCGCAGGCGCTGGTCCGGGTCGGCGGCCTCCCCGTCGAAGCGCACGCCTTCCCCGATCAGCACGGACAGGGCAGTGTCCGTGCGCGAGGGATCAGGCCATCGGAAGCCGGAGCTGACCTTCCCCGCGGCCGTGAGGACGCGCCAGGGGTTGGGGCATCGGCCGCAGGAACTGAGGTGCTGGCCTATGGGGACGGCATGGCTCCCGACCACCGCCGCCAGGTCCCCGTAGGTGGTCCACCGTCCGGCCGGGACACCGCTGAGCAGAGTGTGCAGCCCGGTCCAGTCCTTGCGGGTGCCGCTGAGCTGTTTGGCCAGAGCGGTGAGGTCGGAACCTGCCAGCGTGGCCCATGCTTCGGGGTCGATGCCGGCGGGCACCTGGGCGGTGTCCACGTCCCACCACGTCGTTCCCTGTATGCCGTCCACACTGCGACCGGTCACGCTCGTGAAGATGTGGTTGGCCAGCCCGGTAGGGGAGTAGGAGGCTCTGTCAGCGTCCCAGACCAGAGGCTTGGCGGTGTCATTGGCCCAGGTGGCGGCAGCTCGGGCGGTGTCCTGCGCCACCCATGACCGGATCTCGGTGCGGATGGCATCCGTCACGCCGTGGCGCGGTGTCATCAGCAGCCTGGTTCCGTCAGGCAGCAGGCCCGCACCGACGAGCACATGGACGGCATTGCGTGAACGTGAGCGCTCCTGCAGCTTTTTGGCCACCGCCTCGCCTTCGACCCGGGCGGGGGCGAGCGTGAACTCCTCGACCTCCGGGGTCGGGTAGACCTTGGTGAACCCGGCGACGAGACTCCCCTCCACCCGCCAAAGGCCGACCTGGACGAGGTCGATGTCGATGCCCATCTCCGACAGCCAGACCACGGAGTGTGTGACCTGCTTGGGGAAGTCGGCGGCGATGATCACCTGCCGGGGCCGTTGGAGCAACGCCGGGCTCCACTCCCCGTCCACGTGGTCCAGCAGACGCTGCTTGCACATGTCGGCGTCGAGGGCCTGCCCCCGGTGCGACAGGAAGTCGCGGTGCGCCTGGGCGAGAGTGTGGAGGTCGAAGCGGGACACCAGGGCGGCGTAGGTGATCGCCTGGAGATGCACGTCCCGATCTGCCGTGCCGCGCTTCAGCTCCACCACGACGAGCCGCCCGGTCGCATCCAGCCCCAGCACATCCAGCCGGTCACGGGCCGGAACCCCGTCGGCGTCGGCCCACCGGTCGTACTCCGAGGTGATCACGAGCACCGACTCCCCGAGCACGTGGGGATGGGCGATCACCCACTCCTGGAGATGCTGCCGCTCCAGCAGGCTCTCGGCGGCGAGCCCGGTGCGCGATATCGGCGTGGCCGTCCGGCCATCGACGGTGAAGAGATGATCCACGGTGCCCCCTTGAGCGCCCGGCGCTGTGCGTCGGACGCCCAGAGCGTACGTGGGCGGGGTCCCCCACGAGGGCTGTCTCGCCGAATCACCGAAACGCCGAACCGGTCCGGGAGCAGACGGGGCAACCGATGCTGACCACCACCAAGCTCAGCAGTGATGTGACGGTCAGCAAGGCGCTGTGCCTGGCCGCCATCGAGCAGCTGATCAACTGTCGCTCCGGCCTCGGTCTCCGCGCTAATACGGAAGTGCCACCTGACCGAGTTCGTCGTCCGCAAGGAACGACAGAGCAAGGGCATGTCCTGACAGCTATGGGCGTTGCGGGGGTACCGCGCGGTCGTCGGCCGGCTTCGGCTTTTGACGGCCCGCCCGGTCGCGCATTCGAAGGGGCCGTCTGAGCCCTTCAGCACGCGTACGCGCGATGTCCGACCCGCCGTGGAGGAGCACCACGATGTCGAGGTCCGACATCGCCGTGCGGCGGCCCGTCAGGACGCTGCCTCACAGGAACGCAGCACGGACGTCAGGGTGGTGTTCCTCTACAACGGCACGCGCGGCGTCAATCGCATCCATGCGGTGACTATTCAGCACTCTGCTTATCGTGCACACGGGGTTTCTTCGGGATCCGGCAGGTATGTCCCCTGAGGTCGACTGCCGCTGCGTATGACATGTCCCTATGTCGGAGGGCAAGTGCCTGTGGGCGAGAAGACGGCGAATGGTCTCAGCTCCCGGTTCCCCTTTCCGGACCGTGTGACCGACAACCCTGGTGATCAGTCGGCCGAACTCGTGCAGCGTCGGCGCGCGGTGGCGGGCGGATCAGTTGGCGTCGCAGCCGATGCCGTCACCGTCCCGGTCAAGGCGATGCGGGTCGTCGGGGCCGACCCAGACGGGGCCTGAGAGGTCCGAGCAGTCCACGTCGGGGACACCAGCGGGAGGACCGTCCGGGAGGTCTAGGCGTGTCGGGGTGTCCGGGGCAGGCGACTCGTTCGTGTCAGGGGGAGCGATGGAGGTCTCCGGCTGTTCGGGGCAGGCCGTCCACAGGCCGGCTCCTACCTGCCGGGCGGCGTCCTCCGCGTCAGAGATCCTGGGCCAGTACTTGTCGTTGGGCGGGTAGAGGACCGCCTTGGCGTGACCGCTGCGGACGAGGGACTCGTTGACGAAGGTTTCTTGCTCGTTCCACACGTAGAGCAGGTACCGGTCATAGGGGTCGGTGAGTTCGGCGTCACGTTCGGCGCGGATGCGGCTGCCCGGCGGCAGGAGTGTGGCAGTGCGGGCGGTGGCGTCGTCGGCGAAACAGGCACCACGTTCCGGGGTGTCGATCTCTAGAAGCCGCACCCGGGCCACGGTGTCCTTTGGCAGAACCCGGCCGTCGCCGCGTACCTCGAGGGTGTCACCGTCGATGATGCGCAGCACCGTCACGCCCGACGGAGCTGTTGAGGATGGCTTCGGCTTCTGCGTTGGTGTGGCCGTCGGACCATCGGAGGTCTCGGCGGGCGCCTTCGTCATGTCTCCGGAGTCGCGATGAGGTTCGTCGGGCGCCTGAGTTGCGGAGGTCTGCGTCGGCGTAGCCGTGCCGGAAGGGCGCTCCTGGTCCTCCCCGAGCAGCGCCCCGAGGCCGCCCAGGCCCAAGAGAAGACCGACGATCACCAGGAGTGCGGTCATCCAGGGATGCTTGAGGCGTTTGGGCCGTCTGGGACCGCGCGGGCTTCCCGGGCCGGGGCGCCAGGGTTGGTCGCGCCAGGCGTTCGATTCAGGTGGCGGCGAAGGGCACATGGCGCCCCCAGAGGTGGAATAACGCTGCATTACCAGTACAGCACCAGCCCTGCCCGGCCGCCTTCCGATGGGCTACGGGAGCGCCTCCTGGACCAACTTGCCATCCGGGAAGCGAACACTGACGGCTACGGCGGGAATGTCCATGGCGGCTCCCAGCGGGTGATGCCCCTCGTCCAGCCACGATGCTCGGCTGCGCCGAGGAAGAGCGGGCAGACCCATCCGCGCCCCCGACGATGGACGACCGGTCGGCGCTGAAGGTGCGCATCGCCTTCCGAGCGCGAGGTCGGCGGCACGGGTGTGATTCCCTCCCGTGCCGCGTGGCGCCCTCGTAAGGTCAGGGGGCGCGCTTCACGTTGCGGACCAGCCACATCAGCAGGGCGTCCAGGTCGGCGGCGGCTGAGAGGACCCGGGCGACCGCCTCGGGTGTGTGCAGCCACTCCTCGCAGCCGAGAGGGCGAGCGGCGATCAGCGAACGGTGGCGCAGCAGGTCCGTACGGGAATGGTCCGCCGGATAGCCGCGCGGGGGGCGTTTCATCACGTCCCGGAGATGTCGTAGCCCTTCTTCCGCACGTCCTCGACGATGGCGGACAGTTCGTGGCCGCTCCCCTCGGAGGCCACGGCTTTGCGGAACATGTCCACCTGGCCGGGATCGGGGTACCACCAGGCGCCCTGGATCCGCAGGCCGTCCAAGGAGAACCGGAGACCGATCTCGACCTTTCGGCCGAGCCGGATCACCGCGCTCTGGTGCTGCCACCACCAGGAGTCGGTGCGGTAGTGCCAGACGGAGAAGTCCTCGTAGCGGGGGTCGGTGTCCGCGACCTCGTTGAGCAGGGCGATCATCGGCTGCCGGACCAGGCGTTCGCGGTCCGCGCGGTAGCGCTCGCGGGTCGCGTGGGTCGGTTCGCCCTGGAGCTGCCACAACACGTCCATGGCCTGCTCCGGCCAGCCGGTGAACTGTCCGCACATGCGCGCAGGGTAGCTCACCGGTGATCCGCGCATGCGGAGAGAAAGACGGGCAGGGAGGCGTAACTCCCAGACAAGGTGGGAGGCGCTGCGGCCGAGGCTCGCTGGCCGGTTTGATGAGACGACGGACTTCTCTACGACGCCGTCGCTGACACGCTCCCCGGCCTCAGCTGGAGCAGCCTAGCGATCGTCCGAGAACGGCAGGAGCTCAACGAGGCGCTGGAGTACCGGCAGGTTGTGCGCAGCACCGTCCTCCACATCAGCCCCGACACCCTCCGCTGGGCCCAATGGGTCCTGTCGTATGCCTTCAACTCTGTAAGTCGGACTCTCTCGCAGGGAGTCACATGCGGACTCGGCTCCCAAGACGCCCCGGTAACCACTCAGGGGCCTGACCTGGTCTTGAAGCTGTCGGGGTGGCGAGATTAGAACCCACGACCTCTTCATTCCGAAGCAACTTGGGTGAGGGCTCGACCTTTGGCTGATACACCTTCCCACTGCTGCGATGGTCCGTGGGTGTCCGCGCTCGTCCGCCGCTGTCTGGTGGCGTTGTCACGCAGTTAGACACTCAGATGAGTACGGCTCCAGCGCACTGAACCCCTGCTATCCGCTCCGGCCTCAGCCCTTCTGATCCTTGAGAACACTTGCGGCAAGGTCGTCGACGGACCGTCGTAGCTCTCGTTCTGACAGAGAGGCTTTAGGGCCAAACTGCTCAATGTAGAGCTTTGCTCCATTCCGTCCCTGGCCAACCGGCCTGGGATCTACGATGTGCGTGGCCCGCGTCGGTTGGTGGCCGCTTCCCCGGTGCCGGTCCGTTGTGGAGGGTCAGCCCGTTCAAGGAGAGAGATGGGGAGAGGGAAGTTCGATGAATCCACAAGGGCGGTCCCGCCAGCGGCGCGAGCGAATCGACATCATCACCGAGTGGAGTCAATCCGGGATCTTGGAAGAGCGCCGTCGCCTGCTCGTCGAGGAGCAGTTCGCCGAGCGGGTGGCGCGAGCGAATTCCAGGTTCTTCATCCCGCTCCCGCTTACTTATTCGGATGACATTTGGTACAACACGCAGGTTTCCTTCTTGTTGGAAGCCTTCGATGCCCTTCCTCGACGTCCTGATATTGCCTTCGACTCAGTGTGGAAGGTGCTCGAAAGGAGTGCCAGTATGTGGTTGCCTTCTCACTTGGGGCGACGACGAAACATCACTGACACGCTGGGTCAGTTGAGTGCCGATTCGCGACTTTCCTGCTCAGTCACGGAAATTCTACTCGCTGATATTCCAAGTCAGACGTGCGGATACCTCTTCAAGCGGCTCATCACCCGAGAGCCAGTCGAAAGTAGCGGTCGCGCCCGTATGAGGCTAGCAAAAAGCTACGGTGTCGGAGACGTTCTGCCCTCAGAAATCGAAGCTTTCCTCGCTCTCGTCGAGAAAAGATATGCCGCCCCGGACACTGATACGGCTCGTCGCGGGGCCATGCTGCTCCGCCGGGCCCTGAACGGAGAAACCCTGGACGTCGCAGAAACGCAGATCAGCCTCTCGCTTCATGCCCGGATGCGTATCCTGCTTTGCGGGCTCCTTTATACCGTTCGCAACGAGCGGTACCACGGGGAGTCCTTCTCTCCCTTCTACAGCAGCGCCGCAAGCATAAAGACCTACACGCACCCGCATTACCTGTTTCTCGCGGCCTACGCCCTGGTGCACCTCGTCTGGGCCCACACCAACAATTCCTATGCCCCGTCGCTGGATGCCGTCGAGGAGAACACGGTCACAAATCTTCGCGAAGCTCGCGCCCTTTACGCCCGTCACTGGAGCAGCTGACCCATACCTCCGGGTTTCCCTGCGGTAAGGCAGCTCCTGGCCGCTGTTGAGGATGCCTCGGACCGAACAACAGCCGACGCTCTGCCTCTCGGCCTGACCGTTGATGACGCCGTGCGGTCCACTCGAGGACGCCCCCACGAGGACGCCGCGCCCCCGCTCTCGGCACGCTGCTCAACCCCGACCGCAGCGACTACCACACCGCGCTCCTCTGGAACGCTCACGCAGGCGCACTCCGGGCCCGCTTCACCACCTACATCCGCCAGGCGGAGCGGCGACACCAAGACCCGCAGGTCCCGGCGCACGCTCGCCCTGCCGTCACGCGTATCGATGCCCTCTGGCGGCAGCACGTGGATCAGGGCTGTGACCGGCCTGCCGCCGGCGACGAGTGGGAGGAACACGGGCTCGTCTTCTCCTCGGCCGTCGGTAAGCCGCTCGACGCTACCAACGGCCGGCGCGCCTTCCGACAGGCACTCAAAGACGTCGGCGGAAGCGACGCGGACGAGTGGACGCCTCGGGAGCTGCGCCACAGCTTCGTATCCCTGCTCTCCGACCGTGGCGTCCCTCTGGAGGAGATCTCCCGGCTCGTCGGTCACTCGGGGACGGCCGTGACCGAGGAGGTCTACCGGAAGCAGATCAGGCCGGTGATCCAGACGGGCGCCGTCGTCATGGACGGCATCTTTGGCGCGGACCCACGGAAGCCGTAGGCACGCAGGAAGCGATAGTCACGCAGATAGACACACAACAACGCCAGAGGGCCCTTACCAATTCGGTAAGGGCCCTCTGACCTGCTACTCAGCTGTCGGGGTGGCGGGATTTGAACCCACGACCTCTTCGTCCCGAACGAAGCGCGCTGCCAAGCTGCGCTACACCCCGATGCCGCGCGGTCTCCCGGCGACATCGATTACTTTAGCCCACCCGCGGCCGGAGGCGAAATCCGGTTTCGGCGGGCGTGGGCGGCCTCAGGGCCGCTGAGGCGGCCGGGCACCTGACCCTCCGCCGTACGTCAGTCGCGGGGTGTCAGCGTCAGCAGCGTGGCCTCGGGGGGGCAGGCGAAGCGGACCGGGGTGTAGCGGTTGGTGCCGCAGCCCGCCGAGACGTGCAGGTAGGAGCGGCGGTCTTCGACCGTGTGGGTGGAGAGGCCCTTGACCCGGTCCGTGTCGAGGTCGCAGTTGGTGACGAGCGCCCCGTAGAAGGGGATGCAGAGCTGGCCGCCGTGGGTGTGGCCCGCCAGGATCAGCGGGTAGCCGTCGGCCGTGAACGCGTCCAGGGAGCGCAGGTACGGGGCGTGGACCACGCCGATGGAGAGGTCCGCCCCGGTTTCGGGGCCGCCCGCGACCTCCGCGTAACGGTCGCGCTTGATGTGCGGGTCGTCGAGGCCGGTGAACGCGATCTCCAGGCCGTCGAGGCTCAGCCGCCCGCGTGTGTTGGACAGGCCCAGCCAGCCGGCCGCGTCGAAGGCGTCCCGCATCGGCTCCCACGGGTTGTGGGCGACACCCACCGCGGGGGCGTTGCCGTTGAGGCCGTGGGCGCCCTGCATCTTCTCGAACAGGTACCGGGCGGGGTTACGCAGCTTGGGCCCGTAGTAGTCGTTGGAGCCGAAGACGTAGACGCCGGGGAACTCCATCAGGGGACCGAGCGCGTCGAGTACCTCGGGGACGGCGTCCGGGTCGGACAGGTTGTCACCGGTGTTCACGACGAAGTCCGGACGCAGACCCGCCAGCGACTGCAGCCAGGCCCGCTTCTTGCGCTGGCCGGACACCATGTGGATGTCGGAGACCTGGAGGACGCGCAACGGTCGTGCTCCCTGCGGGAGTACGGGGACGGTGATCCGCCGCAAGCGGAACGAGCGGGCCTCGAACCCGGCCGCGTAGGCGAGACCGGCGACGCCGACCGCAGCGCCGACAGCCGTGACTTTCAGGGGTACTCCGTAGCGTGCGCGCATGGGCCCATCGTCGCAGACACGGTGCCGCGACAGGAAAACGAGCGGGCGGCGGGTGCCCCGTACCTGTCACAATCGCCGCATGACCACGCTCAAGTCCAAGCTCAAGGAAGACCTCACCACGGCCATGAAGGCGCGTGACGAGCTCACCTCGTCCACCCTCCGGTTGACCCTCACCGCGATCACCAAGGAGGAGGTCAGCGGCAGGACGGCGCGCGAACTCTCCGACGACGAGGTGCAGAAGGTGATCGCCCGGGAGGCGAAGAAGCGCCGGGAGGCGGCCGAGGCGTTCACTCAGGGCGGTCGGCAGGAGCAGGCGGAGCGGGAGAAGCTGGAGGGCGAGCTGCTCGACGCGTACCTCCCCAAGCAGCTCACGGACGAGGAGTTGACGGACATCGTCACCGCCGCGGTGGAGGAGGCGAAGGCCGCCGGAGCCGAGGGGCCGCGTGCGATGGGCGCCGTCATGAAGATCGTGAACCCGAAGGTGGCGGGCCTCGCCGAGGGTGGCCGGGTGGCCGCGACGGTGAAGAAGCTCCTCGCGGGCTGACCCACCCAGTCCGGTTCGTTGTGCGAACGGCACAGCGGGTCCCAGCGGGCGCAGCGCACAGCCCGCCGGGCCGGCAGCCTGACGAGCCCTGCGGCGCGGAGGTGGTGCGGTGCCTCCGGCGGGAGGGTCAGTACGTGGCGTCCCCCCTCCCGCACGACGAGCCGAGCCCCCGTCGACTCGGCGTCCGCGACCAGACCAGACCAGGCGCCGACGCCGACGCGGAGAGGGTGGCCCGGGACGAACCCGGACCACCCTCTTCACATTCCGCCCGTGCACGGAAGCCCGCGCACCGAAGCCCGCAGGCCGTTCCGTCAGGTCAGCCCCGGCCGCCTGCGCCGTTCCCTCGGCCGCCGCCGTTGCCGCCGTTGCCGTTCCCCGGGCCGCCGTCGCCGCCGCCGATGAGGCCGGGCGGGAAGGAGATGCCGTCGAAGGGCTCGTCCCCACCGCCGCCGTCCCCGCTCTCCGGGTCGCCCGGCTCCACCTTCCCGGCCTCGGTGCTGCCGCGCGGGACCTTGACAGGGTTGAACGCGGGCGTCTCGGCGGCGGTCAGCACCTCGGTCATCGCGGTCCGCCAGATCGGACCGGGGAGGCAGCCACCGCAGACCTTGTCGTAGTACTGGCCGCCGATGGTGATGTTGTACATTCCGCGCTTCTCGCCGACGTCGTCGCCGACCCAGACCGCGGTGGACAGGTTCGGCGTGTAGCCGACGAACCAGGCGTCCTTGCGCTCATCGGTGGTTCCGGTCTTGCCCGCGTTGTCGCGGTCGGTGAGTCCGGCCCGGGTTCCGGTGCCGTCCTCGACGACACCCTTGAGCATCTGGTTGATCATGTCGGCGGTGGTCTCGCTCATCGCCCGATCGCAGTCGGTCTTCGGGACGGGCAGGGACTTGCCGGCCCTGGTGGTGACCGCCTCGATGGCGACGGGGGAGCAGTACGTGCCGCGGTTGGCGTAGGCGGCGTACGCGGAGGCCATGCCCAGCGGGGTGTTCTCCTCACCGCCGAGCGTGATCGACGGGTCCTCGCCGATCTTCACGCCCGTCCCTTCCTCGTACCCCAGCTTCTTCGCCATGGTGACGGTCTCGCACAGACCGACCTTCTGCTCCAGCCGTGCGAAGTAGGTGTTGATGGACTTGCCCAGCGCGCTGGTCAGGTCGAAGGGACCGAACTCGGACTTCAGCTCGTTCTGCACGGACCACCGGTCCGACCCGGTGGGACTGCCGGCGCAGGTCAGGTAGTCGCTCTTCTCCATCTGGATCTTCCACGGGTCGTCGTAGACCTGGGTCGGGCTGATGCCCTTCTCCAGGGCGGCCGCCGCGGTGATCGGTTTGAAGGTCGAGCCGACCTGGAATCCGTAGGTCGTGCCGCCCATCTTGCTGCCGACGGCGAGGTTCATCACCGTCTCGTGCTTCGTCCCGTCGAGCCCGTACGGCCGTGACTGCCCCATCGAGAGGATCTTGCCGGTGCCGGGCTGGACCTGGACGACCGAGGCGGCGACGCCGTCGGTCTTGTAGACGTGGGAAGTGGCCGCCTTGTTGGCCGCCGCCTGTGCCTTGGGGTCCAGGGTGGTCTTGATGGTCAGGCCGCCGAGGTCCCACAGCTTCTTCCGGTCGGCCTCGGTCTTGCCGAAGGCCGGGTGGGTCAGGACCGTCTTGCGGACGTAGTCGCAGAAGAAGCCGGCCCCCTCGACGGCGGTGATGCAGCCGCTGCGGGGCTTACTGACCTTCAGGCCGAGTGGGGAGGCCATGGCCTTGTCGGCCTCGGCCTGAGTGACGGCCTTGGTCGCCGCCATGCGCATCAGCACGATGTTGCGACGCTTGGTCGCCTCCTGCGCGTCGTTGACCGGGTCGTAACGGCTCGGCGACTGGACGATGCCGGCCAGCAGCGCTGCCTCCGTGAGCTCCAGGTCCTTGGCCGGCTTGGAGAAGTAGCGCTGGGACGCGGCCTCGACGCCGTACGCCTGCTGTCCGAAGAACGTGATGTTGAGGTAGTTCTCCAGGATCTTCTTCTTGCCGAGCTCCTCTTCGACCTGGATGGCGAACTTGAGCTCGCGGACCTTGCGGCCCAGTGTCTGCTGGGTGGCCTCCAGGACCTTCGCCTGGTCGTCACCCGCCTCTTCCACGAAGACGTTCTTGACGTACTGCTGGGTGAGGGTCGACGCGCCCTGCGCGGCCCCGCCCGCCTGCACGTTGCGGTTCATCGCACGCAGGATGCCCTTGAGGTCCACGGCTCCGTGCTCGTAGAAGCGGGAGTCCTCGATCGCGATGATCGCGTCCTGCATGTACGGGGAGATGTCCTTGAGGGGGACGACGGTCCGGTCGCGGGAGTAGTCCGTCGCGATGAGACCGCCGTCGCTGTCCAGGATCGTGGTGCGCTGACTGAGCGGTGGCGTCTTGAGGTTGGAAGGGATTTCGTCGAATCCCTCGACCGTCCCCTTGGCCGCGAGGCCGAGCACTCCGGCTGCCGGCAGTGCGATACCTGCCAGGACAGCTCCGGATAGTGCGGCGACACCGAGGAACTTGGCGGCCTGCTGGGTCGTCGTGAGACCCCCGCCCGAGCGCTTCTTTGGCATGGGGGCAGCCTACGTTCTCATTCGCCGGACAGGCGTATATGCGTTGGCCTAAGCTGCTCTCAACTGTCACAGCTGACCGGATTTGTTTCAACCCCCGTGCAGTTCCAGCCATCTTCGTACGCACCGTCTCTGCGGCCCCTGGCATTCCCGAATTCACCCTGTGCGTCAAGGAATGCCCATCGCGATTTGGGTGCACTGTCCCCCTTTCGGGGTGATGGTCTCGTATGTCCCCACCTCACTCCTCTGGGTGATCTGCCGCGTACGCATAGTCCGTTCGGGCCATCGAAGATTGGGCCCGAAGGGGGTGTTGTGCTGTCCCTACCTTCCGTAACGTCCTCAACCGGTGGCGGTGAATATGCCGCCGCCGCCGTGGGGGAGCCTCGATTCGGGAGAGGACGGCGCCGGGATGGGCTGGGTAACCGACTGGAGTGCGCAGGCAGCCTGCCGCACTACCGATCCGGATGAATTGTTCGTACAAGGGGCAGCGCAGAACAGGGCCAAGGCGGTGTGCACCGGTTGTCCGGTGCGGACCGAGTGCCTGGCCGACGCGCTGGACAACCGCGTCGAATTCGGCGTGTGGGGGGGAATGACGGAGCGGGAGCGCCGCGCACTGCTGCGCCGACGACCCACCGTCACGTCATGGCGCCGCCTGCTGGAGACCGCTCGTAGCGAGTACGAGCAGTCGACGGGCATCCTGCCCGCGGCGGTCGGCCTGGAGGACGACGTACTGCACCAGACGTACGCCGCCGTGGGGTAGCCGCGGGGTGGGGTACGGCCGTCTCCGGCGGTGACGGCCCGGCGGGCAGGGCCTAGGCAGCTCCGGCCGGAGCGGAAGCGGGACCGGCCGCGAGCCGGTCCCCGATGGCTCTAAGACCCGTGAGGTCATGTACGTCACCGGGCAGTGCGGCCACTTCGGTGACGGCTACCTCGGGGTGGAGTGCGGTGAAGCAGTCCCGGGTGCGCTTCTCGCGCGCGACGACCTGCATGCGCTCGGCATGCAGCCGCAGCAGGCCCGCGGTCAGCTGCTCGACCGAGTACGCGGCCGACGCGGGCGCGGCATCCTCATCGTCCGGCTCTTCCTGGCTTCGGTCCTCGGTCTCGCCCTGGTCATGTCCGGTCTCGTTCGCATCGGGCGACGCGGTCGGCGTGTCGCGGCCGTCTGGGGGCAGCGGTGTACCGACGGCTTCGGGGGAGACGCCTGCCGGGTCCACCGGGTCACTGAGGCCAGCCTTCCCGGTCGTGTGATCCACAATGCCGCCCTCTTCAAGATTTTCGGCGGCGGACAGGGCGCGCTCCGCGGTCAGCCGGGAAGCCCCGCTGTCGTGGACCCGGTTGAGCACCAGACCGGCCAGGGGCATCTGCTCCGCGGCCAGCCGCTCCACGAAGTACGCCGCCTCGCGCAGTGCGTCCCGCTCCGGCGTCGCGACGACCAGGAACGCCGTGCCGGGGGCCTGGAGCAGCTTGTACGTGGCGTCCGCCCGGGTGCGGAACCCGCCGAACATCGAGTCCATGGCGGAGACGAAGGTCTGTACGTCCTGGAGGAACTGACCGCCCAGCAGCTTGCCGAGCGTCCCCGTCATCATCGACATGCCGACATTGAGGAACTTCATCCCGGCCCGGCCGCCGATCTTCGCCGGAGCCATCAACAGCCGGATGAACTTGCCGTCCAGGAACGAACCGAGACGCTTTGGCGCGTCCAGGAAGTCCAGCGCGGAGCGCGAGGGCGGCGTGTCGACGATGATCAGGTCCCACTCGTCGCGCGCCCTCAGCTGCCCCAGTTTCTCCATGGCCATGTACTCCTGCGTGCCCGCGAAGCCGGCCGACAGGGACTGGTAGAAGGGGTTCTCCAGGATCGCGCGGGCCCGGGCGGCGTCGGTGTGCGCCTCGACGGTCTCGTCGAAGGTCCGCTTCATGTCGAGCATCATGGCGTGCAGCTCACCGCCGTTCGCGCCGTCGATGTCCTCGACGCGGCGCGGGACGTTGTCCAGCCGGTCGATGCCCATGGACTGCGCGAGGCGGCGGGCCGGGTCGATGGTGAGGACCACCGCCCTGCGTCCGCGCTCGGCGGCCCGTACCCCGAGGGCGGCGGCCGTCGTGGTCTTGCCGACCCCGCCCGACCCGCAGCACACGACGATCCGGATGTC
Source organism: Streptomyces fulvorobeus (assembly GCF_013167895.1). GTDB lineage: Bacteria > Actinomycetota > Actinomycetes > Streptomycetales > Streptomycetaceae > Streptomyces > Streptomyces fulvorobeus. The sequence continues at coordinate 2,908,296 of NZ_BLWC01000001.1, read as the reverse complement.
CCGGTCGTCCAGGAGCGCGTCCGTGTCCAGTCCCGGTGCGACGTCCGGTCCGAGCGTCATGACCCCACCTCTTCCCCTGCGCCCTGTTTGCGGAGCTCGGCCGCCAGGTCGTGCAGCGCGGAGAGGTCCACGCCATCGCCGAGCAGCGGGAGCTCGGCCGTGGGCAGTCCCAGTCCGGCCAGTACGGCGCGCTGCTCGCGCTCCAGCGACACCCGCTGCGCGTGCTGTGCCGCCTGCTCGACCAGCGGCCGTACGAGCGCGGCTGCACCGGTCACACCCGCCCGGGTCAGCGTCTTGGCGATCTCCTTGCGGCGGGCACCCGAGACGGTCAGCAGCGCCTCCTCGTCCAGCAGGTGGGGGCGCACCATGTTCACGATGACCCGGCCGACCGGCAGCTCGGCCGCGCGGAGTTCGGCGATGCCGTCCGCGGTCTCCTGGACCGGCATCTCCTCCAGCAGCGTCACCAGGTGGACCGCGGTCTCCGGGGACTTCAGCACCCGCATCACCGCCTGCGCCTGATTGTGTATCGGGCCGATCCTCGCCAGTCCGGCCACCTCGTCGTTCACGTTGAGGAAGCGCGTGATGCGTCCGGTGGGAGGCGCGTCCATGACCACGTGGTCGTAGACGAAACGCCCCTTCTTGTCCTTGCGGCGTACGGCTTCGCACGCCTTGCCGGTCAGCAGGACGTCCCGCACCCCCGGTGCGATGGTGGTCGCGAAGTCGATCGCGCCGAGCTTCTTGAGCGCACGTCCCGCGCTGCCCAGCTTGTAGAACATCTGGAGGTAGTCCAGGAGGGCGCGCTCGGCGTCGATCGCCAGGGCATGTACCTCCCCACCGCCCGGAGCGACGGCGATCCTGCGCTCCTCGTAGGGAAGGGCTTCCGACTCGAAGAGCTGGGCGATGCCCTGTCTGCCCTCGACCTCGACGAGGAGGGTGCGCTTGCCCTCGGCCGCGAGGGCGAGCGCGAGGGCGGCGGCGACCGTGGTCTTACCGGTACCGCCCTTACCGCTGACGACCTGGAACCTGCTCACGTCCTGGAGCCTAACCAGTCGGGCCCGGGCTACGCACGAGACCGTACGTGCCAGGCATTACAGTCGCCCCTATGACCAAGTGGGAATACGCGACCGTGCCCCTTCTCGTGCACGCGACCAAGCAGATTCTGGACACCTGGGGCGAGGACGGCTGGGAGCTCGTCCAGGTCGTACCCGGCCCGAACAACCCCGAGCAGCTCGTGGCGTACCTGAAGCGGGAGAAGCCGTAGTGGCGGGCGCCGTCGAAGCGCGCCTCGCCGAGCTGGGTCTGACGCTCCCGGACGTCGTGCCGCCGCTGGCCTCGTACCAGCCGGCCGTGCGGTCCGGGGTGTACGTCTACACCTCCGGTCAGCTGCCGATGGTGGAGGGCAGGCTCGCGGTGACCGGCAAGGTGGGCGCCGAGGTCACGCCTGACGAGGCCAAGGAGCTGGCCAGGACGTGCGCGCTCAACGCCCTGGCGGCCGTGAAGTCCGTCGCGGGCGACCTGGACCGGATCGCCCGGGTCGTGAAGGTCGTGGGCTTCGTCGCCTCCGCCTCCGACTTCACCGGTCAGCCCGCCGTGATCAACGGTGCGAGCGAGCTGCTGGGCGCGGTCCTCGGTGACAAGGGTGTGCACGCGCGCAGCGCCGTGGGCGTCGCGGTGCTGCCGCTGGACGCGCCGGTGGAGATCGAGGTCCAGGTCGAGCTCGTCGAGGACTGACCCGTACCCGTATGCGAGGGATGATCCCGCCCGGTCCGCGTGACCGGGCGGGATCGCGCGTGTATGGGGGAAGGGCGCCGGGGGATGGGGCGGGTGGGGGCGGTGCGCTGTGCACCCGGGCGTCGTGTGTGTAAGGGCCACGCACGGCCACCCGGGGCCCTCGAACATCGGGACGGTTCCGGATAGCCTCCGGCCATGTCCAATGGTCAGTGGTACCCACCGGAATGGCCCGACCGGATCCGGGCCCTCGCCGCGGGCGAGCTGACGGTCGCGACGCCCAGGCGGGCCGCCACCGTCATGCTGCTCCGGGACCGCGCCGAGGGCACCGGGGGCGGGCCGGCCGTGCACATGCTCCGCCGCCGTACCTCGATGGCGTTCGCCGGGGGCGCGTACGCCTATCCGGGTGGCGGAGTCGATCCGCGCGACGACGACCACCTGATCGGCTGGGCCGGTCCTCCGCTGGAGCACTGGGCAGGGCGGCTCGGCGTCACCACGCCGACCGAGGCGCAGGCCATCGTCTGCGCGGCCGTCCGCGAGACGTACGAGGAGGCGGGCGTCCTCCTGGCGGGGCCCACGCCCGGCACGGTCGTCAGCGACACGACGGGCGCGGAGTGGGAGGCCGACCGCGAGGCACTGGTCGCCCGCGAGCTGTCCTTCGCGCGGTTCCTGGACCGGCGCGGCCTGCTGCTCCGCTCCGACCTGCTCGGCGCGTGGGCGCGCTGGATCACCCCGGAGTTCGAACCGCGCCGGTACGACACCTGGTTCTTCGTCGCGGCCCTCCCCGAGGGCCAGCGCACCCGCAACGCGTCCACCGAGGCCGACCGGACGGTGTGGATCGAACCCGGTGAGGCGGCGGACGGTTACGACAGGGGCGAACTGCTGATGATGCCGCCCACCGTGTCCACGCTGCGGACGCTCAGGCCGTACAGGACGGCCGCCGAGGCCCTGGAGGCGGCAGATACCCAGGACCTGACCCCCGTACTCGCACAGGCCCGCCTGGAGGGCGAAGAGCTGGTTCTCAGCTGGCCGGGGCACGAGGAGTTCACCAAGCACGTCCCGGCCGGCGGCGCGGGAGGCGGGGGCGCGTGAGCGACGCGGCGGCACTTCCGGGGCAGCCCCGGGGCGGAGTCCTCTCCGGCCCCGCCACCACCCGTACCGTGAACGTCCTCGCCCCGAACGCCTCGGTGATGACCCTGGACGGCACCAACACCTGGATCGTGGCCGAGCCGGACTCGGGCCTGGCCGTCGTCATCGACCCGGGCCCGCTGGACGAAGGCCATCTGCGGGCGGTGATCGAGACCGCCGAACGGGCCGGGCGGCGGGTCGCGCTCACTCTCCTCACGCACGGGCACGCCGACCACGCGGAGGGCGCGGCCCGCTTCGCCGAGCTGACCCGGACGAAGGTGCGCGCCCTGGACGCGGCGCTGCGCCTGGGCGACGAGGGGCTGGGGGCGGGCGACGTCATCACCACCGGCGGACTCGAACTCCGGGTGGTCCCGACCCCCGGGCACACCGCGGACTCGCTCTCCTTCCACCTGCCGGCCGACGGGGCGGTACTCACCGGCGACACGGTCCTGGGGCGCGGTACGTCGATGGTGGCCCATCCGGACGGGCGGCTGGGCGACTACCTCGACTCGCTGCGGCGGCTGCGCTCGCTGGCGGTCGACGACGGGGTGCACACCGTCCTCCCGGGGCACGGTCCCGTCCTGGAGGACGCCCAGGGGGCGATCGAGTTCTATCTCGCCCACCGTGCGCACCGCATGGCCCAGGTGGAGACGGCGGTGGAGTCCGGACACCGGTCGCCGTCGCAGGTGGTGGCCCACGTCTACGCGGACGTGGACCGGTCCCTGTGGCCGGCGGCGGAACTGTCGGTACGGGCGCAGCTGGAGTACCTGACCGAGCACGGGCTCATCTAGGGAGCACCGGCCGCGGCGCCCGCGAAGGGCCCCGCCATCCGGCGGGGCCCTTCGCGGCACGTCAGCGGGAGCGCTTCGCCAGCCGCTCCACGTCCAGCAGGATCACGGCGCGTGCCTCCAGGCGCAGCCAGCCGCGTCCGGCGAAGTCCGCGAGGGCCTTGTTGACCGTCTCGCGGGAGGCGCCGACCAGCTGGGCCAGCTCTTCCTGAGTCAGGTCGTGCACGACGTGAATGCCCTCGTCGGACTGCACGCCGAAGCGGCGCGACAGATCGAGGAGCGCACGGGCGACACGGCCCGGTACGTCGGAGAAGACCAGGTCGGACATCTGGTCGTTGGTCTTGCGCAGGCGCCGGGCGACAGCGCGCAGGAGCGCGGTGGCCACCTCGGGGCGGGCGTTCAGCCAGGGCTGGAGGTCGCCGTGGCCGAGGCCGAGCAGCTTGACCTCGGTCAGGGCCGTCGCCGTCGCCGTGCGCGGGCCCGGGTCGAAGAGCGACAGCTCTCCGATCAGCTCGCCGGGACCGAGGACGGCCAGCATGTTCTCGCGTCCGTCGGGGGAGGTGCGGTGGAGCTTCACCTTGCCCTCGGTGACCACGTAAAGGCGGTCACCCGGGTCGCCCTCGTGGAACAGCGCGTCGCCGCGCGCGAGGGTCACCTCACTCATCGAGGCGCGGAGCTCCGCGGCCTGCTCGTCATCGAGCGCCGCGAAAAGCGGGGCGCGCCGCAGAACGTCGTCCACGAAATCTCTCCTTGTCGGCCTGTTCAGGGAACCGTGGTCCCCATGATGCCGGACGGCAAAACAGTGCGATCGATCACAAACCAGTTTGACGCACGTACGTGCCGGTACGTGCGGCAGGGGGCCGATTGCGCGCGGATACGCAGTGACCGGGGCGGATGTCGGTGCCGGGCCCTAGGCTGGCCGGGTGTCCAGAATGCCGGTGGGAGCGCGGGCCGAAGGGGCTGATCGGGTGTCGGAAGGCCCTGATTCCGCTGTGGGCGAACGGATCGCGCATTGCTCCGATAATGCCATGAAACGCCCGGACGGAAGCGCTGCGGACGAGCCCGCGGCCGACGCGGTGAAGGTGACGACGACGAAGGCGACGCGGTGAAGACGACGAAGGCGAAGATGACGAGGACGACGACGAAGCCGGCCGCACCGGAATCGCGTCTCGCGATGGTGCGGCGTGCCCGCCGGATCAACCGCGAGCTCGCCGAGGTGTATCCGTACGCCCACCCCGAGCTGGACTTCCGCAACCCCTTCGAGCTGCTCGTCGCCACCGTGCTCTCGGCGCAGACCACGGACCTGCGGGTCAACCAGACCACCCCCGCGCTGTTCGCCGCCTACCCGACCCCCGAGGACATGGCGGCGGCCGATCCGGAAAGGGTGGAGGAGCTGATCCGGCCGACCGGCTTCTTCCGCGCCAAGACCAGGTCGCTGATAGGACTTTCGACCGCGATCAGGGACAACTTCGGCGGAGAGGTCCCCGGCCGGCTCGACGACCTCGTCACGCTGCCCGGGGTGGGCCGCAAGACCGCCAACGTCGTTCTCGGCAACGCGTTCGGGGTCCCCGGCATCACGGTGGACACGCATTTCGGCCGCTTGGTCCGCCGCTGGAAATGGACCGACCGGGAGGACCCGGAGAAGGTCGAGGCGGACGTGGCCGCGATCTTCCCCAAGAGCGAGTGGACGATGCTCTCCCACCGTGTGGTCTTCCACGGCCGCCGCGTCTGCCACTCACGCAAGCCCGCGTGCGGCGCCTGCCCGATCGCTCCGCTCTGTCCCTCCTACGGTGAAGGGGAGACGGACCCGGAGAAGGCGAAGAAGCTCCTGAAGTACGAGTTGGGCGGTTACCCGGGCCAGCGCCTCAGCCCGCCGCCCGACTACCCGGGCGAACCGGCACCGCCCCTCGGGGCCGAATGAGGGACGGGCGCGGCCCGGGCAGGACGGAACCGAGCGAGAAGACCCCGGAACGAAATGGTCGATGACAGGCGTTGTGAGACGGAGGGGGTGCATATGACGCACGCACAGAGCACGCGGTCCGCTCCGGCCGCCGGGCGGGGCGCGTCCGCCGGCGCCGGAAGCGGCGGGCACGCCGACGAGCGTTCGCGCGCGTGCTCCCAGGACCAGATCCCCGTCACCACCGAAGGGCTGCCCGAGTGGCTCGACCCGGTCGCTCGCGCGGCACGGGCCATCCGGCCCCGGCAGCTGAGCCACTTCCTGCCGCCCGAGAGCGGTGAGGGCCGCCAGTCCGCCGTCCTGATCCTCTTCGGCGAGGGCGAACGGGGGCCGGAGCTGCTCCTCATGGAGCGCTCCAGCACCCTGCGCTCCCACGCGGGCCAGCCGTCCTTCCCCGGCGGCGTCGTGGACCCCGAGGACGGTGACCCGGCGACCACGGGGCCGCTCAGAGCCGCGCTGCGGGAGGCCGAGGAGGAGACCGGGCTCGATCCGCGGGCGTGCAGCTCTTCGGCGTGCTGCCCCGGCTGTACATCCCCGTGAGCGACTTCGTGGTGACGCCCGTCCTCGGCTGGTGGCGGGCACCGAGCCCGGTCGGTGTCGTGGACCCGGCCGAGACCGCCCGGGTGTTCACGGTCCCCGTGGCGGATCTCACCGACCCGGCCAACCGGATGACCACCGTGTACCCCAGTGGCCACCCCGGCCCCTCGTTCCTGGTCGAATCAGCTCTCGTCTGGGGGTTCACGGCCGGTGTGATCGACCGGATTCTGCACTTCGCGGGCTGGGAGCGCCCGTGGGACCCGACCAGACAGGTGCCGCTCGACTGGCGCCCATGACAGGCTGACTGCTCCATCCCGTGCTGCGCTGCTCCGGCCCGGCCCGGATCCCGTCGGACGGACGACGGGCCAGGTGACGATTCTGCGAGGCTAGAGACAGTGAACGTGCTGGACATCCTGCTGCTGGTCAGCGCCGTGTGGTTCGCGGTCATCGGCTACCGCCAGGGTTTCGTCGTCGGCATCCTGTCGGTGATCGGTTTCCTGGGCGGCGGACTCGCCGCCGTGTACCTGCTGCCGTTCATATGGGACCAGGCGACCGAAGGCTCGGAGGTCTCCTCCACGGCCGCCGTCGTCGCGGTCATCATCGTGATCGTGTGCGCCTCGGCTGGCCAGGCGTTCACCACCCACCTGGGCAACAGACTCCGCCGGTACATCACGTGGTCGCCGGCGCGCGCCCTGGACGCGACCGGCGGCTCCCTCGTCAATGTCGTGGCGATGCTGCTGGTCGCCTGGCTGATCGGCTCCGCCCTCGCCGGAACGTCACTGCCCACGCTCGGCAAGGAGGTCCGCAGTTCCAAGGTCCTCCTGGGCGTCTCGCGCGTGATGCCTCATCAGGCGTCCACCCTGTTCACGGACTTCACCTCGGTGCTCGCGCAGAACGGCTTCCCGCAGGTCTTCAGCCCGTTCGCCAACGAGCCCATCACCGAGGTCAAGCCGCCGGACCCGGCACTCGCGGGCAGCCCCGTCGCCGCCCGCGCCAGGAAGTCCATCGTCAAGGTGGAGGGCATGGCGCCCGGCTGCGGAAAGCTCCTCGAAGGCACCGGCTTCGTCTTCGACGACCGCAGGGTCATGACCAACGCCCATGTCGTCGGCGGAGTGGACGAGCCGACCGTCCAGATCGGTGGCGAGGGACGGCTGTACGACGCGAAGGTCGTGCTCTACGACTGGCAGCGCGATATCGCCGTACTGGACGTGCCGGACCTCCGGGCCAAGCCCCTGCGCTTCACCGAGAGCGACGCCGAGACCAGCGACAGCGCCATCGTCGCGGGCTTCCCCGAAGGCGGCGACTACGACGTACGGTCCGCGAGGATCCGCGGGCGCATCGACGCGGACGGCCCGGACATCTACCAGCGGGGGCTCGTGCGCCGGGATGTGTACTCCCTGTACACGACCGTGCGGCAGGGCAACTCCGGTGGCCCGCTGCTCACTCCGGACGGAAAGGTGTACGGGGTGGTGTTCGCCAAGTCCCTCGACGACCCGAACACCGGGTACGCGCTGACGGCCGACGAGATCCGCACGGACATCGAGCGCGGCCGGACTGCCGACCAGCAGGTCGACAGCCAGGAGTGCGCCCTCTAGAGCCCGTGCGGACTCTCCGGACCGGTCGGGGGATGGGGGCCGCCATCACGGCGTGGGACCTCTCCGCGGGAAGAGGCCGCGTCAGCCACGGGGATGACGCAGCCGCGCCGAGACCCAGCGGGCCCGGCGGCGGAGGATGCGCGGGATTCCAAGCTGGGGATCGTGAAAGTCATGCACTCCGTGCACCCGGCCCTGCGGGCCGCCCCCCTCGTGAGTGCTCGAACCGACCATCGCGGTCGAGCGGCGGTTACGTGCTGCGTCACCGAAGTCGTGCGTCCAGCCCATACCCCGACGTCTGCCCGGCACCCAAGGTCGGTAACCGTGCGGAAGTCAGCCAATTGGCCTATGCGGCAGGCAATTGGCTGTTCGACGTACGTGCGTACCCCTGGATCAGCGGTCGGGCTCAGGGTCCTTGAGCCAGTTGATGAGTTCGGTCGAGAACCCCACCGGGTCCTCCTCGTGGGGGAAGTGCCCGAGACCGTCGAAAAGCCGCCAACGGTACGGCGCTTCCACGTACTCGCCGGACCCCGCGGAACTCCGCGTCCGGATCGCCGGATCGAGTGAACCGTGCAGATGCAGCGTCGGTACGCGCACCGGCCGCTTCATCCGCCGGTTGAACTGGATGCCGTCCGGCCGGGCCATGGACCGCACCATCCAGCGGTACGGCTCGATCGCGCAGTGCGCCGTCGACGGGATGGACATCGCGCGCCGGTAGACGTCCAGTGCCTCGGTGTCGGGGAAGTCGGCGTTCCCGGGGCCCGCCCACTCCGTGATCAGCCGGCCCACGAGGGCCGCGTCGTCCGCGACGAGCGCGCGCTCCGGCAGCCAAGGCCGCTGGGACCCCCAGACGTACGATCCCGCCCGCGACTGCGAGAAGTCGGAGAGCATCGCGGAGCGCCAGCGGCGCGGATGCGGCATCGAGGAGACCGCGAGCCGTCGCACCAGCTTCGGACGCATCACGGCGGCGGTCCAGGCGAGATAACCGCCCAGGTCATGGCCGACCAGTGCGGCGTCCGGCTCGCCGAGCGAGCGGATCACGCCGGTGACGTCCAGCGCCAGGTTGGCGGGGTCGTACCCCCGGGGTGTGCGGTCGCTGCCGCCGACGCCCCGCAGATCCATGGCCACCGCCCGGAACCCGGCGTCGGCCAGCGCGGTCATCTGGTGGCGCCACGTCCACCAGAACTGCGGGAAGCCGTGCAACAGGAGCACCAGGGGCCCGTCGCCCAGTTCGGCGATGTGGAAGCGCGCACCGTTGGCCGCCACGTCCCGGTGGGTCCATGGACCGTCGAGTCGTACAGGACTGCCGGAACCGGCCGGGCCGAGAGGGCCTGCTGCCGGGCCGGCCGTACGGGAATCGGGGAGCGTCATGTGGACGAGCGTGCCACAGCGGGCGCCTCGTCCCGGACCGGAGGGCTCGCGACGGCCTTGTCCGCGAGGGTGCTGCCCATCGCCGTACGGGCCGTGCCGGGCAGCACCGCAGGGCGGGGGTGCGGCTTGGCGTTCTGCAGGACGGCGGCGGTCTGCTTGGCCGAGGCGATGGACCTCTCCGGCGGCTTGAGCTGGCCGAACTTGACCTTCGCGAGCAGCGCGAAGAGCGCGCCGAGCACGATGTACGCACCGCCGACGATCAGGAAGCACCAGGCGAGGCCGAGACCGGAGCTGTGAATCCAGTAGGCGAGGGCGAAGCTGAACATGGGGATCGAGGCCAGGAACAGCACCCCCATGACGACGCCGGCCACACCGCCCACGGCGCCGCGCTTCACGTCCTGGCGGAGTTCCGCCTTGGCCAGTGCGATCTCGTCATGCACCAGTGCCGACATCTCGGCCGTCGCCGAAGCGACCAGCTGTCCGAGACTGCGGTCGCCGTTGCCCGCGTAGTTGCCGGGGTCGCTCATCCGTGACTCCCTCTCCTGTTCAACACATCCGGTGTCAGATCATGCCGGACTGTCCGTCCCGCTGCTCGTTGCCCCCGCCGCGCGGGCCAAACGGCGATGCTCGGCGGCCTTCTCCTCCAGGATCGCCGCCATCCGGAGGTGGTACTCCGGATTGTCCTGCTCGTAGACGTCGGGGATGCCGTCCTGGTCCGCGTCGAGCTCCTCGGCGTCGAACAGGGCCTGATACCTGCGTACCCGCAGTTTGAGCAGTACACCGGAGAGTACGGCCGCGATCAGTGAACCGATGAGGACGGCGGCCTTGATGTCGTTGACCGTCTCTCCCTGACCCTCGAACGCGAGTTCCCCGATGAGCAGTGAGACGGTGAAGCCGATACCGGCGAGTGAGGCGACGGCGAAGAGGTCGGCCCAGGCCAGGTCCTTGTTGAGCTCCGCCCTGGTGAAGCGGGCGGCGAGCCAGGTGCCGCCGAAGATGCCGACGGTCTTGCCCACGACGAGACCGAGGACGACGCCGAGCGTCTCGGGCTGGGTGAAGACACCGGCGATCGCGTCGCCCTGGAGCGAGACACCCGCGGAGAACAGCGCGAACAGCGGTACGGCGAGACCGGCGGAGAGCGGGCGGACCAGATGCTCGATGTGCTCGCCGGGGGAGTGCGCCTCGCCGTCACGCGTCGTGCAGCGCAGCATCAGGCCCATGGCCACCCCGGCGATGGTCGCGTGGACACCGCTGTTGTACATCAGCGCCCAGATGACCAGCGCCAGCGGCACGTAGACGTACCAGCCCCTGACCTCGGCCCGCAGCAGGAAGTAGAAGACGACCAGACCGACGACCGCTCCGCCCAGTGCCATGAAGTCGATGCTGTCGGTGAAGAAGACCGCGATGATCAGGATCGCGAAGAGGTCGTCGACCACGGCGAGGGTGAGGAGGAACGCGCGCAGCGCGGAGGGCAGCGAGGTGCCTATGACGGCGAGGACGGCGAGGGCGAAGGCGATGTCGGTGGCGGTGGGTACCGCCCAGCCGGCCAGGGAACCGCCGCCGAGTACCGCGGTCAGGGTGTAGACGAGAGCGGGCACGGCCATGCCGCAGAGCGCGGCGATGACCGGGAGGGCGGCCGCTCTGGGGTCCTTCAGCTCGCCCGCGACCAGTTCACGCTTGAGTTCGACCCCGGCGACGAAGAAGAAGACGGCGAGCAGGCCGTCGGCGGCCCAGTGGGCCACGGAGAGGTCCAGGCCCAGAGCCTCCGGGCCGAAGTGGAAGTGGCTGACCGACTCGTAGCTCGCGCCGAAGGTGTTCGCCCAGATCAGTGCGGCGACGGCGGCCACCAGCAGGATGATGCCGCCGACCGTCTCGGTGCGCAGCGCTTCGGCGACGTAGTTCCGCTCGGGCAGGGGAAGGCGTCCGAGGACGGTACGACGGGGGGAAGGCGGGGTGGGCGCGGCCACGGTGGGGACCTCCGGGTCGGTATGGCGGGCATGGCTGAAGCACTTGCCGACCAGACTTCCCGGCGCACCTATCGAAGATTTCTTATGACGTTATTGACGGAACCCTCACTCTACCGGGGTGCCGAAACCATTTCGAATGATCTTCACACTAGACGCCCGAGGGGCATCCGGCTCGTTGCCGGATGCCCCTCGGGGATGTGCGGAACAGACGACCCTGTCGGTGAAGGAGGGCGTCCTGGACCAGCCCCGCGTCAGTCCTCGGACGAGGAGGACGGCAGCTGGGTGGTGATGAGGTCCATGACCGAGGAGTCGGTGAGCGTGGTGACGTCACCCAGCTCGCGGTTCTCGGCGACGTCGCGCAGCAGGCGGCGCATGATCTTGCCGGAGCGCGTCTTGGGCAGCTCGGCGACCGGCAGGACCCGCTTGGGCTTGGCGATCGGACCGAGCGTGGTCCCGACGTGGTTTCGCAGGTCCGCCACCAGTTCGTCCGAGACGGTGGCCGTGCCCCGCAGTATCACGAAGGCCACGATGGCCTGGCCCGTCGTCTCGTCGGCGGCGCCCACCACGGCGGCCTCGGCGACCGCCGGGTGCGACACGAGCGCGGACTCGACCTCGGTGGTCGAGATGTTGTGCCCGGAGACGAGCATGACGTCGTCGACCCGGCCCAGCAGCCAGATGTCGCCGTCCTCGTCCTTCTTGGCGCCGTCGCCCGCGAAGTACTTGCCTTCGAACCGCGCCCAGTAGGTGTCGAGGAAGCGCTGGTCGTCGCCCCAGATGGTGCGGAGCATGGAGGGCCACGGCTCGGTGACGACGAGGTAACCGCCTCCGCCGTCCGGGACCTCGCGCGCCTCGTCGTCGACGACGGTGGCCGAGATGCCGGGCAGCGCGCGCTGCGCCGAACCGGGCTTGGCCGCCGTGACCCCGGGCAGCGGCGAGATCATCATCGCGCCGGTCTCGGTCTGCCACCAGGTGTCCACGACGGGGCACTTGTCGGCCCCGATGTGCTTGCGGTACCACATCCACGCCTCGGGGTTGATCGGCTCACCGACCGATCCGAGCACGCGCAGCGACGACAGGTCGAACTTGGCGGGGATGTCGTCACCCCACTTCATGAACGTACGGATCGCGGTCGGCGCGGTGTAGAGGATGGTGACGCCGTACTTCTGCACGATCTCCCAGAAGCGCCCCTGGTGCGGGGTGTCGGGCGTGCCCTCGTACATGACCTGGGTGGCGCCGTTGGCCAGCGGCCCGTAGACGATGTAGGAGTGTCCGGTGACCCAGCCGATGTCGGCGGTGCACCAGTAGACGTCGGTTTCCGGCTTGAGGTCGAAGACCGCGTGGTGGGTGTAGGCCGCCTGGGTGAGGTAGCCGCCGGAGGTGTGCAGGATGCCCTTGGGCTTACCCGTCGTACCCGAGGTGTAGAGGATGAAGAGCGGGTGCTCCGCCTCGAACGCCTCGGGGGTGTGCTCGACGGACTGCCGGGCGGTGATCTCGTGCCACCAGACGTCGCGGCCCGAAGTCCACGCCGTGTCCTGTCCGGTGCGCCGCACGACGAGGACGTGCTCGACGGAGGGGATACGGGAGACGGCGTCGTCGACCGCGGGCTTGAGCGCGGAGGGCTTGCCGCGGCGGTAGCCGCCGTCGGCGGTGATGACGACCTTGGCGTCCGCGTCCTCGATGCGGGCGGCGATGGCGTCGGCGGAGAAGCCGCCGAATACCACCGAGTGCGCGGCGCCGATGCGGGCGCAGGCCAGCATCGCGACGGCGGCCTCGGGGATCATCGGCAGGTAGACGGCGACCCGGTCGCCCGCGACGACACCGAGTTCGGTGAGGGCGTTGGCGGCGCGGCCGACCTCGTCCTTCAGCTCCGCGTAGGTGATGGCGCGGCTGTCGCCGGGCTCGCCCTCGAAGTGGATGGCGACCCGGTCGCCGTTGCCCGCCTCGACGTGGCGGTCCACGCAGTTGTACGCGACGTTCAGAGTGCCGTCCGCGAACCACTTGGCGAAGGGCGGGTTGCTCCAGTCGAGCGTCTCGGTGGGCTCGGTGGCCCAGGTCAGGCGGCGGGCCTGCTCGGCCCAGAAGCCCAGCCGGTCCGCCTCGGCCTGCTCGTACGCCTCCGCCGTGACGTTGGCATTGGCGGCCAGCTCGGCAGGCGGAGCGAACTTCCGCTCTTCGCGAAGCAGGTTGGCGAGGCTTTCGTTGCTCACGACTTCTCCCAGTCCCAGGGTGTCCGTTGTGTCCCGGGGCACAGCTCATCAGGCCAAAGGCCGGGTGACAAGGGCCTGCCGGGAATTGGTTTAGACCTGTGTTCTCGTGTATGGGACCACAGGTCCCGCTTCCGCGAGCAGTCGGGTGCGTCGCGGAAGCGGGTCCACAAGGTCTCACGGACCGGGTGGGCACATGGTTCAGGCAGCGCGTGGTGGGGATGGACGCGCGGCTCGGTGGGTGTGCCGTGGCCGGGCGTGCCGTGGCCGGGTATGTCGCGGTCAGGTGTGTCGCGGTCAGGCGTGGGCTTCGGCTTCGAGGGTGGTGCTGAGACCGGCGCCGGGGCCGACCCGGTCGAACACCTCGTCGGGGCCCGTACCCGCGCTGGCGCCCTGGGCCAGCAGATACGCCTGTGCCTCGCCCACGTGGAAGTACATGCCGTGCAGCTCCAGCGTGCCTTCCGCGAGTCTGCGCGCCACCGACTCGTGTGCCCGCAGATGGTCCAGCTGCTGGACGATGTTGGTGAGGCAGAGCTGCTCCACCGCGTCGGTGGGCAGCCGCCCGGAGATCCGGGCCCAGGAGTGCTGACGCGAGGCCATCCGCTCCAGGCTCGGCAGGCCGTGCCGCAACCAGCGCCACAGAGGTGTCCGGGGAACACGCGGCTGGGCGCTGAGCAACGCCTGCATGGCGCCGCAGCCGGAATGTCCGCAGACGGTGATGGACTCGACCCGCAGCACGTCCACCGCGTACTCGATGGCGGCAGCCACCGAGTCGTCACCGCTCTCGGTGGTCGCCGTGTCCGGTGGCGGCACGAGATTGCCCACGTTCCGCACGGTGAAGAGGTCGCCCGGCCCGCTCGACGTGATCATGCTGGTGACCAGCCGGGAGTCGGCGCAGGCGATGAAGAGCTGGGAGGGGTGTTGGCCCTCGGCGGCCAGCCTGGCCAGCTCTTCGCGCACCAGCGGAGCCGTATTGCGCTGGAACGAACTGAGGCCGTTGAGCAGGCGATGCGCCCCCGCCGGGCGTGAGGAGCCGCCCGCCGTCGTGCCGCTCGCCCCCGGGCCGGTGCGCGCGCCCGCACCGCCGGTGCCGTCGATGTCCCACGGACCGGCTTCACCCAGGGTGGCATCGTGGACCGTGAGCTCGGTGGTGGTCGCGGCGGCGTGTTCGGACCGGCCGTGGCAGTGGTGATTGCGCCAGGGAGTCCACGGCCGGCAGCAGGAGTGCGCCGCCGCCGCGGGCTCGGCGACCCGGCCGCCCGACCTGCCGGTGAAGACGATGCGACCGCCCTGGGCGATCTGGGCGTTGCGCCAGTCCTGGATCGCCTCGAACGCCGCGTGGTCCATGAAGAAGCCGTCCAGCTCGACGACCGCGTCGACGCCCGGGGGCAGCTGTCCGAGGGCTCTGCTGAGCCTCGGCACGGCCAGGAACGTCAACTGGCCGCGGACCGTGACCAGATAACGGCCGTCCTGCTCCGCCACCGTGATCCTCGTACGGGCCAGCCGGTGCAGCGCGACGGCCACCGCCACCGCGACGCCGAGGGCCACACCCTTCAGCACGCCGAAGAGCACGACACCGGTGATCGTGGCCCCGTACACCAGGAATTCCCGGTGCTTGTGGACGTTACGGATATGGGCGAAGCTCACCATCTGGATGCCGACCATCATCACCAGGGCGGCGAGGGCGGCCAGCGGAATCCATTCGAGCACCGAGACCAGCAGGGCGGCGGCCACCAGCACCCACAGGCCGTGCAGCACCGTGGCCGCCCGGCCGGTCGCGCCGGCCCGTACGTTGGCCGAACTGCGCACCGCGCCGCCTGAGATCGGCAGCCCGCCGAGCAGTCCGGACAGCGAGTTGGCGATGCCCTGACCGCGCAGCTCGCGATCGAGGTCGGCGCGCTCGACCCGCTCGTGGCCGGACGGCCCGCCTTCGGAGCCGGCCGCACGGTCCGCCGCCAGCTTGTCCACGGCGACCGCCGAGAGCAGTGACTCCAGACTTGCCACCAGCATGACGGTGAACACCGCGGTGGCCAGTGCGAGAGCGGGTCCCTGCGGCATCTCGGGCAGTGCGTGCGAACGCCAGGAAGGCAGGTCGACCCGGGCGATCGCGGGCGTCGCGAGGGCGGCGACCGCCGTGGCGATGGCCACCGCGGCCAGCGCCGCCGGAATTCTCCGTACCGCCTGGCCCACCCGGCCGGGGAGGCGTGGCCACAGCACCAGGACGGCGATGGTCAGTGAGCCGATCAGCGGGGCGGCCGGGCTGAGGCGCTCCAACTGTGCCGGCAGCGCGAGGGCGTTGTCGACGACGGAGCTCTGGGGTGAGCCGCCGAGCACGATGTGGAGTTGGGCCAGGGCGATGGCCACGCCGATCCCGGCGAGCGTGCCGTGCACGATGGCCGGGCTCACGGCGAGCGCGCTGCGGGCCGCTCTCAGGGAGCCCAGCAGAATCTGCAGGAGCCCGGCGCCGATGGTGATCGCGCAGGTGGTGCGCCAGCCGTAGACCTGGATCAACTCGGCTGTGACGACCGTCAGTCCGGCGGAAGGACCGCTGACCTGAAGGGGCGTGCCGCCGAGCAGTCCCGCGACGATGCCGCCGATGGCCGCGGAGACCAGGCCGGCCTGGAGTGGGGCGTCTATGGCGACGGCGAGGCCGAGCGACATGGGGACGGCGATGAGGAAGACCGTGATCGACGCGGACAAATCGGCGCCGGCGATGCGGAACCGGCGACCGCCGGGCGGCGGTGGCGGGCTGGGCGGCCGCTTGACTCCCGGGGCACGGGAGGGGGCGAACTGCGGGGTGTGCGGTTGTTGCGGGTGGGGACGCAGGCAGACATGTTCCCGTCTCCTCCGGGGCGGCGCGGTCGCGGAATGTGAGGGACGCGGCCGTGGGGCACGGCGTGCAGCGGCGGGATTTCTCAACTCTCAGTAAACGAATCGTAATGCAGAGTAAAGAGATGTGTCCATGATCTAGGGCAAATGGTCTCTTGAGCCACCCAATCAGGTGAATAGGCAGTTTTTCATTCGGTCTGTCGTCCTGATTAATCAGGTTTACGTGGGACGTTGGCCGCGCCGTGTCGGCACTTCGACGCAAATAACCTGCAAGGAAGAGGGTGGGCGGATGATGGCCGCCACGAAGAGGATCGTCATGGGTGTCATGGCGACGGCACTGGTCGCGGGTCTGGCGGGCTGCACCGGCTCCGGTGCGGGATCGGGGGCAGCGGGCGCCGGTGCCGAGAAGGGGGCCAACGGCCCGAAGGAGGAGGCGCCGGCCGCCGCCCCCAAGAGCAAGGTCCAGCTCATCGGTGACGGCTCCACCGCTTTCACGGGAACGCAGCCGAAGACACCCAAGGCCCAGCGTCTGGCGCCCGGTCAGAAGCCCCCGCAGTTCGTGGTGTTCTCCTGGGACGGCGCCGGTGAGGACAGCCAGAAGCTGTTCTCACACTTCCGGGGCGTGGCCAAGAAGCACAACGCGACCATGACGTACTTCCTCAGCGGTGTGTACCTGCTGCCGGAGGAGAAACGTCACCTCTACAACCCGCCCCAGCACTCGCCGGGCCGCTCGGACATCGGCTTCAACGACAGCAAGGGCATTCGCGACACCCTCGCCGAACTGCGCGCCGCCTGGAAGGACGGCAACGAGATCGGTACCCACTTCAACGGCCACTTCTGCGGCAAGGACGGCGGAGTCGGGACCTGGTCCGTCGAGGAGTGGAAGAGCGAGATCCGCCAGGCGAAGTCCTTCGTGCAGAGCTGGAAGTCCAACGCTCCGGAGCTCAAGGCCGAGGCGCCGCTGCCCTTCGACTACGAGAAGGAACTCGTCGGGGCTCGCACTCCCTGCCTCGAAGGGCAGGAGAACATGGTCGCCGCAGCCCGGACGATGGGCTTCCGGTACGACTCCAGCGGCGTCGACAACCAGGTCTGGCCCAAGAAGAAGAACGGCCTCTGGGACCTGCCCCTCCAGCTCGTCCCCGTACCGGGCCGCGCCTTCGAGACCCTCTCGATGGACTACAACTTCATGTTCAACCAGTCCGGCACCACGAAGGGTGACCCCGCCAAGCACGAGTACTGGGGCAACCAGATGCGCGACGGCCTGCTCCAGGCGTTCGACCGCTCGTACAACGGCAACCGCGCACCGCTGATCATCGGGAACCACTTCGAGTCGTGGAACGGCGGCACGTACATGCGCGCCATCGAGGAGACGATCAAGAAGGTCTGCCCCAAGAAGGGCGTGCGCTGCGTCTCCTTCCGGCAGCTCGCGGACTGGCTCGACGCCCAGGACCCGGCGACGCTGGCCAAGCTGGCCACGCTCGGCGTGGGTGAGGCGCCGAAGGAGAGCTGGGCCAGCTACCTGGGCCCGAAGCCGTCAGGGAAGCAGGCCGCCGGGCCCGCCACCACGCGGGGAGAAGCCGAGCCCGCTGCCCAGTCCCAGGGCGGGCGGTCAGCCGGCTGACCGCGTCGGCGGCTCGCCCGGCGGGGAGCGTGGCATCCGGGGTGGGATGCCCCGGATGCCGCCCTCCCGCTCCTGGGTGCCGCCTCGTCCGGCCGGTGTCACACGGGCTGGGCGGCACCCCTCTGTACGCACCGCTCATCGAGTACGAAGGCGGGGTCGACCTGCGCGGCCAGGTCGGCGCCCGTCTTCGCGTTGCCCCAGCTCTCCGCGTTCTTCAGGTGGAAGTGGACCATCTGGCGCGTGTAGCGCTTCCAGTCGCGCTGGGTGTACGAATCCTCGGCGACGTCCTGAAGGGCCTGCAGCGCCATCCGGTTGTCCGCTTCCAGCAGCTCGAACCGGGAGGGGCGCCCCTTCTCCATCGAGCGCACCCAGTCGGAATGGCCGACACCGACCAGCAGGTCGTCGCCGACCTCGGCCCGCAGGAAGTCGAGATCGTCCTGGCCCTGGACCTTGTTGCCGACGACTCTCAGCGCGACGCCGAAGTCCCGGGCGTACTCCTTGTACTGGCGGTAGACGGAGACCCCCTTGCGGGTGGGCTCCGCCACCAGGAACGTCATGTCGAAACGGGTGAACATCCCGGAGGCGAACGAGTCCGAGCCCGCGGTCATGTCGACCACCACGTACTCGTCCGGGCCGTCGACCAGGTGGTTGAGGCACAGTTCGACGGCCCCGACCTTGGAGTGGTAGCAGGCCACACCCAGATCGGACTCGGTGAACGGTCCGGTGGCCATCAGCCGGACCTCTCCGTCGTCGAGCCTGACCGTACGCGCGCAGGCGTCGTAGACCGGGTTGTCCTCGCAGACGCGCAGAAGCCGCGAACCCTCACCGGGCGGGGTCGTCTTGATCATCGTCTCGGCGGAGGCGATACGGGGGTTGCTGCCCCGCAGGTAGTCCTTGATGAGCGGGAGGTGCGCACCCATGGCGGGCAGGGCGGCGGCCTCCTCGTCGTCGAGTCCGAGCGCGGCTCCGAGGTGCTGGTTGATGTCGGCGTCCACCGCGACGACATGGGCTTCATTGGCAGCGAGGTGGCGGATGAAGAGCGAGGACAGCGTTGTCTTGCCGCTGCCGCCCTTCCCCACGAAAGCGATCTTCATGTTCACCTAGGGTAGTGGTCCGATGGCGGTGCGCTGTCACACTTCGTGAAGAAGACCACTCCAAGGCGGTAAGGGTGTGGGGGCGCGTAGCCTCGCTACTTATGAGTACGACTGCTGCTGATCCGCTCGCCGCGCTGGCCGCCCTGCCCGGCGTCACCGATGCCGTGGACTCCGTACGCAAGGCCGTGGACCGGGTCTACGGCCACCGCGTCATGCGGCGCCGGAGCAACGAGGTCACCGCGGAGGCCGCCCTGCGCGGCGCTCGCGGCTCCGCGGCGCTCTCGGGTGCCGACTGGAATCTGGAGGAGGTGCGTCGGCGCACCGACTTCAGAGGCGACGAGGAGGCCCGCACGATCGGCGCGGCCCTGCGGCTGACCGCGGAGGCGGGCCAGCTGCTCTCCATCTGGCGGCAGTCGCCCCTGCGTGTCCTGGCGAGGCTGCATCTGGTGGCGGCGGGAGGTGCCTCTCCCGAGGACGCGGTCGGGCGGCCACGGCTGGCGGGTGAGGCTGTCGAGGAGCCGCTGATCGAGGCTCCGGTACCGCCCGCCGGCGAGGTCGCCGGGCGGCTGGAAGGTCTCTCGCAACTGATCATCGCCGGAAGCGCGGCGCCGGCCCTCGTCTCGGCGGCGGTCGTGCACGGTGAACTGCTGGCCCTGCGGCCCTTCAGCTCCCACAACGGCCTGGTCGCACGGACGGCCGAGCGGATCGTGCTGATCGGCAGCGGCCTCGACCCGAAGTCCATCTGCCCGGCCGAGGTGGGCCATGCGGAGCAGGGCCGGGCCGCGTACGTCGCCGCTTTCGAGGGTTATCTGACGGGGACGCCAGAGGGCATGGCGGCCTGGATCGCTCATTGCGGCCGCGCCGTCGAGCTCGGTGTGCGGGAGTCGACAGCTGTCTGCGAGGCGCTCCAGCGCGGCGCCGCGTGACGTGGAGGGCGAGATGAATAGGTGCGTCGAAGGGGTGCGGCGGTACCGGTTCCGGTACCGCCGCTGACATGTCCGCCGGGTTACCAAGCGTCCTCGAAATATGCCCATCAGGTCGGGAGCTTCGCCCGTGCCCTGGTGCGGCTGGCCCGTAATCGACGGGTCGACGTCGCGTGGGTGCTCGACTTCCATGCTCGGTCCGTGGGGCCGATTTGCGTGTGAAGGCGATCCTCTCGGATGGCCTTGGTCTCGCGGGCCGTTGAGTCCTTTGTACTCCGCTGGTGGAGGAAGGGAAAGCGGTGGCTCCACTTCTTTACTTTCCCTTTCAAATAGGGGCGAGCCGGACAAGGCGTGTCGCGAGTGCGTCGCGGTGCCGGTGTGCGACCTGTAGTGCCGTGTGCGACTCGTGAGGGGCCTCTCGGGCTCGACGGTCAGGTGGCGAGGGCGGTGGCGCGTCGTCGGCTGGCGTACCAGACCAGACCTGCGGTGACGGCTGCGGCGCCCACCGCTGCGGCCGCCACCAGCGCTGGGCGCGGTGGCATCGAGAAGGCGGGGAACCGCTGCTTGAGCCGGACCGGCCGGTTGAAGACGAGAATCGGCCACTCCCGCAGGACCGCCTCGCGACGCAACGCCCGGTCCGGGTTGACCGCGTGGGGGTGGCCCACCGACTCCAGCATCGGTACGTCGGTCGCCGAGTCGCTGTACGCGTAGCAGCGCGCAAGGTCGTACCCCTCCGACTCCGCGAGCGCCTTGACGGCTTCCGCTTTCGTCGGCCCGTAGGCGTAGTACTCGACCTCGCCGGTGAAGCAGCCGTCGTCGCCGACGACCATCCTGGTGGCGACGACCCGGTCCGCGCCCAGCAGCTCCCCGATCGGTTCGACCACCTCCGCGCCCGACGTGGACACGATGACCACGTCACGCCCCGCGGTGTGGTGCTCCTCGATGAGGGTGGCGGCCTCGTCGTAGATGATCGGGTCGATCAGGTCGTGCAGGGTCTCGGCGACGATCTCCTTGACCTGCTCGACGTTCCATCCTTTGCAGAGCGCGGAGAGATATTCGCGCATCCGCTCCATCTGATCGTGATCGGCGCCTCCGGCAAGGAAGACGAACTGTGTGTACGCGGTGCGCAGCACGGCACGGCGGTTGATCAGTCCGCCTTGGTAGAAGGACTTGCTGAAGGTCAGCGTCGATGACTTCGCAATGACCGTCTTGTCCAGGTCAAAGAAGGCTGCTGTGCGCGGTGAGAAGCAGTTTTCCACGAGGCTGAGCATAGGGCCCACCATTCGGCGTAAACTCTGGCGTGTGGGTTTGCCTGAGAAGGCTCTCGGGTACACCATGGAAGTCACGGATCGTTCGCGACCGTGCTAACCCGGTCCGGCTCCTCCCCCCCGAGTCGGCCGTGGAGACGACCCCCGCTCTCCCCCCGGCGGGGGTCGTCGCATGTCCGGACGCGTTTCTGCCGCCCGGGATCACGATTTCCGCCTTCTCCCGGCCGCGACGGCCCAGCTCCGAGCGGAACTCCTTCAGTCTGCCTCGTCACCATGCGTTACGGAAGAGCTGCGCTCGGAAGTCGCCGGTATGGGTTACCGAGATATCCACACCCCTGAAGTTGTCCACAGTTTTGCGGCAAGATCCACATCTTTTTCCGAAGCGTTGCACGGTGATTCCACCCGTGAAGTCCACGGGCTTCGGAAATCGTGCGTCTCGGAACGCTCCGAGATCGCCGCGAACCGTAGTGAACGGGCAGTGAGAAGGGGGGCGGAGATCGTGGCTGGATCGTTCGCACGAGAAGGTCTGCGAGGCTCGGAAGGGCGCCCGGGCGGGCCGTTGATCGTGACCGAGGACGTCGAGTTGCTCGACGACCTGCTGCGGCTCTGCGCGGCAGCGGGCGCGGAGCCGGAAGTGCACCACGGGCCACCCGAACGCCGGGGCGGCTGGGAGCAGGCTCCGCTCGTACTGGTGGGTGACGACGCCGCCACGCGCTGCCTCGGCGTCGCCCGCAGGCGGGGCGTGATGCTGGTCGGACGGGACCAGGACGCCCCGGACGTCTGGCGGCGGGCTGTGGAGATCGGGGCCGAATACGTGCCACGGCTGCCCGATGCGGAAGGCTGGCTGGTCGATCAGATCGCCAACGCGGCGGAGGGGGTGGGCCGTCCGGCACTGACCGTCGGCGTCATGGGCGGGAGGGGCGGCTCCGGCGCATCCACGCTGGCCTGTGCGCTTGCTGTATCCGCCGCCAGGTCCGGTCGGCGGACGATGCTGATCGACGGCGACCCGCTGGGCGGGGGCATCGACGTGCTGCTCGGCGGAGAGAGGGCCGAGGGGATGCGATGGCCTGATTTCGCGCACTCCAAAGGGCGGGTGGGCGGCGGCGCCCTGGAGGACTCGCTGCCCGCCGTGCACGGATTGCGGGTGCTGAGCTGGGGCCGCGACGACGAGGTGGTCATCCCGCCGCAGGCCATGAGGGCGGTGCTCGCCGCCGCGCGCAGACTCGGGGGAGTGGTCGTCGTGGATCTGCCGCGCAGGGTCGACGAGGGCGTGGCCGAGGCGCTGGCGCAGCTCGATCTCGGGCTGCTGGTCGTGCCCGGCGAGCTGCGGGCGGTCGCGGCCGCCCAACGGGTGGCGTCGATGGCCGGAATGGTCCTGGAGGATCTGCGGGTCGTCGCGCGCGGCCCTTACGCGGCGGGACTGGACGAGCGATGGGTGGCCAGGACTCTGAGGCTGCCGCTCGTCGGCGATCTGCCCTGGGAGGCGGGGCTTATGGCGGCCCAGGACGACGGCGCGCCGCCGGGGAGCGCGGTGCGCGGGCCACTGGCCCGGTTCTGCGGGGCCTTCTGGGAGCAGGCGTGCGCCACCGGTGGCGGAAGCCTCGCCGCCGGACTTCCGGGCGGAGGTGTGTCATGACGGAGGCTCTGCTCGACGCGGTGCGGCAGCGGCTGGCCCGCAGCGGTACGGCGCCGACCCCGGCGGGGGTAGCGGCTGCCCTGCGCGCGCAGGGGCGGCTCCTGGGGGCCACGGAAGTGCTCGGGGTGGCACAGGAGTTACGGGGCGAGCTGGTCGGTACGGGGGTGCTTGAGCCACTGCTCGCGGACCCGGCGGTGACCGATGTGCTGGTCTCGGCGCCGGACCGGGTGTGGGTGGACCGGGGCGGCGGGCTGGAACTGACCGATGTCACCTTCGCCGACGCGGCCGCCGTACGCAGACTGGCCCAGCGGCTCGCGGCCGTCGCGGGGCGGCGTCTGGACGACGCCCGGCCCTGGGTCGACGCACGGTTGCCGGACGGTACGCGGATGCACGCGGTGCTGCCGCCGGTGTCGGTCGGGTCGACGTGCCTGTCCCTGAGGGTGGTGCGGCCCAGGGCGTTCACGCTCAAGGAGCTGGTCGAGGCCGGGACAGTGCCGCCGGGCGGTGACCGGGTGCTCAGAGCCCTGGTGGAGGCCCGCGTCTCGTATCTGATCAGCGGGGGTACGGGCGCGGGGAAGACGACGTTGCTGTCCAGCCTTCTCGGAGCGGTGGGGAGCCAGGAGCGGATCGTGCTCGCCGAGGACTCCTCTGAGCTGCGGCCGGACCACCCGCACGTGGTGCGCATGGAGTCGCGTCCGGCCAACCAGGAGGGCGCGGGCCATGTGACCCTGCGGGATCTTGTGCGGCAGGCGTTGCGGATGCGGCCCGACCGTCTGGTGGTCGGTGAGGTGCGGGGAGGTGAGGTGACGGAGTTGCTGGCCGCGCTGAACACCGGTCACGAGGGGGGTTGCGGCACGGTGCACGCCAATGCCGCCGAGCATGTCCCGGCCCGCCTTGAAGCCCTGGGGACGGCCGCAGGGCTCGACAGGACGGCCCTGCACAGCCAGTTGGCGGCCGCACTCTCGGTGGTGCTCCATCTGGTGCGGGACCGGAGCGGCCGACGGCGGCTGGCCGAGGTGCACGTCCTGGAACGGGACGTGTCGGGGCTGGTGGTGACGGTGCCCGCCCTGCGCTGGGGCGCCGAGGGATTCGTACGGGAGCGGGGTTGGGAGCGGCTGAGTTCCCTGATCGGGGGTGCGCCGTGACAGGGATGGGCTCCGCGTACGCGATGTGCGCGGCGGCGGTGTGTGCCGGTTCGGCGGCCTGGACGGCTGCGGGGCGCGATCTCGCACCGCGTCGGGCGCGGCTGCTGTTCGCGGCTGGGGCACCGGAGCCGGGGAGGCTGGGGGCGTACGGGGCGGGGGCGCCGGCGTTCTTCCGCGGGCGGCGGGAGTGGCTGTGTGCCCCGGTGGCGGTGCTGCTCGCCGTGCTGGGCGAGTCGGTGCTTCCGCTGGTCGCGGGAGCAGTGGCGGTGCCGTTGGTCAGGCGGTGGCTGCGCGGGCGGTCCCGGCTGCGGGAGCGGGAGCGTGCGGCGGATGCGGTGATGGCGCTGTGCGGCGCGGTGGTGGGGGAACTCCGGGCGGGGCGCGAGCCGGGCCAGGCGCTGCTGGTGGCCGCTCGTGACGCGGGGGAGGCGTTGGGCGGGGCGGAGGCCGCCGTGCTGGCGGCCGCGCGGTTCGGCGGAGACGTGCCGGGTGCGCTGCGGCGGGCCGCGGAAGCCCCGGGGCGTGAGGGGCTTGTCGGAGTGGCGGCGTGCTGGCGGGTGGCGGTGGACGGCGGGGCGGGCCTCGCGGCAGGACTCGACCGTCTGGAGGGCGCGTTACGGGCGGACAGGCGCCGGCGGGAGGAGTTGCGGGCCCACCTGGCGGGCGCCTGGTCGACGGTCGTGGTGCTGGCTCTGCTGCCGGTGGCGGGGCTGGGGCTCGGTGCCGCACTGGGAGCGGACCCCTTGCGGGTCCTGCTGCACAGTCCGGGCGGACTGGCCTGTCTGGCTGCGGGGGGTCTGCTGGAGGCGGCGGGCCTGATGTGGGCGCGGCGGATCGTCAGGACGGGAGAGGCGGCGTGAACGGGATGACAGGGGGCGCTGTCCACAGCCTGGGGGTGGCGGGGGCAGTGGTGTGCGCGGTCGCGTACGCGGCCTTCACGGTGGTCGGCCGACGGCGGGAGAGAGCGGCGCGCAGGCGCGGAGCGCTGCTCCTGGCGGCTGGTGCGGGGAAGCGGCGCCGGTGGCCGTCCGGAGTCGATGCCGGTGTGCGGAGGTGGGCGGCTCCGGCGGGGGCGGCGGCGGTGGGCTGGGTGCTGGTCGGAGGGCTCACCGGCTGTCTGACAGCGGTGGCCGCGGCGTACGGGACGTGGCGCTGGCAGGAGTCACACACGGCACGTGATGCGGGCGCCGTGGAGGTGGAGGCCGCTGTGACGACCGCGCAGCTTCCGCTCGCCGCCGATCTGCTGGCGGCCTGCCTCTGTGCCGGGGCCGGTCCCATGGAGGCGGCGGAGGCGGTGGGCGAGTCCATGGGCGGCCCGGTCGGCGACCGGCTGGCCAGGACGGCGGGGGAGATCCGGCTCGGCGGGGAACCGGCTGAGGCGTGGGGCCGGTTCGCGGAGATACCGGGCGCGGGGCCGCTGGCCCGCTGCCTGGACCGGGCGGGGACGACCGGCGCACCGGTGGCGGAAGCGGTGGCGCGGCTGGCGGAAGCCCTTCGTGCCGAACGGTCGAGTGCGGCCGTGGCCCGCGCCCAGCGCGCCGGCGTGCTGATCACCGCACCGGTCGGCCTGTGTTTTCTGCCCGCCTTCCTGGCGATCGGAGTGGCGCCCGTGGTGATCGGCCTGGCGACGGGACTGCTGAGCGCCGGCTGACGCGGAGGCGACGGGGGACTCAGTTCGGGCACCTGGTGTGCCACAAAAAAATCGACATATCTATTTCGGGGGTTCAGATGAGCGGAAACCGCAAGAAGCGGGTGCTGGATTCGGTGCGCCGGGTGCGGGCCGTGTGGACCGGTGCACGGGGATGGCGAGGCCGGTTCGCCCGGTCGGACCGTGGCATGACGACGTCCGAGTACGCGATGGGGACCATCGCGGCCTGTGGGTTCGCCGCGGTGCTCTACAAGGTGGTGACGAGCGGGCCCGTGCTGTCGGCGATGCAGTCGCTGATCGAGGACGCCCTCGATGCGAAGTTCTGAGGCCGGGAGGGGGAGCGGGGGGCGATGCGCCACCCGGGGGATGGGCGGTCCCGGCCGGGACAGGGGCGCCGTGACGGCTGAGGCGGCGATGGTCATTCCGGCGCTGGCCGCCTTCGCGGTGGTGTTGATCTGGGCCCTGGTGGCCGCGGCCGACCAGATCCGGTGTGTGGACGCGGCACGGGTGGGGGCCCGCGCGGCGGCCCGCTCGGAGCCGCCGGCGGCGGTGCTGGAGGCGGCGCGGTCGGCGGCTCCCGGGCGGGCACGGGTCGAGGTCGAGCGGTCGGGGGAGCTGTGGCGGGTCCGGGTGGAGGCGCCGACACCGGGGCCGGGGCCGCTGGCGCTCACTCTGAGCGCCGAGGCGGCCGCGTTGGCCGAGGACGGGGCGGGGGTGTCGCCGTGACGGGTCGAGGAGAAGGTCCGGGGTTCGGGAGCCGGGCCGGTGACCGGGGGGTGGCGACCGTGTGGGTGGCGATGACCACGACCACCTTGTGCGTGGTGTTCGCCGTGGTGCTCGCCCTGGGACAGGCGGTGGCGGCCCGGCACCGGGCCGGGGGCGCGGCGGACCTGGCGGCCCTCGCGGCGGCCGACCGCGCCCTCCAGGGTCAGGAAGCCGCGTGCGAGGCGGCCGGGCGGGTGGCCGGGGCGCAGGGGGCGGTGGTGGTGCGGTGCGCCGTGCGGGGGGAGATCGCCGATGTGACGGCCCGTGCCCGCTTCGGGCCGTACGGACCAGCGGTCAGGTCCCGCGCCGGGCCGCCGCGTGCGGATGCGGGCGGCCACCCCCTAGCCCTCCCGTGCGTCCTGCGGGGGCGGGGGAGCGGTGCGCAGGAGTTCGGTGAGGAGGCGCACGGCGCCCCGCTTGTGCAGGGGCTCGTTGCCGTTGCCGCATTTGGGGGACTGGATGCACGAAGGACAGCCCGCGTCGCACTCGCAGGACGCGATGGCCTCGCGGGTCGCCGTCAGCCACGTCCTGGCGGTGTGGAAGGCCCGCTCGGCGAAGCCGGCGCCCCCCGGGTGGCCGTCGTAGACGAAGACGGTGGGCAGCAGGGTGTCCGGGTGGAGGGGCACGGAGACCCCGCCGATGTCCCAGCGGTCGCAGGTGGCGAAGAGCGGGAGCATCCCGATCGACGCGTGCTCGGCGGCGTGCAGCGCGCCACCGAGGATCTCCGGACTGATCCGGGCGGCATCGAGCTGGTCCTCGGTGACCGTCCACCACACGGCGCGGGTCCGCAGGGTGCGGGGCGGGAGGTCGAGCTTGGTCTCGCCCATCACCTCCCCGGTCATCACCCGGCGGCGGAGGAAGGAGACGACATGGTTGGTGACTTCGACGGAGCCGTAGCAGAGCCTTCCGTCGCCCCACGGGACCTCGGTGTCGGTCTCCAGGACGGAGATGGCGGTGGTGTCGCGCGCGGTGGTCGAGTAGGGCGGGTTCGCCTCCTCGACGAGGGCCACCGAGTCCTCCAGGTCCAGTTTCCGCACCAGGTAGGTGCGGCCCTGGTGGAGGTGGACGGCGCCCTCGTGGACGGCGGTGTGCGCGGCCGACTCGTCGACGGTGCCGAGCAGGCGGCCGGTGCCCTCCTCGACGATCTGGACCGGACGGCCGCCCCCGCCCCGGATGTCGGTGAGGTCGGCTGCCCGCTCCCGGCGGGTCCAGTGCCAGCCGGACGGCCGCTCGCGCAGCAGTTTCGCGGCCTCCAGCTGTGGCAGCAGGCCGGGCACGGCAGGGCCGAAGAGCGCGATGTCGGACTCGGTGAGCGGCAGTTCGGCGGCTGCGGCGCACAGATGGGGGGCGAGGACGTACGGGTTGTCCGGGTCCAGGACGGTCGACTCCACGGGCTGCTGGAACAGTGCCTCGGGGTGGTGGACCAGATAGGTGTCCAGAGGGTCGTCCCGGGCGACAAGGACGGCGAGCGCGCCCTGGCCCGCACGTCCGGCGCGGCCCGCCTGCTGCCACAGGGAGGCCCTGGTGCCCGGATAGCCGGCGATGACGACGGCGTCCAGGCCCGAGACGTCGATGCCCAGTTCCAGGGCTGTGGTGGCGGCGAGGCCGAGGAGCTCACCGGAGTGCAGGGCTCGTTCCAGGGCGCGGCGTTCCTCGGGGAGGTAGCCGCCGCGATACGCGGCGATCCGCCCGGGCAGTGAGCGGTCCACCTGGGCCAGGCGTTCCTTGGCGATCACGGAGACGAGCTCGGCACCTCTCCGGGAGCGTACGAAGGCGACCGAGCGGACGCCCTGAAGGGTCAGGTCGGTGAGCAGGTCGGCGGTCTCCGCCGTGGCGCTACGGCGTACCGGAGCGCCCTTCTCGCCGTGGAGATCGGTCAGCGGCGGCTCCCAGAGGGCGAAGACCAGCTCGCCCCGGGGCGAGGCGTCGTCGGCGACCTCCTTGACGGGGAGACCGGTCAGACGGCCTGCGGCGACCGCGGGGTCGGCCGATGTGGCCGAGGCGAGGAGGAAGACCGGATCGGCGCCGTAACGGGCGCACAGGCGGCGCAGCCGCCGGAGCACCTGGGCGACGTGGGAGCCGAACACGCCCCGGTAGGTGTGGCACTCGTCGATGACGACGAAGCGCAGGGCGCGCAGGAACGAGGACCAGCGGGGATGGGATGGCAGGATTCCGCGGTGCAGCATGTCCGGGTTGGTCAGGACGTAGTTGGCGTACTGGCGTACCCACTCGCGCTCCTCGACGGGCGTGTCCCCGTCGTAGACCGCCGGCCGGATCGCGTGGCCGAGAGGCGCGGCGAGTTCCTTCACGGACCGCCGCTGGTCCGCGGCGAGGGCCTTGGTGGGGGCGAGATACAGGGCAGTCGCCCCGCGTCCGTTCGGGGCCTGCGAGCCGTCGAGGAGGGCACTGAGCACCGGCGCGAGGTAGGCCAGCGACTTCCCGGACGCGGTACCGGTGGCGATCACGACGGACTCGCCGTCCAGGGCGTGCTCGGCGGCGGCGGCCTGGTGCGCCCACGGGTGGTCGATTCCGGCTCGTTGAATGGCCGCGAGAACTTCCTTGCGGATGCGATCCGGCCAGATGGCATGGGTTCCCGCCCGTGGGGGCAAGTGCTCCGTATGAGTGATGCGCGCGGACCGGCCCGCCCCTGCGGCGAGCCGGTCGAGGACCATGGCGGGAGAGGGGCGCGAGCCCTCACTCCCGGGCGGTCGACTGGGGCGGTGATTCTTGGCCATCGGCACCGAGTGTGTCACTGGCGTGGCGGACAATGGCCCCAAGGCGTCGTGCATGGCTGCTGGTAAGTGATTGAATGCCATCGCGGCTGGCGATCCGTCCCCTGGCTCCGCCGGGGAGACCGAGGGGCGACCGCTCGATAGCAAGGTGCTGGAGGATCCGTGGACCTGTCCTTGTCGACTCGCAATGTGTCCGGCCCTGGTGGCGACCGTACGGTCGTCGAGGTCGGTGGCGAGATTGATGTGTATACCGCGCCCAAGCTGCGCGAGCAGTTGGTCGAGTTGGTGAATGACGGCAGCTACCACCTGGTTGTCGACATGGAAGGCGTCGACTTCCTCGACTCCACCGGTCTCGGCGTGCTCGTGGGTGGCTTGAAGCGTGTCCGGGCCCATGAGGGCTCGTTGCGCCTGGTCTGCAACCAGGAGCGCATTCTCAAGATCTTCCGGATCACAGGTCTGACCAAGGTGTTTCCCATTCACACCACGGTCGACGAGGCTGTCGCGGCCACCGACTGACGTCGGAGCGGGCCGGCCCCACGGGGCCGGCCGGCAGGCAGTGAACAGCCCGGCACGCGGCAGCAGGCAGGCCGCGTCGAGCAGGTGGTCGGCCTCGGGCCGGCTGCCGGCTTTGTCGGATCTTCCGGAGGGTTCGAGAGCAGGGGTACCGGGCGGCACGCCCGGGCCTCTGAAAAGCACGCCCGTACGTTCGAGGGGGATCGCATGGCCACCGTTGAACTCCGCTTCAGCGCTCAGCCCGAACATGTCAGGACGGCACGCCTTGTGGCAGCCGCCGTGGCACGCCGGGCAGGGGTCGGCGAAGCGCTGCTCGACGAGGTCAGGCTCGCCGTGGGCGAGGCGTGCAGCCGTGCTGTCGGACTGCACAGGAGTCACGGCATCACCGCCCCCGTCACCGTGGTGCTGACCGAGGAGGAGAAGGCTTTCTCCATCGAGGTCGGCGACGAGGTGCCCGGCCCCGGCAGCGAGGCCCGTGCCGCTGCGGCATCGTCCGACGCCACGCCCGGCGGGCCCGCGGGTCCGATAACTTTCGATTCCGACGCCGATGCCGAGGACGAGATGGGTCTCGCGGTCATCAGCGGGCTGGTCGACGACGTGGAAGTCCGGTCGGGCGTGGACGGCGGAGTGATCCGTATGAGCTGGCCGACGAAGTCGGCGGCGGCGGTTTCCTGAGATCCGCGACCGAACCTCCACCACGGCCCTGCTGAGCAGGGCCTTTTTTCGTTTTCCTTGACCGGTGATCTCACGGCAATGGTTCTCTCCCGTTACTGCATTCGGGTCGAATCGGGAGTGAGATCGTTTACCGATCGAGGAACGTGGGTCAATTCCATTACGCACCCACTGTTTTGATCAGATTCTGCTCCCTACAATCCGTCCACGACTTGAGCGCTGAGCGTCAAGGAGGACGTATGGCGGAGTTCCTCAACACACCACTGGCAGAACTGACGCAGTTTTCCGCATCTTCCGACCGTCCCGCCTCACTCGCGGCCGCGGTTCTCACCGACGACAACCGGCTGATCATCATCGTTGTCGCAGTCGTCGCGGTCGCCGCGCTGGTCGTGGCCCAGCTACTGGCGCGCCAGGTCCTGGCGGCAGGCGAGGGTACCGAGCGCATGAAGGAGATCGCGGCAGCCGTGCAGGAGGGTGCGAATGCGTATCTGGCGCGGCAGCTGCGTACCGTCGGCGTCTTCGCCGTCGTCGTGTTCTTCCTGCTTCTGCTGCTGCCGGCCGATACCTGGTCGCAGCGCGCGGGGCGTTCGCTTTTCTTCCTGGTGGGTGCGCTTTTCTCGGCGGCCACCGGATACATCGGCATGCGCCTCGCCGTACGCAGCAATGTGCGCGTTGCCGCAGCGGCGCGTGAGGCGACTCCGGAAGAAGGTGAACCGGAAAAGGACCTCACCGCTGTTTCGCACAAGGCGATGAAGATCGCTTTCCGCACGGGGGCGTGGTCGGCATGATCACGGTGGGTCTCGGCCTGCTCGGTGCCTCCTGTGTCGTCCTCGTGTACGCGGCCGACGCGCCCAAGGTCCTGGAGGGATTCGGCCTCGGTGCCGCGCTGATCGCCATGTTCATGCGGGTCGGCGGCGGCATCTTCACCAAGGCCGCCGACGTGGGCGCCGACCTCGTCGGCAAGGTGGAGCAGGGGATTCCGGAGGACGACCCGCGTAACGCCGCCACCATCGCCGACAACGTGGGCGACAACGTCGGGGACTGCGCCGGAATGGCGGCCGACCTGTTCGAGTCGTACGCCGTGACGCTCGTCGCCGCGCTCATCCTCGGCTCGGCGGCCTTCGGCGACTCCGGACTGGCCTTCCCCCTGATCGTGCCGGCGATCGGCGTGGTCACCGCGATGATCGGCATCTTCGCGGTCGCCCCGCGGCGCGCCGACCGCAGCGGGATGACCGCCATCAACCGCGGGTTCTTCATCTCCGCGGTGATCTCACTCGTCCTGGTGGCCGTGGCGGTCTTCGTCTACCTTCCGTCCTCCTACTCCGAACTGGAGGGCGTCACCGACAGCACCATCTCCTCGCACGGCGGCGATCCCCGGATCTTCGCGCTGGTCGCCGTGGCCATCGGGATCGTGCTCGCCGCGCTGATCCAGCAGCTCACCGGCTACTTCACCGAAACCAGCCGCCGACCGGTCAGGGACATCGGGAAGTCCTCGCTGACGGGCCCGGCGACCGTCGTGCTCGCCGGGATCTCCATCGGCCTGGAGTCCGCCGTCTACACCGCACTGCTGATCGGGCTCGGCGTCTACGGGGCGTTCCTGCTCGGCGGCACGTCGGTGATGCTGGCGCTCTTCGCCGTGGCGCTCGCCGGTACCGGCCTGCTCACCACCGTCGGTGTCATCGTCGCCATGGACACCTTCGGACCCGTCTCCGACAACGCGCAGGGCATCGCCGAGATGTCCGGCGACGTGCGGGGCGCCGGAGCGCAGGTGCTCACCGACCTGGACGCGGTCGGCAACACCACCAAGGCCATCACCAAGGGCATCGCCATCGCGACCGCGGTCCTCGCGGCGGCGGCGCTCTTCGGTTCGTACCGTGACGCGATCGCCACGGCGGTCGAGGACGTGGGGGCCGGCGCGGGCGAGCTGGGGCTGAGCCTGGACATCTCGCAGCCCAACAACCTGGTGGGGCTGATCCTCGGCGCGGCCGTCGTGTTCCTCTTCTCCGGGCTGGCCATCAACGCGGTGTCCCGGTCCGCCGGGGCCGTGGTCCACGAGGTGCGGCGGCAGTTCCGCGAGCATCCCGGGATCATGGACTACACGGAGAAGCCGGAGTACGGGCGCGTCGTCGACATCTGTACCAAGGACGCGTTGCGCGAGCTGGCCACGCCCGGGCTGCTCGCCGTGCTGGCGCCGATCGCGGTCGGCTTCGGTCTCGGTGTCGGCGCGCTCGGCTCGTACCTCGCGGGCGCCATCGCGACCGGCACGCTGATGGCCGTCTTCCTCGCCAACTCCGGTGGCGCGTGGGACAACGCGAAGAAGCTCGTCGAGGACGGTCATCACGGCGGCAAGGGCAGCGATGCCCATGCCGCGACCGTCATCGGCGACACGGTCGGCGATCCGTTCAAGGACACGGCCGGGCCGGCGATCAACCCGCTCCTCAAGGTGATGAACCTGGTGGCACTGCTCATCGCTCCCGCGGTCGTGCAGTTCAGCTACGGGGAGGACGCGAGTGCCGGTGCGCGGGCGCTGGTGGCCGGGTTCGCCGTCGTGGTCATCGCCGGGGCGGTGTACGTGTCCAAGCGGCGCGGGATCGTCATGGGTGACGAGGAGGAAGCCATCGGGCGGTAGTACGGGCTCAAGCCGCGGGCGGCCGGACCCGTCTGAGGGGTCGTCCGCCCGTGTGGCCTGACGGTAAGTCACTCGATGCGGGGTGGCTTCGCACGCGCGATCGAGCTTTCGGGTGAGTTGTATCTCCCTCATTTCCCTTGGTGCAAATGGCTGCAAAAGCCAGTAGATCCGACGACCGACGCCAGAATGTCGCCCACTTGGCGTGTAAGTTCCGGGGCCGAGAGCCTTGGAAGGGATCCAATCCGGTGAACAAGAAGCTTGCAGCCGCACTGTCCGGCGGTGCGGTACTCGTACTGACGCTGTCGGGCTGCAGCGACGACAGCGACAACAAGGTCGATGACTGGGCCAAGAAGGTCTGCGACCAGGTCCAGCCCCAGTTGCAGAAGATCGCCGACGCCAACGCCGACATCCAGCGGCAGACCGCGGACAACAGCAAGCCGGCCGACGTCCAGGCGACCGACTCGGCCGCTTTCCAGCAGATCTCGCAGGCGTACAAGGCGCTGGGCTCAGCCGTGGACTCGGCGGGCCCGCCGCCCGTCGACGACGGTGAGACCACGCAGAAGGAAGCGGTGAAGGAGCTCAACGCCTCCTCCGCCGCCTACGCCGAGCTGAAGACGAAGGTCGACGCGCTCGACACGAAGGACCAGGCGAAGTTCGCCGACGGGCTCAAGGGCATCGCCGACGAGCTGAACAAGATCAGCACCAGTGGTGACCAGGCGCTGAAGAAGCTCCAGTCCGGTGAGGTCGGCACCGCGATGGCCAAGCAGAAGGGCTGCCAGAAGCCGACGGCCTCCTCGCCCCCGCCCGCCGGGTCCCCGGCGCCCGCGTCGCCCTCCGCCTCGGCGAGCAAGAAGGCGTAGCCGAGCAGGCAGGCGTACGCGAAGAGGCGTGCACTGGGTTCGAGAAAGCGCCTGGTGGACCGCCGGTCAGCGGTCCGGCCGCCCTGGACGGGCGCCGGGCCGCTGCCGTTGTCAGTGGGAGCGGACACAATGGGCAGGTGAGTACGACCAGCCTTCCCGCATCCGACCGAATCCCCGCGCTCCGCGAGGCCCTGCTCTCCGCCGCCTTCACCGCGGACGGGCTTCTCGACCGGCTCGGCGCGTCCGCCTACGCCGCGCTCGCCCGCAGCGAGACGGTCCCCGCGCTGCGGGCCACCAGAGGCGCATCGCCGCTCGACACGCTGGTGCGGCTCTTCCTTCTCCAGCGCTCCGTCGCGTACGAGCGGGCCCGCGCCGCGCTACCCGTGGAGGAGTGCCTCCAGGACGGCTGGCTGAGACGGGAGGGCGACGAGGTCCGGGCTACTGTCGACGTCCGCCCGTACGGCGGTCCGGAGGGCGAGGACTGGTTCATCGTGTCCGACCTCGGATGTGCGGTGGGCGGCGCGGGCGGCATCGGTTCGCACGAGGAGGGTGTCGTCCTCGGAGTCGGCGGGGCGTCGACCACGCTGGCCGGGATCACGGTCCGTCAACCGGTGGCCTCTGCCCTGGACCTCGGTACGGGTTCGGGTATCCAGGCGCTCCACGCGTCCCAGCACGCCACCCGAGTCACGGCCACGGACCTCAACCCGCGTGCGCTGGCCTTCACCCGGCTCACCCTCGCTCTGTCCGGGGCCGCCCCGGCCGCCCAGCGCGAGGGCTCCCTCTTCGAACCCGTCTCCGGCGAGACGTTCGATCTGATCGTCTCCAACCCGCCGTTCGTGATCTCGCCGGGCGCCCGGCTGACGTACCGCGACGGGGGAATGGCCGGTGACGACCTCTGCCGCATGCTCGTGCAGCAGGCCGGCGACCGGCTGAACGAGGGCGGTTACGCCCAGTTCCTCGCCAACTGGCAACACGTGGAGGGCGAGGAGTGGCAGGACCGGCTGCGCACCTGGGTGCCGCGCGGATGCGACGCCTGGATCGTGCAGCGGGAGGTGCAGGACATCACGCAGTACGCGGAGTTGTGGCTGCGCGACAGCGGTGACCACCGCTCGGATCCCGCCGAGTACGCCGCGCGCTACGAGGCGTGGCTCGACGAGTTCGACGCCGCCGGCACGAAGGCGGTCGGTTTCGGCTGGATCACGCTCAGGAAGACGCGTGCGGCCGAGCCGTCGATCGTGGTCGAGGAGTGGCCTCACCCCGTGGAGCAGCCGCTCGGACCCGCGATCGAGGCCCACTTCGCCCGCCAGGACTACCTCAGGGAACAGGACGACGCGGCGCTGCTGGCCGCCCGTTTCACGCTGGCGGCCGAGGTCGTGCAGGAGCAGGTCGGACTGCCGGGTGCGGAGGACCCCGAGCACGTGGTGCTGCGCCAGCACCGCGGGATGCGCCGGGCCACCAAGGTCGACGCGGTCGGGGCCGGGTTCGCCGGAGTCTGCGACGGATCGCTTCCCGCCGGCCGGATTCTGGACGCCATCGCCCAGCTCATGTCCGAGGACCCGGTCCTGTTGCGCGACCGCACTCCGCAGGCGATCCGGCTGCTGGTGGAAGAGGGTTTCCTGGAGCCGGTCCGCGAAGGCGCCTGACCACGCGGGCGACCCAGGCGGCCGGCCCTCGGCCCCCGGGGACCGGACGCCCGCCCGGCGGCCCCGGGGGTGGACGCCCGCCCTCCGCCCCCGCAGCTGCGCAACCCGGTGGTGTGTGCGGGGCCGGAAGGGCTGCCGAGGGTGAGTGCCAGGCCAGGGGGGCGGGGACGAGGGCGTTCGAGGAAATCGGACGCGCCCTGTCCGGACGTGACGTCCCGCTCCGCTCCGGCCCGGCCGCTTCCCGCCCCGCCTACGCGGCAGGCTCCCCATCTGCGCCTTCCTCACCACCCACCTGCCCCCTTCCACCGCGTCCGCGGATTCCGCTCCAGGGCCGACGGGAGGGGGATGAGGGGCCGTGGGAGTGCTGTTCACCCGCGGTTCGTGTCGGCGATGCCCCGGCGTGGCAGCCTCCACCTGCCGGTCACGTCAGCACGACGAGTGGGTTTGAGGAGTACGGACATGGAGCACGTCACCGCCGCCTTCGCCGGTACGGCTTTCGCGCTGTTCGGCGCCGCGCTCCTGGTCTGGACAGGGGCGCGCACCCTGCACCGTGCGCCGGTGGCTCACGGTGTGAGCCCCGTCGCCTCCACCGCGCTCGCCACACTCTTCGGCGTGACCTTTCTCCTGGTCGGTGCATGGTGCTTCACCCGCGTCTGATTCCGGCCCTCAGCAGGGCCTGATCCCTGCGGGGCCACCTCCGGCGGGCTCCGGGAAGGTGCCTCGGCGGCACCCGGGAATGCGCAGGCGGGAGGCGTGCGCACTGCGGACCGAACGGTACGGGCGGCAGGAATGGCGGAAGTCGGGTTACCGTTCGAGTGGCCGTTGCGGGCTTTTGCCGTTTGACACGGGGGCGGGTTGTACCGTCACACTCCGCAGCGACAGCACCTCGGGCAGCGGCGTTTCGCTGCCCGGATGCCCACTGAGTGCCGACCGGAGAGAAGAGCGAAGTTGTCCCCGACCAGCGAGACCGCACAGGGCGGCCGCCGACTCGTCATCGTCGAGTCGCCTGCCAAGGCGAAGACGATCAAGGGCTATCTCGGCCCCGGATACGTCGTCGAGGCGAGCGTCGGGCACATCCGCGACCTCCCGAACGGGGCCGCCGAGGTACCGGACGAGTACACCGGAGAGGTACGCCGTCTCGGTGTGGACGTCGAGAACGACTTCCAGCCGATCTACGTCGTCAACGCGGACAAGAAGGCCCAGGTCAGGAAGCTCAAGCAGCTGCTGGCCGAGTCCGACGAACTCTTCCTCGCCACCGATGAGGACCGCGAGGGCGAAGCCATCGCGTGGCACCTCCAGGAAGTCCTCAAGCCCAAGGTCCCCGTCCACCGGATGGTCTTCCACGAGATCACCAAGGACGCGATCCGGGCCGCCGTCGCCAACCCGCGCGAGCTCAACCAGCGCATGGTCGACGCCCAGGAGACCCGCCGTATCCTCGACCGCCTCTACGGCTACGAGGTGTCCCCGGTCCTCTGGAAGAAGGTCATGCCCCGCCTGTCGGCGGGCCGTGTCCAGTCCGTGGCGACCCGGCTCGTCGTCGAGCGGGAGCGCGAGCGCATCGCCTTCCGTTCCGCCGAGTACTGGGACCTGACCGGCACCTTCGCCACCGGCCGCGCCGGTGACGCGTCCGACCCCTCGACACTCACGGCCCGCCTCAGCGCGGTCGACGGCCGGCGCATCGCGCAGGGCCGCGACTTCGGCCCGGACGGGCAGCTCAAGTCGGCCTCCGGCCAGACGCTGCACCTGGACGAGACGAACGCCCGCGCCCTGGCGGCCGCGCTCGCCGACTCCACGTTCGCGGTCCGGTCCGTCGAGTCGAAGCCGTACCGCCGCTCGCCGTACGCCCCGTTCCGTACGACCACCCTCCAGCAGGAGGCCAGCCGCAAGCTGGGCTTCGGGGCCAAGGCCACGATGCAGGTCGCGCAGAAGTTGTACGAGAACGGCTTCATCACCTATATGCGTACGGACTCCACGACGCTCTCGGACACCGCGATCACCGCGGCCCGGGCACAGGTCACGCAGTTGTACGGAGCCAACTACCTGCCGGAGAAGCCGCGCACGTACGCCGGCAAGGTCAAGAACGCACAGGAGGCGCACGAGGCGATCCGTCCCTCGGGCGACCGCTTCCGCACGCCTGCCGAGACCGGCCTCACCGGCGACCAGTTCCGGCTGTACGAGCTCATCTGGAAGCGGACCGTCGCCTCCCAGATGAAGGACGCCGTCGGTAACTCGGTGACCGTCAAGATCGGCGGCCGGGCGAGCGACGGCCGGGACGCCGAGTTCTCGGCCTCCGGCAAGACGATCACCTTCCACGGCTTCATGAAGGCGTACGTCGAAGGCGCCGACGACCCGAACGCCGAGCTCGACGACCGCGAGCGGCGCCTGCCGCAGGTCGCGGAGGGCGACGCGCTCTCCGCCGAAGAGGTCACGGTCGACGGCCACGCCACCAAGCCGCCCGCCCGCTACACCGAGGCGTCGCTGGTCAAGGAGCTCGAAGAGCGCGAGATCGGCCGCCCGTCGACGTACGCCTCGATCATCGGGACGATCCTGGACCGCGGCTACGTCTTCAAGAAGGGCACGGCGCTCGTCCCGTCCTTCCTCTCCTTCGCCGTGGTCAACCTGCTGGAGACGCACTTCGGCCGGCTGGTCGACTACGACTTCACCGCGCGCATGGAGGACGACCTCGACCGCATCGCGCGGGGCGAGGCCAAGTCCGTACCGTGGCTGAAGCGCTTCTACTTCGGAGCGCGCGAGGACACGGCAGGCGCGGGTGCGGCCTCCGACGCGGGCAACGGCGACGGCGACCACCTGGGCGGTCTGAAGGAACTGGTCACGGACCTCGGGGCGATCGACGCCCGCGAGATCTCGTCGTTCCCGGTGGGCAACGGCATCGTG
The DNA here is from genome assembly GCF_013167895.1 of Streptomyces fulvorobeus. Lineage (GTDB taxonomy): Bacteria > Actinomycetota > Actinomycetes > Streptomycetales > Streptomycetaceae > Streptomyces > Streptomyces fulvorobeus. The sequence goes on along the minus strand of NZ_BLWC01000001.1, from coordinate 2,870,151 downwards.
CTGCGCGTCGGGCGCTACGGCCCGTACATCGAGCGCGGCGAGAAGGACTCCGAGGGCCATCAGCGCGCCGACGTGCCCGAGGAGATGGCGCCCGACGAGCTCTCCGTGGAGTACGCGGAGGAGCTGCTGGCGAAGCCGAGCGGCGACTTCGAGCTCGGTGCGGACCCGGTGAGCGGTAACCAGATCATCGCGAAGGACGGGCGTTACGGCCCGTACGTCACCGAGGTGCTGCCCGAGGGCACGCCGAAGACGGGCAAGAACGCGGTGAAGCCCCGGACCGCCTCGCTCTTCAAGTCGATGTCGCTGGACACCGTGACGCTGGCCGACGCGCTCAAGCTGATGTCGCTGCCGCGCGTGGTCGGCGAGGACGCCGACGGTGTCGAGATCACCGCGCAGAACGGCCGCTACGGCCCGTATCTGAAGAAGGGCACGGACTCCCGGTCGCTGACCGCCGAGGACCAGCTCTTCGACATCACGCTCGAAGAGGCCCTGGCGATCTACGCCCAGCCCAAGCAGCGCGGCCGTGCCGCCGCCAAGCCGCCGCTGAAGGAACTGGGCACCGACCCGGTGAGCGGGGCCCCGGTGGTGGTGAAGGACGGCCGCTTCGGCGCCTACGTCACGGACGGCGAGACGAACGCGACGCTGCGGACCGACGACAGCGTCGAGGAGATCACGCCGGAACGCGGCTACGAGCTGCTGGCCGAGAAGCGCGCCAAGGCTCCTGCCAAGAAGACGGCGAAGAAGGCTCCGGCCAAGAAGGCCACGGCTAAGAAGGCCACGGCGAAGAAGACGACCGCCACCGCAGCCAAGAAGACGACGGCCGCGAAGAAGACGACGGCCGCGAAGAAGACGACGACGGCCAAGAAGGCCACAGCGGCGAAGAAGACGGTCTCGTCGGCCGCCTCGGCATCAGACGACGACTGACCGAGGACCGGTAACCGCGTACCGCGCGGACAGGACGGCGGGGCTTCGGCCCCGCCGTTTCGTTTCGCCTGGCGCAGCCGCACCGCCCCCCTACGGTCGTATGTTCGGACGGGGTCAACAGTGACCGCACCGCTCCGGATAGGCTGGGCGGATGACGCGAGCCGAGCAGCCAACGGTCGTGAGCCCCACCTCCGACACACTTGCCGCAGACTCACGCGAGCGCGCCGTACGAGCCCTGTTGCGTGTTCCCCCGCTGAAGCGGTTGTGGAGCGCCCAGCTCGTCGGCGGTATCGGCGATGCACTCGCCCTTCTCGTGCTGGTGCTGATGTCGCTGCAAGCGGCAATCCTTGAGGGCTCATTCGGACCGGGATACAGAGGGGCGGCTTTCGCCGTCGCCGCGGTGTTCAGTGTCCGGATTATTTCCACTGTGCTCTTCGGAGCCGTACTCCTGGGGCCACTGACGTCGCTCACGGGACCCGGCGGGCCGGTGGACCGGCGCTGGCTGATGATCGGGGTGGACGGGCTGCGGCTCGCGCTGCTGGTCGTCGCACCGCTGTGGATCGACTGGATGCCCGACAAGGCACTCATGATGGTCCTGATCACCGTCTTCCTCACCGGTGTCGGTGAGCGGCTGTGGACGGTCGCGAAGGAGAGCGCGGCCCCCGCACTGCTGCCCGCCCCGCCCGCCGAGGGCGCCGCCGTGCGCCCCCTGCCCGACCACCTCGACGCACTGCGCAGGCTCTCCCTGCGGACGAACTTCCTGGCCGTCCCCGCCGCCGGCGCGGCTCTGCTGGTCGCCACCCTGATCGGCAATCTGCTGGGCGCGGGACTCGACTGGTTCTCCTTCCACCAGGCGGCACTCGGGTCGTACGTCGCGGCCGGACTCTTCTCCGCCTCGATCTCGGTCCTGTACTTCCTCGAACTGCCCGCCACACCGACGCCCCGGCCGCGCTCGCCCCTGGAGGGCCTGCGCCGTCCGGTCACCGGAGCGGGGCCCGACAAGGGCCGCACCGGCACGCTTCCGCTGGTCGTCGGCGCCTGCGCCGCGGTCGCCGGAGCCATCGCCGCCGCGGCGGCGGTCTCCGTACTGCACGCGCTCGACCTGGGCGGCGGTCCCGCCACGTTCGCGCTGCTCGTCCTGGCGCTGACCGGCGGCACGGGCCTCGGCATCCGTACCGCGCAGAAGGTACTGCCCACCCTTTCGCGGCGCCGTCTGCTGGCCTTCGCCACGGCCGTCACCGGGGTCGCGCTCCTCGCGCTCGGGCTGGTACCGGACACGGCGACGGGGCTGCTCCTCGCGCTCCTCGCCGGTTACGCGGCCGGTGTGGCCGCGGCCACGGGGCACACGCTCATCGACCAGGAGACCGAGGAGTTCCGGCAGGCCAGGACCACCGAACACCTCCAGGCCGTCGTCCGGGTGCTCATCGCGCTCGGCGCCGTCGGCGGCCCGCTGCTCGCCGCCGCCATCGGACGGCACCGCCTGGTCTCCGGCGACTTCGTCTTCGCGCACGGCGGCGCCGCGTTCGCGCTCATGCTCATCGGCGCGCTGCTGCTGCCCGTCGCCGCGGTGCTCCTGGCCAGGACGGACGACCGCGCGGGGGTGCCGCTGCGGCGCGATCTGCGCGAGGCCGTACGCGGCGGTGACCCCACGGTCGCACCCGCGGCGACCGGCTTCTTCCTCGCCCTGGAGGGCGGCGACGGAGCCGGCAAGTCCACCCAGGTCGAGGCGCTCGCCGACTGGATCCGGGCCAAGGGCCACGAGGTCGTCGTGACGCGTGAGCCGGGAGCGACCCCGGTCGGCAAGCGGCTGCGGTCGATCCTGCTGGACGTGTCGTCGGCCGGGCTCTCCAACCGGACGGAGGCCCTGCTGTACGCCGCCGACCGCGCCGAGCACGTCGACTCGGTCGTACGCCCGGCGCTGGAGCGCGGGGCGATCGTCATCTCCGACCGGTACATCGACTCGTCCGTCGCCTATCAGGGCGCGGGCCGTGATCTGTCCCCGACCGAGATCGCCCGGATCTCCCGGTGGGCGACGAGCGGTCTCGTACCGCATCTGACGGTGCTGCTCGACGTGGACCCGGAGGTCGCGCGCGAACGGTTCACGGAGGCGCCGGACCGGCTGGAGTCGGAGCCGCCCGAGTTCCACGCCCGGGTGCGTTCGGGCTTCCTCACCCTCGCGGCGGCGGACCCGGTCCGCTACCTGGTGGTGGACGCGGGCCAGCAGCCGGAGGCGATCACCATGGTCGTACGCCACCGGCTCGACCGGCTCCTTCCGCTCTCCGAGGCCGAGATCGAGGCCCAGGCGGAGGCGCGCAGGGCGGCCGAGGAGGAGGCCAGGCGCAAGGCCGAGGAAGAGGCGGCCCGCAAGGCCGAGGAGGAACGGCTGGAGCGCGAGCGGCAGGAACAGCTCGCCAGGCTCCGTGCCGAGGAGGAGGAGCGCAAGCGCCGCGAGCTGGAGGAGGCGCGGCAGCGTGAGGCCGAACGGCAGGCGGAGGAGGCCCGGCTGCGGGCCGAGGAGGCCCGCCGTCTCGCGGAGGAGGAGCGCGCCAGGCGCGAGGCCGAGGAGCGGGTGCGCGCGGCCGAACAGGAGCGCCTGCGCAGGCAGGCGGAGGAAGAGGCGCGGCTGCGCAAGGAGGCCGAGGTACGGCGTCTGGAGAAGCAGCGCAAGGCGGAGGAGGCTCTGCTGAGGGCCGAGGAGGCGCGGCGCCAGGCGGAGGCTGCGGCGGCGGTCAGGGCGGAAGCCGAGGCCAGGGCTGCGGCGGAGGCCGCGTCCAGGGCTGAGGCCGCAGCTGCCGCTGAGGCTGCGTCCAGGGCTGAGGCCGAGGCTGCGTCCAGGGCCGAGGCTGCCGCTGCGGCTGAGCGGACGGAGCGAGCTGAGCGTTCACGGCAGCCCGCTCCGTCCGACGGGTCCGGCCGGTCAGACGGGCCCGCTGCGTCCGGCCGGTCTGCTCCTTCCGGCCCCTCGGGCCCCTCCGGCCCCGACAACGAGCTCACGGTGCCGACGCCGGTCATCGGGGCGAACGACGTGACGCAGACGGTGCCTTCACCGCTGGTGCCTCCGGCCGGCCGGCCGCACTCCGACCGTGCTCCCCGCACCGATCCCCGCACCGGTCGTCCGGCCGGGGACGACGCCGATACGGCCATGCTGCCGCGGGTGGACGATCAGGCCGGGCGCCGCCCGGCGCGGGACTCGGACGATACGGCGGTCCTGCGACCCCTACGGGACCAGACGCCGGCCGACCGGGTGCCGCAGGGCATCTTCCGCGACGAGCGCCCTGCCGCGCCCGCCCCGGAGAGCGACAATGAGCGCACGCGCGAGCTGCCGCAGATCAGCGACGACCCGCAGGCCACCCAGGAGGCGTACGACCGGCAGGCCCACCAGAAGCGCCCCCGCCCCGACTGGGCCGAGGAGACGCCGCTGGACGACCTGCCGTCCCTGGCCGACGAACTGCTCGGCGACCATGACGAGGACCCGGGCCGGTCCGGCCGGGGCCGCCGTCCGCGCGGCTGACCGATCCGTTCCACCCATCGGCGGGCCCGGGATTCCGGGCCCGCCGATGGCGTGGGCCGTGCAGGTGTCCGGACGGATGGGTAGGCGGGCCCGTCGCGAGGGCCGGAAAGCCGGGATTGTCAGACCCTTCCCCCACAATGGAACCACCGGCGCGATCACCGGCGCGATCACCGGCTGCGGAGCACTCGACGCGCGACGCAGGACCCTCACCCGACCCACCGCACGCACCACCCACCGCACGTACCACCCACCGCACGCACCATCGACCCCACGCACCATCCACACCACCGGAAGGGCGGTGACCCATGACCGTATGGGACGACCTCGTCGGACAGGACCGGGTGCAGCAGCAGCTCGCTGCGGCCGCCCGTGACGCCGATGTGCTGGTCACCGCCGTCTCCGCCCGTGAGCCCGTGCCGCCAGGCTCGAAGATGACGCACGCCTGGCTGTTCACCGGACCGCCGGGGTCCGGGCGGTCCACCGCCGCCCGCGCCTTCGCCGCCGCGCTCCAGTGCACCAGCCCGGACCGCGCCCTCGGAGGCATCCCCGGCTGCGGCTTCTGCGACGGCTGCCACACCAGCCTGGTCGGTACGCACGCCGACGTCGACGTCATCCGCACCGACCTGCTGTCGATCGGTGTGAAGGAGACCCGCGACCTGGTCCGCCGCGCCCAGCTCTCCCCGGCGATCGGGCGCTGGCAGGTCATCATCCTGGAGGACGCCGACCGTCTCACCGAGGGAGCGGGCAACGTCCTGCTGAAGGCCGTCGAGGAACCCGCCCCCCGCACGGTGTGGCTGCTCTGCGCGCCCTCGCTGGAAGACGTCCTGCCCACGATCCGCTCCCGCTGCCGCCACCTCACGCTCAGGACACCGCCCGTCGACGCCGTCGCCGACGTCCTGATCCGGCGGGACGGCATCGACCCCGAGCGCGCCGCGGCCGTGGCCCGCGCCACCCAGGGGCACATCGGCCGGGCCCGTCGCCTGGCCACGGACGAGCGGGCCAGGGCCCGCCGGGCAGCCGTGCTCAAGCTCCCGCTCCGGATCGACGACGTGGGCGGCTGTCTGAAGGCCGCCCAGGAGCTGATCGACACCGCGACGGATGAGGCCAGGCAGGTCTCGGACGAGGTCGACGTCAAGGAGACCGAGGACATGAAGACGGCTCTCGGCGCCGTCGCCGGGGGCCGGATGCCGCGTGGCACGGCGGGGGTGATGAAGGATCTCGAGGACAGGCAGAAGCGCAGGAAGACCCGCTCCCAGCGCGACAGCCTCGATCTGGCGCTCACCGATCTGACCGGCTTCTACCGCGACGTACTGGCCCTCCAGCTCGGTTCGCGGATCGCGATCGCCAACGTCGACGCCCAGGACTCGCTCGACCGTATCGCCCGGTCGTCGACGCCCGAGCGCACCCTGCGCAGGATCGAGGCGGTGATCGCCTGCCGCCAGGCGCTCGACCGCAACGTGGCGCCGCTGCTCGCGGTGGAGGCGATGACGATGGCACTCCGGGCGGGCTGACGCGGGCCCGCGCCGGGTCCGTACGAAGCGATGAGGGCTGGTGGGGCGGGCACTCAGTCGGCGGGCGTAACCCGGTGGTTGTCTCCTGGCAGTTATTCACCCGAATGAGCAGGAAATCGGACGAGTCGTCCTCCGGCGGCTACGCTCCGGGGATGGACACCAGGCGCCTGCTCCGCATCTCCGCCACCGCGCTCGGCACTGCCGGCCTCCTCGTTTCCGGCTGCAGCAGCGGATCACCGTCGACGAGTGCGCCGGCTGCCGGAGCCGTGGCCCTCAAGGGCCTCAAGCCGTACTACGCGCAGAAGCTGAGCTGGCGGGAGTGCGGAGTCGAGGGCTTCCAGTGCACCACCATGAAGGCGCCGCTGGATTACGCGCGGCCGGAGGACGGAAACATCAAGCTGGCCGTCTCCCGCAAGAAGGCCACCGGGCCCGGCAAGCGGATCGGCTCCCTCCTGGTGAATCCGGGCGGCCCGGGTGGTTCGGCCATCGGCTACCTCCAGGGGTACGCGGCCATCGGCTATCCGGCCCCGGTCCGCGCCCGCTACGACATGGTCGCCATCGATCCACGCGGTGTGGCCCGCAGCGAGCCGGTCGAGTGTCTGACCGGCAAGGAGATGGACGCCTACACCCAGGTCGACCAGACCCCTGACGACGCCGCCGAGGTCACCGGGCTCAGCGCCGCGTTCAAGAAGTTCGCCAACGGCTGCGAGAAACGCTCCGCGAGGATTCTCCCGCACGTCTCCACGGTCGAGACGGCCCGCGACATGGACGTCCTGCGCTCCCTGCTGGGCGACGAGAAGCTGCACTACGTGGGAGCGTCCTACGGCACCTTCCTCGGTGCCACGTACGCCGACCTCTTCCCGGACCGGGCGGGGCGGCTGGTCCTCGACGGGGCGATGGACCCGTCCCTCCCGGCCGTCGACATCAACCGCGACCAGACAGCGGGCTTCGAGGCGGCGTTCCAGTCCTTCGCCACGGACTGCGTGAAGAAGGAGGACTGCCCCCTCGGCACGACCACCACGGACGCGGCGGGCGCCGCGCTCAAGCAGCTCTTCGCCGACCTGGACGCCAAGCCGGTCCCGACCGGCGAGAGCCGCAAGCTGACCGAGTCGCTGGCCACGACCGGGGTGATCGCCGCCATGTACGACGAGGCGGCCTGGCCGCAGCTCCGGGAGGCGCTGGCGGGCGCCGGGCGCAGCGACGGCTCGGGTCTGCTGGCTCTGGCCGACAGCTACTACGAGCGTGAGCCGAACGGCTCGTACGCCAACCTGATGTTCGCCAACGCGGCCGTGAACTGCCTCGACCTGCCACCGGCCTTCGGCACCCCGGCCGCCGTCGAGAAGGCAGTCCCCGCCTTCGAGGAGGCGTCCCCGGTCTTCGGCCGGGGCTTCGCGTGGGCGGCCCTGAACTGCGGCTCCTGGCCGACCGGGCCGACCGGCACCCCGCACCGCACCGAGGCGAAGGGCGCCGCGCCGATCGTCGTGGTCGGCACCACCAGGGACCCGGCCACCCCCTACAGGTGGGCCGAGTCACTCGCGGACCAGCTCACCTCCGGCACCCTCCTCACGTACAAGGGCGACGGCCACACGGCGTACGGCCGGGGAAGCGACTGCATCGACACGGCGATCAACACCTACCTCCTGGAGGGCACGCCTCCCACGGACGGCAAGAAGTGCAGCTGATCCGCGCTTGACCTGGGGATACGTCTCCTGGGGCGGCCGGTGCGGAGCACCCCCGGAAACTGTGTAGACTTGGCCCCGCTGCTGATCGCACCATAGTGCGACAGGGCGTGCCGCCTTAGCTCAGTTGGCCAGAGCAACGCACTCGTAATGCGTAGGTCTCGGGTTCGAATCCCGAAGGCGGCCCTTTTGAAGCCCAGGTCAGTTCTCCACTGACCTGGGCTTTTTCATGTCCTGGGCACGCCGCGCCGCACGACGGGGACGCCGTGGAGGTGTTTGCGTGAGCGATGCCTGGGCGGCATGCAGCTCCTCGTGGCGGGCCGTCATGTCGCTGGGAACCCTGCCGAGGAGCATGCGAAGCAGTCCGCGCCGCCGGGTGGTGGCCGTGCTCGCCTACCTGCGGGGATGGTCCGCTGCGGTCCGGCCCACCGCGGCGACCAGCTCCACCGCCTCGTCGAGCGCCGTCAGCTCCTCGGCCGTCCGGCACGGGCCGGCCGCCCGGAGCGCCCTGGCGCGGGCGAGGGCCTCGGCGGGTATGCCGCCGTCCTCGTCGAGCCGGCCGGCCAGCTCGACGAGCAGCCCGCGGACAGCGGACGCGGCGGGCAACGAGGGAGCGAGCGTTGCCTGGGCCAGGATCAGGCAGGACATGGCCCGGTCGAGCTCCGGAGGCCCCTCCGACGCGTTGCACCAGTCGATCACCACCGGCCCGTGGGGCGTCAGCATCACGTTCTCCGGGTGCAGGTCCAGGTGGATGATCCGGTCGTACGGGTCGTTCGAGAGCCGGGGCGGGATCGTGTGCAGCTCGCGCAGGAGGCGTGCCAGTGTCTCGGCTGCCTCCGGCCCGCCGAGCGTGCCGGCGGTCAGGGCCTCGGCCATGGTCGGACCGGCCAGCCGTTGCAGCACCAGGTCACAGACCGGCATCGAGGGATCGGCGGGCGGGCCTATGCGGGGGACCGGGAAGCCGGAGGCGGCGAGGTAGGCCATGACGGCCAGTTCGGGGGTGGCGTCGGTTCCGTCGCGGTAGCGGCGCAGGACCCAGGACTTGTCGATCGCGTACACATCGGCGGTGCGTCCTGAGCCCAGGGGTTGGCCTGTGTGCATGAGGGGAACTTACCCGGGCCGCCGCCCGAGGGGGAGTCACCGGTGCGTACGGACGTCCTCGGCCCGGCCGGGCCCGGCAGCCGCGGTCCGGCCGGGCGGTCCCAGGGCACCCCATAACGCGAAGTGAGGGGGCGGACGGGATCTCCTCGGGCGCCGGGGACGCGGTTACGGTTTCGGCAATCCCCGATCCGGGCTCCCCCGCCCAGGAGCCCAACCCCCCTCACATCTAGGAGAGTTACGTGGAGCTCACCGTACTCCGCAGACGCGCGCTCGCCGCGTGCACCGCCACCGTGGCGGTGGGAGCGCTCGCGCTCGCAGGTCTGACCGGAACGGCGTCCGCCGATCCCACGGGCGCCGCCACACCCACGGCGGCCGGGGCCGGGCAGCTGTCACCCGGCCTGATCGAGGCCATGCGGCGCGACCTCGGCCTCAGCGAGAAGGAGGCGAGGAGCCGGATAGGCGACGAGTACCGCGCCGCGGCCGTCGCCGCCGGGCTGGAGAAGTCCCTCGGCGCGAGCTTCGCCGGGGCCCGGGTGAGCGGTGACAGCGCGGTCCTCACTGTCGCGACGACCGACGCCTCGCAGGCCGCGCGCATCACCGCCGCGGGAGCCGAGGCCGAGGTCGTGGGCCACAGTCTCGACCGCCTCGAAGCCGCCAAGGCGGCCCTGGACCGTACGGCACACAGCCGGTCCCCGAAGAACGTGCCGTCCTGGTACGTCGACGTGCGCACCAACCGGGTCGTCGTCAACGCGGCGGACGCCGCCTCCGCGCGCGCCTTCCTCGACACCGCCGGGGTCTCCCGCTCGCTCGTGCAGGTCAACCGGTCCACCGAGCGGCCGCGCGCCCTCGCGGACCTGCGCGGCGGCGACGCGTACTACATGAACGGCTCCGGCCGCTGTTCCATCGGCTTCCCCGTCAAGCGCGGCACGCAGAACGGCTTCGTCACCGCCGGCCACTGCGGCAGGCCCGGTACGACCACCACCGGCTCCAACCAGCAGGCCCAGGGCTCCTTCCAGGCGTCCACCTTCCCCGGTCGTGACTACGCCTGGGTGGCCACCAACGCCAACTGGACCCCGCGCGCCCTGGTGAACGGCTACGGCAGGGGCGACGTGACCGTCACGGGCTCCACCGAGATGCTCGAAGGCGCCTCGGTCTGCCGCTCGGGATCGACGACCGGCTGGCACTGCGGCACCATCCAGCAGCGCAACACCAGCGTCACCTACCCCGAGGGCACCATCTCCCCGGTGACCCGCACCAGCGTGTGCGCCGAACCGGGTGACTCCGGCGGTTCGTTCCTCTCCGGCGGCCAGGCGCAGGGTGTCACCTCCGGGGGCTCCGGCAACTGCTCGTCCGGCGGCACGACGTACTTCCAGCCCCTCAACGCCGCGCTCCAGGTCTACGGGCTGACCTTGATGACCAGCGGCACCCCGACCGACCCGCCCACGGACCCGACCGATCCGCCCACCGAGCCGGGCGGGACCTGGGCCGTGGGCACCAAGTACGCCCCCGGTGCCACGGTGACGTACGGCGGAGCGAGCTACCGCTGTCTGCAGGGGCACACCGCCCAGCCGGGCTGGCAGCCGCCGAACGTACCGGCGCTGTGGCAACGCGTCTGATCCGACCTGCCCTCCCCGTTCCGAGGAGTACGTCATGACACCACCCGCACGCGACGGCATGCCGGACGAAGGGATTCCCGGGACCACCGGGGACCGCCGGATCAGCCGCAAGAACGTCCTGAAGGCCGCGCTCGCCGTGGGCACCGCCCCCCTGCTCGTCGGAGGAGGCGTCGCGCTCGCCCGTGACGCCTCCTACGGGGGCCGGCTGCTCGTCCCCACCCCCGCCTGCGACGACGGGGACGATCCGACCCCGCCGCAGATGGAGGGCCCCTACTTCAGGCCCAACTCCCCGCGCCGCACCAGCCTGGTGACGGCCGGGACCCCCGGGGTGCCCCTGACCGTCAGCGGTTACGTCTTCGGCCGGGCCTGCCGCCCTGTCCCCGGGGTGCTCCTCGACTTCTGGCAGGCTGACGCCAACGGCGCCTACGACATGTCCGGGTACGCGTTCCGCGGCCACCAGTTCACCGGCGCGAACGGGGCCTTCACGCTCACCACGGTCGTGGCCGGCCTCTACCCCGGGCGCACCCGGCACATCCATGTGAAGGCCCAGGCGCCCGGCCGTCCGGTGCTCACCACTCAGCTGTACTTCCCGAACGAGCCGCGCAACAGCACCGACTCCCTCTTCGACCCGGCCCTGCTGATGAACGTGCGCACGGCGGGGAACGGCCGGCAGGGCACCTTCGACTTCGTCCTCGACATCGCCCAGACACCCGGCCCCACCGATCCGCCCACCGACCCACCGACCGATCCGCCGGGCGGGACCTGGTCGGCGGGCACCTCCTACCGCGCGGGAGACCGCGTCACCTACGGCGGGGTCGCCTACCGCTGTCTGCAGGGCCACCTGGCCATGGGGGGCTGGGAACCGCCCAACGTGCCCGCGTTGTGGGAACGCGGGTAGGGGCAGCAGCAGCTCGGCGCACCACCGCCTCGGAGGGTCCCGTCCGCGCAGGTGTCCGCGCGGACGGGACCCTTCCGCTGTGGGCGGTCCCGCGTACCGGTCGCGCTCACTTCGCGTCCGAGTACCGCTGGACGACCGCGGTCGTGAACGGGAAGCGGACCGGTGTCGCGCCGAACGCGGTCCGCCCGGCCAGCTCCCCCGCGGCGCGGATCGCCTCCACCACGGCCCCGGTCTCCTCGGCGGGGCAGTGCACGATCACCTCGTCGTGCTGGAAGAAGACCAGCTCGGCCCGCAGCTGTCCGGCGGCGAGCGTCCGCCGCAGCGCGGCCAGGAGCAGCAGCGCCCAGTCGGCGGCGCTGCCCTGCACCACGAAGTTGCGCGTGAAACGGCCCCGCGCCCGGGCGTCCGAGGAGGCGTGACCCGGGGTGGGTTCGGGGTCGCCCGATCCCTCCGGTCCGCTTCCGCCCGGCGCAGCCCCGGCCTCCTGCGGAATACCCGCCTCCCCGTCCTCCCCGGCCCCGGCGGCCGGAGGGCTCGTCCGGCCCAGCCACGTCCGTACGAGACGCCCCTCCTCACCGGCCTTCGCCGCGTCGTCGACGTAGGCGACGGCCTGTGGGAACCTCCGGCGCAGCGCGGCCAGGTTCTTCAGGCCGTCGCCGGACGTCTGTCCGTAGATCGCACCGAGCAGCGCGATCTTGGCGTGGTCGCGGTCGCCGTGGAACGCCCGGTCGGACAGGGCCTTGTAGAGGTCGCCGTCATGCCCGGCCACCTCCATCAGCCCCCGGTCGCGGGAGATCGCGGCCAGCACGCGCGGTTCCATCTGGTCGGCGTCGGCGACGACCAGCCGCCAGCCCTCGTCCGCGACGACTGCCTGCCGTATGACCTTGGGGATCTGGAGGGCGCCGCCGCCGTTGGTCGTCCAGCGCCCGCTGACCGTGCCGCCCGGCTGGTACTCCGGCCGGAAGCGGCCGTCACGGACCCAGTCCTGGAGCCAGCTCCAGCCGTGCGCCGTCCAGATCCGGTACAGCTTCTTGTACGCGACGAGCGGTTCCACGGCCGGGTGGTCCAGCTCCTCCAGCTCCCAGCGCCGGGTCGACTTCACCTTGAATCCCGCCTGCGCGAACGCCTTCAGCACGTCGGCGGGGAGATCGGGGCGCACCCGCCTGCCGAAGGCGGACGACACGTCGTCCGCGAGCTCGGCCAGTCTGCGGGGCTCCCCACCGCCCGCGTACCGCTCGCCCAGCAGCTCGTGCAGCAGCTCCCGGTGCACATCCGCCCGCCAGGGCAGCCCCGCCCTGTTCATCTCGGTGGCGACGAGCATGCCCGCCGACTCGGACGCCGTGAGCAGCCGCATGCGGGCCGGATGAGCCGCGGCGTCATGGCGGTGCAGCTGCTCGGCGTAGACGGCGAGGAGGGCGTCGAAAGGCACGTCCGTCCCCGACCGCGGCTCGAAGAGGGAGGACTGCGATCCGGGCTCGGCCGACCGGGACGGCGGATCGGGTGGTACGGGGGCGTGGTGCAGACGGGCGAACGCGGCGGCCGCTGACCGGGGCTCCCCGAGGCGTCCTTCGTGACCCAGCAGCAGCAGCTCGGCGCACTCGACGTCGTAACACCGCTCGACGCGCACCCCGGCCGCGAGCAGCCGGGGGTAGATGTCGGCGGTCGAGCGCCAGACCCAGCGCACCACGTCGGGCCGTGACCGCACGGCCTCCACGAGGTCGGGCTCGGCGAGGACGGGGCCGGCGGGCAGCCCGTCCCCACCCAGCGGTGCGAGCAGTGCGCCACCGCCCTCCGCCGTGGCCACAGCCCATCGTCCGGTCATGAAATCGAGTCTGACACCCGCCACTGACAACGGCCCGGCCCGCGTCGGCCGACGCGGGCCCCACCCCGGCAGCCCCGTGTCCCGCCCCCGCCTACCCTGGTCCCATGGAACCGGTGATCGACCAGGCATTCGCGGCGGCCCTGTACGCACAGGACGACACGGGCCTGGACACCGGTGCCTCCCTCCTCGCCGCGGACCCCGCCGCCGACGACGAGGTGCACGTACGCGGCGAGGAGTTCGTCCGGCGCGCCTGGTCACGGGGGTGGCAGCCGGCCGACCTCGTCCGGATCGTCCGGCGCGAGCGGGACGAGAGCGCGGTGGCGCTCGTGGCCGCGCTGATCACGGCCGAGACCGTCAGGTACCCGCACCTCCCGCCCCGCTGGGCCGGCCAGCTCGCCACGCTCCCCGCCCCCGCTGCCCGGAACCGGCCCGACCGCTTCTCGTACGCCTCCGCCCTCCTCGGCCTGTACCGCCTGCTCCTCGGCCTCCCCGTCATCGAGCCGGCCGGCCCCGCCCCGGGCACCGCGGCCGACCGCGTCCACCAGCCGCCAGCCCACGGCGAATCCCGGATGCTCACCCGAATCCGCGCCCTCCTGGCGAAGGCGGAGGGCACCGGCTTCCCGGAGGAGGCCGAGGCGCTCACCACCAAGGCGCAGGAGCTCATGGCCCGGCACAGCATCGACGAGGCGCTGATCGCCGCGCGGACGCACAGCGACGGGACGCCGGGCGCCTGCCGGATCGGCGTCGACGCCCCGTACGAGACGGCGAAGGCGATCCTGCTGGACGCCGTCGCCTCCGCGAACCGCTGCCAGGCCGTGTGGAACAGCGAGGCCGGCTTCACGACGGTCGTCGGTTTCGAACCGGACCTGGAGGCCGTGGAACTGCTCTTCACCTCCCTGCTCGTGCAGGGCACGGCCGCGATGACGAAGGCCGAGGCGGGCCAGCGGGCGGGCGGCCGCAAGCGCACCAAGACGTTCCGGCAGTCCTTCCTCATGGCGTACGCCCAGCGGCTGGGCAGCCGCCTCGCATCCGGCACCGCCCGGGTCACCGCGGCGGCGGACGCGGGCGGCGCCGGCGACATGGCCGGCGGCACGGAGTCCGCCGCTCCCGGCACTCTGCTGCCGGTCCTGGCCGCCAGGCACGTCGCCGTCACGGAGACGGCCGAGCGGATGTTCCCGAAGACGACCACCACCCGGGTGCGCGGTGCCACGGACCTCGACGGCTGGACCCACGGCACGGCCGCCGCGGACCGGGCCCGCATGGGCGCGAACGGGCCGGGGATCGACCGCTGACCCGGGAAGAAGGCCGTACGTCCCGGTCCTCCCGCCGTACGTCCCGGTCCTCCGCCCGGGTGGGAAGCGGTACGCGAGGCGGTGGCGCGGTGGGATTCCGAGGAGGCGCCCGCCCCCGGCTCGGTGACCGCACCGGGGCCCCGCGGTCGTCAGGGAGCCGGCGTGCCCGAAGGCTCCGTGGGCGGCGCGCCGACCTTCCTCCTGGTGAGCGTGTCCCTGGCCCCGGTGTCCCACGAGACGACGAGGGTCCTGCCGTCGTTGGACTCGACGGTGCCCTTCGTACGTTCGGTGCTGCCGCCGGTGCACGTCAGCCGCAGCGTCACCTTGTCCCGCTCCCTCACCTGACCGTGACAGACGTGCTGTTCGGCGATGAGCGCGACCGAGCGGGAGGCGACGGACAGGGCGATGTCCTTGCCATCGGTCAGCCCCGACCAGGTGCCTTCGAGTTTCCCGGCGCCCGCGCCGGGCTTCCCGTTCTGCCCGGGGCCCGAACCGGGGCCCGAACCGGAATCAGTACCGGAACCCGAATCGGCGCCGGAACCGGAATCCGCCCCGGAATCGGCACCGGATGCAGAATCGGAGCCGGAAACCGAATCCCCGCCCGAGCCGCTCTTGCGTCCGCCGTCGCCGTTTTCGCCGCCGCCACCGCCGCAGGCCGTCAGTGCGAGCGCGACCACGACGCTCGCGGTGACGACGGCTCCCATGCGTACAAACCCGCCCATGCGGACTTCCCCCTGTCTGTCTCCGGTCGAAAGACCGCGCCAAACTACCAGCGTTCCGCAATCAACTCCCTTGATACGGAGCCGAATACGCTCATCCGGCGTCTCTTTGACGGGAGGCGGGCAGACGGGAAGAGGAGCTGTAATCAAAGGAACACCCCGTGTGCACGTGCATCTGCTCATGCATTGGCATATGAACACAGCTATGATCCGAGCTAGTTGACACTTGCACCTTGCAACTCGGGGAGCGTCCTGTGCACCACGTGTACAACGGCATGGCGGCCACAGAGCTTCGCGGAGTCGTCTGGCAGAAGAGCAGACACAGCAACTCCCAGGGTTCCTGCGTGGAGTTCGCGAAACTGCCCGGAGGAAATGTGGCGATGCGTAACTCGCGCCACCCGGACGGGCCCGCACTGGTCTATACGCCGGCGGAGATAGAGGCGCTGCTGCTCGGCGTGAAGGACGGGGAGTTCGACCACCTGGCCGCGGGCTGACGCCCACCGGCCCGCACCCGGTCCGACGACGGCGCACGCGCCCACCCCGGGAGCGACCGGTACCCGGTGGAGCAGCCACCCGTACCGGCGCCCTCTACGCGCGTCAGCGCTCAGCGACGTCCTGCGCGCGGTCCGCCGCCGCACCCGGCAGCCGGAACAGGGCCCAGACCACCTTGCCGCGCAGCACTCCGGCGGGCAGCGTCTCACCGGCCGGGGCGGGCGAGGCGTGCCAGCCCCAGGAGTCGCTGAAGGACTCCACCAGGAACAGCCCGCGGCCCGACTCCGCCGAGTCCGCAGCCTCGCCCGTCACCGGACCGCTCCGGCTGGGGTCGCGCACCGCGCACACCAGGCGGGACGTCCAGTGCATCAGGTGCAGGCGTACGGGCGGGTCGTGCGGGTCCCTGGCCACGTCCCCGGGCAGGGCATGGCGCAGGGCGTTGGTGACGAGCTCGGAGACGACCAGGGCGATGTCGTCGAACCGCTCGGTCAGGTCCCAGCGGGTGAGCGTCTGCCTGGTGAACTGGCGTGCTGCGCGCACCGCCTCGTAGCGGGCCGGCAACGTGCAGGTGGCCGATCCCGCGACCCCTGAGGGGTCGGTAGGTGGAAGCCCCTGCCGTAACGGCTCGAGCATCGTCGATCCATTCGTCCCCATACGAGGCACTCCCGGGATTCGCGGCTGTAGCGGCACTGCCTGTAGCGGTACTGCGGGGGTACAGCGGCACAACACGAGCACGCAGGTGCGCGAGGGCCATCGTTCCGAATGCGCAGGGCAGATGCAAGGGCAGATGCACGTGCACGCGCCGGAACTGCCCGACAGCGTGCCGGTTCTTACTCATTTCTTCCTCTGGGCAGATTCAAAGCTTTCTGCAAGTCTTCCCATTTGCGTAATCGAATGAGTACGGGCTGAAGCGTTTTGGTGGCAGAATCCGGCACTCGGGGTCCAGGGGAACCCCCTGGGTGTCCGGGAAGCGATGGGGAGGGTTGGACCAGTGCCGGCAGGCGAGTCGAGTGGTTCTGTGGTGCGGCGCATCCTCCTGGGCTCACAGCTCAGGCGCCTGCGCGAGTCGCGGGGCATCACCCGTGAGGCGGCCGGCTACTCCATCCGCGCCTCCGAATCGAAGATCAGCCGCATGGAGTTGGGACGGGTGAGCTTCAAGGCCAGGGATGTCGAGGACCTGCTCACGCTCTACGGTGTCGCCGACGAGGTGGAGCGTGACTCCCTCCTCGGTCTGGCCCGTGAGGCCAACGTGGCGGGGTGGTGGCACAGTTTCGGCGACGTACTGCCTGGCTGGTTCCAGACCTACATCGGTCTGGAGGGTGCGGCATCGCTCATCCGGATCTACGAGGTGCAGTTCGTCCACGGCCTGTTGCAGACCGAGGCGTACGCCCATGCCGTGGTCTCCCGGGGCATGCGCGGCGCGCCCGCCGCCGAGATCGACCGCCGGGTCGCCCTGCGGCTCGAGCGGCAGAAGGCGCTCGTCTCCGAGCGTGCCCCCCGCTTCCACGCCGTGCTCGACGAGGCGGCGCTGCGCCGTCCGTACGGCGAGCGCGAGGTGATGCGTGCGCAGCTGCGGCATCTGATCGACATGTCGGAGCAGCCCAACATCACGCTCCAGGTGATGCCCTTCAGTTTCGGCGGGCACGCCGGGGAGAGCGGTGCGTTCACGATGCTGCGATTCCCGGAATCCGATCTGTCGGACCTCGTCTATCTGGAACAACTGACAAGTGCGCTTTATCTGGACAAGGCCGAGGAAGTCGCCCAGTACGAAAAGGCCATGATTCGCCTCCAGGAGGACAGTCCGGGCCCCGAGGAGAGCCGCGACCTTCTTCGCGGTCTCCTGCAACTGACCTGATTTATCAGTACGATGACGTCGTATCAGCCATATCGGGAGTCTGTTCCTGCAGTAAGGGATTGCATGTCCTACTTCAATGAACTGGCCTACCAGTACATCGACGGCGAGTGGCTGACCGGCAGCGGCTCGTGGGACATCATCGATATCAATCCCTACAACGGCGAGAAGCTGAGTTCCATCACCGTCGCCACCTCGCTGGAGGTGGACAGGGCCTACCGGGCAGCGGAGAGCGCCCAGCGGGCCTGGGCCGCGACCGGGGCGTACGAACGCCGTGCGGTACTGAGCCGTGCGGTGGACGTGGTCGAGGAGCAGTACGAGGCGATCGTGGGAGCGATCGTCGACGAACTGGGCGGTACGCGCGTCAAGGCGGAGTACGAGGTCCGCCTCTGCCAGGAACTTCTGCGCGCGGCGGCCGGTCAGGCCCTGCGCCCGATGGCCCGGCTTCTGCCCTCGCCGGTGGACGGCAAGGAGAACCGCGTCCACCGGGTGCCTGTCGGGGTCATCGGCGTGATCTCCGCTTTCAACTTCCCTCTTCTGGTGACCATGAAGTCCGTGGCTCCCGCCCTGGCCCTCGGTAACGCGGTCGTCGTCAAGCCCCACCAGCGCGCCCCCATCGTCGGCGGCGGCCTGGTGGCCAGAATCTTCGAGGAGGCGGGGCTTCCCGCCGGACTGCTCAACGTCGTGGTCACCGACAGCGCGGAGATAGGTGACGCTTTCATCGCGCATCCGGTGCCCAGGGTGATCTCGTTCACCGGTTCGGACCGGGTGGGCCGTCACATCGCGGCGACGGCGAGCGGACTCTTCAAGCGGGTCGTCCTCGAACTCAGCGGGAACAGCGCCCTGGTGGTGCTGGCGGACGCGGACATCGACTACGCGGTCCAGGCCGCCGTCTTCAGCCGCTTCCTCTACCAGGGCCAGGTCGGCATGGCCGCCAACCGCATCCTGGTGGACCGCGCGGTCGAGGCGGAGTTCACCGAGCGGTTCACGGCCGCGGTGGCCGGTCTCAGGACCGGCGACCCGCGCGATCCGGACACCCGCATCGGCCCGGTCATCAGCGCCGTGCAGGCCGAAGCGCTGACCGCGCTGGTCGACCAGGCGATCGCCGACGGCGCCATGGCGCTGGTACGGGGCCGCACGCGCGGCAATCTCGTGGAGCCGACGGTGCTGACCCGGCTGCCCGAGAACTCCCCCCTGCTGGTCCAGGAGATCTTCGGCCCCGTCGCCCTGCTGGTGCCGTTCGACGGCGAGGAGGAGGCCGTGCGGATCGTCAACGACAGCCCGTACGGTCTCAGCGGTGCCGTGCACACCCGGGACGTCGAGCGCGGGGTGCGCTTCGCCCGGCGCATCGTGAGCGGGATGTTCCACGTCAACGACTCCACCGTCCAGGACGACCCGCTGGTGGCCTTCGGCGGCGAGAAGATGTCCGGGATGGGCAGGCTGAACGGTGAGGCGGCCGTGGAGGCGTTCACCACGCAGAAGTGGATCTCCATCCAGCACGGGCGGACCAGCTTCCCGCTCTGAGCCCTCTTCGAGCGGAGATCGAGGACAGAAGCTGACCGCAAGGGTCCCTAACGTGGGTGGTGTCAGGAAGAAAGACACCGGCACCGATCCCCAGGGCGGTCATCATGGTCACGCACGTTCTCTTCGACGCACACGCCGGCGAGCGCGGTGCACTGCTGGCCTTCGTCGAGGCGCAGCGCGGCGCCGTGCGCCGTGCGCTCACCGGCCTCACCGAGGAGCAGGCGGCGAGCCGCCCCAGCCCCAGCGAGCTCTCCCTGTCCGGGCTGCTCAAGCATGTGGCCGAGACGGAGCTGAGCTGGCTGCGGATGGCTCAGCGGCGGCCGAACGAGAAGGAGCGCACCCAGGAGACCTGGGGGGACAGCTTCCGGCTGGTCGAGGGCGAGACCATTCCGGAGATCCTCGCCTTCTGGGCGAAGGTCTCGGCAGAGACCGAGGAGTTCATCGCCTCCGTGGACAGCATGGACGACACCTTCCCGCTCCCCGAGGCGCCCTGGTTCCCGGCGGGCGGCCAGGTCTCGATGCGCTGGCTGCTCCTCCATCTCGTGGAGGAGCACGCACGGCATGCCGGTCACGCCGACATCATCAGGGAGTCCCTCGACGGCAGGACGGCCTACGAACTGATGGCTCCGGACGCCGCTTACGCTGAGGACGCTCCTGGTCGAAGCTGATGAGAAAGAGTGTGGGAATGTCCGCGATCCGGCTGCTCGTCCTCGGTGCCGTGCGCCAGCACGGCCGTGCGCACGGCTATCAGGTCCGCAACGACCTGGAGTACTGGGGCGCGCACGAGTGGTCCAACGCGAAACCCGGATCGATCTACCACGCTCTCAAGCAGATGGCGAAGCAGGGACTGCTGGTCGCGCACGAGGTGGCGCCCTCCACGGCCGGCGGTCCGCCGCGCACCGAGTACGAGATCACCGGGCAGGGCACGGAGGAGTTCCTGGCGCTGCTGCGCGAGGCGATCACCTCGTACGACCAGAAGATGGACGTCCTCTCGGCGGCCATCGGCTTCATCGTCGACCTGGAGCGGTCCGAGGCGGTCGAGCTGCTGCGGCGGCGGGTCGCGGCCATCGAGGCGTGGCGGATGGCGGTGACGGAGCACTACACCCCCGAGGACGGCCCCGAGGTGCTCGGGCACATCGGCGAGATCATGCATCTGTGGGTGCACTCGGCCGACGCGGGTGCCGCGTGGACGCGGGGCCTGATCGCCCGGATCGAGGGTGGCGCGTACACCTTCGCGGGCGAGGGGGAGCCTTTCGTCGGTGTGCTCGGCGAGGGTGAGGAGAACCCCTACGCGACCGGTGTCCCCGATCCCGGGGACTACCACTAATCAAGTTTGACGAATGGATGCGGGCGGGATACCCTCCTCCATCTAGTCAAGTTTGACTACTTGAGGAGCTGGTAGAGATCTCGACCGACGCGATCGTCGTAGAAGGCGTGCACAAGCGGTACGGGGACAAGCGCGCCCTGGACGGGCTGGACCTCACCGTCCGCCGCGGCACCGTGCACGGAGTGCTCGGCCCCAACGGGGCGGGCAAGACCACGGCCGTACGCATCCTGTCGACGCTGCTCCGGCCGGACCGGGGCCGGGTCGAGGTGGCGGGACTCGACGTGTGCGCCGAGGCCCGCGAGGTCCGCCGGCGGATCGGCCTGCTCGGGCAGCACGCGGCGGTGGACGAGGAGCTGGGCGGCCGGCAGAACCTGGAGATGTTCGGCCGCCTGTACCACCTGGGCGCACGCGGGGCGGGCGCGCGGGCGGACGCCCTGCTGGAGCGGTTCGGGCTCGCCGACACCGGCCGCAAGCCGGTCAAGCAGTACAGCGGAGGCATGCGGCGGCGGCTCGACCTGGCCGCGTCACTGATCACCGACCCGCAGGTGCTGTTCCTGGACGAACCCACGACCGGTCTCGACCCGCGCGGCAGGGCCGAGGTGTGGGGTGCGGTGCGCTCCCTGGTGGGCGGCGGTACGACCGTGCTGCTGACCACCCAGTACCTGGACGAGGCGGACCAGCTGGCCGACCGTATCTCGGTGATCGACGGGGGACGGGCCATCGCGGACGGGACGGCCGATGAGCTGAAGGCGAGGGTAGGCGGCGACCGGATCGACGTCGTCCTGCGGGACGCGGCCCGGCTCCGCGAAGCGGCGGCGCTCCTGGGGGACGGGGTGGTCGTGGACGAGGACCGGCGGCGGCTCAACGCGCCCGCACAGGACCGCATGGCGGCCCTGACCCGGACCGTACGGGCGCTGGAGGAGGCGGGCATCGAGGCCGAGGACATCGCGGTGCGCCGCCCGACCCTGGACGAGGTGTTCCTGTCCCTGACGGACCGGACGCGGGACGACGCGGAGGTGGCGGCATGAGCGCGGTGACGGTAGCGGGGGAGACGGGCACGGGCCGTATCGGCTGGGCCCTGGCCGACTCCTGGACGATGACCCGGCGAGAGCTGGCGCACTGGGCGCGGCAGCCGGTCCAGGTGGTCGTCGGACTGGTCTTCCCGGTGATGCTGCTCCTGATGTTCAACTACCTGGTCGGCGGCGGCCGGGGCGTCGAAGGTGACACCACCGAGTTCCTGGTGCCCGGCATGCTGGCGCTCACCATGGCCTTCGGCCTGGAGGGGACGATGCTCGCCGTCACCCAGGACCTCGGCAAGGGCGTCATCGACCGGTTCCGCTCCATGCCGATGGTCTCGGGCGCGGTCCTGGTCGGCCGGAGCGTCGCGGACATGCTCCAGTCCGTCGCGGCGCTCGCCGTCATGATCGGCGTCGGTTACGCGGTCGGCTGGCGCTGGCACAACGGCACCGCCGCCGCGCTCGCGGCGGTGGGCCTCCTGCTGCTCCTGCGGTTCGCGATGCTGTGGGTCGGCATCCAGCTGGCCATGGTGGCGGGCAGGCCGGAGATGGTGCAGGCGGTCCAGATCCTGGTCTGGCCCGTGGGCTTCCTCTCCAACGTCTTCGCGACGCCGGAGTCGATGCCGGGCTGGCTGGGCGCGGTCGTCGAGTGGAACCCGATGTCGGCCACGGCGACGGCGGTGCGCGACCTGTTCGGCAACCCGGGGGCGGCGGGCGGCACCTGGGCCTCCGACCACGCCGGACTCCTGGCGGTGGCCTGGCCGCTGGCGCTGACGGCGGTGTTCCTCCCGCTGGCCGTGACCCGCTTCAGGAACCTCGACAACTGACCGGACGCCCCGGGAGGGCCGCTCCCGGGCGGCGGCCCCGGGACGGCCGGCGCCGCACAGGTGCATCCCGACTTGCACCTCACGCGACGGCAGGTCCCAGGCTGGGTGACGTACCGAGCCACAGAAGGGAGCGGGGAGCCGTGGACTACTCCGTGGGCCAGGTCGCCGGGTTCGCCGGGATCACGGTGCGCACACTGCACCACTACGACGGAATCGGCCTGCTGTCACCCTGCGGGCGCAGCCACGCGGGCCACCGCCGCTACGACGACGGGGACCTCGACCGGTTGCAGCAGATCCTGTTCTACCGGGAGCTCGGCTTCCCGCTCGACGACATCGCGGTCCTGCTCGACGATCCGGAAGCGGACCCGCGGGAACACCTGCGGCGCCGGCACGCGCTGCTGTCCGAACGGATCGCCGCACTGCGGAAGATGGCCGCCGCCGTCGAAACAGCCATGGAGGCGAAGAGGATGGGTATCGATCTCACACCCGAGGAGAAGTTCGAGGTCTTCGGGGGCGCGGACCCGGAGGAGTACGCGCAGGAGTCCCAGCGCCGCTGGGGCGGCACCGAGACCTACGCCGAGTCCCAGCGCCGTGTCGCCCGCCACACGAAGGATGACTGGAAGCGGATGCGGGCGGAGGCCGCCGGCTGGGGGAAGCGCTACGACGCGCTGATGGAGGCGGGTGAGCCGGCCACCGGCGAGCGGGCGATGGACCTGGCCGAGGCCCACCGGCAGCACATCACCACCTGGTTCTACGACTGCACGCTCACGATCCACCGGGGCCTGGGCGAGATGTACGTCGCGGACCCGCGGTTCCGCGCCTACTACGAGTCGATCAGGCCCGGCCTGGCCGAGCATCTGCGGGACGCCATCGAAGCCAACGCCGAACGGCGGGCGTAGGACCTGCGGATACGGCGGGCGGGGGCGTGCCGCACGGCCCCCGCCCGCCGTACCGGTGAGCACCCGCCTTCCGGGGGCGGCTTTGCCCCGGTTCGCGTCCTCACTATTTCCGCTCGCGCCCCTGGAACCCGGAGGCGCCCCGCAGCGTTGATAGCTTGGGGCGGCCACGCAGCCGCCATCGATCGATCCTGGAGCCCGGACCCTTGAATACGCTTGCGCTCGGCCCGAGCTGGCTGGACCCGGACTATCTGATCAACCAGTTCGGTCTGATCGGCGTCCTCGCCATCGTCTTCGCCGAGTCCGGTCTGCTGATCGGCTTCTTCCTGCCCGGCGACTCCCTGCTGTTCACCACGGGTCTGCTGGTGACGACCGGGAAGCTGACGACCCCCCTGTGGCTCGTCTGCACCCTGGTCGCGCTGGCCGCGATCATAGGTGACCAGGTCGGCTACCTCTTCGGCCGGAAGGTGGGCCCCGCCCTCTTCACCCGCCCGGACTCCCGCCTCTTCAAGCAGGAGAACGTCGAGAAGGCCCATGACTTCTTCGAGAAGTACGGCCCGAAGTCGCTGGTCCTGGCCCGCTTCGTGCCGGTGGTGCGTACGTTCACGCCGATCATCGCCGGTGTGAGCCGGATGAACTACCGCTCGTTCATCACGTACAACATCGTCGGCGGCATCCTCTGGGGCGTCGGCGTCACCGTCCTCGGTGCCATGCTCGGCAAGATCGACTTCGTGCACGAGCACATCGAGATGATCCTCATCCTGATCGTGCTTCTCTCCGTGCTGCCGATCGCGGTCGAGTTCCTGCGCGCACGCGGCAAGTCGAAGAAGGAGCCCGTGCGCCGGCAGGACGGCCCCGGGCACTCCGGCGGTCCCGAACACCCGGGCGGCGGCCACCCGGGCGGCGGCAACCCCGGCGGCGGTCCGGCCGCAGGCGGCAACCCCTCGTCCGGTCGCGGCAGGCACGCCAAGCGCTGACCCGGCCCGCCCCACCGGCTCAGAAGCCGCGCGTCCGCTTGGCCGCGCGGCGCCCGGCGCCCCCGACGGCGCCGGGCACCCGCATGAACAGCCGCGAGATCTCGCTTCCCAGGTTCACCCCGATCGCGATGGCCAGCGCCGTCGCCACCGCGGTCGACAGGGAGCCGAGGCCCGCGTCCAGCTCCCCCTGGGCGACACCCAGCAGACCGAAGTACGTCGCGGAGCCCGGCAGCAGCGGCCCGATCGCCGCCGTGATGAACGGCAGCGACGAGGTGTACCGGTAGCGCGAGAACAACTGGCCGAAAAGCCCCACCACGCCGGCCGCCACCGCCGTCGCCGCGACCGGGGAGATATCACCCGTCCGGGCCATCGCCCCGTAGATGATCCAGGCGACACCCCCGTTGAGCGTGACCATCAGCACGGTGGAGCGCTCCTGCTGGAGCAGCACCGCGAAGGCCAGGCTCAGCGCCATCGACGCCAGGATCTGGAGCACGGGCCGGTCGACGGCCACGAAGCGCGCCTCGGGATTCAGCCCGACCCCCAGCTGGACGCCCAGATACAGGATCAGCAGCACCCCGGTGACGATGCCGATGAAGAAGTACATGACTTCCAGGAGCCGGGCCGCCGCGGTGATGTAGTAGCCGGTCAGGCCGTCCTGCACCCCCGCCACCAGCGCCCGCCCCGGCAGCAGCGCGAACAGCCCACCGGTGATCACCGCGGAGGGGCGGATGTCCGTGGAGTGGGTCATCGTCAGCAGGACGCCCATCGCCGCGGGCGGCATCGCCGCGACCAGGAACTGGTAGAACTCCGGCAGCCCGCGCCCCGCGCAGAGCCACGCCAGCCGGTCCCCGAGCATCGCCCCGGCCGCCGCCACGACGAAGACCAGGAACCCACCGCCGACCAGCACCGAAGCCGAACCGGCCAGCAGACCGGCAGCGCACGTCAGCACCCAGCCGGGGTACGGATGCCGGTTGCGGCGGATCTCGGCGAGGCGCCCGTACGCGTCCTCCAGGGAGACCTCGACGTCCTCCCTGGTGATGTCGTCGACCAGCCGGAACACGGCGGCCAGCCGGGTGTAGTCCGTGCCGCGGCGGCGTACGGTCCGGCTCGCCGTGACGGGGTCGTCGACCAGCGACGGCTGGTGCGAGATGGACAGCAGGGTGAAGGTGACGGTCGGCTCGGACCTGTCCAGGCCGTACGAACGCGTCACCGCGAACATGGCGGCCTCGACGTCCTCGGCCCCCTCGCCGCCCGCCAGCAGCAACTCCCCGATACGCAGGGTCAGGTCGAGCACGCGCGGTACGGCGGGGCCGGTGTCGTCCGTCTTCTGGACGATCTCCGGGGCGGGCCGCTCGGTCACCGGCATCCGGAGCATCGTGCGCATCCGGTCCTGCCAGGGCGCCTCCTTCGTCAGCCCGACCATCGGGCTGCCGTGTGCCGGGGTGAAAGCGGGCGGCGCGTGCTGGGTGCTGTAGGCGCGCGGCGGCACGAAGGCGGACGTCAGGGTGTCCGAGCCGGAACCGGAACCCGTACCGGAACCCGAACCGGACGCCACCGACGGGTCGGTGTGCAGACCGGTCGGAAGAGCGAACTCCGACGACGGGTGGTCGTCGTCGACGGGAGCGGCGGGCTGGCCCACGCCCCTGGGTGGCTCGAAGGCACTGTGTGCCTCGTCGGACTGGGGCTTCTGGTCCTCAGGACCGCCCTGTTCCGCCACCACTCGACCTCGCTTTTCTTCGGCTCGCTTCCTCGGCTGCGCCCAGGGCTCTGTCTCGTGCCCAGTATGTGCACGGACATGGCTCAGGACGCGAAGCGGGGCGGCACACCGGTGAAGGTGTGCCGCCCCGCCTCACCGGCCGCCCGGACCAACTGCCCGAGCGGAACCGGAAGTGCTACGTCAGTGCGCGCCGCCCTGCGCCTCAAGACGCTTGTACGACGCCTCGATCTCGGCCTCGGCCTCGGTGCGGCCCACCCAGTCGGCGCCCTCGACGGACTTGCCGGGCTCCAGGTCCTTGTAGACCTCGAAGAAGTGCTGGATCTCCAGACGGTCGAACTCCGACACGTGGTGGATGTCGCGCAGGTGCTCCACCCGGGGGTCGGACGCCGGGACGCACAGCAGCTTGTCGTCGCCGCCGGCCTCGTCCGTCATGCGGAACATACCGATGGCACGGCACTTGATGAGGCAGCCGGGGAAGGTCGGCTCCTCCAGAATGACGAGAGCGTCCAGCGGGTCGCCGTCCTCGCCGAGGGTGTTCTCGACGAAGCCGTAGTCGGCCGGGTAGCTGGTCGAGGTGAAGAGTCGACGGTCCAGGCGGATCCGGCCGGTCTCGTGGTCCACCTCGTACTTGTTCCGCGAACCCTTAGGGATCTCGATAACGACGTCGAACTCCACGGGTGGCTCCTCCATGATCAACACATACGACTGGTGGTTAAGTGTCCCCCACGCAGATGGGTGCTCGCGAAAGGGGCTGGTCAACGGTGGCCGAGCCGGTGGAAAGACCGTCGATCCGTCCGTCGGACCTGTGGGACAGGCTGAGAGACCCGAAGAACCGCAGACGGCTGACCGGGTCGGGCGGCCGGGGGTTCGTAGCAGGCTCCGCGGTGCTCGGAGTGCTCGTGGCCACCGGCGCCGTCGTCGCCGCGGGTCCCTGGGACTCCGGTCAGCGTAAGGCCGAGCGGGACCGGGTGGTCGCCCAGGAACGTACAGGTGGCGCACATCACGGGCGCACCGCGTCCGGCGTTCCGGAGCCCGCGCCCAGCGCCCCCGCCGTGCTCACCGCCCTCGGCGGCCCCGGCACCCGGACGGCGTCCCGGGACGCCGCCGGCCTCACCGCCCTCCTGGGGCCCCTCCTGAACGGCCCCGCCCTCGGCTCCCGCCCCACCGGAGCCGTCATCGACACGGCCACCGGGGAGCGGCTGTACGGGCAGGGCACCGGCACCCCGATGACGCCCGCCTCCACGGTGAAGATCGCCACGACCGTCGCCGCGCTCCGGGCGCTCGGCCCCGACCACCGCATCGCCACGACCGTGCGGGCGTCGGCGGACTCGCGGACCCTGACGCTCGTCGGCGGCGGCGACCCCACCCTCGCCAGGGCGGACCTGCGCCGTCTCGCCGCCGAGGCGGTGGACGCCCTGCGGGAGCAGGAGGTGAGCACCGTGGCGCTCACCTACGACACCTCCCGCTACACCGGGCCCCCGCTTCACCCCATCGGCCCCAACGAGAACATCGCCCCCGTCAGTGCCCTCATGATCGACGAGGGCCGGCTCGACGGCTCGTCCTACGGCCCCGCCCCGCGTACCGCCGACCCGGCGGGGGACGCCGCGCACACCTTCGCCGGTCTGCTCGACAAGGCCGGGATCGGCGTCGAGGCCGCACCCACCCGCCACCGGGCCCCCGCCAAGTCCCGCACGGTCGCCACCCACCGCTCGAAGCCGCTGTCCGCACTCGTGGAGCGGGCTCTGACCAACAGTGACAACGACATCGCCGAGGCCCTCGTCCGCGAGACCGCCCTGGCGACCGGTGAGCGGGCCGACTTCGCGGGCGGCAGGCGGGCGGTCACGGCGCAGTTGAAGAAGCTGGGCCTGCCGACGGCCGGCGCGAACCTCGCGGACGGCAGCGGCCTCGACCGCGCGGACCGGGTGTCCGCCGCCCTGCTGGCCGGCCTCCTGGCCGTCGCCGCCGACCCCGCCCACCCCGAACTCCGGCCCGTTCTCACGGGGCTCCCGGTCGCCGGATTCAACGGCACCCTCAAGGGCCGCTACTCGGAGAAGTCCCGGGGCACCGGCCTGATCCGGGCCAAGACCGGCACCCTCACGGGGGTGAACACGCTCGCCGGAACCGTCGTCGACACGCGGGGCCGGCTCCTGGCGTTCGCCTTCCTCGCCACCGGCACGACATCCCCGTCCGCGGCCCAGTCCGCGCTCGACACCCTGGCCACCACTCTCGTCGAAGGCCCCCGGTGAGCGGCCCAACACCCCTCCACAGGGCGGCACCCTCACGTACGGTTGACGCATGACGAGCATCGGTGGTGCCGAGATGGTCGACTGGAATCTCGCGGTGGCGACCGCGACCCGGCTCGTGCGGCCCGGGCCCGAGATCAGCCGTGAGGAGGCCCGCGCCGTCGTCGCGGAGCTCCGCCGGCATGCCAAGGCTTCGGAGGAGCACGTCCGTTCCTTCACCCGGATGATCCCGGAGGGGGCCGAACCGGAGGACACCCCGGTCCTGGTCGTCGACCGGGCCGGCTGGATCAGGGCCAATGTCGCGGGCTTCCGGGAACTGCTGCGCCCCCTGCTGGGGAAGATGCAGGACCGGCGCTCCGGCGGCCCCGGTGGCGCCGTGCTGGGCGCGGTCGGCGGCAAGGTGACCGGCGTCGAGCTGGGCATGCTGCTGTCGTTCCTCGCCTCCCGGGTGCTGGGGCAGTACGAGACGTTCGCCCCGGCCACCCGCGAACTCCCGGCCTCCGCCAAGGGTGGCGGCCGCCTGCTGCTCGTCGCCCCCAACATCGTCCAC
The DNA here is from genome assembly GCF_013167895.1 of Streptomyces fulvorobeus. Taxonomy (GTDB): domain Bacteria; phylum Actinomycetota; class Actinomycetes; order Streptomycetales; family Streptomycetaceae; genus Streptomyces; species Streptomyces fulvorobeus. The sequence continues at coordinate 2,841,657 of NZ_BLWC01000001.1, read as the reverse complement.
GTCGAGCGCGAACTCGAGGTGAACCCGCACGACTTCAGGCTGTGGGTCGCGCTGCACGAGGAGACGCACCGCACCCAGTTCACCGGCGTGCCGTGGCTCCGCGACCACCTGAAGGGCGAGATCCAGTCGTTCCTGGACGAGACGGACGTCGATCCGATGACCGTCCTGGAGCGCCTGCGCGAGGCCGCCCAGTCGCTCTCCGGTGCCGGCCGCCCCGAGGGCGAGGAGGGCGATCAGGGCCGCAGCCTCGTCGAGATCGTCCAGACGCCCGCCCAGCGGGAGATTCTCGGCCGCCTCACCGCGGTGATGTCCCTGCTCGAAGGGCACGCGGACTTCGTGATGGACGGCGTGGGGCCCGAGGTCGTCGGCTCCGTGGCCGAGATCCGGGAGAAGTTCCAGCAGCGCAGGGCCCGGGGCGCGGGACGCCTGGACCAGGCGTTGCGCAGGCTCCTGGGGCTCGACGCCAAGCTCCGTCAGTACCGCGACGGCGAGCGTTTCGTCAGTGCCGTGGTCCGGGAGGTCGGTATGGACGGCTTCAACCGGGTCTGGACCTCACCCAACACCCTCCCCACCAAGGCGGAGATCGCCGCACCGGCGGAGTGGATCGCGAGGGTGCACCGTAAGCCAGAGGCGTGATCCCGCCCCGACCGCAGGCCGAAGAAGCCCCATCTATCACCCATCCGAGGGACCATAGGGGCATGGGAAGGCGTGCAATGCTCGATGAACAGCTCGGCTCTGTCACCATCGACGCACTCTGAGTGACAGGACTCACGTTCTGTCCCCCGGAGGCACCCCCCGAAAATCCTTCACGAAGGGCACCGGACATGGGTCCCCATCCTGCGGTCGCGGCGATACGCCTGGCGGTCCGCCGCGTACTCCACGACGTACTCACCGAGTACGACCGTCACACCGACAAGACCGGCCGCGCCGAGTTCGCCGAAGCCGGCGCCGGCGCACGGCGCTCCGCACTTCCCGAACGGCCCGACACCCCGCTCGTGCTCGTGGCATGCTCCGGCGGCGCCGACTCCATGGCCCTCGCCTCCGCCCTCGCCTTCGAGGCCCGCAAGCTCGCCGTGCGGGCCGGCGGGATCACCGTCGACCACAACCTCCAGCCCGGCTCGGCCCTGCGCGCCGCCGAGGTCGTCACCCGGCTCGGCTACATGGACCTCGACCCGGTCGAAGCGGTCGCCGTACACGTCGGCCGCGAGGGCGGCCCGGAAGCCGCCGCCAGGGACGCGCGTTACGCGGCCCTGGACGCGGCGGCCGAGCGCCACGGCGCCGCGGCGGTCCTGCTGGGCCACACCCGCGACGACCAGGCGGAGACCGTCCTGCTGGGCCTCGCCCGCGGCTCCGGCATCCGCTCCCTGTCCGGGATGGCCGCCGCGTCAGGGCCCGCGGGCCGCTACCGGCGCCCCTTCCTCCAGCTCGACCGGCAGACCGCCCGCAAGGCGTGCCTGGTCCAGGCCCTGCCCGTCTGGGACGACCCGCACAACATCGACCCGGCCTACACCCGCTCCCGGCTCCGCCACGAGGGTCTGCCCGCCCTGGAGAAGGCGCTCGGCAAGGGGGTCGTCGAAGCCCTCGCCCGTACGGCCCAGCTCTCCCGGGACGACGCCGACGCCCTCGACACCTGGGCCGCGGAGGCCGACCTCTCCGTACGCGACGACGCCGGGCAGCTGGAGTGCGCCAAGCTCCACATGCTGCCGCCGGCCGTGCGCCGCAGGGTGCTGCGCCGGGCGCTGATCGAGGCCGGGGCCCCCGCCGGTTCGCTGTTCGCCCGCCACATCGAGGAAGTCGACCGTCTCATCACCGGCTGGCGCGGCCAGCGCGCCATCAACCTGCCGGGCCGCGTCGAAGCCCAGCGGCAGGGTGGCAGACTGGTCATTCGGCAGAGCTGTAGCGCAAGCGGCTGAAGTGCAGGCGAAACGGCCGGCCGGCCCCGGGGCACCACCCTGGACCGGCGGGCTAAGAAAGAGACGCGGGTGAACGAGAAGGACATGGGCACCGACCTTCAGTCGGTGCTTCTCACCAAGGAAGAGATCGACGCGAAGCTCGTCGAGCTGGCCGCGAAGATCGACGCGGAGTACGCGGGCAGGGACCTGCTCCTCGTCGGCGTCCTCAAGGGCGCGGTGATGGTCATGGCGGACCTGGCGCGCGCCCTGTCCACCCCCATCACGATGGACTGGATGGCCGTCTCCTCGTACGGCGCGGGCACCCAGTCCTCCGGGGTCGTCCGCATCCTCAAGGACCTGGACACCGACATCAAGGGCAAGCACGTCCTGATCGTCGAGGACATCATCGACTCCGGCCTGACGCTGTCCTGGCTGCTGTCCAACCTGGGCTCGCGCGAACCCGAGTCGCTGGAGGTCTGCACCCTGCTGCGCAAGCCGGACGCCGCGAAGGTCGCCATCGACGTGAAGTGGATCGGCTTCGACATCCCCAACGAGTTCGTCGTCGGCTACGGACTGGACTACGCGGAGAAGTACCGCAACCTCCCCTTCGTCGGCACCCTCGCCCCGCACGTCTACGGCGGCTGACGCCCGGCCGCCCGCCCTGCCCGGCCGCTCCGCCCCAACCCGGGCGGGCGGCGGGGAACCCTCACCGGCTTCCCGCCGTTGGAGCTTCGAAGGCGGGATTTGTCAGACGTCCCCTGCGGTCGCGGGTGACAATGCTGGGGTACCGTCCGAAGAACAGTCTTTTCTCACAGCAGCATTTACCTACGGGCAGGAGGGACGGGGCGTCTTCGCTCCGTATGGATGGACGTGAAGCGATACTTCCGTGGGCCGGTCATGTGGATCGTGCTGGCCGTCCTCGCCGTGGTCGTGTTGATGCAGGTCGTCGGCTCGTCGGGCGGCTACAAGACGGTAGACACCGGCGAAGTGATCCAGGCGATCAGTAAGAACCAGGTGGAGCAGGCCAAGCTCACCACTGGTGACGAGCAGATTCTCAAGATTGAGCTGAAGGACGGCCAGAAGCTCGAGGGCGAGTCCGGCAGCAAGTTCCAGGCGAGCTACATCGGCAACCAGGGCGTCGAGCTGGCGGACACCCTGCAGCAGAAGTTCGAGAGCGGTGACATCGAGAAGGGTTACACCGTCTCGCCGTCGAAGCAGTCCCCGTTCGTCTCGATCCTCCTCTCGCTGCTGCCGTTCGTCCTGATCGTGGTCGTCTTCCTGTTTCTGATGAACCAGATGCAGGGCGGCGGTTCCAAGGTCATGCAGTTCGGCAAGTCCAAGGCCAAGCTGATCACCAAGGACACGCCGAAGACGACGTTCGCCGACGTGGCGGGCTCGGACGAGGCGGTCGAGGAGCTCCACGAGATCAAGGAGTTCCTCCAGGAGCCGGCGAAGTTCCAGGCCGTCGGCGCCAAGATCCCCAAGGGTGTCCTGCTGTACGGGCCTCCCGGTACGGGCAAGACGCTGCTGGCCCGTGCGGTCGCCGGCGAGGCGGGCGTCCCGTTCTACTCGATCTCCGGTTCCGACTTCGTCGAGATGTTCGTCGGTGTCGGTGCCTCCCGGGTGCGTGACCTCTTCGAGCAGGCCAAGGCGAACGCTCCGGCGATCGTCTTCGTCGACGAGATCGACGCCGTGGGCCGGCACCGAGGTGCCGGCATGGGCGGCGGTCACGACGAGCGCGAGCAGACCCTCAACCAGCTGCTCGTCGAGATGGACGGCTTCGACGTGAAGGGCGGCGTCATCCTGATCGCCGCCACCAACCGGCCGGACATCCTCGACCCGGCCCTGCTGCGCCCGGGACGTTTCGACCGGCAGATCGCGGTCGACCGCCCGGACATGCTGGGCCGTCTCGAAATCCTCAAGGTGCACAAGAAGGGCAAGCCGGTAACGGACGACGTCGATCTCAACGCCGTCGCCCGCCGTACCCCCGGCTTCACCGGTGCCGACCTGGCGAACGTGCTGAACGAAGCCGCGCTCCTCACGGCGCGCGGCAACATGAAGCTGATCGACAACGCCATGCTCGACGAGGCCATCGACCGCGTCGTGGCGGGTCCGCAGAAGCGGACCCGGATCATGTCCGAGAAGGAGAAGAAGATCACCGCGTACCACGAGGGCGGACACGCCCTGGTCGCGGCGGCTTCCCCCCAGTCGGACCCGGTCCACAAGATCACGATTCTCTCCCGCGGCCGCGCCCTCGGTTACACGATGGTGCTTCCGGAAGAGGACAAGTACTCCACGACGCGCAACGAGATGCTCGACCAGCTCGCGTACATGCTGGGCGGGCGCGCGGCCGAGGAGCTGGTCTTCCACGACCCGACCACCGGCGCTGCGAACGACATCGAGAAGGCCACTGCCACGGCCCGCGCGATGGTCACGCAGTACGGCATGACCGAGCGGCTCGGCGCCATCAAGTTCGGTGGAGACAACACCGAGCCGTTCGTGGGCCGCGAGATGGGTCACCAGCGCGACTACTCGGAAGAGGTCGCCGCGCTGGTCGACGAAGAGGTCAAGAAGCTCATCGAGACCGCGCACAACGAGGCGTGGGAGATTCTCGTCGAGAACCGCGACATCCTCGACGCCCTCGTGCTCGAACTCCTTGAGAAGGAGACGCTCGGCAAGGAGCAGATCGCCGAGATCTTCGCCCCGATCGTCAAGCGCCCGGCCCGTCCGGCCTGGACCGGCTCCTCGCGGCGTACGCCGTCGACGAGGCCGCCGGTTCTCTCTCCCAAGGAGCTGGCCCTCACCAACGGCGTCTCCACCGCCAACGGTTCGGCCGTCCCGGCGGAGATCGCCCCGAAGGACATCACCTCCAAGGACGTCGCCCCGGCGACGGAGGCGGTACCGGAGGAGCGTCCGGAGAGCTAGAACCCCGTGACGAATCCGGTGCGGCCCCCTCCACGGGGGTCCCACCGGGCCCGGAATGGATGCCGCGCCCCCCAGGTTTTAGCCTGTGGGGGCGCGGCTTTTTCCCATGCCTGCGAGGTTTGCGCGCAGCACGCGCACGTGACAGCAGAAGGAACGAGGACAGATGACCGACCCGGTGACGCTGGACGGCGAGGGCACGATCGGCGAGTTCGACGAGAAGCGGGCCGAGGCCGCCGTACGTGAGCTGCTCGTCGCGGTCGGGGAGGACCCGGACCGCGAGGGTCTGCGCGAGACGCCGGGGCGGGTGGCGCGGGCGTACAAGGAGATATTCGCGGGGCTTTACCAGGAGCCGCAGGACGTCCTGACGACGACGTTCGATCTCGGCCACGACGAGTTGGTGCTGGTGAAGGACATCGAGGTGTTCAGCACGTGCGAGCACCACCTGGTCCCGTTCAGGGGAGTCGCGCACGTCGGCTACATCCCGGCGACCTCCGGAAAGATCACCGGCCTCTCGAAGCTGGCGCGGCTGGTCGACGTCTACGCGCGGCGTCCGCAGGTCCAGGAGCGGCTGACCACGCAGGTCGCCGAGGCGCTCATGGAGATCCTGGAGCCGCGGGGAGTCATCGTCGTCATCGAGTGCGAGCACATGTGCATGTCCATGCGGGGCATCCGCAAGCCGGGCGCGAAGACGATCACCTCGGCGGTCCGCGGCCAGCTCCGTGACCCCGCGACGCGCGCCGAGGCCATGAGTCTCATCATGGCCCGCTGACACCGGCCGGGAAGGCGTCCGCAGCGGCCGGGAGGCGTCCGCGGCCGGCGGGGCGTCCGTCTAGGCGGATGCCGGGCGCCGGTCGCCGTCGCCCTTGTCCTCGGGGTCCTCGGGGAGCTTGCAGACGCGCTCCAGGAACAGCGCGGCGGCGATGACCGCGATGCCCGCCAGGACCGCGAAACCGGCGTAGACCGCCTGTTCGCGGCGGGGCGGGATGTCGAGGGAACCGAGCAGGAAGACGCCCGCACCGCCGTACATACCGGCGACCAGAGCGGTGACGAGCGCGCTGGCCTGCCCGAAGACGACCGCGCGGGCCGCCATCAGCGGCTCGACGCCCTTCGCGCCCGGCCGCCGCTCGCGCTGGGCCCGCAGACGGGTGCGGAGGGAGAGCGCGGTGGCGAGCAGGATGACGGCGATGACGGCCAGCACGACCGGGGCCGCGAGAGGGACGCTGGGCAGGGTGCCCAGCGAGTCCCAGAGCCGGGCGGCGCCCCAGGACAGCACGCCGGCGGCGGCGAAGAGACCGGCCAGTACCCCGAGCCGTAGTTGCTTCACCGAGAGAGCCGCCCTTCGCCGCCGGGTGTCCGTGGATTGTCCTGCATGGGTCTGCTGTACGGGTGTTCCTGGAGCCTAACGACTACTCGGGCAGCCGGAGTTCCAGGTCGGCCCTGGGGAGTACGCCGGCACCGCCGATCCCGGTCAGCAGGTCGGCGACCGCGCCGGCGCCCGGGAGCTCGGCCTCGGGGTCCACGTCGTTCCAGGGGGCGAGCACGAACGCCCGCTCACGGGCGCGGGGGTGGGGCAGGGTGAGCTGAGGGTCGTCGGAGACCACATCGGCGTACGCGACGATGTCGACGTCGATGGTGCGCGGACCCCAGCGTTCCTCGCGGACCCGGTCGAAGGCTTCCTCGATGGCCTGGCCGCGCTCCAGCAGGGAGGACGGCGGCAGGGTCGTCTTCACGACGATCACCGCGTTGAAGTACGAGGGCTGGGAGCCGGGCTCGACGCCCCACGGCTCCGTCTCGTACACCGGGGAGACCGCCTTGACCCGGAGCCCCGGAGTGTCCTCCAGGGCGTCGATGGCCCCCTGGAGGGTCTCCAGGCGGTTGCCGAGGTTGGAGCCCAGGGAGATCACGGCCCGCTGGGGGTTGGAGAGGGTGGTGTCCGCGGCGTCCACCTGCTCGACCACGGCGGCGGGAACCGGCTGGACGGTCGGGTCGCTCCGGCCCTCGGTGGAGAACGCGGTCATGCTCGGCTCCGGGTGATGGTGATGGTCACGTCGTCGAACGGGACGGTGATCGGGGCGTCCGGCTTGTGGACGACCACCTCCACTTCCTGGACGCCCTCGTGTTTGAGGCACTGCTGGGCGATGCGTTCCGCGAGGGTCTCGATCAGATCGACCGGCTCGCCCTTGACCACCTCGACGACTTCCTCCGCGACCACCCCGTAGTGCACGGTCATGGACAGGTCGTCGGTGGCCGCCGCGGGCCGGGTGTCCAGACCGAGCACCAGGTCGACGATGAACGTCTGGCCCTCTTCCCGCTCCCTGGGAAACACCCCATGGTGTCCACGGGCCTTGAGGCCGCGCAGCGCGACACGATCCACGTGAATCACTCCTGCTGTCGTTGGTCGGTGGGACACCCGGCTGCGTGCGGGCGGCGAAGTGCCCTCTTTTGAATCTACCTGCGAGCACCGGCAGTGCTCGCCCGCGGGGCTCCGAAGCCGGCCCCCGAGGCTGGTAGCCGCCCATACCCCGGTGCCGGGGGGCCCAACCCACAGGAGGCGCGTACCCGCTCAGGCGGGCGTGTCCTCGTCCTCCTCCTCGCCGGTCTCGGCCAGGACGGGCGACCCGTGGTGCGACCACAGCTTCCAGCCTTCGGCGGTGCGGCGGAACACGTTGGTCGCGACGACGAGCTGGCCGACGAGCGGGCCGAGCGCGTTGCCCTCCTCGGCCGGGCCGCCGCTGAGGATGTTCTCGGTGCAGGTCACCAGGGCGGTGTCACCGGTCATGGAGACGCCGACATCGGTCAGGAAGAACTGGATGTACTCGGTGTTCGCCATGATCAGCGCGTAGCTGCGCAGCACCTCGCCGCGCCCGGTGAGCACCGGCCACCCCGGGTGCACACAGGAGACGGTGAGGTCCTCCCCGGGCAGCCAGAGCCCGGAGAGCGTGTCGAAGTCCCCGCGCTCCATCGCCTCGTAGAAAGCGGTGTTGGCCTGTTCGACGGCCTCGATGTCGGCGGCGGCCTCCGCGTGCTCGTCCCGCGCCCCGCTCACGCCGCTCCCTCGACGGCGCGGGCGACGCGTACCGCGTCGGCGGTGGCCCGTACCTCGTGCACCCGGACCGCCCACGCGCCCGCCTGGGCGGAGAGGGCGGAGACCGCGGCCGTGGCGGCGTCGCGCTCGCGGGCGGGCGGTGGTGCGGCGCCCTCACCCGCCAGGACGTGGCCGAGGAACCGCTTGCGGGAGGCGGCCACCAGGAGCGGGCGGCCCAGGGTGCGCAGTTCGTCCAGGTGGGCGACGAGCGAGAGGTCGTGGGAGGCGTCCTTGGCGAATCCGAGACCGGGGTCGATCACGATCCGTTCGCGGGACACTCCCCCCGCGACCACGGCTTCCATGCGTGCGCGCAGCTCCGCGACGACCTCGGCGACGACGTCCTCGTACACGGCTCTGCTGTTCATGGACTCGCTGAAGCCGCGCCAGTGCATGACGACGAACGGGACACCGGCCGCGGCGACGACCGGGACCATGTCCGGATCGGCGAGGCCGCCGCTCACGTCGTTCACGAGCGCCGCGCCGGCGGCGACCGCCTGCTCGGCGACGCGGGCCCGCATGGTGTCCACGGAGACGGTGACCCCCTCGGAGGCCAGTCCCCGTACGACCGGGACCACCCGCCGCAGCTCCTCCGACTCGTCCACCCGGCTGGCACCGGGGCGGGTCGACTCGCCGCCGACATCGATCAGGTCCGCGCCCTCGCCGGCCAGCACGAGGCCGTGCTTGACGGCGGCCGCGGTGTCGAACCACCGGCCTCCGTCGGAGAAGGAGTCGGGCGTCACGTTGACGACCCCCATGACCGCACACCGGTCCCACTCCGGCAGGTCCTGCACCGTGCCGCGTCCGCGCAACGTACTCATACGCCCAGCGTAGGCCCGCCGGGCGACCCGTCGCGCCGCACGGCCCGTCCCGCCCGGGGTGGGCCGGGAGCGGTACGGGGCGGTCAGGGGGCCGCCGTCGTCACGCTCGTGACGGTCTCCACCGCGACGGTCGCGCGCGGTACGTGCTGGGCGTCCGCGTCGATCGAGCGGCGCAGGGCCTCGTGGAGGCGGGCGGGGGTGAGGACGCCGAGGAAGCGGCCGGTGCTCTCCTTGTCGATCACCGCGATCCAGCCCGCGTCGTGCTGGAGCATGGTGGAGAACGCCTGCTTGAGCGGCGCGCCGAGGGGCAGCCATGCCTCCATCCGGCGGGCGTGCTCGCGGACGGTGCCGCCGGAGGCGGCCGTGGCGGAGTCACCGGCCGGAATCCAGCCGTGCAGGTTGTCGTGCCCGTCGAGCACCACGGCCCAGCGCGCGCCCTCGGCGCGCAGGCGCGCGGTCGCCCTGGTGAGGGGGTCGTCGAGGTGGACGACGGGCGGCTGGTCCAGGTCGCTCTCCTCGATGGGCGTGACGGAGAGCCGTTTGAGACCGCGGTCCGCGCCGACGAAGTCCGCCACGTACGGGGTCGCGGGGGCGCCGAGGACGGTGGCGGGGGAGTCGAACTGCTCGATGCGGCCCTGCCCGTACACGGCGATCCGGTCACCGAGCCGGACGGCTTCCTCGATGTCGTGGGTGACGAACAGGACGGTTTTGCGGACCCGGGCCTGAAGCTTCAGGAATTCGTTCTGCAGACGCTCCCGTACGACGGGGTCGACCGCTCCGAATGGTTCGTCCATCAGCAGTACGGGCGGGTCGGCGGCCAGGGCGCGGGCGACGCCGACGCGCTGGCGCTGACCGCCGGAGAGCTGTTCCGGATAGCGGTCACCATAAACGGAAGGATCGAGTCCGACGAGGTCGAGGAGTTCGGCCGCGCGCTCGCGCCCCTTTCCGCGTTTCCAGCCCAGCAGATGGGGGACGGTGGCGGTGTTCTCCAGCACGGTCCGGTGGGGGAAGAGGCCGACCTGCTGGATCACATAGCCGATGCGGCGCCGGAGCTGGACGGGGTCGATGGCGGAAATGTCGTCTCCGTCGAGGAGAATCCGTCCTTCGGTCGGCTCGATCAGCCGGTTCACCATCTTCATGGTGGTCGTCTTGCCGCAGCCGGATGGCCCGACGAGCGTGACCAGTTCACCCTCGCCGGCCTCGAAGGAAAGGTCGTCGACGGCGGTGGTGCCGTCGGCGTACCGCTTGGTGACGTGCTCGAAACGGATCATGGTTCCCCATTGTGCCGCGCGTTGTGTGAAGGCCGTGTTGCCGGAATGCGACGGCCTCGGCGATTGTCAGTGGTCGAGGATAGGGTCACCAGACATCAGTGCGGTACGCGAAGCGCGACGGTGAATCGGGGGGTGGGACGGGTGGCCGGGGAGAACTGCCTCGTGGCGAACGACTGGATCTGCGGCGAGTATCTGCGTTCCCGCAGCCAGGAGCTGACCGACGCGACCGTCCAGCACCTCTGGATCACCGCCGTCTCGGTACTGATAGGACTGGCCGTGGCCTTTCCGCTGGCACTCCTGGCCCGCCGCGGCCGGCACTTCGCGGGGCCGGTGCTGGGGCTGACGACGGTTCTCTACACCGTGCCGTCGCTGGCGATGTTCTCCCTGCTGCTGCCGCTGTTCGGGCTGTCCTCGGCCCTGGTCGTCACCGGCCTGGTGCTCTACTCGCTGACCATTCTCGTACGGAACATCCTGGCGGGGCTCGAAGCGGTGCCGCAGGAGGCCAAGGACGCGGCCAAGGGCATGGGGTACGGTCCGGCGCGGCTGCTGTGGGAGGTCGAGCTGCCCCTCGCGCTGCCCGCGTTGATGGCCGGCCTGCGGATCGCCACGGTGTCGACGGTCGCGCTGACGACCGTGGGCTCGCTCGTCGGCAAGGGCGGCCTCGGCAATCTCATCGAGGACGCGCTGCCCAGCCTCTTCAAGGCCCAGGTGCTCGCCGCGTCGGTGCTCTGCGTGCTGCTCGCGGTCGCCGCGGACCTGCTGCTGCTCGGCGTGCAGCGACTGCTCACGCCCTGGACCCGCGTACGCGCGACGACCGCTTCCGGCGGCGTGGCCCCGGCCGTGAAGGCGGAGGTGGGCTGACCCGTGGGAGTTATCGGCGACGCCTGGACGTGGCTCACCACCGGGACCAACTGGTCCGGGGAGGGCGGGGCGGCGCACCGGCTCGGTGAGCATCTGTACGTCAGCGGGGTGGCACTCGCGCTGGCCTGCGCGATCGCCCTTCCGCTCGCGCTGTACCTGGGCCACATCGGCAAGGGGGGCGCGCTGGCGGTCAACATCTCCAACATCGGCCGGGCCGTGCCCGTCTTCGCGGTGCTGGCCCTGTTCATGCTCACGCCGCTGCGTGACTCCGGCTACTGGCCCACGGTCATCGCGCTGGTGCTGTTCGCCGTGCCGCCGCTCCTGACCAACGCCTACGTCGGGATGACGGAGGTGGACCGCTCCGTGGTCGAGGCGGCCAGGGGCATGGGGATGTCAGGACCGCAGCTCTTCGCACGGGTGGAGCTGCCGCTCGCCTACCCCATGATCATGACCGGGCTCCGTTCCGCCGCCGTCCAGGTGGTGGCCACCGCCTCCATCGCGGCGATGGTCGGCCTCGGCGGACTAGGCCGGATCATCACCGCCGGATTCAACACGTACGACACCGCGCAGGTCTTCGCGGGCGCGGTGCTGGTCGCCGGGCTCGCCCTGCTGGTCGAGGGGGCGCTGATGGCGCTGGACCGGCTGCTGTCCCCCCTGCGCCGCCGGCGGAACGCCTGATGCGGTGCAGCTGTTTGTCACCCATTCGCTGTGGACGGAGAACATCATGAGCAGGACCTCGCGCATCGCGGGAGCGGTCATCGCCATGGCCGCGCTGGCCGGGTCGCTCGCCGCGTGCGGCGGCGACAGCCTGGAGAAGGAGAAGAGCGGTGCGGCCACCGGGTCGGACTCCGGCTCCGACAAGGGCTCGCTCGTCGTGGGCGCCGCGTCGTTCACCGAGTCCAAGGTGCTCGCCGAGCTCTACGCCCGGATGCTCGGCGACGCCGGGTACAGCACCTCGGTCACCACCGTGAAGAACCGTGAGCTGTACGAACCCTCCCTGGAGAAGGGCGAGATCGACGTCGTACCGGAATACGCGGCGACGATCGCCGAATTCCTCAACGCCAAGGTGAACGGGGCGAGCGAGGCGCAGAAGAATCCCGTCGCCTCGGCGGACGCCGCCGCCACGGTCGCCGCCCTGGAGAAGCTCGCCACCCCGCTCGGCCTGAAGGTGCTCCCGCCGGGTGACGCCGTTGACCAGAACGCCTTCGCGGTGACGCGGGAATTCGCGGAGAAGAACAACCTCAAGACGCTTTCCGACCTCGGCAGGTCGAAGATCAAAGTGCGGATCGCCGCCGGTGACGAGTGCGAGGTCCGGCCGTTCTGCGCGCCGGGTCTGAAGAAGACGTACGGCATCGACGTCACCGGAATCGACCCGAAGGGTGTCGGGACCCCGCAGTCCAAGCAGGCCGTCAAGGACGGTCAGGACCAGCTGGTCCTGACGACCACCACCGACGCCGTGCTGGACACCTACGGGCTGGTTTTCCTGGAGGACGACAAGAAGCTGCAGAACGCGGACAACGTCCTGCCGGTGCTCAATGCCAAGGACGCGGGCTCCCAGGACATCGCCGACGCGCTCGGGAAGCTCACCGGCGTACTCACCACCCAGGACCTCGCGGAACTGAACCGCAAGGTCGACGCGGAGCGCGCCAAGCCCGCCGATGTGGCCAAGGAGTATCTCCAGGGGAAAGGCTTGATCAAGAAGTAGAGCGGGATGATCCGGGTGGGCCGGGAGGCCGTCAGGTAACCGGCGGGGAACAGATTGCCGGGCAGTCTCCCAAGTAACCCGTGCGCACGGTAAATTTCGAGCCATGCCACGTGGACGTCACCGCCATTCGCCACCCCTGCACAGAATCCTGCCGCCTTCCCTGGTGGCCGGGGTGCCGGTCGTCTGTGCCGCCGGTGCCTGGCTGCTCGCCGAACCCCTCGTCCTGCGAGGTCTGGTGGTTGTCACCGCCGCCACCGCCGCCACCGGCGCCTATCTGATGCGCAGCTGGGACCGGGCCGCGGGGCTGCGCGTCGCGGAGCTGACCCGGGCGCGGGCCGGCGACGAGTGGAGGACCGAGGAGCGCATAGCCGAACTGGAGTCCGATCTGGAGGAGTCCAGGGAGCTGCGCACCCGGCTGGAGACGAAGCTGCGCCGCAAGCGGGTGGAGCTCGCCGGTCTCCGGGGCGAGCACGCCGCGCTGCTGCGCCGGTACGCGAACGCCGAGACCGAGCGGGCCTCCGCGCTTGAGGGCCGCAGGCAGCTCGCGCTCGAAGCGTCCTCCGGGGCACGGGAGTTGTCCGCGGCCAGTGCCACGCCCACCCCGGCCGCGTACCGGCGTGCCTCCCAGGCGTTGCGCGACCTCACGCGCAACGCCGCGCTCCAGGAGGCCCGGCGTACCGCCGGACAGACCGGGCAGCGCGCGCTCGGGGAACGGGCCCGGCCCCGGGACACGGAGGCGGACGGCCCGCAGGGGAAGCACCCGGCGGCCGCCGGGGCAGGCGATCACCAGCACCGCCGCCCGTCGACCGCCCCGCAGCTCTCGCCCGTACCCGCGCCCGGCCGCGTACCCGCCCCCGGGCCGCGCCCGGTCCCGGGTGCTTCGGCTGTCGTCTCGTACGCGGCCGGACGCCGGAACCCCGTACCGCAGGGCAGTTTCGACTTCTTCGGCACTCAGAAGGCGAAGGCCGCGATCGAGGCCGTGCAGAACGAGGACCTGGCCGACGTGGTGGGCGAGGAAGCCCTCGCGGCTCACCGCACGCGGTCGGCGGAGGACCGCGCCGTGGGCAAGGTCATCGACCTCACCGTCCACGACGAGACCGAGCAGCTGGGCGTGACGGGGCTGCGCAGCGCCGTCTCCTCGTAAGCGGCACGCCCGCCGGGAGCCCTCGGCCGGCGGCTACTTGTCGATGTCGCCGACGACGAAGAAGAGCGAGCCCAGGATGGCCACCATGTCGGCCACCAGGGTGCCGGGCAGCAGCTCGGTGAGGGCCTGGATGTTGTTGAACGAGGCGGAGCGCAGCTTCAGCCGGTACGGGGTCTTCTCGCCCTTGGACACCAGGTAGTAGCCGTTGATGCCGAGCGGGTTCTCGGTCCACGCGTAGGTGTGGCCCTCGGGCGCCTTCAGCACCTTGGGCAGCCGCTGGTTGATCGGCCCCGGCGCCAGGTCGGCCATCCGGTCCAGACAGGCGTCCGCGAGATCCAGTGCGTTGTGCGACTGGCCCAGCAGGCATTCGAACCGTGCCAGGCAGTCGCCCTCGGTGGCGGTGACGACCCTGAGCGTGTCCTGGAGTTCCCCGTACGCGAGGTACGGCTCGTCGCGCCGCAGGTCGAAGTCGACCCCCGAGGCGCGGGCGATCGGCCCGGACACCCCGTACGCGTGCACGGCCTCGGCGGAGAGCACGCCCACCCCGCGGGTCCGGGCCCGGAAGATCTCGTTGCCCAGTACCAGCTTGTCGTAGACGTCCATCCGGGACCGCACCGAGGCGACCGCGTCCCGGGCGCGGCCGAGCCAGCCCGCGGGGAGGTCCTCCTTGAGCCCGCCGACCCGGTTGAACATGTAGTGCATCCGGCCGCCGGAGACCTCCTCCATCACGGTCTGGAGCTCCTCGCGCTCCCGGAACGCGTGGAACATCGGGGTGATACCGCCGAGTTCGAGGGGGTAGGAGCCGAGGAACATCAGGTGGTTCAGGACCCGGTTCAGTTCGGCGAGCAGGGTCCGCGTCCACACGGCGCGCTCGGGGACCTCCATGCCGAGCATCCGCTCCACGGCCATGACGACACCCAGCTCGTTCGAGAACCCCGACAGCCAGTCGTGGCGGTTGGCGAGCATCACGATCTGCCGGTAGTCGCGGGCCTCGAACAGCTTCTCCGCGCCCCGGTGCATGTAGCCGATGACCGGCTCGGCTTGCTGGATGCGCTCACCGTCGAGGACGAGCCGCAGGCGGAGCACCCCGTGGGTCGAGGGATGCTGGGGGCCGATGTTGAGCACCATGTCGGTGCTCTCTGCCGCGCCGCCGATGCCGACCGTCGTCTCCGTCATGCCGGACAGTATCCCCCGGTCGCACCGGGGATCGCCCGGGACCCCGCCCCTCGGACACCGGACGGGCCGAACGGCGCCCGCACCCGCTGTGACAGCCCGCCGAAATCACCCGGCTCGTACCCGCTGTGACAGCCCGCCGAAATCACCCGGCTCGTACCCGCTGCGACAGCCAGCCGAAATCACCCAGCCCGCCCCGCGCCGTGAGCTCCGCCGCCTCGCCCGACGCGGCAAGCGCCCGGAGGTAGCCGGCCGGGTCGGCCGACGCCAGGGAGAGCGGCGGCCGTTCACCGCTGACACCCAGTTCCCGCAGCGCCGCCCGCTGGTCGCGCACCTCGGCGGGTTCGCCCGCCACGGCGCTCCCCGCCGCCGCGCACGCGTCCAGCGCCACGTGGGAGGTCAGGTCGCAGCTCCCGTCCGGCACCGGACGCACCTCGCGGCCGGCCCGGAACCCGGTCAGCGTCCCGAACGGCGGCCTCGACTCCCGTACGTGCGCGTAGTCCACCGCCACCGCCAGGCCCCCGGCCAGTGACGCCACCGCCCGCGCCCACGCCTCGTCGCGCGGGCGGCCGATCTCCGCGCGGTCGCCGGGGCTCGTCAGCGGCCACCAGCGCCGCAGCCACTCCGCGTCCGCCCCGCTCACCGGGTCGCCGAGCCGCTCCGTACCGTCCGCCCGCCGGACCATGACACGGCGGGCCACCCCGTCCGCGTCGGCCTCCGCGAGGTCCGTGGGAACGTTGTCGAGCCACTCGTTGGCGAAGAGCAGTCCCGTGACCCCCTGCGGAGGTTCGGCGCACCACTCGATCCGCGGATCGAGGCCGGGCGGGCGCCCGGCGATCTCCACCGCGTAGGCCCGCACCCTCAGCCCGGCGGGCACGGCCGCCAGCACCCCCGTCAACAGCTCGCCCCGGCCCGCGCCCACATCCACCAGGGCGACCTCGTCCGTGCCGAGCTCCCGCGCGGTTCCGGCCAGCAGCCGGGCGACGGCGCCGGCGAACAGCGAGGACGCGTGCACGGACGTACGGAAATGTCCCGCGGGCCCCTCCGGCCTCCGGTAAAAGCCCTCGTCCCCGTACAAAGCGGTCTCCGCCGCTTCCCGCCAGCCGCACCAGTCATCCGTCACGTAGGCAAGTCTCCACCTTGGGGAGTACGGTCCCGGGACGTGGATCGGCCCTTCGGCTGACCCGGCCACCGATCTGCTGTCCCTACGCTGGGTAACGTGCAGCGCCTCTACGACTTCCTCCGCAGACACCCGATGGGCGTCGACAGTTTCTGGGCTGTCTTCCTCTTCGGGCTCTCCGGCGTGCCGATCGTGCTCGGCGGGTACGGGAGCGGCCGGGAGACCGCCCTGGCGGTGCCGGTCTCGCTCGCGCTGAGCACGGTCGTCGCGCTGCGCAGGCGCGCACCCGAGAAGATGCTGCTGCTCGCTGTCGCGGTGGGTCTCGTGCAGCTGGCGGCGGACGTCAGACCGAACATCGCGGACTTCGCCCTGCTGGTGATCACGTACACCGTGGCCACCGTGGGGGAGCGCTGGGCGTCGCGGCTCGCTCTCGTGTGCAGCCTCACCGCCGCCGGTCTCTCCAAGCTCCGCTGGCCGGAGGGCGGGCAGGAGCACTGGGCCCAGGCGGTCTTCGTCGTGATCGTCATGACGGTGCCGTTCGTGCTCGCCTGGGTACTCGGCGACTCGGTGCGGACCCGTCGCGCCTACTTCAGTCAGCTGGAGGAGCGCGCCGCCCGGCTGGAACGGGAGCGTGAGGCGCAGTCGAAGGTCGCGGTCGCCGCCGAGCGTGCCAGGATCGCCCGCGAACTGCACGACGTCGTCGCCCACAACGTCTCCGTGATGGTGGTCCAGGCCGATGGCGCCGCCTATGTGATGGACGCGGCCCCGGAACAGGCGAGGCAGGCGCTGGAGACCATTTCGAGCACCGGCCGCCAGGCGCTCGCCGAGATGCGCAGACTGCTCGGGGTGCTGCGCACGGGTGACGCCCCGGAGAGCGGGGAGTACGTGCCGCAGCCCGACGTCGGACAGATCGAGGACCTGGTCGAGCAGGTGCGCCAGACCGGCCTGGTGGTCGACTTCAGGATCGAGGGCACGGCCCGCCCGCTGCCCAGCGGGGTGGAACTGACCGCGTACCGCATCGTGCAGGAAGCCCTCACCAACACCCGCAAGCACGGCGGCCCGGACGCCGGGGCCAGCGTGCGGCTCGTCTACTTCGACGACGGCCTCGGGCTCCTCGTCGAGGACGACGGCCGGGGAGCCGCGCACGAGCTGTACGAGGACGGCGGCGCGGACGGAGCCGGCCACGGCATGATCGGTATGCGGGAGCGGGTCGGCATGGTCGGGGGCACGCTGGACGCCGGACCGCGCCCCGGCGGCGGATTCCGGATCAGCGCCCTGCTGCCGCTGAAGCCCGGGCACTAGATCTCCGCGGCTGCCGAGCCGAGACCCGCCCATCCCTTTGACCAGGAGAACAGGACACCTCATGGCGATCCGCGTGATGCTCGTCGACGATCAGGTGCTGCTGCGCACCGGCTTCCGGATGGTGCTCGCCGCCCAGCCGGACATGGAGGTCGTCGCCGAGGCCGGTGACGGCGCCGAGGCGATCGAGGTGCTGCGGGCCACCGACGTCGACGTGGTGCTGATGGACGTACGCATGCCCAGGCTCGACGGCGTCGAGGCGACCCGGCGCATCTGTGCGCAGACCGATCCGCCCAAGGTGCTCATCCTGACCACGTTCGACCTGGACGAGTACGCCTTCTCCGGGCTGAAGGCGGGGGCCAGCGGCTTCATGCTGAAGGACGTGCCGCCGGGCGAGCTGCTCGCCGCGATCCGCGCCGTGCACAGCGGTGACGCGGTGGTCGCGCCGTCCACCACCCGCCGGCTGCTGGACCAGTTCTCCTCGATGCTGCCCAGCAGCGTCAAGGACCCCGGCCACAAGCACATCGAGAAGCTCACCGAGCGGGAGCGCGAGGTGATGATGCTGGTCGCGCAAGGGCTCTCGAACGGCGAGATCGCCGCGCGGCTCGTGCTGTCGGAGGCGACGGTGAAGACGCATGTGGGCCGCATCCTGACGAAGCTGAACCTGCGCGACCGGGTGCAGGTCGTCGTCCTGGCGTACGAGACGGGCCTGGTCCGGGCCGGCGGGGGAGCGGGCTGACCGGACGGCCGGGCCGGTCAGCCCGCTCAGCGCAGGACGCCCTCCAGGAAGTCGCTGCCGAGCCGGGTCACCGCGGTCAGGTCCAGCTGGTGCAGGACGTAACGCCCGCGCCGCCGGGTGGTGACGAGGCCGGCCTTCTTCAGTACCGAGAGGTGGCGTGATACCTCGGGAGACGTGATTCCGTGCGAGTCGGCGAGCTCGCCGGTGGTGTACGGGGAACGGGCGAGGTTGCGGCACAGGCGCATCCGCATCGGGTGGGCCAGCGCCGCCATCCGCAGCTGGAGCAGCTCGACGGAGGCGGGAGAGGGCAGGTCGGGGCGGTGCACCGGGTAGTGGATCACCGGCCGCCAGCCCGGAGCGTGCACCACCATCAGGTGCGGCCAGCCGAACGCGGTCGGTATGAGGGTGAGCCCGGGGCCGACTCCCAGGCCGGCGGCGTCGGTCCGGCCCTCGGACAGCTTGTCCACGGTGATCCGGGTCCCGTCGCCGTTCAGCGAGAGGGCGGTGGAGACCGCGCGCATCGCCTCTTCGAGCCCCTTGCGCCGCAGCAGCTCCGTCTTGTGCCGGGCGTCGGCGACGAGCTGCACCCGCACCCGGTGCCAGGTGTCCGCGAAGAACGCCTGGTCGCAGTCTTCCAGGAGGCGCCGGACCCATCCGCGTACGGACACCGGGTCGGTGAGCAGCTGCTGGGTGAACCTCACCTGCTGCGGGCCCCGGGCCGCGGCCATGTCCAGCGCGCGCGTCCGCATCGCGGCGTCGGCCAGCGGGGAGGGCGCACCGGTGCCGTACAGGCTGGCGCAGGTGAACTCCAGGGCGGCGGCGACGAACCGCTCGTCGTCCATGGTGTCGAGGATGTCCAGGTCCTCGGCCAGGGTGGCCCCGGTCCTGCCGTCGCCGCCGCGCACCCCGGCGAACGGCATGAAGACGTCCGAGAAGGTGTTGCGCCACAGGAAGTCCGCCTCGTGGAGCCGGTCCGCGAGGCCGGGCTCCAGGGCGGAGGAGGTCGCGGTGGCCCAGCCGTGCAGGCCGGGATGGTGCCCCGGCTCGGAGAGCGCGTGCAGAGCCAGCCCCAGCTCGGCGAGGGGCGAGGTCTCGAAGACGATGCGGTCGGCGGGCAGGCCCGCGATGTCGATGTTCACGCTCACCCCTCCATGGTGCGGGGTACGGGGGCGGGGCCCCCACCGTTTGACGCTGCTCGTCAATCCGCGCGCCCGCCGGCCGTGACCGGCTCACCCTGAGGACATGGACGCCCTTCAGCAGCACATGCTCGACAGCTACCGCGCGGCTCAGCACGGCGAGGAGTCCCCGCCGCCGCCCTACCGGACCGGCCGGCGCCGGAGCGCGGAAGCGGAACCGGTCCGGTGGTTCCCCTGGCCCGGCCGCACCGACCACCCCTCCGGCCCGCCCGCCGCGTAGACCGCCCACCGCGTAGACCGCCGCCACGTAAGCCTGCCGGCGTGTGAGCCCGCCCGGCGCGTGAGCCCGCCCGGTCACCGGATGGCCACCCGCCCCCGGCCCCCGCCTACACCTCCCGCCCGACGAACCCGACGAACCCGACGAACTCGTCCACCGCGTCGCGCACATCCCGGGCCGTCCACTCCAGCCCCTCCGCGGAGACCGTGACCTCCGTGCACGAGACCCCGGGCGGCGTCGACGGACCTGCTGACCACCGGCGGAACAGCACTCTCCCCGTCTCCTCCGCCTGCCGTAGCGACGCCTCGTTCAGCACATCCGCCCCGTACGGCAGCCAGACCTGGAACTGATGCGTGTGCGGGGGTTCCGGACACACCCGGGACCACGGGACCGCCGACTCGGCGAAGCCCTCGGCCAGCGCCCCGGCCACGACCTTCGCGTGCGCCACGTACGACGGCAGCCGCGGCAGCTCCCGTTCCAGCCCGAGCAGTGCGCTGAGCGCCGCCGGGTGCTGCTGGAAGACGTCTCCGCCGTATCGGTGGCGCCATGTCCGCGCCTCGTCGACCAGCTCGGCGGGACCGGCGAGCGCGGCTCCGGAGAGCCCGCCCAGGGACTTGTAGAACGACACGTACACGCTGTCCGCGAGCCCGGCGATCTCCGGGAGCCCGCGCCCGAGGTGCGGGACGCACTCCCACAGGCGCGCTCCGTCCAGATGGACGACGGCGTCCCGCTCCCGCGCGGCGGCCACCACGTCCTCCAGCGCCTCCCACCCGGGCAGGACGAAGCCGGCGTCCCGCAGCGGCAGCTCCAGCAGCAGCGTCCCGAACGGCTCGGGGAACTCCCGTATCTCCTTCGCGGTGGGCAGCCGGGGAGCGGAGGTCGGGTGCACCGTACGCAGCCCGCCCACCGCGCTCAGCGCGCCCCGCTCGTGCACCTCGGGGTGGGAGAGCGGGTGCAGGGCCACGGTCCGGTCACCGGTCCGTCCCGCCCAGCAGCGCAACGCGATCTGCTGGGCCATCGTCCCGGTCGGGAAGAAGGCGGCGGCCTGCGTGCCGAGCAGCTCCGCGACCCGGTGCTCGACCTCGCCGACCACCCCGTCGCCGTACATGTCGGTCCAGTCGTCCAGGTCGTGGACGGCGCCCGCACCGGCCGTCAGCGAGGCGAGCCGCTCGCCGATCGTGGTCTCCGCGGACGCCCGTGCCAGGACCCGGCCCGCCCGCCGCCACGCGGTCAGCCTCCGCTGCCGCTCCTTCTGCCCGTCGATGTCCGTCATGGGACGATCATTACCCGGGCCACTGACATCGTCCGACCGGATTCCGCCGGAGCCGCCGGGTTACCCACAGGCTGTGGACAGCCGGGGGGCGGTACGAAACGCTGGCGTAGCATGCAGAGAAATCGTCCGGTACCCCCCGCGGACTGGAACGGAAGGCCATCGCCGCGTGAACACGACATCTTCGAAGGACCCCCTCGACGCGAGGGACCGCCCCGCCCGCCTCACGGTCGGCGTCGTCGGCGCGGGCCGGGTCGGTCCGGCGCTCGCCGCCTCGCTCCAGCTCGCCGGACACCGCCCGGTGGCCGTGTCGGGCGTCTCCGACGCATCGGTGCGCCGGGCCGCCGCGCTGCTCCCCGACGTCCCCCTGGTGACGCCCGGCGAAGTGCTGGCGCGCGCCGATCTGGTGCTCCTGACCGTCCCCGACGACGCGCTGCCCGCTCTGGTGGAAGGACTCGCCGATACCGGTGCCGTCCGGCCGGGGCAGCTCCTCGTCCACACCTCGGGGCGGTACGGCACCAGGGTGCTCGACCCCGCCCGGCGGGCCGGGGCGCTGCCCCTCGCCCTGCACCCCGCGATGACGTTCACCGGCAGCTCCGTCGACGTCCAGCGGCTCGCCGGCTGCTCGTTCGGTGTCACCGCCCCCGTGGAGCTCAGGCTCGCCGCGGAAGCCCTGGTCATCGAGATGGGCGGTGAGCCCGAGTGGATCGCGGAGGAGTCCCGTCCGCTCTACCACGCGGCCCTCGCCCTCGGCGCGAACCACCTGGTCACGCTGGTGGCCGAGGCGATGGAACTGCTGACCAAGGCCGGGGTCACCGCCCCCGACCGGATGCTCGGCCCGCTCCTCGGGGCGGCGCTCGACAACGCCCTGCGTTCGGGCGACGCGGCGCTGACCGGACCCGTCGCCCGGGGCGACGCGGGCACCGTCGCGGCACACATCGGCGAACTGCGCGCGCACGCCCCGGAGACGGTGGCCGGATACGTCGCGATGGCCCGCGCCACCGCCGACCGGGCCCTGGCGCACGGCATGCTCAAGCCGGAGCTCGCGCAGGACCTGCTCGGCGTCCTGGCCGACGGTGGCCGCCCGGCCCCGTCCGGCGGAACCGAGGGCACAGGACCGGAGGGGACCCGATGACCGCCCAGCGCTCCGTCCCCGCCGCCCTCGGCGCCCCCGTTCTCCTGCGCACCGCGGCCGAGCTCGACGCCCTGCGCCGCCCGGCGGGGGCGCGGCGCGTCGTCGTCATGACGATGGGCGCGCTCCACGAGGGCCACGCCACCCTGATCCGTACCGCCCGCTCCACCGCGGGTCCGGCCGGCCAGGTCGTGGTCACCGTCTTCGTGAACCCCCTCCAGTTCGGCGAGGCGGCCGACCTCGACCGCTACCCCCGCACGCTCGACGCGGACCTCGCCGTCGCCGGGGCGGCGGGCGCCGACGCCGTCTTCGCGCCCTCGGCCGACGAGGTCTACCCGGGCGGCGAACCCCAGGTCCGCATCACCGCGGGCCCCATGGGCGAGCGCCTCGAAGGCGCCGCGCGCCCCGGGCACTTCGACGGCATGCTGACCGTCGTCGCCAAGCTGCTCCACCTCACCCGCCCGGACGAGGCGCTGTACGGGCAGAAGGACGCCCAGCAGCTCGCTCTGATCCGCCGCATGGTGCGTGATCTCAACTTCGGCGTCGGGATCACGGGCGTCCCCACCGTCCGCGACCCCGACGGCCTGGCGCTCTCCAGCCGCAACCGCTTCCTCGCCCGCGAGGAGCGGCGCACCGCCCTCGCGCTGCCCCGGGCCCTGTTCGCTGCCCGGGACCGGCTGGCCGCCCAGCGGGCCCTGCACGAGCGCGCGACAACCACCTCGGCCCACGCGGACCGGGTCGCCGGGCTCGCCGCGCTCGGTGAGATCCGCGCTGCCGCCGACACCCAGGCGGTGGCCCTGGCCCGGCCGGGCGGCGGTCCCGCCGCGGTCCGTGCCGCGGCCAGGCTCGTCCTGGACGACGCCGCCAGGGAACAGCCGCCGCTCGCCCTCGACTACGTCGCCCTCGTCGACCCGGCGGACTTCACCGAGATCCCCGACGACCGTGACCAAGGCGACGCGATCCTCGCCGTGGCGGCCCGGGTGGGCGCGACCCGACTGATCGACAACATCCCCCTGACCCTCGGAGCCCTCACGTGACCGGAATACGGCTGACCGCCCCCGCCCCCGGCTGGGCCATCGACGCGGACGTCGTCGTGGTCGGCTCGGGCGTGGCCGGTCTCACCACCGCACTGCGCTGCGCCGCCGCGGGCCTCGCCACCGTCGTGGTCACCAAGGCGCGACTCGACGACGGCTCCACCCGCTGGGCGCAGGGCGGTATCGCGGCGGCGCTCGGCGAGGGCGACACCCCCCAGCAGCACCTGGCGGACACCCTCGTCGCGGGCGCGGGCCTGTGCGACGAGACGGCGGTGGGCACCCTGGTCACCGAGGGCCCCGACGCCGTACGCCGGCTGATCGAGACCGGCGCGCTGTTCGACAGGACGGAGAGCGGCGACATCGCCCTGACCCGCGAGGGCGGCCACCACCGCCGCCGCATCGCGCACGCCGGAGGCGACGCCACGGGCGCCGAGATCTCCCGTGCCCTGGTCGAGGCCGTGCGCTCGGCGGCCCTCCACACCGTGGAGAACGCGCTGGTCCTGGATCTCCTGACCGACGCCGAAGGCCGTACGGCGGGGGTCACCCTGCACGTCATGGGCGAGGGCCAGCACGACGGCGTGGGAGCGGTCCGCGCGCCCGCCGTCGTCCTCGCCACCGGAGGCATGGGCCAGGTCTTCTCCGCCACCACCAACCCGTCGGTCTCCACGGGCGACGGCGTGGCCCTGGCGCTGCGGGCCGGCGCGGAGGTCTCCGACCTGGAGTTCGTCCAGTTCCACCCGACGGTCCTGTTCCTGGGCGCGGACTCGGAGGGCCAGCAGCCCCTCGTGTCCGAGGCGGTACGCGGCGAGGGCGCCCACCTCGTCGACGCGTCCGGCACCCGGTTCATGCTCGGGCAGCACGAGCTCGCCGAGCTGGCCCCGCGCGACATCGTCGCCAAGGCCATCACCCGCCGGATGCACGAGCACGGCACCGAGCACATGTACCTGGACGCCCGCCACTTCGGCGCCGAGATGTGGGAGCACCGCTTCCCCACGATCCTGGCCGCCTGCCGGGCCCACGGCATCGACCCGGTCACCGAGCCGATCCCGGTCGCCCCGGCCGCGCACTACGCCTCGGGCGGCATCCGCACCGACCTCGCGGGCCGCACGACGGTCCCCGGTCTCTACGCGTGCGGCGAGGTCGCCTGCACCGGCGTGCACGGCGCGAACCGGCTGGCCTCCAACTCCCTCCTGGAGGGCCTGGTCTTCGCGGAGCGCATCGCGGCGGACATCGTGCGGGACCGGCCCGGGCGCACCGACGCGGTGGAACCGGCCGGTGGCGGCACCGACCCCCTCCTGGTCCCCGAATCCCGGGCGGCGATCCAGCGGATCATGACCAAGGGCGCCGGAGTCATCCGCTCCGCCGCCAGTCTCGCCACCGCTGCCGACGCACTGGAGGCCCTGCACCGCACGGCCGCCGACGACGCGGACGCGGCCGAACCCAAGGTGGCCGTGCCGGGCGTGGACGCCTGGGAGGCCACCAACCTGCTCCTGGTCTCGCGGGTCCTGGTCGCCGCCGCCCGCGAGCGCGAGGAGACCCGCGGCTGCCACTGGCGCGAGGACCGGCCCGACCGGGACGACGAGAACTGGCGCCGCCACCTCGTCGTACGGATCGCCCAGGACCGGCGGCTGGTCGTCAGCCGTACGGAGAACGCCGCGTTCCCGCCCGTACGCGCCACCGGCACACCAGACTGCCCGAGCACCCCGATCCCCGCCGACGCCCCCGAGGAGCCGCAACCGTGAGCACGCCCGAAGAGAATCCGCGCCCCACGCCCGTGGACGTACCGCTGATCCATATCGGCGCGCCCGCTCCCGCAGCGGAGGGCTGCGGCGACGGCTGCGGCTGCGGCGACGGTTACGACCCCGACGGCCTGGAGTGCGGTCTGGACCCGGCCCTCGCCCAGCTGCTCGCCGAGGCCGGCCTGGACCCCGTCCAGGTCGAGGACGTCGCGCACGTCGCGATCGAGGAGGACCTCGACGGCGGTGTGGACGTCACGACCGTCGCGACGGTCCCCGAGGAGGCCGTCGCCACCGGAGACTTCACCGCGCGCGAGGCGGGCGTCGTCGCCGGCATCCACATCGCGGAAGCCGTGCTCTCGATCGTCTGTACGGAAGAGTTCGAGGTCAAGCGGCACGTCCTGGACGGCGACCGCGTCGTGGCGGGCCAGAAGCTGCTGACCGTCACCACCCGCACCCGGGACCTGCTGACCGGTGAGCGCAGCGCCCTCAACCTGCTCTGCCGGCTCTCCGGCATCGCGACCGCCACCCGCGCCTGGGCCGACGTGCTGGAGGGCACGAAGGCCGAGGTCCGCGACACCCGCAAGACGACCCCCGGACTGCGCGCGCTGGAGAAGTACGCGGTGCGCTGCGGGGGCGGCGTCAACCACCGCATGTCGCTCTCGGACGCGGCGCTCGTCAAGGACAACCACGTCATCGCGGCGGGCGGGGTGGCGGAGGCGTTCAAGCGGGTCAGGGACGCGTTCCCGGACGTACCCATCGAGGTCGAGGCCGACACCCTGGAGCAGGTCGGCGAGGTTCTCGACGCGGGCGCCGACCTGATCCTGCTGGACAACTTCACCCCGGAGCTGACGGCGCAGGCCGTCGCCCTGGTCGGCGGCCGGGCCGTCCTGGAGTCCTCCGGCCGGCTCTCGCTCGCATCGGCGCGTGCCTATGCCGATGCGGGCGTCGACTACCTGGCCGTCGGCGCGCTCACCCACTCCTCGCCGATCCTCGACATCGGCCTGGACTTCCGCGACACCGACGGGGCCGGCGCCTGATGCTGCTCACCATCGACGTCGGAAACTCGCACACGGTCCTCGGCCTGTTCGACGGCGAGGAGATCGTCGAGCACTGGCGGATCTCCACCGACGCCCGCCGCACCGCCGACGAGCTCGCCGTGCTGCTCCAGGGCCTCATGGGCATGCACCCGCTGCTCGGTGACGAGCTCGGGGACGGCATCGACGGCATCGCGATCTGCTCGACCGTCCCCGCCGTCCTGCACGAGCTCCGCGAGGTCACCCGCCGCTACTACGGCGACGTCCCCGCGGTCCTGGTGGAGCCGGGCGTCAAGACGGGCGTGCCGGTCCTGATGGACAACCCGAAGGAGGTCGGAGCGGACCGCATCATCAACGCGGTCGCGGCGGTCGAGCTCTACGGCGGACCGGCGATCGTCGTGGACCTCGGTACGGCCACGACCTTCGACGCGGTCTCGGCGCGCGGTGAGTACACGGGCGGCGTGATCGCCCCCGGCATCGAGATCTCGGTGGAGGCACTGGGGGTCAAGGGCGCCCAGCTCCGCAAGATCGAGCTGGCCAGGCCGCGCAGTGTGATCGGCAAGAACACCGTGGAGGCCATGCAGTCCGGCATCGTCTACGGCTTCGCGGGCCAGATCGACGGCGTCGTGTCCCGGATGAAGAAGGAGCTCGCGGCCGACCCCGCCGACGTCACCGTCATCGCGACCGGCGGCCTTGCTCCGATGGTGTTGGAGGACGCCTCCGTCATCGACGAGCACGAGCCCTGGCTGACGCTCATCGGTCTCCGCCTCGTGTACGAGCGCAACGTCTCGCGGCTCTGACACACGCGCCCGCACCTGCGGGAACGGACCGGCGGCGCGTCGGCGGACGGCGCGCCGCCCACGGCCAGTTAAGAGGACTTTTTCCATTTAGCACGTAATGTCGCGCTATGCCCACGCCCTACGGATCACGCGGCGGCATGGCGTTCGGTGCGGACGAGCTGCGTGTGCTCCGACGCGCCCTCGCCACCGCCCTCCACCCCACGCCCCTGCCCGAAGAGGATGTCCAGGACTGCCTGCGGCTCGCCGAGGCCGTGGACGAGGCGGTCGGGGAGGCGGGCAGGCTGCGCGCCTTCCTCCTCGCCGATCTCGCCCGCTACCGCGAAGCCCTCCCAGGCTCCGTCTCCGGCTACCTGGAGCTGCTCCAGGACGCCCTGGCCGCCGGATACGACCCCCGCCCCGACGACCTGGCCGCCCTGCGCGCCCTGCGGGGCAGACCCCTCGCCGCGGCCCTGCTGGAACGCTGCCGGACGCTCGCGGAACGCTCGGTACGCGCCCGCCTCGCCGGACGCGCCGTCGCCGCGACGACCCCCGCCCCCCGCAGCCGCCTGCTCGCCCTGCCGGGCGGCCTCGCCGCCGCCCGGGAACCGGACCGGCCGAAGGCCCCGCCGGCCCCCGCCCGCCCCCAGTCCCCCGGGGAGCGCCCCGCGCCCAAGCCCTCCGAGGTCTTCCCGCCCCGCCGCCGCCCGGTCACGCCGTCCGAGGAGCGCGCCGCGGGCTGACCGGTGGGCCGCGCCCTCCCCGGGAGGGCGCGCTCCCCGGCCGCGCCGGGCTCGCTACTCTGGACGGCATGGACTACGTATCCGCGCTTCTGCCCCCCGTGGTGATGGCCGCTTTCTTCATCGGTCTGGTCGTGACGATCGTCAAGAGCCAGGGCGGTCCGAACAAGACCAAGGAGGACGCGGCCGTGGACGCGGCGATCTCCCGCACGGAGGCGGTCCGCCAGAACCCACGGGCCGAAGGCGCCTGACCGCGTCCGCTCCGGCCCCCGAGGGCGTACGGCTCGTGAGTGACGAGCTGTACGCCCTTTTGCTGTGTTAATGACTGCTCATTCCAGACATCTGGTACTAAGGTGACGCTGTGCCTCGCCAATTGGGAGAGCTGGAAGACGCCGTGATGACGCGGGTCTGGCAATGGAACCGTCCCGTCACCGTGCGGGAAGTTCTGGAGGACCTTCAGCGGGAGCGGTCCATCGCGTACACGACGGTCATGACGGTAATGGACAATCTCCATCAGAAGGGCTGGGTCCGCAGGGAAGTCGACGGCCGCGCATATCGATATACGGCCGTCTCCACCCGTGCCGCGTACTCGGCCGCACTGATGAACGAAGCCTGGTCCCGCAGTGACAACCCCGCAGCCGCTCTCGTCGCCTTCTTCGGCATGATGTCGGCCGAACAGCGCGAGGCTCTGCAGGACGCCATGCGCATGGTTCTGCCCACCTTCCCCGGAGCTCACGCCAGTCCGGCCGGTGAGACAACCCCGGCCGATGACGCGGAGCCGGAGACCGGGCGATAGCGTCTGGTCATGTCCTCAGAGCCGCCGCAAACCCAGCCGGATACCGAGTTTCATACCGACCCGTCGGTAAATAGTCCCGCCATCACCGTCCGACGTGCCAGGACCACCGATGTGGCGTCGGTGCGCAGCCTCCTTGACGGGTACGTCTCCGAAGGCATCCTGCTCGACAAAGCGACGGTGACGCTTTACGAGGACATCCAGGAGTTCTGGGTCGCGGAACGCGACGAGGACGGCCGGGTCATCGGCTGCGGGGCACTGCACGTGATGTGGGAAGACCTCGCCGAAGTGCGCACTCTCGCAGTCGACCACAGCATCAAGGGCGCCGGCGTCGGTCACAAGGTGCTGGACAAGCTCTTGCAGACGGCACGGTGGCTGGGCGTGCGCCGGGTTTTCTGCCTCACCTTCGAAGTGGACTTCTTCGCGAAGCACGGCTTCGTCGAGATCGGAGAGACGCCGGTCGACACGGATGTCTACAGTGAGCTGCTGCGTTCCTATGACGAGGGTGTCGCCGAGTTCCTGGGTCTCGAACGGGTGAAGCCGAACACCTTGGGCAACAGCCGGATGCTTCTGCACCTGTGACCGGCAGAAGCAGCCGTAGCCCTATGTCCGAATCGCGCCTGTTTCCCGCGTTCTTGCACTCCTGAACCTCTCCCAGGGGTTTGTGTTTTCCGGGGAAAAGCGGTTTCCTTTCCGCGTACTACATTTTCGATGAAAGGAAATCCAGTGGCACAGAAGGTTCAGGTCCTTCTTGTCGATGACCTCGACGGTGGCGAGGCGGACGAGACAGTGACGTTCGCACTTGACGGCAAGACCTACGAGATCGACCTCACGACGACCAACGCGGACAAGCTCCGTGGTCTTCTCGAGCCGTACACCAAGGGTGGCCGTCGTACCGGTGGCCGCGCCGCGACCGGCCGTGGCAAGGGCCGCGCGGTCACCGGTGGCAACAAGGACACCGCCGAGATCCGTAAGTGGGCTCGCGAGAACGGCCACAACGTGAATGACCGCGGCCGTGTGCCCGCGGAGATCCGCGAGGCTTACGAGAAGGCCAACGGCTGAGCCGTCGCCCAGCCGGCCGGCCCGGCCCGGGCACGCGTCAGCCGCGCCCGGTGGCATTCCGTGGCGGCCACGTCGACGAGCCGTGCGAGATCGGGAACATTTCCGTTCTTGTTCCCGATGCTCCCGAAGCCGACGAGGGCGGGGAGTGCCGGCTCGATCTCCTGCCTCGGCTCGGGGGGCCGCAGCCACAGCGCGGCCCCCGGCGCGCCGGCCGCCGAGCCGGGCGGCGCCGGGGCGGCGATCCGCCCGCCGGCGCCGACAGCGGTCAGGCCGAGGGCGATTCCGCTCCACTCCAGCCAGTCGAGCAGCCCCGGCAGCTCGTCCGCGCTTCCCGCGGCCACCAGCATCCCCATGCGCTGTCCGGCCACCACCACCGGGCCCGTGGGCCCCAGCCGCCGCAGCGCGGCGTGACCGGCGTCCGCGGGCAGCTCAAGCACGTCGAAGCGCAGCCCGGTCAGCAGACGTACGGGGGCGCCATCGGCGGTGGCCCAGCCAAGCTCGCGTTCGTACCACCGCGTCCAGTCCTCGGCTTCGGGCGACGAGCGGGGAGGCGGGACGGTGAGGGCCATGCCCGATGAACCGTCCAGCCGCCCCCGAAGTTACGCGCAGTCAGTGCCGGGTTGCCCGCTGTGCCCGGTATGGGGGCGTGCGGACGGATACGGGAGCGGGGATGTGTTCGCCCGTAGCTGAGGGAACCGGGTCGCGCCGCATGGACTGTCAGTAGTTGCGGGTAAGACATCCCTAGTGGGAAGGGGCGACACGCGGGCCGAAGCGTCTCACGTTCGCCATCGGCGTACTGGCGAAAGGGCTATCTGGCTGGCCTGCGGGAACATCGTCTCCCACCATCGGGTTGGAGCAGTTGTCGGCGTTCGGGGCAGGAGAGACCGAGATCGGGTGTCGGCAGTTGTCGGCAGTTGGAATGAGCGGTCCCCGCTTGCGGGACTAAGCTGCGGAAGGACAGGGAGGGGACCGACCCCTTACTGCCTGACCGCTCTGAGGAGCGATTAACGATGTTCGAGAGGTTCACCGACCGCGCGCGGCGGGTTGTCGTCCTGGCTCAGGAAGAAGCCCGGATGCTCAACCACAACTACATCGGCACCGAGCACATCCTCCTGGGCCTGATCCACGAGGGTGAGGGTGTCGCCGCTAAGGCCCTGGAGAGCCTCGGGATCTCGCTCGAGGCGGTCCGCCAGCAGGTGGAGGAGATCATCGGTCAGGGCCAGCAGGCCCCGTCCGGCCACATCCCCTTCACCCCCGAGCCAAGAAGGTCCTGGAGCTCTCGCTCCGCGAGGCCCTTCAGCTGGGCCACAACTACATCGGCACCGAGCACATCCTGCTCGGCCTGATCCGCGAGGGCGAGGGCGTAGCCGCCCAGGTCCTCGTGAAGCTGGGCGCCGACCTGAACCGGGTGCGGCAGCAGGTCATCCAGCTGCTCTCCGGGTACTCGGGAGGCAAGGAGGCGGCCACGGCGGGCGGCCCCGCGGAGGGCACGCCCTCCACGTCCCTCGTGCTGGACCAGTTCGGCCGGAACCTCACCCAGGCCGCTCGCGAATCCAAGCTCGACCCGGTCATCGGGCGCGAGAAGGAGATCGAGCGGGTCATGCAGGTGCTGTCCCGCCGTACCAAGAACAACCCGGTTCTCATCGGCGAGCCCGGCGTCGGCAAGACGGCGGTCGTCGAGGGCCTGGCACAGGCCATCGTCAAGGGCGAGGTGCCCGAGACCCTCAAGGACAAGCACCTCTACACGCTTGACCTCGGCGCCCTGGTCGCGGGTTCCCGCTACCGCGGTGACTTCGAGGAGCGCCTGAAGAAGGTCCTCAAGGAGATCCGCACCCGCGGCGACATCATCCTGTTCATCGACGAGCTCCACACCCTGGTGGGTGCGGGTGCCGCCGAGGGCGCGATCGACGCCGCGAGCATCCTCAAGCCCATGCTGGCGCGAGGCGAGCTCCAGACCATCGGTGCCACGACGCTCGACGAGTACCGCAAGCACCTGGAGAAGGACGCCGCTCTCGAGCGACGCTTCCAGCCCATCCAGGTCGCGGAGCCTTCGCTGCCGCACACCATCGAGATCCTCAAGGGCCTGCGCGACCGTTACGAGGCCCATCACCGGGTCTCCATCACGGACGAGGCGCTGGTCCAGGCCGCGACGCTGGCCGACCGGTACATCTCGGACCGCTTCCTGCCGGACAAGGCGATCGACCTGATCGACGAGGCCGGCTCCCGGATGCGCATCCGCCGGATGACGGCGCCGCCGGACCTCCGCGAGTTCGACGAGAAGATCGCGGGTGTCCGCCGCGACAAGGAGTCGGCGATCGACTCCCAGGACTTCGAGAAGGCGGCGTCTCTCCGTGACAAGGAGAAGCAGCTGCTGGCGGCGAAGGCCAAGCGCGAGAAGGAGTGGAAGGCCGGCGACATGGACGTCGTCGCCGAGGTCGACGGCGAGCTCATCGCCGAGGTCCTGGCCACGGCCACCGGCATCCCGGTCTTCAAGCTGACGGAGGAGGAGTCCTCCCGTCTGCTGCGCATGGAGGACGAGCTCCACAAGCGCGTCATCGGCCAGAAGGACGCCATCAAGGCCCTTTCGCAGGCGATCCGCCGTACGCGGGCCGGCCTGAAGGACCCGAAGCGCCCCGGCGGCTCGTTCATCTTCGCCGGTCCGTCCGGTGTCGGTAAGACCGAGCTCTCCAAGACGCTCGCCGAATTCCTCTTCGGTGACGAGGACGCGCTGATCTCCCTCGACATGTCGGAGTTCAGCGAGAAGCACACGGTTTCCCGGCTCTTCGGTTCGCCCCCCGGTTACGTGGGCTACGAAGAGGGCGGACAGCTCACCGAGAAGGTGCGCCGCAAGCCGTTCTCCGTCGTCCTCTTCGACGAGGTCGAGAAGGCCCACCCCGATATCTTCAATTCCCTGCTCCAGATCCTGGAGGACGGTCGCCTGACCGACTCCCAGGGCCGGGTCGTGGACTTCAAGAACACGGTCATCATCATGACGACCAACCTCGGGACCCGGGACATCTCCAAGGGCTTCAACCTGGGCTTCGCCGCCCAGGGCGACGTCAAGACGAACTACGAGCGGATGAAGGTCAAGGTCAACGAAGAGCTCAAGCAGCACTTCAGGCCGGAGTTCCTCAACCGCGTCGACGACACGGTCGTCTTCCACCAGCTGACCGAGGAAGACATCATCCAGATCGTCGACCTCATGGTCGCCAAGGTGGACGAGCGTCTCAAGGACCGCGACATGGGCATCGAGCTCAGCGCCGAGGCCAAGACGCTCCTGGCGAAGAAGGGCTACGACCCCGTGATGGGCGCCCGGCCGCTGCGCCGGACGATCCAGCGCGAGATCGAGGACATCCTCTCCGAGAAGATCCTCTTCGGTGAGCTGCGCCCCGGTCACATCGTGGTCGTCGGTACGGAAGGCGAGGGCGAGGAGAAGAAGTTCTCGTTCCGCGGCGAGGAGAAGTCGGCACTGCCCGACGTTCCTCCGATCGAGCAGGCGGCAGGCGGCGCCGGCCCGAACATGACGAAGGACGTCTGACGGCGTCGTAGTCAGCAGAAACGAAGGGGCTGCCCCGGACCGGTGACCGGTTCCGGGGCAGCCCCTTGTGCGTGCGCGGTCCGGGGAGTTCAGAGCGTGATGTCGATGCCTTCGTCGCCGACGATCTCCGAGTGGGCGCCGTCGACGGTGACCCGGCAGCCGGGCAGTGCCCGCAGCGGGGCCAGGTTCAGGGGGTGCGGCGGGTTGGGTCCGAGCCGTATCCCGAGCGAGGTCAGGGACGGGAACGTCCGGACGACCGCGTCGAGTTCGCTGCCGTGCAGGGAGTCGAAGCTCAGCTGGGTGACGTGCGGCAGGGGCTCCCCGGTGAGGAGCTCGTGCAGCGCGGACGCCGACAGGTCGAGATCGGTGATGCCGGTACCGGTCCGCAGCGCCTCGGAGAGCCCGGTGGTGGGGAACGCGTTGTGGAGGGCGAGCGAGGTCAGGCTCTTCCACGCCTCCAGGCCCGTCACCGCGAAGGGCCGGGTGGGCCGGATCATCAGGTGGGTGACCAGCCCGGACACCGGGATGTCGCTCAGGTGGCCCGCCGACATCGAGGTCAGGGTCAGCGAACGCAGACTGCTGAGGGAGCCCAGCGGCTCCAGCGCCCGGCTCGTCAGCTTCTCGGTGTCCAGCCGCAGGAAGTGGAGCGCCGGAAGGGCTGCGAGGGGCTCAAGGGTCGCGATCCGGGGGCACTCGCTGATGGAGAGCCCGGTGAGCCGGTCCCCGCAGACCTTCGTGAAGGACAGGTCGGTGAGCACGGGGTTGGACATGATGTACAGGAACTCCGGGCTCGCGCCCCGGGGGAACGAGCGGAGGTCCTCGTCCGTCAAGGCGCCGAACAGCTCGACGGAGACCAGCGCCGGGGCGTGGTGCAGGGCGGCCAGCTGGCCGGCGGTGGAGACCGTCAGCAGCGTGGACCGCGGATCGATGCGGGCCAGGACCTCTCGCGCGTACGGCTCCGTGGGGTACTGGGACCAGGACCGGGCGAAGTCCGGGCCGGTGGACGGGTAGGCCAGGACCCACTCCCGCGCGTACGGGACGGCTTCGGCGCCGCCGACCGTGTTGATCAGCAGGGCGACCCGGACCGGTGCGTCCGTCTCCTCCGGGAGACTGCCCGGGGCGGGCAGCAGGCCGAGCGCCGTCGTCTCCAGCCGGGCCAGGACCGGCACGTCCTCGAACCGGCGCGGCGGGAAGAGGTCAGCGGTGTGCCGGCGGACCCGCTCCCTGACGGCCTCGTCGAGCCAGGTCGCGTGCTGTTCGCACAGGGCCGCCAGCACATGGAGCTGCGTCCGCGCGAGTGAGCCCCTGGTCCGCGCCAGGCCCGCGTCGAGCAGACCGCCGACCAGCGTGGGCAGTTCGCGCCGGCCGCAGTGCCCGGCCGCCAGCAGGATCACGTCCTGCCACTGCTCGTCGGACGCGTGCCCCAGCAGTTCGTTGAGATGGTCGTCCTCCACCAGCTCCTTCGCCGCCAGGAAGTCCTGGAAGGTGCGGTGGGCGAACTGGTAGGCGTCCTCGGTGCGTTCCTGGAGGAGGCCGCTGCGGTTCAGGAGGTGGGTCAGGATTTCCTCGGGTGTGCCCTGGGCGCGGACCCGCTCCATGCCCGCGAGGGCGCGGGCCAGCTGTCGAAGCGCCTGTGCGCGGGAGAATTCCGACTGGCCCCCGCGGACCAGCCAGACCGCGATGCGCTGGAGCAGCTGGAGCTGTTCCTCGACGTCCATCGTGATGCCCTCGGGCGCGTCGATCTTGCGGCGTTTGTCGCGGTTGCCCAGCAGCATGTCGAGCGCCGAGCGGTAGAGCTTCCAGCGGGTCTCCGGCAGGAATCCCTGGCTCCGGCGGTGGAGCGCGCAGATCACGGCGCAGAGCAGGGGCGTGCGGGCGAGGTCGCGCAGGGCCGAGTTCTGGGTGAAACGGTGCGTGAGGTCCTGTTCCAGCTCGGTCAGGTGCTCGTGGTCGTCCCCGTCCAGCCGGGCCGCCCTGTGCCACGCCCCCACAAAGGACCGGATGTCCTCGTTCCGCATTGGCAGCAGGCGTAACTCCTCGAACTCCTGCGACCTCAGCCAGTCCGGTTCCACGGCCAGCGGTCGGACGGTCGCCACGCACCGGATGTCCGGATAGCGGGCCAGCAGCCGGGACAGCCAGTCGTGGGCATCCTCGCGGTCGTCCTGCGGGACCTCGTCGAGGCCGTCGACCAGCAGCAGGGCCCGGCCGGACCGCAGGACCCGGCCCGCCCAGCCCTCGGGCGGGTCGTCGACCACCAGCCGGGCCGCCGTGGGCAGCTTGTCGGGTTCGGGTCCGGGGAAGGGGCCGCCCCGGGCACGCAGGGTACGCAGGGGGACGACGAAGGGCACCAGGCCGTTGAGCGCGGCGAGCCGGTCGGGGAGGGTGCCGGCCGCCGCGTGCGCGGCCAGCCACCAGATCAGGGTGGTCTTCCCGGCGCCCGCGTCGCCTCGCAGCAGCACCCGGGGGCGTGCGGAGAGCAGGGCGTCGACGCGCTGCGGCACCGCGGGCGGGCGCTGCCCCGCCCGCTCGTCGGGCGGCTGGGCCTCCAGGCTCAGATACGCCGTGTCCAGGTCCCACTCGGTCTCGTCGCGGTTCAGCTCGTCGAGGCCGAACACCTTCGTACGCCGGTAGGCGGCGCCGACCGAGGCCGCGTACTCCTCCTCGTACCGCAGGTCCCCGGGGTGGTGGCCGTGGACCTCCTCGCACCGCGGCGTGGTGCCGGTGGCCTGCTCGTAGACGAGCTGGAACGGCC
This sequence comes from Streptomyces fulvorobeus, assembly GCF_013167895.1. Taxonomy (GTDB): domain Bacteria; phylum Actinomycetota; class Actinomycetes; order Streptomycetales; family Streptomycetaceae; genus Streptomyces; species Streptomyces fulvorobeus. Next base: position 2,806,342 of record NZ_BLWC01000001.1, on the reverse strand, counting down.
GGGCGGCGGTGAGCGGGGCGAGCGCGACGCACTCCACCCGCCGGCCGCCGCGCCGGCGGGGGAGCTGCCGGGCGAGGCCGAGGAGGACATCGCCGGCGAAGAGGGGGCCGCCGGACAGGCCCCGGAGCCTGGGAGCGCCCTGGTCGTCGGTGGGCGGCGGGGGCCGTCGAGTTCGCACACCATGAGGCCGCGCATCCGGCCCGCCATGGGCAGGACGGTGGCCGTGTACTGGTCGCTCTCCAGATGCCCGCCGGGGCCGTACCGCTCGATGTCCGGAAAGCCCGTGAGCTCGCAGTCGTGGAGTGCCTGGCCGCCGACGAGGGCGCCGAGCCGTACCGGCGGAACGGGAAGCACCGGTTCCGCGGCGAGGAGCAGCGCGGCGTCCAGGTCGTGGTCGACCCAGGCGACCGATGCCTCGCGGTGCCCCGCCAGCCCGGGATGCGCCACCCGGCTCCGGTTGCCGCCCCTGACCACATGGGCGCAGGTCAGTATGAGCCGCTCGGAGAGCAGGACGCCGCTGCCCTGGGTGGAGCCGGCGCCCAGGACGACCACCGTGCGGTCCCCGGGCCGTACGTCCCTCACGGGTGGCCCGGTCCCCGGCCGAAGTGGTCCGTGCTGCCGCCGTCCCCGTGCCCGATCTCCCAGGCACCGCCGGTCACGGCGTCGCGGGGGGTCAGTGTGAAGGCGACCCTGTGGGTGCGCGCGGCCGACAGGGACGCGTCCGCGCCCGCCTCCACCACCCATGCCCTGACCTTCGCGCCGCCCTTGGCCTCCTTGCGCAGCTCCAGCGTGAACTCCATCTGGATCTCACCGACCTCGAAGGCCACGGGCAGGCCCGTGGCACGGGTGGCGGCGTCGATGAGCTGGTCGCGGATGGACTCGACGGCGTCGGCGAGCTCGATGCCGGCCGGGCCGTGGGAGTCGTCGGTGTCGTCGCCGGCCATCGTGTTCCCCCCGGGATCGAGTGCTTCCCCGACAGCGTAGTCAGCCCGGGGGGCCGAAGGTCCCGAATCGGACGGTCTCCGGTCCCACCGGCGGTGACAAGGCGCACAGCCCCGAAGGGGCCTACTAGCCGGCCTAGGAGAAGAGGCCCCGGCCAGGGGAGGGACCTTCGTCCCTGGCCGGGAGGGGTCCTTCGGCGGAACCGGGCGATGTGCCGGGAAGGCCGCCGCATGTCCGGTCGGGGTGGGTTCGAACTGGGCTTAAACCCGATCCGCAGCACAGTTCTCCCGGTGTCGCGGGGCCCTGTGCGCGGGGTCGTCGGCAGCGCATTCCCGATGCCCTTTCTACGGCTTTTCATCGTAGGTGGGGGGTTTGAGTCGAAGTGGGGGCCCGGGTTACCAAGGTGGAGCACGTCCGGCAGAACGCCGGTTCCCCTCACCACCGGAGGACTTCCCCGTATGTCGAAGCGCGTCTCGTTCCCGCAGTCCGCCCGCCCGTCCCTGTCCCGAGTCCGCGGCACCGTGGTCGCCGCCTCCGTCGGTGCGTCGATGGTGTTCGGTGCGGGCGCGGGATTCGCGGCCTCCGGTACGGCGGACACCACCGGCACCGCGGTTCTCGCGGGTGCCGCCGACTCCGTCGCCCAGCAGGCGGAGGCGCAGAGCAAGGCCGCCGCCTCGGCGAAGAAGGCCGCGGCCGAGAGGTCGGCGAAGGCGAAGGAGACGGCGAAGAAGAAGGCCGCCGCCGCCAAGGCGAACGCCAGGAAGAAGGCGTCCTCCTGGGAGGCCCCCGTCGAGCGGTACACGCTGAGCGCCAGCTACGGCACCGGCGGCGCCCGCTGGGCCGCGAAGCACTCCGGGCAGGACTTCGCCGTCCCGGTCGGCACCAAGGTCGAGGCCGCGCACGCCGGCACCGTCGTCAAGGCCGGCCCGAACGGCGGCGGCGACGGCCCCGCGTACGGCAACGCCGTCGTGATCAGGCACTCCAACGGCAAGTACTCGCAGTACGCGCACCTGTCGACGATCAACGTCCACATCGGCCAGACCGTGAAGACCGGCCAGAAGATCGCCCTGTCCGGCAACACCGGAAACTCCAGCGGTCCGCACCTCCACTTCGAGATCCGGACCAGCCCGAACTACGGTTCCGCGCTCAACCCGGTCGCCTTCCTGCGCTCGGTGCACGTCTCCCTGTGACCCGCACCTGAGCCGGACCCACGGCGGCCCCGGGAAGCCTTCCGCTTCTCCGGGGCCGCCGTCCCGCGTTCCGGCGTCCCTCAGTCCCGCCCGGCCTCGCGGTCCCGCTTCCCGGGCCGCCGCTTCTCCGCGAGTCTGATGACCGGGAAGCTGCCGGTGTCCGTGGGCGCGTGCTCCGGCAGCCACAGCACGGCGACAGCACCGCCCGCCCCCTCGGCCCCGCCGTCCGCCGCCACGTTGCGGAAGGTGAGCCGGGCGCCCAGCACCCGGGCCTGGCCCGCCGCGATCGTCAGCCCCAGCCCGTGACCGTGCCCCGCCCGGTCGCTGCTGCCGGTACGGAACCGGCTCGGCCCCTCCCGCAGCAGCTCCTGGGGGAATCCCGGCCCGTGGTCGCGGACCCGCACCACCCGGCCCTCGACCGTGACCTCCACCGGAGAGGCCCCGTGCTTGGCCGCGTTCCCCAGCAGGTTGCCCAGAATGCGCTCCAGGCGCCGCGGATCGGTGGACACCCACGACTCGTGGATCACCCGCACGGTGACCCCGGGCCCCAGCAGGGCGATCCGCCGGGCCACGAACTCGCCCAGCGGAAGTTCCTGGAGCTCCGCCCGCTCCGAGGCGCTGTCCAGCCTGGCCACCTCCAGGACGTCCTCGACCAGCGTCCGCATCGCCTGCGCCCGGTCGCGTACGAGCTCGCTGGGGCGCCCCGGCGGCAGCAGCTCGGCCGCGGTGAGGAGCCCCGTCACGGGCGTACGCAGCTCATGGGCGATGTCGGCGGTGACCCGGCGCTCCGCCTCGATGCGCTCGTTCAGCGCGTCCGTGAGCGCGTCCACCGCGCCGGCCAGCTCATCCGTCTCGTCGCGGACGACCCCGCCGACGGCCTCCCTGACCCGCACATCCGTATGGCCCTGTGCGACCCTGCCCGCCGCCGCCGCTGCCTTGCGCAGCCGCCGCGACAGCTGTCCGCCGATCAGCACACCGAGCGCGGAGCCGCCCAGCACCGCGCAGACCGAGCCGATGATCAGGGCCCGGTCGAGATCGCTCATGATCGTGGCGCTGCGGTCGGCGAAGCGGGTGTGCAGCGAGAGGATGTCCCCGTTGGCCAGCGGGACGGCCGCCCAGACGTCGGGCACGCCGTCCCCGTACTCCTCGACATGGGTGGCGCGGCGGTTGCCGCGGACCCCCTCACGCAGGCTCTCGGGGAGCGCCGGGTCGTTGAGCTTCGCACCGAACTTGGGCGTGCTGTTCTTCGCGTTCGCCGCCTCGTACAGCCGCTGCGCGAAGAGGAGCCGTTCCAGCTGGACCTCGCGCGCGTTCTCGATCATGGAGACGCGCGCGGCGTTGTGCACGACGAGGCTCAGCGCCACCGCGACGAGCGCGCCCACGGCGGCGATCGCGATACTGATCTTCCAGCGGACACCCGTCCGCAGGGCCCGCCCCTTCATGCTCTGAGCTTGTAGCCGAAACCGCGGACCGTCTCGATCCGGTCCTGCCCGATCTTGGTCCGCAACCGCTGCACGTGGACGTCGACGACCCGGGTGTCCCCGCCCCAGCCGTAGTCCCAGACCCGTTCCATGAGCCTGTCGCGCGAGAGCACGGTGCCGGGCGCCGACGAGAACTCCAGCAGCAGCCGCATCTCGGTGGGCGTGAGCCCCACCTGCCGGCCCTCCCGGCGCACCTCCATGCCCTCGGTGTCGACCTCCAGGTCGCCGAAGACCAGCAGCCCGTCGCTCCCGTACGGTGAGTCCGCGCTCGCGCCCGCCCGCTGTCCGCCCGTCCCCGCCGCGTGACCGAAGCGGCGCAGCACGGCGCGGATACGGGCGACGAGCACCGCTCCGTCGAACGGCTTGGTGACGTAGTCGTCCGCCCCCGCCTCCAGACCGAGCACCACGTCGATCGAGTCGGCGCGTGCCGACAGCATGATCACGGGGACGGTCGACTCGTCCCGGATGCGGCGGCACAGGCTGACCCCGTCGAGCCCCGGCACCATCACGTCCAGGAGAGCGATGTCCGGGCGGTCGGACCGGAACGCCTCCAGTCCCGAGAGGCCGTCCGGTTTCGCGGTGACGACGAATCCGACCCGCTCCAGCGCGAGCTGGGTGGCCTCGCGGATCACGTCGTCGTCCTCGACGAAGAGGACGTGGGTCTCGGCCATGCGACTGCTTTCCGTACGGTCGGTTCTCGGTCGGTTCCCGGTCAGCTCCGGGTCGGTTCCGCCTGCGGGGGGAGCGCGCCCTCTCCGCTGCTGACGGCCCGGTTGAAGTCGTTGAGCACACGGTCGTGCTCGCTGAACCGGCCGTCCGTCCAGCGGTAGGTGATCACTTCCTCGCCGGAGGGGTACGCGACCGAGTCCCTCGATCCGTACACCTGCGTCGTCACCACCAGGTCACCGCGGTCGATCGTCCCGTAGACAGCGGGCATCTCGGCGGCGAAGACGTTCTCGTAGGAGCCGTCGTCCCGGGGCCGGTAGACGTAGGTTCCTATGCCCACCGAGTCACCGCACGTCAGTACGTTGACCACGACGTCGGCGGCGGGGCCGTCGGTCAGTGACCCGTACGAGGTGTCGACGGGGTACTCGTCCCCGGAGCATGGCCGCAGATCGGTCCTGACCCGCGGGCTCACCCCGGGGTCCCGCTTCAGGAGCGCCACGGCGTTCACCCGCCGGGCGGGCTGGGCCGTCGTGGTGGGGGCGGCGAGCGAGGGAGTGACCTGGGTGACCGGCTTCGTACCGGCCGGCCCCTCGTCCCTGGTGCCCGTGCCGCCCGCGGAGCAGCTGGCGCCCAGCAGCGCGAAGGCGGCGAGCCCGGCCATCGCCGTACCGCTCGCCGCCAGTGCGGCACGCACTCCGCAGCCCCCGGGGGCCGTGCCGGCCGTTCCGGGACCGCCGTCCGTGCCTTCGCTGCCGCCTGTCAGGCCGCGCACCGCTCCCGCCCCCGCTCGTCATCACGCCCGTCGTGCCGCGCCGGTGTGTGCGCACGCACCGGCGACCCGGGCGAAGGACGCGCGGCGGCCTCGCGGTCACCGGCCTCCCGGCTCGCCGCCTCGCGGCTCACCAGCTCCTGGCGCAACCGCGCCAGCGCCCGGTGCAGCGTGCTCTTCACCGTACCCGCCGACATACCGAGGGCGGCGGCCGTCTCCTCCGTGCTCATCTGCTCCCAGTGTCGCAGCACGACGACGCTGCGCTGCTTGGGAGCCAGCACACCCAGGACGTCCATCAGCAGGGCCCGGTCGGCGCGCTGCTCCGAACCGTCCTCGACGCTCGCGTCGGGCAGCTGCTCGGTGGGGACCTCTTCGAGCCTGCGGGCCCGCCACCACTCCGTACGCGTGTTGATCATGACGCGGCGCAGGTAGGCGTCGGCCAGGGACTTGTCGGCGATGCCGTCCCAGCGGCCGTAGGTGCGCGCGAGAGCGGTCTGGAGCAGATCCTGCGCGTCCACCGGGTCGGGGACGAGCCGCCGGGCGCTGCGCAGCAGGGCGTCCTGCCGGGTGCGTACGTAGTCCTCGAACGCGAGCACCTCGCCCTGCGCCATCACAACCGCCTCCGTCCCCGTGAATCCCCGTCCCACTGCTGCCGGAGACGCTACGGAGGCGTTGTCACGAGGGTGTCCGGAGCAGCCGTACGCGGACGCACGGCTGCCCATCGGTTGTGTAACAGCGCGGGCTGCCCGGCTCAGGTCAGCGGCAGCCGGTACCGGCCGTCCGCCAGCGGTTCGACCAGACCGTCGGCAACCAGGCCGTCGAGAGCCCGCGCCCGCTGTACGGGTTCGTCCCAGACCGCGTCGAGTGCGGCCTGCCCGACCGGTGCCACCGCCTCGCGCAGGACGGCGAGCAGCCGGCCCCGCACCTGGCGGTCCGTACCGGCGTACGTCTGGCCCCGGCGCGGCGGCCCCTGGTGCGCGGGCTTACCGGCCAGCAGCCAGGCGCACTGCCCGGAGATGGGGCAGCGAGGGCAGTCCTCGTTCCTCGCGGTGCACACCAGCGCGCCGAGCTCCATCGTCGCCGCCGCCCAGCGGGCCGCCCGCTCGTCCTCCTCGGGGAGCAGCACACGTGCCAGCTTCCGCTCGGCGGCGGTGGTCGCGTTCGGCGGGTACTGGATGCCGGTCGCGGCGCGGGCGAACACCCGGCGGACGTTCGTGTCGAGCACCGCGTGGCGCTGGCCGTACGCGAACGAGGCCACGGCCGCCGCCGTGTACTCGCCGATACCGGGCAGCGCCAGCAACTGGTTGTGCTCGCTCGGCACGTCGCCGCCGTGCCGTTCCGTTATCGCCTGCGCGGCGCCGTGCAGGCGCAGTGCGCGGCGGGGGTACCCGAGGCGGCCCCAGGCGCGGACCGCCTCGCCGGGCGCGTCCGCCGCCAGGTCGGCGGGGCGCGGCCAGCGGGCCATCCACTGCTCGTACACGGGGAGGACTCGGCTCACCGGGGTCTGTTGCAGCATGAACTCACTCACCATCACCCCCCAGGCGCCCGCTTCGGGGCGGCGCCAGGGGAGATCGCGGGCGTGCTGCTCGAACCACCCGATGACGGGGGTGTGGAGGGATGCGGGGGGCGTCTGTGTCGAAGTCGTGGCAGTCATCGCACCGACGATCCTGGCACGGAAGACCGGGCGATGGTCACGGGCGCAGGGGTGTCGGCCCTTCCGGAGGGTCCACGGGGCGGTGACGCCACCCGTTCTGTCCCCTGTGCCCGGGTCGGGAGCCGGTCTTCGGGCACTCCGTGATGATGATCGGCAAAACTTGCCCGTCGAGCGGCGGGTGGGGCGGGAGTTGAGCCCGATCTCTCGTAGAGTTTGCGCCGTGGGATCTATGCGCAATCCGGTCGGGCCGCTTCCCTCCTCCATCTACTGGCGACGGAGGGCAGTCGCGGCATCGCTGATCGCGCTGCTCGCCTTGCTGATCGTCTGGGCCCTCACCTCGCTCGGGGGCGGCGGGGGCAGCGGCGACCCCAAGGCCGGCGGCCCGAATCCCGCTCCCTCGATCACGCCCGGCCCTTCGGGGTCGGGACCCGCGATCAGCCGGCCGCCGGGCGGACGCGATGAGTCCGGTTCCGGTGGAGGCGCGGGGTCGGACGGCAGCAACGGGGACGGGGAGCCCGGCGGCGCGGACGGCGGCCCGGAGGGCGGCGCGGACACGGCCGGTTCCGGTGGGGCGGACGGCGGTCCTGGCAGTGCTCCGGACGGCGTCCAGGGCAGTGGTACCGGCAGTGCTCCGGGCGCCGAGCGGGTGCCGGCCGGCTCTCCGCTCCCCGACTGCGGGCCCGCGGCGCTGCGGCTGAGCCTGAGGACGGACGTCAGTTACGGCCCGAACGACAAGCCGGTGTTCCGGCTGGTCGTCACCAACACCTCGGCCACCACCTGCAAGGCCGACTTCGGCCCGAAGACCGCGGTGCTCACCATCACCGAGGCCGGCGGCGAGGACGACCGGATCTGGTCCTCCGCGGACTGCCCGGCCGCTTCGGGCCCGCTCTATCTGAAGGTCCCGGCCGGTGCGACGGTCGTCCACACGGTGACGTGGGACCGGAGGAAGAGCAGCCCCGCGTGCGCCTCGGCCCCCACCAAGGACGCGGGTCCGGGCACCTACCTCCTGGAGGCGAAGGCCCCGGGCGCGCCCCTGCAACGAGCCTCGTTCGTCCTGCCGAAGGAGTAAGGGCTGTCCCGCGATCCCGGGCGGGCGCGTGACGACAGCCCCGGCGCCTCGCCGCGTGGCCGGAGCACCCGGATACCTCCGGTACGCGGACGCCCCTCCGCCCGCGACGCACCGCTTCCGACGCCGCGCGCCGCGCCGGCCGGGGTTACGGGACAGCCCTCAGACGTACCGTTCGAGGATCGAGGACTCCGCCAGCCGCGAGAGCCCTTCGCGCACGCTCCGGGCCCGCGCCTCCCCGACCCCGTCGACCGCCTGGAGGTCGTCCACGCTCGCGGCGAGGAGCTTCTGCAGACCGCCGAAGTGCTCCACCAGCCGGTCGATGATCGCCCCCGGCAGCCTCGGCACCTTCGCCAGCAGCCGGAACCCCCGCGGGGACACCGCGGAGTCCAGCGTCTCCGGCGAGCCGCTGTACCCCAGAGCCCGGGCGACCACCGGCAGTTCCAGCAGCTCGGTGTGGGACAGCGCGTCCAGCTCGGTCAGCGCCTCGGCGACCGTACGGGAGCGCTTCGCCGTCGGCTGCGGTACGTAGTCGCGTACGACGAGCTCCCGCTCCGGCTCCACGCCGGCGATCAGCTCGTCCAGTTGGAGGGAGAGGAGCCGGCCGTCGGTGCCGAGCTCCACCACGTACTCCGCGATCTCCGTGGCGATCCGGCGGACCATCTCCAGGCGCTGCGCGACGGCTGTCACGTCCCGGACGGTCACCAGGTCCTCGATCTCCAGCGCGGAGAGCGTGCCCGCGACCTCGTCCAGCCGGAGCTTGTACCGCTCCAGCGTGGCGAGTGCCTGGTTGGCGCGCGACAGGATCGCGGAGGACTCCTCAAGGACGCGGCGCTCGCCGTTCACGTACAGCGCGATCAGACGCATCGACTGGGAGACCGAGACGACAGGGAAGACACACGCCTTCGAGACCCGGTCCGCCGTGCGGTGCCGGGTTCCGGTCTCCTCCGTGTGGATGGACGCGTCCGGCACCAGCTGCACGCCGGCCCGCAGGATCTTCGTCATGTCCTTGTCGAGGATCAGCGCGCCGTCGAGCTTGCACAGCTCACGCAGCCGCGTCGCGGTGAACTCCACGTCCAGCACGAATCCACCGGTGCACATGGACTCGACGGTCTTGTCCATGCCGAGGACGATCAGCCCGCCGGTGTTGCCCCGGAGGATGCGCTCCAGGCCGTCCCGAAGTGGCATTCCGGGCGCGACCGCGCTCAACGAGGCGCGCATCAGCGCTTCGTTACCGGTGCCTTGGCCGGACTTTCCGGGCGATGCTGCCCGGTCGTTGGCTGCCACTGCACTCCTCCGGTCACAGGTTTTCGGTGCCCTTAGGGCCTCTCGTGTGGATCAGGCCGGGCTCGCGGGGGTCCGGTCCGATCCCGGACGAGACCCCGCGTCCCTCATACCGTTCGTACGGGCGGGCGAGACCAGGGCAAAGTCTACCGGCGCGCGTTGTCCTCCTGTGGTCCCTCCGGACGAGACCGGCGGGGGAGCACTCTGAGGGCATCCCCCATGTCGGACACTTCTGTGACCTTCATACCGGAAGGCACCTTCCCGGGGTCGCTCGGCACGAGCGCGTGCGTGAACCCGAGGCGGTACGCCTCGGCCAGCCGGCGCTGCACCCCCGTCACCCGCCTGACCTCGCCCGCGAGGCCCACCTCGCCGATCGCGACGAGGTTCTTGGGGAGCGGGGTGTCGCTCGCCGCACTGGCCAGGGCCAGGGCGATCGCCAGGTCCGCGGCGGGCTCCGTCAGCTTCACGCCGCCGACCGTCGCGCTGTAGATGTCCCGCTTGCCGAGCGCGGTGATCCGCCCCCGCTGCTCCAGGACCGCCAGCATCATCGACACCCGGGACGTCTCCAGACCGGAGGTCGTGCGCCGGGGCGAGGGGATCTGCGAATCGACCGTCAGCGCCTGGACCTCGGCGACGAGCGGGCGCTTGCCCTCCAGGGTGACCGTCAGGCAGGTCCCCGGAACCGGCGCGTCGCGCCGCGTCAGGAACAGCCCCGAGGGGTCGGCGAGACCGGTGATCCCCTCGTCGTGGAGCTCGAAGCAGCCGACCTCGTCCGTCGCCCCGTAACGGTTCTTGACGCCCCGCACGAGACGGAGGCGGGCATGGCGGTCGCCCTCGAAGGACAGCACCACGTCGACGAGGTGCTCCAGGAGCCGCGGCCCGGCGATCGCGCCGTCCTTGGTGACGTGGCCGACCAGCAGCGTCGCCATCCCGCGGTCCTTGGAGGCCCGGATGAGCGCCCCGGCCACCTCCCGGACCTGCGCCATGCCGCCGGGCGCGCCCTCGATCTCGGGCGAGGCCACGGTCTGTACGGAGTCCAGGACGAGCAGGGACGGCTTGACCGCGTCGAGGTGGCCGAGAACGGCGGACAGGTCGGTCTCGGCCGCGAGGTACAGGTGGTCGTTGATGGCCTTGATCCGGTCGGCGCGCATCCGCACCTGGCTCGCGGACTCCTCGGCCGTGACGTACAGCGTGCGGTGGTCCTCGCTCGCCGCCTTGGCCGCCACGTCCAGCAGCAGCGTCGACTTCCCGACGCCCGGCTCGCCCGCGAGCAGGACGACGGCGCCCGGCACGAGTCCCCCGCCCAGGACGCGGTCGAGTTCGCCGACGCCGGTCGAGCGGGCGGTGGCCTGGCGGCTGTCGACCTGGCCGATGGGGACGGCGGCGGTGGAGACCCGGCCCGCGGCCGTCGTGCGCACGGCGGGGGCGCCACCGAACTCCTCGACCGTCCCCCACGCCTGGCACTCCGGGCAGCGGCCGAGCCACTTGGCGGTCGTCCAGCCGCACTCGGTGCAGCGGTAGGACGGCCGGTCCTTCGCGGATTTCGTACGGGCAGCCATGGCGCCACCGTATAGGTGAGGTCCGACAGTGCCGACCGGCCCAGCGGCGCGGGTGGTGGCTTCCGCCACAAACCCGAAGCGCTGTCCCCTTTTGAGGGATACGTTCATCCGTAAGGATTAAATGCGCCCAAGAGGTGATGAGAGTGTGCCTTCCGCTGCCTACGGTCGCCAGGTGACGAGCACCAGACTGGAGACCACCCCGCACACCACCGGCGTACACCGGGCGCACCGACGCGCTCCCCACTCGTCGGACCCGTCGGCCCCGTCGGATCAGCGACCGCCCGCACGTTACGAGCCCCACCTCGACGGCCTGTTCACCTACTGCCTCTCCGTCCTGTGCGATCACGAGGCGGCGACGGAGGCGCTCGGCGCGGTCCTCGTCATCGCGGAACGACAGGACAGCCGGTGCCCGGGCGGCGAGGAGGAACGTAAATCCTGGCTGTACGCCCTGGCCAGATGGGTGTGCCTGCGCAAGCTCAGCGAACGCAGACACGGCAGCCCGGCGCATCGCCGGCCGCCCGGCGGGGGAGCGCGCAGCGGTCACCGCCCGCCCCCGAAGGCGCCGGAAACCCCCGCGGACCCGGCGGAGGCGACCGCTCCGGCGCACTCCGAGTCCCCTGCCGCGGAGGCGCGGCGCCGCGAACTCGCCCAGCTCGCCTGGCCCGAGGCCGCGGGCACCACCCCCGAGCAGCGAGAGGCACTCGAACTCGCGGTACGCCACCAGCTCCCCCGCGTGCCGTCGCCGCCGTCCTCGGGCTCGAACCCGGCGCCGCCGGGGAACTGCTCGCCGCCGCGGCCTGCGAGGTGGAGCGGACCCGGGCCGCCCTCGCCGTCGTCGAGACCGGTGACTGCCCCGCCGTCGCGCGGCTCACCGGCGACCACCAGGTCCTGCTCTCCTCCGCCCTGCGCCGCGAGCTCGTCCGGCACGTCGACGACTGCCCCCGCTGCCGCCGCGCCGCCGAGCGGGCCGGTGCCCGGGGACCCTGGCCCGGCGCGGACGTCCGCCCCACCGCAGCGCTGCCGGTCGTGGAGGCGCCGCTGCCCTCCGTCCAGGTCGCCATGGTCCACGCCAGGCGGTCCCGGTCGGGCGGCCCGCGCTTCGACCGGGCGGGCTTTCCGCTGGACCCCAAGGACCACGCGGCCCGCCGCGACCGGCTGCGCGCCCGGGTCCTCACCACCACCGTCGTCGCGACCGTCGTCGCCGCCCCCGTGATCGCCCTGTGGGCCGCCTACCGGGGAGCGCCGCAGACGGGGGAGGGCCACGCCGGTTCCTCGGTCACCGCGACGGAGCGGGACGGCGCGGGCGGCTCCTGGGGCAACACGTACGACCCCTACGAGAACGCGGGCAACGCCCGGCCCGGCGAGAACGACCGCTTCAGGCCCGGCGCCCGTACCCCGGACGTCTCGGCCGAGGTGATCAGCGCGGGCGGCCGGCACGGTCCCGGCGACCTGGCCGTCACCGCCCGGACCTCGGGCGACCTCACGACGATCACCCTGACGGCCTCCGGCCGCGAGGCGGTGACCTGGTCGGCCTGGGTGGACGCGCCCTGGCTCCACCTCAGCAGCACCTCCGGCACGCTCGCCGCCGGCCGCAGCGTCACCCTGCGGGTGTCCGTGAACCACGCCGCCGAGCCGGACGGACCGTGGCGGGCGCGGGTCGGCCTCGATCCCGAGGGGTCCGTGGTCATGATCGACGGTTACGGGACCACGGCGCCGCCGCCCGGGGCCCGGCCGGTCCCTCACGGCCCACCACCCCGTCCGCGCCGGCGAAACCCTCCGAACCGGCGCCCACCCCCACGGAGCCGACTCCGGCCCCGACTCCCGCCGAACCGACCCCCACGGAGCCGGTTCCGACCCCGGCCCCCACGGAGCCGGCCGAACCGCCGCCGTCGTCACCGGGCCCGGGCGACCCGACCGCACCCGAGGACCCGGGGACGAGCCCTGCGACCCCGGACCCGGCGGGCTGAAGCCGAGAGGTCAGTGCGTCGGGTGCGTCGGGTCGGCCGGGTGCGGTGCCATCGGCAGGAGCGAGGACAGCCGCTCCTCGCACAGCTCCACCAGCCGGTCGTACGCCTGCCTCCCCATCAGCTCGACGAGCTCCGGGCGGTAGGACACGTAGACCGGTTCCCCGGCCCCGTGCGCCGAGGTCGCCGAGGTGCACCACCAGTGCAGGTCGTGACCGCCGGGACCCCAGCCCCTGCGGTCGTACTCCCCGATCGAGACCTGGAGGACGCGGGTGTCGTCGGGCCGGTCGATCCAGTCGTACGTACGCCGGACCGGGAGCTGCCAGCAGACGTCCGGCTTGGTCTCCAGGGGCTCCTTGCCCTCGCGCAGCGCCAGGATGTGCAGGGAGCAGCCGGCCCCCGCGGCGAAACCGGGCCGGTTCTGGAAGATGCAGGAGCCCTCCCAGCGCCGGGTCTGCCGCTCGCCGTCCTCGTCGACGCCGACCCAGCCCGTCTGCGTACCGACGTCGTGGAACTGCCACAGGTCCGGGGTCAGCCGGGCGACGTGTCCAGCCACCCGCTTCTCGTCGTCCTCGTCGGAGAAGTGGGCGCCCAGCGTGCAGCACCCGTCGTCCGCGCGGCCCGCCTGGATGCCCTGGCAGCCGCTGCCGAAGATGCAGCTCCACCGGGAGGTCAGCCAGGTGAGGTCGCAGCGGAAGACCTGCTCGTCGTCGGCGGGGTCGGGGAACTCCACCCACGCCCGCGCGAAGTCGATGCCCGTCTCGTCGCCCGGCTCCCCGGGCCCCGCGTTCCCGTCCGCTTCCGGCTGAGGCAACTCCCCATTCATTTTCTGCTTCTTCGTGACTTTGTCCGGCTTCGCCTTTTTCGTCTTTGGCACGCGCCAAGAGTAAGTCCGCCGGAGCAGTAGCGTTCCGGGTATGAGACTCGGAGTCCTCGACGTGGGTTCGAACACGGTTCATCTGCTGGTGGTGGACGCCCACCCCGGCGCCCGCCCGCTGCCCGCGCATTCGCACAAGGCGGAGCTGCGGCTGGCCGAACTTCTCGACCCGGACGGCGCGATCGGCCCGGTGGGCGTAGACCGGCTCGTCTCGACGATCGCCGGCGCGGTCCAGGCCGCCGAGGACAAGGGGTGCGAGAACGTGCTGGCCTTCGCCACCTCCGCCGTGCGGGAGGCGTCCAACGCCGACAGGGTGCTGGAGCGGGTGCGGGACGAGACGGGCGTCGACCTCGCGGTCCTCAGCGGCGAGGAGGAGGCACGCCTCACGTTCCTCGCGGCCCGCCGCTGGTTCGGCTGGTCGGCGGGGAAGCTCCTCCTCCTGGACATCGGCGGAGGCTCGCTGGAGGTCGCGTTCGGGATGGACGAGGAGCCCGACGCCGCGGTGTCGCTTCCGCTGGGGGCGGGGCGCCTGACCGCGGCCTGGCTGCCCAGCGACCCCGCGGACCCGCTGGAGGTGAAGGCGCTGCGCCGCCACATACGGGCCGGCATCGCCCGTACCGTCGGAGAGATCACCCGCTTCGGCCGCCCCGACCACGTCGTCGGCACCTCCAAGACCTTCAAGCAGCTCGCCAGGATCGCGGGCGCCGCACGCTCCGCGGAGGGCCTGTACGTACAGCGCGTCCTCACCCGCAAGGCACTGCAGGAGTGGGTCCCCAAGCTGGCGGCGATGACCGTCGAGCAGCGGGGCGGCCTGCCGGGGGTCTCCGAGGGCCGGGCGGCGCAGCTGCTTGCCGGGGCGCTCGTCGCCGAGGCGGCGATGGACCTGCTCGGGGTCGAGGAGCTGGAGATATGCCCGTGGGCGCTGCGCGAGGGCGTGATCCTGCGCAGTCTCGACCACCTTCCGGCGCAACGGGTCGCGCTGTACTGACCGCGCGCCCGGGCGCCCGGCGGCCGTGCGGGACAAGCCCGCCCGCATGGCCCTGGTCACTTCCGGTCGGGATTCCCCGGCCGCACGCGCCGCTGCCCGTACCCTGTCCTGGTGGCAGAACCAGTGGTGCGCGTTCCGGACGCGAAGGTCGCCCTGTCGACTGCTTCGGTCTATCCGGAGTCGACGGCGACGGCCTTCGAGATCGCGGCGCGCCTGGGGTACGACGGCGTCGAGATCATGGTGTGGACCGACCCGGTCAGCCAGGACATCGAAGCGCTGAAGCGGCTCTCGGACCATCACCAGGTGCCGATCCTGGCGGTGCACGCCCCCTGCCTCCTCATCACGCAGCGGGTCTGGTCCACCGACCCGTGGGTGAAGCTCCAGCGGGCCAGGGCGGCGGCGGAGAAGCTCGGCGCGTCGACCGTCGTCGTGCACCCCCCCTTCCGGTGGCAGCGCAACTACGCGCGCGACTTCGTCACCGGCATCTGGCGCATGGCCGACGAGACGGACGTCAGGTTCGCCGTCGAGAACATGTACCCGTGGCGCTACCGGGACCGCGAGATGCTCGCGTACGCCCCCGACTGGGACGTCACCAACGACGACTACCGGCATTTCACCGTGGACCTCTCGCACACCGCCACGGCCCGCACCGACGGGCTGGCCATGGTCGACCGGATGGGCGACCGGCTCGCCCACGTCCACCTCGCCGACGGCAAGGGGTCGAACAAGGACGAGCACCTGGTGCCGGGCAGAGGCGACCAGCCCTGTGCCGAACTGCTGGGGCGGCTGGCCCGCACCTCCTTCGACGGCCATGTCGTCATCGAGGTCAACACCCGCCGCGCCATGTCCTCAGCCGAACGCGAGGCCGACCTCGCCGAGGCCCTGGCCTTCGCCCGGCTGCACCTGTCGTCCTCCGCCGGGGACCCCTCCGCATGACACCCGACGCCCCCGCCCCCCGCCGCCGGGGCCGTCCCCCGCGTACGGCGGAGGCCACCGGACCCGGCGCCCGTACGCGCATCCTGGAAGCCGCCCGCACCGAGTTCGCCGAGCACGGCTACGACCGGACCTCCATGCGGGGCATCGCCAGGGCGGCGGGCGTGGACGCGGCGCTGGTCCACCACTACTTCGGTACGAAGGACGAGGTCTTCGCGGCGGCCATCGAGGTCTCCTTCGAGCCCGCCCTGGTGATCCCCGCCGTACTCGGAGGCGCCGCGGACGGGCTGGGGGAGCGGCTGGCCCGCTACTTCATCGCCGTATGGGAGAACCCGGCGACGCGCGCGCCCCTGCTGGCGATCCTCCGCTCCGCCCTCACCCACGAGACCGCGGCCGAGCTGCTGCGGGGCTTCGTGCTGAGGCGGCTGCTGGAGCGGATCGCGGCGGAACTGGACGTACCCGATCCGACCTTCCGCGCCGAGCTGGCCGCCTCGCACCTGGTCGGCATCGCGATCCTGCGGTACGTGATCCGGGCCGAGCCGCTGGCCTCGGCGGACCCGGAGCGGATCATCGAGATGGTGGCGCCGACGCTCCAGAGGTATCTGACCGCGCCCTGAGGGCCGCCCGTCCAGCCGCCGCCGGACCGCCCACCGAGCACCCCGTCCCGCGATCCGGACGCCTTGTCCAGATCTTGGAGCCGAGGGCGTACGCTCGAAGACAGTCTTTTCTGTCGAAGGAGCGAGCGCGATGCCGCAGCTGAGGTCCCGCACTGTCACCCACGGCCGCAACATGGCGGGCGCCCGCGCCCTTATGCGGGCCTCGGGCGTAGCGAGCGAGGACATCGGCAAGCCGATCGTCGCGGTGGCCAACTCCTTCACCGAGTTCGTCCCCGGCCACACCCACCTCGCCCCGGTCGGCCGTATCGTCTCCGACGCGATCAAGGCGGCGGGCGCGGTGCCGCGCGAGTTCAACACGATCGCCGTGGACGACGGCATCGCGATGGGCCACGGAGGCATGCTCTACAGCCTCCCGTCCCGGGATCTGATCGCCGACTCCGTGGAGTACATGGTCGAGGCGCACTGCGCCGACGCGCTGATCTGCATCTCCAACTGCGACAAGATCACCCCCGGCATGCTGATGGCCGCGCTGCGCCTCAACATCCCCACGGTCTTCGTCTCCGGCGGCCCGATGGAGGCGGGCAAGACCACCCTCGTCGACGGCACGGTCCGCACCCTCGACCTCGTCGACGCGATCTCGGACGCCGTCAACGACAAGATCTCGGACGAGGACATCCTCCGTATCGAGGAGAACGCCTGTCCGACCTGCGGCTCCTGTTCCGGCATGTTCACCGCCAACTCGATGAACTGCCTGGCCGAGGCGATCGGCCTGGCCCTCCCCGGCAACGGCTCGGTCCTCGCCACGCACACCGCGCGCAAGGCCCTGTACGAGAACGCCGGCCGCACGGTCGTCGAGATCACCGAGCGCCACTACGAGCAGGACGACATGAGCGTCCTGCCGCGCAACATCGCCACGCGCGCCGCGTTCGAGAACGCCATGGCCCTCGACATCGCGATGGGCGGCTCCACCAACACGATCCTGCACCTGCTGGCCGCGGCCCAGGAGGCCGAGCTCGACTTCGGCCTCGCGGACATGGACGCGGTCTCCCGCCGCGTCCCGTGCCTCGCCAAGGTCGCGCCGAACGTGGCGCCCGGCGGCACGTACTACATGGAGGACGTGCACCGGGCGGGCGGCATCCCCGCCATCCTCGGTGAGCTCCACCGCGGCGGCATGCTCAACGAGGACGTGCACACCGTGCACTCCGCCACCCTCACCGAGTGGCTGAAGACCTGGGACGTACGCGGCGGCTCCCCGTCCGCCGAGGCCGTCGAGCTGTGGCACGCGGCGCCCGGCTGCGTCCGTTCGGCGACCGCCTTCTCGCAGTCCGAGCGCTGGGACACCCTGGACACGGACGCCGAGGGCGGCTGCATCCGCTCCGTCGAGCACGCGTACTCCAAGGACGGCGGCCTGGCCGTCCTGCGGGGCAACCTCGCGGTGGACGGCTGTGTCGTGAAGACCGCGGGCGTCGACGAGTCCATCTGGACCTTCGAGGGCCCAGCCGTCGTCTGCGAGTCCCAGGACGAGGCCGTCGACAAGATCCTCCGCAAGGAGATCAGCCACGGAGACGTCGTCGTCATCCGCTACGAGGGACCGCGCGGCGGCCCCGGCATGCAGGAGATGCTCTACCCGACCTCCTTCCTGAAGGGCCGCGGCCTCGGCAAGACCTGCGCCCTGGTCACGGACGGCCGCTTCTCCGGTGGCACGTCGGGCCTCTCCATCGGCCACGCCTCGCCGGAGGCGGCCTCGGGCGGCACGATCGCGCTCGTCCAGGACGGCGACCGGATCAGGATCGACATCCCCAACCGCTCCATCGACCTCCTCGTCCCCGACGACGAGCTGGCCACCCGCCGCGAGGCGCTGAACGGGGTCTACGCGCCCAAGGACCGCGAGCGCAAGGTCTCGGCCGCCCTGCGCGCCTACGCGGCGATGGCGACGAGCGCCGACCGGGGCGCCGTGCGCGACGTCTCCAGGCTCGGCTGACCCAGCCGTACCGGCGAAGGCCCCGGGCACCGGCCACCGGCCGGCTCCCGGGGCCGCGCCCGTTCACCAGCCGGCGGGGCGCCGCCCGTCGACCGCGAAGACGGAACCGTCGGGGGACATCCCGTAGACGGTCCGCCCGATGGCCACGGGCGCGGGCAGCTTCGACGCGTACGTCAGCTTCCCCGCCCGCAGCCGGGGGCGCGTCTGGCCGAGCAGCGTGCCCCGCTCGGTGTCGACGGCCAGCAGCCGGCCGTCCGCCGCGGAGAGAAACAGCCGGTCTCCGCCCGCCAGTACGGGCGGCGAGGTCCGCCCGGCCGCGGTCTCCAGCCGCCACAGCTCGGCGCCCGCGCCGCCGGTGTCCATGGCGAGCAGCGTGCCGCCCCGTGCCAGCAGATAGGCCCTGTCCCCGCCCATCACCACTTCCGGTTCGTTCATACGGAACGGCAGCGGCAGCCGCGTGACCGCCGTGCGCGCCGGCTCGTAGCGGACGAGCGCGACGGTCTGCGCCTGCGCGTTCATGGCCGTCAGCACCAGCGCACCGCCCGGCGCGCCCACCGGAGTGAGCGTCCCCTCCAGCCGGTGCTGCCACGCGGTGCGTCCGGTGGCCGCTTCCAGAGCCGTGACCAGGGTCGTGGCACCGTCGGCCGCGTGCTCGAAGGCGTACGCGAGCCCGGAGTCCTGGTCGAACAGCGCGTAGTGAGGCCGCAGATGGCCGGGGACCGTCCGCACCCAGCGGGACGCGCCTGTCCTGCCGTCGAGCCCCTCGGCTGCGCCGTCCTGCCGCGTCATCAGCAGCGTGTCCCCCGCGGAGAAGGGGACACCGAGGTACGCGGACAGGTCGGCGTCCCACAGTTCCCCGCCCTCGCCCGCGTCGTAGACCCGGAGCCTCGCACCGGGCTCGGAGGCGTGGACGACTCCGGCCGGCAGCGACCCCACCGACGCCGCGTCGTCCCCCGGGGACCCGCGGCGGGACCACACCACCTCGCCGTCCACCGGATCGAGCAGCCCCGTACCGAACCCGGCGGCCGCGCAGTACAGCCCGTCCCCGGTCCCCGTACAGACGGGCGTCGGCCCACCGGATGACGGCAGCGGTGTCACCCACGGCTCGAAGGCGGCCTCCGCCGCACCCTTGCCGCCACCTCCCGCCGCACCGCCCGGAGCTCCGTCCCGGTCGAAGAACCCGGCCGCGCCTGCGCTCCCGGCGGCCATCACGAGCAGCGCCGCCCCGGCCGCCGCCCACCGGACGCGGCGGGCCCCGCCCCCCTGCGCCCGCCCGGAACCGGACCGCGTCCCCGGCTCCCGTACATGCGTCACCGTCCCGGAGCCCGGGTCCGCCCCCGCCGACCGCGCACCCCCGGACATGGGTGCCGCCCGCCGCTGCGCCGGTATGAAGGCGGCGGCCTCGTACGACGGGGGGTGCAGCGCCAGCGCGGCCATGATCTCGTCCGGAGTGGGCCGCAGCGCCGGGTCCTTGGCCAGGCAGCGCGCCACCAGCGGCGACAGGTCCGCCGGGACCCCGGAGAGGTCCGCCTCGTCGTGCACCACCTGGTAGGCCACGATGTACGGACTGTCCGAGTCGAAGGGCCCCCGGCCGGTCGCCGCGTGGAAGAGCACGGCCCCGAGGGCGAACACGTCAGCCGCTGGACCGACCTCGCGCGGACGCTGGAACTGCTCGGGCGCCATGTACGGCGGGGAGCCGATCAGCTTGCCGGTCTCCGTGCGCAGATCACTGTCGTACGGCCGGGAGATCCCGAAGTCGATGACCTTGGGCCCGGTGTCGGAGAGCAGTACGTTGCTCGGCTTGAGATCGCGGTGGACGACCCCGGCCCGGTGGATGTCGCGCAGTGCCTCGGCCAGTCCCGCGGTGAGCCTGCGGAGCTCGGCGGGGGCCAGCGGCCCGTTCCGCTTCACCTGTGCGGAGAGCGTAGGGCCCGGCACGTACAGCGTCGCCATCCACGGCAGCACGGCGGTCGGGTCGGCGTCGACGACGGGTGCGGTGAACGCGCCGCTGACCCGCCGGGCCGCCGCCACCTCCTGCCGGAAACGCGCCCGGAACTCCGGGTCCGCCGCGTGCTGGCGGTGCACGATCTTCACCGCCAGCTGGAGCCCGGAGGGGGAGCGCGCCAGGTGCACCACACCCATGCCGCCCGCTCCGAGACATGCCTCCAGCCGGTACTGCCCGGCGTATCCAGGATGCTCCGCTTCCGGATCGGGTCCGGTCTCTCGCAGCGGCGGCACCGCCCACCCCCGTGTGTTCGTGCGCAAGCGCGACGCACGGAGCCTAGTCGATGGCGTGTGCGATCGGTGGGGGGCTTGTTAGCCTGCGCGTCGCACGGTTTTTTTCACTACGGGGGAGGCCCGATGGCCATCGAGGAGAACGGTGTCGCGGACAGCGCGACACTGGTGTCGGACGGGGTGACGCGCTATCCGGTCGCGCCGGGATACCGGGTCAACGTCCGGCGCGGACCCGGCACCAAGTACGGCATCGTGCGGACGCTGCCGTACGGCATGAGTGTCCCGGTCTACTGCCAGAAGCCGGGGGAGTGGATCAACGGCCCCTACGGCACCAGCAACCTCTGGGACAACATCGCCGACGGGGAGTTCGTCTCGGACGCGTACGTCAGGACCGGCAGCGACGGATACGTCGCCCCGCGCTGCGACTGACGGGTACTGCCGTACGGGGATAATCGACCCCGTGAGCGAGAACAGCGAGAACAACCAGACGTCCGGTGCCGTCTCCGGGCCCGCCGGCTCCACCGTGGCCGGCCCGCAGCCCGAGCCCATCCGTTTCTTCGGCACGACGTGGGTCGGCCACGACGGGGGCTACGGGCTGCGGCGGGCCGGCGTCGCCGCGGGCTCTCTCGCCGCGGCCGTCGCCGCCTGCTTCGTGCTCCGCTTCGCCTACCAGGGCCTGGAGATCGCGGACGTCGGCAGCCTGGTCGGCCTGCTGGTCGTCCTGATGTTCGCGATCTGCAGTGCGATCGCCTTCCGCAAGACCTGGGAGGGCTTCGGCCGCAGGCCCGAGGACCCGGCCCGCGAGGACAGCCTGCGCGGCCTCAAGTCCATCGGCTTCATCGGCTCGCTGCTCGCCTACTTCTTCCGCTCGCTGATGGAGGCGCCGGGCGAGAAGCTGCGGCGCACGGAGTACGAGACCGCGCTCGCCCAGTACGCCAAGCGCCGCTCGACCCGCACGGGCAACCCGGCGGCCCGCAAGCGCCCCAAGCGCAGGTAACCACGCCCCACTGGAACGACCTCGCCGCCACCGGGGCCGGTGCCCCGTCCGCCCCGGTGCACCCGCCACCGGAGCCCGGGGCCGCGCCCGCCACCGGGCTCCGGCCCGCGCCCGAACGCCACGTCCGCACGGCGCACCGGCACACCCGCCACCCGGGCTCCAGGCCGCGCCCGCACGCCGGCCCGCACCCTCGCCCCGGCCGCACCCTCACCGCAGTGGCCCGCCCGCACCCGCGACCCGCGCCCGCCACCGGGCTCGGCCCGCACCCGGGGCCCGGCCCGCGCCCGAACGCCAGGTCCGCAAGCCGCACCGGCACACCCGCCGCCCGCCTGCGTGCGCCGCCCGCGCCCGCAAGCCGCCCCGCACGCCCGCGACCCGCGCCCGCCGCCCCCGGCCCGCCCGCACCCGGGCCCGTACCCGCACTCCCGGGCCCCGCGCCCGCCGCGCGCCACTCGCGCCCGCCGCCCGCGCCCCGGCCCACACCACCGGCTGCCACCGGCCGCCACCGGCCGCCCCCCGGTCCGCGTGCTCCGTGTGCCGCAGCCCGCCCGGTTCGGGCCCCCACGCGAGCCAACCACCCCCCGGACCGGTGGAAGTCCGCCCAGTCCCTTGACGTCAGGCGGGAGCCGCCGCAAAATTCATCACATGATGAATTATGCACGGGACCGCACTGAACCACCCCGGGAACCAGCCCCCGCCGTCGAAGCCCGCGCCCTCACCGTCGTACGAGGCGACCGCACCGTCCTGCGCGGCCTCGGCTTCACCGTCGAACCCGGCAGGATCACCGGCCTCCTCGGCCCCTCCGGCTGCGGAAAGAGCACGCTCATGCGCGCCGTCGTCGGCACCCAGGCCAAGGTCACCGGCACCCTCGACGTCCTCGGCCACCCGGCCGGCCACCCCGCCCTCCGGCCACGCGTCGGGTACGTCACCCAAGCCCCGTCCGTCTACACCGACCTCACCGTCCGGCAGAACCTCGACTACTTCGCGGCCGTCCTGCGGCCCGGCCGACGCCACCGCGACGCCCGCGGGGAAGCCGTCACCCGGGCCATCGACGACGTCGACCTCGCCTCCCACACGGACGCACTCGCCGGCACCCTCTCCGGCGGCCAGCGCAGCCGCGTATCCCTCGCCGTCGCCCTCCTCGGTACGCCCGAACTCCTCGTCCTCGACGAACCGACCGTCGGACTCGACCCCGTCCTGCGCCGCGACCTGTGGCACCTCTTCCACACCCTCGCCGCCGAGCGGGGCACGACGATCCTTGTCTCCTCCCACGTCATGGACGAGGCCGAGCGCTGCCACCGGCTCCTCCTCATGCGCGAGGGCGAGATCCTCGCCGACGACACCCCCGCGGCCCTGCGCGCCCGCACCGGCTCCGACACCGTCGAGGCGGCCTTCCTCCACCTGGTCGACGAGGCATCCGCGACCGCCACCCGCCAGGAGGCGACCCGATGAACACCACCGGCCCCCACACCCTGAGCCCCGCCCGCACCACGGCCACGGCCGCCCGCGTCCTGCGCCAGCTCCGTCACGACCCCCGCACCATCGCGCTGCTGCTGGTCGTCCCGGTCCTGATGATCACGCTGCTCCGGTACGTCTTCGACGGCAGCCCGCAGACTTTCGACTCCATCGGAGCCTCGCTGCTCGGCATCTTCCCGCTGATCACGATGTTCCTGGTGACCTCGATCGCCACCCTGCGCGAACGCACGTCAGGCACCCTCGAACGCCTCCTCGCCATGCCCCTGGGCAAGGGCGACCTGATCGCCGGCTACGCCCTGGCCTTCGGCGCGGTCGCCGTCGCCCAGTCCGTCCTGGCCACCGCGCTCTCCGTCTGGGTCCTCGGCCTCGACGTCACCGGCTCACCCTGGCTGCTGCTCCTGGTCGCCCTGCTCGACGCCCTGCTGGGCACCGCCCTCGGCCTGTTCGTCTCCGCCTTCGCGGCGTCCGAGTTCCAGGCCGTCCAGTTCATGCCGGCCGTGATCTTCCCGCAGCTGCTCCTCTGCGGCCTGTTCACCCCACGGGACCAGATGGCCCCCGTCCTCGAACGGATCTCGGACGTCCTGCCCATGTCGTACGCCGTCGACGGGATGAACCAGGTCCTCCACCACACCGGCGTCACGACCGACTTCGTCCGCGACGTCCTCGTCGTCGCCGGCAGCGCGCTGCTCGTCCTCTGCCTGGGCGCCGCCACCCTCCGGCGCCGCACGGCCTGACGGCCCGGTGCGAGGATGGCGCCGAGAACGACGAACAGAGCACAGCCCGGAGGGTGAAACCCATGTCCCAGACAGTCGCAGTCCTCGGCACCGGCAAGATCGGCGAGGCCCTGCTCAGCGGCATGATCCGGGCGGGCTGGCGCCCGGCCGACCTCCTGGTGACCGCCCGCCGCTCCGAGCGCGCCGAGGAACTCCGCACCAGGTACGGGGTCGAACCGGTCACCAACGCGCAAGCCGCCAAGAGCGCCGACACCCTCATCCTCGCGGTCAAGCCGCAGGACATGGGCACCCTCCTCGACGAACTCGCCCCCCACCTCACCCCCGACCGCCTGGTCATCAGCGCCGCCGCGGGCATCACGACCGCGTTCATCGAGGAACGGCTCGACGCGCACACCCCCGTCGTGCGCGTCATGCCCAACACCCCCGTCCTGGTGGACGAGGGCATGTCCGTCATCTCCGCAGGCGGTGACGCCACCCCCGAGCACCTCGCCCACACCGAGGAGATCTTCGGGAGCGTCGGCAAGACCCTCCGCGTCCCCGAGTCCCAGCAGGACGCCTGCACGGCGCTCTCCGGCTCGGGCCCCGCGTACTTCTACTTCCTCGTCGAAGCGATGACCGACGCCGGCATCCTCCTCGGCCTGCCCCGCGCACAGGCCCACGACCTGATCGTCCAGGCCGCCATCGGCGCAGCCGTCATGCTCCGCGACAGCGGCGAACACCCGGTCAAACTCCGCGAGGCCGTCACCAGCCCCGCCGGCACCACGATCAGCGCCATCCGGGAACTGGAGAAGCACGGCGTACGAGCCGCCCTCATCGCCGCCCTGGAAGCCGCCCGCGACCGCAGCCGTGAGCTCGCCACCGGCAACGGCTGACCGTCACCCCACCGCAGCCACCAGCTCCGCACTCCGCACCACCCGCGCGAACCCACCGCCGTGCAACGACACGGCGGTGGCCCGCGCCAGCTCGTCGGCACCCAGCGTCCAACCCCAGGGCCCCTCGGTGTCGAAGGTGTAGGTGGCGTCCAGCGCGAAGAACACCTCGTACCCGAGGTTCCCGCCCATCCGCGCCGTCGTCTCCGCGCACATGTTGGTCTGAATCCCGGCCACGACGATCTGCCGCACTCCGCCTTCCCGCAGCCAGGAATCGAGATCGGGCGCCCCGTAGAAGGCGGAGTTCACGCTCTTCGCCACGGAGAGCTCAGGCCCGGTCCCCTTCCCCCGCCGCTCCTCCACGTAACTCTTGAAGCCGTTCCCGGGATATCCCGCCCGCAGCGGCGAACCGGGCTCGGCCGAGTCATGCCGTACGAAGACGACGGGCCGCCCGCTCGACTGCCAGGCATCGATCAGCGCGGCGATGTTCCGATCGGCCCCCGGATTGTTCCGCGGCCCCCAGTACGCCTCCTCCTCGAACCCCTGCTGTACGTCCACCACGACCAACGCCGCGTTCTCCGAGATCTCCATGCCCCGATCCTGCGCGCCGCCCGCCACTCCTCCCAGACCCCCCGAAGCCATCGATCGATGGTTTACTGCCAGGATGGCCGTCACGACCCGCATCGCGCTCCTCGCCTTCCCCGGCATCAGAGCCTTCGACGTCTCCGTCATCTCGGAGGTCTGGGGCGTGGACCGCACCGACCGCGGCGTACCCGCGTTCGACCTGCGCCGCGCGTCGGCGGACCCCGCCCCCGTCCCGCTCCGCGGCGGTCTCACCCTCACCCCGGACCGCACCCTCGCCTGGCTGAACCGCGCCGACCTGGTCGTGGTCCCCGGCCTCGACGACCACGTGACACCCGCCCCGGCCCCGGTCCTCGACGCCCTGCGCCGCGCCCACTCCGCGGGCACCCCGATCGCGGCACTGTGCGGAGGAGCGTTCACGCTGGCCCAGGCGGGACTGCTCGACGGCCGCCAGGCGGTCACCCACTGGAACCTCACCGGCCTCCTGCGCACCCACCACCCGCACGTCACGGTGGTCCAGGACGCCCTGTTCCTCCATGACGACAACATCTGGACCTCGGCCGGCACCGCGGCCGGTATCGACCTCTGCCTCCACCTGGTGCGTACGGCCCATGGCGCCGAGGCCGCGGCCACGATCGCCCGCTCGATGGTCACGGCCCCGTTCCGCACCGGAACGCAGGCCCAGTTCATCGAGCACCCCACCCCGCACACCGACCGCGACGCCGACACACTCGCCTCGGTACGCGCCCACGCCCTGGCCCACCTGTCCGAACCCCACACGGTCGCGGCCCTGGCGGGCCGGGCCGGTATGTCGCCGCGTTCCTTCGCCCGCCACTTCCAGGCGACGACGGGCACCACACCCCTGCGCTGGCTGATCACCCAGCGGATCGCCGCGGCCCAGAAGCTCCTGGAACGCACGGACCTCCCCCTCCCTGAAGTGGCCCGTCGTACCGGCTTCGGCAGCGAGATCACCATGCGCCAGCACTTCGCCGCACACCTCTCCGTCAGCCCCCGCGACTACCGCCTGGCCTTCCACGACATGGCGCCACAGCCGGGGGTTGACACTCCCCGCGCAGATACGTAATGTGCTCCGAGCTGTCCGACGTGAGCGCCGACCCCGGTCGGTCCCCGGACAGCCATTCCGCAGGAACCACATCGAGCGAGCGACAGTTGTCGCACGTCTTTTTGTGCGCATTTGCGAAATGAGGAATCCGCGTTCGAACGAGCGCGACCCGATTAGCGTCGGGGCCCGGGATTCGCTAAAGTCTCACTCGTCGGAACGGCCCAACAGCCGGGAGGACAGCCCGCCGACCGGGAATCAGGCCCGAAAGGATCTGATAGAGTCGGACTCGCCGGAAAGGGAAACGCGAAAGCGAAGAACTGGAAAGCGAATCCCGCTTCGACCGGGAATCGGACATGAAAGTGTCTGGTAGAGTCGGAGACGCAAGACCGAAGGGAAGCGCCCGGAGGGCCCCGGTGATACGGGACCGAAGGAAGCGTCCGTTCCTTGAGAACTCAACAGCGTGCCAAAAGTCAACGCCAGATATGTTGATACCCCGGCCTGTTTCGGCAGGTTGGTGGTTCCTTTGAAAAAGTCCCGCTCCGGCCCTTTGGGGTATCGGGGTGGGCAACACTAGCGAGGACGCTGTGAACGACCGGTCTTATTCCGACTCGGTCGTTCCGCTCTCATGGTGTGATCCCGATTACGGGAAAACATTCACGGAGAGTTTGATCCTGGCTCAGGACGAACGCTGGCGGCGTGCTTAACACATGCAAGTCGAACGATGAAGCCTTTCGGGGTGGATTAGTGGCGAACGGGTGAGTAACACGTGGGCAATCTGCCCTTCACTCTGGGACAAGCCCTGGAAACGGGGTCTAATACCGGATAACACTCTGTCCTGCATGGGACGGGGTTAAAAGCTCCGGCGGTGAAGGATGAGCCCGCGGCCTATCAGCTTGTTGGTGGGGTAATGGCCTACCAAGGCGACGACGGGTAGCCGGCCTGAGAGGGCGACCGGCCACACTGGGACTGAGACACGGCCCAGACTCCTACGGGAGGCAGCAGTGGGGAATATTGCACAATGGGCGAAAGCCTGATGCAGCGACGCCGCGTGAGGGATGACGGCCTTCGGGTTGTAAACCTCTTTCAGCAGGGAAGAAGCGAAAGTGACGGTACCTGCAGAAGAAGCGCCGGCTAACTACGTGCCAGCAGCCGCGGTAATACGTAGGGCGCAAGCGTTGTCCGGAATTATTGGGCGTAAAGAGCTCGTAGGCGGCTTGTCACGTCGGATGTGAAAGCCCGGGGCTTAACCCCGGGTCTGCATTCGATACGGGCTAGCTAGAGTGTGGTAGGGGAGATCGGAATTCCTGGTGTAGCGGTGAAATGCGCAGATATCAGGAGGAACACCGGTGGCGAAGGCGGATCTCTGGGCCATTACTGACGCTGAGGAGCGAAAGCGTGGGGAGCGAACAGGATTAGATACCCTGGTAGTCCACGCCGTAAACGTTGGGAACTAGGTGTTGGCGACATTCCACGTCGTCGGTGCCGCAGCTAACGCATTAAGTTCCCCGCCTGGGGAGTACGGCCGCAAGGCTAAAACTCAAAGGAATTGACGGGGGCCCGCACAAGCAGCGGAGCATGTGGCTTAATTCGACGCAACGCGAAGAACCTTACCAAGGCTTGACATATACCGGAAAGCATCAGAGATGGTGCCCCCCTTGTGGTCGGTATACAGGTGGTGCATGGCTGTCGTCAGCTCGTGTCGTGAGATGTTGGGTTAAGTCCCGCAACGAGCGCAACCCTTGTTCTGTGTTGCCAGCATGCCTTTCGGGGTGATGGGGACTCACAGGAGACTGCCGGGGTCAACTCGGAGGAAGGTGGGGACGACGTCAAGTCATCATGCCCCTTATGTCTTGGGCTGCACACGTGCTACAATGGCCGGTACAATGAGCTGCGATGCCGCGAGGCGGAGCGAATCTCAAAAAGCCGGTCTCAGTTCGGATTGGGGTCTGCAACTCGACCCCATGAAGTCGGAGTTGCTAGTAATCGCAGATCAGCATTGCTGCGGTGAATACGTTCCCGGGCCTTGTACACACCGCCCGTCACGTCACGAAAGTCGGTAACACCCGAAGCCGGTGGCCCAACCCCTTGTGGGAGGGAGCTGTCGAAGGTGGGACTGGCGATTGGGACGAAGTCGTAACAAGGTAGCCGTACCGGAAGGTGCGGCTGGATCACCTCCTTTCTAAGGAGCATTTCTTACCAGGCTTGCTTGGTCAGAGGCCAGTACACCGGCGAATGTTCGGTGCTGGTTGCTCATGGGTGGAACGTTGACTATTCGGCACGACAGGTTGGTTTTTCGAGTACTGCTTCGGCGTGGAAAGAAGGATTGGTCGGTCGGGTCGGGCACGCTGTTGGGTATCTGAGGGTTCGGGCATTTTTTTGTCTGGATCTTCGGTTGCCGGCCCCGGTGAACTCGTCCGTTAGGACGGGGTGGTGGGTGGCTGGTCGTTGTTTGAGAACTGCACAGTGGACGCGAGCATCTGTGGCCAAGTTTTTAAGGGCGCACGGTGGATGCCTTGGCACCAGGAACCGATGAAGGACGTGGGAGGCCACGATAGTCCCCGGGGAGCTGTCAACCAAGCTTTGATCCGGGGGTTTCCGAATGGGGAAACCCGGCAGTCGTCATGGGCTGTCACCCGCTGCTGAACACATAGGCAGTGTGGAGGGAACGCGGGGAAGTGAAACATCTCAGTACCCGCAGGAAGAGAAAACAACCGTGATTCCGGGAGTAGTGGCGAGCGAAACTGGATGAGGCCAAACCGTATGCGTGTGATACCCGGCAGGGGTTGCGCATGCGGGGTTGTGGGAGTTCTTTTTCATGGTCTGCCGGCTGTGAGACGAGTCAGAAACCGTTGGTGTAGGCGAAGGACATGCGAAAGGTCCGGCGTAGAGGGTAAGACCCCCGTAGCTGAAACATTAACGGCTCGTTTAAGAACCACCCAAGTAGCACGGGGCCCGAGAAATCCCGTGTGAATCTGGCGGGACCACCCGCTAAGCCTAAATATTCCCTGGTGACCGATAGCGGATAGTACCGTGAGGGAATGGTGAAAAGTACCGCGGGAGCGGAGTGAAATAGTACCTGAAACCGTGTGCCTACAAGCCGTGGGAGCGTCGCTGTATGTGCTTGCACATGCAGTCGTGACTGCGTGCCTTTTGAAGAATGAGCCTGCGAGTTAGCGGTGTGTAGCGAGGTTAACCCGTGTGGGGAAGCCGTAGCGAAAGCGAGTCCGAATAGGGCGTTTGAGTTGCACGCTCTAGACCCGAAGCGGAGTGATCTAGCCATGGGCAGGTTGAAGCGGAGGTAAGACTTCGTGGAGGACCGAACCCACCAGGGTTGAAAACCTGGGGGATGACCTGTGGTTAGGGGTGAAAGGCCAATCAAACTCCGTGATAGCTGGTTCTCCCCGAAATGCATTTAGGTGCAGCGTCGTGTGTTTCTTGCCGGAGGTAGAGCACTGGATAGGCGATGGGCCCTACCGGGTTACTGACCTTAGCCAAACTCCGAATGCCGGTAAGTGAGAGCACGGCAGTGAGACTGTGGGGGATAAGCTCCATGGTCGAGAGGGAAACAGCCCAGAGCATCGACTAAGGCCCCTAAGCGTACGCTAAGTGGGAAAGGATGTGGAGTCGCAGAGACAACCAGGAGGTTGGCTTAGAAGCAGCCACCCTTGAAAGAGTGCGTAATAGCTCACTGGTCAAGTGATTCCGCGCCGACAATGTAGCGGGGCTCAAGCGTACCGCCGAAGTCGTGTCATTCATACACATATCCCCAACGGGAGTATGGATGGGTAGGGGAGCGTCGTGTGCCGGGTGAAGCAGCCGCGGAAGCGAGTTGTGGACGGTTCACGAGTGAGAATGCAGGCATGAGTAGCGATACACACGTGAGAAACGTGTGCGCCGATTGACTAAGGGTTCCTGGGTCAAGCTGATCTGCCCAGGGTAAGTCGGGACCTAAGGCGAGGCCGACAGGCGTAGTCGATGGACAACCGGTTGATATTCCGGTACCCGCTTTGAAACGCCCAGTACTGAATCAGGCGATGCTAAGTCCGTGAAGCCGGCCTGATCTCTTCGGAGTTGAGGGTAGTGGTGGAGCCGATGAACCAGACTTGTAGTAGGTAAGCGATGGGGTGACGCAGGAAGGTAGTCCAGCCCGGGCGGTGGTAGTCCCGGGGTAAGGGTGTAGGCCGTGTGATAGGCAAATCCGTCACACATTGAGGCTGAGACCTGATGCCGAGCCGATTGTGGTGAAGTGGATGATCCTATGCTGTCGAGAAAAGCCTCTAGCGAGTTTCATGGCGGCCCGTACCCTAAACCGACTCAGGTGGTCAGGTAGAGAATACCGAGGCGTTCGGGTGAACTATGGTTAAGGAACTCGGCAAAATGCCCCCGTAACTTCGGGAGAAGGGGGGCCATCACTGGTGATCCGATTTACTCGGTGAGCTGGGGGTGGCCGCAGAGACCAGCGAGAAGCGACTGTTTACTAAAAACACAGGTCCGTGCGAAGCCGTAAGGCGATGTATACGGACTGACGCCTGCCCGGTGCTGGAACGTTAAGGGGACCGGTTAGTGCACTTTCGGGTGTGCGAAGCTGAGAACTTAAGCGCCAGTAAACGGCGGTGGTAACTATAACCATCCTAAGGTAGCGAAATTCCTTGTCGGGTAAGTTCCGACCTGCACGAATGGCGTAACGACTTCTCGACTGTCTCAACCATAGGCCCGGTGAAATTGCACTACGAGTAAAGATGCTCGTTTCGCGCAGCAGGACGGAAAGACCCGGGACCTTTACTATAGTTTGATATTGGTGTTCGGTTCGGCTTGTGTAGGATAGGTGGGAGACTGTGAAGCGGCCACGCCAGTGGTTGTGGAGTCGTCGTTGAAATACCACTCTGGTCGTGCTGGATGTCTAACCTGGGTCCGTGATCCGGATCAGGGACAGTGTCTGATGGGTAGTTTAACTGGGGCGGTTGCCTCCTAAAGAGTAACGGAGGCGCCCAAAGGTTCCCTCAGCCTGGTTGGCAATCAGGTGTTGAGTGTAAGTGCACAAGGGAGCTTGACTGTGAGACCGACGGGTCGAGCAGGGACGAAAGTCGGGACTAGTGATCCGGCAGTGGCTTGTGGAAGCGCTGTCGCTCAACGGATAAAAGGTACCCCGGGGATAACAGGCTGATCTTCCCCAAGAGTCCATATCGACGGGATGGTTTGGCACCTCGATGTCGGCTCGTCGCATCCTGGGGCTGGAGTCGGTCCCAAGGGTTGGGCTGTTCGCCCATTAAAGCGGTACGCGAGCTGGGTTTAGAACGTCGTGAGACAGTTCGGTCCCTATCCGCTGCGCGCGCAGGAATATTGAGAAGGGCTGTCCCTAGTACGAGAGGACCGGGACGGACGAACCTCTGGTGTGCCAGTTGTCCTGCCAAGGGCATGGCTGGTTGGCTACGTTCGGAAAGGATAACCGCTGAAAGCATCTAAGCGGGAAGCCTGCTTCGAGATGAGTATTCCCACCCCCTTTGAGGGGTTAAGGCTCCCAGTAGACGACTGGGTTGATAGGCCAGATGTGGAAGCCCGGTAACGGGTGGAGCTGACTGGTACTAATAGGCCGAGGGCTTGTCCTCAGTTGCTCGCGTCCACTGTGTTAGTTCTGAAATAACGAACGGCTGTGTTGTTGTCCGGTGTTTGTTGATTTCATAGTGTTTCGGTGGTCATTGCGTTAGGGAAACGCCCGGTTACATTCCGAACCCGGAAGCTAAGCCTTTCAGCGCCGATGGTACTGCAGGGGGGACCCTGTGGGAGAGTAGGACGCCGCCGAACAATCATTCCGGGAAAGCCCCGTGCCCTTGTGGCACGGGGCTTTTCTGCGTTCTGAGCGTCTAGGCTCGAACCATGCGCTACGAACTGGTCATCTTCGACAACGATGGTGTGCTCGTCGACAGTGAGCCGATCGCCAACACCATCCTCGCCGGCTACCTCACCGAGCTCGGACACCCCACCTCGTACGAGGAATCCCTGCACGACTACATGGGGTCCGCCGTGCACCGGGTGCACGACCTCGTCGAGGAGCGGACGGGTCAGAAACTGCCCGCGGACTTCGACGAGACGCTCCACGCACGCGTCTTCGCCGCCTTCGAGCGTGAGCTGGTGGCGGTCGACGGGGTGCATGACCTGCTGGGGAAGCTGGTCGCCGACGGAGTGGCGTACTGCGTCGCCTCCTCCGCGACCCACGAACGGATCAGGGTCGCCCACCGCAGTACCGGGCTCGACCAGTGGTTCGAGGAGGAGTGGATCTTCAGCGCCGAGGACGTGGGCCAGGGCAAGCCGTCGCCGGACCTGTTCCTCCTCGCCGCCGAGCGGATGGGCGTCGCCCCCGAGCGGTGCGTCGTCGTCGAGGACAGCCCGCTCGGCGTCCAGGCCGCCCGTGCCGCCGGGATGGACGTCTACGGGTTCACGTCGATGATGCCCGCGGACCGGCTCGTCGGGGTGACGGGGTACTTCTCCGACATCTCCCAGCTCCCGGAGCTGCTCGCCTGATCCGATACCGCCTGCCCACCAGTGGACGGCCTCGTCCTGGCGACGCTCCCGTACGCCCGGTCGTTCGGCTCCGGGACCGCCCGATACGGTGGCGGGCATGAGCGGCCGCGCACAGTTGATGTGGGATGACGCAGTAACGGGATACGACTTCGGGTCCAGCCATCCCATGGACCCGGTGAGGCTTTCCCTGACGATGGGGCTGGTGCGGGCGTTCGGGCTCGACGGCGCGGTGGACGTGCGCGGGGCCAAGGGCGCCGGGGACTCCACGCTGCGACTCGTGCACCGCGAGGACTACGTGTCGGCCGTGCGGGCAGCCTCTCTCGATCCCGGGGCCGCCGACCAGGCGTACGGACTGGGGACCATGGACGATCCGGCCTTCGCCGGGATGCACGAGGTCTCCGCGCTCATCGCCGGCCTCTCGATCGCGGCGGCCGAGGCGGTGTGGCGCGGCGAGACCGCGCACGCCGTGAACTTCACCGGTGGTCTGCATCACGCGATGCCGGGCGCCGCCGCGGGGTTCTGCGTCTACAACGACCCGGCGCTGGCGATCGCGCGGTTGCTGGAGCTCGGTGCGGAGCGTGTCGCGTACGTCGATGTGGACGTCCACCACGGGGACGGGGTGCAGGCGGCGTTCTGGGAGGACCCCCGGGTGCTGACCGTCTCCCTGCACGAGCATCCGCGGACCCTGTTCCCGCAGACGGGGTGGCCCGAGGAGACCGGGGGCGGGGCCGGTGAGGGCGGTGCGGTGAACGTGGCGCTGCCCGCCGGTACGGGGGATGCCGGGTGGCTGCGGGCCTTCCACGCGGTGGTGCCCGAACTCCTCGCGGACTTCCGGCCGCAGGTGCTGGTGACCCAGCACGGGGCCGACACGCACTTCGAGGACCCGCTGGCTCATCTGGCGGTGTCGCTGGACGCGCAGCGGGCCGTCATGGAGGCGTGTCACGCTCTCGCGCACGAGTACACCGAGGACGGGCGGTGGGTGGCGCTCGGTGGCGGGGGGTACGCGGTGGTCGACGTGGTACCGCGGTCCTGGACCCATCTGGTGGCTGTCGCCGCGCACGCGCCCGTGGACCCGGAGTCGATGATCCCGGCGTCCTGGAAGGACGAGGTCTACGCTCGCACCCGGCAGTTGGGCCCGGCCAGGATGACGGACGGCCGCACGCCCGCCTGGCAGTCGTGGGAGGACGGTTACGATCCGGCGGACCGGCTCGACCAGGCGGTGCTGGCGACCCGGCGTGCGGTCTTCCCGCTGCGGGGACTGCTGGCCTGACGCCGCGTCGATTGCCAAGGGGTCCGGCGGGTCCGGCGGGTGGTGGGGATGGTTACGCCAACTGTGGGGCCTGTTCCGGCTTTTGGGGCCGGAGGCGGAGCCGGTGGGGGAGCATCGGAAGGTGCTGAGTATCGGAGAGTTGCGCGCCCATCTGCTGGCGGCCCGGCTGGCCGGGCCCGTGGCCACCACGCGGGAGAACAGTCTGCGGAGCTACCGGCTCTTCGCGGCTCGGGACCCCAGGGTGACGCTCGGGCTCCACGCGGAGCGGGCGTGGGGCGAGGCGGAACTGCTGGGTCTGATGGCCGAGAAGTGCGGGGTCTCGCCCGATCCCGCGTGCGTCTCGGGTGCCGATGTGATCGACCCGGAGCTCACGCTGGCCGGTCTCGACGCGTTCGCCGACCGGCTGGCGCGGGCCGCGGACCGAGGCGCCCCGGTGCTGTTCGGGACGGGGCATCCGCACCGGCTGCTCGGCTTCTACGCCGAGTTGGCAGACGCTCTGTCGGCGGCGGGATGTCCCGTACTCACTCCCGCGCAGGGGCGATGTATCGACATAACGACCCGGTTCGGGGTACGTACGTACAGCCTCGACTGCGTACGGGGCGTCGCGCTGGTGCGCGAGCCCGGCGTGCGGGCTCCCGGCGATGTCACCGGCGCACACACCCATTCGCCCCTGCCGGTGCGGGCCGCGCTCGAAGACGCGGCGAACCGTCGCGGGCTGTTGCCCGAGTTGGTGGTCGGGGACCACGGATGGGTCTGCGGGGCAGGTCAGCTGGGCTTCGAGGCGATCGGGCTGGCCGATACGGACGACCCCGCGCTCTTCGTCGGAGAGGCCGAGGGGCTGGTGTCCGTCGCCGTTCCGCTCGATGACGCCGTGCACTCCGACTCGTACCGCCCGTTGACGCGCTATGTACTCAATCGGGCGTGTCTGTCACAGTAGGCGCCCGATGGTCTCACCTCTTCCCCACTCGCATCACCCGCCCCTAATCTGGGCAGTGAGCGCACATCGACGAAGAGTCACCGGAGGGGAAGCCGGGGCGCGTCGCGTGCGGAAGGTACAGGTGGGTCATGGCTGCTGGCAGCGAGGTACCTCTCAGCGAGGTCAAGTTTCTGACCGTGGCGGAAGTCGCCTCGGTGATGCGGGTGTCGAAGATGACCGTGTACCGCTTGGTGCACAGCGGTCATCTGCCGGCGATCCGGGTGGGAAGGTCCTTCCGGGTCCCGGAACAAGCGGTGCACGCGTATCTCCGCGAGTCCTTCGTGGGGGTGGAGTCGGCCTGACGTCGCCCTCGGATTACGCCCCTCACCCAGGGGCGGGTAGGCTAGGCCGACGTAGGTCGTGTGGGCCCAGACGCCCCGCACCAGTGAAGAAGAAGTGAGCGAGGGTAGTCGTGGGCTCTGTCATTAAGAAGCGGCGCAAGCGGATGGCCAAGAAGAAGCACCGCAAGCTGCTCAAGCGCACGCGCGTTCAGCGTCGCAACAAGAAGTAGGCGAACGCAGTTCGTGAAACCGCAGCCCCTCCGCCGTTCTGGCGGGGGGCTGCGGCGCTGTCCGGGCCATGGTCGCGGCAAGGCCCGCCGGGGGTCGTCACAGGGCGGCGTCCACCCGCTACGGTGGCGGTCAGGGCAGTGCCCCGATCCGGGGGCACCCGCCGCACGTACCGACGGAAGGCGCGGATCTTGGGGAAGGTCGTGCTCGTCACAGGAGCGGCCCGGCAGCTGGGAGGCCGCTTCGTACGGCGCGTCCAGCGCGATTCCGGGGTCGACCGCGTGATCGCCGTCGACGCCGTCCCGCCCGGCCACGACCTCGGCGACGCCGAGTTCGTCCTGGCGGACATCCGGCAGCCGGCGATCGCCAGGGTTCTCGCCGAACACTCCGTCGACACGGTCGTCCATCTGGACGTCTCCGGGAAGGCGCTCGGCGCGGGCGGCCGGACGGCCGTCAAGGAGAACAACGTCATCGGCACCATGCAGCTGCTCGGTGCCTGCCAGAAGTCACCGACCGTCCAGCGGCTCGTCATCAAGTCCAGCACGAGCGTGTACGGCTCCGCGCCCCGCGACCCGGCGGTCTTCACCGAGACGACCCCGCCCAAGTCCCTGCCGAGCGGGGGCTTCGCCAAGGACGCCGTCGAGGTCGAGGGTTACGTCAGGGGCTTCGCCCGCCGCAGGCCGGACGTCGCAGTCTGCGTCCTGCGGTTCGCCAACATCCTGGGACCCGACCCGGACTCGCCGCTGGCCGACTACCTCGCGCTGCCCGTGCTGCCGACGGTCTTCGGGTACGACCCCAGGCTCCAGTTCGTGCACGAGGACGACGTCATCGACGTCATCGGGATCGCCTCGCACGAACCGCGGCGCGGGACTCTGAACAGCGGCACCTTCAACATCGCGGGCGACGGGGTCCTTCTCCTGTCGCAGTGCTCGCGGCGGCTCGGGCGGCCCACGGTCCCCCTGCTGCTGCCGGCCGTCACCTGGGTGGGCTCGGCGCTGCGCACGATCGGCATGACGGACTTCTCGCCCGAGCAGATCCGGCTGCTGACGCACGGGCGGGTGGTCTCGACCGTGCAGATGCGCGAGACGCTGGGATTCCATCCGCGGTTCAGTACCGCGGAGACCTTCGCGGCGTACGCGGACAGCCGGGGCCCGGGTCTGCTGCCGCCCGAGAGGGTGGGCAGGGCCGTGGACCGGCTCGCGGGTCCCGCCTCGCGGGCGGGGCACATTCAACTGACGTCGCCAGGTAGAGGAGCGCATCGACGATGGCGGACGCCAAGGTCATTCCGTTCGACGACGACCGCGCGCGGTCGGGGGGCGCGCAGCGTCCCGCACGGCGCAGGACGGGGCCGGGCAGCAGCCGGGCCCCGGGACCCGCGGCGGCCGGTGGGGCGCCTGTGAGCGCCCTTCCCGGTGGGGAGGTGCCGGTGGGTGCCGAGGGGGCCGGAGAGGCGGCTGCGGAGGAGCAGGAGCCTCAGGAGGCTGCGGGCAGCGGCGGCTGGGAGCGGCGGATCGCCGGTGGGCTGGCGTTCCTGCGCCGCAGGGTCACCGGTGACTACGAGGTCGACGAGTTCGGTTACGACGAGGAGCTGACCGACCAGGTCCTCATGTCGGTGCTCAGGCCGCTCGCGGACAAGTACTTCCGCGTCGAGGTGAAGGGCGTGGAGAACATCCCGTCCGAAGGCGGGGCGCTCATCGTGGCGAACCACTCGGGGACGCTGCCGCTCGACGGGCTGATGCTCCAGGTCGCCGTGCACGACCACCATCCGGCCAACAGGCATCTGCGGCTGCTCGCCGCCGACCTGGTCTTCATGCTGCCCGTCGTCAACGAGCTGGCGCGCAAGGCCGGGCACACGCTCGCGTGTGCCGACGACGCCCAGCGGCTGCTGGAGGGCGGCGAGGTCGTGGGGGTGATGCCGGAGGGGTTCAAGGGGATCGGGAAGCCGTTCGGCGAGCGGTACAAGTTGCAGCGCTTCGGGCGGGGCGGCTTCGTGTCGACGGCGCTGTGCGCCGGGGTGCCGATCGTGCCGTGCTCGATCGTGGGCGCGGAGGAGATCTATCCGATGATCGGCAACTCGAAGACGCTGGCGCGGGTGCTGGGGATTCCGTACTTCCCGATCACGCCGACGTTCCCCTGGCTGGGGCCGCTCGGGGCGGTGCCGCTGCCGACGAAGTGGACGATCCAGTTCGGTGAGCCGATTCCCACGGACGGTTATCCGCCGGAGGCGGCGGAGGACCCGATGCTGATGTTCAACCTGACGGATCAGGTGCGGGAGCAGATCCAGCACACGCTGTACAAGCTGCTGGTGCAGCGGCGGTCGGTGTTCTTCTGACCGGGTGCGTCCGGCGGACGGCTCGTCCGCGCGGAGGGACGCCGGGCCGGGCCTTCTGACGGGCCCGGCCCGGCGGTGCTCACGGCTTCAGGTCCTCGCCCTTGATCCCCAGGTCCGGGAGCAGGCCGGGGAGCAGCGGCGGGAGGGTGACGTCGGGGGACGGGGGCATGCTGACCTTGCCGTCCGGGGACGGCGGGGCGACCTCGTCCGTAGGGAGCTTGTCGAGCAGTTCGTCCGTACCTCCGCCGAGCAGTCCGCCGGAGGGGCTGGTGTCCGAGCCGGAGGGTTCGGGCGGGGTGCTCCTGTCCTTGCGGTCCTCCGGTGCGGTGGGCGGGACCGGTGCGGGTGCGCCGCCGCCGGACGGACCTGTGGCGTCCTGCGGGCTGCCGGTCCTGCGGGGCGCCTCGCTCCGTTCCGGGGCCCTGGGGAGCAGCGCCTGGAGGGGGGCGACCTCTTCGTCCATCGCCTCGAAGACGGAGCTGACCTTCTCGCTGACGTCGGTCAGCTGTACGGGCAGCCGGTCCCGGAGATTGCTCCAGCTCTCGCGGTGCGAGCGGGAGAACGAGTCCAGGGTCTGGATCGGACCGATGGAGCCGTCCCGCTGGAACGCCGTGTGGAGAAGGCGGTGGCCCTCCGTGGCGTCGTGGGTCATGCGGTTGAGCGTGCGCCTGATCTCGCCGAGTGACTCGTGGTCCATCTCGCCCGAGCGGCCCCGCTCCATGAGGCGTCGTGCCTCGCTGAGCCGGGTGGACGCCTGGTCGAGGTACGCCTCGCCGCGGTCGGCGTCGCCGCTGGCCATACCGAGGTTGATGTCTTCCATGCCGCGCTTCAGCCCGTACAGGGAATCACCCGGCAGGGCGTCGGAACTGGCGGCGGCCACCCCGCCGAAGGCTCCCGCGGCGACACCCACGGTGAGTCCGCCGGCGGTGAGTCCCTTCGCCCAGCGTGAGCGGGGGCGCAGTTTGCGGAGCGGGGATGCCCGGTGGGCCCCCTTGCCCCGTTGCTCGGGCACGGTAGGGCCGGTGGACGCGCCGCCCTCGGCGAACATGGCCTCCATGGCGGCGACGAGCTGGGCTCGCTGCACCACTTTGACCTCGGGGTCCAACTTCGGCTTCGGCAGTTCACCGAGGCCGTTCGCCAGGGCCAGCAGCGGTCCGTGGTCGGCCTGTTCGGCCGGCTCCTCGGGCTGTCCGGCCGCCGCACCCTGGAGCGACTGCTCCTCCACGGCCTGGGCGAAGGCGTTCGCCCGCCGGTGCGCCGAAACGTTTGCGATCACTGGCGGCACCTCCTCTCGTCATGACGGTCGACTCCCCTGAGCGTCCGGAAGGTTGCATACCTTGAGCGTTTCCACTCGATTGAGTGAGTGGAAGCGATCAAGGTGTGACGACAGGGGGCCTGCAACCGGCACAACGAGCGGCGCGGCACTTGGGTTACGCACGAAAGATGATCGGACCAGTGCGCCGTGAACCGATCACCGCGGGACGGGCTGTCGGGCTATCGGGCATCGTCCGGCAGGAGCCGGGCGAGAGTGCGGACGGCGCGGTACTGGAGGGTCTTGATCGCGCCCTCGTTCTTGCCCATTACCCGGGCCGTCTCGGCGACCGAGAGGCCCTGTAGGAACCGCAGGGTGACGCACTCCTGCTGCTGTGGGTTGAGTCGGCGCACGGCTTGCAGCAGTGCGGCGTTGGAGAGGGACTCCAGGACGGAGTCCTCGGGGCTTCGCTCGACCTCGTTGGCGTCGAGCATTTCGCCGGTGGTCACTTCGAGCCGGAAACGACTGGATTTGAAGTGGTCGGCGACCAGGTTCCGAGCGATGGTGACCAGCCAGGCGCCGAAGTCACGGCCCTGCCAGGTGAAGGTGGAGATGCGGCGGAGCGCGCGCAGGAACGTCTCGCTGGTGAGGTCCTCCGCTGTCGCCTTGCCTCCTACGCGGTAGTAGATGTACCGGTACACGGTGTCGCTGTACTGGTCGTACAGGCGGCCGAAGGCGTCCGCCTCACCGGCTTGTGCGCGCTCGACAAGATCCATCATGCGAGCGCTGTCGCTGTCGGCCGACGGCCGACGAACGGTTGACGTGGTCGTGGCGCCGCGGTTGCTGCGTCTTCCGACCGCCGCACTCCGTTCGGCCAGGGCATAGCAGGGGCCGACGGGTGCGGGGGCGGCGGCAAAAGCGGGGACGGCGTACGCGGTGGGGACGAAGCCGCGCAAGCGGTCGATGACCGTTGCGCGCAGCGTAGCCAGGCCCGAGGCGTCAACCCCGACATGTGGGTACACGGGACTCCCAGAGGCAGAGCTTCCATCACGTGCAGTTCGAAAACCGTCACTCGTCGTAGCGGGTGAAGGGCTCCGTCATGCGTCTGAGGAGAATAACGCTTCGTACAGGCGGCGCTACACCCAGTTGCTCAAATCACCGGTTACGTCGTTTCCATGACCTCTAAGTGACTGCTTGGGTAGCACATGGTGACCAGTTATTGATCGAATAGCTTCGATATCTGCCTCTAGGCAGGACGGGTTGTGGTCGGAGCATGGCAATCCGACTGGCCGGGGCGGTGGGCGGGGAGAAAGGGCGGGCCCCGCCGATCGGCCGCGCGGCCCCGGGCGTGGCCCGCCGTGGCCGGTCCCGCCGCCCGCCGGGGTGCCGCCCGGGCGGTGCGCGGGGGCGTCGGGCCGTGGTGGGGGAAGCGTGCAGGCGCGGGGGAGGGGCGCGCGGAGGGGGTACGGTGCCCGCCGGCGCCCGGGGTGACCGGGGGGACCGGGGTCGTGCGATGGCGGGCGGGCCGTCGCGGGGTGGCCGGTGTCGGGCGGGGTCGGGCGGTGTCGGCCGGAGGCGGGGGTTCAGCGCCGGTTGGCCGGTCGCGGGCAGGTCAGCGGCGGCGGCGGTGCAGGGCGACCGCCGCGGCGGTGCCGCCGGCCAGCGCGCCCACCCCGGCCGCCGCCGGGATGCCGACCTTGGCCGCCTTGCGGCCGGTGCGGTAGTCGCGCAGGCGCCAGTCCAGGGCGCGGGCGTGCTTGCGGAGCTTGGTGTCCGGGTTGACCGCGTAGGGGTGGCCGACCAGGGAGAGCATCGGGATGTCGTTGTGCGAGTCGCTGTACGCGGCGCAGCGCTCCAGGTCCAGGCCCTCGGCCGCCGCCAGGGCGCGCACCGCCTCGGCCTTCGCGGGGCCGTGCAGCGGCTCGCCGACCAGGCGGCCCGTATAGACGCCGTCGACCGATTCGGCGACCGTGCCCAGGGCTCCGGTCAGGCCGAGGCGGCGGGCGATGATCGTGGCGGTCTCCACCGGGGCCGCCGTGACGAGCCAGACCTTCTGCCCGGCGTCCAGGTGGGCCTGGGCGAGGGCGCGGGTGCCGGGCCAGATCCGGTCGGCCATGTACTCGTCGTAGATCTCCTCGCCGATGGTCATCAGCTCGGAGACGCGGTGGCCCTTGACGATGGACAGGGCGCTGTCGCGGGCGTCCTGCATGTGTTCCGGATCTTCCACGCCGGCCAGCCGGAACCACGCCTGCTGCCAGGCGAAGCGGGTCAGCTCGCGGCGCTGGAAGAACTTCCGCTTGTACAGACCGCGGCCGAAGTGGAAGATCGCGGCGCCCTGCATCACGGTGTTGTCGAGGTCGAAGAAGGCCGCCGCGCGGTCGTCGCCCGCGACCGGGAACACGGATTTCTCGGGCGCGGCGGGAAGGAGGATCTCCTCCGCGGAGAGTGCTGTCTTCTGTGCTGCCTCGGCTGCTGCCTCGCCTGCCAGGACGCTCCGTGCCGTCGCGGAGCGCCTGCGGGGTGTGAGCCATCCAAGAGCGGCCATGCCGTGAGCATAACCAGTCCGCCCGCTCCCGCCCGACCTGCTGGGATGCGGAGGCGTGAACTCTTGGAGGCCGGGTCGTCAAACAGGTGACCGGGGGCCCGTGGGGCGGGTGCGGACGGGCGCAGAATGAGGACATGAGTGCACTGCTGCGTCGTACGAAGAAGAAGCCCGCGGACCGCGTGGTGACCCTGATCGGCAAGCCGGGGTGCCATCTGTGCGAGGACGCGAGGCTGGTGGTGGGCGCGGTCTGCGAGGAGACCGGCGCGTCGTGGGTGGAGAAGGACATCACGCGGGACGAGGCGCTGTACAAGGAGTACTGGGAGCAGATCCCGGTGGTGCTGGTGGACGGTGAGCAGCACACCTTCTGGCGGGTGGACCCGGACAGGTTGCGCAGGGCGCTGGGAGCCTGACTGGAACCCGGTTAACATCATGGGCGTTTTGAGTGGTCTCGGGGGCGTAGACATGAGGAGTGTGTACCGCCTTGCCCCCTTCGCGCCCGCAACGGGCTGATGCGGTCCATGGTTCCGGGATCGCCCGGGGAATGTGCGTGACCCCGGTCACTTTGACCGGACAAAACGGACATCATCTTTGTGCACGCGTTCACAAAGACATAGCCTGCACTGGACGGGGCGGTCTTGGGACATACGGCCGCCTGCAGCCCCGCTCATCCCGCAGGAGCACCGTGGCAACTGGCCGAACTCACCGACCGGCGACCCGTAGCCGAGGAATTCCCGAGGCCACCGTCGCCCGACTTCCGTTGTACCTCCGCGCGCTGACGGGGCTCTCCGAGCGCTCGGTCCCCACGGTCTCCTCCGAGGAACTCGCCGCGGCGGCAGGGGTCAACTCCGCCAAGCTCCGCAAGGACTTCAGCTACCTGGGGTCCTACGGCACGCGTGGCGTCGGGTACGACGTGGAGTACCTCGTCTACCAGATCTCCCGTGAGCTCGGGCTCACCCAGGACTGGCCGGTCGTCATCGTCGGCATCGGCAACCTCGGCGCCGCCCTCGCGAACTACGGCGGCTTCGCCTCCCGTGGTTTCCGCGTCGCGGCCCTGATCGACGCCGATCCCGCCATGGCCGGTACGCCCGTCGCCGGGATCGCCGTCCAGCACAGCGACGAGCTGGAGAAGATCATCAGCGACAACGGGGTGTCGATCGGAGTCATCTCCACCCCGGCCGGTGCCGCGCAGCAGGTCTGCGACCGGCTCGTCGCCGCGGGTGTGACCTCCATCCTCAACTTCGCCCCCACGGTGCTCTCCGTGCCTGACGGGGTCGACGTGCGCAAGGTCGACCTCTCCATCGAGCTCCAGATCCTCGCCTTCCACGAGCAGCGCAAGGCCGGTGAGGAAGCCGCGGGGAACAACGCCGAGCAGGCCGACGCGCCTCCCCTGCGCGCCACCCCCGCCAGCCGGAAGGGACCCGACGGGGACGTGCCCGCCGTGATGCCGGCATGAGTCTCCTCGTCGTAGGTCTGAGCCACCGCAGCGCCCCCGTCTCCGTCCTGGAGCGGGCCTCGCTGGCCGCCGACTCCCAGGCCAAGCTGTTGCAGGACACCCTCGCCGCGGAGCCCGCGACCGAGGCGGCCGTGCTGGCCACCTGCAACCGCATCGAGCTGTACGCGGACGTGGACAAGTTCCACGCGGGCGTCGCCGAGCTGTCCACCCTGCTCGCCCAGCACAGCGGGGTCGGTCTCGACGAGCTCACTCCCTATCTCTACGTGCACTACGAGGACCGGGCGGTCCACCACCTCTTCTCGGTGGCCTGCGGCCTGGACTCCATGGTCGTGGGCGAGGGCCAGATCCTCGGCCAGATCAAGGACGCCCTCGCGCTGGGGCAGGAGCTCCACACCGCGGGGCGGCTGCTCAACGACCTCTTCCAGCAGGCCCTGCGGGTCGGCAAGCGCGCACACAGCGAGACCGGGATCGACCGGGCCGGGCAGTCGCTCGTCACCTTCGGCCTCGAACAGCTCGCCGAGGGCGGGGACGTCACCGGCTGGGCGGGCGGCAAGCGCGCCCTGGTGATCGGCGCCGGTTCGATGTCCTCGCTCGCCGCCGCCACCCTGGCCCGGACCGGTGTCGCCGAGATCGTCGTCGCCAACCGCACCAGGGCCCGCGCCGACCGGCTCGTGGAGATCCTCGGACAGAGCGGCACCGCGGCCCGTGCCGTGGAGATGGCCGCCGTCCCCGGTGAACTGACCCGTGCCGACGTCGTCGTCTCCTGCACCGGAGCGACCGGACTCGTGCTGACCGCCGAGGCCGTCGCCGACGCGCTCGGAGTGGCCCTGGACACCGCCGCCGAGGCGCCCGCCGCCCCCCTCGCCACCACCGCGGAGCTGGACCAGCACGCCGCCTGGGTGGAGAACGGCGCAGCCGCGCGGGACCGGGCCGTACCCCGGGCCACCGTGCCCGCCCAGAACCCGGGCCCCGTCCGGCTCGCCCTGCTCGACCTCGCCATGCCCCGTGACATCGACGGCGCGGCCCACCGCGTCGACGGTGTGCGCCTCGTCGACATCGAGTCGCTCGCCGAGGCGTCGGCGGACGCCCCGATGGCCGCCGACGTGGACCAGGTGCGCACCATCGTCGCCGACGAGGTCGCCGCCTTCGGCGCCGCCCAGCGCGCCGCGCACATCACCCCGACCGTCGTCGCCCTGCGCACCATGGCGGCCGACGTGGTCGCCGGTGAGCTGGTACGGCTGGACGGCCGCCTCCCCGATCTGGACGAGAAGCAGCGCGCGGAGATCACCCAGACCGTGCGCCGCGTCGTCGACAAACTCCTGCACGCGCCCACCGTGCGGGTCAAGCAGCTCGCCAGCGAGCCCGGCGGCGCCGGGTACGCCGACGCGCTGCGGGAACTCTTCGACCTTGACCCGCAGACGGTCGCCGCCGTCTCCCGGGCAGACCTGAACGACCCGAATAGAGGGCGGTCATGACCGACAACTCATCCCGGGCGCGCCGGCCCGGGCACCGCTCCGGCTGGGAACCCGCCGCAGCAAGCTCGCCATGGCGCAGTCCGGCCTGGTCGCGGAAGCGGTCAGGGAGGTGACCGGGCGTGCCGTCGAGCTCATCGAGATCACCACGTACGGAGACACCTCCAAGGAGCACCTCGCGCAGATCGGCGGGACCGGCGTATTCGTCACCGCGCTGCGCGAGGCCCTCCTGCGCGGCGAGGTGGACTTCGCCGTCCACTCGCTCAAGGACCTGCCGACGGCCCAGCCCGAAGGTCTCGTCCTGGCCGCCGTGCCGGAGCGCGAGGACCCGCGCGACGTGCTGGTGGCGCGGGACG
The DNA here is from genome assembly GCF_013167895.1 of Streptomyces fulvorobeus. Taxonomy (GTDB): domain Bacteria; phylum Actinomycetota; class Actinomycetes; order Streptomycetales; family Streptomycetaceae; genus Streptomyces; species Streptomyces fulvorobeus. The sequence continues at coordinate 2,761,731 of NZ_BLWC01000001.1, read as the reverse complement.
GGCTGACCTTCGCGCAGCTGCCGCCCGGCGCCCGCGTCGGCACGGGTTCGCCGCGCCGCATGGCGCAGCTCAACGCGTACGCCAGGTCCCACGGCATCGACATCGAGACCGTGCCGATCCGGGGCAACGTCGATACGCGTATCGGCTTCGTACGGAGCGGGGAGCTCGACGCGGTGGTACTCGCCGCCGCAGGGCTCAGCCGCCTCGGCCGGACCGGCGAGGTGACCGACTTCCTGTCGGTCGACACCGTTCTGCCCGCTCCCGGTCAGGGAGCACTGGCGATCGAATGTGCTGCGACCAGCACGGACCTCGCCGCCGCGCTCGCCGAGCTCGACGACCCGTACACCCGGGCCGCCGTGACCGCCGAGCGTGCCCTGCTCGCCGCCCTGGAGGCCGGCTGCTCCGCACCCGTGGGTGCGCTGGCCGACCTCCTGGCCGACGGTCAGACTGTCAACGAGCTGCGCCTGCGCGGAGTCGTCGGTTCCACCGACGGTTCCGCCCTGGTACAGCTGTCCACCACCGGTCCCGTCCCCACGTCGCACGACGACGCGGCGGCCCTCGGTCGCGAACTCGCGGCCGAGATGCTCGCCAAGGGTGCGGCCGGTCTTATGGGGGAGCGAGCACTTTGAGCCCCACCGGCCCCGCCGCATCCGACTTTCCTGTCCTGCCCGCAGGGCACGTCACCTTCCTCGGCGCCGGTCCCGGCGACCCGGGACTGCTGACTCTGCGCGCCGTCGAGGCGCTCGCGCGAGCGGACGTCCTCGTCGCCGAACCGCATGTTCTCGACGTCGTCCGCCGCCATGCGCGGACCGGCGTAAGCACGCCTGAGCTGCCGGTTGTTGACGCTTCGTCAACAGCCGTCGGGGTGCCCGTTCTCAGGGACGCGGCCAATCTTGTCATGGAGGCCGCGAAGGGTGGCAGGCGGGTCGTCCGAGCGATCTCGGGCGACCCCGGCCTGGACGGGAACGCGGGCGCGGAGATGCTCGCCTGCGCCGCCGCCGGAGTGCCCTTCGAGGTCGTACCCGGTGTCGCCAACGCCGTGGGCGTGCCCGCGTACGCCGGGGTGCCGCTGCGCGACGAGCAGGGCGCCGACGTCCGGTTCGTGGACGCCCGTACCGCCTCGGACCGCTGCTGGGCCGAGGTCGGCGCGAGCGATGCCACGGCCGTCGTCTCCACGACGCTCGACTCGGTGGCCGCCGCCGCGGGTGAGCTGGTCTCGGCGGGCCGCAAGCCCGACACCCCGCTGACCGTCACGATCGCCGGTACGACGACCCGCCAGCGCACCTGGACGGCGACCCTCGGGACGATCGCCCAGCTGTTCAAGCAGACGAAGGTGCTCCCCTCGCCGGACGGGCACCAGCCCGTCATAGCCGTGGTCGGGGAGCGCAGCTCCGCCGCCCAGCGTGAGCAGCTCGCGTGGTTCGAGTCCAAGCCGATGTTCGGCTGGAAGGTGCTCGTGCCGCGCACCAAGGAGCAGGCGGCCTCGCTCTCCGACCAGCTCCGGTCCTACGGCGCCGTGCCCCACGAGGTGCCGACGATCGCCGTCGAGCCGCCGCGTACGCCCCAGCAGATGGAGCGCGCGGTCAAGGGCCTGGTGACGGGCCGCTACGAGTGGATCGCCTTCACCTCGGTCAACGCCGTGAAGGCGGTCCGGGAGAAGTTCGAGGAGTACGGGCTCGACGCCCGTGCCTTCGCCGGGATCAAGGTCGCGGCCGTCGGTGAGCAGACGGCCGCCGCGCTGATCGACTTCGGTGTGAAGCCGGACCTCGTGCCGTCCGGTGAGCAGTCCGCCGCCGGGCTGCTGGATGACTGGCCGCCCTACGACCCGGTCTTCGACCCGATCGACCGGGTCTTCCTGCCGCGCGCCGACATCGCCACCGAGACCCTGGTGGCCGGGCTCATCGAGCTGGGCTGGGAGGTCGACGACGTCACCGCGTACCGCACGGTCCGCGCCTCGCCGCCGCCCGCCGACACGCGTGAGGCCATCAAGGGCGGCGGCTTCGACGCGGTGCTCTTCACCTCGTCGTCGACCGTGCGCAACCTGGTCGGCATCGCGGGCAAGCCGCACAACGTGACGGTCATCGCCTGCATCGGCCCGGCCACGGCGAAGACCGCCGAGGAGCACGGCCTGCGGGTCGACGTGCTGTCGCCCGAGCCGTCGGTGCACAAGCTGGCCGAGGCGCTCGCGGCGTTCGGCGCGCAGCGCAGGGACGCGGCCAAGGAGGCCGGTGACCCGGTGACCCGGCCGAGCGAGCGGCGTCCGGGTGCGCGCAGACGTCGTACGACGACCTGACACGCCGGGTCATGGGGTAGCGGGGGGTCCGGTCGCTTCGGCGGCCGGACCCCCGCCCCGTTTCCCGGCGCGGGTGTCGGTAAGACGGCGGGGTGCGCGGGTCTATCGTCGAAGGATGACTGTGTACGGAAACTTCCCCGGCTCCCGCCCCCGGCGGCTGCGGACGACGCCCGTGATGCGACGCATGGTCGCCGAGACCCGGCTCCACCCGGCGAACCTGATCCTTCCCGCGTTCGTGCGCGAGGGCATCGACGTGCCGGTCGCCGTCTCGGCCATGCCCGGCGTGCAGCAGCACACCCTGGACACCCTGCGCAAAGCCGCCGTGGAAGCGGTGTCGGCCGGGGTCTCGGGGATCATGCTCTTCGGCGTCCCGCTGGACGAGAAGAAGGACGCCACGGGCACGGCGGGCACCGACCCGGACGGCATCCTCCAGCGTGCTCTGCGCGGGGTACGGGAAGAGGTCGGCGACGAGCTCGTGGTCATGTCCGACCTCTGCCTGGACGAGTACACCGATCACGGCCACTGCGGGGTGCTGACCGAGGACGGCCGGGTCGACAACGACGCGACGCTGGAGCGGTACGCCGAGATGGCCCAGGTCCAGGCGGACGCCGGGGCCCATGTGGTCGGCCCCAGCGGCATGATGGACGGCCAGGTCGGCGTCGTGCGTGACGCGCTGGACCAGACCGGGCACGAGGACGTGTCGATCCTCGCCTACACCGCGAAGTACTCGTCCGCGTTCTACGGGCCGTTCCGCGAGGCGGTCGGCTCCTCGCTCAGGGGCGACCGCAAGACGTACCAGCAGGACCCGGCGAACACCCGCGAGTCGCTGCGCGAACTGGCGCTCGACCTCGACGAGGGCGCCGACATGGTCATGGTGAAGCCGGCCGGGCCCTACCTCGACATCCTCGCCAAGGTCGCCGACGCGGTGGACGTGCCGGTGGCCGCGTACCAGATCAGTGGTGAGTACGCGATGATCGAGGCCGCCGCCGAGCGGGGCTGGATCGACCGGGACGCCGCGATCCTGGAGAGCCTGACGGGCATCCGCCGCGCGGGCGCGCAGATGATCCTGACGTACTGGGCGACCGAGGTCGCGCAGCGGCTCGGGCGCGGCTGAGCGGTCGCCGGACGGCCTTGCCGCGGCTGTGCTGATGGCTCGGGGGGCCCGAGCCATCAGCACGGAGCCCGGGGTCTACGGGTGGGCGTGGACGACGGCGAACACCGTGCGGGCCATGGTGCCGTCGGGCAGCGGGGCGTCCGCGGTGAGGTGGCCCAGTGCCGGGCCACCGGGGTTGCCGCCGGGCTGGAGCACGCGGTTGAGGTGGATGCCCAGCCGACACCCGTCATCCGCCGTCTCCACGACGAGGTCCGTACCCTCCGGGTCGTCGCTCACGATCGTGGACGAGAGCGCCGCACCGGGGACCGGCTCCGCGATCCAGCCGGTGACGGACGGGTCGGCGGCGGCGCTCGTGCTCTGCATCTGCGGCTCGGCCTTGCCGATGAGCAGCGCGAACAGCTGGGCGACGAGCACCGGGTCGTGCGCCCCGTCGTACACCCACCGCTGCCCCAGCACCCCGTGCTCGGTGGTGCCGATGAGGGCCTCGTCGCCGCCCACGATCGGCGCGCCGCGATAGCTGCACGGCACCTGGTACGTCACCGGCCGGGCGCCCGAGGCGTCGGTGACCACCATGAACTCGATGCCGACCTCACCCTCCGGGTCGTCCAGCCGGAAGCCGCCGGCCGGGGCCAGCTCGGGCCGCCCCTCGCCCCGGTACCAGGGCTGTGCGGGCAGCCAGGAGGTGAGGAGTTCCAGCTTGGTGGGCGTCAGTGTGGTGGGGTGGATGACAGCCATGGTGGTGGTAGCTCTCCCGTGGGGCTCAGAGCAGTCGGCGGCCGGCGGCGAAGCCGGTGAACGCGGCCCAGGAGGCCGGTGTCAGGTCGAGAACGGGACCCTCGGGGTTCTTGGAGTCCCGGACGTGGATGGCGGTGGGGTGGGCGGCGATCTCGACGCACTGCCCGCCTTCGTCGCCGCTGTAGCTCGACTTGCGCCAGTCGTATGCGACTTCCAGGCATTCGCCGCCCTCGCTGCCGCTGTAGCTCGACTTGAACCACTCAAGTGCGGTGCTCATTGCTCTCCTAGCAGCTCGTCCAACAGGTCCCTCGTCCCCTCGGTGTTGAGGGCCTGCGTACGCAGCATCGCATATTTCTGGGACAGGATGCTGACCTCATCGGGGTCTGCAACGAGGTGGCTGCCGCGCTGGGTTTCGGTGTAGGCAATGCGCTGATAGTCCGGCGTCTCCACCAGAATGAACGGCCCGTCGAGCCCTGCGTGCGACTCCCTGCCCGAGGGCATGATCTGGAGGGTGATGCCCGGGAGGCCGGCGCAGTCGCGAAGGTGGAGCAAAGTCTCCCGGTACACCTCGTCGCCGCCGAGGCGGTCTCGCAGGATGGCCTCCGAGAGGACGAAACTGGTGGTCGGGGGCACGTCGCGGCGCAGGATCTCCTGACGCTTCAGCCGTTTGGAGATATGAACGTCGATCTCTTCCCCGCTGAAAGTAGGGACTCGACTGTCGAAGACGGCACGGGCGTAGTCCTCGGTCTGGAGCAGCCCAGGCAGAACCTGGTTCGCGAAGAAGCACAGCGCGACCGCCGCCCGCTCCAGGTCCATGTACTCCTCCGCCCACGCCGGGATCAGGTCCACCTCCGGCATGTTCTCCACCGCCGTCTCCAGCGCGCCCTTCGTGTCCAGCAGCCGGTCCAACTGGCGTGCCAGATCGGGCAGCAGCGCCCGTCTGCCCTGCTCGATGGAGGCGATCGTCTCCACCTGGAGGCCGACCAGCTCAGCCAGCTGGGCCTGGGTCAGATTGGCGGCGACGCGGAACACGCCGACCAGTTTGCCTACGAGCTTCATCGCCGACGCGTTCTTGCGCTGCCGCTTCCTGGGGTGCATACGCTCCCATTCCCCACACTCGTCCGTACTTCACGCATGAGCGACCCGTACAAGAAATCTGTACGGGTGCACGCACTGCTCAAGACTAGTCACAGACTGTGACTCTCGTCCCATGAATGAGACGATGCACCTCTCGCTGCTGCGCGAGCGGTTCTACCGGCGGGATCGCCGATCGGTCGCGGCGGCACGGGAGTTCGCGGGAACGGCGGCCACCGACTGGGGGTTCGGGGCGCGCCAGGACGACGTGGTGCTCTGTGTGAGCGAGCTGGCCACCAACGCGCTGGTGCACGGGGTGCCGCCGGGGCGCGGATACCAGGTGCGCCTGCTGCTGCGCGCGGAGGGCAGGGTGCTGCGGGTGGAGGTCCACGACAGCGGCGGCGGTGAGCCGGAGGTGCGGGAGCCGGAGGGCGAGTCGGGGCGCGGGCTGCTGCTCGTGTCCGAGATCGCCGACCGGTGGGGAGTAGGCGGGCGCGATCCGGGCAAGGTTGTGTGGTGCGAGTTCGGTCACGTCCCTCCGGGCGGTGGACACCGTGTCGAGCAGGACCGTACGCCCGGTGGCCTGGACCATCTCCAGGACCAGCAGCTCGGTCTCGCCCTCCGTCTGCTGTCCCTGGCGCACCTCCTCGTCGCGGACCCCGGGTAGAGTCGCCCAGCCGCAGCGGCGGATGCCAAGCCCTCTCGTGCCTATCAGGTGGATCATGTCCAGCAGTATCGAAGACAGAGCAGAACGAACGACCGGGACGCCTGGCGACCCGGACCCGGCCGTGTTGACGCGGCGTGCGCTCCGCCTGCGACGGCGGCTGGAGCGGCTGATCGGCATCGCGGCGTCCGAAGGCAACGCGCTGGTCCCGTTCCGTAACGGTGACGCGATCTTCGCCGCGATGCTGGGCGCCATCCGTGACGCCGAGCACACCGTGGACATGATGACGTTCGTGTACTGGCGCGGTGACATAGCCAGGGACTTCGCCGAGGCGCTCGCCGAGCGGGCCCGCGCCGGTGTACGGGTGCGGCTGCTGCTCGACGGGTTCGGCAGCCGGCTCATAGAGCAGGGCCAGCTGGACATGATGAGCGAGGCCGGGGTGAAGGTCGCGTGGTTCCGCAAGCCCCTGCACCTGTCGCCGTTCAAGCAGAACCACCGCTGCCACCGCAAGGTGCTCGTCGTCGACGAGACGACGGCGTTCACCGGTGGGGTCGGGATCGCCGAGGAGTGGTGCGGCGACGCCCGTAACGAGCACGAGTGGCGCGACACGCACGTGCGGCTGCGCGGGCCCGCCGTGGACGGCCTGGCCGCCGCGTTCGCGCAGAACTGGGCGGAGTGCCACACGGATCTGTTCGACGAGCACGACCGGTTCGTCGACCATCCGCCGGAGGGCGACGCGGTGGTCCAGGTGGTGCGGGGCTCGGCCAGCTACGGATGGCAGGACATGCAGACCTTGTTCCGGGTCATGCTGGAGTCCGCCGAGGAGCGCGTGCGGGTCTGCACCGCCTACTTCGCACCCGACACCTACTTCGTCGAGCTGCTCTGCGCGGCGGCGCGGCGCGGTGTCACGGTGGAGATCCTGCTGCCGGGACCGCACACCGACAAACGGGTCTGCCAGCTCGCCGGGCAGTACCACTACGAGGAGCTCACCGACTGCGGGGTGAAGATCTACCAGTACCAGCCGACGATGATGCACGCCAAGGTGATGACGGTCGACAACGTTGCCTCGCTGATCGGCTCGACCAACTTCAACCGGCGCTCGCTCGACCACGACGAAGAAGTCATGCTGGCCGTGCTGGACCCGGAGCTCACCGGCACGCTCGACTCGCACTTCGAGGACGACCTGAGGCAGAGCCAGCTGATCCGGCCGGACCGGTGGAAGCGCCGGGCGTGGACGCAACGGGCCCGTGAGGCCGCGGTCGTGCCGATACGCCGGTACCTCTGAGACAGGCGGCGGTACGGGGGGCCTCGGCAGCGGGTCTCCGGTGCGGTGCGGGTGTGTCAGGACCGGGTCCGGGCAGATGACGTCTCAGAATGTGCGCCATCGTGCTCTCGCGCCGAAGGGATACCCATGAGCGAGTTCGCCGGGACGTCGCAGGGACCGGCATCGGTGATCACCGAGCCGTTCCCCGACCTCCAGCTCCAACTGCTGATCCAGCTCCTCGACCGCGAGCTGCGGTCGAGCCTGCCGATCACGCTCAACGTCCCCAGCGGGGTGCTGTACGGAGACATCATCGGCCACGAGGCGTGGAAGGCGGAGTGGGCGAGGACCCTGCGCCAGGTGGAGGGCGAGGCGGCCAACCTGATCGCCGAGTTCCCCGAGACGGTGGACCAGGGGATCAAGGAGATGAGGGCCGGGGACGACACCCAGCTGCCCCGGTGGATTCACCTGCGGGACGCGACGCTGGTGGTCGGCTCCGTGAACACCGTGTCGATGCCGCTGTGGCGCGGCCGGCTGGCCGACGTGTCGGGCTGGGGGCTGGGGCAGCCCCAGTAGCCCGCAGGCTTCCCCCGTCCCCGCCCCCGTCTGATGGCCTTCGCCGTGGACGGGGGGCGAGAGCGCTCAGAGGCGCTCGGGCGTGCGGATGCCGAGCAGCGCCATCCCCTGGTGCAGGGTGCGGGCCGTCAGGTCGCAGAGGAAGAGCCGGTTCTCGACCACCTCGGCGGGGTTGTCCTCGCTGAGCACGTGGCACTGGTCGTAGAACGTCGTGTAGAGCGACGCCAGCTGGTAGAGGTACGCGGCCAGCTTGTGCGGCTCGTAACCGGCGGCCACCTCGGCCAGGACCTCGCCGAACTGGTCCAGGTGCAGACCCAGCGCGCGCTCGGCCGGGGCCAGCTCCAGCTCCGGGTGCGCCACCGGCCGGGCGTCGCCCGCCTTGCGCAGGATGGAGCGGATACGCGCGTACGCGTACTGGAGGTACACCGACGTGTCGCCGTTCAGCGACACCATCTGGTCCAGGTCGAACTTGTAGTCCCGGACGGCTGACGTGGAGAGGTCGGCGTACTTCACGGCGCCGATGCCGACGTACCGGCCGTTCTCGACGATCTCCTCCTCCGTGAGGCCGACCTTCGCGGCCTTCTCCCGGACCACCGCGGTCGCCCGGTCGATCGCCTCGTCCAGCAGGTCCACCAGCCGGACCGTCTCGCCCTCACGGGTCTTGAACGGCTTGCCGTCCTTGCCGAGCACCGTGCCGAAGGCCAGCTGGTGCGCCTTGACGCCCTCGCCGAGCCAGCCCGCGCGGCGGGCCGTCTCGAAGACCATCTTGAAGTGCAACGACTGCCGGGCGTCCACGACGTACACCAGGCTGTCGGCCTTGAGGTTCCGCACCCGGTCGCGGATCGCGGAGAGGTCGGTGGCCGCGTAGCCGTAACCGCCGTTGGTCTTCTTGACGATCAGCGGGACCTTGTTGCCGTCGGGGCCCTTCACGTCGTCGAAGAACACGCACAGCGCGCCCTCGGAGCGGACGGCGACGCCCGTCTCCTCCAGAATCCGGCAGGTCTCCTCAAGCATGTCGTTGTAGCCGGACTCGCCGACCACGTCGGGGTCGTGGATGTCCATGTCGAGCTTGTCGAAGACGGAGTAGAAGTAGATCTTCGACTCGTCCACGAAGCGCTGCCACATGGCCAGCGTCTGCGGATCGCCCGCCTGGAGCGCCACGACCCGGTCCCTGGAGCGGGCCTTGAACTCCTCGTCGGAGTCGAAGAGGACCCGCGACGCCTTGTAGAGGCGGTTCAGCGACGACATGGCGGCCTCGCCGTCGTCGGCGCCGTCCCGGCGGTCCAGCTCGTGCGGGTGCTCGGTCAGGTACTGGATGAGCATGCCGAACTGGGTGCCCCAGTCGCCGATGTGGTGGCGCCGGACCACGTTCTCGCCGGTGAACTCCAGAATCCGCACCATCGCGTCGCCGATGACGGCCGACCGCAGGTGGCCGACGTGCATCTCCTTCGCCACGTTCGGCTGGGCGTAGTCGATGACCGTCGTGCCCGGGTCCGCGGCGGACGGGACGCCGAGGCGGCCCTCGCCGTCCGAGGCGCGGGCGGCGAGCGTCTCGGTGATCGCCCGGTCCGTCAGGGTGATGTTGAGGAAGCCGGGGCCCGACACCTCGATGTCCTTGACCGGACCGCCCGCCGGGAGGGCTGCCGTGACCTGGGAGGCGAGTTCGCGCGGATTGCCCTTGAGCTTCTTGGCGAGCGCGAGGACGCCGTTGGCCTGGAAGTCGGCCCGGTCGCTTCGGCGCAGCAGCGGGTCCGCGGTGCCGGCATCCGGCAGTGCTGCCGTCAGGGCGTCCGCCAGCTGCTGCTGGAGCGTGGAAGCGAGGGAAGTGACCGAGGCCATCAGCTGGCTGCCGTTTCCGTAGGGGTACAGGGGATCGGCCAAGTATCCCACGCGGGGGAAAGCCGTTTTCGCGCTGTCGCCGGTACCTGGGAGAATGGGCGGCGCCCCCCGACGGGACCTACGTGAGAGAAGGACGTGCCGACCGTGGCCGAGAGTCAGACCAGCACCGAGACCGACTGGGTCTCCCGCTTCGCGGACGATGTCATCGCCGAATCGGAGCGTCGTGCACCTGGCAAACCGGTCGTCGTCGCCTCCGGTCTGTCCCCCTCCGGCCCCATCCACCTCGGCAACCTCCGCGAGGTGATGACCCCGCACCTGGTCGCCGACGAGATCCGCCGCCGGGGCCTCACCGTCCGGCACCTGATCTCCTGGGACGACTACGACCGCTACCGCAAGGTGCCGGCCGGCGTCCCCGGCGTGGACGAGACCTGGGCCGAGCACATCGGCAAGCCGCTGACGTCGGTGCCCGCCCCGGCGGGCTCCGCGTACCCGAACTGGGCCGAGCACTTCAAGGCGGCCATGACCGGGGCGCTGGAGGAACTGGGTGTCGAGTACGACGCGATCAGCCAGACCGAGCAGTACCTCGCGGGCACCTACCGCGAGCAGATCCTGCACGCGATGAAGCACCGCGGTGACATCGACGCGGTCCTGGACCGCTACCGGACGAAGAAGGACCCGGGCGCGGCGGCCAAGGGCGGCAGGAAGCCGCAGCAGCAGAAGAAGGCCGACGAGGCCGAGCTGGAGGCCGCCGAGGGCTCCGGCGCGGCGGAGGAGGACGACGGCAGCGGCAACACCGCCGGCTACTTCCCGTACAAGCCCTACTGCGGCAACTGCGAGAAGGACCTCACCGTCGTCACCTCCTACGACGACGACAGCACCGAGCTGAACTACACCTGCTCGGCCTGCGGGTTCGCGGAGACCGTCCGGCTGAGCGAGTTCAACCGCGGCAAGCTGGTCTGGAAGGTCGACTGGCCGATGCGCTGGGCGTTCGAAGGCGTGATCTTCGAGCCGAGCGGTGTCGACCACTCCTCGCCCGGCTCCTCGTTCGTCGTCGGCGGCCAGATCGTGCGCGAGGTCTTCGGCGGCGTCCAGCCGATCGGACCGATGTACGCGTTCGTCGGGATCTCCGGCATGGCGAAGATGTCCTCCAGCAAGGGCGGCGTCCCGACGCCCGCCGACGCGCTGAAGATCATGGAAGCGCCGCTGCTGCGCTGGCTGTACGCGCGCCGCAAGCCCAACCAGTCCTTCAAGATCGCCTTCGACCAGGAGATCCAGCGGCTGTACGACGAGTGGGACTCGCTGGCGCGCAAGGTCGCCGAAGGCTCCGTGCTGCCGGCCGACGCGGCGGCGTACGCCCGGGCCGTGGGCACGGCCGCCGGTGAGCTGCCGGCCACCCCGCGCCCCCTGCCGTACCGCACCCTCGCCTCGGTCGCCGACATCACGGCCGGAGCCGAGGACCAGACGCTCCGCATCCTGAGCGAGCTGGACCCGGAGACCCCGCTGACCTCGCTGGACGAGGTGCGGCCCCGCCTGGACCGCGCCGAGGACTGGATCACCAGCCAGGTCCCGGCCGAGGCGCGCACCATCGTCCGCGACGAGCCGGACAAGGAACTCCTCGGCTCGCTGGACGAGCAGGGGCGCGAGTCGCTGCGGCTCCTCCTGGAAGGGCTGGACTCGCACTGGTCGCTCGACGGGCTGACCACGCTCGTCTACGGCGTACCGAAGGTGCTGGCCGGACTGGAGGCGGACGCGAGGCCGACCCCCGAGCTGAAGGTGGCCCAGCGGTCGTTCTTCGCGCTGCTGTACCGGCTGCTGGTCAGCCGCGACACCGGGCCGCGGCTGCCCACGCTGCTGCTCGCGGTGGGGGCGGACCGGGTGCGCAGGCTGCTCGGCGCGTAGGTGCGCGAGGTGTGGGAGCGGAGGGCCGTCACCCGGGATGCGGGTGACGGCCCTCCGTCGTCGTGCGCGGTGCGTGTGGCTTACGCGATGTGGTCCTCGGCGAGCAGCGAGTGGTGGCGGTTCTTGAACTCCGGCATCAGGCGGCGGATCAGAGCGGCGCTGCGCGGGTGGCGGATGTCGCGGCTGTCCGCGACGTATATGTCCAGGGCCTCGACGCTCGGGTAGTCGTTGTTCTGCTGCACGAAGGCCGAGAACGCCTCGTACGCGATGTCGGCGAACGCCTCGTCCTCCTGCGCCCACTCCAGCGGGTCCTGCTGGGGTTCCTGCGGCTGCTGCGGCGCGGGCTGAGGCGCGGACTGGGGCTGGGCAGCGCGGGGATGCGGGACCGCGCCGATCGTGCCCACGTCACCGAGGGGCCGGGTGCGGCCGGCGGGGCCCGAGGGGATCATGACCGGGGTGGGTTCGAGACCTTCGACGTACTGCGGGTTGTACGCACCCTCGTACGCGCCCTCCGGCACCTGGGGTGCCGCGAACCAGGGGCTCTCGTGACTGAGTTGCGACTGCTGCTGTTGCGGGTGCTGCTCGTGGGGCTGAGGCTGCTCGAAGTCCTGCTGATGGCCCTGTGCGGGACCGTTGTCCCGGCCTCGCTCGGACTCCGGGTCGTTGCCCTGCTGGTGCTCGTGCTGCTCGTGGTGGTTCTGGGGCGGGGTGTACGGGAGTTCGGCCTTGGGCTGGGCGGGCGCGACCGGCGGCAGCAGGGCCGGTTCGATGCCCGCGGCGGCGAGTCCCGCCGGGGCGGTCTCGGCGAGCGGGACGCCGTACTTCGCCAGGCGCAGCGGCATCAGTGACTCGATGGGGGCCTTGCGGCGCCAGCCGCGGCCGTACCGGGCCTGGAGGCGGGCCTGGTATATCAGCCGGTCCTGTTCGAGCTTGATGACCTGCTCGTAACTGCGCAGCTCCCACAGCTTCATCCGGCGCCACAGCTTGAACGTGGGTATCGGGGAGAGCAGCCAGCGGGTGAGGCGTACGCCTTCCATGTGCTTGTCGGCCGTGATGTCCGCGATCCGGCCCACGGCGTGGCGGGCGGCCTCGACGGAGACGACGAACAGGATCGGGATCACCGCGTGCATGCCCGTGCCCAGGGGGTCGGGCCAGGCCGCGGCGCCGTTGAAGGCGATCGTCGCGGCGGTCAGCAGCCAGGCGGTCTGGCGCAGCAGCGGGAACGGGATGCGCATCCACGTCAGCAGCAGGTCGAGGGCGAGCAGGACGCAGATGCCCGCGTCGATGCCGATCGGGAAGACGTAGGAGAACGAGCCGAAGCCCTTCTCCACGGCCAGCTCACGGACGGCCGCGTACGAACCGGCGAATCCGATCGCGGCGATGAGCACCGCACCGGCGACGACGACTCCGATGAGTATCCGGTGCGTGCGTGTCAGCTGCATCGCGGCCACGCGCGATCCCCTCTCCGACTCTCTGTCCTGGGCTGCTGCCCGGCCGCCCGACTTCGGACGCCCGGCGAGGGCACAGCCTGGCACACACGCCGGGCAGTTGTTGCGCGGGGAGGGGGGAAGCCCGGCCCTCCAGGGGAGGCCGGGCTTCCAACAGGCTTCTGCGGCAAGGGGGTTGGGCCTCGCCGGAGTGCGGCGCCGGCTAGGACCTGGCCGTCGACTTGGCGGAGGACTTGGACGGCTTGGCGGACGGCGTGGCCGGCTTGGCGGACGACTTGCCCGTGGCCGGGACCTTGGGGGCGGAGGAGCCCGTGTCCTTGTCGGCCGCCGGGGCCGCGTTGGCGGTGGCGACCGAGGCGACCGCCTCCTTCGCCGCCTTCTCGGCACCCTTCAGGATGTCGGCCGCGGACGGCGCCTTGGCGCCCGCGTAACCGGCGCCGTTGTAGGTGAGGGTGACGACGACGTTCCCCGTGCGGGCGACGACCGTCGCGTACTCGAAGTCCTCGCTCGTCTTGGTGAGGTCGTACGTGACGGCGGTGGCCTGCTCGCCGATGCCGTCGACGGCCGCGGAGCTGAGCTTCTTCGCGCCCTCGGTGGCCTGGGCCTTGGCGACCTGCTTCGAGTAGTCCTCCGTCGCACGCTCGGCGCCGCTGCCGAGCGACTGGTCCGAGTCGAAGCGGGTGAAGCCCACGTCGAGCCAGCGGTACTGCGAGCCCTTGACGCCGTTGTCGTCGAGGCCGTTCCAGGAGCACCCGGCGCGGGCGTTGACGTCGCTCGACCTGCCGGCTGTGCCGCCCTTGGCCTTGGCCTTGGGGACCAGGGACGAGACGGTCTTCTTCGCGAGTGCCTTGCACGGGTCGGGCAGCTCGGAGAACTTCGCGGGCTCGACGACCGGAGCCGTCGGCTTCGCGCTCGCCGAGGCGGAGGCGGCGGCGGACTCCGCCTTCTCCTTGCCGTCGTCCGACGAGCAGCCGGCGACGACGAGCATCACCGGGACGGCGGCGCAGGCGAGTATGCGGGACAGTCGCGGGGCTGATCGGTGCATGGTTCCTTCACTCGGATGGCACGGCGGTCTCGTGCGGGTCTTCGGTCGGGCGGGGCGTGCGGGTCGGGCGGGGCGTGCGGGTCGGGCGGGGCGTGCGGGTCGGGCGGGCCGGTCGTCCGGCGGACGGCCGTGCGGATGGTCCGAAGGGCCACGGTACGACGGACGGTGGACGGATGCCGCCTCGGCCGCCGGACCCGCCGGGGTGGGCGGGGCGCGGTCCCGGCCGCCGGACCGCGGTCACTCGCTGAGCGTCTCGGCCAGCTTCCGGGCCAGTGCCCGGGCCTTTTCCTGTAGTTCCCTGCTGTCGGGGACCTTGGTGACGAGGGTCGGCTGCTCGGCGTACCGGACGGTCACGATGACGTTCGATGTGCGGAACACCACGCTCACCGTGCGGTGCTGTGCGGTGGAACCCGCCCGGGTGAGGACATCGTCCAGGAAGGCCGTGTCGCCCAGATTGTCCAGGACGCGCGCTTCGAGACCCTCTGAGGGGGCGCCGGGGGTGCCGGGAGCGGGAGAGGTCTCGGGGGTGTCCGTGGTGGGAGAGGTGCCGGTGCTGCCTGCGCTGCCCGTGCTGTCGGTGGGGGTGGCCGTACCCGCGCTCTTCCCGGCGCCGGGCGTCGCGGCGGGGGAGAGGCCGGCCGCGCTCTCCTTCCTCGTGTAGACCTCGCCGGCCAGCGTGTCGTCGCTCACCGCGGGGTCGTAGGACACCACGCGCTCGAAGTCGATGACGAGGTTCCGGGACATGTCCGGGGAGTCGGCCTTCCAGCGGCAGCCGACCTTGCGGTCGGTGTCGTAGGTGACGGCGGCAGTGCCCTCGTACACCTTCTCCCGCTGGTCCTCGGGCAGTTCGGCGGCGCCCGGCAGGAGGTCCCTGAGAGTGGCGAGCGGAACCGCGCGGCACGGTTCGGGCAGGGTGCGGTATCTGCCGGGCGGCGCGGCCGGGACCAGGGGGCTGCCCGCCTTGCTGTCCGCGTCGGACGCGGTGCCGTCCGAGCCCGCGCTACAGCCGGCGGCCAGCGCTGCCAGGAGCGCGACGCCGGGTACATACGCCATGTGTCGCACGCTCCCAGGCTCCCTTCGGTACGAAAACAGGTTGCCGCCCGTTGGCGGCCGGTGGACACAATGTGTATCGCACGCGCCGCTGCGCATGCCGGTCGGCTGACGCGTTTGCCGATCTTGGCGCCAGTTTTGCGCTTTCAGACTTTCCGGGGGAATAGAGGAGTTATGTCGTATGTAGAGGTGCCGGGGGCGCAGGTTCCGATCCGGATGTGGGCCGATCCGGCGTCGGTCGAGGACGGGGCGATGCAGCAGCTCCGCAACGTCGCCACGCTGCCCTGGATCAAGGGTCTCGCGGTCATGCCGGACGTCCACTACGGCAAGGGCGCGACCGTGGGTTCGGTGATCGCCATGCACGGCGCGGTCTGTCCCGCCGCGGTGGGCGTGGACATCGGCTGCGGGATGTCGGCGGTGAAGACGTCCCTGACGGCCAACGACCTGCCGGGTGATCTCTCGCGGCTCCGGTCGAAGATCGAGCAGGCCATTCCGGTGGGCCGGGGCATGCACGACGAGATGGTCGAGCCGAGGAAGCTGCACGGCTTCCCCACGGCGGGCTGGGACGACTTCTGGGGCCGGTTCGACGGGATCGCCGACGCGGTCAGATTCCGTCAGGAACGGGCTACGAAGCAGATGGGCACGCTCGGCTCCGGAAACCACTTCTGCGAAGTGTGCATCGATACGGACGGTGCCGTATGGCTGATGCTCCACTCCGGCTCGCGGAACATCGGTAAGGAGCTGGCCGATCACCACATCGGTGTCGCGCAGGGCCTGCCGCACAACCAAGGTCTGATCGACCGGGATCTGGCGGTCTTCGTCTCGGGGACCCCGCAGATGGCCGCGTACCGCAACGACCTGTTCTGGGCGCAGGAGTACGCGAAGTACAACCGCGCGATCATGATGGGGCTCCTCAAGGACGTCGTCCGCAAGGAGTTCAAGAAGGCCGGGGTCGACTTCGAGCAAGAGATCAGCTGCCACCACAACTACGTGGCGGAGGAGCGGTACGAGGGCATGGACCTGCTGGTCACCCGCAAGGGGGCGATCCGCGCCGGTTCGGGGGACTACGGGATCATCCCCGGTTCCATGGGGACGGGCTCGTACATCGTGAAGGGCCTCGGGAGCGAGAAGTCGTTCAACTCGGCCTCGCACGGCGCCGGCCGGCGGATGAGCCGGAACGCGGCGAAGCGGCGCTTCACGACACGGGACCTGGAGGACCAGACGCGGGGCGTGGAGTGCCGCAAGGACTCCGGCGTCGTGGACGAGATCCCGGCGGCGTACAAGCCGATCGAGCAGGTCATGGAGCAGCAGCGGGATCTGGTCGAGGTCGTCGCCAAGCTGAAGCAGGTCGTGTGTGTGAAGGGGTGAGCCCCGCGCGGCGGCACAGCTGAGCCCCGGGCCGCAGGCGGTCCGGGGCTCCCTCGCGTCGGGGCGTGCGGTCAGAGGGTGCGGTGGATCTTGGTGTTGGAAGCCTGGGCGCGGGGGCGGACCACCAGGAGGTCGATGTTGACGTGGCTGGGGCGGGTGACGGCCCAGGTGATCGTGTCGGCCACGTCGGACGCGGTGAGGGGGGCGTCGACGCCCGCGTACACCTTGGCCGCCTTCTCCGTGTCGCCGCGGAAGCGGGTCGTGGCGAACTCCTCGGTCCTGACCATGCCGGGGGCGACCTCGATGACGCGGACCGGGGTGCCGACGATCTCCAGGCGGAGGGTCTCGGCGAGGACGTGCTCGCCGTGCTTGGCCGCCACGTAGCCGCCGCCGCCCTCGTAGGAGGAGAGGGCAGCGGTGGAGGACAGGATCACGACCGTGCCGTCGCCGCTCGCCGTGAGGGCGGGCAGCAGGGCCTGGGTCACGTTGAGGGTGCCGATGACGTTCGTCTCGTACATCTGGCGCCAGTCCGCGGGGTCGCCGGTGGCGACGGGGTCCGCGCCGAGCGCGCCGCCCGCGTTGTTGACGAGGACGGCGAGTGAGCGGAAGGCCGTGGCGAACTCGTCGACCGCTGCGCGGTCGGTGACGTCGAGCGCGTACGCCGTCGCCTCGTGCCCCGCTTCAATGATCTCCGCGGCGAGCGCCTCGATGCGGTCCTCGCGGCGGGCGGTGAGCACGACACGGAAGCCGGCGGCGGCGAGCTGCCGGGCCGTCGCGGCACCGATGCCGCTGCTCGCGCCGGTGACGACGGCGATGGGGGTGGCGGCCATGGCGATCTCCTCGGACGGCTGAGCGGTACGGGCCAAGGATAGGCAGGCCGGCGGGGCGGTGGGGGAGGGGGCTACCGGCTCTGGGGCCCCCGGTGGAGGAGAGGGCTACCGGCCGCGGGGCGCGTACATGATCAGTGCCATGCCGGCCAGGCAGACGAGTGCGCCGGTCACGTCCCAGCGGTCCGGGCGGTACCCGTCGGCGACCATCCCCCAGGCGATCGAACCGGCGACGAACACGCCGCCGTACGCCGCGAGGATGCGGCCGAACTCACCGTCCGGCTGGAGCGTCGCCACGAAGCCGTAGAGGCCGAGGGCGATGACGCCGGCGCCGATCCAGGCCCAGCCGCGCCCGCCGTGCGTCTCGCCGCCTCGGACCCCCTGCCAGACGAGCCAGGCCCCGCCGATCTCCAGGAGCGCGGCGACGGCGAAGAGGGCGACGGAGCGTGCGAGGAGCATGACAGGAGCGTTTCACGCCGGGGTCCGGTGGGCCGTGCGGGTGGGGTGAGGCGCGTCGAACCGGTCAGCAAATACGGACGATTGGGGGTGATCGGTATGTTCACCGCATGGTAGCGACGCGTAGAGCTCTGCTGGGGGTGTCCGCCGCGGTGGCGATGGCGGCGACCGGGTTGTGGGGGGCCGGATCGCCGGCCGCGGCCCGGCCCGTGGTCCCGGCCGTGGCGCCGGGCCTGGCGCCGGAGGCCGATGTGTCCCATCACGGGCACGTCTCCCTCTGGGAGGACCGGCTCGGTGTCCGGCTGGAGAGTGCCAACAGCGGTCCGTGGGATCTGGCGGACGTCACGGTGCGCCTGCGGTTCTCCGCACCCCTGGCGGGCAGTCAGGGGCTGCCTCAGGGCTGCCTCCGGGGCGGTCGCAGCACGGTGCTGTGCCGGATGGGGCCGTTGCCGGCGGACGGGGAGATCCGCCGGGCCGCTCTGGATCTGCGGCTCGGGTCCCGGCCCGCCGAGGTGGTCATGCGGGTCGACACGGTGTGGAGCGGCGGTGTGCGCGACCGGGCGCCGCGGAACAACGAGCACGAGGTGCTGGCGCCTGCCACCGGGGACGCGTACGCGTTCTGAGGTGTCCGGCGGTGCCACCGGGGTCGGACGGTGCTACCGGCCCGGGACCGCGCTAACGGCCCGGGGCGGCGTTGTCGGACCGGGAGGCCGGGGCCCCGGTGCCAAGTCCGCCGAACTCGCGGACGGCGTCCGCGACGATGGTCTCCAGGCGCGCGTGGTGCGCTCCCCGCCAGTACACCCGGTCACACGCGGCGCACCGGGCGAACACGTCGTAGGACTGCTGCGTGCCGTGCTCCAGCCGTCCGCTCACCGCGCTCTTGTCAGCGTCCACCAGCGTCCCGTTGCACGCGGTGCACCGCGTCCACGGCGCGAGGACCGGTGCGAAGCGGCCGAGTACGTCACGGAGCTGGGCCTGCGGACGGTCGCTGTGGACATACGCCCCCGCCCAGATCTCGCGTCGGCGCAGCAGCCCCCGGTCCCGGGAGAGCAGCACCCGCCGCTCAGTCGCGGCCGATCTCCGGTCCGTTCACCCCGTCAGGATGCCATCAGGGGTGTCCACCGGGCCCAGGTCCAGCCGCCAGTCGTTCGACCGCATCGGGTTGCCGGGCGGGTACTCCAGCTCGCAGGTGCCCCGCAGCTCGAAGCCGGCCTTCCGGCACACCGCGTTGGACGCGCCGTTCTCCACGGACGGGTAGGCGTGCAGGTAGCGGTGCCTGCGCTCGGCCCGTGCCGCCGCGGCGACCGCCCTCGTCGCCGCGGTCGCGACGCCGAGGCCCTGGAAGCCGGGGAGGACGGCCCAGCCCGTCTCGTACACCTCCTGGCCCTGCCAGGTGCGCTGCCAGAAGCCGATCGTGCCCGCGTCCTCACCGTCGGCGGCCAGGACGACGCGGTACATGCGGCCCTTGCCCGTGCGGTCCGCGCTCAGCAGGGTGTAGCGGGCGTGGCGGAGCGCCAGCTGCTCATCGCTCTCGGGTCCGCCGAGGTGATCCATCAGCTCCGGTGCGTTGGCCCGGTGGAGCAGTTCCAGGTCCCCCTGGGACCAGGGGACGATCCGGACCGGGGCGGCGGGCCGGTCCGGGGCGTGCTGTGGTGACACGGTGCTCTCCATGCGAAAACTGTAGAGCGGGGCACTGACAGCGGGGCGGGGCGGCGGGGGTGCGGCTGGGCGGCGCCGTAGAGGGGTGCCAGGCTCCCGTACGCCCCGTCGACGATGTCCTCGGCCCGGTCCAGCGTCGCGCGCTCGGCCAGCCGCAGCGCTTGACGGGTGTACGGGGAGGGCGGCGCGGGGTGACGGCGCCGCCACCAGCCGGCGCACACCGCGTAGACGCCGCTCACGAGGACCAGCACGGGAACGGCAAGTGTCGCCAGGACGTCGCGCACGATGGGTCCCCTCGGTGTCGGTGATTGATACATCGGCACGTTCGGTGGATGGGCTGAAGAGGTAACTTCCGCCAACAAGTGGCCGGATAGAGCCCAATGGGCGGGTGCGTCCGGCTCAGGACCGAGGAGTGCGCAGCGCCCGCAGGTGCGGCGCGCCGGCGTCAGGCGAGGTCGTGTACCAGGCGCCGTCCCCGAGCCTCCAGGGAGCGGTGAACGCGGCTTCACCCCTTCGGGGTCAACAGCTGCCCCATCGCGGCGACCACGGAAGGCTCGACCCGGTAGTAGACCCAGGTGCCGCGCCGCTCGGAGGTGAGCAGACCCGCTTCCTTGAGCTTCTTGAGGTGGTGGGAGACGGTCGGCTGGGAGACCCCGACGTCGGAGATGTCGCAGACGCACGCCTCGCCGCCCTCGTGGGACGCCACCATCGAGAAGAGGCGCAGCCGCACCGGGTCGCCGAGCGCCTTGAACATCGTGGCCGTGCGGACGGACTCCTCGGCGGTCAGCGGGCGCTCCGAGAAGGGCGGGCAGCACGGCGCGACCGGTGACTCCAGCAGGGGCGACGCCTTCGTGTTCGACATGCGTCTATGTTGACACACGTCGAATCAACTGGTCCCGGGCCGGAAGGGGGAGCCCAGTCGCGGGGCGGGCGGTGCGGCTCCGGGCTCAGGGCCACACCAGGCAGTACGCCTGGTGCCCCGCGTCGTGCAGCCGGTAGGAGAAGTCCTGCCACTCGTGGAGCAGCTGGTAGACGTTGTACGCGTCGCGGGGGCCGCCCCGGTCCGGGACCGTCGACCAGATGAAGGCCGCCGCGCCGACCGACTCCTCGCCCACGTCGCGCAGGGGGTCGACGACCGTCATGGGCAGCTTGACCACCGCGTAGTCCGGGTGCAGGACGACCAGTTCGAGCGGGGGGACCTTGTGCAGGGGTATGCCCTGTATGCCGGTGAGGACCATCGCCGCCACCGTCTCCGGCTTGATCTTCGTGAACATGCCGCCCATGCCGAGCTCGTCACCGCCGAGCTCCTCGGGGCGCATCGAAATGGGTACGCGTGCTGCCGTGGCCCCGTCGGGGGCCCCGAAGTACTTGTAGGTCACCCCCACGCGGCCACTGCTCCTGCTTCCGGGACCTCTCGCGTTCCCTGCCTGCGCACCCTGCACGCGTTCCGCCTCGCGCCGGTGCCGCCCTCGTCGGGCAGGCTCGGGCCCCAGGTCGTCCATCCCTTCGCCCACTCCGCCACCGCGATGCATATCTCATCCACCCGACTACTTCTTAGGAGACGCAACGCCGGCCGCGCAACCCGATCATCGTCTCAGTGACCTCCCCCACGGGCGCGCGGTGAAACACCTGTCCGCAAGACCGTCCGGGCCTCTGACACCATGGCATGTGTGAGCTTTTCCTAATGACGCCCCAGTTTCGCAGACGCGAGGGGGCTGACGCCCTTTCGTGATACGAGGAGAGTGCGCTCCTTGCTCACCGATGGCCAGGACTTCCGGCCCGGCCTCCCGCCCCCGAATCGCAGATCAGGACCAAAGTGGCGTATTCATACGAAGCCCCAGTTTCGCAGTCGCTGTTCGACCGTGCGTCCGTCGTGACGCCCGGCGGCGTGAACTCTCCCGTACGAGCCTTCCGGGCCGTGGGCGGTACGCCCAGGTTCATGGTGTCCGGTACGGGTCCGTACCTCACCGACGCCGACGGTCGCGAGTATGTCGACCTCGTCTGCTCGTGGGGACCGATGATTCTCGGCCATTCCCACCCCGAGGTCATCGCGGCTGTCCAGGACGCGGTCACCAGGGGCACCTCGTTCGGTACGCCGGGTGAGGGCGAGGTCGCGCTCGGCGAGGAGATCGTCGCGCGGATCGAGCCGGTGGAGCAGGTGCGGCTGGTGTCGTCCGGCACCGAGGCGACCATGTCCGCGATCCGGCTGGCCCGCGGGTTCACCGGCCGCGCGAAGATCGTGAAGTTCGCCGGGTGCTACCACGGGCACGTCGACGCGCTGCTGGCCGCCGCCGGTTCCGGTGTCGCCACCCTCGGCCTGCCCGACACCCCCGGCGTCACGGGTGCCCAGGCCGGCGACACGATCGTGCTGCCGTACAACGACCTGGAGGCCGTGCGGGCCGCGTTCGCCGCGCGGCCCGGGGAGATCGCCTGCGTGATCACCGAGGCCGCGCCCGGCAACATGGGCGTCGTACCGCCCATGGATGGCTTCAACGCCGGGCTCAAGGAGATCTGCGCGGCCAACGGCGCGCTGTACATCTCCGACGAGGTCATGACGGGCTTCCGCACCTCCAAGGCCGGCTGGTACGGCGTCGACGGGGTCCGCCCGGACCTGATGACCTTCGGCAAGGTCATGGGCGGCGGCTTCCCCGCCGCCGCCTTCGGCGGGCGCGCCGACGTCATGGCGCACCTCGCCCCGGCCGGTCCCGTCTACCAGGCGGGCACGCTCTCCGGGAACCCGGTCGCGACCGCCGCCGGGCTCGCCCAGCTCCGGCTGCTGGACGACGCCGCGTACACGAGGATCGACGCGGTCTCCGCCGAGCTGCGCGGGCTGGTGGGCGAGGCGCTCACCAAGGAGGGCGTCGCCCACACGGTGTCGGCGGCGAGCAACATGTTCTCCGTCTTCTTCACCGATCAGCCGGTCCGCGACTACGAGGACGCGAAGAAGCAGGAAGCCTTCCGCTTCACCGCCTTCTTCCACTCGATGCTGGCGCAGGGCGTCTACCTGCCGCCGTCCGCCTTCGAGTCCTGGTTCGTCTCGACCGCGCACGACACGGCGGCCGTCGAGCGCGTCGCGGCCGCCCTGCCGGCCGCCGCGCGCGCCGCGGCGGAGGCCACCGCATGAGCGGGGACGCGAGCCGCGAGGAGAAGACCGTGGTGCACCTCGTACGCCACGGAGAGGTGCACAACCCGGACGGCGTGCTCTACGGGCGGCGCACCGGCTACCACCTCTCCGAGCTGGGGCAGCAGATGGCCGACCGGGTCGCCGAGCACCTGGGCAAGCGTGACATCACCCACGTCGCCTCCTCCCCGCTGGAGCGGGCCCAGGAGACGGCCGCGCCGGTCGCCTCCTCGCACGGCCTGGAGACGGCCACCGACGAGCGCCTCATCGAGGCGGCCAACGTCTTCGAGGGCAAGACCTTCGGGGTCGGTGACGGGGCGCTGCGCAGGCCGGGGAACTGGAGGCACCTGACCAACCCGTTCACCCCGTCCTGGGGCGAGCCGTACGTCGAGCAGGTCGTACGGATGATGGGTGCCCTGGACGCGGCGCGGGACGCCGCGCGCGGCCACGAGGCGGTGTGCGTCAGCCACCAGCTGCCGATCTGGATCGTGCGGAGCTTCGTGGAACGCCGCAGGCTGTGGCACGACCCGCGGCGGCGGCAGTGCACGCTGGCCTCGCTGACCAGCTTCACGTACCTGGGCGACAAGATCGTGTCGGTCGCGTACTCGGAGCCGGCCCGGGATCTCGTACCGGCGCATCTGCTGGCGGGGGCGAAGCCGGTGAAGGGCAAGTCGAAGGCGTTCGGCGCCTAGCGGGACAGCCCTCAGGGGCGAGGCGGTGCGCGGTGCGTCCGGGTGCCGCCTCGCCCCCGCACCACCGGGACGCCGCCTGGTCCCCGACCCGCCGCTGACGTGTGCGCCCGATCTTTGTTCCCATTTCCGGAACCCCCGTTCGACTCCGGACATCTAAGCCCTCGCCGGTCGTATCGGTGTGAGGTGAACGACGCGGATGGGGAGATATGCGCGAGATCGAGCGAAGGGGCCTGCTGAGCGCCGGGCTGGGAGCCGCTGCCGCCATCGGGCTCTCCGGCTGTGATCCCCTCGGTAAAGAGAAACCGGGGCACGGGGATATCTCCGGCGGCGGTCCGGGCGGCGACGGAAAGAGGCCCGCTGCCCGGCCTCCGAAGAACAGGACCGGACTGATCGGGGACGGCTCGACCGCCGACACCGGAAAGCAGCCCCACCAGCCCACCGCCCCCGTGCCTCTGGAACCAGGCCAGAAGCCGCCGCAGTTCGTGATCTTCTCCTGGGACGGGGCGGGCGAGGTCGGCAACGGGCTCTTCCCGCGCTTTCTCGAACTGGCCAGGGAACACGACGCCGCGATGACCTTCTTCCTCTCCGGGCTGTATCTGCTGCCCGAGTCGAAGAAGTCGCTCTACCGTCCGCCGAACAACCCCCGCGGCGCCTCCGACATCGGCTACCTCACCGACGACCACGTCAGGGACACCCTGAGGTACGTCCGCGAGGCGTGGCTCGACGGCCACGAGATCGGCACGCACTTCAACGGGCACTTCTGCGGTGGTCCCGGATCGGTCGCCACCTGGTCGCCCGCGCAGTGGGAGAGCGAGATCCGCCAGGCGGTCTCCTTCGTCACCGAGTGGCGGACCAACACCGGCTGGGCCGGACCCGATCCGCTGCCGTTCGACTACCGCAAGGAACTGATCGGCGGGCGCACGCCCTGTCTGCTCGGCCAGGACGCCCTCCTGCCCGCGGCGAAGAAGCTGGGATGGCGGTACGACGCCAGCTCACCCGGCGGCCGGCAGGTCTGGCCGGGGAAGCGCCAGGGACTCTGGGATCTCCCCCTCCAGGGGATGCCCTTCCCGGGGCACTCCTTCGAAGTCCTCTCGATGGACTACAACATCCTCGCCAACCAGTCGCTGAATTCCACCAAGGGCATGCCCTCCCGCTATCCGGGCTGGCGGAAACAGGCGGCGGGGGCCTACCTGAACGGCTTCCGGCGTGCGTACGAGTCGAATCGCGCGCCCTTCTTCATAGGCAACCACTTCGAGGAGTGGAACGGCGGAATATATATGGACGCCGTCGAAGAAGTGATCAAGCGCATCGCCGGTGAGCCCGACGTGCGGCTCGTCTCCTTCCGGCAGTTCGTCGACTGGCTCGACGTACAGGACCCGGCGGTGCTCGCGAAGCTCCGTACGCTCGACGTCGGCCAGTCACCGGCCGGAGGCTGGAACGCCTTCTTCACACAGCCTTGACAAGGGGCTTCCCGGGCACCGAGGGGGGCGCGCAAGATCCTCGAAACACCCATGCGAAACTTTTCACATGAGCTTTGGTCGCGCACACCGACGCCGCTGCATCCCGCTCGCCGCCATCGCGGCCGCGGCGCTGGCCCTGTCCGCGTGCGGTGGGGACGGCAGTGAGGCCGGTGGCGGCGGCAACACGAACTTCGTGACGGGGAGCGGCGGAGTCTCCACCGTGGCCAGGAGCGAGCGCACCGCCGCGCCGAAGCTCGACGGCACCACCCTGGACGGCAAGCGCCTCGACGTCGCCGACCACAAGGGCAAGGTCGTCGTACTGAACGTCTGGGGATCGTGGTGCGGTCCGTGCCGCGCGGAGGCCAAGCACTTCGCGAAGGTGTCGAAGGAGACCGCGGACCTGGGCGTCCAGTTCATCGGCATAAACACCCGGGACCCCGAGAGGTCCGCCGCGGTGAACTTCGAGAAGGACTACGGCGTCACCTACCCGAGCTTCTTCGACCCGACGGGAAAGCTCATCCTCCGCTTCCCCAAGGGCACGCTGAACCCGGTGGCCATCCCCTCGACCGTGGTCATCGACCGGGAGGGCAGACTCGCCGCCCGCACCCTCCAGGCCCTCAACGCGGAGGACCTGCGCAAGATGATCGACCCGCTGATCGCGGAGAAGTGACCCGGTGACCACCCTCGCCGCGTACAACGAGACCGTCTTCAGCGGCGCCCTGCTGATGGCCGTTCCCATCGCCCTGCTCGGCGGCCTCGTCTCGTTCTTCTCGCCCTGCGTCCTGCCGCTGGTCCCCGGTTACCTGAGTTACGTCACCGGGGTCAGCGGCACCGACCTGGCGGAGGCCGGGCGCGGCAGGGTGGTGGCGGGAGCCTCGCTCTTCGTCCTCGGCTTCACCGTCGTCTTCGCCTCCACCGGAGCCCTCTTCGGCTACTTCGGCCAGGAGCTCCAGGTGCACGCCGGGGTGCTCAACAAGATCCTCGGCGCCCTGATGATCCTCATGGGGATCTTCTTCATGGGGCTGCTGCCCGGTGTGACGCAGCGCGAGTTCCGCTTCCACAGGCGGCCGGTCACCGGACTGGCCGGCGCCCCGCTGCTCGGCGCCCTGTTCGGGATCGGCTGGACGCCCTGCATCGGCCCCACGCTCGCCTCCGTCCTGTCGCTCTCGGCCCAGCAGGCCACCGCCGGACGCGGGGCGGTACTGACCGTCGCGTACTGTCTGGGACTCGGTGTCCCGTTCGTCCTGGCGGCGGTCGCCTTCCGCAAGGCGCTCGGCGCGTTCGGCTGGGTCAAGCGCCACTACGCGTGGGTCATGCGCATCGGCGGCGGCATGATGATCGCGACCGGAATCCTCCTGCTGACGGGCGTCTGGGACTCCCTCATGCAGGAGATGCAGATCTGGTCAAACGGCTTCACTGTGGGGATCTGAGTCCATGAGCAACACGAACACCACGGAAGAGCGCGAACTCGGCGCGGCCGGGGAACAGCTCTCCACCGCCCCGCGCGAGGAGTCCGCAGGCACGCTCCCCGCGATGGGTGCCATCGGCTGGGTCCGCTGGTTCTGGCGCCAGCTCACCTCGATGCGGGTCGCGCTGATCCTGCTCTTCCTGCTGTCGCTGGGCGCGATCCCCGGCTCACTGATCCCGCAGAACAGCGTGGACGAGCTGAAGGTGCAGGACTTCCAGCGGGCCCACACCACGCTCACCCCGGTCTACGAGAAGCTCCAGCTGTTCGACGTCTACAGCTCCGTGTGGTTCTCCGCGATCTACATCCTGCTGTTCGTCTCCCTCATCGGCTGCATCGTCCCGCGCACCTACCAGTTCGCCGGCCAGCTGCGCAGCCGCCCGCCGGGCGCCCCCAGGCGGCTCACCAGGCTCCCCGCGTACACGACGTGGCGTACCGGCGCCGGGCCGGAGGAGGTCCGTGAGGCCGCGGCCGGCATCCTGCGCGAGCGGCGCTTCCGTACGCACGCGGTGGGTGACGCGGTCGCCGCGGAGAAGGGCTATCTGCGCGAGGCCGGGAACCTGATGTTCCACATCGCGCTCATCGTGATGCTGGTGGCCTTCGCCGCCGGGCAGCTCCTCAAGTCCGAGGGCGGCAAGCTGATCGTCGAGGGCGACGGCTTCTCCAACACGCTCACGCAGTACGACGACTTCAAGTCCGGTTCGCTCTACGACGACGGCTCGCTCGTCCCGTTCAGCTTCACCCTCGACGACTTCGTCGGTACGTACGAGAAGAACGGCCCCCAGCGCGGCACCCCGCGCACCTTCGAGGCCCGCGTGACGTACGCCGAGGGGGTGGACGGCAAGCCGGAGAAGTCGGTCATCCGGGTCAACGAACCCCTCGTCGTCGACGGCACCAAGATCTATCTGATCGCGCACGGGTACGCCCCCGTCGTCTCCGTCAAGGACGGCAGCGGCAAGGTGGTCTACCGGGCCGCCGTACCGCTGTTGCCCATCGACAACAACATCACCTCGACCGGTGCGATCAAGGTGATGGACGGCTACCGCGACAAGAACGGCGAGAAGACCCAGCTGGGCTTCGAGGCGTTCTTCGTCCCGACGTTCGCGGGGGCGGGCAAGGGCACGATGTTCTCGCAGTTCCCCGGCGCCGAGTTCCCGGTGCTCGCCCTCAACGGCTTCCACGGCAGCCTCGGCGTCGACTCGGGGCTCCCGCAGAACGTCTACCAGCTGGACTCCTCGGAGATGAAGGAGTTCACGGACGGCGACGGGCAGAAGCTCAAGAAGCGGCTGCTTCCCGGCGAGACGATGGAACTGCCGGACGGCGCGGGCTCGATCACCTTCGAGAGCGTCGAGGAATGGGCCAGCTTCCAGGTCTCCGAGCAGCCTGGCACCGGCTGGGCGCTGGGCGGGGCGGTCGCCGCCATCGCCGGGCTCGCCGGATCGCTGTTCATCCAGCGCCGCCGCGTGTGGGTCAGGGCGGTCCGGGGAACGGACGGCGTCACCGTCGTCGAGATGGCCGGCCTCGGCCGCAGCGAGTCCGCGCGGCTCCCCGAGGAACTGGGCGAACTCGCGGGCGAGCTCCACACCGTGGCGCCCACCGCGCCCGATGCCACGAACATCCCGGAGAGCGCTTCCGGGTCCGGTTCCGAAAAACCTTCCGAAGAACCTGCCGAAGGGGCTGAGAAGTGAATCTCGCCGCCGCAACCAACGAGAGCCTGGCGAACACCAGCAACGTGCTGATCTACTCGTCGATGGCCGTCTACACCCTGGCCTTCTTCGCGCACATCGCGGAGTGGGTGTTCGGCAGCCGCAGCAAGGTCGGCCGCACCTCGGCGGCGCTGGCCGCGGGGCCCGCGTCCGCGGCGCCCGCGGTGACGGCGCGGGTCACGGGGAAGGGCGGTGCCACCGCCGTCCTGGACCGCCCGAAGATCGTGACGCGGTCCGCCGCCGGGACCCGGGACGTCCCGGACGGCCCCGGAGCGGCCGGCGGCACCTTCAAGGGCGACCTGTGGGGGCGGATCGCGGTCTCGCTGACCGTGGTGGCGTTCCTCGTCCAGGCCGGCGGGGTCGTGACCCGCGCCATGTCGGTGCGGCGGGCCCCCTGGGGCAACATGTACGAGTTCTCGATCACCTTCTCCACGGTGGCGGTCGGCACCTACCTGCTCCTCCTCGCGCTGCGGAAGAACGTGCGCTGGATGGGCCTGATGCTCGTCACCACGGTCCTGCTGGACCTGGGCATCGCGACCACCACGCTCTACACCGACAGCGACCAGCTGGTCCCCGCGCTGGACTCCGTCTGGCTGTGGATCCACGTGTCCACCGCCATCATCTGCGGTGCCGTGTTCTACCTCGGCGCGGTGGGCACGCTGCTCTACCTGTTCCGCGACAGCTACGAGAACAAGCTCGCCAACGGCGGCTCGCCCGGCGCCTTCGCGCGTTCGGTGCTGGAGCGGCTGCCCGCGGCGGCGAGCCTGGACAGGTTCTCCTACCGCGTCAACGCGGCCGTCTTCCCGCTGTGGACGTTCACCATCATCGCGGGCGCGATCTGGGCGGGCGACGCGTGGGGCCGCTACTGGGGCTGGGACCCCAAGGAGGTCTGGTCCTTCATCACGTGGGTCGCGTACGCCTGCTACCTGCACGCTCGCGCCACGGCGGGCTGGAAGGGCCGCAAGGCCGCGTACCTGGCGCTGATCGCGTTCGGCTGCTGGCTGTTCAACTACTACGGCGTCAACATCTTCGTCACCGGCAAGCACTCGTACGCGGGCGTGTAGCGCGCGTGAGGGCGTGAGGTGAGGCCGGGTCGCGCGACGGCGACCCGGCCTCGCGCACGTCCGGCCCTCAGTCCTTCGGCGGCTTCGGGTCCTCCGAGGCGCCGCCCTCACCGTCGCGGCGCTTCAGCTCCTCCTCGCGGCGGCGCAGGTCGGCCTCCCAGTCCTCCAGGGCGGTCCCGTCCTTCTCGTTCCCGTCCTTGAGCGACTTCAGGAAGTCCGGGTTGTCATCGGGCGCGACCCACCTCTGACGGGGGTCGCGGCGCCACCCCGAAGCCGTACGGCCCGCGCCGGGCGCGGCGCGCACCTTGCCCGCGGCGAGCCACACGATCGGGCCCACGATCCAGAACAGCAGGATGATGAAGACCCAGGCCACCTTCGGAAGGTGCTTGGTCTCCTCCTCCGGGGTGTTCAGGCAGTCGATGAACGCGTAGATCGTCAGTGCCAGCGGCAGAAGGTAGATCAAGGCCCTGATCATGGTGGAAGGGTCCCCCGAGAAGAGGTGAGGGGGCGCGGTGTCCAGCCCCGGTGACGGGGCCAGGGTATCGGGTGTCAGCGACGTCCCACGGCGAGCAGGTGGGAACTGGCGGCGAGCAGATCGGGGTACGGCTCCGCCATGCGGGCCGCGCGCCCTCGGCCTCCGCGACGTGACGCCGCACGGGGTCCACGAGACGCACCCCGGTAACCGTCCCCGACCAGCCGTCGGGCGGGCGTTCCGGGACCGCCGCCCGGTGAGCGACCGCAGTGGTCGTCGGCTGAGGTGGGGTAGCCCTGGCGGGTCGCGGCGGGGAGGATGACAAACTGGCTCCCATGGCTTACGACGATCTTCGCTCCCTGCTCCGGGCTCTGGAGCGCGAGGGCGATCTCAAGCGCATCAAGGCCGAGGTCGACCCGCACCTGGAGGTCGGCGAGATCGTCGACCGGGTGAACAAGGCGGGCGGGCCCGCGCTGCTCTTCGAGAACGTCAAGGGGGCGACCATGCCCCTGGCCATGAACGTCTTCGGGACGGACCGGCGGCTCCTCAAGGCCCTCGGGCTGACCTCGTACGCCGAGATCAGCGAGAAGATCGGCGGGCTGCTCAAGCCGGAGCTGCCGCACGGCTTCGTCGGGGTCCGCGAGGCGTTCGGGAAGCTCGGCTCGATGACGCACGTGCCGCCGAAGAAGGTGAAGTCCGGCCAGGCCCCCGTCCAGGAGGTCGTCCTCATCGGCGACGACGTGGACCTGGAGCAGCTGCCGGCGCTCTTCACCTGGCCCAAGGACGGCGGCTCGTTCTTCAACCTGGGGCTCACGCACACCAGGCACCCCGAGACCGGCATCCGGAACCTGGGGCTCTACCGCCTTCAGCGCCATGACAAGCGCACCATCGGCATGCACTGGCAGATCCACAAGGACAGCCGCAACCACTACCAGGTGGCCGCGAAGCGCGGTGAGCGGCTGCCCGTCGCGATCGCCTTCGGGGCGCCGCCCGCCGTGACGTACGCCTCCACGGCGCCGCTGCCCGGTGACATCGACGAGTACCTCTTCGCCGGAT
Source organism: Streptomyces fulvorobeus (assembly GCF_013167895.1). Classification (GTDB taxonomy): domain Bacteria; phylum Actinomycetota; class Actinomycetes; order Streptomycetales; family Streptomycetaceae; genus Streptomyces; species Streptomyces fulvorobeus. The sequence continues at coordinate 2,731,387 of NZ_BLWC01000001.1, read as the reverse complement.
TCATCCAGGGCAAGCGGATCGAGATGGTCGACTGCAAGACCGTGCCGCTCCAGGTCCCGGCCCACGCCGAGGTCGTCATCGAGGGGTGGCTGGAGCCGGGGGAGATGCTGCCGGAGGGTCCGTTCGGTGACCACACCGGCTTCTACACGCCGCAGGAACCGTTCCCCGCACTCACGATCGACTGCGTGACCATGCGGAGGCGTCCGCTGATCCAGTCGATCGTGGTGGGCCGGCCGCCGACCGAGGACGGGCCGCTCGGCCGGGCCACGGAGCGGTTCTTCCTGCCGCTCCTGAAGATCATCGTGCCGGACATCGTGGACTACCACCTGCCGGAGGCGGGCGGCTTCCACAACTGCGCGATCGTCTCGATCGACAAGAAGTACCCGAAGCACGCGCAGAAGGTCATGAGCGCGATCTGGGGCGCGCACATGATGTCGCTCACCAAGCTGATCGTGGTGGTGGACTCCGACTGTGACGTCCACGACCTCCACGAAGTGGCGTGGCGGGCGCTGGGCAACACCGACTACGCACGGGACCTGACCGTCACCGAGGGCCCGGTCGACCACCTCGACCACGCCTCCTACCAGCAGTTCTGGGGTGGCAAGGCGGGCATCGACGCGACGATGAAGTGGCCCGAGGAGGGGTACACGCGGGACGGCGGCTGGCCCGAGATGGTGGAGTCCGACCCGGAGACGGCCGCCAGGGTCGACCGGCGCTGGAAGGAGTACGGCCTGTGAGCGAGGCACGATCCGCGGGCGAGGGGGTACGGCCGGTGAGCGGCCCGGCCGCCGCACCGCCCCGGCCGGGCCGGACCAAGGCGTTCCTCCGGCTGGTGATGATCGAGCACTCGGTCTTCGCGCTGCCGTTCGCCTACATCGCGGCGCTGACCGCGATGTACCAGGTGGACGAGAACATCCACTGGGTCACGCTCCTGCTCGTGACGCTGGCGATGGTCGGGCTGCGGACGTTCGCGATGGCCGCCAACCGGATCATCGACCGGGAGATCGACGCCCGTAACCCCCGGACCGCGAGCCGGGAACTGGTCACCGGCGTGGTGTCGGTGCGGTCGGCGTGGACCGGGGCGCTCGTCGCGCTCGTCGTGTTCCTCGGCGCGGCGGCCCTGCTGAACCCGCTCTGCCTGGTGCTGGCGCCGATCGCCGTGGTGCCGATGGTCGTCTACCCGTACGGCAAGCGGTTCACGGACTTCCCGCACGCCATCCTGGGTCTCGCGCAGGCCATGGGGCCGATCGGCGCCTGGATCGCGGTGACGGGCAGCTGGTCGTGGGACGCGGTGATCCTGGGGCTGGCCGTGGGGATCTGGATCGGCGGGTTCGACCTGATCTTCGCGTGCCAGGACGTACGGGCGGACCGTGCGCACGGGGTGCGCTCGTTCCCCGCGCGCTTCGGGATTCCGGCGGCGCTGTGGGGCGCGCGGGTCTGCCATGTGGTGACGACCGGGATGCTGGTCTGGTTCGGAGTCGCGACCGGGGCCGAGCTGCTGTACTGGGCCGGCATGGTGATCGTCGCCGTGGCCTTCGTGTACGAGCACCGGGTGGTGCGCCCGCACGACCTGTCCCGGCTCAACCGGGCGTTCTTCTCGGTCAACGGGTTCATCGGGATCGCCCTGTTCGCGTGCGCCCTGCTGGACCTGCTGGTGCGTGGCCTCACACCGTGACGGCGCCGGTGCGGGGGCGGCGGAAGACGAAGGCCGCCACCACCCCGCCGACCAGGCCGAAGAGGTGCCCCTGCCAGCTGACTCCGGAGTCGGTCGGCAGGACGCCCCAGAGGATCGATCCGTAGAGCGCGGCGATGACCACGCCGACCACGATGTCGAGCGGGCGCCGGTCCACGAAGCCGCGGACGAGCAGATAGCCGAAGAGGCCGAAGACCACTCCGGACGCGCCGAGGGTGACGGTGTGGGGCGGGGCGGTCAGCCAGACGCCCAGGCCGCCGGTGACGATGACCGTGAGGACGACGCAGGCGAACCTGCGCAGTCCGGCGAGCGCCGCGATGAAGCCGAGCACCAGCAGCGGGACGCTGTTGGACGCCACGTGGTCCCAGCCGCTGTGCAGGAACGCGGACGGCACGACGTCGAGCAGCTCGGCGGGCTCGCGCGGGCTGATTCCGTAGGGGTCGAGTGCGTGCCCCGTCGCCGTGTCGACGCCTTCCAGCAGCCACAGCAGGGCGACCCAGCCCAGCATCAGCGCGCCGGCCGTGACGGCCCGTGCGCGGGCGGTGGCGGAGTTACGGATACCGGTCATGGTTCCCCCTGTCCCGGGCCTGCGCGGTCCTGCCCCTCACCTCCCAGAACGCCCCGGGGCCCTGACTCGGTTCCTGACGCGGGGTGCCGGATAGGCTCACCTGTGTGAAACCCGGGACTTCGATGAGCCAACAGCAGCGGCGGCCTTGGATTGTCGGGGTGTCCGGCGCGTCCGGGACCCCGTTCGCCGCCTCCGTCCTGCGCGGGCTGCTCGCCGCCGGGGAGAGCGTGGACCTCGTGGTCAGCCGCGCCTCGCGGCTGACCCTGCTGGACGAGACCGGCATCGCGTTCCGGGACGCGCACTGGCGTGAGGATCTGCGGGTCTGGCTGGCGCGGGGGGCGGACGGGAAGGCGGGCACCTTCGCGGTGAGTGACGCCGATCTCGACCGCGTACGGCACTGGGGGCCGGGGATCTGGCGGCCGGCCCTTCCTCGGGGTCGTATCCGGCGCGGGGGATGCTCATCGTCCCGGCGTCGACGGCCTGTGTGGCCGGGGTGGCGCTCGGTCTGTCGAAGGACCTGCTCCAGCGGGCCGCGAGCGTCACGCTCAAGGAGCGGCGGAGGCTGGTCGTCGCGGTGCGTGAGACCCCGCTCAGCGGTCAGACGCTGAAGCAGATGGTCGCGCTCGACGAGGCGGGGGCCGTGGTGCTGCCGGCCTCTCCGGCCTTCTACGCGGGGGCGACGCACATCCAGGATCTGGTGGACTTCGTCGCGGGGCGGGTGCTGGACGCGGCGGGGGTGGCGCACCAGCTCTACCGCCGCTGGGAGGGGGAGCTCGGCGGCTCCCGGTCCGGTACACGGTGATGATCGCGCTTTAGGCTTGATTCGTAGGAATTGAAGCCTGCATGCCTTAGATTCTGTACACAAGCTCGCGGTACTGCTGAACGATGGAAGGTTCCAGGCATATGGACGCGGTGGACAGGCAGCTCATCCAGGCCCTCAGAGAGAACGGCAGGGCCTCGTACGCCGAGCTGGGGCGGCTCGTCGGGCTCTCCGGGCCCAGCGTCACCGACCGCATCAACCGGCTGGAGAGCGCCGGGGTCATCACCGGCTACCGCGCCACCGTCGACTCCGCCTCGCTCGGGCTCGGGGTCACGGCGCTCATCGGCATCTCGCTCTCGGACGCCGCCGACCACGAGGACGTGGCGCACCGGCTGAAGGAGCTGGCGGAGATCGAGGACTGCTGGTTCATCGCGGGCGACGACTCGTACATGCTCAAGGTCCGCGTCGGCGACGTGGACGGCCTGGAGAAGACGATCCGCCGGCTGAGCGGTACGAAGGGGGTCTCCCGGACGCGTACGACGATCGTGCTGTCCACGAAGTGGGAGAACCGGGTCGGAGAACTGCCGGAGGAGTCGTAGGCGTACGGTGGTCGAAGGCTGATACACGGAGATATGGGAGGCGCCCTAGTGGACGCGGGACTCAAGCGCGAGCTGGAGGATAAGGTCCGGGCCGGCGAGCGGCTGACCCGCGAGGACGGGATCGCCCTCTACGAGTCCGACGACCTGGCGTGGCTCGGCGGACTGGCCCACGAGGTGCGCACGCGCAAGAACGGCGACGTCGTGCACTTCAACGTCAACCGTCACCTCAACATGACCAACGTGTGCACCGCCTCCTGCGCGTACTGCTCGTTCCAGCGCAAGCCGGGCGAGAAGGACGCGTACACGATGCGGATCGAGGAGGCCGTCCGCCTCGCCAAGGCGATGGAGAACGAGAACCTCACCGAGCTGCACATCGTCAACGGGCTGCACCCCACCCTGCCGTGGCGCTACTACCCGCGCTCACTCAGCGCGCTGAAGGAAGCCCTGCCGAACGTGGGGCTCAAGGCGTTCACGGCGACGGAGATCCACCACTTCGAGACGATCTCCGGGCTCACCGCCTCCGAGATCCTCGACGAGCTGATCGAGGCCGGTCTCGAATCGCTGACCGGCGGCGGCGCGGAGATCTTCGACTGGGAGGTCCGCCAGCACATCGTCGACCACAACACCCACTGGGAGGACTGGTCGCGCATCCACCGCCTCGCGCACGAGAAGGGTCTCAAGACCCCGGCGACGATGCTGTACGGGCACATCGAGGAGCCCCGTCACCGCGTCGACCACGTGCTGCGGCTGCGGGAGATGCAGGACGAGACCGGTGGTTTCCAGGTCTTCATCCCGCTGCGCTACCAGCACGACTTCGTGGACATGAAGGACGGCAAGGTCCGCAACAGGCTCCAGGCGCGGACGACGATGGCGACGGGCGCCGAGGCGCTGAAGACCTTCGCGGTCTCGCGGCTCCTGTTCGACAACGTGCCGCACGTCAAGGTCTTCTGGGTGATGCACGGTGTGCAGACCGCCCAGCTCGCGCTCCAGCACGGCGCCGACGACATGGACGGCTCGGTCGTCGAGTACAAGATCACGCACGACGCGGACAACTACGGCACGCCGAACAAGCTCGGCCGTGAGGATCTGCTGGAGCTGATCCGTGACGCGGGCTTCCGGCCCGTGGAGCGCAACACCCGGTACGAGATCCTGCGGGAGTACCCGGGTCCCGACGCCGGCCGGCGCGAGGAGCCGCAGCCGATGCGGGTCTGACGTCCGCAGCCACTCCGTACGGGAGCGAGCCCCGGCCGCCGGCCGGGGCTCGCTCGCGTCGGCCGCCTCGTGCGCCGGTCTCCCGCCGAGCGGCCTTCTCGCGTTTCGGACGCTGATTGAGGGGCGCGGGTGTAATGGTTACGATCCGGATATGGCGCTTACGTTTGAGCTGGACCCCGCCTTCGGCCGACCCCTGCACGACGGCATCACCGCCCTGTGGGCCGACGTCACCGACGCGGGCGGCGCCGTGGGGTTCGTACCGCCGGCGAAGCCCGAGGAGATCCGGTCCGAACTGCTCAAGCACCTCGCCGCGATCACGGAGGGCCGCACCCGGCTCCTCGTCGGCCGCGACGAGGGCGGCCGGGTGGCGGCCACCGCCTTCCTCGCCCGCCCCGCCCACCGGCTGATGACCCACTGGGTGCTCCTGCACACGGTGATGGTCCATCCCCGCCTCCAGGGCCGGGGCCTGGGCCGGGAGCTGATGGCGGCGGCGGCCGAGGCGGCCCGCGGGATGGAGGGCGTCGAGGCCATCCGCCTGGGGTGCCGGGGCGGTACCGGGGCCGACCGCTTCTACGCCTCCTGCGGCTACCGGGAGGTGGGGCGGGTGCCGGGCGCGATCCGGGTCGCCCCGGGCGACGACCGCGACGACATCACCATGCTGCTCCCGCTCCTTCCCCCGCCGCGCGGCGGGGCCGGGAACCCCCTGAACCACGTGAATTCGGGTCATGCTTCACTGGACGGGATGGTTCTGTGACGTGTCGTACCAGTCGTACGTAGAGAGAGGGTCAGCCGTGTCCGCTGCCAAGCCGAGCGCAACGATCCGGTACACCGCGCTGCGTCTGCTGATCTTCGTCGGCTGTTTCCTCGCCGCGGGGGTGGCCGTGCACTTCGGGATCATGCCCGCGGGGGTCAAGGGTTCGAACTTCGTCTGGGTGCTCCTCCTGGGCCTGCTGCTCTCGGCGCCGCTCAGTTACGTACTCCTGCGCAAGCAGCGTGACGAGATGTCCGCCCAGCTCGTCTCCAAGGTCGACCGGACCAAGGCCCGCCTGGAGGCGAACCGGACCCGTGAGGACGCCGTGCAGTAGGTCCGCCGCCTCCGGCGCCCTCCGCGGCTCCGGACGGTAAGCGGAACGTAAGCTTCCTCACACTCGCGCCCCCGGGCGCACACGATCACCCGGAACCCCGGCGCCGGAGCCACCGCTCCAGCGCCGGGGTTCCGCCGTTCCCCGGTGGCGGGGACGGGAGTGCCGGGGCGCGGGGCCGGGCCCTCCTGCCAAAGAAGAGCTTTGAGGTTCTCAAAGTACAAGTGTTAACGTGTTCAGCATGAAGACAGCAGTGCGCCCCCGTCATGCCGCGAGCACTCCGCTCGTGGCGCGCCTGCACGTCGATCTCTGCCGCTGTATGTCCGCGGTCTGTTGCCGCAACGTCTGAACCGGCATCATGCAGCGGCGCCGCCCCTGTCGCGGGCGCCGCACCCCGTCCCCGTTCGACCGCACGACCGTACGTCTGTCCTCGTACGCCCTGCGTCCCCACAGGAGTGTGTCCGTGTCCGCGAACCCCGCGACCACCACCGAGACCGGTAAGCCCTCCGGCTCCGGTACCGGTTTCCGTATACCCACGGTCCCGTTCTGGGCCCAGATCGTCACCGGCCTCGTCCTCGGTGTCCTCCTCGGCTGGCTCGCCCGCAGCCAGGACATCGACTGGCTGTACACCACGCTCGACCAGATCGGCCACATCTTCGTCCAGCTGCTGAAGCTGGCCGTCGCGCCGCTCGTCTTCTTCGCGATCCTGGTGTCGATCACCAACCTGCGCAAGGTCAACAACGCCGCCAGGCTGGCCACCCGCACCCTGCTCTGGTTCATGATCACCTCGCTCATCGCGGTGGCCATCGGCCTCGCGATCGGCCTGGTCACCAACCCGGGCGCGGGCACCGGCCTCACCCCGAAGGACGGCGCCAAGCCGGAGAGCTCCGGCTCCTGGCTCGACTTCCTGACCGGCATCATCCCCACGGACGTCATCACGCCGTTCACCGAGCTGAACGTCCTCCAGATCGTCTTCATGGCGGCCGTCGCCGGTATCGCCGCACTCCAGCTCGGTGAGAAGGCCAAGCCGATCCTCGCCCTCAGCGAGTCGATCCTGGCGCTCCTCCAGAAGGCCCTGTGGTGGGTCATCCGCCTCGCCCCGCTCGGCACCGTGGGCCTCATCGGCTACGCGATCGCCGACTACGGCTGGGACCTGATCGGCAAGTACGCGACCTTCACCGCCGACGTCTACATCGGCTGCGCCCTGGTGATGTTCGGCGTCTACCCGCTGCTGCTCGCGACGGTGGCCAAGGTCAGCCCGCTCCAGTTCTTCAAGGGCGCCTGGCCCGCGATCCAGCTGGCCTTCGTCTCCCGCTCCTCGGTCGGCACGATGCCCGTCACCCAGAAGGTCACCGAGCGTCTCGGTGTCCCGAAGGAGTACGCGTCCTTCGCGGTGCCGTTCGGCGCCACCACGAAGATGGACGGCTGCGCCGCGATCTACCCGGCGCTGGCGGCGATCTTCATCGCGCAGATCTTCGACGTGCAGCTGGGCATCGGTGACTACCTGCTGATCGCGTTCGTCTCGGTCATCGGTTCGGCGGCGACGGCCGGCCTCACCGGTGCGACGGTCATGCTGACGCTGACCCTCTCGACGCTGGGCCTCCCGCTGGAGGGCGTCGGCCTGCTGCTGGCGATCGACCCGATCCTGGACATGATGCGCACCGCCACGAACGTGGCGGGCCAGGCGCTGGTCCCGGTCATCGTCGCCTCCCGCGAGAAGATCCTCGACCTCGACGCGTACAACTCGGCCTCGGCCTCCCCGGTCGACGGGTACCCCGACGCCGACGCCGAGGCGCCCGCCGACGCGGACCGCAAGGACGCCGTACCGGTCCCCGCCTAGGCGGCGCACCGCCCGCTCCCCGCCGAGTGCCCCGGATCAGCCGATCCGGGGCACTCGCGCGTCCGGCGCCGGGCATCTGGATACCCTTGCCGATGAGTGGCACAGCCGGGGGCGGGAGGATCAGGTCGTGGGTGTGGTGAAGAGCAAACGGATGCCGCGCGCCGTGCGCGAGCGGCAGATGATGGATGCCGCGGTGCGGACGTTCGGGCAGCTCGGTTACCGGGCCGCCTCGATGGACGAGATCGCCGAGCTGGCCGGGGTGTCCAAGCCGCTGGTCTACCTGTACCTGAACTCCAAGGAGGAACTCTTCACCGCCTGTATCCGCCGCGAGGCGAAGGCGCTGGCGGAGGCGGTGCGGGCCGGGGCCCAGCCGGGGCTGCCCGCCGACCGCCAGCTGTGGGCCGGGCTGAACGCGTTCTTCACGCACACCGCGGAGAACCCGGACGGCTGGGCGGTGCTGCACCGCCAGGCGCGGACGCACGGGGAGCCGTTCGCCTCCGAGGTCGCGGCCATGCGGGACGAGATCGTCGCGTTCGTGACGGGTCTGATCGGGGCCGCCGCGCGCGAGGCGCACCGCGATCGCGCGCTCCCGGACCGGGATGTCGCCGGTCTCGCGCAGGCGCTCGTGGGGGCCGCCGAGGCCCTGGCCGGGTGGGCGAACGACACCCCAGGCGTCTCGGCGAAGGAGGCCGCGGCCACCCTGATGAACTTCTCCTGGGCCGGCCTGGAGAACCTGATGAACGGCCGTCCCTGGCAGGCCCAGGCGTAAGCGCTCCTCACGCGTCCAGGGCTGTCGTCCCGGTGAGACGGACCCGTCCGTCGGCACGCAGCTGGAAGGCGGAGCCCGCCCCGTCCGCCGCGTATGTCACCGTGGACGGCAGCAGGACCGGGGCCCTGAAGTCGGCCCGCACATGCCGGACGCGGCCGGGTTCGTCCGTCTCGGCGAGGCAGCGGGCCACGGTCCACATGCCGTGCGAGACGGCCCGGGGAAGCCGAGGAGGCGGGCGGTGAGCGGGTGGAGGTGGATCGGGTTGCGGTCGCCTGAGACGGCGCCGTAACGCCGCCCGAGATCGGCCGGCAGGTGCCACTCGGCGAGGGCGGGCAGTTCGGCGGGCGCGGGCGTCCGCGCGGGCGTGGTCTGCGCGTGGGGCGCCGTCGGTGCGTGGCGGGAGAGGTAGCCGCTCCGGGACTCCCAGACCAGCTCGCCCGCGAGCCGGGCCTCCGTCACCATCGTGACCTCGGTGCCCCGCCGATGAGCGGTCAGCTCCTCGGCGTACACCGTCAGTTCCAGCGCCTCCCGTGGCTGCGGGCCCGGTGGCGGGTGATCTCGATCCAGGTGTGGACGAGCCCGACGACCGGCAGCGGGAAGTCCCACCGCGTCATCAGCCGCATGGCCGGGGCGAAACCCAGGACGTGGGGGTAGGTGAGCGGCAGCGCGCCCGACTCGGAGAAGCCGCAGATCCTGCTGTACGCGGCGAGGTGTCCGGGCACGACGGGCGCGGGCGGGAGGGTGATCCGGCTGGTGGGCAGCGCGGCGCCCGGCCGGCCGGGGCGCTTGAACGGGGACGTGACGGCTCCGCGTACCAGGGAGGCGACCGGGCTCGGCATCCGCCTCACGCTCCCAGCAGGCTCTGGCCGCAGACCCCAAGGCCCCGGCCGCCGGGGGCGAGGGAGCGTACGACGGGGTGGAGCGCCGCGTGCACCTCGCCGAGTCCGGCGGCGGTGGTGACGGCCGTCGCGTCCACGACGATGCCGACGGGGCGCCCGGCCCGGTCGGTGACCGCGGTGCCGGTGGCGCGCAGGAGCGCGCCCAGTCCCTCCGCGTGCGCGGAGGGACCCGCGGCTAGGTACGGCAACGGGCCTGCGGGAGCAGGGGTTTCCAGGGACCCCCGCCGCAGGGGCGCCGGCTGCGGCAGGCCGAGGGCGCGGGTCAGGAACCGGCCGGGTGCGGCGCCGGCGACGTGCAGACAGTGGTCGGCCATTGTCCGGACTCCTGCTCGGTCGTAGATTTACTTCTGAGTAAGGTTACTCAGGAGTCAGTTGTAGGTCGAGATGAGCTGCCCGGGTCCGGTCGGGACGAGCCGGCCGCCGTGGTCCCGCCGGCACTTCCGTGACCGCGCCGGGTGGCGGTCACCGGCGGCAGCCGCATCCCGACCGCCCCGCCCCGCCCCGATGAGGAGCCGCACGTGCCGATGCCAGTCTCCGCACCCGCCGACGCCACCCCTCCCCGCCCCGTCCTCGTCGAACCGACGAAGGTCAGGGCGGCCGACGGCACGGTACGGGAGGTCTCCGTACCCGCGCTCGCCCCGCACGTCCCGCACGGCTCACTCGCCGACATCCCCTTCGACAACGCCCGCGAGGCCCCGGGCGACGCGGTGCTCAGCCGCAGGCAGCCGGACGGCAGCTGGCAGGACGTGACGGCCGCCGCGTTCGCCGCCGAGGTGACCGCCGTCGCCAAGGGGCTGATCGCCGAGGGCCTGCCGGCCGGCGGCCGGGTCGCGATCATGGCCCGTACGACGTACGAGTGGACGCTGCTCGACTTCGCGTGCTGGGCGGCAGGGCTCGTCACCGTGCCTGTCTACCCGACCTCCTCCGCGTTCCAGGTGCGGTGGATACTCCAGGACGCCGGGGTTGTCGCCTGCGCGGTCGAGACCGCCGAACAGGCCCGCATGGTCAGCCGGGAACGCGAGCAGCTCGGCGATCTCCTACACCTCTGGCAGTTCGACTCCGGGGCCGTCGGCCGGCTCAGGACCCTCGGCGAGGACGTTTCCGACGAAGCCGTCACCGCCCGCAGGGCCGCGCTCGGTCCGGACACCCCCGCCACCCTCGTCTACACCTCCGGGACCACGGGCCGCCCCAAGGGCTGCGTCCTCACGCACGGCAACTTCTTCGCCGAGGTCGACAACGCCATCGAGCTGCTCCACCCGGTCTTCAGATCCGTCTCCAGGGACCCGGCCTCCACGCTCCTCTTCCTGCCCCTCTCGCACGTCTTCGGCCGGATGGTCGCCATCGGCTGCCTGCGGGCGAGGGTGCGGCTCGGGCACGCCCCCTCCATCAGGACCGAGGACCTGCTCGCCGACCTCGCGGGCTTCAAACCGTCCTTCCTGTTGGCCATCCCGTACGTGCTGGAGAAGGTGTACAACACCGGCCGGGCCACGGCCGAGAGGATGGGCCGGGTCTCGTCGTTCGACCGGGCCGCCCGCGTCGCCCGGCGCTACGGCGAGGCGGTCGAGGCCGCCGAACACGGTACGGGCCCGGGTCCGGGGCCTGGCCTGCGCCTGGCCCGCGCCCTCTACGACCCGCTGGTCTACCGGCGTATCCGGGCGGCGCTCGGCGGGCACGTGCGGTACGCCATCTGCGGCGGCTCCCCGCTCGGCCACCGGCTCGCCGCGTTCTACGCGGGCGCGGGCATCGAGGTCTTCGAGGGGTACGGCCTGACGGAGACCACCGCGGCCCACACGGTGACCCCGCCCCTCAGGCCCCGCCTGGGCACGGTCGGCTGGCCGCTGCCCGGGACGGCCGTGCGGATCGCGGACGACGGGGAGGTCATGCTCCGCGGCGGCCAGGTGTTCCAGGGCTACTGGGACCCGGCGAGCGGGGCGGCGGTGCCGTGTCTGGACGACGGCTGGTTCGCCACGGGTGACCTGGGCGCGCTCGACGAGGACGGCTACCTCACGATCACCGGGCGCAAGAAGGACATCATCATCACGAGCGGCGGCAAGAACGTCACCCCGGCCCCGCTGGAGGACTGGCTGCGGGCCCACCCGCTGGTCAGCCAGTGCATGGTGGTCGGCGACAACCGCTCCTTCATCACCGCGCTGATCACCCTGGAACCCGACGGCCTCGCGCACTGGCGCCGGATGCACGGGAAGCGGGACGTACCGCTGGGGGACCTGGTGAACGACGAGGACCTGCGTGCGGCGCTGCGACGCGCGGTGGACGAGGCGAACCGGCTGGTGTCGCGCGCCGAGTCGATCCGCGAGTTCACCGTCCTGGCCACGGACTTCACGGAGGAGAGCGGCCATCTGACGCCGTCCCTGAAGCTGAAACGGACGGTGATCGAGGAGGACTTCAGGGCGGAGATCGAGGAGCTGTACCGCACGTAGCCGAGATGCCGGCGGGGTCTGCCGGGACGGACGGTGTTCCGGTACTCCTGAGCCCGGGCGACCCGGAGTGACGCCCGGCTCCTCGGACCGTTCCGGCAGCAGCAGCGGTCGCTGTTCGGGATGCGGACAGGGACGGGAAACTTTTGATTCGGGGCAAAAGGGACAGTGCTGCGGTTCTCGCACGGGAGTCGCGGGGCCCGTTGGTCAATCATCGCCAGGCCGCAGTACGTGCCCGCCTTGATTTCATCAGGCCGTAAGGAGATATTCACCTTCAATCCAAGGGTGAGACGGTGGAGTCTCAACCTCCGGATGTGGATATCGCAGCGCCTAACGTCCTCCTCATGACTCAGCTGGACGCGCGGCCACAGGCCGGAGACACGGTACGGGGAACGACCCCTGCCGACGGCGGTGTACGCGGCAAGGGCCTCGGGGGCAACTCCGTGGGTCTGATGGGCAGCGCCGTCATCGGCGTCTCCACCGTCGCCCCCGTGTACTGCCTGACCTCCACACTCGGCTCCACCGCCGGAGAGGTGGGCGTGCAGATGCCCGCCGTCTTCCTCGCGGGCTTCCTGCCGATGCTGCTGGTCGCCTTCGCCTACCGCGAGCTCAACCGGGCCATGCCCGACTGCGGCACCTCCTTCACCTGGACGGTCAAGGCGTTCGGCCCCCGCGTCGGCTGGATGTGCGGCTGGGGCCTGGTCATCGCGACGATCATCGTCCTGTCGAACCTGGCGGGCGTCGCCACCTCGTACTTCTGGCTCCTGGCGGGCGAGATCACCGGCAGCGGTTCGGTCGCCGCCCTGGACGACAGCAAGCCGGTCCACATCCTCACCTGCCTGGTCCTGATCGCCGTCGCCACCGCGATCAGCTACCGCGGGATGACGGCGACGAAGGGCATCCAGTACGCCCTGGTCGGCCTCCAGCTCGTGGTCCTCGCCGTCTTCGTCGTCATGGCCTTCCAGAAGGCCGGCAGCGGTGCGTTCGAGACGGGCATGGACTTCTCCTGGTCCTGGATGAACCCGTTCGCCGTCCAGTCCTTCGCCGCCTTCACCGCCGGCCTCTCGCTCTCGATCTTCATGTACTGGGGCTGGGACGCCTGCATGACGACGAACGAGGAGACGGTCGGCAGCGCGAAGACCCCTGGCAGGGCCGCCCTGATCGCGATGGTCGTCCTGGTCGGTTCCTACCTGGCCACCGGCATCGCCGCCCAGATGATGGTCGGCTCCGGCGAGGCGGGCCTCGGCCTCGCCAACCCGGAGACCTCCGACAACGTCTTCGCCGCGCTCGCGGGCCCGGTCATGGGGCCCGGCCTCGGCATCCTGCTCTTCGTCGCGGTCCTCGCGTCGGCCGCGGCGAGCCTCCAGACCACGTTCATCCCGGTGGCCCGCACGGTGCTGGCGATGGCCTCGTACGAGGCGCTGCCCGGCTCGTACGCCACGGTCCACCCGCGCTTCAAGACCCCGGGCCGCGCGACGGTCACGGCGGGCGTGGCGACCGGCACGTTCTACACCGTCATGACGCTGGTCAGCGAGAACGTCCTCGTCGACACGATCTACGCGCTCGGCCTCATGATCTGCTTCTACTACTCGATCACGGCGTTCGCCTGCGCCTGGTACTTCCGCCGCGAGCTGTTCCGCTCCGCCCGCGACCTCGTCTACAAGGGCCTGTGCCCGGTCCTCGGCGGCATCCTGCTGACCGCGGTCTTCGGCAAGACCCTGTACGACATGTGGGACCCGGCGTACGGCTCGGGCTCCTCCGTCCTCGGCGTCGGATCGGTCTTCGTCATCGCCGTCGGACTGCTGCTGCTCGGCGGCGTCCTGATGGTCGTGATGCAGCGCCGCAGCCCCGCGTTCTTCCGAGGCGAGGTGCTGACCCGGCAGACCCCGGCGCTGGTGGTCGCGGACTGAGGGACGCTGCGGCCGCGGCGGTACGGCTCAGGTCGCGCGCCAGTACCCCAGGGCGTTCACACGGTCCTTCGGGACGGTCAGGTCCTTGCGGGCGTACGCGCTCAGGGTCCTGGTCGTCGCCGTGTCGCAGGCGATCCAGACGTACGCGTCGGACGCGTCCTCGCCCAGCAGCTCCGGCAGGGCCTTCTTCACCTCGGCCACCAGGTGCGCGCCCGCCTCGCGGCGCGGGACCCTGTGCAGGGTGTGGTGCGCCGGGTCCAGGCGGAACGGGAGCTTCTCGTCGGAGGCGTGCGTCGTCTCGAACCAGATGGTCGCGGGCGTCCGTGGGACCGCGTCCAGCAGCGAGTTGACCGCCGGGAGCGAGGCGGCGTCGCCGACGACGAAGAGCCGGGCGGGGCGGGGCTCGGGCAGGGTGAAGACGGAGCCCTGGAGGGTCGCGTCGATGGTGTCGCCCGGCCGGGCGGAACGGGCCCAGCGGCTCGCGGCACCGTCGTGGAGCGCGAACTCCAGGCTGAACGTCCCGGCGACCGGGTCGGGATCGACCAGGGTGTAGGCGCGCTGGTGCGGCTTTCCGGCCTGCTCGAACCAGATGCGTACCCACATGGTGGGGTGTGCGCCGCCGCTCGCGGAGAGCAGTCCGCCGTCCTTCACATGCACCCGGTGAAAGTCCTCGGTGACCTGCTCGGACCCCGTGACGGTGAACGTGAAATCGCGCCCCCGCATCAGCTTGAGGACGACGCCCTCCCAGCCATGACCCACGACTGCGTCCCTTCCCTGTCCCCACCCGGAAAACCCTTTAGGTTAGGCTAACCTAAATTAAGATGCCCGGGGAGTGGCTGAAAAGCGCCGGAACGCGGTGCTCGGGAGGTGGGATGGGGACTGTGGACGGATCAACGGCCGCCGAGACCGGCTTCGAGGTCTTCAGGGACGACTGGGGGATACCCCACCTGCGTGCGGACAGCGCGCTCGCGCTGGCCCGCGCACAGGGTCACAACGCGGCGACCGACCGCGCCTGGCAGGTCGAGACCGAACGCCACCGGCTCCAGGGCACGACCGCCGCGTTCCTCGGCGAGGAGGCGCTCGCCTGGGACCGGTTCGCCCGGCAGGCCAGGCTGGAGGACACCGCCCGCCGCTGCTTCGACCGGCTGTCCCGCCTCGACCCGGAGACCGCCGACTGGGTGCGCGCCTACGTGGACGGGATCAACGCCGGGCTGGACGAAGGCGCCGCACGGGCACCGGAGTTCGCAGCCGCCGGGGTAGCCCCCGGCCGGTGGCGGCCGTGGACCCCGCTCGGCGTCTGGCTCGCCACCCACATCCTGTTCGCCGGCTTCCCCACGAAACTCTGGCGCGAAGAGGTCGCCCGCCGACTCGGAGAGGACAGGATCACCCTCTTCGCCCTGGACGGGCCCGGCACCTCCGGCAGCAACGGCTGGCTGCTCGACGGAACCCGCACCGTCACCGGCGCCCCCGTCGTCGCGGGCGACCCGCACCGCTTCATCGAGGACCCCGGGGTCTACCAGCAGATCCGCCTCGCCTGCCCCGAGTTCGACGTGCTGGGCCTCGCGGTCCCCGGCGTCCCGGGGATCGCGCACTTCGGCCACACGGGCGGCGTCGCCTGGGCCATCACCAACGCCATGGCCGACTACCAGGACCTCTACCGGGAGCGGCTGCGGCGTACGCGGGACGGCGGCGTCGAGGCGCTCGGCCCGGACGGCTGGGAGACGGCCACGGCACACACCGAGACGATCACCGTCTCGGGCGGCGCACCGGTGACCGTCGAGATCGTCGAGACCGCACGCGGCCCGGTGATCATCGGCGGACCGGAAGCGGGAGAGGAGACGGGGGCGGCAGCGGAGGCCCCGGACGGCGGGGCCGGCGCGTTCTGCGTCAGTCTCCGCTACCCGCCCCGCGTCACCGGGGAGCTCGGCTTCGAGGCGCTGCCCGCGCTCCTCCGGGCCCGGACCGTCGCCGACCTCGACACCGCGCTCGACGGCTGGGCCGAACCCGTCAACGTCGTACTCGCCGCCGACACGACCGGCGCGACCCTGCACCGCGTCGCCGGACACGTACCGCTGCGAGCACGCGCCAACCAGCTCCGGGTCGTCCCCGCCGACGACCCCGCGTACGCCTGGCGCGGGCGGCACTCGCCCATGCCGCGCACCGGCTCAGGGGCCGATGCCACCGGCACGGCGGTCATGGCCAACGAACGCGGGATCGCCGCGCCGTTCGGCGTCGAGTTCGCGCCCGCGCACCGGGCCGACCGCATACGCGAACTGCTCGGCGGACAGGCGCGCTGGGCCCCCGCGGACATGGCCGCCATCCACACCGACACCCGTCTGGACTCCGCACGCCCCCTGCTGGGCCTGCTGGCCGAAACGGACGGGCTCGGGCCCCGGGCGACGGAGCTGCGCGGCGGACTGCTCCGCTGGGACCGGCACATGGACGCCGACAGCACGGACGCCACCCTGTACTCGGCGCTGCGCGCGGAGGTCGTGCACCGACTGGCGGCCCACCCCGCGCTCGCCCCCGTCACGGGCGCCGCCGACCCCGTCCGCAGCACCGCCCACCCGGAGCTGTTCCGCCCCTGGCTCGCAGCGGTGCCGAGGGTCGGGTACGCCCTGGAGACGCTGCTCGGACCCGCGCTCCTCCCGTACGAGGACCGGCTGGCCGCGGTGGCCGGAGCCGTCGAGGCGGTCGCGGCCCGGTACGGCGACGGGAACCCGCCCCCGCCCTGGGGCGAGGTGCACCGCCTGGCGCCCTGGCAGGCGTGGCCGGGCACCGACCCCGACCCGGCGGCGAGCCGGCCGGGACTGGCGGGCGACCACGACTGCGTCCTGTCCACCTCCAGCGTCCCCGGCGTCACCGACCACAGCGCGCGCGGCCCGGCCGCCCGCTACGTATGGGACCTGGCGCGTCGCGAGGACAGCCTGTGGGTGATCCCGTTCGGGGCGTCCGGGATACCCGGCGACGCCCACCACCGCGACCAGCTCCCGCTGTGGACGCGGGGCGAGCTCGCCCCCGTCGTCACCGACTGGAACCTGCTGCACCGCGACCGACCCGAGGAGAGAGCCGAAGTGACCGCAGCCGCCCGCGCCGCCGTCCCCGCCCAGCGCGAGACCGTTTACGAGCAGGAGGTCGAGGGTCTGGGAACCGTGCGGCTCGTCGCCATCGACCCGGCCGCCGACCTCGACCTCATCCACAGCTGGGTCTCCGAGGAGCGCGCCCGGTTCTGGGGCATGAGCGATTCGACCCGCGAAGAGGTCCTGGAGGCGTACACCTTCCTTGACTCGCTGACGACCCACCACGGCTACCTGGCGCTCCGCGGCGGCGTCCCGGTCGCGATCTTCCAGACGTACGACCCGGCGGAGGACCCGCTCGGCGAGTGCTACGAGGTGCGGCCCGGCGACTTCGGCGTCCACCTCTTCGTAGGCCCGGGCGACAGCACCGAGCCCGGCTACACCGGCCGGCTGCTCTCCGTGCTCGTCAGCCACGCCTTCAGCGACCCGGCGCACCGGCGGATCGTCGTCGAACCCGACGCGCGCAACGAGCGGGCCGTCGCGCGGCTGGTCCGGGCGGGCTTCGAGCTCGGCCCGGAGATCGAGAAGCCGGAGAAGCGGGCGCGGCTGGCGTTCCTGGCGAGGCCGGCCGCCGTGTAGGGCCCGTCCGGCCCCGCGGTCACTTCAGGTACGGCTCCAGGGCTTTGTTCCAGGTGGCCGCCACCTTCGTGTAAGCCTTCCGGCAGCCCTCGGCGCGCTTCTCGGGGAGGACGGCAGGGGAGACGAGGTCCTGGTAGCCGGCGGGGTCGGAGCCGTACACCCAGCAGGCCCACGCGTGGAACCGCGCGCCGTCCACGGCGTGGTCGTCGGCGAAGGCCGTCCGGGTGCCGCTGCGCGCGTCCTCGCGGGCCGGCACCCCCCAGGCGTCCACGATGCCGGTGACGAACTCCTTGTCGTCGTCGCCCGTGGTGAGGAGCACGGCGGTGAGCTGGTCCACGGCCTCCTCCTCGTCCTCCCCGGCCGGCAGGCCGTTCATCGCGATCAGCCCGTGGCCCAGCTCGTGCACGACGACGCCCTGGGTCAGACCGACGAGACCGGCGGGGGAGTCGTCGAAGGCCGGTTCCACCTGCTCCAGCAGCTCGTAGCAGAACGTGATCGCCCTTGCCGTCGGGTCCCAGTACGCGTCGGTCGTGCCGCAGCTCTTCGCGTCGACGGGCACGTCGTAGGGGAGCGCGACCCGGCTGTTCACGTAGGCGGCGACGGCCTCCAGGGCCTCGTTCCTGCGCAGGAACGCCTCCGACTCCCGGTCGGCCGCCGTCAGGCCCTCGGTGTAGGAGACGACCAGCTCCCCCTCGCCCGCCGGGGACGGGGCCTTCGCACGGGCCGCCGCGATGGCCCCGGAAGGCTCGGTGCCGCCGCCCCGCGTCCCGCCGGACGAGCAGCCCGCCGATGCCAGGCCCACGACTGCGGCCAGCACCGCCGCCCCGGCCGCCCGCCGCACCGCCGCCCCGCTCCAGGTCCGTGTCCGGGTTCGCATCGAAACTCAGCCCCTCACGATCGGCGTCCGGTCCCTCCACGACGGTCCGGGACACCACCGGGCAGGGCCACCCTTCGCGGGCCGTCCGGGTGAACGGGGCCGCCCTCGCACGCAGGTGCGCGGGGCTCGGATTCCCGGGCCTGACGGCATACGTTTGAGCCCCACAGGCCGACGACGGAGGTGCCCTCGTATGCGGCTCGCCACCACCATCTTCCTCACCGACGAGACGATCACGCCGGTCGCGCTCGCGCGTGAGCTGGAGCAGCGGGGTTTCGCCGGGCTCTACCTCCCCGAGCACACCCACATCCCGGTGAGCCGGGACACGCCGTATCCGGCGGGCGGCGAGCTGCCTCGCGAGTACGGCCGGACCCTGGACCCCTTCGTCGCGCTCGGCCAGGCGGCGGCCGTGACGGAACGCCTCGCGCTCGGCACCGGGATCACGCTGATCGCCCAGCACGACCCGATCGGCCTGGCCAAGCAGGTCGCGACGCTCGACCATCTCTCCGGCGGCCGGTTCACCCTCGGCGTCGGTTACGGCTGGAACGTCGAGGAGGCCGCCGGCCACGGGGTCGACTGGCCGACGCGACGGGCCCTGGGCCGTGACCGGCTGGCCCTGATGCGCGCGCTCTGGGCGGACGAGCCGACCGCGTACGAGGGGGAGTACGGCTCGGTACGGGCGAGCACGGCGTATCCGAAGCCGGTCCAGGAGCCACGCGGCCCGGTCACCGGACCCCGCACCCTGATCGGCGGGGCCGCGGGCCCGCAGCTGTTCGAGCGGATCGCGGAGTCGGCGGACGGCTGGCTGCCGATCGGCGGGCGCGGCCTCTCGCACTCCGTACCGGAGCTGCGCAGGGTCTGGGAGGCGGCGGGCCGTGATCCGCACCACCTCCAGGTGGTGCCGTACGCGGTCGTCCCCAGCCCGGGGAAGCTGGCGCACTTCGCCGGTCTGGGCATCGAGGAGGTCGTCCTCCAGCTCCCCCCTGAGCCCGCGCCCGGGGTGCTGCGGGTGCTGGACGCCTATGCCGCACACCTGTAGCGGGCCGGACGGGGGGAGTGACAGGGACCTGGCCAACCTGTGACCTTGTGGGTGCGGTCATAGCAGGACAAACGCTGGTATCCCGGGATCGGTGGAACCCCTCCCGCTGCAACCGCGTGAGCCGTAGTGGCATCCTTCAACCCGGGAGTCGAAACGCGGACCGCGCTCACCGAGGAGAGCGGCCGCCCGGGAGTTGGGGGAGCCATGAACAGGCCGCTGCGGCACATCGCCATCTTCTGCGGGCTGTTGATGCTTGCCCTGCTGCTGCGCTCGAACTGGCTGCAGTTCGCCGAGCGCGAGGAGCTCGCCAACCACGAGCACAACCGGCGCGTCAAGATCACACAGTTCGCCACCCCGCGCGGGGACATCATCGTCGGCGGCAAGGCCGTGACCGGCTCGAAGGCCGTCTCCGGGGCTGAGTTCAAGTACCAGCGCACGTTCAAGGACGGGCCGATGTACGCGCCGGTCACCGGGTACGCCTCCCAGGCGCAGGGCATGTCGCTCCTGGAGAAGACGTACGACCAGGTGCTCAGCGGCCAGGACGAGCGGTTCGCCTTCCGGCACGCCAAGGACATCCTCACCGGCGAGCAGCGGCGCGGCGGCGACGTGATCACGACCATCGACCCGAAGGCGCAGGAGGCCGCGTACAAGGGGCTGACCGACATCGACGCCCGTGGCGCGGTCGTCGCCCTCGACCCGGCAACCGGCAAGGTCCTCGCGCTCGCCTCGACGCCCTCGTACGACCCCGCCGTCTTCGCCGGGAACTCCTTCAAGGAGGGCGACAAGTTCCAGGAGCTCGTGAAGGACAAGAGCAAGCCGCTCGCCAACCGGCCCCTGCGCGAGACCTTCCCGCCGGGCTCGACCTTCAAGATCCTCACGGCCGCCGCCGCCCTTGAGCACGGTGTCGTCACGGACGTGAACGCGAGGACCGACGCGGTCTCCCCGTACCCCCTCCCGCTCTCCACGAACAAGATCGGCAGCGAGGCGGGCGACGCGGCCTGCGACAAGGTCTCCCTCAAGACGGCCATGCAGTACTCCTGCAACAACGTCTTCCTCGACGTGGCGGCCAAGATGGGCGACGAGAAGATGCGCGAGACCGCGGAGAAGTTCGGCTTCAACTCCGACGTCTACTCGGAGGATTTCGGCGACATGCTCGCCACGAAGAGCCTCTACCCCCAGGAACTGGACAAGCCGGGCACCGCGCTGACCGGTATGGGGCAGGGCTCCCTGACCAGCACCCCCATGCAGATGGCGATGGTGACGGCGGCCATGGCCAACAACGGCAAGCTCATGCAGCCGTACATCGTCGACGAACTCCGCGGCCCCGACCTCTCCTCCCTGGAGCAGAACGAGCCGAAGCTCATGAGCCAGGCCGTCTCCGAGGAGACCGCCAAGAAGGTCCAGGAGATGATGGAGTTCACCGCCAAGGAGGGCAGCGCCCAGCGCGCCCTGATCGACGGTGTGACGGTCGGCGGCAAGACCGGCACCGCGCAGCGGGGCGTGGACGTGCGCAAGGAGGTCCCGTACGGCTGGTTCGTCTCGTACGGCAAGAAGGCGGACGGCCAGTCGGTCGCGGTCGCGGTCTTCATCGATCCGACGGCGATGGACATCTCCCGTGAGGACATCTCGGGCGGCGGGCTCGGTGCCCCGATCGCGAGGAACGTGATGAAGGCGGTACTGGGGAAGTAGGCCCCCGGCCCGACGCGTTCGAGGGCAGGGCCCGGGGTCACACCGAGCGCAGGGCGCGTGCCGGGGGCGGGGCCGGGGCTGTGGTGGGTCCGGACAGCAGGGACGGGAGTTCCGTCAGGGACGAGACGCGCCAGTCCGCCGTCGCCGTCACGTCCGGGTGCTCCGCCCACCAGTGGCCGTAGGGGCCGCGCCGGATGTGGGCCGTGCGCAGGCCCAGTGACGTGGCGGGGAACAGGTCGTTGGCCGGGTGGTCACCGACGTACAGGGTGGACCGGGCGTCGGCTCCCGCGGCGTCCAGTACACGGGCGAAGAACTCCGGGTCCGGTTTGGCCACTCCCCACTCCGCCGAGGTGACCACCAGGTCGGCGGGCAGGTCGAGGGCGCGCAGCAGTTCGCCCGCGCGGGCGGTCCGGTTGCCCGCGATCACGACCCGCAGGCCCAGAGCGCGCAGTTCGGCGAGGGCGGGGCGGACGTCGGGATAGAGGTCCGACTCGTCCAGGTACTCGCCCCGGCCCGCCGTCGTGCGGGCGTGGGCCGCCTCGGCGACGTCCATGCCGGGGCGCAGCATCCGCAGCGCGTCGTCGCCCTCGCCGCCCCGGACGACCGCGGCGCCGACCAGGGCGCTGAGGGTGTGCGGGGGAACGCCCAGCCAGTTGGCCCAGGACGCCCAGTAGCGGTCGTCGCGGATGAGTGTTTCGCCGATGCCGAAGACGATCGTTTCCATCACCGTCCGAGCGTACGGGGCAAGCGGGGCATAACGGTCCAGGCGCCAGGAATACCCGGGGTGGTGCGCGGCCCCGCGCCATGCTCGACCGGCGCGCGAGCCTTGCTCGTATGCTCGGTCCATGACCGATCATGAGCCCGGACGCCCGACAGCCAACGCCATGCGACGCGCTCTCAGGCGCGCGCGGGACGGGGTCGCCCTCGATGTGACCGAGGCCGCCGTGCTGCTCCAGGCGCGCGGCGACGACCTGACGGACCTGACCGCGTCCGCCGCCCGGGTGCGGGACGCCGGACTCGCCGCGGCCGGCCGGCCTGGGGTCATCACGTACTCCCGCAAGGTCTTCATCCCGTTGACGCGGCTGTGCCGCGACAAGTGCCACTACTGCACCTTCGTGACCGTGCCGGGGAAGCTGAGGCGCGAGGGGCACGGAATGTTCCTGTCGCCCGACGAGGTCCTCGACATCGCCCGCAAGGGCGCCGAGGCGGGCTGCAAGGAAGCGCTGTTCACCCTCGGGGACCGCCCGGAGGACCGCTGGCCCGAGGCGCGCGAGTGGCTGGAGGCCGAGGGGTACGACGACACCCTCGCGTACGTACGGGCGATGGCGATCCGGGTCCTGGAGGAGACGGGGCTGCTCCCGCACCTCAACCCGGGCGTCATGACGTGGACCGACCTCCAGCGGCTCAAGCCCGTGGCGCCGTCCATGGGCATGATGCTGGAGACGACGGCGACCCGCCTGTGGTCCGAGCCCGGCGGCCCGCACCACGGCTCCCCGGACAAGGAGCCCGCCGTACGGCTGCGGGTGCTGGAGGACGCGGGCCGCTCCAACGTCCCCTTCACCACCGGCATCCTCATCGGGATCGGGGAGTCGTACGAGGAGCGCGCCGACTCCCTCTTCGAGCTGCGCAAGACGGCCCGCGCCTACCACGGCATCCAGGAAGTCATCGTGCAGAACTTCCGTGCGAAGCCGGACACGGCGATGCGGGGCATGCCGGACGCCGAGCTGGAGGAACTGGCCGCGGCGATCGCCGTCGCCCGCCACATCCTCGGCCCGTCCGCCCGCATCCAGGCGCCGCCGAACCTGGTCGACGCGGAGTACGCCCTGCTCATCGGCGCGGGGATCGACGACTGGGGCGGTGTCTCACCGCTCACGCCCGACCATGTGAACCCCGAGCGCCCCTGGCCGCACATCGACGAACTGGCGGCCAGGACAGCCGACTCCGGGTTCGCGCTGCGTGAACGCCTCACCATCTACCCGGAGTTCATCCAGCGCGGCGAACCGTGGCTCGACCCCCGCCTCCTTCCGCACGTGAGAGCCCTCGCCGACCCGGAGACCGGTCTCGCGAAGGAGGGGGCCATCCCGGCCGGGCTGCCCTGGCAGGAGCCCGACGAGGGCTTCACCGCCTCCGGCCGTACCGACCTGCACCACACCATCGACACCGAGGGCCGCACCGGCGACCGGCGCGACGACTTCGACGAGGTGTACGGGGACTGGGAGGCCCTCCGCGAGGCGGCGGCGCCCGGCATGGTGCCCTCCCGCATCGACGGCGACGTACGCCAGGCCCTCGGCCAGGCCGCGGACGACCCGACGAAGCTCACCGACGACCAGGCGCTCACCCTGCTGCACGCGGACGGCCAGGCGCTCGACGAGCTGTGCCGGATAGCGGACACGCTGCGCCGTGACGTGGTCGGCGACGACGTCACGTACGTCGTGACGCGCAACATCAACTTCACCAACGTCTGCTACACCGGCTGCCGGTTCTGCGCCTTCGCCCAGCGGCGTACGGACGCCGACGCCTACACCCTCTCGCTCGACCAGGTCGCCGACCGTGCCGCGCAGGCGTGGGACGTCGGCGCGGTCGAGGTCTGCATGCAGGGCGGCATCCACCCCGACCTGCCGGGCACGGCCTACTTCGACATCGCGCGGGCGGTGAAGGAGCGCGTCCCGGGCATCCACGTGCACGCCTTCTCGCCGATGGAGGTCGTCAACGGAGCCACCCGCACCGGCCTGTCCATCCGTGACTGGCTGACCGCCGCGAAGGAGGCGGGTCTCGACTCGATCCCCGGCACCGCGGCCGAGATCCTCGACGACGAGGTGCGCTGGATTCTCACCAAGGGCAAGCTGCCCACGGCCACCTGGCTGGAGGTCATCAGAACCGCCCACCAGGTGGGTCTGCGCTCCTCCTCCACCATGATGTACGGGCACGTCGACCAGCCGCGCCACTGGCTCGGCCACCTGCGGACGCTGGCCCGCCTCCAGCAGGAGACCGGCGGTTTCACCGAGTTCGTGACACTGCCGTTCATCCACACCAACGCGCCCGTCTACCTGGCGGGCATCGCCCGGCCCGGCCCCACCGCCCGCGACAACCGCGCGGTCACCGCGATGGCCCGGCTCCTCCTGCACCCGCACATCACCAACATCCAGACCAGCTGGGTCAAGCTCGGTACGGAAGGCGCGGCGGAGATGCTGCGCTCGGGCGCCAACGACGTGGGCGGCACCCTGATGGAGGAGACCATCTCCCGTATGGCGGGGTCGAGTTACGGCTCGTACCGGTCGGTCCAGGACCTCGTCGCCATCGCGGATCTCGCGGGCCGCCCGGCGAAGCCGCGTACGACGCTGTACGGGGAGGTGCCGCAGGAGCGCGTCCGGGCCGCGGCGGGCTCGGACGGGCACCTTCCGGAGCTGCTGTCGGTGCTGCCGAGCTGACGAGGACACCGCCGGGCCGACGACGGACGGCCGCGCGCCCGCCGGACCCCCGGCGGGTGCGCGCCCTCAGCGCCGCCCTTTCCCGCCGGTCCGGACCTCGTCCACCGGGCTGTGAGCCGCGTCACGTTCCTCCGGATCGCGGCCTTACGTGTCACATCGGGCCGGGCAGTTCCGTCAGAGAGACGTAACCACCGGCCACGGCACACAGGAGCCCCGCGTGAACGCTCGTCTCGACGTCTTCGGCAACCCGGTCGCCACCACGCTCATGAAGCACTTCGCCATGGCGGGTAAGGCGGTCACGGATTCGGGCCTGCCGGCCACGACACAGGAGCTGGTGAAGATCCGTGCCAGCCAGATCAACGGCTGCGGCTTCTGCCTCGACATGCACACCAAGGAGGCGGCGCACCAGGGGGAGACCGCGACACGGCTGCACCTGATCGCCACCTGGCGGGAGGCCACGGTGTTCACCGACGCCGAGCGCGCCGCGCTGGACCTCACCGAGCAGGGCACCCGTATCGCCGACGCCGCCGGCGGTGTCCCGGACGAGGTCTGGGCGAACGCCGCCACGTTCTTCGACGAGGACCAGCTCATCGCGCTGGTCTCCCTCATCGCGGTCATCAACGCCTACAACCGGCTGAACGTCATCCTTCAGCAGCCCGCGGGCGACTACAAGGTGGGCCAGTTCGGATAGGCGTCTGGACCGGACGCGGCGACGTGCTGTGGCCGGGACAGCGAAAGCCGTCCCGGCCGCAGCACTTCCCCTGGTCCTCCCTCCCGCGAAACCGTGAGGAATGCCGTTCAAAAGTGCTCTCACGAGCTACTGCGTACATACCGTTCCACCTCTGATCCGGGCCTTCCCGTTCGATTACAGTGCTCGCGCGGTCACACGCCGGTACGTAAGGGGAAGGGGCACGGTGAACACAGGGACCACGGCTGTCTGGGGCCGTGCCGAACAGCAGGACTTCCGCGGCCGGGTACGCGGGGCCCTGCTCGGCGGCGCGGTCGGGGACGCGCTCGGCGCGGGTGTCACCGGGCTCACGCTGGAGCAGATCCGCGAGGCCCACGGCACCGAGGCGGTCACCGACTTCGTCCCGGCGCACGGCGGGCGCGGCACCGTCACCGCCGTCACCCAGCTCACCCTGTTCACCGTCGACGGTCTGATCCGCGCCCAGGTCCGCCGCGACACCGGCGCCTGGCACCCGCCCACCGACGTGCACCGGGCCCACCTGCGCTGGGCCGCGACCCAGCGCGACTGGGGCCCCGACGAACGGCGCGCGGAGGACGGCTGGCTCGCCCGCCAGGAGTGGCTCTACGCGCGCCGCGCCCCCGCCCGCGCCTGCCTCACCGGCTTCGGCGACACCGTGATGGGCACCCTCGACCGGCCGAAGAACCCCACCGCACGGGACTCGGCCGCCCTGACCCGCTCCGCGCCCTTCGGGCTGCTGGTCGGCTGGGAGCCGCAGCTCGTCCTCCAACTGGCCGTCGAGTGCGCGGCGCAGACCCACGGCCACGCCACCGCCCAGCTCGCCGCCGGAGCCCTCGCCGTGATGGTGCACGGGCTGGCGCGCGGCGAGACGCTGGACGGCTCCGTGCAGCACGCCCTGGCCCTGCTGGCGGGACGCCCGGGCCAGGAACCGGTCACCGAAGCCCTCAAGCAGGCCCTCGGCTCCGTACGCCAGGGCATTCCGGGCCCCGCCCTCATCGAGGCGCTCGGCGCCACGGACTCCGCCGAGGAGGTCCTCGCCGTGGCCCTGTACTGCGCCCTGGTCGGCGAGGACGTACGCCACGGGCTGCGCCTCGCCGTGAACCACTCAGGCCCCTCCGCGGCAACGGGGGCCGTCTGCGGCGCCCTGCTCGGCGCGCTGCACGGTGAGACGGCGCTGCCGCCCGCCTGGCTCTGCGCTGTGGAGGGCCGCTCCACCCTCCTCGAACTGGCCGACGACTTCGCGATGGAGATGACCCAGGGCCCCGCTCTGCACAGTCCGGCCGCCGTCGCGCCGGGGTGGCTGGCCCGCTACCCCCGGGGGTGAGCGCGGGCGACGGGGACGGGGGCCGCGCACCCTCCCGGCCCGCCGCCCCCGTCGCGTCTCCTGGTCGTACGACGGTCAGTCCTTCACCCTCCCGGGGGCCACCTTGTCCCCGGGCCCGGCCTGCGCGGGAATGCCCGCACCGCCCGCCGCGGCGCCGTCCCCGCCGTCGTCGGTGTTGATCTGTTCGATGATCGCGTCGCGCTCCGGGGTGTCCTCCGGCCTGATGAAGCCGATGACGATGTAGAGCACCAGCGAGATCGCCAGCGGCAGCGCCACCTGGTACTGGAGCGCCACATCCGTCTTGACCGAACCGTCGAGGTTGTAGTTGGTGAAGAAGAACGCGAGCAGCCCCGCCGCCCAGCTCGTGAGCGCCGCAGTCGGCCCGGACCTCCGGAACCCGCGCAGCAGGCCCAGCATGAACGGGATCGCGATCGGGCCCATCAGGCCGGCCACCCACTTGATGACGACCGAGATGATGTCCTTGAACGCGGGGGAGTTGATCTGTGTGGCCAGCGCCATCGACAGCCCGAGGAAGGCGAGTGTGGACAGCCGCGCCGCCAGCAGACCGCTGCGGTCGCTCCAGGTGCGCGCGGACTTGGAGAAGACCGGTGCGATGTCCCGGGTGAAGACGGCCGCGATGGCGTTGGCGTCCGAAGAGCACATGGCCATCGTGTGCGAGAAGAACCCGACGACCACCAGGCCCAGCAGACCGTGCGGCAGCAGTTGCTCGGTCATCAGGGCGTACGAGTCGGACGCGTCCGGCTTCTGCGCGTCGACCAGCAGCGGGGCGACCCACATCGGGAAGAAGAGGACGACCGGCCACACCAGCCACAGGATCGCGGAGAGCCGGGCCGAGCGGGTGGCGGAGCGCGGCGAGTCCGTCGCCATGTAGCGCTGGGCCTGGTTCCACATGCCGCCGTTGTACTCGAAGGTCTTGATGAACAGGTACGCGAGCAGGAACGTCACCGTGTACGGGCCGGCCGTCGGGTCCGTGTGACCCTCCGGCAGCTTGTCCCAGACGGTCCACAGCGAGCTGACGCCGCCCAGTTCCCGCAGGACGATGATCAGCATCGCGAGGCCGGCGAAGAGCTGGATGATGAACTGGCCCAGCTCGGTGAGGGCGTCGGCCCACAGCCCGCCCACCGTGCAGTAGACGGCCGTGATGGCGCCGGTGATGAAGATGCCCTGGGTGAGGGTGATGCCGGTGAAGACCGAGAGCAGCGTGGCGATGGCCGCCCACTTGGCGCCGACGTCCACGATCTTCAGGAGCAGCCCGGACCAGGCGAGGGCCTGCTGGGTCGGGATGTTGTAGCGGTTCTTGAGGTATTCGAGCGGGGACGCGACGTGCAGTCGCGAGCGCAGCCGGTTGAGCCGGGGTGCGAAGAGCTTGGCGCCGATGCCGATGCCGATGGCGATCGGCAGCGACCAGGTCACGAAGGACGTGACGCCGTACTGGTACGCGATGCCGGCGTAACCGGTGAACATCACCGCGCTGTAGCCGGACATGTGGTGCGAGATGCCCGACAGCCACCACGGCATCTTGCCGCCGGCCGTGAAGAAGTCGCTGACGTTGTCCACGCGCTTGTGCGACCAGAGTCCGATCGCGACCATCACACCGAAGTATCCGATGAGCACGGCCCAGTCGAGACTGTTCATGTGCCCCTCCAGGGGTCCGCCTTGTGAACGGGTACGCACTTCGTCAGTACGGCCGTTCAGCGGTGCCCCCGTGCGGGAGCGGGGACTTCGGGGATTGAACCGTCTGTCCGGGGCCCCGGTCAAGACATCCCATCGATCAGGGATGTGAACGCCAATCAGCAAGACGAACGATTTTGCTCGTTCTTGACCTTGGGAGGCGTTGTCGCGAACGTGGCGGCGGCCACACGATGGGCGGGCACTTCGTCAGGCTGTGCAGAGACCGGAAGCCCGCCCTGGGTGACGCCTGTCCGTCCTGGGTGACACCTGTACGACAAGACCGCACGGGATGCGGGTCCCGTGCGGCCGAGCGAGGAGGAGACCTGTCCCAGCCGTCAGCGCGTCAGTTCGCCGGGTCACCGGCGGCGATGGTCACGGACTCGCGGCGTGTGCCGCTGCCCGGGTGGCCGGTGGCCGTATGGCCGTACGAAGAAAGCCGGGGGTGGACACCCGGCTGTGCCTGCCGGGCCCTCCGTGGAGGGCCCGCGTGCCTGCTGGCGAGGCACTTCGGAGGGGTCGGTGCGTGGATCGGTCGCGCTGACCTCGCCCCGGTCCTGTTCCCGGTGTCCGGGGCGGGCCGGTGGCAGGTCCGGATCGGGTCGAGCCCCCTCGGCCAGGACGGCGGACCAGTCGAGAGGGCTCCAGCGGATGCCGCGCCTGAATCCTGCGGGCGGCATCGGTCAGGCGTCGGCCACGCCCGTCGCGACATCCCGGACGAAGGCGTTCCACGCGCCGGACACGAAGGTGAGCGAGGGGCCCTCGGGTGCCTTCGAGTCGCGCACGGCAATGGCCTGGGTAAGCGGGGACTTGACCTCGACGCAGGCGCCGTTGCCGCCGGAGTACGAGGACTTCGTCCACATGTCCGTAGCACCCTGAAGAATAGCCATGTTCACTCCGGTTCAGAGAGTTGTGCGAGCGGAACAGACCGCGTTCCAGTTGGCGTGATCGACGCTACTCGCCAACTTCCCGGCGTGGCGGAGCCATTCACTCGACCGGGTGGCTTTTGAGCTGTGAGTCTTCCGCCGGGAGGCAGCGGCAGTGTAATGTGCCGCCACCCCCCGATGGCACCCGGTTTCTCTCGCAGAACAGACGCCGCGGGGTGACCGGAATCAGCTGGCGTAACGCTTGGCGATGTCGCTGATGAACTCCCGGGTCTGTTCCACGTTCAGCGCCTGCGCCCGCAGATGCTCGTACATGACGCTGTACCGCTGCACATCATTGGCTTTCTCCAGGTACAGGTCGCTGGTGACGCCCTCGATGTAGACCACGCTGGAGTCCGCGGCATCCGGGAACTCCAGAATGGCGTACTGCCCGTTGATGCCGGGATGCGCTCCCATGCTGAACGGCAGCACCTGCACGGTCACGTGCGGCAGGCTGGACTGCTCGATGAGGTACTCCAGCTGGTCGGTCATCACCTGCTTGCCGCCGACCATCCGGTGGAGCGCGGACTCGTCGATGACCGCCCAGAGGCGCAGCGGATGCTCCGGCGCGCTGATCCTGTCCTGCCGGCGGGCCCGGACGCTGACCCGCTTCTCGATGTCGGTGGCGGCCGATTCCGGCAGCGCGCCGTTGATCAGCGCCTCGGCGTACTGCCGGGTCTGGAGCAGCCCGGGTACGACCTGGGGTTCGTACACCCGCAAGGACTCCGCGTCGGTCTCCAGACCGATGTAGACGCTGTACGGGATGTCCCCGAAGGCGTGCCACCAGCCCTGCTGGCGGGAGTCCTTGGCCATCTGCATGAGCGAGTCGACGATGCGGTGGTCCTCGACCTCGTACACCCCGCAGAGGTCGCGGACGTCACGCTGGCTGATGGAACGGCGGCCGTTCTCCAGGCGGCTGATCTTCGACTGCGAGACGAGCAGGCGCTCCGCCACCTCCTCGGCCGTCATGCCCTTGATCTCGCGCAGGCGGCGCAGTTCCTGACCCAACCGACGTCGCCTGACGGTGGGATTGACGTTGGACGGCACGGAAAGTGCACCTCCGGCTATGTAGCTGTGCGTATCTACTGCTCAGCAGATTGCCACCCCTGACCACGAGCGCGCTGGGAAACGGCCACACGCAGGCGCGCGGGGCAGCCGGTTGACCCGGCTGCCCCGCGCGTGGTGCGGCTCCCGAACCGGGTCTTTGGGGACGTCGGTGCGGCGGTATTCGATTCTCCGCGCGGTCGTCTGCGCGGTCAGTGGACGGAGGTGTGCGCCATGCTGCCGCGGCCCGCTTGAGGTCCCGGCTGCAACGGCACACCTGCCGCCTGCTGACTACGGCGTGGCTGCACGGCCACGCCGTTCTGGACGTCCATCACGGCATGCGCCACGAGTCCGCCCATGGGGTCGTGTCTGATCAGGTCCCGGAGCCGGGAGCGCGATGAGCGCCCCTCGTTCCCGGGGTACAGGTGCTTGCCGAGTCCGACCGCGTGGGCCAGTGCGGCGAGCGCCGCGGTCCGCGGGTCCGGCGGTACGCCGGTGCGGATCGCACTGTCCAGCCGGTTCTTGATGTCCCGGCTGATCGCCGTGTCCGTCGCCTGGTAGCGAGTCGTCGGCAGCACTCCGCACATCTGGCCCGCCACGGCATGCACCATGCCGCACCGCTCCAGATGAGCGAGGTAGATCTGGCGCAGCCCCAGCCGGGGCCCGCCAATCCAGTGGACGGCCCGAACCGGGCTGCCGCGTCGGCGCAGCAGTTCCAGTGCGGAGTCCAGAGTCGGATCTCCTGTCGGCCGTGGCATCACCACGGCGATACGATCCCCGTCAGGGGCTATCCGTCCTGCCAGAGCCAGCTCCACTAGCTGAGCTCCGGCGAGGCCGAGGTCGAGCGACTGCGGCTGCGCTGTGGTACCCGTGGTCGGGTCCAGAGCGAGCAGCAGAAGCTCCTCCGGAATTGTTCTGCGGCTCCTGCCCATCCATGCCTCCCCGCGTGGATGAGTGACAGGGTGACCCCTCTCACATTGGTCTGTCGAGAGCGCCTGGGTGCTTTGTATGGGAACCAGTAGGTATGTCGTTCTCGTCTAGCAGCCCGGCCAGGGGTTCACACAGGACACTGGTAGATGGTTCGGACAGCGCGGGGTTGCCCCCGCAGCGCATGGAGGAGGCATCGGTGGCGGGCGAGTCCCCGAGAAGTCGGAGCAGCGGAAGTCCTCGGGGACGGCTGCGGAGGAACGCGATCCGCGCCTCGCCGTGTTCCGAGAACCGGCCGCGACGGCGGACGGCGCGACGGCGGTCTTCCGTACGCGTGCCCTCCCCGGGGCCGCGGAGAGTCCGGTGGACGCCGAGGAGGCCGTGGACGGCCCTCAGGCGGGCTCCACGCCGCCCGGTGGGGCCGGGGAGAGCTCCGGGGGAGCCGGGGAGCCCTCCAGGGCCGCTGAGGCGCCTGAGGCGCCCGCGGTCGCTGAGACGGTTGAGGTCCCGGTGACGGCCGAGGTGGACGAGACCGGTGAGGCCGGTGAGGCGGCTGACGATGCACCGCGGAGCGCCGGTGCGGAGCCGGATGCCGCGTCGGAGCCGGGTGACGCGCGGCTGCGTGCGGCGGTCGCGGCGTGGGTCGCGAGCGACGACGGCGACGCGGACTCCGGTGACGGTGAGGTTTCCGGTGACGGTGAGCTCTCCGGAGACGGTGCGACCGCGGGCGGGGACGAGCCCCGGGTCCCCAGGACCCGCACCGTGCCGGCCGCCGCCGCCGGGAGCGCCGGTCCGCCCAAGGCGGCTGCCGCGCCTGAGCCCACGGCCGTACCCGAGCCCACGGCCGCGCCCGAGCCGTCCGCCGTCCCGGCGAAGCCCACGGGCACCGCCGGAACGCCGGGATCGGGCGAGTCCGGTGAGTCCGGCGAGTCCGCCGTGCCCTCCGGTGCCACCGGGGCGTCCGCGCCCGCCGCCTCCGGCAAGGCCGGAACGGGAGCCGGGGCCGGTACGTCCGGTGCGCCCGGTCCCTCGGGGAGCGTGGTGAGGCCGACCGGCCCACCGCTGTCTTCCAGGCCGTCAAGCCCCGCCAGGCCGACCAGCCGACCACCGCGTTGAAGATCCCCCCGGCGGAGCCGAAGACGGGGTCGCAGCCGAAGACGGAGCCGAAGACGGGGCCGGAGCCGGAGAAGCCCGAGTCGGCCGCCGAGCGCACCAGCACCTTCGTGCCGCTGCGCTCCGACGACGTGCGCCGGCCCGCCGCGTCCGCCATCGGCCCCACCGTCACCCCTGACGTCACGCCGAGCCGGGGCGACGGCCCCGGGCGGCCCGTGGCTCCCAGTTGGGCGGCCTCGCCCGTGGGGGCCGAGGCGGCGGCTTCCGCCCCGTCGCTCGGGGGCGCCGAGCGGACCCGGCAGCAGCCGTTGCCGCCCAAGCCGCCGCTCGACCTGCTCGCCGAGCTGACCAACACGCCTCCGCCGGAGGAGACCCCGGTCCGTACCGCGGTCCGCCGGGTCAAGATCTGGACGCCCCTCCTCCTGCTCGCGGTGATCATCTTTGCGATCGCACAGATGGTGCGCCCGCTGCCGGCTCCGGAGCTCAGGCTGACGGCGGAGCCGTCGTACACCTTCCAGGGCGACCCGCTGGACCTCGCCTGGCCCGACCACGGGCAGTCCGCCGTGATGGTGGAGGGCGTCGGCTCCATGGGTTCCGCGGGGGCGCAGAAGCCCGCGCCGATCGCCAGCGTCGCCAAGGTCATGACGGCGTACGTCGTCCTGCGCGAACACCCGATAAAGGGGGACGAGACCGGCGAGATGATCACGGTGGACCAGCGCGCGGAGGACGAGTCCAAGCTGACGGACGAGTCGACGGCCCCCTGAAGAAGGGCCAGAAGCTCAGCCAGCGCGATCTGCTCCAGCTGATGATGATCCCGTCGGGCAACAACGCCGCCCGGCTGTTCGCCCGCTGGGACTCCCCGACCGAGGCCGAGTTCCTCGACAAGATGAACGACGCGGCCAAGGACCTCGGGATGGCCGACAGCACGTACACGGACCCCAGCGGACTGAAGAAGTCGACCATCTCCACCCCGGCCGACCAGCTGAAGCTCGCCCAGGCCGTCATGGAGAACGACGTCTTCCGCCAGATCGTGGACATGCCCGAGGTGGATATCGAGGGCGTCGACATCAAGATCTACAACAACAACTCGCTCCTGCTCAACCCGGGTGTGAACGGCATCAAGACGGGTTCCACCACTCCGGCGGGCGGCTGCCTGCTCTGGTCGGCGAACACGGTCGTGGACGGCAAGACGCACCGGATCTACGGAGTCGTCATGGGGCAGCAGGCGGGCACGGGCGGGTCGTACGACAGCCTCACGCTGTCGCTGACCAACGGGATCAAGCTGATCCAGGACGCGCAGAAGGCCGTCACCTCGGCCACCGTCGTGAAGAAGGGTGACGTCGTCGGGTACGTGGACGACGGCTTCGGCCGCAGCACGCCCGTGGTCGCCACCAGGAACCTGAAGGCCGTCGGCTGGTCGGGGCTGGAGGTCGAACTGTCCGTCACGGACAGCGGCAAGGCGATCTCCCACACGGCCGCGGAAGGTACGGAGGTCGGCATGGTGACGGTCGGCTCCGGTGCCGGAAAGGTCAGTGCTCCGGTCGCCCTCCAGGGGGATCTGACGGAGCCCGCTCTCGGCGACAAGCTGACGCGCGTCGGCTGACGCGCACAGCGGGAAGCGGAGGAGGAGGCGCCGCCATCGGCGCCTCCTCCTCCCGCTGGGGCACGTGTTAGCGTCCCCAGGCAACTCAGGGCCCCGGGACGGCGTCCATGTGGACGTACGGGGCCGGCGCAGGACGGGGAGAGAGCCGTAGTGACCACCGCTGAGCCGAGACCCGGCCGCGCGACGGAGCACGGCACCGGAGACACCGGTGCCGACGCAGGCGGTACGGGCGGCAGCGGGAAGACGCGAATAACGCTGCCTGGCCCGCGCACCCCCGAGTCCGTGTCCACGCCGCCGCGTCCGGTCCGCGGGCGACGGCTGCTCCGTCACCCCGTGACCCTGGCGACGGCAGCCGCCGCGGTCACCCACGTCCTGTGGTTCTTCCTCTTCGCGAACAGTGGCGGCGACCTCGCCGCCCAGGACGCCTGGGCCGAGTTCGTCGGCCGGCACCCGGGGACCGCGTACAACCTCGCCTGGTACGGGGGCATGCACCCCGTCTCGTACAGCGTGGTGTCGCCCTACCTGATGTCCGTCCTGGGTGTCCGCACGACGATGATGGTCGTCGGTACGGTGTCGGCGGCGCTCACCGCGCTGATCCTGGTCCGGGTGCGGGCCGTCCGCAACCCGCTGGCGTGCTCGCTCGCCGGGGTCTTCGCGTACCTGTGCAACGCGCTCTCGGGGCGGGTGACGTTCGGCCTCGGCATGATGTTCGCGCTCGGAGCGGTCGCCGCCGTCTTCTGCTGGCCGTACCGCTGGCGGCACAAGCGCTGGGCCAAGGCGGCCGTCGCGGCGCCCCTCGCCGGACTGGCCACCGCGGGCAGCCCGGTCGCCGGACTGTTCGTCGGAGTGGTGGCGACCGCCCTGTTCCTGAACAAGCGGCGTCCCGGCGCGTACGCCCTGGGGGTCGCCCCGGTCGCCGTCGTGGCGCTGTCCTCGTGGCTGTTCCCCTTCTCGGGTACGCAGCCGATGTCCCTCGGGACGCTGTCGCTGCCGTTCCTCTTCTCGGTGCTCGTCTTCGTGCTGGTGCCCAAGGAGTGGAAGTCGGTCCGCACCGCCGCCGCCGTGTACGGCGTGGGGACCCTGCTGACGTACGTGGTCGAGTCGCAGATCGGCTCCAACGTGTCGCGCATGGCGATGCTCTTCGCCGGAGTCGTGCTGCTGGCCGCGCTGCCCTACACGGTGCCGCGCAGCCGCCGCTGGTACGCCCTGATCCTGGCCTTCGCCGGGCTGAACTTCTGGATCGGCTACAAGGGCGTCGACGACCTGGTCCGCACCGCCCCGACCGCGTCCTGGACGCGGGAACTGGCCCCGCTGGTCAACCAGCTCCAGCGGGTGGGGGCCGAGCGGGCCCGGGTGGAGGTGGTGCCTGCGAGCAGCCACCGTGAGGCGTCCGCGCTCGCGCCCTGGGTCAACCTGGCCCGCGGCTGGAGCCGGCAGGCCGACATGAAGCGCAATCCGCTGTTCTACGACGACACCCTGAACGCCGCCAACTACCGGCAGTGGCTGGACCGCTGGGCCGTGCACTACGTGGTGCTGCCCGAGGGGTCGCCGGACGCCAGCGGGGCCGTGCAGGAAGCCGCGCTGGTCGCGGAGGGCCTGCCGTACCTGACGGAGATCTGGGGCAACGCCGACTGGACGCTCTACCGGGTCCGCGACGCCGTGCCGATGGCCGATCCGCCCGCGACGGTCGAGCGGGCGGGCGCCGACTCGGTGACCGTCCGGGTGGAGAAGGCGGGACGGGTGCTCATCCGCATCCCGCACTCGCGCTGGCTCGCCGTGGTCGACGAGGAGGGCAAGGGCGTGGAGCGCCCGCAGGAGACCGAGGAGTCCAAGCTCCGTTCGGAACAGGACGGGGACGCCGAGAAGTCCTTCGAGAACGTGCACGGCTGTCTGATCAAGGCGGAGGAGGACCCGGAGGGCGACGAGTGGACCGAACTGCTCGCGCCCCGGCCGGGCGTGTACCGGCTCGCCGCCCCGTACCAGTTCCCGCCGGGTACCCCGTGCCCGGAGGAACTGGGCTGAGGCCGGTGCGCCCGGGCGCGTACGTCGCGCCCGGTGTCTCCTCCCTCCATAGACCCGCCCCCGGCGCGGCGTGCTGCCCTGAGGTGCCGGCACTGAGAAACCCTCATCTTGCCCTGCCTATCGTTTCTCGATAGATTTCCATCGTGGGTCAATCGAGGGAGACGTGATGGGAAAGCTGACAGTGCTCGCGCTGCGCACCGTGCTCGTGGTGCTGCTCGCCGGTTCGGTGTTCGTGGAGGCGGTGATGGTGCCGCTGCTGGCAGCCGATCTGGACGGGCTGAACGAGGACTACGCGTATCTGCGGGCGCCGTTCCTGGTGATCACCGTCCTGGGGGTCCTCACCGCTCAGCTCGTCCTGGTCTGCGTATGGCGGCTGGTGACGATGGTGCGGCGCGGGACGGTGTTCTCCGAGGCCGCCTTCCGGTACGTGCACCTGGTGATCGGCGCGTTCGTGGCGGCGGCGCTCCTGGTGTTCGCGCTCGGGGCCGTCCTGGCGCCGGGCGAGGCGGTGGCGCCCGGCGTCGTCCTGCTGCTCGGCGGGCTCGGTCTCGCGGTCCTCGGCGTGGCGCTCATCGTGCTGGTGCTGCGGATGCTGCTCGCGCAGGCCGTCGCGCGCGATGTCGAGGCGGCGCAGATGAAGGCCGAACTGGACGAGGTGATCTGATGCCGATCGCCGTCGACATCGACGTGATGCTGGCCCGGCGCAAGATGTCCGTGGGTGAGCTCGCGGCCCGCGTCGGGATCACACCGGCCAACCTGGCGGTGCTCAAGAACGGCCGCGCCAAGGCGGTGCGCTTCGCGACGCTCGCCGCGCTCTGCGAGGTGCTCGAATGCCAGCCTGGGGACCTGCTGCGGTGGGAGGCCGAGCAGGACACCGGGGCCGTGGGTGAGGAGGACGGGGCGCGACCCCTTCGCTGACCGGTGCCGGCGGGGCCGTCCCCTCTGGGCCGGGAGGTGGCCGCGCCACTCGCGACGCAGCCGCCGCGGTCGCGCTACTCCAGGAAGTGGAAACCGGGCCGCGGGTGCATCAGGAAGTCGTGGTGCGAGATGTTCCAGGCGTACGCCCCGGCCAGGGCGAAGGCCACCCGGTCGCCCGCCCGGAGCCCCGGTGCGGGAACGGACCGGGACAGCACGTCCTTGGGGTGCAGAGCTGGCCGGCCAGCGTCACGGTGTCCTGGCGTGCCACGGGGCGCGGCCAGGGGTGGGGCCAGGCGTCCACGGGGAGCACGGCGCACGGCT
Source organism: Streptomyces fulvorobeus (assembly GCF_013167895.1). Taxonomy (GTDB): domain Bacteria; phylum Actinomycetota; class Actinomycetes; order Streptomycetales; family Streptomycetaceae; genus Streptomyces; species Streptomyces fulvorobeus. Next base: position 2,694,344 of record NZ_BLWC01000001.1, on the reverse strand, counting down.
GGTCGTGGCTCTTGGCCGCGGGGGTGCGCAGATGGTGCGTGCCGCCGCGCACGACCGCGAACTCCTCGCCGCGGCTGTGCTTCACGTCCAGCACCTCGGTGGCGTACCAGCCGCAGTACGCGGTGAGGGCGCGGCCCGGTTCGATCCGCAGGCGCAGGCCGGGGTGGGCGTCGGTGAGGACGCCGAGGCCCTTGCCGTACGCGGCCCAGTCGTAGCGGGAGCCGGGGCGGGCGTAGTCGACGTTCATGCCGCCGCCGATGTTCACCTCGGGCAGGGGGACGCGGTGGCGACCGGCCAGCGCGAGTGCCCAGGTGACGACGGAATCGGCGACGGCGAGCTGCTCGGGTGCGTCGAGTCCGCTGGCCAGATGGGCGTGTACGCCGAGCAGTTCCAGGTTCGGGTAGGTGCCGTCGGTGAGGAGGCGGACGGCTGTGTCCGCCTGGTCGGGGTCGAAGCCGAACGGGGTCGGGCGCCCGCCCATGGCCAGGGAGCTGCCCTCCAGCGTGCCCGCGGACAACGGCAGGTTGAAGCGCGGGAGTACGGAGATCCGGGCGTCCGGGGCGCGCAGGGCGGCGAGGTGCGCCAGCAGGTGCAGCTCGTGCTCGCTCTCCACGTGGAAGCGCTCCACGCCGAGGTCGAGCGCCGCGACGATCTCCGCCGGTGTCTTGCCGGGGCCTCCGAAGGCGAGCGGGCGGCCGGGCACGGTCTCACCGACATGGGCCAGCTCGCCGCCGGACGAGACCTCGTAGCCGTCCACGTACGGCCGCAGGGCGACCAGGATCTCCGGCTCCGGGTTGGCCTTCGCCGCGTAGTACAGCTCGACGCGCTCGGGCAGCGCGGCCCGCACCGCGGCGGCGTGGGCGCGCAGGGCCGGCAGGTCGTAGAGGTAGGCGGGCAGCTCGTCCGGCGCGAGGGCCAGGGCGCGTGCCCGCACGGCGGCGGTCGGGGTGGTCATCGGTCACTCCAGGGGGTGGCGGGGCAGTCGGGCCGGGAGGCACCGGAGAGGAGTTCCGCCGCCAGGGGAGAGGGCAGGCGGACATAGGTGGCCTCGCGGTCGGCCTTGCGTCCCCAGCGGGTGAGCAGGTTGGCCTTGGCGGGCAGCGGGACACCGGCCAGCAGGGCGCTCAGACGGGGTGGGCAGCCGTGTTCGTCGGCGTATTCCTGAAGGGTGGCGCGCACCTGGGCCCAGAGCGCGGCCTCGGACTCCGGGTGCAGGTCCGCGAGGACGGCGAGCGTCTCGGACACGTGGTTGACCAGCAGGCAGTAGACGACCCTGTCCCAGCCGCGCTGCGCGTCGTAGGTGAGCGGCTCCGCGACCTCCGGCGGGAGCGAGGCGAGCGTCGCCGCGTGGAACTCGGGGACGAGCTTGGTGCCCTCCAGATCGCGGAAGAGCATCTGTACGGGCAGACCGTCGCCGTCGACGCAGACGAGGACGTTCTGGAGGTGCGGCTCCAGTACGAGGCCGTGGTCGAAGTACGCGGCCAGGACGGGCGGCACGAGCAGCCTGAGGTAGGCGGCCCACCAGTCGTGGGCGGCCTGCGGGCCCCCGCCGCCCGAGGCCAGCAGACGGGAGAGGTGGCCGGGACCGGTGGGGAACTCGTCGGCGACGGCGCCGGCCAGCAGCGCGGTCGTACCGGGCCGCAGCCGGTCCGCCAGCCCCTCGCGGACGATGACACCGAAGCCCTCCAGGAGCCCCAGGTCGGTCCGTCCGTCCGGCCCCGGCACCGCCAGGCTGCGGTACGCGGGCTCGCGGAGCACGGCGCTGCCGGGGAAGCGGGCGGCCAGGTCGGCGAGGGCCGGTGCGAGTACGCGGGTCAGGGCCACGGCGCCCGACAGCTCGTAACTGGAGTTCTTGCGCACGCAGTTGGTGATGCGGATGCTGAGGCTGAACTTGAGGAACGCCTCGCCGTCGTAGAGCGTGCGCACCGACGCCGTCGCCGTGAACGGCTCCTTGCCCGGACCGAGGTCGAGGATGTCGCCCCTGTCGAGGCAGGCCCGCAGGGCGGGGTGTTCGTGCAGCAGCTCGTACTGCCAGGGGTGCACGGGCAGCAGGCGGTAGCCCTCGGGGACCGGGTGGAGCCGGTCGATGGGTGCGGTGGCCCCGGCGCCTGTGGACTCCTCGGCGACGAGGTGCTCCCGTACGGCGAGCATCCGCAGGGGAAAGGAGGCGCCGGCCTCGGGGGCGTAGGCGGACCAGGAGGCCGCCTCGCCGCTGCGCGCCTTGGGGGTGGGGTGGAAGCGGTGGCCGAACAGGAGGGACTGCTCGGACGCCAGATAGGTGGCGAGGGGGCCGTTCACCGGGCCCGGCGGGGTCCGTGGCGCGGCGAGCGCGGCCGACACCCCCTCGTGGCTGGAGCGGACCTGGTCCAGGAACTCGTCGTTGGCCACCCCCGTACGGAGCGAGAGCTCGGCGTGGATGTACTCGGCGAGGCGGAACCAGTCCACCTCCTTCCAGCCGTCCTCAAACGGTTCGGTGACCGGGCCCCGGAAGCGGTGGGCGCCCAGCAGCGAGGTGCGGCGCAGCGCCACGCGGAGCAGCACACCGCGCCGGGGCAGCCGCAGCAGCAGGTGGCCGTCGGTGACGGCCGTCTGGTGCTCGGGCCCGGACACTTCGCGCAGCAGGCAGTTCAGCAGCGTGTGCGCCACGACCCGGTCGGCGCACGGCAGGTGCGCGGGTGTCGAGGGGTGTGCGCGGGCGGTGCCGGTGGGCAGTGACATCAACGGCTCCAGCGGGTGTGGGTGCGGATGCGGGGGGCGCGGCGGGTCAGGACGGGGAGCGCGGTGGCCAGCACCGCTCCCAGGGCCACTGCGGTGCCGACGAGCAGGGGCGCGGCAGGTCCGAACGCGCTGTTGGCGGCCGCGGCGGCGACACCGGCGGCGACCGCCCCCGCCTTCGAGACGAATTCCAGGGAGCCGAACATCCCGCCCGGCGGGCGTCCCTTGGCGCAGTCGGCGGCCAGCATGGAGAGGCAGACCAGGCCGAGCGTGAGGCCGATGCCCAGGAGCAGCCGGGCGACGGTGAACGCGGCGAGCGTGCCGGCGGCGCCGTGCCCGGCGAGGCCGGAGGCGATGAAGCCGAAGCCGAGGGCGATCCCGAGGCGGGGGCGGCTCTCGAACGCCTTGTGCACCTGCATCGCGCACAAGAGGTAGAAGAGGTGGGGCAGGGCGAAGAGCACCCCGGAGACGACGGGGAGATGCCGGGCACGCGTTCCCCGACCAGGGAGATCAGGTAGGGGAAGGAGATGACGGTGGAGAAGACGAACGCGAACTCGTACGTGTAGAGCGACCGGAGCGGGGTGACGGGTTCCGTGGTCCGTGTCCGTGGGCAGGCCGGTGCCAGTGCGGGGGCGGGCTCGGGTGCCGGGGACGGCTCCGGTGGTTCCAGGACCGCGGGCGCCCTGCCCGGCTCCGGCAGCGCGGTGAGCATCACGGCCGCCGCCAGGGGCAGCACCGCCAGCAGCGCGTACTGGCGGTGCGGCGAGACCCAGGGGGACAGGGTGCCGACGACGACCGGCGCGAAGACGAGCGCCGCGCGTGCCGCACCCTGCATCAGGGTGAGCGCCCTGGAGAGGCCGGGCCCTTCCAGCGCCGCCGCGAGGTAGCCGTTGGACGCGGCGAACGTGCCGCCCAGAACGCCCTGGAGTACGAGCGCGGCGGTGAAGGTGGCCAGGGAGTCCGCCCAGCCGGCGAGCAGGAACGACACGGCCAGCCCCAGCTGGGCGCGGAGCAGCAGCCGTTTGCGCCCGTAGCGGTCTGCGAGGCGCCCCCACATCGGAGCGCCCAGCGCGCCGAACACCGTGGGGACGACGTAGAGCAGCCCGGCCCAGCGGGCGGTGGCGTCACCGAGCTCCGGAAGGATCAGGGTGAGGTAGGGGGCAGGCCCAGCGCGGCGAAGGACGCCACGAAGTAGCAGGCGGCCACGGCGCGCACCTGGCGGCGGCCGAACTCCGGCCTGGCGGCCGCGGTCCCTGTCGTCATGCCGATTCCGGACGTCATGGCGGTTCACTCCCCGGCAAGCAGGTAGTTGGGTCCCGTCGTGTAGTGCTTGTTGATGTCGGCCGCGCCCGATCGCTCCTTGGTGAGCAGGGTTCCGGCGCTGACCATGGCCTTGACCGGGAGCCGTGGAGCGTCCAGCACCTCCCGGCGCAGGACGCTCCCGGGCTCGCCCGGGCCGGTCCCCAGCCGCTCCACGGCCTCGCCCAGCCGGTCGCGCACGAGCCGCAGCAGCACGTCGAGCGGGGCGCGGCCGTGCCGGGCGAGCCCGAAGGCGTACGCGCCCGCGCAGAGGTGGACGGTGATGGTGGTGAACAGGTCGACGACGGGGCCGTCGTCCTCACAGAAGATCCTCGGGTCGTCGAACCCGTCCGGCCCCGGCGCCAGGCCGCCCAGCCGGGCGCGCAGCCGGGCCGTGTGGACGCGGGGGCCGTCGTTGTCCTTGAGCAGCAGGCGCAGGCGGGTGCGGCCCGCGTGCTCGTCCAGCACCAGCGAGACGTTCTGCTGGTGGGACTCCAGGGCGATGCCGTACCCGAAGAGGGTGGTCTGCCAGTCGAAGAGCAGGGTGAGGACGGCATCGAGGAGGGCCGTCGGCCGGCCCCCGTAGAAGCGCTCGGCGAGGTGGTCGCAGAGCAGCCGGCCGTCGGGCGCCCTGCTCAGGAGCGCCGCCATGGGCAGGACGGCGGCTCCGTCGAGTCCGGCCGGGTAGCGGCGCAGGAGGACGGCGAGCAGTTCGTGTCCGGCGTGCGCGTAACGCGTCTCGTCGGCGTGCAGGATCGTTTCGCGGAACCGGGGCTCGCGGGCGGTCACCGTCTCGATCAGCCGCTGGCCCGCGGCCCCGTCGACGAGCGTGCCCGGCTTGATGGTGCGCCGGTTGCGCAGCCCCAGGGTCGCGGTGGCCAGCGGCAGCTTGAGGTGCAGCGCGGGATCGGACGTGAGGGCCACGGTGCGCATCGACAGGGTCGGTACGACCTCGGGGTGCGACCGCCCCGCCAGGACGGCCCGCCGGTCGAGCCCGGTGGCGCGCAGTGCCTCCCGCAGCGGGGTGCCGAGCGTCAACGGGTGCACGGGCAGCGCGAGATGGCTCTCCTGGAGCTCGGGCAGCCCGGCCGCCGAAGGCGAGAGCCAGGTGTCGGGGCCCTGCACGGTGACGGCCTCGCGGGGCAGGGCGAGCGCCCGCAGGGCGAAGCGGGGGTGAAACTCGGGTGCGTACCGCCGCAGTTGACCGCCGGTGAGGCCGGTCCGGCCCCGGCTCGTCGGATAGACCGGGTGGTCGAGGCGGGCCGCCAGGGTGTCATGGGCCAGGCCGCCGGCCGGCCCCGTCCAGGCGGCCGGGTCGCCGCCGTGGCGGCCGGTGAGCCGGGCGCCGACCTCCTCGCGGGTCGCCTCGTGCAGCCGTACGGTGGCGAGGGTCTGGCGGCACTCCTGCGCGAAGGCGTCGAACCCGGCCCGGTCGGCCGGGTCGGCGAGCGGCGCGAGCGCGGCCAGGATCGCGTCGGACGTCCGCGACGCGAGAGCGTCGGACTCCCGCAGCAGCAGCGGAAGCCGGGCGGCCAGCTCGCACTGGAAGCCGTCGTCCGCCACGGGCAGCAGCAGCGCGTCCCGGCCGCCCGGAGCATCCGGGGCCTTTACCGGCAGCCGCAGCCAGCGGCCGTCCGGCCGCTCCACGACGGTGCCGCGGCTCCGGAGGCCGACCACGTCCTCGCGCAGCAGCGCGCTGAGTACGCGCAGGACGAGCTCGTCCTCGGCGGTGTCGCGCCCGGGGGCGGCGGTGGCCGTCACGGCGTTATCTCCCAGTGCCGCGCGGCGACGAAGTCCGCCACGGCCCGGTCGACGGCTTCCTGGTCGGTGCCGGTGGCGCGGACGACCCCGAGGTAGTCGCGGTTGGTGCGGTACAGCTCGTGCCGCTCCCCGGTCCGGCGCAGCGGCCGGTACGTCAGCTCGACACCACCGGACCGCAGGTCCACCGCGTCGGGCGCCGCCGTGAGGGTGCCCGCCCGCTCGGCACACGGGTAGTCGATCCGGGCGCGGCCGTCGGTACGGGCGCCGAGGACCGAGGGCAGCGGCTCACCCAGGTGCGTACGCAGGACGTGGTCGAAGAGCGGGACGCCGAGCAGCCGCTCCAGCAGCAGGTCGCACTGGTCGCCGATCGCCCGGTAGTTGACCTCGATGATCCTGGCCCGCCCCTCCCGCACCACGTACTCGGTGTGGCAGGCGCCGAACCCGACGCCCAGGGCGTCCAGCTGGTCCGACACCTGGCGCAGGATGTCGTGCGGACGCGAGGCCACGAACCGCATGCGCCGCTCGATGAAGTACGGGGGAGGGGACAGCTCGGTGTGGAAACCGCCCAGGACATGGCGTACCCGCCCGTCGCCCAGCGTCTCCAGGGTGTACAGCTCCCCGGCGAGATACTCCTCGACGACCAGCGCCGCCTCCGGCCGCCGCGCCCGGATCTCCTTGCAGCGCAGCGACAGCTCCTCCGCTCCCGTGACCAGTACCACGTCCTCGCTGGCCACACCCTCGCGCGGTTTGACCACGCAGGGGTACGGGGCGCGGGCGGCCAGGTCGTCGGCGGGCACTCCCGGCGGCAGCTCGGCCGACCACACGGCGTCGGCCCCGGCCGCGGCGAGGTGGCGGCGCATCTGCGCCTTGTCCTTGGTGCGCAGCGTGGCCCGCCAGTCCTTGCCCGGCAGCCCGAAGTAGTCCGCTGCCAGGGCGGCCTGGGTCTGGAGGTGGTCGCTGTTGGTGAAGACGGCGGCGGGCGCGTGGTGCGTCGAGATCCGGGTGATGACGGCGCGGAAGTCCCGTACGTCGCAGGCGAGGGTCTCGATGCCGGGGTGGGCGAGCAGATGGGGCTCGGGCCGGTCGGTGAGCAGGGTGACGTCGAGGCCGAGCCGGCGGGCCGCGGGGAGGAAGCCCTCGGTGACCGAGTCGGTGGGGTTGAGAGCGAGAACGTACAGCCGCATGGGAACCACCTTCGGGGAGGGCGCGGGGCGCGGGAGTCGACGGGGGCGGGCCGGTGGTGCGACGGCGGCCCGCCCCGGCGCGGCTTCGCTGCTGCTCGGCCGCTGCTGCTTCGCCGCTACGGCTTCGGCAGCTCGACGCCGACCGCATCGGCCACGTCGGCGAGCATGTTGCCCGCGGCCTGCACGCCGATGCCGGACATCCAGGTCTCGTCCGGGACGGTGAAGACCTTGTCGTCCTTGACAGCCTTCAGGTCCTTCCAGACCGGGTTGGACGTGACGTCCTTCTGCTGGGTCTTGTCGGGCTCGTCGGCGACCGTGACGAAGATCAGGTCCGCCTCGGCCTTGTCGATCTGCTCGGGGCTGACGTCCAGCATCGTCATCTCCGGGTCGCCGGAGTTCTGCGAGGCGGGACGCGTCAGACCGATGTCGTCGAGGACGATGCCGCTGTACGCGGACTTCTGGTAGAGGCGCGTCGGTCCGGCGACGAAGCGGACGACCGAGACGGACGGCATGGCACCGCCGTACTTCGCCTTCACGGCCTCACCGAGGGCCTTCGCCCGGGCCTCGTACTCCCTGAGCGCCGTCTCCGCCTGCTTCTCCAGGCCCAGGGCCTCGGCGTGGACCTTCAGGTTCTCCTTCCACGGGGAGCCGGTGGTCTCCGTGAAGACGGTCGGGGCGATGCCGTTGAGCTTGTCGTAGACCTTCTCGTGGCGGACCTTGGAGGAGAGGATCAGATCGGGCTTGAGCGAGGCGATCAGTTCGAGGTTCGGCTCCTCCATGGGGCCGACGTCCTTGACGTCACCGATCTTGTCCTTGAGGTAGTCCGGGAAGCCGCCCTCGGTCTTCATGTGCGGGGAGACCGCGCCCACCGGCTCGATGCCGAGCAGCGTGACGTCGTCGAGTTCACCGGTGTCGAGCACGACGACCTTCGCCGGCTTCGCGGGAATCTTCGTCTCTCCCATCGCGTGCTCGACGGTGCGCGGGAAACCGGCGTCGGCCGCGTTCCCGGCCGCCTCGGGACCGTCGGCCGGGTCGTCGCCGCAGGCGGCGAGGGTGCCGGAGCCCAGGGCGACGGTGAGCAGGACGGCGCTCAGCCGGCGGACGCGGTGCAGGGGAGCTCGTGTGGTCATGAGGGTTCGGTGTCCTTGCTGTGAGCGGAGGTCGGGTGGGGCGCCGGCATGGGTGACACGGTCTAGGCGAGGACGGCGGCGGCGTGCCGCGCCGCCCTGTCCTTCGGGATGACCAGCGGGGTGCCGGTCTCGGGGTCGGGGATCACCCGGCAGTCCACCTCGAACACGGACCTGACGAGTTCCGCGTCGAGTACGTCGGCCGGCGCTCCCGCCGCGGCGAGCGCGCCGTCCTTGAGGACCACGAGGTGATCGGCGTAACGGGCGGCCTGCCCGAGGTCGTGCAGCACCATGACGACGGTGCGGCCCGCCTCGGCGTGCAGTTCGGCCACCAGGTCGAGCACGTCGAGCTGGTGGCGCAGGTCCAGGAACGTGGTCGGCTCGTCGAGGAGCAGGAGCTCGGTGTCCTGGGCCAGGGCGAGCGCGATCCACGCGCGCTGCCGCTGACCGCCGGAGAGCTGGTCCACCGGCTGGTCGCGCAGGGCCGTCGTGCCGGTACGCTCCAGCGCCTCCTCCACGGCCCCCTGGTCGGCCTTCGACCAGGGGCTCAGGAGCCGTTGGTGCGGATAGCGGCCGAGCCGTACCAGTGTCTCGACGGTGATCGAGTCCGGGGTGACGGGCTGCTGCGGCAGCAGGCCCATCCGGCGCGCCAGCGCACGGGCGGACATCCGGTGGATGTCCGCACCGTCCAGGGTGACGCTGCCGCCGGAGGGGGCCAGCAGCCGGGTCAGCCCGCGCAGCAGGGTCGACTTGCCGCAGGCGTTGGGCCCGACGATCGCGGTGATCGCGCCACCGGGCAGGGCCAGGTCGAGGCCACCGATGACGACCCGGTCCCCGTACCGCAGGTCGAGGCCGTGCGTGGACAGCTGGTTGGTGGCGGTCGGTCGGCTCATGCGGCACTCCGGTTGACGGGCCTGCTCTGGCGGATCATCAGGACGAGGAGCCAGGGGGCGCCGAGCGTGGCGGTGACCACCCCGACCGGCAGCCCCTTCACGGGCAGCAGGTGCTGCACCACGAGGTCGGCGGCGAGCAGCAGTACGGCGCCGCCCAGCCCGCTGAGGACCAGCGTCCCCGCGGTCGGCGGCCCGGCGGCGAACCGCACCAGGTGGGGCACGGCCAGCGCGACGAAGGCGACAGGACCGGTGAGCGCGGCGGCCAGTGAGGCCAGGGTGACGGCGGTGACGAGGAGCTGGAGCCGTGCGGCGTCGGTGTTGAGACCGAGCCCGCCCGCCGAGTCGTCGCCCAGGTCCAGGACGGCCAGCTTCCGGTGCAGGACGAAGGCGGCGCCGAGCGCCACGGCGATCGCGCCCCCGGCCGCCCACACCTCCGTCCACGTCCGGCCGTACAGCGAGCCGGTGGTCCACTGGAGCGCCGAGTTGGCGAGCTCGGCGGGGAAGCGTACGACCATGAGGTTGACGGCCGCCGCGAGACCGGCCTGCACGGCGAGGCCGACCAGGACCAGGCGGGCGACGGAGACCCCCGACCGCCAGCCGAACACCCCGAGCAGGAGCGCGGCGAGCAGCCCGCCGCCGAGGGCCGCGACCGGGATCAGGGTCTGCGAGGTGCCCGTGGCGAGCAGCACGACCGCGCCGAAGGAGGCGCCTCCCGTCACCCCCATCACATCGGGGGAGGCGAGCGGGTTGCGGAACAGCCGCTGGAGCATGGAGCCCGCCACCCCGAGCCCGACCCCGGCGAACAGGGCCGCGACCATCCGGGGCGCGCGGAAGTCCTGCACCACGAGCACGTCGGCCGGGTCACCGAGACCGATCAGGGCGCGGAGGGCGACGGACGCGGGCAGCCGCAGCTGCCCGGTGGTCACGGCGAGGGTGACCAGCACGCACAGGAGGACGAGGGAGCACCCCCCGATCAGCAGGACCCTGCGCCGCTGCCGGGCCTGTGCCCCGCCCGGCCGGGATACCGCCGGGCGCTTCCGGTCGCGTACGGCCGTGCCGCTCATCGGGCCACCTTCCGGGCCAGCACCGCGAGGAGCGGCGCCCCGAGGAAGGCGCTGACGATGCCGACCTCCAGCTCGGACGGGCGTACGACGACCCGCCCCAGCACATCGGCGGCGAGCAGCAGCAGCGGCCCCGCGATCAGGCAGCCCGGCACCAGGAGCCGGTGGTCGGAGCCGACGGCCAGCCGTACGAGGTGGGGTGCGGCGAGCCCGATGAAGGCGACGGGCCCGGCCACCGCGACCGCGGAACCGGCGAGCAGCACGACCGCGATCCCGCCGGCCACCCGTATGCGGCCCACCGGCACGCCAAGCGCCTGGGCCGAGTCGTCGCCCAGCGCGAGCGTGTTGAGGGCCGGGGTGATGGCCAGGGCGAGGACCAGCCCGATCACGAGCGTCGGCAGGACCGGCCACAGCACGTCGAGGGTGCGCCCGGACAGCGAACCGGCCAGCCAGAACCGCGCCTCGTCGAGCGTGCGCGAGCTGGCCAGCATCACGGCCTGCGTCCAGGAGAGCAGCACCATCTGGATCACCACGCCGCCGAGCGCCAGCCGTACGGGGTCGATGTCACCCGACCGGCGGGCGAGGGCCTGCGCGAGGAGCCCGGCGGCGGCCGCCCCGGCGAAGGCGAACCACACGTACTCGACGGGCCTGGTGAGGTGCAGCGCGTAGATCGCGACGACCACGGCGAAACCCGCGCCCGCGTTGATGCCGAGGGTGGTCGGCGAGGCGAGCGGATTACGGGTGATGCCCTGCGCCACGGCCCCGGCCACGCCGAGCGCGGCCCCGACCACGACGGCGATGACGGTACGGGGGAGCCGGAGCCCGGTCACCACGATGGCGTCGCGACCACGGCCGTCGTCGAAGAGCGCGTCCAGCACGGTGGGCAGCGGTATCGAGCGCGATCCCACGGCGAGGCTCAGCGCGACACAGACGGCCAACGCCCCTGCCCCGGCGAGGAGGAGGGTAAGCGGCAGTAACGACGGGCCCGAAAGGGCGACCTGCTCTTTCCTGGACACGTGAGGAGATTTTAGGTTAGGCAATCCTAATCCTGTCAATCGCTCGTGGGGTTCGACTTGGTCACGTCCTGCGGCGGCGGGTGGGTCGCGGGAGTGGCGGGGCAGGTGCGCAAGCGGTGGAATGGCAGCTAAGGTGAGGCTTACCTTCTGATCTATCGTCTACTCCCGTCCGCACAGAGCGCATTGCCCGCAGGCCCGCCCGCCCTCGTGGTGCCCCACGTGCCGCGATGTGCTGTCGTCAAGGAGTCCCGATGTCCGTGGCCCCGGCCGCCCCACCGACCGGCCCCACCGCGCGGAGTACGCCCCCGCTCGCCGCGACCTACCAGCGCCTCCTGACCCACTGCGGGACGCTGCGCGCCTCACTCGCCCCACTCGCCGGCACGCCGCCCCACCAGGCGCCCACCACGGCCCAGTTGGTGAGCGACCCGGAACACCTCACCGCCTTCGTCGAGGCGGAGGCGGCCCGCATCCGCACCCGCCACGCCCACGACCCCCGCCCCCACGTGGCCGCGTCCCGCGCCCTGCACGACTACCTCTGGTCGGTCGGCCTGCTGATGGGCGGCGCCTGGCACCTGGACCGCCGCGTGCCCCTGGTGCGACCGCGGGACGTACGAGTCGACCTGGCCGAGGCCGTGTTGCACATCACCCCCGGGGCGTTCGCCTGCCTCCCCGACGACCCGGCCGCGAACACCCCGGGCGCCCGGGTCGTGCCGGACGAGGAAAGCCTGCGCACCGAACTCCGCACAGCGGTCGCCGACCACGTGGGCCCTCTGCTGACCGCGATCGCCCCCCGCGTCCGCCGCGGCCCCAGGGCGCTGTGGGGCATGGCCGGCGACGACCTCGTCTCCGCGATCTGGTACCTGGGCCGCGTGCTCGGCCAGGAGGAGGAGGCACTCCGCGCCACGGAGGCACTGCTGCCCACCCCCCTCGCCCCGTACCCGGCCGGCGCGTCCTTCCGCCACCTCACCACGAGCGACGGCACCCGCCATCCGACCCGCACCCGGCTGGGCTGCTGCCTCTATTACACGATCAGCGGCACGGACGCGTGCATCACCTGCCCCCGAACCTGCGACGCGGAGCGCCTGCGCCGCCTGGAGGGGGACGCGGGGGCGGACCTCTGACGGTTGCGTTCGGCGGCGGCGTGCAACGGTCGGGTGCAACGGCCGGGTGCAACGGCCGGGCGCGCCACGATCGCGGACGCCGCGTAGCGCTCGGCGCAACGGAGAATCCGCAAACCGCCGGGAGTGCACGACCGCCGCTGGGCGGCAGCCTCAGGCGCGAAGCGCCGAGCGTGGTGGGAGCCTTTCGGGCCGTCGCTGCTGATGACCGGCGTGGTGCGCAGTCGGCCGATCTTCGCGTCACGGCGCTCCGCCCAGTCGGACAGCGGCTCGTCGTCCATCACGCTTACCTATGGCTCGGCGGTTGCTCTCTCAGGAGGGCAGCGGCCCTCGTCGGCGCCGATGGTCAGGCGAGGGGGTGCTGCCAGCGCAGTGCTGGGGTGTCGCCCATCCAGTACGTGTGGGCTTTGGCGGTGATGTGGAGCTGTACGGCGGTGATGTCGGGGCTTCCCGCGTCCTGCCAGGCGGTGAGCGCTTGCTCGATGTCGTCCCACAGGGCCACGGGGCCACCCTGCCGGACGGTCCAATTGTCGCCGTCAGAGGTGAACTCGGCGAAGCACTCGCGCTCGGGATCGAAGACGTACAGGAGCTGGGCGCCGTCGCTCGTCGTTGCGCGGACGAACTGTGCGCCGGGGGCAGCGAGCTGGGCGAGGAAGGCGGGCATCCACTCCTCCAGTATGGAGGGCGCCACCTTCGCCTCCCGGACACTGTCGGCGTAGGCGGTGCGGGCTGACAGGTCGCCGGTCACCGGCATCACGGCCTGGGAGCGTGCCTGCATGAACGAGGAACGGCCGATGATCCGGCCCTCGGCGGTGCCGTCCATGCCGACGGTGACCTTCGCGAGGCCGGTGCCGTAGGACCACGCGCCGCCGACGGTGGCCAGGATGGTCCCGCCGGGCCTGGTCTGCCTGATCCAGGTGTAGGGGATACGGCGGACGGCGCAGGTGGAGATCACTCGGTCATACGGAGCGCGGCGCGGGTGTCCGAGCAGTCCGTCCCCGGTCACCGTCCACGTCGAGAACCCGGCCGTTTCCAGCGCGGCATCTGCACGGGCCGCCACCGCCGGATCCACCTCGACGGTCGTGACGTTGTCCTCGCCGAGGCGGTGGCACATCAGCGCGCAGGAGTAGCCCGTACCTGTGCCGATCTCCAGGACGCGGTGCCCGTCCTCCACGTCGAGGTGCTCGATCATGTCGACGACGGTGACCGGAGTGGTGGAGGAAGAGGTGGGCGAGCCCGCGACGAGATCAGTGGTCCGGTCTGCGGTCAGGTATCCGTCGAGCTGGGTGGTCAGGGACTGGTCGCTGTAGGCGATCTGTGCCCACTCCGCCGGGCCGGCTCCTACAGCGGTGACCGGCCGCCATCGGCCGCCGTCCACGGTCAGGAAGACTCCGGGGTGCAGGAAGAGCTCGCGGGGTACAGCCTCCACCGCGGCTCGCCACTGGGGTGTCTTGAGGACGCCGGCCTTCTCCAGCCGGTCGGCAAGAGCTCGCCGCTCGGGCGCGGTATCGGTCATGGGAAGTCTCCTCGTGTCAGCAGGTCAGCGAATGCGGCGGACATCTTCAGTCCGGTGTGCTCCTCCAGCCACCCCCATTGGCCGTTCGGATTCAGCTCCAGCCACCAGTAGTCACCCGCCCGGTCCACGGCGAGGTCAAAGCTCCCGGACACCAGCCCGAAGTGGTCCAGGTAGGCAAGGAGGGCCTTGTCCACGTGGTCGGGCAGATCTACCACGGTGTAGGAGAGGGCGGAGTAGTCCTTACGCCAGTCCAGCAGGCCGGAGTCGATCCGTACGGCGAACACTTGCCGACCGACCACCAGCACCCGCACGTCGGCGACTTTGTCCACGCGGGCCTGGAACAGGTGCGGCGTCACACGCACGCTGTCATCGATCTCGGCAGCCGTGACCGGCTCCGCCCACCCGGTCACCGGAACTCCGTCTCGCTCGTACGGGGTCCACCGCAGCGTCTTGTAGATCACCTGCCCGTGGGCCGTGATGAACGCGCGTGCCTCGACCGGATCGTTGGTCACGAGCGTCGGCGGGACCGTAAGACCGAGGCGCTGGGCGAGGGCGAGCTGAGCGGGCTTGTAGTCGGCGGCTGCGTTGCGGAGTGGATGGTTGACCCACAGCGGACCGTCGAGGGCGAACAGCGTTCCTCCGAGCCCGTAGCGGACCTGCGCAGCCGCGAACCGCGCATCGTTGTCGCCTAGTTGCTGGAAGGTGGGCCAGACGGGGCGGCGCCAGTACACCGCCCGTAATTGCGCCAGGTCGGTGGTTCTCGACAGGGTACGGACCTGCCCGGCCACAGGGGCCGGGCAGGTGCCGAACCGAGCCGATACCGTCAGGTTCCCGCCGATGTCGGCGGGATTGAACCTGACCACCGGCACACTTCGCCGGTTGAGTTCGGTGATCACCATGTCGGCGGTGATGTCGTCCGCCTCGGTGACCACCAGAACCGGCCTCTTCTCGGTCGCGTTCATCAGTCCTGCTGGCTGTCCTGGTCGTGGCCTTGGTCGGGCGCGGAGTCGGAGTTCGTGGTCGTGGAGGTCTCGGTGCCCGAGCTGGTGCCGTGCTTGCCCATCTCGACCACCTGGCCGAGACGGTCGCGGTACACACCGGTCTGCGTGCCGGGGTCGATGGTGACCGTGGCGTGCGGGCGGCGAACGGTGGTCGGGTACGGCGAGTCGGCCGACACCCCAAGGACGGGCGGGGATGAGCTGCTCAGCGGAAGTGGTCACGAAAGCTCCTCAGAGTTGGTTCGAGTGGACTGATGGGGTTGGCGCTGTCGGTGCGGTTACGCGAGGAGCACCGCGTACGCGCCGAGCGGCTCGGCGGTGTCTCCGTCGCCTTGGTCGGCCTTGTCGCCGGCGGCGCCGTTTTCACCCGGCTCCTCGACGATCTCGATGGCGCTCTCGACGACGTCGGGCCTTTCCGTCTCGGTCGTCTCAGTGATCGCGGGCATCGCGTGACCTCCTTTTCTCGTCGTTCCCGTGCCCGGCTGGGCTCGGGGTGGCCCGTCCGTCCGTCACTACGGAGCGGGCATCCGCCATCGGTTGGGCTGACGGCCGTGATGGGTACCGGCGCCCCGGGAAATCCCCTCCGATGGCGGAAGTCATCGCTACTTCGGCAGGAACACGCCGAGGGTCAGTGGCGCGGCCCGTGTCCAACTGCGCTTCCGCCTCCTGTGTGAGGGCGGAGAGGTAGCCCTGAAGCGTGAGTACGGTCGTTGAGCTCGCCATCCTCAGCCTTGTCCAGCTGGCTGCTGAGCACGTAGTCCGCCGTCTGTTGGATGGCCTCGGCCGTGATGGGCGCCGGCTCCCTGCCCCGGTCCTGGACCTGCTGGCGCCGCATCGCGTCGAGAAACCGCAGGAGGAGGTCCGTGTCCGGCGGCACCTCCTCCGACACGGCGAATCCGCGCTCGGGAAGGGCGTGCCCCCATGCGGAGCCGGTCTCTCGGCGGTCGACGGACCCGCGAAGCGCGAGGCCGCGGAGAACGATGGAGAAGGACACCCGCCGCTTAGCGTGCCTGGCCATCAAGCGCTCCCCTCGGTGCGGAGACCGGCCCAGACGACTTTGCCCCAGGCGCGGTAGTCGACGCCCCAGTCGTCCGCCACGCTGCCCACGAGGAGCAGGCCACGACCGGCTTCCTCGTCCACGTTCGGCGTTGCGGCAACAGGCTTGGTCCGAGACTTGTCGGATACGGCCACCCGGACTCGGCCCCCTGTGGGGCGTTCCACGCTGACGCGCACGCTGTGGCAGTGACTGTGCTGCACAGCGTTGGCTACCAGCTCGGAAACGATGAGCTGCCCGTCATCGATCAGGTGGCTGAGTTGCCACGTGTGCAGGGCGGCGCTGACCAGCAGTCGAGCTTGGCTCGCGGATTCCGCCTCACACGGCAGCGTCTCGCTGTAGCCAGGGGAACCGGTGGCGTCGGGCCTTGTCGCGATCATGGTCGAGGTCTTCCCTCCGGGGATGGTGGAGCAGCCGACCCCTCGGGGGCGGGGTCGGTTGCTCTCTCCTTGTCGCCGGGCTGGAGTGCCGTGGGAGGGCAGGTCTGCCTGGTGACTCGGACCAGTCAACGACCGAGGGATGCTGAGAAACAGGAAGGAGTGCGTTCCGTTCAGGCGGCACCGACCGGAAAACTTTGCGTTCGCATTACTCCCGCTCTGGTGCGGGATGTACTGGCGCGGCTACGTTCGGTTCATGGGAGCGAACGCCATCCTGAGACGCCGGATGGAGGAACTTGGTCTCACGCAGGAAGAGTTGGCACGTCGGATGAACCAGGCCCTCCAGGAGATCACCGGGAAACCGGGGGATGTCTCGGCGCGCACCGTCCGCAACCTGCTGGGGGGCATGACCAAGCGGCCTATCGGACGCAACTGTGCCGCGCTTGAGAGGGTTTTCGGGTGCCCGACTGAGGACTCAGGGTTCAGCCCACCACGCACCGCAGCTCCGCAGGAGGACCCCGTGCGGCGTCGCACCTTCATCACTTCGGCCGCAGGCACCACGGCAGCCGTTGCCGCACCAGCCCTCGCCTCCCCCAAGCGCGTTAGCCACAGCGACGTGGCCCGCCTTGAGGCAAAGTTTGCTGCGATCGTCGCCCAGGACCATCAGTACGGCGGGCGCGTGAGCATCGAGACCCAAGCCTCTGCCCTGGCAGGCGAAGCGCTGTCGTTACTCCAGCGGGGAGCCACCAGCCAAAGAGTGCGGAGCAGCATCTACATGTGCGCCGCGTCGTTCACCTCAAGCGCCCTATGGGCAGCGATCGACGGCCGCCGGTTCAATGAGGCGCAGCGCTATCTCGGCCGCGCGTCCAGCCTCGCCGCGATGTCCGGGGATCCTGCCATCCAATTCCGCATCTGGTCCCATGCCGGCAGCCTCTATCGGCACCTCGGCCGTCCCATCGACGCCCTGGCCGCCAATGACGTGGCACGCAACCTCCCCATCACCAGACGCGACCCGCTCTTTGCCTCGCTGGGGCACGCACGCCATACGGCGATCTTCGGCCTGACCGGTGACCGCATGGCCGTGAGGCGATCTATCGACAAGGCCCAGGCCGCCTACGGGCGCGCGGAACCCGACATCGAGCGGCCCACATGGATGACGGCCTTCTTCGATCAGGCCGAAATCGAAAGTCTTGCCCTCACCGCACACCTCGGCCTCGGCGACTACGCACGGGCCGAAGCACACGCTCACCGGAGTCTCGCGCTGCTCCGTCCCCACATGCAGCGAAGTCGGGCTATCGCCACCGCCCGGCTCGCGCATGCCCAGCTTGGGCAGGGAGACCTGGAGCCCGCTGTCTCGACCGCCATGACCATCACCAGCGGCGCCAGCAGCTCACACCCTCGGGTGGCTCGAATGCTCAACGAATTCGGCGACAAGCTCCGCTCCGCAGCGCTGCACAGCAAGGCAGCCGAGACTTGGGACCAGTACATCCATGACTTTCGAAGGGACGCCTCGTGAAGACAGCGGGCATCGAGCTCCGACACTTCTCTGAGGTGGAAGCGGTCTGGGACACGTTGATCGGGATCTATGCCGAGGTTCGAGCCGACCGTCTCCACGACCCTCACTACTCCGTCGAACGGTACGGCGAGCGTCTGGCTCGCCATGCCACGGAACCAGGCTGGGAGGCTGTCGTCGGGTATGAGGGAGAGGAGGCTGTCGGCTACATCTACGCCAACCGCATCGAGCATGACGATCGCTGGTGGAAGCGGATCAACCACCCACTGTCCGAAGCCATCACCCAGCCCTCCACCCTGGCCATCAAGGAACTGATGGTCCGAGTGCCGTGGCGCAAGACAGGAGCCTCACGGCGCATCCACGACTCCCTCCTCGCACATCGCGCCGAGGAGCAAGTGACCCTTATGGTCAACCCCCTGGCCGGCGACGGAAAGGTCCACGGCCTCTACGAGTCATGGGGGTACAAGGACATAGGGCAGTCCCAGCCCTCACCTGATTCGCCGGTTCTCATGGCCATGGTGCGCGCCCGCCGCCAAGCAGGCTGAAGAACGAGGGGGCACCCCGGCCGTCCGTCACCAGTGGACAGCGAAGCGCCCCTCCGCCCCAGCAGCCGCCAGATGGAACCCATGACGTGCGCCGACACCGCCTAACTCCGCGGCCTTGCGTGTCCCGTTTCGGGACGGCTACCGGTGCCGCCCGCGTTCCTTAGGGTGCGGCGTCTTCGCGGCCGTAGCGCACCCCATGTGGCCATATATGTGCTGCGAGACCGGAGGCCCTGCCGCCCACTCGGACGACAGGGCCTCTGACCTGGTGTTTCTCGGTGCCCCCGGCAGGATTCGAACCTGCGACACCCGCTTCAGGAGTGGGATCGAATCCTTGCCGGGGGCGCCTGTGCTGCCGCGCGGTGCTGTTTACCCCGGTCAGAGCCGTGCGGCGCGCCACTTGATCCGGCTCATGCCGCCCTGTACCGGGCAGTCCGCTCACGCATCGCTCACGCGCTGTCGGCTGCCGGGCAGCGCCTGATCAGACCTGCCCGAGGTCGATCTGCACAGGGAACGGGGCCACTGCCTTGAGGACGCCGGTGAACACGTCTCCGTCCCGGTAGGTCTTCGTCGCGGGGTCGAGAACGTAGGTGTACACGAGAGGAACGCCTGTCGCGGCCTGCTCGATCCGCCAGTAGAAGCCGATGCCTGCCTTGGCGTACTGGTCAACCTTCACGATCCGGTCGGTGGTCTCCGAACCTGGCGACACCACCTCCGCGACCAGCAGCACGTGCTCGGGGCGGGTTGGGGTGATGTCAATGGTGTCTGCCTGGTAGACGACGACGTCGGGGCGGCGATTGGTGAGCGGGACGTCCTGAAGCCGGACGTCGAAGTCAGTGTCGGCGTTCCACCCCGGGCCAGCGGCGGCATCCAGGGCGTTCGCCAGAATCCGGGCCAGACGGTTGTGCCGCTTGGACGCACTCGGACTCACGACGACCATCCCGTCCACGATCTCGATACCGGCGCACTGCTCCTCGGACCAGGACTCGTACTCTGCCGCCGTGATCTGCTCGTGCATCCACGCAGGGGCGACCATCTCGGCCGTCATGAAGCACCTCCCGGACGCTGTGCTGCGGACCCGATCCCCACTGGACTCAGCGTACTGTCTGCCGTCCGTCCGGCATGCTGATCTCGCTCACACCCCTCCCCGCCGGGCCGGCATCCGCCCAGCGAGCCCACGGCAAGTGAGGAGGCGGCGCCCGGCGGCGTCGTCATGCTGTACCGGGTGGGCAGCCACGCCGAGAAGTTCGGTCTGGTCTGAACCGGAAAGTGGCCCGACGTCCAGACCAGCGCATACAGACCCGCTACCGGCCTAGCAGTCCCCGTGACTCACGCAAGCGGCCCAGGACGAGGAGTCCGGGGCCGAACAGAGCGCCTGCTGGGGGTGAATCCCCAGGTCAGCGCAGTGCCGCGTTCTCCGTCGGCAGAATTCGAACCTGCGACACCCGCTTTAGGAGAGAGGCTGGGGGATCTGCGGGCTGAGCTGCGGCTTCGCTGGCCGAGGAAGCGGACGGCTACTCGACCGCAGGGCACCGGCGTTGACCGTGACTGACCCCTGCATCTGGCACGGTTGTGGCACGAACCTCAGCCGACGACAGTCAGCCACGACGGCGGGTGCGCCGACAGACCAGGCGCGCGTGTGCCTCGCTGCACCCCCACCGGCCTCCACCACGCTGCCAGTGCCGTCGACCAGAGCAAGTTACGACGGCCGGCACATGATGATGGTGCCTGAGCCCTCAGCTTGGGAAGCTCCGGCGATCTACGAGCATCGATCCGGTTGACCGGGGCGAGGTGGCGCCTGGTTCCGGTCGGTGTCGGCGGCGTTTGACTTGTTTGCTGCTGTTTCCCGTGGTTCCCCGCCTGATTTAGCGCGCGTCTGGCACGGGCACGGCCGTCGACTTCCCTGCCTCAGATCGAGTCGTCGAAGCCGCCCATGTTCGCCGCTACTGGCTCAAAGTTCGGGATTTCTACCCAAGTTGGAGGTATGGGCCCTAACATGACTTGGGCCGACGTGCGTCGAATCTCCTGAGGAGATACACCCACTCGGCACCCGCCGTCTAGTAGCTGGGAGTTTGAATGAATCCCCTCATCCAGGGACTGTTTAAGAAGTTCCGCAAGGAAGAGGAACTGCTCGAAATCGGCAACGCCGACGCTTTCGAGCTCTTCGCCGCCAGCCTCATTCTTCCAGAAGACCTTATAGCGCAAGTGCAAAAGTCCGATCTTCTCCTTGATCAAGGAGCCATCGGTATCGACGTCATCGCACTTGACGTGAATGGGCAGCTCGCCTGGGACGCGGATGACGTGAGGGAGATCTGCGAAAATGCCGCCAAGGTTGAAGTCAGTTTGCACTTCATTCAGGCCAAGCAGTCCGCTTCTGTATCGAGTGCCGAAATTCTCAGCTTTGGCGACACGGTCCGAAAGTTCCTTCAAAATAAAGGTTTTCCTTCGTATCCTCGCATGGAGGCGCTAGCGCAAGCACTCGGAGAAGTATTCGAGAACTATGCGGGTCGCCTTAAAGGGTCGCCTTCGGTCTATTTGTACTTCACGACAACTGCGCCGAAGAATTCGATCTTGGCCGATCCTGTAAAAGAGAGGGTCGCCACCGTTACGGAACAGATCGAGAATCTTGGCTTCCTTGGTCGAGTTTCTGTAACGGTTCTCGGTGCCGACGACCTCCACGATGCATGGGTTCGGAAGAACCATGCAAACGAAGTGGAGATCCAATTCGAGAAGCAGGTTAATCTGCCGAAAATGCCCGGCGTCGATCAAGCGATTTTGGGCGTCGTATCGGTGGCGGAACTTCTCAAATTGATCGAAACCGGCGATGAGAATAACCTTGATGAGCGCGTTTTCTATGACAACGTGCGAGGGTTTAAGGGGGAAGATAACTCAGTCAACATGCAGATCATGGATACTCTGAATTCTACAGAGAGGAGTCTTCTGCCCGTTTTGAATAACGGTGTGACCGTCGTGGCCGCCTCCTATTCCCCCAAGCCAGGAGACGCGGTAGCGGTTTCCGGCTATCAGATCGTAAACGGCTGTCAGACCAGCCACTGCCTTTACCTGTCCAAGCAGACGCTTGGTGATGCCGTGTCTGAGGTCTACGTGCCTATTCGACTGGTAGTGACTGGGGATGAGGAGGTTGCCACCCAAATCATCCGGGCAACAAATTCTCAGACCGCTGTCCAAGAGAACGATCTGGTAGCGCTCAGCAAATTCCAGAAGAAGCTGGAGGACTTCTACAAGCTGGATGCGCCAGATTTTAAGCTGACCTACGAGCGCCGTTCGGGTCAGTTCTACAACAAAGAAGTGACCAAGAATCGCATCGTTACAATCAGCGACCAAATGCGCGCTGTCTCGGCTATGTTCCTAGACGCCCCCCACGTTGCTGCTCGATACGCCAGCAGGCTATACGACGACATCGGCGCGGCCATTTTCCGAGAAGATCACAAGCTGCTGCCCTATATGGTCAGCGCCTTCGCAGCGTACCGCCTTGAGAATGCTTTCAGGTCTGGAGCCTTGGAGTCCGCTTACAAGCCGGCCAGGTATCACATCCTTATGGCTCTGAAGTATCAAGTGTTGGGTGGAAAGTCGACTTCGCTTGAGAAGGGGAAGGCGGAAGAGCAGAGTGAGCAGATCATCATCGCGCTGAAACAGCATGACCTTATCGCAACATTCAGGGAACTGGCTCATTCCGTTATTGCAGCTGGCGGTGGGCAGATGCCGTCAAGAGACCGGCTTAAGCGGCAGCAATTCACGCAGGACTTGATCACTGAACTTATGAAGGGCTGAGTGCGACTGGGCCTAGCTTATGGGCGGAGCCGACCGCCCCGGCCCATGACGTACCTTCCCTTTTCTGACACCAGGTGGCTGATTGCTGTGTGCGCGGTACGGGCGCCGGCCGGGCTGGAGCGGGACGAAGGCAGGAGCGCAGGCCCGGCCGGGGGCCGTACCGCGCGCGGGGAGCGGAGCGAGCCGCCTTGAACCAGTAGAGAAAGTTGTAACTCAGTGAGGCTCAGACGTCGGTTGGCCTAGCCGGTGACTTGGCTGCCGTAATGCTGTGCGCCTGTTCTGCGGCACGCTGAAGTGCTCGGGCCACCTGTTCGGCGTCGTCAGAACTCAGCCGGATCTCCTGCGTCCACAGGATCGAGAGCCTGACCGTTCCGTCGTGGAGGTGCACGGCTACGTCGACCTCTGTGCCGTCTCCGGCTGCGTCCCTGACATTGTCAAGGCTCGGATCGCTCACGAACGCGCTCATGTTCCGATGCTCCACAACGGGGCATCGTGCCGACTCGGTCGGTCGCTGATGAGGAGCTGGCGTAGCTCGCCGCGCTGAGTGCCGTTGAGGTTCAGGACCTCGGTGAGGTGGCGGAACGTCGTGTGACTGACTCCGGACTGGACGGCAGTACGAGTCGACAGGCTCTGTGGGCGCCAGACGCAACCGACCACCTTTCGGCTGAGTCTCTTCGTACCGAAGGCCCTGCCCTCCCCGAACCAGAACTTTTCCACGTAGTGGCACGCGTGTGGCACGGCCTCGAACACGCAGAAGGGCCAGCTCGGGAGAAAAACCCTCCTGAGCTGGCCCTTAGCTCTGTGCCCCCGGCAGGATTCGAACCTGCGACACCCGCTTTAGGAGAGCGGTGCTCTATCCCCTGAGCTACGAAGGCATGGCGGAGTGGCCGGTGAAGGCCGCGCCGCCGCCGTCAGTGTAGCGGGTGGTCATCGGTCGGCGTGAATGATCTTGCGGGTGGGGGTCGGGGTCGGGTGAGGTTGCGCTGAGGTCACCGGCGGGCCCGGCCGGGCCCGGGGTGGTGGTGCGGGTGGTTCCGGGCCGGCCCGGCTGGGTTACTTCAGGGCCAGGCTGTGGTTGGCTCCCGCGGCTATCGCCGTGACGCCCGAGGTGGCCGCGGACGGGACGGACGGGCTGCCGGGGAGGCCGTTGCCGCCCCAGGCGATGACCTTGCCGTTCTTCAGTGCGAGGCTGTGGAACTGGGCGGCGGCGATGGCGGTCACGCCCGACTGGGCCTCGGTCGGTACGGTGGAGCGGCCGTTCCGGTTGTCTCCCCAGGCCAGCACCTTGCCGCCCTTGAGCGCCACGCTCTGCCCGAATCCGGCCGCGACGGTGGTCACCCCGGTCAGGGCGTCCGCGGGGACGTTCTTCTCGCCGAAGTAGTTGTCCCCGCCCCAGGCGATGACCTTGCCGTTCTTGACCGCCAGGTTGTGCGAGTGCCCCGCGGAGATCGCGGTGACGCCGGACTGGGCCTCCAGGGGTACGTCGAGTACGCCGCCCAGGTTCGAGCCGCCCCAGGCGATGACCTTGCCGTTCTTCAGTGCCAGACTGCGGCTGCCGTCGGCGGAGATGGCGGTGACGCCGGACTGGGCCTCGGCCGGGACGTTCAGCTGGCCGCTTGCGTTGCTGCCCCAGGCGATGACCTTGCCGGCCTTCAGCGCGAGGCTGTGGTCGTCGCCGCCCGCGACGGCCGACACACCGGACTGGGCCTCGGCCGGGACGTAGATCTTGTTCGTGGTGCAGTCCGGGACCTGCCAGCAGATCCAGGTGCCCCACATGAGGACCTTGCCGTTCTTGACCGCGAGGCTGTGGTAATCGCCGCCGCCGATGGCGGAGACCCCCGACAGTGCCTCGGGCGGCACGGTGGCCTCGCCCCAGTTGTTCTCACCGGCCGCCCAGGCGACGACGGTGCCCGTCGCGGCTGCGGGCACCGGCGCCGCCTGGGCGGGGGCGGTGCCCAGGGCGATCAGCAGGCTCGCCCCGACAGCGGCCGGCAGCCGCGGCGAGAGGCCCCTGGGGAGGGAGAGGGAGCGGAGGGTACGGGCAGGGCGGGAGGAAGTGCTCAGCATGCGAAGTCCTTGTCAGACGGGTTGGACAGGTCGGACGGGTCGGACGGGTCGGACGGGTCGGACGGGTTAGCGGGTCGCACGGGTTAGCGGGTCAGACGGGTCGGACGGGTTAGCGGGTCGGACGGGAGCGTGCTCGGGAAGTGGCGAAGGCCGGCCCCCCGGGGAAGGGGGGCCGGCCCACTCCCGTGGGGGAACCGGTCAGCGGCGCGGGCTGAACGAGATCACATCGCCTGCCCGCTCTCCGCCGGAGAGCTGGCCGTTGCGGTCGGTGCGGATGTAGTTGCGGTGCAGCCACCGGTCCTTGCCGTCCCACCGCGGCGAGAACGGCGTACGGGCGTGTGTCGTACGGAAGTTGTCGATGATCAGCAGGTCGCCGGGGATCAGGCTGACCGCCTCGGTCACGTCGTCGAGAGCCTGGGACAGCGCCGCAACGGCTTCCTTGTCCGCGGGGTCCTCGGGGGCGAGGAGCTCACGGTCGTATCCGAGCAGCGGGTCCTTCTCGTCGCCGTACAGCGGCTTGACCTGGGCGATCGCTCCCGGGTCCTCCACCCCGCCGCGGAAGGCCACGTCCACGCAGCACGGCATCTTGCGGTCGAAGAGGTGCGCGCGCACCTCGTCCGAGAGCAGCGGCAGCGCCTTGCGGATCGAACCGACGAGCGTCTTCGCCTTGCGCTCGTGGTCGGCGCGGGAGCAGGCGAGCATCACGTAGTTCGGCTGGAGGACGTGGTAGGCCATCTCCGTGTGGAACTCCAGCAGCGTCTCGGAGGTCTCCGACGACAGGTGGTGGGCGCCGGGCGACGGGTACACGTCGTGGTAGACGGTGCCCGAGCGGAGCTCCTGGTAGCCGGTGTGGAGTCCGAGCCTGCGCCCGACCATGGCGAGCATCGCCTCCATGGTGAGCAGCCCGCGGTCCACCGGGGCGGGGGTGCTGGTCGGGGTCGGCGGCAGGGCGTCGCCCTGGTCCACCGGAAGCCCGCGCAGCAGCAGATAGCCGTCCTCGTTGCCGTTGGCGTTGAACGCGTCGAGTGCGGAGCCAAGGTGCTCGGGCAGGTCGGAGGAGTGCTGCTTCGCGGCGTCCAGGAAGGCGTACAGGTCGGTGCGCGGGACCTGGGGCAGCTTGGCGGCGAGCGCCCGGAGCTGGTCACTGTCACGGGTGCAGTCGATGATCGTATCGGTCATGGTGCGTTGTCTCCTTCGCTTCTGGTGCGATGGGCGCGGGCGTACTGGTAGAGCAGTTCCGCGCCGATCTCGGTGGCCAGGACGGAGGTGATCCCCGCGTGGTCGTAGAGCGGGGAGACCTCCATGACGTCGAAGCCGACCGGCTTGAGGTCCCCGACGCAGCGCAGCAGCGAGAGGACCTCGCGGGAGGTCAGGCCGCCCGGGGCCGGGGTGCCGGTGCCCGGCGCGAACGCCGGGTCGAGTACGTCGATGTCCACGGAGACGTACACGGGCCGCTTGCCGACCCGCTCGCGGATGAGGTCGGCCGTCCGCGCCACGGGGTGGTCGGCGAACTCGTCGGCGGTGACGACCCGCACGCCGTGCCCGCGGGCGTAGTCGAGCGAGTCCGGCTTCGGGTTGTGGCCGCGGATACCGATCTGGACCATCGCCGACGGGTCGATGATCTTCTCGTCGATGGCGTGGCGGAAGGGGGTTCCGTGGTGGAACTCGCCTCCGTAGAAAGCCGGGTTGGTGTCGGAGTGCGCGTCCAGGTGCACCACCGCCACCGGCCCGTGCTGGTCGGCGACCGCCCGCAGCGCCGCGAGGGTCAGCGAGTGGTCGCCGCCGAGCATCAGGAACGCCGCGTTGTCCGCCAGCACCGCCTTGAGGTGCTGCTCGGCCGTCTCCATGGCGATGTGCATGTTGAACGGCGTCAGGTCGATGTCCCCGGCGTCCGCGCACCGGATGAGATCGAAGGTCCCCGGGCCCCGGTCGATCCCCACCCCGTGGATGAGGCCCGACTCGTTGCGGATGGCGCGCGGGCCGAAACGGGCCCCCGGACGGTAGCTGGTGCCGCCGTCGTAGGGGGCGCCGATGACCACCACGTCGTAGCCGCTCGGCTCCGTGTCGTGCGGGAGCCGCATGAAGGTGGGGATCTGTGCGTAACGGGGTGAGACGTGCGAATCGATGCGCTGCACTGGTTCAGTCCCCTTCCGGAGCCGGCTGGAGACCGGGGGCGGGCGCCGCGTGCAGTTGCGGGGAGCCCACGGGCCGTCGCGCGGACGGCACGGTACGGCGCTCCTTGAGCTGGTCCGCCACCTCACCGACCACGTCCCACGTGGAGACGTGGTCCGGGTGCTCGCCGTTGACGACCGTGCGGTCGAACAGCTCCTGCACGACCTGGCGCTTGGCGCTGGGCACGGACTCCTCCGGTACGCCGTGCTCCGTGAGGATCAGGCTGAAGGCGGAGGTGGTGCCGGAACCCTCGTGCACACCGAGCTTGGGCCGGGTGACGGTCTCGTGCGGCAGCAGCTCCGCCATCGCGGCCCGCAGGACCCACTTGTCCCGCCCGTAGCGGCGCTTGAGCCCGGCCTCCAGGGAGACCAGGTGGTCGAGGACCTCGCGGTCCCAGTACGGGTGCGTGGTCCAGTGCCCGTACATCGTCGACAGCACCGGCGACATCTCGTTGAGCCCGTCGAAGGTCTCCATGTCGTAGGCCACCGCCGAGTCCAGGTCCGGCAGCCGGTCCTCGCGGTGCATGCCCGCGAGCGGGATGTCGGCCCCGTACCCGGTGAGGATGCGGCGCTGCGGTCCCTTGAGCGTCCCGTAGAGGGAGTTCAGGGG
This sequence comes from Streptomyces fulvorobeus, assembly GCF_013167895.1. Lineage (GTDB taxonomy): Bacteria > Actinomycetota > Actinomycetes > Streptomycetales > Streptomycetaceae > Streptomyces > Streptomyces fulvorobeus. The sequence continues at coordinate 2,667,530 of NZ_BLWC01000001.1, read as the reverse complement.
CAGCAGGTACTCGATGATGTCCGGGTCCAGCGACTCCGCGGCCCAGATGGTGTGCGGCAGCCGGGCCAGCAGGTCCGAGGTCTGCAGGGTCAGTTCGCGGTGGTGCGAGCCGAGGTGCTCGGCCACCACGCGGGCCTGCGGGAACTCGTCCGACGTCTCGGTCCCCATCGACACGGTGTCCAGGGCGCCGGCCGCCCGGTGCGCGAGCGCCGCGACCCCCGAGGAGTCGATGCCGCCGGAGAGCACGACGAGCGGAGGCCCGTCCTGGCCGAGCCGTGAGCGGACCGCGGTGTCCAGGACCTCGCGCAGCGACTGGACCGCCTCGTCCTCGTCGACGATGCGACGGGAGAGCGCCGGAGCCCACGTGCGGTGGGCGTCGGTGGTGCCGGTCTTGAGGTCGATCGCCAGCACCGTGCCGGCCGGGACCTGGTAGACCCCGGCGAGACGCCGTACGCGACGGGCGGACGGCACCGGCAGGCCCATGGGCCCACCGTGCCTGGCCAGCGTCTTGGCTTCGGTGGAGGCGAAGACCTCGCCGCGGCCCGGCCGGATGTACAGCGGGACGGAGCCCGCGTGGTCGGTCGCCAGGTAGACGCACTGCCCGGTGGCGACGGTGGCGGCGTACCGGCCGTTGACGAGGCGGAACGCGTGGATGCCGTACCGGTGGAACAGCTGGAGCAGCAGGTCCGCGTCGCCGGTCACGGTGTCCGCGGACGGCAGGACGGAGCGGAGGTCGTCCCGGTTGTAGATCTCACCGACGACCAGTACGGCGATGTCGGCCTCCCGTGCGAGCGCCTGCTCGGGGAGGTGGCGGGGGCGTGGACCAGTGTCGCGGTGACGGTCTGCGTCCGCAGACGTTCCCGGAAGCTGGTGCTGGTGCCCTGGGTCGCGTGGGCCGCACCGAGGACCCGGTCTCCGTCCAGCTGGGCGGAGACCAGGAATCCGTAGGCGGCAGGAGACTCCTGCACTGACATGATCAGATGCTCAGTGCCCCGAAGCCACCGGTCGTGAAGTCATAGTTGACCGGTACTTCGATGAGGAAGGGGCGGCCCAGCTCGGCTCCCTTGCGCAGCGCGCCGAGGAGCTCCTCGCGCGAGGTCGCGCGGGTGGCTTCGACACCGTTCGCCTCGGCGAGCGCGACGAAGTCGACGCTGCCGAACTTGACCGCCGGGTTGTGGCTGCGGCGGTGGCCGAGGTTCTGGTAGAGCTCGATCAGACCGTTGGTGTCGTTGTTCACGACGACCGTGACGATCGGCAGGTTGAGGCGGGCGATCGTCTCCAGGTCGGCGCTGTTGGAGTGGAAGCCGCCGTCGCCCGCGATGAGGAAGGTGGGCTCGCCGGGCCGGGCCATCTGGGCGCCGATGGCCGCCGGGATGCCGTAGCCGAAGCTGGAGCAGCCGGCCGAGGTGAGGAAGCCGAACGGCTGGTCGGCGCGGGCGAACAGCACGCCGTAGTGACGGAAGAAGCCGATGTCGGAGACGATCGTGCCGCGACCGGGGCCCGCCGTCTCGGCCATGACCTCGTTCATGGAGTCCATGACCTGGTGGACCCGCATGCCGTCCTCGTACTCGCTGGGGTCGGCGAGGAACTCCGCGATCCGCGCGCGCAGCGGGGCGATGTCGTGCCGGTCCTTCGCGGCGAGGTCGGCGGTGGCCGCGTCGACGTACTCGACGAAGTCCAGCACGTCGGTGACGACGTCGATCGTGGGGCGGTACACCCGGGGGATCGGGTTCGGCGTCGGGGAGATGCGGACGGTCTTCTTCTCCTGGCCGCGCGCCCACATCGAGGGCCGCAGGTCCTCGGCGTAGTCGTAGCCGACGGTGAGGACGACGTCCACCGGGGCGAACAGGGTCTCCAGGGCCGGGAAGCCGAGGATGCCGTCCATGTAGCCGGTGACGGCGCCGTAGTTGAGCTCGTGCTCGTGGGGCAGGATGCCCTTGGCGATGTACGTCGTGATGACCGGGATGTTCAGCCGCTCGGCCAGGGCGCGGATGGCGTCCACGGCGCCGGAGCGGATGGCCGCGGCACCGACGGCCAGGACCGGGTGCTTGGCACCGCGCAGCAGCTCGATGGCCTCGTCGGCGGCGCTCTTCCAGTCGGCGGCGACCATGCCGGTGGGCTTGGCCGGGGTGTGGGCCGGCGGGTTGTCGCCCAGGGTGATGCCCTCGCTGGAGCCCAGCAGGTCGACCGGGAGCGAGATGAACGACGGGCCGACCGGCTCGGTCATGGCCGCCGACACGGCGGAGTCCACCAGGTCGGTGATCTCGCTCGGGCGCTCCAGCTCCACCGCGTACTTCGTCATCGGCTTGGCGATGGCGACCAGGTCGAGGCACTGGTGGGTGTCGTTGGGGAAGATGTCGTGGGACTCGGACTGGGCGGCCAGCGCGATGACCGGTGAGCGGTCCAGCATCGACGTGGCGATACCCGTGGACAGGTTCGTCATGCCGGGGCCGAGCGTTGCCCAGCACGCCTGGGGGCGGCCGCTGATACGGGCGAGCACGTCGGCGGCGACACCGGCGGTGAACTCGTGCCGGGTGAGCACGAACTCGATCCCCTCGACCTCGTCGAAGAGGATCGAGGCGGCCTCGCGGCCGACGACGCCGAAGACCTTGTCCACACCGTGCTCGTGCAGCCGGGTCAGCAGTGCGTGGGCAGCTGTCGGTTCGTTCTTGGGGCCGGTCGATACGCGGGACATGGGTCTCCTGGTCGTTCAGCATTGGGCAGGTCCCGAGAACCGTGACGGTCGCCGCTCTCCGCGCGCTCTCGTACGGATATCCGAGGAGGGACCGGAGAGAGGGCGGAGACAGGTGGGAGTGACGCGCCCCGAACTCTGATGCCGAAGCCGGCCCCCCGCGCCGGTCGGTCTCCACCAAAAAGGATGTCCACGGTGCCTTTTGAGCGAGCTTTGGCCTCTGTTCCGGTTCCGCCGGCGCAGTTCCCCTTTTCCCGTGCGGACCTGCGGCTTCTGGACACGGTGGCGGGATGCGGAGACCTCGCGGAGGTGGCCCGGAGGCTCGGGCTGCGCCAGGCATCGGTCGAGCGCAGGCTGGACCGGCTCGACAAGGACATGGACCTGGCGCTGACCAGGCGCGGCTGCCACTCCACGCAGCTCACCGCGGCCGGTTCCCGGCTCCTGGTGGCCGGGCGCCGCTTCTTCCGCCAGGTCGACCTGGCGGCGCGTACGGAGATATTCGGCGCGGGACCGGAGGCGCTGGACGCCCCTGACGTGCTGTCGATCGCCTCGGCCGAACCGCTCCTCGAAGACGTCGTCGAGGACGCGTCGGCCACCCTGGGGGTGCTGCTGTCCATCAGCCACGACACCCCGCACGGGGCGCTGCGGCAGCTGGCCGACTTCTCCGTGGACGCCGTGCACACCTGGGGGTTCGACGCCCCGCACGCCTCGGTCGACCGGGCGGTACGGGTCTACGACGTGCTCGACGACGCGCTGTGGGTCACCCTGCCGTCCGGCCATCCGCTCGCCGACCGGGAAGCGCTCTCCCTGGCCGACCTGCTGGAGGAGAACTGGGTGAGCGAGGCGGGCCCCGGCTCCGAGGTGCTGGTCGAGCGGGTCTTCCACACCGCGGGGCTGCCCAAGCCGGCCCGCCTCCAGGTGGCCACGGCCTCGGTCGTCCGGGGCATGCTGCACCGCGGCGACGTCGTGGGTCTGGGCTCGCCCACGGGCCCGGCGCTGCACACCCCGAACCTGGTACGCCGTTCCGTCGTCGAGCGCCCCCGGCGCACCTGCTCCCTGATCGTCGACCCGGCCGTGGTGCCGGGCGCGCTGGCCGGACACCTGGCCACCCTGCTCACGGCCCGCTGTCTGGGACGGTTCGCCGAGCACCACCAGGACATGCTGCGTGACCCCTGGTGGGCCCAGTGGTACGGGGACCAGCTCGACCGCCAGGACGCGGGCGCCGCCCCGGCCGCGCACCCGGCGGCGGACCCCTCGCCGCCCGTGGAACCAGGCCAGCTCGACGTGGAGGATCTGCACCTGCTGCGCGCGGTCGCCCAGCACGGCAGCATCAACAGGGCCGCAGCGGTGCTCTCGATCAGCCAGTCCGCCCTGACCCGCAGGATTCACCGGCTGGAGTTCCGGCTGGGCGCCAGACTGCTGCTGCGCAGCTCCCGGGGCACGTCCCTGACCAGCTCTGCCAGAAAGTTCCTGCGCCAACTGGACGTCTTCGAGCGGGAGTTCCACGGAGCGGGCATCGCGGCCCGCCGGCACCCGGGCCGTCCGGTACCGACGGGCCGGTGGACGCAGGCGGGGTGAGGGCGGGGCGCAGGGTCACGCGAGCCCGGTGTCACGACCGGGGTTGGCCGCCTTCGGCAACCAGGCGTGACACCGCTTCACGGCAGAGGAAGCGTCCACGCTCAGTCCGGCAGCGCCAGGGCAGTCGCCACGGGAGCGCGTGCCTCAGCTCCCCGTGCGGCGATCCGTGAAAGCCGCTCGAAGGCTCGGGCGTACAACTCGACCTGGCTGGGCTGCGTAAGGGCGCAAGCCGCGTCGAGAGTGTCCGCGTGTACCCGTGCGCCGTCGAAGATCGTGGGACCCGGTGGCTGGACGCCCCCGGCCGGCCGGTGCCCGCCGCAGGCTGACTCCCGGCGTCATCCAGCCGCGCCGGGAGGCAAGGCGGAAGCTCAACTGTTCGGTGGATGGATGGCTTCGGGCGGGAGCAGGTGCCCGAAGCGCAGGCGGACGGCACCTCGGGTGACCCACTCCACCTCGCGCGGAAGGCCCCGCCCTGCTCCCCGTGAGGGAAGTAGGGCGGGGCACGCGGAGTCACGCTGCCCGGCGGTAGCGCTCAGGCGTACGAGCCCTGTGTTCAGTCCTCCGCCCCGGCCGCGCCCAGCGCCGCGTAGTCGTACATGCCGAACGACCCCGTCACGAAGACGTTGCGGGCGTCCGGGTGCCGGTAGAGCAGGGAGCGCGGGTAGAGATAGGGCACGATCACCGCGTGCTCCATCGTCAGCCGGTCGATGCGCTGCCAGATCCGCGCCCGTTCGACCGGGTCGGAGCACGTGGCGCCCTGGTCCAGCAGGTCGTTGATCTCGGGGTCGTCGAGCTCACCCATGTTCTGGTTGCCGCGCTCCTTGATGGCCCGGCCGTCGACGATCTGCGGGAGGAAGCCGTAGCCGTCGGGGAAGTCGGCGCCCCAGCCGAACATGATGATCCCGATGCCGTGCTCGGCCAGGTAGGACGGCGAGCCGCCGTAGACCTCGAAGTAGTCGCCCGAGGGGAAGTCCAGCACCTCGGCCTCGATGCCGACGCGGGCCAGGCCCGCGGCGAGCGCCTCGGCCGCCCGGTACTCCTTGAGCCGGTCCTTGCGGGCGGCGATCTTCGTTTTGAAGCCGTCAGGCATCCCGGCCAGGGCGAGTTCGGCGCGGGCCGCCTCCAGGTCGCCGGTGCCGTCGTCCCCGACCGGGTAGCGGTCGAAGGGCTCGTACCCGTCGATGGTGGGCGGGAGGATCGTCGTGGCGATGTCACCGCCGACCGAACCGCCGTACGCCTCCTGCATGGCCAGCTTGTCCGTGGCGAACTGCACGGCACGGCGGCAGTGCACGTTGTCGAACGGCGCGATGTTGCTCGACAGGCAGTAGATCCAGGTGAAGCCGGTCAGCGGGTTGTCGGCGTTGGCCCGCAGCTCCGGATCGGCCAGGATGCGCTCCTGGGCCAGCGGCTGGACGCCGAAGCCGGCCATGTCGATGTGGGCCTCGCCGGAGATGAGCATCCGGTCGACCTCGTGCGGCTCCACCCCGAGCAGCACCTCGATCCGGCTGGCGCGCTGGTAACGGACCGGGTCGGTGGCCTTGTCCCAGTACGGGTTGGGCTCCAGGACGGCCAGCTTGCCCCGGGTGTAGGAGGCGACCCGGTAGGGGCCGGTCGCGACCGGGCCCGTCGCGTATCCCGCGCCGGTGTCCAGGCGCCGGGGGACCGGGGTGGTGCTGGGCATCGTCGCCAGCAGGTCCATCCCCGCGAACGGCTCACGCAGCCGGAAGACCAGGGTGCGGTCGTCCGGGGTCTCCAGCGTCACGGGGCCGTCCGTGTCGGGCTCGCGCCAGGGGCCGCCGTACTCGGTGCCGAGCAGCTGACGGAAGTACGTCGGCCCCACCCCGAGCACGTCGGTGCCGTAGTTGCTCCGGGCGATCGCGTACTTGATGTCGCCGGACGTGACGGGGGAGCCGTCCTCGTACACCAGTCCCTCGCGCAGCCGGTACGTCCAGGTCCGGCCGCCGTCCGACGACTCGCCCAGGCTCTCCGCGAGGTCGGGCACGAGCCGCTGGCCCGCCTTGCCCGGCGCGGTGTCGAAGGTGACCAGGGTCCGGCCGATGAGCCGCAGGAAATTCCAGGTGTACGCGTAGTAGGTGTTCCCCGGGTCCAGGGAGTCGAAGTCGTCCGTGCGTACCAGTCGGAGCGTGCCCCCTGTGGCGTTGGTCGGCCGGACCACACCGTGCACGCCGGCATCGAAGCCGCTGCCGGTCTCCGTCGGCTTGCTGGTCGTCATCTCCTGTAGCCCTTCCTCGCGTTGCTCTTCCGCTCACATCCTGTGCGCGGGCCTTCGTGGAGCGGTGCGGCCGCCGGGTCCGCGCATAGCCGGTGGCGGGTCGGCATAGCGTGCGTGAGCGGGATCAAGCCTGGTCGGTGGGGCGGATGAAGATCTCGTTCACCGTCGCGTGCTCCGGCGCCGTCACGGCGTACCGCACCGCCTGGGCGATGTCCGCGCTCTGGAGCTGGCGGATCTTGGTCACCCGCTCCTGGATCGCGGCCTTCGACGGGGCGTGCGTGATGTGGTCGCGCAGCTCGGTCTCGACGGTGCCCGGCTCGATGACCACGACCCGGACCCCGCGCTCGGTGACCTCCTGGCGCAGGCCCTCGCTGAAGCCGTTCACCGCGAACTTGCTGGCGTTGTACGCGGCGCTGCCCCGGCCCACCACCCGCGCGGCGATCGAGGAGATCTGGACGACCGTGCCCCGGCTGCGCAGCAGATGCGGCAGCGCCGCGTGCGTCATGTACATCAGGCCGAGGACGTTGACGTCCATCATGCGGGTCCAGTCCGTGGTGTCGGCGCCCTCCACGGGGCCCAGCAGCATCAGACCGGCGCTGTTCACGAGGATGTCGAGGGAGCCGAGCGTCTCCACGGTCGAGGCGACCGCGGCGTGCACCGCCTGCTCGTCGGCGACGTCGAGGGGCAGGACGAGCACGGTGGCGCCTCCCGCCTCCAGCTCCGCGCGCAGCGCCTCGAGACGGTCCGTGCGGCGCGCCGCCACGGCGACCTTCGCGCCCTCGGCGGCCAGGGCGCGCGCCGTGGCCTCACCGATTCCGGAGCTGGCCCCGGTGACGAGCGCGACCTTTCCGTGCAGAATTCCGGACATGTGTAACCTCCAGTGTGCGAGCCGGTGTTTCCTTGGATTTCTCACTGCGCCCGGGGCGCGGAATCGGTGACGTTATCAGGCCGGTCATCGCACGTGAATACCCGTGGTCACCACGGGTTATGTGCGCTCCGGACCTGTTATGCGCGGTTGGCCGGAGCCGGAGACGCCGCTCCGCCATATCGGGCAGATTGTGACAGCGATCCCACGTCGGCGGACCTTGGTGTACTGATGGGCGGAAGATGATGCAAGACGATGTAGCGGTCCAGAACGGGAAGGCGGCACCGTCCTACCCGATGCGCCGGGGCTGCCCGGTCGATCCGCCGCCGCAGCTCGCGGAGTTGAGGGCGGGACCCGCGGCGAGCCGGGTGACCCTGTGGGACGGCAGCGAGGTGTGGCTGGTGACCGCGCACGCCCACGTGCGGGCCGTGCTCGGCGACCGCCGGTTCACCGCGGTGACCAGCGCCCCCGGTTTCCCCATGATGACGCCCACCTCCCAGCTGGTACGGGCCCAGCCGAAATCCGCCTCGTTCATCCGCATGGACGACCCGGACCACTCACGGCTGCGTTCCATGCTCACCCGTGAATTCCTTCAGCGTCGCGCCGATGAAATGCGGCCGATGCTGCGGGAAATGCTGGACGAAATTCTTTCGGGACTGGTGTCGGCCGAACGCCCGGAGGGCGGCCCGGTCGATCTCGTGGCGAATCTGACGATCCCCGTGCCCTCCCGGGTCATCGCCGCGATGTTCGGCATACCCGCAGGCGAGCGCGGGCTCATGGAGGACCGCAGCGCCATCCTGATCGACCGCGGCTACACCCCGAGCAGGTGGGCGCCGCCCGGGACGAGCTGGACGCCTTCCTGCGCGAGCTCGTCGAGTCACGCATCCGCGAACCCGGTGACGACCTGATCAGCAGGCTGGTCGTCGACCAGGTGCGCAAGGGCACGCTCGACATCGACGAGATGGTGCCGATGTGCCGGCTGCTGCTGGTCGCCGGGCACGGCACGACCACCAGCCAGGCGGGTCTCAGCCTGCTGAGCCTGGTCACCGACAAGAACCTCGCCACCGCGCTGCGCGAGGAGCCGGAGCTGCTGCCCGCGGCCGTCGAGGAACTGCTCCGCTTCCACTCCATCGTGCAGAACGGACTGGCCCGCGCGGCCACCGAGGACGTCCAGCTCGGTGACGTGGTCATCAGGGCCGGCGAGGGCGTCGTGCTCTCGCTGTCCGCGGGCAACCGCGACGAGCAGCTCTTCCCGTCCCCCGACACCCTGGACCCGCACCGCGACGCCCGCCGCCACCTGGCGTTCGGCCACGGCATCCACCAGTGCCTCGGCCAGTGGCTCGCCAAGGCCGAGATCGAGGAGATGCTCGCCGCCGTCCTGCGCTGGATGCCCGGTGTGCGCCTCGCGGTGCCGTTCGAGGAGCTCGAATTCCGTCACGAGGTGTCGAGTTACGGTCTCGGCAGCCTCCCGGTGACCTGGTGAGCGACCCCGGCCGGCTGACCGTGTCCGTCGATACGACCGCCTGCTGCGCCATGGGCCGGTGCGCGGCGACGGAGCCCGACATCTTCGGCCAGGACCCCGACACCGGCACCGTGGTGCTGCTCGACCCCACCCCGCCGCCCGCGCTCCACGAAGGAGCGCGGCTGTGCGCGGACCTGTGTCCGTGCGGCGCCATCACGGTCACCGAGAACTGACCGGACAAGGAGTGAAGATGACCGAAGTCCCTGGTACCACCACATCCGTCCGGACGGCGGCCGAGAGGGAACTCGCCGAGGACGACTCCGCGCTGGCCGGCCCGTGCCGCTGGGCGATGGAGCTGCTGACGGCGCCGGAGCTGCCCTCGGAGGCGGAGATGGCACCGTCCCTGGTGCCCGGCTTCCTCGACAAGTACCCGCGGGGGTTCACCGCGACCCTGGAGGAGTGGCGCGCGCTCGGCCCGTTCTCCGTGACGACCTACCAGCCGGTCGCGCACAAGGGCTGGCTGGTGCTCACCGACCCGTCCGGGCGGGACTTCTCGCTCACCGTGATCATCGACTCGACCGGGCTCGTCCGCATCCTGCACCTCCAGCCGGACATCTTCGTCCCCGAGATACGGGAGTGGGCCGATCTGGACGAGGCCCTGCGCATCGAGGGCGTCACCTCCTCGGTGCTGGCCGTCCGCATCGAGGAGGGCCGGCACCTCGTCCTGCACGAGAAGGACGCCCACCGGGCGCTCCCCACCGGCTCGGCGTACAAGCTCTATCTGATGCGGGCCCTGATCCACGCCATCGACAACGGCGAGCTCGACTGGGACGACGAGGTGGTCACCCGCCCCGACCTGCGCAGTCTGCCCACCGGCGACATGCAGGAGCTCCCCGACGGCACGCGGGTCCCGGTCCGCGAGACGGCGCACAAGATGATCGCGATGAGCGACAACACGGCCGCCGACCTCCTCGCCGACAAGGTGGGGCGCGAGGCCGTCGAGCGGGCCGTGGTGGCGTCGGGTCACCACGACCCCTCCCTGCTGCGGCCCTTCCTCTCCAGCCGCGAGGTCTTCGAGATCGGCTGGGGCGCGAACGGCCTGCGCCGCCTCTGGGCCGAGGGCGACGAGACGGTCCGCAGGGAACTGCTGCGCCGGGTCGCCGCACCGCTCACCGTGCGCGGCTCCGACCTGGGCGAGACGGTCCACCAGATCGGCCTGGACTGGCACATGAGCGCGTACGACGTGTTCCGCGTCCTCGAAGCACTCGTACAGGACGGCGCGCGGGACGCGACCGGGACGGTCGACGCCATCCTCACCGCCTACCCCGGCATCCTCGTCGACCGGCAGAAGTGGGCCAAGGCCGTCTTCAAGGGCGGCTCCTGCCCTGGCGTCATGATGTTCTGCTGGCTCCTGGAGGACCACAGCGGCACCCCGCACGTCCTGGTGCTGCAACAGGCCGCCGACGAGCAGAAGCTCATCGGCGACGGCCAGCTGCTGCGCAGGCTCGGAGCCAAGGTCATCGAGTCCGGGCTGCTGGAAGGCGAGAAGGAACCCACTCAGTGACCACCAGGGACCGGCTGCTCGCCGTCCTCGTCGCGGTGCTGTGGGGGCTGAACTTCCTCGCCGTGCGGGTGGGGCTCGACCACTTCCCGCCGTTCTTCCTCGCCGCCCTGCGCTTCCTGGTCCTCGCGGTGCCCGTGGTCCTGTTCGTGCCCCGCCCCAACGTGCGGCTGCGCTGGCTGCTGGGGTACGGACTGGGCTTCGGCGCGGTGCAGTTCGGGCTGCTCTTCCTCGCCATCGACAGCGGGATGCCCTCGGGCCAGGCATCGGTGGTGGTGCAGGCGGCGGCCCCGCTGACGGTGCTGCTCGGCGCGGTCCTGCTGCACGAGCGGCTGTCCTGGCAGCAGCTCGCCGGGATGGCGGCGGCGGTGGTGGGGCTCACGGTGATCGCCGTGGACCGGGCCAGGACCGCGGCGCTGCTGCCGCTCTTCCTGACCCTGCTCGCGGCGCTCGGCTGGGCGCTCGGCAACCTCGCCAGCCGGCAGGCCAAGCCCGACCACCCGCTGCGCTTCGCGCTGTGGATGTCGGTCGTGCCGCCCCTGCCGCTGCTGGCGCTCTCCGCCGTCATGGAGGGTCCCGGCACGGGCTGGCGGGCCTTCGGCGGCGCGTTCGACGCGCAGGGCTGGCCCGGTCTGGTGGCCCTGGTCTACATCGCGCTCGCGGGCTCGGTGGTGGGCTCGGGCATCTGGACGGCGCTGCTGAAGCGGTACGAGGCCGGGATCGTGGCCCCGTACTCGATGCTCGTGCCGGTCGTCGGGATCGCCGCGGCCTGGCCCGCGCTCGACGAGGTGCCCAGCGCCCTGTCACTGGCCGGGGCCGCGATCGTGGTCGTCGGCGTGCTGGCCGGCATGGGGACCGCCCTGCCGAAGCGCCGCCGCGGCGGGGACCCCGGACCGGAGACCGGCCCCGGCGGGGAGCCGGGGCCGGCCGTGGCTCAGGCGGACGGGCCGGTCGGGAAGGTCCAGGACACCCAGCGGTCCTGAGGGACGAAGCCCATCGCGCTGTTGACGGCGATCATCGAGTGGTTGTCCTCGGCGTTCGCCGTCTCCAGCAGCCGTACGGCGGGCTCCTGGCGCAGTACGTTCTCCAGGTTCGACAGCTTCAGGAGCAGCCCCAGCCGGTGGCCGCGGTGGGCGCGGTGGACGACCGTCATGCCCTGGAGCGCGTACTCCGGGTTGCCGGTGGTCTTGGAGATGCTGGTGTAACCGGCCAGCGTCCCGCTCGCCCGGTGGACGACCCCCGTGTGGTACGCCCGCCGGCCCCGGCCCACCCGCATGGTCTCGAAGGCGCGGGCGTAGCTCGTCTCGACCTCCTGGTCGGGCTCGGGCTCCGCCCCGGCGGCGCCGAGCGACTGCTCGAGGAGCGAGACCGGCACGGCGTACGCGTCGGGGGTGACCGTGCCCCAGCGGACCAGGCCGTAGCCCTCGGGCAGGGCGGGCACCCCGTCGGCCAGCGGGTTGTGGCGGCGCAGGTCGAGCCACTGGTGCAGACCCGACGGGCCGTCCGCCGCGACCCCGCCCAGCGAGGCGACGAACGCGGAAGGAGCGGGGTCGCGCGCCGGGCCGCCCTCCAGCGGCTCGACGGTCATCCCGGCGAGGACGGTGCGCCCGTGCCCTGCGGCCAGCTCGCGGGCCTTGCCGAACAGCGCGCGGCCTATGCCGCGCCTGCGCAGCTTGGGGTGGACGAGGAGCTGGTCCACCCGGGCGACCGGGGCGCCGTTCGGCAGGGCTGTCCGCAGGGCGCCGACGACCTGCCCCTCCCGCAGGGCGACCCAGTCCTCCAGCGCGGTGGCGGGCGGGGCGAACCGCAGGGAGCCGATCATGTCGACGGGGCAGGGCGGCGCCGACCCGGGGACGTCGTCGGCGGCCTCCGCCATCAGCTGGAGCCACTGGCCCGCCGTGTCGTCGTCGTCCGCGCTCAGCGGGATGAAGCGGAGCTCCGGTGTGCTGTCGGTCATGGAGTGGTCTCCCGGTCGGGGTGGTCGGCGGCGGGTGCGAGGCCCATGGCCTGGATGTCGTAGAGCCCGAACGCCGGCTGGACGTAGACGTTGGTGACCCAGGGATTGCGGAAGGACAGAGTCTTGTCGTGCACCAGCGGCAGGATCACGGCGTGTTCCATGACCAGTCTCTCCACCACCCGCCACAGCCGGGTCCGTTCCGCCGGATCGGTGGTGTGCAGGCTCCGGTCGATCAGCTCGTTGATCTCCGGGGCGTCGAGCTCGGCGATGTTCCAGTTCCCGCCGTTCCGCTTGATCTGCCGGCCGTCGACCAGTGGCGCGAGGAACCCGTACTCGGTCGGGAAGTCCGCGCCCCAGTCCGTGACGACGAGCCCGAGGTTGTGCTTGCGGATGGTCTCCGGTGAGCCCGCGCCCAGGCTGAAGTAGCTGGCCACGTCGAGTTCCTTGACCGTCAGCCGGATGCCGACCCTGGCCACCGACTCGACGACCGCGTCGGCCACCAGCCGGAACTTCCCCCGCTGGGTGCCGATCACCGCGTCGAAACCGTCCGGCAGCCCTGCTGCCGCCAGCTCCGCCCGCGCCTTGTCGAGGTCGCCCCGCAGATCGGGCCCGGCCGGATAGCGGTCCAGGTCCTGGTGGGCGGGGAGCCGGGGCGGGAACAGCGCCGGGGTGAGGTCACCGCCGGTGACCGGGCCGCCGCGGGCCTCCTGGAGCAGCAGCCGGTCCGCCGCGTAGTGCACCGCCCTGCGCACGTGCACGTTGTCGAACGGCGGGATGTGCGGCTGGAGGGAGACGAAGTGCAGGAAGCTCGTACGGGGGTTGTCCGTGTGGCTACGCAGGATCTCGTCCGCCGTGACCCGCTGCTGCGCCGCGTGCTGGAGGCCGCGCCCTTCGAGGTTGATGTCGAAGGTGCCGTCGATCAGCCGGTCGTCGAGCTCGTCGACCCCGACCCCGATGGTCAGCTCCACCCGGTCGGGCAGGGCGGGCCGCACCGGGTCGGTCGCCCGGTCCCAGTACGGATTGCGCGCCAGGTACAGATGGGCGCCCGGCCGGTGCTCCTCGATCCGGTAGGGGCCGCTGCACCGGGGGTCCTCCCCGTACCGGGCGCCGGTGTCGGCGTGCCGGGGGACGGGGGACACGCAGGGCTGGGCCATCAGATGGTCGAAGTCGGCGAACGGGCTGCGCAGCCGGAAGACGATGGTGCGCTCGTCGGGCGTCTCCACGGACGCCAGGGGCTCACTGCTCCGGTACGGCCCCGGGTAGGGCCGCGCCGGATCGTCCAGGAGGGGCACGAGGTACGTCGGGCCGCCGGGCAGCACGTCCTGCGCGAAGATCCGCTGCACGGCGTACCGGACGTCGTCCGATGTGATGGGCGAACCGTCGTCGAAGCGCAGGTTCTCGCGCAGCCGGTACGTCCACGTCCTGGCACCGTCGCTCGCCACCCCGGGGCTCTCGGCGAGGTCCGGCACGGGGGCGAGCCCGCCGGGCCCGGGGTCGGTGGGGTAGGCCATCAGCGTCCGGTTCAGCATCCGCTGCAACAGCCAGACCCACACGTAGTACGTACGGGCGGGGTCGAGGGAGTCCACGTCCGCCGACGACACCAGGCGCAGCGTTCCGCCGCGCCGGTCGGAGGGGTTCACCATCGCGCCGACGGCGGCGTCCCAGCCGGCGCCGGGAACCGTCGCGGCCGGGTGTTCGGTGCGGGCACTCATCGGGGTGCGGTCCTCCGGTCTCGGTCCTTCCGGGGAAGGCGCAGCACGTACGAACGTTCCTCACTGGCCTGGCAGCCGCGCGCCAGCTTCGCCTCGACGCTGCCGATCCCGGCGTGCAGCACGGAGACCCCGGCCTCGGCCGCGGCTTCGAGCACCCGGTAGTACAGGACGTCGTAGTAGAGCGGCAGCTTGCCCTGGGCCTCGTAGTCGAAGCCGGCGCGGTGGCCGAACCAGTGCTCCTCGCCGCGGGCCCGCGAGCGCAGGACCATGCCGAAGCCGATGACGACACCGTTCTGCCTGGCCACGGAGACCATGACGTCGTCACCCATCACGTCGGCGATCCAGGACAGCAGCCCCGCCGAGTGCTCCGGGCTGGCCGGGTTGCCGTACTTCTTCAGGAGGTTGGAGTCCAGCTCGCCCAGGCGCGGTACGAGCTCCTGCGTCAGCGGCTCGACGGTGACCTCCACCCCGGCATCGGCCAGGGCCCGGCGCTCCAGACGCACCCGGCGGCGCCGGTGCTTGCTCATGCCGGCGAGGAACTCCTCCCAGCCGCCGGGCGGAATGGGCAGCCAGGCGTAGTGCGCGGAGGTGTGGGAGCGGTAGCCGCGGCTCTCCAGCAGCTCGACGAGCGAGAGGTCGCGGACGTCCACGTGCGGGAAGCAGACGGAGGCCGCCTTGCGCTCATCGGCGAGCCCCTCGGCGTGGTCGAGCAGCGCCGCGAGGTCTCCGGGACGGGCGCCGGGAGTGGTCAGCATGCGCGTGCGGCCCAGGTGCCTGCCCCCGCACACCAGCGAGGGCAACAGGGACGAGGCGTCGCCTTCCGCCACCTCCGCGAGGATGCTCACCGCCTCCGGCACGTCCTCCTCCGCGGCACGGGTGAGCATCGCGTCGGGCCGGGCGAGCAGCCAGGGCACCGAGTCGGTCGCCCAGGCCGCGACGAGCCCGGCGACCGGCTCCCCGTCGCGCTGCCGCACCAGGAAGTCCATCGTGGTGCCCGAGTTGCGTTCCTGCACCGCCAGCCAGCGCGGTGTCTGGAAGAAGTCCTCCACCCCCGCGAGGTCGTTCCAGCCCATGCCCACGAGCGCGGCGGCGTCCGGGGCCGCCAGGACCCCGTCCCGGCTCTGCACGTCGTGCGGGAGGCTCACGCCTGCTCCTCCTCGACGACGAAGTCGAGGTACGAGGCGGCCTTGTCGGCGAGCGCCTGCGCCTCCAGCCGGTCCGGGCCGTTGCAGTAGGTGAAGCCGACACAGGAGGAGTTGTCCATGCGCTGGAGGAGCGCGTCGCCCTTCTCCACGTGCAGCAGGACCTGGACGCCGGGCACCGCCTCGGCGGCCTCCACCCCGTCGACCCGCTTGAGCGTGCCGCGCTTCGCCGGGTAGATCATGCGGACGGCGGCGCCTCCGGAGTGCGTGACGGGCTCGATCGCCGGGGTCGCGCCGATGGTGAGCAGCCAGGCGTCCAGGATGGGGCTGCGCCCGGTGACGTCGGTGACCAGCATCGTCATGCAGCTGGAGGGGGTGCGGGGGTTGGCCTCGATGATGCGCCAGCCGGACTCGGTGTGCCGCGCCTCGGTGTGGCAGGGACCGTGCCGGTAACCGATGGCTTCCAGCGTCTTGCGGACGACGGAGTACAGCTCCTCGCGGGACTCGTCGGAGAGCGGTACGGGGAAGGTGTGCCCGCACTCGATGTACGCGGGGTCGCCGAACAGGTCCTTCGACGTCACCCCGAAGACGTGGGTGTAGCCGTCCACGGTCATCGTCTCGACGCTGACCTCGACGCCCTCGACGTACGTCTCCAGCAGGACGTCCCCGGAGCGCCGCTGGCCGCGCAGGCTCTTGCGTATCCCGGAGAGCTCGTTCCACGCCTCGGTCAGCTGGGCCATGTCGTCGACCCGGCGCACGCCGTAACTGATCGCCTCCGCCGGGGGCTTGGCGATCATCGGGAAGCCGAGCTTGTGCGCCGCCGCCTCCAGCTGGTCCTTGTCGCTGACCAGCACGTGCGGGATGTTGAAGGGTACGTCGCCGAGGGCGACCCGCAGCCGGTCCTTGACGTTGGCGATCTCCACGGCCTCCGGGTCGGGCCCCGGCAGGCCGAGCCGCTGGGCCGCCTGTGCGGCGATCACGGTGTGGTAGTCGGAGAACGACGTCACCCCGTCCACCAGCGGCCGGCCGTCCTCGCCGGTCACCGAGGCGAGGATGGCGTCCAGGTCGGTGGTGTCCACGTCGATCACCCGGTCGATGACCTGGGCGATCGGGTGGGTCTCCCAGTCGTGGCCGTGGGTGTACCAGGTCCGGTCACCGGTCAGCAGCCACACCTCCAGGCCGTGTTCGCGGGCCTGGCGCAGCCCCAGGACGAATGGGTGGTTCTGCATGTGCTCGACGATGGCGATCCGCTTGTCCGCGAACTGCGCGTAGTCAGCCAGGGGTGTTGTCATCGAACCGCCTCCATGCGTCGGCCGTCGCTCACAGCGTGGGTATGGGGACCAGTTCAGTGGTTCGCCGTCGGCCGGGGCCATGGAGCGGCAGGTGTGCGCATAGGCCGCCCACGAAGCGCATAGGCGGCGCAGACGAGCGATTCTCGGTCAAGTTCCCCGGGGCGGCGGGGGACAAGGGGGAGCGAATCCGGCGGAGGGCACACCGCGGGAATGGCGGTGGCCGGAACCTTTCAGCAACGAGAGGACGCAAAGAGCACGCCCGTATACCGTTCGAGCATGGCTCGACGACACGATATCTACAGTCCCACCCCGCACGGAAAGCGGCGCTCCACGGGAAGCCGTGTACTCGTCTCCCTCCTGGTGCTGGCGGTGGTGGCCGGCGGCGGCTACTGGGGATACACCGTCCTCGCCGGCGGCGAGGGCGATGACGATCCCGAAGTCGCCGCGGCCTCGGCGCATCTGGAGAAGTTCTTCGGCGCCTGGGAGACGGGTGACGCGAAGGTGGCCGCCTCGTTCACGGACACCCCGTCGAATGCGGAATCCCTCATCGCTTCGGTGACGAAGAATCTGGAACCGTCGAAGACGGAGATCACTCCCGGTGACGGCGAGAAGAAGACTTCCGGTGAAGTTCAATTCCCGTTCAACGTGGCGATGAAGATTCCGGGTGCCTCGGACTACTCGTGGGATTCCCGGGCGAAGGTCCTGAAGAAGGACGGCGCCTGGCTGGTCGAGTTCAACACACCCATGATCCATCCGAAGATGGCCGCCGGACAGACGCTGGCCCTCAAGTCCCAGGAGCGCGCCTCCGTCCTCGACGCGAACGGGGACGAGCTCCGTGCCTCGTCCGTGGTCGGCGCGATCGACCCCAAGACCGGCAAGGGGCTCTCGGGGCTTGAGGCCCGCTACGACAAGCAGCTCTCCGGTGGTGTGGGCGGCGCGAAGTCCGTGGTGGTGGTCGACCGGAATTCAGGGCAGGTGGTGAAGCAGCTCACGAAGAAATCCGGAGTGAAACGCGTACCGGTCAGGACCACCATCGACCCGAAGGTCCAGGAAGCCGCGGCGGACGCGCTGGAGGGGGTGTCGAAGAATGCGGCCATCGTCGCGATCGACCCCTCCACGGGCAACATCCTCGCGGCGGCCAACAAACCGGGCGGCCAGAACCGGGCGCTGAGCGGCCAGTACCCGCCCGGCTCCACCTTCAAAGTCGTCACGACGGCCGCTCTGCTGAAGCAGGGCATGCGCCCCGACGACGTGGTGGAATGCCCCAAGTTCGCCTATGTGGACGGTCAGCGGTTCGAGAACCAGGACCAGTTCGTCCTGCCTGGCGGATCGACCTTCCGGGACTCCTTCGCCCATTCCTGCAATACCTTCTTCGTCAATTCGGCCGGGAAGCTGACGGAATCGTCGCTGAACGAGACGTCGAAGGCGTTCGGCATCGGCGGCTCGTGGGACGTCGGCATCACCACGTACGACGGCAGCGTGCCGGTGGCCAACGGAGTCAACGACAAGGCGGCTTCGACCATCGGCCAGGCCCGGGTGCTGGCCTCGCCGCTGGTGATGGCCTCCCTCGCTGCGACGGTGAAGGCGGGGGAGTTCAGGCAGCCGATGCTGGTGCCCGACGCGGTGAAGAAGAAGCACCAGGCCACCGAGGAGCTCGATCCGGGTGTGACGTCGGCGCTCCGCGAGATGATGCGGGCGACCGTCACCCGGGGCGCGGGCAAGGCGCTCCAGGGCATCGAGGGGAATCCGCACGCCAAGACGGGCACGGCGGAGTTCGGCAACGACACACCGCTGCGTACCCACGCCTGGATGATCGGCTACCAGGGCGACAGCGAGCTCGCCTGGTCGGTGCTGCTGGAGGACGGCGGCTCGGGCGGTTCGGACGCGGGCCCGATCGCGGCGAAGTTCCTGGGCAACCTGGAGTCGGCCCCGGCCGGCGAGTGAGGAGACGGCGGGGCCGGAGCGGCGGCCCCGGCGCTCACCTCAGCGCTCCCGTGATGTCCAGCGCGACCATCGGCCGGGGTGTGAGCACCCGGCTCCCCTTCACCGCGCGCCCCTCCGCGGCCGTGTCCAGCGCCGTGACCGCGGCCTTGGTCGGCGCCGCCCACACGGTGTTCGTGGCGCCGCCCCGGAGGTCGGAGACCATGTCGTCGTGGTGGCTGGGGAGGAGCAGCGGCGGATCGCCGAGCACGTCGAGCAGCCGGTCCAGATAGCGGTGGATGCCGGAGTGCGGGGTCATGCTGATCACCGCGACGTCCGGACGCAGGCCCTCTAGCTCGCGGGCGATGTAGTTGCTGGCCCCGGAGAGCAGTACGGACGGTCCGCCGTCGAAGGTGACCAGGTACATCAGCGTGCTCCCCTCGGGCAGTTCGCCCAGGGTCGTGGGGCGCTTCGCCAGGGGGGCGGTGAGGACGTCGGGGGCGAAGTAGCCGTGGTCGGCGCCCTGGCTGTGCAGGCTGGGGATCACCTGCACCGTGTAGCCGTCGAACTGGAGGTACTCGCCGCCCCGGACGGGGATCATGTCGGCGACCCGCTCCGCGGGGGTACCGAGCGCGGTGAGCAGGTGGCGCGAGGTCAGGTCGCACAGGGTGCGGATGCGGTGGCGCCGCCACCGGGGCTGGGCCAGCAGCTCCGGTACGTCGGCGATGTGGTCGAAGTGCCCGTGGCTGACGAGGACGAGCTCGGGTGGCCCGGTGAGCTCGTCGGCGGCCACCCGGGCCACCGCGGCCCGGTCCACCCGCAGGGGCAGCTCGGGGTCGAGTGCGCCGTCCTCGCCCTGGTAGGGCATGCGGCTCAGATACGGGTCGAAGAGCAGACTGCGGCCCCCGAAGGCGAGCTCCCAGCCGGCCACACCGAGCCAGCGCATGCTCAGCCGCGTGGAGGTGATGTCGCGATCCGGCCGCCGTGGTGCCGACGTGTGCCGCGCGGGGGCGGCACCGGCCGTCAGCAGACCACCGCCGCCGACCGCCAGCATCCTCTGGAGCACCGATCGCCGCATCCGCAGCATGGGCAGAACCTCCGTTTGTCACCAGATGTGATCAGGAGGGTACAGAGGGTACAGGTGCGTCAGGTGGTTTCCGGCCATGGCGTGGCGCCGTGTCCGCCACCACGACGACACCACGGCGCCCCGCGGCCCGGAGGGGGCGACGGGGCGCGGAGGACCGGGCGGACGTGCCGGTCAGGTGGTGTACTCGGAGTTGAGGCGCACGTAACCGGGGGTGAGGTCGCAGCCGTAGACGGTGAACTCGCCCTCCCCGATGCCGAGCCCGATGCTGATCAGCACCTCGTCGCCCCGCAGGTGGTCCGCGATCTGCTTGCGCACCAGGCTGTCGTCCTCCGCGCTGCCCGCCGGGTACACGTCGGTGCCGCCGAAGCCGATGGAGACCTTCTCGGGGACGATGTCGGTGTCGTCCTGGCACTTGCCGATCGCCATGGCGACCCGGCCCCAGTTGGGGTCGCTGCCGTGCACGGCCGTCTTGACGAGGGGCGAGTTGACCACCGTCTTGCCCACCCGCTTGGCCTGCGCGGTGTCCCGTGCGCCGGTGACCCGGATCTCGATGAGCTTGCCCGCGCCCTCGCCGTCCTTGGCGATCATGCGGACCAGGGTCAGGGCCACCTCGTGGAGCGCCCTCTCGAACTCGGCCGCGTCCACGGGGCCCGCGAGGCCGTTCGCGAACACGGCGGCCGTGTCGCTGGTGGAGGTGTCCGTGTCGATGGACACCGCGTTGAAGGTGACGTCCATGACCCGGCGGAAGATCCGGTCGAGCTCGGGCTGCGGGAGCTCGGCGTCGGTGGCGAAGAACGTGAGCAGCGTCGCCATGTCCGGCTCCAGCATCCCCACGCCCTTGGCGATCCCGGTGACCGTCGCGTCACCGCAGCGCGCCGTGGCGATCTTGGAGTGGGTGTCGGTCGTCATGATGGCCTCGGCCGCCCCCTCCAGCCCGCGGTCCTGCGGCGGCCAGCTCAGCGAGTCGAGGTGGGTGCGGATGTCGACCATCGGGTACTGCTTGCCGATCACGCCCGTGGAGGCGATGAGCAGTTCGTCCTCGGGCAGCCCGGCGATCTCGGCCGTCCTGCGCCGGACCTCCCGGGCGTTGCGGTCCCCTTCGGGGCCGGTGGCCACGTTGGCGTTGCGGGCCACGACGACCACGCCGCGGGCCGCCGCGAGCCGGGTCTCCTCCCGGCAGAGGACCACGCTGGGCCCGGCGAACCGCGACTGCGTGAACACGGCCGCACAGACGCTCGGCACGGTGGAGAGCAGCACGGTGAAGTCGTCGCGGCCGTCGTCGGCGAGTCCCGCCGGAGCGGTGTGGACCAGAAAGCCCTGGGGTGTGGTCACTGCTGTTGTCCCTTTTCTCTTCATGGGTCGGCGTACGCGCGTGGCCGGCCCGGCGGTCGCCCGCTGCCGCGGTGCCACCGCTCGGCCGGGCCCGTGTCCCATCTTCTATGCGGACAGGGCTCTTCTACGCGGACAGGGCCGAACGCATGGGCAGCGAGGCGGCCTTCGACGTCCTGGCGAAGGCGGAGGTGTTCGCGGGGACGAACTCGGCCTGGTGCAGCACGGCCTGGAGGGCGTCCTTGAGCCTGACGCCCGGACTGATGCCGATCTGCTCGCGCAGCATCTCCTTGGCCCGGTGGAAGACCTGGATGGCGTCGGCGGGGCGGCCGGCACCGTAGTACGCCTTCATCAGCCAGACGTAGAGGTCCTCGCGCAGGGGGTCCTGGTCGAGGAGTTCCGTCAGCTGGCCGATCGCCTCCTCGTACCGCCCCATCTCGATGTCGATCTGGGCACGCAGTTCCACCGCGGCGGCGTGTTCCCGGTCGAGCCCTTCGGCCTGGAGGCGGAGCCGGCCCGAGGCGACGTCGGCGAGGGCGGTGCCCTTCCACAGCGAGAGGCCCGCGTCGAGCTTGACGACGGCCGCCTCGTACTCGCCGCGTGCGCACAGGGCGCGGACGTCCCGGAGCGCTTCCCGGAACTGGAACAGATCGATGCGCTCCACCGGTACGTGCAGCTGGTAGCCCAGGTTGTTGGAGGTGAGCACGTCCTTGGGGAGGCCCGCTTCCCGCAGGGCCGCCCGTATCTTCCATGCCGACGTCTGGAGCTGCCCCGACACCGTGCGCGGCGGCTCGCTGTCCCAGGAGTCCTGGATGATCGCTTCCTTGGTGACGAACTGTCCGGGCCGCAGGGCGAGCGACGTCAGGAATCTGAGCTGCCTCTGCCCCTGGATCAGGATGGGTACGCTTGCGTTCAGCAAGGTCACAGGACCGAGGAGCCGGACCGTCAATCGCTGCACGGCACTCATGAAGCTTCCCCCTTCGCGAGGATCGTTCCACTGTGAATCGACTGGCGTAGAAGTGAATGGGCTCCTGTCCAACATGAGTTGACGATCGGCGGCGATGCTACCCGCGTGGATTGAGGTCGTCAACGAGGGTCGATGCCCCCCGGCGTCGACGTCAACATGAGTCGGGGGTACGGTCATCCGCACGAAAGGCGGTGCAACTTTGAACAGCACAGACGGACCGGAGAGCGCGCTGGCCAGGAAGCTGGACCACCTGTTCACCAACGTGGTTCCCGCCGGCCGGCTCCCGTACAGCTCCGAGGAGGTGGCACGCGCCATCACCGCCGATGGCACGCCCATCTCGGGCAGCTACATCTGGCTCCTGCGCAAGGGGCAGCGCGACAATCCCACGCTGCGCCATCTCGAAGGGCTGGCGAAGTTCTTCGGAGTGCCGCCGGCCTACTTCTTCGACGACCAGGTGGCCCGGGCGGTCGACACCGACCTCCAGCTGCTGACGGCCCTGCGCGACGCGCACGTGCAGAAGGTCGCCCTCAGGACGGCCGGTCTGTCGGTCAAAAGCCTCAAGTCGATCGCTGAGGTCATCGAACGGGTGCGCGAGCTGGAAGGACTGTCGGAAGAACAGTTTTCGAACGACGTATAGCTCCGAGGTTTACCGCAGACGAAGCAGAACTGGTCAACTTCCCCCCGAGCAGCGGAAAGAGGAATCCCCGGCCGGGCCCGGTGAGGCCCGCGCGGAGGGCCGCATCGGCGTGGCCGGAAGTGACCCTAGACCGCCCATGGGCACACGTGTTTGGATCTTTGTGGAGCGTGGGTGGATCCCGCCACCTTGAAGCGTTCCGCGTCGGCATTGATCGACCCAGGGGGGCTGGAGGGCACGTGGAACTTCGGCATGCGTGTACGAGAGAGATCCGGCGATCCCGGATTCCGGTACCGGCTTGCGGTGGCATCACGAGGTCACGCGTTGACGGCACGGACGGGCCGAGGTGATCGGCGTGCGATGGCCGGTTCCGTTCGGACGACGGAGGAGAGGCAGCCGCGACGACCGCTGTGAGCGGAAGGTGCGGGCCCTGGGTCTCCCCGTCGACGCGACCCTGACGATCGAACAGCTCTGCCGGCACGTCGGACGCCTGCGCGGCCGCCCGGTGCAGCTGGTCTCCCTGACGCTTCCCCTGGGAAGCCCGCACGGCCTGTGGATCTCCACGTCCAGCCGGGAGTACGTCCTCTTCGAGGAGCGGCTCGCCCCCGTTCACCAGCGCCAGGTCATCCTGCACGAGATCGGTCACATCGTCTGCGACCACGCCGCGTCCCCCACGCTCGCGGCGGAGGACGCGGGGATGCTGCTCCCCTCGCTCAGCCCCGACCTGGTACGACGGGTGCTGGGCCGGGAGCACGGGCAGTCCGATGTGGAGATCGAGGCGGAGCTGGTCGGTTCGCTCATCGGCCAGCGGATCGGCGCCTGGACCGCGGGACCGGAGTGGCCGGTCGCCCCGGAGGCCCGCAGACTCGCCGCGCGCCTGGCGGAACTGGAGCCCCCGGCCGCGCCGGGCAGGGGATGAGCGCCAGTGCGGGCCTGGTCTGCGCCGCGCTCGCCCTCATCGCCTTCGTCGAGAAGCTCCGGGTCCTGCGGGCCGGCTACTCCGCGGTCCGGCTGGCTCTGGCGGAGAGCTACTTCCTGCTCTCGGTGGTCGGTCTCCTCTCGGTCCCCGCCGTGTGGGCCGAGACGAGCCGCGCCCTCGGCACGGAGAACTTCTCCGGGCTCGTCACCCAGACCTGCGTCATCCTGGTGACGGTGTGCCAGCAGCTCGTCCTGCTCAGGCTCTCCCACGAGCGGGTCACCGCCTACCGGAAGGCCCGGCTCCCGATCATCGGTCTCGGGGTGACGCTGACCGCCATGGCGGCGCTGTTCTTCGCCGTGCCGATGCGGCAGGTGGGGCCCACCGACTTCAGCGCGCAGGCCGCGGCGCAGAACCCGGTCTACCTGGCTTTCTACCTCATCGCCTTCACGGTGGGGCAGATCAGCGTCGGCATCACCTGCCGACGTCATGCGCACATTCCCCCCTCGGTCTGGCTGCGCAGGGGGCTGGGGCTCATCGCCCTGACCCTGCCCCTCAGCCTCGTCTACGTCTGCTGCCGCGCCCTGGGTATCTTCGCGGAGCGCGTGGGCGTCCCGGCGGGACGCTGGGAGCCGATGGCCCAGCTCTCCCTGCTGCTGGTCGGGGTCATGCAGGCCGTGGGCTGGGCGCTGCCGGACATCGGCAAGCGGGTCACCGCCGTACGGCAGTGGGCCGGACACCGGCGCGCCTTCCGCGACCTGCGGCCGCTGCACCGGGCGGTGACGGAGCGGGCGCCCGAGCTGGTCATCCCCATGAAGCGCCGCGCCGGTCTGGACGCGCGGCTGTACCGGCTGATGATCGAGATCCGTGACGCCCAGTGGGCGCTGCGGCCCTGGATGGACCCGGCGCTCTCCGACGGCTTACGGCGCCTCGGCGCGGACGCCGGCCTGACCGGTGAGGAGCTGGCCGCGGCCGTCGAGGCGGCCCGGATCAGGGCGGCGATCGAGGCGAAGGACCGGGACGACCTGCCGCCGGAGCCCGTGGAGACCCCGCTCTCGGCGGAACCAGGCGATCTGGCGGCCGAGCTGGAGTTCCAGTGCAGACTGGCCAGGCACTTCGCCTCGCCCCTGGCCGGTGCGCGGCACCTTGACGGCTCGCGGGCGCGGGCATAGCGTCGGCCGCTGAGCAAGCGCTTAGGAAGGTCGCTCGTGCCGCACCCGGAACCACCCGCAACCGCTCAGGACCCGGACGCCCTCGCCCGTATCGAGGCGGGCCTGACCGCCCCGGGAGCACCGTTCGCCGTCGTGCGCGGCGAGCAGGGCACGCTCGTGTACGAGGGCGGGCCCCGCACGCTGCGGGAGTTCGTGGAGACCACCTGGGCCCTCGGCGACCGGCCGTTCCTGATCGCCGGGGAGCGCCGCTACTCGTACGCGGAGTTCTTCGCCGCCGCCTCCTCCCTGGCCCGCCACCTCACCGGCAGCTACGGACTGCGCCCGGGTGACCGGGCGGTCGTCGCGATGCGCAACCACCCGGAGTGGCAGGTCGCCTTCTGGGCGGCGCAGCTGGCCGGTCTCGTCGCCGTGCCCCTGAACTCCTGGTGGACGGAGGAGGAGTTCACGTACGCCCTCGACGACTGCGCCCCGCGCGTGCTGCTCGTCGACGGGGAGCGGCTGCCCAAGGTGGCCGCCTGGCGGGAACGCACAGGGGTGCGGGCCGTCGTCTTCCACGCCGCCGGCCCCGAGGGGATCGAGCGGTACGAGGGGATCGAGCGGTACGAGGACCTGCCCGCCCCGGACCCGCTGGCCGCACCGCCCGAGGTGGAGATCCGGCCCGAGGACGACGCCACGATCATCTACACCTCCGGCACCACCGGGCGGCCCAAGGGCGCCGTGGCCACCCACCTCGCCCAGGTCGGCGCCACCGTCAACCCGCGCTTCCACGCCGCGGTCTCCGCGCTGGGCCGGGGCCTCTTCCCGGGCCAGGGCCCCGCGCCGGTCCAGCTGATGACCTTCCCGTTCTTCCACGTCGCCGCCTTCACCAGCTTCTACGCGGCCATGGCCGCGGGCGGCACCCTCGTCCTCATGCGCAAGTGGGACGCCGACGAGGCGCTGCGGCTGATCGGCCGCCACGGGGTGACGCACTACGCGGGCGTGCCGGCCACCGCCCTCCAGCTGCTCGCCGCCGCCGAGCGTGCGGGCGACGGCCTGGAGAGCCTGCTCATGCTGAACACCGGCGGGGCCGCCGCGCCGCCCGACCTGGTGGCCCGGCTCACCGCGCGGTTCGGCGAGCGGATCGAGCCCCGCAACGGCTACGGGCTGACCGAGACCAGCGGCGGGGTCACGGCGAACTTCGGCGCCGGCTACCGGAACCACCCGGGCAGCGTCGGGCACCCCTCACCCGTCACCGAGGTACGGATCGCCGGTCCCACGGGTGAGGCGGTGCCGGACGGCGAGGTCGGCGAGCTGTGGCTGCGGGGCCAGTCACTGGTCCGCGGCTACTGGCGGGACGAGGCGGCCACCGCGGAGGCGTTCACCGGCGGCTGGTTCCGCACGGGCGATCTCGCGGTGGTGCGCGACGGACTGGTGAGCGTCGTCGACCGGATCAAGGACATGGTGATCCGCGGCGGCGAGAACGTCTACTGCGTCGAGGTCGAGGCCGTGCTGCACGGCCATCCCGAGGTCGAGGACGCGGCGGTGCTCGGCGTTCCGCATCCGCTGCTGGGCGAGGAGGTCGCGGCCGTCGTCCGGCTGAGCCCCGGCGCCGAGGTAAGCGTGGAGGAGCTGCGGGCGCACGTGGGGCGCAGTCTCGCCGCGTTCAAGGTGCCCGCCCACGTCCTGGTGAGCGAGGAGCCGCTGCCCAGGAGCGCGACCGGGAAGATCCTCAAGCGGGAGCTGCGCGGCCCGGTCCTGGCCCGGCTGGAGGGGGAGTGAGCGGCAGCGGTCTCACGGGCGGGTGATCCGCACCCGGTAGGTGTTGTCCGTGCCCCTGGAGAGCACGGACACGCGTATCCCGTTGGCGCGGTCGGTGAACGTCTCGCCGGGGCGGAAGGGGGCGTCGGAGAGTTCGGCGTGCACGTTGGGCTGCCGGGTGCAGCCGCCGCTGTCCTGGGTGCTGTCGGCGACCGAAACGGGCCCCTGGCCGGTGTCCACGTCGGAGCTGACCTTGTAGATCAGCACGCCGGGCCGGCAGACCGCCGCGTCGTTGCCGCCCGCAGTCCGCACCTCCACGGCGTAGCCGGACTCGGAGCTCAGGGGTATGAAGGCCAGCTTGGTCCCGCCCGAGGTGGCCAGCGGACCGAGGGCGTGCTCGCTGGTGCCGGCCCCGGAGGCGCAGTGGACCTGCTCGTTGTCGAGCCAGCCGAGCTTCCACTTGTGCCAGCCCAGGAAGTCGTTGTTGGCCCCCCAGTCCTCGGACATGATGTCCCAGTGCCCGACCGAGCCGCCGCCCTCCATGGTGTACAGATCGGGCAGGCCGAACACATGGCCGTTCTCGTGCGGCAGGACCCGGTAGCCGGTCTCGGCGTACGAGCCGGAGCCGTCGTCCTGGCGGCTGTAGACGAACGAGGTGTTGGCGAGCGGGACGCCGTCCGCGTACGGGGCGTCCTCGTTGGCGGAGAACGTCACCGACAGCACGGTGTCCAGCGCCGAGGGACCCGCGTTCGGCGTGACGAGCACGTTGACCAGGTCGTACTCGGAGAAGTCGACCTCCGGGTCGGCCGCCGCCACGAGGTCCTTGACGAGATCGCGGTAGCCGGGCTCGTAGGGTGAGCCCCGCTCGATGCCGTACTCGGCGAACGGCAGCGGCATCCGCAGCCAGTCCTTCACCGGCGCCTCCGGCACGTAGGTGAGCCGCCCGTAGGAGCTGGTGCGGAACCATTCGGAGGTCTTCGGGAAGAACTCCGCGAGGCGTTCCGCAGGGGTGCCGGAGCCCGGCGCGTCGGAGAAGTCGATCATGAGGTTGAGGGCCTTGACCCGGCCGGTGGAACGCGCGTAACCAGGCGCTGTGGGCATGCCCTCCGACATCTGCACGCCCATGGCCGCGGATATCCGGCAGGTGCCGAGCGGGGAGTCCTCGGCGGCGGCGGACGGTCCCGCGGAGGCGCGGGTGGGGGAGGGGAGGCCGCTGCTGGCCGTCGCCACGGCCGCGATGGCCAGGGCCGTGGCTCCGGCGAGCGCGAGCGGGTGGCGGTGTCTGCGTATCCGGTGGCGGGACTGCTGCATAGAGGCGCCTTCGGGGTCCGCGGCAGTCGGCCGGCTCTGACTGCACTCTGGCGATCAGCCTGTGCCGGGCGTTGCCGGGCCGCGCGCTGACTGCGCCGATCGGAGGATTCTCCTTCAGGGCGGGCGTGACCCAGGTCACACCGGAAGGTGAAATACCGGGGACTCCTTCCCCGTTTGAACAGGTGTCCCCGCTAAGCGGGGAAGGCTTCCCCGCTTACTTAGGGGGCGCCGGACCGGAGCACCGAGCATCACCGATACGAGGGGAAGGGCTGCGTCGTGAAGACCGATACCGGTACCAAGACCGATAACTGTTTCGTCCGGCGCCGTGCGTCCCGTCCCCGGGCCGACGCCCTGCGCAACCGGGAGCGGATCGTGACGGCCGCCCTGGAGATGTTCGTGGAGTTCGGCCCGGAGGTGCCCCTCGACGAGGTCGCCCGGCGGGCGGGAGTGGGCAACGCCACGCTCTACCGGAACTTCGCCGACCGGGAGGCCCTCACGCACGAGGTCGTCCTCTCGGTCACCTCCCGCACCACGGACCGGGCCGAAGAGGCCGTAGCGGCGGAGTCCGACCCGTTCGCCGCGCTCAGCCGCTTCGTGCACGCCGCCGCCGACGAACGGATCGGCGCCCTGTGTCCGATGCTGTCCGGCGGCTTCGACCAGCACCACCCCGAACTGCTCGCCGAGCGCCGGCGCCTCGAGAAGGCCGTCGAAGGACTCGTGGAGCGCGCCATGACCGCGGGGCGCATGCGCACGGACATCGCCGTCGGTGACGTACTGGTCGCCCTCTCCCAGCTCACCCGGCCGCTGCCCGGCATCGCCTGCCTGGACATCGACCGCTTCACCCACCGCCATCTGCAGCTGTTCCTGGACGGGCTGGAAGCCCCGGCCCGGTCCGTGCTGCCCGGTTCGGCGGCGACCCTGGAGGACCTGCGGCGGGGGCACTGACGCCCGCGACGCCCATCTGAACCACCCGGTGCCACGCCGTTCGACCTGACGGCCGGCCCGGCCCCGCCACGGGGGCCGGCACGCCCCTCTCCACCCGTATCGCGTATCCGTTATCTCTTCTCTCCTCGCCGACATCACGACTCCCGCGCCCCCGGCGCGCCCTTAGGTGGCTACTCCCATGTCAAATACAGCCGACATACGGCTCCCCGACCCCAGTCGCTGGAAAGCACTGGCCTTCATCGCGCTCGCCCAGCTCATGGTCGTGCTCGACGCGACGATCGTGAACATCGCGCTGCCTTCGGCCCAGACGGACCTGGGCATCTCCGAGGGCAACAAGCAGTGGGTCATCACCGCCTACGCGCTCGCCTTCGGCGGACTGCTCCTCTTCGGCGGACGCCTGGCCGACCTCTGGGGCCGCAAGCGGGTCTTCGTGATCGGCCTCCTCGGCTTCGCCGCGGCCTCCGCCCTGGGCGGGGCGGCGGTGAACGAGGCGATGATGTTCGGCTCCAGGGCGCTTCAGGGTGTCTTCGGCGCACTGCTCGCACCGGCGGCGCTCTCGCTCCTCGCCGTGATGTTCACCGATGCCAAGGAGCGCGCCAAGGCGTTCGGCATCTACGGCGCGATCGCCGGTGGCGGTGGCGCGGTCGGCCTGATCCTGGGCGGTTTCCTCACCGAGTACCTGAACTGGCGCTGGACGTTCTTCGTCAACATCCCCTTCGCCATCGTCGCCGCCGCGGGCGCCTACTTCGTCATCCGCGAACCGGCGGGCACCCGCAACCGCTCCTCGCTCGACATCCCCGGCGTCATCCTGTCCACGCTGGGTCTCGTCTCGCTGGTGTACGGCTTCACCCGCGCCGAGGCGTCCGGCTGGACGGACTCCCTGACCGTCACCATGTTCGTGGCGTCCGCCGTGCTGCTCCTCGCCTTCCTCGTCACCGAGTCGCGGGTGAAGTCGCCGCTGATGCCACTGCGCGTGCTCGCCGAGCGCAACCGCGGCGGGGTCTACCTCTCGCTGGGTCTCGCCGTCATCGCGATGTTCGGGCTCTTCCTGTTCCTCACGTACTACCTCCAGATCGTCAAGGGCTACTCCCCGGTCAAGACCGGCTTCGCCTTCATGCCGATGATCGTGGGCATGATCGCCGGTTCCACCCAGATCGGTGCCCGGCTCATGACCCGGGTGCCGCCGCGCCTGCTGATGGGCCCCGGCTTCCTGGTGGCCGCGTTCGGCATGCTGCTGCTCACCCAGCTGGAGACCGACTCCAGCTACGCCGGCGTCATCCTCTTCGGCCAGCTGTTCCTCGGCCTCGGTATGGGTACGGCGTTCATGCCGGCCATGTCGCTGGCCACGCACGGCATCGAGCCGCGTGACGCGGGTGTCGCGTCGGCGATGGTCAACACCTCGCAGCAGGTCGGCGGCGCCATCGGCACCGCCCTGCTGAACACGATCGCGGCCGGCGCCACCACGGCGTACATCGCGGACCACGCCGCGGGCGCCTCGGACCCGAAGCTGCTCCAGTTCCAGGCCATGGTCGCCGGCTTCACCAGCGCGATCTGGTGGGCGGTCGGCATCCTCGTCGCCGCCTCGGCGATCGCGGTGTGGCTGATCAACACGGGACGCCCGGACACCGGAGCGCACGGCTCGGCCACCGGGACCGGCGACGGCGTCCAGGACGACCTCAGGATTCCGGTCGTCGCACACTGACGCGTCCGGCGTGATCCACACGTCCGCCCCGGCTCCGTACACCGGAGCCGGGGCGGACGTGTGTCATCCGGCGGCCGTCATGCCGGCCGGGGAGGGTCTCAGCGCAGCCAGGGGAGGTCGGCGCCCGCGCCCTCCGGCTCCAGCCCGGCGGCCATCACCCGCATGATCTCGCCGAGCCCGCGGACCTGTTCGGGCGTGAGCCGGTCGAACATCGCCTGGCGTACGGCGGCGACATGGCCTGGCGCGGAACGCCGGAGCATCTCGGAGCCCTCCTCGGTGAGGACGGCGTTCTGGCCGCGCCGGTCGGAGGGGCAGTCCTCGCGGCGTACCCAGCCGTTCTTCTCCAGCCGGGCGACGGCGTGCGAGAGGCGGGAGCGGGTGATCTTGGCGTCCTTGGCCAGTTCCGTCATCCGCATCCGGCGGCCGGGCGCCTGGGAGAGCTGGACGAGCAGGCCGTAGTAGATGTGAGGCATGCCGGCGTCGCGCTGCAACTGACGGTCGAGATGGTCCTCCAGGAGCGTGGTGGCGTGGAGGTAGGCCCGCCAGACGCTCTGTTCCTCGTCGGTGAGCCAGCGGGGTGCGCCGGTGGATGCCGTGGTCATGGGGTCCACTGTACGACTCTTTCTTGAAAGTTGAACTAGATGAGGCTAAGGTCTCTGTCACTCAGAACTTGAAGTCTCAATTAACTGATCGAACAGGTCAGCCCACCGCCCGACGGGGAGTGCCATGACTGTCACAGCGGAGCGCATGCCCGCCCTCTACCTCTCCCACGGGGCGCCCCCGCTCGCCGACGACCCGCTCTGGCCGGGCGAACTGGCCGCCTGGTCCGCCACCCTGCCCCGCCCCTCCGCGATCCTGATGGTCTCCGCCCACTGGGAGGAGGCCCCGCTCGCACTCGGCGCCGTTCGGACCATGCCGCTCGTGTACGACTTCTGGGGCTTCCCCGAGCACTACTACCGGGTGCGGTACGCGGCTCCCGGCGCCCCCGCGCTCGCGGAGAACGTCCGCAAGCTGCTGCGCGGCGCCGGTACGCCGGTCCAGGACACCCCGGACCGCGGGCTCGACCACGGCGCGTACGTACCCCTCGTGGAGATGTACCCGCGCGCCGACATTCCCGTACTCCAGATATCCCTGCCCAGCCTCGACCCGCGGAAGCTGATGGGAATCGGCCGCAAGCTGGCCCCCCTGCGGGACGAGGGGGTGCTGATCGTCGGAAGCGGCTTCTTCACCCACAACCTGGCCGCGCTGCGGCACCAGGGCGGCGTACCGGGCTGGTCGGCGGAGTTCGACGACTGGGGGAACCGGGCGCTCCTGGCGCGGGACGTCGACGCGCTGCTGGACTTCGAGCACGCCTCACCCGCGGGCCGGCTGGCCCATCCGCGTACGGAGCACCTCGCGCCGCTCTTCGTCACGCTGGGCGCGGCCGAGCAGGACCTCGACCGGGGGCGGAGCGTCATCGACGGCTTCTGGATGGGGCTGGCCAAACGTTCGGTGCAGTTCGGCTGAACATCTCCGCAGGGTCGGGGGCGTTCGGGTGTTCGCCGCGCTCCCGGGCAACCGGGGCGCGGTGCGTGCCGTCTTCAGTGAGGAAGCGCGACGACGGGAGGCGCTGCCCGGAAGTGCGGAGAACCGCGCCGTATGTGAGGGCGGTCTCACAGGCGCAGGAGCCGCGGATGCCGGTGAGCTACGGCGCATCCCCCTGAATGCCAGGTCTGACCTGCGCTTCTGGGGGTATCTGCACCATGTGTCCTTCCCGTGAGGGGCGACAGGGTACTGCATGATCGCGAAAGCGAATGGGGCCCAGGGGAATTCTGTCCGGATTCCAGTCGTTGTTTCCATCGGATGCAGGGCACCCGAGAGGGTGTCGCGACCTACTCAGCAAGGGAGCACGCATGGCAACCCGTGCCGTCGCCCGTCGTTCGTCCACCACCGGTGGGACAAGCCGGGCGAGCAGTGTTCGCGCCGTGGGCGGGGAAATCGCCGATCGCGACCTGGTCGGCATGTACCTGGAAGAAATCGCTCGTACCCCCCTGCTCGACGCCGCGAAGGAAGTCGATCTCTCGCAGACCATCGAGGCGGGCGTCTACGCCCAGCAGATCCTCGACGGCGAGGTGGAGAGCGAAGCCGGCGGAGCGAAGCGTGCGGAGCTGGAGGCGCTCGTCGCCGAAGGCGAACGCGCGAAGGACGTCTTCATCCGGTCCAACCTCAGGCTGGTCGTCGCCGTTGCCCGACGCTACCCGCGAGCGGGTCTGCCCCTGCTCGACCTGATCCAGGAAGGCAACGCCGGGCTGGTGCGCGCGGTCGAGAAGTTCGACTACGCCAAGGGATTCAAGTTCTCCACGTACGCGACGTGGTGGATTCGCCAGGCCATCACCCGTTCCATAGCCGACCAGTCCCGCACGATCCGGCTCCCCGTCCACCTGGTGGAGGAGCTCGGCCGTATCCGCCGGGTGCAGCGTGAGTTCAACCGCGAGCACGGGCGCGACCCGGAGCACGCGGAGATCGCCGCCGAGCTGGACTCGACCACGGAGCGCGTGGGCAACGTCCTGGACTGGGCCCGCGACCCGGTCAGCCTCAACATGTCCGTGGACGACGACGGAGACACCCAGTTCGGCGACCTCCTCGAGGACACGTCCGCCGTCTCCCCGGAGACGTCCGTGATGGCGCTGCTGCGCAGCGAGGAGCTGGAGGACCTCATAGGCAAGCTCGACAACAGGACGGCGTCGATCATCCGTATGAGGTACGGAATCGAGGACGGCCGCGAGCGGACCCTCACCGAGGTCGGCAAGCAGCACGGTCTGACCCGGGAGCGAATCCGTCAGATCGAGAAGCACGCGCTACTGGAATTGAAGCGAATGGCTCACGACACGGGCTTTGACGCTGCGGCGTGAGCGGATTACCCGTAACCTCACAATCAAGCCGGTTCGCACCGGCCGGCACCATGAGCTGAGTCCCGGCGCCCACCCCCCCGGCGCCGGGGCTCATTCATGTCCGGGCCGCGCACCTCGCTCCGGCCCGGCCACTGCCCTGGTTCCCCGCGTCCGTCCCACGTCCGACCCGCGTCCGTTTCGCTTCCATACCGCTTCCGTTCCCCGCTCAGGGCGCCGCGGACGACGCCCGGGTCAGCCGGCCGCCCAGGTCGCTCAGGTACTCCACCAGCTGCGGCGGCTCGTGTGCCGTGAACTCGCAGTCGACGAGCGCCAGCCTCAGCGCCACCCACTCCAGGGAGTCCGTCGAGACGGCCCGCAGCCGGCAGCTGTCCTCGCCGGCCGGCTCCGGCGCACCGAGCACCGACGGCAGACGTGCCGCCACGAAGTGCGCCGGAGCCCGGAAGGTGACGTCGATCCGCAGCCCTGCCTGCATCCGGGACATCGACCGGGCGAGGAACCGGGCGGCGTCCTCTTCCCTGCCGTTCTCGCCTTCCTTCCCATTCTCCCCGTCCTCCCCGTTTCCCCCGGGCAGCGCGCGCGGCGTGAAGCGGGCCCCGGTCGCCACCGGCTCACTGACCCGGTCGACCCGGAACGTGCGCCAGTCCTCGCGCTCCATGTCGTAGGCGACGAGATACCAGCGGTGCCCGGTGCTCACCAGCCGCAGCGGTTCCACCAGCCGCCTCGTCTCGGCGCCGTCCCCCGCGCGGTACGCGAACCGCAGCCGCTCCCGCCCGGTGACCGCCGACGCCATCACCGTGAGCGTGCGCGGGTCGATCGTGGCACCGTCGCCGCGGGTGAGCGGCAGGGTGGCGTTCTGGAGGGACGAGACCCGGTGGCGCAGCCGTGAGGGCAGCACCTGCTCCAGCTTGGCCAGCGCCCGTACGGACGCCTCGTCCACTCCCTCGATGGCGTGCCCGGCCCCGGCCCGCAAGCCGACAGCGATGGCCACCGCCTCCTCGTCGTCGAGCAGCAGGGGCGGCATGGCGGCGCCCGCGACCAGGCGGTAACCGCCGACCGAGCCGCGCGTCGCCTCGACCGGGTAGCCGAGGCCCCTGAGCCGGTCGATGTCGCGGCGGATGGTGCGCGGGCTGACATCGAGCCGGCCCGCCAGCTCGGTGCCCGGCCACTCGCGCGGTGTCTGGAGGAGCGACAGGAGGTTCAGGAGCCGTGCCGGGGTATCGGTCATGCCGTCAGGATGCTCCTCCATCAGGTCACGAACTGTCCTGATCGAGGATTAGCTTCTCCCCATGACTTCTTCCGAACCGCCGTCGTCCATGACGGCCACCCGCACGGCGAACGGGGACCCCGCGGCCCCGGCGGACCGGCGCCGCTGGTACGCGCTCGCCATCGTGATGACCGCGGCCTTCATGGACCTGGTCGACGTCACGATCGTCAACATCGCCATTCCCAGCATCATGCGGGACACGGGCGCCTCGGTGAGCTCGGTTCAGTGGATCACCGCCGGGTACGCCCTGGCCTTCGCCGCCGGACTGATCACGGGCGGCCGGCTGGGCGACATCTACGGCCGCAAGCGGCTGTTCCTCATAGGCATCGGCGGCTTCACCCTCTCCTCCGCGCTCTGCGGCTTCGCGGCCGACCCGGGGATGCTGGTCGCCTCCCGCATCCTCCAGGGCGCCATGGCGGCGCTGATGGTCCCGCAGGTGCTGTCGATCGTGCACGCCACCTTCCCCGCGCACGAGCGCGGGAAGGTCTTCGGCCTCTTCGGCGCGATCGTCGGACTCGGCGCGGTCTCAGGTCCGCTGCTCGGCGCGCTGCTCACCGGCTGGAACCTCTTCGGCCTGGAATGGCGCCCGATCTTCCTGATCAACCTGCCCGTGGGCATCGCCGGGCTGATCCTGGGGGCCAAGTTCATCAGTGAGTCCAAGGCGCCCAAGGCGCTGCGCCTCGACCTGGTCGGCGTGGCCCTCGTGACGCTCGGCCTGCTGATGCTGATCTTCCCGCTGACCCGTGGCCACGAACTGGGCTGGCCGGTGTGGGGCCACCTGTCGATGGCGGGCAGCCTCCTGGTGTTCCTGGCACTGATCGCGTACGAGCGGCGGAAGGCGGCCAGGGACGGTTCGCCGCTCGTCGAGCTGTCGCTGTTCCGGGTCAGGAGCTTCGCCGCGGGCATCGCCGTGCAGCTGACCTTCGGCATCGGCCTCGGCATCTTCTTCCTGGTCTGGACGCTCTACATGCAGATGGGCCTCGGCTGGAGCGAACTGCGGGCGGGCACGACGGGCATCCCCTTCTCCATCGCCGTCTCGGTCGCGGCCGGGATCTCCGTCCAGAAGCTGGTGCCCCGCTTCGGCCGCAAGGTCCTTCAGGCGGGCGCGCTGCTGATGATCGCCGGACTGCTGCTCTACATCTGGGAGTCCGCGCACTACGGCATGGCCATCACACCGTGGCAGATGGTGCTGCCGCTGGTCGTCATGGGCGCCGGCATGGGGCTGATCGTGGCCCCTCTGACGGACGCGGTGCTCTCCGAGGTGCCCAGGGAGCACGCCGGATCGGCGTCCGGACTGATCAACACCGTCCAGCAGATGGGTACGGCGGTGGGGCTCGGTCTCGTCTCGGTGGTCTTCTTCGGGGTGATCGACGACGCGACGCTGCCGCAGGCGGTGGGACCGGCGTTCGCGGAGGCGTTCCAGCAGTCCCTGTGGTGGGTGGCAGGGGTGCACGGCGTGATCTTCCTGGTGATGTTCGCCCTGCCCGCCAGGCCCAAGGCCCATGTCGAGGGCGCGGCGGACGACGACGCGTTCGCCGAGGGCCCGGCCGGCGGCGGGGGTCCGGCGCTGGACGGCGGCGCCAAGGAGTCCGCGCTCACGCGCTGAGTGACCCGTCAGGGTGTGCGACGGCCCGGCCGCCTTCTTCGGTGAAGGCGTCCGGGCCGTCGTACGCCGCGCCCGAGGGCGTCAGCAGATGCGCGTACGGCTCTCCATGGCCTGGCGTGCGGCGTGCTCGTCCCCGTACACCTCGCACATGTGACGGCCGTCCGGCGTGGCCGTGTGCTCGACCTCCCAGAGGCAGACCTCGCTGCCGTCCAGGAGCAGGAACGCGTGCTCGTAGAGCGTGAAACCGGCGTCCCGCCCGTCGACGCGGCACTGGCGGCCGAAGATCTGGGTGATGTGATGGGCGAAGGCGGCCCGCAGCAGGCGCGCGGTCTCCTCGCCCGGCCGGTCGCTGTTCTCCGCGCGGCGCAGGACCCGGCGCGCGTGGTCCGCGGAGTTGTCCGGGGCGTACGTCCGGGGCGCCGGGACCGGGGGAGCGGACATCAGGACCGTGAGGATCTCCAGGTCGCCGTGCGGGCTCTCGTCGCCGAAGGCCGGGGCGTCGGAGAAGCTGCCCGCCAGCCGCACCGCCGCCACGTGCGCGTCGGACTCGTCGTCGTACAGCTCGTGGCGGCGGGGGCCGCGACGTCCCGGCCGCTGCTGTGCACGAGCTCCCAGAGGGTGAGCGCGGAACCGTCGGGCAGCAGGAAGGTGTGCCGGTAGGTCTCGCGGTGCAGGACCGAGCTGTGGTGTGAGGAGTGCAGGGAAGTGCTGTGCGCAAGCGCGCACCCCAGCCGGTCGACCGTGCTGTCGGGCAGGTCGAAAGAGTTGAGGGCGCGTCGCAGGAGTCGCTCGAGGTGCTGCTCGGTTGTCTCGTACGAATCGCTCAAGGTGCTGTCTCCAGGCCGTCGCCGCGTGTGACTTGGTGCGTGCTCAACGTAGCCCCTGGGTCTGACATCGTGACCGGGGATCGGGAAAACGTCGGGCAGACACGAAAAGTTCCCGGTACTTTTCGGATAATGAGGATGAACTGCCGTGCGCCGGGAGTGAGTCCGAGCCTCCCAGATGCCCCCTTCGAGCAGCGGTGACCGGGCGGGCGCCGCCCGGTGCCCGGGCGACGCGCTCACCCCAAAACTATACAAAACAGTGCTTGACGCTCCAACCGGTCATACGGTGGCCGCGTGACCGAGCCATCAGCAGCTTCAGCGGAGCCACCCGACCCCGGTGCCCGCACCGGGGTCCCCGCCGGGAGCGGTGTCCAGGCGCCCGCCGCCCCGGGGCCGGAACGCGAGGCCGCCCGCGGGCCCCGCTCCGTCACCGTGCGGGCGACCCTGGCCGGTGTCGCCGTCTCCGTCCTGCTGATCATCGCGATCGTGCTCGGCAGCCGCATGCTGCGGAACTTCGACTCGGCCCTCCTCCCGTACGCCGTGGCCACCGTCTTCCTCGCCTTCGGCGTCGCCTACCGCTACACGGTGTGGATCTCCGCACCCGGCGCCCGGCGCCTCTTCGTCCAGGGCCGACGCAGCCTCCTCTCCGTGCAGAACTTCCGCAGGGCCCCCACCGCCCTGCCGAAGATGATCGCCACCTATCTGGGCTTCCAGAAGTTCCTCGGCGCCCGGTCGCACGCCCGGTGGGCCGCCCACCAGCTGATCTTCTGGGCTGCGTGCTGGCCGCCCTGATCACCTTCCCGCTGACCTGGGGCTGGTTCACCTTCACCTCGGCCAACGGTTCCGGCCCCGGTTACGAGATGCGCGTCTGGGGCTTCGAGGTACTCGGCTTCGACGCGCTGAACATCGTGGGCCTGCTGATGTTCCACGGGCTCGACATCGCCGCCGTGCTCGTCATCCCCGGCGCCTCCTACTTCCTCTGGCGCCGGATGAGGGACCGAGGCGCGGGCACCGGTCAGCGTTTCGCCTACGACCTGGTGCCGCTGATCGCGCTCATCGTCATCTCCGTCACCGGCCTGCTGCTCACCTTCTCCTCGGTCTTCCTGCACGGCGGCGGCTACCAGTTCCTGGCGATCCTCCACATGGTGTCCGTGGTCTTCACCCTCATCTACATCCCCTTCGGGAAGTTCTTCCACATCGTGCAGCGCCCGGCGGCGGTCGGGATGCAGCTGTTCAAGTACACCGGCCGCAAGGACGACCAGGTCTTCGTCTGCCGCCGCTGCGCCGAACCCGTCGACACCGCCCCGTACGTCGAGAACCTGCGCGCCACCATGCGCGACCTGCGGCTCGGCTTCGACGCGTGGGCCGAGTACTGCCCGCGCTGCAAGCGGGTGCTGCGCGGCAGCGCCTACCTCTCCCAGGTCAAGAAGGGCTTCAAGTGACCGCGGACCCGCCCGCTGCCGACCGCCGTACGGCCGTCGTCCCACTCGACCCCTCCCTCGCGCCCCCCGGCACCCGGGGCTTCCGCGACGCGGGCGGCATCCCGGCCGACCAGTGGCACGCCGACCAGAACGGCGAGACGCTCGTCCCCACCCACTGCTGCTTCTGCGGGGTCCAGTGCGGGATGTACCTGCGCGTCGACCGGGGCGGCAAGGTCTTCGGTGTCGAACCCCGCAACCACGACATCAACCGCATGCGTCTGTGCCCCAAGGGCATCAACGCCTACCAGCAGGTCAACCACCCCGACCGGCTCACCGCCCCGCTCATGCGCCGCTCCCGTGACGAAGCCTTCCAGGAGGTCTCCTGGGAGGAGGCGCTCGACTTCACTGTCTCCGAGATCAAGCGCATCCAGCTGGCCCACGGCAACGACGCCTTCGGACTCCTCGGCGGCGCCAGCCTCTTCTCCGAGAAGACCTACCTGGTCGGCAAATTCGCCCGGGTCGCGCTCAGGACCCGGCACGTCGACTACAACGGGCGCCTGTGCATGGTGAGCGCCGCGGGCGCCAACAAGCTCGCCTTCAACATCGACCGGGCCGGCAACCCCTTCTCCGACATCCTGCTCACCGACTGCCTGCTGATCGCGGGTTCCAACATCGGCGAGTGCTTCCCCGTGCTGACCCAGTACGTCTGGGGAGCCCGGGACCGTGGCGCCCGCCTCATCGTCATCGACCCGCGCGAGACCGCGATCGCCCGCACCGCCGACATCCACGTCGCGCTCAGACCCGGTACCGACTCGGCCTTCTTCAACTCCGTGCTCCACGTGGTCGTCGAAGAGGGCCTGACCGACACCGGCTACCTCGCCGCCCACACCACCGGCTGGGAGGAGGTCCGCGCGAAGGCCGCCGAGTACCCGCCCGCCCGCGCGGCCGAGATCTGCGGCATCCCCGCCGAACAGATCGTCCAGGTCGCCCGTGCCTTCGCGCGCGCCCCCAGGGCCATGGCCTGGCACGCCCGGGGCATCGAGCACCACTCGCAGGGCGTCGAGAACTGCCTCACCGTGATCAACCTCTGCGCGGCCACCGGCCACATCGGCAAGCCGGGCGCCGGCTACGGCACCCTCACCGGCCAGGGCAACGGCCAGGGCGGCCGGGAGCACGGCCAGAAGTCCGACCTCCTGCCCGGCGGCCGCTCGATCCTGAACGAGGAGCACCGCCGGCAGATCTGCGAGATCTGGGGCATCGAGGAGTCCGAACTCCCGGGAGCCGGTACCTCGATGATGGAGATGGTCTGGCAGATGCAGCGCCGCGAGATCCGCGGCCTGATCGGCATCTGCAACAACCCCTTCGTCTCCCTCCCCCACTACAAGGTGGTCAAGGAGGGATACGACGCCCTCGAGTTCCACGCCCAATTCGACTTCTTCCTCTCCGAGACCGCTGCCAACGCGCATGTCGTCTTCCCCGTCACCACCTGGGCCGAGGACGAAGGGGTGATGGCCAACGCCGAGGCCCGGGTGGTCAAGCACAACAAGGCACAGGACCCGCCGCCCGGCGTGCGCACCGACACCTGGGTGATGTGCGAGCTCGCCCGCCGCCTCGGCGCGGCCGACAAGTTCGCGTTCGCCGGCTCCCGTGAGGTCTTCGACGAACTGCGTACCGCCTCCGCGGGCACGGTGAACGACTACTACGGCATCACGTACGAACGGCTGGAGGAGACCGGCGGCATCGCCTGGCCCTGCCCCACCACGGACCACCCGGGCACCCCCCGGCTGTTCGAGGACGGGAAGACCTACCACCCCGACGGCAGAATCCACTTGCAGGTCGTCGAGTGGCACCCGCCGATGGACCCGTACGACGACGAGCACCCCATGTCCCTGACCACCGGCCGTACCGTCGCCCACTTCCTCTCCGGCAACCAGACCCGACGTCTGGGCGCCCTCGTCGAGCAGACCCCGCGCCCCTGGGCGGAGGTCCACCCCTCGCACGGCTTCCGCAACGGCGAGCCGGTCCGCGTCGTCACCCGGCGCGGCAGCGAGGTCTTCCCCGCCCTGGTCACCGAGGCGATCCGCCCCGACACCGTCTTCATCCCCTACCACTGGCCGGTCCCCACCGCCGCCAACGCCCTCACCATCGACGCCCTGGACCCCCGCTCCAAGATCCCCGAGTACAAGGTGTGCGCCTGCCGCATCGAGCACGCCACGCAGATC
Source organism: Streptomyces fulvorobeus (assembly GCF_013167895.1). Lineage (GTDB taxonomy): Bacteria > Actinomycetota > Actinomycetes > Streptomycetales > Streptomycetaceae > Streptomyces > Streptomyces fulvorobeus. Next base: position 2,627,088 of record NZ_BLWC01000001.1, on the reverse strand, counting down.
GACGAGGTCCCCGCCCCGCCCGCCGGCCCCGGGCGCGTCGCCTACCCGGAGACCCAGGTCTCCCGTACCGACCCGCTGCCGCCCACGGCCCCGCAGGGCCGCGGCACGTCGGAGAGGAGCTGACACCCACATGATGGGAAAGACGATCTTCATCGACCCCGGGCGCTGCATCGGCTGCCAGGCGTGTGTCTCCGCCTGCCGCGAGTGCGACTCGCACCGCGGCAAATCGATGATCCACCTCGACTACACCGACGAGGGCCGGTCGGTCGCCTCCCTTCCCACGGTCTGTATGCACTGCGAGGACCCGGTGGCCCCCTGTGCCGAGGTCTGTCCCGCCGACGCGATCCTGATCACCGCGGACGGGGTGGTGCAGCAGGCCGACACCACCCGCTGCATCGGCTGCGCCAACTGCGTCAACGCCTGCCCCTTCGGCGTCCCGAAGATCGACCTCCAGGCGAAGCTCCAGATGAAGTGCAACCTCTGCTACGACCGCACCTCCTACGGTCTGGCCCCCATGTGCGCCACCGTCTGCCCTACGGGCGCGCTGTTCTACGGGACGATCGAGGAGCTGCGGGCCGAGCGGCCGGGTGTGGAGGTCGCCGACACCTTCGTCTTCGGTGAGAGCGAGGTGCGGACCGGGGTGGCCATGGTCGTCCCCGCCGAGCGGATGCGGTGGCCCGTGCCGGGCGGCCTTCCCGTCGTCGAGATCAACGGTGAGGACGTACGCCGATGAGCGTCACCGACCAGCAGCCCGGCGGTGACCGGCACTCCGGCGACGAACGCGCCGCGCCGCACGACAGGCTTGCCGCCGACTCCCTCACCACCCGACGCGACTACCTACGGATCGTCACCACCGTCTCCGGCGGCCTCGCGATCGGAGGGCTCGGCGTGGCAGGCGGCATCCTGCACCGCCACGGGGACGAGGAGGACGGCAGTCAGCCGGAGCCCAGGAAGGTCGCCCAGCAGCTCCTGCCCGGTGAGTCCCTCGCTTTCCGCTACCCGGGGGACGAGGACAGGGCGGTCGCTCTGCGGCTCAACGACGGCACCCTCGTCGGCTACTCCGCCGTCTGCACCCATCTCGCCTGCGCCGTCCTGTGGCGCAAGGAGCGGGGGACGGAAGGGGAGCTGTACTGCCCCTGCCACGAAGGCGTCTTCGACGCCAGGACCGGTGAGGTCACGGCGGGCCCACCGCCGCGCGGACTGCCCAAGGTGGTGCTCACCGAGAGGCCGGACGGAAGCGTGTGGGCCATCGCGACGGCCCGCTCCGGGGAGAGTGCCGAGGACGGTCTGTGCCGGCAGATCGGCAAGGACGATCCCGGCCTCGCCGCCCGGATCGGCTGCCCCGGCACCGGGGGCGGCGCCGAGGCACCGTCCCGGGCCGGGGCCGCAGCCGGGGTCGGAGCCGCAACCGCGCCTGGGACCGCAGCCGGGGTCGGAGCCGGCCTCGGGTCCGCGACCGCGCCCGGGTCCGCGACCGCGCCCGGGGCCCGAGTACAGGGCGCCACGCCGCCCCGCCTCGGCACCCCCGTAGCCGAGAACCCTGGCAGGCGGACGTGACCGAACCCCGACAGCCCTCCGACCCGCAGGGCCCGCGGCCCTCACGGAGCGTGGGCCCACCCCAGGGCCCCCGCTATCCGGAGTACCGCCCGGGCAGCGCCCGGCCCGAGCTCAACCGGCCCGTCCGCGAGCGGTATCCGCAGATCCGCGCCACCAGCGGATACGGCGACTCCCGCGTCCGTCACACCGGTCCGGGTCCGGGCGCCGGAACCGACCAGGAACCCGAGCGCTCCGCGAAGCTGACCGCCCGGCTCACCCTCGCGATGACCGTGGTCGTCGGCCAGCTCTGGGGTCTGACGGTCGTCGTCGACGAGTGGATGGAAGGCAGCACAGGTACCGCCTGGTGGGGCGCCGGCTTCCTCTGCCTGTCGTTCCTCGCCGTACTGGGACTGTGGCTGCTGGACCCGAAGGACCGTTGACCACCGCCGTATCCTGGACCTATGAGCACCGCCCCCGTCCACGGACCGCGAGATTCGAAGCAGCAGCGGCAGCAGCCCAAGGAGCAGCAGCCACCGAGGGAGCCCCAGCCGAAACCGGCTCTCGTCTTCGATGATCCGCTGGACCAGCAGTCCCCGGACGATACGGACCGGGGATGGGGTGAGCGGACTCCGAGCGGCGGCAGTGCCGCGGATCTGGCACGCTTCCTGGACGAGAAGCCGCCCCACCACGGGTGACGCCGGCCGCCCGGCGCTGGCCGGCAGCGCCGCCGCGGTCAGCCGCGCCGACCGCCGTACTACGCGCCGGTACTCCTGCCGCCGGGCGCATCGCCTGCGCCCGTACCACCGCCGTCGGCCGGTCCCCCGCGCTGTGACACGAGCGCGTCCCTGATCTCCTTCAGCACCTCCAGCTCGCTGACCTCCAGCGTCTCCTGCACGCCTTCCTTGGCAGCCTGCATGGCGGCCCGCCTGGCCAGATACTTCGCCATCGGCAGGACCATCAGGAAGTACACGACCGCCGCCGTGATCAGGAAACTGAGCGCCGCGCTGAGCACCGACCCCCACAGGATCTCGATGCCCTCCGCCTCGCCGGTCTTCGGGTCCGTGGTGCAGGGGTTCTTCAGACAGGAGGTGTACTCCTCCAGGCCCTGGGTGCCGAACGCGCCGACCAGTGGGTTGATGAGCCCCTTGACCACCGCGTTCACGACATTGGTGAACGCCGCTCCGATGACGACTGCGACGGCCAGGTCGATGACGTTGCCGCGCGTCAGGAAGGCTTTGAAGCCTTCGAGCAGACTGACCTTCTTCTCGCTCACGATTGAGATGTCCTTCGTATGTGCCGTAGGGGGAGCAAACTGCTCCGCAACCTAAGGCGGCGGAAGGCTTGGATGTCCAGTTCATCTTCTCGGGCAGGCGACTTGGTGGAACGTCAGTGCGCATGAGCCACCGCCACCGCGAGCTGGCCCGAGACTCCCGCACCGGCCAGCGCCGCCGCGGTGTCCCGCTCCACCGACAGCACGACCAGGGCGCCGCCGCCCGGCTCCGGTCCGTCCCCGGCCGAGCCGCCATCCGCCGGACGCGGTACGGCCGCCACCCGCGCGTCCTTCACCACCACACGCGCGACGGAGTCCGCCTCGCCGGCGGCGATCACATCGACGCGGTCTCCGGGCCGAAGCAGCCGGACCGTCGCGGCGTCGGCGATCCGGACGGGCGCCGACACCAGGCGCACGGTCCGCTCCGCCGCCGCTGACGGCCCGGCCGCCGCTCCCCCCTCACCACGCGGACCCGAGGCACCCGCGCCCGAAGCGGCCAGCGCGGCAGCGGTCAGCGCCAGCCCCGCGGCCATGGGCCCGCGGCGTCTGCGCAGCACCCGCCGCAGCCGGTGCGCGCCACCTCCGCGCACCCGCAGCGGAGGAAACGCGGGCACCCCGCAGGGCGCGGGAGCGGTGGAGGGGAAGGAGAGCGGGGAAAGGGAGGACATGCCTGCACCGCCTGCCGTGACGGACATCCGCGTGGGACGTCGTAGGGGACCAACGAGGGGAGCCCGGCGGGCCGTCCCGCCGAACTCCCCTCACGATCCACCGTCCGGGAAGATCCTGCCGAGCCCTGTGGACAGCGCACAGCCTGTGGATATCCCGGACACCCACACGCGCCACCTCGGCCCCAAGGGCCAGGCCCGTCGCAGGAGCCACACCCGCCGCACCGTCGCCGGAGCCAAATCCGCCGCCCGCGCCACACCCGTCCGCCGCACGCGCCACCCCGGTCGCCCGAGCCGCACCCGCAAGACCGGGCCCGGCCCGGCCCCACACTCCTACGGCAGCTCGATCCCCGTGGTGATCCCGTCCAGCGCGTGCGCGCAGGCACAGTCGCGGTCCGCGTCCTTCGGCAGCCCGGCCACCGCGTCGGACAGCACCGACCGCAGCCGTTCCACGTTGGCGGCGAACACCTTCAGCACGTCCCCGTGGGAGACGCCCTCGCCGGCCTCGGCGCCCGCGTCGAGGTCCGTCACCAGCGTCAACGTCGTGTAGCAGAGCGCCAGTTCGCGGGCGAGCACCGCCTCCGGGTGGCCTGTCATCCCCACCACCGACCAGCCCATGGCCGCGTGGAAGCGCGACTCCGCCCTGGTGGAGAAGCGCGGTCCCTCGACCACGACCAGCGTTCCGCCGTCCACCGCCTCCCAGTCCCGCCCGCGGGCCGCCGCGAGGGCGGCCTGGCGGCCGTGAGGGCAGTACGGATCGGCGAAGCCGAGGTGGACCACGTTCGGCTGCGCGCCGTCGGCCCGGACCTCACCGTCGTAGTAGGTCTGCGTGCGTGCCTTGGTGCGCTCCACCAGCTGGTCCGGTACGAGCAGCGTGCCCGGCCCGTACTCCGGCCGCAGCCCGCCCACCGCGCACGGCGCGAGCACCTGGCGCACGCCGACCGAGCGAAGGGCCCACAGGTTGGCCCGGTAGTTGATCCGGTGCGGCGGCAGGTGGTGGCCGCGCCCGTGCCGGGGCATGAACGCGACCCGGCGTCCGGCGACCTCGCCCAGGAAGACCGAGTCGCTGGGTGTCCCGTAGGGGGTATCCACCCGGACCTCGGTGACGTCCTCCAGGAAGGAGTAGAGTCCCGATCCGCCGATCACCCCGATGTCCGCGCCGTCCGGCGCGGCGCCGGCCGCGGCCCCTGTCCCAGCTTCTGCACCAAGTTCTGCGTTGACCATGAGGTCACACTAGGCCCTGGGTGCCCTGCCGGGGCAAGGGAAAACCCGCCGATCCGATGATCGGCGGGATCCCTTCGAAGCTTGTCCGTACGAGGGCTCAGGCAGCCGACGTACCACTCGACGAAGCCTTGGCGGGCGACGCCGTGGACGAAGACGAGGAAGAGGGCGACGAGGACGCCGTCGACTTCGAGTCCGACCCCGTCGAGGACGACGACGATGACGACTCGGACCCCTTCGCGGGCGACGTAACCGGCGTGCTGCTCGACGAGGAGCCGCGGCTGTCGTTCCGGTAGAAACCGGAACCCTTGAAGACGATGCCGACCGCCGAGAACACCTTCTTCAGGCGTCCCTCGCAGTTCGGGCACACGGTCAGGGCATCATCGGTGAACTTCTGCACCGCCTCGACGCCCTCGCCGCATTCGGTGCACTGGTACTGATAGGTCGGCACGTGATCCTCCTGGCACTCTCACTCAATGAGTGCTAACGACGCTCCATACTGACGTATTCCGGCCGATCAGTCCACCGTGACCGGCTCGCGGTGACCGACACCACGTGCCACCAGCCGTCCCGAGGTACTCGGGCGAGCCGCGACCGCAGGGCCAGCAGGGTCGCCAGCGCCAGAACCGTCCCCACCAGCGGGACCACGAATCCGGTGCTCGCGCCGTGCCGGTCGGCGAGCTGCCCGGCCACGGTCACCGCTCCCGCCTGCCCGAGCGCGACCGCGCCCGTCAGCCAGGTGAACGCCTCGGTCCGCGCGGACGCCGGAACCAGTGCGTCGACCAGGGTGTAACCGCTGATCAGCGCGGGCGCGATCGAGAGTCCGACCAGCAGGCCGAGCCCGGCGAGCAGCGGCACGGAGTGCACGGCCCACAGCCCGGACGCGGTCAGCGTCAGGGCCACGTATCCGACGATCAGACGACGCCTGGGGCTGCTCTTCCAGACGATCGCGCCGCACGCGATACCGGCCAGCATGTTGCCGGCGGCGAAGACCCCGTACAGCAGACCGTTCACACCCGGTCGGCCGATCTCCTCGGAGAACGCGGTCAGGGAGACCTGCATTCCGCCGAAGACCGCGCCGATGCCGAGGAACGTGACGGCGAGCACCCGGACGCCCGGGACGGACAGCGCGGACCTGTGCGGGGCGCCGGTGGTGGCGGCGGCTCGCGGGGCGGGCTGGGTGGAGCGCTGCGCCGCGAAGAGCAGACCGCCGACGAGTGTCAGCGCGGCTTCCGTGAGCAGACCGGCCGCCGGGTGCACGCCGGTGCACAGCGCGGTGGCGAGGACGGGGCCCACGACGAAGGTGAACTCGTCCGTGACCGATTCGAACGCGGCCGCCGTCGACATCAGCGGGGAGGCGGGACGGCCGGGGCGGCCCCCAGAACGGCGGCCCAGCGGGCTCGGACCATCGGCCCGACCTGCGGGATGGAGGCGCCGGTGGGCACCGCGGCGAGGAACAGCACCCACAGGGGCGCGTCCGCCAGCGCGAGCGCTGCCAGCGCCCCCACGGAGACGGCGTGCACCAGCACGCCGGGCAGCAGGACGGCCCGCTGGCCGAAGCGGTCGGCGAGCTTGCCGCTCTGCGGGGCGCACAGCGCCATGGAGACGCCGGACGCGGCCGCCACGGCGCCGGCGCTGCCGTACGAACCGGTCGTGTGCTGCACCAGGAGCACGATGCCGATGGTCAGCATCGCGAAGGGCTGCCGTGCGGCGAAGCCCGGAAGGAGGAAGGTCCACGCACCAGGGGTGCGCAGCAGTTGCCCGTAACCGGGCGGTCGGAGACCGTGGACGCCACGGTCCTTGCCTTTCTGCCGCCTGGTGGCTTCGCTCCTGCGGCACGCCCGCCGCGCGGGGTGCGCGGCTCGTGCGGGAGAATGCCGAGAGCTGTCCTCTTCGCGCGGAACTGCGGTAGATGCCGGGCGGCTCGCAACAGAGGCGAAGGCACGCCACGACCGCCATACGGTCGCGCCAGCTCTGCGTCAGGCAGAGGTGGTCGATCAGGGTGGGTCGATGAGATTTCCTTCATGCTACAGGCAGCGGCAACTGTGCGCCTGCAAAACCGCACAGTTGCCTGTGTTGAGCCTGCGATCAGTGGTGCGCCTTCGAGGAGTCGTCCTGTCTGCCGTCCGACACGGTTCCGATACCTCTGACGAGCTTCCTGGCCAGCTTCGCCAGATTCGGGCCCCTCGCGCCGACGACCCGGGTCGACCCGCCGGGCAACCCGGACCCGGCGGAGCGGCGCGCTGCGCCGGAACCCGCCGTGCGGCCCGGACGCCCGCTCCCTCCCGGTCCGCCACGCGCCCTGGCGCGGGTCGCCGCGCGGGCAGCGCCACCCGGCTTTCCGTGCTCACCGCCGGCGCCCAGCCAGCCCGCCAGCTTTCCGCCCTCGCCGACCGCCCGCAGCCGTGCCTCCGCCGCGTCGCGCACCGGATCGGTCGCCACCACCAGCAGCTCGTCCCGGCGCCGCAGCACCGTGGAGGGCGCCGGTACGAAGCTCGTGCCGTCCCTGACCACCAGCGTGACCGCGGCCCCGGCGGGCAGTCGCAGTTCGCCGACCTCCACGCCGTGCATCTTCGACTCGGCCGGGATGGCGACGGACAGCAGGTGCCCGCGCAGCCGCTCCAGCGGCGCCGACTCGATGCCCAGGTCCGCCGCCTCCGACGGATCTTCGGAGATCTTCAGCGCCTTCGCGAGCCAGGGCAGGGTCGGCCCCTGGATCAGGGTGTAGACGACGACGAGGACGAAGACGATGTTGAAGACCCGGGTACTGCCCGTGATCCCGGAGACCATCGGAATGGTCGCGAGCACGATGGGTACGGCGCCGCGCAGTCCGGCCCAGGACATCAGCGCCTTCTCGCGTTTCGGCAGTCTGAACGGAGCCAGGCTGACGAAGACCGAGAGCGGCCGTGCCACGACGGTCAGGACCAGGCCCACCACCATCGCGGGCCAGAAGTCGGTGACCAGGTCGTGCGGGGTGACCAGCAGGCCGAGCAGCACGAACATGCCGATCTGGGCCAGCCAGCCGAGCCCGTCCGCGAAACCCCGGGTGGCCGGCCAGTGCGGCAGCTTGGAGTTGCCGAGGACCATCGCGGCCAGGTAGACGGCGAGGAAGCCACTGCCGTGCGCCAGCGCGCCGGCCGCGTACGCCGAGACCGCGATGGCCATCACGGCGATCGGGTACAGACCGGAGGCGGGCAGTGCCACGTGCCGCAGCCCGAACGAGCCGAGCCAGCCGACCGCGAGACCGATGGCCGCGCCGATCGTCAGCTCCAGGGCTATCTCCCCGACGAGCACGTACCAGTGCTCCACGGGTCCGACGGCCGAGAACGCCACCACGAGGATGAGGACCGGGGCGTCGTTGAAGCCGGACTCGGCCTCCAGGACGCCCGTGATCCGGGACGGCAGCGGCACCTTGCGCAGCACGGAGAAGACGGCGGCGGCGTCGGTGGACGAGACGACCGCGCCGATGATCAGCGCCTGCCGCCAGTCCAGGCCGACGAGATAGTGCGCCCCGGCGGCGGTGACGCCCACGCTGATGCCCACGCCGACCGTGGAGAGGACGGCGGCGGCCGGCAGAGCGGGACGGATCTCCTTCCACTTGGTGCCCAGACCGCCCTCGGCGAGGATGACGACCAGTGCGGCGTAGCCGATCACCTGCGTCAGCTCGGCGTTGTCGAAGTGGACGTCGAAGATGCCGTCCTGCCCGATGGCGACACCGATGCCGAGGTACAGGAGCAGGCTGGGGAGCCCGCTGCGGGACGAGATGCGCACCGCCGCCACGGCGACGAGCAGCACGAGCGAACAGACGAGCAGGAGTTCGTTGAGCGTGTGGACTGTCAGTGTCCGTCCCTTCCCTGCGTGCGCCTGCCGGGCCGTACGCCGGCGGTCGGTACTTCGTTACCTTACCTAATCTTTAACGCTTTCTTGATGCGATCGAGCGTTCGTGCGAGCAGTGCGCATATGGATGCATCTCCATACCGCGTCCGAGTGGCTCGCACGCTGCGCCTATGGTTGCTCCTGCACTCCCAGGACCACCCTGCCCCTCGAAGGACAGCGATGCCCGCCAACACAACCGCCTCTTCCGGTTCTTCCGACGCGAAGAAGCCCGGCAGGAAGAAGGGGCGTCGCGCCCGCCTGCTCGTGATCGTCCTGGTGCTGGCGCTTGTCGCGGGTATCGGCTACGGCGCGTTCTGGTCCGTCTCCACGGTGCGGGCCTCGTACCCGCAGACCACCGGATCGATCGAACTCGACGGCCTCGACGCCGACGTGGACGTCAGACGCGACAGCTACGGGATTCCGCAGATCTACGCGGACACCGACGCCGACCTCTTCCGCGCGCAGGGCTTCGTCCAGGCCCAGGACCGCTTCTGGGAGATGGACGTCCGCCGTCACATGACGTCCGGACGGCTCTCCGAGATGTTCGGCCCCGGACAGGTGGAGACCGACGCCTTCCTGCGCACCCTCGGCTGGCGCCAGGTCGCGCAGAAGGAGTACGACTCCGTCCTCGACGAGTCCACCAGGAAGAACCTCCAGTCGTACGCGGAGGGTGTGAACGCGTACCTGAAGGGCAAGGGCGGCGAGGACCTCTCCGTCGAGTACGCGGCCCTGGAGCTGACCAACGACTACAAGCCCGCCAAGTGGACCCCGGTCGACTCGGTCGCCTGGCTGAAGGCGATGGCCTGGGACCTGCGCGGCAACATGCAGGACGAGATCGACCGCTCCCTGATGACCAGCAGGCTGAGCGCGAAGCAGATCAGGGGCCTGTACCCGGACTACCCGTACGAGAAGCACGAGCCGATCGTCGGGCAGGGCGCGATCTCCCCGGTCACCGGAGAGTTCGACCCGGAGGCCGAGCCCTCGGACGACATCGGTGGCGGTACGGGGAGCGGGACCGCGCAGGGGGCCACGCAGGGCCTCAGCACCCAGCTCTCCTCCCTGGCCGACACCCTCGACGAGATCCCCGCACTGCTCGGCCCGAACGGCAGCGGCATCGGATCGAACTCCTGGGTCGTCCACGGGCAGTACACGACCACGGGCAAGCCGCTGCTCGCCAACGACCCGCACCTGGCCCCGATGCTGCCCTCGCTCTGGTACCAGATGGGCCTGCACTGCCGGAGCGTCTCGGCGTCCTGTCAGTACGACACCGCCGGCTACACGTTCTCCGGGATGCCCGGCGTCATCATCGGCCACAACCAGGACATCGCCTGGGGGCTCACCAACCTCGGCGCCGACGTCACCGACCTCTTCCTGGAGAAGGTCTCGGACGAGGGCTACCAGTACGACGGCACGATCAAGCCCTTCGTCACCCGCGAGGAGACCATCAAGGTCGCCGGGGGCAAGGACCGCCACATCACCGTCCGCGAGACCAACAACGGCCCCGTGGTGTCCGACCGCAGCAACGAGCTGGAGAAGGTCGGCCAGAAGGCCCCTGTCACCAACTCGGCCCCCGACCGCGCGGAGGGGTACGCGGTCGCGCTGAAGTGGACCGCGCTGGAGCCGGGCAAGTCGATGGACGCGGTCTTCGAGATCAACCGTGCCAAGGACTTCACGTCCTTCCGGGCGGCGGCCGAGCACTTCGAGGTTCCCTCGCAGAACCTCGTCTACGCCGACACCAAGGGCAACATCGGCTACCAGGCCCCCGGGAAGATCCCGGTCCGCCTCAAGGGCGACGGCAGGCTGCCGAGCCCCGGCTGGACCTCGGAGTACGGCTGGGAGGACGAGCCGCTCCCCTTCGACGAGCTGCCCTACGAGTACAACCCGGAGCGCGGCTACATCGTCACCGCCAACCAGGCGGTCATCGACGAGAAGTATCCCCACCTGCTCACCGGGGACTGGGGCTACGGCGCCCGCAGCCAGCGGATCAACGACCTGATCGCGAAGAAGATCGACGGCGGCGAGAAGGTCTCGACCGACGACATGCAGAAGATGCAGATGGACAACAGCAGCGCGATCGCCGCCCTGCTGGTGCCCAGGCTGATGAAGATCGGCGTCTCCGACCCGCACGTCCGTGAGGCACAGAAGCTGCTGGAGGGCTGGGACTACACCCAGGAGTCCGACTCGGCCGCCGCCGCCTACTTCAACGCCGTCTGGCGCAACATCCTCAAGCTGGCCTTCGGCAACAAGCTGCCCAGGGAACTGCGCGTCAAGGGCGACTGCCTGAACGTCCCGCCCGCCAGGAGCAACGGCCCGCTGGACGAGCAGAAGCGGCTCGTACGCGAGTGCGGGCAGCGGGACGCGGACTCGGCGCAGCCGGACGGCGGCGACCGCTGGTTCCAGGTCGTCCAGAACATCGTGGAGGACCAGGACAACGAGTGGTGGAAGGTGCCCGCCAGGGGCCGCGAAGAGGCGCTGGAAAGCCGCGACGACCTCTTCGGGCGCGCCATGGAGGACGCCCGCTGGGAGCTGACCGCCAAGCTCGGCAAGGACCTGTCCTCCTGGAGCTGGGGCCGGCTGCACCAGCTGACCCTGGAGAACCAGACCCTCGGTACCGAAGGCCCCGGTCTTCTCCAGCGGGCCCTCAACCGGGGCCCGTGGAACCTGAGCGGCGGCGAGGCCGCGGTCAACGCCACCGGCTGGAACGCGGCGGGCGGCTACGAGGTGGTCTGGGTGCCCTCGATGCGGATGATCGTGAACGTGGGGGAGTGGGACAAGTCCCGCTGGATCAACCTCACCGGGGCCTCCGGGCACGCGTTCAGCTCGCACTACACCGATCAGACCGACAAGTGGGCCGACGGGGAACTGCTCGACTGGTCCTTCGGCACGGACGCGGTGGAGCGGTCCACGGTCGACCGCCTGACGCTCAAGAAGCCCTAGAGGGTGTCCGCGAAGTCCCCGGCCGGGGACTTCGCGGACGATCCCCTAGGGGTTCCCGGTGAGCCGCCGGGCTCCGGCCGGCGTCACCACGGCGTCCACGGGGTGGTCGTGCGGTTCCTCCGGGACACGCGCGACCACCTCGTTCGCGTACAGCAGGACGACCAGCGCCGGACGCGCCCCCGCCGCGGCCAGCCGGGCCAGCACCCGGTCGTAGCTGCCGCCCCCGCGCCCCAGCCGCATCCCGCGCCCGTCCACGGCGAGACCGGGCAGCAGGACGGCGTCCGCGGCCAGGACGGCGGCGGGCCCGAGGCGTACGCCATCCGGCTCACGCAGTCCGCGACCCGCCGGAACGAGATGCTCCGGTCCTTCGTACGCCGCCCAGTCCAGGTCGTTGTCGGGCAGCAGGACCGGCAGCAGGACCCGTACGCCCCGGGAGCGCAGGGTGTCGAGCAGCGCCCGGGTCCCCGGCTCGCGCCCCACGGACACATAGGCGGCGACCGTTCGCGCACCCGCCAGCTCCGGGAGATCCAGGGCCGCGGATGCCAGCAGCGCACCGGCCTCCTCGATGTTCTGCGAGGTCAGGAGGGCGCGCGCGGTCAGCACTTCGCGTCGCAGGGACGCCTTTCCTGAAGTTTCGTCATTCAACGGACGCTCACACTATTCTCGTATGGGTCTAAATGAGTACAAAATTAACCGGACGCTCATCTTCCGCCCATGTGCACCGGTTAAAGTCGGTGCATGACTCAGTCGTTCTCCCGGATCAGCAAGGCCGTCATCCCGGCCGCAGGTCTCGGCACACGTTTCCTGCCGGCCACCAAGGCCACTCCTAAGGAGATGCTGCCGGTCGTCGACAAGCCGGCGATCCAGTATGTCGTCGAGGAGGCGGTCGCAGCCGGTCTCTCCGACGTACTGATGATCACCGGTCGCAACAAGCGCCCCCTCGAGGACCACTTCGACCGGAACTACGAGCTGGAGAACGCGCTGACCCGCAAGGGCGACGGCGAACGGCTCTCCAAGGTCCAGGAGTCCAGCGACCTCGCCACCATGCACTACGTACGCCAGGGCGACCCGCGCGGCCTCGGCCACGCCGTGCTCTGTGCCGCTCCGCACGTCGGTGACCAGCCGTTCGCCGTGCTCCTCGGGGACGACCTGATCGACCCGCGCGACCCGCTCCTCGCCCGGATGATCGACGTCCAGGAGCAGGAGGGCGGCAGCGTCATCGCGCTCATGGAGGTCGATCCCGAGCAGATCCACCTGTACGGCTGCGCGGCCGTGAAGCCCACGGCCGACGGGGACGTCGTGCGCATCAGCGGGCTGGTGGAGAAGCCGGACCGGGCCGACGCGCCGAGCAACCTCGCCATCATCGGCCGGTACGTCCTCGACCCGGCCGTCTTCGCCATACTGCGCCACACCGAGCCGGGCCGCGGCGGCGAGATCCAGCTCACGGACGCCCTCCAGCTCCTGGCCGAGGACGAGAAGATCGCCGGCCCGGTGCACGGCGTCGTCTTCAAGGGCCGCCGCTATGACACCGGTGACCGGGGCGACTATCTGCGTGCCATTGTCAGACTCGCGTGCGAACGTGAGGACCTGGGACCGGACTTCCGGACCTGGCTGCGCAGATACGTCACCGAGGAGATGTAACCCCGTGAGCAGCACGACCTGGTCGGTGGACGAACACCTGGACGACATCCTGGGCTCGGTGAAGCCGCTCGAACCCATCGAGCTGCAACTGCCCGACGCGCAGGGCTGCGTCCTGGTCGAGGACGTCATGGTGGAGGTCGCCCTGCCGCCCTTCGACAACAGCTCGATGGACGGCTACGCGGTCCGGATCGCCGATGTCGAGGGCGCCAGCGAGGAGTTCCCCGCCGTCCTCACCGTCATCGGTGACGTCGCCGCGGGCAGTGACGGACTCTCCGGCGGCCAGGCCGTGGGCCCCGGGCAGGCCGCCCGCATCATGACCGGCGCCCCGCTGCCCGCGGGCGCCGAGGCGGTGGTTCCGGTCGAGTGGACCGACGGCGGCACGGGCGGGGGCCCGGCCGCCACCATGCGCGCCCACAGCGCCGCGCCCGAGGGCGCGAGCGGCGAGGTCCGGGTCCACCGCCCCGTCACGGCCCGGGCCCATGTCCGGGCCAGGGGCAGCGACGTGCGCCCCGGTGACCTGGCCCTGCGCGCGGGTTCGGTCGTGGGACCGCCGCAGATCGGGCTGCTCGCCGCGATCGGCCGCGCGACGGTGAAGGTGCGCCCCCGCCCCCGTGTCGTCGTCCTGTCCACCGGCAGCGAACTGGTGCAGCCCGGCGAGGAGCTGACCGGCGGCCAGATCTACGACTCCAACAGCTTCGCGCTGACCGCGGCCGCCCGGGACGCCGGAGCCATCGCGTACCGGGTGGGCGCCGTCACCGACGACGCCGAGACGCTGCGGGCCACGATCGAGGACCAGCTGATCCGCGCCGACATCGTCGTCACCACCGGTGGCGTCAGCGTCGGCGCGTACGACGTGGTCAAGGAGGCCCTGTCCTCGGTGGGCGACGAGGACGGGCCGGGCGGCGGCGTCGAGTTCCGCAAGCTGGCCATGCAGCCGGGCAAGCCCCAGGGCTTCGGCTCGATCGGCCCCGACCACACCCCCCTGCTCGCCCTGCCGGGCAACCCGGTCTCCAGCTATGTCTCCTTCGAGCTCTTCGTCCGTCCGGCGATCCGTACGCTGATGGGTTTGGAAGACGTCCACCGGCCGACGGTGACCGCCACGCTCGCCACCGCCAAGGCGCTCGCCTCGCCGGCCGGCAAGCGGCAGTTCCTGCGTGGGACGTACGACGCGGACGCGGGCACCGTCACCCCTGTCGGTGGTGCGGGATCACATCTGATCGCCGCGCTCGCCCGGGCCGACGCGCTGATCGTGCTGCCCGAGGACGTCACATCGGCCGAGCCCGGCACGACGACGCAGGTCATCCTGCTCCGCTGACTCCGGCCGGGTGGCGGTACGGTATCTGCCGCTGTGCCTTCCGGGGGACACCCCCCGGGTCCCCGGCCCGCACCCCGGTGCCGGCCGAGCGGGCAACCGGCGCCCTACCGCTAGGCGGAGTTCAGTGAGTACGCAGAACAGGCTGACGCACATCGACGAGACGGGCGCGGCCCGGATGGTGGATGTGTCGGACAAGGACGTCACCACCCGCGTCGCCAGGGCCAGCGGCCGGGTCCTCGTCTCCCCGCGCGTCATCGAACTGCTCAGGGGTGAGGGCGTTCCCAAGGGGGACGCGCTCGCCACGGCCCGGATCGCCGGGATCATGGGCGCCAAGCGCACCCCGGACCTGATCCCGCTCTGCCACCCGCTGGCCGTCTCGGGTGTCACCGTCGATCTGAGCGTCGCCGACGACGCGGTGGAGATCACCGCGACGGTGAGGACCACCGACCGCACGGGCGTCGAGATGGAGGCGCTGACCGCGGTCTCGGTCGCGGCGCTCACCGTCATCGACATGGTCAAGGCGGTCGACAAGGCCGCGGTGATCACGGACGTCCGGGTCGAGGCGAAGTCGGGCGGCAAGTCCGGCGACTACCGGCGCCAGGCGCCGGAAGGAGCGGAGGCGTGAGCGGCTCCGGAACCGGCCCCTCGGCGCCCCCGTACCGCGCGCTCGTGGTCACCGCGTCGAACCGGGCCTCCGCCGGCGTCTACGCCGACCGGGGCGGCCCGCTCATCGCCGAGGCCCTCACCGGCCTCGGGTTCACCGTCGACGGACCGCGGGTCGTCCCGGACGGCGACCCCGTGGAGGCGGCGCTGCGCGCCGGAGCGGCGGCCGGGTACGACGTGATCGTCACCACCGGCGGTACGGGCATCTCGCCCACCGACCGCACCCCCGAGGCCACCCGCCGCGTCCTCGACCACGAGATCCCCGGTATCCCGGAGGCGATCAGGGCCGAGGGCCGCGACAAGGTCCCCACCGCGGCGCTCTCCCGCGGCCTCGCGGGCGTCGCGGGCCGCACCCTCGTGGTGAACCTGCCGGGCTCGACCGGTGGCGTACGCGACGGACTCGCGGTGCTGAGCCGGCTCCTGGTGCACGCCGTCGACCAGTTGCGCGGCGGCGACCACCCCCGACCGGGGAGCCCGAGCTGAACGTCCTGACCTGGCCGGTGATCCTCCGCGACGGCGAGATCGTCCTGCGCCCCATAAAGATGCGCGACCAGCGTGTGTGGCGGGAGATCAACCGGCGCAACCGCGACTGGCTGCGGCCCTGGGAGGCGACCGTGCCGCCGCCCGCGCCGGGCGGGCCGCTGGCGCGGCGTCCCACGTACCGTCAGATGATCCGCCATCTGCGCTCGGAGGCGAACGCCGGCCGGATGCTGCCCTTCGCGATCGAGTACGGGGGTCAGCTCGTCGGGCAGTTGACAGTGGCCGGGATCACCTGGGGTTCGATGTGCTCGGGCCATGTCGGTTACTGGGTGGACCGGGGGGTGGCCGGCCGGGGTGTCATGCCGACCGCGGTGGCCCTCGCCGTCGATCACTGCTTCCGCACGGTCGGACTGCACCGCGTCGAGGTGTGCATCCGTCCGGAGAACATGCCCAGCCGCAGAGTCGTGGAGAAGCTCGGATTCCGTGCGGAGGGGCTGCGCCCGCGCTATCTGCACATCGACGGCGCCTGGCGGGACCACCTGATCTACGCGCTCACCGCGGAGGAGGTCCCCGAAGGGCTGCTGCGGCGATGGCACCGCTCGAGGCCCGGCGCCCCGGACACTCCCCGCGAAATGAAATAGATGTTCGAAAGTGATCGCGGACTGACCACTGACGAGCGCGCAAACGTCGACTGTTGATCTGAACAATCACAAAAAAAGTCCGTGATATCAGCTAGATCGTGCGACACACCGGGCCAATTGGCGGATCCCTCCGCGCAAACCCCTCTACGGTGTGAGCGTGAGCAGCAGCGGCCTCATCTACGCAGTCATCGTCGGGGCCTGGGCCGCCTACTTGGTGCCGATGTGGCTTCGCCGGCAGGACGAGCTCAACGAAGCGCGTCCTACGGAACGCTTCAGCACCGCCATCCGGCTGCTGTCCGGACGCGCGGCAATGGAGCGCCGTTACGCCAAGGAGCTCGAGGAGCGCACGGCCCAGGAGGCGACACCCGACGTCGACCCGGAAGCGGTCACGGACCGAATGGACTCCGTGGACGTCCGGGCCTTCGCCGCGCCCCCGGCGCATACCGAAGCCCGGTTGCACGATCCCGCGCACGCTCCGGGGCGTGCGCAGGGCCGTCCGGCTCCGGAGCGCCAGGCGCCCGATTCCGCGCCCGGGGGGCGCCATGGGGCGCAGGGGCGCGCGGGCCAGGAGCGGTCCGCGCCCGCGAGGCGCCCGCGCACGTCCAGCGCGGACGCCGAGCGCGCCCGGCGTGCTCAGCGTTCCCAGGTGCTGGCCCGCCGTCGCCGTACCACCGTCGTCCTCTTCCTGGCCTTCACGCTCGGCACGGTCGTCGCGGCCGTCGGCGGACTGGGCTTCCTGTGGGCCCCCGCCGTACCGGCCGTGCTGCTGAGCACGTACATCGTGCATCTGCGCGCCAAGGAGCGGCGCCGGTTCGCGTTCACCATGGACCGGCGCCGGGCCGAGATCGCCGCCCAGCGGCTGCGCGAGAACCGCCCCCGCAGGCACCAGTCCGGCGGGGCGGCGGCTGTCGCCGAGCCCGACGAGGAGCCCGAAGCGCACCACTCCCAGCCCGAGCCCGCCCCCACCGTCTCCCCGCAGGAGGCCGGCCGCCGGGCCCTCGTCGAGCAGACGGACCACGCGGAGTGGGTCGACCAGCAGCGTGAGCGCGGCCGGGTCCAGGGCGACAGCTGGGAGCCGGTCCCCGTCCCGCTCCCCACGTACGTCACCGCCCCGGTGGCCCCGCGCGCCACGGGCGGCGTCGAGGTCAACGACCCGGAGACGTGGTCCGCGGCCCGCTCCAGCACGGCGGAACCCACCCAGACGGGCACCTCGCACCCGGTCGCACCCCCGGCGGACCCGGCACCACGCCAGCGCGGCGGCCAGTCCCGCCGCCACCGCGACCGGGGCCGCACCCCGCTCTTCGACCAGTACGACGAGGACGACCGCCCCCGCGCGGCCAACGAGTGAGCCCCTCGGGACACCGACTCGCTGACCAGCGGGGAACGGATTTCCAAGCACCCCTGTGGGGGTGCTAAAGTTTCACTCGTTGCAAGGGCCTGTGGCGCAGTCTGGTAGCGCACCTCGTTCGCATCGAGGGGGTCTGGGGTTCAAATCCCCACAGGTCCACCGCAGCTCAGAGCCCCTGCCGGGGAAACCCGGCAGGGGCTCTTCGGCATGCCGGGGTGCGGCCCGGGTGGCCGCCTCGTCGGTGCGCCTATCATTCGATCATGCAGGTGGATGTGGTGACGGCCGTTCACGCGCCCTGCGCCGCGTCCCTCGCCGCCGCCTGGCATCCGCCGCGAGCAGGGGGTTCGGTATGGAGTTCATGACGCGCCACGGCTTCGTCACGGCCTACGACGATCTGGGGCCCTCCAGCGGTCCGCCTGTCGTCCTCGTGCACGGGCATCCGTTCGACCGGTCCATGTGGCGGCCGCAGACCGAGGTGCTCGTGCGGGCCGGGTTCCGGGTCGTCGTGCCTGATCTGCGGGGGTACGGCGCCAGCGGGGTCGTGCCGGGGCGGACCCTGCTGGCGGACTTCGCGGACGACATCGCCGAGCTCCTGGACCACCTGGGGGTCCAGCGGGCGGTGGTCGGCGGGCTGTCCATGGGCGGCCAGATCGCCATGGAGTTCCATCGCGGGTACGGGGAACGGGTGGCCGGGCTGGTTCTCGCCGACACCTCGCCGGTCGCCGAGACCGAGGAGGGCAGGGCCGTCCGCATCGGGATGGCGGACCGGCTGCTCGCCGAGGGGATGGGCGGGTACGCGGACGAGGTGATCGGCCGGATGCTGGCCCCGTACAACGTCACCGAGCTGCCCGACGTCGCCGCACACGTCCTCGGCATGATGCGGGGGACCGCGCCGGAGGGGGCCGCCGCGGCCTTGCGCGGGCGGGCGGAGCGCCCCGACTACCGGGAGTCCCTCGCCGCGGCCAGGGTGCCGGTCCTCATCGTGGTCGGCGCGGACGACAGCTACACGCCGGCCGCGGACGCCCGGGTGACGCACGGGCTGATCCCGGGCTCGGGGCTCGCCGTCGTGGAGCGGGCCGGGCATATGCCCAACCTGGAGCAGCCGGAACGGTTCAACGCCGCCCTGCTCGGGTTCCTCGCCTGTCTGTGAGGCGGCCCGGAGCCGCGGTCACCGGAGCGGCTTGGCCATGCAGATGCTGTTGGGGTACTCCCGGTAGTGGCCGAACTTGGGGCAGGGTGTGTAGCCGCTGGAGGTGTACAGGGCGATCGCCTCGGGCTGCTGGTCGCCGGTCTCCAGGACCATGCGCGTACGGCCCGCGGCGCGCGCGTCGGCCTCCAGGGCGGCGAGTACGCGCCGGGCCAGACCCTGCCCGCGGCCCTCGGGGACCACGTACATCCGCTTGATCTCGGCATCGCCGTCCGAGTAGCCCTCGGCGTTCCGCTCCTGGGAGCGCCAGCCGCCGGTGGCCACCGGGCGGTCCGACTCGTCGTAGGCGAGCAGGTACAGCCCGTGCGGAGGGTCGAACATCGTGGCGTCCAGGGGTGTGACGTCCCCCTCGTCCCCGTAACGCTCGGCGTATTCGAGCTGCACCTGGTCGTTGAGTTTGACGGCGTCGGGGTGGTCGAAAGGCCGTTGCTGGATATTCATACGGGGTATGGTACATGTATGCGTTCGCTGGTTGTCGGTACTGTTTCCTGGTGCTCACCGTGACTACCGCAAATGTAAACGGCCTCCGCGCCGCCGCGAAAAAGGGCTTCGTCGAGTGGCTCGCCGGGACCGGGGCCGACGTGGTCTGCCTCCAGGAGGTCCGGGCCGAACCGCAGCAGCTTCCCGCCGAGGTGCGGGAACCCGAGGGCTGGCACACCGTCCACGCGCCCGCCACCGCCAAGGGGCGGGCCGGTGTCTCCCTCTACACGCGGCACGCGCCGGAGCGGGTGCAGATCGGGTTCGGCGGCTTCGGCGGAAGCGGGTGCGCGGAGTTCGACGCGAGCGGGCGGTACGTCGAGGCCGACCTGCCCGGTGTCACCGTCGCGAGCCTGTATCTGCCGTCCGGTGAGGTCGGTACGGAGCGGCAGGAGGAGAAGGAGCGGTTCATGGCCGCGTTCCTCCCGTACCTGGAAGGGCTCAGGGCGCGGTCGGCCGCCGAGGGGCGCGAGGTGCTGGTCTGCGGCGACTGGAACATCGCTCACCAGGAGGCCGACCTGAAGAACTGGAAGGCCAACAGGAAGAGTTCCGGTTTCCTCCCGGAGGAGCGTGCCTGGCTGACCCGGGTCTTCGACGAGGCCCGGTACGTCGACGTGGTGCGCGCGCTGCATCCGGACGCCGAGGGGCCCTACTCCTGGTGGTCCTACCGCGGGCGGGCCTTCGACAACGACTCGGGATGGCGTATCGACTACCAGGTGGCGACCCCTGGGCTGGCCGCGCGCGCGGTCAAGGCGTGGGTCGAGCGCGCCGCCACGCACGGCGAACGGTGGAGCGACCACGCGCCGGTGACGGTCACGTACGAGCGGTAGCCCCGGCCGGTCCCGCGGCGTCCCGAGCGGTCACTCCGCCTTCGGGGCGGGCGCCGCGTCGTCGCGGCGCAGCTTCCGGTCGAAGGCCATCGAGAGCTCCGCGTCCACCACGGCCCGGGCCAGCGGGCGGAGCTGGGGCGGTTCCTGGCCGTCGGGCCGGGTACGCAGGACCTCCGCGAAGAGCTCCGCGAGGGCGTCGGCGTGTTCGCGGACGCGGCGGCCCGCGGCGAGCACCGTGGCGAGCGGCACCCCCTCCCGCACGAGCTCCGCCGACACGTCCAGGAGTCGGCGGCTGATGTGCACGATCTCGTCGCCGTCGACGGCGAGGTAGCCCAGGTCGAGGGCGGCGGCGAGGTTCTCCGGGGTGGCCTCGCCCTCGAAGTAGTCGGCGAGCTGCTCCGGGCTGAGCCGGACCGGGGTCTCCTCGGTCGGTTCGCCCAGGCCGAGCACCTCGGCGACATCGCGGCCGCTGTCGAAGGTGGCGGCGAGGTCGGCGATGCCGTTGAGGGTGTGGCCCCGCTCCAGCAGGCCCGTCACCGTGCGCAGCCTGGCCAGGTGATGGTCGTCGTACCAGGCGACACGGCCCTCGCGGCGCGGCGGAGGAATGAGTCCGCGCTCCCGGTAGAAGCGCAGGGTCCGTACGGAGATGCCGGCTCGCGCGGCCAGTTCCTCCATGCGGTATTCACGGTGCTCGCGTCCTTCAGCCACAGGGGCACCCTATGTTGTACCGCCGGTAACTTTCCTTCGTCCGACCCCTACCCATCAGTACGGTGCTGCTCTACTCTCCCAACAATGCCAGTGATTGCTGGCAGAGTCGTGTGACGTACCGCGGGAGGCGGCAGCATGGCCCAGCACGAGCATGTACGAGTGGCGGTGATCGGATCCGGTTTCGGGGGCCTCGGTGCCGCTGTCCGGCTGCGCCGCGAAGGCACCACCGATTTCGTCGTCCTGGAACGGGCCGGTTCGGTCGGCGGCACCTGGCGCGACAACAGCTATCCGGGCTGCGCCTGCGATGTACCGTCCCACCTGTACTCGTTCTCGTTCGCCCCCAACCCGGACTGGCCGCGCACCTTCTCCGGGCAGGAGCACATCCGGGCCTACCTGGAGCACGTCGCCGACACCTTCGGTCTGCGTCCGCACATCAGGCTCGACCACGAAGTGACCGTGATGCGCTGGGACAACGACGAGCTGTACTGGCGCATCGAGTGCGCCAACGGCGCCGTCCTCACCGCGGACGCCGTCGTCTCGGCGACCGGTCCGCTCTCCGACCCCAAGATGCCGGACATCCCCGGGCTCGCCGGATTCCCCGGCAAGGTCTTCCACTCGGCGCGCTGGGACCACGGCTACGACCTGACGGGCAAGCGCGTCGCGATGGTCGGGACCGGCGCCTCCGCCATCCAGATCGTCCCGGCCATCCAGCCGAAGGCCGCCAAGGTCACGCTCTTCCAGCGCACCCCGCCGTGGGTCATGCCCCGGATGGACCGGGCCATCAGCGGCGCCGAGAAGTGGCTCCACCGCGTGCTGCCCCTCACCGGCACCGCCCGTCGCGGACTGCTCTGGGGAATCAGGGAGTTGCAGGTCAGCGCCTTCACCAAACACCCGGACCGGCTCGGCCTGGTGGAACGCGTCGCCAAGGCCAACATCGCCCGGTCGGTCAAGGACCCGGTGCTGCGGGCCAAGCTGACGCCCTCGTACCGCATCGGCTGCAAGCGCATCCTGCTGTCCAGCGCCTACTACCCGGCGCTCGCCGAGCCCAACGTGGACGTGGTCGCCGCCGGCCTGACCGAGGTGCGCGGCTCCACCGTCGTGGCATCCGACGGTACGGAGACCGAGGTCGACGCGATCATCTTCGGCACCGGCTTCCACGTGACGGACATGCCGATCGCGGAACGGGTCGTCGGCGCCGACGGCATCACGCTCGCCGAGCACTGGAAGGGCGGCATGGAGGCGCTGCGCGGCGCGACCGCGGTCGGCTTCCCCAACTGGATGACGATCATCGGCCCCAACACCGGACTCGGCAACTCCTCCATGATCCTGATGATCGAGTCCCAGCTGAACTACATGGCCGACTACCTGCGCCGGCTGGACGCCCTGGGCGGACGTGCCGCACTGGGCGCGCGGCAGTCGGCGGTGACGGCGTGGAACCACCGGGTCCAGGAGCGGATGCGGCGCACCGTGTGGAACACCGGAGGCTGCACCAGCTGGTACCTCGACTCCGAGGGGCGCAACACCACCGTCTGGCCGGGCACGACCGCCGAGTTCCGCAGGGCGACGCGGTCGGTGGACCTGGCGGAGTACGAGGTGGTCCGGCCACGGAAGCCGGGCGCCGCCGAGGGTGACAAGGCACGGACCGAAGGAGCTGTCGCATGAGCAGGCCGCTGCGACGCCAGGACGCGCCGCCCATACCCGTACGCGAACTGACCGCTGTCTCGGCGGACGGCTCGCGCATCCACGTCGAACTGCACGGACCCGAAGGCGCCCCCGCCGTGCTGCTCGCGCACGGCTGGACCTGCAACACCCACTTCTGGGCCGCCCAGATACGCGACCTGGCGGCCGATCACCGGGTCATCGCCTACGACCAGCGCGGACACGGCGGGTCGCCGCAGGGCGGCGTCGCCGGCTACAGCACGAACGCCCTCGCCGACGACCTCGAAGCCGTCCTGGCGGCCACCCTCGCCCCGGGGGAGAAGGCGGTGCTCGCCGGGCACTCCATGGGCGGGATGACGCTGATGGCGGCCTCCCGGCGGGCCGGGCTGCGGGAGCACGCGGCAGCGGTCCTGCTGTGCAGCACCGGCAGTTCGCGGCTGCTCGCCGAGTCGCTGGTCCTCCCGCTGAGGGCCGGCGCGCTCCGCACCCGCCTCACCCGCGCCGTTCTCGGCGCGCGGGCGCCGCTCGGCCCGGTCACTCCGTGGTCGAAGAAGATACTCAGGTACGCCACCATGGGCGCCGGTTCGGCGCCGGAGCGGGTGGACCTCTGCGCCCGGATCGTGCACGCGTGCCCGCGGCGGGCGCGGGTGGCGTGGGGGAACGTGCTCGCCGAACTCGACATAGAGGCGGGCGTACGGGAGTTGCGGGCGCCCACCGCGGTGATCGCGGGTACGGACGACCGGCTGACCCCGCCGGTACACGCCAGGGCGGTGGCCGCGGCGCTGCCGCAGGGCCTCGGACTGACCGAGCTCACGGGCATCGGCCACATGACACCGGTGGAGGCGCCGGAAGTGGTCACGGCGAAGATACGCGAACTGGTGGCCGAGTACGTCGCGGTGGCCGGCATGGGCAAGGAGGAGGCCGCATGAGCGGCAGGCGCAGTCTTGAGGGCCAGGTCGTCGTCGTCACCGGGGCCGCGCGCGGGGTGGGAGAGCTGCTGGCCCGCAAGCTTTCGGCGCGCGGCGCGACGCTGGCGCTGGTCGGCCTGGAGCCGGACGAGCTGAAGCAGGTCTCCGGGCGGCTGCACGGGGAGAGCGGCCACTGGCACGCGGACGTCACCGACCATGTGGCGATGGCCCGGGTCGCCCAGGAGGTCGAGCAGCGGTTCGGCAAGGTCGACGTGGTCGTGGCGAACGCGGGCGTCGCCGCGGGCGGGCCGTTCGTCGACTCCGACCCGGACGCCTGGCGGCGGGTCATAGAGGTCAACCTCATCGGCGGGGCGGTGACAGGACGGGCGTTCCTGCCGGTGCTCATGGAGAGCCGCGGGTACTTCCTCCAGATCGCCTCGCTGGCCGCGCTCACCCCGGCGCCGATGATGACCGCGTACTGCGCGTCGAAGTCGGGCGTCGAGGCGTTCGCGCACAGCCTGCGGGCCGAGGTCGGGTACCGGGGCGTGCGGGTCGGGGTCGGTTACCTGTCCTGGACGGACACGGACATGGTGCGGGGCGCCGACCAGGACGACGTGATGCGCGAGCTGCGGCAGCGGCTGCCGTGGCCGGCGAACCGCACGTACCCCCTCGGCCCGGCCGTCGACCGGATCGTGGCGGGGATCGAGCGGCGCTCCTCGCACGTGTACGCGCAGTGGTGGCTGCGGGGGATGCAGTCGGTACGCGGCTGTCTGCCGACGGTCATCGGGATCGTCGGCCAGCGCGAGATGGCCCGGTTCGGGGACCGGCTGTCCGGCGTCGGCACGGGTCTCGTGGGGGCCGGGGGCGCGGCGGACCAGGAAGAGCGCACGCAGAGTAACTGAACGAAATGCGCCGCATGTCCTGACGTGTAAATCTGGTCGAGGCCCCGGGCGACGGGGCCGACCCCCGGCATTACCCATAGGAGCGAACAGCATGGGCATCGCAGACCAGTTCAAGGACAAGGCGCAGGAGCTCGCCGACCAGGCCAAGCGGAAGAAGATGGCCGACGAGAAGGGCGGGGCGGCGCGGGAGCGCTCGTCCGATGAGCCGGAACGGGGTGCGGAGCGGTCCGGACTCCGCGACCGCTCCCAGGACATGACGGACGACGCGCGCGAGCGCTTCGACCGCTGACGTCCGCGGCGGCCTGATCCCGCGCCCGCGCGTCCGCGCTGCGAGGGGCGCACCCGGTTCGCCGGGTGCGCCTTTCGTGCTGCCCCGGGGCGCCGGGTCTCAGCGCGGCGGCAGCGGTGGGCGGCGCAGTACCGGGGCCGTCGCGTACGTCGGCGGTGTCGACGCCGGATGCTTCTCCAGCAGGCTCAGCGCCACCCGTACCGCGTCGTCCAGCACCGCGTGCCGCCCCTCCGCCCAGTCCAGCGGCGTGCGCAGCGCCTCCAGGTCCGGTTCCACACCGTGGTTCTCCACCGACCAGCCGTACGTGTCGAACCACGCGGCGTTCATCGGCACCGTGATCACCGTGCCGTCACCCAGACGGTGGCGCCCCGTCATCCCGACCACCCCGCCCCAGGTGCGCTGCCCCACCACGGGTCCCAGCCCCAGCAGCCGGAACGCGGCGGTGATCATGTCACCGTCCGAGGACGTCGCCTCGTCGGCGAGGGCCACCACCGGCCCCCTCGGCGCGCTGGACGCGTACGAGACCGCCTGGGCGTTGCGTGTCAGGTCCCAGCCGAGAATCCTGCGGGTCAGCTTCTCCACGACCAGCTCGCTGATGTGCCCGCCCGCGTTGCCCCGTACGTCCACGATCAGCGCCGGACGCGAGACCTCAAGCCGCAGATCGCGGTTGAACTGGGCCCACCCGGAGCCGCCCATGTCGGGGATGTGCAGATAGCCGCACCTGCCGCCGCTCAGCTCCCGTACCACCTCACGGCGTTTGGCCACCCAGTTCTGGTACCGCAGCGGGCGCTCGTCGATCAGCGGGAGGATCGCGACGCGGCGTGGCCGGCCGCACCCCGCCGTGCTGAACGTCAGCTCCACCGTCGTGCCGCCCGCCGCCGTGAGCAGCGGATAGGGCCCCGCGACCGGGTCGACGGGCCGCCCGTCGACATGGGTCAGGACCGCGCCCTCCCTGATCCCCGTACCGGCGAGCGGTGAGCGCGCCTTGGAGTCCGAGGAGTCGCCGGGCAGGATGTGCTGGACCAGCCACTCGCCGTCCCGGCACACCAGGTTGGCGCCGAGCAGCCCGATCGCCCGCTGGTAGTGCGGCGGTCCCTCGTTGCGGCGGGCCGGGGAGACGTACGCGTGCGAGGTGCCCAGTTCGCCCAGGACCTCGCGCAGGAGGTCGGCGAACTCGTCCGGGGACGCGACCCGTTCGACCAGGGGGCGGTACTGGTCGAGCACCGCGGGCCAGTCGATGCCGCACATGTCCGGTTCCCAGAAGTAGGAGCGGATGATCCGCCCCGCTTCCCCGAACGCCTGGCGCCACTCCGCGGGCGGGTCGGCCTCGTGCAGGATGCGGCGCAGATCGAGGTAGACCGTCGAGTCGTTGTCGCCGGCCTCGGTCGCCGGGACGGCGCGCAGCTCGCCCTCGTCCATGACGACCAGCCGGCTCGCGTCACCGCTGACGGCGAACCAGTCCAGGTGGTCGACGAGTTCGGTCCTGCGGGCCTTGGCGATGTTGAAGTGCTCCAGCGTGGGCCGCCCGGACATGTCCGCCGGGTTGGCGAACGTCTCGCCCAGCGCGCCCGAGATCGGCCAGCGCAGCCAGACCAGACCGCCGCCGCTGACCGGGCGCAGCGCCGAGTACTTCGACGCCGAGACCGGGAACGGCGTCACCCGGCTCTCCAGCCCCTCGAACTCGACGGTGACCGCCGCCGCCTCCCCCGTACCGCCCTCGGGAATGTCCACCGGATCGAGGCCGCCCGCCGCCGGACGGCCGTCCGGCAGCAGCGCGAAGGGCGACGGGGTGGCCGAGGAGAGCGGGACCAGGTACGGGCGGCAGCCCAGCGGGAAGGAGAGGTCGCCGGTGTGGACGTCGTACACCGGGTCGAAGCCGCGCCAGGAGAGGAAGGCGAGGTAGCGGCCGTCCCCCGTGAAGACGGGGTTCTCGTCCTCGAAGCGGCCGTTGGTCACGTCGACGATGACGGGGGAGCCGGGCCCGGTGATCCGCGCCAGCTTGATCTGGCGCAGGGACCGGCCGACGCCCGGGTGCGACCAGGTCAGCCAGTGCCCGTCCGGCGAGAACGCCAGGTCGCGGACCGGGCCGTTGGTGGAGCGGATCAGCTCGGTGACCTCGCTGCCTGCTGCCTGCGCGGTGGCCTCGTCCACCGCGCGGACGAGGTCGGCCCGGGTGGAACCGGTGCCGGCCCGCTCCCCGGTGGACTCCGCGGCCACCGCCTCGGCGACGACCGCCTCCGCCGTGTCCAGGAGCAGCAGCCGCCCGTCGTTCGAGGCGATGGCGAGCCGTTCGCCCTCCGGGTCGGAGGCCATCTCCTCCACCCGGCCGAGCTTCCCCGAGGCGAGCCGCCGGGGCGCGCGGTCGCCGCTGGCCCTGGGCAGGTAGGAGATCTCGATCGCGTCCTCGCCGTCCGCGTCCGTCACGTACGCGACCTGGCCGCCGCTGCCGAGCATCTCCGGCAGCCGCACCCGCACCCCGGGCGTGCCGGTGATCGTGCGGGCGGGGCCGTCGCGGTGCGTGAGCCAGTACAGGCTGCCGCGTACGGCGACGGCGCTCGCCCGGCCCGTCTCGTCGACCGACAGCGAGTCGACGTTGCTCGCGGCCGGCACCTGGTACGCGCGCCGCCCGGTGCGGGGCCCGCCGAGCCGGATCTCCAGCTTCCGCGGCACGGCGTCCGGCGCTTCGAGGTCGTCGACCAGCCACACCTCGCCGCCGCACTGGTAGACGACCCGGTGGCCGTCGCTGGAGGCGTTACGGGCGTAGAAGGCGTCGTGGTCCGTGTGGCGGCGCAGATCCTGGCCGTCCAGCGCGCACGAGTACAGGTTCCCCACACCCTGGTGGTCGGAGAGGAACGCGATGCGCCGCCCGACGATCATCGGGGAGTCCAGATGCCCCCCGATGTCCGGCAGCAGCCGCTTCCCGTGCAGCCAGAGCCGCCCCGTGGCCCCGCCCCGGTAGCGCTTCCACGCCGCCGGTTCGTGCGGCGGGGTGCCGGTGAGCAGCAGCGTGCGCCGCTCCCCGTCGATGTCGGCGACCGCGAGGGCGGAGACCGGGCCCCAGGGCAGTCTGCCGCCGGGGCTGCCGTCGGTGGGGACGCTGTAGGCCCAGGAGAAGTAGGAGAACGGCTGGTTGTGCGAGGAGACGGCGAGAATCTGCGAGGCGTCGCCCGGGTCGGGGCTCCAGCCGCAGACCCGGGCGTCGGTCGAGCCCCAGTAGGTGAGTCTGCGGGCGGCCCCGCCGTCGACGGGGGCCAGGTGGATCTCGGGGTCGAGCGTCCGCCAGGTCGTGTAGGCGATGCGGCTGCCGTCGGGCGAGAAGCGCGGGTGGCTGACCCGTGTGCGGTCTACGGTCACCCGCCAGGCGCGGCCGGGCCGGTGCCCGGCGGCGGCGAGGGGAGCGACCCACAGGTCGTCCTCGGCCGCGAAGCACAGCAGGTCCTTGTGGAGGTGCGGGAACCGGAGATACGCCACGTCGTCACTCACCTTCCCCATGCTTTCGGTGCGCGCGGCGGGCGGCAACTTGTGGTGCAGCCCACAAGCGAAACGACTTCGTTTCGCTCCCGGGCGGGAGTAGAGTTCTGGTGTACGAAACGGTTTCGTTCGACGGACCGGTGATCCACTCAGGGTCCCCGGCCGGTCGGCGGACCTGCGGACGGGAGGTCGGCACATGGGCACCAGACTCACGCCAGAGCGTGAGAGCGAGCTGTTCGCCGCCGTCCTCGACCTGCTCCGTGAAGTCGGTTACGACGCCCTGACCATGGACGCCGTCGCCCAGCGCACCCATTCCAGCAAGGCCACCCTCTACCGCCAGTGGGGGAGCAAGCCCAAGCTGGTCGTCACCGCCCTGCGGCACAACAAGCCGGTGAGTCTCGCCGAGATCGACACCGGTTCGCTGCGGGGGGACTTCCACGCCGCACTCAGCCGTAGCGACGACTGCCAGATGGAGAAGGACTCCGCGCTGATCCGGGGTCTGGGACACGCCATCCACGAGAATCCCGATCTGCACCAGGCGCTGCGCGAGCTGCTGATCGAGCCGGAGATGACCGGCCTCGAAACGCTGCTCGACCGGGCCGTGGGCCGGGGTGAACTGCGCGCGGACAATCCGGCGCTGAAATACGTACCGCACATGCTGATCGGCGCCTTCGCCGCCCGGCAGCTGGTCGACGACCGCGCAGTCGACCAGGCGTATATCCGTGACTACTTCGACGCCGTGGTCCTCCCCGCCCTCGGCGTCTGACGTCCCCGTCCCTTCCGTACGGCCCTCTCCCCGCAGCCCCACCTGACACGCCGCTCTCGTCGTCGGGCTGGTTCTTCACGCCCATTTCCACTCGACCTGACCGGGAGTACGCCCTCGTGGCCACTTTCCTTTACAAGCTCGGACGGTTCGCCTTCCGGCGCCGCCGCGTCGTCGCCCTCGTCTGGGTGGCACTGCTGGCGCTCGCCGGATTCGGCGCGGCCTCCGCATCACCCGCCACATCGAGCTCCTTCTCCATACCGGGTACGGAGGCCCAGAAGGCTTTCGACCTGCTGGAAGAGCGCTTCCCCGGAGGCAGCGCGGACGGCGCCACCGCCCGGGTCGTCTTCAAGGCCCCCCAGGGCGAGAAGGTGACCGACGCGGCGAACAAGGCCGAGGTCACCGACATCGTCGGCGAGCTGAAGTCCGGCTCGGACCAGATAGCCTCGGTCGCCGACCCGTACGCCACGAAGGCCGTCAGCGAGGACGGTTCCACGGCCTACATCTCCGTCTCCTACGAGGTCAACTCCATGGAGCTGACCGAGGAGACGCGCGAGGCCCTGGAAGAGGCCGGCACGTCGGCCGAGAAGAGCGGCATGACCGTCGAGATCGGTGGTGACGCGCTCCAGGTGATGCCGCACACCGGAGCCGGCGAGATCATCGGTGTCGCCATCGCCGCCGTGGTGCTCGTCATCACCTTCGGCTCGCTCATCGCCGCCGGGCTGCCCCTGGTCACCGCGCTCATCGGCGTCGGTGTGGGCATCTCGCTGATCACAGCCCTGGCGAACGTGCTGGACCTCGGCTCGACCACCTCCACCCTCGCGATGATGATCGGCCTCGCGGTCGGCATCGACTACGCGCTGTTCATCGTCTCCCGTTACCGCGCCGAGCTGTCCGAGGGCAGGGAACGCGAGGAAGCCGTGGGGCGCGCGGTCGGCACGGCCGGTTCCGCGGTCGTCTTCGCGGGCCTCACCGTCGTCATCGCGCTCGCCGGTCTGGCCGTCGTCAACATCCCGATGCTGTCGAAGATGGGCTTCGCCGCGGCCGGTACGGTCGCGATCGCCGTCGTCATCGCGCTCACCCTCGTCCCGGCGCTGCTGGGCTTCGCGGGCAAGCGGATCATGGGACGCAAGGCGCGCAGGACCGCCGACGCGCGTGCCGAGGCCGGGGACACGAGCGGGCCGAAGGCGAACGCGGGCACCCGCTGGGCGCGGTTCGTGCTGCGCAAGCCGGTCTGGGTGCTGCTGGTCGGTGTGCTGGGCCTCGGTGTCATCGCCGTACCGGCCGCCTCGCTGGAGATGGGCCTGCCCGACGATGGCTCGCAGCCCAGGAGCACCACCCAGCGCCAGGCGTACGACCTGCTGTCGGACGGTTTCGGTCCCGGCTTCAACGGGCCGCTGCTGGTCGTCGTCGACACGGCGGACAGCTCGGACGGCAAGGCGGCCGCCGACCGGGTCTCGGAGGAGATCGAGGCCATCCCGCACGTCGTGGCCGTCACACCGCCCGCCTTCAACAAGGCGGGCGACACCGCGACGATCACGGTCATCCCGCAGGACCGGCCCAGCTCCGCGCAGACCGAGGAGCTCGTCCACGCCATCCGCGACGCGGGCGGTGACATCCGGAAGGACACCGGAGCCGAGGTACTGGTCACCGGCGCCACCGCGATGAACATCGACTTCTCGCAGAAGATGAACGACGCGCTGCTGCCCTACCTGGCGCTCGTGGTGGGCCTCGCCTTCCTGCTCCTGATGCTCGTCTTCCGCTCGATCCTGGTCCCCCTCAAGGCGGCCCTCGGCTTCCTGCTCTCGGTCGTCGCGGCCCTGGGCGCGGTCGTCGCGGTCTTCCAGTGGGGGTGGCTCGGCTCGCTCTTCGGGGTGGAACAGACCGGCCCGATCATGAGCATGATGCCGATCTTCATGGTCGGTGTGGTCTTCGGCCTCGCCATGGACTACGAGGTCTTCCTCGTCACGCGGATGCGTGAGGCGTACGTCCACGGGGAGTCGCCCGGCCAGGCGATCGTCACCGGCTTCCAGCACGGGGCCCGGGTGGTCACGGCGGCGGCCGTGATCATGATGGCGGTCTTCTCCGGTTTCATCAGCTCAAGCGAGTCGATGATCAAGATGATCGGCTTCTCGCTCGCCATCGCCGTCTTCTTCGACGCGTTCGTGGTGCGGATGGCGATCGTGCCCGCCGTACTGGCCCTGCTCGGCAAGCGCGCCTGGTGGCTGCCGAGGTGGCTGGACCGCGCCCTGCCCAACGTGGACGTCGAGGGTGAGGGGCTCCGCAAGGAGCTCGCCGACGCCCCCGGCGCCTCCGGCGGGGAAGCGGGAGGCGGGCGTGAGCTGACCCGGGTCTGACCCGGGCGGAGCTCCGGGGGCCGCGCGTGAGCGGTGCGCGGCCCCCGGCGGCACCGGTTACCTGTGGGGACGGGGGACCGGGGCGGCAGGAAGCCCCCGTGCGAGCGGCACGGGGGCTTCCTGTCATGTACGGGCGATCGTACGCACGGCGTACGCGCCGTGTTCAGGGCTTGCCCGTGGCCGCCGCGGTCGGGGCCTGGGCCTCCTCGTACGTCCGGTGCAGAAAGCGGATCAGGTCCGCGTTGTCGATCTGGAAGACCTCGACGCCGTCGTCCGAGCGCAGTTCCACGATGAGCTGGGCGCGCCCGCAGGGCCAGACCCGCACATTGCCGCGCTCGGCGGGGAAGCGGAGTCCGCTCTCCAGGAGGTCGCGGCTGACAGCCCAGTCCGTGCCGCTGCCGAAGGACACGTGGACGGTCGATGACTCGTCGGCGGTGTCGTACCGCAGGTCGACGGGGACGGGGCGGGTGAGGGGGCCGTCTGTGATGAGCCGGGCTCGCGCATGTTCTTCGATCACGGGGGGCATGGGCCGGCTCCTCCTTTTATGGGACTTCGCTGTCCAATGTCCCATATTTCGCGTATACGGCACTCCGAAAGTGCCTACGCAGTTGTGACAGAACCGCTCTTGCAAGCGATGCGCAAGAAGGCCCTATCCTTGGTGGGTTCTGACCCCGCCTCCGGGCACGCAGGAAAGCGGAGCCTCCCATGCATGTACCCGACGGATTCATCGACGCACCCCTCTCGGCCGTCGCGGGTGTCGTCGCCGCGGGAGCGGTGGCCGTCAGCCTCCGCGGCGCGCGGAGGGAGCTGGACGAGCGCACGGCCCCGCTGGCCGGTCTCGTCGCCGCCTTCGTCTTCGCCGTGCAGATGCTCAACTTCCCCGTCGCCGCCGGCACCAGCGGCCATCTCCTGGGCGGCGCGCTGGCGGCGATCCTGGTCGGCCCGTACACCGGAGTGCTCTGCATCTCCGTGGTCCTGCTGATGCAGGGCATCCTCTTCGCGGACGGCGGCCTCACCGCCCTCGGCGTCAACATCACGGTGATGGGCCTGGTCACGACCGTCGTCGCCTACGTCCTGTTCCGCGGCCTGACCGCGGTGCTCCCGCGCACCCGCCGTTCCGCGACCGTCGCGGCCTTCGTCGCCGCACTGGTCTCCGTACCGGCCGCGGCCGCCACCTTCACCCTGATCTACGCGGTCGGCGGCACCACCGACATCCCCATCGGCAAGGTGCTCACCGCGATGGTCGGCGTGCACGTGCTGATCGGCATCGGCGAGGCCGTGATCACCGCGCTCACCGTGGGCGCCGTGATCGCCGTCCGCCCCGACCTGGTGCACGCGGCCCGGGGCCTCGCGGCCCCTCTCAAGCTCCGGGTCGACGGCGTGCTGGTCGACGCCCCGGCAGCCGCCCCCGCCCCGGCGGCCGCCCGCAGGGCCGGGCCCTCCACCCGTAACGTCTGGGCCACCGGCCTGGTCGCCGCGTTCGTCCTCGCGGGCTTCGTCTCCTTCTACGCCTCCGCCAGCCCGGACGGCCTGGAGAAGGTCGCCGCCGACAAGGGCTTCGACGCCGAGGTCGAGGAGCACGCCGCCGCGGGCTCCCCGCTCGCCGACTACGGCGTGGAGGACGTCGGCGACCCCCGCCTCTCGGGCGGCCTCGCGGGAGTGATCGGCGTGGGCGCCACGGTGGCCGTGGGCAGCGGCGTCTTCTGGGCGGTGCGCCGCCGCCGACAGGACGAGCCGGCCGAAGCCGTGCTCACCGGAAGCCGCTGACATGGGCGCCGGCCACGCGCACAAGCTCTACCGGCACGCCCACTCCCCGGTCCACGACCTGCCGCCGCACTGCAAGCTCGCCGCGGTCTTCGGCTTCGTGCTCGTCGTCGTCTCCACCCCCCGTGAGGCGGTCTGGGCCTTCGCGCTGTACGCGGTGCTGATCGCCGCCGTCGCCGCAGCGGCCCGCATCCCGGCCGGATTCCTGCTGAAACGGCTGGTCATCGAGGTGCCATTCGTGGCCTTCGCCGTGCTCATGCCGTTCGTGGTCCCCGGGGAGCAGACCGAGATCCTCGGCGTCTCCGTCAGCGTCCCCGGCCTCTGGGGCGCCTGGAACGTGCTGGCCAAGGGCACCCTCGGCGTCGCCGCCTCCGTCGTCCTGGCCTCCACCACCGAGCTGCGTTCCCTGCTGCTCGGCCTCCAGCGGCTCAGGCTGCCGCCGCTGCTCGTCCAGATCGCCTCCTTCATGATCCGGTACGGGGACGTGATCGCCGGAGAGATGCGCCGGATGTCCATCGCCCGCCGCTCCCGGGGATTCGAGGCCCGGGGCGTACGCCAGTGGGGCGTCCTCGCGAAATCCGCGGGCGCCCTCTTCATCAGGTCCTACGAACGCGGCGAACGCGTCCACCTCGCGATGGTCAGCCGCGGCTACACCGGCACCATGCCGGTCATCGACGAGGTGACGGCATCCCGCGCCCAGTGGGCGTACGCCGGCGCACTGCCCCTGCTCGCCCTCGCTATCTGTCTGCTGGGATGGACCCTATGAGCCGCCCGACCCCCGCCTTCACGCCCTCCCTGGAGGTCAGCGGCCTCGCGTACGCCTACCCCGACGGCCACCAGGCGCTCTTCGGAGTGGACCTCACCGTCGAACGCGGCGAGCGCGTGGCACTCCTCGGCCCCAACGGCGCGGGCAAGACCACGCTCGTCCTCCACCTCAACGGCATCCTCGACGCGGGCGCCGGCACCGTCCGGGTCGCGGGACTCCCCGTCGCCAAGCGCAACCTCGCGGAGATCCGCCGCCGCGTCGGCATCGTCTTCCAGGACCCCGACGACCAGCTCTTCATGCCGACCGTCCGCGAGGACGTCGCCTTCGGGCCAGCCGCCTCCGGGCTGCGCGGCCCCGACCTGGAGGAGCGCGTGCGCGAGGCCCTCGAACGGGTGGGCATGGAGGAGTACGCGAACCGGCCGCCGCACCACCTCTCCTTCGGGCAGCGCCGCCGCGTGGCCGTGGCCACCGTCCTCGCCATGGAGCCGGAGATCCTCGTCCTGGACGAGCCCTCCTCCAACCTGGACCCCGCCTCCCGCCGCGAACTCGCCGACATCCTGCGCTCCCTGGACGTCACCGTGCTGATGGTCACCCACGACCTCCCGTACGCCCTGGAGCTCTGCCCGCGCGCCGTCATCCTCAGCGAGGGAGTCATCGCCGCCGACGACCGCACCCAGGACCTCCTCGGCGACGAGGAGCTGATGCGCGCCCACCGGCTGGAGCTTCCGTTCGGTTTCGACCCGCGCTCCGTGACAATGGGCGCGTGACCAAGGACGCTCCCGAACCCGCCGCGCCCGGCCCCCACCCGCCGGCCTGCCCGCCCCTCCTCGACGACCAGCTCTGCTTCGCGCTGTACGCGGCCCAGCGGGCCGTCACCGCCACCTACCGGCCGCTCCTGGACGAACTCGGCCTCACCTACCCCCAGTACCTCGTGATGCTGGTCCTGTGGGAGCGCGGTGAACTCCCCGTCAAGGAGCTGGCCCGCTCCCTCCACCTCGACTACGGGACCCTGTCGCCCCTCCTGAAACGGCTGGAGGGCGCCGGTCTGGTACGCCGCGTCCGCTCACCCGCCGACGAACGCTCCGTACTCGTCGAACCGACCGCGGAGGGTGCCGCCCTGCGCGACCGCGCGGCCCGCGTCCCCGGCGAACTGCTCGAAGCCTCCGGACTCGCCTCCGCGCAAGTGGCCCGGCTGCGCACCGAACTGCACCGGCTGACGGCCCGTCTGGAGCGCCCGGGCAAGGAGTGAGGGACCACCGTGTTCACGGCCCCGGCACACTGTCCACCTGCGGCGCGATGCACCATGGGGGATGAGCGGGAGTGCGGGAGCAGGCGTGGATGTAAGGGGCACGGTGTCACCCGGGTTCGAACCGGTAAGGGATGCTTTTGTCCGCAACTTCGAGCAGCGCGGCGAGCGCGGGGCCGCGGTCGCCGTCTACCGGCACGGCCGCAAGGTCGTCGATCTGTGGGCCGGTACGAGAGACGTCGACGGGGTCGAACCGTGGGCGGTCGACACCGTGCAGATCGTCCGTTCGGCGGGCAAGGGCGTCGCCGCCGCCGTACCGCTGCTGCTCCACCAGCGCGGCCAGCTCGACCTGGACGCCCCGGTCGGCACCTACTGGCCGGAGTTCAAGGCCAACGGCAAGGAACGCGTCCTCGTACGCCACCTCCTCGCCCACCGGGCCGGGGTCCCCGCGCTCGACCGGCCCCTGACCCCGGCCGAGGCGGCGGACGGCACGTCGGGGCCGCGGGCGGTCGCGGCCCAGCGCCCCGCCTGGGAGCCGGGCACCGACCACGGGTACCACGCCCAGACGTACAGCTGGCTCATCGGCGAACTCGTGCGCCGGGTCACCGGGCGTACCGTCGGGCGCTGGATCGCCGAGGAGATCGCCCGCCCGCTCAGCCTGGACTTCTGGTTCGGCCTCCCGGCCGACGAGGCCCACCGGATCGGCCGGGTCGGCCCGGTCGAGCCGCCCGCCGCCCAGGGGGGCGGCGGGGCCCTGCGCCTGCGCCCCAAACGCTCGGTCGTCGACGCGTACCAGGACCCGGACTCCCTCACCCGCCGGGCGTTCGGGGCGATCGACCCGCTGCCCGACGAGAACGACGGCGCCTACCGCGCGGCCGAACTCCCCGCCTCCAACGGGATCGCCACCGCCCGCGGACTGGCCCGCTGCTACGCCGCGATGATCGGCGAGGTCGACGGCCACCGCCTGTTCGCCCCGGCCACCCTCACCCTGGCCCGCACGGAGGAGTCCGCGGGCCCGGACCGGGTCCTGGTCGTCAGCACCCGCTTCGGTCTCGGCTTCATGCTGCACGGCCCGGCCGCCCCGCTCCTGGCCCCAGGCTCCTTCGGCCACCCGGGCCGCGGCGGTTCGCTCGGCTTCGCGGACCCCGAGTCGGGCATCGCCCTCGGTTATGTGACGAACGGTGTACAGAAGGGAGTCACCGCCGATCCCCGTGCCCAGGCACTGGTCAGAGCAGTACGGTCGGCCCTATGACACCTTCCCCTCCGCCCACCGCACGGTTCGACGGCCACTGCGCCCTCATCACGGGAGCCGGCCAGGGCATCGGCGCGGCCACCGCCCGCCGCCTGGCGTCGGAGGGCGCGGCGGTCCTGATCACCGACCTGGACGGGGCCCGGGCGGAGTCCGCCGCCGCGGAGATCCGCGGGACCGGCGGCACGGCCGCCTCCTTCCCCTGCGACGTGGGCGACCGGTCGGCCGTCGAAGCGGCCGTCGCCCACGCGGTCGCCACCTTCGGCCGGCTGGACGTCCTGGTCAACAACGCCTGCTCGGCCGGCAGGGACGCCCCGCTCTTCGAGGACGAGACGGACGAGGTCTGGCAACGCGACCTGGACATCACCCTGTCGGGCCCCTTCCGCTGCTCCCGGGCGGCCCTGCCCCACCTGGTGGCCTCCGGCAGGGGCGCGATCGTGAACATCGGCTCGGTCAACGGCGAACAGGACTTCGGCGGCCACGCCTACAGCGCCGCGAAAGCGGGCCTGGCCGGTCTGACCCGCACCCTCGCGGGCCACGCGGCCCCACGCGGAGTCCGCGTCAACCTGATCGCCCCCGGCACGGTCCGCACGGACGCCTGGGCGGGCCGGGAAGCCCAACTGGACGCGCTGGCCCCGCTCTACCCCCTGGGCCGCATCGGCGAACCGGCCGACATCGCCGCGGCGGCGGCCTTCCTCGCCTCCCGCGACTCGTCCTGGATCACGGGCGCCACCCTGCACGTG
Source organism: Streptomyces fulvorobeus (assembly GCF_013167895.1). Classification (GTDB taxonomy): domain Bacteria; phylum Actinomycetota; class Actinomycetes; order Streptomycetales; family Streptomycetaceae; genus Streptomyces; species Streptomyces fulvorobeus. The sequence goes on along the minus strand of NZ_BLWC01000001.1, from coordinate 2,590,156 downwards.
GACGGCGGCCTGCTGGCGGTGAACACGGGGTTCCGTCAGGTGACTTCGCAGGGGTGACCGCGCGCCCCGGACCCGGCCGCGAGCGGTACCTCGGCGCATGGGCTTCCGAGCCGCTGTCCGACCGCCCGGAGTGGATCAGCGGCGGGGGCGGCCGTCGTGCGACCGGGACCACTCCCTCAGACCCACGTGTCCAGCCACATCCGGTCGCGCCAGGAGTTCTCCGGGATGGACATGCCCGTGTACAGCGGCCAGAAGTACACGAAGTTCCAGACGATCAGCAGCACCAGCACGCCCGCCGCCACCACCCCCAGCACCCGCCGGGACTCACCGGGCGGGCCGTCGGCGGGCAGCGCCCGGGCCCGCCCGTCCAGGGTTCCCGTGGCGGGGCCGGTCATCGCCCCGATCATCATCGTCACCGCCAGACACAGGAACGGTACGAAGACGACCGCGTAGAACAGGAAGATCGTCCGCTCCTGGTAGAAGAACCACGGCACCCAGCCCGCCGCCACCCCGCACGCGATCGCGCCCGCCCGCCAGTCGCGCCGGAAGAACCACCGCCACAGCACGTACAGCAGCGCGAAGCACGACGCCCACCACAGCATCGGGGTGCCGATCGCCAGCACCTCGCGCGCGCACTTGCCGGTCTCCGACACCGCGCAGCCCGGCTGCTCCTCGTAGAAGTACGAGACCGGGCGGCCCAGCACGATCCAGCTCCACGGGTTGGACTCGTAGGTGTGCCCGGAGGTCAGCCCGACGTGGAACTCGTACACCTGGTACTCGTAGTGCCACAGGCTGCGCAGCCAGTCCGGCAGCCAGGTGAACGAGCCGCCGTCGCCCTCCGTCGCCGCCCAGTTCCGGTAGTAGCCCTTGTCCGTGACGATCCAGCCCGTCCACGTCAGGAGGTACGTGCCGATCGCGACCGGCACCGTCGAGAGGAACGCGGGCAGCAGGTCCCGGCGTACCACCGCCAGGTGCGGCTGCACCGCGCCCGCCGTGCGGCGCGCGCCCACGTCCCACAACACCGCCATCACAGCGAACGCGGCCAGGATGTAGAGGCCGTTCCACTTCGTCCCGAAGGCCAGTCCGAGCATCAGTCCCGCCGCGAGCCGCCACGGCCGCCATCCCAGCCGCAGCGTCTCCGCGATGCGGGCGTCGGGGCGCGTGACCCCGTCCTCGTCGACGGGGAGCGCGTCCGCCAGTCTGCGGCGCGCCCGGTCCCGGTCGGCCACGAGACAGCCGAAGGCCGCGAGCACGAAGAACATCAGCACCAGGTCGAGCAGCGCCGTGCGGCTCATCACGAAGTGCAGGCCGTCCACCGCGAGCAGCGTGCCCGCCAGACAGCCGAGGAACGTGGAGCGGAACAGCCTGCGGCCGATCCGGCACAGCATCAGCACGGACAGCGTGCCGAGCACCGCCACCATGAAGCGCCAGCCGAACGGGGTGAAGCCGAAGAGGTGCTCACCGGCTCCGATGATCCACTTGCCGACCGGCGGGTGCACGACGTAGCCGGGCTCCACCGGGATCGCCACCTGGGAGGGGTCGGCGAGGATCGACTTGTCGACGTCCTTGGGCCAGGCACCCTCGTACCCCTGGTTGACGAGCGCCCAGGCGTCCTTCGCGTAGTACGTCTCGTCGAATATCACCGCGTCGGGCTCGCCCAGATTCCAGAACCGCAGCACCCCGGCGACCAGCGCCACCAGCAGCGGCCCGCCCCACGCGGCCCAGCGCACCAGCCGGCCCGCCAGGGCCGGCGGCACCCCGAGCACCGCCCAGAACCGGGGTCCCGGACGCGTGTACGGCGGCACCAGCCGGTCCCGCAGCCCTGTCCCGGGCCTGGGCACATGGCCGAAGCGGCGCAGCCGCCGCTGCCAGGCAGGCGGCTCCGCACCGTAGGAGTCCCCGGCGTCCTGGCCCTGCTGCGCTTCGGGTGCAGTACTCGTCACCGCGCCATCGTAGGGAACGCATCTGTGCGAAGGGTGCCGCCCGGGCTGGGAGGATGACTCCTGTGACTGGATCGACTGGAACGCTGGTACTCGCAGGGACCCCCATCGGCGACGTGGCGGACGCCCCGCCACGACTCGCCGCCGAGCTGTCGACGGCCGACGTCGTCGCCGCGGAGGACACCCGGCGGCTGCGCCGGCTCACCCAGGCGCTGGGCATCCAGACCACGGGGCGTGTCGTCTCCTACTTCGAGGGCAACGAGACGGCCCGTACGCCCGAACTGGTCGAGGCACTGATGGGCGGCGCCCGTGTCCTGCTCGTCACCGACGCCGGGATGCCCTCCGTCTCCGACCCCGGCTACCGGCTCGTCGCCGCGGCCGTGGAGAAGGACATCAGGGTGACCGCGGTACCGGGCCCCTCGGCGGTGCTGACCGCGCTGGCCCTGTCCGGCCTGCCCGTGGACCGCTTCTGCTTCGAGGGCTTCCTGCCGCGCAAGGCGGGCGAACGTCTCGGCAAGCTCCGCGAGGTGGCCGCCGAGCGCCGCACGATGGTCTTCTTCGAGGCACCGCACCGGCTCGACGACACCCTGGCGGCGATGGCCGAGGTGTTCGGCGCGGACCGCAGGGCGGCCGTGTGCCGCGAGCTGACCAAGACGTACGAGGAGGTGAAGCGCGGTCCGCTGGGCGAGCTGGCCGTCTGGGCCGCCGAGGGGGTACGCGGCGAGATCACCGTCGTCGTCGAGGGCGCCACCGCCTCGGGCGACGCGACCCTGGACGCCGAGGAGCTGGTACGCAGGGTGCAGGTGCGCGAGGAGGCGGGGGAGCGGCGCAAGGAGGCCATCGCCGCGGTCGCCGCCGACGCGGGCCTTCCCAAGCGCGAGGTGTTCGACGCGGTGGTGGCGGCGAAGAACGCGGCTCGAACCGCCCCCAGCCCTTAAGCCCGGAAGGCAGAGCCCGGGCCGCGTACCGGGCCCCTGGGCCATGAGGACGCCGAGACCGCTCCAACTCCCCGCTCGACCTGGTGCGCTCCCGCCGGGAAAGGCGTCCACTGGAGGAACGGGACGCACTCCCCGGACCCGCCCGGGGTGCTTGTCCGGCGGACAGGAGGAGCAGGGTATGAGCGAGATCGCGGCAACCACCGTCCATGAGGCGTACGCGTTCGCCTGCATGCGGTGCGGACACGGCTGGGAGCAGGCGTACGAGATCGAGCACCACGTCGACGGCTCGGGCAGCCCCTTCGTCGTCTACAAGGCGGACGGGGAGCGCGTGCCCTCCCCGCTCTCCCGGCCGACCTGCGCCAACTGCGGCGCACACGTCGTCCGGATCATGCGGGCCGGCCGGGTCTCGACCGTCCAGCGCCTTCTCGGCGCCCAGCTGCCCGAGGGGACGGCCTCGGCCCCCGCGCCGGCCGGGCCGGAGCCGGCACACCACTGGCGGTTCTCCCATCTGCTGCACCCCTTCCCCCGCCGGTGAACCGGCCGCCACCGCGAGTCAGCCGGCGCCCGTGACCCTCGTACGATCGTGGGCATGAGCCGTACGGAAGCCCCGCCGCTGCCCGAGCCCCTGCGGGTGCCGGTCGCCGATTCGCACACCCACCTCGACATGCAGGACTCGACCGTCGAGGAGGCCCTGGCCAGGGCCGCCGCCGTCAACGTGACGACCGTGATCCAGGTCGGCTGCGACGTGGCGGGCTCGCAGTGGGCCGCCGACACCGCCGCGGCCCACGCCGCCGTGCACGCGTCCGTCGCCCTGCACCCCAACGAGGCACCCCGCATCGTGCACGGCGACCCACAGGGCACCGCCCGCCAGGGAGTCCGGGAGCCGGGCGGCAGGGCCGCGCTCGACGACGCACTCGACCGGATCGACGCGCTGGCCGCCCTCGGCCACGTACGCGGCGTCGGCGAGACCGGCCTCGACCACTTCCGTACGGGCCCCGAGGGCATGGCCGCCCAGGAGGAGTCCTTCCGGGCGCACATCGAGATCGCCAAGCGCCACGGCAAGGCCCTGGTCATCCACGACCGCGACGCGCACGCGGACGTGCTGCGCGTCCTCGCCGACGCGGGCGCCCCCGAACGGACCGTCTTCCACTGCTACTCGGGCGACGCCGACATGGCCCGGATCTGCGCGGACGCCGGATACTTCATGTCCTTCGCGGGCAACGTCACCTTCAAGAACGCCCAGCCGCTGCGCGACGCCCTGGCCGTCGCACCCGTGGAACTGCTCCTGGTGGAGACGGACGCGCCCTTCCTCACGCCGGCCCCGTACCGCGGACGGCCCAACGCGCCCTATCTGATTCCGGTCACACTCCGCGCGATGGCCGAGGTCAAGGGGGTCGGTGAGGACGCCCTCGCGGCGGCGGTCAACGACAACACGGCGCGGGCGTTCGACTACTGAGCGGCTCCCGGGACCGTCCCGGCGGGCGGCGACACGGCGGCCTGATGCCACCGCATGGCTTTGGAGAGTCGCCGCGGAAGCGCTATCGTCCCCGCGCATCCGGGTCGCAGGGCCGATTCTCTGGAGCGTAGTGAGCAATTCGCAGGGCAGTCACCGTGCGGCGCGCGGCGGCCGGCGCGCACCGGCCGCGCCCGTGGCCGTCGCGCCCCCGTATCCCGCCCGCCCCTCGACCAGGAGGCGACGCTCGCGGGCAGGGCGTGGCCGGCCCCGGCCGTCCACGACCCGACCGCGCTCGACACACCCCTCGTACCCCGCCAGGCGGTCACGGCGGAGGGCACCACCGGCCGGGGTGCGACCGGCCGCGGCACCAGGCGCCGCAAGAGCGCGGCGAACGGCGACGGCCTGCGGCGGCTCGTCCCGCAAGCCCTGGTCGTCGCCTTCCTGGCCGGAGGCACCACCGCGTTCGTCGCCCACGACAAGGCCGTCCGGCTGAGCGTCGACGGGCAGCCGCGCACCCTGCACACCTTCGCCGACGACGTCGGCGAACTCCTCGCGGACGAGGGCGTAGCCGTCGGTGAACACGACCTGGTCGCCCCGGCGCCCGGCACCGGACTGGACAGCGGGGACGAGATCGTCGTCCGGTACGGACGCCCCGTCACCCTCACCCTCGACGGCATCCGCCGCCAGGTGTGGACCACCGCCGAGACGGTCGATGAGGCCCTGAGCCAGTTCGGGGTGCGCGCCGAGGGGGCGTACCTCTCCGCCTCGCGCTCCTCCCGGATCGGCCGCGCCGGTCTGGCCCTCGACATCCGCACCGAGCGCACCGTCACGTTCATGGCGGACGGCCGCGAGCGCACCCTGTGCACCAACGCCGCCACCGTCCGCGAGGCCGTCACCCAGGCCGGCATCACGCTGCGGGGCCAGGACACCACCTCCGTACCCCTCGACAGCTTCCCGCGCGACGGACAGACGATCTCCGTCATGCGGATCACCGACTCCCGCGAAGTGCGCGAGGTGACCGTCCCGTACGCCGTCGAACGCAGGGATGACCCCACCCTGGCCGCCGGTACGGAGGTCGTCGAACGCAACGGGAGCAACGGGGTCCGGCGGGTCACCTACGCCCTGCGCACCGTCAACGGCGTCAAGCACAGACCGCGCAGGACCGGCGAGGAGACCCTGCGCGAACCGGTCAGCCGGATCGTCCGCGTCGGGACCAGGAAACTCCCGGACCCGGCCCCGCGCGCGGACGGCCTGAACTGGAGCGGTCTCGCCGCCTGCGAGTCCGGCGGGCGCCCGGACGCCGTGGACCCCAGTGGCACGTACGGCGGGCTCTACCAGTTCGACACCCAGACCTGGCACTCCCTGGGCGGCACCGGCAGGCCCCAGGACGCCCCGGCGGCCGAACAGACCCGCCGGGCGCAGAAGCTGTACGCGCAAAGGGGGGCGAGTCCGTGGCCGCACTGCGGCCGTAGGCTTAGCGGGTGAGCAGCACAGAGCCCGACGCCCTCCTGGGCCCCGCAGACATCCGCGACCTGGCAGCGAAGCTGGGCGTACGCCCGACCAAGCAGCGCGGTCAGAACTTCGTCATCGACGCCAACACCGTCCGCCGGATCGTGCGCACCGCCGAGGTCCGCCCCGACGACGTCGTGGTCGAGGTGGGGCCGGGGCTCGGCTCGCTGACCCTGGCGCTGCTTGAGGCCGCCGACCGGGTCGTCGCCGTGGAGATCGACGAGGTGCTCGCGGGCGCGCTGCCCGCCACGGTCGCCGCCCGGATGCCGGAGCGCGCCGGCCGGTTCGCCCTGGTCCACTCCGACGCGATGCTGGTCCGGGAGCTGCCGGGCCCTCCGCCCACCGCGCTGGTGGCCAACCTTCCGTACAACGTGGCCGTGCCGGTCCTGCTCACCATGCTGGAGCGCTTCCCGAGCATCGAACGCACCCTGGTGATGGTGCAGGCCGAGGTCGCCGACCGGCTGGCCGCCAAGCCGGGCAACAAGGTGTACGGGGTGCCGTCCGTCAAGGCGAACTGGTACGCCGACGTCAGGCGCGCCGGGTCCATCGGCCGCACGGTCTTCTGGCCCGCGCCCAACGTCGACTCGGGGCTGGTGTCCCTGGTCCGGCGCACGGAGCCGATCAGGACGAGTGCGAGCCGTACCGAGGTGTTCGCGGTCGTCGACGCGGCGTTCGCCCAGCGCCGCAAGACGCTGCGCGCGGCCCTGTCCGGCTGGGCGGGTTCCGCGCCCGCCGCCGAGGCCGCCCTCCTCGCGGCCGGTGTCTCGCCGCAGGCCCGCGGCGAGGCGCTGACGGTCGAGGAGTTCGCCGCGATCGCCGAGAACAAGCCGCAGAGCACGCCGGAGCCGTCCGTATGACCCGCAGTGTCACCGTCCGCGTCCCCGCCAAGGTCAACGCGCAGCTCGCGGTCGGCGCCCCACGCGCCGACGGCTTCCACGACCTGGCCAACGTCTTCCTCGCCGTGGGCCTGTACGACGAGGTGACCGTCACCCCCGCCGACCGGCTGACGGTCACCTGCTCGGGGCCGGACGCCGCGCAGGTCCCGCTGGACGCCACGAACCTCGCCGCCCGCGCCGCGACCGCGCTGGCCGGGCGGTACGGCCGCACGCCCGACGTGCACATCCACATCGACAAGGACATCCCCGTGGCGGGCGGCATGGCGGGCGGCAGCGCGGACGGTGCCGCCGCCCTGCTGGCCTGCGACGCGCTCTGGTCCACGGGCGCCTCCCGTGAGGAACTGCTCGCGCTCTGCGCCGGACTGGGCAGCGACGTGCCGTTCAGCCTGGTGGGCGGGGCCGCGCTCGGCCTGGGGCGCGGTGAGCTGCTGACCCCGGTCGAGGTCGGGGGCACCTTCCACTGGGTCTTCGCGGTCGCCGACGGAGGGCTGTCCACCCCGGCGGTCTACGGCGAGTTCGACCGGCTCACCGCGGGGACGGACGTCCCCGAGCCCACCGCGTCCGCCGCGCTGCTGACCGCGCTGCGCGCCGGGGACACCACCGCGCTCGCGGACGCCCTGAGCAACGACCTCCAGGCCGCCGCGCTCTCCCTGCGCCCCTCGCTGGCCGCCACCCTCGCGGCGGGCACCTCGGCCGGCGCCCTGGCCGCCCTGGTCTCCGGCTCGGGGCCGACCACCGCGTTCCTGGTGGCGGACGAGGAGTCGGCGGAGAAGACCGCACACGCGCTGATCACCTCCGGCACGTGCAGGAGCGCGAGGGTGGCGGTGTCCCCGGCGCCGGGGGCGACGGTCCAGCGCCCGTAAGGACAGCGGCACGGGACGACGCGTGGCTCGTCCTCGCTCACGCCGGTCGCCGCGCGCCGGCGCGTTCCCGGTGGCGACTACCCTGGGACTTCGAGCGGTCCCCGACGCAGGGACCCCCCAGGCAGGAGTGAAATGGCCGTCAATCTGGTCAATGTCGAGCAGGTCAGCAAGGTGTACGGCACCCGTGCCCTGCTCGACGGTGTATCCCTCGGGGTGTCAGAGGGCGACCGGATCGGTGTGGTCGGCCGTAACGGCGACGGCAAGACGACCCTCATCCGGATGCTCGCCAAGCTGGAGGACGCGGACACCGGACGCGTCACCCACAACGGCGGGCTGCGCCTCGGCGTCCTCACCCAGCACGACTCCCTCGACCCGAAGGCGACCATCCGCCACGAGGTCATCGGCGATCTCGCCGACCACGAGTGGGCGGGCAGCGCCAAGATCCGTGACGTGCTCACCGGGCTCTTCGGCGGTCTCGCGCTCCCCGGCTTCGAGCACGGCCTGGACACCGTCATCGCCCCCCTCTCCGGTGGCGAGCGGCGCCGTATCGCGCTCGCCAAGCTGCTCATCGGCGAGCCCGACCTGATCGTCCTCGACGAGCCCACCAACCACCTCGACGTCGAGGGCATCTCCTGGCTGGCGGGCCACCTGCGGACCCGGCGCTCGGCGCTGGTCTGCGTCACTCACGACCGGTGGTTCCTCGACCAGGTCTGTACGCGTATGTGGGACGTCCAGCGCGGCTCGGTCCACGAGTACGAGGGCGGTTACAGCGACTACGTGTTCGCGCGGGCCGAGCGGGAGCGGATCGCCGCCACCGAGGAAGGCAAGCGGCAGAACCTGATGCGCAAGGAGCTGGCCTGGCTGCGGCGCGGTGCCCCCGCCCGTACGTCCAAGCCGCGCTACCGCATCGAGGCGGCCAACGAGCTGATCGCCGACGTGCCGCCGCCGCGCGACACCAGCGCGCTGATGAAGTTCGCCAACGCCCGGCTCGGCAAGACCGTGTTCGAGCTGGAGGACGTGACCGTCCAGGCCGGACCCAAGACGCTGCTCACCCACCTCACCTGGCAGCTCGGCCCCGGCGACCGGATCGGTCTGGTCGGCGTCAACGGCGCGGGCAAGACCTCGCTGCTGCGGGCGCTCGCCGAGGCGTGCCGCACGCAGGGCGACGTACAGCCCGCCGCGGGCAAGGTCGTCGTCGGCAGGACGGTGAAGCTGGCCTACCTCTCGCAGGAGGTCACCGAGCTCAAGCCGAACCTGCGGGTGCTGGAGGCCGTGCAGCAGGTCCGTGACCGCGTCGACCTCGGCAACGGCCGGGAGATGACCGCGGGACAGCTCTGCGAGCAGTTCGGCTTCACCAAGGAGAAGCAGTGGACGCCCGTCGGCGACCTCTCGGGCGGTGAGCGGCGCAGGCTCCAGATCCTGCGTCTGCTGATGGACGAGCCCAACGTCCTCTTCCTCGACGAGCCCACCAACGACCTGGACATCGAGACCCTGACGCAGCTGGAGGACCTCCTCGACAGCTGGCCCGGTTCGTTGATCGTGATCTCCCACGACCGGTTCTTCATCGAGCGGACCACCGACAAGGTGATGGCCCTGCTGGGTGACCGTGCGCTGCGGATGCTGCCGCGCGGGATCGACGAGTACCTGGAGCGCAGGCGGCGGATGGAGGAGACCGCCACCCCGGCCTCCGCGTCCGGTGGCTCAGGAGTGCGGCAGGCCCCGGCCGAGTCCGTCTCGCCGCAGGCCGCGCGGGCCGCGAAGAAGGAGCTCCAGAAGGTCGAGCGCCAGCTGGAGAAGATGTCGACGAGGGAAACGACCCTGCACGCGCAGATCGCCGCCAGCTCCACCGACTTCGAGAAGGTCGCGAAGCTCGACGCCGAGCTGCGCGAACTGGTCGCGGAACGCGATGTGCTGGAGATGCGCTGGCTGGAACTGGCCGAGGACGCCTGACAGCCGCCGCAGCGGTGGAGCGCGGCCTCCCCCGATCCCTGCCGACTCCGGCCGGGTCGTAACGAGGGCATCACGGGGCGGTCCTCCCTTGGAAACAGAGGGCGGACCGCCCCCGTGTCCGAAGCGGTACGGGTGGTAGAAAGAAGCCCCGCTCGACTGTCGTAACACCGCGGACCCCATGCCCGCTCCGCTCCTTTCCGTGGGATACCAGCCACGGAAACGCGGGGGAGACCGGAACGGGCACCGGACCGCACCGCACGAAGGGGGACGTGCTGATGACCCAGCCGCCCAGCCAGCAACCGCCGCAGGGAGGCTTCGGAGCTCCGCAGGAGCCGCCGCAGGGAACTCCTCAGCCGCCGCCGCCCCCCGGGCAGCCCCCGCAGACCCCGCCGCCGCCCGGCCATGCCCCGGGGCCGTACGCCCAGAGTCCGGGCCCGTACGCCCAGCAGCCCGGCCCGTACGGGCAGCAGCCGGGACCCTACGGCCAGCAGCCGGGACCCTACGGCGGGCAGCCGGGGCCGTACGGCCCGTCAGGGCAGCCCGGTTACGGCTATCCGCAGCAGCAGTACCCCGGCGCGCCCGTCCCCGGCGGCCCTGCGGGACCCGGCGGCCCTGCGGGACCCGGCGGCGGCAGCCCGTTCAGGGGCAGGCCCGCGATGATCATCGGCGGGGCGGTCGCCGCGCTGCTCGTCATAGGCGGCGCCGTCTTCGCGACGAACGGCGGTGACGACGAGAAGAAGCCGCCCGTCGCCGAGAAGACGACCGGCACGGCCCCGAGCACGTCCCCCACGGTCGACGAGGGCGATGGCAACGGCGACGGCCGCACGGTCGACGACGACCTGAACGCCGGTCGCAGGCCGGGCGAGGCGAAGGTCCTGTGGCTCCAGACGAACGCCGTGGACCTGCCGCGCAACGGCGCCGACGTGTACGGCCCCTGGATCGTCGGCGACACCGTCGTCAAGGGCATGTACCGAACGGTCTCCGGCTACTCCGTCGCCGACGGCAAGCAGAAGTGGACCCTGCCGCTGCCCGCCGACATGTGCGCGGCGCCGCCGCAGCCCACCGCGGACGGCAAGCTCGTCATCGGCGTCGAGGACAGCACGAAGGAGGGCGCCGACTGCGCGCTGCTCCAGATGATCGACCTCAACACCGGCAAGGCCGGCTGGAAGAAGACGGTCGAGCAGAACAGCACCTGGGACATGCTGTCCGACATCGGCCTGGCGATCAGCGGGGACACCGTCACGGTCGGCCGCACCAGCAACTCCAACGGATACCGCGTCAGCGACGGCAAGGAGCTGTTCGGCAAGCCGGCGGGCGCCTGCCAGCCGTTCGCGTTCGCCGGCGGCCCCAAGCTGATCGCCGCGGGCAGCTGCCGCACCGACGACATCGAGAACCCGCAGCACCAGCTCCAGGAGATCGACCCGGTCACCGGCAAGGCCAAGTGGACGTACAAGCCCGCACGGGGCTGGAAGGTCGACAAGGTCTACTCGGTGAGCCCGCTGGTCGTCTCGCTCACGCAGGGGAAGAGCGGGGGCAAGAAGGGCAAGTGGTCCATCATCGCCCTCAAGGAGAACGGCACGCTCCGCTCCCAGCTGGCCGGTGACCCCGAGGACACGTTCTCGCCCGACTGCGGCGGCGGTTTCTCGATCTTCGGTGAGCAGCTCGAAGGCTGCACCGGAGTCGCCGCCGACGCCAACACGCTCTACCTGGCGACCGACGACGACTCCAGCGGCACCAGCCGTACGAACAAGGTCGTCGCCTTCAACCTGAACACCGGCAGCCCCAGGTGGAAGGCGGCGGCCCCCGCCGGACGGGTCATGGCGCCGCTGCGGATGGAGGGCGGCAAGGTGCTGCTCCACCTGGCCGCCTCGTACGACAAGGGCGGGGCCGTGGCCACGCTCGCCCCGACCGGTGGCACGCCCACCGTGCTGCTCCAGCACCCCCGGTCGACGGCCCGTATCGAGAGCACCTTCTACTCGTCGAAGGTCGCCTACGCGAGCGGCCGTTCCTTCATCCTCAGCGGGCGCGTCAGCGCCGGCAGCGACGAGGAGGAGAAGGAGCAGAAGACCATGATGGTCTTCGGCGAGTGACGGTTCACGACGGCGCCCGACCCCACAGTCCCCTTCCTCCAGAGGTGTGCACTCCATGACCCAGCCGCCCCAGCCGCCCAACGAGCCGCCCCAGGGCGGATTCGGCGCCCCGCAGAGCCCCCGCCCGGCGGGTTCGACAAGCAGCCGACCCAGCCCCCGGCTACGGCTACCCGCAGGTCCCGCCGCCGGGAGCGCCCCCGGCGCCCCCCGGTTACGGCTACCCGCAGGGACCGCCGCCCGTCGCGCACCCGCAGCAGGGCTACGGCTACCCGACGGCGCCCATGCACCCGCAGTACCCGGGGCAGCCCGCCGGGAACGGCGGGAGGCTCTCCACCCAGATGCGGATCATCGTCGCGGCGGCCGCGGCCGTGGTGCTGATCATCGGCGCCGGGGTCGTCTACTCGGCCACCAGCGGTGACGAGAAGACCGGCACCGGCACCGAGGCGTCCTCGGCCGGTGCGAGCGGCGGCGAGAAGAAGGGCGGCGAGAGCGGCGGCCTCGGCGGCGGCGACGAGAAGGCACCGGCGAACACCAAGTCGGCGGTCGGCTTCCAGCTGCCCCAGCCCAAGGTCACCGACACCACGTCGGTCGCGGGCTCCTGGCTCACCGACAAGGCGTACGTCAAGACCGGCGTGTACGAGATCGTCGGCTACGACCCCGTCAAGGGCACCAAGCTCTGGTCGGTCCCGCTGCCCGGCCAGGTCTGCTCCGCGTCCAGGCACATGAGCAAGGACTTCAAGACGGCCGTCGTCTTCGAGGCGGGCAAGCCGACCAAGGCGAAGAAGTACCAGCCCTGCAACCAGGTCGGCGCGCTCGACCTGGCCACCGGCAAGCTGCTCTGGAGCAAGTCGGTCACCGCGGCCACCGGGGGCGACGAGCCCGTCAGGTTCGACGAGGTCACGGTCAGTGGCACCACGGTCGCCGCCGGCGGTACCAGCGGCGGCGCCGCGTTCGACCTCACCACGGGCGCCGAGCTGTGGAAGCCGACGGCCGAGGCGGACGGCTGCTACGACATGGGCTACGGCGGCGGCGAGGCCCTGGCCACGGTCCGCAAGTGTGGTTCGTACGACGACCCGCAGCTGACCATCCAGGCGCTCAACCCGACCACGGGCGCTCCGGTCTCCTCGTACAAGATGCCGCCGGGCGTCGAGTACGCGAGCATCGTCTCCACCAAGCCGCTGGTCGTCGCCGCCGACGTCGGCGACACCGCCGGTGACGGCAGCGGCATCTCGGACTTCTTCTCCATCGACGCGGCCACCGGCAAGCTGCTCGTGCGGATCTCGGCCGACGCGGACAAGTACGCGGCCCGCTGCGGTTCCACCAAGGTCGAGACCTGCCGGCACCTCGTCGTCGGCAACAACCGGCTGTACGTGCCGACCGAGGAGCACGAGGGCGGTGGCGAGTACGGCGACACCAACGAGATCGTCGCCTTCGACCTGACCACCGGCAAGCTGGTCGGCGGCAAGGCGGACGCGGGCGACCGCTACACGCTGACGCCGCTGCGGATGGACGGCGCCGACGTCATCGCGTACAAGCAGCCCCCGTACGACAAGGGCGGGCAGATCGTCTCCATCGACGGCGGAACCTTCAAGGAGACGCTGCTGATGGAGAACCCGGCCGACGAGGCGGTCCGTGACGCGGAGAGCAGCTTCTCCGGGGACTACTCCGAGGTCATCTACTCCAAGGGACAGCTGTTCATGTCCGAGACGATGATCAGTGAGCCGCGCGAGAGCTCCCTGGGCGACAAGGAGTACCTCGTCGTCTCCTTCCGCACCAGCTGACTCCCGCTGTCACGCCCGCCCCGGCGGACGGACGCCCACGGCCCTGCCGGTCGATCAGCCGACCGGCAGGGCCGGTCGTTTTCCGACCGCCAAGTGCCCCTGGGGCAAGCAGAATCCGGCATTCTCGGACGCTTCTGGGGCTAGGGGGCGCGCGAGGTCGGCCAAGCGTGTAGCTTGCCGGGTCACGGCCGGGGGGCCGGGCTCGCAGGGGCATACAGGGGTACATGGGGGGTTGCTCGATGAGCGTGCGGCTCATGGTGGTCGACGATCACCGACTGCTCGCCGAGGCACTCGCCTCGGCGCTGAAACTGCGCGGGCACCGGGTGCTCGCGGCGGCCGCGCCGACGTCCGGGGCGGCCGAACTGGTCGTCAGCAGGGCCCCGGAGGTCTGTCTGTTCGGTACGGCGGCGCCCGCGGAACCCGGCACCTTCGATCCGATCGTCCGGATCGGACGGGAGCGCCCCCAGGTGGCGGTCGTGGTGCTCGGCCCGGTGCCGAGCCCGCGCGGGATCGCGGCGGCGTTCGCGGCGGGGGCCGCCGGGTACGTCCGCCACGACGAGCGGATCGAGGGCGTCGAACGGGCGATCGTCAAGGCCAGGGCCGGTGAGGCGGCGGTCGCGCCGCAGCTGCTCAGGGCGGCGTTCGCGGAGCTGCTCAACCCGGCGGTGCAGCCGGACGACGAGGGCCAGCGGCTGCTGCGCATGCTCACCCCGCGCGAGGTCGAGGTGCTGGTGCGGGTCGCGGAGGGCGAGGACACCCGGCTGATCGCGGCCGGGATGGGGATCGCGTCGAGCACCGCGCGTACGCATGTGCAGCGGGTCCTGATGAAGCTGGGGGTCGGCTCGCGCCTGGAGGCGGCGGCGCTCGCGGCCCGTACCGGGCTGCTGGACCGGGCGGTCCCGGACGCGCGGCAGGGGCCGGTCCTCCCCGCCTGAGCGGGTGAGGTCCGGCCCCTGCGGCGGGCGCGGGGCGTCAGTCGCCGGACGGCTTCGCCACCCCGGCCGGTGCGACGACCGGACGCAGCTTCATCCAGACCAGGAAGAACAGCCCGAGCGCCAGCATGGCGAGGCCGGTCCAGAGGTTGATGTGGACGCCCTCGGCCTTCTTCAGGTCGGCTTCGGAGGGGTTGATCCCGGCGATGGTGACGATCACTCCGTAGACCACGAAGAGGCCGCCGATGATCCTCCGGATGTCGAAGAGCCGGGCCGCGGTCGCGGACTGGCGCTCCAGTGCGGAGACTTCCTTGTGCAGGTCGGACATGGTGAGTGCCTCCGATCAGAGGGAGTAGGGGAGGTAGCAGAGGGCGGCGAGGACGATGGCGCCCCAGCCGAGCAGGGCGGGGCTGCGGTACCAGGCGCTGTCGGCCTCGTCCGGCACCTCGTCGGCGTCCGGGGACTCCGTCCCGTACACCAGACCGGCGAGCTCGGCCTCGGGCTTCGGTGCCGTGAAGAGCGTGACGACGACCATGACCACGGCTCCGGCGAGGAAGCCGACGATCGCGGAGACGAAGTTGGCGCCCTGGTCGGTCGGGATGTCGATGACCCCGCCCTTGTAGATCCAGAAGTAGTTGACCATCGCGGCGGTGGTGCCCGCGACCAGGCCCCAGACACCGGACTTCATCGAGGCCCGCTTCCAGAACATGCCGATGATGAAGACGACGAACATCGGGACGTTGAAGAAGGAGAACAGCGTCTGGAGGTAGCTCATGATGTTGGAGAAGCTGGCCGCGATGAAGGCGGTGCCGATGGAGGCCAGCACGCCGATCGCCGTGATGAGCCGCCCGAAGCGCAGGTAGTACGCGTCCGGCTGGTCCTTCTTCACGTAGCGGGCCCAGATGTCGGTGGTGAACACCGTGTTGAAGGAGGACACGTTCGCCGCCATACCGGCCATGAACGCGGCCAGCAGACCGGTCACCGCGATGCCGAGCACCCCGTTGGGCAGGAGTTCCCGCATCAGCAGCGGGATGGCGTCGTTGTACGTGAGGTCCGACTCAGGCGTGCCGATCTGCGGTACGACGACGGCGGCGACCAGGCCCGGGATCATCACCGCGAAGACGATGAAGATCTTCGGGAACGCGGCGATCAGCGGGGTGCGCTTGGCCGCTGAGAGGTTCTTCGCGGACAGGGCGCGCTGCACCTCGGCGAAGTTCGTCGTCCAGTAGCCGAAGGAGAGCACGAAGCCGAGACCGAGGATGATCGTCAGCCAGTTGGCGCCGAGCGGGTTGGCGTCACCGATCCCGGTGCCGCCCCAGGCGGAGAGGAAGTCCTCGCCGCGGCTCTTCTCCAGCGATCCGCTCAGACCGTCCCAGCCGCCGACGCGCTTGAGCCCCAGCAGGGTGAGCGGGATCAGCGCGGCGAGGATGACGAAGAACTGGAGCACCTCGTTGTAGATCGCCGAGGAGAGCCCGCCGATGGTGATGTAGAGCAGCACGAAGAGGCCCGCGACGACGATCGCCACCCACTGCGGCCAGCCGAGCAGCGCCTCCACGACGATCGACAGGGCGTAGAGGTTGACGCCCGCGATCAGGATCGCCGCGAAGGCGAAGAGTACGGAGCTCAGCAGGTGCGCCGACCTGTCGAAGCGCTGGAGCAGGAACTCCGGTACGGAGCGGACCTTCGACCGGTAGTAGAAGGGCATCATCACGAGGCCCAGGAAGACCATCGCCGGGATGGCCCCGATCCAGTACCAGTGGACGACGGCGACGCCGTACTGCGCGCCGGTCGCCGCCATGCCGAGGATCTCGGTGGCGCCGAGGTTGGCGGCGACGAAGGCCAGGCCGGTCACCCAGGCGGGCAGTGACCGTCCGGAGAGGAAGAAGTCGAGGCTGGTCCTCACACTGGCACGGGCGGCGAAGCCGATGCCGAGCACCACGACGAAGTAGATCGCCAGAATCGTGTAGTCGAGCCCGTTCGTGGGGAGTCGGAGCCCTTCGGCCAGATAGTGCATGGGGGGTACTCGCTTCGTTGCGCGAACTGAACTCGACGGAACCTACGCCTTTGCGTTCATAAAATGAACAGTCGTGCTGGCGTTCTTTGTTCGATCGTGATCGTGCCGCCCGTTTTGCTGCGGTATATGCCTTGCTCCGGATGATCGGCGCCGTCATTGACGCCCCTGTTTGCTTGTGGTTCATTGTGTGCGGTTATGTTTGGAGGAACCTGGTGAAGAAGACGGTTACGAGCCTCGCCGACGGCCGTGAGCTGATCTATTACGACTCCGCGGACGACACCGTCCGCGACGCCGTCGACCGCAGGCCGCTCGGCGCCGTCTCGACCTCGTCCGAGATCCGCCGGGACCCGCTGCTCGGCGACAGCGTCGCCATCGCCTCACACCGGCAGGGGCGCACCTACCACCCGCCCGCCGACGAGTGCCCGCTCTGCCCCTCCCGGAGCGGGCGGCTGAGCGAGATCCCCGACAGCCACTACGACGTGGCCGTGTTCGAGAACCGCTTCCCCTCCCTCGCCGGGGACGCCGGACGCTGCGAGGTGGTCTGCTTCACCTCCGACCACGACGCCTCGTTCGCCGACCTCACCGAGGAGCAGGCGGCGGTCGTGCTGGAGGCGTGGACCGACCGCACCGCCGAGCTCGCCGGACTCGGCCAGGTCACCCAGGTGTTCTGCTTCGAGAACCGGGGCGCCGAGATCGGCGTCTCCCTCGGCCACCCGCACGGGCAGATCTACGGCTACCCCTTCGTCACCCCGCGCACCGAACTGATGCTCCGCTCGGCGCGCGCGCACCGCGAGGAGACCGGCCGCAACCTCTTCGAGGACGTCGTGGCCCGCGAGCTCGCGGAGGGCGACCGTGTGGTCCTGTCCGGCGAGCACTGGGTGGCCTTCGTGCCGTACGCGGCGCACTGGCCTTACGAGGTGCACCTCTACCCGCGCCGCCGCGTCCTGGACCTGCGCGGCCTCGACGAAGCCGCCCGCACGGAGTTCCCACAGATCTATCTGGAACTCCTGAGGCGGTTCGACCGGATCTTCGGCCCCGCCGAGCCCCCGACCCCGTACATCTCGGCCTGGCACCAGGCGCCCTTCCGGGCTCCCGGGCGGGAGGACTTCGCGCTCCATCTGGAGCTTTTCACCATTCGGCGCACCTCGGGCAAGCTGAAGTTCCTCGCGGGCTCCGAATCCGGTATGAGCGCATTCATCAACGACGTGCCGCCGGAGGCCGCGGCCCAGCGACTGCGAGAGGTAGCGAGCGAGTGAGCAACTCCCCCAAGGCCAAGAAGTACCTGGTGACCGGCGGCGCGGGATACGTCGGCGGTGTGGTCGCCGCGCATCTGCTGGAGGCCGGTCACACGGTCACCGTCCTGGACGACCTCTCGACCGGCTTCCGGGAGGGCGTCCCGGCGGGGGCCGAGTTCGTGGAGGGCCGGGTCCAGGACGCCGCCAAATGGCTGGACCGCTCCTACGACGGCGTCCTGCACTTCGCCGCGTTCTCCCAGGTCGGTGAGTCCGTCACCGACCCGGAGAAGTACTGGGTGAACAACGTCGGCGGGACCACCGCCCTGCTCGCCGCGATGCGTGACGCCGGTGTGCGGACCCTGGTCTTCTCCTCCACCGCGGCGACCTATGGCGAACCCGCTTCCAGCCCGATCACCGAGGCGTTCCCGACCGCGCCGACCAACCCGTACGGCGCGAGCAAGCTCGCCGTCGACCACATGATCAGCGGCGAGGCCGCCGCGCACGGCCTGGCGGCCGTCTCGCTGCGCTACTTCAACGTGGCCGGCGCGTACGGCGCCTGCGGCGAGCGGCACCACCCCGAGTCGCACCTCATCCCGCTCGTCCTCCAGGTCGCCCTGGGGCAGCGCGAGACGATCTCCGTCTACGGGGACGACTACCCGACCCCGGACGGCACCTGCGTCCGCGACTACATCCACGTCGCCGACCTCGCCGAGGCCCACCTCCTCGCCCTGGACGCCGCCGCCCCCGGCGAGCACCTGATCTGCAACCTGGGCAACGGCAACGGCTTCTCCGTACGCGAGGTCATCGAGACCGTCCGCCAGGTCACCGGCCACCCCGTCCCCGAGACCCCGGCCCCCGCCGCGCGGGTGACCCGGCCGTCCTCGTGGCCTCCGCCGCCACCGCGAGGGAGCGCCTCGGCTGGCGGCCCTCGCGCGCCGGACTGGCCGGCATCGTCGCCGACGCCTGGGCCTTCGCCCGCAGAGAGGAATCCCCTACCTCATGACCTCCGGACCCGCTGAGACCGAGACCGCCTTCGCCGAGCTGTACGGCAGAGCTCCCGAAGGGGTGTGGGCCGCACCCGGACGGGTGAACCTGATCGGCGAGTACACCGACTTCAACGACGGCTTCGTGATGCCGCTCGCCCTTCCGCACACCGCGCTCGCGGCCGTCGCCCGCCGTACGGACGGCCGGCTGCGCCTGCACTCCACCGACGTACCCGGCGGTGTGGTCCAGCTCCGCGTCGACGAACTGACCCCGCACAGGGGCCATGGCTGGGCGGCCTACCCGGCCGGAGTCGTCTGGGCGCTGCGGGAGGCCGGCCACCCGGTCACCGGTGCGGACATCCAGATCACCTCCACGGTTCCGACCGGCGCGGGGCTCTCCTCGTCCGCCGCCCTCGAAGTGGTCACCGCGCTCGCCCTGAACGACCTGTTCGAGCTGGGTCTGAGCCCCGCCGGGCTCGCGGTCGTCGGCCAGCGCGCGGAGAACGCGTTCGTCGGCGTCCCCTGCGGCGTCATGGACCAGATGGCCTCGGCCTGCTGCACGGACGGCCACGCCCTGTACCTCGACACCCGCGATCTCACCCAGCGCCAGGTCCCCTTCGACCTGGCCTCCCACGGCCTGCACCTCCTGGTCGTCGACACCCGGGTCAAGCACGAGCTGGGCGACGGGGCGTACGCGGAACGGCGCGCCGGCTGCGAGGAGGGTGCCCGGCTCCTCGGCATACCGACCCTGCGCGAACTCCCGTACGAGGGGCTGGGCACCGCGCTCGCCACCCTGGCCGAGGCGGGCGCGGACGAGTCCGTCATCCGCTGCGTACGCCATGTGGTGGGCGACAACCACCGGGTCGAGCAGGTCATCGCGCTGCTCGACGCGGGCCGGGTGCGTGCGGCGGGCCCGGTCCTGAACGAGGGCCACGTCTCGCTCCGCGACGATCTGCGGGTCTCCTGCCCGGAGCTGGACCTGGTGGTCGCCACGGCGAACGCGGCCGGGGCGCTCGGCGCCCGGATGACCGGCGGCGGGTTCGGCGGGTCGGCGATCGTGCTGGTGGAGGAGGCGGACGCGGAGGCGATCGCCCAGGCCGTGCGCGAGGCGTTCGCCTCGGCCGGTCACGCCGCGCCGGGGATCTTTCCCGCGGTGCCGTCCGCCGGGGCCCGCAGGCTCAGCTGACGAACCGCTTCACGAGGGTGAACTCGGTGACACCGGGCGGGTAGTCCTCGACCCGCCCGGTCACCTCGTACCCGTGCTTGCGGTAGAAGGCGGGGGCCTGGAAGTCCCAGGTCTCCAGCCGTGAGGCGGTGCAGGAACGCTCGGTGCGGGCCACGCCCTCGGCATCGGCCAGCAGCCGTGAACCGAGGCCGAGCCCGCGGTGGCCCGCCTCGACCCAGAGCAGGTCGACATGGAGCCAGTACGCCCAGGTCCGTCCGGACAGGCCACCGACCACGTCTCCCCGGGTGTCCAACACCCATATCTCCAGGGGGTTCTCATGCTCGGCGGGGGTGGCGAGCAGGGCGCGCAGCCCGGGTGAGGCGGCTGTGTTGTCCGTACGCAGTCGACCGCTCAGCAGAATGCGACGTTCTTTGTCTACTTCTGTCTCAAGACGGAACATGAAACACACCCTAAACACCTTGGACGACCAGTTCCGCGAATCCCCTTCCGCTTCCGGCCCCCGCCCGTACGCTGATGTTCAGCACCGGTGGGGGCCGGTGCCGATTCAGGGGAGCGAGACAGTCGGGTGCGACGCCCGGGACGGGTGGCGGCCGGCGTACGGCGGCGGCCGTGTGCCGGGGACCACCGGAGGTTCCGGGCGTCGTACCCGTAACTGTCGGCCCCCGCGATGGGGGTGTCTGTGGCTCGTATCCGGGTTCTGGTGGTCGACGACCACCGCATCTTCGCCGAGTCGCTCGCGGCGGCCCTCGCGGCCGAACCGGACGTGGACGTGGCGGCGGCGGGCAGTGGCCCGGCCGCGCTGCGCTGCCTGGAGCGCGCGATCGCCGAGTCCCGCCCTTACGACGTGCTGCTGGTCGACGCCGAGCTGGGCGCCCGGGGGACGGGCGGCACGCGGGCCGCCCCCGTACCGGCCGACGGGACGGATGGCCCGGTCGACGGCATCTCGCTGGTCGCCGGGGTCCGTACCGGCCAGCCGTCCGTGCGTACGGTGGTGCTCGCCGAGCGCGACGATCCGTGCCGCGCGGCGACGGCCCTTCAGGCCGGTGCGTCCGGCTGGGTGGCCAAGGACTGCTCGCTGCAACGGCTGCTCGCGGTGATCCGGGGCGTCCTGCGCGACGAGACGCATCTGCCGCCCGCCCTGCTGACCGGTGTGCTCAGGGAGCTGACGGCGACGCGCAAGCACCGCACGGAGAGCGAGCGGCTCATCGAGTCGCTGACCCCGCGCGAGTGCGAGGTGCTGCGGTGCATGGTGGCGGGGCTGGGCCGCAAGGCGGTCGCCGAGCGCCTGTTCCTCTCCCCGCACACGGTGCGTACGCACATGCAGAACGTGCTGGGGAAGCTGGGCGTGCACTCCACGCTGGCGGCGGTGGCACTGGCCCGGCGGGCGGGGGTCGGTCCGGCCGACCTCTCCGGCGGCCCGCTGACCGCGGGGGCGGTCCTAGCCGGGAACGTTGTCGAACGGGGCGGTCAACTGGCGTAGCAGCCCGGCCAGTTCGCCGCGCTGCTGGCGGGAGAGCTGCCCGAGGATGGCGCGCTCCTGGTCCAGGAGGCCGGCCAGGGACTGGTCGGCCTTGTCCTGGCCCTCGGTGGTGAGCCGCACGAGCACCCCGCGCCGGTCGCTCGGGTCGGGGAGGCGCTCGACGAGGTTCTTCTTGGTCAGCCGGTCGATGCGGTTGGTCATCGTGCCGGAGGTGACCAGGGTCTGGGTCAGCAGCTGGCCGGGGGAGAGCTGGTAGGGAGCGCCCGCGCGCCGCAGCGACGTCAGTACGTCGAACTCCCACGGCTCCAGACCGTGCTCGGCGAAGGCGATCCTGCGGGCCCGGTCGAGGTGACGGGCCAAGCGGGAGACGCGGCTCAGCACCTCGAGTGGTTCCACGTCGAGGTCGGGGCGCTCGCGGCGCCATGCAGCGACCAGCCGGTCGACCTCGTCCTCCATGTGGATCAGTGTAGAGGGTCTGTCGACATAGAGTCTCTTGAATTCGAGTCTCTTGACATCGAGGTACTTCTGCGCCGACCTCCGTCAGTTCTTGCGGTGGCCTATCAGGCGGGGCTTGGACTCCAGGTTCTCCAGACCGTGCCAGCAGAGGTTGACCAGATGCGCCGCGACCTCCGCCTTCTTCGGCTTGCGGACGTCCAGCCACCACTGGCCGGTCAGCGCGACCATGCCGACCAGGGCCTGCGCGTAGAGCGGCGCCAGCTTCGGGTCGAAGCCGCGCGCCTTGAACTCCAGGCCGAGGATGTCCTCCACCTGCGTGGCGATGTCACTGATCAGCGACGCGAACGTCCCCGTGGACTGGGCGACCGGGGAGTCGCGGACCAGGATGCGGAAGCCGTCCGTGTACGTCTCGATGTAGTCCAGCAGCGCGAACGCCGCCTGTTCGAGGAGCTCACGCGGGTGGCCCGCGGTCAGCGCGCTCGTCACCATGTCGAGGAGCTGACGCATCTCGCGGTCGACCACCACGGCGTACAGGCCCTCCTTGCCGCCGAAGTGCTCGTAGACGACCGGCTTGGAGACCCCGGCACGGGCCGCGATCTCCTCGACGGACGTACCTTCGAAACCCTTGTCGGCGAAGAGGGCGCGACCGATGTCCAGCAACTGTTCGCGGCGCTCCTTGCCGGTCATCCGGACCCGTCGGGTCCGGCGGACGGGGGAGGGTCTGCTCTTCTCGCTGCCTGTGCTGCCGTCGGTCGCCACGTCGTCAATCATGCCGCGTCGGCGGGCGCGGGGTTGCGGCGGGCGTCGATACGGGCCGTGTCGGGCCAGCGGACGTCGGAGGCCCAGCCGAGCTGCTCGAACCAGCGGATCAGCCGGGCACTCGAATCGATCTGGCCCTTCATCACACCGTGCCGCGCGCTCGTCGGGTCCGCGTGGTGCAGGTTGTGCCAGGACTCACCGCACGAGAGCACCGCCAGCCACCACACGTTCCCCGAGCGGTCCCGGGACTTGAAGGGGCGCTTGCCGACCGCGTGGCAGATCGAGTTGATCGACCACGTGACGTGGTGCAGCAGCGCGACCCGTACCAGCGAGCCCCAGAAGAACGCGGTCGCCGCACCCCACCAGGACATCGTCACCAGACCGCCCACGACCGGCGGAATGGCCAGCGAGACGATGGTGAAGGTGAGGAAGTGGCGGGAGATCCCGCGGATCGCCGGGTCCTTGATCAGGTCGGGGGCGTACTTCTGCTGCGAGGTCCGCTCCTCGTCGAACATCCAGCCGATGTGCGCCCACCACAGCCCCTTCATCAGGGCGGGCAGCGTCTCGCCGAACCGCCACGGCGAGTGGGGGTCGCCCTCGGCGTCGGAGAAGCGGTGGTGCCTGCGGTGGTCGGCCACCCAGCGCACCAGCGGACCCTCGACGGCCAGCGAACCGGCCACGGCCAGGGCGATGCGCAGCGGACGCTTCGCCTTGAAGGAGCCGTGCGTGAAGTAGCGGTGGAAGCCGATCGTGATGCCGTGGCACCCGATGTAGTACATACCGACCAGCAGACCCAGATCGAGCCAGCTGACACCGCGGCCCCAGACCAGCGGCACCGCCGCCAGCAGGGCCACGAACGGCACCACGATGAAGAGGAGGAGAGCGATCTGTTCGACCGACCGCTTCTTGTCGCCGCCGAGCGTGGCGGGGGGAAGGACAGGATCGTCGATCACATTGGGGCTGGTGGGCATGGGGAGTCCCCTGTGAGGTGGGAAGTGCGTCGGATCGCCCAGGCTACGCATGCGTAACCTACGGCCTGGTAAGTATGGCAGCGCATGGGCCCGTCGTACGAGAGCTGAACCCACGTGCCTGTTTCGCGGGTACCCGGAAGGGCTGCGCGCCACGCCCGCCGGGCGGACACCTATCCTGGGAGAGTCGGACAGCGCGGTCCGCACTCTGCTGATCCCCGGGGGTGACGACGCACCGCTGCACCCCCGGACCCCCTGACAGACGTGCCCACCCGTCTCCCGCCACCGCCCTTCCAGGGAGACGGGTACGCGACGCACCTCCTCTATTCACTGCAAGGAGCCGCACCTGTGAGCAGTGCCGACCAGACCCCCGCCGCCAGCGCCGAGCTGAGGGCCGACATCCGCCGCCTCGGTGATCTGCTGGGCGAGACGCTCGTACGCCAGGAAGGCCAGGAGCTCCTCGACCTCGTCGAGCGGGTCCGCGCCCTGACCCGTACCGACGGAGAGGCCGCCGCCGAGCTGCTGGGCGACACGGACCTGGAGACCGCCGCACAGCTCGTGCGCGCCTTCTCCACCTACTTCCACCTCGCCAACGTGACCGAGCAGGTCCACCGCGCCCACGAGATGCGCGACCGCCGGGCCGCCGAGGGCGGGCTCCTCGCGCGCACCGCCGACATGCTCAAGGACGCCGACCCGCAGCACCTGCGCGAGACCGTCAAGAACCTCAACGTGCGTCCCGTCTTCACCGCGCACCCCACCGAAGCGGCCCGGCGCTCCGTACTGAACAAGCTCCGCCGGATCGCGGAACTGCTCGACACCCCCGTCATCCAGGCCGACCGCCGGCGCCAGGACCTGCGGCTCGCCGAGAACATCGACCTCATCTGGCAGACCGACGAGCTGCGCGTGGTCCGGCCCGAGCCCGCCGACGAGGCCCGCAACGCGATCTACTACCTCGACGAGCTGCACGCCAACGCGGTCGGCGACGTCCTGGAGGACCTCGCGGCCGAGCTGGAGCGCATCGGCGTCGAGCTGCCGGCGGGCACCCGCCCCCTCACCTTCGGCACCTGGATCGGCGGCGACCGCGACGGCAACCCCAACGTGACGCCCGCCGTCACCTGGGAGGTGCTGATCCTCCAGCACGAGCACGGCATCACCGACGCGCTCGAACTCGTCGACTACCTGCGCGGCCTGCTCTCCAACTCCATCCGCTACACCGGCGCCACCGACGAGCTGCTGGACTCCCTCAAGGCCGACCTGGAACGCCTCCCCGAGATCAGCCCCCGCTACAAGCGGCTGAACGCCGAGGAGCCCTACCGCCTCAAGGCGACCTGCATCCGGCAGAAGCTCGTCAACACCCGCGAGCGCCTCGCCGCCGGCACCGCGCACCGCCCCGGCTGCGACTACCTCGGCACCGCCGAGCTCATCACCGACCTGGCCCTCATCCAGACCTCGCTGCGTGCGCACAAGGGCGGCCTCTTCGCCGACGGCCGGATGGACCGCACCATCCGCACCCTGTCCGCGTTCGGCCTCCAGCTCGCCACCATGGACGTACGCGAACACGCCGACGCCCACCACCACACCCTCGGCCAGCTATTCGACCGGCTCGGCGAGGAGTCCTGGCGCTACGCCGACATGCCGCGCGACTACCGGCAGAAGCTCCTCGCCAAGGAACTGCGCTCCCGGCGCCCGCTCGCCCCCACCCCGGCACCGCTGGACGCCGCGGGCGAGAAGACCCTCGGTGTCTTCCACACCATCAGGGAAGCCTTCGAGCGGTTCGGCCCCGAGGTCATCGAGTCCTACATCATCTCGATGTGCCAGGGGGCCGACGACGTCTTCGCGGCCGCCGTGCTCGCCCGCGAGGCCGGACTCCTGGACCTGCACGGCGGCTGGGCCAAGATCGGCATCGTGCCGCTCCTGGAGACCACCGACGAGCTGCGCGCCGCCGACGTCATCCTCGACGAGATGCTCGCCGACCCCTCGTACCGCCGGCTCGTCTCCCTGCGCGGAGACGTCCAGGAGGTCATGCTCGGCTACAGCGACTCCTCCAAGTTCGGCGGCATCACCACCTCCCAGTGGGAGATCCACCGCGCCCAGCGCCGGCTGCGCGACGTCGCCCACCGCTACGGCGTGCGCCTGCGCCTCTTCCACGGCCGCGGCGGCACCGTCGGCCGCGGCGGCGGCCCCTCGCACGACGCGATCCTCGCGCAGCCGTGGGGCACGCTGGAGGGCGAGATCAAGGTGACCGAGCAGGGCGAGGTCATCTCCGACAAGTACCTCATCCCCGCGCTCGCCCGGGAGAACCTGGAGCTGACCGTCGCGGCCACCCTCCAGGCGTCCGCGCTGCACACCGCGCCCCGCCAGTCCGACGAGGCCCTCGCCCGCTGGGACGCGGCCATGGACACGGTGTCCGACGCCGCGCACGCCGCGTACCGCGCGCTCGTCGAGGACCCCGACCTGCCCGCGTACTTCTTCGCCTCCACCCCCGTCGACCAGCTCGCCGAACTCCACCTGGGCTCCCGCCCCTCGCGGCGTCCCGACTCGGGCGCGGGGCTCGACGGACTGCGGGCCATCCCGTGGGTCTTCGGCTGGACCCAGTCCCGGCAGATCGTGCCGGGCTGGTACGGGGTCGGCTCCGGGCTCAGGGCACTGCGCGAGGCCGGCCTCGGCGGCGTCCTGGAAGAGATGCACGGCCAGTGGCACTTCTTCCAGAACTTCATCTCCAACGTCGAGATGACACTCGCCAAGACCGATCTGCGGATCGCCAGGCACTACGTCGACACCCTGGTGCCGGACGAGCTCAAGCACGTCTTCGCCGGCATCGAGGCCGAGCACGCGCTCACCGTGAGCGAGGTCCTCAAGGTCACCGGCTCCACCGAACTGCTCGGCACGAGCCCCGTGCTCCAGCAGACCTTCGCCATCCGCGACGCCTACCTGGACCCGATCTCCTACCTCCAGGTCTCGCTGCTGGCCCGCCAGCGGCAGGCGGCGGCACGCGGTGAAGAGGCCGATCCGCTGCTCGCACGGGCCCTGCTGCTCACCGTGAACGGTGTCGCCGCGGGTCTGCGCAACACCGGCTGATCCACGCCGGCCGCTCCACCGCGGCCCGGGGGCGGTCCTGTCAGAGGGCGATGAACGTCGCCGTCAGCAGGACCGCTCCCGCGGCCGCCGCACCCCAGGCGAGCCGGCTCATCCGCAGCCCGCCTCCGATGACCAGGGCGGAGAGCAGCAGCGCGCCGCCGAACGGCACCCAGGCGTGCAGGAACCCGGGCGTCCCGGTGCGCACGACCTCGCCGGTGTCCGGCTTCACGACCACCGGGAACCGGTCGCCCTTCTGCACGGCCACGGACTTGGTGATGGTCACCCGGGGACGGGGCGGTGAATCCCGGTCCGGTACGTAGGACCCGGTGCACGTCGTGCCGTCGCAGCCCGTCACGGTCATCGTCCCGTGCTCACGCCCCTTGGACAGGACGACGTGGTGCGCGGTGTCCCACGACGACCACACGCCCGCGACGAGCATCAGCAGGACGACGCAGCCCGCGGCGACGGTCCGGCCGTGGGCCACCAGGCGGTGGGAGGAGCTCCGCTTCATGGGGGCAGATCCTTGGGCAGACCCATGCGCCCGGTCAACCTGTGGCCGGAGATGATCCCGGGATCGGGGGCAATGTCAGGAGTTGTACATGGACTGCGCCCGCTCCAGGCCGTCCGCGATCAGCGACTCCACCGCGTCCGCCGCCCGGTCCACCTGGTAGGCGAGATCCTTGCGCTCGGTGGACGAGAAGTCCTTCAGGACGAAGTCGGCCACCTGCATACGGCCCGGCGGCCTGCCGATCCCGAACCGGACCCGGTGGTAGTCGGGGCCCATCGACTTCGTCATGGACTTCAGCCCGTTGTGCCCGTTGTCGCCGCCGCCCAGTTTGACCCGCAGCGTGCCGAAGTCGATGTCCAGCTCGTCGTGCACGGCCACGATGTGGCCGACCGGCACCTTGTAGAAGTCCCGCAGCGCCGTGACGGGCCCGCCGGAGAGGTTCATGTACGACATCGGCTTCGCCAGGACCACCCGGCGGCTCCCGGGCCCGGGAGACCCCAACCGGCCCTCCACGACCTGTGCCTGGGCCTTCTGTGCCCGCTTGAACTTCCCGCCGATCCGTTCGGCGAGGAGGTCGGCGACCATGAAGCCGACGTTGTGCCGGTTGGCGGCGTACTCGGGACCGGGATTGCCCAGCCCCACGATGAGCCAGGGGTCGGTGGCATCGGACATCTGCGCTCGGTCTCCTCGCGTACGTCGGCTGGTCGCCCCGGTCACAGGCGAACGGGGCGGCGGACCCGGTGAGGGCCCGCCGCCCCGTAGGTGAAGCAGTGAAGCGGTGGCGCTCCCGCGCGCCGGGTGTGACTCAGACCTCGGTGGTGGCGGCCTCGGTGCCCTCGGCGGCCGGCTCCTCGGCCTGCGCGGCGACGATCTGGAGCACGATGGCCTCCTCGTCGCCGGCCAGCACGGAACCCTTGGGCAGCGGGATGTCCTTGGCGAGGATCGAGTCACCGGCGTCCAGGCCCGCGATGGAGACCGTGACCGACTCGGGGATGTGGGTGGCCTCGGCCTCGACGAGCAGGGTGTTCTGCACGTACTCCAGGAGGTTGGCGCCCGGGGCCAGCTCGCCCTCGACGTGCACGGCGACCTCGACGTTGACCTTCTCGCCGCGCGTCACGGTCAGGAGGTCGACGTGCTCGATGTTGCCCTTGATGGCGTTGCGCTGCACGGCCTTGGGGATGACCAGGGCGTCCTTGCCGTCGATCTCCAGACCGATGAGGACGTTGGCGGTACGGAGCGCGAGCTGCAGCTCGTGGGCCGGCAGCGAGACGTGGACCGACTCGGCGCCGTGGCCGTAGACGACCGCGGGAACCAGGTTGGCGCGACGGGCACGGCGGGCCGCGCCCTTGCCGAACTCGTTACGGACCTGAGCGGCGAGCTTGATCTCGGCCATGGTGCACTCCTCGTGAGATGACGGAACTGGATACGTCACCCGGCCCGTACGACAGGCCGCCTGCTACGAAGAGCGCGTCGATAACGGATCGCCGTACCTACGGGTACGGCCTCCCTCGCCGAGCAACTCGCTGAGTCTACCCGGCGGGGAGGCCGTACCCAAAGTGGATCTTCGGCACCTCTCCGGTGCCGCGGTTCCGCTAGTACTTCTCCTGCTCCTCGAAGAGGCTCGTGACCGAACCGTCCTCGAACACCTCGCGCACCGCGCGGGCGATCGTCGGCGCGATCGACAGCACGGTGATCTTGTCCATCTCCAGCTCGCCCGGGGTCGGCAGGGTGTCCGTGAAGACGAACTCGCTCACCTTGGAGTTCTTCAGACGGTCCGCGGCGGGCCCGGACAGCACACCGTGCGTCGCGGTCACTATGACGTCCTCGGCACCGTGCGCGAAGAGGGCGTCCGCGGCGGCGCAGATCGTGCCACCCGTGTCGATCATGTCGTCGACCAGGACGCAGACCCGGCCCTTCACGTTGCCGACGACCTCGTGGACGCTGACCTGGTTCGGCACGTCCTTGTCGCGGCGCTTGTGCACGATCGCCAGGGGGGCGTCCAGGCGGTCGCACCAGCGGTCGGCGACGCGTACGCGTCCGGCGTCCGGGGAGACGATCGTCAGCTTCGAGCGGTCGACCTTCGCACCGACGTAGTCGGCGAGGATCGGCAGCGCGAACAGGTGGTCCACCGGGCCGTCGAAGAAGCCCTGGATCTGGTCGGTGTGCAGATCCACGGTCAGGATGCGGTCCGCACCCGCCGTCTTCATCAGGTCGGCGACCAGCCGGGCCGAGATCGGCTCGCGGCCGCGGTGCTTCTTGTCCTGGCGGGCGTAGCCGTAGAACGGCACGATCACCGTGATCGAACGGGCCGACGCGCGCTTCAGCGCGTCCAGCATGATCAGCTGCTCCATGATCCACTTGTTGATCGGAGCCGTGTGGCTCTGGATCAGGAAGCAGTCGGCGCCGCGGGCGGATTCCTGGAAGCGCACGTAGATCTCACCGTTGGCGAAATCGAAAGCCTTCGTCGGCACGAGACCGACACCCAGTTGGTGTGCGACCTCCTCGGCCAGCTCGGGGTGGGCGCGGCCGGAGAAGAACATCAGTTTCTTCTCGCCGGTCGTCTTGATCCCGGTCACAGCACAGTCTCCTCAGACGTGTATCTGGCGCCGCACGCATGGGTCCCGATGTGCAACGAGCCAGCCGAAATGGGTGAGCATCTATCACGGTACGCCGTGTCCGGCGCACCTGTTTCCGGTCAGCTTTCGCCTTCGCTGTCCTGAGCTGCGGCCTGAGCGGCCTGGGCGGCCGCGCTTCCCGGACGCTTGCGGGCCACCCAGCCCTCGATATTCCGCTGCTGGCCCCGGGCGACGGCCAGCGAACCGGCCGGCACGTCCTTGGTGATCACCGAGCCCGCCGCCGTGTACACGCCGTCCCCGACCGTGACAGGCGCCACAAACATATTGTCGGACCCCGTGCGGCAGTGGGAACCGATGGTGGTGTGGTGCTTGGCCACGCCGTCGTAGTTCACGAAGACGCTGGCGGCGCCGATGTTGGTGTGGTCGCCGATGGTCGCGTCACCGACGTAGCTCAGGTGCGGGACCTTGGTGCCCTCGCCGATCGTGGCGTTCTTCATCTCCACGTACGCCCCGGCCTTGGCCTTCGCGCCGAGCTTCGTGCCGGGCCGCAGGTACGCGAACGGGCCGACCGTCGCACCGGGGCCGACCTCCGCCCCGTCCGCGACCGTGTTGTCCACGCGGGCGCCCGCGTGGACGACCGTGTCCTTCAGCCGGGAGTTCGGGCCGACCTCGGAGTCCTCGGCCAGGTGCGTCGTGCCGGTCAGCTGGGTGCCGGGGTGCACGACCGCGTCCGGCTCATACGTCACGGTGACGTCGATCAGGGTCGACGCGGGGTCGACGACCGTCACGCCGGCCGTCATGGCGCGTTCCAGGAGCCGTGCGTTGAGCAGCCGCCTGGCCTCGGCCAGCTGGACCCGGTTGTTGATGCCGAGGATCTCGCGGTGGTCCGCGGCGACCGAGGCGCCCACGCGGTGCCCGGCCTCACGCAGGATCGACAGCACGTCGGTGAGGTACTCCTCGCCCTGGCTGTTGTCCGTGCGGACCTTGCCGAGCGCGTCCGCGAGCAGACGCCCGTCGAAGGCGAACACCCCGGAGTTGATCTCCCGGATGGCCCGCTGGGCGTCCGTGGCGTCCTTGTGCTCGACGATCCCGGTGACGGCTCCGCTGGCCGCGTCGCGGACGATGCGGCCGTAGCCGGTGGAGTCCGGGACCTCGGCGGTCAGCACGGTGACGGCGTTGGCGTCGGCGTCGTGCGTGGCGGCGAGCGCGGCGAGGGTCTCGCCGGAGAGCAGAGGGGTGTCGCCGCAGACGACGATCACCGTGCCGTCGACGGCGCCGCCGAGCTCTTCGAGCCCCATCCGGACGGCGTGCCCGGTGCCGTTGCGCTCGGCCTGGAACGCGGTGCGCACGGGGGCGTCACCGGCGGCGAGGTGGGCGGTGACCCGCTCGGCCGCGTGGCCGACGACCACGACGAGGTGGTGGGGGCGGAGTTCGCGGGAGGCGGCGACGACATGTCCGACGAGCGAGCGCCCGGAGATCTCGTGCAGGACCTTGGGGGTCTTCGACTTCATGCGGGTGCCCTCACCCGCTGCAAGGACGACGACGGCTGCCGGGCTGGTGGCGCTCACGGATGTGCCCTTCGGCTTCGGGTGGTGGACATCCGCAGGATACCGGGGGTGCGTGGGGCGGACATGAGCGCGGGCCCCGACCGTGAAGGTCGGAGCCCGAAAGGTACAGCTCCCCCACCAGGACTCGAACCCGGACAAATAGCACCAAAAGCTACTGTGCTGCCAATTACACCATGGGGGAACGACCCGAACGTACGGGACATCGCGTCCGCCGCCCGGATCGGCACCCAACACTATGCCGTACCGAGCGCCCTCCCCGCGACGGTGATGTCACCCGGGCCCGGGTCACCCGAAAATGAGGTGCGCCCGCCCGTAGGCTGGACGCCATGACCGCAACGGGGGCAGACCGGGAAGCGGCGGGGCTGACCACCCGCGGCTACTGGTGGTGGAGGCGGCGGCGCGGTGCCGCCCTGGATGTGGGACTGGCGTCGTTCTCGGCGCTGGAGTGCGCGCTCGAGGGGGTGGTGTTCGCCGGCGAGACCGGGCTTCCGGTCCCGTTCGGTGTGCTGTTCGGGCTGCTGGCGGGCTCGGTGCTGCTCGTGCGCAGGCGGTGGCCGATCGCCGTGGTGCTGGTGTCGATCGCGACGACACCGGCCGAGATGGGCTTCCTGATGGGCATCGTCGGCCTGTACACGCTGGCCGCGTCCGACGTGCCGCGCAGGATCACGGTCGTACTGACGGGGATGTCGCTGGTCGGCACCTTCATCGTCACGTACGTACGGCTGCGCCAGAGCGTCACCGAGGGAGCCGGCTTCGGCCCCGGTGGTGACTGGTACGTACCGCTGGTGTCCCTCTTCATGTCCGTGGGGCTGAGCGCGCCGCCCCTGCTGTTCGGCCTCTATATAGGGGCGCGAAGACGGCTCATGGAGAGCTTGCGGGAGCGCGCCGACTCGCTGGAACGGGAGCTGTCCCTGCTGGCCGACCGGGCCGAGGAGCGGGCCGAGTGGGCGCGTACGGAGGAACGGACGCGGATCGCCCGCGAGATGCACGACGTGGTCGCGCACCGGGTGAGTCTGATGGTGGTGCACGCCGCGGCGCTTCAGGCCGTGGCCCCGAAGGACCCGGCGAAGGCCGTGCGGAACGCGGCGCTGGTGGGCGACATGGGGCGGCAGGCGTTGACGGAACTGCGCGAGATGCTGGGCGTGCTGCGCAGCGGGGACACCATGTCCGCCGCGCCCGCGGGCCGGGTGCCTCTCGCCTCGGTGGGCCGGGCCGCTGCCGCCGCTGCCGCCCTGGCGGCGGAGGACGGGCCCCGGCTGGACGAGGTGAGGCTGCTCGTCGCGCAGTCCCGCGAGGCGGGGATGACGGTGGAGCTGTCCGTGGAGGGCGAGCTGCGCCCGTACGCGCCGGAGGTCGAGCAGACCGCGTACCGGGTGGTGCAGGAGGCTCTGACGAACGTGCACAAGCACGCGGCAGGCGCCACGACCTGGGTGCGGCTCGCGCACCGCGGCGCGGAGGTCGCCATGCAGGTGGAGAACGGCCCGTCGGACGGCGGAGCGTCCGACGCGGGGCTGCCCAGTGGCGGGAACGGCCTGGTGGGCATGAGGGAGCGGGTGCTCGGTCTCGGAGGCATCTTCGTGTCGGGGCCGACGGACGCGGGCGGCTTCCGGGTGTCGGCGGTGCTGCCGGACCGCAGGCCCGCGTAGCAGCGCGCCGGCCCGGTCCGCCCGGCGGTGAGTCCGGCTGAGGTGCGTCAGGCCGAGGTGAGTCTGGCCGGCTGGGCGCCGGTGACCAGAGTGGTCAGCGCCTGGTCGATGTCCGCGCCGAGGTACCAGTCACCGGTGTGGTCGACGCTGTAGACGCGGCCCTCGCTGTCGATGGCGAGCACCGCCTGGCCCTCGCCCTCCTCGCCGAGCGGGCTGATCTCGGTCTCCAGCGCCCGCCCCAGGTCGCCCAGGGTGCGGGCCAGGTGCAGACCGCACAGCGGGTCGACGCGCACGGCGGCGGGCGCGATCTGCCGGCCGGGTGCGGACGTGGTGATGAGCAGGGCGCCGAACTCGGCCCAGACCTCGACCGCCGCCGGGAACACGGCGTGCCGGTGGCCGGCCGGTGAGGCGTGGGAGCGCAGCGCGTCGGCCCACTCCTCGGCCTGCCGGATGTCCCAGCGCCCCGGCTGCCAGCCCGCCTGGCGCAGTGCGGCGTCGACAGCGACGGGGAAGCGGGTGGTGCTGTGCCGGTCGGGCTGGGCGGGGAGCCCGGTTCGGTCCTGCATGGCGGTGCCGTCAGCCCTTCTCGGCGGTGGTGGCCGCCCCGGTGGCGGTGAGGTCGACCGGACGCACGCCGAAGTGCGCGAGCATCGCCGCGCAGGAGCGGCAGGGCGCGGCGTAGGTGCCGTGGAGCGGATCGCCGTCCTCGCGGATGCGCCGCGCGGTGATGCGGGAGTGCTTCAGGGCGCGGCGGGCCTCTCCGTTGGTGAGCGGTTTGCGCTGGGCCCGCTTGGAGCGGCCCGCGTCGACGGCGGTGAGCTGCCGCGAAAGCAGTATCGCTTCGGGGCAGCGGCCGGTGAAGCGCTCGCGCTCTCCGCTGGTCAGGGCGTCCAGGAAGTCCTGGACGAGCGGGTGCAGCACCGGGGGCCGGTCGCCCTTGCCCGCGGTGCAGGTCAGCGTCTCGCCGCGGACGGACAGGGCAGCGGCCACGGCGGGCAGGATGCCGTCGCGGCGGTGATGCAGGTGAGGTGTCCGGCCGGCGTCGGTGCCGCGCCAGCTGAGCCTCGGGTCCCCGGATGTGACTGTCGGTGCTGTGTTCATGGTGCTTGCATCCCTCCCGTGCCGGCAGCGGTACTGCAGGTGTGCACGCCCCCGAGTTGCGGTGACAGCCTGCCAAATGTGCCGGGGCGTCGGGAAGCTGGGTCGGTGAAACGTGTCCGCGTGTCGTCGGAAGTGTCAGGACCGTCGCTCATACGTCACCTGGCCGTGACGGTTGGTGACCGGATCGGACGGGCGGGACCCCCTGTTGCCCCACGGCATAGGCTGGGGGGAATCACCGGACGCAGCAGGGGGCAACCGCCATGACGACAGGTCGGCTCGGGCAGCAAGCCGCGCCACCGAACGCGGCCTACGCCGGGCAGGTCGTGCACTTCCCCGACCCGGTGCGGGCCTCCCGCCACCCCAGAGGTGTGCGCATGGACGGCAACGGCTATCCGGAACTCACACCGTATGCCCGTGCCGTCGCCGAGATCGCCGATCCGCCCCGGGCTTCGGTATCGACGAGCTCCGGCTGACCGACTACGTGTCGGCCAACGCCGCGCTGGCGGCGAGCGGTCATGAGCTGTGGGACACGATCCCTGCGGTGGCGACTCCGCACGGCTGGACCTGGCACCACGTGCCGGGCGGGCGGCGGATGGAGCTCGTGCCGGTCGAGGTGAAGGCGCTGCTGCGCCATCACGGTGGCATGGCGACGGCCGCGGTCGACCACCACCGGCGCGGTACGCGGCCCCTTCAGGAGACGCGCCCCCCGCACTTCCGGCTGCCCAAGGGGTCGGTGGCGGTCAGCGAGCAGCAGGTACAGGGCGTCGAGGAGGACCTCGGGTACCGGCTGCCGGGTGCCTACCGCTCGTTCCTGAAGGCCGCGGGCGGTTCGGCCCCGGTGGGCGCGGCGCTGGACGCGGAGCTCGGTCTCCTGGTCGACCAGCCCTTCTTCACGGTGCGTGAAGAGGCTGCGGTGAACGACCTCCAGTACGTCAACAAGTGTCTGCGCGACCACTTCACCAAGGACTACCTGGGCGTCGCCTTCGTCCAGGGCGGCATCCTCGCGGTGAAGGTGCGGGGCCGGGACACCGGCTCGGTCTGGTTCTGCGCGTACGACGACGCGCGGGACCAGGACGGGTGGAGCGTGCAGGACCGCGTCGACCGGCTGCTGCTGCCCTGCGGCGCGGACTTCGACGTCTTCCTCCAGCGGCTGGCGGGAAATCCCCCGGAGCTGGAGACCGTGGCGAACCTGATGGTGGACGGCGGCTTCGCGCGCGCCGTCCCGGTGGAGGGGTGAGCGCGATGGTGACCTTCGCACAGGCGCAGGAGCGTGCGGACGAGTGGGTCAACGGCGATGTGCCCGGGTACCAGCACCGAGAGGTGTGCGTACGCGAGTTCGAGCTGGGGTTCGTGGTGTGGGCCGAGGACCGGGCGGACGGCCCGGTCTCCGACGGCGGACGCCACCGGCTCGTGATCGCCCGCGACAGCGGTGAGGCCACGCTGTGGCCGGGGATCGCGGTCGGTGAGGTGATCCGGCGGTACGAGGAGGAGTACGGCGGGTCCGAGCACGCGCCGGCCGCCGCGGTGCCCGCGCAACGGATCGACCTGAACCAGACGTCGTTCCTGCTGACCCCGCCCGAGTGGTTCCAGGAGGCCGCCGACAGGGTGGGCATCCCGGACCGGCGCGCGGAAGTAGACGCGGGTGGCCCGCCTTCGCAGGCCACCCCACTGGACGCCGGGCCCTCTCCCGCCGCACCCGCGCCCGCTTCCCCGGGTGGCGCTTCTTCACCGGGGGGCCCGGCGCTGCCGCGGCCCGCCGCGGGCGGTCAGGGCGACCACGAGCCGACGGCTGCCGACGGTGTGCCCGCTTCCCCGCCCGCTTCCCCGTCCGGCGTGCCCTCCGGGGCCACGCCGTGGGCGGGCACCGACACCAACGCCGACCCCGACGCGGGTGCGGTCGGTCTGCCGGTCACCGTGTTCGCGCCGCCGCTCTCGGGTGCCGACGACGAGGAGGCGCCGTCACCGGTCGTACCTGCCGAGGCGCCGACCGCGCTGATGCCCGGTGGGAGCCGGCTGCCCAGGACCGCGGTCTCCCCGGTTGTCGGCGCACCCGGTCAGGACGGGCCCGCGCCCGGGCCGACCGGTCCCGGTGACATCGCGGACCTGGCCACCGGCAAGGCCGCTGTACCCCCGCGCGGGGCGCGGGGGACGGGCCCGACGCCCCCGCCGCCGCCGGTGCCCCCGGCACCCCGGGTCTGCGTCCGGGAGCCACGCCGCCGCCTTCCGGACCGGGTGCGCCCGGGGCTCCGGCGGGTGGTTACGCACCGACCCGGCTCGTCCAGCAGCTCGACCCGCCCGGCGCACCGCAGCCGCCCGGTCCGCCTGGTCCGCCCGGTGGTGCCACGCCGCCGCCCGGTGGCGGGGTGCACCACGCGCAGACGATGTTCGCCGACGCGAGCCTGGGCGGCCCCAGGCCCCCGGCCCCGCCCGGCCCGCCCGGTGCACCCGGTGCGCACAACGCGCCCCGGCCCCCCGGCCTTCCGGGCCCGCCCGGGGCTCCCGGTGCGCCCGGTGGTGCCACGCCGCCGCCCGGTGGCGGGGTGCATCACGCGCAGACGATGTTCGCCGGACCGGGTGTCGGCGCTGCCGCCGCCCCCCGGCCCCCGGGCCCGCCCGGTCCGCCCGGAATGCCGGGGGCGGAACCCCCGGTCCCGTACCGCCGCCGGACCCGCACGTCCCGGCGCCCGCCGCGTACGGCTATCCGCAGCGGCCGATCGGTGTCCCGACCGTCGGGCCCGGTTACCAGGCCGTGCTGCGCTTCCGCGCGCCCGACGGCAGTGAGCAGCAGCTGATCCGCCGCTCGGCGCCCGGCACTCCGCACCCCGAGTGGCAGATGCTGCACGAGCTGCGGGCCATGAACGTGCCGCCTCAGCAGGTCATCGAGCTGCACACCGAACTGGAGTCGTGCGAACTGCCCGGCGGCTACTGCGCGCGGATGATCCGTGAGACCTGGCCGCAGGTGCGGATCACCAGCGTCGCTCCGTACGGTGCCGACCACACGAGCCGTCAGCAGGGCATGCGGCATCTGCTGACGCATCAGGGCGAGCTCCACCAGGTGGCCGACGGCCCGGCGCGGCCGGCTCCGGTGCGGGCGCCTCTGCCGCAGACGCAGCCCGCTGCTCCGCTGCCTCCCGAGGCGCTGGCGGAGGAGCTGGCGCACGTCTTCGGGCCGCGGGGCGTGCTCCGTTTCGATCAGCGGGCCGTCTCCCGCCAGGGTGTGCCCGAGGTCGTGGGGCGGACGCTGGTGTGGGCCGGTCTGCCCGCCGATTTCGGGCCGTTCTTCTGGGCGCAGCCGGGTCAGCCGGTGGTGCCGACGCTGGCCGAGCTGGCCGCGCAGCGTCAGGTGCCGGCGGCCCCCGACGCGGGCTCGTACCTCGTGATGGGCACCGACTTCGGCCGGGCGGTCTGTGTCCAGTACGGCACGGCGAACATCGTGGCCGTGCCGGTCGAGGCGGGTCCTGGCGGGCGGTCGGTGACCCCGCAGTTCGTGAACACCGGGCTGCCGGAGTTCGTGCGCTCGATGGCGTTGCTCGGCCGGATGTGGCGGCTGCGCTTCGGGCTCGACCCCGAACAGGCGGGCCGCTGGACCGTCGACTTCCAGGCACAGTTGGCGGCCCTCGATCCGGCGGCGCTCGCGTCCCCGGAGAGCTGGTGGTCGGTGCTGCTGGAGCAGATGTGGGACGGACTGCTCTGACCTGTCCCGTTGTGGCAGAGGCCGGAAGGAGGTGCCCGGTACCCGGAAGGGGCCGGCGCCTCCCCGTCCGGGCTCTGTGATGCCCATCGCTTACGTCCTGAATACGGCTGGTCGAGTCCGACTTCCGTACCAAATGCCGCACCCTTGACGCATTGCCGGTGGGCGGAGTGTCGGAGTGTCGGAGAGAGGCTTCAAGGATGAGTGCTGCACCGGGGTCCGCGCAGGGCTTCGACGGGGTGAGGGGGCGTGGATACCGTCCGGAGCAGGTGGACCGGACCGTGGCCGCCCTGTCCGCGGAGCGCGACGCCGCCTTCGAGCGGTTCTCCCGGCTGACGGATCTCGCCGGGGAACTGGCGGCCGAGTCGGCGCGGCTCGCCGAGGCCGTCGCCTCGCTCGCTCCTCAGACGTACGCCTCGCTCGGGGAGCGGGCCCAGCAGATCCTGGCGCTCGCGGAGAGCGAGGCGGAGGCCGCCCGGGGTGCCGCCCAGGAGGACGGGCAGGCGCTTCGGGACGCGGCGGACGCGGCGGGCCGGGCCGCGCGCGAGGCGGCCCGGGAGCAGGCCGAGAAGGTGCGCGCGGCTGCCGAGGCACACGCTCTCGCGGTGCTGACCGAGGCCCGGCGCTCCGCCGACGAGACCCTGGCCGCCGCGCGCAAGGAGGCCGCCCAGGTGCGCGGGGCCGCGGACGACGCGATGGCGGAGACCCGGCGGCGTACGGCGGGCGTGCTGTCCCACCAGGAGC
Organism: Streptomyces fulvorobeus; assembly: GCF_013167895.1. Lineage (GTDB taxonomy): Bacteria > Actinomycetota > Actinomycetes > Streptomycetales > Streptomycetaceae > Streptomyces > Streptomyces fulvorobeus. The sequence goes on along the minus strand of NZ_BLWC01000001.1, from coordinate 2,551,808 downwards.
AGGAGCACTCCGAGCGGTCGAAGGCGGCGGCGGTGGAGCTGGCGGAACGGGAGGCGGTGGCTCTCGCGCGCGAGACGGAGCTGGCCGAGCGGGCGGAGGCCGTCCTGGCGGAGGCGAAACGCGCGCTCGCTGAGGCCGAGGAGGCCGCCCGGCACGGCCAGGAGGACGCCGAGGCGCGGGCGGCCGAGCTGATCGCGGAAGCCCGGGTGCGCGAGGAGCGGGTGGTGCGGGAGACGGAACGGATTCTGCGGGAGCACGAGGAGGGCCGCGAGGAGGCGCAGGCGCACATGACGCACGTACGCAACTCGCTCGCGGCGCTCACCGGGCGTGGAGGGCCGGGGGCGCGGGAGGAGTAGGACGCAGCCCCGTCCGGGGAGCCGGGTCCCGGGGCGGGGCGGCCGGGTCCGGACTACCCGCGCGCTGTCGGCGTGGCGTTGCCGGTGTCCTCGTCCAGGACCGGGAAGCGGCGCGGGGTGACGAAGACGAGGACCAGCAGGGCGAGTGCGGCGGCCCCCGCGGCGCCGAGGTAGACGTGGTCGACCGCCGCGTCGACGGCCCGCCGCAGGTAGTCCGTCGCCTCGGCGGAGAGCGAGCCCGGATCGCCGAGCGCGTGGGATATCGCGTCCAGGTCGCGGGGGAGCCCGGTGACCGGGGCGTCGGCCAGCCGGGAGGCGAGCACCCCGTTGGCGACGGCCCCGAAGAGCGCGGCGCCGAGACTCTGGCCGACCTGGCGGCAGAACAGTACGGAGGCCGTCGTCGTACCGCGCTCGGACCAGCCGACCGTGGACTGGACGCCGACGATCAGCGGGAGCTGGAACAGCCCGAGCGCCGCGCCGAGCAGCAGCATGATCAGGGCGGGCTGCCAGGCCGAGCCGGGATACGGCAGCAGCGGGAAGGCGAGCAGGATCAGCAGGGTGGCGCTCATGCCGATGACGGCGGTGAGCCGGAAGCCGATGCGGTTGTAGACCCGGTTGGAGAAGGCCGCCGAGACCGGCCAGCTCAGTGTCATGACGGAGAGCACGAAACCGGCGGCGATCGGGCCGAGGCCCAGGACCGACTGGGCGTACGTCGGAAGGAACACGGTGGGGGCCACCATGAGCAGCCCCATCGCGCCGAGGGCCAGGTTGACGGAGGCGATGGTGCGCCGCTTCCAGACCCAGCCCGGGATGATCGGGTCGGCGGCGCGCCGCTCGATGACGACGGTGAGCGCGGCGAGTGCGGCGCTCGCGCCCAGCAGCCCGAGCGAGGGTGCCGAGAGCCACGGCCAGGCGACGCCGCCCTGGACGAGCGCGGTGAGCAGGAGGACGCCGGTCGCGAAGACGGCGAGGGCGCCCGCCCAGTCGATACGCAGGGGGGCACCGGTGCGGGGGCGGGCCGGTTCGTGGAAGTGCCGGACGACCAGCCAGAGCGCGACGGCGCCGACCGGCAGGTTGATCAGGAAGATCCAGCGCCAGTCCGCGTACGTCGCGAGCAGCCCGCCGGCAGCCGGCCCCGCGACCGCCGACGTGGCCCACACGGTCGACAGCTTCGCCTGGATCCTGGGGCGTTCCCTGAGCGGGTAGAGGTCGGCCGCGACGGTCTGCACCGTGCCCTGGAGCGCGCCGCCGCCGAGGCCCTGGATGACGCGGAAGGCGATCAGGGCCGCCATGTTCCAGGCCAGGGCGCAGAGCACCGAGCCGACGAGGAAGAGGACGATGCCGGCGACCAGGACCGGTTTGCGGCCGAAGGTGTCGGAGAGCTTCCCGTAGACGGGGAGGGTGACGGTCACGGCCAGGAGATAGCCGGAGAACAGCCAGGAGAACACGGCGAATCCGCCGAGGTCGCCGACGATCTGGGGGACGGCGGTGGAGACGATCGTGCCGTCGATGGCGGCGAGTGCCATGCCGAGCATGAGGGCGGCGACGACGGGGCGGCGGCCCCGGGGTGTGGTGGGGCGGGGCCTTCGGCGGGTGGTGACGGGAGCGCCGGCGCCGTGCCCTGGGTGCCCCTGCCTCCCGTACCTTCCCTGCCTTCCCTGCCTCTCAGGTCTTTCGCGCCGTCCGCGCCCACGTCTCCGTCCCCCGTGCCGGTCACCGATTTTCCTTTCCCCATGCATGTATTTCCCGGAACACTGTCTCACCCGCCCGCCCGCGACGGGAGGGGAGGAGCGGGCCGGTTCGCCGGAATCCCGGTCCGCCCCCTACCCGGGGCTCCTCCCGGAGGCGGAAACCCCTAGGGGTAGCTCCGCAGTTGGGCCCAGGGGTCGTTCCTCCCGCCGGAGGACGTGGCGGTGAGGGCCGCTTCTTTACCGTGGTCATACACCGCGGGGGGCGGGCAGGCCGCAGAGGGCGGGGTGGGGAAAACCCCACCCGAAGACTGCGCCGGGCACCAGCGCGCGGGACCCCCTCCTCCCGAAAGACTCAAGACGTACACAGAGACGTCCAGTCATCCACCGACTTAGGAGAAATACCGTGACAACGGCTGTGACCAAACCCAGGCACGGGGGCACTGGAGGGCGTACGGCCGTCGCTGCGCGAGCGCGCCAGGTCGTCAAGGCGTACGGGGCGGGGGAGACCCGGGTCGTCGCACTCGACCATGTCGACGTCGACATCGCTCGCGGGCAGTTCACGGCGATCATGGGGCCTTCCGGTTCGGGGAAGTCGACCCTCATGCACTGCCTCGCCGGCCTCGACACGGTGACCTCCGGCGAGATCCACCTCGACGAGACCGAGATCACCAAGCTCAAGGACAAGAAGCTCACCCAGCTCCGCAGGGACCGGATCGGCTTCATCTTCCAGGCGTTCAACCTGCTCCCGACGCTCAACGCGCTGGAGAACATCACGCTGCCGATGGACATCGCGGGCCGCAGGCCCGAGGCCGCCTGGCTGCGCCAGGTCGTGGAGACCGTCGGCCTCTCCGACCGGCTGAAGCACCGGCCGACCGAGCTCTCCGGCGGCCAGCAGCAGCGCGTCGCGGTGGCCCGCGCCCTCGCCTCGCAGCCGGACATCATCTTCGGAGACGAGCCCACCGGCAACCTGGACTCACGGGCCGGCGCCGAGGTGCTGTCCTTCCTGCGCAGGTCCGTCGACGACCTCGGCCAGACCATCGTCATGGTCACCCACGACCCGGTGGCGGCCTCCTACGCGGACCGGGTGCTGTATCTCGCGGACGGTTCCATCGTCGACGAGATGCTGAACCCGACCGCCGACCAGGTCCTCGACCGCATGAAGCACTTCGACGCACGGGGGCGTACCTCGTGACCGTCCTCAAGACCTCGGCGCGCAACTTCCTCGCGCACAAGGGACGCATGGCGCTCTCCGCCGTCGCGGTCCTCCTCTCGGTGGCGTTCGTGTGCGGCACGCTCGTCTTCACCGACACCATGAACACCACGTTCGACAAGCTCTTCGCGGCTTCGGCGGCCGACGTCACCGTCAGCCCCAAGGCGGCCGGTGACGCCGACGACCTGCCGGAGAACGGCAGGCCCGAAGCGCTGCCCGCCTCCGTACTCGACCGGATCGAGAAGGCCGACGGGGTGGAGCACGCCGAAGGCGGTGTCTCCAGCTTGTCCGTCACGGTCGTCGACGGCGACAACAAGAACATGGGCTCCGAGACGGGTGCCCCCACCATCGCCGCCAACTGGACGCGCAACGACCTGCGTTCCATGGAGATCGCCTCCGGCCACGCCCCGCGCGGCCCCACCGAGGTGATGGTCGACGCCGACACCGCGGAGAAGCACGGCCTGGAGATCGGTGACGAGCTGCGCACCGTCGCGGTCACCGGTGACATCACGGCGAGGATCAGCGGCATCGCCGCCTTCACCGTGAGCAACCCGGGCGCGGCCGTCGTCTTCTTCGACACGGCCACCGCCCAGCGGAAGCTGCTGGGCGCTGCCGACGTCTTCACCCACGTCTCCGTCGCCGCCGAACCAGGCGTGGCCGACACCCGGCTGAAGAACGACGTCGCCGCCGCACTGGGCGACCCGGGGGCCTACAAGCTCCAGACCCAGGACGAGGCCGCGGCGGCCAACAAGGACTCCATGGGCTCCTTCCTCGACGTGATGAAGTACGCGATGCTCGGCTTCGCCGGAATCGCCTTCCTCGTCGGCATCTTCCTCATCGTCAACACCTTCTCGATGCTGGTGGCCCAGCGCACCCGCGAGATCGGCCTGATGCGGGCCATCGGCTCCAGCCGCAAGCAGGTCAACCGGTCGGTGCTGGTCGAAGCGGTGCTCCTGGGGATCGTCGGCTCGATCCTCGGGGTCGGTGCGGGCATCGGGCTCGCCGTCGGCCTGATGAAGCTCATGGGCGCCGTCGGTATGGAGCTGTCCACCAAGGACCTCACCATCGCCTGGACGACCCCGGCCCTCGGGCTCGTGCTCGGCGTCTTCGTCACCGTCCTCGCCGCCTACGTGCCCGCCCGCCGGGCCGGCAAGGTCTCCCCGATGGCGGCCCTGCGCGACGCCGGAACCCCGGCGGACTCCAGGTCCGGCCGCGTCCGGGCCGGCATCGGCCTGGTGCTCACCCTCGGCGGCGGCGCGGCCCTGTGGGCGACCACGCGGGCCGCGAAGGCGAGCGAGGGTTCGCTCTTCCTCGGCCTGGGCGTCGTCCTGACCCTCATCGGCTTCGTCGTGATCGGCCCGCTGCTCGCCGGGTTCGTGGTGCGGGCGCTCAGCGTGGTCGTGCTGCGGATGTTCGGCCCGGTCGGGCGGCTCGCGGAGCGCAACGCGCTGCGCAACCCGCGGCGTACGGGAGCGACCGGCGCGGCCCTGATGATCGGCCTGGCCCTGGTGGCCTGTCTCTCGGTCGTCGGTTCCTCGATGGTGGCCTCCGCGACCGAGGAGCTCGACAGGTCGGTCGGCGCCGACTTCATCGTCCAGTCGGCCACCGGCCAGCTGATCGTCCCGCAGGCCGCGCAGGCCATGGAGAGCGCGCCCGGGATGGAGCACATCACCCAGTACAAGGTCCTCAGCGCGAAGCTGACCGCCCCCGGCGGCACGACGGAGGACGAGGAGGTCGTCGCCGCCGACCCGACGTACCGGGACGACCTGCGGCGCACCACCGTCGCCGGCGATCTGGCCGCCGCGTACGGCGAGGACTCCATGTCGGTCGGAGACGACTTCGCGACCCGGCACAGGATCAAGGTCGGGGACGAGATGACGGTCGCGTTCAAGGCCGGTGAGACGGCGAAGCTGAAGGTCGCCGCGATCACCTCGGACGAGACCAACGTCGACAAGGGTGCGATGTACATCCACACCGGGACCGCCGAGAAGTACGTCCCCGCCGACAGGATGCCGAAGAACATGCTCATGTTCGCCACGGCGCGGGACGGCGAGGAGAAGGAGGCGTACGCGGCCCTCAAGAGCTCGCTCGCCGAGTACCCGCAGTACAAGGTGCAGAACCAGGCGGACTTCAAGCAGGACCTCAAGGACCAGATCGGCCAGCTGCTCAACATCGTGTACGGCCTGCTGGCCCTGGCGATCATCGTCGCGGTGCTCGGGGTGGTGAACACCCTCGCCCTGTCGGTGGTCGAGCGGACCCGCGAGATCGGTCTCATGCGGGCCATCGGCCTCTCACGCCGCCAGCTGCGCCGGATGATCCGGCTGGAGTCCGTGGTCATCGCGCTCTTCGGAGCCCTGCTCGGCCTCGGCCTGGGCATGGGGTGGGGCACCTCGGCCCAGAAGCTGCTGGCCCTGGAAGGTCTCGGTGTCCTGGAGATCCCGTGGCCGACGATCCTCTCGGTCTTCGTCGCCTCGGCCTTCGTCGGACTGTTCGCCGCACTGGTCCCCGCTTTCCGGGCGGGCCGGATGAACGTCCTGAACGCGATCGCCACCGACGGGTGACGGTGGCCGCAGCAGGGTGACGCGGCCGGCCCCGGGACGTCCCTCCGGACGTCCCGGGGCCGGCCGCTTCGCGGGCTCGCCACCCGGCCGTTCCGGGACCGGCGTCCGGCTGACCGGTGGCCGGTTCCGGCCCCGGCGCGAGGCGGCTGCGGGAGCGGCTGTCGCAGGGGAGTCGTAGTCTGGAACCCCGGCCCGTCCCACGTGCCGGGCCCTTCGCGCTGCCCCCGGCCGGGGACGGCGCGTCGCCCCTGGCAGCAGCCGGCTGCCAGTACACCCCCGTACCCCGGACGGAAGCCCTTCATGAGCCTGCACGGTCTGCTGGATGTCGTCGTACGTGACCCGGCGCTCTCCGAAGCGGTGAAGGCCGCAGCCGACGGCCACCGCATGCACGTCGACCTGGTGGGCCCCTCGGCCGCCCGCCCCTTCGCCGTGGCCGCGCTGGCCCGCGAGACCGGCCGGACCGTCCTGGCCGTGACCGCGACCGGCCGGGAGGCGGAGGACCTGGCGGCTGCGCTGCGGACGCTGCTGCCGCCGGACACCGTCGCGGAGTTCCCGTCCTGGGAGACGCTGCCCCACGAACGGCTCTCGCCGCGCTCGGACACCGTGGGCCGCCGCCTCGCCGTGCTGCGCAGGCTGGCGCACCCCCGGCAGGACGACCCGGAGACCGGGCCGGTCAGCGTGATCGTCGCCCCCGTGCGCTCGGTGCTCCAGCCGCAGGTCAAGGGGCTCGGCGATCTGGAGCCCGTGGCGCTGCGCAGCGGGCGGAGCGCCGATCTGGGTGAGGTCGTCGAGGCGCTCGCGGCCGCCGCGTACTCCCGGGTGGAACTGGTCGAGAAGCGGGGCGAGTTCGCCGTACGCGGGGGAATCCTGGACGTCTTCCCGCCGACCGAGGAACACCCCCTGCGGGTGGAGTTCTGGGGCGACGACGTCGAGGAGATCCGGTACTTCAAGGTCGCGGACCAGCGGTCGCTCGAGGTCGCGGCGCACGGTCTGTGGGCGCCGCCCTGCCGGGAGCTGCTGCTGACGGACGAGGTACGCGGGCGGGCCGCCGCCCTGGCCGAGGCGCATCCCGAGCTGGGTGAGCTGCTGAACAAGATCGCCGAGGGGATCGCCGTCGAGGGCATGGAGTCCCTCGCCCCGGTGCTGGTGGACGACATGGAGCTGTTGATCGACGTCCTGCCGAAGGGCTCGATGGCGGTCGTCTGCGACCCGGAGCGGGTGCGCAGGCGGGCGACCGACCTGGTCGCCACGAGCCAGGAGTTCCTCCAGGCGTCCTGGGCGGCCACGGCGGGGGGCGGCGAGGCCCCGATCGACGTCGGCGCCGCCTCGCTCCGTGGCATCGCGGACGTCCGCGACCGGGCCCGCGAGCTGGACATGATGTGGTGGTCCGTCTCCCCGTTCGCCGCCGACGACGAGCTGGACGAGGACACCCTCAAACTCCGTATGCGCGCCCCGGAGTCCTACCGCGGCGACACCGCCCGCGCGCTCGCCGACACCAAGGGCTGGCTCGCGGAGGGCTGGCGCACGGTGTACGTCACCGAGGGCCAGGGGCCGGCCGCCCGTACCGTCGAGGTCCTGGGCGGCGAGGGCATCCCGGCCCGCCTCGACCAGCACCTGGCCGAGCTCACGCCCTCCGTCGTCCACGTCTCCTGCGGGGCCGTCGACCAGGGCTTCGTCGATCCGGCACTCAAGCTCGCCGTGCTGACCGAGACCGACCTGACCGGCCAGCGCACGGCCACCAAGGACCTCGGCCGGATGCCGGCCCGCCGCCGCAAGACGATCGACCCGCTGACGCTGGAGGCGGGCGACTACATCGTCCACGAGCAGCACGGTGTGGGCCGCTACGTCGAGATGGTGCAGCGCACGGTGCAGAACGCCACCCGTGAGTACCTCCTCGTCGAGTACGCCCCCGCCAAGCGCGGCCAGCCCGGCGACCGGCTCTACATCCCCACCGACCAGCTGGAGCAGGTCACCAAGTACGTCGGCGGCGAGGCCCCGACCCTGCACCGGCTCGGCGGCGCCGACTGGACCAAGACCAAGCAGCGCGCCAAGAAGGCGGTCAAGGAGATCGCCGCCGACCTGATCAAGCTGTACTCCGCGCGGATGGCGGCCCCCGGGCACGCCTTCTCCCCGGACACCCCGTGGCAGCGCGAACTGGAGGACGCCTTCCCGTACGCGGAGACGCCCGACCAGCTCTCCACGATCGCCGAGGTCAAGGAGGACATGGAGAAGACGGTCCCCATGGACCGGCTGGTCTGCGGCGACGTCGGCTACGGCAAGACGGAGATCGCCGTGCGCGCGGCGTTCAAGGCGGTCCAGGACGGCAAGCAGGTCGCCGTACTCGTACCGACGACGCTCCTCGTCCAGCAGCACTTCGGTACGTTCACCGAGCGGTACGCCCAGTTCCCCGTCAACGTGCGGGCGCTGAGCCGTTTCCAGTCCGAGACGGAGTCGAAGTCCACGCTCGAAGGGCTCAGGGACGGCTCGGTCGACCTCGTCATCGGCACGCACCGCCTCTTCTCCGCCGAGACGAGGTTCAAGGACCTCGGCCTGGTCATCGTGGACGAGGAGCAGCGCTTCGGCGTCGAGCACAAGGAGCAGCTGAAGAAGCTCCGCGCCAACGTCGACGTCCTGACCATGTCGGCCACCCCCATCCCCCGTACGCTGGAGATGGCCGTCACCGGTATCCGCGAGATGTCGACGATCACGACGCCGCCGGAGGAGCGCCACCCCGTGCTCACCTTCGTCGGGCCGTACGACGAGAAGCAGATCGGCGCCGCCGTCCGCCGTGAACTGCTGCGTGAGGGCCAGGTCTTCTACATCCACAACCGGGTCGAGTCCATCGACCGTGCGGCCGCCCGGCTCCGTGAGATCGTGCCGGAGGCCCGTATCGCCACGGCGCACGGGCAGATGGGCGAGAGCGCCCTGGAACAGGTCGTCGTGGACTTCTGGGAGAAGAAGTTCGACGTGCTGGTCTCGACGACGATCGTCGAGTCCGGCATCGACATCTCCAACGCCAACACGCTGATCGTGGAGCGCGGCGACAACTTCGGCCTCTCCCAGCTCCACCAGCTGCGCGGACGCGTCGGCCGTGGCCGGGACCGGGGCTACTCCTACTTCCTGTACCCGCCGGAGAAGCCGCTCACCGAGACCGCCCACGAGCGTCTGGCGACCATCGCCCAGCACACGGAGATGGGCGCGGGCATGTACGTGGCGATGAAGGACCTGGAGATCCGGGGCGCCGGGAACCTGCTCGGCGGCGAGCAGTCCGGCCACATCGCGGGCGTCGGCTTCGACCTCTACATCCGGATGGTCGGTGAGGCGGTGGCCGACTACCGGGCGGCGGTCGACGGAAGCACCGGGGAGGAACCCCCGCTGGAGGTCAAGATCGAGCTCCCGGTCGACGCCCATGTGCCGCACGACTACGCACCCGGTGAGCGGCTGCGCCTCCAGGCGTACCGCTCGATCGCCTCCGCCAACACGGAGGACGACATCAGGGCGGTGCGCGAGGAGCTCACCGACCGCTACGGCAAGCTCCCCGAACCGGTCGAGAACCTCCTCCTGGTCGCCGGTCTGCGGATGCTGGCGCGCGCCTGCGGGGTCGGCGAGATCGTCCTCCAGGGCGCGAACATCCGCTTCGCCCCGGTGGAGCTCCGCGAGTCCCAGGAGCTGCGTCTGAAGCGGCTCCACCCCAAGACGGTCATCAAGCCGACCGCCCACCAGCTCCTGGTCCCCCGCCCCATGGCGGGCAGGATCGGCGGCAAGCCGGTGGTCGGCCGCGAACTGCTGGCGTGGACCGGGGAGTTCCTCACGACGATCCTGGGCTCCTAGAGCCCGGAGCGATGGCGGTCGGCCCCGCCGGAGTCCTGGCGGGGCCGATCCGTGGGTGAGTTCAGGGAGGAGCTGGTTTCGTGAAGACGGCCCACACGGTCTTGCCGACGACGTCATGGTCGACACCGAAGCCGGAGGCCAGGGCCCGGACGAGATATAAGCCGCGCCCTGCGCAACTCTCTTCTTCCGGGCACTGCACGACGGGCAGACCGCTGCCGCTGTCGCGCACTTCCAGGCGCACGAGCTGATCCGTCGTGCGAAGGCTTACGGCGAAATCTCTGCCCGGTGGCACGCCGTGGAGCAGGGCGTTGGTCGCCAACTCCGATACGCAGAGCTGTATGTCGTCGATGAGGTAAGAGAACTGCCACTCGGTGAGGACGCCGACGACGAAATCGCGTGAGGCGCCGACAGAGGTGCGCCGTCGGGGGAAGCGCCGTTGCTGCGACAGAGACACGGTGATGCACCGCCTTGCTCGTGGGCCGTAACGCGCACAACGTACTGCTTTTCACGAAAAGCGGCAAGGTGCTCCTGGGGGTGCCGAACGGCGTCGCCTACCGTGTGCATCGGCAGGGCGCACGAACTTCGGCTTTGAAACGGAGAAGGTCATGGGTGAAGGCGAGAGGATCAGCACCTCTGCCCGGTATCTGGCACCATCCGCCCAGGGCGATCCCTGGGGAGCGGAGGCGGTGGCCGAAGGGCGGCAGGGTACACAGAGGATCGTGTGCGCCGGGGAGGTGATCGCGCCGGACCGCGTGGCCGATCTGCTCGGAGTGGAGCGCGGCCGGCATGTCGTCGAGCGTCGGCGGATCATGTATCTCGATGGTGATCCCTGCGAGTTGACGGACACCTACTACCCACTTGAGATCGCCCGGGGCACCGGCCTGGCAGGGACGGACAAGATCCGTGGAGGAGCGGTCCGGTTGCTCGCCGATCTCGGGTATGCCGGGGTCAGGGCGCAGGAGGACGTCGTCGCCCGTATGCCGTCCGAAGGCGAGCGGCTGTCCTTGTCGCTGGAGGCCGGCGAGCCGGTGCTCGAACTGACGCGGCTGACGCTGAGCGGAGACGATCGCCCCATTCAGATGGACGTGATGGTCATGTCGCCACGAGGCCAGAAGCTGCGGTACGAGATCAGGATCGGATGACTGTGCCCGGACCCGAGGCGGATGACGTCGACCGCCGTTCACTGCACGAGCGGATCGCTGCCGATCTGCGCGACGAGATCATGTCCGGCGACCTGGCTCCGGGAGCGAGCCTGCCGTCCACCGTGCACCTCAAGGAGCGTTTCAGCGCATCGAACGCGACGGTGCAGAAGGCGGTGCAGCTTCTCAAGGACGAACGGCTCGTGAGAGGCCGGGCGGGTGCCGCGGTGACGGTACGAGATCACCGCCAGCGAACCGTACGTCCGGCCTCATTGATGGCACCGGCAGGCCCGGGGGAGCCGTACCGCTGGCTGACCCAAGAGGCCATGAACGGCTCCCGCGCGCACAGCGTGTTGCTTGAGGTGGCCGAGAGCGAGCCGCCGGCTGATGTTGCCGATGCGCTCCGGCTGGAGAAGCACGGCATCGCACTGCTGCGCCGTCAACTCCTCATGGTCGATGACGAACCGGTTGAACTCGTCGCCTCGTACTACCCGATCGAGATCGTCCGGGACACAGCGATGACGAAGCGCCGGAAGGTGCCCGGGGGTACGCCGACTCTGCTTACGGAGCTGGGGTACCCGCCACGGCTCAGCGTGGACCGGGTATCCGCGCGGGTGCCCACACAGGACCAGTATCAGGCGTTGCGGCTGCCCGGTGGTCTGCCGGTTCTCCGGACCCTGCGGGTCGTGTACAGCGACGAAGAGCGACCCATCGAAGTAACTGTCATGGTGAAGGCGGGGCATCTGTACGAGCTGCAATACGAGTTCGTGGCTGATTGAGGGTGCGGCGGTTTGTGATCCGGGGGCCCATCCGGGCGGGTCGCCCGTCTTGAACCGTCCATGGCGGGGAAGACGTCCGTACGATTCCCGGGTACGGCTTTCTCCCCGTCAGGATGGCTCCGAGTGATATCTCCCCGCGTGTACCGAGTGGCCCTTCCCGCCCTGAGCGCGGCCGTCGTGCTCTCCCTGGCCGGCTGCGAACCCCAGACGACGGGGGCGCGGGCGGCGGGGGCCGCCAGGGTGAGGGCGCCGGAGCGAGTCCTCTGGCCAACCGGGACGGTACGAAGCCGGGGCTCGCCCCCCTCACGTCCGAGGACGACAGGGCCGCCGCCCGCAAGCTCATCGCGGGCGTGGCCACCAAGGGGCGCGGGCCGCGCACCGGGTACGAGCGGGAGGAGTTCGGTTACGCCTGGATGGACACTGCGGACGGGGTCCCCCTCGCGCGCAACGGCTGCGACACCCGCAACGACCTCCTCCACCGCGACGGCCAGGGGCTCCGCTACCGCGGCGGTTCGGACTGTGTCGTCGTCGCGATGAAGCTGTACGACCCGTACACCGGGCAGACGCTCGACTTCCGCAAGGAACGGGCGTCCGAGGTCCAGATCGACCATGTGGTGCCGCTGTCCTACAGCTGGCAGATGGGCGCCGCGCGCTGGCCGGAGAGCAAGCGCGAGCGGCTCGCCAACGACGTACTCAACCTGCTGCCGGTGGAGGGCCGCGCCAACTCCTCCAAGGGCGACTCGGGCCCGGCCTCCTGGCTCCCGCCGAACAAGCGGGTGCGCTGTGCGTACGCGGTGCGCTTCGCGCAGGTGGCGCGGAAGTACGAGCTGCCGGTGACCGCCCCGGACAAGGCCATGATGCTGCGGCAGTGCGAGGGCTGACGGCGGGTCGCCGAGGGCACGGGCGCCCCGAAGTGACGTGACCCACGAAGGTTGTGGGCAACCCGGGACCGGGTGTCCGTGTCGGTGTATACGCTCACTGCACACGTCCGCCATACGCCTTCCAGGAGCGTCACATGCACGGCCACGGCTATCCGCCGCCGGAGCAGTCCCCGAAGCGCCGCCCGTCCCCGGGAGCGCTGACGGCGCTGCGCGTGCTCTTCGTCGCGCTGACCGTGCTGAGCTGCGGACTTCTCGGCTGGGCCGCCATGCTGCGGCTTGCCCTCGTGACCCGCAGAAGGCGTGACTGGGGCCTGCTCGCCCTGGTGGCCGTGCTCAACACGGGGCTTTTCGCGTTCATCATGGCGATGCCGGAGGACCCGGGCATGACGACCGACGCGGAGGCGTTCGTCGGGGTGTCCTGGATCGGCGGCGTCATGGTGGGCGTGATCGCCTACTACCTCTACGCGGAGATCCACCACTACGGCCCCTCGGGACCGTACGGAACCCCCCGACCGCCGCGGACCCCGCTTCCGGCCGGGCAGCCTCCGGCCGTGCCCGCCCGGGCCCCCGGTTACGGCTATCCGGCAGCGGCGCCCCCGCGCACCCCCGCGCCCCCGGTCACCACCCCGCCGCCCGCCGCCTCCCAGCGGCTCGACCAGGTGCGCGCCGAGCTCGACGAGCTGAGCGACTACCTCCGCAAGGCGGGCGAAGGACGGTGACCGGACGCGTCATCGCCGGGCGGTACGAGCTGGCGTCCATCCTCGGCCAGGGCGGTATGGGCCAGGTGTGGACGGCGTACGACCAGCGGCTCGACCGCCGGGTCGCCGTGAAGCTCCTGCGCCCGGACCGGGTGGCCGGACCCGTCGGCAACGACGCCGTGGGGGAGCTGCGCCGCCGCTTCGTCCGCGAGTGCCGGGTCACCGCCCAGGTCGACCACCCCGGCCTGGTCACCGTCCACGACGCGGGCGACGACGAGGACCACCTCTTCCTGGTCATGCAGTACGTCGAGGGCGCCGACCTCGCCGACCACCTCGCCGAACACGCCCCCTACCCGTGGCCCTGGGCCGTCGCGGTCGCCGCACAGCTCTGCGCCGTGCTGTCCGCCGTGCACGCGGTGCCGATCGTCCACCGCGACCTGAAACCCCGCAACGTGATGGTCCGGCCGGACGGCACCGTCACCGTCCTGGACCTGGGTGTCGCCTCCGTGCTGGACACCGACACCACCCGGCTCACGCACACCGGCTCACCGATCGGTTCCCCGGCCTACATGGCCCCCGAACAGGCGATGGGCGGGGCCGTCGGCCCGTACACCGACCTCTACGCCCTCGGTGTCCTCCTGCACGAACTCCTCAGCGGAGACGTCCCGTTCGCGGGCTCCACGGCGCTCGGCGTCCTGCACCGCCACCTCTACGAGCCCCCGCTGCCGGTCCGCCACCTCAGACCGGAGGTCCCGGCACAGCTGGAAGCTCTCGTCCTGCGGCTGCTCGCGAAGGATCCGCAGGCCAGGCCGGCCTCCGCCCAGGAGGTGTACGAGACGCTCGCGCCCCTGCTGCCCGCCCGCGGTGCCCCGGCGGGACCGCTGGACCCGACGCGGCCCTTCCTGCGCCCCCACGCCCCGTGGCCGGACCGGACCGCCGCCCCGGCCCCCGTGCCCGTACCGCGGACTCCGGCACCCGGCGCCCACCCGGCCACCTCCGCACCCGCGCGCCCGGACGTCGCACGCGCCGTCGACGAGGTGAAGCAGCTCCTCGCGGAGGGCCGGATCACCCAGGCCGTGGACATCCTGGGGGGCATCCTCCCGGTCGCGGCGGCCGAACACGGGGAGTACTCACCCGTCGTCCGCATCCTGCGCAAGCAGTACGCGGCGACCCTGATGGACGACGGCCAGTACCGGCGCGCCCTGCCCGAGCTGCGCCGCCTCGCCGAGGACCGCGCGGCCGAGGCGGGCCCGGCCGACGCGCAGACCCTCCAGTTCCGTTTCGACGCGGCGCAGTGCCTGGAGCAGCTGGGAGAGCCCGCCGCCGCGCTCGCCGAGTACCGGGCGGTCCTTCCCTCCTACGAGAACACCTACGGGTCGCTCACCGCCGACCGCGGCCGCGCCTTCGACATCAGGCACCGCGTCGGCCACCTGCTGCTCGCGGTGGGTGACCACGCGGCGGGGCGCGGACAGTTGCAGACGCTGATGTACGACGCGGAGCGGGCCTACGGGCCGCACCACCCGCTCCCCATGGAGCTGCGCAGGCAACTCCAGCACCACCAGCACGTCCGAGGCGGCTGACGGGCGGCTGACGGAGCGGGTCCCAGGGGGTCGAACGCGTGCTTCAGGGGCCCTGAGCGCGCCGCATCCCCGACTCCTGCCGAATCGTTGGTCGAATCAGTGGCCCCAACCACATCCACTGCCTAACATCGATCACCGCAAGGCTTTGTGCACTGATGCACAAACTCTCCCCGGGAGGCTCCTTTGCACCGCCGCAGTCGTACCGCGCTCGCCGTATCAGCCGCACTGCTCGTCGGGGTGCCGCTCCTCTCCGCCTGTGGGAGCGAGACCCATCCGGGCGCCGCGGCCCTGGTCGGCGGGGACCGCATCGAGGTGTCCGTGCTCCAGGCGCAGGTGGCGGACGTCCGCAGTGCGCAGGAGAGCGCGCGCGAGTCCGAGCAGCTGGTGAAGAGTTCGGGCCAGCTCAGCCGTGCCAAGCTGCACGGGATCATCTTCGGGCGGGTCCTGGACCGGGCGTCGAAGGACGCCGGAGTCACGGTCAGCCGCAAGGAGGTCCAGGAGATGCGGCTGGCGGCGGCCGCCCAGTCCGGCGGTGACGAGCAGCTGCGGGCGATGATGCTCCAGCAGCGCTGGGTGGCACCGGACCAGATCGAGAACGATCTGCGCCGCGAGGTCCAGCTGCCGAAGCTGGCGCGGGCGCTCGGCACCGACCTGGCGTCCCCCGAGGGGCAGAAGATCGTCGGACAGGCGCTCGCCAAGGCGTCGAAGGCGCTCGACATCGACGTCAATCCGCGCTTCGGCGTCTGGGACGACAAGCAGATCCAGCTCGGCGACTACAAGGCCCCGTGGATCACGCAGGTCACCGAGTTCGAGCAGCCTGCCCCCGAAACTGGCGCCTGACCGGGGCGGGCCCGGGCCGGGGTAGGTTCGGGGGGTGAACGCTGAAGCCCCCGGCGACCCCGGCCGTATCGTCCTGCTCACCGCCAGCCACCGGGTGGCGCCCGGTCTGCTGTCCTGGCCCGCCTGGCAGACCTTGCGCGCGGCGGACCGGGTGCTGTGCGGCGAGCCGCGCCATCCGCAGCTGCCGTATCTGGGCGAGGCGGGCGTGACGGTGGAGCACGGCGTGCCGTCCGCCCAGGAGCTCGTCGACGACTGCGCCGGCGGCCGGACCGTGGTGGTGCTGGTGGGCGGCGAGGGCAACAAGCCGCTGACGGACGGGCTCGCCCGGCTCGGCGGCTCGGGCCGGACGCAGATGCCCGATCTGGAGCTGCTGCCCGGTTCGTACGATCTGCCGGGTGCCCGGCTGCTCGATCTCGTCCAGGTCATGGACCGGATCAGGCTCGCCTGCCCCTGGTCCTCGCAGCAGACGCACCAGGGCCTCGCCAAGTACGCCATCGAGGAGGCGTACGAACTCGTCGAGGCGATCGAGGACGGCGAGAGGGACGAGCTGCGCGAGGAACTGGGTGACGTCCTCCTCCAGGTCGTCTTCCACGCCCGGATCGCCCAGGAGGACCCGGACGAGCCGTTCGACGTCGACGACGTCGCGGCCGGTCTCGTGGAGAAGCTGGTCCACCGCCACCCGCACGTGTTCGGCGACGAGAGCGCCGAGACCCCCGAGGACGTCCACGCCCACTGGCAGCGGACCAAGGCGATCGAGAAGCAGCGCGACTCGGTCACCGAAGGCGTTCCGCTCGGTCAGCCGGGGCTTGCGCTCGCCGCCAAACTGGGCAGCCGGGTCCGCGGCGCCGGGCTCGACGTGGCACTGCCCGCGGGCGACTCCGTGGGGTACGAGCTCCTGGCCCTCGCCCTCCGGGCCGAACGGGACGGTACGGACCCGGAGGCCGCCCTGCGCGCGGCGGCCCGCACCTACCGTGACGCGATCCTGGCGGCGGAGGCCATCACCCGTCAGTAGGGGAGCGTCAGGGCCGGCCGAGGTGAGGGAGCGGCTCCAGCGGACGGCGGCTGAGACGGGACAGCCCAGCGCACTCACCGGTCAAGGCGGGGCCCGGCGACGGGCACGCCGCCCGGCTCGGCCGTCGCGGAGCCGCGGTCGGGGAGCGGGCAGGCGGCGGCTAACGTCGAGGCGTGAACGACAGCCCCGCCGAACGCCCTGCCGACGTCCCCACCGGCTGCCCCATGGGCCGCCCGGCCGAGGACTCCGTACCGGCCGCCGCCCCCGAGCTCTTCACCTGGGAGTTCGCCACCGACCCGTATCCCGCGTACGCCTGGCTGCGCGAGCACAGCCCCGTGCACCGCACCACGCTGCCCAGCGGGGTCGAGGCATGGCTCGTGACCCGGTACGCGGACGCCCGGCAGGCACTCGCCGACACCCGGCTGTCCAAGAACCCGGCGCACCACACCGGCTCCGCGCACGCCAAGGGCAGAACGGGCATCCCGGGCGAGCGTAAGGCGGAGCTGATGACGCATCTGCTGAACATCGACCCGCCGGACCACACCCGGCTGCGCCGGCTCGTCGCGAAGGCGTTCACCCCGCGCAGGGTCGCCGCGTTCGCGCCCCGCGTCCAGGAGCTGACGGACCGGCTCATCGACACCTTCGTGGCGGAGGGCGAGGCCGACCTCATCCACGACTTCGCGTTCCCGCTGCCCATCTACGCCATCTGCGAGCTGCTCGGCGTTCCGGCGGAGGACCAGGACGACTTCCGCGACTGGGCGGGCATGATGATCCGGCACGGCGGCGGCCCGCGCGGCGGAGTGGCCAGGTCGGTGAAGAAGATGCGGAGCTACCTGGCCGAACTGATCCACCGCAAGCGGGAGAACCCGGGTGACGACCTCATCTCGGACCTGATCCGGACGAGCGACCACGGTGAACACCTCACCGAGAACGAGGCCGCGGCGATGGCGTTCATCCTCCTCTTCGCCGGTTTCGAGACGACGGTCAACCTCATCGGGAACGGCACGTACGCCCTGCTGCGCAACCCCGGGGAGCGCGAACGGCTTCAGCGTTCGCTGGCCGCGGGGGAGACCGGCCTCCTCGCCACCGGCCTGGAGGAACTGCTGCGCTACGACGGCCCGGTGGAGCTCGCCACCTGGCGGTACGCGACGGAGCCCGTCACGCTCGGCGGCCAGGAGATCGCCCCCGGGGACCCCGTACTGGTCGTGCTCGCCGCCGCCGACCGGGACCCGGAGCGCTTCCGCGATCCGGACACCCTGGATCTGGCGCGAATCGACAACCAGCACGTGGGGTACGGGCACGGCATCCACTACTGCCTGGGAGCACCGCTCGCCCGCCTGGAAGGACGGACCGCGCTGGCGACCCTGCTGAGGCGCCTTCCTGACCTGCGCCTCGCGGTGGAACCTGATGATCTGCGGTGGCGCGGCGGACTCATCATGCGCGGACTGCGCACCCTTCCGGTGCGGTTCACCCCCCGCCCGCCGGCCGCGCAAGGTGACGTATCGTCACCTTCGTGACTTTCGCGTGATCTCCGCTGCATCGACTTGTGACACACGTTCGAGTCCCGCTAGGTTCCGTTCACCACAGCAGTCACAGTCACTTGTCAGTCACACGGAAGGCAATCCCATGGGCTCCGCGAACGGCAGACACCGCCGGCCTCGCCAGGCACCCGCCATCGTCGTCGCCGCGGGTGTGACGGGATCGGCCATCGCCATCCCGCTCCTCGGGGCGGCCGGCGCACACGCCGCAGACGCCTCGACCTGGGACCGGGTCGCCGAGTGCGAGAGCGGCGGCATGTGGAGCGCGGACCTGGGCAACGGCTACTACGGCGGCCTGCAGTTCTCCCAGGACACCTGGTCGGCGTACGGCGGCTCGGCGTACGCGCCCCGCGCCGACCTCGCCAGCCGCTCGCAGCAGATATCCGTCGCGGAGAAGGTCCTCAAGGACCAGGGGCCGCAGGCGTGGGCGAGCTGTGCGGTGATCTCCGGGCTCGCGCCGGACGGGGCCCTGGAGGGAACCCTGCTGGGCGTCGACCCGGGCGGCCTCCCCACCGCCGGCCCCTCGGACCCGCCGCCCCCGGCCGGGGACGCGGCCGACGCCCCGACGGGCGGCGCGACGGACCGCGCGAAGAGCGGCACGACGGACGGGGCCGCGAAGAAGGGCGGGACCGGCACCTCGGCCGCCTCCGGAGCCGTCGGCGACCCCGCCCCGGCGGCCGAGTCCGACAAGAACGGCATCACGGGTGAGGTGGTCGAGTCCGACAAGGGCTCCGGCGCGACGGTCCTGCCCTCCACCGTGCCGACCACCGAGGCGTCCGAGGCGTCCGAGGCGGACACAGACGGGACCGGCGGCAAGCACCGGGGCACGCCGGCCCCCGAGGTGAGCCAGGACGCGGAGCGGGGCGGGGTGCGCGACTCCGGCCGGCACGCCTCGCGCGGTGACGCCCAGGCACGCGACGCGGGCGTGGCGCTTCCTGACGGGGACTACACCGTCCGGCCCGGCGACAACCTCTGGGCGATCGCTGACGCGCAGAAGGTTCCCGGCGGCTGGCCCGAGCTGTACGAGGCCAACAAGGGCGAGCTCGGCTCGGACCCGGATCTCATCCTGCCCGGACAGAACCTCGATCTGGGGCCGCTGGACGCCCTGGAGGGCTCCGAGAGCAACTGATCCATTACGGGAAAACACCCCGAAACGGGGGGCAGTTCAGGGGCCTATGTCCACTTATACGTAAGTGAGACATGGGTCTCTTTGCTTCAACTGGCGCGCCACGCCGGGACCCTGGACCCGCGCCCCCTCCGACCTGCGGAAACGTTCATTCCGGCGAGGCGACTAAGCACGAATAGCCGCTATGTCCCTCTTTGAAAGTCGGGGTTGTCTGTGTTTACGGTCGTAACCGCTCGCACCGCGGGCCCCGTCGACCGTCACGCCGAATCCTGCCGTCGGTCGAAGGGAACAGACGCGTAAAGCGCCGTAGGCAGGAGCGGGGGACCCAGGTAAGCGCCGGGCCCGATCGTCGCAGGACGACTCAGGACCGGCTTGGGGTGGAGTCGCACGCCAGACGTGCGACCGGGCAACTCACTTGGCCCGAACCCGACAGCTCACCTCGTAGGCGTCGGTGAGGAGAAGCTCCATGCTGTTTTCCAGCCAGGCCAAGCACCGCCGCCCCTCCAAGGCCGTCCGTCTCGCCGCGCTCGCCGGTGTCACCGGCGCCGCAGTCGTCGTCCCGCTGATGGGTGCGACCGGCGCCTCCGCCGCCTCCGTCGCCACGTGGGACGCCGTCGCCCAGTGCGAGTCCGGTGGCAACTGGTCCATCAACACCGGTAACGGCTACTACGGCGGTCTGCAGTTCTCGCAGTCCAGCTGGGCCGCGGCCGGCGGCACGCAGTACGCGTCCCGCGCCGACCTGGCCAGCAAGTCGCAGCAGATCGCCACCGCCGAGAAGCTTCTCGACATGCAGGGCCCGGGTGCCTGGGCGTGTGCCGGCGCCGGCAACCTCACCAACGACGGTGTGGACCCGGGTGTCGACACCGGCTCCGAGCAGGGTGGCGGCGGCGAGCAGCAGGCCCAGCCCGAGCGTGCGGCCGAGCAGCCCGCCACGCGCAGCGAGCAGCGCACCGCCCCGAAGACCGAGGCGCCGAAGGCCGAGGCCCCCAGGACGGTCACCACCCCGACCGGCGAGAAGGTCGAGAAGGGTGACGGCGAGTACAAGGTGAAGACCGGCGACACCCTCAGCAAGATCGCCGCCAAGCAGGAAGTCAAGGGCGGCTGGGAGAAGCTGTTCGACCTGAACGACGACATCGTCAAGGACGCCGACCTGATCTTCCCGGGCCAGCAGCTCCACCTGACGAAGTAGTACCCGGGACTCTCCTCCCCTTCAGGGAGGGTGTCCGGCGGCATCCCTCCCGCTGTTCCCCGGCCCGGCGCGCTCTCCCCCCTGCGCGCCGGGCCGGGGCCGTTTCACCCCGGAGGCACCGCCGAACGTGTCCGGCCGTGGAGGTCCTGACACGTGCAGATCGTTCAAGTGTTTTAGTTACTGGCTAGTAGATTTCCGGAGCTTTGCCCGCTAATGCCTGCCCTTGGGTCCTTTTTCGTCCCAGGGGACGGGCGTCCGGCGGGCTGACGGGGCCCGGCCGGATAGGCTCGTGCCGCAAGGCCACAGTGACCCTGCACAACCAGTGTCAGATCCCAGAAGGAGATGCCTCGTGCCGTCCATCGACGTCGTCGTAGCCAGGGAAATCCTCGACTCCCGGGGCAACCCCACGGTCGAGGTCGAGGTCGGCCTCGACGACGGCAGCACGGGACGTGCTGCTGTTCCGTCCGGCGCCTCCACCGGAGCGTTCGAGGCCGTCGAGCTTCGCGACGGAGACCCCAACCGTTACATGGGCAAGGGCGTGGAGAAGGCCGTCCTCGCCGTCATCGAGCAGATCGGCCCGGAGCTCGTCGGGTACGACGCCACCGAGCAGCGCCTCATCGACCAGGCGATGTTCGACCTGGACGCCACCGAGAACAAGGGCTCGCTCGGCGCCAACGCCATCCTCGGCGTCTCGCTCGCCGTGGCGCACGCCGCGTCCGAGGCGTCCGACCTCCCGCTCTTCCGCTACCTCGGCGGCCCGAACGCGCACCTGCTGCCCGTTCCGATGATGAACATCCTGAACGGCGGCTCGCACGCCGACTCCAACGTGGACATCCAGGAGTTCATGATCGCGCCGATCGGCGCCGAGTCCTTCTCCGAGGCCCTGCGCTGGGGCGCGGAGATCTACCACACCCTGAAGAAGGTCCTCAAGACCAAGGGCCTGTCCACCGGCCTCGGTGACGAGGGCGGCTTCGCCCCGAACCTCGATTCCAACCGCGCCGCGCTCGACCTCATCATGGAGGCCATCAAGGAGGCCGGTTACGTTCCCGGCCGCGACATCGGCCTCGCGCTCGACGTCGCCGCGTCGGAGTTCTACAAGGACGGCGTGTACGAGTTCGAGGGCAAGTCCCGCACGGCCGCCGAGATGACCGAGTACTACGAGGAGCTCGTCTCCGCGTACCCGCTCGTCTCCATCGAGGACCCGCTGTACGAGGACGACTGGGCCGGCTGGAAGGCCATCACGGACAAGATCGGCTCCAAGGTGCAGATCGTCGGTGACGACCTCTTCGTCACCAACCCGGAGCGCCTGGCCCGCGGTATCGAGGAGGGTTCCGCCAACGCCCTGCTCGTGAAGGTCAATCAGATCGGCTCGCTGACCGAGACGCTGGACGCCGTCGAGATGGCCCAGCGCAACGGCTTCAAGTGCATGATGTCGCACCGCTCGGGCGAGACCGAGGACGTCACCATCGCCGACCTCGCCGTCGCCGTGAACTGCGGTCAGATCAAGACCGGCGCCCCGGCCCGCTCGGACCGCGTCGCCAAGTACAACCAGCTGCTGCGCATCGAGGAGATCCTCGACGACGCGGCGGTGTACGCGGGCCGCTCGGCGTTCCCGCGTTTCAAGGGCTGATCACCGGCTCCTCGGGGCCGAAGTCACCAGCCTCCGTCCGTCCCCGCACTCGGTCCCGTACCGTGTGCGGGGACCGACGTGTGTAACGGGAGGCGTGAGAGATGGCCGGGAAGGACCGCGACCGGTTCTCCACCGCGACCAGGCTGCGACTGCTCGGTGAGCAGACCGCGGCCCGCGTCTACCGGTCCCAGAACCGGCGCCAGGCCCGCCGCTCGCGGCTCACCGGCCGCGCGGCGTTCCTCGCTCTGGTCGTCTGCTCCATGGTGGTGGCGCTCGCGTACCCGATGCGGCAGTACGTCTCCCAGCGCGACGAGATCGCCGACCAGGAGCGCCTGTCGCAGGAGGCCCGGGAGCGGACCGAGGAACTGCGGGACGAGAAGGCGCGGCTCATGGACGACGCGTACGTCCGGCGGCTGGCCCGTGAGCACCTGCACTACGTACTTCCGGGGGAGACCGGTTTCACCGTGATCGATCCCGGCGCGGCCGAGGACCGCCGCGGGGAGCCGGGCACGACGGACCGTGCCTGGCACTCCAACCTCTGGGACGGCGTGGACACCGCCGACCGCGACTGAACCGCACCATCTGAGAAGCACCTTCGAGCAGAACCAAGGCAGGCATGGAAACCCCCCCTCCGCAGACCGAGTCCACCACGCCCAGTGACGCGGACATCGCCGCGTTCCAGCAGCAGCTCGGGCGTCCGCCGCGCGGACTGCGCGCCATCGCGCACCGCTGCCCGTGCGGCCACCCCGACGTGGTCGAGACGCAGCCCCGTCTGGAGGACGGCACGCCGTTCCCGACGACCTTCTATCTGACCTGTCCCCGTGCCGCTTCCGCGATCGGCACGCTGGAGGCGAACGGGGTCATGAAGGAGATGACGGAGCGTCTGCGGACGGACCCGGAGCTCGCCGCCGCGTACCGCGCCGCGCACGAGGACTACATCGCCCGCCGTGACGCCATCGAGGTCCTGGAGGGCTTCCCGAGCGCGGGCGGCATGCCGGACCGGGTGAAGTGCCTGCACGTCCTGGTCGGGCACTCGCTGGCGGCCGGCCCCGGGGTCAACCCCCTGGGCGACGAGGCGATCGCGATGCTGCCGCAGTGGTGGGCGAAGGGGCCGTGCGTGTCGCCGTGCGGCGAGACGCACGGAGACGTCTGACCTCCCGCCCCGCCTCTCCGGGGCTCCGCCCCCACCCCGCCGGTCCTCGATCGCCGGACGGGCTCGTAGGCCGGCCAGCGGCGGCCCCGGGGCGGAGCCCCCGTACACCCCACGACTGGAGCCCTCATGACCCGCGTTGCCGCCATCGACTGCGGTACCAACTCCATCCGCCTCCTGGTCGCCGACGCCGACCCCGCGACGGGTGAGCTCACCGAGCTCGACCGGCGGATGCGGATCGTGCGTCTGGGACAGGGCGTCGACCGGACCGGGCGGTTGGACCCCGAGGCGCTGGAGCGCACGTTCGGGGCCTGCCGCGAGTACGCCGCGGTGATCAGGGAGCTGGGGGCCGAGCGGGTGCGGTTCGTGGCCACCTCCGCCTCGCGCGACGCGGAGAACAGCGACGAGTTCGTCCGGGGCGTCCTGGACATCCTGGGCGTCGAGCCCGAGGTCGTCACCGGCGACCAGGAGGCGCAGCTCTCCTTCGACGGCGCCACCAGGGAGCTGGCCGGCAGCGACCACCTGGCGAAGCCGTATCTCGTCGTGGACATCGGCGGCGGCTCCACGGAGTTCGTGGTCGGCGACGACGAGGTCCGCGCGGCCCGGTCCGTGGACCTGGGCTGCGTACGGATGACCGAACGGCACCTGACGCGGGACGGCGCCGTCGTGGACCCGCCCACCCCCGCCGGGATCGCCGCGATCCGCGCGGACATCGCCGCCGCCCTGGACCTCGCCGAGGAGACCGTCCCGATCGCGGACGCCGCCACGCTCGTCGGCCTGGCCGGCACGGTCACCACGGTGGCCGCCATCGCCCTGGAACTGCCGGAGTACGACCCCGGGGCCATCCACCACTCCCGGGTCTCCCTGGAGCAGGTCCGGGAGATCACCGGGCGGCTCACCGGCTCCACGCACGAGGAGCGGGCCGCGATCCCCGCGATGCATCCGGGGCGGGTCGACGTGATCGCCTCCGGTGCGCTGATCCTGCTCGCCGTGATGGAGCGGACCGGAGCGCGTGAGGTCGTGGTCAGCGAGCACGACATCCTGGACGGCATCGCCCTCTCGGTGGCGGCCCAGAGGGCCGTCCAGCGCCCCTGACGCCTGCTCATACGCTTTCCCGCCCGCACCCATGAGCCGTTCAGGACCGCCTCCGAGGCCCCTCCGGGAGCCCGCCCCGACGAACTTCGTGAACTACTTCACAAGGAATTGGGTCCGGTGGGATGCCGTTCGGCCTGTCGGGGGCCGCGACGGCCGTCCGCAGACCCGCACGGCAAGGATGCGAGGCGGTTTCGCGGACAGCGGGAGTGGCCCTGCCGGAGCCGCGGTCCGGCCGTCCGGAACCCACAATGGCCAGCTCACAAGCGGTGGACAACGTCCACCAGGACACCGTGGTTCCCCTGCGGTGTCATGACCTGGGTCACGTGGGCGGCGGAGTGTAGCAGAGGGGCGCGGATACCTTGTGAAGGGGCTCACGAGCAGGGGGTCCTAGGGGGGTGGATACTCGATGGCATGAGCACCACGGAGCGTCCCAGGATCCTCGTTGTAGGCGGTGGGTACGTTGGCCTGTACGCAGCTCGTCGCATCCTGAAGAAGATGCGCTACGGGGAGGCGACCGTCACGGTCGTCGACCCTCGCTCGTACATGACGTACCAGCCCTTCCTCCCCGAAGCTGCTGCCGGCAGCATCTCCCCTCGGCATGTTGTCGTCCCGCTGCGACGCGTCCTGCCGAAGGCCGAGGTGCTCACCGGCCGTGTCACGACCATCGACCAGGACCGCAAGGTCGCCACGGTCGCGCCGATCGTCGGCGAGACCTACGAGCTGCCCTTCGACTACCTCGTCATCGCGATGGGCGCGGTCTCCCGCACCTTCCCGATCCCCGGCCTCGCCGAGCAGGGCATCGGCATGAAGGGCATCGAGGAGTCGATCGGCCTGCGCAACCACGTCCTGGAGCAGCTGGACAAGGCTGACTCGACGACCGATGAGGCGGTCCGCCGCAAGGCGCTCACCTTCGTCTTCGTGGGCGGCGGTTTCGCCGGTGCGGAGACCATCGGCGAGGTCGAGGACATGGCCCGTGACGCGGCGAAGTACTACACCAACGTGAAGCGCGAGGACATGCGCTTCATCCTCGTCGACGCCGCCGACAAGATCCTTCCCGAGGTCGGCCCGAAGCTGGGCGCGTACGGCAAGGAGCACCTTGAGGGCCGCGGTGTGGAGATCTACCTCTCCACCTCCATGGACTCGTGCGTCGACGGTCACGTCGTGCTCAAGAACGGCCTGGAGGTCGACTCCAGCACCATCGTGTGGACGGCCGGCGTGAAGCCGAACCCGGCGCTGGCCCGCTTCGGCCTGCCGCTCGGCCCGCGCGGCCACGTCGACACCTCCGAGAAGCTCCAGGTGCAGGGCACCGACTACATCTGGGCCGCGGGCGACAACGCCCAGGTTCCGGACCTGGTCGGCCGCAAGGCCGGCAACCCGAACGCCTGGTGCCCGCCGAACGCCCAGCACGCGCTGCGCCAGGCGAAGGTCCTCGGCGACAACGTGATCTCCGGCATGCGGGGCTTCCCGCAGAAGGAGTACAGCCACGCCAACAAGGGTGCGGTCGCCGGACTCGGCCTGCACAAGGGCGTCGCGATGATCGTCGTGGGCAAGGTGAAGATCAAGCTCAAAGGCCGTCTCGCCTGGTACATGCACCGTGGGTACCACGGCATGGCGATGCCGACCTGGAACCGTAAGATCCGGGTCTTCGCCGACTGGACGCTCGCCATGTTCCTCAAGCGCGAGGTCGTCTCGCTCGGCGCCATGGAGACCCCGCGCGAGGAGTTCTACGAGGCCGCGAAGCCGGCCCCGGCTCCGGCCGCCGTCAAGACCGAGGGTGAGAAGGCCAGGGCTTCCTGAACCCGGAGTACACCGTTCCGCGCCCGAAGGGGCCGTCCGCCATCCGTGGTGCGGGCGGCCCCTCCGGCGTTTCCGGAGCGGCCCGGCCCCGGTAGGTGTGGTACGCAGGTATTTTGCCGTTCCCTTGCCCGGCAGCGGGATGGCGCGCGGTCCGCGCACGGTTGACCCAGGTGTACCTCGTCACGCAACCGAGGTGTCGTGACGTGGTTTCAGGCATGTTTGTGGAAATTTGAGCATGTTGGGAAACACCACCACGGAGGTGTGCGCCATGGCAGACGCCGCATCGCGGCTGACCGCTCTCGCCGAAGAGTTGCTGGGAGAGCCCCTACCGGTCCGGATCAGGGCCTGGGACGGCAGCGAGTCCGGGCCGCCCGGTGCGCCCGCCCTCGTGATCCGCCACCGCCGCGCCCTGCGCCGGCTCCTGTGGAGACCGGGCGAACTGGGCCTCGCCCGCGCCTGGGTGTCCGGTGAGATCGACGTCGACGGAGACCTCTACGAGGTCCTGGACCGGCTGGCCGCCCTGCTCTGGGAGCGCGGCGCCGACGCCAAGGACTCCGTCCACCCCGTACGGGACCCGAAGGTCCGCGCCTTCGCGCGCGGGCTCCTCCAGGTGGCCGGGCCCTGGCCGCCGCCCGCGCCGCCGCCCGAGGAGGTACGCCGCCGCACCGGCCCGCTCCACACCAGGCGGCGTGACAAGGAGGCCATCAGCCACCACTACGACGTGGGCAACGACTTCTACGAACTGGTCCTCGGCCCGTCCATGGTCTACTCCTGCGCCTACTGGGAGGACGGCGGCACCCTGGAGGACGCCCAGCGCGACAAGCTCGACCTCGTCTGCCGCAAGCTCGGGCTGAAGGAGGGCGACCGGCTCCTGGACGTCGGCTGCGGCTGGGGCTCGATGGCCATCCACGCGGCCCGTGAGTACGGCGCCCAGGTCACCGGGGTGACCCTCTCCACCGAACAGGCCGCGTTCGCCCGCAAGCGCATCGCCGAGGAGGGCCTCACCGACCGGATCGAGATCCGGGTCCAGGACTACCGGGACGTCAGGGACGGTCCGTACGACGCGATCTCCTCGATCGGGATGGCCGAACACGTCGGCACGGTGCGCTTCCGTGAGTACGCCGACGACCTGTACGCGCTCCTCAGACCCGGCGGCCGGCTGCTGAACCACCAGATCGCCCGCCGCCCCGAGAAGGACGAGTCCGCCTACCGCGCCGACGAGTTCATCGACTCCTACGTCTTCCCCGACGGGGAACTGGCCCCGGTCGGCCGGACCGTCGCCACCCTGGAGGAGGCCGGGTTCGAGGCCCGGGACGTCGAGGCGATCCGGGAGCACTACGCGCTGACCCTGCGCCACTGGGTCACCAACCTGGAGCGGCACTGGGACGCCGCCGTACAGGCCACCTCACCCGGCAGGGCCCGGGTCTGGCGGCTCTACATGGCGGCTTCCGCGCTCTCCTTCGAGCGCAACCGGATCGGGGTCAACCAGATCCTCGCGGTCCGCCCGCAGCAGGGCGGGGCCTCCGGCATGCTCCTGCGCGCCCGCGACTGGAGGACCGCCCCGGCGGGCTGAGCCCGCACATGACGGAGGGCCGGTGTCCGCACCGCCAACACCGGCCCTCCGTACGCCCCCGGCGAGCGCTACTCGGTCTTGATCGCCGTCAGCATGTTCAGCTTCGCCGCGCTGCGGGCCGGCCAGAGCGAGGCCAGCACCCCAACGAGCCCCGCCAGCACCAGGAAGAGCGCGAGCCGGTCCCACGGGATGACCAGCGCGTACTGCGGGACGGACTCGGCCAGGGTCTGGCCGATGGCCCAGCCCAGGAACGTCCCGAGCCCGATGCCGACCAGTGCGCCGAAGACCGAGATGACCACGGCCTCCAGCCGGATCATGCGCTTCACCCGGCGCTTGTCCAGACCGATCGCCCGGACCATGCCGATCTCCTGCTGCCGCTCGAACACCGACATCGCCAGGGTGTTGACGACCCCGAGCACCGCGATGATCAGAGCCATCGCCAGCAGGCCGTACATGATGTTCAGCGCCATGTTGACGAAGCCGCCGAACATGTCCCGGATGTCCTGCCGGTCCATGATGCTCATGGCCGGGTTGTCGCCGAGCGCGTCGACCACGGCCTGCTCGTTGGCCTCGCTCGCGCCGCCCTCCATCTTCAGGTAGATCTCGCGGATCTCCGGGTGGGAGGTGTGCGCGTCGGCCGTCGCCTTCGGTACGAGGACCGGGGAGAGGAACTCGTTGTCCTCGTAGACCGCGCCGACCTTCAGCTTCCCCTTCTTCTCGTCCTCGAACGTCACGGCGACCGTGTCACCGGCCTTCCAGCCGTTCGACTTCGCCGTCTTCTCGGAGACCGCGATCCCGCCCTCGGCGAGCGTGTCCAGCGAACCGGACACGGTTTTGATCGCCAGGACCTTTTCCACGTCACCGGGGGTGACGCCGGAGGCCGAGTAGCCGGACTCGCCCGTCCGCAGCCAGACGGCCTGTTGGGGGAGACCGCCGAGACGCCCTCGGCCTTCTCCAGGGCCTTGAGTGCCGACTCGTCGAGCGAACCGCCGCTCGCCATGGTGACCATGTAGTCGGCCCTGATGTTGTCCGTCGTCATCCGGTCGACGGCCTGGCCGAGCGTGACGCCGAGCACCGAGATCCCGGTGACCAGGGTCAGCCCGATCGCCAGCGCGGAGGCGGTCGCTCCGGTACGCCGGGGGTTGCGGACCGCGTTCTGCGCGGCCAGCTTCCCCGAGACGCCGAACAGCTTCGTCAGCAGCGGGCGCACCAGGGCGATCACGGGGCGGGACAGCAGCGGGATGAGGACGATGACGCCGATCAGTGCCAGGAAGGCGCCGCCCGCGATGACGGTCCTGCCACCGCTGCCGGCCGCCGCGCCCCCGACGATCCCGGCCGCGCCGAGCAGGGCGAGCGCCCCGCCGATCGAGTTCCGTACGACCAGGGACCGGGTGGTCGCCACGGCGTGCACGCTGCTCATGGCCGCCACCGGCGGGATCTTCGCGGCCCGGCGGGCGGGCAGCCAGGCGGCCAGCACGGTCACCAGGACGCCGACGCCGAACGCCGCGCCGATCGCGGTGGGGGAGACCACCAGCGGGCCGGCGGGGATCTTGCCGCCGATCAGGCCCATCGCGGAGCGCAGCCCGACGGCGAGGCCGAGGCCGAGCAGGAAGCCGGTCACCGAGGCGATCACACCGACCACGCCCGCCTCGAGCAGCACCGAGCGCTTCACCTGGCGGCGGGAGGCACCGACGGCCCGCATCAGGGCCAGCTCCCTGGTGCGCTGGGCGACCAGCATGGTGAAGGTGTTGGCGATCAGGAAGACGCCGACGAAGAGGGCGATGCCCGCGAAGGCGAGCAGCATCGTGTTGAGGTTGGAGAGCTCCTTCTCGATCTGCGCGGCCTGATCGTCGGCGAGGGCCCGGCCGGTCTCGGCGGTGGCGTCCTCGGGCAGCAACGGATCGACCGCGGTCAGCAGCTGCTGGGCGGAGACGCCGGGCGCGGCGGAGATGGTGACGTCCTGGAAGACGCCGGGCCTGAGGTAGAGCTGCTGGGCGACCGGGGTGTCGAACAGGACCAGGCTGCCGCCCGCGTTGACCGCGCCGTCCTCGGTGGTGAACACGCCGGAGAGGGTGAACTCCTTCACCGGCCCGTTCGTGGCGACCCGCACCGGGTCGCCGACCCGGTAGTCACCCTTGTCCGCGGAGTCCTTGTCCAGCGCGACCTGGCCGGCCTCCGCGGGGCCCGCGCCCTCGGTGAACGCGTACTGGTCGTCCTCGCCGTCCTTGCCGGGGAAGAAGTTGGCCCCGGTGTTGGACCAGCCGTTGCCGATGAGCTTGCCGTCGGCGTCGGCGACGCCCGCGAAGCCGGAGACCCGGCCGGTGGCGTCGGCGACGCCGTCCAGGGCCTGGATCTTCTCCAGCGTGGCGGTGTCGACGCCGGGTGTCTTCTCGTCCTGCTGGGAGGCGTGGGTGGTGACGGCGACGGCGACGTCGTCGTAACTCTTCGCCGACTGGTTGCGGAAGGCGTTGCTCAGGGTGTCGGTGAAGACCAGGGTGCCGGAGACGAAGGCCACGCCGAGCATTACGGCGAGCACGGTCATCAGCAGCCTGGCCTTGTGCGCGAGGACGTTGCGCAGGGCGGTTCGGAACATGTCTGTAGTCCTGGGATGGGTTCCGGAAAGGGGGACGGGGACAGCAGCCGTCACGTCAGCTGGTGCGGCCCTTCGCGTCGAACGCCTTCATCCGGTCGAGGACCCCGTCGGCGGTGGGGTGCGTCATCTCGTCGACGACCGCGCCGTCGGCGAGGAAGATCACGCGGTCCGCGTAGGAGGCGGCCACCGGGTCGTGGGTCACCATCACCACGGTCTGGCCGAGCTCGCGCACCGAGTTGCGCAGGAAGCCGAGGACTTCGGCGCCGGCGCGGGAGTCGAGGTTCCCGGTCGGCTCGTCACCGAAGATGATCTCCGGCTGCGAGGCGAGGGCACGGGCGACCGCGACACGCTGCTGCTGGCCGCCGGAGAGCTCGGTCGGCCGGTGCTTCAGCCGGTCGGCGAGGCCCACCATGTCGATCACCTTCTGGAGCCACGCGGCGTCGGGCTTACGGCCCGCGATGTCCATCGGCAGCGTGATGTTCTCCAGCGCGCTCAGGGTCGGCAGCAGGTTGAACGCCTGGAAGATGAAGCCGATCTTGTCCCGGCGGAGCTGCGTGAGCTGCTTGTCCTTGAGGGCGCCGAGCTCCGTGTCGCCTATCCGTACGGAACCGCTGCTGAAGCTGTCGAGCCCGGCCACGCAGTGCATCAGCGTGGACTTGCCGGAGCCGGAAGGGCCCATGATCGCGGTGAACTCGCCCTGCGGGAAGTCCACGGTCACCCGGTCCAGGGCGACCACCTGGGTCTCACCCTGGCCGTAGACCTTCGACAGCTCCGTGGCGCGGGCGGCCACCGCGGTGGCGCGCTGGACGGTGGGGGTGGTGGTCACAGGGACTCTCCTGGTTCGGGGCCTCGTTCGGGGTCCCCTCCATCGTCACCGCCGTATCGCGCGAGGTCGTCAGCCCCGGTACCCGTTCCCGGGGCCCTCTATGGTCGCACCGGCGGGGTCCGGCGTAGTCCTGGGGTAGGAGGCCGACCCTGAGAAGATCCGCCCTCAGCGGGGCGGGGCGGTCGATCCGCGCGGTTGGAGGCGGGCGGTGGCGTCCTGGAACCCGGGCACCGGACCCTCCGTGACCATCGTCAGCAGGGTGCGGGCCGCGTGGGTCCCGTACGCCGGGATGTCGCGGCTCAGCGCGGTCAGCGGGGGGCGGACGACCCGGGAGAGCTGGGAGTCGTCCCAGGCCACGAGGGAGAGGTCACCGGGCACGTCGAGCCCCATCTCCTGGGCCACCGAGAGCCCGGCGACGGCCATGATGTCGTTGTCGTAGACGACGGCGGTCGGCCGGGACGGCGAACTGATCAGCCGCCGGGTCGCGTGGGCACCTTCCTCGCCGGAGTAGTCGGTGTGCACCACGACCGGGGTGTCCAGACCCAGTTCGGCGGAGATCTCCTGCTGTGCCTGGTCGCGCAGCCGGGTGTGGATCAGCTCGGGGAGCCCGGCGACGCGGGCGACGGAGCGGTGGCCGAGCGCGTGCAGATACGTCAGGGTGTCCCGGAGCGCCGCGGAGTCGTCGGACCAGACGGGGGTGAGGGAGCCGGCCGCCGAGGGGTGGCCGATCACCACGGCGGGCATACCGAGCTCGGCGACGCCCTCGATCCGCGGGTCGGGGGCGCGCACGTCGGCGAGGAAGACCCCGTCCACCCGGCCCTCGCCCCACCAGCGGCGGTAGACCTCGAGCTCCTGCGCGGGGTCGGGGACGACCTGGAGGAGCAGGGCGCAGCCGCGGGCGGACAGCTCGGTCTCGATGCCGCTGATCAGCTCCATGAAGAAGGGCTCCACGCCGAGCAGCTTGGCGGGCCGGGACAGCGCGAGGCCGACGGTGTCCGCCCGCGCGCGGGTCAGCGCCCGCGCGGCGCTGTTGGGGCGCCAGCCGATCTCCTGGGCGATGGCCTTGATGGTGGCGCGGGTCGTGGGGGACACTCCGGGCCGGTCGTTCAGCGCGTACGACACCGCGACCTTGGAGACCCCGGCGCGGCGCGCGATGTCGGCGATCGTGGGGCGGTGCTTGGGCATACGACCTCGCTTAACCGGTTCGTTTTCGGAACCCATCCTATCCATAGGTCTGTACCTCTTGTCTGCCCCGAAATGGTCAAGACCTGTGCAGCGCTCTTAAAAAAACTGTGGTGGGAGCGCTCCCGCACTCTTGACACCACTCCGGGCCGCCCATACCTTCACGTCACTTACCCGGTTCAGTAACTCCGCTCGACACGGGACGGCGGGGAAGAGGAGGGGCTATGGGTATGCGTACCCGGGTGCGGTTGACCGCCACACTCGCTGTGTTCGGACTCGCCGCGACCGCGTGCACGGGGGGCGGCTCGTCGGGCGGCGCCACCGGACCCGGCGGCAAGGGCGGCTCGCTGCCCCGCAACGAGACGCTCTACACGACCGGCACCCAGTGGGGGCCTCCGGCCAACTACAACCCGCTGCGCAACTGGGACCACGCCACGGGCACCAAGGGCCTGGTCTACGAGACGCTGTTCCACTTCGACCCGGACACGGGCAAGCTGATCCCGTGGCTCGCGGAGTCGGGCGCCTGGACCGACGACAAGACCTATGACGTGAAGCTGCGCGCGGGGATCACCTGGGCCGACGGCAAGCCGCTGACCGCCAAGGACGTGGCGTACTCCTACGGCCTCGGCAAGATCGAGGCGTCCGCCTTCCACACCCTGTGGAGCTGGCTCTCCGGCGCCGAGGCGGTGGACGCCACGACCGTGCGCTTCACCTTCAAGGAGGCCCGCTACCAGGAGTGGGACTACACCCTCTTCGGCCAGCCGGTCGTCCCGGAGCACATCTGGAGCACGCGCACCGACGAGGAGGTGCTCAACGGCGTCAACGACAAGCCGGTCGGCACCGGTGCGTACAAGCTCAGGAGCAAGTCGCAGGACCGGGTCGTGTGGGAGCGCCGCGAGGACTGGTGGGGCGTCAAGGCGCTCGACAAGAAGCCGGCCCCCCGCTACGTCGTCGACGTCTCCAACCCGAGCAACGAGGTCGTCATCGGCCAGCTGGGCCAGGGCCAACTGGACCTCAGCAACAACTTCCTGCCCGGCGCGGCCTCGCTGATCAAGAGCAGGAAGGTCGTCTCGTACTACGACGAGGCGCCCTACATGCTCTCCGCCAACACCGCCTGGCTGGTGCCCAACACCACCAAGAAGCCGATGGACGACGCGGCCTTCCGCAGGGCGCTCGCCGCCTCCGTGGACACCGGCAAGATCGTCAAGGGGGTCTACGGCGAGCTGGTCAAGCCCGCGTCCCCGACCGGTCTGCTGCCGCAGTGGGAGCAGTTCGACGACAAGGCGCTGATCGCCGGGAAGGGGTTCGCGCACGACGTGGCGAAGGCGAAGGAAGAGCTCGCCGCGGCCGGTTACAAGGACGCCAACGGGGACGGCTTCGTCGAGAACAAGGACGGCTCCACACTCAGCCTCAAGCTGGCGGTGCCCTCCGGCTGGACCGACTGGATGGAGGCGGCCAAGGTCATCGCCGCGGGCGCCAAGGAAGCGGGTATCCAGCTCACCACGGAGTTCCCCGACCAGAACGCGCTCAACGAGCGGCGGGGCAAGGGCGACTTCGACCTCGTCATCAACAACGAACGCCAGCTCTCCAACACCCCGTGGACGTACTACGAGTACATGTTCCAGATGCCCGTGCAGAAGCAGCAGAACACGGTGAACTTCGGGCGGTACGAGAACCAGGAAGCCTGGAAGCTCGTGCGGGAACTCGGCGGGGTGAAGACCGACGACACGGCGGGCATGAAGACGGTCATCTCGAAAATCCAGGACATCCAGCTGACCGAGATGCCCATCATCCCGCTCTGGTACAACGGCCTGTGGTCGCAGTCCACCACCGGCACCTGGAAGAACTGGCCGTCGGACGCGGACGGAACCCCGAAGGCGGCTCCCGCCCTCTGGCGCAACTGGCTGGAGATGGGCGGCTTCGAGACGCTCACCCAGCTGAAGCCCGCCTCGTGACACGGCCGTTCTGACTCCATGACCGCCCCGCCGTGCGCGCGCCGACCTGACGGGCGCGCCCACGGCGGGGCTCTCCACCAGGGGAGCACCCTTGCGCCGCTACTTCGCCCGGAAACTTCTTGTCTACGCCCTGACCTTCGTCGTGGCCGTGACCGTCAACTGGATGATCCCGCGCTTCATGCCGGGCGACCCGGTCGCCGCCATGGTCACCCGCGCCCGCGTCTCGCAGCCCGAGGCCGCCGAGGCGATGCGCACCTACTACAACAACCTCTTCGGCTTCGACGAGCCCTTGTGGCAGCAGTACCTGCACTTCTGGGGGCCCTGCTCCAGGGCGACTTCGGGATCTCCATCTGGGTCTTCCCCACGCCCGTGGGTGACGTCCTGCTCGAAGCACTCCCGTACACGCTCGGCCTGATGATCCCCTCCGTCCTGCTCAGCTGGTTCGCCGGCAACTGGATCGGCGCGCTGTCCGCCCGCCGCAAGATCCTCGACAACACCGTGCTGCCGGTCGGCTACCTGCTGACCGCGATGCCGTACATGTGGATCGCCGTCATCCTCGCCTGGGCGTTCGGCGCGCAGGCCGGCTGGTTCCCGCTGTCCGGCGGGTACAGCCTGGACATCCAGCCCGGCTGGAACGCCGACTTCGTGCTGGACGCGCTGCACCACTGGGTGCTGCCGTTCCTCTCGCTCTTCCTCGTCGCGCTCGGCGGCTGGGCCATCGGGATGCGCAACATGATCATCTACGAGCTGGAGTCGGACTACTCCGCCTATCTGTCGGCCCTCGGGGCGCCCCAGCGGCTGATCCGGCGCTACGCCTTCCGCAACGCCGTCCTGCCCCAGGTCACCGGTCTCGCCCTCCAGCTCGGGGTCCTGGTGGCCGGCGCGCTCGTCACCGAGATCGTCTTCGCCTACCCCGGCCTCGGCTCACTGATCCTGGCCGCCATCCAGAACCAGGACTTCTTCCTGCTCCAGGGCGCGTTCCTGTTCATCGTCATCGGCGTACTGATCGCCAACTTCCTCATCGACATCGTGTACGTGGTGGTCGACCCCCGCACCCGTACGGGCATGGCAGGAGGCACCTCATGACCACACTGCCCGACCCCGCGCCCGTGGCGGCCGAGCAGCCCGCCGCCAAACCCGGCAGCGAGTCGCTGCACTACGCCGTCCGCAATCCCAAACTGCTCATCGGCCTCTCGCTCGTCCTCGTCCTGCTCGCCACCGGCCTCCTCGGTCCGCTGCTGCTGGACGGCGGCAACCCCAACGAGTACGTGGGCCCGCAGGCCGCCGCGCCCGACGGCACGTACTGGATGGGCACCACCACCTTCGGCCAGGACGTGTACGCCCAGTTCGTGCACGGACTGCGCGCCACCTTCCTGGTGGGTGCCGTCGGCGGCGCGATCGCCGCCGTCATCGCCATGCTCGTCGGCTTCCTCGCCGGCTACCGGGGCGGCATCGTCGACGAGGTCCTCAACATGCTCACCAACGTCGTCCTGGTGATTCCGGCGCTCGCCGTCCTCCTGATCATCAACGCCTACCTCGGCGTGCGCAGCGTCGCCGTGCAGGGCCTGTTCATCGGGCTCACCTCCTGGCCCTGGGCGGCCCGCGCGATCCGCGCGCAGACCTTCTCGCTGCGCACCCGGGAGTTCGTGGACCTGGCCCGGCTCAGCGGCAGCGGCACCTGGCGGATCGTGTTCCGCGAGATCGCGCCCAACATGAGCTCGTACCTCTTCATGATGTTCATCCTGCTCTTCGGCGGGTCCATCCTGATCGCCTCCTCGCTCGACTTCATCGGGCTCGGCCCGACCGAGGGCGTCTCGCTCGGGCTGATGCTCCAGAGCGCCCAGCAGTGGAGCGCGCTCCAACTCGGTCTGTGGTGGTGGTTCATCCCGCCGGGCGCAGGCATCACCGCGATCGTCGGCGCGCTCTACGTCGCCAACGTCGGCCTCGACGAGGTCTTCAACCCGAAGCTGAGGGAGTCGTGAGCACATGACCCTGACCGTCAACGACCTGCGGGTCCACTACCGCACACTGCGTGGCGAGGTCCGGGCCCTGGACGGCGTCGGCTTCGACCTGGCCGACGGGGAGATCCTCGGCCTGGCGGGCGAGTCCGGCTGCGGCAAGACCACCCTCGGCAAGGCCCTGATCCGGCTCGACGGCCGGATGCGGCACGCGGGCGGCACCGTCACCCTGGACGGCGAGGAACTGCCGCTCTCCGACGACCGCGCCATGAACGCCTACCGCTTCCACAAGATCTCGCTCGTCCCGCAGTACTCGATGAGCGCCCTCAACCCCACCCGCCGCATCGGCCGCATGGTCCGCGAACTGCTCGCCTCGCGCGGCGTGAGCGTGGACACGGACGAACTGCACCGCCGTCTCGCCCTGGTGGGACTGGAGCCCGGCGTCCTGGACCGCTATCCGATCGAGCTCTCGGGCGGCATGAAGCAGCGGGCCGTCATGGTGATCTCCACCCTGCTGGACCCCTCGGTCCTCATCGCCGACGAGGTCACCTCCGCGCTGGACGTCTCCAACCAGCAGGCCGTCGTCGGCGCGCTCACCGGGCTCCGCGACAAGGGCCTGGTCACCAGCATGATCTTCGTGACCCACGACATCGGCCTCACCTCGCACATCGCCGACTCGATCATGGTGATGTACGCGGGCAAGCTCGCGGAGAAGGCCCCGACGAAGATCCTCACCACCGCTCCCCGCCACCCGTACACCAAGATGCTGATCGGTTCGCTGCCCCAGGTCGGCGCGCGCTACGCCGACAAGCCGCTCAGCGGCATAGCGGGCTCGCCGCCCTCCCTGCTGGACCCGCCGGCCGGCTGCCGCTTCCGCGACCGCTGCCCCCTCGCCGACCGCCAGTGTGCCGAGGAGCCGCCGGTCGTCGAGATCGCCCCCCGCCACACCGTCGCATGCTGGAAGGCGGCCTGATGCTGACCCTCGACCGTGTCACCAAGACCTTCCGGGCCGGTGCCTTCGGCGGCGGCTCGGTCACCGCCGTCGACCGGGTGTCGTTCGCGGCGGCACCCGGCGAGCTCGTCTCCCTCATCGGGGAGAGCGGCAGCGGCAAGTCCACCATCGGCCGCATGGTCCTCGGCCTCACCGAGGTCAGCGCGGGCAGCCTCACCCTGGACGGGGAGCGGGTCAGGCCGGGCAAGGACTTCTACCGCCGGGTCCAGGGCGTCTTCCAGGACCCCTTCAGCTGCTACAACCCCGTCTTCAAGGCCGACCGCGTCTTCGCCCTGATCCGCCGCGCCTACCACCCGGGCGTAGGCGACAGGGAGTGGGCCGACCGGGTCGAGAAGGCCGTACGGGACGTACGGCTGGACCCTGGCCAGGTGCTCGGGCGCTACCCGCACCAGCTCAGCGGCGGCCAGCTCCAACGGCTGCTCATCGCCCGCGCGCTCCTGCTCGATCTGCGCTTCCTGGTCGCCGACGAGATCACCAGCATGCTCGACGCCTCCACCCGCATCGACGTCCTCAACCTGCTGGCGGGTCTGAAGGAGCGCGGGCTCGGCGTCCTCTACATCACCCACGACCTGTCGCTCGGCACCTACCTCGCCGAGAAGACGGTGGTCCTGCGCAACGGCCGGGTCGTGGAGCGGGGTGACACCCAGAAGGTCTTCGGCAACCCCCTGCACCCCTACACCCGTACGCTCCTGGCCGCCGTGCCCCGGCTGAACCAGCCGTGGACCGCCGCCGTCCCCCTCGACGCCTGCGCCTACCACGAGGGGGGCGCCTCGCCGGGCGACGACCTGTACGAGACCGAGCCCGGCCACTTCGTCGCCTGCGCCGCACTCCCCGCCTGCGGAAGGACTCGCGCCTGACCCCGTGGCGTCCGCCCCGCCCCGCCTGATCCGGCGCGGATGCCGGATGCTTCACGCCCAGGGACCCGGTACCTCACGCTGCGTGACGGAACGGTGCCGGAACAGCGGGTCGGACCCCTTGCTCAAACGTTTCTGCACTCCCTCGCACTCTTCCCCGGCCGGCTCCGCCGGTGGCCCGGGCGGACGGTATGCCCCTCCGTCCGGCGCCGGGGAGGAGCGCGGCGCTCCGCCTCGCGGGGCGGTGCGGGAAAGCCTCTGCGCGCCGGGGAGCCGGCCGGTTTCCCGGCGCGTCGGCAGCACCGCCGGGAGGTGAGGTGGCGGGGCCATGGCGAACCGTGGCGCGGCCCTGGCGCGCTGGGCTGTCCGAGTGCGGCGAGTTTCCGTCATTCCCCTGCGGCGAGGCATCGGGCCGCGGTCCGGACCGGGCATGTGGTGAGGGCTCGGCCATGTGCTGACGGACCCTCAAACAGTCAATAAAATAAGACAACATCGCGCCACTGTTCGGCTGTTCGTGGGACGCCGCCGGATAGGGTCATGTGCCAATGCGGAGCCGCGCGCCATGCCCGGATGGTGGAATGCAGACACGGCGAGCTTAAACCTCGCTGCCCCTCGGGGCGTGCCGGTTCGAGTCCGGTTCCGGGCACCACTCTCTGGGCGCCGCGCGCCCCGCACCCCGCGTCCGTACGGGCCCTTCCCGGGTCCTTGAGCCGGGCGGCGAACCGCCCCTCACTCTGTGTGTACGGAAGATCCCCGGGTATGGGTGCGTATGCGGACCGAAGATCCTCCCCGAGCACTAGAGAGATTCTTTTGCCCACCCATTACTCTTGTGGCAAGGCCACGCAGTGTGGCCATGGAGGAGTGAAATGAGGAGCAGCAACCCGGTCTTCTCGCGACGGGGGTTCAGCCGCGACAACGGCACCGCGGGCTTCAACGCGGCACCGCAGGCCGGGGCCCCCGCGACGGGTACCGACCCGTACGCAGCGGGCACCGCCGCCAACCCGTACGCCACGAACCCCTACGCCCAGCAGGACACCCAGTACGGCGCCCCGCAGGCGCCCGCGCGCTCCGGCGCGATGACGATCGACGACGTCGTCACGCGTACGGCGATGACGCTGGGCACCGTGGTGCTCGGCGCCGTGCTCGCCTGGTTCCTGCTGCCCGTCGACGAGGCCAACATCGGCAAGTCGTACGGCATCGCGATCGGCGCCGCCCTGGTGGCGTTCGTCCTGTCGCTCGTCCAGTCCTTCAAGCGCAAGCCGGTCCCGGCGCTGATCATCACGTACGCGGCCTTCGAGGGCGTGTTCCTCGGGGTCATCTCCAGCGCGGTCAGCACCTACATCAGTCCCGGTGTGGTCGCGCAGGCGGTGCTGGGCACCATGTGTGTCTTCGCCGGTGTGCTCGTCGCGTACAAGATGCGCTGGATCCGGGTCACGCGCCGCTTCTACGGCTTCGTGATGGCCGCCGCCATGGGCTTCATGCTCCTGATGGTGGTCAACCTGCTGGTCGCCGTCGTCGGCGGCGGCGACGGCCTGGGCCTGCGCAGTGGCGGCCTCGGTATCCTGTTCGGTGTCATCGGGATCGTCCTCGGTGCCTGCTTCCTCGCCCTGGACTTCAAGCAGGTCGAGGACGGCATCGCCTTCGGTGCTCCGCGCGAGGAGTCCTGGCTGGCCGCGTTCGGCCTCACCATGACCCTGGTCTGGATCTACCTGGAGATGCTGCGCGTGCTCTCGATCCTGAGCGGCGACGACTAGACCGCAGTGGACCCGCACGACGCAACGGCCCGCAGGCTCACCGCCTGCGGGCCGTTGCGTCGTGTGTGCGCCTGACCGGGCCGCGCCCGTCCGCTGGCAGCCATCGGTGCGGGGCGCGTAGGGTCGCGGCGTGCTCGATACCACTCCGCTGATCATCGCCGTGGACCGGTTCGCCGACCGTCTGCGCTCCGCCCCGCAGAGCCGGCTCCAGCGCGGCGCCGCCGCCGAGGCGCTGGCCGCGGCCAGGGAGCTCGCCGTCCGGGCCCAGCGGATCGAGCGGCCGGGCCAGGAGCCGCACGTCATGCCGGACGCCGGGGTCTTCAGCGTCGGCGACCAGCTCGCCGTGGCCGGACGCGATCTGGCGGTGGCACTGGTAACGGCCCCGCCCGGAGAGCTGGACGAGGCCGTGCGGTATGTCGACGAGGCGGCGGCGCGGGCGTTCGCGTAAGGCCCGCGCCGGGCGTACTAGAACGAGGCGATGACCCGGTCGGCCAGGATGTAGACGTTGTCCTGGCCGCAGGAGAAGGTCAGCGCGTAGGCGCCGGAGACTCCGGAACCGCCCAGCAGGAACGGGGTCTCACCGGCGCGCAGCGAGTCGGCGAGGCGTTCGGCCGTCTCGCGGTGGCCCGGGGTCATGCAGAGCGTGGTGCCGTCCGCGAAGACGTAGACGTCGAGGGTGCCCAGCGGGCCGGGGCGCACGTCCGTCAGTTCGATCGCCGTGTCGGCGAGCTCTTCCAGGCGGCTCACCGTGCGCTCGTGGTCGGTGACCACGGGTGTCTGCACGGGGACGAAGTCGGGGTGCGAGGGGTGGCGGCGGCGGGCCGCGGCCAGCTCGGGGGAGTCCTCCGGATACTCGGAGACCTCCGGCAGATCGGTGATCTCGACGAGCTCGCGCTCGGCCCTGGCCCGCTCGCTGAACTCCGTCAGCTCGACCAGTTCCTCCAGGGCCTCGGTCGCTTCGAGGTCCATCGCCTCAAGACCGGCGAAGTCGGCCTGGCGGGGGAGGAAGAACGGGGCGTCGTCGCCGAGGCCGGCCAGCCCTCCCAGCAGGGACGGGGCGTCGGCGGCGTCGCGGGCCTCCTGCGCGGCCCAGAAGGCACGCGCCTCGGCGAGCTCGCGCTCCCGCTCCTCGGCGAGCGCCTCGGTGACGGCCGCGCGTATCTCCGCGGCGGGGGTGGCTGTGCTGCGGCTCTGCGGCGGCACGGAGGGCGCGTCGAACCGGCTCGCGGCCAGCTCCGCACGCAGGGCCGCGACCTGCTCGCGCAGCCCGTGAGCGGCGTGCAGGGCAGCGGCGCCGACAGCC
The DNA here is from genome assembly GCF_013167895.1 of Streptomyces fulvorobeus. Classification (GTDB taxonomy): domain Bacteria; phylum Actinomycetota; class Actinomycetes; order Streptomycetales; family Streptomycetaceae; genus Streptomyces; species Streptomyces fulvorobeus. The sequence continues at coordinate 2,510,695 of NZ_BLWC01000001.1, read as the reverse complement.
GTGGCAGCGGCGGTGGTCAGCAACAGGGCAAATGACATGGCGCTCACTGACATACTCCCGGTTTCAATCGATCCCCCCGACTTCCTACATCAGCTTGGCCTGTGCGTGTGCCCGCTGTCAGTGCATTACGTCACGAATTGGACAGGTCTTTTGGCCCGGCGTTTCACCCCGAAACCAGCGTGACCTGCGAAAACGACTCTCCCCCGGGACGCAGATCACATCCTGGGGGAGATTCGGTCACGGTCGGGGCTCGGCCCGGTTCGCGGAGGCCGTTCCGAGGGAAGGGCGGGGCCTCAGCTGAGGCGCTCGATGACCATGGCCATGCCCTGGCCGCCGCCCACGCACATGGTCTCCAGGCCGAACTGCTTGTCGTGGAACTGCAGGCTGTTGATCAGCGTGCCGGTGATCCGGGCGCCGGTCATACCGAACGGGTGGCCTACGGCGATGGCGCCACCGTTGACGTTGACCTTGTCCAGCGGCAGGCCGAGGTCGCGGTAGGAGGGGATGACCTGGGCGGCGAACGCCTCGTTGATCTCGGCGAGGTCGATGTCGCCGACGCTGAGCCCGGCGCGCTTGAGCGCCTGCCTGCTGGCCTCGACCGGCCCGTAACCCATGATCTCGGGGAGAGGCCGGAGACGCCCGTCGAGACGATCCGGGCCAGCGGGGTCAGGCCGAGCTCACGCGCCTTGGTGTCGGACATGATCACCAGTGCGGCGGCGCCGTCGTTGAGCGGGCAGCAGTTGGCGGCGGTGACCAGGCCGTCCGGGCGGAAGACCGGCTTCAGCCCCTGCACACCCTCCAGCGTGACGCCCGCGCGCGGGCCGTCGTCCTGCGAGACGACGGTGCCGTCCGGCGTCGTCACCGGGGTGATCTCACGCTCCCAGAAGCCGTTCCCGATGGCCGCTTCCGCGAGGTTCTGGGACCGTACGCCGAACTCGTCCATCTCCTGGCGGGTGACGCCCTTGAGCCTGGCCAGGTTCTCCGCGGTCTGCCCCATCGAGATGTAGGCGTCCGGGACGGCACCGTCCTCGCGCGGGTCGTGCCAGTGCGCACCCTCCTGCCCGGCCCGCTCGGCGGTACGGGCCTCGGCCTCGGCGAAGAACGGGTTGTGCGTGTCCGGGAGGCTGTCGGAGTTGCCCTTCACGAAGCGGGACACCATCTCGACACCGGCCGAGATGAACACGTCGCCCTCGCCGGCCTTGATGGCGTGCAGAGCCATACGGCTGGTCTGGAGCGAGGAGGAGCAGTAGCGGGTGACCGTACAGCCGGGAAGGTGGTCCATGCCCATCTGTACGGCGACGACGCGGCCCAGGTTGTTGCCCTGCTCGCCGCCGGGGAGGCCGCAGCCGAGCATCAGGTCGTCGATGTCCCTGGGGTCCAGCTCGGGGACCCTGGCCAGCGCGGCGCGGATGACGGTGGCGGTCAGGTCGTCCGCGCGCAGGTCCTTGAGGGACCCCTTGAAGGCCCGGCCGATCGGTGAACGGGCAGCAGAGACGATCACGGCTTCGGGCATCACGCGGCTCCATGAGGGCTGGAAGGCGGACTGGCAGGCTTGGCTGACTTGGAAGTTACCCGGCCGTATCGCTGAGGTCACCCAGCAGGCCGTGTGATGCGGGCCTCTTTTCTAAGCAACCGCTCAGTCGCCCCGCCGCACCTCCCGGTACGCCGGACCCGCACCCGGGTCGTGTCCGGTCTCCCGGCCGAGGTCCCGGGGGGTGTTCTGACCGGTGTCCTGGCCGGTGGCCCGACCGGTGCCCGGCTGCCGGTCCGCAGCGGGGTCGGGAGCCGTGGCGGCCTGTGCCTCCAGGCGCGCGGCGGGGTGCGGCGGCGGGTGCGAGGCGGGGTGCGCGGCCGGTTCCGTGGCCGCGGGCAGACGCCGCCGCCTGCGGTGCCTGAGCAGGGCCCAGGGAGCCCGGGCGCCCGTGACCTCCGTACCGGCCTCCCGTGCCGCCCTGGAGGCCGCCTTGGCCACCGGCAGCAGCCCCTCGCGCCGTCCCTCGTCCAGCCGGTCCGACTCCGGCCACAGGCCGAGCGCCGCGCAGACGGTCGGCAGCATCGCCATCGCCGCCGTCGCGTACCCCTCCGCGGACGGGTGGTAGTTGTCCGGGCCGAACAGTTCGCGCGGGTTCGCCGCGAACTCGGGCCCCAGCAGATCGCCCAGTGACACCGTGCGCCCGCCCTGCTCCACGGCGCCGATGGTCTGCGCCGCCGCCAGCTGCCGGCTCACCCGCCGGGCCAGCCAGCGCAGCGGCTGGTAGACCGGCTCGATCGTCCCCAGGTCCGGGCAGGTACCGACGATCACCTCGGCACCCGCCGTCCGCAGCCTGCGCACGGCGGTGGTCAGGCACCGCACCGACTGGGTGGCGGGCAGCCGGTGCGTCACGTCGTTCGCCCCGATCATGATCACGCAGACGTCCGGGACCCGCGCCGGGTCCGCCAGCAGCAGCGAGACCTGGCGCTCCAGATCGTCGGACCTGGCCCCGGGCAACGCGACGTTCCGCAGATCCACCGGCCGTTCGGAGACGGCCGCCAGCCCCGAGGCGAGCAGGGCCCCCGGCGTCTGCCCGGCTCTGCGCACCCCCTGGCCCGCCGCCGTCGAATCGCCCAGCATGACGAGCCGCAGTGGTGCGGCGGGGCCGGTGAACGCCACCCCGTACCGCCCGTCCGCGCTCGGTGGCACGGGTGCCGTACCCCCGCCCACCTGCCGTTTCGCGAGCTGGACCTCGGCCAGCACCACACCGACCGTCGCGGCTCCGATCAGCCCGATGCCGCCGCCGCCGTAAGCGGCGCCCGCCGCGATCCGCCGTGCCACCCTCGCCCTCGACACAGTCGGGTCCACCTCCTCTTCGCCGTACGCCGTGCTGACAACTACCTGCCCCGTGGGTGGTGGCACCCAATCGTTTCGCCCAATCTCGTGCCCGTACGCATACTCTGGCCGGACCATCTCGGAGATCCCGGAGTACACGGTGCAATTCCACGATTCGATGATCAGTCTGGTCGGCAACACCCCGCTGGTGAGGCTGCGCAGTGTGACGGCAGGCATCCAGGCGACGGTCCTGGCCAAGGTCGAGTACTTCAACCCGGGCGGGTCGGTCAAGGACCGGATCGCCCTGCGCATGATCGAGGCGGCGGAGCAGAGCGGCGAGCTCGGACCCGGCGGCACGATCGTCGAGCCGACCAGTGGCAACACGGGTGTCGGCCTCGCCATCGTCGCCCAGCAGAAGGGCTACAAATGCGTCTTCGTCTGCCCGGACAAGGTGTCCACGGACAAGATCAATGTGATGCGCGCCTACGGTGCCGAGGTCGTCGTCTGCCCGACGGCGGTCGACCCCGAGCACCCGGACTCGTACTACAACGTGTCCGACCGGCTGGTCCGTGAGACGCCGGGGGCGTGGAAGCCCGACCAGTACTCCAACCCGAACAACCCGCGCTCCCACTACGAGACCACCGGGCCGGAGCTCTGGAAGCAGACGGACGGCCGCATCACCCACTTCGTGACGGGCGTCGGCACCGGCGGCACCATCACCGGTACCGGCCGCTACCTCAAGGAGGCCAGCGACGGCGCGGTGAAGGTCATCGGCGCGGACCCGGAGGGCTCGGTCTACTCGGGCGGCTCCGGACGGCCGTACCTGGTCGAGGGCGTCGGTGAGGACTTCTGGCCCACCGCCTACGACCGCACCGTCACGGATGAGATCGTCGCGGTGTCCGACAAGGACTCCTTCCGGATGACCCGCCGCCTCGCCAAGGAGGAGGGGCTGCTCGTCGGCGGTTCCTGCGGCATGGCGGTCGTCGCGGCCCTGGAGGTCGCGGCGCGGCTGGGACCGGACGACGTGGTCGTCGTCCTGCTGCCCGACAGCGGGCGCGGCTACCTGAGCAAGATCTTCAACGACGAGTGGATGGCGGACTACGGCTTCCTGGAGAACACCGGCCCCTCCGCCCGCGTCGGCGCCGTCCTGGACTTCAAGGAAGGCCCGCTGCCGCACCTGGTCCACATGCACCCGGAGGAGACGGTCGGCGAGGCGATCGAGGTGCTCCGCGAGTACGGCGTCTCCCAGATGCCGATCGTCAAGCCGGGCGCCGGCCACCCGGACGTGATGGCCGCCGAGGTCATCGGTTCCGTCGTCGAGCGTCAGCTCCTGGACGCCCTGTTCACCCAGCGCGCCCAGCTCACCGACTCGCTGGAGAAGCACATGTCGGCCCCGCTGCCGCAGGTCGGCTCCGGCGAACCGGTCGAGGACCTGATGGCCGCGCTCAGCGGCGCGGACGGCGCGGACGCGGCGATCGTGCTGGTGGAGGGCAAGCCCAAGGGCGTCGTGAGCAGGCAGGACCTGCTGGCGTTCCTCGCCAGGGACGCGGGTGCGAAGGCGTAACACCGGCTGTCCTGGCTTCGTGTAATCGGTACGAGCGCGTCACGTACGCGCAGCACCCGCTTAACACGCGTCGGGCAGATTGGTGGGTGTCGGCAGGGGAACCCGCCGGCACCCGAGACGGCGACACGGAGTACGGAGCGGCTCCCGGACCTCCACCGTCGCCAGGACGCGGCACCCGGCCCTGACCCGGACCGCGTCCCTCGCGGGGACCGTCGTCGTCCCGCCCCCCGGGCAACCGGGGTGCGGCGGTCCCCGCGACTACCTCTCCCCGTCAGCGGCTCGTCCATGTGCCGCGTGCACCGCGTTGACACCGACGATCCCCACCCAGGCCACCACGAGTCCGCCGAGCCCGGCGTTCGCGACGCCGATGGCGGAGAGCGGGACGGCCAGCACCAGCGAGAGCGCGCCGAAACCGAAGCGCTCGCCGAAGGCACCCAGCGGTGCGGTGCCCGGTCCTCACGGACCACGGCCGTGTGCCGCTCGGCGAGATGGCGGCGCACCCGCCGGTCGAGCGTGCCGTCCAGACGTTGCTCCACCTTCTCCAGGAACGAGTCGATGAGGGCGGACTCGTACTCCGGCCCCAGTTCGGCGCGGGCCTGGAGGGTGGCGTCGAGTTCCTTCCTGAGCTCAGGGTCGCGGGTTTCCATGCTCCGTACCGTACGAAGCGCGGCGCACCCGGGTTGAGAACCGTCGACGAACGCGACAGTTGACAAGGCGGCTGACCTCGCCACTGTCAGTTCGATCAGTGCCGTACTAGGTCGATTTCGAACCACTCAAGATGACAGTGCCCATGGTGGCGGGCCTGCGGGTGTCGATCGTGTTCCCGGCTGATCCGGGCGGGTGGCGAGACGGGCTTTCCTCCGCGGGACATCTCCACCGGCAGGACGCGTGGGAAACCGGGTGGTTTGTCGCACGCCGCGCAGCTCAAAGGACCCATCGTTCTGGTCTGGGACAACCTGCGTACCCATCTCATGCCGCAGATGAAGGACTTCATCGCCGCGAACCAGGACTGGTTGGTTGTTTCCACTTCCCCTCGCGGTCACGACCAGGTTCACCCGCCCCTGCACCCACTTTCGATCACACCGCACTCAAGATCGATAGGACAACGGCTTCTTAACCCGCAGGAAAGCATCTGGGCCCCGGTGAAACGGACCATCGTCAACCTCGCCACCGCAGTGAAGCGCAGCCTTAAGAAGCCCCAGTACCGACCGCACCTCATAGGCGGCTGACACGATCGGAGTGACATCACGAATTCAAGTTCAATAGCGGTCGTCTGTCCCAACTAGCCGACAGGCGGGTGTATTTAGCGAACGGTCATGACTCTTGCTCTGATGTCCCTCCACGAAATGAGCGAAGTGTGGAGGCGTTGTGGCCGACGGCACACATCAAGGTTCCGTGTGTCGTGGTGAACCAAATTGATCGATATATACCTTCATTGCGGCGCTGTACTCGCCCTCCCTGTAAGCGCACAGCATCAAAATCCCGCCATTGCGCTGTGCTGGCCGGTCTGGACCCTTACTTGGGAACGGGTGCTCCCCGTAGATTTCCGACGACTGCGGAGAGCGCTTACCGGCTGCGCTCCGGACCTGGGGGGAGAGGTCCGTGCGGTCGCCTTCATTTGCTCCAACCTGAGGGAAGCGTCATGTTCAACGCACTCAGAACCGCCGTCAGTGCAGGGTTAGCTGTCGTCGCGGATCCCTTCGGTGATTCTCGCTGACCGGCGGCCTCGTGTGCAGCTCGCATTGCGCGCGAGGCCGCCTGCTGCTCAGCGCAAGGCTACGGCTCCCGCGCTACCGCTTTCTGGCGCGTTGAGGGCGGAAACGCTGGGCGGGCCGCCATGTTCGCGTTCACTCGAGTTTTGCGTTACGAGCTCGGCATACGGACGCCCGGGCGCCTGAGATATCTCGATTCTCATGTCCGGATGGGACCCCACCCATCAAGCTCCGCTCCACCCACCAAGTGCCGCCCGACCCCGGACGCGGCCCCGCCTCCCCCTGTCGAGAGGGCACCCCATGGCCGACGAGATGGTGCGTCAAGCCCAGGTCTTCATCAACCGCACGTACAGCAGCCGCATCGGCATGACCGTCGAGGAGAACGGTCAGACCAGCTGGAACACCATGTACGCCCTGACCCGCGCGCTCCAGTACGAGCTGGGCATCACCAGTCTGTCAAACAGTTTCGGCCCCACCACACTGGCGGCCATCGCCGAGAAGTACGGCAAGATAGACGCGTCCAACGTCCCGTCCGCGGACTTCTGCCGGATCCTCCAGTCCGCCCTGTACTGCAAGGGGTACGACGGCAGCGCCATCGACGGCACATACAACGCCCGCGTCCAGCAGTCCGTCACCCAGCTCAACGCCAACATGGGGTTGAGCGTGGTCTATCCGGGAAGTGCGCTGTGGCCGAAGGTCCTCAAGGGCCTGTTCAACATGGACGCGTACGTCACCGTGAACGGCGGCTCAAGTGCGGTCCGTTCGGTGCAGCAATGGCTCAACGGCCAGTACGTGCTGCGCAAGGACTTCTATGTCATCCCCTGTGACGGCCACCACTCGCGCGATGTCGCCAAGTCGATGCTCTTCGGTGTTCAGTACGAGATCGGAATGGCGGACGGAGTCGCGAACGGTGTCTTCGGCCCCGTACCCAGTCGGGCCTGAAGTCGCACACCCTGTCGGTCGGCAGCTCCGGCAACTGGGCACGGCTCTTCACCGGCGCGATGATCCTCAATCAGCGGTCGGTCGTCTTCGGTAACTTCACCAGCGCGGTTTCTACCGCCGTCAATGGCTTCCAGTCCTTCGCGAAGCTCCCCGTCACCGGTAAGGGTGACTTCTCGACCTGGGCCTCCCTCCTCGTCTCGTACGGTGACCAGAGTCGCAACGGCGAGGCATGTGACGGCGTCACCAAGATCACTGACGCCCGCGCGGCCACCCTCAAAGCGGCCGGCGTGAAGTACATCGGCCGTTACCTCACCAACCCCAGCGCCACATCTCTCCCCGAGAAGGCCATCCAGCCCGGTGAGCTGGCCACCATCGCCTCGAACGGCCTGCGCTGCTTCCCCATCTACCAGACATACGGCCGGGACGCCGACGGCTTCAACTACCCCGCCGGACGGGCCGCCGGACAGGCCGCGGCCAACGCCGCCCTCGACCACGGCTTCAAACCCGGGACACGGATCTTCTTCGCCGTCGACTTCGACGCGCTCGACCACGAGGTGACGTCGAACGTCCTGTCGCACTTCAAGGGCATCGTGGACGCACTGGCCGCCGACGGCGGACGGTTCGGGATCGGCGTGTACGGGCCGCGCAACGTCTGTACCCGGGTCGGCGAGGCCGGGCACTCCACCGCCTCGTTCGTCTCCGACATGTCCTCCGGCTTCTCCGGGAACTTCGGCTACCCGCTGCCCGCCGACTGGGCGTACGACCAGATCGTCACTCGCACCTTCGGCTCCGGCACCGGCGCCATCGAGATCGACGTCAACATCGCCTCCGGCCGCGACACCGGCCAGGGCGCCTTCAACGCGCCCCGGCCACCGCGCGCCGACGTCGCCTTTGACGGCTCCTTCCTCAACGCGCTGGCCGAAGACCTGAGCCGCTACATGCGCAGCATCGGCTACGAGGACGACGGCGGCACCGGCGCCGACGCCCGCCTCTTCACCCACATCCAGTGCTTCGAGACGATCATGTCGCACGACGCACAGACCACCCAGCTGTCCCGTTCGTACAGTATGCGCAAGGCGCTGATCCAGACCTCCGCGTACTGGGAGATGCGGCACTACGACCTGATCGACCAGGGTGTGGACCACCAGGTCGCCTCGTACCACCTCAACGGCATCGGCATCGTCAAGGACTCGTCGACCGGCATCGGACAGATCAGTGGCGAGGTCGGTATACGCGCCTGGAACCACTGCATCGACAAGGGCTTCGTCACCGGCACCCGCACCGACCCGACCAAGGACGCCGACCTCTGGCGGATGTGGCAGAAGGTCAACAAGGACAACGCCTTCACCATGCGGACCGTGCCGCTGATCCACCTGTGGGGCGTCGCAGGCAAGCCGGGCGGCAAGAACCCGCCGGCCGGCGAGACCACCCTGCGCCCCATGAGCCTGGCTTACACCGAGGGCGAGATCTTCGAGATCATCCGCCGCTACCAGGGCTGGGGCGACCAGGCCGAGACCGACGCGGCCAAGCGGATGGGGCTTTACCACATCTTCGAGAAGTACAACAACCTTGTCCGACAGCTTGCCGTCGGCTGAGGTGTTCACCATGACCTCCCAGTATCCCGCCGCCGTGCCCCTGCTGATCGGCGTCGTCGTCGCCGCCGTGATCGCCTTCGGTCTCGTCGGATACGGCTTCCCGGCGATAGGCAGGGGCGGCCGCGGGGCCGTGGCACGCGGCGGCGCCGCGCTCGCCGGAGCCCTCGCCGCAGTCGCCTACGCCTGGGGCCTGGTGTCGCTCTTCCTCGACGAGAGCGGCACCGCCCAGGCATGCCAGGACGCGAACCCTGCGCTGTACGGGCAGGTGAGCGGCTACAGCGTGTCCTACCTGCCGCCAGCCCTCAACTGCCGCCTCACGTCGGGTGGTTCGTACGCGGCGGCCGTCCCTGACTTTCTTGCGCCCGTGATGACGGGCTGTGCAGTGATCGCGGTGACGCTCGCCCTGATCGCCGTCGCCGAACACCGCCGCACCACCACCCCCGAGCATCCCGAGAAGAGGAACACGTGAGCGCCACCCCCGCCTCCCCGCTGTCCCGCAGAGGCTTCCTGCTGCGTGCCACCGCCGTCGCCACCGCAGTGGCGCTTCCGCACTCGCAGGCGTTGGCCTCCCCGGCATACGCCGCCGGGCCGCAGGACTACACCTTCCCCAAGGCCGTCCGCGAAGGCGTCGCACGGGCCGAGGCCCGTAACGAGCGCCTTCTTGCCGGGACCCGCTCGGCCAACGGCTGGGATATGGAGACGGCCACCGACCAGGGCGGATCCATTGCCAACCGGCCCGTGCCGGGTACCCCTGTGACGGACCTCCGGGTCCGGCTCGGCGCACCTGAAACCGTCCTGGTCCACCTCGTCCGACGCTTCCATTACGAGCTCGCCGAGCTCCAGCCCGGCGAGGTCGTCGGCTGGTCCGCTCCGGACGGGCTCCGGGGGCCGGCCCGCAACCTGGCCTCCGGCACCGCCGTCCGCATCCGCCCCGGCCACTGCCCGCCCGGCACCAAGGGCGGCTACTTCCCTCTCGAACTCGCGGTTCTCCGCGACATCCTCGCCGAACTCGACGGCGTGGTCCGCTGGGGCGGCGACGACCGCGCCGTCGACGAGGCACTCTTCTACCTCGCCGTCGGCCCCGACAACACCCGCCTGACAGCCGTCGCCGAACGCCTCCGCGCTGGAGAGGGCGCCGGTACCCTCGTGGACGTCCACGACAAGCGTCGCCGCTCGGCCGCCGACGCCCTCGCCCGCCGCCAGCGCAACGATTCCTGACGCCGCTCTCCGCGCGGTCCGGGGCTCCGGTGGAAGAGGGCTTATTCGGACAAGCGAGCCGGGCCATCCCGGGCGTCAGGGTGTCCGAATGGACCTCACCGCCTTCTAGGGCGCGTATCGAGGCGTGATCTGGTAGATCGTGCGTGCATCAAGCGGGTGCAACTGACGGATGCAGAGTCTGCGCCGTGAGGCGCTGCTGATTCGAGCGGAGGTGGGAGACCTTCGCCGCTGGCCCCGTCGGAGCAGGGTGGTGAAGCTGAGGGCAGCTTGATCCGGGTGAAATACGTGGTGGGCCGCACCACCGGGCTGACGGGAGAGCAGGTGCGGAACATGACGCTCGCCCGCTACGCGGGAACAGCCCTGGACCCGCTGCCGCAACACGACCCGGAAGGGCATGGTGCCCTTGCGAGGTGGAGATACCGGCAGCGGATGGTGCTGCGCCAGCGCTCGAACGTCTGTCCACCCACGAACCGAACGCCTCACCCGCCTGCGGGGCTGTGACCAGCGCCAATCGTCGAGGCAACACCCACCCCACCCCCAGAAGTGACTCAAGTCACTATCACCTAGGTGGCTATCGCTATCACGTGCACTGTCATGTTGGCCTGGACACCGTCATTTCCAGCGATCGTTCTCATGGGTCAGTGGGGCTGGCCCCCCTGTTTCCCCGGCTGTATATGGACATGCAGGCCGCCGGCTGGCTGAATGGATTCGTCGGCGCCGGACCTGGCGCGACGGATCACTGGAGGGTCAGGATGAGCGGGAGCGGCCCGGCCGCACGGTTGCAGCGGCTCTTCGAGGGGCATCGGCTCACGCCCACCCAGCGCCGGATCGCCCATTCCATGGTGCGCAGGGCCGGGGACGCGCCGTTCCTGTCCAGTGTGGAACTGGCCGAGCTCGCGGGGGTCAGCCAGCCCTCCGTCACCCGGTTCGCCGTGGCACTCGGGTTCGACGGCTACCCCGCGCTGCGCAGGCATCTGCGGGAGGTGGCCCCCGCCGGGACGGCCGTGGGCACCGAGGACGCGTACAACGAGTACCAGCAGGCCGTCAGGGCCGAGATCGAGAACCTCCAGCATCTGACCGAGCTGCTCGCCGACCCCGGGCCGGTGGAGCGGGCGGGGCGGCTGCTGGCCGGTTCGCGGCCGCTGCCCGTGCTGGGACTGCGGGCCGCGTCCTCGCAGGCGCGCGGCTTCGGTTACTTCGCGGCCAAGGTGCACCCGGACGTCCGGGTGCTCGACGAAGGCGGCAGCGCGCTGCTCGACCGGATCGACGCCGTACGGCGGGCGGGGGCCACGGCGCTGATGTGCTTCGCGCTGCCCCGCCACCCCAGGGAGGTGCTGGACGGACTCGCCTACGCCCAGGAACAGGGGCTGACCGTGGTGACCGTCGCCGACTCGGCGTTCGCGCCGGTGGCCAAGCACAGCGACGTACTGATCCCGGGGGCTGTCGGAACCGGCCTCGCCTTCGACACGGCGTGCGCGCCGATGCTGCTGGGGCGGGTGCTGCTGGAGGCCATGTGCGACGCGCTCCCGGACGCGCAGGCCCGGCTGGAGGAGTTCGACGCGCGGGCCGCCGCCCGTGGTCTGTTCGTCGAGTAGCCGCGGCGCGGCCGGGAGCGCCGCGCCCGCTGCCGCGCGGCGCCTCCGGGCAGCGGTCAGACCTCCAGCTCGGCCTCGATCCGCTTCAGCTGGTGGCGGGCCATCGCCAGGTTGGCGCGGGCGGAGTCCAGGACCAGGTAGAGGAAGAGGCCGTTGCCGCCACGGGTCTTGAGCAGCCGGATCAGGTGGTACTGGGTGCCCAGCGTGATCAGGATGTCCTCTATCTCGTCCTGGATGCCGAGGTGTTCCATGGTGCGGAGCTTGGCGCGTACGACGTCGGTGTTGCCCGCGGCCGCGACCTCCAGGTTGAAGTCCTTGCCACCGCCGAGCGTGCCCAGGGCCATGCCGCTGGTGTAGTCGACGAGGGCGACGCCCGTGGTGCCCTCGATGGACGACATCGCTTCCTTCAGTGCCGCTTCGGTGTTCGCCATGGGTGCTCGTTTCCTTTCCCTGTCCGGTCGGGGTGACCGGAGCCGTTTCTGTGCGGGGTCTGTCCCGGTGGGGGCAGGGGCGCTAGGTGGTGGGCCGGTGCGGCAGGGGGCCGTGGTGCGCGGCGGGGGGCTGCGGGCCGCTCACCGCGCGGGCGGGCCGGTCGGCACGGGTCAGGGCCCCGTCGATGAGTTCGCCGATACGGGTGCCGGCGCGGCGGCCCTCCAGATGGAGCCGCCCGACGTTGATGCGGTCCTCGGCCAGCAGGGTCAGGACGGCCGACCTGCCCGCCGCGTAGGTGGCGATGTAACCGGTGTCGCCGCGCACCAGGAGTTCGCGGAAGCCTCCCCGGCCGGTCGCTTCGGTCATCCGGATGGCCACGCCGAGTGCGGCGGCGGTCAGGGCGGCCACGCCCTCCGCCTCCACTCCCGGCGTGTCGTGTGCCACGACCAGGCCGTCCGTGCTGGCCGCCAGCGCGCCGGAGAGCAGGGGGACGCGGGCCCGTAATCGCTGGAGTTCACTCAGGACGTCCCGTACCTCGGGCTCGGGCACCATCAGTTCTCTCCTCCCGGCACGCTGTCTGAGCGCGCGTATCACAGGGCCTCCAATGCGTCTCGGAGCCGGCGCAGCAGGGCGACGTCCGGGTCGGCCGTCTCCGGCAGGGCGGCCAGGCCGTGCGCCGCGGCACCCGGTGCCGCTTCCCGCCCGACCGCTTCGACCAGCCCGGCGGCCGCGAGCCGCCGCAGGTCGACCAGGAGGTGGAACGCCGAACGGCCCAGCTCCCGGGCGATGTCCGAGGCCGTCCGCACGCCGTCGGCCAGCTCCAGGACCCGGAGCTGGCGGGGCGGGACGGGCGCGTCCAGGGGATACGCCGTACGGGTCACCGGCGCGGTGTCGGTCAGCGCGTCGGGCCATATCCGGTCCAGGAGTTCACGGCGTCTGAGCGTCTCGCGCTGCACGGCGTCGACGGCGACGGGCCGGACCGGGCCGATCCAGTGCGAGACGCCGTAGCGGAAGCGGGCCGGGGTCCTGGTCGGGGCGAGGGCGAAGAACGCCGCGTCGTACAGGGCGCCCAGATGGCACAACTCCAGTGCGCCGCCGGGCACATGCCCGCTGTCCACCAGATAGCGGGCCACCCGCTGCCCGGCGCCCGCCTGGGCCACCGCGTCCCACCAGCCCTCGTGGCGCAGGGCCCCGCCGGTGGTCAGCAGGATGTCTATGCCGGGGGTGGCGGGGCTCTCGGCGTGCACCACCTGGCCGTCCGCGAGGTAGAGGGTGCCCCGGTCCCTCAGCAGGGCGCCGGTGGCGCGCTCGGCCGCCAGGCGCTGGAGCATGGGGGAGGGTGTGGTGTGCCGCGCGTCCTCGTCGGGGCCGGCGGTGAGCGGTCTCATGCCAGGACCAGCCGCTCCGCCATCTCGCCGAGCCGCAGGCGGGCGAGGGCGAGGTTGCCTTCCGCCCGGTCCAGCCACAGGTACAGGAAGACACTGCTGTCGAAGGCCGTCTCGACGAAGCGGAGTACGTGGTAGCCGGTGTGCGTCGTGATGATGACGTCTTCGACCGGCGGGCCGGGTCTCGGCCCGCCGGCCCCGCCGGGCGGCGGGAGCGCGAAGGCGGGCTGCTCGGCCGCCATCCGCGCCACCTCCGCCGTCTCGGCGGCGGTGGCCTCGTGGTCGCCGTTGGGCGATTCGCCCGTGGTGCCGAGGGCGAGACCGCTCGTCCAGTCGACGACGGCGGCGCCCCGGGCACCGGGCAACCTCATGACTTCGAGCAGGCACTCGTCGATTCCGGGCACGCGGACTCCCCTCCCGACGTCGCGTACGGCTGTGACCCAGAGGTTACGCAACGTGCCCGCGTCCGGAAGGAGTTCTGGCAATTTCCCGTGGTACATGCGGACGGCCGGGAGAGCGCTGCACCGGCGCCCCGCCCGGCTCAGCGCTTCTCGCGCGCGCTCATCACCATCTTGTTCACCGCCCACAGGCCGATGCCGATCAGCAGGAGCACCCCGGCCCTGATGTAGACGTCCGCGTCCCGGTCGGCGAGCGGGCCGGCCAGGATCAGGGCCGTGATCGCACCGAGCACGGGCAGGGCCGTCGGCGTACGGAAGTGGGGATGGTCCACCGGGTCCCTGCGCAGCACGAGGACGGCGATGTTGACCACGGCGAAGACACACAGCAGGAGGAAGGCCGTCGTGTCGCCGAGACCCTCGATCTCGCCGGTGGTGACGAGGCCGACCGCGAGTACGGAGACGAAGACGATGCCGGCCCACGGGGTCCGGCGGCCGGCGAGCACCCGGCCCATGACGGGCGGGAGGATGCGTTCGTTGGCCAGGCCGTAGCAGAGCCGCGAGGCCATCATGATGTTGATCAGGGCGGAGTTGGTGACCGCGAACAGGGCGATCAGGGCGAAGAGTTTTGGCGGGAAGTCGACGCCGCCCGCCTTCACCACTTCGAGGAGCGGCCCGCTGGACCCCGCCAGGGTGCGGTGGTCGACCAGCAGGGAGGAGGCCAGCGCCACCAGCACGTAGACCGTGCCCGTCACGGCGACGCCGATGAAGATGGCGCGCGGGAAGGTGCGCGCCGGGTCCCGGGTCTCCTCCGCCATGTTCACCGAGTCCTCGAAGCCGACGAAGGCGAAGAAGCCGAGCGCGGTCGCGCCGAGCACGCCGGTGAAGAGCGCGAAGCCGGTGCCGCCCGCCTCGAAGTCGGTCAGCCGGGAGGGCTGCCCGTCACCCGTCAGCACGGCGTACGCGCCGATGGACAGGACCACCAGCAGACCCGTGACCTCGACGATCGTCAGCACGACGTTGGCCTTCACCGACTCCGCGACACCGCGCAGGTTGACCGCCGCGAGGATCAGGATGAAGAGGATGGCGACCAGCGTCGGCGGGAGGGCGGTGGTGAACTCGCCCAGGTAGTCGCCGCTGAACGCGCGGGCCGCCGCGCTCGCGGAGGAGAGGCCGGAACACATCACCATGAAGGCGATCACGAAGGTCAGGAACGGGACCTTGAACGCCTTCTGGGTGTAGAGCGCGGCCCCGGCCGCCTTGGGGTACTTGCCGACGAGCTCCACGTACGAGGCGGCCGTCAGGATCGCGACGACGAAGCCGATCAGGAACGGCAGCCAGAGGGCCCCGCCCACCTTCCCCGCGACCTTGCCCGTGGTGGCGTAGATGCCGGTGCCCAGGATGTCGCCGATCACGAAGAGGATCAGCAGCCTGGGGCCGATGGCCCGCCTGAGCGCGGGTGCTTCCGCCGGAGCGGGTGTCTCGGACGGGCGTGATGTGGTCACGGATACCTCCCCCGGGTGTGTGGTGGGGGACATTTGCCCGGGCGTGGCGACGGCTCACCTGTTGACTACAAGTATTCAGACCTCCAGGATATGAATAGAAGTTTCACGGTCACGCCGGAGCCGGAGCCGGAGCCGGAGCCGGCGTCGTAGTCGTAGTCGTAGTCGCGAGGAGGCATTTCCATGTCAGGACCCCGCCCCGTACGGGCACCGCGCGGTACCGAACTGAGCGCCCTGGGATGGCAGCAGGAAGCCGCCCTCCGCATGCTCCAGAACAACCTGGACCCCGAGGTCGCCGAGCACCCCGACAAGCTCGTCGTCTACGGCGGCACGGGCAAGGCCGCCCGTGACTGGCGCTCGTTCGACGCCATGGTCCGTACGCTGCGGACGCTCAAGCAGGACGAGACGATGCTCGTGCAGTCCGGGCGGCCGGTCGGGGTCATGCAGACCCACGAGTGGGCGCCGCGCGTCCTGATCGCCAACTCCAACCTGGTCGGCGACTGGGCGAACTGGGAGGAGTTCCGCCGCCTGGAATCCCTCGGCCTCACCATGTACGGGCAGATGACCGCCGGTTCCTGGATCTACATCGGCACCCAGGGCATCCTCCAGGGCACGTACGAGACGTTCGCCGCCGTCGCCGCGAAGAAGTTCGGCGGAACGCTCGCGGGGACGATCACCCTGACGGCCGGGCTCGGCGGCATGGGCGGCGCCCAGCCGCTGGCCGTGACCATGAACGACGGCGTCGCGATCTGCGTCGACTGCGACCCGCGCGCCATCGAGCGCCGGATCGAGCACCGCTTCCTGGACGTGCGGGCCGACAGCCTGGAGCATGCGCTCCAGCTCGCCGTCGAGGCCCGCGACGCCCGCCGCCCGCTCTCCATCGGCCTGCTCGGCAACGCGGCGGAGCTGCTGCCCCGCATGCTCGCCGAGGGCGCCCCGGTCGACATCGTCACCGACCAGACCAGCGCCCACGACCCGCTCGCCTATCTGCCGCTCGGCGTCGACTTCGACGACATGGCCTCGTACGCCGCCGAGAAGCCCGCCGACTTCACCCAGCGGGCGCGGGAGTCGATGGCCGCCCACGTCGAGGCGATGGTCGGCTTCATGGACGCGGGCGCCGAGGTCTTCGACTACGGCAACTCGATCCGCGGGGAGGCGCGACTCGCGGGCTACGAGCGGGCATTCGACTTCCCGGGCTTCGTGCCCGCCTACATCCGGCCGCTCTTCTGCGAGGGCAAGGGCCCCTTCCGCTGGGCCGCGCTCTCGGGCGAGGCGTCCGACATCCACAAGACGGACAAGGCGCTGCTCGACCTCTTCCCGGAGAACGAGTCCCTGCACCGCTGGATCAAGATGGCCGGTGAGCGCGTCCGCTTCCAGGGGCTCCCGGCCCGCATCTGCTGGCTCGGCTACGGCGAACGCGACAAGGCGGGCGAGCGCTTCAACGACATGGTGGCGAGCGGCGACCTCGCCGCCCCGCTGGTCATCGGGCGCGACCACCTGGACTGCGGCTCGGTCGCCTCGCCGTACCGCGAGACCGAGGCCATGCTCGACGGCTCCGACGCCATCGCCGACTGGCCGCTGCTGAACGCCATGGTCAACGTGGCGTCCGGGGCGTCCTGGGTGTCGATCCACCACGGAGGCGGCGTCGGCATGGGCCGCTCCATCCACGCGGGCCAGGTCACCGTCGCCGACGGCACGAGGCTGGCGGGCGAGAAGATCCACCGGGTGCTGACGAACGACCCGGGCATGGGCGTCATCCGGCACGTCGACGCCGGGTACGACATCGCGGAGTCGGTAGCCGAGGACAAGGGCGTACGCGTCCCGATGACGGAGACCGAATGACCGCCCCCGCGGACGGCCGCTCTTCGGGCGCGGGCCCAGTCGCACCGGACGGCCGCCCCTCCGGTACGGAGCCGGTCGCACCGGACGGCTCCCGCCCCTCCGCCGCGGCCCCGGTCGCACCGGACAGCCGCTCCTCCTCCGGCGCGGAGGCCACCGCCGCGCCGCGCCCGGCCACCGCCGCGCAGGCCGGCGGTCCCTCCTCCCACGGGAGCGGTTCCTCCTTCCACGAGATGTGGCGCGACCTCGCCCCCCTCGGGCGCGACGCCCGCTCCGGCGGATACCGGCGGTACGCCTGG
Organism: Streptomyces fulvorobeus; assembly: GCF_013167895.1. GTDB lineage: Bacteria > Actinomycetota > Actinomycetes > Streptomycetales > Streptomycetaceae > Streptomyces > Streptomyces fulvorobeus. Next base: position 2,493,411 of record NZ_BLWC01000001.1, on the reverse strand, counting down.
ACCGCGGCCGACGCGGACTGCCGCGCCTGGTTCCGTACGCAGGCCGAGGCCCGCGGCCTCACCTGTGAGGTGGACCGCAACGGAAACCAGTGGGCCTGGCTCGGTGACCCCCTCGCGGGCGACGCCGTCGTCACCGGCTCGCACCTGGACTCCGTGCCGGACGGCGGCGCCTTCGACGGCCCCCTCGGCGTGGTCTCCTCCTTCGCCGCACTCGACGAACTCCGCCGCAGGGGAGCGGAGTTCGTCAAGCCGCTGGCCGTCACCAACTTCGGTGACGAGGAGGGGGCCCGCTTCGGGCTCGCCTGCGCGGGCTCCCGGCTCGCCGCCGGGCAGCTGAGCCGCGAGCGCGCGCACCGGCTCCGCGACGGGGACGGGACGTCCCTGCCGCAGGCCATGGCCGCCGCAGGACACGACCCCGACGCGATCGGCCCGGACCCCGAACGCCTCGCCCGAATCGGCGCGTTCGTCGAACTGCACGTGGAGCAGGGGCGCGCCCTCGACCTCTCCGGCGATCCGGTCGGCATCGCCTCCGCCATCTGGCCGCACGGGCGCTGGCGCTTCGACTTCGGAGGCGAGGCCAACCACGCCGGGACCACCCGGCTCGCCGACCGGCGCGATCCGATGCTGACGTACGCCGAGACCGTGCTCGCCGCCCGCCGTGAGGCGGAACTCGCCGGCGCGCTGGCCACCTTCGGCAAGATCACCGTCGAGCCCAACGGGGTCAACGCCATCCCCTCCCTCGTACGCGGCTGGCTCGACTCACGCGCCGCCGACCAGGCCACCCTGGACACCGTCGTCGCGGGCATCGAACGGGCCGCCCGCGACCACGCCCAGCGGGCCGGGATCGACCTCGACGTCGTCCGGGAGTCCTTCACCCCGGTGGTGGAGTTCGCACACACCCTGCGGGACGAGATCGCCGAGACCCTCGCCCGGCGGCCCTCGCGCGACACGGGCCGCGCCGTACCCGTCCTCAGCACCGGAGCGGGGCACGATGCGGGTATTTTGTCCGCTTCGGTACCTACCGCCATGCTGTTCGTCCGCAACCCCACCGGCATTTCCCACTCGCCGGCCGAATACGCCGCCGAGGACGACTGCGTGGCCGGTGTCATCGCACTCGCCGACGTACTGGAGGGCCTCGCGTGCCGCTGACGACCGAGCCGACCCCGATGCCCGACGCACCGGCATCCGCCACCTACTGGCTCTCCCACGCCTGGCTCGGCAACCATGTGGAGCCCGGCGTCACCCTGGACGTGACCGGTGGCCGGATCACCGGTGTGCGCACCGGCGTCGAGGTGCCCCCGCCCGGCGCCACAGCCCTGCGCGGACTGACGCTCCCCGGGCTGGCCAACACCCACTCGCACGCCTTCCACCGGGCGCTGCGCGGCAGCGCCCAGGTGGGCTCCGGCACCTTCTGGACCTGGCGCGAGCTGATGTACGGGACGGCCTCCCGGCTGACCCCCGACACGTACCACGACCTGGCCCGCGCCACGTACGCCGAAATGGCCCTGGCCGGCATCACCTCCGTCGGTGAGTTCCACTATCTGCACCACGCGCCGGGCGGCACCCCCTACGAGAACCCCAACGCGATGGGCGAGGCGCTCATCGCCGCCGCCGCCGAGGCCGGAATCCGCATCACGCTGCTGGACACCGCCTACCTCGCCGCCGGTTTCGGCCAGAAACCCGGACGCCAGCAGCTGCGCTTCTCCGACACCACGGCCGACGCCTGGGCCGAGCGCGCCTCCCTCCTCAAGGGTGACGACCACGCCCTGATCGGCGCCGCCGTCCACTCCGTACGCGCCGTGCCGGCCGGGCAGCTCGCCACCGTCGCCCAGTGGGCCGAGGAGCGGGACGCCCCGCTGCACGTCCACCTCTCCGAGCAGATCGCGGAGAACGACGCCTGTCTCGCGGCCCACGGCCGCACCCCCGCCCGGCTGCTCGCCGACCACGGCGTGCTCGGCCGCCGCACGACCGGCATCCACAACACGCACCTCACGGCAGAGGACATCGACCTGCTGGGCTCCTCCGGCACCGGCACCTGCATGTGCCCCACCACCGAACGCGACCTCGCCGACGGCATCGGACCCGCCGTCGCCCTCCAGCGCGCGGGCTCCCCGCTCTCGCTGGGCAGCGACAGCCACGCCGTGATCGACCTCTTCGAAGAGGCGCGCGCGATGGAGCTCAACGAGCGCCTGCGCACCCACGTACGCGGCCACTGGACCGCGGCGGCCCTCCTGCGCGCGGCCTCCGCCACCGGGCACGCCGCACTCGGCCGCCCGGACGCGGGCGTCATCGAACCCGGTGCGCCCGCCGACCTCACCACCGTCGCCCTGGACTCCGTCAGAACAGCGGGGCCGCTGCCCCGGCTGGCAGCCGAAGCAGTCGTATTCGCCGGCTCCGCCGCGGATGTGCGGCACACGGTCGTCGCGGGGCGGCACATCGTCCAGGACGGTCACCACACCCGGGTGCGGGACGTGCCCGCGGCACTCGCCTCGGCCATTGCCGCCCTGCACGGCTGACCCAGGACTCCCCGGACCCTCGCGCAAGGAGAAACAGCCTCCTCATGACGACGACCGCCGTCATCAACATCGCCAGCCTGGTCACCAACGACCCCTCCCTCGGAAACGGGACCCCCCTGGGCCTGATCCGGGACGCGGCCGTCGTCATCGAAGGCGACCGCGTCGTCTGGACCGGTGAATCAAGCAAAGCACCCGCCACTGACAACGCCGTCGACGCGGGCGGCCGGGCCGTGATCCCGGGCTTCGTGGACTCCCACTCCCACCTCCTCTTCGCGGGGGACCGCACCGAGGAGTTCAACGCCCGGATGTCCGGCCTCCCCTACACCGCGGGCGGCATCAGGACGACCGTCGCCGCCACCCGCGCCGCCTCCGACGAGGAGCTGGACGCGAACGTCTCGCGCTACCTCGCCGAGGCGGCACGCCAGGGCACCACCACGTTCGAGACCAAGTCCGGCTACGGCCTCACCGTCGAGGACGAGGCCCGCGCCCTGCGTATCGCCGCCCGCCACACCGATGAGGTGACCTACCTCGGCGCCCACGTCGTACCCGCCGACCACGCCGACGACCCGGCCGGTTACGTGGAGCTGGTCACCGGCCCGATGCTGGACGCCTGCGCCCCGTACGCCCGCTGGATCGACGTCTTCTGCGAGAAGGGCGCCTTCGACGGCGACCAGGCTCGCGCCATCCTCACGGCGGGCCGCGCCAAGGGCCTGCATCCGCGCGTCCACGCCAACCAGCTGGGTCACGGCCCCGGCGTCCAGCTCGCGGTGGAGCTCGACGCCGCGTCCGCCGACCACTGCACCCACCTGACGGACGCGGACCTCGACGCGCTCGGCCAGGGCGACACGGTGGCCACCCTCCTGCCGGGCGCCGAGTTCTCCACCCGCGCGGCCTGGCCCGACGCCCGGCGCATCCTGGAGGCGGGAGCCACGGTCGCGCTCTCCACGGACTGCAACCCGGGCTCGTCCTTCACGTCCTCCATGCCCTTCTGCATCGCGCTCGCCGTACGGGACATGGGCATGACGCCGGACGAGGCGCTCTGGTCGGCCACCGCGGGCGGCGCCGCGGCGCTGCGCCGTACGGACGTCGGCGTCCTCACCCGGGGCGCCCGCGCGGACCTCGTCATCCTGGACGCCCCGAGCCACGTCCACCTCGCCTACCGGCCGGGCGTCCCCCTGGTCAGCGCGGTCTGGCAGCGCGGCGAACGCACCCTCTGACCGGCCCGTCCCAGCGCCCGCCGCACCCGACGCGGCCTCACGCATGCCGCATGCCGCTTGCCGAAAGCGGAACGCCGGATGCCCCCTGCGGAAGAAAAACGAGAAATGCGGAAGGACCCGCCCGTCCCCAGGCAGGTCCTTCCGCAAGATGTCACCGGTGCCGGGCCGACAGCGTCCGGCGCGGCAGGTCATTCCTCCAGGGTCAGGCCCTTCCTGAGCTTGCCCAGGGTCCGCGAGAGCAGCCGGGAGACGTGCATCTGCGAGAGGCCGAGCTCCTCGCCGATCTCCGACTGCGTCATGTTGGCGACGAAGCGGAGGGAGAGGATCTTCCGGTCACGGGCCGGGAGGGAGGCGATGAGCGGCTTGAGGGACTCGACGTACTCGATGCCTTCGAGCCCGTGGTCCTCGTAGCCGATCCGGTCCGCCAGCGTGCTCTCGTTGTCGTCCTCCTCGGGCCTGGCGTCCAGCGAGCTCGCGGTGTACGCGTTGCTCGCGGTCATTCCCTCGACGACCTCGCCGTCGGTGATGCCGAGGCGTTCGCCGAGCTCCGTCACGGTGGGAGCCCTGTCCAGCTGCTGGGCGAGCTCGTCGCCCGCCCTGGCGAGGTCGAGCCGCAGCTCCTGGAGTCGGCGCGGGACGCGCACGGACCAACTGGTGTCGCGGAAGAAACGCTTGATCTCGCCCGTGATGGTCGGAAGCGCGAAGGTCGGGAACTCGACGCCGCGGCTGAGCTCGAAGCGGTCGATCGCCTTGATCAGCCCTATCGTGCCGACCTGGACGATGTCCTCCATCGGCTCGCTGCGGGAGCGGAACCGGGATGCCGCGAACTTGACGAGCGTCAGATTCAGCTCGACGAGTGTGTTGCGGACGTACGCGTACTCGTGGGTGCCCTCTTCGAGGGTCTCAAGCCGTGCGAAGAGGGTCCTGGACAGCGCCCGGGAGTCCAGCGGCCCCAGCTCCGTGTGGGGCGGGACGTCGGCGTCTGTGAGGTCGGTCGTGCCGGTGGTTTCCGTACTTCCGGTGGTGCTGGTGGTGCCGGCGCGCGGGCCGGGTACGGCGATCGCGGCAAGGGAGCCGGAATCGGTCGGTCCCTGAGGACATGTCGACGGCGCGTTGTGGGTACGCGGTACGTCGAGCCGGGGTGACATGCTTCTCCTCCATCGTTCTCGGCATATGGCTGCCGATGCCTATACGTGTTCCTGCGGTGAAGCGGCGCCTCCGAAGCCACGAAAATTGGTATGTCCCTACCCTTACCCGGTTCCTGCTGCGACTTACAAGCTGCAAATCATGTCCTATGTCCGCTTTGTCAAGTTCTTCGGGTACCGCGTGGCGTACGGAACGCGTACTGTTTCTCGAACGTCGGCGATAGCTAGGCAGACAGCCGCGCAGAAACACGCGCGGGCGGTGACGGACGACGAAGAGGAACGGGCATGGACCGCGGGACGGTCGGCAGTGCGAACCGGGGTCGGCTTCACGTCGAGGTTCGAACCGAAGGGCACAGCGAGGTTGTGACGCCGGTGGGTGAGCTCGATCACCACACCGCGGACTTGCTGCGAGAGCCTCTGGAGAGTGCGGTCGAGCAGGGGCGCGTGCGCCTGGTGGTCGACTGCTCGCGCCTTGATTTCTGCGACTCGACCGGACTGAACGTCCTGCTGGGCGCACGTCTCAGATCCGAGGCGGAAGGCGGCGGTGTCCACCTGGCCGGCATGCGGCCCGTCGTGGCGAGAGTCTTCGAGATCACCGGGGCCGACGCGGTGTTCACCGTCCACGCCTCACTCGAAGACGCACTCAAGCCCTGACCGCGGGCACACACCCCGGGGTCCCGGGCGCCACATCTGCCGCCCTCGTCACACGATCACGTGGCCCGAGTGGGTGTTGTCACGATTCGGCAGGGCAGGAGACACCTCGGTGGCGTCCTGGCAGCCCGCACACTCTGTATCTGATCAGTTATCCGTTCAATGGCGACATGGTGAATCGGTGAGGTGAAGCGCTGATGAGCACCACCCGGCAGCATCCGCCGGGCGACCTCGGCCGCGACTCGGACGGCGCGGGCGAGCCCGACGCCACCCCGGGCGACCGGCAGTGGCGCACGCTCTCACTGGGGCAGGCCAGCGGCATCGTGCCGATGGCCCGCGATTTCGCCCGGCAGGCACTGTACGACTGGGGCTGGCTCCCGGCGGCGGGGGCCGACCGGCGCGCCGCCGCCGAGGACGTGCTGCTGGTCGTCTCCGAGCTGGTCACGAACGCCTGCCTGCACGCGGACGGCCCCGAGGAGCTCCGTATCGGGCACACGCCCAAGGCGCTGCGGGTGGAGGTCGTCGACCGCGGCGCGGGTCAGCCCACGCCGCGCACCCCGCACCGCGCGGGGCGGCCCGGCGGCCACGGGATGTTCATCGTGCAGCGGCTCTGCCTGGACTGGGGCGTCACCCGTACGCCCGAATCACCGGGCAAGACCGTCTGGGCGGAGCTCGCCTCCCCCGCGTGATCCCCCCTCCGGGCCGTGCCCGGGCTCGTCCTCGCAGGAGCGCACCGGATCGGTGCGCTCCTCTGTCATGTCTGGCCCCTAGGGCGTAGAACAACGTCCGGCAGCCTTACGGACTCCCGTCACGGCCCGGACCCGCCAGCCACCAGGGCATGACGAAGGAGGGCCGCCGCACCGGGATCGGTGCGGCGGCCCTCCTTGCGGGTGAGGACGTACGTCAGCGGACGTTGCCCATGAGTTCCTTGACCTTGCCGCGGTACATGAAGATCGCGACACCCGCGAGCACCGCGAGGGCGGCCTGGAGGGCGACCACTCCGGTGCCGTTGAGCTCGACCCCGGCGATGGACAGCAGACCGGTGGTGCAGTCACCGGCCGTCACCGCCAGGAACCAGACACCCATCATCTGGCTGGCGTACTTGGCCGGCGCCATCTTCGTGGTGACGGAGAGGCCGACCGGGGAGAGCGTCAGCTCGGCGACGGTCTGGATGAAGTAGATCGCGACCAGCCACATTGCGGCGGCCTTGTGGCCGTCGCCCGCGATCGTCAGCGGCAGCAGGAAGACGAAGAACGACGCACCGACCAGCACCAGACCGGAGCTGAACTTCACGATGGTGCTCGGCTCCTTGCCCCGCCGGTTCAGCGCCAGCCAGAAGGCGGCGAAGACCGGGGCCAGCGCCATGATCAGGACCGGGTTGACCGACTGGTACCAGGAGACGGGGAAGTCCCAGCCGAGGACCGAGTTCTCCGCGGAGGACTCGGCGAAGATCGCCAGCGTCGAGCCGCCCTGGTCGTAGATCATCCAGAAGATGGCGGCGGCGACGAAGAACCAGATGTAGCCGGACATCTTCGACTGCTCGGCGGCGCTGAGGTCCTTGTCGCGCTTGATGCGCGCCAGGACGATCACCGGGATGACCAGACCGGCGATGGTGATCGGGACCAGGAGCCAGTTGAGCGTGTAGACGCCCGTCACGACGGTGCCGGCGTAGAAGACGGCCGCGACGCCCATCCAGATCATGGCCTTGCGCAGGGTCGACGCGCGTTCGGCGCGGTCCAGCGGCTTCGGGACGACGAGGCTGCGCTCGTTCAGGTGACGCGTACCGAGCAGGAACTGCGCGACGCCCAGGCCCATGCCGAGCGCGGCGATCGCGAAGCCCAGGTGCCAGTTGACGTTCTCACCGATGGTGCCGATGACCAGGGGCGCCGCGAAGGCACCCATGTTGATGCCCATGTAGAAGATCGTGAAGCCACCGTCGCGGCGCGGGTCGTCCGGGCCGTCGTAGAGGTGGCCGACCATCGTCGAGATGTTGGACTTCAGCAGCCCGGAACCGATCGCCACCAGCCCGAGACCGGCGAAGAACGTGCCTTCGGACGGCAGCGCCAGCGTCAGGTGGCCGATCATGATGACCCCGCCCGCGATGGCGACGGTCTTGCGCGGACCCCAGACACGGTCACCGAACCAGCCGCCGGGCATGGCGAGCAGGTACACCAGGGAGAGGTAGACCGAGTAGATCGCGGTGGCCGTACCCGCGTTCATGTCGAGCCCGTTCGGGGCGATGAGGTACAGCGGGAGGAGTGCGCGCATTCCGTAGTAGCTGAAGCGCTCCCACATCTCCGTCATGAAGAGAGTGGCCAGGCCGCGGGGGTGGCCGAAGAAGGTCTTACCGCCGGTACTGACGGAATCCTTCGTCAGGCTGGAAGCCATGGTCGATCCTTGCTGGTCGGGACGCGTCGCCTCGTGAGCGTTACGCGCCCGGTGAGGGGTGGCCGGCACCGGCGCGGACCTGCCCCGTCCCCTCCACTCGAAGGGACCCGCTCAGGCCACCGCTCTCCGTACGGAGTCGATGCCGGAGCAGGAGGAGCCGACCGCAGCGGGATCCACACCCGGCGCGCGCAGTACGCGCCGGGCCCGGCCCACAGGTCATTCACCTTCAAGGCCGGTGGGCACCGGCCCGCACAGAAAAAAGACCCTTGGCGCTCAAAGCTGCCCAAAGGTCCTTCCGTAGTGCATCAGGCGTCGGAACACCATACGACACGACAGTGCGGGTTATGAAAGGACTTGAGACATGGATCACAGGTGATGTCGGAACCAGGGTCTCATCTTCGAAGGTCCACAGAGAGTTCGCTGCCCAGATACAGAGGGCTGCACCAGCACCTCACTCCTCGCCCTCCGTGCGGACTACCATCACCCCATGACCCGTGTACTGCTCGCCGAGGACGACGCGTCCATCTCGGAGCCACTGGCCCGCGCACTGCGTCGGGAGGGTTACGAGGTCGAAGTCCGGCAGGACGGTCCTTCCGCGCTGGACGCCGGACTCCAGGGCGGTATCGATCTCGTCGTGCTCGACCTGGGGCTGCCCGGGATGGACGGCCTCGAAGTCGCCCGCCGACTGCGCGGTGACGGACTCGCCGTACCGATCCTGGTGCTGACCGCCCGCGCCGACGAGGTCGACACCGTGGTCGGTCTCGACGCGGGGGCCGACGACTACGTCACCAAGCCCTTCCGCCTCGCCGAACTGCTGGCCCGGGTCCGGGCCCTGCTGCGGCGCGGCGCGACCGAGCCCGCGGTGCAGCCCGCGACCCACGGCGTGCGCATCGACGTCGAGTCGCACCGGGCCTGGATGGGCGACGAGGAACTCCAGCTCACCGCCAAGGAATTCGACCTGCTGCGCGTCCTCGTCCGGGACGCCGGCCGGGTCGTCACCCGGGACCAGCTGATGCGCGAGGTCTGGGACACCACCTGGTGGTCCTCCACCAAGACGCTCGACATGCACATCTCCTGGCTCCGCAAGAAGCTCGGCGACGACGCCGCCAACCCCCGCTACATCGCGACGGTGCGGGGCGTCGGCTTCCGGTTCGAGAAGAGCTGACGTACAGAGACACTCATGCGCCGTCGACTGATCAACTCCACGCTCGCCGTGGTGCTCGTGGTGATCGCCGTCTTCGGCGTCTCCCTCGTCCTCGTGGAGAGCCGCACCATCAGCAGCAGCGCCCAGGAGAGCGTCGACTCCGAGGCGCTGCGGCTGATCAGCGTCGTGGACAGCCGGCTGCTCGGTGACGAGCGGATCACCGCCGGCGTCCTGGCCGAGCAGGTCGACTCCAACCGCTACGCACGGGTGGACATCCCGGGCCGGGACCCCATCGAGGTCGGCGAGCGCCCCGAGGGTGACGTCATCCGCAGCTCGACGACGGGGGAACAGGGGGAGAGGGTCACCGTCGAGGAGTCCGGTTCGGCCGTCACCCGCGAGCTCGGCCGCACCCTCCTGATCATCGGCGCGGTGGCGCTCCTCGCGATCGTCTCGGCCGTACTCCTCGCCGTACGCCAGGCCAACCGGCTGGCCTCACCGCTGACCGACCTCGCCGAGACGGCGGAACGCCTCGGCTCCGGTGACCCACGCCCCCGCCACAAGCGGTACGGGGTCCCGGAGCTGGACCGCGTGGCCGACGTCCTGGACTCCTCAGCCGAGCGGATCGCCCGGATGCTGACGGCGGAACGGCGCCTCGCCGCCGACGCCTCGCACCAGCTCCGCACCCCGCTCACCGCGCTCTCCATGCGGATCGAGGAGATCTCCGTCACCGAGGACCTGGAGACGGTGAAGGAGGAGGCGCACATCGCCCTGACCCAGGTCGAGCGGCTGACCGACGTGGTGGAGCGGCTGCTGACCAACTCGCGCGACCCGCGTACCGGCTCCGCCGTCGTCTTCGACCTCGACGAGGTCGTCAAGCAGCAGATCGAGGAGTGGCGCCCCGCCTACCGCAGCGCCGGCCGCGCGGTCGTCTGCTCCGGCAAGCACGGACTGCGGGCGGTCGGGACCCCCGGCGCGGTGGCGCAGGTGCTCGCCGCGCTGATCGAGAACTCGCTGATGCACGGAGGCGGTACGGTCGCGCTGCGCACCCGGGTCACCGGCAACCAGGTGGTCATCGAGGTGACGGACGAGGGGCCGGGCGTCCCCGCCGACCTCGGTGCGCGGATCTTCGAGCGCACGATCAGCGGCCGCAACTCCACCGGGATCGGCCTCGCCGTCGCCCGGGACCTCGCGGAGGCGGACGGCGGGCGGCTGGAGCTGCTTCAGCAGCAGCCCCCGGTCTTCGCCCTCTTCCTCAGCAGGGTGGCCAGGAAACGCAAGGACGAGGACCGTCCGGTGCGCTGACCGCTCCCAGTGACCGCGCTCAGTTGCGTACGGGGCCCGGCTCCACCCGCGTGACCTGCTCGACCAGCGGGACCGGCGGGGTACGGGGCGGCTGGGGCGCGGTCTCCGCCGACGCGGAAACGTCCTCCGGCGTCACGGCCGCATCCGGGGCCTCCGGGGCCTCCGCAGCCCCTTCCGCCCCTTTGGCGGGCAGCGCCTTGAACACCCAGGTCCGGTAGGACCAGAAGCGGAACAGGGTCGCGACCCCGATCCCGACGATCTTGAAGACGTTGTTCTGGAGCGGGGTGTCCCAGCCGAACCCGTACGTCGCCGCGTACAGCACCCCGACCTCGATCACCGCGCCCACGGCGCTGAACGCCAGGAACAGCATCAGCTCCCGGGTCCTGCGCCTCTTGTCGCGGTCCCGGTAGGTCCAGTAACGGAAGCCCACGTAGTTGAAGAGGATGGCGACGCAGGTCGCCATGAGGCCGGCCCGGACCACCGGAATGTCGGTGGTGCGCCAGATCAGGTTGGAGACCGCGATGTTGACCAGCACGCCGACCGCGCCGACCGCGCCGAACTTGGCGGCCTCCCGGCCCAGAACATCCAGGCGGGCCCGCAATGCGCCACGTTCGTCCATGGTGACCGCTCAGCCCCGTCCGTTCGGTTTCGTCAACCCGGCCATGCTAACCAGCCCTCCCGTGTGATGGCGGTGAGCGCGGGGGAGGAGGGCGCGGCCGGAAGCCAGGGGAATGCGGTGCGGTGCGGCACGCCCCCGTCCGCCCCGGCACCTGTCCGTCACCTGTCCGCCACCGGTCCGCCGTCCGGAGGGCCCCGGCGCGGCGGATACTCTGGAGGGGTGACGTTCCCGGTAGTCGGCATGGTCGGCGGCGGTCAGCTCGCCCGTATGACCCACGAGGCGGGTATCCCCCTCGGCCTGAAATTCAAGCTCCTCAGTGACACCCCCCAGGACTCGGCGGCCCAGGTGGTGAGCGAAGTCGTCATCGGCGACTATCGCGACCTGGACACGCTGCGGGCCTTCGCGCGCGGCTGCGACGTGATCACCTTCGATCACGAGCACGTGCCGACAGAGCACCTGCGGGCCCTGGAGGCGGACGGCATCCCCGTCCGCCCCGGCCCCGACGCCCTGGTGCACGCCCAGGACAAGGGGGTGATGCGGGCCAGACTCACCGAGATCGGCGCACCCTGCCCCCGCCACCGCCTGGTCCGGGACCCGGCCGACGCCGCCGCCTTCGCGGCCGAGGCCGGCGGCTTCCCCGTGATCCTCAAGACGGTCCGCGGCGGCTACGACGGCAAGGGCGTGTGGGTCGTCCGCTCCGAGGAGGACGCGGCCGAGCCCTTCCGGGCGGGCGTCCCCGTCCTCGCGGAGGAGAAGGTCGACTTCGTACGGGAGCTGGCGGCCAACATCGTCCGCTCCCCGCACGGCCAGGCCGTCGCCTACCCGGTCGTCGAGTCGATCCAGGTCGACGGCGTCTGCGACACGGTCATCGCCCCGGCCCCCGGCCTCGACGAGCGGCTCGCGGGCGAGGCCCAGCAGCTCGCCCTGCGGATCGCCGCCGAGCTCGGAGTCGTCGGCCACCTGGCCGTCGAGCTGTTCGAGACCCGGGACGGCCGCATTCTCGTCAACGAACTGGCGATGCGCCCGCACAACTCCGGGCACTGGACCCAGGACGGCGCGATCACCTCGCAGTTCGCCAACCACGTGCGGGCGGTCCTGGACCTCCCGCTGGGCGACCCGCGCCCGCGCGCCCCGTGGACGGTCATGTGCAACGTCCTGGGCGGTGACTACCCGGACATGTACCAGGCGTATCTGCACTGCATGGCCCGTGACCCGCAGCTCAAGATCCACATGTACGGCAAGGACGTGAAGCCGGGCCGCAAGGTCGGGCACGTCAACACCTACGGCGACGACCTGGCGGACGTGCGGGAGCGCGCCCGGCACGCGGCCGACTACCTGCGAGGAACGATCACCGAATGACCTCCCCCGGTACCGCCCCCGTCATTGGCATCGTCATGGGCTCGGACTCCGACTGGCCCGTCATGGAAGCAGCCGCGAAGGCCCTCGACGAGTTCGAGATCCCCTACGAGGTCGACGTCGTCTCCGCCCACCGCATGCCCCGCGAGATGATCGCGTACGGCGAGGAGGCGGCCGGCCGCGGTCTCAAGGCGATCATCGCGGGCGCGGGCGGCGCGGCCCACCTGCCCGGCATGCTCGCGTCGGTGACCCCGCTGCCCGTCATCGGCGTCCCCGTCCCGCTGAAGTACCTCGACGGCATGGACAGCCTCCTCTCCATCGTGCAGATGCCCGCGGGCGTCCCCGTCGCCACCGTCTCGGTCGGCGGAGCGCGTAACGCCGGCCTGCTCGCCGCCCGCATCCTCGCCGCCCACGACAGCGAGCTGATGACGCGGATGCGGGACTTCCAGCGGGAACTGAACGACCAGGCGACCGAGAAGGGGAAACGGCTGCGGGCCAAGGTCGAGGGCGCCGACTCCTTCGGCTTCGGGAAGTAGGGCACCGTGGACCACCTGGACCGGGCCCGGGAACTCCTCGCCGCCCACCCCGTCGTCGACGGCCACAACGACCTGCCCTGGGCCCTGCGCGAACAGGTCGGCTACGACCTGGACGCCCGCGACATCGCCACCGACCTCACCGGCGCCCTGCACACCGACATCCCCCGGCTGCGCGCCGGCGGCGTCGGGGCGCAGTTCTGGTCGGTCTACGTCCGCAGCGACCTGGCCGGTGACGCCGCGGTCAGCGCCACCCTCGAACAGATCGACATCGTCGCCGAGATGCTGGCCCGCTACCCCGCGGACCTGCGGCGCGCACTGACCGCCGACGACATGGAGACCGCCCGCGCCGAGGGCCGGATCGCCTCCCTGATGGGCGCCGAGGGCGGCCACTCCATCAACAACTCGCTGGGTACCCTGCGCGCCCTGCACACCCTCGGCGTGCGCTACATGACGCTGACGCACAACGACAACATCGACTGGGCGGACTCGGCGACCGACGTCCCGCGCCTCGGCGGCCTCTCAGCGTTCGGCCGCGAGGTCGTACGGGAGATGAACCGCATCGGCATGCTGGTCGACCTCTCCCACGTGGCGGCCACGACGATGCGCCAGGCGATCGCCACCTCCACCGCGCCGGTGATCTTCTCGCACTCCTCGGCGCGGGCGATCTGCGACCACCCGCGTAACATCCCGGACGACGTGCTGGCACAGCTCCCGGTCAACGGGGGCGTGGCCATGGCGACGTTCGTGCCGAAGTTCGTCCTCCCGGCCGCCGTCGCCTGGACGCTGGCCGCCGACCGCAACATGCGCGAGCACGGCCTGCACCACCTGGACACCACATCGGCGGCCATGCGCGTCCACGCCGACTTCGAGGCGGCCTACCCGCGCCCCGAGGCCACCGTCGCCACGATCGCCGACCACCTCGACCACATGCGCGAGGTCGCCGGCATCAACCACATCGGCATCGGCGGCGACTTCGACGGCACGGCCTTCCTCCCGGAGGGGCTGCGGGACGTCGCCGGCTATCCGAACCTGATCGCGGAGCTCCTCGCCCGCGGCTGGTCCGCCGCCGACCTCGCCAAGCTGACCTGGCGCAACGCCGTCCGGGTGCTGCGCGACGCGGAAGCGGTGGCCCGCGACCTCAGCGCCCGCTACGGCCCCTCGCACGCCACGATCGGCGAAGTGGACGGCTACACGGTCTGAGCCGACCGGGGTACGGGCCACGGTCCGTACCCCTGGTCCGGCCTGAACCGCGCCCGCACGGCGACCGAGGACGGAGCGTCCACCGGGCGTACCCGGCTCACATCCGCCCTGCCCCGACCGTCACGCCTTCGGCCGCCCCATCGCCCGGAACGTCCACCCCGCCTCACGCCACAGCGCGGGATCGAGCGCGTTGCGTCCGTCCAGGATGATCCGCCGCGCCGCCGCCTCGCCCAGCTCCGCCGGGTCCAGCTCACGGAACTCACGCCACTCGGTCAGGTGAAGCACCACATCCGCACCGCGCACGGCATCCAGCGCCGAGTCCGCGTAGGCGAGCGTGGGGAACAGCCGCCGGGCGTTGTCCATGCCCTTGGGGTCGAACACCGTGACCTGTCCACCCTGGAGGTGGATCTGACCGGCCACGTTGAGCGCGGGCGAGTCCCGTACGTCGTCGGAGTCCGGCTTGAACGTGGCGCCGAGCACAGCCACCCGCCTGCCCAGGAACGAATCGCCGCCCACGGCCTCCCGGGCCAGCTCGACCATGTGGCCGCGGCGCCGCATGTTGATCGAGTCGACCTCGCGCAGGAAGGTCAGCGCCTGGTCCGCGCCGAGCTCACCCGCACGGGCCATGAAGGCCCGGATGTCCTTGGGCAGGCAGCCGCCACCGAACCCGATGCCCGCCCGCAGGAACTTCTTCCCGATGCGGTCGTCGTGGCCGATCGCCTCGGCCAGCTTCACCACGTCGCCGTCGGCCGCCTCGCAGACCTCGGCCATGGCGTTGATGAACGAGATCTTGGTCGCCAGGAAGGAGTTCGCGGACGTCTTGACCAGCTCGGCGGTCGGGTAGTCCGTCACCACGAACGGCGACCCCTCCCCGAGCGGCCCCGCGTACACCTCGCGCAGCAGCTTCTCGGCCCGCTCGCTCTCCACCCCGACGACGATCCGGTCCGGGTGCAGGGTGTCCTGGACGGCGAAGCCCTCCCGCAGGAACTCCGGGTTCCACGCCAGCTCGGCGTCCGCGCCCACCGGGGCCAGCTCCGCGAGCCGCGCCGCGAGCCGCGCGGCGGAGCCGACCGGCACGGTGGACTTCCCGACGACGAGGGCCGACCGGGTCAGCTGCGGCGCGAGCGAGTCGAAGGCGCTGTCCACATAGCTCATGTCACAGGCGTACTCGCCGTGCTTCTGCGGAGTGTTCACGCAGACGAAGTGGACGTCACCGAAGGCACCCACCTCCTCCCAGGAGGTGGTGAACCGCAGCCGCCCGGTGGACCCCTCGATCCCGGCGACGTGCTTCCGCAGGATCTCTTCGAGCCCCGGCTCGTACATCGGCACCTTGCCGGCCGAGAGCATCTCGATCTTCTCCGGCACGACGTCGAGCCCCAGGACGTCGAAGCCCAGCTCCGCCATGGCCGCGGCGTGGGTGGCGCCGAGGTAGCCGGTGCCGATCACGGTGATCTTGAGGGCCATGGAGTGCTCCTGGGAGATACGGACGGGCGTGCGGAGCCGAGCATAGTCGCGCTCCGGAACCTGTATTTCCCTCACCCGCCCGGTTGTATTTGCCCCACCCGTCCACCGTGCGATTCCCTCACCCGTCCACCGCGCGCCACCGGTCCTTCCGAGTCATGCCCCCTTTGCACCACCCCTGTCGTCAAGCTCACGCGACGGTTGCGTATGCCATTGCCCGAGCGGCCCACTAAAATCGGGTTACTTAACGGTAGTTAGCACATCTGGGGAGTGAGAGTCTTGGCGGGTTCGACCGATTTCGACCTGTACCGTCCGGCGGAGGAGCACGACATGCTCCGCGAGACGGTCCGCTCGCTCGCCGAAGCGAAGATCGCCCCGCACGCGGCAGCGGTCGACGAGGAGTCCCGCTTCCCGCAGGAGGCCCTCGACGCGCTCGTCGCCTCCGACCTGCACGCCGTCCACGTACCCGAGGAGTACGGCGGCGCCGGCGCCGACGCGCTCGCCACGGTCATCGTCATCGAGGAAGTGGCCCGCGTCTGCTGCTCCTCCTCCCTCATCCCGGCCGTGAACAAGCTGGGCTCGCTCCCGGTGATCCTCTCCGGCTCCGAGGAGCTGAAGAGGAAGTACCTGGGCCCGCTCGCCAAGGGTGACGCGATGTTCTCGTACTGCCTCTCCGAGCCGGACGCGGGTTCCGACGCCGCCGGTATGAAGACCAGGGCCGTCCGCGACGGCGACTTCTGGGTCCTCAACGGGGTGAAGCGCTGGATCACCAACGCGGGCGTCTCCGACTTCTACACGGTCATGGCCGTCACGGACCCGACGAAGCGCTCCAAGGGCATCTCGGCCTTCGTCGTCGAGAAGTCCGACGAGGGTGTCTCCTTCGGCGCCCCGGAGAAGAAGCTCGGCATCAAGGGCTCCCCGACCCGCGAGGTCTACCTCGACAACGTCCGTATCCCCGCCGACCGGATGATCGGCGAGGAGGGCACGGGCTTCGCCACCGCGATGAAGACCCTGGACCACACCCGCATCACGATCGCGGCCCAGGCGCTCGGCGTCGCCCAGGGCGCGCTGGACTACGCCAAGGGTTACGTCCAGGAGCGCAAGCAGTTCGGCAAGCCGATCGCGGAGTTCCAGGGCGTGCAGTTCATGCTCGCGGACATGGCCATGAAGATCGAGGCCGCCCGCCAGCTGACGTACTCGGCCGCCGCCAAGTCGGAGCGCGGCGACAGGGACCTCACGTTCGCCGGCGCCGCGGCCAAGTGCTTCGCGTCGGACGTCGCGATGGAGGTCACCACGGACGCGGTACAGCTCCTCGGCGGCTACGGCTACACGCGGGACTACCCGGTGGAGCGGATGATGCGCGACGCGAAGATCACGCAGATCTACGAGGGCACGAACCAGGTCCAGCGGATCGTGATGGCGAGGAACCTGCCGTAGCAGGGCTTTCGCAGAGGTTGCAACCCCTTCCACGCTCTCCTCTGATCACCCCGAACAAACCGAATGAACGCCCCTGCCGCGAATGGCAGGGGCGTTCATTCGTTGGTCAGCGTCGCCGTCGTGCGCGGTCAGCGTGCCGGCGCGCGTACGAGCATCGTGCCCACGGTCCTGCCCTGCGGTGGATCGATCAGTGATGCTGACACCGCCGTGCTCGTTGTGAAGGGGTCCACCGCCGAGCACCTGGCCGACCTCCTGCGCGGCCATCGGATCGAGGCCGGGACCCGCACGGGGCGGCGTGCCGGGGGCTGCTTCCGTCAGGCGGTACTCGTCCTGCGCTGGTTCCTCGACGGCGCCCGCCTGGTCCAGCTCAGCTGCGACATACGGGTGTCGGTCTCCACCGCATACCGCTGTCTCCATGAGGAACTGACCGTGCCGGCAGCCGGGGGCCGGACCTCGCCACCGCGCTGGAGCGCGCGAAAGCGTCCGGGCTGACGCATCTGAACCTCGACGGCACCGTCATCCGCACCGACCGCGTCGCCGCCCGGCCCCAACGGCACAGACCTCTGGCGGTCCGGAAAACGCAAGCACCATGGCCGGACGTGCGGATCATCGCCACCCCAGGTCAGGCGGCTGCCTGTAGGTCGTACCGGCAGTCGCGGCAGTGCCCGGGTTCGGTGGAGCGAAAGGCCCGGTCGCAGCCGTCGCAGTTCTGGAGGGGGACGGTGCGGCGCGCGGGGGTGATGGCCGACGTGCCGGGGAGCGGGGGCGGCAGGAGTGCGGTGAGCCGGTGCTTGAGGAGTTTCGCCGGGTGTTTCAGCGGGTGCGGCAGATCGGCCGTCAGGGCGCGGCGGAGTGTGTCGGGGTGCGCGTCACGTTCCAGCCAGGTGGCTACTGCGGGGGCCAGTAGCCCGATGTCGTGTGCGGACAGCATCAGTTGGGGCGCGTGGCGTCGAAGGTCGGCGAGGAAGGCGGTGGCGGCGGTGTGCAGCTCCGGGGTGAGGGTCACGGGCTGCGGGAGCGGCGGGGGCGGGGGCTTGGGTGCCGTGGGAGCCGGTACGAGGACGGGGGCCGGGGCCGGGGCCCGGCGTGGCTGCTCCGGTACGGGGACGGGTGCGGGCGGCCCGGGCGGCGGAGGAGCGGTCGCGGCCACCGATGGCGCCGGTGCGGTCGGTGCCTGCTGCGGGGTGGTGCCGGGCCGGTTGTAGGACACCGTACGAGTGACGATGCGGCCACTCGCCAGACGGCAGCGGGTGCGTCGCAGATAGCCGTGCTTCTCCAGCTCCCGCAAGGCGGAGGCGATACGGGTCTCGCTGTCCGGAAAGCGTGCGGCGAGGACCTTGATGCCGACCTTTGCCCCGGTGGGCAGCGACTGGATGTGCACCGCCAGCCCGAGCGCGACGAGTGAGAGATCGCGGTGCTGGGCGAGATGGTTGCCGATGATCGTGAACAGCCGGGTGTGGGGGACCACGACGTGGATCACGCCGGACGGGTTGGGAGGTCCGGGAACCTCCGCCATGGCGCGCGTCAGCGCGGTAATCTGCTGGGTATCCATCGGGAAGTCGTTCTCTTCCTCGGTGGTCAGGCCCTCGATCGGGATTGCCGTCCCGGCCGGGGGCCGACGTATGTCGGGTGTGGTGAGCGTGAGCATATGCCAGCCAACCAGTCGGAAATCCAGCTGAGTTGGCAAACCTCACCCGTGTGGGTGACGGGCCCACCGGGGGAGGTGGGAGGGGTTGGGTTGGGTTTGGTTGGGTAATTTCCCCGGTTCTTTAAGTCTTTGATGTCGTGGGCCGCCGGGACGCGGTCCACCGGGTCGCGGGAGTCCACGATCCGGTGGAAACGGTCACCGCGCGAGGAAGATTTCGGCCCAAACCGTCTTTCGGGGTACGGGTCCCGGGGTGACGCCCCAGTGGTCGGCGAGGGCATCGACGATGAGCAGGCCGCGCCCGGCCTCCGAGTCGTCGGCGGGGGGCTCGGTGGCACCGGGTCCGGGTGGCAGGTGGCCACCCCTGGCGTCGGTGACCTCGATGCGCAGCAACGAGCCGTCGCGGACGGTGAGTCCCAGACGGAAGTCCCGCCCCGGTACGCGCCCGTGGACCGAGGCGTTGGTGGCCAGCTCGGCGACGATGTGCGCGGCCGCCTCCGAGGGCAGCCCCCACAGGTCGAGATGGGCCACGGTCAGCAGACGGGCGAGCCTGGCGCCCCGGCGGGTGGGAGAGAGCAGCACGGTGAACGCCTGCGTTCCGGTGGGCTGTTGGCGGCGGACGATTCGTTGATTCACATCACTCAGCGTGGCGGTGTCCGCCTGCCGTGAACAGTGACGAAGCCCTTGCGTACGGTGATTGTCCCGGGCTTGTCCGGCGCTGTCCCGGCTGTCCGGCGTGACGTGCGGGAAACAGAGGCGGTTGAGAGCGAACGGCACGCGGTTCGGAGAGTGGGGCACGTATGAGCGCGGATGGAGCCGGTACGGAGCACGGGGACGGCGGGGCGGACGAGCCCGGCTGGGATGTCGACCCGGATGACGAGTCGGGGGTGGCGGTGGTCGCCGCGGTGGGCCGCCAGATCAAGGCATGGCGCGAGGCGGCGGGCCTGCGGGCGGGCGAGTTCGGGGCGGCGATCGGGTACGGCGAGGACCTCGTCTACAAGGTGGAGGGCGGCCGGCGCATCCCTCGCCCGGAGTTCCTGGACAGAGCGGACGAGGTCCTGGGAGCGGGCGGGAAGCTGGCCGCGATGAAGAAGGACGTAGCGGAGGTCCGGTACCCGAAGAAGGTGCGGGATCTGGCGAAGATGGAGGCCAAGGCCGTCGAGTTGTTGGC
Source organism: Streptomyces fulvorobeus (assembly GCF_013167895.1). GTDB lineage: Bacteria > Actinomycetota > Actinomycetes > Streptomycetales > Streptomycetaceae > Streptomyces > Streptomyces fulvorobeus. The sequence goes on along the minus strand of NZ_BLWC01000001.1, from coordinate 2,473,623 downwards.
GTACGGCGACCACAACCTGCATGGGCTGTTGCAGACAGACGACTACGCACGTGCCCTCTTCGGGATGAGGCAGCCCGCATATGAACAGAACGAGATCGAACGAGCTGTCGCAGGCCGTGCGGACAGGCGGTCCATCTTCGAGCGGTCGCCCGGCCCGTCGCTGAGTTTCGTGCAGGAAGAGGTGACCCTGCGCCGCCCACTCGGAGGCAGAATGGTGCTACGCCGACAGCTCCAACGTCTCTTGGAGGTGGGGCAGTTGCGGAACGTAACGATCCAAGTCATGCCGACCTCCCGTGAGGATCACGCCGGAATGCAAGGAGAGACACAGGTGCTGAAGTTCGGCGACGGGACGGCGGTGGGGCGCTCCGAGGGGGCGTTCGCGGGCCGCCCGGTCTCCGACCCGAAACAGCTCCGAATCCTTGAGCTGCGTTATGGGATGATCCGGGCCCAGGCTCTCACACCACGAGAGTCGTTGGCCTTCATCGAACAAGTGCTGGGAGAAACATGATTCGCAAGGCCGCTGCTGGAGACGCTTCCACGCTGGAGTGGTTCAAGAGCAGCTACAGCGACAGCAGCAATAGCAGCGAGTGCGTCGAGGTCGCGTCTGCCCCCGGCACGGTCCACGTCCGCGACTCCAAGAACGTCCAGGGCCCCCGGCTCGCTTTCGGCCCAGGAGCATGGGCAGGTTTCGTCTCGTACGCCTCCGACAACTGACGTCCCGGCACCCGCCGCCCCGCCGAGGTCCGGACGGTTCGTCGTCCGGGTTCTGCGTTCGCGTCAGCTCATGGATGGCGGGACTTGATCGACCTGTCCCGGGCGGTCCTGGACTCCGCACACGTCCGCGCTGAAAAAGGGACGACCTTGCAGGTCCGAGCCCCATGGACCGAGGCGGGCCGGGTTCCAGCGCGCACGTCCTGGCCGACGCGAACAGACTGCCCTACGAGTCGGGCTCCCCCCGGCCCACACTCACGACAGCCAGGCCCCGAAGCCGATGCTGTCCCGTCTCCACATGGGACACGGATCCCATGCGACGGAAACGAAGTCCCGTCGCCACGGCATCGACTCCATCGAGCGGCTCGGCCGACGCAGGGGGTCATCGAGCACACCCTGTCTCGGCTGACCGGCTACCGCCGACTCGACCACCGCCAGGCAACTACCCAACCTTCCTCGGACGGGCAGCCGCTCTCCGCTGCTACTAACGGTTCCTCAAGCTGGCCATGTAGGACACGCCCAAGTATCCAAACTCCTGGGGTGAAAGGCCGGAAGGGGTCCTTGGCATGCGCTCTGGGATTCCGCTTACGCGTGCAGCGGGTAGGTCAGTCGCACACCCAGGTGCGGGCTCAACCGGCCTTGGGGTCAGTGCGGAGCGCTGGATTCACTGGTAGTTCGGGCGGTACGCAACCGGATGTGCTGCGACGACTGGCGAATTTCGATTCGGGAGATGTCAAGAATCGTGGCATGCGTGGTATCACCGACACCCTGAGACTTGCTGCCTGGGTGTCGAGACTCCGTGCTCCATATCCGTTTCCCGGCAAGCTGCGGTGGCGTGTGCGCGGTCTCATTCCGCTTGGCGATGTAGGTCGGCGGAAAACGGATAGTAGTGGCATGCGTTCAGGCCGTGACCAGAAACGGCCGTTGATCGTTTCCGGCGATCACCCTACGCTTCATCATGTCTGGCATGTGGCAGGAGCAGTTCTGTGGCGGGGCATGTCCTTCCCGGGGAGAAGGGGGCCCTCCTCTCTCGTACGCTCGGTTTCGACTCGCGAAACGAAAGCGAAGTAACTGTGATTTCTTTCAATGCGCGTCTCGGTGCGCTGCGCACGTCGGTCCGCCGGATAGCCGTGGTGCTCTTCAGTGCGATCACGGTGGTGGGAATCTTCAGCGCGCCGGCTCAGGCGGCCAGCTGGAGCAGTTCCCTGTCGGGTGTGGCGCCTGGGTATGAGTCCCGCCAGTGGTACGCGCCGAGCTCCTCCACGGGGACCAAGATCACGTTCACCGGATGTACGGGCTTCAACAGCGTCGTGAACGTCACCCTGTACAAGGCCGTCACCGCGCTTCCGGACACTGGTTATGTCCGGGCGGCGTTCACGCAGTGCTTCACGGGCAGCTCATCCACATCGACGGGCAATTGGTCCGACCATGGAGCCGGGGACTACTACTTCGTCGTCAATGATGGTGGCGGCGCCAGCGTATCGGTTCGATCGCTGACTGTTACCTACTGATCACACTGTCCCCGTCTCACTCCACGAGCGTGGAGTGAGACGGGGAAAATGTTCTGTCGATGAGGTTGTCTTCATGCCGTTGCACTACCAGTCCTGCACGTTCCGCTACAGCCGCAGGACACGCCCTGTAATCGACAGACTCGATCTGAGTTTCTCGCCAGGCAATACCGTGCTTCTAGGCCCGAACGGGGCCGGCAAGAGCACGCTACTCGCGCTCGGAGCGAGCGCGAGCAGCCCCCAGGAGGGAAAGGTCCGCTTCGGTGAGCTGCGGTCCACGAACAGCAGGACTCTGCACGACTACCGGCGCAAAGTTTCCTGGCTGCCCCAGCGTGCTTCGTTCCTTCCGGGCATGACATGCCAGGAACACGTCGCTTACGTCGGCTGGCTCAAGGGGATGCGTGAGCGCGAAGCATGGCGTGCCGCTCCGGCCGCGATCGAGCGGGTCGGGCTGACGGCGAAGATCAAAGACAAGGTCGGGACCCTTTCCGGTGGACAACAGCAGCGGTTGGCCATCGCCCAGGCACTGGTCCACGACGCGGAACTCCTTCTGCTGGACGAGCCCACGGTCGGCCTAGACCCCAACCAGCGCCGCCGGTTCCATGACCTGCTCGTCGAACTCCGCGGAAACGTGCACGTGATCGTCTCCACCCACGACATAGCCGATCTGCACCAGGCATTCGACGAGGTTGTAGTCCTGGAGAACGGCAGTCCGAGATTTCAGGGCGGAGTAGCGGAATTCGAGAGTTACGCCGACTTGGAAAGTGTTCCAGGGCGGCGTCTGGAGAGCGCATACTCGGCTCTGCTGGGGTCGGTGGAACTGTGATCTCACTCGGGAACCTGCGCGCTTCCTCCATCCCCTGGCTACTACTGCCGTCACTCCTCTACATGGGCAGCTTCGTCGGGGGCGACAATTTCTGGGGCGTCCCCGACTACGGTCCCTCGTCGGGTGAACTCGCCTCGTGGGGAATCACGGTGATCGCTCCGGCGGTGGCTGGAGCCGCCGCTTGGGAAGCCGGCCGCCAACGAAGTATCGGAGACATCCGGAAGGTCAGCTCGCGGGGCGCGGTGCGGCAGTGGTTCTGGGCAGCTCGGCCTGTCTTCGTCCTCCATCTTCTCCTCGTTGTCGGCGCCCTCATCATGGCCAGGCTCACAGTCGGCGTCTGGCCAAGTGGCGCCGGCCTGCTCGCAGTCGCGCACCTGCTGGTGCTCCCGTGCGGCTGGATGGTCATTGGCTGGGTGCTTGGACTGCTGTGTCCCCGCGCCGTAGCGGCACTGATTGCGGCAGTCGGCGGGTGGGCATGGCTGGCCATTCCGCGGTCGATGAGCGCCCCGACATGGCGTCACCTGACTGGTTTCGCCACCGAAGGATCTACTCTGACCGACACTCTTGACCCGCTCGTCTACCTCGTTCCATGGCTGGTCACAGCAGGTCTCGCTGCGGCTGTTGTCCTGCTGACGGGGGCCCGTGGCAGGCCGTGGCTGGGTGCGGTGAGCGTGGCAGTGCTCGTAACCACGCTCGTCACCGGCCGCAGTTCTGTGTCGGACTGGGGATACAGCCCGCTGACCGATGCACGTGTCGGCCACACCGTGTGCGTGGGCAAGTCCCCCGCACTCTGCCTGCCCGAGGAGTACGAGAAGAACGCCGCCGAGCTGCGCAGTGATTCTGTGCCCGCGCTGGAGGCACTGCAAGCCGCCGGAGTGCCCTCCCGCGAAAGCTGCAAATGGGCTCTGACAAGCTCAGCCTGAAGCCCGGCACCTGGCCCTTGTACTGGTCGCCGGAAAACTCCCCTGAGCAGTATCAGATCGACCTCGCACGGTCGGCCGTCACCGGCGTGGCCGCACTCCACGGCGTGCAGGGCTGCCGACAGCCGTATCTGGCCGAAACATGGGCACTGCTGGTCGTGGGTATAGACGAGAGAGACGTCCAGGCGAGCGTCCCTCCCCAGGACTGGACGCTGGTGCAGCGGATACGGCAACTTCCGGCTGCTCAGCAGGCTGACTGGTTCACCAAGGCGGCCCTCGACCAGACGCACTGCGTGGTAGGTCAGACGTGAGGCTCTACTTCTCCGTCGTACGACGCTGGTGGACCGTGCCCGCAGCACTCGCACTGCTCACGCTGGTCTGCTGGGTACTCGGCGGGACAGAAGTGCCCGTCCCCAGTTTCCTGGGCGGCATGGTCAGCATGCGCGTCCAGTACTTCACACCCGTCCTGGTCATCGGGGCCATCCTCTACTGCCTTGACCGCCGCCTCAACGCACCGGAGAACACAGCAGTCGTGCGTGTGAAGCGCTGGGACCTTGCTGCCGTCACGGCAGCTGTAGCGCTGTGCCACCTACTCGGCCTCATTGTGGGCATGGACATTCCGCGCAACCTGATGGTGCTTCTAGCCGTGGCCCTGACAGTCCGGAGGCTGAGTAACGAGGCGGCAGCCGGCGCCGCCTGCCTGCTTCTCCTGCTGGCCAACGCCAGCCTCGGCCGCGTCTACCAGCCTTCCGGGCAACCTACTGGCCAGTGGTGGGCCATCACTCTCTACCCATCCGGGGACCTGAGCGCGTGGACTGTAGCTGCCGTTCTGTTCACTGGGGGGCTCCTGGCATCAGGCCAGCGCCTTTCACCAATGCGCTCGTTCACATGACCCACTGACCATTTCGGGATGACGTTCATGGTGGTGCAAGGCAGTCGGGTGTCTGCTGCCGGGGAGATCGACACCGCTTTCGCGCGGGGCGTCCTTCGTCCTGCGGGACCGCCCCAGGACATGCACCGAAGCCGCGCTGGAGTACCAGGCCGCCAGACGCGTGAGCGCGGCGGCCCGGGCGGCACCGACCGGTCGTGGCGTACCTTCCCTGTCCATGACGGACATCGACAGGCTCACCGCCCTGTTCGAGGCGCTGGGTGCCGAGGACGCGCGGGGATGGGCCGAATCCGAGGCCGAGGAGAACCTTCCCCAGCTGGCCCGCTACCGGTTCCTGCGCATGGTCTGGCAGGACATCGACGCATGGAGTTCGGCGGCGCCCCACTGGGTCGAGGCGTACCGCGCGCATGGACCGGCGAGTGCGGTCGTCCAGCGGGCGTCAAAGCTCGGGCTGACACCCGGTGAGCTGGGGGAGCTGGCCCGCGAGATCGCCCGGGAGACCGCGTTCGGACTGCTCCACGGACTGGCCGATCCGGCGGACGGCGATCTTCCGCCCGAGGTCGAGGTCCACCTGCCCCGGTGGCGCCTGGCCGAGCTGTCACCGCAGGGTGAACCCACGGGGCGGGTTCTCGCGGCACTGCACGAGGATCTGGGCGAGGTCGAGCCGCCGGCGCCCGCCGGAGGCGTCAGCTGACCGTACGACCGGTACGCGGAGGGGCCCGGACGGTGGACCGGCACCGTCCCGGCCCCTCCGCGACCGCACACCGTCAGTCGCCCGTGACCGTGACCTTCTCGTCGTTGTTGAGCTCCCGCACCAGCTGCTTGACCTTCTCCTTGTCCCAGACCAGGTTGCCGCCGACGCTGCCAGAGATGGGGATGTTCATCGACGTGCCGTCGCCGCCCGTGACGCCCTTCATCGCGAAGAACATCTGGCTCAGGGACCAGAGCGACATGTCCTTGTCGACGATCAGGGTGTCCAGACCCGCGCCCATCGTCGGGTAGAGCCTGAACGGGTTGAGGATCGTCGACGGAGTCGCCGTCTGACCGGCCAGCGCCGCGAGGAACTTCTGCTGGTTCTTCGTACGGTCGAGGTCGCTGCCCGCGAACGCGTACCGGGTGCGGACGAAGGCGAGGGACTGCTCACCGTTGAGCGTCTGCTTGCCGGCCTGGAAGTCGGCGCCCGACTTCTTGTCCTTGAACGCCTTGGGGATGTCCATCTCCACCCCGCCGATCGCGTCCACGATCTGGGCGAAGCCGCCGAAGCCGATCTCCACGTAGTGGTCGATGCGCAGGCCGGTGTTGAACTCGACGGTCCGCACCAGCAGTTCGGGGCCGTCCTCCGCGTACGCGGCGTTCAGCTTCACCGTACGACCGGTGCCCTTGAACGACTTGCCGGACTCGGAGCCGACGAACGACGGGATCTCCACGTTCGAGTCACGCGGCAGGGAGACCAGCGTCGGCCCGTTGGAGCCGTCGTGCAGGATCATCATCGAGTCCGTCCGCTTGCCCTCCGCGGAACCGGTGTGGAGCTTCTTCCTGTCCTCGGCCGTCATGCCCTCACGGCTGTCGGAACCGACGATCAGGTAGTTCGTCCCGTCGCCCTCGGACGGCCGCTCGATGACCTTCGCGAGGTCCACCTCGCGCTTGAGCTTGGAGTCGGCCCAGAAGTACGTCGAGATCGAGACGGCTAGCACCACGACCACCAGGGTCAGCGCGCTGCGCTTGATGCGGCGGGGCCAGTCGGGGGCCGAGGGGCCCTGGACGTAACCGCCGTCGCCGTAGTCGCGGCCGTCACCACGGCCGCGCCCGCCACCCCGGGCACCGGCGTTTCCGCCACCGTAGACCTGGCCCGTGTTGTAGTCGCTGTCATAGGCGGGGCTCGCGTGACGGTCGTCGTAGCCCTGGCCCTGCGGCGGGACCTGGGGCGCCTGCGGCGGCGCCGGGCGGCGCCGCTGGATGTGAGGCATGGCGCGGGCGCCCTCCGGCTGGGGGCTTGCGCTTCCCCGGCCGTAGCGGTCGCCGGTCCGTCCTTCGGGCCAATCATTCATGTGGACCAGTGTGCAGGCCGGGCACACGGCCTTCACAGGGGGTGGGCGAAATCGGTCCAGGGCTGTTGCGAAGCTGATGCATTCTGCGGTACGCAACCCCACGCATAAGGTGGAGGGCATGACAGATCAGGCCCCGCGCCCGGAGGGCGAGATCCCGGGCAGGCCGACCGCGGCCTCACGGACGACTCTCAGCCACATCATGACCGGCAACGACACCAACCTCCTCGGTACCGTGCACGGTGGCGTGATCATGAAACTGGTCGACGACGCGGCGGGCGCCGTGGCCGGCCGGCACTCCGGCGGGCCCGCCGTCACGGCGTCGATGGACGAGATGGTCTTCCTGGAGCCGGTCAGGGTCGGTGACCTCGTCCACGTCCGCGCCCAGGTGAACTGGACCGGCCGCTCCTCGATGGAGGTCGGCGTCCGGGTCATGGCCGAGCGCTGGAACGAGTCCACCCCCGCCCAGCAGGTCGGCAGCGCCTACCTCGTGTTCGCCGCCGTCGACGCGGACGGCAAGCCGCGCACCGTACCGCCGGTGATCCCGGAGACGGAGCAGGACAAGCGGCGCTACCAGGAGGCCCAGATCCGCCGTACGCACCGGCTGGCCAGGCGGCGCGCGATCAAGGAGCTGCGCGAGAAGCGGGTGGCCGACGGCATCGACGACTGAGGCTCCTCGCGCCGGTCACGGGCAGACCACCTCGTCGCCCGTCACCGCCTCGAGACCGCCCTGCTGCGGGGCCTCCGCCCTCACCGGCCGCACCGAGCGGTAGTCCGCCCCCGCGGTCACCCTCATCGTCGCGCCCTGGCCCGGTACGGCCTTCAGCTCGCTGCCCGGCAACGCGGCGGCCAGGGACTGCGCCGAGCGGTCCCAGCGGGGGTCGTACGTCAGCAGGGTCCGCTTGAGATCGCGCAGCTCACCGTTGAGCGGGGCACGCGTGGTGTCGAAGCCCGTACCGCGCAGTGCCGCGTCGAGGTCCGTGCCGAGTCCGTCCTTCGGCGTGCCGTTGTAGACCTGCACCCGGACCTCCTGCGGCGCCACCTCGACGAGCGTCGGCTTCGGCTGCCGCCCGGGCCGCGCGGGTGCGAGCGGCTTGTCCTCGCGCAGCGCCCTGAACAGCTTCCGCGACTTCTCCGCGTCCCACTTCACCGTCGAGCCGATGCCCCTGACCGCGAACGAGGGGTCCTCGACCGGCACGGAGGTGAATTCGGACGAGGCGGGGGTGAAGCCGCGCATCGCCTTGCCGAGCGCGAGCATCTGCTTCGTACCGAACCCGTTGTCGGCCCGTACGGAGCCCAGCATCGACGAGACGACCTGCTGGAACTTGACGGGGTTCATCAGCACGCCGCTGCTGGTGGTCTGCTTGATGAGCGCCGCCATGAACTTCTGCTGGCGGTGCATCCGCCCCAGGTCGGCGGCCCCGTCGATGTGCCGCGAGCGGACGTACTGGAGCGCCTCGCCGCCGTCCAGCTCGTGCGTACCGGCCGCGAGGTCGAGACCCGTGTACGCGTCCTTCATCGGCCGGGCCGTGCAGATCTTCACCCCGCCCACCGTGTCGACCGTCTTCATGAAGCTGGTGAAGTCGGCCTCCAGGTAGTGGTCGATCTTCACACCGGTCATGTGCTCGACGGTCCGCACGGTGAGGTTCGGCCCGCCCTCCGCGTAGGCGGCGTTCAGCTTCACCGGGTGGCTCTCGTGGCGCTTGCCGCTCGTCGCGTCCGTATGCGGGGGCATCTCGGCGTAACTGTCGCGCGGCAGGCTCACCACGCTGGCCCGGCCCCTGTCCGCCGACAGGTGGACCAGCATGATCGTGTCGGTGCAGTGGCAGGGGACGCCGCCCAGCCGGTACTTCTCCTTCTCGGCTGTGGTGATCCTCTCCCGGCCGTCCGTACCGACGAGCAGCAGGTTCAGACCGTGGCCTCCCCGGGGCCGGTTCTTCATGTCCTTGAACGCGTCGACGCGGTCGATGCGGGTCTCCAGGCTGCTCACCACCGCGTGACCGATGCCACCGGCGCCGAGCACCAGCACCGAGACGCCCGTGGCCACGCGCATGCCCCACCGGGGCCGCTCGTCCTGGGTACGGGAGCGTGGCACCGTCTGCTGCCTCCCGGCCCCGCGCTGCGGGGGAGCGGTACGGGGGTGCGGCGGACGGGGCGGGCGGTGAGGCGTGGGCACGGGGGACACCTCCGCGGTGCGAGGGGGACCGTTCGCACGGTAGGCCCATACGATCTGCATTCCGGTCTGCGACCCGGCGGCGCGCGGCCGGGTCCCCCGTTCGCGGTAACGTGGCGGCCGAAAGCGCCGACCCGCGGGGCGATGCCCCCCGGCGCTCGCCCCCGAGGACTCCCTGAGGACCACATGTCTGCCGCGCAGTACCCCGCCGTCTCCGTGATCATGCCGGTGCTCAACGAGGAGCGTCACCTCCGGAACTCGGTCCGGCACATCCTGGAGCAGGAGTACGCCGGTGAGATGGAGGTGGTGATCGCGCTCGGCCCCTCGACGGACCGCACGGACGAGATCGCCGCCGAGCTCGTACGGGAGGACGCCCGCGTCCACACCGTCCCCAACCCCACCGGCCGCACCCCCGCCGCGCTCAACGCCGCCATCAAGGCGTCCCGGCACCCCGTCGTGGTGCGGGTCGACGGCCACGGAATGCTCTCGCCGAACTACATCGCGACCGCCGTCCGCCTCCTGGAGGAGACGGGCGCGCAGAACGTCGGCGGCATCATGCACGCCGAGGGCGAGAACGCCTGGGAGGACGCCGTCGCCGCCGCGATGACGTCGAGGATCGGTGTCGGCAACGCGGCCTTCCACACGGGCGGTCAGGCGGGACCGGCCGAGACCGTCTATCTCGGGGTTTTCCGCCGTGAGGCCCTGGAGAAGGCGGGCGGCTACAACGTGGAGTTCATCCGCGCCCAGGACTGGGAGCTGAACTTCCGTATCCGCGAGGCCGGCGGCCTGATCTGGTTCTCCCCGGAGCTGAAGGTCCGCTACCGCCCCCGCCCCTCGGTGCGGGCACTGGCGAAGCAGTACAAGGACTACGGCCGCTGGCGCCACGTCGTCGCCCGCTACCACGCCGGCTCGATCAACCTGCGCTATCTGGCCCCGCCTGCCGCCGTCTGCGCGATCGCGGCGGGCGTCGTGGCCGGTGCGGCCGTCACCCCGTGGGCCTTCGTGGTGCCCGCCGGCTACGTCGCCGCGATCGTCGCCGGGTCGCTGCCCGCGGGCAGAGGGCTGCCGCTCAAGGCGCGCGCCCAGATCCCGGTGGCCCTGGCCACCATGCACATGTCGTGGGGGTACGGCTTCCTGACGAGCCCGCGCTCGCTGGCGAAGAGGGTCATCGCCTCCCGCCGCCCGGCGGTCGGCCAGCCGGTCTGACGCGGCAGGCGCAGTCGTACGCGGAGGGGGCCATCCGGATCACCGGGTGGCCCCCTCCCACGACCTCACGACCTCACCGCGTCACGGCGTGCGGTAGGGCCAGTAGACGTCCATGCAGGCGCTCTCGTCCGCCGCGTTCTCCGCCTCGGTGCCCTCCAGCGGGTTCTTGCCGTCGTCCAGCGCCTTGGGATACACGTCGCCCGTCCGCCAGTCCGAACCGACGGTCAGCGTCAGGGTGTCTGCCTCGGACGACACCTTCACGGCGGAGTCCGGCAGCCCCAGCGCCTTGGTCAGGGAGAGGGCGTCCACCTTGCCCTGGACGCCCGCCGACCTCGGATAGGTCACCTGGGTGGTGAGCGCCGGGGCGGCCTCCCCGGCCGCCGTCGCCTTCGTGAAGCCGTCCCGCTGGAGCAGCCCCGCGATCGTGGACGCGCGGCCCTCGGTCGCCGCGGCGCCGTCCGCTCCGGTGCCGTTGACGACGGTCACGTCGAGTGAGCCGGCGGCCGTCGGCTCCGGAGCGTTCGCCGCCTCCAGCCGGGCCTGCTCCTTCTTGCGCTTCTGGACCTCCGCGTCCCGGCCTTTGGCGTCGAGCGGCCGGTCGTCGCGCAGCAGCGACCAGAGCTTCTCCGCCGCGCCTGGCTTCGGCAGCACCCGGTTGCCGTCCATCGGGTCGGGGACGCGCGGCATGGTGAGCATGTTGAGGCGGTCCAGCGGTACGTTCTTGAGCTGCATCGCGAGGTCGTACAGCTTCTTGACCGTACCGATCTCCTCGGACACCTGGATCGACTCGGTGGCCGTCTCGGCCAGGTTCATCAGCCGGCCCGTGTCCGTGAACGCGTTCTGGCTCTTCAGCTCGCGGATCACCGCGTTCATGTACATGTGCTGGGCCTTGGACCGCCCGAAGTCGCTCTCGAAGGCGTGGCGGGTGCGGAGCCACTGGAGGGCCTGCTCGCCCTGGATCCTGTTCTTGCCCGCCTTCAGCCGCAGACCCGAACCGCCGGGCACCCGGGGCTTGGGGACGTCGTAGACGTCGTGCTTCACACAGACCGTGGCCCCGCCGATCGCGTCGGCCATGGAGACCACCCCGGCGAAGTCGACCATCATCCAGTGGTCGATGTAGACGCCGGTCAGCTTCTCCCAGGTGTCGAGCGTGCAGCCGGGGCCGCCCCTGCCCAGCGTCTCGTTGATGAGGGTGTTGGTGGCGGGTGCCTCCTCGCCGCTCTCCGGGTCCACGCAGGCGGGGATGTCGACGCGGGTGTCCCGGGGGATGCTGATCACCGAGGCGTTCTTGCGGTCGGCGGACACGTGGAGAAGCATCTGCACGTCGGCGAGCGGCTTGGCGCCCACGGACTTCTTCGAGCCGCCCAGTTCGAGGTTGGCCGCGGAGTTACGGCTGTCCGAGCCGATCATCAGGATGTTCAGCGGGGTCTGGCCCGCCGCGTTCGGCTCGGTCTTGCGCGCCGCGCTGTTGCCCGCGCTCCGCTCGCCCTTGCGGAGCTGGCTGTTGAGGTGCTCGTAGTAGAAGTAACCGACGCCCGCGGTGGCCAGTATGAGCAGGGAGAGTACGGAGGCGACCCAGCGCAGTATGCGGCGCTTCCCGCGCCTGGGCGACCGCCCGGAGCCGCGGGCCGGTACGCCGCGCCGGCGCCCGCTCTCCGGCGGCCCGGGCGGCCTGCCGTCGCCCGGGCCACCGCGTCGGCGGCCCCCGCCCCGGGCGCCGCCGGCCTCACGACGGTGACCGTCGTCCCTGACCGGCTGACGACCGTGCCGGACGCGGGACCGCGTCCCCTCCCCAGGCGTACCGCTCCGTCCCACCAGGCCCCCCTGCTCAGACTCTCCGTATGGCGCGCTGACGCGAGGTCACTTGGCGCACTCCGCCTTGTCGGCGCTGGCCCGCTGGATGTCGTCCGGCGCCTTCGCCGGACCGGTGACGGGTACACCCGCACCCTTGAAGTCGGCCCCCAGGGTGAGCACCATCGCCTGGAGCCCCTCGGCGTCGGTGGTGCCCTGCTTCATCGCCGTGGCGGGCAGCCCCATCAGCTCGGCGAGCTTGCGGGCCTGGTCCGCCTGGTTCGGCGCGTACTCCAGCGTCGTCCTGTCGGTCTTCGCCGGGGCGTTCGCCTTGTTGGTGGACTTCGGTACGCCCTGTTCGTTCTGGAGCCAGGTGACGGTGGCGCCCGCGGCGCCCGCGGCCCCGCCGCCGTTGAAGACGTCCACGCGTATGTCGGCCGCCTCGGCCCGCGGTCCCTCCAGCAGCGCCGCCTGCTTGCTCCGGGCGGCCTTCTGCTGCTGCTTCTCCTTCTTCTTCACCTCGGTCAGCGAGATGTCGTCGCGCAACATCGCGAACAGCTGCTCACCCTTGGCGGGGGCCACGACCACGGTCAGCGGCTTCGGCTCGGCCGGGTTGTCGATGACGGGCATGGTGACGAAGGTGATGTTCTTGGTGTCGACCTTGCCGAGCACCTTGGCGAGGTCCGTCAGCTTCTTGACCGATCCGATGCCGGAGTCGACGGTCAGGGCCTTGGTGGCCGTGTCCGCGAGCTTGTAGAGCTTCGAGGCGCTGGTGAGGGTGTCGTCCGACTTCATCTGCCGGATCATCGAGCCGAGGAACTGCTGCTGGATCTTGATCCGGTCGAGGTCGCTCTGGTTGCCGAAGCTGTGGCGGGTGCGGACGAAGGCGAGGGCCTGCTCACCCTGGACCGTGGAGACTCCGGCCGGCAGGTCCAGATGGGAGTCGGGGTCCTTCACCGGCTTGGCCAGGCAGACCTTGACGCCTCCGACAGCGGTGGAGAGCTCCTTGACGGCGTTGAAGTCCACCATCATGAAGTGGTCCACGGATATGCCGGTGATCTCCTTGACCGTGCGCATGGTGCAGCCGGGATCGCGGCCGTTCTGGCCGAGGCTCACGTTGAAGCGGGCGTTCCGCGTGCCGGGTATGACTTCCCTGGAACCGTCCGGCTGGGTCGTCTCGCAGTCCGGGATGTCCGTCATCAGGTCGCGGGGGATGCTCATCGCCGTCGCGTTGGTGCGGTCCTCGGAGACGTGGAAGAGGATGTTGGTGTCGGCGTGGCCGGTACTGCCCTTGTCTCCGTAGCCCTCGTTGCCCTTACCCGTCCGCTTGTCCGTCCCGATGACCAGGATGTCGAGCGGACCGTCGGCGGTGACGCTGCTGCTGCCCGCGTCACCCACGTCGATGGTGGCGAGGTTGCCGTTGAACTTCTGGTAGAGGGCGTAAGCGACGGTGGAGCCCGCGACGATGACGAAGGCCGTCACCCCGCCCGTCCAGAGCAGCGCCTTGTTCTTGCGGGACTTCGCGGGCTTGCGCTTGCGACGGCCTACGGGGGCGCCCGCCGTCTCGGGGGCGCCGTTCCGCCCGGCCTGGCGCCTGCTGCGCTGGCGGGGGACCTGCCGCTGGGCCCGGGATGACCGGTCGGACCCGTCCAGCGGGTCAGCGGTGGGGGAGCCGCTCCCATGACCCAGGTCGACGGGGTCCGCCGGACGCGGTCCGGAGTGGTCCAGTCGCAGTTCGTAGTCACCGGTGTCCGGGTTCAGTACCCACTGGTCTGCGGGGTCGGTTCCGTCCGTCCGCCCACGGCTTTGCGCATCCACGGTTCTCTGGGTCCTCCGTCGGTGCTACGCGAGGCGCCTCCCCCGGAAAGGCGCTCGGTCTTTCGCTGAAGCAGTGCACGGCCTGATGGCCGCAAGCACCGGATCGCGTCACACTATCCGGCCATTAAGCCGTGGAGCGACGGTCGTGACACATCGCACGGCCCTTACAACCGGGCATACTTCCCATTCCTCGCCGAATGTCGTCGGCGGTTCGAGAATCGCTTTACTGCTTACACAGGTCTTCCGCGGCATTGGAGCCGGAAAAGGTCGGTGCGGGGCTGGGAGTCGCGGAGCCCGAATCGTCCGGCTTTCCATCGGATGACGCGCTCTCTCCGGCATCGGTGTCCGGCGTCGCCTCCGGGGTCGCGGAAGCGGACGACTCGATCTCGTCGGCCGGCACCACCGCGACGGGCGCGTCCTCGCGCAACTGCTTGAACAGGCGGCCCGCGTCCGGCTCGACGAGCTCGTCCCTGTTCGGATTCGCCCGGTACGGCTGCCGGGGCACGGTCAGGAACTGCACCTTGTCGGTCGGCACGTTCCGCATTCCGCGCACCAGGTCGTACAGGTCACGCAGCGAGTCGAGCCCCGGGTCGGTGGTCAGCGACTTCGTCGCCGCGTCCAGGACGGGATAGAGGCGCGTGGGGTTGAGAAGGACTCCATTGCTCTGCATCTTGTTGACCAGAGCGCCCAGGAACTTCTGCTGGCGGTCCATTCGTTCGGTATCGCTGCCGTTCCCGATGGATTTACGGGCGCGTACGTATCCGAGTGCCGCCTCGCCATCGAGTTTCTGCCGCCCCGCCGGGAGTTCCAGCTGCGCGTCCGCGTCCTTGACCGGCTCCTGGAGGCAGACCTCGACACCGTCCACGGCGTCGACCATGTCCTTGAAGCCGTTGAAGTCGACGACCATGTGGTGGTCGACCCGGACGCCGGTCATCCGCTCGACGGTACGGATGGTGCAGGCGGTGCCGCCGACCTCGAAGGCCCAGTTGAACTGGGCGAACCGCTCCTCGGTGGTCTTCTTGTCGGCCGTGTGGCAGGTGGGGATCTCCGCCATCAGGTCGCGCGGGATGGACACGGCGGTCGCACTGCGCCGGTCCGCGGCGAGGTGCAGCAGGATGGTGGTGTCCGAGCGCTGGCTGCCGCCGTCGTCGCGACCGTACCTGCTGTTGTCCCCCGACCGGGAGTCGGAGCCGATGAGCAGGATGTTCTGGGCGTCCACCGCGATCGGTGTGGGCCGTTCCCTGTCGTACGCCTTGAGTTCGGCGGCCACGCCCGTGTCGGTCCTGATGTTCCCGTCGAGCTTCTTGTACAGCCACCAGCCGCCCCCGGCGGCGGCCAGTACGACGAACGAGGCCGCGAGGGCCGTCCACCGCAGCCAGTGGCGCCTGAACCCCCCGGGAGGCCCGGCCTCGGGCCGCCCGGCCCAGCCCTGTCCCTCGCCACCCGCCGCTGCGGGCCCGCTCCCCGGGTCCGCAGCGGGGGCGGCCCCGCTCAGCGCCTGGCCCTCCGCTTCCGGCTTCGGTTCCGGCTCGGGTTCCGATGCCGGTTCCGGTTCCGCTTCGGGACCGCTCCCGTTCCCGTTCCCGGACCCGGGCGCGGGCGGTCCGTCCTGCGGGGTGGTGGCCCCGGACCCGTCCCGCGCCCTCACCGGCGGCTCGTCCTCGGCCTGGTGCCCCGGCTGATCCGGGTCGGCCGGCGTGCCAGCACTGTCCGTCACGTCTGCGTCCATCCTTCACGGTCGGCGGCGCGATGGGCCGCCGGTCGCAGGAGTAGACGGCTGAACCTCACGCTTGGTTGTGCATCTCGGGATACTGGTCCGTACCGCCGATCATGTACCGCCGTTGACGCTCAGCCCTGAGGGCTCGGCCCGGCCTGGTCCGTACAGGTGACCCTCAGGGTGCTTGTCATACCGTGGTGTTGGTGACCCGCTCGCTCTCGACGCGCTGGGCGAGGCCCGCCTCGTCCAGCTGCCCGAGGTGACGGCAGAGCACCACGGACGCCCCGGCGGCCAGCGGCGCGAAGAGCCCGGCGGCGAGCCCGTCCCAGGTGCCGTACGTGCGTCCCGACAGCAACCGCGCTCCGGAATCCAGTCCCAGACCGGCGGCGTCCTGGCGGGCCCGGCCGACCAGTTGTGCCCCCGACAGCTCCACCTCGCCCACGACCAGGGCGAGCGCGTCCGGGTCCACGGGTGCGAACGGCGCGAAGCGGTCGCCCTGGCCCGGTACCTCCACCGCGTAGTCCGCGAAACCCTCGGGCACCTGCGGGAAACGGCCGCCCATCGGCCGCAGGGCCAGCGCGACCCGCTCGCCGCGGCAGGCCCGCGCACGGTCCAGGGTGTCCGGACCGGTGACCACGAGGTCGGCCGAAGCGGGGTCGCCCTGCACGTCGGCGACCACGCCGACGGACGAACACGCCAGCAGCCACACGGCGGACTGCCAGTGCGCGGGAAGCAGCAGGGCGACCCGGTCACCCGGTTCCGCCGCCAGGTCGCCCTGGAGCAGATTGGCGGTCTTCGCCACCCAATTGGCGAAGGTGGCCACCGACAGTTCGACGCGCTCTCCGGTGGCGTCGTCGTAGAAAGTGATCAGGGGACGGGCCGGGTCCGCGGCGAGCGCGGATCGCAGCAGGTCGGCGGGGGTGCGGTCGCTGGAGTTCATCCGCGCAAGGGTACGCGGCCGGGGCGGCCGGAGAGGGGTGGCGGGGCGCCCGGGTACACCGGTTCGGCAGACGGGTCATCAGAAGCGCGTGGATATCCCGGTAGCCGGAATTGTCGGTGTATGCCAAGGATCATGTGTATGCGTGCTCTTCTTGCAACCTCCATCGGCGTCAGCTGCGCGGCGGCCCTCACCCTCCCGCTCGCCGTGCCCTCGACCGCCGCCCCCGCGATCCGGACGTCCACGGCCCAGGCCGCCCCCGTCCCCGCACCGGACCCCCACCCCGAATCCGCCGCCGCCGCCACCGCGTCCGCCGAACCGGCGGGCTCGACCCAGTCCCTGCCCCTGTCACCGCTCACCCCCGCGGCCACCCGGGCCACCGGCTCACCCACCGGTTCCGCGTCCGCCGTACAAGGACTGCGGCAGCGGGACGTACGCCCGTTCTCCCTCGTCGGCGTGGTCTGGGACGACCCGGACGCCGAACTGCACGGCACGGTCCAGATCCGTACCCGCGCCACCGGCTCCACCCGCTGGTCCGACTGGCAGGACGTGGAGACGCACAACGCGGAACACGCCGCCGACCCGGGAACGGCCGAGCGTGAATCCGGCACCGTACGAGGGTCGACGGCCCCGCTCTGGGTCGGCGACTCGGACGGCATCGAGGTCCGCGTAGCGCCCGGCGCCCCCGACCCGCACCACCGCACTGCCACCCCGCACGACGCGCTTCCCGATGGACTGCGCCTGGAACTCGTCGACCCGGGCGAGGACGAGCCGCAGCCGCCCGCGGCGGGAGCCGCGCGCACCGCCCGCGCCATCGAACCCGCGGCAGTCGCACCGCGCACCGCCGAGTCCGCCGCCGCGGCGGGCGCCAGGCCGTACGTGGGCCCCCGCCCGCGCATCGTCACGCGCAAGGGGTGGGGCGCCGACGAGAGGCTCCGCGAACGGAGGTTCGTCTACACCAAGCGGGTCAAGGCCGCCTTCGTGCACCACACCGCCACCGGCAACAACTACCGCTGCTCGCAGTCGCCCTCAGTGCTCCGCGGCATCTACCGGTACCACGTCAAGAGCAGCGGCTGGCGCGACATCGGGTACAACTTCGCCATCGACAAGTGCGGAAACATCTACGAGGGCCGCGCGGGAGGTGTGTCCAAGCCCGTCCTGGGAGCGCACACGCTCGGCTTCAACAGCAACAGCATGGGCATCGCGGTCATCGGCACGTTCAGCTCGTCGAACCCGCCCGCGGCCTCCGTGAAGGCCGTCTCCAAACTCACCGCCTGGAAGCTGGGTCTGTTCGGGGCCAACCCCAAGGGCAGGACCACGCTCGTGTCGGGCGGAGGCAACCGGTTCAGGAAGGGAGCCAAGGTCCGCCTCAACGTCATCTCGGGACATCGGGACGGTTTCTCAACCGAATGCCCCGGACGACGTCTCTACAAGAAGCTCGGCACCGCCCGGGCCGGCTCGGCCCGCCTGCAGGGCCGCTGACCGGGGTCGATCCCCCGGTCTGCATACACTGGCCAGCCGAAACGAGGCCCGGCCCAGCAGGAAGCGAAGACAGTGCTGTGACAGAGGCAAAAGAAGCGATCCTCCTGGTCGGCGGCAAGGGCACCCGGCTGCGTCCGCTCACGGTGCATACTCCGAAGCCGATGGTGCCCGCGGCGGGAGTCCCCTTCCTGACCCATCAGCTGGCGCGCGCCAGGGCGGCGGGTGTGGAGCACATCGTGCTCGCCACGTCGTACCTGGCGGAGGTGTTCGAACCGCACTTCGGCGACGGTTCCTCACTCGGCCTTTCCATCGAGTACGTCACCGAGCGTGAACCGCTCGGCACCGGGGGCGCCATCCGCAACGTGGCGTCCCGGCTGACCTCGGGGCCGGACGAACCGGTCCTCATCTTCAACGGTGACATCCTCACCGGCCTCGACATCCGCGCGCTCGTCACCTCGCACGCCACCTCCGGGGCGGACGTCTCCCTGCACCTCACCCGGGTCGAGGACCCGCGCGCCTTCGGACTCGTGCCGACGGACGGCACCGGCAGGGTCACCGCCTTCCTGGAGAAGCCGCAGACGCCGGAGGAGATAGTCACCGACCAGATCAACGCGGGGGCGTACATCTTCCGCCGCTCGGTGATCGACACCATCCCGGCCGACCGCCCCGTCTCCGTGGAACGCGAGACCTTCCCCGGACTCCTCGCCTCGGGCGCCCACCTCCAGGGCATGGTCGACTCCACGTACTGGCTGGACCTGGGGACCCCCCAGGCGTTCGTACGCGGCTCCGCCGACCTCGTCCTGGGGCGCGCGCCCTCCCCGCGGTCCCGGGCCGCTGCGGCGACCGCCTCGTCCTGCCCACCGCGTCCGTCGCGCCGGACGCCAAACTCACCGGCGGTACGGTCATCGGCGAACGCGCGGTGATCGGCGAAGGCGCCAGGATCAACGGGTCCACGGTGCTGGCCGGCGCAGTCGTGGAACCGCACGCGGTGATCACCGACTCCCTGGTCGGCGAGGGCGCCCGCATCGGCAGCCGTACGGTGCTGGCGGGCGCGGTCATCGGCGACGGGGCCCACGTCGGCGCCGACAACGAGCTGCGCGACGGGGTCCGCGTCTGGTGCGGCGCGACCCTCCCGGACGCCTCGGTCCGCTTCTCCTCCGACCAGTGACCGGCCGGGCCCCGAGCCCCGCCCGTCGGCCGTACCCTCGACAGGCACCCCCCGACCTTCGAGGACCTCACCCCGTGGCAGGACGTTTCGTACCCCGCACCCACCGAGCGGCGCTTCCGCACCAGGCGGTGCCGTCGCCCGTGGGCGCCCCTGCGGGGTCAGCACGCGTGGCCGAGGCCGTGACCCGGGAGTGGACCCCGCCGGGGCCCCTGGACCTGCGGCTCGTGCTCGGCCCGCTGCGCCGCGGTCCCGCCGACCCCACGTTCCGGGCGCTCCCCGACGGGTCGTTCTGGCGGGCCACCCGCACCCCGGCCGGTCCCGGCACACTCCGGCTCACCGCACGCGGGGGCCGCGTCGAGGCGTCCGCGTGGGGCCCCGGCGCCCGGTGGCTCCTGGACCAGCTCCCGGAGCTGCTGGGGGAGGGCGACGACCCCGACGCCTTCCGTCCGCGCCACCGCCTGCTCGCCCTGGCCCGGCACCACCGCCCCGGCCTGCGCCTGCTGCGTACCGGCCTGGTGCTGGAATCCCTGATCCCGTCGATCCTGGAACAGAAGGTCACCACCGACGAGGCGTACCGCGCCTGGCGCCTCCTGGTCCGCACCCACGGCACCCCGGCGCCCGGCCCCGGCGGTCCCGCCTTCACCGCGCTCCAGCTGTACGTGATGCCCGACGCCCGGAGCTGGGCACTGATCCCGTCCTGGGAGTGGCACCGCGTGGGGGTCGACGCCAAGCGCTCGGCGACCGTCCTGCGCGCGGTCCGGGTCGCACGCCGGCTGGAGGAGGCGGCGGCGATGGCCCTGCCCGAGGCCGCCGCCCGTCTGGAACTCGTCCCCGGCATCGGCCCGTGGACCTCGGCCGAGACGCTCCAGCGCTCCAACGGAGCCGCCGACGCGGTCTCGGTCGGCGACTACCACCTCCCGGGCATCGTCGGCCACGCCCTGGCGGGCAACAGGAACGCCGACGACGAGGAGATGCTGGACCTCCTCGCCCCGTACGCGGGCCAACGCCACCGGGCGACGCGGCTGATCCTGCTCTCGGGCCGCACCCCGCCCCGCCGGGCCCCCCGCATGACCCCGGGCGACATCGCCCGCCTCTGACCGGGCGGGCGGCAGCCCACCTCACGCCGGACCGGCGACCGAGGACGGGGCGGCCCGGTGCGGGCCGCCCCGGGAAACTCACCGCAGCGCGACGAAGTCCTCCACAGCCCGCCCGCCCCGCTCCGCGGGCGCCGCCGCCGCATGACCCACGGCCACCGCCCCCAGGGGGTCCCACGAGGCCGGCAGGTCCAGCACCTCGCGCACCACGTCGCGGCAGAACATCGTCGAGGACACCCACGCCGAGCCGAGCCGCTCGCCCGCCAGTGCCACGAGGAAGTTCTGGACGCCCGCCCCCGCCGCGACCACGAACATCTCGCGCTCCGCCGCGTCCCGACGCGCGTCCCCGTACGTGTGCGAGCCGTCCATCACGAGGCACGGCACCGCCAGGTACGGCGCCCGGCGCAGCACATCGCCCCGCCGTACCCGCCGCTCGATCGACTCCTCGCTCTTGCCGTCGCGCCGCAGATCGGCGACCCAGGCATCACGCATGGCGTCCAGCAGCCGGGTCCGCGAGCCCGCCGACTCCAGCAGGACGAAGCGCCACGGAGTCGTGTGATGGGGCGCCGGAGCCGTCACCGCCGCGGCCACCGCGCGCCGGACCGCCCCCGGGTCCACCGGTTCGTCGGTGAACTCCCGCACCGTGCGCCGCAGGGTCACCGCTTCCCGCACCGCCTCGGACGTGCCGAGCCGGAACATGTCGTCGGCCGGATCCCGCACGAGCGCCCGGGCCCCGGCCCCGTCACCGCCAGGCCGGGCGGCACCCGCACCGTCCTCGTCGTCGGCCACCACGTCCGGCAGCCCGCGCACCACCGCGACCGGCAGTCCCGCCGCCTTGCCCTTCACCAGGTCACCGGCCGAGGCCAGCTCGTCCGCGGTGGCCACGACCGTCGCGCTCAGCGGATTGCCGAACGCGTCGCTGCCGCCGCGCAGGTCGTCCAGCACCCGGACGCCCGCCGCCCCGATCGCGACATCCGTCAGACCGTTGCGCCAGGGGCGCCCGAAGGTGTCCGTGACGATCACCCCGACCGAGACCCCGAGCACGTCCCGCAGCCCTTCCCGGAGCGTCCGGGCGGAGGCGTCCGGGTCCTCGGGCAGCAGCAGGACGGTCCCGGCGGCCGTGTTCGACGCGTCGACGCCGGCGGCGGCCATGACCAGGCCCTGCCGGTTCTCCACGATCCGCAGGGTCCCGCGCCGCGCGACCACCCGCACCGTCTCCGCGTCGATCGCCGCCTCCCGGTCGGCGGCCCGCACGATCCGGCCCTCCGCCTTGGAGACGATCTTGGAGGTGACCAGCAGGACGTCCCCGTCCACCAGCCCCGGCTCGGTGCTCGCGATCAGCTTCGCGAGGTCGTCACCGGCCCGCACCTCCGGGATGCCCGGCAGTGCCCACACCCGGTACGAGGGCGGCCCGGCGGGAACGCCGCTCATGCCCGTACCTCCTCGGCGAGCGCCAGCGCCCGCTCCGCCATCCCGGCCGCCGCGTCCACATCCGTCATCATCAGCGGTACGGCACGGCACCGGATGCCCGCCGCCTCCACCTCGTCGACCGCAGCGGCGTCCACCGTGTCGACGAGCCACCCGTCGAGCAGCCCGGAGCCGTAGTGGCGCGCCACCGCCGAGGCGGTCGTCTCGACGCCCACCGCGGCCAGCACCTTGTCGGCCATGCCCCGCACCGGTGCGTCACCGACGATGGGGGAGAGGCCGACGACCGGCACCCCGGCCTCGGCGATCGCCTCCCGGATGCCGGGCACGGCCAGGATCGTCCCGACCGAGACCACCGGGTTCGACGGCGGGAAGAGGATGACGTCGGCTTCCGCGATCGCCTCCAGCACCCCCGGGGCGGGCTTGGCCTGCTCCGCGCCGACCGGCACGATCGCCCGCGCCTCGACGGAGGCGCGCAGCTTCACCCAGTACTCCTGGAAGTGGATGGCCCGGCTCTCGCCGTCGACATCCACCGCCACATGCGTCTCGACCCGGTCGTCGGTCATCGGCAGCAGCCGGACCCCGGGCTTCCAGCGCGCGCAGAGCGCCTCGGTGACCGCGCTCAGCGGATAGCCCGCGCCGAGCATCTGCGTACGGACGATATGGGTCGCGAAGTCACGGTCGCCGAGACCGAACCACTCCGGCCCCACGCCGTACGCCGCGAGTTCCTCCTTGACGTGGAAACTCTCGTCGGTACGCCCCCAGCCCTGCTGCTCGTTGATGCCACCGCCCAGGGTGTACATCACGGTGTCCAGGTCGGGGCAGACCTTCAGCCCGAACAGATGGATGTCGTCGCCGGTGTTGCCGATCACCGTGATGTCCGCGTCGGGCGCGGCCTGCTTGAGGCCACGCAGAAAACGAGCACCACCGATGCCGCCGGCCAGAACCACAATGCGCATGCGCAGCAGTTTGTCAGGCGGGTACGACATCCACGGCGGCCGGGGCGCATCGGGCCGCGTGCATCGGCATGTCGGTCAGGCCGGGGAAGTAGATGTGCAGGCTGACGGCCGGTTCCAGCGAGTCGTTGACGACCTCGTGCACCTGGCCGGGGGCGAGGACCCGCTCCGTGCCGGCGCGCAGGGAACGCGTCCCGCGGTGGGTGTGCTCGGTCAACTGTCCTTCCAGCACGGTCAGTACGCCGGAGGACGGGCCGTGGTCGTGGCGTCCGCTGCCCTGGCCGGGCACCCAGCTGAGCAGCCAGACCTCGTAGCCGGGTCCCTTGCGCAGGCGGTGGTACCAGCGGCTCGCGCTGTCGTACTGGACGAGGGGCGCCCACCGGGCGCGGTCGGCCGCGAGGGAACGGGCCAGGCCGGCGAACTCGGCCACGGTGGAGGGGTGCTCGCGGGCGGGCCGCAGGAGGTGCTGGACCTCAAGGATGTCGCCGGCGATCTGGAGGTCGCTGTCGCTGTTCATGGGTGCGGTGGTTCCTCGGCGTGAGTGGCACGTGCGGGGGGCGTCGCGTGGCGGGGGCGTCGCGCGAAGGGGAGTCGCGGGGCTGACGAGTCACGGGAGCGATGAGCCGTCGCGCGGGAGGAGCTGGAGAGCCGGATCGGCAGCTGAGGCCGGACGCCGGATTCGGAGCGGGAGCGCGCGGACGGCCAGGGGCCGCGAGGACATCAACAGCTGTGACAGCTGGAACAGCAACAGCGGGCCTGGACAGCGGTGCGGAACCCACGGACGTGGGTCGTGCGCATGGCTGAGGTCATCGCTGGCATGCGGTCAAGCAGACCGGCTCCCAGGATGTGTGTCAACTCAATGACCGGTTTGGCCGCAATGTTTCACCTCATCCGGTTGCCTGATCCGAAGAAAGGTTTGTGCAGCGGCATCAGCGGAGACATGGCGCATCAACCGCGCGGGCAAACGCCGTTGGGGGCCTGTGACCCGAATGTGATCTTGGTCGCTTCGGTGATCGAATCGCGACAGCGCGGGTATCCGGTCGTCTCACCCGGTGAGAGCGGATGACGCACCACCCGCAAGGCATATGTCAGGTTTTTGACGATTTGAACACTTACCGCATACGCTTGGTTCCGCAGAGTGAATCCCGGGGCCAATACCAGATCTTCGCTTGACTGGCACGGAGATACACACTTGTAATTTCACTCGTGTCGGCCGGTCGCAACCAGTAGCGGCCGCAACACGGGGACGCAAGAGACGGACGAGGGGCGCACATGACCGAGCTGTTCCAGCAACTGCTGGTCGAGGACGCGGACGAGGAACTCGGCTGGCAGGAGCGCGCGCTGTGCGCCCAGACCGATCCCGAGTCCTTCTTTCCCGAGAAGGGCGGCTCCACCCGCGAGGCCAAGAAGGTCTGTCTCGCCTGTGAGGTCCGGTCCGAGTGCCTTGAGTACGCGCTGGCCAACGACGAGCGGTTCGGCATCTGGGGCGGGCTCTCCGAGCGCGAGCGGCGGCGCCTCAAGAAGGCCGCCATCTGAGAAGCCGTACCGCCGGGGCGGCCTGCCGCCGAGGCACCGCGCAACCGGCGACGGCCGCGTCCGGGAGCTGACCCCTCACCGGCCGCGACCGCCGCGTCGTGAACAGGCCGACGGCCCGTTGTCCGGACCCTGCCCCGCAGGGCCGGGACAACGGGCCGCCGCCATGTCCGCACCCGCCGGTCCGGGCCCGGAAGCCGCGCCCCGGACCCGGTTCCCCCGCTCGGCGCCGCCTCAGTTGTCCGTACCGTTAGTGTGGGGCCCCGTCCGAGATGCGCCAACGCCCCGCCGGGGCGCGCGTGTACACCGATGCAGCCCCCGGGGGGACGCCCCCCGGACCCGGCCGGAGGGCCCGTACCTCGATGTCCGTGCACAGCCACCCGGCGGCGCCGAATCCGGCCGCCACCGCCCCTGAGTTCCCCCGGCACGTCGTCACCGCCGTGCTCGTCTCCCACGACGGCGCACGCTGGCTGCCCGACGTGCTCGCCGGGCTGCTCGGCCAGGAACGCCCCGTGCAGAACGCCGTGGCAGCCGACACCGGCAGCGCCGACGACTCCGCGCGGCTGGTCACCGAGGCCATCGGCGGCGAGCGCGTCCTGCACCTCGCACGCCGTACGGGCTTCGGCACCGCCGTCGACGAGGCAGTCCGTACGGCCGGTGTCCTCACCTCCGAGGACCTGCCGTACCTGAAGCGGCCCAGCGGCTGGGACCCGGTCACCCGCTCCTGGCGCGACGACGCCTACGACCTGCCCGAGCTCCCGCACGGCGAGCCGGTCCAGTGGCTCTGGCTGCTGCACGACGACTCCGCACCCGAGCCCGACGCGCTCGCCGAGCTGCTCCGCGTCGTCGACGGCGACCGGCACGCCGCGATCGTCGGCCCCAAGGTGCGCGGCTGGTACGACCGCAAGCAACTGCTCGAAGTCGGTGTGTCCATCGCCAACAGCGGCCGCCGCTGGACCGGACTGGACCGCCGCGAGCAGGACCAGGGCCAGCACGACCAGGTCCGCACCGTGCTCTCCGTCTCCTCCGCCGGCATGCTGATCCGCCGGGACGTCTGGGAGGAGCTCGGCGGGTTCGACCGCGGCCTTCCCCTGATCCGCGACGACGTGGACCTCTGCTGGCGCGCGCACAGCGCGGGACACCGGGTGCTCATCGCCCCCGGCGCCGTCCTGCGGCACGCCGAGGCGTCCGCGCGCGAACGCCGCCCGATCGACTGCGCCGGGCGCTCCGTCTCCAGCCCGCACCGCGTCGACAAGTCGGGCGCGGTCTACACGATGCTCGTCAACGCCCAGGGCAAGGCCCTGCCGTGGGTCCTGCTCCGGCTGGTCGTCGGCACCCTGCTCCGCACCCTCGCCTACCTGGTGGGCAAGGTCCCCGGACAGGCCGTCGACGAGGTCACCGGACTCCTCGGCACCCTGCTGCGGCCCGGCAGGATCATGGCGGCCAGGCGCCGGCGAGGCAGAGCCGCGGTCGACGCCGGTGAACTGCGCTCCCTGTTCCCCCCGCCCGGCGCCACCGTCCGCGCCACCGTCGAACAGGTCGCCGACAACTTCGGCACCCGATCCGAGTCCGAATCCGGAGGCTCGCGGCACGGCGCGGTGGAGTCCGGCCCCGGCGGTGACGACGCCGACTTCCTGGAGGTCGAGCAGTTCGCCCGGCTGAAGCGGATCGCACGCAGGCCGGGCCCCGTCCTCTTCGCCCTCCTCCTGCTCGTCTCCCTCATCGCCTGCCGGGGCCTCCTGGGCGGCGGGGCACTCGCGGGCGGCGCGCTGCTGCCCGCGCCCGCGGACGTCTCCGAACTGTGGGGGCGCTACGCGGACGGCTGGCATCCGGTAGGCACCGGCGGCACCCAGACCGCGCCGCCCTACCTCGCGATGATCGCCGCCCTGTCCACCCTGTTCCTCGGCTCCACGGGATTCGCGCTCACCCTGCTCCTGGTCTGCTCGGTGCCGCTCGCCGGACTCACCGCCTACTTCGTCTCCCGGCCGCTGATCCCGTCACGGCTCCTGCGGGCCTGGGCGAGCGTCGCGTACGCCTTCCTGCCCGCCGCAACCGGCGCACTGGCCACCGGCCGCCTCGGCACCGCCGTCCTCGCCGTCCTGCTCCCGCTGATCGCGGGAGCCGCCGTCCCGGCCCACGGACTGCGCGTCGCACCGGGGACGGGAACACCCCGCGGCAGCTGGCGCGCCACCTGGGCGTACGCCCTGCTGCTCACCCTCGCGACGGCCTTCACGCCCATCGTCTGGCCGCTCGCGGTGACTCTGGGCATCGGCGTGCTCGTCCTGCGCAGGGGCGACATCACCGCCTACGCGCTCCGCTTCCTGGCCGCCGCCGGCACCCCGCTGCTCGTCCTGGCGCCCTGGTCACTGACCCTGCTGACCAGCCCCGCCGACTTCCTCAAGGAGGCGGGTCTCGACCTCGGCGCCGGTACCGCGTCCGCCGTCGACCTCCTCGGCATCAGTCCGGGCGGCCCGAAGGCGGCGGGCGGCTTCCTGCTCCTGGGCATCGTGCTGGCCGCCCTCGCGGCGCTGCTGCGCGGCGAGCGGCAGTCCGCGATCCGTACGGCCTGGGCCGTCGCGCTCGTCGCCCTGCTCTTCGCGGGCATCGCCAACGGCTCGACGTGGGCCGGCCCCGCCACCCTCGTCTACGGCATGGCGCTGATCGCCGCCGCCCTGCTCGGGGCGGACGGCGCCCGGGTACGGGTCGCCGAGCTCAGCTTCGGCTGGCGCCAGCCCGTAGCGGCCCTGATCGCCCTGGCCGCCCTGGCCGCTCCCGTCCTGGCCGCGTTCGTCTGGATGGCGGGCGGCGCCGCCGGACCGCTGGAGCGCCGGGACCCGGTGCAGGTGCCCGCGTTCGTCGCGGCGGAGAGCGTCACCCCGGACCAGCCCCGCACCCTGGTCCTCGGCGGTACGTCACCGGCTTCCGTCTCGTACACCCTGGTCCGTGGCTCGGGCGCCCGCCTCGGGGACGCCGAGCTGACCGAGTCGGGCGGCGGCAACCCCCACCTCGACAAGGCCGTCGCCAACCTCGTCGCGGGGTCGGGCGCCGACCAGGGCCGCCAGCTGAGCGGCTTCGCCATCCGGTACGTCCTGGTCCGCGACGGGGCCCCGCGCCAGGTGAGCCGGGTGCTCGACGCGACGCCGGGCCTGAGCCGGCTCAGCCAGCTGGACGGCAGCGCCCTGTGGTGGGTCGACCGTCAGGTCGCCAGGGTCATGATCGTCCCCCCGTCCGCCGGAGGCGGCGAGGAGGGCGAGTGGCTGCCCGTCGCCTCGCGGCCGGTGGCCGCCCACACCAAGGTCCCCTCGGGGGCCGCGGGCCGCGTGCTGCGGATCGCCGACGCGGCGGACCCGGGCTGGCAGGCCACGCTCGACGGGAAGCCCCTGACCGGCCGGACCGTCGACGGCTGGGCCCAGGGCTTCGAGCTGCCCGCCGAAGGCGGCACGCTGGACCTGACGTACGACGCCCCGGTCACGCACACCCTCTGGATCTGGGCGCAGGCCCTGCTCGCGGTGGTCCTGCTGGTGCTCGCCCTGCCGGGCCGGCGCAGGCGGATCGACGACGACCTGCCGGAGGAGACCGACGCCGTTCCGCCCGAACCGGTCGCGGGGGAGGGCCGCAGGGCCCGCAGGCTCCGGGCCGCGGCCCTGGCGGAGGCCGAGGACGGCCAGGAGGGTGAAACGTCCGCAGCGGCCCCGGTGGAGGCGCCCGGGGAGTACATCCCGGCGCAGCAGTCCGCCGACCCGTACGCGGCGGTCCCGGAGGGCCAGGACGCCTACGCCCAGCAGCCCGGGTCCGACCCGTACGCGGCGGTCCCGCACCAGCAGTACGCCCAGTGGGACGGGCAGCAGTACCAGGGCGCCGACCAGCAGCAGTACCAGGGCGAGCAGTACGGGAGCGGTGTGCAGCCGCCGGCCGGCCAGTACGGCGGCGAGCAGTACCCGGCAGCCGGGCAGTACCAGGCCGACCCGTACCAGGCCGACCCGTACCAGCAGAACCCCGCCTACGACCAGTACGGCTACGCACAGCAGCCCTACGCCACGGGTCCGGGCGAGACCGCCCCGTACGGCGGCCAGGGCCACTACGTCACCCCGAACGACGAGCACGACGAAACCCCCGCCCCGGGCGAGACCCCGTGGTACCCCGGTAACGCATCGCGAGGCGAGTCCGAGTGAAGTCCACCCCCCTTTCCCTCATCGCGGGCGTCGTCGCCCTCGCCGCGGTCACCGGCTTCGCCGCGCTCAACGCGCCGGGCGATCCGGCCGCCCCCGAGGCGAAGGCCGCGACCCGGCTGCCCGTCGAACGGTCGAGCCTGCTCTGCCCGGCGCCCAGCAGCTCCGACCTGGCGAGCACGACGTACACGTCCTTCACCCCGGCGGGCGAGGGCGACGGCGGGGCGGGCGAGGCCGAGCTGAAGCCCGCCCTCGCGCTCACCACCGACGAGGTGGCGGAACCGGACCCGGAGAAGGAGAAGAAGGCCGCGGCGGAGGCCGACAAGCCGGTCGTCGCCCTCAAGGAGCCCGGCCGCCCGGTGGGCGCCGAGACCTCGGCCTCCGACGCCCCCGCCCTGGTCGGCACCGCCACCGGCCGCCTGGCACCCGGCTGGACCGCCCAGCAGACCACCGCCGTCACCGCGGGGGAGGCCCGCGGACTGCTCGGGGCCACCTGCACACGACCCGACACGGACTTCTGGTTCCCCGGAGCGAGCACCTCCAAGGCGCGCCGGGACTACGTCCACCTCACCAACCCCGACGACAGCGCCGCCGTCGCCGACATCGAGCTGTTCGGCCCGGACGGGCCCCTCCAGTCCGATGTGGGCGAGGGCATCACCGTCCCGGCCCGCTCCAGCGTCCCGATGCTGATCTCCACCCTGACGAGCGAGGCCGTCCAGGACGTGGCCGTCCACGTCACCACCCGGTCCGGCCGGATCGGGGCCCTCGTGCGGGTCGCGGACGACACGGTGGGCAGTGACTGGCTGGCCCCGTCCGTCGACCCGGCGGAGACCCTCGTGCTGCCCGGCATCCCGGCCGACGCGACCTCCGTCCAGCTGGTGGCCTTCGCGCCGGGCGAGGACGACGCCGACATGAAGGTGCAGATGATGGGGAAGAGCGCGATGTTCAGCCCCGCCGGGAACGACACCCTGCGCATCAAGTCGAACATGACCGCGAGCGTCGACCTGAGGGACATCACCCGGGGTGAGCCGGGTTCGCTCCGGCTGACACCCGTGGACGCCAGGCGCACCACCCCGATCGTGGCCGCGCTGCGCGTGGTCCGGGGAACCGGGAGCAAGCGGGAGGTCGCCTTCATCCCGGCGACCGCACCGGTGGGCTCCCGCGCGAGCGTGGCCGACAACCGGGCCAAGGGCTCGACGCTCTCCCTCACAGCCCCGGGCAGGACGGCCGAGGTCAGGGTCACCGCGTCGGCGGGCAGCCAGGGCGGCGAACAGACCGTCAAGACGTACACGGTCAAGGCAGGCACCACACTCGCGGTGGTCCCGCCCGTCCCGTCCGGGCTCAAGGGCAGCTACGCGCTGACGGTGGAGACGGAGTCGGGCGGACCGGTCCACGCGGCGCGCACACTCGCCCTTCCGGAGGGCGGCGTCGACATGTTCACGGTGCAGACGCTGGCCGACGACGGAGGCACGGTGGAGGTGCCGACGGCCCGCCAGGACCTCTCGCTCCTGGACGACTGACCGCCCCTCCCGCCCGCCCCCGGCTCAGTCCTGCCCGTACCGGGGATCGACCGACTCAGGCGCCAGCCCGAGCAGCTCGGCGACCTGTTCGACCACGATCTCGTGCACCAGCAGGGCGCGTTCGTCGCGGCTCTTGGCACGGATCTCGACAGGGCGCCGGTAGACGACGACCTGAGCGGGCTGCCCCTTCCCGGCGGAGACCGCGCGCCCCAGCGGCACGGTGTCACCGAGCGTTCCCGGCACGTCCAGGACCTGGAAGTCGACGTCCGCCAGCTGCGGCCAGCGCCGTTCGAGCCGTTCCACCGAGTCCTGCACGAGGTCGCGGAACGTCTCACTCCTGCTGGTCGACAGCGGCACCTGCGGCGGTGCGACCGGCCCGCGCATACCGCGCCCGTGACGGTCGCGGCGACGCATGCGGGGCTCGGGCGGGTGGGGGGGTACGGGACTGTCCATCACCGACGCAGCGTAACCCTCCCGGCGGCGAGCCGAACGCCCCTCCCGTACGGGCCCGACGTGCGTTTCCTTCCGAACATTCAGGCCAAGGTGAGACCGGATCAGGCCCCGCCTCCGACAGCCGCGCACCCGCCGAACGACGGTGCGCGCGCCCGGCGACGGCCGGAATCGAGGGGACGCCCCGTGACGGTTTCCGCTACCGGGCAGGTCAGGCCGGTCAGCCGCGAGACGGCTGTGCGTGATGTCACAGGGCGACACGTGGGGGTGAGGTGCGGGAGAGTCGTCGCAGCCCGCTCAAGAGTGCGGTACCGTCCAACGTCGTGAGCCCTGTACGTCGCTGTTCGCGAACCGCGTGCGGCCGCCCTGCCGTCGCGACACTGACGTACGTCTATGCCGATTCGACTGCGGTCCTCGGCCCGCTCGCCACCTATGCCGAGCCCCACTGCTACGACCTCTGCGCCGAACACAGTGAGCGGCTCACCGCGCCGCGCGGCTGGGAGGTCGTCCGGCTCTCCGACCCGTCCGCTCCCACGCGCCCCAGCGGTGACGACCTCGAAGCGCTGGCCAACGCGGTACGTGAAGCGGCGAGGCCGCCCGACCGCGGACCCGGCTCCGGCAGTCGCGGACCGCGTACGGCGGACCCGGTGGAGGTAGCGCGCCGGGGCCATCTGCGGGTGCTCCGCTCGCCCGACTCCTGACAGCCGCCGCGACCGCCCCCGGCTCTCCCGCACCTCTCGCGGCTCTCCCGCACCTCCTACGCGTCGGAGGCCCCGCCACCGCCTCCCGCTCCGGCCACCCACTCCCTGACCGGGCTGGATGCCGCTCTGACCGGCATCCCGGGTAGTTTGGGCGCTCCGCAGAGACCCCCAGGAGGACCGGCCGTGGTTGCTGATCTGTCGCAGCTCGTGAAGGCGTACGACGTGCGCGGCGTCGTGCCCGACCAGTGGGACGAGCCCCTGTCCGAACTCTTCGGCGCCGCCTTCGTCCAGGTCACCGAAGCGGACGCGATCGTCGTCGGCCACGACATGCGGCCCTCCTCGCCCGGCCTGGCCGCGGCCTTCGCCCGGGGCGCCGCGGCGCGCGGCGCCGACGTCACCCTGATCGGTCTCTGCTCGACGGACCAGCTGTACTACGCGTCCGGGGCGCTGGACCTGCCGGGTGCCATGTTCACGGCTTCGCACAACCCGGCCCGCTACAACGGGATCAAGATGTGCCGGGCGGGCGCGGCCCCGGTCGGGCAGGACACCGGCCTGACGCAGATCCGCACCCTGGTGGAGGACTGGTCCACGCACGGCGCGCCCCACCGGGCCCCCACGGCCCCCGGCACGATCACGGAACGCGACACCCTCACCGACTACGCCGCGCACCTCCTCGGCCTGGTGGACCTCTCCGCCGTCCGGCCCCTGAAGGTCGTCGTGGACGCGGGCAACGGCATGGGCGGCCACACCGTCCCGACCGTCTTCGCGGACCTCCCGGTGGACCTGATCCCCATGTACTTCGCACTGGACGGCACCTTCCCGAACCACGAGGCCAACCCGCTCGACCCGAAGAACATCGTCGACCTCCAGGCCCGCGTACTCGCCGAGGGCGCCGACCTCGGCCTCGCCTTCGACGGCGACGCGGACCGCTGCTTCGTGGTCGACGAGCGCGGCGCAGGCGTCTCCCCGTCCGCGATCACGGCCCTGGTCGCGGCCCGGGAACTCGCCCGCAACGGCGGCGAGGGCACCGTCATCCACAACCTGATCACCTCCTGGTCCGTACCCGAGGTGATCCGCGAGAACGGCGGCACCCCCGTCCGTACGCGCGTCGGCCACTCCTTCATCAAGGCGGAGATGGCCGAACACGGCGCGATCTTCGGCGGCGAGCACTCGGCGCACTACTACTTCCGGGACTTCTGGAACGCGGACACCGGCATGCTGGCCGCACTCCACGTACTGGCAGCCCTGGGAGGCCAGCAGGCCCCGCTCTCGGCACTCCTCGCCCAGTACGACCGCTACACGGGTTCGGGCGAGATCAACTCCACCGTCGACGACCAGGCCGGCCGCCTGGCCGCGATCAAGGCGGCGTACGGCGACCGCGACGACATCACCTTCGACGAACTCGACGGCCTCACGGCGACGTCGAAGGACTGGTGGTTCAACGTCCGGGCCTCGAACACGGAGCCGCTGCTGCGGCTGAACGTGGAGGCGAGGGACGAGGAGACGCTGACGGCGGTACGCGACGAGGTCCTCACCCTGATCCGCACCTGACCCGCTCCCCACCCTCCACCGCACCCCCACCGGACACCGCCCTCCGACGCGACGCCTCAAGCGGGGCACTTCGCATGGGTTCTCCGCCCCCAGCCCCTCCGGCGTTTGAGGAGCGGGGCCCGGGGCAGAGCCCCGATTACGGTCAGGGCGGTCAGGGGGGACAGCCCACCGCAGGCGCACCCCGTCCACCCCACCGGCCCCGGCCGCGCCCGTGCCACCCCGGCGCTAAGCTGACGTCGCCTGATCCAAGCGACCGCACCCGCACTCGCAACCCCGCCACGCACGACCCCCCGCGCCCCGAAGGGACCCACCCCATGCCGCTCGAAGCCGGCCTTCTGGAGATCCTCGCCTGCCCGGCCTGCCACTCCCCGCTCGACGACCGGTCGGCGGCCGAGAAGCCGGAGCTCGTGTGCACCGGCACCGACTGCGGTCTCGCCTACCCGGTGCGCGACGGCATCCCGGTCCTCCTGGTCGACGAAGCCCGCCGCCCCGCGTAAACGCCACCGGAGACCCCGCGCACGGCGCGACCGGGTCGGCGACGACCACCGCCGCGCGCTCCCGGACCCGCACCCCGCACCCCGTACGGTGATCGGAGCCCCACCCGCCATGCTCGACGAGTCATTGCTCGACGCCCCGGAAGCCCTGGCCCGCGCCGACCGCCGCGGCCTGCTGCGCGGCGCCGCGGAAGCCGGCGCCCGCGTCCGTACCGCGGCGCGGCACGCCGCGGAGGCCGGCATCGGGAACCTGACCCCGGAGGGCCGGCCCAGGGCCGTACTCGTCGCGGGCCCCGGCGCCGCCGCATCCGGCGTCGCCGACCTGATCGGCACACTCGTGGGCGCCGCCGCCCCCGTCGTCCGTATCCACCCCACCGGCGTCGCCCCCGCCGCAGGCGCCCTGCGCTGGGCGCTCCCCGGCTGGGCCGGCTCCGTCGACCTCCTGCTCATCGCCACGCCCGACGGCTCCGAACCGGGCCTCGCCCAGCTCGCCGAACAGGCGTACCGCCGCGGCTGCACGGTCGTCGCCGTCGCTCCCACGCGGTCCCCGCTCCGCGAGGCCGTGGACGGCGTGCACGGCCTCGTCGTACCGATGGCGGCCGCCCCGCACGGCGAGTACGACGCCGAGACCGAGGCGGCGGGCCCCGGCACCCTCTGGGCCCTGCTCACCCCGCTGCTCGCCCTGCTCGACCGCCTGAGCCTGGTCGACGCGCCCGAAGAGGTGCTTCAGGGCGTCGCCGACCGCCTCGACCGCACCGCCGAACGCTGCGGCCCGGCCATCGCGACGTACAGCAATCCGGCCAAGACCCTCGCCGCCGAGCTCGCCGACAGCCTGCCCCTCATCTGGACGGAGGCCGGCGCTGCCGGCCCGGTCGGACGCCGGTTCGCCGCGGTGCTGACCGACCTCGCCGGTCGCCCGGCCCTCGCCGCCGACCTGCCCGAGGCACTGCCCTCGCACGGCCAGCTGCTGGCCGGGGCCTTCGCCGCGGGAGCCGACCCCGACGCCTTCTTCAGGGACCGCGTCGACGAGCCGGAAGCGATGCGGGCCCGCGTCGTCCTGCTCCGGGGCCGCCCCGCCGGTGGCCTGAGCGCGGCCCCCGCGGCCCGTGAACTTGCCCTCAGCCATGACACGCCGATCAGCGAACTCGAACCGGAGGAGGGCACCGAGCTCGAAACCCTCGCCGAGCTCCTCGCGGTCACCGACTTCGCCGCCGTGTACATGACCCTGGCCTCCCGGCCCCACTGACGACCCCGCCGCACCCCACCCCATCGCTTCCCCGAGGACGAACTCCATGGACCGGCTCTCCAACACCGTGCGCCCCTACGCCTGGGGCTCCACCACGGCCATCCCCGAGCTGCTCGGTATCGCCCCCACCGGCGAGCCGCAGGCCGAGATGTGGATGGGCGCCCACCCAGGAGCACCGTCCAGGGTCACCCGCTCCGGAGCCGAGCTGTCCCTCACCGAGGTCATCGCCGCCGACCCCGCCCGCGAACTGGGCCGGGCCGTCGTCGCCAGGTTCGGCCCCCGCCTCCCGTTCCTCCTGAAACTGCTGGCCGCCGGCGCACCGCTCTCCCTCCAGGTGCACCCCGACCTCGACCAGGCCAGGCAGGGGTACGCGGACGAGGAGAACCGGGGTGTCCCGGTCGCGGCCCCCCACCGCACGTACAAGGACGCCAACCACAAGCCCGAACTGATCTGCGCGCTCACGCCCTTCCAGGGACTCTGCGGCTTCCGCAGGCCCACCGAATCGGCCGACGCGATGGAGGCACTCGGCGTCGATTCCCTCAAGCCGTACGTGGACCTCCTGCGCGCCCAGCCCGAAGAGGCGGCCCTGCGCGAGGTCCTGACGGCGATCCTCACCGCTGAACCGGCGGAGACGGCCGCGACGGTCGGCGAGGCGGCAGCCGCCGCCGAACGCCTCGGCGGCGCCCACACCCCGTACGCCCAGCTCGCCCACCACTACCCGGGCGACCCGGGCGTCCTCGCGGCGATGCTCCTGAACTACGTCGAACTCCAGCCGGGTGAGGCCCTGTTCCTCGGTGCCGGCGTCCCCCACGCCTACCTCGGCGGCCTCGGTGTCGAGATCATGGCCAACTCCGACAACGTGCTGCGCTGCGGACTCACCCCCAAGCACATCGACGTCCCCGAACTCCTGCGCGTCGTCCGCTTCGAGGCGACCGACCCGGGCGTCCTGCGCCCCGAGGCGGCACCGTCCGGCGAGGAACCGTACGAGACCCCCGTCGACGAGTTCCGGCTCTCCCGCTACGACCTCTCGCCCGGCGCCGCCCCCGTCGACCTGACGGCGGCCACCCCGCAGATCCTGCTCTGCACGTCCGGCGCCCCTCTGGTCGGCGATCTCGAACTCTCCGCCGGCGAATCGGTCTTCGTTCCCGCGGACGAAAGCGTAGAAGCCTCCCGTACGGGCACGCTCTTCCGCGCGACCGTGGTGGCTTGACGTACCGTCCGCACCAACGGCTGCAACAATGTCCGGCCGTACCGCGGCGCCCGTGCCGCAGCACCGAGGAAGGGACACCAGGCACCCATGAGCGCGTCAGGCGGAACCAAGGCGATCGTGGCGGCACTAGTCGCCAATCTCGCGATCGCAGTCGCCAAATTCGTGGCGTTCCTCTTCAGTGGTTCGTCGTCGATGCTCGCGGAGAGCGTCCACTCGCTCGCCGACTCCGGCAACCAGGGACTCCTGCTGCTCGGCGGCAAGAAGGCCAAACGCGAGGCCACCCCGGAGCACCCCTTCGGGTACGGGCGCGAGCGCTACATCTACGCCTTCCTCGTCTCCATCGTGCTGTTCTCGGTCGGTGGCATGTTCGCGATCTACGAGGGCTACGAGAAGATCAAGCACCCGCACGAGATCGAGGCGTGGTACTGGCCGGTCGGCGTGCTGGTCTTCGCGATCATCGCCGAGACCTTCTCCTTCCGTACGGCCATCCGGGAGTCCAACCTCACCCGCGGCGACCGCTCCTGGACGGAGTTCGTCCGCCGCTCGAAGGCCCCCGAGCTCCCGGTCGTCCTCCTGGAGGACCTCGGGGCCCTCGTCGGTCTGATCCTGGCTCTCGCCGGTGTGAGCCTCGCCCTGGTCACCGGCGACGGCGTCTGGGACGGCATCGGCACCCTCTGCATCGGCATCCTGCTGATCGTCATCGCGATCGTTCTCGCCGCCGAGACGAAGTCCCTCCTCCTCGGTGAGTCCGCGGGTATCGAGGACGTGGAGAAGATCAAGGCCGCGGTCGTCGACGGCGAGACGGTCACCCGCATCATCCACATGCGCACCCTCCACCTCGGCCCGGAAGAGCTCCTGGTGGCCGCCAAGATCGCGGTCGAGCACGACGACACCGCTGCCGAGATCGCGCACGCCATCAACGCCGCCGAGACCCGCATCCGCGCGGCGGTCCCGATCGCCCGGGTCATCTACCTGGAGCCGGACGTCTTCGACGAGAAGGCCGCCGCCGCGGGCTCCGGTCCCGGCGAGTTCCCCGGCGCCCCGGCCCCGACCGAATCCGGCCACTGACGAGCGCTGACGTCCACACCCCGCGGCCCGGTGACCGCCCGCAGCCCCTGGACGGGCTGGGGCACACCGGGCCGACCGGTGTAGATTCTTATGGAGTAACAGACGTCGCTGCTGATGGCGGTCGATCGGTCCGCACTGTGGACCGGCCGAGGGAGAGAGGGCCTCCGACGGACTGCACTGCGAACTCCCGGGCATTCGTGTGCCCGCCGCCGCAGAGCCAGCCCAGCCCACCCTCGACCCATCACGAGGAGCAGCCCGTTATGACGACGGTCACCAATCGCCAGGACTTCAAGGTCGCCGACCTTTCCCTCGCCGCCTTCGGGCGCAAGGAGATCACCCTCGCCGAGCACGAGATGCCCGGCCTGATGTCGATCCGCAAGGAGTACGCCGCCACGCAGCCGCTGGCAGGCGCCCGGATCACCGGCTCGCTGCACATGACCGTGCAGACGGCCGTGCTCATCGAGACCCTGGTCGCCCTCGGTGCCGAGGTCCGCTGGGCCTCCTGCAACATCTTCTCCACCCAGGACCACGCCGCCGCGGCCGTCGCGGTCGGCCCGGACGGCACCCCGGACGCCCCCGCCGGCGTCCCGGTCTTCGCCTGGAAGGGCGAGACGCTTGAGGAGTACTGGTGGTGCACGGAGCAGGCTTTGACCTGGCCGAACACCCCCACCGGCGGCCCGAACATGATCCTGGACGACGGCGGTGACGCCACCCTCCTCGTGCACAAGGGTGTCGAGTTCGAGAAGGCCGGCGCGGCCCCGGACCCGGCGACGGCGGACAGCGAGGAGTACGCGCACATCCTCACCCTGCTGAACCGCACCCTCGGCGAGGCCCCGCAGAAGTGGACCCAGCTGGCGTCCGAGATCCGCGGTGTGACCGAGGAGACCACGACCGGTGTGCACCGTCTGTACGAGATGCACCGCGACGGCACCCTCCTTTTCCCGGCGATCAACGTCAACGACGCCGTCACCAAGTCGAAGTTCGACAACAAGTACGGCTGCCGCCACTCGCTGATCGACGGCATCAACCGCGCCACCGACGTCCTGATCGGCGGCAAGACCGCCGTCGTCTGCGGCTACGGCGACGTGGGCAAGGGCTGCGCGGAGTCCCTGCGCGGCCAGGGCGCCCGTGTGATCATCACCGAGATCGACCCGATCTGCGCCCTGCAGGCGGCGATGGACGGCTACCAGG
Source organism: Streptomyces fulvorobeus (assembly GCF_013167895.1). Lineage (GTDB taxonomy): Bacteria > Actinomycetota > Actinomycetes > Streptomycetales > Streptomycetaceae > Streptomyces > Streptomyces fulvorobeus. Next base: position 2,435,824 of record NZ_BLWC01000001.1, on the reverse strand, counting down.
TCGCCACGCTCGACGACGTCGTCAGCCAGGCCGACATCTTCATCACCACGACGGGCAACAAGGACATCATCATGGCCGCCGACATGGCCAAGATGAAGCACCAGGCCATCGTCGGGAACATCGGTCACTTCGACAACGAGATCGACATGGCCGGCCTCGCGAAGATCGAGGGCATCGTCAAGGACGAGGTCAAGCCGCAGGTCCACACCTGGAAGTTCCCCGACGGCAAGGTCCTGATCGTCCTCTCCGAGGGACGCCTGCTGAACCTGGGCAACGCCACCGGCCACCCCTCGTTCGTCATGTCCAACTCGTTCGCGGACCAGACCCTGGCCCAGATCGAGCTGTACACGAAGCCCGAGGAGTACCCGACGGACGTCTACGTGCTGCCCAAGCACCTCGACGAGAAGGTCGCCAGGCTCCACCTCGACGCACTCGGCGTGAAGCTCACGACCCTGCGTCCCGAGCAGGCCGCCTACATCGGGGTCGAGGTCGACGGGCCGTACAAGTCCGACCACTACCGCTACTGATCCACCGCCGGCGCCCGGTCGTCACCACCTGGCGCCGGCGGAGGGCACAGCCTCAGCAGCAGCTACGCGAGCAGGCCCCCGCACCCCCGTGTCGGGGGCCTGCCCCGTATCGCACCCGCACAGCCCGAGGAACCCGAAGGACCCCATGCCCCGCGGCCGGTATTCGCTCCACGATCTCCACGACCACACCCCCCTCGGCGAAGAACACTTCCACTGCGCCCCCGGCCCCTCCGGCTGGCGCTACGTCTCCCAGACCACGGCCCCGTCCGGGGACCACCTCGGCTCGCTCGACCTCACCCTCGACGAACTCGGCCGTCCCATCCGCCTCGAACTCCACGCCAGGAGCTGGCAGGTCCGCGGCGCCGCACTGGAAGGCGTCACCTGGGTCCGGACCGACCCGAGCGGGGCCCATGCCACCGAAGGCAATGTCCGCGCCCATGCCTTCACCGGTACGTCCCCCGCGTTCCTCGTCGCCACTGCCCGACTTCTCCGCCTCACCCCCGATTCCACCGAGACCCGGGTGCGGCTGGTCACCTTCACCGACCCGGTCCTCGCACCCCGCACTGTCGATCAGTCCTGGGCGCTGGTGAACAGTGAAGCGCACGCCACTGACAACGGCCCGCTGATCGTGGACGAGTACCAGGTCAGCGCCCTGGACACGGGCGACAGGCACACCGTGCACGTGGCCGGAGACGTGGTGCTCTCCGCTCCCGGCATCGAGCTCGAACACCTGGAGTCACCGCCTTCATCCGCCCCGCACTAGGCAGGCGGAGCGAACCCGGTGGAAGGTCCCGCCGCAGGCTCCCGCACCGGAACCCCCGCCCCGGATTCCCCGGCGCCGACCTCGGCCACCCCAACCGGACCAGGCACTTCCGCGCCGGGCACCGGCGCCCCGTACGCCCAGGCCGGCGAGGGTGCGAAGGCCCGCTGCGCGTCGCGCGCCTGGCGCTCGTTCACCACTGCCGCCAGGAAGGCAGCCGATGGCACCCCCGGCGGGACCGGTACGCCGGTCCTCGCCGCCAGATCACCGGCCAGCCGCTCCGCGACCGACCAGCCGACGCCGGGGTCGAGCTGGTGCATCCGCGTCAGGTACTGCCGGATCGCCAGCCAGAGATCGTCGGGAACCGACGACAGGTCGAGTGGCGCGAACTGCCCGACCAGCCAGGGCGGCGGAGGCGGCACGGCGACGACCCGTCCGGCCGGCAGCCGCTCACGTACGACGAGCGTGCCCGCGAAGACATCACCGAGCCGCCGCCCACGCGCCGACACCAGCGACGCGACACACGCGACGACGCCGAACGTCATCAGGATCTCGACGATCCCCATCGACCCCCGGACGAGCGCGTGGCGGAACCTGATGGGCCCTCCGTCGTCGCGCACCACGCGCAGCCCGACCGCCACCTTCCCCAGCGAACGGCCGTGGCTCAGCGTCTCGACAGCGATGGGACCCCCCACCAGCACGAGGAGGAAGGCCGCGACGGCTGTCGCCGCCTGCGCCGCCTCGTCCAGCGACCCCGTCGCGACAGCAAGGCCGATCGAAACAATTACAAACACGACCAGAAGCACCGTGAGGTCGATCGCTATCGCCAACGCGCGGCTCGGAAGCCTCGCCGGCCGCAGTCCCAGAACGACCGCGTCACCGGTCACCAGCTCATTCATCGCCACCCACCCTTCGCAGACCTTCCCTGCCCCTCGGAACCCCAGTCTGCCAAGCTGACCAGCAGCGCGCCGCAGTAGTACGGACCCGTACGCACCCATGCCTGGAGCAGCAGCCGACCATGGACCTCGACGTCTTCGTCACCGCCCACCGCACCGAGTGGGACCGCCTGGACCACCTTCTGCACCGTGGGAGGCGGCTCACCGGAGCGGAGGCAGATGAACTTGTCGCGCTCTACCAGCGCACGGCGACCCACCTGTCACTGATCCGGTCGAGCGCTCCCGACCCCCTGCTCACGGCCCGTCTCACCCAGCTCGTCGCCCGCGCCCGCTCCACGGTCACCGGCACCCGCAAGGCGTCCTGGCGTGACGCCGCACGCTTCCTCTCCGCCGGATTCCCGGCGGCCGTCTACCGCTCCCGGCACTGGTGGGTCCCCACCGCCGTACTCTCCACGCTTCTCGCCGCGCTCATCGGCTGGTGGATAGGCACGCACCCGGAAGTCCAGTCGGCGATCGCCGCCCCCGACGACCTGCGCCGGCTCACGGCGCCGGGCGGGGAGTACGAGTCGTACTACTCCAGCCACCCGGCGGCGTCGTTCGCCGCCCAGGTATGGACGAACAACGCGCGAGCCGCTGCCATGTGCCTGGTCCTCGGCGCGTTCCTCTGCATACCGGTGCTCTACATCCTCTTCGTCAACGTCCTCAATCTCGCGGTCGGCATCGGCCTGATGTCCTCAGCCGGCCGGCTGGACGTCTTCCTCGGCCTCGTCCTTCCGCACGGGCTGCTCGAACTGACCGCGGTGTTCGTCGCAGCCGGTACGGGACTCCGCCTCGGCTGGACCGTCATCGACCCCGGCCCGCAGACCCGGCGCTCCGCTCTCGCCCAGCAGGGCCGCGCCGCCATCGGTATGGCTATCGGACTTGCCCTGGTGCTGTTCATCTCCGGCCTCATCGAAGGCTTCGTCACTCCTTCCGGTCTTCCGACCTGGGCGCGGATCTTCATCGGCATCGCGGCTGAGCTGGCCTTCCTCGCCTACGTCTACATCCTCGGAGGCCGAGCCGCCCGTGCGGGAGACACCGGAGACCTCGACGTGGGCGAGCGCAGCGCGGAGCTGCCCTCCGCGGCCTGAGGAGCGATGTGCAACGGACCTCGCCGACCTGCTATTCTCCTCATCGCCCACAAAAGCTGTTGACACAGCCGGAGTGGGGAGGTAGATTTAAACAGTTCACCCGGACTGGACATGTACGGGTGTGGCAGTTAAGTTCATCTCGCTCGCACCGGAGGCCCAAGGCTTCCGCAGAGCTATCGATTCCCTTGTTTCGAAATCATCGGGCCGTTCAATCGGCCGGAATATTTCTGATAAAGTCGGATCAGCCGAAAGGCAAAGACTCTCCAGCGGGTCACCGGAATTCAGATACGGACCGGAAACGGAACGAATTGAATCTGGTAACGTTGGAACCGCCGGAAAGGGAATCGCGAAAGCGAGGAACTGGAAAGCGAATCCCGTTTCGACTGGGAATCGGACATGAAAGTGTCTGGTAGAGTCGGAGACGCAAGACCGAAGGGAAGCGCCCGGAGGGCCCCGGTGATACGGGACCGAAGGAAGCGTCCGTTCCTTGAGAACTCAACAGCGTGCCAAAAGTCAACGCCAGATATGTTGATACCCCGGCCTGTTTCGGCAGGTTGGTGGTTCCTTTGAAAAAGTCCCGCTCCGGCCCTTTGGGGTATCGGGGTGGGCAACACTAGCGAGGACGCTGTGAACGACCGGTCTTATTCCGACTCGGTCGTTCCGCTCTCATGGTGTGATCCCGATTACGGGAAAACATTCACGGAGAGTTTGATCCTGGCTCAGGACGAACGCTGGCGGCGTGCTTAACACATGCAAGTCGAACGATGAAGCCTTTCGGGGTGGATTAGTGGCGAACGGGTGAGTAACACGTGGGCAATCTGCCCTTCACTCTGGGACAAGCCCTGGAAACGGGGTCTAATACCGGATAACACTCTGTCCTGCATGGGACGGGGTTAAAAGCTCCGGCGGTGAAGGATGAGCCCGCGGCCTATCAGCTTGTTGGTGGGGTAATGGCCTACCAAGGCGACGACGGGTAGCCGGCCTGAGAGGGCGACCGGCCACACTGGGACTGAGACACGGCCCAGACTCCTACGGGAGGCAGCAGTGGGGAATATTGCACAATGGGCGAAAGCCTGATGCAGCGACGCCGCGTGAGGGATGACGGCCTTCGGGTTGTAAACCTCTTTCAGCAGGGAAGAAGCGAAAGTGACGGTACCTGCAGAAGAAGCGCCGGCTAACTACGTGCCAGCAGCCGCGGTAATACGTAGGGCGCAAGCGTTGTCCGGAATTATTGGGCGTAAAGAGCTCGTAGGCGGCTTGTCACGTCGGATGTGAAAGCCCGGGGCTTAACCCCGGGTCTGCATTCGATACGGGCTAGCTAGAGTGTGGTAGGGGAGATCGGAATTCCTGGTGTAGCGGTGAAATGCGCAGATATCAGGAGGAACACCGGTGGCGAAGGCGGATCTCTGGGCCATTACTGACGCTGAGGAGCGAAAGCGTGGGGAGCGAACAGGATTAGATACCCTGGTAGTCCACGCCGTAAACGTTGGGAACTAGGTGTTGGCGACATTCCACGTCGTCGGTGCCGCAGCTAACGCATTAAGTTCCCCGCCTGGGGAGTACGGCCGCAAGGCTAAAACTCAAAGGAATTGACGGGGGCCCGCACAAGCAGCGGAGCATGTGGCTTAATTCGACGCAACGCGAAGAACCTTACCAAGGCTTGACATATACCGGAAAGCATCAGAGATGGTGCCCCCCTTGTGGTCGGTATACAGGTGGTGCATGGCTGTCGTCAGCTCGTGTCGTGAGATGTTGGGTTAAGTCCCGCAACGAGCGCAACCCTTGTTCTGTGTTGCCAGCATGCCTTTCGGGGTGATGGGGACTCACAGGAGACTGCCGGGGTCAACTCGGAGGAAGGTGGGGACGACGTCAAGTCATCATGCCCCTTATGTCTTGGGCTGCACACGTGCTACAATGGCCGGTACAATGAGCTGCGATGCCGCGAGGCGGAGCGAATCTCAAAAAGCCGGTCTCAGTTCGGATTGGGGTCTGCAACTCGACCCCATGAAGTCGGAGTTGCTAGTAATCGCAGATCAGCATTGCTGCGGTGAATACGTTCCCGGGCCTTGTACACACCGCCCGTCACGTCACGAAAGTCGGTAACACCCGAAGCCGGTGGCCCAACCCCTTGTGGGAGGGAGCTGTCGAAGGTGGGACTGGCGATTGGGACGAAGTCGTAACAAGGTAGCCGTACCGGAAGGTGCGGCTGGATCACCTCCTTTCTAAGGAGCATTTCTTACCAGGCTTGCTTGGTCAGAGGCCAGTACACCGGCGAATGTTCGGTGCTGGTTGCTCATGGGTGGAACGTTGACTATTCGGCACGACAGGTTGGTTTTTCGAGTACTGCTTCGGCGTGGAAAGAAGGATTGGTCGGTCGGGTCGGGCACGCTGTTGGGTATCTGAGGGTTCGGGCATTTTTTTGTCTGGATCTTCGGTTGCCGGCCCCGGTGAACTCGCCTGTATGGGTGGGGTGGTGGGTGGCTGGTCGTTGTTTGAGAACTGCACAGTGGACGCGAGCATCTGTGGCCAAGTTTTTAAGGGCGCACGGTGGATGCCTTGGCACCAGGAACCGATGAAGGACGTGGGAGGCCACGATAGTCCCCGGGGAGCTGTCAACCAAGCTTTGATCCGGGGGTTTCCGAATGGGGAAACCCGGCAGTCGTCATGGGCTGTCACCCGCTGCTGAACACATAGGCAGTGTGGAGGGAACGCGGGGAAGTGAAACATCTCAGTACCCGCAGGAAGAGAAAACAACCGTGATTCCGGGAGTAGTGGCGAGCGAAACTGGATGAGGCCAAACCGTATGCGTGTGATACCCGGCAGGGGTTGCGCATGCGGGGTTGTGGGAGTTCTTTTTCATGGTCTGCCGGCTGTGAGACGAGTCAGAAACCGTTGGTGTAGGCGAAGGACATGCGAAAGGTCCGGCGTAGAGGGTAAGACCCCCGTAGCTGAAACATTAACGGCTCGTTTAAGAACCACCCAAGTAGCACGGGGCCCGAGAAATCCCGTGTGAATCTGGCGGGACCACCCGCTAAGCCTAAATATTCCCTGGTGACCGATAGCGGATAGTACCGTGAGGGAATGGTGAAAAGTACCGCGGGAGCGGAGTGAAATAGTACCTGAAACCGTGTGCCTACAAGCCGTGGGAGCGTCGCTGTATGTGCTTGCACATGCAGTCGTGACTGCGTGCCTTTTGAAGAATGAGCCTGCGAGTTAGCGGTGTGTAGCGAGGTTAACCCGTGTGGGGAAGCCGTAGCGAAAGCGAGTCCGAATAGGGCGTTTGAGTTGCACGCTCTAGACCCGAAGCGGAGTGATCTAGCCATGGGCAGGTTGAAGCGGAGGTAAGACTTCGTGGAGGACCGAACCCACCAGGGTTGAAAACCTGGGGGATGACCTGTGGTTAGGGGTGAAAGGCCAATCAAACTCCGTGATAGCTGGTTCTCCCCGAAATGCATTTAGGTGCAGCGTCGTGTGTTTCTTGCCGGAGGTAGAGCACTGGATAGGCGATGGGCCCTACCGGGTTACTGACCTTAGCCAAACTCCGAATGCCGGTAAGTGAGAGCACGGCAGTGAGACTGTGGGGGATAAGCTCCATGGTCGAGAGGGAAACAGCCCAGAGCATCGACTAAGGCCCCTAAGCGTACGCTAAGTGGGAAAGGATGTGGAGTCGCAGAGACAACCAGGAGGTTGGCTTAGAAGCAGCCACCCTTGAAAGAGTGCGTAATAGCTCACTGGTCAAGTGATTCCGCGCCGACAATGTAGCGGGGCTCAAGCGTACCGCCGAAGTCGTGTCATTCATACACATATCCCCAACGGGAGTATGGATGGGTAGGGGAGCGTCGTGTGCCGGGTGAAGCAGCCGCGGAAGCGAGTTGTGGACGGTTCACGAGTGAGAATGCAGGCATGAGTAGCGATACACACGTGAGAAACGTGTGCGCCGATTGACTAAGGGTTCCTGGGTCAAGCTGATCTGCCCAGGGTAAGTCGGGACCTAAGGCGAGGCCGACAGGCGTAGTCGATGGACAACCGGTTGATATTCCGGTACCCGCTTTGAAACGCCCAGTACTGAATCAGGCGATGCTAAGTCCGTGAAGCCGGCCTGATCTCTTCGGAGTTGAGGGTAGTGGTGGAGCCGATGAACCAGACTTGTAGTAGGTAAGCGATGGGGTGACGCAGGAAGGTAGTCCAGCCCGGGCGGTGGTAGTCCCGGGGTAAGGGTGTAGGCCGTGTGATAGGCAAATCCGTCACACATTGAGGCTGAGACCTGATGCCGAGCCGATTGTGGTGAAGTGGATGATCCTATGCTGTCGAGAAAAGCCTCTAGCGAGTTTCATGGCGGCCCGTACCCTAAACCGACTCAGGTGGTCAGGTAGAGAATACCGAGGCGTTCGGGTGAACTATGGTTAAGGAACTCGGCAAAATGCCCCCGTAACTTCGGGAGAAGGGGGGCCATCACTGGTGATCCGATTTACTCGGTGAGCTGGGGGTGGCCGCAGAGACCAGCGAGAAGCGACTGTTTACTAAAAACACAGGTCCGTGCGAAGCCGTAAGGCGATGTATACGGACTGACGCCTGCCCGGTGCTGGAACGTTAAGGGGACCGGTTAGTGCACTTTCGGGTGTGCGAAGCTGAGAACTTAAGCGCCAGTAAACGGCGGTGGTAACTATAACCATCCTAAGGTAGCGAAATTCCTTGTCGGGTAAGTTCCGACCTGCACGAATGGCGTAACGACTTCTCGACTGTCTCAACCATAGGCCCGGTGAAATTGCACTACGAGTAAAGATGCTCGTTTCGCGCAGCAGGACGGAAAGACCCCGGGACCTTTACTATAGTTTGATATTGGTGTTCGGTTCGGCTTGTGTAGGATAGGTGGGAGACTGTGAAGCGGCCACGCCAGTGGTTGTGGAGTCGTCGTTGAAATACCACTCTGGTCGTGCTGGATGTCTAACCTGGGTCCGTGATCCGGATCAGGGACAGTGTCTGATGGGTAGTTTAACTGGGGCGGTTGCCTCCTAAAGAGTAACGGAGGCGCCCAAAGGTTCCCTCAGCCTGGTTGGCAATCAGGTGTTGAGTGTAAGTGCACAAGGGAGCTTGACTGTGAGACCGACGGGTCGAGCAGGGACGAAAGTCGGGACTAGTGATCCGGCAGTGGCTTGTGGAAGCGCTGTCGCTCAACGGATAAAAGGTACCCCGGGGATAACAGGCTGATCTTCCCCAAGAGTCCATATCGACGGGATGGTTTGGCACCTCGATGTCGGCTCGTCGCATCCTGGGGCTGGAGTCGGTCCCAAGGGTTGGGCTGTTCGCCCATTAAAGCGGTACGCGAGCTGGGTTTAGAACGTCGTGAGACAGTTCGGTCCCTATCCGCTGCGCGCGCAGGAATATTGAGAAGGGCTGTCCCTAGTACGAGAGGACCGGGACGGACGAACCTCTGGTGTGCCAGTTGTCCTGCCAAGGGCATGGCTGGTTGGCTACGTTCGGAAAGGATAACCGCTGAAAGCATCTAAGCGGGAAGCCTGCTTCGAGATGAGTATTCCCACCCCCTTTGAGGGGTTAAGGCTCCCAGTAGACGACTGGGTTGATAGGCCAGATGTGGAAGCCCGGTAACGGGTGGAGCTGACTGGTACTAATAGGCCGAGGGCTTGTCCTCAGTTGCTCGCGTCCACTGTGTTAGTTCTGAAATAACGAACGGCTGTGTTGTTGTCCGGTGTTTGTTGATTTCATAGTGTTTCGGTGGTCATTGCGTTAGGGAAACGCCCGGTTACATTCCGAACCCGGAAGCTAAGCCTTTCAGCGCCGATGGTACTGCAGGGGGACCCTGTGGGAGAGTAGGACGCCGCCGAACAATCATTCCGGGAAAGCCCCGTACCGCAAGGTACGGGGCTTTCCTGCGTTTGCCCCCCTTTTTTTCAGCAGGCCCTGTCTCCCTGCTGGAGCGGCCTGCCTTTCGGAGATCAGAGGCGGCCCGCAGCCTTGAGAGCCAGGTAGGCATCGGCCAGCGCGGGCGCGAGCTTCTCCGGGGTGGCGTCGACCACCACCACGCCGTGGCGCTTGAGCTGTTCTGCTGTGCGGTCACGTTGAGCCTGTGCCTGCGTACCGGCCGCCGACTCGTAGATCGCGTCCACTGTGCCTCGTGCCTGCTTCATCGCCTCGATCCGCGGATCGGCGACCGAGGCGAGCAGTACCGTGTGGCGCTTGGTGAGCTGGGGAAGAACCGGCAGCAGACCTTCTTCGACCGGCGCGGCGTCCAGTCCGGTGAGAAGGACGATCAGAGAACGCCGGGGGGCGCTCATCAGGGCCGCCTTGGTGAGACCGTGAGCGTCCGTCTCGACAAGCTCCGCTTCCAACGGCGCCATGGCCCTGACGAGGGAGGAGAGAACATCGCCGGCGGCTGTGCCGCCCTGGACCCGCGCGCGGACGCGGCGGTCGTAGGCAAGGAAGTCGACGCGGTCGCCTGCGCGCGTCGCGAGGGCGGTAAGGAGCAGGGTGGCGTCCATCGAGGCGTCGAGACGCGGTACGTCACCGACCCGACCCGCTGATGTGCGGCCGGTGTCGAGCACGATGAGGATGTGCCGGTCCCGTTCGGGGCGCCAGGTCCGGACGGCGACCGACGACTGGCGGGCGGTGGCCCGCCAGTCGATGGAACGCGTGTCGTCACCTGGCACGTAGGCACGGAGGCTGTCGAACTCGGTGCCTTCGCCTCGGGTGAGCACGCTGGTACGTCCGTCGAGCTCGCGGAGCCGCGCCAGCCGCGAGGGCAGGTGTTTGCGGCTCGTGAAGGGCGGAAGAACCTGCACCGCCCAGGGGACCAGGTGTGTTCCCTGGCGGGCAGCGAGGCCGAGAGGGCCGTAGGACCGGACCGTGACCCGCTCGGCCTCGCGGTCTCCTCGCCGTGTCGGGCGGAGGAATGTGGTGAGGCGGCGCCGCTCGGCAGCGGGCACGGTCACTTCGTGCCGGGATGCGGACTGTGCGGTGCCGGCGGGCCAGCTGCTGGGCGGCCAGGCGTCGCGCACGTGTGCTCGAAGACGGCGGCGCGAAGGGTTGGTTACGGTGAGTTGCACCTCTGCCGCGTCACCCAGTCGAACAGACGTGTCGCCGGATCGGGTGAACCGGAGCGCGCGCACTGGCGCGGCCAGGGCGTAGTCGCACAGAATTGCTAGAGACAGCGGGGCGTTGACCGCGAGCATGCCAGTCCAGCTCGGGGCCAGGATGCCTACGGGGAGTGATCCCAAAGCGGCCAGTAGTGCGGTCCGTCCGGTGAGGGCCATGGTCACCGCCTCATCGGGGAACGGGCACGTGGGCGAGCACCGAGGTGATGACGGAGTCAGGGGTGACTCCTTCCATCTCCGCCTCGGGACGCAGTTGGATGCGATGGCGGAGTGTGGGGAGCGCCAGAGCCTTCACATCGTCCGGTATGACGTAGTCCCGGCCGGTGAGCCAGGCCCAGGCACGTGCGGTGGACAGCAGAGCGGTGGCGCCTCGGGGAGAGGCGCCGAGTGTGAGCGAGGGGGACTCGCGTGTGGCACGGCAGATATCCACGACATATCCGGCGATCTCCGGGGAGACCTTGGTCTTCGAGACGGCCGAGCGGGCAGCCTCCAGGTCGGCCGGGGTGGCGACGGGTCGAATACCCGCGGCTCGCAGATCCCGGGGGTTGAAGCCGTCCGCATGACGGGTCAGGACGCTGATCTCGTCCTCGCGTGACGGAAGGGGGACCGTCAGCTTGAGCAGGAAGCGGTCCAGTTGGGCTTCGGGGAGGGGGTAGGTGCCCTCGTACTCGACCGGGTTCTGGGTCGCGGCCACCAAGAACGGGTCGGGCAGGAGCCGCGGTGTCCCGTCGACGGTCACCTGGCGTTCCTCCATGGCTTCCAGGAGGGAGGACTGAGTCTTGGGGGCGTGCGGTTGATCTCGTCGGCAAGCAGCAGATTCGTGAAGACCGGGCCGGGCTGGAAGGAGAACTCCGCCGTGCGGGCGTCGTAGACGAGAGAGCCGGTGACATCGCTCGGCATGAGGTCCGGGGTGAACTGGACGCGTTTGGTGTCGAGTTCGAGCGAGGCGGCGAGGGCTCGGACCAGCAGGGTCTTGGCCACGCCCGGGACCCCTTCGAGCAGGACGTGCCCCCGGCACAGCAGCGCGACGACCATGCCGGTGACGGCCGCGTCCTGACCGACCACTGCCTTGGCGATCTCGGAGCGCAGAGCTTCCAAGGACGCGCGGGCGCTGTCGGAGTCCACGGAGTCCACGGGGGCCGGAGGGGCCGCAGGGGTCCAGACGGACTCCCTGGACTCCGCGGACTCGGGGGTCGGGGCGCTCATGAAGTGCGTACCTCTCTTTCGAGGGCGTCGAGTTGGACGGTGAGGAGGAGGAGAGCGGCGTCATCAGGGGGAGCCGTGCCGAAGAGAAGAGCGTGGAGATCGCCGCCTGCGTCGCTGACGCGTGCCGCGATGGCGGGAACGAGGACTTCGCTGGAATGCGCGTCGCGGGGAGAGACACCGGCGAGGGGGCGAGCCGGGTACGGGTGGCGGAGCGCAGGGAGTCGGCGGCCCGGTCCCGGGCGTTGGCCTTGCGATGCAGGCGGGCACGGCCCTCGGTGGTCTCGGAGGCGTGGATGGCCACCGGTAGCCGCTCGGTCACGAGAGGGCCCAGACGCCGTGCGCGCCAGATGGCGGCGCATACGGCAGCGAGGGCGAGTTGCAGGGTGCCCCACAGCCACCCGGAGGGGATCAGGTCGGTGAAGCTCGCCGAGCCGGGCGCGGCGCCGTCCTCGTCGGTGGCCCGGTCACCGGGCTCCTCGTCAGTTTCGGCGGCGGAGGGATCAGCGAGCGAGGGGAGGTACCAGAGGAGATGCGGGCGGGAACCGAGGAGTTGCAGGGCCAGAGAGGCGTTGCCCTGCTGGTCGAGGCGGTCGTTGTGGAGCAGGTCGGAAGAGCCGAGGAGGACGGTGTCGCCTGCTCGCTGGCCCTGGACGACGAGGACGGTGGGGAGGCCGTCGCTCGGGTAGCAGCCCGTGTCGGTGCGAACGTCGGCTCTGTAGCGGAGGCCGCCTGTCTCGGCCGGGCCGGCGGTGCGGGCGGCGGGGAGTTGGCAGCGGGGCTCCCTGGGTCTCACGGGGCGGGACGGCTCCGCTCGTACGCCGGGGGCCAAGTGATGCAGGGACCTGGCGGCGGGGGCGAGCAGGACCGTGCGGCCCGCGGAGCCGGCCGTTGCGGTGCTGAGGCGGCGCTGCTGGTACGTCGTGAGGAGATTGGGTGCGGTGACCAGGAGAGTCGTGTCGGGGCCGGTGCCCTTGGTGGCCTCGTCGAGTGTCGTGACGACGTCGACGGACACACCGCTTCGTTCGAGGAGTTCCGCGACAGCACGGCTGCCCTCCGGGTCGACGGAGCGCGGGTCGAGGCGGCCGTGGTGGTCGCCGGAGCGCACGGCTGCCAGGGTGATGCCCGCCACGACCAGGATGAGCAGGGCGAGCAGCAGCCCGCGGGTGCGGTTCCAGACCTGGCGTGCGGTGGGGGAGGCCGAGGTCGGGGAGACCGTCATGGTCTGGGTCACGCGCCCGCTCCCTGGGCCGAGGCGCCGGCCGGTACGGGCTTGGCGTCCATGAGTTCGAGGTCGAGGGTGCGCAGAGTGGCGTACGCCTGCTCGTCCGCTCTGCGGCCGCCGTACGTGACGTCGTCGAAAGCCCGGGCGGCGGCGCTTAGCCGGTCGGCGTACCGGGGGAGGGATCGGCCCGCTTCGGCCGCGGCCTCGTCCGCCGTGCGGCCGGGACGCGGGTCGAGCAGGGCCCGCTCCTCCAGGGTGCGCACCACGGCGCGCATGCGGTCCTGGAGCGCTTCGGTCCAGCGGCCGGAGTCCGCGTGCGTCTCGGCCGTCGTGCGGTACGCGTCCGCGGTCCGCGCGCTGCTGCCGAAGAGGGCGTCGGCCGTGCGGACGGTGCGTCGGGGGGTTCCCAGCCGCCACCAGAGGGTGGCGGCCAGGCCCACGACGATCAGTACGAGAAGGACGATGCCGAGCGGTCCGCCGGGTGCGCCTGCGGCGACCGTCTCGAAGAGACTCCCGAGCCACTCCCAGAAGCGGTCGAGAGCGCGTTGGAGAAGGTTCGGATCGTTCTCGTGGTACATCGGCTTGGACAGTTCGTCCTCCGCCGCCTCGCGGGCGGGTACCCGTGGAAGCTCCACGGGCGGCGTGTCGTCCGCGCTGATGAGTCGCCGTACCGACGTGACGGCCCCCGCCCCCGACACCGCATCAGCTCCTGGGGGTTTCGTAGCCCGGCACGTTCGCGGCCCGGGCCAGGTCGAGGTCGAGGGCTTCGCGGCGGATGCGCTGGTCGATGTAGAGCAGCGCCATCACTCCTGCGGTGAAGGGGTAGGTCAGCGTCGAGACGATCACCTCGCCGATGCCGGAGACGAGGAGGAAGGGCCAGCCGAATGCGGAGGTGTCGCCGCTCATCAGGTCGCCGACTCCGCCGCTGTCGACGGTCATCGCGATGATCGCGAACGGGACGCCGATCACCAGCGCGACGATGACGACCAGCAGGTAGGTGAGCGCCAGGATGCCGAAGGTGCGCCACCACGCACCGCGGACCAGTTTGGCGGACCGGCGCATGGACACCAGGATCGACTGCCGCTCCAGCATCAGTGCGGGGGCGGCGAGAGTGAAGCGGACCATCAGCCAGAGGACGACGACCAGGGCGGCGGCGAAGCCGAACACGGCCAGGAGGACCCCGGCGGTGGAGCCGACCAGGATGGCGGGGAGCAGGCCCACCGCCATGATCCCGACGCTCATGAGGCTGAGCAGCAGAGTCAGACCGACGAGCTGGGGGAGCCGGGGACGGGCCTCGTTCCAGGCGTCGGAGAGCGTCGCGCCGCGGCCCAGTACCGATCGGCTGATCACCACCGTGAGTACGGCCGTGGTGATGAGGGTGGCGATCATCGAGATGAGGGTTGCCGGCGCGGAGCTGAGGAGGGTGGACTGCACGGAGTCCGCGGCCTGGCGCAGGGCCTCGGCGCCGACGGCGTTCGGGTCGACCGAGACGGGGTCGGGCAGGAGATGACGCTGGATGAGGATGATCGCGATCTGGGCGATCACGGCGACGGTGAGGCTGACGCCCAGGACCGTGCGCCAGTGGGCGCGCATGGTGGACACCGCGCCGTCGAGGATCTCACCGACGCCCAGCGGGCGGAGCGGGATGACGCCGGGCTTCGCCGCCATGGGCGGGCGGCCCCATCCAGGGCCCTGAGGAGCGCCGCCCCAGCCGGGTGCCGGCGGGGGCGCTCCCGGGCCGCCACCGGGCGCGCTCGGTGGGGACCACTGCGCGGGGGGCGGCTGAGCGGGAGACCACTGGGGTGCGGGGCTGTTTGCGTCCACGGGGCCGGAGGGTCGGGGAATTCCCGTCTCCTGGCCGTCGGAGGGGGCAGATCCGGGCGAGGCCCAGCCCGGAGAGTCGTTCATTCTCGCTCCTTCACGATCCCGTCCGCTCAATGGGGCGGCGGGTTGGCAGCCATCGTGCCACGCGCCGCTGCGGTGCGGGCCGGGTGCTCTATCTCCTTTGCGCCTTCATTTGTGGGCGCCTCACCGGGCAGACTGGGCGGATGGCTGACAAGGACGCGCAAATGCCGGCGGGCACCGAGCCCCCCGCGCTCTCCGTACTCCGCTGGGCCGAGCCTCCCGAGGGTCCGGTACTGGTTCTCCTCGACCAGACTCGGCTGCCGGTCGAGGAGGTCGAGCTGGTGTGTACCGACGTACCCGCGCTCGTGCGGGCCATCCAGACCCTGGCGGTCCGGGGGGCTCCGCTGCTGGGCATCGCCGGCGGATACGGGGTGGCGCTCGCCGCGGCCCGTGGGTACGACGTGGCCGAGGCGACGGGGCTGCTGGAGCAGGCGCGGCCCACCGCGGTGAACCTCGGGTACGGGGTGCGGAGGGTGGCCCGAGTGTACTGGGCCGCCCTGGAGAAGGGCCTGGGCGCCGACCAGGCGGCCGGGGCGGCGCTGGCCGAGGCGCGGGTGCTGCACCGGGAGGACGCGGCGGCCAGCGGGCGTATGGCGCGTCACGGGCTGGCTCTGCTGGAGGAGCTGCTGCCAGGGGGCGGTCATCAGCTCCTCACGCACTGCAACTCGGGGGCCCTGGTGTCCGGGGGCGAGGGCACCGCCTTCGCGGTCGCGCTCCAGGCGCATCGGGCGGGCCGGCTTCGCAGGCTGTGGGTGGACGAGACGCGCCCGCTGCTCCAGGGGGCACGGCTCACCGCCTACGAGGCGGCGCGGAACGGGATGGCGTACAGCCTGCTCACGGACAACGCGGCGGGCTCGCTGTTCGCGGCGGGTGAGGTGGACGCCGTACTCATCGGGGCGGACCGCATCGCCGCGGACGGCTCGGTGGCGAACAAGGTGGGGAGTTATCCGTTGGCGGTGCTCGCCAAGTACCACCATGTGCCGTTCATCGTCGTCGCGCCGGTCACGACCGTCGATCTGACCACCGCGGACGGGCAGGCGATCACTGTGGAACAGCGTTCCGGACGGGAAGTGACGGAGTTCACACCCCCACACGCGGTGTCACCGGACGGGGCAGCGGGCGGATTGCTCGTGGCGCCCCTGGGGACACCGGCGTACAACCCCGCGTTCGACATCACACCGCCGGAGCTGATCACGGCGATCGTCACGGATGAGGGCGTAATCTCCCCGGTCACGGGGGTCGGACTGGCAGAGCTGTGTGCCAGGTCATCGCAGGTAACGATTAGCTAATGGGATGATGTCGTTTATGAAGGGACGCGTCCTTGTCGTCGACGACGACACCGCACTGGCCGAGATGCTCGGGATTGTGCTGCGTGGAGAAGGGTTCGAGCCGTCGTTCGTAGCGGACGGTGACAAGGCACTTGCTGCATTTCGTGAGGCGAAGCCGGACCTGGTCCTGCTGGATCTCATGCTGCCCGGTAGGGACGGCATCGAGGTCTGCAGGCTGATCAGGGCCGAGTCAGGTGTGCCGATCGTCATGCTCACTGCCAAGAGCGACACGGTCGATGTGGTGGTGGGCCTGGAGTCCGGGGCCGACGACTACATCGTCAAGCCGTTCAAACCGAAGGAGTTGGTTGCCCGGATCAGGGCGCGTTTGCGCAGGACCGAAGAGCCTGCGCCGGAACAGCTGGCCATCGGTGACCTGGTCATCGACGTGGCCGGTCACTCGGTGAAGCGGGAGGGTCAGTCCATCGCGCTGACTCCGCTGGAGTTCGACCTGCTGGTCGCGCTCGCCCGTAAGCCGTGGCAGGTCTTCACACGTGAGGTGCTCCTGGAGCAGGTGTGGGGCTATCGCCACGCCGCCGACACCCGTCTGGTGAACGTCCATGTCCAGCGGCTCCGTTCCAAGGTCGAGAAGGACCCGGAGCGGCCGGAGATCGTGGTGACCGTCCGAGGTGTCGGTTACAAGGCCGGACCGAGCTGACATGGCCCTGGGCAGCGCTGCTCCGAAGCCCGGGGACCCGGGAGTCCGTGCGGAGCGGGCTGCCGGTCCGGGGCGGAAGTCCTCCCGGATGAGCCGGGTGCTTCAGGGGGGTCCTGTGCCCCGCCTGCTGATGCGGTGGGTGCGGCGTCCGCTGCTGCCCGCTGTGCGGCTGTGGCGGCGCAACCTCCAGCTGCGTGTCGTCGCCGGCACTCTGCTGATGTCGATGGGTGTCGTGCTGCTGCTGGGCTTCGTCGTGATCGGGCAGGTCCGCAACGGTCTGCTCGACGCGAAGGGCAAGGCCGCCCAGACACAGGCCGCCGGTGGTTTCTCGGCCGCCCAGGAGAAGGCGAACGAGCCGCTCGTCCCGGGTGACCGGGGCAGGGACGGTACGGACGGCGCGGCCAACACGTCCTGGCGCACCGAGCTGGTCGACCAGCTCGCGAGCGGCGGCAAGAACGCCTTCAACGTGGTCGCGCTCAGCGCCGACTCCGTCGACGGAGGCGCGAGCAGCCGGGCGGCGCGTGGTTCGGGCAGTGTGGACGCCTCCAGCGTCCCCCAGCGCCTGCGGGAGGACGTGTCCAGCGGGCCCGGAGCCTTCCAGACCTACTCCCTGATCCGCTACTCGTACGGCAAGGAGTCACAGCCCGGACTGGTCGTGGGCAAGCGGCTCTACGACATCGACCACAACCCGTACGAGCTGTACTACCTCTTCCCGCTGACGCAGGAGGAGAAGTCCCTGAGCCTGGTCATGACGACGCTGGCGACGGCCGGGCTGTTCGTCGTGGTGCTGCTCGGGGCGATCGCCTGGTTCGTGGTGCGGCAGGTCGTCACGCCCGTACGGATGGCGGCCGGCATCGCCGAGCGGCTCTCCGCGGGCAGGCTCCAGGAGCGCATGAAGGTCACGGGCGAGGACGACATCGCCCGCCTCGGCGAAGCCTTCAACAAGATGGCGCAGAACCTTCAGCTGAAGATCCAGCAGCTGGAGGAGCTCTCCCGTATGCAGCGGCGCTTCGTCTCCGACGTCTCGCACGAACTGCGGACCCCGCTGACCACCGTGCGGATGGCCGCCGATGTCATCCATGAGGCACGCGCCGACTTCGACCCGGTGACCGCGCGCTCCGCGGAGCTGCTCGGGGACCAGCTGGACCGTTTCGAGTCGCTGCTCTCCGATCTGCTGGAGATCAGCCGGTTCGACGCGGGCGCCGCGGCGCTGGAAGCCGAACCGATAGATCTGCGTGCCGTCGTCCGACGGGTGATCGGCGGCGCGGAGCCGCTCGCCGAGCGCAAGGGCACCCGTATCCGGGTGGTCGGTGACGAGCAGTCGGTGATCGCGGAGGCCGACGCCCGCCGGGTCGAGCGGGTGCTGCGCAATCTCGTGGTCAACGCCGTCGAGCACGGTGAGGGCCGGGACGTGGTCGTGCGGCTCGGCGTGGCCCAGGGTGCGGTGGCCGTCGCGGTCCGCGACTACGGCGTGGGACTCAAGCCGGGGGAGGCGACCCGGGTCTTCAACCGCTTCTGGCGCGCAGATCCCGCCCGGGCCCGTACGACCGGTGGTACCGGTCTGGGACTCTCCATCGCCGTCGAGGACGCCCGGCTGCACGGCGGGTGGCTCCAGGCGTGGGGGGAGCCCGGTGGCGGTTCGCAGTTCCGGCTCACTCTGCCGCGTACGGCGGACGAGCCGCTGCGCGGTTCACCGATACCGCTGGAGCCGGAGGACTCCCGGTGCAACCGGGAGAACCGGGAGCGCGCCGAGGCCGGCCGGGCGGCCGTGAGCGACCACCGGCTGATGGCCGTACCGAACCAGGCGTGTACCACGGAGCGCTCGCCGCTGGCCGTGCCCGCGCGTACCCCCGTGGCACCGCGCGTGCCGCCGGCCTCCGTCCACCCGGCGGCGCTGCCGGGCAACGGGGCACGCGTGGTGGCGCGTCAGCCCGGGGACCGGCCGAGCGGTGGTGCCGACTACGAAGCGCAGAATCCGGACCGGGAGGACACCACTCGTGGACACTGACCGTCTGCAGGGCGGCCATGGACGCGCGGTGCGGATGTCCGCGCTGCTCTGCTGCGCAGTCGTGGTGCTGGCCGGGTGCGCCTCCATGCCCGTCGCCGGGGACGTGAAGCCGGTCGACGCCTCGCAGCCCGGTGACTCCCAGGTGCAGGTGTACGCGGTGGCGCCCAGGGAAGGCGCCACGCCCACCGAGGTGGTCGACGGCTTCCTGGAGTCGATGACCAGTGACGACCCCAATTTCATGACGACCCGCAAGTACCTGACCGGGGAAGCGGCCCGCACCTGGAAGCCGAGTGCGGGCACCACCGTGCTGGCCAAGGCGCCCAACAGGAGCGGGTCCTCGCTGTACGACAAGGACCGCAGGCGTACGGAAGGCACCTACACGCTGACCGGCGACCAGGTCGCAGCGGTGGACGCCCAGAGTTCGTACCAGCCGCTGGCGCCCACGGACTACTCCCAGACCCTCCACCTGGTGCAGGAGAAGGGGGCCGACGGCAAGCGGGAGTGGCGCATCGACATCGTGCCGGACGGCCTCGTGCTCGGGCAGTCGGACTTCAGGCGGCTCTACCGGTCCGTCAACAAGTACTACTTCGCCACGGGGCGGACCAACGGCCGTTCGACCCTGGTGGCCGACCCGGTCTACGTACGGAACCGGACCGACCCCGTCACCCGGATGGACACCGCCACGCAGACGGTCCGGGCGCTTCTCGGAGGGCCGACGAACTGGCTGCGGCCCGTCGCGGACTCCCGCTTCCCCACAGGTACGGCGCTGAAGAAGGGCGTCACCTCCCTGGCGCCGGACGACCAGAACGTGCTGAAGGTGCCGCTGAACAAGAAGGCGGACAAGGTCGGCCGGACGGCCTGCCGGATGATGGCCGCCCAGGTCTTCTTCACCCTGCGGGACCTGACGTCCGCGCGTCTCGAACAGGTGGAGCTGCGGAGCGAGCGGGGCCGGCTGTGCGCGCTGGGTGCCGACGAGGCGGTCGAATTCGCCCCGGACAGCGGTTCCGGTGCGCCGGACAGCCAGTACTTCGTCGACGCCAAGGGTCATGTGGGGCGGCTGCCGGGAAGCAGCAAGGGCACCGGTGACCCCGAGCCCGTCACAGGGCCGCTCGGCGAAGGGACGGTGCCGATGAGCTCGGTCGGCGTGGCCCGCGACGAGCAGTCGGCGGCGGGTGTCTCCGCGGACCAGCAGGACCTCTACGTCTCCTCCCTGGTCTCGGACGGGGAACTCGCCGAGCCGGTGGTGACCAGTGGGGCGGCCAGACCGGGTGACCGGCTCTCGGCCCGAGCTGGGACGGCCGGGGCGACCTGTGGGTCGCCGACCGTGATCCGGCGGGCCCGCGGCTGCTGCGCCTGGTCGGCGGCAAGGGCACGCCTCAGGAGGTCACTGTGCCGAGCCTGGACGGGGGACGCATCGAAGCCCTGCGGATGTCGGCCGACGGGGTGCGGATCGCTCTGCTCGTCTCGAAGGACGGGCGCACGACGCTGAAGATCGGCCGGGTCGAACGCCAGGGTTCCGAGGAGCAGCCGCAGGTCTCCGTGGAGGATCTGCGTCAGGCGGCGCCGCAGCTCACGGACGTGTCGGCGATTTCCTGGTCCGGCCGCAGCCGTCTCGTGGTGGTCGGCAAGGAGGAGGGCGGCGTGCAGCAGGTGCGGTACGTGCAGGCGGACGGCTCGACCTCGCCTTCGGGCGTGCTGCCCGGGGTGAACCAGGTGACGGCGGTCGCGGCCGCTGACGACGAGCAGCTTCCGCTGATGGCGGAGACCGAGGGCGACGGAATCGTCCGGCTCTCGCCCGGCGACAACTGGCAGACGGTCCTCAAAACGGGTTCGTCCCTGGTCTACCCGGGCTGAGGCGCTCCACAGTTGTCCACAGGGGGTGGACGGTCTCCGTCCGCCCCCGCACTGTGTGGGGATGCGGGGATGGTGGCGGGAGTTCACCGGACTGGTCCTGCCGGTGGCCTGTGGTGGCTGCGGCGGACCGCGTACCGGGCTGTGCGGGGAGTGCCGGGCCGCGCTGCTCGGTGCGGAGCCGCGCCGGGTGAGGCCCGCGCCCGAGCCGGGGGGACTGCCGGTGGTGTGGGCCGCCGCCCCGTACGAGAACGCGGTACGGGCGGTGCTCCTCGCCCACAAGGAGCGGGGCGCCCTGGGGCTCACCAGGGAGCTCGGAAGGGCCCTGGCGGGCGCTGTACGGGCCGGGGCGGGGGTTTCGGGCGGGGCGGGGCCGCTGCTGCTCGTGCCTGTCCCGTCCGCGCGGCGCTCCACCGCCGCGCGGGGTCATGACCCGGCGCGGCGCATCGCCCTGGCCGCGGCCTCGGAGCTGCGGCGTACGGGGACGCCGGCCGGTGTTCTCGCGGTCCTGCGGCAGAGGCGGACCGTGGCCGACCAGTCGGGGCTCCGGGCGGGGCAGCGGCGGGCGAATCTGGCGGGGGCGCTCGATGTCGCGGACGGGGCGGGGAGGCTCCTCGCGGGCGGTCGGGCGGTGCTGGTCGACGACCTCATGACGACGGGGGCGACGCTGGCCGAAGCGGCGCGCGCCGTGCGGGCGGGCGCCTCGGCGGCTGCCGGTGCACGCTGGAAGAACGCGGGGGAACAAGCCCTGCGGGCCGCGGTGGTGGCAGCCTCTCCGTCCGCCTTCGAAATAAACCGGAACTGACGTCGAACTCGTGTCGTTGCAGGTAGCGAGTGGCCAGATGAACCTGAACGGAGGTACGCGTGAGTAGCGGGTGCCGACAACCGGCCGGGCAGGCTATGTTCGGTTGTGAGGGATGGTGAATGTCAGACCTCGACGAATGCACCACCCGGTTTCGGGCAGGTAACTCATCAGCAGTCCAGACGCGCTGGAGCCGGTGAGGTGCAGACCTCGCCGGTCGGGGAAGAGGGGGTGAAAGCCGCCCAGTCCGAAGCTCCGGCCATGACCGGAGTTTGGTGCAAAAGGGAAATGCTCCGCCGTCGAAGCGGAGCGATCCGGGAACGGAGTTCTGCGTGGACATCGTCGTCAAGGGCCGCAAGACCGAGGTGCCCGAGCGGTTCCGCAAGCACGTGGCCGAGAAGTTGAAGCTGGACAAGATCCAGAATTTCGACGGCAAGGTGATAAGCCTCGACGTCGAGGTGTCCAAGGAGCCGAATCCCCGTCAGGCCGACCGTTCCGACCGGGTGGAGATCACGCTCCGCTCCCGCGGACCCGTCATCCGGGCGGAGGCGGCAGCGGGTGATCCTTACGCGGCACTGGACCTGGCCACCGGCAAGCTGGAGGCGCGGCTGCGCAAGCAGCACGACAAGCGCTACAGCCGCCGGGGCGCCGGCCGGCTGTCAGCCGCCGAGGTCGGGGAGATCGTGCCGGACGCCGCGTCGTTCAACGGGAACGGTGAGCTGGTCGCGGATGAGACGTCGACGGGCGAAGTGCCCACCACCAAGATCGGTCCCCTTGAGGTGCAGGGTGACGGACCGCTGGTGATGCGCGAGAAGACGCACGTCGCGGCACCCATGTCGCTCGACCAGGCGCTCTACGAGATGGAGCTGGTCGGTCACGACTTCTACTTGTTCGTCGACTCCGAGACCAAGGAACCCAATGTCGTCTACCGGCGGCACGCCTACGACTACGGAGTCATCCGTCTGGTGACGGACCCGCTCGCCGCTGACGAAGCAGGCGGCGCGGGGGCGCGCTCGGCGGCTGACGCCACCCGTTCGTGGTGCCCCTGGAGCGTCTGTGCGCCCCCAGGGGCACCGGCGTGCGGCCCTGGCACCCCCGCGTCGGCGTCCCGGCATGAAAGCATGGCGGCCCAGGCCAACGAGGGCTCCGTGAGCTGCGGTTGGCGGACAGCTTGTGGACGACAGGCCGCGGCCTTCAGGGGGAGGAACGATGGCGAACACCTTCGGACCCGTGCGCGACGCGAGGGGCGCCGACGCTGCCACCGGTACGGATGCCGGAGTGGACGCGGCCGACGACAGCTCCCGCAAGGAGCCCATCCGGGTCCTGGTCGTCGATGACCACGCGCTCTTCCGCAGAGGTCTGGAGATCGTCCTCGCGCAGGAGGAGGACATTCAGGTGGTGGGCGAGGCCGGGGACGGAGCGGAGGCCGTGGACAAGGCGGCCGACCTGCTGCCCGACATCGTGCTGATGGACGTACGGATGCCCAAACGCGGCGGCATCGAGGCGTGCACCTCCATCAAGGAGGTGGCCCCCAGCGCGAAGATCATCATGTTGACGATCAGCGACGAGGAGGCCGACCTCTACGACGCGATCAAGGCGGGCGCCACCGGATATCTCCTGAAGGAGATCTCCACCGACGAGGTGGCCACGGCGATCCGCGCCGTCGCCGACGGACAGTCGCAGATCAGCCCGTCGATGGCGTCCAAGCTGCTGACCGAGTTCAAGTCGATGATCCAGCGCACCGATGAGCGCAGACTCGTCCCGGCGCCGAGACTCACCGACCGGGAGCTCGAAGTCCTCAAACTCGTCGCTACGGGCATGAACAATCGCGATATCGCGAAAGAGTTGTTCATCTCCGAGAACACGGTGAAGAACCACGTCCGCAACATCCTGGAGAAGCTCCAGCTCCACTCCCGGATGGAAGCCGTGGTCTATGCGATGCGGGAGAAGATCCTGGAGATCCGGTAGGCAGCCGACAGAGGAGTGGACAGAGGGCGCAGGAGCCCGTCAGGCGAGAGCACGCGTGATCTCCGCCGTCAGCGGCTCGCGCAGCTCCGGGGCGTCGACCCGCTCCAGCCGGACGTTCGTACAGCCCACCCAGGACGCCGCTTCCACCAGGGCCTCGGCCATGGGTGTCACCGCCTTCCGCCCCAGGAGAGACACCTGCCGGGCGACCAGGGTCGAGCCTTCACGGGCCGGGTCCACGCGCCCCTGAAGCCTGCCGCCCGCCAGCAGCGGCATCGCGAAGTACCCGTGGACGCGCTTCGGTCTGGGGACGTACGCCTCCAGGCGGTGGGTGAAGCCGAAGATCCGCTCGGTGCGCGCCCGCTCCCAGATGAGCGAGTCGAAGGGTGAGAGCAGCGTCGTGCGGTGCCGGCCGCGCGGTGGCGACGCCAGGGCCTCCGGGTGGGCCCAGGCGGGCTTCGCCCAGCCCTCCACCGCCACCGGCACCAGCCCGGAGTCCGCCACCACCGCGTCGAACTGCTCGCCCTTGAGGCGGTGGTAGTCCGCGATGTCGGCCCGGGTGCCGACGCCCAGTGACCGGGCCGCCAGGACCACCAGCCTGCGGTGGCACTCGGCGTCGTCGAGGTCGTCGTGCAGGAAGGCGTCCGGGATGGCGCGCTCGGCCAGGTCGTAGACGCGCTTCCAGCCGCGCCGCTCCGTGCAGACGACCTCCCCGTACATCAGCGCCCGCTCGACGGCCACCTTCGAGGCCGACCAGTCCCACCACTCGCCGCCGTTCTTCGCGCCGCCGAGCTCCGTGGCGGTCAGCGGGCCCTCGGCGCGCAGCTGCCCGATCACCGTCTCGTACGCCCCGTCGGGCAGGTCGTGGTGCCACTGCGGACGGGAGCGGTAGGCGCGGCGGCGGAACGCGAAGTGCGGCCATTCCTCGACCGGCAGGATGCACGCGGCATGCGACCAGTACTCGAAGGACCGCCCGCCCGACCAGTACGCGTCCTCGACGGTGCGACGGTCGACGGCGCCGAGACGGGCGTAGGGAACGAGCTCGTGCGATCTGGCCAGCACCGAGATGGTGTCGAGCTGTACGGCTCCGAGGTGACGGAGCACGCCCGGCACACCCGCCCGGCGGTCCGGGGCCCCCAGGAATCCCTGTGCGCGCAGCGCGATCCGGCGGGCCTGGTCGGCGGAGAGTTCCACGGCGGGAAGCGGCACGGGCGTCATGCAGTGAACCCTAGAGCGAGGCACTGACAGCCGGGCCGCCACGCCGGTCGCGGATCGGCTGACAGGTCCGGGACCGCGGTCAGCGGCCCGCGGGCACGTACGGATGACTGCCCGGCAGCCCCAGGTCCGACGGCAGCAGCGCGCCGATCCAGACATCGCGGCGCACCCCCTTGTTGAGCAGCGCCGAGCGCTGCTCGCCCTCCATCCGGAAGCCGGCCCGCCGGGCTACCGATCGCGAGGGGGTGTTGCCGACCTCGGCTCGCCACTCCAGGCGGTCCGCGCCGAGCGCGGTGAACGACCAGTGGGCGCAGGCCAGTAGGGCTTCCGTCGTATAGCCCCGGCCCCGGTGCTCCCTGCCGGTCCAGAACCCCACCTCGTACGTCCCGGGCAGGACGCGGTGGTTGACGCCGAGCGCGCCGACGAGCAGGCCGTTCTCCCTCAGCACCACCGCGAAGTTGTACATCGAGTCGTCGTCCCAGCCCCGGGGCGACAGCGCGGCCGTGAAGATCTCCGCGTCGGCCCTCGCGTACGGGGAGGGCACCACCGTCCAGCGCTGGATGTCATGGTCCTGGCATGCGGCGTACACGCCGTCCGCGTCGTCCGGCGCGAAGGGCGCAGGATCAGGCGTTCGGTGGTGAGGGTGATCGGCTCCATGGGGGAGATTGTGGTGAGGAGCCGTCCGTCGTGCGAGCACTTTTGCCGCATCCCGGCACCTTCGGGCCCTCCCGTCCGTTGTTCTGGAGGGTGCGGTGAGGTCCACGCGGCAGCAGCCCTCCCGAGGCGGTGGGGTCCTCGCTTACGATGGCCGTTGCGGTGGGGCCCACCTGCCG
Source organism: Streptomyces fulvorobeus (assembly GCF_013167895.1). GTDB lineage: Bacteria > Actinomycetota > Actinomycetes > Streptomycetales > Streptomycetaceae > Streptomyces > Streptomyces fulvorobeus. The sequence continues at coordinate 2,410,412 of NZ_BLWC01000001.1, read as the reverse complement.
TGCCCGCGCCAGCGTCCATAACACGACCCAGTGCCAGGCCCGACCGGCAAGGAGACCAGCCTCAGTGTCCGTCTTCAACAAGCTCATGCGTGCAGGCGAAGGCAAGATCCTGCGCAAACTGCACCGCATCGCGGACCAGGTCAGCTCCATCGAAGAGGACTTCGTCAACCTCTCCGACGCCGAGCTGCGGGCGCTCACCGACGAGTACAAGGAACGGTACGCGGACGGCGAGAGCCTGGACGACCTGCTTCCCGAAGCGTTCGCGACCGTCCGCGAGGCGGCCAAGCGCGTCCTCGGACAGCGCCACTACGACGTCCAGATGATGGGCGGCGCCGCCCTGCACCTCGGGTACGTCGCCGAGATGAAGACCGGTGAGGGCAAGACCCTCGTCGGTACCCTGCCCGCGTATCTCAACGCGCTCTCCGGCAAGGGTGTGCACCTGATCACGGTCAACGACTACCTGGCCGAGCGTGACTCCGAGATGATGGGCCGGGTCCACAAGTTCCTGGGCCTGTCCGTCGGCTGCATCATCGCCAACATGACTCCGGCCCAGCGCCGTGAGCAGTACGGCTGCGACATCACGTACGGCACCAACAACGAGTTCGGCTTCGACTACCTCCGCGACAACATGGCGTGGTCCCAGGAAGAGCTCGTCCAGCGCGGCCACAACTACGCCATCGTCGACGAGGTCGACTCGATCCTGGTCGACGAGGCCCGTACACCGCTGATCATCTCGGGTCCGGCCGACCAGGCCACCAAGTGGTACGGCGACTTCGCCAAGCTGGTGACGCGGCTTACCAGGGGCGAGGCAGGCAACCCGCTCAAGGGCATCGAGGAGACCGGCGACTACGAGGTCGACGAGAAGAAGCGGACCGTGGCCATCCACGAGCCCGGTGTCGCGAAGGTCGAGGACTGGCTCGGTATCGACAACCTCTACGAGTCGGTGAACACGCCGCTCGTGGGGTACCTCAACAACGCGATCAAGGCCAAGGAACTCTTCAAGAAGGACAAGGACTACGTCGTCGTCGACGGCGAGGTCATGATCGTCGACGAGCACACCGGCCGTATGCTCGCCGGCCGCCGGTACAACGAGGGCATGCACCAGGCCATCGAGGCGAAGGAAGGGGTGGACATCAAGGACGAGAACCAGACGCTCGCCACGATCACCCTCCAGAACTTCTTCCGCCTCTACGGCAAGCTCTCCGGCATGACCGGTACGGCGATGACCGAGGCCGCCGAGTTCCACCAGATCTACAAGCTGGGCGTCGTGCCGATCCCGACGAACCGGCCGATGGTCCGGGCGGACCAGTCGGACCTGATTTACCGCACCGAGGTCGCGAAGTTCGCCGCCGTCGTCGACGACATCGCCGAGAAGCACGAGAAGGGCCAGCCGATCCTGGTCGGCACCACCTCGGTCGAGAAGTCCGAGTACCTCTCGCAGCAGCTCTCCAAGCGCGGGGTCCAGCACGAGGTGCTCAACGCCAAGCAGCACGACCGTGAGGCCACGATCGTCGCCCAGGCCGGCCGCAAGGGCGCGGTCACGGTCGCGACGAACATGGCCGGCCGAGGCACGGACATCAAGCTCGGCGGCAACCCCGACGACCTCGCCGAGGCGGAGCTGCGCCAGCGCGGGCTCGACCCGGTCGAGCACGTCGAGGAGTGGGCGGCGGCGCTGCCCGCGGCGCTGGAGAAGGCCGAGCTCGCGGTGAAGGCCGAGTTCGAAGAGGTCAAGGAGCTCGGCGGGCTGTACGTGCTGGGTACGGAGCGCCACGAGTCGCGGCGTATCGACAACCAGCTGCGCGGTCGTTCCGGCCGACAGGGTGACCCGGGCGAGTCCCGCTTCTACCTGTCGCTGGGCGACGACCTGATGCGGCTGTTCAAGGCGCAGATGGTCGAGCGCGTCATGTCGATGGCCAACGTGCCGGACGACGTGCCGATCGAGAACAAGATGGTGACGCGGGCGATCGCGTCGGCCCAGTCGCAGGTCGAGCAGCAGAACTTCGAGACGCGTAAGAACGTCCTGAAGTACGACGAGGTGCTCAACCGGCAGCGTGAGGTCATCTACGGCGAGCGCCGCCGCGTCCTGGAGGGCGAGGATCTGCAGGATCAGATCCGCCACTTCATGGACGACACGATCGACGACTACATCCGCCAGGAGACCGCCGAGGGCTTCGCCGAGGAGTGGGACCTGGACCGGCTGTGGGGCGCGTTCAAGCAGCTCTACCCGGTGAAGGTCACGGTCGAGGAGCTGGAGGAGGCCGCCGGGGATCTGGCCGGGGTCACCGCCGAGTTCATCGCGCAGTCCGTCAAGGACGACATCCACGAGCAGTACGAGGAGCGGGAGAAGACGCTCGGCTCGGATATCATGCGCGAGCTGGAGCGGCGCGTGGTGCTGTCCGTCCTGGACCGCAAGTGGCGTGAGCACCTCTACGAGATGGACTATCTCCAGGAGGGCATCGGCCTGCGGGCGATGGCGCAGAAGGACCCGCTGGTCGAGTACCAGCGTGAGGGCTTCGACATGTTCAACGCCATGATGGAGGGCATCAAGGAGGAGTCCGTCGGCTACCTGTTCAACCTGGAGGTCCAGGTCGAGCAGCAGGTCGAGGAGGTCCCGGTGCAGGACGCCGCCGAGCGGACCTCGCTCTCCAAGGACGGGGCGCCCGTCGCGGCGGTCTCCCGTCCGGAGATCCGGGCCAAGGGCCTGGAGGCGCCGCAGCGGCCCGACCGCCTGCACTTCTCCGCTCCCACGGTGGACGGTGAGGGCGGTGTCGTCGAGGGTGACTTCACCAACGGCGACAGTGCTCGCTCGGAGGCGGACGGCATGACGCGCGCCGAGCGCCGCAAGGCGCAGAAGGGCGGCAGCCCCAGTGGTGGTGGCGGTGGCCGTCGTCGCAAGAAGTAGCGCACGGCGGTGAGGACGCGGCGGTACCGAGGTACCGCCGGCGTCCGCCGGACGGCTGGGGCCGGGCACCTTCGGGGTGTCCGGCCCCAGCCGTCGCGGCCTCGTGGGGCGCCGGGTCACGGTGGCCTCAGTCGCCGTGGGGGACGGGCCGGGCGTGCGGGACGCGTTCGCCGCCCAGCTCCACCGCCGCGCAGCGCCAGCGGAGGTCGGGGCCCCGTTCCAGGCGGAAGGCCATGGCGCGGACCCGGTCGCCCGCCGCGACGCTCGCGAACGCCTCGACGACCCCGGTGGCGGGCTGGGCGCCGTGGCAGTGCCGCAGGACCGGCCGGACGCCTTCCGCGCCGAACGGGCTGCTGGGGGCGAGTTCGGCGAGCTGGTCGTACGCCTCGCCGATGGTGTGCCCGAGCATCCAGTGCACCGGGCGCCGGCCGCTGAGCACCGCGAGCAGGCGTTCGGCGAACCACTGGTGCGGGCGGGGATGGCGCGCGGTCCGCTGTCGGATCTGCTGCGGAGGTACGGTGCCGGGCCTGCGCTGGTCGCGTCGTGCGGCGGGCCTGGTCTTGTCCATGCTCATGCTCATCGCCCCCGTGCTCTTCCGTGCCCGGCGGAATACCGGGCAGTAACTTCTGTTGCGGATCTTCTACGGGCCCGGAGGGTGGCACCGCAAGCCGGAGAACGCGCACCGCCGCGACGCCCGGAGATCACCTATCCGGGTGTCGGAGCCTGTGCCGCAAGGGCCCGGTGAGGGTGAGGGGCGGTCGCGGGGTGGACGAACGGGGGCCGTTCAAGGACCCCAACGGGGGACCTCCACGTATCCTGAGAACGTCTCCGACTACGAAAGCGGCCAGCCATGCGCGTGTACGTCCCCCTGACCCTCTCCGGTCTCGCTGCGGCGCACAGGGCGGGCGAAGTCGGACCCGGACCGCTGACCGCCTACGCGGTGACGCCCGCGCTGCGTGAGTGGTACGTCTCCGACGACATCGAGGAGCTGGAGTACGCGGCGCTCAACCGGGCCGCCGCCGCTTCGCTGCGTCTGATCGCCGGGAACCCGGACGAACCGCGGCGCAGGACCGTCGTGGCCGTCGACGTACCGGACGGGGCGGCGGTCGCCGATCCCGATCACAGCCCGGACGGGGCCTCGCTCGGAGAGGTGCGGATCGAGGCGGCCGTGGCTCTGGCGAAGGCCGCCGCCGTGCACGTCGACGCGGACGACGCGGAGAAGGACGTGGCGGCCGCCGCGGCGGCGCTGGGAGCCGCGGACCTCGGTGACGACGACGCGCAGTTCACGGTGGACGGCGCCGAGGACCACGAGCTGCTGTGGTTCGGCGTCCAGGAGATCCCCAACCTCATCGGCTGACTGTCGGACCCGCCGGGTACGTTCTTCACATGGGGACGTCAGGGAATCACCGAGCGCATCTGGTCTGGGACTGGAACGGCACGCTGCTCGACGACATCGAGGCCGTCATCGGCGCGACGAACGCCGCGTTCGCCGAGATAGACCTCGCGCCGATCACGCTGGAGCAGTACCGGGAGATGTACTGCGTCCCCATCCCCCTGTTCTACGAGCGGCTGCTCGGCCGGCTGCCCACCGACGCCGAGTGGGAGCGGATGGACGGCATCTTCCACCGCCACTACACCGAGCGCCGCGTCACCTGCGGGCTCACCCAGGGGGTCGAGGAACTGCTCGCGCAGTGGGGCGGGCGGGGCACAGTCAGTCCTTGCTGAGCATGTACGGCCACGAGGAGCTGGTTCCCGTGGTCCGGGGATACGGCATCGAGCGGCACTTCGTGCGGGTCGACGGCCGTACGGGGCCGTCCGGAGGCAGCAAGGCGCTGCACATGGAACGGCACTTCGCGGCGCTCGACGGGGTCTCCCCGGAGCGGGCGGTGGTCATCGGTGACGCGGTGGACGACGCGGTGGCCGCGGCGCACGTGGGCGCGCGGGCGGTGCTCTACACCGGGGGTTCGCACAGCAGGGCCAGTCTGGAGGGCGCGGGGGTGCCGGTGGTGGACACCCTGGCCGAAGCGGTGTCGCTGGCCGCGCTCATAGGGGTCTGAGCTGTGGCGGGCGAGGGCGGCCGGGGCCGGCCCTCCGCCCGCCGGCCCTCGCGCACTGTCCAGAGAGTCCAAGTGCGGGTCCATCTTTTGTACAGATGCGGCTCATGACGGTGACGGGGGCAAGCGAGATAGCCTGGGGCCGTGATCAGCGCGATACGCCTCGGGGGCAGCGAAGCCCCCGGCCTGCGCCCGGAGTGCCACAGTGCCCGGGCGATCCGCGCTCCCCACATCCCGGACCGCCTGCCGAAGATGGCCCATACGGTCCCGGATACCTCTCATGGCGGCATAGCGTCGACTCCGACCGGATACCCCGTGTCGTGGCGGTACGTCGTCTTTTTCACCTACGTCACGCAACGGCGCGCGACAGGAGTCAGAGGACATGCAGACCAAGCTGGACGAAGCCAAGGCCGAGCTGCTCGCACGGGCCGCCGAGGTAGCTGACAACAGCCCGGGCGGTGGAGCCGGTGGCCCGGGCCATACCCCCGGGCACACGTCGCCGGCCCGGGTGCCGGGACCGGGCAGGTGAACCGCCCCGGCGAGGGCAGCCTGCTCGCCTATCTCCAGCGGTACTACCTGCACACCGCTCCTGAGGACGTCAGCGGCCGTGACCCGGTCGACGTCTTCGGTGCGGCTTCCTCCCACTACCGGCTCGCCGAGAACCGCCCCCAGGGCACGGCGAACGTCCGGGTGCACACCCCGACCGTCGAGGAGAACGGCTGGACGTCCAGCCACTCCGTGGTCGAGGTCGTCACGGACGACATGCCGTTCCTCGTCGACTCCGTCACCAACGAGCTGTCCAGGCAGGGGCGGGGCATCCATGTCGTGATCCACCCGCAGATCATCGTCCGCCGCGATGTCGCCGGAAAGCTCATCGAGGTCCTCACCGACGTCAACGGCACCGGCCCGGCCGCCAAGGGCCGCAAGAACGCCAAGGGCGCCCAGGACGACAAGGCCGAGCTGCCGCACGACGCGCTCGTCGAGTCCTGGATCCACGTCGAGATCGACCGTGAGACCGACCGCGCCGACCTGAAGCAGATCACCGCGGATCTGCTGCGGGTCCTGTCCGACGTACGGGAGACCGTCGAGGACTGGGAGAAGATGCGCGACGCCGCCCTGCGCATCGCCGACGACCTTCCCGGCGAGCCGCTGGACGACCTCGCCGACGAGGAGGTCGACGAGGCCCGCGAACTGCTGCGCTGGCTCGCCGCCGACCACTTCACCTTCCTCGGCTACCGCGAGTACGAGCTCAACGACAGCGACGCCCTCACCGCCGTCCCCGGCACCGGGCTCGGCATCCTGCGCGCCGATCCGCGCCACACGGGCGAGGAGACCCACCCGGTCTCCCCGTCCTTCGACCGGCTCCCCGCCGACGTCCGCGCCAAGGCCCGCGAGCACAAGCTGCTCGTCCTGACCAAGGCCAACAGCCGGGCGACCGTGCACCGCCCCAGCTACCTCGACTACGTCGGGGTGAAGAAGTTCGACGCCGACGGCAACGTCATCGGCGAGCGCCGCTTCCTCGGGCTCTTCTCCTCCGCCGCCTACACCGAGTCCGTGCGCCGGGTGCCCGTCGTCCGCCGCAAGGTCGCCGAGGTGCTGGAGGGCGCGGGCTTCTCGTACAACAGCCACGACGGCCGCGACCTGCTCCAGATCCTGGAGACGTACCCGCGCGACGAGCTGTTCCAGACGCCGCCCGACCAGCTGCGCTCCATCGTCACCTCCGTGCTCTACCTCCAGGAGCGCCGCCGGCTGCGGCTGTACCTGCGTCAGGACGAGTACGGGCGCTACTACTCCGCGATCGTCTACCTGCCGCGCGACCGCTACACCACCGGCGTGCGCCTGCGGCTCATCGACATCCTCAAGGAGGAACTGGGCGGCACCAACGTCGACTTCACCGCCTGGAACACCGAGTCGATCCTCTCCCGGCTGCACTTCGTCATCCGGGTCCCCCCGGGCACCGAACTGCCGCACCTCACGGACGCCGACACCGAGCGCATCGAGGCCCGGCTCGTCGAGGCCGCCCGCTCCTGGGCCGACGGCTTCCAGGAGGCGCTGAACGCCGAGTGCGGCGAGGAGCGCGCGGCCGAGCTGCTGCGCCGCTACGGGCACTCCTTCCCCGAGGGCTACAAGGCCGACCACTCGCCGCGCGCGGCCGTCGCCGACCTGGTGCACCTCGAAGCGCTCCAGCGGGGCGAGAAGGACTTCGCGCTCAGCCTGTACGAGCCGGTCGGCGCCGTCGCCCGCGAGCGGCGCTTCAAGATCTACCGGACCGGCGAGCAGGTCTCCCTCTCCGCCGTCCTGCCGGTGCTCCAGCGGCTCGGCGTCGAGGTCGTCGACGAGCGTCCGTACGAGCTGCGCTGCGCGGACCGTACGAACGCCTGGATCTACGACTTCGGTCTGCGCATGCCGCAGATCGAGGGCAGCGGCGACTACCTCGCCGACGACGCGAGGAACCGCTTCCAGGAAGCCTTCGCCGCCTCCTGGACGGGCAAGGCCGAGAACGACGGCTTCAACTCCCTCGTGCTGCGCGCCGGACTCAACTGGCGCCAGGCCATGGTGCTGCGCGCCTACGCGAAGTACCTGCGCCAGGCCGGCTCGACCTTCAGCCAGGACTACATGGAGGACACCCTCCGCAACAACGTCCACACCACCCGGCTGCTGGTCTCGCTCTTCGAGGCGCGGATGTCGCCCGGGCGGCAGCGGGCCGGGACGGAGCTGACCGACGGGCTCCTGGAGGAGCTCGACGGGGCGCTGGACCAGGTCGCCTCGCTCGACGAGGACCGCATCCTGCGGTCCTTCCTCACCGTCATCAAGGCCACGCTGCGGACCAACTTCTTCCAGGAGGCGCAGAGCGGCACGCCGCACGGCTACGTGTCGATGAAGTTCGACCCGCAGGCCATCCCGGACCTCCCCGCGCCGCGCCCGGCATTCGAGATCTGGGTGTACTCGCCGCGCGTCGAGGGCGTCCACCTGCGCTTCGGCAAGGTCGCCCGCGGTGGTCTGCGCTGGTCGGACCGGCGTGAGGACTTCCGTACGGAGATCCTCGGCCTGGTCAAGGCGCAGATGGTGAAGAACACCGTCATCGTGCCCGTCGGCGCCAAGGGCGGCTTCGTCGCCAAGCAGCTCCCGGACCCGGCCGTCGACCGCGACGCCTGGCTGGCCGAGGGCATCGCCGCGTACAAGATGTTCATCTCGGCGCTGCTCGACATCACCGACAACATGGTGGCAGGCGAGGTCGTGCCGCCCGCCGACGTCGTCCGCCACGACGAGGACGACACCTACCTCGTCGTCGCCGCGGACAAGGGCACGGCGAGCTTCTCCGACATCGCCAACGAGGTGGCCGTCGCGTACGGCTTCTGGCTCGGTGACGCCTTCGCGTCCGGCGGTTCCGCCGGTTACGACCACAAGGGCATGGGCATCACCGCCCGCGGCGCCTGGGAGTCGGTCAAGCGGCACTTCCGCGAGCTCGGCCACGACACGCAGACGCAGGACTTCACCGTGGTCGGCGTCGGCGACATGTCCGGTGACGTGTTCGGCAACGGCATGCTGCTCTCCGAGCACATCCGGCTGGTCGCGGCCTTCGACCACCGGCACATCTTCATCGACCCGAAGCCGGACGCCGCGACCTCGTACGCCGAGCGGCGCCGCCTCTTCGACCTGCCGCGCAGCTCGTGGGCCGACTACAGCAAGGACCTGCTGTCCACGGGCGGTGGCATCCACCCCCGCAGCGCCAAGTCGATCCCGATCAACGCGCATGTCCGCGAGGCGCTCGGCATCGAGTCGGGGGTCACCAAGATGACGCCCGCCGAGCTGATGCAGAACATCCTCAAGGCCGACGTCGACCTCCTGTGGAACGGCGGCATCGGTACGTACATCAAGTCGTCCGGCGAGTCGAACGCGGACGTCGGCGACAAGGCCAACGACGCGATCCGGGTCAACGGCGAGGAGCTGCGCGCGAAGGTCGTCGGTGAGGGCGGCAACCTCGGCGCGACCCAGCTCGGCCGGATCGAGTTCGCCCGCAACGGCGGCCGGATCAACACCGACGCGATCGACAACAGTGCCGGTGTGGACACCTCCGACCACGAGGTGAACATCAAGATCCTGCTCAACGGGCTTGTCCGCGACGGGGACATGACCGTCAAGCAGCGCAACAAGCTGCTCGCCGAGATGACCGAGGAGGTCGGCCGGCTGGTGCTGCGCAACAACTACGCGCAGAACACCGCGCTCGCCAACGCCTGCGCGCAGGCACCGTCCCTGCTCCACGCCCAGCAGCGCTTCATGCGCAGGCTGGGGCGTGACGGGCACCTCGACCGGGCGCTGGAGTTCCTGCCCAACGACCGGCAGATCCGCGAACTGCTGAACGCGGGCAAGGGGCTCAGCCAGCCGGAGCTGGCCGTGCTGCTCGCCTACACCAAGATCACGGCCGCCGACGAGCTGATCTCCACGAGCCTGCCGGACGATCCGCATCTGCAGAAGCTGGTGCACGAGTACTTCCCGCGGCAGTTGCGGGAGCGGTACCCCGAGGCCGTGGACGCGCACGCGCTGCGCCGCGAGATCATCACGACCGTGCTGGTCAACGACACGGTCAACGCGGGTGGTTCGACCTTCCTGCACCGGCTGCGGGAGGAGACCGGGGCGTCGACCGAGGAGATCGTGCGGGCGCAGGCCGCGGCCCGCGAGATCTTCGGCCAGTCCCAGGTGTGGGACGCCGTGGAGGCACTGGACAACCAGGTCGACGCGGACGTCCTGACCCGGGTCCGGCTGCACTCGCGCCGCCTCGTCGAGCGCGGATCGCGCTGGCTGCTCGGCAACCGGCCGCAGCCCGTCCAGATCGCCGAGACGATCGGGTTCTTCCGCGACGGGGTGGAGCAGGTCTGGAACCAGCTGCCCAAGATGCTCATGGGGGCGGACCAGGAGTGGTACCAGTCGATCCGGGAGGAGCTCACCTCGGTGGGTGTCCCCGACGAGCTGGCGACGCGGGTCGCCGGGTTCTCCTCCGCGTTCCCGGCGCTGGACATCGTGGCGATCGCGGAACGCACAGGCAAGGACCCGCTGGCGGTGGCCGAGGTCTACTACGACCTCGCTGACCGGCTTCGGATCACCCAGCTGATGGACCGGATCATCGACCTGCCTCGGGCCGACCGCTGGCAGTCCATGGCCCGCGCCTCGATCCGCGAGGACCTGTACGCGGCGCACGCGGCGCTCACGGCGGATGTGCTGGCCGCGGGTGACGGGTCCTCGACGCCGGAGGAGCGATTCAAGGCGTGGGAGGAGAAGAACGCGGCGATCCTGACGCGGTCCCGGTCGACGCTGGATGAGATCCAGAGCTCGGACTCGTTCGACCTGGCGAATCTGTCGGTGGCCATGCGGACGATGCGGACGTTGCTGCGGGCGCACGTGTAGTCGGTGCGGTGGTGGACGCGGTGATGTGCGGTCCACCACCGCCCCTGTCTCCTCAGGCGCCGGTCGGGCCGGGTCGTGCCGTCCGGCGCCCGGGGGTGCGGGTCACTGCTCGTCCTCAGGCGCCGGACGGGCCGACGTCGGGCTGCGGCGCGGTGTCGGCGGGCGGGCCGGCCTCACGTCCTGGGCCGGGGGGGCCTTCCTCGGCCCGGTGAAGCTCTCGTAGGCCGCCACCACCTCCGCGGCGGGGCCGTCCATGCGCAGCGTGCCCGATTCCAGCCACAGCGCGCGGTCACAGGTCTCGGTGATCGACTTGTTGCTGTGGCTGACAAGGAAGACGGTGCCCGCCTCCTGGCGCAGTTCCCTGATCCGGTCCTTGCTGCGCCGCTGGAATCTCGCGTCGCCCGTGGAGAGCGCCTCGTCGATCAGCAGTACGTCGTGGCTCTTCGCCGCGGCGATGGAGAAGCGCAGTCTGGCTCCCATGCCGGAGGAGTACGTCCGCATCGGCAGCGTGATGAAGTCCCCCTTCTCGTTGATGCCGGAGAAGTCGACGATGTCCTGGTAGCGCTCCCGGATCTGCCGGCGCGTCATGCCCATCGCCAGTCCGCCGAGCACGACGTTGCGCTCGCCGGTCAGATCACTCATCAGCGCGGCGTTGACCCCGAGCAGCGAGGGCTGCCCCTGGGTGTGCACCCGGCCCCGCGTCGGCGGCAGTAGGCCCGCGACGGCCTTGAGGAGTGTCGACTTCCCCGAGCCGTTGGAGCCGATCAGGCCGATGGCCTCGCCCCGGTACGCGGCGAAGCTGACGCCCTTCACGGCGTGCACCTCCCGCGCTCCGGGGTTCCTGCCGCGCGAGGCCAGCCGGCTCAGGGCCGAGGTGGCGCTGCCCCTGCCGGTACGGGCGCCATGCACGGTGTACGTGATGTGGACGTCGTCCACGACGACGGTGGGAACGCGTGTATCGGGGATCTCAGCCACGTCCGTACCGCTCCTCGGCCTTCCAGAAGTACACGAAGCCACCGATCGCGAAGACGAGTGCCCAGCCCGTCGCGACGGCCCACACGTGATCGGGCAGCTGCTCCCTGGTGAAGCTGTCGATGAGGGCGAACCGCATCAGGTCGATGTAGACGGCGGCCGGATTGCAGTCCAGCGCCACCACGACCGCGTGCGGCACCCGGCCGCTCGACAGGTGCGTGTCCAGGCTCCACATCACGCCGGACGCGTACATCCACGTCCGCAGGACGAACGGCATGAGCTGGGCGATGTCCGGGGTCTGCGCGGCGAGCCGCGCCACGGCCATCGACAGGCCCGTGCTGAACAGGGCCTGGAGGGTCAGCGCGGGGATGATCAGCAGCCAGGACGGCTGGGGGTACTGGCCGAACGCGAGCAGGATGAGCAGGAGGACCACCAGCGAGTACATGAGCTGCTGGAGCTGCTGGAGGGCGAGCGCGATCGGCAGCGAGGCCCTGGGGAAGTGCAGGGCCCGTACGAGCCCGGTGTTGCCGCTGATCGCCCGGGTGCCCGCGGTGACCGTGCTGCTGGTGAAGGTCCAGATGAAGACGCCTGTGACCAGGAACGGTACGAAGTCGGCGACCCCGTTCCTGGTGTTCATCAGGACGCCGAAGATGAAGTAGTAGACCGTCGCGTTGAGCAGCGGCGTCATGATCTGCCAGATCTGGCCGAGCTTCGCCTGGCTGTACTGCGCGCTGAGCTTGGCACCGGCGAACGCCGTGATGAAGTGCCTGCGCCCCCAGAGCTGCCCGACGTACGCGGGCAGGGAGGGCCGGGCCCCGCTGACGGTCAGCCCGTGCCGGGCCGCGAGCGCGGCCAGCTCACCCGGTGCGTGGACCGGGAGGGGAGTGGGGGCGGCTGGTTCCACGGGCGCCGGAGGCGCTGCTGTCTGGCTCACCAAGATCACTTTCGACGAGGGCTGGAGCGAGGCTGCTTGCAGTGGGATCGGAAGGAAGCTGTCGACGGAACGCAACCGTATCGTCGCAACGCCGAGGGTAGGACGCTTTCACGTCGTAACGCAACCGTTCCGTCGTCACGGACTATCATTTCGCCCATGGCCACCGATCCAGGAACCCGACGCCGCACCCCGGCGGGCGCAGCCGTGCTGCGCGAGGACGTGACCGATGCGATCCGCGCCGCCGTCTTCGAGGAGCTGGCCTCCGTGGGGTTCGCCCGGATGTCGATCGAGGGCATCGCCCGGCGCGCGGGCGTCGGCAAGACGGCGGTCTACCGGCGCTGGAAGTCCAAGCTCGCGCTCGTCCTCGACCTGGTCTCGGCAGTCGCCTCGCAGGGCCTGCCGGCTCCGGCCACCGGTTCGCTGTACGGGGACGTCCGCGCCGTGCTCGAACTGGCCGCGTACGCCCTGCGCCACCCGGTCGCCTCGCAGGTCATCCCCGATCTGCTGGTCGAGGCGGCACGCAACCCGGAGATCTCCGACGCGATCAAGGCCGCCCTGCTCGACCAGCAGCAGGGCGTGGCCGCCGTCGTCGTGCGCGAGGCCGTGGCCCGGGGCGAGCTGCCCGGGGGCAGCGATCCGGACCGTGCCCTGGACCTGATCGTCGGCCCGCTGTACTGGCGCCTGGCCGTGGTCCGGGGAGACCTGCCCAAGGGCTACCTGGACGACCTCGCGGCCTCGGCCGTCGCCGCGCTGCGGCAGCACTGAGACAGACACACAGGCAGCACTGAGACAGACACGCAGGCACACAGACGGCACGGACACCGGCCCGCAGGGCGCACGGACACCGGCCCGCGCGCCACCGGCAGGAGGCGGCGAACGGCAGGCACCGTCAGCCGCCGGGACGGCCGCGCGGGCGTTACGTCCCGTCCGCCAGCAGCCGGTCCGCGACCCGGCCCGCCGCGCCCCCGTCGTCCAGATCGCAGAAGTCCCTGCGGAAGCTCTCGTACGCGTCCGCGTGCCGCGCCGCCAGCACCCCCGTGGTCCGCAGCGCGTGTGCCACCTCCCGCGTGGTGACCAGCAGCGGGCCCGGGGCCCGGGTCTCGAAGTCCAGGCAGAAGCCGCGCACGGTGTCCCGGTAGTGCTCCAGGTCGTAGGTGTGGAAGAGCATCGGGCGGCCGGTGTGCGCGTAGTCGAACACCAGGCCCGCGTAGTCCGTGACCAGGACGTCGGCGATCAGGAGCAGTTCGGTGGTGTCCGGGTGCCCGGACACGTCGAGCACACCGGGGCCGGTCGGCACGCTGCCCGTCACCCGGGGATGCCTGCGCACCAGCACCGTGTGGCCCGCGCCCAGCGACCGTGCCAGGGCGGCCGTGTCGAGCGCCGGGTCCCAGCGGTAGGGTCCGGGCCGGTCGCCGGACGGGGCCGTGCGGTCATGGGCCAGGTGGTCCCGGTAGGTCGGTGCGTAGAGCACGACCCGGTGGCCGTCCGGGACGCCCGTCCGGCGCCTGACCCGCTCGGCCGTCTTCTCCCGGTCGGGCGCGAACAACAGGTCGGCGGCGGGCGATCCCGCCTCCAGCACCTCGCCCCCGTACGCCAGCGCCCGGCGCAGGTGGGGGGTGGCGAACCGGCTCGGGGAGACGAGCACCGACCACTGCGCCGAGCGGTGCGCCAGCGAGGCGAGGACGTGGTGGTCGGCGTACAGGCTGCCGTCGAGGTCCGTGCCGAAGCGGCCGAGCGGCGTGCCGTGCCAGGTCTGCACGACGGTCTGGCCGGGGCGGCGCTCGAACCACTCGGGCAGCTGGTCGTCGGTCACGACGCGCCGGGCCCGCGCCAGCGCCTCGTACCAGGCGGCGCTGTGCTCGACGACGGGGACCGCCGTCTCCGGGACGTGCGCCGCCCGCCCCGCGCGCCCCGAGGTGACCCAGAGGTGCTCGGTGTCGGTGCCGCGCCGCACGAGTTCGGCGTGGACGGCCCGAGGGGAGTCGCCGCCCGTGTACAGGACGGTGTCGCGCAGCGGGAGGGCCCGCTGCGCCGGGTAGTGGGCGGTGCGCAGCAGGCGCCCGCGGTACGCGCCCCGGTCGGCGACCGGCAGGGCGGGGCCCGCGTGCAGGGCCAGCCGGTCGCCGTGACGCCGCTCCAGGGCCAGTTCGCCGCCTCCGTCCGGCCGGTGCAGCGGGAGCCGGGCGATGAGCGACGCCGTGCCCCGTACGGGACAGCCGTCGAGCCGCAGGTCCCAGCGGCCCTCCTGGAGGACTTCGGTGACGAGCCCGGGGGTACGCGGGCGGCGAAGCGGCCTTCCCGCCGCGTCACCGCCACGGTCGCCGTCTCGCGCAGCGCCTCGTGACGCAGGACCAGGTCACCGCCCGTGCCCCCGCCCGTGCCCTCGACGCACAGTCCGCCCTCGGCCGTCCAGCGTGCCCCGTCCACGACCGGCTCACCTGTCAGGTCCACCACGAGTTCGCCCGCCGGGCAGGCGGTGGCGGGCGGTGGCAGGTCGGGCGCGGCGGCGAGCGGGACCCTGCTGCCGCCGGGGAATAGCAGCAGGCCCCGCCACCGGGCGCCGCCCTCCGGTTCCACTTCGCGGGGAGCCCGGTGCGGTGGCGGCGGTACGGCGGCCAGTTCGGCGAGCGGAATCCGTACGGCGAAACGCCCGTCCTCCCCGCACTCCACCGGGCAGGTCCGTTCCTCCTCGGTGCCCTCCAGGGTGAGCGAGAGCGCCTGCGGGCGCGCTCCCCCGTACAACTGCCCGGTCAGGCGCAGGATTCCGGTTCCGCCGTCGTGCGCCTGTGCGAGTGCGGGCAGCCGGGTGACGGCCAGTTCGAGCCGGCCGTCCCGGTAGCCGAGCACCGCCCGCCGCCCGGCGTCCAGGTCGTGGACGAGCGGCTGGGCGGAGGCGGCGTCCAGGGCCCGCACGGCGGCCCGCCGCAACACCCCGTGGCTGGAGACCACCATGCCCACCAGCCAGCGGCCGGGGCGCAGCGTGCGCGGGTCGATGACCATCTCGAACCCCGCGCGGTCGTAGGAGTGCAGCTCCTGACCGGAGTTCACGGTCGCCTCCGGAGCCGTCACGGACCGCACGGGCACCTTCCGCAGCTGCCGGCCCTCCGCCGCCCGCAGCACACCCCACTTCAGCGCGTGCAGCGTGGTGTCCGCCGGGAGGTTGCGGATGTACGCGTATCCGCGCAGCCCGAGCCGCCCGTCCGTACGCCAGGTGGCGGCCGACAGCCGTGCGGCGGCGGGGAGGTCGGAGCGGCCGAGCCGTGAGTCGCCGTGTGCGACGCCCGGATGCCCGGCCCGGCGCCTGCCGGGCAGCCCTTCGACGGTGAACACGCCGGGCCCGTTGGTCCGTTCCAAGGCGAGGACGGCCAGCAGGTCGTCGAGTCTGCGCTCGCGCACCAGCCGCCACTTGACCCGCAGCTCCACGGGCAGCCCGTCCAGAACCGAGCTGCCCGCACGATCCAGGAAGGCGCCCGCGCCGGCCATGAACGCCGTGCGGTAGGCGGCGCTGCCCAGCGTCATCCCCTCCAGGAAGTACAGGAAGTCGTCGCGCAGGCACGACACGTCGTAGCGCCGCCGCTGTGCCTCGTCCCGGCCCGCCAGGAACGCGCTGACCTGCTCGCACGCGGCGATCCTGTCCCGTACACCCGTCACGTCCGTACGCCGCCGGGTGATCGAGCCCTCCCGCACCCGCCAGTGGTAGACGTGCTCGTGCAGCACGTCCACCGAGCCGGCGAGGTAGTGCGCCGGGATCATCACCGGGGTGTCCTCGTAGAGCCTCCCCTCGGGGAAGGTGAAGGCGTGGCGGTCCCAGAAGGAGCGCCGGAACACCTTGTTCCAGGCGACCCGGTCGGCCAGGAGGCGGGGGTCGCGGGTGATGTGGGTCCTGGTGCGGGTGGCCGTCAGCCACCGGTACTGCCACGCCTGCTGTCTGCCCCGCTCGGTCAGCCGCCAGACGTTGCCGGTCGCCAGGTCCGAACCGGTGGACTCCAGCGAGCCCAGCATCCGTGCGTACGCGTCGGGGACGAGGACGTCGTCGCTGTCGGCGAACGCCAGGTACGGGACCCCGGGGTGGTGTGGCGCACCCCCGCGTTACGGGCCGCGCTCAGCCCCGCGTTGGGCTGGTGGACACACCGGAAACGGCCGTCCCGCGCGGCGAACTCCTCCGCGATACGGCGGCTTTCGTCCGTGGAACCGTCGTCGACGAGCACCACCTCGATGGCTTCGAGGGACTGCTCGGCCAGGGACCGCAGGCACTGCTCCAGCCACTCCTCGACGTTGTGGACCGGGACGACGACGCTGAGCAGAGGCTTCATGGTCATGCTCAACCGGGGCGGGCGCCGCGAGTCACCGGCACTGACCCGAACGGGTGAAGGGAAAGGCCGGATCGCGTACCGGCCCGATTACGCTCGGCTGCCATGCTCCTCAGTGTGGTCATGGCCGTCTCCGGCGGACCGGGGTACCTGCGCGCCTCCGTCGACTCCGTGCTCGACCAGCCCGTACGGGAGCTCGAACTGCTCCTGACCGGCGCCGGAGCCTGCGACACCGTCGCCGCCATCGCCGCCGACTACCGGCAACGCGACACGCGGGTGCGGCAGCTCGCCGGGACCGTCACGGCGGGCGGTGCCCGGGACGCCGGAGCCGACGAGGCGCGCGGTGCCTACCTCCTCTTCCTCGACGGCGGCGACCTGCTCCTCCCCGGCGTACTGGAGCGGATCGCCGCCCTGACGGCGGAGAGCCGCCCGGACGTGCTGCGGCTGGGCCACGACCGCGTCGACCGCTGGGACGCGGTCCGTCCCGGCGCCTCCGGCGCCGTCCCCGCCGCACGCAACCAGCTTTTCCGGCGCGACTTCTGGGCCGCCCACGGGCTCCGCTTCACCGGCGGCCCGTACGCGGACGTCCTGCCCGTCCAGCGCGCGTACCTGCTGGCCTCCGACGCGGGGACGCTCGCCACCCTGGACCTGCTCTGCGTCCGTCACCGGCTCCCCGCCACGGGGGAGCGGCGGGGGGCCGGCGCGCTCCTCGACGCGTACGGACGGCTGCTCACCGAGACCGGCGGCGACCCGCGAGCCGCCGCCGCGCGCACGGCCCACCTCCGCGCCCTGCTGGACATGCCCGATGACGCCCCCGAAGCCGTACCCGCCCGGGACCGGGCCGCCCTGTTCCGCGCGGCCAAACTCCCCGGCCCCTACGCCGCGCACCGCGCGCGGGGCGCGGTCCGCACGGCTCGGGCCTTGGTCCCCGGCGCCCTGCTCCGAGGACGGAAGGCGGTGCGCACCCGCGTCCTGCGCACCGCCTACCGGGCCGACCTGCTGCGGCCGCTGGACCCCTGCCTCGCCGTGTACGGCGCGTACTGGAACCGGGGGATCGCCTGCAACCCGGCCGCCATCCACGCCAAGGCGCTGGAACTCGCCCCGCACGTGAGAGGCGTCTGGGCCGTCTCCTCGCGCCACCGCGACCGGGTGCCGCCCGGTGTGCCGTACGTGATCGAGGGCTCCCTCGCCTACTGGCGGGCCATGGCCACCGCCACCTACCTGGTCAACAACTCCAGCTTCCCCGGCGGCTTCACCAAGCGCCCCGGGCAGGTCTACCTCCAGACCCACCACGGGACCCCGCTGAAGACCATGGGACTGGACCAGCGCGGCTACCCCGCCCTCGCCAACGGCGTCAGCTTCGAGAAGATCGTCGCCCACGCCGACCAGTGGGACTACAGCCTCTCCGCCAACCCCCACAGCACCGAGATCTGGGACCGCGTCTACCCGTCCTCGTACGAGCACCTGAACCTCGGCTACCCGCGCAACGACGTCCTCTTCACCACCACCGCCGAGCGGACGGCCGAGATCCGCGCCGGGCTCGGCATCGCCCCCGGGCAGAAGGCGCTGCTGTACGCGCCGACCCACCGCGACTACCGCAAGGGCTTCCTGCCCCGCCTCGACCTGGAGCTGCTCGCCCGCGAACTCGGCCCCGATCACGTCCTCCTGGTGCGCGCCCACTACTTCTACGGGCGCTCGGCGGGGCTCCCGGGCGCGACGCGCGGCCGGGTCGTCGACGTCACCGGGCACCCCCGCGTCGAGGAACTCTGCCTGGCGTCCGACGCGCTGGTCACGGACTACTCCTCGCTGATGTTCGACTACGCCTGCCTGGACCGCCCGATCATCGGCTACGCACCCGACTGGGCGGCCTACCGCGCCTCACGCGGTACCTACTTCGACCCGCTCTCCGGCCGCCCCGGTGAGACACCCGGGGCGGTCGCCACCACCCAGGACGAGCTGGTGGAGGCCGTGCGGAGCGGCCTGGGGGAGACCGGGCGGACGAAGGTGCTCCGCAAGGCGTTCCGGGACCGGTTCTGTCCGTACGACGACGGGGGCGCGGCGGAGCGGGTGGTGCGGCGGCTGTTCCTCGACGGCGGACCGGGGTGAGCCGCACCACCACCCGAACGGCGGATCGGCCCCGTCCCGGGCGACTCCTCGGCATCGCGCCGTCGTTGTGCTCGACGGCGCACGCACACGGCGATGTCGGGAGAACCTCATGCACCAGTCCGCCTATGAGCAGATGGAACTCTGCATCGAGGCGTATCTGCCCAGGACGCGCAGGCACCGCGTCGTCGACCTCGGATCGCGGATCTCCGGCAAGCAGACCCGTACGCACAGGGGACTGCTGGCCAACCACGACATCGACTACTTCGGGGTCGACGTCCAGGACGGTCCCAACGTCGACGCCGTGATGAAACGCCCGTACCGCATCCCCGCCAGGTCCCGCAGCGCGGACGTGGTGCTCTCCGGGCAGGCGTTCGAGCACATCCCCTTCTTCTGGGCGTCGATGCTGGAGATCGCCCGCGTCCTGAAGCCCGGCGGGTACGCCTTCATCACCGCGCCCTCGCGCGGCCACGCGCACGACGCCCAGGACTGCTGGCGCTACTACCCCGACGGTTTCCGCGCGATGGCGGCCCACTCGCGGCTCGAACTCTGCGAGGCGTACACCGACTTCCCGCCACGCAAGGGCATCTGGCACGACTACCGGGGCATCGGCAAGGGCGCCTACTGGGGCGACTCGGTCGGGGTCTTCCGCAGGCCGCGGCGGTATCCCCGGCTGACGATGTTCGCCGTACGCGAGCTGACCGTGTGGTGGGCCAACCGGGTCGGCGGGGTGGACTCGGTCCCCGTGCCGCAACCGCTGCGGGGCCGCGAGCTGTGCGGGCGGCCGGCCCCGTCCCCGGTGGACGTACCCGTCAACAAGGGCTGAATCAATCACAGGTTGACGAAAGATGACATGAGCCGCAATGCGCGCGTACTGTCCCGGGGCATGGCTTGGCGCAACGCCGTCAACGGCGTCCTTCAGCAACTCACCGGGTACCAGCTCAGGCGGGTGTCCGTGCCCGCTCCCCGCACCGCCGCGGCGGGCCCGGAAGCCGCCGTGCAGCCCGAGCCGAAACCCGCGCCGAAGCCCGAGCCGAAGGCGAAGGCCGGTCCGCAGTTCCCGGCGGACTACGACGACGAGGCGAAGGACATCATCCGGGCGGTCAAGCCGTACTCGATGACCTCACCGGAGCGGCTCAACGCCTTCATCCTCGCCACCCGGTACGTCGCCCGCCACGGCATCCCCGGCGACATCGTCGAGTGCGGTGTCTGGCGCGGCGGGTCCATGCAGGCGTGCGCGAAGACGCTGCTCTCGCTCGGCGAGACCGAGCGGGACCTGTACCTCTTCGACACGTTCGAGGGCATGACCCCGCCCACCGACGAGGACCTGCGGCTCGACGGCAGGTCGGCGCGGGAGCTGCTCGACGCGCAGGGCAGGGACCGGCCGATCTGGGCGGTGGCCTCCCTGGAGGACGTGCAGGCCGGATTCGAGAACGTGCCCTACCCGAAGGAGCGCGTCCACTACGTGCGGGGCAGGGTCGAGGACACCGTCCCGGACCGCGCCCCGGAGAAGATCTCCATCCTCCGTCTGGACACCGACTGGTACGCCTCCACCCGACACGAGCTGGAGCACCTCTACGCGCGCCTGGTGAGCGGCGGTGTGCTGCTGATCGACGACTACGGCTACTGGCAGGGCTCGCGGCAGGCCGTCGACGAGTTCATGGAGAAGACCGGCGAGCGGCTGCTGCTGCTGCGCATGGACGAGGGCCGCATCGCCGTCAAGCCCTGACCCCGGTGCCCGCGCCGGGAACCCCGCCAGCCCCGTGCCGCACCGGTACGGGGCTCGGTCATCTCATCGACTCCCGGCCGCCGGCCGTCACCCGAACGGCTGCCGTCGGGTGACCGGGGCCCGGCCGGCGGGGTTAGCCCCGGGGGTGCGTCCGGCCCCGATGCGCCGGACCCGTCCCAGTCCCCCAGGTTGTCCGTCCGGAAGGATCGTGCACAGCGCATGGCACCCCGTCTCACCGTCGTCGTCCCCCTTTACAACGTCGAGGAGTACCTCGGTGCCTGCCTGGACTCGCTGGCCGGGCAGACGATGCCCGACCTCGAAGTCGTCATGGTCGACGACGGCTCCACGGACGCGAGCGGGCGCGTCGCCCGGGAGTTCGCCGCGCGCGACCCCCGCTTCCGGCTGGTCACCCAGGAGAACGCCGGGCTCGGCGCCGCCCGTAACACCGGGGTGATGGAGGCC
Source organism: Streptomyces fulvorobeus (assembly GCF_013167895.1). Lineage (GTDB taxonomy): Bacteria > Actinomycetota > Actinomycetes > Streptomycetales > Streptomycetaceae > Streptomyces > Streptomyces fulvorobeus. The sequence goes on along the minus strand of NZ_BLWC01000001.1, from coordinate 2,389,543 downwards.
GATCCGGAGGGGGAGTTCCTGGCGTTCGTCGACAGCGACGACATCGTGCCGCCCGGTGCGTACGAGCGGATGCTCGCCGAACTCGCCCGCTCCGGATCGGACCTCGTCACCGGCAACGTGCTCAGACTCCGCGCGAACGGCGCACTCGAACAGTCGCCGATGTTCCGCGAGATGATGAAGAAGCACCGGTCCGCCACGCACGTCACCCGGGACTGGACGCTCCTGGGCGACCGCATCGCCTGCAACAAGGTCTTCCGCCGGTCGTTCTGGGACCGCCACGCCTTCGCGTTCCCGACCGGGGTGCTGTACGAGGACATCGCCGTCGTGCTGCCCGCCCACTTCCTGGCACGCTCCGTCGACGTGGTCGAGGAGCCGGTGTACCACTGGCGCGACCGCGCCGGGTCGATCACCACACGGCGCGCGGTGCCCCGGGGCATCCGCGACCGGGTCACCGCCGTCTCCACCGTCAGCGCGTTCCTCGCCGCGCGGGGTATGACCGAGGCCAGGCGCAGGTACGAAGCGCACGCGCTCTCCGGGGACCTCTGGCTGTTCATCGAGGCGCTCCCGGAGGGTGACGCCGCCTTCCACGACGCCTTCCTCGAACACGCCAACGCCTTCGCCGCGACCGTCGACCCGGCCGTCACCGACGGGCTGCCCCTGCACCTGCGGGTCAAGTGGCAGCTCGTCCGGGAACGCCGGATGCCCGAACTGCTCGCCCTCCTCGCGTACGAGAAGTCAGACCGCGACACCTTCCATGTCCGCGGCCTGCTCCGGCCCCGCGCGCAGTACCCGGTCCTCGGGGGACCGCTCCCGTACCGCGCCACCGCTCTCGGCGCCACCGACCTCCCCGTCCACTCCCACCTCACCGAGGCCGTCTGGCGCGACGGGCTGCTGCACCTCAAGGGGTACGCCTACGTCCGCAACGCACCGGGACGCTCGGCCGGCACCGGCTGGCTGCGGTCGGGGCGCCGCGTCCTGCCCCTGCGCCTGCGCACCTTCCGTACGGACGAGGCGGCGGCCCGGTCCGGCCGCACGCTCCACCGCTACGAGCGGTCCGGCTTCGAGGCCGTCGTCGACCCCCGCAGGCTCGCCGCCAAGGGCGGGGGAAGGAGCGGCCGTACCACCTGGAAGCTGGAATCGGTCGTCCCCGGCGGTGGCCGTCCCCGCCGCGGGCCGATGCGTCTCCTCGGCAACCCGGCGGCGCCCGCCGTCGTGTACACCGGTGAGCGCACCCGGATCGTGCCCGTCCTGTCGGGCAACAAGCTGGAACTGCGTACCGAACGGATCGACGCCGTCCTCGTCGCGCACATCGCGACGGCGGACGGCGTACGTGTCGAGGTGCGGGTCCTCGACGGGAGCGAGCCGACGGCCCTGCGCGTCCAGGAGTGGCACACCAAGGAGACCCGGGAATTCCCCCTGGGGCCCGGCGGACCGCAGGGAGCGGCGGCCGGCACGGTCGTCGCCGAGGTGCCGCTCACGGCCTTCCACGGGTCCGACGGGGTGTGGGGCGTACAACTCGTGGGCGGCGGGCGGCGGACGCCGGTGGCCGCCCGGCCGGAGACCGGCTCCGCGCGCTACCCGCTCGCCGGTGGCCGCGAGATCCACGCGGCGGCCAACCCCTCCGGCGACCTGGTCCTCACCGACCGCGCCGGGCAGCCCGTCGTCGAACGGCTCTCCTGGGAGGACTCCGGGGAGCTCGTGGTCGAGGGGAGCCTGCCCGGGCCGTACGACAAGGGCGTCGAGCTCGTCCTGAGGCACGGCGGACACCAGGAGGAGGCCGCCTTCGCCGCCGGGACGACCGCGGCCGGGGACACGGCCGGATTCCGGGCCGCACTGCGGCCGGACGCCGTCGAAGGGCTCGCCGGCACCCTCCCGCTCGCCGAGGGCCGCTGGCACCTCTTCCTGCGCGAACACGGCGAGACCGACCCGGACGCCTACCTCCCGCTGCGGGCAGCCACCCCGCTCCACCACGCGCTGCCGCTGCACCACGGACAGGAGGGCGGCCGGTCCTTCACCCTGGGCCGGCGCTTCCACGACCGGCTGGTCCTGGAGTCGGGCAGCGCGCTGCCGGCCGCGGACCGGGGCGCGTACGGGCAGCGCCGGCTGCGCGAGCGGTACGCCGCCCTGCGCGGCGGGGAACTGCTTCCGGCCGTCCTGTACAGCAGCTTCGACGGGCGTCAGTTCTCCGACTCGCCGCGCGCGGTCCACGAGGAGCTGTCCCGCCGCGACAGCACGCTCGAACACCTCTGGGTGGTCCGCGACGAGCAGGTGCGCGTGCCGGCCGGAGTGCGGCCCGTCGCCCTGCACAGCGCCGAGTGGCACGAGGCCCTGGCCCGCAGCCGCTTCATCGTCTCCAACACCCATCTGCCCGAGTGGTTCGAGCGGGCCGAAGGCCAGTTCGTCGTGCAGACCTGGCACGGCACCCCGCTCAAGCGCATCGGCCGCGATCTGGCCGGCACCCCGAGCGCGGACGCCGCCTACATGGCCTCGATGCCGCGGCGGGCCGCCCAGTGGAGCGTGCTCGTCTCACCCAGCACCTTCTCCACCCCGGTCCTGCGGCGGGCCTTCGGCCACACGGGTGCCGTCATCGAGTGCGGCTACCCGCGCAACGACCTCCTGTACGCCCCCGACCGGGAGAAGGTCGCCGACTCCGTACGGGAGCGGCTCGGCATCCCCGAAGGCAAGCGCGTCATCCTGTACGCCCCGACCTGGCGCGAGGACCGGCCCAAGCAGGGCGGCCGCTACGCCCTCGACCTCCAGCTCGACCTGGCCCAGGCCGAGGAGCGGCTCGGCGAGGACAGCGTCCTGCTGGTGCGCCGGCACTACCTGGTGGGCGGCAGCATCCCCCGGAGCGCGTTCGTCCGCGACGTGTCGCGCTACCCGGACGTCGCCGAACTGATCCTGGTCAGCGACGTACTGGTCACCGACTACTCGTCGCTGATGTTCGACTTCGCCGGGACCGGCCGCCCGATGCTGTTCCACACCTACGACCTGGAGCACTACCGCGACACCCTGCGCGGCTTCTGCTTCGACTTCGCCGCGCGGGCGCCAGGTCCGCTGATCCCGACATCGGCGGGCGTGGTGGAGGCGCTGCGCGACCTCGCGTCCGTCACCGAGACCCACCGCGACGCCTACGCCCGGTTCCGGGAGTCGTTCTGCGACCTCGACGACGGCACCGCAGCGGCCCGGGTGGTCGACCTGATGACCGGCGGGGAGCGGGCATGAGCACACCGGAGTTCAGCTGCGTGGTCACCGGCGGGGCGGGCGCCGCCGCGCTGCGGGCCTCCGTCGACTCGGTGACCGGCCAGAGCATGCGGGCCACCGAAGCCCTCGTCGTCCTCCCCGCCGACTGCGATCCGGCCACCCGGGCGGCGGCAGGCAGGCTCGTCACGGACCGGCCCGGCCGGGTCCGCCTCCTCCTCGCGGACGGGACCGCGACCACCACGGGCGCCCTGCGCAACACCGGGCTAGAAGCGGCCCGCGGCCGGCACGTCCTCGTGCTCGGCCCCGGCGAACGGCTCCAGCTCCACGCCTGCCGCAACCTCTGGGAGGCCGCCGAACGCACCGGCGCCGACCTCGTCGCCGGCCGCTGGAGCCGGCTCACAGGAGAGGGCACGAAGGAGCGCGAACCCTCCTGGCAGCAGCAGCTGTTCGCCCGCTCCCGGACCCTCGCCCGCTTCACCGACGCACCGGAACTGACGGTCAGGGACGCCCTGGTGACCGGGTTCTGCCTGCGCCGCGAGGCTCTGGAACGGCACGGCCTGCGGTACGCGGAGGAGCTGAGCCGCAGCGAGATCCTGTTCGGCCCGCTGGCGGCCGCCGCGGCCGGCCGGATCGCACTCGTCCGCAGGCTGGTCGTGACCGGCCGGGCGGAGAGCGACCAGGACCTCACCGGAGTGCTCCGGGCCCACCGGAGCGTCTGCAACGCCCTGGTCGCCCAAGGGCTGCACGACCTGTGCGAACAGCGGGAACGCGCCTTCGCCACCGACCGGTTGGTACCGCTCGTGCGGACGTTCCCCCGGCTCCCCGCCGCCGAACGCGAACGGATCGTCTCCGCCGCCGCCCGCGGTCTCGCCGACAGCGTCCCGGACGCCGTCCGCGAGACACTGCCGCCCCTCGAACGGGTCGCCGTCCACCTCCTCGCGCGGGGCGACGCGGACGGCGTACTCGCGGCGTCCTACGCCCTGCACCGGCCGGCCGCCGTGGCCGCCCCCCTCGTCACGGGAGACGACGGACGGGTCCGCTGGCCCGTGCCGCCCACCGGCACCGGCGTGGAGCCTTCCCCCGGTATCGACGTCACCGAACTCGGCCATCAGTACCGCGGGTTCGGCGAGCTGCGGCTGATGAACCGCCTCACCCGGTGCGCGTCCGAGGACGGCCGGCTGCTCCTCGAAGGGCACCTGGTGCTGCCCGCCCACGCGGCACCCGACCCCGGGACACCGCTCACCGCCGAGCTGGAGTTCCGGGTCCGGGACGGCGCCCGTGCCTTCCGCTTCCCGGTCACCGGGGTGCGCGGGGAGGCCACCGCGATCCACTGGCGTACCCATGCCGACCTGACCCGCGTCCTGCGCCCCCTCGGCGCACGCGACACGGTGTGGGACGCCCGCCTGTTCGTCGAGGCCGGCGGGACCCGGTCCGTCAGCGACCTCTTCGCCGCCCACGACCTGCTCGACCGGGCGGACCGCTTCACCGCCCGGCCCCGGCTCGGACGGCTCGCCGGGGACACCTGGGAGCCCTACGTCACGCTCAGGAACCACCTGGCGCTGCGGCTCGTCCCCACGAACCGGCCCGCCCGCGCGCTGCGCCGCCTGGTCCACTACGCCACCCACTTCCGCCCCGCCCGCAAGGCCCAGCTCGTGCTGAAGGCCCTGCGCCGGAGGCGGGACCGATGGCGCTCGCGCGCCTTCAAGGCACCCGCTTACAACACCTGGCTCTGCCGGCTGCCCGTGCGCAGGGGTTCCGTCGTCTTCGAGAGCCACATGGGCAAGTGCTACGGCGACAGCCCCCGGGCCCTCTACGAGGAGGTGCGCCGGCAGGGCCTTCGGCTGCACTGCGTCTGGTCGTACGAGAGCTCCCCCCAGGGCTTCCCCGCCGACGCGCGGCTGGTGCGGCGCTGGTCGTGGCGGTACCTGTGGGCCCTGGCCAGAGCCGAGTACTGGGTCGACAACCAGGGCTTCCCGCAGAATCTCCGCAAGCGCCCCGGCACCACCTACCTCCAGACCTGGCACGGATCGGCGTACAAGCGCATGGGCTTCGACGAGACCCGCGTACGCATGCAGAACGCCCCGCAGCGCCGGCGCCTCCAGGAGGCCGTGCGGCGCTTCGACCACTTCCTCGTCCGCTCCGCACACGACGTGCACACCCTCGCCCGCGCCTACCGGCTGCCCGCCGACCGGCTGCTGGCGACCGGCTATCCGCGCAACGACGCCCTGCTGGCCGCGCGCGCCAGGGACGAGTCCGAGGGACGGCTGCCACGCCCCGCGCTCGCCGCGGCCCTGGGCATCCCCGACCACAAGAAGGTCGTGCTGTACGCACCGACGTTCCGCGGCGGGCCGGGGAAGCGCAAGCGGCGACGGCTCCCGCTGGACGTGGCGCGCTTCGCGGAACGCTTCGGGGACGAGTACACCCTGCTGGTGCGGGCCCACTACCTGGAGGCCGCGCGGCTGCCCGTCTGCCCGCCCGGCACGGTACTGGACGTCTCGGCGCACCATGACGTCACCGAACTGCTCACGCTCGCCGACGCGCTGATCACCGACTACTCCTCGATCATGTTCGACTACGTGCTGCTCGACCGGCCCGTCGTCCTGTTCGCGCCCGACCTCGACGCGTACGCCGCCGCCCGGGGCAGCTACTTCGACCTGCGGGAGAAGGCACCGGGTCCGCTGGTGGAGACGGAGGAGGAGCTGTTCGCCGTGCTGGGCCGGCTGAAGGCCACCGACATCGAGTTCCGGCAGGCGCGTGCCGCCTTCGCCGAGGAGTTCGGCCACCACGACAAGGGCGACGCGGCCCGCGCCGTCGTCGCGGCCGTCTTCGCCCGCCACCTCTCACGCACCTCCCGGGAGGCAGGCCGATGAGCCGCAGCCGTGACGTCTTCATCGTCTCCAACAGCACGGACGAACTCGGCGGAGTCACCGCCTGGACCCACCGCACGGCCCGCCTGCTCCAGGAGCGCGGGCACCGGGTGCGGGTGGTCGGCATCCACGCGTCCGAGCTGAAGATGGCGCTCCCCGACGCCCCCGGCCACCCCGTCACCGCCCTGTACCCGGCGCACCCGCCGACCCCCTGGGCGCCGAAGGGCCTGCGGGACCGCCTCCGTGTCCAGGCGCGCCGCCGCGAGGCGGCCAGGGTCCGGGAGAAGCGCCGCGCGGTCCAGCGGCTCTCCGGGATCTTCCGCACGGCGGACCCCGGAGCCGTCGTCCTGGTGACCCAGGTGTGGGCCATGGAATGGGTCGGCGAGGCCGACACCCGCGGCCACCGGGTCATCGGGATGAGCCACGAGTCGTACGACTACTCGCGGGCGAGCCACCGCTACCGCTGGATCAGGAACCACTACAGCGCCCTGGACCGCTGGCTCGTCCTCACCGAGGAGGACGCCGACAGCTGGGCGGGCGACGGCATGAACAACGTCGGCTTCATGCCGAACGCCCTGGCCGGACTGCCCGAGGTGCCCTCGCCGCGCACCGGCAGGTGCGTGGCGAGCATCGGCAGGCTCAGTGACCAGAAGGGCATCGACATGCTCCTGGACACCTGGGCGCTGGTGGCCCCGCAGCGGCCTGACTGGCGGCTCGGGGTGTACGGGGCGGGCGAGGACGAGGCGGAGCTGAAGGAGCGGTGCACCGAACTGGGCCTGGACGGTTCGGTCCGGTGGAAGGGCCGTACCGACGACGTGCCGGAAGCCCTCGCGGACGCGTCCGTCTTCGTCCAGTCCTCGCGCGGCGAGGGGTTCCCGCTGGCGCTGATGGAGGCGATGGCGAGCGGGGTGCCGTGCGCCGCCTTCGACTGCGCGCCGGGCGTCCGGGAGATCGTGCGCGACGGTGAGGACGGCCTGCTCGCCCCCGCCGGGGACATCGGCGCCCTGGCCGACCGGCTGCTGCGGTTGACCGGCAACCCCCGCCTGCGGGACGCGTTGGGGGAGCGGGCGCGGGTCAACGTGCAGCGGTTCTCCGAGGCGGAGACCGTACGGCGCTGGGAGGAGCTCTTCGACTTCCTGGAGCGCTGAGGGCGGGTGCGAGACCGCGGTGGCCGGCCCGGCCCCGCACGCCCGGCTCCGCACCCCGGGGCGCCGCCCCCTCAGTCGCCGGGCGCGCCCGCCGCCGCCCGCACCGCCGACTGCCGGGGCAGTGGGGCGGCGGGCCGCCGCTCGGTGAGCGGTACGGGCCGGGGCAGCCCCGCCGTCTCGCCCAGGAAGACCCGGCGCACCACCCGCTCGGCGGCGTACCCGTCGTCGTGGGGACAGAACCGCGCCCGGAACGCCGCCCGCAGCTGCGCCGACCGGGAGCCGCGCCAGTAACCGGAGACGAAGATGTCGAGCAGCTCGTCCTGGCTGCGCGCGACCGCGCCCGGCGGGAACGCCTGAAGGTCGAAGTAGGTCCCCCTGGCCGCCTCGTACGCCTCGCTGTCGTCCAGGTGGATGACGAGCGGGCGGTCCAGATTGGCGTAGTCGAACATCAGCGACGAGTAGTCCGTGACCAGCACGTCCGAGGCAAGGCACAGCGCCTCCAGGGAGGGATGGCCGCTGACGTCGATGATCCGGGGATGCGGGGTCCGGCCGGAAGCGGCCTCGGGCACGCTGTACAGGTAGTGCGAACGGGCCAGGACGACGAAGCGCGGGCCGAGGACCTTGACGAGCCGTTCCAGGTCCAGGGCGTGGTGCTGGGAGCGCCGGTAGTCGCGGTGCGTGGGCGCGTACAGGATGGCGGTGCAGTCCGGCGGGATGGACAGCGTCTCCCGCAGCCGCGCCACCTCCTGCGGGCTCGTGCGGTGGAAGACGTCGTTGCGCGGATAGCCGTACTCCAGCGTCGTGTAGCCGGAGGGGTAGGTCCGCTCCCAGACGAGCGTGGAGTGCAGGTTGGCGGAGAGGGAGAAGTCCCACTTGTCGATGTTGCGCAGCAGCTGCTCGAAGTCGGTGGACCCGGCCGCCGCCGGGCGGTCCACCAGGTCCGTGCCCATCGTCTTCAGCGGCGTCCCGTGGTGCGTCTGCACCAGCACCTGGCCGCGGCGCTTCACCAGCCGCCGGTCGAAGTTCACGTTGTTCACGAGGTACTTGGAGCGGGCGAGGGCGGTCCAGTAACGGTACGTCCCCGGGTGCAGCCTGCGCGTGCCGGGCGGCACGGTGTGCGCGTGCTCCGGGTGGCAGATCCAGGAGGTCCGCAACCCCGGCACCAGCTCACGGGCGCTCGCCTCGATCGCCGCCGGGTTGCAGGCGTAACCGCGGTGCCAGTAGGCGGCGAACACCGCGTCACGGGAGCGGACGGGCAGCCGCAGCTGGACGCGGTAGTGGAGCTGGAGAAGGGCCCCGCGCACCAGGTGGCGCAGGGACGCGGCGCGCAGCCGCAGCGCGCCGCGCGACTGCTGCGCGGCCCACAGCAGCCGGTACGTGCGGTGGGCGCCCAGCCGGATCAGCCCGTGGCGCAGCCGCGTGCGGTGCGGGACGGAGGCGCCGGGGGTGCGGTAGCGGACGCAGTGGGCGCGGGCGCGGCGGAAGAACTCGGCGCGGGTGCCCGGCGGGAGCCGGCCGTGCGAGGTGAACAGTGTCGAGAAGTGGTCGAGCATCCGCCGGAACATCGCCGGCCGCCAGAGCGCGAGTCCGGGGCGCGCGTCGATGAACGCGAAGACCCGGTCGTACTGGTCGAAGACGTCGAAGTGGCGCAGGCTCGTGGTGGAGAGGATGTTGCCCCGGCGCCGCTGGCGGTAGCCGACGCACACGGCGTCGAGGACCGCGATCGAGCCCGCGGCCATGAGCACCGGGTAGGTCCAGGGCGTGTCCTCGTAGTAGCCCGGCGGGAAGGTGAACCCCTCGGACTCCACGAACTCGCGGCGGTACGCCTTGTTCCAGACGACCATCAGGACCTTGAGCAGCTCGGGGCGGTCGGCGAGCCGGAAGGAGGGCGGGCCGGTCTCGGCGAGGTGCCCGGCGAGCTGGTTGCGGACGGTCTCGCCCGACCAGTACACCCGGGTGTAGTCGTAGACCAGGACGTCGGGGCCGCCGGTCGCCGCGATCCGGTCCGCGATGGTCTGGAGCGCGTCCGGCAGGAGGGTGTCGTCCCCGTCGAGGAAGATCAGGTAGTCCCCGCGCGCCCTGGCGATACCGGCGTTGCGCGCGGGCCCGAGGCCGGTGTTCTCCGGGAGGTGGACCACGGCGAAACGGTGGTCGCGGCCGGCGTACTCGTCGGCGATGGCGCCGCAGGCGTCCGGTGAGCCGTCGTCGACCACGACGGTTTCGAAGTCCTTGAAGGACTGGCCCGACACCGAGTCCAGGCACTCGTGCAGATACGCCTGGACCCGGTACGCGGGCACGATGACACTGAACCGGGGCACAACACATCCATGGGTCGGTCGCGGGCGGCAGGTGGCCCGCAAACGGCCGAAGGAGTGACAGGGTTACGCCAGACGTGGCATTCGGGGGACGTACGTGGTGGAGCGGCCCGGTTATGGGTAACGGGGCCGCTCCGTGTTGACGCGCCCGACGGGGCGCCGTGCCGGTGGTTACTTGACGGCGCCCGCCATCACACCGGACACGAACTGCCGCTGGAACGCGAAGAAGACGGCCAGCGGGATCACCATCGAGACGAACGCCCCGGGCGCGAGCACATCGATGTTGTTGCCGAACTGGCGCACCTGCTGCTGGAGCGCCACGGTGATCGGCGGGGAGTCGGAGTCGGCGAAGATCAGCGCCACGAGCATGTCGTTCCACACCCAGAGGAACTGGAAGATGCCGAGCGAGGCGATCGCCGGTCCGCCCAGCGGCATCACCACCTTGGTGAAGAGCCTGATCTCACCCGCCCCGTCGAGCCGCGCGGCCTCCAGCAGTTCGCGCGGGATCTCCGCGAAGAAGTTCCGCAGCAGGAAGATCGCGAACGGCAGCCCGAAGGCCGTGTGGAACATGATCACGCCGAAGGTCGTCTCGAAGATCCCGATGGTGCCGAAGAGCTCGGAGACCGGGATGAGGGCGACCTGTACGGGCACGACCAGCAGCCCGACGACGAGCAGGAACCACCAGTCGCGGCCGGGGAACTCCATCCAGGCGAAGGCGTATCCGGCGAGCGACCCGATCACCACGACCAGGAACGTGGTCGGCAGGGTGATCATCACCGTACTGAGAAGGGAGTCGGTGATGACCGAGTTGTCCAGCAGCCGCTGGTAGTTGTCGAAGGTGAGCTCGGAGGGCGCGGTGAAGATCTTCCACCAGCCGCTCGCGGCGATGTCGTCGGCGTCCCGCAGCGAGGAGAGCAGCAGCCCGATCGTCGGCATCAGCCAGAACAGCCCCACCAGGATCAGGAAGACCCGCATCACCCCGCCCCCGGCCCGGGCGGCGATCCGCGCGCCGAGGGACTGCCTGGCCTTCACCACTGGCGCTGTGGTCACCTGCGCCCCTCCTTCCGTATCCGGCGGATGTTGAACAGCATCACCGGGATCACCAGCAGCAGCAGGAGTACGGCGATGGCGCTGCCGATCCCCAGGTCGGCGTCGGTGCCGAACGAGGACCGGTACAGCTGGAGCGCCAGTACGTTCGCGTCGTCCTGCGAGGACCCCGGCGCGATGATGAACACCAGGTCGAAGATCTTCAGGACGTTGATCATCAGGGTGACCAGCACCACCGCGAGTACCGGTGCCAGCAGCGGCACCGTGATCCGGCGGAACACCTGCCACTCGTTGGCACCGTCCACCCGGGCCGCCTCCAGGAGCTCACGCGGCAGACCGGCCAGGCCCGCCGCGATCAGCACCATCGCGAAGCCCGCCCACATCCAGACGTAGCTGCCGATGATCCCGGGCGTCACCAGGGACGGTCCGAGCCAGTCGACGCCGTTGTACGGCTCCGAGAAGTTGGAGGCGGGCAGCCGGACCTGGGCGCCTTCGGCCGAGGCGGGCAGGGTGAACGTACCGTCCGCGCCCGCCGTCGCCGACGCGATGACCTCGCCGTCCCTGACCGCCTCCACCTTGAGGCCCTTGAGGCCGAGCTCCCTGGGATCGACGGTGTTGGGTGTGCCGCCGCCGCCCCTGGTGAAGTCCAGCCAGGCGGTGCCGGTGATCTTCCCGTCCCCGCCGCCCGCCGCCTTCGCGGGCGCCGCGTCGCCCGGCATCTTCGCCGGGGCCACGCCGACCAGCGGGATCAGGACCGGCTCACCGGCCGTGACCGGCTGCTTCGAGACGAACGAACCGCCGCCGCCCGCCTTGAGCGGGTGCACCGGCAGCGGATGCGCCTTGGGGAAGCCCGACGACTCGGCGAACGTGTCGTGCACCCCCACCCACACGGCGTTGGCGACCCCGCGCTCCGGGGCCTGGTCGTACACCAGCCGGAAGATGATGCCCGCGGCGAGCATCGAGATCGCCATCGGCATGAAGACGATGAGCTTGAACGCCGTACCCCAGCGGATGCGCTCGGTCAGCACCGCGAAGATCAGCCCGAGAGCGGTGGAGACCGTGGGTGCGAACACGACCCAGACCGCGTTGTTCTTCACCGCGGTACGGATGGTGGCGTCGGAGAACAGGGCCTTGTAGTTGTCGATCCCGGCGAAGCCCGTGCCCGCCTGGTCGAAGAAGGAACGGTAGACGGAGTAGACGATGGGATAGACCACGAGCGCGCCGAGAAGCACCAGCGCGGGCAGCAGGAACACCGCCGCGAGGAGCTTCCTGGTACCGGTGACGCTCCTGGCCGCACGAGGGCGTGGACTCTGGTCGGCGGGGGGCACCTCGGCGGTGCCCCCCTTGGCCGCTGTCGTCATCCCGTCAGCTCTTGTACGCCTTGGCCGCGTCGGACTCCAGCTTGGCTTGAGTCCCCGCGATGTCCTTCGGGTTCTTCAGGAAGTCCTGGAGCGTCTTCCACTCACCCTTGCCCGGCGTACCGCCGAACGACTGCGGTGCCTGGTCGGACATGTCGAACCTGACGTCGTCACCGGCCGCGACCAGCGCCTGGGCCATCTCGCGCTGCACGTCGTTCGGATACGCGGCGGCGTCCAGGCTCTTGTTCGGCGAGATGAACCCGCCCGCCTCGGCCCAGATCCTCGCCGCGTCGGTGGAGGCCAGCCAGGTCAGCAGCGCCTGCGCGCCCTTGCTGTCCTTCAGCGCCACCGCCGCGTCGCCGCCCGTCACCACGGGGGCGTCCGCGCCGACCGCGGGGAACGGGAACACCTTGGCGTCCGTACCGATCTTCGCCTCGGTCTGCGCGATGTTGATGGAGACGAAGTCGCCCTCGAAGACCATGGCGCCCTTGGGCTGGTCGCCGCCGGTGAACGTCTGGGTGACGGACGCGGGGAACTCCGTCTGGAGCGCGCCGTCCGCGCCGCCGGCGATCAGGGCGGGCTTCCCGAACAGCTCGGCGAGTGTGGTGAGCGCGTCCTTCACGGACGGGTCCGTCCACTTGATCTCGTGCTTCGCCAGCTGGTCGTACTTCTCGGGACCGGCCTGGGAGAGGTAGACGTTCTCGAACCAGTCCGTGAGGGTCCAGCCGTCCGCGCCGGCGACCGAGACCGGGGTGACGCCCGAAGCGGAGATCGTCTCGGCCGTGGTCAGGAAGTCCTTCCAGGTCTTCGGCTCGCTCGCGCCCGCGTTCTCGAACGCCTGGGCGTTGTACCAGACCAGGGACTTGTTCGCGGCCTTGAAGTACACCCCGTACTGGGTGCCGTCCACCGCTCCGAGGTCCTGCCAGACCTTCGCGTAGTTCTTGCTCAGCTGGGCCTTCGCCTCCGGACCCACGGGCTTGGCCCACTTCTTCGCCACGGCCTGCTGGACCGCGCCGACCTGCGGGATCATCGCGACGTCCGGCGGCTGGCCTCCCGCCACCTTCGTACCGAGGAAGTTGACGATCGGGTCCTGCGCCGGGACGAAGGTGACCGTCGCCCCCGTGCGCTTCTCGAACTCGTCCAGGACCTTGGTGAAGTTGGCCTGCTCGGGCCCGGTCCACACCGCGGCGACCGAGATCTTCTCGCCGTCCAGTTTCGGCAGTACGACGCTCGACGGGCTCTGGCTGTCCTTGGCCGCGCCCTTGCCGGGCTTGTCCTTGCCGTCGCTGTCACCACCGCAGCCGGTGAGGGCCAGTGCCCCGACCGTGGTGCATACCAGTGCGGCCCTACGCATGCGAGGGGTTGTGCGCATTCCTGCCCCGTCTCTCGTGCGCGCAGGTGCGCGGAGCGGTGCCGCCGCCGTGCGGCCCGCGTCGCCGCTCCGTTCACCTGTCGTGCGTTCAGTGCGTGTACGTCGTCCGTGAGCACAGTCCTACGCCCGGCACACGGACGCCGCAATACCGCCATCCGGATCAACCGGCTGATCGTAATGGGCTCGTGACGTGTGGTCAGTGGACCGTACGGCCGTTTCGGATCATGGAGTCAGGAGGGGAAGGGGAGGAGTGGGGGCAGTCGTTCCGCGTTCACCGAACGGGCCGCCCGCTCCAGGGCGCTGGCCAGCAGCGCGAGGTCCGTCGGTCCGTTGCCCAACTCGCGCACGGGCCGCCGGGTGGGCGGATCGCCCATCCGCTCCCACTCCAGCGGGACGACGGTGGGGCGCAGGGTCGCCGTACGGGGGATGCGGCCGGTGACCCGGCCCCCCTGGAACGGGGTGACCCGGCCGTCCGGATGCCCCAGCCTTCCCCGGCCGGGCGCCGGTTCGTCCGGGGAGGGCGGGACGGCCGGCGCGTCGAGGATGATCCGCAGCCGGGCTCCCCTGGCCAGCTCGGTGTCCTCCGTACGGTCAGGGCGGGCCGAGGTGGCGACCAGGTGGACACCGAGCCGCCCGCCGTCCCTGGCGACGGCCTCCAGGGCGCGTACGACGGAACCGGCGGCCGGGCGGCCGGGACTGCCGAGCGCGGGGGCGACCAGCGCGTCGAAGTCGTCCGCCAGGACGACGAGCCGGGGCAGCGGCGAGGGGCCGGGGACGGCGGTCCGCGCGGAGGGTCTCAGCCGCAGGGTGCCGGTGGCCGACGAGTCCGGTTCGCCGCGCTGCTCGGAGGCGGTCGGCGAGCGGCGGGCCAGGGTGCGCTGCCCCGCCTCGTGCCGGGCGTGCCACTCGGCGAAGTCCAGCGGGCCGAGCAGCTCGGCCCGGCGCTTGAGCTCACCGCCGAGTGCCTGGGCGAACTCCCGCATCCGCACGGGATCGGAGGCCACCAGGTGGGAGAAGACGTGCGGGAGCTCCGTGCAGGGGCCGAGCCCCTCGCCGCGCTCGCTGCCCGCCCCGTCGACGAGCAGGACGCCGAGCCGGTCGGGCCGGGCGGCGGCGGCGAGCGAGGCGGCGACGGCACGCAGCAGCTCGGTGCGCCCGCTGCCCGCGGGGCCCTCGATCAGCAGGTGCGGCCCTTCCTCGGCCAGGTCGACACCGAGGGGCCCGCGGGGCCCGGCCCCGAGCACGAGAACCGGCCGCCCGGCGTACACCCCTGTCCCACCCGGCACCCGGCCACCGGCACCGGTGGTGTCGGCGTCGGCGTCGGCGTCGGAGGCCGTGGCGGTGCCGGGGTACGGGGTGCGAGTGGTGTCGGTGTGGGGGGCCTGGTGCGGGGTGCGGTCCGCAGCGGATGTCTCCCCGCCCGGGTGCGGCGTGCGCCCGGACTCGCGGGAGCCCGGGTACGGCGTACGCGCTGAGCCGGTGCTCTCGCCGCGGGGGTGCGGGGTGCGGGCCGGACCGGCGGTGTCCGTGCCCGGGTACTGCGTACGGCCCGGGCCGTGGGCCGCGCCGTCCGGGGGCGTACTCCCCGGCCCCGCTCCCTGCCCGCCGTCCCGCTCCGGGGAGGTGCGCTGGGGGCCCACGCGGGCCGCCGTGCTCACGGTGCGGCCCGAGCCGGGGGAGTCCGGCGCCGGGGGAGCGGGAGAGGCGGCGGGGCGCGACGCACCCGGCTGCTCCTCCGCCGTGGAGGCCCAGCGCGCCATCAACGACGCCGGGGTGGCCCTCGCCAGCCCCAGCTCGTCCAGCAGCCGGGCCGATGGCGGCAGCGCGGCGGCCATCGGGCGGCCCGGCAGGGCCACCGAGCCCTCCTCGCGCAGAGGGGCCAGCGCCCTTCCGAACCGTTCGGCCCAGGCCACCGACACGGCGTCCACGGCCGCCACCGTGCCGTGCCCCGCCGGCCGGCCGCCCGCCGTGCGCAGCAGGCGCAGCGCGGTCGCGACATCGCCGCTCAGCATCGCGACGGCCCCGCACTCGCGGAAGGCGATCGAGGCCCGGCAGGCCGCGTCGTACGTCGCGGTGACCGGCGACGTGGGCGAGGACGCCGGGGTCTCGGCCAGGCAGACCAGATGGATGCCGGCGGCCGCCCCCGCACCGGCCAGCCTGGCCGTGGTCTCGCGCAGAGCGGCCGAGCCGGGGTCCCCGTCGACGACCACCACGGTGTACGGCCCGGTGTGCAGACGGGCGGCCTCGGAGACCGCGGCCCGGTCGGCACTGGCCCAGCCGGAGCCGAGCGGCCCCTCGTCCAGCCGGCGCACCAGCTCCGAGGTACGGGCCGTGGCCTGCTCGCGGTCGTACGCCAGGAGCAGACGGCAGTCCTGGCCGTGCATCGGCCGCAGATGGGGCAGCCAGCCGAGCCACGCCCACTCCCGTCGGCGCTCGTCCACGCCCCGCGCCCGGTCCGAGCTGATCAGCACGATCTCCAGGTCGAACGGCGAGTGCAGCGCGGCGAGCTGCGCCACCACCGACCTGGCCAGACCGGTCAGCCGGGCCCTGGGCCCCGCGAGACCGAGCGAACCGGCCTCGCGCAGGCCGACGGTCACCGGGACGGCGGGCAGCTCCGCCCGGTCGGTCGTCCCCAGGCGTACGACCAGGGCCTCGGGATGAGAAGTGTCGCGCTCCCACAGGCGCGGCCCGGGACCGAGGGCGGTCAGCAGCACCGCTGCCGGGTCGGGCCAGGTGCCCTCCGGGGCGGTGGAACGCGCAGACGGCGGGGCGGAGGGCGTGAAAGCGGAGGACGTGAAAGAGGCCGAGGAAGCCGGGGAGGGCACGCCACCCGGTTCGTCCGCCCGTCCCGCCGGGTCAGGGGCCGCCTCGCCCCTGCCGCTCTTGAGCCGCCGCGCCCAGGCCCCTATGCCCCCGCGCCGGGGCGCCTCGCCCGTGAGCGGGCGGCCGCCGTGTCCGGGGGTGCCGGAGGTGTACTCCCCGGCGGGACCCTGGAGGGCGTCGCCCCGCGCACCGTCGTGTCCGGCGGGCCCGGGCCCGCCCTGGGAAGAAGCCGCGTCGCACGCGGGTGCCGAGCCGCCCGCGTATCCGTTGCGCTCCTGGTGTTCCGCGTCCGCGTGCCGTACCCCGGCCGGGGCGTGGGTGACGGACGCCCGGTTCACCCGGAGATGGCCCTCGCCGTCCGGGGCGGTGGGCAGCACGGGCGTACGGGCGCCCGTGGTGAGCCGGAGCCTCGACTCGCCGAGCCGCAGCAGAGCGCCGGGGTTCAGCCGGACAGGCCGGTCGTGGACCTCCGTACCGTCCAGGGAGGTGCCGTTGGTGGAGCCCAGGTCGCTCACCGAGACCCTGCCGTCGTCCGAGACCGTCACCGCGCAGTGCAGCCGCGACACGTCCGGGTCGTCCAGCGGGACGTCCGCGTCGGCCGAGCGGCCGATCCGGATCTGCCCGCCGTGCAGCAGATGCACCCCGCCCGCGTCGGGACCGGCGACCACATGGAGGTGCGCGGGCACGGCGTCGTCCGCCGCCTCGTCCTCACCGGGAACCTGGAGCGAGAGCACCGCGCCGTCCACCAGTGGGGGCTCGCCCAGCGCGATGCGCTGCGTGTCGAGCCGCTCCCGCCCGGCGAACAGGACCACGGCGCCGCCGCCCATCGAGCTGTCGGGCCCGGAGACGGCCGAGGCCAGCCCGGAGGCGACGGCGGCGAGCGCGGTGCCCGCGGGCGCCGTGACGAGCACATCGCAGGCGCTCGCCGGGGTCGTGGTCCGGCCGCTGCGCGGCGCGAGGACGGTCAGCCGGATCTGCATCGCCGTCAGCGGTCCCTTCTGCGCGGGCACCCGGCAGGGGAGATGACCTGTGACTCCCCCCACCCGGCACGGACGCGTCGTCCGGTACAGGTCGTCACGTACCGCGAGGCTCCCGACCCCACGGTTCCGTGCTGGAGGCATCCTGTCACCTGCCACTGACAACACGCCCGGGGACCGGTACGAAATGATCTTGAATGGTCGGCTGTGGAGCTGAAAGTGCCTGCTCGGGTCCCTCCCGCGGCACTGCGAAGGCTTCCCGGGACCCCCGGACATCGATGTCGGACGCCCGTGCGACAACCATTCGCGCGTACGTCGCGTCTTCACCCCCACACACTCCAGGACACACAGGACACAGCGGGAACACGGCCGGGAGACGACCGGCCGACAGGCCGTTCGGCCCCACTAGAGTGGGCCGGAACATCCGGGCAGGCCCGGCGGACGGCAAGCACCACGATCAGCAGGGAGCGCATGACGTGCGGCCTGTAGGCAGCAAGTACCTCCTGGAGGAGCCGCTCGGACGCGGCGCCACCGGCACCGTCTGGCGGGCCCGCCAGCGGGAGACCGCCGGCGCCGAGGCGGCCGTCGCGGGCCAGCCCGGTGAGACCGTCGCGATCAAGGTCCTCAAGGAGGAGCTCGCCAACGACGCGGACGTCGTGATGCGGTTCCTGCGTGAGCGCTCCGTGCTGCTCCGGCTCACCCACGAGAACATCGTGCGCACCCGGGACCTGGTCGTCGAGGGGGATCTCCTCGCTCTCGTCATGGACCTGATCGACGGCCCGGACCTGCACCGTTATCTCCGCGACAACGGCCCGCTCACCCCGGTCGCCGCGTCGCTCCTCACCGCCCAGATCGCCGACGCGCTGGCCGCGAGCCACGCCGACGGCGTCGTCCACCGCGACCTCAAGCCCGCCAACGTGGTGCTCGACCAGCGCGACGGCCGGATGCGCCCGATGCTCACCGACTTCGGCATCGCGCGGCTCGCCGACTCCCCGGGCCTGACCCGGACGCACGAGTTCGTCGGGACGCCCGCCTACGTGGCGCCGGAGTCGGCGGAGGGCCGCCCGCAGACCTCCGCCGTCGACATCTACGGCGCCGGCATCCTGCTGTACGAGCTGGTCACCGGCCGTCCGCCGTTCGCCGGCGGTACCGCGCTCGAAGTGCTGCACCGCCACCTCAGCGAGGAGCCGCGCCGCCCCGCCACGGTCCCGGAACCGCTGTGGACGGTCATCGAGCGCTGCCTGCGCAAGGACCCCGACCAGCGGCCCAGCGCCGAGAACCTGGCCCGCGCGCTGCGTACCGTCGCCGCGGGCATCGGCGTGCACGCGAACTCCGCCCAGATCGCGGCGGCCGACGGGGTGGGCGCCCTGCTCGCCCCCGATCCGGCACCCGCGGCGGTGCCCGAGACACCGGGCGCCGCCGACCTCACGCAGGTGCTGCCGGGCAACGCGGGCTCGTACGACCCGAACGCGTACGGCCAGGACGCCTACGACCCCTCCGCCGCGACCAGCGTCATGCGCCGGAGCCCCGGCCAGGACCCGGGGCAGGGGTACGGCCAGGGGGCGGGCGGCGCCGATCCGACCTCCGTCATGCCGCCCGTGCCGCCCCGGCCCGACGGACCTCCCGAGCCCGACGGCCCGCACCCCTGGCAGTCGCAGCTCCAGGCGGCGCGCGACCGCAACGAGCAGACGCAGGTGCAGTACCTCGACCCGGACGACGACCCGCTGCGCCGCCGCCCCCAGCGCCGGCAGCCGCCGCCCCCGCAGCCGCAGCAGCGCCGTCAGCAGCCCCCGCAGCCTCCGCAGCGCCGGCAGCCTCCGCCCCACCAGCCGCGGCAGGAGCCCCAGCGCTACCAGCGACAGCCGCAGCAGCGCCAGCAGTACGCCCCCCCGCAGCAGACCCCGCCCCAGCCGCCGGCTCCCCGGCAGCCGAGGCAGCGCAGCTCCAGCCCGATGCGCATCCCGGGACTCGGCTGCCTCAAGGGCTGCCTGTTCACCGTGGTGCTCCTGGTCGTCGCGAGCTGGCTGATCTGGGAACTGACGCCGCTCCAGGACTGGGTGGCCCAGGGTAAGGGCTACTGGGAGGCGATCGGGGACGCGATCACCACCGTGACGGACTGGGTCTCGGATCTCGGCAGCGCCGCCGACAGCGTCGAGAACCCGGGCAACTGACGCCGGAGAGCGGCGATTCTGTAGCTATGTCGACTTCTGGGGGCCGATTTCCCCCGCAGAAGCCGAGGTTGGCGCCCTCCCGGGCACGCAGCACCCCGATCGCCGCGTAACTTTGTCGACCGGGGGTCCAACGCCAGCCGCTGAGGGAGCAGTCTTGGCACGGAATATCGGCAGCCGGTACACCGCCCACCAGATTCTGGGGCGCGGCAGCGCCGGCACGGTGTGGCTCGGCGAGGGGCCGGAAGGCCCCGTCGCCATCAAGCTGCTGCGCGAGGACCTCGCCTCCGACCAGGAGCTCGTGGGCCGCTTCGTCCAGGAGCGCACCGCCCTGCTCGGACTCGATCACCCGCGCGTCGTCGCCGTCCGCGACCTCGTGGTGGACGGCACCGACCTGGCGCTCGTCATGGACCTCGTACGCGGAACCGATCTGCGCACCCGACTGGACCGCGAGCGCAGGCTCGCCCCCGAGGCCGCGGCCTCGATCATCGCGGACGTCGCCGACGGCCTGGCCGCCGCGCACGCCGCCGGAGTGGTCCACCGGGACGTCAAGCCGGAGAACATCCTGCTCGACATGGAGGGTCCGCTCGGCCCCGGCGGCTCGCACCCGGCCCTGCTCACCGACTTCGGTGTCGCCAAGCTGATCGACACCCCGCGCCGCACCAAGGCCACCAGGATCATCGGTACGCCGGACTATCTGGCCCCCGAGATCGTCGAGGGCCTCCCGCCGCGCGCCGCCGTCGACATCTACGCCCTCGCGACGGTGCTGTACGAGCTCCTCGCCGGATTCACGCCCTTCGGCGGCGGCCACCCGGGCGCCGTCCTGCGCCGCCATGTCACGGAGACGGTCGTCCCCCTCCCGGGCATCCCGGAGGAGCTCTGGCAGCTCCTGGTCCAGTGCCTCGCCAAGGCTCCGGCCTCCCGGCTGCGGGCCTCCGAACTCGCGGCCAGGCTGCGCGAGCTGCTGCCGCTCCTGTCGGGCATCCCGCCGCTGGACGTGGACGAGCCCGACACCGAGCCGGAACCGCAGACCTACGACGAGCAGCAGTACGCCCCGGCCGCCGGGGAGCCCCGCCGCCGCGGCGCGGTCCCCCTCGTGCCCGGCGCCGCTCCGGACTCCAACCGCGACACCCACACGAGCATGCGCGTCCCCGCACCCGACGAACTGGCCGGTGGCCCGCTGGGCACGGCCCGCGCGCCGCGCGCCCCGGGCCGTCCGCGCCCCGGCTCGGCCCGCAACAAGTCGGCCGCGGTCCGCAAGCGGCGTATCACCCTGGGTGTGGCTGCGGTCGTCCTCGGGTCGGCGGTGGGGGTCGGCAGCTGGATGGCGACGGGTGGCGACAGCGTGGAACCGACCCCCCAGGACACCAGGAACTCGGCGCCCACATCGCCGTAGCGCCCGGCGCGAACGGGGGCCCGGCAGCGGGTGAGGGACAGCTTCACTCCGCCAGCCGTTACGCTGGACCCGTGGCAGTCGTCGATATTTCCGAAGAGCTGAAGTCCCTCTCCTCCACCATGAGGTCGATCGAGGCCGTCCTGGACCTGGATGCGCTGAGGGCGGACATCGCCGCGCTGGAGGACCAGGCCGCGGCGCCGTCCCTCTGGGACGACCCGGAGGCGGCGCAGAAGATCACGAGCAAGCTCTCGCACCTCCAGGCCGAGGTCCGCAAGACCGAGACCCTGCGCGGGCGCATCGACGATCTCGGCATCATGTTCGAGCTCGCCGAGGACGAGGGCGACGCGGACGCGCTGAGCGAGGCGGAGACCGAGCTGGAGTCCGTGCGCAAGGCGCTGGACGAGATGGAGGTCCGCACCCTTCTCTCCGGCGAGTACGACTCGCGCGAGGCGCTGGTCACCATCCGCGCCGAGGCCGGTGGCGTCGACGCCGCCGACTTCGCCGAGAAGCTCCAGCGCATGTACCTCCGCTGGGCCGAGCGGCACGGCTACAAGACCGAGGTCTACGAGACGGCGTACGCGGAAGAGGCCGGCATCAAGTCGACCACCTTCACGGTCGAGGTCCCGTACGCGTACGGGACGCTCTCCGTCGAGCAGGGCACCCACCGGCTCGTCCGGATCTCGCCCTTCGACAACCAGGGGCGCCGCCAGACGTCCTTCGCGGGCGTCGAGGTGCTGCCGGTGGTCGAGCAGACCGACCACATCGAGATCGACGAGTCCGAGCTGCGCGTCGACGTGTACCGCTCCTCGGGCCCGGGCGGCCAGGGCGTCAACACCACGGACTCCGCGGTGCGCCTGACCCACCTGGCGACCGGCATCGTCGTCTCCTGCCAGAACGAGCGCTCGCAGATCCAGAACAAGGCGTCCGCCATGAACGTCCTCCAGGCGAAGCTCCTTGAGCGCCGCCGCCAGGAGGAGCAGGCGAAGATGAACGCGCTCAAGGGCGACGGCGGCAACTCCTGGGGCAACCAGATGCGTTCGTACGTCCTGCACCCGTACCAGATGGTCAAGGACCTGCGTACGGACTTCGAGATGGGCAACCCCGAAGCGGTCTTCAACGGCGAGATCGACGGCTTCATCGAGGCCGGCATCCGCTGGCGCAAGCAGAGCGAGAAGTAACCCCTGACACCCCGTGGTCGAGCCCGGACGGCCTTGTGCCGCCCGGGTTCTTCCGTGTCCGAGGAGCGTCCGGCGTGCGGGAGTTGAGGGAGCGGCGTGGTGAATGCGTCACAGTCGTGGTGCCGAATGACTGTCAAGAGCCCTCATAGCGGTGCGCATTACACGAAACGGCCTTGACGTAACCCTTAACTCTGGACAAGGTGCTCAGGCAGCATGCGTATGTCCGGGACGGGTGCGGGCGGGGGCGGGCGGGCGGACCACAGCACGACGTGGGCCCCGCGGAGAGCGCAACCCCGCGGAACCGAGGACCCGCATATGGCTGCTCCATATTCAGAACGGCTACTGGGGGTAGCAGCAGATGACCAAGAAGACGCGAGTCCGCGTCGCGCGGATAGCCGCAGGCGCGGTAATCGCCGCGGGCGCCTCGCTCACCGCAGCCGGTGCGGCACAGGCCGTCGGCTTCGGCGTAGACGTCGCCGGTCTCAGCGTGAAGACCGAGGCCGACCAGCAGGGGCTGGAGGTCGGAGTCGACGCCTTCAACGGCGAGGGCGCCGGTGGCACGGACCCGGCCGGTGGCACGGACCCGGCGGGCGGGACCGACCCGGCCGGTGGCACTGACCCGGCCGGTGGCACTGACCCGGTGGGTGGCACTGACCCGGTGGGTGGCACTGATCCGGTCGGCGGGACCGACCCGGTGGGTGGCACTGACCCGGTGGGTGGCACTGATCCGGTCGGCGGGACGGACCCGGTGGGTGGCACTGACCCGGTCGGCGGGACGGACCCGGTGGGTGGCACTGACCCGGTGGGTGGAACGGACCCGGTCGGCGGGACCGACCCGGTGGGCGGCACTGACCCCGTGGGCGGGACCGACCCGGTGGGCGGCACTGACCCGGTGGGTGGGACCGACCCGGTCGGCGGGACCGACCCCGTGGGCGGCTCCGACGACGGCGGCTCGGAAACCGGTGGTTCCCAGGACGGCGGCAACGGCAACGGCAACAACGGCAACGGTAACGGCGGAAACGGCAACGCCACCGGCGGTAACGGAAGCGGTGGCAACGGCGGCAACGGCACCGGAGGCCAGCAGGCCGGCGGCACCGGGTCCTCCGGCACCGACGCCGGCGGCGCGGGTACCTGCACCGTCGACCTCGACGGCGCCCAGTGTGTCGACAACACCGACACGGACAGCATCGCCAGCCAGCCGGTCGCGCAGCCCAAGGGCAAGGACGAGCTCGCCGAGACCGGTGCGCCCGAGACCACGTTCCTGCTGGTCGGCGCCGCGACGATGATCGCCGGTGGTATCGGCTTCCGGATTCTTCCGCGCCTGGTGAGCGGCCGCACCGCCGCCTGACGGCGAGCAGCGGCAAGGTGTACGTAAGAGGGACCCGGCCCGCGCGAGCGGACCGGGTCCCTCTGCATGTCACGCGCCCCTGGGGCGCCCCCGGCGGGTCTGCGCGGCCTGCTACGCGAGCAGCGCCAGCGCAGCGACCAGCAGCACCATCAGCGCTATCAGCATCGCGGGGTTCAGCCCGGAGAACGGCCCCTGATCCCGCTCGCGCTCCATCTGCTGCCGCACGGCCCGGCAGACGCGGCAGCGCCCCTCGTTCACGGGCGCCGCGCAGTTCGCGCACACCAGTCGGTCATAGGTCATGCGCTTTCCTCCTCCGCGCGGCGGAGCCGCATACACGTTCTCTCCACACAACGCTCCGGGAAACGCGGCCGTTCCCCCTACCACTGTGCCAGCTCGCACGGATTTCGGCGCGGGCCGCCGCCCGGCGTACCGCAGGGCCCGTGCGGGAGGCCCCGCCGACGCGGGTTCCGCCGGTTCCGGGTGTCACAAATCACCCATTTCCGGAGCCCGCCTGCACGCGTGAGCCCGGTTCGCGTATGGTCACGCTCACCTACTCCCGGCCGACCGTGGTGCATCCGTGATCCGATTCGACAACGTCTCCAAGACCTACCCGAAGCAGAGCCGCCCCGCGCTCCGCGATGTCTCACTCGACATCGAGAAGGGTGAGTTCGTCTTCCTGGTGGGCTCCTCCGGCTCCGGCAAGTCCACCTTCATGCGGCTGATCCTCCGTGAGGAGCGCGCGAGCCAGGGCATGGTCCATGTCCTCGGCAAGGACCTCGCGCGGCTGTCCAACTGGAAGGTGCCGCAGATGCGCCGTCAGCTGGGCACGGTCTTCCAGGACTTCCGCCTGCTGCCCAACAAGACCGTCGCCGAGAACGTGGCCTTCGCGCAGGAGGTCATCGGCAAGCCCCGCGGTGAGATCCGCAAGGCGGTGCCCCAGGTTCTCGACCTCGTCGGTCTCGGCGGCAAGGAGGACCGGATGCCCGGTGAGCTCTCCGGTGGTGAGCAGCAGCGCGTGGCGATCGCGCGGGCGTTCGTGAACCGCCCCATGCTGCTGATCGCGGACGAACCGACCGGCAACCTCGACCCGCAGACCTCCGTGGGCATCATGAAGCTGCTGGACCGGATCAACAGGACCGGCACCACCGTGATCATGGCGACCCACGACCAGAACATCGTCGACCAGATGCGTAAACGCGTCATCGAGCTCGAGCAGGGCCGTCTCGTACGTGACCAGGCGCGCGGCGTCTACGGTTACCAGCACTGAGACCTCTGAGCATCGAGTACTGAAAGGACGCCATGCGCGCCCAGTTCGTCCTGTCGGAGATCGGCGTCGGTCTCCGTCGCAACCTCACGATGACCTTCGCCGTGGTGGTCTCCGTCGCCCTCTCGCTCGCCCTGTTCGGCGGCGCGCTGCTGATTCGCGACCAGGTCAGCTCGATGAAGACCTACTGGTACGACAAGGTCAACGTCTCGATCTACCTCTGCAACAAGAGTGACGCCAAGGACGTGCCCAAGTGCGCCAAGGGTGCGGTCACCGCGGAGCAGAAGAAGGAGATCAAGGCCGATCTGGAGGAGATGGAGGCCGTCGAGAAGGTCATCTTCGAGACGGTCGACGAGGCGTACAAGCACTACCAGGAGCAGTTCGGCGACTCCCCGATGGCCGGCAACATCACGCCGGACCAGATGCAGGAGTCGTTCCGCGTCAAGCTCGACGACCCGAAGCAGTACAAGGTCGTCGCCACGGCCTTCGCGGGGCGTGACGGGGTGCAGTCCGTCCAGGACCAGAGATCCATCCTGGACAACCTCTTCGAGCTGATGAACGGCATGAACACGGTGGCCCTCTTCGTCATGGCGCTGATGCTGGTCATCGCCCTGATGCTGATCGTCAACACCGTGCGCGTCTCGGCGTTCAGCCGCAGACGGGAGACGGGCATCATGCGGCTCGTCGGAGCCTCCGGCTTCTACATCCAGATGCCGTTCATCATGGAGGCGGCCTTCGCCGGCCTGATCGGTGGCGTACTCGCCTGCGCCATGCTGATAGGGGGCAGGTATTTTCTGATCGACGGCGGTCTCGCCCTCCAGGACAAGCTGAACCTGATCGAGTTCATCGGCTGGGACGCGGTCCTGACGAAGCTGCCGCTGGTCCTCGCGATCGGCCTGCTGATGCCCGCCGTGGCCGCGCTGTTCGCGCTCCGCAAGTACCTCAAGGTGTGAGATGCGCCCCCGGCGCCGCGCGGCCAACCGCCGGTGCGGCGCCGGAGGGTGGCCCTAGAATCGTCGCTATGCCGGGCCCTTCGTACCGCTTCGGGCCTCGCGGTCTCTGCCGCGGGGCGGCCCTCACCCTGCTCTTCGGATGTGCGCTCGCCACCGCCGCGGCCACGGGTTCGCTGCCGGGCGCGGCCGACCCGGCAGAGCCGGGCCCGCGGGCCCGCTCCGTGGCGTCCGCCGTCGACCCCCGCGAGGCGGTCGAGGCCGCAGCGGCCGAGGCCGAGGCCGACGGGAAGTCCGGGACGGACGCGGCCCAGGAGGCCGTCAGCCGCAGCGGGGACCGCTGGGGAGCGGTCTACGACGAGCGGGAGTACGAGGAGTTCGAGCAGGCCCTCGACGGTTCGTACACCGGTGTCGGCCTCTCCGCCAGGCGTTCGGCCGGCCGGGGCGTCATCGTCTCCCGGGTCGAGCCGGGCGGGCCCGCCGCCCGAGCGGGCCTCCGCGCGGGCGACCAGTTGCGTACGGTCGACGGGCACCGGGTCGACCGGCGCCCCGTCGCGGAGGTGGTGGCCCTGCTGCGCGGAGACCGTACGGACGCCGCCGCGGGCACCGCCGTCGCCCTCGGTCTCCGGCGCGGCGGGCACAGCTGGACCGAGACCCTGCACCGGGAGAAGCTGTCCACCGAGCCCGTCTCCGTACGGCGGCTGGGCAGCACGCCCTCCTCCGCCGTCCTGATCAAGGTCTCCGCCTTCACCAAGGGCACGGGCGCCGAGATCCGGGACGCCGTGCGCACGGCCCCCGGGGACGCCGGAATCCTGCTGGACCTGCGCGCCAACGCGGGCGGCCTGGTCACCGAGGCCGTCACCGCCGCCTCCGCCTTCCTGGACGGCGGTCTGGTCGCCACCTACGACGTGCACGGCGAGCAGCGCGCCCTGAACGCCGAGCCGGGAGGCGACACGGACCGGCCCCTGGTCGTCCTCGTCGACGGCGGCACGATGAGCGCGGCGGAGCTGGTGACGGGCGCGCTCCAGGACCGGGGCCGGGCCGTCACCGTGGGCACCCGTACGTTCGGCAAGGGTTCCGTGCAGATGCCCAGCAGGCTGGCCGGCGGTTCGGTGGCGGAACTGACCGTCGGGCACTACCGCACACCGGCAGGCCGCAGCGTGGACGGACGGGGCATCACCCCGGACATGGTGGCCGGTGCGGCGGCCCAGGAGCGGGCCGAGACGGTATTGAGTGGCCTGGGGGGTGGGTCGTAGTGCGAAAATGACCGCACTATGGCCAAGGAAAAAGACACAGGGCGCAAGATGATCGCGCAGAACAAGAAGGCGCGGCACGACTACACCATCCTCGACACCTACGAGTGCGGCCTCGTGCTGATGGGCACCGAGGTCAAGTCGCTGCGGATGGGGCGGGCCTCGCTGGTCGACGGCTTCATCCAGATCGACGGCGGCGAGGCGTGGCTGCACAACATCCACGTCCCGGAGTACGTGCAGGGGACCTGGACCAACCACGCGGCCAAGCGGAAGCGCAAGCTGCTGATGCACCGGGCCGAGATCGACAAGCTGGCGTCGAAGTCCCAGGAGACGGGCCACACCATCGTGCCGCTCGCGCTGTACTTCACCGGCGGCCGGGTCAAGGTCGAGATCGCGCTGGCGAAGGGCAAGAAGGAGTACGACAAGCGCCAGACGCTGCGCGAGAAGCAGGACACACGGGAGACGAACCGTGCGATCTCGGCGGTCCGGCGACGTCAGCGGAGTGCCTGAGCCGCAATGGGCTGGCACCGTCGTGCACCGGTCCCGTAGGATGTCACTGCACCCCCCGGGGTGTGGCACCACCTTTGAAAAAAACACATGGGGATGATCGGTTTCGACAGCGGATGTCGAAGCAGGGGAAGCGAGTCGAGGAAGCGGCAATGATCTCGTAAACCATATGTCGCAAACAATAATCGCCAATTCCAAGCGCGATTCCTCCGCCTTCGCCCTCGCTGCCTAATTAGCAGCTGAGCGAAGACTCTGCGGAGTGTCAGCCCGGGAGTGATCCCGACCCGGATCCTGGCATCAACTAGGGATCTAAACTTCTAGACCCGGTCACGGGGCCTGGAAGGAAATCAAACAGTGGCTGGGCCTGTCGGAGGCTTGTTCGTGTGACCTCCGGGGCCGAGAAAAGCGCAGCGAACTGCACTCGGAGAAGCCCTGGTTCCGCACCGTTGGACGCGGGTTCGATTCCCGCCATCTCCACAGTTCCCATGTACACGAGGACCCCGTTGCCACCCGGCAGCGGGGTCCTCGTGTTTTTCGCCGGCCTGGTCGCTCAGGAGTCAGGAGTCAGAGGCCCGGAGCGCCGCACGCCGACCGCCGCGACGACCAGGGCCAGCCCCGCCGCGACCACGGGCACCGCGTAGCCGGTCACCGTGGAGGCGTGCTCCACCGTCCAGCCGCCCGTCGCCGATCCGGCCGCTATGCCGCCGAGCAGGGCGGTCACCGCGAGCGTCATGCCCTCGTTCAGCTGCCCCTCGGGCGTGAGGCGCTGGACCAGGGTCATCCCGGTGACCATGGTCGGCGCGGTCGCCGCGCCCGCCAGCAGGAGGCAGCCCGCCAGGACGAGCCGTGAGTCGGTCGTGGCGGCGGAGAGCAGGGGGAGGGACATCAGCGCCGTCATCCCGGCCAGGCAGAGCAGCAGCCGGCGCCGCACGTTCTCGACGGGCCGCAGTGATCCGTAGAGGAGTCCCGCGGCGCAGGAGCCGGCCGCCTGGAGGGCGAGGATCGCGCCTCCGGCATGGGCGATGGACACCACTTCCATGGCGCCGAACACCGCGCCCGTGGCGAGGAAGGCGGCGAGCAGGGCGGGCATCCCGGTGGCGCGGAGAGGGGAGGAGGTGCGGGTACGGGGCGCCACCGGGGGTTCGGTCGCCCGCTGGGCGGCGAAGACCAGGACACCGGTCAGCATCAGGACCGCGCCGGCCACGGTGCCGGCCTCCGGGAAGAGCGCCCCGCACAGGATCGCGGCCAGGACGGGGCCGAGCATGAAGCAGAGCTCGTCGGCGGCCTGCTCGAAGCTGTTCGCGGTGTGCAGGGCAGCCGGATCGCCCCGGTGGATGTGCGCCCAGCGGGCGCGGGACATGCCGCCGGTGTTGGGTGTGGTGGCCGTCGCGGCGTAGGCGGCGAACAGGGTCCAGACCGGGGCGTCGTAGTGGACGCACAGCGCCAGCGCGAGGGAGCCGAGCGCGGCGGTCGCGGTGGCCGGTACGGCGACCCTGGCCTGGCCGTACCGGTCGACGAGCCGTGCGGTCCAGGGGGCGACCACGGCCGTGGCCGCGAGTCCGGTGGCGGTGACCGCCCCCGCCAGGGCGTAGGAGCCGTGGGCCCCGGCGATCATGATGACCGCGCTGACGCTGAACATGCCCATGGGCAGCCTGGCCAGCAGACCGCCCGCGGTGAAGGCGCGGACACCCGGCGTGGAGAGCAGCCGGCGGTACGGGTTGCCACGCACATCGGGCACGTCGGACGCAGCGGACCGGGCGGGTGGCAGGGGCGGGGCGGGGGTCTTCGGGGTGCCTGTGGCGGTGTCGGGCGGCATGCGCCCAGCGTCGGGGTGGCCGGCCGGTGCGGTCCAACACCTACTCGGCGCCCATTCACGCGGGCGTGTTGTAAGTTCTGCGCGTGCCCCCATCCGACACCGACCCCCGGCTCCTGCGCGCCTTCCTCGCGGTCGCCGAGGAGCTGCACTTCACCCGTGCCGCGGCCCGGCTCTACGTGGCCCAGCAGGCGCTCAGCAGGGACATCAGGCGGCTGGAGCGCGAGCTCGGCGCGGAGCTCTTCGCGCGTACCACCCGCCAGGTCTCCCTCACCCCGGACGGGCAGCGGCTTCTCCCGCACGCCCGGCGGGTGCTGGACGCCCACGACGCCCTGGCCGCCGCCTTCGGCGATCCGGCCGCCCGGCCGCTGCTCGTCGATCTCAACACCGACGGCATGACCGCTGCCCGGGTGCTGGCCCGGGCGCGGGAGCTCGCCCCGGCGTGCGAGCTGATGGCGCGCTTCGAGAGCGGGCTGTCCTGGGCGGCCGACGAGATCCTCGCCGGGCGGCTCGACGTGTCGTTCGGACGGGCCGCGGGGCTCGACCCCTCGGTGCTCTCCCGGCTCTCGGTGCAGCCCGTGCGGTTCGAGCCGATGGCCGTCCTGCTGCCGGGTGATCATCCGCTCGCCGGGCAGGAGGCCGTCGCGCTCGGCGAGCTGGCCGGAGAGGTCGTCTACGCGGGCGCGGGCAACGCGCGTACCCGGGAGTGGACGGATCTGGCCACGCTGCTCTTCGACGCCTGGTCGATCGTGCTGGCTCCGCCCGTTCCGCTTGCTGTCGGGGCGGCCGAGTTCCAGCGGGTCATGGCCAAGTCGGGTAATCCCGTTCTCGCGGTCGTCGACTTTCCGCCGATGCCGGGAACCGTGGTCCGGCCGCTGTTCCGGCCCGTCCCGCTGTCCCCGCTCATGATGGTCTGGCGCAATGGGCTGATTCACCCCGGTGTGTCCGCTCTGCGCGCCGCCGCTGCCCAACTGGCGGCGTCCGAGGGGTGGATGGAGCGTCCATCTGGATCTTGGCTGCCGGAAATCGACGCGTCACTGATGTGTCACCTTTCCTGAACAAGACCCAGGTACCGGAGTCCGGGGGTCAGGGCTGTGCGCTACATTCATGGTCCGGGTGCACTGGGACATGCGCGCGTGGACAGGGTGGGGGCCCCTTCCGGCCGCAGAAGTCCGGTCGTTCCGCTTGCTCCCGGTTTCATTGAGTGGGGATGTGCTTACACCTGTGGAAAATTGGCGTGAAGGTACCCGGACCGGGCACTCACACGAGCGGCACGAGGTCACGCTTCAACTCGACGGCCTCGGACGGCAGCTCTCCGAACTGATCATGGACCCGGGTGTTCCGGAAGGCTCCGAAGGTCCCGTCTTCGTCGACGCGAGCGGCCGTCGCAGCAAGTCGCTCCGACGCGTCGGCTGGCTGCTCGCCGCCGTCTGCGCCGGCTACGCCGTGACGCTGGTCGTCGCCGTCCTCGGGGGCAGCTCCGACGCGCCCTGGCTGCCACTGACCGGACAGCACGAGAAGTCGGCCGAGACCGGGGTGCGGCCCGCCCCGGCCGAACCGCTCGGCTCCGGGACGGCGCCCGCCGCCGTCCCCGCGGCCGAGCCGCCCGCCGAGCTCCCGCAGAGCCCGGTCCAGCCCGTGGACACGGCCGTTCTGCCGGTGGAAGAACCAGAAGGCGCGCGGTAGATGACACGCCCCGCCCCGCGGGTCGGGAGCCACCGGAAGAAGCGGGCGAAGCGCAGACTCCCCATGCGCTATCTGCTCCCGTCCGTGCTTCTCGTCGCCCTGCTCGCCATGCTCATGCTGCGTGGTTACGTACACAGCGAGGTACTCGCGGACCACCGCGTCCAGCCCCCGGCCCCCACCACCCAGGTGCCCGCGAACGTCCTGGAGGGCGGCCCGGTCATCGACGCGCGGTCGGCCACCGAGCCCGCCAAGACGCTCCGCATACCCGACCACAAGATCGTCCTCACCTTCGACGACGGCCCCGACCCCGTCTGGACGCCACGGGTCCTGGACGCGATGAAGAAGTACGACGCGCACGGCGTCTTCTTCGTCACCGGCACCATGGCCTCGCGCCACCCGGGCCTCGTCCAGCGCATGGTCGACGAAGGCCACGAGATCGGGCTGCACACCTTCAACCACCCCGACCTCTCCTACCAGTCGCCCAAGCGCATCGACTGGGAACTCTCCCAGAACCAGCTGGTGCTGGCGGGCGCGGCCGGCATCCGCACCTCCCTGTTCCGGCCGCCGTACTCCTCGTTCTCCGCCGCGATGGACAACAAGTCCTGGCCCGTCACGCAGTACATCGGCAGCCGCGGCTACCTCACCGTCGTGAACAACACCGACAGCGAGGACTGGAAGCGCCCCGGAGTCCGCGCGATCATCGAGCGCGCCACGCCCGAGGGCGGACAGGGCGCCATCATCCTGATGCACGACTCCGGCGGCGACCGGTCCCAGACCGTGGCCGCCCTGGACACGTTCCTGCCCGCGATGGAGCAGCGCGGGTACGAGTTCACCCACCTCACCGCCGCACTCGGCGCCTCCAGCGCGCACACCCCGGCCACGGGCTTCGCGCTGCTCAAGGGCAAGGCGTTCGTCTCCGCCGTCGGTGTCTCCGAGCGGATCACCGATGTGCTCGTCGTCGGCCTCGCCGTCATCGGCGTGCTGGTCATGGCCCGTTTCGGACTGATGCTGCTGCTCTCCTTCCTGCACGCGAGGCGGGTGCGCGGGAAGGGCTTCAGCTGGGGCCCGCCGCTTGCCCGGCCGGTCTCGGTGCTGGTCCCCGCCTACAACGAACGGGAGTGCATCGCCGCGACCGTGCGGTCCCTGGTGGCCAGTGACTACCCGATCGAGATCATCGTCATCGACGACGGTTCGACGGACGGAACGGCCGACATCGTCCGGGCGCTGCGGCTCCCGAACGTCCGGGTCGTCCGCCAGCACAACGCGGGCAAGCCGGCCGCGCTCAACAACGGCATCGCGCACGCCCGTTACGACATCGTCGTGATGATGGACGGCGACACGGTCTTCGAACCCTCCACGGTCCGCGAGCTCGTCCAGCCCTTCGCCGACTCCCGGGTCGGGGCCGTCGCGGGCAACGCCAAGGTCGGCAACCGCGACTCGCTCATCGGCGCCTGGCAGCACATCGAGTACGTGATGGGCTTCAACCTCGACCGCAGGATGTACGACCTGCTCGGCTGCATGCCCACCATCCCCGGCGCGGTCGGGGCCTTCCGCCGCGAGGCGCTGGACCGGGTGGGCGGCATGAGCGATGACACCCTCGCCGAGGACACCGACGTGACCATGGCCCTGCACCGGGACGGCTGGCGCGTCGTGTACGCGGAGAACGCCCGGGCCTGGACCGAGGCGCCGGAATCCGTCCAGCAGCTGTGGTCCCAGCGCTACCGCTGGTCGTACGGCACCATGCAGGCGATCTGGAAGCACCGGCGCGCCGTCATCGAGCGGGGCCCCTCGGGCCGCTTCGGACGGGTCGGGCTCCCCTTCGTCTCGCTCTTCATGGTCGTGGCCCCGCTGCTCGCCCCCCTCATCGACGTGTTCCTGCTGTACGGACTGGTCTTCGGCCCGACGGGGAAGACGGTCGCCGCCTGGTTCGGCGTCCTGGTGGTGCAGGCGGTCTGCGCCGCGTACGCCTTCCGGCTCGACCGGGAGCGCATGGTCCACCTGATCTCGCTGCCGCTCCAGCAGATCCTGTACCGCCAGCTCATGTACGTCGTCCTGCTCCAGTCGTGGATCACCGCTCTCACCGGCGGCCGGCTGCGCTGGCAGAAGCTGCGGCGTACGGGAGTGGTGGGGACGCCCGGCGCGCAGCGGACCGGGCGGGCCGCCGCCGGACGGGACCGGAGGCCCGTGGCATGACCGATCCGCACCAGCCGTACCCGCAGGCGGCGCACCCGCTGCCGTACCAGCAGGCCCAGCGGTCCCGGAGGCTCCCGAACGTCCCGCCGGCCGCTCGGCCCCACCGGGACGAGCCGGCGGCGAAGCCCGGACGCGACCGCTACCTCGACCTGCTGCGCGCCGTGGCCCTCGTCCGCGTCGTCCTCTTCCACCTCTTCGGCTGGGCCTGGCTGACGGTGCTCTTCCCGTCGATGGGCGTCATGTTCGCCCTGGCCGGCTCGCTGATGGCCCGCTCGCTGGCCAGGCCCGCCGCCACCGTCGTCCGCGACCGGCTCCGCAGGCTGCTGCCCCCGATGTGGGCGTTCGCGGCCGTCGTCCTGCCCGCCATGTTCGCGCTCGGCTGGAAGCCCGTACGGGAGGAGGGCCTGTGGTGGTTCGTCAGGCTCGGCTGCTACCTCCTGCCGGCCGGCTCGCCCCCGTACCCCGAGGAGAGCGGATCGCCCGGCGGGTTCTTCGAGGTGTCCTGGGCCGAACAGGGTGTGGGGCCGCTCTGGTACATCAGGGCCTACCTCTGGTTCGTCATCGCCTCGCCGCTCCTGCTGAAGGCGTTCCGCAAGCTGCCGTGGGTGACGATGCTCGCCCCGACCGGCCTCACCGCCGTGCTCGGCACGGGCCTGGTGACGGTCCCCGGGGCCACCGGCGAGGCGGTCCTCGACTTCGCCGTGTTCGGCTCCTGCTGGATACTCGGCTTCGCCCACCACGACGGTCTCCTGAAACAGGTCCCGCGCTATCTGGTGGTGTCATCGGCCGCGATCGTCATGGGCTTCGGCCTGTGGTGGGCCTCCGGGCACCTCACGGACGAGGGCTGGAACCTCGACGAGATCCCGCTCGCCCAGTCCACCTGGTCCTTCGGCTTCTGCGTGATCCTCCTGGTGTACGCGCCCTCCTGGCGGCGGCTCCCGGGCCGGTTCGCCGGGTGGGACAGCCTGGTCACCCTCGCCAACAACCGGGCCGTGACGGTCTACCTCTGGCACAACCTGCTGCTGATGGCGAGCGCCTACCTCGTCGACCAGCTGTGGAACGTCCCCTGGGTCGGCGACAACCTCGGCTCGTACCTGGAGAGCTCGTACACCGTGCTCACCCTGCTCGCCCTCTGGCCGCTCCTGGGCCTGGCGATCCTCGCGGTCGGCTGGGTCGAGGACGTGGCGGCCCGGCGCCGGCCGCGCCTGTGGCCGAACGGCGCCGGCGAGGACCGGCAGGAGCCGCCGCAGCCGCCGAGGACCCGCTCGGGCGGTCATGCCCGCGCCCGCTGACCCCGTGTCCCTCACCGGGGCGTCCGGCGCCAGGTGAGAGCAAGGTTGCCTACCGGTCACCTCGCAGCACCACGCCGAAACGCGCGCTCCATACGGTCGGGACACAAGCACACGACACCCTGTGGAGGCGCGTGATGACCGGCCGTTGGATCGAACAGTGGGAGCCGGAGGACGAGACCTTCTGGCGCGAGACCGGCGAGCGTGTCGCCCGGCGGAATCTCTGGTTCTCGGTGCTCTCGGAGCACATCGGATTCTCCATCTGGACCCTGTGGTCGGTGATGGTCCTGTTCATGGGGCCGGAGTACGGGGTCGACCCGGCCGGGAAGTTCTTCCTCATCTCCACGGCCACCCTGGTCGGAGCGCTCGTGCGGGTGCCGTACACCTTCGCCGTGGCACGGTTCGGCGGGCGCAACTGGACCGTGTTCAGCGCGCTGACGCTGCTCGTCCCGGCCGTCGCCGCGTTCGCGGTGATGGAACCGGGGACCTCGTACGGCACCTTCGTCGCCGTGGCCGCGCTCGCCGGGATCGGCGGGGGCAACTTCGCCTCGTCCATGACGAACATCAACGCCTTCTTCCCGCTGCGCAAGAAGGGCTGGGCGCTCGGGCTCAACGCGGGCGGCGGCAACATCGGCGTACCCGTCGTCCAGCTCGTCGGTCTGCTCGTGATCGGCACGGCGGGGGCCGCGTACCCCCGGATCGTGCTCGGGGTCTACATCCCCCTGATCGTCGTCGCGGCGCTGTTCGCCACGTTCCGCATGGACAACCTGCGGCCGGTGCAGAACGACACCGGGGCCGCGCTGGAAGCGGTACGCGACCCGCACACCTGGATCATGGCGCTGCTCTACATCGGCACCTTCGGCTCGTACATCGGCTACAGCTTCGCGTTCGGTCTCGTCCTGCAGACCCAGTTCGGACGGACCCCGCTCCAGGCCGCGTCGCTCACCTTCATCGGACCGCTGCTCGGCTCACTGATCCGGCCGGCCGGCGGCTGGCTCGCCGACCGGTACGGCGGCGCCCGCATCACCCTGTGGAACTTCGCGGGGATGGCCGCGGCCACCGGAGTCGTCGTCCACGCCTCCCGGACCGAGTCCCTCGGGGTCTTCCTCACCGGTTTCATCGCACTGTTCGTCCTGACCGGCCTCGGCAACGGATCGACGTTCAAGATGATCCCCGGGATCTTCCACGCCAAGGCCGTGGGCAAGGGCATGCGCGGCGAGGAGGCCGCGGCGTACGGGCGGCGGCTCTCGGGAGCGGCCATGGGACTCATCGGAGCCGTCGGAGCGCTCGGCGGGCTGGCCATCAACCTGGCGTTCCGGCAGTCGTTCCAGGCGGCGGGCTCCGGGACGGCCGCCTTCTGGTCCTTCCTCGCCTTCTACGCGGTGTGCTTCGGCGTCACCTGGGCGGTATACCTTCGGCGGCCCGCGGCGGTGGCGGCGAAGCCGCAGCTCAGCTACGCCGAGGTGTGACCCGGCCGGTGGCTCGTACCGGGGGACGTAACGGGTGTGAAATACAAGTGAACCGAGGCTGTCACGCAGTGTTGGCAGTCTCGGAACTCCGCACCGCCGAGCAGCAGCGGGACACGAGAGCCGGGTACACGCCATGCACGACGACGCACAGCACGGGCCCTCGCGGGCTTCACGGTAGGGGTGACCGCCGCCCGTCGCGCCGAGGAGCTCGGCACACTCCTCCAGCGCAGGGGCGCCGTGGTCCTCCACGCTCCGGCCCTGCGCATCGTGCCCCTCGCGGACGACAGCGAACTCCTCGCCGCCACCGAGGAACTCATCGAAGACGTCCCCGACGTCGTGATCGCGACCACGGCGATCGGCTTCCGGGGCTGGGTGGAGGCCGCAGACGGCTGGGGCATCGGGGAGGCGCTGCTGGGGGTCCTGCGCGGCGTCGAACTCCTGGCGCGCGGTCCGAAGGTGAAGGGCGCCATCCGGGCGGCGGGCCTCACCGAGGCGTGGTCACCCGAATCCGAGTCGATGGCCGAGGTCCTGGACCGGCTGCTCGGCGAGGGCGTCGAGGGCCGCCGTATCGCCCTGCAACTGCACGGTGAACCGCTGCCCGGGTTCGTCGACGCCCTGCTGGCGGCCGGTGCCGAGGTCGTCGGCGTCCCCGTCTACCGGTGGATGCCCCCGGAGGACATCGCCCCGCTCGACCGGATGCTCGACGTCACGGTCTCCCGGGGCCTGGACGCGCTCACCTTCACCAGTGCCCCCGCCGCCGCCTCGTACCTGAACCGGGCCGAGGTCCGCGGCCTGCTGCCGGAGATCCTGTCCGCGCTGCGGGACGACGTGATGACGGTCTGCGTCGGCCCGGTGACCGCGCTCCCGCTCCAGGACAGGGGCATCAGCACCCTCCAGCCGGAACGCTTCCGGCTGGGCCCGCTCGTCCAGCTGCTCTGTGCCCAACTCCCCGGCACCGCCCGCCCGCTGCCGGTCGCCGGCCACCGGATCGAGATCCGCGGCCACGCCGTGCTCGTCGACGGCGCCCTGCGCCCCGTGCCGCCCGCGGGCATGGCCCTCCTGCACGCTCTGGCCCGCAGGCCCGGCTGGGTGGTGGCGCGGGCCGATCTGCTGCGCGCGCTGCCCGGCAGCGGAAGCGACGAACACGCGGTGGAGACGGCGATGGCCCGGCTGCGCAGCGCGCTCGGCGTACCCCGGCTGATCCAGACGGTCGTCAAGCGCGGCTACCGGCTGGCGCTCGACCCCGTGGCCGACGCCACGTACGGGGAGTGAGGCGCGCGTATAGCGTAGGAGGGTGACGGATTCCGTATACCCCCTGCTGGGAGGGGTGACCCTGCGCCCCGCCGCCCTCGGCGACGCGCCCTCCCTCGCCGCCGCGCTGACCCGGAGCCGCGCCTGGATGCGCCCGTGGGAGCCCGCGCGCACCGAGGTCTTCTACACCACCGAGGGGCAGGAGGAACGCCTCACCGGCCTCCTCGCGGACCGGGACGCCGGGCGGGTGATGCCCTGGGTGGTCGCCGACGAGCAGGACCAGGCGGTCGGCGCGTTCACGCTCTCCTCCATCGAACGGGGACCGTTCCGCAGCGGCCGGCTCGGTTACTGGG
Source organism: Streptomyces fulvorobeus (assembly GCF_013167895.1). GTDB lineage: Bacteria > Actinomycetota > Actinomycetes > Streptomycetales > Streptomycetaceae > Streptomyces > Streptomyces fulvorobeus. The sequence continues at coordinate 2,352,314 of NZ_BLWC01000001.1, read as the reverse complement.
TCGACGTCGGCCAGGCGGGCCGGGGGCTCGCGACCGCCGCCGTGCACCGCGTCTGCGACATCGCGCGCGACGGACTCGGGCTGCACCGGGTCGAGGCGGGGACCGTCGTGGAGAACACCGCGTCCCAGCGGGTGCTCGCCAAGTGCGGCTTCGAGCTGTTCGGGACGGCGCCGCGCTATCTCCACATCGACGGCGCGTGGCGCGACCACCGGCTGTTCCAGCGAATCCTGCACGACGGTCCGCCGCGCTGACCCGCCCCGGAGCGCACCGGAGCGCCGCGCCCGGCACGGCGGTGGCCCTGCGGTGGGTACGCGGCGCCGGGAAGGCGCTCACCCGGCGCGAGGGGTTCCGGCCCGGCCCTCCGACGGGCACTCTGGTGCTGACTCCCCATCGGGACCCGAGGCGGTGACAGGCTCATGGCGGCGGGCGCGTACGACCGGCGGTTCGACTCCGGCCGGATCTGCCTGGACCTGGTGGCGACGGCGGCGGGTCCCTCCGGGGCGTGCGAACGGCTCGCCGGGCCCGCGGCGCTCACCGAGTGGCTGGTGGCCGCCGGCCTGGTGCCCCGCGGGACGCCGCTCGCCGGGGTCGACGGGAGCTGGGTGGCCCGCTTCAGACAGCTGCGGGCCGGCCTCGCCCGGCTGCTGGCCGCCGAACTCGCCGGCGCCCGCGACGACCCGGCGCTCGACCGCGTCAACGCGCTCGCCGCCGGACCGCCGCCCGGACTGCGCGCGGTCCGCGCCGAGGGCGGCGCGCTCACCCGGACCCTGAACGCCCCGCCGGCCTGCGAGGAACTGCTCGCCGCCGTGGCCCGGGACTGCGTCGACCTGCTCACCGACCCGGCGTCCAGGGCGGCGCTGCGGCGCTGCGCGGGCGAGAGCTGCCGGCGGCTCTACCTCGACACCTCACGGGGGCGCCGCCGTCGCTGGTGCTCCAGCGAGGTCTGCGGCAACCGTGAGCGCGTCGCCCGGCACCGCCGCAGGGCGGCAGCCCTCGCGGACGGCCGCTGAGCGGGACGCCGCGAAGCGCGGGTACACCCGGGCCACCGCCCGCCCCCGCGAGCGCCCGGACCCGGCGGTCCGACGCGCAATCGCAACGCTGGTCACAGGTGCGGAGCGGGCCCTTCTTCGCGTACGGTTGACGGCTGCCCAGTGCACGTCAGAAGGGGGCCCCGGTGGCCGCGCAGGATGCCGCTGTCGATTCGTTGCGGGACCGGGAAATCGGTGTCGAGCAAGAACATCTGGACCGGGTTTACCACCGCCTCGAAGAGAAGATCGACGAGGCGGAATTTCTCATGCACGACGCCGTGAAAAGGGGCCAGGTCGGCACACCGGGGGCGCTCGCCGAGCGCGACGCCCAGGTGTTCCGGGCCGGGGTGCACCTCAACCGGCTGAACAACGAGTTCGAGGACTTCCTCTTCGGGCGGATCGATCTGCTGCTCGGCAAGGACGGTGAGCGCGGCCCGGACGGCGCGTTCACCTCCGTCGAGCCCGCCGACGACGCCGTACGCCCGGACCACACCGCGGACATCGCGGAGACGCTCCACATCGGCCGTATCGGAGTCCTCGACTCCGACTACGCGCCGCTGGTCATCGACTGGCGGGCCCCGGCGGCCGCGCCGTTCTACCGGTCGACGCCCAAGGAACCCGGCCGGGTCGTACGCCGGCGGGTCATCCGCTCCAAGGGCCGCAAGGTCCTCGGGGTCGAGGACGACCTGATGCGCCCGGAGCTCACCGCGCGCCTGGGCGGCGGCACACTGCCCGTCATCGGCGACGGTGCGCTGATGGCGGCCCTGGGCCAGGCCCGCAGCCACACCATGCGGGACATCGTCTCGTCCATCCAGGCCGAGCAGGACATGGTGATCAGGGCCCCCGCCGCCTCCGTCACGGAGGTCTCCGGAGGCCCCGGGACCGGCAAGACCGCGGTGGCCCTGCACCGGGCCGCCTACCTGCTCTACCAGGACCGGCGGCGCTACGCCGGCGGCATCCTGGTCGTCTCGCCGACCCCGCTCCTCGTCGCCTACACCGAGGGCGTGCTGCCCTCGCTCGGCGAGGAGGGCCAGGTCGCGATCCGCGCGGTCGGCTCGCTCTCCGACGAGGCGGCGGGCGTGGAGGGCGCCACCACCTACGACGAACCGGCCGTCGCCCGCGTCAAGGGCTCGTCCCGGATGCTCCACGTGCTGCGCAAGGCGGCGCGCGGGGCGCTGGAGCAGCCCGGGGCGCAGCCCGCGTCCCAGGACGGCCAGCTGTCGTTCGGGGACGAGGAGCCGGAGCCCGCGCGGTCCGCCGGCACCCCCACCCGGCTCCGGGTGGTCGCCTTCGGCGCCCGCGTCGAACTGGAGGCCGACGAGCTCCAGCGCATCCGCAACAACGTGCTCAGCGGCACGGCGCCCGTCAACCTGCTGCGCCCGCGCGCCCGCAAGCTGCTGCTGGACGCACTGTGGAGCAAGTCGTCGGGGCGGGGCCGCTACACCGACCCCGAGCTCGTCGCCGAGCTGCGCTCCTCCTTCGACGAGGACGTCTCCACCGAGACGCCGTTCCTCACCTTCCTCAACGACTGGTGGCCCGAGCTCACCCCGCGCAGGGTGCTCGCGACGATGGCCGACGAGCGGCGGCTCGGCCGGTGGGCCCGCCGCATCCTCAACCAGGGGGAGGTGCGGCGCCTCGCCCGTTCCCTCAAGCGGCTCGACAGCGAGGGCAGGGGCCCGCTCTCCGTCCACGACGTGGCGCTCCTCGACGAGCTCCAGACCCTGCTGGGCACCCCGCACCGGCCGAAGCGCAAGCGCGAGTTCGACCCGCTGGACCAGCTCACCGGACTTGAGGAGCTGATGCCGCAGCGCGAGGAGACCCAGTGGGAGCGGGCCGAGCGGCTGGCGGCGGAGCGCACCGAGTACGCCCACGTCATCGTGGACGAGGCGCAGGACCTGACGCCCATGCAGTGGCGGATGGTCGGCCGCCGGGGCCGGCACGCCACCTGGACGGTCGTCGGAGACCCCGCGCAGTCCTCCTGGTCCGATCCGGACGAGGCGGCGGCCGCCCGCGACGAGGCGCTGGGCGGCCGCCCGCGCCGCCGTTTCACCCTCACGGTGAACTACCGCAACCCGGCGGAGATCGCCGAGCTCGCGGCCAAGGTGCTCGCCCTCGCGATGCCGGGCATGGAGTCCCCGGTCGCGGTCCGCTCGACCGGCGTGGAGCCCCGCTTCGAGCCGGTGCGCGACCGGGACCTGGCCGGCACCGTCCGTGCGGAGGCGCGCAGACTCCTCACGGAGGTGGACGGCACCATCGGCGTGGTCGTGGCCATGAACCGCCGCGCACAGGCCCGCGAGTGGCTCGCGGAGCTCGGGCCGCGTGTGGTGGCGCTCGGCAGCCTGGAGGCGAAGGGCCTGGAGTACGACGCCACGGTCGTCGTCTCTCCCGCGGAGATCGCGGACGAGTCACCGGCCGGCCTGCGGGTGCTGTACGTGGCGCTGACCCGCGCCACGCAGCAGCTCACGGTGGTCTCGGGGGAGCGGGACCTGCCCGACGCGCACGGCGTGCCGGACCTGCTGAGGGAGTGACCGGGGAGCCCGCCGGGGCCGGCCGGGGAGCGGCCGGCTGGCCGGTTTCCGATCGTCCCGCCCTACGGGGACCACTTTCCGGGTGTCTTTGTTAGCCTGGAGTCGGCACCGGCTCGATCCAAGCCCCCGGGCCCAACCTTCGTCGCTTCGAGCGACCACTTGCCGCGAGGCGAGCATGGCGGGTCGGTGCCGCTAAGTGAAGAAGACAGGCCCGCGTCACCTTCCGGTGGCGCGGGTCTGTTTTCGTTCGGGAGGTGCCCCGGAGGTGTTCCGCACGGGGCGGGTGGGGTTCACGGGCGGCTGGGGGTTCCGCCGAACCACCTACTTCTCGTATGGTGGAAACTACTTTCCGAACTGTGGCAGTCATTACCGGCTACTCGCCGGTAGGTGCGACGATCGGGAAGCGTGACCGCGGGCGAGTGCCCCGGCCACGCGGCAATGAAGCTAAGGAAAGCGAAGGACTCGGCCATGGCAACGGCGCCCAGCGTCTCGTACTCGATGACGGTCAGGCTGGAGGTGCCCGCGAGCGGCACAGCGGTCTCCCAGCTCACCACGGCCGTGGAGTCCTCCGGAGGTTCGGTCACCGGCCTCGACGTGACCGCTTCCGGCCACGAGAAGCTGCGGATCGATGTCACCATCGCGGCCTCCTCCACCTCGCACGCGGACGAGATCGTCGAAGGTCTGCGCGACATCGAGGGCGTCGTGCTCGGAAAGGTCTCCGACCGTACGTTCCTGATGCACCTCGGCGGCAAGATCGAGATGGCGTCCAAGCACCCCATCCGCAACCGTGACGACCTCTCGATGATCTACACCCCGGGTGTCGCCCGCGTGTGCATGGCTATCGCCGAGAACCCCGAGGACGCCCGCCGCCTCACCATCAAGCGCAACTCCGTCGCAGTCGTGACGGACGGCTCCGCGGTGCTCGGCCTGGGGAACATCGGCCCGATGGCCGCGCTCCCCGTGATGGAGGGCAAGGCGGCCCTGTTCAAGCGCTTCGCGGGCATCGACGCCTGGCCGATCTGCCTGGACACGCAGAACACCGACGAGATCGTCGCCATCGTCCGCGCCATCGCCCCCGGCTTCGCGGGCATCAACCTGGAGGACATCTCCGCCCCCCGGTGCTTCGAGATCGAGGCGCGGCTGCGCGAGGCCCTGGACATCCCCGTCTTCCACGACGACCAGCACGGCACCGCCATCGTCGTCCTCGCCGCCCTGACCAACGCCCTGCGCGTGGTCACCAAGGAGATCGGGGACGTACGGGTCGTCATGTCCGGCGCGGGAGCGGCCGGTACGGCCATCCTGAAGCTGCTCATCGCCGCAGGTGTCAAGCACGCCGTCGTCGCCGACATCCACGGCGTGGTGCACGCGGGCCGCGAGGACCTGGTCTCCGCCGACCCCGACTCGCCGCTGCGATGGATCGCGGACAACACCAACCCGGAGGGCGTCACCGGCACCCTCAAGGAGGCCGTCGTCGGCGCTGACGTCTTCATCGGCGTCTCCGCCCCCAACGTCCTGAACGGCGACGACGTCGCCGCCATGGCCGAGGGCGCCATCGTGTTCGCGCTCGCGAACCCGGACCCCGAGGTCGAGCCCGCGATCGCCCGCCTCACGGCCGCGGTCGTCGCCACCGGCCGTTCGGACTTCCCCAACCAGATCAACAACGTGCTGGTCTTCCCGGGCGTCTTCCGCGGTCTGCTGGACGCTCAGTCCCGCACCGTCAACACGGAGATGATGCTCGCCGCCGCCGGCGCCCTCGCGGACGTCGTCGCGGAGGAGGAGCTGAACGCGAACTACATCATCCCCTCGGTCTTCAACGACAAGGTCGCCGGAGCCGTCGCGGGGGCCGTCCGCGCCGCCGCGAAGGCCGCGGGCGCCGCCGCCGAGAGCACCTCGGAACTCGCCTGAGAGGCGCTCTCCGCGCCGGCCGGCCACGGCCGGCGCGGAGGGTGCCCTGCCTCACCCGCGCCGCCGTACGGCGCGTCGCGGGTCGCGGCGTCCCAAACGCCCCTTTAGGGTGGCGGGCAGCGGGCCCCGCTGGGCCCGGCCCCGCAGAGCCCGGCATCCGCTGCGGACCGCTTCCGGGAGTCGACGGAACGTCACCACGGGCAAGTCGTGGCGCTTTTCGTGTGACTCCGGAGAGTTCCGGATTGGCTTTCCCGCCGCTGGTGGGGGCAGGATGCGTATTCGGGCGAGAGGGTCTGACATCAGACCCGGGTCCGGGGACTGTCAGAGGGCCCTGGCAGCATCGGCTTCGATCTCACGCCTCACAGGCAAGAAGAACACGGGAGTACAAACATGAACCGCAGTGAGCTGGTGGCCGCCCTGGCCGACCGCGCCGAGGTGACTCGCAAGGACGCCGACGCCGTGCTGGCCGCGCTCGCCGAGACCGTCGGAGAGATCGTCGCCAAGGGCGACGAGAAGGTCACCATCCCCGGCTTCCTGACCTTCGAGCGCACCCACCGTGCCGCTCGCACCGCTCGGAACCCGCAGACCGGCGACCCGATCAACATCCCCGCCGGTTACAGCGTGAAGGTCTCCGCGGGCTCGAAGCTCAAGGAAGCCGCCAAGGGCAAGTAAGGCCCCGAGCAGCAGACGAGGAGCGGCCGTCCCCGTACGGGGGCGGCCGCTCCTCGCCGTTCGCCGTGTGCGGGGCCTCCAGGGCCCCCGCACACGACGGACGGCGGCCGCCCCCTCCCAGGGGGCCGCCGCCGTCCGTCGTGTGCCGCTGCGCGCCGTTGCTAGACGAGCGCCCCGCCCGGCAGCTCGACCTTCGCGCCGAGCTTCTCGAGCTTCTCCATGAAGTTCTCGTAGCCGCGGTTGATCAGGTCGATGCCGTGCACCCGGGAGGTGCCCTGCGCCGCCAGAGCGGCGATCAGGTACGAGAAGCCGCCGCGCAGGTCGGGGATGACCAGGTCGGCGCCCTGGAGCTTCGTGGGCCCCGACACGACCGCCGAGTGCAGGAAGTTGCGCTGGCCGAAGCGGCAGTCGGAGCCGCCCAGACATTCGCGGTAGAGCTGGATGTGCGCGCCCATCTGGTTGAGCGCCGAGGTGAAGCCGAGCCGCGACTCGTACACCGTCTCGTGGACGATGGACAGGCCACTGGCCTGCGTCAGCGCCACCACCAGGGGCTGCTGCCAGTCGGTCTGGAACCCGGGGTGCACGTCCGTCTCCAGGGCGATGGCGTTCAGCGCGCCGCCCGGGTGCCAGAAGCGGATGCCCTCGTCGTCGATCTCGAAGGCCCCGCCGACCCGGCGGAAGGTGTTCAGGAAGGTCATCATCGAGCGCTGCTGGGCGCCGCGCACGTAGATGTTGCCTTCGGTCGCCAGCGCGGCGGACGCCCAGGAGGCGGCCTCGAGGCGGTCCGGGATGGCCCGGTGCGTGTAACCGTCGAGCCGGTCCACACCCGTGATCCGGATGGTCCGGTCGGTGTCCATCGAGATGATCGCGCCCATCTTCTGCAGTACGCAGATGAGGTCCTCGATCTCCGGCTCCACGGCCGCGTTGGACAGCTCGGTGACGCCCTCGGCCAGCACGGCCGTCAGCAGCACCTGCTCGGTGGAGCCCACGGACGGGTACGGCAGCCGGATCTTCGTGCCGCGCAGCCGCTGCGGGGCCTCCAGGTACTGGCCGTCCGCGCGCTTCTCGATCGTCGCGCCGAACTGGCGCAGCACCTCGAAGTGGAAGTCGATGGGCCGGCCGCCGATGTCGCAGCCGCCGAGCCCCGGGATGAAGGCGTGGCCCAGGCGGTGCAGCAGAGGGCCGCAGAAGAGGATCGGGATGCGCGACGAGCCCGCGTGGGCGTCGATGTCGGCGACGTTCGCGCTCTCGACGTGGGACGGGTCGAGGATCAGTTCGCCCGGCTCGTCACCGGGGCGGACGGTCACGCCGTGCAGCTGCAGAAGTCCCCGCACCACCCGTACGTCACGGATGTCGGGCACGTTGCGGAGCCGGCTCGGCCCGCTTCCGAGCAGCGCGGCGACCATCGCCTTGGGCACCAGGTTCTTGGCGCCGCGGACGCGGATCTCGCCTTCCAGCGGGGTTCCGCCGTGGACAAGCAGGACATCGTCTGTGCCGGTCATGAATCTCGCGTTCCGGAGTGGTCGGGCGGGGGCCATCGAAAAGGGTAATGGCCTCCTACCCCCCTTCCGTAAGGGCAACGGGGGCGGGACGACGTCATGAATCCGCCACAACACGCTCCGCGCAGTGTTCCTGGCGGAGGGTGACGGTCCGGATCGGCCCCGGAACCGTGCGCTCTCCGTGCACCCGTGCGCCCCTGAGCTGCACTGGTGACCGCTCAGGGACCACTTCGGCACCGCTGCGGGATGAGCGGGTCCACCTGGTATCCGCGGAGGCCGATGATGCGGGATCATTTCTGCCATGACCGAGGTGTCCTCGCTCACAGGGCGGCTGCTCGTGGCCGCGCCCGCCCTGGCGGACCCGAACTTCGACCGCGCGGTGGTGCTGCTCCTCGACCACGACGAGGAGGGCTCGCTCGGCGTGATCCTGAACCGCCCGACCCCGGTCGGCGTCGGTGACATCCTCGCGCCCTGGGCCGGACTCGCCGGTGAGCCGGACGTGGTCTTCCAGGGCGGACCCGTCTCGCTGGACTCCGCGCTCGGCGTGGCCGTGATCCCCGGCGACCACGGGCCCCTCGGCTGGCGGCGCGTGCACGGGGCGATCGGCCTGGTCGACCTGGAGACGCCGCCCGAACTGCTGGCCGCGGCTCTCGGATCGCTGCGGATCTTCGCCGGGTACGCGGGCTGGGGGCCGGGTCAGCTGGAGGCCGAGCTCGGGGACGGCGCCTGGTACGTCGTCGAGTCCGAGCCGGGCGACGTCTCATCGCCCCGCCCGGAGCACCTCTGGCGGGCGGTCCTGCGGCGTCAGCGCAGCGAGCTGGCGATGATCGCGACGTACCCGGACGACCCCTCGCTGAACTGACGCGCGGCCGGTCGCCGTACGGGTGCGCGGCCCGCGCGGGACCGGCCGCGGGGCCCGGCGTACCTGGCGGCTCCGGCACGGCGCGGCCTTCAGTACCCTTGGCGGTTATGAGCACTCTTGAGCCCGAACCCGGGGCAGGTACGGGGACCCTCGTTGAGCCGGCACCACAGGTGTCGCACGGCGACGGCGACCACGAGCGCTACGCCCATTACGTCCAGAAGGACAAGATCATGGCGAGTGCCCTGGAGGGCACCCCCGTGGTGGCGCTGTGCGGCAAGGTCTGGGTTCCGGGGCGCGACCCCAAGAAGTACCCGGTCTGCCCCATGTGCAAGGAGATCTACGAGTCCATGGGCGCCGGCGGCGACAAGGACAAGGGCAAGGGCGGCAAGGACAAGAAGTAGTCCGCACCGTTCCGTACCGGTCCGTGTTCGCGTTCGCGTTCGCGTTCGCGTTCGTAAGAGCATGTACGCACGGCCTGTGACAGGACCCCCGGGGCGCGGTGACGCGCCCCGGGGGTCCTTCGCGTTGCACGGGCTGCTTCCGCTGGTCACAGAGTGGTTGAGACCACTTGTCGGCGTCCGGATGCGCACCTACTCTCCTGCCAGTTGTGCAGAACGAAACGCGCGTTGCGCATGATGCAACGACTGACCGGTAGGGGCCCCGATGAATCTTTCTGCCCGAATTGCCGCCCCCACTGCGGCGCTGCTGCTGGCGGGCCTCACCGCCACCGCCTGCGCACCGCAGACCTCCGACACCAGCGCCAAGGGCGACGAGAAGTCCGGCACGCTCCGCGTCTGGCTGTTCCAGGAGGTCGGCAACAAGCCCAAGGAGCAGGTCGTCGACGCGGCCGTCGCCGCCTTCGAGAAGAGCCACAAGGCCACGGAGGTCGAGGTCGAGTACATCCCCGTCGACACCCGCGCCCAGCGGATCAAGGCCGCCTTCAACGACCCGAAGAGCGCCCCGGACCTCATCGAGTACGGCAACACCGACACGGCCGGTTACGTGAAGGACGGCGGCCTCGCCGACGTGAGCGAGGAGTTCGCGGCCTGGGACGAGGCCAAGGACACCGACCCGGTCGCCCGGCAGTCCGTGACGGTAGGCGGCAAGGTCTACGGAGCCCCGCTCTTCGTCGGCGTACGGGCGCTCTACTACCGCACCGACGTCTTCGAGGACCTGGGCATCGAGGTCCCCAAGTCCCAGGCCGAGCTGATCTCCACCGCGAAGAAGGTCCACAAGGCCGAGCCCGACCTGTACGGCCTCGCGGTCGGGGGCGCCTACACCTACGGCGCGATGCCGTTCATCTGGGCCGGCGGCGGCGAACTGGCCAACGAGAGCGGCGGCACCTACAAGGCGGCCATCAACAGCGACAAGGCCCGCAAGGGCATCGAGACCTACACCTCGCTCTTCGGGGACGCCAACTGCCCGGCCGCCAAGTGCGCCTCCATGGGCGGCAACGCGACCGTCACCGCCTTCGCCTCGGGCAAGGCGGCCATGGCCATCGGCGGCGACTTCAGCCACACCGCGGTCGAGGCGGGCGCGGTCAAGGGCAAGTACGCGGTCGTGCCGCTGCCCGGAGTCGCACCCGGCTCGATCGCCCCGGCGTTCGCGGGCGGCAACAACATCGGCGTACTCAAGAGCAGTGCGCACCGCACCCTGGCGGTGGAGCTGATGAAGTCGCTGGCCGGCAAGCAGACGCAGGCCAGGCTCTTCGACGCGATGGGCTTCCTGCCGACGTACACCGACGTACGGGACAACGCCGCGAAGAAGGAGCCGTTCATCGCCCCGTTCGTCCAGACCCTCAACGCGGGCGCCAAGTTCGTCCCCGCCTCCCCCGGCTGGGGTCAGATAGACGCCTCGCTCGTCCTGCCGACGATGTTCCAGGAGATCGTCAGCGGACGTAAGGACGTGGCACAGGCGTCGGACGACGCCGCGAAGAAGATGGACGCGGCGTTCGCCGCCGCGGGCTGACGATGACCGCGAACAGCACGACGTACAAGGCTCCGGCCCCCGCCGGGACCGCCGGGGCGGGCGGCGCACGCCCGCGCCCGCCTCGGCGCCGCCGCCCCGTCTCACCCGCGCGGCGGCCCGGCTGGACCCCCTGGCTCTACCTCCTGCCCGCGCTGGTCCTCCTCGGCGGACTCCTCGTCTACCCGATCCACCAGCTGGGCCTGATCTCCTTCCTGGAGTACACCCAGGCCCAGGTCAGCGGCGGCGAGCCGACCACGTTCAAGGGGTTCGGCAACTACACGGCCCTCTTCGGCGACAGCCAGTTCTGGCAGGTGCTCCTCGCGACCGTGGTCTTCGCCGCGGCCTGCGTGCTCGCCACCCTGATGACCGGCTGCGCGCTCGCCGTCCTGCTGACGCGGGTCCGGGCGCTGCCCCGGCTCGCGCTCATGATGGCCGCCCTCGGCGCCTGGGCGACCCCCGCGGTCACCGGGTCCACCGTCTGGGTCTTCCTCTTCGACCCCGACTTCGGGCCGGTCAACCGGGTGCTGGGACTCGGCGACTTCTCCTGGACGTACGGGCGCTACAGCGCCTTCGCCCTGGTCCTGCTGGAAGTGCTCTGGTGCTCGTTCCCGTTCGTGATGGTGACCGTCTACGCGGGCATCCGGGCGATCCCCACCGAGGTGCTGGAGGCGGCCTCGCTGGACGGCGCCTCGCAGTGGCGGATCTGGCGGTCGGTCACGGCACCCATGCTCCGGCCGATCCTGGTCGTCGTCACCATCCAGTCGATCATCTGGGACTTCAAGGTGTTCACCCAGATCTACGTCATGACCAACGGCGGGGGCATCGCCGGCCAGAACCTGGTGCTCAACGTGTACGCGTACCAGAAGGCGTTCGCGTCCTCGCAGTACAGCCTCGGCTCGGCGATCGGCGTCGTCATGCTGGTGATCCTGCTGGCCGTGACCCTGGTCTATCTGCGCCTCGTCCGGCGCCAGGGAGAAGAACTGTGAGCACGCTCAGCACCCGCTTCCGGGTCCGCAGGCCCGGCCGGCTGGCCGCCGAGGCCGCGGCCCTGCTCATCGCCGCCGCCGTCGCCTTCCCGCTCTACTGGATGGTGCTCTCGGCCTTCAAGCCGGCGGGCGAGATCCAGTCCACCGAAGCCCGCCCCTGGACACTGTCCCCCTCCCTGGACTCCTTCCGCCGGGTCTTCGAACAGCAGGACTTCGGCCGCTACTTCCTCAACAGCCTGCTCGTCGCGGGCACGGTCGTCATCGCGTCCGCGCTGATCGCCTTCCTGGCGGCCACGGCGGTTACCCGGTTCCGCTTCAAGTTCCGCACGACGCTGCTGATCATGTTCCTGGTCGCGCAGATGGTGCCGGTCGAGGCGCTGACCATCCCGCTGTTCTTCCTGATGCGGGACTTCGGGCAGCTGAACACGCTGGGATCGCTGATCCTGCCGCACCTCGCCTTCTCGCTGCCGTTCGCCATCTGGATGCTCCGCGGCTTCGTCAGGGCCGTCCCCGAGGCGCTGGAGGAGGCCGCCTACATCGACGGGGCGAGCCGCACCCGCTTCCTGTGGCAGATCCTCTTCCCGCTGGTCTTCCCCGGCCTCGTGGCGACCAGCGTCTTCTCGTTCATCTCGACCTGGAACGACTTCCTGTTCGCCAAGTCCTTCCTCATCAGCGACACCTCCCAGTCGACGCTCCCGATGGCGCTGCTGGTCTTCTTCAAACCGGACGAGAACGACTGGGGAGGGATCATGGCAGCCTCGACGGTGATGACCGTTCCCGTGCTGGTCTTCTTCGTACTCGTACAGCGACGCCTGGTCTCGGGACTCGGCGGAGCGGTTAAGGACTGACGTGCACCACCTCGTTCCCGCACCTGTGCGAACCCACATCCCCGCGCCCCCGCACACCGACGACCAGGGCCCGAACGGCTTCCTCCTGGGCCCGTCCACGACCATCTCGGCGCAGCCCGGCACCGAGACCACCGAGCGGTGGCTGCGCGCCACCGTCGGAGCGGCCTACGGCCTGCCGCTCGCACCGGGGCCGGCGGACGCCGAACGCGCCGGGCACACCGTCCGGCTGCGCCTGGACCCCGCGCTGGAACCCGAGGGCTACCGGCTGCGCACCGGCCCCGGCCTGGGCGTCGAGATCACCGGAGGCAGCCCCGCGGGCGTCTTCTGGGGCGCGCAGACCCTCCGCCAGCTCCTGGGGCCCGAAGCCTTCCGCAGCGCCCCAGTCGGCCCCGGCGGCCCGTCCGCCCTTCCCGTCGCGGAGATCGAGGACAGCCCCCGCTTCCCCTGGCGCGGCCTCATGCTCGACGTCTCCCGGCACTTCCTGCCCAAGGACGACGTCCTGCGCTACCTGGACCTCCTCGCCGCCCACAAGCTGAACGTCTTCCACTTCCACCTCACCGACGACCAGGGATGGCGCGTCGAGATCAGGCGCCACCCCCGGCTCACCGAGGCCGGAGCCTGGCGCGCGCGTACCAAGTACGGCCACCGCGCATCGGATCTGTGGGACGAGACCCCGCACGGCGGCTACTACACCCAGGACGACATCCGCGAGATCGTGGCGTACGCGGCCGCGCGGCATATCCAGGTCGTCCCGGAGATCGACATCCCGGGCCACTCGCAGGCCGCCATCAGCGCCTACCCGAGCTGGGCAACACCGACGTCATCGACACGAGCACCCTGCCCGTCTGGGACAACTGGGGCGTCAGCCCGAACGTACTCGCCCCCACCGACACCGTCCTGCGGTTCTACGAGGGCGTCTTCGAGGAGATCCTCGACCTCTTCCCCGCGGACACCTCGCCGTTCATCCACGTCGGCGGCGACGAGTGCCCCAAGGACCAGTGGAAGGAGTCCGCGACGGCTCAGGCCCGGATCGCCGAACTCGGCCTGGCGGACGAGAAGGAGCTCCAGTCCTGGTTCATCCGCCACTTCGACAGCTGGCTCTCCGCACGCGGACGGCGCCTCATCGGCTGGGACGAGATCCTGGAGGGCGGCCTCGCGGAGGGCGCGGCCGTCTCCTCGTGGCGGGGGTACGCGGGAGGCGTCGCCGCCGCGGAGGCCGGCCACGACGTCGTGATGTGCCCGGAGCAGCAGGTGTATCTGGACCACCGTCAGCACGGCGGCACCGACGAGCCGATGCCCATCGGATACGTACGCACGCTGGAAGACGTCTACCGCTTTGAACCCGTACCCCCGGGCCTCTCCGACGCGGCGGTCCGTCACATCCTGGGCACCCAGGCCAACGTGTGGACCGAGGTGATGCAGAACCGCGCCCGCGTCGACTACCAGGTCTTCCCCCGGCTCGCCGCCTTCGCCGAGGTCGCCTGGTCCCGGCTCCCGGCCCCCGCCGAACGGGACTTCGCCGGTTTTGAACGCCGGATGGCCTCCCACTACGCCCGGCTCGACGCCCTCGGAGTCGGCTACCGGCCGCCGGGCGGCCCGCTGCCCGGTCAGCTGCGGCCCGGAGTTCTCGGCCGCCCGATCGAGGGAACGCCCCCAACGTGTAAGCACCTCCCGGTGTGGGGAGGAAGGGGGCAAGTCGTACGAGAAGCGCTGAAGAGTGGCAATCCGCACTCCGCGCCGAAGGCGCGCGAAACGGGACCATCCTCCCGGTCAGGGGCGGAAACCTCCTTCGCGGACCCTCGCGTCGAGCCGCTCGGAAGATGTGCCAGAGTTGCCATGTCCGGGCTGTGAGCACGTACCGTACGGCGGAACAGGCGGGACAGCCGGGAGACCGGAAAGGGGCAGCTGGGTTGACCACTCACGCACCGCAGGCGATGCAGTCGGTGACGCTTCCGGCCTCGCTCGACGAGGCCGTGGCGGCACTCGGTGCCATGCCCGCCGCCGTACCTGTGGCGGGTGGCACGGACCTGATGTCGGCCGTCAACAAGGGGCTGCTGCGCCCCTCGGGCCTGGTCGGCCTCGGGCGGATCAGCGAACTGCGCGGCTGGCACTACCAGGACGGCCACGCGCTGCTCGGCGCGGGACTGACCCACGCGCGCATGGGGCGGCCCGACTTCGCCGCGCTCATCCCCGCGCTCGCCGCGTCCGCGCGCGCCGCGGGCCCGCCGCAGATCCGCAACGCCGGGACGCTCGGCGGCAACATCGCCGGCGCGGCACCGACCGGCGACTCCCTGCCGGTACTGGCCGCCCTGGAGGCCGAGCTGGTCGTCGCGGGCCCCGGCGGCGCCCGCCGGGAGATCCCGGTCTCGCACCTGCTGGCCGGCCGCGAGATGCTTCTGCCCGCCGAGCTGATCGGTTTCGTGCGCGTGCCGCTGCTGCACGCCCCGCAGGTCTTCCTGAAGGCCACGGGCCGCACCGGCCCCGGCCGTGCGACCGCATCGGTGGCGATCGTCCTCGACCCGGCCAGGCGCGGAGTGCGCTGCGCGGTCGGCGCCGTCGCGCCGATGCCGCTGCGGCCCCTGGAGGCCGAGCGCTGGATCGCCTCCCTGATCGACTGGGACGGCGAACGCGGCCTGGCCCCCGACGCGCTGGCCGCCTTCGGCGAGTACGTCGCCGCGGCCTGCGTCCCCGACCCCGACCCGCCGGCCGACGGGGCGGACGCCCCGCCCCTGCCCCCGGCCATCCAGCATCTGCGCCGCACCGTCGCCGCGCTGGCCCGACGCGCGCTCGGGAGGGCACTGTCGTGAGCAACGAAGACCCCACCGGACAGCAGGACCAGCACGACCCGTACGCACAGCAGTACGGCGGCTGGCAGCCGACCCCGCAGAGCGGCGAGTACGACGCGGAGGCCACGGCGTTCGTCCACCTGCCCCCGGAGGACCTGGCCAACGACCCGCTGGCCGCCCCCGGCCACGGGTACGTACCGCCGATGATCCTGCCGCTGACACCGGCCGCCGGCGTGGACCCGGCGGCGACGGGCAGCTGGGTCGTGCAGCCGCCGTACCCGGAGGCACAGCACCCGCACGCCCCGCAGGAGCAGCACCCTTACGCCCCCGATGGGGCGTCGGCCGGTGAGCGGGCCGCACCCTCCTCGGTGCACTGGCCGGACCCGAACCACCAGCACCAGGAGCACGAGCAGGAGCGCCGGGAGTACCCGGTCACGCCCCCGTCGACGGCCCCCTGGGAGTTCACCGAGGTGACGGTCGCCGCCGCGCCCACCCCCGGGGCGGAGCCGGCCGGTCACACCGGGCAGTGGACGATCCCGGTGGCCGAGGGCGACCTCCCGGAGGAGTCCGGCGAGTTCGCCGCCTCGTCCCCGGCCTCGCGGTGGTACACGGACACGGCCCCGCCGGCCACCCTGCCCGGTGGCGCACCGGCGCCCTGGGCGACCCAGCGCCCCGAGGAGCCCGAAGAGCCCGAGGAGGCGGCCCGGGCCGCCTCCGACGAAGTACCCCAGGACACTGCGGAGGTACCCGAGGCGCCGGAGACCTCCGGGGGCACCGGAACCGTGGAGCCCGCCGACCCCACCGGCTCAGGCGACCCGGCCGGGCTCACCGGATTCCCGTCCACGCCCACCCCGGCCCCCGACACCGCCACGTCGCAGACGGACGACCCGGCCGAGCCCGCACCCGGCCAGGACGCCGCGGCGGTGGCCGACCCGGCCGCGGATGCCGGCAGTGCTGGTAGCGCGGGCAGCGCCGGGAGTGCCGAGAGTGCTCCGAGTGACCACCCCTCCGCCTCGTACGTCCTGCACGTGAACGGCACCGACCGCCCCGTCAGCGACTCCTGGATCGGCGAGTCACTCCTCTACGTGCTGCGCGAGCGCCTCGGCCTCGCCGGGGCCAAGGACGGCTGCTCGCAGGGCGAGTGCGGCGCCTGCAACGTCCAGGTCGACGGCCGTCTCGTCGCCTCCTGCCTGGTCCCCGCGGCCACGGCGGCGGGCAGCGAGGTCCGTACGGTCGAGGGCCTCGCGGCAGGTGGCGAGCCGTCCGACGTGCAGCGGGCCCTGGCCGCGTGCGGAGCCGTCCAGTGCGGCTTCTGCATCCCAGGCATGGCCATGACCATCCACGACCTCCTGGAGGGCAACCACGCGCCCTCCGAGCTGGAGACCCGCAAGGCCCTGTGCGGCAACCTCTGCCGCTGCTCCGGCTACCGCGGTGTGCTCGACGCCGTGGCCCAGGTGATCGCGGGGCGCGAGGCGAGCGCGGAGGCGGCCGGGTCCGAGCCGGCCGGCGAAGCACGCATCCCGCACCAGGCGCCCCGGGCGCCGGTAGTGTCCAGCCTCAGCCGCGCGAGGGAGGCGACCTGTGAGCGACGCACACAGGCAATCCGCCGTCCCGAGCGCGACCCCACCGGCCGACCACAGCTGCTGCCGCAGCGGGGCGAATGACAAGGAGGCGGCGTGAGCAGCGACGCAGCCACCGCGGCCAACGCGACCAGCGCCACCCGCACCACGTACCAGGACAGCACCCGTCCAGGCTCCGGCCCGGACCAGGAGCCGCCCGCGCTCGGCCTGGGTGCCTCACTCCCCCCGGCCGACGCCCGCGCGAAGACCGAGGGCACCTTCCCCTACGCGGCCGACCTCTGGGCCGAGGGCCTGCTCTGGGCCTCCGTACTCCGCTCCCCGCATCCGCACGCCCGCATCCTGTCCATCGACACCTCGGCGGCGGCCGGGATGCCGGGGGTACGCGCGGTCGTCACCCACGAGGACATCCCCGGGGACGGTTCGTACGGCCGCCAGGTCGTGGACCGCCCCGTGTTCGCCTCCGAGCTGGTGCGCCACCACGGAGAGCCCATCGCGGCCGTCGCCGCCGACCACCCGGACACGGCACGCCTGGCCGCCGCGGCCATCGCCGTCGAGTACGAGGTCCTGGAACCGGTCACCGACCCGGAGAAGGCGTTCGCAGCCGAACCCCTCCACCCGGACGGCAACCTCATCCGCCACATCCCGCTGCGCTACGGCGACCCGGAGGCCGAGGGCGAGGTCGTCGTCGACGGCCTGTACCGCATCGGCCGGCAGGACCCCGCCCCGATCGGCGCCGAGGCCGGTCTCGCGGTGCCCCGCCCCGACGGCGGCGTGGAGATCTACACGGCCTCCACCGACCCGCACACCGACCGCGACCTGGCCGCCGCGTGCTTCGGCCTGGAGCCGGACCGGGTGAAGGTCGTCGTCACCGGTGTCCCCGGCGCGACCGGGGACCGCGAGGACCCCGGCTTCCAGATCCCGCTGGGCCTGCTCGCCCTGCGCACCGGCTGCCCGGTCAAGCTGGCCGCCACCCGCGAGGAGTCCTTCCTCGGCCACGCCCACCGCCACCCGACCCTCCTGCGCTACCGCCACCACGCGGACGCCGAGGGCCGCCTGGTCAAGGTCGAGGCCCAGATCCTCCTCGACGCGGGCGCGTACGCGGACGCCTCATCCGAGTCGCTCGCCGCCGCGGTCGCCTTCGCCTGCGGCCCGTACGTCGTCCCGCACGCCTTCATCGAGGGCTGGGCCGTCCGCACGAACAACCCGCCCTCCGGCCATGTGCGCGGCGAGGGCGCCATGCAGGTCTGCGCGGCCTACGAGGGCCAGATGGACAAGCTGGCGGCCAAACTGGGCATCGACCCGGCCGAACTGCGCCTGCGCAACGTCCTGTCCACCGGCGACATCCTCCCCACCAGCCAGACCGTGACCTGCCCCGCGCCCGTCGCGGAACTGCTCAGGGCCGTACGGGACTTCCCGCTGCCCGCCCTGCCGAAGGACATCGCGCAGGAGGACTGGCTGCTGCCCGGCGGCCCGGAGGGCGCGGGCGAGCCCGGCGCCGTACGGCGTGGGGTCGGGTACGCGCTCGGCATGGTCCACATGCTCGGCGCCGAGGGCACCGACGAGGTCTCCACGGCCACGGTCCGGGTCCACGACGGCATCGCCACGGTCATCTGCGCAGCGGTCGAAACAGGCCAGGGCTTCTCGACCCTCGCCCGGCAGATCGTGCAGGAGACCCTGGGCATCGAAGAGGTCCACGTGGCCGCGGTCGACACCGACCAGCCCCCGGCGGGCCCGGCGACGCACGGCCGCCACACCTGGGTCTCCGGCGGGGCGGTGGAGCGGGCCGCGAAGATGGTGCGCACCCAGCTCCTCCAGCCGCTGGCCCACAAGTTCGGCATGTCGACGGAGCTGCTCCAGATCGCGGACGGCAAGATCACCTCGTACGACGGTGTGCTGTCCACGACGGTCATGGAGGCCATGGAGGGCAAGGAACTCTGGGCCACCGCCCAGTGCCGCCCCCACCCGACCGAACCCCTGGACGAATCCGGCCAGGGAGACGCGTTCGTCGGCCTCGCCTTCTGCGCGATCCGCGCGGTGGTGGACGTCGACATCGAGCTCGGTTCGATCCGGGTCGTCGAGATGGCGGTCGCCCAGGACGTGGGCCGAGTGCTGAACCCGGCCCAGTTGGCGGTCCGCATAGAGGCGGGGGTCACCCAGGGCATCGGCGCGGCCTTGACGGAGAACCTCCGCACCGCCCGTGGCCTGATCCGGCACCCGGACCTCACGGGGTACGCGCTGCCGACAGCTCTCGACGCACCGGACATTCGCATCGTGAAACTGGTCGAGGAACGCGACGTCGTCGCCCCGTTCGGCGCGAAGGCCGCCTCGGCGGTACCGGTGGTCACCGCCCCGGCAGCTGTCGCCTCAGCAGTCCGCTCGGCAACGGGCCGCCCGGTCAACCGCCTCCCGATCCGGCCGCAGGCCGCGGTGACAACCCCCAAGGGATGAGCGGTGCCCTGACGGCTTGATTTACGTTGCACGTGCAACCCAGGGGTGCGGGCTGTCAGCGATGCTGACTACAGTGATCTCCGAAGCTGTAAGCAGTCGTAACCGGGGGAGGGGCACTGTGGCGAGCGACGTGGGGTCAGGGACGGGACCGGCTCCTGGGTGGCCGTTCGGCGGCGTCATCAGCGCGGTGCAGGACACGATGGGCGACCTGTACACGGAGCTCACGTCGTTCACCAAGTTCCGCGACCGCGTCGATGAGCTCCTTGAGGACCTCAAGGCGTCACCGGCCGACGCGAGGAAGCTGGGCGAAGACCGGGTGGCGCCCAGCGAGTTCGGTGATCCGGCATGGGCCGAGGCGAACGGACTGTACGGCTCGTACAAGACGGTCATCACCGAGCTGGAAAACCTGTCGAAGATGCTCTCGCACTCGATAGAGGGCATGGGCATCGCGGTTCTCGCGGCCCACAAGGGCTACGAGAACCTCGACGAGGACGTCCGCCACCGCATGCTCGCGATCAGCGACAGCACGAAGAAGCACTACGGCGGCGAGTACGTCCCTGAGCCGCCGGCCGGACAGGGCACACCGCCGCCCACCGCGAAGCCGACGCCCGAAGCGAGCACGGGTAACTACTGATGGCGGCGGTCACTGGAGCGGGAGCGGTAGGGGTGCGGACAGAGGCAGGGACGGGGGAACGGGATGTCTAGAAAGAGGACATCGTTCGAGGGCATGTCACATGAGCAGATGCTCAAGTGGCTCGACCAGGCCAACAGCGGGGCCGTGCAGGGTGCGGCGGACCGCTTGTCGAGTGCGGCTGCGGAGATCAAGAAGATCGCGGAGGAGTTGAAGATCCGTCCGCAGATCGTGGAATGGAAGGGCCAGGGCGCGAACGCGTTCCGTACCTGGACCGCCGACCTGGCCAACGCGACGTTGCGCCTGGCTGAGTACGGCGAGGGCGCGTCGAAGCGGCTGGCCGAGGCATCCGACGCGATCGCCCTGGCCCAGGTGACGATTCCCCGCACGCACGCAGGCGCACAGGCGAACCTGGACGCGGCACTCGCGGCTCGGAACGACCCGGATGCCTCGGCGGTGGCACGGACGTCGGCGGAGACGTTGCTCGCCGAGAGGGAGGCGAACCGCCTGGAGGCCGCCCGGGAGATGAAGAAGCTCGCGGAGGCGTATGAGCTGTCGAACGACCGGATCACGGGCATGGAGGTGCCGAAGTTCCCCCCGCCGCCGGAGGCGTTCGTGCCGGACCGGGACACGAACCGCAGTGGCGAGCAAGGTTATGACCGCGCAGCGACGGGCGGAGTCACGGGTGGGGTAGCCGGCGGAGCCACTGGTGGGTCCGGGGGCGGCTCGGCGGTGTATGCGCAGGCTTCTGATTCGTCGGTCAGGGAGGCGGTAACGCCGGGAGCGGCGTACGTGCCTTCACCTGCGGGCACTGCGGTGTCTCGTCCCGTGGGCATGGAAATCGACAGTGTCGCCACGCTGCCGGACGCTCCGGCCGTCCCTTCGGCCACTCCGCCGAGCATGCCGGGCGCAGGAAGGGGCGATGGCGGCCTGCCGCCGGTGATCGGCGGCGTCCCGCCAGTTGTCGCGGGTGGCCCGCGGGTGCCGCCCACGGCGAGCGGCGGAGGAAGGCAGGCAGGCACTTCGCGCCTGCCCATGCCTCCCGTGACGAGTGCGACCTCCGGCCCTGGCGCCATCGGCCGACCGCCGGGCCAGAACGGAATCGTGGGTGGCCGCCCGGTGCCACCAACTGCGGGCAAGCCGGTGGTGGGCCTTCCCCGTGGCACCGTGATCGGTGGCGAAGCGTCTCACGGCGGCCGTGCACCCATGGGGCACGGCCCGGGTATGAGCGGCCCCATCGGTGGCCAGAACGGCATGACGGGTGGTCGCCGCCTGGCGGGCGAAACCGGCGGAATCGTGGGTGGCCGTCCGCAGCAACAGGGGACCACCAGCGGCCGCCCGTTCACGCCCGGAGGCAGCGGCCTGGTCAGGGGCGGGGGACCGGCTCAAGGCGCACGAGGGGCCGGGCCGGTGGGCCGTGGTGGAGCCCTCACTCCCCAGCGCCCGGGCGACTCGCGCCGTGAGCCGAGGGGCGAGAGGCCGGACTACCTTGTCGAGGACGAGGAGACCTGGCAGCAGAACGGCCGGCGTATCGTGCCGCCGGTCGTCGACTGAGTAACTGGCGAAGGAATCGGATGCGGATCAGCAGAAGCACCAACGGGGGAGTCGCGCGCCCGGGAACCGTGGCCTCGGCCGTTGTCGGGTTGCTGCTAATCGGAGCCGTACCCGCTCGTGCGGACTCCGTACGTTCCGACCAGTGGCATCTCGACGCGATGCAGGCCGAGCAGATGTGGGAGACGAGCACGGGCGAGGGCGTGACCGTGGCAGTCATCGACTCCGGTGTCGATGCCTCGAATCCTGATCTGCTCGGCCAAGTGCTCAAGGGTAAGGACCTGGCGGAGGATTCACCCGGCGATGAACACGTCGACTATGACGGTCACGGCACGGGAATGGCTGGACTGGTCGCTGGTACCGGTAGGTCGGGTGGAGGCGATGGCGCCTTCGGCCTGGCTCCTGGGGCCAA
Organism: Streptomyces fulvorobeus; assembly: GCF_013167895.1. GTDB lineage: Bacteria > Actinomycetota > Actinomycetes > Streptomycetales > Streptomycetaceae > Streptomyces > Streptomyces fulvorobeus. Next base: position 2,330,610 of record NZ_BLWC01000001.1, on the reverse strand, counting down.
GATCCTCCCTGTTCGTATGACGGATGACACGGGCAAGGTCAACGGGGCCACAGGTGACAAGAACTTCAGCGATGACGTGTCTGTCGGAATTCGGTTCGCGGCGGACAACGGTGCCAAAGTGATCAGCGTTTCCCAGGGGAACGAGGAGGGCAGCCAGGACATCAGCGATGCGGTGAAGTACGCCCTCCAGAAGGGATCGTTGGTCTTCGCTGCTGTCGGAAACACGGGTGACAAGGGCAATGCGCTCGAATATCCGGCGGCCACCCCTGGCGTTGTCGGCGTAGGTTCCACCGGCAAGAACCGCCAGAGAGCTCCCGCGTCACAGTACGGAAGCCAGGTGGACCTTGCGGCGCCTGGAGTGGACATGGTCCACGCGTGTGGCAACCAGAAGTCAGGGCTGTGTAAGTCCACCGGCACCAGCGACGCCACCGCCATCGCCTCCGCCTCCGCCGCGCTGATCTGGTCCCAGCACCCCGAATGGACCAACAACCAGGTGCTGCGCGTCCTGCTGAACACGGCAGGGGGACCCATCAACGGTGCCGAGCGCACCGACTACATCGGCCACGGCATCGTCCGCCCCCGCATCGCCCTGAAGACCCCGGGCGATCCCGGCCCCGCCGACGTCTACCCGCTGCCCGACCTCGCCGCAGCCGAGCCCGCCAGGCCGGCCGCCGAGCCGTCACGGGCCAAGGGCGGCTCCGAAGCGGACACGACCCCGGCCGCCGCAGCCCCGGCCGCCGACGACAGCGGCGACACCGGCCTCTGGGCCGGCCTCGGCGTCGGCGCGGCCGCGCTCGTCGGTGGCGCTGTGGCCTTCACGGTCATCCGGTCGCGCCGCCGCAGTGCGGCCCCCGCCGCCGTACCGCCGTACCAGCAGCAACCGTCCTACCCGGACCCGGCCTACGGCCCGCCCCCGGGGGCTCCGGACGGTCACTCCCCGTACGGCGGCCCGCGCCCTTGAGACCGTCACCAGGTCTCGGAACGCCTTTGCCCGAGAACATGCTCAGGGTGCCGTGCCGCGCGAGCCCCTCGGGTGCGAGAACCGACCAGATCCCGGTGGCCTGCCGTACGTCCCGGTGGTTCCCCGGGGGACACCAGCCCGCGCCCGTTGACGGCCGGGTCCAGCCGGCAGCCCGCCTCGCGGGTGCTCCCGGCCGCGTTCCATGGGGGCGAGGAACTTCTCGGCCCTCGCGCGGGGTTCCCCGGAGACCCGCATGCGGCCGGTGGTGCTCCGGGTGTCCCCGGCCCGGACTGGAGTCGCCGAAACCGGGCCGTTAGCGTGTGCGTCACCGAGTGCGGAGCTGACAGCTCCGGTGGAATCCCACACCTGCGTACGGGGGAACGGAACGGATGACGTTCGAGACGGAATGGGCGGCACTTCGCGCGGAATCGACACAACGAGTCGACATGCGCCTGAACGGTGTCCCCGCGGAACCGGGTGGCCCGTCCTCCGCCGACCTTGCGGTCAACCAGGACAACCTCGGCAAGATCGGCCACGACGCGTACGAACTGCGGACCCGGGTCTCGAAGGACGGCGATCACGCCAGGCCCTCGACCTTCGAAGCGGCCATCGCGCTCACCAACGGGAACTTCGAGAGCGGTTCGGGCCTCCTGAAGGTCCACGACCGCTGGAGCACGCACCTGAAGACACTCCTCGACGCGTGCTCGCAGATCTCGAACCACCTCAACTACACGGCATCGGCCCATGCGAAGGACGACGTCCAGATCGGTGGCGACCTGATCTCGGTGTCCAAGCTCAACGAGTATCTGAAGTAATCCGCGGGGGAGCAGTTCATGCTGAAGTACGAGGACATCGTCGACGCGCCGGTCGCCAAGCTGAAGACGGCCGCGGACGACTGGGCGGAGATGGTCACCAAGCTGGACCGGCTGGCCCAGGACGCCGCCAACGGGATGAAGGCCAAGGCGGACAAGGCCGAGTGGGAGGGCGCCAACGCCGGCGTCACCAGGGAGTTCATCCGCAAGACCGCCGCGGAGTTCAAGGACGCGGCGGCCGAGGCCAAGGGCGTCGGACTCGTCATGGCGGACGCCCACACCGCCATCAAGAAGGCCAAGGACGACCTGGTGACCATCCGGGACGTCGAGGGCCCGGCCGCCGGCATCCACGTCGACGCCAAGGGCAGGGTCACCGCCCGCCATCCGCTGGAGAAGGACAACGCGGCGCGGCACGACCCGGACTACAGCGAACTCCTGAGCAAACAGCGGGCCTCCCTGGAGGCATGGCAGAAGAAGATCGACCTCATCGTCGACAACTGCAACGACACGGACGTCGCCTTCAAGAACGCCCTGGAGACCAACGTCACCGAGGGCAAGGACTTCAACGCTCCGACGTACCGGAACCTGGACCAGGAGGAAGCGGCCAGGGCCGCACAGCTCGCCACCAAGGGCCGTGAACTCACGCACACCGAACTTCAGGCACTCAACGAACTGCTGCACGACAACTCCAGGTCCCAGGAGTTCTCGAAGAACTTCTACGAGAAGCTCGGACCGGAGAAGTCGCTCGCGTTCTTCGGTCAGCTCGCGACGGACACGCACGACTACGGCAAGGTCGACAAGGAACGTCTCAGGGACGTCCAGGAACTCCAGCGCAACCTCGGTCTGAACCTGGCCACCGCCTCGCACGACAAGGCGTTCACGGCGGAGTGGGGGCCGGAGCTGCGCAAGCTCGGGACCGAGCAGATCCCGCTCTCCAAGTACGACAACTCCGGTGGCGCGTACGGGTACCAGCTGCTCGGCGGCATCATGCGCAACGGTAACTACGACGCGAAGTTCCTCAACCCGATCGCGGAACACGTGGCGCAGCTGCACCAGAAGGACCCGTACCTGTTCGCCAACAACAAGCAGATCAACGGCTTCCTGGAACATCCGTTCAACCCGTCGGGCAAGAACGGCGCCGGCTACGACCCGACGACGGCCATGCTGGAAGCGCTGGGGCACAGTCCCGACGCTGCGAAGCATTTCTTCTCCGACCCTCCGACCGCGTACAACGAGGACGGGACGGTCAACAAGGGGGTCGCTGCCGATCTGGGGAAGGACCAGGACGGCAAGGTCATCGGGAACTACCTCGACTTCTTCGGAAACGAGAAATGGGAGGCGTTCCCTGATACCGGTTCGGGGAACCCGGATGACTGGAAGCCGGCACTCGACTACATGCCCGACGCTCTGGGGCATGCTCTGGAGTCCGCGACGACCGGTCATGCCTGGGACGACGCCTCGCCCGAGCTGACGAGGGACGAAACGACAGCGGCCATCATGAAGGACGTCATCGACACCTACGGCGGGGACTCCGGCCTGCGGGACCGCCATGAGGCCATGAAGGACAGTCTGGGCCGCATGGGCGCCGCCTACATCGACGACCTGAACTACTCGACGTACAACTTCGGCGGAGTCGGTGACGAGCTGGGCCGGGACGGTCTCTTCGCGAAGAGCAGTGACGGTTCGGAAAGGACCGACTTCGGAGAAGCGGAGACCCGCCGGTTCATGGCTGCGGTCGCTTCGGACGACGAGGGCTACAAGACCCTCAGTGCCGCTCAGCAGATCTACGAGGTCAGCGGTCTGCAGTCATTCGAGGAGGGGCGCCGGGACGAGGCCCTGGTGTTCGGCGGAAACGGAACGAAGGTCCATGGAATTCTGGACGAGTCGCGCAACATCGGGATCGCCCAGGAGTTCAAGGAGGACGAGGACCGCAGGAACCTGGAGATGGAGAAGAAGGCCGAGTGGCGGAAGTACGGTGTCAGTAGCGCTGTTGCCGGGGTGGTCGGTGTCGGTTCTGCCGTCGTGCTCGGCCCCGCTGCCGGCCTCGTCGCGGTGACCGCGGTGCCACTCATCATGGAGACGGTGGGCGGCGCGGTCGATACGCAGTACGCCACCGACACACTGCAGCACTTGAAGGACGCCGAGTACAGCAACGACGACGAGGCGCTCGACAGCATCGACCAGAACGACAGGCAGGGCCAGGCGAGCGCGGTGGCGCCGATCCTTCACTACGCGGATTCCGTAGGGATGACCCTTGAGGAGAAGCGCGAACTCCTCGCCGACACCGAGACCCACTACAACAACGGCGTTCTTGCTGCCCGACAGCCGATGAAGGTCAACTGATGACGATGCGCGTGCCCTTGTCCACGACGCTGTGTGCCGTGGTTCTCGGCGCTGCGGTGCTCTCGGGTTGCTCAGGCGGCGCGGAAGATGACCGGACCGCCCCGGCCGACCTCCCTCACTGCGAGCTGCTCCTCGGCAAGCGCAACGTGAGCACGGCGCTCGACGCGATGGGTCCCGGAAAGCAGGTGGTCTCCGCCCTCCCGGTCAAGGAACTGACCGGGCAGCTGGTAAGCGAGGCGAAGGCATGGAAGCGGGCGGACCTTCAGCACGACTCCTACAGCGCGTGCCGGATCGACGTTCTCGGTGAGGAGGAAGGCGCTCAGGTGCTGGAGGCCACGGTCAAGTGGTCTGCCCTGCTCCTGGACTCGATGAGTGAGCCGAAGCACGCCAAGACGTGGCGTGAGGTGAACGACCAGGTCTTCGTCGAGCTCGACGCGGGCCGGCCAGCCGCGAGACTGCTCCTCGCGTGCGGCGTGCCGGGAGCGGCGGAGGGCCAGGCGCTGGGTCTGCCCATGGAAGTGGCCGTGAGCGACTCCGGCCTCGACGAGGCCCTGCGCGGAAAGCTCCTTTCGGAGTTCGCGAGGGCTCTCACGAAGAGCGTGGGATGCACCAACGCGCCGCAGGTACCGCCCACTCTGCCGGAGTGACGCGGTGAGCGGCGACGTGACAGGCTGCCCGGGTCGGCGCGGACTGCCGCCCCCACCATGACGGGCAGACGGGACTCGACCCGCAGCCCTCGCTGGACCCGGCCCAGCAGCCCCGGCCGTAGCGGCGCCCGACCGGGGATCGGTCACGTGTGAAGGGGCCGCCCCCACCGTGGGGCGGCCCTTCACACGTGACCGTTCTGGAGACCGTGACCGGATTCGAACCGGTGTAACTCGAGTTGCAGTCGAGCCCCTGAGCCTCTCGGGCACACGGTCGAGGGGGGTGTTCCCTGCTTGCCCGGATGACGCTACGGCGGCCGTGCGGGGCGTACAAGGGGGTCGGCGGGCGTGCCATACGACTGCCATACGCCGTTCACGAGCGGGGTGCGGCGGGGTGCGCCCGGCCTACGACCGACGGACCAGGGGGCCTCAGTCCATCGACAGGGGTCCAACCGGTCTTCGCCCCTTACTCTTGCTCCATGACCGCTCCCGAACCGCGCGACGCCGAAACCTCGCCTCCCCTCGCGGAACTCACCCTCGCCGCCGGAAGCGAGAGCACGGACGGGTTGAAGGCCGAGGGCGTGCTCGGGCGGACCCACCGGGCGCTCAGCCTCGGCATCGTCTCCGTGGTGCTCCTCATCGCCTTCGAGGCCACCGCGGTCGGTACGGCCATGCCGGTCGCGGCGCGCGAGCTGCGCGGTATCCCGCTGTACGCGTTCGCGTTCTCCGCGTACTTCACCACCAGCCTCTTCGCCATGGTGCTCTCGGGCCAGTGGGCCGACCGGCGCGGGCCGCTGGGGCCGCTCGCCGCCGGGATCGGTTCGTTCGCGGCCGGGCTCCTGCTCTCCGGGACCGCCCAGAGCATGTGGATGTTCATCGCGGGGCGGGCCGTCCAGGGCCTCGGTGGCGGGCTGGTGATCGTGGCGCTGTACGTCGTGATCGGCCGCGCCTATCCGGAGCGGATCAGGCCGTCGATCATGGCCGCCTTCGCCGCGAGCTGGGTGATCCCCTCCGTCGTCGGCCCGCTCGCCTCGGGGACCGTGACCGAACACCTCGGCTGGCGGTGGGTCTTCCTCGGCATCCCGGCCCTCATCGTCTTCCCCCTGGCCCTCGCGCTGCCCGCGATCCGGCGGATGGCGGCGGGCCCGGCCGATGGTTCGACGGGCGGGGAGCCGCTCGACCGGCGGCGCGTCAGGCTCGCACTCGGCATCTCGGCGGGCGCGGGACTGCTCCAGTACGCGGGGCAGGATCTGGACCGGTACGCCCTGATTCCGGCGGTTGCCGGGATCGCGCTGCTGGTGCCCGCCGTACGCGGGCTGCTGCCGCCCGGCACCGTGCGGGCGGCGCGGGGGCTGCCCGCGGTGGTGCTGCTGCGCGGGATCGCGGCCGGTTCGTTCATCGCCGCCGAGTCCTTCGTACCGCTGATGCTCGTGACCCAGCGCGGTCTGACCCCGACCATGGCCGGGCTGTCGCTGGCCGTGGGCGGCGCTACCTGGGCGCTCGGCTCGTACGTACAGTCGCGCCCGCGTCTTGAGGAGCACAGGGAACCGCTCATGGTGGCCGGCATGGTGCTCGTCGCGCTGTCGATCGCGGCGGCGCCCACCGTGCTGATCGAGGGCGTGCCGGTCTGGATCGTCGCCGTGGCCTGGGCCTTCGGATGCTTCGGCATGGGCACGGTGACCGCGTCGACGAGCGTGCTGCTCCTGAAGCTGTCGGCGCCGCATGAGGCGGGTGCCAACTCGGCGGCGCTCCAGATCTCCGACGGCCTCTCGAACGTGCTGCTGCTCACGGGCGGCGGGGCGGCCTTCGCCGCCCTCGGCGGCGGAGCGCTGGGCGCGGCGGCGCACGGGGCGGGGGCCGGGGGAGTGGCCTCGCACCCCGGCGCGTTCGTGGCGGTGTTCCTGCCGATGGCGGGGGTGGCGCTCGCGGGGGCGTGGGTGGCGGCGCGGGTGCGGACGAACGCGTAGCACCGCCTGCCCCGTGATCCCGGGCAGGTCCGGCGGCCCCTGGCAGACGTCGACCGCGAACCTGCCCCGGCGCGCGCGGCGTCCGGCTCCTCCGGCTGCCCGGGTCCGCCGCGCAGGCGCCCCGTTGTGAAGCGGGTCTCAGCGGCGGCGGCCTCGGCCTGTACGTACGGGGTTCCAGCCGGCCCCCGGTAAGGTGGCCCGGTTGTCGTATCTCGTACGAGGTCGTGCGAGCCCCGTGGACAGCGCCCCACGTACCCGAGTGCCCCGAATCGGAGACCGTGACTACTACCGCCTCCCACCACCTCTCACCCGCCTTTCCCGGCCGCGCCCCCTGGGGCACGGCGGGGAAGCTGCGAGCCTGGCAGCAGGGCGCGATGGAGAAGTACCTCCAGGACCAGCCCCGCGACTTCCTCGCGGTCGCGACGCCCGGCGCCGGGAAGACTACCTTCGCGCTGACGCTGGCGTCATGGCTGCTGCACCACCACGTCGTGCAGCAGATCACCGTCGTCGCGCCGACCGAACACCTCAAGAAGCAGTGGGCCGAGGCCGCGGCCCGGATAGGGATCAGACTCGACCCCGACTACAGCGCGGGCCCCGTGAGCAAGGAGTACCACGGGGTCGCCATCACGTACGCGGGTGTCGGCGTCCGGCCGATGCTGCACCGCAACCGGTGCGAACAGCGCAAGACCCTCGTGATCCTCGACGAGATCCACCACGCCGGTGACTCGAAGTCCTGGGGTGAGGCGTGCCAGGAGGCGTTCGACCCGGCGACCCGGCGGCTCGCGCTGACCGGGACGCCCTTCCGGTCCGACACCAACCCGATCCCCTTCGTGGCGTACGAGGAGGGGAACGACGGAATCCGGCGCTCGTCGGCCGACTACACGTACGGCTACGGCAACGCCCTCGCCGACGGGGTCGTGCGCCCGGTCATCTTCCTCAGCTACAGCGGCAACATGCGCTGGCGCACGAAGGCCGGTGACGAGATCGCCGCACGGCTCGGCGAGCCGATGACCAGGGACGCCATCGGCCAGGCGTGGCGCACCGCGCTCTCGCCCACCGGGGACTGGATTCCCAACGTGCTCTCCGCCGCCGACAAGCGGCTCACCGAGGTGCGCAAGGGCATCCCCGACGCCGGCGGGCTGGTCATCGCCACCGACCAGGAGTCGGCCCGCGAGTACGCCAAGATCCTCAAGAAGGTGACCGGCCAGAAGGCGACGGTCGTCCTCTCCGACGAGAAGGCCGCCTCGAAGAAGATCGACCAGTTCGCGGCGGACGGTTCGCGGTGGATGGTGGCGGTCCGGATGGTCTCGGAGGGCGTGGACGTGCCGCGCCTTGCGGTCGGCGTCTACGCCACCACCATCTCGACACCCCTCTTCTTCGCACAGGCGGTCGGACGCTTCGTGCGGTCGCGGCGCCGGGGTGAGACCGCCTCCGTCTTCGTACCGACCATTCCGATGCTCCTCGACTTCGCCAACGAGATGGAGGTCGAGCGGGACCACGTCCTCGACAAGCCGAAGAAGGCCGGCGAGGAGGAGAACCCGTTCGCCGAGGAGGACAAGCTCCTCTCCGACGCGGAGAAGCTGGAGGACGAGGAGACCGAGGAGCAGCTGCCCTTCGAGGCGCTGGAGTCCGACGCGGTCTTCGACCGGGTGCTGTACGACGGCGCCGAGTTCGGCATGCAGGCGCACCCCGGCAGCGAGGAGGAGCAGGACTACCTCGGCATCCCGGGACTCCTCGAACCCGACCAGGTGCAACTGCTGCTCCAGAAGCGGCAGACCCGGCAGATCGCGCACAGCCGCCAGAAGCCGGCCGAGGAGGCCGACCTGCTGGAGAAGCCCGCCGAGGCGAGGCCGGTCGTCACCCACAAGCAGCTGCTCTCGCTGCGCAAGTCGCTCAACACGATGGTGTCGGCGTACACGCACCAGAGCGGAAAGCCGCACGGGGTGATCCACACCGAGCTGCGCCGGGTGTGCGGCGGCCCGCCGAGCGCCGAGGCGACGGCCGGACAGATCCAGGACCGGATCAAGAAGGTCCAGGAGTGGGCCACCCGTATGACGTGATGGCACCCAGTCGCCTTCCGGGTGGCCGCACGCTGCACGTACCACCGCCGGCCTGGGCGGGAGCACCGCTCCCCGCCTGGGCCCGGTTACTTTTCCGGCATATTTTTGGCCGATTGTTTACGGCCCGTTAACGCTGGTTCACATGTGGTGCACATGCCCTATACGGAGCGTGGCGGACGAGTCGCCCGACCAGGACGCGCGTAGATGTCCGGTTTCCGGACGGTGCCCGGCTGACCGGCGGTTATGCCCGGCAACCGTACGGAGGTTTCCACGGACGCCCGGATTCTGGACGAGGTCTTCCGCTGAGCGGACTGGCTCGCTACTGTCCCCGCCATATGAACGCCCCGTGGCAATACCGCCGCGGAGCGCAGCCGGTGCCATGGCCAGCCGGCGGCCTCTCCGTGCGTCGCCGCTGGGACCGGTGCCGCCACCGCCGCGAGAGAGCCGCCGCCACTCACCAAGAGGAGAGGGCGTCGTGACCGCGGAGACATCCCAGACGCTCGACCGAGGACTGCGTGTCCTCAAGCTGCTCGCCGACACCGACCACGGCCTGACCGTCACCGAGTTGTCCAACAAACTCGGTGTCAATCGCACCGTGGTCTACCGTCTGCTCGCCACACTGGAACAGCACGCCCTGGTACGCCGCGATCTGGGCGGCCGGGCCAGGGTCGGCCTGGGCGTGCTCCGCCTGGGCCGCCAGGTGCACCCGCTCGTCCGGGAGGCCGCGCTGCCCGCGTTGCGCTCCCTGGCCGAGGACATAGGGGCCACCGCCCACCTCACCCTGGTCGACGGCACGGACGCCCTCGCCGTGGCGGTCGTCGAACCGACCTGGACCGACTACCACGTCGCCTACCGGGCCGGCTTCCGACACGCGCTCGACCGGGGAGCGGCGGGCCGGGCGATTCTCGCCGCCAGGCAGCAGAGCGCACCGGACCACCCCGGCTACACCCTCACGCACGGCGAGCTGGAGGCCGGGGCGAGCGGCGCGGCCGCACCGCTCGTCGGGGTCTCGGGCGTGGAGGGCAGCGTGGGCGTGGTGATGCTCGCCGACGCCGTACCGGAGCGGGTGGGTCCGCGGGTGCTGGACGCCGCCCGGGAGGTCGCGGACGCGCTGCGGTAGCCGGGCGACCCCCGCACGCCCGGCCGCCGGACCGGACCCCGCTCGCACCGGGACCGTCCGCGCCGGGAGCGCGGCACGGCGGCGCCCGCCCCGCACCCGGGCACGGCAGATAGATTGGGCGGGTGCTCTCTCGTCTCTCGCGCCCCGCGCGCTCGCCCTCTGCGCACTGCCCGTCCTCGCGGTGTTCGGTACGGCGGCCTTCGCGCCGCTCCCGTTCACCCTGGCGGAGCCGGGGCTGACCGCGGATGTCCTCGGCAACGACCACGGGAAACCGGTGATCACCATCGAGGGCGCCCCGACGCGGACCACCGAGGGCCGGCTCCGGATGACGACGATCGTCGCCACCGGGCCGTCCGCCGACGTGCGCGTCGGCGACGTGATCGACAGCTGGTTCAGGACGGACCGGGCGGTCATGCCCCGGGACGCCGTCTACCCGACCGGCGGCTCCGAGAAGGAGATCGAGCGGCACAACCTCCGGGACATGAAGGAGTCGCAGAACGTCGCCGTCGACGCGGCCCTCGCCCACCTCGGCAAGGACTCCGGCTCCATCGACGTCACCCTGAACCTCGCCGACGTGGGAGGGCCCAGCGCCGGGCTCTTCTTCTCGCTCGGCATCATCGACAAGCTGGTGGGCGACGGCGCGGGCGGCGATCTCACCGGTGGCCGCAGCATCGCCGGAACCGGCACGATCAGCGCCGACGGCAAGGTCGGCGCCGTCGGCGGCGTCTCCCTGAAGACCCAGGCCGCGCGCCGTGACGGGGCGACGGTCTTCCTCGTGCCGAAGGCCGAGTGCGGGGAGGCGCGGGCGGAGCTGCCGAAGGGCCTGCGGCTCGTTCCCGTCACCACGCTGAGCGGTGCGGTGTCCGCTCTGCGGGCGCTGGAGCAGGGGGGAGAGGTCCCGAGCTGTTGACGCCCTTCCCGGCAGCCGGTCCCGGTTCCTCCACCGCAAGCCTCACCCCTCCCGGATGAACCCCTCCCCGACCAGCCACTCCTTCGCCACCTCGTGCGGGTCCTCCCCCTCCACGTCCACCCTGGCGTTGAGCTCCTGCGCCACCTCCGTCGTCAGCTTCCTGCTGACCGGGTCCAGCAGGTCCGCGATCTCCGGGTACTCCTCGGAGGTCGCCGCGTGGATGACCGGGGCCGCGTTGTAGTTGGGGAAGAAGTGCCTGTCGTCCTCCAGCACCTCCAGATCCATCGCCTTGATCCGCCCGTCCGTGGTGAACACCTCACCGAGCAGGCAGGAGTCGGACTGCGACACCTGGGTGTAGATGATCCCGGCGTCCATCTTCTGGATGCCGGCGGCCGGGACCTTCATCCCGTACGCCTTCTCCATGCCCGGCAGACCGTCGTCGCGCGCGGCGAACTCGTTCTCCACGCAGACCGTCACCGCGCCCGGGTCCTTCTTCACCAGCTCGGCGACGTCCGAGAGGGTCCGCAGCCCGTACCTGGCGTTGTTCTTCCGGCTGATCGCCAGCGCGTAGGTGTTGTCGAGGGTGGACTGCGGCAGCCACGTCACCCCGTTCCGGCGGTCCTGGGCACGCACCGCCTCCCACTGCTTGCGCGGGTCGACGATCGGCTTCGCCCGGCCGAGGTAGGTGATCCACGCGGTGCCCGTGTACTCGTACATCGCGTCGGCGTCACCCTGGATGATCGCCTCGCGGGCGCTGATCGAGCCCGGCAGGTTCGTCCGGTCCAGGACCTCCGCGCCGGCCGCCTTGAAGACCAGCCCGATCATCTGGCCGAGAACGATGTTCTCGCTGAAGTTCTTCGAGGTGACGGTCAGGGAAGCGCCCCTGAGCGGTTCGCCCGCACCGACCGAGCCGGGCTCCACCTCGTCCACCATCGGCGAACCGCTCTTCAGCCCGCACCCGGCGAGTGCCACCGACGCCACCACCATCCCGGCGAGCGCGGCCCTGACCGCGCGTCGGCCCGCTCTCACGGTGCCTCCAAACCACGCGGAGTCAGCGACACCTCGACCAGCGAGGCCATCCAGTCCACCAGCAGCGCCAGCACCACCGTGAGGACGGAACCGAGCACCAGGACCGGCATGCGCTGCGTCTGGATGCCCGACGTGATCAGGTCACCGAGCCCGCCGCCGCCGCCGAACGTGGCCAGCGTCGCCGTACCCACGTTCAGCACCAGGGCCGTCCGCACCCCCGCCAGGATCAGCGGTACGGCGAGCGGCAGCTCCACCTTCGCGAGCACCCCCACGCCCGACATCCCGATCCCGCGCGCGGCCTCGACCAGCGTCGGGTCGATCGATCTCAGACCGGCCACCGTGTTGGACAGCACCGGGAGCACCGCGTAGATCACCATGCCGATGATCGCCGTGGACGGGCCGATACCGAGCCAGATCACCAGCAGGGCCAGCAGCCCGATCGCAGGCGTGGCCTGCCCGACGTTGGCGACGGCCGTGACCACCGGGGCGCCCCGGCGCAGCCTCCGCCTGGTCAGCGCGATGCCCAGGGGGATCGCGATGACCAGCACCCAGAAGGTCGAGACAGCCGTCAGCCTGATGTGCTGCCAGACCCGCAGCCGCACGTTGCCGTCGTCCAGCGAGTTCCTCGCGATCGAGTCCAGGTGGACGCCGGTGATCCACAGGTAGGTGAGGGCCAGGATCGCCGCGAGGGCGAGCGGCACCGGTACCAGCTTGCGCCAGGTGATCCGCCGCGGCGGGCCGGCCGGTACCGGCGAGGGGTACTCCTCCTCGTCGCGGAATGCCTGGCCGCCCACGTCGTGCTCGCCGGGCGGTCGCGTCCCCGGCACCCCGCGCCCGCCAGGCGCCTGATGGCTCGGACTCATGGGGTGGTGCCACCCCCCTCCAGCTCCTGTCCGGTCCGGTGGGCCCGCAGCTCCTCCAGGTCGTGCTCGTGCTCGATCGCGGTGAGCCGGTCGGCCTCCAGGAGCTCCTGCACGGAGTTCATCAGCGTCACCATGTCGACGACCCCGATGAACTCCCCGCGCCGCCCCGTCACCGCCACCCGGCCGCCGCTGTCGGTCAGCACCGCCTCCAGGGCGTCGTGCAGCGTCGCGTCGCGCGTCACCGTGTCGTGCACCAGCTGCCCGGCCCGGGCCAGCGACCCGCGCGCCCGCATCAGGTCGCCGCGCCGCAGCCACTTGTACGGACGGTTCCTGCGGTCCAGCATCAGCAGCTCGTTGTGCGGGCCGTTGCGCAGCTTGTTGAAGATCGACTGGAGCGGGTCGTCGACCGTCACGGTGGGGAAGTCCGCGATCCCCACATCCCGTACCCGCGTGAGGTTGAGCCGCTTGAGGGCCGCGCCCGCGCCCACGAAACCGGACACGAAGTCGTCCGTCGGATTGGTGAGGATCGCCTCGGGGGTGTCGAACTGGGCGATGTGCGAACGCTCCCGCAGCACCGCGATCCGGTCGCCCAGCTTGATCGCCTCGTCGAAGTCGTGGGTGACGAACACGATCGTCTTGTGGAGCTCGTGCTGGAGCCGGATCAGCTCGTCCTGGAGGTGGTCGCGGGTGATCGGGTCGACGGCGCCGAACGGCTCGTCCATCAGCAGTACCGGCGGATCGGCGGCCAGCGCCCGCGCCACCCCCACCCGCTGCTGCTGACCACCCGACAGCTGCCGCGGATACCGCCCGTGGAACTCCCGCGGATCGAGTCCCACCAGATCGAGCATCTCCTCGACCCGGTCCTTCACCCGCGACTTCGACCAGCCGGCCATCTTCGGTACGAGCGCGATGTTCTCCGCGACCGTCATGTGCGGGAAGAGGCCGGAGGACTGGATCGCGTACCCGATCTTGCGGCGGAGCTTCACCGGGTCGATGTCGGTGACGTCCTCGTCGCCGATCCTGATCCGCCCGGACGTCGGCTCGATCAGCCGGTTGATCATCTTCAGCGTGGTGGACTTCCCGCAGCCGGAGGGCCCCACGAAGACGACCGTCTCACCGGCCTTGATCTCCATCGAGACGTTGTCCACCGCGGGGCTCGCACTGCCCGGATACGCCTTGGTCAGATTCTCCAGCCGGATGGGGGCGCCGGATGTCGCCGTGCTGCCGGGCCCGGCACCGGTCGTAGTCTCAGACACGGATACCCCTGGGGATGGTCAGCCGCCCGAGCAGGACGTACGCGGCGTCGAAGAGCAGGGCGAGTACGACGATGCCGAGCGTGCCGGCAAGGACCTGGTTGATCGCGTTGGCGCTGCCCAGTGAGGCGATCCCGCGGAAGATCTCGTTGCCGAGGCCGGGGCCGGAGGCGTACGCGGCGATGGCGGCGATCCCCATCAGCATCTGCGTCGAGACCCGGATACCGGTCAGGATCGGCGGCCAGGCGAGCGGCAACTCCACCCGGCACAGCCGGGCGATCCGCGACATCCCGATACCCGTCGCCGCGTCCACGAGGGACGGATCGACGCCGCGCAGCCCGACGATGGAGTTGCGGACGACGGGCAGCAGCCCGTACAGCGTCAGCGCGATGACGGTGGGGGGCACGCCGAGACCCACCAGCGGGATCAGCAGACCGATCGCGGCGAGGGAGGGGATGGTCAGGATCGTCGCCGTCGAGGTGACGGCCAGGGACCCGCCCCAGCCGCTGCGGTAGCCGGCCACCCCGATCAGGACGCCCAGCACGGTGGCGATGACCATGCACTGGAAGACGGCACTGACGTGCTGGAAGGCGTCGGTGAGCAGTTGCTGGTGCCTATTTCCCAGGTACTCCCAGAAGCTCACACGTCACTCCCCGGCTCAGTCGGTGTCCTCCGCAGCCTGCTCGACCAGCGGGATGATGCGGAGCGGAACCGGGTTTTCCATGACGATCGCCGTGGAGGCCCGGACAATGCCATCAAAACCGACGACCAGGTCGATCACCCGCTGAAGATCGGCGTTCGAGCGGGCGACGAGCCGGCACAGCATGTCGCCGTGCCCGGTCGTGGTGTGCAGCTCCAGCACCTCCGGCACACCGCCCAAATGCGCCCGTACGTCGGCCCCTTGGCCCTGCTTGATCTCCAGCGTGGCGAAGGCGGTGACCGGGTAGCCGAGCGCCGCCGGGTCCACGTCGGGACCGAAGCCCCGGATTACCCCGTTCGACTGAAGGCGGTCCATCCGGGCCTGCACGGTCCCGCGCGCCACCCCGAGACGCCGGGACGCCTCAAGCACTCCGATACGGGGTTCCCGGGCCAGCAGCACGATGAGCCGTCCGTCCAGCCGGTCGATCGTCACGGTCCGCCTCCAGGGGGTCGAGTAAGTGATGGTCATCATGTACAGATCGCCGACCTTGACGGCACCCCCGCTGCACAGATTGACCAGTCGGATCGCGAACTGTTGCGCACCTTGCGAAGCGGCGGGAACCTTCGGACATGACTGAGACTCTGCATACCAGCCCCGACACCGCCCGGCAGGCCGATCCCTTCCCGGTCAAGGGAATGGACGCGGTCGTCTTCGCCGTGGGCAACGCCAAGCAGGCCGCGCACTACTACTCGACGGCGTTCGGCATGAAGCTCGTCGCCTACTCCGGACCGGAGAACGGCTCGCGGGAGACCGCGAGCTACGTCCTGACCAACGGAGCCGCCCGCTTCGTCCTGACCTCGGTCATCAAGGCGTCCACCGACCACGGCCGCTTCCTGGAGGAGCACGTCGCCGAACACGGTGACGGCGTGGTCGACCTGGCCATCGAGGTCCCGGACGCGCGCGCCGCGTACGCCTACGCGGTGGAGCACGGCGCCCGGGGCATCGCCGAGCCCTACGAAGTCCAGGACGAGCACGGCACGGTGGTCCTGGCCGCCATCGCGACGTACGGCAGGACCCGCCACACCCTCGTCGAGCGCGGCGGCTACGACGGCCCCTACCTGCCGGGCTTCGCCGCCGCCGCCCCGATCGTCGCGCCGCCGGCCAAGCGCACCTTCCAGGCCATCGACCACTGCGTGGGCAACGTCGAGCTGGGCCGGATGAACGAGTGGGTGGCCTTCTACAACAACGTCATGGGCTTCACCAACATGAAGGAGTTCGTGGGCGACGACATCGCCACCGAGTACTCCGCCCTGATGTCGAAGGTCGTCGCCGACGGCACGCTCAAGGTCAAGTTCCCGATCAACGAGCCCGCCATCGCGAAGAAGAAGTCGCAGATCGACGAGTACCTGGAGTTCTACGGCGGCGCCGGCGTCCAGCACATCGCGCTGGCCACGAACGACATCGTCGCCACGGTCCGCTCGATGCGCGCGGCGGGCGTCGCCTTCCTGGACACCCCCGACTCGTACTACGACACGCTCGGCGAGTGGGCGGGCGAGACCCGCGTGCCGGTGGAGACCCTGCGCGAGCTGAAGATCCTGGTCGACCGCGACGAGGACGGCTACCTGCTCCAGATCTTCACCAAGCCGGTCCAGGACCGCCCGACGGTCTTCTTCGAGATGATCGAACGCCACGGCTCGATGGGATTCGGCAAGGGCAACTTCAAGGCCCTGTTCGAGGCGATCGAGCGCGAGCAGGAGAAGCGCGGCAACCTCTGACCCTGCCGGGTCAGCGCGACGGGCCCCGCACGGGGCCCGTTCCCCGCGCAGCCGCCGCCAGGACCGCGGTCACCGCCCCCCGGACGCGCCGGCGGACGGGGCCGTGCCGGCCGGGGCGGGAGCCGTCCGGCCGGCGGATGCGGAGGACGTCCGCTCCGGCGCCCGGGACGGGGGCGTCCGCTCCGGCGGGGCCGACGCCGACGCCGTCGGTTCGGGGGCAGGTTCCGGGGCCGTCGCCGGAGGGGTGGCGGGCCGCACGTCCTTCGGACCGCCGTCCGCCAGGTCGCCGAGGGCGGCCAGGGCGTCCTTTGCCAGGGGCGCGGCCAGCGGCGAGAACGCCGGGTTGGTGCGCAGGGCCTCCTCAAGGTGACGGCGGGCCGGACCGTACCGGGCCAGCTCCCGTTCGATGACACCCAGGTGGTACGCGTACGAGGCGTTCCTGACGCCCGTCTCCATGGCCTTGCGGGCGTACTCCACCGCCCGCGCCGAGTCCCCCGACCGGTGCAGCGCCCATCCCAGGGCGTCCGCCACCGCGGCGCTGCGGTGCCGGCGGGCCCACTCCGCGCGCAGCAGCTCCACCGCCGCCGCCGCGTCGCCGTGGTCCGTCTCCAGGCGGGCCAGGACCAGGGTCTCGTTCACCCCGGCGGTCCTCGCCCGCTCCAGCATCCCGCGCAGCTTCGTGTACTGGGTGAGGGCGTCGCCGTCCAGGCCCAGGGACTCGTACAGCTCGCCCAGTTCGAGCACGTACTCCGGGCGGGGCAGCTTCTCCACCGCCGTCTGGTACGCCGCCAGCGCCTCGTCCGCCCGGTCCAGGGCCGCCAGCGCGCGGGCCCGGCCCGCGTGCGAGGCGTGCTGACCGCCGTCGGTGCGCAGGGCCGCGTCGTACTGGGCCAGGGCCTCCGCCGGCTCACCGCGCTCCCAGGCCAGCTCGCCCAGCCGGTGCAGGGCCTCCGCCTTCCCCGCCAGGGTGGTCGCCCGGTCCGCCGCCTCCTGCGCGGTGGCGAGCGCGTCCTCGCGCCACCCCCTGTCGCGGTACATCTGCGCCGTACGGACCAGGGCCGGCACCCCCTTGCGGAGCCGGCCGAACTCCTCCGTCGCCTCCCCGGCCGCCTTGTAGTCGCCCAGGCCGTTGTACGCGTCGATCAGGACGTCGTACGCCCGCCACGTCTTCGGCTCCCGCGCCCTCACCGCCTCGCCCCACTTCTTCGCCGCGAGGAAGTCCTGCCGCGCGTTGGCGAGCGCCGCCAGGCCCGCCCACGCCTCCCCGTTGCCGCGTTCCCCGGGACGCGCGTCCAGCGAACGCCGCAGTGCCTCCTCCGCCCGCGTGTAGGACGCCGCGTCCGCGGTGCGCCGCCCCCACTCCACGTACGCCGAACCGAGCACCGCCCACGACTGCGCGTCCTCCGGGTGCCCGGCCACCCACTTCCGCCGGTCCCCGATCAGGGCCGTGAGATCCGTGAGCGCGGCGGGGGAGCCCGCCGCGCTCGCCTCCCGCGCCCTTTCGGCCGGCCCGGGCAGGCGCGGCCCGGTGTCCCTGCGGTTCTCCGGCACGGCCACCACCGCCCCCGTCACGAGCACCGCCGCCGCCACCGCCCCCAGCGCGGCACGGCGCAGGGTCGTCCGCAGCGTGGGGGCAGGCGGTGCGAGGGCCGTCGCGCCCTCCGGCGCGAACGCGGAGGCGCCGGACGGGGAGTCGTAGGGGCCGGGCGGCTGACGGGATTCCGGGTCCTGCTGCGGCATGACATCCATACCGATCACTCTGCGTCAGTACGAAGAGCACACCGCGCCTTGGGGAGGCCGCCGCAGACGGGTTCACACCTTTGGCCCCGGGTGCCAGTCTTGAAACATGGACGATCTTCTCGAACGGCTCCGTGCCGGTCTGCCCGCCGAGGCACTGCTCACCGACCCCGACGTCACCGCCTCGTACGCCCACGACATGGCGAGCTTCTGCGAGGCGGGCACACCCGCCGTCGTCGTGCTCCCCCGCACGGTCGAGCAGGTCCAGCACGTCATGCGCACGGCCACGGCCCTGCGCGTCCCGGTCGTCCCGCAGGGCGCGCGCACCGGGCTGTCGGGCGCGGCCAACGCATCCGAGGGCTGCGTCGTGCTGTCCCTGGTCAGGATGGACCGGATTCTGGAGATCAACCCGGTCGACCGGATCGCCGTCGTCGAGCCGGGCGTCATCAACGCGGTGCTGTCGCGCGCGGTGAACGAGCACGGTCTGTGCTATCCGCCGGACCCCTCCAGCTGGGAGACGTGCACCATCGGGGGGAACATCGGCACGGCATCCGGCGGACTGTGCTGCGTGAAGTACGGGGTCACCGCCGAGTACGTACTCGGCCTGGACGTCGTCCTCGCCGACGGACGCCTGCTCACCACCGGCCGCCGCACCGCCAAGGGCGTCGCCGGGTACGACCTCACCCGGCTCTTCGTGGGCTCCGAGGGCAGCCTCGGGATCGTCGTCGGGGCGGTCCTCGCGCTGAAACCGCAGCCGCCCCGGCAGCTCGCCCTGGCCGCCGAGTTCGGCTCCGCGGCGGCCGCCTGCGACGCGGTCTGCCGGATCATGGAGGCCGGCCACACCCCTTCACTCCTCGAACTGATGGACGGTACGACGGTCCGCGCCGTCAACGCGATGGCCGGCATGGGCCTCCCCGAAACCACCGAGGCGCTGCTGCTGTGCGCCTTCGACACCTCCGACCCGGCGGCGGACCTGGCCGCCGTGGGGCTGCTGTGCACCGCCGCCGGAGCCACCGAAGTGGTCCCGGCCGAGGACACCGCGGAGTCGGAGATGCTCCTTCAGGCCCGCCGCATGTCGCTCACCGCCCTGGAGACCATCAGCTCCGCCACCATGATCGACGACGTGTGCGTGCCGCGCTCGAAGCTCGGCGCGATGCTCGAAGGGACCGCCGCCATCGCCGAGAAGTACGGCCTCACCATCGGCGTCTGCGCCCATGCGGGAGACGGCAACACGCACCCCGTCGTCTGCTTCGACCACACCGACGCCGACGAGTCCCGCCGGGCCCGCGAGTCGTTCGACGAGATCATGGCCCTCGGCCTCGGACTGGGCGGGACCATCACCGGTGAGCACGGCGTCGGCGTACTGAAGAAGGAGTGGCTCGCCCGGGAACTGGGCGAAGTCGGCATCGAGCTGCAGCGCGGCATCAAGGCCGCGTTCGACCCGCTGGGGCTCCTCAACCCGGGCAAGCTCTTCTGACCCGCGCACCCCTCGCCCTCCCCTCCGCGTCCTCAGAGCTCCCCGTCCTGCGCCGGGGACTCGTCGGACGGCCACGGGTCGCTCAGCCACAGGTCGTCGGCGGGCAGCGGCGCCAGCAGGTCCGCGAGCGCGTCGTCCAGACCCAGCCGCTCGCGCTCCGTACCGGGCGGCACCACGCGCAGCGTCCGCTCCACCCACGCGGACACGGCGGCTGACGGCACCTCGAGCAGGGCGTTGCCGTCTGGTGAGGTGAGGGCGACACAGATGAGGTCGCGCTCGTCGATCTTCGTCGGCCAGATCCGCACGTCCCCGTGCCCGCACGGCCGGAACACGCCCTCCACCAGGAGTTCGCGCGCGAACGTCCAGTGCACGGGGGCCTCGGAGCCGATGTGGAACGTGATGTGCACGGCGTACGGGTCCGCGGTGCGGTAACTCAGGCGGGCCGGGACGGGAATGGACCGCTCGGGTGACAGGACAAGCTTCAGTTCCAGCTCACGTTCCACGACGTCCAGCATGAGAGCGCACGACCTTCCGATGCTCGGTGGCCGGTCCCACGACCGGCCCGCACAAGGAGAGACCGCCCTCCCTGCCACCTGTTACGCGACTTTCCGAAGGAACTTCAGTTTTTCCCCGGAGAAGGGTCAAACTCCGGGACCGGCCCGGGGGCGGGCGGCCGTCTGATAGATGTGGACCCTTGTACAGACGGTCTGAGACCTCGAAGAGAGATACGGGACCACGGTGATGAGCGCGCCAACCCCGGCACCCGGTGACGACAGCCCCCGCGAGGGGTACTACCCCGACCCGTCCATTCCCGGTTACGTCCGGTACTGGAACGGCGCCTCGTGGGTCCCCGGTACGAGCCGGCCGGCGCCCCGGCAGAGTGAGAGGGCCGCCGTGCCGCCGCCCTCGGATCAGGCTGCCGCGCCGGCGCAGCGGGCCGCCGCGGTGGAGGAGACAGGACCGGTCTTCTTCGACGAGGTCGACGACGCAAGCGAGGTGCACCAGACCGACGGCGAACCGGCCGTGGGCAACCGCTCGGAGGCGGGGCCCGCCTGGCAGGCCGACACCTCCCGCCAGGCCGGCTTCGGCGGCGAGCGCGACCACCGGGTCTCCTGGGGCGGCGCCCAGCCGGCCGACGACGCCCGTACACCTGAAGCCCGCACACCCGACGCCCGGACACCTGCCGACAGCGCCCCCGTGGACCGGGCCCCGGCCGAGCGCGCCCCCGCCGACCCCCGCAGCCCCGTGGGGCAGGACCCGGCCGGCGGCGCGCTGCCGGGGATGCGGGACGGGGTGCGGGAGGCGAGTGCGCCCGTCGTGGACGGGACCATGGTCGTCCGGTCCGACCGGCCGGCGGCTGCCGCGGTAGTCCCCCCGGCAGACGGGACGGTCACTATCCGCGCCACGGGAGGCCGGGGCGGCAGGGGCCGGGGAGGGCCCGTGCCCGTGCCCGCGGACGGGACGATGACGATCCGCGCGACGGGCCCCGCCGCCCCACAGCCCGCCGTCCCGCAGCCCATCACTCCGCAGCCCGTCGCCCCGGCCCCGGCCCCGGCCCCGGCCCCGGCCCCCGCACTGCGGCAGGTACCGCCCTCGGGACCGCGGCCGCAGATCCCGCAGGCCCCACGAACTCCGCAGATCCAACAGGCCCCGCAGGCAGCCGGTAACCAGCCCCACGGCCAGATCTACGCGGCCCTCGCCCCCGCCCCCGTACATCCGGCGCTGCCCACGCCTCCCGCGCCCGGCCCCGGGGGCGGTTCGGCGTCCTGGGCGCAGCAGGTGCACCAGCTCGCCCAGCCCGAGCAGGTGGCAGCACCGCCGCACCAGTTCCCACCGCAGCAACCGCAACCGCAGCAACCGCAACCGCAGCAACCGCAGCCGCATCAACAGCCGCAACCCCAGGGGCAGCGGGGCGCCGGGCCCGACCAGCCCGTCATCCCCTGGAAGCCACCTGTCGACGACCACTTCCAGCAGCTCGCCCGCGCCCGGACGTCGGCCAGGCCCGCCGGGCTCGGCAAGCGGTTCGTCGCCCGGGTCCTGGACACCGTCGTGCTCGGCGCGGTCGTCGGCGCGGCCGGATTCCCGCTCGTCAGCCATGCCCTGGCCCACATCGACGACAAGATCGAAGCCGCCAAGCAGTCCGGCGAGACGGTCACCGTCTGGCTGGTCGACTCCACGACGGCCGCCATGTTCGGCGGTGTCCTCGGCGCCTTCCTCGTCCTCGGCTTCCTCCTGGAAGCGCTGCCCACCGCCAAGTGGGGGCGCACGATCGGCAAGAGACTCTGCGGCCTGGACGTACGCGACATCGAGTCCCACGGCCCGCCCACCGTGGGCGCCGCCCTGCGCCGCTGGCTCGTCTACGGCGTGCTGGGCATCCTGGTGGTCGGCGTGTTCAACGTGCTGTGGTGCCTCATCGACCGGCCGTGGCGCCAGTGCTGGCACGACAAGGCGGCCCGTACCTTCGTCGCGGGCTGAGCCGTGGGCCGAGTGGCGGGCCGAGCGGTGGGCCGAGTGGCGGGTTCCCCCGAACGCACCTGAGCCGTTGCGGGCGTGGGTGGGCCGGGATGCACTGCCCCCATGAGTAACGACCAGCCGACGCCCGGCCAGCCGCCCGAGGACGACGATCCGTTCCTCAAGAAGCCGCAGGAGCCGACGCCGCCGTCCGGCGGTTCTCCCTACGGCAGCGTGCCGCCTCCGCCTCCTCCGCCGCCGTACGGTCCCGGCGGGTACGGCGGTCCGTACGGCGGCGTCGACCCGCTCGCCGGGATGCCGCCGCTCGCCGAACCGGGCAAGCGCGTCCTGGCGCGGCTGATCGACTTCCTCATCATCTCGATCCCGCTGTATCTGATCTCGCTGCCCTTCGGCGGCGCGGTGGACGTCACCAACGACAACGGTGACGAGGACTTCTCCTCGGCCGTCAGCAACTCGTACGGCGGGCACCAGCTGCTCTGGTCCCTGATCGGTCTCGTGGTCTACGTCGCGTACGACACCTATCTGACCAAGAAGGACGGCCGGACGATCGGGAAGCGGCTGCTGAGGCTGCGCGTCGCGATGCTCAACGACGGGCGCGTACCCGACACCAGTGCCGCGCTGATGCGCGCGGTCGTGCTGTGGCTTCCGGCGCTGCTGTGCTGCCCGTGTCTGTGGTGGCTGATCAACATCGTGCTGATGTTCACGGACAAGCCCTACCGGCAGGGACTCCAGGACAAGGCGGCCAAGACGGTGGTGGTCTCCGTCCCGTAGGGACGCGGCGGCTCAGCGGCGCAGCGAGTGCTGCCCGGCGCGCTCGGCGGCACGGGCGGCGGGGACCCGGGCCGGGGCTCCGCCGCCCGGCTGGGGGGTGCGGACGCCGGCCGGGGCCGACGCCGTGGTGCCCGCGCTCCGCGCGCCTCCCGTACGCGTCGGGAGCGGCACGGTCACGGCCACCAGCAGCCCGAGCGCGAGCGCCGTGGTGCAGACGACCGCGACCCCGGCGAGCGAACCCGTGCCGGAGAGCAGCAGCATGGCGAGGGCCGAGAAGACGACGGTGACCGAACCGTAGGAGAGCTGTGCGGCAGTGGGACGCGGCATGGCGGTATCCGTCCTCGGGACGTCGGTTGGGGCGGTCTCTCAACACGGTCGCACTGGCAAGCGACTCTACGACGGTGGATGCCCGAGCGGGACGTGCGGTAAGCGTGACCTAACCCGGTGCCGATGCACGGGGGCGCACGGGGTCACGTTCTTGGTCGGCGCGAGGGGGAACGCGCCCGTTGCGATTCCGGGAACGTCCGGATACCGGAAAGAGACTCCTGCATAGTGCACTTGGTGTGTCCAAGTCAAGGTCTGTCTTTTCTTCGATAACTCCGATCGAATGTCGTCACTTGTGACGCGTTTACGCGCGCGGCCCTCCAGAAACCCCCTGGCCGCGGACGCGGGCGCCTGGGAGGACTGCATCAAGTGACGACTACAAGACGTGCGCTCCGCACCACCGCGGTGATCGTGGCCCTGGCCGCGAGTGCCGCCACGGCATCGGCCTTCGGCACCGCCCAGGCGGACGAACAGCCCTCGGGCTCCGCCGCTTCTCTCATCGACCGCCGTGACCCGGCGGCTCCGGCGAAGGGGCACGACCACGATCTGGAGGGACCTTTCAGCAAGCAGCAGGACGCGCAGCGTCAGGCCGCCCTGGAGCAGGTCATATCCGGAGACAAGAAGGTCTCGAACCGCGACGGTTCCAAGGTCGTCAAGCTCGACGACAAGAAGTACGTCGAGCTCGGCCGCGAGAAGACCGACAAGATCTTCACCGTCCTGGTGGAGTTCGGCGACCAGGTCGACGACACCACCATGTTCGACCCTGACGGCGACGGCCCCAGGCCGCCCGTCAAGAAGTACGGCGGCACGCCCGGCCCGGCGCACAACCAGATAGCAAAGCCCGACCCGGCGAAGGACAACAGCACCGCCTGGAAGGCCGACTACAACCAGGCCCACTTCCAGGAGCTGTACTTCGGCGAGGGCAAGGGCGTCGACTCGCTCAAGACCTACTACGAGAAGACCTCCTCCGGCCGCTACTCGGTCGACGGCGAGGTCTCGGACTGGGTCAAGGTCCCGTACAACGAGGCCCGTTACGGCTCCAACTACTGCGGCAGCAGCAACTGCGCCAACGTGTGGGACACGGTGCGCGACGGCGTCAACGCCTGGGTCGCGGACCAGAAGGCCAAGGGCCGCACCCTCGACCAGATCAAGACGGACCTGGCGCAGTACGACCAGTGGGACCGTTACGACTTCGACGCCGACGGCGACTTCAACGAGTCCGACGGCTACATCGACCACTTCCAGCTGGTCCACGCCGGCGAGGACGAGTCGGCGGGCGGCGGCGCCCAGGGCACCGACGCCCTCTGGGCCCACCGCTGGTACGCCTACGGCACCAACGCCGGGGCGACCGGTCCGGCCGGCAACAAGGCCGGCGGCGCCGAGATCGGTGACACGGGCATCTGGGTCGGTGACTACACCGCGCAGCCCGAGAACGGCGGCCTGGGCGTCTTCGCCCACGAGTACGCGCACGACCTCGGTCTCCCGGACCTGTACGACACCTCCGGCGGCGGCGAGAACTCGGTCGGCTTCTGGTCCCTGATGTCTGCGGGCTCCTGGCTCGGCACCGGCACCGGTGAGATCGGCAACCTGCCGGGCGACATGACCGCCTGGGACAAGCTCCAGCTGGGCTGGCTCGACTACGCCACCGCCAAGGCGGGCACGAAGTCGCTGCACAAGCTGGGCGTGTCCGCGTACAACACCAAGGACAAGCAGGCGCTCGTCGTCGAGCTCCCGGAGAAGGCCGTCACCACCTCTGTCACCAAGCCCGCCGAGGGCTCGAAGCAGTGGTGGAGCGACATGGGCGACGACCTGTCGAACACGCTGACCCGCCCGGTCGACCTGACCGGCACGTCCGCCGCCTCGCTGGACCTCTCGGGCTGGTACGACATCGAGGCCGACTACGACTACCTCTACACCGAGGTGTCCGAGAACGGCGGCGCCGACTGGACCGCCCTCGACGGTACGGCGGACGGCAAGGCCATCCCGCGTGACGCCAGCGACAAGCCGGCGCTCACCTACGTCTCGGGCGCGTACAGGAAGCTCTCGTACTCCCTGGACGCCTACGCGGGCAAGAAGATCGACCTGCGCTTCCGCTACCAGACGGACGGCGGCGCGGGCGGCAAGGGCTTCACGGCCGACGCCATCACGGTGACCGCCGACGGCAAGGTGCTCTTCTCGGACAACGCCGAGGGCGACGACAACGGCTGGACCGCCAAGGGCTTCTCGCGGATCGGCGCGTCGTTCACCAACGACTACCCGCAGTACTACATCGCCGAGAACCGCCAGTACGTCTCGTACGACAGGACCCTCAAGGTCGGCCCGTACAACTTCGGCTTCTCCACGACCCGCCCCGACTGGGTCGAGCACTACCCGTACCAGAACGGTCTGCTGGTGTGGCTCTGGGACACCTCCCAGAAGGACAACAACACCTCCCAGCACCACGGCCACGGGCTGATCCTTCCGGTCGACTCCCACGCCGAGCCGCTGAAGTGGGCCAACGGATCGCTGCTGCGCAACAAGATCCAGCCGTTCGACGCCCCGTTCAGCTGGCAGCGCACCGACGGCTTCACGCTCCACAACGCCGACGTGCCGCTCCAGATCAAGCCCTCGCGCGGGGTGCCGTTCTTCGACGACCGCAAGGGCACCTACTGGTACCCGGAGAACCCGACCGGCGGGGTCAAGGTTCCTGACACCAACACCCGGATCTCGATCGTCAGCGAGCCGCGCAACGGCTCCTCGATGACCGTCCTGGTTGGTCCGTCGACCAAGTAACTCGTATCACCGCAGGTCACACCATGATCGGCCGTCGCCCTCTAGCGGGCGGCGGCCGATCGTGTTTAGGTGCCTCTTGTTCAGATCCTTATTGACGTGAAGTCTCATGGGGGAGCGCTGATGGCAGGCGGCGGTTTCTGCAGGTTGCCGAACGGCACGGTGGTGGTGGCCCTCACCCTGACCCACTCGGCCGAGGTGACGGTTCCGGCGGCGCCCGTCCGGGTCCTGGTCCACGCGGCCAACCGGGCGCGCGCCCTGACCCGGCTGCGCAACCTCGGGCTGCGCGCCGTCTACCTGCGCGGCAACGCCCAGCCGCCCACGCCGGACGAGATCACGGCCGTGCTGCACCACCCGGACGGCCTGCTGTGGCGGGCCTCCCCGCAGACCGGCCAGGAGCTCTGGCACCCGATCCGAGCCCTGCTCGCGCCGGGCGGCGGCTACGGGGGCCCGGTCCGCCCCGCCGCCTGAGCGGGCCGGCCGCCGGGCCCGTCCGGCGCTCAGGCGGCCGGCTGGACCACCGGCTTGCCGATGAGCGCCACCCCAGCCGTACGCAGCTCGCTCAGCGCCCGTTCCGTGGTCGCCTCGGCGACCCCCGCGGTCAGATCGAGCAGGACGTGCGTGGTGAAGCCCTCGCGGGCCGCGTCGAGCGCCGTCGCCCGGACGCAGTGGTCGGTCGCGATACCCACCACGTCGACCTCGGTGACGGAGCGGTCCCGCAGCCACCGGGCGAGGCCGACGCCGTTCTCGTCGACGCCCTCGAAGCCGCTGTACGCCGCGGCGTACGCGCCCTTGTCGAAGACGGTGTCGATGGCGCCCGACGCGACGGCGGGGGCGAAGTTCGGGTGGAAGCCGACCCCCTCCGTACCGGCGACGCAGTGGGCGGGCCAGGAGTGCTCGAAGTCGGGCCGGTCCGAGAAGTGCCCGCCCGGGTCGACGTGGTGGTCCCGGGTGGCGACCACATGGCGGTAACCGGGCTGGGCCTCACCGATCAGGTCGGTGATGGCGGCGGCGACGTCGGCGCCGCCGGCCACCGCGAGGCTGCCGCCCTCGCAGAAGTCGTTCTGGACGTCCACGACGATCAACGCGCGGTGCATGGCGGGTGTCCTTCGGTGGGGGAGAGGTGCGACGGCCGTGCCGGGTGGGGACGGTTCGAGCCTAGAGACTCCGGCCCCACAATCAAGTCCGCCCGGTGAACGGGGCCTCAGCGGCCCCGGCGGGCGCCCGGAGGACCGGGCGCCCCTCAGACGCGCTCGGTCGGAATCACCGGCTCGCCGCGGGACAGCTGGCTCGCCGACATCGGCAGCCCCCCGCGGGCGGCGAGGTGCCGGGTGCGGGCGGCCTCCAGCGGCTCCCGGGCCACGACCTCGCCGCCCCGCACCAGCTCCACCTGCAGCTGCCGGTCGGCCAGCTCCGCCGGGACCGGCCCGGTCCCGACCACCTCGGCCTCCGCCACCCCGTGCTCGTCCAGCCGGCGCGCCGCCCACTTGCGGCCACCCACCGAGGACTTGGCGCCCAGCGACTTCTTGGCGACCGGACGCAGCTCCTCGGCCGGGTCGGCGGACCCGGCGCGGGCGACCAGCTTGTAGACCATCGAACAGGTGGGGTGGCCGCTGCCCGTCACCAGCTGCGTCCCCACCCCGTACGCGTCGACCGGAGCCGCCGCGAGCGAGGCGATGGCGTACTCGTCCAGGTCGGACGTGACCACGATCCTGGTTCCGGTGGCGCCCAGCTCGTCCAGTTGCTGGCGCACCCGGTGCGCGACCAGGAGCAGGTCCCCGGAGTCGATCCGTACGGCCCCGAGCTCCGTACCGGCGATCTCCACCGCCGTACGGACCGCCTCGGTCACGTCGTACGTGTCGACCAGCAGCGTCGTGTTCCGGCCGAGCGAGTCCACCTGCGCCTGGAAGGCGTCCCGCTCGGTGTCGTGGAGCAGGGTGAAGGCGTGGGCGCTGGTACCGACGGTCGGAATGCCGTACCGGAACCCCGCGGCCAGGTCGGAGGTGGTGTCGAAGCCGCCGACGTACGCGGCACGGGCCGACGCCACGGCGGACAGCTCGTGCGTGCGCCGGGCGCCCATCTCGATGAGCCCCCGGCCACCGGCCGCGGCCGACATCCGGGAGGCGGCTGCGGCGATCGCCGAGTCGTGGTTGAGGATGGAGAGGATCACGGTCTCCAGCAGCACGCACTCGGCGAAGGAACCCTCGACCCGCAGGATCGGCGAGCCGGGGAAGTACACCTCGCCCTCCGGGTAGCCCCAGATGTCACCGCTGAAGCGGTAGTCGGCCAGCCATTGGAGGGTCGGCGCGTCGACGACGTCCCGGTCCCGGAGGAAGGCCAGCATCTCGTCGTCGAAGTGGAAGTTCTCCACCGCGTCGAGCACCCGGCCGGTGCCTCCGACCACTCCGTAGCGGCGCCCCTCGGGCAGCCGCCGGGTGAATGCCTCGAACACCGAGTACCGGTCGGCGGTGCCGGCCTTCAGGGCCGCCTGCACCATGGTGAGCTCGTACTGGTCGGTGAAGAGAGCGGTCGACGGCACGCCGACCCGTCGCCCAAGGTCCGCTGAGTTCATGACACGGATGCTACCCCCTATTTCGTCAAAGTGACGAGATGTAGGGTCCGTTTGTGCGATGAGCCCTCCCGGGTGGCAGCATGGGGTAGGTGAGCGTTGCTGCCCCCGTAGAGATCGAACGTCCTGAATCGGCCGAGGAGACCTCCGTCGTCCCCGAGCCCGACGTCCCCTGGGTGACGCTGGTCCACAACGACCCGGTCAACCTCATGAGCTACGTGACCTATGTCTTCCAGGCGTACTTCGGCTACTCCAAGGACAAGGCCCACAAGCTCATGCTGGACGTCCACCTGAAGGGCCGCGCCGTCGTCTCCAGCGGAAGCCGCGAGGAGATGGAACGCGATGTCCAGGCCATGCACGGCTACGGTCTCTGGGCGACGCTGACCCAGGACCGCAACTAGCCGCTTCGCCGCCCCGCCCCGCCCTTCCGTCCGCCCCACCATCGGAGAATCCATGGCCGGCCATTTCGAGGCCACCCCCGGCGGCGGCGCGGCCGTCGCGCTCGACGAGGTCGAGACCGCCATCCTGCGCTCCCTCGCCGTCCAGCTGCTGGAACTGATCGGCCCGGGTGACGAACCCGCCGAGGGCGAGGACCCCCTCGCCGCGCTCTTCTCCGAAGGCCCCAGCGAACCCCCGTCCGACCCCGCCCTGGCCCGGCTCTTCCCCGAGGCGTACGGCGACCAGGACAAGGAGCTGCGCGAGGCGTCCGCCGAATTCCGCCGTTTCACCGAGAACGACCTGCGCACCCGCAAGCGCGACGACGCCCTCGCCGTCGTCAGGACGCTCGACTCGCTCTCGCCCGCGGGCGGAGGCGGCGCCGTGCTCAGGCTCACCTCCGAGGAGTGCCGCCAGTGGCTCGGCTCGCTCAACGACCTGCGGCTCACCATCGGCACCCGTCTGGAGGTCTCCGACGAGGACGGCGCCGACGAGAGCTCGCTCTACCGCCTCCCGGACAGTGACCCGCGCAAGCCCATGGTGATGGCCTACCTCTGGCTCGGCGCCCTCCAGGAGACGCTGGTCGAGACCCTGATGCCGTAAGCGGGTCGCGACCAGCGCCCTCGGTGTTCGCTCAACGGACGCTCAAATCCGAATAACGATCGCGTCACCTGTATGGCCTTTTTTGCCGCCCCGGGAAACGCTTGTCCGCTTTTTCCTGTGGTGTGCGCCACACAATGACTCCAGGTCCCTGGGGCATACGTGATAAATCTTCACGACCGCCCGGGGACGTCACCCCTGTCCCCGTGGTCGCTGCGGACCGGCCGAACGCCGGAGGCACTCCATCCATATCCGGGGGATCAGGACCTGATCCGCAGCCTGAGAAGGCGCGGATCGGCGTGGAGAAAGGCGCACCACCCATGACATCGGCGCAGGTCGACAAGGGGCACGCGGAGCAGGAGCCCGCGCGTGCCGAAGCAGCGGGCGAGGGTTACCAGCGCGGACTGGGAGCCCGGCAGATCCAGATGATCGCCATCGGCGGAGCCATCGGCACGGGGCTCTTCCTGGGCGCGGGCAAGGCGATCGACCGGGCGGGGCCCAGCCTCATCCTGGCCTACGCCATCGCCGGCCTGGTGATCTTCTTCATCATGCGGTCCCTGGGCGAACTCCTCATGTACCGGCCGGTGTCGGGTTCCTTCGCGGAGTACGCCCGCGAGTTCATCGGCCCGTTCTTCGGATTCGTGACCGGCTGGACGTACTGGCTGTTCTGGGTCGTCACCGGCATCACCGAGGTCACCGCGGCCGCCACCTACATGACGTACTGGTGGGACATTCCCCAGTGGCTGTCCGCGCTCGTCTTCACCGTCATTCTGTACGGCGCCAACCTGATCTCCGTGAAGCTCTTCGGTGAGCTCGAGTTCTGGTTCTCGATGGTCAAGGTCACCGCGATCATCGGCATGATCCTGATCTGCGCCGGCGTCCTCACGCTCGGCTTCTCCGACGCCGGGGACACCGCGACCGTCGCCAACCTCTGGAACGACGGCGGATTCTTCCCCGAGGGCATCGGCGGCACCCTGATGACCCTCCAGATCGTCATGTTCGCCTTCCTCGCCGTCGAGCTCGTCGGCGTCACCGCGGGCGAGTCCAAGGACCCCCAGACCGTCCTGCCCAAGGCCATCAACACCGTGCCCTGGCGCATCGCCGTCTTCTACGTCGGCGCGCTGATCATGATCCTCTCCGTGGTGCCGTGGAGCTCGTTCAAGCCGGGTGTCTCCCCGTTCGTCGCCGCCTTCGAGCAGATGGGCCTCGGCGTCGGCGCCGCCATCGTCAACTTCGTCGTCCTCACCGCGGCGCTCTCCTCCTGCAACTCCGGCATGTACTCCACCGGCCGCATGCTCCGCGACCTCGCGCTCAACGGCCAGGGTCCCAAGTCCTTCACCAGGCTGACGAAGAACGGCCTCCCGCTGGTGGGCACCACCTTCTCCGCCGCGCTGATGCTCGTCGGCGTCTGGATCAACTACCAGTGGCCGGGCGAGGCGTTCAACTACGTCGTCTCCTTCGCGACCATCTCCGGCATGTGGGCCTGGATCATGATCCTGGTCTCCCAGCTCCGCTACCGCGCCAGGGCAGACCGCGGCGAGCTGCCGCAGTCCAGCTTCCGGGCCCCGGGTGCCCCCTTCACCAGCTGGTTCGCGCTGGCCTTCATCGGTCTCGTCATCGTGATGATGGCCGTGGACGAGGACGCCAGGATCTCGCTGTACTGCGCCCCGCTCTGGGCCCTGCTCCTGGGCGTCTCCTACCTGGTGCTCAAGGCCCGCAACCCCGAGAACACCGCCTTCGTCAAGCGCTGACCCCGCTCGAAGGCCACCCCGGACGCCCGGCCGCCCCAACGGCCGTGTCCACCATGTGGGCCCGTCCGTACCACTCCCCGGTACGGACGGGCCCGCACGCATATCCTGGGCGCCATGCTGACCATCACCCAGGCGCTGTACGACCAGATCGTCGCGCACTCCCGCGCGGACCACCCCGACGAGGCGTGTGGCGTGGTCGCGGGTCCGGCAGGAACGGGCCGCGCCGAGCGCTTCATCCCCATGCTCAACGCCGCACGCTCGCCCACCTTCTACGAGTTCGACTCGGGCGACCTGCTGAAGCTCTACCGCGAGATGGACGACCGCGACGAGGAGCCCGTGATCATCTACCACTCGCACACGGCGACCGAGGCGTACCCCTCGCGCACCGACCTCACCTACGCCAACGAGCCCGGGGCCCACTACGTCCTCGTCTCCACCGCGGACACCGACGAGGCGGGCCCCTTCCAGTTCCGCTCGTACCGCATCGTCGACGGCGAGATCACCGAAGAGGACGTCCAGGTCGTCGAGGCGTACTGAGCCCGCTCCTGACTCCCGGACCCCGCCCAGGAGAGTCATCTCCCGTACGCGGAACGGGAGTCAGGAAGCCGTTCCATGCCTCTTGTCCATCGTGTGAACGCATACCATCCATCATGTGGGATCACACTCGGGTTTTCGGGGTGGGAATCGATACGATGACCGCATGGTTATCCATGACGTGAGCGACAAGACGCCGGGCATGCTGCTCGTCGCGCGGCTGCACGTCGACCTGTGCAGGCTGTCCAGCGCGATCTGTCCCGGCTGCGGCCTGCCCGCGAGCCGCACCGTCTGAGCCGCGGACCGGAGCGCCACCCACCCGCCCCACCCCCTGCGCGGGGGCAGAAACGCGCGTCCCACGCCACTTCTCCGCTTCCGACAGGAGCCCACGCCATGGCCATCGAGGTCCGCATCCCGACCATCCTCCGCACCTACACCGACGGCGCCAAGGCGGTCGACGGCAGCGGGGAGACCATCGCCGACCTGCTCACCGACCTGGAGAGCCGCCACACCGGCATCCGGGAGCGCATCGTCGACGGTGAGGGGCTCCGCCGCTTCGTGAACGTGTACCTCAACGACGAGGACGTGCGCTTCCTCCAGGGCATCGACACGAAGCTCAGCGACGGCGACAGCATCACCATCCTCCCGGCCGTCGCCGGCGGCATGCGCTGATGCGTTACGACACCCCGCTGGCGGCCGTGGGCAACACCCCCCTGGTCCGCCTGCCCCGGCTCTCCCCCTCCGACGACGTACGCGTCTGGGCCAAGCTGGAGGACCGCAACCCCACCGGCTCGATCAAGGACCGCCCCGCGCTCCACATGGTCGAACAGGCGGAGAAGGACGGCCGGCTGACCCCCGGCTGCACGATCCTCGAACCCACCAGCGGCAACACCGGCATCTCGCTGGCCATGGCGGCGAAGCTCAAGGGCTACCGCATCGTCTGCGTCATGCCGGAGAACACCTCGCAGGAGCGCCGCGACCTGCTCACCATGTGGGGCGCCGAGATCATCCCGTCCCCCGCGGCGGGCGGCTCCAACACCGCCGTCCGCGTCGCCAAGGCACTCGCGGCCGAACACCCGGACTGGGTGATGCTCTACCAGTACGGAAACCCGGACAACGCGGGCGCCCACTACGCCACCACCGGCCCGGAGATCCTCGCCGACCTCCCGTCGATCACGCACTTCGTGGCCGGCCTCGGCACGACGGGCACCCTCATGGGGGTGGGCCGCTACCTGCGCGAACATGTCGAGGGCATCAAGATCGTCGCAGCCGAGCCCCGCTACGACGACCTGGTCTACGGTCTGCGCAACCTCGACGAGGGCTTCGTCCCCGAGCTCTACGACGCCTCGGTCCTCACCACCCGCTTCTCGGTCGGCTCGGCCGACGCGGTCACCCGCACCCGCGAACTCCTCCAGCAGGAGGGCATCTTCGCGGGCGTCTCCACGGGCGCCGCCCTGCACGCGGCGATCGGCGTCGGGAACAAGGCGGTGAAGGCCGGCGAATCCGCCGACATCGTGTTCGTCGTCGCGGACGGCGGCTGGAAGTACCTGTCGACGGGCGTCTACACGGCCCCCACGACGGAAGCGGCCATCGAGACCCTTCAGGGCCAGCTCTGGGCGTGACACGGACCGGGCCCCGCCCCCTGCCGTCCGCGAATCGCCGGACGGGCTGACCCGCCAGCCCGTCCGGCACTCCGCCGGCCCCGTCACCCCGACGCCCGCACCCGTGCCCACACCACCGGGTCCACCACGCCCACCTTCCGCCGGAACCCGCGCACCGCCACCTTCCGCGTCTCGTCCGGCTCCAGATAGCTCGGCCGCCCCTGCGCGTCGCCCACCGTCCCCTGCGGCAGCGCGATCACCCCGGGCCGCTCCGCATGGTGTTTGCTGGTGATCTTCGCGACGACGGCCGTGCCACGCCGTACCGACAGCACGAGACACGGCCGGTCCTTCGACCCCGGCCCGTCCTCGTACGGCACCTCGGCCCACCAGATCTCACCCGGCCGAGGCCGCTGCCCGGTCCCGCGCCGCGGCCCCGCCGGCCGGCCCGGCGGCCGGGCCCGCCCACCCGGACGGCCCCGGCCGCCGCGTACCCGGCCCTGCACCACCGCCGCCACCAGAGCGAGCAGTACGACCGCGGCCAGCGCCACCCACCAGGACGAGTTCATACGGACGACCGTACCGGCGCCTTCCATCGAACCGGTGACAGAGCAGGTGAGTTCCCCCACAACGGCAGGCCGCGGAGGAGCGACCAGGTGTTTCGCGCCTTACGCTCGACGAACCGTTCCACGCACCGCTCACCGCACCGCTCAGGAACCGCACGAACCCTCCCCGTTCCCACGTATCGGAGGTTCACGCTCCATGAAGCTCACCGTCGTCGGCTGCTCCGGCTCGTTCCCGTC
Organism: Streptomyces fulvorobeus; assembly: GCF_013167895.1. Taxonomy (GTDB): domain Bacteria; phylum Actinomycetota; class Actinomycetes; order Streptomycetales; family Streptomycetaceae; genus Streptomyces; species Streptomyces fulvorobeus. The sequence continues at coordinate 2,296,393 of NZ_BLWC01000001.1, read as the reverse complement.
AGCGGGTTCGGCTTGCTCGAGCTACCTGGTAGAGGCCGACGGCTTCCGGCTGCTTCTCGACATGGGCAACGGCGCCCTCGGCGAGCTGCAGCGCCACGTCGGTCTCTACGACCTCGACGCGATCTTCCTCAGCCACCTCCACGCCGATCACTGCATCGACATGTGCGCCTACTTCGTGGTGCGCTACTACCGCCACGACGGTGGACGCCCCGTCCCCATCCCGGTGTACGGCCCCGAAGGCACGGAGCAGCGGCTGATCACGGCCCACGGCGACACTCCGTCGGACCGGGCGATGAGCGAGGTCTTCGACTTCCACACGCTCAAGTCGGGATCGTTCGAGATGGGCCCCTTCTCGGTGCGTACGGAGCAGCTGTGCCATCCGGTCGAAACCTTCGGCATCCGTGTCGAACACGGGGGCCGGACCCTCACGTACTCCGGTGACACCGGGGCCTGCGAGGCCCTGGACGAACTCGCCTACGGCGCGGACCTGTTCCTGTGCGAGGCGTCGTTCGTCGACGGCAAGGAAGACATCCCCGACCTTCACCTCAACGGCCGCGAGGCGGGCGAGCACGCCGCCCGCGCCGGAGCGGGGCGCCTGGTCCTCACGCACATCCCGCCGTGGACGGACGCCGCCCGCAACGTGGCCGACGCCCGGCGGGCGTACGACGGCCCGGTGGAGCTGGCGGCCCCGGGCGCGGTGTACGAGATCTGAGGGACAGCCCTTGGGCGGGTCGGCGGGTCGCACCACGCACGAGGCCCCTCACCTTCCGCCGGGAAGGTGAGGGGCCTCGGTGTACCGGTCCGGCCAGGGCTTACGCCTTGGTCAGGTCCTCGACCTCTTCCTCGGGCTCGCGGCCCGGGGTGGTCAGGTTGAACTTGGTGATGGCGAAGCGGAAGACCACGTAGTAGATCACGCCGAAGACCAGGCCCACCGGGATCATCAGCCACGGCTTGGTCGAGATGCCCCAGTTGATCAGGACGTCGGTGAGACCGGCCGAGAAGCTGAAGCCCATGTGGATGCCCAGCGCCCAGGTGACGGCCATCGATATGGCCGTGAGAACCGCGTGGATCGCGTACAGCAGCGGCGCGATGAACATGAACGAGAACTCGATCGGTTCCGTCACACCCGTGACGAACGACGTCAGCGCGAGCGACATCATCATGCCCATCACGGCCTTGCGGCGCTCGGGGCGAGCGGTGTGCGCAATGGCGAGAGCGGCAGCGGGAAGGCCGAACATCATGATCGGGAAGAAACCCGTCATGAACATACCGGCGCTCGGGTCTTCGGCGAAGAAGCGCGGAAGGTCACCGTGGACGACGTCACCCGCGGGGGTCGTGAACTCGCCGATCTGGAACCAGGCGACCGAGTTCACGAACTGGTGCATGCCGATCGGGATGAGACCGCGGTTGATCAGGCCGAACAGGCCGGCACCCGTGGCACCCAGGCCGGTCATCCACTCACCGAAGTTGGTGATGACGTTGCCGATCGGCTCCCAGCCCAGGACGACCAGCACACCGAGCAGGGTGCCGACGGCGGCCGTGATGATCGGGACGAGCCGGCGTCCGTTGAAGAAGCCCAGCCAGTCGACCAGCCTGGTGCGGTGGAAGCGCTGCCAGAGAACGGCGGTCAGCAGGCCCAGAATGATGCCTCCGAGGACGCCCGGGTTCTGGAAGGTCGCAGTCGTGGCCGCCTCGGTGCCCTTCTGCCAGAAACCGCCGCCGAGGCCGGTCCCGGTGTAGGTGGCGCCCTCGTGGCCCTCCTCGATCGGGAACTGGTGGATCACCGCGTAGTAGGTCAGGAAACCCACCACCGCCGCGAGCGCCGTCGAGCCGTCTGCCTTCTTCGCGAAGCCGATCGCCACACCGATGCAGAAGAGCAGCGGCAGCCCGAACGAGCTGTCCAGGATGGCGCCACCGGCGCCCGCGAAGACCTTCGCGACACCTTCCGGGAGGTGCAGTTTCTCCTGGACGTCTGCCTGGCCGAGGCGGAGCAGGAGCCCTGCCGCGGGCAGCACGGCGATCGGCAGCTGAAGGCTGCGTCCCACCTTCTGCAGGCCCTGGAACAGGCCGGAGCCCCGCTTCTTCGCGGGGGCCGCCGAAGCGGTGGCCGTACTCATCAACTTCCTCCATAGGCAAGGCGCCGCCATGGACAGATACTCTTGGGGGCGACGACTCAAGGAACGCGGCGGGTCGGTGCCGCGTGGTCTGGACCACTGAGTGGTGTAGACCAGTTTTAGCACGGTGAAGGTTAGATAAGGAACCTGCGAATTCCCCCTGATTCCCAGTAGTGCGTCCGGCACCCTCGGTGACATGAAGGAGGCCCCCGGACCATGCGGTCCGGGGGCCTCCGTGCGGCCGGAAAGGGAGCCGGGAACGGCCTACTTCGTGAGGTCCTTCTCGATCTCCTCCTCGACCTCCTCGGGCTCGCGCCCAGGCGTCTGGAGATCGAACTTCGTGATGGCGAACCGGAAGATCACGTAGTAGACGACGGCGAAGCACAGCCCGATCGGGATGATCAGCCACGGTTTCGTGTCCAGGTGCCAGTTGACGACGTAGTCGATCAACCCGGCCGAGAAGCTGAACCCCGCGTGCACGCCGAAAGCCCAGGTGACTCCCATCGAGACACCGGTCAGGATCGCGTGCACGCCGAACAGCAGCGGAGCGACGAAGAGGAACGAGAACTCCAGCGGCTCCGTCACACCCGTCACGAACGAGGTCAGCGCCACGGACAGCATCAGCCCGGACACCTCCTTGCGCCGCTCCGGCCGCGCGGTATGGGCGATGGCCAGCGCGGCGGCCGGCAGGCCGAACATCATGATCGGGAAGAAGCCCGAGGTGAACTGGCCCGCTGTCGGGTCCCCGGCGAAGAACCGCGAGATGTCGCCCTGGACGGTGGCGCCGTCCCCACCGGTGAACTCGCCCGCCTGGAACCAGAAGAAGGTGTTCAGGAACTGGTGCATGCCGATCGGGATCAGCAGCCGGTTGGCGAAACCGAAGATCGCCGCACCCCACGCACCCAGATCGATCAGCTGCTTGGCGAACCAGGTCAGCGCATCACCCACCGGCTGCCACAACAGGCCGAACAGCACGCCCAGGATCACGCAGAGGAACGCCATCAGGATCGGGACGAGCCGGCGTCCGTTGAAGAAGCCCAGCCAGTCGACCAGCCTGGTGCGGTGGTAGCGCTGCCAGACGACGGCGGTCAGCAGCCCGATGAGGATTCCCCCGAGAACGCCCGGGTTCTGCGGCACCCCGTCAGGCACGGCCTCGGTCACGGAGCCGTCCACCGGGAACGCCGCCAGCACGCCCCGGTAGACGAGGAAGCCGACCACCGCCGCGAGCGCCGTGGAGCCGTCCGCCTTCTTGGCGAAGCCGATGGCGACCCCGATGCAGAAGAGCAGCGGCAGGCCCAGCTGGCCGTCGAGGATCGCCGTACCGCCGTTGAGGAGGACCTTGGCGAACTTGTCCCAGAAGGCGCCGTGCAGCGAGGAGTCGAAGAGGTTGCCCAGGCTGACGAGGAGCCCCGCCGCAGGCAGTACCGCCACCGGCAACTGCAGACTGCGGCCGACCTTCTGCAACCCCTGGACCGGCCCGTTCCACCACTTCCGTGCTGGCACTGTCGCGCTGCTGGAGCTCATCGGCATCCTCCCGGAACACGCCTGGTTTGGCGGTTGTCGCAAACTGGTGTAGACCAGTCGCGGTACGGTGCGGAGCCCGCTCGGAAGACAGGGCGCCGGTGATCGTCATCTTTCGTGATCAACCGGATACGCGCCTGAGAAGTTGGGCCAACCGTGCGTTACCGTGACGAAACGGACCCATGGTGGGCCGCTCAGAGCACGCAAAGACCAGGGAGTAGGACATGGCCAGCAAGGCTGAGAAGATCGTCGCCGGGCTCGGCGGTATCGAGAACATCGACGAGATCGAAGGCTGCATCACCCGCCTCCGCACCGAGGTCCACGACGCCAGCAAGGTCGACGAAGCCGCCCTCAAGGCCGCCGGAGCGCACGGCGTCGTCAAGATGGGCACCGCGATCCAGGTCGTCATCGGCACCGACGCCGACCCCATCGCCGCCGACATCGAAGACATGATGTAGCCCCTGTCACCCACTGACACCGGCTCACCCCACCGGCCGCCGTCCCCGCCCAGGGAACGGCGGCCGGTCCCGTACCCCGCGCACGCCCATTAGGCTGCCCCATGTCTCGCATCGACGGCCGCACCCCCGATCAGCTCCGCCCCGTCACCATCGAACGCGGATGGAGCAAGCACGCCGAAGGATCCGTACTCGTCTCCTTCGGCGACACTAAGGTCCTCTGCACGGCCACCGTCACCGAAGGCGTCCCGCGCTGGCGCAAGGGCAGCGGCGAAGGCTGGGTCACCGCCGAGTACTCGATGCTGCCCCGCGCGACCAACACCCGCGGCGACCGCGAATCCGTACGCGGCAAGATCGGTGGCCGCACCCACGAGATCAGCCGGCTCATCGGCCGCTCCCTGCGCGCCGTCATCGACTACAAGGCACTCGGCGAGAACACCGTCGTCCTTGACTGCGACGTCCTCCAGGCGGACGGCGGCACCCGCACGGCCGCCATCACCGGCGCCTACGTCGCCCTCGCCGACGCCATCGCCTGGGCGCAGGCCAAGAAGATCGTCAAGCCCGGCCGCAAGCCGCTGACCGGCACCGTCTGCGCCATCAGCGTCGGCATCGTCGGCTCCGTGCCCCTGCTCGACCTCCGCTACGAGGAGGACGTCCGCGCGGACACCGACATGAACGTCGTCTGCACCGGCGACGGCCGCTTCGTCGAGGTCCAGGGCACCGCCGAGGCCGCGCCCTTCGACCGCAGGGAACTCGGCGCCCTCCTCGACCTCGCCACCGCGGGCTGCGAGAACCTCACCGCACTCCAGCTCGAAGCGCTCGCCCGCACCCTCGGCGAGTAGAGAAGCAACCAGAAGCACACCACACAGCGTCGTTACGAGTACGGGCGCACGGGTCGAACTGTGCGCCCGTCCACGTAGCAACCTCCGGGGAGGGACCGCACCATGGCCACGCGCCATCACCGTCACCAACGCATCGCACTCGCCGTCACGGCCGGCCTGCTGACCCTCACCACGGCAGTCGGATGCAGCGCCCTCGACAAGGCGATGGACTGCGTCCAGACCGCCGACGCCATCGCCACCAGCGTCAGCAAGCTCCAGCAGGCCGTCTCCACCGCCTCCGAGGACCCGACACAGGCGTCCGAAGCCCTGGACGAGATCGACAAGGAGCTGAAGAGCCTCGGCGGCAAGACCGACAACGCCGACCTCAGCGCGGCCGTCGACGACCTCCAGGCCGGTGTCACCAACGTCCGCGGCGCCATCGAGTCCGGCGACGCCACCCCCGACATCACCCCGGTCACCAACGCGGCCACCGAGATCGGCAAGGTCTGCACCCCGGGATAATCGGGGCATGACGCGTCTCATCCTCGCCACCCGCAACGCCGGGAAGATCACCGAACTCCACGCGATCCTCGCCGACGCAGGTCTCACCCACGACCTCGTCGGCGCGGACGCCTACCCCGACATCCCCGACGTCAGGGAGACCGGCGTCACCTTCGCCGAGAACGCCCTCCTCAAGGCCCACGCCCTCGCCCGCGCCACCGGCCACCCGGCCGTCGCCGACGACTCCGGCCTCTGCGTCGACGTACTCGGCGGCGCCCCCGGCATCTTCTCCGCCCGCTGGGCCGGCACCCACGGCGACGACAAGGCCAACCTGGACCTGCTCCTGGCCCAACTCGCCGACATCGCCGGCCCGCACCGCACGGCCCACTTCGCCTGCGCGGCGGCCCTGGCCCTCCCCGACGGCACGGAACGCGTGGTCGAGGGCCGCCTCCTGGGCACCCTGCGCCACACCCCGTCCGGCACGCACGGCTTCGGCTACGACCCGGTCCTCCAGCCGGAGGGTGAGACCCGCACGTGCGCGGAACTGACCCCGGCGGAGAAGAACGCGATCAGCCACCGGGGCAAGGCGTTCCGGGCGCTGGTACCGGTGGTGCGGGAGTTGGTGGGCTGACGCCAAGAAGGCCGTCGCCTTCGAAACGAAGGCGACGGCCTCATTCTGCCTGTGGGCCCGGTGGGACTCGAACCCACGACACACCGGACCTAAACCGGCGCCCTCTTGCCAGCTGGGGTACGGACCCGCGCGCGACAGTCTACTGGGTGCGGTCTCGCCCCTTGGCGAAGGTTTCCGTCTGGCTGTGGCAGGAGGGGCACAGGTACCGCAGGTTCTCGCGGCGGTTGTCGAGTCGGTCACCGTTGATGTGGTCGATCTCCAGGACGAGGCGCTTGCCCTGCCATACATCGCCCAACCCGCAAGCGCCGCAGGCATGAGGCACCCCGGTCTCGTCGAGTGCTCGCCGCAGCAGCACCGTCCTGATCCGCGACGAACCAGTCGGGAGCCGTTGGAGGATGGCCTCGGCCGTCCGGCGATTGCGGGAGTTGCGACCGGGGTTGTGGCCCTGCCCGACGAAGTGGTCCGTCGACAGTCCGTACGCCGCGATGCTCCGTTTCGCCTTAGGGTGAAATGTCCGATGTCGATGCCGAACGTCTCAAGTTTTCGGCTGATGTGGGTGTAGACGCTGGCGTACGGGACGATGCCCATGAAGTCGAGCATCTCGCGGATGCTGTGCGAGCAGGCTGCTGCCTCCTGCAGTGCTTCCCTCGTATAAGAGTGGGCGGCCCGCGGTGGCAGCGGCTCGTCCACGAAGTGCGACGTGTCGATGCCGTAGTGGGCGAGCCTGATGCGGAGGTATCGGTGAGTTCCGCTGCCCAGGGGTGTGCCGAGCAGGCGCATGAGATCGGGAAGACTTGATGCGGCAGGCGCCGTCCGCGTGAGCAATTCGCGTGTGTATCGCGGCTTGCTCATGATGTCGCCCGCCGCTTGCGTCCACGATAGGTATCCGTCACCGCATGGCAGTTGGGGCAGAGCAGTCGGAGATTCTCCGGCCGGTTGTCCCACCAGTCGCCGTTGATGTGGTCGACTTCGAGCCGGAGTGGCTTGCCGTTCCACTCTGTTCCTGTGGCGCACACGGCGCACGACTCCGACGCCCCGGTCCGGAGGAGCTCGCGGCGTAGACGTTCACCGGGAACTCTGCCGTCCGACGGTGAGCCGAGGACCAGCCGGTTGCCGAGAGCCCCCTTTGGCCGGCGGGGAGGCGTACGAACGAAATGTGAGGTGTCGATGCGTAGTGCGGCTATCCGGCGGCCGATATGGGAGTGGTTGCCTCCGACCGGGTTGATCCCCAGTCGGCGTACGACCTCGACCACGCTCGTGGAACACGCGACCAGTTCCCGAAGCGTCTCCTCCGTGTGCCGGGTCCGCCGTGTCGTGAAGTGGGAGGTGTCGATCCCCGCCCCCGCCATCTTCTGGCGCAGATAACTCCTGCTCCCCGGAGTCACCGCGCCCCCGCACCACCGCACCGCGTCGTCGAAGTTCGTCGTCTCGCGCGCTGCCTCTTCGAGCAACTCGCGTGTGTACCGGATCGCCGCCATGTTCCCCTCCGTACGAGGCCACCCGTGCATGGCCTCGTACGGAGTAACGACCCGTTAATCGGAGCGTCACGTCCGATATCCGACAAGATGCGGAACGGCCCGCACCGCTTCGGGGATACCGACGCGGTGCGGGCCGTTGGCCCGGGAGGGGACTCGGGTCAGAACTTCGGGCCCGGGCTCTGGGCGTGGCAGAGTGCTGCCGCCTCCTCGGCCGTCTCCACCGACGGCGGGGAGCCCGCCAGCGGCTGGTTGGCCGTCTCCTTCATGCAGGCCACCGCGATCACGCCGACCAGGGCCGCCGCCATCGCGTAGTACGCCGGCATCAGGTTCGAGCCGCTCCAGCTGATCAGGGCCGTGATCACCAGCGGAGTCGTACCGCCGAAGATCGACGCGGAGATGTTGTAGCCGACCGAAAGGGAGCCGTAGCGGACGTTCGTGGGGAACAGGGCCGGGAGCGCCGCGGACATCGTGCCGAGCATGCAGACCAGGGAGAGGCCGAGCATCAGCATGCCGAGGGTGATCGCGAGGATGCTGCCCTGGCGGATCAGGAGGAAGGACGGCAGGGAGAGGAAGAGGAAGCCGAGCATCCCCGCCATCAGCAGCGGCTTGCGGCCGAAGCGGTCGGAGAGTTCGCCGAACCGGCTGATGACCAGCATCAGGAAGACCATGACGGCGAGCAGGATGAGCAGGCCGTGGGTCTCGCTGTAGCCGAGCTCGTCCGAGAGGTACGTCGGCATGTACGACAGCAGCATGTAGTCGGTGATGTTGTACGCGCCGACCAGGGCGACGCAGAGGATCAGCGTCGGCCAGTACTGCCGGAAGATCTTGGCGAGGTCGCCCTTGGCCGTGGTCTCGACGCCGTCCGCGGCCTCCGGTGCGTGGGCGGTGCCGCCTTCGAGCTTCTGGAACGCGGGGGTCTCGTCCAGGCGCAGTCGCAGGTAGAGGCCGACCAGGCCGAGGGGGCCCGCGACGAGGAACGGCACGCGCCACCCCCAGGACTCCATCTGCGCGGTGTCCAGAAGGGCGTACAGCGCGGTGACGAGGCCGGCCGCGCCGACGTAACCGGCGAGTGTGCCGAATTCGAGGAAGCTGCCGAAGAAGCCGCGGCGCTTGTCCGGGGCGTACTCCGCGATGAACGTGGACGCGCCGCCGTACTCACCGCCGGTGGAGAAGCCCTGGAGCATCCGGAAGAGGATCAGCAGGGCGGGGGCCCAGAGGCCGATCGTGCCGTGGGACGGGATGAGGCCGATGGCGAAGGTGCCGATGGCCATCAGGATCATCGTCAGGGCGAGGACCTTCTTGCGGCCGATCCTGTCGCCCATCGGCCCGAAGAACATTCCGCCGAGCGGCCGTACGAGGAAGGCCACGGCGAACGTCGCGAAGGAGGAGAGCAGCTGGGTCGTCTCGTTCCCGGACGGGAAGAAGACATGCCCCAGGGTGACGGCCAGGTAGGAGTAGATGCCGAAATCGAACCACTCCATGGCGTTGCCGAGCGACGCCGCCTTGACCGCCCTCTTCACCGCCTTGTCGTCGGTGACGGTGATGTCGGTCCGGCGCAGCTTGGGGTTCTGGCGCTTGCGGATGGCCCGGAAGAGGGTGGGGTGGCGTTTGACCGCTTCGGGGTCGGCCCCCTTGTTGGTGTCGGAGGCCGCCATGGCCGGTTCCTTTCCTGGGAGGACGCTTGCAGGGCAAGCTCCTGTTCGGCCATGGCAGCCGCAAACCGACTCATCGGCCGATTGGGACGTGGGTCACACGCCTTCGACCTGCGGGAACCGGCGGAACGGGCGGGTCAGACGCCGAGATCCTTGATGATCTTGGCCACGTGGCCGGTCGCCTTGACGTTGTAGAAGGCGTGCTCCACCTTGCCTTCCGCGTCGACCACGATCGTGGACCGGATGACGCCCGTCACCACTTTGCCGTAGAGCTTCTTCTCGCCGAAGGCGCCGTACGCCTTCAGGGTCTCCTTGGCGGGGTCGGCGACCAGGGTGACCTTGAGGTTCTCCTTCTCGCGGAACTTGGCGAGCTTCTCCGGGTTGTCGGGGGAGACGCCGATGACGTCGTAACCGGCACCGGCCAGGACGTCCAGGTTGTCGGTGAAGTCGCACGCCTGCTTGGTGCAGCCGGGGGTAAGCGCGGACGGGTAGAAGTAGACGATGACCTTGCGCCCCTTGTGGTCCGCGAGCGAGATCTCGTTGCCGTCGGCGTCGGGAAGGGTGAAGGCCGGGGCGGTGTCGCCGGGCTGGAGTCGCTCGCTCATGGTTCTCCTCAAGTGGCACATCAGGTGTCTGGGACCGAGCGTAATAGGGGTGCCGCCGGGTGTACGGGCGGTCGAGCTGACAGACTGTCGATGAATCTTTACCGGACGACGACCACGGAGGCGGCGCAGTGTCGGATGCCAGGACCCCTGCGCAGATCGAGGCGGACATCATCACCAGGCGCGAGCGGCTCGCCGTGGTGCTCGACGAGATCGGGGTGCGGGTGCACCCGAAGACGATCATGGGTGACGCGAAGGCCAAGGTGGCCGGGACGGTGGACCGGACGGCCGGGCGCGCGTTCGTCGCGGTGAACCGTTCGGTGTCGGACGTGAAGGCGCGGTTCGTGGCGAAGGACGGCTCGCCGCGTCTGGAGCGTGTGATTCCGGCCGCGCTGCTCGTGGTGGGCGTGGTCGGCCTGCTCACGGTGTCGGTGCGGCGCAGGAAGTGACGGGCGCCACCCCTGGGGCGTGCGGCGCGGGTGTGAGCAGGTAGGTTTCGGCTCGTGAGCGACAACACCCACGACGACAAGCTGCCCATCCGTATGCTGCACGACCGCGTGCTGGTGCGGTCCGATTCGCCCGAGGGCGAGCGGCGCTCGGGCGGTGGCATCCTGATTCCGGCGACGGCGGCGGTCGGCCGGCGCCTCGCGTGGGCCGCGGTGGTCGCGGTCGGCCAGAACGTGCGGACGGTGGAGCCGGGGGACCGGGTGCTGTACGACCCCGAGGACCGTGCCGAGGTCGAGGTGCGGGGCGTGGCGTACGTACTGATGCGGGAGCGGGATCTGCACGCGGTGGCCGCGGACCGGTTCGAGGGTGCGGTGGATTCGACGGGTCTGTACCTGTAGCCGGGGCGCTGTCCGTACCCCGCGGGGGCGGCGCCCGGATGGCGGCCGGGAGAGCCTGGTGACCGGTGTCACCGGGCTTTTCGCCGTGTTCTTGCTACGGTGGAGGGACCCCGACGAGACGCGCCGTACCGGGCCCCGCAAAGACGACGCACCGTGTTGTTCGCGTGTTCTCGTCGGAAGGTGCCTGTCATGGCCTGGGTTCTGCTGGTGGTCGCCGGTCTGCTCGAAGTGGGCTGGTCGGTCGGGATGAAGTACACCGAGGGGTTCACGCGGCTGTGGCCGAGCGTGTTCACCGGCCTCGGGATCGTCGCGAGCATGGTGTTGCTCTCCCATGCGGCGAAGACGCTGCCGATCGGAACGGCCTACGGTGTGTGGGTCGGTATCGGTGCGGCCGGTGCGGCGGTGCTCGGCATGGTGGTGCTGGGTGAGCCCGCCACCGCGGCCCGGATCTTCTTCGTCTGTCTGCTGCTGGTGGCCGTGGTGGGTCTGAAGGTGACCTCGGGCCACTGAACCCGGGTGCGCCGCGCGGGTCATGGGGCCTGTGGGCGGGCACCGCGTACGCCTTCGAGGGAGCCTCCGGTGTTGCCGGGGGCTTCTTCCGTTTCCGCGGTTTCTGCGGCTGCGGTACCGGTGGCGCCTCTGCCTCCGGTGTCTGTCCCGCCTCCGGTGGCGTCCGGGGTGGTGGCGGCGCTGGTGGCGGGGCGGCCGGGGGTGAGGCGGGGGACGGGGCCTCGGACGGCGTGCCCGTCGTTTCGGTGGGTTCGGTGGGTTCGGCAGGGGTGTCGCCGGTGCCTTCGGGTTCCGGTTCGGGTTCTTCCCCGGTCGGCGGGGCGGACTCGTCGGCGCCTTCCTGGAGTTCGAGTTCGAACTCGCGCGGCGCGGTGTCGCCGAGGGCCGCCGCGGTGTAGTCGGCCCAGGTGGCGGCGGGCGGGCCGCCGCCGTTCATCCGGGTCAGGCCGAGCGCTCCGTACAGCGGTGTCTGGGCGCCGGTCGCGGGGTCCTGGCCCATGACGGCGACGACGGTCGCGAGGTCGGGGGTGTAGCCGGCGAACCAGGCGGCCTTGTCCTCTTCCGCCGTGCCGGTCTTGCCGGCGGCGGGGCGCCCGGCCGCCCCTGCGGCGGTTCCGGTGCCGCCGTCGACGACGCTGCGCAGGATCGCCGTGGTGGTGTCGGCCGCGGTCCGGCTGACGGCCTGTTCGGTCTCCCTGGCCGGGAGCGTGATGGTCCCGCCGTCCTTGGTGACCTTCTTGACCAGGGTGTACGTGCCGTGCCTGCCGTGGTCGGCGAGGGTGGCGTACGCCTTGGTCATGTCCAGGACGCTGGCGGTGGCGGTGCCGAGCGCGATGGACGGTGACGCGGTCAGGTCGGGGGTGTTCTCGGGGACGCCGAGGCCGACGGCGGTGTCCTCGACCTTGCCGGGGCCGACGTCCTGGGCCATCTGGGCGTAGACCGCGTTGACGGACCTGTCGGTGGCGGTGCGGACGGTGACGGCCCCGTAGTCGGTGTCGTCCTCGTTGGCGGGGGCGTATCCGGTGGGGCCTTCCGGGCCCACCACCATGCGTTTGTTGGTGCCGTCGTAGACCGTCTCGGGGCCGATGGGGCGGCCGTCCTGGGTGGTGGAGCCGTTGGCGACGGCGGAGGTGAAGACGAAGGGCTTGAAGGTGGAGCCGACCTGGTAGTCGCGTCGGGTCGCGTTGTTGACGTACTGCCTGGTGTAGTCGACGCCGCCGTACATCGCGACCACCTCGCCGGAGTCCACGTCGATGGAGGCGCCGCCGACGCGCACGTTGCGGTCGATCGCCCGGGTGTCGCTGGTCAGGGAGATGACGTTCCTGTCGACGGCGTCGACGAGGGCGTCCTGCTTCGCCCTGTCCAGGGTGGTGGTGACGCGGTAGCCGCCGGCGGCGAGTGTCTTCTCGTCGATGACCCCGGTGCTCGTGAGGTGGTCACGGGCCGCCTGGACGAGGTAGCCGCGCTGTCCGGAGAGGCCCGTCGCGGGCTTGGTCTCGCCCGGTACGGGGAACCGGGTGGCGGAGCGTCCGGCGGCGGTGAGCCAGTCCTCCTTGACCATGCCGTCCAGGACGTAGTTCCAGCGGGCGACGACGTCGGGCCGGTTCTCGGGGTGCGCGACGACGTCGTACGCGCTGGGGGCGTTGAGGAGGGTGGAGAGGTACGCGCCTTCGGCGGTGGTGAGGTCCTCGACGTTCTTGCCGTAGTACGCCTGGGCGGCGGCCTGGATGCCGTACGCGTTGCGGCCGAAGTAGCTGGTGTTGAGGTAGCCCTCCAGGATCTCGTCCTTGGTCTCCTCGCGGTCGAGCTTGATCGCGATGAAGAACTCCTTGGCCTTGCGGACGACGGTCTGTTCCTGGCCGAGGTAGTAGTTCTTGACGTACTGCTGGGTGATGGTCGAGCCGCCCTGTCTGCCCTTGCCCGTGAGGGTGTTCCAGGCGGCGCGGCCCATGGCCTTGATGTCGACGGCGCGCTCGGAGTGGAAGTCGCGGTCCTCGGCGGCGAGTACGGCGCGCTGGACGGTGAGGGGGACCTGGCTGAGGCGGACGTTCTCGCGGTTGACCTCGCCGTCGCGGGCGATGACCGTGCCGTCCTCGTAGAGGTAGGTGTTGGACTGGGCGGTGGCGCTGGCGTTGGCGGCCGGAATGTCGACGAGCTGGTACCCGGCGATGAGACCGCCGATGAGGAGGAGCGCGACACCGAGGAGGGTGCCCAGGAGCATGCGCCAGGTGGGGAGGGCCCGGCGCGGGCCGGTGCGCCTGGGGCGCTTGACGCGCCCCTCCTCCTCTTTCGCGCCCCGCGCCCCGGGGGAGCCGGCGGGCAGGGGCCGGCCGTCGGGGTCGCGCGGGGCCCAGTGCTGCGCGTCGCTCATGTCGGTGGGGACTCCTCGGCGCCGTGGTCATTCGTCCCATAGTGCACTTTTTGTGCCGATAACTTGAGGATTCTCCTCCGATCGGTGCTCGCGGCGGCGACGCGGCTCGCGGCGGTGACAACCGGTCGCGGCGGCTGCGCCCCTGGTGGCGCGGATCGCCGCCGGCTATCCGATGGTGGATCTCTCGGTGCGGGAGCCGGACATCGAGGCCGTGATCGCGAGGATGCACGAGGCGGGTTCGGCGCCCGGCGGCTGAGCACGTGGACCGGGGCGTGGTCCCGCCGTCGATGACGTGCGCGGGACGTGTTCCCTAGGCTGCTCGGTATGACAAGTGAACTTCCGGATATGCGCGCTTCCGATACCGAGCGCGACCGGGTCGCTGAGCGGCTGCGCGAGGCGGTGGCCGAGGGCCGGCTGGAGACGGACGAGTTCGAGCACCGGCTAGACGCGGCGCTCAAGGCCCGTACGCACGGGGAGTTGGCGCCGCTGGTCCGGGACCTGCCGTCGCCGGGGTCGACCATGGAGCCCGCGGGTGCTGCCTCTCCCGTCCCGGCCGGGCGGGACGGGACCTGGGTGGAGCGCATCGGCGGACCTGCCACGTCCAGGAGGGCTTTCGCCTTCTGGGGCGGGTTCAACCGTGGCGGCCGGTGGACCGTGGGCCGTGAGTTCACCGCCTTCGCGATGTGGGGCGGCGGCCACCTCGACCTGCGTGAGGCCCGTTTCGAGGAGCGCGAGGTCCTCGTCCGCTGCTTCGCGGTCATGGGCGGGATCGGGGTCACGGTCGAGCCCGACGTCCATCTGGAGGTCGACGGCGTGGGCGTCATGGGCGGCTTCGGCGAGTACTCCCCCATGAGCGAGGAGGCCGAGCCGGTGCCGGGCGCGCCCCGGGTGCGGATCGTCGGCTTCGCGCTGCTGGGCGGGGTGGACGTGCAGCGCAAGTGGTCGAAGGCCGGGCGGCGGAAGCTGACCGGCGGCTCCTGACCCCCGCCCGGTCTGTCTGTCTGCCCGTCTGTCTGCCGGGGTACCGGACCCCGGCAGACAGACAGCGGGGCAGTCAGGGCCGGGTCACAGCTCGTCGGACTTCGGTGTGTCCACCAGCTGTTGCAGGTCGATCAGCTCCGCCAGCGCCCGGTAGCCGTCGTCGTTGAGGTGGAGCCGGTCGCCCGAGTCGTACGCCGCCAGGATGCGGTCCTTCGCGTACGGGTCGCGCACCGCCCGGTCGAAGTCCACGTACGCGTCGAAGACGGTGCCCGCCCTGATCTGCTCGTTGACGGCCAGCCGTACCGCGTTCCGTTCGGGCGTCCACGTCGGGTAGCCCTGGTACGGGGTGAGAGTCGCGCCGACGACCCGCAGCCCCCGGGCATGCGCCTGAGCGGTCAGGGAGCGGAGGCCGGAGAGGATGCGCTGCGGGTCGGGCTCCTGCGGGGCCTGCTGCACGTCGTTGATGCCGAGCGCGATGACCACCGTCCTGGCCCCGGCCACCGACAGCACGTCGCGTGCGAAGCGGCTCGTGCCGTTGGGTCCGGTCAGCGGGTTCGGGCCGTCGGCCAGGAGCCGGTTCCCTGCTATGCCCTGGTTGACGACGCCGTACCGGCCGCGAAGCCGGTCGGAGAGCAGGTCGGGCCAGCGGTTGTTGGCGTCGGTGGTGGAGCCGCTGCCCGCGGCGAGGGAGTCACCCAGCACCACGATCGTGCCGGGCGTCGTCTTGTTGCGGACGTCGACGGCCGTCAGATAACGCCAGTCGGTGGTCCGCCAGGTGCCCCGGTCGTCGGCCACGTAGGAGGTCTGATGGGAGTTCGGGTGGAAGGTGACCGGCCCGGAGGCCCTGGGGGTACGGAAGCTGACGATCAGGTCGGCGTCGGAGGCCACCGGAACGACGACCGGGTCACTGACCACCTGCTCGCCGGCCGGGACGCTGACGAGGCGCGCGCCCCGGAAGGTGACGGGCCGGGTGTTGACGGTGGCGCGGTCGACGACGAGGGGAGCCGTACCGAAGAGGTTGGAGAGGGTGATGCGGGCCGCGTCGCCCGCGACACTCGTGTGCACGGTGTTGCGGATGGTACGGCCGGGGAGTCCGCGCGCGGTGCCGGGTTCGGCGCCGACGGCTGCCGCGGTCCACGTCGCGACCCAGGTGCCCGCGGAGTTGGCCGGTGCGGCCGGGGGACGGGCCGCCGCGTGCGGCTCCGGCCCGGGCCGGAGCCCCGGCCGGGCCCCGGTCAGGAGCGTCGTCCCGAAGGCGATGACGGCGGCGAGTACGGCTGTGCCCGCCGCAAGGGCGATGAGCAGGGCATAGCTCCGGCGCCTCGGCATGTGCGGTGTGTCTCCTCGTGAAGATCGAACTGGTCCCATGATGCGACAGGCCGTCGGGAACTCGACATGCGGCCCGGGAGTAGGTGAGGTAGGGACAATGCGTACGGCACGGGGGCGAGTCGTACGCGGACGGGTGGGACGCATGGAACGGACCGAATCCGGAGCGCGCGACGGGCAGGACCCCGGGGCGCACGACGCCGGACAGAAAGCGGAACAGGGAGCGGGACGGGTGACCGATGCCGGGAAGCAGCCGGGGCGGGCGGATGCCGGTCCCACGGCTGGACACGATACGGGCGGTGGGCGGCGCTCCACGCCGCTCGCCGTGTTCGCGTACACGGCAGCGGACGAGGAGAAGCGCCGGGGCGTACGCCGGATGAAGGCCACCGCCACCGGTCTCCTCCTGCTCGTCGCACTGATCTACGTCCTGGCCACCTGGGCCAAGAGCGCAGGGGTGAGCGGCTGGCCGGCCTACGTCGCGGCGGCTGCCGAGGCGGGCATGGTGGGGGCGGTAGCGGACTGGTTCGCCGTGACAGCGCTCTTCCGGCGTCCGCTCGGCCTGCCCATCCCCCACACCGCCATCATCGCCACCAAGAAGGATCAACTCGGGACGTCACTCGGTTCCTTCGTGGGCGAGAACTTTCTCTCCGGAGAGGTCGTCCGTGACCGAATTCACGCTCTGGGGATCGGCGCGCGGCTCGGCGCGTGGCTGGCGGAGCCGGACCACGCCGACCGGGTCACCGCCGAACTGGCCACGGCGCTGCGCGGCGCGCTGACCGTGCTGCGGGACGCCGACGTGCAGGCGATCGTCGGCGAGGCGATCACACGGCGGGCCGAGTCGGCGGAGGTCGGGCCGGGGCTCGGCAAGATGCTGGAGAAGATCGTCTCGGACGGCGGCCACCGCAAGGTCGTCGACCTGGTCTGCGTACGCGCGCACGACTGGCTGGTCCTGCACGGCGACTCGGTGATGGACGCGGTGCAGGGCGGGGCGCCGGGCTGGACGCCGAAGTTCGTCGACAAGCGGGTGGGGGAGCGGGTCTACAAGGAGCTGCTCCGCTTCGTGACGGAGATGCGGGACATGCCGGCCCACCCCGCGCGCGGCTCGATCGACACGTTCCTGACGGACTTCGCGGCCGACCTCCAGATGGACTCGGACACCCGGGCGCGGGTGGAGCGGCTGAAGTCGGAGATCCTGGGGCGCGGCGAGGTCCAGGACGTCATCGCCTCGGCCTGGTCGTCCGTACGCACGATGATCATCGCGGCGGCGGAGGACGAGCAGAGCGAACTGCGGCTGCGGGCGAGGGCCTCACTGATGTCGCTCGGCGCCAGGCTGGCCACGGACGACCGGTTGCAGGCCAAGCTGGAGGGCTGGCTGGAGGACGCGGCGGTGTACGTCGTGACGACCTACCGCTCGGAGATCACGTCGCTGATCAGCGACACGGTGGCCGGCTGGGACGCGGGTCAGACGTCGAAGAAGATCGAGGCGAACATCGGCCGGGACCTCCAGTTCATCCGGATCAACGGCACGGTGGTGGGGGCGCTGGTGGGCCTGCTGATCTACACGGTGTCGCACGGGCTGGGGGCCTGAGGGCGATTCGCCTGCCCGGTTTGCGTTCGGGTCTCCGCTCTCTGCGCGCGGCGGGAGAACCTGGGGTGGGGGGCGGGTGTTCGGGCGGGCGGGCGTGCGGCTGGTGTTCAGGTGTGCGGCAGGCGTGCATACGGCGGGTGTTCTAGGTGCGTGTGCCCTCGGCACGGCGGGTGACCGCCCAGGAGGCCGCGGCGACGCCGCCCGCCACCGTGAACACCGCGGGCCACGCGCCCAGCTTCTTGGCGAGCGGGTGCGAGCCGGCGAACGCGGCGACGTACGCGACGGTCAGCCCCGCGGCGGCACGCGGCCCCGCCTGCCGGTTCCACTCGTACGCGGCGACGGCGCCGGCGGCGGCCAGCGCCACCCCGCCGAGCGGACGCTTCCTGGTCCACCGGGCGACCCCGTACCCCCCGACGAGCCCGCTCGCCGCCACCACCGCTGCCGGAACCTTCGCCGTCTTCCGCATCTGCCGCCACCTCGCCTTGTGTCTGGTCTGCGCCAATCCTAAGGGTGGCTGTCGTGGCGTAGTCGGCATCGTGCAGCGGTACGTCGTCCGGCGGGGACCGGGCGGCGGCGTGCCGGGGGTCCCGGCGGCGCGGGGCCCGGTATCGCGCCTGCACGCGTATCGCGGACCTTGCGCAGCGCAACACGCGACGCGGAGTCCGCAATCGCCCCCTTCGGTTGGAACCGGCGCCTCCATGGGGAGGAGGGAACCATGGCCGCTGCGCGGAAAGCCGATGTCAGGACGCTCGACCGGCTCGCGGGCCGGCAGCGGGGCCTGGCCACCCACCGCCAGCTCCAGGCCGCCGGAGTGGCCAGGAGCATGATCGGGCGCCGGTGCCGGCCGGGGGGTCCGTGGCAGCGGGTGCTGCCACGGGTGACGTTGATACAGACCGGCGCCCCGGACCCGTACCAGCGGATGCCGGCGGCGGTCCTCTACGCCGCGGGACCGGGCTCGGCCCCGCTGTCCGGCGCGACAGCCGTGGTGACGGGCGAGGCGGCGCTGTCGCTCTACCGGGTACGCGGTACGGGCAGCGGCACGGTGGACGTGCTGCTCCACGAGGGGCGCAAGCTGCGGGACATCGCGTACGTACGCATCCGACGCACCCGCCGGCCGCCGCCCAGCCTGCTCTTCGAGGGCGTACCGTGCGTCCGCAGGCCGCGCGCGGCGGCCGACTTCGTCGCCCGCGAGACCCGCCGCCGCCTCAAACTGGAGACCCACGGCATCGAGGTGGTCACCGTGGCCCGTCCCTGGTCCGGGACCACCCGGACGAGGTGGTGGCAGCGGTCTTGGCCAAGCTGCGCCTGGGCGCGGGACGAAGGGAGCCACTCGCGGTGAGGGTGGCGGCGTAGGAATGGGGACTGGGTTCTACCAGGGGAATCATCGGTGGGCTGATTTGAACTACGCAGTGGGGTCGCGTCTTGACGGAGCGTCGGTGGCCTGCTGGGGTTGTCGTGCTGAGATCGACTACAGGGGGTTTCATGGCCAGGTCCGATCTTCGTGCGCTGTTCAGGTCCAACGATCGTGAACTCAAAGCGGTCGACTTCTTCGCGGACCGGCGTGACGAGTGGGCCACTGTGGCGGCCGCCCTTGTGAAGCACACCCGGCGGGTTACGCGGCCCGGCTTCGACGTGGAGGACCTGGAGACTGCCCGGCGGAACACCCTGGTCTTCTACGGGGTGGGGGGCATTGGCAAGTCCACTTTCTCTCGCGGTGTGGCGGAGCACCTGGCGAGCGGCTCGGCCCGGGACTGGGCACCGCTCGATGCCGAAGTGGGGCGGGTTTTACCTGTACGCATCGATCTATCGCGTGAATCGGGTGCTGACTTTGAGACACTCATGCTGGCCTTACGGCTGGCGGCATCGGAGCTCGGTGAACCCATGCCGGCCTTCGACCTTCCCTTCCAGCGATACTGGGAGCGCAACCACCCCGGCGAACCGGTCGACGAGTATCTGCGGCGGCGCACCTGGTTCAGCAGATTCCCCGGCACACGGTCGCTCTCGGGTCAGATGCAGTCCGCGCTTTCCGACGTCGCGCAGGCGGTGGCCCTGCCGGGAACCGCGGGCGCACTCATCGGCCAGAGCGTCGGCCTGGTCGTGCGGGCACTGCGCGAGCACCGTCAGCAGGTACGCGCCCTTGCGGAGTGTCGTCGGCTAGCTGACCTGCTGGAGGCCGACCCGGACCTGGAGGCTCTGAGCTACTACTCTCATTTGCTCGCTTGGGATCTTAGCCGTGTACCGGACAAGAAGCGGGCGACTCTCGTAGTTCTGCTGGACTCCTTCGAGGACGTCGGCGACCGAGTACACCGCGATGTGGAGAGGCTGATCCAGCGCGTGGTGTGGCTTATGCCGAACGTGTTGTTCGTCATCACCGGCCGAAATCGGCTCCAGTGGGACGACCCCAAGCTCGAAGGCCAGCTCGACTGGGCGGGACCGGAATGTTGGCCGCTGCTGGTCGGCGGTGCGAGTGAGGAACCACGCCAGCACACGGTCGGTTACCTCTCGGCAGAGGACTGCGAGATCTACCTGTGTGAGCGGCTGACTATTGCCGGGCGACCGCTGATGGACGACCGCACCCGTCACATGATCACCGCGAACTCCCATGGCTTGCCGCTCTACCTCGACCTGGCAGTCATGCGGTTTCTCGACCTCTACCGCCGCCACGAACGCGCCCCGGCGCACAATGAGTTCAACCTCGACTTCCCTGCCCTCGTCGCGCGTACGTTCCGCGACCTCAGCCCAGATGTACGCCGTGTCCTGCGGGCCGTCAGCCTGCTGGACTCCTTCTCGGTGGAGCTGGCCACCGCCGCAGCGGGCTTGGATCACGATGCCCCGGCCCTCGATCTGGTCGAGCGACCGTTCGTCGACTCCGACCCCGATGCCCCCTGGCAGTATCGGTTGCACAACCTTGTGCGCGACGTGGCACGCGAGGCCGATCATACGAGCGAGGACCGGTGGAGCGAGGCTGACTGGGAGCGCGCGGCGCGCCGCACCTTTGCTGCACTCGGCCGGGAGACAATCGGTGACGACCGCACGCGGCTCGTGGCCGCACTGAGGCAGGGCTTGCGCTTGGCCCGCGACTACCAACTGGATCTGGGCTGGCTGGCCGACGCCGCATTCCAGTACGTCGACGACTTCATCTGGGAACCTATCGAGCTCCCCGCTCTGGACGAGAGCGGTGTGGCGGTGATCAGCACTCCCGCGGATGCGCTCGCCGTGACGCTTTCGGCGATTGCCCAACGACAGCGCGAGCACCGTGGACGCACGGCGGACCGACTGCGAGCGGTCCTGGCCTCGGATCAACTTCCCGAGGAACTGCGTGAACTACCGCGCTACTTCCTGGCGGAATGCGAGCGTGATCTGGGGCACTTCGACGACTCGCTGGACGGTATGCGACAGGTCGCCGACGCCGGAGGTCGACTCGCTGCCACAGCAGCACGTGGCCTGGTGCACCTGGCCCGCCGGGTCGGCCGGTTCGAGCGTGTACGTATCGCTGTCGATGCCCTCGGTTCGCAGGGCCGGGCCGACAGGGCCCGCGGCGACCTGTGGTGGACACAGGGGAACATCGGGCCGGCATGCTCCGCCTACGCCACAGGCCGGGACGGAGCACTGGGCCTTAACCAGCCGGGAGAAGCAGCGCTCTCCCAGGCATGCCTGGCCTTTGCCGCCGCCTTCCAAGACCGTCCGCGCGCAGCGGAACAGATCGCCCGCGCACGAGAAATGCTCGGCGGAGTGTCGATCCGATGGGCAGACATTCAGACCGCCATCGCCACGCTCGTACGGGATGCCGGTGTCGCCGCGGACCTGCCTCAGCGTGCTGAGGACACCGTCACCCAAGCCCGCGAAGCGGGACTCACGTCTTCCATCGCCTACATCCGCTTGGCGGTGTGCCTGCATTTCCTGGTGCTCGGAAGGCCCGCCCAACTGGACGAAGCGCGGGGGAACCTGCGGGCGTGCGTCAGAGGGGAGGAGTTCGCGTACTTGGCGGAACTTTCGTATCTCATGGCCGACGAGGAGCCGCCGGCTGACCTTCCCCGAGCGCAATGGCTGGACGGACAGGCATCCGTACGGGCACGCTGGGTGGCGATCGTTGAAGATCGGCGCCGGGAGGCTGCCGCGATCAGAGGAGAATGAGCCGGTGGCGAAGTACACCACGCTGGAGCAAATCGACCTGTCGGCCGTGGCCGACAGTTACGACCTCCGCGATCCAGGGCTCGCCCCCTTGTCGGGCGGCGCGGCCAACTCCAGCTTCCGTCTCTCCACGGCCTCCGCCGAATTCGTTCTGACCATCCTGGACAATCACGACACAATGAGCGCCAGATCCTTGGCTGCGCACACTCAGGCACTTTTCCTCCTCGGTATACCGACTACTGAGGTCGTTCCGGCCGCCGATGGCTCGCTCATCACGCATTGCCATGGGCGTTCGGTGATTCTGAAGACATGGATCGAGGGGCAGGTGTTGCAGCCCTTGCCGTTCACACTCCTGCCTGAGGCGGGTCGGATTCTCGCGCAACTGCACGATCTTCCTACGCAGTCAGCGGGTCTTACCGATATTCCGGTTGGAACCCGCCGCCTGTCGGCGGACCAAGAAGCCCTCATTCCGGAACTCCCGGACAGGGACTTCGCGGCATGGCTTACCGACCGGCTCAACTTGTTGCGTCGGGTCGAAGCGACGGATCGCCGCCCACGAACGGTCACACACGGGGACCTGTTCGACGACAACATCATTGTGCGGACCGACGGCAGGCTCACCGTCCTCGACTGGGAGACGATTTCCCTCGATGATCCGCTGCTCGACCTTGGTATGGCTGCTGTGGGATTGGCTCAGGTAGACAGCGAACTGGCCCCGGAGCGTGTGCAGGCTCTGGTCGCCGGTTACGAGGAAATCGCGCCGCTCTCGCAGAAAGACGAGGCGGCGCTCCCCGGGGAGATCATCCACGCGGCGCTGATCATCGCATTCCACCGCTACTACCGGCACAACATCCGGTTCCCCGACCCGTCCAAGAGCACATACCACAGGGAGATGATGAGGTTCGTGGAGTCGGTGGACGGGGCCGGGGTGCGGGGCTGACGGAACGAGGCTAGTTTCAGCCAGGGGGGATCTTTATCGGACACACGTGCGGCTGGAGTGTGCGGTGATGGTCAGGTGTAGCTGCCTCGCGGCAGCATGTCCGCATGGCTGCATACAGAGCGAACTTCGGACATGTGAACGACATCCTCCCTGGTACTCACTTTGAGTCACGGAAGGATGTGAAGGATGCCCAACTCCACAAGGAGCGCGAGGCGGGCATTTCGTGGGGGCGTGACGACGAGGATGAGCGGGCGGCAGATGCCATCGTGCTCAGCAATGGTTACGCAGATGATGTGGATCAGTGGAACGAGATCACGTACACGGGCGCTGGAGGGCAGACTCGAAACTCCAGTCAGCAGACGTCTGACCAAAGCTGGGATAACTATGGCAACGCCAGTCTCCGACGCAGCCGAATCAAGGGAAACTGTGTTCGCGTCATCCGTGGAAGTAAGGGTGAGCGGGCATACTCACCGGGTAGCGGTTATCGGTACGACGGTCTGTACGAGATCGTGGCTGATTGGTCGGAGACCGGGCGGGCTGGATTCCAGATTTGCCGCTTCAAGCTAAGGCGCCTCGCCGATGAGCGCCAGGAGCTCACCTCGGTTGAGCGGCAGGTCCAGGACATGCTGGACCGCAGAGGGCAGCATTTGACTGAGGATTCGGCTGACGACGCTGTCAGTCGAAGGCGCACCACGACGGTCGAGCGCATCGTCCGTGATACCGCGGTCGTCCGGCGAGTGAAGCGGTGGCATAACTTTGCGTGCCAAGTGTGCGGTCTCTCCCTCGCGGTGGGGGCAGATGGCAGAAGCTATGCCGAAGGTGCGCATATACACGCACTCGGCGGGCCGGATGGCGGCCCAGATGTCGATAGCAATGTGCTGTGCCTGTGCCCGAATTGCCACGTGCAGTTGGACCGAGGGGCGCTCTATCTCACAGATGACCTACGCGTCGTAAACCGGTTCGCGAGGGGTGGGGCGCCTCGGTCTGCGCCGTTGAGGACGGTGGAGCAGCACCGCATAGAGAAGCGTTTCATACGAGCTCACCGTCGCTTCTGGGGTATTCAAGAGCAGAGTCTCAATTCTTAAGCAGCCGCGATAGCGGAGTACGTCAGCACGCAGGAGTGATGAGCGTTTCGTACAGCCCAGCAACAGGTGCGGCGTCGCGTCCGTGAGGGAGTGTGGTGTCGGCAAAGCCGTGTCGGATGTCAACTGGCGTGAAATAATGGCAGGTTCAGGGGACGGGACGTTCCAGGTCGCTTCGGGTGGACGGTAATGGCGCCGATGGGGGTACGCGGATGACGGACGGGTCGAGCGTGGGTGGGCAGGGGTCCGGGGTGGCGGGCGGGACTGTCGCGGTGCGGATCGGGGTGAGTGGTACGCACACCCGGCGCGATGACCTCGAAGCGCTGCACACCTGGTTGCAGAGTGCCCCTGATCTCGAAGAGGTGCGCGAGGCCGACCAGCTGGCTGTCGGGCGGGAGGTCTCCGCTCAGCAGACCGAGGGCATGAGCGGGGAGCTGATCCAGGACATCGTGCTCGTGGTGTCCGTGGAGGTGGCTCGCAACGTCATCGACAAGGTCTGGCGGTCCGTGGAGACCTGGGTGCGCAACCGGCGCAGGTTCGCCGATCCCGAGGAGACGCCGCGCGTCACCCTCGACGGGCCGGCCACCGGGCCCGGGGCCGGGCTCGGGCGCGACACCGACCGGGACGGGGCTGGCCGGCCTGGCGGCAACGGCGACGGGCAGCCTGGCGGCGACACCGGCGGGCGGC
This sequence comes from Streptomyces fulvorobeus, assembly GCF_013167895.1. GTDB lineage: Bacteria > Actinomycetota > Actinomycetes > Streptomycetales > Streptomycetaceae > Streptomyces > Streptomyces fulvorobeus. Next base: position 2,272,157 of record NZ_BLWC01000001.1, on the reverse strand, counting down.
CGGGCGGCGGAGGGCGTACGCGCGGTGACGACGAGGCCGGGGAGGTCTAGGCGCCGTGCCGCCGTACAGCGCGCGCGGCGAGGAGGGCAGGGGCAAGCGGCACCGTGCCGTGATCGTCGGCGTCGCCCCCTACACCGGTGGACGTAACGACCTGCCCGCCGTCCGCCACAACCTCCGGCTGGTGGCCGAGGCGCTGACCGCCGAGGGCACCGGGGTGCTCGACCCCGCGGATCTCGTCCTCATCCCCGGCGAGGGCGAGGGCGAGGGTAAGGGCAAGGGCGAGAGTGAGGGTGCCGGGAAAACCGGTGCCGTCGATCCGCTTCAGGTGCGCGCCGCCCTGCGCGCCGCGCGGGACGAGGTCGACGGGCTGCTGATCGTTTACTTCGCGGGACACGGCATCGTGCGCCCCGACGGCAGCGATCTGCATCTGCTCTTCACCTCCTCGCGGGTGACCCGGGACCGGCAGCACCCCTTCGTGGACACGCTGTCCTGGCGCGACGACGTGATGCCGGAGCTCTCCAAGGCCCGCGCCGACTGGGTCGTGGCGATCCTCGACTGCTGTTTCGCCGGCAACGCCCTGCAGGCGTTCAACCCTGCCGTGGGGCAGAACTTCGCCCTGCTCACGGCGGCGGAGCCCGGTGTGGAGATCCCTCCCGGTGATCCCTCGGCCGGCACGGAGTTCACGGTCCGCCTCCACCGGCTGCTGACCCGGCGCGCGGGCGCCGGGCAGCCGGCCACCTTCACTCGGCTCGTCACCGAGATACGGGAGGCGATGGCCCCCCTCAAAGCCGTCGACGGACACCGGTGGATTCCGGAGGAGCGGCGTCACGGGGACGACGTACTGCTCGCCGTCCCGGGGGGCGGGGGCAGCGGGGCCCTTCCGGCAGAGGGAGAGCGCGAGCCCCGGCCTACGGGGGAGCCTGTAGGTGCGCAGGGTGTGGTGCGGCGGCCTTCCGTGGTGGGGCGGCGGTGGTTACGGCCGGGGCTCCTCGGCCTCGTACACCGTGTACGCCGCCGGGCGTCGTCGTCCCACCAGCCCGTACGCCGCCGCGCGCCGTCGCTCCACCGCCCGGCCCCCGGGTCCGTACCCCGTGGCCCACGGTCGCGGCGCGCACGCATGACGGCGCTCGGTCTCCTGGGCGCCGTCGTCGCCGCCGGGGTCGCGGTCTTGATGTCCGGGGGCTGCCGGGCGGGGCGTCCGGGGACTGCCCGCCCGCCATGGAACTCCGGGTGCTGACCGATCCCGATCTGCGGTCCACCGTCAAGAAGGCCGCCGACGCCTATATGGAGCGCGGCGACGGCTGCCGGGCGGTCGGCATCACCACCTACGACGCCAAGGCCACCGACGCGGTGGCCGCCCTGCGGTCCTCGTCCCTCTGGCAGGACCCGCCCGCCACCTGTCCCGCGAGCGGGGACTGCCTGCGGCCCCAGCGTGATGTGGGCGCGCAGCCCGACATCTGGATTCCGGCAGCGGGAAGCGCCTGGCGCCGGGTGATGGACGACGGGCAGGCCAAGGACGGGGCGAGTGTCCCCGCTTCCTCGGCCGGTGCGGGGGCGAAGGGCGAGGGCGGTGCGGAAGGGGAGGCGGGCGAGCGGGTGGTGAGCCTGAAGTCCCTGGGGTCCGTCGCCTTCACGCCCATGGTCCTGGCCGTGCCGCTCTCCGTGCCCATGGCGGAAGCCGCGAAGACCGGATATCCGCTCGGCGCGATCGTCGCCGCACTCCGCGACGCCCAGCGGCCCGGCCGTTCCGTCTCGGTCCTACGGCCGGACCCCGAAGGCACCGACGGGGCGCTGCTGGCCACCGAGGCCCTGTACGGCTCATCGGGGGCCGGGGCGGCATCGGCCCTCGAACAGAGCATGGCGCAGGCGCTGCGGCCGATGCCCGGTACCGCCCGCGAGCTGATGTGCGCGCTGGCCGACGGCTCCCGCAACCGGCTGGAGGACGGTGCGGCGGTGCTCGTACCGGAACAGACCATGGCCCAGTTCAACCAGCTGCCCGCCCATCTGGGCCGCCCCGCCTGCGCGACGGACACGCTGGAGGGCCGCGCCGCCTACTACCCCTCCGACGTGCCGGTGCTGGATCTGCCCTTCCTCCGGGTCACCTGGGAGGACGCGGGCCGCGACGCCAAGGCGCGCGACCGTGAGGTGACGCGCTTCCACGAGTGGCTGGCCAACGACCCGCAGGCGCAGGAGTTCTTCGTCCAGGACGGTTTCCGCGGGGTCAGGGACGGCGAGCCCGTACCGCCTGCCGAGACCTCGCCGCTCAGGTCGGGACCGAACGGCTCCGCTGTTCTCCGCTCGATCCCGCCGACGACCGGCAGCAAGGCCACGGCCGCCTCGCTCAGCGCCACCCTGCGCCGCTACCGGCAGGCGCTCGGCCCCGGGCGGGTGCTGTATCTCCTGGACAACTCGACGTCGATGGCGGACAAGCGGGTCTGGGAGGGCCCGGGGCGGGCCAAGGAGCTGGTCACCCGGTCGATGGGCTCGCTGGGCGCAGGGGACACCTACGGAGTGTGGTCGATCGCCTCCAGGAAGGGCGCGGATGTGGTGCCGTTCGGGCGGCACGGCCGCGCCGCCGCGCAGAAGGCGGTGGCCGGGGCCCGTACCGCCGATGTCGACGCCCGCGTCGTGGGCGGCCTCCGCGAGGGGTTCGCCACGCTGCGCGACGGGCCGGCCGGGGAAGATCCGCCGAGGCTCCTCGTCCTGGTCACCGATGACGAGGACTCCAGGGACCTCACGAAGAAGGAGCTGGCGGACCTGGTCGCCCTCGCCGAACGCGCACCACCGGTACGGGTCGTGGTGGTGTCGTTGCGCAGCAGCGGCTGTACGTCGGGCCGGCTCAACGCGGCGCTCACGGCGGCGACCGGCGGGCGCTGTCTGGACCTGGCGGACGACATGGAGACCGAGCTGACCGCCGAAGTCGCCAAGACGGGTACGGGGGACGCGGAATGAGCCGGAGCGGGAGAGTTCGGGGGAACACGGGTACGCGAGGGCGGGCCCTGCCCGCCGCCGCGCTCGGCTGTCTGTTCGCCCTCGTCTCGGCCGCCTGCTCGGGTGGGCCCGGCGGTACGGCCCCGCCGGGCAAGGACGCCGGAGCGTCCGACCGGGGGCCGATCGTCGTCGCCAGCGGGCTCGACGTCACCGGGTCCGGCGGGGTGCGGCAGCAGCTCATAGAGGAGTGGAACCGGCGGCACGCCGGCTCCGAGGCCGAGCAGGCCAAGCTCGTCGAGCTGCCTGGCGGCGCCGACCAGCAGCGCAGCCAGCTGCTCGGCGCGTTGCAGTCCGGGAGCGCCGGATACGACGTGGTCAACCTCGACATCACCTGGATTCCCGAGTTCGCCGAGGCGGGCCTGATCCGTCCGGTGCCCGCCGACGAGCCGGTCGACCGCGACTTCATCAACCGGGTCCACCGGACCACCCTCTGGAAGGGCCGTTCCTACGCGCGGCCCTTCAACACCGACGTGGGCCTGCTCTTCTACCGCCCCGACGTGCTGGAGGACGCCGGAATCCAGCCCAGTCGCCAGCCCACCGTCAACTGGACCTGGCGCGACCTCAACGCCTCCATCAAGACCCTCGCGCTCAGTCCGCGACGGGGGGAGGACCAGGCGGGCTGGACCACGCAGCTCAAGCAGTACGAAGGACTCACCGTCAACGCCGTGGAGGCGTTCGCCACGGCGGGGGTCGAGCTCGCCGACGAGGACGGCAGCTACACGGCGAGCGAGGCGGAGCTCAAGAAGGGCCTCGACGAGCTCCTGGCGCGCACCCACCACGAGCGCATCCTGCCCAGCGCGGTCTCCTCGGACGAGACGGCGACGCTGGCCGACTTCGCGGCCGGACGCGTCGCCTTCCTGCGCCACTGGCCGTACGTGTACGGGGCGTTGCGGACCCTGCTGCCGCCCGACGCGTACTCCGTGAACCGGCTGCCCGGCACCTCGGTGCTGGGCGGGCAGAACCTCGCCGTCGCATCCGATTCCCCGCGCGCCGGGAACGCCCGCGCCCTCATCGAGTTCCTCACCTCGCAGGAGAGCGAGCAGTGCCTCCTCGACGCGGGCTTCGCCGCGACCCGGGCCTCCGTGTACAACAGCAGTTCAAGGCGCTGCTGGCCCCGTGTCGCCGCCACGCTCCGCCCCGCCCAGGGGGCGCCCCGGCCACCGGCGGTCCGTCGCCCACGCCGCCCGCCCCGGCGGGGGAGGGCGGCGCGGACGACCAGGGGGCGTTGGCGCGGGCCGCGTACACCCAGACCCTGAGCCGGGCGCTGAACGAGGCGGTGCAGCGCCCCCGCACGCCGTACTACGGGGCGTTCACCCAGGTGTTGCAGTCACACGTGCACGCGCTGCTGGCCGCCGAGTCGCCGGACAGCGCAGCGGTGGCCGCCAGGCTCCACCGCGACCTGCGGGACGCCTTCGAAGGGAAGTGACGCCGCACGCGGCCGCCCAGCGCACGCGGCCGGACAGCTCACGGGGACGGGTCAGGCGGCTCCGTGGCACGTCCGGTACGCCCGCTGCGATCCGCACCAGCACGCCGCGCTGCGCGCCGGGGGCCACGGGATCGCGCGGCCCCGGGCGGCGAGCGTGGTGGCGTACTGGGGGAGGAGGTCCGGATCGGCCGGGGAAGCGGCCTCCGAGGCGGCGAACGCCTCGTACGAGGGAACCGTGCCCGCGACGATGCCCAGGTTCGGCGTACCCCCGGCGTGCAGGTCGCGCAGTGCGGTCTCCAGGCGGGCCAGGTGCTCGGCAGGGGAGGGGTACTCGTCGGCCAGGTCCGGGTAGGCGCCCAGCAGCTCGGTCAGCTCCGCTTCCGGCCAGTGCAGGACGGCCACCGGGAACGGACGCGACAAGGCGGCCCGGTAGGTGCCCAGTTCGGCGCGGAGCCGGGTGATCTCGGCCTTCAGCTCGCCCGGGTCCGATGAGCCCAGGGACCACAGGCGCTTCGGGTCGTGGAGCTCGTCGAGCGGGACGTTCGCCGTGCTGAGGGCGTCGGCCAGCTCGTCCCAGGCGTCGTGGTCGTGACCCATCAGCCTGCGTACGCGGTGCCGGGCGGTCAGCAGGGACTGGGTGGCGTACGGGACCTCCTCGCCCGGCGCCAGGAGCAGGGTCAGGGCGGTCTGGAGGAAGTCGTGGGCCGCCTCCAGCTCGTCGTGGGCTTCGAGGGTCCCGGCGACGATCTCCCACGGGGCCGCCTGGAGGGGGCCCGCGACGCGGATGCCGTCGATGATCGCGCGGGCCTCCGCCTCGTGGCCGTACTCCCACAGGTTGGCCGCCTTGAGGGCCTTGACCAGGTACGGGTTGCCGGTCTCGGTGGGGGGCGCGCTGAGCAGTGCGTCGTAGAGGCCGGTGGCGCGAGCGCGGTCACCGGCCAGTTCCAGATGGGCCGCGGCCTGGAGGAACAGCGGTTCGTGGTCCTCGGGGTACTGCGCCGCGGTGCGCAGCAGGCGCTCGGCTTCGGTGATGTGGTCGGCAGGCGTGTCGGGGCGCATGGACCACACGGTACTGCCGTACGGGTGCTTGGCGAGAGAGCCGGCGGACGGCGTGGGTGACGACACATGTCCGTGGGTGACGGGGATGCGCCTGCCGGCCGCGCGAGGACCAGGCGTACGCCGCCGCCCGCGCATCCACGGACCGGTCCGTGCCGTGCTGTCCATCCGGTCCGTGCGGCCGTCCCTGGTCCGTGCCGTCGCCCCCCGGCCGCACCGTCGCCCCCAGGGCGCCCGTCACCTCGCCACGCCGCCTCCCGCCACGCCGTACCACCTGTCACCCCGTCATACCCCGCCGCCCGTCATACCCACCCTCCGTCGTTCCCGGCACCCGAACGACGTACCCCTCTCGCGCGGACCGCGCCGAACCTCCGCCGCGCGCGGCCCCGTTGGAGCGCCCCCCGATGACCAGGCAGGTCCCCGGCGGCAGCCCGATCCGTCCGGCGCGCGAGTGTCCCACCCCAGTGTTGCGTCTTAATGAAAGACGAAAGAAAAGTCTGGTCGGGGTTATTGACCGTGCGATCCGGGGCGGGCAAGGTTCCGGAGAGCGCTCTCCCATCCAGCTTTGTTCCAAGGAGACCCCCCATGCCCGCACCTGGCATACGTGTGTCCGCACCACCTCTGAGAACAACCTCGGCAGCCGCCCGCCGCGGCATCGCGGGAACCGTCATCGGCGCCCTGGTCGGCACCCTGCTCGTCCTGCTCCCCGCATCCGCCGCCCAGGCCGCGCCCGTCCTGCTGTCGCAGGGCAAGCCGGTGACGGCGTCCAGCGAGGAGAACTACGGCACCCTCGCCGCGTCCGCCGTCGACGGCAACAGTGCGACCCGCTGGTCCAGCGCCCACTCGGACCCGCAGTGGCTCCGCGTCGACCTCGGCGCGACCACCCAGGTCAGCCAGGTCGTCATGGACTGGGAGGCGGCGTACGGCAAGGGCTACCGCATCGAGCTCTCGACCAACGGCACCGACTGGTCGACGGCCTTCCAGACCACCACCGGCGACGGTGGCACGGACACCGTCAACATCTCCGGCGAGGCCCGCTACGTCCGGATGAACGGCACCGCCCGCGCCACCCCGTACGGTTACTCGCTCTGGGAGTTCAAGGTCTACGGCGAGACCGGCGGCGACGGTCCGCAGCTGCCCGGCGGCGGTGACCTCGGCCCCAACGTGCACGTCTTCGACCCGTCGACCCCCGGCATCCAGACCAAGCTGGACCAGGTGTTCAAGGAGCAGGAGGCGGCGCAGTTCGGCGCCGGCCGGCACCAGTTCCTCTTCAAGCCCGGCACCTACAACAACCTGAACGCCCAGATCGGCTTCTACACATCGATCTCCGGTCTCGGCCTCAAGCCCGGCGACACCACCATCAACGGTGACGTGACCGTCGACGCAGGCTGGTTCAACGGCAACGCCACGCAGAACTTCTGGCGCTCCGCCGAGAACCTGGCCCTCAACCCGGTCAACGGCACCAACCGCTGGGCCGTCTCGCAGGCCGCGTCCTTCCGCCGCATGCACGTCAAGGGCGGACTCAACCTCGCGCCGAACGGCTACGGCTGGGCCTCGGGCGGCTACATCGCCGACTCCAAGGTCGACGGCCAGATCGGCAACTACTCGCAGCAGCAGTGGTACACCCGTGACAGCGCGATCGGCGGCTGGTCCAACGGCGTCTGGAACCAGACGTTCTCCGGCGTCGAGGGCGCTCCGGCGACCGGTTTCCCGAACCCGCCGTACACCACGCTCCAGACCACCCCGATCTCCCGTGAGAAGCCGTTCCTCTACCTGGACGGCAGCACCTACAAGGTCTTCGTCCCGGCGAAGCGGGACAACGCCCGCGGCGTCTCCTGGAGCGGCACCCCGCAGGGCACCTCGATCGGCCTGGACAAGTTCTACGTCGTCAAGGCCGGCGCCACCGCCGCCACCATCAACCAGGCGCTGGCCCAGGGCCTGCACCTGCTCTTCACCCCCGGCGTCTACCACCTCGACCGGACGATCAACGTCAACCGCGCCGGCACGGTCGTCCTCGGCCTCGGCCTGGCGACGGTCATCCCCGACAACGGCGTCACCGCGATGAAGGTCGCCGACGTCGACGGCGTCAGGCTCGCCGGCTTCCTGATCGACGCCGGCACGGTCAACTCCCCGACCCTGCTGGAGATCGGCGCGCAGAACTCCTCCGCGGACCACGCCGCCAACCCCACCACCGTCCAGGACGTCTACGTCCGCATCGGCGGAGCGCACGCGGGCAAGGCCACCACCTCCATCGCCGTCCACAGCGACGACGTGATCATCGACCACACCTGGGTGTGGCGCGCCGACCACGGTGACGGCGTCGGCTGGGAGACCAACCGGGCCGACTACGGGGTCCGCGTGTACGGCGACGACGTGCTGGCCACCGGCCTGTTCGTCGAGCACTTCAACAAGTACGACGTCGAGTGGTACGGCGAGCGCGGCCGGACGATCTTCTACCAGAACGAGAAGGCGTACGACGCGCCCAACCAGGCCGCCATCCAGAACGGCGACACCAAGGGGTTCGCGGCCTACCGGGTCGACGACTCGGTGAACGTCCACGAGGGCTGGGGCATGGGCAGCTACTGCAACTACAACGTCGATCCCAGCATCAGGCAGGACCACGGCTTCAAGGCCCCGGTCAAGCCCGGCGTGAAGTTCCACAGCCTGCTCGTCGTCTCCCTCGGCGGGATGGGCCACTACAACCACGTCATCAACAACACAGGGGCTTCGACGGTCCCGGCCGGCACCACGACCGTGCCGTCCAACGTCGTCTCCTTCCCCTGATCCCTGCCCGATGACGTGATACCGGTGGCGCGGGCCGTGCCCGCGCCGCTGATCCCCCCGGGGTGGCCGCCGCCCTTTCCGGCGGCGGCCACCCCCGCCCCCACCCTCACTGGAGCCGCCATGCTCTCCCTGCGCAGACCAGCTCTCACCCTCACCGTGGCCGCCCTGCTCGCCACCTCCCTGAGCGTCGTGGCCCAGCCGACCGAGGCCCGCGCCGCCGACGCCCTCCTGTCCCAGGGCAAGACCGCCACCGCATCCTCGTCGGAGGGCGACGGCTACTCCGCCGCCCTCGCCGTGGACGGCAACCTCACCGGCACCCGCTGGGCCAGCCAGTGGTCCGACCCCCAGTGGATACGGATCGACCTGGGCAAGAAGTACAACCTCAGCCGGGCCGTGCTCAGCTGGGAAGGTGCCTACGGCAAGGCGTACGAGATCCAGGTCTCGGACAACGGCACCGACTGGACCACCGCCAAGAAGGTCACCGACTCGGACGGCGCCACCGACGACCTCGCCCTCACCGGCTCGGGCCGTTACGTCCGGATGCTCGGCACCACCCGCGCCAGCGGTTACGGCTACTCCCTGTGGGAGTTCCAGGTCTACGGCAGCGAGGGCACGCCCCCGCCGCCCACCGGCGCCGTGCGCGTGACCGGCTCCCAGGGGAACTGGCAGCTCACGGTCGGCGGCACCCCCTACACGGTCAAGGGCCTCACCTGGGGTCCCGCCATCGCCGACGCCCCCAAGTACCTCCCCGACGTGCGGTCGATGGGCGTCAACACCATCCGTACCTGGGGCACGGACGCCGGCACCAAGCCGCTCCTCGACTCGGCCGCGGCGAACGGCCTGCGGGTCGTCAACGGCTTCTGGCTCCAGCCCGGCGGCGGCCCCGGCAGCGGCGGCTGCGCGAACTACGTCACCGACACGGCGTACAAGAACACCATGCTCACCGACATCTCCAAGTGGGTGGAGACCTACCGCAGCCACCCCGCCACCCTCATGTGGAACGTCGGCAACGAGTCGGTACTCGGCCTCCAGAACTGCTACAGCGGTACGGAGCTCGAAGCGCAGCGCAACGCGTACACCACCTTCGTCAACGACGTCGCGAAGAAGATCCACACGATCGACCCGGACCACCCGGTCACCTCGACCGACGCCTGGACCGGCGCCTGGCCGTACTACAAGCGCAACGCCCCGGACCTCGACCTCTACTCGATGAACGCCTACGGCGACATCTGCGGAGTGGAGCAGGACTGGGTCGAGGGCGGCTACACCAAGCCCTACCTGATCACCGAGGCCGGACCGGCCGGTGAGTGGGAGGTGCCCGACGACGCGAACGGTGTGCCCGACGAGCCGACCGACGTGCAGAAGGCCGCCGGATACACCAAGGCGTGGGACTGCGTCACCGGACACCAGGGTGTCGCCCTGGGCGCCACGCTCTTCCACTACGGGACCGAGCACGACTTCGGCGGGGTCTGGTTCAACCTCGTGCCCAACGGGCTGAAGCGGCTGTCGTACTACGCCGTGAAGAAGGCGTACGCGGGCTCGACGGCCGGTGACAACACTCCGCCGGTCATCACGAACATGACGGTCAGCCCGGCCTCCGCCGCCCCGGCGGGCGGGGAGTTCACCGTGCGCGCCGACATCCGGGACCCCGAGGGCGACCCGGTCGTGAACAAGATCTACCTGAGCGGCAACTACGCCAGTGGCGACAAGCGGCTCGTCGAGGCGCAGTGGAGGTCGACGGGCAACGGCACCTTCGCCGTGACGGCGCCGGAGAAGCTCGGCGTCTGGAAGGTGTACATCCAGGCCGAGGACGGACGCGGCAACGCCGGCATCGAGACGAAGTCGGTCAAGGTCGTCGCACCGCCCGTCACCGGCACCAACCTCGCCCTGAACAAGCCCACCACGGCCTCGTCCCACCAGGCCGCGTACGGCGACTGCCCGTGCCCGCCCGCCCGGGCGACGGACGGCAGCACCGACACCCGCTGGGCCAGCGACTGGAGCGACCCGCAGTGGCTCCAGGTCGACCTCGGCGCCCGTACGTCCTTCCGCAAGCTCCAGCTGGTCTGGGACCCCGCCTACGCCAAGTCCTACGAGGTGCAGGTGTCGGACGACGGCACCACCTGGCGCTCCGTTTACCAGACGACCACCGGCAACGGTGACATCGACACCCTCGACGTCTCCGCGACCGCCCGCCATGTGCGCCTCCAGCTGACCGCTCGCGGTACCGGCTGGGGCTATTCCCTCCACGAGTTCGGTGTCTACAGCTGACCGCACCGACCCGACCGAAAGGCAGGAGAACCTCCATGGGATTACGCAGCAGACGGCTTCCCGCACTTCTTCTCGGCACCGCGCTCGTCGTGAGTGTCCTGGGCGTCGGCACGATCGCGACCGCCGCCGATCCGGGTAGTGCCACGGGACCGCGTACGACCGCGACGGCCGCGGCGCACACCGGGCACACCATGGCGCTGTCCACCCAGGCATCGGGTGACGACCTCGACGGGGACGGCTACATACCGGCCGTGCCGCAGGTCACCGGGGTGACACCGTCCACGGCGACCCCTCCGCGCGCCTACTTCCACGAGTTCCAGGCCAACTGCGAGGTCACGCACACCGCACCGGACGACCCGATCGTCTACCCGGGCCAGGCGGGGAAGTCCCACGACCACACGTTCATGGGGAACAGGTCGACGAACGCGAACAGCACCACCGGCTCGCTCTACGGCGGTGCCACCACCTGCAAGGCGCCGGCCGACGCCTCCGCGTACTGGATGCCCTCGCTGTACAAGGGCGAGCAGAAGATCCTGCCCGTGGGGCCGCAGGTCATCTACTACAAGGCGGGCGTCACCGACTACACCAGCGTGCGGCCCTTCCCCAAGGGCCTGCGGTTCGTCGTCGGCAACCCCATGCAGACCGCCCAGCAGTTCCGCGCCCACAAGGGCTTCGTCGAGGGCTGGGAGTGCGGTGACAGCTTCTTCAACACCGACATCCCGGCGAGCTGTCCGAGCCGGCCCGACGTGCAGCTCAACCTGCGCATGCAGGCGCCCAGCTGCTGGGACGGCAGGTACCTCGACACACCCGACCACCAGAGCCACATGAGCTACCCGGTCGTCAGGCCGGGGACCAACGACAACATGTGCCCGGCCTCCCACCCGGTCGCCCTGCCGATGGTCGAGTTCAAGATGGCGTGGCCGGTCAACGGCGACATGAGCCAGGTCCGCCTGGCCAGCGGACGCGGCTACTCCTTCCACTACGACTTCTTCAACGCCTGGGAGGAGCGCACCCTCAAGGCCATGGTCGACCACTGCATCGTGGGCGGCCTCCAGTGCGACCCGCGCGGTTACGACCAGAACCAGCCGCAGAAGGGCGCGGTACTGAACTCGGAGTACCGGCTGCCCTGATCACGAGCTGATCCGATACGGGCGGTCCGTGCCCGGCCGTCCCCTCGCCACCGCGGGAGGGGGCGGCTCTCGCCGTCAGTGGGCCGCCCGCTGCTGGAGGGTCGCCCGCCAGGCGGGGGCAGGCTCCTCCGGGCCGGTCTCCCGCGCACGGCCGCCGCGCGCGAAGAAGTCGGCGAGCGGCAGGATCGCCGCGCCGACGGTGACGGCGTCCGGTCCCAGGGTGCCGAGGTCGATGCGCACGTGGGAGGCCGGGTAGGACAGGGCGTAGGAGGTGGCGTACGTGCGTACGGACTCCAGGAAGCGCGCGCCGAGCTGGAGCCCCGCCCAGCCGCCCACCAGGATGCGCTCGGGCTGGAAGAGGTTGATGAGGTCGGAGAAGCCCGCGCCGAGGTACTCGGCGGTCTCGTCCAGCACGGCCAGCGCCGTGGCGTCCGCCTCGGGCACCGTGCCCTTCCCGTCCCCGCGGGGATAGGCGGCGGCGAGCATCGCGGTCAGTGCCGTCTCCTCGTCGGCGCCCTCGGGCGGGCACCCGCCCGCCTCGGCCCAGCGCTGGAGGAGCGCCTCGGCTCCCGCGTACGCCTCCAGACAGCCCTGGGCTCCGCAACGGCAACGGCGTCCGCGGACCCGTACCGTCAGGTGCCCCCACTCCACGGCCCGGCCCGGACGCATGGAGTCGGAGACCACGCAGGCGCCGACGCCGGAGCCGAAGAGCACGACCACCGCGCTCTGCGCCCCGCGGCCGGCCCCGAACCACATCTCGGCCTGGCCGAGCGTCTTGGCGCCGTTGTCGATGTAGTACGGCACGGTCTCGGGCAGCACCCCGGACTCGCGCAGCAGCCGCTCCAGCGGTACGGCGTCCCAGCCGATGGTCTGGCCGTGCACCACGGCCCCGTCGTCGGGGGTCCGCGCGACGATGCCGGGCACCCCGATGCCGACCCCGAGCAGCCGGTCGGGAGGGATGCCTGCCCGGTCCAGGACCTCGGCGATGCCGTCGAGGAGGTGGCCGACGACGACACCGACGTCGTAGCGGGTGTTGCGGCCGACGCGGTCGCCGGTCAGGGGTTTCTCGACCCGGGCGAGCTCGGTGAGGGCGAGGTCGAAGAGTTCGATGCGCACGCGGGTCTCCCCGACGTCGACGCCGATCATGTAACCGCAGCGGGGGCTGATGCGCACCAGGATGCGCGGGCGCCCGCCGCCGGAGTCGACGCTTCCGGCCTCCTCCACGAGCCCTTCCGCGACCAGCTCCGCCACCACGTTGCTGACCGAGCCGGAGCTGAGGCCGGTGGCGGGTCCGAGCGAGAAGCGGCTCAGGGGCCCGTCGAAATACAACCGTTGCAGAACGGCGGTGCGGTTTTCCCGCCGCAGGTCACGCACCGTACGGCCACTGCGCACCTTCACCTTGCCCCCTTTTGAAGTTCCTGCCCGCAACCTACAGGCGCCGAGGCCCTTGACGCGACCTTCGCTTGAGGTTTAACTCACATCCTAAATTAAGTCGTAGGGGCCTTCGAGGTCCGAACGCGGGACGCTGCTCCGGCCCATCTCCCCTCCGATGCCACTCACCTCCTGAAAGGCCCCTGTCGACATGCGCAGAAGCCGAGCCGCGGCCGTCGGTGCCGTCACCCTCTCACTGGTTCTCACCGCGGCCGCCTGTGGTGGCGGATCGTCCGGTACCGAGGGCTCCAACGAGAAGCCGAAGACCCTCACCTACTGGGCCTCCAACCAGGGTGCCAGCCTCGAAGTCGACAAGAAGGTCCTTCAGCCGGAACTCGACAAGTTCGAGAAGGAGACCGGCATCAAGGTGAAGCTGGAGGTGGTCCCCTGGGGCGACCTGCTCAACCGCATCCTCACCGCGACCACCTCCGGCCAGGGCCCGGACGTCCTCAACATCGGCAACACCTGGACGGCCTCGCTCCAGGCCAGCGGCGCGCTGCTGCCGTGGGACGCGAAGAACTTCGACAAGATCGGCGGCAAGGACCGCTTCGTCGAGTCGGCGCTCGGCTCGACCGGCGTCCAGGGCCAGGACCCCTCGGCCGTGCCGCTCTACTCCATGGCGTACGCCCTCTACTACAACAAGAAGATGTTCGCGGAGGCCGGCATCACCAAGCCGCCGGCCACCTGGGACGAGGTCGCCGCCGCCGGCAAGAAGCTGTCCAAGGACGGCAAGTGGGGCCTGGGCGCCGAGGGGTCGAACCTCTCCAACAACATCCACCAGGTCTTCGTGCTCGGCAAACAGCACGGCGCCGACTTCTTCACCCCCGACGGCAAGGCGGACTTCACCTCCGACGGGGCCGTCGCCGCCGTCAAGCAGTACGTCGACCTGATGGCCAAGGACAAGATCATCGCGCCCGGCAACGCCGAGTACGCGCAGAACCAGTCCCTCAGCGACTTCGCCACCGACAAGACCGCGATGGTCCTGTGGCAGACCGCGTCCGCCACCTTCAAGTCCCAGGGCATGAACGAGGACGAGTGGGGGTCGCGCCCGCCCCGGTGCAGTCCGGCGCCCCGGGCGAGGGGACCGGCACCAACTCCATGGTGGCCGGCATCAACATGGCCGTCTTCAAGAACACCAAGAACATCGACGGCGCCACGAAGTTCGTGAAGTTCATGACCAGTGACGAGGAGCAGAAGGTCCTCAACAAGGCGTACGGCTCCATCCCGCCGGTCAAGGCCGCGCAGGAGGACCCCGCGTTCAACGGCCCGGCCCTCGCGGTCCTCAGGGAGACCCTCGCCACCAGCGCCGCCGCCCTGCCCCAGGTCCCCGAGGAGTCGCAGTTCGAGACCGTCGTCGGCACCGCGGTCAAGGAGCTCTTCGCCGACGCCGCCGCCGGACGCCCGGTGACCGAGGCGTCGGTCAAGTCCAAGCTCGACAAGGCCCAGCAGCAGATGCCCAAGAAGTGAGTGCGGACACCACCATGACCACCACCGCAGCCCCCGACCACACGGGCGCGCGGACAGCACCGAAGGACAACCCCGGAGCGGCGCCCCGCAAGCGCCGCTCCGGGCGGCTGCGCCGTATCAGCCTGCCCTACCTGCTGCTGCTCCCCGCCGTCCTGCTGGAACTCCTCGTCCACCTGGTGCCGATGATCATCGGCATCGTGGTCAGCTTCAGGGAACTCACCCAGTTCTACCTGCGCGACTGGACCACAGCCCCCTGGGCCGGTCTGGACAACTACGCCCTCGCGGTCGACTTCGACGCCCCCGTGGGCCAGGCGCTCCTCAAGTCCTTCGTCACCACCTGCATCTTCACCGTCGCCTCGGTGGCCCTGTGCTGGTTCATCGGCACGGCCGCCGCGATCTTCATGCAGGAGAACTTCCGCGGCCGGGGCTTCCTGCGCACCCTGTTCCTCGTGCCCTACGCGCTGCCCGTCTACGCGGCGGTCATCACCTGGGCGTTCATGTTCCAGCGGGACAACGGCCTGGTCAACCACGTGATCCACGACCAGCTCGGGCTCACCGACAGCCCGCCGTTCTGGCTGATCGGCGAGAACAGCTTCATCACCCTGCTCGTCGTGGCGGTGTGGAAGGGCTGGCCCTTCGCCTTCCTCATCATGATGGCCGGGCTCCAGAACATCCCCCGGGAGATCTACGAGGCCGCCGCGCTCGACGGGGCCGGCGTCTGGCAGCAGATCCGCCGCATCACGCTCCCCTCGCTGCGCCCGGTCAACCAGGTCCTGGTCCTCGTCCTGTTCCTGTGGACGTTCAACGACTTCAACACGCCGTTCGTGCTCTTCGGCAAGTCGGCGCCCGAGTCCGCGGACCTGATCTCCATCCACATCTACCAGTCCTCGTTCCAGACCTGGAACTTCGGTACGGGCTCCGCCATGTCGGTCCTGCTGCTCCTGTTCCTGCTGGTCGTCACGGGGCTCTACCTCCTCTTCACCTCACGGGGAAGGAAGGCCACCGATGTCTAGCCACTCCGCGCCGCAGCCGCGCTCACCCATGGCCCCGCCGCAGTCGTTCCTGTGGAGCCGGCGGATCTTCCTCTCGCTGCTCACGGTGTTCGTGGTGCTGCCGGTCTTCGTGATGGTCTCCAGCTCGCTCAAGCCGCTCCAGGACGTCTCGGGGAAGTTCCAGTGGATTCCCTCGGGGCTCACCATCCGTCCCTACTTCGACATCTGGGAGACCGTCCCGCTCGCCGACTACTTCCTCAACTCGCTGATCGTGGCCGGTTCCGCGACGGTCCTATCCGTGGTCATCGCCGTCTTCGCGGCCTACGCCGTCAGCCGGTACGAATTCCGCGGCAAGCGCGTCTTCACCGTGACGGTGCTGTCCACCCAGATGTTCCCCGGCATCCTCTTCCTGCTGCCGCTCTTCCTCATCTACGTCAACATCGGCAACGCCACCGGCATCGCGCTCTTCGGCTCGCGGGCCGGGCTCATCCTCACCTACCTGACCTTCTCGCTGCCGTTCTCCATCTGGATGCTGATCGGGTACTTCGACTCCGTACCCCGGGATCTCGACGAGGCGGCCAAGGTCGACGGCTGCGGACCGCTCGGGGCGCTGTTCCGGGTCATCGTGCCCGCCGCGATCCCCGGCATAGTCGCCGTCGCCGTCTACGCGTTCATGACCGCCTGGGGCGAAGTGCTCTTCGCGTCCGTCATGACCAACGAGTCCACCCGGACACTCGCCGTCGGCCTCCAGGGCTACTCCACCCAGAACGACGTGTACTGGAACCAGATCATGGCCGCCTCCCTCGTCGTGAGCGTGCCCGTGGTCGCCGGTTTCCTCCTCCTCCAGCGCTACCTCGTCACCGGCCTGACCGCCGGCGCCGTCAAGTAGCCGCAGCGGTCCCCGACCCTGCCTCCCACCCACGGACAACCCAGAGAGGTCCCCTGTGTCCGCATCCATCGACCTTGCCGCCTTCCCCGCGACTTCGCCTGGGGTACCGCCACCTCCGCCTACCAGATCGAGGGCGCCGTCACGGCGGACGGCCGGGGCCCCTCCATCTGGGACACGTTCTCCCACACCCCCGGGAAGACCGACAACGGTGACCACGGTGACGACGCCTGCGACCACTACCACCGGTGGCCCGAGGACATCGCGCTGATGAAGCGGCTCGGCACCGACACCTACCGCCTCTCCCTCGCCTGGCCCCGGGTCCTCCCCGGCGGCGACGGTCCGGTCAACGACGCCGGACTCGACTTCTACGACCGCCTCGTCGACGGACTCCTCGACGCCGGCATCACCCCCTCGGTCACCGCCTACCACTGGGACCTTCCCCAGGCGCTCCAGGACCGGGGCGGCTGGGCGGAACGCGAAACGGCCGAGCACTTCGCCGCGTACGCCTCCGTCGTCGCCGGACGCCTCGGTGACCGGGTCACCCAGTGGGCCACCCTGAACGAGCCGCTCTGCTCCGCCTGGATCGGCCACCTCGAAGGCCGGATGGCCCCGGGCATCACCGACCTCACGACCGCCGTACGGGCCTCCTACCACCTGCTGCTCGCCCACGGCCTCGCCACCCAGGCGATCCGCGCGGCGGCCCCCGGCGCGCAGATCGGCCTCGTCACCAACCACTCGACGGTGGCCGCCGCCTCCACCCGCTCCGAGGACATCGCGGCGGCCGCCCGCCTGGACGGGCACATCAACCGCTGGTGGCTCGACCCGGTGTACGGCAGGGGCTTCCCCGCCGACATGCGCGAGGTGTACGGGGTCGAGCTGCCCGAGCGCCCCGGCGACCTCGACACGATCGCCGCGCCCCTCGACTGGCACGGTCTCAACTACTACTTCCCGGCGACCGTCACCGACGACCCGCAGGGGCCCGCCCCGTACGCCCGGGAGATCCGCCTGCCGGACGTGCCGCGCACCGGACTGGACTGGCAGATCGACGCGGACGGCCTGGAGGCGCTGCTGATGCGCCTCACCGACGACTACGGGGTCGGCCGGATCTACGTCACCGAGAACGGCTCCGCCTTCCCGGACAGCCGGAACGCCGACGGCTCCGTCCACGACCCGGAGAGGACCGGCTACCTGGAGCAGCACGTGGCCGCCTGCGCCCGCGCGGTCCGCAAGGGAGCGCCGCTGGCCGGGTACTACGCCTGGTCGCTGCTGGACAACTTCGAGTGGGCGTACGGCTACGAGCCGCGCTTCGGCCTCATCCACGTCGACTACCCGACACAGACCCGCACCATCAAGAGCAGCGGCCACCGGTACGCCGAGATCATCGCCGCCCACCGGCAGGCGCACGGCTGACGCGGCCGGGCGCCCGGCCGGGCCCGGCCGCCGGGGTCAGGCGGACTCGCGGACGATCAGCTCGGGGGTGAAGACCATGGACGTGGGCTCGGTGCGCACGCCCCGCACCTGCTCCTCGAGGAGCCGCGCCATGGTCGCCGCCATCCGCTCGACCGGCTGGCGCACGGTGGTCAGCGGCGGCCGGCACGTCACGGCGATGCCCGAGTCGTCGAAGCCGATGACGGCCACGTCCCCGGGGATGCGCCTGCCCTGTTCCCGCAGGACCTGGCAGGCGCCCTGGGCCATCAGGTCGTTGGCCGCGAACACCCCGTCGACCCCGGGGTGCTCCGCCAGCAGCCGGGCCATCGCCA
Organism: Streptomyces fulvorobeus; assembly: GCF_013167895.1. Classification (GTDB taxonomy): domain Bacteria; phylum Actinomycetota; class Actinomycetes; order Streptomycetales; family Streptomycetaceae; genus Streptomyces; species Streptomyces fulvorobeus. The sequence continues at coordinate 2,253,963 of NZ_BLWC01000001.1, read as the reverse complement.
CCGCGCCGCTGTCGAGGGTGAACGTGCCCTCGACGACCGGCGGGTGGTGCTGGCCGGCCCGTGCCAGGGTGTCGCGGAACCCGCCGAGCCGCTCGCGGGCGGCCGAGATGTCCAGGGGCGCGCGGATCGTGGCGATCCGGCGGCACCCCCTGGCCAGCAGGTGCTCGGCTGCCAGCCGCGCACCGGTGTAGTGGTCCAGGTCGACGTAGCTGACCTGTTCCGACCGGTCGGGACGGGTGAACAGGACGGTGGGGACCCCGGCGGCGGTCAGCAGCTCCGGCAGGGGATCGGCGGACTGGATGGAGACCACCAGCGCGCCGTCCGCGCCGCCCTGGCGCAGATAGTCGACCGCCTGGTCCCTGGCCTGCTCCGACTCGGCGAACATCAGCACGGGGTGGATGCCCCGGCCCCTCAGGTATCCGAGGGCGCCGCTGACGACCCGGCCGAAGAAGGGGTCGGCGAAGACCCTGGCGGCGAACGCGTCCCCCGCGCCGGAGACGACGAGCGCCACGGTGCCGGCGCGCCGGGTCACCAGGGACCTGGCCGCCCGGTTGGGCGCGTACCCCGTGCGGTCGATCGCATGGCGTACCAGATCCTGGATGCCGGGGTCGACGTTGCGTACCCCGTTCACGACCCGCGACACCGTCGCCCGGGACACCCCCGCCTCCCGCGCCACGTCTTCGAGCGTCGGGCCCCGTCTGCTCATGGCCTGAACCTTAAACGCCTTCCGCCCGGACCCCGCCCGGGCATCGTGTATAACGGCCTGAGGGGCGAACGCGTGTACGCGCGCTCCGCAGGACCGTGACCGTGGTGACCGTGGCGGAGGAGGGGCCGATGCGCGACGCGAACCGTCTCCGTGGCTCCTTCGCCCGGCTGCTGCGCCCCCTCGGTCCGATCGTGCTCCTCCTCACCGCGGTCCTCCTCGCCGAGGGCGGCGGCCTCTCCGCCGCGGTCGCGCTCGCCGCGACCGCCGCAGCCGGTTCCGCTCTGCTGGTCTGCGCCGTCATCAGCGCGCGCTGCGCCGTCCCCGTGCCCCGCACCCGGGTCCGCACAGCCATCCGCGACCGGGAGAAGCGCACCGCGTTCCTGCCCCAGCGGGACCCCGACGCACGGGGCCGCACCCGGCCCCGCGCACCCGGCCGCGCCCTCCTGACGGCCGCGTAGGGGCTTCACCGCAGCAGGAATGCCGCACCAGCACCACCTGTGCACCCCGCGTGGGCCGTCCCGCCGAGTACGTACTCCCGGCACGACGAGACCCCCGGAGGGCTCACCCATGTCCGCTTTCATGTCCGCCTTCGCGAGCCTGGTCGGCTCGCTCGCCGACCTGCTCCAGCCGCTCTTCCACACGGCGTCCACCGCCGCCGCGATCGTCCTGTTCACCGCCCTCGTACGGCTCGCCGTACATCCCCTGTCGCGGGCGGCCGCCCGGGGCCAGAAGGCGCGGACCAGGCTCCAGCCCAAGATCGCCGCGGTGCGCGAGAAGCACGCGAGGAACCCCGAGCGGATGCGGAAGGCGCTCGCGGAACTGCACGCCGCCGAGAAGGTCTCCCCGCTCTCCGGATGCCTGCCGAGCCTTCTCCAGGCCCCCGCCTTCTTCCTGCTGTACCACCTCTTCTCCAGCGCGCGGATCGGCGGCGAGCCCAACGCCCTGCTCGGCCACCGGCTCTTCGAGACCCCCCTCGGCACCCGCTGGTACGACCTGGCAGGCGAGGGCGGCGCCTTCGGGGCGCAGGGCCTCGTCCACCTGGCGCTCTTCGTGATCGTCGCCGCCGTCGCCACCTTCAGCTACGGGCATACGAAGCGTCAGATGGCCGCCCACCCGATGACCCCCGCCACGGGCCCCGACGGCCGGCCGGTCCCCGGCATGGACGCGATCACGGGACTGATGCCGCTGATGTCCTTCATGACGCTCTTCACCGTGGCCTTCGTACCGCTCGCCGCCGCTCTCTACGTGGTGACCAGCACCACCTGGACCGCGATCGAGCGGGCCTGCCTGTACCGCGACCTGACGGCACCGGGCACCCCCGTCACCGCCGCGGTGTGAGGCGGGCGGGGATGGCGGAGGAGGGGGGCAGGCGGGTCCAGTGCGTGAACGGGGTCTTGCCAGGTGATCCGCCGTCTTGGAGGATCGGCCAAGCCCATTCGATGGCCGCAACCACCGACGGGCTCGATCTCGACCTTGGGAGATGGACCGTTGAAGCTGCTTCGAGTCGGTACGGCGGGCGCGGAGCGTCCCGCTCTGCTCGACCAGGACGGAACCCTGCGTGACCTGTCGGGCCTCGTCGGCGACGTCGACGGCGGGCTGCTGGCGGACGCGTCGGCGCTCGCCCGGATACGGTCCGCGGCCGAGGCGGGCGAACTGCCCGAGCTGGCCGCGGACGGCGTGCGGGTGGGGCCGCCGCTCGCCCGGATCGGCAAGATCGTGTGCATCGGGCTGAACTACCACGACCACGCCACCGAGGCCGGCGCGGCGATCCCCTCGGAGCCGATCCTGTTCTTCAAGGCACCGGACACCGTCGTGGGGCCCCAGGACACCGTGCTGGTGCCGCGCGGTTCCCGCAAGACCGACTGGGAGGTCGAGCTCGCGGTCGTCATCGGGCGGACCGCCCGCTACCTGGACTCCGCCGAGGAGGGGCTCGCCCACGTGGCCGGCTACGCCACGGCGCACGACGTCTCCGAGCGCGAGTTCCAGATCGAGCGCGGCGGCACCTGGGACAAGGGCAAGAACTGCGAGACGTTCAACCCGCTGGGCCCCTGGCTGGTGACCGCCGACGAGGTGCCCGACCCGCAGGCCCTGTCCCTGAGGCTCTGGGTCAACGGCGAGCTGAAGCAGGACGGCAGCACCGCCGACCAGATCTTCCCGGTGGGGGAGGTCGTCCGCTACCTCAGCCACTTCATGACGCTGTACCCGGGCGATGTCATCAACACCGGTACACCGGCCGGGGTGGCCATGGGGCAGCCCGAGCCCAAGCCGTATCTCAGGGCGGGCGACGTCGTCGAGCTGGAGGTCGAGGGGCTCGGACGGCAGCGGCAGGAACTGAAGGACGCCTGACCGCTGTCCCGCGGGGCGCCTGACAGCTCCTGCGGACCGTGGAAGGGCCGGAGGGCTCGCGTCCTCCGTACACCGGCGGGCGGGCCGGGAAGCACACAGGCTTCCCGGCCCGGGCCGTTATTGCGAGTTACTTGCAACAACCATCACCATGCAACACTATGGATTCCGGCGGGGCCGACCCGTCAGCTCTCGCGAGGCCGGCACCCCGTCGTGCTGCCCTTCCGACAGGTGATCGTCTTCCATCCGGCACCCGCCGGCCCGGTCGGCCCCGCCCGCTGCCGGTCAGCCGGTCAGCTCGGTGGCGAACTGCTCCAGTGCCTCGACGACCAGCGCGTGGTCCTCGGCCTGCGGCAGCCCGGAGACCGTGACCGAGCCGATGACGCCCGCGCCCTCGACCGCGATCGGGAACGAGCCGCCGTGAGCCGCGTAGACGTCCGGGTCCAGGCGCGAGGACTCCTCGAACGTGGTTCCCTTCGCCCGGAAGCGGGTGCCGACCAGGTACGAACTCTCCGCGTACCGCTCCACCACCCGGCGCTTGCGGTCGATCCACGCGTCGTTGTCCGCGGTCGAGCCGGGCAGCGCCGCGTGGAACAACTGCTGCGCGCCGCGCCGGATGTCGATCGCGACCGGGGCGTGCCGGGCGCGCGCCAGCCTGACGAGGAGAGTGCCGAGCGCGTAGGCGTCGTCGTAGCCGAAGTGCGGCAGCGTCAGGCTGCGCTCCTGGGCGATGAGCTCGGAAACGGTCGGAGCGGTGGGGCTCATGCGGAGTGCTCCTCGGTGGGGTGGGGGAGAAGGGTCACGGATGTGCCCTCGCGCGCCGAGCGGCGGGCGGCCTCCAGGACGTCCAGGGCCGCCGCGGCCTGGAGGGCGGTCACCGGGTTCTCGCCGGTGCCGCGCAGGGCGGCGGTCACCGCCGCGTAGTAGGCGGGGTAGTCGCCGGGGAGCGAGCGGACCGGGGCGCCGCCGTCGGTCAGGGGCGACTCGCCGGCGCCGACGCGGCCCCACAGCTCCTGCGGCTCCTCGCCCCAGGGCTCTCCTGCGACGGGGCGCAGCCCGTCGCGCAGCGCTGCCTCCTGCGGGTCCAGGCCGTACTTCACGTAACCGGCCGCGGAACCGAGCACCCGGAAGCGGGGGCCGAGCTGCGCCGTGGTGGCGCTGACGTAGAGGTGCGAGCGCACCCCGTTCGCGTGTGTGATCGCGATGAAGGTGTCGTCGTCGGCCGAGGCGCCCGGGCGGCGTACGTCGCTCTCCGCGTACACCTGTACGGCCGGGCCGAACAGGGTGAGCGCCTGGTCGACGACATGGCTGCCCAGGTCGTACAGGAGCCCGCCGATCTCCAGCGGGTCGCCGGACTCGCGCCAGCCGCCCTTGGTCTGCGGACGCCACCGCTCGAACCGGGACTCGAAGCGCTGTACGTCGCCGAGCGCGCCGTCGGCGATCAGGCGGGTGAGGGTGAGGAAGTCGTTGTCCCAGCGGCGGTTCTGGAAGACCGAGAGCAGCAGACCGCGCTCGTCGGCGAGCGCGGCGAGCTCCCGCGCCTCGGCGGCGGTGCCCGCGATCGGCTTGTCCACGATCACCGGCAGACCGGCCTCGACGGCGGCCTTCGCGAGTCCGACGTGGGTCTTGTTGGGGAGGCGATCACGATCAGGTCGAGCTCGTCCGCGCGCGGCCAGAGCTCGTCGGGCGAGGCGGCGAACCGTACGCCGGGGAACTCGGCGCGGGCCTGAGCCCGCCGCTCCTCGTTCGACGTGACGACCGTGTCCAGGGTGAGGCCCTCGGTGGCGGCGATCAGCGGGGCGTGGAAGACGGAGCCGGCCAGGCCGTAGCCGACGAGTGCCACCCGGAGGGGGGCGTTGGGGTTCCCAGTCATGCCCGCCACTTAAGCAACGCTGTTGCCAAAGTGCAAGCGGCGGGGACAATGGGGTCGTGAACAGAAGCAATACCAGGAGCGGCGGCGGAGCCAACCTCCCGACACTGCGCCACCATAACGCCGCGCTCGTGCTGGACCTGCTGCGTGTGGCGGGCGAGCGCGGGATCAGCAGGCTGGAGCTGGCGGAACGCACAGGGCTCACCCCGCAGGCGGTCAGCAAGATCACCACACGGCTGCGGGCGGAGGGGCTGGCGGCGGAGGCGGGGCACCGGGCTTCGACCGGGGGCAAGCCGCGTACGGTGCTGCGACTGGTTCCGGACGCGGGGTACGCGGTGGGGCTCCACCTGGACCGCGACGAGCTGACGGCCGTCCTGGTCGACCTCGCGGGCACCCCGGTGGCCGCCCGGACCTCGCCCCTCGACCTCGGCGCTCCGGCGGACCTGGTGGTGGCGGACGCGGCGGCGGCCGCCGAGGCGGTCCGGGGCGGACGGCCGGTCTTCGGGCTGGGTGTCGCCATGCCGGGCCCGCTGGACCACCGGGGCGGGGTGCTGCACCGGGTGACCGGCTTCCCGCAGTGGGACGGCTTTCCGCTGCGGGACGCGCTGGCCGGGCGGACCGGGCTGCCGGTGGTCCTCGACAAGGACACGAACGCGGCGGCACTCGGGCTGGCCCTGCGGGAGCCGGGCGGCAGCGACTTCGCCTACCTCCACCTGGGGACCGGGCTGGGCGCGGGGCTGGTGCTCGGCGGCGAGCTGCACCGGGGGGCGCGTACGGGAGCGGGGGAGTTCGGTCACCAGACGCTTCAGCTGGACGGGCCGCCCTGCGAGTGCGGGGGCCGGGGCTGCGTCGAGGCCCTGTGCCTGGCCGCGGTGGCGCGCGGCGACGTGGCGGAGGCGGTGCGGGTGCTGGGGCGGGTGCGGCGAATCTGGTGGGGCTGCTCGACATCGACCGGGTCGTGCTGGGCGGGCGGATCGTGGCGGCGGACGAGGAGGCGTACGTACGGGGCGTACGCGCGGTGATCGAGGACCGGGCCCGCCGCGGGGGCACGGGCCGCGCGACCCCGGTCACCGTGGCGGGCGGCGGTGACCGCCCGGTCGCGGAGGGAGCGGCCCAGCTGGTGCTGGCCCCGGTCTTCGGCCGGGTGAACGGGACGGGGGCGCTGCGGGGGGCGGTGTGAGGCGGCCGGGCGCCCGTGTACCTGCGGGGCGGCAGCCTCCCGGCTCGTCCGGGCGCTCCCGGCCGGACGGGTGACCGTCCCCGCGTGTCGGCGCCCTTCACCCCCGCGCCCGTGGCAGCGTCGCCGGAGCCCCGCCCCGCCCGGCCGTACGCGAGCAGCGAAGGGTGACCCCCTATGCCCCCCAAGCCCCCCGCCCGGCCGCGTGACGGCCGTGCCCTCATCACCCTCGGAACACTCGGCCCCGCGGCAGGCATCGCCGCGGCAGCCGTGCTCCTGGTCGGAGCGCCCCCCGCGGGCGCCACCGCCCCCACCGTCAGCGACGCCGGCCGGCAACCCGGCTGCGGCGACCCGGACGCCGCCGAGTTCCCCATCGAGACCCGCATCCACGGTGGCCCCGGTACGTACGCCTCCGGCGGCGGCTACGGGGTCTGGTACCTCGACCTCACCAACACCACCTCCGAGCCGTGCCGCGCCGTCCACCCGGTCCTGGTCCTCACCGACCAGGACCGGAGGCTCGCCGCCGACCAGATCCAGCTGGAGTTCTCCGCACGGACCGGGCGCGCCGACCCCGACGCGGAGTACCGCGTCAGCTGGGAGACCACGGACCGGGACGAGCAGATCGGCGTCTTCGGAGGAGGGGCGGAGGACGAGGACTTCGCCGGGTTCACCGTCCCCGCCGGACGTACCGTCACCGTCCAGGTCCGGATGGCCTTCACCTCCGGCACCGCGCCCGGCGAGGTCACCGTCAGCGCCGCCGTCGTCCACCGGCACAAGGGCGGCGAGGGCGCCGGCGACGGCGAGTGGGTGGGGGAGTCCGGCGCCTACCCCTTCGTCATCGTCGACGGCGGCGCGGGCGCGACGGCCGACCCGGACAGCGAGCCCGGCACCGGCACGACCCCCCGCGACGCCGCCGGCAACCCCCTCCCCGAACTGGCCCGCACCGGCCAGGACCCGGTGCTCCCGCTCGGCTTCGCCACCGGAGTGCTGATCATCGGCGGAGCAGCCGTCGTGACCCGCGCGGACCGCGCGCGCCGCGAACAGGACTAGGGGTGTCCGCGTGTCAGCCCCGTATCCCGCCACCGACGGGTTCCGGAGCCGCACGGACGACTCGACGCCCGTCACCCCGGCGTACCCACCGGGCGGTCGACGACGTCAGGATCAGCCCCTCGTGACCCACGAGTTCCAGCCGGTCGCACCAGCCACCTAAAATCGGGGACGTCGGCGCTGCACAACGCGGTGCCGCCGGCGTCCCCGCACCTCGCGTGCACCGTACGTACGGCAGGAGCCCGTCCCCATGGCAGAGCGCAAGCCGATCGAATCCTGGCTGACCGACATGGACGGCGTCCTCATCCACGAGGGCACGCCGATCCCCGGCGCGGACGCCTTCATCAAGCGGTTGCGGGACTCCGGGCTGCCCTTCCTGGTCCTCACCAACAACTCCATCTACACGGCACGGGACCTGCACGCCCGGCTCAAGCGCATGGGCCTGGACGTGCCGGTGGCCAATATCTGGACCTCGGCCCTGGCCACCGCCCAGTTCCTCGACGACCAGCGGCCCGGCGGCACGGCGTACGTCATCGGCGAGGCGGGCCTGACGACAGCGCTGCACGACATCGGCTACATCCTCACGGACCACGCACCCGACTACGTGGTGCTCGGAGAGACCCGTACCTACAGTTTCGAGGCGCTCACCAAGGCGATCCGGCTGATCAACGGCGGTGCCCGCTTCATCTGCACCAACCCGGACGAGACGGGCCCCTCCGCCGAGGGCCCGCTGCCCGCGACCGGTTCGGTCGCCGCCCTGATCACCAAGGCCACCGGCAAGGAGCCCTACTTCGCGGGCAAGCCCAACCCGCTGATGATGCGGACGGGGCTCAACGCCATCGGCGCGCACTCCGAGACCAGCGCCATGATCGGCGACCGGATGGACACCGACGTCCTGGCGGGCCTGGAGGCGGGGATGCAGACGTTCCTGGTCCTCACCGGTCTCACCACCCTGGCCGACATCGACCGCTACCCCTTCCGGCCGTCCACCGTCGTCGACTCCATCGCCGACCTGGTCGACCTCGTCGACCTGCCCTGACACCGGTCCGCGGGGGTGGTGGCGACCCGCGTCGCGACCCGGCCCCGGCCCCCTGCGGATGCGGAAGGCTGACGCGCGGGTGAACCTGCCGGAAGGAGGTTCACCATGCGTTCACTGCCCCTCACGTTCTGTGCCGCAGCGGCGGCCGCGGCGACTCTGCTGCCCGCGACCGCCGCACTGGCCGACTCCGAGCCCCAGGGAAGGGTCTCGGTCACCCCGTCCGCCACGGCCCCCGGCGGGGAGGTGGAGCTCTGGGTCGACGTCTGCGGCAGAGGCAGGGAGGCCAAGGGCAACTCCGACGCCTTCGTCTCGGAGGCCCACTTCGCCCCCGCCGACGAGACGGGCCTGTTCGCCGAGGCCCGCATCCGCTCCGACGCCGAACCCGGCGACTACGACGTCTGGGTGAACTGCAAGGGCGGCAAGGGCAAGGCCACCGGCAGGATCACCGTCGTCCACCACCGGCAGCCCTCGCCCGTCGCGCCCGTCAGGGCCGGCGGCGGCGGCACCGCCACCCTCGCCGACCAGGCGGCCGGGCAGGCGGCCGGGCAGGACGGCCCCGGCACGTGGCACGCCGTGACCGGACTGGTCCTGGGGGCCGTCGCGGCTGTCGCCGTCGCCTTCCGCAGCGTACGGCGCCGTCGCTCGGCCGCGGACTGACGTGTCGGCCACGGACCGCCCGGCGGGCACCGGGCGGCTGCTCACCGGAGTCGCCTGGGCCGTTCTCCTGCTGGGCCTGTGGCTCTGGGGACGCGAGATCACCGAGGGGCCGGACAGCGGCTCCGCACCGGCGAGCGGTGACGTCGCGGCGGCCGGGCGACCCCTCGGCGTACCCCTGCCCCCGCCGCACAGACCGCTCGACGGTGCCGCGCCGGAGCGGGTGGAGGTCCCCTCCATAGGTGTCGAGGCCCCCGTCGTCCGGCGTGGTCTGGACAAGGGCGGGGCGATCGACCCGCCGCCGTACGCGAAGCCGCAGACGGTCGGCTGGTACGGCAGCGGCACCGAGCCGGGCGCCGAGGGCGCCGCGCTGCTCGTCGGCCATGTCGACACGGAGACGAAGCCCGCCGTGTTCTACGGGCTCAGCACGGTCCGCCCCGGCGAGCAGGTCCGGGTGACCAGGGCCGACGGCACGGTCGCGGTGTTCACCATCGACGACGTCCAGGTCTTCACCCGGGAACGCTTCGACGCCGAGAAGGCGTACGGCCCCCGCGAGGACGGCCGGGCGGAACTCAGACTGATCACCTGCGGCGGTACGTACGACCGGAAGTCGCGTTCGTACACGGCCAACGTGGTCGTCTCGGCCTATCTGACGGGCCAGGAGCGCGAGGCCGCGAGGAGCCCCGCCTGAGCCATGGACCCGAAGGACTCGCCGGGATACGAACAAGGCCCCCTCACACGGTGAGGGGGCCTTGTTACTGCGTGCGCCGTCAGGGACTCGAACCCCGGACCCGCTGATTAAGAGTCAGCTGCTCTAACCAACTGAGCTAACGGCGCCTGCTGACCTGGAGAACTCTACCCGATGGGCCGGTGTGCCCCTGACCAATTCCGCCGCGCCGCACCCTGTGGGATGGTCGTTTTTTCTCTTTGATCCGTCAAAATGCGAAATGTCGGGAGAACGGAACGCTGACGCCCGGAGGGGAATCGCATGACTGTGCCGGTCTTCGAGGAGTACGAACCCGCTGTCGACTGTGCCTGTGCGGGGTGTACCGCGCAGCGGCGGACCGCGGCCAGGGCTCCGCGGGCGCGGGACGGCGGACATCCCGCGGCGCACGGCGCCCGGCGCGCGCTGGTGCTGGTGACGGCCGCGGGAGTGGTCCTTTCCAGCGGGGCCGCCGAGGCGGCGAGCACTTCGGGACACGCCGCAGGACCCGTCAGGACGGACGCGCCGGCCGATCCCGAGCCGGCCACTCCGCAGGGCGAGAAGGGTCCGCTCAAGGGCCCCGGCTCCCCGGGGCCGCCCGCGGAGCCGGCCTACCGGGAGACCACCCGGGCCGACATCATCAACCGGGCCAAGGTCTGGGCCGCCGCGAAGGTCCCGTACAGCATGCAGAAGTACTGGTCGGACGGTTACCGCCAGGACTGCTCGGGCTATGTGTCGATGGCGTGGAACCTGGACGGCAACGAGTGGACCGGCAGCCTCGCCCGGTTCGGGACGCGGATCTCCCGGGAGGAGCTCCAGCCCGGAGACATCCTGCTCTTCCACAATCCGTCCGACCCGGGCAAGGGCTCGCACGTCACGATCTTCGGCGGCTGGACCGACTACCGGCACACCCACTACACCGCCTACGAACAGGCACGCCCGCACACACGCAGGCAGACGACACCCATGGCGTACTGGAACAACTCCGACCAGTACGTGGCCTACCGCTACCGGGGCCTCACGGGAGGGGCGGGCGGCAGCGGCTCGTCGACGTCCTTCCCCGGGGCGGGGAAGTTCGGGCCGGGGGCGGACAACGCGCACGTGGCCGAGCTCGGCAGGATGCTCGTGGCGCGGGGCGGCAAGCGGTACTACACGCAGGGGCCGGGACCGCGCTGGGGTGAGGCGGACAGGCGCGCGACCCAGGCGTTCCAGAAGGCCCAGGGCTGGAAGGGCAAGGAGGCGGACGGCATCCCCGGGCCGCACACCTGGCGCCACCTGGTCTCGGGCACCGGGCGCGACATCCCCGCGGCCGGTACGGGCGGTAGCCCGAGTGCCGCGCCGGCCTTCCCGGGCCGCGGCTATTTCAAGCCGGGTCAGTCCAGCAGCCATGTCGCCCGCCTCGGGCGGCAGTTGGTGAGGAAGGGCCACGGAAAGCACTACCTGTCGGCCCCCGGTCCCCGGTGGACGGAGGCGGACCGCCGCAACGTCGAGGCGTTCCAGCGGTCCCTGGGCTGGCGGGGCGGCGCGGCCGACGGCTACCCGGGGCCGGAGACCTGGCGGCGGCTGTTCGCGTGACGGCACGGACATGACGGAGGCGGGATTGCGACCCATGGTGTCGGACAGCTCCGGATTCCCGGAGAACGGAAAGGCAGGGCAGCCGGTGCACGGACACGAGGGCGCGAGCGAGGTCCCCACCACGACCACTCCGGCCGGGGCCGGGCCGGCTGCGGTCACCTCGGCCTGGGACGGTCCGGCTGCGGACTCCCCGCCGGGTTCCCCGGAGCCCGGCCCCGCGGCAGGAACGGTCCCGCTCCGCGAACCGGCCCCGGAAACCCCGCTACCGGCCCGCGCACCGGAACCGGGCTCGGGCGGGCGCGGGCCGGAGTTCGGGACCGGGGCGCCCGGCGTGCCGGCCGGTGAGCACGCGGAGCGGGGTTCCGACACCGTGGTGGACCTGGTGCTCGACCTCGCCCCGGCGGACGCCGGCGCCGGGGCGTCCGTGCCGGCGCCGGTCAGGGGGTCCCACGGTGTCTCCGGGGCCGTTGACCCGGCCGCGTCCGTGCCGTGCACCACCGGACTCGTCAGCCTGCCGGGGCCGGGCGGCGGATGCGGGGGCCCCGATGCCGACACCTGGTGGGAGACCGGGCGGCGCCACCCCGTCATCGCCAACGAGACCACGGCCTCCATCCCCGTCCACCTCCTCTTCCGCGACGACCGCGACGCACAACAGGCCCGCGACGCACAACAGGCCCGCGACGCACACCAGGCCCGCGACGCACAGGACGCAGAAGGCCCCGGCAGGGGCCCGGAGCCCGGCGATCCGGGGGCGCTGCCCGCCTTCGTGGCCCAGGGAGCACGGCCCGCCCCGCGGCCGCCCCTGCCCCGCTCACCGCGGACCACCGCGCGGACACAGGTGCAGGCGCCGACCCGGCCGGCCCCGCTCGGCGACCCCCGGCTCTCCGAGCGGCCCGGGCCCGCGCTGCCCGGCTGGGCCGCGCTGCTCACCGGGGCGCTCGGCATCCTGGCCGGCCTCGCCGTCCTCTGGTGGTGCGGCGCGCTGCCCGCCGCCGCGCTCCACCGGGTGGGGATCGCCTCCCGCCCGTACGACGGCATCGGCATCGGGGCGTGGGCGCTCCTCGCCTTCCTGGTGACGGTGGTGCTGTTCGCGCTCGGCGGGATCGGCCGGGGACGGGTCGGGTACGCCCTGGTGCTGACCCTCTTCGGCGACTACCGGGGCAGTGTCCGCCGCACCGGTCTGATCTGGGTCTCCCCGCTCCTGCTGCGCCGCCGCGTCGACGTGCGGCTGCGGCACTGGCGCAGTGAGCCGCTGCCCTCCGTCGACGCGAACGGCACGGCGCTGCGGGTGGTCGTGCTCGTCGTCTGGCGTGTCAAGGACACCCTTCGGGCCACTCTGGGGGTCGCGGACCACGAGAAGTATCTGCGTGAGCAGGTCGAGGCCGCGATGGCGCGGGTGCTCTCGCAGTTGCCGGCCGACGCCTTCGACGAGGACGCGCACACCCTGCGCGACGCCGAGGCGGTCGGGGACGCGCTGACCCGGATGCTGAAGGCGGACTGCGCGCCAGTGGGCATCGAGGTGTACTCGGCGCAGCCGACCGGAATCGAGTACGCCCCCGAGGTCGCCGCCGCGATGCAGCGGCGACGGATCGCGGCGATCGACGCCAGGCACCGCGACACCGTGCTGACCTCGGTGGTCGACGCCGTCGACGACACGGTTCACCGGCTGACCTCGCGCGGCATCGTCGAGCTCGACGACTACGAGCGAAAAATGCTGGTGAAGGACCTGACCGTGGCCTTCTACACCGGTCGCAGCGGCACGGACGGCGTCTGAGGAGCGCCGGGGGGTGCCCGGGGGCGCTCCGGAATCGCATGCCCATTGGTCTGGACATGTTCATGCCCTGTCCATAACCTAGGACTTGGTCTAGACCGCACAACTCGCGCGCAGAGCAGAGCTGATGGAACCTCCCCCACGTTCTTGAGGAGCAAAAGCATGCGGAAAAAGGCAAGCGCGGCCGTCATCGGCCTCGCGATAGCGGGCGCTTCCATGTTCGCCACCAGCAGCGCCAGCAGCCACGGCTACACGGACTCCCCGATCAGCCGGCAGAAGCTGTGTGCCAACGGCACGGTGAGCGGCTGCGGCAACATCCAGTGGGAGCCGCAGAGCGTCGAGGGCCCGAAGGGCTTCCCGGCGGCCGGTCCTGCGGACGGCAAGATCTGCTCCGGCGGGAACGGCGGGTTCGCGGCGCTGGACGACCCGCGTGGCGGCAACTGGCCGGCCACCAAGGTCACCGGCGGCCAGGGCTACAGCTTCCGCTGGCAGTTCACCGCCCGGCACTCCACCAGCGACTTCCGGTACTACATCACCAAGAACGGCTGGAACTCCACCCAGCCGCTCACCCGGGCCGCGCTGGAGTCCCAGCCGTTCATGACGGTGCCGTACGGCAACCAGCAGCCCCCGTCGACCCTGACCCACCAGGGCACCATCCCCACCCTGAAGTCCGGTAAGCACATCATCCTCGCCGTCTGGAACGTCGCGGACACCGGCAACGCGTTCTACGCCTGCTCCGACGTGCAGTTCTGACGCTCGGCTCAGCACAGTGGTGCGGCGGCGGCCCGGGCGGGGGCCGCCGCTCCGGCGTGTCGAGGCGACGCAAAAGCGCGGTGGGCGGTTTCCGTATAACGGAAACCGCCCACCGCGTTGTCTGTGCGCCGTCAGGGACTCGAACCCCGGACCCGCTGATTAAGAGTCAGCTGCTCTAACCAACTGAGCTAACGGCGCCTGGTGACTCGAAAATAATACCTGCTCTCCGGGGGTGCTGACGCCACGCACCACCACCCCCGGGTCCCCGGCCGTCACGCCCGGGAGCCAGCCGTGCAGTGGGCTCAGAGCGCCAGTGACAGGAGCACCGGCGCCGCCCGCCGGTTCAGCGTGTCCGCCGCCGCCCGCAGCCGGTGGGCGTCCTCGATCGGCAGAGAGAGCGCCAGACATCCGGCCGACGCCCCGGCGGTGAGCGGCACCGCGGCGCACACCGTGCCCAGCGCGTACTCCTGGAGGTCCAGCACCGGGACCGTCGCGGGCTGGCTGTCCAGCTTGGAGAAGAGGACCTTCTCGCTGGTGATGGTCCGCGAGGTGAGCCGGGCGGTCTTGTGCCGGGAGATGTGGTCGCGCCGGCCGTTCTGGTCGAGCTGCGTCAACAGGCACTTCCCGATCGCGCTGGCGTGCGCGGCCGACCGGAAGTCCACCCACTCGTTGACCGCGGGCGTGCGGGGACCGTCCGCCATCTGGGTGACCCGGATCTCTCCGTCGACGTATCGGCTGAGGTAGACCGCGGCGCCGACGGAGTCGCGCAGCTGCACCAGGGTCTGCTGGAGCTTGTCCTCGAGGGCCTGGCGGCGGGGCGCGCCGGAGCCGAGCAGCAGGAGCGAGGCGCCGATCACGTAGGCCCCGTCCGTGACCTGCTCGACATACCCCTCGCGGCGCAGGGTCAGCAGCAGGGAGGCGAGGTGTCCGGTGGGCAGCCCGGTCTCGCGGGCGATCTGGACGTCGGTCACGCCGGTGCCGTGCTTGGAGACCGTTTCGAGCACGCGCAGCGCGTACTGCACCGAGTGGAACGGCGCGGTCGGTTCCGGCTTCAACGCCACGGCGTCCCCCTACCAGGTAGTGACCGTCGGCTTTCGCCCCACGATAGCCGCCGACACCCCGGCGAGGAGGGGGTGTTGCCGACTTGGCGAAGGCGCCCCGGCCCCGTCAGCTGGGGCGCATCCGTCCGGCATATGCCTCTGTCATAGACATCGGATCAACAGTGTGGTCACAGCACCGCGGCGAGGAACTCGCGCGTACGTTCGTGCTCCGGGTCGGAGAAGATTTTCTCCGGGGTACCGGACTCCACGACCCGTCCGGCGTCGAACATCAGCACCTTCTCCGAGACGTCCCGGGCGAAGTTCATCTCGTGGGTCACGCACAGCATCGTGATGTCGGTGCTCCTGGCGATGTCGGACAGCAGGTCCAGGACGCCCGCCACCAGCTCCGGGTCGAGCGCCGACGTCACCTCGTCGAGCAGCAGGATCTCCGGCCGCATCGCCAGGGCCCGGGCGATGGCCACCCGCTGCTGCTGGCCACCGGAGAGCTGGGAGGGGTGCGCGTCGGTCTTCCCCGCGAGACCCACCAGGTCGAGCAGTTCCCGGGCCCGGCTCTCCGCCTCGTCGCGGTCCATGCCCAGCACGCTGACCGGTGCCTCGGTGATGTTCTGGAGC
Organism: Streptomyces fulvorobeus; assembly: GCF_013167895.1. Taxonomy (GTDB): domain Bacteria; phylum Actinomycetota; class Actinomycetes; order Streptomycetales; family Streptomycetaceae; genus Streptomyces; species Streptomyces fulvorobeus. The sequence goes on along the minus strand of NZ_BLWC01000001.1, from coordinate 2,238,652 downwards.
ACCTTCATGTTCGGGAAGAGGTTGAACTGCTGGAAGACCATCCCGATCTTCTTCCGGGACTCCCTCAGCTGCTTCTCTCCGGCCGGTTTCAGCGACCCGTTCGCGGCCCGGACGTGCGACAGGGGTGAACCGTCGACCCAGATCACCCCGTCGCTGACCTTCTCCAGCGTCATCAGCAGCCGCAGGATGGTCGTCTTGCCCGAGCCGCTCGGGCCGATCAGGGTGACGTGCTCACCGCGCCGCACGGTGAAGTCCAGCTCGTCCAGGACCACGTGGTCGCCGTACCGCTTCACGACCCGGTCGAAGCGGACGAGTGGCCCGACGCCGGTCGTCACCTGGCCCGGGACCGGGCCGGCGGGCTCCTTCAGGGGGCGGACTCAGTGGCCAAGGCGCTTCTCCAGCTTTCTCATCAGTAGCGAGGTCGGGTAGCTCGCGACCAGGAAGACCAGGCCCGCGAGGGTGAACGCCTCGGTGTAGGCGAAGTGCTCGGCGCCGTACCTGCGCGCCTCGAAGACCATCTCCTGGACCGTGATCACGGCGAGAAAGGGGGTCTCCTTGAACATCGAGACGGCGTAGTTGCCGAGCGCGGGCAGCACGTTGCGCACCGCCTGCGGGAGGATCACGGCCTGCCAGGTCCGCCTCGCCGGGAGCGAGAGCGCCCGCGCCGCCTCCCACTGGCCCCTGGGCACGCCGTCGATCCCGGCGCGGTACACCTCGGAGGTGTACGCCGCGTAGTGGACGCCCAGCACCACGACGCCGACGGTCAGCGGCTCGACCGAGCTGAACACCGCCGCCGCGCCGACCAGTTGGACCAGCAGCGGGGTGGAGCGGACGAACTCCGTCACGGCCCGGACCGGGAGGGTGACGAGCCTGCTGGGAGCCCGTCCGGCGACCGCGACGGCCAGCCCCAGGACGGCGGCCACGAGGGTGCCGAGCACCGTCGCGAGCAGGGTGACCCTGAATCCTTCGAGCAGCAGGGGCAGGGCGTCCCCCGCCGCGTTCCAGTCGAATCCGTTCACCGGACACCCCCGGCGGCGGCGGCGCCGCGGGTCCTGAACAGGCTGCCCGGACCGGTCTCCAGGCCGAGCCGCCGTTTGGCGTTCCGTTCCAGGAGGTTCATCAGCAGGGTCAGCGCGTAGGCCAGTACGAAGTAGGCCGCCAGCAGTGTCAGATACGCGGTGAGGGTCTCACCGGTGCGGTCGCGCACCTGCTGGACCACCGTCATCAGGTCGGCGGCCGAGATCAGCCACAGCAGTGGGGTGCACTTGAGGAGCTGGATCAGGAGGTTGGTGAAGGAAGGGATCATCTGCACCCACGCCTGCGGAAGGATCACCTTGCGCAGCCGCCTGGCCGGGGCGAGGTTCAGCGCGAGGGCCGCCTCGTACTGCCCGCGCGGTACGGAGTTGACGGCGCCGCGCACCACTTCGGAGCCGTATGCCCCGTAGTTGAGCCCGAAGGCGAGGACGCCGCAGAGCAGCGGCGTCAGCTCGTAACCGGTCAGGGGCGGCATCGCGTAGTACAGCCAGAAAAGCTGGATGTAGAGCGAGGTGCCGCGGAAGAACTCGACCACGGTCCGCGAGAGGCCGCGGACCAGGAGAAGCCGGCTGCCGGCCATCAGGCCGAGGGCGAAGGACAGGGCCAGAGCCAGCAGGGAGCCGAGCACGGTGGCCTGGAGGGTGACCCACAGACCGGCGCGGACCTGGGGGAGTTCGTCGAGGAGCGTGGAGAAGAAGTCACTCATACGCTGCGGTCCGCCCCCGTCAGCCCTTGCACAGATCGGCGGTCTTCAGGGTGGCGGGCGGGATCTCCGTGGCCCCGAAGCCGTAGGGCGCCAGCAGGCTCACATAGCGCGAGCGGTCCGAGACGATCTTCTTCAGTTCGCGGTTGAAGGCGTCCCGCAGGACCTCGTTGCCCTGGCCGAACACCGCGCCGCCGGGGGAGTACTGCTTCTTGCCGTCCAGCTCCGGCAGGAACGCCTCGGTGACCTCGGTGCCCGGGTTGGTCCTGGCGAGCCAGCGCAGCGAGATGCCGGTGAGCAGGAACGCGTCGACGCGCCCGCCCTTGACGGCGTCGGCGCCGTCCTGCGGCTTCTGCAGCGTCCTGATCCGGTCCTCGGCGATGCCCGCCCCCTTGGCGTACGAGCCCTCGACCGCGCCCGCCATGACGCCGACGGTGATCCCGGCGGCCTTGGCGGATGCCAGGTCGGTGACCTTCCTCGGGTTGCCCTTCTTCACCATCAGCGCCGTGGGGAGATGAACTCGGGCTCGGAGAAGAGGGCGTTGGCGCAGCGCTCGGGGGTGATCGCCATGCCCGCGCTGACCACGTCGTACTTGCCCGCCTGGAGTCCGGGTATCAGGCCGTCCCACTCCGAGAGGGTGGGCTTGAGCTCGTCGACGCCGAGGGCCTTGAATATCTCGCGGTGCAGCGTGGGCGCCTCGCCCTTGAGCTCGCTGCCCTCCAGAAAGCCGTACGGCGCCTCGTTCGCGTACGCGACCCGTACGAAGCCCTGTTTGCGGAGCTTGACGAGGGCTCCTTCGCCTTCCACCGCACCGGCGCCGGTCCTGCTGCACGCGGAGAGGAGGCCGGGAACGACGAGTGCTCCCCCCACGGCTGCCGATCGGTTGAGGAAACCCCGGCGGGACAGATTCGGGAAGTCAGCCATGGTTCGCAATCTCCTGGAGGTCGCAGTCCGGACGGGGTGACCGCCTGCCCGATCCCGGACGTCTATGCAGGGCGGGGCGCCATGTGACCCAACAGAGGCCGGAGGGAGACCGTTTCGTGCCCTGTGGCGGGCGGAGGGCGACCAGGGATGCGCGGGGTGTGTTCCCCGGCAGGTGCGTTCCCCGCCCGGCGCGGCCCTCAGGGGTGAACAGCGGAATACTTGGCAGGGTCGGGGGAAGCAGCGACGGGGTCACCTGCTCGGCGCTGCGGACGCAACAGGAAGGGCGGACATGACGACCATCGGACTTCTCTACCCGGGCCACTCCGCGGAGGACGACTTCCCCCGGATCGAGATCACGCTCGGCAGCGACATCAGACTGCCCCTGTTCCACACCGAGGCCGGAGTGGACGTCCACCGCGTCGGCACCCTGCGGGAGATCGGCGCGGCCGAGCGGCTCGCGGCCGGGTGGAGGACCTGCGCCTCGCCGGTGCCGAGGCCCTCGTCTGGGCCTGCACCGGCGGAAGCTTCGTGTACGGCTGGGAGGGCGCCCACGAGCAGGCGGCGACCCTGGCCAGGGCGGCCGGCCTGCCGGCGTCCAGCACCTCGCTCGCCTTCGTGCACGCGGCGGGGGAGGTGGGAGCGGCCCGCGTCGCCGTCGCCGCGGCCTACCCCGAGGACATCGCGCTGCTCTTCACCCGCTTCCTGGAGGCCGCGGGCATCGAGGTGGTGGCCACCCGGGGCAGCGGCATCATCACGGCCGCCGAGGTGGGCGCCTGGGACGAGCGGCTCGTGAAGGAGCTGGCCGTCGCGGGGGACCATCCGGACGCCGACGCGGTGCTCCTCCCGCACACGGCCCTGCACACCGCCGCGTACGTCAGGGAGCTGGAGCGACTCCTCGGCAAGCCGGTGCTCACGGCGAACCAGGTGACGGTCTGGGAGGGCCTGCGGCTGGTGGACCGCCGCGTCTACGAGCCGGGGCTCGGCGCCCTCTTCGCCACCCGGCAGCCGCCGCCCGGCGCCGTCGAGCCGCGGGGCATCGAGGTGAGGGAATAAGCGGAGCCATCCTCCTGTTGGCTTCTTCCGTTACGTACGCACCACCGGGAGAGGCCGAAACATGGACGAGATCCGAGGCGACCAGATTCGCGGCACCGCGGCGGGAACGGCTTCCGTGCCCCTGTCCGTGCTCGACCTGGTGACCGTGGGACAGGGCCGCACCGCGACCCAGGCGCTGCGCACCAGCGTCGACCTCGCCAAGCTCACCGAGCGCCGCGGCTTCCACCGCTTCTGGGTCGCCGAGCACCACTCCATGCCGGGTGTCGCCTCCTCGTCGCCCGCCGTGATCCTCGCCCACCTCGCCGCGCACACCGAGCGCATCCGGCTCGGCTCCGGCGGGGTGATGCTGCCCAACCACGCACCGCTCGTGATCGCGGAACAGTTCGGCACGCTGGAGGCCATGGCCCCCGGACGCGTCGACCTCGGCCTGGGCCGAGCGCCCGGCACCGACGGGGCGACCGCAGCGGCGCTGCGCCGTACGGACCGGCTGAACGAGGGGGCGGACGACTTCCCGCAGCAGCTCGCCGAGCTGGTCCGCTTCCTGGACGACGACTTCCCCGACGGCCACCCCTACGCCAGGATCCACGCCGTGCCCGGCCCCGTGCAGGCGTCCGCTCCGGGCGGCGTGCAGTCCCCGGCCCGCCCGCCGGTCTGGCTGCTCGGCTCCTCCGGCTTCAGCGCGCGGCTGGCCGGTGTCCTCGGCCTGCCGTTCGCCTTCGCGCACCACTTCTCGGCGCAGAACACCGTTCCGGCGCTCGACCTGTACCGCGAGTCGTTCAAGCCGTCCGCCGTGCTGGACGCCCCGTACGCCGTGATCGGCGTCTCGGCCCTCGCCGCCGACGAGGAGCGGGAGGCCCGCCGCCAGGTGTTGACCGGCGCCCTGTCGATGGTCCGCCTGCGCACCGGCCGCCCGGGTCTGATCCCGAGCCCGGAGGAGGCGGAGGCGTACACCTTCGCGCCCATGGAGCGGGAGTTCGTCGACGGCTGGCTCTCCAACGTCGTCCACGGCACCGCGGACGAGGTCCGCACCGGCCTCGACGACCTGGTCAAGCGGACAGGCGCGGACGAGCTGATGATCACCTCGAACGCGCACGGCGGCCAGGCGCGGCTGCGCAGCTACGAGCTGATCGCGGACGCGTACGGCCTGCCTTCCTGAACGCCATGGGCGCGCTGATCCACCCGGGGTCACCGGACAGCCCTCAGTCGCCGGACGGACCCGACGTTCCCGGAGCCCTGGCGGCGCGCGAAGCCCTCGCGCCGATCAGTTCCCCGATGCGCTCGGGGGCCACGGCCCGCGAGTACAGCCACCCCTGCCCGGTGTCGCAGCCGATCCTGCGCAGCCGTTCCGCCTGGCCCGCCGTCTCCACGCACTCCGCGGTGACGGTGAGGCCCAGCCGGTGGGCCAGCTGCACCATCGCCTCCACGATCGTCTCGTCGGCGGGGCTCGGGTGCGTGTCGTCCTCGTAGCGGAAGCCGCGTACGAAGGAGCCGTCCAGCTTCAGCACGGAGACCGGCAGCCGGCTCAGGTAGGCGAGGTTGGAGTAACCGGTGCCGAAGTCGTCGATGGCGATCCGGACGCCCATGTCGCTGAGCGCTTGCAGCGCCCGCAGCGGGCGGCCCGCGGAGCCCATCACGGCGGACTCCGTCAGCTCCAGCTGGAGCAGCCCGGCGTCCAGCCCCGTGTCGGCGAGGATCTCCGCCACGTCGGCCACCAGATCGGAGTCCCAGACCTGCCGTACGGCCACGTTGACGCTGATGAACAGCGGCGGCTCGTCCGGGTGGTCGAGCTGCCAGCTCCGGGCCTGGCGGCACGCGGTGCGCAGCACCCACCGGCCGAGCTGGACGATCGTGCCGTCCTCCTCGGCGATCGAGACGAACCGATTCGGCGCCAGCCGGCCGAACTGCGGATGGTTCCACCGCACCAGCGCCTCGACGCCGCGTACGGCCCCGTCGGCCATGCAGACCAAGGGCTGGTAGTCCAGGGTGAACTCGCCCCGCTCGACGGCGGGCCGCAGCGTGGAGGAGAGCGCCTGCCGGGTCATGCGGTGGGCGTTGCGCTCGGGGTCGAAGAGCGTCCAGCGCGCCTTGCCGTCCTCCTTCGCCCAGAACAACGTCGTGTCGGCGGCCTGCATCAGACCGGTCGGCGAGGTGCCCGCCGATGCCCGCTCGACCACTCCGATCGAGGCCGATACGGAGAGCCGCTGACCGGCGAGGTCGAAGGGCCGCTGGAGCGAGAGGAGCACCGCGTTCGCCAGCTCGGTCAGCTGGGGCGTGCCGGTGGAGTCCTCGACGAGGATCGCGAACTCGTCGCCGCCGAGCCGTGCCACCAGATGACTCCCGCCGCGCTCCGAGCCCTCGCGTCCGGCGCAGTCGGTGAGCCGGCCGGCGACGGCGGCCAGGAGCCGGTCGCCCATGCGGTGCCCCATGGTGTCGTTGACGGCCTTGAAGCCGTCCAGATCCAGGTAGCAGAGGCCGATCCGGCCGTGCGGGGGCAGTGAGTCGTCGTGGAACGGCGGTGTCTCCAGGGCCGCCGAGAGCCGTTCGAAGAACAGGGTCCGGTTGGGCAGCCGGGTCACCGGGTCGTGCATCTGGAGGTGGCGCAGCCGCTTCTGGAGCTCGCGCCGGTCGCTGATGTCCGCCACCGACAGCAGGAGGCCGCCGGTGGACGGCGGGTCCATGGGTACGACGGTGATCTCCGCCCACAGGGAGCGCCCGTCGGGGTGCTTCAGCCGGCGGGTGCAGCGAAGGCGGGAGCGCCGGCCGTGCAGCACCTCGCGGTACGCGTGCCAGGTGCGGTCGTCCGACGAGAGGCCGACGAGGGCGGCGGCCGGCTGCGCGGCCAGGGCGGCGGCTTCGGTGCCCAGCAGTCCGGCCAGGGCGTCGTTCGCGCTGACGATCTGGCCCTCGTGGTCGAGGACGGCCATGGCGAGTACGGAGACGTGGAAGGCGGCCCGGTAGTCGCGCAGTTCCGAAGGACTCGCCGCCACCGCATGACGTTCCGTGACCGGCGGCCGCACGGTGCCCAGTGCTCTGCCCGCCGGGGGCTCCGGCCCTTCGGAGGTTCCGCTCACCGCGTGCTCCCGCTGTGCAGATCGTCGTGAACAGGTGTCGTCGTGACAGGGCACCGTGTGGCGTCCCCTGTGGGGACCGTAACGACGGGGGAAAGCGTGGTGAAGCATAGAGGGTGGCGAGCCGGCCGCTCCAGCGCGCCGACCGACGCCGCTCCTCCGTACCCGCATGGCCCCTGCTTCCGACGTCAATCCAGTTTGCCCATAAGTGAACGTTTCCGTGTGCTCTTGTTCTGCCACTTCCCCGGATTGATTGATTGTGACTTTCTGTGACACCCAAGGTGCGGCCTCTCTGACCCGAGTGGGGCAGCCCAACAGGACGTACGGCTCCGGACCGGCACAGGGTGGGTGGGGTGTCCCGTGTTTCCCACCCGGAGGTAGACGTGCCGCGACAGCGCAGACCCGGGGGGCTGGAGAGACCCAGTCCACGTGGCGTGGCCGCCGCTCTGACCTCGCTCATGGCGCTCGCCGCGATGTCCCTCGTGGCGGGCCCCGCGGTCGCCGCCGACAGTGACGCGGGCCCCTGCGCCCTCCCCCGGAGCGAGGCCCACCACTCCCTCGGCCTCGACACCTGGAACGGCGCCTACCCCCGCCCCACCCGGACCCTCGACGCCGTCCTGGTCTTCCTGTCGTTCCCCGACTCCGAGCCCGCGGTCGGACCCGCCGCCCTCACCGCCGACTACTTCCCCTCCACCACCCGCTTCTTCGAGCGCGCCTCCTACGGGAGGTTCACCCTGCGCCCGCACCCCCAGCGGCAGTGGATCGAGATGCCCCGCGCCTCCACCTGGTACGGCATAGAGCGGGACTGGGACGCGGGGCGGCGCAGCGCCTACCTGCGCGACGCCGTCGAGGCCGCGGACGGAGCGGTCGACTTCTCGGCGTACGACATCGTCTACCTGGTCGCCGACCCGGACGCGCCCGGCGTCGACTCCGACGCCACCAAGGTCGTCAACTTCGACCGGCCGCTGCGCGCAGACGGCACGGACATCAGGCGCGTCGTCACCGTCTTCGAACAGCACCCGCCGGACCGGAACGTCCTCGCTCACGAGACCGGGCACGTCTTCGACCTGGCGGACCTCTACCACCGGCCCACGGACGGCAAGGGCGACTGGGACACCTACGTCGGGGACTGGGACGTCATGGGCAGCCAGTTCGGGCTCGCCCCCGAGCTGTTCGGCTGGCACAAGTGGAAGCTCGGCTGGCTCGACACGCGCCAGGTCCGATGCGTGCAGGGCAGCGCCGGCCTCACCCTGGAACCCGTCGCCGCCCCGCCCCTGCCCGGCGGATCGGCCGGCACGCGGCTCGCGGTCATCAGGACGGGCGAGGGCAGCGCCCTGGCCGTCGAGGCCCGCAGCGCCATCGGCAACGACCGGGCGACCTGCACCGAAGGCGTACTCATCTACCGGATCCGCAACGAGACCCCGTCCGGCGGCGGTCCCGTCGAGGTCCTGGACACCCACCCCGGCACCGAGGCGTGCTGGGACCGGTCCGTCTACCCGCCCCTCGCCGACGCCCCGCTGGGCGTGGGCGAGACGTACACCGTGCCCGGCGAGCGCACCAGGATCGAGGTCGCGGACCGGACCCCGTCCGGGTCCTGGACGGTCCGGATCACCACGGGTACGTAGAGAGCACGTACGCAGCGAGCACGTACGCGGGGAGCGTCCGGACACGAAGAAGCCCCCCGCTTCCGCGGGGGCTTCTTCCGTCTGTGCGCCGTCAGGGACTCGAACCCCGGACCCGCTGATTAAGAGTCAGCTGCTCTAACCAACTGAGCTAACGGCGCCTGGTGACGTCGTAGACATTAGCACCCGGATCGGCGGGAGGAAAAATCGAATACCCGGAGGCCGGGGAGGGCTGTGACCTGCCCACCCGCACGCAGGCCCACAGCAGCACGTCGGGGCCGGGGAGCCACGGGTCGCGGGTGTCGGGGGCGACCACCCAGCGGGGTCCCGTGCCCTCGGACCGGCCGGCCAGGGGCGGCACGGTCACCGCGTCACCGGTGCCGTGGCAGAGCAGCGGCGGTACGGCGGCCCGGTGTGCCCCGGGCTGTCCGGCGCCGCCGGTGCCCCACTCCTCCCAGCCCAGCAGGGACGGCAGCCGCTGGGCCGTACCGGGCGCGGCGAACAGGAGCATCCGGCCCCGGTGCGTGGCCACCGGGCCGGAGCCGGGGCCCTCGGTCCAGAGCTGCTCCAGCACGCGCCGGCCGAACAGCGCGGGCACGTTCACCACGTCGAAGACGGACCCGCAGGGCAGGACGCCCGGGGAATCAGGGTGTGCCTGCCACTGGGAGAACGTGCTGCGCGGATAGCCCGAGGCCCCGGCGAGCCAGGAGGCCCCCGCCGCGGTGACCTGGGTCGCCTGATGCCTGGGCTGGTCCCGCAGCAGAGCGAAGATGTCGACGTCGCGAGGGGAGGATGCCGCGGAGGCGGGGAGGGTCGTTTCGTCTTTCAGCCAAGCGCTCATACGGCAGGTCTACTAGGAGTGACGGCGCTGAATCAGAGAGTTGCCGAAAACGAGGACAGGGCGGCGCCCGCGGAGTATCTTGCGCGCGGGCATATGCCAGCGGCGGGGGCGGTGCGCGGCGAATCCCCCGGCCGGGTCAGGGGCCGGCGTTCCTGAGCAGCGACCTGCCGAACTCGATCATCTTCTTGGCATAGTCCTCCGTCCACTCCGCGCGCTCCGCGACATCGGCTGCCGTCAGCCGGTCGAAGCGGCGCGGATCCGCGAGCTGCGCGGCGGCCACCGCCTGGAACTCGACGGCCCGGTCGGCCGCCGCGCGGAAGGCGTGCGTCAGCTCCGTGGCACGGGCGAGGAGCTCCTGTGGGTCCTCCATCGCGTCGAGGTCGAAGAAGTGCTCGGGGTCGGCTGCCGCCTCCGACGGCTCGAAGAGCAGCGGCGCGGGACGCATCCGCTGCCGCTCGTTCCGTTCGGGTTGTGCCATGGGGTGCTCCTCCTTCGGGCGGCCGGGCGGCCACCCTCCATTGTCCGACCCGGCGCAAGAGGGCCGCCGCCGTGTGCCCGGCGGCCCCGGGCGCCGCCGCGTCCATCCGTCTATCCGTCTTCCCGAGGATCAAGGCCGCCAGCGCACCCGGTGTTCCGCGAGATGGGCCAGCACCGAGTGATTCGCGTCCCATCCGTCCGGGAACTTGACCGTGACACCCAGCTGCACCGGTTCCGTCGACGGGTGCTCGTCCAGCAGCTCCGCGACCCCCTCCCGGCACACCACCACGCAGGCGTGGCGGTGGCGGGAGGCCAGCACGCACAGGCGGCCCGTCTCCAGATGGAAGGCCGTGGCGTCCGGGCGGCCCGACAGGGGGTGCAGGACCACCGTCACGTCGAACTCACGGCCCTGGAGCCGGTTCGCCGTGTCCACGGCCACGCCCGTGACCCCCAGCTCGGCCAGCGCCGCCCGGACCGCCGCGGCCTGGTCGCGGTGGGCCGTGCCGACCGCCACCCGGTCCGCAGTCACGGGAACGGGGTGCGGGGAACGCTCGCTGGTCGCCGCGCCGCCCCGGTCCAGCAGCCGGCGCACGGTCCGGGCGACCGCCCGGACCGCCTCCGGATCGGTACGCGGCGTGTGCCGCGCCGGAAGTTCCAGCAGGCCCCAGCCGGACTCCGCCGCCTCGTCCAGCACCCGGTCGGGGCCCGATCCGTCCGACGGTACGGCGAACGCCAGGCGCCGTTCCCCGTGCGCCGTACCGCTGCGGAACGGCGTGTACGGGTAGAACGCGTCCGAGACGAGCGGCGCCGCCGAGGCCGGCAGCCGCCAGGACACCGGCAGCCGGTGCTGCGGCAGCTCCGGGTTGTGGGCGAGGAGCGTGGAGACGGCGCTCGCCGACGGATCGTAGGAGAGCCCCGCCCACTGGTCGGCGCCGACGATCGAGAAGGGGTCCAGCTGGCCCGGGTCACCGACGAACAGGGCCCGCTCGAAGAGCCCCGCGACCGCCAGCAGGGCGTCCGACCGCATCTGGTACGCCTCGTCGACGATCGCGTGTCCCCACGGCTCCACGTTCTTCACGTGGGCCCACTTGGCGGCCGTCGAGATGACGATGTCGAGCCCGGCCAGGTCTGTGGCCTTCGCCGACTTGCGTACGTTCTCCAGGCCGTCCAGGACCGTGTCGTACGGGTCGGAGTCGTTGCTGTGCAGACGGCCCACCGGCAGGCCGGGCTCCTTCTCGGCCAGCCGGACGACCAGGTCGTCCACCTGGGCGTTGGTCTGCGCGATCACCATCAGGGGCCGTCCCGCGGCGGCCAGTTCCAGCGCGGCGCGCACCACCAGGGTCGACTTCCCGGCCCCCGGGGGCGAGTCCACCACGACGCCGCGCGAGCTGCCGCGCAAGGTGTCGTGGAGGATCGCGTCGGTGGCCCGTGTCGCCTCGGCGCCCGGATCGAACGTGGCCCTCGTCGAGCTCACAGCAGGTCCTCCGCGGTCACGGGGTCGGGCCGTTCGGCCCGTTCGACGGCGGCGCCGGGAGGCCCGCCGTGGGTCCAGGGGGTCTCCTCCGGGTCCGGCAGTTTCGGGCCCCCGCGAGGATCGTGCTCGAACAGCGTCCACACGGTCCGGTCGCCGGGCTCGGGGACCGAGCCCGGCGCGGGCTCCTTGCTCCGCCCCATCCGGTCGGTGATCCGCAGCACCAGCAGGAGCCCGCCCTCCTCGGCGGGCGTCCCGCTCACGAACTCCGCGGTCTGCGGCTTGCCGTCCAGCGAGCGGTACACCTTCGTCCGCCCGCCGAGATGCGGGTGCTCGTCCGTACGGACCGTGACCAGCGGGCGCGGAGAGGGGCGCTTGGACTCGCTGTACGCCATCTCCACCCCCGTCACCTCCCCGACGAACGCCTCACCGGCCAGCCGGCGCCCCGCGAGGACCAGCGGGTCGTCCAACGCCTCCTGCGCGTCGAGCTGGGCCTGTGCCGCCTCCCGGGACGCCAGCTTCTGCGCCGCCGTCACCGCGTCGTCCCGGCGGGGCTGCGGGGGCTCTCCGGCCAGCACCCGGTCCCGGTGGGCCGTGAAGGACCACCGGTCGCGCGTCCAGCGGTCCTCGGCCCTGGCCCCCTCCGGCAGGCCGGCCAGCAGGTCGAGCCCCCGCCACACGGCGTCCCAGGTGGGCAGCGCCACCTTCGCCAGCAGGGACCTGATCTGCCGTTCGGCGCGGGCGAGTTCGGCCAGGAGGGCATCGGCCGCGAGACCGTCCTCCGCCGCCGCGAGCGCCGTACGCGCCCGGTCGTACGCCTCGATGGCGGGGGCCAGCAGCCGGTTGTCGAACGCCGGGTCCGTGGCCGGTCCGGCCGGCGGGCAGAGCAGCTGGCCCTCCCGGTCGCGCTCCAGCTCCGCCCGCAGGGCGGCCTCGGCGCCCGAACCGCCGTCCGAGGGGGCGATCCAGGCCAGCAGCGCACCGAGGTGCTGGTCCTCAAGACTGCTCTGGCCGGTCGCCCAGTGCCGGTTGAGCAGATCGGTCGTGGCGAGGAGCAGGGACGAGCCGGGCACCCGGGCCCGCTCCGCGTAGTGGGTCAGCCAGCGGCCCAGCAGGGGGACCCGGGCGGGCGCCGGATACGGGGTGTCCGGGTCGTCCTCCGCGGTCCGCCGGAAGCGCATCGAACGCCCCAGGAGACGTACGAAGTCGATGCCTGCCCGGCTCGGCACGATCAACTGGGCCGCGTCCGTGCAGAGTTCGACCTCGACCTTGGTCTTCTTGCCGGTCTCGGGATCGATCTGGCTGCGCTCGGCAGGCTCCACCACGCCGGCGTACGACTCGATGTGCGGCAGCACCGCCTCGGCCAGCTCGGCGAGGAACGCGAACCGCAGCTCACGGTCGCGCGGCTGGGCCACGGCCAGCAGCCGGGGCGCCTCCCGGTCCGTGCCCACCAGCGCGCCCAGTGGGGCGCCTGCCTCACCGGCGGTGGCGAGCGGCACCAGGACGAGCGGCCGGCCGGTGAGATGGCGGTGGCGGACGGTGGTCAGGGGTTGCGCCCGCCCGCTCTCCACCGCCTCCAGCCGGGCCAGCGTGGTGATCAGTGACATACCGCCCGGCCCTCCAGTGCCTCCGCGCGCAGCGCCGCGGCACGGCGCAGCGCGGCGACCGTCGGGTCCGCGGGGTCGCCCTCCTTGCCCGCGGCGGCGGCCAGCACCGCGCCGACCGTGGTGAGCCCGCCGAGCTCACCCCTGACGCTGCGGCCCAGCGCCTCCACCGCCCCGCGGGCCCGGGACCTCTCGCGGCAGTGGAAGGCGAGCTCGCACGCCGCCAGGCACTCCGGCGCGTACGCGGCGCCGACCGCGTCGACTGCCCGGTGGAGCTCCTGGGGCGAGCAGCCCGGATCGAACGTGGCGTCCTCGGGCAGGGTCGCGGCGATGTCCTCGATACGGGTCAGCCTCGTCAGCTGGCGGCGGGTGACGGCCCGCTGCTTGCGGACGTCGACGACCGAGGCGGTCGGCAGGTTGGAGAAGTCCTTCGGGCACACCAGCAGCACCCGGTGCCCGACCTCGGCGCCCTCGGTCATCGCGGCGATCCGCTCCAGGGCCAGGACGTAGACGGCGGACTGCCGGGCCGCGGCGCCGACCTTCGCCGCGTCGGCCGAACCGTCGATCATGGGGAACGACTTGATCTCGACGACCGTCCAGGTGCCCTCGGGGTGCACCACCACGGCGTCCGGCTCCAGGTAGGCGGGCGAGCCCGCCACCTCAAGGGCGAGCAGCGGATGGTCGAGCAGGGTCCAGCCCTGCGCCGCCGTCGCCTCCCGCAGCGCCAGCGCCGTCCTGGCCGCGCGGCCCTCGGGCCCGGCCGCCGCCAGATCCGGCACCCGCACCTCGTGCGGTGCCTCGCCGGGGCCGCCGAGCCGCTCGTACAGCAGGCGCAGCAGCTCCGTGCCGCCGTCGGCCTTCACCTTCGCCTCGAAGGCGTTGCCCCGCATGAAGGCGAACTGCGACTGGCCGAAGGCGGCGGGGGAGCCGAGCGCCGTGGCGAGCGCGGCCTTGTCCACCCCCGCGGCGTCCAGCAGGGCGCGGCGTCCGCAGCCGGGGTTGGCGGCGAGGGCGGCCAGCGCGCGTGCGTCGAGCGGGTGCGGGGCGACGGACGGGCCGCGCAGCTCAGCGAGCCGCTGCGGCAGCGTCTTCGCCGGCCGGGGCGCCGGTGTCGGTGGAGTCTGCGGAGGAGGTCCGCTGGCCGGGGATTCGCTCACCCGCGGAAGTCTCGCATCCGGCACTGACATCCGGGGTCTCACCGGTGTCCACGGCCGTGCGCTCGGGGGCGGAGCCGGCCAGGAAGCGGCCCTTCAGCCGGCCCTTCAGCCGGTCCGCGAGGCGGATCACCGGCCTGGCGAGAACGGCTCCGGCGGCCATCACGGCGACGCCCGCGACGGCGTCGAGGAAGTAGTGGTTCGCGGTCCCCATGACCACGAGCGTGGTCAGCAGGGGGTAGGCGACGCCGAGGGCGCGTATCAGCGGATGGCGGCCGTGCCGCCACAGCAGGACGCCGCACCACACGGACCAGCCGACGTGCAGGCTGGGCATCGCCGCGTACTGGTTGGTCATCCCGCCGAGCCCGCGCGGGGCGCTCGCCTCGGTGCCCCACCAGCCGTACGAGCTGTACTGGGCCATGGTGTCGACGAAGCCGTGCCGCGCGTCGAGCAGCCGGGGCGGGCAGGTCGGCATCAGCGTGAAGCCGATCAGGCCGACGAGAGTGGAGGTCATCAGCCAGGTGCGGGCCACCCGGTAGGCGTCCCTGCGGCGCCGGAACATCCATATGAGGACGGCCGGGGTGACGAGGTAGTGCAGCGACGCGTACATGAAGTCGGCGGGTATGCCGAGCGCCGGGTGGGAGGTCAGCAGGCGGTTCAGGGGGTGTTCCGCGTTGAGGTGGAGCGACTGCTCCAGGCGGAGAATGGCGAGCCCGTGGTCGACGGCGCTCGACACGTCGCCGCGGACCAGCAGCCTTCCCGCGGAGTACAGCGCGTACACCGCCGCGATGAGAGGCAGCTCCGTCCACCAGCGGGGGCGGTGGCCGGGTGCTGGCGCGGCGGTGGCGTGCTGCATCCGGTCGGCTCTCCCATGTTCATGCTGCCGTCGTAGGGCATTCAACCGTACGGTGTTCGCCGGCCGTGATTCCCGGGGGCCCCGGGACCCCTGGTGAGGGACGCCGCCATGGCCCCGGAGGTTGCCTCCCGGGCACGTGGGAGATGATGGAGCGGGGGGAATCGGCCGGGCCCTCGACGGGCCCCGGGCCGGTCGCCGCCCGTCGCCGACGTATCGGACACCGCCGTCCGGAACCCGACCGATCATGAGATCCCAGTTCCAGGGAGAGCTTCCATGGCACCGCGCATCCTGCTCGCCCGGCACGGCCAGACCCAGTGGTCCGTGCGGGGCAATCACACCGGCAGGACGGACATTCCGCTGCTGGACACCGGCCGTGAGGGCGCCAAGCTGCTCGGTGAGCGTCTGCACCGGGAACCGTGGGCGGGGCTGCCGGGGGTCGAGGTCAGGACCAGCCCCCTCGTACGCGCGTCCGAGACGTGCGCGATAGCCGGCTTCGGGGAGCGTGCCGAGCCGTGGGACGCGCTGATGGAGTGGGACTACGGGGCGTACGAGGGTCTGACGCCGGCCCAGATCCGGGAGCGCAGGCCGGACTGGCTGATCTGGCGGGACGGGGTGCCGGACGGCGAGACGACGGCGGAGCTGTCCGCCCGCGCGGACGAGGTCGTGGAGTGGGCGCGGTCGGCCGACCGCGACGTCCTGGTCTTCGCCCACGGCCACATCCTGCGGGCGCTGGGGGCGCGGTGGCTCGGCGAGGACGTGTCGTTCGGCGCCCGCATCCGGCTGGACCCGACGTCGCTCTCGGTACTGGGCTGGGCGTACGGCCTGCCGGCGATGGAACGTTGGAACGACACCGGCCACCTGGACCGGTAGCCGCCCGCCCGGGCGCCGCCCCCTTGAGCCCGGAACGGGTTCTGGGGTGCCAGGCGCCCGCTCAAGCCCGTCCGGCGATCGGGGACGGAACCGTCGCCCCCGGGGCCGCCCTGCCCCCTTCCCCCTGCCCGTACCGGTCCACGAGATCCCGTACCGCCGGCGACGCGCTCCGCGCCCGCAGCACCCCCACCGCGCCCGCCAGTATCGCCCGGATGCGGGAGGACTGGACCCGGTCCAGCAGGTCCAGCACCCCGTGCCCCGCCTGCGCCGCCTCGTCCGGGATTCCGGCCCGGGCCAGGTCCCCTGTCAGCTGCGCCCGGTACAGCGCCAGGTTCCGGGTGAAGTGCGGGTCCTGGAGCAGCGTCGCCCGCCGCGCGTGCCGCGCGGCACGCGGCCAGTCGCCCAGGGCTGACCAGCACTGGGCCTGGAGCATCTCCAGCTCCGCCTCGCGGAAGAAGGTCATCCACTCGGGGTCCGCCGCCGACGCCCCCTGTTCGAACGCCGCGTACGCCCGCCCGATCGCCCGGTCGCACCCGGTCCGGTCACCGAGCCCCGCCCGGCCCCCCGCCTCCCGCAGGGCCAGCAGCGCCAGCAGGCGGGGTGAGCCGAGCGGCCGGGCGGCCCGCTGCCCGGCCTCCGCCGCCCCCACCGCCTCGCGGGCCCGCCCCGTATCCCTGGCCAGGAACGACGCGTTGCAGAAGGCGTGGGCCTCCAGCGCCGCGTCGCCCGCGACCCGCGCCGTCGCCAGCGCCTCCGCGTAGTGGGAACGGGCGTCCTCGAAGCGGCCCGAGTCGTGTGCCAGCCAGCCCACCGAGATGGCGAGCTCGCCGGCGCCGGCGTGCAGCCGGTCCGCCGTGGCACGGCGCGTGGCCGTCCCCGCGTCGAGCAGGGCGTACGCCGCCCGCAGCGGTTGCGAGGCCCGCCGGTAGAGGCCGTCGCCCCCGTGCCGGTCGTCCAGCAGCCGGATCTGGCGCACCGCCTTCTCGACGGCGCGCACTTCGGCCTCACCCACCCGCCGCTGTGCGGGCGGGCCGGCGAGGCCCGCGGCGGTGGACGCGCCGCCGAGCCCCAGGGAGGCGGCCGCCACCGTGGCGGTCCCGCTGGTCATGAACATGCGACGCAGCACGTCGCTCTCCTCGTCGGTGTCGCTGTGGGGTGTGGGGGGCGGTGGAGCGGGGGAAGGCGCGGGGAGGTCCGGGCCCGAGGTGCGCGACCCCCGGCCGCGCACGGTCTCGCGGGCCGAGAAGCCCAGGTCCGCCAGTGCGGCGCCCGGGAACATATGGCGGAAGACCCGTTCGTACGCGTAGTTGGGACAGCGGATCTCACCGGACTCCACGCGCCCGATGTACCGGGCGTCGCAGGCGACCTGTTCGCCGATCTCCCGCGCGGCCCGGCGGACCGCCGCCGCGAACTCCCCCGCGGAGCGCTGTCCGCGCAGCCGGCGGAAGGCGAGGTTGGGAACTGGCCGTGTCGACACCATGGCGGGCCCTCTCCGGTGCGGCCGGACGTTGGATCTGTTGTCCCGGCGGAGCAAGAACGTACCTGCTGTGACGAGACACACACGGAGCGTTTGCAAATAAAAAGGACCTATCGCCCCTGATCCGCCATGAACTGCCACCCTTTGCGGCGGCGTGGTGCCGTAGCCCTTGACGCCGCGCAGGCGTTGGTCCATGTGGAGACGGAGTCTGGCTCCGTTCGGCGATGAGAGGAGGGGTTCCCTTGCTGCACATCGGCACGGAGACCGGCTCACGGACGACCGCGGCGCACCCCATGACCGCACCACCCGCCGCACCCGCACCCCTGCGCACCCAGGCCGCACCCGCCGGTGGAGCGTGCGACCTCGTCACGGTCCCGGCCCGCCAGGGCCTGGAGGCCGTCGACATCCTGCGCCGGGGCGCCGGCCAGCAGGCCGTGGGCCCGGTCCTCCACGACGGCGCGTGCCACACCCTCGGCTTCCTGGTGCCCCCGGGCACCGCCGACGCCTGGGACGTACCGGGAAGCGCCTGTACCCGGACCAACGGCCGCGGCTTCCGCATCCCCGCCGAGCCCTCCGTCTCCGGCAGCGGCTGGCTGCTGCCGCCCGCCGCCGACGCGCCGGTCACCGACCCGGCCGTGCTCAGGAGGGCCCTGGGCCAGGCGGCCAGGATGATCGAGGCGGCCGACAACTGCCGGTGAGCCCATAATGGCCGGACGGCCGGAACACCCGGCGCCGCCGGTGAGGTGCCGGCCCCGGACCCATGAGACAAGGGCGAACGAGCGTGGCACGTCGAGGAGCGCCGGCAGGAGGCGCGAGCGCCCGGAAGCGGTCCGACCGCAAGCGGGAACCCCTCGTCGCGGAGGTGGACGGCGGTCGCGCCGAGCTCGTACCCGACCGGGAACGGCCGCGCGGCTGGACGCTGCTGCTGGACGAGGCCCCGCAGTCGCACGTGGACCTGGACGACCCCACGTACCTGTCCTTCGAGTACCAGCGCAGGATCGGCCACATGATCGATCTGGCCGCGCCCGCTCAGCAGCCCCTCCAGGTGGTGCACCTGGGCGGCGGGGCCTTCACCCTCGCCCGCTACGTCGCCGCGACCCGCCCCCGCTCCACCCAGCAGATCGTCGAGGTCGACGCCGCACTCGTCCAACTGGTGCGCCGGGAGCTGCCGCTGGACCCGCAGGCCCGGATACGGGTGCGCTCCACGGACGCCCGTGCCGGCCTCGGCAGAATGCAGGACGGCTGGGCCGATCTCGTCATCGCGGACGTCTTCAGCGGAGCCCGTACCCCCGCGCACCTCACCTCGGCCGAGTTCCTCGCCGAGGTCCGCCGGGTCCTCAGGCCCGGCGGGCAGTACGTCGCCAACCTCGCCGACGGGCCGCCGCTGGCCCATCTCCGGGGCCAGATCGCCACCGCCGCCGCCCTCTTCCCCGAGCTGGCGCTCGCCGCCGACCCGACCGTGTGGCGCGGCAGGCGTTTCGGCAACGCCGTCCTGCTCGCATCGGACCTTCCGCTCGCCGTCGCCGAGCTCACCCGCCGTGTGGCGGGCGACCCGCACCCCGGACGTGTCGAGCACGGCCGGGCGCTCGCGGACTTCACCGGAGGCGCCGCCGCCGTCACGGACGAGGGCGCCAGGCCGTCCCCGGCGCCGCCGCCCTCCGCGTTCGGCTAGAGGGTGTCAGCGGGAGGGGTACGGCGGCACCCTCGTTCCGCCGTACCCCAGTTCGTGGCGTCCTGGGACCGTGAGGTCCTCAGACCGCAGGTACCTCCGGAAGAACTCCCGTCCTCGCCAGCTCGCCGTACCAGTGGGCGCTGGCCTTGGGCGTACGCGTCTGCGTGGGGTAGTCGACGTGGACGATGCCGAAGCGCTTGCCGTAGCCGTACGCCCATTCGAAGTTGTCCATCAGCGACCAGAGGAAGTAGCCGCGCACATCGGCCCCGTCCGCGATCGCCCGGTGGACCGCCGACAGGTGCCCGTGCAGATAACGGATACGGTCCATGTCCTCCACCACACCGTCGTCCCCCGGCTTGTCGGGGTAGGCCGCGCCGTTCTCCGTGATCATCAGAGGTATGCCGGGCGCCTCCGAGGTGTACCTCATCAGCAGGTCGTGCAGGCCCGTCGGGTCGATCGACCAGCCCATCTCGGTCTGCTCACCGGGCGGCTGGTGGAAGGCCACGTGCTCCGAGCCCGGCCACGGCGAGTGGTCGCTCGCACCGTGTCCGTCGCGCCGCGGCCCCTCGTCGTCACTGCCGTCGGAGACGACCGCGGGCGTGTAGTAGTTGATGCCCAGCGAGTCCAGCGGCTGGTTGATCGCCGCCAGGTCACCCGGCTCCACGAACGCCCAGTCCGTCAGCCGCGCCGTGTCCTCGAACAGGTCCTGCGGGTAGGAGCCCTTGAGTACCGGGTCCGAGAAGACCCGGTTGGCCAGCGCGTCGATCCTGCGCGCCGCGTCCAGGTCCCGCGGGGACCGCGTCCGCGGCCGCACCGCGCTCGGGTTGAGGCACAGGGAGACCTGTGCGCGCGGGGGCAGCGCCGCACGCAGGGCCTGCGTGCCCAGACCGTGCGCCAGGTTCAGGTGGTGGGCGGCGCGCAGGGCGGCCACCGGCTCCGTACGGCCCGGGGCGTGCACCCCGGAGCCGTAACCCAGGAAGGCGCTGCACCAGGGCTCGTTGAGCGTGGTCCACAGCTCCACCCGGTCACCCAGCGCCTCCGCGACGATCCCCGCGTACTCGGCGAACCGCAGGGAGGTCTCCCGCGAGGTCCACCCGCCCGCGTCCTCCAACTCCTGCGGGAGGTCCCAGTGGTAGAGCGTGAGCATCGGCTGCACGCCCCGCTCCAGGAGCTCGTCGGCCAGCAGGCGGTAGAAGTCCAGACCGCGCTGGACCCCGGGACCGCGCCCCGTGGGCTGCACCCGGGACCAGGAGACGGAGAAGCGGTACGCGTTGACCCCGAGGTCCGCGATCAGCCGCACGTCCTCGGTGCGGCGGTGGTAGTGGTCGGTGGCGATGTCGGCGTGGTCGCCGCCCTCCGTCTTGCCCGGAGTGTGGCTGAAGGTGTCCCAGATGGAGGGGGTACGGCCGTCCTCCCGTACCGCGCCCTCGATCTGATGGGCGGAGGTCGCGGTGCCCCAGAGGAAACCGGGTGGAAAGTGTGCGGACATGGAAAGCCTCCGTGAGTGTCCTGAGAGTCCTGGAGAGGAGAAGGGCGCCCGGGGGGGTCAGCCCTTGACTGCGCCCTGCATGATGCCGCCGACGATCTGCTTGCCGAAGAGCACGAAGACAGCGAGCAGGGGCAGCGTGCCGAGCAGCGCGCCCGCCATGATCACCGACTGGTCCGGGATGTACCCCCGGCCGAGCCCGGTGAGCGCCACCTGCACGGTGGGACTGCCGTTCTGGGTCAGCGCGATGATCGGCCAGAAGAAGTCGTTCCAGGCCATGACGAACGTGAGCATCCCGAGCACCGCCATCGCCGGCCGCGCGGCCGGGAAGACCACGTGCCACACGATGCGCAGACTGCTGGCCCCGTCGACCCGGGCCGCCTCGATCAGTTCGGTGGGCAGCGCCCCGATCAGGTACTGCCGCATGAAGAACACCCCGAAGGCGCTCACCAGCGTCGGGAGGATGACCGCCTGGAGCTGATCGGTCCACTGGAGCTTGGCGACCATCATGTACAGCGGTACCACGCTGAGCTGCGGCGGCACCATCATCGTCCCGATGACCAGCAGCAGCAGGATGTTCTTGAAGCGGAAACGGAGCTTGGCGAAGGCGAAACCCGCCAGCGTGGAGAACAGGACGGTGCCGACGGTGATGGAGCCTGCCACGATCGCCGTGTTCAGCAGCGCCGCCCCCATGTTGGCGTCGGTCCAGGCGATCTCCAGGTTCTTGAAGAGATTGCCGCCGAACCAGAACGGCGGCGGATTCTGCGCCAGCCGGTGGTTGTCGCGGGACGCCGCGATCGCCGTCCACACCAGGGGGAAGAGCGAGATCACCGTGAAGAAGACCAGAACCGCATAGGTGAACTTGCCGCCGTGCAGGTGCTTGCCGGCGCGGACCTTGCCCCGCCGCCCCTTCCGCTTGCCCGACGGCTCCGGCGCCCTCGTCGGCACCCGGTCGGCCGGAGTCAGGGTTGTCATCGTGTCGCCCCTCATGAGCTCTTGCGCAGACGACGGCCGACCAGCCAGTTGACGGCGCCGATCAGCAGAAGGATCAGGAACATCGCCCAGGCGATGGCCGAGGCCCTGCCGAGATGGAGATTGACCCAGCCCTGCTCGTACAGGTAGAGACCGAGCGTCTGGAACTGGTGGTTGGCCCCTCCGGTGGCGCCCGCGCCCCGGTTGAAGAGCAGCGGCTCACCGAACAGCTGGGTCGCACCGATCGTCGACACCACCACGGTGAACAGGATCGTCGGCCGCAGCGACGGGACCGTCACATGGACGAACTGCTGCCAGCGGGTGGCGCCGTCCAGCGCCGCCGACTCGTACAGGTCGTTCGGGATCGCCTGCATCGCCGCCAGGTAGATCAGCGCGTTGTAGCCGGTCCACCGCCAGACGACGATCGTCGACACGGCGAGCTGCGAGGTCCACTCGCCGTTCTCCCAGTCCACCGGACCGACACCGACCTGCCCCAGCGCCCAGTTGATCATCCCGATGTCACGGCCGAACAGCATCACGAACACGAGCGTCGCCGCTGCCACGCTCGTCGCGTACGGAGTGAGGATCGCGACCCGGAAGAACATCGAGCCGCGGAGCTTGTAGTTGAGCAGATGCGCGATGCCGAGCGCGATCAGCAGCTGCGGAACCGTGGAGAGGACCCCGATGGTCACGGTGTTGCGCAGCGCGTTCCAGAAGAACTCGTCCTCCATCAGCCTGGAGAAGTTGCGCAGGCCGATCCATTCCATGTCGTTCGGAGCGGTCAGCTCCACCTGGTGCAGCGAGGCCCATCCCGTGTAGAGCAGCGGGAACAGGCCGAAGGCCAGGAAGAAGACGAAGAACGGAGCCACGAAGGCGTACGGACTCCACTTCAGGTCCCACCGGTACAGCCGGCTGCGCCGCTCGCTGCGCACGGGACCCGCTGAGCCGCCGCCCACGCGGCGCGGGGCCGCGCCCCCTCGTCGAGGGGCGCGGCCGTGCGGGACTTACTTGTCGTTCCGCTCACCGGAGGTCACTTCTCCAGGGCGTTGTCGATCGCCTTCACCGCGGCGTTCCAGCCGTCCTCGGAGGAAACACCCTTCTGGTCGACCTGGAGCATGCCGACATCGGCCAGGTTCTGCGCGATGACCAGGTCCTTCGGGCCGACGATGGTCACCGGGATGTTCTTGGCGGCGTCGGAGAAGATCTTGCCGATCGGGGCGTCGTTGATGTACGGGTCCTTGGCGTCGGCGACCTCGGGAAGCGAGAACGCTGCCTGCGAGCTCGGGAAGCTGCCCCGCTTGGCGAAGAACGTGGCCTGCTGCTCAGGGGCGGTCAGCCAGGCGACGAGCTTGGCGGCCTCCTCCTTGTTCTTGCCGGCCTCGGGCACGGTCAGGAAGGAACCGCCCCAGTTGCTGCTCTTGGGCGCGGCGGCGACGTCCCACTTGCCCTCGGTCTTCTCGGCGCCCTTGTCCTTGATGTAGCCGACCATCCACGGCGGGCAGGAGAGGGTGGCGAAGGTGCCGTTCACGATCGCCTGGTCCCAGGAGGGCTGGAACTGCTGGAGCTTGGCCGTCAGACCGAGGTCCGCCGCCTTGGCGGCGACGTCCCAGGCGTCCTTGACCGCCGGGTTGGTCTTGTAGATGACCTTCCCGTCCTTGTCGTAGAAGCGCTCGGCCGAGCCGCCCTGCACGGCGTTCATCAGACCGGCGGCGGAATCGACGAACGCGGTGCCCTTGGGCGCCTTCGCCTTGTACTTCTCGCCCGCCGCGAGGAACTTCTGCCAGTCGCCGGCCCACAGCGCGCCGACTTCCTCGCGGTCGGTGGGAAGCCCGGCCTTCTCGAAGAGGTCCTTGCGGTAGCAGATGCCCTGGGGGCCGATGTCCGTACCGAGCGCGACCGTCTTACCGCTCTTGTCCGTGCCCTGGGACCACTTCCACTCCAGGAAGTTCTCCTTCTTCACCCCGGAGGTCTTGCCCAGGTCCATCAGCTTGGAGGACTGTGTCTGGGCGATCTCGGCGATGTTGTTGACCTCGACGGCCTGGATGTCGGCGAGACCACTGCCCGAAGCGAGGTGGGTGAGCAGTTGCGGATAGTAGTTCTCGTTGCGCTCGATCGACGTCTGCTCGATGTTGATCTCGGGGTGGAGCTTCATGTACTCGTCGTACAGCCCCGCCTCCTTCAGACCGAAGGCACCGAACACACCGACGGTGATCGTCGTCTTGCCCTTGCCGTTCCCACCCGAGGACGAGCTGCCCGAGGCGTCACCGGAGTCCTCCGCACAGCCGGCCAGCAGTCCGGCGCCGAGGGCAGCGACGGCAGCGACGACCACGGCTTTGCGGAACGTGCGACGGGGAGGTGGTGCGGTTGTTCCCCGGGTGAAGACAGAAGTGCGCATTGCGGCCTCCTAGTGCCCTGCACATGCACCTCCCCGGCCCGGCTGCGCGAACGCGTCCGTACGTTGTTCCGCGCTAAGGCCCAGGTGAGAGACGTGCGGGTCGTGAATGAGTCAGGTACGGTGGGAGCGCTCCCATACGTGATGTGTTGAAGGGTTGCGGCTCGCCGGGAGGGTGTCAAGAGATCGGACGGTGCTACTTGTTCCAGCGGATTCCCGTGAGGAGCGCCGGAGCCCGGGCCTCCGCAGGATACGCGTCCCGCGACATGACGCGTGGAGCGTCGCCGAGGTGTGTTGGGGGGCTCGGGACGCCCGCATCCCCGCCTGTCGAGAGGCCGCCCGCACCTGCCGCGCGTGCGGAGTCGTTGATCACGCGGACCATAATGCGTCCCACGGCCTCGTCCGGCGAGGCCGGTGCGGGCGGGTCCGCGGGGCCCGGTCGAGGGTCCCGGCTCTCCTTACCGCGCAGGCGATGAGGGGAGCGGGGCACGGCCGCGACCGTCACGGTCAGTGACGGTCACCGGCGGTGAGTCCGGCCCCCGGGCGTGGACCTATCGGCTTGTGAGAAATTAGCGACGACTGGGAGGGGCAGCCATGACTGTTCGTGGAAGGCAGGGGCGGCGGCCCACACTGGAGGAGGTCGCGGCCAGGGCGGGAGTCGGCCGGGGACGGTGTCCCGGGTGATCAACGGATCACCGCGCGTGAGTGACACGACCCGGGCCACCGTCGAGGCGGCGGTCAACGAACTGGGGTACGTGCCCAACCGCGCGGCCCGCGCGCTGGCGGGCAACCGCACGGACGCCATCGCCCTGGTGGTGCCCGAGCCCGAGACCCGGTTCTTCGCCGAGCCGTACTTCTCCGACATCGTGCGCGGGGTCGGCGCCGCCCTCGCCGACACCGAGATGCAGCTGCTGCTCACCCTCGCGGGCAACGACCGCGAGCGCCGCCGGCTGGCCCAGTACCTGACCGCGCACCGGGTGGACGGCGTGCTGCTGGTCTCCGTACACGCCGACGATCCGCTTCCCGACCTCCTGGAACAGCTCGGCATGCCGTGTGTGATCAGCGGTCGCAGGCACGCCGCCGAACCGCTCGCCTCGGTCGACTCGGACAACTTCGAGGGCGCGCGCTCGGCCGTCGTGCACCTCATCTCGCGAGGGCGCCGCTCCATCGCCACCATCACCGGCCGTCTCGACGTGTACGGCGCCCAGCGCCGCCTCGACGGCTACCGCGAGGCCGTCGCCGCGGCGGGCATGGCCCCCGACGAGCGCCTCATCGCTCCCGCCGACTTCACCGAGGAGGGCGGCGCCCGCGCCATGCGGGAGCTGCTCGCCCGCTGCCCCGATGTCGACGCGGTCTTCATCGCGTCCGACGTGATGGCGGCGGGCGCCCGCCAGGTCCTGCGCGAGGCGGGCCGCCGGGTCCCGGACGACATCGCCATGATCGGCTTCGACGACTCGGCGGTCGCCCGGCACATGGACCCGCCGCTCACGAGCGTGCGCCAGCCCACCGAGGAGATGGGCCGCACGATGACCCGCGTCCTGCTCCAGGAGATCGCGGGCCCTCCCGAGGACCGCCCGAGGATAGTGCTGCCCACCGAACTGGTCGTACGGGACTCGTCCTGAGGGTGGGGCGGCCCCGCACGGGAGACCCGCACATGAGAAGGGCCCCGGTCCGAAGACCGGGGCCCTTCTTTCAGGGTGAGTAACGGGACTTGAACCCGCGACATCCTGGACCACAACCAGGTGCTCTGCCAGCTGAGCTATACCCACCATGTCGCCCGGTCGCGTTTCCGACCGGCCGAGAAAAAGTGTACAGGGTCCGGGAGGGTGCTCGCGCCCCGGTTGATCCCGCCCCGCCCACGGGCCCCGGAAGGCCCGTGACCAGGGGCGTCCTTCTACTCCGCGGGCGCCGCGAAGCGCGCCGCGATCTCCTTGGCGCGCACCGAGTCGGGACCGGGCTGCGGTACGAATACGGCCTCCCGGTAGTAGCGAAGCTCCGTGATGGAGTCGCGGATGTCCGCCAGTGCCCGGTGGTTGCCGTTCTTCTCCGGACTGTTGAAGTACGCCCTCGGATACCAGCGGCGTGCCAGTTCCTTGACCGAGGAGACATCGACGATCCGGTAGTGGAGGTAGCCCTCCAGTGACGGCATGTCCCGCAGGAGGAAGCCCCGGTCGGTGCCGACCGAGTTCCCGCAGAGCGGGGCCTTGCCCGGTTCCTTCACGTGCTCGCGCACGTAGGCCATGACCTGCTCCTCGGCGGCTTCCAGGGTGGTGCCCCTGCCAGCGCGTCGAGGAGCCCCGAGGCGGTGTGCATCTGCCGCACCACCTCGGGCATGGTCACCAGGGCCGCGTCCGGCGGGCGGATCACGATGTCCACCCCTTCGCCGAGCACGTTCAGCTCCGAGTCGGTGACCAGTGCGGCCACCTCGATGAGTGCGTCGTCCGTCAGCGAGAGCCCGGTCATCTCGCAGTCGATCCACACCATACGGTCGTTCATGTGCCCCACCCTACGGGGCGCTGCGCTGCCCCGGCAGGGCCGGCCGTCCCGGGGCGTAGGCGTCCGGGCCCGGTCTCAGGTGCTCCATGGAGCCGCCGGAGACCGCCGCGACCGGGGAAGCCCCCGGGCGCCGGCCGGCGATCGCCACCTGGGCGGGTACGACCGGGTCGATCATCGAGGTGATGTTCTCCAGCCCCCCGCCCTGCGGACGGCGTGCCCGGTAGGCGGCCCGGTAGGCCGCCGGGGACGATCCGAGCTGGCGGCGGAAGTGCCCGCGCAGCGCGACGGGCGAGCGGAAGCCGCAGCGTCCCGCGACCTCGTCGACCGAGTAGTCGGATGTCTCCAGGAGCCGTTGGGCCTGGAGGACCCGCTGGGTGATGAGCCACTGGAGCGGTGCGCTGCCGGTGAGCGAGCGGAACCTCCGGTCGAAGGTCCGCCTGCTCATGTAGGCGCGTGCCGCCAGCGTCTCCACGTCGAACTGCTCGTGCAGATGCTCCAGCGCCCACGCCACCACCTCGGCGAGCGGGTCGGAGCCGATCTCCTCGGGCAGCGACCTGTCGAGGTAGCGTTCCTGCCCGCCACTGCGGCGCGGCGGCACGACGAGCCGGCGGGCGAGTGCCCCGGCCGCCTCCGTGCCGTGGTCCGTGCGCACGATGTGCAGACAGAGGTCGATTCCGGCGGCCGTGCCGGCGGAGGTGAGCACGTCACCGTCGTCGACGAAGAGCTCACGCGGATCGACGTGTACCGACGGATAGCGCTTGGCCAGCGTCGGCGCGTACATCCAGTGCGTCGTCGCGGGACGGCCGTCCAGCAGGCCGGCCGCGGCGAGGACGAAGGCCCCCGTGCACAGTCCGACGATGCGCGCGCCCTCTTCGTGGGCACGGCGCAGTGCGTCCAACGCCTCTTCGGGCGGTGGTGATGTGATGGACCGCCAGGCGGGCACCACGACGGTGCCTGCCCTGCTGATGGCCTCAAGGCCGTACGGTGTGCTGAGTTCGAGTCCACCCGTGGTGCGCAGTGGCCCCTCCTCGCCTCCGCAGACGAGCAGCCGGTAGCGGGGAACTCCCGCGTCCTGCCGGTCGATTCCGAAGACGGAGAGCGGGATGGAGCTCTCGAAGATAGGGCCGCCGCTGAAAAGCAGTACGGCTACGACCTCCCGGCGTCGCCGCCCGGTCAGCTTCCGTGCGGCCTCCGTTGCGGTGGCGGAGTCCTGGCTCATGACGCTAAGCCCCCCTCGGTGTTCGCGTCTTCCTGGTCCTTACGGGCCTGTCGCTCCTGCACGTTTCCCCTCGGTCTCGCACGAGTCCGCAGACTTCGTCCCATGATCGAATCTACTGCGTCCCGTGGTGCCGTAGTGACACGTTCTCCCACCGGCACTATGTCGACAAGGCAACTTGGCGCGAAGCTGTCGATCACGAAGCGTTCCACTCCCGAGGCGCACAGGGAAGTGCGCCTCGCGATCTTGGCCCGTCCCCGTTGGGTGAAAGCGTACCGCGCGGTCTATTCCTGCCTGCTGGCACGTGGCTTGGCCGGGTGAAACACCAAGAGTTCAACCTCATCGCGAAGTTGGCTGAAAACCAGCGGTTGCGTATGCGGAATCCAGTCACACCCGGCGCACCACCGTTCGATCACCGCCCGCCCCGGCGCGCCCCCTCGCTCTCGCGGGCGCATGAGTGCGGTGGAGCCGGGACGGCCGATCCGGTGGAGGCGTGCTCGCGGCGGCGCAGCAGGAGCCGGCAGGCCGCGGTGACGGCGGCGAGCCCGAGGGCCCAGGAGCCGGGGCTGCCGAACCAGGTGCCGTACCCCGCGAGGGCGGCGGGGACGAGCAGGCAGCAGAACGGCCCCCAGTGGACCGCTGCGGCCGGCGTGGCGGCGGGTCCGGGCTCGATCAGGGGGGTGTCCGCGGTCGGGCCACCCGGATCTGCGGCCGGGGGCTCGGACACGGCTACGGGCACGGTTCTGCTCCCTGGAGGAGTGTGGTGGCTCAGGGTGACGGTCGGGCTAACGCCGGAGTGCCGTACCTGGTCACTGCCGGTCCCGGGGGGCCTGCCGGAGCCCCGGTGGACGCCCTGCGGGCCCCGGGGGACGGAGGGGAGGGCCGTGAACGCAAACGGAACGGTGTCTTCCGGTCGGGTGAGGGCCGACGCGGGCTCGGTGTACGGCACAATCGGCATTGCCATACGCGCCCGGCTCGGGCATGCTCCCTGCAACGTCGCACGCGCTTTGCGGGGGTCTGGGCTGTGGAGGAGTGGCGCCGTACCCTTAGGGGTATGGCGTTGGGAAGATGATTCCCGGACACCATTACCGCCCCGACGCGCCGCCCGCAGCCGCTCCCTCCACCCGAGGACTCTCTTCGCCGAGACACCGATGGCCGGTCACGAAATCCCTGAACCCGCAGACCGCAAGCAGGTAGCCGACCCCGAGTCGGAGCCGCTGCCGGTCGAAGAAGCACGTCCTTCCTGCGATCCTGCCTTCCGGCACGGAGTCGTGGTCGGTTTCGACGGCTCCATGTCCAGTGAACGGGCCCTGGCGTACGCGATCGGCATGGCCTCGCGCTCCGGTTCCGGTCTGATCATCGTCCATGTCGCCAACCGGCTGCCGACCACGGTGTGGGCGGGCTGCGAGCCCCCCGTCTTCGTGGATGTGCCCGATCACCGCACCGAGGTCCTCGGTCTCGAACTGGCGTGCGCGGAGTACCTCTCCGATGTGCCGTGGGTGCTCGTCGAGCGCGGCGGGGACATCTGCCACGAGCTGGAGGAGGTGGGCCGCGAGTACTCGGCGAACGCCATCGTCGTCGGTTCGACCCACGGCATCGTCGGCCGGATCTTCGGCTCGGTGGCGGGCCGTCTCGCGCGCCGCGCGCAGCGCCCGGTCATCGTCATCCCCTGACCGCCCGCACCGGGTCACCGGCGCCCTGTCGAACGGGTGAACGACGAACGGCCCCGCGTCCACCTCACCGTGGATCGCGGGGCCGCTCGCGGGGCGGGGCCGTACAGCGGTGGCTACTCGACCGTGACGGACTTCGCGAGGTTGCGCGGCTTGTCGATGTCACGGCCCATGGCGAGTGCCGTGTGGTAGGCGAAGAGCTGGAGCGGGATGCCCATCAGGATCGGGTCCAGCTCGTTCTCGTTCTTGGGGACGACGATCGTGTGGTCGGCCCGCTCCTGCTCGCGGTGGGCGATGGCGAGGATACGGCCGCTGCGGGCCTTGATCTCCTCCAGGGCGGCGCGGTTCTTCTCCAGCAGGTCGTCGTCGGGGACGATGGCGACCGTGGGGAGCGCGGGCTCGATGAGCGCGAGCGGTCCGTGCTTCAGCTCGGACGCCGGGTACGCCTCGGCGTGGATGTAGGAGATCTCCTTGAGCTTCAGCGACGCCTCCAGGGCCACCGGGTAGCCCCGTACCCGGCCGATGAACATCATCGACTGGGCGCCCGCGTACACCTCGGCGAGCTTCTTGATCTCGGCCTCGGTCTCCAGGATGCGCCCGATCTGCTCGGGGAGCTTGCGCAGGCCCGCGATGACGCGCTTGCCGTCGGCGACCGACAGGTCACGGATGCGCCCGAGGTGCAGGGCGAGCAGCGCGAAGGCGACGACCGTGTTGGTGAAGCACTTGGTGGAGACGACGCAGACCTCGGGGCCCGCGTGGACGTACATCCCGCCGTCGGCCTCGCGGGCGATCGCGGAGCCGACCACGTTGACGACGCCGAGGACGCGTGCGCCCTTGCGCTTGAGCTCCTGGACGGCCGCCAGTACGTCGTACGTCTCACCGGACTGGGAGACGGCGACGTACAGGGTGTCGGGGTCGACGACCGGATTGCGGTAGCGGAACTCGGAGGCGGGCTCGGCGTCCGCGGGGATGCGGGCCAGCTCCTCGATGAGTCCGGCGCCGATCAGACCGGCGTGGTACGACGTGCCGCAGCCCAGGATCTTGATCCGGCGCACTCCGCGGGCCTCGCGGGCGTCCAGGTTGAGGCCGCCCAGGTGCACGGTGGAGAAGCGGTCGTCGATGCGGCCGCGCAGCACACGGTCCACGGCCTCGGCCTGCTCGGAGATCTCCTTGTGCATGTACGTGTCGTGGCCGCCCATGTCGTACGACTCGGCCTCCCACTCCACGGTCGTGGGCGTGGCCGTCGTGGTCGACCCCTCCGTGGTGTACGTGCGGAAGTCGTCGGCCTTCAGGGTGGCCATCTCGCCGTCGTCCAGGGTGACGATCTGGCGGGTGTGGGTGACGAGGGCCGCCACGTCGGAGGCGACGAACATCTCCTTCTCGCCGATGCCGAGGACGACCGGGGAGCCGTTGCGCGCGACGACGATGCGGTCGTTGAAGTCGGCGTGCATGACGGCGATGCCGTACGTGCCCTCGACGAGGCGCAGGGCCTCGCGGACCTTCTCCTCCAGGGTGTCCGCCTGCGAGCGGGCGACCAGGTGGACCAGCACCTCGGTGTCGGTCTCGGAGAGGAAGACGATCCCGTCGGCGACGAGCTTGGCGCGGAGCTCGGAGGCGTTGTCGATGATGCCGTTGTGGACGACGGCCACCTTGTTGTCGGCGTCCAGGTGGGGGTGGGCGTTCTCGTCGCTGGGGGCGCCGTGGGTAGCCCAGCGGGTGTGGGCGATGCCGGTGGTGCCGGCGAAGCGCTTGGGGACCCGGGCCTCCAGCTCGCGGACCCGGCCCTTGGCCTTGACCATCTTCAGCGTGCCGGGCTTGCCTGCCGCGGCCTTGCTGGTGACCACGAGGCCCGCCGAGTCGTACCCCCGGTACTCCAGCCGCTGCAGACCCTCCAGCAGCAGCGGTGCCACATCACGCCTGCCGATATAACCGACGATTCCGCACATGAGTTCTCTGCCCCTCCATCGACGTACCAGTGAGTGCTCAGCCGTAGACGATGCGGCGCAGCTGGCGGAGCGACAGCTCCGGCGGTGCGACCGCGCGGTGCGGCAGCTCGGCCGCGATCCGTTCGAAGATCTCCGTGTTCACCAGGCCGCCGGACTGCAGCTCGCGGTGGCGGCGGCGGACGAAGTCGTCGGTCGTCTCGTCGAAGTACGCCAGCACGTCGAGGATCACCCGGGCCGCCTCACCGCGCTGGAGCGCGGTGCTGCGCACCAGGTGGTCGATGAGGTCGTCATGCGACGAGCGGCGTTCGAGCACGCGTCGATATTGCTTGGCAGAGCCGTAATGTGCAAGAAATCTGCCCGATATCGGGCAGCGGGCCATGGAATCCTGCCTCCGGCCAGGGTGCGGGTGACCGGATCGACAGGCTGGGAGCGGGCCTCGGCCGCCGGACGGGCTTGTTCAGGGAGCCCGTCCGGCGGTCCGCTCCTACCGCCCCGCGAGGGGGTTCCTGAGGGTGCCGACCAGTTGCAGGGCGCCGGACGGGTCCGCCAGGTCGACCATCTGCCTGTTGTCACGCAGTTGCAGACGGTTCAGGCAGGACAGCGCGAACTCCTCCGTGAACAGGTCGTACTGCTTGAACTTCTCCGCGAGGTGGGGCACCGACTCCTGGTAGCCGCTCACGCACTCGGCGACCGTCCGCCAGAACGTGTCCTCGTCGAGGACGCCCTCGGTGGCCAGCCCGGCGGCCAGGAAGCGGAAGAAGCAGTCGAAGACGTCGGTCAGCACCGACAGCAGCTTCATGTCCTCGGGGACGTCGGCCCGGACGCGCTCGACCTGGGGCGGCAGCACCGCGTCCGGGTCCATGACCGCGATCTCCTCGGCGATGTCCTTGAAGATCGTGCGGCGCACGGCGCCGTCCTCGATGACCAGGATGACGTTCTCGCCGTGCGGCATGAACACCAGGTCGTAGGCGTAGAAGCTGTGCAGCACCGGGACGAGGTAGGCGTCCAGGTAGCCGCGCAGCCACTGCGCGGGCGTCAGGCCCGACTCGGCGATCAGCACGCCCGCGACGGACGTGCCCTCGTGGTCGGTGTGGAGCAGCGAGGCCATCGTGGCGACCCGCTCGCCAGGCGCCAGGTCCGGGACGGGGCTCTCACGCCAGAGCGCGGCGAGCATCTTCAGGTACGGGGAGCCCTTGGCCGTCGCCGCCTCGTACGCCCGGTGGTGGTAGCCGATGGCCGCCCGCTCCCGGATGATCGAGAACCGGGCCCCGCGCAGCAGCTCGTCGCGCTCGACGAGTCCCGCGAGCCAGTCGTTGATGGCGGGCGTCGCCTCCATGTACGCGGCCGAGAGCCCGCGCATGAAGCCCATGTTGAGGACGGAGAGCGCCGTCTTCACATAGTGCTTCCCGGGGTGGTCGGTGTTGAAGAACGTACGGATCGACTGCTGTGCGAGGTAGGCGTCGTCACCCTCGCCCAGGCAGACCAGGTGCCGCTGCGCGAGCTCTCCGGCGAAGGTGACGGACAGCTTGTTCCACCACTGCCAGGGGTGTACGGGGATGAGGAAGTAGTCGTCGAGGTCGAGGCCCAGGCCGGTCATCGTCTCCGCGAACCGGCCGAGGGTCTCCTCACCCAGTTCCCCGGCGATGAGCGTCCCGTAGTCGAGCCCGGCGCCCGCGGTGAACGTGGCGCGGTCGCGGCGGGCGGCGAGCCAGACCAGCCGGATCTGCGCCGCCGTCTCGGGGGCGTACGCGCGGTACTCGTCCACGCCGAAGCCCAGGCGCCCGTTGTTGGCCACGAAGCACGGGTGGCCCTCGGTCATCCCGGTCTCGATCGCCTGGAAACCGGCGGCGACCAGCTGGGCCGAGGTGACCGGTTCCTTGGTGAGTTTGTACGCGGTTCCGGCCAGGGTGGAGGAGATCTCCTCCAGGTAGACGGGCAGGATCTCCTGGAGAGGCCCAGGGCCGAGCGTAGCTCGATGAAGAAGTCGAGCGCGTCCAGGGGGAGTTCGCCGCCGTGCCGGTGGCGGGTGATGGAGTCGGCGTCGACCTGCCAGTGGTCGAGGGCGAAGAGCCGGGCGGCGAAGCGGTACTCCGTCTCCCCGTCGTCGCTGCGGACCGAGTAGCGGCCCTCGCCCAGCGGGGCCGGGGTCAGCAGGCGCTCGTGGGCGAACTCGGCGAGGCCCTTGCGGATCAGCAGCCGGTTGGCGGTGGCCCAGCGCCCGGGGAGAGGTGGGCGACGCTGTCGGTGAGAGCCGGCATCAGGAGAGACCTCCGGTCGTGGCCTGGAACCGTTCGCGGGTGCACGCGCTGAGCAGCGCGGTCTTCTCCGGCTTGGTGATCTCGCGCAGGACCTCGAAGCCGACGGCCTTGTTCAGGGCGTGCACGGCGTCGTTGCGGACGTCGGGCTCGACGACGACACGGAGTACCGAGGGGTCGGCGAACAGCTCCTTCATCACGGCGGTGATCACGGCGAGCGTGAAGCCGTGCAGCGGGGTGTCGGTGGGGGCGACCAGGAAGTGCATCCCGATGTCGCCGGGCTCGGCCTCGTACAGCCCCTTGAGCTCGACCTCGGCCGGGTCGTAGCGCTCCATGAGGAAGGCGGGCTCCCCGTCGTGCAGCCCGATGAAGGCGTCGTGGTGCGGGTGGGAGGTGATCGCCATGTACTCGCGCTCGACGTCCTCCAGGCGGGCGTCGCCCATCATCCAGAAGGACGCCTTGGGGTGGGTGACCCAGCCGTGCACCAGCTCGGCGTCGGTCAGGGGGTCCAGCGGGCGGATGGTGAGGGTACCGATGGTCCGGCTCATATGGCGAACTCCTGGAAGGCGATGGACTTCTCGACCGGGTAGTACTCACGGCCGAGCAGCTCGCCGATGATGTACGCGTTGCGGTACGCGCCCATGCCCAGGTCGGGCGAGGTGATCGAGTGGGTGTGCGTGCCCGCGTTCTGGAGGAACACCCCGCGTCCTGTGGTGTCGATGCTGTAGTTGCGGGCCACGTCGAAGCGTCCCCGGCTGTCGTGTCTCAGCCGGCCGGCGATCGGTTCCAGGAAGGCCGGAGGGGTGTACTTGTAGCCGGTGGCGAGGATCAGTCCGTGAGTGGTGAGGGAGTAGTCCTTGTCCTGCTCCTCCTGGCGCAGCCCCAGGGTGTACGTGCCCGTCGCCTCGTCGTAGGCGGCCGTGTGGAGCGAGGAGTTGGTGAGCAGGCGGGTGGGGACGGGGCCGGGCAGGTTCTTCTGGTAGAGGAGGTCGAAGATGGCGTCGATCAGTTCGCCGTCGATCCCCTTGAAGAGCCCCTTCTGGCCGGACTCCAGCCGGTAGCGGGTCTCCTCGGGCAGGGCGTGGAAGTAGTCCACGTACTCCGGCGAGGTCATCTCCAGCGTCAGCTTGGTGTACTCCAGCGGGAAGAACCTCGGGGAGCGCGTCACCCAGTTGAGCCGGTAGCCGTGCACGTCGATCTCGGAGAGCAGGTCGTAGTAGATCTCCGCCGCGCTCTGGCCGCTGCCGACGAGGGTGATGGACTCCTTCGCCTGGAGCGCCGCCTTCTCCTGGACGTAGCGCGAGTTGTGCAGCAGGTCGCCGCCCAGGCCCTGGCAGGGCTCCGGGATGTACGGCGGGGTGCCGGTGCCCAGGACCAGGTGGCGGGCGCGGAAGACGCTGTCGTCGGTGCGCACGGTGTAGAGCGCGTCGCCCTCCTCGTACGTGACCGACCGCACGGTCTGCCCGAAGCGGACGCTGCTCAGTTTCGCGGCGGCCCAGCGGCAGTAGTCGTTGTACTCGGTCCGCAGGGGGTAGAAGTTCTCCCGGATGTAGAAGGAGTACAGCCTGCCCCGCTCCTTGAGGTAGTTCAGGAAGGAGTACGGCGACGTCGGGTCGGCCATCGTCACGAGGTCCGACATGAAGGGCGTCTGGAGGTGGGCCCCTTCGAGGAACATGCCCGCGTGCCACTCGAAGTCCGGCTTGGACTCCAGGAAGACACCGTTCAGTTCCCCGATCGGCTCGGTCAGGCACGCGAGCCCGAGGTTGAACGGTCCGAGGCCGATCCCGATGAAGTCGTGGGGGTCAGGAAGCGCGGTCAAGGGATTCTCCCAGGTACTGCTCGGCGTGGCCCGAGATCAGGTCGAGGACCGCGGTGATGTCCTGCGCGGTCGTTTCAGGGTTGAGCAGGGTGAACTTGAGGTACTGGCGGTCGCCGACCTTCGTGCCGGCGACGACGGCCTCGCCCGAGGCGAACAGGGCCTTGCGGGCGTGCAGGTTGGCCCGGTCGATCTCGGCGGGCGCGGTGACGGCGGCCGGGATGTAGCGGAAGACCAGGGTGGAGAGCTGGGGTTCGACGACGACGTCGAAGCGCGGGTCGGCGGCGAGGAGCCGCCAGCCCTCGGCGGCCAGCGCGCAGACCTCGTCGAAGAGCTCGCCCACGCCGTCGGCGCCCATGACGCGCAGCGTCATCCAGAGCTTGAGCGCGTCGAATCTGCGGGTGGTCTGGAGGGACTTGTCCACCTGGTTGGGGATACGTTCCTGCGCCATCCGCTGCGGGTTGAGGTACTCCGCGTGGTACGTGGCGTGGCGCAGGGTCACCCCGTCGCGGACCAGCACCGCCGAGGAGCTGACCGGCTGGAAGAAGGACTTGTGGTAGTCGACCGTGACCGAGTCGGCCAGCTCGATGCCGTCGAGGAGGTGGCGGCGGGTACGCGAGGCCAGCAGTCCGCAGCCGTAGGCGGCGTCCACGTGCATCCAGGTGGAGAAGCGCTCGCACAGGGCGGCGATCTCGGGGAGCGGGTCGATGGAGCCGAAGTCGGTGGTACCGCTGGTGGCGACGACCGCCATCGGCACGGAACCCTCCGCGACGCACTGTTCCAGGGCGCGGGCCAGGGCGACGGTCTGCATCCGCTTGTTGCTGTCGACGGGCACGGAGACGACGGAGTCGGGCCCGAGGCCGAGGAGTTTCGCCGACTTCTGGACGCTGAAGTGGCTGCACTCGGAGGCGAAGATCCGCAGTCGGCCGAAGTGCTCGGGCCGGGTCTTGGCCTCCTCGCGGGCCAGCAGGAGGGCCTGCAGGTTCGACTGCGTACCACCGCTGGTGAAGATGCCGTCGGCGGCGGGGCCGAGGCCGATCCGCTCGGTGGTCCAGTCGATCAGCTTGCGCTCGATGAGTGTGCCGCCCGCGCTCTGGTCCCAGGTGTCCAGGGAGGAGTTGACGGCCGAGAGCACGGCCTCGCCGAGGACGGCCGGGATGACGACCGGGCAGTTGAGGTGCCCCAGGTAACGGGGGTGGTGGAAGTAGACGGCGTCACGCAGGTAGACGTCTTCCAGTTCGTCCAGAGCGGCCGACGAGTCGCCCAGCGGACGGTCCAGGTCTATCGCGTCGATGACGGGTGCCAGCTCGTCGACGCCTATGCCGCTGAAGGGCCGCTCGGTGGCGGCGAGTTTGGCCGCGACCCGTTCGACTCCTGCGGTGACGGAGCGACGGTAGTGCTCTGCGGTCGAGTCGTTGAGCAGGTGCGAACGCATGAAGGGGGTCCTCCCGGGTGAGGGGAACTTCATCGAAACCCTCCGGGCAGGAGAAAAGGGGACGAGGGCGCGATGTCGAAGTAAGGGTAGCCTAACCTAAGTTTTTACGCCTGCCTCCCCCGTCTCCGAAAGAGGCGGACGGGCCGGCCGGATCACGCGTCCTCGGCGGCCACTTCGGCGCGCAGCTGCTCCTCGCTGAGACCGCGGCGCCAGTACCCGACGAACGTCACGCGCTTGCGGTCGAAGCCCCGCTCGTGCACGAGGTGCCGGCGCAGGGCGCGCACCTCGGAGGACTCGCCGGCGATCCAGACGTACGGGGTCCCGGAGGGCAGCTCGGCGGCCCGGACGGCGTCCACGGCGGAGGGCGCGTTCTCGTCCCGCACCAGCCAGTTGACGGTGGCCCGCGCGGCGGTGTCGATGACCTGGCGGTCCTCGGCGTGGTGGACCTCCAGCCAGACCAGGGCGCGCGTCCCGGCCGGGAGCCACTCCAGGGCGGCCGAAGCGGCGGGCAGCGCCGTCTCGTCGGCCCAGATCAGCACCCAGTCGGTGTCCTGCGGGGGGCGGAAGCGTACCGCCGTGTTGTCCTCCACGGCCGGGCCGATGGCCTTGATGAACTGCCCCGGAGCGGCGGCGCTCGCCCAGCGGCAGGCAGGTCCGCCGTCCTCGTGCAGGGCGAAGTCGATGTCGATCTCGTTCGAACCGTCGGCCGCGCGGCGCTGGGCGCGCACCGTGTACGAGCGCAGCACCGCCCGCTCGTCCTCGGGCAGGGCCCGCCAGGCGGCGAACCACTCGCCGTTCCCGTCGACCGGGACGAGCGGTTCCGGCTGTCCGGGGTGCGGCAGGAAGAGCGAGAGGCTCTGGTCCCGGCCGCCGGCCGCGAAGCCGTCGAGTCCGGGGCCGCCGAAGGTGATCCGGAGCATGGTCGGCCCGAGTCGTCGGGTCCGCGTCACCGTCAGTCCGAAGAACCGGAAAGGGGCTGGGTCGGATGCGGTGGCGGTCGTCATGCGGGAGCTCCTCCGGAACGGGACCGGGCGCCGCTTCTGCGGCGACCGGCGACTGCGGTCCGAAGGGAAGGTTAGCCTACCCTTTCTTCTCCTGCCCGGGCGGCCCACCCGCTCCTGAGGCGACGCGCCAACCGTCCCCCGCGCCCCCGCCCTTGGTGGATATCGGACGGTCCGGCGCCCATGGGGTCTTACGTCCGGTAGCGCACCCTATGCGTCAACGGTTGACATGAACCCCACTAAACGCAGTAGAACTCTCGCGCCGGTGACGAACGCTGGGGAGCCGGTCAGATACCGACCGTCGCCTCCAGCCGCTTTCGCGTACCCCGCGAAGGGGCCTGGTCCGGTGCGGTCCGAAGGCACTGAGGATGAATACGAGCGATGTTCGGACCACGCACACGCAGAAATCTGACGACCAGCAGCATCGTGGTGCTGCTGTTGACGGGTCTGCCCCAGCCGGCGTTCGCCGCGCAGGTCGAGGGCAAGGCGCTCGTCGACGGCGTACGCAGCTGGTTCGGGGCAGACGACGACGGCGACGGGAAGAGATCCCGGCCACCCGCGCTTCCCGACGAGGGGGTGCCGGACAACGAACGTCTTCCCGCGGGGCGCGAGGCACCCACACCCAGGCGGACGGCCGAGATCGAGGAGCGGCGCACACCCAGCGCCCGCTACTGGAAGCTCTCGGACGGCAGGGTCCAGGCCGAGGTCTCCGGCACCCCGACGCACTACGAGTCGGGCAAGGAGTGGAAGGCCATCGACACGGCGGTACGCCCCGCCGCCCGTGACGGCTTCAGCCACGCCAACACCACCAACGTCGCCGGGACCCGGTTCGGTTCCGACCCGGACCGGCTCGTCCGCTTCACCACCGAGAACGGCCACGGGGTGACCGTCGGCCTCAAGAAGCCGGCGAAGGCGAAGCTCACCCCCGAGGTGTCCGGCAACGCCGTCACCTACCCGGGCGCGCTGGGCACCGGAGCGGACCTCCGTTACACCGTGGGCCACGGGTCGGTGAAGGAGGACATCGTCCTTACCGCCCCGCCCGCCGGCGGCGCCGCGTACACCTTCACCCTGGAGACCGGGGGCCTGGCGGCCGAGCAGCTGGACAACGGTGCCATCGCCCTCCACAGCGAGAGCGGCGGCCCCGGACGGCCCGAGCTGGTCATCCCCGCCCCGTTCATGACGGACGCGAGGAAGGACGCCGCTTCCGCGTACGGAACGGCCTCCAGCGACGCCGTCGAGCAGAAGCTCTCGGGCTCCAAGGGCTCGTACGAGCTGACCCTGCGCCCGGACGCCAAGTGGCTGGCGGCCCCCGAGCGGCGCTACCCGGTGGTGATCGACCCGACCATCTCGATCGCGCCGACGCCCACCCAGTCCCAGGACGTCATGATCTCCTCGGACGACCCCTCCGCGAACTACGACGGCAACTGGCGGATGTCCGTCGGCGCCACGAGCCTCGGCGGGGCCTCCCGTGCCCTGGTGCGGTTCCCGCTGACCGGCGTACCGGCCGGGGTGAAGCTGGACTCCGCCGACCTGAAGCTGTACTACGACCAGACGCACAGCGCCGGCGACACGAACGTCCCCCTGGCGGCGCACCGCGCCACCGCGGCCTGGGACGAGACCACCGCCACCTGGGCCAGTGCCCGGAACATCACGGGTGAGCTCTCCGGCACCTCGGTCGTCGTCGACGACGGCGACGCCGGGACCACCGCGGCCAAGGGCGCCTGGCCCGCTTCCTCGAACACCGCGTTCACGCAGTACGCGGTCGAGAAGGACTACCTGTTCAACAAGGACGCGGTCGCCGGGGACACGTACACCTGGCAGCCGAAGCTCCCCTCGGACGGCACCTACCGGGTCGACGTGCACAGCGTTCCGGCGTCCGACCGGGCCACCAACGCCCCGTACACCGTGACGTTCGACGGGGGTACGAAGGCGTACACCGTCGACCAGCGCACCGGTACGGGCGGGGTGTGGAAGACGCTCGGCAGCCACCCCTTCAAGGCGGGCAACGCCGGCAAGGTCGCCCTCGGCGACACCCCGGTGACCACCTCCAACGGGGTCATCGCCGACGCGGTACGGCTGACCAAGGACGCCACCGTCACCAAGCGGGCCGGGACCGTCAACACCTGGCACTCCTTCGGGGTCACCGACACCGTCCAGTCCTGGATCAACGGCACCAACGCCAACAACGGCTTCGTCGTCAAGGCCACCGACGAGTCCACCACCGCGCCCAGGGGCGGCCCGCGCTACGAGGCCGCCGAATTCGCGTACAAGGGCGAGAGCGCCAACTTCCCCCGCCTCGTGCTGACCTGGGGCCGCCCCGGAGTCAGCCTCGACACGCCCCGGGTCATCCACTCCACCGGCGCCGAGCTGAACTGGTCCGCGTACGCCGACCCGTCCGCGGTCTCCACGGCCGACGACATCGTGGAGTACCAGGTACACCGCAGCGTGTTCCAGACCTTCACGCCGTCCTCGCAGACCCTGCTCGCGCCCGTGGCGCCCACCGGCAGGTCCTTCACCGACTCCACCGCCACCCCGACCCCGGCCGACTCGGCGGACACCTTCGGGAACGTCTTCTACTACATGGTCGCGGTGAAGACCCGCGACGGGCAGGTGATCCCGGCCCCCACGCAGATCGTCAGACTGCCCACCGCGGGCCGGACGACCGTCGTCCTCCAGGGCGACGCGGCGGACACCACGCTCACCAGCGCCCAGCCCACCACCGGCCACGACGCGGTCACCGAGTCGGGGATCAGCCACCCGTGGCTGTCGGTCGGCAACAACTCCGCCACCTACGGCAGGACGCGGGCGCTGCTGAAGTTCCCCTCGCTGAGCGAGGTACCCGCCGGCGCGCGCGTGCTGGAGGCACAGCTCGACCTGTGGGGCACGACGACCACCACCGGCAGTGACGGCGCCGTCTACGAGCTCCGCGCACTCACCAAGGACTTCGACGAGACCGCCGCGAGCTGGAACAACGCCACCGCCACCACCCCGTGGACGGCACCTGGCGGCGACGTGGGCACGGCGGTCGCGGACACCGTGGGCACGGTCACCAACGACCCGGCCCGCCAGAGCTGGACGCTCACCTCACTGGCCCAGCAGTGGGTCTCCCAGCCCACGGAGAACAAGGGCGTGGCGGTCAAGCTCCGGGACGAGTCCCCGAGCGGCCCCCAGGAGCGCACGGTGTTCCTGTCATCCGAGGCCGAGGAGGAGCAGCTCCGGCCCCAGCTCGTCGTCACGTACATCACCAAGTCCACAGCCTCCACGTACTTCGCCCCCGACACCCCGGCGCGGATGATCCCGGGCGACGAGTACGGCATCGACGTCACCCTCACCAACACCACGACCACCGAGTGGAAAGCGGCCGACCAGGCCCTCTCCTACACCTGGTCGCTGCCCGACGGCACGGACGCCACGACCGGCGGCAACCAGCTCCGGACACCGCTGCCCAAGGACGTCCTGCCCGGTGAGACCGTCACCGTCAAGGCGCAGCTGAAGACCCCGATCAACTCGGACTCCGGCAACAAGCGCCTCGACTACGTCCTCAAGTGGGACCTGCGCAACAACACGGCGGGCACCTGGCTCTCGGCCACCGATTCCATCCCGCCGCTCGCGCAGAACGTGCGCGTGGAGGACCCGACCTCCGACCAGCTGGGCATGGAGAAGTTCTTCTCGTACTCGGGGAAGAACACCGGTGGCGGCGGCACGCTCATGAACAACGTGTACGCGGGCAACACCGTCTGGCAGTACAACGCACTCAGCAACCCGGGCCGCGGCCTGTCGACGTTCGCCCGCTTCGCCTACAACTCGCTCGACACCTCGGACACCGTCCTGGGCCACGGCTGGTCGGCGCAGGCCGCCTCTCCGCTGCGCCTGGGCGCGGCGCTCGACTTCCACCCCAACCCGAACCCGCGCGAGGTGACCCTGCCGGACGGCGACGGCACCTCGCACATCTTCCGCAAGCAGGACGACGGGTCGTGGAAGGCGCCCGCGGGCGTGCACTACCTGCTGGAGCAGGGCTCCGGCGTGGACTGCACGCCGAACAAGGACGGTGACCCGCAGGCGTGGTCGCTGACCCGTCCGGACCGTACCCGGTTCTTCTTCGACTGCGACGGCTACGTCACCTCGACGGTGGACAAGAACGGCAACACACAGCTCTTCACCTACGAGGAGCGCAAGTCCAACAACAAGCCGGTCAAGTTCCTCCGGTACATCACCGACCCGGCCGGCCGGCAGTCGCTCACCCTGGACTACTACTCCAAGGCGGAGAGCAGCAACCCGAAGATCATCGACCACCTCAAGTCGATGACCGACATCTCGGGGCGCAGGCTGACCTTCGCGTACTCGGACAAGGGGCTGCTCACCACCCTCACCGACGGCGCGGGCTCGGCCCAGCCGAAGGTGTTCCGCTTCGAGTACGACGCCACGCAGGGCAACAAGAACGTCAAGCTGGTCAGGACGACCGACCCGCGCTCCCATTCCACCTCGCTCGACTACTACTACCCGAACGAGGGCGACGACCCGAAGTTCCACTGGCGCACCCAGCAGATCACCGACCGCCTCGGCGGCACCACGGGCTTCGTGTACACCGACCCGGACGGCACGGCGGGCTCGGTGATCGAGACCAAGGTGACGGACGCGGAGAACCACGTCACCACGCAGGTGCTCGACGGGTACGGGCGTGCCACGCAGATCACGAACGCCAAGTCGGAGACGACGAAGCTGAACTGGGACGCGGACAACAACGTCACCCGGCTGGAGGAGGCCAACGGGGCGGTCACCACCTGGGTCTACGACCAGAAGACCGGCTACCCGCTGGAGCAGAAGGACGCCGAGGCCAACAAGAACGGCACCCCGGCCCGTACCTACACCTATTCCACCGGCCTGAACGGCCATATCGCCGATCTCTTCGAGAAGCGGTCCCCCGCGGGCCGCACCTGGAAGTTCGGGTACGACACCCGGGGCAACCTGACCTCGGTCACCGACCCCAAGGGTCTCGCCACGGCGACCCCGGACGACTACACGGCGAGGTCCGAGTACGACACGTACGGCCAGCTGACGAAGTCGATCGACGCGAACGGTCACGCGACCGTGAACAGCGACTTCCAGCCGGTGGGCTACCCGGCGACGATCACCGACGCCACCAACGCCCGGTCCACCTTCGTGTACGACGAACGCGGCAACGTCAGCAAGGTCACCAACGCCAAGGGCGCCGTGGTCACCCAGACCTACGACACCTTCGCCCGCCCCCTGGAGAAGAAGGAGCCGAAGGACCAGGCGTCCGGGGACTTCATCACGACGCCGGCCCCCGTCTACGACGCGAACGACAACATCACGCGGACGTTCTCGCCGAACGGCTCGCCGTCCGACTCCGTGTACGACAGGGCCGACCAGCTCACCGCGGCGACCATGCCCGGTGACGAGGCGACGGACCCGGTCCGCAGGACGACCGCCACCTACGACAAGGTCGGCAACGTCACCACGATCACCGACCCCCGGGGCAACGAGACCCCGACCGTCGGGGACCACACCTCGACGACCCGGTACGACGCGGTGTACCAGCCGGTCGAAATGGCCGACTCGGACGGCGGGAAGGTCACCACGGCGTACGACAACGTCGGAAACGTCGTCAAGGTGTCCGACCCGAAGAAGAACGCCAGCGCCGACCCCGACGACTACACCACCTCCTTCACCAACGACCTGAACCACCGCGTGGTGAAGACCACGGACGCCATCGGCAACTTCACCACCGTCAGGTACGACCTCGACGGCCTCACCGTCGGCAAGACGGACTCCGAGGGCAACGAGGCGCTCGCCACGTACGACGAGCGCGGCGGGCTCGTCGAGTCGAAGGTGCCGTTCTCGAAGGACGGTGCGGGAGGCGTCACCTACCGCACCACCAGGTACGCGTACGACCAGGTGGGCAACCGCACGAAGACGATCACGCCGCGCGGTGTCGAGACCACGGACGACGACAGCGACTTCACGTCGGAGACCGTGTACGACGAGCTGAACCGGGTCAAGGAGGAGCGGTCGCCGTTCGACAAGGACGCGACGCGCTACAGCACACCCGACTCGACGTTCTACTTCTACGACTCCGTCGGCAACCTGAGCTCCGTATCGGCCCCGCCGTCGGACGGCCAGAGCGTCCGCAACATCACCGAGTACAGCTACTTCGACAACGGCTGGACCCGGACCGCGAAGGACCCGTGGGACATCTCCACGTCCTACGAGTACAACGACCTGGGCCAGCAGACGAAGAACACCATGACCTCGGCCGGTGGGTCCCAGCAGCGCACCATGACCTGGGACTTCTTCGACTCCGGTAACCAGCGGGCCCGCTCCGACGACGGTGTGCCCGTCGGCAAGCAGGTGGTCCTGGTCGACAGCTCGGACTTCAACAACTCCACCAACCGGGGCAACTGGGCGCGATCCCAGGCCGAGCAGCAGTACGGCTACGACACCTACTCGCACCCGGCCGGTTCGGGCGCGGACCAGTTCGTGTGGCAGCTGAACATCCCGCAGAAGGGCACCTACGAGGTCCTCGTACGCCACCCGAAGATGACGGGGGCGGCGAGCGACGCCAAGTTCACGATCGACCA
This sequence comes from Streptomyces fulvorobeus, assembly GCF_013167895.1. Classification (GTDB taxonomy): domain Bacteria; phylum Actinomycetota; class Actinomycetes; order Streptomycetales; family Streptomycetaceae; genus Streptomyces; species Streptomyces fulvorobeus. Next base: position 2,194,541 of record NZ_BLWC01000001.1, on the reverse strand, counting down.
CAGCGGTGGCAGCGTCACCAAGACCGTCAACCAGACGCAGAACACCGGCACGTGGGTCTCGCTCGGCAGCTACGCGTTCGTCGAGGACGGTCCGCAGAAGGTCAGCGTCAGCGACCAGGCCAACGGAACGGTCCTCGCCGACGCGGTGAAGCTGGTCCGGTCCAACACCGGCGAGACCGACACCGAGAAGAAGGACTTCACCTACAGGTACGACGCCAACGGCGCCATGGTGGAGGTCAAGGACAACTCCTCCGGCGCCAAGATCGACACGTACCGGATCGCCTACGACGGCGGAAACCGCATCTCCAAGGTCGAGGAGGTCGCCGCCGGCACCGTCAAGCACTCCACCGCGCTGACCTACGACGCCAACGGCAACCCCGTCACCTCCACCCACGACCTGACCTGGTCGAAGATCGAGTACGACGCGCGCGAGCTGGTCGCGAAGGTGACCAACGCGGACTCGGCGACGGCGGGCAACCAGCAGGTCACCACGTTGTCGTACACCGCCCGGGGGCAGCTGCTCAAGCAGACCCGGCCCAACGGCAACACGCTCGACATGTCCTACTACCTGGACGGCTCGGTCAAGCAGTCCGTCGAGAAGACCTCGGGCGGAACCGTCGTCTCCCAGCACGACCTGGAGTACTCGCCCAACGGGCACCGCTCCAAGGACGTACTGAAACTGATGAACGCCGACGACAACTCGGCGTACATCAACAACACCCACACCTTCGAGTACGACCCCCAGGACCGGGTCACCAAGGCCGAGAAGACCGGTGACTCGCCGGCCACCGAGTCCTACACCTACGACCGCAACAGCAACGTCATCGAGCAGACGGTCGACGACGTCACCACGACCCAGCGCTACGACCGCAACCGGCTGCTGAGCGCGAGTGCCGAAGGCATCTCCTCCACCTACAACTACGACCCGCTCGGCCGGCTCGACACCGTCAGCATCGGCGGCGAGACCGCGCAGAAGTACACCTACGACGGCTTCGACCGCCAGGTGAAGGCCCGTGCGGGGTCCGGTGCGGCGGCGGTGACCACGTCCTACACCTACGACCCGTTCGACCGGACCGTCTCCCAGGTCACCTCCGGCGCCGAGTCCAAGACCACGGCGTTCACCTACCTCGGTCTGGACAGCCAGGTCCTGCGCGAGGAGCTGGACGGCAAGGCCGACAAGTCCTACCAGTACCTTCCGTCCGGCCAGCAGGCCACCCAGATCAAGCACAAGGACGACGGCACCAAGGAGTACTCGCAGTACACGACCAGCCCGCGCGGCGACATCGAGGCGATCACCAAGGAGGATGGCAGGACCCGCGCGACGTACGGGTACACCGCGTACGGCAAGGACGACGCGTCGCAGTTCACCGGCGCGGACAAGCCGGATGCGGGGAACGCGGGCAAGGAGTCGTACAACGCCTTCCGGTTCAACTCGTCCCGCTGGGACAAGGGCTCCGGCACGTACGACATGGGCTTCCGCAACTACGACCCCGGTCTGAACCGCTTCACGACCCGCGACTCCTACGGCGGGGCGCTCGCCGACATGTCGCTGGCCACGGACCCGTTCACCGGTAACCGCTACGCCTTCGCGGGTGGCAACCCGGTCACCTTCGTGGAGCTGGACGGCCACCTGTTCGGCCTGTCGCTGTCCGACATCGGTCATGCCGCACTCGACGTGGTCGGCCTGATCCCGGTGGTCGGCGAGGTCGCGGACGTCGCCAACGGCATCTGGTACGCGGCCGAGGGCAACTACGCCGACGCCGCCCTGTCCATGGCCTCCGCGATCCCGCTCGTGGGGTACGGGGCGACGGCCGTCAAGGCCGGCAAATACGCGAAGAAGGGCCTCGACGCGGCCGACTCGGCCGGAGACGCCACCAAGGCCGCGGACAAGGTCGACGACGTCGCCGACGCGAGCAGCACGGCCCGCAAGGCCGACGGTGACACACCCGGGGCCCCGAAGAAGGAGCCCGAAGCGCCCAAGTGCACCAACAGCTTCGTTCCCGGAACCCGGGTGGTGATGGCCGACGGCTCCACCAAGGCCATCGAGGAACTGCGCGAGGGCGACCACGTCCTCTCCACCGACGTCGAGTCCGGTGACACCCGCAGCCGGGAGGTGACCGACACCCTCAGCAGCAAGGGCGGAAAGGACCTTGTCACCCTGACCGTCGACGTGGACGGCCGGGACGGGAAGCGGACCGCCAACATCACCTCCACCGAGGCGCACACCTACTGGCTGCCCGACGCGGGCCGCTGGGCGGAGGCGGTCGACCTCGAACCCGGCGCCTGGCTGCGCACCTCCAGCGGCACCTGGGTCCAGGTCACCGCGGTCGATCACCAGCACCGCACCGCACGCGTCCACAATCTGACCGTCGACGCCGTCCACACGTACTACGTGGTCGTCGCGGGGCAGAGCGTCCTCGTACACAACGCGAACTGCGGACCGGCCGAGGTCACGGTCAAGTACCAGCAGGGGATGTCGAAGTTCGAGTTCGCCAAGAAGGCGGCGGCTCTGCAGAAGCTGAGCGACCAGGGGAAGCTCTTCAAGGCGCCCAACCCGGTCAAGCGCAACAAGCAGATCACCAAGAACTACAAGGGTGACCTGATCAAGCGGGTCTACGACCAGTACGGGTCGACGAACCCGGCCTTCGCCGACAAGCTCAAGGACCGGATTCTCAACCGGATGGACCCCGACCACGTCCACGAGCTGCAACTCGGCGGTGCCGACGCGGCCGGTAATCTCAAGATGCTGGACCGGTTCACCAACTGGCACATCGGTACCCAGCAGATCTGGCCCCAGATCAAGAACCTGGACGATTTCACCCCGATCAAGATCAAGGTCGAATGGTAGGTGTGCACGGTGAATGACGAGCTTCGGCGGGTCGTGGAGGAGTTGCGCGTGGCGGTCTCCACCCAGGAGGAGTGGCGCATGATGAACTCGCTGCCCGCCGGAGCCGGCCCCGAGAGCATCGGGGCCGGGCTGCCGGAACAGGTCAGGGAGTTTCTGACCGTCGCCGACGGAGCGACCTGTGGTGACGTCACCGTCTTCGGTGCCACCACGGTCGACGGGATGCAGTTCCACACCGACCCGGTCGAGGGGGCCCCGGTCACCCTCGGCCGTGCGGAGTGGTTCTGCCCCGGGGTCGTCTCCGACGAGCCGTTCTTCGTCAACCGGTCGTCGGGCGAGGTCTGGTACTTCCCGGACACCGGGGTCGAATGGTGGATGTCCGCCGCGTTCGAGAAGGCGGCGGACGACTTCACCACGTTCTTCCTGGAGTGGGTGGCGGGCCCGGAGTACGCCCGGCTCTCCGCCACCGGCCCCGACGACTCCTGGGCGGACGTGCTGAGGCACGTGGGCCGACTGCGGCTGTGAGAGCCGCCCCCGCGGGCCTCGGCGCGCGGGGGAGTCCGTCGGCGCCAATCGGATGAATCGGCGGGCCCCGGAGACACTGTCTCCGGGGCCCGTTCGCCGTTCTCCGGGGGAGTTCTTCAGGTGTGTCATGGCGGACGACCTCGGTAGACGGAGGAGCCGCCCGCCGGAAGGTGACGCGGTGGGTGTGCCAGGCGGTACCTGCGGCCCGGTTCGTCGCCGGGAGGATCGGTGCCGACGTGGGGTGAGGCCGCTCGCAGACGTACATCGCAGGGGGTTATGGCGTGGGCACCATGACCTGGTGGCTCTGAAGACGGACGACAGTGACGGTCGAGGAGGAAGGGCATCCCGGTGCTCGACTTCGGGGGACCGGACTCGGCGGAGGACGTCGACGAGGCGATGCGGATGCGGCCTTGACGCTGATCACGTGTAAGGCGGACGAGGAGACCGTTCGGGCGGCAGAGGAAGTGGGCTCCGTTCCGGGCCGCTCCACGGACGTACCGGACCACGAGACGATGATCCGTCTGCCCGCGCACATGCTTCAGTTCAACCCCCGCCCGGACAGTGAGGACAACGGTGGCAACAGCGGTACGTGAAGCCCTCGCAAAGGCGCAGCGCTCAGCGATGCACCTGGAGATGCGGGACAGTTACATGCGGGATGACCCCGAGTTCATCCGCTGGCAGGAAGGTCACCGGTACGACCCGGCCGACCGTGAATCGTGGTGGCGCTCGTGGCTGGACGTGGTGGCCGAGACGACCGGCCGGGGTGTGGTCATGCGGCGGCTGCAAGTCGTGTCCGAGCCGCTGAGCGACTACGTCCGGTACGAGTACGACGGCACCTTCACCAATGTCGCGGCGGGTGAGGATGTGCGTTGGCTGCCCCGTTCGCGGGCGCGTGATCTGCTGCTCCCCGCGCTGGACGGGTGGGTGATGGACAGGGAAACCGTGATCCTTCACCACTTCAGCGGCGAGGGGCAGTGGACCGGCCCGCGCATGGAGGTACTCCACGATCCGGCGTTGGCCGCACAGTACGCGACGGCCTATGAGGCAGCATGGCAGCGCGCGATCCCTCACGCGGAGTACCGGCCGGACTGATCACGCACCATGGCTCTTTCCCCATCCTCCAGTGCCCAGCAGGCCCGGCGGGCTCTCGCGGATCGTCTCGCGGAACTCTGTCGGGATGCCGGCCTGTCCGGGCTCGACCTGGCCGAGCGCTGCGAGTGGAGCCGGTCCAAGTCGTCCCGGATCATGAACGCCAGAACGCCCCCGTCCCCCGGCGACAGCCGGGGCAATTCGCGTGCAACCTTAAGCAGTCGCCTGTGACTTGACCGACGCTGCCCCAGCAGCGCGCGACAGCACGAGGCCCCGACCGTCCGCCAGGAGAAGGTGGACGACCGGGGCCGGTTCGGGGCGCGAGGCGCACAACTGCCGGGCGTACACCGGCCAGGTGCGGTACCTAGGGGGCAGGGCCGCCGCCCCCGCCGCTGTCGGCGCGCAGCCTTGCGACCAGGCACGCCCATTCGATCTCCGCTCTGTCGTGCTCCTACGCGGCAGCCATCGCCATGGGAGCGGTGCGGCGGGGAGCGATCACACAGCATCAGGCAGAGGAACGGCTGGCTCTGCTCGCTGAGCGACAAGCGTCCCTGGAGCGGACTCCCCCGCCATTCATCTACGCAGTGCTGGACGAAAGCTGCATCAATCGCCCGGTCGGGGGGCCGGGGGTCATGGCAGGTCAGCTGGACCGGCTCATTGCGGTTGCCGAGCTGCCGACCACAGTGTTGCAAATCGCTCCGTACGCCCTCGGTGAGCGGCGAGCCTTTGACCTACCGGTCAGGCTCGTCACGCTCCCTGATCGGACGATGGTTGTCTACGCAGAGTCGGCAACTCAGGGGCGCCTAGACCGAGATAGCCGGGTCGTTCTTCCCATGTTGACGGCCTACCATCAGCTACAGGCCGAAGCCCGCTCGCAAGCGGACTCCGTGGCCATGATCGAACAGCTTCGAAAGGGTGCACCGTGACCGAACCGCAGTTCTTCAAGTCCTCGTACAGCAGCAACGGCGGCGACTGCATCGAGATCGCGGCCAACCTTGCCGTCTCCCACGACATCGTCCCCGTCCGTGACTCCAAGAACCCGAGCGGCCCGGTTCTGAACTTCCCCGCAGGCTCGTTCGCCTTCTTCATCGCGAGCATGAAGGCCGAAGAACTCAGCGTCTAACCACTCAGCCCACAGCGGCCCCATGCCGAATCGCCCTCTTGGGCGGACTCCGTGGTCGTGATCAATGTGGAACGAAAGGGCAAACCGTGACGACCAATTCCCCCCGTTGGTACACGTCCTCCTACAGTGAGAACGGCGGCCAGTGTGTCGAGGTCGCCGCAAACCTCGTCGCTTCGCGCAGTGTGGTCCCCGTCCGTGACTCCAAGAACCCGAGCGGCCCTGTTCTGAACTTCCCCGCAGGCTCGTTCGCCTCCTTCGTGGCGGGCGTGAAGGCTGAAGAGTTCGGTACTGTCTGACCAGTCGGCCAACCCGCACCGGTTCGAAGCGGCCCCATTGTGCATCGCATGGTGGGGCTTCGCTGTGCCCGGACCACGTGCCTCCGGAGCGCGAGGTGTGAGCCCGTGCAGGCTGTGACCGGATGGTCCGTTCACAGCGGAAGGCCGCCGTGCGCTGCGCCGCCGCACGCGCACGGCGGCCCTGTAGCCGTAGGTTCCGACCCTCAGGCCGGCAGCCCCAGCTCCCGCGCGATCAGCATCCGCTGCACCTCGCTCGTGCCCTCGCCGATCTCCAGGATCTTGGAGTCGCGCCACATGCGGGCCACCGGGTACTCGTTCATGAAGCCGTAGCCGCCGTGGATCTGGGTCGCCTCGCGGGCGTTGTCCACCGCCACCGTCGACGAGTACAGCTTCGCGATCGCCGCCTCCTTCTTGAAGGGCTCGCCCGCCAGCAGGCGCGAGGCCGCGTCACGCCAGCCGACGCGGGCCATGTGCGCGCGCGTCTCCATGTCAGCGATCTTGAACTGGATGGCCTGGTTGGCGCCGATCGGCCTGCCGAAGGCGTGGCGCTGCGCCGCGTACTTCACCGACTCGTCGACGCAGCCCTGGGCCAGGCCCGTCGACAGGGCCGAGATGGCGATCCGGCCCTCGTCCAGGATGCGCAGGAACTGCGCGTACCCGCGCCCCTCCTCGCCGAGCAGGTTCGCCGCCGGGACACGGACGTCGCTGAAGGACAGCTCGCGGGTGTCCGAGGCGTTCCAGCCGACCTTGGAGTACGGGGCGGCGACCGTGAAGCCGGGGGTGCCGGACGGCACGATGATCGCGGAGATGCGCGGGGCGCCGTTCTCCTTGCGGCCCGTCACCGCCGTGACCGTGACCAGCTCCGTGATGTCCGTACCGGAGTTGGTGATGAAGCACTTGGAGCCGTTGAGGACCCACTCACCGGCCGCCGCGTCGAGGACCGCCGTCGTACGCGTGCCGCCCGCGTCCGAGCCGCAGTCCGGCTCGGTCAGGCCGAACGCGCCGAGCGCCTCGCCCGAGCAGAGCCTCGGCAGCCACTGCCGCTTCTGCTCCTCCGTACCGAAGCGGAACACCGGCATCGCCCCCAGCGAGACCCCGGCCTCCAGGGTGATCGCCACGGACGAGTCGACCCGGGCCAGCTCCTCCAGGGCGATGCCGAGGGCGAGGTAGTCGCCGCCCATGCCGCCGTACTCCTCGGGGAACGGCAGACCGAACAGGCCCATCCGTCCCATCTCGCGCACGATCTCGTACGGGAACTCGTGACGCTCGTAGAAGTCGCCTATCTTCGGCGCGACCACGTCGTGGGCGAACGCCTCGACGGTGCGCCGCAGTTCCTCGTGCTCGGCGGTCAGCCGGTGGTCCAGGGACATGGGGGATCACTGCTCCTTGTGGGACTGGGACCGCGTCGGCTGCTCCGAGAGCGCGCGGACGGTACGGGAAGGGCTGGGCCGGCCCAGGTGTCCGGCGAGCCACACACTGGTGGCGGTGAGCTCGGCGAGGTCGACCCCGGTGTGGATGCCGAGACCTTCGAGCATCCACACGAGGTCCTCGGTGGCGAGGTTGCCGGTGGCGCTCTTCGCGTACGGGCAGCCGCCGAGGCCGCCGGCCGAGGCGTCCACGGTGCTCACCCCGTGCTGGAGCGCGGCCAGCGTGTTGGACAGTGCCTGGCCGTAGGTGTCGTGGAAGTGCACGCCGATGGCGTCCGTGGGGACACCCTCCGCGTTGAGCGCGGAGAGCAGGGACCGCACATGGCCCGGCGTGGCCACACCGATCGTGTCGCCCAGGGAGAGCTCGTCGCAGCCCAGGTCCATCAGCGCCCTGGCGACGCGGACGACCTGGGCGACCGGGACGGGCCCCTCCCACGGGTCGCCGAAACACATCGAGAGGTAGCCGCGCACGTGCACCGCGCCGGCCTTGGCGCGGGCCACGACCGGTTCGAACATGGCGAGCGACTCGTCGACGGTCCGGTTGAGGTTGCGCGCGGCGAACGTCTCGGTCGCCGACCCGAACACCGCGATCCGGCGGGCGCCCAGCGCGAGCGCCCGGTCGAGGCCGCGCTCGTTGGGGACGAGGACGGGCAGTGCGACGTCCCCGACGTCCGCGATGTCGCCGAGCATCGGGAACAGCTGCTCCGCGTCGGCCAGCTGGGGAACCCACTTGGGGTGCACGAAGCTGGTCGCCTCGATGGTGGTGAGCCCGGCGACGGCCAGCCGGCGGACGAACTCCGCCTTCACCTCGGTCGGGACGACCGCCTTCTCGTTCTGGAGGCCGTCGCGGGCCCCGACCTCGTGGATGCGGACCCGGGGCGGCAGCCCCTCGGCGGGCACCCGCTGGGGAAGTCCCCCGGTCATGATTCCTCCCCGGCGGTCACGACGGCCAGCACCTGGTCCATGGCGACGGTGGCGCCCGCCGTGACGTCGATCGCGGTCACGGTCCCGGCGTGCGGCGCGGAGATGACGTGCTCCATCTTCATCGCCTCGACGACGAGCAGGCTCTGTCCGGCGGCCACCTCGTCCCCTACGGCGACCTTCACCACGGTGACGGTCCCCGGCATGGGCGCGGCCAGCGTGTCGAGCCCGGCGCGGCCCGCGCCGCTGAGGGACGCCTCCACCGGGTCGTGGTCCTGGACGTGCCAGGTGTCGCCGTCCCGGCCCAGCCAGCTGCCCTCGGGCGAGGTGGCGTGGTCGAAGGTGTGGGTCAGGCCGTCGATCTCGACGGTGATCCGGTGGCCGGACCCGACGACGAGCCGGGCCGCCCGCGCGCCCGGCTGCGGCGGGACCGGCCCGCAGGCGTCCGTCTGGACGTCCCCGGCCCGGCCGCCGCCGTCCGCGGTGAGCCCGATCGTCAGCTCGGCCCCGGTCGGCCACGGGCGCAGCGCGGTCCGCACCGGCTCGTGTCCGGGCACCCGGAAGTGCCGGACGACCGGAGCCGGAGTGCCGCCCATACGCCAGCCGTCCGGCGCGGAGAACGGGTCCGCCCAGGTGCCGGGCGGTGCGGCGGGGGAGGACTGCCGCAGCAGCGCGGCCGCCCCGTACACCTCCTCGGGTACGCCGTCCGGGACCAGGCCCGCCACCTCGCGCTCCACGAGACCGGTGTCCAGCTCGCCCGCTGCCACCGCCGGGTGGGCGAGCAGCCGGCGCAGGAAGCCCGCGTTGGTCGGGACGCCGAGCACCACCGTGCCCGCGAGGGCCGCCCGCAGCCGGCGCAGGGCCGTCGCCCGGTCGGGGCCGTACGCGATGACCTTCGACAGCATCGGGTCGTACGTGCTGCCGACCGCCACCCCCTCGCTGAGCCCGGAGTCCGTGCGGACCCCGCCGCCCTGCGGCTCGCTCAGCCGCAGCACCGTACCGCCGGAGGGCAGGAAGCCCCGGGACGGGTCCTCGGCGCAGACGCGGGCCTCGATGGCGTGACCGGTGAGTGTGATGTCGTCCTGCCCGTAGGGGAGGCGTTCGCCCGCGGCGATCCGCAGCTGCCACTCGACGAGGTCGAGTCCGGTGATGAGCTCGGTCACCGGGTGCTCGACCTGGAGGCGGGTGTTCATCTCCATGAAGCAGTACGCGCCGGGGTCGTCGCCCGGCACGATGAACTCCACCGTGCCCGCGCCCACATAGCCGCAGGAGCGGGCCGCCTGCACGGCCGCCTCGCCCATCGCGGCCCGGGTCGCCTCGTCGAGCAGGACCGAGGGGGCCTCCTCGATGATCTTCTGGTGGCGGCGCTGGAGGGAGCACTCGCGCTCACCGAGGTGCACCACGTTCCCGTGGCCGTCGGCCAGGACCTGGATCTCGATGTGGCGCGGGCGGTCGATCCACCGCTCCACCAGAAGGGTGTCGTCGCCGAAGGAGGCGCGGGCCTCGCGCCGCGCCGCCGCGATCTCGTCCGCGAGCAGGCTCTCGTCGCGCACCAGGCGCATGCCCTTGCCACCGCCGCCCGCCGAGGGCTTCAGCAGGACGGGCATGGCGATCTCGCGGGCGGAGGCGGCCAGTTGGGCGTCGGTGAGCCCGCTGCCCGAGGAGCCGGGAACGACCGGGACGCCCGCCGCCGCGACCGTCTCCTTGGCCCGGATCTTGTCGCCCATCAGCGAGATCGCGGAGGCGGGCGGTCCGATGAAGACGAGACCGGCCTCGGCGCACGCCTGCGCGAAGCCCGCGTTCTCCGCGAGGAAGCCGTACCCGGGGTGGACGGCCTCGGCGCCGGTGCGCCGGGCGGCGTCCAGCAGACGTTCCACGCAGAGGTAGCTCTCGGCGGCGGGCGCGGGCCCGATCCGTACCGCCGTATCGGCCTCCCGTACGTGCCGGGCGTCCGCGTCCGCGTCGCTGAAGACGGCGACCGACCGCACGCCGAGCTCGCGCAGGGTCCGGATGACCCGGACGGCGATCTCGCCTCGGTTGGCGACCAGAACAGTGCTGAACATGGAAGTCCTCACATCACATCCGGAAGACGCCGAACTGGGGTTCACCCAGCGGGGCGTTGGCACAGGCGGTCAGAGCGAGCCCCAGCACCCGCCGGGTCTCCAGCGGGTCGATCACCCCGTCGTCCCAGAGCCGGGCGGTGGCGTAGTACGCGTTGCCCTGCTCTTCGTACCGGGCGCGGATCGGGGCCTTGAAATCTTCCTCGTCCCCGGCGCTCCAGTCGTCGCCGAGCTGGTCGCGCTTGACGGTGGCGAGCACCGACGCGGCCTGCTCGCCGCCCATGACGGAGATCTTCGCGTTGGGCCACATCCACAGGAAGCGGGGGCTGTAGGCGCGCCCGCACATCGAGTAGTTGCCCGCGCCGTAGGACCCGCCGACCACCACGGTCAGCTTGGGGACCCGGGTGCAGGCGACGGCGGTGACCATCTTCGCGCCGTGCTTGGCGATGCCGCCGGCCTCGTAGTCGCGGCCGACCATGAAGCCGGAGATGTTCTGGAGGAACACCAGCGGGATGCCGCGCTGGTCGCACAGCTCGATGAAGTGGGCGCCCTTCTGGGCGGACTCGGAGAACAGGATGCCGTTGTTCGCGACGATGCCGACGGGGTGGCCGTGGATCTGCGCGAAGCCGGTGACGAGCGTGGTCCCGTACTCCGCCTTGAACTCCGCGAAGCGCGAGCCGTCCACGACCCGGGCGATCACTTCCCGTACGTCGTAGGGGGTCCGCGAGTCGACGGGCACCGCCCCGTAGAGCCCGGCCGGGTCGGTCTTCGGCTCCTCGGCGGGCCGCACCGGCCACGGGAGCGGGGCCCGCGCGGGCAGGGTGGCCACGATGTTCCGCACGATCCGCAGCGCGTGCGCGTCGTCCTCGGCGAGATGGTCGGTCACGCCCGAGGTCCGTGAGTGCACCTCGCCGCCGCCCAGCTCCTCGGCCGTCACGACCTCGCCGGTCGCGGCCTTCACCAGGGGCGGACCGCCGAGGAAGATCGTGCCCTGGTTGCGGACGATCACGGCCTCGTCGCTCATCGCGGGGACGTACGCCCCGCCCGCCGTGCAGGAACCGAGCACCGCGGCGATCTGCGGGATACCGGCGCCCGACATCCGCGCCTGGTTGTAGAAGATCCGTCCGAAGTGGTCGCGGTCGGGGAACACCTCGTCCTGCATCGGCAGGAAGGCGCCGCCCGAGTCGACCAGGTACAGGCAGGGCAGCCGGTTCTCCAGCGCCACCTCCTGGGCCCGCAGGTGCTTCTTCACGGTCATCGGGTAGTACGTGCCGCCCTTGACGGTGGCGTCGTTGGCGACGATCACGCACTCCCGGCCGCTGACCCGGCCGATCCCGGCGATCACGCCCGCCGCCGGGGCCGCGCCCTCGTACAGCCCCTCGGCCGCCAGCGGGGCCAGCTCCAGGAAGGGCGAGCCCGCGTCCAGGAGGGTGTCCACCCGCTCCCGGGGCAGCAGCTTGCCGCGTGCCACATGCCGGGCGCGGGCCTTCTCACCCCCGCCGAGCCGTGCCGTGGCGAGCCGCGTCCGCAGCTCGTCGGCGAGCGCGTGGTGCGCCGCCTCGTTGGCCTTCCAGACCTCCGAGGCGGGATCGGCCGCGCTCGTCAGGACCGGTGCCTGCTGCATCGTTGGAGCCCCCTTGCCCGTACCGCACTGGTTAGTGACCGTTAACGTGTTGCGCTCAGGTTAACGAGCGCTAACGGCCCTGTCTAGAATGAATCCCATGAGCACCCATGCCACCACCCGAGTCGCGGCTCCCACCCGCCGCGAGCAGATCCTCCGGGAGGCGGCACGCCTCTTCGCCGAGCGCGGCTTCCACGGAGTGGGCGTCGACGAGATAGGGGCCGCCGTCGGCATCAGCGGTCCCGGCCTCTACCGGCACTTCGCCGGGAAGGACGCGATGCTCGCCGAGCTGCTGGTGGGCATCAGCGAGCGGCTCCTGGACGGCGGGCGGACGCGCGTGTCGCAGGACGCGGCGGCCGGTGACGGCTCGCCCGGGTCGCTCCTCGACGCGCTCATCGAGGGCCACATCGACTTCGCCCTCGACGACCGCCCCCTGATCACCCTCCACGACCGCGAGCTGGACCGCCTGCGGGAAGCCGACCGCAAACGGGTGCGCCGGCTCCAGCGGCAGTACGTCGAGGTCTGGGTCGAGGCGGTCCGCGCCCTCTACCCGGCCCTGGCCGAGGCCGAGGCCCGGATGACCGTCCACGCGGTCTTCGGTCTGCTCAACTCCACCCCGCACCTCACCGGCGCCCTGCCGGACCGCGACGCGACGGCGGCGCTGCTGCACCGGCTGGCACGCGGCGCCTTCGCGGCCGCGGCCTGCTCCGAGGTGCCCGCGTAGGCCGCCGGCGCACGGAGTGTGCCCGAACGGATGCGGAGTGTGTGCGTCCCGCCTGACGCGCGTACAAGCTCGGAGTGTCGCGGCGGACGCCACCGCACTCTCTCCCCGGTGGCAGGTCCCCGACCGCGAGATCCAGCACCGAACAGGAGCACGTCCATGCGCGCACGACCGATCGCAGTCGGCATCTCCCTCGCCGCCCTGGCCTCGCTGACCATCGCCGCGAGCCCCGGTACCGGAGGCGATCCGCACCACGACCTCGACACCGCCGCCGCGGCCACCGGAGCCTTCCACTCGCCGGAACTCGCCGAAGAGGCCGACTTCGAGAGCACCGACCGGTGCGTCAGCCACCCCGTCGAGGGCGGCATGGGCTACCACTACGCCAACAAGGACAACATCGGCTCCGTCCACCCCGGGCGCCCGGCAGCCCTGCTCTACGCGCCGGACAAGAAGGGGAAGCGGCAGCTGGTGGCGGTGGAGTACATCGTGCGCGACGCCGACCAGGACACGGGGACCACCGGCGACCGGCCGAAGATGTTCGGCCAGGCGTTCGACGGCCCCTTCGCCGACATCCCGGGCCTGCCCGTGCACTACTCCCTGCACGTGTGGCTGTGGAAGGACAACCCCAGCGGCCTCTTCGCGCCCTACAACCCCCGGGTGAAGTGCCCGTGAGCCGGTAGGGGCGGCGAGCGGGCGGTTCCGGCGGGCGCACGGGCATCCGCCGGAGCCGCCCGTCGCCCCTCTGTCCGCCGTGCAAGACACCCGGCACACCGCGCACACCTGGCGGCACAATGGGTTCATGCCGATACCCAGCCGCGCCGCCCTCGTCGACCACCTCGTCCGTACGCGCATCGCGGGAGACGTCGCCACCCCGCGCGACAACAACCTCTCGCACTACCGCAAGCTCGCCAACGGTGACCGTCACTACTGGCTGGGTCTGGAGCTCGGCGACCGCTGGACCGACGAGCAGGACGTGCTCGCCGTGATGGCGGAGCGCTGCGGGGTCAACGACGATCCCGGACACCGGTTCGGGCAGGACACCATCGATCCCGAGCTGACCGTCGACGCCCTGGAGCGGATGGCGGCGCGGCTGCGCAAGGCCGCCGCCGACTCGGAGCGGGTGCTGTTCGCGACCGGTCACCCGGGCGGCCTGCTGGACGTGCACCGGCAGACCGCGGACGCGCTGCGGGCCGCCGGCTGCGAGATCGTACGGATTCCGCGAGGGCTGATGACGGACGAGGGCATGGTCTTCCAGTTCGCGGACGTCGCCGTCCTGGAGCGCGGGGCCTCGCTGTGGCACACCCATTCGCCGGCCCCGATGGCGGCGATCCTGGACGGTCTGGAGCGCGAGGGCCGGCCGCGTCCCGACCTGGTCGTGGCCGACCACGGGTGGGCCGGCTGCGCCGGTCAGCGGGGCGTCGACGCGGTCGGGTACGCGGACTCCAACGACCCCGCGCTGTTCCTCGCCGAGGCGGAGGGCACGCTCCAGGTGACGGTGCCGCTGGACGACCACGTCACCGATCCGCGCTTCTACGACCCGATGACCGACTACCTGCTGGACGCGGCCGGACTCCTCTGACCGGTCCGGAGCGCCGGGCGCGCCCGCACTCCCGCGATCACCCGCGATCCGGCGCGGAGCGGCCCCCGTGCCGCTGTTCCGGCCCCGGGGTGGGGTCCAGATAGACCCGGCGGACAGCGGGGAAGCGTTCCCGCAACCGCGCCTCCGCCTCCTCGCACGCCCACTCCACCTGCTCGGCGCTCGCCATGTCCCGGAAGTCGACCTTGGCGGCGATCAGGATCTCCGCCGGGCCCTGGATGAGGGTGGTCAGCTCGATCACGCCCATGATGTGCGGGACCGAGAGCAGTTCCTCGCGTACGCCGTCGCGCATCGCCTCCGGCAGCGGACGGCCGATCAGCAGCTGGGCGTTGGAGCGGCCGAGCACCCAGGCCACGTACACCAGCAGGACGCCGATCAGGACCGAGGCGACGCCGTCCCAGACGCCGGAGCCGGAGAGCTGGCCGCCGAGCAGGCCGCCCGCGGCGAGCAGCAGCCCGATCAGCGCGGCGGAGTCCTCCATCACGACCGCCTTGACGGCCGTGTCGGGTGTGTGGCGCAGATAGAAGCCGGCGGGGGAGTGCAGCCGAGCGGCCTCGCGGCGGACCTGCCTGACGCCCGTGCGCAGGGAGAAGCCCTCCAGCAGGAAGGCCACGCCCAGCACGAGGTACGAGACGAGGGGGTCGCCCAGCTCCTCGCCCTCGACGAGGGTGTGCACCCCGTCGTAGACGGAGAAGACGGCGCCGCCGACGAACGTCGCGATGGAGGCGAGCATCGCCCAGATGTAGCGCTCGGGGCCGTAGCCGAGCGGGTGCTCCTCGTCGGCCGGCTTCGCGCTGCGCCGGAGCGCGGTCAGGAGCATGACCTCGGTGACGGTGTCGGCGACCGAGTGCGCCGCCTCCGAGAGCATCGCGCTCGACCCGCTGATCAGTCCGGCGACCGCCTTCGCCACGGCGATGCCCAGATTGGCGAGCGCCGCGACGACGACGGTGGACGTGGATTCCCCATCCGTACTTCCTGTCTCGGTCATGGAGGGAGTATGTCCGGATCAGGGGGGTGTGGCCGGTCAGCCCCGCGGGGTACGGATCACGCCCTCCTGGATGACGGTGATCGCGAGGCGGCCGTCCTGGGTGTAGATGCGGGCCTGGCCGAGCCCGCGCCCGCCGGAGGCGGACGGCGACTCCTGGTCGTACAGCAGCCATTCGTCCGCGCGGAAGGGCCGGTGGAACCACATCGCGTGGTCGAGACTGGCGCCCACCACGTCCCCGACCGCCCAGCCGCCGCGCCCGTGGGCCAGCAGCACCGAGTCCAGCAGCGTCATGTCGGAGACGTACGTGGCCATGCAGAGGTGGAGCAGCGGGTCGTCCGCGAGCTTGCCGTTGGTCCGGAACCACACCTGGGAGCGAGGTTCGCGCGGATCGCCGACCGTGGCGAAGGGCGGGGCGCCGCAGTACCGCAGGTCGACCGCCGCCCGTGCCTCCAGGAGGCGTTCCGGGACCCCCGGATCGACGAACCGGTCGGCGTACCGGGGCAGCATCTCCGCCGCGGTGGGCAGCGTCTCGGGGTCCGGCGCGGGCGGCATGGCCGCCTGGTGGTCCAGCCCCTCCTCGTACGTCTGGAAGGACGCCGAGAGGTGGAAGACGGGCTGCCCGTGCTGGACGGCGACGACCCGCCGGGTGGTGAAGGACCGGCCGTCGCGGATGCGGTCGACGGTGTAGACGATCGGGGCCCCGGGATCACCCATGCGCAGGAAGTAGGAGTGCAGGGAGTGGGCCGTCCGGTCCGCGGGGACGGTCCGGCCCGCGGCGACCAGCGCCTGGGCCGCGACCTGTCCGCCGAAGACCCGGGGCACGACCGCGGAACGGCTCGTGCCCCGGAAGATGTCCCGTTCGATCCGCTCCAGGTCGAGCAGATCGAGCAGGGAGCCGAGTGCTTCGCTCATGGAGGGAACGTAACCGCCCTACAGGCCCATCGACTTGGCGATGATCGACTTCATGACCTCGCTCGTGCCGCCGTAGATCCGGTTGACCCGGTTGTCGGCGTACAGGCGGGCGATCGGGTACTCGTTCATGAAGCCGTAGCCGCCGTGCAGCTGGAGGCAGCGGTCGATGACGCGGTGGGCGACCTCGGTGCAGAAGAGCTTGGCGGACGCGGCCTCGGCGGCGGTCAGCTCACCGGCGTCCAGTGCCTCCAGGGCGCGGTCGGCGACGGCCTGGGCCGCGTCCACCTCGGCCTGGCAGGCGGCCAGCTCGAACTTGGTGTTCTGGAAGGAGGCGACCGTCTTGCCGAAGACGGTGCGGTCCTGGACGTACTGCTGGGCGAAGCGGACGGCGGCGGCGGCCTGCGCGTACGCGCCGAACGCGATGCCCCAGCGCTCGGACGCCAGGTTGGTGCCCAGGTAGCCGAAGCCCTTGTTCTCCTCGCCGAGCAGGTCCTCGACCGGCACCTTCACGTCGACGAACGCCAGCTCGGCGGTGTCGGAGACCCTCAGGCCCAGCTTGTCGAGCTTGCGGCCGATCGAGTAGCCCTCGGACTTGGTGTCGACGGCGAAGAGCGAGATGCCGAAGCGGCGGTCGTCCTCGCGCGGGGCGGAGGTACGGGCGCAGACGATCACCCGGTCGGCGTGCACACCGCCGGTGATGAAGGTCTTCGAGCCGTTGAGGACGTAGTGCGTGCCGTCCTCGGAGAGCTTGGCGTTGGTCTTCATGCCCGCGACGTCGGAACCGGTGCCCGGCTCGGTCATCGCGAGGGCCCACATCTCCTCACCGCTGACGAACTTGGGGAGCCAGCGCTTCTTCTGGTCGCCCGTGGCGAGCATCTTGATGTACGGGAGGCCGAGCAGGACGTGCACCCCGGAGCCGCCGAAGGAGACGCCCGCGCGGGCGCACTCCTCCTGGAGCACGGCCTCGTACTTGTGCGAGTCGACACCCGCGCCGCCGAACTCCTCCTCGACCGAGATGCCGAAGACGCCCAGCTCGCCGAGCTTGTGGTAGAACTCGCGCGGGGCCTGGCCCGCGGCGAACCACTCGTCGTAGACGGGCACGACCTCGGCCTCGATGAAGGCGCGAAGGGTCTCCCGGTACGCCTCGTGGTCCTCGTTGAATACCGTACGGCGCACGGGGTGCCTCCTTGGGTTCCTGTCCTGGTCCGACGCCCCTGACGCTTTGTCTAAGCGCTTGCTCAGGGTGCTCCCTCGAAGTTACCCATCGGTCACCCGCTCTGTCCAGAGCTCTCGACTGTGATCCAGCGCCCTCCGGCGGCGTCGTACTCATGGACCGGCCTCCCCGCGGTCCCGTTCGTCCGGAACGGCTTCCCGCCGCTGTCCGTGATCCGGGCGGTGCCCGTGCGCCCCTCCGAGCTCCACTCCAGCTCCAGGTACCAGCGGCAGTCGCACCCCGCCGCCTTCGCCGAGACCAGCAGTTCCTCCGGATCGGCGGCGCTGACCGCGTACGGGAAGGAGACCGCCGGGAGCGTCCGGCCCTCCTCCCCGGAGGCGTCGTACCCGTCCAGCGCCCGCGCCACCGGCCGCGGCGGGTCCAGGTCCACCTCGAAACGGCGCGGCGTCACCGCCCCGCCGCACCCGCCGTCCATCCGGTACGCCGCCCACGGCAGCGGCGCGCCCCGCTCCACCACCCGCACGTGCAGAGCCTGGAGCACCACCGCCGCCGCGCCCTTCCCCTGCACCGACACCCGCACCAGCGTCTCCCCGCCGTCCACGGCCCCCTGCGCCGCCGCCCAGCTCCGCGCGTCGGCCGCCTCCGGCGGGGGAGGGGGCGTCCGCTCCACGAGGTAGGTGTGCCCGCACCCGTTCTCCCAGATGTGCGAGGCGACCGTCCACGTCAGCGGCGCCGGTGGTTCGGCGGCCCGCTCCCGGGTGTTCCCGGGCAGGAGTACGGCTCCGATCGTCACCGTCCCCACGACCGCCAGCGCCCCGCAGACCACGCCCACCCACCCCCACCGGCGCTTTCGCCGCTCGGACGGGAGGCCCGGCACGCGCGCGTGCACGGGTTCCAGCTCGGGCTCGGGGGGCGCCTCCGGGGCCGGCGCGGGTTCCGGAGCCGGATGCGGCTCCGGGCCGCGGTCGGGCGCCGACTCCAAGCCGGGCTCGGGCACCGGCTCCGCGCCGGGTTGCGGTGCCGGAGGGCGGCGGGCGGTGTCCGCGCGGGTCCAGGCCACCTCCAGGGCCCGCCGCTCCTCCTCGTCCGTCCCGCACAGCAGCGCGAGGCGGTCGACCACGGCGAACTCCTCCGGGACGGTCGCGCCGGAGCAATAACGGTGGAGGGTGGACGCGCTGACGCTCAGGCGCCGGCCCAACGCCTCGTAACTCCTCCCGTCCCGCGCCTTCAGCGCGCGCACGAGCCGCGCGAATTCCTCGACGGCGGCGTCCTTCGGCATTCCATCCCCCTCGACCCTGCGTCCCACCCTTTACGTCCTTGCACGTCAGCGGAGGTGGAATGGTTCCGGGACGGATGGTGGGCGCGTCACCGTTGCAGGCGGCGGGCGCCGGCCCGACGCTGGTTGAGCACTGACCGAACGACCCGACGGGGGACACATCACCATGAACAAGCTCCGTACCGCACTCGCCACCGCCGCCGCTGCCGCCCTGGGCCTCGCGGCCCTCGCCACGGCCCCGGCGCAGGCCGCTGCCCAGCCCGCCTTCCTCGCCGCCTCCCAGATGCCGCCGTCGTCGACGCCCTGGACCGCCACCCAGGTCTTCACCGGCATCCCGGAGAACGGCGGCGCCCTCTGCGCCCCGTACAAGATCCCGGCGCAGAACACCCGCTACCGCGAGTTCAGCACCGAGCTCGACACCAACGGCGTCCAGATCACCACCGTCGCCCCCACCGAGGCCGACGCCGTGAAGCTGGTCGACACCCTCCGCAAGGCCCTCGCCGGCTGCGGCCCCCTGCTGGAGCAGCAGAACCCGGGCCTGCAGGCCGTCAGCGCCTCCCACGGCGCGCTCGCCGTCGAGGAGGGCGCCTGGGTCTACAGCCTGGACACCGCAGACCCGCAGATCGGCATCACGGACATCCACCTCTTCTCCGTCGGGCGCGACGGCCGCACCGTCACCTTCGTCCGCTGGGGCCAGGTGGGCGACTTCGAGGACGCCCCGCTGACCGCCTTCCGCACCACGACGAAGACCGCCGTCAACAAGCTCCACTGATCCGAGGGCTCTCCCAAGGGCTCACGACAGCTCCGCAGCGGCGCGGCCGGAACCAGGGCGCGCCGCTCTCGGGCCCACCTCCTACGCTGACGGCGGTGAGGGGCCGGCATGCTGCTGGGATTCCGCACGGCCAACGTGCGGTCACCGCGCGACGAGCGAGCGCGGCAAGGCCGACCTGCGTCTGGGATGGCCGCTGTTCCAACTGCCATGCACCGTGTCGGCCACGTGATCGCCCATGAGCTCGCCCATGTGCGCGTACCCGGGCACGGGACGGACTTCTGGCGACTCCTGGGACGGGCTCTGCCCGGGTACGAGGAGTGACGGGCCGAGTTGGACGAACTCGGGAGGCGCATGTGGACGGGCGACATCGCGTAGCCGAAATCTGCCGATCCGACTCCGGGTCACGAAGCGCTGAGGGCGAACCACAGCTCGGTGCGCACGTCCATGTCGTCCAGGTCCGCGTCCAGCAGCGCCGCGCAGCGGGTGATGCGCTGGCGCACCGTGTTGCGGTGGACCTGGAGCGCGACCGCCGTGCGGTCCCAGCTGCCGTGCAGGCTCAGCCAGCAGCGCAGGGTCTCGGTCAGCGGTTCGGTGAGCGGGGCGAGGAGGGCGGCGGCGTGGGCCTCGGCCTGGTCGCGGGGGACCAGGTCCGCGAGGCCGCTCGTGGGGCGGTGTACGGAGAGCGGGGTGCGGGTGGCCTCCGCTCGGCCCAGGGCGCGGGCCGCCTGGGCGTCGGCCGCCGCCAGGTCCGCGACCGGCGCGGGGGCCGATGCGCCGAGCGTCCAGCCGGGCTGCGGGGTGATCCGGCCGGGGTCGGTGACCAGGACACGAACGGCATGGCGGTCGGCGTCGAGGAGGGCGGAGCCCAGCGCCGTACCGAGTGCCCCGGCGGTGAGCGGATCGGCGGGGCCGCCGCCCGTGCGGCGCGCGTGCACCACCGTCCACCGGTCGGCCGGGCCCAGGAGCGGGGTGACGTCCTTCGGCGCGGCGCCGAGCAGCAGCCGTACGAGCGCGGCCGCCCGCCCCGCCGCGCCGGCGCCCTGGTGCGGGGCGGTCAGCAGGGAGAGCAGGACGACCGCGATACCGGCCACGGTGTGGTCCCCCGGCTCGCGCCGGTCCGCCGACAGGGCGAGGACAAGGCCCTGGCCCCCGCCGAGCGGATACGCGGACAGCTGCGTGCCGCCGACCGTGTCCGTGGCGGACGCGGGAGCCGGATCGGTGCGGGCTCCGGTAGTTCCGGCAGCTCCGGGGATCGCCGGGGAGACGACCCGGGCCAGGCGCGCCAGGGCCTCCTGCGCCGCCGGGGCCGGGTGGCGGCCCGCCGCGTGCAGCTCCTCGCCGTCGGCGGTCAGCAGGGCCGCCCGCCCCGCCAGCCGCACGGCCAGCTGGTGCAGCACCGCGGGCACCGGGTCGGGCCTGGCCGCCGCCGAGGCCAGGGCCTGCTGGGCGCGGGTCACCCGGCGCAGCTCCCGGTGCCTGGCCTCCGCCATCAGCCGCCACACCGCCCGCGCGATCGTGGTGAACGGCGTCTCGGGCGGCACCTCGACGAGCGGCAGGCCGTGCCGGTCGCACGCCTCGACCAGCGCCGGGGGCACGGTGTCGTGCACCGGCGCCACTCCGAAGCCGAGCGCCGCCGCCCCCGCCGCCACGAGCCTGGCGACATAGGTGTCCGGGTCCTTCAGCAGCACCCCGGCGCTCAGCAGCAGCTCGCCCCCGAGGAGGTACGGGTACGGGTCGGCCATCTCGGAGGTGTGCACCCACAGCAGGTCCGCGTGGACGGGCCCGGCGATCAGGCGCAGCCCCAGCTCCTCCCTGGCCAGCAGCTCGGCCAGCGGGACGGGTGGGGTGGGCGGGGCAGAAGGGGCCATGGGGGAGTCCGGCATGGACGGTTCATCCATTCAATGCGACGAGGATGGATGAAACGTACGCTTCATGGCCGCTGATCGGCCACCTAGCGTCGTCTGCGCCCGGTAGTCGGGTGCCGGGCGTCCGGCGGCGGACCACGGACCCCCGCGATCCCGCACACTCGAAGAACGCAAGAAATCGAAGGAAAGGCACTCCGCCCCATGAGCAGCAACGAAACGCCGCGCGGTCCCGTCGACTCCTCCCGCGTCCCGAGGTACGCCGGACCCGCGACCTTCGCCCGGCTGCCCCGGCTGGACGAGGTCGGCACCGCCGATGTCGCCGTGGTCGGCGTGCCCTTCGACAGCGGGGTCTCCTACCGGCCAGGGGCCCGCTTCGGCGGCAACGCGATCCGGGAGGCGTCGCGGCTCCTGCGCCCCTACAACCCCGCCCAGGACGCCTCCCCGTTCGCCCTCGCGCAGATCGCCGACGCCGGTGACATCGCCGCGAACCCGTTCGACATCAACGAGGCCGTCGACACGATCGAGGCCGCCGCCGACGACCTGCTCGGCACCGGCGCCCGTCTCATGACACTCGGCGGCGACCACACCATCGCTCTGCCTCTGCTGCGCTCCGTCGCCAAGAAGCACGGCCCCGTCGCCCTGCTCCACTTCGACGCGCACCTGGACACCTGGGACACCTACTTCGGCGCCGAGTACACCCACGGCACCCCGTTCCGCCGGGCCGTCGAGGAGGGCATCCTCGACACCGAGGCGCTCTCGCACGTCGGCACGCGCGGCCCGCTGTACGGCAAGCAGGACCTCACCGACGACGCCAAGATGGGCTTCGGCATCGTCACCTCCGCCGACGTCATGCGCAGGGGAGTCGACGAGATCGCCGACCAGCTGCGCGGGCGGATCGGCGACCGCCCGCTCTACATCTCCATCGACATCGACGTCCTGGACCCGGCCCACGCGCCCGGCACCGGCACCCCCGAGGCCGGCGGCCTCACCTCGCGTGAGCTGCTGGAGATCCTGCGCGGGCTCTCCTCCTGCAACCTGGTCTCCGCCGACCTGGTCGAGGTCGCCCCCGCGTACGACCACGCCGAGATCACCTCCGTCGCCGCGTCCCACACGGCGTACGAACTGACCACGATCATGGCCCGCCAGATCGCAGAGGCCCGTACGAAGTGAGCCACGACCACGACGACCGCCCCCGGCTCACCCCCGCGCAGGCCGAGGCGGCGCTCAGCCCGCCGCCCGGCCGCAACGGCGGCGACCTCGTCGTCGAGAGCCTCCAGGGCCTCGGTGCCACGACCGTCTTCGGGCTGCCCGGCCAGCACGCGCTCGGCATGTTCGACGCGCTGCGCCGCTCCTCCCTCACGTACATCGGCCTGCGCGTGGAGAACAACGCGGGCTTCGCCGCCGACGCCTACGGCCGTGTCACGGGCGAGGCCGCCCCGCTGCTGCTCTCCACCGGGCCCGGCGCCCTCACCTCGCTCGCCGCGCTCCAGGAGGCGGCGTCCGCCTCCGCCCCGGTGCTCGCCATCTCCAGCCAGATCCCGGCCGCGGGTCTGGGCGGCGGCCGCCACGGCTACCTGCATGAGCTCCGCGACCAGAAGGCGTCGTTCCGCGACATCGTGAAGTCGGTGCACACCGTGCGTACCGCCTCCCAGATCCCGTCCGCGATCGCCGCCGCCTGGGAGTCCGCGCTCACCGCACCGCACGGCCCGGTCTGGGTGGAGATCCCGCAGGACGTGCTCCTCGCCGAGACCGTGCTGCCCGTCGTCACGGCGATGGACGCCACCCCGCGCGAGCTGTACCCGCCCGGAGCTGACCGTCGCCGCCGCCCACCTGCTGTCGAAGGCCGAACGGCCGGCGATCATCGCGGGCGGCGGAGTCGTACGGTCCGACGCGGCGGGCAAGCTGCGCGCCCTCGCGGAGAGGATCGACGCCCCGGTCGTCACCACCTTCGGCGGCAAGGGCGCCTTCCCCTGGGAGCACCCGCTGTCCCTGCGCTCCTGGCTGGAGGACCGGCACACCACCGACTTCCTGGAGTCCGCGGACGTCCTGCTGGTCGTCGGCTCGGGCCTGGGGGAGCTCTCCTCGAACTACCACACCTTCCGCCCGCGCGGACGGATCATCCAGATCGAGGCCGACGCGGGGAAGCTGGAGGCGAACCACCCCGCGCTCGGCATCCACTCCGACGCCCGGGAGGCGCTCGCCGGCCTCCTCGACGCGGTCGAGGCGCGCGAGGAGGCGGGGGCGGCCGAGCGGGTCCGCACGCTGCTGGAGAAGGTACGGGCCCGGATCGACGCCCAGGACCTCGCCCTGGAGCAGCGGGTCCTCGCCTCGGTACGCGAGGCGCTGCCCGACACCGCGCCGAGCTTCTGGGACATGACGATCCTCGCGTACTGGGCCTGGTCCGCGTTCGACGCCCGCCACCCGAACACGATGCACTCGGCCCAGGGCGCGGGCGGCCTCGGCTACGGCTTCCCGGCGGCGCTCGGCGCCGCAGCGGCCGATCCCACGAAGCCGGTCCTCGCGGTCTCGGGCGACGGCGGCGCGATGTACTCGATCGCCGAACTGGCCACGGCACGGCAGTACGCCCTCCCCGTCACCTGGCTGATCGTCGACGCCGGCGGCTACGGCATCCTGCGCGAGTACATGACGGGCGCGTTCGGCGAGGCCACCGGGACGGAGCTCTCCCGCCCCGACTTCGTGGCCCTGGCCGAGTCCTTCGGCGTCCCCGCGGTCCGCACGTCACCGGAGTCCCTCACCGAGGACCTCACAAGGGCCCTGGCGGCCCCGGGCCCCTCCGTGGTGGTGCTCCCGGCGCTGCTGAGGATGTTCGAGCCGACACATCTGTGACGAGGCCGGCCCCGGGGCGCCGCCCGTGCCCCGGGGCCCGTCCGGGCCGCGGAGGAATGAAATCCGCTGCTCGGCGCGTTGGCGTCTCCGGCAGATCAGGTGGACAGCGGGTCGAGAGGGAGGCATCGGTGGAGGGCGAAGCGCAACAGGGGTGGGGCCGGCGGCTGGCCGGATACGCGTGGCGTTACCGGCGCAACGTGGTGCTGGCGCTGGGCTCCTCGCTCGCCGGTATGGCCGTCATGGCCCTCGTCCCGCTGATCACCAAGGTGATCATCGACGACGTGGTCGTCAGCCACAACCGGTCCCTCGCCGTCTGGACCGGGCTCCTCATGGGCGCGGCCGTGCTCGTCTACGTCGCCACGTACATCAGGCGCTACTACGGCGGCAAGCTCGCCCTCGACGTCCAGCACGACCTGCGCACCGAGATGTACACGACGATCACCCGGCTCGACGGGAAGCGGCAGGACGAGCTGTCCACCGGACAGGTCGTGGGGCGCGCCACCAGCGACCTCCAGCTGATCCAGGGGCTTCTCTTCATGCTCCCGATGACGATCGGCAACGTCCTGCTCTTCGTCATCTCCCTGGTGATCATGGCGTGGCTCTCGCCGCTCCTGACCCTCGTCGCCCTGGCCGTCGCCCCCGCCCTCTGGTTCATCGCCCGCCGCTCCCGCACCCGCCTCTTCCCCGCCACCTGGTACGCCCAGAGCCAGGCCGCAGCCGTCGCGGGAGTCGTCGACGGGGCCGTCTCCGGAGTCCGGGTCGTCAAGGGGTTCGGCCAGGAGGACCAGGAGACCGGCAAGCTGCGCGAGGTCGGCCGCAGGCTCTTCGCCGGCCGGCTGCGCACCATCAAGCTGAACTCCCGCTACACCCCCGCCCTCCAGGCCGTGCCCGCGCTCGGGCAGGTGGCGATGCTGGCGCTCGGCGGCTGGCTCGCCACCCGGGGGGAGATAACCCTGGGCACGTTCGTCGCCTTCTCCACCTACCTCGCCCAGCTCGTCGGCCCGGTCCGGATGCTCGCCATGGTCCTCACCGTCGGCCAGCAGGCCAGGGCCGGTGTGGAGCGCGTCCTGGAGCTCATCGACACCGAGCCGTACATGAAGGACGGCACGAAGGAACTCCCCGCCGACGCCCCGGCCCGGGTCGAGTTCGACGACGTCCGCTTCGGTTACGACGAGGAGCGCCCCGTCCTCGACGGGTTCTCGCTCACCATCGAGCCCGGCGAGACCGTCGCCGTCGTCGGCGCGTCCGGCAGCGGCAAGTCCACCGTCTCGCTCCTGCTGCCCCGCTTCTACGACGTGACGCACGGCGCCGTCCTGGTCGGCGGCCACGACGTCCGCGAACTCACCCAGGAATCCCTGCGGGCGGCCATCGGGCTCGTCCCCGAGGACAGCTTCCTGTTCTCCGACACGGTCGGCGCCAACATCGCGTACGGACTCCCCGGAGCCACCCAGGAGCAGATCGAGGAGGCCGCCCGCTCCGCGCAGGCCCACGGCTTCATCACGGACCTGCCCCACGGCTACGACACCAAGGTCGGCGAGCACGGGCTCACCCTCTCCGGCGGCCAGCGCCAGCGCGTCGCGCTCGCGCGCGCCATCCTCACCGACCCCCGCCTGCTGCTCCTGGACGACGCCACCTCCGCCGTCGACGCCCGTGTCGAGCACGAGATCCACGAAGCCCTCAAGCAGGTGATGGCGGGCCGCACCACCCTCCTGATCGCCCACCGCCGCTCCACGCTCGCCCTCGCCGACCGGATCGCCGTCCTCGACCGGGGCCGCCTCGCCGACATCGGTACGCACGCGGAGCTGGAGAAGCGCTCCGCGCTCTACCGCCGCCTCCTCACCGACCCCGACGAGCTGGGCGCCACCTCGCCGGGCCACCGGCCGGTCAGGGCGGATGTGCGCGAGGACGACCGGATGCTCAAGGAGGAGCTGGAGGCCGAGTTCGACGCCGAGCACGGCATCACCCCCGAGCTGTGGATACGCAAGGAGGAGCCGCGCGGCCCGGTGGCGGACGGCATGTCCGCCACCCCCGAACTGCTGGCCCAGGTCGACGCGCTGCCGCCGGCCACCGACACCCCGGACATCGACGAGGCGAGCGCCGTACGGCCCGAGGAGTCCTACGGCCTGCGCCGGCTGCTGCGCGGCTTCGGGCTGCCGCTGCTGGTGAGCCTCGGACTCGTCGCGGTCGACGCCGGCATGGGCCTGCTCCTGCCCGTCCTCATCAGGCACGGCATCGACGAGGGGGTCACCCAGCTGGCGCTCGGCGCGGTCTGGGCCGCCTCCGGGATCGGCCTGTTCGTCGTGCTCGTGCAGTGGCTCGCCCAGATCGGCGAGACCCGGATGACGGGCCGCACCGGTGAGCGCGTCCTGTACTCGCTCCGCCTGAAGATATTCGCGCAGCTCCAGCGGCTCGGCCTCGACTACTACGAGCGCGAGCTCACCGGCCGGATCATGACCCGGATGACGACGGACGTGGACGCGCTGTCCACCTTCCTGCAGACCGGCCTGGTCACGGCCTTCGTCTCCGTCGTCACCTTCTTCGGCATCATGGCCGCCCTGCTCGTCCTCGACGCCGAACTGGCGCTGGTCGTCTTCGCCACCCTGCCCGTGCTGGTCGTCGGGACGTTCTTCTTCCGCCGCAAGAGCGTCGCTGCCTACGAGCTGGCCCGTGAGCGGATCAGCGGCGTCAACGCCGACCTCCAGGAGTCCGTCTCCGGACTGCGCATCGTGCAGGCGTTCCGCCGCGAGCACGACGGCGCCGAGCGGTACGCCGCGAGCAGCGCCCACTACCGCGAGGCGCGGGTGCGCGGCCAGTGGCTCATCTCGGTCTACTTCCCCTTCGTCCAGCTGCTGTCCTCCGTGGCAGCCGCCGCCGTACTGATCGTCGGCGCCGGCCGCGTCGACAACGGGACGCTGACGACCGGGGCGCTGGTCGCCTACCTCCTCTACATCGAGCTGTTCTTCGCCCCCGTGCAGCAGCTCTCCCAGGTCTTCGACGGCTACCAGCAGGCCACGGTCTCCCTCGGCCGCATCCAGGAACTCCTCCAGGAGCGGACCTCCACGGCCGACCCCGACGAGCCGCTGGAGGTGCCCTCGCTGCGCGGCGACATCGCCTTCGAGGGAGTGTCCTTCGCGTACAACGGTGAGGAGGAGGCGCTCACCGGCATCGACCTGCGCGTCCCGGCGGGTCAGACGGTCGCCTTCGTCGGTGAGACGGGCGCGGGCAAGTCCACGCTCGTCAAGCTCGTCGCCCGGTTCTACGACCCGACGGCGGGCCGGGTCACGGTGGACGGCACCGATCTGCGCAGGCTCGACATGACCGCGTACCGGCACCGGCTCGGGGTCGTGCCGCAGGAGGCGTACCTCTTCGCCGGCACGGTCCGCGACGCCATCGCCTACGGTCTGCCGGACGCCACCGACGCGCAGGTGGAGGCGGCGGCGCGGGCGGTCGGCGCGCACGAGATGATCGCCACGCTCGACGGCGGCTATCTGCACGAGGTCTCCGAGCGGGGCCGCAACCTCTCGGCCGGCCAGCGCCAGCTGATCGCGCTCGCCCGCGCCGAGCTGGTCGATCCGGACATCCTGCTGCTCGACGAGGCCACGGCCGCCCTGGACCTCGCCACCGAGGGCCTGGTCAACCAGGCCACCGACCGGCTCACCGGCCGCCGCACCACCCTGGTCGTGGCACACCGGCTGACCACGGCGGCCCGCGCGGACCGGGTCGTGGTGATGGACCACGGCCGGGTCGTCGAGGACGGCACGCACAGCGAGCTGCTGGCGAGGGACGGGGCGTACGCCCGGCTGTGGCGCACGTTCATCGGCGAGGACGAACCGGCGGTGGTGTGACGCGTCGTCCGCGCACGGCGGTGTGACAACCGGGTCCCCCTCCACGCAACCTTCGGGCGACCGCTCGCGTCGTACGCATGTACGCGCACGCCTCGGGCACGGCCCATGTGCCGATGGGAAGGGTGAGACCACTGAGGTCATCGAGACCGCCGGGATACGCCGGGAAGCACACCCTCGCGTATCTGCTCGTCCTGCCGCTGCTCGCCTCCCTCGCCCTCACCCTGGGCACCCCCGCCCAGGCCGCCGGCGCCTGCTCGGGCCGGCCGGCCAAGACGGTGTCCTTCGCCAAGGGAGAGCTGCGCGTCTACAAGAGCCGCGCCTACGTCTGCGCGGTGACGGTCGCCGGCCGGCCCGGCGCGCGCCGGGCCATGAGCGTCTCTCTCCAGGCGCGCGGCGGCCGGCCGGTGGTCGACAAGGGCCGTTTCACGACGAGGGCGGGCCCGGTCACGGTCTACGCGCTCAACCGCTGCGTCCGCGCGACGGGCGCGGTCGCGGGCAGTTCGGGCTCCACCGGATGGGTCCTCTGCTGACGCCCTGGGGAAAGACCGGGTCCACCGGGTCTGGCGTGGCACGTGTCACCCCCGCTAGGTTCACGGCGAATGTCGTGAATCAAGGGGAGGGTGCATGCGCAAGGCGCTCACAGGGGTTCTGTCGCTCGCGGTGCTCATAGGCACTGCCGGCGCGACCGGAGCCTCGGCCGGTGCGGCCACCGCCGCGGAACCGGCCGCGACGCGGAGCAGCACGATCAGCAGCGAGGCGAGCAGCGAGGACATCAGGGACCGTCTCCTGGCCATCCCGGGAATGAGCCTGATCCAGGAGAAGCCGTATCCCGGGTACCGTTACTTCGTCCTCAACTACACCCAGCCGGTGGACCACCGGCGCCCGTCCCAGGGCACGTTCCAGCAGCGCCTCACACTGCTGCACAAGGACACGAGCCGTCCGACCGTCTTCTTCACCAGCGGCTACAACGTCTCCACCAATCCCAGCCGCAGCGAGCCGACGCAGATCGTCGACGGCAACCAGGTGTCTCTGGAGTACCGTTTCTTCACCCCGTCCCGCCCGGCGCCCGCCGACTGGTCCAAGCTGGACATCTGGCAGGCCGCCAGCGACCAGCACCGGGTCTTCAAGGCGCTGAAGGGCATCTACTCCAAGAAGTGGCTGACCACGGGCGGTTCGAAGGGCGGCATGACCGCCACCTACTTCGAGCGCTTCTACCCGAAGGACATGGACGGCGTCGTCGCCTACGTCGCGCCCAACGACGTGGTGAACAAGGAGGACTCGGCCTACGACCGGTTCTTCGCCAACGTCGGCACCAAGGACTGCCGCGACCGGCTGGCCGGGGTGCAGCGCGAGGCGCTGGTGCGCCGCGAGCCGCTGGAGAAGAAGTTCGAGGCGTTCGCCGCCGAGAACGGCTACACCTTCAACACCGTAGGCACACTCGACAAGGCGTACGAGGCCGTGGTCATGGACTACGTCTGGGCGTTCTGGCAGTACAGCCTGGTCGCCGACTGCGAGGCCGTCCCCGCCGATGCCGCCGCCGCGAGCGACGAGGAGATCTGGGACTCCGTCGACAGCATCTCCGGCTTCGCCGCCTACGCCGACCAGGGCCTCTCGAACTACACCCCGTACTACTACCAGGCGGGCACCCAGCTCGGAGCCCCGGACATCAAGCAGCCGTGGCTCGGCGACCTGAGCCGCTACGGCTACCAGCCGCCGCGCAACTTCGTGCCGCGCGACATCCCGATGACGTTCCAGCCGTCGGCGATGCGGGACGTGGACAGCTGGGTCCGGCACAACGCCGACCGGATGATGTACGTCTACGGCGAGAACGACCCGTGGGGTGCGGAGCCCTTCCGTCTCGGCGCGGGCGCCCGGGACAGCTACGTCTACACCGCGCCGGGCGCCAACCACGGGGCCAAGGTGTCCGCTCTCCTCGCCGACGAGAAGGCCGAGGCCGTCGCGGCCATCCTGCGCTGGGCCGGAGTCGCCCCGGCGGCCGTCCAGGCCGACCCGTCGAAGGCGAAGCCGCTCGCCCCGTACGACGCGCGTCTGGACAAGCGGGACATGAAGACCGAGCGGGGCCAGGGCACACTGCGTCCGTGACGCCCTGACACCGGAGCGGGCCGCTCCCGCCGGGTTCCGTACAGCGAACCCGGCGGGAGCGGCCCCTCGGTGGTTCCGGCCCGTGTGCCCCCGCTCAGTACGAGAGCCCGTAGCCGACCGGGTGGAGCACCCGCGAGGGGTCGTCGGCGCGCTGGACGGGCACCGGCAGCCTGCCCTCGGGGCGGGCGGCGCCCGCGATGACCCGTACGGCCGCCCGCAGTTCGACGTCCGTCCAGGAGTACGTGGCGAGGCTCGCCGCGTACCCCGTCCCCTCCAGCCGGGCGATGTCGTACGGATTGCGGATGGCCACGGCGATCACCGGGACTCCGGTCGCGGCGAGCGACCTGACCAGCGTGCGCTGCGAGCTGGTCATCGAGACGTTGTACGTCCCCACGACCACCGCGTCCTTGCCATGCGCGGCGGCCACCGCCTCGGCGATCCTGGCCTGGGTGGGGGCCGTGCCGGTGGACAGGGCGGTCGCCGTGTACCCGAGCTCGCCGAAGGCCGCGGCGAGCGTGCCCGTGGGCGGGCCCGTGGTGCCGGACGGCGAGGCCGGGTCGGCGCCGACCACCAGGATGTTCCGGTGGGAGAGGCGCGAAAGGGGGAGCAGGCCACCGGAGTTGGCGAGCAGGGTGGTGGTGTGCTCGGCGATCCGGTCGGCGGCGGCCAGGTGCGAGCGGGTGCCGACGACCGTGTCCACGCCCCGGCGGCTGACGAACGGATCGCGGAACAGCCCGAGCTTCGCCTTCAGCCGCAGGATGCGCAGGACCGACTCCTCGATCCGGGCCTCGCTGATCTCGCCGCTCCTGACGGCCGCCAGGACGCCGTTCCAGGCGACGGCGAGGTCCGGCGGGTTCAGCAGCTGGTCGCAGCCCGCCTTGAGCGCGAGCACGGGCACCCGGTCGTCGCCGTACTTCGTGCGCACCCCCTCCATGTTCAGCGCGTCGGTGACCACGACCCCGTCGTAACCCAGCTCCTCGCGCAGCACCCCGGTGAGGATCGGGTGCGAGAGCGTCGCCGGGTCCTCCGAGGCGTCGAGGGCGGGCACCACGATGTGCGCGGTCATGATCGAGTCGATGCCCGCGGCGATCGCCGCCCGGAACGGCGGGGCGTCCAGCTCGGCCCACTGCTCCCGGGTGTGGTGGATGTAGGGGATGCCGGTGTGGCTGTCGGTGTTGGTGTCGCCGTGCCCGGGGAAGTGCTTGGCGGTGGCGGCGACCCCGGCGCTCTGGTACCCCTTCACCTGCGCGGCGACGAGACCGGCCACCGACCGGGGGTCGGAGCCGAAGGAGCGTACGCCGATCACCGGGTTGGCCGGGTTGACGTTGACGTCGGCGTCCGGCGCGTAGTTCTGCCGGATTCCGAGGGCGGCCAGCTCGGCGCCCGCGATCCGGCCCGCGAGCCGGGCGTCGGAGAGGGAACCGCCCGCGCCCAGTGCCATCGCGCCGGGAAGCAGGGTGGCGGGTTCACCGACCCGGCAGACGATGCCGTGCTCCTGGTCGGTGGAGATCAGCAGCGGCACGGGCGTGCGCCCGGCGAGCCCGGCCCGCTGGATGCCGTTGGATAGTTCGGCGATCTGGTGCGGGTCGCGGGTGTTGTGCGCCCAGGTGAAGTAGATGATCCCGCCGACGTGGTACGTGGAGATCAGCTCGGCGGCCGTACGCACCCCGATCTCGGTGAGGTTGGCGTCGATGTCGGCCTGGTCGGGTTCGGTGGCGGAGTGCCCGTACACCCGCATCACGAAGAGCTGGCCGACTTTCTCCTCCAGGCTCATGCCGGAGACGAGCCGCCGGAGACGGTCGTGCGTGGTGGCGCTGACGGACTCCCCGGCGGCGGCGCCGGGGGCGACGGCGCCTGTCGCGGCCGCTGCGGCGGTGACCGCAGCGGCGGTGAGGAGAGCGCGTCGGGAGGTGCGGTGGTGCACGTGAGCTCCTTCCGGTACTGAAAGAAACTTCCAAGACTGTACGGATATATGGAAAGTAACTACCGGTCAAGGGTGTCGCTGGAGAAGCGTGCGGCATATTTCGTATCCGCCCGGAGATTGCGGACGAAACGACGGCCTCCGGGGCGGCCGCGCCCCCGCGCGCTTCACGGCCGGGGCCTCCACCACGGCCCTGCTCGTACCGGTGCTCGGCATGTCCCCGGCCGCGCCGCCCGCCCCCGCGCGGGCACCCGCGGCGCGGGTCCGGCCTACTGCTTCGGCGCGCCCAGCCGCAGCAGGTGCTCACGCCCCGCCGCCAGCAGCGCCGGCAGCTCCGCCGCCTGGGGGTACCAGCGCTTCTCGTACTCCCAGCAGACCCAGCTGTCCGGGTCCAGGGTGTCCAGGCAGGCGGCCAGCGGCAGCACGCCCGCGCCCAGCGGCAGCGGCTCGGTCCGGTCGGCCGACGCCACGTCCTTCACCTGTACGTACCCCAGGTGGGGGGCCAGCACGGCGTGGCTGGCGGCCGGCTCCTCGCCCGCCAGCCAGGTGTGCATGACGTCCCACAGCGCGCCGATGTGCTTGTGTCCCACGGTCCCCACCACCCGGGCGGTGTCCACGCCGGCCCGGTGCGAGTCGTGGGTCTCCAGCAGGATGCGGACGTCGTGGTCGGCGGCGTGCGGAGCGGCGGCGCCGAGCCTGCGGGCGGCTGCCGCGTCGGCCTCCGCGAGGTCCTGGTCCCCGCCCCCGGGGAACACCCGGACGTGGCGCGCGCCCAGGTCCCTGGCCAGTTCGACCAGCTGGGCGAGTTCCGCGATCACGGTCTCGTCCTCGCCGTCGGCCGCCACGCGCACGTACCCGGCGAGGCCCAGGATCTCCACCCCGCCCCGCGCGAACTCCTCGGCCACCTGGCTCCGCTCGGC
The DNA here is from genome assembly GCF_013167895.1 of Streptomyces fulvorobeus. Classification (GTDB taxonomy): domain Bacteria; phylum Actinomycetota; class Actinomycetes; order Streptomycetales; family Streptomycetaceae; genus Streptomyces; species Streptomyces fulvorobeus. The sequence continues at coordinate 2,161,693 of NZ_BLWC01000001.1, read as the reverse complement.
TGGTGACAGCCCCGGATGGACCGGCTCCTCCTCCGGGTGGGTGCGCAGCTCCACCCCCTGGTAACCGTGGTCGGCGGCGAGCCGGACGACCTCGGGGATCGGGGTCCCCGGAACTCCGAGGGTCGAGAAAGCGAGCTTCACGTGCGTGTTCCTTCCGTCGGTCCGTATACGGGTATCCGGGGCCCGGAGGTGGAAACCTTCACGCACCCGCCCGGCCGCCTCAGCCCGTCCGGGGCGGGGCCGTCGAGTCCCGCACCATCAGCTCCGCCGCGATCGTCGCGATGCCGCCGGGTGGCGGGGTCTCCTTGCCCATCGCGAGCCGGCCCGCCCGCGCCCCCGCCTCGAACAGCGGCAGCCGTACGGTCGTCAGCGCGGGGACGGCGTCCACCGAGAACGGCAGGTCGTCGAAGCCGGCCACCGACACGTCCTGCGGGATGCGCAGCCCCTGGCCGCGGACGGCGGCGCCCGCGCCCAGCGCCACGGTGTCGTTGGCGGCGACGATCGCCGTCACGCCCGGATCGCGGCGCAGGAGTTCCAGTGTGGCCTCGTACCCCGAGCGGCGGTCGTAGGGGCCGTGGACGGTGAGGCGTTCCAGGTCGGGGTGGGCCGTGGAGCCGTTCCCCTCCCCGTACAGTCCCGCCGCCCGCATCGCCTCGCGGTGGCCTTCCAGCCGGTGGCGGGTGGTCGTGCGCTCGCGGGGCCCCGCGACGTAGCCGATCCGCCGGTGGCCGAGCGAGACGAGGTGTTCGGTCAGACGCCGGCCGCCGCCCCGGTTGTCGAAGGCGAGGGAGGCGGCGACCGCGCCGCCGCCCGGGAGCGGGGGGCGCCCGCAGAAGACGATCCGGGTGCCCGCGTCGGCGAGCCTGGCCAGCTTCGCGGAGATCGCGGCCTGGTGGACCGGGTCCTCCAGCGCTCCGCCGGTCAGGACCACGGCCGCCGCTCGCTGGCGCTGGAGCAGGGTGAGATAGGTGAGCTCGCGGGCGGGGGAGCCGCCCGTGTTGCAGACGACGGCCAGCTTCTCGCCGCCCGCCCGGCCGGAGCCGTCACCCGGGCCGCCGATCTCGGACTGGGCGGCTCCCGCCATGATCCCGAAGAACGGGTCGGCGATGTCGTTGACCAGGATGCCCACCAGGTCCGACGTGGCCGCGGCGAGCGAGCTGGCAGGCCCGTTGAGCACGTAGTCCAGGTCGTCCACCGCGCGCAGGACCCGGTCACGCGTCGAGGCGGCCACCGGGTAGTTGCCGTTCAGCACACGGGAGACGGTGGCCGGGGACACCCGGGCGCGAGCCGCCACGTCCGCCAGGGTGACTGTCATCGCTTTCCTCCGGGGAGTAATCGGGGCGTCCCCTCTTGTCCGGGCCGCTGTCGGCAGGCTAGCGTCATGCCCTGTAGAAAGCGCTTGCTACGGCTGTATGGAGGGAACTTCGTGACACGCAGGACAGTGCGCATCGCCATGAACGGCGTCACAGGTCGCATGGGATACCGGCAGCACCTGGTGCGCTCGATCCTCGCGATCCGCGAGCAGGGCGGCCTCGGCCTCGGCGGCGGCGAGGTGCTCTGGCCCGAACCGGTGCTCGTCGGCCGCAGAACCCACGCCCTGGAGGATATGGCCGCGCGGCACGGCCTCACCGAGTGGTCGGCCGACCTGGACGCGGTGCTCGCCGACGACACCATCGACATCTACTTCGACGCGCAGGTCACCTCGGCACGGGTCGAGGCGATCAAGAAGGCCATCGCGGCCGGCAAGCACGTCTACACGGAGAAGCCCACCGCCACCGACCTCGCGGGCGCCCTGGACCTGGCCCGGCTGGCGCGCGACGCGGGCATCAAGCACGGCGTCGTCCAGGACAAGATCTTCCTGCCGGGGCTGGTGAAGCTGAAGCGCCTCATCGACGGCGGCTTCTTCGGCGAGATCCTGTCCGTGCGGGGGGAGTTCGGCTACTGGGTCTTCGAGGGCGACTGGCAGGACGCCCAGCGCCCGTCGTGGAACTACCGCGCCGAGGACGGCGGGGGCATCGTCGTCGACATGTTCCCGCACTGGGAGTACGTGCTGCACGAGCTGTTCGGCAAGGTCACCACCGTCCAGGCGCAGGTGCAGACGCACATCCCGCAGCGCTGGGACGAGCAGGGCAAGCCGTACGCCGCCACCGCCGACGACGCCGCCTACGGCATCTTCCAGCTGGCCGGCGGTGCGGTCGCCCAGATCAACTCCTCCTGGACCGTGCGCGTCAACCGCGACGAGCTCGTCGAGTTCCAGGTGGACGGCACCCACGGCTCCGCCGTCGCCGGGCTGCGCAACTGCCGGGTCCAGCACCGCTCGGCCACCCCCAAGCCGGTCTGGAACCCGGACCTCCCCGTCACCGAGCCGTTCCGCGACCAGTGGCAGGAGGTGCCGGACAACACCGTCTTCGACAACGGCTTCAAGGCCCAGTGGGAGCTGTTCCTGCGCCACGTCGCGCTCGACGAGCCCTACACCTGGGACCTGATGGCCGGTGCGCGCGGCGTCCAGCTCGCCGAGCTCGGCCTGAAGTCCTCCGCCGAGGGCCGGCGCTTCGACGTGCCGGAGCTGACACTGTGACGATCCGCCTCCCGCAGGGCCCCTACGAACCCCGGGCCACCCCCCTGGACCTCGCGCCGGGCAAGGCGCCGCTCACCTCGCGTACGGTCTTCTCCGCCGCCCACGTCGTCGCCGATCCGTACGCCGACATCAGCCCGGACGCACCGGCGGCCGTCGACTGGGACGCCACCCTCGCCTTCCGCCGCCACCTCTGGTCGCACGGCCTGGGCGTCGCCGAGGCCATGGACACCGCGCAGCGCGGCATGGGCCTCGACTGGGCGGGCGCGGCCGAGCTGATCCGCCGCTCGGCGGCCGAGGCGAGGGCGGTCGGCGGCCGGATCGCCTGCGGCGTGGGAACCGACCAGCTCACCGGCCCCGTGAGCCTCTCCGAGGTCCGCGCGGCGTACGAGGAGCAGCTCGCCCTCGTCGAGCAGAGCGGCGCCCAGGCGATCCTGATGGCTTCCCGCGCCCTCGCCGCGACGGCGAAGGGGCCGGAGGAGTACCTGGAGACGTACGCCCATCTCCTGCGCCAGGCCACGGAACCGGTCGTCCTGCACTGGCTCGGCCCGATGTTCGATCCCGCCCTGGAGGGCTACTGGGGGAGCGCCGACCTCGACGCCGCCACCGACACCTTCCTGAAGGTCATCGCGGAACACCCCGACAAGGTGGACGGCATCAAGATCTCGCTCCTGGACGCCGAGCGCGAGATCGACGTGCGGCGCCGCCTTCCCGGCGGGGTGCGCTGCTACACCGGCGACGACTTCAACTACCCGGAGCTGATCGCGGGCGACGAGCGGGGCTTCAGCCACGCGCTGCTCGGCATCTTCGACCCCCTGGGCCCGCTGGCCGCGCACGCGGTACGGGTCCTGGACACCGGCGACAGCGAGGGCTTCCGCGCACTCCTCGACCCCACGGTCGAGCTGTCCCGGCACCTGTTCCAGGCGCCCACCCGCTTCTACAAGACGGGCGTGGTCCTCCTGGCCTGGCTGGCCGGGCACCAGGAGCACTTCACGATGGTCGGCGGCCTCCAGTCCGCCCGCTCGCTCCCGCACCTGGCGAAGGCGTACGAACTCGCGGACCGGCTGGGGCTGTTCCCCGACCCTGAGCTGGCCGAGTCACGGATGCGCGCGCTGCTGACGGTCCACGGAGGTTCCCGATGAGTGACCTGACCCGGCTGAGCATCAACCAGGAGACCATCAAGCAGTGGTCCCTGCCCGAGCTGGCGGAGGGCTGCGCCAAGGCGGGCATCGACAAGGCCGGCCTGTGGCGGGGCCCCGTCCAGGAGTACGGGGTCGAGCGCACCGCCCGCCTCCTGGGTGACGCGGGCATCGGTGTCACCAGTCTCTGCCGGGGCGGCTTCCTCACCGCCCCCGACCCGGCCGGGCGGGCCCGTGCCCTGGACGACAACCGGGCGGCGCTGGACGAGGCGGCCGGCCTGTCCACCGACACCCTGGTCCTGGTCTCCGGCGGCCTCCCGGCCGGCAGCCGCGACCTGTACGGCGCCCGAGAGCGGGTCGCCGACGCACTCGCGGAACTGGCCCCGTACGCGGCCGAGCGCGGCGTACGCCTGGCCATCGAACCGCTGCACCCGATGTTCGCGTCGGACCGCTGCGTCGTCTCCACGCTGTCCCAGGCCCTCGACATCGCGGAGCGCTTCCCCGCCGAGCAGGTCGGCGTGGTCGTCGACACCTACCACGTGTGGTGGGACGACCAGGCGCCCGCCCAGATCGCCCGTGCGGGCGCGGGCGGACGCATCCACTCCTTCCAGCTCGCGGACTGGATCACTCCCCTTCCGGCAGGGGTCCTGCTGGGCCGTGGCCAACTGGGCGAGGGAAGCGTCGACTTCCGCGCACTGCGGCAGCAGGTGGAGGACACGGGCTTCACCGGCCCGATCGAGGTGGAGATCTTCAACGAGTCCCTGTGGGCCCGCGACGGCTCCGAGGTCCTCGCCGAAGTGGCCGCCCGGTACCTCGAACACGCCTGCTGAGAGCCCCGGGAACGACCAAAGGTAAAGAGATCGTCAAGGGATGCAACCTTTACGTACCCTGCCGGGTCGTACTCGGCGTCGGGGCTTCTGGGGAGGGGTCCGGGGGGACGGGAAGGCCCGACGGGAGGGGAAAGCGAGGGGGGCCCGGCCGCGAGGCCGGGCCCCATTCTGCTTCTCCGGCGCGGACCTCCGTTCCCGTGGAGGGAGTCCCGGAGCGTTTCCATGCACGCTCTGTGGGGTGCTGAGGCACTGCTGAGCCACTGTCAGCGGCGCACGGTAGCGTCGGCGCATGTCCAACATGGCCGTCCTCGAAGGCGTACTCGAGCGGATCACCTACGCCAACGAGGAGAACGGGTACACCGTCGCCCGCGTCGACACCGGGCGCGGTGCGGGCGACCTCCTCACGGTGGTCGGTTCGCTGCTCGGGGCGCAGCCCGGCGAGTCGCTGCGGATGGAGGGCCGCTGGGGCTCACACCCGCAGTTCGGCAAGCAGTTCACCGTCGAGAACTACACGACGATCCTCCCCGCCACCATCCAGGGCATCCGCCGCTACCTCGGCTCCGGCCTGATCAAGGGCATCGGCCCCGTCATGGCCGACCGGATCACCACGCACTTCGGCGTCGACACCCTCGACATCATCGAGCAGGAGCCGAAGCGGCTCGTCGAGGTGCCCGGCCTCGGCCCGAAGCGGACGAAGATGATCGCCGCCGCCTGGGAGGAGCAGAAGGCGATCAAGGAGGTCATGGTCTTCCTCCAGACCGTCGGCGTCTCCACCTCCATCGCCGTCCGCATCTACAAGAAGTACGAGGACGCCTCGATCTCCGTCGTGCGGAACCAGCCCTACCGGCTGGCGGCCGACGTCTGGGGCATCGGCTTCCTCACCGCCGACAAGATCGCCCAGGCCGTCGGCATACCCCACGACAGCCCGGAACGGGTCAAGGCCGGCCTCCAGTACGCCCTCTCGAACTCCACCGACCAGGGGCACTGCTTCCTCCCCGAGGAGCGGCTCATCGCCGACGCCGTGAAGCTGCTCCAGGTCGACACGGGACTCGTCATCGACTGCCTCGCCGAACTCGCCGGCGATCCGGAGGGCGTCGTACGGGAGAAGGTGCCGGGGCCGGAGGACGGACAACCGGTCACCGCCGTCTACCTGGTGCCCTTCCACCGTGCCGAGGTCGCCCTCGCGGCCCAGGTGGGGCGGCTGCTGCGGACGCCGGAGGACCGGCTGCCGTCCTTCCAGGACGTGGACTGGGGCAAGGCGCTGGCGTGGCTGGCGCGGCGGACCGGGGCCACGCTGGCGCCCGAGCAGGAGGCCGCGGTCCGGCTCGCGCTGAGCCGCAAGGTGTCCGTCCTCACCGGCGGACCCGGCTGCGGCAAGTCGTTCACCGTCCGGTCCGTGGTCGAGCTGGCCCGGGCCAGGAACGCGAAGGTGGTGCTCGCCGCCCCCACCGGGCGCGCGGCGAAACGGCTCGCGGAGCTGACCGGCGCCGAGGCGTCCACCGTGCACCGGCTGCTGGAACTGAAGCCGGGCGGGGACGCGGCGTACGACAGGGACCGTCCGCTCGACGCCGACCTGGTCGTCGTCGACGAGGCGTCGATGCTGGATCTGCTGCTCGCCAACAAGCTGGTGAAGGCGGTGGCACCTGGTGCCCACCTCCTGCTGGTGGGCGACGTCGACCAGCTCCCCTCCGTCGGCGCGGGGGAGGTACTGCGTGATCTGCTGTCCGAGGGCAGCCCGGTACCCGCCGTCCGGCTGACCACGATCTTCCGCCAGGCCCAGCAGTCCGGCGTGGTCACCAACGCCCACCGGATCAATTCCGGACTGCCGCCGCTGACCCAGGGGCTGTCCGACTTCTTCCTCTTCGTGGAGGACGAGACCGAGGACGCCGGTGTGCTCGCCGTCGATGTCGCGGCCCGGCGCATCCCGGCCAAGTTCGGTCTGAACCCCCGCCGTGACGTGCAGGTTCTCGCTCCGATGCACCGGGGCCCGGCGGGCGCGGGACACCTCAACGGGCTGCTTCAGCAGGCCATCACCCCGGGCCGCCCCGACCTGCCGGAGAAGCGGTCCGGCGGCCGGGTCTTCCGGGTCGGCGACAAGGTCACGCAGATCCGCAACAACTACGAGAAGGGCGAGAACGGCGTCTTCAACGGCACGGTCGGCGTCGTCACCTACCTCGACGCGGACGAACAGAAGCTGACGGTCCTCACGGACGAGGACGAGGAGATTCCGTACGATTTCGACGAGCTCGACGAGCTGGCCCACGCCTACGCCATGACGATCCACCGCTCCCAGGGCAGCGAGTACCCGGCGGTGGTCATCCCGGTCACCACCAGCGCGTGGATGATGCTCCAGCGGAACCTGCTGTACACGGCCGTGACCAGGGCGAAGAAGCTGGTCGTCCTGGTCGGGTCGCGCAAGGCCATCGGGCAGGCGGTCCGCACGGTTTCCGCCGGGAGGCGCTGCACAGGACTGGATTTCCGGCTGCGCGGCGGGCCGGTCGAAGACTTCGCACATAAATGATCGATCAAATCGGTGGGAAACATCACGGAGGGCTTCCGGAACCGGATTCGAGGGGCAGGATGAGTAAGTTGGCGGCACTCAGTGCCGCCATTAGGTCCAATGGACGACCCCGAGTGCACTCTCCTGAGCCAAATGGGGGAGGGTGGAAGACAGTCAGGGCACCTCGAAGAAGAGGCACTACGTCGGTGAGGGATGACGTGAGCGAGCACACCAACAACGCTGTGGTACTGCGGTACGGCGATGACGAGTACACCTACCCGGTGATCGACAGCACCGTCGGCGACAAGGGCTTCGACATCGGGAAGCTCCGGGCCAATACCGGCCTGGTGACGCTGGACAGCGGATACGGCAACACCGCCGCGTACAAATCGGCCATCACCTATCTCGACGGTGAGCAGGGCATCCTGCGCTACCGCGGCTACCCGATCGAGCAGCTGGCGGAGGAGTCGACCTTCCTTGAGGTCGCCTACACGCTGATCAACGGTGAGCTTCCCAAGGCCGACGAGCTGTCGGACTTCAAGAACGAGATCACCCAGCACACGCTGCTGCACGAGGACGTCAAGCGGTTCTTCGACGGCTTCCCGCGCGACGCGCACCCGATGGCCATGCTGTCCTCGGTCGTCAGCGCGCTGTCCACGTTCTACCAGGACAGCCACAACCCCTTCGACGAGGAGCAGCGCCACCTCTCGACGATCCGGCTGATGGCCAAGCTCCCGACGATCGCGGCATACGCGTACAAGAAGTCGATCGGTCATCCGTTCGTCTACCCGCGCAACGACCTCGGCTACGTCGAGAACTTCCTGCGGATGACGTTCTCCGTCCCGGCCCAGGAGTACGTGCCGGACCCGGTCGTCGTCTCGGCGCTGGAGAAGCTGCTCATCCTGCACGCGGACCACGAGCAGAACTGCTCGACCTCCACCGTGCGTCTGGTCGGCTCCTCGCAGGCGAACATGTTCGCCTCCATCTCCGCCGGCATCTCGGCGCTGTGGGGCCCCCTGCACGGCGGCGCCAACCAGTCGGTGCTGGAGATGCTGGAAGGCATCCAGGCCAACGGCGGCGATGTCGACTCCTTCATCAGCAAGGTGAAGAACAAGGAGGACGGCGTCCGCCTGATGGGCTTCGGCCACCGGGTGTACAAGTCCTTCGACCCGCGCGCCAAGATCATCAAGGCTGCGGCCCACGACGTGCTGTCCTCGCTCGGCAAGTCCGACGAGCTGCTGGACATCGCGCTCAAGCTGGAGGAGCACGCGCTCTCCGACGAGTACTTCGTCTCGCGCAACCTCTACCCGAACGTGGACTTCTACACCGGCCTGATCTACCGGGCCATGGGCTTCCCGAGCGAGATGTTCACCGTGCTCTTCGCGATCGGACGGCTGCCGGGCTGGATCGCCCAGTGGCACGAGATGATCAAGGAGCCGGGATCGCGCATCGGCCGCCCGCGCCAGATCTACACCGGCGAGGTCCTGCGCGACTTCGTCCCGGTCGAGGGTCGCTGACCCCCGACCCTCCGCAGAGCTTCCGGGTACGACTGGCTCTGCCGCATCCGGCCCTCCCTCGGGCCGTCTGTCTTCGCCCCGCGTACCGCGCTTTCGCACAGAGCGCGGTGTCCGGGGCGATTCGGCGTTCAGGGGCGCGGGAAAAAGCGAGAAGCGCCCCGCCGCCGATCCCCCCACGGGTCGACGTACAGGGCGCTCCCCTTTGTCCCGGAGCGGATTCCCCCACGGGATCCGGCCGGGCGTCTGTGCGGAGCCGAAGCTCCGGTGTCGCGCTGGTCGTACGTGTGCAGTTCGATGCGGCCCGGCGTTCCGCCGGGGTACGTACGGGAGGGCCGCTCAAGCTCCCCGGCGCACGTGCCCCGGCCAACGCGAGCCAGGAGCGTCCCCCTAGACACTCCATCGGACGTCCCCCAAGACGTCCTTGACATCGCACTCTAAGACTCCCGAACCCGTCAGATGGTTACCCCAAATGCAGTGTGATCTAGATCTCTTTGTGGAAGTTACGTGAAGGAGCACAACCGGAGGCTGTTCGTCACCACGAAAACAGCCGGAAAAGCCGGGGTCGCTCCCGCGATCATGGGGTTGAGCAGGCCGAACGCGGCGAGGGGCAGGGCGGCCGCGTGGTAGCGGAACGCCCGGAAGAGGTTGCTCCTGATGGGGGCGAGCGTCCTCCGGGAGGACCGGATGGTGTCGGCGGCGACCTTGAGATCTCCACGAACGAGTGTCGGATCGCTCGCGTCGATGGCGGTGTCCGTACCAGTGGTTCTCAGGCGCGGCCGACGAGCTCGTAACCCGCCTCGTCGACGGCGGCGCGGACCGCGTCCTCGTCCAGAGGTGCCTGGGAGTCCACGGTGACCAGTCCCGTCGAGGCGACCGCCTTCACGGAGGTCACACCGGAGATGCCGGAGAGCTCCTCGGAGACGGCGCCTTCGCAGTGACCGCAGGTCATGCCCTTGACCTGGTACACCGTGGTGACGGCGCCCGGCTGGTCGGCGGCGCCGTCGTGGCAGGAACCGCTGGGTGAGCAGCAGGAGCCGGTGGTGGCCTGGGGGGTCTCGGTCTCGGCGGTCATGGCCTTCTCCTCTTGGGCGAACGCGGGTGGGCTTCGTGTGCGGGGGTCCGGGCGGGCCGGTGCGCCCTCACAAGCGTCACACTATACCCCTAGGGGGTATGAAGGCGAGTCTCCGGAGTGCGGCTCCCTCCGTCCGAACCGGCGAGGCGGGAACGGCCGTGGCGGCGAGGGTGGTCCGGTGCGCGGGTGATGCCCGTGACCCGCTCCAGGGGTGCTCAAATCCTACGCTCCCGCCCTTATCGGGCATGCGGAACCGACGCCTCTCGTCCCTGGTGTGCCGCCCCCGGCGGGAGGCGGGACAGGACCGGCGGCGGCGCGTAGATTCGGCGCCTTCAAGCGGCGGGCGAGGCGAGGGGCGGAACGGTGCGGGCAGTGGTGTTCGAAGAGTTCGGGCAGGAGGCCCGGCTCCGGGAGGTGCCCGATCCGGTCCCCTCCGCGCAGGGAGTGGTGGTCCGGGTCGAGGCGACCGGCCTGTGCCGGAGCGACTGGCACGGCTGGATGGGCCATGATCCGGACATCACCCTCCCTCATGTACCCGGGCACGAACTGGCGGGAGTGGTCGAGGCGGTGGGCGCCGGAGTCGTCAACTGGCGGCCCGGCGACCGGGTGACCGTGCCCTTCGTCTGCGCCTGCGGCCGGTGCGAGGCGTGCGCCGCCGGTGCCCAGCAGGTCTGCGAGCGGCAGACCCAGCCCGGCTTCACCCACTGGGGCTCCTTCGCCGAGTACGTGGCCCTGGAGCAGGCGGACGTGAATCTGGTGGCCCTGCCCCAGGAGCTGTCGTCCGCCACGGCGGCGGCACTGGGCTGCCGATTCGCCACGGCGTTCCGGGCCGTTGCCGGCCAGGGCCGGGTGGCACCGGGTGAGTGGGTCGCCGTGCACGGCTGCGGCGGGGTCGGCCTCTCGGCCGTGATGATCGCGGTGGCCTGCGGCGCGCGGGTCGTGGCCGTCGACGTCTCGGCCCGCGCCCTGGAGCTGGCCCGGGGCTTCGGCGCCGTGGAGTGCGTGGACGCCTCCGCGCATCCGGAGGGCGCCGACGGGGCGGTCCGTGAACTCACGGGCGGCGGCGCCCATCTGTCGATCGACGCGCTCGGTTCACCGGTCACCTGCGCCGCCTCGGTGCGGAGCCTGCGCCGGCACGGCCGCCACGTACAGGTGGGTCTGCTGCCGTCCGCGACCGGAGACCCGGTCGTCCCCATGGCCCGGGTGATCGCTCTGGAGCTGGAGATCCTCGGCAGCCACGGCATGGCCGCCCACGACTACCGGCCGATGATGGACATGGTGCGGGCGGGGACCCTGCGCCCCGATCTGCTGGTGACCGCCACGATCCCGCTGGCCGCGGCACCGGCCGCGCTCGCCGCGATGGGTGCGGCGCCCGGGGCGGGTGTGACGATCATCGAACCGTACGGGGAGCGGCGCGACTGAGGCCCCGCACGGGACCGGAGGGAACCGGTCGCCGTACGGGGCCCGGGAGGCGAGGCGGGTGGGCAAAGTCCCCGTCAGCCGCGTCGGCCGCGGTTTCCGGGACGGGAGGCGACCCAGGCGCGGACCGTGTCCGCGTACCAGTAGGGCTTGCCGTTCTCCACCTGGTCGGGCGGCGGGAGAAGACCGTGCTTGCGATAGGAACGGATCGTGTCGGGCTGCACCTGGATGTGCGCGGCAATGTCCTTGTAGGACCAGAGACTTCTGTCCGTCATAGGTGACACCTCTCTGTACCGCAACGGCGGCGGATGGCCGCCGGGGGATGTGCGGTAGGGACGCTGACGATCACTTAGCCTGTGCCTGATCAACGACGCAGAGTGACGAGCGGGGAGGGATGTCGGACGCCTGTGACGGAAGACCCGCGTAACGGAGACACGTGTGACAAAAGGGTGACAGCCGTGACAGAACGAGGTCAATGGGGAGTGCGGGGGCTGCGCGCGCTCCCGGACGGGCCGCAGGAGCGGAGGAACTCGCGGGTGCGGCGGGCGATCGGCAGCGGCTTGTCGGGAGCGCAGGGGTACATGTCCTGCTCGACGATGGCGAACATGTCGACCTCCAGGGCGCGGGCGGCCACCAGGACCGGCTCGAGTGCCGGAACTCCGCTCGGCGGTTCGCACATCACTCCCCGGGCGACGGCCGGCCCGAACGGCACCCCGCCCGCGACGACCTCGGCCAGGACCGCGGGATCGACCTGCTTGAGGTGCAGATATCCGATGCGCTCACCGTAGGTCTCGATGAGCTTGACGCTGTCCCCGCCGCAGTAGGCGTAGTGGCCGGTGTCCAGGCAGAGGGAGACCAGGGCGGGATCGGTGGCGTCCAGGAAGCGGCTGACGTTCTCCTCCGTGTCGATGTGCGTGTCCGCGTGCGGGTGGACGACGATGCGCAGCCCGTAACGGTCCTGGACCTCGCGGCCGAGCCGCTCGGTCTGCGTGGTCAGGTCGCGCCACTGCGCCGCCGTGAGCGTGCGGTCCTCCAGCACCTCACCCGTCTTGTCGTCGCGCCAGAACGAGGGGATGACGACCAGGTGGTCCGCGCCCATGGCCCGGGTGAGTGCCGCGATGTCCGCGACATGGGCCCAGGTCCGGTCCCAGACGGCGGGGCCGTGGTGCAGTCCGGTGAAGACGGTGCCCGCCGAGACCTGGAGTCCGCGGCGCCGCGTCTCCTCCGTCAGGCGCGCCGGATCGACGGGGAGATAGCCGTACGGGCCGAGCTCGATCCACTCGTAACCGGCCTCGGAAACCTCGTCGAGGAAGCGCTGCCAGGGCACTTGCCGCGGGTCGTCGGGGAACCACACCCCCCAGGAATCGGGTGCCGAGCCGATACGGATGCGGGCCGGAGGGGGTACGGAGGAGGTCATATCGCCCACCCTCCGGGCCTCGCGGAGGGGTGTCAAGAGTTGGTCCGAATGTCCGGACAAAATGTTGACAGGGTTCCGGGGGAGGGCTAGACCTGGGACCAGCCGTCCGGCCGCGGTCGAACCGCGGCGCGAAGGGATGCGTATGCCTGAGCCGTACGACGAGCCGTACGACGAGCCGTACGACGTGATCACGATGGGGCGGATCGGGGTGGACATCTACCCTCTGCAGACCGGTGTGCCGCTCGCTCGCGTCGAGACCTTCGGGAAGTTCCTCGGAGGTTCGCCGACCAACGTCGCGGTGGCCGCGGCCCGCCTCGGACGGCGCGCGGCCGTGATCACCCGGACCGGCCGGGACGCCTTCGGCGACTACCTGCGGGAGCAGCTGCGGGAGTTCGGGGTGGACGACCGGTGGGTGACGGCCGTCGAGCAGTACCCGACCCCGGTCACCTTCTGCGAGATCTTCCCGCCGGACGACTTCCCCCTCTACTTCTACCGGCAGCCCAAGGCACCCGATCTGGAGATCCACGGCGCGGAACTGGACCTGGAAGCGATCCGTTCGGCCCGGGTGTTCTGGATGACGGGCACCGGGCTGTGCGCCGAACCGAGCCGCACCGCCACCCTCGCCGCACTCACCGCCCGGAGCGCGGCGGCCGGGGACGGGAGGGCCGGGGGCGGGGGCGGGGCGCCCCGGATCACCGTGTTCGACCTGGACTGGCGGCCCATGTTCTGGGAGGGCGGCGACCACAGCGCCGTGGCCCCCGCTCGGTACCGGGAAGCGCTCGCCCACGCCACCGTGGCCGTAGGCAACCTCGACGAGTGCGAGATCGCCACCGGGGAACGCGAGCCCCGCGCGGCGGCCCGCGCCCTGCTCGCCGCCGGGGTCGAGTTGGCCGTCGTCAAACAGGGGCCCAGGGGGGTCCTGGCCATGCACCGCGACGGCACCACGGCCGACGTACCGCCCCTGCCCGTCGACGTCGTCAACGGACTGGGCGCGGGCGACGCGTTCGGCGGGGCGCTCTGCCACGGACTGCTCGCCGGATGGACCACCGAGCGCGTCATGCGGTACGCGAACGCGGCCGGCGCCCTCGTCGCCTCCCGCCTGGCCTGTTCGTCCGCGATGCCGTACCCCGCCGAGGTGGAACGGGCCCTCGCGGACGGCGCCGTCATCCCGGCCGGAGCGACCCCATGACGCCCGCGGCCTCCTCCGCGTCCGAGCTCGTCCGGCTGCGGGTGCACCACCCCGAAGCCGTGGCCGAGGCCGCGGCCCGGCGGAGGCGGCGGCCCCTTCTCCCTCCCGGCGGGCGGCTGATGATCATCGCGGCGGACCATCCGGGCCGCGGCTCGCTCGGCGTCGGTGAACACGCGCTGGCCATGGCCAACCGCTTCGAGCTCCTCGACCGGCTCTGCCTCGCCCTCTCCCGGCCCGGCGTCGACGGGGTGCTCGCCACCGCCGACATCCTCGACGACCTGCTGCTCCTCGGAGCCCTGGAGGGCAAGGTCGTCATCGGCTCCATGAACCGGGGCGGACTCGCCGGAGCGTCCTTCGAGCTGGACGACCGGTTCACCGGCCACCGCCCCACCGATCTGGCCCGGCTCGGCTTCGACGCGGGCAAGCTGCTGCTCCGCCTCGACTACGACGACCCGGGCTCCCTCGACACCCTGCACACCACGGCCCGCGCCATCGACGACATGGCGGCCCACCGGCTGCCCGTCTTCGTCGAGCCGTTCCTCTGCCGCCGCGTCGGCGGGCGGCTCCGCAACGACCTGGGCGCGGAGGCCGTGACCCTGTCCATCGCCATCGCCTCCGGCCTGGCCGGTACCTCCGCGTACACCTGGCTCAAGGTCCCCGTCACGGAGGACCCCGACGACATGGCCCGGGTGATGGAGACCTCCACCCTGCCCGCCGTACTGCTCGGCGGAGAGGTGGGCGGCGATCTCGACGGGACGTACGAGAAGTGGCGCGGCGCGCTGCGGCTGCCGTCCGTCCAAGGGCTGGTGGTGGGCCGCTCGCTGCTCTATCCGGCCGACGACGACGTGGCCGCAGCGGTCGACACGGCCGTGGCACTGCTCTAGGAGGGCGGGGGAAGGGCATGGGTGGAACCATGGAGACGACGACGCACGAGGACCAGGGACGAAACCGCCACCACCTCCCGGCCGGCAGCGCGGGAACCGGTGCCTACGCCCTCGACATCGGCCCGGAGCGGGCCGGATGGGACCGGTCGAGTCTGCGTGTGCTCGAACTGGAGCCGGGCGGTGTTCACACCCTGGCAACCGGGGAGAGCGAATGGATCATTCTGCCGTTGACCGGTGGCTGTACGGTGCACACGGCAGGTGAGATCTTTGAACTGCTGGGCAGGGACAGTGTGTTCAGCGGGGTGAGCGATTTCGCGTATCTACCGCGTGACGCCCACGCACAGATCGCCTCCGGCGCGGGAGGCCGCTTCGCCCTGGCAGGAGCGAGGTGCGAGCGACGGCTCCCCGCTCGCTACGGCCCCGCGCCGGAGGTACCCGTCGAGCTGCGCGGCACCGGGAACTGCTCCCGCCAGGTCAACAACTTCGCCGCCGCCGACACCTTCGACTGCGACCGCCTCATCGCGGTCGAGGTCCTCACCCCCGGGGGCAACTGGTCCTCCTACCCGCCGCACAAGCACGACGAGCACGTGCCCGGAACCGAGTCCGTGCTGGAGGAGATCTACTACTTCGAGGTGGAGGAGGACGGCCTCGCCTACCACCGGGTGTCGCCGTCGCGGCCCGGCGGCACGGACGTCCTCGCCGAGGTCCGTACCGGCGACACCGTCCTCATCCCCGACGGCTGGCACGGCCCGTCCATCGCCCCGCCCGGCAGCACCCTCTACTACCTGAACGTGATGGCGGGGCCGGGGGAGCAGCGCGAGTGGCTGATCCGCGACCACCCCGACCACAGCTGGGTCCGCGAGACCTGGCCACAGCGGCCCGTCGACCCCAGGCTCCCCCTCTACGGCCCGGAGGCCGCCCGATGACACCCGCACACGACGGTGAGGGAGCGGGGACCCGCAGGCTGACCACGGCCCAGGCCCTCGTCGCCTTCCTCGCCCGCCAGTACACCGAACGCGACGGCCACCGCCACCGCCTGATCGCCGCCACCTGGGGCATCTTCGGCCACGGGAACGTCGCCGGGATCGGCCAGGCTCTCATCGAGACCGGACGGGCCGGCATGCCCTTCCTCCAGGGCCGCAGCGAACAGGCCATGGTGCACGCGGCCGTGGGATACGCCCGCCAGTCCGGCCGGCTCTCCGCGCACGCGGTCACCACCTCCATCGGCCCCGGCGCCACCAACCTCGTCACCGGCGCCGCCCTCGCCACGGTCAACCACCTGCCCGTCCTCCTCCTCCCCGGGGACACCTTCGCGACCCGGCCCGCCGATCCCGTGCTCCAGCAGCTCGAAGCGGGGTACGCGGGCGACGTCTCGGTCAACGACTGCCTGCGGCCGGTGTCCAGATACTTCGACCGGGTCGCCCGTCCCGAAGCGCTGATCCCCGCCGCGCTCGCCGCGATGCGCGTCCTCGCGGACCCGGCGGCCACCGGCGCGGTCACCCTGGCGCTGCCGCAGGACGTGCAGGCGGAGGCGTTCGACTGGCCGGAGGAGTTCTTCCGGGAGCGGGTCTGGCACGTCCGCAGACCGCGTCCCGAGGACCGCGAACTGGCCGCGGCAGCCGAGGCGATCGGCGAGAGCAGCCGCCCGCTCATCGTGGCGGGCGGCGGCGTCCGCCACAGCGGGGCCCAGGCGGCGCTGCGCGCCTACGCGGAGGCGACCGGCATCCCCGTCGCCTCCACCCAGGCGGGCAAGGGGGCCCTGCCCCATGACCACCCCTGCGACGTCGGGGGCATCGGGCACACCGGTACGGCCACCGCCGACGATCTCGCCCGCGCCGCCGACCTGGTGATCGGCGTGGGCACGCGCTACAGCGACTTCACCACCGCCTCCTCGACGCTCTTCGCGCCATCGGCCCGCTTCGTCAACGTCAACGTCAACTCCTTCGACGCGCACAAGCTCTCCGCGCTGACCGTGCTCGCCGACGCCCGCGAGGCACTGGACGCCCTGCGCGCCACCCTGGACTCCGCCCCGTACCGGGTCGACGCGGCGTACGAGGCCGGGTACGGCGCCGCCAAGGCCCGGTGGGAGGCACGGGTCACCGCCGCCTACGCCCCGGCAGATCCCTCGGCGCGCCCCACGCAGGCCCAGGTCCTCGGCGTACTCGACACCCTGGTCACCGAGGAGGACATCCTGATCAACGCCGCCGGTTCGCTCCCCGGCGACCTCCACAAACTGTGGCGGACGCGCTCGGCGGACCAGTACCACGTCGAGTACGGCTACTCGTGCATGGGATACGAGATCCCGGCCGCGATCGGAGTCCAGCTCGCGGCCCCGGGCCGCCCGGTATGGGCACTGGTCGGCGACGGTACGTACCTGATGAATCCCACCGAGATCGTCACCGCGGTCCAGGAGGGACTGCCCGTCAAGGTCGTCATCCTCCAGAACCACGGCTACGCCTCGATCGGCGGCCTCTCCGAGTCCACCGGCGGCGAGCGCTTCGGTACGGCCTACCGCCACCGGACGGCGGACGGCGGCTTCACCGGCCCCCCGCTGCCCGTCGACCTCGCTGCCAACGCGGCCTCCCTCGGCATGCGGGTACTGCGCCCCCGGACCGTGACTGACCTGCGAGAAGCCCTCTCGGACGCCCGCGGCGCGGACCGTCCCACTTGTGTCTACGTCGAGACCGAAACGGCAGACACAGTGTCGGGCCCCCCTCCGGCACAGGCGTGGTGGGATGTTCCGGTAGCCGAGACCGCTACCCGCCCGTCGGCGGTCAAGGCCAGGGAAGAGTACGAACGCCACGTCGCAGCCCGACGCCGCCACCTCTGAAGGAGCACGCAGTCATGACGAAGACCGTCAACCACTGGATCGGCGGCAAGAGCGTCGAGGGCACGTCGGGCACGTACGGTCCGGTGACCGACCCCGCCACCGGCGCAGTCACCACCGAGGTCGCGCTCGCCTCGCTCGACGAGGTGGACGCCGCGGTCGCCGCGGCGAAGGCCGCGTACCGGACGTGGGGCACGTCCTCCCTCTCGGCGCGCACCGCGGTCCTCTTCCGCTACCGGGCCCTGCTCGACGCCCACCGCGACGACATCGCCGCGCTGATCACCGCCGAACACGGCAAGGTGCACTCGGACGCGCTCGGTGAGGTCGCCCGCGGTCTGGAGATCGTGGAGCTGGCCTGCGGCATCACCACCCAGCTCAAGGGCGAGCTGTCCACCGAGGTCTCCAGCCGGGTCGACGTCTCCTCGATCCGCCAGCCGATCGGTGTCGTCGCCGGTATCACGCCGTTCAACTTCCCGGCCATGGTGCCGATGTGGATGTTCCCGCTCGCCATCGCGTGCGGCAACACCTTCATCCTGAAGCCCAGCGAGAAGGACCCGTCGGCCGCCAACCTGCTCGCCGAGCTGGCCGCCGAGGCCGGTCTGCCGGACGGCGTCCTCAACGTCCTGCACGGTGACAAGGCTGCCGTCGACGGCCTGCTGAACCACCCGGACGTCGCCGCGGTCTCCTTCGTCGGCTCCACCCCGATCGCCCGGTACATCCACGCCACGGCCTCGGCCAACGGCAAGCGCGTGCAGGCACTCGGCGGCGCCAAGAACCACATGCTGGTCCTGCCCGACGCCGACCTGGACGCGGCGGCCGACGCGGCGGTCTCGGCGGCGTACGGCTCGGCGGGCGAGCGCTGCATGGCGATCTCCGCCGTCGTCGCCGTCGGCTCCGTCGCGGACGAGCTCGTCGCGAAGATCAAGGAGCGGGCCGAGAAGATCAGGATCGGCCCCGGCAACGACCCCGCGTCCGAGATGGGCCCCCTGATCACCGCCGCCCACCGCGACAAGGTCGCCTCCTACGTCACGGGCGCGGCAGCCCAGGGCGCCGACGTCGTCCTCGACGGCACCGGCCACACCGTGGAGGGCTTCGAGGACGGCCACTGGATCGGCCTGTCCCTCCTCGACAACGTCTCGACGGACTCCGACGCCTACAGGGACGAGATCTTCGGCCCGGTCCTGTGTGTGCTGCGCGTCGACACCTACGACGAGGGTGTCGCCCTCATGAACGCCTCGCCGTTCGGCAACGGCACCGCGATCTTCACCCGCGACGGCGGCGCCGCCCGGCGCTTCCAGCTGGAGATCGAGTGCGGCATGGTCGGCGTCAACGTGCCGATCCCGGTGCCGGTCGGCTACCACTCCTTCGGTGGCTGGAAGGACTCGCTCTTCGGCGACCACCATGTCTACGGCAACGACGGCGTGCACTTCTACACCCGCGGCAAGGTCGTCACGACCCGCTGGCCCGACCCGGCAGACGCCCCTTCCGGCGTGGACCTGGGCTTCCCCCGCAACCACTGACCCGTACATCCACACATCCGTACGCCCCGAGCCCTCGCCCGCACCCCGCGGGTGGGGGTTCCGTGGTCCGGGGCGGTCCAGGATGACAAGGTGGCCTCATGAGGGGTTCCCAACTGCCGTTCGGGGAAGTGCTGCGGGCCCAGCTCGGAGCCCCCAGGCGCCCACGCGGCCTGGAGAGCAGCCCGCGTTCGCGGGTCTGGCGCATCGGGCTGGACGGGCGGACAGCGGTGCTGAAACAGCTCGTCGAAGGGCCCGGCGCGGAGGAACGGTACGGGCGCGAGGTCGCCGCCCTGAGGATCGCCGCCCGCGCCGCGAGCCCCGTGGTGCCCGCGCTGCTGGGAACCGACCCCGGGGAACGGGTCCTCGTCCTGGAACACGTGGCGGCCCGCCGGCCGGCCGCCGACTGGATCGTCGACTACGCGGCGGCCCTGGCCAGGCTGCACGCCACCGCGGAGTCCGGCGACACCGGGTCCCTTCCCCGCCGCCAGGGCCCCACGGAGGCCGACGTCACCTCCTTCCTCGCCCTGGCCGAGACGCTCGGGGCCCCGGCGCCACCGGGCGTGAGGGACGAGCTGGACGCCCTGGTCCACAGGCTCGCCCACGCCCCGGTGAACGCCCTGCTCCACGGGGACCCGTGCCCCGGGAACGATCTGCACACCACCGACGGCGTCAGGTTCATCGACTTCGAACAGGCGGCGCTGGGCAACGGTCTGACCGAACTCGCCTACCTGCGCATCGGCTTCCCGACCTGCTGGTGCGTCACCACCGCGGCCGGACCCCTGCTGGACCGGGCCACCACCGCCTACCGCACGGCTTGGCGCACCGCGACCGGCGGCGACCTCGACGACACCGGCCTCACCGACGCGTGCGCGGGCTGGCTCATCCTCGGTGACGCCCTGGTCCAGCGGGCCCACCGCGGCACCACCGGCCACCTGGCCCGCATCCCGGACCAGGACTGGAAGTGGGGCACCACGACGGCCCGTGGCCGCCTCGTCCACCGCCTGCGCGTGGTGGCCGACCTGACAGCCGCCCACCCGGAGCTCCACGCTCTGAGCACCCTCGCCACGGACCTGCGCCACCGCATGCTGACACGCTGGCCGGGACTGAAGCCCGTGCCCTCGAAGCGCCCCTAGAGATGCCGGTGCGCAAGCTCCGGTCCTTCTCCGCAGGCTGTACTCCATGAGCGCACAGCTTGCGACCCGGCCGTCCCGCGAGACACGCCACGTCGGGACTCCGTCAGTGCGCGATGCCGTCGATCAGTTCTCGCGCGCCCTGGCGTAGCAGGGCGACGGCGACAGAGGTGCCGAGGGTGGCGGGGTCGAGGCGGCCGGCCCACTCGTGGGCGTTCAGGACCGTCTTCCCGTCGGGGGTGAACACCTTCGCTCGTAGCGAGAGTTCACCGTTTCCCTCAGTCTGGGCGTACCCGGCGATGGGCGAGTTGCAGTGCCCTTGCAGGACGTGGAGGAACATGCGCTCGGCCGTCGTCTCGCGGTGCGTGTCGGGGTCGCCGAGCGCGCTCACGAGGTCGATGAGCTCGGTGTCGTCCTCGCGGCACTGAAGGGCCAGGACCCCGGCTCCGATCGGCGGGCACATGACCTCGGGCGACAGGATCTCGGTGATCACATCGGTGCGGCCGATGCGCTCAAGGCCGGAGACGGCCAACAGGAGCGCGTCGGCCTCACCGGCGGCGAGCTTTTCCAGGCGGCGATTGGCGTTGCCGCGCATCGGTACGCATTCCAGGTGCGGGTGCGAGGCGGCGAGCTGGGCGATGCGCCGTACGGAGGAGGTGCCGATCCGGGTCCCGGACGGGAGCTGGTCGAGGTGCAGGCCGTCCGGGTGGATGAGAGCGTCGCGAATGTCGTCGCGTTCGAGGAAGGCGGCGAAGGTCGTGCCGGCCGGCAGGGGCCGGTCAGCGGGGACGTCCTTCACGCAGTGCACCGCTAGGTCCGCGTCCCCGGCGAGCAGCGCCTGGTCGACCTCTTTGGTGAACGCGCCCTTGCCCTCGACCAGGGCCAGGTCGCCCATCCACTTGTCACCGGTCGTCTTCACAGCGACGACCTCGGTGCGGGTGTCGGGGTGGAGCGCGGCCAGTTCGGCGCGGACGCGCTCCACCTGGGCGAGCGCCATGGGCGAGTCGCGGGACACGATGCGAATGAGATCAGCGGCCATGGCGCCCACGATAGACCGTCAGATACGCGATCCGATGACCAGTCCTGATGCCCATGTCGCGGCGGTTCCAAGCAAGTTGCTTTGATCAGGCAATTGTTCGAGGAACGCGTCGACGCGGGGCCGGTGGTCGGGGGGCCACCTGGGTTGCGGCAGGAGATCGTCGACGATGTGGAGGCCGCCGGGTGCCACCGGTCGCGTACGTCGAGGGTGAACGCGGGACGGTCCCTGAGGTGCGGGCCCTCTCGCGGTGTACCGCGAAAGGAGTACGAGGGAGACACCCCGTACCTCTCAAGGAGGCCGGGTACCTCCCCCCGCCGACTTTCCGGGGAGCTTCGGCGTCCGCTTAGGGTCGGAGTATGGACTCCCCAACTTCCCGGTGGCGGCCCCGGCTGCCACACAAGCGCGGCCGATGGGTCGCCGGCCTCGCCGCGCTCGTCGTGCTCGCGGGTGGCGGCACGTGGACCGCGGTCGCCGACGACAGCGGTCCCACGGTGCGGCGCGAGGACCGGACGCTGCGGATGGACGGGGTGCCGATCGACACGTCGTACTTCACGGCCGGGGGCTCCGAGCGGCGGCCCGCCGTGCTCATCGGGCACGGCTTCGGCGGCAGCAAGGCCGAGGTGCGGGACCAGGCCCGGAAGCTGGCCGCGGACGGGTACGCCGTGCTGACCTGGTCGGCGCGCGGGTTCGGGAAGTCGGGCGGGGAGATCTCGCTCAACGCGCCCGATCGCGAGGTCAAGGACGTCTCCGGCCTCATCGACTGGCTGGCCGGCCGGCCGGAGGTGCAGCTCGACGGCGAGGGCGATCCCCGCGTGGGACTCACCGGGGCCTCCTACGGGGGCGCCGTCTCGCTGCTGGCCGCCGGGCAGGACAAGCGTGTCGACGCCGTCGCGCCGGTGATCGCCTACTGGAACCTGGCCGACGCGCTCTTCCCCGACGGGGTGTTCAAGAAGCTCTGGGCCGGGATCTTCGTCACCACCGGCGGTGGCTGCCAGAAGTTCGAGAAGCGGCTCTGCGAGATGTACGAGCGGGTCGCCGTCAGCGGGAAACCGGACGCCGCCGCACGTGCGCTGCTGACCGAGCGCTCCCCGGTAGCCGTGGCCGACCGCATCGACGTGCCCGCGCTGATCGTTCAGGGCCAGTCCGACTCCCTCTTCCCGCTCGACCACGCCGACGCCATGGCGAAGGCCATCAGCGGCAACGGCGCGCCCGTCGCCGTCGACTGGATCGCCGGTGGGCACGACGGCGGGAACAGGGAGGGCGACCGGGTCGAGGGGCGCGTCGGAGCGTGGTTCGACCGCTATCTCAAGGAGGAGAAGGGGGCCGACGCAGGGCCCGCCTTCCGTATCACCCGTACCGGAGGCATCGACTCCACCGACGGGGCCGCCCAGCAGCGGGGCGCGAGCAGCGCCCGCTATCCGGGGCTGAAGGGTGCGGGAGAGAAGGTCGTACTCCGCGGGGGCGAACAGACCTTCCGCAACCCCGCCGGGGCCGCCCCGCCCGCGATCTCCGCCGTCCCGGGCATCGGCGGCGGGCTCTCGCAGCTGTCCTCCTTCGGCGTCGGGCTCTCGCTCGACTTCCCCGGGCAGTACGCGCGGTTCGACTCCGGTCCGCTCGCCGATTCCGTACGCGTCACCGGGACACCCACCGTCCGGGTGAACGTCACCGCTGACGGTGGAGAAGGCAGCGGCGACGCCGTGCTGTTCGGGAAGGTGTACGACGTGTCGCCTGACGGGAAGCAGCAGGTGCTGCCCTCCCAGCTTGTCACCGCCCACCGGATCACCCCCGCCCAGCAGGGCAGGCCCATCGAGCTGACCCTCCCGGCCGTCGACCACGAGCTCGACTCCGGGCACCGGCTGCGCCTCGTCCTGTCCGCCACCGACCTCGGCTACGCCTCCCCGGCCGAGCCCGCCACGTACACCGCGTCCCTCGAAGGCCCGCTGTCCCTGCCCACCGCACCCCTGGTCACGACCGCGTCGACCGCCCTGCCCTGGTGGACCTGGGGGCTCCCGGCCGCCGCCGCCGTGATCGCCGCGGCGCTCCTGCTCTCCGCCCGCCGCCGTACCGCCACCCCCGCGCCCGACCCGGCGCTCGCCGGCGTACCGCTCCAGATCACCGGTCTCTCCAAGAAGTACGCCAAGTCCGCCGACCGGTACGCGGTGCGGGAGCTGTCCTTCCGGGTGGAGAAGGGGCAGGTGCTGGGACTCCTCGGGCCCAACGGTGCCGGGAAGACCACCAGCCTGCGCATGCTGATGGGGCTCATCACCCCCGACGAGGGCGATATCCGCGTCTTCGGTCACGCCATCCGGCCGGGCGCCCCGGTCCTGTCGCGGGTCGGTTCGTTCGTGGAAGGGGCGGGCTTCCTGCCGCACCTGTCGGGACGCGCCAACCTGGAGCTGTACTGGCAGGCCACCGGACGGCCCGCCCAGGACTCCCGCATCGAGGAGGCCCTGGAGATCGCCGGGCTCGGTGACGCTCTCGCCCGCGCCGTGCGGACGTACTCGCAGGGCATGCGGCAGCGGCTCGCCATCGCCCAGGCCATGCTCGGGATGCCGGACCTCCTGATCCTCGACGAGCCGACCAACGGGCTCGACCCGCCCCAGATCCGCGAGATGCGTGACGTGATGATCCGGTACGCGGCCGGGGGCCGGACCGTCATCGTCTCCAGCCACCTCCTCTCCGAGGTGGAGCAGTCCTGCACGCACCTGGTGGTGATGGACCGGGGCCGGCTCGTGCAGGCGGGACCCGTCGCCGAGATCACCGGCTCCGGTGACATGCTGCTCGTCACCACCGCGCGGGAGGTCCCACAACCGCTCGTCGAGAAGGTCGCCGCACTCCCGGGGGTCGGCTCGGCGGTGCGCACGGGCGACGGCCTCGGGCTGCTCGTACGGCTCGACGGGGCCACCTCCTCCGAGCTGATCCCCGAACTGGTCCGCCTCGACCTGCCGTTGACGGGCGTCGGCCCGCACCGGCGCCTGGAGGACGCGTTCCTCACCCTGATCTCCGGAGGCTCCGCATGAGTGCCGCAGTCGATGTGACCCAGGCCCCCGAGGCGCCCGGCTACCGGGCCGGGCGCACGCTGCCGCTGCGGGTCGAGGCGATGCGCCAGCTGCGCAGGCGCCGCACCCTGCTGATGGGCGGGGTGCTGGCCGCCCTGCCGTTCGTCCTGATCATCGCCTTCGCGATCGGCGGCACCCCGGACGGCGGGCCCGGCGGCGGCGAACGGCTCACCCTGATGGACACCGCGACGGCCTCCGCCGCGAACTTCGCCGCGACCTGCCTGTTCGTCTCGGCCGGCTTCCTGCTGGTGGTGCCGGTGGCCCTGTTCTGCGGGGACACCGTCGCCTCCGAGGCCAGCTGGTCCTCCCTGCGCTACCTGCTCGCGGCGCCCGTGCCCCGGAACCGGCTGCTGTGGAGCAAGCTCGTCGTCGCGCTCGGCTTCAGCCTGGCCGCGATGACGCTGCTGCCGGTGGTCGCGCTCGCGGCGGGGGCCGCGGCGTACGGCTGGGGGCCCCTGGAGCTCCCCACCGGGGGCGCACTCGCCACCGGCGACACGGTGCCGCGCCTCGCGCTCGTGGTGGCGTTCATCTTCGTCTCCCAACTGGTCACCGCCGCGCTGGCGTTCTGGCTTTCGACGAAGACCGACGCGCCTCTGGGAGCGGTCGGCGGAGCCGTCGGCCTCACCATCGTCGGCAACGTCCTGGACGCGGTCACGGCGCTCGGCTCCTGGCGCGAGTTCCTCCCCGCGCACTGGCAGTTCGCCTGGGCGGACGCCCTTCAGCCGGATCTGGAGTGGGGCGGCATGGTCAAGGGCGCCGCGGTGTCCGTCACCTACGCCCTGATCCTGTTCGCCTTCGCGTTCCGCGGCTTCAGCCGCAAGGACATCGTGTCCTGAACCCGGCCTCCCGCGATTCGGCGTCACCCGATTCGACGTTCCGCTGATGACCGCGCCCACTCCGCCCGCCGTTGCCGCATCGAGATCCATCCGCAACTCTTTCGTCTGGTCCTTCGCGCCCCCCGTTACGTCCCATGCACAGACGCCGACGATGTGGGGGGACCGATGAGGTACCGGACAGCGAAGTGCGGGGGGACGCTCGCCCTGCTGCTGGCGGGCGGAGTGCTGCTCACCGGCTGCGGCACGGGGGCGGACGGGACGGCCTCGGCGGACCGCAAGACGGGCGCACGGGGTTCGTACGGCGGGGCGCCCGCCCCGGACGGGCCGGCGGACGAGGTCCGTCCCGGAAAGCGGGCGGAGGCGGGCCGCGAGGCGGCGCCGCCGGACTACCTGTCGACCTTCGCCCTGGACGTGGACACGGCCAGTTACGGATACGCGCGCCGTACCCTGGGCGGCGGGCGGCTGCCCGAACCGGGGACCGTGCGGCCCGAGGAGTTCGTCAACAGTTTCCGCCAGGGCTACCAGCGGCCGAAGGGTGACGGCTTCTCGGTGAGCGTCGACGGCGCCCGCGCCGGGTCGGGCGCGGGCGACTGGTCGCTCGTACGGATCGGGCTGGCCACCAAGGCCGCCGCCGGCGTGAGCGGACGCCCGCCCGCCGCGCTCACCTTCGTCGTCGACATCTCCGGGTCGATGGCCGAACCAGGCCGCCTGGACCTGGCCAAGAAGTCCCTGGGCGTGCTCACCGGCGAACTGCGCGACGACGACTCCGTCTCCCTGGTCACCTTCAGCGACCGGGCCGAGACCCGCCTTGCGATGACCCGGCTCCAGGGCAACAGGACCAGGATCAGGGACATCGTCGAGGACATGGAGCCGCAGGACTCCACCAACGTGGACGCCGGCATCAGGCGCGGTTACGACGAGGCCGTGAAGGGGCACCGGGAGGGGGCCACCAACCGGGTGGTGCTGCTGTCCGACGCGCTCGCCAACACCGGGGAGACGGAGGCCGACGCGATCCTCGGACGCATCGACTCCTCCCGCCGGGAGTACGGCATCACCCTCTTCGGCGTGGGCGTCGGCAGCGACTACGGGGACGAGCTGATGGAACGCCTCACCAACAAGGGCGACGGCCACACCACGTACATCTCCGACGAGACGCAGGCCCGCGAGGTCTTCGTCGACCAGCTCCCCGCCCATGTCGAGCTGCGGGCCCGCGACGCCAAGGCGCAGGTGGCCTTCGACCGCGGGACCGTCCGGCAGTTCAGGCTCATCGGCTACGAGAACCGCGAGGTCGCGGACGAGGACTTCCGCGACGACAGCGTGGACGGCGGCGAGGTCGGCCCCGGCCACACGGTGACGGCGCTCTATGCCGTACGCCTGCGGGACGGCGCGTCAGGACACGTGGCGACCGCGACCGTGCGCTGGCAGGACCCGAAGACCCGCAGGGCGCACGAGGAGACCGGGTCGGTGGAGACCGGGGAGATCGACGGGGCGCTGTGGGGCGGCGGAAACAACCGGCTCCAGGTGACGGCCGTGGCCGCCTACTTCGCCGACGCACTGCGCGGCGGCGACCTGCCGGGAGCACCGGGCCTCGGCGAACTGGCCTCGCGCGCCGACACGTTGGCGGACCGGACGGAAGACGGTTCGGTACGCGAACTGGCCACCGCGGTCGAGGCGGCGGACCGGCTCAGGGGCGGCGGCGAGCCGGGCGGCGACGGCGGGGACGAGGGCGAGATCGGCTGACCAGGTGCGACCGCCCGTACGGACCAGGGGAATTGGGGCTGTGCGGGCGGCGCCTTCCGGCCATGATGTGCACCATGTCCTCCCTGCTGCTCATGCTCGCCGTGATCACCGCCGGTCTCTACGCCGGTTTCCTGCTGACCTTCCTGGCCGTGGTCATGCCCGGTCTGGCGCTGCTGCCCGACGAACGGTTCGTGGCCGCGATGCGCCGCTTCAACGAGAAGGTGCCCGGGCCGGGCTTCCTGCTCGTCTTCCTCGGCGTGGTCGCCCTGCCGGCCGCCGCACTCGTATCGGACCTCGGGGGCCCGGCGAGCGGGAGTGGATGCTCGTCCTGGCGGCCCTGGTCTGTGCGGTGGTCAGCCACCTCATCACGGTCATCGGGAACGTTCCGCTGAACAACGCGCTGGCCGGCGCCGAGGGTGGGGACGACGCCGCGGCCCGCGCCGCGTTCGAGCCGCGCTGGAACACGCTGCACCGGGTCCGCACGGTTCTCTCCACGGCCTCCTTCGTGCTGCTGGCCGCCGTCGTGCTGTAGTCCCGGGCGGCCGGGGGAACGTGGGCGCGGCTACGGGACGGCCCGGGTGCCCGGACCCGGCGCGGCGGCCACGGCTGCGTAGCCCGGTCCGGTGGGAAGGGCTCGGGCGCGTGGCCCAGACGGTGGCGGAACCGGTCACCCTGCCCCCGGCGCGCGCGATCACGGACAGGCGGGCGTACAACCCCTGTCCGGGTCCGGGTGTCTCAGCGTGTGCGGTCCACACCCCCACGTACTCCCCGGTACGACACCACGAACATTCCCTGAACTTCCGACAAGGAGTCCGTGTGGCATCCCGAGCATTCGGAACGACCGCGGCACTCGCCATCATGGTGGCAGCCGCCGCCGTCGCACCCGCCGCCCAGGCAACCGTTCCCACGCGTGCGACGGCGACCGCCGCCGCACCGGTCACCCCGGTCGAGGGCCGCGTCGACTACAACGGCGACGGCTTCGCCGACCTGGCGGTCGCCGCGCCGGGTGCCACCGTCAACGGCCAGGCGGGGGCGGGCTACGTCGCTGTCGTGTACGGCTCCGCGAAGGGTTCCGCGACCGCCACGAGGCAGATCGTCACCCAGGACTCCGCGGGTGTCCCCGACACCGCCGAGGCCGGGGACGCCTTCGGCGGCGCCCTGGTCTCCGCCGATCTCGACCGGGACGGCTACAGCGACCTGGTGGCCGGCGCCGCGTCGGAGAAGGACGGCACCGTCGACCGCACCGGTCTCCTCACCGTCGTCTGGGGCGGGGCGACCGGCCTGTCCGGCGGCGCCACGCTCCTGGCGGGTGAGCAGTACCACCAGGTCGGCGGCCGTCTGACCGCCGGCGACTTCGACGGGGACGGCTTCGCGGACCTGGCCACCGTCAGGGCGACGAGTCTCCAGACCCTGGCGGGCCCCTTCACCCGTGCGGGCGCCGCGGCGGGCACGGCCGTGTACCCCGACGTGGAGGACGTGCGCTACCTGGGCCTCGCCTCGGGTGACGTCAACGGCGACGGCCGCGACGACATCGCCGCGCTCACGCACGCAGGTGACGAGTTCGACAGCCGTACGATCCTCGTCGCCGCCGGTGGCGCCGCCGGCCTGGGCGCTCTCACCCCGGTCACGGGCGGCCCCCACGGGTACGCGATCGAGGGCGGCGAACACCTCGCGGTCGGCCGGGTGAACGGTGACGGGTACGCCGACCTCGTCGTGGGCCGGGCCATCGACGGCTATGACAGCGACCTCGGTCTGCCGCTGGCCAGGGGCGGCATGGTCACGTACGTGCCGGGTGGCGCCGGCGGCGCGCAGGGCACCAAGGCGAAGGTGTTCAACCAGGACTCGGCGGGCGTCCCCGGTACGGCCGAGGCTGCCGACGGATTCGGTTCGTCCGTCGCGATCGGTGACACGGACGGCGACGGCTTCGGCGACATCGCGGTGGGCGTCTCCCGCGAGGCACTCGGCACCGTCCAGCGTGCGGGTGCGGTTCTCGTCATGCCGGGTACCTCCGCGGGTCCCACGGGCACCGGGACCAAGGGGTTCAACCAGGACACGCCGGGTGTCACCGGAGTCGCCGAGCTGAACGACAGGTTCGGCTCGGCCGCCGCCTTCGTCGACGGGAACAACGACGGCCGCAAGGAGCTCGCGGTGTGCGCTCCCGGCGAGGACACGGGCGCGGGCGCCTTCTGGTCCTTCCCGGCCACCACGACCGGCATCACGGTCACCGGTTCGTCGGCCGTCAACAACGCGACGCTCGGCACGGTCGCCGTGAATGCCGCACTGGGCGCGTCCTTCGGCCGCTGACGGTCACGGGGCGAGGCACTGCGGGGGGCGGCCGGGCGGTCGCTCCCCGCAGTGCGGTGTGCGCTCCCCGGCCGGGCGTACCCTCCGCGGTCCGTGTCCGTCGCGATCCGTGTCCTTCGCGAAACGTGTGTCCCAGGGTCGCGATCGTCCGCTCAGGCGGACGGGCCCGGGGCGATCTCCTCGATCAGGCCCTCGACGAGCTTCCTGATCTCGTCCCGGATCGGCCGGACGGCCTCGACGCCCTGGCCCGCCGGGTCCTCCAGCGCCCAGTCCAGGTACCTCTTGCCCGGGAAGACAGGACACGTGTCGCCGCAGCCCATGCTGACGCAGACGTCCGATGCCCTGACCGCCTCGATGTCGAGGATCTTGGGTGTCCGGGCCGCGATGTCGATGCCGACCTCGCGCATGGCCTCGACCGCGGCGGGGTTGACCTGTGCGGCTGGTGCGGAACCGGCGGAGCGGACCTCGACGCGGTCCCCGGCCAGGTGCGTCAGCCAGGCGGCGGCCATCTGCGAACGGCCGGCGTTGTGGACACAGACGAACAGCACGGAGGGCTTCTCGGGCATCAGGGGGCTCTTTCGTCTCACGGTGGGATCAGGCGTGTCCCGTGAGGGGATCAGGCCCGGGTGACATCAGCGCCGAGTGGCGTCAGTCTTCACTGATGTGACAGTATCAGCCCATGATGACGTCAGTCGACACCGAACTGATCCGGGTGCTCGCCGATCCGCTCAGGCTCAGGATCGTGACCCTGCTGGCCCGCGAAACGCTCTGCACCACGCACCTGGTCGAGGAGACCGGTGCCAGGCAGACCAACCTCTCCAACCATCTGAGGGTGCTGCGCGAGGCGGGCGTGGTGGAGACCGAGCCGTGCGGACGCTTCACCTACTACCGGCTCCGCCCCGACGTCATCGCCCAGCTCGCCGGCCACTTCGCCGAGCTGGCCGAATCCGCTCGTAACGCCGCCGAGAACAAGAGGGCCTGTCCGTGACCCCCACCCGAGCGACCGCGCCCCCGAGGACACTTCGGTCGTCGCGAAGCTTTCGACGCTCGACCGCTTCCTCGCCGTATGGATTCTGCTCGCCATGGGCCTCGGCCTGGGGCTCGGCAGGCTGGTCCCCGGGCTGGACGACGCCCTCGCGAAGGTCGAGATCGGCGGGATCTCCCTGCCCATCGCGGCCGGTCTGCTGATCATGATGTACCCGGTCCTCGCGAAGGTCCGGTACGACAAGCTCGACGCCGTCACGGGCGACCGCAAGCTGATGGTCTCCTCGCTGGCCGTCAACTGGCTCCTCGGCCCTGCGCTGATGTTCGCACTCGCGTGGATCTTCCTGCCGGACCTCCCCGAGTACCGCACCGGCCTGATCATCGTCGGCCTGGCCCGCTGCATCGCCATGGTCATCATCTGGAACGACCTCGCGTGCGGCGACCGCGAGGCGGCCGCCGTGCTCGTGGCGCTCAACTCCGTCTTCCAGGTCGTCGCGTTCGGCGTCCTCGGCTGGTTCTACCTCGACCTGCTGCCCGGCTGGCTGGGTCTCGGCGACGGCGAGACGCTCGACATCTCCATGTGGAAGATCGCCCTCAACGTCGTCATCTTCCTCGGAGTCCCGCTGGTGGCCGGCTTCCTCACCCGCCGCGTCGGCGAGAGGAAGATGGGCCGCGAGTCCTACGAGTCGGCCTTCCTCCCGAAGATCGGCCCCTGGGCGCTCTACGGTCTGCTCTTCACGATCGTCATCCTCTTCGCCCTCCAGGGGAAGACCATCACGTCCCAGCCGATGGACGTCGTACGGATCGCGCTCCCGCTGCTCGTCTACTTCGCCGTGATGTGGTTCGGCACCTTCCTGCTGGGCAAGGCCATCGGCCTGAACTACGACCGCACGGCGACCCTCGCCTTCACGGCGGCGGGGAACAACTTCGAGCTGGCCATCGCGGTGGCCATCGCCACCTTCGGCGTGACGTCGGGCCAGGCGCTCTCCGGCGTCGTGGGCCCGCTGATCGAGGTCCCGGTGCTGATCGCACTCGTCTACGTGTCCCTTGCCTGGCGCAAGAAGTTCACGACGCCGGCCCTCTGAGTACCCCACCGGGTTGACCGGCGGATTCGGGGGGTGCGAAATGGGATCTAAGTAAGATTCCCTTACGTAAGGGGCGATCTGCTTTTTTCTTCAGGGAGAGCGGTGGAAGCGGTCGACGCCCTGCTGATCACCAGGGGCTTTCCGGAGATCGTCCAGTCCTGGCGGGTGGGGGTGGGACGAGTGGACTTCCTGCGCGTGGCCGTGGCGAACCCCCTGCCACCGTTGGTGGTAGCCGTGTCCCGCAGCGGATTTTCGGACGGGCTGCCGCTGGCCGCCGCCTGGAGGCGGAGGACCTTGTCCGTGCCTGGCGGTGAGTAGTCGTCAGGACGGGTGGGTCATGCCGGCACGCCGAGGTGCGGGCCGCTTCACATCGTCCGACGAGGTGACCGTTCCGGCGGTGGGCGCCGGACCGGGCACCCTCCGGCCTGCGAAAACGTGGTGCCCCCGGCAGGACTCGAACCTGCGGCCAAGCGCTTAGAAGGCGCCTGCTCTATCCACTGAGCTACGGGGGCCGGTAGTGGCCTGGGGCCCTGTGGTCGGGTCCGTCCCGGCCGGTCCTGGCCTTGCCGGGACAAGGATAGGGCTCCGACCACCCCGACCCGGCTGCTTCACCTGCGTGACACGATGTGTAGGTTCAGTGAAGCGAACCGATAATCGCAGGTAGGTGCGATTCCTGCACCGATTTTGACGTCTCGCGCCCCGGGTGTTGTGCACTCGTTATGCCTGCGTCCCACTCGTCCCCTCTGTCCCCGGGAGAGAACCG
Organism: Streptomyces fulvorobeus; assembly: GCF_013167895.1. Taxonomy (GTDB): domain Bacteria; phylum Actinomycetota; class Actinomycetes; order Streptomycetales; family Streptomycetaceae; genus Streptomyces; species Streptomyces fulvorobeus. Next base: position 2,129,864 of record NZ_BLWC01000001.1, on the reverse strand, counting down.
CCGCGCAGAGGTGCCTATACGCTTCAAAAAGGCGCCAAAATTGGGCATTCTTCACATGTGGTAACCATGGACGTACGGCCTCAGCTCATCGACGCACTTTCCGCCCTGCGCGACCGTGTCGCCGCCGTGCGTCTTCCACTGCCCCTCCCGGGGGCCGAACGGGCCTGGCAGACCAGAGTCGAACTGCTCGACCAGCTCGACGACTACCTGCTGCCACGGCTCAAGGACCCCGAGGCCCCGCTGCTCGCGGTGGTCGGCGGGTCCACCGGAGCCGGCAAGTCCACTCTGGTCAACTCGCTCGTCGGCTGCCGGGTCAGCCAGGCCGGTGTGCTGCGCCCGACGACGCGCACGCCGGTACTGGTCTGCCACCCGGACGACCACCACTGGTTCGCCGGGGTACGGGTGCTGCCCCAGCTGACCAGGATCTGGCTGCCGCCGGGCCAGGCCAGGGACCCGGACGGGCTCGACGACCTCGGTGCCGCCGGCGGGGACGAAGAGAGCGCCCTGCGGGTGGAGACCGCCGTCAGCCTGCCGCGCGGTCTGGCCCTGCTCGACGCCCCCGACATCGACTCCCTCGTCGTACACAACCGGGTGCTCGCCGCGGAACTCATCTGCGCCGCGGACATCTGGGTGATGGTGACCACCGCCTCCCGCTACGCCGACGCCGTCCCCTGGTACCTGCTGCGCACGGCCAAGGAGTACGACGCCTCCCTGGTCACCGTCCTCGACCGGGTGCCGCACCAGGTGATCGCCGAGGTCTCCCGGCAGTACGCGGCGCTGCTCACCAGGGCCGGACTCGGCGACGTCCCCCGCTTCACCATCCCCGAGCTGCCCGAGTCCGCGGGCGGCGGCAGCGGACTGCTGCCCACCACAGCCGTGGCCCCGCTGCGGGCCTGGCTCACCCACCGCGCCCAGGACCCGGCGGCCCGTCAGCAGTCCGTGGGGCGCACGGCGTCCGGGGTCCTGCGGTCGCTGAACGTGCGCCTGCCCGAGCTGGCCGGAGCCGTCGCCGCGCAGTACGCGGCGGCGGTGCGGCTGAGCGGCGTCGTCGAGGAGGCGTACCGCAAGGAGGCGGCCCGGGTCCGCCGCAGGCTCCAGAGCGGCGCCGTGCTCGCCGGGGACGCGCGGACCCGGTGGCGCGGCTACCCGCTGGACAGTTCCACCGGCGAACTGCTCGACGCACTGGTGGAGAGCCTGGTCGCGCTGCTCCAGTGCGCGGTGGCCGCCGCCGACGACGAGATCCGCACGACGTGGCGCGGGGAACCGGCCTCCGGGGCGTTCCGCTTCGAGGACGCAGGCCGGGAAGCGGGCGGATGGGGTCCGGCCGAGGACATCGAGGGCCGTATCGCCGTGGCCGTACGACGCTGGCGGCGGGTACTCGAAGAGCTGGCGGACGAGGAGGTGCGGCTCCTGGAGAAGAACGCCGCCCCGGACGCCGAGACCGTCGCCGCCCTGCTGGCCGCCGCCCTGCTCGGCGGGCGCCGCACCCGCACGGCGGGGGAGCAGCTCGCGGAGCGCATCGGCGTCCAGGGCGCCCTGCGGCTGCGTGACAAGGGAGGGGCGCTGCTCACCGCCTGTCTCGACCAGGTCATGCACGGCGAGCGGGACCGGCGGCTCGCCCCGCTCGACGCCCTGGACGTGGCCCCGGAACCACAGGCCGAGCTGATCGCCGCGCTGTCCGTACTGCAGAAGGAGAGGGTGAAGCCATGACCGCCGTCACCGACCAGGACCAGGACCGCGACCCGGCACACGGGCCCGGGGGCGGGCAGGGCGTCGAGCGGGCCGGGACGGAGCCGCAGGCTCCGGCGAAGGGCGCGGGCCGGGACGGGCGCTGGGACGACGGACTGATCGCCCGCCGCGCCGCCACCGCCTCCGAGGAGCCCGACGAGGCGGCGGATGCCGAGGACCCCGGCGACGCGGGGGACGGGCCTGACGGCCCTGACGGCGACATCGCTACCGAGGTCGAGGCGTACGAACGGTCCGGCGGGCCGCTCACCCCGCGCCTCGACTCGCTGCGCGAACTCCTCGGCCTGTCACGGGCCAGACTGGACCGGGAGACCCTCGCGGAGGCGGGCCGCGTGCTCGACGAGGCGGCGGCCAGGCAGCGGCTCTCCTCGCGGCACACCGTCGTGGCCATCGCCGGGGCGACCGGCAGCGGGAAGTCCACGCTCTTCAACTCCCTGGCGGGCGCCCAGATCTCCGACACCGGGCTGCGCCGGCCGACGACCGCCTCACCGATCGCCTGCAGCTGGACCGACGGGGCCGCGGGGCTCCTGGACCGGCTCGCGATCCCGGGACGGCTGCGGCGCAGGCCCCAGCAGGGCGGCTCCGAAGCCGATGCGGCACTCCAGGGGCTCGTCCTCATCGACCTGCCCGACCACGACTCGGCGGCGCCGGGGCACCGGGAGCAGGTGGACCGGGTGCTGGCCCTCGTCGACGCGGTGATCTGGGTCGTCGACCCGGAGAAGTACGCCGACGCGGCGCTCCACGAACGCTATCTGCGGCCGCTGGCCGGACACGCCGAGGTCACCTTCGTCGTCCTCAACCAGATCGACCGGCTGCCCGGGGAAGCCGCCGAGCTGGTCCTGGACGATCTGCGCCGGCTTCTCGACGAGGACGGCATGGCGCTCGGGGAACACGGCGAGCCGGGCGCGACCGTCATGTCGCTGTCCGCCCTCACCGGCGAGGGCATGCCCGAACTGCGCGAGGTGCTCGGCCGCTTCGTGCAGGAGCGCACGGCCGCCGCGCGCCGGCTCTCGGCCGATGTGGACGCGGCGGCCGCCCGGCTCCGGCCGGTGTACGTCGCCGATGGCCGGCCCGGTCTCGGCGAGCGGGCCCGGGAGGATTTCACCGACCGGCTCGCTGAGGCGGTCGGGGCGGCGGCCTCCGGACAAGCGGCCGAGCGCGAATGGCGCAGGAACGCCGGACGGGCCTGCGGGACGCCCTGGCTGCGCCTCTGGCGCTGGTACGAGTCCACCCGGCAGCTCGGCGGCCTGGACCGCATGGCCCTGGCCCTCGCACCAGCCCCCGCCCCGCCGGAGGAGGAGATCACCGCCCGCCAGCGGGTCGAGCAGGCGGTACGGGCCGTGGCGGACGCGGCCTCCGCCGGGCTGCCGGGCCCCTGGGCGCAGGCCGTCAGGGAAGCGGCGGTCAACGGGGCGCGGGGGCTGCCCGAGGCCCTGGACGAGCTGGCCAGGAACGCGAGTGCCGGGGCCGGGGCCGGGGCCGCCAGGCGGGCGGCAGGGGCGGGGACACGGACACGGGCAGAGGTACGGGCAGGGGTACGGCGCCGGGCGGCCGGGCCGCCACGCCGCCGCGTCCGGCCTGGTGGCCGGCGGCGGTACTGGTGCAGGCGACGATGACTCTGCTGCAGATCTTCGGCGGGCTCTGGCTGCTCGGCCAGATCGTCGGCGTGCTCGAACCGGGCCTGGTCACCCCGGCCCTGGTGATGCTCGCCGGAGTCGTCGGCGGGCCGCTCGTGGAGTGGTCCTGCGCGGCGGCCGCGCGCGGTCCGGCGCGGCGGTACGGGCAGGAGGCGGAGCGGCGGCTGCGCGACGCCGCGGCCGGGTGCGGGCGTGCCAGGGTCCTGGACCCGGTCTCGGCGGAACTGGCGCGCTACCGGGAGGTACGGGAGAGGTACGTGGCGGTGACGGAGTTCTCCACAACCGGCCCGTAGTCCACAGGCGTCAGCGGGATCTCCTTTCCCCGTCCAGCATGGAACCCGGTGCGGGAAGCGGCGCGCGGAGTGCGCGCCGCTCCGGTACGCGGAATCCGGACGGGAGACGGGGAAATGAACGACACCTTTGTGACGCTGGTGGGAAACGCGGCGACCGCCGTGGAGTTCCGGGAGACGGCCACCGGCGGAATGGCGCGCTTCCGCTTCGCTGTGACGGCGCGCCGCTGGGACCGGGAGAAGCAGCTCTGGGCGGACGGGCACACCAGTTTCTACACGGTGCTGGCGTGGCGCACCCTGGCGGTGAATCTGTCCGGCTCCGTCTCCGTGGGCGAGCCACTCGTGGTGCACGGACGGCTGAGGGTGCGCGAGGAGGAACGGGAGGGCAGGCGGCGGGCGTTCGTCGACATCGAGGCGGTGGCGGTGGGACACGACCTGACGCGGGGGACCGCCGCGTTCCGCCGGGTGCTCCGGGCGGATCCGTCCCTGACATCGCGCGCGCCGACAGGCGCCGGTCCGGGCGACGAGGATGCGACGCGCCGTCAGGAACCGGCCACCGAACTGATGTCGGTGTCCTGAAAGGGCGGCGGGTGCCGGATACAGCGATAACGATTATGAGTCGGAATGGTTGTCCGACCGTATGACGGGGGATTGGGCTTCGCCCGGTCTTTAGGATTCCTCAGTATTCATGGGGCACTTGAGTCTGCTGGCGAGGCGATCCCCACACGCGCGACCGGCGCGAGGTCCTCGCCCGGAGGGGAATTCTGTGTTTTCTGCGTTTTCTGCGTTTGCGGTGCGTGCGGTGCCTGTGGTGTCTGCGGTGGTTTCGACGGCTTTCGGATCATCCGGGACCTGTGTGTCCGCTCCGCCGTCCGGCGCGCTGTCAGCGGCCTCGACGACGAGCTCCGTACGGGGGCGCGCCGGAGGGCTCGGCAGGCTGGCGGCCACCGTCCTGGTCACCGGCCTCGTGGCGGCCGGCACCCTCGCGGGAGCGGGTCCCGCCGCCGCCGGGAGCACCCCCCAGCAGGAGGGCGGCGTGACCGCGGTCCTGGACGGACTGAAGACGTTCGACCGCGCCGTGCTCAGCGTCCCCGGCGAGAACGGCGCGAAGGACACCACGCAGACGATCCCCGCCGGCCTCTTCGAGATGACCGTCGAGGGCGGCGGCAAGCTCAAGACGTACTGCGTCGACATCCACAACGCCACCCAGGACCAGGCGAAGTACGTGGAGACCTCCTGGGACCAGACGTCCCTCGGGGCCAACAGGAACGCCGGGAAGATCCGCTGGGTACTCCAGCACTCCTACCCGCGGATCGACGACCTCGCCGCCCTGGCCCGCCGGGCCGGCACCGGGCCGCTCACCGAGCGCACCGCGGCCGCCGGGACCCAGGTCGCCATCTGGCGCCACTCGGACGACGTGCGTGTGGAGGCGGCCGACCCGCAGGCCGAGAAGCTCGCCGACTGGCTGTCCGCACACGCCTCCTCCTCCGCCGAGCCCAAGGCGTCCCTCACGCTGGAGCCCGCGGCCGTCTCCGGCCGGGCCGGGGAGCGGCTGGGCCCCGTCACCGTGCGTACCAACGCGGACCAGGTCTCCCTGGCCCCGCCGGCCGACGCGGCGAGCGGCGTCAGGATCACCGGCCAGGACGGCAAGCCCGTCACCTCCGCGACGGACGGCGCGCGGCTCTACTTCGACCTGCCCGAGGACGCCGCCGACGGTTCGGCGCAGCTGACCGCGCAGGCGACCACCTCGGTGCCGGTCGGCCGGGTCCTCGCCGGGGTCACCAGGAGCCAGACGCAGATACTCGCCGGCTCCAGCGAGTCCACCGTCTCCGCGGGGGCCACCGCCACCTGGGCCGGAGCCGGGGCCGTACCCGCCCTCACCGCGAGGAAGAACTGCGTCGAGGGCGGCGTGGACATCACCGCGAGCAACAAGGGGGACGCGCCGTTCACCTTCGAGCAGGCGGGCTCCACGTACACCGTCGCCGCCGGGGCGACCAGGACCGTCACGGTCCCGGTCGCCGAGGACCAGACGTACGACATCACGATCACCGTTCCGGGCGGCCTGCGAAAGAGCTTCAGGGGTGTCCTGGACTGCGTCACGGCCTCCGGCGCCGCCGCCGGTGACCAGGGCGGCATCGATACGCAGAGCGCCGGGCAGCCCGTCCCCGCGTCCACCGGCACCAGCTCCACGGGCCTGGAGGGCGGCCTCGCGGCGACCGGCGGTTCCGGTGCCACCCCGGTCATCGCGGGCGTCGCCGTCGCCTTCGTCGTCATCGGCGGCGGCACGGTCGTCCTGCTCCGCCGCCGGAAGCCGGCCGGCGACAGCGAGTGAGCGGATGACCCCCGGCGCCCCCTGAGCGGGGCGCCGGGCCCGGGCCCCCGAGGGGGCGCGGCGCGTGCCGGGGAGCGGACGGGTTTCCTTCCGGCGGCAGGCGTCAGGCAAGATGGGTGTATCTGCCCACACCTCTACTGCTGCCGGACGGTTTCTCTTGGCTGAGTTCATCTACACCATGCGCAAGACGCGCAAGGCGCACGGCGACAAGGTGATTCTCGACGACGTCACCCTGAACTTCCTGCCCGGCGCGAAGATCGGTGTCGTGGGGCCCAACGGTGCCGGTAAGTCCACGGTACTGAAGATCATGGCGGGCCTTGAGCAGCCGTCCAACGGCGAGGCGTACATCTCGCCCGGCTTCAGCGTCGGCATCCTCATGCAGGAGCCGGAGCTCGACGAGTCGAAGACCGTCCTGGAGAACGTGCAGGACGGCGCCGCCGAGATCATGGGCAAGCTCCACCGCTTCAACGAGGTCGCCGAGCTCATGGCGACCGACTACTCCGACGCGCTCATGGACGAGATGGGCAAGCTCCAGGAGATCCTGGACCACGCCAACGCGTGGGACCTGGACGCCCAGCTGGAGCAGGCCATGGACGCCCTGGGCTGCCCGCCCGGCGACTGGCCCGTCACCAACCTCTCCGGTGGCGAGAAGCGCCGCGTCGCGCTCTGCAAGCTCCTCATCGAGGCCCCGGACCTGCTCCTCCTCGACGAGCCCACCAACCACCTCGACGCCGAGTCGGTGAACTGGCTGGAGCAGCACCTCTCCAAGTACGCGGGCTGCGTCATCGCCGTCACTCACGACCGGTACTTCCTGAACAACGTCGCCGAGTGGATCCTCGAACTCGACCGCGGCCGCGCGATCGCCTACGAGGGCAACTACTCCACGTACCTGGAGAAGAAGCAGGCCCGCCTCAAGGTCGAGGGCCGCAAGGACGAGAAGCGCCAGAAGCGGCTCAAGGAAGAGCTCGAGTGGGTCCGCTCCAACGCCAAGGGCCGGCAGACCAAGTCCAAGGCACGTCTCGCCCGGTACGAGGAGATGGCGGCCGAGGCGGACAAGATGCGGAAGCTGGACTTCGAGGAGATCCAGATCCCGCCGGGCCCGCGTCTCGGTTCCATCGTCGTCGAGGTCGAGAACCTCTCGAAGGCGTTCGGCGACAAGGTCCTCATCGACGACCTGTCCTTCACGCTGCCGCGTAACGGCATCGTCGGCATCATCGGACCGAACGGCGCGGGCAAGACCACGCTGTTCAAGATGATCCAGGGCCTGGAGACGCCGGACTCCGGCGCCATCAAGGTCGGCGACACGGTCAAGATCTCCTACGTCGACCAGTCCCGCGCCAACATCGACCCGAAGAAGTCCCTCTGGGCCGTCGTGTCGGACGAGCTGGACTACATCAACGTCGGCCAGGTCGAGATGCCGTCGCGGGCGTACGTCTCCGCGTTCGGCTTCAAGGGCCCCGACCAGCAGAAGCCGGCCGGTGTCCTCTCCGGTGGTGAGCGCAACCGCCTCAACCTGGCGCTCACGCTCAAGGAGGGCGGCAACCTGCTGCTCCTCGACGAGCCCACCAACGACCTCGACGTGGAGACCCTGTCCTCGCTGGAGAACGCCCTGCTCGAATTCCCCGGTGCGGCCGTGGTCATCTCCCACGACCGCTGGTTCCTGGACCGGGTCGCCACGCACATCCTGGCGTACGAGGGCGACTCCAAGTGGTACTGGTTCGAGGGCAACTTCGAGTCGTACGAGAAGAACAAGGTCGAGCGGCTCGGCGCGGACGCCGCCCGCCCGCACCGCGCCACGTACAAGAAGCTCACGCGAGGCTGATCGTCTTGGCTCGTCACATCTACAGCTGCCCGCTGCGCTGGTCGGACATGGACGCCTTCGGCCACGTGAACAACGTGGTCTTCCTCCGCTACCTGGAGGAGGCGCGTATCGACTTCATGTTCCGGCTGGCGCCGGGGGACGGCTCGCCGTCGTTCTCCGGCGGGTCCGTCGTGGCCCGGCACGAGATCGACTACGTACGCCCGCTGGTCCACCGGCACGCTCCGGTGACCGTCGAGTCGTGGGTCACGAAGATAGGCGCCGCCTCGCTCACGATCGCGTACGAGATCAAGGACCCGGACCAGGTGTACGTACGGGCGTCGACCGTCGTCGTCCCGTACAACCTGGCCGAGGAGCGGCCGCGGCGGATCTCCGCCGAGGAGAAGCTCTTCCTCCAGGAGTTCCTGGCCGAGGAGCCCGCCGCCGTATGACGGTGCCCCTGCGTTCCCTGCTGTTCGCCGACCCGAGGGAGGCGGCGGACCTCGCCGCCTTCCTCGGCCGGCTGCTCCACTACGACCGGGCGGCCGCCGTCCGGTTGCAGGCCGGCGGCGAGGCACTGGCCGTGTTCGGCCGGCCGCCGTCGTTCGATGTCCTCGCGATCCGGACGGCGCGGCTGGCCGGCCCGCACACCCTCGACGTGACCGTTTCCGCCGGTGAGCTCCTCGAATCCCTGGAGGAGACGACCGGTGCGGGGGCCGTCCCCGCACCCGTCACGGGACCGCCGTGGACGGGTGTCCTGCCGCCCCGCGGCGGCTGGCGCGAACAGCCGGGACTGCCGGACCCGCTCGCCCTGCGCGCCCAGCTCACCGCCGCCGTCGCGGACTTCCGCACCCGGGACGGCGCACTGCCCGACGACCGGCGCACCAGGGCCGAACGCGACACGATCGGCCGCGAGATCTGGTCACGCCCGGTCGGCGGCACTCGGCTCCCGCTGCGCGCCGTCCACGCCGCCCAGTCTCTGGGCTTCCTGCGCGCCGCCCCGGACTTCCCGGTGACCCTGCTGGCGTCCGGGCCCTGGCTCCGGCTGCGTACGCCCTTCGGCTCGGTCATCGTCCGCGGCCCCGGCGGCGGACTCGGCACACTCGCGGTGACGGTCGGCCGCGGGCACTGACCCGTCCCGGGCGGCGGCGCTACTCCTCACGCCCGTCCGGCCACACCCCGATGTGGCCCCGCTCCGGCATGGACCACCGGGTCAGCCCTCGGTGTTCACCATCGAGGCGGCGGCGTACGTGAGGTAGTTCCACAACTGCTGCTCCTGCTCCGCCGGCAGCCCGAGCTCGTCGAGGGCGACCCGCATGTGGCCGAGCCAGGCGTCGTGCGCCGCGCGGTCGACGCGGAACGGGGCGTGGCGCATCCGCAGCCGGGGGTGTCCGCGGCCGTCGCTGTACGTCCGGGGGCCGCCCCAGTACTGCATGAGGAACAGGGTGAACCGCTCCTCGGCGGGGCCCAGATCCTCCTCCGGGTACATCGGACGCAGCAGCGGGTCCTCCGCGACCCCCTGGTAGAAGCGGTGTACCAGGCGCCGGAAGGTCTCCTCGCCGCCGACCTGCTCGTAGAAGGTCTGCTCCTGAAGCGTGTCGCGCGGAATCTCAGTCACCTGTCCATGGTCGCAGACGAACCGGCCGAGGACCGGGGTCCTAGGACTCCGGTCCCCTCCGGCAGCGCGAGGGGCGCCGCCGGAGGGAGGGACGGCACTCAGCCGCGACGGAGCGTGATGGTCGTCCAGGCCCCGACATGCACCTGGTCACCGTCCTGGAGCGGGACCGGGACGTAGGGCTGGATCGGGTCCTCGGCGGTGTTGAGGGTGGTGCCGTTGGTGGAGTTCTGGTCGACCACGGCCCAGCCACCGTCAGGCTGCTGCACCAGGACCGCGTGCTGGTGGGAGACGCCCGGGTCCTCCGGCGGCACGGACAGGTCGATGTCGGGGGACTCGCCCGTGCTCTGCCTGCGGCGCCCGATGGTGACCTGGCTGCCGGTCAGCGGAATGTGCTGTTCCGGGGAGTACGCGGGCAGGTTGAGCCCGGTCGCCTCGGGTCCGCTGCGCTGCATCATCGCGAGGAAGTACTCGCGGTCCGGGGCGATGACAGCCGTCCAGGTGGTGGACTGCCGGCCCCGGTTCTGCCCCTGGTCGGGTCCGTGTCCCTGGTCGGGTCCGGGTCCGCGTCCGGGTCCCTGACCGGGGCCGTGGCCCTGCCCCGGGAACGGCTGCTGGAAGCCCTGCGGCGGCTGCGGGAGGCCGGGCGGCTGCGGCGCGAGGCCCTGCGAGGGCGGCGGCAGCATCCAGTCGTCGCCGCCGGGCCGCCCGGCTTGGGGCTGCGCGGGGGCGGGCGGAGCGGACTGCTGCTGGAACCCCTGCGGCGCCTGCTGGTGCTGCTGGGGATGCTGGGGCTGCTGGAAGGAGTGCGGGGGCGGCGGTCCCTGCGGGAACGACGGCGGGGCCGGGGGGCCGGAGTGGCCGCCCTGCTCGGAGGTGAGCGGCTCCGAGGGCCGGTTCGTCTGCGAGGGCCGCGAACCCTGGTGTTCGAAGGGGTCCCGCTGCTGTTGCCGCGGCTGGGGCGGCGGCGGTCCCTGCTGGGCCTGGAAGCCGGGCGGCAGGTGGAGACCCGGTACCGGGGCACCGGGAGCGCTCTGCTGCGGGGCGAGCGGGGTGTACGTGGTCGCCGTGTTCGTGAGGAAGTCCCAGCGGCACTCCTCGCAGAACGGCGCCATCGCCTCACGTGGGGTGCGGCACTGCGGGCAGAGCTCGGCCCGGGCGGCCGGCTCGCCGGGGCCGGGGCCCTGCGGGTAGCCGTAGCCGGGCGTGGGCGGAGGCGGAGGCGGGGGAACCGCGCCCGCTCCGGCGATGCGGTGTCCGCAGACCTCGCACCACTCCTCGGAACCCGACTGGTGTCCGTTCGGGCAGGTCGGCATGTCGGCGCTTCCCCCTCTCCTCGTCCGGCCCGGGGGCCGTCATGCTCGTTCGGTTTGCCGGTGGTCGCCGCGCCGCTACTTCCTGACGCGAACGGTCTTGGTGGAGCGCGTTTCGAGGGTCGTCCCGTCCGCCTCCGCCACCTTCGCCTTCAGTCGCACAGTACCGGTCGCCGCGTCGACGACGTCGACCACCTTCGAAAGGAGTTTCGCAGTGCCCTCGTTCCCCGAGGCCGACGCGAGCTGTACCGCGCGGCAGAGCTTCGCGGTCGCTCCGTCGAAGTTCGCCGACTTGCGCGCATCGAACCCCTGCTGGATGACCCGCCGTCGCGTCGCGCGTCTTCTCATTCCCGTACACCTCGACGGAGAACCACGGCACGTCCGACCTGGAGAATCCCGCCATCTGGTCTGCTCCCTGTGGCTCCGCGCAGGTCGGATCAGGTCGTACCGGACGGGCTGAGCGGCGCTCAGTCGGTGCTCGACGGGGGCGCTGCCCCCTGGGGCGTCACGACGAACGGCAGCAGAGCCACGGTGACGTTGTCGTGCCCCCCGCCGTCGAGCGCGTGGCCCACCAGCACCTGGGCCGCGTGCAGCGGACGTTCGCGCGCGTCCGGCGGCAGCACCGCCGCCATCTCCGCCGCGCCCTCCGCGTAGTTCCACAGTCCGTCCGTGCACACCACGACCAGGCCCGGGCGGTCCGGCTTGAACGAGGCGGTGTGCGGCTCCAGTTCGTAGGCGTCGGCGCCGAGCCAGCCCGTGATGGCGTGGGCGCGCTCGTCGGCGTACGCCTCCGCCTTGTTCATCAGGCCCGCCGCCACCATCTGCGCCGCCCAGGAGTCGTCCTCGGTGAGACGGGCGGGCGCTACGGCACGGTCGTCCGGCACCCAGTAGACCCGGCTGTCGCCGACCCAGCCGATGACCAGCAGCCCGCCGGCCATGACCGCTGCGACCAGGGTGCAGGCCGGGGCGTTCTGATGGCGCGGCTGGTCGGGCTCCGTCGCCCGGCCCGGCTCACCGGCCAGCGCGTTGACCGCCTCGGACGCGGCGATGATCGCCTCGTGCATGGCCTGCTGGGGATGCGTCCCGCGCGGCAGGGACTCCAGCAGCGACTCGTTGGCGGTGCTCGCGGCGGCGGCCGACGCCTCGTCGGGGCGGCTCGCCGAAGAGACGCCGTCGCAGACGATGGCGACGACGGCCGGGGAACCGTCCGGCAGCGCGGTGCCGGAGACGGCGAACGCGTCCTCGTTGCGGTGGTGGCGCAGGCCCCGGTCGCTGACCGCGGCCACCGAGCCGAGCTCCTGCTCCATGTGATCGCGTTCGCGGGGCTGGGCGTGGCCGCAGTTCTCGCAGTACCCGTCGGTGTCCACCCGGCCCGAACGGCAGGCCACGCACAGCTTCCCGCCTGCCGCCGGGGCGGCGCTACCCGGACCGGGCGCTCCGGGCGCCCCGGGGGCCGCCAGTTCGAAGTCGTCGGAGCCGGGTGACGCCCCGCCGGGGTCGTCGCGGCAGACGGGTGGCGCCGTCGTGGGCAGCGGTGAGCCACCCGAGTCCGTACCCGGCAGATCCGTCGCCCGGTGCGCGGGGGCGGGCAGGTCGCCACCGCCGGCCTCCGAGGCCGCGGGCCACTTCGCCGGCCCGCCCGGCCCCGGTACGGCGACCGCCGGCCGGTCATCCGGCGGCGCCGGCACGGCCGACAGGTCGTACCCGCACGCCCCGCAGAGCAGGTCGCCCGTCGCCAACGGCTCCTCGCAGCCTGGGCAGTTGGTCAAGGAGGTCTGCTGGTGGATCTGTGACATCTTCACACCCACGTCCGGGGGCGGAAACGGTTGGCCCGCTCCGCCAGTTCGATCCGCTCGTCGCCCCGCTGTGTGAGCCGGGCGAGTATCCGGTGCGAGCGCTCCAGGCCCGATCTGGGGCCCCGCTCGTCCAGTTCACTGCCCAGCAGCGTCCTCGGGCCCGGCAGCGCGTGCCGCGACGGGCCCGGTGAGGGAGCCGCCGGACTACCGGAGAGTACCCAGTCGAGCGCGGTACCCAGTACCTCGGCCGACAACTGCTCACGCCGTACGGCGTCGAGGCCGAAGCCCTCCAGGCCCGTCACCTGCGTACTCACGGTGTCTCCCCCTGTCCGCCCCGCCGGTCCTCCGGGCCCGGCGGTCGCTGCGGGGTGAGCAGCTCGGCGGCCGCCTGCTGGAAGCGCAGCACCGCCTGCCCGGCGACGCGCAGATCGCACGGCGCGCTCCACAGCATCCGGCGGGCCGCGTCGTACCGCTCGATGAGCAGCGGGTCCTCCGCCAGGCCGTGCCGGGCGGCCTTCGCCCTGTACGCGTCCAGCCTGCCCCGCAACTCCGCGCGGACCGCGAGCGGCGCCGTCACGGACGTCAACGACTCGCGGGCGCGCAGCAGTTCGTCCTCCGCCTCGCGCTCCAGCGTCTCGAGGAGCGGGGAGAGCCGGTGCCACTGGGCGTGTCTGCGGTAGTCGGAGGCCGCGGCCAGCCGTTCCTGCAACGCGGTCGGCGGGCCGCTGACCACGGGCACCTCCGAGGCGGCGATCTTCGCCAGCACCTCGCCGCGCGCCGACCGGGCCTCGGAGAGTGTGCGGTCCGCGCGGGAGAGCACGTCACGCAGGCGGACCAGACGCTGTTCCGCGTCCTGCCGGACCGCGAGCACCGCCTCGATCTCCCGCCGTACGTCCTCCAGGGCGCGGGCCGCCCGGTCGTAGCGTGTGGTGTCGGGACGGCCGCTGCCGGGCGCCGCGCTGCCGGGGCCGGGCAGCCAGAACGCCAGCGGGTCGGAGATCACCTGCGCCCGGAGCGCCGTCAGCTCGTGGGTGATCGACTCCAGGTCGTCCCCGGCCGGATGCTCACCCGGCCGCACCCCCACGGAGTACGCGAGCGACGCGGTACGGCGCAGTTCGGCGGCGAGCAGGTCTATCCGGGCGGGCAGCGCCGACCATACGGAGTCGGAGGCCACGACCATGTCCAGCGCACCCGCGTACAGCTCGTTCATCCGGGCGACGAGCTCCTGGAGCGAGAACCGCTCGGAGAGCACGGCGGGACCGGTGACCGAACGGGCCCGCGCCGCACCCGGGCCGGCCACGGTGACGCCCTGGCCGCACAGCAGCTCCGTCAGGGCGAGCAGGTCCTCCCGGTCCGGATGGCGCCTGCGGGCCCGCACCGCACGGGCCTCGGTGAGCGCGTCCTCGTAGGCGTCGAAACACCGCCACAGCAGGGTGATCGACTGCTCGGTGGCAGCCCAGCGGTCCTGGGTGACGCCCGTCAGCTCGGCGCCCTCCAGGAGCCGGCGGCCCGCATGGTCCTGAAGCGCGAGGAGCGAGGTCTCGATGGCCTCGTACTCCGCCCCCAGCCGGGCCAGCGCACGGTCCGCCTCGTCCCGGTCCAGGACCGGGCCGGGGGGCCTCCCCGCGAAGCCGGGGAAGGAACCCGCCACGCCCATCGATCACCTCTCCGCTCTTCCCGTCCGGCCCGGGGGCCGGAGGATTCAGTTGCTCAGGTACCCGGGCGCCGGCGGTCCGGTGATCCCGGGCAGGCCCGTCGCCGGCCACGCCCGGCAGGACACCATCCACGGGCTGTCGTCGCCGCCCTCGCGGTAGTCGGCCAGCACCTTGTCGACGCGGGCCACCAGGTCCTCCGCGCCCTGCTTCGCCGCCACCCCGTAGTACGCCGTGGAGATGGAGACCTGTTCCAGCCGCTCGCAGTTGATGGTCATCGTCCGCACGACGACGTCGACCCGGTCGTTCTCCAGCGCGGCGACGCGCTGGTCGGTGGGTATCGCACGGAAGATCACCGCGTTCCGGTCGCTCAGGATGTCCTGCGCCATGGCCCGCACCGGATCGATGTCGAAGCCTTCGAGTTCGCGGGTCTCCGGGTTGCGGTACCCCCAGCGGAAACCGTTCCGGCCGGCACCGGCGATCAGCCTGCCGCGCTCCTCGATCCGGTCGATGCCCGGGCCGTCGTCGCCCGAGAGCCGCGGGCTCGCCTCCGGGTCGGTGCACCCCTCGGCGCGCGCGTGCACCGTCGGCGTCGAGCCCTGGCCCGCCGCCCTCGTACCGAAGGAGCCGCCCCCGCTGTGGGAGAGCGGCAGCAGCGTGAGCGAGGCGGTGATCGCACAGGCCACCGCCATGCCCGCCACGCCGCCCCAGCCGCGTAGCCTGCCGGGCGCGGACCGGCCCCTGGCCATCGCCGCCCCTCTCACCGGTACTCCGAGAGCCCGCGGCTGACCCCGGCGACGGCGGCCGCCGCGCCCAGGGCGGTGCTCTCCCGGCCCGGCTCGGTCGTCGCCGCCGTACGCAGTCGCTCCGCCGGTCCGGGCCAGGCGCTCCGGCGCCGCGCGGGCACAGACGGCGCCACGGGCGCACGCTCCCGTGGAGAGCCCCCGTTCGGCGGGTATGTCACCTGACCTCCCCCTCGGTCACCGACTGCGGCACGGCCCCCCGGCCGAGCACGGGACCGGCACCCGGCCAGCAGTATGGCCGGAGTGACCGCCGTCCACACCAGGAACCGGCGGATCGGCCACCCCCGCAGAGAACACGTATGGGACGAGTGATCGGTTCCCGGACCCCTCAGGCGTACTGCGCGCGCAGCCTGGCATGCACCTCGGGCGCCGCACCCGTGTGGTCCAGGCCCAGCAGCCCCGCCCCGAGGACGGGCGGCTGCGCGACCACACCGATCACGGCCTTCGGGGCGCGGGCCGCGAGCAGCGCGGATATCCGCTCGTCGAGCTGGGTGTGACCGGCCGTCAGCACACTGCCGCCCAGCAGCACGGGCACCTCCTCGTCGAGCAGGTCCAGGCGGGTCAGCGCCACCGAGGCCATGGCGACGACCTCGTCCGCCTGCCGGTCCACCAGGGCGCGCGCCACCGGGTCGCCCGCCGCGCTGGTGGCGAAGAGGACCGGGGTGAGTTCGTGCCGCGCGGCGGGCGGGATGGTGCCCCGGTGCAGCGCCTCGATCAGTTCGTACACCGAGCCGAGCCCGAAGTGCCCCGGCAGCGTGCGGGCGAGCGCGGTCGCCCCGCCCCGGCCGTCCTCGGCGCGCGCCGCGAACCACAGGGCCTCCTCGGCGAGCCCCGAACCGCCGCCCCAGTCCCCGGAGATCCGGCCGATCGCGGGAAAGCGGGCGGTGCGCCCGTCCGGCAGCATGCCCACGCAGTTGATGCCCGCCCCGCAGACGACGGCCACCCCCCGCGGTTCGTCCACCCCGGCGCGCAGCAGCGCGAAGGTGTCGTTGCGCACCTCCACCGTGCGCGACCACCCCCTGGCGAGCAGAGCCTCCGTCAGCTCCGCCTCCTCGGCCGGGAGATCGGCGTTGGCCAGGCACGCGGACACATGGCCCAGGGAGCCGGTGCTCCCGCCGCACGCGGCCAGCGCCCGGTCCAGGATCACGCCCAGCACGTCCAGTGCCGCGTCGATGCCCACGACCGGCGGCTGGAAGCCACCGCCGCGGGCCGTGGCCAGGACCGTGCCGTCCGCCCCGATCAGCGCGATGTCGGTCTTGCTGTTGCCCGCGTCGACGGCGACGACCGAGACGTTCACGCCCACGCGAGGTGCTCCCGGTTGTGGGCGATCAGCCGGTCGGTGAGACCTTCGGCGTGCTCGTACTGACCGATCAGCGGGTGCGAGAGGAGCGCCCTGAACACCCGGTCCCGGCCGCCGCGCAGCGCCGCGTCCAGAGCGAGGTCCTCGTACGCCGTCACGTTGGCGATCAGACCGGCGTAGAGCGGGTCGAGCCGGGGAACGGCGAGCGGAGCCGCCCCCGTGCCATCGACCCGGGCCTGCACCTCGATCACGGCGTCGTCCGGCAGGAACGGCAGCGTCCCCCTGTTGTACGTGTTGACCACCTGCACCGCGGAGCCACCCCCGCCCAGGAGGGACGCCGCCAGGTCCACGGCCGCCTCCGAGTAGAAGGCGCCGCCGCGCTTGGCGAGCAGCGCGGGCTTCTCGTCCAGCGCCGGGTCGCCGTACAGCGCGAGGAGTTCCTTCTCCATCGCGGCGACCTCGGCCGCCCGGGACGGCTTCGTGCCGAGCTCCCGTACGACCTCGTCGTGCGCGTAGAAGTACCGCAGGTAGTACGAGGGGACGACGCCGAGCCGGCCGACCAGCTCCCGGGGCAGGTGCAGGTCCCCGGCGATGGCGTCCCCGTGCTCGGTGAGCAGCTTCGGCAGCACGTCCTCGCCGTCCGGGCCGCCGAGGCGCACCCCGAGCTCCCAGGTCAGATGGTTGAGACCGACGTGGTCCAGATGCACCTCGCCGGGCGTCACATCGAGCAGCCGGGCGAACTTCCGCTGGAAGCCGATCGCCACGTTGCACAGGCCGACGGCCTTGTGCCCGGCCTGGAGCAGCGCCCGGGTGACGATGCCGACCGGGTTGGTGAAGTCGATGATCCAGGCGTCCGGGTTGGTGCGGCGGACGCGTTCGGCGATGTCCAGGACGACCGGGACGGTGCGCAGCGCCTTGGCGAGGCCGCCGGCTCCGGTGGTCTCCTGGCCGACGCAGCCGCACTCCAGCGGCCATGTCTCGTCCTGGTGGCGGGCGGCCTGCCCGCCGACCCGGAGCTGGAGCAGGACCGCGTCGGCGTCCGCGACCCCGGCGTCCAGGTCGGATGTGGTGGTGATCCTCCCCGGGTGGCCCTGCCTGGCGAAGATCCGCCGGGCGAGGTCGCCGACAAGTGCCAGGCGGTCGGCGGCCGGATCGATGAGCACGAGCTCCTCGACCGGCAGGGTGTCCCGCAACCGGGCGAAACCGTCGATCAGTTCGGGGGTGTAGGTGGACCCGCCACCCACTACTGCGAGCTTCATGTCAGTCCTTCACTCCGGTCGGTGTGTTGCGTGCCCTTGGGGAACTCCAGGCCGTCCCCGAACGCCATCGGGATGATGACGATGCGAGGCGGGCGGCAGCGTCGTCATCGAGATGCGCTCCCGCCGGGCCGGAGGTCGATCGTCCGCGCATGACAGGACTCCCAGGGGCAGGGGCAGGGGCAGGGGAACCGTGGCGATCTCAGCGAGAGGTGTCGAACACCTCGTCGCGGGTGTCCGCGAGGGCCCTTTCGAGGGCGCCCCGCAGCACGGGATGGCGGTCGATCTCGCCGAGGACGAGGCGGGGCCGGGACGCGGCGAGCTCCGCGAGCTCCGACTGGATCAGTGAACGCAGCAGCTCACCGCCGGAGGAGACGAGCTCGCCGGAGAGCACGATCAGTTCCGGGTCGAGCACGGCGGTGACGGATGCGAGACCGGTGGCGAGCCGCTGGGCGTACTGCCGCAGCAGCTCGGTGAGCGCCTCGTCGCGCTCGTACGCCTCGACCGCCCGCGCCAGCAGGGCCGCCGCGACCCGCGCGTACGGCTGGTGGGGGGTGTCGATGCCGAGTGCCGTGGCCAGCCTCGGCAGCGACTGGGCGCCCGCGAGCTCCTGGAAGCCGCCGCTGTTGGCCTTCACGACCTGGCGTACGAGAGGGGTACCGGGCACCGGCAGGAAGCCGACCTCGCCCGCGCCGCCGGTCCAGCCGCGGTGCAGCCGGCCGTTGATCACCAGGGCGGCGCCGAGGCCCTCCTCGTTCCACAGCAGGACGAAGTCCTCGTGTCCTCGGGCGGCCCCGAGCCGCTGCTCGGCCACCGCGACCAGGTTCACGTCGTTCTCGTACTCCACCGGCATCGGCAGGGAGGCCGCCAGCTCCGCCAGCAGGGTGGGGGAGTGCCAGCCGGGCAGGTGCGAGGCGTAACGCAGCCGGCCGGTGCCAGGGTCGAAGGCGCCCGGGGTGCCGACGACGAGGCGGTGCACGCCGGAACGGGCCAGCCCGGCGGCCTCGACCGCGCCGTCGAGGGCCTCGGCCACCTGCCGCACGACCCCCGCGGCGCCGCGGCCCGGGGTGCGCAGCTCGTACCGCCCGACCGTCTCGCCCGTGACGTCGGCGACCGCGGCGACGATCCGCCCGGCGGTCACGTCGAGGCCGGCGACGTGGGCGGCGCGGGCGTTCACGGCGTAGAGCTGGGCGCCGGGCCCGGGCCGGCCCTCGCTGGTGCCGGTGGCGACGACGAGTCCCGCGGCCTCCAGGCGGGTCAGCAGCTGGGAGGCGGTGGGCTTGGAGAGGCCGGTCAGCTTCCCGATCTCCGTACGGGAGAGAGGGCCGTGTTCAAGGAGCAGGTCGAGGGCGGCCCGGTCGTTCATGGCGCGCAGGACCCGTGGTGTGCCCGGGGTCCCCGGCGTGGTCCCCGCCATGGCCGTCCACCCGCCCTCTGTAAGGAAACTTTCCTGTTCGTGTGAGGAAGGTAGAGCGCGGATCACCGTGCCGTCAATGGTCCGCCCCCGCAGCTGTCGAAGCGTTATCCGCAGTGCCCCGTACGCCGAAGGGGCGCCCCGCACGCGCGGGACGCCCCTTCGGCCACACCTCGCCGTCCGGCAGGGCCGGGCGGCGGTACTCGCGCTCCTCGGTTCCGCGCTACTTGGCCAGGTTCGGCGGTATCGGCGTGGTCGCGACCGACTGCGGCGAGGTCGCCGAGGCGTACGCGGACGGGGGGGCCATGCCGGCCGTCGGGTCCGGCGGCGCTTCCCCGTCCACCAGCGGCAGGGCCCCGACCATCCGGATGCCCGCCTCGTCCAGCGTCTGCTTGATCCGCCAGCGCAGCTCGCGCTCCACGCCCAGCGCCTTGCCCGGCATCGTCTTCGCGGTCACCCGCACCGTCATCGAGTCCAGCAGGACCGCGTCCAGGCCCAGGACCTCCACCGGTCCCCAGAGGCGCTCCGTCCACGGGTCCTCCTTGGCCATGGCCTCGGCCGCCGCGAGGATCGACGCGCGGACCCGCTCCAGATCCTCCGTGGGGCGCACCGTCACGTCGACCCCGGCCGTCGACCAGCCCTGGCTGAGGTTGCCGATCCGTTTCACCTCGCCGTTGCGGACGTACCAGATCTCCCCGTTCTCACCGCGCAGCTTCGTGACCCGCAGCCCCACCTCGATGACCTCGCCGGAGGCCACGCCCGCGTCGACCGTGTCCCCGACTCCGTACTGGTCCTCCAGGATCATGAAGACGCCGGAGAGGAAGTCGGTGACCAGGTTCCGCGCGCCGAAGCCGAGCGCGACCCCGGCCACACCGGCCGAGGCCAGCAGGGGCGCCAGGTTGATCTGGAACGCGCCCAGGATCATCAGGCCCGCCGTGCCGAGGATCATGAACGACGTCACCGAACGGAGTACGGAACCGATCGCCTCCGAGCGCTGGCGGCGTCGCTCCGCGTTGACCAGCAGACCACCGAGGGCGGTGCCCTCCACCGCCTGGGCGCTGCGGTTCATCCGCTCGATGAGGTTGGTCAGGGCGCGCCGGATCACGTAGCGCAGCACGAGCGCCACGGCCGCGATGAGCAGGATGCGCAGACCGGTGCTCAGCCAGGTGGACCAGTTCTCCTCGACCCAGCCCGCGGCGTTTCCGGCCTGTTCGGCGGCCTCACCGAGGGAACCGACCGGTTCCGGTGAGGGCGCTGCGGCCAAGAGGGCGGACAGGTGCACGGCGGGGACCTCCATGAGCGGCGACGGGTGACCAACAACAGTAACGACGCCAGGGGAGTGGTTCGTTGCCGTGTTCGGGGGAGAGACACGTCTCACCCGGGGATACACCACGTGTGGCCGATCGCCCAGGGCGGGCGGCCGCCGTGGTGAAGCGCCTGTTCCCGGGCGCCCCGGACGGCACCGGGCCGGGGGGGAGTGAGAAAAATCCCCCGGCCCGTTACCGGCACGTGGTGGCGTTCGGACCAGGCATGAGGAGAGACTGAGATCGGATCGTCCCGGCGCGAGCCACGCGCCGCCGGCGTACAAGGAGGCATCCACCGTGCCGCACGTCCTGGTTCTCAACGCGTCGTACGAGCCGCTCGGCGTCGTACCGCTCCACCGCGCGCTCGTCCTCGTCCTGGAGAACAAGGCGATCTGCCTTGAGGAGTCCGGCGCGTTCCTGCACAGTGCCACCCGTGCCGTGGCCGCGCCCAGCGTCATCCGGCTGAAGCGGTTCGTACGGGTCCCCTACCGGGGGCCCGTCCCCCTGACCCGGCGGGCGCTCTTCGCCCGGGACGGCGGGCGCTGCATGTACTGCGGCGCCGCGGCCACCAGCGTCGACCACGTCATTCCGCGCAGCCGCGGCGGACAGCACGCCTGGGACAACGTGGTGGCGGCCTGCCGCCGCTGCAACCACGTCAAGGCCGACCGCCACCTGCCGGAGCTCGGCTGGCGGCTGCGCCACCCGCCGGCCCCGCCGAGCGGTCTGGCCTGGCGGATCATCGGGACCGGGCACCGGGACCCGCGCTGGCTGCCGTATCTCCAGCCGTTCGGCGCGGACGACGTACTGGCCCGGATCGACGGCGTATCGGCGTGAGCGCCATCAGGCGCGTCCGGCGACCGGGGAGACCACGCCTGCCGGCCGCCCGTTCGGCGCCGCCGCCGTGCCGCCCCGGTCGCACCGCGACGGCCTGTGACCCCGCTACCGCGCCGCCACCGCGTACGCCTCCACCGACCACAGCGAGTACCCGAACTCCGTGGCCCGGCCGTCGCCCTGCACCCGGATGAACCGGGTGTCCTTCGCGTCCATCCGGACCGACTCGCGCCCGCCCCGGCCCTCGCGCACGGTGGCCGCCGTTCGCCAGGTGCGGCCGTCCGCCGAGACCTGCACGCGGTAGCGCGAGGCGTACGCGTCCTGCCAGCGCAGCACCACCTGGCCCAGCCGCACCGGCTCCGCCAGCTCCGTCTGCCACCAGGCGCCGTCCTCCACGGGCGAGGACCAGCGGGTGGCGGGATCGCCGTCCGACGCGGCCGCCGCCGGGAAGTCCGGGGTCTCGTCTCCGGAGGAGGACGCCGTGCCCGTACGGGCCAGATCGGCGCCCCCGGCAGGGGGAAGGCCCGCACCGTCAGGGTGCTGCGCTCCCCGCCGAAGCTGAACGGCACCTGGTACTCACCGGCCGGGGTGTCCGCCGGGACCGTGATGTCCACCGGGACGTCCGTGCGGGAGCCGCGCGGGACCGTCGTCCGCTTGGGGACCTTCACCGTGATGCCCTCGGGCGCGTCGGCGGTCAGCGCCCCCCGCACATCCGAGGGCCGCCGCCCGGCCAGCCGCGCCTCGACACGCTGCGGGCCGCCGCCGATCACGGCGTCCGTCTCGCCGCGTACGAGAGCCAGGCCGGCGGCGGGCTCGTCACCGAACCACGGCACGACCGCCCGCACCCGTGGACCCGCGGCACCGGTGGCGGGGCCCGGGAGCAGCGGGGCCCGGGTGCCGGTGAAGGAGGGGGCCGCGGCCGGCAGGCTGACCCGGACCGCGTCGGCCCGCAGGCCCTTGGTGGACGCCTGGGTCCAGCCGGACGCCGAGAGCGGGCCGAGACCGCGCCAGCCCTCGCCCGGCACGTGGGCCTGCAGGACCGCGTCGGCGGAACCGCCGCCGGGGTCCGTCAGGACGGTCACGGCGTCCACCGGGCGGGGGCGGCCCAGCCGGACGGTGTAGCTGTCCGCGTCCTCGGTGACGGTGCCCGAGTCGCGGTCGACGCCGTTCCAGCCGTCGGACTCCTTGCGGACCCGGTCCAGAAACGGTCCAAGCACGCCCTCGCCGACCGTCGTCCCGCCGTCCTTGATCCGCTCGCGCAGGCCGTCCAGCTCCAGCCGCGCCCGCCAGGCGCCCGCCCCGTCACCCCGGGCCTGCGCCTGGAGCAGGTCCACGGCGAGCTCACCCGCCCGGCCGTACCGGGCCAACTGGTCCGACCAGGGACGTACCTCGTCGTCGAGCCGCCCCTCCGCCGGGGCGGCCAGCCGCTCCGGGGCCTCGCGCATCACGGTGAACGCCGCCCGCAGCTCGCGCGCCGCCTCACCGCGTTCCGGGCCGCTCGCCGCCCGGGACGCCCAGAACGCGGTGAGCAGGGGCCGCAGGTAGGCCGACTCCGCGCCGCCGAGCAGGGAGGCCGCGCTGTTGCCGGCCAGCGCGTGCAGCGCGGCCCGGGTCCCGGCGTCGCCGCCCGCCAGGTCGTCCATCGCCGCCTGCCAGGACTCCTGCGGCCGGTAGCCCCGCGGGTTCCAGGCGAAGTCGGCGGCGGTGAAAAGCGGGATGCGGGAGGCGGACGGCTGCTCCATCGCGTTGGCGATCAGCGCGGCCGAACCGATCGCGACCGCCGGCTCCCGGCCGGTGTACGGGCCGAGGAAGATACGGTCCTGCGCGTAGTCGTTGACCGGGTAGTTGTCCATGGTGACCAGGGGGTGGCGGAAGGTGGACCGGGCACCGGCCAGCTCCCGCCCGGTGATCGTCTTCGGGACGACCCCGACTCCGGTCCAGGCCACCTGCACCCGGTCGTCGAGCTCCGCGGCGAGCGCCTCGCGGTACTCCGTCGAACCGTTCTGGTAGTACTCCGTCGGCATCACCGTCAGCGGCTCCGCGTCCGGGTGGCGCTGCGCCAGATGCCGGTCGACGGCGCTCGCGACGCGCGCCTGGGCCCGCGCCGCGGCTCGCGGGCCGTTGCCGAAGGTGTCCGCGTCGTCGTCGCAGTGCCACTCGCTGTAGCTGACGTCCTGGAACTGGAGCTGGAAGACCCGCACGCCCAGCGCCCACATGGCGTCGATCTTCCGCGTCAGCGCCCTGATGTCACCATCCGACGCCATGCACATCGCCTGACCGGGGGAGACGGCCCAGCCGAGTGTCACGTGCTCGGCACGCGCCTTCCTCGCCAGTGCCCGGAACTCCGCGCGGTGCCCGGCGGGGTACGGCTCGCGCCAGCGGGCCTGGCGGTAGGGGTCGTCGCCCGCCGCGTACAGGTAGCGGTTCTGCTTGGTGCGCCCCATGAAGCCGATCTGCGCGAGCCGCTCCTCATGGGTCCACGGCTGCCCGTAGAACCCCTCGGCCGTCCCCCGGACGGCCGTGCTCGGCCAGTCGCGCACCACGGCGCCGGCGACAGCGCCGTCGCGGATGAGCTGGCGCAACGTCTGGACCGCGTGGAAGAGGCCGTCCTCGCCGACGCCGTCCAGGGCGACGGTGTCGCGTCCGGCGACCGGGCCGGACGCGATGCGGTAGCCGCCGGACGGCAGGTCCGCGCGGTCGGGGGCCCGCAGGACCCGCAGGGCCTCCAGCGCACCGGGACCGCCGATACGGACCACGGGGCCGCGCCCAGGGAACGCGTCGTGCAGGGTGGTGACCCCCGCCTCGCGCAGCACGGTCCGCAGGGCGTCCACGGCGTACGGATCGGCGCCCGCCCCGGCGAGAACGGTGACCTCGGTACCCAGGGGCACGGTCCGGCCGGACGCCTTGACGGTCTGCGGGCGGGGCCAGACGGAGGGCAGCGAGGCGTCGGCCCGGTCGGGCGCGGCGGCCGGCGGGCCGGGGACGGCAGGGGCCGCCGTCGCGGCCGGGACGACGGGACCGAGCAGCCCGCCGATCACGGCGACGGCGACGGCCGTCGCCTGCTTCCTGCGCCCGAACCGCACGTCGCGCCCCTCTCGTCCCGCTGGTGGGCTCCGAGCCCACCACCCGCGCGCGAGGGTGTCAATGCGCGTGACCGTTGCGCCAGATATGCCCGGACGCGTGGAGGGAATCCCCTGCTACGCGTCCGCGCGGGGCCCGCGGGCCCAGGCGAGTGGCCGGAATCGGTCCGTGTCCGCCGGACGGGGGAACGGAATGTGACCTACGGCACGTTGGGCTCGTTGTCATGACGCCTATGTCACGTCCACGTCTGCGGTCCGCACCGGCTGGGTAGGTCTGGCGGTGACCTGTTCCCTACGGCCAGGAGGCCACCATGCCCGCTGCCGCGCAGCTTCTGCTCTCCGCCCTGACCAAACAGGCACCGAGCCCCGCGGGTCCTGCCGCACCGACCACCGAGCCGCCCCTGACCGACCTCGCGCCTCCGATGATCAGTGAGCTGCCGCTCGCCGATGTCTCCCATCTGAGCTTCGAGGCCGCGTTCGCCGACGCCGCACCGCTGACCAGCGAGCCGCCGCTCGCCGATGCCACCCCTCTCACGAGCGAGCCTCCGCTCGCCGCCGTCGCCCCTCTGACCAGCGAGCCGACCGCACCCGGCACCGCAGGGGGCATGGAGACCCCAGGAGTCTGAATGGGCTTGTCCCGGCTCGCCGCACTGCACGGTGTCGCCACCTCCTACTCGCCGTCCCCGGATGTCACGGTGTCCGTCCCCGACGACACGGTCACGGCCGTGCTCGCCGCGCTGGGCGTCGACGCCGGCACCCCCGAGGCCGTACGCAGGGCGCTGGACGCCGCGCAGTCCGCCGCGGTCTCCCGCCTGCTCCCGCCGACGGTGGTCGTCTGGTCGGGAGAGCCCCTGCCCGCTTCCCTGACGGCGCTGCCCCGGGACACGGCGCTGACGATCGAGCTGGAGCCCGCTCCGGGGGCGGCCGCCGCGCCCCCGGAGCACCTGAGCCAGGTGGCGAACCCGACCGCCCCGGCCCCGACGGCTCCCGCCGCGCAAGGCGTCTCCGCGCCCACGGACCGGACACCCGCCTGGTGGAGCGAACCGCCCCCGGGCGTCCACCGGCTGACCGCGCGCGCGTCCGACGGCCGCCACGCCGCCGTCACGCTCGTCGTCGCCCCCGCCCGCGTCCCGCAGCCGCCCGCCCGCGTCCACGGCTTCCTCGTCCAGCTCTACTCCCTGCTCTCCGCGAGATCCTGGGGGATGGGTGACCTCGGTGACCTGGCCGACCTCGCCGCCTGGTCCGGGCGGAGCCTGGGCCTGGGGTTCGTGCAGGTCAACCCGCTTCACGCCGCCGTGCCCGGTGCCCCCACCGACCCCTCCCCGTACCGCCCCTCCTCGCGCCGCTTCCCCGACCCCGTCCACCTGCGCGTCGAGTCGGTGCCCGAATACGGCCACGTCCAGGACCGCGCGGTCCTGGACGACCTCCGCCAGGACGCCGCCGGGCTCTCCGAAGCCGTCCTCAGCAAAGGCGCCCTGATCGACCGGGACGCCGTCTGGGAGCTCAAGCGGAAGGCGCTGGAGCTCATCCACGAGGTGCCGCTGACCCCGGGCCGCAGAGCCGAGTACTGCGACTTCCTGGCCGGACAGGGGCAAGCCCTGGAGGACCACGCCCTGTGGTGCGCGCTGACGGAGGTGCACGGCCCTAACTGGCACGCCTGGCCCGAAGGGCTGCGTGACCCGCGCTCCCCGCAGACCGCCAGGGCCCGCGCCGAGCTGCTCGGGCGGGTCGACTTCCACTGCCGGCTGGCCTGGCTGACCGCAACCCAGCTGGCCGAGGCCCAGCAGGCGGCGCGCGACGCCGGAATGGCCGTGGGGATCGTCCACGACCTGGCCGTGGGCGTGCACCCGGCCGGCGCCGACACCTGGAGCCAGCAGGACGCCTTCGCGCACGGGATGTCGGTCGGCGCGCCCCCGGACGCCTTCAACGCGCGCGGCCAGGACTGGGGGCTGCCCCCGTGGCGCTCCGACGCGCTCGCCGCCTCGGGGTACGCCCCGTACCGCGGCCTGCTGCGCGGGCTCCTGGCCCACGCGGGCGCCCTGCGCATCGACCACGTGATGGGGCTGTTCCGGCTCTGGTGGGTGCCCGAGGGGCGTCCGCCCACCGAGGGCACGTACGTCGCCCAGGACGCCGAGGCGATGCTCGCCGTCCTCGTCCTGGAAGCGCACCGGGCCGGCGCCGTCGTCGTAGGGGAGGACCTGGGCACCGTCGAGCCCGGTGTCCGCGAAGCGCTCGCCAGGCGCGGTGTGCTCGGCACCTCCGTGCTCTGGTTCGAGCGCGACTGGGACGGCACGGGCGAACCCCTGGCCCCCGAGCGGTGGCGGCGCGACTGCGTGGCCACGGCCACCACCCACGACCTGCCCTCGACGGCCGCCCGGCTGACGGGCGACCACGTGACACTCCGCCACCGCCTTGGGCTGCTCACGCGCCCGCTGGAGCAGGAGCTCACCGACGACGCCACCGAGACCGCCGAGTGGCTT
Source organism: Streptomyces fulvorobeus (assembly GCF_013167895.1). Lineage (GTDB taxonomy): Bacteria > Actinomycetota > Actinomycetes > Streptomycetales > Streptomycetaceae > Streptomyces > Streptomyces fulvorobeus. The sequence continues at coordinate 2,103,217 of NZ_BLWC01000001.1, read as the reverse complement.
GCGTACCTCTCACGGCTCCGGCTCCTGCCCGAGGGGGAGGGTGACGAGGAGGCGGCGATCCGGGCCGTCCACCGCTTCCTGCTGAGCACCCCCGCCCTGATGACAGGCGTCTGGCTGCCCGACACGGTGGGCGACCGCCGCCCGCAGAATCTGCCGGGCACCTGGGACCAGTACCCCAACTGGCGACTGCCCGTCGCCGACGCCGAAGGCCATCCGGTCACCCTGGAGGAGCTCGCCGCCTCGCCCCGGCTGCACCGGCTGATGGAGGTGGTGCGCCCCCGCCCGGAGCGCCCCGGGTTCCGTACGGGACCCCCGGGCGCGCGCCGCCCGTAGCCGTTCGCTACGTTTGCACCGTGGACAAGAAGAACGCTATGCGCGCCGGCGCCGTCGCAGCCGGTACGACGCTGATGATGCTGCTCATGTCGTCGCCCGCGCTCGCTCTCACCCGCGACGACGGTGACGACCCGGGCCCGGGTCTGAGCGTGATGGAAACGATCGGGCTGTATGTCGTGGCACCGCTCGCCCTGTTCGCGGTGATCGCGGGCCTGGTCATGGTCCTGGACAGGTCCAGGAAGCACGCTTAAGAACTCTCCCGAGTGCACCGCCGGTATACCGTGCCGCGCGGTGCACCGGCATGTCCGGGCCCGTCCCATGGCCCCGGATAGGTTGCGCCCATGACCGAGTGGGACGTCAAGAAGCTCCGCATCCTGCGCACCCTGCGCGACCGGGGCACCGTGACCGCGACCGCCGAGACGCTGCTGATGACCCCGTCCGCGGTCTCCCAGCAACTCAGCAACCTGGCCAGACAGCTCGGCGTGCCCCTGCTCGAAGCCCAGGGCCGCCGGGTCCGCCTCACCGACGCCGCGCATCTGGTCCTGCGCCACGCCGAGGCGGTCTTCGCCCAGCTGGAACGCGCCGACGCCGAACTCACCGGCTATCTGAACGGCGAGGCGGGCGAGGTGCGGGTCGGCGCCTTCTCGACGGCCGTGGCTGCCCTGGTCGTACCGGCGGTCCGTCTCCTGCGCGCGCGGGAGCGCCCGGGCCCGGAGGTGCGCGTACGGGAGGCGGAGGCGGCGGAGGCGTACGAACTCCTCTCCTGCGGTGACGTGGACCTCGCCCTGTCCCTCGCGGCGCACGCCCCGACCGCCCGCGACCCCCGCTTCACCCTGGTGACCCTCCTGGCCGACCCGCTGGACGTGGCCCTGCCGGCGGGCCACCGTCTCGCCCAAGCCCCCGGTCTGCGCCTGGCCGACCTCTCCCGCGAACCCTGGATCTTCGGCGGTTCGGGCCCCTGGTCGGAGATCACCACCGCCGCCTGCGAGGCGGCGGGCTTCGTGCCCGAGCAGGCCCACAGCGCCTCCGGCTGGAGCGCGATCCTCGCCATGGTCGAGGCGGGCATGGGTATCGCCCTGGTCCCCCGGATGGCGGCGAGGGAGCGCAGCGACGGGGTGGTGATGCGGGTCCTGGAAGCGGACCAGCCGCGCCGCCACGTGGTGGCGGCGGTACGGCGGGGGGCGGAGGAGGGTCCGGCGGTGGCCCGCGTGCTGGAGGCGCTGACGGCGGTGGCCGGTGCCCGCCGACAGACCGTTCAGCTGAGCTGAACGAACCTTGCGAAAACTTTCGATGGACCTGATGGGTCACTCCGTACGACAGTCATCCCATGACCTTCGACGCGAGCGGGACCACATTCCACGACGACGACCCCCACGCCAACGACGCGGCCCCCTACGGCGGCGGCGACCCCTACGCCGACTACCGCACCGCCCCCGGCCTGCCCTTCACCGAACTCGTCGATCTGGCCGACCGCCGCCTCGGCGCGGGTGTGATCGCCGCCAACGACGAGTTCTTCGCCGAACGCGAGAACCTGCTCAGCCGCGAGCGCGCCGTCTTCGACCCCGAGCGCTTCGGCCACAAGGGCAAGATCATGGACGGCTGGGAGACCCGCCGACGCCGGGGCGCCGACGCAGCCCACCCCTTCCCGGCGCCCGAGGAGCACGACTGGGCCGTCGTCCGGCTCGGAGCGCCCGGCATCATCCGCGGCCTCATCGTGGACACGGCGCACTTCCGCGGCAACTACCCGCAGCGCGTCTCGGTCCAGGCGACGTCCGTCGAGGGCTCGCCCGGCCCGCAGGAGCTCCTCGCCGACGACGTGAAGTGGGAGGAGATCGTCCCGCCGACCCCGGTACGCGGCCACGCCGCCAACGGGTTCGAGATCACCGGCGGACGCCGCTACACCCACATCCGCCTCTGCCAGCACCCCGACGGCGGCATCGCCCGCCTGCGCGTCCACGGCGAGGTCGTCCCCGACCCGGCGTGGCTCGCGGCGCTCGGCACGATCGACCTGATCTCGATCCTGAACGGCGGCACGTACGAGGACGCCTCGGACCGCTTCTACTCCTCACCGGCCCAGATCATCCTGCCCGGCACCTCCCGCAAGATGGACGACGGCTGGGAGAACCGCCGCCGCCGGGTCCGCGACACGAACGACTGGGTCCGCTTCCGCCTGCCCGCCCAGGGCGCGGTCCGCGCGGTCGAGATCGACACCGCCTACCTCAAGGGCAACGCGGCCGGATGGGTCGCCCTGCACGGCCGCAACGGCGAGACGGGCGAGTGGTTCGAGATCATCCCTCGTACGAAGCTCCAGCCCGACACGCCGCACCGCTTCGTCCTGCACGCCCAGGCGGTGGTCACCCACGTCCGTCTCGACACGTTCCCGGACGGCGGAGTGGCCCGCATGCGCCTGCACGGCTCCCTGACCGAATCCGGCACGGCCGAGCTGGCGCGCCGCCACGAGGAGTCGGGCGCGTGAGCGCACTGCTCCCGTAAGGGGGACGGCCGGGACTAACCTGCTGGACGGGGACGGGGTGTCGCTGACTGCCGGAGGCGACACATGCCAAAGACACGAACCCCTGAAGGGAGTCCCATGCTGCGAGTCAAGGACTTCGACCATCTGGTGCTCAACGTGCGGGACGTCGAACGGGCGCTGGAGTTCTACTGCGGGCCCCTCGGCCTGGAGCCCGTGCGGGTGGAGGAGTGGCGGGCCGGGAAGGTGCCGTTCCCTCGGTGCGGGTCAGTCCCACGACCATCATCGACCTGCTCGACCGGCCACGCGGCACGTCCAACGTGGACCACATCTGTCTGGCCGTCGAGCCGCTCGACTGGCAGCAGGTCATCGACTCGGGGAGTTCACCGTGCTGGAGGGACCGGCCGGCCGCTTCGGCGCCCGGGGCGAGGCGCAGTCGCTCTACGTACAGGACCCGGACGGCAACACCGTCGAACTGCGCTGGTATCCGCAGGACGTGACGGAGTAGGCGCGGCGGACGCGAGAAGGGGGCGCCACCGGTGGTGGCGCCCCCTCACCGCTCAGCCGAGCCGTCAGGCAGTCGCCGCCGCGCCGTCGGCCGCCCGGGCCCTCAGCGCCCGCTCGACGCCCGCGCGGGACTCCGACATCAGCCGGCGCAGGGCCGCGTTCGGCTCCGCCGCCGCGAGCCAGGCGTCCGTCGCGTCGAGCGTGGCCTGCGAGACCTGGAGCGACGGGTACAGACCGACCGCGATCTGCTGGGCCATCTCATGGCTCCGGGTGTCCCAGACGTCCTTGACCGCGGCGAAGAACTTCTCCGTGTACGGGGCCAGCAGCTCCCGCTGGTCCGTCTGCACGAAGCCGCTGATCACCGCCTCCTGGAGGGAGTTCGGCAGCTTGTCGGACCCGACGACCGACGCCCAGGCCGCCTCCTTCGCCTCCGGGGTCGGCTGCGCGGCGCGCGCGGACGCCGCGTGGCGCTCGCCCGCCGCCGTCCTGTCGCGCTCGTACTCGGCGGTGATCTCCTCCTCGTCGAACAGCCCGGTCGCGGCCAGCCGCTCCACGAACGCCCAGCGCAGTTCCGTGTCGACGGCCAGGCCCTCGATCGTCTCCGTACCGGCCAGCAGGGACTGGAGCAGGTCCAGCTGGACCGGGGTACGGGCCGTCGCCGCGAAGGCGCGGGCCCAGGCGAGCTGGTGGTCGCTGCCCGGCTCCGCTGTACGCAGATGGGCCAGCGTGGCCTCCGTCCACCGCGCCAGAGCCGCCTCACGGGCCTCCGGCGCCGCGTACAGGTCCAGGGCCAGCTTCACCTGGCGGTGCAGCGACTGGACGACGCCGATGTCCGTCTCCTTGCCGATGCCCGAGAGGACGAGGGAGAGGTAGTCGCGCGTCGCCAGCTCGCCGTCGCGGGTCATGTCCCAGGCCGAGGCCCAGCTCAGGGCGCGCGGCAGGGACTCGGCGAAGTCGCCCAGGTGGGCGGTGACGACCCGCAGCGACTCCTCGTCCAGGCGGACCTTCGCGTACGAGAGGTCGTCGTCGTTGAGGAGGACGACCGCGGGACGGGCGGTGCCCGCCGGGAACGGCACGGTCGTGCGCGCGCCGTCGACGTCCAGCTCGATCCGGTTCGTACGGACCAGCTTGCCGGCCTCGTCGAGGTCGTAGCAGCCGACCGCGATCCGGTGCGGACGCAGCGTGGGCTCGCCCTTCGCACCCGCGGGGAGCGCCGGGGCCTCCTGGAGGACCGTGAAGGACGTGACGTGGCCGTCATCGTCCGTCTCGATCTCCGGGCGCAGGATGTTGATCCCGGCCGTCTCCAGCCACAGCTTCGACCAGGTCTTCAGGTCACGGCCGGAGGTCTCCTCCAGCGCCCCCAGCAGGTCCGAGAGCCGGGTGTTCCCGAAGGCGTGCGCCTTGAAGTACGCCTGGACGCCCTGGAAGAACGCGTCCATCCCGACGTACGCCACGAGCTGCTTGAGGACCGAGGCGCCCTTCGCGTACGTGATCCCGTCGAAGTTGACGAGCACGTCGTCGAGGTCGCTGATGTCCGCCATGATCGGGTGCGTGGACGGCAGCTGGTCCTGGCGGTACGCCCACGTCTTCATGGAGTTGGCGAACGTGGTCCAGGAGTGCGGCCACCTGGAGCCCTCGGCGTACGCCTGGCAGGCGATCGAGGTGTAGGTGGCGAACGACTCGTTCAGCCACAGGTCGTTCCACCACTCCATGGTGACGAGGTCGCCGAACCACATGTGGGCCAGCTCGTGCAGGATGGTCTCCGCACGGACCTCGTACGCGGCGTCCGTCACCTTCGAGCGGAACACGTACTGGTCGCGGATCGTCACAGCGCCCGCGTTCTCCATCGCGCCCGCGTTGAACTCCGGGACGAAGAGCTGGTCGTACTTGGCGAAGGGGTACGCGTAGTCGAACTTCTCCTGGAACCAGTCGAAGCCCTGCCGCGTGACCGCGAAGATCTCGTCCGCGTCGAGGTACTCGGCGAGCGAGGGGCGGCAGTAGATGCCGAGCGGGACGGTCTGGCCGTCCTTCTCGTAGCTGCTGTGCACCGCGTGGTACGGGCCGGCGATCAGCGCCGTGATGTACGTCGAGATGCGGGGCGTCGGCTCGAAGACCCAGAGGTCGTCCTGGGGCTCGGGCGTCGGCGAGTTGGAGATGACGGTCCAGCCGGCCGGGGCTTTCACGGTGAACCGGAAGGTCGCCTTCAGGTCGGGCTGCTCGAAACTCGCGAACACCCGGCGGGCGTCCGGTACCTCGAACTGCGTGTAGAGGTACGCCTGTTCGTCGACCGGGTCGACGAAGCGGTGCAGGCCCTCGCCGGTGTTGGTGTACGAGCAGTCGGCGACGACCTTCAGCTCGTTGGCGCCCGCGCGCAGATGCTTCAGGGTGATGCGCGAGTCGCGGAAGACGGCGGCGACGTCCAGCGCCTTGCCGTTCAGCTCCACCTCGTGCACGGCCGGGGCGACCAGATCGATGAAGGTCTGCGCACCGGCCTCGGCGGAGTCGAAACGCACGGAGGTGACGGACCGGAAGATGCCGCCCTCCTGTGCTCCGGAGAGGTCGAGATCGATCTCGTACGCGTCCACGGTCAGCAGGCGCGCCCGCTCCTGTGCCTCTTCGCGGGTCAGATTCGTGCCAGGCACGCGGTCATCTCCTTGGTATGCGAGTTTTCGGTCATCCTTCCACGGGAGACGCGCGCAGCGCGATGTCCGTTTTCCGCCGGACGCCCGATGCGGGCCGCGCGACCCTCGAACCATGAACGGCTACGAGGCACGTCCCATCGAACCGACCGCACTCAGGGAACTCCGGGAGACGGACGACGCGGGGCGCCCGTGCGTCCCCCGCACGGCCACCGGAACCGGTGATCCGCTGCGCTGCTGTCTGCGGGGCGCGGAGCCGGGGGAGCGGATCGCCCTCGTCTCGTACGCGCCGCTGCGGCGCTGGGCGGCCGCGAGTGGGGCGAAGCCGGGGGCGTACGACGAACAAGGGCCCGTTTTCATCCACGCGGAGGAGTGCGCGGGCCCGGCGGGCGAGCGGACGGGATATCCGTTCTCCCGTGCCGGCGCGCTGAGGGCCGTGCGGCGCTACGACGCGCAGGGCCGGATCGTCGGCGGCCGGCTGCTGGAGATCCCGGCCGAGGAGGAGCGGGGCTTCGACGCGGCCTTCACGGAGGCGTTCGCCGACCCGGGGGTGGCGCTGGTGCACGTACGGGCCGTTGAGTACGGGTGCTTCCACTTCGAGGTGCGCCGGCACCTCGCCCTCTGAGGCAGGCGAAAGGGCGGCCACCGCGATCCGGTGGCCGCCCTTTCGCCGTACGACGGATCAGCCGGTCAGCTCGGCCGCCACCAGCTCCGCGATCTGCACGGCGTTGAGCGCCGCGCCCTTGCGGAGGTTGTCGTTGGAGACGAACAGCGCCAGACCGTGTTCGACGGTCTCGTCGACCCGGATGCGGCCCACGTACGAGGCGTCCTTGCCGGCGGCCTGGAGCGGGGTCGGGATCTCCGAGAGCTCGACGCCCTCGGCATCCTTCAGCAGCTCGTACGCGCGCTCCACGCTGATCGGACCGGCGAACCGGGCGTTGATCTGGAGCGAGTGGCCCGAGAAGACCGGGACGCGGACACAGGTGCCGGACACCTTGAGCTCCGGGATCTCCAGGATCTTGCGGGACTCGTTGCGGAGCTTCTGCTCCTCGTCCGTCTCGAACGAACCGTCGTCCACGATCGAACCGGCCAGCGGCACCACGTTGAACGCGATCGGGCGCTTGTATACGGCCGGCGCGGGGAAGTCGACGGACTCGCCGTCGTGGGCCAGCTTGTCGGCGTCGGCGACGACCTTCAGCGCCTGGCCGTGCAGCTCCGCCACACCGGCGACACCGGAGCCCGACACCGCCTGGTACGAGGCGACCGTCAGAGTCTCCAGACCGGCTTCGGTGTGCAGCGGGCGCAGCACGGGCATGGCGGCCATCGTCGTGCAGTTCGGATTGGCGATGATGCCCTTGGGGCGGCTCTTCACCGCGTGCGGGTTGACCTCGGAGACGACCAGCGGTACGTCGGGGTCCAGACGCCAGGCGGAGGAGTTGTCGATCACGACGGCACCCTGGGAGGCGACCTTCTCCGCGAGCGCGCGGGAGGTGGCGCCGCCCGCCGAGAAGAGCACGATGTCCAGCCCCGTGTAGTCGGCGGTGGAGGCGTCCTCGACGGTGATGTCCGTGCCCTCCCACGGGAGGGTGGTGCCCGCGGAACGGGCGGAGGCGAAGAGCCGCAGCTCGGCGACGGGGAACTTCCGCTCGGCCAGGATACTGCGCATGACTGTGCCGACCTGACCGGTGGCGCCGACGATTCCGACCTTCACGAAAGACTCCTCTGTACGTGTGTGCGACCCGCTTGCCGCTCCATGATGCGTGCGTCCCCGCCCACCTTGTCCAATCCATTGTCCGTTCCCCGGACGGCGGCGGCCAGCCGGTGGAACGCTCCGCCGCACGTGCGTGCCACCGGGGAAGATCCTCCCGTCCGGCACAGGTGAACCGGGTACGGGCGCTTCTCCGCCCGCCCCGCCGGGACCGGCATCCCCCTGGTCGGTGACGTACAGCGGGGCGGGAGCTCCCGGAAGAGCGCCCGCCCCGCTGCTCAGACGTAACGGCCGGTCGTTACGGCGTGACCTTCTCGATCACGACGCTGCCGGTGCCCGCCGCGGTGCCGCGGGAGTTCACCAGCCGGACCTCACCGAAGAACTGACGTCCCTCGGGCGCCGTACCGGCGACCAGGACCTCGGCGCCGACCTGGGCCGAGGCGCCGTTGGCCAGGTTCACCGCCTTCGACTCGTCGACCGTGATCGCGCCGAGCGACGGCGCGTAGTACACGTCGCGGTAGTCGTACGCGGTGGTCCCCGCCGGGACCGCGTAGCCGTCGACGACGACGGTGTACGTACCGGCGGCGGGCTTGACCAGGCTGACCGACTCCTCGGAACCGGCCCACGTGGACGCACCGACCTCGGTGTCACCGTTGTAGACGTACAGGTCGATGTCGGCGTTGGCGTCCGAGGTGCCGCCGATGGCGAAGTCGAGCTTCTCGACACCCTCACCGATGGTGACCGTGGTCTCGTACGTCTCACCCGTGGAGATCGACGGACGCTCGACCTTGGCCGAACCCAGCGAGCCGCCCTTGAGCTTGCCCTCCAGGTCGCCCGCGTTGTTGGTGACCGTCCAGTTCACGGCGGCCGGGGTACCGGCCTTCGCCTCGGCGATGGTCTGCACCGCCGGGTCGAACGAGGCGCCGAGCAGTGAGACATCCAGCTTGTACGAGTTGTCCAGCAGCGCCGACGTACGGCGCGACTCGACCTCGATCTCCCAGACACCGGGCTGCGGGTCCTTGTACGAACGCACGTCCGGCCGGCAGGTGTTGCTGGGGCTCTCGTAGTTCGCGTAGCAGAAGATCGTGGAGCTGTCCTCCACCGCGACCCCGTAGGGGTGGATGGAGATGAACCGCGTCTGGCTGCCCGAACGGAGCGCGCTGAGTGCGACCTCAAGGGTCTCCGCGCCCTCCGGCACGTTCACGAAGTAGGACTTGTGGTCGTTGCGCTGCACCGAACCGGAGGCCGTGAACGCGTAACCGGGCGCCACCAGCGGCTTGGCGACGACGACGGTGGTGAGGATCTGGTGGTCCACGCCGACCGTCTTCGCGTCGTTCACCCGGAGGATCGCGCTGTGCACACCGGCGCTGCCGGGGCGCGCCTTGACCTTGACGGTCACGGGCTTGCCGAGCGGCAGCGAGACCGTGCTCGGACCGGCCAGCGAGAAGGTGCCGTCGTTGTTCTTCCAGGACAGGGAGTGCGCGACGCCGCGGTCGGGGCCCGTGGTGCGGGTGACCGTCACGTCGTACGTCTTGCTCTGGCCGGCCTTGAGGCCGCCCTCACGGTCGTACAGACCGGTACCGAAGCCCGGGGTCTTCAGCGCGAAGTCGATCGCGGTGTCGACCGGGGCCTTCACCGTGTACTCGTGCGCCGTGGCACCCGCCTTGATGGTCTTCCAGGCACCGACGATGTCGATCAGACCGGCGCCCTGGGCGTGCGCGGGCACTCCCTTGATGTGGGTGGCGGTGCTGGTGAGCGCGGTGCGCAGATCGGCCGGGGGAGCTCGATGTTCTTCTGCTCCGCGGCCGAGAGCAGCAGCGCGGCGGCACCGGCGGCCTGCGGCGAGGACATCGAGGTGCCCTGCATCATGGAGTAGCCGGCAGGCAGGCTGTAGCCCGCCTCCTTGACGGGCCCGCCGGCCTGCCAGGTCTGGGTGGTGTTGACGGCCGCGCCAGGCGCCGTCAGGATCGGCGCGAAGCCGCCGTCCTCACGCGGTCCGCGCGAGGAGAAGGGCAGCATGGCGTACTTCTTGGTGACGTTCGAGCCGTAGTTGGCGGCCCATGTCTCCTTGGAGATGGACGCACCCACCGAGATGACGTGGTCGGCGAGGCCGGGGTCACCGATGGTGTTCACACCGGGGCCGTCGTTGCCGGCCGAGATGACCAGCTGCACGCCGTAGGTGTCGATGAGCCGCTTGTAGAGCTCCGCGCGGGCGTTGTTGCCGTCGTTCAGCGGCGGCAGGCCGCCGATCGACATGTTGACGATGTCGACACCGCGGTTGACGACGAGGTCGATCATGCCCTCGGTCAGCGCGATGTTGGTGCAGCCGCCGGTCCAGGTGCAGGCGCGCGAGGAGACGACCTTGGCGCCGGGCGCCGCGCCGTTCATCTCGCCGCCGAACAGGCCGTTGGCCGCGGTGATGCCCGCCACGTGCGTGCCGTGCGAGCCCTCGATGACGCCGATGTTCACGAAGTCGGCCTTGGCGCCGGCCGTGTTGTACACGACGTTCTTGCGGGTCTCGACGACGAACGGAATGCGCTCGACGATCTCGGTCGCCGGGTTGTCCGTACCGAAGTAGCCGACCTGGTGGCCGTCCTTGTACGGCTTCATGGCGGCGTCGTTGGTGAAGTCGGCGTCGTTGTTCAGGTCGACGCGCGCGGAGCCGGTGACCGCGTCGTACAGGACGGCCCACACATCGGTGGTGTCGCCGTCCCGGTTCAGGTCTCCCGCCATGTCGCCGCCGCGGGTGGCGGCCTCGGGGAAGAGCTGGATCTTGTACGCGCCCTCGGGAGCCGAGTACGCGCGTCCGCCGATGGTGAAGGCGGGACCGGCCACGGAGGCCGTCATCCGCAGCCACGTACCGTCGCTGTCGCTGACCGGGTCGGTGGCCGTCACCCAGTCGACGATCTTGCGCTCGCCCGTGGTGGTCTTCTGCAGCGCGGGGTGACCGAGGTCGACGCCCGAGTCCAGCACACCGATGGTGATGCCGCGGCCGTCGGCCTTCGGGTTCTGCTCGACGAAGTCGACCGCGCCCGTCTCGAAGGAGGGGTTGTACGGGTTCTTCGCCGGGGTCCGCTTGCCGGGCGCCGGGTAGGAGCCCGTCGCCTGCGTGGACGCGCCGGCCGCCCGGTCACCCGCGGGGGTCGGGTCGTCGAGCTTGATCTCCTGCTTGAGGTCGATGCCGTACACCGACGTCAACTTCTGCGCCGCCTTGAGCGTGGCCTCGGCGGTGGCGGTCGGGACGGTCGCACGGACGTAGCCGAGCTTGTCGTACGTCTGCCCGAGCACGGAGCCCTTGACGGCGTCCAGCTGCCGGGAGACCTCCTCGGTCGCGCCGGGAGCGGTGGCGACCATCAGGGTGATGTTCTTCTCGCCCTTGGCCTGGGCCTTCGCCAGCACGTCGGCGTCGGCACTGCCGAGCTTGTCGCCCTTGCCGTCAGCCGCGGCGGGCTTGACCGGCGCGGTGCCCGGGTCGTCGGCGGCGAAGACCGGGGCGGTGCCGGCGGCGGCCAGCGCGGCCACCAGTCCGGCGGCGGCCGCCATACGGGCCGCGCGTCTCGCTCCGGGTATGAGGCTGGGGGATTCCTTGGTCATCAGCATCCCTGTAAGTGAAAGAGAGAGTCCGGAATTCGGTACCCGATGACCGCTCACCCTGTCTTAGATGACAGCGGTTTGTGGAGAGTTGACGGGGGCGAGTATCGAACATGGCGTAGATCCGCCACTGAGGTCAAAGCGTCACGCGGGACGAACAGGACATAGAGGGCTCACCGCGGCAGGATCACCACGTAGGCGGCGGGCTCCCGGTCGTCCGCCGCCATCAGCGCCGTGCGCACCACGGTCGCCTGCTGCTCCGGGGCCTCCCGCAGCTTCTTCGGGGTGACGTGGACGACGGTGATCCCGAGCCGCTCCAGATGGTCGCGCCTGGCCGCGTGCGCGGACCAGTGCTCCTCGTCGTCCTCCTGGCGCGGGGGGCGGCAGTCGATGTCCACGGCCACGGCCTGGTCGGGCCAGTACGCGTCGACCGCGCCCAGCCGGGGACCGCCCGGCAGCCGCAGCTCCACGTTCCACAGCGGGACCGGCAGTCCCTGGCCGCGGACCATCTCGTACAGCCGGCTCTCCGCGACCGCCCGGCCCTCGGCCAGCAGGAAGTCGACGGCCTCCCGCAGATGGGCCCGCCCCAGCAGCTTCGCCGCGCTCAGCTCCCGCACCACGGCGGCGGCTTCGCAGTGCCCGCCCCGGACTGCGTCCGTCAGCAGCCGGCGCGCCACGGAGCCGTCCGTGATCCCGGCGACGGCGTCCGCGAGCGCGCGCTCCACGGGGGCCACGGGGACCCCGTCCATCTCCACGGGCCCGGGCAGCCCGGCGCCGCGCACGACCTCCACGAACCGGGTGGAGCGCAGGCGCCGGGTGCGGGGCACGAGGACGTCGATCCGGTGCAGCGAGACCAGCGGCGGGGCGGTGGGAAACCCGTACAGGGTGAGCGCGGCCATCCCCGTCACCATGGCCTCTCCGTACCGGGACCCGGCCGGCGCGTGTGCCGGGCGCCGCGCGGAGACGGGTGGCCGCCCGGCGTAGAGCAGGGCGCCGTGCAACCGCTCCTCGCCGGTGGGCGGGCCGGAGTGCAGGAGGTACACCCCGGGCAGCAGTTGCTGCCACGGGCCGCCGGGGAGGCACTGCGCGGGGGTCTGCGCGGCCGACACGCCCCGCGCCCGCAACTGCGCGGCGGACTGCACGCGTCGGCGTACCTCGTGGGGGTGGGGGAAGAGAGGGGTGTTCTGTGTCATGCCCCCGGCGTTCCCGCTCACCCAGGGCGCCCTAACCTCTGTTACAGGCCCGTCGACAATTCAGGACAACGCCGTCCTAAAGTACGGGAGTTCGACTGCCGAAAAGACCCGTCCCGCCCGGATTCCGTTCGGCGTCGTACGTATGCGCGCCCGAGCGCCGCGCATACGTACGACGCTCGGGCGCGCGGGACCCGCACCCCGGCCCGGATCAGACCGCCTGCCCCCGCAAGGCCCGCGCCAGATCGTCCCGCGCCTCCAGGACCAGCCGCCGCAGCGCCGGCGCCGCGTTCGGGTGCGAGGCCAGCCACGCGTCCGTCGCGACCAGCGTCTCCGGACTGTCCTGGAGCCCGGGGAACAGCCCCGACACCACGTCCATGCCGATCTGGATCGACCGGTCGGCCCACACCCGTTCGATCGCGTCGAAGTAGGCGCCCGCGTACGTCGCCAGCAACTCCCGCTGCGAGGGTTGCACGAAGCCCGCGATCGTGGCCGTCACCAGCGCGTTGGACAGCTTGTCCGACTCCACGACCGCGGCCCACGCCTGCGCCTTCACGGCAGCGGACGGCCGCGAGGCCAGGCACCGCACCTGGTGCCGCTTGCCGGACGCCGTGTCGTCCCGTGCCAGCTCGGCGTCGATGACCGCTGCGTCGGCCCGCCCGTGCGAGGCGAGCGGCGACAGGAACGCCCAGCGCAGCTCCTGGTCGACCTCCAGCCCGTCGATCCGCGCCGAGCCGTCGAGGACTCCCGCCAGCAGCTCGAAGTCCGCGTCCGATGAGGCCACGGAGGCGAAGAACCGCGCCCAGGTCAGCTGGTGCTGACTGCCCGGCTCCGCGGCGCGCAGCTCACGCAGCGCGCCCTCGGCCAGCAGCCGGCCGCCCTCCTCGCGCCACCCGGGCGCGACGTAGTGCACGAGCGCCGACTGCGTCCAGTTGTGGAGCATCTGGAGCACGCCGATGTCCGATTCACGGCCGGAGAAGGCGAGTACGAGGGAGATGAAGGAACGGGCCGGCAGCAGCGCGTCCCGCGTGAGGTTCCACAGGGCCGACCAGCAGACCGCCCGGGCCAGGGGGTCGGTGATGTCCCCGAGGTGGTCCCCGAGGGTGGCGAGCGACCCGGCGTCGAAGCGGACCTTGCAGTACGTGAGGTCGTCGTCGTTGACGAGGATCAGCTCGGGCTTCTCCGCCCCGGCCAGCTCCGCGACGACCGTGCGCGCCCCGGCGACGTCCACCTCGGCGCGCGCGTATCGGACCAGCGCGCCGCCGGGGTCGTGCCGGTAGAGGCCGACCGCGACACGGTGCGGGCGCAGCTCCGGATGGGAGGCGGCGGCGTCCTGGAGGACGGCCAGCTCCGTGATCCGCCCGGCCACGTCGTACGTCACGTCCGGCGTGAGCACGTTGACGCCCGCCGTCTGGAGCCAGGCGCGCGACCAGGCCGTCATGTCGCGCCCGGACGTCTCGGCGAGCACGGACAGCAGGTCGCCCAGGCGCGTGTTGCCGTACGCGTGCCGCTTGAAGTAGCGCCGCGCGCCTTCGAGGAACGCCTCCCGTCCGACGTACGCCACCAGCTGCTTCAGCACCGAGGCGCCCTTGGCGTAGGTGATGCCGTCGAAGTTGAGCTTGGCGTCCTCCAGGTCACGGATGTCGGCCGTGACGGGGTGGGTGGACGGCAGCTGGTCGGCACGGTAGGCCCACGCCTTGCGGTTGTTGGCGAAGGTGACCCAGCCGTTGGTGAAACGGGTCGCCTCGACCTGGGAGAACGTGCCCATGAAGTCGGCGAAGGACTCCTTCAGCCACAGGTCGTCCCACCACCGCATGGTGACCAGGTCGCCGAACCACATGTGCGCCATCTCGTGCAGGATGACGTTGGCCCGGCGCTCGTAGGACGCCGAGGTCACCTTGCCCCGGTAGACGTACTCCTCACGGAACGTGACACAGCCGGGGTTCTCCATCGCGCCGATGTTGTACTCGGGCACGAACGCCTGGTCGTACTTCCCGAACGGATACGGGTAGTCGAAGGTGTCGTGGAAGAAGTCGAGACCCTGCTTGGTGACGAGGAAGATGTCGTCCGCGTCGAAGTGGCGGGCGAGGCTCTTGCGGCACATCGCGCCGAGCGGGATCTCCAGCGTCGAACCCGCCGCGGAGCCCTCGGCCGGGGAGGTGCCCCCTTCGGACACCCGGGTGTAGACGTCGGTCTCGTAGTGGTACGGACCGGCGACGACCGCCGTGATGTACGTCGAGATCGGCTTCGTCTCGGCGAAGCGCCACACCTCGCCCTCGTGTGACTCCTCGGCGCCGTTGCTCCAGACCCTCCAGCCGTCGGGAGCCGTCACCTCGAAGCGGAAGGGAGCCTTCAGGTCGGGCTGTTCGAAGTTGGCGAAGACGCGCCGGGCATCGGCCGGTTCGTACTGCGTGTAGAGGTAGACCTCGCCGTCCTCCGGGTCGACGAACCGGTGCATACCCTCGCCGGTCCGGCTGTACGCGCACTGCGCGTCGACCACCAGGACGTTGTCGCCCTCGGCGAGACCGTCCAGCGCCACCCGGGCCCCGTCGAAGACGGCGGCCGGGTCCAGCGGCTTCCCGTTCAGCGTCACCGCGTTCACGCTCGGCGCCAGCAGGTCGGCGAAGGTGGAGGTTCCCGCACGCGCGGAGCGGAAGCGGATGGTGGTCTGCGAACGGAACGTGCGCGGACCGGCCTCCCCGTCGCCCGCTTCGGGCTCGCCGACGGCGGAACGCAGGTCTAGGGCGACCTCGTAACCGTCGACGGTCAGCAGCTCGGCCCGCTCACGGGCCTCGTCGCGGGACAGGTTTTCACCGGGCACGGGCACTCCTTCGTGTCTCGTTTGAACGGCTTTGAGTCTCGCACGCCGCATCTCGCGCCGGCATCCGGGAATGGCCGGGGAGTCCGGCGGTGTTCTGGCGCTCAGTGGACGCGCCCTTCCGAGGAGAGACATGTCTGAGAACAGCACCGCGAACGGCCGGACCCCGGTCGACTTCTGGTTCGACCCGCTCTGCCCCTGGGCGTGGATGACCTCCCGCTGGATGCTGGAGGTGGAGAAGGTCCGCGACGTCGAGGTCCGCTGGCACGTGATGAGCCTGGCCGTCCTCAACGAGAACAAGCTGGACGAGGTGCCCGAGCGGTACCGCGAGCTCCTGGCGAAGGCGTGGGGGCCGGTCCGGGTCGTCGTCGCCGCGCAGCAGAAGCACGGCGACGAGGTGGTGGGCCCCCTGTACACGGCGCTCGGTACCCGTTTCCACAACAAGGGCGAGGGCCCCACCCCCGAGGCGGTGGCCGCGGCCCTGGCCGACGTCGGCCTGCCGGCGGAGCTCGCGGAGTACGCCGATTCCGACGCGTACGACACCGAACTGCGCGCCTCCCACAAGGAGGGCATCGACAAGGTCGGCCAGGAGGTCGGCACGCCGGTCATCGCCGTGCCGGGCGCGGACGGCGAGCAGATCGCCTTCTTCGGCCCGGTCGTGACCCCCGCCCCCAAGGGCGAGGACGCGGCGAAGCTGTGGGACGGCACGCTGCTGGTGGCGTCGATCCCCGGTTTCTACGAGATCAAGCGGACCCGGACCCAGGACCCGGTCTTCGACTGACGGTGGTCAGGAGGGCGGGCCGCGCGGCGGGCTGCGCGGCCCGCCCTCCGTCCTCCCGGGGCGATGCGGGGTCTCACCCCCGCGGCTGCGCCGTGGTCCGGTCCCGCCGGCCTGGCCCGAGGCCGGTCGCGGTCAGGACCGCGTCGACCGTCTCCTCCACCGACTGCCCCGAGGTGTCGATCCACGTCCCCGCGTCGCCGAGTTCCGCGCGCATCGCACGGTCCAGGGGCGTCCAGTCGGTCTCCAGCACCTTGTCCCGGGTCCGGTTGCGCTCCCACGCGACACCCGGGTCCGGCGCCAGCACGACGACGTGGAACCGGCCGGTCCGCAGGGTCTCCCGGTAGAAGGCGAGATGGGTCCTGCGTACGACCACGTCGGCGAGGACGGGGACGAAGCCGGCCGCCACGAAGCTGTCCGCCAGCAGGCAGGCGTGGCGGGCCCGCAGGAAGATCTGCCGGTCCGCCTCCGGGCTGCCCTCCATGATGGGCCACTCGCCTCCGCCGACGATCATGTCCTGGAGCGCGTCCACGTCGATGTACGCCGACTTCGGCAGCCGCGCGGCCACCGCGGCGGCCACCGTGGACTTGCCGCTGCCGGGGATGCCGGTCAGCAGGACGGCGCAGGGCGCGGGCTCCCGGTCGACGGGGCGGGGATCGAAGGTCACGGGCGGCTCCGCCCGCCGGGCGCGGCCGCTTCCAGTTCGTCGATGCCGCCGGACATGATCGTGCGGACGTGCTCGGTGATGTGCTCGGCGGGCCAGTCCCACCACGCGACGGCGAGCAGACGGGCGACGTCCTCCCGCGCGTACCGGGTCCGGATCAGCTCGGCGGGGTTGCCGCCGACGATCCCGTAGTCCGGTACGTCGGAGACGACCACCGCACCGGAAGCGATGATCGCGCCGTGGCCGATCCGTACGCCGGGCATGACCGTCGTGCGGTAGCCGAACCACACGTCGTTGCCGACGACGGTGTCGCCCCGGCCGGGCAGTCCGGTCAGCAGGTCGAAGTGGTCGGCCCAGGAGCCGCCCATCGTGGGGAAGGGGAACGTGGACGGGCCGTCCATACGGTGGTTGGCGCCGTTCATGATGAACCGCACCCCGGTGCCGATCGCGCAGAACTTCCCGATGACCAGCTTCTCCGGCCCGTAGTGGTACAGCACGTTGCGCGTCTCGAAGCCGGTCGCGTCGTCCGGATCGTCGTAGTACGAGAACTCCCCGACCTCGATCAGCGGCGAGGTCACCAGAGGCTTCAGCTGCACCACCCGCGGCTGCCCCGGCATCGGGTGCAGCACCGTGGGATCGGCGGGGACGAGGTTCATGCGCACCACTTCCGACGGTCTCTGCTCTCGGGCGAGCTCTCATGATGGCAGTCGCCCCGGGACGGCCGCACACCCGTTTCCGTGCGGCGGCCGTTCTCCCCGGCTCAGACCCGCAGGCCCTCCCGCGCGTCGACCGCGATATCGGGGAAGTCCGTCACGACGGCGTCCACACCCTGTGCGTAGTGGAAGGCGTACTCGGCGAACGCGTCACCGAACTCGGTGGGTACGGCGGAGCGGCGGTAGGAGGCGGGCAGGTACTGGTTCTCCGCGCGGAACGTGTACGCGCCGACCTTCAGACCCGCCGCGTGCGCGTCCGCCAGCAGGGTGTGCGGGGGGACGAGCGAGGACTTGTCCGGGCCGATCCAGTCCGCGTAACGGGCGATCTCCCGCAGCCCGGCGGGCGTCATCATCTCCTTGTACGTGACCGGGTGTCCGTACGGACCGCCGCTCGTGCCGAGCGCCTGCCAGAGCGGCAGCCCCAGGCGGGCCTCGGCGACCCGGTGCAGGCTGGACGGTTCGAAGGACTGGACGACGCACTCGCGGGCACTCAGCCGGTTGCGGCGGACGACGCGGATCAGCTCGGGTTCCAGGGGCAGCCCGATCGACCGGAAGTACGTGGGGTGCTTGGTCTCGGGGAAGACCGTTATCCGGCGGCCGTGTTCCCTGGACAGGGCGCGGGCCAGATCGACGACCTCCTGGAACGTCATGACCTGCTCGCGGCCGTCGAAGACCGTGTTGCGGTCGCGGACCAGTGGCAGCCGCTCCACCGCCCGCAGCGTCTTCAGCTCGGCGAGCGTGAAGTCCTCCGTGAACCACCCGGTGACCGCCCTGCCGTCGACCGTCCTCGTGGTGCGGCGGCCGGCGAACTCCGGGTGCGCGGCGACATCGGTGGTGCCCGAGATCTCGTTCTCGTGACGCACCACCAGGACGTGGTCCTTCGTGGGTACGAGGTCGGGCTCGATCCAGTCCGCACCGGCCCGCACGGCGAACGTGTAGGCGGCGGCGGTGTGCTCGGGCCGCCAGCCCGCCGCGCCCCGGTGCCCGATGACCAGGGGGCCCACGGGCCGGCCCCCGGCCGACGGCCGGGCTCCGGCGGGGTCCGCCACGGTCGCCGTCACCGCGGCGGCGGTGGCCAGGAGGAACGAGCGTCGTCGTGCGGCGTGGTTCATGCGGAACTCCTCGCGTGGACGGAGTTCCCACACAAGCGAGGCCGGGTTACGTCCCGGAGACCGCGGTCCAGCGCCCGCGTGTACGCCCGGCACACCCCACCCGCCTCAGGCCGGACAACCCGCTCCGGCCTGACCGGTGTTCGAGGAGAGGGAAGCGGCTACCGGACGGCCTTGGCGTCCCTGCGCTGCCGTACCAGCCCGATCCCCGCCAGCACCAGGGTCAGCAGCCCCGTCGCCAGCAACTGGTCCCGGGTGTCGGGTTGGCGCAGCATCAGCACGAAGATCCCCGCCATCGCGGCCAGCGCCACGATCGTCCCCACCGGGAACAGCCACATCCGTACGACCAGCTTCTCCGGAGCCTCCCGCTCGGTGCGGCCCCGCAGCAGCAGCTGCGACACCGCGATGAAGATCCACACCACCAGGATCACCGCCCCGATCATGTTCAGCAGCCAGGGGAACACGTCATCGGGCCGCCAGTAGCTCAGCAGCACGCACAGGAAGCCGAAGACGGAGGAGACGAGCACGGCCCGCCGGGGAACACCCGAGGTGATCCTCCCGAGCCGCGCCGGTCCCTGGCCGCGCGCCACCAGCGAGCACGCCATGCGCGAGGCGCCGTAGATGTTGGCGTTCATCGCGGAGAGCAGCGCGATCAGGATGACCACGTTCATGATCTCCGCCGCGCCGCTGATCCCCAGCTGGTCCAGGGCCGCGTAGAACGGGCCCACCTCGGCCACCTCCGGGTCGTCCCACGGGACGACCGTCACGATGACCGCCATCGAGCCGACGTAGAACAGCGCGATCCGCCACATGGCCGTCCGCACGGCCTTCGCGACACCCTGCACCGGGTTCTCCGACTCGGCCGCCGCGATGGTGACCGTCTCCAGACCGCCGTACGCGAAGACGGAGGCGAGCAGCCCGATGATGAAGCCGTCGGAGCCGTTCGGCAGGAAGCCGCCGTCCCCCGTGAGGTGGGAGGTGCCCGGCGCGTCCGTGCCCGGCAGTACACCGAGGATCGCCAGGACGCCGAGCACCAGGAAGAGCGTGATGGCGACGACCTTGAGCGAGGCGAACCAGAACTCGAACTCGCCGAAGTTCTTCACGGCCGCCAGGTTCGTACCGAGGAACATCACCATGAACAGCGCGACCCAGGCCCACTCCGGAGTCCCCGGCAGCCAGCCGGTGACGATCTTCGCCGCGCCGATGCCCTCAAGGCCCACCGCGACACAGAGCAGCACCCAGAACGCCCACCCGGCGGTGAAACCCGCCCAGGGCCCGATGGCGCGCTCGGCGTGCACGGAGAAGGAACCGGAGGCCGGGTTCGCCGCCGACATCTCGCCGAGCATGCGCATCACGAACATGACGAGCAGTCCGGAGACGCCGTACGCGAGGACGATCGAGGGGCCGGCCGCCGCGATACCGGCGCCGGAGCCGACGAACAGCCCGGCGCCTATGACCCCGCCGAGGGCGATCATCGACAGATGGCGCTGCTTGAGTCCGTGGGTGAGAGCGGAGTCGACCGGCACGGTGCCGGGGGAGTGCGGTCCGGCGGCGGAGGGCGGCGAGGAGGTCCGGGACATGGACAGACTCTGTTCGGTAGCCGGGACAGGGGAGGCATCCAGTCTGGGCAGGACCCCGCCCACGGGGAACAGGTGTCCGCTATACGGTCACCAGGTTCACACATGGTGTACACCCGGCTACGTACGGGGCGGTACCCGGCGGCCCCGGTACTCCCGGCCCACCGCGACCAGCAGCACCAGCCCCGTCGCTCCCGCCGACCACAGCACCTGCGGGCGCGCGGTGTCGTCGGTCAGCATCAGCACCAGTACGCCGAGCAGCCCGGCCAGCGTCAGCCAGGTCAGATACGGGAAGCACCACATCTTCAGGATCAGCGCCCCGGGCGCCTCCCGCTCGATCCGGCCGCGCAGCCGCAGCTGGGACGCCGCGATCAGGGCCCAGACGAACAGCAGCACCGCGCCGACCGAGTTGAGCATGTAGAGGAAGACCGAGTCGGGCCACCTCAGATTGAGCAGGACGGAGACGAAGCCGAAGGCGACCGAGGCCAGCACCGCCCGCCGGGGCACGCCCGCACCGGGCGCGCCGCCGCCGGACACCTTCAGCAGCGCGCGCGGCGCCTCGCCGCGCTCGGCCAGCGAGAAGATCATCCGGGACGAGCCGTACAGATTGGCGTTGAGCGCGGAGAGCAGCGCCACGAAGACCACGATGTTCATGATCTGCCCGGCGGCCGGCACCCCGACCGCGTCCAGGACCTTCACATACGGGCTGAGCCCGGCCTGCTGCGCGGTCCACGGCAGCACGGTCACGATCACCAGCATCGAACCGACGTAGAAGAACAGGATGCGCACCACGGCGCTGCGCACCGCACGCCCCACCGCCCGTGCCGGATCGTCGGTCTCCGCCGCCGCGATGGTGACGACCTCCAGGCCGCCGAAGGCGAACACCACCGTCAGTACGCCCGAGACCACCCCGGCCCAGCCGTTCGGCAGGAAGCCGCCCTGCCCGGTCAGATGGGCCGGCCCGACCGGATCGGTCTCCGGGAGCACCCCGAGGATTGCCAGCACCCCGAGCACCAGGAAGACCACGATCGCGGTGACCTTCAGCGCGGCGAACCAGAACTCGAACTCGCCGAAGTTCTTCACCGCCGTCAGATTGGCCGCGGTGAACACCACCATGAACACCAGCACCCAGGCCCACGGCTCCACTCCCGGCACCCAGCCGTGGGCGATCTGCGCGGCGGCCGTCGCCTCCACGGCGAGGACGACCACCAGCAGGAACCAGTAGAGCCAGCCCGCGCCGAAACCCGCCCAGCGGCCCAGCGCCCGCTCCGCGTGGACGGAGAAGGAGCCGGAGGCCGGCATCGCCGAGGACATCTCGCCGAGCATCCGCATCACCAGCATCGCGAGCGTGCCCGCGATCAGGTACGAGAGGACGATGGCGGGTCCCGCGACCGCGATACCGGCGCCCGATCCGACGAACAGCCCGGCGCCGATCACCCCGCCCAGCCCGAGCATCGTCAGATGGCGCTGCTTCAGACCGTGGGACAACGGCTCGGAGCGCGTGGGGCAGATGAGTCGTGCATGGGGTAGGGGTCACTCTCGGATCATTTATGGGGAACCTACAGTCTCACGCCATACGAGCGGTCGCGGCGCAGGGCCATACCCCGCTCCCACCTCAGTGATGAGCATCACGCCCAGGTGGGATGGTGTTCCGTGCTTTGTCCGAACCCCACCAATACCCCAACCCCCGCTTTGTGGAAGGCTGATGGTGATCGGGCGTCGGCCCGTGGGCTACCGTCGGCCGCAGTCACCTGTCCTGCTGCCCTCACCCGCGGAGTCCCGATGAGTCTCGCCGCCACCCCCGTCCGCTCCGGAGCGGTCCTCGCCGACCTGCTGCCCACGGCCCGTGTCCGCTACGCCGTCGACGCGGCCCTGGTCATGGGCGGCGCCGCCCTCACCGGTATCGCGGCCCAGATCGCCGTCCCGGTCCCCGGCTCCCCGGTCCCCGTCACCGGCCAGACCTTCGCGGCGCTCCTCGTCGGCACGGCGCTCGGCGCCCGGCGCGGCTTCCTCGCCCTGGCGGTGTACGCGCTGATCGGCATGGCCGGCTTCCCGTGGTTCGCGGGCGGCACCTCCGGCGCGGGCGGCGCCTCGTTCGGGTACGTGCTGGGCATGCTGCTCGCCGCCACCGTGGTCGGCGCCCTGGCACGCCGAGGCGGCGACCGCTCCGTCCTGCGCACCGCGGGCACGATGGCCGTCGGCTCCGTCATCATCTACGCGGTCGGCGTGCCCTACCTGGCTCTCTCCACCGGGATGCCGATGAGCTCGGCCTTCGCGCTCGGTCTGACGCCCTTCCTGATCGGTGACGCCATCAAGGCGGCCCTGGCCATGGGCGCGCTGCCCGCCTCCTGGAAGCTGCTCGGGCGTCGCGGCTGACGCCGTACGCCCCGCGGAAGAGGCTCGCCAGGTCTGGAACGGCACCGGACCGGCGAGCCTCTCGCGTTCCCGGGGGCCGGCCCGGTCGCTCAGCCCTCGGGTCCCGTTACTTCCTGCTGGAGTCCGACACCGGGACGCCGTCCGCCGTGCCCGGCTTCCGGCGGCCGCGGAACTCCCGTACCAGCGAGACCGCCACCACGAGCGCCGCGACCAGCAGGGAGAGGATGACCTGCTCGCGCGCGGTGTCGTCGGTCAGCATGTAGACCAGCACGAAGGAGATCATCGCGATCGTCGCCCAGGTCAGATACGGGAAGAGCCACATCCGTACGACCAGCTTCTCCGGCGACTCGCGCAGGATGATGGGGCGCATCCGCAGCTGGGTGAAGCAGATGACGAGCCACACGAACAGCGCGACCGCTCCGGAGGAGTTCAGCAGGAACGCGAAGACGGTGTCCGGCCACTGGTAGTTGAAGAAGACGGCGACGAAGCCGAAGACCACCGAGGACAGGATGGCCGCCTTCGGCACGCCGCGCTTGTTCACCTTGGCGAACGCCTTCGGCGCGTCACCGCGCTGTCCGAGCGAGAACGCCATCCGCGAGGCCGTGTAGAGGCCCGAGTTGAGGCAGGACAGCACCGCGGTCAGCACGATGACGTCCATGACCTGGCCGGCGTGCGGGATGCCGATGGAGTTGAGCGCGGCGACGTACGAGCCGTCCTCGACGATCGACGGGTCGTTCCACGGCAGCAGGGTGAGGACGACGAAGATCGAGCCCAGATAGAAGATGGCGATACGCCAGATGACGCTGTTGGTGGCCTTGGAGACCGCGCGCTGGGGGTCCTGGGACTCACCGGCCGCCAGGGTGACGATCTCGCTGCCCATGAAGGAGAAGACGACCATCAGCACCCCGGTGAGGATGGCTCCGGGGCCTTCGGGGAAGAACCCGCCGCTGTCCGTGAGATGGGCGATCCCTGAACCGGGGTTGTCCGACCCGGGCAGGAGGCCGAAGACCGCGAGGAAGCCGATGACGACGAAGGCGCCGATCGCCACGACCTTGATCCCGGCGAACCAGAACTCGAACTCGCCGTACGAACCGACCGAGACCAGGTTGGTCGCCGTCAGCACCACCATCACGATGAGCGCCCAGGCCCACTGCGGTACGCCGGGAATCCAGCTCTCCAGGATCTTCGCGCCGGCGGTCGCCTCGACGGCGAGCACCACGACCCAGAAGAACCAGTAGAGCCAGCCGATCGAGAAACCGGCCCAGCGGCCCAGTGCCTGGTCGGCGTAGGCCGAGAAGGAGCCCGAGCTCGGGCGTGCGACGGCCATCTCGCCCAGCATCCGCATGACGAAGACGACCATGAGGCCGACCAGCGCGTACGAGAGGAGGATGGCGGGGCCCGCGGCGGCGATGCCCGCGCTCGAACCCACGAAGAGGCCGGCGCCGATGACGCCGCCGATCGCGATCATCGAGAGATGGCGGTTCTTCAGTCCGGCCTGGAGTCCGTCGGGCGAGCCGGGGCTGTCCGGCGTACCGGGCTGATCGCCCGGCTCCGCCAGAGTCGTCTGCGACGTCATGGAGGGAGTCCTTACGTGTTCTGTCCGCGCCTTGTGGGCGGTGCCGCGGTGGTTCTGGGACGCGGTGGCGTCAAGTCACGCATTGAAGCCCGGGGGACGCCGGAATTGGAAGCCCCTCCTCCATTTCGTTCACCGGATCGTTGCCGCTGTGGTGTTGCGCACACCGCGCGCACCCCCTCGCGAACGGGGTCCGGGCGCCCGACCCCGCTGACGGCTACCCGCTGAGGTCCGTGCCACACTCGGGACATGCGCGTGTACCTCGGCTCCGACCATGCCGGCTACGAACTCAAGAACCACCTCGTCGAGTGGCTCACGGCCCATGGCCACGAAGCCGTCGACTGTGGTCCCCACCTCTACGACGCCCAGGACGACTACCCGCCGTTCTGCCTCCGTGCCGCCGAGAAGACGGCAGCGGACCCGGGCAGCCTGGGCATCGTCATCGGCGGTTCGGGCAACGGCGAGCAGATCGCCGCGAACAAGGTGAAGGGCGTCCGCGCCGCGCTCGCCTGGAGCGAGCAGACCGCCGCGCTCGGCCGCGAGCACAACGACGCCAACGTGGTGGCCATCGGCGGCCGGATGCACTCCCAGGAGGAGTCCACGAAGTTCGTCGAGATCTTCCTCGGCACCCCGTACTCGGGTGAGGAGCGCCACACCCGGCGCATCGAGATGCTCTCGGCGTACGAGACGACCGGCGACCTCCCCCCGATCCCGGCCCACCACCCCCAGAAGGGCTGAACGAGCCGGAACCCGACCCGACCGTGCCGCCGGGCTACCCCCCGGCGGCACGGCCATGTCACAGCCCCCCCACACCTGTACGGGAGCCCGCGTGCCCGAGGGACACACGATCCACCGCCTCGCCGCCGACCACCGCGAGCGGTTCGCGGGCGCCCCGGTGCGGGTCAGCAGCCCGCAGGGCACGTTCGCCGCCGGCGCCGCCCTGCTCGACGGCCGCACCCTCACCGGTGTGGACGCCCACGGCAAACACCTCTTCCTGGGCTTCGGTGACACCGGCTGGGTCCACATCCACCTCGGCCTCTTCGGCAAGCTCGGCTTCGGCGGGACCCCGGCCCCGCCGCCCACCGACACCGTCCGGCTGCGCCTGGTGAACGAGGACCACCACGCCGACCTGCGCGGCCCCACCACCTGCGCCCTGATCACCCCGGCGGAGAAACAGGCCATACACGCCCGCCTCGGCCCGGACCCGCTGCGGACCGACGAGGACGGCGAGCGGGCCTGGCGGCGCGTCAGCGGCAGCCGCGTCACCGTCGCGGCGCTCCTGATGGACCAGAAGGTCGTCGCAGGTGTGGGCAACGTCTACCGCGCCGAGGTCCTGTTCCGGCACGGCGTCGACCCGTACCGCCCCGGCAAGGAGCTCACCCGCGCCGAGTGGGACGCGATCTGGACCGACCTCGCGCAGCTCATGCGCGAAGGCGTCCGTCACAACCGCATCGACACGGTCCGTCCCGAGCACCTGCCCGAGGCGATGGGCCGCCCCCCGCGCGTCGACGACCACGGCGGTGAGGTCTACGTCTACCGCCGCACACACCAGCCGTGCCTCATCTGTTCGACGGAGATCCGCACGGCGGTCCTGGCGGCCCGCAACCTCTTCTGGTGCCCGAACTGCCAGGAACACTGAGCCGCACCGGGCCCGCCCGGCGTTCGCCGTGCCGCCCCGCCAGGCATATGCGCGACGAGCGCCCCGATTTCGAACGCATTGTCACCGGGGTCCCCCTGCACCGGAGCCCCCCGGGTGGATAGGGTCCCCGCAATGGCACGTCGCGGAGGACCAGACTCGTACGCGGCCCGGTGGCGAAGATCGGCGCACCGGGCCCGCATCGCCCTGCGTAAATCCGGAGTGGACTACTTCCGCGGCGACGGCTCCGACTGGATCGCCCTCGTCGGCCTGCTGCTCACCATCCCGGCCATCACCTGCGCCACCCTCCTCAACCCGCTGTGGTGCGCCCCCGCGGCCCTCGTGCTCCCGATCGTCGCGGGCGGCCTGGTCCTGCGTCCGGCCAGCCTGCTCGGCCTGTACGCGGCGGCCGCCGCCGCGCTGATCGTCGAGTCCCTCACACTCGGCCCGTACGGCGCGGAGTCCGCCCGCGTCACCCCCGGCACCGTGCTGGTGGTCGCGGCCTGCGGCTTCTTCGGCCTGGTACTCGCCCAGTTCAGGGCGAGAGTCGGCGTTCCCTGGCGCGGCGGCGGCACCATGCTCTTCGACCTGCGCGAACGTATCCGCGTGCAGAGCGCCCTGCCGATGCTGCCCCAGGGCTGGCACCGGGAGATGGCCCTGCGCCCGGCGGGCGGCCAGTCCTTCTCGGGCGACTTCGTCGTCGCCGCCCGCACCAACGGCGGCCGGACCCTGGAGGCCGTCCTGACCGACGTCTCAGGCAAGGGCATGGACGCCGGCTCCCGCGCCCTGCTGCTGTCCGGGGCGTTCGGCGGCCTGCTCGGCTCGCTCCCCCCGCACGGCTTCCTGCCCGCCGCCAACGGCTACCTCCTGCGCCAGGACTGGGACGAGGGCTTCGCCACCTCGATCCACCTGGTCCTGGACCTGGAGTCGGGCGACTACGAGCTCCTCTCCGCCGGCCATCCGCCGGCCCTCCAGCTCCACGCGGGCAGCGGCGCCTGGGAGGAGATGGCGGCGGAGGGCCCTCTCCTCGGCGTCTACGACGGGGCCCAGTTCGAGGCGGTCAAAGGCCATCTGGCCCCAGGCGACGTCCTGATGCTCTTCACCGACGGCCTGGTGGAGACCTCGGACCGGGACATCGCCGAGGGCATCGACCGGCTGACGGGCGAAGCCGACCGCTATGTCGCCACCGGCTTCGAAGGCGCTGCCTGGCATCTGATCGAGGCATGCGCGAAGGACGTCAACGACGACCGCGCACTGCTCCTGCTGTCCCGGCGCGTCTGAACCACCCCCGAACCACAGGGAAGCGGCCGAAACGCCGCACCCGTCAACCCGGCAGTGCTGCCCCGTACTCCCCGCCCTTCGCGCCCTCTTGCCCCGGCCCATGGGTAGGGTCGGCAACGTGACGACTCCCCGACTGACCCTGGCCGAAGTCGAGGCGATCGCCCGCGAGGCCCACGCCGGACAGACCGACAAGGCGGGGCGCCCCTATGCCGAGCACCTGGCGGCCGTCGCCGACGGCGTGCGGGCGCGGGGTGGGAGCGAGGAGCAGATCGCCGCGGCCTGGCTGCACGACGCCGTCGAGGACGGGGCGCTCAGCCGGCGGTGGCTGGACGGGGCGGCCTTGCCGCAACCCGTCAAGGACATGGTCCTGGCCGTCACCAAACAGGACGGCGAGGATCTTCCGGCGTACACCGCGAGGATTCTCGCGACCCCCGGCGCCCTGCTCGTCAAGGAGTCGGATCTGGCTCACAACGCCGACCCGGCCAGACTCGCGGTGCTGGAAGCGGCCACGCGTACCCGTCTGACAGCGAAATATGCGCAGGTACGAGAGCTGTTGAGTCTCACGGACGGCGAACCGCCCGTCGAACGACGGAATCAAGCCAACCCGTCGTCCCGCTGACTCAGAGCCTTCCGGCGTCCCGCCGGAACGCCCACTTCATGTCCGGCTCCGTGGCGAACCGCAGGAGGCGCCGCACCGGCGGCGTACAGAACAGCGTGACCGCCGCCGCGGCGACCAGCGAGACGAGCACCAGTCCGCCGGGAGAGCCCAGCCACTCGAACCGGTCGAACAGCCCGGCGTATCCGGCGCCCTTCACCAGGAAGCCGTGCAGGAGGTAGCCGCAGACCGTCCCGGCGCCCAGCACCGTGAACCACAGGTGCCGACGCGGCACCCAGGCCAGGAACGCGGCGGTCAGGACCAGCGCGCAGCCGAACATCGCCACGGACATCACGGCCCCCGCCCACCAGGAAGCGCCCATCTCCTGCGCGCTGTTGCTGCGGTAGAACCAGCCGAGCCGCATGCGGGGCGCGGCCCAGTACGCGAACAGCAGGGCCCCCGCGAGCAACGGCAGGCTGAGGAGCCTGACTTCGCGCCGCCGCACCAGCTGGAAGTGCCCGGGCTGCAGAAGCAGGCCGAGCACGAAGAAGGGCAGCAGCTGGAGCACCCGCTGGAGATCGAGGTCGTCGCCGATCGCCGGGGTCATTGAGGCGAGCACGGCGATCCCGAGCGCCACCGCCAGCGGGTGGCGCAGGGTCTTCCATAGCGGGGTGGTGACCCGCCAGACGAACAGGGCGATCAGGAACCAGGTGAGGAACATCGGGTCGAGCAGGCTGATCTCCTGCCCGGGTGCCCCCCCGGCGTACCGCTTGAACAGCGAATACGCGGTCTCGAACACCACGTAGGGCACGACGACGCCGGTGATCAGGCGCTTCACCTTTCCCGGCGTCATCTCGAAGGAGCGCGAGAAGTATCCGGAGACGATGATGAAGGCCGGCATGTGGAAGGTGTACACGACCATGTACAGCGCCCGGGTGGCCCGGCTGCCCTCCATCACCGGTTCCCAGGCGTGCGCCACCGCGACGAGCACGATGGCGAGGAACTTCACGTTGTCGAAGTAGGCGTCCCGCCTTCCGGCCGGTGCGGCGGCAGGGAAACCGGTCGGCACGGGGTGGGGGGAGTGCCGGGGGCGGTCATGGTCCGCACGGGTCTGGGCTCCGACTCCCGGGTCGCAGGGGGGAGTGGGGCCCTCTGGAATGCGCTCGGAGCGTGGAACATCTAAGGCACCCTAGACCCGTCGATCGCCATTGGTGAAACTCTCAAGATAAATCTCGTGTTCTCGATCATCCGGAAGTCAAACCACCGATCTCCGGTCGTTTCACGCCCTTTAATCCCCCTTAAATGGTGCATATGGAAGGATGGTCGGGGGATATGAATTCCCTTCGGTGGAGTCCTGGTAATGGGCTGTGAATGAAGTGTGGGGATATGGAAACGGCCCCGACCCTTCGAATTCCCCTTGGCCGGCGCACAGGTGACTCACAGCTTTCTCCCGGCGGGGCCCGCAGCCCGTGCGCCGCATGGCCGGGGCCGGGCGGAGGCGCCCGCCCCCAGCTGTCCGCCCCGGAGCGCGCGCGGGCGCGACTATGGCGCGATTCGGGCAGGTCGGTACGTCACCCGGCAGCGACCACGCGGGAGTTGATGGCACGATGGACGCGACGGAGCGTTCGGGAGTGCACGCTGCCGGGCCGGCAAGGCGGACCGACCAAGGGTGTGATCAGTAGTGGCCATCTCACTGTCTGTGGTGCTTCTGTTGGCGATCATCCTGGTGGTGCTGATCCGAGGTGGGTCCATCAAGGCCGGGCCCGCGATCGTCGCAGTGCTCTTCGGCTTCTTCCTGGCGTCGACCGGCATGGCGCCGTCGATCAACAGGTTCATGAACTCGCTCGCGGACACCATCAACCAGATCAGCTTCTGAAGCCTCCGGGCGACGAACGCGAAAGGCCCGGTCAGGCGGTGACTGCCTGACCGGGCCTTCGCATGGAGCGGGCGACGGGAATCGAACCCGCGTAGCTAGTTTGGAAGACTAGGGCTCTACCATTGAGCTACGCCCGCACGCACCGTGCCGCGGGTCCGTGGACCTCGGCACGAACAGCATCGTAGCGGGTTCGCGGCGTGCTCCGCACACCCGTTGCGGTGCCGGGCGCCGCCGCCCCGGACACCCGCTGTGAGGCGTCCGGTGCAAAGCGTGCGAGGGACCGCCCGGCGGCATGTACCCTACGTGTCGCACCGACGGGGTGTGGCGCAGCTTGGTAGCGCGTCCGCTTTGGGAGCGGAAGGTCGTCGGTTCGAATCCGGCCACCCCGACCACAGACAAGATCGCATTGGGGGAGTCATCCCCCTTGCCGTTACTATGCACAGTGCGTGCCCGTGTGTCCGATGAACCGGGCCCGATCCGCGAAGCCGCCCCCGGCGGTCCAGCAGAACCCAGAGAAGTCAGCCCCCAAGGAGACCGAACCGTGAAGAGCGCCGTGGAGACCCTGAACCCGACCCGGGTTCGGCTCAGCATCGAGGTGCCCTTCGAGGAGCTCAAGGACAGCCTCGACGCGGCGTACAAGAAGATCAACCAGCAGGTCACGGTGAAGGGCTTCCGTAAGGGCAAGATCCCCAACCGGATCATCGACCAGCGGTTCGGCCGTGGTGCTGTTCTGGAGGAGGCCGTCAACGACGCCCTCCCGAAGTTCTACACCGAGGCGGTCAACGAGGGTGAGCTCAACGTTCTGGGCCAGCCCGAGGTCGACATCACCGAGCTGAAGGACGGCGAGCTGCTGTCCTTCACCGCCGAGGTTGACGTGCGCCCCGAGATCGAGATCCCGGACTACTCCGGCATCGAGGTCACCGTGGACGCCCTCGACGTCACCGACGAGGACGTCGAGAAGGCCGTGGAGCAGCTCCGTGAGCGCTTCGCCTCCACCAACCCGGTCGAGCGCGCCGCCGCCGAAGGCGACGTCGTCACGATCGACCTGGAGGCCAAGGTCGAGGGAGAGGTCCTTGAGGACGGCGTGGCCGCCGGTGTCTCGTACACCATCGGTTCCGGCGAGCTCCTCGAAGGCATCGACGAGGCCGTGACCGGCCTGGAGGCCGGTGGCGAGGCCACCTTCACCTCTCAGCTGAAGGGCGGCTCCGCCGAGGGCAAGGTCGCGGAGGTCACCGTCAAGGTCACCGCCGTCGCCTCCCGCGAGCTCCCCGAGCTGGACGACGAGTTCGCCCAGATGGCGAGCGAGTTCGACACGCTCGACGAGCTGAAGGCGGACAGCCGGAAGCGCCTGGAGAACACCAAGCAGTACGACCAGGCCACCCAGGCCCAGGAACGCGTCCTGGAGGAGCTGCTGAAGCTGGCCGAGGTCCCGATCCCCGAGAAGCTCCTCGCGGACGAGGTCCAGACCCGCAAGCACAACCTGGAGCACCACCAGCTCGGTCAGATGGGTATCGACCTGGCGAAGTACCTGGAGATCCAGGGCAAGACCCTGGAGGAGTTCGAGGCCGAGACCGCCGAGCAGGCGGTCAAGGGCATCAAGACCCAGTTCATCCTCGACGAGCTCGTCAACAAGGAGAAGCTGAACGTCAACCAGGAGGAGCTCACCGAGCACCTCATGCGGCGTGCGGCTTCCTCCGGCATGAGCCCCGACCAGTTCGCCCAGGCCGTCGTCGAGGGTGGCCAGGTGCCGATGCTCGTCGGCGAGGTCGCCCGCGGCAAGGCGCTCGCCGTCGTCGTGGAGGCCGCCAAGGTCCTCGACACCAACGGTGACGTCGTCGACCTGGAGGACGACGAGGAGGAGCCCACCGAGGCCGCAGAGGCCACGGAGGCCGCCGACGGCGACTCCGGGACCGCCGAGGCCAAGCCCCAGGGCTGAGCCTCGCACCGATCCGTACGACGGGTCCCGGACGCTGTGCGTCCGGGACCCGTCGCCGTATCGGCGTGCGATCGTCGGAACCCGTGTGCGGACTGCTCACCTTGCGCTCCCAGCGAACAGTTGGGGAAGCGGGATGGCGTTGTCCTACCTGCGCGTTAGGGTCCATGAAGGAAGGGTGGAGCAGTCCCGGGCCACCCGGTACGAAGACGCTGAGACGGCCGGAGCCGTCAGAGACGAGCAGGTGGATACGTGACGAATCTGATGCCCTACGCCGCCGGAGAGCCGTCCCTCGGTGGTGGCCTCGGCGACCAGGTCTACAGCCGACTGCTCGGCGAGCGCATCATCTTCCTCGGTCAGCAGGTCGACGATGACATCGCCAACAAGATCACCGCACAGCTGCTGCTCCTTGCCGCCGAGCCGGACAAGGACATCTACCTCTACATCAACAGCCCCGGTGGCTCGGTGACCGCAGGCATGGCGGTCTACGACACCATGCAGTACATCCCGAACGACGTCGTCACCATCGGTATGGGCATGGCGGCCTCGATGGGCCAGTTCCTGCTGACCGGCGGCTCGGCGGGCAAGCGCTTCGCGCTCCCGAACACCGACATCCTCATGCACCAGGGTTCGGCCGGCATCGGCGGTACCGCCTCGGACATCAAGATCCAGGCCCAGTACCTGCTCCGGACGAAGACGCGTATGGCGGAGATCACCGCCCGCCACTCCGGTCAGACCGTGGAGACGATCATCCGCGACGGCGACCGTGACCGCTGGTACACCGCGGAAGAGGCCAAGGAGTACGGCCTCATCGACGAGATCATCACGGTCGCGTCGGGCATCCCGGGCGGCGGCGGCACCGGCGCCTGATCCGGCTTCCACCGGACCGGCACCCTCTTCCGCACCTCTCGTACGCCGAGAACCCAGCCCCCAGAACGCCACCAGGATGGTGAACACCCACATGAACAACTTCCCCGGCGCCTCCGCGAGCGGTCTCTACACCGGCCCGCAGGTGGACAACCGCTACGTCGTCCCGCGCTTCGTGGAGCGCACCTCGCAGGGTGTGCGTGAGTACGACCCGTACGCGAAGCTCTTCGAGGAGCGCGTGATCTTCCTCGGCGTCCAGATCGACGACGCCTCGGCCAACGACGTCATGGCGCAGCTCCTGTGCCTGGAGTCGATGGACCCGGACCGCGACATCTCGATCTACATCAACAGCCCCGGCGGCTCGTTCACCGCGCTCACCGCGATCTACGACACGATGCAGTTCGTGAAGCCGGACATCCAGACGGTCTGCATGGGCCAGGCGGCCTCCGCCGCCGCGGTCCTGCTGGCGGCGGGCACGCCGGGCAAGCGCATGGCGCTCCCGCACGCCCGTGTCCTGATCCACCAGCCGTCCTCGCAGACCGGCCGTGAGCAGCTCTCCGACCTGGAGATCGCGGCCAACGAGATCCTCCGGATGCGTACGCAGCTGGAGGAGATGCTGGCCAAGCACTCCACCACCCCGCTGGAGAAGATCAGCGAGGACATCGAGCGCGACAAGATCCTTACCGCGGAGGGAGCCCTCGCGTACGGTCTGGTGGACCAGATCGTCTCCACCCGCAAGACGACTGCAGGCGCCTCCGTCTGAGTCGGTCTTTCCCCTTGGCACATCCCGTTCGCACGGTCTCGGCCGTGTGAACCGTGCCAAGGGGGGCCCGTACGGGGGGTCAGGCAAGGTACCGTCGGACAGAGGGACCAGGAGCCGCTGAACCAGGCGTCTCCCAGGCGAAGGGGAAGCACCTCGTGGCACGCATCGGTGATGGCGGCGACTTGCTCAAGTGCTCGTTCTGCGGAAAGAGCCAGAAGCAGGTGAAGAAGCTCATCGCGGGGCCCGGTGTGTACATCTGCGATGAGTGCATCGATCTCTGCAACGAGATCATCGAGGAGGAGCTCGCTGAGACCTCCGAGGTGCGGTGGGAGGAGCTTCCCAAACCGCGCGAGATCTACGAGTTCCTTGAGGGGTACGTCGTAGGCCAGGAGCCCGCGAAGAAGGCCCTCTCGGTCGCTGTGTACAACCACTACAAGCGGGTCCAGGCCGGTGAGAACAGCGGCGGGGCCAACCGGGACGACGCGATCGAGCTCGCCAAGTCCAACATCCTGCTGCTGGGCCCCACGGGCTCGGGCAAGACGCTCCTCGCGCAGACACTCGCCCGCATGCTCAACGTCCCGTTCGCCATCGCCGACGCGACGGCGCTGACGGAGGCCGGCTATGTCGGCGAGGACGTCGAGAACATCCTGCTGAAGCTGATCCAGGCCGCTGACTACGACGTCAAGAAGGCCGAGACGGGGATCATCTACATCGACGAGATCGACAAGGTCGCCCGCAAGAGCGAGAACCCGTCGATCACCCGCGATGTCTCCGGCGAGGGCGTCCAGCAGGCCCTGCTGAAGATCCTGGAGGGCACCACCGCCTCCGTACCGCCGCAGGGCGGCCGCAAGCACCCGCACCAGGAGTTCATCCAGATCGACACGACGAACGTGCTGTTCATCGTGGGCGGTGCCTTCTCCGGTCTGGAGAAGATCATCGAGTCGCGGGCCGGCGCCAAGGGCATCGGCTTCGGCGCGACGATCCGCTCCAAGCTGGAGATCCAGGCGAGCGACCAGTTCCAGGAGGTCATGCCGGAGGACCTGGTGAAGTTCGGGATGATCCCCGAGTTCATCGGCCGCCTCCCCGTGCTGACCTCGGTCCACAACCTGGACCGCGAGGCGCTGCTCCAGATCCTCATCGAGCCGCGTAACGCACTGGTGAAGCAGTACCAGAAGCTGTTCGAGCTCGACGGTGTGGAGCTGGAGTTCGAGCGCGAGGCGCTGGAGGCCATCGCCGACCAGGCGATCCTGCGCCAGACCGGCGCGCGCGGCCTGCGCGCCATCATGGAGGAAGTCCTCCAGTCCGTGATGTACGAGGTGCCGTCCCGCAAGGACGTCGCCCGTGTCGTCATCACCTCGGACGTCGTCCGCAACAACGTCAACCCGACGCTGGTCCCGCGCGAGCCGCGCACGATCGGCAAGAACGACGGCGGCCGCCACGAGAAGTCCGCGTAGCGGCACGCGACAGCACGTACGCCGAAGGGGCGCCCGGCCGGGTAGAGCGGCTGGGCGCCTTTTTCTTGACGAGTATCATTAGTTGGAGCTAATATATTCGTCGTGGACGGTCCGTACGAACTCAGATTCTTCGCAGATGTCCTGGAGTGGATTCAAGAGCTCGCCAAGGAGGATCCGGACAGTCACGAGCATGTCATTGCTGCTTTGGAGAGACTCCAGGAGTGCGGACCCGCCCTGCGGCGCCCGACGGTGGGAGCCATTGAGCGCAGCCAGTTCCGCAACATGCGAGAGCTCCGCCCTCGGAGTGGGAGCTCGGTCAGCATCAGGATGCTCTTCGTCTTCGATCCTGTGCGGCGGGCAGTCTTTCTCGTCGCAGGGAACAAGGCGAGCGGTCGGCAGTGGGCGGCCTGGTACACCAAGGCGATCAAGCAGGCTGATGCAAGGTACGTCGCTTACCTTGAAGCTCTGAAGGAGGAGGACGACTGATGAAGCTCGGCAGCATGGCCGACCTCACGGCTGACATCACGCCGGAGAAGCGTGCCCGCATCGACGCCATCAAGGACGAGATGGTCGATGCGGAGAGAGGTCATGAACTGGCCTCCCTCCGTAAAGCGCAGGGGATGACCCAGGTGCAGGTAGCGAAGGTAATGGGAGTGACGCAAGGGCGGATCAGTCAGATCGAGCGTGGAGGCGTCCGCCTGGATACGTCGACGATGTCGGCCTACCTCCAAGCCATCGGCGGCGAGCTGACGATACTGGCTACGGTCGGAAATGTGTCAGTGAAGCTCTGATCCAGGAGCTCCGCCACAGGTCTCGCACGAGCCGGCCCGATCGGAAGAATCGACAGCGGCTCGCACGAGAACGCGGCGTAGGGTCAGACTACTTCCAGTGCCTCCCGCCAGGTGATGGGCGCGGAGCCCGTGGGGGCCACCTCGCATCCAGGAAGCCCAGTCGCCTTTAAGCGCGAATGCATGCCGAATAGCGGATTGCCCATGTTGTGATCCCCGCCTGCTGGAGCAGTGTCATGCATGCGGTACTGGGTGTGACGCCAGGGTAGGCGGCAGGCCAGTTGCACGCTGCTCTTACCTTCGGACCTATGGTGACTCCGGCGTTGGAAAGGCTGAGAATGCATGAACTCTGAGATGCGGATGCTGGCGTTGCCGTAGTCAACGGAACCGCG
The DNA here is from genome assembly GCF_013167895.1 of Streptomyces fulvorobeus. Classification (GTDB taxonomy): domain Bacteria; phylum Actinomycetota; class Actinomycetes; order Streptomycetales; family Streptomycetaceae; genus Streptomyces; species Streptomyces fulvorobeus. The sequence continues at coordinate 2,067,586 of NZ_BLWC01000001.1, read as the reverse complement.
GTAAGTGCCGCAGTCAAGACAAAGCCTGTCGCCAGTCGGCTGGATTTCAAGCGCATGATGCAATCCTTCATGTTCGTCGCTAGTGATGTGACGCTGAACGATGAAATCATGTGAAAATCTGCCATGTAAGCGGGGTTCGAAATTTTGGCCGAAATCTTTTTGTTTGATACCAGTGAGCGTTCTACTGGCAGACGGGATTCCCTGGTCGGCACCCCTGCTCAAGCTGAGGGAACGATCCTGTGCGAGTCAGTGCTCAAGAACTTCTTGCTTTCAGGTGAGTAAGAGGATGTCTCACGTGATGAGTCGGTGATACGGCATGATGCTGGATCGTGAGTGTTGATCTGTCGCGTCGGCTCGTGCCCGACGGTTTGTGGGAGTTGGCAGCTCCGTTGCTGCCTGGGTTCAAGCCTCGTCCGCAGGGAGGTGGGACGGCCCTAGTCGATGAGGGGGCGGTGTTCACTGCGGTCGTGTACGTGCTGACCAGTGGGTGTGCCTGGCGGCATCTGCCGCCGACGTTCCATACCTCGCCGGCGACAGCGCATCGCCGGTTCACGATGCGGACCGAGGTGGGAGTTGTGGCGTCGGCTGCACCGGGCGGTGCTGGACGAACTCGGGGCCAGGGGTGAACTGGACCGGACGTCGGCGATCATCGACGCGGCGTCCGTCCGCGCAAAAAAGGTGCCTCTATGGTTTTCGTCAAGCCGTAGCTGGTGTGGGCGGTTGGTAGAAGGTGCCGTCTCGGAGCATGGCGAAGAGGACGTCGATGCGTCGTCGGGCGAGTGCGATGAGGGCGGCGATGTGGTGTTTTCCCTCGCGGCGTTTGCGGTCGTAGTAGGCGCGGGACTCGGGCTGGGAGAGCGAGGCGAACGCGGCGAGGTAGAAGGCCCGCTTGAGCTGTTTGTTGCCGCGTCGTGAGGGGTGCTCGCCGCGGATGGAGGAGCCGGAGTTCCTGGTCACGGGTGCCAGGCCGGCGTAGGCGGCGAGATGTCCGGCGGTGGGGAAGCCGCTGCCGTCACCGACGTCGACGAGGATGCGGGCCGCGGTCCTGACCCCGATGCCGGGCATCGAGATCAGGACCTGGGAAAGAGGGTGGGTGTCCAGAAGTTCCTCAATCCTTGTGGCGAGGAGTTTGCGCTGGTCAGGGACGGCCTGGAGGGAACTGGCGAGGCTGGGGACGATCAAGGCGGCTGCTTCGGTGCCTGGGACGACGACGGTCTGTTCGTCGAGTGCGGTGAAGATGTCCTCGACCAGCCGTTCGGCCATCCGCGGCGCCTTGGGACGTATCAAGGTCACGAGGCGACGGCGTCCGGCTTTGCGGATCTGAGCCGGGGATCCGAACTGGTCCAGCAACTTCAACACGGCCGGGTGCTGGATACGCGGGCCCAGGACCCGCTCGAGCGACGGGTGGATTTGGGTGAGGAGGCCGCGGAGCCGGTTGGCGATCCGGGTGGACTCACCCGCGAGGTCGTCGTCGAACCCGGCGATCATCGCGAGCTCGGCAGCAGTCTCGTCCGCGGGATCAATCGTCCTCAGGGTGTGGGGCATCGCTCTGGCTGCGTCCGCGATGATGAACGCGTCGCGGGCGTCGGTTTTCGCTTCGCCGGGGTAAAGATCGGCGATCCGTCGCATCGTGAGTCCGGGCAGGTAGGCGACCTGACATCCCGCGTCCCGGGCGACCGCCAGTGGCAGAGCCCCGATGGAAGCCGGCTGGTCGACGGCCACCAGCACCGTTCCGTGCTTGGTCTGGAGCTTGTCGAACAGCTCCCGCAGCTTCGGTTCGCTGTTGGGCAGCGGCTTGTCGAAGACCTTCTTCCCCGCCCGGTTCACGGCGGTGGCGTGGTGAACCCCCTTGCCGACGTCCAGGCCCAGATAGACGTCGATGCCAGTCTCGTCCGACGTGCCCTTCGCTCCCGTGCTCGCCTGTTCCCCGGCCTCACCTGCGGCATCAGCGTGCCGGCATCCACGTTACGAAGAGACTGCCCCAAGGGGCGATCGTGCCTCTAATCAGCGGTCTGCCAATGCCTCCGGCACCCGGCGACACCACCTTTTCGATCATCTCGACTGGGGGCTCAAGTCATACCGGGGCCGAAGGCCGGGAGCCTCATTGCGAGGCCACGAAGAAGGTAACGGGGGATCGCTGACCGGGCCAAACCCGGTTGATCGTGGTGCGAAGGGCAGCAAACTGCATGTTCTGTCCGACGCCCAGGGCATCCCGTTAGTCGTCGGGGTGTCGGGGGCGAACCCGCACGACAGCCAGGCGTTCAAGCCGCTGATCCTCGGCATACCCGCCGTCCGGTCCCGACGCGGACCACACCGGCGGAACCCCGTGAAGATCCGAGCGGACAAGGCATATCACTCCGCCGAGCACCGCAAGTGGCTCCGCGGCCGGAACCTCGTCCCACGGATCGCCCGCCCCGGCATCGAGTCCGGCGAGCGCCTCGGCCGTCACCAATGGAAGATCGAGCGGTCGATCTTCTGGCTCTTCGGCTACCGACATCTTACCGTCCGATACGAACGAAAGGGCAGCCACTTCCTGGCCTACCTCGGCCTCGCCGCAGCTCTCACCTGCTACAAGAAGCTGGCGAAGCTCACCACATGAGACATCCCGAAGTAAATGAGGCAAGTGAAAGGGGCGCCCGACCAGGACAGCCGGATGCCCCTTCGTTCGTACTGAGAGTCAGATCTTGGTGCGGGAGGTATTGTAAAGCTTGGCTGCGAGTTCGGCAACCTCAGACTGGGGCATGGGCTTGTTGGTCATTGCTGCGCCGACGTCAAAGCCAACGACCACGCCGACCGTGCTGTAGTCGGTCCACACACAGACCGGCATGATGATTTCCTTCGGGCCGTTCGCCGCGGTGCCGTCGGCCTCGTCATTGATCGTCTTCAGGTTCTGGCACTTCATCAGAGCGCCATCGAAGCCTTCGGGCGTGATGTTCTTGGGGCTGCCGACGAGGGAGATGTCCGCGCTGCCGGACGTCTTGCCCATTTCCTTTTCGGCGTTCTTGAAGGAGCCGTCGATGACCTTCGCCGGGTCGGTGATCTCGCCCCACATGCCCGTCAGGTAGAGCATCTTCTGCGTGAGCGGGTTCTCCTTAGTGCCACTGACGTACTGGGCGCCGGCGTTGTTGGCGTTCTTGACGCCCATGGCCTCGGCCTCGGCCTTGTCCTTGCCCGTCATCGGGCCCGAGGGCATCTCGTTCGAGGAGCCCTTCTTGAAGTCGTCCACGGATGCCGCGGGCGTCAGCTTGTAGCCCTTGGTGGAGTCCGCGACGTCACTGTTGCTGGCGCCGCCCCCCGACGTCATGAAGTACACGCCGCCCGCGATGACCGCCAGGGCCACGACGGCGCCCCCGATGATCAGACCGGTCTTCTTCCTGGGCGCGGCCGGCGGCATCGGCACCTGACCGCCGTACGCGGGCTGTCCGCCGTACGGGGGAGTGGGCGGCTGCTGGCCGTACGGACCGGGCTGCTGGCCCTGCTGCGGGTAGCCGTAGCCCTGCGGGGGCTGCTGCGGCGGTACGCCCTGAGGGGCCTGCTGCGGGTACCCGTAACCGGGCTGGCCCTGCGGGGGACCCTGTGGCGGCTGGCCGCCGTACGGGCCCGGCTGCTGGCCGTACGGTCCGGGCTGGCCCTGCGGCGGCTGCCCGCCGTACGGACCCGGCTGGTTGTGGCTCATGCTGCTGTCCCCTCCAGAATGCTTATGCGTTCCGAACATCCTCGCGGACGCGGCCCTGACGTGGGGCATCGGGCGGCACACCGTTACTGAACAACCGGTTTCAGTGCAGGACCGTGACGGCCCTAAACTGTGCCCCGTGACCGAGAACACTCAGCAGCAGACAGTCAGCAACCCCGAACTGCCGACCCAGTACGCGCCGGCCGAGGTAGAGGGGAAGCTGTACGAGCGCTGGGTGGAACGCGGGTACTTCGAAGCCGACGAGCACAGTGACAAGCCCCCGTACAGCATCGTCATCCCCCCGCCCAACGTCACGGGAAGCCTCCACCTCGGGCACGCTTTCGAGCACACGTTGATCGACGCCCTCGTGCGCCGCAAGCGCATGCAGGGCTTCGAGGCGCTCTACCAGCCCGGCATGGACCACGCGGGCATCGCCACCCAGAACGTCGTCGAGCGCGAGCTCGGCAAGGAGGGCAAGTCCCGCCACGACCTGGGCCGCGAGGCGTTCGTCGAGCGTGTCTGGCAGTGGAAGAACGAGTCCGGCGGCCAGATCTCCGGCCAGATGCGCCGCCTCGGCGAGGGCGTCGACTGGTCCCGTGAGCGCTTCACCATGGACGAGGGCCTCTCCAAGGCCGTCCAGACCGTCTTCAAGCGGATGTTCGACGACGGGCTGATCTACCGCGCCGAGCGCATCATCAACTGGTGCCCCCGCTGCCTCACCGCGATCTCCGACATCGAGGTCGAGTACCAGGAGGACGACGGCGAGCTCGTCTCCATGACGTACGGCGACGGCGAGGAGACCATCGTCGTCGCCACGACGCGCGCCGAGACGATGCTCGGTGACACCGCCGTCGCCGTCCACCCCGACGACGAGCGCTACAGGCACCTCGTCGGCAGGCAGATCAGGCTGCCGCTCACCGACCGTACGATCCCCGTCGTCGCCGACCACCACGTGGACCCCGAGTTCGGCACCGGCGCGGTCAAGGTGACCCCGGCGCACGACCCGAACGACTTCGAGATCGGCAAGCGACACGACCTGCCGTTCCTCACCGTCATGGACGAGCGCGCCGTCATCACGGTCCCCGGTCCCTTCGAGGGCCTGGACCGCCTGGAGGCCCGCTCCGCCATCGTCGCCGCGCTGCGCGCCGAGGGCCGGATCGTCGCCGAGAAGCGCCCGTACGTCCACTCCGTCGGCCACTGCTCGCGCTGCAAGACCACCATCGAGCCGCGCCTCTCCCTCCAGTGGTGGGTCAAGGTCGCCCCGCTCGCCAAGGCGGCCGGTGACGCCGTCCGCGACGGCAGCGTCAGAATCCACCCGCAGGAGATGGAGAAGCGGTACTTCGACTGGGTCGACAACCTCCACGACTGGACGATCTCGCGCCAGCTCTGGTGGGGCCACCGCATCCCCGTCTGGTACGGCCCGGAGGGCGAGGTCGTCTGCGTCGGACCGGACGACGAGGTCCCCACGGGTGCGGGCTGGACGCAGGACAGCGATGTCCTGGACACCTGGTTCTCCTCCGGCCTGTGGCCGTTCTCCACGCTGGGCTGGCCCGAACAGACCGACAGCCTCGCGAAGTTCTACCCGAACTCCGTCCTGGTCACCGGCTACGACATCCTGTTCTTCTGGGTCGCCCGGATGATGATGTTCGGCCTGTACGTCAACGACGGTGTCCCGCCGTTCAGGACGATCGTCCTGCACGGCATGGTCCGCGACGAGCACGGCAAGAAGATGTCGAAGTCCTTCGGCAACGTGGTCAACCCACTGGACTGGATGGACAAGTACGGCTCCGACGCCCTGCGCTTCACCCTGGCGCGCGGCGCCAACCCGGGCGTGGACGTCCCGATCGGCGAGGAGTGGGTGCAGGGTTCCGCGAAGTTCGCCAACAAGATCTGGAACGCCACGCGCTTCGCGTTGATGAACGGCGCCACGATCGAGGGTGAACTCCCCTCCGCCGCCGCGATGTCGGTGACGGACCGCTGGATTCTCTCCCGGCTCAACAAGACGGTCGCCGAAGTCGACGCGTACTACGACGACTTCCAGTTCTCCAAGCTCAGTGAGGCGCTGCGGCACTTCGCCTGGGACGAGGTCTTCGACTGGTACGTCGAGCTGTCCAAGACGACGTTCTTCGCGGGCGGCAAGCCCGCCGAGGTCTCGGGCCGGGTCCTCGGCGAGGTGCTGGACGTGATGCTGCGCCTGCTGCACCCCGTGGTCCCGTTCGTCACCGAGACGCTGTGGACGGCCCTCACCGGCCGTGAGTCCGTCGTCATCGCCGACTGGCCCACCGACTCCGGTTTCCGCGACGACGCCGCGGAGACGGAGATCGAGCTGGTCCAGCAGGTCGTCACCGAGGTCCGCAGGTTCCGCTCGGACCAGGGTCTCCAGCCGGGCCAGAAGGTCCCGGCGCGGCTCACCCTGACCGGGACGGAGCTCGCCCCGCACGAGGCGGCCATCCGCCAGCTGCTTCGCCTCCAGCCCGCCGATGACGGCTTCCAGGCCACGGCGACGCTGCCGGTCGCGGGCGCCACCGTGGCGCTCGACCTCTCCGGGACGATCGACGTCGCGGCCGAACGCAAGCGCCTGACGAAGGACCTCGACGCGGCCCGCTCGGAGGTCGCGCAGGCCAATGGCAAGCTCGGCAACGAGGCGTTCGTGGCGAAGGCCCCGGACCACGTCGTCGAGAAGATCCGCGGTCGCCTGGCCAAGGCCGAGGCGGACATCGCTCGCATCCAGGGTCAGCTGGACGGTCTGCCCGCGGCCTGACCGGTGCGCCCATGTAAGGCCCGGACCTTGGTCCGGGCCTTACGCGTACCGGGGAGGAGGCGCGGGGGAGGGCGGGTAGCGGGCCGTGTCGGTGGTCCTCCGTAGACTGGGCCCGTGACCGAGCAGCCCGACCCCAGCGACAACAGCTTCGACGAGATCGTCGACGCCGAGACCCGGCGCGACCCCGACCTGGCGGTGATCGAGGCCGGGAGCCGCACACTGCGCACCCACACGGGACCGCCGCAGGACGCCGGGGTTCCCGCCCGTCCCACCGACCCGGAGACCGACAAGGCACTGCGCGCCGTCGAGCGGGAGCTCGCCGGCCGGTGGGGCGAGACCAAACTCGAACCCTCGGTGACGCGCATCGCGGCGCTGATGGACGTGCTCGGTGACCCGCAGCGCGCCTACCCCTCCATCCACATCACCGGGACCAACGGCAAGACCAGTACGGCCCGCATGATCGAGGCCCTCCTGAACGCCTTCGACCTGCGCACCGGCCGCTACACCTCGCCGCACGTCCAGTCGATCACCGAGCGGATCAGCCTGGACGGCGCCCCGATCGAGGCCGAGCGCTTCGTCGAGACGTACGAGGACATCAAGGCGTACGTCGACATGGTCGACGCCCAGCAGGAGATCCGGCTGTCGTTCTTCGAGGTGCTGACGGGCATGGCGTACGCGGCCTTCGCCGACGCGCCGGTGGACGTCGCGGTCGTCGAGGTCGGCATGGGCGGCACCTGGGACGCGACCAACGTCATCGACGCCGCGGTCGCGGTCGTCACCCCCATCTCGCTGGACCACACGGACCGCCTCGGCAACACGCCCGGGGAGATCGCGGGGGAGAAGGCCGGCGTCATCAAGCAGGGCGCGACGGTCATCCTCGCGCAGCAGCCCGTGGACGCCGCCCAGGTGATGCTGAAGAAGGCCGTCGAGGTGGACGCCACCGTGGCCCGGGAGGGCATGGAGTTCGGCATCGTCTCCCGGGAGATCGCGGTGGGTGGCCAGTTCCTCACCCTGCGGGGGCTCGGCGGGGAGTACGACGGCATCTTCCTCCCGCTGTACGGCGCCCACCAGGCCCACAACGCGGCGGTGGCGCTCTCCGCCGTCGAGGCGTTCTTCGGCATCGGTGCCGAGCAGAGCGGTTCGCTCGGCATCGAGGCGGTCCGCAAGGCGTTCGCCTCCGTCGCCTCGCCCGGCCGGCTCGAAGTCGTGCGCAGCAGCCCCACCGTCGTCCTGGACGCGGCCCACAACCCGGCGGGCGCGCGAGCCGCCGCGGCCGGGCTGTCGGAGGCGTTCAGCTTCTCCCGGCTCATCGGTGTCGTCGGCACGAGCGGGGACAAGGACGTACGGGGGCTCCTCGAAGCCTTCGAGCCGATCTTCGCCGAGGTCGTCGTCACGCAGAACTCCAGCGGGCGCGCGATGGACGCGGACGAGCTTGCCACCATCGCCGTCGAGGTCTTCGGCAACGACCGCGTACAGGTCGAGCCGCGCCTCGACGACGCGCTGGAGGCGGCGATCACGCTCGCCGAGGAAGAGGACGAGTTCGCGGGAGCGGGTGTGCTCGTGACCGGTTCCGTGATCACGGTCGGCGAGGCCCGGCTGCTTCTGGGAAAGGGCTGACCTGTGCGTATGCTCTGCGCGTCGACGCTGATCGGCGAGTTCTTCGTCATCGGCTTCGCCGGTCTCGTGGCCATGAAGTCCGACGGCCTGTCGACGGCCGCGGTGTGGACGGTCTGCGGCGTCGGGATGCTGCTGTCCCTCGTCCTGTGCGGTCTGATCACCCGTCCGGGCGGCATCCAGCTGGGCTGGGCGCTCCAGGCCGCTCTGGTGCTGAGCGGTTTCGTCGTTCCGATGATGTTCGTCCTCGGGCTGGCCTTCGGCGGCCTGTGGTGGGCGTCCGTACATTACGGGCGCAAGATCGACGAGGCCAAGGCCAGATGGGCGGCTCAGGAGGCCGCGCGGACACCGGCCGCGGGCTGAGCTCCACCGTGCCGTCGCGCGGCGGCACCGTGCGCAAACCCGGCCGTGGGTCCGTTCGGGCAGCCCTGTAATCTCGCCTCACCGCACCCGTATGCCTGCAAGGAGCCGTCCATGACTCAGCGCACCCTCGTCCTTCTCAAGCCCGACGCCGTCCGGCGTGGGCTGATCGGCGAGATCGTCGGCCGCATCGAGCGCAAGGCCGGCTGGCAGATCACCGCGCTGGAGCTGCGCACGCTCGACCAGGAGACGCTGGAGCAGCACTACGGCGAGCACAAGGGCCGTCCGTTCTACGAGCCGCTCGTCGCATTCATGGCATCTGGCCCTGTCGTCGCTCTTGTGGCCGAAGGTGAGCGGGTCATCGAGGGAGTCCGCGCCCTCGCGGGTCCGACCGACCCGATCGCCGCCGCGCCCGGATCGATCCGTGGTGATTTCGGCACGATCACCAGGGAGAACCTCATCCACGCCTCGGACTCCGAGGAGTCCGCCGAACGGGAACTGAAGCTGTTCTTCCCCGGACTTTCCTGACTCCGGATCAGCCAAACAGCGCTCATGACCTGGGGCGACCGAAGTAATTCGGTCGCCCTTCCGCTTAGGCTCTGGGAGTGCGGGAACCCATCCTCCCGACGTATCGTCACCATGAGTGGAACGGACACCCGTTCCGCCCACAATGGCGCAGGACCGTCGCGCTGTGTCCGTGCATACGGCACTACGATGGAAGCTTCCACGCCCACAGCGCCCACCCTCGCCTACCAAAACAAGCCAATCGCTTCAATTGGGAAGGCCCGACGCATCCTCATGGGGAACAAGGGGAACTCAATGTCGTTCATCGGCCGTGACATGGCTATCGACCTCGGGACTGCCAACACGCTGGTGTACGTCAGGGGGCGCGGCATCGTTCTGAACGAGCCGTCCGTCGTGGCCATCAACACCAACACGGGTGGCATTCTCGCGGTCGGTTCCGAGGCCAAGAAGATGATCGGCCGCACTCCGGGCAACATCGTCGCCGTGCGGCCACTGAAGGACGGCGTGATCGCCGACTTCGAGATCACGGAGCGGATGCTCCGCTACTTCATCCTCAAGATCCACAAGCGCCGCTATCTGGCCCGCCCCGCGTCGTCGTCTGTGTGCCCTCCGGCATCACAGGGGTCGAGCGACGCGCCGTCATCGAGGCATCGACGCAGGCCGGCGCGCGTCAGGTGCACATCATCGAGGAGCCCATGGCGGCGGCCATCGGCGCGGGACTGCCGGTCCACGAGGCCACTGGGAACATGGTCGTCGACATCGGTGGCGGCACCACCGAGGTCGCGGTGATCTCGCTCGGCGGAATCGTCACTGCCCAGTCGATCCGGGTCGCCGGTGACGAGCTGGACAACGCGATCATCCAGCACATCAAGAAGGAGTACTCGCTCCTCCTCGGTGAGCGGACCGCCGAACAGATCAAGATCACGATCGGCTCCGCGTACGACCTGGACAAAGACGAGCACACCGAGATCCGGGGCCGCGACCTCGTGTCCGGGCTCCCCAAGACGGTCGTCATCTCGGCCGCCGAGGTCCGCAAGGCCATCGAGGAGCCGGTCAACGCGATCGTCGACGCGGTGAAGACGACCCTCGACAAGTGCCCGCCGGAGCTCTCGGGCGACGTGATGGACCGGGGCATCGTCCTGACCGGCGGCGGCGCGCTGCTGCGCGGCCTGGACGAGCGGCTGCGCCGGGAGACCGGCATGCCGATCCACATCGCCGAGGACCCGCTGGACTCCGTGGCGCTCGGTTCCGGCAAGTGCGTCGAGGAGTTCGAGGCGCTCCAGCAGGTACTGGACGCCCAGCCGCGCAGGTGAGTGATCCTCCGCCCGGCCCTCACCCCCTCCGGGGTGCCGGGACGGGCGGACGCTGCCGCCCGGTGGCGAAGACCGTTGATATCCAGGCACGAACATTCCGACGAGGAAGGCACGGCCGCCGCACGTGAGGGACACACGAGAGAGCCGGCTGCTCCTGGTGCTGCTGATCGCCAGCGCGTTCGCACTGATCACGGTGGACATCCGTGGCGGCGAGGAGTCGCCGGTCGACGGCGCCCGGCAGGCCGCCGCGACGGTCTTCGGACCGGTCGAGAACGGCGTGGCGGCGGCGGTGGACCCGGTGGGCAACGCCATAGGAGCCGTACGGGACTCCGGCGACCGGCACGACCGGATCGCTGCTCTCGAACACGAGAACGCGGCGCTGAAGGCGAAGCTCGGCAGCGACGACCGCAACCGCAGCCGGGTCCGTCAGCTCGACGCGATGATGAAGAACGCGGGTGCCGGGCAGTACGGCATCAAGGCCGCCGAGGTCATCGCCATAGGAGCGGCCCAGGGCTTCTCCTGGACGATCACCATCGACGCGGGTGCCAACGACGGACTCAAGCGCGACATGACCGTACTGAACGGTGAGGGGCTGGTCGGCCGGGTCACCACGGTCGGACCCGACGCCGCGACCGTCCTGCTCGCCAACGACCCCGACTTCACCGTGGGCACCCGGATGGAGAAGACCGACGAGCTCGGCTTCGCCACCGGCCAGGGCTCCAGGCCGCTCTCGGTCCAGTTCCTCAACGGCAAGGCGAAGGTGAGGAACGGCGACCGCCTCGTCACCTTCGGCTCCAGCAAGGACAAGCCGTTCGTGCCCGGAGTCCCGGTGGGTGAAGTGGTCCGGGTGGACCCGTCCGGCGGCGCCCTCACCCGGACGGTCTACGTGAGGCCGTACGTCGGCTTCACCAAGCTCGACATCGTCGGCGTCGTCGTCCAGGCACCGCGCGAGGACCCCCGCGACATGGTCCTGCCCAAGCAGCCCAAGAAGCCCGAGAAGCCGAAGCCCACACCGACCGTCACGGTCACCCTCCAGCCCAACGGCGACCTCGTGGACGACAGCGGAAAGGTCGTCGGGAACGTCGACGAGACCGGGAAGCCCGTGGAGGACGGCGCCGCCGACCCGCAGGGGGACGCCGACCCGCAGGGGAACACCGGCACCGCCGACCCGCCTGGCGACGCCGATCCCGCCGATCCCTCCGATCCCGCCGGCAACGCCGCAACCGACCAGGAGTAGAGCTGATCCCCATGCGCCTCAACCGGACTCTGCTCTCCGCCGCCCTGGTCGTGTTCGCCCTCGTCGTCCAGGTCTCCGTACTCGCCCGGCTCCAGCTCCCCGGCGCCGTCCCCGACCTGCTGCTGCTCGTCGTGGTCGCGCTCGCCCTCGTCTACGGCCACGTCAGCGGAGCCCTCATCGGCTTCGGCGCGGGCCTCCTCGCCGACCTGGCGCCCCCCGCCGACCACGCCGCCGGGCGCTACGCCCTGGTGCTCTGTGTCATCGGCTACCTGGTGGGCCTGGCCAGGCCGGAGAACGGGCAGCTCAAGTCGGCGTTCGTCCCGATGGCCGTCGTCGTCGCCGCGGCCGTCGGCTCCACCCTGCTGTACGCGGGCGTCGGCGCCCTCGTCGGTGACACGGCCGCCCGCCATGTGGGCCTGGGCAGTCTGCTGTTCACCGCGGCGCTCTACGATCTGCTCCTCGCGCCGTTCACCGTGCCGCTCATCATGGCGCTCGCCAGACGTACCGACAACGATCCGCTCTCCGAGAGTTCGAGCGGCGACGTCGCCGCGGGCTGGCTGGCCTCGGGCACGGGACTGCGCATCGGCAGCCAACGCGGCGGACTGCGCGTCAGGGCCGCCCGTAACCGCGCCGCACGCGCGGGAAGGATCAAGGGGGTCAAGCGACTGTGAGGCCGCACCAGTACCCGAACCGCACCGGGGGCGCCGCATGAGCAACATTCCCGAGACCGGACGGACCCAGCGGGTCCAGATCCGCCTCATCGTCATTCAGGTCCTCGTCTTCTCCCTGCTGCTGACGCTCGGCGGGCGCCTCTGGTACATCCAGATCCGCAACGGGCAGGAGTACACGGACGAGGCGAAGAACAACCACGTGCAGCAGGTCGTCCAGCCCGCCGTGCGAGGCGCCATCCTGGACGCGCGCGGCGTCCCCCTCGCCGACAACGAGACCCGTCTCGTCGTCTCCGCCAGCCGCACCGAGCTGATGAAGATGAAGGACGACGGCGACGCCGTACTCACCCGGCTGGCCGAGGTCCTGGACATGCAGCCAAGGGAGGTCCTCGACAAGGTCCGCCTCTGCGACTCCAAGACCCCGCAGCCCTGCTGGAACGGCTCGCCCTACCAGCCCATCCCGGTGACGGACGAGGCCACCACGCAGCAGGCCCTCCAGATCCGCGAGCGCGCCGAGGACTTCCCCGGCATCACCGCCGAGCCCACCGCCGTACGCCGCTACCCGGCCCCCGGCAAGGCCAACACCGCGCAGGTCCTCGGCTACCTCTCGCCGGTCACCGACGAGGAGCTCACCAAGGCGCAGAACACCGACTCCCCGTACCTGCGCTCCGACCAGGTCGGCCGCTCCGGCCTGGAGCGCACGTACGACAAGGAACTGCGCGGCAAGGCCGGTGTCACCCGCTACGAGGTCGACAACCTGGGCCGGGTCATCGGGCAGGCCGAGAACGACAAGGCCGAGCCCGGCGCGAGTGTCGTCACCTCCATCGACGCCCGGGTCCAGGCCGTCGCCGAGTACGAGCTGAACCAGGCCATGGAGATCGCCCGCAAGGAGATGGACCGCAACACCAACCAGCGCTACAAGGCCGACTCCGGCGCCGTCGTCGTCATGGAGACCAAGACCGGCCGCATCGTCTCCATGGCCTCCCTGCCCACCTACGACCCCAACGCCTGGGTCGGTGGCATCTCCGGCAAGGACTACGCCGACCTCACCGGGAAGAAGTCCAACTTCCCCCTCCTGAACCGGGCCATCCAGGGGCAGGCCGCCCCCGGATCGATCTTCAAGGTCGTCTCCACGACCGCCGCGGTCAACGCCGGATACGACTTCGACGGCAACTACCCCTGCCCCAGCTCGTACTCCATCGGCGGCCAGGTCTTCAAGAACTTCGAGTCCCAGGGCTACGGCAGCATCAGCCTCGGCCGCGCCCTGGAAGTCTCCTGCGACACCGTCTACTACGGCCTCGCCCACAAGGAGTGGCACCGGGACGGCGGCATCCGGCCGAAGAAGAAGACCAACGACTGGTTCTACCGGACGGCCCACCAGTTCGGCCTCGGCAAGGAGACCGGCATCGACCTCCCCAACGAGGTCACCGGCCGCGTCCCCGACCGCCAGTGGAAGGAGAACTTCTTCCGGGCGAACAAGGAGGGCTGGTGCAAGCAGGGCAAGAAGAACGGCACGTACGTCGAGATGATCGCGTACGAGAACTGCCTCGAAGGCGACAGGATGCGCGCCGGTGACTCCGTCAACTACTCGATCGGCCAGGGTGACACGCTCGTCACCCCGATCCAGATGGCGACGATCTACGCGGCCATCTCCAACGGCGGCACGCTCTACAACCCGACCGTCGGCAAGGCCATCGTCAGCGGCGACGGCAGGACCGTCCGCGAGATCCAGCCGAAGGCGCACGGAAAGCTCCCCTTCGAGGGAGACACGCGCGACAAGATAGACGAAGCCCTCGCGGGTGTCGCGACCCGGGGCAGCGCCGCCTGGCGATTCGGCGGCTGGCCCCAGGACAAGATCCCGATGCACGCCAAGACGGGCACGGCCGAGGTCTACGGCAAGCAGACGACCTCCTGGTTCGCCACGTACACCGAGGACTACTCGATCGTCATGACGATCTCCCAGGGCGGTACGGGATCCGGCGCTTCCGGGCCCGCCGTGCGCAACATCTACAACGCGCTCTACGGTCTCGACGCGGCGGGCAAGCAGAACCTGAAGAAGGCCCTCCTGCCCAAGCCGCAGAAGGCCCTGCCCCGGATTCAGCCCGACGGTTCGATCGACGCGCCGAAGATCAAGCCGTACGACCCCGCGTCGCAGAAGCCCGTCGAAGTGGTAGGGCAGGCACTCGCCGGAGCCCCGGGAAGGCGCGACTGATGGCCGGCTTCTCCGTCTCCCGGTACGCTCCGGAACAGTCCTCCTGGGCCAGGCTCACCGCTCGCGACTCGGTCGTACGGCGGCTCGACTGGCCGCTGCTCAGCTCCTCGCTCGCCCTCTCCCTCATCGGCTCGCTGCTGGTGTGGTCGGCGACCCGCAACCGCGACACGCTCACCCACGGCGACCCGTACTACTTCCTGTTCCGGCACATCCTCAACACCGGCATCGGCGTCGCCCTGATGATCGGGACGATCTGGCTCGGCCACCGCACCCTGCGCGGCGCCGTCCCGGTCCTGTACGGCCTCTCGGTCCTTCTCGTCCTGGCCGTGCTCACCCCGATCGGCGCCACCGTGAACGGCGCCCACGCCTGGATCATCATCGGCGGCGGCTTCTCCCTCCAGCCCTCCGAGTTCACCAAGATCACGATCATCCTCGGCATGGCGATGCTGCTCGCCGCCCGGGTCGACGCGGGCGACCAGCTCCACCCCGACCACTGGACCGTCGCCAAGTCGCTCGGCCTGGCGATCGTCCCGATAGCGGTCGTCATGCTGATGCCGGACCTCGGCTCGGTCATGGTCATGGCGGTCATCGTCCTCGGTGTGCTCCTCGCCTCGGGCGCGTCCAACCGCTGGGTCTTCGGACTGCTCGGCGCGGGCACCGTGGGCGCCGTCTCGGTCTGGCAGCTCGGGCTCCTCGACGACTACCAGATCGCCCGGTTCGCGGCCTTCGCCAACCCCGCACTCGACCCGGCGGGCGTCGGCTACAACACCAACCAGGCCCGCATCGCGGTCGGCTCGGGCGGCCTCACGGGCACCGGTCTCTTCAAGGGCTCGCAGACCACCGGCCAGTTCGTCCCCGAGCAGCAGACCGACTTCGTCTTCACCGTCGCCGGCGAGGAACTGGGCTTCCTCGGCGCCGGGCTGGTCATCTTCCTGCTCGGCGTCGTCCTGTGGCGTGCCTGCCGGATCGCCCGGGAGACCACCGAGCTGTACGGCACGATCGTCGCCGCCGGGATCATCGCCTGGTTCGCCTTCCAGTCCTTCGAGAACATCGGGATGACGCTCGGCATCATGCCCGTCGCCGGGCTTCCCCTGCCGTTCGTCTCGTACGGAGGATCGTCGATGTTCGCCGTCTGGGTGGCGATCGGGCTGCTCCAGTCGATCCGGGTCCAGCGGCCCATAACGGCCTGATCCACGGCCGATCGGCCGACGCCCCCTGCCCGTGCGCGCGCAACCCGTCTAGATTCGTTACATGACGGACTCGAAGCGCGAAATCGAGCGTAAGTACGAAGCGACTCCGGATACCCGGCTGCCCGACCTGACCAGGGTGGCCGGGGTCTCCGCCGTCACCCACCACGGCGTCACCCAGCTCGACGCGGTCTACTACGACACCGCGGACCTCCGGCTGGCCGCCTCCTCACTCACCCTTCGGCGCAGGACCGGCGGAGGCGACGAGGGCTGGCACCTCAAACTCCCGGTCGCCCCCGGCGTCCGCGACGAGATCGGCGCCCCGCTCGCCGACACCCTGCCGCCCGGCCTCGCGGAGCTGCTCCGCTCCCGGGTCAGGCACGCCGGCCTGGCCCCCGTCGTCCGGCTGCTCACCACCCGTGACGTCCACCACCTCGCCGACGCGGACGGCACCTTCCTGGCCGAGGTCAGCGTCGACGAGGTCCTCGCCGAACGGCTCACCGGGAAGGGCCGCGGGGCCACCGCCGGGTGGACCGAGATCGAGGTCGAACTCGCGGACGACGGCGACCCGGCCTTCCTGGACGCCGTCGAGAAGCGGCTGCGCAAGGCCGGCGTCCGGCCCGCCGCGTCCGCCTCGAAGCTGGCCAGGGCTCTTAACGAGACCGAACCCGGGAAGGAGGGCCGCCCGGCGAAGCGGCCGAAGAGGGAGCGCGAGCGGCGGCCCCCGACCGCCGGCGACCACGTCCTCGCCTACGTACGCGCCCAGATCGAGGCCGTCATCGCCTACGACCCCGCCGTACGCCGCGACCTGCCCGACTCCGTGCACCAGATGCGCGTCGCCACCCGCCGGCTGCGCAGCGCCTTCAAGACGTACCGGAAGATCCTCGACCGCGAGGTCACCGACCCCCTCGGCGCGGAACTGAAGTGGCTGGCGGCCGAACTCGGCGTCGAACGCGACAGGGAGGTCCTGGGGGCCCGCCTCGACGCCCGAACCGCCGATCTGCCCCGCACCCTGCTCCTCGGCCCCGTCGAAGCCAGGCTGCGCGTCTGGTCGGTGGTCAGGAGCGCCGGCTCGGAACGCCGCGTCGCCGCCGTACTCGACAGCGAGCGCTACCTGGCCCTGCTGGACTCCCTGGACGCCCTTCTCGCCGATCCGCCCCTGCTGCCCGCCGCCGCCCGCAAGCCCGCCGAGGTGCTGCCGCACGCCCTGCTGAAGGACTACGGACGCCTGGCCACCCGGGTCACCCACGCCCTGGAACAGCCGCCGGGCCAGGGCCGGGACGTGGCGATGCACGAGGCCCGCAAGGCCGCCAAGCGCGCACGGTACGCGGGGGAGGCGGCGCGGCCGGCGCTCGGCAAGCCCGCCAGGAGGTTCGCCCGACGTATCGAGGCCGTGCAGAAGGTCCTCGGCGACCACCAGGACAGCGTCGTCGCCCGCGACGCCCTGCGGGAGCTGGCGGTCCAGGCGCACGCGGCCGGGGAGACCGCCTTCACCTGGGGACTGCTGTACGGACAGGAGCAGTCGGCCGCCGCCGACAGGGAACGGGAACTGCCGCACGTCTGGGCCCGGGCCTCCCGGCCCGCCGTCCGCTCGGCGCTGAAGGGCTGAGCCCCGGGGTACGCTGGATGGTCATCCCTGCCAGCTCACGAAGGTCCCCAGATGTCTGCCGAGTCGGTCTTCCCACAGCTCGAAGCTCTGCTCCCGCATGTGCAGAAGCCCATCCAGTACGTCGGCGGTGAGCTCAACTCCACCGTCAAGCCGTGGGACGAATGCGACGTCCGCTGGGCCCTGATGTATCCGGACGCGTATGAGGTCGGACTCCCCAACCAGGGCGTCATGATCCTGTACGAGGTACTCAACGAGCGCCAGGGCGTCCTCGCCGAGCGCACGTACAGCGTCTGGCCGGACCTCGAAGCGCTGATGCGCGAGCACGAGGTGCCGCAGTTCACCGTGGACAGCCACCGGCCGGTCGGCGCGTTCGACGTGTTCGGGCTGAGCTTCTCCACCGAGCTCGGCTACACCAACATGCTCACCGCCCTGGACCTCGCGGGCATCCCGCTGGAGTCCAGGGACCGCACCGTCGAGGACCCGATCGTGCTCGCGGGCGGCCACGCGGCCTTCAACCCCGAGCCGATCGCGGAGTTCATCGACTGCGCGGTGATCGGCGACGGCGAGCAGGCGGTCCTGGAGATCACCGAGATCGTCCGCGCGTGGAAGGCCGAAGGCCGCCCCGGCGGCCGCGACGAGGTGCTCTTCCGCCTCTCGAAGACCGGCGGGGTGTACGTGCCCCGCTTCTACGACGTCGAGTACCTCCCGGACGGCCGCATCGGCCGCGTCGTGCCCAACAGGTCGGGCGTGCCGTGGCGGGTGTCCAAGCACACCGTGATGGACCTCGACGAGTGGCCCTACCCCAAGCAGCCCCTCGTGCCCCTCGCCGAGACCGTCCACGAGCGGATGTCCGTCGAGATCTTCCGCGGCTGCACCCGCGGCTGCCGTTTCTGCCAGGCCGGCATGATCACGCGCCCCGTGCGGGAGCGAAGCATCACCGGCATCGGCGAGATGGTCGAGAAGGGCCTCAAGGCGACCGGCTTCGAAGAGGTCGGCCTGCTCTCGCTCTCCTCCGCGGACCACTCGGAGATCGGTGAGATCGCCAAGGGCCTCGCCGACCGGTACACCGAGGACAAGATCGGGCTCTCGCTGCCCTCGACCCGCGTCGACGCGTTCAACGTGGACCTCGCCAACGAGCTGACCCGCAACGGCCGCCGCTCCGGTCTCACGTTCGCCCCCGAGGGCGGCTCCGAGCGCCTGCGCAAGGTCATCAACAAGATGGTCTCGGAGGAGGACCTGATCCGTACGGTCTCCACCGCGTACGGCAACGGCTGGCGCCAGGTGAAGCTGTACTTCATGTGCGGTCTGCCCACCGAGACCGACGAGGACGTCCTCCAGATCGGCGACATGGCGGTCAAGGTGATCGCCAAGGGCCGCGAGGTGTCCGGCCAGAACGACATCCGCTGCACCGTCTCCATCGGCGGCTTCGTCCCCAAGCCGCACACCCCGTTCCAGTGGGCCCCGCAGCTCAGCGCGGAGGAGACCGACGCCCGGCTCAAGAAGCTCCGGGACAAGATCCGCGACGACAAGAAGTACGGCCGCTCGATCGGCTTCCGCTACCACGACGGCAAGCCGGGCATCGTCGAGGGCCTGCTCTCCCGGGGCGACCGCCGGGTCGGCTCCGTCATCCGCGCGGTGTACGAGGCGGGCGGCCGTTTCGACGGCTGGCGCGAGCACTTCAGCTACGACCTGTGGATGAGCAGCGCCGAGAAGACACTGCCCGACCTCGGTGTGGACGTCGACTGGTACACCACCCGGGAGCGGACGTACGAGGAGGTCCTGCCCTGGGACCACCTGGACTCCGGCCTCGACAAGGACTGGCTCTGGGAGGACTGGCAGGACTCGCTCGACGAGACCGAGGTCGAGGACTGCCGCTGGACGCCGTGCTTCGACTGCGGCGTCTGCCCGCAGATGGACACGAGCATCCAGATCGGCCCGACCGGCAGGACGCTGCTGCCGCTCACGGTGGTGAAGTAGCCGCACCGAGAGGCGCCCGGACCGTAGGGTCCGGGCGCCTTCTGCGTGGCACCCATGGACTGCATCGGGTCGGATCGGGGTGATCAAGCCCCCTTGCCCCGCAGGTTCCGACAGAGTGAAGGTCGTGCAACCAGGCGCAACGTGCTCGACAGGGAGGGGCACCACGGCCTTACGGTTCGTCGGTAAAGATCCCTAGTCCGGAGATCACGGATCACCCGCTGTGTGGGTGGACCGGGAATTGAAGGATCTTGTGATCCAGGGGTGGACGGCAGACGAGTAGCCCACGGGCGAGAGCTCGCGAGATGTGCCGATCCCCGGGCACGAGTCGGTGGTCAGGGTTCCGAAGCGGGTGATCCCGCTTCCCAGGGAGGCGCTCCGTGTCGCAGAGTCTGACTGACTTCTCTGAGCTCACCAGGTCGGTGCAGGAGTCAGCCGTGCATCTTGAGATGCGCGACACGTACGGCGTCGAGAGCGAAGGCTTCGCCGCATGGAAGCAAGGGCGCCGGCTCGACCCCGAGGACCGAGCTTCGTGGTGGCGTCCCTGGCTCGACCTCGTTCAGGAGGTCACGGCCAAGGGTGTGGTCAGCCGACGTGCCCGCATCGTCTCGGAGCCCGTCAGCGATTACATCGCCTTCGAGCACTCGGGCACCTTCACGAACGTGGCTGCCGGAGAGCAGATCCGTTGGCTGCCCCGTCGCAACGCCTCGGACCTCGCCCTGCCGGGCAACGATTTCTTGTTGTTCGACGGCCGCCTTGTCCAGTTCAACCTATTCGACGGCGTCGGCCGGTGGGTCCACACGGACCAGACGGAAGACCCTGCCGCAGTTGAGCTGTGCGCGTCGGCGTTCGAAGCGGTGTGGGAGCGAGCCATCCTGCACGAGAACGCCGTCTGATTCCTGACCGGTCAGCTCATGCCTTCCTCCCCACTTTCCAGCGCCCAAGCGGCACGAGCCGCTGTGGCTGCGCGCTTGCAGGGCCTCATGCAAGACGCTGGCCTGTCAGGGCATGAGCTGGCCGCTCGGTGCGGCTGGCACAAGTCCAAGTCATCCCGGATCGCGCGGGGCAAGACGCTACCTTCGGACGCTGACATCCGTGCCTGGTGTGCTGCATGCGAGGCGGACGATCACGCGGCTGATCTGATCGCTTCGTCCCGCAACGCGGAGTTGATGTACGTCGAGTGGAGGCAGATCCACCGCGACGGGATGCGGCGAGTCCATGAGCAGACTGTCCCGCTGTACCAGCGAACCCGCTCCTTCCGCGTGTACGCCTCGAACGTCATGCCGGGGATGCTTCAGACCCCCGGCTACGCGACGGGGCTTCTACGCTCCATCACAGCCTTCCAGGGAACCCCGGACGATGTGGCTGAAGCCGTTAAGGCTCGGACCCAACGGTCTCGCGTGATCCGGGAAGGTGACCATCGGTTCGCCCTGGTGCTCGAAGAGGCGGTTCTCTACTACCGGGTGAGTGACGATGCCGCGATGGCGGCCCAACTGGAACACGTGCTTACGGTGATGGGACAGCCGAACGTATCCCTCGGCATCATCCCCGCACGGGCCCGCCGTACCGTCTGGCCGCTCGAAGCCTTCTACGCCTTCGACGATCAACAGGTGGCGGTGGAGACCCTCACCGCAGAGATCAACCTGACCACGCCCGGCGAGATCCGTACGTACCTCCGGGCCTTCTCCGAGCTGTCCCGGTCCGCTGTGCGCGGAGCCGAAGCACGCGCCCTGATCACGAAGGCTCTCGCTGCCCTCGGGTGAATCCGTGCAACCGCGTGCAACAGCGTGGACCCCTTACGCCCCCGCTCCCTACGGTCTGTTCATCGACCTCGGAAGCGACAGGGAGGGCGCGACGGTGACGACGACGGAACCCACGCGGTGGCAGGAAGCGCCGGTAGAACTGCCGATCAGGGAGGAGCGCCCTGCGCCCCGTCCGGTACCTGGCTGCCCCGAATGCGCGCGGCTCGGCCAGCTCCGAAAGGCAGCGGGTATGGAGCACGACAGCACCACGGTCGCTGACTGCAACATCCTGCTTCGGATGCACGGGACCGGCCACTGATGGACATGCAGACGTGGAGAGACGCCAGGGCTCAGGCGACGGACGCCACGGAGTCCATACGCGCGGCACTCGCCGCGCTCGGAGTTCCCGAGTCGGCGTGGAGCAGCGTCCGGCCCGTCGTGACGCACAGCGGGCAGGCGTACGTCCACCTCGGGATGATCCGCGCTGATGCGGTCGAGCAGATCGCCGAGGCGCTGCGGGTGCCCTCGGCTTCCTGAGCCGTCACAGAATCCTGTCACCGCTGCCCTCCCGGCGGGAGGCAGGTAGTCCCCCGATCGACAAGCCGTTGAGCAGAGGCAGGACGTGTCTCGTCCGGGTTGACGTGCCCAGGTTCTGGCCCGGTCCGCTCCTTGACTGGAGTGCCGCCCTGGGCGGTGAGGGCGACCGCTTCGGGCCCCGGGTAACCGAAGCACCCATCGACTCCCGCCCATCACGGGCGGGTGCAGCCGGCCCTCGCCCGGCTGTGAAGCAGATCAGGAAGGGCACAACGATGACCGACCTGTACGGGCTCCCCATCGAGGGAGCCGAGTTCTCGAAGGCGTGCGGCGGCAGTACCCACCCGGACGGCGAGGCGTGCGTGACCCTCGCGAAGATCGGGCCGGACGCATGGGCCATGGGCGACAGCAAGCGCCCGAGCGCCGAGCCGCTGCGCTTCACCACGGCCGAGCTGGACGCGGCGGGTATCGACCCCGCCCGCTTCGACCTCTCCGCCTGATCCACGGCACCACGTGAACTGACGGCCCCGCCCTCACGCCGACGGGCGGGGCCGTCGTCATCTCTCGGAACGGAGCAGCGGTGCACCACCACGGTTACGCATGGGTGGGGGAGAAGAAGACGTTCGACAGGGAGAGCGTCCGCAGACCGGCCGGTCAGGCCCCGACCGCGAGCAGCGAGAAGGAGGTACTCGACCGGCACCGGGAAGCCGTGGCCGTGTTTCCGACCACCGATGTCCCCCCGATCCAGACGGCGCACTGGCTGATGAAACCGCCCTCGATGATCCGAGGGACATGGGAGGAACCCAAGGAAGCCGGTGAGTGGCTCGGCCTTCAGCTCGCAGAGTTCGCGCCCCGCTTCGCCTCTGAGCAGGATGGGGAAGTGACGAGACTGGTTCTCCTGGTGAAGGGTGCAGTCGAGCGGCTGACGTGGGGAGGAGACGTGTCCCTCGGGCACTACCTGAAGGGCACTGTCTTCCACTCCCTCGCCCTTGTGACGTGCTCGCCGAACCGTGCTGCCCCCGACCTGCCCTGCCCCGCCCAGCAGGCCCGCACATGACAGCGGCCCCCGGCGTACGCCGAGGGTTTGTCCGTGTCCGTGTGCGCCTGTCTCAGGCGCTCTCGCCAAGATGGCGGTACAAGGTGGCACGACCGATTCCCAGCGCCTTGGCGATGGCTGTGACGCTCTCTCCCTTGGTGTACCGGGCACGGGCTACGGCGAGCGCGTCGTCATCCACGACGGACGGACGCCCACCGACGTTGCCCTTGCGGGCCGCAGCCTCCAGCCCTTCCAACGCCTTCTCCCGGATGCCTTCCCGCTCAACCTCGGCACTCACGGCGAGCACGGCGAACACGATGGCACCCGCCCCGTTCGGGTCGTACACGCCCTGAAGAGGACCGGACAGGAGTTCCAGTTGGATGCCGTCCGCCTGAAGGGTGAAGACAGCGTCATCAGCTCTGACGCACTGCGGGCCAGACGCTTCATTTCGACCACGGTCAGGATGACCGGCTGATTCGGTGCGGCTGCCTTGATCTCTCGTGCCAGGGTGAGCGCCTTCTCCAGCTCCGGCCGCTCCTTCACGCGGGTACTGGTCTTCTCCGAGAAGACGCGGGTGCAGTCGGCACGGGCAAGCATGTCCAACTGCGACTGGAGTTCCTGCCCAACGGTTGAGCAACGGGCGTAGCCCAGCCGGATCGCAGCGCCCGGTATCGCGCCGGGTACCTGTGTGACAGGAGCGCCCTGTGCCCACGCCTTGCCGGGGTTGCGGTCGGTCGGAGTCTTCACGGTCAGTTCCGCCGTGAGTGCGGGCACCAGGGCGAAGCGGCCCGTGTGGTAGTTCGCTGCCACTTGCCCGTCGTCGTACGGCAGGAGCTACCGGCGGGGGCTTCGCACTTCGGGCAGGCGTGGCGTTCAACCTGTGCGGCCGGGGCGTTCGTGGTCATGACCAGGCCGTCTCACAAACGTGTCCCGAAAGCCAGTGGGGAGGGTGATGTTTCGGGACGGGTTACGAGACGACGGAGCGGGGGTGAAACGGACACGCCGAGAGCGCTGGCCATCCGTCCCGAAAACGAAGGTTTACGGGACGGTCGGATCATCCGCGCTGAGTGGGCCCTTCGGGATGTCCTTTGCCGGGACGGCGGAGGCGGCAACGAGGATGGGACCGGCAGCGGAATTCCATGGTCTGCCCTGTACCAGGGCCGCCCTGCCCGCCGTACGCAGGTTCTCCGATACCGGCGTAAGGAAGTTCTCGAGGAAGCTCTGCGCTGCTTCGGGGTCATGCTGCTTGCTGCGACCGCAGCTCCGCCCCTTGTCTCTAGGGCCGCTGCGCACTCTTGCGCATCATCCCCGGTCCACTCGTCTGCGTGCTCACCTATGAGGGCCCAAGACGTCTTGATCATGTCGGCATCGTGGGCACGGGCGACGTTGCAAGCGCCGGACTTGTTCAACCACAGGGGTGGGGGATGGTCCCTTGAAGAGGCTTTGCTCGGCCGCTACGTCTTAGCAGGTCGGGTTCCGCCACGGTTCCAGGGTCGTTACCTCGAGTGGCTGAGTGTGCCGTTTGAGCCGCCACCCCCCGGATGGACCCATAGTCTTGGGCCGACTGGTCGGCGTCGGCCGACGCGGCAAGAGACCTCGGAGTGAACCCTGATGGCTTCGAACCCCTCCACTTCCAGCGATGCATTTCTGGCTTGCTACGAAGCCATGCAGCGCGCGGTGCTGATCAAGCGCGTGAGTAAATCGGATAAGGAATTTCACTTTCAGAACTGGATGGGGGATCGTTTGACCGATGCCGGTCTCATGCATGACTCGATCGGCAGGAATAGCTACCCGGACTTCACCCTGGTGCACCAGCCGGAGGGCTATGAGGTCAAGGGTCTCCAGTGGCCTGGGCGAGAAGCAGACTACGATAGCAATAGCCGAGTTCCTACCGGTCTACATAATGGTCGAACGGTGTTCTACGTCTTCGGTCGCTATCCGGCAAACTCTGGGGAATCCGAGTATCCCGTAGTCGACTTGGTCGTTTGTCACGGTGACTTCCTCAATGCCGACCACACGTATGTCCACAAGAATAAGAGTTTCCGAGGGTTCGGGTCATATGGTGATCTGCTGGTCCGTGACCGGAAGATGTACGTGGCTCCGACTCCATTTGCTCTGGCTGAAGGGACAACGGGGCAGGCGACGCTTATTGTTCCTGCTGAGCTTCCGATGGACGGAAGGCTAGAGAAAGTAGGCGATCTGATTCGCGTGGAGACGCGTGATATTATAGTCGGATACAGTTTCGACATGCGCGAAAATGTGCTCACACCCGAGTTCGCGCCAAATCCTTCGGCTGGCAAGGAACATCACTTTACCGCCTATCGCGCGCGAGGGGCAGGTAGTGGACTCGTCAGGATGAAGAGTTCTGAGCAGATCAATGACCAGCTTCTCCTTGGTGGCGACGAGTGACCCTATTTGAAATTGACCGCGCGACCGATCTTGCTCGCAAGCTTTATCGGGTTCCAGCTCGAACTGCCTTGGAGTATGACTTTCCTGCTGCAGAGTTGAGTCAGATCGGGGAAGCGGAGTCGTGGCGCAAGGAGGTGCATCGTCCAGCGACTAGCACTCACAAATGGTGGGCCAAGCGACTTGGCTCGGTCTTCCGCGGGATTCTAACATCAGCTCTCACTGACGATCGTTCCAAGGCGCTGGACGCGTATTCAACGGCGACAAGCCTCGATGGCATCACTGTGTTTGATCCATTTTCGGGATCGGGAACCACCATCGTGGAAGCTGCGAAGCTCGGAGCCTCGGTGGTCGGCTGGGATATCAACCCAGTCGCGACGCTTACGCAACGCCAGGCTGTCCAGATGTGGGAGACTTCCGAGCTTCAGCGGGCATTCAAGATCCTTGAAGTGAGTTGCAGGTCGGAGATCGATCGAGTGCATCGATCTGAGACCGGTGAGACTGTCCTCTACTATTTCTGGGTAGGGCTAGCAGACTGCTTGGACTGCGGCGTGGCTACGCGGCTCTTTTCTTCTCACGTCTTCTCTCAACACGCCTACCCGAAACGGGTGCCCGACGCTCAGATTGTTTGCCCTGAGTGTCTGGATATTCTCCCTGGCAGGTATGAATTCCAGGAAATGGAATGTAGCAATGGTCACCGTTTCCGGCAGGAGGGAGCGGTAAGCCGTAGCGTCATGACATGTCCGCAGGGGCACACGTCAAAGGTGGTTGATGCGCTTGGAGGGCAGCCTCCCAAGCGAGAGATGTTCGCCAAGCTTGTGCTCGGCTTTGATGGAAAGAAGCGATACGAACCCATCAGCAACTTCGACAGAGATCTTTACACCGAGTGCTCCGAGCTGCTCAAGGAGAAGCAGGGAAGCCTGGTAGCTCCGCGTGGGGGACTCGACGACGGGCAAAACACCCGACAGGCCACCCGATGGGGCTTCCGGGAATGGCGCCAGTTCTTCAATGATCGCCAGCTCTATTCGTTGGGGTTGCTGGGTGCCGCCATCCGGGAACTCGATGTCAATGCCTCCGAGCGAGAGGCTCTCGCAACGCTCTTCTCTGGGACCCTTGAGTTCAACAACATGTTCTGTTCCTTCAAGGGGGAAGGAACCGGTGCCGTCAGGCACATGTTCAGCAATCACGTGCTGAAGCCGGAACGCACGCCCCTTGAAGCGCACCCGTGGGGAACTCCGGCATCTTCCGGTTCATTCTCCACTCTTTTCTCCAGCCGGATCATGAGGGCGCAAGCGTACAAGGTTTCACCCGCCGACCAGGTGCTGGTCAGTGGCCAGGTGAAGCGTGTCGAGGGCTTGTCCCAACCGATCGAATTGAACCTTGTTGATGAATGGCCGGCGGAAGGCTTGCCTGCTGGCACAGTCTATCTGCGAACTGGGGATTCCTCGCAGACTGACTTGCCTGACGGGTCGGTTGATCTCGTTGTCACCGACCCGCCGTACATGGATAACGTGCACTACTCCGAGCTGGCCGATTTCTTTCACGCCTGGCTTCGGGAAATTGGACCGTTCGATCATTATCCGGTGGGACGAGAGACGACCCGGAGTGTGGGCGAAGTGCAGAGCGCCTCTCCCGATGAATTCCGTGAAGCGATCGCTCGCGTCTGGGGTGAGTGTGCTCGTGTTCTGAAGGTTGACGGTCTACTTGCCTTCACATTCCACCAAGCTCGTATCTCCGGGTGGGTGGCGCTTATGCATGCTCTCGCGGATGCAGGGTTGGTAGTAACCGCCGTCCGTCCCGTCAAGGGAGAGATGGCCACGAGCGTCACAAAGGGTGGAAAGGAGCCTTCCAACCTAGACTCAGTCGTAGTCTGCCGAAAGCGGTCGGGAACCGCTCTCAACATGATGACTGACCCGCGAGCGGCTTCACGTGCAGCTGAGCTTTTGCTGAGTGAGCTGCTAGCCGCGCAGGTTCCGGTTGGCGCGGGCGACATTCGATCCGTGGTCCGTGGTTACGTGCTCGCCACGTACACCGCCAACCCGGAAGATATCGATCTCTTGGCCACAGCCGCGCTGGCGGATGACTTGGCTACGGAGTGCATCGGGCGCCTGGTGCCTTAAGGACATCGGCGAGTTGTTCGACACCTTCGAGCGAGAGGCGTTCCGGCTTGAGACTCTCGCCGACTACAGCAAGTCGGGGAATGCGGACGCCTATCAAGCGTTCCTCTCGGGGCAGCCGCAGCCGACCGACTACAACGAATCCTGGTTGTCGGAAGTCCGGGCCCACACGGGCGACGGCAGGCGCATCTGTCGCGTGCACATCCTGTCGCGGCCTCTCACACCGTATCTGCGGTTCGAGCTGGGTTGGGGGTACCGCAGGAACGCGACCGGTGGTGAAGAGTTCTTCATTCTCGACACCACGGACAAGCCCAATCCGCTGGAGGGTGTGGAGGACTTCTGGCTCTTCGATGAGGGAACGGCCGTCGTCATGCGTTACGACGACACCGGGGCTGTCACGGGACGGGACACTGTTCCCGAGAGTCGGGCACAGGAGTTCGTCGCCATCCGGGACACGGCACTGGCGCACGCGGAGCCGTTCTCCGAGTGGTG
Source organism: Streptomyces fulvorobeus (assembly GCF_013167895.1). Lineage (GTDB taxonomy): Bacteria > Actinomycetota > Actinomycetes > Streptomycetales > Streptomycetaceae > Streptomyces > Streptomyces fulvorobeus. Next base: position 2,040,126 of record NZ_BLWC01000001.1, on the reverse strand, counting down.
GAAGAAGCACGCCGGTACGTGAACAGAGGGCAGCTGGGGGCGGCACCGCGGGCGCTTCGGCAGGCATCCGGGAAGGAAGCCAAGGTCGTCGCCCGCAGACGGTGAGCGCGACACCGCTGCCGCTCACGGTGGTGCCGTCGCCGCACCGCTTCCCGGGTGACAACTCGGTGACGAAGGCGCAGTCCCGTAAACCGGCGGACCGGGCCTTCGCGTCATGTCCGTCATGGACGAGGAAGCGCAGCCCGCCCCGTACGGAAAGCACCAGGCGCCGGCGCCGTACCCACCGGGTGATGGCTGCCTGACCACGCTGATCAGGATTCCGGTCCGGATCGTGGTCCTGGTGCTCGTCCTTCCCGTACGCATGCTCTGGGACCTCCTGGTGGCCGGCGCGCGCGCCGCTGACCGCGTGCTGCTGCGCCCGCTGGGCAGGGCGCTGGTCCGGCTCCTCGACGTACTGGCCGTCGTTCCGGCGGCGTGGCTGTACCGCTCCGTCCTCACCCCGCTGGGCCACGCGCTGCTGTGGCTCGCCGCCGCAGTCTTCGTACGGCCCTGGGTGGGCCTGTGGCGTCACATCGTCGTCCCCCTGGTCCACTACGGCATCACCGTCCCGCTCGGCTGGTTCCACTCCGCCGTCCTCACCCCGCTGGGGCACGGCCTCATGTGGCTCGGCCGCACGCTGCTCGCACCCGCCGGACGGGGGATCGTCCGAGCGCTTGGGTGGGTGCTGACCGCGCTGTTCGTGTGGCCGGTGGCCGGTGCGTGGAGGTACGTCCTCGCCCCGCTCGGCCGGGCGTTCGCCTGGACGGCACGCAACCTGGTGGTGCTGCCGCTGGTCCTGGCCTACCGGCACCTGCTGACCCCGCTCGGCCACGGCATCGCGTGGCTGCTCGCCGTGCTGCTCGTCGTCCCCCTCGTCTGGGTGTGCCGACGTGTTCTCGCCCCGGTCGGCCGCGAGATCCTCGGCGCGCTCGCCATGGCGTGGCGGATCGCGGGATTCATCGCGCGTGCCGTCGGCCGGGCCCTGGTATGGCTGGCCCGGCACCTGGTCGGCGCGCCGGTGGCCTGGTGCTATCGCACGCTCTGCACACCGGTCGGGCGAGTCGTACGGGACCGGGTCTGGGCACCCGCCCGGCGGGCGGCCGCGGAGGCGGGACGGGTGGCTCGGGGAGCGCTCGGCGCGGCACGCGAAACCGTGCGGCAGGCCCGCCGCGACGCGTGGAGAGCACTGGTGGGAGAGCGGCGGGTGGCCGAGACCCGGGAACTCGACGGGTCGCCTGCGCGTAGGCTGGGTAGTAAGCACCATGCAACGACTGACCCCGGCGTGGTGCCCGCACCCGAGATCTCCCCGCCGGCAGCGAAAGCGGCCGGGCGGGGGTGAGCCGGAGCGGACCCCCCGGGCCCCCCATACTTCGTGGGCGGTACGCCACCGCGACCGCCCCGCACCGAGGAGAAGAACCACTGGGCAAGCGACAGCCCGAAGGCCCGCCGCCCGCACCGGCAGTGCAGCGCATCCGACTGCGCTATACAAAACGCGGCCGCCTCCGGTTCACCAGTCACCGAGACTTCCAGCGTGCCTTCGAGCGGGCGCTGCGCCGCTCCGATGTACCCATGGCCTACTCGGCGGGCTTCACCCCGCACCCCAAGGTCTCCTACGCCAATGCCGCACCCACCGGTACGGGCAGCGAGGCCGAGTACCTGGAGCTCGCCCTCACCGAGGCGCGTGACCCGGACACCCTTCGGGAACTGCTCAACGAGTCCCTGCCGGACGGCCTGGACGTCATCGACGCGGTGGAGGCCCGGACCTCCGGCCTCGCCGACCGGCTGACCGCCTCCGTATGGGAGATGCGCCTCGACGGTGTGAGCGTCGAGGACGCGGCGAAGGCCGTTTCCGCCTTCCTCGACGCCGAGGCCGTGGAGGTCCAGCGCCGGGCGAAGAACGGGATGCGCACCTTCGACGCCCGCGCCGCCGTCGCCGACCTGCAGGCTCTTGATCCACCGGCTGATAGGCCCGGGGACAAGCCCTGTGCGATACTGCGGCTGGTTGTTCGGCACGTGACACCTGCCGTGCGACCCGACGACGTCCTGTCCGGTCTCCACGTTGTGGCCGACCTCGCGCCGCCGGTTGCCGCAGCGGTGACCAGGCTGGCGCAGGGGCTCTTCGACGAGGAGTCCGGCACGGTGACCGACCCGCTCGCGCCCGACCGCGAGGCAGCCCCGACCGCTGTTCCAGCGGTCGCCCCGGCCGCCGCCGCGACGGCGCCGGAAGGTGCAGGTTCCGCGTAGGGCGGTCGTCGTAGCGCGGCCCTTCGACCCGGGAACCACCTGGGTCGGGCCGCGAACCGACCAGAAGACTTTCGCCAGGCCGTACGCACACCGCGTACGGAACCGGCGAGCCAGACATCAGCTCCCGTGCGGCGCCCGCGCCCCGGACGGCGGTATCGCGCACTACACGCGAACCGTGCCGGACCGGAATCAGGCGCGACGCCCGGGAGCGTGACGGGAGAACCGCCCGCATGCTCGAACCGACCGAACCCGGAACCAACGGGACCACCGAAGACACCAACACCGCCGGCGACAAGCTGCCGCCGCGCCGCAGGCGCCGCGCGGCCTCGCGTCCCGCGGGCCCGCCGTCGGCGGGTGCGCCGGAAGCCGTCGCCGAGGACGCCGCGCCGGCCGTACAGGCCGATGCCACCGCGCAGTCCGGGACCACCGACGCCGCCCCGCCGCGTGCCCGCCGCCGAGCGGTCCGCAAGGCGACCGCTCCGGCCGGCGCCCCCGGTACGAGCCCCGAGCCCGCTGAGGCCCCCGTCGCCGCCGAGGCCCCTGTGACGGCCGAGGCCGCCGAGCCTGTCGAGGCACCCAGCACCGAGGCCGCCCCGCCGCGTGCCCGCCGCCGCGCGGTCCGTAAGGCGGCTCCGGCCGGCGCCCCGCAGGCCCCGGCCGAGCCCGGGACGGCGCCCGAGCCCGTCGCCGAGGCCGCCCCGGCACCCGCCGAACCCGAAGCCGCTGCTCCGCGCGGCCGTCGTCGTGCCGTGCGCAAGGCGACCGCCCCCGCGGGCGCCCCGCAGCCTGCTGAGGACATCGCGGACGTCGAGGCAGGAGCGGCGGTCGCCGAGCCCGCCGCTCCCACCGAGGAGCCGGAAGCCGCACCCGTCGTCGAGGCCCGGCGAGGCCGCACCAGGCGCCGCGCCTCGGCCCCCGCCGGTACGCCGCAGGCCGAGGCTCCGGCCGAGCCCGCCGTGGCTGTCGAGCCCGCCGCCGAGGTCACCGAATCGGCCCAGGCCACCGAAGCACCTGTTGTCGAGGCCGCCCCGCCGCGTGCCCGCCGCCGCGCGGTCCGCAAGGCCACCGCTCCGGCCGGCGCCCCCCAGTCCGCCGAGGCGCCCGCTGCCGAGCCGAACGCCACGGAGAACGTCGCCGCGGAGACCGCCGGAACCGGCGAGACCCTTCCCGCGGCCGTGGCCGAGGAGCTCGCCACCGAGCCCGAGCAGGTCGAGGAGGCCGCCCCGCGCGGCCGTCAGCGCCGCCGGGCGACCGCCGCCGCCGGCAGGCCGGAGTTCACCGGCAAGGTCGAGGAGCCCGCGCGCAGGAGCCGTGGCGCGGCGCGCCCGGCCGTGGCCGTCTTCCAGGCCCCGGTCTTCGCCGAGCCGATGTTCCAGACCCCGGAGACCGCGGCTGCCGCGGCCGCCGTCGTGAGCCCCCTGCCGGAGGAGGACGAGGTCGAGGAGGCCGAGCAGGCCCCCGTGGCCGAGCCCGCCGCCGAGGAGGTCCGGACACCGGAGCCCGCCGAGTCCGCGCCCCAGGGCGGTTCGCGCCGCCGTCGCCGTCGCCGTGGTGAGGCCGCCGAGGCCGAGCCGGCCGCCGCCCCCGTGGCAGCGCCCGTCGAGGAGGCTGTGGAGGACGAGCACGAGGCCGAGAGCGACGCCGAGCCCGAGGGCGAGGAGACGGACGAGTACGGAGACCGGCCCTCGCGCCGCCGTCGTCGTGGCGGCCGTCGCCGCCGTCGCGGTGAGAGCAACGACCTGGACGACGCCGAGCACGGCGACGAGGCCCCGCGGACCGTACCGAGGACGAGGCCGAGCGCGCCCCGGAGCACGACGATGAAGAGGATGACGACGACGACTCGCCCGCCGGCTCCAGCAGCAGCCGTCGCCGCCGTCGCCGTCGCCGTCGCAGCGGTGAGAGCGCGGCCGAGGCCGACAACGGCCCGGACGACCCGGAGCGTACGGTCGTCAAGGTCCGCGAGCCCCGCAAGAAGGAGGTTGAGCGCGAGCCCGGCACCGGCTTCGACGAGGTCCAGTCCATCAAGGGCTCGACCCGTATGGAGGCCAAGAAGCAGCGCCGCCGCGAAGGCCGCGAGCAGGGCCGCCGCCGGGTGCCGATCATCACCGAGGCGGAGTTCCTGGCGCGTCGCGAGGCCGTCGAGCGGGTGATGGTCGTCCGCCAGAGCGGCGAGCGCACCCAGATCGGTGTCCTTGAGGACAACGTGCTCGTCGAGCACTACGTCAACAAGGAGCAGGCCACCAGCTACGTCGGCAACGTCTACCTGGGCAAGGTGCAGAACGTACTGCCGTCCATGGAGGCCGCTTTCGTCGACATCGGCAAGGGCCGCAACGCCGTGCTGTACGCCGGTGAGGTGAACTTCGAGGCGCTCGGGATGGCCCACGGGCCGCGCCGCATCGAGACCGCGCTCAAGTCCGGCCAGTCGGTCCTCGTCCAGGTGACCAAGGACCCGATCGGCCACAAGGGTGCCCGTCTGACCAGCCAGGTCTCGCTGCCCGGCCGCTACCTGGTCTACGTGCCCGAGGGCTCGATGACCGGGATCAGCCGCAAGCTGCCCGACACCGAGCGGTCCCGGCTGAAGACCATCCTCAAGAAGATCGTTCCCGAGGACGCGGGCGTCATCGTGCGCACCGCGGCCGAGGGCGCGAGCGAGGAGGAGCTGCGCCGCGACGTCGAGCGGCTGCAGGAGCAGTGGGAGGACATCCAGCGGAAGGCGAAGAGCCACGGCAGCTCCAACGCCCCCACGCTGCTCTACGGCGAGCCGGACATGACCGTCCGCGTGGTCCGCGACATCTTCAACGAGGACTTCTCGAAGGTCATCGTCAGCGGTGACGAGGCGTGGGAGACCATCTCCGGCTACGTCTCGCAGGTGGCTCCGGACCTCACGCACCGGCTGTCGCGCTGGACCTCCGAGGTCGACGTCTTCGCGACGTACCGGATCGACGAGCAGCTGATGAAGGCGCTGGACCGCAAGGTCTACCTGCCGAGCGGCGGCTCGCTGGTGATCGACAAGACCGAGGCGATGGTCGTCGTCGACGTCAACACCGGCAAGTTCACCGGCCAGGGCGGGAACCTGGAGGAGACCGTCACCAAGAACAACCTGGAGGCGGCCGAGGAGATCGTGCGTCAGCTGCGGCTGCGCGACCTCGGTGGCATCGTCGTCGTCGACTTCATCGACATGGTGCTGGAGTCCAACCGGGATCTCGTGCTGCGGCGCCTGCTGGAGTGCCTCGGCCGGGACCGTACGAAGCACCAGGTGGCCGAGGTCACCTCGCTGGGCCTCGTGCAGATGACCCGCAAGCGGGTGGGCCAGGGTCTGCTGGAGTCCTTCTCCGAGACCTGCGTCCACTGCAACGGCCGCGGTGTCATCGTCCACATGGAGCAGCCGACCACGGTCGGCGGCGGTGGCGGCAAGCGCGCCAAGAAGCGCGGCCGGGGCGGAGTGGGTCAGGACCAGGTCCACGAGCACGACCACGAGCAGGCCGACGAGCACGAGCTGGAGAGCGAGAGCGAGAGCGAGGCCGAGGTGGCGGCGGAGGTCGCCGCCCCGATCGCGCTGCCCGAGCCGGAGTTCGTCCCCGACGAGGAGCTGTACAGCAGCCCGGCCGAGGCCGAGGCGGCTGCCGGGCGCCGCGGACGCCGCCGTGCGACCCGCAGGGTGTCGGCTCCGACCGGTGCCCCCAAGGCCGAGGCCGAGCGGGTGACGGCACCGGAGCCGGTGGCCGAGGCCGCAGCGGCCGTGGAGCCCGAGCCGGCCGTGGAGCCCGAACCGGTCGTCGAGACCCCGGTGGCCGCTCCGGCCCCCGAGGCCGAGGCGCCCGTCATGGGCCGTACGCGTCGCCGGGCGACCCGCAAGGCGACCGCACCCGCGGGCTCGCCGAAGCAGGCCGAGCCGGTCGAGACGGCCGAGCCGGTCGCCGAGGAGGACCCGGTCGTCGGGTCGCCCGTCGTGTCGGTGCCGGTCGCCGACGCGCCCGGGGAAGCCGCTCCGGTCGCACCGCCGCGTGCGCGCCGCCGGGCCACCCGTAAGGCCACCGCGCCCGCGGGTTCGCCCGCCGGAGCCCAGGAGGCGGAGGTCGTCGTCGTGACCGCCGCGCCCGCGACCGAAGCGCCCGCGACCGAAGCCGCCGCCGAAACCGTGTCCGAGGACAAGGACAAGGACACGTCCGAAGCCGCCTCCGGGACGGACGAGGAGGCAGCCGCGCCCGCCAGGAAGACGCCGCGCAAGGCCGCCGCCAAGAAGGCACCGGCCAAGAAGGCGGTTGCCAAGAAGGCGGTCGCCAAGAAGACCGCGGCGAAGAAGACGACCGCCAAGAAGGCCGCTTCGAAGAAGACGGTGGCCGCCGAGCAGTCGTCGCCCTCCGTGACGGCTTCGGCCTCCTCGCAGGAGCCGGAGCCCTCAGCCGGCTGAACACTCGACAGCCGGTCGCGCACCACCGCCTGCCCCGCCCCGAGAGCTTCGGGGCGGGGCAGGCACTTTGTTCCAGAACTGATGCGCCCACCGGTTAACGCCCCCGAAATGGGACACCAAATCCCTGATAATGTGACGACGGTTGCTGTGCTGTGAGGGTCTTCTCCATGGGACCACACACAGTGACCGGGTGCCGGTGGAGGACAGGCCGGCCCCGGATTCCTCGGCAGGGCGTCGGCAATCCGCCGGTGGGGTTAGCGCGGCCTCGTAAGACGTCCCGCACCCCAGATCTCTGCCAGTAAAGAGCTCTTGCGGTGTTCAAGGAGGACGTCCATGACGAGCATCAACGAGCAGCCGATTCCTGCTGCCCGCCCGGTCATCGGTGAAGAAGAGATCGAGGCCGCCGTACGTGTGCTGCGCAGCGGACGCGTCGTACAAGGGCCGGAGGTAGCGGCGTTCGAGGAAGGTTTCTCGGAGCTGGTCGACGGCCGCCACTGCGTCGCGGTGAACTCCGGGACCTCCGCGCTGCACCTGCTGCTGCTCGCCCTCGGTATCGGTCCGGGCGACGAGGTGATCGTCCCCTCGTTCTCCTTCGCCGCGTCCGCCAACGCGGTCCGCCTCGTCGGCGCGGACGTCGTCTTCGCCGACATCGAGCCCGGCAGCTTCGGCCTGGACCCGGCGGCGGTCGAGGCGGCGATCACGCCCCGTACCGCCGCGATCATGCCGGTGCACCTCTACGGTCACCCGGCGGCGATGGACAAGCTCATGCCCATCGCCGGGAAGCACAAGCTCGCCGTCGTCGAGGACGCCTGCCAGGCGCACGCCGCCGCGCTCGGCGGAACGCCCGTGGGTGCCTTCGGCTCCGGCGGAACGTTCAGCTTCTACCCGACCAAGAACATGCACTCCCTCGAAGGCGGCATGGTCACCACGGCCGACGCCGAACTCGCCCGTACCCTGCGCCTCCTGCGCAACCAGGGCATGGAGCAGCGGTACGCCAACGAGATCGTCGGCGCCAACATGCGCATGACGGACGTGGCCGCCGCGGTCGGCCGCGTACAGCTGGCGAAGCTCGACGGCTGGACCGAGAAGCGCCGCGCCAACGCCGCGTACCTCGACGCGCACATCACCACCCCGGCCGTGGTCACTCCGCCGGTCGCCGACGGCGCGCGCCACGTCTACCACCAGTACACGATCCGGGTACGGGGCGACCGCGACGCCGCGATGGCCGCGCTCACCGAGGCGGGCGTCGGCAACGCCGTCTACTACCCGACGCCGATCCACCGGCTCAAGCCGTACTGGGAGCCGGACCAGAAGGCCGGCCGCACCTGGGACCTGCCGGAGACCGAGCGCGCCGCCGCCGAGGTCGTCTCGCTGCCGGTCCACCCGTCGCTCGCCGAGAGCGAGCTCGAACGCATCGCCAACGCCGTGAACACCCTGGGAGCCAAGCTGTGACCCCCGCACTCAAGGCCGGACTGATCGGTCTGGGCTCCATGGGGCGCCACCACGCCCGGGTCCTGGCCTCTCTCGACGGCGTGACGCTGGTCGGTGTCGTCGACCCGATGGGGGACAAGAACGGCTGGGCGCAGGGCGCCCCCGTCCTGTCCACGGTCGAGGAGCTCATCGCCCTCGGCGTCGACTACGCCGTCGTGGCGTGCCCCACCGGGCTGCACGAGGAAGTCGGTCTGAAGCTGGCCGACGCCGGGGTCTGCGCCCTGATCGAGAAGCCGCTCGCCGACACCGTCGAGGGCGCCCGCCGCCTGGTGGACGCCTTCGAGTCGCGGTCCCTGGTGGCCGGGGTCGGCCACATCGAGCGCTGCAACCCCGCGCTGCTCTCACTGCGCAGCCGCCTGGAGGCCGGCGAACTCGGCGACGTGTACCAGGTCGTCACCCGCCGCCAGGGACCCTTCCCCCACCGCATCGCCGATGTCGGTGTGGTCAAGGACCTGGCCACGCACGACATCGACCTGACGGGCTGGGTGACCGGCCAGGCGTACACCTCGATCGCCGCGCACACCGTGTCGAAGTCGGGCCGCCCCCACGAGGACATGGTCTCCGCGGTCGGCAAGCTCTCCGACGGCACCATGGTGAACCACCTGGTCAACTGGTTGAGCCCGCTCAAGGAGCGCTTCACCTCGGTCACCGGCGAGCGCGGCTGCTTCATCGCCGACACGCTCACCGCCGACCTGACGTTCCACTCCAACGCCGCGGTGACCACCGAGTGGGAGGCGCTCCGCGCGTTCCGCGGTGTCTCCGAGGGCGACATGATCCGCTACGCCATCCCCAAGCGTGAGCCGCTGCTCGTGGAGCACGAGCTCTTCCGCGACGCGGTGCTGGGCGAGCCCGCCGACATCTGCACCCTGCGACAGGGGCTGCGTACGGTCGAGGTGGCGGCGGCGGTGCTGGAGTCCGCCATGAGTGGAACGACCATCCGTCTCGACGTCGACAGTGCGGTCGGCTGACCTGCCGAAGGTTCCGTTCGTCTGCCCGTCCCGCTTCGCACTTCCAGCAGGTGCGAAGCGGGCACCGGCTCGCTCGTCTTCCACCGGAGGAAGTACAGAATGAAATCCCCTGCCCGTCCCCCCGCCTTGCGGTGATCGTCGCCAACGGCATCACGGGCGACTCGCGGGTCCAGAAGACGGCTGTGGCCGCCGCCCGCGACGGCTGGGACGTCACGCTGATCGGCAGGAGCGATACAAAGCGCGTCCAGCGGTCACGTATGGGTCCGATAGACGTCGTCCGCGTGCCCGTGCCCGCTGAGTACGGGCGGTCGGTGAAGGCACGTAGGGCGCATCCGCTGCGTGGCGCCATGACCCAGTTCCGCTTCCCCGACCAGGCGGCACTGAACCACTACCGTGCTTCCTACCGGGCCTGGGTCCGCGAGACCTCCGCCGAGACGGTCTGGTCGGGCGCGCCCCGGCGGGCGTCGCTCAAAGCGATACTGCGTGCCCGCCGCGCCGTCTACCGGCTGCGGATGCGTGCCTTCAAATGGGAACAGCGCCGGACGCCGAAGGATCCCGGTCCGGTCCGTGACTGGCGTCGTGACTGGCCTCAGCTGGTGGATCTGGACCTGGCGTACGGCCCCGTGATCGAGGAGCTCAAGCCGGACGTCATCCACGCCAACGACGCCACCATGATCGTGACGGCTGCGCGCAGTGCCGCCAGGCTCCGGGCGAGCGGTCACCGGTGCGCCTGGCTGTACGACGCGCACGAGTACATCCGCGGCGTCGAGTGGCCCAACCCGCGGCAGGCATGGGCTCTTCCCGCCGCCGAGGCCGAGTACATCGGCCGGGCCGACGCGGTGGTCACCGTCTCCCCGCAACTCGCTGAGCTGCTCAAGAACGACCACAAGCTCTCCGAGCTTCCTGTGGTGGTGGGCAACTCCCCGGTCCGTGAAGTGATCGGCTCCGGATCGGTGCGGTCGTCCGTCCGCGAGGTCTGCGGTCTCGGTCCGGAGGTCCCGCTGATGGTGTACTCGGGCTGGCTGGGCCCGGAACGCGGTGTGGACGCCGTCATCAACGGCCTCCCCGAACTCCCTGGCGTGCACCTGGCGCTCGTGTGCAGCCGGGTGAATCCGCTTCTGGAGCAACTGCTGGAAACATCCGTGTCGCTCGGCGTGCGTGACCGCATCCACCTCGTGCCGTACGTCCTGCAGCACGAAGTCGCCGACTACCTGTCCTCGGCGGATGTGGGACTGACTCCGTTCAGGCGGGTCCCCAACTGTGAGGTCTCCCTCCCGACGAAGGTGTCCGAGTACCTTCAGGCCGGACTTCCGCTGGTCACGAGCGACGTCCGTGTGATCAAGGCGTACGTGGAGGAGAAGAAGCTCGGAGAGGTCTTCACCTGGGACGACCCGACCACGTTCGCGGCTGCCGCTTCCCGCGCACTGGAGCGCCGCGACGAACTGGCCGGGAACATCACCGAGGACGTGCTCAAGGAGCTCTCCTGGGAGCAGCAGAGTGCGGGGCTCCTGAAGCTGTATCGCAGCCTGTCGAAGAAGATCCCGCCGGTGCCTGCCACCGAGGTGTCCTGGACGGTCGGGGAGACCCCAGGAGCCGCGCCGATCGGCGCGAGCAGCGGCAAGTCCGGTGTACCGGTGTGGACTCCTCTCGGCTCCACGCGGATCAAGCTGGGTATCGGCCCGGCCAACTACGCGGGTCAGGGAGCGGCCTTCGCGCAGGCCGTGTCGCAGGCGAACGCGGATGTGTCCGTCGAAGTCGTGATGAACCACCGGGCCGATACGTTCGACTACCCTGCCGACGTCTATGTCGACGCGGCCCGGCTCGGCGAGCTCGATGTCCAGCTGGAGCAGGTGAAGCGGGTGGTCGGCCGCTACACCCACCTGATCGTCGATGCCTTCATGCCGGTGTTCGGACGGCTCAACGGTGACACGATCGCGGGTGACCTGGCAGCCTTGCGCAAGGCGCGTATCAAGGTGGCGCTGCTGTCGCACGGAAGCGACATCCGCAACCCCGTTCGTCATATGGAGCGTCACGAGTACTCGCTGTTCCGGGACGCTCCCGACGGCATCGCCGAGAAGCTCCGGAGCAAGGCCGAGGTGAACCGGAGGATCGCTGACGAGTGCGGGCTGCCGCTCTTCGTGACGACGCCCGACCTCCTGGACGACCTGCCGTCGGCACGGTGGGCACCCCTCGTGGTGGATGTCGCGTCGTGGGCGGTCGAAGCTCCCACGATGGAGCGCAAGCGCCCTGTCGTGATGCACGCCCCGTCCAAGCGCTGGACGAAGGGCACGGACCGGATCATGCCCGTACTCACCGAACTGCATGAGCGTGGCGTGATCGACTTCAGGTGCGCCGAGAACATCCCCTGGGCCGAGATGCAGGCTCTGGTCAAGGAGAGTGACCTGGTCCTGGACCAGTTCACCACGGGCAGCTACGGCACGTTCGCCGTGGAGGCGATGGCTGCGGGCAAACCGGTGGTCGGTTACATCAGCGATGGTGTGAAGGCGGCGACCAACGGCGAGCTGCCGATCGTCAGCGCCACTCCGGACACCTTGCGCGAGGTGCTCGGCTCCCTGCTCGACGATCGCGAGGGAACCGCGGCCGTGGGCCGCGCCTCGTCGGAATTCGCACGCACTTATCACGACGGACGTTGGACCGCACAAGTACTGAGCGGTTTTCTCAAGTGACGAGTCCGGAGGAAAGGTTGTTGATGGAGACGCAGGAACTCGGCATGGGCAGACCCGGCAAGGGCCGGGTCGTCATGCTGGTCGACAACAAGGTCGAAGGCGATTCGCGGGTCCAGAAGGCTGCCGAATCCATGGCGGCAGCCGGCTGGGACGTGACGCTGCTGGGCCTTGTGCGTTCCGGCAGCGGCCGCAGCTGGAAGCTGGGCGACGCCGAGGTGCGCCTGCTGCCGCTGAAGACGCCTCTGGCCAAGCGTCATGCCGAGAGGCATCGGTCGCTGCTGCGTCGGCCTCTGGCGTATCCGCCCGGCCCCCTCGCCGCCTACCGGCGTCAGTGGGCGAAGGCGTGGCGTGCCGATGTCGCCACGCGTCGAGCCGCGCTCAAGGTGGCACCGCAGGCGGTCGGCACCCCCGCGTTCCGCAGGTCCGAGCAGACCCGTCTGGCTCTGGCAGGGCCGACGTCGAAGGTGATGCAGCGCTGGGTGGAGTTCCGTTCCCGGCAGGCCACCGAGGCCCAGAAGGCCGGGCGCCGGCTTCAGGGTCCGCTGGACCGGGCATTCACGGCGGCCTGGAAGGCGGCCAAGGGGAAGCGGGCCTGGCGCAGGCTGGAACCCGCACTCTGGGACTACGAACTGACGTATGGCAAGGAGATCGACGCGCTCAAGCCCGATCTGATCCATGCCAACGACTTCCGGATGCTCGGTGTCGGCGCCCGTGCCGCGGTCCGTGCCAGGGCGGCAGGCCGTCAGGTGAAGCTGGTCTGGGACGCCCACGAGTTCCTGCCGGGCGTGCGTCCCTGGGAGGACAACGCGCACTGGATTCCGGGCAACACGGCACACGAGAGTGAGTACGCGCCGTTCGCCGACGCGGTTGTCACCGTCTCAGAGGGCCTCGCGGACCTGCTGCGTGAGCGCCACTCCCTGGCCGGGCAGCCCTCGGTCGTCCTCAACGCGCCCGACCGGCCGGTCGAGCGGCAGGAGGACGCCGCCACGCCCGGACCTGATCTACGGGAGCTGTGCGGCATCGGTCCGGATGTTCCGCTGGTTGTCTACAGTGGTTCCCCCGGTCCGCAGCGCGGCCTCGGAGACATGGTCGAGGCACTGCCGCACCTGGACGGCGTACACATGGCGCTCGTCGTTCCCAGCCCTGCGGCCGCCTACATAAGAAGCCTCCTGGCCCGGGCGGAGGAGCTGGGGGCGGGCGGTCGTCTGCACGCGGTGCCGTACGTACCGCACGGGCAGGTCGTCGCGTTCCTCTCGGCGGCGGATGTCGGCTGTATCCCGATCCATCACTGGCCGAACCATGAGATCGCTCTGATCACCAAGTTCTTCGAGTACTCGCACGCACGGCTGCCGCTGGTCGTCAGTGATGTGAAGACCATGTCCGAGGTGACCCGTTCGACCGGCCAGGGCGAGGTGTGCGTCGCCGAGGACGTCCCCGATCTGGTCCGTGCGATCAAGCAGGTGCTGTCCGATCCGGAGCGCTACCGCGCGGCGTACGACAAGCCCGGTCTGCTCGACACCTGGACCTGGGAGGCTCAGGCCGAGGTCCTCGACGAGCTGTACACCAACCTGCTCTCCGACCGCGAGAGGGCGGAAGACGGACGATGACGACGGTCCCCGACGTCAGTGTGGTTGTTGCCGTGTACAACACGATGCCTTACCTGACGGAGTGCTTGAACTCGCTCGTCGCGCAGAGCATCGGTCTCGACCGGCTCGAGGTCGTGGCGGTTGACGACGGCTCGACCGACGCGAGCGCTGCCGAGCTCGACCGGTTCGCCGAGCGGTACCCCGGTACGGTCAAGGTCATCCACCAGGCCAACTCCGGTGGCCCCGCGGCGCCCAGCAACCGGGCGCTGGACGTGGCCACCGGACGGTTCGTGTACTTCGTAGGCTCTGACGACTACCTGGGCGAGGAAGCCCTGGAGCGCATGGTGGCCTACGCGGACGAGCACGACTCCGACGTGGTCATCGGCAAGATGGTCGGAACCAATGGCCGCTACGTCCACCAGAAGCTGTACGCGAAGAACGACCCGGACCTCGACATGTTCGAGTCGAGCCTCCCCTTCACGCTGGCGAACACCAAGCTCTTCCGTCGCTCGCTCGTCGAGAAGCACAAGCTGCGGTTCCCCGAGGACCTGCCGGTCGGCAGCGACCAGCCGTTCACCATCGAGGCGTGCGTCCGCGCTCGAAAGATCTCGGTCCTTTCGGACTACACGTTCTACTACGCGGTGAAGCGGGGAGACGCCAGCAACATCACGTACCGTGCGGATCATCTGTCCCGGCTACGGTGTACGGACGCGATCATGAAGCACGCGGCCTCACTCGTGGAACCGGGCCCGCACCGGGACGCGCTCTTCAAGCGTCACTTCACCTGGGAGCTCGCCAAACTCGTCCAGGACGACTTCCCCGCCCTGGACGCGGAGACCCGGCGCGAGCTCTGCGCCGGGATCGCGGCGCTCGCCGACGCGTACCTCACCGACGCACTGCGCGACTCCCTGGACGTCAAGCGCCGGGTGCGTATCTGTCTCGCCCGGGTGGGTGCTGTGGACGAGTTGGTCCGGGCGATCACCGAAGAGGCCGAGCGGGGAGCCCCGCCCTTCCGTCTGGAGGGCGGCCGGGCCTTCGCCCTGTATCCGGGCTTCCGTGACGAAGCCGTCGGGCTGCCCGACCGCTGCTACGAGCTGGTCGGTGAGGCGGTCCCCGGACGACTGGCACAGGGCACGGAACTGGTGTCCGCCGAGTGGGAGCAGGCCGGTGACGACCTGTGGTTGATCCTCTCCGTGCGCATCGGTGTCCTGGGTGAGACAGACTCCGCGACCGTGCGTCTGGCGCAGGGTGCCATGCCCAAGAGCGCCGACAAACCCGGCGCCCGCCGCCTCCCCAAGGGGTATGAACTGCCTCCCCGGGCAGGTGAGTGCACCGTGGAAACCACCAGCGGAGGACGGGCGACGACGCTGCGCGGGCGGATTCAGGTCCACACTGTGAAGGCCAAGCTGGGCGTCCGGGTGTACGTGGACGTGGCAGGCTCGACGTACGAGATTCCCGTGAAGGTCGATGGCAGACCGCTGCCGTTGGCTCGTCGCTGGGGTGCCGTCCCGTACAGGGTCTCGGTGAACAGAAACCCCAAGGGCCGTCTCGTGATGACGACGGCTCCCCTGTGGGAGACCGATTCCGGTCTTCGTGAGCGGCTGCGCCGCAAGCTGTCCAGGCTGAAGAGGAAGATTTCCCGATGAATATCTGTGTAGTCGCGCTCGGCAAGATCGGCCTTCCGCTCGCCGTGCAGTTCGCCGCCAAGGGCCACAAGGTCATCGGCGCGGACGTCAACGAGAACGTCGTCGGGCTGGTCAACGCGGCCACCGAGCCGTTCCCCGGCGAGCACGACCTGGACGTCAAGCTCAAGGAGACCGTGGGCGCCGGCCTGCTCTCCGCGACGACGGACACCACGGCGGCGGTCGCCGCGTCCGACGCCGTGGTCGTCGTCGTGCCGCTCTTCGTCGACGCGGAGGGCGTCCCGGACTTCGGCTGGATGGACTCCGCCACCAAGGCGATCGCCGCGGGCCTGAAGCCGGGCACCCTGGTCAGCTACGAGACCACCCTGCCGGTCGGTACCACGCGCACCCGCTGGGCGCCGATGCTCGCCGAGGGTTCCGGCCTCACCCCGGGTGACGACTTCCACCTGGTGTTCTCCCCGGAGCGGGTGCTCACCGGCCGGGTCTTCGCCGACCTGCGCCGCTACCCCAAGCTCGTCGGCGGCATCGACGAGGCGTCCGCGAAGCGAGGGGTGGAGTTCTACGAGGCCGTGCTCGACTTCGACGAGCGCGAGGACCTGCCGCGCCCCAACGGCGTGTGGGACCTCGGAACGGCGGAGGCGTCGGAGCTGGCGAAGCTCGCCGAGACCACGTACCGCGACGTCAACATCGGTCTGGCCAACCAGTTCGCCCGGTTCGCCGACCAGAACGACATCGACGTCAAGAAGGTCATCGAAGCCTGCAACAGCCAGCCGTACAGCCACATCCACCAGCCCGGCATTGCCGTCGGCGGCCACTGCATCCCGATCTACCCGCGGATGTACCTGTGGAACGACCCGGAGGCGACCGTCGTGCGTGCGGCCCGCGAGGCCAACGCGGCCATGCCCGCCTACGCAGTGGACCTGCTGGCCGCCGCCTACGGCGACCTGGACGGCGTCGGCGTGCTGGTGCTGGGCGCCGCCTATCGCGGTGGTGTCAAGGAGACGGCCTTCTCCGGTGTCTTCGGCGTGGTCGAGGCCCTGAAGGCGCGCGGCGCGGTGCCGTTCGTCTCGGACCCGATGTACACGGCCGAAGAGCTGACCGCGCACGGTCTCATCCCGCACGAGGGTCAGGCCGTCACCGCGGCCATCCTCCAGGCCGACCACGCCGAGTACCGTGAGCTGGCTGCCGCGGACCTGCCGGACGTCCGCGTCCTTGTCGACGGACGCCGCACGACGGACCCGGCCAACTGGGCCGGTGTCCGCCGTGTCGTCATCGGCGGCTGACCGGGCTCCTGGCGATGGATGAGGCCCCGCCCGGCGCTTGCCGGGCGGGGCCTCATCCATCGGCGCTCAGTCGCGTGGCCGGACCCCGGTAAGCCCGGTGCGGGCCGACGCCTGTGCAGCCTCCTGTTCCAGCCGTGCGCGCAGCCAGCGCTGGGACGGCCGCTCCACCAGCCGGTGCAGCAGCCAGGCCGCCAGAACGATGACAGCGGTGGTCGCCAGAAGCGTGGGCCAGGCCCCCAGATGTCCGTACAGGTTCCGGATCAGAGCCCAGCCGAGCTCCTCGTGCAGCAGGTAGAGCGGGTAGACCAGTGCGCCCAGCGTGGCGAATCCGGTCCAGCGGATCCGGTCGAGCCTGTGCAGCGCGACGGCCAGTACAAGCAGGTAGAACACGGTCACCAGCGCCAGCGCGATATAGGGGTGCCGGTCCATGCCCCGGTCGTGACGGAGCCCGTCGGCGTGCTGTACGAGGTCGCTCTGCATGACCAGCCAGCTCGCGGCCAGCAGACCCCACAGCTTGAGGTCGGGGCCGAAACGGTAGATCAGGTACATCGCGATGCCGCCGACGAAGAGCGCCGTGTTGAGGGGCTGGGCGAAGATCCCGAGGAGCGGTACCTGGTTGCCCTGCTGCTGGATCAGCACACTCGCCAGCAGCCAGAGCCAGCAGAACACACTGACGCGGAGGTAGTCGAGGCCCTTCCAGATCACCAGCAGGAAGATCAGGTAGAAGGTGAGCTCCGCCCACAACGTCCAGTAGGCGCCCACCAGGTGCTGCGCGGCCAGCGGAACCTGGAGCATCGTCAGGTTGGTCAGGGACTCACTGATACTGGGGCCCGTTCGCGAGCCGTCCGGCAGGGCGCGCCACACCACGAACGCGACGGCGGCCGAGAACCAGTAGGCGGGGAACAGCCGAAGGAAGCGGGCCCGCACGAATTGACCCGGGGTCCGGTCCCAGGCGGACAGACAGATCACGAAGCCGCTGATCAGGAAGAACAGCTGGACGCCGTAGGAACCGTAGGAGGTCACCGGGTACAGCCAGGGGAACAGCTTCTCCGGATGCACCCCCCAGTTGGCTTCCGTCGCCGCGTCCACGCCGGTGAAGTGGAAGGCGAGCACGGCGAGCGCGGCGACGACCCGCAGCGCGTCCAGAGCGTGCAGCCGCGGCGCGGGTGTCCTGACAGGGCTCGGCTGCGGGGCTGTCGCGGTGCCAGCCGTCTGGCTGGAGACCTGGACCTCGGTCTGGGGCATGTCGGCCTCGTTGGCTTGTACCGGGCACCTCGGATCGGTGCTGCGTCCGGTCATCCTAGAGAGCTCGCGGACAGACGAAGACCGGGGTGCGTGCGGACGCGGACCGGCGGGCTCTGCCGACGATGCGCCGTACGGTCCTGGGGAAGCCGTGAAGCGGGGTCACCGGTTCACGGCGTCGGACCGGCGCGGGATGTCCGTGAGAACTTCGGGTCAGAGCGTCCGGTCGGCACGCTCGGTGAGGACGCCGTCGCTCTCGTCGTGCAGGGCGCCCGTCCGAGGGCACTCCCAGACACCCGGCTCGTCCGCGCGCTCGAAGAGTTTTTCCCCCGCCCTGCCCACCCAGCCGATCCGACGGGCGGGTACGCCCACGACCAGTCCGAAGTCGGGAACATCCCTGGTGACCACGGCGCCCGCCGCCACCATGGCCCAGCGTCCGACCCGGAGCGGCGCCACGCAGACCGACCGCGCGCCGAGGGACGCGCCCTCCGCGACCTTCACACCCACGGCCTCCCAGTCGCCGCCGCGCTTCTGCTTGCCGTCGGGGTCGACGGAGCGCGGGTTGTGGTCGTTGGTGAGGACGACGGCCGGACCGACGAAGACGCCGTCGCCGAGCTCGGCCGGCTCGTAGACCAGGGCGTAGTTCTGGATCTTGACGTTGTCGCCGATCTGTACCCCGGTGCCCACGTACGCACCGCGGCCGACGACGCAGCCCTCACCGAGCCTGGCGCCCTCACGGATCTGCGCGAGTTCCCAGACGCTGCTGCCTTCGCCGATCTCGGCGCGTTCGTCGACCTGGGCGGTGGGCTGGACTCGGTAGTTCACGGGAGGCGCCTTCCGGAGAGCGGAGTTGCCCGGAGAGCATACGATCCCCCGGCGAAGCAGTCCGCGCGCGGGGCACCGAACCCGGTTTGACCCCCCGCGCCCCGCCCCGTAGCCTTGACCCTCGGCGTGTTTGCCTGCGCCTACCCCTGAGCACATCCCTCCCGGCCTCGGCGTTCGCGTCGTCCGTCGTGGAGAGGCCGCTCATCCTTCCGGACCGTCGTGGGCTCTGCCTGCGCGGGCGGCTGGCTTCAGGGGATCCGTTCCGAGCGAAAGAGAGATCCGCGTGTACGCCATCGTGCGCAGCGGTGGTCGCCAGCACAAGGTAGCTGTCGGCGACATCGTTGAGGTTGACAAGATTCCCACCGCCCAGGTCGGCGACACCGTAGAGCTCTCTACGCTGCTCGTGGTCGACGGCGACGCCGTCACCAGCGACCCGTGGGTGCTGGACGGGATCAAGGTCCAGGCCGAGATCGTGGACCACCACAAGGGCGCGAAGATCGACATCCTTCGCTACAAGAACAAGACCGGCTACCGCCGTCGCCAGGGTCACCGCCAGCAGTACACGGCGATCAAGGTCACCGGTATCCCCGCGGCTGCGAAGTAAGGGACTGAGGAGACATGGCACATAAGAAGGGCGCATCCTCCACTCGGAACGGGCGCGATTCCAATGCTCAGCGGCTCGGCGTGAAGCGCTTCGGCGGTCAGGCCGTCAACGCCGGTGAGATCCTGGTCCGCCAGCGCGGTACCCACTTCCACCCGGGCACGGGCGTCGGCCGTGGCGGCGACGACACGCTGTTCGCGCTGACCGCCGGTGCGGTGGAGTTCGGTACGCACCGTGGCCGCAAGGTCGTGAACATCGTTCCGCTCGCCGTCTGATCTCAGGCGCGCGCAGAACGGCACAGCACCTTCCGAGGGCGGATCTCAGCTTTCCCGGTTATCGGGGAAGCGGGTCCGCCCTCGGCGTGTTACGTACACAGACGTACAGAGACATTCCCGTATTTACCAGGAGGCACCATCCATGACCACCTTCGTGGACCGCGTCGAGCTGCATGCCGCCGCAGGTAACGGAGGCCACGGCGTGGCCTCCGTCCACCGTGAGAAGTTCAAGCCGCTGGGAGGCCCCGACGGGGGCAACGGCGGCCGTGGCGGCGACGTGATCCTCGTCGTCGAGCAGTCCGTCACCACGCTGCTGGACTATCACCACAGCCCTCACCGCAAGGCCACCAACGGCCAGCCCGGTGCGGGTGACAACCGTTCGGGCAAGGACGGCCAGGACCTCGTGCTGCCGGTGCCCGACGGCACGGTCGTCCTCGACAAGGAAGGCAACGTACTCGCCGACCTGGTCGGCCAGGGCACCGTCTTCGTAGCGGGCCAGGGCGGCCGCGGCGGCCTCGGCAACGCCGCGCTCGCCTCCGCCCGCCGCAAGGCCCCCGGCTTCGCGCTGCTGGGCGAGCCGGGCGAGAGCCGGGACATCGTCCTGGAGCTCAAGACCGTCGCGGACGTCGCACTCGTGGGTTACCCGAGCGCCGGCAAGTCCTCGCTGATCTCGGTGCTCTCGGCCGCCAAGCCGAAGATCGCGGACTACCCGTTCACGACCCTCGTCCCGAACCTGGGCGTCGTCACCGCCGGATCGACCGTGTACACGATCGCGGACGTCCCCGGCCTCATCCCCGGCGCCAGCCAGGGCAAGGGCCTCGGGCTCGAGTTCCTGCGTCACGTCGAGCGCTGCTCGGTGCTGGTGCACGTCCTGGACACCGCGACGCTGGAGTCGGACCGTGACCCGCTGTCCGACCTCGACATGATCGAGGAGGAGCTCCGGCTGTACGGCGGTCTGGAGGACCGGCCGCGCATCGTCGCCCTCAACAAGGTCGACATCCCGGACGGCCAGGACCTCGCCGACATCATCCGCCCGGACCTGGAGGCCCGCGGGTACCGCGTCTTCGAGGTCTCGGCCATCGCGCACAAGGGCCTGAACGAGCTCTCGTACGCCCTCGGCGGGATCATCGCCGAGGCGCGCGCCGCCAAGCCGGCCGAGGAGTCGACCCGGGTGATCATCCGCCCGAAGGCCGTCGACGACGCGGGCTTCACCGTCAAGCTGGACGACGAGGGCGTGTACCGCGTGCGGGGCGAGAAGCCCGAGCGCTGGATCCGTCAGACGGACTTCAACAACGACGAGGCCGTCGGCTACCTCGCCGACCGGCTCAGCCGCCTCGGCGTCGAGGACGCGCTGCGCAAGGCGGGTGCCCACGCAGGCGACGCCGTGGCCATCGGCTCCGACGAGAACTCGGTCGTCTTCGACTGGGAGCCGAGCATGATGGCCGGCGCCGAGATGCTGGGCCGCCGCGGCGAGGACCACCGCCTGGAGGCACCGCGGCCCGCCGCGCAGCGTCGTCGGGACCGGGACGGGGAGCGCGACGACCCGCAGCGCGAGTACGACGAGTTCGACCCCTTCTAGACAGCGGGCGGGCGAACCGAGTACGGAGCGGGTGAGGCCCGTGCGACACCGGCGTGAACGGTGGCGCACGGGCCTCACCCGCATCACAGAAGGCGTCACACGACCGCCTGATCCGTCGTGTCGCAGCGGGCACCCACCGTCACACTGGGCACAATTGCCTGGTGGCGGCAGCCGGATGGCGCCGACGGTGTACGAATTGGGTAACACGTCTGTGGGGTCGGTCACGGCCCGTACACCCCCGCCGGAGCCCAACCTCCCTGACCAGGCGGTGAACTGCGGGTTTCCGCAAGGCGTGCGCCGATCGACGTCCGCCTTGCGAGACGGTCACGGAGAGTGCGACCATCACACTGTTCCCTCGCCATCGCAAGGTAGGTCGTCTGTGTCTGTGCCGCACCACGCCAAGCCCCGGACCACTGCTGTCGTACTCGCCGGTGGTACCGGTCAGCGCGTCGGACTGTCGATCCCCAAGCAGCTGCTGAAGATCGCCGGCAAGGCAGTCATCGAGCACACGCTGACCGTCTTCCAGAACGCCGAGGACATCGATGACGTGATCGTCCTGATGGCACCCGGTTTCGTGCCCGACGTCGAGAAGATCGTCGCCAAGGCCGGGCTGACCAAGGTCACCAGGGTCATCGAGGGTGGCAGCACCCGTAACGAGACCACCGAGCGGGCCATCGCCGCCCTCGGTGAGGGCCTCGCCGAGGGCGAGGACCGCAACGTCCTCTTCCACGACGCGGTCCGCCCCCTGCTGTCACAGCGCGTCATCAAGGACTGCGTCGACGCCCTCGACCGCTACGAGGCCGTCGATGTCGCCATCCCGTCCGCGGACACGATCATCGTCACCCGGACCCACGGCGGGGACGGCGAGTTCATCACCGACGTGCCGGACCGGTCCCGGCTGCGCCGCGGGCAGACCCCGCAGGCGTTCAAGCTCTCGACGATCCGCAAGGCGTACAAGATCGCCGCGGGTGACCCCAACTTCCAGGCCACCGACGACTGTTCGGTGGTCCTGCGGTACCTCCCCGACGTGCCGATCTACGTGGTCGCGGGCGACGAGTACAACATGAAGGTGACCCAGCCGGTCGACGTCTTCATCACGGACAAGCTCTTCCAGCTGGCCTCCACCGCGGCCCCCCGCCAGGCCGACGAGGCCGCCTACCGCGAGCTGCTGTCGGGCAGGACGCTGGTCGTCTTCGGCGGCTCGTACGGCATCGGCGCCGACATCGCGAAGCTGGCCGAGCAGTACGGCGCGAGCGTCTACGCGCTGGGCCGCTCCACCACCGGCACGCACGTCGAGAACCCGGAGCACGTCGACGACGCGCTGTCCAAGGCGTACGCGGAGACCGGGCGCATCGACTACGTCATCAACACCGCCGGCGTGCTGCGCATCGGCAAGCTGGCGGAGACGGACAACACGACGATCCAGGAGGCGCTGAACGTCAACTACCTGGCGCCGGTCCAGATCGCCCGCGCCTCGTACAAGTACCTCGCGGAGACCAGGGGGCAGCTGCTCCTGTACACCTCCAGCAGCTACACGCGGGGCCGCGCCGAGTACAGCCTGTACTCCTCCACCAAGGCCGCGATGGTGAACCTCACCCAGGCGCTCGCCGACGAGTGGGCGGGTGAGGGCATCCGGGTGAACTGCGTCAACCCGGAGCGCACGGCGACGCCGATGCGCACCAAGGCGTTCGGCCAGGAGCCGGACGGTTCGCTGCTCTCCTCGGAGGCGGTGGCCAGGACCTCGCTGGACGTGCTGCTGTCCGCGATGACCGGTCACGTCATCGACGTCCGGCAGCAGGACCCGACCAGTGACGTCTCCGGTTCCTCCGGTTTCGAGCAGGCCCTGGCCTCCGTGCTCGACCGTCAGGAAGATGTGTCATAATTCTCGGCAAATGTTCTCTTTCGGGCCTCTGTAATCGCATTTCGCGAATGCAGAGGCCCGAATGCGTGAAGTTCCGTCTTCACATTTCCCTCAATACGTGAATCAAACCGGCACCCCCCTGGAGCAGGTTCTTCGTGATTTCGACAGCCATTCGCCTGGCCCGTGTGGGCAGCCGGTCAGAACTGGCCGCGGCCGTACTGATGATGCTGGGATATCCCCTCGTCATGTGTGCCGCGCTTCTGCCCGATATCTGGTTCTTCGCGGCGGCCGCGGCTGTCACGTATATCGCGGACTGGTATCTCCACCAGCGCGGCAGTTATCTCGTCAACCGGCTCAGCAAGGTGCGGGCGGGACTCTCCATCCGCTTCCTGCTCCGCCAGCTGATGGTCATCCTCCTGCTGGCGCGGCTCGACCTCGCCGCGGAACCGCTCTTCTACACGGCGGTCGCCTGCTTCCTGCTCTTCTACGGCCTCCAGGCCCCGCACGGCGCGATGGCGACCCTGGTCCGGATGCGCCGCACCATGCCGGTCGTCACCCGCAACGTCGACCTGCACTCCGTACGCATCCCCGACGCCCCGCCGCGCGCGCTGATGTACCGCTCGGCCGAGAAGATGCTCCACCTCGACATCCCCGCGGTGGCCGGCATCCTCGCCGCCGCCGGTACCGGCGTGAACGCCATCGGGTACGCCGGTGCCGCGCTCACCCTGCTGCTGGCGCTCGCCTACACCGCGGCGGTCGTCCCGTATCTGCGCCGCGGCCGGCTGGTCCCCCCCGCAGCCGCCGTGCTCAAGGCCGTGGACCGCTGGCTGAGCGAGTACCAGCCGACCGTCGCGCTCTACTTCTCCGGCTCCAACGAGTCGGCGTACCAGGGCAACATGTGGCTCGACACGATGGCGAAGATCGACGGCCGGCCGCTGATCATCATGCGGGAGCGCGGTCTCGTCCCCCAGCTCGCCGAGACCTCGGTGCCGGTGCTCTGCGTCCCGGCGGGCACCCACCTGATGAACATGGACTTCTCCAGCGTCCGGGTCTGCCTGTACCCCGCCAACGTCGGCAAGAACATCCACATGCTGCGCGTCCCGACGATGAAGCACGTGTTCATCGGGCACGGCGACAGCGACAAGCTCGCCAGCGTCAACCCGTACTCCAAGGTGTACGACGAGGTGTGGACGGCCGGCCGCGCGGGCCGCGACCGCTACGCGCTGGCCGACGTCGGTATCCGCGACGAGGACATCGTCGAGGTGGGACGGCCGCAGCTGGCGCCGATCACGACCTGGACCGGCACCACCAGGAACCCCGTCCCGACCGTGCTGTACGCCCCCACGTGGGAGGGCTGGGACGACAACCCCGGCAACACCTCGCTGCTGCTCGCGGGCGAGAACATCGTGCGCCGCCTGCTGACCGCCGACAGTCCGGTACGGGTCATCTACAAGCCGCACCCCTTCACCGGCATCCGCAGCGCCAAGGCCAAGGCCGTCAACGCGCGGATCGTGAATCTGCTGGCCAAGGCCGCCGAGAAGCGTGCCGCCGAGCCGCGCTGGGTCCAGGCGGCCGCCGCCGCCGCCGACGCCCAGAACGCCGCGAAGGCCGAACTGGTGAGGATCGAGGCCGAGCTCGCCGGACTGGCGAGGACCGGGCGGGCCGGCGGGGACGACGCCGAGGAGTCGAGGGTTTCGCTCGCCGACCCCGCGCGCCAGGACCGGGTCGAGACGCTCCGGGCCGAGTGGAACGACGCCTACTGGCGCTCCTTCGGCTGGTGGGAGCATAAGACGGTGACCGGCGCGCAGCCCAAGCTGTACGACTGCTTCAACGAGTCCGACGCCATGGTCTCGGACATCTCCAGCGTGGTGTCCGACTTCATCGCGAGCGGCAAGCCGTACGCGGTCACCGACTCGGCGGAGCTGGGTGCCGAGGAGTTCAAG
Organism: Streptomyces fulvorobeus; assembly: GCF_013167895.1. Classification (GTDB taxonomy): domain Bacteria; phylum Actinomycetota; class Actinomycetes; order Streptomycetales; family Streptomycetaceae; genus Streptomyces; species Streptomyces fulvorobeus. Next base: position 2,015,448 of record NZ_BLWC01000001.1, on the reverse strand, counting down.
CGGCAGAACACCGCCGTACGGGCCGCGGTCATCCTCTCCAACAGCGCAGAGGAGATCGGTGAGCTGCTGGCCGCGGTCGCCGACAGCGCGGCCGACCCGCTGGCCGGCGCCAGGCGCGAGCTGAAGAGCTATCTGCTCGGCCCGGACGAGCCGACCTCCATCGAGCGGTTCAACGCCGCGGTACGGGCGCTCGCGGCGAGGGCCGAGGCGCGCAACGCCGGGGTCAGGCAGCGGCTGGGGGAGCAGACCGTGGCGAGGCCCGACATGGAGGACGAGTCCAGCGGCGCGGGGGACGGCGAGGAGCGGATCGTCGCCGAAGCCGTGGCCGCGGCCGACGCGGACGCCGAGGTCGCCACCGGGCCCTCCGGGGTCCGCTGAGCCCTTGTGACCAGGCCGTCGTTGCGGCCGGGCAACCCATCGGACGGCCCGTGCATCTCTCCAGGGGAGGGATGCACGGGCCGTCCTGCGTGTTGCCGCGCACCTGGGGTATCAGCTCGGCATTCTGTTTTCATTTGTGATGATTATTTACGAGATGGATACTTCCGAGATGGTCATGGACGCCAACGAGACCGAGACCCGCGGCTCCGGTACCGCCGGGCCCGACGCCGCGGAACCGGACGTCAGCATCGTCATCGGGGCCTACGAGGCCATGCCCTATCTGATCCGCTGCCTGGAGTCCGTCGAGGAGCAGACACTTGCGGCGGACCGTATGGAGATCGTGGCGGTCGACGACGGTTCCACGGACGGCACGGGGGAGTACCTGGACTCCTTCGCCGCGCGTACCGCCATTCCCATGAGGGTCGTCCACCAGGCCAACTCCGGCGGACCCAGCGGGCCGCGCAACGTCGGCCTCGGCCTGGCCCGGGGACGGTACGTCTTCTTCCTCGACGCCGACGACTACTTCGGCCCGGAAGCCCTGGAGCGGATGGTCGCGATGGGCGACCGCGCCGGTACTGACGTGGTGCTCGGCAAGATCGTCGGGGTCAACAGGGGCGCCGCCAAGTCCATGTGGAAGGAGACGGTCGAGCGCGCCGACCTGTACCGCTCCAACGTCAAGTTCACCCTGAGCGCCCAGAAGCTCTTCCGGCGCGCGCTGCTCCAGCGGCTCGGGATGTCCTTCGACGAGAAGCTGAGGACGGGGGAGGACGCCCTGTTCACGATGGAGGCGTACCTGCGGGGAGCGGCGTCTCCGTCGTGGCGGACTACACCTGCTACTACCTCGTGGGCCGGGACGACGGCAAGCACGTGACCAAGAGCGGCGACTACGTACTGCGGTTCGATTCGGCGCGCGCGCTGATGGGGCTGATCGCCGACCACCTGCCTCCGGGACCCCGCCGCGACTCCTTGATGGTCCGCCCGTTCGTCATCACGTTGCTGCCACAATTCGGTCCCGGTCTGCTGAAGCAGCCGGAGGCCGTGCGCGCGAGGAAGATGGAACTGGCGGCGCCGCTCATCGCGGCCTACTGGACGCCTGGGCTGGCACGCCGGCTGAAGGTGAACGAACGGCTCAGGCTCACCTGTGTGGCGAACGACCGGCTCGATCTGCTCCTGGACGTCGTGCGGTTCGTGAAGGCCAAGAGCGAACCGGCTCTGGTCCGTGAGGAGCGCCCAGCCCGGCTCTACCTTGCGTATCCCCATTTCAGGGACGGCTCAGGACTGCCCGACCCGGCGTACGAGGTGACCGTCACCGAGTGGATCGGCGGCCGGCGGATCGAGCCTCCGGAGCCGAAGTCCTTCCTCTCCCTCGTGCGCCGCGCGGTGCGCGGAATCCGCCGGCGAGCGCTGCGGGCAGTGCGGTCGGGACGGGTGCGCGGCGGGCGAACAGGCACTCGTACCAGAGCCTGAGTGTGGTGAAACTCGTCCCACCGGGAGGGGATTGTGACGGGCGTCACCCCTCCCGGTCGGGCAACCATGAGACCTTGGTGAGAGTCTCATTCACGCCCCGTCTTCCTGGGGTTCACGTCTGTAAGTCCCCCGGAAAGGCCCTCTCGCCGTGGCGTCCCGACCTGTCGAAACCATCCCCGAAGAGCTCAGCCGTCTCATGAAGTACTTCCCCGAGACACCGGTCGAGGAGCGCACCGCCTTCCACACAGCCGCCAAGGACTTCCTGGCGCAGGCGGCTCCCAAGCTGGTCAGGCAGTTCTCGCCGATGGCCCGGGTCAAGTGGCACCTGGCGGCCAGCGGACGCGGGGACGAGCTCGCCGACGTCCTGCACTACGAGCGCGAGAACCCCGGCGTCTTCTCGGTCAAGGGCCTGCGCAGGGCCCGCATCGAGCTGCCCGGTGTCGAGAGCGCCTCGCTGCCCCCACGGTGCGCAACTTCACCCGCAGTGAGCTCCCCGTACGCGGCAAGCTGACGGACCTGGCCTGGCAGGACGGCCGCCTGGTCGTCCGCGGCTACGCGTACATCCCCAACGTTCCCTCCGCCACCGGCAAGCGCTCGCTGCGCGTCGCCGTGCTGCGCCGCCAGGGCAGCAGGAGCACCATCCCGCTGCGGCTGCGCACGGTCCTGGAGCCCGCGGCCACGGCGGAGGCCAAGGGCGCCCTGCACTGCTACGACTGGTCGGGCTTCGAGATCGCCATCGACCCCTCGCGCCTGCGCTCCCGCGGTCAGTGGCAGAGCGGCACCTGGCGTCTGGGCATCGGCATCCCGCGCCCCGGCGGCATGTCCGTGGGCAGCGTCCTGAAGGGCAGCAGCGGAGCCGCGGGACACAGCCAGGTGCACGTGCTGGACGACGGCGTACGGCTCGTCGCCGGCTTCGACCGCAACCGGCTCAAGTTCTCCGTGGACGTCGTGCCGGCCGAGGTCGTGTCCCAGGAGACCGACGACAACGGCCTCACGGTGACGCTGCGCTCGCGCGGCACGTCGAGCGCGGGCAGGACCCCGACGGCTCTGCGCGTCGACCACGAGGGGAGCGAGTTCTCGATCGACCTCCCGCTGGACGCCGCGGGCACCGGCACCGACGGCTGGAACCGCTTCACCGCGCGCCTGCCCTTCGGCGACCTGCCCGTCGAGGGAATCGCCCCCGGACATTCCCGCAAGTACCGCACCCGGATCGTCTTCGCGGACGGCACGATGCGCCGCGCCACCATCGGGCAGTCCCTGCGTACCGGTGTGCAGCAGCTGCCCGGCACCCTTGAGTTCGCCCTGCTCACCGATGGCGCGGGCAACTTCACCCCGCAGCTCCGCACCGCCCAGCCCGTCGTCGACAAGGCCGACTGGTCCGCGAACGGCGAGCTGACGCTGTCCGGTACGTACACGGGCCCCGCCGAGAAGATGCGGTTCGTCCTGCGCCACAGCGGCCGCAACGAGGACAAGCCGCTGCCCGCCGAGTTCGCGGGCGGGCGCTTCACCGCCCGCCTCACGCCCGACGCCATGCCCGCGTACGACGGGACGCTCCCGCTCAGGGCCGGCCGCTGGCTGCCGTTCCTGCGCTCCCGCGACGAGTGGGACCACCGGCACGACATCCCTGTGACGATCCGGCCCGACCTGGTCTCCCTGCTGCCCTCGGCCCACGAGGGTGCCCGCCGGACGTACACCCTGGAGCGGCTGGACTACGACCGGATCTTCCTGGAGTCGGGCCCCGCCCTGGAGCCCGAGCTGCACGGCGCGTACCGCCAGCGGCTCATGCGCGACGTGTACACCCCGGAGCAGCGCAGGCTGCCGCTGCGCGAGGCCGTGCTCTACAACAGCTTCGGCGGCAAGCAGTTCTCCGACTCACCCCGCGCGGTCTACGAGGAGCTCGTACGCCGGGGCACCGAGGTCGAGCACATCGCGATGGTCCACGACGAGCAGGTCGTGCTGCCGCCAGGGGTCCGGGGAGTGCTGTGGGGCAGCAGGGAGTGGTACGAGGCGCTGGCCCGCAGCCGCTACATCGTCACCAACGGCGGCATCCGCGAGTGGTTCGTCCGCCGTGAGGGCCAGGTCGTCGTCCAGACCTGGCACGGCACCCCGCTCAAGCGCATCGGCGCCGACCTGCTCGGCACCCCGCAGGCCAACCTCGCCTACATCTCCAGCCTGCCGCAGCGCTCGCGCCAGTACAGCCTCTTCATCACGCCGAACGCCTTCACGACGCCCATCATGACGAACGCCTTCCGCCTCCAGTGCGAGGTCCTGGAGGCCGGCTACCCGCGCAACGACGTCTTCCACGCACCGGACCGGGTCAAGCGCGCTGCGGCCGTACGGGAGAAGCTCGGCATCCCCGCGGGCAAGAAGGTCGTCCTGTACGCGCCGACCTGGCGCGACGACCAGCGGTACGGCGGCCGGCGCTTCAAGCTCGACAACCAGATCGACGTCACCGCGGCCCAGGAGCAGCTCGGCGACGACCACGTCCTGCTCTACCGCAAACACCACAAGGTCCTCGACAGCATCCCCGGCGCGGGCCAGGGCTTCGTCTGGGACGTGACGTACTACCCGGACATCGCCGACCTCTACCTGATCGCCGACGTGCTGATCACCGACTACTCATCCGTGCTCTTCGACTTCGCCCACTCGGGCCGGCCGATGCTCTTCTTCACGTACGACCTGGAGCACTACCGGGACACCCTGCGCGGCTTCTACTTCGACTTCACCTCGCGCGCCCCCGGCCCTCTGATCAAGACGTCCGCCGAACTCGTCGACGCCATCCGCGACATCGACGCGGTGACGGAGGAGTACAAGGAGAAGTACGCCCAGTTCCGGGTGGACTTCTGCGAGCCCTCCGACGGGCGCGCCGCGGCGCGGGTCGTCGACCGGATGCTGACGGTGAACAGCGACTGACGCTGTCGCGGGCGGCCGTGCCCGGTACCTCCCCAGCTGTCCGGCGAAATCGTCCGCCGAAACTGTCCGCAGCGGCTGTCCATCGAGCGGAACGGGAGGGCGCCGGGCGCGGCCGCTCGCGTACTGTGCTGCTCGGGGACGGCCCCCGCAAGCCCGGGCCACGAGGGCCGCGACGGTCTCTCGGGGAGCGCCGGGCCCGCCAGAGTGAGGAAGTACGTGTCAGCTGCCAGGCCGGGTGTGACCGGCGCCCGCAGGATCGTGGTCAAGGTCGGTTCCTCCTCTCTCACGACGGCGGCAGGCGGCCTCGACGCCGACCGCGTGGACGCCCTCGTCGATGTCCTGGCAGGCGTCAGGAGCGGCGGGGAGAAGGAGATCGTCCTCGTCTCCAGCGGCGCCATCGCCGCCGGGCTCGCCCCGCTCGGGCTGGTCCGCAGACCCAAGGACCTGGCCCGCCAGCAGGCTGCCGCCAGCGTCGGCCAGGGACTCCTGGTCGCCCGCTACACGGCCTCCTTCGCGCGCTACGGCGTACGCGTCGGGCAGGTGCTCCTCACCTCCGACGACACCAGCAGGCGTGCCCACTACCGCAACGCCTACCGCACGCTGGACCAGCTCCTCGACATGGGCGCCCTGCCCGTCGTCAACGAGAACGACACCGTGGCCACCGACGAGATCCGGTTCGGCGACAACGACCGGCTCGCCGCGCTCGTCGCCCACCTCGTCCACGCCGACCTCCTGGTCCTGCTCTCCGACGTCGACGGGCTGTACGACGGCGACCCCAGGACCCCCGGTGCCACACGCGTCGCGGAGGTCAGCGGGCCGCGGGACCTCGAAGGTGTCACGATCGGCAGCGCGGGGAAGGCGGGCGTCGGCACCGGCGGGATGGTGACCAAGGTCGAAGCCGCCAGGATCGCCAGCGCCGCCGGAATCCCCGTCGTCCTCACCTCCGCCAGCCGGGCCGCCGACGCCCTCGCGGGCCGGGACACCGGCACGTACTTCCACCCGACCGGGCGCCGCTCCGCCGACCGGCTGCTCTGGCTGGCCCACGCGTCGACCCCGCAGGGCGCCCTGACCCTCGACGACGGTGCCGTACGCGCCGTGGTGGACCGCCGCACCTCGCTGCTGCCCGCCGGAATCTCCGCGGTCGAGGGCGAGTTCACCGCGGGCGACCCCGTGGAGCTGCGCGACCTCTCCGGCCGGGCCGTCGCCCGCGGCCTCGTCAACTTCGACGCCAAGGAGATCCCCCAGCTGCTCGGCCGGTCCACCCGCGAGCTGGCGAAGGAACTCGGTCCCGCCTACGAACGCGAGGTCGTACACAGAGACGATCTGGTCATCCTGGTGCCTCGGCTCACCCCCCGAAGCGGTTGAAAGTCCAGACAATCGGCAGAGACCTTTACCAAAAGCGCCCCACGCCCGGCCTCGGACTGGTCAACTTTGTAGTGGGGACACAAGGCGTACAGCACAGCAACGCATTCACAGGAGGCCGCCGGTGAGACGAGCGCGCCCGGGGGCGCCGCCCCGAGGGACGGGCAGCCGCGCCCTGACCAGCGTCGGGGCGGGCTCCGACCTCGGCGCCGTGCTGCCCACGGGCAGCACCACGGACAGCACCGCGGACCGCACCACCGGGCAGGAACCGATGGCGGCGCGGGAGGAACGGACCCAGTCCAAGCTCTGGCACATCACGCTCAGCGTCTCCGGTGCGGAGATCCCGCTCACGGAGGTCAGACGCGGCCTGGAGCAGCTGGCCCATGACCACCCGTTCCTGCTGACCAGCCGATATGCCCGCGACCACGCGGAGATCCGCTACTGGGAAGAGGCCCGCGACCTCCACGACGCGGCGGCGGTCGCGCTGCGGCTGTGGGGCGAGCACCGCTCCAGCGCCGGGCTCCCGCCGTGGAAGATCGTCGGCCTGGAGGTCATCGACCGGGAGACGTACCACCTGCGCATCGCCGAGGGGTACGGCCCGCCGCCGGCCGCCCCGGTCGGGGTGCACCCGTACTGAACGCACGGCCACCTCTCGAAACGGCCGTCTCGCATCACGGGATACGTGCGGGGTGTCCGCAGGGTGCGCATTACCCTGCGGGCATGACCACGCTTTCGCCGTACGACAACATGTCCCCGGTCGCCCAGGCCGCCTACCGGGCACGCGCCGCCGCCGCTGACATAGCGCCACTCCCGCGCGCGGCGAAGGACGACGCGCTGCTGGCGATCGCGGACGCGCTCGAAGTGCGCACGGGCGAGATCGTCGCCGCGAACGCCGAGGACGTCGCCCGCGCCCGTGCGGCGGGGACCGGTGAGTCGATCGTCGACCGGCTCACCCTCACCCCCGAGCGCGTCCGCGCCATCGCCGCCGACGTGCGCGACGTGGCGGCCCTGCCCGACCCGGTCGGCGAAGTGGTGCGCGGCTCGACGCTTCCCAACGGCATCGACCTGCGGCAGGTCCGCGTGCCGCTCGGCGTGGTCGGGATCATCTACGAGGCCCGTCCCAACGTGACCGTGGACGCCGCCGCCCTCTGTCTGAAGTCGGGCAACGCCGTACTCCTGCGGGGCTCCTCCTCCGCCTACGCCTCGAACGTCGCCCTCGTCCGGGTGGTGCGCGACGCGGTCGGCGGCTCCGGTCTCCCCGCCGACGCGGTGCAGCTGGTACCGGGCGAGAGCCGTGACTCGGTACGGGAGCTGATGCGCGCCCGCGGCCTGGTCGACGTGCTGATCCCGCGCGGCGGCGCCTCCCTGATCCGCACGGTCGTGGAGGAGTCCACGGTGCCCGTGATCGAGACCGGCACCGGCAACTGCCACGTCTACGTGGACGCGCGGACCGACCTCCGCATGGCCGTCGACATCCTGATCAACTCCAAGGCGCAGCGCCCGAGCGTGTGCAACGCCGCTGAGACCCTGCTCGTCCACAAGGACGTCGCCGACCAGTTCCTCCCGCTGGCCCTGGACGCCCTGGCGGAGGCCGGGGTGACGGTCCACGGCGACGAACGGGTCATGGAGTACGCCGAAGGCTCGAAGGCCACCGTGGTCGAGGCGACGCCGGAGGACTGGGAGACCGAGTACCTCTCGTACGACATCGCGGCGGCCGTCGTCGAGTCGCTGGACGCCGCCGTCGCGCACATCCGGCTCTGGTCCTCGGGCCACACCGAGGCGATCGTGACCACGTCGCAGGCCGCGGCCCGCCGTTTCACCCAACTGGTCGATTCCACGACGGTCACGGTGAACGCCTCCACACGCTTCACGGACGGCGGCCAGTTCGGCTTCGGCGCCGAGATCGGCATCTCGACGCAGAAGCTGCACGCCAGAGGCCCCATGGGGCTTCCGGAGCTGACGTCCACGAAGTACATCGTGACCGGCGACGGCCACATCCGGTAGCCGGGGGGAGCGCCGCCGGATGTGTGCGCTCCCTGCCCAAAGCGACCGGGCGCGGCTACGCTGAAGCTGTGCCGGACGACGTGGGAGGCAGGCCGTTCCAGGACGGCTGGGAGCCCGACGACGACCGCGGGGGCGCGGACGAGGACTTCGCCTCCGTGGTGTTCGACGAGGACTTCGTACGGGCCGCCGAGGTCCATGAACCCAGCGCGGTGGAGCGGCTGGTCTCGGCGGCGGAGATGCGCGCGGAGGCCGAGGCGGCCCGGGCGCGACCGGGCGGCGGTCCACTCGACGAGGACGGCTACGAAGGCCATGAAGCGGACGGCGTGTACGGCCGCGGACGGGCCGCGGAGGGCACGGCCGGCCCCGAGGGGGACGATGAGGACTACAGCGGCCCCTACGGGCGGCACGGCGGCGCGCTGCGCCCCTACCGCGGCACGGCACGCTGGCACCGGCCGGTGGCCTGGCTGCTCGCCCTCCTGATGGGCGTCGGCATGGTCGCACTGGCCTTCTCCGCCGTGTACCGGGGCGCCGCAGGCGACAGCCAGGACCAGACCCCGCAGCCGGTGACGAGTGGCGTCGACGAGCCGGGCGCGAACCCCTCGGTCCCGGCCGTCCACTCCCGCCCCGCGGTCTCCGCCGTACCCCGCACCCCCTGACGGCCGCCGCCCGGACCGTCCCGCACGCCGTCCTTCTTCTGGCCTCCCCCGCGTTTACCTTCCCTCCGATCGACCTACCCTGAAGATATGACCCCTTCTGGGAGGGGCTTCTCACTGTCCGCACGTGCGTCCGAGCACGCGCCGGACAACCTGCCCGACGCCTTTCCGGCCGCAGCGGACCGTACCGCTCCCGGCCCTCCGGCCGGTGACGTGGAGATCGGGAGAAGTCATGACTGGTCGCGGAGAACCGCCGGAAGGGCCGCCCGAGAACCACGCGGGCGGCGAGGACGAGTACCGCTCGCTCGTCTTCGACGAATCATTCGTCCGCGCTGCCCGGCTCCAGGAGTTCTCCGCGCAGGAACGCATGGGCGACCACGCCCTCGCCGTCCGCTCGCTGCCCGGCCGCGCCGCCCGCCACGGCTCCAGGGCCGCCCTCGCCATCGTGGTCCTCATCGCCCTGGCCTTCGCCACCGCCCTCTACATAGGCTTCCGCCACCCTTTTCCGCCGCCCGCCACCAGACAGGCCGAACCGCTCAGGTCGACCGTGGTGCCCCTCGCACCCCGGGGCACCGTGCCGGGCGGTACCCCGGACGCCCTCTACGCGGCGAGCCCGGCCGCCGAATTCCGCGAAGGCGCCGAAGGGATCAACCTGCCCCTGGTCCGGCGTACGCCCAGCTTCTCGGAGAGTCAGGTCATGGCCGCCCTGAGCACGGTCAGGGAGTACCTGGCGGGGTCCTCGCTCGACGCCGACGTACTGACCGGGGCGACCACCCGGCCGGTCGAGCGCCTCCTGGACCCCGATCAGAGGGACCAGTTCGACCGGAGCATGAGCGCACCGGTCGACGACGGCCGGCACTCCGCCACCGGCTGGCTCGTGCGCTTCGACGCCAGGAGCGTGGAGCTCGCCGATCCGGGGATCAGGGTGCAGGGGACGCTCGCCTACGCGGAGGTGGGGTCGGACACCCTGGAGGTGGTGTCCGACCACACGTTCACCTACGCGCTCCGCCCGGTCGCCTCAGTCCCCCGGAACGTGGACGACGCCTCGCTCTTCACCGTACGGCGGGAGCTGCGCTTCCACCTCGACCGGGAGGATCTGCGCCTGCACCGCCTGGAGGTGCGGACGGCCCAGGTGCAGGCCGGGCCCCAGTCGTGCTCGGCTGACACGGCTGGTGCGCTGGCCCCGCTGCTCGCCGGCGAGCGGGCGGACGGGCGCGGACCGGCCGGCACGGACCCCTACACCACGGGCCCGCGCACGGCGGCGCTGTGCGGAACGCTGGCGGTCAGCTCCGGTCCGTCCCGGAACCCTCCTGCGGACCTTCCGGCCGGCGGTTCCCCGGCCCGTCCGTAGCACCGGAGCCCGCGCCCGCGCCCCCGCCGCCGCCGCCGGTGAACCTGTCACGGAGCTTGCCGCCCAGATCCCCCGCACCGCCCGCGATGTCGCCCACCAGCTTCATCAACGGGTCCTTGCTGGTGCGCACCGTGTCCGCGTAGTGCGAGGCCGACTCCCGGAAGGAATCCGTGACGGAGGCGTCCTTGTCCTCGTCGCGCCGGGGTAGTGGCCATCCATGATCCGCTGGTGGTCCCGGGTCTCCGACCACTTCTTCAGCTCGGCGGCCCGCACCGCGGTGAACGGATGGGAGCGGGGCAGCACGTTGAGGATCTTCAGCACGGAGTCGCGCAGGTCGCCGCCCTTCTCGTACTCGTCGGCCTGGGCGAGGAACGCGTCCACGTTCATCTCGTGCAGATGGTTGCCGCCGGCGATCTTCATCAGGCCGCGCAGCGAAGCCCGCAGATCCTGTCCCACCAGCAGCCCCGCCCGGTCCGCCGACAGCTCGGACTTGCGGAACCACTCGCGCAGCGCCGTCACTATCGCCATGATCGCGACGTTGCCGAGGGGAATCCAGGCGATCTTGACGGCCAGATTGGTGAGGAAGAGCAATATCGTCCGGTAGACCGAGTGGCCGGAGAGCGCGTGGCCCACCTCATGGCCCACGACGGCCCGCATCTCCTCCTCGTCCAGCAGTTCGACCAGACCCGTCGTCACCACGATGATCGGCTCCTCCAGACCGATGCACATCGCGTTAGGCCGGGGGTCCTGGCTGACGTACATCGGTGGGACCTTCTCCAGGTCCAGGATGTAACAGGCGTCCCGCAGCATGGCGTTGAGATGGGAGAACTGGGCGTCACTCACCCGGACGGAGTCCGAGAGGAAGAGCAACCGCAGGCTGCGCTCGGGAAGGAGCCCGCTGAGCGCCTTGAACACGGTGTCGAACCCCGTCAGCCGGCGCAGGGCCACCAGGGCGGAGCGGTCCGCCGGATGTTCGTACGCCCGGGAGGAGATTCCCGGGAATCGCCTGCGCTGCCTGCTCGGCACGTTCTCGTGGCTGTTTTCGGTCATGGAAGGCCCCCTGTTTTGTACGAGATGTCGCTCGTCCCCCTGGCAGTTCTCAGCGTAGGTGCTGGCGCCACGGTGTGCGGAGGGCTGTGGACAACTTCGAGGAACGCCCGAAACGCCGTACACCGTCGCACTGCTCGCCGCCGCGTCCGGGGCCCAGGGGCCGGGCGACACGCTTCGGATCGTGCTGATCGTCTCCATCGGCGGAGCCACCCTGCTCGGCTGGCTCCTCCTGCGCGGACACCGCAACGAGGAGACCAACGACTGAGTCGGCGTGAGCGTGCCCGAGGCGCCCGCATACGATGTCGGCGACGTCTTCCCTCCGACTCCCGACGAAAAGGTCCCGCCGAAGATGAGCCTCACGAGCACCGCGCACCAGCTGGTCACTCTCGCCTCCGAAGGCGGCGAGTCCGGTGGTAACCACGAAAGCCTCAACCCGTACCTCACCGGCGGCGGTGCGCTCCTCGCGCTGCTGGTCCTGCTGTGGATCACCACCCGCTTCAACCGCGACCGCTGAGGCAGAGGCGTACGGCCGTACCAGTAGGGTCTGCACGCATGGGAGAGCAGGAAGTGCCTACCGGACGCGCCAAGCGCCGACTCGGCGTGATGGGCGGGACGTTCGACCCGATCCATCATGGACACCTGGTGGCGGCCAGTGAAGTGGCCGCCCAGTTCCATCTGGACGAGGTCGTCTTCGTCCCGACCGGGCAGCCGTGGCAGAAGAGCCACAAGCAGGTCTCGCCGGCCGAGGACCGCTATCTGATGACGGTCATCGCGACGGCCTCGAACCCTCAGTTCTCCGTGAGCCGCCTGGAGATCGACCGCGGCGGACCGACGTACACCATCGACACGCTGCGGGACCTGCGCGCGCTCCACGGTGACGCGGACCTCTTCTTCATCACCGGTGCGGACGCCCTCTCCCAGATCCTCACCTGGCGGGACGCGGAGGAGCTGTTCTCGCTCTCCCACTTCGTCGGCGTGACCCGCCCGGGGCATGTGCTCACCGACGACGGGCTGCCGGAGGGCGGTGTCTCCCTCGTGGAGGTCCCGGCGCTGGCCATCTCCTCCACGGACTGCCGTGCGAGAGTCGCGCAGGAGAATCCGGTCTGGTATCTGGTACCGGACGGAGTGGTCCGGTACATCGACAAGCGCCAGCTGTACCGCGGCGAATGAGCCACGGAGAGGGGCACCGGTGAACGACCGACAGAATCCGTACGACCCGTACTACCAGCAGTCTCAGATCGTCGGCTACGACGAGTACGGGCAGCCGGTGTACCAGCAGCCGGGACAGCCGCAGGCGCAGCAGCCGTACGACCCGTACGCCGAGCAGCCCCAGCAGCCCCAGCAGGGTCAGAACGGCGACCAGGGCTACGGGTACGACCCGTACGCGCAGTTCCCGCAGCAGCCCCAGGGTTACGACCCATACGCCGCACAGCAGCCGCAGACCGTGCCCCCGTACCAGCCGGTGCAGGACGCACACCCCCAGGAACAGGGTTACGGCTACGGCGACTACGGGCAGGGAGTGGGCGGCCAGCAGCCCGCAGCGGCGGGCGCGACCCAGCAGTGGAGCATGCCGCCGCAGGCCCCCGCCCCCGCGGTGGCACCGCCGGAGCAGGAGCGGCCATCCGAGCCGGACCCCGAACCGGTCGTCCCGGGGCAGCGGCGCGCCGCTCCCGGCTACAGCACCGAGCAGTTCTCGTTCATCGAGGAGCCCGACGAGGACTCCGAAGACGTCATCGACTGGCTGAAGTTCACCGAGAGCCGCAGTGAGCGCCGCGAAGAGGCACGGCGCCGGGGCCGCAACCGGATCGTCGCCCTGATCGTCGTCGCGGTGCTCGTGGTGGTCGCCGGCGCGGGCTACCTCTGGGCCACCGACAGCATCCCCGGCCTCTCCGGACCGGACGAGCGGAAGGCCGCCGGGGCCGGCGCGCAGCAGCGGGACGTCATCGTGGTGCACCTGCACAACACCAAGGAGGGCGGCACCTCCACCGCGCTGCTCGTCGACAACGCCACGACCGGGCAGGGCACCACCGTCCTGCTGCCGAACTCGCTCGCCCTCACCCAGGACGACGGCTCGGCCACCACGCTCGGCCGCTCCGTCGAGGACGACGGCTCCAGTGCCACGAGCGAGTCGATCGACACCCTGCTGGGCACGGACATCAGCGGCACGTGGCGGCTCGACACGCCGTACCTGGAGAATCTGGTCGAGCTGGTCGGCAACATCGAGGTCGACACCGACACCGACGTGCCCGACGCCAAGAAGGGTGCCTCGCCGCTGGTGAACAAGGGGGAGGCGCAGACCTTGAGCGGCCAGACGGCCGTCGCGTACGCCACCTACCGCGGCCCGGGCGAGCCCGAGGCGAAGCAGCTGCTGCGGTTCGGGCAGGTGGTGCGCAGTGTCCTGCGGAAGCTGTCGGAGGACCCGGCGACCGCGACGGTGACGGTGCAGACACTGGGCCAGATCCTCGATCCCTCGCTCCCCGAGCGGGACCTCGGAGCGTCGCTCGCCAAGCTCGCGGGGCGTGCCAAGGTCGGCGACTACAAGACCGCGCTCCTGCCGGTCGAGCCGGATGGAACGCTCACCGAGCAGACCACGAACAGCGTGGTCAAGGACGTGCTCGGCGGGACGGTGAAGGCGCCGGACGGCGACTCGGCCGTCCGGGTGGGCATCAGGAACGCGACCGGGAACCCCGAGGCCCTGGAGAAGGCCCGGGTACAGCTGGTCAACGGCGGATTCGCCTACGTCGACGGCGGGAAGAGCGAAACGGCGGCCTCGTCCGCCGTGACCTACCGGACGCCCGAGGACAGGGCCAAGGCGACCGAGGTCGCCAAGACACTGGGGCTGCCGACGGCCTCGGTACAGAAGGGCGAGCCCGCCGCGAACGCCGAGGTGTCCGTCGTGCTCGGCCAGAACTACAGGACGAAGTAGCGAAACGACACCGCCGGACGCTCGTCGTAGGGGCTGTCGGCGGTCCGTGAGACCCTAGAGGTTGATCTGACCGCCGACGAAAGCCTGCATGTGACCGCCACGGACCGCTCCATCGAGCTCATCAACGCCGCCGCTCAGGCGGCCGCCGACCGGCTCGCGCACGACATCATCGCCTACGACGTCAGCGACGTGCTGTCGATCACCGACGCCTTCCTGCTGGCCTCGGCCCCCAATGACCGCCAGGTCAAGTCGATCGTCGACGAGATCGAGGAGCGGCTGCAGAAGGAGCTCGGCGTCAAGCCGGTGCGCCGCGAGGGGGACCGCGACGCCCGCTGGATCCTTCTCGACTACGTCGACATCGTCATCCACGTCCAGCACAGCGAGGAGCGTGTGTTCTACGCTCTCGAACGCCTGTGGAAGGACTGTCCCGAGATCGGTCTCCCCGAAGACGCGATCAAGACCCGCGGCAAGGCCGCGGAGCACGCCCAGCTCAACGGGGTCCCGGAAGGTGAGCAGCACTGAGCGGCAGCAGCAGCGGCAGGGGCCGCAAGATCGTCCTCTGGCGGCACGGTCAGACGGCGTGGAATCTGGAGCGCCGTTTTCAGGGCTCCACGGACATCGAGCTGACCGAAGCCGGCGTCGGGCAGGCCCGCCGGGCCGCCCGGCTGCTCGCCTCTCTGAAGCCGGATGCCCTCGTGGCCTCCGACCTGCGGAGGGCGTCGGCCACGGCGGCTGAGCTCGCCGCGGTCACCGGTCTCACGGTCGAGCACGACGCGGGGCTGCGCGAGACGTACGCGGGCGCCTGGCAGGGGCTCACGCACGAGGAGATCGTCGCGCGGTTCGCCGAGCAGTACGCGGCGTGGAAGCGCGGCGAACCCGTGCGCCGGGGCGGCGGCGAACTGGAGACCGAGGTCGCCGACCGTGCCGCCCCCGTGGTGCTCCGGCACGCCGACAAGCTGCCTGATGGCGGCACGCTCGTCGTGGTCAGCCACGGAGGCACGATCCGTACGACGATCGGCCGTCTGCTCGGCTTGGAGGCCCACCACTGGGAAGGGCTCGGCGGTCTCACGAACTGCTGCTGGTCCGTTCTCGGTGAGGGCGCGCGCGGCTGGCGCCTGCTGGAGCACAACGCGGGCACGCTGCCGGAACCGGTGCTGGGCGACGACGACTGACGGCTGCCCGGAGGCCGTCTCCGGGCGGCGTCGGCCGGATTTCACTTTCTGGCCGGTCGCAGGCTAAAGTTCTTCTTGTTCGCAGCGCGGAAACGCGGGAAACAAAGCGAACAGCGGGGCTATAGCTCAGTTGGTAGAGCGCCTGCATGGCATGCAGGAGGTCAGGAGTTCAATTCTCCTTAGCTCCACAATCAAGATCCCGTCCCCTGGTGGGGGCGGGATCTTTTCGTCGTCGGCAAGGTCGGCTCCTCCGCGGGCTGACCCCCTTGCGGTGCCATGGCAGAATCGGACCGCCGGAGGGGGCGAAGGACCGATCGGGAGGAAGCGCGATGCCTGTGCGCCGCGAACTGGTCCCGGGTCCGGTCCTGGGTGACGACGGAGGAGTTCCCTACGTGTGCACGGCCTGCGGCCACAGCTGGAGCTGACTGATGGGTGCACACAGGCGTAAGTGCGACTGGTGCGGCAGTGGTACGCCCATCGTGCGGGACATGGACCCGGTCAACCCGGACTACCAGTACTGGTGCGAGGAGTGCGCGCGGGCGCTGATCATAAAAGGCGACCCCATCGAGACCTACCGGGAACTGGAGGGGGAGCCGATCTACGGCCGGCTCCTGGAGGAGCACTGCACCCTCAAACGGTTCTACTCCTTCGCCACCGCATGACCAGGAATCGGACAAAACGGACTGACCTGGAATCGATTTGCTGGAGGACCGGGGGGACCGTGTAATGTTCTCGATGTCGCCGGGGGAAACCGGGCGGCGAGCATCGAGGGGCTATAGCTCAGTTGGTAGAGCGCCTGCATGGCATGCAGGAGGTCAGGAGTTCAATTCTCCTTAGCTCCACAGCGAAAAAGGGTGGGTCATCCGGATCGGATGACCCGCCCTTTCGTCGTTCCCCTCAGCCACGCACGCCTGTTGCCCAGTGCCTCACGTCCGGCGCTCGGCAGGGCGGGTCGCTCCAGTCGTCGGCGTACAGGCCGTGGAGCAGTGCCGAGCGCCAGTCGGGGTGTCCCAGCCCTGTCCCGGCCTGGCTCCGGCCCCGTGCGGTACCCTGACGCCATGCGTGCCGTACGCCTTCTGCTTAGCGAGCCGCGCTGATCACTGCCGACCGGTGAGAACGCCTGGTCGGACCCGGCGCGGCGTCCCCTCCTGTGCGAGGGGATTTTTCGTTTCCGTAGACGTGTGTCCGTAGACGTGGGCGCCGGCAGATGACGATCGATGGAGCTTTGAGGATCATGAGCGAGACGAACACCGCAGCCGAGACGGCCGCGCCGCACCGCTACACGGCGGCGATGGCCGCCGACATCGAGGCACGCTGGCAGGACTTCTGGGACGCCGAGGGAACGTACGAGGCACCGAACCCGACCGGTGACCTGGCGGGCGATCCGGAGCTGGTCGCCAGGCCCAAGAAGTTCATCATGGACATGTTCCCGTACCCCTCGGGTGCGGGACTGCACGTCGGCCACCCGCTGGGTTACATCGCCACCGACGTCTACGCCCGCCACCAGCGTATGACCGGTCACAACGTCCTGCACACCCTGGGCTTCGACGCCTTCGGCCTGCCCGCGGAGCAGTACGCCGTGCAGACCGGGACGCACCCGAGGGCCTCCACCGAGGCCAACATGGAGAACATGAGGCTCCAGCTGCGCCGGCTGGGCCTGGGCCATGACAACCGCCGTTCGTTCGCGACGATCGAGGCGGAGTACTACAAGTGGACGCAGTGGATCTTCCTGCAGATCTTCAACTCCTGGTACGACACCGAGGCCGGCAGGGCCCGCCCGATCGCCGAGCTGGTCGCCCAGTTCGAGAGCGGTTCGCGGGCCACCCCGGACGGCCGTGACTGGAGCGCGCTGAGCGCCGCCGAGCGCGCCGACGTCCTGGGCGAGTACCGCCTGGCGTACGCCTCGGACGCGCCCGTCAACTGGTCGCCCGGGCTGGGCACCGTGCTGGCCAACGAGGAGGTGACGGCGGACGGCCGCTCCGAGCGCGGCAACTTCCCGGTCTTCAAGGCCAAGCTGCGCCAGTGGAACATGCGCATCACCGCGTACGCCGACCGGCTGCTGGACGACCTGGACGGGCTGGACTGGCCCGAGGCCATCAAGCTGCAGCAGCGCAACTGGATCGGCCGCTCGGAAGGCGCGCGGGTCGATTTCCCGGTCGACGGCGCCGGTGCCGTCACCGTGTTCACCACCCGCCAGGACACCCTGTTCGGCGCGACGTACATGGTGCTGGCGCCCGAGCACGAGCTGGTGGAGCGCATCATCCCGGCCGCGTGGCCCGAGGGCACGCACCCGGTGTGGACCGGCGGCCACGCGAGCCCGGCCGAGGCCGTCACCGCGTACCGCAAGCAGGCCGCCGCCAAGTCGGACGTCGAGCGGCAGGCCGAGGCCAAGGACAAGACCGGTGTCTTCACCGGCGCGTACGCGACCAACCCGGTCAGCGGCGAGAAGGTGCCTGTATTCATCGCCGACTACGTCCTGATGGGCTACGGCACCGGCGCGATCATGGCCGTACCGGCGCACGACACACGCGACTTCGCCTTCGCGCGCGCCTTCGAGCTGCCGATGCGCTGCGTCGTCGAGCCCTCGGACGGCCGCGGCACGGACACCACGACCTGGGACGACGCCTTCGCCTCGCACGACGCGAAGCTGGTCAACTCCTCCAACGAGGAGGTCTCGCTGGACGGTCTGGGCGTCGTCGCGGCGAAGGCGAGGATCACCGGGTGGCTGGAGGAGCACGGCGTCGGTGAGGGCACCGTCAACTTCCGTCTCCGCGACTGGCTGTTCAGCCGCCAGCGCTACTGGGGCGAGCCCTTCCCGATCGTGTACGACGAGGAGGGCATCGCCCACCCCCTGCCCGAGTCGATGCTGCCCCTGGAGCTGCCGGAGGTCGAGGACTACTCGCCGCGAACCTTCGACCCCGAGGACGCCGACACCCAGCCCGAGACCCCGCTGTCGCGCAACGCGGACTGGGTCCACGTGACCCTGGACCTGGGCGACGGCAACGGGCCCAGGAAGTACCGCCGCGAGACCAACACCATGCCCAACTGGGCGGGCTCCTGCTGGTACGAGCTGCGCTACCTGGACCCGCACAACAGCGAGAAGCTGGTCGACCCCGCGATCGAGCAGTACTGGATGGGCCCGCGCGAGGGGCAGCCGACCGGCGGTGTCGACCTGTACGTCGGCGGTGCCGAACACGCCGTGCTGCACCTGCTGTACGCCCGTTTCTGGTCCAAGGTCCTGCACGACCTGGGGCACATCTCGTCCGCGGAGCCGTTCCACAAGCTGTACAACCAGGGCATGATCCAGGCGTTCGTCTACCGCGACAGCCGCGGTATCGCGGTCCCGGCCGCCGAGGTCGAGGAGCGCGACGGGGCGTACTACCACCAGGGCGAGAAGGTCAGCCGCGTCCTGGGCAAGATGGGCAAGTCCCTGAAGAACGCGGTGACGCCCGACGAGATCTTCGGCGAGTACGGGGCGGACACCCTGCGGCTGTACGAGATGGCGATGGGCCCCCTGGACGTCTCACGTCCGTGGGACACGCGTGCCGTGGTCGGCCAGTACCGCCTGCTGCAACGGCTGTGGCGCAACATCGTGGACGAGGAGACCGGTGAGGTCACCGTCGTGGACACGGAGCCCGGCGAGGACACGCTGCGGGCGCTGCACAAGGCCATCGACGGGGTCGGCCAGGACATGGCGGGCATGCGGTTCAACACCGCCATCGCCAAGGTCACCGAGTTGAACAACCACCTGACGAAGGCCGGCGGCCCGCTGTCCCGTTCGGTCGCCGAGTCACTGGTGCTGCTGGTGGCGCCGCTCGCCCCGCACGTGGCGGAGGAGCTGTGGCGCCGCCTGGGCCACACGGAGTCCGTCGTGCACCAGGACTTCCCGGTCGCGGACCCGGCGTACGTCGTGGACGAGACCGTGACCTGCGTCGTGCAGATCAAGGGCAAGGTCAGGGCGCGTCTGGAGATCTCCCCGTCGATCACGGACGAGGAACTGGAAGCGATGGCCCTGGCCGACGAGGGCGTCGTCGCGGCGCTGGGCGGGGCCGGTATCCGCAAGGTGATCGTGCGCGCACCGAAGCTGGTCAACATCGTCCCCGCGTAACGGGTCGGGGCCATCCCCTACGGGGCAGGTCGGGGGTTTCTCTGGAACCCCTGGCCTGCCTGTTCCGTTTACGGTAGAAGCGGCGACCGGCACACCGGCAGCCGAATCGGACACCGAGGGGCGCTCATGGAAGTCGCGATCACGATTCTGGTGCTGCTCTTCGTCGCGTTCGTGGCGTTGGGTGTGTACGCGGGCGTGAAGGTCGTCGGCGCCGCGCGGCGCGGTGTGGACCGCACGGTCACGCAGGCGCGCCGCACCGTGGAGGAGACGGCGCTGCGGGCGAAGAGTTACGGGCAGCCGGGAGTACCGGGAGAGCTGGCGCAGTTGCGGCTCAGCCTGCGTACGTCGATGAGGGCCACCCAGGACGCTCTGCACGCCGGGGTGGCGGAGGACGCGTCGCTGGCGGAGTCGCTCGCGCTGTTCGAGCGGCTGAGCGTCCACGGCCGCGAGCTCGACGACGAACTGAAGCGGCTGGAGCGGGAGCCCGACCGGGCGACGGTGGCTTCACTGCTGCCCGGCCTGAAGGAACGCACCGCGCGGATCACGCACTCGGCGGAGTCGCTGCGATGGGCGGCGCGCGACCGGGCCCGGCAGTTCGCCGACGACGACCTGGACGCGCTGAGCGCGCAGATCGACCTGGAGGCGGGGGCGCTGCGGCACTGGACGGTGGCGGAGCCGTCGTCCCAGTCGTCGTCCCAGGCACCGACGAGGGCGCAGGGGTCGGCGCAGGACCATGAGGGCCAGGAGGACGGCCGGTCCGGAGCCTCCGGTCCGGCGGGGCCGGACGCACCGCAGGCGATCACGGCCGCGGACCCGAGCCGCCCGGCCGGTTATCCGTGGCAGAAGTCGGGTCAGCAGTCGGCACGGCGCGAGACGACCAACTGAACGGGGTGGTTCGCGGGCGGCCTCCCGGGGACGTTTACCGGAGTGGTTTCCCGGAGCGGGTTCCGATCCGGAAAGCCCCGAAGCGGTCCGAAGCGACCGGAAACGATCAGCTGATCGGGGCCGGGCTGCTGCATCCCCGCCCCGGAAGGTAACCTCCGGCTCATGTCCCGCCATGTCGCGATCGTCACCGATTCAACGGCCTACCTGCCGCCCCGGACGAGGGAACGGCACGGCATCACCACGGTGCCGCTGACCGTCGTCCTGGGCGATCAGGCTCTGGAGGAGGGTACGGAGATCTCGGCCCGCTCGCTGGCCGCCGCGCTGCAGAAGCGCCGCTCCGTGACGACGTCCCGGCCCAGCCCCGAGGTGTTCGCCGCCGCGTACCGCGCGGCTGCCGAGGCCGGAGCGACGGCCGTCGTCTCCCTGCATCTGTCCGCCGAGATCTCGGGGACGTACGATTCCGCCCTGCTCGCCTCCCAGGGAGCACCCGTGCCCGTACGCGTGGTGGACACCGGCATGGTCGCCATGGCCCTGGGGTTCTGCGCGGTGTCCGCGGCGGAGACCGCCGAGGCGGGCGGCAGCCTGGACGAGGCGGTCGCCGCGGCGGAGAAACGAGCGGCGGCCACATCCGCTTATTTCTATGTCGACACGCTCGACTATCTGCGCCGGGGCGGGCGCATCGGCGCCGCCCAGGCGATGCTGGGGTCCGCGCTCGCGGTGAAACCGCTGCTGCAACTGGACGGCGGCAGGATCGAGCTGCTGGAGAAGGTGCGGACGGCCTCCAAGGCGATCGCGCGGCTGGAAGAACTCGTGGTGGAGCGGGCGGGGGCGGGTGCCGTCGACATCGCCGTGCACCACCTGACCGCTCCGGACCGGGCGGAGCGGCTGGCCGAGCGGCTGCGTGAACGGGTGCCGGGCCTGGTGCACCTGCATGTGAGCGAGGTGGGCGCGGTGATCGGGGCCCACACCGGGCCTGGGCTGCTCGGAGCGATCATCTCACCGCGCTGAATCCGGTGCGGGGCCCCCTGTGCCGGGTCGTTCCCCTGCGGGTCCCGCTCCGCACGGGTCGCCCGGGCGGTCACTCGGACGGATGAGGGAGTTATCCACAACTGTATTGTTTTCCACCGGAATTGAGGGTGCTCAGCGGGTTGGGGGAGATATGCCTAACGTCGTGAGGCATGGACCTGCGAACACTTCACACAGCCTCTTCCGTCTCCCCGCCTTCGGACTCGTCCGCCTCGTCCGCGCGTAGGCAAGCGGGTCCGCCTTCCTCCTCTCATTCCCCTTCGTCCGGCGTGCATCCGTCTCCGCCCTCCGGCGCGGCTTCGACGGCCCGCACCGGTCTGCGTGCGGGGCGGCGGTCGGCGGGTGGGGCCGGCCACGGGCCCGGGCGCGGGGCGGCCGGGGCGGGCGTCGGACCCGGTGCCCGCCGTGTCGATCGTCACGGGCGCCGACGGGTGACGCGCGGGCGCGCGGCGGCAGTCGCGGCGGCCTCGCGGCGCAGGGCGGATGAGCTGATGGCGGGGGTGGCAGCCTGCGGGGGCCCCGCAGGACCGCCCTCGCACACCGCCCCCGTCCACGCCGGGGGAGCGGAGCTCGAACCGGCTCCCTCCGCACTGCCCGCCCCTGCCGGGGAAGTGAGGGCAGCAGGGGAGGAGCGGGAGCGGCCGGGGTGGCGTGACCGGGTGATGCCCGCGCTGCGGGAGCGGCTGCCGCTGTGGCTGCAACTGCGGTGCGGGCTGGAACCAAGACCTCTCGCCGCGCTCGGAGTGGTGATGGTCGCGGCCGCGATTCTGGCGGGGACGCACTTCTGGTCGGGGCGGCCACAGGCCGTCAGCGCTCCCGAACCGGTGAACGACGGCCCCAGTGCGCAGGCGCAGCTCCGAGTTCCGCTTCCCGAGGGCTCCGGGCCGCTGCCGCAACCGTCGGCAGGACCACCGCCAGCCGGTGCGGCGGGCGGGCGGATCGTCGTCGATGTGAGTGGCAAGGTGCGCAGGCCGGGCATCCAGCATCTTCCGCACGGGTCGAGGGTGGCTGACGCCCTGCGTGCCGCAGGCGGGGTGCGGGACGGCACCGACGTCACGGGACTCAACCGTGCGAGGGTCCTGACGGACGGGGAACAGGTGGTGGTGGGGATGCCTGCCGGGCCCTGGTCCACGGGGGGCGCGGGAGGCGGTGGACCCGGAGTGGGGGCGACGGGAGCAGCAGCTCCGGCGGCACCGGTCAGCCTCAGTACGGCGACCGTCGAACAGCTGGAAACACTTCCCGGTGTCGGGCCGGTCCTCGCCCAGCACATCGTCGACTACCGCACCCAGCACGGCGGTTACCGGTCCGTCGACGAACTCCGCGAAGTCGACGGGATCGGTGACCGCCGGTTCGAGGACCTCCAGCCGCTGGTGCGGCCATGAGCGGCCCCGACGTCCACGCGGCGTCGGGCGGGAGGCTGGGCGCGTCCGACCCGCGACAGGAAGGGCCCGCCGACCTGCGCCTGGTCCCTCCCGCACTGGCGGTGTGGGGCGCGGCGGCGCTCGCGCTCGGGGCACCGGGGCTGTGGGTCGTCGCGGGAGTGGTGGCCTGCTTCTGTGTGGCCGTGGGCTTCCTCGCCCGGGCCCGGTCGGCGACGGCCGGGACCACTCGGGGCACCGGGGCGCAGGGACGACGGCTGCGGGCCACCGGGGTCGCCGCTGTACTGCTGGCCTCGGCCGCGGGGGCCGCGGCTGCCGGGTTGCACGGTGCCCAGGTCAGGCAGGGGCCGCTCCCCGGCCTGGCGGACGCCTACAGCCAGGTCACGGTGGAGGCCACGGTCACCTCCGATCCGCGGCAGACACGGCCGGGTGTGCGGGGTGACCACAGCACGCCTGTCTCCCTGCTGCTGGACGCCCAGGTCGAGCGGCTGACCAGCACCGACGGGACGGTCACCCGACTGCGTACACCGGTACTCGTCATGGTCTCACCCGGTGAGGAGGCGGCGAGCTGGCGAGCTCTGCTGCCCTCCACCCGTCTGTACCTGAGAGGCGGACTCGCGCCTCCGCAGCACGAAGGGGGACGTATCGCCGCCGTCCTGCGCACCGACGCGGACGACCCACCCCGGATCATCGAGGGCCCCAACCTCCTCCAGCGCACGGCGGGGAGACTGCGCGCGGGGCTGCGAGAGGCGTCCGCGGGGCTGGACGCGGACGCGAGGGCGCTGCTGCCGGGGCTGGTCGTCGGCGACACCTCGCGGGTCACCCCCGAGCTGCACGACGCCTTCAAGGCCACCGACCTCACGCACCTGCTGGCTGTGTCGGGAGCCAACCTCTCGATTCTCCTCTTCCTGCTCATCGGACCACCCGGCACCGCCCTGCGGACCGAACGCCGGGGTCTGGCACCCCGTCTGGGAATCTCCCTGCGCACGACCGCACTGATCGGAGGCGGGCTGACGCTCGCCTTCATCGTGGTCTGCCGTCCCGAACCGAGTGTCCTTCGCGCGGCGGCCTGCGGACTGATCACCCTGGTCGCGATCGGGACGGGCCGCCGCCGTTCCCTGATCCCCGCTCTGGCCGCCGCCGTGCTGCTGCTGGTGCTCTACGACCCGTGGCTGGCCCGCAGCTACGGATTCCTGCTCTCCGTCCTGGCCACCGGCGCGCTCCTCACCCTCGCGCCCCGGTGGAGCGCCGCGCTGCGCAGCCGACGAGTGCCCTACCGGATCGCCGAAGTGGTCGCCGCGGCGGCAGCCGCGCAGGCGGTGTGCGCACCCGTGGTGGTCGTCCTGGCCTCACGGGTGAGTCTGGTGGCGATTCCCTGCAACCTGCTCGCGGAGTTCGCGGTGGCACCCGCGACGGTGCTCGGGTTCGCGGCGCTCGCCGTCGCCCCGGTCGCCATGCCCGTGGCCGAACTGCTGGCGGTGGTCGCGGGATGGCCGGTCGGGTCGATCGCCTCCGTCGCCCGCACCGGGGCGGGGCTGCCCGGGGCGCAGATCGACTGGCCGGGCGGGTGGCGGGGTGCGGCGCTGCTGGCCGCCCTCACGGTGCTGCTCGTGCTCCTCGCCCGCCGTCTGGCCCGGCTGCCCTGGATTTGCGCGATCGCCGCCCTGCTCCTGGTCCTCGCGGTGCTCCGGCCGGTGCCGCTCACCCGGATCATGACCGGGTGGCCGCCGCCCCACTGGGCGTTCGCGCTCTGCGATGTGGGGCAGGGGGACGCCATGGTCCTGGCGGCCGGCGACCGTACGGGCGTGGTCGTCGACACGGGCCCCGAACCCCGGCTCGTTGACCGCTGCCTGCGCGATCTCGGGGTCACCCGGGTGCCGTTGCTGCTGCTCACCCATTTTCACGCCGACCACGTCAGGGGTCTGCCCGGCGTGCTGCGCGGCCGGGCGGTGGGGGCGATCCAGACGACGAGCCTGGACGAGCCGCCGGAACAGGCGGCATTCGTACGGAGAACCGCGGCGGCGGCCCGAGTCCCCCTGGTGCGTACGGTCCCGGGGGAGCACCGCAGGATCGGCCCGCTCGACTGGCGGATCATCTGGCCGCAGGAGGACGTTCGGAGGGGCGGGCGGGGCGCCGTGCCCCGTTTCGTGACGGAGGAGCCGAACGACTCCAGCGTCACCCTCCTCGTCCGGTCGGGAGAGCTGACCTTGCTGCTCCTCGGTGATCTGGAACCACCCGCCCAGCGAGGGCTGTTGCGCAGCTATCCGGACCTGCCCCGGGTGGATGTCCTGAAAGTGGCCCACCACGGATCGGCGTACCAGGACGCGGCCTTGCTGCGGGGCGCGCGGCCGAGGTTCGCCCTCATCTCCTGCGGTACGGACAACCCGTACGGTCATCCGTCGGCGCGTACGGTCGAGGCGCTGACGCGTGGGGGCGCGCGAGTGCTGCGTACCGACACGGACGGTTCCGTCGCGGTCACGGGGGCGGGCGCGGCGCTCACAGCGGTGGGTAGTTCATGAGGGGCCCGCAGCGCATGACCGGGCGGCAGTGCGTGAGCGGGCGGTCTGTCGCCCGCGCGGGACCGAGGGCGCTGGCGCGGGAGCGCGCAGCCGGGACAGACTCTCGGCATGAATGCGGATGCCTCGCCGACGACCACCGTTCCCGCGTACGCCGACCTCTCCGCGGACGCCCGGGCCGATGCCTACCTGGAGCGCATCGGAGCCGCCCGCCCGGAGCGCGCCGACGCGGCGGCCCTGCGCGAGCTCCAGCTCCGCCATCTGACAGCGGTCCCCTTCGAGAACCTGTCGGTCCACTACGGCGAGGACATCGTCCTGGAGGAGGGCGCCCTCTTCGACAAGGTGGTGGGGGCCCGCCGCGGTGGCTTCTGTTACGAGCTGAACGGCGCCTTCGCCTTCCTGCTGCGCGCCCTCGGCTTCCGTGTCACGCTGCTCCAGGCCCGGGTCTTCGGCGACGGCGGACAGCTCGGCATCCCGTACGACCACATGGCGCTGCGCGTCGAGACCGACGACGACACAGGCCCCTGGCTGGCCGATGTGGGATTCGGGGAGCACGCGCTGTGGCCCCTCGCGCTCGATGACCGGGCCGAGCAGCAGGACCCGGGCGGTGCCTTCCGGTTCCGGGAGGCGCCGCAGGGCGATGTGGACCTGCTGCGGGGCGGCTGCCGGGAGTTCCGTCTCGACCTGCGGCCGAGGTCGCTGGCCGAGTTCCGGGTGGGCGCCTGGTATCACCGCACTTCGCCCGACTCGCACTTCCTGCGGTCCGTCGTCTGTTCCCGGGTCACGGACGACGGCCGGATCACGCTCAGCGGCCGGAAGCTGGTCAGGACGGTGGAAGGTGAGCGCCACGAGACGCCGCTGGAGACCGATGCCGAGGTGCTGGCCGCCTACCGCGACCACTTCGGGCTGCTGCTCGACCGCCTCCCCGAAGTGGCGACCCCGCGTGGGCGGACCGGCGGAGCGAATGCATGATCGTCGGCGGGTGATGGCCCTCGGGGGAGGCACGTCCTTGCGAGTACGCCATGTTCGGCCGTTGGCTGAGCGCCGAGGGCGGCAGGAGCCGTTCGGGGACTGCGCGTGGCGGGGCCTTCGCCGAGCCTTCCGCGCACCGCCGCCCCCGCCTGCCGTCCCACGCCGGGGTGCGGAGTCCGCCGGGTCGTGGACCCCGTCAGCGAACCGGTACGGCAGGCGGAATGCGGCGTCACCGACAGCCGGGTCCGCAAGGTCCTCGGCGGGACCCGGCACATCGGGCCGGACATCCGGATCGTCGTCCGTCCCCGAGGGCTGACACCCCTACGGCTGTTCCAGCCATCCGTCGAACTCGGCGGCGAAGGCGTCGAGGGCCGCGGAGTCGAGCCGTCCGGCAGGGTCCTCCACGACGACCAGCCACTGGGCGTCCTCGGCGTCGTCCTCGCCGGCCAGGGCGTCGCGTACGAGCTGGGGCTCCTCGGTGACACCGAAGCGGTCCGAGAGCTCCCCCGCCACCTCCTCCGCCGTATCGCGGTCCGCCAGTACCAGTACATGTCTCACATCGCTCACCTGGCCATTCTCGGGTACGCGCGGGGACGGGCCCGACAGCCGGCAGAACCGGCTGTCGGTGGGGCGTGGGATGCTGGATCGCGATGGCCACCAGAAGGAATTCCACCGACGACCCGCTCGCTCCCATCACCCTCGCGGTGGGCCAGGAGGACCTCCTCCTCGACCGTGCCGTGCAGCAGGTGGTGGCGGCGGCCCGCGCCTCCGACGCCGACACGGACGTGCGGGATCTCAGCTCCGACCAGTTGCAGCCCGGCACTCTCGCCGAACTGACCAGCCCTTCGCTCTTCGCCGAGCGCAAGGTGGTGATCGTGCGCAACGCACACGATCTCTCCGCCGACACGGTCAAGGACGTCAAGGCGTACGCGAACGCTCCCGCCGAGGAGATCACCTTCGTCCTTCTGCACGCGGGCGGGGCCAAGGGCAAGGGGCTGTTGGACGCGGTCCGCAAGGCGGGTGCGCGCGAGGTCGCCTGCCCCAGGACCACCAAGCCGGCCGAGCGGCTCTCCTTCGTACGGTCGGAGTTCCGCGCACTGGGGCGCTCCGCGACCCCCGAGGCGTGCCAGGCCCTGGTGGACTCCATCGGCAGCGAACTGCGGGAGCTGGCGAGCGCGGTCTCCCAGCTGGTGGCCGACGTCGAGGGCACCATCGACGAGGCGGTCGTCGGGCGCTACTACACGGGGCGCGCGGAAGCCTCGTCCTTCGCGGTCGCGGACCGTGCGGTCGAGGGCCGGGCGGCTGAGGCCCTGGAGGCCCTGCGCTGGTCGCTGTCGACCGGCGTCGCGCCCGTCCTGATCACCAGCGCCCTCGCCCAGGGGGTGCGTGCGATCGGGAAGCTCTCGTCGGCGCGGGGCGGGCGCCCCGCGGATCTGGCCCGCGAGCTGGGGATGCCGCCGTGGAAGATCGACCGGGTGCGCCAGCAGATGCGGGGCTGGACCCCGGACGGCGTATCGGACGCGCTGCGCGCGGTCGCGGCGGCGGACGCGGGGGTGAAAGGCGGCGGGGACGACCCGGAGTACGCCCTGGAGAAGGCCGTGGTCGCGGTTGCGCGGGCGGCGCGGGCAGGGCGGTAGCGCCTGGGGCCCGGGGTCGCCGCTTTCCCCTCAGGCGGCGGGCGGGCTTGAAGTGGCCGGTCTCGGGCCGGAGGTGTGACGTGCTCGGTGTGCATGCTCGGTGCGCATACCGAAAGCCCCGGTCCGCGCCCTGGGGAGGGCGGTGCCGGGGCTTTCGGTTGACGCTGTGGTGCGCCGCACCCGCGTGGCGAACGCAGGTTCGGTGTGCGGCGCGGGGTGCCGGTCAGGAGCGGGAGAGAGGGCCCGCTGAGTCCGTTCCGGCGATCACATCAGTGCTCAGCCCTGAAGGGCGGCAACCTTGAGCGCGAGCGCCGACTTCTTGTTGGCGGCAGCGTTCTTGTGGATGACGTTCTTCGAGACAGCCTTGTCCAGCTGACGCGACGCCTCACGGACGGCCACAGTGGCCTTCTCGACGTCGCCGGAAGCGGCAGCCTCACGGGCCTTGCGGATCGAGGTCTTGAGCGAGGACTTGACGGCCTTGTTGCGCAGGCGCGCCTTCTCGTTCGTCTTGTTCCGCTTGATCTGGGACTTGATGTTCGCCACGAGATAGAGCCTTTTCAGGTTCGTTGGATCTTCTATGTGCGCCACGCGCTTCTGAGGGCCACGAGGCACAGCTGCCCACGGTACCAGCCGCCGTCCTACCGGCCCAAACCGGTCCCTGCCCCGCAGCCGTGGGACGATGGAGCTTACGTATCGATCCGACCGACCCGACATCGACCCGAGACACGGCGTTCGGCGTCTCAAGAATCAGGACCCTGCGTGCCCGCGACTCCTACCCACGTGCCCGAGCCGAGCCGTACCGACCCGGCGCTGATCCGCAACTTCTGCATCATCGCTCACATCGACCACGGCAAGTCGACGCTTGCCGACCGGATGCTTCAGCTGACCGGTGTGGTCGACGTGCGGCAGATGCGTGCTCAGTACCTCGACCGGATGGACATCGAGCGCGAGCGCGGCATCACCATCAAGTCCCAGGCGGTCCGTCTGCCGTGGGCACCCACCTTGGGTGAGGACCAGGGCACCACCCACGTCCTCAACATGATCGACACGCCGGGCCACGTGGACTTCACGTACGAGGTCTCCCGTTCGCTCGCCGCCTGCGAGGGCACGGTCCTGCTGGTGGACGCGGCGCAGGGCATCGAGGCCCAGACACTCGCCAACCTCTACCTCGCGATGGAGAACGACCTCACCATCATCCCGGTGCTCAACAAGATCGACCTGCCGGCCGCGCAGCCCGAGAAGTTCTCCGAGGAGCTGGCCAACCTCATCGGCTGCCAGCCGGAGGACGTCCTCAGGGTCTCCGCCAAGACCGGGATCGGCGTGGACGCACTGCTCAACCGGGTGGTCCGGGACGTCCCGGCCCCCGTGGGCAAGGCGGACGAGGCCGCTCGCGCGATGATCTTCGACTCGGTCTACGACCCGTACCGCGGGGTCGTCACCTATGTCCGTGTCATCGACGGTCAGCTCAACAAGCGCGAGCGCATCAGGATGATGTCCACGGGCGCCACCCACGAACTGCTGGAGATCGGTGTCTCCTCGCCGGAGATGACCCCGGCCGACGGCATCGGCGTGGGCGAGGTCGGCTACATCATCACCGGTGTGAAGGACGTCCGGCAGTCCAAGGTCGGTGACACCATCACCTCCCTGCACAACGGGGCCACCGAGGCGCTGGGCGGCTACAAGGATCCGAAGCCGATGGTGTTCTCGGGTCTGTACCCGCTGGACGGCTCGGACTACCCCGACCTGCGCGAGGCCCTCGACAAGCTCCAGCTCAACGACGCCGCTTTGGTGTACGAGCCGGAGACCTCAGCGGCGCTCGGCTTCGGCTTCCGTGTCGGCTTCCTCGGACTGCTCCACCTCGACGTGGTCCGTGAGCGCCTGGAGCGCGAATTCGGTCTGGAGCTCATCGCCACCGCCCGAACGTGGTCTACCGCGTGGAGATGGAGGACGGCACCGAGCACATCGTCACCAACCCGAGCGAGTTCCCCGAGGGCAAGATCGACGCGGTGCACGAGCCCGTCGTCCGCGCCACGGTGCTCGCGCCCAGCGAGTTCATCGGCGCGATCATGGAGCTCTGCCAGCAGCGCCGCGGAACCCTGCTCGGCATGGACTACCTCTCCGAGGACCGGGTCGAGATCCGCTACACCCTGCCGCTCGCCGAGATCGTCTTCGACTTCTTCGACCAGCTGAAGTCCAAGACCCGCGGCTACGCCTCGCTCGACTACGAGCCCACGGGGGAGCAGTCCGCCCAGCTCGTCAAGGTCGACATCCTGCTGCACGGCGACAAGGTCGACGCGTTCTCCGCGGTGACGCACAAGGACAAGGCGTACGCGTACGGCGTCCGGCTCGTCGCCAAGCTGCAGAAGCTCATTCCGCGGCAGAACTTCGAGGTGCCCATCCAGGCCGCCATCGGCTCCCGGGTGATCGCCCGGGAGACCGTCCGCGCCATCCGCAAGGACGTCCTCGCCAAGTGTTACGGCGGTGACATCTCCCGTAAGCGGAAGCTGCTGGAGAAGCAGAAGGAAGGCAAGAAGCGCATGAAGATGGTCGGCAACGTGGAAGTTCCGCAGGACGCCTTCATCTCCGTGCTGTCGACGGACGAGTCCGCCGGCGAGAGCAAGGCCAAGAAGTAGCCCTCCCGTACCGAGGAGTAGCTTTCCGGGCCCCCGTGCCGCAGCACCCTGCGGCACGGGGGCCCGTTCGTTACCAAAGCGGCGGCCTGTTGCCCCTTACGCGGGGGGCGCGTGCGCTCTACCCTGATCACGGCCCGTCGGGTTACTCGCCAGTTAAACAAGCGTGACCGAGCGGGACCGCGCGGCAGGAACGCAGCAGGAAAACTCATTGAAGCAACGTGGAAGCACCGTAGAAGCACCGCAGGTACAGAGCAGGACAGAAGCAGGCATCTTAAGCAGGATCAAGTAACCGGTCGTAGCAATGCCGCAGGCCCGGAGGACGTCGTGAGCGACACAAAGACCCTGATCGATAACCGACCGCCCTCCGTGGCGAATCTCTTCGTCGACCGCGTGGCCGCCACGCCGGACGCGGAGGCGTACCGCTACCCGGTGCCCGCCGCCTCCGGCCAGGGCCCCGACGGCTGGAAGTCGCTCAGCTGGGCGCAGGCCGCCGGACGGGTGTACGCCATCTCCGCCGGGCTGATCGCGCTGGGTGTCCAGCCCGAGGAGCGGGTGGCGCTCGCCTCCTCCACCCGGGTCGAGTGGGTCCTCGCCGACCTCGGGGTCATGTGCGCGGGTGCGGCCACCACCACGATCTACCCCTCCACGAACGCCGAGGAGTCGGCCTTCATCCTGACCGACTCCGAGAGCCGCTTCCTGATCGCCGAGGACGCGGTCCAGCTGGCGAAGGCGCGGGAGCGCCGGTCGGAGCTGACGGACCTCGCCCACGTCGTGGTCATCGACCCGGCGGGCGTCGAGCCCGCCGCCGACGACCCCGAGGGCTGGGTGCTCACGCTCGCGGAGCTGGAGGCCCAGGGCGCCGCGTACCTGGAGAAGCACCCGGACGCGGTCACGGACCGGGTCTCGGCGATCACCCCCGACCAGCTGGCGACCCTGATCTACACCTCGGGCACCACCGGCCGGCCCAAGGGCGTACGGCTGCCGCACGACAACTGGTCGTACATGGCCAAGGCGACCGTCACCGCCGTGGAGCTGTCCACGGACGACGTCCAGTACCTCTGGCTGCCGCTCGCCCACGTCTTCGGCAAGGTCCTCACCTCCGGCCAGATCGAGGTCGGCCACGTCACCGCCATCGACGGCCGGGTCGACAAGATCATCGAGAACCTTCCGGTGGTCCGGCCGACGTACATGGCCGCCGTTCCCCGGATCTTCGAGAAGGTCTACAACGGGGTCGCCGCCAAGGCACGGGCCGGTGGCGGCGCCAAGTACAAGATCTTCCTGTGGGCCGCGGGGGTCGCCCGCGAGTACGCCAGGGTGTCGCAGGACAACTTCCGCCGCACCGGCAGGGCATCGGTTCCCTTCGCGCTCGGCGCCAGGCACAAGGTGGCCGACACCCTGGTCTTCGCCAAGATCCGCGAGGCGTTCGGCGGGCGGCTCCGGGCCTGTGTCTCCGGCTCCGCGGCGCTCGCCCCCGACATCGGCTTCTTCTTCGCGGGCGCCGGCATCCACATCCTGGAGGGCTACGGGCTCACCGAGACGAGCGCCGCCTCCTTCGTCAACCCGGGCGAGGCGTACCGCACCGGCACGGTGGGCAAGCCGCTCCCCGGCACCGAGGTCCGCATCGCCGACGACGGCGAGATCCTGCTTCGCGGCCCCGGTCTCATGGAGGGCTACCACCGGCTGCCCGAGAAGACCGCCGAGGTGCTGGAGTCCGACGGCTGGTTCCACACGGGTGACATCGGTGAGCTCTCGGTGGACGGCTACCTGCGGATCACCGACCGCAAGAAGGACCTGATCAAGACCTCGGGCGGCAAGTACATCGCCCCGGCGGAGGTCGAGGGCCGGTTCAAGGCCGTGTGCCCGTTCGTCTCCAACATCCTGGTGCACGGCGCGGACCGCAACTTCTGCACCGCCCTGATCGCCCTCGACGAGCCGACCCTGCTGGGCTGGGCGGCCGACAACGGCCTGGGCGGCAGGTCGTACGCGCAGGTCGTGGCGGCGCCGCAGACGGTTGAGCTCATCGACGGCTATGTGCAGCGCCTCAACGAGGGCCTCCAGCGCTGGCAGGCCATCAAGAAGTTCCGGCTGCTGCCGCGTGACCTCGACATCGAGCACGGCGAGCTGACCCCGAGCCTGAAGCTGAAGCGGCCGGTCGTCGAGCGCGAGTACAAGCAGCTCATCGAGGACATGTACGCGGGGTCCCGCGAGGCGTGACGCGCGGGCGGGATCGCGCACGGGCGGGGACGGCCTGAGCGGTACGCGTACGGGGACGGGACCGGTGGGAGTTTCACCCACCGGTCCCGTCCCCGTTTCCCTGTGCTCATCCGCTGTTCGTCCGCGCCCGCTTCCTTGCCCACTTCGGTAACTCGGTGCTTATGCGCGCGGCCGGTCTGTCACTCTGTCGTGTGTCGTCGGCCGCATCTCGTGAGACCCGGTAGGAGCCGCACCGTGGGGCCAATTCCCTTGCAGCGGGACACAGTTCACCGTCCCACCACCGCCGTCTCCGGCCGGCGGGACGATCCGCCCCCGGTGGTCCGTACGAGCCTGCCCGGAGTCGCCCTCACGCCCTCCGCGGCCCGCGGCTTCGTCCGCGCCGCCCTCGCGGAGTGGACCGGGCTCGGCGTACCCGCCGCCGCGGGGTTCAGCGACCGGCTGGCGGACGACGCGGTGACCGTGGCCAACGAGCTGGTCACCAACGCGGTCGTGCACGCGGGGACGACCGTCGAACTGCTCCTGCGCCTCGAAGAGGCGTCCGGGAGCGAGACGGCGGCCCTCGTGACGGAGGTCACCGACCACCACCCCGCGCGCGCCGTACGCGGAGAGGGCTCCGGGACCGGACAGGCGCCCGTTCCCGATCCCACGGAGTACGGCCGCGGCCTGCACCTCGTCGCCACGCTCGCCGAGTCCTGGGGCGTCACCTACCGCACCGGCCTCAAGACCGTCTGGGCCCGCCTCCGCCTCGACGGCTGGAGCGGGGCGGCCGGTCCCTCGGAGGAGGCTGTGGTCCAGCACGGGCTGCGTGCCGCCGAGATCCTGGCCCCCGCGTCCCGGCGCATCGAGCGCGACGACGCCGACTGGGACAGCAGGGCCGCGCTCTCCTTCCTCGCCGAGGCGTCCGATCTGCTGGCGGGCCAGCTCGACGAGGACCTGGTGGCCGCCATAGCGGGGCAGCTGCTCGTGCCGAGGCTCGCCGACTGGTGCGCGATCTGGCTGGAGAGCGAGGGCTCCGGGGCCGGCGCGGTCCCCCGGCTGGCCCGCGTCTGGCACAGCGACGAGAGCGACACCGAACAGCTGCGCACGGTGCTGGAGAAGGAGCCGCCCAGCCTGCCCGGCAGCACGGGCACGGGCCCCGTACCCGTGCCGTGGCCGGGGGTAGGCGCCGGCCGCCAGGACCCCTGCCCGATACCGGCCGAGCACGGGGAGGCGCCGGACGGCGGGGCGGCCCCGCTGGCCGGGGGCCGCGACGGGGCCGCGCTCGCCTACCGCGTCACCGCCGGCGGCCGCACGCTCGGCACCGTGCTCGTCGGCCGGGAGGGCGTCGCCCGGGTGCCCGACGAGGTGGCCTCGCTGATCGAGGACTTCGTACGCCGGGTCGGCCTCGCGGTCGGAGCCGCCCGCGCCTACACGCGCCAGGCCACCATCAGCCGCATCCTCCAGCGCGGACTGCTGCCCAGCAAGGTCGCCGACATCCCCGGTGTGAGCAGCGCCCTGGTGTACGAACCGGGGGACGACGGCGTCGTGGGCGGGGACTTCTACGACATCTTCGCGTGCCCCGGCGACCGCTGGTGCTTCGTCCTCGGGGACGTCCAGGGCAGCGGCCCCGAGGCCGCGGTCGTCACCGGCCTCGCCCGCCCCTGGCTGCGGCTGCTCTCCCGCGAGGGCTTCGGCGTCGGCGAGGTCCTGGACCGGCTCAACCGGCTCCTCCTCGACGACGCGATGGAAGCGGCCGAGGCCGCAGCCCTGATGGTCGCGGCGGCGGGCGGGCAGCAGATCCTCGACGGCTCGCAGTCCCGGTTCCTCTCCCTCCTGTACGGGGAGGTCGTGCCGCTCCCGGGCGGCGGGGTGCGCTGCACCGTCGCCAGCGCGGGGCATCCGCTGCCCCTGCTGCTGGGTCCGGACGGTTCCGTACGGATCGCCGCGGAGCCGCAGGTGCTCCTCGGCGTCGTGGAGGACGTCGCCTACGAGAGCCAGACCTTCGATCTGGCACCGGGTGAAAGCCTGCTCTGCGTCACGGACGGGGTGACCGAGCGGCGCTCCGGGCCCGCCATGTTCGACGACGGGGACGGCCTCGCGCGGGCCCTGGAAGGCTGCGCGGGGCTCTCCGCCGAGGGCATCGCGGACCGGATCAAGCGGGCCGTCCACGACTTCGCCGAGCGGCCGCCCGACGACGACCTCGCCCTCCTGGTGCTCCGGGCCGACTGAGACGCGGGTGTGCGGGGCGAGTCCTGCGGCGAGCGACAATGGGCGGTATGCCTTCCGTACTGCCCGATGGTGAGCCCGTGCCCGAGGACGGGGCGCTGCCCGGCCACGCCCTGGACGGCGCCGCCGACCGACCGCTCGGCTTCTACCTGCACGTCCCGTACTGCGCGACCCGCTGCGGGTACTGCGACTTCAACACCTACACCGCCACCGAGCTGCGCGGCACCGGCGGTGCGCTCGCCTCCCGGGACAACTACGCGGCCCATCTGACCGAGGAGGTCCGCCAGGCGCGCAAGGTGCTCGGCGACGACCCGCGTCCGGTCCGCACGGTCTTCGTCGGGGGCGGCACGCCCACGCTGCTGCCCGCCGCCGATCTCGTACGGATGCTGGGGACGATCCGTGACGAGTTCGGGCTCGCGGACGACGCCGAGGTGACGACGGAGGCGAATCCGGAGTCCGTCGGTCCGGCGTATCTGGAGGCGCTGCGGGAAGGCGGCTTCAACCGGGTCTCCTTCGGCATGCAGAGCGCGAAGCAGCACGTGCTCAGGATCCTCGACCGCACGCATACGCCCGGCCGGCCCGAGGCATGCGTCGCCGAGGCCCGGGAGGCGGGCTTCGACCACGTCAACCTCGACCTGATCTACGGCACGCCCGGGGAGTCGGACGACGACTGGCGGGCCACGCTGGACGCGGCGATCGGCGCCGGGCCGGACCACGTGTCGGCGTACGCGCTGATCGTCGAGGAGGGCACCCAGCTGGCCCGGCGCATCCGGCGCGGGGAGATCCCGATGACCGACGACGACGCGCACGCCGACCGCTACCTGATCGCGGACGAGGCGATGGCCGCGGCGGGGTTCTCCTGGTACGAGGTGTCGAACTGGTCCCGTACGCCGCAGGGCCGGTGCCTGCACAACGAGCTCTACTGGCGCGGGGCCGACTGGTGGGGCGCGGGGCCCGGTGCGCACAGCCATGTGGGCGGGGTGCGCTGGTGGAACGTGAAGCACCCCGGGGCGTACGCGCAGGCCCTGGCCGAAGGGCGGTCGCCCGGGGCGGGGCGCGAGGTCCTGTCGGCGGAGGACCGGCGGGTGGAGCGCATCCTGCTGGAACTGCGGCTGGTGGACGGCTGCCCGCTGTCGCTGCTGGCGCCCGCGGGGCTGGCGGCGGCGGAGCGGGCCGTGGGGGACGGGCGGCTGGAGGCGGAGGCGTTCGCCTCGGGGCGGGCGGTGCTCACCCTGCGGGGGCGGTTGCTGGCGGATGCGGTGGTCCGGGACCTGGTGGACTGAGCGCCTGCGGCGCGCTGCTCCGGGGCTCCGCCCCGGGCCCCGGTCCTCAACGCCGGCCGGGCTGAAACGCCTGCCCTCTAACGCCGGGGCGGGACACGGTGCGGAAAGTCGAGCCCGTCCGGCGATTGAGGACACCTTCGCGCCAGGCCGGGCGGTCCTACTCCGGTGCCGTGACGAAGTCGATCAGTTCTTCCACCCGGCCCAGCAGCTCCGGCTCCAGGTCCCGGTAGGAGCGCACCGTCGACAGGATGCGCTGCCAGGCCGCGCCCGTGTTCTCCGGCCAGGACAGCGCGCGGCAGACGCCCGTCTTCCAGTCCTGGCCGTGCGGGACCCTCGGCCAGGACGGGATGCCCACCGAGGACGGTTTCACCGCTTCCCAGACGTCGATGTAGGGGTGGCCCACCACCAGGACGTCGCCGTCCGAGACCTGAGCGGCGATGCGGGACTCCTTCGAGCCCGGGACCAGATGGTCGACCAGGACGCCCAGCCTCGCGTCCGGGCCGGGGGAGAAGTCGCGGACGATCGCGGGCAGGTCGTCGATGCCCTCCAGGTACTCGACCACCACGCCCTCGATCCGCAGGTCGTCGCCCCACACCCGCTCGACCAGCTCCGCGTCGTGGCGGCCCTCCACGTAGATCCGGCCCGCCCGCGCCACCCGCGCGCGTGCCCCGGGCACCGCCAGCGAACCGGACGCCGTACGGGCGGGGCGGGCGGGCGTGGCGGATGCGGGGCGGACCAGCGTGACCACCCGGCCCTCCAGCAGGAAGCCGCGCGGCTCCATCGGGAACACCCGGTGCCTGCCGAAGCGGTCCTCCAGGGTCACCGTCGGCCCCTGGGCCGTCTTCTCGCAGCGGATCACCGCCCCGCAGAAACCGGTGGTTGCGTCCTCGACGACCAGATCGGGCTCGGCGGGGACCTCGGGGACCGGTACGGACTTCTTCCACGGCGGGGTCAGGTCCGGCTGGTAGCTGCGCATCGGAGAACGATACGGCGGAGTACGGTCACGACACGCCGAAACGCGCCGCCAGCCGGTCACGCTGCGCCCGCACGAACGCGGCGTCCACGACCGCCCCGTGCCCCGGTACGTACACCGCCTCCTCACCCCCCAGCGCGAGCAGCCGGTCCAGGGCGGCCGGCCAGCGGGACGGGACGGCGTCGCTGCCCGCCTGCGGCTCCCCGGACTGCTCGACCAGGTCCCCGCAGAACACCACGGCGGGCGAGCCGGGCACCAGCACCGCCAGGTCGTGACCGCTGTGACCCGGCCCGACGTCGGCCAGGAGCACCTGGAGCCCGCCGCCCAGATCCAGGGTCCACTCCCCGCACACCTCGTGCCGCGGCGCGACCAGCACGTCCACGGCCTCCGCCGCCTCGTGCTCGGGCACCCCGTGGCGCACCGCCGAGCTGTGCAGCTCCTCCCTCCCGTTCCGGAGCAGAGCCGCCAGACCGACCGCACCGAACACCTCGGCCCCCGCGAACGCCGCGGTGCCCAGGACATGGTCGAAGTGCGGGTGGCTGAGTGCGATATGCGTCACCCTCCGGCCCAGGAGACGCTGCGTCTGGGAGCGCAGCTCCGCGCCCTCACGCAGCGAGGAACCGGTGTCGAAGAGCAGCGCACGGTCCGCTCCCGCCACCAGCGCGGCCGTCGCGTCCCATACCGGAAGCCTTCGCCGGCCCACACCGTTGCCCAACCGCTCCCAGCCGAGCCCTTCCCAAGAGACGTCCATACAACGACGCTATCGGCAACGACCAGCGCGGTCTCGCGGTGGCGCGGCCGGTCGCCCTTGCCCGGGGGCCACCGCGCCCCCGTACACTGACCGTGGGGAATGCTGGCACTCGAACCCACAGAGTGCCAGGACGGACCGGGATTCACAGCTGGAGGTGTGCGCGATGCTCAGCGAACGCAGACTCGAAGTGCTGCGCGCCATCGTCCAGGACTACGTCGGCACAGAGGAGCCGGTCGGCTCCAAGGCGCTGACCGAGCGGCACAACCTCGGGGTCTCCCCGGCCACGGTCCGCAACGACATGGCGGTGCTGGAGGACGAGGGCTTCATCGCCCAGCCCCACACCAGCGCGGGGCGTATCCCCACGGACAAGGGATACCGGCTCTTCGTCGACCGGCTCGCGGGCGTCAAGCCCCTGTCGTCGCCGGAGCGCCGGGCCATCCAGAACTTCCTCGACGGCGCGGTCGACCTCGACGACGTCGTGGGCCGCACCGTGCGGCTGCTCGCGCAGCTGACCCGGCAGGTCGCCGTGGTGCAGTACCCCTCGCTGACCCGTTCGACGGTGCGGCACGTGGAACTGCTCCTGCTGGCCCCCGCCCGGCTGATGCTGGTGCTGATCACGGATACCGGCCGGGTCGAACAGCGTATGATCGACTGCCCCGCGCCGTTCGGCGAGACATCTCTGGCGGACCTGCGGGCGCGGCTCAACAGCCGGGTCGTGGGGCGCCGTTTCGCGGATGTCCCGCAGCTGGTGCAGGACTTGCCGGAGTCGTTCGAGGGCGAGGACAGGGGCACCGTGTCCACGGTCCTCTCGATCCTCCTCGAAACTCTGGTGGAGGAGACGGAGGAGCGGCTGATGATCGGCGGCACCTCCAACCTCACCCGCTTCGGGCACGACTTCCCGGTGATGATCCGGCCGGTGCTGGAGGCACTGGAGGAGCAGGTCGTGCTGCTGAAGCTGCTCGGCGAGGCCAAGGACTCGGGCATGACCGTACGTATCGGTCACGAGAACGCCCACGAGGGCCTCAACTCCACGTCCGTGGTCGCGGTCGGCTACGGTTCGGGCGACGAGGCAGTCGCCAAACTCGGCGTGGTCGGACCGACCCGCATGGACTACCCCGGAACGATGGGAGCGGTACGCGCAGTGGCACGTTACGTCGGACAGATCCTGGCGGAGTCGTAAGTGGCCACGGACTACTACGCCGTACTCGGCGTGCGCCGCGACGCATCTCAGGACGAGATCAAGAAGGCATTCCGCAGGCTCGCCCGCGAGCTGCACCCGGATGTCAACCCGGACCCGAAGACCCAGGAGCGGTTCAAGGAGATCAACGCCGCCTACGAGGTGCTGTCGGACCCGCAGAAGAAGCAGGTCTACGACCTCGGCGGCGACCCGCTGTCCGCCTCGGGCGGCGGTGGCGCGGGCGGATTCGGACAGGGCGGCTTCGGCAACTTCTCCGACATCATGGACGCCTTCTTCGGCACGGCGTCCCAGCGCGGGCCGCGCTCGCGGACCCGGCGCGGCCAGGACGCCATGATCCGGCTGGAGATCGACCTCTCCGAGGCGGCCTTCGGCACGACCAAGGACATCCAGGTCGACACGGCGGTCGTCTGTACGACGTGCAGCGGCGAGGGCGCAGCCCCCGGCACCTCCGCGCAGACCTGTGACATGTGCCGCGGCCGTGGTGAGGTCTCGCAGGTCACCCGGTCCTTCCTCGGCCAGGTCATGACCTCGCGGCCCTGCCCGCAGTGCCAGGGCTTCGGTACGGTCGTGCCGACCCCCTGCCCCGAATGCGCCGGGGACGGCCGTATCCGCTCGCGGCGCACGCTCACGGTGAAGATCCCGGCAGGTGTCGACAACGGCACCCGCATCCAGCTCGCGGGCGAGGGCGAGGTCGGCCCCGGCGGTGGTCCGGCCGGTGACCTGTACGTCGAGATCCACGAGCTGGCGCACGCCGTGTTCCAGCGGCGCGGCGACGACCTGCACTGCACGGTCACCATCCCGATGACGGCGGCGGCCCTCGGCACCCAGGTGCCGCTGGAGACCCTGGACGGCATGGAGGAGGTCGACATCAGGCCGGGCACCCAGTCCGGTCAGTCGGTCCCGCTGCACGGCCGGGGCATCACGCACCTGCGGGGCGGCGGGCGAGGGGACCTCATCGTGCACGTCGAGGTCATGACCCCGTCGAAGCTGGACGCGGAGCAGGAGCGGGTTCTGCGCGAGCTCGCGAAGCTCCGCGGGGAGGAAAGGCCCACCGGGCAGTTCCAGCCAGGACAGCAAGGGCTGTTCTCCCGGCTCAAGGACGCGTTCAACGGTCGCTGACCGTCCGCGCCGCACCGCTTGTGGCCATACCCCGCACCGCCCGTCGGTCTCGTACCGGCGGGCGGTGCGGCGTCTGGTCCGGCCTGCGGCGGGACACCGTCCGCGCCGCTCCCTGGCTGATTCGGCGCGGTGCGGCGGACGTGGCACGATGCGGTCATGTCCTCCGCGTTGACCGATCTCTGCCGGTATCCGATCGTGCAGGCCCCCATGGCGGGCGGAGTGTCGGGCCCCGAGCTCGTCGGCGCTGTCGCCGAAGCCGGCGGACTCGGCTTCCTCGCCGCCGGGTACAAGACCGCGGACGGCATGTACAACGAGATCAAGCAGGTGCGCGGACTGACAGGCCGGCCCTTCGGCGTCAACCTCTTCATGCCGCGGACCGGCCATGCCGACCCCAGCGCCGTCGAGGTGTACCGGCACCAGCTCGCCGGTGAGGCCCTCTGGTACGGCACTGCGCTCGGCGAGGTGGACCACGGCGGGGACGACGGCTACGAGGCCAAGACCGCGATCCTCCTGGAGGACCCGGTCCCGGTCGTCTCCTTCACCTTCGGCTGCCCTTCCCGCCAGACGCTCGAAGCCTTCGCCCAGGCGGGCACGTACACCGTGGTGACGGTCACATCCGCCGAGGAGGCGCGGGCCGCGCAGCGGGCGGGCGCCGCCGCCGTCTGCGCCCAGGGGGTGGAGGCCGGCGGCCACCGGTCCACGCACCGCGACGACCCGCGGGCCGACGACACCGGCATCGGGCTGCTGTCCCTCCTCGCCCAGGTGCGTGAGAGCGTGCGACTGCCGCTCATCGCGTCGGGCGGGCTGATGCGCGGCTCCCAGATCGCCGCCGCCTTCGCGGTGGGGGCCGACGCGGCGCAGCTCGGCACCGCCTTCCTGGCCACCCCCGAGTCGGGGGCGCACCCGCTGCACAAGCAGGCACTGACCAGCCCGTTGTTCGTACGGACCGCGATGACCCGGGCGTTCTCCGGGCGCCCGGCCCGCGGTCTCGTCAACCGCTTCGTGACCGAGCACGGACCCTACGCCCCGGCCGCCTACCCCGAGGTGCACCAGCTGACGAGCCCTCTGCGCAGGGCCGCCGCGAAGGCCGGCGACGCCCAGGGCATGGCCCTGTGGGCGGGCCAGGGGCACCGGATGGCACGCGAGCTGCCCGCCGGGGAACTGATCGACCTGCTCGCCGCCGAACTGGAGGCCGCCCGCGCGGCCCTGAGTGTGAGGAGTGCCGAGTGACGGCACCGGTCTTCGTCGTCGAACAGCTGCCCGCAGGGCCCGAGTTCGTCCTGGACGGCCCCGAGGGACGGCACGCCGTCTCCGTGAAGCGGCTGCACGCGGGTGAGGACGTCGTCCTGACCGACGGGCGGGGCCGCTGGGCGCAAGGGGTCGTGCGAGCCGCCGAGGGCAAGGACCGGCTGCTGGTCACCGGCGTGGAGCCGGTGCGCGAGGAAGCGCTGCCCAGCCCCCGTATCACCGTCGTCCAGGCCCTCCCCAAGGGCGACCGCGGGGAGGTCGCCGTCGAGACCATGACGGAGACGGGCGTCGACGCGATCGTGCCGTGGCAGGCTTCGCGCTGCATCACCCAGTGGAAGGGGGAGCGCGGCCTCAAGTCGCTGGCCAAGTGGCGGGGTACGGCCCGCGAGGCGGGGAAGCAGTCCCGCCGGGTGCGCTTCCCCGAGGTGACCGAGGCGATGACGACGAAGCAGGTGGCCGTCCTGCTGGCCGCCACCGACTTCGCGGGCGTCCTGCACGAGGACCGGGCGCACGACAGCGAGCCGCTCGCCACCGCCGTACTGCCCGCCGGTGGGGAGATCGTGCTGGTCGTCGGCCCGGAGGGCGGCGTCTCCCCGGACGAACTCGCGGCCTTCGCGCAGGCCGGCGCCCGTCCGTACCGGCTCGGGCACAGCGTGCTGCGCACCTCCACGGCGGGGACGGCCGCGGCTGCCCTCCTGCTGGGGCGCACGGGCCGCTGGGGGTAGGGGGTTCAGTCGGCGGGCCGGTGGGCGGAGGACTTCGCCGGTTCCGCGGGACCGTCCCGGATACCATGCCCACGTACTGATCACCAGCGATCCGACCACCAGCGACCGAGGAGGCCGTGCCATGGCGGGAGAGCCGCAGCCCGACTGCCTGTTCTGCAAGATCGTCTCAGGAGACATCCCGGCGACCATCGTCCGCGAGAGCGCCACGACCGTCGCCTTCCGCGACATCAACCCGCAGGCGCCGACGCACGTCCTGGTCATCCCGAAGGCCCACTACCCGGACGCCGCCTCGCTCGCCGCAGCCGAGCCGGAGACCGCGGCCGACGTGCTGCGCGAGGCCGGTCTCGTCGCCGCCGACGAGAAGGTCACCGGGAGCGGCTACCGCATCGTCCTGAACACGGGGTCCGGCGCGGGACAGACCGTCTTCCACGCGCACGCCCACGTCCTCGGCGGACGCGGGCTCCAGTGGCCCCCCGGATAGCGGACGGCCCCCACTGATGTCCGTACGCGAACTGGTCGTCCTCGGCACCGCCAGCCAGGTCCCCACCCGGCACCGCAACCACAACGGCTATCTGCTGCGGTGGGACGGCGGGGGCATCCTCTTCGATCCCGGCGAGGGCACCCAGCGCCAGATGCTGCGGGCCGGCGTCGCCGCGCACGACATCGACCGGATCTGCGTCACGCACTTCCACGGGGACCACTCGCTGGGACTGGCCGGGGTGATCCAGCGCATCAACCTCGACCAGGTCCCGCACCCCGTCACCGCGCACTACCCGGCGAGCGGACAGCACTTCTTCGAGCGGCTGCGGTACGCCACCGCCTACCGCGAGACCGTACGGCTGACCGAAGCCCCCGTCGCCGCCGACGGCCCGATCGCCACCACCGACGCCTACACCCTGGACAGCCACCGGCTCTCCCACCCCGTCGACTCCTACGGCTACCGGCTGACCGAGCCGGACGGGCGGCGCATGCTTCCCGGGAAGCTCGCCGAACACGGCATCAGGGGCCCGGACGTCGGCCGCATCCAGCGCGAGGGCTCCCTCGGCGGGGTCCCGCTCGACGCCGTGTCCGAACGCCGACGTGGACAGCGGTTCGCGTTCGTCATGGACACCAGACTGTGCGACGGCGTGTACGCGCTCGCCGAGGGCTGCGACCTGCTCGTCATCGAGTCGACCTTCCTCGACGAGGACGAACGGCTCGCCACCGACCACGGCCACCTGACCGCCGGGCAGGCCGCCCGGGTGGCGGCGGAAGCGGGCGTACGGCACCTGGTGCTGACCCACTTCTCGCAGCGGTACGACGATCCCGGCCTCTTCGAGACCCAGGCCAGAGCCGCCGGTTTCACGGGCGCACTGACCGTCGCCCAGGACCTCATGCGGGTCCCCGTGCCCACCAGGCACCTCTGAAATCCCCTCAGTACCACCGTTCGTGAGCGAGACACCGTGCACATCCCCAAGGCAGAACTCCACCTCCACATCGAAGGCACCCTCGAACCCGAGCTGGCCTTCGCACTCGCCGGACGCAACGGGGTGACGCTGCCCTTCGCCGACACCGAAGAGCTGCGCACCGCCTACCTCTTCGACGACCTCCAGACCTTCCTCGACCTCTACTACGCGCTGATGGCCGTGTTGCGCACCGAGGAGGACTTCGAGGACCTCGCCAACGCCTACCTCACCCGCGCCGCGGCCCAGGGCGTCCGGCACGCGGAGATCTTCTTCGACCCGCAGGCGCACACCGCCCGGGGCATCCCGATCGGCACCGTCGTCGAAGGACTCGGCCGGGCACTGGACCGGTCCGAGGAGACCCACGGCGTCTCCACCCAGCTGATCATGTGCTTCCTGCGCGACCTGTCGGCCGAGTCGGCACTGGAGACCCTGGAGGCGGCGAAGCCGTATCTGCACCGGATCAGCGGAGTCGGCCTCGACTCCGCCGAGCTCGGCCACCCGCCGGCGAAGTTCCGCGAGGCGTACGAGGCGGCCGGCGCCCTCGGACTGCGCAAGGTCGCCCACGCGGGCGAGGAGGGCCCGCCCGCCTACATCACCGAGGCCCTCGACGTCCTCGGGGCCGAGCGCATCGATCACGGGCTGCGCTGCATGGAGGACCCGGAACTGGTGAAGAGGCTGGCAGCCGACCGCGTACCGCTCACGCTCTGCCCGCTGTCCAACGTACGGCTGCGCGCCATCGACATCCTGGAGGAGCACCCCCTGCGGGCCATGATGGACGCCGGGCT
Organism: Streptomyces fulvorobeus; assembly: GCF_013167895.1. Classification (GTDB taxonomy): domain Bacteria; phylum Actinomycetota; class Actinomycetes; order Streptomycetales; family Streptomycetaceae; genus Streptomyces; species Streptomyces fulvorobeus. The sequence goes on along the minus strand of NZ_BLWC01000001.1, from coordinate 1,971,070 downwards.
GCTCTGCACGGTGAACTCCGACGACCCGGCCTACTTCGGCGGATACGTCGGAGACACCTTCCACGCGGTCCACGAGGCGCTCGGCCTGGACCACGAGCACCTGCGCACCCTGGCCCGCAACTCCTTCGACGCGGCCTTCCTCGACCACGACGAGGAGCGCAGGGAGCGCTACCTCTCCGAGGTCGAGGCGTACGTGTTCGACTGAGCGCGCGGTCTGGGAGGTCGGTGGCAGCGGGTGTTCGCGCGGGCCAGGGCGCGTGTCCGCGGGGTGCGCTCACCGGATGCCCCTGCGGATCGGGCAGACTGGCCGGATCTCGACTGTTCCGATCTCGTACGACCGGGAGCGCGCGGTGAGCACAGGCAGCCCAGGCATCGATCCGCTCGTCGGCCTGCGGGTCCCGCAGGACCCGGCATGCGACGTCTTCCTGACCGGTACGGTCTTCCTCGACATCATCTTCACCGGCCTGGACAGCGCACCCGTGCGCGGTACGGAGTCCTGGGCGCGAGGCATGGGATCGAGCCCCGGCGGCATCGCCAACATGGCCACCGCGCTCGCCCGGCTCGGCCTGCGCACCTCGATGGCCGCGGCCTTCGGGGACGACCACTACGGGGAGTACTGCCGGGACGCGCTCGAACAGGGCGAGGGCATCGACCTGTCGATGTCGTACACCGTGCCCGGCTGGCACTCGCCCGTCACCGTCTCCATGGCGTACGAGGGCGAACGGACCATGGTCTCGCACGGCCACGAGGCCCCCGCCCCCGCGGCGGGCACCGTCCCCGGCCTGACGTTCCCGCACTGCCCGCCGCGCGCCCGCGCCGCCGTCGCCTCCCTCGTCCCGGGCCGCAGCGAACCCTGGGTGGGTACGGCGGCACGCAACGGCGCCCAGATCTTCGCGGACGTCGGCTGGGACGAGACCGGACGCTGGGACCTGGACGCCCTGCCCGGACTGGAACACTGCGCGGCCTTCCTCCCCAACGCCGAGGAGGCCATGCGCTACACCCGGACCGACTGCCCCCGCTCGGCGGCGCACGCCCTCGCCGAACGGGTGCCGCTCGCCGTGGTCACCCTCGGGGCGGAAGGCGCCTACGCGGTGGACGGGACGACCGGTGCGGGCGCTGAGGTACCCGCCATCGAGGTGGAGGCACTCGACCCGACCGGGGCGGGAGACGTCTTCGTCGCCGGATTCGTCACCGGGACCCTGGCCGGCTGGCCGCTCGCCGACCGCCTGGCGTTCGCCGGCCTGACCGCCGCGCTCTCCGTCCAGGAGTTCGGCGGCTCACTGTCCGCGCCGGGCTGGGCGGAGATCGCCGCCTGGTGGCAGCAGGTGCGCACCCACGCGGGCCAGGACCCGGCGGCCCTGGAGCGGTACGCCTTCCTGGAGGAGCTGCTGCCGGCCACGAGCCGTTCCTGGCCGCTGCGCCGTGCCGTGCCGACGATCGGGTTCCGGCAGTAGCGCGGGGGTACACGGACCTCGAAATTCCTTCTGACTTGTCAGTGGGTAGTCGTAGGCTTGGTGCTCCAGAGGTTGTCGAGCAGCGAGAACCCTGCAACGGGAGGTATGCGCAGGCCCGAGGGCCGGCCCATGACTCAGACACCCACACAGCCGCAGGCGCGTGCCCAGATCAGGATTCCCGCCGCACACCCCATGGTGATGCTCCTGGGATCGGGCGACTCGCTGCTGCGCGTGATCGAAACGGCGTTCCCGGCAGTCGACATCCATGTCCGGGGCAACCAAATCAGCGCTGTCGGGGACGCACCGGACGTCATCCTGATCCAGCGACTGTTCGACGAGATGGTGCTGGTGCTCCGCACCGGTCTGCCGATGACGGAGGACGCAGTGGAACGCTCGATCGCCATGCTCAGGGCGAGCGACAACGGCGACGGGGACGGTTCCGAGACCCCCGCCGACGTCCTCACCCAGAACATCCTTTCCAGCCGCGGTCGCACCATCCGCCCCAAGACCCTCAACCAGAAGCGGTACGTCGACGCGATCGACAAGCACACGATCGTCTTCGGCATCGGCCCCGCGGGCACCGGCAAGACCTATCTCGCCATGGCGAAGGCGGTCCAGGCGCTCCAGTCCAAGCAGGTCAGCCGGATCATCCTGACCCGGCCCGCCGTCGAGGCGGGAGAGCGGCTCGGCTTCCTGCCCGGCACGCTCTTCGACAAGATCGACCCGTACCTGCGTCCGCTCTACGACGCACTGCACGACATGCTCGACCCCGACTCGATCCCGCGCCTGATGGCGGCGGGCACGATCGAGGTGGCGCCCCTGGCGTACATGCGCGGGAGAACGCTGAACGACGCCTTCATCATTCTCGACGAGGCGCAGAACACCAGCGCCGAGCAGATGAAGATGTTCCTGACCCGGCTCGGCTTCGAATCGAAGATCGTCGTCACGGGTGACGTCACCCAGGTCGACCTCCCGAGCGGCACGAAGAGCGGTCTGCGGCAGGTCCAGGACATCCTGGAAGGCGTCCGGGACGTGCACTTCTCCCGGCTCACCTCCCAGGACGTCGTCCGGCACAAGCTGGTCGGCCGTATCGTCGACGCGTACGAGAAGTACGACAGCCAAGAACGCCCCAACGGGAAGTAGTCACAGCGCACCATGTCGATCGACGTCAACAACGAGTCCGGAACCGAGGTCGACGAGCAGGCGATCCTCGACATCGCCCGCTACGCACTGGCACGGATGCGCATCCACGCGCTCTCCGAGCTCTCGGTGATCGTCGTGGACAGCGACGCCATGGAGCAGCTCCACATGCAGTGGATGGACCTTCCCGGCCCGACGGATGTCATGTCCTTCCCGATGGACGAGCTGCGGCCGCCGGTCAAGGACGACGAGGAGCCCCCGCAGGGGCTGCTCGGTGACATCGTCCTGTGCCCCGAGGTCGCGAAGCGGCAGGGCGAGGAGGCCGAGACGGGGCACTCCATGGACGAGGAGCTCCAGCTCCTCACCGTCCACGGGGTGCTGCACCTCCTCGGCTACGACCACGAGGAGCCGGACGAGAAGGCCGAGATGTTCGGCCTCCAGGCGGCGATCGTGGACGGCTGGCGCGGTGAGCGCGGGATGGCGGGTCCGTCCCCGGCCCCCACCGTCTCGTGAGCGTGCCCCTGGTCTCCGGCGCCGTCCTGCTGGTCGTCCTCGGATGGCTCGCGGCCTGCGCCGAGGCCGGCATCGCCCGCACGTCGAGCTTCCGGGCCGCCGAGGCGGTCCGCGCCGCGCGCCGCGGCAGCGCGAAACTGGAGCAGGTCGCGGCCGACCCGACCCGCTACCTCAACGTCGCCCTGCTGGTGCGGGTGGCCTGCGAGATGTCGGCCGGCGTGCTCGTCACGTACGCCTGCCTGCGGGAGTTCCCGGAGACCTGGGAGGCGCTGGCCGTGGCGATGGGTGTCATGGTCCTCGTCTCGTACGTCGCCATCGGCGTCTCCCCGCGCACCATCGGACGCCAGCACCCGCTGAACACGGCGACGGCGGCGGCGTACGTGCTGCTGCCGCTGGCCAGGATCATGGGCCCGATCCCGCAACTGCTGATCCTGCTGGGCAACGCGCTGACGCCGGGCAAGGGGTTCCGCAAGGGACCGTTCGCCAGTGAGGCCGAACTGCGCGCGATGGTCGACCTGGCCGAGCAGGAGTCGCTGATCGAGGACGACGAGCGCCGCATGGTGCACTCGGTCTTCGAGCTCGGTGACACGCTGGTGCGCGAGGTGATGGTGCCGCGTACGGACCTGGTCTGCATAGAGCGGCACAAGACGATCCGTCAGGCGCTCACGCTCGCACTGCGCTCGGGGTTCTCGCGCATACCGGTGACCGGCGAGAACGAGGACGACGTCGTCGGCGTCGTGTACCTGAAGGACCTGGTCCGCAAGACGCACGTCAACCGCGAGTCGGAGGCCGATCCGGTCTCCACGGCGATGCGGCCCGCCGCGTTCGTGCCGGACACGAAGAACGCCGGAGACCTGCTGCGCGAGATGCAGCAGGACCGCAGCCACGTCGCGGTCGTCATCGACGAGTACGGCGGCACGGCGGGCATCGTCACCATCGAGGACATCCTGGAGGAGATCGTCGGCGAGATCACCGACGAGTACGACCGGGAGCTGCCGCCGGTCCAGGAGCTGGAGAACGGCCGCTTCCGGGTCACGGCCAGGCTCGACATCGGTGACCTCGGCGAGCTGTTCGGCCTCGACGAGTACGACGACGAGGACGTGGAGACGGTCGGCGGCCTCCTGGCCAAGGCGCTCGGCCGGGTCCCGATCGCGGGTGCCTCCTCCGTGGTGGAGCTGCCCGACGGCCGAAGCCTCCGGCTGACCGCCGAGTCCCCGGCGGGCCGCCGGAACAAGATCGTCACGGTGCTCGCGGAACCCGAGAGGGCCGAGGCCCGGTGACCCCGCAGGAGTTGAGGGCGTTCTGCCTGGGGTTCAACGCGAGCGTGGAGGAGTTCCCGTTCGGCCCTGAGGCGTCGGTCTTCAAGGTGCTCGGCAAGATGTTCGCGCTCAGTGTGCTGGACGCGCGCCCGCTGACGGTGAATCTGAAGTGCGACCCGGACGACGCGATCCGGCTCCGCGAGGAGCACGCGGCGATCGTCCCCGGATGGCACATGAACAAGCGCCACTGGAACACCGTGACGGTCCCGGACCTTCCCGACGCGAGGCTCCGCGAGCTGATCGAGGACTCCTACGACCTGGTCGTGGCGGGCCTGCCACGGGCGCAACGGCTCCGCCTGGACCGTCCCTGACCGGCCCGTCCCCTGTCATGGCCCTGGCCTATGCTCGGGCCATGACCGAGAGCACCGACCCCCAGAGCCCCGGGCCCGCCGCCGAGGACCGCAAACTCATCACGCTGGCCCGTTCCGCCCGGGCGCGCAACGGGGTGCCCGAGGGCGCCGCTGTCCGTGACGAGACAGGGCGTACGTACGTCGCGGGCACCGTCGACCTCGCCTCGCTGAAGCTCAGCGCACTGCGGACCGCGGTCGCGATGGCCGTGGCGAGCGGCGCGAACTCCCTGGAGGCCGCGGCCGTGGTCACCGAGGCCGGCACCGCCGCGGAAGCGGACCGTGCGGCGGTACGCGACCTGGGCGGCCCGGGGACCCCGGTCCTGCTGGCGGGCCCCGACGGCGCGCTGCGGCTCACCACCCCGGCGGGCTGACTCCCGTCCGCCGCCCGGCCCGCGACGGCCTTCCTCGCCGTTCCCCGCAGACCCGCGGGTGGCCGCCGAAACGGGTACGGGCCGGGTGGACACGGGCCCGCCCCTGGCTGCCGGACGTCTCCTCAGGCGTCCGCGACGAGGTCCGCGGCGGCCCGTTGTACGCCGCAGCCGTCGCGATCGGGGAGAATGGGCGCCATGAGCGCTCGTACCCCTGAGAACAACGCCCCCCACCGGGCCGGCTTCGCCTGCTTCGTCGGCCGCCCCAACGCGGGCAAGTCCACCCTCACGAACGCTCTGGTCGGTCAGAAGGTGGCGATCACCTCGAACCGCCCCCAGACCACCCGGCACACGGTGCGCGGCATCGTGCACCGCGAGGACGCGCAGCTGATCCTGGTCGACACCCCGGGCCTCCACAAGCCGCGCACGCTGCTCGGAGAGCGGCTGAACGACGTCGTGCGGACCACCTGGGCCGAGGTCGACGTCATCGGCTTCTGCCTGCCCGCCGACCAGAAGCTCGGCCCCGGCGACAAGTTCATCATCAAGGAACTCGCGGGTATCAAGAAGACGCCGAAGATCGCGATCATCACCAAGACCGACCTGGTCGCCTCCAAGACGCTCGCCGAGCAGCTGCTGGCCGTCTCGCGCCTCGGCGAGGAGCTCGGCTTCGAGTGGGCCGAGATCGTCCCGGTCTCCGCGGTCAAGGGCGACCAGGTGGAGCTGCTGGCCGACCTGATCGCCCCGCTGCTCCCGGTGAGCCCGCCGCTCTACCCGGAGGGCGACCTCACCGACGAGCCCGAGATGGTCATGGTCGCGGAACTGATCCGCGAGGCCGCGCTGGAAGGCGTACGGGACGAGCTGCCGCACTCGATCGCGGTGGTCGTCGAGGAGATGCTGCCGCGCGAGGACCGGCCCGCGGACAGGCCGCTGCTGGACATCCACGCGAACGTGTACATCGAGCGGCCCAGCCAGAAGGGCATCATCATCGGCCCGCAGGGCAAGCGGCTCAAGGAGGTCGGCACGAAGTCCCGCAAGCACATCGAGGCGCTGCTGGGTACGCCGGTCTACCTCGACCTGCACGTGAAGGTCGCCAAGGACTGGCAGCGGGACCCGAAGCAGCTGCGGAAGCTGGGCTTCTAGGCGGGTGGCCTCCCGGCGTACGCGTCTCTCACGCGCCCTCCTTGAGGACGCGTGAGATCAGCGTGCGCTGGGCCTCGGTCAGCTGGGGGTCGGCGCACCGGGCGGTGCGGTCGCCGACCGTGATCCGGTAGTGGAAGCCGTCCGGGACGCCGGGTGCGCTGGCGTCGGCGCCGGTGAGCGCGGATTCGGCCAGGGCCTCCCATTCCGCCGCGTCGGGCAGGCCGCGGGTGTCCACCTCGCGGCGCAGCGCGATGCCGGCGAATCCGCCGGTCCTGCTCACCTCGATCCGCATGGGTTCCTGCCTGGGGTCGGTGGTGCGGGTTCTCGGACGTCCTGGAACGCCGGACGGTCTCCCATGGTGCCCTCAACCGCCGGGCGGGCTCAAGAAGGCGTCCTCAGTCCACGGACGGGCTCGGGGCGGCCGGGGTGGAGGTCGTGGGGACGCCTACCTCCGACCACGCCTTGACCACCGCCTCCGCCTCGTCGCCCGCGCCGAACCGCGTCTTCGCCGCTGCCACCGTCAGCCGGGCGAACTCCGCGAACTCCGCGTCCGCCGCCAGTTCACCGCCGGTCAGCACGTCGTACCAGATGTGGCCCGCCCGCTCCCACGCGTTGCCGCCGAGAGCGGTGGCCAGCAGGTAGAACGCGCGGTTGGGGATGCCCGAGTTGAGGTGGACCCCGCCGTTGTCCTCGTCCGTCTGGATGTAGTCGTCCATCGTCGCCGGCTGCGGGTCCTTGCCCAGCACGTCGTCGTCGTACGCCGTGCCGGGAGCCTTCATCGAGCGCAGGGCGACCCCGCTCACCCGGGGCGCGAGCAGTCCCGCGCCGATCAGCCAGTCGGCCTCCCGCGCGTTCTGGCAGAGCGAGTACTGCTTCACCAGCGCGCCGAAGACGTCCGACACGGACTCGTTGAGCGCACCGGACTGGCCCTCGTAGACCAGGTTGGCCGTGTACTGCGTCAGCCCGTGCGCCAGTTCGTGGGCGATCACGTCGACGGCGAGGGTGAAGTCGAGGAAGATCTCCCCGTCCCCGTCGCCGAACACCATCTGCTCGCCGTCGAAGAAGGCGTTGTTGTACTTCTCGCCGTAGTGCACGGAGCCGGTCAGGGGCAGCCCGTTGCCGTCGATGGAACTGCGGCCGTACTCGGTGTGCAGCAGGTCGAAGGTGGCGCCCAGTCCCGCGTACGCACGGTTGACGCTCGCGTCCTGGGTGGGGTCCTCGCCCTCGCCGCGCACCTTGTGCCCCGGCAGGTCGGTGCCGTGACGGCAGTCGTACAGGGTGCGGTGCGGTGTGGTGGGGGGAGTTCCCGAGGCGGTCCGGAAGGCGGGAACGGTGGCCAGGGCGGTCAGCCGGCGGCGGGCGCGCCTGACGCCGTCCGCCTCCAGCGTCCGGCGCGCCGGACCTGACAGGAGGGGGTCGTCCGACTGCGAGAGCCTGTCGAGGATCTGGGGCGGCACGATGGTGCACAGGACGGGGCCAGGCCCGTTGCTGAGTCGAGGCTGCATGCGGAGAACAGTGGCACCGTGTGACGCTCTTGTCGCTGATTGCGACGATGATTGACGAAATGGAGTGATGAGTCACCGTTCACCCGTTACCGATGGCGTGGTCCCGCATACTGATACGACACCGGCGTCCCGGGCGCCTCTCGGGTAGTCTCGCCGCATCATGCGTTTCTGGCTGCTCCTTCTTAGCTGCCGCGGCGAGGGTCTGTAGTTGTAGGCCGACCCCCTCCCCGCGGAGTCCGGTGTTGCAGCGACACAGTCGGCCGTTCCCACGCCGGACCCCCAGGAGCCTTGAGCCATGACCGCAGCGAAGCCCGTCGAGCCCACCGTCGGCCGCCCCACCCCCGTCACCAACGCCACGCGGCTCCAGAAGCCCTCCGGGATGCCCGTCCACAAGTACGGCGGGTACGAGGCCGTGGACATCCCCGACCGCACGTGGCCCGAGCAGCGGATCACCCGGGCGCCCCGCTGGCTGTCCACCGATCTGCGGGACGGCAACCAGGCCCTGATCGACCCGATGTCCCCGGCCCGCAAGCGCGAGATGTTCGATCTGCTCGTACGCATGGGCTACAAGGAGATCGAGGTCGGTTTCCCGTCCTCCGGTGACACCGACTTCAACTTCGTGCGTTCCATCATCGAAGAGGGCGCGATCCCCGAGGACGTGACGATCTCCGTCCTGACGCAGGCCCGCGAGGACCTGATCGAGCGCACCGTGGAGTCCCTGCACGGCGCCCACCGGGCCACCGTGCACCTGTACAACGCCACGGCGCCGACGTTCCGCCGGGTGGTCTTCCGCGGTTCCAAGGCCGACATCAAGCAGATCGCCGTGGACGGCACCCGGCTGGTGATGGAGTACGCCGAGAAGATCCTCGGCCCGGAGACGGTCTTCGGCTACCAGTACAGCCCGGAGATCTTCACCGACACCGAGCTGGACTTCGCCCTGGAGGTCTGCGAGGCGGTCTGCGACGTCTGGCAGCCGGAGGCGGGCCGGGAGATCATCCTGAACCTGCCCGCGACCGTGGAGCGCTCGACGCCGTCCACGCACGCGGACCGCTTCGAGTGGATGTCACGCCACCTGACCCGGCGGGAGCACGTCTGCCTCTCGGTCCACCCGCACAACGACCGCGGTACCGCCGTCGCCGCCGCCGAACTGGCGATCATGGCGGGCGCGGACCGGATCGAGGGCTGCCTGTTCGGACAGGGTGAGCGCACCGGCAACGTCGACCTGGTCACGCTGGGCATGAACCTGTTCTCGCAGGGCGTCGACCCGGAGATCGACTTCTCGCAGATCGACGAGATCCGCCGTACGTCCGAGTACTGCAACCAGATGGAGATCCACCCCCGCCACCCGTACGCGGGCGACCTGGTCTACACCGCCTTCTCCGGCTCCCACCAGGACGCCATCAAGAAGGGCTTCGACGCCATGGAGGCCGACGCGGCCGCACGGGGCGAGGGTGTGACCGTCGACGACCTGGAATGGGCCGTGCCGTACCTGCCGATCGACCCCAAGGACGTCGGCCGCTCGTACGAGGCGGTCATCCGGGTCAACTCGCAGTCCGGCAAGGGCGGCATCGCGTACGTCCTGAAGAACGACCACAAGCTGGACCTGCCGCGCCGGATGCAGATCGAGTTCTCCCGGATCATTCAGGCCAAGACCGACGCCGAGGGCGGCGAGGTCACGCCGGCCCAGATCTGGTCCACGTTCCAGGACGAGTACCTGCCCAACCCGGAGAACGCCTGGGGGCGCGTACAGCTCCGCTCCGGGCAGAGCACGACCGACACCGACGGCCGGGACACCCTCACCGTCGAGGCGACCGTGGACGGCACGGACACCGTGCTGACGGGTACCGGCAACGGCCCGATCTCCGCCTTCTTCGAAGCGCTGCAGGCCATCGGCATCGACGCCCGTCTGCTCGACTACACCGAGCACACCATGAGCGAGGGCGCGAGCGCCCAGGCGGCCTCGTACATCGAGTGCGCGATCGACGGCAAGGTGCTCTGGGGCATCGGGATCGACGCCAACACCACCCGTGCCTCGCTCAAGGCGGTCGTCTCCGCGGTCAACCGCGCGACGCGATGACGCTCCGCCGCCGTCCGGCTCCCTTGCGGACGAACGTGCGATAAGCCGCGTTACCGTCCGGCTCCAGCACCCCGTCCGCCCGAGCAGGGTGGGCGGGGTTCGGCCATCTCCGCGGGTTGTGACATCCGGAGTGCTGACGCCGCCTCGAAGGTGTGGTTAACATCACGTCCCACGCGGCAATGTTGCCGGAGCGTTACGGAGGTGTGCGACGTGCGGTCAGCCAAAGGACAACGCGCCATAAGACTGCGCATCTACGGCATCCGCACCGTCTGGGACACCGTCGGTGACGGGGAGTTCTTCTGCCCGGGCTGCGGGGGCGACCGCAACTACCGGCGCCTCGACGGGCGCCGCCGCTTCACCGTCCTCGGGGTGCCTCTGCTGCGGCGCGGCCGCGCGGGCACCGTCGTCGAATGCGCCGTCTGCCGGGACCACTTCCCGACCGAAGTCCTCGGCCACCCCACCACCACCCGGTTCTCCGCGATGCTCAGGGACGCCGTGCACACCGTCACCCTGGGCGTCCTCGCGGCGGGCGGCACGGGCTCCCGTACGGTCCTGGAGACCGCCGTCGCCACCGTGCGCGACGCCGGGCTGCAGGACTGCACGCAGGAGCAGCTCTCCATCATCGTCGAGGTGCTCGCCGCCGACACCGGGCACGGACCCGGCTCCGACCCCGCGGCCGAGGCGTGCGGGGCGACCCTGGCCATCGAGCTGCACGAGGTGCTGAAACCGCTCGCCCCTCACCTGGCCGCCGCCGGGCGGGAGTCGGTACTGCTCCAGGGCGCCCGGATCGCCCTCGCGGACGGCCCGTACAGCCCGGCGGAGCGCGAGGTGCTGTCCACGGTGGGCAGCGCGCTGTCCCTGCGCGCCGAGGACACGGCCCGGTTGCTGGCCGCCGCAGCGCGCACGCCCTCCTAGGAGCCGCCGTACTCCCCCGGGAGTAGTCGGGCGGGCCTGACGCCTCGGGCAGTAGTCCTGAAGTCGGTCCCTCGTGTGACGAGCCGGTCCCTTCCTGCCGGGAGTCTGGGTGTGAGCCGGACACCGACCAGGAGGGGGGCCCGCGTCATGGGGGCCAGTACGGAAATGAGCGGGACGCGGATGCGGCCGGGGGTGCGGCGGGCGCTGCCGTGGCTGGTCGTCGCGTTCTGGGTGGCCCTGATCGCGGTCGCCGCGCCGTTCGCGGGCAAGCTCGGGGACGTGCAGCGTGACCGCGCCGTCGACTATCTGCCGGCCGACGCCGACTCCACGCAGGTGGCGAAGATCCAGGACACGCTGCCCGGCGGCGAGTCCACCGACCTCGTCCTCGTCTACCACCGCGACAGCGGGCTGACCCCCGCCGACCGGGCCGAGGCCGACGAGCAGACCGCTTCGATCGCCGGTGCGCACGAGCTGAGCGCCGTACCCCGGGGCGTGCCGTCCCAGGACGGCACGACGCTGATGTACGCGATCTCCTCGACCGAGCCCGGGCAGGACGAGGACGTCAGAGCGGTGTTCGTCGGTGAGATCCGCGAGACCGCGAAGGGCGGCGACGGGCTGAGGGTGGAGGTCGGCGGTCCCGGTGCGCTCAACGTCGACGCCCTGGAGGTCTACGGTTCGCTCGGCGGGCCGCTGCTCTACACGACCGTCGCCGTCGTCGCGATCCTGCTGATCCTGATCTACCGCAGCCCGTTCCTCTGGCTGGTGCCCCTCGTCGTCGCCGGAATGGCCGACTTCCTGTCGATGGCCGTGGCGTACGGACTCAACCAGGGGTTCGACATCACGATCAGCGGCCAGAGCGCCGGGGTGATGACCATCCTCGTCTTCGGCGCGGGAACCGACTACGCGCTGCTGGTCGTCGCCCGCTACCGCGAGGAACTGAGCCGCTTCACCCAGCCCTACGACGCCATGGCCGCCGCCCTGCGCGGCTGCGGGCCCGCCGTCGTCGCCTCGTCCGGGACCGTCGCCGCGGGGCTGCTGTGCCTGCTCGCCGCCAACCTCAACAGCAGCCGGGGCATGGGGCCCATCGCGGCCGTCGGCGTGCTGTGCGCCCTCTTCGCCATGATGACCCTGCTGCCCGCCGTCCTGGTGCTGCTCGGCCGCCACGTCTTCTGGCCGATCGTCCCGCGTACGGGAGCGTGCCGAAGCAGCGCCGTTCGCTGTTCGCCGCGATGGGCAGCTCCGCCGGGCGCAGGCCCGTCGCCGTGCTCCTCTCCGGCGGTGTCCTGCTGGGCGCGCTGTCCCTCGGCGCCTTCGCCCTGCCCGGTGACCTCAAGCAGCAGGACTTCTTCACCAGCACGCCGGACTCGATCAGTGCCATGGAGACGCTCGGCAGCGCCTACCCCGACAGCGGGACCCAGCCGATCACCGTCATCGCGCCCACCGGCCGGGCGGACGCGGCTCTCGCCGAGGTCCGCGGCACCGAAGGGGTCGTCTCCGTCGAACGCGGCCGCAGCGGCGGCGGCTGGACCGAGATCTCCGTCGTCCCCCAGCACCGGCCCGAGTCGGCCGGGGAGCGGGCCACCATCGAGGCCCTGCGCTCCCTGCCCGGCAGCCACGTCGGCGGACCCAGCGCCCAGCAGCTGGACCTGGAGCAGACCAACGCCCGTGACCTGAAGGTCGTCGTACCGCTCGTCGTCCTCTCCGTCCTGCTGATCCTCGTCGTCCTGCTGCGCAGCCTCCTCGCCCCGCTGATGCTCGTCGCCGCGGTCGTCGCCGTCTGGGGGCCTCCCTCGGCATCGCCGGACTCGTCTTCGAACCGGTCCTCGGATTCGAGGGCACCGATCCGGGACTGCCCCTGCTCTCCTTCGTCTTCCTGGTGGCACTCGGTGTCGACTACGGCATCTTCCTGATGCACCGCATGCGGGAGGAGGCGTTGTCCGGGGCCGAACCGACAGCGGCCGCGCTCACCGCGCTGCGGACCACGGGAGCGGTGATCGCCTCGGCCGGACTGGTGCTCGCGGCGACCTTCGGGGTGCTGATGAGCATGCCGATGGTGGCGCTGGCCGAACTCGGCTTCGTCATCGCGGTCGGTGTGCTGCTCGACACCTTCCTGGTCCGCACCTACCTGGTGACCTCGGCGAGCGTCGCCCTGGGACGCACGGTCTGGTGGCCCGGGGCGCTCAGCCACAAGCCCCCGGCCGACGGACCCGACGCGCCCCGCGAACCGGAACTCGTCGCAACCCGCTGACGGTGCCCGTACCCATGCCGGAGGATGGCAGCGTGTCCGCACCCCGAACCACGCGCCGCGGCGCGCGCCTTCTGGCCGTCGTCAACCGCGACCCCATGGACGCCCCGCACAAACAGCGCACCGACGCCCTCATCGCCGGGGGCGCCGGTGCGCTGTCCTTCGTACTCGCCCTCGTGACCGACGACGGGCGGAGCCCCGACGCGCTCGGCTGGGTCCTGCTGGCGGCCAGTGCCCTGCTGCTGGTGTGGCGGCGCACGAGCCCGGTCCTGGTGCTGTCCGCGATGGTTCCGGTCCTCATGACCTACCACCTGCTCGACAACGCCCACGGGGCGCCGATGCCGCAGACCCTCATCGCGCTCTACACGGTCGCGGTGACCGGCAGACCGCTGCGCACCATCCTGACCGGCGCGGTCGTGCTCGGCGGGATGGTGACGGTGGTCAGCACCATCGACACCCACCAGGGCCTCGAACTCCTGCGGATCTCGGGCTGGATCATCGCCGTGCTGTTCTGCGGCGTCGACGTCCGCTTCTACCGGCAGTGCGTCGCCTCGATGGCCGAGCGCGCCGAACGGGCGGAACGCACCCGCGAGGAGGAGGCCGCGCGCCGGGTGGCCGAGGAGCGGCTGCGGATCGCCCGCGATCTGCACGACCTGCTGGCCCACAGCATCACCGTGATCGGCGTGCAGACCTCGGTGGCCTCGCACATCCTGACCGTCGACCCCGACCGGCTGGACCGGGAGGCGGTCGCCAGGTCCCTCGACGACATCGCCGAGACCTGCCGCGAGGCCCGCGCCGAACTGCGTACCACCCTGCGGGTGCTGCGCGCCGGTTCCGGGGAGGGCGAGGGGCCGCTGCCCGACCTCGCCGCGCTGCCCGGTCTCGTGCGGGCGGCCGAGGCGGCCGGGGCGCGGGTGGACCTCTCGGTACGGACCCCGCCGGGCCGGCTCGCCCCGGCGACCGGCGCCGCCGCCTACCGGATCGTGCAGGAGTCCCTGACCAACGCGGTACGGCACGCGGGACCCGGCGTGCGGATCACGGTGACCGTGGGCCCGGAGTCCGGCGGCGCCGCGCTGCGGGTCAGGGTCACCGACGACGGCCTGGGCTGCCAGGAGGGCGCTGTGGGCACGGGGTTCGGCATCGTGGGGATGCGGGAGCGGGCCCGCAGCACCGGCGGCACGCTGAGCGTCGGGCCGCGCCCCGGCGGCGGCTTCGAGGTGACGGCGGTGCTGCCGCTCCCGGAGAGCGCGCCCGCCCCGGCCCGGGAGCGCCCGGCGGCGCGGGCGCGGACGCCCGCGGCGGCGCCGGCCGGCGGCGTGCCGGTCCGGCGGGCGGCGCTGTGATCCGGGTCCTGCTCGCCGACGACCAGACGCTCGTCCGGGCCGCCTTCGCGATGCTCGTCGAGTCGGACCCGGGCATGACGGTCGTCGGCCAGGCGGGCAACGGCCTGGAGGCGGTGGAGCTGGCCCGCAGCGCACGGGCCGACCTCGTCGTCATGGACATCCGGATGCCCGACCTCGACGGCATCGAGGCCACCCGCCGTATCGCCGCCGACGAGGACCTCGCCGGGGTGAAGGTGCTCGTCCTCACGACGTACGACACCGACGAACACGTCGTCGAGGCGCTGCGCGCGGGCGCTTCCGGCTTCCTGGTCAAGGACACCAGACCGGCCGAACTCCTCGCGGCCATCACCACGGTGGCCGCGGGTGAGGCCCTCCTCTCGCCCGGCCCCACGGCCCGGCTGATCGCCCGGGTGCTGAGCGCCCCCACCGCGCCCGCCCCGGGCGCCGTGGCCGGTCCGGACTGCCTCACGGACAGGGAGCGCCAGGTGCTCGGTCTCGTCGCCCGGGGCCTGAACAACACCGAGATCGCGGAAACCCTCTCCCTCAGCCCGCTCACCGCCAAGACCCACGTCAGCCGGATCATGGGCAAACTGGCCGCCCGGGACCGTGCCCAGCTGGTCATCGTGGCGTACGAGTCCGGGCTCGTCGTACCGGCCGCGGGCACCGAAAGCGTCACGGAGCGGTGACCGCGGCCGGCCGGGACCCCGGTGGGCGACAATGGACGCATGAGCTTGTTCCGGGACGACGGCGTCGTGCTGCGTACGCAGAAACTGGGCGAGGCCGACCGGATCATCACGATCCTGACCCGCGGCCACGGGCGGGTGCGTGCCGTCGCACGCGGCGTCCGGCGCACCAAGTCCAAGTTCGGGGCCAGGCTCGAACCCTTCTCCCACGTGGACGTGCAGTTCTTCGCCCGCGGCAGTGAACTGGTCGGCCGCGGCCTTCCCCTGTGCACCCAGAGCGAGACGATCGCGCCGTACGGCGGCGGCATCGTCGCCGACTACGCCCGCTACACCGCGGGCACGGCCATGCTGGAGACCGCCGAACGGTTCACCGACCACGAGGGCGAGCCCGCGGTCCAGCAGTACCTGCTGCTCGTCGGCGGCCTGCGCACCCTCTCCCGCGCCGAGCACGCGCCCAACCTCATCCTCGACGCGTTCCTGCTGCGGTCCCTCGCCGTGAACGGCTACGCACCGAGCTTCGAGGACTGCGCGAAGTGTGGGATGTCCGGTCCGAACCGGTTCTTCTCCGTCGCCGCGGGCGGCGTCATATGCGGCGACTGCCGGGTGCCCGGCAGCGTCGTACCCTCTGCTGAGGCCGTCACCCTGCTGAGCGCGCTGCTCACCGGCGACTGGGAGACGGCGGACGCGTGCGAGGCGCGTCATGTCAGGGAGGGGAGCGGACTGGTGTCCGCCTATCTGCACTGGCACCTGGAGCGGGGACTGCGCTCGCTGCGGTACGTAGAGAAGTGACACAGGGAGACGAGAGAAGCTCATGGAAGTACGCGGAATCCTCGGCGGCCGTAACCGGCGCACCTACAAGTCCCCGAGCCGCACCCCTCCGGAGCCACCCCCCGAAGCTCCCCGCGGAGCTGGTGCCCAGGCACGTCGCCGTCGTGATGGACGGCAACGGCCGCTGGGCCAAGGAGCGGGGACTCCCGCGCACCGAGGGCCACAAGGTCGGCGAGAGCGTCGTCATGGACGTCCTCAAGGGCTGCATCGAGATGGGCGTCAAGAACCTCTCGCTGTACGCCTTCTCCACGGAGAACTGGAAGCGCTCGCCGGACGAGGTGAAGTTCCTGATGAACTTCAACCGGGACGTCATCCGCCGCCGCCGCGACGAGATGGACGAGCTGGGCATCCGCATCCGCTGGGTGGGACGGATGCCGAAGCTGTGGAAGTCCGTCGTGCAGGAGCTCCAGGTCGCCCAGGAGCAGACAAAGGACAACGACAGGATGACGCTGTACTTCTGCGTCAACTACGGCGGCCGGGCCGAGATCGCCGATGCCGCGCAGCGCATCGCGCAGGACGTCGCGGCCGGGAAGCTCGACCCCGCGAAGGTCAACGAGAAGACGTTCGCGAAGTACATCTACTACCCGGACATGCCGGACGTGGACCTCTTCGTACGTCCCAGCGGTGAGCAGCGCACCTCGAACTACCTGATCTGGCAGAGCGCGTACGCGGAGATGGTGTTCCAGGACGTCCTGTGGCCCGACTTCGACCGCCGGGACCTGTGGCGTGCCTGCATGGAGTACGCCCAGCGCGACCGCCGCTTCGGCGGTGCGGTGGAGGCGGGTACCGCCGAGGGCCCGGCCGTCTGAGCCCGCCGCCGCGCTCCCGTCCGCGTACGCGCGCGGTACGGGAGCGCGGCGGGTTCCCGCACCGGGTCAGCTCTCGGCGGTGGCCGCGCACTCCACGCAGGTGCCGAAGATCTCCACGGTGTGGGCCACGTTCACGTAGCCGTGCTGGGCGGCGATCGTCTCCGCCCACTGCTCCACGGCGGGGCCCTCGACCTCGACCGCCTTGCCGCACATCCGGCAGACCAGGTGGTGGTGGTGGTCGCCCGTCGAGCACCGGCGGTAGACCGCCTCGCCCTCGGTGGTGCGCAGCACGTCGACCTCGCCCGCGTCCGCGAGGGACTGCAGGGTGCGGTAGACGGTGGTCAGCCCGACCGAGTCGCCGCGGTGCTTGAGCACGTCGTGCAGTTCCTGGGCGCTGCGGAACTCGGCGACCTCGTCGAGCGCCGCCGCCACCGCCGCCCGCTGCCGGGTCGACCGGCCGCGTACCGGCGCCGCGTTGGTGCCACTGATCGGCGCGGTCACAGCTGCCTCCTCGTGTCGCCCGTACGTGTGTCGGGCCATTGTGCCAGCCCGCCCCGGGGTCACGGTCACACCCGGACGTCGCCCGGCTCCCGGGGGCCGGGCGGTACGGCGCTGCCCGGGTCGAGGGAGCACGCCCGGTCCGCCTCGGCGGTCCGGGCCCGGCGGCGTGCCAGGGGCGCGGCGAGCGCGGTGAGCACGACGAACGCGGCGATGGCCAGGAGCACGATCGTCGCGCCGGGCGGGACGTCCCGGTAGTACGACGTCACGGTGCCGGCCAGTGTGACCGCCGTGCCGATGACCACCGACAGGACGAAGGTCACCTTGAAGGACTTGGAGATCTGCTGCGCCGCCGCCACCGGCACCACCATGAGCGCGCTGACGAGCAGCAGGCCGACGACCCGCATCGCGACCGTGACGGTGACGGCCGCCGTCACCGCGATCAGGAGGTTCAGCACGCGCACCGGGAGCCCGGTGACCCGGGCGAACTCCTCGTCCTGGCTGACCGCGAACAACTGCCGCCGCAGGCCGATCGTCACCAGCACCACGAAGGCGGCCAGTACGCAGATCGCGGTGACGTCCTCCTCGGAGACCGTGGACAGCGAGCCGAAGAGGTACGACGTGAGGTTGGCGTTGGAGCCGGTGTCGGAGATGTTGATCAGCAGGACACCGCCCGCCATACCGCCGTAGAAGAGCATGGCCAGCGCGATGTCGCCGCGGGTGTGCCCGTACCAGCGGATCAGTTCCATGGCGACCGCGCCCGCGACGGCGACGGCCGTGGCCATCCACACGGGGCTGGTGGAGAGCAGGAAGCCGAGGCCGACACCGGTCATCGCGATGTGCCCGATGCCGTCGCCCATCAGGGCCTGGCGGCGCTGCACCAGGAAGATGCCGATGGCCGGGGCGGTGATGCCGACGAGCACGGCGGCGATCAGGGCGCGCTGCATGAAGGCGGGTTCGAGGAATTCCATCGTGATCAGCTCAGCAGTCCGGTCCGTACGGGCTCGGAAGCCGCGTGGGGGTGTACGTGGTCGTGGCCGGGCAGCGCGTGCTGTCCCAGCGCCTCGGGAGGCGGGCCGTCGTGCGTCACGCAGCCGTCGCGCAGCACGATCGCACGGTCGATCAGCGGCTCCAGCGGACCGAGCTCGTGCAGGACGAGCAGGACGGACGCGCCGACGGCGACCTGCTCGCGCAGCGTGTGGGCCAGGACCTCCTGGCTGGCCAGGTCGACGCCCGCCATCGGCTCGTCCATGATCAGCAGCTCGGGTTCGGCTGCGAGCGCCCGCGCGATCAGCACCCGCTGGTGCTGACCGCCCGAGAGCGCGCTCACGGAGTCCCTGGCCCTGTCGGTCAGGCCGACGAGCTCGATGGCCCGGCTGACGGCCTCCCGGTCCGCCTTGCGGGGCAGCCTCAGCTTCGTACGGGACAGGCGCCCCGACGCGACGACCTCGCGGACCGTGGCGGGGACGCCGCCGGCCGCGGTCGTGCGCTGCGGGACGTAGCCGATGCGGGCCCACTGGCGGAAGCGGCGCAGCTCGGTGCCGAAGAGTTCGACGGTGCCCGAGGTCAGCGGGACCTGCCCGATGGCGGAGCGCACGGCCGTGGACTTGCCCGAGCCGTTGGCGCCGAGGAGGGCGACGACCTCACCGCGGTGTACGGCGAGGTCGACCCCCCGCAGCACAGGGCGCCCGCCGAGCGCGGCCGTGGCGCCGCGCAGGCGGATCACGGGGTCGGTGGTGGTGTGCTGCGGCATGAGCGCCTCCGGTGCTGCTGAGGACGGTACGGGTGTGACGTCGGTCACTTGGCTCCGAGGGCCTTCTGGAGCGCGGTGAGGTTGGACTCCATCACCTTGATGTAGTCAGCGCCCTTGGACCGCTCGGTGATTCCCTCCAGCGGGTCCAGGACATCCGTCTTCAGACCGGTGTCCTCGGCGACGGTCTTCGCGGTCCTGTCGCTGGTGAGCGTCTCGAAGAACACGGTGGTGGCCTTGTTCTCCTTCGCGACGGTGTGGATCTCCTGGAGGCGGGCCGGGCTGGGCTCGGCCTCGGGGTCGATGCCGGCGATGCCCTCCTGGACCAGGCCGTAGCGCTCGGCGAGGTATCCGAAGGCGGAGTGCGTGGTGATGAACGTCTTGGTCGCCGTGTCCTTCAGGCCCGTCTCGAAGGCCGTGTCCAGCGCGCCCAACTTGCCGACCAGGGCGTCCGTGTTCCTGGCGTAGTCCGCGGCGTGGTCCGGGTCGGCCTTCTCCAGGGACTTGCCGACACCCTTGGCGACCTCGGCGTACTTCACGGGGTCCAGCCAGATGTGGGGGTCGGTGCCGCCCTCGCCCTCGTGCGCGTGCTCGTCGCCCTCCTGCGCGGCGTGCTCCTCCTCGGCGTGCTTCTCTCCGGCGTGCTTCTCCCCGGGGTGCTCCTCCTCGGCGTGCTCCTCCTCGGGGTGCTCCTCCTCGTGGCCGACCTCGCTGCCGTGCTTCTCCAGCGTGGTGAGCGTCGCGGCGTCGACGGTGTTCTCCACCCCGGCCTGGGTGACGGCGTCGTCGACGGCGGGCTGGATGCCCTTGAGGTAGAGGATGTAGTCCGCCTCCCCGAGACCGCCGATCTGCCGGGGGTGAGCTCCAGGTCGTGCGGCTCGACGCCCGGCCGGGTGAGGCTCTCGACGGAGACGTGGTCCCCGCCTATCTCCTCGGCCAGGAACTGCATCGGGTAGAAGGAGGTGACCACGTTCAGCTTGTCGCCGTTCTCGCGGTCGGCGGCGTCGGACGAGGAGCAGGCGGAGAGGCCGGTGAGGCCGAGGACGACTGCTCCTGCGACGGCGGCGGTGGGTATCAGGCGACGTACGTTCATGACAGTCATTTTCAACAATTGTGGAAACGATTGTCAACAAGACGGATGAGACGTCCATAACACCGGGGCGCGGACGCCCGGCTCTCCCGCCGATTTGATCCAGGGGGTGCGCCCGCCGGTAATCTGAGCCATTCGCCCCCGCCGTCTCGCGATCACCACCCCCCACTGAGGCGCTCAGCGCCGCTCCTGTCCAATTTCGCCGTCGCAATGAAGAGAGCACCGTGGCCGCCGACAAGATCGACACCATCGTCAGCCTGAGCAAGCGCCGTGGCTTCGTCTACCCCTGCAGTGAGATCTACGGTGGCTCCAAGGCCGCCTGGGACTACGGGCCGCTGGGTGTCGAACTCAAGGAGAACATCAAGCGTCAGTGGTGGCGCTCCATGGTCACCGCGCGCGAGGACATCGTCGGTCTCGACTCGTCGGTGATCCTGGCCTCCGAGGTCTGGGAGGCGTCCGGTCACCTGGCGACCTTCTCGGACCCGCTGACCGAGTGCACCTCCTGCCACAAGCGCTACCGCGCGGACCACCTGGAGGAGGGCTACGAGGCCAAGCACGGCCGCCAGCCCGCCAACGGCCTCGCCGACATCAACTGCCCGAACTGCGGCAACAAGGGCCAGTTCACCGAGCCCAAGCAGTTCTCCGGCATGCTGCAGACCCACCTCGGCCCGACCCAGGACGCCGGTTCCGCCGCGTACCTGCGTCCCGAGACCGCCCAGGGCATCTTCACCAACTTCGCCCAGGTGCTCCAGACTTCGCGCAAGAAGCCGCCGTTCGGCATCGCGCAGATCGGCAAGTCCTTCCGGAACGAGATCACTCCGGGCAACTTCATCTTCCGCACCCGCGAGTTCGAGCAGATGGAGATGGAGTTCTTCGTCAAGCCGGGCGAGGACGAGGAGTGGCAGCAGTACTGGATGGACCAGCGCTGGGCCTGGTACACGGGTCTCGGCCTGCGCGAGGAGAACATGCGCTGGTTCGACCACCCCAAGGAGAAGCTGTCGCACTACTCGAAGCGCACCGCCGACATCGAGTACCGCTTCAACTTCGGCGGCAACGAGTTCTCCGAGCTCGAAGGCGTCGCCAACCGCACCGACTTCGACCTCAAGGCGCACTCCAAGGCGTCGGGCCAGGACCTGATGTACTTCGACCAGGAGGCCGGCGAGCGCTGGACTCCGTACGTCATCGAGCCGGCGGCCGGTGTCAACCGCGCGATGCTCGCCTTCATGCTCGACGCGTACATCGAGGACGAGGCCCCCAACGCCAAGGGCGTCATGGAGAAGCGCACCGTGATGCGTCTCGACCCGCGCCTGGCGCCGGTCAAGGTCGCGGTGCTGCCGCTGTCCCGCAACCCCCAGCTGTCCCCGAAGGCCAAGGGACTCGCTGCGGACCTGCGGCAGAACTGGAACATCGAGTTCGACGACGCGGGTGCCATCGGCCGCCGCTACCGCCGCCAGGACGAGATCGGCACGCCGTTCTGCGTCACCGTCGACTTCGACACCCTCGACGACGACGCGGTGACCGTGCGCGAGCGCGACACCATGAAGCAGGAGCGCGTCTCCCTGGACCAGATCCAGGCGTACCTGGGTGCCAGGCTGCTCGGCTGCTGACCTTCGTACGGCATGCCGTACAACGCGCGAAGCCCCTGGTTCCCCGTACGGGACCGGGGGCTTCGTTGCAGACTGGGCGCACCCGTCCACAGGAGGCCAGGATGCCGTCCATGACCACGAGCAAGGTCAGCAGATGGGACGGCCACGGCCGTGAGCACATCGTCCACGTCAGCAGGTCGGGGCTCCAGCGCCAGCTGAGCTGCGGGACCTGCGGCTGGCGCAGGAGCGCGCAGTTCCTTCCGTGGCTGAAGGCGCAGGAGCACCTCGCGGAGGCCCATCAGGCGACCGTGGACCCGACCGCCTGAAAAGTGGGTGCCCGGCCCGGCGGGGCCGGGGTACCGTTTCGGGCATGTCTTCGTTCTTCCAGATCTACGAGTGAGAGCGCGGCGGGACTCACGACCCGCCGCCCATCGGATCGATCGCCGATCACCTCAGACCTCATTTCTCACCACGAATGGGAGAACCCCGTGGCAAAGAGCCGTAACAACCTCCTCGGTGTGGGCGGACAGCGCAAGAAGCTGACCCGCGCCGAAAAGCAGACCGCAGGCCCCTCGCGCAACGCCGACCGCCAGAGCGCCGAGGAGCAGAAGCAGGAGCTGGTGCGCAGGATGCGTGAGCGCGCCCAGTCCTCCGCCACCTCCACGGATGACGCTCCGGCCCAGGACGCCCCGGCCGGGAACTGACGCCTTCGCCCCACCCGTACGACCGCGGGCCCGGATCACCTCGTGTGATTCCGGGCCCGCACCCGTGTGCGCGGACCTGCCTGCTGGCCCCGGCCGCCCGGGGGCACTTCAGCGGTACGCGACAATGGGGGAATGACCACGCTCGCTCCCGCGCCCCCGCTGCTCCGGATCGGCCCGCACACCGTGCGGCCGCCCGTGGTGCTCGCCCCCATGGCCGGCATCACCAACGCCCCCTTCCGCACCCTGTGCCGGGAGTTCTCCGGGGGCAAGGGGCTGTTCGTCAGCGAGATGATCACGACGCGGGCGCTGGTCGAGCGCAACGAGAAGACCATGCAGCTCATCCACTTCGACGCGAGCGAGACCCCGCGCTCCATCCAGCTGTACGGAGTGGACCCGGTCACCGTCGGCAAAGCGGTCCGCATGATCGTCGACGAGGACCTCGCCGACCACATCGACCTGAACTTCGGCTGCCCGGTCCCCAAGGTGACCCGCAAGGGCGGCGGCTCCGCGCTCCCGTACAAGCGGCCCCTGCTGCGCGCCATCCTCCGCCAGGCCGTCACCCACGCCGGTGACCTCCCGGTCACCATCAAGATGCGCAAGGGCATCGACGACGACCACATCACGTTCCTGGACGCGGGCAGGATCGCCGTCGAGGAGGGCGTGACGGCCGTCGCCCTGCACGGCAGGACCGCGGCCCAGCACTACGGCGGCACGGCCGACTGGGACGCCATCGCCCGTCTCAAGGAGCACGTCCCGGAGATCCCCGTCCTCGGTAACGGCGACATCTGGTGCGCGGACGACGCGCTGCGGATGATGCGTGAGACCGGCTGTGACGGCGTGGTGGTCGGCCGGGGCTGCCTGGGCCGCCCCTGGCTCTTCGGGGACCTCGTGAGCGCCTTCGAGGGCAGCGGGACGCGCCGGACGCCCGGCCTGCGGGAGGTCGCCGGCGTGATGGTGCGGCACGCGACGCTGCTGGGTGAGTGGATCGGCGACGAGACCCGCGGGGTGATCGACTTCCGCAAGCACGTGGCCTGGTACCTCAAGGGCTTCGCGGTGGGCTCCGAGATGCGCAGGAAGCTCGCCGTCACCTCCTCGCTGGAGGAGCTCGCCGGGCAGCTGCACGAGCTGGACCTCGACCAGCCGTGGCCGGAGGGGGCGGACGGCCCGCGCGGGCGGACCTCGGGCAACAACCGGGTGGTGCTCCCGGACGGCTGGCTGAAGGACCCCTACGACTGTGCCGGAGTGGACGCGGACGCGGAGCAGGACACGTCGGGCGGTTGAACCGCTTCTGTGAGCGGGCACCCAGTGCCCCATCCTGTGCTGCTCATCTGAGCGACGGTTTCGCGACGGCGGGGCGGACATTCGCTGCCGTCCTCACGCTCTGCTCCCTTCACCTCGCCGGTGAGTAAAGGTGTGGCGCCCATCTGGCGTCCAGATGGCGACATCTGAGCGCGATCGAGGGCGTGATTCTCACCACCTCTGAGGTGAGTGTTGCTCACATGAGCGAGAGGGTTCACGATGTATTTCTCAAATGATGGCACTGGGTGCCAGGCGCGTTTACTTTGATCGATCGACGCTTCTGTCACGCAGTGTTCGGCCCTCGACTCGTTCTGATCACGGGGCGTACATATGCGTTCAGGAGGTGAACGAACTCCTCCTGCCCCTCCTGATGCCGCATGACTTTGGATCTGCTGGCGGACGGGTGGTTGAGGCCCATGACGCGCAAGTGGACGTACCCAGACACCTTCGATCTGGGTATGTTCCTCGCCGTCAGGGCAGCCACCCGCGTCGTCGAGGAGTCGAGACCCGTGTCGGAAAACAAAGATCGCCAGAAGTTCGTCTACGACTTCACCGAGGGCAACAGGGATCTCAAAGACCTCCTGGGCGGCAAGGGTGCCAACCTCGCCGAGATGACCAATCTCGGGCTGCCCGTTCCTCCCGGCTTCACCATCACCACCGAGGCGTGCAAGGTCTACCTCGACAGCGGCGAGGCACCGACCGCGCTGCGCGAGGAGGTCAGCGCCCACCTGGACGCCCTTGAGCGGAAGATGGGCAAGAAGCTCGGGCAGGCCGACGACCCGCTGCTGGTCTCCGTCCGCTCCGGCGCCAAGTTCTCGATGCCCGGCATGATGGACACCGTCCTCAACATCGGCCTCTCCGACGAGTCCGTCATCGGTCTCGCCACCCAGGCCGGCGAGGAGCGCTTCGCGTGGGACTCCTACCGCCGCCTCATCCAGATGTTCGGCAAGACGGTCCTCGGGGTCGACGGCGAGCTGTTCGAGGAGGCCCTGGAGGCCGCCAAGCACGCCAAGAAGGTCACCGTCGACACCGACCTCGGCGCCGACGACCTGAAGAAGCTGGTCAAGCACTTCAAGAAGATCGTCAGGCAGGAGGCCGGCCGCGACTTCCCGCAGGACGCGCGGGAGCAGATGGACCTGGCCATAAACGCGGTCTTCGACTCGTGGAACACCGACCGCGCCAAGCTCTACCGCCGCCAGGAGCGCATCCCCGGCGACCTCGGCACGGCCGTCAACGTCTGCTCGATGGTCTTCGGCAACCTCGGCCCCGACTCCGGTACAGGCGTGGCCTTCACCCGTGATCCGGCCAGCGGCCACCAGGGCGTCTACGGCGACTACCTCCAGAACGCGCAGGGCGAGGACGTCGTCGCCGGCATCCGCAACACCGTGCCGCTCGCCGATCTGGAGTCGATCGACAAGAAGTCGTACGACCAGCTCATGAAGATCATGGAGACGCTGGAGACCCACTACAAGGATCTCTGCGACATCGAGTTCACCATCGAGCGCGGCCAGCTGTGGATGCTCCAGACCCGGGTCGGCAAGCGCACCGCGGGTGCCGCCTTCCGGATCGCCACCCAACTCGTCGACCAGGGCCTCATCGACGAGGCCGAGGCGCTCCAGCGCGTCAACGGGGCGCAGCTCGCGCAGCTGATGTTCCCCCGCTTCGACGAGACGGCCAGGACCGAGCTGCTGGGCCGCGGCATCGCCGCCTCCCCGGGCGCGGCGGTCGGCAAGGCCGTCTTCGACTCGTACACCGCGATCAAGTGGTCCCGCTCCGGCGAGAAGGTCATCCTCATCCGCCGCGAGACCAACCCCGACGACCTCGACGGCATGATCGCCGCCGAGGGCATCCTCACCTCGCGCGGCGGCAAGACCTCGCACGCGGCGGTCGTGGCCCGGGGCATGGGCAAGACGTGTGTCTGCGGAGCCGAGGACCTGGAGGTCGACACCAAGCTCCGCCGGATGACGGTGGGCGGCCGGGTGATCGAGGAGGGCGACACCGTCTCGGTCGACGGTTCCACCGGCAAGGTGTACCTCGGTGAGGTCCCCGTCGTCCCGTCGCCGGTCGTCGAGTACTTCGAGGGCCGGATGCACGCGGGCGCCGACGACGCCGACGAGCTCGTGGCCGCCGTGCACCGGATCATGGCGTACGCGGACCGGGTACGCAGGCTGCGCGTACGGGCCAACGCGGACAACGCCGAGGACGCCCTGCGGGCGCGCCGCTTCGGAGCGCAGGGCATCGGCCTGTGCCGCACAGAGCACATGTTCCTCGGTGAGCGCCGCGAGTTGGTCGAGAAGCTGATCCTCGCCGACACCGACGCCGAGCGTGAGACCGCGCTCGCCGAGCTGCTGCCGCTCCAGAAGGCCGACTTCATCGAGCTGTTCGAGTCGATGGACGGGCTGCCCGTCACCGTACGGCTGCTGGACCCGCCGCTGCACGAGTTCCTGCCCGACATCACGGAGCTGTCGGTAAGGGTCGCCCTCGCCGAGTCCCGCAAGGACGCCAACGAGAACGACCTGCGCCTCCTCCAGGCCGTGCACAAGCTGCACGAGCAGAATCCCATGCTGGGCCTGCGCGGGGTGCGCCTCGGGCTGGTGATCCCCGGGCTCTTCGCGATGCAGGTCCGGGCCATCGCGGAGGCGGCGGCGCAGCGCAAGAAGGCCAAGGGCGACCCGCGTCCCGAGATCATGATCCCGCTCGTGGGCACGGTCCAGGAGCTGGAGATCGTGAGGGACGAGGCGGACCTGGTCATCGCCGAGGTCGAGGCCGCCACCGGCACGGAGCTGAAGCTGACCATCGGCACGATGATCGAGCTCCCGCGGGCCGCGCTGACCGCCGGCCAGATCGCCGAGGCCGCGCAGTTCTTCTCCTTCGGGACGAACGACCTGACCCAGACCGTGTGGGGCTTCTCCCGTGACGACGTGGAGGCGTCGTTCTTCACCGCGTACCTGGAGAAGGGCATCTTCGGGGTGTCGCCGTTCGAGACGATCGACCGGGACGGTGTCGGCGCGCTCGTGCGCAGCGCCGCCGAGGCCGGCCGCGCGACCCGTCCCGACCTCAAGCTCGGGGTCTGCGGCGAGCACGGCGGCGACCCGGAGTCGGTGCACTTCTTCCACGAGGTGGGGCTGGACTACGTCTCCTGCTCGCCGTTCCGCATCCCCGTGGCCCGCCTGGAGGCGGGCCGGGCGGCGGCCGTGATGCCGTCGGACAAGGGGAGCGACAGCCGCTGACGCGGCGGTGACGGACCGGCTCCCGGGCGGCCGTCGGACCGTACGACCCTCGCCGGACCGACGGCGGCCCCGGAGCTTGTGGAAGCGGCGGCACCCTGTGCGGGGGTGCCGCCGCTTCGTGTTCCCGGTGTATTGGGGCGGACGTCACCTGGAAATGGTTGAGCGCGGTTCTATTTCGTCCGACGCGCGATTCGCCCCGCGCGCATTCCGTGCGGAGGACCGGGGTGCGGTCCATGGATCCCCACCCATGGACCGCACCCGGCTTACCCGTGCCGGGCACGGAGCCGCTACCGGAGCCGACCGCCGCCGAACGTGCAAAGCCCCCCACGGCCTTCGCCCGTTCTTTCGGCGGCTCCGGTTTCGTACCCGACGTCGTACAGCTTTTCGGGTGCGGCGGATGCAAGCGAGACGTTTCAACTGTGGCCGAAACCCCGTGGTGACGTCGTGTGACGGTATGCATACCCTTAGATCGGGGCGATTGCGGTTGCAACAGGTGGGGGATCGGTGCTGCGTATCCATGTGTCCGGAATGGACCTTTCCAAGGTGCGGATGGCCACACGGCCGGACGCATTATGGGAAACAATTCTCAGTTTCCACCGGCTGAGGGACCGGCGTGCTTCCACGGTGTTCGGTAAATGGCGAACGGAATCCCGGACCCGGTTGAATGGTGAAACACGTCTCCTGGGGGCGGTGGTTCCACCGCGCGGCTATTTCCCGGACTTTCTCACGCCTTCCGAGCAGGGCGCCGAGCCCTTCTCGCTGGACGTCGGCATGGAGGCCCTGCGCGACACCCCGGCCGGCCGGCTGCACGGCGACCTGGCCCAGCTGGGGGCCGGGCACGGGCGGCGCGGCGGCCGCACACCCGGGGCGCTGGTGGAGGCGCTCTCCGAAGGCCGCGCCGAACCGCTCGGCCGCCTCATCGCGGCCCTGCGCGGCTACCACCGCGCCGCCGTCGAGCCGTACTGGCCGCACATCCAGGCGAGCGTGGAGGCCGACCGGGCCCTACGGGGCAGGGCCCTGCTCGACGGCGGCGCCGACGAACTCCTCGCCGGTCTGCCGCCGATGATCCGCTGGCGGGCACCGGTGCTGGAGGCGGACTACCCCGTCGACCGCGAGCTGCGCCTCGACGGGCGCGGACTGCTGCTCCAGCCGTCCTTCTTCTGCCGAGGCACCCCGGTGGTCTACCGGGACCCCGGACTCATGCCGGTCCTCGTCTACCCGGTCACCCACCCGGGAGCACCCGTCTTCGCCGAACCGGGCCCCTGGCTCGGCAGGCTCCTGGGGAACACCCGCTCGTCCGTGCTCGCGGCCATCGACAACGGCTGCACGACCAGTGAGCTCGCCCGCAGGGCCGGGGTGTCCATGGCGTCGGCCAGCCAGCACGCCTGTGTCCTGCGCGAAGCGGGCCTGGTCCGCACCCTGCGCACCGGCAGCTCGGTGCTGCACACGCTCACGCCGCTGGGCGGATCGCTGCTCAGGGGCGGCGCCCCGCTCGCCCTGTCCTGAGCCCCGGGCCGGCCCCCACGCCCCGCCCGGAAGATTCTTCTCGCCGCGGGAGCGATGACTTCCGTGCGCCCGGGCCGTCTAACCATCGAAAGCACCGCACAGAAGGAGAGTGGGACGTCATGCCTCAGATGATCTTCGTGAACCTGCCGGTCAAGGACCTGGAGACGACGAAGGGCTTCTTCGCGAAGCTCGGCTTCAGCACCAACCCGCAGTTCAGTGACGAGACGACCGCCTGCCTGGTCATCAGCGACACGATCTACGCCATGCTGATCACCGAGCCGAAGTTCAAGGAGTTCACCAGGAAGGAGATCGCCGACGCCGGGAAGTCGACCGAGGTGATCCTCTGTCTGAGCGCGGAGAGCCGCGAGAAGGTCGACGAGCTCGCCGACGCCGCACTCGCCGCCGGTGGCTCGCCGGCCAACGAGCCCATGGACTACGGCACCATGTACGGCCGCTCCTTCCAGGACCCCGACCACCACATCTGGGAGGTCATGTGGATGGACCCGGCGGCGGTGGAGGGCCGGTCCTGACCCACCACGGCCGCCGGGCGGGGGAGTCAGCCGCGGAACGGCCCGGTCACCTCGTAGGTGATGCCGCCGGACGAACTCCCGCTCGTCCCGCGCTGCGAGGAGAAGTAGAGGCGCCGTCCGTCGGGGGAGAAGGCCGGGCCCGTGATCTCCGAGCCGGACTGGCCGCTGATCCGCAGGAACGGGGCGATGGTGCCGGCCGGGGTGATCAGGCAGATCTCCATGTTGCCGCCGTCCTCCGCGACGTACAGGTCGCCGGAGCCCGACCGGGTGACGTTGTCGACGCCCGTCAGCGGGGCCGTACCGCTGGTGACGAGGGAGTCGTCGTAGGCCAGGGAGAGCGAGGAGGTGTTGGCGTCGTACGCCCACACCCGGTTGTCGCCCTTCGTGGTGAACCAGCAGGTGCCCGCCGCGTAGAAGCAGCCCTCACCGCCGTTGAAGACCTTAGCGCCGGAGACCTGGTAGCGGGTCTGGGTGGGTGAGCCGTCAGGGTCGGGGACGTTGGCCCAGGTCACCGGGCCGGAGGTGGCGGTGCCCGCCACCAGCACCTGGAGGGTGCCGCTCGACAGGTTGCCCCAGGTGGTGGGCCGGAAGCGGTAGAAGCGGCCGTCCGACTCGTCCTCGGTGAGGTAGACGTAACCGTGGTCGGCGTCGGCCGCGGCCGCCTCGTGCTTGAAGCGGCCCATCGCGGGGCGCTGCACGGCCGCTTTGACACCCCACGGGTCGGTCTCGTACACGAAGCCGCGGCTGACCTCCTCGCAGGAGAGCCAGGTGTTCCACGGGGTGCTGCCCCCGGCGCAGTTGATGTTGGTGCCGGACAGGATGCGGGAGGCCGAGACGACGGTGCCCGCGGAGTTGAAGCGCAGCGCGCTGGCGCCGCCCCCGCTTGACGCGGAGACCTCGGCGTTGGAGACGTAGATCCAGCCGGTGCCGTTGGCGAAGGTGGCGCCGCCGTCCGGCGCGCTGTGCCAGGTGTACGAGGTGCCGGGGACGGTCTGCCCGGAGCGGGCGACGATCCGGCTGGTGAACCCGCTCGGCAGCAGGATGCCGTTGGCGTTGGCCGGCTGGAGTGCGCCGTACGGGCCGGGGGCCGGCTGGGCCGGGGCGGCGAAGGCGGCGCCTCGCCACAGGGTGCCGCCGAAGGCGGCTGCCGAGCTGCCGATCACCGCTGTGCGCAGGAAGGTCCGACGTTCCACGATCACTCCACAGGTGACGTGAGGGCCCGCCGTCCGGTCGGCCGGCGGGTCGCGCGTCAGGACAGTAGAGCGGCGCAGTTGCCGCAGCGGCAACGGACGGTGAACGCTCCGCGCACGCGGTCAGTCCGCCCGGACTCCGAAGACCGCCACGGAGACCTCGTCGTCGTCCAGGCAGCTCCCCGTCGCCAGGTCGAACCGCTGCTTCAGCAGGGGCGAGGCGACGAACGGCCTGCCGTCCGACGAGCCGACCAGGCCCCGCGAGAGCACGTACGCGCCGGTGAACGGATCGCGGTTGTCGATCGCGTACGTCCGCCCCGACCGGTCCACGAAGAGCGCGACCTGCCGGCCGTCCGGGAGCAGGGCCGCGACGCCGCGCCCAGGGGTCAGCAGCGAGCGGTCGCAGACCGTGAACCAGCCGTCGCCGTCGGCGAGCTGGATCACCCGGGCGCCCTCTGCGGACGGGGTCACTCGTACCGTCTGTACGGTCATCAGGATGCGGTCCCTTCAAGCGTGCGGATGGCGAGCACCGGTCCCGCGAGGATGTCCAGGTCGGGCTTGACCTGGTCCCGCTCGGGGACGAACTTCACCGAGGGGTCGGGTGCGTCGGGTGCGTTGACGAAGGTGACGAAGCGGCGCAGCCGCTCGGGGTCGTTGATGGTCTCGGACCACTCGTCGCGGTAGCCGGCGACGTGGTCGGACATCAGCCGCTCCAGCTCGGCGCAGATCCCCAGCGAGTCGTGGACCACGACGTCGCGCACGTGGTCGAGGCCGCCCTCGATCCGGTCCAGCCAGGTCGACGTGCGCTCCAGCCGTTCCGCCGTGCGGATGTAGAACATCAGGAACCGGTCGATGAGACGCACCAGTTCGGCGTCGGAGAGGTCCTGGGCCAGCAGGTCGGCGTGGCGCGGTTCGGCGCCGCCGTTGCCGCCGACGTACAGGTTCCAGCCGTTGGCGGTGGCGATGATCCCGAAGTCCTTGCCGCGCGCCTCGGCGCACTCGCGGGCGCAGCCCGACACCGCCGACTTCAGCTTGTGCGGGGAGCGCAGGCCCCGGTAGCGCAGCTCCAGGTCGATGGCCATCTTCACCGAGTCCTGCACGCCGTAGCGGCACCAGGTCTGCCCGACACAGGACTTGACCGTCCGCAGCGACTTCCCGTAGGCGTGCCCGGACTCGAAGCCCGCGTCCACGAGCCGGGTCCAGATCAGCGGCAGCTGGTCGACGCGGGCGCCGAACATGTCGATGCGCTGGCCTCCGGTGATCTTCGTGTAGAGCCCGAAGTCCCGGGCCACCTCACCGATGACGATCAGCTTCTCCGGGGTGATCTCGCCGCCCGGGATGCGCGGCACGATCGAGTACGAGCCGTTGCGCTGGAGGTTGGCCAGGAAGTGGTCGTTGGTGTCCTGGAGGGCCGCCTGCTCGCCGTCCAGCACATAGCCGCTCGCGCCGAGCGTGGGCGCCAGCGAGGCGATGATGGAGCCGACCGTCGGCTTGCAGATCTCGCAGCCGTCCCCGCCGCGCGCCGCGGGCCGGCCGTGCGAGTCCAGCAGCGCCGCGTACGAGGTGGCGCCCAGCGTCCTGACGATCTCGTACAGCTCGCTGCGGGTGTACGGGAAGCAGCCGCACAGGCCCTTGTCCGCGCTCTGCGGCAGCAGCTGGCCGATGACCTTGACGCAACTCCCGCAGCCGGTACCGGCCTTGGTGCACTTCTTCACCTCGGGCAGGGTGGTGTGCTCGCAGATCGCGCCCTTGGTCACGTTGTGGCAGGAGCAGATCACCGCGTCGTCCGGCAGCGAGGACGGGCCCAGGGTCACCGGACCGCCCGCGCCCGCGGGCAGCACCAGCTGCTCCGGCGCGACGGGCAGCACCGTGCCCGTCATCGGCCGCAGCGTGCCGTACTGGTCGGCGTCCCCGACGAGCACCCCACCCAGCAGGGTGCCGTCCTGGCCGATCACCAGCTTCTTGTAGACCCCCGAGCGGGAGTCCGAGTAGACGACGTCGAGGCAGCCTTCGGCCGCGCCGTGCGCGTCACCGAACGAGGCCACGTCCACCCCGAGCAGCTTCAGCTTGGTCGACAGGTCCGCGCCGGTGAACGAGGCCGTCTCACCCGCGATCACCCCGGCCACCGTCTGCGCCATCTCGTAACCCGGGGCCACCAGCCCGTAGACCCGGCCGTCCGACGCCAGGGCGCACTCGCCGATCGCGAACACGTCGCCGTCGGACGTACGGCACTCCTCGTCGACGATGATGCCGCCGCGCTGGCCTACCGCCAGTCCGCAGTCACGGGCCAGCTGGTCGCGGGGCCGCACGCCCGCCGAGAAGACCACGAGGTCCGTGGCGAGGGAGGAGCCGTCGGAGAGGTTCATGCCGTTCACCGCGCCCCGCTCGTCCGCGGTGACCTCCTGCGTACCGACGCCGGTGTGGACGGTGAGGCCCATGTTCTCGATGGTGCGCAGCAGCGCGGCGCCACCGCCCGCGTCGACCTGGACCGGCATCAGCCGGGGTGCGAACTCCACCACGTGCGTGTCCAGCCCGAGCCCCTTGAGCGCCCCGGCCGCCTCCAGGCCGAGCAGCCCGCCGCCGACCACCGCGCCCGTCGTCGCCGTCTTCGCGTACTCCTCGATGGCGAGCAGGTCCTCGATGGTGCGGTAGACGAAGCACCCCTCGGCGTCCTTGCCGGGGACCGGCGGTACGAACGGGTACGAGCCGGTCGCCAGGACGAGCGTGTCGTAGGTGAAGCTCAGCCCGGAACGGGAGACCACCCGGCGCGTCTCGCGGTCGACGGTCTCGGCCGGGTCGCCGAGGTGCAGCTCGATGCCGTGCCGCGCCATGAAGTCCGGCTCGACGAGGGAGAGGTCGTCCGGGGTCCTCCCGGAGAAGTACGAGGTCAGCTGGACCCGGTCGTACGCCGGGCGGGGCTCCTCGCAGAGCACCACGACCCGGGCGGTGCCCGCCGCCGCGGTCAGACCCCGGTCGGCGAGTGCCTCAAGGAACCGCTGGCCGACCATGCCGTGCCCGACGACCACGATCGTCGGTACTCCTGCGGCGGGAGCGTTCGGGGTAGTGGGCACCGGCATCTCAGAGACCTCCGTCGTTGGTGAGCAGGTGGAGCAGGGACATGTCGGCGGGCAGCGGCTCGTCGTTCTGCCAGGTGCGGGCGAGGGTCCCGACCGCGCCCAGATCGCCGAACAGCACCCCGCCGGCCAGCCGGTCGCCGCGGACGACGACCGAGCGGTACGCGCCCCTGGTGGCGTCGGCCAGCCGGATCACGTCGTCGCCCGGCAGCGGCCGGGAGTCACCGAACGCGGCCAGGTCGAGCGCCCCGGTGACCGGGGCGGCGGGGGCGGGTGCGGCGGCGAGCACCGGGGCGGGGGAGCGCAGGGTCAGCCGGGTCAGGGCCCGGGTGCCGGTGTAGCGGGCGGGCCGCTCGGCCAGTACGTCGGCGAGCACGTCCGCCTGTTCCAGCGCGGCGCCCGCCAGCCCGTAGACGGTGGAGTCGTGCTCGGCGCAGTCGCCGACCGCGTGGATGTACGGGTCGGACGTGCGCAGTTCGTCGTCCACCACGATGCCCTTGCGGACGTCGAGACCGGCGGCGAGCGCCAGCCCCGTGCGGGGGCGGACCCCGCAGGCCAGCACCGTGATCTCGGCCTCCAGCTCGTAGCCGTCGGCGAGTTCCACCGCGCGGACCGCGGAGTCGGAGCAGCGCAGTCCGCGGACGCGGCACTCGGTGTGCACCTCGACCCGAGGGCTTCGAGGTGGCGCCGCAGCAGCGCCGCGGACTCCGCGTCCAGCTGCCGCTCCATGAGGTGCTCACCCTGCTGGGCCAGCACCACCTGGGCACCGCACTCGGCGAGCGCACGGGCGGCGGACACCCCGAGGAGGCCACCGCCGATGACGACGGCGCGTGTGCCGGGGCGTACCGCCGCGCGCAGGGCCAGGCAGTCGTCGAGGGTGCGGAACGGATGCACCCCGTCGGGCAGCGTGTTCCCCAGACCGCGCAGCGGCGGCAGGACCGGGTTGGAACCGGTGGCCAGCACCAGGCGTCCGTATCGCAGCACGCTGCCGTCGTCGCAGTGCACCAGCCGGTCGGCAGGATCGATACGCACCACCCGGACCCCGCGCCGCACCTCGGCGGGCGGCAGGGCGATCACGTCCGGTGCGTACCGCCCGGCCAGCACCTCCGCCAGCAGCACCCGGTTGTACGGGGCGTGCTCCTCCTCGCCGATGACGGTGACCCCGGGGACCCGGGCGGCGAGCCGTGCGCCCGCCATCCCGGCGCCGATCACCACCACCTGCGCCGTGTTCTCCGTCTGTGTCCTCATGACAACGAGAGTGCGCTCCGGGTGTTACCCGACCGCATCCCCGCTGTTTCCCGGGAGGAACCTTGCGCTCAGCGCGGCCCCCGGGGGTGTGTGAGGGGGCCTGCGGACCCGGTCCGGGGGAGTTTAGGGTCGTGTCCATGCCCGACATCACCCTGACCACCCTCGTTCTCCTCTGCCTGGCCGCCGCGGCGGCCGGCTGGATCGACGCCGTGGTGGGAGGGGGAGGGCTGCTGCTCCTGCCCGCGCTGCTGCTGGGCCTGCCGCAGGTGCCCGCCGCTCACGTCCTCGGCACCAACAAGGCGGTCGCGATCGTCGGTACCTCGGGTGCCGCCGTCACGTATCTGCGCAGGACCCCCGTACAGGTGGGCACGGCCGTGCGGATCGGGCTCATGGCGCTGACCGGTTCCATGGCCGGAGCGTTCTTCGCCGCCGGGATCAGCAGCGAGGTCCTGCGCCCGGTGATCATGGTGGTGCTGCTCGCCGTCGCGGCCTTCGTCCTGCTGCGCCCGGCGTTCGGCACGGCGGTCGCGGGTGACGGTACGGGCCGCGAGGCCACCCGGGCCAGGACCGTGACCGCGATCGTGCTGGTCGGCGGCGGCATCGGCTTCTACGACGGGCTGTTCGGGCCGGGCACCGGCACCTTCCTGGTGCTCGCGCTGACCGCCGTGCTCCACCTCGACCTGGTGACCGCGTCCGCCAACGCCAAGATCGTCAACGTCTGCACCAACGCCGGGGCGCTGGCGATGTTCGCCTACCAGGGCACAGTGCTGTGGCAACTGGGCGCCCTGATGGCCGTGTTCAATCTGGCGGGCGCCCTGTTCGGCGCGCGGATGGCGCTCAGGAAGGGCAGCGGCTTCGTCCGCGGGGTGCTGCTGGTGGTGGTGTTCTCACTGGTCGCCAAGCTCGGCTTCGACCAGTGGACGGGGTGACCGGGGAGCTCAGCGCACCTCGGTGAGGTGGGCGTACGCCACGACGTTGCCCTGGTAGCCGGTCTTCTCCGAGAATCCGCCGCCGCAGGTGATCAGCCGCAGTGAGGCGTGCGGCGACTCCCCGTACACCCGCTGGTCGGGGAAGTCCTCGTTGTCGTACACCTCGATCGCGTCGATCGAGAAGACGGCCGTGTGCCCGTCCTTGCGGTCGATCTCGACCAGGGTGCCCCGCTTCAGCGCCCCCAGGGAGTAGAAGACGGACGGGCCCCGCGCGTTGTCGACGTGCCCGGCCACGATCGCGGTGCCCCTGGTGCCGGGCGGGGTGCCGTTCTTGAACCAGCCGGCGATGTTGCGGTTCCCGTCCGGCGGTACGTCGAGGCCGCCGTCCGCGTCCAGTCCCAGCCGCATCATCGGAGCGTCCACCTCGATGGCGGGGATGCGGATGCGGACGGGCTCCGAGGGGCGCATCGGTGCGGCGACGGGTGATCCGGGCTGGAGCTGGGGGCCGGCGGCGAAGGACTCGGCGGCGGACGGCTGGGGCGGCACCAGCAGGGTGTCGGACCCGTTCTGGATCAGCCAGAGGCCGCACAGCACGGTGCTGCCTACCAGCCAGCCCTTGGCCTTCTGTGACACGTGGTGATCCTCGCGGAGTGAGCGGGCGGGAAGGGCGGTACGGGGAGCGGCCGCCCCCGGCGGTGCCGGAGGCGGCCGCGGCGCTGTGTCAGCCGCCGTGCGTGCCGTTCGCCCGGCGGCGCACCAGCAGTGCCCCGCCGACGGCCGCGGCGGCGATGACACCGGCGCCCGCGGCCATCTGCGTGGTGTCCGGCCCGACGCTGCCGCCGACACCGGTCCTGACGTGACCGGCCGGCCGGTCGTGGTCCGGCCGGTAGGGGTCGGGCTTGTGCGGGTCGGGCTTGTGGTGGCCACCGCCTCCGGTCACTTCGAGGTCCCCGGCGGCCTCCTTGCCGTTGTCGCACGAGACGCCGATGCGGTACGTGCCCGGCTTGGTGTCGTGCGGCACGGTGAACCGGCCGATCGCGGCCTCCTTGTGGGTGCCGGGGCTCAGCTCGAAGTCGCCGGCGTCCAGGGAGTTCGCGTCGCCGATGCCCATACCGTCGGGTCCGCACGCGGTGGTGTTCACGGTGACCGTGGCGCCGGGGGTGGCGGTCGCCGGGGTGATCTCCAGCCGGCCGAGGTCTCCCGCGTGGGCGGACGGGGTGGCGAGGGTGAGGCCGAGCGCGGCGGCAGTGAGCGCCGCGGCGGCGGTACCGGTCACGAGGCGGGCAGGACTGCGCATGGGGAGTTCCTCCGGGCAGACGGCGCGAGCTGGGTGTGTCCTGCCTCCGAGGCAACGGCCGTCCCGGGGTCCGCGCCTGCTGACGCGCCATCAGCATTCACCCGTACGGACCGGCGCGGCACCCTTGCCGCAGGGTGTCGGCGCAGGTCACGGCGGTGCGGCTGGGCTGTCCGGTCAGCCGGGAGGTGCCTCGCGCCGATCGGGTGACGAGCGCCGCAGCGATAATGTGACCCAGATCACAAGCATTTCCTGCGCATGCCCCCGGCGGAGGAGGGCACACGAAGGACACCCCCCACGGGACGCGGCAACCCCCCCGCCGCACCCCACAACAACCGCCCCTGCGGACCCAACCCCCCGGGTCCGTGGGGGCGGTGTCGTGCGGGGGTTCAGGCGCCGTCCGTGGCGGCCCACTCGATGACCGGCGGGCGCACCCGGCCGCACAAGGGCTGCCCCTTCGCATCGCTCAGCGGGAGCCGCGCGGTGAGATGCCCGGTCCGTACGGCCGCTTCCAGGACGCCCGGGCCGATGTCGCCGAACATCAGCTTGGCCCGCCGGAACATGGAGAAGACTCCCGAGCCGTCGACCGTGCCCCACGACAGATAGACGAACCGCCCGCCGAGCCGGTTCTGCACATACGGCCCCGACACCTCCACGCCCTCCTGCGCCGGGGCGGCGACGCAGTCGAGCGTCCAGGTGGCGGAGGGCGCGTCACCTGGACACAGCCCGAGCAGCTCGCCCGGCCTGTCCTTGCGCTGCACGCCGACGTGGATGTTGTCGAAGCCGGGAAAGTCGGTGTCCGGCCCGCAGGCGCGGCCAGGGAGTGCGGAGGCGT
This sequence comes from Streptomyces fulvorobeus, assembly GCF_013167895.1. GTDB lineage: Bacteria > Actinomycetota > Actinomycetes > Streptomycetales > Streptomycetaceae > Streptomyces > Streptomyces fulvorobeus. Next base: position 1,933,618 of record NZ_BLWC01000001.1, on the reverse strand, counting down.
GGATGTGGATCTGCATGGGCACGACCATATGTTCGTCGCTTGTCCCGGCGAGCTCTTATCGGACGCTGTCCCAGGTGACGTCCCCGTACACCTTCCCCAGGCGCCCCATCAGCTCCTCGTCGACCTCGAAGGAGACGTCGTCGATCCGGTGCACGGCCGCGATGCCCTGCGAGTTGGTGACGAACGCCGACCGGTAGCCCCCGAGGTCCTCCAGCGTCACCGGCCGCCGCACCGAGCCGGCCCGGCCGAGCCCCTGTTCCAGCAGCGTCATCGTGATGCCGGTCAGGGCGGGCGCGTCCGGCCAGATTACCGACGTACCGTCCCAGAGACCGATGTTGGTGACGGCCCCCTCCGCCACCACCCCGCCCGGCGCGGTCAGCAGTGCGTCGTCGAAACCGGACTGCCGCGCCAGCCGCCCGAAGTAGGTCTGGCCGAACTCGCCGGGGCGCTTGATGTGCGGCACCACGCGTGTGTACGGGACGGACATCAGGCTCTGCGGGGCGGCGGCCGTCACCACGGGCTCCCGCACGGTCACCAGCACGGTCGTCTCCGTGCCGCCCGGCGGCAGGAGGCCGTGCACCCGCACCGAACCGTCCAGCACCCCGGCGCCCTCCAGCGCGTGCGCTATCAGCCCGCGCACCCGCTCACCGTCCAGCGGGAGGCCGAACAGCTCCCGGTTCCCGGCGTCCAGCCGGCCGAGGTGCAGATCCAGTCCGCGTACCCCTGCGCCCCGGATCTGCATGGCCGTGAAATGGCCGTAGGGGAAGAAGGCGGCCACACGCAGATCGTCCTCGGTGGCGGGGTGCCCGTCGACCTCGGCGTACGGCGACCGTGCGGCAGTTGTCATGCCGTCCACCGTATGCCGTGGAACCCGCGGACCGGCGGGCTTGACCTCAAGCGCGGTTGAGGCAGGAGCCTCTGGGCATGGACCTCACCGCTTCCACCCCCGCATCCGTGTCCCACGCCACCGCCGCGCCGCTCAAGGTGGCCGTCATCCTCGCCAGCAACCGCGAAGGGCGCTTCGGCCCCGTCGTCGCCGACTGGTTCCTCTCCCGGGCGGCCGGCCACCCCGGCATCGAGACCGAACTGATCGACGTCGCCGAGCTGGACCTCCCCTTCACCCTCTCCCACCGCCCCGCCCCCGCCGCACAGGCCCAGCTGGCCCGGGTCTCGCCCAGATTGGCCGAAGCGGACGCCTTCGTCGTCCTCACCCCCGAGTACAACCACTCCTTCCCCGCCTCCCTCAAGAACCTCATCGACTGGCACCACGGCGAATGGCAGGCCAAACCCGTCGCCTTCGTCTCGTACGGAGGAATCTCCGGCGGTCTGCGGGCCGTCGAACAGCTCCGGCAGGTCTTCGCCGAACTGCACGCCGTGACCATGCGCGACACGGTCTCCTTCCACAACGCCGGCGCCCACTTCGACGACGAGGGACGCCACAAGGACCCCACCGCTCCCGACGCGGCGGCCAAGGCGATGCTCGACCAGCTCGTCTGGTGGGGCCACGCGCTGCGCGACGCCAAGACGCGCCGGCCCTACGGCGCCTGACCCCGTCCAGGCCGACAATGTCCGGGAGACCGCCTTTCGTACGCACTCCGAGGAGCCCGACGATGACCGATCCGGCATGGCTGACCGTACTGACCACCACGGACAGCGAGGAGAAGGCCAGGTCCCTCGCCCGGAGTGCCGTGGAGGCCCGGCTGGCCGCCTGCGCGCAGATCTCCGCACCCGTCACCTCCGTCTACCGCTGGGAGAACGCCATCGAGGCCACCGAGGAGTGGCAGGTGCTGTTCAAGACCACGGCCGAGCGGTACGACGAACTGGAGGAGCACATCGAGGCGGTGCACGACTACGACACCCCGGAGATCATCGCGACCCCCGTGGTGCGCGGCAGCGCCCGCTACCTCGCCTGGGTGACTGCGCAGACCGCGCCCGTCGTGGCGCTGTGACCGTTCGCCGGCTGCCGTTCTTCGTCTACGGCACGCTCCTGCCGGGACAGCGCAACCACGGCCGGTTCCTCCTCGGCCGCACGGCCCGGGAGGAACCGGCCCTCCTGCCGGGCGCGCTCCTCTACGAGGGCCCCGGTTACCCGTACGCCGTCGAGGGCCACGGCACGGTCCACGGCGCCCTCGTCACCCCGGCGCCCGGCGCGTACGGGGAACTGCTCGGGCGGCTCGACCAGCTGGAGGGGTGCCTGGGCACCGGCCACCCGGGCAATCTGTACGACCGGGTGGCCAGGGACGTCCAGGTGGAGGAGGCCACGACCGCCGCCTGGGTCTACCTCGCGGCTGCCGCGGTCACCCGCTCGCTGCGCACGGGCGGCACCCGGATTCCCGGCGGCCACTGGCTCACGCGGGTTCCACCCGCACCGCGCACACCTTGAACTCGGGCATCCGCGAGATCGGGTCGAGGGCCGGGTTCGTCAGCGTGTTGGCCCGGCCCCCGCCCGCCCAGTGGAATGGCATGAACACGGTGTCCTGCCGGATCGCCACGGTGATCCGCGCGGGCGCCACCGCCCGCCCCCGCCGCGACGTGACGGCGACCGCCTCACCATCGGCCACGCCGATCCGCTCCGCGAGCCGTGGATGCAGCTCCACGAACGGACCGGGCGCCGCCGCGTTCAGCTCCGCCACCCGGCGGGTCTGCGCCCCCGACTGGTACTGGGAGACGACCCGCCCGGTCGTCAGCACCACCGGATACTCCGCGTCCGTCTCCTCCGCCGCCGGGCGGTGCGTCACCGGGACGAACCTGGCCCGCCCGTCGTCCGTGGCGAACCCGTCCAGGAACAGCCGGGGCGTACCGGAGTGCCCCTCGTCCGGGCAGGGCCAGAACACCCCGTCCTCCGCCACGATCCGCTCGTAGGTGATGCCCGCGTAGTCGGCGGGCCCGCCCGCCGAGGCCCGCCGCAGCTCGTCGAAGACCTCCCGCGGCTCGGCCGGAAATCCCTTGCCGTGCCCGAGGAGCCCGGCCAGGCCGTTCAGCACCTCCAGATCGCTGCGTACGCCCTCCGGAGCGGTCACCGCCCGCTGCCGCAGCAGGACCCGGCCCTCCAGATTGGTCGTGGTCCCGCTCTCCTCCGCCCACTGCGTCACCGGCAGCACCACATCGGCCAGCGCCGCCGTCTCCGACAGCACCACGTCGGCGACCGCCAGGAAGTCCAGCGACCGCAGCCGCTCCTCGACGTGCCCGGCGCGCGGCGCGGAGACGACCGGGTTGGAGCCCATCACCAGCAGCGCCTTCACCTCCGAACCCAGGGCGTCGAGCAGCTCGTACGCGCTGCGTCCGGGCCCCGGCAGCGCATCCGGGTCCACCCCCCACACCCCGGCCACGTGGCGGCGGGCCGCCGGGTCGGTGAGCTTGCGGTAACCGGGCAGCTGGTCGGCCTTCTGGCCGTGCTCGCGACCGCCCTGCCCGTTGCCCTGCCCGGTCAGACAGCCGTAGCCGGACAGCGGGCGCCCGGCCCGGCCGGTGGCCAGGCAGAGGTTGATCCAGGCGCCGACCGTGTCCGTACCCTTCGACTGCTGCTCGGGCCCCCGGGCGGTCAGCACCATGCCGGTCTCCGCCCCGCAGAACATCTCGACGGCCTCGCGCACCTGCGGCACCGGCACCCCGGTGATGCGCTCCACCAGCTCCGGCCAGTGCGCCATGACCCCGGCCCTGGCCTCGTCCCACCCGTTCGTACGGGAGGCGACGAACTCCTCGTCCACCCGGCCGTCCGCCACCACCAGATGCAGCATGCCGAGCGCGAGTGCCAGATCGGTGCCTGGCCGGGGCGCCAGATGGAGATCCGCCTGCTCGGCGGTCCTGGTGCGGCGCGGATCGATGACGATCAGCTTGCCGCCGTTCTCCCGCAGCTCGGTCAGGTAGCGCAGCGCGGGCGGCATGGTCTCGGCGAGGTTGGACCCGACCAGGATCACGCAGCCGGTACGGGGGATGTCCTCCAGAGGGAACGGCAGCCCCCGGTCGAGGCCGAAGGCCCGCTGGTGCGCGGCAGCGGCCGACGACATGCAGAAGCGGCCGTTGTAGTCGATCTGCGAGGTGGCGAGCACCACCCGGGCGAACTTCCCGAGCGCGTACGCCTTCTCGTTGGTCAGCCCGCCCCCGCCGAACACACCCACGGCGTCCGCCCCGTGAGCCGCCCGGGTCCCGCGCAGCCCGTCCGCGATCCGCTCCAGGGCCTCGTCCCAGCCCGCCGGCTCCAGCTCGCCGCTCACGGCGCTCCGCACGAGCGGCACGGTCAGCCGCACCGCCGAGGAGAGCACGGCGGGCGCGGTACGGCCCTTGCCGCACAGCGCTCCCCGGTTGACGGGGAAGTCGGTACGCTCCACGACCTCGACCACCGTGCCATCGGTGACCGGTCGCAGATTCATCCCGCACTGCAGGGCGCAGTACGGGCAGTGGGTGGAAGTCTCGGTGCGGGCCATGCGCCCAGCGTGCGAGCCGGGTATTACGGGGACCGCTGCCCCCGGTTACGCCCCAGGTACACCCACCTCAGCCCGCCCCGGACCCGGCGGTGAGGTCCGGGGCCGGCCGGAGCGGTCAGGCGCCGAACTCCTCGGCCTTGACGCCCGCGACGAAGGCGGCGAAGGGGCCGGCGGGGAAGTCCAGGACGGGACCGCCCGGGTTCTTGGAGTCACGGACGGGGACGATGCCGCGTGAGGCGATGAGGTTGGCGGCGACCTCGACGCAGTTTCCGCCGTTCGAGCTGTAGGAGGACTTGAACCAACTGAGGGTTTCGGTCGTCACGGAGTGCCCTTTCGGATAAGGCCGCTGTTTCGGCCGGGTGGTCAGGCGCTGAGCTCTTCGGCCTTGACGCTCGCGATGAAGGCGGCGAAGGGGCCGGCGGAGACGTCGAGAACAGGACCGCCCGGGTTCTTGGAGTCACGGACGGGGACGATGCCGCGTGAGGCGATGAGGTTGGCGGCGACCTCGACGCAGTTACCGCCGTTGTTGCTGTAGGAGGAAGTGAACCAGCGGGGGGAGTCGGTCGTCACGGGGTGCCCTTTCGTACCTCATTGATCATGGCCACGGAGTCCGCCTGCGAGAGCGATTCGGCCTGTAGCTGATGGTAGTTCGTCAGCAGGGGCAGTACCGAAGTGCTTTCGCGGTCCAGATGCCCCTGCGTCTGTGACTCGGCGTACGCGACCACGGACCGGTCAGGCAGCGTCAACAAGTTCACGGGTAGGTCAAAGACGCGGCGCTCGCCTATCTCGAACGGTGCGACTTGCAGCACCGTGTTCGGGAGTTCGGAGAACTCGACCAATCGCTGTAGTTGAGCGCGCATGACCTCGCGACCGCCGACCGGCCGCCGGATGCAACTCTCATCCATGACCACGAGGACCATGGGGGCACGGGTGCGCGTCAGCGCAGCTTGCCGTTCCGCCAGGAACGAGAGGCGCTCAGCCGCTTGTTCAGGAGTGATCGTGCAGCGTCGTGCCGCACTGTCCGCCAGAACCCGGGCGTACTCCGGCGTCTGCAACAGCCCGGGGATGATGCCGATCTCATACAGCCTGAGTTCCACCGCCCGGCCCTCATGCTCCACGTACTCAGGGAAACCCTCCAGCGACGCCCCCTGCCGCATCTCCCGCCACTCGCGCTCGAACGAGTCGCCCGTCCCCAAGGCCACGTCCGCGCGCCGCGCGAAACGCAAGGTTGCCATCTTCCGACCAGTTTCGACGGACGAAATATGCGTGGAGGAATATTCCATCTGGGCGCCCAATTCGTCCTGCGACCAGCCGCGCTCCTCGCGCAACCTGCGCAGGCGAGCGCCGAACGCCGCCTGTGGGGAGCTGTCCGGTTCCAACTCCTTGATGTTCAACGACTGGTCACCAACCTTCCGTCCTTCCACGACACGTTGTGGGGCTCCTGACAGTAGGCCACGCTGGGTCGCCTTGGTAGTCAAACAACTACGGAGAGGCACGAACGTGTGTGCGCAGGACGTTCCCACAGACGGGCAGGAGCTTGTCCATGTACCGCTCCCCGGCACGCTCCTGGTGGACACCGGCCGTGGCGGGCGGGTGGGGGAGTTTCGCGGGGTCGCGGGCCCGTACTGGTCGCTGCGCCCGGTCTGCGGTGGTCAGGAATGGGAAGCGGAGCCCCAACGGGTCCGCCCGGTCACTCCCATAGAGAGGCTGAGCGCGGAGAACGCGCGGCAGAACGCCCGCAGCCGGGGGGACATGCTGTGACCCGCACGCTCGCCCTCGTCCAGTGGACGCTCAGGCCCGACCGGGACGACGACGCTCCCCCGCTCACGCACCGCTTCCGGTGCCTGACGCTCACGGATGACGACTCGGAGTGCGGTGCGGTGTCGGAGCCGCATACCGACCCGGTCGACGCACAAGCCTGGACGTTCCGGCACCTACGCGATCACCCGGAGCACACGAGCTATGCCGAAGTGATCGAACGCCCCTGGGTCATGTGGCGCGGTGGCCGGGCATGAACGGTCGCGCGGAGCCTACGGGTTACCGCTGCGAGGTGCGTGCGGAAGGGCTCGTGTACGGCACCGGCCGCACGCTGCCGTACGTCCTGGGCACCTTCCGCACGATCTCCCCCGTACTCGCGCTGCGGTGGATTCGCAGCGAGGCCCGGCGCATCGCGGACCGGCTCGACCCCGACCCGCGGCAGTCGGCCTGGGTGCGGCCGTTCATGCGCGTACCGCACGTGCCCGTCCCTGACGGCCCCACCGGGTTACGCGCGTGGGCGGACGACCCGCACAGCGAGCGGGTGGCCCGCGAGCGCATCAAGTCCGGTGATCCGCTCTCCGTGGTCATCCCGGACATGGACTGTCGATACACGCTGTCCGTGTGGCCCGAGATGGAGCCGACGCGTGTGCGACTGCACCAGCCCCGTCCAGGTCGGCAGCCGACCGGACGGTAAGTCACAGAAATCCGACTCCATGGAGGTATGCGAAGTGACAGCCACAGCAATCCCGTTCGGTGTCCGGCACCTGGTGTCACCGGCCCCGGCGAACGGTGAAGCGCCCGTGATCACCTACAGCGACGTGCTCCAGATGAGTGTGTCGGCCGAGGGTAACCCGTGGCACGCGATCACGGCGGAGATGCCCGAGACGCAGACGGAGACCAGCAACGGTGACGGTTCGTCCCCGGGCTCCGACAGCGGAACCGACCTGTACTGACATGCGACCGATCCTCATCCTCACGGGCCGGAACGACGTGACGGCCGATGCTGTGGTCGAGGAACTGGTGAATCGCGGTGAGCACGTCGTCAGGTATGACACTGCCGACTTTCCGACCGCGTCCCGTCTGGCCGTCTCCCTCACCGGGGACGGCTGGACGGGTTCCCTCACCGGTTCTCGAACCGTCCGCCTGGAGTCCGTCAAGTCGGTGTGGTGGCGACGCCCGAACGAGTTCAAGACCCCCGACGATTGGCCTGGGCCTGCCCGAGCCCTCGCGGTCTCCGAAGCGCGTTCCGGGCTGCTCGGCGTACTCGGCTCGCTGCCTGTGCGCTGGATCAACCACCCGGCCCACGATGCGGCGGCGAACTACAAACCGAAGCAACTCGCTGTTGCGGCCCGGTGCGGGCTGGACGTGCCCCGTTCCGTGATCACTTCGGACCCCGACCACGCTCGTACGTTCATGGGGGAGGACACGGTTGTCTACAAGGGGCTCGGTGGCGGCGTGCTCGGCCCCAACGGTAGGCGTCAGTTTCTTCCCGTGGCGCTCGTCTCCGCCGATCAGGTGGACGACGGAGTGTACGGGACCGCTCACCTGTTCCAGGAGCGTGTGGACAAGGCGTACGAAGTGCGTTTGACGGTGATCGGTGCACGCATGTTCCCCGTTGCCATCCACGCGGGCAGCGAAGCCGCGCAGCTCGACTGGCGGACGGATTACCAGTCGCACACGTATGAGGTGGTGGACATGCCCCCGATGGTTCACGCCGGGGTCCGCAGGCTGATGGACGAACTCGGCTTGTTCTTCGGAGCGCTGGACTTCGCCGTCACCCGGGACGGACGGTGGGTGTTCTTCGAGGTGAACCCCAACGGGCAATGGCACTGGCTTGCCGTGAAGGCCGGTGTGCCGCTCGTTGAATCCATGGCCGACGCTCTGCAAGGAGAGACCGCATGACCGCAGCGACCACGTGGGCCGAAGCAGCCCTTGCGCTTGCCGACAGGGTGACTGCCGATGCGCCCGCATGGCATGACGCCGTGAGCAGTACCCCACGTCACCGGCTGGTTCCACGCTGGTGGCAGCGGGTCCCCGACAGCCACACGCAGGAATGGGAGCTGGTTCACCTTCCCGACGACTCACCCGAGCGCTTGCATGCCGCGTACAGCGACGAAACGCTTGTCACGCGCGTCGGTCCCGACCATGCCGACCATGCCGCCCCGGGTGGGCGTGGCCAGGGCGACCCGACGTCGTCGTCTACTCTGCCGGGGCTCATCGTGTCGATGGCGCAGCGACTAGGAGTCGAACCCGGAGACAGGGTGCTGGACGTGGGTACCGGCTCCGGCTACTCCGCCGGTCTGTTCGCCCACCGCTTCGGTGACGGGAACGTGACCAGCGTGGACGTGGACCCGTACCTGGTCGAGGCTGCCCGCGCACGTCTCGCCGCATTCGGGCGCACGCCTCGCGTGGCGGCCGTCGACGCGACCGGGGAACTCCTTGGGCTGGAGTACGACCGCATCATGGCGACCGTTTCCGTAAGGCCGGTGCCCACGTCGTGGCTCCGCGCCCTCCGTCCCGGCGGGAGGCTCGTGACCACCATCGCCCACACCGCCCTGCTGATCACGGCGGACATGGGAGCGGATGGCATCGCACGGGGCGCCGTCCAGCCGGACCCGGCGACCTTCATGGAGACCCGGCGGCAGGCGGACTACCCGGCGAAGCTGACCACCGTGTTCGTGTCCGCCCGCGTGCGGGAGGGTGAGGACGTGCGGCCCCCGGACGGACCGATTCCCGACCTGTGGCAGGAATGGCCCCTGCGGTGGTTGTACGAGCTGGACACGCCAGGAGTCGAAACCCGTGCCGCTTCCCACGGCGACGGGCGGCGCCTGGTGTGGCTGCTGGCGCGTGACGGTTCGTGGGCGCGCGCGGAGACCGGCGACCGGCCGTTGATCCATCAGGGCGGCCCCCGCCGGCTCTGGGACGACCTCGAACGCGTACGCCGGAAGTGGGAGGAGAGCGGCAGCTTCCCCCTGCACACGCTGAGGGCCGAACTCAGTGCCGGAGGAAGCCTCCTTCGGCCGCCGGTCGGGTCCTGGGCCTTTCCCGTCTGACCGGACGACATGTGCGGTCCCGTGCGGCCCGCCCCGCCCGGGGAGGGCCGCACGGGACCGTCTCCCGCGCCCTCAGTCCGCCACCAGCGCCTCCCTGACGCCCCGCTCACGCGGTCCAAGGAAGTGCGGGTCCGGCCGGAACACGACGTCCAGCCCCGCCTTCGCCGAGGCGAACAGCTCCCGCGCGCCGCCGTAGTACCAGACCGAGTCGTGTACGGCGTCGACCCCGACCCCGTACGCGTCGATTCCGGCGGCACGGCACAGGGCGATCGCCCGCCGGATGTGGAAACCTTGGCTCACCAGGACCGCGCTGTCGACCCCGAATATCCTCTTGGCCCGTACACAGGAGTCCCAGGTGTCGAATCCGGCGTAGTCGCTGACGATCCGCCCGTCCGGTACCCCGCGTCCGGTCAGGTACGTCCGCATCGCGTCCGGCTCGTCGTACTCCACCCGGCTGTTGTCCCCGGTGACCAGCAGGACCCTCACCTTGCCCGTCCGGTAGAGCTCGGCGGCGGCATCGAGCCGGTGCGCGAGGTACGCGGAGGGTCTGCCCCGCCACAGTCCGGCCCCGAACACGACGGCGACCTCCCGCGCGGGCGCGTCAGCCGTCGTCCGTACCCGCGCGTCGGCCGTGGCATGCATCCACGTGGCGGGCGCGAGGCCCACCACGCAGGCCACCATGAGCACCTGTACGACCAGCCGGTGCCCCCGGCGGGTCCTCGGCAGCGACGGCCTCAGCCGCGCCGGCCACCTCAGTCGTCCCCTCGGCACGCAAGCCCCCCTGGTGATTCGCCGTCATCTGATTCCGCTGTCCCCTGTATGACCGGACGAACGACAGCCCGAAAGAGTTCACTCGTCCGCGAGATCCACCGTGAGCCCCTGGCAAACACCCGTGACCCTCGCGCAACGGCACGGCAACCTCCGACCGGCACCATCGGTCCATGACGGCGCCGGCATCGGAACATCCCCGTGACTCCCTGCCCCTGTCCCTCGACAGCACCGCGCAACTCCTGACCCGCATCACCGATCAGCTCGGCACCCAGCTCAGCCTCGTCTCCCCGAACGGAACCCGCAGGCCCATGCAGAGCACCCGGCACCCCGCCCGACCCTCCCACCTTGTGGCCCGCGGCATACCCGCCCCCACGCTGGTCGCCGTCGCGCACGGCAGCCGGGACCCCAGAGCCCTGCGTACGGTCCTGGAGCTCCTCGACCGGGTCAGGGAGCTGCGCCCCGGCCTCGACGTCCGCCTCGGCCACATCGAGCTGAACCAGCCCCTCCTGCCCGCCACCCTGGCCGCCGTGGGGGCGGGCGACGCCGTGCTCGTCCCCCTGCTCCTGGGCCGCGGGCACCACGTCAAGCACGACCTGCCGGCCGCCGCAGCCGCCGCGCCCGCCCTGCGGAGCCGGATCGCCGCACCGCTCGGCCCGCATCCGCTGCTCGTCGAGGCGCTCCTCGGCAGGCTCGTCGAGAGCGGCTGGGACCCGAGGGACGGGACGAGCCGCAGCGCCGCCGTCGTCCTGGCCGCCGCCGGTTCGCGCGACCCCGACTCCGCCGACGACACCCGCCGCACCGCCCGGATGCTCAGCGACCGCCTCGGCGGCATACCCGTCGTACCCGCGTACGCGTCCGCCGCCGCGCCCACCGTCCCGGCCGCCGTACGCGCCCTCGCCGCCCGGGGACGCCACCGGATCGCCGTCGCCTCGTACTTCACCGCGCCCGGCCGCTTCGCCACCGCGGCGGCCGCCGCCGCACCGGGGCACACGGCCGCCCCGCTCGGCGCGCACCCGGCGATGGCCCGGCTGCTCCTGCACCGGTACGACCGGGCACTGGAATACGAGTCGCCGGTGCCCGAGCGGCTCCTGGCATCCGCCTGACCCCGTCTGACCCGGCCTGGCAGTGATGTGTCAGACGTGCCGATTACTGTCGCAACCATGGACGGTACGCACGGCAGCCACGACACGCACACGGCCGCATACAGGGCGCGGGACACCGAGCGCTGGGACACCGAGCCCGACAAGCGGCCCGGTCGCACCGCGTTCCAGCGCGACCGCGCCCGTGTGCTGCACTCGGCGGCCCTGCGCAGACTGGCCGGGAAGACCCAGGTCGTCACCCCCGGCACCCGCAGCCGCGCCTGGGACGCCAGCCCCCGGACCAGGCTCACGCACTCCCTGGAGTGCGCCCAGGTCGGCCGCGAGCTGGGGGCCGCGCTCGGCTGCGACCCCGACCTGGTCGAGACGGCCTGCCTCTCCCACGACATGGGCCACCCGCCGTTCGGACACAACGGGGAGCAGGCCCTCAACGACTTCGCGTCCGACTGCGGCGGTTTCGAGGGCAACGCCCAGTCGTTGCGCCTGCTGACCCGCCTCGAACCCAAGAGGTTCGTCCGCGACCCCCGCAGTGGCGAGCTCGTCAGCGTCGGGCTCAACCTGACCCGTGCCGCGCTGGACGCCGCCACGAAGTACCCCTGGCCGCGCGGCGCGCACCCCACCGACCCCGGCTCCCCGAAGTTCGGGGTGTACGAGGACGACCTGCCGGTCTTCCGGTGGGTCCGCGAGGAAGCGCCGGAGGACCGCACCTGCTTCGAGGCCCAGGTCATGGACTGGTCCGACGACGTCGCCTACTCCGTGCACGACTTCGAGGACGGCCTGCACGCCGGGCACATCGACCCCGACTGCCTCTTCGCCGAGCCGGAGCGGCAGGAGATCTGGGCCGTCGCCATCGGCCGGTACGTACCCGCCGGCACCGATCCGCAGGAGCTCGCCGACGCGCTCGACCGGCTCGTAGCCCAGGAGTGGTGGCCGCACGGCTACGACGGCTCGGCCGTCGCCCAGGCCCGGTTGAAGGACGCGACGAGCCAGCTCATCGGCCGGTTCTGCCAGGCCGCCGAAGCCGCCACGTTCGCCCACCACGGCCCCGGACGCCTCAGCCGGTACGGCGCGGAGCTCGTGGTCCCGCGCGAGGCGCGCAACGAATGCGCCGTGCTCAAGGCCGTCGCCGACCGTTACGTCATGCAGCGCGCCGAACAGGAGATCATCCGCGCCGAACAGCGCGTCGTCATCGCGGAGCTGGCCGCCGCGCTCACCGCCCGCGCACCGGAAGGGCTGGAGCCGCAGTTCCGCGCGCAGTACGGGAGCGCCCCGGACGACCGGGCACGCAAGAGAGTCCTGGTCGACCAGATCGCGGCCCTCACCGACGCCTCCGCCCTGGCGCTCCACGCGTCCCTCGCGCCGCACCGCTCATGAAGCGACCTCCTGAGCCGCCGCTCCCGCGCACCGAAGGGCGCGGCGACGGCGCCCGGGCGCGCGGGGAGTGGTGTGCTGGGGCACATGACGGCCGCCGGGGGAGACCCTGCCCCGCGCACCGCCGGCCACGGTCGGCAGACTGGCCCCATGACCACGGGGTGTGACCTGACCGGGGGACACCCTCTTCCGTCACCACGCTGCGTGCGGGAGGCTCGCAAAGGGGGGCGGAGCACAGCACCAGCACCGAGGAGGCACAAGTGGTCGACGCACATCGCACGTTCGTCATCGTCGGCGGAGGTCTGGCAGGAGCGAAGGCAGCGGAAACACTCCGTGCCGAGGGCTTCAGCGGCAGGGTGATCCTGATCGGCGACGAGCGCGACCATCCCTACGAACGGCCTCCGCTCTCCAAGGGCTACCTCGCGGGCAAGGAGGAACGCGACAGCGTCTTCGCCCACGAGACGGCCTGGTACGCGGGCGCCGACGTCGAGCTCCACCTCGGCCAGCCCGTCACGGCGATCGACCGCGAGGCCCGTTCGGTGCGGCTCGGTGACAACACCGTCATCCACTACGACAGGCTGCTCCTCGCCACCGGCGCCGAACCCCGCAGGCTCGACATCCCCGGTACGGACCTGGTCGGCGTCCACCACCTGCGCCGTCTCGCCCACGCCGACCGGCTGCGCAATGTCCTGGCCGCCCTCGGCCGGGACAACGGGCACCTGGTCATCGCGGGAGCCGGCTGGATCGGCCTCGAGGTCGCGTCGGCGGCCCGCGGCTACGGCGCCGAGGTCACCGTCGTCGAGCCGGAGCAGTCGCCGCTGCACCAGGTGATCGGCCCCGAGGTCGGCCAGATCTTCACCGACCTGCACAGGGAGCACGGCGTCCGCTTCCACTTCGGTGCCCGCCTCACCGAGATCGTCGGCCAGGACGGGCTGGTCCTCGCCGCCCGCACCGACGACGGCGAGGAGCACCCCGCCCACGACGTGCTGGCCGCGATCGGCGCCGCGCCGCGCTCCGCGCTCGCCGATGCGGCGGGCCTCGCCATGGCGGACCGCGCGCACGGCGGCGGCATCGCCGTCGACGCCTCGCTGCGCACCTCCGACCCGCACATCTTCGCCGCGGGCGACGTGGCGGCCGTGCTCCACCCGCTGCTCGGCACCCGGCTGCGCGTGGAGCACTGGGCGAACGCCCTGAACAGCGGCCCGGCCGCGGCCCGCGCCATGCTGGGCCAGGAGGTCGCCTACGACCGGGTGCCGTACTTCTTCTCCGACCAGTACGACCTCGGCCTGGAGTACTCGGGCTGGGCGCCGCCCGGCAGCTACGACCAGGTCGTCATCCGCGGCGACGCGGGCAAGCGCGAGTTCATCGCCTTCTGGCTCAAGGACCGCAAGGTCCTGGCCGGGATGAACGTCAACGTCTGGGACGTCACCGAGCACATCCAGCGGCTCGTCCGGTCCGGCCGGCGGATCGATCCCCACGCGCTCGGCGACCCCTCGGTGCCGCTGGAGACACTGCTCTGACCGGGTGCGGGCGACCGGGACGGGCCCTCCGGCCCCCCGGCCGCGCCACACGTTCCGCGGATCACACCGCCGTGCGGTCCGGCCGCCGTGGCCACCCGTAGACTTCACGGGTGGCAGGCAGGATCAATGACGACGACGTGAAGGCGGTACGGGACGCGGTCCCGATCGACGCCGTCGTTTCCGAGTACCTCCAGCTGCGCAACGCGGGCGGCGGAAACCTCAAAGGACTCTGCCCCTTCCACGACGAGAAGTCCCCCTCCTTCCAGGTCAGCCCCAGCAAGGGGCTCTTCCACTGCTTCGGCTGCCAGGAGGGCGGCGACACGATCGCCTTCGTGATGAAGATCGACCACCTCACCTTCTCCGAGACGGTCGAGCGCCTCGCCGGGAAGGCGGGCATCACCCTGCGGTACGAGGAGGGCGGCTACAACCCCTCCCACCAGCGCGGCGAACGCATCCGGCTGGTCGAGGCCCACAAGGCCGCCGCCCGGTTCTACGTGGATCAGCTGGACGGTCCCGAGGCCGAGATCGGCCGCAAGTTCCTCGCGGAACGCGGCTTCGACCAGGCGGCCGCCGCCCACTTCGGTGTCGGTTACAGCCCCGCGGGCTGGGACCACCTCACCCGGCATCTGCGCGGCCAGGGCTTCAGCGACAAGGAGCTCATCACCTCCGGCCTCTCCCAGGACGGCCGCCGCGGCCCCATCGACCGCTTCCGCGGGCGCCTCATGTGGCCGATCAGCGACACCTCCGGGGAGATCGTCGGCTTCGGCGCGCGCAAGCTGCGCGACGACGACAACGGGCCGAAGTACCTCAACACCCCCGACACCTCGATCTACAAGAAGTCCCAGGTCCTCTACGGGATCGACCTCGCCAAGAAGGACATCGCCAAGGCCAGCCGCGCCGTCGTCGTCGAGGGCTACACCGACGTCATGGCCTGCCACCTGGCCGGGGTCACCACCGCCGTCGCCACCTGCGGCACGGCGTTCGGCAACGACCACATCAAGCTCCTGCGCCGCCTCCTCATGGACAACGGCAGCGCCCGGGTGATCTTCACCTTCGACGGTGACTCCGCGGGCCAGAAGGCGGCCCTGCGCGCTTTCGAGGACGACCAGAAGTTCGCCGCCGAGACCTACATCGCGATCGCCCCGGACAACATGGACCCGTGCGACCTGCGGCTGGCCAAGGGTGACGAGGCCGTCCGCGACCTCGTCGAACCCCGTACCCCGCTCTTCGAGTTCGCGCTGCGCCAGATCGTCGGCCGGTACGACCTGGAGACCCCGGCGGGCCGCGCCGCCGCCCTCGACGAGGCCGCGCCGGTGGTCGCGAAGATCAAGACGAGCAGTGTGCAGCGCGAGGTCGCCGTCCAGCTCGCGGGCCTCGTCGGCATCCTCGACCAGGAGTTCGTCGTACGCCGGGTGGCGCAGATCGCCCGCTGGTCCAGGGACCGGGGCGACCGCGGTCCCGCGCGGGGCCCGTCCCGGGACGCCCCCCGCTATCCGGCCCCCGCCGCCCCGGCGGGCCTCTCGGGCCCCGCGCTCAACCTCCGCAGCCCCGCCCACCGCACCGAGCGCGAACTGCTCAAGCTGGCCCTCCAGAAGCCCGCCCTGGTCTCACCGGCCTTCGACGCCTACGGGGTCGACGAGTTCACCGCCCCGCCGTACGCGGCCGTACGCCAGTGCATCGCCGAGGCGGGCGGCGCCGAACAAGGTCTGGCCGAGACCCGCGAGTACCTGGTCAGCGTGTTGGACGCGGCCCCCGACGACACCGTGCGCAACCTCGTCACCGAGCTGGCCGTCGAGGTGTTCCACGGCAAGTCGATCGACGAGACGTACGCGGGCATGCAGCTCGTCCAGGTCCGGCTGCGCGCCGTCGACCGCCGTATCGACGATGTGCAGGGCAGTCTCGCCCGCCTCGGAAGCAATGTGGCCCCCGAGCACCTGGCGGCCGCGCAGAACGAGGTGTGGGTCCTCCAGCAGTACGCCCAGTCCCTGCGCAGCAACGGCGCCGACGCGCTCTGACGCGCCCGCCCGGCCCCCGCCCCGGACCGCCCCCGGGCCCCGCCCCGTAACCCTGCGGTCACCCGCCGGACTCAGAAAGTCACCGCACGCCCCTCGTGGCGGCGATGTGTCGTACCCCACACTGGGTGGCGGTGCCTGAGTCATCGGAGCGCGGTCGGTCCACCGAGGGCGGACCCCCACACCCGCCGCGGTCCGGCAGCGCGATCACCTGGAGGTCGCCCCCGTGCAGACCCGGACCGTGACGAGCCCGACCCAGCATGTCCCGGCGTTCCCCGCGCTCCACCGGGCCGTGAGCCGGCCGCAGGCCGGGGCCCCACCCGGGGAGGCGACGGACCCGGTGATGGAAGAAAGCCCGGAGCCGCCCGCGTCCCCGGAGCGGCGCGGCCGCCCGGACACCGGCGGCACCTCCTCCGACCTCTTCCGCCAGTACCTGCGGGAGATCGGCAGGATTCCGCTGCTCACCGCCGCCGAGGAGGTGGACCTCGCCCGCCGCGTCGAAGCGGGGCTCTTCGCGGAGGAACGGCTCGCCGGCACCCCCGATCCCGACACCCGGCTCGCCGTCGACCTCGACCGGCTCGTGGTCATGGGACGGACGGCCAAGCGCCGGCTCATCGAGGCCAACCTCCGCCTCGTCGTCTCCGTGGCCAAGCGGTACGTGGGCCGGGGACTGACCATGCTCGATCTCGTCCAGGAGGGAAACCTCGGGCTGATCAGGGCCGTCGAGAAGTTCGACTACGCCCGGGGCTACAAGTTCTCCACGTACGCGACCTGGTGGATACGCCAGGCCATGTCCCGCGCCCTCGCCGACCAGGCCAGGACCATAAGGGTCCCCGTCCACGTCGTCGAACTGATCAACCGTGTCGTACGGGTCCAGCGCCGTCTGCTCCAGGAGCGGGGATACGAGCCGACGTCCGAAGAGGTCGCCGCCCAGCTCGGCCTGACACCGGAGCGGGTCGGCGAGGTCCTGCGCCTCGCCCAGGAACCCGTCTCGCTGCACGCCCCGGTCGGCGCGGAGGACGACGTCTCCTTCGGAGACCTCATCGAGGACGGCGACGCCGCCTCCCCCGTCGAGTCCGCCGCGTTCCTGCTGCTGCGCGAACACCTGGAGGTGGTGCTCTCCACCCTCGGCGAGCGGGAGCGTAAGGTGGTCCAGTTGCGCTACGGACTGGCCGACGGGCGGCCCCGCACGCTCGAGGAGATAGGGAAGATCTTCGGCGTGACGCGCGAACGCATCCGCCAGATAGAGTCCAAGACCCTCGGCAAGCTGCGGGACCACGCCTTCGCGGACCAACTCCGCGGCTATCTGGACTGAAGGCTTCCACGCGGCACGGCTCAGTCCACCTCGGCGAGCGCCTCGGCGAACTGCGCCGCGTACAGCCGGGCGTAGGCGCCCTTCGCCGCCAGCAGCCCCTCGTGCGTGCCCTGCTCGACGATCGAGCCGTTCTCCATCACCAGGATCACGTCCGCGTCCCGGATCGTGGAGAGCCGGTGCGCGATCACGAAACTGGTGCGGCCGTGCGCGAGACGGGCCATCGCCTTCTGGATCAGCACCTCGGTACGGGTGTCCACCGAGCTGGTCGCCTCGTCGAGCACCAGGATCACCGGGTCGGACAGGAACGCCCGCGCGATGGTGATCAGCTGCTTCTCACCCGCACTGACCCCGGAGCCCTCGTCGTCGATCACCGTGTCGTAACCGTCCGGCAGGGTGCGCACGAAACGGTCGGCGTGGGCCGCCTTCGCCGCTTCCTCGATCTCCGCCCGGCCGACCTCGCGCGAAGCGCCGTACGCGATGTTGTCCGCGATCGATCCGCCGAACAGCCAGGTGTCCTGGAGGACCATGCCTATCTGGGACCGCAGTTCGTCGCGGGACATCACCGACACATCGGTCCCGTCGAGGACGATCCGGCCGCCCGTCACCTCGTAGAACCGCATCAGGAGGTTGACCAGGGTCGTCTTGCCCGCCCCGGTCGGGCCGACGATCGCGACCGTGTGTCCGGGCTCCACGCTCAGCGACAGGTCCTCGATGAGCGGCTTGTCCGGCTCGTAGCGGAAGGAGACCCTCTCCAGCGAGACACTGCCCAGCGGCCTGCCCGGGCGCTCGCGCCGCTCCGGGTCCGGGTCCGGCTCCTGCTCGTCGGCGTCCAGCAGCTCGAAGACGCGCTCGGCCGAGGCGACACCCGACTGCACCAGGTTCGCCATCGAGGCGACCTGCGTCAGCGGCATCGAGAACTGCCGGGAGTACTGGATGAACGCCTGTACGTCACCGATGGACAGCGCGCCCGAAGCCACCCGCAGCCCGCCGACGACCGCGACCAGCACGTAGTTCAGGTTCGACACGAACATCATCAGCGGCTGCATGATCCCGCTGTTGAACTGCGCCTTGAAACCGGCCTCGTACAGCGCGTCGTTCTGCTCGGCGAAGTCCCTCGCGGACTCCTCCTGCCGGCCGAAGACCTTCACCAGGGTGTGACCCGAGTACATCTCCTCGATGTGGGCGTTGAGCCGGCCCGTCACCTTCCACTGCCGCACGAACTGCGGCTGCGAGCGCTTGCCGACCCGCGCCGCGACGAACACGGACACCGGGATCGTCACCAGGGCGACCAGCGCCAGCAGCGGGGAGATCCAGAACATCATGATCAGCACGCCGACGATGGTCAGCAGCGAGTTGATGAGCTGACCCAGCGTCTGCTGCATCGTCTGCGAGATGTTGTCGATGTCGTTCGTCGCACGGCTGAGCACCTCACCGCGCTTCTGCCGGTCGAAGTACGACAGCGGCAGCCGCGACAGCTTCGTCTGGAGGTCCTCGCGCAACTGGAAGACGACCCGGTTGATCACCCGGACCGACAGCCGCGTGGACACCAGCATCAGCAGCCCCGCACCCAGGTAGACGACCAGCGCCACCAGCAGCACGTCGCCCACCGCGCCGAAGTCGATGCCCTCGCCCGGGGTGAAGTCCACGGCGGAGAGCATGTCGGCGAGTCCGTCGCTGCCCTTCTCCCGCAGGTCCTCGACGGCCTGGGCCTTCGTGGACCCCTCCGGCATACCGCGGCCGACGACCCCCGCGAAGATCAGGTCGGTCGCGTGCCCGAGGATCTTCGGGCCGACCACCGAGAGCCCCACACTCAACGCCACCGCGACGAGCATCGCGTACAGCGAGGACTTCTCCTGGCTGAGTCTCCTCAGCAGCCTCTTCCCGGACCCCTTGAAGTCCATGGACCGCTCGGTTGGAGCCCCGCCCCCCACCATGCGTCCGCCTGGCCCGGCCATTACGCGGCCTCCGCTTCCGTCAGCTGGGAGAGCACGATCTCCCGGTACGTTTCATTGCCGTCCATCAGCTCGTGATGGGTGCCGGTCCCCACGATCCGGCCCTCGTCCAGCACCAGGATGCGGTCGGCTTCACGGATGGTGGACACCCGTTGCGCCACGATCAGCACCGTCGCCCCGGCCGTCTCCCGTGCGAGCGCCCGGCGCAGGGCGGCGTCCGTCGCGTAGTCCAGCGCCGAGAACGAGTCGTCGAAGAGGTAGATCTCCGGCTGCTGCACGAGCGTCCTGGCGATCGCCAGCCGCTGCCGCTGACCGCCGGAGACATTGGTGCCGCCCTGGGCGATCGGCGCGTTCAGCCCGTTCTCCAGCCCTTCCACGAACTCCTTGGCCTGGGCGACCTCCAGCGCGTGCCAGAGCTCCTCGTCGGTCGCCTCCGGATTCCCGTACCGCAGATTCGTCGCGACCGTCCCGGAGAACAGATACGGCTTCTGAGGCACCAGGCTCACGGTCTTCGCCAGCAGCACCGGGTCGAGTCTCCGCACGTCCACGCCGTCGACGAGCACCTCGCCGTCCGTCACGTCGAACAGCCGGGGTACGAGACCGAGCAGCGTCGACTTGCCGCTGCCCGTCGACCCGATGATCGCGGTCGTCTCACCGGGCCGCGCCACCAGATCAACCGCGCGCAGCACCGGCTCCTCGGCGCCCGGATAGCGGAACTCAGCTCCCCGGACCTCCAGATGGCCGTGCCTGCTCAGCTCGGTGACCGGGGCGGGCGGCGGCACCACGCTCGAATCGGTCTCCAGCACCTCCTGGATGCGCTCGGCGCAGACCTCGGCGCGCGGCACCATCATGAACATGAAGGTGGCCATCATCACCGCCATCACGATCTGCATCAGATACGCGAGGAACGCGGTCAGCGCACCGATCCGCATCCCGCCGCTGTCGATGCGGTGCGCACCGAACCAGACGACGGCGATGGACGACACGTTCACCACGGTCATCACGGTCGGGAACATCAGCGCCATCAGCCGGCCGGTGGACAGGGACACGTCCGTCAGATCGGTGTTGGCGCCACGGAAGCGCTCCTCCTCGTACGCGTCCCGGACGAAGGCGCGGATGACGCGGTTGCCGGTGATCTGCTCGCGCAGCACCCGGTTCACCGTGTCGAGCCGCTCCTGCATCGTGCGGAACAGAGGACGCATCCTCATGACGATGAGGCTCACCGAGAGCCCCAGGACCGGCACCACGGCCAGCAGCACGGCGGAGAGCGGCACGTCCTGCCCGAGCGCCATGATGATGCCGCCGACACACATGATCGGCGCCGAGACCATCAGGGTGAACGCCATCAGGGCCAGTGTCTGGACCTGCTGCACGTCATTGGTCGTACGGGTGATGAGCGACGGCGCGCCGAAGTGGCCGAGCTCACGCGCGGAGAAGGACTGCACCCGGTCGAAGACCGAGGCCCGGACATCGCGCCCGAGCGCGGAAGCGGTCCGCGCACCGTAGTAGACGGCCCCGACGTTGCACACGACCTGGACGACGCTCACGGCGATCATCAGACCGCCGAACTCCAGGATGTAACCCGTGTCCCCCTTCACGACACCGTTGTCGATGATGTCCGCGTTGAGGCTGGGCAGGTAGAGGCTGGCACAGGTCTGGAGCAGCTGGAGGAAGACCAGCAGCGCGATGGGTTTCCGGTACGGACCGAGATAGGTCCGCAGAATCTTTATGAGCACGCGTGTCTCTCGGGGTCGGCGTCGGGCAGAGGCCGCCCCAGTTTCCGGCACCCGGCGCACGACCGCGAACACTTTTCCTCAACGCGGGTCATACAGCGGCGTCATACAGGAGTCACCCGGCGAGAGGCGCCGCACGCGAGGCTCGTCTCAGGCGGAACCGTCGAAGGCCCCGGGATGGATCTGGTCCCGGGTCGCCCCGTACTGCTGACGCACGGCCCGCCCGGCCGCCAGCTCCTCGCCCGGCTCCAGCACCTGGGCGGCGGCGCCCTGCCAGGCCGGGGGAGTACGCGGGTCGAGCGTCCCCTGCGAGACACCCAGCGCCCAGGCCGCCTGCCGGGCCGCGCCCAGCGCCGCGTACTCGGCGGGCTGCGGCACGACGACCTGCGTACCGAACACCGCGGGCGCCATCGCCTGGACGGCGGGCAGTTCGGCCGCGGCCCCCAGCAGGAACACCCGCCGCACCTCCACCCCCCGGCGCCGCAGTACGTCCAGCGCGTCGGCCAGCGAGCACAGCATCCCCTCGAACGCCGCCCGCGCCAGATGCTCCGGCTTCATCGACTCCCGGCGCAGCCCGCTCAGCGTTCCCGCGGTGTTCGGCAGCTGGGGCGTGCGCTCACCCTCCAGATACGGCAGGAGTACGAGTCCGGAGGCGCCCGTCGTCGACTTCAGGGCCAGCGCGGACAGTTCGTCCAGCCCTTCCACGCCCAGCATCTCGGCGGTTCCGCGCAGGGCGCGCACCGCGTTGGAGGTGTGGACGACCGGCAGGTGCATTCCGGTGGCGTCGGCGAACGAGGTGATCATCCCGGTCGGATCGGCCAGGGCCTCGTGGTGCACGGCCATCACGGAACCGGAGGCCCCCAGCGACACCACCGCGTCACCGACCGCGACCCCGAGCCCGAAGGCGGCGGCCATCGTCTCGCCCGTACCCGCGGAGATCAGCAAGCCCTCGGGCGTGGTCCCGGCGGACTCCGAGGGGCCGAGCACCTCGGGCAGCGTCGCCTGGTGGCCGAGCGCGAGCTCGACGAGGTCGGGGCGGTAGGCGGCGGAACCCGCCGACCAGTACCCCGTACCCGAGGCGCCGCCGCGGTCGGTGGTGCGCCGGGCCGGCCGGCCGAGCAGCTGCCACACCAGCCAGTCGTGCGGCTGCATGACGGCGGCGACGCGCTGCGCGTTCTCCGGCTCGGTCCGCGCCAGCCAGCGCAGCTTCGCCACCGGCTGCGCGGCCTGCGGGACGGCACCGACCGCCTCCGCCCAGGCTTGCCGCCCACCCAGCCCGTCGATCAGATCGGCCGCGGCTACCTGCGCCCGCCGGTCGTTGCCGAGCAGCGCGGGGCGTACGAGATTGCCCTGGCGGTCCAGGGGCAGGAGGCCGTGCTGCTGGGCGGAGACCCCGATGGCCTGCACGCCTTCGAGCAGCCCGCCGGAGGCCGCCTCGCCGAGCGAGAGCAGCCAGACCTGCGGATCGACCTCGCTGGCCTTCGCCTCGACGGGGTGTGCGGCGTACCCCTGCCGCAGCACCGCGCCCGTGTCCGTGTCACAGACGACGATGTGAGTGAAGGCGGAAGAACTGTCCAAGCCGGCGACTATGCCCATACATAGATTCTGCCGCACCGGCTGAGCTTTCCCGCACCGGGCGCCGAGGACGCCCGGCGCGGGCGCTCCCGGCCCGGCTAGGTGTTGGTCGTACCCCAGTCGTCGCTGCCGTTCCGCTCGCTGCGGTCCCGCAGCGAACGCACCCGGTCGGCCACCGACGCGGGCACCCGGTCGCCGACGTCACCGACCTTCTCGCTCACCGAGTGATACGCCTTGCCGGCGAACTCCCGCCCGCCCTGGGCGGCCGACTCGGCGGCGTTCCGGACGGCGGGATTCTGGGCCAGCTGCTGCGCGGACCTCTTCAGTTGCTCGTACCGCTCGCGCCCGGCTCGCGTGCCGAGCACGTAACCGAGGGCCAGTCCGGCGATGAATGTGAGCCGGTACCGCATGGCTGCCACCCTTCCTTCGCTCCGTGCGCTCCGTGCGACGTGTGGTTACCCGCCTACCCGGGCTCGCCGGGATCACCCCGGGCGGAACCGATTGGCGGAGCACCCCCCTGCTTGCGCTAATGTATGTGTCGCAGCGAACACGCGCCGCCCGGCAGCCGCCAGGCAGGTCGTTTCGAGGCAACGCCACAATCCCCTGTAGCTCAATTGGCAGAGCAGCCGGCTGTTAACCGGCAGGTTACTGGTTCGAGTCCAGTCGGGGGAGCGCGGTCCCCTGTAGCTCAATTGGCAGAGCATTCGGCTGTTAACCGGAGGGTTACTGGTTCGAGTCCAGTCGGGGGAGCAGAACGGAGAAGGGCCCCTCGGGGCCCTTTTTCGCGTACCCCGACCGACCGCTCACACCCCCGGACGGGGCCCCGCGACGACTCTTTCGTGGACACTTCGCGGCGGCCGGAACCGGGCAGGCGTCACCGCAGTCCTCATGGTCATGCGGAGCCGGCCACCCGAAGCGAGAGATCGTATGACCGGCTATGCTGCGGCAGACGGCGCGCACACTTGTACGCGCCACGCCGATACGGGGCGGTAGCTCAGCCGGTTAGAGCAGCGGACTCATAATCCGTCGGCCGTGGGTTCGAGTCCCACCCGCCCCACCAGTAGGCAGGTTGGCAGAAACGTTCTGACCTGCATCCGAGCGCCCCAGACTGGTTTAGACCAGGTGGGGCGCTTCATCGTTTCAGAGCTGCTGCGTGAGCGGTGCGTGAGCGGATGTGTCAGTAGACCCCGAACGACGGGCGCGGGGAACTACCGACTCGGCTTTCCTCGCCACTTCCTGATCGACCTGGGGCAGCAGGCTCGTGTACGTGTCACCGGCCAGCTGGATCGTCCCGTGCCGCAACGTCTCCTTGATCGCGTGGAGGTCGCCACCACCGGCATGGATCAGCGTCGCCGCCACGTGGCGCAGGTCCCGCAGGTTGATCGGCGGCAGGTCCGCCTCTCGCGTCAGCCGGCGGAAGACGTCGCTGACCTTCTCCGGGTGCAGCCATGTTCCGTCCTCTTGGACGAACGCCTTACCGGTGTCCGTCCACGGCAGACGGCACTCCTCGCATTCGGCCCGCTCCGCGCGCTGACGTACTCGGTGCTCCCGCAAGATCTCGACCATGGCCGGGCCCAGCGCGATGACGGCCTGGCTGTCCTCCGTCTTCGGAAGGCTCTCCACGGGAGTCCACCCGTCCTGAATGATCGTCTTCGACACACGCAGCGTTCCGTTGACGACGTCGATGTCCGCCCAGCTCTGCCCGACCGCCTCACCACGGCGCAGCCCCCGGAACGCGATCAGGCAGAACAGCGCGTACAGCCGGTCTCCTTCGGCGTGGTCGAGGAACTGGCCTACCTGCTCCGGTGTCCACACCATCACCCCGGACGGCTTCTCACCGGTCTCGCGCCACCGCTCGACGTGCTCGGCGGTCCACAACAACGCCTTCGGCCGCTTCCCCGAGGCCAGCTCGACGTGCGACGCCGGATTGAACGTCAGCATCTGGTTCGAGATCGCCGAGTTCAGCGCGGACCGCAGCGTCGCCCGGATCCGCTGCTGGGTGGCCGGCCCCGTGACCCGACGGTACGGAGGCATCTCGGCCAGCTTCGCCCGCTCCGCAGCCAACCGAGCAGTCTCCGACTCCGGAGGCCGGGAGCGCTTGCCCCACGTGGCCCGCTGCTCCTGCTCGCGCCGCTCCTGGTTCTGCGCCTCGATCGCCTCGTTGGAGTCGTTGATGGCGTCGAACAGTTCCACCAGGTGCCCGACGTTCAGCCGGTCCAGCTGTAGGTGCCCGATGCGCGGCCGCAGGTGCACGCGAATGTGGGAGGCGTACCCGGTGAGCGTGGTCTTTTTCCGGCGCTTCGCCTCCAGCCACTCGTCCAGCCAGTCCCCAACGGTGAGCTTGCTGGTCAGTGACTGCCCGGCACGGAAGCGGCGCCGGGTCTGCTCCAGGTCGGGCAGCG
Organism: Streptomyces fulvorobeus; assembly: GCF_013167895.1. Taxonomy (GTDB): domain Bacteria; phylum Actinomycetota; class Actinomycetes; order Streptomycetales; family Streptomycetaceae; genus Streptomyces; species Streptomyces fulvorobeus. The sequence continues at coordinate 1,908,635 of NZ_BLWC01000001.1, read as the reverse complement.
GCGCCTTCTTGTCCTTACTGACGTTCTCCAGCAGGTCCCCGATGCGGACCTGGCCGTCGGCGTCGTCACCGTCTGGGAGGTCGAGGAGGGCGCGGACCCGGTCGAGGTCCTCCTGCGCCTTCTTCGCCGTGTCGTACCCGGATCGGGAGAACGAGCGGCGTGTCCCGTCCCCGCGGGCGGGCAGCTCCTGCCGTACGGCGTACACCCCGTGCCGTCGGGACGATAGCTGTGGGCAGCTCTTGCCCAGCGCGGTCCCGTCCGTGCTGCGGCAGTAGCAGCGGCGGTATGTCGAGCCCTTCATATGTGCCTCCTTGGTCCTCGCCTCAGTCTGCGCGTGCGGCGGGGAAAGCACGGCGGCCCCCGGCGATGCCGGGGGCCGGGCCGTTAGTTGTGCGTTGGGTTCGCTCCTGGCCACCGCTGGACCCAGAGCCCATCACCGGCCAGACGCTTGAAGTACCGGTTCATTTCGGCGATGACCTCTGGACTGGCGAGGCCGCCGCGGATCGCCCAGATAAAACGGCCCCGCTCTTCAAGCGGTACGCATGGCACACCGCTCGGGAGAAGGGCGTCGGGGGCGATCCGCCACTCGATCTCTGCTATGCCCAGCCCGAGCGGCGGGCGCTCAATTCGGTCGGCGTCGCGGTCCCATGTCTGGGCCCATCTGCCGTCGACCTCCAGGAGGACGCGCAGGAATTCGTTCATGGCGTCGCGCAGGCGCTCAGCGGTGTGCCCCCGCCGAATGTAGACGGTGGCAGACCCGTCCCGTTCTACAAGGCGGCAGACTCTCCGTGGCGAGATCTCCCCCCTCGTCCCTACCGTCAGGCTGAACTGTGCCGCCGGATTGACCTTGACCTTGTGCACTTGGAACCCCCACGGCTGCCGCACACGCGTTCGAATGTGCGAACGGAGCTGTTCATTCCACCCCCCGGCAGAAACCCCATCATGCCCACAGGTCCCACGGAGCGCCAGGGGTTACTTTGACATTACTCACCGTTAACTTCACTGGCGGGGCGGGTGCTCCAGGCTCGCATCAGTTGCCGAACCTTCTCCTGGTCCTCCGGGCTCATCGACTCGTAGTCCCGGACCATCGCTCGCGTCTTGTGGTCCTCGGACCAAACAGTGTCGATGGTCGATGCCGGGGCCGGCGCGTCGGTGACGATGCCGAGGAACTGGGCGGCGGCGGCCGCCTTCACGTCGTCTACAGGAAGGCGAAGACCGGCCGCGAGCGCGCGGGACTCGGGCTCGCTCGGTCGGAGAATCGGTAGCCCCTTCTCCAGGCGGTGCAAGACGCCGAACTTCCACAGCGGCTCGCCCGGGTCCTCGGGGTCGACGCACCGTTCGGCCAGCTTCCGCAGGCTGAGCCCCAGGTCCTGGCGCCGTGTTCGCACAAGATCGGCGAGATCGGTTCGAGTCGGCGAATCCACCATGGTGTTCATCCTGCCACTCCGTTACAGCTCGGTGTCTATCTCTCCGGGGGTGCGCGCGTGACGATTTCCAGCTCAGCGGCGCTCGCGCGTGAAGCACCACCGACAGATTGTCTATGTAGATAGACATGGGCCGCCACCCGGGGGGCGGTTGTTGGCCGGAGGGCGTCTCGCTGGCGGCCGGAACGCGACTGGGCTGTTCATCGAGATAGACAAAACGTCGGGGTTCGTGCAAGGCTTCTGTTCATCGAGATGAACAGCGCAACGCATGAGGTGACCGCATTGAGCGAGATCGAGATCAAGTACCGACTGGCAGCCGCTGACACTCTCCGCACGCTGATGAAGCGCACTGGCGATGGGCGCCCCGTCAGTATCCGAGGGCTCGCTGACGCGGCCGAGGTGCACCACAGCACCATCGGTGACCTTCTGACCGGCAAGCAGCAGACGGTGTCCGAGCCCGTCGCGCAAGCCGTAGCCGACCGTATAGGCGTTGACCTCGGCGTCCTGTGGATACGCGACGGACGTACGGCACGCATCCTGCAGCGCCGCCAGGCGGTGTCGTCATGACGACACCTCTCACGATCGCCGAGCTGTACGCACTGCCCGCCCTCGTCCCGCTCTGGCCGACAGTCGGCGAGGCCCTTGGACTGGCCGAGTCCACCACGTACCAGCTGGCGGCCGAGAACCGACTCCCGTTCGAGGTTGTCCGCCTCGGCCGCCGCCGCAAGGTGCGGACCGTCGACCTCCAGCGGTACCTCGGCCTGATGCCCGACACCACCGAGGCGGCCCAGCCGTGAGCCTGCCCCAGTCCGCCGCGACGGCCGGGGTGCCCACCGCCCCCGGCCGTCCGGCCCAGGCCCGAGTCGTGGCCAACCTCGTCGTCGACTTCGGCAACCACCGGGACTACGAAAACCACCCGGCCCGCGCCCGGTACCTGTGCGACCGCTGCGGCTACCGCAGCGACATCGTCACCGGCCCCGCCGCCGTCGCCGCCTTCACCGCGACCGCCAGGGACACCCACCGCTCCGTCTGCCCCGCACTCCAGGAGAACCACCAGTGACCGATGAGCGGACACCCGACATGCGGGCCGCGGCCCGCGAGTACGACGACTGCGGGCTGTGCGTGCTCCCCATCAAGGCCGATGGCAGCAAGGCTCCCGCCGTCCGTTCCTGGACCCCGTACAAGGTGACCCGCTCCACCCCGGAGGATCACGACGCCTGGTTCCCGGCCGGGAAGGCTGCCGGTATCGCCGTGGCGTACGGCGCCACTTCCGGCGGCATCGAGCTGATCGAGTTTGAGGGCACCGCCATCGAGGAGGACCTCCTCGAGGAGGTCACCGAGATCATGCAGGCGTCCGGCCTCGGTGAAGAATGGCAGGCCATCCTCACCGGCTGGGCGAGCGAGTCGCCGTCCGGGGGCCGGCACTTCCGCGTCCGGCTCGAAGGCACGCCGGTCAGCGGCAACATGAAGCTGGCCAGCCGCCTGGCTCGTCCGGAGGAGTACACGCTGGAGGAGAAGCAGCGCCTGGCGGAGAAGCCCGCCAGCCGCATCGTCCGCGTGCAGATCGAGACGCGCGGCGAGGGCGGTTACGGGCTAGTCGAACCGTCCAGCGGCACCGTGCACGCCACCGGCCGCCCCTATCGTCGGATCGCGGGCGGACCAGCCACCATCCCCACCATCAGTGCCGAGCGCCTGGACTCCATCCACGAGATCTGCCGGATGGTTGACGCGCTCCCGAAGGCGGAGTCCCCGAAGACAACCGGCAAAGCCCTGCCTCCGCTGCCCGACGGTGGTCTCCGCCCTGGTGACGACTTCGAGCGGCGCGCGGACTGGGCGAAGATCCTGGACGGAATCTTCAGCCCGGTGACCACGCGCGGAGGCATCACCTACTGGGGGTGGGCCGACGGAAAGGGCGGTGTAAAGGCCACCACAGGCCGCGGGGACGCGGACCGGTTGTACGTCTTCACCACCAGCTCTGAGTTCCTGGCTGAGACGCCGTACAGCAAGTTCGGCGCCTACGCGCACCTCCACCACCGTGGCAATCACAAGGCAGCCGCCGCCGCGCTCCGCGACGACGGGTACGGAAGCGCACCCACGCGCAGACGGCTGTCCTCCGTCCCGGCCCAGGCACAGCCCTTCTCCGACGGCTCGTCTGCACTGGACCCTGGCCACGCTCCCGATCCGCAGGACGGGTTCGAGGGCGGCCCGCAACTGCGCGCCGTCTCTGCCCGTCCCGAGCTGGACATCACGAACGAAGCCGACGGCATCGACGGCGTCCTCGCGCTCATGGGGGAAGGCCGCCTGCCCGACCTCTACAAGAGGTCCGGCGGGCCGTGCTGGGTGTACCGCGACGACAACGACGACCCCGTAGTCCAGCAGCTCGGCTCCGACAACCTCCGGGCCTACCTCGCCGACCACGTCTCCAGCTTCATCCTGAAGCGCAACCCCCTCACTGAACAGATGGAGGAACACCGGGAGCTCCTCATGCCGAAGAGCTGCGCCACAGTCCTCGGCCGCAAGGACTGGCCCCTCCCTCTCCTCCGTGGCGTCGTCACCTCACCCGTGATCCGGCCCGACGGCAGCCTCCTGGAGTCCCCGGGGTACGACCGGGCCACCGGCCTCTACTTGGAGCCCCGGGTCCCGCTGCGCCGCCTTCAGCCGCAGGTGACCAAAGACAGCCTGGATCGGGCGAAGAGCATCGTGCTCGGCGACGTCCTGCACGACTTCCCGTGGGTGAAGCCGAGCGACAGGGCGAACTTCCTCGGCGCGCTGCTCACCCCGATCCTGCGCGCGTACTTCCACGGACCGACCCAGATGGTGGCCATCACCGCGACGGCAGCCGGCAGCGGCAAGACTCTGTTGAAGGACATCCTCAAGTACTGCTACGGCACGGCGGACACGGCATGGCCCGAGAACGACACCGAACTCCGGAAGTCGATCACGACGCAGCTGTACGGCACCGGGTCCCCTGTCGTCGTGTTCGACAACCTGCCGAACGGTTTCGTCCTGAAAACGTCGATTCTCTCCGCTCTCCTCACCGGGGAGCACTGGGGCGACCGCATCCTCGGGGCCACCGGCAAGGTCACCATGCGGAACGACCGGCTGTGGGTGGTCACCGGCAACGCGCTGCGGACCGGCGGCGACAACAAGCGCCGCATCCTGTGGGTGCGCCTCGACCCGGACTGCCCTGATCCCGACCAGCGCGATGGGTTCCGCGTCGGTGACCTCCGCCCGTGGCTGCGCGCCAACGCCTCCACCCTGGTTGCCGCGCTCGTCACGTTCGTCCGGGCCTGGCTGGCTGCAGGCGCGCCCATCGTCCGCGTCCGCAAGGGCGACTACAGCGAATGGGCCTCCATGATGGCGGGCCTACTCCACTACCTGGGCGTCGAGGGCTGGATGGCCGACACCGCCGACGCCGAGAACCAGGACGACGAGCAGCAGGAGTGGTCCCTCTTCCTGGAGATGTGGCGCGACACGTACGGCGCCGAAGCGGTGGCAACCGGCGCAGTGATCAAGGGATTGCCTAACCACGTTCCCCGCAAGGGCGACGAGCCGCCGAGCGCCAACCAACTGGGCATCTGGCTCAAGGCCAGGCAGGGCCGCTACTTCGGGGTCCACAAGGTCGTGATGGTCGTCGACAGTCACCGGAAGCAGAACCTGTGGCGAGTCGATGTCCATGCCGACCGCGGCGCCGGACGGCACGAGTCATGAGCCGCCGCTCTGCAGGGAGTGCGGGGACTCTGCGGGGACCTGTGCGGGGACTTCAGCAGATCCCCGCACAGCAGACCACCTGCACTGATGCGGGGACGCGGGGACCTGCGGGGGCCTACCCCGCTTCCCCATATACCGCGCGCTTCTCACATGCATCGCGCATCACATGCGCTGTGCGTCATCGATCAACAGTGCAACAGCTTCTTGACATCAGTGAACTTTCCAAGTCCCCGCAGGTCCCCGCATCCCCGCAAAACCGCTGATCAGCACCACTCAAGCACTTGCCGGGAGTCCCCGCAGAGCTGTCCCAGGTCCCCGCACTCCCCGCAAACACCCAGCAAACCGAAACCGAGGTGACCTCTTGAGTAGCACCTTTGCCCCTCGCCCGTACCAGCTCGACGCCATCGAGGCCCTGCGAACCGGCTGGGCCGCCGGCACCAACCGGCTGGCCGTCGTCCTCCCGACCGGCGCCGGCAAGACCGTCGTCTTCAGCACCCTGGCCCACCAGATGCTCGACAGCCTCGGCGGACGACGAGTCCTCGTCGTCGCCCACCGGGAGGAGCTGATCGAGCAGGCCGCTTCCAAGCTGCTCGCCGTCGACCCGATGCTGCGCGTCGGCATCGTCAAGGCCCAGCGAGACGACCATCACGACGCGGACGTGATCGTGGCGAGCGTCCAGACGCTGGCCGTTGCCCGCCGCCGCGAGGCAATCCGCGATATCGGGCTGATCATCGTGGACGAGTGCCACCATGCTGCGGCCCGCACCTACATGGACGTCCTCCGCCACTTCGGAGCCTGGGACGGCGTGCCAGTTGCTGGCTTCACCGCGACCATGACCCGCACGGACGGCGGCCTGGCCGAGGTGTGGGAGGAAGTCGTCTTCCGCATGGACATCCTCGACATGATCAGCGACGGCTACCTGTGCGACGTCCGCGGCAAGTCCATCACCGTCGACACCCTCGACCTGAACAAGGTGAAGACCCGCGGCGGCGACCTGGTCGACGGCCAGCTCGGCAAGGCACTGGAGGACTCCGGCGCACTGGACGCCATCGCCAAGGCATACGCCGACCACGCCAGCGACCGGCCCGGCGTGGTCTTCACACCGACCGTGGCGACCGCGCAAGGCGCCGCGGCCTCACTGCGGGCTGCGGGCATCAGCGCGGCCCCGGTCTGGGGCGACATGGGTAGGGATGAGCGGCGCGCGACCCTGGCCCGGTACGCGTCCGGGGACGTGCAGGTCCTCACCAACTGCATGGTGCTCACCGAGGGGTTCGACGCCCCGCATACCTCGTGCGTGGTGGTGGCCCGACCGACCAAGAGCCCCGGCCTCTACGTGCAGATGGTCGGCCGCGGTCTGCGCCCGGCGCCTGGGAAGAAGGACGCGCTGCTCCTGGACGTGATGGGAGCCGCAAGCCGCCACAAGCTGGCGTCGATGGTCGACCTCACCGAACGGGAGATCGGGCAGGCCCAAGAGGGCCGGAGCCTGCGGCAGGTCGCCGAGGCGCACCAGGCGACCGAGCAGCGCCGCGCCCTGGCCGCGCAGGTGAAGGCCGAGGAGATCAACCTCTTCGGTGGCTCGTCGATCTGCTGGCTGCGCACGCCCGCCGGCACATGGTTCATCCGCGCCTCTGCGGCGATGCTCCTGTTCCTGGCCAGGGACCCCGAAGACCGCCTGTACCGGATGCGCCGCTGGACCGCCGAGGGCGGTGTCCAGCCGCCCCGCGAAGACGTGGCCCGGCCGCTTGGTGACGCGCTGGCGTGGTTGGAACACCAGGCGCGCGTGCTCGCCCCTGAAGCGTTCGTCAGCCGCGGGGCCCGCTGGCGTGCGGGGAAGCCCAGCCCTCGCCAACTCGGCCTGTGTCGCCGCCGAGGTATCGCGGTACCGAAGCAGGCCACGGCCGGTGAAATCGCGGACCTGATCGACACGGCACACGCTACTTCGATCCTCGACGGCCTACTCGCCTCTGCCGCATGAAGGCCGGGCCTTCGTACCAGGCCCGGCCATCCGCCCATCACACCACACCGGAGCCGCCGCGTGACCGAACCCATGCACCACCAACTCACCCTGTTCGCTTCGGAGTCTGAGGCCCACCCCACCCCCGGACCGGAAGCTCTGGGCGCCAGCATCCTCGCCTGGCCACGCGCCACCCCGTGCAAAGGCTGCGGCCACTTCCTGAACTGGCACGTGTACGACATCGGCTGCGTCATTCGCACCTGCGCGTGCCCCCGGTTTCAGTGGCCCTTCCCCCCGCCGACGCACCTGGCCAAGGGCATCGACGCCGAGGACTGCCCCGCCTGCCGGGCCGGCAACCCAAGGTTCCCGCCGTACTGCCCCGGCCCATGACGCACCGCAGGGCGGCCCCGTGAGGACTGCACCCGCGCGCTCCTCGACCAGCCCCCGCCCGCGGTCATCCCCGGACAACTCGACCTCACCAGGAGCAGCCCCATGATCTTCACCCTCGGCCAGCGCATCATCACCACCGTCGACGCCCCCGCCGCGTGGCCCGGAGCGCACAGCGCCCCCGCCGGTACGGGCGGCACCATCACCGGCCTGCCGACCACGGCCGCCGACACCTACGGCGTGCTCCTCGACGGCGACCCCGACCAGATGCCCGCCGCCTACTGGGCCGACGAACTCACCGCCCCGTGACACACGAGCAGGCCGGCCCGTTCGACCCGGGCCGGCCCACGCTCAGCATCCCATCACCCGCACACCACCCCCAGGAGGGGCACATGACCACCACCACAGGCGCCGACACGATTCCGACGGTTGCAGATGACTGGCTGATCGTGACCGAAGCCCTCGAAGCCGCCGGATGGACCGGCGCCGACGACAACCCGCTGGAGATCTTGCAGAAGGACGGAGCCTGCTGGGCGATCAGCAATGACTGCTACGACTCGGCCGTCAGCAAGGACGGCTGGAACGTCGACTTCCCGTCTGACACCCCGGTTTCGGTCGTCATCGCCGCGTGCCTCGCCGCAGTCGGCCAAGCCCCGGCCCGCCGCATCCTCGGCGGCACCGAGCAGGCAGACACCATGGCGGCGCCCGCCGCCGACCGGGCCGCGATCCTCCGCGAAGTTTCCAAGGACCTGCGCCGGACAGCAGAAGCCACATTCAATCCGCACTACCGATCCGCCTACCACGCGGAGGCCACCCGCTACGCCCTTCTCTCAGATGAGACGGCCGTCTGGGCGCAGCAACCCACCTGCGGGCACTGCGGGCACCCCACCGAGTGGCACGACAAGTGGGAAGGGTGCGTCGGACTGAACGGCATCGGGGGATCGGGTCCGGCGACTGCACCTGTACCCGTCGCCCCGAGCAGCAGGCCACGGCCGCCCCGTGCACGAACCCGTGCATCGCCTGCATGACCGACGAATCCCACGACCCCACCCCCGCCCCGGCCGAGAAGACGAAGTGCGTGCACTGCGGGCTGGAGGTCGAGGACCGGGGCGACCCCGGGTTCGGCACGTACACCCCGCGCTGGGTCCACATCCCCGGCGGTTACCAGACCTGCTACCCGCAGCAGGACAACAGCCCGCGCGCCGCCCCCGCCCCGGCCGAGGAGACGAAGCCGTGATCCGCGCGCTGACCGCCCACGCCCCGGCGTTCGCGCTGTGCGCCGTGTGCTTCGTCCTCGCCGCGCTCCTCGACCAGTGGGACACCGCACGGCACCAGAGGGCCGCACGGCGCAGGCGGCAGCGATGAGCGGACCGCCTCCCTGCCTCTGGTCGGACAGCTGCCACTACGACGACGACGCCGGGACCTGCCCGTGCGAAGACGACGAGACCCCCGACCCCCAGCCCCGACCCATCGAAACCGTCCCCGTAGGGAGCTACCTGTGAGCGCACCCCGAGCACTCACCACCCGCCAGCGCGAGGTTCTCGTCCTTGTCGCCAACGGCAACACGAACGCCCAGATCGGCCGCTGTCTCGGCATCAGCTCCGCCACCGTCAACCGGCTGCTCGCCAACGCGTACGGCGTCCTGGGCGCCCACGACCGTGCCCAGGCCGTCGCCCTCGCCATGCGGCACGGCGACCTCACCGCCGACGACATCCGCGTGCCAGCCCCGCAGCCCACCGTCGTCTGACCGAACATCGGCCGCCCGGCCCACAGCCGGGCGGCCACCCCAGCCAGCCCGTCCCGCCGCACCACCGCACAACACACGGAGGACCTCATGAGCACCTGCCAGCTGTGCGAGCAGCACGACGACACCGGCAGCCAGCTGTGCCCCGGCTGCACGAAGGGCACCCGGGTTCGTCTGGAGGCTCTGCCCGTCCTGTACCGCGGGCTCGGTGCGCTCCTCGCCCCGGCCGGCGGTGTCGGCCAGGGCCGGTCAGGGAAGGGCGGCCCGGCGCCCCTCCCCGTGTCTCTCGATGTCCTCGATATCCGCGGCCCCGGCGGGATGGCCGCGCTGCTGGAGTCCTGGGTCGACGCGGTCCGGCACGAGCGGGGCCGCCCCGAGCCGGCACACACCGGGAGCCCGGAGGGGAGGGTCGAGCGGGCGTGCGGGGAGCTGCTGGGGCACATGCCGTGGATCGCCGTGTCGTGGCCGGAGGCCGGGGAGTTCGCCGGGGAGATCCGGGAGCTGGCCCGGTCGGTGGCGTCGATGCTCCGGACCCCGGAGCCCGAGCGGGGAACACGGGTGGGGCACTGCCAGGCGGTCGACGCGTCCGGGACGATCTGTGCGTCCGTGCTGTGGCTGGCCCCGGGTGAGCAGGTGGTCCGGTGCCGATGGTGCGGGATGTGCTGGCCGCCGGCGACGTGGACGCAGCTGAAGGCGTGGATCGACGAGAGCGCTATTCGGGGCGAGAAGGGAGTTCAGCGCCGGGACGTCGCAAGTACCACGCGATGAAGGCTCGGAGGGTGTGCGCGCGGTTCCGCGCGCCCACCTTCTTGCCGAGCTCGTCCCAGTCGTCATCGGGCACGCGGATGACCCGGTTGGTGGTGTGCGAGTCCTTCGCGCGGCTGACCATTCGACCAGGTTAGAGGCACGCATATGCATGCGTCGAGAAGACAGCTTGCCATGCATATGCACGCCTGCTAGGTTGTGCATATGCACACCGAATCAGGGGTGGCCAATCCCCCCAGTCGGACCGTCGACCGCCGCGTCATCGGCGGCGTGACCCTCTACCCCGAGCAGATCACCAAGCTCGGCGCCTACGCCAAGGCCCACCGCCTCAGCCGCGCCGCGGCGATCCGCAAGCTCATCGACCTCCACGCCTGAGAACGCAAGCGGCCCCCGCCCGGTGTGCAACCACCAGGTAGGGGCCTGACCAAACACCTTGACGAACCCAAGGAGACGGCTATGGCTAACTCTGCCATGCCCGCTGCCCAGCGCAGCGCCCCGCCCGTCCGGCGCCTCATCGCCGTCGGCATCACCCGCCACCTCGGTGCCCGCACGATCACCGTGCGCGCCACCGAGACCGGCGTCACCGGCATCATCACCAGCCGCTGCCCCTTCTGCCACAGGCCCTCCGAGGAGTGCCGCTGCACCAACGCCCTCCCCGCGGCCCCGGCGGCGCAGACGTTCGACGATGACAGCGACGACGCCTGCCCCCTCTGCCTGCACTGGAACTGCACCTGCCCCACCCAGACCGCCCGCCAGGTCCCGGCGGTGGCCGCGTGATGACCGACCTCGACACCGAACTCCGCCACCTCCTCGCCACACCGTCGCTCGCGCGGCAGATCCTCACCGTCGTTGCCAGCGCCCTGCGCAGCGAGGACCCGGTCGAGCCCCTCACCCTCGACGCGGTTAACGACTTCCTGCGCGGTGCCGCCCTCGTCCTCACCGACCAGATGCCCACCGTCATCGCCGACGAGGCCATCCAGCGCGCCGCCCGAGCCCTGCCCAGCATCTACAGCGGCGAGACCGCCGACGCCTACGCGCTGCGCGTCCTCCAGATCGCGAGGAGCGCGTGATGAGCGTCGACACCAGCGCCATGCACCAGCCGCTGTTCAACCCCGAGGCTGACGGCACCCCCTGGGTTCCGCCGCTCGACCTCGCCTTCGACATCGCCCGCGAGACCCTCGACGAGCACGCCGGCGCGAACATCCACGACCCCGCCGCCATGCTCCGCGCTGCCGTTTGCCTGGAGATGCGGCTCCGGCAGCTCGTCGCCGCTCTCGACAAGGAGGGCGGCGACCGGTGAAGTTCCTCTACCTCCTCGCCATGTTCTCCCCGATCATCCTCGTCGCCTTTCTCCTCGGGCGGGGGATCGGATGAGCCACACCGCCTGGCGCTTCGCCCTGACCGTCGTGTCCCTGGCCGCGCTCGCCACCACCGGGTGGTCCCTCTACGCCGTCGCCCGCCACTACGACGCCCCCGAGATCATCGCGGTCGCCGTGTTCCTCGTCTTCGACGGCATCGCCTACGCCTGCCTCCACCTCGCCTCCGAAGCGTCCGCCGCCGGGAGGTCCGCTTTCGGGGCCCGCTTCACCGCCGTGGGCATGGCCGGGGTATCCGTCTACCTCAACGACTTCCACGCCGACCTCATCCGCGGTGGCACCCCGGCAAGCCTCCTCTTCGCGATGCCCACCGTGGGGCTGCTGCTGCTCTCCGAGCTGGCGTGGGCCGGCCCCCGGGCCGACGCGCGCGCGGCTCGTACCGAGCAGCCCTACAGGCTTCCCGCGTTCGGCGGCTGGGCTTGGGCTCTTGCCCCACGGCTGGCCGGGCGCACCGTCAAGGCGCGCGCCGTCCACCACATCGAGCACGGGCCACCCACGGCCGTTATGACCGTGGAGGCCCCGGTGAGGCACTCGGCCACGGAGGTGCTGCGGCGCCGCTTCGGCGAGATGGACCCGGCCGAGGCAATCCGTGTCGCCCATGATGCGCACCCTGATGCGCCCCCGGCCGAGCTCGCCTCGATGCTCATCACCTACGGGGTCATCGTCGACGCCGTCCAGGTCGCCCTGGTCCTCCACGGGCAGCCCGCCGAGGTAACCGTCGACCGCGACGACACGGATGATGCGGACCGTGACGCGGATGATGCGCCGCAGGTCACCGGCCGCCCCGCCCTCACCAAGGCACAGGCGATCCTCGAAGCCGCCGCAGTCCTCGGCCCCAAGTTCAAGGCTGCGGACATCGTCGACCGAGTGAAGCGCATCAACCGCATCACCACGGATGACGCCTACGTCCGCACCGTCCTGCACCGCGAGAAGAAGGCCGGGCCCGACAGCGACGGCCGCCCCATGGAAGGCGGCTACGCATGACCGACCGTCCGATCACCCCGACCCGCATCATCCCCGCCGGCGCACCGCTGCCCGACCGCGGTCCGCTCCCTGGGGAGATTCCCCCCTGGCGTGCCGCCCCGGTCAGCCCCCCGCCGCCCCCGCCGCCCGCTGTTCCGCCCCCACCGCCCGACCCGGCGCCGCTTCCCGTCCCGCAGATCCACGTCCACGTGCTCATGCCGTACGAGGCCCCGCCGGAGCCCACCCGCTGGGAACACATCCGGGCGTGGCTGCTGCGGACCATCGGCCGCCCATGGCAGATCTGCGGGGCCCTCGCCCTGGCCGTCATGCCGATCCCCGGCACCGAGTACAGCGCCGCCACGGGATGGGCGCACATCGTGTCCCTGGCCCGCGCCGAGGCCGGGCAGGACGCCGGGTACGCCCTCGCGCTCACCCCGCTCGCCATCGCCGTCATCCGCATCACCACCGGCGGCGGCACGCTGCGCCGCCTCCTGCTCCTCGCCGTCTCCCTCGTCGGGTTCGTCGGCGGCGCCATCGACCTGTACGACCCCGTCACCTGGATCACTGGAGTCACCCGATGACCGGCGCCACGAGCCTGACCCTCACCGGCCTGGCCATCAGCCTCGCTGTCCTCTGGGCGAACTTCCGCCCCTGGTGGAAGGGCAGCCGCGAGTTCAAGCAGCTCATCCCCTTCGGCCAAGGGTTCCTCCTCGGCGCAGTGTCCACCGTCTGCACCGGCGGCATCCTCGGCTGGCTCGCCGGATGCTCCGCCGGGGCCGCGAACTCCGGCGGTGAGCGCGGCGTCCAGGCCATGACCGGCTCCGCGAGCAGCGGAGCCCTCACCAAGGGCAGCCTCGGCACCCTCTCCCCCGAAGGTGCGGTGATCGTCTTCCTGCTCACCGTCGGCGTGATCATCGCGTGGAAGGCGGCAGGGAAGGCAGAGAAAAAGCGGACCACCGGCGGAGCGTTCGTCGGCGCCACCCTCTGCCTCACCGCCGGGGTCGCCAGCCTCCTGAACTGGCTGCCCGGCACCCTCAACGCGGTCGGCGAGCAGCTGCGCACCGCAGTCGAGGGGGCCGGAATCCTGTGAGCACCCACCTCCAGCACCTCGCGCGCCGCCTCGTCAACGGGGCCGGCACCCTCACCCGCCGCCAGGCCCGACGCCTCACCGCGTGGATTCGGGCCGGCCGCCGCGCCGACCTCACCGGCCTCGCCGCGGTCCTCGGCTGCATCCTCCGGGCGCTCCTCGCCGCCCTCGGTCTGTACCTCCTCTGGCGCCTCATCCGGGCCTGCCCCAACCTCCTCTGGTTCCTCGTCCCCGTGTGGTGCTGGCGGGCCATCCGCGCCGCCCCGCGCACGGTCGCCGAGCAGGCCCCGGAGGATGTCCCCGAGGAGCCTCAGCCAGACCCCCGTGACGCGGTCCTCCGCCTGCTCTACGAGGCCCTCGGAGACCGGCCTGCGATGTACCTCTCCGACGTGCTCCAGCACCTCCAGGAGAAGGGCCACGGGGAGGGGTGGAAGGTCGCCGACCTCCGGGCCCGCCTGGAGGCCCTCGATATCCCCGTGGAGATGAGGCTCAAGACCGGCGGCCGGGGGGCGAGTCGGGGGGTCGTCAGGGCGCAGCTTCCCCCCCTCCCCGAGGGGTTGGGGGCGGCCCCGTCTTCCACCGCGTCTACCGCCGCCTGACCTGCACGTCTACCGCGCCGCCTACCGGCATCTACCCCTGATCTCCCGGCGGATCTACCGCCGGTCTACCCCACCACCGAGAGGACCCCGATGGACGCCTACGACGACATGACGAACGCCGACGTGATGAGCGGCGAGGAGATGCACGAGTACGACCAGGCGGCCGAGGCCCTGCTCGACGCGCAGGACGAGGAGCGCTGGGCAGCCGAAGCCGATCGGGAGCGCTGACGTGAACTTCATCCGCTACCGCGTGACCGACGAGGACGGCACATTCCTCGACGAGTTCGCCACCAACGCCCCGGACTTCGCTAAGGAGCGCATCGACCGCATCCGGAAGTACCGACCCGGCCTGACGGTCACCGAGACCGACGACAACCACTGACCCCGGGGCCGGCCGACTCACTGCCAGGCGAACGGCCGCCCCGGGCCCATCCCGATCACAGAGACAGGACCACGATCATGGCACTCCAGACCAGCATCAGCACCGGTGACCTCGCCAAGAAGAACGAGCAGTCGCAGCAGAAGCGGGCCGCCGAGAAGGCCGCCAAGCCGAAGTAGGTGTGACTACACCCTGGGCCCCGGCCGTCACCACGACGACCGGGGCCTCATGCGTCTCGTCACTCAGGCGACTTCTCCAGTAGTACCGCGCAGGCGAGTAGCAGCCCCAAGAGGGCGTTCAGCATGGTCATCCAGGCAACCCAGCGCGCCCTGGCGTCGACGCTAAGAGCCAACTTCCGGACGTTCTCGATGTCACTCCAAGTCGATGCCTGCTCAGCCTCAACCCCCTGGCGACGCAGACTGATCAGAGCCAGCACCCCGGCCACGCCAGCCGCAACAGCAGCGGCGATCCCTACAATCGCAATCGCAGTCTTCATCCGGCGAACCTACGGCCAGGAGAGAATGGACTCATGAGCGCCCCTCTCCTCGTAGACGTGTACGCGGCCGCCGCGTTCAGCGGCATCAAGCCCGGCACCATCCGCGTCTGGCTTCACCGCGGAAAGCTCACCCGTCACGGCCACGACCAGGCTGGACGCACCCTCATCGACCTTAACGAAGTTGCCCTGCATCTAACGGCAGCAGCCGCTTGACCCGTTAGCCAACAGGGTGTAACACTCAAGGGGCGTCCGGCGTGCCCGCACACCGCCGACCTACCAGGCCCCGCGTATCGGACGGGGCCTTCGCCGTATCCCGGACACAGGCACCGCTTCTGCCCGATGATGGCCCCTCACCGCAACATCCCTGGGGGGACCATGCGCACCCACACCACTGCCGCACTGATCGCGGCTGGCCTACTCGCCACGCTCACTGCATGCAGCACCAGCGAACACGTGGAAGACAAGACAGTGACCGCACCGCCGTACAAGATCGCCAAGCAGGACAGCGACGGCAATACGCGCGACGTCGTCGTTGAGGTCGACCACACGACTGATCTGCGCGCCGTGTTCGACGACGTCGTACACGGCCTGAGTGACGAGGCCGGGTACCACGTGGTGATCAACTGTTCCACCGGTGGGACCGCCAGCGCTGACAACCGACTCGCCAACGGCCAGCACGCCATCGGCAGCATGGGTGCAGCTACCACCGGACTTGACGAGGGTGCGAGCGAGTTCAGCATCAACAAGGGCCGCACCTGCCCCGCAGCCTGACCCCACACACCACCCAGGCCCGGCCGTGCACACCGCACCGCCGGGCCTAGGCACGCCAGGAGGCGCCCGTGGCCGAGCCCATACCGTTCAGCTCCCGACCATCCCCGAACGCATCCCCAGGGACACGCTGCGGGACATCTACCGCCTGCTCGGCCTCGACCCCGGCGACGTCAGGGAGCTCACGCTCGGCCTGAACGAACTGACCGCCACCCTCTACCTGAGCACCCACGACGGCCACAAGATCCGGTACGGCGACGGGCCAGCCACCGTCAAGGTCTGCATCCCCATCGACTGAACCAGGAGACGATCGTGGCCGTACCAGCACCGCCCGTTCCCTTCCTCGTCCACCTGGTTGACGGACGTACCTGGAGCGGAGCCGAGTTCAGCCCTGGCGGCTTCGTCTGCGTTCACACTCCTGAGGGCCCGAGCAGCATCTGCACCATCGCAACGTCGGTCGATGAGCTGCTCGCCGACCGAGCACCGGGGCACCCGCTGCACGGCGCGCGCATCGAGCGCTACACCTGACGTGCCGCGCCGTCCTGCCAGCCGCTGTACCGCCTGCGGTACCCGCCGCGACACCAGCGGCCGATGCCCCACCTGCCAACCCGCACGCACCCGTACCAGCGGGCAGAAGCGCGCCGAATGGCGCTGGGTCTACGACGACAAGCGCTGGCCGCCCCTGCGCGACCAGGTCCTCTCCGAGGAGGCGATCTGCGCGTGCGGCTGCGGCCGGCCCCCGACCGTCGTCGACCACATCCGCCCGCACCGCGGCGACGAGACGCTCGCGTTCGACCGCGCCAACCTCCAGGTCATGACCAAGACGTGCCACGACGCCAAGACGGCCGTGGAGACAGGGTTCGCAGGGCACGGCATGAAGCGCCTCACCCAGACGACGGTCACCCTCGTGTGCGGTCCGCCCTGCTCTGGCAAGACCAGCTACGTCCGCGAGCGCGCCGAGCCCGGTGACCTGGTCGTCGACTGGGACGCTCTCGCCCTGGCGCTGGGATCCCCCCACCCCTGGGACCACCCCGCCCCCCTCACCCCGTTCATCGCCGAGGCCCGCGACGCGGTCACCGCGCGCCTCGGCCGCAGCCACCAGGTCGAGCGAGCATGGATCATCGCGACCGCACCCCGTGACGCCGACCGCCAGCGCCTCGCCCCGGCCGGCGCGACCGTCGTGGTCCTCGCGACCGATGAGGACGAGTGTGTGCGCAGGGCCAGACACGACGACCGACCAGCAGGTACGATCGATGCCATCGAGTCATGGTGGCGCATTCACCGGGCCGACCAGCAGTAACACCGCCTCCACCGAGGTGATTCGACCCCTAGGGGGGTTACGGATCTTGCCGGTGGGGGGATCCCCGAACGCAGGCGGGGGTGTCGCGCGCATGACCGCGAGTTTGCCCCGCCTTTCTGAGAATCCTGTAACCAGACGTCACCGTGCGTGACAGGGGTGGGGGTGCGTCATGGGCGAGCGCGGACCCATCGGGCAGCCGGACAACGTCCGGGCCCTGCGCGGGAACCCCGGCGGCCGGCCCGCACCCGAGCGCGTGACCGCACCCCCCGGCGTGCCCGAGCCCCCGGACTGGCTGGACGCCGAGGCGCTGGCCGAGTGGGACCGGATCGTGCCCGAGCTGAACCGCCTCGGCGTCCTGGCCCTGGTCGACCGGGCCGCCCTGACGACGTACTGCGCGGCCTGGTCGGTGTTCGTGCGGGCCGAGAAGGCTCTGCAGGAGGACGACCTGGTGGCCGAGCGCCGCGCGGGCAACGGACCGTCGAAGAGCCCGGGGTGGCAGATCTGGCGCGAGTCGGCCACGACCGTGTCCGCCCTGGCGAAGGAGCTGTTCATCACCCCGAGCTCGCGCCTTCGGTCGGTGAAACCGGAGGGCGACAATGGCGGTGACGAAGGGGACGGCATCCTCGACTAAGGCCCGGCGTACCAAGCTCACCGCCGAGATCGATCAGGCCATCACGCGCTGGGTCGACGAGGGCCTGGTCGACGCCACCGAGTGGATGACCCAGGGCCGCCGGCCGCTGCTGGTGACGCAGCTGCCCGCAGCGCCCGGCACGTGGTTCGACCCGGTGGCAGTCGAGCGGGTCCTGAAGTTCTTCCTGCTGCTGAAGCAGCTCATCGGCCGTCACGCCGGGCACGAGTTCCGGCTGATGGACTGGCAGGTCCGCTACCTCATTGCCCCGGTGTTCGGCCTGAAGCGGCCGGACGGCTACCGGGTGATCCGCACCGTCTGGTTCGAGATCCCCCGCAAGAACGGCAAGTCCACTCTCTGCTCCGGGCTCGGCCTCTACCTGGCGTTCGCCGACCGGGAGGCCGGGGCCGAGGTCTACGCCGCGGCCGGGGACAAGGACCAGGCCAACATCGTGTTCCGCGCGGCCGCGAACATGGCGTCCGGGTCACCGCCGCTGAAGAGGAAGCTCGGCCGGCGCGGGATCCAGCGCAAGCTGCTGGAGCACCCGGTCACCCACAGCATCTTCCGGGCCCTGTCCTCCGAGGGCCTGCGCGCGCACGGGCTGAATGTGCACGGCGGCGTCATCGACGAGGTCCACGTCCACCGCAACCCCGACGTCGTGGACGCGCTGGAGACCGGCACCGGCTCCCGGGCGCAGCCGCTCATCATCTTCATCACCACGGCGGACGACGGTGGCGAGAGCGGCAGCGTCTACGCCACCAAGCGCGAGGAGATCGAGGTCCTGGCGGGCGGGCACGCCGAGGACGACACCGTGTACGGCGTCATCTTCGGCGCCGACCACGAGGACGAAAGCTTCGACGCGTTCGCCGAGGACACCTTGCGCACCGCGAACCCCGGCTACGGCATTACCGTGCTCGCCGACTACCTGGCGGCCAAGGCCGCGCAGGCCCGGCGCTCCCCGGCGCAGCTGAACCGCTACCTGCGCCTGCACCTGAACGTCCGCACGAAGCAGACCACCCGGTGGCTGTCGATGGACGACTGGGACCGATCGGCCCGGGAGCCGGTCTCGAACCTGCCGGTGCCCGTGGACCTGGCGGACCTGGAGGGCCGCGACTGCTACGGCGGCCTGGACCTCAGCTCCACCACGGACATGACCGCGTTCAGCCTCTGGTTCCCTCCCGAGACCGACGACCCGGACGAGCCGCACATCTGGGTCCCGTTCTTCTGGCTGCCCGAGGACAACCTGAAGAAGCTGGAACGCGCGACGAAGGTTCCGCTGGAGTGCTGGTCGGAGACGGACGCGCACGCGGGGCCGGCGCTCCGGCTGACGGAGGGCAACGTCGTCGACTACCGGGCAGTGCGCTCGCTGGTCACCGACGACCTGGCCGAGCGGTTCAACATCCTGGCCGTGGGCTACGACCGGTGGAACGCCACCGAGACCGTGTCCGAACTGATGGACGCAGGCGTGGAGATGGAGCAGGTCTCGCAGGGATACGCGGGCCTGAACCAGCCCTGCCAGCAGCTGGAGAGGTTGGTGCTTTCCAGCCGCGTGTCACACGGCGGCCACCCGATCCTGCGGTGGCACGTCGACTGCGTCGGCATCAAGACCAACAGCGACGGCTACGTGAAGCCGGTCAAGCCCGACCGGCAGGTCTCGTCCAAGCGCATCGACGGCGTGGCCTCCGGGCTGAACGCTTTGGCGATGCACCTGCTGCGGGCCGAGCCGGAAGAGAAGCCCGAGCCGAACGTGCGCTACATCGGCTGACCATCCCAGGGGGGTGCCATGAACGACCGCGCCCAGTGGGTGTGTGAACTGGCTGGACTGATCGCAGCGGTAGCAGGAGTGGTAGTGGTCGCCGTCGCGCTCTGGAGCGGGCTCGGGGCCGGCCTTGCCCTGCTCGCCGTGTCCCTCCCGCTCCTGGTCCTCGGCAACCTGCGGAAGGGGGACTGATGCCGCTCATCCGTAACCTTCTGACCGGCCGGACCCACCGCAGTAAGAAGACGATGCCGCGCCTGGACGGCAGGTCGACGGCGGCCGGGGTGTCCGTATCCCCGGACCGCGCCCTCCAGGTCGCCGCCGTGTTCTCCTCGGTCCGGCTGCTCGCCGAGACCGGAAGCATGCTGCCGACCGGTGTGTACCAGCGGTCCGGGAACACGCGGCTGCCCGCGATGGAACACCCGCTCGCCCCGCTGCTCACGTACCAGGCCAACCCGCAACTGCCCTCCGGTGAGTTCTGGTCGCAGATCCTGGGATGGATGCTGACCCGGGGCAACGCCGCGGCGTACATCGAGCGGAACAACGCCGGCCGTGAAGTGGGCCTGTGGCCGGTGTCGTGGCCGGGCGTGGAATCTCGCCGGGTGAGGAGCACCGGAGAGCTGGTTTACAAGGTTGAGGTGGACGACGACGAGTGGGCGCCGATCCGGGAACCTGACGGCCTGGTCCGCGCGGAGAATTTGCTGCATTTCAAGTCGTTCGGGGTCGGCGGCACGGAGGGCCTGTCCCCGATCGGCATGGCCCGCCAGTCCATCGGGACCGGCTGGGCGGCCTCCTCGTACATCGGCGGGTTCTTCGCCCGTGACGCGTCACCGGGCAGCACGATTTCCGTTCCGGGCAAGCTCACCGATGAGCAGTTCGAGCGGCTGCTCCGGCAGTGGAACGACAACCACGAAGGGTTCGAGAACTCGAACCGGATCGGGGTGATGGAGGGCGGGGCCAAGTGGGAGAAGACCACGCTCAGCCCCGCTGACGCCCAGTTCCTTGAGGTCTACAAGATGACCCGGTCGGAGATCGCCGGAATCTACGGGGTCCCGCCGCACATGATCGGCGATGTCGAGCGGTCCACGTCGTGGGGCTCGGGCATAGAGCAGCAGTCCCTCGGCTACGTCATCTACAGCCTGATGCCGTGGCTGACCCGGCTGGAGCGGACGGTGCAGCGGCTGTTCGGCGACCCGTCGCTGTACATGAAGTTCAACCCCGACGCCTTGCTGCGCGGCGACTCCGCGCAGCGCAATGCCGGTTACGCGCTCGGCCGTCAGTGGGGTTGGTACTCCGTTAACGACGTCCGCGCCAAGGAGGACGAGCCGCCGATCGAGGGCGGCGACGAGTACGTCGTCCCGCTCAACATGAGCCCGGCCGGGCAGACCGCGCCGCCGGAGCAACGTGCGCTTCCAAGCCGCCAGCAGCGCGCCGAGGAGAGCGCCGAAACCCCGTCCGTGGACGAGCTGCCGTCCTGGATTACGCGGCACTTCGACGCCATCAGCGCGTTCTTCGCTGACCAGGGCGACCGGGTCCTGGCCGGGCTCGGCATCACTCCGAACGCGTCGGCCGACGACCTGATCGACCTGGCCACGGACAACGAGGCGCTCACGGAGATTCTGTTCCAGCTGGCGCTCGGGCTGACGCAGGAGGTCGGGGCCGCGACGGCGGCCGCGCTCGGCGGCACCTTCGCCGCCGGTGAGACATCGGCTGCTCTCGCCGCGTCGGCGGCCTCGACCGCGGCGAACGTCAACGCCACCACGGTCGAGAAACTCGCGAGCACGATCAACCTGGCGGACGCGCCGGCCGACGTCCGCAAGGACGCGCGGAACATGTTCGACGGGATGACCGAGTCCCGGGCGCGCGTCCTCGCGCAGGCCCGGGTGTCCCAGACCAGCAACTTCGCCGCGCACGAGGGCGCGAAGCAGGGCGGCGCCCGCACGAAGACGTGGCGGGTGTGGGATGCGAACCCCCGCAAGACCCACCAGCGGGCCGACGGACAGACCGTCGGCATCCGCGAGGACTTCGACGTCGGCACGCGCAAGGGCCGCTGGCCGCACGATCACCGGCTCGGTGTCGATGAGATCGCCGGGTGCACATGCCGACTGCAGTTCAACCGGGAGGAGTCCTGATGCGGACACGTGAGGTGCGGGCCTTCCCGCTCCAGAATCTGAGGATCACCCGGGCCGACGAGAAGCTGGGCCGCCTGGAGTTCCACGGCCGCAGCATCGTCTACGACTCCCTGTCCGAGGACATGGGCGGCTGGCGCGAGCGCATCATGCCCGGCGCCGCGACGCGCACGCTCGGTATGGCCCCGGACGTCCGGTTCCTGATCAACCACGATCCGAACCTGCTGCTGGGCCGTACCGCGTCCGGTACCGCC
Organism: Streptomyces fulvorobeus; assembly: GCF_013167895.1. Lineage (GTDB taxonomy): Bacteria > Actinomycetota > Actinomycetes > Streptomycetales > Streptomycetaceae > Streptomyces > Streptomyces fulvorobeus. The sequence goes on along the minus strand of NZ_BLWC01000001.1, from coordinate 1,886,915 downwards.
GACCTGTCCGAAGAGCCGGACGAGGGCGTGGACGTGGACGCGCGGATGGCTGACGTCTCCTACGCCCGCGACCTGGCCGTGTCCCTGGAGCGCGGTGACATCGACCAGATGTCGTTCGGGTTCTGGGTCACCGCCGACGGCTGGGCCGGGAACACCCACGAGGTGTTCGGCATCGACCTCGACGGCGGCGACGTCAGCGTCGTGACGTACCCGGCGTTCGCTGCGACGTCGGCCGAACTGCGGTCCGCGGCCGCGCGGCACACCGGGCGCGAGGCCGCACCGGAGCCGGAGGCGGTGACCCGGGCCCTGGCCGAGGTCCGCGCGGGCAAGGTCCTCTCGGCCACGAACCGGCAGCTGGTCGCCGACGCGCACGACGCGCTCGGCGCGCTGCTGGAGGCCGCCGACCGCTCCGCCCCGGGCCCCCAGGCGTACCCGCACGAGCGGGCCCGCCACCGGCTGCGCGAGCTGGAGATGCTCGCCAGCCTCTGACTTCCCGGCCGACCGGCCCGGGACGCACCATCCCATCCATCATGAGGAGAACCCCATGCCCACCAGCGTGGAGCTGCGTCAGCAGCGGGCCGGCGTCGTTGAGTCGATGCGGTCCATCACCGAGGCGGCCGAGACCGCGAACCGCGGCCTGGAAGCCGAAGAGCGCCAGTCCTACGACCGGCACGAGCAGGATTTCCGGTCGCTGACCGAGCGCATCGAGCGGCAGGAGGCCGAAGAGCTGCGGTCGGCGCAGATGGCCGAGCCGATCCAGCGCGGCCGCAACCGGCCCGACGACGGCGGCCGCGGCACCGAGGAGCAGCGCACGCAGGAGCGGCGCAGCGCCTTCTTCCAGGCCCTGCGCCGCGGGCTGCCGCGCATGGCCCCGGAGCAGCGCGCACTCGTCGAGAACGCGGCCGGTGAGATCCTCGTCCCGGAGGACCTGGAGACCGAGATCAACCGGGCCCTGCCGGAGCTCACCATCATGCGCGGCATCGCCTCGCAGCGGTCCATCACCACCAACCGGGTCCGGCGGCGCTCGCTGGCCGAGGTGGCCGTGGGCTGGGGCAAGCTGGAGACCGCCGAGCAGGACCTGACCGACTCGATGCCGTCGACACCGACGGACGAGTACACCTACATCGAGGACCTCTACGGGCTGGCAAAGGTCGGCGAAGACGAGCTCGACGACTCGGATGTGAACCTGGACGCGTTCATCCGCGACAGCTTCGCGCGCGCCTGCGCGGAGGCGGAGGACACCGGGTTCACCGTCGGCGCCGGGCACGCGGCCCACCAGCCGGTCGGCTTCATGACGGCCGGGGGTGGCGTGCCCACGGTGGCTGCTGCCGGGGCGGCCGCGATCACGACCGACGACATGATGAAGCTGATCTACGCCACGCCGAAGCAGTACCGGCGCAACGGTCGCTTCGCCATTCCGTCCGGGACTGAGCTGGCCATCGCCACGCTGAAGGACGCCGACGACCGCTATCTGTGGCAGCCGAGCCTGCAGGCGGGCCGCCCGAACACCTTCCTCGGATTCCCGGTTGAGAACCAGGAGGACATGGCAGCCGTCGCCGCGTCGGCCCGCGTCGCTGCCTTCGGCGACTTCAACGCCGGATACCGGATCTACGACCGGCAGGGCATGACGGTCAAGGTCCTTGACCAGCTGTACGCCGAGGACGGTTTGATCGGCTGGAAGATCCGCAAGCGCGTGGGCGGCGACGTCGTCCGCCCGCAGGCCCTGCGCATCCTCGCCATGGCGGCCGCGTGATGAGGCGCATCAGGATCATCTCTGTGACGTCCGTAGCCGATGGCGCCGGCCGCCGGTACACGCACGACCAGACGCCGGAGGTCCCGGAGGAGCTGGCCGCGTCGTGGATCGCGGCCGGGCACGCCGAGCCGTACACCCCCAGGCGGTCCGGCAAGGGCGGCCGCCAGCAGGCCACCCGCACCGCGCCGCGCAACACCGCGAAGAAGGCGGCCGGAGCCACCTCGTCCGAGGCCGGCAAGAACGCCGACGCCACGGAGATCGAGCCCTCGCCGGGCGACAAGGACGACGCGGTCGGCGACAACTGACGGAGGTGGGACCGTGGCATCACCATGGGCCAGCCCGGAAGAGCTACGGGCCCACCTGCGCCTGACCGTCATCGACGAGGAGCAGGCAGCCGAGAAGATCGCCGCAGCCGAGACCGTCATCCGCGCCGAGCTCAGGCAGAGCATCGACGCGGTGGCGGGCGACGCCGTCGACCTGGTCGGCAACGGGCGCACCATCATCAACCTGCCGCACCTGCCGGTCACGGCCGTCGCCTCGGTCACGGTCGACGGCCACGCGCCGCTCATCAGCACCGAGTACCGGTGGAACCGGTACGGCATCCTGACCCGGCTCGGCGGCTGCTGGCCGCTGGACGCCGTGATCACCGTGCTCTGCGACCACGGGTACGCCCTCACGCCCGCACCGGTGAAGCAGGTCTGCTTGCAGGTCGCCGGCCGCGCGTGGGTGCGTCCCAGCACCGGGTATCAGCGGAGTCTCTCGGGGACCGGTCGGTGACCTACGACAAGGACAGGACCGGCGAGGCACTGAGCGACTACGAGCTCAGAATCCTCACGCCGTACAGCCGGGGCCCGGAAAGCAGGTGACCCGTGGACATCACGCATCTGCTCAACCGGGTTCTTGAGGTGTGGCGGACCACAACCGTGCCAGACGGGGCGGGCGGGGAAGAGACAGCGCTGGTCCGCCAGGCCGACGTCTCCGCGAAGGTCGACCAGCCCTCGGCCGCCGACCGGCTGATGGCGCAGCAGGCCGGGGCCGCGCACACCCACGACATCTACCTCCTGCCCGACGCCGATGTGGAGCGTGGCGACGAACTGCGCGGCGACGGCCAGGTGTTCCGCGTCGGATACGTCGTGGAACCGTCCGCGCCCATCTACCGCAAGGCCGAGGCCGAGCTGACACAGAGACAAGGAGCCTGACGTGGACGCAGCACCGCAGCGCGCACCGCTGCCCGTCGAACCGCTGGAGTGCCGGCAGCGGGCCGAGGACACCGCCCTGCCGGACACGGACCGCCTCCTGTGGGCGGTCCTCGCGGTGGCCGGTGAACTGGCAGACATCCGCCGCGCGCTGGCCAAGCGGCGCTGATGGCCCGCCGGAGAGGACGCGGCGCCCGGTTTCGCATCGTCGGCCTGGAGCAGCTGCGCGACCGGCTGGCAGAACTGGAGCCGGAACTCATGGAGGCGTCGAAGCGGGCCGTGGAGGCGTCGGCCGAGGCGGTCCAGGAGGATACGCGGCAGAACGTGCGGGTGAAGAGCGGCAACCTGCGGGACAAGGTGGCCGTCCACTACTCCAGTAACCACTTGAAGGCGCAGGTCGGGTGGAAGGACCGGGACGACTGGTACGCGGCCGCGCAGGAGTTCGGCACGAAGAGCATCCCCGCCCATCCGGCGCTCGGGCCCGCGTTGGAGGCTGAGCGCGCCCGGTTCGAGGAGCGCCTGCGGGCCGAGGTCGAAAGGATCCTGCGATGAGCGCACAGTCGCCGCTTCTGCCGATCCAGACGGCCATGTACGCGGCCATGACCGACGACGCGACGCTGATGGGCCTGGCTACGGGGGTGTACGACTACGTGCCCGAGACGGCCGCCTACCCCTACATCGTGATCGGGGAGGCGACCGAGGTCCCGCGCAATAGCCAGGACCGGTACGGGTGGGAGACGGTGCCCACGCTCCATGTGTGGGACAAGTACCGCGGTTATGCGCGGGTCCTGCGGATCGGCAGCCGGATCGGGGAGATCCTCGACCACGCGCCCCTGGTCCTTCCCGGCTACGACGTCGTCGCGATCCGGTTCGAGTTCTCCCAGACACTCACCGATCCGGAGCCCCCGGGCGACGTCCGGCACCTGGTGCTCAGGCACCGGATCGTCACCGAGAAACCCATCTGACCCTCAGCCCCGCGCCACCGGCCCGGGGCTTCTTCATGCTCTGGAGGCACTCATGGCCGGTATCAACGCTTTCGGCACGCTGCTCAAGCGCGGTGACGGTGAGGCTGTCGAGGTGTTCACCGCCATCGCCAACGCCACGAACATCAGCGGTCCGGGCCTGTCCCGAAAGACGATCGACACCACCGCGCACGACAGTCCCGACAAGTACATGGAGTTCGTCGGCGGGCTGGTCGACCCCGGGGAGGTGTCGGTCGACGTGAACTACGACCCGGCCGACCACGACACGCTGGTCGCCGACCTCAACGACGTGGAGCCCCGCAACTACCAGCTGGTCTTCCCGACCACTCCCGCCGCCACGTGGGCCATCGCCGCGGTGATGAAGGGCTTCGAGCCGACGGCTCCCTACGACGACAAGTTGACCGCGTCCATCACCTTCAAGGTGTCCGGCAAGCCCACCATCTCCTGAACGGATCACACCATGGCACTGCTCACTCCTGACCAGATCAGCGCGGCCGACGACCGGCGCTGGGAGGACGTTCCCGTGCCCGAGTGGGGCGGTGACGTCCGGATCGCGTCCATGTCCGGCACCGACCGCAACGCCTACCAGAAGGCCATGGTCGTCCTCGGCAGCAACGGCAAGCCGCAGAGCATCGACCTTGCCGACCAGTACGCCCGCCTGCTGTCCAAGTGCCTGGTGGATGAGAACTTCCAGCGCCTGTACGTCACCGACAAGCAGGTGAAGGCACTCGGTGCGAAGAACGGCGCCGTCCTGGAGCGCCTCGCCACCATCGCGAAGCGCGTCTCCGGCCTCGGCGAGGAAGCGGCGGAGGCTGCGGCGGGAAAATCCGAGACAGCCCCGAGCGACAGTTCCTCTTCCGACTAGCCGGGCATCTCGGGGCCCGCTCCGTGCGGCATCTGCTCGCGGACATGGACTCCGACGAGATCACCGAGTGGATCGCCTACGAGCGGGTCACCGGGCCGCTCGGCCCCCGCCGGGGCGATGTCCTGCACGGCATCCACACCGCAGTCGTCGCGAACACCGCGGCGGGCAAGGGCCGCAAAGCGCGGCCAGCCGACTTCATTCCGGAGTGGGACCAGGACCGGGAGCCGGACGCGGAACAGATGCTCGCCACCGCCCGGGCCGTGACCTCGACCCTGGGCGGCACTGACCACACCCTGCGGAGGTGAGCGCCGATGACGACCCTGTCCGAGCTCCTGGTGGACATCGGCGTCGACACCGACGACCTGACCGGCGGAACGGCCGGGGCCGCTGATGAGGTCGAGCGGTCCCTCGCCGGGATCGGTGACGCCGCCGACCAGGCCGCCCGGGACGTCGCGGATGCCGCCGACGCGGCGGCCACCGCCATGGACGATGTCGGCGCGTCCGCCGACCAGGCCGCGCAGGACGCGGAGCAGGCGGCCGCCGGAGTAGAAGGCTCCTTCAGGGGCATCGCCGCCGCGGCCGCGGGCGGCCTGGTCGGCGCCCTGTTCATCGCCGGGCTGACCAACGCCATGGACGCCAAGGCGGCCAACGACAAGCTGGCCAGCCAGCTCGGCCTGACCGAGGCAGAAGCCGAGCGGGCTGGGGACGCGGCCGGGGACCTGTTCTCGCAGGGGTTCGGCGAGTCGATCGACGAGGTGAACACGGCGATCAAGGGCGTCGCCTCCAACATGGGCGGGCTGGGCAAGGTCACCGACACCGAGCTGCGGGAGATGTCCGCGTCCGTCCTGGCCGTGGCCAAGACGTTCGACCAGGACCTGGGGCAGACCAGTAGGGCGGTCGGCCAGCTCATGAAGACCGGCATGGCCAAGGACGCCACCGAGGCCCTCGACATCGTCGCCGCGGGCCTGCGCAAGGGCGCGGACGGCGGCGGGGACTTCCTCGACACCTTGATTGGCGGAGCCGACAACCTCAAGAGCTTCGGGTTCACCGGCCAGCAGGCCACCGGTCTGATCGTCCAGGGCCTGAACGCGGGCGCGGAATCCGCCGAGAGCGTGACCGGCCTGTTCGAGGAGCTCGTCGGCAACGTGTCTGCCGGCGGCGACGACCTGGCCGACACGTTCAAGGAACTGGGTCTCAACGGGCAGCAGATGGCGACGGACCTCACCTCGGGCGGTCCCGCCGCGAACGAGGCACTGGACAAGCTGCTGGACTCCATCCGGGCGCTGGAGGACCCGATCAAGCAGGACGCCATGGTCGCCGCCCTGTTCGGCGAAGAGGGCGCCGCGATGCAGAACACCCTGATGGCGATCGACCCCTCGTCGGCGACGGCGGCGCTGGGCGAGTTCGGCGGTGTGGCCAAGGAGGTCACCGACAACGCCGAGGACGCGCAGTCCATGGACGCGATCTGGCGCTCGATCGCCACCACCCTCGGTGAGATCCTCGCGCCCGCGCTGAAGGTTGTCGCCGACTTCATCGCCGAGCACCCCGGGCTGATCCAGGTCCTGGTGCCCGTCCTGCTCGGCCTGGCCATCGCCATCGGGGTTGCGGCCGTAGCCCAGTGGGCCTGGAACACGGCGCTCTGGGCCTGGCCCGGTACGTGGATCATCGCCGGGATCATCGCCCTGATCGCCGTGATCGTGCTGATCATCGTGTACTGGGACGAGATCGCCGCGGCAACATCCGCAGCCTGGGACTGGGTGGCCGACAAGACCGGCCAGGCCCTCGACTGGGTCTCAGGCGAGATCGAGTCGGCTATGTCGTGGATCGGTGACACCTGGGATGAGGGGTGGGCCTGGCTGGAGCGCAAGACGCTGGAGGGCGTCCTCGCGGTCATCGGTTTCTTCGGCTACCTGGGCAAGCTCCCGGGCCGTGTCGCGGGCTGGCTCGGCGACATCGTCGGCTACGTCGCGGGCCTGCCGGGCCGGATCGCAGACGCCGCCTCGGGCATGTGGGACAGCCTGAAATACGGGTTCATCAACACCCTGAACTACTTGATCTGGAAGTGGAACAACTTCCAATTGACCCTCGGTGGCGGGTCCGTGCTCGGCATGGACATCCCCTCCGTGACGCTCAGCACCCCGGACATCCCGTACCTGGCGGACGGCGGAATCACCACCGGCCCGACCGTGGCCATGATCGGTGAGGGCCCCGAGGACGAGGCGGTTCTGCCGCTGTCGCGCCTGGACGGGATGCTCCGCTCCGTCGCCGGGCCCGTCAGCCGGGTCGAGCAGGCGCCCCTCCAGGTCATCGTCACCGCACGAATGAGCGAGGGCGCGTTCGCCGAGGCGTTCCAGTACGAGGTGCGCACCAAGGCCGGCGGATCCGTCGCACGCTACGCAGGAGAGGACGAGTAGCCCATGCCCAGCCTGCCCCCGCCCCGCCTGACCGAGCTGTACTACGACGGCGTGTGGCACAACATCAGCGGCGACATGCGGGAGTCGGTGCCCGTCACCCTCACGCGGGGTGTGTCGGCCGAGGGCTCCCGCAGTGAGCCCGGTACAGCGACCGCGCTGCTCGACAACCGCAGCGGCGATTACAGCCCCCGGGATCCGAACAGCGCCCTGCACGACAAGATCGGCCGCAACACCCCGTGGCGGTTCAGCGTGAAGGCCGGCGGACCGTGGGTAGAGCTGAGCCACACCCACGACGCCATCACCACCCCCGGCACCGGCATGGCCGTCACCACCGACCTCGACGTGCGCCTGGACCTCACGACGGTCCGCACCGGCATCCAGCAGCACATCGCCGGACGGTACACCGCGACCGGGAACCAGCGCTCGTGGGCGCTGACCCTGTCCTACAACGGGATCATCCAGCTGCGCTGGTCGCCCGATGGCACCACCGTCAAGACCCTGATCTCCACGCAGCCGCTGCCGATGACCTCGGGACAGCGTGGAGTCCTGCGCGTCACCCTCGACGTCGACAACGGAGCCAGCGGGCACACAGCCCGGTTCTACTACGGGCAGAGCATGGCCAGCCGCTGGCAGGCGATCGGCAACCCGGTCACCGGTGCGGGCACCACGTCCGTCTGGGGCGGGACCGGACAGCTTGAGTTCGGATCCGTACCGGATGTGGCGTGGCAGGGATGGGGCGGCAAGGCGCACGCGCTTCAGCTGCGGAACGGGATCGACGGGCCGCTCCTGGTCGACCTCGACGTGGCCGCCCAGGGCGTGGCCGGGGCTGCCACGCTCACCGACGACCAGGGCCGCGTCTGGACCCTGCGGGACGAGGCGCACCTGTCCAATCTCCACGTCCGGATGGTCGGCGAGGTGCCCGCGTGGCCGCCGTCGCGCGACCTGTCCGGCGCCGACCGGACCGTTGCGATTGCCCCGGCCGGGATCATGCGCCGCCTCGGCGCGGGCAACCGGCCCTTGGACTCCGCGCTCCGCCGCTACATGCTCGGCAGTAACGCTCTGGAGTGCTGGCCCCTCACGGACGGGGAGCAGGCCACCCAGGGCGCGGCCATGCGCGGGTCCGCTCCGGTCATCGCCGCGGGCAAGCAGGCGCCACCGCTGTGGGGTAAGGGCACGCTGGCCGACTGGATCGAGCCCGTCGCCGGATTCCCCGACCAGAGAAACGGGGCCTTGACCGCGACGCCCGGCACCGTCGGTACCGCCAGCTGGTCCGTCGACCACGTCCGCTCGGGCGCCGGCCTCTCCGAGGTCCTCGAAATGCACGACCGGGGCCGAGGCACCGAGGCCAGCAACCGCACCATCTGGCGCATTTACACCCAGGCGGTCCCCAACCAGATCCTCATCTTCCGCGAGACCGTGGCCGCCGACAGCAGCAGCATGGCGTTCCTCGCCACCGTCCCCGACCCCGGGATCTTCGACGACCGCCCGCACCACATCCGGTTTCGGACCGTGGTGAGCGGCGGGGCGACAGCTTGGTGGCTGGACGTTGACGGGGAGAACCTTGCGGTGGGGAGCGAAGCCCTTACCGGCCAGCCGCTCGGGCGCATCGAGTACTTGTGGGACCAGGAGGCCGCCGAGGCGGACGACCTGTCGCTGGGGTACCTCACGGTCTGGAACGCCGACCAGCCCTCGGCTGCGACCGTGCACCAGGCGGTCATGGGCTTTCCGGGTGAGACCGCAGGGGCTCGGGCTCTCCGGCTCTCCGCGGAGACCGGTGTGCCGATCTCTGTCTCCGGCGAGGAGACGCACCAGACGCGGCTGGGAATCCAGCGGCCTGAGAAGTACCTCGACAGTCTGGCGACCATCGCCAAATCCGACCTGGGCTACCTGGTCGAGCGGCGGGACGCCCTGGAGCTGGCCTACCGGGCGCGCGGAACGCTCTACAACCAGGCCCCGACCATCACCCTGTCGTTCGCGGACGGAGTGATCGGGGAGCCGTTCCGGCCCTTGGACGACGACAAGCTCAGCGAAAATGACATCACGGTCAAACGCTCCGGCGGGACGACCGGGCGCGCGGTGCTGGAGAGCGGCCGCATGTCGGTGCAGGACCCGCCGAACGGCATCGGCCGCTACGACCGCGACTACACCCTGTCGCTTGAGGCCGACCACCAGACCGGTGAGCACGCCCAGTGGCGCATGCACCTGGGCACGTTCGACGGCTTGCGCTACACCAAGGTCACGCTGAACCTGGCCAACCCCCGGGTCTACGCGATGATCGCCGACATCTACCGGGCCGACGTCGGCGACCTCGTGCGCCTGACGGACCTCCCCGCCGACCACGGGCCCGGCCCCGTCGACCTGATCATCCGCGGCTACAGCGAGGAGATCGGCGCCGGCGGCTGGACCATCACCTTCAACTGCGCGCCGGGGTCGCCGTGGAGCGTGGGTGTCGCCGACGACCGGGTCCTTGGACGGGCCGACACCGATGGGTCCGAACTGGCGGCCGCGGTGACCTCGACAGCCACGACGTGGCCGGTCACGGTGACGGCCGGCCCCGCCTGGCTGACGACCGCAGCGAACCCGACAGAATTCCCGCTCGACGTCACATGCGACGGCGAGCAGGCCACCGTGACTCGGATCACCGGCGTGGCCGAGGACGCTTTCGCCCGCACTGTGGCATCCGGGTGGGGCGCTGCGGACTCCGGCCAGGCGTGGGTCACCGATGGGGGCAGCGCCGCCGACTACGCGGTGTCGGCCGGCACCGGCCGGCACATCATGTCCAGCCGCGGTGTGTTCCGGCACACCTACGTACCGGTGGTCACTGCTGACGTGGACCTCCGGGTCGATTTCTCTCTGTCCGCCGTGCCTGCCGCCGACTCCGCCTACGTTTTCCCGATGATCAGGTACCAGGACGTCACGCACATGTATCTGGCCAGGGTGCAGATCGCAGCCGGGGGTGCGATGACCCTGACCCTCCGCAAGCGCGACGGAGGGGAAACACAGCTCGGGTCGTCCTATGCGACCGGCCTGACGTACACGGCGGGCGCCTGGTACACCGTGCGCCTCGCGATGACCGGCAGCGAGCTGTCCGCAAAGGTCTGGCTGAGGTCGGGCACGGAGCCTGTGGCCTGGCAGGTCACGGCCACGGACGCGGCGCTCACCGCCCCGGCCTCGGTCGGTGTCCGCACCGTCCTGGGCTCGGCCACAACGAACGTGCTGCCGGTCACGGTGACGTTCGACAACCTGTACGTCGGCCCGCAGGCCATGACCGTCATCCGGTCCGTCAACGGAATCGTCAAGGGCCACGCCGCAGGGGCTGCCCTGTCTCTCACTCACCCGATGCGCGCCGCGCTCTGACCCCAGGAGGGCCCTGTGCCCATTCCCGCAGGCGGGATCGTCACGGCCGGGCAACTCAGCCGCATGCAGCCGCGCCCCCACTACCGGCAGGCCGGCAGCCCGACCACCATCTCGACAACCGCTTTCACGGCCGTGGACGGCTGCTCCGTCACGCTCACCACCACGGCGCCGAACGCCGCGTACACCGTCCAGGCGAATTTCTCCTACGACGTCATGACAGCCGTGGCTGGCGTCTACACCAAGGGTGCGCTTTTCGTTGACGGGGTCCAGCAGTCCGGGGAGGCCCGCTGGACCGAGGGCACCTCTGGGAGCGACTCCGGTGACTACGACATGGCGGGGAAGTCGTGGTTCGGAATTCTGGCTGCGGCGGGCAGTCACACGCTCGACCTGCGCTGCGGGCTGAGTGCCGCAGGCGGCGCCTCGATCGCCTGCACCGGCTACACCGATCTCACCGTCACTATCTACGAGGTGGTCTAAGAGATGGCAGTTGTCGTCCAGTGCTACGAGTCCATGCAGTTCACCGGTACCAACGGGCCCGCAGTCGCAGAGTGGCTCGGGAACACGACCTACGACCACACCGCGGAGGACGGCTCCCTGCACATGCTCATGGACGGCGGTGAAGGCAACCTGTACCCCGTCCGTGTCTCGTCCGGCTACTGGGTCCTCCGGTACGACAACCGCCTCGAAGGGATGGTGAGCGCCGAGGACTACCCGACCTGGTACTACGAACTCCCCGGGACCTGACCCGCCCTGGCCCTCTCCCACCAACAGCCCCGAGCCATCTGGCCGGGGCTTTCTGTATGTCCGGAGGCATTCATGTCCGATCCGATGTCCCCCGCCACGTTCTTGCAGGCTCTGCGGGACGAGGGCCTCACCGTGATCGAGGTGGGCGACTGGCGTACCCACAACCGCAACCACAAGGGCCCCTGGGGGCCGGTCCACGGGGTGATGATCCATCACACCGTGACCAAGGGCTCCGCCCGCACCGTGGAGCTGTGCCGCCACGGCTACGCGGCGCTGCCGGGGCCGCTCTGCCACGGTGTGATCGCCAAGGACGGCCGGGTACACCTGGTCGGCTACGGCCGCACCAACCACGCCGGGTACGGCGACGACGACGTCCTCCAGGCCGTGGTCGACGAGCAGACGCCGCCGGCGGACAACGAGGCCAACACGGACGGGAACCGGCACTTCTACGGGTTCGAGTGCGAGAACCTCGGCGATGGCAAGGACCCGTGGCCCGATGCCCAGCTCGAAGCGATCGAGCGGGCGGCGGCCGCGGTCTGCCGCCGTCACCGCTGGGGCGCCCCGTCCGTGATCGGTCACCGGGAGTGGCAGCCGGGCAAGGTCGACCCGCGCGGCTTCTCGATGGACGAGATGCGGGCCCGCATACACGACCGCCTGGAAGACGACCAGCCCACGCCACCGGCGAATCCCACGCCGAAGCCTCCGGCCAAGCCGAAACCGAAGCCGCCCGCCCGGCCCGCCCGGCCCGCCCGGCCCGCCTTTCCGGGCCGCGGCGCGTTCGCTCCGGGCAGGTCGAGCGCCTCGGTCCAGAAGCTCGGTGAGCAGCTGGTCCGCCGCGGGTACGGCCGGCACTACCGCGTCGGACCGTCCCGGTCCTGGGGCGAGGCCGACCGCCTTAACGTCCAGGCGTTCCAGCGGTCCCACCCGCAGCTCCGGGGTGACGCCGACGGCTACCCGGGCCCGCTCACCTGGCACCTCCTCTGGGCCTGACAGCCCTCCATCCGCACCTTCAGAGAACGGAATTCCCATGACCGACTTCCCCCTGCCCACCGCACAGACCGTGATCAAGACCGCGAAGACCTACAGCCGAGACCTCCTGGAGCGCGTCATCACCACGTTCCTTCAGGCGGGCATCGCGGGCATCGTCGTCACTCAGCCCCTCGACGGCAGCATGTGGTACGCCGCCGGGGCCGGTGGTGTAGGCGCTGTGCTCGCGCTGGTGAAGGGCCTCGTCGCGCGGTGGCGTGACGTCACCAACTCGGCCTCTCTCGCGCGCGGCGTCTGATCTGAACTGGAGCTCAACTTATGGCTGATGAGCCGTCGAACGGCGAGCTCGGGCGGCTCATCCAGTCCCTCCGCGACGAAATGCGCGAGGACCTGGGGAACCTGAACGGGCGTCTCGACTCCTTCGTCTCACAGGACGTCTACACGATCGAGAAGACCCAGCTCGGGGCGCGCGTCACCACGCTGGAGACCAAGCGGGAGCAGGACGCCGACCGGCTGGTGGCGACCAGGCGGTGGATGATCGGCGTCGTCATCACTGTGATCGTGGCTCTGCTCCCGTACCTCGCGATGACGGTGAAGGGGGCGGGCGCCTGATGCGGCGACATGCGGAACGTGCACGCCCCTGGCTCGGCAACGTGATGACGTTGGGCGGTGCGCTACTGGCCGGCGCGGCGATCCTTACGGTGCAGGACCTGGCTACCGACCTCCGGGACGCGAACCTCGCCAGGGATCAGTTGGCCCAGCAGGTCGAGCGGCTCGGCGGGACGCCGGTTGCGGGGCCACCAGGATCCCGTGGTGAGCCTGGAGAAGGAGTAGTTGGCCCGTCTGGTCCGCCCGGTCCGCCGGGCCCCGGTTCGACGGAGCCCGGACCGCCGGGGCCATCGGGGGCCCCTGGGGAACCGGCACCCGTGATCAGCCCGCAGGCCGGCCCACCCGGGCCCGCGGGGGTCACGGTGACTGGACCACCCGGGGAGTCCGTGACTGGTCCGCCTGGCGCACCCGGGCCGCCCGGGCCGCCCGGGCCGCCCGGGCCAGCTGGGGCGGATGGCCGCGACGGCACCAACGGCACGGACGGCACGGACGGGCAGAACTGCCCGGACGGGTACAGCCTCCAGCCGCCACCGGGAGACCCGGACGGGCTGATGTGCCGACGTGATGGAGCACCCGCACCGCCCGACCCCGCCCCTTCACCTGGGCCCGCCCTGGAGCCGTCGCGACGGCAGTACCCATGAACCACCACGCCCCCTGTCCCTGCTTCGGCAGGCGGCGGGGGCGCTTTCGTGCGTCCGCGGTCAGGCGCCGGGCTCGGCACCATGCGCTGCTGCGATCTGGTCGATGCGCTTCGCGAGGTCGAAATCGGCGTCGGTGAGCTTGTGGCCCGCGTCGTGAGTCGTGATCCCGAACCGCACGCGATCCCACCGCAGGTCGATGTCCGCGTGGTGCCCGATCAGCCGCTCGACATCAGCGACGTGCACAATCATGGCGACACCCCCGTGATACCGAATGCCGAACGTCCGGGTGATCTCATCGCCCACTCGCGACCATCCGCGGAGCTCCAAGAGACGCCCCTCGATCGCACTGTCCGTCAGCGGTACCGGTCCCTTGGCCATGCTCAGCTCCCTTCGGTCACAAGCTCCAGAATCTCCGCAAGATCCCGGCCGACCGGGGCATCCTGCCACGGACGCATCGCCCGCTCCAGGGTGGTCAGTTCCCGAGCCATGCGGGCAGACCTTGTCTCGACTGCGATCGTCGCGACCGTGCGGGCGATCTCTACCGCCTGATCCGGCTCACGGGCTGCTGCCGCGGCGGTTGCCTGCCGGGCCATGTACACCCCGCGGTCCCGACGCGCGGTCTCCGGCACGACCGTGAGGACTTGGGACCACAGGGCTCCGGCTTCCGCACCGAGGCCGAGCCGCCCGTAGCAGGTGGCGCGCTGCACCTCCAGATACCCGGGCGTCCGGCGGCAGGCATTGCCCCATGGCAGGTCGTCGTCGACTTGGGGAAGAAGACGGCCGGCCTGGTCCAGGAGCTGATCGACCGATCGGCGATCGTCCGTGAGGCTGGCGCCGTGGGCCTGCTGCTGCATTGCCATGATCCGCACCTTGGGGACGAGCCGGTCGGCATCGTCGAGGGCGGCCTCACACAGGTCGACGACAGCGTGCCCGTCGCCCAAGTCCGTGCGGACCTGCGCCTGATTCACCAGGGAGTAGCCGATCAGGTGCGGGTCGCGGGACCGCATTGCGATCTCCTGCGTCACCCCCCGCCAGAAGCTGGCTCCGTCCATGTCTCCGGCGTCCTGGTACAGCCAGCCGACGAGCGCCGCATACGCGGCACCGACGCGCAGCAGGCCGCGGCGGGTCTCGTCCTTCGCGGAGCGGACCAGCTTGTCGATGAGCTGGTACTGCGCGGACACCGTGCCGATCAGGTCGTGCGGGCCGAGGAACATGTCCGCCCGGTAGTGGCCCTCCAACTGTTGCTGGAAGTAACCGATCAGGGCGGGGTCGACGTGCTGCGGCGCCACCGGACCGGCGACGAGCGCGGCCGCGGTGACGCCCACGAAGGCGCGTCGTCTCACATCTGCCTCTTCATGATGCTCGGGCCGGATCCAGCCCGGCGGGGTCGAGAAGCCGAGATCCTCCGGCCACCGGCCGAGCGCATCGTGAATGACGATCGCTGTCTCTTCGGCCGGCCACCCGGGCCGGTCGCCTTCCCACCGACGCCAGGTCCGCGCGGACACGGCGAACTGGCGGTCGTCCAGGAGCTGCTGCCCGTGCTCGGTGATGGCGGTGGCCGCGGCTTCCATGGTCCGCCATCCGGCGCGGAGCCGTGCGGCCCGTAGAGCGTCGTTGCGGCTCATGTGCCCAGTCTGAGGTGTCATCGTTCGCGCTCCTGGCCATGGCCGCTACGTGGCCACGCGTGGCCATTCGACGACCTATTACCTACTCGACGTGCACACACATCATCAGGGTGTGACAGCGGGCCGTACAGCGAAGTGGCTGGACGCCCCTCAATCGACGTAGGCCGGGGCCAACCGTGATGACGATCAAGGTGTACGAGGTGGACCGGTACGGCGGGACGCGAATCGTTCGCCCGGAGGCCGAGGTGGTCCCGCTGGAAACTGCGGAGCCGAGCTCCGCCTATCCGGCCTGCAAGTGCGACGAGTGCACGCGGCCGTCATGACCGCCGCCGCCAGGCCGCTTCCGAAGCTGGACACGCTGACGTGGGACCAGTCCTCCGGCCGCGCCTGCGTCTGGTGCAAAAAGCTGCTCACAACCGGCGCGGTCCACGCCGGCACGATCCGCGAGCGGATGGGCGCCCACAACCTCGACACCGAAGTGTGGGCGTGCCCCCTTTGCGCCGCTGGCGAAGGAGCTGCTGCTGATGTGTGAACGGAGCGTCGGGCGGGGCTACTCCCGGACGAGGTCGGCGAGCGGCACCCCGATCGCGTCGGCGATGCGGAGCAGGGAGTCGAGGAGCGGGCTGGACCTGCCGTGCTCGATGTCCTGGTACGCGGACCGGTCCATGCCGGTGCGCTGCACGATGTCCTGCTGGGTGAGGTTGGCGTGCAGTCGGGCGGCTTGTATCTGCTCGCCGATCCGCCGCCGTCGTTCCATGATCTGCGGGTCTGGCGGGATGACGCGTGGCACAGCTCCCACGCTGACCGTTCATGATCGTTATGTATGCAGGATAGAACCCGCATTGTGTGATCATGACCGGGCTCGGGTACCCACGTGATCAAGAACCTCCCCGCCTCGGCGGGGGATGGACCACTCCGGCCGATGTCTCCCCCGGCAGGTGGTCGGAGTGCTCGCCGCGTCGCTTGCCTCGGCTAGGGACGTAGGGCGAGAAGCGGAGCCCCAGCCGTGCAAGCGGCTGGGGCTCTGTTGCGTCAGGCTGCTCATTGCCGTGCGCTGAAGGCTGCGAGACAATAGCTAAAGTGCCTGGCCAGCCCCTCATGAGGAGGAGGGGCGTGCGTGAGCGGTGCGTGAGCGGAGGTCCCGCAGACTCCCAGAATTGCCGGAGTCTGCCAGCGTGGGGGACCGGCAACACCCCTGATAACCAGGGCATTCGGAGTCAGCCAGAGTGAGCCAGTCTCCAACCTGGCGACTCATAATCCGTCGGCCGTGGGTTCGAGTCCCACCCGCCCCACCGAGCATCCCCAGGCAGAATCGTTCTGACCTGGGGAAACGCGTTCTCCGGGGGCGTTTCGCGTGTGGCGTTTGCCTCGTGGCGGTGTGGTGAACGTGGGTCCTCGCGCATCGAAGATGAGCTCTGAACGGCTTTGACCTGGGGTTTTGTAGTGGCGCCTTCGTGGGAGCGTTATGAAGGGGGTCCCACCCGCCCCACCGCGGGGGGTCCTTGCCTGGCACGTTCTGCGGTCCGAAGCGCTGTGGGCGAGGGGAGCGTCGCTTGTGGACGGTCTGCGTGACGTCGCTGGTCGGCCGAGGGCGTACTTTCTCCTGGCCTGAGCGGGCTGGAAGCTTGGCCTCGGGGGAGTAGGAGAGGGTCTCGCATGGTCCCTGTCCTTCTGGCCTCTGGTGCGTTCGTAGCCGCAGAACTCTCCCTGGCGAGCCGGCGATGTCCTGCTCGGTTCGTCGACGTAGGCGAAGAGCGGTAGGCGAGAGGCATTTCGCTGTCACGCGGAGTCTTGCGTCCGCCTCGGTCACGACGTGTGTGTCGGCTACTGTGCGATGCGCTCCGGACTTTCAGAGCACGGCGTTGCGCCACTGTGGGCGCGGCGCTGCACCTGGGACTGCGTCAGGCCTCTGCCAGAGGGCGGACCGCTGTCCCGGGTCGGAGGCGGCCACGGGCCGCACTGAATGGGGTGGGGAATGTCCAGACATCGGCTGTCCAGGAAGAGCCGTTACATCGCGTGGGCGACCACGGGGGTCGTGGTGGCCGCGGGTGCCGGTTTCGCGGCGCAGACATCCATGGCGGCTACCGCTTGGCCGGCACAGAAGACGTACACCGGTCGGGCGTTCGACACGTGCACCGCACCTTCGCTCAGTGCGATGAAGGCGTGGCGCACGGGGTTCTACGGCGCTGCCGCTGTCTACATCGGTGGAAAGAATCGTGGCTGTGCCCAGCCCAACCTGACCAAGTCCTGGGTGAAGTCGGTCAACGCCACCGGGTGGAAGGTCATCCCGCTCTACGTCGGCGCGCAGCCGCCCTGCCAGAAGAGCGCGAACCCGGAGAGGTTCACCTCCTCCACGGCTGCCTCCGTCGGCGCGAGCAACGCCAGGGACGCGGTGGCCAAGGCGTCAGCACTCGGGATGAAAGCCGGCAGCCCGATCTACCTGAACATGGAGTCGTACGACATCACCGACAAGGCGTGCAACGACGCCACCCTCACCTACGTGCGTTCCTTCACCAAGACGCTGCGCAACGCGACCTACCGTGGCGGGCTGTACGGTTTCAGCAGTTCCAGCGCTGCGGCCATTGCCACCGCCGCGAACAAGACGGACCTGCCGGGCAACCTCTGGTACGCGCTGTGGGACAAGAAGAACACGACCACCACGGATTGGCCGTGGAAGCCGACCCAGTACACCAACCACAGCCGCGGCCACCAGTACATGGTCAACAGCAAGGAAACCCGCGGCGGTCACGCCATCACCGTCGACCGCAACGCCTGGGACGCCCCGGTCGCAATCATCGGCTGATGCACATGCGCGGTCGTTGACAGGCATCAAGGCCGCCAGCCCGGCCGCGGTGCAACCGGGCGAGGCATTGACGGCTTGGATGCGGGAGATCGACGGGTACAGGCCGAAGCCGGGATTCCGGCCGCTGTCCCCTTTCCTGGCCCTATGAGAGGGGCCAGGGAAGGGGACGCCGACATCCAGCCCTTCCGATGCGCTCACCGGACCGCACGGTCCTGGTTGCGCGTTCGCGGTCGGCTACTTGAGGTAGAGGAGACCGTCGGTGGTGATGGTCGGGCGGCCGGAGGTGCCTGCCACGACGATCTTGATGGTGTGCTTCGCGCTGTTGGTCCAGGTTTTGGTCCAGATGGCGTCGCGGTACTTGGTGGTGGACGACTTCAGGTCGACGGTCGCCGCCTTGGTGCCGTCGACGTAGATGTGCGCTTGGCCCGATGTCGCGGCGCGGGAGACTGTCCAGGCTGCTGACCGGCCGGTGAACGTCCAGGTGAGTGAGGCGTTCTTCGAGCTGCTGGAATACGACTTGCCGCCCAGGTAACTGGTGGATGACTTGGCCGTCCACGTGCCGGACTTCGTGGCTGTCGTCTCCTGCAGAATCACCGGGGTGGCGGAGACGGATGCAGAGGCGGCGTTTCCGGCGTAGTCGTATGCCGTCATCTTCCATGCGGTCGCGGTGGCGGACTTGGCCGCATGCGACGCGCTGGTCGTGGTGGGTCCGTAGGTCTTCGCCAGCGGTGAGACCAGGCGCACCTCCTTGAGAGCCGCACTGTCGGTGGCCTTCCAGCTCAGCTTCAAGGGTACGGCGGCGGTGCTCACGGTGCCGGTGCGCAGGCTCAGGGCTGGTTTGGCGGTGAAGGAGGGGGCGGCCGTCTCGGCGATGACGGTGGTGGAGGCGCTGGTCGACCTCTTGCCCGAGAGGTGGGTGGCGCGCACAGCCACGGTGTGAGTTCCGATGGTGAGGGTGGCCTTCGCCGAGGTGGACGTGCCGGCGGTCGTGGCGACGGATCTGCCGTCGACCAGGAGCTCGTACTGCTTGATCAGTACGGCAGGGGTGGTAGCGGACCAGGCCACCGTGACGCCGGCCTTGGTGTAGTGCTTGCCGCCCGACAGACCGGTTCCGGTGAGGGACTTGACGGTCAGGCCGGAGACGGGGCCGGCCGCCAGGGTGCGGATGGTGGTGAGCTGGTTGTAGAACGCGTCGCCGGGGCACTGCGTGTTGTACCCGTCGCGATGGCCATGGATGACGGGGAAGGGCAGGTGAGCGCCCTTGGCCCAGCTCTTGCGAAAGTAGTTGGTGCCGGCATCGCCTGCGGTCAGTGTGGTGGTGCCTGCGGGGTCCACGCCGTACTGTCCCAGCTTCCACGCGGCGATCCGGGCGACGGCGAGCAGTGCGGCCTGGGGAGGTGCGGTGTCGGTGTAGGTGCCCAGTACGGAGATGCCGACGGTCTCCGCATTGAAGCCGTAGGCATGGGCGCCCTGGACGGGCCGGTCTACGCCGCCCTTGCGGCCTTCGTGAATGGTGCCGCACTTGTCGACGAGGAAGTTGTATCCCACGTCTTTCCAGCCCAGTTGCTTGACGTGATAGGCGTAGATGCCGCGCACGACTGCCGGGGCCTGGGCGCACGTGTAGGTGTTGGACTCGGCGGTGTGGTGGACCACTACCGCCTTGATCTTGCCGTCGGGCAGGTAGCCCGGTTCCTCCGGGCTGATCGACTCATCGGCACCCCAGTCGGCACGGGAGGTGATGGGTGGCTGCGGCATGGTGCTCGGCGGGGCGGTGGGGCCCGTGTCGGTCGGCGCCGGGGTCGGGACCGTCGGGGTCGGGGCCGTGGGAGTCGGGGTTGCGGATGCCGTCGGCGTGCCGGGCTCGGCAGGAGGTGACTCGGAAGCCGAGGGCGACTCGCTCACCGGCGGTTCAGCGGAAGGCTCCTGGTCAGCAGGGACTTGGGTGTCCGGGGAGGCGCTGGGCTGCGGCTCGGCGGATTCCGAGGGGGCGACGGTCGGTGCGTCCGTCTCCTCGACCGCGAAAGCGGCGGGCTCGATGGCGCTCGCGTCACCGGTCCCTGGGTCCACCATGTCCAACCGCAGACCGGCCGGTAGCCCGGCGGACGTTTTCCCGTTCGAAGCCACACGGGCCTCGACGCCGTCGGACGGTCCCACCCAGGCCGGTTCGGTGCCGCCGCGGGCAGCCCCGTTCTCCCCTTGCCCGCTGTCCCCGTCCAGCTCCAGCCACGGCGACCACTTCCCGGTCGTCAGGGAACGGGTACGGACTTCGACCCTCCCCGTGACTCGGGCGCCGGGATCGGTCCAGGTCACACCCAGCATGCTGAACCGCTCCGCGTCACGGCGTGCCAGGGAGGCACCCGTCCCGTCGTCAGCGTTCCGCAGCTGCGCGGTTGTCGCGTGGGCCGTGACGGGCTTCGAATCGCTTCCTCCGCCGACGACGTTCTCTGTGCGGCCAGTCACCCCTTGAAAGATCAGGACCCCGGTCAGTCCGGTCACCACGGCCGCAGCCGTTCCCCATATTCGACGCCGCTTCACGCAGCCCCACCCCTCGCTCGGTTACCCTGCGACCCCACACGGGGCACGTACTTCACAGGTTCGACCAGAACGTACACCGTCAACTGGCCCGCATATTCAACTGATTCGAATGATCAGGTGTGAATTCACAAAAGCGGGGTAGAAGCTTTTATTTTTTCGATGCAAAGTGACCGAGTTCACATCACTCTTCGCGAGCAGTCCGTCGCTCTCGGGTGTATCTGCCTGGGTTCGTGATCTTTTCCTCCTCGTTACCTTCATATTTGCATCACATAAGGGATGCGTAAGCAGCAGGAGACCGAGGAACGATGACGGCTCACACACCCGCGCACCACGAGCGCGGGAAACCATGGTCGGGCAAGAGCTTGCGCTACATAGCGGGAAGCCTTGCTCTGGCCCTGGCAGTCACTCTGATCGACGGCACAAGCACAGCGCTGGCCACCGCACCTGCGACGCCCGCAGCGCCGAAGAAGGCGGCGGCCACTCAGGCCGCAGACATCCCTTCCGCCCGCGTTGCCGCACGTCTGTCCGGTAAGCGTGTCGAAGCGCTGTCCGAGCGCACAGAGACGTCCACGACCTGGGCCAACAAAAACGGTTCGCTGACGACAGAGCTTGCCGCCGGCCCCGTCCGCTTCCAGGACGGCACCACCGACCAGTGGCGAGACGTGGACCTTGACCTAGCCACCAAGCCCGACGGCTCGGTACAGCCCCACGCGCACCCCCGCGGCCTGAAACTCGCGGGCAGGACAGGAACCCCCGCCACCTCTCTCAAGTCCGCGCAAGCCTCGAAGGCCACCGACCTGGTGACGCTCGGCGAGGGCGATCAGCAGATCACCCTGCAGTGGAAGGGTGGACTGCCCGCGCCCAAGCTGACCGGCACGCGGGCCGAATACGTCAACGCCGTCCCCGGCGCGGACGTGGTGGTCGAGGCGACGCGTACAGGCTTTGAGCAGTACGTCGAGATCAAGCAGAAGCCCGCCACCGACGGCTACACCTACACGCTTCCTTTGAAGGCCAAGGGGCTCAAGGCCAAGCAGCAGGCCGACGGCAGTGTGGTGTTCACCGACAAGAAGAACAAGAAGCAGGCTGTCATGCCTGCCCCGGTGATGTGGGACGCCACCGTCGACCAGCGCTCAGGAGAGCACACCCGGCGAGTACCCGTCGCGATGAAGGCCGTCACCAAGGGCGCTTCCGTCGACCTGGTGATAACTCCTGACGCGAAGTTCCTCACCGACCCGGCCACCAAGTATCCGGTGACGGTCGACCCCTCCACCTCATCCTTGTCCAACGTTTTCGACACGTACGTCCAGCAGGGCGAGACCGTCGACTGGTCGGCCGACGTCGAACTCGACCTGGGTAACCCGGGCACGAAGAACGCCGACGGCACCCCGCGCACGGCGCAGTCCTTCATTTCGTGGAACACCTCGCCGATCCAGGACGCACTGGTCCTGAACGCAAAGCTGTCCCTGTGGAACTTCCACTCGGGCAACAACCTGGACTGCAAGAACCACCCGTGGGAAGTCTGGTCGTCGCCTGCGGCTTCCACCTCCAGCCGGTGGACGAACCGTCCGACGATGACAGCGAAGAAGGCCACCTCCACCGAAACGCGCGGCAACACATCGTGCACCGCACAGCCTGACGGCTGGATCAACGCCGACGTAACCACTCTGGCGCAGGAGTGGGCGTCGGCCAAGGCCACCCGAGGCCATATGGGGCTGCGCGCCACCGACGAGAGCGCAATCGCGCAGTGGAAGCGGGTGAACTCCGCTAACGCCGCCTCCAACCCGCCGAAGCTGGTCGTCAACTACAACTACCGGCCCCGTACCGGCACCAAGCAGGAAGCCGGTCCCCCCTACTTTTCCTACGGTGGGGCCTACACGGTTAACACCACGACGCCGACCCTGCGTGACACGTTCGTCGACGCCGACGGTGACAAGGTCAACGGCACCTTCCAGATCTTCGACAACGCCACCAACACCCAGGTCGGCGACGTCATCGTCTCCAAGTACGTGCCCTCCGGGCAGGTCGCCTCGGTGACCGTTCCCGCTGGTGTACTCGCCAACGGCAAGACGTACAAGTTCCGCACCTCGCCGTACGACGGGGCGCACTACAACGTCGGCTGGTCAGCGTGGAAGACCTTCACCGTCGACACCACCGCGCCCTCCGCTCCGACGAAGATGGTCTCCACCGACTACCCGTCCAGTGCCTGGGTCAAGGGTGCGGGCCAGGCCGGCACGTTCACAGTGACCCCACCCGCAGCCGATCACCATTGGCTCGAATGGTCCCTGGATGGAGTGAGCTGGACCAAGCTCGGCACCAGCGGTGCCACCGGGGACAAGTCGGTCTCCATCACACCCGCTCGCGACGGCACCCACACCCTGCAAGTGCGCTCGGTCGACAAGGCTGACAATAAGTCCGAGGCTATCGACTACACCTTCCACGCAGGCCCCGGAGGCTTCATTCAGCCCTCCGAGGGGGAGCGCACTGCCCGCCGCCTGCCGCTGGTCGCCGAAGCCGACGGTGCCAAGTTCGACGAGGCGTCGTTCTCCTGGCGCCGCTCGGAGGCCGACCCGTGGGTGAAAATTCCTGCGGGTGATGTCACCTCCGGCGGCTCCGCGTTGACCGCCTGGCCCGTTCCGCTTGCGGGTGGCAAGAACGCGGCCCTGACGTGGAATGCCACCAGTACGGTCGACCCTGACGGCACCGTACAGATCAAGGCAGACTTCACCGGCCCGGGCAGCGCCACCGGCAGCACTCAGCCGCTGACCGTGGTCGTGGACCGTAACGCAGATGGCGCGGCGTCCGACGAGGTCGGCCCCGGCTCAGTGAACCTGCTGACCGGCAACTACACGCTCTCCGCGACCGACGCGTCCTCATTCGACATGTCGATCAGCCGCTCGGCGTCCTCCCGTACCCCGGACGCCGCAACGAAGCAGGTGGGTCAGGCCCCCATCTTCGGCAAGGAGTGGGTTAGCGGCACTGTGGCGGAGGCTACGGACTCGGAGTACTCCCACCTGCGCAAGACATCCGACACGGCCGTTGTAGTGGTCGACTCCGGCGGTGAGGAGACCCACTTCTCCGCCAATGCGGCGAGGAACGGATGGATCCCCGAACCCGGCGCGGAGGACCTCACTCTGAAGGGCAGTGTCAGCGGCACTTTCAGCCTCGCAGACACCGAGGGGACCGTAACAGAGTTCACCAAGCCCGATGCTGCGTCTGAGTCCTGGCAGGTCTCCAGCACCCTGCTGGACGGTCTGGCCAGTTCCTCAACCACTGTGGTTTCGGAGACCGTCACTGTCGACGGCAAGAAACTGGCCCGACCGAAGCGGATCATCGCCCCGACGTCGGCCGCTACGACCGCTGCGTGCACTGCAGATCCGGCTACCAAAGGCTGCCGTGTCATGGAGTTGGTGTACGCGACCTCCACCACCGCCACCGCCGGCGTTCTCGGTGATGTCAGCGGTCAGGTGAAGGAGGTCCGCCTGTGGTCCACCGCGCCCGGCGCCGGCGCCGCGACGTCCAAGTCCGTGCAGATGTATCTGTACGACGGCTCCGGTCGACTGCGCCAGACATGGAACCCGCAGATCACACCGTCGCTGAAGACGGAATACGCCTACGACAGCGCGGGCCGGATCACCAAGCTCACCCCGCCGGGCGAACTGCCGTGGACGTTCACTTACGGCAAGGCCGGCTCCAGCACCGCGGCCGGAGAAGGCATGCTGCTCAAGGCATCGCGTCCTGGCCTCAAGCAGGGCACGGTCGATGTCATTGAAGGTGAGGCCGCGACCAGTATCGTCTACGACGTCCCCCTCACCGGAGCGAATGCCCCGTACAAGCTGGGTGCTGCCGATGTGAAGACGTGGGGGCAGATGGACGCACCCGCCGATGCCACCGCCGTCTTCCCCGCCGACGCCGTCCCCGCTGCGAACTCCGGCGACACCCTGGCCTCGATGTCCTACGGCCGCGCGGACGTCACCTACCTCGGCGTATCCGGACGCTCGGTGAACAGTGCGACGCCCGGCGGATACATCACCACCACCGAGTACGACCGGTTCGGCAACACTGTTCGTGAGCTCACAGCCGCCAACCGTGGGCTCGCCCTCGGAGTGACCGCCGCCGACCGGACGGCACAGGCCGAACTCGGCATCGCGAGCCTGGCTTCTGCAGAGCGGGCGGAACTGTTGTCGACTCGCTCGCTCTACAACGACAACGGCACCCGGGAACTGGAGGAACTCGGCCCGCTGCGGCGCGTCGATCTGACCTCGGATCTGAAGTCCGGAACCACCACCCTGGTGGCTGCGGGCACCCCGGTGTTCGCCCGCAGCTGGACGGTCAACGAATACGACACAGGCCGACCGACCGACGGCACGGCCAAGGTCAGGAACCAGGTGACCAAGAGCACCACCGGTGCCCAGGTCCGCGAGCACCCCACTGTCCTGGGCGAGAACCGGGTCACCCAGACCGTCTTCGACTGGGCCGTCGGCCTGCCGACGAAGTCCGTCCAGGACCCGGGTGGGCTGGCCATCACCACGACGACCGAGTACGACGACCAAGGCCGGGCCGTCAAGACGCTCAACACCGGCAGCACCGGCACGGATGCCGGGGCGACGGTGACCCGCTACTGGTCCGCCACTGGAACCGGCAACTGCGCCGGACGCCCGGAGTGGGCCGACCTGGTCTGCTCTGTCGGCCCCGGCGGAGCGATCACCGGCGGCGGCAGCAATCCTGCCGAACTGCCCACCACCACGACCGAGTACGACTGGTGGGGCAACGCGACCAAGGGAGCCGAGACCGCCAACGGCGTCACCCGCACGACCACCACGTCCTACGACGCGGCAGGCCGTCCGACCTTCGTCAAGGTGACCGGCGGCACAGGCCAGACAGTCCCTGACGCCACCACCGAGTATGACCCGGCGACCGGCCAGGAGACCAAGATCGTCTCGTCCACCGGCGGCACGGTCACCCGGACCTTCGACAAACTCGGCCGTCAAATCTCCTACACCGACGCAGACGGCGGCAAGACCACGACCGAGTACGACCTGCTCGACCGCCCGGTCAAGATCAGCGACTCCGTCCCGTCCACCGTCACCTACACCTTCGACCACACCACCGAGCCACGCGGCCTGGCAACGAAGACCACCGACTCCATCGCCGGTGTTTTCCAGGCCACTTACGACGCCGACGGCTCGGTCGCCACGGAGAAGCTTCCCGGCGGCTACACCGTCATCCAGACCGAGGACACCACGGGTTCGCCGGTCGACCGCACTTACACCCGGGACAGCGACGGCACCGTCGTCATGTCCGACGCGGTCACCGAATCCGTCCAGGGCCAGACCACCAGCCACGCAGGATGGTCCGACCAGAGCTACCGCTACGACGCCATCGGCCGCCTGACGACGGTCGACGACACCGTGGAGACGGTCTGCACCCGCCGGACCTACGGGTTCGACAAGCACAGCAACCGCACATCCCTGACCACCGCTGCCGCAGCCCCGGCCTGGACTGTCCGACCACCGGAGGAACCAGCAAGACCTCCACCTTCGACAGCGCCGACCGCATCACTGACTCCGAATACGTCTACGACGCCTTCGGCCGCACCACTACCCTGCCCGGCGGCGCGAGCGTCGGCTACTACGCCAACGACCTCGCCTACCAGCAGACCGCGAACAACAAGCGCCAGACCTGGCAACTCGACGCCAACCATCGCTTCCGCTCCTGGACGGTCGAGACCAACACCGCAGGCACCTGGTCGCCCACGGAGAACAAGCTCAACCACTACGACAGCGACAGCGACAACCCCCGCTGGATCATCGAGAACACGGCCACCGGTGCCCTGACCCGCAACGTGGACTCACTCTCCGGGAACCTCGGCGCGATCACCAGCGCCACCGGCGACACCGTGCTCCAGTTCACCGACATCCACGGCGACATCGCCTTGCAACTCCCGCTCAACGCGGGCGAAGCACCCATCGCCCTGGACACCGACGAGTACGGCAACGCACGCACCGACCAGAAAGCCGTCCGCTACGGCTGGCTCGGCGGCAAACAGCGCTCCAGCGAGACCGTCGCCGGCTATACCCTCATGGGCGTACGCCAGTACAACCCGGCCACCGGTCGCTTCCTGTCCGTCGACCCAGTCCAGGGCGGCAACGCCAACGCCTACGAATACTGCACGGCCGACCCCATCAACTGCTTCGACCTCGATGGTAAGTGGGGGTGGAAGAAGATGTTCAAGAAGGCCAAGCGCTGGGCCTGGCGCAACAAATACGACATCGCCCTCACCGCAGCCGGCTTCATCCCCGGCCTCGGCGCCGCCGCCTGGGGCTACCGCGCCTACCGCGGCTACCGCGCCATCCGCGCAGCACGCACCATCTCCCGCAGCTGCCGCCGCAACTCCTTCCTCCCCGACACACCCGTCGTCATGGCCGACGGCAGCACCAAGCCCATCAGCGACGTCACCAAGGGTGACCTCGTGCGGGCTGCCGACGAGGTGACAGGCGAGCTCACCATCTCTCCCGTCACTGATGTGATCATCGGTAACGGTCTGAAAGACTTGGTGACCCTGTCCGTCGACGCGGACGGCGACGGACAGTCCAAAACAATCACCGCCACGGCCGGCCACCCCTTCTACATCCAGGGCCGTGGCTGGGTCGACGCCTCCCAAGTGAACGCCGGATCGCGCCTCATGACACCGGCCGGAGGCATCCCGACGGTCACGGCCACACGCCGCCATGGAGAGGTACGCCGGGTCTTCAACCTGACGGTCAGCGGCAGCCACACCTTCTTCGTAGTGGCCGATGGGCAGTCCGCCCTCGTTCACAACTGCGCGCGCTATATACCGAAGAAGCGGAACGTCAAGAACTGGTGGGCCCCTCGTTCAAAGTCGAAGGCCGCCGCCGTTCAGGCCGCCAAGCGCGCCGCCCGTTACGGCGGACGCTGCCGCTACCGTGACGTGTGCGCTTCCGGAAACCACGTCCACGTTGACTTCATCAATCGACGGGGCCGGATCTTCCGGACGAATCACTATAGGTGGTAGATGACGCTGGGGCGGTCTGGTTCTCCGGACCGCCCCAGCGCCCGTCCTTGTACACAGCAGAGAATGAAAAAGGGAGTTCGCTATGAGCATCGATCCTCCACTTGAAAAGCTGATCTCCGCCCTGCGCCACCACGCCCGGGTCATGTCGCTGTCGGACGTTCCCCTGAAAGAGGGGACGGCGGCGTTCGAAGAGGTACGTGCCGCTGTGCGTAGCTACTCCGACGCGATCTTTGAAGTATCCGGTTGGGGGAGTCCGTTCACGAACGTGGATGAGATCGAAGACGATGACCTCGACGACGAAGCGGATTCGGACCTCTGAGGTGAGCGAACAGACCTGACCGGAAGAGCGATCAGGGGAGCGCCAGGATCAGCACGTCTGCTCGATATAAAGGAGCTCGCGGCCGTCCGCAGAAGTGAACTGGTAGGGCTGGTAACTCGGCAGACCGTCGCTATCGATACGGTCCTTGATGCTGGCCCATGCTGCATCCCTTTCCTCTGGGGGTACGCACCGCAGACGGTCACCGGCGCCCTCACCGATGATCATCACATCGGCTGTGCGGACACGCCGCTTCGCTAGTCGCACATCCAGGGGGCCCCGGTGGACAAGCCATCGGCATCCGTCCGCGTCCACGAGCTCTCCTGTGCCTGCGGGAGACAGGGCAAGAGGGCCGTCAACGGGTTCCGCTGGCTCCAGGGACTCCAGCGCTGCGGCGAAGGTCACGGTTCTAGGGCGTTTTCTGGGCATACAAGCAGTCTCTCATTTCGTGTGACTGAGGTTCCCCCGAGATGCGGAAGGTGGTGACAGAGGGGCAGATGGTTCTCATGAGAGGAACATCGACCATGGCTGCCCCCAGGAAGTACTCGCTGGAGTTGCGTGAGCGTGCGGTGCGGATGTATCGCACCTCGGATCCGAAGCCGCAGATCAAGAAGCTTGCCGTCGACCTCGGCGTCCACCCCGAGGCCCTGTGGGCTGGATCCGGCAGGCCGAGGCCGATGCCGGCGAGCGGAATGACCGGCTGACCACCGACGAACACGCCGAGCTGGTGGCCCTGCGGAAGGAGAACGCCCAGCTCAAGTGGGCGAACGACGTACTGCGGACGGCCTCGGCGTTTGTCGCGGCGCAACTCGACCCGACCCGGCCCAGGTGACCGCGCTCTTCAACGAGCATCCGCACCTGGGAGTCGAGTGCGTACTTCAGGAGCTTTCCATCGCCTCCTCCACCTACTACCGCTGGCGCCGGGCCGAGAAGGAGCCCTGCGAGCGGCGGCGGCGCGACGTCGAGCTTACCGGGCAGATCAAGGAGGTCCACGCCGAGTCCGGTGGCATCTACGGGTCGCCGCGCGTGCACGCCATGCTGAAACGCGAGGGCGTCCACGTGGGCCGCAAGCGCGTCGAACGGTTGATGCGCGAGGCCGGTCTGGCGGGTCTCAGCCCACGCCGCAAGGGCTTCACGCGCCGCGATCCCAAGTCCACGCTCGCCCCGGACCTCGTCAACCGGGACTTCACCGCCCAGAGACCGAACCGGCTGTGGGTCACCGACCTGACGATGATCCCGACCGCCGAGGGACCGCTGTGGCTGTCCGCGATCCGCGACGCGTTCTCCCGCCGGGTCGTGGCCTGGGAGACTTCCGCCCGCGCGGACGCCGACCTGGTCCTGTCCAGCCTGGAGTACGCGCTCGCCTCCCGCGAGATTGAGCCCGGCAAGCTCGTCCACCACGCCGACCACGGCTGTCAATACACGTCCATTAAGCTCACAACCCGCCTTTTGCGGGCCGGTATTGAGGCGTCGATGGGCTCGGTCGGCGACAGTTACGACAACGCCCTCGCGGAGAATCTGTGGATGCTGACGAAGACCGAGTGCGTCCGCAGCCGTGTCTTCGCCACCAGGGCCGAGGCGAACCTCGCGCTCTTCGAGTACTTCGACGGTTTCTATAACAGCCGGCGCATCCAGAGGCGGCTCGGCTACCTCAGCCCGATCGAGTTCGAGGAGAAGCACTACGCCGAGCAGGCAACGGCCGAACGAGTGAACCTGAAACCCCGCCAACCTTCTCTGACCAGCTGATCAGCACCTCCCGAGTGACGGGGGAACCTCAGACGCGAGGATGGCGATGCGCTGTGGTCTCCATGTAGGCCGCTGCGCGGCGGGCATGGCTCATCAGCGTGTCGTAGTCATTCGACGGGGTGATTTCGAAGTATTCGAGGTTGGTGAGCGCTTCGAGGTTGTGGCCGGGTGCCCAGTAGCAGGACTCATCCGGACTGTTATCGAAGAACCTGGCTGAGGGAACCACCGAGCACCGGGCGCAACACACAGCGCGTAACCCGCTATCCACTACGGAACGTAACCGTGCGCGGCAGTCAGATCCCAGCCGTGGCCAGGTATGCCCACTGTGACGCGGCGGTGAGCCGATTGCGCTGAACGCGAGATCGTTCTCATGCTCATCGGGAGCGGTGCTTGTTCAGGGCGGACAGGAAGCGGTGTGGCGAACGCCTAACCGGTCCCGGTTCGAGCGGGAGCGAGCGGGATGCAGCGGGGTGGAAACGCGCACCTTTGTCCGTTGTTTCTGTATCGTCGCAGGTGGGACGCGTCACCGGTTTAGGTTCGAGTCCCACCCGCCCCACCAAGAGCCCCAGGAAAAACCTTCTGACCTGCGGAAACGTGGTTTGGGAGGTGTTTTGCGTGTGGTGTGTGCCTCCTCCACCTTCGACAGCGCCGACCGCATCACCGACGCCGGATACGTCTATCTTCGGCCGCACCACTAGCCTGCCCGGCGGCGCGAGCGTCGGCTACTACGCCAACGACCTCGCCTACCAGCAGACCGCGAACAACAAGCGCCAGACCTGGCAACTCGACGCCAACCATCGCTTCCGCTCCTGGACGGTCGAGACCAACACCGCAGGCACCTGGTCGCCCACGGAGAACAAGCTCAACCACTACGACAGCGACAGCGACAACCCCCGCTGGATCATCGAGAACACCGCCACCGGTGCCCTGACCCGCAACGTGGACTCACTCTCCGGGAACCTCGGCGCGATCACCAGCGCCACCGGCGACACCGTGCTCCAGTTCACCGACATCCACGGCGACGTCGCCCTGCAACGGCAAGTGGGGGTGGAAGAAGATGTTCAAGAAGGCCGAGCGCTGGGCCTGGCGCAACAAATGGGACATCGCCCTCACCGCAGCCGGCTTCATCCCCGGCCTCGGCGCAGCCGCCTGGGGCTACCGCGCCTACCGCGGCTACCGCGCCATCCGCGCCGCACGAACCATCGCCCGCAGCTGCCGCCGCAACTCCTTCCTCCCCGACACCCCCGTCGTCATGGCCGACAGGAGTACCAAGCCCATCAGTGACGTGGCCGTAGGCAATCGGGTACAGGCTGTCGACGAGGTGACAGCAGAGATCACCATCTCCCCCGTCGTGGACGTGATCACCGGTGCTGGCTTGAAGGAACTGGTGACCCTCTCCGTCGACGCAGACGGCAACGGCCGCTCCCAAATGATCACCGCCACGGCCAACCACCCCTTCTACACCCAAGGCCGTGGCTGGCTCAACGCGTCAGAACTCTCCACCGGGTCGCGTCTGATCAATACGAGCGGTACGACGCCTGTTGTCACGGCAACCCGTCGCACTCAGGCGGTCCGCACTGTTTTCAACCTGACTGTCGCTGGCAGCCATACCTTCTTCGTGGTCGCTGACGGGCAGCCGGCTCTCGTGCACAACTGCGGCCCGCGAAACAGCAGCAAATGGTTCAGCAACAAGAGGAAGGCATACCAGCAGCGCCGAAAGGACCACGCGCGGCTGAGTCGGAGGGGCTACAGCTGCGAGCTCCGTGGCCCGTGCAGCAAGGGTGGCCACTCCCACCTCACGTGGCGCAAGAACGGTCGGTACGGCACCATCCACTACCGCTGGCACGGACGTGGTCTCGGGCGCCGGGGCTGATCAGAAGACGCTTCACAGCTGACCAGTAGAGTCGATTCCCGTCACAGGGACTGGGTGGCGAGGCAGCCTTTCGGCGGCCTCGCCACCCGCAACCGATGGAGTGAACATGGGTGGTATGAGTGCCAGAGCCCGAGTCGCGGGCTCGGTGATCGCATACGCGGTCCTGGCCGACGAGAGCAATGCCTGCGACGCTCTCGACGAAGTAGTGGTGGCATCGGACAGCTGGGCCTCGGCTACGACGCTCATGCGCGCGTGCGGCTACCGCAAGGTTCCCCGGCGTACCGAGAGCCGCGACGTGCCCCATGAGGCACTCGAAGTCGCCTTCGCGACTCCCGGCACGGTTTTCCGTAAGCGCTTCATGGCGGAGACTTCCTGGGCCCCCGCCTCCCGCACAGAGAGCAGCGAGCGCCCGTGAGCATGCAAGACCGCCTCGACGAGTTGATCGTTGCCCTGCGGCAGCACGCTCAGGTCATGTCCGCACCGGATCAGGCCGGTGAGGCCGGCATCGAAGCGTTTGAAGCCCTCAGAAGAGCTGCAGCCGCATACGGTGAGTGTGTTCGTGAACAGACTCACTGGGACAGCCCCTTCGCCGAGCTTGAGGAAGACAGCTGGGAAGACAGCTCGGAGGAACTCGACGCCACATCGGAAGCAGAACAGGACAGGGATCTTCTCGTGGTGTCAGGCACTTGGACATTCGAGGTGACCGACCGGGACGCATGGAGCAGATTCGCGGCCGACCAATTGGAGTCCGCCACCCCCGCGCTGCGGCAGCTCAGCGGCGACCCTGCCGAGGCCGCCTCCGCGCTGTTGTCGCACGACGGCCTCTCGGCATGGCTCGGTGCTCACGGCGTCGCGCTGCTGGCCGACGACTGGACCGTCCGCGATACGGAGGAGGAGCTGCCTGAGGACGACCCGGAAGAATGATCGCCCTGCCCATACGTGACTGGCGGGCCTGACCCACCGGGACATCAAGCCGTCCAACATCATTGTCAGGTCCAACGGCAAAGCGACGGTCGTCGACTTCGGCATCACCAAGAGCAGCGACGCCCGACACGACATCACCACCACCGGCGTCCTGATCGGCACCCCCGGCCTACATGGCGCCCGAGTGCTTCAGCGGCGCCTTCGACCACCGCTCCGAGCCGCCGATGCGCCGCACCGCGCCCGTCCGCGCCGCGGGGTCCTTGCGGGTCTCGACGGCCAGGCGGGTCGCGCGCTCGCGCAACTCGTCAGGGTACTTACGGGGAGCAGCCATGATCGGCATCCTTCCGGGTCTTCGATGTCTCCATCAAACCCGGGGCGGTTCACTGGCGTCCGCCCGGAATCACTGGGCCTGGTTGTTGAGTCAGCCCTGCCCCGCTGCCGAGGTCTGGCGTGAACTGCGCCTTCAGGTAGGACGGCGGGCCGACCGGATCGGACCACGGGACCCGGGCCTGCTCGTGCTGTACGGGCAGCTCCCGGACGGGTGCGCCGACAGTGTGGTGTTGTGCCGCTGGATCGGCTTCGACGTCGATGAGGCGGCCGAGCCGATGGGCGCCGAACCGCCCGCAGTCGAGGTGGCGCTGACCGTCGCCCGGCGCACGCTGCCACATCTCATCGGACGGTCTTCAGCGGGGACACCGGCCGCCGACCAGCGTGAGCACAGGAAGATGCGCGCACACCAGATCCGTAACCTGCAACTTCACGATGCACACCACTCCCTGATCACCGAAGATGCCATCACGAGTTCAAGCTCAGTGGGAACGGCATGGCAAAGACCTGGGCGTGGGATAAGAGTCCGCGTCCCCCACGACACGTCCCTTACGGTCCGGTGACATGCCGAGCCAACGGCGGACCACTCGGCTCCGGACGGCCTACCGTGAGCGACATGCGCGTTCTTGTCACCGGCGGCGCCGGGTTCATCGGCTCGGAGATCGTCCGGACTCTCAGGTCGGCCGGACACGAGGCGGTGGTGCTCGACGCCCTGCTCCCCTCGGCACACGGCACCACCCCCTCGTCACCCGGAAACGGGCTCATCACGGCGGACGTGCGCGACCGGGACGCCGTGGACCGTGCACTGTACGGCGTCGACGTGGTCTGCCATCAAGCGGCGATGGTCGGCTTGGGCAAGGACTTCGCGGACGCGCCGGACTACGTGGGGTGCAACGACCTCGGCACCGCCGTGTTGCTGGCCGCGATGGCCGCGGCTGGGGTACGAAGTCTGGTGCTCGCCGGATCGATGGTGGTGTACGGAGAGGGCAGGTACGACTGTCGGCGGCACGGCCCGGTCCGGCCGGGACCGCGCGCCGAGGCCGATCTGGCCGCCGGCCGGTTCGAGCCGCACTGCCCTTCATGCGGCACGGAGCTCGTGCCCGGGCTGGTCGGCGAGGACGCGGCGATGGATCCGCGCAATGTGTACGCGACGACCAAGCTCACCCAGGAACACCTCGCCTCCTCATGGGCGCGGGCGACGGGTGGCCGGGCGGTGTCGTTGCGCTACCACAACGTGTACGGGCCGGGGATGCCGCGTGACACACCGTACGCGGGTGTCGCCTCCTTCTTCCGTTCCGCGCTGGCCCGGGGAGACTCCCCCCGCGTATTCGAGGACGGAGGCCAGCGCCGGGACTTCATCCACGTTCGGGACGTGGCGGCCGCCAACGCGGTGGCGGCCCGGGCGGTGGCGGGACTCGGCCCGGGAAGCTTTGCCGCGTACAACACGGGGAGCGGGCAGCCCCGCACCATCGGAGAGATGGCCGCGGCCTTGACCTCGGCTTCCGGAGGCCCCGAGCCGGTGATCACTGGTGAGTACCGGCTCGGTGACGTACGCCACGTCACCGCCGACTCGCGGCGGCTGCGCGATGAACTGGGCTGGAAGCCGGAGGTGGGATTCGCCGACGGGATGGCGGAGTTCGCGACGGCACCCCTGCGGGAGACGTCCGCAGGCGTGTCCGCCTGAGCCTCACGCCACCGGCAGGGTCACCTCGAAGCGACAGCCACCCGTGACGTTGCGCACCTCCGTCCGTCCGGCGTGTGCCTCGACGATGCCCCGGACGATGGCGAGTCCGAGCCCCGCGCCTGCGGGCGGCGTGCGGGCATGGGTGCCGCGCCAACCGGTGTCGAAGACTCGGGACAGGTCATCCTCCGGGATCCCGCCACAACCGTCTGTCACTGACAGGACGACCCCGGCACCGTCGCGGTGCGCTGCCACCGCGACGGTGCCGTCCGCGGGGGTGCGGCGGATCGCGTTGGTCAGGAGGTTGCCGAGCACCCGGCTCATCTCCTTGCCGTCGACCTGTACGGGCACCGCCTCGACCCGGCCGCCGACCAGCCGCACGCCGTGCTCACGGGCCAGGGGGTCGGCACCGGCGAGGGCGTCGCCCACCAGGTCGTAGACGGAGGTGCGGGTGGGGCTCAGGGTGAGCGAGCCCGCGTGGATGCGGGAGAGCTCGAAGAGGTCACCGACCATGTCGTTCATCCGCTCCACCTCGGTGCGTATCTGCCGCAGATAGCGCCGGGAGTCGACGGCCATGCCGTCCTCCAGCGCTTCGGCCATGGCGCGCAGTCCGGCGAGCGGGGTGCGCAGGTCGTGCGAGATCCAGGCGACGAGTTCACGCCGCGAGGTCTCCAGGGCCCGCTCCCGCTCGCGTGAACTGTCGAGTTTGGCGCTGGTGGCGGCCAGCTCGCGAGTGAGCGCCGCGAGTTCGGCGGTGGCCGGAGCCTCCGGGGCCGCGAAGGTGCCGCCCTCCCCGAAGGAACGGGCGGCGAGGGTCAGATCGTGGCTTCTCGCCGCCACCCATCGGCCCAGCAGTATCGCGGTGACGAGCGAGACCACGGCAGCCATGGCGACGACGGTGGTGACCACGGAGAGGTCGTGCGGCGACAGGAACATCGCCCAGGCAACGGCCAGCGTCCCGGCGAGCATCGCGGTGACGGCTACGGCGGCCACGACGGTCAGAGACACGACGAGCGAGCGGTGCCGGGAGATCCGCAGCACGAGTGCGCCGAGCAGTCCGGCGGCGGCGGCGCCCAGGAACGCGAGGAGCGCGATGAGAAGGATGTCGGTCATGAGAGAGATCCGGGCTCCGGCTCGGTGGGAGCGACGGAATCAGCCCCCGGGTCCGGGGGTAGGTCCAGTCGGTAACCGACGCCCCACACCGTACGGATCAGCTCCGGGCGGGCCGGATCGTCCTCCACCTTCCCGCGCAGACGACGGACATGGACCGTGACGGTCGACAGGTCTCCGAAGTCCCAGCCCCAGACCCCGCGCATCAGCTCCTCCCGGGTGAAGACCCGGCCCGGGTGGCGCAGGAGAAAGGTCAGCAGGTCGAACTCCCGCAGGGTGAGGGAGAGCGCACGGCCCTCGCACGTCGCGCTCCTGGCTGCGGGATCGAGGACGAGGCCCGCACCCCGGAGCAGGGCCGACCGGGCGGGGGGAGCCGAGGCCGCCCTGGCACGGCGCAGCACGGAGTCGACACGCAGGACCAGTTCGCGAGGGCTGAACGGCTTGGTCACGTAGTCGTCCGCCCCGGTTTCCAGCCCGAGGATGCGATCGTCCTCGTCGCCGCGCGCGGTCAGCATGATGACCGGCACCGGTCCATGCGCCCGCATACGGCGGCAGACCTCGAATCCGTCCATGCCGGGCAGCATCAGGTCAAGGACGACGAGGTCCGGGCGCCGGGCCGCGTACCGCTCCAGTGCGGCCGGGCCGGCCGCCGCCCGGGTCACCTCGTATCCGGCCCCCGTCAGATACCCGGCGACCACCTCCGCGACCGTGGGGTCGTCGTCCACGACGAGGACGTGGCCGCGGGTGGGGCCGCTGGGGGGCATGTCCCTGGTGCCGGGGCCGTCCCCGGCGGCGGCGTTCCGTTTCCCGGGAGGCCGCCGTCACGCGCCGAGCGGGTGCAAGCCACTCGGTCGGCGGAGCGGGGTAGTGATGGGTACGGGTACATGTCACCACCTTGGCACCTGCCCCTGTCGAGCGGGGACGTCGTCGCGCCACCGGCTGCCCGACGTCCATATTTCGTAAGAATCTGGAAGCCGATATGTCGCTTTCGGCTCCGTAGGGTGATCGGCATGACTCCTCCTTCCGGTACTCGCGGCCCTCGTGCTGACATCGTTCTGCCCTGTCTGGACGAAGCCGCCGCCCTGCCCGCGGTGCTGGCCTCCGTCCCTCGTGGGTGGCGGGCGATCGTCGTGGACAACGGTTCCACCGACGGCTCGGCGGAATTGGCCCGGTCCCTCGGCGCGACCGTGGTCCGTGAAGCACGACGCGGCTTCGGCGCGGCGTGTCACGCCGGGCTCCTGGCCTCCGAGGCGGAGTTCGTCTGTTTCTGCGACTGTGACGGTTCGATGAATCCCGGTCTGCTGCCGGACTTCGTGCGCCGCGTCGCCGACGGCGAGAGCGACCTCCTGCTCGGCCGTCGCCGGCCCCAAGGGCGCCGCGCCTGGCCACTGCACGCGCGGGCGGGCAACGCGGCGCTGGCCCGGATGCTCCGTCGCCGCACGGGGCTGCGGCTGCACGACCTCGGGCCGATGCGGGCCGCGCGCCGGACCGACCTGCTGGGACTCGATCTCACCGACCGGCGCAGCGGTTATCCGCTACAAATGGTGGTGCGCGCCGCCGACGCGGGCCTGCGGGTCACCGAGACGGACGTCCCGTACCTCGCGCGGACCGGGAAGTCGAAGGTCACCGGTACATGGCGGGGCACCTGGCACGCCGTACGCGACATGCGCTCCGTGCTGGGCGAGCCCCCGGTCCGTGCGCAGGTCACCCGATGAGCTCGTCCTGCGCGGGCCGGGCCCGCGACGCGCCGACCGGGATGACGACCCTGCTGGTGATCGCGAAGGAACCGCTGCCGGGCCGGGTCAAGACCCGGCTCTCTCCGCCCTTCTCTGCCGTCGAGGCCGCGCGCCTGGCCGAGGCGGCTCTCGCCGACACCCTGCGAACCGTCTGCTCCCTGCCCGCCGCGCGGCGCGCCGTCGTCCTGGACGGAGCCCCCGGGCCGTGGCTGCCGCCTGACGTCGAAGTGGTGGAGCAGTGCGCGGGTGGCCTCGACGAACGCCTCGCCGCCGCGTTCGGAGCCTGCACCGGGCCAACCCTCCTGATCGGAATGGACACCCCGCAGGTGACGACGACCGACCTGGCCCCCGCCCTCTCCACCACTGCGTGGAACGACTGTGACGCCTGGTTCGGGCCCGCCGAGGACGGCGGGTTCTGGGCGCTGGGCCTGGCCGAACCAGACCCCCGGCTTCTGCGCGGCGTCCCGATGTCCGTACCCGAGACCGGCGCGGTGCAACGGCGCAGGCTGGTCGACGCCGGACTGACCGTCCGGGATCTTCCCCGACTGCGGGACGTGGACGTCGCGGTCGACGCCGCTCACGTCGCCGCACTCGCCCCGCACGGACGGTTCGCCGCCGAACTCGCCCGCCTGACCCGGGCCGTGGCCCGATGAACCGCATGGGCCGGGACGGCGGCGTGATGAGCCCTCCGTACCCGGACGCCACCTCGTGGGGGACCGGCTCACGGAGCGGCGACCCGTACACCATTGCCCTGCGCAACGGACACGGCCCGCTCTATCTCCGCCGTACGGACGGCTGGCTGTTGCCGCTCGATGTCGAGCGCTGGTGTGCCGGGGCGGACGCGGCGGACCTGTCGGCGCTACGCCGTTGTGAGGGACCCGTCCTGGACATCGGGTGCGGACCCGGGAGGCTGGTGGCCGCGCTCGCGGCCCGCGGTCACCGCGCGCTCGGTATCGACGTCAGCGATGCCGCGATCGACCGTACCCGGCGACTCGGTGGTTCCGCCTTGCGCCGGTCGGTCTTCGAACCGCTTCCCGGGGAGGGCCGCTGGGGCACTGTCCTGCTCCTCGACGGCAACATCGGCATCGGCGGCGACCCGTCCCTGTTGCTGCGGCGGACGGCGGACCTGCTCGCCACGGGCGGGCTCCTCATCGCCGAGACCGCCCCCCAGGACATCGACGAGCGAGCCCAGGTGAGGCTGGACGACGGACGCGCGTCCGTCGCGGGACCGGAAGCGACCGAGCCGTTCCCCTGGGCCCGGATGGGTACCCCCGCACTGCTGAGATACGCCCGCGCCCACGGGCTGCACTCCGTCGATCAGTGGGATGCGGACGGCCGCCCTTTCGTCTGCCTACGACGTAGTCGGACCGTCCGTACCACCAGCCAGAATGCCGACACCAGGAACAGCGCGGCCGTGATCAGAAGCCAGTTCCCCAGGAAGACGTCGGGAGACAGCCCGCTCGCCGGCTCGTAGCGTTCGGCCTGGCGGGTGATCAGTGGGAACCAGACGAGCAGCAGCAGTCCGGACAGAAGCACCGGCACCCGGACGAAGTTCACCAACCCGGGCCGCCTGTCGGCGAACCGGCACAGCAGGCGGTCCGCGGACGCGTAGACCGGAACCAACACCAGGTCGTGCACGAGGGCGGCGCCGACGAACCACACGACGACGCCGACGGCGTCTCCCGCGAGCAGCCGTACCCCCGCATAGCCCGCCAGGGCGAAGGAGGCGGCCGTCAGCAGCAGGTGCAGCGGCCCCTCCCCGTACAGGCGCCGCACGACGGCTCGCGGGTTCATCCTGCTCACAACGATCCAAAGGTCAGCCGGGACACCCATTTGGTGTTGAGTACACCTGGGGCCGCCGGGACGATGATCCGTGCCGGATATCCGTGATCGGGTGTCAGATCCTCGCCGTTGACCTGCAGAGCCAGCAGCGAGCTGGGGTCGCGCACCTGGTTGTCGCGCAGCGCGGCGCGGCGGAAGGGCCCACTGCGCTGCATGGACTCCACGAGCAGCCCCGGCACGCCGTCCGGGTATCCGGCGAGCACGGCCAGATCGCTCAGCCTGACGCCGCGCCACCGCTGGTCCGATGTCGACCAGCCCTCCACGCACGCGATCGGGAGCGCGGCGCTGTACTGGTCCATGGCCATCAGGTCTCTCCGCGTGAGCCGGAGATTCCCGGCCGGCCCACTGACGGTGAGCCACCAATTCTCCCCCGTGTCGGCCGTGGTCACACCTGCGGCGGCGGCCGTCTTGTTGATCTGAAATCCGCCTGGACCGGAGCCCGGCTCATCGACGCCGTGGGGAGCCAGTACGGCGAGACGCCGCAGCGGTCCGTCGAAGCTCCGCCCCACCGAGGTGATCAGCAGGACCAGCGAACCGGCGCCCACCACGGCCAGCGCTCCCCGGCGGGAGATCGTCGGCGCGGACGGAGCGGGAGACTCCAGCGGATCGCCCGGGCTCGCCTCGCTCAGCCGACCGGAACGCAACACCCGTACGGCTTGCGGCATCCGCAGCGCAGCGTGGGTGAGAAACGCGGCGAAGAAGACCCAGGCCCCGTAGAAGTGCAGCGGGTAGAAGGAGCCCGGGAACAGGTACTCCAACTGGATGTTGAGCAACCCGGTGACGAACTCGAACAACGCCCCACCCACCAGGAGCAGCAGCGAGATCCGTTCCAACGCGTGCCCGAGGGAACGAGCCGGGGGCAGCGCGAAGAGCTTCGGCACGACCGACCAGAGCTTGGCCAGCAGTACCGGGACGAGCACGATGCCGAGGGTGACGTGGAGCCCCTGCGTGAGCCGGTACAGCCAGTGCGGCCCGGTCGGCCAGGCGAAGAGGTAGAAGCCCAGCAGCCCTTTGCCGGGCGTTTTGTCGTTGACCGGGCTCAGGTCCGGGTTGTACGCGGCATACGAAAGCAGACCGGTCACGAACAGCACGGTGATCCCGATGAGCAGGACGAGACCGAGCACCGCGGTGAACCGCACCCCGCGCACCGGGCTGCGCCAGTACCCCGACGAGGAGGGGGTGTGCGCGAGGATCGTTGTCACCCGTCCGCCGAGGAGTCGGGAGAGGGGTGCGCGTGGGGTTGGAGTGATTCTGCGACTGTCGCCCATGCCCTGACGCTATGCCGGGATCTGCGGAGCGAAGCGGTTGCGACTCCTGACGAATCGATGACGTCTCCCCACGCACGCACGGGCCGGGCGAGTGCGGCCGTCCACGGACCTCACAGAATCTGACCGTTCGGTGACGCGTCCCCTCGTCACGCGTCTTCGGTGCCCCGACGTGCGTACGGTGCCTGCGTGAAGACCGTGGACCGCACCGAACAAGCCACCGAGCCTGTCCCCGCACACCATCCCCGCCACCTACGTGACCTGGCCGCCGCCGGTGTGGGTGTCGTGCTGGTCGCCGCGGCCGTGCTCGTCGGCAGGGCCTTCGATGACCCCGCCCGCACCCTCTTCGTGCACTGGCCACCGCTGCTCGCCTCCTGGTACCCGCATGTCGGGCCCGGCACATGGGCCGCGCCCACCGTGGCCGCAGCCGTCATCGCCTACGGCCCCGTCCTCGCCGACCGGCTGCGTTGGCGCACCCTGCTCCTCAGCAGCTACGCCGCCGCGCTCGCCTGGGTGTTCTCGCTCGCCCTGATCGACGGCTGGGGCCGCGGCATCGCCGAACGGCTCACCACCAAGCACGAGTACCTGAGGGTCATCAGCCGCTTCGACGACATCGGCGCCGCCCTGCACGGCTTCAACGAGCACATCCTGATCG
Source organism: Streptomyces fulvorobeus (assembly GCF_013167895.1). Taxonomy (GTDB): domain Bacteria; phylum Actinomycetota; class Actinomycetes; order Streptomycetales; family Streptomycetaceae; genus Streptomyces; species Streptomyces fulvorobeus. The sequence continues at coordinate 1,845,895 of NZ_BLWC01000001.1, read as the reverse complement.
GCCCGCCCGGCAACTGGCCCGCCCATGTCGCCGGACACCCGCCGGGCGCCACGTTGACCTTCGTCCTGCTGGACCGCGTCGGGCTCGGCGGCGGCGCCTGGGCCGGAGTCTGGTGCATCGTGACCGGCGCCTCCGCCGCGGTGGCCGTCCTGATCGCCGTCCGCACGCTGGCGGACGAACACACGGCCCGCCGCGCCGCCCCGTTCCTCGTCCTCGCACCGGTCGCGATCTGGGCCGGCGCCTCGGCCGACGGCTACTTCACCGCGGTGGCCGCGTGGTCCATCGCCCTGCTCGCCCTGGCCGCGACCCGCACGGTCCGCAGCCCCGCGGCCGCGGCGGTGGGCGCCGGCCTCCTCTTCGGGCTGACCTGCTACCTCAGTTACGGTCTGACGCTCATCGCCATTGTGCTCCTCGCCGTCCTCGTCCTCACCCGCACCCCGCGGCCGCTCCCTCTCTTCCTCCTGGGAGCCCTGGTGGTGCCGGTGGCGTTCACGCTCGCGGGCTTCAACTGGTGGGAGGCGTACCACCTGCTCGTCGAGCGCTACTACCAGGGGGCCGGTGGCGTCCGCCCCTACTCCTACTGGATCTGGGCCAACCTCGCCTGCACCGCACTCGCCGTCGGACCGGCGACACTCGCGGGCCTACGCCGAACCGCGTCAGACTTCCCCGGAACGGTCCGCGCTCTGCGGACCGGGACGACGTCATCGCCGCAGGGCCTGGTCCTGCTCGTGTCGACGGCGCTCCTCGCGCTACTGGTGGCCGACCTGTCCGGGATGAGCAAGGCGGAGACGGAACGGATCTGGCAACCCTTCATGCTCTGGTTGCTCCCCGCTGCCGCGCTCCTGCCCACACCGGGCCGACGCGGCTGGCTCGCCGCGCAGGCGATCGTGGCGCTTACGGTCAACCACCTGCTCTGGACCGGCTGGTAGCCACGAAGCCGTAGCGTTCCCGGCGTGGAGGCGGGACGATGTGAACCCGCACCCGAGAGAGCCCCGCTCGAGCGGTCACGCTCGGCGAGCCACGGTGCTGATCGCCGATACGACGGCCCTGTGCAGCTGTTACGTGGCCACCCGTTCGGGACACGGTGAAGGCGTGGCGCGAGGCCGGCGACGCGTGTGGAGAGGGCACATCGCCGGCCACGGAGGATCAGATGGGGCGAAGCCAGACGCCTGTGTCGGGTGGCAGCAGTCCATCGTGCAGCGGATCCGAGGTGACGAGCACGGTCGTGTGCTCGGGAAGGGGCACCGGCGCGTCGGACAGGTTGATCAGGCAGGAGAAGTCGTCCCCCGTACCGCGGGTGAAGGCGAGGACACCCTCGGGGGATTCGAGCCACTGGATGGGGCCGTCGCCCAGTGCGGGTTCCGCTGCTCGCCGTGCCAGCACCTCACGGTAGAGGCTGAGCATGGAGGCGGGGTCCGCTTCCTGGGCGGCGGCGCTCAGGTGTGCCCAGTCGGCGGGCTGGGGCAGCCAAGGGCGTTCGGCTCCGGCGGCGCTGAAACCGTACGGCTCGGCTTCTCCGTCCCAGGGCAGGGGAACACGGCAGCCGTCCCGACCGGGGTCCTGGCCCTGGGTGCGGTGGTAGATCGGGTCGTCACGCCGTTCCGCGGGGATGTCCTCGACTTCCGGCAGGCCCAGTTCCTCGCCCTGGTAGATGTAGACGGCGCCCGGCAGGGCCATGGTGAGCAGGGCGGCGGCGCGGGCGCGGCGGCGGCCGAGGTCCTCGTCGACGACCGGGTTGTACTGGCGGATACCGGCGGATGTGCTGGTGTCCGGGCGGCCGTAGCGAGTGACGTGACGCGTGACGTCGTGGTTGGACAGCACCCAGGTGCTGGGGGCACCGACCGAGGCATGGGCGGCAAGGGTCTGGTCGATGCAGTCGCGCAGTGCCTTTGCGTCCCAGGCGCAGCCGAGGAAGTCGAAGTTGAAGGCGGTGTGCATCTCGTCGTGGCGCAGGTACTGGGCGAAGCGCGCGGGATCGGCGAGCCAGACCTCGCCGATCAGGGCGCGCTGGTCGGGGTAGGAGTCGGCGACGGCGCGCCAGCCGCGGTAGATCTCGTGGTTCTCGTCGAGGTCCACATACGGGTGCGGGTCGGGGAAGACGGCGTGGTCGTAGTCGGGCAGCATCGGGTCCTTGCTGCACATGGCGGCGGAGTCGATGCGGATGCCGTCGATCCCGCGGTCGAACCAGAAGCGGAGGATGTCCTCGTATTCGGAGCGTACGGCGGGGCTGCGCCAGTTGAGGTCGGGCTGTTCGGGGGCGAACAGGTGCAGGTACCACTGCCCGTCCTCGACGCGCGTCCAGGCGGGGCCTCCGAATATCGACTGCCATTCGTTCGGGGGCAGTTGTCTGTTCTCGCCGCGCCCGTCGCGGAACCAGAACAGGTCACGCTCCGGGGACCCGGGTGGGGAGCCGACGGCCTTGAGGAACCATGCGTGCTCGTTGGAGACGTGGTTGGGTACGACGTCGACGATGACGCGGATGCCGCGCTGGTGGGCTTCGGTGATGAGCTGTTCGGCTTCGCCGAGGGTACCGAAACGGGGATCGATCTGCCGGAAGTCGGTGACGTCGTACCCCGCGTCGGCCATCGGGGACAGGTACCAAGGGCTGAACCAGATCGCTTCGATGCCGAGGTTTTCCAGGTAGTCCAGGCGGCCCCGTACGCCGGCCAGGTCACCGATGCCGTCACCGTTGCCGTCGGCGAAGCTGCGCGGGTAGAGCTGGTAGATGGCGGCGTGGCGCCACCACTGGGTCGTACGGGGGGTCATTGCAACCTGCCTTGTCTGGGAGTGCGTGAAGGGTGCGGGCCCGGCCGGCGGGGAGACTTGGGCCGGGGCGGGCCCGCGGTCGGTCGGCGGGTTTACCAGCCGGAGTTTCCGCTGCCGCGCTGGACGGTGAAGCCACCGGCCGCGTTCAGCGGCTCACCCGCGGTGGCGCGGACGGTGACGCCGGTGAAGGTGCCCTTGCCGGAGGCGTTGATCTCGATGCCGTGATGGCCGGTGGTGTCGATGGTGGTACTGGAGACCCGGAGGTCGGCCACGTTCTTCAGGTAGGAGACGAGCAGGCCGCTGTGGGTGCTGTCGGCGACAGTGTTGCCGGTGATGATCACCGGGGTGGTGATCGGGTGGACGTCGGCGTAGACCCAGACGGCGCCGAGCTTGGCGTTCCAGTTGAGTTCCATGCTGCCGGTACGGCGCAGGACGTTGCCGGAGACCGTGGTGGTGCCGCTGAACGGCACCCCGAAGCGGGTGCTGACGGCGACGCCCGCGGCGGAGGTGACGGTGTCGGAGATGAGGTTGTTCTCGATGCTGTTGCCGCTGCCGCCGTAGATGGCGGCGCCGTTGGCCAGCGTGGGCAACTGGATGGTGTTGTTACGGAAGGCGCTGTCGCTGACCGAGTCCGGGTCCGACCACATGGCCATGCCGTCGTCGCCCGTCCCGCGGATGCTGCTGTTGGAGACGACGGTGTTCCGTACGTTGCCGCGCAGGTTGACGCCGTCGGCGTAGGTGTTGCGGATACGCAGGTCGGCGGCCTTCAGACCGTCGGTCGGTGCGGTGATCCACAGGCCGACCTTGGTGTGCTGGATCCAGACGTTGCGGATGACGGAGTTGGTGCCGAAGTCACCTTCGATCGCCGCGTGTCCACCCGCATCGTCACGGACGGTGTTCTGGCCGTCGATCATCAGGTCCTCGACGGTGCTGGTGCCGCCCCGGCCGAGCAGGCCGCCCTTGAGGCCGGTGCCGCGCAGGACGGTGTGCCAGACGCCCGCGCCGCGCAGCTTCACCCCCGAGAGGTTGATGTGGTCGGAGATCGTGTAGGTGCCGGCGGGCAGCCACAGGCCCGCGCCCTGGCTCTTGGCCCTCTCCAGTGCGGTGTTGAGGGCGGAGGTGTCGTCCTGGTTGTCGTTCGGTGTGACGCCGAGGTTCCTGGCGGAGACGTAGCCACTGGGCAGGGTACCGACCGCGCCGGTCTCCTCCGCCTCCAACAGGTCGACGGTGTAGGAGGCGGCGGTGTCCGCGGCGTCCTTCTGGAGGCGCAGGACGGTGTTGGCCGGCAGCGTCCTGCCGAGGCTGAGGCGGGTCTCGTCGAAGAAGCGGTGGCCCTTCCCCTCGCCTGGGCTGTTGGTGTACGGGTAGTTGCCGTACACCCAGGCGTAGCGCGAGGTCAGCGGGAGGTCGGGCAGCGCCTGGCCGTCCGCGTAGACGCTGAGGGAGGCGTCGATGCCCCGTCCGTCACTGCTGTCCGGCAGGGAGTACCGCAGGTTGATCGCGTTGGCGGGTTTGGTCAGCGTGAACTCGACGTAGTCACCGGTCCGTGTCAGCTTGACGGCTTTACGACCGGATGCCTCCGAGGCCGGGGTGAGGTAGGTGCGGTCGGGGCCGATGGGCGTGGCGTTGGTCCGGCCCGCTTCGGCCTCGTAGGTGGTGAAGGGCAGGGTGGCGCCGACGCCGCCCGGGGCCGGTTCGCCCGGACCGCCGGGATCGCCGGGGCCGGCGGGAGTGGCCGCGGTGAGGTGGTCGATGTTGACGTTGCCGCTGTCGCTGCTGGTGAAGGTCAGCGCGACGGTGTTGGTGCCCTTGGCGTAGGAGACCGGCACCGCGGTGGTGGACCAGGTGGACCAGCCGCTGGTGGCCGGCAGGGTGACCTGGGTGGTTGCCCCGCCCATGGACAGGGTCAGTGTCTTGTTGGAGCCGGTGCCGTTGGCGTAGCGGACGGTGACGGTGCCCGCACCGTCGTAGGCGGACTGCACGCTGGTGGAGAGGGAGGCGCGGCCCTTGTTGCCGTCGGTGAAACCGCCGACGTAACCGGTTCCGGTGTAGCCGGCGTGTTCCCGCTGCACCACCGCACCGCCCGACAGCCCCGCGGACTCGGCCTGGATGACGGAAGGGTCGCCGGGCTGCTCGGCGTCGGGGGTGGTGGCGGAGAGGTTGTCCAGATTGACGTTGCCGCTGTCGCCGGCCGTGAACGTCAGGGCGATCGTGTTGGTGCCCTTGGTGAAGGCGTGAGGAATCTCGGCCGTGGACCAGGTGGACCAGTTACTGGTGGCCGGCAGGGTGACCTGGCGCACAGTGACTCCGCCTGCCGACAAGGTCAGCGTCTTGGCCGACCCGGTGCCGTTGGCGTAGCGGACCTTGACCGACCCGGTGCCCGCGTACGCCGACTGCACGCTGTAGGTGGTCGAGGCCCGGCCCTTGTTGGCGTCGGTGAAACCACCGACGTAGCCGGTGCCGGTGTAGCCGGTGTGCTCCCGCTGTACGACCGCACCACCCGACAGCCCCGCCGCCTCGGCTTCCAGGGTGGTACTGGCGGCATAGGCCGGAGCCGGCGCTGCCAGGCTGTAGGAGACGGTGCCGGCGAGGGCGAGGAGGAGGGCGGATATCGCGGAAGTGGTTCTGGGGAGGGGGGTTGTCCGTGGGGTCGACACAGCGGTGTGTCCTTCCGGTGCAGGGGCGGTTCGGCCCTGGAGGTGCCGGCGGGGCCGGCGGGGATTGCGCCACTGGGCTGGGATGCCCGCGTCGGCGCGAGGCGTAGGCCATGGGTGGTGCCCTGGTAGTGGATGGGCAGCACTTGGCCGGCAGAGGGAGGCGCGCTTCCCCCGGGGCGGCGGGGAAGCGGGTGCCAGGTGGGGCGTGGTGCCGGTTCAGCCCTTGAGGCTGCCGGCGGTCAGTCCGGCGATGATGTGCCGCTGGAAGATCAGGAAGATGACCAGCAGCGGAATGGAGGCCATGACCATGCCGGCCAGGAGCTGGTTGGCGGGCATGAACTCGGCCAAGCGGTTGAGGGCGACGGTGATGGGCTGGCGTGCCGGGTCGGGCAGGACGAGCAGCGGCCAGAGGAAGTCCTTCCAGACGCCGACGACCGCGAAGATCGAGACCACCGCGAGGACGGGGCGGGACAGCGGAAGCACGACCCACAGCAGTACGCGAACGGGTCCGGCACCGTCCAGCCGTGCCGATTCCAGCAGTTCGGCGGGAATCTGGTCGAAGAACCTCTTGAGGATGAAGATGTTGAAGGCGTTGGCGCAGGCCGGCAACCAGATCGCCCAGGGAGTGTTGATCAGGTTGACATGGATGAACGGCAGGTCGGCGACGGTCAGGTACGTCGGAACCAGCAACGCGGACACCGGGAGCATGAGGGTGGCCAGCATCATGCCGAGGACGACGTTGCCGAGGACGGGGCGCAGCTTCGACAAGGCGTAGGCGGCGGCGACGTCGACCAGGAGCTGGATGAGCCAGGCCCCCACGGCCAGCAGCAGCGTGTTGAGGAAGTACTGGCCGAGGCCCACGTTGGTCCATGCCTGGCTGTAGGACTCCGGGTGCCAGCTCTGCGGCAGCAGACTCGGGTCCGGGTCGGCCAGTTCGGCGGAGGACTTGAGTGCGCCGCTGGCCATCCAGTACAGAGGGAAGACGAACGCGAGGGTGAAGCCGAGGACGGTCAGGACCAGGACGAACCGGTAGAGGAGGCGGCCGGTGCGGCGGTTCATCTCGCTGGGGGCGATGAGCGTACGCTCGGTGGAGGCGGCGGGCATGGTCTTCCTTTCAGCCCTTGCTGCGGGTCAGGCGCAGATAGAGCGCGGCGAACAGCCCCAGGACGACGAACAGCAGGGTGCTCATGGCACTGGCCATGCCGAAGTCGTTGTAGACGAACGCGTACCGGTAGAGCAGCAGCAGGACGGTGACGGTGGCGTCGTCGGGGCCTCCGCCGGTCAGGACGAACGGTTCGACGAACACCTGCATGGTCCCGATGACCTGGAGCAGCAAGGTGATCATCAGGATGAACCGCATCTGCGGGATCGTCACGTGCCGCAGCCGCTGGCGGACGGACGCGCCGTCCAGTTCGGCCGCCTCGTACAGCTCACCGGGGATCGATCCGAGCGCCGCGAGGTAGATCAGTGTGGTCGTGCCCATGTTGGCCCAGGTGGCGACCAGGACCAGGGAGATCATGGCGAGGTGTTCCGACTCCAACCACTGCTGGGCCGGCAGGTGGAAGACCTCCAGGACGTTGTTGAACAGGCCCGGGCCCGGATCGTAGAACCAGCGCCACAGCAGCATGGTGACGATCGGCGGCAGCATCACCGGCAGATAGACCGTCATCCGCAGATAGGAGCGGGCGTGGCGGAACTCGTTGAGTACCACCGCGACCGCGAACGGGGCGGCGAAACCGAAGACGAGGGCCAGGAGGGTGAAGTAGCCGGTGTTCGTCCACGCGGTGGCGAACAGCGGGTCGTCGAAGAGCCGCTGGTAGTTCTCCCAGCCCACCCAGGTGGCGGGCTGGGAGAAGGTGACCTCCTGGAAGCCCAGCAGCAGCCCTCTGACGATCGGGTACCAGGAGAACAGGGCGAAGCAGAGCAGTCCCGCGCTGAGGAACGCGTAGGCGGTGAGGTTCTCGCGGATGCGGCGCCGACGCCTTCGGGGGCCTTCACGGTGTCCTTCTGCGGCTCGTCGGCGTGTTTCGGTGTCCGGAGTGTCCGGATGAGGGTCGGAGCCGCCATGTCACTTGACCGTCGCGAGTATGCCGTCGACCTTCTTGGACGCATCAGCCAACAGCTGGTCGAGGTCGGCGTCCTTCTTCGTCAGAACCGCCTGCATGACCCCGTCCAGGACGGTGTAGATCTGCTGCGCGTTCGGCGGCTCGACCTTCTGCTCCAGGCCGGCGTTCCGCTCGACGAACGGCTTGTAGTTGCCCTGCGGGACGTTGGCGTACTTGGCGTGGGCCGCGTCCTGCTTGGCCTGCGCCTGTCCGGAGAACAGCCGGTCCAGCGGCAGGCCGATAGGCACGTCGTTGCCTGAGGCGCGCTTGTCCTCGAACTCGGTGCGGTCGGGGTTCAGGTACTTCCACTGGACCCACTCGATGCCGGCCTTGATCTTCTCCGGCGTCGCCCTGGGGTTGAACATGAAGCCGTTCCCGCCGCCGAGGGTCGCCTCGCCCGGCATGGCGGCCACACCGTACTCCTCGTACTCGCGCTCGAACTGCTTGACGATGGTGGGGATGTTGTCCGGCCCGGCCATGTACATACCGAGCTTGCCGGCGCCCATCATCTTCTGGACGTCCTCGATCTGCAGCAGCTGCCTGGAGCCCATCGAGTTGTCGCTCCAGCGCATGTCGTGCAGCATCTGCAGGGAATTGCGGCCGGCTTCGCTGTCGAAGGCCGCCTTCCACGCGCCGTCCTTCCGCACGGCGATGTCACCGCCCATGGAATAGACCCATGACGTCAGGTGCCAGCCGCCCTGGTTGTTCTTGCTGTAGTCGGCGTAACCGACCGTGCCCTCACCCAGCGCGCTGATCTTCTTCGCGGCCTCGCGGACCTCCTCCCACGTGGCCGGCGGGGCGTCCGGGTCCAGGCCGGCCTTCTTGAACAGGTCGCGGTTGTAGATCAGACCCAGTGAGTACTGCCCGTTGGGCAGGCCGTAGAGCTTGTCGTCCGGACCGGTGAACACCTTCAAGAACTCTGGCTTGATGTCCTTGAAGTACGGCATGTCCTTCACGTACGTGCTGATGTCGGCGCCCTGGCGCCGCTGGATGAGACCGGCAGGGTCGGTGAAGTAGACGTAGTAGACGTCCTCCAGCTGGCCGCCGGCCAGCTTGGCGGAGAACGTCTTGGGGTCCATCTGCCCCTCACGGGCGTCAATCCTGATCTTCGGGTGTTCCTTCTCGAAGGCTCTGACGTCTTCCTCGAAGTACCTGCGGTCCACCGGCTGCGTCTTCGGAGGCATGTTGTTCACGGTGATCGTGACCACGCCGTCCCTGGTGCCCGACGAGGGCGAGCCGCCGCAGGCTGCCAGCCCTCCGGTGAGAGCGCAGGCTATGCCCGCGGCGATGACACTTCGACGGCTTCGGGTTCCAGCCATGACGGACCGACCTTCCTTGAATGTGCCGCGCTCGCCGGTTCTGTCAACCGAAGCGCCAGCAGACATGCAGAAGGTAGAAGTCGCTGCTGTAAAAAGTCAATGACAAGTTGCAAAATATTGATACCTAGCCCTGTGATGGAGAGGCGGGCGGGCGTCCGGTCGACATCCGCACGATCAACTCCGCCTGGAACAGGATCACCCCGGCCGCCGTCTGCCGGCCGTCCATCTGCGCGACCAGCCCGTTCACCGCCGCGTCCGCCATGGCTGCCACCGGCTGCCTGGACGTCGTCAGTGGCGGATCGACGGATCCCATGAACGCCGAATCGTCGAACCCGACGACCGACACGTCACCCGGAACCTCCAACCCTCGGCGGCGCACACCCCGGACGGCCCCGAGAGCCAGCACATCGCTACCGCAAATGACAGCGGTAACACCCTGGCGCAGCAGCTCCTGGACGGCCGAGGCTCCCGCTTCCAGCGAGAACAGGGCGTGGGCGACCCAGGGCAGCCACCGCCCCGACGCGACCTCCTTGGCCTGCCAGAAGTCCGCGAAACCGGAGAGCTTCCTCGCGGACGGAACGTGCCCGCCGGGGCCGATCAGCAGCCCTATGCGCTCATGCCCCATACCGTCCAGGTGCACCATCGCCTGCCGCACGGCATACGCGTCGTCAGCGGCGACCTGCACCGCGTCCGGGTTCTCATCAGCCGCGTTGACCAGCACGACGGGCACCTGACGCTCTTTCAGTGCCGCCCCCTGCTCGGTGCCGGCATCGGCGTAGCTGGAGCCGACGAAAATGATTCCCCCGATGTCCTGCGCGAGGAGCATGTCGATGTAATTCGCCTCGGACACCCCGTCAGCTGTGCGGGTGCAAAGAACTGGAATGAATCCCCGCTTGTTCAGGCGTTCCGCCAGGGCCTCGGCGAAGGCCGGGAACACCGGGTTCTGGAGGTCGGGCACCACCAGTCCCACCAACGGCGAACGCTCCGCCGCCATGGCGGCCGGACGCTGGAGCCCGATCACATCAAGCGCCCTCAGGACACGCTCCCGCGTGCCCTCGGCGACCGCCGGACTCCCGTTGAGCACCCGACGGACCGTCACTTCACTCACGCCCGCGAACTCCGCCACCCGCATCAGCTTCATCGTCACGAGGATCAAGATACACCGCACACGCAAAAACCGATCAGCCTTACGCAAATTTTGGCAAGAAGAGCTCGGTTCTTTTGGGACCGCTCACAAGTGCCTGATCAGGTGGGCCGTGGACGCGGCACCCGGAGCCCGGCCCCCGGGCGGATCCCCGGTGCCGGATCGTGCTCCCGGTCGCAGCGACTGCGGCGAAGCGCGCCGCGTCGGCATGCGCCTCGCGCACGGGAGCGGCGTCGACCCCCTCGATGCCGGAGTACTGGCCGACTTGTGGCGTCGGCAGCCGATGACGCCCGCCTACTGCATCGAGCTGAGCCTCAAGGATCTGGAACCGGCCACCGCCCGGACTACAGCGAGGCACCGCGCGACGAGGGCCGTCAGATGAGCCGCTTCGCTGCGCTTACCGGCATGTCGACGCTCCTGGACCGACCTCCAGTCGGCAACAGTCAGCTTTCGACCGTCCGCGCCGATATCGCAGCACCGGTTGAACAACTACGACCCGCCCGACCACTGGATCTTCGAGGACTCCCGCTTGGAGCTCTCCCACGGACCGGACGAGGTACCGCTCACCTTTCTGGCGCGGATGGCCCACCCTGAAGTGGCAGCTGATGCCGATCAGGCTATGAGGCACGTCGAGGCGCTGAACGTGCTGCCGGCACCGGACGGATGGGGTCCGCGTGCGCACGAGTTCCTCTCGGGCCCGCCCCCTGTATGAGCCGGTACGAGTTCCGCCTAGAGGCCGCCAACTCGTGGCCGGCGACGAGGCCCGACTGGCCCAACTGCTGACTACCCAGGACCGGATGACGGTTCTCTGGTTCCACGAATGACGCCACACCGAACCCGCGCCCCAAACTGGCTGCCGCGTGACGGCTGTTCGCAGCCTCGCTGTCCACGTTGCCACGTCCAGCATGCTCACAGCCGCTATCGCGGGTGTGCCAGGGGCGTATCGGGTCGTGATCGATCTGCGCGTTTCGGGTCTGAGTCGAACGATTTACAGTGCCGGGGTCCGCGAGGCGACAGACGTCCTGGACACGGTGGCGTCCGGCCCGGGCGCCACCGTGGTCTCGTCGCCGGACGTCGCAGGCTGTGCTGCTCGCAGCTTGTCCAGTTGGGTGATCTGCTCGGCCGTGCTCCTCGCGATGGCTGCGGCCAGTTCCGTCGCCTCGTCGGCCTGGCCGTGGGTCTGCTCGTCGGCGCAGAGCAACCGGGACTGCGTGAAGTCGGCGCGCAGCGCGTCGATGAGGATCCGGTCGAACGCCTGGCCGTTGGTGGCTGCCGCCTTTTCGAGGGTGCCGAGGCTCACCATGCCCGGCATGTCGTGTCCCTCGTGGGGGTGGGTATCGGGGGCGCCTGAGAGACGCAGCACCGCGCGCAGTCGGCGGAGGTCTCCGCGCAGTGTCGATCCGGTCTTCGCCGCCAGCTGGGCCAGGCTCGGGTCCGCCGTGCGGGAGGGGGCCAGATCGGTCAGGAGTTGTGCGCGCTCGGCCATGGGGATCATCAACAGGATCCAAGCGGTGTCGGTGGCGTTGAAGGCCGGTCCCGGCGACGAGCCGGCCGTCGGCTGCGAGGTGCAGCCGACGGCCAGCAGCGCCACCACCATGGCGCACGCCGACCACAGGGTCAGAAGGTGCCGGCGGAGTTGCACTTGGCCTTCTGGGTGATGCAGTCCTTCACGCGGTGCCCGAGACCGGCGTTGTCCCAGGCGTTGAAGAAGTCGCCGTGGATGGACGATGCCATGCCCGAGGCCAGCCGGAAGCCCGCGGTGCTGCCGCTGGTCGGATAGCTGACGACGAAGGAGATGTTGGGGATGGCGACGGGGTAGGCGCCGCTGCACTTGCCGTCGTAGGTGGTCGCCACGTGTGACTTGTGGTCGGGACTGTCGAGGTTCTTCCCGTCCCAGCAGTCGGGGAAGACGAGTTGATGGGTGAGATGGGCCTTCGGGGCGCAGCGCGGCCAGTTGCCGTCGGCGCTGCGGCCGATCTCACCGCCCTCGCCGGCGCACCAGTACTGGCCCGGCGAGCCCGCCGGGGTGGGCGTCTGGGTCTTGGCGTTGCCCGCGATCATGCGGAACCCCTGTGGGAAGGGCACGGTCGCCGAGGGGTCGATGAGTCGGGAACCGTAGTACACGATCATGCTCTCGGCTTCGACGGCCTTGTCGCCTTCGTACAGGGTCGGGATCCAGTACGCCGAGAGGTCGTTTGCCGGGGTGCAACTGGTGGGTGTGTTGGTCAGCAGCGACTGGGTGGTGGAGAACGCGTCGGTGCTCTTGTTGCCGAAGAAGCTGTGCATGTGGGACGCACCGGGCAGGCCCGGCAGGACGATGGGGTCGTCCGGCTTGGAGTGGCTGTAGGAGCAGGTGGCGTTGAACTCCGGGACCCGGACGATGCCGGCGGGCACGGCGGCGGGCGTCATCGCACGGAACTGCGCCAACTGGGCGTCCCACTTGGCCTGGTCGATGGGGATCCATCCGGCCGCGGGCTGTCGCCCGCGCCGACGAAGGAGAACCAGTTGATGTTGACGAAGTCACCGGCCGCCGTGCTGCGCAGCACGGCGAACACCGTCTGTGACCCGGTGGGGTGGGTGGTGACGTCGGTGGCCTGTGTGGCCCAGGTCTGCCAACCACCGGTCGGGGAGACCGGTATGACGGCGAGCAGTGGTCCGGTCAGGCTGCCGGTCCGGAATTCCACCGTACCCGAGCCGACGGCGGACGCGATCCGGGCCGATACCGTCAACCGGCCGGCCGCGCCGAGGTCGACGTTGTCGTAGCGCATCCAGTCGCCGTTGGCGAGGAACGCGGCATTCTGCCCGCCCCCGGTGTCCCCGGTCGCCTCCCAAGCGACACCCGACTGGGCTGCGTAGGACTCGGCCTGGACGGTGACCGTCGCGGCCTGGGCCTGCTGGGTCGATACGGTCAAGCTCAGGGCGGCGGCCAGCACGATCGCCAGAGTGCTCACCAACAGTGTGTACAGATGGGCGGGATATCTGCGCATTTCACTTCCTTACGGGCATCGGGGGTGAGGGGTCTGCTCGCCGAAGTGCAGCGATGGGAGAGCGGGAGGCGGACAGTGGCGTTTGCCCGCAAAGGGATTTGGGTGTCTCGGACCGCCGCCCACGGGGGGGCGGAGCCGCCCGGGGCCTTCGCGGTCAACGGGTACGGGGCGCCGATTCCACCCCCGCCGTTGTAGGCGGGCGCGTGGACGGTCGAGTAAGCGGTCTTCACGTCCTTGCCGAGGATTTCCATGATGTCGGTCTCGCCGTTGTAGGGCCACGGTCGGCTCGTCAGGAAGTCGCCGCCCATCATCCAGAACGCGGGCCACAGACCGTTGCCCTTGGGCACCTTGATGCGTGCTTCGACGCGCCCGTGGGTGAACTGGAACGTCGCGCCGGTGTTCATCCGGGCCGAGGTGTACTGACACGTGGTGCTGCCGCTCAGCGGGTCACGCGGGCACGACGATCCGGCGGTGGCCTCCGTGCGTGCTTCCCTCACCAGGTGTCCCGCCCCGTCCAGTGAGGCGTTGTAGTGGTCGGTGTAGTACTCCAGCTCCTTGTTCGGCCGGGTGCCCGGATCGGCTCTCCACTTCGAGGAGTCGGGCCTGCTGCCTGCGGCGCCGTCGAAATCGTCGCTCCACACCAGCCGTGGCGGGTTCGCTGGGTCACTGGGCAGGGGCGGAGCCTGTATCGGATCGCCGCCGGTGCCGGAAACAGTCAGGTTCTGGGTGCCGCCCGTGCCCGCGGCTGTCTGGTGGACGACGGTCCACCTCTCCGCGTCGCTCGGGACCTCGATCCTGAACGCCGTGCCGTATGCGGCTTCCCAGGTGAGGGCGACCCGGCTGATCCCGGCACTTGCCCCGAGGTCGACCTGAAGCCACTGCGGGTCGGCGAAGGCGCTGGACCAGCGCGGCCCGGGGGCGCCGTCGGCGGCGCTACGAGCGCTGAAGTTGCCCTCGGTACTTGAGGAGATGGCGTGCTTTCCCTGAGAGAGCAGCACCTCCGCCGCCTGCGCGGAAGGGGCAGGGAGAGCGATGAAAGCGAGCGGTGCGGTTGCGAGGGCCAAAAATAAGCTGAAGCGACGCAGCGGCGCTTGCATGGGCGACTCCTCAAATGGGAGACGTGAGGGAGCGCTCCCTGACTGGGAGAATGAAGGGACTGGTGAGGGCTGTCAAGCTCTGTTTCACCTCGAAAAAAGAGCGAGTTAACACCCACGACGAATGGAGGGAGCGGTTTCTCATGGTCTACGCGGTGCGCCGACAGCCACGGGGTGGCGCTGCGGGAGCGCCTTTCCGAGCACGCTCATGCCGCCCCGGCCTGCGGATACGCTGCTCGCATCGCCATGACGCAGAGCCGGAGGTCTCCCTGATGAGAAAACCCGCCCCGCGCACGAACCCGGGCGGCGGCACAGGGGACGGACGGGTATGAGACGCCCCACTCTCGATGTGGTGGCCGCCCGAGCGGGCGTGTCCAAATCGAGCGTCTCCCGGGTCATCAACGGCGAGACGACGGTCGCCCCGCAGATCCGAGACGTCGTCCTGCGCGCCGTGAAGGAGTTGGGCTACGTACCCAACGGGGCGGCACGCAATCTCGTCACCCGCCGCACAGACACCCTCGCCGTGGTGGTGTCCGACCCGCCTCAAGGCGTCGTCTCCGACGATCCTCTCTTCTCCACCGTGGTCCGCGCCGTCAGCAGAGAGCTCGAGACGGCGGGCAAACGGCTCGTGCTCATGCTCGCGGAATCGGACCGGAGCCGGACCAGAGTCGTGCAGTACATCGCCGGCGGGCATGTGGACGGCGTGCTCCTGGTCGCCTTGCACGGTACGGATCCCCTGCCGGCCGCACTGGCCCGGCAGGGCCTGCCTGTCGTGTCCTTCAACCGCACTTCCGCACAGGACGTCCCGTACGTCGCGCTGGACAACGCCGGCGGAGCGGCGCTGGCCGTGCGTCATCTCCTGGAGCGCGATCGGCGCCGGATCGCCACCATCACCGGGCCGCTCGAACTGTACGAGGCGCGTGAGCGCCTCGATGGCTACCGTCAGACGCTCCGTGACACCGGCCGTCGCTCCATCGTGGCACTGGGCGACTTCACCAGAGCCTCTGGCGCCGAAGCCATGCGACAGCTCCTGGAGGACGACCCCGACCTCGATGCGGTGTTCGCAGCCAACGACCTGATGGCGATAGGAGCCCTGCGCACCCTCCATCAAGCGGGCCGACGCGTCCCCGAAGACGTGGCGGTCATCGGCTTCGACGACATAGAAGCCGCGTCCTACACCAGTCCCGCGCTCACCTCGGTGCGCAGCCCGATGGCCGACCAGGCGACCGCCGCCGTCCACCTGCTCCTCGGCCTGATCGACGGCGGCCCCACAGGGCCGGTGATCATGCCGAACGAACTCGTCGTGCGCGAGTCGGGCTGATTTCCCGTCAGCACGCTTCGCCCGCAGGGTGAGCGCCGGTGCCGACGGTGCTCCGCTCGCGCCGGGGCTACGCGTCTGCCCCGGCGCGTTCTTTGCGGGACGTCAGGAGCGGAGAGCGTGTGCCCTCGGTACTTCGCTCCGGCTCGTCGACTGGTGGAGAAGGCGTCCCGTGCCGCCGGCGCGGTCGTGGAGGTGCGCTGGTGCCGTTTCCATCGCTGGGCCGGCTCGGGGCAGGCGGGAACCGGCCGTGAGCCGCGCCCTGTGTAGGCCGGGATGCGCGGCTGTGCGTTCTCGGGGTGTGCGGTGGTCGTGGTCGAGATGCCCACCACGTAGTCGAGACCGCGTTCTTCCTGGCCGAGCCGGAATGCGGCGGTGTCACCGTAGCCGCCGTCGATGATGACCTGGGGCATTTCGATGCCCCAGGACCGCGTCTCGTCGATCATGTCGAGGGCCAGCTGCCACCTCTTGATATGTCTACCTGGGCAGAGATGACGCACTTGCCACGGCGGGCCACTCTGGCCGGATCGGCCTTGGGCGAGGAGGGATCCTCGCTCCCTGGCAGGAACAGAGGCCAGTTCACCGTCGCCGAAGCGCCCGTGGCAGCCATGCAGCGAGACTCCGGTGGGTGCGGCCGGGCGGTGTGGCCGCGAGGCGCTGCTACTCCGTCGCGAGTTCGCCCGCCCCGGCGTCAAAGTGGATCAGGTCCAAGCGTGGTGGTGGCGAGGCGGCGTGTGATGGCGTCGGGATCGGTTCGGCCTCGTAGGGGGGCGATCGTCACGGCGGCGGGGAGGACGGCCCCTACCAGGGAGGACAGCAGGGCGCCGGGTCCGGAGTCGATGTAGATGACGGCGCCTTGTCGGTGGAGGCGATGCAGGGATGTCTGGAAGAGCACGGGGTGGTTCAGGTGCTGGGTGGCGAGTTTCCGGATGTGTTGGAGGGTGGGTGCGGGGCGAGCCAGGGCGGAGGAGTAGAGAGGGACCGCGGGCAGGCGTACGTCGGCAGTTTCCATCCAGGTGTCGAGCACGGTGGCGACGGTGGTGAGCAGTGGGTGGTGGTAGCTGGTACGGCTGGGCAAAGGGGCGCAGCGGGTTCCCGCGGCGCGGGCGAGGGTGTGGAGGATACGCAGTTCTCCGAGCGGGCCGGAGACGACTGTCTGCTGGGGTGCGTTGTCGCCGGCGATGCGGGTGTGGTGCAAGCCGAGGGTTGCGAGGAGGGCTACCACCTCGGCGACGGGCAGGGCCAGGGCGAGCATGCCGGAGGCGTCGGGAGCGGTGGGTGGGGGCAGGGCGCGTAGCAGGGTGTGCCGGGCGTGGAGGAGGCGGGCGCCGGTTTCGGTGGTGATGGCTTCGGCGACGGCCATGGCTGCGATGTCGCCGACGCTGTGGCCCATGACCCACTGTGGGCGGCTGCGGAAGTGGTGACGAAGGGCGTTGCCGCAGGCGACGGTTCCGGTGTAGGTGGCCAGGTCGAAGGCGAGGGGGTCGAGGGCCAGGAGATCAGCGGGTTGTGGGGCGTCACGGTCGGTGAGCAGCCGGGTGACAGGGTGTGCGGTGCGGGGTGTGACGTCGTCGACGGTGGCGAGGACGGTGGCGACGTCGGGGAGGTGCTGTACGGCGGTGAGGGCACCGGGCCGGTAGGCCCCCTGGCCCGGGCAGAGCATGACGGCACTCCGGCCGGATGTGGTGGCGGCCGGAGCCGGGCGGGCGCGGGCGGCGGGAGAACCTCGGGGGCATGGGGTGGAGGGGGTCATGACGGGCCGCGCAGCACCAAGGCGACGTTATGGCCGCCGAAGCCGAGGCTGGTGCTGAGGGCTGCGATGTCTCCGGCGGGCAGCTCGCGTGGTTGAGCACCGACGATGTCGAGGTCGATGCCCTCTCCTGTTTCCTCCAGGGTGCACGTGGGCGGTGCGATGCGGTGGGCGAGGGCGAGGACGGTGGTCAGGGCCTCAAGGGCGCCGGCGGCTCCGAGGGTGTGACCGAAGGCGGCCTTGGTGGCGGAAACGACGGCGTTGTCCGTGGCTGAGGCGAGGGCAGTACGCAGTGCCCTGGCCTCGGCGAGGTCGCCGACGGGGGTGGAGGTGGCGTGGGCGTTGATGTGGCGGATGCGGGACGCCTCGATGCCGGCGTCGGCCAATGCGCCGGTGATGGCCTGCACCGTTCCGGCGCTGTCAGGGCTGGGCTGGGCGACGTGATGACTGTCGTTGCTCATGCCGGCACCGGCCAGGTATCCGTAGATGCGGGCGCCGCGGCGGCGCGCGAAGTCGGCGTTCTCCAGGACCAGCATGGCCGCGCCTTCGCCCAGGACGAAGCCGTCCCGTGTGGCGTCAAAGGGACGGGATGCCCGGTGGGGTTCGTCGTTGCGGCGGGACAGGGCGCGCATTCGGGAGAAGCCGGCGACTATCAGGGGATGCAGTGCCGCATCGGTGCCGCCGGCCATGGCGACCGTGGCCTGGCCGTCGCGGATGAGGCGGAGGGCGAGGGCGAGGGCTTCGGCGCCGGAGGCACAGGCGCTGACGGGAACGTGAACGGATGCCCGGGCGCCGATGAGGAGACCCACCTGTGCCGCGGCACGGTTGGGCAGGATCATGGGGATGCAACGCGGGTCGACGCGGGAGGGGCCCTCCCGCAGCAGAAGGTCGTACTGGTGGAAATTGCTGAGGTAGCTGCCGACGGCCACCCCGATCACCGCCGCTACTCGTGTGGCGGTGACCGCGCTGTCGTCGCTGGTGGCGGGGGTGTGGTAGCCGGCGTCGTGCCACGCTTCCCTGGCGGCGATCAGGGCTAACTGGGCGTTGCGGTCGGTATGACGGACCTGAGCGGCGCTCAGCTGTGTGGCGGGGTCCACTGCGGCGGGGGCGGCGATCCGCACCGGCAGGGGGTGGCCGCACTGCGCGCTGAGGTCGAAGCGGCACACACCGGTCTTGCCTGCGAGTAGGGATTGCCAGGTGGTGGGGACGTCACCGCCGAGGGGCGTGGTGGCGCCCAGGCCGGTGATGGCGACATGGCAGGGGGAGTGGGTCACGGATTTGCTCCCGGGGGATGAGGGATACGGGGTGCGGGGAGTCTCACGCGGGGGTGTTGGTGGCTTCGATGATGTAGTCGACGGTCTGGCGCACGGTGTGGAGCTCTTCGGCGTCCTCCTCAGGGACCTTGATGCTCCAGTGCTCCTCGATGGCCGCGATGACCTCGAGCCTGGCGAGCGAGTCGATGTCCAGGTCGTCTTTGAGGTCGCTGTCCCACTCGATGTCTGCGGGTGCGAGGTCCTCGACCGTCCTGTCGAGGAGTGCGACGAGGGCCTGGTGGACGGACTGTTCGGATTTCATGGATTTCTCCTTGGACAGGTGGCGGACTGCGTCTGCGCAGCGATCGCCGGGGCGGGGTTTCACGGACATTTGCGTCGTGGGCGGCGAAACGGCCCTGGTCGCGGATATGCCTGGATGCTTCCTCGTCCGGCATCTCGCATTTTATGTGGGAACGCCATGGGCGATCTCCCTCGACTACAGATACCACCCCATCCGGCAGGCAAATAAATTAACGCTTTTCGGTGCGGTCTCAATGAGAACACGGGGCAAATGAATAACACCCACCACAGTGGCGAGCTGAATTAGCAGAAGCAAAGGCCGCCTCTTTCTGTCACATGCGCACCTGTGGACTCCCATTTACGTAAAAGTGTGGATTTCCAGCCGAAAGAGCTGGTCATCTGCGGAGAGAAATGCGCCACTCGTTGCCCTCTGTACTGCCGCGAGCTGCGCAGGAGGAAGATTCGGTAATAATTTTCGGCTGGAAATCGAGTGCGAGTTATCGGACATCGACGAGTTTCCCTGCTTGACTCCACACCGTCATGACAACTAAAAGAGGAAAAGGTGATTCGCCGACTGCGTGCACCATGTCGCCTCTCCGCGACTCCTCACCCTGGCCTCCGTTCCGCATCCAGATTCGTGCACGAAGATCCCAGGGCGCCGTTCGCGCCACGTCCTTCCTCTGGCTGGATCCGCACACGATGCTGTCGGACAGGCGGAACCGAAACACCGGAAAATGATCGTGAGCAGGCTTCCTCATGCTCTCGCAAGGAAGGTAGGAATTCGTGACTCCAGAAGAATTGAGCGCTGCCGGATACCCTTTTTCTCCCCACTGGTACGGGCACCCCGGCGGCGCCCGCCAGCACTACGTGGACGAGGGGGCGGGCGAGCCGGTCATGCTGCTCCACGGAAACCCCACCTGGAGTTACTACTGGCGTCACCTCATCCAGGGTCTGCGCGGCTCCTACCGCTGCATCGCACCCGACCACATCGGGATGGGACTCTCCGGCCGGCCCGACGAGCGCCACCACTCCTACTCCGCCATGCAGCGCCTGACGGACCTGCAAAGACTCACAGACCACCTCATCAAGGAGCGCGGAGTCGCCGACCGGGGTTGGACGCTGGTGGCCCACGACTGGGGCGGAACCATCGGCATGGCCCTGGCTCGCCGCAATCCGGGCCTCGTGCGGCGCTTGGTGCTGCTCAACACCACAGCCTTCCCCTGGCCGCACGACTACCGCCTCCCCCTCGCGCTGCGCCTCATCCGCAACCACCAGTGGGCGGCGCGAATGGTCCACACGAGCAATGCGTTCGTCAGGGCTGCTGCCCGGCGGGGGTGACACGGCCACTGCCGGCCGAGGTTCGCCGCGCGTACGGCGCCCCCTACCGCAGGGCGCGCCACCGGCTCGCGATCGTCCGCTTCGTACAGGACATCCCCCTGCACCCTTCCGACCCGGCGTGGCCCCTCATGGAGGGCGCCGAGAGGGAGGACGCGGCCCTGGCCGAACTGCCGGCGCTCATCGGCTGGGGTGAGAAGGACCCGGTCTTCACCGAGACGCTGCTGCGGGAGTGGCAGCGGCGGCTCCCGAAAGCGCAGGTGCACCGCTATCCGCAGGCCGGCCACTACGTCCTGGAGGACGCGGGCCGCGCGCTCATCCCGGCCATCCAGGATTTTCTCGCCGCGACCCCACCCGCGGGACAGCTCGATGCGCCCCGGCCCACCCCGGTCACCGGCAACCGGGAGACGTCCGAAACGCCACGGCGCGCGCCGCACCACTCGGGCGACGAGCCCCGATGAGGGAAAGGGGAGAGGCCATGGAGAGCAAGGTGTACACACGCATTCGCGAGGTAGCGGTAGAAGTGCCCGACGGACGCCAGAGCGTGGCCGAACTCGACGCGATGCTGCGTTCGGCAGCGGGCGATCTGCCCGTGCCGGATCAGCCACTGGAGCGTCTGTACGGGCTGAAGAGCCGCGTGATCGCGCCGCCTGACGCCTACCCGTCCACCCTGGCGACAGCCGCAGCCCGTAAGGCCCTCGACCGCGCGGACTGTCCGGCTTCCGACATCGATCTGCTGATCTACGCGGCCGTCACCTCCGACATGGAGGAACCGGCCACCGCCCATATCGTGGGCGCCGCACTGGGAACACGGTGTCCCGCCTTCGACGTGAAGAACGCCTGCAACGCGGTGATCAACGCCCTGGAGATCGCGGACGCCCTGATCCGGCGCGGCAGTTACCGACGGGTCCTCATCGTCAGCGGCGAGGTGCTCTCCCGGTTCGCCCGCCGCCGAATCCACGACCGGGCCGACCTGACCCTGGCCCTGGCGACGTTCACCGGCGCGGACCTGGGATCGGCCCTGCTGGTGGAGGCATCTCCCGAACCGGGCATCATTGCCAGCCGTTTCGCCGCCGACTCCAGCGGCTGGGCCACCGCCTACCTGCCTAACGCCTTCGCCCAGGGCAACCATGACGGGCAACTCACCGAGGCGCGCATCGACTCGGCCGGGCTGGTCGCCGCGTTCGAACGCGGCCCCGTCAAAGAGGCCATGGCTCTCCTCACCGACCTGGACATCGCGCCGGACACGGTGGACTTCGCCTGCTTCCACCAGCCGTCGGTCAACCTGCTGCACAGGCTGTGCCGGCACTCCGGCATCCCGGACGACCGGACGGTGACGACGGTGCCCCACTACGGCAACGTCGGCTCCGGGTCCCTGCCCCTCCAACTCGACCTGGCAAAGCGGAGCGGACGGCTGCACCGCGGCGACCGCGTGGTGCTGATCGGCGTGGCCAGCGGCGTGAGCATCGGCGTCATGGTGCTGCAGTGGTGAGCCCTGTCACGGCCGTCCCCGAACTGCTGGAGGCATTCGCCGAGCAGGCCAGGAACCGGCCCACGGCACCCGTGCTGCACCGCCCCGCCCGCCGGGGCGGCCATACCGCCACCACCTACGCCGAACTGCGGGCACAGGTGCAGTTGACGGCCCCGGCGCTCACCACCGCGGGCGTCATACCCGGCACCCGGGTCGTGGTGATGGTCCGTGACGGGCTGGAATTCCTCACCGACGTGTACGCGCTGATCCTCCTGGGCGCCGTGCCCGTCCTCATCGACCCCGGACTGCCCCACGATGCGGTACGCGGCTGCCTGGAGGAGATCGCCCCCCAGGCGTTCATCGGACAGCCGAAGGCCCACGCCGCCCGCACCGTGCTGGGCTGGGCACGGCACACCGCCACCCTCTGCCTCAGCACCGCCTCACGCCCCTGGGGGCCGTGGCCGCGCCTGAACGACCTGCGCCGCGGCGCCCACGACTCTCCCGTGCCCGCCCCCACGCGTGTGGCCGACGACGCACTGGCCTTCATCGCCTTCACCTCGGGGTCGACCGGAGAGCCCAAGGGTGTGCAGTACACCTACCGGCAGCTCGGCCAGCAGGCGCATCACGTGGGTGACGCTTTCGGTATCCGCGCCGGCGCTCCTGTCCTTTCGGCCTTCCTCCCCTTCACTCTGTACCTGCCGGCGCTGGGCGCCCACACCGTGCTTCCCGTCTTCGACCCGCGCCGCCCCGCCGATACCGACCCGAGGTCGATCATCCAGGCCATCCAGCACTTCCAGGCCCGCGCCCTGTTCGGCTCACCCGCACTCCTGCACAACCTGGCCCGGCACTGCTCCGCACACGGCCTGCGCCTGGACGGTCTCCTCGACATCGCCACCTTCGGCGCCCCGCTCACCCCGGTTGTGCTGGACCTGCTCGATCGCTGCGTGCCCGCGGCCTGCCGAATACGCAGCGTCTACGGCGCCACGGAGTGCCTGCCCGCCAGCATCGCCGACCGCGACGACCTGCGCGGCGCCAGGACCGATCCCCCGGCGCCCGGCACCCCGGTCGGCGTGCCGGTACCCCGGCTCACCGTCCGCATCATCGCGCCCGACCTACCCGCCACCGGCCTCCTGGCCGACGCCCCGGCACTGGAACCGGGCGCCATCGGCGAGATCACCGTCAGCGGCCCTCATGTGAGCCGCGCCTACTTCGGGCAGCCGCGGGCCAACGCGCAAGCGAAGATCAAGGACGGACAGCGGACCGTTCACCGCACCGGGGACCTGGGCTGGCTCGACGACAAAGGCCGCCTGTTCTACTGCGGCCGCAAGGCACACGCCGTACACACCACCGGCGGCACCCTGTACACCGAACAGATCGAAGCGCCCTGCAACAGCCTGCCCGGCATCGCACGCACCGCTCTGGTCGGCGTCGGCAGCCCCGGACGGCAGCGGGCCGTTCTGTGCATCGAGCTCGAACGGTCCGGAAACCGACACCACACCGCTGACCTCGAACAACGGGTGCGCCAACGGTTGCACGGCCTGCCCGGCGGCGAGCTGATCGAGCACTTACTCATCCATCCCGGGTTCCCGGTCGACATCCGGCACAACGCCAAGATCGAACGCGGAAAGCTTGCCCGGTGGGCAGCCCGTGCCCTTCCCGCGCCCCGCACCGCGCGGGCAGCCGCCACCGCCACGGAGGACAGGCCATGAAGGTACTCGTCACCGGCGGCACCGGCTTCCTCGGTCGCGCCGTGTGCCAACGCCTCCTCACCGCCGGCTACGCCGTGCGCTCCCTGGCCCGCCACCCCAGCCGGCACCTTGATCCCGGCATCCAGCAGGTCACCGGCGACCTGCGGGACACCTGCCGGCTGCGCGCCGCGGTGCACGGCTGCCAAGCCGTCGTCCACACCGCCGCCCGAGCGAGCATCTGGGGCGCCAGGCAGGACTTCCACGCCATCAACGCCCAGGGGACAGAGCGCCTCCTGGCCGTCTGCCGCACACAAGGCGTGGAACGCTTCGTGCACACATCGAGCGCCAGCGTCGTCTTCAACGGAGATCATCTGCGTGGTGCCGACGAATCCCAGCCCTATCCCCGGCGCTTCCTGGCTCCCTATCCCTGGTCCAAAGCCATCGCAGAACGCGCCGTGCTGGCCGCCAACTCCCCGGCTCTCGCCACCACAGCCCTGCGGGTACACCTCATCTGGGGACCGGGAGACCCGCACTTCCTGCCGCAGCTGCTCAAAGCAGCCGGCTCCGGACGGCTGTCCCTGATCGGAGACGGCACCAACCTCATCGACACCGTCTACATCGACAACGCCGCCGACGCCCACCTGGCCGCCCTGGAACGGCTCACCTACACCGCACCACCAGCGGGAAAGGCGTACTTCATCACCCAGGGGCAGCCCGTGACCCTGGAACATATGGTCTGCGCCCTTTTGAGGGCCGCCGGCGCCCAGGTGCCTTCCGTGCGCCACATCCCGCACCGGCCCGCCGCGGCAGCGGCCCGCATGGCCGAACTGCTGTGGCGGGCGCGACGGCGGACCGACGCCCCTCCCCTCACCCGTTTCCTCGTCGCCGAATTGGCCCACGATCACTACTTCGACATCTCCGCGGCAAGGCGTGATCTGCGCTACCGGCCGACGACGTCAATCGACGCGGGTCTCGCCCGCCTCGCGGACGCCTGCCACCGGCAGACCGCCACCCACGTCCTTCCCACACCGCTGACCGGCGATGCGGGATCCCCGTCCCACACCCTCTCAACCCAGGAGGACCGATGACCCGCAAGGACAACACTGAACGTACCGGTTTGACCCGCTTGCTCGGCAGTATCGCCGACAGCTCCAAGGAGTTCATCGACGGCACCCTGGACCGCGTCTGGGACACCGAACGCGACCTGCGCCGCGGTCTGACCCGCGCCGTGGAGAACCGCGGACCCCACAACGACCCCGACTCCCGCTACGGCGGGCGATACCCCGCCGAACGGGGCGCCGATTACGACGACAGCGGACGAGGACACGACCCGCGCCCGGCCCAACGCCGCGCCGACGCGCCCCCGCGTCACGAGGAGCGCCAGGAACAGCGGTAGCGGGACCGCAGTCCGGCCAGCAGAGGTCCCCGTGCCTGTGTGGATTCCTCAGAAGCACAGGTCAAGGCCACGACAGCCGACGCGGCGCAGGTATCCGAACAGGCGCTTGACGGACCTCAGCACCAGCAGCGCACCCGGACCTGCGCCGTAGGCCCCGTATCCGAAAACCGTGCACAGCGGCGCCCGCCCCGTCGTCAGGCGCCGTCGTGCCTCCACATGTGCAGCCGCTGGAACGTCGCCGGTCCGATGGCCTGGCGGCGCCGCGTCACCGGGCCGGACCGCACCACCCGGTCCGGTGACGCCGTCACTCACGACCCGTGCCACGTGCTGCCGACGAGAGGAACCCCCGCCATGTCCGCAGCCCCGCGCCCCGGCGAGCGCATCGTGCATCGCACGGCCGCCGGCGGGCTGTACGAACCCGCGCCCACCGGCCGGCCGGTGGACCTCGACACCCTGCGCGAGGACATCCGGGCGGGACGCCGCTTCGTCGTCCTGCAAGAGGACACCGGCACCGAATGCACCATCGACGTCCTCCTCAGCATCCTGACTCTCGCCCTGCCCGACACCCTGGCGTGGCTGGCCCCGCCCCGCCCCCGCCACAGCACGGTACGACAGCACGAACCTCCGCCCCCGCCGCGAACGGGCACAGCGTGAGCGCAGCCCGCGCCCGCCTTCTGGCACGCGTCGCCCGCAACCTCCTCACCCGCGAAGCAGGCGAAGCCTGGCGCCACCGCGCCACCGAAGACAGCGGCCACGCCAGAGCCCAGCGGCGTGCCGTCGCCGTACGGGAGGCTTTCGAGCAACTCGGCCCGTTCTACATCAAAGTCGGCCAGATCCTCTCGACGCGGGAGGACATCGTCCCCACCTCGATCGCGAGAGAACTGGAGAACCTGCACGACCGTGCGTCCCTGCTGCCCTTCACACACATGGAACCCGTCCTGGAAACCGCGCTGGGCCGGGGCTGGCGCAGAATGTTCCAGAGCTTCGACACCCACCGACCGCTCGGCGCCGCCTCCCTGGCCCAGGTCTACGCCGCCCGCCTGGACAACGGCCGGCCCGTCGCGGTCAAGGTACAGCGTCCTCACATCCGCCATGTCGTCGAAGAGGACATGAAGATGCTCCAGCGCGCCGCGCGCCACTTCGCCGCGAGAGCCCCCGTCTTCAACGCCACCATCGACACCAAAGCCATGCTCGGCGTCATCCTGGACGCCATGCGACCAGAACTCGACTTCGTCCTCGAAGCCGGGAACATGGACCGCGCCCGCGCCTCCGCCCGCTCATTCACCCTCCTGAACGTCCCCGACGTCCTGGATGCCACCCCCACCGTCCTCATCCAGAGCCTCGCCCCCGGCATGAGCATCCGCGACGCGGATCCCACCGCGTTCAAACGGGAGGAACGCATCGCCATCGGGCGCGAGATCCTCGCCTACATGTACCAGGGCTACTTCACCGACATGGTCTTCCACGCGGACCCCCACCCCGGCAACATCTTCGTCTCGCCCGGCGAACCCGCCACCCTCATCGACTGGGGCATGGTCGGCCACATCGACCGCCGACTGAGCATGTCCCTGATGCTCATTCTGCTCAGCCTCTCCCGCAACGACGGCACGGCCCTGGCCAAGGCATGGATCGACATGGGCAGGCTCACCGCCTGGGCCGACGTCTCCGCCTTCGCCCAGGACATGACGACCCTTGTTCCCAAGATCACCACAGCCTCCCTCGAGGAACTGAACTTCGGCACCACCTTGGCCCAAGTCCTCAGCCACTCCACCCGGCGGGGCATCCAGACCAGCCCCATGGTCTCCATCCTGGGCAAGTCCTTCGCCAACACCGACGGCTCCGTCCGCTACCTCGCCCCCGAACTCTCCGTCACAGGAGTCTTCCAGGACCAGATGCGCACGATCCTCTTCGACTACGCCCGCGATGCCCTGTCCGAGGCTCAGGCCGCCCGCACCGCCATGGAACTCCTCATCGCCGCGCAATCCGCCCCGGTGAACTGCGCGGTCTGCTGCGCGACCTCGCCAACCAGGAACTCACGGTGCAGGTGGCCTCAGTCGCCAAACAACGTTTCTCACCCACCGAGGACCGCATCGACAGCCGTATGAGAAAGGCAGTCCGCACCGGGGCCGCACTCACCGCCCTCGCCTTGTGGCGGGCCGACCACCTCTACCGCCGAGCCCATCCGCCCCGCTAGTGACGCCCCGCCGCCCCGAACGGCGGCAGGATCTGAGGACGGCGATGTTCTCCCGTTCCGGTGGGTGACCGCGGACGCTGCCTACGGCGTCTCCACAGGTCCCGCCGCCCTGCGGCCGCACCTGTGACGGCGGGATCAGCGGGTCTGAGACTCATGTGGCCACGTACCCTGCCCTGGCCACCCGCAGTTGCAGCCACCCACCGTCCGCGCGCAGCGACACCCGGATGACGCGGTCGGACCCGGCAGGGAGAAGGCTCTGTTGTCAGGCCCGCCCGGGCCTCGATGTCGCACCCGGTGAACGAGATGCCGGTTGGTAGCGTCATGGCGGCCAAAATCATTGGAGACTCGTTCACTCCAACAGCCCCGCGTGCGTCCGCAGTGTCGTCCCACAGGTCGTCGCCGATTCGGTCGAACACCCGTGACCTGCGACGAAGCAGAGGCGTTGAGAAGTCGACCGCCGCGCCCTGTGCGGCGGATGCACCACACCCAAGGAGACCATTCGATGTTCCGTACCGCCCCGGCCGCTGCGGTCACCGCTGCGGCCGGGGCCGTTCTGTCGCCGGGGCCGGTATCGCCACCGCCGGCACCGACGCTCACGGCGCAGCCATCGACTCCCCCGCGTGCGGTCAGGCAAGCTCACGCAGGTGCCCGTCCACGTCCCGGTCAACATCCGCGGCGCCACCCTCAGTGCACGACCGTACCCAGACCTCGCCTTCTTGACCTGCTCTTCGCACCTCGCGCGTGGTACATGGTCGCAGTCCGGCAGAGCCTGATGGTTGCCTACCGAAAACTCAAGGAGGCGTGATGCACAACCCTGGCGATGCCACCGCTGCGGTCATCTGCGG
The DNA here is from genome assembly GCF_013167895.1 of Streptomyces fulvorobeus. Taxonomy (GTDB): domain Bacteria; phylum Actinomycetota; class Actinomycetes; order Streptomycetales; family Streptomycetaceae; genus Streptomyces; species Streptomyces fulvorobeus. The sequence goes on along the minus strand of NZ_BLWC01000001.1, from coordinate 1,818,273 downwards.
TATCGGCGCCGCGCTGCCTTCACGCGTCGTCTCCAATGCGGAGCTCTGCACTCGCCTGGACACCACGGACGAGTGGATTCGCTCCCGTACCGGCATCTCCTTTCGACACGTCACCGGCGCCGACAGCTCTACCGAAGACCTGGCGGTACAGGCGGCGGAACAGGCACTAGCGGTCGCGGGTGCGACGTCGGTGGAGGCGGTGGTCCTGGCCACGACGACTCCTGACCGGTGCTGCCCTGCCGCCGCGCCTGCCGTCGCATCCCGGCTGGGCCTGACCGGGGTCCCAGCGATCGATCTTGCCGCAGGGTGCACCGGATTCCTCTACGGGCTCGCCACGGCGGTCGGCTTCATCAGCTCCCGGACGGCAAACGCCGTGCTCATCATCGGTGTGGACAGACTTTCCACCCTTCCAGCCCGAGATGATCGCACGACCGTGCCGCTCTTCGGCGACGGCGCAGGAGCCATGGTGCTGCGCCGTGGGCGACTGGAGGATGACGGGGCGATCGGACCGGTGGTGCTGGGCAGTGACGGCACGCAGGCCGAACTGATCCAAGCCGCGCACCCAGGTTCCTTGCAGATGCAGGGGGCCGAGGTCTTCCGTCATGCAGTTGATCGCATGACCTCCGCCTGCGCACAGGCCGTCGCCGCGGTCGGCTGGTGTATGAACGACATCGACCGCCTGGTGCCGCATCAAGCCAACGCGCGGATCACTTCCTTCGTCGCTCGGCAACTTGAGGTGCCTGACTCGCGGGTGCTGGGCAACGTGGACCTGGTGGGCAACACCGGCGCGGCCTCCATCCCGTTGCTCCTGGCGCAGTCAGCCTCCGATGATCGCCTCCAGGCAGGACAGCGAGTTCTGCTCACCGCGTTCGGTGCCGGGCTGACGTGGGGAGCTGTCACCCTCACCTGGCCCGAACTGGCCTCCTGAACACGACGACGAGGAACCCCACCATGAACGGTGAGCTCGAAAGCATTCTGCTCAATGACCTCAAACTTCCCGCGGACCGGCTGGCCATGGATGGCAGCCTCCACGAGGCGGGCTTCGACTCGCTCGCGATCGTCGAACTCTCACTCCTCCTCGGTGACCGCCTCGGCATCGATGTCAGCGACTCCGACATCAGGGAGGCCGCGACCATTGAGCAGTTGGACAGGCTCATCCAGCGCAAAGGTGACGAGCAGCGAGCCCGTAGGAGTTGAAGTGCGAGCAGACGAGCTTCTCGTGTGCACTGAGACGCCGGTGGTCACAGACGCGTGTACGGGGCGCCGGGGTACCCACTTCACGCGCGGCACGGCTGTGTCGAAGGCCGGCCGGAAACCCCCTGACAGGAGCACCAGGAGCACCAGGCGCGCGAGGGCGTAGCCGGTTCTTGCGGGGCCGGCCTCTGCGGCTGTCCCGGCCCCGCTCACCCCGCGTGCTGTCGACTGTCGGCTACAGGAACCGAGAGCGGCGCCAGGCCCAGGCGCCGGCAGGGCCGATGATCCCGATCTGGGCGAAGAACGTCGTCAAGCGCTTAGCCGACCAGCACAGCGTTGCGCCGCGGTGGGCGCTCGCGCGGACCTGGCGGGCGGCGTCACGGGAGTCGAGGCCGACTGCGGTGTAGACCTCGCGCGGAATCAGTCCCCGCGACACGAAGACAGCACACAATCCCGACATGAACTGCGTGGCGTAGCGCTTCAACGCAGGACAGGACGCCATCTGACGCTCCAACTCCGCTCGCGCGTAACTGATGTGCCGGGCCTCTTCGACCACGTGGACACGGGCGACGTCACGGATGACGGGCTGGACCGACGCGTCGTCGATGGTGGCACGCTGGAGACGGTCCAGCACGTCCTCGATGATCAGGACCGACGTGAACACCCTGATCGGCCCCATCGACACCTTCCAGAGCTTCGCCCGGCAACGGTCCACGAAACTGCGGTGATAGGCGGGGGTGCCCAACTTGCCCATCAGGCGCGCGAACATCTGGCTGTGCCGACACTCCTCCTCCAACTCGGTCAGCGCGTACTGGACGTGTTTCGTGGAGGGGTCCAGGCGTGAGATGTGCTGCGCCACCAGCTGAATCAGCTGGTTCTCGCCCCACAGAGCCGTCCACGCGTGGCAGCCCGCCTCGTAGCGGGACAGTTCCACGCGCTGGGCGCGCGGCATCGTCTCCCACAACGGTGTGCCATACAGGGAGACCAGCTCCTCGGGGAGGAAGAACATGTCGCCCTGCCACGCACTATCCCAAGCGACCTCCACCGCGGGGTCCAGGGCGAGCCGCTGTGACGATTTCAGAAGACGGTCGGCGAGCCGCTCGCGGTCCACCGGGCGCCTCTCGCCGTCAGGTAGCGCGCGCTCGTGGACGCGATCCGTGTCCTGCACTTCGCCCATGACCCGCCACCCGCTTCGTCACGTATGGTGTTCAATCGTTGCTCAACGTTATATCCTCGGATCCTGAACCGGCAACAACCGATAGAAAGCGACCATGACCGTCTTCAGCCGCATTCGCGAGGTTGTTGTCCACATCCCCGACGGACGGCAGAGCGGTCAGGAGATCGAGGAGCGGCTGCGCGCGCAGAATCCTCATCTGCTGGTGGTGCCTGGGGTATTGGACCGGATGTACGGGCTGGAAGAGCGGTGCGTAGCACCGGCCGACACCTGGCCCTCGGACCTCGCGGCCGCGGCCGCGGGGCAGGTCCTGGACCGCGCGGGGCTCGCCGCCGACGCCGTCGACCTGCTCATCTTCGCCTCGGTCTGCTCGGACATGGAGGAGCCGGCGACCTCCCATATCGTCGCCGCCAAGCTCGGTGTCACCGCCCCGGTCTTCGACGTGAGGAACGCGTGCAACGGCGTGCTCAACGCCCTCCAGCTCGCCGACGCCCTCATTCGCGACGGGCAGTACGAACGCGTCCTGGTGGTCACGGGCGAAACGGTCAGCCGACTGTCCTGCTGGGACGCGCCCGACCGCTGGAATCTGGCCTTGAGTCTGCCAGGACTGACCATGGGCGACATGGGGGCAGCCTTGCTGATGGAAGCGAGCGCGACACCAGGCGTGCTGGGAACACACTTCGTGGCGAACTCCGCCGGCTGGCAAGCCGCCACCCTCGTCAACCCCTTCTTCGGCGACGGCCGGCCGGCCACACTGCGCGTCGACTCCGACGCCCTCCTGGCCTCCTTTGCCGAAATGGTGGCAGTTGGTCTGGAAGCCCTGCACTCCATGGGCGTCAAAGTGGACGACCTGGCAGCAGTCTGTGTCCACCAGGCGTCCGTCGCCTTCACCGAGACTTTCTGCGACGCTCTGGGCATTCCTGCGGACAAGGTCATCTCCACCTTCCCCCGCTACGGGAATGTGGCCACGGCCAGCCTGCCGCTTCAACTCGCCGAGTCCGTCGACAGCGGACGGCTGCGGGACAACGACCTGGTGGCTCTGTTCGGACTCGCCAGCGGCGCGAGCGCCGGCCTTGCCCTGATCCAGTGGTGAACCATCAGCCCTCCATCCGTTGGAACACCGGTACATACCCAGCCACCGTCAATCCGCCCGGGTACGCCGGACGGCCCTGCGAAAGGAACCCCTCTTGTCCGACAGGACTCACCTCTTCGAAGCCGTGCGCGCCGCCCTCACCATGTTCAACATCCCCGATGACCTCATCCGACCCGACGCGACACTGGAAGAACTCGACATGGACTCCCTGGCTCTGGCCGAGTTCATCCTCATCCTGCAGGAACGCACCGGAGTGAAGGTCGAGGCCGAAGACGCGACCAAAGCCACCACCCTCACGGAAATCGTCGCCTACCTGCAGGCACGGCAGACCGAAACAGTGGCCACCCCGTGAAGCGGGCCGCCATCGCTGTCACCGGTCTCGGCCTCCTCACTCCCGCAGGCAACGGGACCATCGACACCTGGCACGCGGTGTGCCGGGGTCGTTCGACCGCCGCCAAGGACCCCGAGCTCTCCGCGATTCCTATCGACTTCTCCTGCCGCGTGCGCGGCCTGGAGCAGCTGGAGCGGGGCATCGGACGCAAGTCATGGCGGATGGGCCGATTCGTGAAGCTGGCCATCCTCGCTGCGCGTGAGGCCGTGCAGGACGCCGGACTCGATCCCCGCTCCTGGGACGGTACCCGCGTCGCTGTCGTCGTAGGCTGCGGATTTGGCGGTACGGCCAAGTTCGAAGAACAGACACTGCGACTCGAGCGGCACGGGGTGGACATGATCTCCCCTCTGTCCATCCCTCTGATCATCCCCAACCTGGCGGCGGGAGAGGTGTCGATCGACCTGGACGCCCGGGGGACCAGCCTGGGCGTCACCACCGCCTGTGCCTCCGGCGCCAGCGCACTGAGCGTCGCCCGGGACATGCTTACCGCCGGCGCCTGCGACATCGCCGTCGCGGGGGGCACGGAGGCCGCAGTCAGCCCTGTTGCCACCGCCGGCTTCCTCCGTATGGGCGCCCTGTCCACCCGCATCGACGACATCACCGGCGCATCCCGCCCCTTCGCCCCCGACCGGGACGGTTTCGTCATGGCAGAGGGCGCCGGAATGCTCGTCCTGGAACGGGCAGACGACGCCCGGGCCCGCGGCGCGCGACCACGGGCAATGCTTGCCGGCTGTGGGAGCAGCTCCGACGCCCATCACCCCACCGCTCCGCCTGACGATGCAGCCGGCGCGGAAGCGGCTCTGCGCGCCGCCCTTCTGGACGCGGGTCTGTCCCCTCAGGACATCGACCACGTCAACGCCCATGGCACCTCAACGCCGCTGAACGACGCGACGGAAGCGACCCTGATCTCCCGCGTCCTGGCGCACCGCCCCTCTGTCACCGCGTCCAAAGGCGTACTCGGACACAGCCTGGGCGCCGCAGGAGCCATCGAAGCAGCCCTGACTGTGCTGACCATCCAGCATCAGCTAGTGCCCCCGATCGCCAACACCGACGCTCCCGCACGCGAATTCGACATCGACTGCGTGACCAAGGAACCCCGCCGACAAGCTGTCCGCGCTGCGGTCAGCCACTCCTTCGGCTTCGGCGGCCACAACGTCGTCCTGGCGATGACTGCCCCCTGAGGGTCAGACACCCGAGCTCAGGTGGTCAGCGGCCGGGGGCCAGTTTCTCGTCAAAGCAGGAATACGGTCTGGACGACTACCAGGTCCGTCGCTGCCCCGCCTGGCACCGACGAACCATCCTTGCCATCGCCGCCCATGCCTGCCTGACTGTCCTGCGGGCCCGCGCATTCGACCCAGAGAAAGCACACACTGGGCTCCGTTCACGACGGTTCCAAGCCCGAATCGGTCGCCACAAACGGCATGGCCATACATCACCGAAAACTCTCCACACATCGGAACGGTGAATACCGTTGGCCGTTGAGCAGCGCCTTGACCATCAGTGTTGTTCCTGAAAGGTCACCTGTGCCCCTCCGGACATCCGTCTCATCAGTACGCCTGCGGGCTGTGGATCTGGCTATCCGACAAGGCGCAGGGCGCCCCCTGCCCGTTGGATACATGTTTGACTTTCAGGGGTTGCCACCCACCCTGGAATCACTGAGCCGCAGGGTAGGGGAACGTTACCCGACCGTTCCATCGCTTCGCTTTCGAGTTAGCGGGAATGGCACTGCAGCGCATAGCGTAGGAGAGGTCAGCCTAGCTGCGCATGTCCACGAACTGGACCTGTCCGAGGGGCATGACGCATCCGAAATCGGGCGGCAGATGCTCGCCCGACCTCTACCAGCAGCTCCACATCCTTCCTGGGATGTATGGCTCATCCGTAGGGGGGGCGGCCTTTACACGCTGTGCTACAGAGCCGATCATGCACTTCAAGACGGTGTGGCGGCGGCCTACATCGCGCGCAAGTTACTCGCGGACCATCCTCAGGGTGGTCCGCGAGCCTACCGTCCCGCCCTTCCAGCTCTGCGAGGAGTGGGCGGATTGATCAAGGAAATCATTCCCAGAAGAAGACCGTCCGCAAATGTGGGAGCATTCAATATTCTTCCGTCCGGAGATCACCGTTTGGAGCACATGGATTTTTCACTGATTCAGTTGCGCGCTCTCGCTCGCATGTTTGGCGGAACTGTCAATGATGTATATCTCGGAAGTCTCGCTTACGCCATCCGTCAGTGGCATGGAGTGCTGACGGGCGCCAATCTTCCACCCTTGCCGATCAAAATGCCCATGTCTACTCGGAAAAAGGGCGAGGAGTATCGGCTACTCAATGCCGTGGTAGCTGCTCCCATCCTCCTGCCGTGTGACGAAAGTTCAGCCAGTGCCGCCGTGAATGAAGTCATTGAACAGACTATGCGACTGCGCCTGTCCCGGCGTCGTGACGCTGCACGTCTCCTTGTTTCGAACATTCCACCAAAAATGGGCGCACGCGCAGTGGCTCGTCAATCGAGCACAGTTGGAGCGTGGTTATCGCACATGGACTTCGGGCCACGCCTGGTTCATCAGGGAAAACCCGCCGTGCGTGCGGCACTGTTCACGGATCTCGCCGAAAAAGTCCTCCTTTACACTGCAATGACCAGTTACGAGGAAACCGCACGCCTGACTATCGTATACGATATGGCGCTGCCAACCGCACATGAGATTGGAGATCACTGGCTGGAGGTCCTGAACAATCTGAGCGAGTCTTTTTCAGTCTGCGCTGAGAGGTAAAAAAGACTGGTCAGCGGGTGCGGTGACGACACAGGGCCCCTCGTCGTTGGCGTGGTGATTCCACTCAAGGAACACGGATCAATGCCTTCTCGGGGCACGGCTGGAACCGACTCCATTCAGCCCCCAGAGCACTGCAACTCAGATCGCTCTCGCTACTACGAGAAGAATGAGAACGCACAGACGTGATCTTCGTCTCAGGATCGTCCCGATGGTGTTTCAGACGAAGTGGACCTGCATGGAATCCATGCCGGAAATCGGTACGTAACAGTAGCGCGTCTCATTGACGGAGACGAGAGGAATTCCTTCCCGGTCGGCCAGTAGCGCCGCGTGACAGGAGCTCAGCACTTCGGATCCCATGACGTGCTGGGCGATGCAGTGCTCGTACAGCTTTCCTGCCGTCAATGCGAATTCGACGGATGGCTGGATGATCTCTACGCCGCGGCGGGCGTGAAATTCCCGTAGCGTGTCGGACGCATGGGTGCCGTCATCGGTGACGCACTCGGTGTCCCAGCACTTCCTCATGGCGCAGCAGTCGGAGAACGCCACTGTGGGTGCGAGGAGGCGCAGTGTGCCGGTCAGCGCCATTCTGTTCAGCCTCGCGGCTTCTCGGGTATGGCAGTTGACGATGTGGTAGAGGCCGCCCGAGTCGACAACTGCGGTGCCGTTCAGGAAGGCATTCGGATTTCGCATTGATCTCGCTCCGATCGGCAGGTGTGTTTCGGCGTTCGATAACCTTGCCGGAAAATACGATCACCCTGGTGTATTCGAGGAAACGGTGTCCCCGCTGAAGGGAGCTTCCTCGTGATCCCAGTGGTTGTGCACAGGGGGAATGCTCGTGATGGTTCAGGTCCTCGTCCGGACTGCCTCGGACACAACGAGGGCGAGTGAGTCCGCTCCACCGGGGGAGTGGTCGAGGAAGAGGAAGGGTTCGGCCAACTCGACTTCGGTCACACACGGATTTCCGGTGGCGTCGGTGATCAGGTCGATACGCGCGTAGGCCAGGTCCGCGGCACGCCCCGGGACGGCGGTCAGTGCGCTTTCAGCGACTTCGAGCTGGTCGTCCGAAGGTTCGTGGGTCTGGATGGGACCCACCCCGTCTCCTCCGGGGACCATCAGGTCGGGCACCTGAGTCTCCGGACCGAGGTAGGAGTCGCTTCGCCGGATGGCGTGGCTGTAGGTGCCACCGAGGTAGATGAGGGAGGTCTCGCCCTCGCCTTCGACGGACGTCATGTAGGGCTGGATGAGGACATGGTCTCCGCGACGTGCGAGGGATACCGCGTAAGCACGGGCGCGGGCGCGGTCGCCGGTGCGCAGACAGTGGCGTCCGCCGGCGCCGACGGAGGGCTTGACCACCACGTCCTGGGGTCCGTCCGGGATTTCCCGGGCGGCTTCGGTGTCGGTCAGGGCAGGATCGGCGGTCAGCCAATTCGTCGGAACCACTGGTACGCCCTGCTCTTCGAGGGTCCGCAGGTACCGTTTGTCTGTGTTCCATTCCAGAATGGCGAACGGGTTCATGAGGACGCATTCTTCGTCGGCGTCGTGCATCCGTTCGAGAAACTCGCTCCGGTGGGCGGGGTAGTCCCACGCGCTGCGCAGGAGCGCGACGCGGTAGGTCGCCCAGTCGACGTCGTCATCCGACCAGCGGACGGCTTTCGAGGTGAGTCCTCTGCGCCGGAGTGCCTGTAGGACTGCCAGACGGTCAGGATCGTGCCCGGCGTAAGTGATGTACGCGACGTCGAAGGTTTGACGGGTGTTCATGAGCGTGCCTTCCTCTGGAATCCATGCAGGTCATCCGCCGGAATCGGGCATCTCCTAGGGAAGTTGTGGTCGGGGCGGGGGTGTGGCGCTTGCCCCCCGTCGAAGTCGGGGCCAGGGCCGCGAGGCGACCGCGCTGTCCGCCGCCCACGGCGCACTGCTCGTGGCTCCGGCCGGTGCGGGCGTCAGGGAAGGGTGCAGGCCGTCGAGCCGGCATGGGGCGTCGGCGAGCCGTTGTCCGGGATCAGGGTGGGGCTGAGGGAAGGAGCGGGGTTCGAAGGTCACTGGTCCTCATGTGCGTCGAGCAGTGGCAGGGAGCGGGGCATGGCGCTGACCGAGGGGAGTGCTGCGAGCTCGCCCAGGGTGTGCCGCAGTGTCGTTTCTTCGGTATCCGCGGTGAGGATCAACAGTGCTCGGGCGTCCACGGTCGTGCGTATGGAGGTGATGGCGATGTTCGCGCGGGCCAGTACCACGCTTACCGCGGCCTGTGCCGCGGTGAGGTCTTGAATCGGTATCCGCAGGTGGTGGCGGCTTCGCAGTCCTCGATCGGTATGCGTGCCGATCGGCCCGGCCGGTGCTCGCCGCGCGAGGGGGCCGCTCTGGAAGCGGCCTTGCAGCCGTCGGCGGGCCGCGGTCACCAGGTCGCCGAGGACGGGTCCGGAGGTGGGGAGGCCGCCCGCGCCGGCCCCTGTGAACAGCAGCAGTCCGGCCGCGTGGGCTTCCACCAGCACGGCGTTGTCTGCTCCTGAGACGTCTGCCAGGGGGTGCCGACGGTCCACCATGGTCGGTTGGACCCGGGCCAGTACCTGTCTGCTGCCGTCTGATTCGCAGGTCTGTTCCAGCAGGGCCACCAGCTTCACGACGCGGCCGCAGGCCCGTGCGTCCGCGACGTCCTGGGCCGTCACGCCGGTTATCCCCTCCTGGTGCACCCGTGCGGGATCGGGCCAGGTGTGGAAGGCGAGCGAGGCGAGGATCACCGCTTTGGCCGCCGCGTCCGTTCCCTCAACGTCCGCCGAGGGGTCCGCCTCGGCGTAACCCCGGTCGATCGCTTCGCTCAGGGCTGCGGCGTAGTCGCCGCCGGTGCGCGTCATCTGGTCGAGGATGTAGTTGGTCGTTCCGTTGACGACGCCGGTGATCCGGGCGATCCGGTCCCCGCACAGGGAGTCGCGCAGCGGGCCGAGGACCGGGACTGCTGCCGCCACGGCCGCTTCGTACAGCAGGTCCACGCCGTGGTGCGCGGCCGTCGCGTGAAGCTGCGGGCCGTGCGCTGCCAGCAGCGCCTTGTTGGCGCTCACGACGGACGCCCCGCGTGCCATGGCTGTGACGACCAGGGAGCGAGCGGGTTCCAGACCGCCGAGCAGCTCGACGACGATATCGACGTCATCGCGTTCGACCAGCCCCAGGGCGTCGTCGGTCCACAGGTCCGGATCGACGTCCAGGCCCCTGTCCTGCTCCGGGTGGCGCACCGCGATGCCCACCAGTTCCAGTGGCGCGCCGACACGTTCGGCCAGTTCCGCACGGCCGTCATGTATCCGGCGTACCACTTCGGTGCCCACCACGCCGCAGCCAAGGACAGCCACTTTGAGGGCCAAGGGTTCCACTCCTGCCGTCCGGGCGTTCACCGGATCGCTCCCGCTTCGACAGTGCCTTCGGTGGCGCCGTCCAGGCCGAAGTCCCGGTGCAGCGCTCGGACCGCCTCGTCGAGGCGGCCGGCGGGGCACAGGAGCGAGATACGCAGTTCGGAGGCCGCGATCGGCCCGATGTCGATGCCGGCCTCGGTGAGTGTGCGGCACAGACGGGCGACTATGCTGGTCCGCCCGGCGCCGATTCCCACTCCCACGAGGGAAACCTGGCTCACGGTGAGGTCACAGCTCACGTGTTCGTCACCGCTGTTCTCCCGCCGCTGCTTCAGCAGGTCCGTGGCCCGTGGCCCGTCGGACGCCGGGACGGTGAACGCCATCGTGTGGCCGGCCGCCGAACGGGATCTCTGCACCATGTCGATCGGGATTCCCCCCTCGGCGAGAACTTCGAACAGGCTGGTCGTCGCGCTCGGGTCCGCCGAGAGCCCACACACGGTGATCTGCGCGACCGACCTGAGATGAGCCACCCCCGTGATACAGGAACCCTCCATGGAATCACCCTCCGACGAATGCGAAACCAGCGTTCCCGGACGGTCCGTGAACGAGGAGCGGACGTGGACGTCAACGCCGTGACGGTGCGCGTACTCCACACAGCGCGGCATCAGAACCTTCGCCCCGGCGGCGGCCATCTCCAGCATCTCCACTGTGCTCAGAGCTTCCAGTCGGCGGGCGCGGGGACGACGCGCGGATCGGCGGTGTAGACACCTTCGACGTCCGTGTATATCTCGCACAGGTCGGCGTTCATCGCGGCGGCCAGGGCCACTGCCGTGACGTCCGATCCGCCGCGCCCCAGCGTCGTGAGGTCTCCGCTCTGCGGGCAGATTCCCTGGAAGCCGCTCACGAAGGGCACGGCCCCCACGTCGAGCGCCTCGCGTACCCGGACCGGTTCGATGGCGGTGATGCGCGCCGAGCCGTGGTGCCCGTCGGTATGGATGCCGGCCTGTGCCCCCGACAGCGACTTGGCGGTGCCCCCCAGGTTGTGGACCGCCATCGCCACCAGCGCGTTGGAGACTCGTTCACCGGAGGTGAGGAGCATGTCCATCTCCCGGGCAGGGCGGTCACTGCTGACCGTCCGCGCCAGGCCGATCAGTTCGTCGCTGGTGTCGCCCATGGCCGAGCAGACGACGACGACGTCATGGCCGCCGCGCCGGGTGGTGAGAACCCGTTCGGCGACCGCTCTGATGCGGTCCGCGCCCTGAAGCGAGGACCCTCCGTATTTCTGGATGACCAGCATGCCTCGATTTCCTCCGGAAACGTCGTTCGTGCGTATCACCGCGTCGGTTCTGCGGTCTCGTGGGCGAAAAGGGCCGGGCACGTGACTCGTTGCGCGGCCAGGAAAAGGAGACGGCGGTGGCGCACCAGGCCGCTGGGGGGCAGCGGCCTGGTGCCCCAGCCGCGCCTGGCCCGCAGAACTGTGAAGCTCCGCCATGCGATTAGCAGGGGATGCCACCGGGCGCAGCCGGTATCTGCCCATTTGTAGACGGTACGCCCTGTTTTGACAGGAGTCGCCTCGGCGAAGCCGCTATCATTGGGGTCTTACCTGTCGACTTCCCGCGCACCATCTGTTCACGCAGGGCGCATAGTTGGTGACTGTGAGCAAAGAAGTGCGCCCGCGTGTAATTCACGCCCGCACCAGGGAAACGCGCTGCGGCGCACTGTCACCGGGCCCCGTGGGGCCGTCGTCCAGGCGATCCGGGGACTCGGCGTGTCCGGCTCTTCCGCCCTGAGCAGATCGGCAGGATCGCGGGTCTGCCCACTCGAATCGGTGCCGGGCGTCCACTCGGTGCCGGGCGTCCACGTCACGCTGGGGCCGCCTTTCTCCCACGGCAGCCCCGGTCGCGACTGCGTTCCGTGCAGGTGGCGTCTCGAGCGCGTGACCTCGTGATTCTCGGAATTGAAACCGGCGCTCGGCGGGTATACATGAGTGGCGGGGGCAGCGCTGTGCCGACTCGACTCCCCCGGCCCTGCGCGGTGCCGCCGCCGGTCGCGGGAGGCACGTGCTCCCGTCCAGCCCCCGCTGTTCCCTAACGCCGACTGCGAGGTGTGCCGTGCCGGTCCTGACCGTCGCTGATGAGGAACTGGACGCTCTCGGATACCTGACCGAGTGCTTCGACATGCACGGGCTGGGCGAGGTGCGCATGTGTCATCGTGCGCGCTCCCAGCCCTGGCCGGTCCAAGAGCTGCTGGAGGAGGCCGATCTGGTGGTCTCGCTGGGATCGCTGTCCTCGGTACGGGACGAGGCGACGCAGGAGGCTCGAGCCCAGGAGTGCCGTGTCTACAGAGCCGCGATCGAGCGAGGGATCCCGGTCCTCGCCATCTGCTACGGGGCGCAGGTCCTGAGCCAGGAGCTGGGAGCCCCCTCCCGGGAAGCCCCGAGCTCGGAGATCGGCTGGGTGGAGGTCGACAGTGTGGACTCCGCGACGCTGCCGACCGGGCCGTGGCTGGACTGGCACGACGATCTGCTGGCGGTCCCCGTGGGCGCCACCCTGCTGGCCCGCACCCCGGTGGCACCGCAGGTATACGCGCACGGCCGTTGCCTGGCGGTGCAGTTCCATCCGGAGGTGACCCCGGAGGAACTCGACCGCCGGGTGGCGATGAACCGTGACGCGCTGGAGGAGCAGGGGGTCGACGTCGAAGCCCTGACCGCTCAGGCGCACCGGCAGGGCGAACGTTCGCGGGCCATGACACGACAGCTGTTCGGTGGTTTCTGGTCGGGCATCGCGGCCGGGCGATGAAGCGCCGCTCCGGGGCCGGGCCGGGTTCAGAAGAACTCGAAGTACTCTCTCATCTCCCAGTCCTCTGCCGCGGCCTTGCCGCCGGCACTGCCCTCGCCGCCTGCGCCGGCCGCCCGGATCGCCTCCTGCCTTCGGGCGATCTCGCAGCGGCGCATCTTCACGTAGTAGGAGACGAACCGGTCCCCGAACTCGCCGCGGTAGAAGTCCGACTCCTCCAGCGCGCTCACGGCCTCGGCCAGAGTGCGGGGCAGGAGCCGACTCTCACCCGCGTAGGGGTCGGACGTCTCCGCCGGCGGCGGCTGGACGGCGCGGGTCATACCGTCCCGGCCGGCGGCGAGGTCGGCTGCCATGTACAGGTAGGGGTTCGCGCAGGGCTCACCCAGCCGGTTCTCCACGTGCGTGCCGGTGTCTCCCGGCCCGCCGACGACGCGGATGGCAGAACCGCGGTTGTCCACCGACCAGCCGATGCGCCACGGCGCGAAGGAATAGGGGCGGTAGCGCCCGTACCCATTGGCTGTCGGAGTGGCGAACGCGGTCAGTGCCGCTGCGTGGCGGAGCTGCCCAGCGATGTAGTGCAAGCCGTTCCGCGAGGGGGTGCGGTGCTCGTCGGCGAAGACGTTGGCTCCCTCATGGGTGGTGAGGGAGCAGTGCAGGTGCCATCCGGAGGGGAAGGAGTGCGGCAGGTGGGGGCGCTCATGAACGACGCCACGAACCCGTGCCGGGCGCAGACCTGCTTGACCGTGGAGCGCAGGAGGACCATCGCGTCTGCGGCGGCCAAGCCCTCCATGGGGCTGAACGTGAACTCGAACTGCCCTGGGCCCCACTCGTCCTCCATGGTCCTGGGCGCCAGCCCCACCTCCCACAGGGCGTCTCGCAGCGGATCCAGGACCGCGTGCGCGGAGTCCAGGCGCGTCTCCGACAGAAACTGATAACCGTGGGCCGACGCGGACACCGCCGGCACGGGCGGCGGGTGGCCGAGGTCGTCCAGGGCGATGCGCTGGACATCACGCCGCACGACCAGGAACTCCACCTCCAGCCCCGCGACGTACCGCAGTCCCTCGTGGCCAAGGACCTCCAGCTGCCGGCGGAGCAGCCCCCGGCCACACAGCGGGTTGGGCAGCCCGGAGGGGAAGTAGGTGTCGCACAGAATCCACCCGGTGCGGTCGGCCCAGGGCAGGACCCTGAAGGAGCTGGGGTCCGGAACGGCCACGACATCGGGGAAGCCGGTCATCTCAGGCATATCCAGATCGGCGTCAGCGACGAACCCGCCGGTGAAAACGGTGTTGCCGCTGTCCAGCTGGTAGATGGCGCTGGAGAAGTTCAGCCCCCGCACCAAGGCAGCTTCAGCGGCCGGCGCGGAGAGGAACTTGGTCCGGGGAACGCCGTGCTGATCGACGACCACCATGCGGACCGTGCGCAGACCCAGTTCACGTACTCGACCGACCACTTGATCAACGGCTTCGCTGCGCTCAGCACTGCCGAGGCCGTGATCCCGGACGAAGCCGCGACGCCCGATCCCCGCCTCTTCCGCTCGCACATCGGATCCGGAACTGGAGTGGGCCATCCCAAACTCCTCCGCTCTGGAAGATTTGAGGAGATTTGTTCCCCTTTCGGGTAGTGTTCAACCCCGTACTTATCTGATCCGGCGCTCCGGCCCTTCATGCAGGCGCAACCGCGTAGCCACTCGGCGGAGTTCCCAAGGACAGCCGCCGCGCCGGGAACAACACTCATGGTCAGAGCTCACGTCCGCTGGAAAGGCACATGCATGCGCCTGGGACAACTCGCCGTCCACCCGCTCATCGACGGATACGCCGTCATGGAGCCCGTTGACCTTTTCGCCGATGTCACACCTGACGAACTGCGGCGCGAGAACCTCCTGAACGCCGACGGCCTGCTGGAGTTCCCCTACGGAGGATTCCTCGTCCTGGGACCCGAGGAACGGATCGTGCTGATCGACGTCGGCGCCGGACCCGACCCCGACTTCTTTCCCTTCACCGCGCCGCGCCACGGCCTGCTGCCCGCCGCCCTCAGTGGCCACGGCGTCGCCGCGGAAGATGTCACCGACGTCGTCCTGACCCACCTCCACGCCGACCACATCGGGTGGGCCACCGTCAAAAGCGACGTCCACTTCTCCCGCGCGCGGCACCACGTCCACGGCGAGGACTGGCGTCACTACACGCAAGGCGGCACCTACCCCGCCATCCGCGCTCATCTGGCCCCGCTCACCGACCGGATGCACCTGTGGGAAGGACCGGGAACGGAACTCTTTCCATGGCTGAGTCTGCGGGCCGCTCCCGGTCACACGCCCGGATCCGCAGTGGCCGTACTGCACAGTGGACAAGAGCGCCTGGTGCTGGTCGGAGACGTGCTGCACACCCCAGCCGAGCTGCGGCAACCGCACTGGCACGGAACAGACGACTGGGACCCGGACAAAGCAGTCGCCCAGCGGCAGACATGGCGTGCGTACTGCCGCGAGAACGACGCCCCGCTGGCAGGCCCGCACTTCCCCGGCATGCACCCGGTGCACGCCGACGACTGAACCCCGACCGCCCGCACCGGTGACCAGCCGCACTGACTCCTGCCCGGACAAGGTGACAGCCCTGACGTGCTCGTCCGGTGAGCTCCCTCGGACGAAGCGGGCTGAGGCGATCGGTACCGAGGGTGTCCGCCTGTACCGGGCCTCCTCGTCGGTGATGTTGCACGGCGGGACGACGTGGATGCGGTTGAAGTTGTACACCGGCCACAGACCGCGTTCCTTGCAGGGCTCCGTCCGCGCCACCGCCGACCGTGCGGGTATGCGCACCGGGCCGGCCGGACCGTTCGTCCGGCGCCACCGCGAGTGGATCACTGGGTCCTGGTCGCTCCGGCGCCGCCGGGCGCCGCGGTAGTAGCGCTGTTCCTCAAGGGGATGGGTGGACACTCAGAGGCATGTTGCCCGGCACTCGGCCGTCACGGGTGCGGCTGTCAGCACTGGTCCATACCGGCGGGTGGGTCCTGGGACGTGAACACGACCGATGCGGGCACGTTTCCCCATCGCGCGAAGAGGTCGCCCATGGTCCAGTACCAGATGTCGTTGCCTCCGGAGTGCCGGTCTCCGTGCCCCCAGCAGTTGAAGACGCTCCAGGGCGTTTCGAGCATGTCGACTTGGCGCGACGAGAAGCTACGGTGCTCGTACATAGGCGTGTGTGCCTGGTTGCTGCAGTACAGCTTTCCACCGCTGGTGTAGCAGTCGGCGGAGATCTGTACCGCGTCTGCCGTGGGTCTTGTCTGCGCTGAAGCAGCCTGGGCCGTTCCCGAGAGTGCCAGTGCACTGGTCGCTGCCAGGGCGGTGGCGGCCAGTACTGATGCGAGTCGGTTCACTGCGCTTTGCCTCCTTGATCCGGCCAACCGGTCTTGGCCTTTTCCTTCGGGGCAACCATGCCAAGGCGCGCCTCTGCCCGGCATGGAGAGAATTGCGTATTGAAGTTCCCCCGTTGATGTGGCCCCCGGGTCACGAGCGGCGCGGCGGAGGGCGAGCGTCGGGCCGGCCCGCTGCTCCTGCACCTTCTGGTGCGATCTGCGTCTGCTCCTCTCCCGCCTGGACACGGGCCCGCCTGGCACCTGCCCGGAGCTTCGCCGGGCGGCACGCGCGCTGCGGCTCGCCCGGCTCGCCCAGCGCCTGCGCCGTGGCCGGTGGGCCCTGCGCCTTCTGGAGTCCGCCCGCCGTCATCTCGTGCGCGCGGCGGCCCGGGGGCGGGGAGAGAGCGAACAGGCCGAGGTGCTCGGCCACCTGCGAGCACTGCCGCAGGTGTGGTGCTCGGTGGCCGGCCCCTGGTGATCGCGCCGCACGGTACCGCCCGGGAAGACGCTGCTGGTGCCCGGATCACTTCGGCGGGAGGGTGCGGTGGACGCTGACCCCGCACGGCACCGGGGAGCTGACGGCGACGGCGGCCGCCTGTCCGGGAGCCACGGAGAGGTCGGTGAGCTGCCATCCCGCGACGACCGGGCCCCGGACGTCGTCCGCCGCGAGGTCGCGGCCAAGGCCGGTACCCAGGCCCTTGAGGTAAGCCTCCTTGCGAGCCCACAGCCGGGCGAAGACCGCCGGCCTGTCCCTGGGAGGTGCCGCCTCGACCTCGTCACGTTCCGCCGGGTGCAGCATCTTCGAGATCTGCTCCACCGTTCCGGGCTCCGGCACGGGCTCCGTGTCGACGCCTATCGCGGTCGGCGCGACGCCGATCAGGACCAGATCGCGACTGTGGGACAGCGAGAACTCCAGCGACGCGGGAGTGAGTACCGGCCGCCCGTGAGGCTTGTCACAGCACGGACAGGCGGCTCGGGAGAAGCGGAGTTCGCCGGGGGCTACGCCGGTCAGGGCGGACAGGACCGTGCGGAGCGCGGTGTGGGCGAAGGCGTAGAGGAGGCGGTCGCTGTCCCGGGCGTAAGCGGCCATGCGCCGGCGTTCCGTCCCGTCGAGCGTCGTCAGGTCCAGTACGGGCGCCGAGGCCGCCTCCGGGGTGGGCAGGGCCCATACCCGCACCTCACCCCCGTAGGACGCTCCGGTGTGCCCGCGGAAAGTCCCTGCCGTCCCCATGACGGTCATGCTCCCAGATATCGGGCCGGCCGGAGGGGAGTCCTGTCGGACGGGCGTCGGAATCAGGGGCAGGGGCGCACGCGGAGTCCGGGGACGAGGTCCTAGAAGGGCATACGGCCACGGGCTCGTCGCCCGGCGGAGCCGCTGCGGCCCACGGCCTTGGAGCTGCTGCGGAAGGGCTTGCTGAAGAGCCGGCCCAGGACACCGGGCGCCTTGCCGCCGGCGCGTGACCCGGCTCCCAGGGTTCGCTGGGTGCCGCGTTCGGGGTGGCGGGACAAGCGGGGGACGAGGAAGGCGAGGACGGCGAGAACGATGCATACGGCGACAATTCCGACAACCATCATGGAGGGCTCCTTGGTCGAGGTGTGCCTTGCCGTCTGCCCTCGCGGACCGAGCGCATGCGCGGATCGCCGGCCGAGTGCGCCGCGGCCCACGGCGCACCCGAGGGCGTGTCGCGTGAGAGCTCCGGGGTCCGGGGGTTCGACCGGCCCTTCCGCGGGGGAGGCATGAGTGACAATAGGGCGCGTGTGACCACGTCGAGGGATTGTCCGGGGGAGTCCGATGAGCGAGCCGTTCGGGCATCCCGCCCTGTTCTACCGGGACGACGACACGTATCTGGCCGGCACGATCCCGTTCATCGCCGATGGACTGGCCGCGGGGGAGCCCGTGGCGGTCGCCGTCCCCCGGCGACGCCTCGACCTGCTGACCTCCGCACTCGGCGACCGGGCCGAGAAGACCAGCCTGATCGACATGGCGGAGGCCGGACGCAACCCCGGGCGGATCATCCCCCGCGTACTGCGCGCCTTCGCCGACGCCCACCCCGGCGCGCGCGTGCGGATCATCGGCGAGCCGGTCTGGCCGGGCCGCAGCCAGGCCGAGTACCCCGCCTGCGTCCAGCACGAGGCGCTGATCAACCACGCCTTCACGGGCCGGCCGATCACCATCCTGTGCCCGTACGACACCGCCCGGCTCGACGAGCGGGTCCTCGCGGACGCCCACGCCACCCACCCGGTAATCATCGAGGACGCGATCGAGCGCCCCAGCACCGCCTACGACCCCGACCGTACGGCAGCCGCCTGCAACCAGCCGCTGCCCCGTCCACCGCAGGGCGCGTCCGCCTTCGCCTTCGACGGCCGCGCGCTGCCCGAAGTCCGTACGTTCGCCTGGCGCCGGGCCGCTGCTCTGGGACTGCCCACGGCCCGTCTCGACGACCTCGCTCTGGCTGTGGCCGAACTCACCACCAACAGCGTCCTCCACGGCGGCGGCACCGGAACCCTGCGCATCTGGGCCGAGGGCGACCAGGTCGTGTGTGAGGTACGCGACCGCGGGCACCTGACGGACCCGCTCGCGGGCCGTCACCTCCCCCCGCCGGGCCGGCCGGGCGGCCGCGGCCTGCTGCTGGTCAACTGCCTCAGCGACCTCGTGCGTACGCACACCGGCGTGAGCGGGACCACCATCCGCTTCTACCTCGACCGCGCCGTGCGGGTGTCCGGCCGGCCTGAGGGGGACTCGGTACCGCTTCCCCAGGCGTCGGGATAGGCTTCCTCAGAATTTTGTCGCACGGCAATGATCTCTGGTCGCCGTCGTGAGGCACGGAGGGGCCGGTCCAGCTGTGGACCGTGGAGTTGTCCTGTTTTTCTGGTCGGCCGGGTGCCCGGAACGCAACGAGGATTGGTCATGGCTGAGACGACGGTCGAGAGCTCGCGTCCGGTGCAGCGGACACGGTCGCGGGGAACCGGCAAGGTGGGGGAGCCGGAGCTGCGGCAGCTGCTGGACGGGCTGACCGCGGTGCGCGACGGGGACTTCGGTACGCGCCTGCCCGACGCGGCGGACGGCCTGCTCGGTGAGATCGCCACCGTGTTCAACGGCATGGTCGATCAGCTGTCGCTGTTCACCTCCGAGGTGACCCGGGTCGCACGCGAGGTAGGCACCGAGGGGACGCTCGGCGGCCAGGCGGAGGTTCCCGGCGTATCGGGCACCTGGGCGGATCTGACCGACTCCGTGAACGCGATGGCGGGCAATCTGACGACCCAGGTGCGCGACATCGCGCACGTGGCCACCGCTGTGGCCCTCGGCGACCTGTCGCAGAAGATCGACGTCGACGCGCGGGGCGAGATCCTGGAGCTGAAGAACACCATCAACACGATGGTCGACCAGCTGTCCGCCTTCGCCGACGAGGTGACCCGCGTCGCCCGGGAGGTGGGCACCGACGGCCGTCTCGGTGGCCAGGCGGACGTCAAGGGAGTCTCCGGTACCTGGCGTGACCTGACCGACTCCGTGAACTTCATGGCGGGCAACCTGACCGCCCAGGTGCGCTCAATCGCGCAGGTCGCGACGGCGGTCGCCCAGGGTGACCTGTCGCAGAAGATCGACGTCGACGCGCGCGGCGAGATCCTGCAGCTGAAGGAGACCATCAACACGATGGTCGACCAGTTGTCCGCCTTCGCCGACGAGGTGACCCGCGTCGCCCGCGAGGTCGGCACGGAAGGCCGCCTCGGCGGGCAGGCGGACGTCAAGGGCGTCTCCGGCACCTGGAAGGACCTCACCGAGTCGGTCAACGTCATGGGCGACAACCTGACCGCCCAGGTGCGCTCCATCGCCGAGGTCACGACGGCCGTCGCCCAGGGAGACCTCACCCAGAAGATCCGGGTCGACGCGCGCGGCGAGATCCTGGAGCTGAAGGAGACCATCAACACGATGGTCGACCAGCTGTCGGGGTTCGCCGACGAGGTGACGCGCGTCGCCCGCGAGGTGGGCACCGAGGGCAACCTGGGCGGTCAGGCGACCGTGCGGGGCGCGTCCGGGACCTGGAAGGACCTCACGGACAACGTCAACGTGATGGCCTCCAACCTGACGGGCCAGGTGCGCTCCATCGCCGAGGTGGCCAACGCCGTCGCGCGCGGTGACCTGTCGCGGAAGATCACGGTCGAGGCCAAGGGCGAGGTCGCCGCACTGGCCGAGGTCATCAACACCATGGTGGACACCCTGTCCGCGTTCGCCGACGAGGTGACCCGCGTGGCACGCGAGGTCGGCACCGAGGGACAGCTCGGCGGCCAGGCCCGGGTGCCCAACGTGGCAGGCACCTGGAAGGACCTCACCGACAACGTCAACTCGATGGCGAACAACCTGACCGGGCAGGTACGCAACATCGCCCTGGTCACCACCGCCGTCGCCAACGGTGACCTGTCCAAGAAGATCGACGTCGACGCCCGCGGCGAGATCCTGGAGCTGAAGACGACCATCAACACGATGGTCGACCAGCTCTCGGCCTTCGCCGCCGAGGTCACCCGCGTCGCCCGCGAGGTGGGCAGCGAGGGCCGGCTCGGCGGGCAGGCCGAGGTCGAGGGCGTCTCCGGTACGTGGAAGCGCCTCACCGAGAACGTGAACGAGCTGGCAGGCAACCTCACCCGCCAGGTGCGGGCCATCGCCGAGGTGACCAGCGCCGTGGCCGAGGGCGATCTGACGCGGTCGATCACCGTCGACGCGTCCGGTGAGGTCGCGGAGCTGAAGGACAACATCAACTCGATGGTCGGCTCGCTGCGCGAGACGACCCGGGCCAACCAGGAACAGGACTGGCTGAAGTCCAGCCTGGCCCGGATCTCCAGCCTGATGCAGGGGCACCGCGACCTCGCCGTGGTCGGTGAGCTGGTCATGGACGAGCTGACCCCGCTGGTCTGCGCCCAGTACGGCGCCTTCTACCTCGCTGAGGAGTCCCCGGACGGCATCGAGCTCAGACTCGTCGGCTCGTACGGGCGCCCCGCGGGCAACGGCGACCACGACCGCTTCCGGCTGGGTGAATCCCTCGTCGGCCAGGCGGCGCGCAGCCGCCGCACCATCGCCGCCGACGGAGTGCCCGGCGACTACGTGCGCATCTCCTCCGGGCTCGGCAGCACCACGCCGGGCAGTCTGATCGTGCTGCCGATCGTCGTCGACGACCAGGTCCTCGGTGTCATCGAGCTGGCCTCGTTCACGGCCTTCACCCCCGTACACCGGGACTTCCTCGACCAGCTCATGGAGATGGTGGGCGTCAACGTCAACACCATCGTCGCCAACGCCCGCACCGACGAGCTGCTCGGCGAGTCGCAGCGGCTCGCCGCCGAACTGCAGTCGCGTTCCGAGCAGCTGCAGGTGCAGCAGGAGGAGCTCCAGCGCTCCAACGCGGAACTGGAGGAGAAGGCCGCCCTGCTGGCCGCCCAGAACAGCGACATCGAAGGCAAGAACCTGGAGATCGAGCAGGCGCGCCAGGAGCTGGAGGAGCGTGCCCAGCAGCTCTCGCTGGCCTCCAAGTACAAGTCGGAGTTCCTGGCCAACATGAGCCACGAACTGCGGACGCCTCTCAACAGCCTTCTGATCCTCGCGCAGCTGCTCGCCCAGAACCCGAACCGCAACCTCACCGCCAAGCAGGTCGAGTACGCCGGGATCATCCACTCGGCAGGGTCCGACCTGCTCCAGCTGATCAACGACATCCTCGACCTGTCGAAGGTCGAGGCGGGCAAGATGGACATCCATCCGGAACGTGTCGCGCTGCGCCAGCTCCTCGACTACGTCGAGGCCACCTTCCGGCCGATGACCACGCAGAAGAGCCTCGGCTTCACCATCACCACCGCACCCGGCGTCCCCGCCGACCTGGTCACCGACGACTCCAGACTCCGGCAGGTCCTGCGCAACCTGCTCTCCAACGCGGTCAAGTTCACCGAACGCGGAAGCGTGGAGCTCCGTATCGAGCAGGCGTCCGACAGCGAGCTTCCGGGCCCCGTCCACCGCGGCGGCGCCATCGTGGCGTTCCGCGTCACGGACACCGGCGTGGGCATCGCCGAGCAGCAGCTCGAAGCCATCTTCGGGGCGTTCCAGCAGGCGGACGGCACCACCAGCCGCAAGTACGGGGGCACCGGGCTGGGACTGTCCATCAGCCGCGAGATCGCGCACCTGCTCGGTGGCGCCCTCACGGTCGACAGCACACCCGGCGAGGGCAGCACCTTCACGCTCTACCTCCCTGTCGCACGCGCGGACTTCCGGGCGGAGACAGCCGACGAACCGGCCGGCCCGGCCGGGCAGGGCAGCGAGTCCGAGCCGTCCGGGAGAGGCCAGCGTGCGGTGACGGCCAAGGCGGCCCAGCCCCGGCAGACGCGCCGGCTGCTGGTCATCGAGGAGCGCCCGGGCGGTCTGCTCTCCCTCGTCGCCCAGAGCGCGGTGGCCGAGCTCACCGGCGGACGCGAGCTCACCGACCGTGAGGACATCGAGGTCATCGCGGCCCTGGGGTCGCGGGAAGCCGCGGCCGTCCTCGCCGCCGAGCCGTTCCACTGCGTGGTCCTGGAACTGGACATGCCCAACGGCGAAGCCCTGCGCTTCCTGGACGCGATGGACGGTGACGCCGCGCTCAGAACCGTCCCGGTACTCGCGCACAACAACCGCCGTCTGGACGCGGGGCACGAGCAGGCGCTCCAGTCCCGTGCGCACGAGCGGCCGCTGGAACTGCTCTCCAGCCTGGACGAACTGCGCGAACGCATCGCGCTTCACCTCTCGGCCGAGCAGCCGGGCGCCGTCGTGCCCCTGGTACGGCGGCCCGAGGAGTCCCGTCAGCAGACTTCTCCGGCCATCGACTCCGGTCTGCACGGCCGTACCGTGCTCGTCGTCGACGACGACGCCCGCAACCTCTTCGCGCTCAGTGGCATCCTGGAGCTCCACGGCGTCCAGGTCCTGCACGCCGAGAACGGCCGCAAGGGCATCGAGACACTCACCGAGCACACGGAGATCGACCTGATCCTGATGGACGTGATGATGCCGGAGATGGACGGTTACGAGGCGACCGCCGCGATCCGGCAGATGCCCGCACACGCGGACATGCCCATCATCACCGTCACCGCGAAGGCGATGCCGGGGGATCGGGAGAAGAGTCTGGCGTCCGGCGCCAACGACTACGTCACCAAGCCGCTGGATGCCAACGACCTCATCGCGTGTGTCAGCCGATGGCTGAACGACCGCTAGACCCCAGCGGCGTTCGCCGAGAACCGACAGACCTCCCGCGGCACCACCGGCGGGACCGGCCGACCCACCGAGGAGTCAGCAGCACCATGAGCACTCCCGAACACGACGGAGATCTCGTCGCGGACGACGCGCTGCCCGCCCCCCGGGCGGAGTCCGTGGCCGTTCCCGGGGCCGCGTTGACGCACCGCCCGGTGCCAGGGGACGAGCCCCCGGCCGACCGTACCTCCAACGTCGGCCGCCTGGCCGCCACCGTCGAACGGCTTCGCGGGGAGGTACGCGCGGCGCACGCCGCGGCCGAGGGCCGCGCCCTGGTGGAGCTCGCCAAGGGAATCCTGGTCGAGCGGCTCCAGTGCGGGCCCGCACAGGCGACGCGGCAGCTCGCGGAACTCGCCGACCAGGCAGGTGTGACGCAGCTGGAACTGGCGGCCGAGATCATCAACGAGTCGGCCCGTGACCAGGTGGCCCACATCGCGGGGAACTTCGTCGAGCGGACCATCGGCGACGGCGCACGGGAAGGGGAGACCGCCCCTTCCCTCGCCGTGCGGCTGCGCACGGCCGAGAGCGCCGCGCTGGCCGCCCGGGACACGCAGGCCGTGGCCGAATCGCTGCTCGAACACGCGCTGGCCCCGCTGGGAGCCACCGCTGTGGCCGTCTGGTCAGCCGGTTCGGACGCCTCCCTCACACTGTGCGGTCACGCCGGGTTCAGTGCCGAGGAAGCGGGGCGCTGGCGGTACGTACCGCCCGGTGTCGCGACAGTCGCCCGCCAGGCACTCAGCGAGCGCCGCACCGTCCGGCTCTCCTCCCTCGCCGAAGCCGGCGTTCCCTCCATCGGCCACACGCAGACTCCCAACGGCGGCCGTGTCGCGCTGCTCGCCGGGACCGGTGGCCGAATCCACGGCGTACTGGAGATCTGCTGGCCCCAGCCGCTCACCCCGCACTCACCGGCCATCGTGCACCAGATCGAAGCCCTCGCCGAGCTGTGCGCCCACACCCTCGAAAGCCTCCCGGCCGCCGGTGTGCACCTGCCCGCCGCGCGGGAGCTGGCCGACGTGTCGGAGCTGGCGGATCTCGCGGACGGGCTGTACGACCCCGCGCTGGTCCTCACCCCGCACCTGGACGGGGAAGGGGATCTGAGCGACTTCCGCATCCGCCATGTGAACAGCGGTTTCGTGGACCCGGCGGGACGTCCGCGCGGCGCCGTCAGCGGGGCCCTGCTGCTGGAGGCGTACCCCATGGCGGTCGGCGACAGCGAGCTCTTCGAGAAGGTCGAGCGCGTCTACGCCACGGGTGAGCCGTTCCGCGCGCAGCGGATGACGCTCACCGCCCTCGTCGACCAGGTACCGCTCGCGACCGTCGCCGACCTCAGCATCACCAGGCACGGCGCCGGTGTCCTGCTCATCTGGCGGATCGAGGACGAGACGGCCCGGCTCGCCAGTCTGCTGCAGCACGCGCAGCGCCTCGGCCGTATCGGCGGTTTCGAGCAGAACCTCGTCACGGGCAAGATCACCTGGAACGGGCAGCTCTACGCCCTGTACGGGCGGTCGGTCACCGATGACCCGGTCTCTCTGCAGGAACTCACCGACTACGCACACCAGGACGACGCCGTCGCCATCGGCCGCTTCCTCCAGGCGGTCCTGCACCACCGGCGCCCGACATCGACGGCCTTTCGCCTGATGCGTCCCGACGGGGTGACCCGCCACGTACGCGTCATCGCCGAACCCGTCCTGGACTCCGAGGACCGGCTCCTGGCGGTGCGCGGCGCCTACCAGGACATCTCCTCCCAGCACTGGACCGAAGTGGCGCTCGCCGCCACCCGGGACCAACTGGCGTACACCGAACAGGAGTCGGCCGAGCGCAACCGGCTGGCCCTGCAACTCCAGCACGCCATCATGCCGCCGACCCGGGCGCCGATGGACGCTCCCGGCCTTCAGATCGCCGTACGCTACCGGCCGGCGGAGACGGAGTCCCTGGTCGGTGGTGACTGGTACGACACCGTCGTCCTGCCGTCCAAGCGGATACTGCTGTGCGTCGGAGACATCGCCGGCCACGGCATCGAGGCGGCCACCGGGATGGTGGTCCTGCGCAACGCCATGCGCGGTCTCGCCGTCACGGGCGCGGGGCCGGGCCAGCTGCTGTCCTGGCTGAACATCGTGGCGCACCACCTCACCGAACAGGTCACCGCCACCGCGGTATGCGGCCTCTTCGACCCGGAGACCCGCGTCCTGCGCTGGGCCAGGGCAGGTCACCTGCCGCCGGTTCTGGTACGGGGGCGGGAAGCCACCACTCTGCCGATGCCCCGCGGGCTCCTCCTGGGGGCCCTGGCGGAGGCCGAGTACGAGGAGACCGAGATCCAGCTGGAGCCCGACGACACGCTGCTGATGTACACAGACGGCCTCATCGAACGCAGGGACACCGCGGTCCAGGAGTCCCTCACCCAACTGCTCGCCATGGCTCAGACCCCCGCCACCACCCTTGAGCGCCGGCTCGACCTCCTGCTCACCCACAGCCGCTCGGACACCGACGACGACACCTGCCTCATCGGTATCGAGGTGTCGTGACCTTCCCCGCCGGCGCTCGCTGACGCCTCCACCAGGCTGCCGGGCGGAGCTACTTGCTCCAGCGCGCCCAGGCCGGAAGTACGACCCAGCAGCCCAGGAACCACAGGAAGACGCCCGAGACGACCCACAGGGCCGCGGAGTGCTCAAGTACCACCCGCAGGATGAGCAACAGGGCGCACATGATGGTGCACAGCAGGAGAAGCAGTCCCGTCACCGTCATGCGAGAGGCCCACTCGACCGCCTGGGGCTTCATCTGCTGGCCGCTGACGAAGCGGTGGAAGGAGACGGGAGCTATCAGCGCCCCGGTGGCGGCGGCACCGAGCACGATGGTGATGACGTAGATCGTGCGATCCGTGCTGCCCAGCTCGGTGAAGCGCGGTGTGAAGGCGACGCTGAGCAGGAAGGCGAGCAGGATCTGCACACCCGTCTGCGCCACCCGCACCTCCTGAAGGAGTTCCACCCAGCGCCGGTCGGCGCGTTCGGCAGCCGTCTCGTCGCGGCCGACGGACGGCTCGTGGCTGTCGTTCCCGGCCGGCTGTCTGTCGTCGGACTTCTGGAGATCCGCCATGTCATCCTGCTTTCCTTGAGGGCGCGCCACTTCGGCGCTCCGATCGCTCGTACCACGTGTCATGGGTGCTGCCGGGCTGTCGGCGGGCGGCCGCTCACGTAGGCGACGCCTACCTGCCCGGCTTCTCCGCGGCCTTTCCCCCCTGCCGCTTCCCTCCGTCGCCGGAGGCCGGTTTCCTGTCCTTCTCGTCCTTCTGGGTGCCGCGGCCCTGCGCGCCCTTGTCATCGGGCGGCACCTTGGCGGGAGCGTTGCCCGCGGGGGCGCGCTCCGCGCGGTCCTGACCCGGGGTCTCCTGCGTCTGCTCACCGCTCCCGCTGTCCCGGTCGCGGGACGGCACACCGGCGGCGGAGGCGGTGGGCTCCGGGAGACCGGCCGGTGGCTGCCCGGTGGACCGGCGGACGGGCCGGGGAGCCGGGGGGTCGGCCGATGGCGCTCCGACGCTCTGCCGTACGGAGGTGGACGTGGGCGACGCGGGTGCCTCCCGCTCGCCGGCGCCGCCTCGCAGCAGGACGGTGGTGGTGAGGGTGGCACCGGTCAGGGCGATGAGCGTGGCGCCGGCGACAAGGAGCGTCCGCGCACGCCGGGGGAGTGGTGCCGGGGCCGGTCGCTGAGGTGTCTCCTCCCATGGAGAGGCCGGGACGGGAGCAAACCGGCCGCCCTCCCCCTGCGCTGCGACAGGGACGTGGAAGGGGGGACCGGCCGGTGCGGTGGCGGGGTCCACGGCGATGTCGGAGAGGGCGGCGGCGCACTCCTGAGCGTCCGGCCGTTCGGCCTCGTCGGCGGACGTCATGTCGCGCAACAGGCTCACCAGTGGCTCCGGCACGTGGTCGGGGATGACGGGCGGCCTGTGCAGGCGGGCTATCGCCGCTTCCAACGGCGGGCCGCCGTACTCGAGTTCGCCCTTGAGGCATTCGAGCAGGAGGAGTCCGAGTGCGTAGACGTCCGCGGCGGAGCCGGCCCCCTTGCCCATGACCTGCTCGGGTGCGAGGTAGGCGGCGGTGCCGATGAGTGCCCCGGGGACCGTGTGCGATGTGGCGTCGATGAGACGGGATATGCCGAAGTCCGTGAGGTAGGGCCTGTGTTCCGCGTCCAGCAGGATGTTGGAGGGCTTGACGTCCCGGTGCACGATTCCCGCCGCGTGCACATGGGCGAGAGCGTCGGCCAGGCGTGCGCCGAGTCGGGTGACGGACTCCGGAGCCATGGAGGTGGACGCGAGCTGCTGCCGCAAGGTGGGCCCCTGGACGAGCTGCATGACCAGGTACGAGCGGTTCGCGTGCCGCCCGGCGTCGTAGACGGTGACGAGCCCGGGATGATGAAGGCGTGCGAGCAGCACGGCCTCGTCGCGGAACCGGTCCTCGAGGACGGCGTCGGCACCGGGCCGGAACATCTTCACGGCGACGGGCCGCCCGAGGCGCAGGTCGGTCCCCTCGTACACGTCCGCAGCGCCGCCCGTGCCCAGCAGCTCACCGAGCTGGTAGCGGTCGGTGAGGATGCCGTGTCCCTTATCCGAGCCGGTGCGGTCCGACGGGTTACGGCCCAGCATGTGACCTCCCGCGGGCAAGGCGCAGTGATGTGTACGCGTGGACTACCAGGACGTCTCTCCGGTTACCCCGTACGCCGCCACCCATCCGCCGGGATACCCGCGGACCTGAGGAGTACGTCCCTGCCGCAGGTGCCGGGCTGGGGTGGGGCCGACATCACGGAGGCCGCCCGGGAGAAACGTCACGACCCGCGACCGGATGGCCCCGCGTCAGGCACGGGCGGGTTGGCCGTGCCCCGGCCTACGGGGTCGCCCGCCAAGGATTTCTGCCCGGCGTCTTGACGGTGCGGCGGGGCGACCGGATATTTACCTGCCAGTAGGACCAGTCAGTAGCACCAGTCACCGACTGCGCGAAGCGCTTCCTCGGTGCGGCCCGGTGCGTCTGCTGTCGGACGCGGCCAGGCCAGGTGGCGCCCCTCCCTCTTCCTCCGACTTCCTCCGACGAGAGGCATCGTCATGCGCTCACCCCTGCCGAGCCGTAGCGCCCGCACCGTCGTCGCCGTCACCTCCGCCTCCGCGGCTCTCCTCGCCATCACCGGGCTGGCCGGTGCTCCGGCGGTCGCGGCGGAGGCCGACGTCACGCGGTACGTCGCCCTGGGCGACTCGTACGCGTCCGCTGCCGGTGTGCCCGACCAGGTCGACGCGGCCTGTACGCGATCCAGCCGCAACTACCCCTCCCTGGTGACCGCCGCGCTGGACCCGGCCGCCGCCAGGGACGTGACGTGCGGCGGGGCGACCACCGTTCACCTGACGACCAGTCAGAACCCCACCGCTCCGCCCCAGTACGACGCGCTGAGCGCCGACACCGACCTCGTCACCCTCACGGTCGGCGGCAACGACGTGGGGTTCGCGAGCATCATCGTCCGCTGTGTGGGCCTCGGTCTGCTGAACCCTTCCGGCTCCCCGTGCAGGACCAGTTACACCTGGACCGGCACCGACACCCTCGCCCGCACGATCGACGACGTGGCGCCCAGGATCGCGGCGGCTGTCGACGGCATCCGGGCACGGGCGCCCCAGGCCCGCGTCCTGGTCACCGGCTACCCCGCGATCGTGCCCGACGACGGGACCAACTGCCCCTCCGTCGTCTCGATCGCCAAGCGGGACGCTCCCTGGCTGCGGGACATCCACAAGCGTCTCAACTCCGTGATCGCGAAGCAGGCCGCGGACCGCGGCGCGACCTATGTGGACACGTACAGCAAGTCCGTCGGCCACGACGTCTGCAAGCCTGCCGCGACCCGGTGGGTGGAACCGCTGGTCACCTCCGCCGCCGCCCCCTTCCACCCCAACGCCGCCGGTGAACGGGCGATGGCCGACGCCGTCCTCGCCTCCGTCGGCTGAAGCCCGCCCCACGGGCCTGCCACCCCGGGACCGGAGCGCCGTACGGCTACTCCGCCTGTTGCGAGGTCTGCGGCTGGGCGAAGAGCTGCTGGATTCCGGTGACGTCCAGGAGGCGTTGGAGGAACGGGGGTGAGTTCTCCAGGCGCAGCCGTACCGTCCGCGCCGTGGTCCTGCGGTGGATCGTCAGGAGGGAGGAGATGCCGACCGAGTCGCAGAAGCACAGGTGGGCGCAGTCCAGGCGCAGTTCGCGCAGGTGCGGGTGGTCGGTGAGACACCGGTCGGCCTCCTGGACCAGGGTGTCACCCGTGTCGTAGTCCAGGTCCCCGGCGAGGTGGAGGTGTGCCGTGCTCCGGCTGACCTCGACGGTGAAGGTGAAGGAGGAGGGGGGAGGCGTCATACGTGAACTCCGGGAGGTGTGCCGGTGGTTGAGGGTGCGAGTTCCAGGGCGGAGCGCGCCTGGCCGAGCAGCAGGGTGGACCGGGGGAAGTCCTTCAGCTCGTCGGCCAGGATCTCCAGGGCGGGATGCAGGGACCGGGCGGGTACGTCGCGTGCGGTGAGGATGTCCGCGGTCCAGGTGATGAACGTGGTGAAGAGGCCGCTGTCGTCGGTGTACAGCGCGACGGTGAGGAAGTCGACGATGTGGGCGATGTCCTCGGCGGTGCGCTCGCGCTGTTGCGCGGTGTAGGCGGCCATGGCGGGCAGGCGGTCCTCGATCCGGGTGAGGACCTCCCTGACGAGCTGAGCCCGGTTGCGGGCGACGAGCGTGTACTCCTGGTCGGCCAGGTGCGGCAGATCGTCTATCTGCTGGCGTCCGGTGGCCAGGGAGGGGGCGGGAATCCCCTCGGCGAGCCGGTGGGCCGCGGCGCGTGCGTCGGGGGCCCAGGCGTCGGCGCCGAGCAGGCGGGCGTAGCGGCCGCCGGGTCCGAAGGCCGCGCCGCCGACGAGGACGGGGACGCCGATGGCCTGGCACGCGGTGATCGCCGCGTGGGCCGTGGGCAGCCGGGTGGGGACCGAGGAGGAGAGCGCCACCGCGTCCGCACCGATGTTGTGGAGGTGGGCGATGAGGTGCGGGGTGGGGACCTGGGCGCCGAGGAAGTCGACCTGCCAGCCCCGCAGGGTGAGCACCTCGGCCAGCAGGCGGGCCGGCAGGGAGTGCCACTCCTGGTCCACACACGCCACGGTGACGCGGCCGAGGGTGGGCGGAACGCGGGCGGCGGGGTGGTGGGCGAGGGCGGCGATGATGCGCTCGGTGATGGCGCTGGCCGCGTGCTCCTGCGCGACGCTCAGCCGGTTAACCGCCCATTCGCTTCCCACCCTCGCCTGGACCGGGGCGATCAGGTCCATGAGGGCCGTCTCGGCGTCCAGTCCTTCGTCGAGGGCGGCGAGGACCAGGTCGGCGGCCCGGTGCTCGTCCCGGCTGGTCACCGCCGCCCACAGCAGGTCCCGCCTGGTCTCGGTGCTGGTGGTGGTGTTCACGCGGTGTACCTGCCCCGGGTAGTGCCGTCGACAGCACTCAGGTGGTTGGTATGAGGAGCACTGATGGCGAGGAGGGCCATGTCGTCGTGGGGCCCGTCGCGCAGCCACTGCGAGGCGAGCATCTGGATGCGGTCGACGACGGCTCCGGCCGGCATGTCGGCGCACCCGGAGAGTGCCTGGCGCAGGCGTTCTTCGCCGAACAGCTCGTCGCCCAGAGGCCCGCCGCGGGCCTCGGTGAAGCCGTCGGTGTAGAGCAGGCAGGTGTCGCCCGGCCGTAGGACGGTCTCGGCGGAGTGCGCCTCGATCGCCGGGAGGACTCCTATGAGGGAGCCGTGGGTGTGGACCTCCTCGACGCTCCCGTCCCGCCGGACCACCAGGGGATAGGGGTGACCGGCTGAGGTCAGCCGCAGCCGTACCTCGTTCTCGCTGCGTCTGACGGAGGCCAGCACGAGGGTGGCGAAGCGCGTGTGATGGGAGGTGAGCAGGGCGCCGTTGAGGAGCCGCAGCATC
The DNA here is from genome assembly GCF_013167895.1 of Streptomyces fulvorobeus. Classification (GTDB taxonomy): domain Bacteria; phylum Actinomycetota; class Actinomycetes; order Streptomycetales; family Streptomycetaceae; genus Streptomyces; species Streptomyces fulvorobeus. Next base: position 1,786,984 of record NZ_BLWC01000001.1, on the reverse strand, counting down.
CGTTGGTGGTCGTCGGCCATCGGCAGCAGCGCCTGCAGGGTGTTGCGGATCTTTCCGGTGAGGACCGCCGCTTCCAGTCCCTTGCCGCACACGTCCCCGAGGATCACCAGCGACGGGTCCTGTCCACTGCTTCCCGGGTGGACGTCGTAGAAGTCGCCGCCCACCCGCTCGGCCTCGCCCGCGGGCCGGTATCCGCCCGCGATCTCCACCCCCTCCACCCGCTGGAGACTGGGGGGCAGCAGATCCCGCATCAGCGTCTGGGTTATGGCGCTCTGTTCGCTGTAGAGCCGGGCGGCGGACAGGGCGGCTCCGGCCCGGGCGGCGAACAGCCGGGCGAAGACCTCCTCGTTCTCGTTGAACTGCGCACGCTCCGTGCCGCGCAGCAGGATCAGGGCCCCTGCGGGCACTCCGTGGCCGGGCAGCGGGGTGACGACGACCGATCCGATCGTCGAGCCGAACCCTTGCGGGATGACCCACGCGGGCAGCGCCGCGGGGTCGATCCAGCGTGAGGGAACCGGTGGGAAGCCCTGCAACGCCTCCCCGAGCCCGGGGAGATCGGACGGATCGGCCACGACCAGGGCGCGGTCGGCCTCCTGCCCGGCGACGGCGCGTGCGACGGGCAGCTTGCCGTTGCTCACCGGGGTGATCACGATCGCGACGTCCGCGAGGTACTCGGCGGCGAGCTGTGCGGTCGTGGCCATGCATCTGTCGGTGTTCAGGGAGGCCAGCAGGACGTTGGACGCCTCGGCGAGAAATGTGGTGCGCTCCCGCTCGGTGGCGAGCGCCTCCTCGGCGAGCCGCCGGTCGGTGTCGTCGATCAGCCACCACACCACACTGCCGTCCTGGGTGACAGTGGGGTGCGCCTCGAAGCTGTACGCCGCGATCCGCCCCGAGACCGAGGCGAGGACCGGTGGCTTCCGGGTGCCCTGGGCTGCGAGCCGGGTGCGCAGGATCGCCTCCTGGTGGGCCTGCGCCAACCAGGCGGGGGCCACGTCCAGCAGGTTCGCCCCGGGCGCCGCGCCTTTCAGGAGATGACCGGCGGCGTCGTTCAGCTCGGCGACGGTGCCGGCCTCGTCCGCCAGGATCACCGGGTAGGGGGCGAGGTCCCACAGACGGGACTGCGCAGGGCTGGTGCTCTTGGTAGAGGCCATGAAGAGGGCCCGCCTCTGGGCGAACCGCACCCCTTCCCGAGATCGACGGAATGTGCTTGCCGTGCGGCAGCGACTATTAGTTGCCGCACGGCAAGCATTGTTCAGGGGGACGTTAATAGCAACCTGTCCCCGCCCGTCGTCTTCCCGGCAGGTCATACAGCAAGCACGACGCACACCGCAGCTCCATAACCTTCACCGAAGGGTCACGTGGAGGCGCCCGAAGGCTGGTCCCCCAGTTCTCGGCGGGGGCGTCCGTGCCAGTCCAGGCACATCACCAGGGAGTCGTCCGCCGCCGGACCGGCCCCCCGGTGTCCCAGCAGTTCCTGGAGCATCGCTCTGGGTACCTGGGACGCGGGAAGCAGGCGCGTGCTGTTGATCGACCTGGCCAGGGCGCGAACGCTGTACTTCTCGCCGCCCGGTGACAGGGCGTCGTAGACACCGTCGCTGATGAAGAGCAGACGGTCTCCGGGTTCGACGGCGAAGCGCTGGGGGACGTAGGCCGTGTCCTCGAACATCCCCAAGGGCATCTGCGCCTCCAGCTCGATCATCTCGACCGCCCCCGCGCGCAGCCGCCACACATGGGGCGAGCCGGCGTCGATGATCTCCACGTCCCCGGTCGGCAGGTGGAAGCGGAGCAGCAGCGTCGACAGGTGCCGGTCCCCCCGGTGCTGGCCGTAGATGGCCTGGTCGGCGAGGTACGCCTGGTCGCTCAGGTCGAGGCCGGCGCGGCGGGCGTTGCGCAGGGCGTTGACGGCGAGGTTGGTCAGCAGAGCGGCGTCGATCCCCTCGCCCATGCCGTTGCTCACCATCACGTACAGGTCGTCCGCCGAGGCCGACCAGTCGAAGCTGTCGCCGAAAATGGCGTACGCGGGTTCCAGCTGGGCGCCGAGGCTGTACTCGGGGCGGGCGCACGAACGGCCGGGCAGCAGCTGCCACTGCATCTCGGCGGCGAGCGTCAGCCGCTCCGCACGCCGCGCCTGGAGGAACACATCGGTGTCGCGTTCGGCGACCACCACTTCGTGCGCCAGTGCGTCCGCGCACTGCTGAAGCTCGTCCAGCACGTCGGCCGCGACACCGTCCGCGCCGGCGGGCAGGGTGACGCTCAGCACGCCCAGCCGGTCCCCCCGCACACTGACCGGCATGTGCACCGTTATGGTGGACTCCGAGCCGTCGTACACGCAGTGCTGCTCCTGAGCACCGAAAGCGCGCCCCGGAGCGCTCTCGTGCACCGGCAACGGCTGCAGGGTACGCGGCAGCGCCTCGATCGGCTGAAGCCGCGTCATGGCGTAGTCGGCCATCAGCAGCTCCACGGACCGGGCGTGAAAACGGCGCTCCATGAGCGAGCGGAGCACATCGAAGATTTCGTGGGGCGCGGCCTCGCGCAGAGTACGCTCAACCGCACTGGGTCTGTCCACCGGTACCAATCTCTCTTTCCTGCGCATATCTTCATCTGTACGACTGTTCATCATGACCAGCCGGAACGAGCGTGAATGCCCTACTCGGGAGTGTCACATGCGCGAGGTCCCTGCCTCTCCGGACCAGCACGCCTCCCGTGTCATGCCCGAAATCGGCGAGGTGCTGGAGCTCCTCGAAATCGCCTGGGAACGCGGCCGCGTCACACTCGGCACCGCCCCGCTCTCCTCCGCGCAGACCCGTGTGCTGTACATCGTCGCCCGCGAACCCGGTATCAACCTGAGCACGCTGGGCCGCCGCCTCTCCTCGGCTCCGCCCTCCGTCACCCGCCTGTGTGACCGTCTCCAGGCCGCCGGATTCCTCCGCCGGACCTCCCGCCCGGATGACCGGCGTGAAGTGCGGCTCGAACTCACCGAGACCGGCGTCGCCTACCTGCACCAGATCAGGCGCCGCCGCGAACTGGCCCTCCAGCAGGCCATGGACCGGATGAGCCCCGACGCCCAGCACGCACTGGCCACCGGCCTCCTCGCACTCTGTGACGCGGTCGGCGACCCCGCCCTGCCATGCGATCAGCAGGAGACCGCCTGAGCGCCACCGCACCGTGGCGCGGGCAGCGCGCGACTGAGCATGACTGAGCAGGAGTGGACACTCCACATCCCGGGTCCGCGTCCGCCGCGGGATCGCGTACCCGGCCGCGGTGGTTCAGCCCGCGTCGCGCAGCGAGGGCATCTCGCCCTCGGTGGTGGTGACGTCGATGACCGAGAACGCCGCTCCCTGCGGGTCGGACAGGGCCGCGAACCGCCCGAAGGGACTGCTCACCGGCCCGAACCGCACGACCGCGCCGCGCTCCGTCGCCCTGGCCACCGCCGCGTCGCAGTCCTCGACGGTGAAGTACACGTTGACGTACGAGGGCACCTCGGGCGGGAAGTCGTCCGTCATCTTCATGCGGCCGAGCACGCTCTCCTCGCCCAGGTCGTAGACGGCGAAGTCGATCGCCTCGTCCTCCATGCTCCGCACCTTGTACGGGAAGAGGCGGGGGAAGAAGGCGTCCGACTTCTCCGGGGCCCGGGTGTAGACCTCCGCCCAGCAGAACGCGCCGGGTACGGCCCGCGCCTCGAACCCCAGGTGCGTCTCCGGCTGCCAGATCCCGAACACCGTCCCGCCCGGGTCGGCCGCCAGCACCATCGTGCCGAAGTCACCGACCCGCATCGGCTCCACCAGGACCGCGCCGCCGCTGTCGCGGACCTTGTCCGCCGTGGCGGAGGCGTCCGAGGAGGCGAGGTGGAGACACCACGCGGCCGGGGCCTCCTGGCCGGGCATGGGCGGCGACACGGCGGCCACCGCCTTCCCGTCCGCGTACGCCTGGGTGTAGTCACCGAACTCCGGCGACGACTCGCCGAACGACCAGCCCAGCACGTCCCCGTAGAAGCTCTTGGCCGCCTCGACGTCGGGGAAGGTGGCGTCCGCCCAGATCGGCGTGCCCTCGGATATCTCGGCCATGACACTGGTCCCTCTTCGCTCGTGAGTGGTGCTCGACGGTGACGGGTGGTGACCGGGCACCGGAGATCGGTCCAGGTGTCTCACGCTAGCCAACCTTGCGCCGCCCTGCGCGCCGGACGTCAGCGGCCCAGTGCACGCTTCATGATCTTTCCCAGGTCGTTGCGGGGCAGGGCGTCCAGGTAGCGGACCGTACGCGGGCGCTTGTGCGGCGCGAGCAGGCCCGTGACATGGGCGGCGAGATCCTCGGCCGAGGGGGGCGAGCCGGGCTCGGCTGCCACCACCCAGGCGACGATCCGCTCGCCCAGATCCGTGTCCGGCTCGCCGGTCACGGCGGCCTCGCGCACCCCCGGGTGGTCCAGCAGGGCGTTCTCGATCTCGCCCGCGCCGATCTTGTACCCACCGCTCTTGATCAGGTCGGTGGCCTTGCGGCCGACGATCCGGACGTAGCCGTCGGCGTCGAGCGTGGCCATGTCCCCGGTACGGAACCAGCCGTCCTCGGTGAGGGCGGCGGCGGTCGCGTCGGGCCGGTTCAGATAGCCGGTGAAGAGGTTGGGGCCGCGCACCTGGATCTCACCGATGGCGGCCGGGTCCTCCAGCACCGTGCCGTCCTCCTCGACCAGGCGCAGGCCCACACCGCGCAGCGGCGGGCCCACTGTCCCGGGGCGGGCCTCGCCGTCGGCGCGTACCCCCGTGTTCATCAGGGTCTCCGTCATGCCGTACCGCTCGATGACCCGGCGGCCGGTCGCCGCCGCGATCCGCTCGTGGTCGCGGACCGGGAGCGCCGCCGAGCCCGAGACCAGCAGCCGGGCACCCGCCAGCGCCTCGGTGAGCCCGGGGGAGCCCGCAGGGTCGGCGAGCGCCTCGGCCAGCCGGTGGTACATCGTCGGCACGCCGAAGAGCATCGTGCCGCCGGACAGCAGCTCACCGGTCACGCCCTCGACGGAGAACCGCCCGAGGTGGCGCACCGAACCGCCCCGGCGCAGCGGGCCCAGCACGCCCAGGACCAGGCCGTGCACGTGGAACAGCGGCAGGGCGTGTACGAGGACGTCGTCGCCGGTCCACCGCCAGGCGTCCTCCAGCGCGTCCAGCGAGGCGGCGATCGCGCGGCGGGGCAGGATCGCGCCCTTGGGCGGGCCGGTGGTGCCGGAGGTGTAGACGACCAGGGCGGGGGAGTCGGGCGAGGGCTCGGGGAACGCGGCGGCCGGAGCGGCGGCGGCCGTGTCGACGTCCAGGCGTTCGAGTCCGGCCAGCGCCGCCGGGAGCACGTCGGCGGCACCGGCGAGCACCACCGATGGCGCGCTGTCGGCGACGATGTGCGCGAGTTCGCGTGCGCCCGTCCTCGGGTTGACCGGGACGGCCGGCACTCCGGCGCGCAGCGCGGCCACCACCGCGACGACGGTCTCCGCGGTCGGCGTCGCCCAGACGGCGACCCGCCCGGCGCCCGCGACGCGCCCCGCCAGGGCGTCCGATGCGGCGGCGAGCCGCCCGTAGGACAGGGAGAGCGCGCCGAACCGGACCGCTTCCCGGGAGGCCGCGCGGCCGGTCGGTCCCGACACATCCTGGAGGGCAGGCAGAAGAGGCATCACCCGGCGAGCCTAACCGCGAAGTCCCGCTCAGCCCGCCGCGTCCGGCGGCCGGTGGTCAGCCCTCGCGCGGGACCGTCCGCATCCGCGCGTACGCGTACACGCATCCGGCGAGCGCCAGATCGGACAGCAGCATGAAGCCGATCGCGTACGAGTCCTTGGCGCTGAAGATCGCGCCCATCACCAGGGGCGGTACGAAGCCGCCGAGACCGCCCATCGCCCCCACGATGCCCGTCACACTGCCCACCTTCGGCTGCGGTGTCCCCTGGGAGACGAGGGCGAAGACGCTGCCGCTCGCGGTGCCGAGCGCGGCAGCCATGCAGAGCAGCGCGACCGTGCCACCGGGCATCAGGGCGGGCTCGAACGCCTGGAGGACCGCCGTCAGCGCGGCGGCCAGCAGGGCGGCGGCGGTGACCGTCGCCGGGTGGACGCGGTCCGACAGCCAGCCGCCGATCGGCCGGAAGACGACCGTGACCAGTGCGAACCCCGCGGCGCGGGTGCCCGCGTCGGTAGGTGAGAGGTCGTACCAGGTCCTGAGGTACGTCGGCAGATAGACGCCGAACGCGACGATGCCGCCGAAGCCGATCGCGTACAGCGCGGACAGCTCCCAGGTCACCCGCAGCCTCCCGGCCTCGCCCAGGCGGTGCGCCAGGGTGTCCGCCGGGATCTTCCGGCCGGGCCGGTCGGTGATCAGTACGGCGGCGAGGAGGGCGTAGAGCAGGAGCGCCCCGCCGACCACCAGGAACGGCAGACTGTCGCCGTGCCCGGCGATCCGGGGTGTGAAGTAGCCGGAGAGCGCCACCCCGCCCATGCCCATGCCGAAGACTCCGAGCGCGAAGCCCCGCTTGGCGGGCGGGAACCAGGAGTTGACCAGCGGGACCCCGATGGCGAACGTGGTGCCGCCGAGGCCCAGCAGGAAGCCGACCGCGAGCAGCGCGCCGTAGGAGTTCCCCGCCGGGATCAGCAGCAGTACGGGGACCACCGTCAGCGCCGAGACCAGCGGGAACATGATCCGCGCGCCGTACCTGTCGGTGAGCGCGCCCACCGGGACGCGCCCCAGGGACCCCACCAGCACCGGCACGGCCACCAGGAAGGACTGCTCGAACGAACTGAGGCCCAGCCGGTCCCGGTAGGTCCCGGACATCGGTGCGATGAGGTTCCAGGCCCAGAAGGTGAGGGCGAAGCCGACCGTGGCCGTCGCGAGGTTGCGGTAGGGAGCGGCGGACCCCTCCGCCGCGGGGGCGGGAGGCTGCGTGACGGCGGTATCCACGGCACCATTCAAGGCCGCGGGTCCGGCGCGGGCCCGCCGGGCTGCTCCATGCGGGGTCCGGGCCGGGTACCGGCCTCCCGGCGCCGGCCTGCCAGTTCCGGCCCGCGGGTCCCGGTCTCCGCACCGTCGCTTTCCCGCCCGAGCTGCGACAATCGCAGTATGGACAGGCTCGACAGGGAAATCCTCTCCGTCCTCCAGGAGGACGCGCGGATCTCGTACCGGGACCTGGGCGTACGCGTCGGACTCAGCGCCAACGCCGCGGGCGACCGGGTCCGCCGCATGCGCCGCGACGGAGTCATCCGCGGCTTCTCCGTCATCATCGACCCGGCCGCGGACACCCGCTCCGGCCTGGTCGTCTTCATCGACGTGTCCCTGCGCCTCGACACGACGAACGAGGAGTTCGAACGCTCGGTGCTGATGCTGCCGGGGATCACGGAGGTGGTGCACGTGACGGGCGGCCACGACTACCTCGTCCGCGCCACGGCGGCGGACCCGGGCGCCCTTGACACGCTGCTGCGACGGCTGAGACGGGAGGCGGGGGTCGCCCACTCCAACACCCGGATCGCCCTCAGAGCGGCGCCTGCCAGGTGACGGTCCGCGACCGCGTGCCGTCCTCCTCGCGCCCGTCGTCGGCGACCACCAGGCGCACCGCCGCGCCGCCGGCCGGTGTACGCGCCGTCGCGTCCACCTCGACCTCGATCGTATGGACCCCGGCCCGCCGGTGCGCGGCGGCCAGGGCGCCGCGCAGCGCGGTGAGCAGGCCGGTACCCGCGGGTTCCCCCACGAGCGCGTCGACGGCTCCCGCGAAGTGCACCGACGGCTGGAAGCCGAGCACGGCGGCCGCGCCCCCCGTCTCGCGCAGGACCCGGCCGCGGAAGGTGGCGGGCACCTCGGCGGGCGGCTGCTGGAGGGCGAAGATCGTGGTCCGGACCTCCTGGATCGTGGAGTCCAGCTCGTCGACGGCCCTGGTGAGCAGCTCGTCCGTCTCCGCGCTGGTGACGCGGCGGCGGGTCGACTCCAGCATCATCTCGGTCGCGAACAGCCGCTGGACGACGAGGTCGTGCAGATCGCGGGCGATCCGGTCGCGGTCCTCGTAGACGGCGAGCTGCTCCCTGTCGTGCTGGGAGTCGGCGAGGACCAGGGCCAGAGCGGCGTGCGAGGCGAACTGTGAGGCGAGCGTCCGCTCCACCGCCGAGTACGGCGGCTCGCCGCGTCCGCGCGGCAGGGCCAGGGTCCCGATGAGCCGGCCCCCGCTCCGCAGCGGCAGCATCATGCTGGGGCCGAACCGGGACCGCACCGGAGTCGTCATCCGGGGGTCGGATGAGGAGTCGTCGACGAAGACGGGTTCGCCGGCCAGGAGCTGGACCAGGACGGGCGAGCCTGGCTCGATGACCGTGCCGACGATGCCGGCCGGGTCGTGGGGCGTCGAGGCCGTGACGATCTCCATCCCGCCCCCGGCTCTCGGCTGGAGGATCACCCCCGCCGAGGCCCCGGCCAGCACCCTGGCCCGCTCGGCCACCGTCCTCAGCGCGTCCGTGGCGTCGGCTCCTGTCAGCAGCGCCGTGGTCACGGCGGCGGCGCCCTCGATCCAGCGCTCCCGCTGGCGGGCCGTGGCGTAGAGGCGCGCGTTGCCGAGCGCGATGCCCGCCTGCGCGGCGAGGACCCGCAGCAGCGCGGTGTCCGTGTCGTCGAAGCGCCCGGAGCGCTTGTCCGCCAGATAGAGGGTGCCGAACACCTCGTCGTGCACCCGGATCGGGACGCAGAGGAAGGCGCGCATCGCGGGATGCCCCGGCGGCACACCGCAGGCCCCCGGATCGGTGCTCACGTCGTCGCAGCGCGGGAGCCGCGGGTCCTCGGCGAGGAGACCGCTCGCGCCCCGGCGGCCGTCCGGGAGCCGCCCGACGCGCTGCCGTTCCGTGTCGGTGAGCCCCGCGGTGTACAGCTCGGTGACGCGGTCGCTCACGGGGTCCAGGACGCCGAGCACCCCGTTACGCGCCTCGGTCAGTGCGGTGGCGGTGTCCACGATCCGCTGGAGCGTGGCGTGCTGGTCGAGGTCGGACCCGACGCTGAGGACGGCCGCCAGCAGCTCGGGCAGGCGGGGCGGCCCGGCGCCGGGCGCGCCCGCCCCGCCTGCCCGGCCGGAGCCCCGCCCCGGGCCCGGCCCGGTGTTCCGCTCGGCGGGCTGCTCGGCGGGCTGCTCCGCGTTGCGTGCCGTGCGTTCCCCGGCCATGCGCTCCCCTTCGGGGCCTGCGGCCGTCAGCGGGCGAGCGGGTCGAGGACCAACGGCTGGATCTTGCCGTCCAGCATGGCGCCGAGACCGAGCACGGAGCACACGTCCGGCCGTTCGGCGATCCGCACCGGCATACCCGTCGCGTCGCGGAGCATCTGGTCGAGGCCGGGCAGCAGCGCGCTGCCGCCGACCATCATGATGCCGCAGTCGGCCAGGTCGGCCACGAGGTCGGGCGGGCAGTCGCGCAGCACCTTGCCGAGCCCGTCGAGCACCGCGGTGAGGGGGGTGTGGATGGCCTGCCGGACGGCGGCGGTGTCGACCTGTACCGAGCGGGCCAGGCCGGTGGCCACGTCGCGGCCGTGGATCTCGGTCACGGCGGGGCCCTTGGGCGTCAGGCCGTTGCCGCGCAGCGCCAGTTGCAGGGGGCGTACCGACTGGCTCGGCAGCATCAGCTGGTGCTGCTGGCGCAGGTGCTGGATGATCGCGTGGTCGATGGCGTTGCCGCCGACCGGAATGCGCACGGCGGTCACGATCGCGCCGAGCGAGAGCACCGCGATCTGGGTGGTCGCCGCCCCGCACACCATGATCATGGTGGCGGTCGGCTGCTCGACGGGCAGCCCGCAGCCGACGGCCGCCGCGATCAGGGTGTCCACCAGTTCGACCCGCCGGGCACCGAGCCCGACGAGCGTCTCCACGGCGGCGCGCTGGGCCAGCGGATCACTGTCGTGCGGGGTGCAGGCGGCGGCCCGCAGCCGGGGCTTGCGGCGCAGCTGGCGGCGGAGCTTGTCGCCGATGAGGTGGCGCAGCATGCGCTGGGCCATCTCGATGTCGACGACGGTACCGCCGGTGACCGGGCGGGCCACCCGGATGTAGGCGGGGGTCCGGCCGGTCATCTGCTCGGCGAGCGCGCCGACGGCGATGAGTGAACCGGTACGGGTGTTCACGGCGGCGACACTCGGCTCGTCGACGACGAGCCCCAGCCCCTTGACGTACACACGGGTCCTCGCGGCCCCGAGATCGACGGCGATGTGGCAACGGCGCAACTGCTCAAGACTGACGGTCACGGCGGGGGTCTCCCGGGAATGCTGGGACGGGGCACCGGCGGCAGCCGGTTCTCCTTGCATCGTTGCCCGCACAGAGGCGGCGCGCGCGCTGGGATGAGCCGTAGGGGGTATGGAGCTGACGGGGCGCCAGGTCAGCCGGGCAGCAGCCGCTGGAGGAGACCCCAGGTGAACTCGGCGACGTGCGGCCGCCCGCTGCCGGGGTCGGTGATCGCCAGTGCCCACCGGGTCGGCGCGCTGCCCTCCATCGGCCTGGCCGGCGCGAAGGCCCTGGCCACCTCGTCCACGGTGCACGACCAGGGGCGCAGATCCCCGAGGTCACGCAGCTCGGGGCCGGCCGCCCCCGGCGCGCGGACCAGCCACTCGTTCCACACGGCTCCGCCGGGCGCCGCCAGCACCTCGAACCGCAGGCCGGGCCAGAGGGGCACGGGCCAGAGCAGCGCGTCGCACTCCAGATCGCCGACCTGGCGGCGTACGGAGAGCTGGGGCTCCCCGAGCACGGAGCGGTAGCGCCGCAGCGTCCCCCGCCCCCGGGGCGCGCGCACCATGGCCTGCCAGCGGCGGTTGGCCTCCCGCATGTCGGCGAGCGAGGCGCTGAGCTCCTGCCTGGCCTCCTCGACGAGCTCCGGCTGGTGATCGGCCATCCGGCGCAGCAGGACGAGCTGGAATTCGAGCGGCCCGAACGGGGCGGGAGCGGTCATGCCGCCCATCCTCCCGCGTCTGCCGCGTATCGGAGCGGTGTCACGCGTATCGGACCCCCGAACCGCGGAACGGCGGCTTTCACACACGATCCTCACCTGAGCGGCTTCCTCGGAGGATCGGCGCCCGTCTACTCTGCGGGCCCCATGGACTACTGCCACGCGTGCCGACGGCACCTCAACGGCGCCCTGGCCTGCGCCGGCTGCGGAACCCCCGCCGAGGCGCTGGGCCCTTACCCGACCCCCACCCGCTCCGGCCACGAACCGGAACCCTGGGTCGAAGCCCGTGAGCCCTCCGAGGCCGCCGGGCGCCGCCGCCGTGCCGCCGAGCCCGTGCGCGGCCGGGGCGCGGGACGCGGCGGCGCGGGGCAGCGCGAGCGCCCGGGCCGGGGTGACGGCCGGGCCGGCGGAGCGGGCAGGGGCAGGCGCGGCCACCGGCGCCGGGGCCGTACGGCGCTGCTCGCGGCAGTGGGCGTGGTGCTGGCGGTCGGCGCCCTGGGGGTGTCCAGGCTGGCCACCGCGCCGGAGGGGGACAGCGGCGCCGCCGACTACGTGGAGTGGTCCGCCACGACCGCCGAGCCCGCCCCGGAGCCCTCGGCGACCCGCACGCCGGACCATCCCGCTCCGGTCGAGAGCCCCACCGCACGTCCGGAGACCTCCGCCGCCGGCAGCGGCACGGGAACCGGCGCGGCGGAGCCCGCCACGACGGCGCCCGCCGGGAAGCCCACCGCCCCGGCCGCGCCGCCCACCCCCTCCGGGGCCGCGCCTTCGGGGTCCGCGCCTTCCGGGTCCGCGCCCACGACCGTGCCGCCCGCCGTGCCGCCCGTCCCCGACGACACCGGCGCATCGGCCGGCCCGTCGGGTCCCGTGACCGCTCCGCCCACCCGGCCCGCACCGCCGGAGTCCACGGCTCCGGCCCCCACCCCGGAGCCGACCGAGACGTGCGACTGGTTCCTGTGGTGGTGCACCTGAGAGGGCTGACACGCCCGATCGGCCGTTACGGGGTCACGTCGGCGCCCAGCATGCGGCGCAGCAGGTCCCGCAGCACCGTCCGCTCCGCGTCCGACAGCCCGGCGAGGGGCTCACGGGCGAAGCCGAGTGCCTCGCGCAGCCGGCGCGCGGTCCCGATCCCCTCCTCGGTGGGCGCGGCCAGCTTCACCCGCCGGTCGGAGGGGTCGGGGCGGCGCTCCACGAGGCCGCGTGCCTCCAGCCGGTCCACGATGCCGGTGATGTTCGACGGCTCGCACCGCAGCTTGTCGGCGACCTTGCGCATCGGCATCGGCTCCAGGGAGAGCAGCGCGAGGACCCTGGCCTGCGCGCCGGTGAGCGAGTGCGCCGCCGCCGCCCGCTCGTACTCCTCGTAGTAGCGCGCCACCACGGTGCCGATCAGCTCGACCACTTCGAGGGTCACGGGGTCTGTGCGCGGGGTGGTCATGACACACAGGATACCCACTTGCTTGACAAGGTGAAATATTCAGGAGCATGGTTGTTTCACCTCATGAAGCATTTCTGCTTCCCCCGGAAGGCATCTAGGAGACCCGAGCCCATGTCTGCAGCACTTCCCACCTCCAGCCGCGAATGGCACCTCGTCGCCCGCCCGAACGGCTGGCCCGTGGCCGAGGACTTCGCGCTGCGTGAGGCACCCGTCACCGAGCCGGCCGAGGGCCGGGTGCTCGTCCGCAACCTGCACTTCTCGGTCGACCCGTACATGCGCGGCCGGATGAACGACGTGAAGTCGTACACACCGCCCTTCAAGCTCGACCACCCCATGGACGGCGGCGCGGTCGGTGAGGTCGTCGCCTCCCGTGCCGAGGGCTTCGCCGTGGGCGACCACGTCCTGCACGGCCTCGGCTGGCGGGAGTACGCAGACGTCCCCGTCCAGCACGCGGTGAAGGTCGACGCCTCCCTCGCCCCGCTCTCCGCCTACCTCGGCGTGCTCGGCATGCCCGGACTCACCGCCTACGCAGGGCTGTTCGAGGTCGCCTCCTTCAAGGAGGGCGACACCGTCTTCGTCTCCGGCGCGGCCGGCGCGGTCGGCAGCCAGGTCGGCCAGCTGGCGCGGATCAAGGGCGCCGCACGGGTCATCGGCTCGGCCGGCTCCGATGAGAAGGTCAAGCTCCTCGTCGAGGAGTACGGCTTCGACGCGGCGTTCAACTACAAGAACGGCCCCGTGGGACAGCAGCTGCGCGAGGCGGCCCCGGACGGGATCGACGTCTACTTCGACAACGTCGGCGGCGAGCACCTGGAGGCGGCGATCTCCTCGTTCAACGTGCACGGCCGCGCCACGATCTGCGGAATGATCGCGCAGTACAACGCCACCGAGCCCACCCCCGCCCCGCGCAACCTCGCGCTGGTCATCGGCAAGCGGCTGCGCCTCCAGGGCATGCTCGTGGGCGACCACGCCGCACTCCAGCCGCAGTTCGTGCGCGAGGTGGCGGGCTGGCTGGCCTCCGGCGAGCTGAAGTACCGCGAGACGGCCGTGCAGGGCATCGAGAACGGCTTCGACGCCTTCCTGGGACTGATGCGCGGCGAGAACACCGGCAAGATGATCGTCTCGCTGGTCTGACCGCCATCCGGCCGCTCCGGGCCACCCGTTAGGCTCTCCGGCAGGCCGTCGCGATCGTGGGCGCGAGTCGCGGCGCATCAGCAGGAGGAATCCTCGGCATGACCATTCAGCAGATAGACGTCGCCTACACCGCGGTCGCCACCGCGGAGAACGGCCGCGACGGCCGTGTCTCCACCGACGACGGGAAGCTCGACGTCGTCGTCAACCCGCCGAAGGAGATGGGCGGCAGCGGAGCGGGCACCAACCCGGAGCAGCTCTTCGCGGCGGGCTACAGCGCCTGCTTCCAGGGCGCTCTCGGCGTGGTCGCCCGGCAGGAGAAGGCGGACGTCTCCGGATCGACCGTGACCGCCTCGGTCGGCATCGGCAGGACCGAGGCGGGCGGCTTCGGCCTGGAGGTCGCGATCACCGCGACCATCCCGAACGTCGACAGGGCCACGGCCCGGTCGCTGATCGAGAAGGCCCACCAGGTCTGCCCGTACTCCAGCGCGACCCGCGGCAACATCAAGGTGGAGCTCACGGCCGCCTGATCCGCGTGAACGGCTGGAGGCCGCACCCCTGTCCGGGGTGCGGCCTCCATGCTGTCCGGGGCCGGTTACGCGCCGGCCTTGCGCTTGTTCCAGACGTCGAAGCCCACCGCGGCGAGCAGCACGAGCCCCTTGATGACCTGCTGGTAGTCGGTGCCGATCCCGACCAGGGACATCCCGTTGTTGAGGACGCCGAGTACCAGCCCGCCGATCACGGCCCCCATCACCGTACCGACGCCACCGCTCATCGAGGCGCCGCCGATGAACGCGGCGGCGATGGCCTCCAGCTCGAAGTTGAGGCCCGCCTGCGGGGTGCCCGCGTTGAGCCGGGCCGCGTAGACGCAGCCGGCGAGCGCCGCGAGGACGCCCATGTTGACGAAGACGAGGAAGGTGACCTTCTTGTCCTTGACGCCGGAGAGCATCGCGGCGGCCTTGTTGCCGCCGAGCGCGTACACATGGCGGCCGACGACCGCGTTGCGCATGACGTAACCGAGGCCGAGCAGCAGTGCGCACATGATGAGCATCACCACGGGCACCCCGTGGAAGCTGGCGAGCGTCAGGGTGAAGGCGACGACCGCCGCGGTCATCGCGACGCACTTCGCCGCCCACAGGCCGGCCGGGAGCACCTCGAGCTCGTACGCCAGCTGGCGCTTGCGGTCCCGCCACTCGCGCAGCAGCAGGAAGACGACCGTGGCCAGACCGATGAGGAGCGTCGGGTTGTGGTACTGCGTGTACGGGCCCATCTCCGGGATGAACCCCTTGGCGATCTTCTGGAAGCCCTCCGGGAACGGCGACAGCGACTGGCCCCCGAGCACGATCTGCGTCAGGCCCCGGAAGAGCAGCATTCCGGCCAGCGTCACGATGAACGACGGGATGCCGAGGTACGCGATGAAGTAGCCCTGCCACGCTCCGGCCGCCGCGCCGATCAGCAGCGAGAGGACGAGCGCGAGGACCCAGGGCATGTCGTGTTTGACCATCATCACCGCCGACATGGCGCCGACGAAGGCCACCAGCGAGCCGACGGACAGATCGATGTGACCGGAGATGATCACGATCATCATGCCGATCGCCAGGATGAGGATGTACCCGTTCTGCTGGATCAGGTTGGAGACGTTGTTCGGCAGCAGCAGCGTGCCGTCGGTCCATACCTGGAACAGCACGACGATGAAGACGAGGGCGATGAGCATGCCGTACTGGCGCATGTTCGTCCGCACGCTCCGTGTGAGCACCTGGAGCGGGGGCTGTGTCCCGGACGGCGAGGTGGTGTCCTTGGGCGGTGTGGCGGTGGTCCTCATGGCGGCCTCAGCCTCTGTTCTCTGTCTGGCGCGTCATCCGGCGCATCAGGGTTTCCTGGGTGGCCTCTGCCCGGTCCGTCTCACCGGTCAGCCGGCCTTCGGCCATCGTGTAGATCCGGTCGCACATGCCGAGGAGTTCGGGCAGCTCCGAGGAGATGAGGAGCACCGCCTTGCCCTCGGCCGCGAGCTTGTCGATGACGCCGTAGATCTCGGACTTCGCCCCGACGTCGATCCCCCGGGTGGGCTCGTCGAGGATCAGCACCTCGGGGTCCGCGTGGATCCACTTGCTCAGCACGACCTTCTGCTGGTTGCCGCCGGAGAGCCGGCCCACCTGCTCGAAGACCGTGGGCGCCTTGATGTTCATCGAGGCGCGGTAGCGCTCGGAGACCCGGCGCTCGTGGTGCTCGTCGACGATGCCGCGTCTGGCCATGCCGGGCAGCGAGGCGAGTGAGATGTTGCGGTTGATGGTGTCGATGAGGTTGAGACCGTACGTCTTGCGGTCCTCGGTGACGTACGCGATGCCGGCCGCGACCGCCTCAGGCACGGTCCTGGTGACGACGGGCCGGCCGTTGACCTCCACGTGCCCGGCGACGTACTTCCCGTACGAGCGCCCGAACACCGACATGGCCAGCTCGGTACGGCCCGCGCCCATCAGGCCCGCGATCCCGACGATCTCGCCCCGGCGCACGGTCAACGAGACGTCGTCGACCACCGTGCGCTGGTGGTCGACCGGGTGCCGGACGGTCCAGCCGCTCACCGTGAGCGCCGTGCCCCGCTCGCCCTCGTACCGGGTGCGCTCGGGGAAGCGGTGGTCGAGGTCGCGGCCGACCATGCCGCGGATGATGCGCTCCTCGGAGAGCTCGGGGTCGGCCCCCGCGGTCTCCCGCACGGTCAGCGTCTCGATGGTGCGCCCGTCGCGCAGGATCGTCACCGAGTCGGCGACCTCCCGGATCTCGGTGAGCTTGTGGGAGATGATGATGCAGGCGATGCCCTGCTCGCGCAGCTCCCTGATGAGACCGAGCAGTTTCGCGCTGTCCTCGTCGTTGAGCGCGGCGGTCGGCTCGTCCAGGATGAGCAGCTTCACCTCCTTCGACAGGGCCTTGGCGATCTCCACGAGCTGCTGCTTGCCGACGCCGATGTCCGAGATCGGGGTCTGCGGATTGTCCGGCAGACCCACCCGTCCGAGCAGCCGCGACGCCTCGCGCAGCGTCCCGTTCCAGTCGACGAAGCCGCGCCTGCCGCGCCGTTCGTTGCCGAGGAAGATGTTCTCGGCGATCGACAGGCGGGGGATGAGCGCCAGCTCCTGGTGGATGATCACGATGCCGTGCCGCTCACTGGCCCGGATGTCCCGGAACGCGACGGGCTCGCCGTCGAAGAGGATCTCGCCCTCGTAACTGCCGTGCGGGTGGACCCCGCTGAGGACCTTCATCAGGGTGGACTTGCCCGCGCCGTTCTCGCCGCAGATCGCGTGGATCTCCCCGGCCCGCACGGTCAGGCTCACCTCGGAGAGCGCCGTGACCCCGGGGAAGGTCTTGGTGATGGAGCGCATCTCCAGTGCGGGGCGGCTCACTTGAGCTGTCCCGCGCTGAAGTACCCCTCGGCGACGAGCAGCTGGGTGTTCGACCTGTCGACGGAGACGGGCTTCAGCAGGTACGACGGCACGGTCTTCACGCCGTTGTGGTAGTCGCTCACGTTGTTGACCTCGGGCTTCTTCCCGGTGAGGACCGCGTCGCCCATCTGCACGGCCTGCCTGGCGAGCTTGCGGGTGTCCTTGAAGACGGTCTGTGTCTGCTCGCCCGCGATGATCGACTTGACGGAGGCGAGCTCGGCGTCCTGCCCGGTGACCACCGGGAGCTCGCCGCCGCCGTAACCGGCGCTCTTCAGGGCCGAGATGATGCCGATCGAGATGCCGTCGTACGGGGAGAGGACCGCGTCGACCTTCTCGGTGCCGTAGCTCTTGCTG
This sequence comes from Streptomyces fulvorobeus, assembly GCF_013167895.1. GTDB lineage: Bacteria > Actinomycetota > Actinomycetes > Streptomycetales > Streptomycetaceae > Streptomyces > Streptomyces fulvorobeus. The sequence continues at coordinate 1,769,730 of NZ_BLWC01000001.1, read as the reverse complement.
ATCAGGTCGTCCATCCGCTTCTGCGCGGTGCCGCCGTCCCAGCGCAGCGTGGTGGCCTGGTTGAGCTCGGTCTGCTTGCTGCGGACCACGAGCTGCCCCGACTCCAGGTACGGGGTGAGCACCTTCATGGCGCCGTTCCAGAAGTACTTGGTGTTGTTGTCGTCGGGCGACCCGGCGAACAGCTCGATGTCGAACGTCTCGCCGGAGTCCTTCGCCGGCTCCTTCAGCCCCAGCCGGTCCAGGATGTACTGCCCCTGGAGCTCGCCGACCTTCTCGTTGTCGAAGGAGGCGTAGTAGTCGATGTGCTCCGTGCCCGTGATGAGGCGGTCGTAGGAGATGACGGGGATGCCCGCGTCGTGCGCCTTCTCCAGGACGTCGGAGAGCGCTGACCCGTCGATGGCGCCGACGACGAGCAGCCGGTGCCCCTTGGTGATCATGTTCTCCAACTGGGCGACCTGGTTCTCGACCTTGTCGTCGCCGTACTGGAGGTCGGTCCGGTAACCCGCCTTCTTGAACTGGGCGGCCATGTTCCGGCCGTCGGCTATCCAGCGTTCCGACGACTTGGTCGGCATCGCGAGGCCGATGGTCCCGCCCTTGGCCTCGTCGGCCCGGTAGCGGCTGCCACCCCTGGCCTCCTGGCCGCAGGCGGACAGGACGAGCCCCAGGGTGACGGCGGTCGCGGCTACGGCGGCTCCGCGTATTCGCATCGTGATCAGCGCCTCTCAGTGGTTCCGGACGGTTCCGGACGGTTCCGGGCTGGTGGGGAAGCGGTGCAGTTCGCCCGGCAGTCGCGAGCCCGGCGGTGACATGCCGCCGCCGGCCCCGTGCCGGGCGAGCAGGTCGAGTACGAGCCGGCCGCGGCGGACCCGCTCCCGCGCGGTGGCGAGCGCCAGGTCGCGCAAGTGCCTGCCGTACGGATAGATACCGGGCGACCTGCTGAGCCCGAACTTCAGATAGAGCGGCGCGCCCCGCCGGATCAGCTCGGCCGCCTCGTACATCCGGACGTATCCGCCGAGGTCGTCCGGTGCCTCCACGTACAGGTCGAGGGGTACGCGGCTGGCGCGCCGGATCTCCGTGAAGTGGGCGAGCGTCAGATCGGAGGGCACGTTGACGGAGTCGGCGCCGAGCCGCTCCTGGACCTGCACGGCGGCGGGGTTCACCGCGCCGATGAGTGCGGACACCTTGAGCGTGGTGGCGGCGGGCAGCAGTCCCTCGCTCCGCATGCGGTGCAGGGTCCACAGGACCCCCTCGTCCGCGATGAGCAGGCACTTCACGCCCAGCTCCGTCGCTCTCACGGCATCCTCGACGCACCCGGCCAGGGCGTCGTGCCCCCGGGCCCGCAGGCCCGCGCCGCCGGAGTCCGTACGCGTGGAGGCGCCGGTGTCCCAGGTGCCGCGCGGTCCGGTGAACAGGCAGAGCTCGATGCCGCGTTCCTCGCAGCCCGCCACCATCTCGGTGATCTCGGCGTCGGTCAGCATCCAGATGCCGCTGCCCTGGCTGATCCGGTGGACGGGCACGTCGAGCTCGGCGGACTCCTTCAGGACGACCGAGAGGGCCTCCGGGCTCTCCACGGACGGGATCTCGGTACGCCAGCCGCCTCCGTCGGGGAAGGTGTGGGGCGAGGCGTCGGCGGGGGACAGGGCCGCGGCGCCGAGCCCGAGCGCGGTGAGCGCGAAGTCGCCGGGGCGGCGCGGGCCGGGGGGAGAAGCTGTGGCGTCGTTCACGGCTGGTCCTTCGTGTTCGGTGTTCCGGTGTTCGGCCGGAGCAGGGTGTCGGTGGGACGTACGCCGGTACGGGGTCGTCGGCCACTTCCGTACCGGCGTACGGATCAGGGCGGAGCCGTCACGGACGCAGCAGCACCTTGCCGGTCGCCGGGTCCCCGGCGCCGACGAGCGCCACGGCCTGCGCGAACCGCTCCAGCGGGAACTCGTGGGTGATCAGCGGCGCCGGGTCCAGGAGCCCGGCGGTGAACGCCCGCACCGCGTAGGACCAGGCCGCCGACGGCGCCCCGAACACGCTGCGCACCGTCAGCTGGCTCAGCGACAGATGCACCGGGTCGATCCCCACCGCCCCCGGTGCGAACATTCCGGTGAGCAGCACGCGCCCGCCGCGCCGGGCCAGCAGACAGGCGTCGGCGGCGGTGGTCGGCGCGCCCGCGGTCTCCACGACCAGGTCGTAGCGGCCCCGCACCTCCCCCGCCCGCTCCGGGGTACGCGAGTCACCCGCCCCGAAATCCAGCGCCAGGGCGGCCCGGTCCTGCCGCGGGTCGATCACGGTGAGCTCGCCGGGGGACACGGCGGCCAGCAGCTGCACGGCGAGCAGCCCCAGGGTGCCCGCGCCCACCACCGCGACGCGCTCACCCGGCTCGGGCGCCCCGGCCCGTACCGCCGCGGCGACCACGGCGGCCGGCTCCAGCAGGGCGGCGGCCCGCAGATCGGCGTCGTCGGCCAGCAGGTGCAGCAGCCGCGCCGGGACCACGACGTGGTCGGCGAAGGCGCCGGGCCGGGTGAAGCCCGTCTCGTCGTATCCGGCCGTGCACAGCGAGGTCTCCCCGCAGCGGCACCGCTCGCACCGCCCGCAGGCCCGGAACCCCTCCGCCACCGTCCGCCGGCCGGTCAGCGCCGGGTCGACGCCCGGGCCCACCGCGTCGACGGTGCCGGACCACTCGTGGCCGGGCACCACCGGATAGCGGACGTAGGCGGCGTCGCGCCGGCCGTCGAGGAGCTCGCGGTCGCTCATGCAGATCCCGGCCGCGGCGACCCGCACCCTGACCTCGCCCGGCCCCGGCTCGGGCGGGGGCCCCGTGGTGAGCCGGTGCTGCCCCGGCCGGTCGACGACCAGTGAGCGGGAGAGGGCACTCACTTGGGCTGCCTCTTCTCCCAGCCCTCGGCCCACAGGTCGAAGCGGGCCTGCTGCTGGGGAACTCGGCGGCGGCGTCCACGTCGAGCTCCACCCCGAGCCCGGGGGCGTGCGACAGCTCGAAGCAGCCGGTGGCGGGATCGACCTGCGGGGCGCCCTTCACGACCTTCTTGATGTCGGCGTCCGCGAAGTCGTTGAAGTGTTCCAGGATCTTGAAGTTGGGTGTGCAGCCCGCCAGCTGGAGGCTGGCCGCGGTCAGTACGGAGCCGCCCACGTTGTGCGGGGCGACCAGCGTGTAGTGGGTCTCGGCGGTCGCGGCGAGCTTGCGGGCCTCCAGGATGCCGCCGATGTGGCCGAGGTCCGGCTGGATGATGTCGGCGGCCTGCGACTCGAAGAGCTCACGGAACTCGATCCGGTCGTGGATGCGCTCGCCGGTGGCGATCGGCAGATCGACCTTGTCGGCGACCTTGCTCAGCGCCTTGAGGTTCTCCGGCGGCACCGGCTCCTCCAGCCACGCGGGCCGGAACGGCGCCATCTCGTGGGCGATCCGCACGGCGGTCGACGGGCTGAACCGGCCGTGCATCTCCAGCATCAGCTCGGTGTCCGGGCCGATGGCGTCCCGCACGGCCTCGATGAGGGACACCGCGTACCGGGTCTCCTCCTGGCCGAGCTCGAAGTGGCCGGTGCCGAACGGGTCGATCTTCAGCGCGCGGTAGCCGCGCTCGACGACCGCCCGAGCGGCCTCGTGGTACGCCTGCGGTGTCCGCTCGGTGGTGTACCAGCCGTTCGCGTACGCCTTGACCCGGTCGGTGACCTTCCCGCCGAGCAGCTGCCAGACGGGGACGCCCAGCGCCTTGCCCTTGATGTCCCAGCAGGCCATCTCGACGACCGCGATGCCGGACATGACGATCTCCCCGGCCCGCCCGTAGTCGCCGTACTTCATGCGGCGTACGAGGTCCTCCACCGCGAACGGGTCGGAGCCGGTGACGTGGTTCGCCGCCGCCTCGTGCAGGTATCCGACCAGCGCGTCCGTACGTCCGAGCATCCGGGTCTCCCCGACGCCGGTGAGGCCCTCGTCGGTGTGGACCTGGACATAGGTGAGGTTGCGCCATGGTGTGCCGACGACATGCGTGCTGATTCCGGTGATACGCACGGAAGACGCCTCTCCGTTGTTCGATATTTCGTCACTCGTTCGAAATGCTGGCGTGACCGTAATGACGGGCCAGGGCACGTGTCAATGGTTCGCACAAGTACGCTGACCCGCATGAGCGATCTCGGGGCGGGCTTCGGCTATCTGATGAAGGGTCAGCGCTGGGCCTTCGGGCACGGCCGCTGGCTGGCTTTCGGGCTGCTGCCCGGGCTGATCACCCTGGTGGTCTACGCGGGCGCGCTGATCGGACTCGGTCACGGCGCCGACGACTTCGTCGGCTGGGCGACCCCCTTCGCCGACGACTGGTCCTCGCCCTGGCTGGGCCTGCTGCGCAACACCCTCGTCGTGCTGGTCTACGTCCTCGGCCTGTTCCTCGCCGTGATCACCTTCACCGCGGTGACGCTCCTGGTCGGCCAGCCGTTCTACGAGTCGCTCTCCGAGGAGGTCGACCGCAGCGAGGGTGGTGAGGTCCCCGGGTCGGGGCTGCCGCTCTGGCGCGAACTGTGGATCTCCGCCCGCGACTCGGTCCGTGTCCTGCTGCGCGTCGCGCTGTACGGGGTGCTGCTGTTCGCCCTCGGTTTCGTCCCGGTCATCGGGCAGACGGTGGTACCCGCGCTCGGCTTCTGTCTCTCGGGCTACTTCCTCGCCCAGGAGCTGACCTCGGTCGCCCTCCAGCGCCGGGGCATGGTCCTGGCCGACCGGCTCACCCTGCTGCGCGGGCGGCGCCTGCTGGTCCTCGGCTTCGGCGTCCCGCTCACGCTCTCCTTCCTCGTCCCGTTCGTCGCGGTGTTCCTGATGCCGGGCGCCGTCGCGGGAGCCACGCTGCTGGTCCGCGATCTGGTGGGCGCTCCCCGGGGCGAGGACGGCGCCGCCGCCCGGACCCCGTACACCCTCCGGAAGAACTGAGGTCCCCGTCCCGATGGCCGAGGTACTCGCCGTCGCCGTCATCACCGTGCTCGCGGTGATCAGTCCCGGCGCCGACTTCGCGATGGTCGTACGCAACAGCTGTCTCTACGGGCGGGCCACCGGCCTCCTGGCCGCCACCGGGGTCGCGGCGGGTGTCCTGGTCCACGTCACGTACACGATGCTCGGCGTCGGCCTCCTGATCGCGTCCTCCACCGCGCTGTTCACGGCGCTCAAGCTGGCGGGAGCGGCCTACCTCGTCTACGTCGGGGTACGCACGTTCCTCGCCCGCGACGACCTCTCCGTGGACCTGGCGTCGAAGTCCGGGCTCAGCCCGTTCGGCGCGCTGCGCACCGGGTTCCTCACCAACGCGCTGAACCCCAAGACGACGGTCTTCGTCGTCGCGACCTTCACCCAGGTCGTGGGCCCGCAGACGGCGCTCTGGCAGCAAGCGGGCTACGGCCTGTTCATGTCCGTGGCGCACCTCGGCTGGTTCGGCCTGGTGGCGGTCTTCTTCTCGCACTCGCATCTGCGGACCGTGCTGCTGCGCAGGCAGAAGGTCCTCAACCGGACCATCGGCTCCGTGCTCGTCGGCCTCGGCGTCACCCTGGGGATGGCCCGCTGACGTCCGGTCCCGTCCGGTCGCGCAGCAGCCGCAGGAAGTCCCGGAAGGACCCCGGCATGTCGACCGTGCCGGGGTCCAGGAGCCACTGGTACTGCAAGCCGTCCATCACCGCCACCATCAGCGTGGCCGCCCGCTCCGGCGTCAGCCCGCCCGGCAGCTCCTCGCCGTGCTCCGCCCGGAGTGAGGCGGCCATGTCCGCGCGGACCTGGCTGTAGCGCAGGCTGAAGAACTCCCGTGCCGGATGCTCCTCCGTCACGCTCTCGCCGAGCAGGGCCGAGAAGGTCTGGACGATGGCGGGGCGCATGGCGTTGTACTCCACGAGCGAGCCCAGCAGTTCCAGCGGCCACGGGCCCTCGCCCCGGCTTCCGCCGCCACCCGTGTCCCACCGGTCGCGGTCCTCCAGGACGGCGACGAGCAGCGCCTCCTTGGTCGGGTAGTAGTGCAGGAGCCCCTGCTGGCTGAGTCCCACCCGCTCGGCCACCGCGCCCAGCGTGGCCCCGCGGTAGCCGCGCTCGGCGATGACTTCGAGGGTGGCGCGGAGGATCTCCGTGCGCCGCTCCTCGCTCCTGGCCCGTGCCATCGCCGGTCCCCTCCCTGCGTCGGCCCCTGTCCGCTGTCAGCAGGACCGTACGGCATCCAGGGGGCGACGCGGCCTCGCCAGATAACGGATCGGTAACCAAAACTACCGGCCTACCCGTACCGACGCCACTATGGAGACCTTCGCAATGGAGCAGTAACTCGACGAGGAGGTACGGCCGTGGCAGACGCGTCCACAACCAGCACGCCCGAAGCGGTCCGCGCGGCCGCGGTGGAAGCGGCGCTCGCCGCGCTCGGCCTCGACGACAAGGCGCGGCTCCTGGCCGGCCAGGACATGTGGTCGCTGCCCGCGCTGCCCGCCGTCGGGCTGCGGTCGCTCGTGATGTCCGACGGCCCGATCGGCGTCCGAGGCGTCCGCTGGAGCGCCGACGACCCCTCGGTGGCCCTGCCGTCGCCCACCGCGCTCGCCGCGACCTGGGACCCGGACCTCGCCCGCGGGGCCGGCCGGCTGCTCGCCCAGGAGGCCCGCCGCAAGGGCGTCCACGTCCTCCTCGCCCCGACCGTGAACCTGCACAGGTCCCCGCTCGGCGGCCGGCACTTCGAGGCGTACAGCGAGGACCCCTACCTCACCGGCGAGATCGGCACCGGATACGTGCGCGGCGTGCAGGAGGGCGGCGTCGGCACCACCGTCAAGCACTTCGTGGCCAACGACGCCGAGACCGACCGCTTCACCGTGGACAACATCGTCGCCCCGCGCGCCCTGCGTGAGCTCTACCTCGCCCCGTTCGAACGGATCGTCAGGAACGCCCGCCCCTGGGGCATCATGGCCGCCTACAACCAGGTCAACGGCTGCACCATGACCGAGCACCACTACCTCCAGAACGCGGTGCTGCGCGGCGAGTGGGGCTTCGACGGCTTCGTCGTCTCCGACTGGCTGGCCGCCCGCTCCACCGTCGGCGCCATCACCGGCGGCCTCGACGTGGCGATGCCCGGACCGAGGACGGTGTACGGGGACGGGCTCGCCGCCGCGGTCCGGGCCGGGCAGGTCGACGAAGCGGTGGTCGACGGCGCCGTACGCAACGTCCTGCTGCTCGCCGCCCGCGTCGGCGTCCTCGCCGGCGCCCCGCCTGTCGTCGACCCGGCCGACCACCCCGCGGGCATCGACGGCGAGGCACTGGCCCGCGAGATCGCCCGCCGCTCCTTCGTCCTCCTGCGCAACGAGGGCGACACGCTCCCCATCGCCCCCGAGGCGGCCGGCACGGTCGCGCTCATCGGCGCCCTGGCCCGCGACGCCCGCGTCCTGGGCGGCGGATCGGCCCAGGTATTCCCCGCCCACATCGTCTCCCCGCTCGCCGGCCTCACCGCCGCGCTCCCCGAGGGCGTCGTCGACTACCGGGTGGGCGCCGACCCGAACGACCGGCTCGCCCCCGCCGAGCAGGGCTTCGAGCTGGGGGCCGTCTGCTACGACCCGTCCGGCGCCGTCCTCGGCACGGCCCCTCTGCGCAGCGGCTCCGTGCAGTGGGCGGGCGCCGACGTGCCGGACGGCGTCACCCTCGACACGCTCCACAGCGTGGAGATGACCGGCACGTTCGTCCCGCGCGAGAGCGGCGAGCACCTGTTCGGCACCCGGGGCACCGGCGCCCTCACCCTGAGGATCGGCGGAGAGACCCTGTTCGACGGGGTGCACCGGGTCACCGGCTCCGACGACCCGGGCGAGGCGTTCTGGGGCAACCCCGTGGAGCGCGGCCGGGTCGTCCTCACCGAGGGGGTCCCCGTCGAGGTCTTCCTCCGTCAGGTACCCGACACCCTCGGCGCCGACGCACCGATCCCCGGGGTCTCCTTCTCGCTCGTCCACCTCGGTCCGCGCCGCGACCCCGCCGAACTGATCGCCGAAGCCGTCGAGGCGGCCCGCGCGGCCGACACCGCCGTCGTGGTCGTCGGCACCACCGAACACGTCGAGTCCGAGGGGTTCGACCGTACGGACCTGGCGCTCCCCGGCCACCAGGACGACCTGGTGCGGGCGGTGGCCGCCGTCAATCCGAGGACCGTCGTCGTCGTCAACTCCGGCTCCCCGGTCGAGCTCCCGTGGCGTGACGACGTCGCCGCCGTCCTGCTCAGCTGGTTCCCGGGCCAGGAGGCGGGGCACGCGCTCGCCGACGTCCTGCTCGGCGTGGACGGCGCCGAACCGGGCGGCAGGCTCCCCACCACCTGGCCGGCCGCCCTCGCCGACGCCCCGGTCACCGCCACCGCCCCCACCGGCGGCGAACTCCACTACGACGAAGGCGTCTTCATCGGCTACCGGGCCTGGGAGCGGGCCGGCACGGCCCCCGCCTACCCCTTCGGCCACGGCCTCGGCTACACCACCTGGGCCTACGAGTCCCTGCACGCCACCACGGAGTCGGCCACCGTCCGCCTGCGCAACACGGGCCCGCGCCACGGCGCCGAGACCGTCCAGCTCTATCTGGCACCGGAGACGACCGGGGGACGCCCGGCCCGCCTGCTGGCCGGCTTCGCCCGCGTCGAGGCGGCACCGGGGGAGACGGCCGAGGTCACGGTCCCGCTGGACGGGCGGGCGTACGAGATCTGGGACGAGAGCGCCTACGGCTGGCAGCGGGTTCCCGGCACCTACCAGGTGCAGGCGGCCCGTTCCGTCACCGACATCCGGCTGTCGGCGTCCGTGGACGTCAAGGAGTAGACGGCGCCGCCTCCCGTGGGCCGGGAAGTCACCGTGCCCACGGGAGGCGCCGACGCCGTCAGCGCACCGAGAAGCCGTACACGGTCGTCGAGACGAACTCCTCGCCCGGGCGCAGCACCGTGCTCGGGAACTCCGGCCGGTTCGGCGAGTCCGGGAAGTGCTGGGTCTCCAGCGCGATGCCCGCGCACGGCCCGAAGGGCCGCCCCTCGAAGTGGTCCGCGGTGTACAGCTGCACCCCCGGCTCCGTCGTACGGACCGTCAGCACCCGCCCGGAGGCGGGGAGTACAGCTCGGCGGCCACCCCGTCGTCCGTGGCCGTGTCGAGCACGTAGTTGTGGTCGTATCCCGCGCCCACCGGCTTCGGCCGCCGGAAGTCGAAGCGGGTCCCCTCCACCGCGGCGAGCTCCCCCGTGGGCAGCGAGGCGCCGTCCACCGGAGTGATCCGGCCGGCCGCGATCCGCAGCTCGTGCCCCAGCGCGCTCGAACCGTCCGCACCGGCCATGTTCCAGTACGTGTGGTTCGTCAGGTTCACCACCGTGGGGGCGTCCGTCGTCGCCCGGTACTCGATCCGCAGCGCCCCGCCGGGGTCCAGCGTGTACGTCACCGAGACCGCGAGACGCCCGGGGAAGCCTTCCTCGCCGTCCTCGGCCACCAGGGAGAGCCGCACGCCGTCCGGGACCTCCCGCGCCTCCCACACCCGCTTGTCGAAGCCGCGCGCCCCGCCGTGCACATGGTTGCGCCCCTCGTTGGGCGTGAGCCGGTGGGCCGTGCCGTCGAGGACGAAACCGGCGTCCGCGATCCGGTTCGCGTACCGCCCCACCAGCGCCCCGAAACAGGGCGCGGAGAACTCCTCGTACGCCGCGAGGTCCGGCAGCTCCAGTGCCACCGGGCCCCGGACGCCGTCCCGGTCGGGCACCTCGACCGACTGCACGATGCCGCCGTACGTCAGCACGCGCACCCGCGTACCGTCCCGCTCCAGGGTCCAGCGCCGGACGGGCGTCCCGTCGGCGAGCGCGGAGTAGTCCTGCGTGTGTATGTCCGTGTGCGATGCACCCGACGTCTCCGTCGTACCCGTCGTCATGGTCAGGACCCTACGCGGGCGGTCCCGCCGCGGTGACATTGCGGTAAGCGATCTCCGCCAGCCGGGCCTGGCCGTCACGGCCCGGGTGGAACCAGTCCCACGGGCTGAGCTGCTTGCCGGTGAACCGGTAGTCGAAGACCGCCCCGCCGTCGTACCGGCAGCGCGCGTCCTTCGCGCAGACGTCCCCGAGCACCTGGTTGTACGCGATCACCCGCTTGCGCACCGTGTCCCGCCGCGCGACGGCCGAGGCGCCCATGTCGTCCGCGTCGCCCAGCATGGACCGGCAGATCCCGAGCTCCCAGATCTGCTTGCCCAGCTCGTTGGTGCGCCCCGTCGACCACAGGCGCATCAGGTCCGGCACGCTCGACACGTACACCTGCGTCTTCGGCGCGGTGGCCCGCAGCTGCCGCATCGACGCCTCGAAGGAGGCCCGGAAGTCCGCCACCGGGGTCATGAGCCGCGTGGAGTCCCGGCAGGCGTCGTTGGCGCCGATCATCACGGTCAGCAGCTCCGGCCTGTCCTTCGCCGCCAGCGCCATCTGCTCCGGGAGCCGCGCCATCCGGGCACCGGAGACGGCGTGGTTCCAGCTGTGCGTGAGCGCCTTCGACGGACCGAGCAGCCGCACGGCGAGGCTGCGCACCGCGCTGTCCGTGCCGGTGGCCCAGGAGACCTCCGGGCAGTCGGCGAGCACCGAGCAGGCGTCGAAGCCCCGCGTGATGGAGTCTCCGACCGCGGCGAGCGAGGCGGGCGTACGGTCCCAGAGCGGGGCCGCGGCGGGGAGGCCCGGCGCGCGCCGTCCGAGGCGCGCTCCCCTGACTCCTCGGAGCCGCCGGAGCAGCCCGTGAGCGCGAGGCCCGCGGTGAGCGAGAACGCCGCCAGAGCGGCGGCGGCGGTGCGCCCGCGGCGATGTGACGAACGCTCCGGCATTCCTGGTCCCTCCGGTCGAAGCCCTTGTATATGCCGCTGGCGATGGCTCCGGCAAACCCCTGTTTCGCAGGTGGCGGGCGTGCGTGCCCTGCCGGGTGAAAGCTGGGCGCATCATGGACCCGCGACCGACGGTACGTCACCCGCCCGGCCGCCGCACGTCACCCGCCCGGCCGCCGCGCACGGTAGCTTTTCCCCGTCGGTCCAGTGGAGCCTCGCTCGCCGCGTGCATACGGGTGGCTCTTTACGTTACATCTCGTCACATATTGTTCCTTTTCAGGAGATCACCTCCCGATGCTGTTTACTGATGACGACCTCGGGAGCCGGCCGGGAAGAGGCGGTACGGGCACGAGGCCGCTGGGCAAGGCGAACTTCGTCCTACACCGGAGGTCCAGGTGACGACACGTGGAGTTCTGTACGTGCACTCCGCACCCCGCGCGCTGTGCCCGCACGTCGAATGGGCGGTGGCGGGTGTTCTCGGTCTGCGGGTCCAGCTGGACTGGACCAGACAGCCGGCGGCCCCCGGCACCTGGCGGTCCGAGTTCTCCTGGCAGGCACGACCGGGAACCGCGTCCGAGCTCGCCTCGGCGCTGCGGGGCTGGGACCTGCTGCGCTTCGAGGTGACGGCCGAGCCGTCCGCGACGGCCGAGGGCGAGCGCTACAGCTCCACGCCCGGCCTGGGCATCTTCCACGCGGTGACCGGAATGCACGGCGACATCCTGGTCCCAGAGGACCGGCTGCGGGCCGCGCTCGCCCGGTCCGTGCGCGGTGAGACGGACCTGGAGGCGGAGATCGCAAAACTGCTGGGCAAGCCGTGGGACGACGAGCTGGAGTCCTTCCGGCACGCGGGCGAGGGCGCGCCGGTGCGGTGGCTGCACCAGGTGGTGTGACCGTCCGCCGGCCACCGCCCGCCACCGCCGGGCCCGCACCCGCGCCGTCCTCGGCAGGCCCCGACCCGCGCCATCCGAAAAAGCCCGCCCTCCCCTGCCGGGAAAGCGGGCCTTCGCGTGCCGTGTGCGGGATCAGACCGTACGGAACGCCAGGACCACGTTGTGGCCGCCGAAACCGAACGAGTTGTTGATCGCGGCGATCGGCCCCTCGGGCAGCGGCCGCGGCTTGTCGCGGACGACGTCCGCCTCCACCGCCTCGTCGAGGTTCTCGACGTTGATGGTCGGCGGCGCCGTCCGGTGGTGCAGCGCGAGGACCGTGGCGACGGTCTCGATGCCGCCCGCGCCACCGAGGAGGTGGCCCGTCATCGACTTCGTCGCGGAGATCGCGACATGGTCGAGGTCGTCGCCCAGCACCTTGCGCAGGGCCTTGATCTCGGCGATGTCACCCTGCGGGGTCGACGTGGCGTGCGCGTTGAGGTGCACGATCTCGGCGGGCTTGAGGTCCGTCGAGTCGAGCAGGTTCTGCATCGCGGCGGCGATCCCGCGGCCCGTGGGCTCGGGCTGCGCGATGTGGTGCGAGTCCGCGGACAGACCCTGGCCCACCACCTCGCAGTAGACCCTGGCGCCCCGCGCGGCGGCGTGCTCAGCGGACTCCAGCACGACGACGCCCGCGCCCTCGCCGAGGACGAAGCCGTCACGGCCGGTGTCGTAGGGGCGCGAAGCCTTCTCGGGCTCGTCGTTGCTCTTGGACATCGCCATCATGTTGGCGAAGGCCGCGATCGGCAGCGGGTGGATGGCCGCCTCGGTGCCCCCGGCGACGACCACGTCGGCACGGCCGGTCCGGATCATCTCCACGGCGTACCCGATGGCCTCGGCACCCGAGGCGCAGGCGGACACCGGGGTGTGGACGCCTGCCTGGGCGTTGACCTCCAGGCCGACGTTGGCGGCCGGGCCGTTGGGCATGAGCATGGGAACGGTGTGCGGGGAGACGCGGCGTACGCCCTTCTCCTTGAGCACGTCGTACTGGTCGAGCAGGGTGGTCACGCCGCCGATGCCGGAGGCGATGACGGAACCGAGCCGCTCGGGGCGGACCGTCCCGGCCTCGCCGGCCTTGCCGGTGTAACCGGCGTCGGCCCACGCCTCACGGGCCGCGATCAGCGCGAACTGCGCCGAGCGGTCCAGCTTGCGGGCCAGCGGCCGGGGCAGGACATCGCCCGGGTCGACGGCCGCGACGGCGGCGATCCGGACGGGCAGGTCCGCGAAGCGCTCGCCGTCGAGAGGCTTGACGCCGGAACGGCCGGCCATCAGACCTTCCCAGGTCGATGCGGAGTCGCCACCCAGCGGAGTGGTTGCGCCGATACCGGTGACGACCACGGTGCGATTGGTCGGGCTCACTGGAAAATCTTCTCCACGTGTAGAGGGTCGTGAATCAGCGGCGCCACCGCCGGGTGGCGACACACGAACCGGGGCTGGATCAGCCCTGGTTCTTCAGGATGTACTCGGCGGCGTCGCCGACGGTCTTGAGGTTCTTGACGTCGTCGTCCGGGATCTTGACGTCGAAGCGCTCTTCGGCGGCGACGACGACCTCGACCATGGACAGCGAGTCGACGTCCAGGTCGTCGGTGAAGGACTTGTCCAGCTGGACGTCCTCGACCGGGATACCGGCGATCTCGTTGACGATCTCGGCGAGACCGGTGACGATCTCTTCCTTGGTGGCGGCCATGTGGCGCTCCTTCGGTGGTTTCTTCAGGGTTGGGGCGTACGGACCGGAAGGTCCGGTGTGACTAGGGGAGGGTAACGACCGTCGCGGCGTAGACGAGACCCGCCCCGAAGCCGATGACGAGCGCGGTGTCGCCGCTCTTCGCCTGACCGGTCGCCAGGAGCCGCTCCATAGCGAGCGGGATCGAGGCGGCGGACGTGTTGCCGGTGGTCTCCACGTCACGGGCGACCGTGACGTGCTCCGGCAGCTTCAGGGTCTTCACCATCGAGTCGATGATCCGCATGTTGGCCTGGTGCGGAATGAAGACGTCCAGGTCGGCCGCGGTGATCCCGGCCGCCTCCAGCGCCTGCTGGGCGATCTTCGCCATCTCGAAGACGGCCCAGCGGAAGACCGCCTGGCCCTCCTGCGTGATGGCGGGGAACTTCGCCGGGCGCTCGGTGTGGAACTCGTCCCACGGCACGGTCTGCTTGATCGTGTCGGACTTGTCGCCCTCGGAGCCCCAGACGGTCGGGCCCATGGCCGGTTCGTTGGAGGGGCCGACGACGACCGCGCCCGCGCCGTCGCCGAACAGGAAGGCCGTCGCGCGGTCCTCCAGGTCGGTGAGGTCGCTCAGCCGCTCGACGCCGATGACGAGCACGTACTCCGCCGAGCCCTCGACGATCATGCCCTTGGCCAGCGTCAGGCCGTAGCCGAAGCCCGCGCAGCCGGCGGAGATGTCGAAGGCGGCGGGCTTGCCCGCGCCGATCTTGTGGGCGATCTCGGTCGCGACGGCCGGGGTCTGCTTGAAGTGCGAGACGGTGGAGACGATGACCCCGCCGATCTGCTCGGGCCTGACCCCCGCGTCGGCGATCGCCTTGCCCGCCGCCTCCACGGACATCGCGGACACGGTCTCCTCGTCGGAGGCCCAGTGCCGGGTGGCGATGCCGGAGCGCGAACGAATCCACTCGTCGGACGAGTCGATCGTTTCGAGGATCACCTCGTTCGGCACGACACGGGTGGGGCGGTAGCCGCCGACACCCATGATGCGCGCGTACGGGGCGCCCTTGCTGGGCCTGATCTTCGACATGCTCTGGGGCTCCTTAGGCGTCGTCCGCCGCGGAAGCGGCGGGTGTCCGGGCCTCAGCGATGAGCGCGCGCGCCGCGTCGAGGTCGTCGGGGGTCTTGAGCGCGAGGGTCCTCACACCGGGCAGCGCACGCTTGGCGAGGCCGGTGAGCGTACCGCCGGGGCAGACCTCGATCAGCGCCGTGACGCCCAGCCGCCGGAACGTTTCCATGCACAGGTCCCAGCGGACCGGGTTGGCGACCTGGCCGACCAGCCGGGCGATGATCTCGCTGCCGGTGGCGACAGTCTTGCCGTCCGCGTTCGACACGTACGTCACGGCGGGGTCGGCGACGGTCAGGTCCACGGCGGCCACCCGCAGCTTCTCCACGGCCGGAGCCATGTGGTGCGTGTGGAACGCGCCCGCCACCTTGAGCGGCACGACCCGGCGTACGCCCTCGGGCTTCTCCTCGACCAGCGCGGCGATCTGCGCGGCGGTGCCCGCGGCGACGATCTGGCCGCCTCCGTTGACGTTGGCCGCGGTCAGCCCCAGCTTCTCCAGGTGCGGGACCGTCACGGCCGGGTCGCCGCCGAGCAGCGCGGCCATGCCGGTCTCGGTGACCGCGGCGGCCTCGGCCATGCCGAGCCCCCGGGTGCGTACGAGACGGAGCGCGGCCTCGTCGCCGATGACGCCGGCGAGAGCGGCGGCGGTGATCTCACCGACGCTGTGGCCCGCGACGACATCGGGCGAGGCGCCGAGCGCGGCGGCCGACAGGAGGCCCGCGGCGACGAGCAGCGGCTGAGCCACCGCCGTGTCACGGATCTCGTCCGCGTCGGCCGTCGTGCCGTAGCGGGCAAGGTCGAGCCCGATGGCGTCGGACCAGGCCGCGATGCGGTCGGCGGCACCGGGGAGGTCGAGCCAGGGAGTCAGGAAGCCGGGCGTCTGAGCGCCTTGGCCGGGAGCGACGAGTACGAGCACTCTCACACTCTCTCTTGCGGACGGCTCTCTACGCCCGTGGGGACAAGGACGAAGAACCGTCGGGGGAATTGTTGAAGTCCGACAAAAGTCTAGGACTGAGGATCTCCGGCGGCCAGGCGCCCCAGGATCAGGGCGACCCGCAGCGTGAACGCGGACCGCACGTCGGAAGGCGACCAGCCGGTGACGTCGGTCACACGTCGCAGCCGGTAGCGCACGGTGTTGGGGTGCACGAAGAGCATCCGGGCGGCGCCTTCGAGACTGCTCGCCTGTTCCAGATACACACTCAGCGTCTCCAGGAGGGCCGATCCCGCTTCTTCGAGCGGTCTGTAGATCTCCTCCACCAGCTGGTCCCGCGCGGCGCGGTCTCCCGCCATCGCGCGCTCCGGAAGAAGGTCGTCCGAGAGTACGGGGCGCGGCGCGTCCTGCCAGGCGGAACACGCCTTGAGGCCCGCGGCCGCCGCCTGTGCGGACCTGGTGGCCGCCAGCAGGTCCGGCACCACGGGCCCGGCGACGACGGGACCGGCCGCATAGGGGCCGATCAGCGCCTTGGCGACCTTCAGGGGGTTGTCGCTGCCGCCCGCGATGACGACCAGGCGGTTGCCGAGCACCCCGGTGAGGACCTGGAGCTTCGCGTGCCGGGCGGCCCGCCGGATCGCCTCGACCGTCAGCTCGCTGTCGCCGTCGGGGCGGTGCCGAGCACCACGCAGACGTGCTCGGGCGAGCTCCACCCGAGCGCTGAGGCCCGCGACACGGCACCCTCGTCGGCCTCACCGGACAGCACCGCGTTGACGACCAGCGACTCCAGCCGGGCGTCCCACGCTCCCCGCGCCTCCGCGGCCTGCGCGTACACCTGGGCGGTCGCGAAGGCGATCTCCCGGGCGTAGACGAGCAGGGCCTCACGGAGGACCGATTCGTCCCCGGGCGCCGCGACCTCCTCGATCGCGGTCTCCATCACCTCGATCGTGGTGCGCACCATCTCGACGGTCTGGCGCAGGGTGATCGCCCGGGTCAGCTCACGCGGGGCCGTGCCGAACACGTCGGTGGAGATGGCCTGCGGGGTCTCCGGGTGCCGGAACCACTCGGTGAAGGCCGCGATACCCGCCTGGGCGACCAGGCCGATCCAGGACCGGTTCTCCGGTGGCATCGCCCGGTACCACGGCAGCGTCTCGTCCATGCGGGCGATCGCGTTCGCGGCCAGCCGGCCGGAGGACTGCTCCAGCCGCTTCAGCGTCGCGGCGTGCAGATGGGCTTTGTTCGCAGCGGGCTGCTCAGGATCGGGTCGGGGCACGGACACAAGACTGCCTTATCAGGGCATCGGAACGGAGGGGAGGGGCGCCCGGGCTCTATCGTGGGCATGTGATGGACGTACGCCGCTCCGGCGACCGCTTTCGCGGCGGGGGCCCGGCCCCGGGAGTCTCCGAGGGCATCGAGACGCTGCACGCCTTCTCCTTCGGACGTTTCCACGACCCGGAGAATCTGCGCTTCGGGCCGGTACTGGCCTGCAACGAGGAGCGCCTCGCCCCCGGCGCCGGCTTCGACGAGCATCCCCACAGCCACACCGAGATCGTCACCTTGGTGGTGGAGGGCGAGCTGACCCACCGCGACTCGGCGGGCCACGCCACCCTCGTCCGGGCCGGTGACCTCCAGCACCTCAGCGCGGCGGCCGGGGTCCGCCACGTCGAGCGCAACGACGGCGACGAGCCGCTGACCTTCCTCCAGATGTGGCTCGCGCCCCTGTCGCCGGGCGGCGAACCCTCGTACGCCGTCGTCCCCGGCATCGCCGACTCCACCCCGTACGCCCTCCCCGCCGCCGGTGCGATGCTGCACGTCCGCAGGCCGGCCGCGGGGGAGCGCACCGCCGTGCCGGACGCGGAGGGGGCGTACGTGCACATGGTGAGCGGCGGCGTACGGATCGGGGGCGAGGAGCTCGGCCCCGGCGACTCGGCGCGGATCACACGCCCGCGAGGGCTCGGCATACGCGCGTCCACACCGGCCCACCTGCTCATCTGGGAGCTCGGCGCCGTCTGACGGCCGCCCGGCTCACCGCCCCGCCAGCTCCGCGAGCACCGCGTCGGTGAACGCCGGCCACACCTCGGCGGCCCAGGGGCCGAAGTCCCGGTCGGTGAGCGCGACGCAGGCCGCCCCCGCCACCGGGTCGATCCACAGGAACGTACCGGACTGGCCGAAGTGCCCGAAGGTCGCCGGGGACGAGGAAGCCCCGGTCCAGTGCGGCTGCTTGGTGGCGCGGATCTCGAAGCCGAGCCCCCAGTCGTTGGGGTTCTGGTGGCCGTAGCCCGGCAGGACGCCCTTGAGGCCGGGGTGGACGACCGTCTGGGCGGCCAGCACCGTGCGCGGGTCCAGCAGCCGGGGCGCCTGCACCTCGGCGGCGAACCGCAGCAGGTCGTCGACGGTCGAGACGCCGTCCTTGGCGGGCGAGCCGGCCAGGACGGTCGACGTCATGCCCAGTGGTTCCAGGACGGCCTGGCGCACGTACTCGGGGAACGGGATGTCGGTCGCCTTGGCGATGTGGTCCCCGAGCACCTCGAACCCCGCGTTGGAGTAGAGGCGGCGGGTGCCGGGCGGGGCCGTCACGCGGTGCTCGTCGAAGGCGAGGCCGCTGGTGTGCGCGAGCAGGTGGCGCACGGTGGAGCCCTCGGGCCCCGCCGGTTCGTCCAGCTCGACGGCGCCCTCCTCGTACGCCACCAGCGCCGCGTACGCCACGAGGGGCTTGGTGACCGAGGCGAGCGGGAAGCGGTGCGCGAGCGGGCCGCGTGTGCCGGGTACGGCGCCGTCCGCCCGTACGACGGCTGCCGCGACGGTGGGTACGGGCCAGTTGTCGATCATCTCCAGGCTCTGCATGCCGCTGAGCCTAATGGGGAACACGTGATCGGTTGCGCTTGCTTCGAGTGCACTCGAAGGTTCTAGCGTGGAGGACATGACGGTGATGGAGAACGCTTCCGAACGGACGTCTGTCGGCGCTGCGCCCCCACCGGCGCATCCGCGGCCCGAGGGACAGGACCGCTACGCCATCAGCGAGGTCGCCGCCTTCACCGGCCTCACGGCGCACACCCTGCGGTGGTACGAGCGGATCGGGCTGATGCCGCACGTCGACCGCTCGCACACCGGCCAGCGCCGGTTCACCAACCGGGATCTGGACTGGCTGGGCTTCGTCGGCAAGCTCAGGCTGACCGGGATGCCGGTCGCCGACATGGTGAGGTACGCGGAACTGCTGCGCGAGGGCGAGCACACGTTCGAGGCCCGGCAGGAACTGCTGGAGGCGACCCGACGCGACGTACGGACGCGGATCGCGGAGCTCCAGGACACCCTCGCCGTCCTCGACTTCAAGATCGAATTCTATGCGGGTGCCCGACGGGTACCGGAAAGGCCGAGTGCCTGATGACTGACGACAGGATCACCACCGTGCGGCTCGGCGGGGACGACGGCCCGCGGGTCGGCGTGCAGGGCCTCGGCTGCATGGGGATGAGCGAGTTCTACGGCGACACCGACGAGGCAGCCGCCCGCGACACCCTGGAAGCGGCGCTGGAGGTGGGGGTCACCCTCTTCGACACGGCCGACATCTACGGGCGCGGTGCCAACGAGGAGTTCCTCGCGCCCTTCGTCGGGGCGCACCGCGACGAGATCACGCTGGCCACGAAGTACGCCATCGAGCGGACCGACGACCCGCGCCACCGGGGCGTCCGCAACGACCCGGCGTACATCCGCCAGTCCGTCGAGGCCAGCCTGCGCAGGCTGGGCACCGACGTCATCGACCTGTACTACATGCACAGGCGCGACCCGGCCGTCCCGCTGGCCGAGTCGGTGGGCGCCATGGCCGAACTGGTACGGCAGGGCAAGGTCAGGCAGCTCGGGCTGAGCGAGGTGACCGGCGCCGAACTCCGTGAGGCCCACGCCGTGCACCCGATCGCCGCCCTCCAGTCGGAGTGGTCGCTGTTCAGCCGGGACGTGGAGCGCAGTGCGGTCGGCGCGGCGGCCGAACTCGGGGTGACGCTCGTGCCGTACTCGCCGCTCGGCCGTGGCTTCCTGACCGGGGCGTTCGCGGACGCGGGCAAGGAGCTGGCGGAGGGCGACTTCCGCAGGTTCCAGCCGCGCTTCACGGGCGAGAACGCGAAGGCGAACGCGGCCCTTCTGGAGCCCGTGCACAAGATCGCGGCGGCACACGGGGCGACGGCCGCGCAGGTGGCCCTCGCCTGGGTGCAGCAGCGCGCGCAGGCGCACGGCCTGACGGTGGTGCCGATCCCGGGAACGCGGAAGCGGAGCCGCCTCCTGGAGAACGTGGCGGCGACCCGGCTGAAGCTGACCGTGGAGGAGCTGGCCCTGCTGGAGCCGATCGCCGGGCAGGTGGCGGGTGACCGCTACCCGGACATGAGCAACACGTCCGTCGCGCGCGAGTAACGGGGGCTTACGCCGAGCCTGGTCGTACCGGGGTACGGGGACAGAGGCGTACGGGGCGGAGACGTACGAGGCCACGGGGCCCGCTACAGCTCCGCGAGCAGTTGCGCCTTCTTCGCCCCGTACTCGTCATCGGTGACCAGGCCGGCCTCGTGCAGTTCCCCCAGGTACCTGATCCGCTCGGCGACGTCCGCCGGATCGCACCGCCCCCCGCCGGCCAGGCCGGCGGGGCGGCGACGGGCTGCGGATGACGGCGGCGTACGGATTCCAGGACGGCGGCGGCGAAAGGCAGCGACTCGTGCACCGGCCCGTAGCCCAGACCGAAGACGACCGCCGCCGGGTCCTGGTCCGCCTGCGCGGGACGGACGGCGGCCCGCAGGCCGTGAACGCCGGCCGGCCCGTACGGCGCACCGGGCGCGTCCACCCCGCCCGCCAGGACGGGGTCGCCCGCCCCGGTGCGCGGCACGAGCCGCAGATAGCCGTCGAACGCCTCGGGTGAACGCCATTCGACGCCACTCAGCTCCCGCACCGAGAACGTCTGGTCGCCCGCCTTCCACTTGGCGCTTGACGCACCGGTCCAGGACCACCGGAAGGAGATTCGGTCACCGTCGAAGCCGGCCCGGCCGTCGTACGCCTTGAAGCTGAGCGGGGCCTCGGGCGCCGCCACCATGAACCGGTCGGCGGGCCGCGCCGCGTCCGGCCCCAGCAGGGCGCGCAGCTCGTCCGCGTAGTACTCGGCGAGCGTCCCGCGCTCGGCCGGGAGCACCAGCCGGTACGGATCGCAGCCGTCCTTCAGCTGTCCGGCCGCAGCCTCCAGCAGTGGATCGGCACCGGGTCTCGGCACCGCGTGCAGGACCACCGTGCCCCGCTTGCCCGGGTTCAGCGTCACCGCCGACAACGCCGCGTGCGGGACGCGGCGTTCGCGCAGGCTCTGCAAGAGCTTCGGCGTGCGCATACCCCGTTCGAAGCGGATGAGCACGGAGTCGGTGTCGAACTCCCAGGTGGCATGAATTCCGGCCAGCACATCACCCATGCGCCTCATCGTATGCGGCACACGGCTCCCGCGTCCCCCTCGAAGCGATCCGCAAATCGGCTCAGATGCCGCGCTCTACGCGCGTCAGCTGCCTCGCTCGCCGGAGATCCCGCTGTGACAGGCGCCGTCACCGCTCGCGCGGCTGATCGAGTCGCAGGCGCCCACGCCGATCGCCGCGAAGTTGCTGAGGCTCTCGGTACCCGGCTCGAAAGAGCCGCTGTGTCCCCTTGCGCCCCGGGCCGACACGATCCGCGCGCCGAACTCCGGAGCGACCGGACCGACGCCGTGTCCGATGCCTGCGACCGCCAGGTACGGCACGTCCTGAATCCGCCGTCGCGGTCCCGCGACGGCGGGCCGTGCGCCGCGACCCCGCACCGCACGGAGCCGTAGCTGTGGCAGAACATCACGAACACGACCACCACGGCGAGCAGCGCGCGCCAGGCGGTGAGGGTGGGGGAGGAGCCGGGGGAGTCACTGCGCCTCACCCCAGGAGACGCGCGTCCGGGCCCGTGACAGGGGTGATGCCCGTCACCTGGCTCCGGCGCGTCCTTCACGGGCGGCGACGGAAACCCCTATCAGGGTGGCGCCGTCCCGCAGCCCTTCCCCCGGCGCCGCCCACGGGTCAGGGTGCGGACAACTGATCCGCACGACCACGGGGGACGATCCACCATGCGCACCACTGTCCTTGCGGCCGCTCTGGCCGCCACCGCACTGCTCCCGCCGACCGGCGTCCACGCCGCACCCGTCCGGCTCGGCACCTGCGACGCCGGGCAGCTCTGCCTGTGGCAGAAACCGGACTTCACCGGAGCCCGCCAGGTGCATGAACTGTCCACCGTCGACATCGAGAGCTGTGTCCCGCTCCCCGCGGGCGGCAGGGCCCAGGCGCTCGCCAACCGCACCGGGCGGCCCGTCACCACCTACCAGTCGGCCGAGTGCGCCGAGACCGGCGAGTTCGAGACCTACCCGGGCGGCGGCACCTGGGTGCCCAGGTCCTCCTACCAGGTCAGGGCCTTCAAGATCTGGGAGAGCTGAGAGCCGGCCCCGCCCCGGTACGGGAGAGGGGCGGCGCGACCTTCCGGTCCCGCCGCCCCTCTCCCGAACGCCTGCCTACGCGTCCCCGCCGGCCGGGCCCGGATCGGCCGCGGCCACGTCCAGGAGCTCGTAGCGGTCGACCGCCGTCTTCAGGGCGGACCGGTCGATCCTTCCCTCCTTCGCGAGCTCGGTGAGCACCGCGAGGACGATCGACTGCGCGTCGATGTGGAAGAAGCGGCGGGCCGCGCCCCGGGTGTCGGCGAAGCCGAAACCGTCGGCGCCCAGCGACTGGTACGCGCCGGGGACCCACCGGGAGATCTGGTCAGGTACAGAACGCATCCAGTCCGACACCGCCACGAACGGGCCCTCGCAGCCGGAGAGCTTCGACGTGACGTACGGCACGCGCTGCTCCTCCTCCGGGTGCAGCAGGTTGTACCGCTCCACGTCCACGGCCTCGCGGCGCAGCTCGTTCCAGGAGGTCGCCGACCAGACGTCGGCCTTGACGTTCCACTCGTCGGCGAGGATCTGCTGCGCCTCGACCGCCCACGGGACCGCCACGCCGGACGCCATGATCTGGGCCGGGATCTGGCCCTTCTCACCGCTCCGGTAGCGGTACACGCCCTTGAGGATGCCCTCCACGTCCACGTCTGCCGGCTCGGCCGGGTGCTGGATCGGCTCGTTGTAGACGGTGAGGTAGTAGAAGACGTCCTCGTTCTCCTCGGGCGTCCCGCCGTACATCCGTCGCAGACCGTCCTTGACGATGTGCGCGATCTCGTACCCGAAGGCCGGGTCGTAGGCGACACAGCCCGGGTTGGTCGAGGCGAGCAGCTGCGAGTGGCCGTCCGCGTGCTGGAGGCCCTCACCGGTCAGGGTCGTACGACCGGCGGTCGCACCCAGCACGAAGCCGCGCGCGAGCTGGTCGGCCATCTGCCAGAACTGGTCACCGGTGCGCTGGAAACCGAACATCGAGTAGAAGACGTAGACCGGGATCAGCGGCTCGCCGTGCGTGGCGTACGCCGATCCGGCGGCGATCAGCGAAGCCGTGCAGCCGGCCTCGGAGATGCCGTCGTGCAGCATCTGCCCGGTCGGCGACTCCTTGTACGCGAGGAGCAGGTCGCGGTCGACGGCCTCGTACTGCTGACCGAGCGGGTTGTAGATCTTCGCGCTCGGGAAGAACGCGTCCATGCCGAAGGTGCGGTACTCGTCGGGCGCGATCAGCACGAAGCGCTTGCCGATCTCCTTGTCCCGCATCAGGTCCTTCAGGATGCGGACGAACGCCATGGTCGTGGCGATCGACTGCGTACCCGAGCCCTTCCTCGCGGCCGCGTACGTCTTCTCGTCCGGCAGGGCCAGCGGCTTCGCCCGCACCACGCGCGTCGGGACGTAACCGCCCAGACCCTGGCGGCGGTCGTGCATGTACTGGATCTCTTCGGAGTCGCGGCCCGGGTGGTAGTACGGCGGGTAGCCCTCGTCCAGCTGCTTGTCCGTGATCGGGATGTGCAGCCGGTCGCGGAAGCGCTTGAGGTCCTCGACCGTGAGCTTCTTCATCTGGTGGGTCGCGTTGCGGCCCTCGAAGTTCGGCCCCAGGGTCCAGCCCTTGACCGTCTGCGCCAGGATCACCGTCGGCTGGCCCTTGTGGGCCTTGGCCGCCGCGTAGGCCGCGTAGACCTTCTTGTGGTCGTGGCCGCCGCGCCCCAGGTGCAGGATCTGGTGGTCGGACATGTCCTTGACCATGTCGCGCAGCCGCGGGTCGTCGCCGAAGAAGTGGTCACGGATGTACGCGCCCGTCTCGGTGGCGTACGTCTGGAACTGCCCGTCCGGCGTGGTGTTCAGCTTGTTGACCAGGATGCCCGTGCGGTCCTGCGCGAGCAACGGGTCCCAGGAGCGGTCCCAGACCAGCTTGATGACGTTCCAGCCGGCGCCGCGGAACTGCGACTCCAGCTCCTGGATGATCTTGCCGTTGCCGCGGACCGGGCCGTCGAGGCGCTGGAGGTTGCAGTTCACCACGAAGGTGAGGTTGTCCAGCCCCTCACGGGCGGCGATGGAGAGCTGGCCCAGCGACTCGGGCTCGTCCATCTCGCCGTCGCCCAGGTACGCCCACACGTGCGACTTGGAGGTGTCGGCGATACCGCGCGCCTCCATGTAGCGGTTCATCCGGGCCTGGTAGATCGCGCCGAGGGGGCCGAGGCCCATCGAGACGGTCGGGAACTCCCAGAAGTCCGGCATCAGCCGCGGGTGCGGGTAGCTGGACAGACCGTTGGGCGCCTTCGACTTCTCCTGGCGGAACGCGTCGAGCTGCGCCTCGCTCAGCCGGTCGAGAAGGAACGCGCGCGCGTAGATCCCGGGGGACGCGTGCCCCTGGAAGAAGATCTGGTCACCACCGTCGCCGTCGTCCTTGCCGCGGAAGAAGTGGTTGAAACCGACGTCGTACAGCGACGCGGAGGAGGCGAACGTGGCGATGTGCCCGCCGACGCCGATGCCGGGACGCTGGGCGCGCGAGACCATCACGGCCGCGTTCCAGCGGGTCGCGTTGAGGACCTTGCGCTCGATCTCCTCGTCACCGGGGAAGAACGGCTCGTCCTTCGTGGCGATCGTGTTCACGTAGTCCGTGCTGCGCATCTCCGGCACGGCGACGCGCTTCTCCCGCGCGCGCTCGATGAGCCGGAGCATCAGGTAGCGGGCGCGCTCACGGCCCCGCTCGTCGACGGCGGCGTCGAGGGAGTCGAGCCATTCCTGGGTCTCCTCGGGATCGAAGTCCGGGACCTGGCTCGGAAGGCCGCCAATGATGATCGGGTTGCGATCGGATCCGGAAGCCACGCTGTTCCTTCGCTGTTCGGTGCTGCTCTACGGGGCCTGGTACGGGGAACGGACCCCCGGGACATCTGCTGTGCGCCGCCTCCATCGTGTACCGCGAGGGCGCAAACGTCATCTCTACCGTGAGGTAACCGCGAGGTTCTGGAGCCTCGCGGCCGGGGCACGAGTATGGGCGTCGGAGGAGGGGACGGGCCAAACCGCAACCATACGCCCAACCCGTCCAAGCGTTCCCAAAGGCTGTTCGACTCCGATTGGCGGATCGAAACGGCATAAGCTGAGGAAGGACGTAAACGGATCGGGCGCTGTCGAGGCCCCGGCAGGAGACCGGCCGGAGGATGCGGCGACGTGGCAGGGAACGTCACCGTTTAGGCGGTCTCGGACGCCGGGTACTTGCGCGATTCGCCGAGCCCGTGTGGACTACGGCCAACGCCCCGCGCACGCGCGTGGCTGAAGCATTTTCCGAAACATGATCAGGAGGCAACCCGTGAGCGCGACCGCGGACCACGCGGAGGAGCGGACCAACCCGGCAGCACGCCTGGGGTTCGAGCCCGGACAAGTGGTCCAGGAGATCGGCTACGACGACGACGTCGAGCTGGAGCTCCGTGAGGGCATTGAGGCCACTACCGGCCAGGAACTCGTCGATGAGGAGTACGACGACGTCGCAGACGTCGTCATCCTCTGGTTCCGCGACGAGGACGGCGACCTTACGGACGCGCTGGTGGATGCCATTGGTCTGCTCGAGGACGGCGGTGCGGTCTGGCTGATGACGCCCAAGACCGGCCGTGACGGATACGTCGAGCCGAGCGACATCAACGAGGCCGCCCAGACGGCCGGTCTCGCCCAGACCAAGAGCGTCAGTGCGGGCAAGGACTGGACGGGGAGCCGTCTGGTCACCCCCAAGGGGGCCAAGGCCAAGCGCTGACCCCCTCTCCCACCACCCGGGGCCCCCGGACGGCATCATGCCGCCGGGGGCCTTCGTACGGGTACGGGCGGGTCCACTGCATAGGGTGGGAGGCCCGGGCGGACCGGTCCGGGTATGCGCTGGAGTACGGAAGGACGCGTCACATGGCGATCGAGGTCGGCAGCCAGGCCCCGGAGTTCGAGCTGAAGGACAACCACGGGCGGACCGTGAGGCTCTCCGACTACCGCGGCGAGAAGAACGTCGTGCTGCTCTTCTACCCGTTCGCCTTCACCGGTGTCTGCACGGGCGAGCTCTGCGCGCTGCGTGACGAACTGCCCCGGTTCCAGAACGACGGCACCCAGCTGCTCGCCGTCTCCAACGACTCCATCCACACCCTGCGTGTCTTCGCCGAGCAGGAGGGCCTTGAGTACCCGCTGCTCTCGGACTTCTGGCCGCACGGGGAGACCTCACGGGCGTACGGCGTCTTCGACGAGGACAAGGGCTGCGCGGTGCGCGGCACCTTCGTCATCGACAAGGACGGCACGGTCCGCTGGAGCGTCGTCAACGGCCTCCCGGACGCGCGGGACCTCAAGGACTACATCAAGGCCCTCGACGCCATCTGACCCGGCACGCTCCCGGAGGCGCCATCCGGGAGATCTCCTGGCGCCGCCCTGCCAAAAGCCTGTTTTGGCAGGGAACCGGTCACTAGGATCCATTCGTTGATCCGATGCCAACGCACGATGGGGACGCTGGTTCTGCCGGCCCCTTAAAACTATGGGAGGACTCGTGGGAGTCAGCCTCAGCAAGGGCGGCAACGTCTCGCTGACCAAGGCCGCACCCAACCTGACGGCGGTCATCGTCGGTCTGGGCTGGGATGCCCGTACGACCACCGGCGGGGACTTCGACCTCGACGCCAGCGCGCTGCTGACGGGTGTCGACGGCAAGGTGGGCAACGACGGCAACTTCGTCTTCTTCAACAACCTCAAGAGCCCCGACGGTTCCGTCGAGCACACCGGTGACAACCTCACCGGTGAGGGCGAGGGTGACGACGAGGTCGTCAAGGTGAACCTCGCCGGTGTCCCCGCCGACGTCGACAAGATCGTCTTCCCGGTCTCGATCTACGAGGCCGAGAGCCGGCAGCAGAGCTTCGGCCAGGTCCGCAACGCCTACATCCGCGTCGTCAACCAGGCGGACGGCCAGGAGCTGGCGCGGTACGACCTGAGCGAGGACGCCTCGACGGAGACCGCGATGGTCTTCGGCGAGCTGTACCGCAACGGTGCCGAGTGGAAGTTCCGCGCCATCGGCCAGGGCTACGCATCGGGGCTGCGCGGTATCGCGCAGGACTTCGGTGTGAACGTCTGAGCCACGCCACGTTTCTCCGTCCGGCGCCGCACCATGTGCGGCGCCGGACGTTCTCGACCATCGACACGGGGAGGACACACATGGGCGTCACGCTCGCCAAGGGAGGCAACGTCTCCCTCTCCAAGGCCGCTCCCAACCTCACCCAGGTACTGGTCGGGCTCGGCTGGGACGCGCGATCCACCACGGGGGCCGACTTCGACCTCGACGCCAGCGCACTGCTGTGCCAGTCGGGCCGGGTCCTCGGCGACGAGTGGTTCGTGTTCTACAACAACCTCACGAGCCCGGACGGTTCCGTTGAGCACACGGGCGACAACCTCACGGGGGAGGGCGACGGCGACGACGAGTCGGTCGTCGTGCGCCTCGACGAGGTCCCCGCGCACTGCGACAAGATCCTCTTCCCGGTGTCGATCCATGAGGCGGACAATCGCGGGCAGACGTTCGGGCAGGTCAGCAACGCTTTCATCCGCGTGGTCAACCAGGCGGACGGCCAGGAGCTGGCGCGGTACGACCTGAGCGAGGACGCCTCGACGGAGACCGCCATGATCTTCGGCGAGCTCTACCGGTACAACGGAGAGTGGAAGTTCCGTGCGGTCGGGCAGGGGTACGCGTCGGGGCTCCGGGGCATCGCTCTAGACTTCGGGGTCAACGTTTCGTAAAGCCGCGTACGCGCGGGGGACCCTCACTCACCGGGGGAGGTCCGTACACACACGATGGGGTGCCAGTGATTCTGAAAACTTTCGGCTGGTCGTTCGCGGTTACCGCGGCCGGCCTGGTCGCAGCGGTGTTCTACGGGGGGTGGCAGGCTTTCGGTATCGTCGCGATCCTGTCGATCCTGGAGATCTCGCTGTCCTTCGACAACGCGGTGATCAACGCCGGAATCCTCAAGAAGATGAGTGAGTTCTGGCAGAAGATCTTCCTCACCATCGGCATTCTCATCGCCGTCTTCGGTATGCGGCTGGTCTTCCCCGTCGTGATCGTGGCCGTCAGTGCCCAGCTCGGGCCCCTGGAAGCCATCGACCTGTCGTTCAACGACCCCGACCGCTACAAGGAACTGGTGACGGACGCCCATCCGTCCATCGCCTCCTTCGGTGGCATGTTCCTGCTGATGATCTTCCTCGACTTCATCTTCGAGGACCGTGACATCAAGTGGCTCGGCTGGCTGGAGCGCCCGCTCGGCAAGCTCGGCAAGGTCGACATGCTGTCGGTCTGTGTCGCCCTGATCGTGCTGCTGATCTCGGCCATGTGGTTCGCGCCCCAGGCGCACCAGCACGGCGGCGGTCACGCGGACAAGGCGGAGACCGTCCTGCTCGCCGGTATCGCCGGTCTGATCACGTACCTCATCGTCGGCGGGCTCTCCGGGTTCTTCGAGAACAAGCTCGAAGAGGAGGAGGAGCGCGAACACGAGGCCGAGGAGAGGGCCAAGAAGGCCGGCAAGCCGGTCTCCGCGGTCGTGATCGCGGGCAAGGCCGCGTTCTTCATGTTCCTCTACCTTGAGGTGCTCGACGCGTCCTTCTCGTTCGACGGCGTCATCGGCGCCTTCGCCATCACCAACGAGATCGTGCTGATGGCCCTCGGCCTCGGCATCGGCGCCATGTACGTCCGTTCGCTCACCGTCTACCTGGTCCGCCAGGGCACGCTGGACGACTACGTCTACCTGGAGCACGGAGCGCACTACGCCATCGGCGCGCTCTCCGTCATCCTGCTGATCACCATCCGGTTCGAGATCAACGAGATCATCACCGGTCTCGTCGGCGTCGTACTCATCGCCTGGTCCTTCTGGTCCTCGCTGCGCCGCAACAAGGCGCTCGCGGCGGCGGGCGGCGACGGGGGCGACGGCTCCGCGTCCAAGGCGGAAGTCTCCTCCGGGGTGTGACCCGGCAGGGAATGAGGAACGCTCTCTGCGGGGCGGCCCACACGCGGCGGTTCTCCGGAACCGGCCCGGGCCGCCCCGCAGTGACGTACGGGGGCTGTGACGACGCCCGGGACGCCTGGAGCCCGGCCGGCGGGCTCCACCCGGGCACCACCGGACGATGTGGGGGGTTGGGATGGCTTTCTGGGACAGCCTGTGGCCGGGGCGGGACGCGGTGTTCGAGGCGGGTAACTCCGCGACGAACTCCATCCTGCTCTCCAAGCGGCACGCCACGGTCTCACTGAACAAACAGGGCGCCCTGTCCGGAAACCTGCGCGTCAACCTCTCCTGGAGGATGCGCAGCTCGGACATCGAGGGCAGGTCGCGGCAGAGCGGCCGGCTGCTGCGCCCCATGAAGCTCTTCCAGCCCGACGTCGTCCAGGCGCACACCCAGGGCGTGGTCAACGTCGACCTGGACCTGGGCTGTATGTACGAGCTCAAGGACGGCACCCGGGGCGTGGTGCAGCCCCTGGGCAACCTGATCGGCGATCTCAACGGGCCGCCGTACGTCCGGCTCAGCGGCGACGACCGCTTCGGGGCGCCCTCCGGGGAGACGGTGTACGTCAACCTCGACCAGCGCGACCAGATCAAGCGCCTGCTGTTCTTCGTCTACATCTACGACCAGACGCCGGCCTTCGACCGTACGCACGCCAAGGTGACGCTCTACCCCGGCAACGGCCCCCGGATCGAGATCGAGCTCGACGAGAGGGCCCCGCAGGCCCGGTCCTGCGCCGTGTTCACCGTCGACAACGTCAAGGACGAGCTGATCGTGCGGCGCGAGGTGAAGTTCGTGTACGGCTTCCAGTCGGAGCTGGACCGGCTCTACGGCTTCGGCATGCAGTGGGGCCGCGGCTACAAGACCCGCGCCTGACGGGGCCGGTACCTGCGTACCTCCCCGCCAGGGCTCACCTGACGAACTGGGGTCCCTGCGGGGGCAGCGTGAAACCGGGGTCCGGGGCGTGCGCGGCCGCCGCGGCGGGCTGCGGATAACCGTAGGCGGGCGGTGCGGCGGCCGGCTGGGGAAAGCCGTAGGCGGGCCGGGGCGGGGCCGCGTGCTGCCCGGCCGGCTGCGGGTACCCGTACGCGGGCTGATGGTGCTGCACCGTGGCCTGGGGGTCGGGCGCGTGCGCCGGCGCGGGTGGGAACGGAGGCGCGGCCGCGGTCCGGGCGGGTGCGGTCCGCGCGGGGCCGGCCGTCCGGCCCGGCTCGGGCTCCGCCGCCGTCTCGTCGACCGAGATGCCGAAGGCCGTCGCCAGCCCCACGAGGCCGGTCGGATAGCCCTGCCCGACCGCCCGGAACTTCCAGCCGTCCCCCCGCCGGTAGAGCTCGCCGCAGATGATGGCGGTCTCCTCGCCCGTCTCCGCCCGGACGTCGAAGACGGCCAGCGGATCACCTTCGGCCGAAGCCGCGTCGTACAGCAGGATGCGCAGATCCCTGACCTGTTCGAACGCCGCCCCGTCGGACGAAGCGGAGATCACCACCTGCTCGACCGAGGGGTCGAGCGCGGAGAGGTCCGCCTCGATCGTGTCGGTGAGCCCTTCGGGGACGCTGCGCTTGGGCAGGCGCCGTACCAGACCGGAGGGGTGCCGGGGCTGGTTGTAGAAGACGAAGTCCTCGTCGGAACGCACCCGGCCGGACGCGCCGAGCAGCAGGGCCGACGCGTCCACATCGGGGACACCGGCGCCGGGGGTCCAGCGCAGAACGGCCCGTACGGCAGTGGCGTCGAGGGGGACGTTCGAGCCCTTCAGCATCGCGTGCGTCATGCCCGTCATCCTGCCTGTTCTCCGGCCGGACGGACAACGCGGGGACCGGACGGGTTTCGGCGGCGGTGGCCGGGAAGGTGTTACGGGTGAAGTAGCGGTGCTCGTGAAGAGTGCCTGTAATGGACGGGTTACCCGGAATTCACGCCTCTGGGGAACTGGCGACACCCGTCCGTACGTACTATTACCGGCCATACGTTGTTCGGCCGACCAGGCAAGCGCGGGGGATTATATGCGTCATTTCGGGCACATCTCGCCCGCTGCCCGAGAGGGCCTGTTCTTCCAGGAGCCGTGCGCCTTCGACGCCGGCTCACCCATCGACGTGCTCTCGGCGGCCCTGGGGGCCACCCTCTACAGCCCGGCGACCCGGCCGCGCCTGGCCGACGACGTGGCCAAGCAGGCGGGCCGCGGCGTCGTCTCGATGGTGCTGTGCCTGGAGGATTCGATCGACGACGCCGAGGTGGCGGACGGCGAGGCGAATCTGGTCAGACAGTTCGCCGACCTCGCCGAGCGGGGGGCGCAGACTCCGCTGCTCTTCATCCGGGTCCGCGTCCCCGAGCAGATCACCGACCTGGTGGGCCGGCTCGGCAGCTCGGTCCGGCTGCTGTCCGGATTCGTCCTGCCGAAGTTCACCGAGGAGCGCGGTGTCCTCTTCATGGAGGCGCTCACGAGTGCCGAGGCGGCGGCCGGCCGGCGGCTCTTCGCGATGCCCGTCCTGGAGTCGCCCGAGCTGCTGCACCTGGAGACCCGGGCGGAGGTCCTCCGGGGGATCTCCCGCACCGTGAACAAGTACCGCGACCGGGTGCTCGCCCTGCGGCTCGGCGTCACCGACTTCTGCTCGGCGTACGGACTGCGCCGGGCCTCCGACATGACGGCGTACGACGTCCAGATCGTCAGCGCCGTCATCGGCGACGTCGTCAACGTGCTGGGCCGGGCCGACGGCTCGGGCTTCACGATCACCGGCCCCGTGTGGGAGTACTTCAGGCTCCAGGAGCGCATGTTCAAGCCCCAGCTGCGCCGCAGCCCCTTCGCCGGGCGGGCCGAGGAGCTGCGCACCGCCCTGATCGAGCACGACCTGGACGGACTGCTGCGCGAGATCGAGCTGGACCGCGCCAACGGGCTGCTCGGCAAGACCTGCATCCACCCGTCCCACGTGATGCCCGTGCACGCGCTGTCCGTGGTCAGCCACGAGGAGTTCAGCGACGCCCAGGACATCCTGCGGCCCGAGCGCGAGGGCGGCGGAGTGCTGCGGTCGGCGTACACGAACAAGATGAACGAAGTGAAGCCGCACCGCGCCTGGGCCGAGCGCACCGTGCAGCGGGCCGAGGTCTTCGGTGTGGCCAAGGAAGACGTCGGGTTCGTGGAGCTGCTGGCCGCGGGCCTGGCGGAGTGAGCGCGTATCGATGAGCGAGCGCGCGACGAAGGAAGAGACATAGACGTGGTGTGGACGGGCAGCTGGGTCGCCGAGCGGCTGGGAGTCGAACTCGTCGGCGACAGGGAGCTGCGGGAGCTGCTGGGCCTCGCCCTGCGCCGCAACCCCAAGCGGGCACACCTGCTCGTGTCGAACGTGCTGGGCAAGCACGTGCCCCAGAAGCCCTCGGTGGTCTACGGGGCGGGCTTCGAACTGGGGGAGCGGGTGCGCGACCTCCTCGGTGAGGCCGAGGCCCGCCGCGCGGTCGTCCTCGGGTACGCGGAGACCGCGACCGGTCTCGGCCACGCGGTGGCGGACGGGCTCGGCGTGGCTCCGTACCTCCACTCCACACGCCGCCCGGTCGCGGGGGTGGCCCGTGCGGGCGGCTTCGAGGAGGCGCACTCGCACGCCACCTCGCATTTGCTGCTGCCCGAGGACCCGGACCTGCTCTCGCCCGCGCCCTCCGGGGCGCCGCTGGTGCTGGTCGACGACGAGTTCTCCACGGGCAACACCGTGCTCAACACCATCCGCGCCCTGCACGAGCTGTATCCCCGCGAGCGGTACGTCATCGTGGCGCTGGCGGACATGCGCTCGGCGGCGGACCGGGGGCGGCTGGCCGGGTTCGCCGACGAGATCGGCGCCCGCGTCGACCTGGTGGCCAGGAGCGCCGGGACGGTGCTCCTGCCCAAGGGGGTGCTGGAGCGCGGTCAGAGTCTGGTGGCGGCCCAGGAGGCGGCGGCGTCCGCTTCGGCGTCCGGCCCGGCGGGCGGCGCGTCCGCAGGGGCCGCCCCCACCCGGGTCGAGCTCGACTGGCCCGCCGGTCTCCCCGACGGCGGACGCCACGGCTTCACCCCGGCGCACCGCGCGGTCCTGGAAGCGGCCCTGCCGGGCATGGCGGCCCGGATCGACGCGGCACTGGGCGACGCCCGGCGCGTACTCGTCCTCGGATTCGAGGAGCTGATGTACGCCCCGCTCCGCCTCGGTACGGTCCTGGAGGCGGTCTCCACCGCCGAGGTGCGGTACTCCACCACGACCCGCTCCCCGGTCCTCGCCCTGGACGACCCCGGGTACGCGATACGCAGCCGGCTGGTCTTCCCGGCCCACGACGACCCCGCGGACGGACCCGGCGACCGGTACGCGTACAACGTGGCGGGCGCCGGATTCGACGCCGTCGTGGCGGTCGTGGACTCCACCGCCGACACCCCCGCGCTGCACGCCCCCGACGGCCTGCTGGCCCGGCTGGCCGCGCACACCGGTCACGTCCTGCTGGCCGTGGTCCCCTCGTACGTCCCTCCCCGCGCCCCAGCCACCCCCCGCGCCGCCGAACGGCAGGAGCCCTCCATGCTGCCCGAGCCCCTCAGAGGCCCCGCCTTCTCCTCCTACGCGGCGGACGACGTCGGCTGGCTCCTCCAGGACCTCGCCGGCACCGAGCTCGAGGCACCCACCGAGGAGCGGGAGGAGGCGATACAGAGCGGTGGCGCGCACTACGCCGAGTCGCTCCCCGTCGAGTACCAGCCGACCCCGCAGTACCAGGACCTCTTCCAGGCCGCGCTCGACAGCTCGGCCGCCCGGGTGGCCCGGGCCGTGGGCACCGTCACCGAGACCGTCCTCGCCGAACGGTCCCCCCGCCCCGTCCTGGTCTCCCTCGCCCGCGCCGGCACTCCCGTGGGCGTGCTGATGCGCCGCTGGGCGCAGTACCGCCACGGGCTCGACCTGCCGCACTACGCCGTCTCCATCGTGCGCGGCCGGGGCATCGACGCCAACGCCCTGCGCTGGCTGGCGGCCCACCACGACCCGGCGGACGTCGTCTTCGTCGACGGCTGGACGGGCAAGGGCGCCATCACCAGGGAACTGGCCGCCGCCCTGGCGGAGTTCGAGGGCTTCGACCCGGAGATCGCGGTCCTGGCGGACCCCGGCGGCTGCGTCCGGACCTACGGCACCCGGGAGGACTTCCTCATCCCCTCCGCCTGCCTCAACTCCACCGTCTCGGGCCTCGTCTCCCGTACGGTCCTGCGCGCCGACCTGGTCGGCCCGGACGACTTCCACGGGGCCAAGTTCTACCGGGAGCTCGCAGGCACCGATGTCTCCGGCCACTTCGTCGACACCGTCGCGGACCGCTTCGGCGACGTCGAGGACGCGGTCGACGCCGACGTCAAGGAACTCCTCGCGGCCGACCGCGCCCCCACCTGGGAGGGCTGGGCAGCCGTCGAGAGGATCAGCGAGGAGTACGGCATCCACGACGTCAACCTCGTCAAGCCGGGCGTCGGGGAGACCACCCGCGTCCTGTTGCGCCGCGTCCCCTGGAAGATCCTCGCCAAGCGCGGGGCCGACGCCGACCTCGCCCACGTACGCCTGCTCGCGGAACAGCGCGGCGTACCGGTCGAGGAGGTGGACGACCTCCCGTACACCTGCGTGGGGCTGATCCACCCGCGGTTCACCCGGGGTGCCACCGGCGCGGACGGCAAGGCGGTGACGGGCAAGTGAGTACCCAGGTGACGCTGGTGGCCAGCGACCTCGACCGCACCCTCATCTACTCGGCAGCGGCGCTCGACCTGCCCATGCCGGACGCGCAGGCGCCCCGGCTGCTCTGCGTCGAGATCTACGGTCACAAGCCGCTGTCCTACGTCACGGAGACGGCCGGGGCGCTGCTCGAAGCGCTGGGCGGCAGCACGGTCTTCGTGCCCACCACCACCCGCACCCGCGAGCAGTACCACCGCATCCATCTCCCCGGCCCTCCCGCGCGGTACGCGATCTGCGCCAACGGGGGACACATCCTGGTCGACGGGGTCTCCGACCCCGACTGGCAGCGGCGGGTCGCGGCCAGGCTCGGCGACGAGTGCGCCTCCCTCGCCGAGGTCAGGGCCCACCTCGTCGCCGCCGCGGATCCCGCCTGGCTCCTGAAGGAACGGATCGCCGAGGACCTCTTCGCGTATCTCGTCGTCGAGCGCTCGTTGCTGCCCGACGGGTGGGTCAAGGAGCTGGCGGACTGGGCGGACGGCCGGGGCTGGACCGTCTCGCTCCAGGGCCGCAAGATCTACGCCGTACCGAAACCGCTCACCAAGAGCGCGGCGATGAACGAGGTCGCACGCCGCTGCGGCGCCTCACTGACGCTCGCCGCCGGCGACTCCCTCCTCGACGCGGACCTGCTGCTCGCGGCGGACCGGTCCTGGCGCCCCGGCCACGGGGAACTGGCCGACAGCGGCTGGACCGCCCCGAACGTCGAGGTGCTGGGCGAGACGGGCGTGGCGGCAGGGGAGGAGATCCTGCGCCGCTTCATCGGAGCCGCGGGGGCGGAGCGGCGGAAGGGCGTGAACCGGGCCCACCGGCCGCGCTGAGAAGCCGTGTGCCGCCCGTCCCGCGCCGGTCAGCCGCAGCAGCCGCCCCCGCAGCAGCCGCCCCCGCCGTCCCCGCCACCGGCCGGCGCGGGCGCAGGCGCGGCGGACGGGGCGCCGCCCACGGCGACGGTGGAGAGCAGCTTCACGGTGTCCTCGTGCCCGGCGGGGCAGGGAGCGGGAGCGGAGGACTCCGCCATCGGACGGCTGACTTCGAACGTGTCTCCGCAAGGGCGGCAGCGGTACTCATAGCGAGGCATGGACCCAGGGTAGAGCCCGAGGGCCGCATCCACCACGCCCCCTCAGGGCTGTCCCGCAGTCCCCGGCGGGCGCACGACGACCGCTACGGCACCTCGTCGCGCTGTCCGAACGCCCGAATACCCCCAGTATGCGGACGTTCCTCCGCCTCGCGATGCACCGCACGCGACGCCGCGCGCTGATCCACCAGGGATGACGGGACAGCCCTTACCGCCGGACCTCGGGCATACGGGGAACCCTGCGGCGCCCCGCTTCGCGCGCGGCCTGCTCGGGGTGGCGGGCCCGCCAGTACGGATTGTCGTGCGGAAGACGGCCGCTGACGCGTCCGTACATCCCGAAGAACATCAGCATCAGACCTACGGCGAAGCTGAACAGCACGTTCTGGATGCGGAACGCGAGGAAGTTGAAGCCGGAGTCGAGCAGAGCGAGGTTGACGAACCCGCTCAGGATGAACGCGATCCCCAGGACCATGTTGACCGTGGATGCGGCGTTGCCGCCGATCACCATTCCCGCGAAGAGGATCAGCCCGACGCAGAGGGACAGGACGCTGAGCGCGCCGTTGGTGCTGAGGCCCGCCACGGTGTCGCCGCCGGTGTCGAAGAAACCGATCTTGTCGATGAGACCGAGAACGCCGAAGACGAGCAGGACGAGCCCGGTGAGCCCGGCACCGACCCGGTAGACCTGGCTGAGCCGGTGATCTACCGGCAGATGCTCGTCGAGCCGCACGCTGCCGCCGCGCCGGCCCGGCGACGCGGGCGGCGCTTGCCGCAGACGGGGGACGTGAAGGGCCATGGGAACCTCCTGCGAAAGCGGCGGACCGGCCTGCCCACACCTCCAGGATCGACCCACGGCCGACCGAGGACAAACGTGCGCGGGGGAGAGCGGCCCGGCTCCCGCGCCTTCAGCCCCTCGTAGCCCTCGCGGGCCATCCAGCTCCGTGCCCCCATCACCTTCCTGGTGGCCCCGCAATGGGCCGCCCCCCGGCCCGCACCGCGGTCCCTCAGCTCCCGGCGCCCGCCGTGCCCGCTCCGGCGCCGCGCTCCTCGCGGATGCCGGAGACCACGCGCGCCACCGACCGGCGTACCGCTTCGGTCTCGGTCAGGAAGTGCCAGTAGTCGGGGTGACGCCCCTCCAGCCCCGCGACGGCCCGGTCCAGCCGTGAGACGGCGTCGTCCAGCGGCCTGGCATGGCGCGGGTCGGGGGTGTGGCGGCCGGCCATCGCGAGGCGCTGGGCGTCCCGGATCGCGAAACGGGTCCGCTGGATCTCCTGCTGCGGGTCCTTGGCCACCGCGTCCAGCCGCTGCAAGCGGTCACCGGGCGCGGAAACGGCCTCGTCGGTCGCGTTCAGCAGGGCGCGCACCGTGCTCAGCCGCGTCGTCGCATCGGCCCAGCGCTGCTCGTCGCGCGCCCTCGCGGCCTCCGCGAGCTTCTCCTCGGCCTGCCGGATGTGCACCACGGCCTGGTCGTGAACGGGCTGGAGGTCCTGCCAGCACGCGGCCGAGAACCGGCGCCGCAGCTCGCTCAGGACCGGCTCGACCGAGCCCGTGCGTGTCGTCAGCGCCTGGGCGCGGGTACGGAGCGACACCAGACGCCGGTCGATCTCCGCGGCCCGCTCCGGCAGCCGCTCCGCCTCCGCCCGCAGGGCCTCGGCATCCCGTAGCACCTGGTCGGCCCGTTGCAGGGTCTCCGGAACGCCGTGCCGGCCGGCGCCCTGGTTGAGCCGCGTCAGCTCGGGCGCGAGGGCCGCGAGCCGCGCGGCGAGGTCGTCGGCGCGCATTCCGGACGCCCGTACGGCATCGAGTGCGTTGCTTGCGCCGAGCAGTGCCTGCCGTGCGCGCTCCACGGCGGGTGCCAGCCGGGCGAGCTGCGTCTCGGCGCTGCCCAGCAGCGGCCCGAGCCCTCGCGCGTACCGGTCGAGCTCGCCCTTGACCCGTAGGAGCTCGTCCTTGGCCTTCGTCAGCTCCGTCAGCGCGTGGGCGGCGACGGAGGGCTCCAGATCGTGCCGGTCGAGGTCGTGCGCGTCGACGGCGGTGATGTACGTGTGGCTCACCTCGTCGATCCGCCGCCCCAGCGCGGCGAAGTCGTCGACGGCCTGACGGGCACGGGGCGAGCTGTCCACGGCCGTGATCGTCTCGACGGAGATCAGCAGATCGCGCTGAGCGGTGTCGAGCTCGTAGAACGCGGCCGCGGCGGCATCCTTCGCCGCCTGGGCCTCCGCCCGCTCATTCCCACCACCACGCCCCCGAACCAGCGCCGCGTACCCCCGCCGGCGAAGGCCGCGGGCAACGCGGCGACCAGCAGGGGAACCGGGAGCAGCATCAGTGCCAGGACGTCCAGGACGACGGAACTCCCACCCGCTCCCGACTGCGGCCGCGCGTGTGTCGCCGTCACATCCCTCTCCCGTGCCGTTTCGCCCCGCCCGGTTCATTCTCCCACCAGGTAGGACGAACGCACGGGTCGGTTAGTTCGCGCTTCGGACGGTGATTTCGCCGTTGTCGCTGCGCGCCCTCACCACGTGGGGGCTGTCCTCGCGACGGGGCACCTTCACGGAGACGTCGCCGTGGACGGCCTCGGCGTTCACGGCGTACGCCTCCTCGCCCCCGGGCAGCTCGACGAAGATGCTGCCGTTGTCGCTGACGGTCTCGACCAGCGTCGGTACGCCGGTGAACTCCAGCCGGACGGAACCGTTGTCCGAGTGGGCGTTCACCGAGGCCGCGGAGATCCGCTCGGCGACGACAGCGCCGTTGTCACTCCCCAGCTTCAACGGACCGCTGGAGTCCCGCACCACGACCCCGCCGTTGTGGGACGTGAGATCGAGCCGCGTATCGAACCCGGAGGCGGTGACCTTCCCGTTGTCCCCCCGCACGGCCACGGCCACGCCACGCGGCACCCTCACCCGGTGGTGCGCGGCGCAGTCACTGATCATCGCCTCGCACTTCACCTCAAGGCGCAGGACCCCGCCGTCCATCTCCCAGACGGCCTCGGGCCCGCTCCCCAGCACGACCCACCCGTCGAACCGCCGCGTCACCTCCACCTGCCGCACGTCGGCGGGCACCAGTTCCACGGTGGAGTTCTCGGAATCGATGGTCAGCGCCTTACCGCTGAGGGCGAACGACTTCCGCTCGGCAGGAGCGTCGTCGACATCGGTGCTCCCGCACCCACTGAGAACGGTGAGGAGGACGAGAACCCCACCGCTGACGCCGAGAGCGCCGGTGAGTGTGCGCGTACGCAAGGTCATGGTGGTGGGTCCCCCAGGTAGTGCCGCCGATGTGCCCTCACCGTATGCACCGCCACCCCGGGGAGGGCATCCGGACGGCTACCGTCCTGGGGGTGGGGGTATCCCCCGCACGGCCAGGGCTACGGCTACGGGACGGCGCGGCATGGTGAGGACGGGAACCGGTTTGCGGTGGGGGCCCGTGAGCCATGTAACCTGTTGCCTCATCCACGGGTGCGTAGCTCAGGGGTAGAGCGCTGCTCTTACAAAGCAGATGTCGGCGGTTCGAAACCGTCCGCGCCCACCAGCACAAAGACCCCCAGCCGATCATGGCTGGGGGTCTTTGACATCCACTTCTGACATCAACGGGCGCGGTCACCCACGGTCGGGACGCTGCCGCTTCAACATCCGGTCGAGGTGACTCACGGCCTCGCGCTGCGTGTCCTGGACGACGTGGGCATAGATGTTCATCGTCACTGCGATCTGACTGTGCCCGAGGATTTCCATCACGACACGGGGCGGGACGCCAGCGGCGGTGAGCAGGGTCGCGCAGCCGTGGCGGGCATCGTGCAGCCGGATGACGCGAAGCCCTGCGGTGCCAGCGACCCGGGTGAACGAGCGGTACAGGTTGCGCGGCTCAATCGGCCGGCCGGAGCGGGTGGTGAAGACGTAGCCGGTCTCCTCCCACTGATCACCGGCAGCCTCACGCAGGGCCGCTTGCCTTAGACGTTCCCAGCGGAGCGGGGCCACGCACAGGGCGGGCAGGGGAAGCGTCTGCTTCCTGCGACGCCCCTTGGGATCGTCCTCGTACGCCTCACCGCGGACACGCTGCCGCTGAGTGCGGACCCGGATCTCCCGCTTGTCGAGGTCCACGTTCTCCCATCGAAGGCCCACGATCTCCCCACGGCGGAAGCCGAGCGCGATGGCGAGCACGAAGGCTGCGTAGAGCGGGTCCTTCCGGGCGGCGGTGAGGAAGGACAGGGTCTCGTCCAACGACCAGGGGGAGAGATCCCGAGCCACTGCGGAGGGCGGTTCCACGAGGGTCGCCACGTTCCGCATGACGAGTTCCTCCCGGCACGCAGCCGTCAGCGCCGTACGCAGGACGCGGTGGGACTCCTTGGCGGTCGCCGCGGTGGTCTGCTGCTCCAGCCGGACCAGGAAGCGCCGGACGTCAGCGACGCTCAACGATTCGAGGCGCTTCGAGCCGAGCATGGGCACGAGGTAGAGGCGGATGTGCGTCTCGTACTTCGCGTAGGTCGTGCGCTTGCGGCGCGGCTTGATGATGTTCTCCAGCCAGTAGGGCAGCCACTCGGCGAGCTTGGCCGACCGCGTGGGCACGGGTACGCCCTGGTCCACCTTGGCGAGCAGGTCACGGCGCTTGGCGTCGCACTCGGCCCAGGTCTTGCCGTAGGCGAACTTGCGGGCCCGGGTGCCGTCCGGCTGGAGCACGTATACCGCGGCTTGATAGCGGCCGTCCTTGCGCTTGGTGATGGTGCCCGCGCCGTTGGGGTTGCGCTTGCGCTGGGGAGGCATCAGGCGGCTTCCTCGATCTCGTTGACGATGAAGTCCCGTACGGCGTCGGCGGGGATGCGCCGGGCCCGGCCGATGGTGATGGAGACCAGTCGGCGGGAGCGGATCAGGTCGTAGACGGTGGAGCGTCCGAGCTTCAGCCGCGCCATGACCTCAGGCACGGTGAGGAGTTCGGCGGTGGCGGTGGTCACGATGCGGCTCCTTCCAGAGCGAGTTGGTCTTGCAGTTCGGCGCGGTGTTCGCGGGCGGTTTCGCGGTTGTGCTGGATGTCGCGGTGGATGTTGGCGGCGAGCCAGGATTCGCCGGGGGTGTGGCCGTTCCCGGCGTAGGCCCAGTGCGCGAGCGTGAGCGTGGTGGCCTCCGGGTGGTCGTCGGGGTCGGGGAGGCCGAGGGCGGCGCGTTGTTCGGCGGCGCGGTAGTCGGCGCGGACCTGGCGGAGGGCGCCGAGGGTGGTGGAGTAGGCGCGGGATTTGGTGGAGAAGTGGCCGCGGAAGCCGAGCATGTGGGCCCAGTCGCGGAGCTTGCGCTCGGGGTAGGCGTGGTGCAGGTCCAGGCACGCTTCAATCAGCCGCCGCGGGTGCTCGGGCACGTCGAGGAGGACGAGGGCTTCCTTGTTGCCGACCCGGTGGTCCACGGTGCCGGTCGTCTCGGCCGCCTTGGTGGCGTACTTCGCGACGTACGAGGCCACGGCCTGTTCGGTCAGATCCTCACCGTTGCCGAACGCGCCGATGGGCTGCACGTCGAGCTGCGTGCCCCACCGCAACGTCCACCCCTCGTTGACCCCGGCTTCCGGGTTGGCCGGCACGACTACTTCAACCCGGGCGGCGGCGGCGCGGATCGCGTCGTCCAGCAGGTCGAGGGTGGCCCAGGCCGGGGGCGGGGTGTCCGGGCCGTCGGGTCCGTCGAAGCGGATGACCGCGTGGAAGTGGACGGCCCCGCGCTTCTGGTACTCCGCGACCTTGCCGAAGGAGACTTTGGACTGTTCGCGGGCGGCTTTCTGGGTGAGTCCGGCTCGCTTCGCGATTTCGCGGCGGAGGTAGATCGTGAAGTAGCGCCAGAGGTCGGAGGCGTGGTTGTTCCACAGCACCGCCCCCGCGTAGTCGTAGGTGTCCGGGTCGAGCGGTGTGCCCAGCTCCGGGGCGTCCTCCGCGTGCCGGGTGCCGCAGCGGCAGGGCCGGTTGCCGGGCCGGTTGTGGACCGGGCCGAACGACGGGGCCGTCAAGGTCGCGAAGACCCGCGGGTGATCCCGGATCGTAGTCGGGGTGCCCTTGTCGGGGTCGCCGGTGAGTCCGGCTCGGATGAGGTGGTAGGTGTCGCCTGCGTAGGTCCAGGCGCAGGCGGGGCAGCGGGAGGCACGGCGGTTGCCGCAGGCGATCCGTAACCGTCCCCCGGGCTCGGTGTCTGTCGAGTAGTGGTGCAGCAGGGTGCCGGTTGCCCTGTCGATGGTCTTGGTGGCGCCGGTGAGGTGGATGGGCTGGAAGCAGCCGCCGGTGCGGCGGAGCTGTTCGGTGAGGCGGTCGAAGCCGGGAGCCCCGACCACCCGGAGCAGATCGCCCAGGGTGGCCGGGTCCAGGCCCGCCGTGGTGGCGGTGTGGGTCATGTGGTGCACCACCCGTTGTCGCAGCCCTCGTTGTCGGTGTCGAACAAGGGGAGCTGATCGCCGCCCTTGAAGAGGTGGCGCAGGGGCCGTCCGGTGCGGGTGAGGTAGACAGGGCGCTTGCCCTTGGCGGCGAGGTGGTGGTTGATGGTCTCTTCGACCTGGCAGGCCCGCTCGAACCGGGCGGGGTTCTTCTCCCGCATGGCCTGCCATTCGGGGATCTTGCGCATGGGGCAGAAGTCGCAGGAGGACTTCGGGGGCACGGGCAGTCCGGCCGTGCGGATGATGCGCGGGCAGTCCGCCCGCCGAATCTTCAAGTCCAGCAGCGGGTAGGTCAGCCGCTCGTAGGGCATGGCCTTGCCTGCGTTGGCGCGGCCGATCTCATCGAGGCTGATGCCCATGGCGACGGTGGCGGGGTTCTGGGGTGTTGCGCCGTTGGCCTTGAGCCACTTTCCGGTGACGAGGATCTTGAAGTCGTAGGTGCAGGCGCGGCCGCCGGGTTTGCCGTTGGAGAGGAAGACGGGGATCGTCTGGCGGCTGCCGTTGCTGTTGATGATGCGCTGGCGAATGGTCTCGGTCTGGCCGCCGCGGAGGTGGCGTTCCAGTTCGATGAGCTTCAGGTTGTGGGCGGCGGCGAAGGGCTGGGCGTAGTCGCGGACGTAGGTGATGGTGTCGGGGTTCTCGCTGTCGTCGCCGACGTTGGCGAACAGGAAGGTGTCGAAGTCGATGCGTCCCTGTGCGGCGAGGACGAGGGCGGCCATGGACTGCCAGCCACCGCCGAAGCTGAAGGCCCGCAACGGACTCTGCGTGCTGGTCATCGCCGGGCCTCCGTCCGGTGGTGGGCGGGGCCGTGGTTGCTGGTGTAGCCCTCGACCAGGGCCTTGACCTGGGCATCGCCCGTG
Source organism: Streptomyces fulvorobeus (assembly GCF_013167895.1). Classification (GTDB taxonomy): domain Bacteria; phylum Actinomycetota; class Actinomycetes; order Streptomycetales; family Streptomycetaceae; genus Streptomyces; species Streptomyces fulvorobeus. The sequence goes on along the minus strand of NZ_BLWC01000001.1, from coordinate 1,726,864 downwards.
GCGGTCGCGGTGGCGCCGCAGTGGCAGACCGCCGAGCCGGTGGGCGGGGCATTCGGGGAGGGCTTACTGACGTGGAGGCCGGGGCGGTCCGGGGTGGGGGTCAGGTCGGCCATGGCGCTCAGGCCCCGATCCGGGTGTGGGCACGGGCGGGGTCGTGTGGCCGGTGCCGCGGCAGGCGGGGCAGTGGGCGGTGATGGTCTGGCGCTGCCCGTCGGGGGTGCGGGTGCCGGTGGTGATGGTGACGGTGGGGAAGCCGTCGCAGTGGCCGCAGATCGGCCGGGGCGGGGTGTGCTGGGGCATGATGGGATTTCCCTTTCGGGTCCGTTGGATCTGGAAGTGGTGGGCGCCCGGGGCGGCGGAAACTTGGCGGTAGATGCCGCCCCGGGGGCTGTTAGCGGTTGTGCGGGCGGTTGAGCAGCGAGCGCAGGACGACCGCGCAGATCGCGACCGAGGCGGCGGTGATCGCGGTCGCGAGGAGCATCGAGACCAGGACCGTGCCGATGATCAGGACCATGGCGGTCCCGCCCGCGGCGGCGACGAGGAGCGAGCCCGGGGTGAGCTGAACGGCCGGCCGGGAGACCGGAGCGGCCGGAACGGGCGCCGGAACCGGGGCGACGCTGGGGTTGTGGTGGCAGGTGCAGGCCGGGGTGTGAGTGATGCCGGTGAGCGGCTGGACGAGGGACGTTGCCGGGGTGGGGGCGGTGTCCGGGGGCGGGATCTTCGGGGTGAACACGGGTGGGCCTCCTGTCAGGGGTTGCAGCGGTGGGTGCGGGCGGCGAGTTCGGCGGCGGAGCGGTTGAGGTAGTCGGCGGAGAAGTTGCAGCCGGGGGCGGTGCAGGCGGCGGTGTGCTTGGTCCGGCCGCGGCCGTCGTGGTGGGTGCCGACCTGAACGGGGCCGACGCGGAGCACGTTGGTGAAACGATTCGGGCGCGCCATGACATGAACCTCCTTATTGATTAGGTGAGTTGGGCGGTGATGGCGTCGGCGAGGGGTGCGGGGACACCGAGGCGGGCGCGCAGGGTGGCGGAGTCGATCCGGCTGCCGGTGGTGGCCTGGTGGGTGTCGGCGAGCTTCCGGGCGTGATCCAGAAGGGCCGGAGGAACGGCCGCGGCCGGAGCGGACACCGGAGCCGGAGCAGGTGCCGCGGCTTCCTCAGGAGCAGGCGCGGGAGGAAGTTCGGGGGCCGGTTCGGGCGTCCGCTCCACTGTCACGTCTGGGGCCGGTTCGGGTTCGGAAGGGGCGGGCAGCGTTGCCGCCGTGACGGGCTGGGGCTCAGTGGGCGCGGCGGCGGGGCTGTGGACGAGGAGGGTTCCGCCGAGGAAGGCGAGGGCTGGCCATCCGGCGACGAGGATGCGCAGCCAGGCGGGAACGTCACCGAGGTCGAGGAGTCCGGCGGTGGCGACGTTCGCGCCCAGCGATGCGGCGAGAGCGATGACGAACCAGGCCCAGGCAGCACGGTTGTCCGCGGTGGTGCGCATACGGCGCCAGGCGGCGACAAGGAGCAGATCAACGCTGACCGGGTAGGCCCAGGCTTTCCAGCCGTCCTGCCCGGCGGCTGCGGCCAGGTCGTGCAGGTGGGCGAAGGACAGGGCACCGGCGATGACGGCCTGGACGAGTACGGCGTCGATTCGGATGCGGGACACGGGTTCACCTCCTTTCGAAGGGGCGGGGCCGGGGCCGGGCGGGATACGGGTTCACCGCCCGGCACCGAGGCGAAGGGGGTCAGGCGTCGGGGTCGGTGCCGGAGCCGAGGCAGTTGAGGCAGAGCCCGTCCTGCTGGCCGACCGGGCGGCGCTTGCGACCAACCCGCACCGTGACGGGGACCATCCCGGACCCGCCGCACGGCTGACACGAAGCCGGTTCGACCGGGACGGGGACGGGGCTCTTCGGGGTCTTGGTGGTGGTCCGTTGGGTGGCCATGGCGGGGATTCCTTCCGGTTCCGGGCATGGGCGGGGTAGGGACCGGGCGCGAGACAGTCACGCCAACTAGCCGTACGAGGTGGTGAGTTAGCTGGTTGCCGGGCGAGGCTTGAGGAGCGGTGAGCCCGGGGCCGGGGCGGCGGAAACGGCCGGCCGGAACGGTGCCAGAGCGGCAAGGTGCGGGGTGAGGTGCGCGTACTCCCGGCAGACCGCGACCGCTTCGGCCGGAGTCATGGCGGGGGTGCGGATACGGGACCAGCCACCGGAGGAGTCCCCAGCCACGGCGACACCGGGACGGTCCGGGGGGATAGTGGTCGCGGCGAAGACCGCTTCGGGGGCAATGTCCCCGAGGGCCATTTCAGCGGTCTGCTTGTCGTTGACCCGGTGCACCACACGGCCCGTGAGCTGAGCCCGCAGGGCGGTCGCGCCCTTGCCGAGGTCGGAGCCGAAACGCTGCCCGCACACCTCCAGGAAGATCCCCACTGCACGGGCCATCTGCGCGAGCCGGATCATCCGCATCACCATCCGGTCCCGCCGCTCCTCATCCTTCTTCGCAGCGACGAGGAACAGTTCCGCGACTTCATCGACCAGGACCACCAGCGGCACCGGCCGCACCGCGGCAGGCAGACCCCACAGGTCCGAGACGCCGTGGTCGCTGAGGAGGTCGAAGCGCTCTTCCATCTCCCCCACGAGGGCTTCCAGCAGCCCGTCCGCCTCATCCGGAGTGACCGCCAGGGCGGAGAGGCGGGGCGCGTACCCGCCCTGTTCGACACCCCGCTTGCAGTCGATCCCGACCAGACCGACGGGGAGCTTGGCCAGACCGGAGATGAGGTTGCGCTGATACATCGACTTGCCCGACTGGTTCGCCCCCACCGTCAGGGCGTGCGGGACCTTCTGATAGTCCCGGACGAACGCCGTGCCGTCCTCCCGCAGAGCAACGGGGACGACCAGCGGACCGGCGGTGACGTTGCGGGGGAGGCGGCGGGGCATCTTCACGCGGCGCAGAACGTCGTAGCCGGTCATCCGCAGTTCCACGAACCCCGGCTTCACCTCGACCACGTGCACCGAGTGGACGCCCCAGGCGTGCCGCAGACGCTCGGAAGCGGCGGACACGTCAGCAGGCTCCAGACCGGCCGGAAGGCGAAGCGTCGCCCGCATCCCGGTCGAGGAGTAGCGGACCCGGCGGACCTGCGGGGGAACGGGCTGGACTTCCTGGCGGGCCACGTTGCGGACCATGAACGCCCGCAGGCGGGACGGCTGGACCGTCAGCCCGCACACATCCATCGTCGCCCGGTACGTCACCGTGAACCGGACCCGGGCGACCGGTGCGCCGACCAGCGACCAGAACACCCGCGGGGACCGGGCCTTCGCGTAGCCGAGGCCACCGGCGGCCGATAAGGCCCCCGCCACCTCGATCACCGTGGACAGGTCGGACATGATCAGGCCCCCAGCGGGGTCACAGCGACCGCGCGGAAGCTGATCCCGTGGCGGGTCTGGCCGTTGAACGTGTTCTCCCAGTCCCGGGCCTTGAGGCCGATCACCGTGACCGGGGTGCCGGGGGCCAGGTTCTCCGGGACGCCCGTGTTCGGCACGGTCACCTGGTACAGGTTGCCCTCTCCCTCGTCCGCGACCAGCAGACCCACCGTCGCGAGCGGGGCACCGGTCTCCCGGTCGATCGCGATCTCACCGGTCTGCTTGCTCACGAGCTTCGGCGTCGGAGGCGTCGCCACGAACACGACAGCGCTCGAAACATCGATCTTGAAGGACGGCATCTGATACTCCCTGGATTGAGTGGAGCAGCCCAAAGAGGGCCCTCAACGTTCGCTGTCCTGGGACTGCGAACCGCTAAGCAAGACTATGGACCGCAGTCCTGGGACTGTCAACAGTCCTGGGACTGTGTTTGACTTAGCTCCGACGTGAGGAGTTCGGGATGACGCCCAAGTGGCGAGAGCTGGCAGACAAGCTGGCTAATCAGATCAAGGCAGGTGAGTACGGTCCGGGCGCGCGGCTCCCGCATATTCGGGACTTGGTTGACGCTGGTGAGGGCTCTAAGTCCACGGTCCACGCCGCCTACAAGGCTCTTGAAGCCGAAGGTCTGGTCACGTCATCCCGAGGACACGGCACGGTGGTACGCCAGCAGGTACCGCTCAAGCGGTTGGGTATCGCCCGGTACGACAAGGCCAAGTGGCGTGACGGTGACGAGGTGGCGTTCATCGCGGACCGCGTGGCATCCGGACGCACCTATCGGCGCAATGAACAGACGCAGACGGTGAGTCTTGTTGAGGCCCCGCCTTCCGTGGCGGCAGCACACGGTCTCTCAGAGGGAGCGGAGGTCTACGCCCGAGCGCGGTTGGTGAAGGAAGGTGAGCAGCCGACGCACACCTTGACCAGCTACTACCGGCCTGAGCACGTCGAAGGCACTCGTTTGGTCGATCCGACACCTGGCCCGGCCGGCCGGGGCGGTGGGTTCCGTGTGCTCTACGACGCGGGGTACGAGATCGACCACATGAAGGAAGCGATCTTCGCCCGCGCTGCTACCTCAGGCGAGGTGAAGACCTTGCAGCTACCGCCGGGCGAACCCGTTGTCGAGCTGCATCGAACCACCTACACAGCCGATGGCACCGTGGTGGAGTTCGCCATCGGTGTACACGCAGCCTCGCGCTTCGCCTGGGAATACGACTTCAAGGTCCCGGACTCAGCGAGGAAAGCGGAAGCGGAGTGATGATCTCAGAACAGGTGTGGGGCGATACGCGGGTCCTGTGGGACTACCACCAGATGGGGCACGCGCTTCGTCCGTGCTCGGTTGCGATCGGGCTGGGAAGCCACGACCTAGGTGTGGCAGACGCAGCGGTTGCCGCATACCACAAGGGCGTAGTTCCACTGCTCTTGTTCACCGGAGCGAGCAGCCCCACGACTCGGGAGCGCATGCCGCGCGGCGAAGCGGTCCACTACCGAGAAAGAGCCCTGGAGCTGGGTGTTCCCTCATCTGCCGTGCTCGTTGAGCCGAAGGCGCGCAACACCGGCGAGAACATCCGCTTCTCTAAGGCTGTGCTCGAAGAGGCCCGGGTCGAGGTGTCGAGCGTTCTGCTGATCAGCAAGCCCTACGAGGAAAGGCGTGCTTACGCCACGGCACGCAAGCTCTGGCCCGAGGTCGAGATCGTCAGCGCGTCGTCTCCAATGTCGCTGAGCGAGTACGTGGACTCGATCGGGGACGCCCGTCTGGTGATTGACATGCTTGTGGGCGCACTCCAGCGGTTGCTCATCTATCCGACCCAGGGGTTCATGATTCACGAACCAGTACCGGAAAACGTGCTGGAAGCGTATGAGCGCCTGTGTCTAGCAGGGTTCACGAGCCGACTCATCCCTTCTGGCTGACGCGGCCCCATCAGGAGTCATGCTGGGAGGCGTTGCATCAGACTGCGCCAGTCCAGGAACGCTGATCGCGAGCCACGGCATACACAGCGTCGACTTGCTCCGGACTTAAGACACCAGTCAGAGGACCCAGTGTGGCCAGTTGTCGATTCTCGATGGCCCGTACGTCTTGCAATGAGGGTTGCACGGTAAGTTTGGCTGGCTTGACGAAGACAAGCACGGGGTTCACTTCGACTGCGAACCTGCACTCGCGATCGAGTACTCTCCTCACGACGGCAGCCTCACGCCGACTGCTACGAGGGTAGGGCCGACCCTCCCCGTGATTGATCCGGGCGACATGGTCACCGACCCATACGGTCTTGTCCCGGTGGTGCTTCGTGTTGATTGAGAAGACTCCGCCAGGCCCAATGAGCAGATGATCGATATCCCATGTTGGGGACAGCGGTATGGAGTGCAGTGCGCGCCAGCCGTGCCGACGGAGTCGTGTCAGTTCGCGACTGACTATGAGTTCGCCACGTAGTCCTGTCCTCCAGGAGGCATTCTCGGGGCGACGCAACGCCCACGCGAGAGAGCGTTGGATCAGGCTCGGGCAATCTGCCCTGATCTTGTCTCTCAACGCCTGGCCAGGACGACGTGAAGCTAGGTCGTAGTCGGAGGGTGGGGGAGTCCGCAGCGTCGATGCAGCACCACTAGCCGAAGCGGCCGACCGGATCATGTACGGGGTCAAGGCTTCCAAGATCTGCGGTCGCAGCCTCTCGTCAACGATCTCAATGTGTCCCGTGCGCCTGTCGAACCACGCAACAGCTTTGCCATCGGGTGCGTTCACGTAGAGCCGATCCAGACCGTGCCGCTTCCACTCCGACACCCGTAACGCAACCATGCTCGCCCCCATCGATCAGGTACACCAGGCCCCCATGGGAGCAGGAGCGAACCCAACGCCACAAGGTCGCCTAGCTGTCGAGCCTTGCAGGGTTGTTACAGGTTTCTCTACCTCATCAAGGCACCCGGCTGCGCTCCGCTCCGCCGGGCGCGCTTCCCGGCTCTGGCTGCGCCCGCGCTCCTGCCTTCGGCCCGCTCGGCGCTGCCGCCGCCGACGCGCGCCCACAGTGGATAGGCCCGTGGGGCATGAGACGAGAACCAAGCCCGCGGCTTCACGAGATGCCTCCGGCGGGGGCGCTCAGACTCCGGGATGGGAGGGGCGCCGTTCGCGAGTGCCGGCGGATTCGTGGCGAGCGTCGTGGGGCTCCCATCCCGACCACCTTCGACCCAGGCAGAGCCGAGCAGTCGCGGCCCAGGGCGTCAAGGTCGTTCGTACAGTGGCGCGCTCCACCTTGACGCCCTGAACCACGACCGCTCCACGGTGTGTGGGTCGAAGGCGGACGGGATGGGAGCCGGGGTGAGTGGTGGGCTATCTGGGTCGTGTTTCCAGAGGTGTGCGGGAAGCCTCCGGAATCCACGGGCAACTACTCGTGCCGTCTGGTAACCGCCACGGCGTCGCTGCGGGGGATTGACCGATAAACGGCGAATGGGATGAGCGAAAACCCTGGCTGCTGCGGAAGGTCAATGAAGCCAAGGCGGCCGAGATTTCGCATCTGGGCATTCATGGAATCTGCGAACTTCGCGCGGTTCACCGTGCCATCCGCATTATGGAATTCCATATTGGGGAGAGAGGTCTCCTCTGTTCCGTAGCTTCCAATGCTGCCTACCACGGTCCACTCCTGTCGCTCTGTCCCATATCGGGCGAACAGGATGTCGGATTCACTGTCCAGGTACTGACGCCCCTCCTGCAGGCGTGAGTTGATGAGGACGCCCTCTACCGGAGTGAGGTTCACGTGGAGGCCAGGAGCGAAAACTCCCTTGGAGACCTTTACGAACGCTCTCAGGGTTTTCCCGTCAGCGCCTCCGATATCAGGAAAGTCTGGAATTGAGTCCTCAAGCGCAACGGGCCCGTCTGCCGTTTTCTGCTTAGGTGTCCGCCCCTGTTGCCCTTGCCTGGATTTGCCCTGAATCGCAGGCTTGACGGTTTGCATATAACCAAGATCGTTGAGCCCCATCACGACGGAGCCAAAGGCGGAAAACGCTGAGGCTGCATAGCGAGTGTCAAATAGGGAGCCCATGGCGGTGATTCTGATCAATGACCCCGGAGGTAGCGCCCTCCTCAATTCGCCAGAACTCCATTGCTGTGGGTCGGATACCTCTTCGGAGACGTCCCGGAGTAGCGATTCTGACTCCAAAGCGTCTTCGAGCGTCGGAAACAAGGCGTCACCAAGGGATTTATTGGTGTACGTTTCGCTTCCAGTGCCTTGAAAATATTGGCCAGCAACACGCGGCCCGAGAGTCGTCCTTTTCTCCTTGCGTTCGGTCTCTCTCGATTCCTCCGCAATGCCGCCGTCAAGCTGAGCCAGCATTGCCCTGACTTTGTCAGTGTCCACGTACAAGAACTCGCGCAGAATCATGCACGCCCTCCTCTCAGGGTGTGCGTATCGTAGAGTCGGATCTACCTGAAATGATGCACTTTAGAGGAAATTGGCATCAAGTGCCTGGAATCTTGGCACGGAGTGCCCACGTGGCTCGACGTCAGAAGGGTTGTGAGCCAAGGTGAGCGCGAGAACGGCAAAACGGCCTGGGCCGTCCCTGGGCCGTCCGACGATCCCCGAGGCCGACCAACAGCGCCAGGCGGTGACAGTTGAGCCCGGCCGCCAGCGGCGACACTGCAGGTCACAGGTCCCTGACTCCACGGGCTTCCCTCTAGGGATGGACGTCAGGCAAGATGGGGTGTTTCTTGCCGTGGGCTGAATCCATGACGCTGACGCAGCCAGTAGAGGAACCCTATGAGCGCTGTCTACGTACGCATCGGGGAGTACCGCTCCAAGTACCACAGTGATGTTGACTGCCCGTCGCTTAACGGGAAACAGCACACTTACATGGGCCAGGAGTCGATGGCCGAGGACAAGGCCAAGGAGCAATGCCTGGCAGCCTGCCAACACTGTAAGAGGTAGCTGTCGCTTCCAGACGAAGATGCCGTACGCCACTACGATGCGCCTGTCGGACGCCGAGGGTGTTGTCAGTACCCGGCCCTACGATCTTCCTATGCGAAGAGGAGCGATCACGCGAAAGTCCGTGCTCAAGGTCCTGGCGGAGCATGACGAGTTGGGGCGTGAAGCCTTCCTGACGAAGTACGGCTTCGGGGAGGCGCGGTCCTACGTGCTGGTTCACGAGGGCCAGGAGTACGACTCCAAGGCCGTCGCCGGGGTGGCCCACAAGTGGGATCAGGGGCGGGCCCTCACGCCGGACGAGTTCAGCGGGGGCAAGGATCATGCCGCGGCGTGGCTCAAGCGGGTTGGCTTCGAGGTCAAGGCCATCAAGAACCCGGACTGGGCTCGCGACGAGATCATCCTTGCCTGCCACCTTGTGATGCAGAACGGATGGAAGGGGTTGGACGCCGAGGACGGCCGAGTGGTGGAGCTGTCTGCCCTCCTCCAGTTGCTGCCCATCCACGCGGAGGCGGACCGCAACGAGAAGTTCCGCAACTCCAACGGCGTCGCCCGTAAGACGTTCGACATCGCCACTCGCCACCCCGAGTATCGGGGGAAGCCCACCAACGGTGGCGTGCTGGATGTCGCTGTGTTGCATGAGTTCCTTGCCCGGCCGCAGGAGATGACCGAGGCCGCGCGGCTGATCCGTCAGGGGATCACGACTGGCGAATTGCAGTCCTTCGCGCCGACCGAGGACGAGGAGTTCGGCGACGACTACAGCGCGCCGGAGGGGCGGCTGCTCATGCGGCGGCACCGGGCGCGTGAACGGAACAAGAGCCTGCGTAAGAAGAAGATCGCTTCTGTTCTTCAGCGTGGCGGACAGCTCGCTTGTGAGGCGTGCGGCTTCGACTTCGAGAAGATCTACGGGGATCGCGGTGCCGGGTACATCGAGTGCCATCACGTCCTTCCGCTCCATGTAGCGGGGGAGGGCCGCACCAAGCTCAGCGATCTCGCCCTCATCTGCGCCAACTGTCACCGCATGATCCACCGGCGCGCGCCATGGCCGACCCCTGCGGAGTTGCGAGCCTCGATAGAGCAGAAGCACGCTGACGACAGGCGCGCCGCAGCGGCTTTGACGCGACCGCGCAGGGCAGCCGACGAGCAGATGCCGAACCCGTGAGCTGACATCCATGGCCGACATCAACGTCGGTGCACAACGGCAGCCCCGGAGAGCCATGGACGGCAGTCGCGGCCGGGCCCGCCAGGGTCCTTGACCACCTCCGGCCGAACTTACAAAGCAGATGTCGGCGGTTCGAAACCGTCCGCGCCCACCAGTACGAAGGCCCCAGCCGATCATGGCTGGGGGCCTTCGACATCCACTTCTGAGACCAACGGGACGCTCCCGCCCGTCACCCACGCGTTCAGGGGTAGGTGATCGGAGGGGTGGAACCGTAGTAGATCTGGGCGCCGGCGCTGTTGTACATCACGAACTCCGCGTATGCCGTCAGCTGTGCGAAGCGCGAGGCGTCGGCGGTCACCTGTTTCGAGGGAGTCTCGCTACAGGGCCTGAGACTGGTGGATGCCACCGGCCTGCCGGTGGACCACTCGATGAGGGAGACACGGTAGCCGGCACAGTTCGTCGGAGGGTAGTGGACGGTTGCCTGCCCGATGAACGTCGAACTGACCAAGGCCAGACATAGCCGGGAGTCGGTTCCGATGACGCTGCACTTCTGCTCATTGACTGTCGTCCGCGCGGGGGACAGATCTTCCGCAGCCTGAGGGGAGGACGCGGCAGCCGGAGAGGCCCATGCCCCTAGGGCCAGAATTGCGGCACCGAACAGCGCCGAAGGTAAACGCCGCATGACTCTCCTCGATGTCGTGGACCATCTTGCTGGTGACTCATGAGTCTGGCCTCTGCCAGTCACGTCCACAAGACCGCGATGCGACGGTGCGAGGAGAGCCCATGGGAGCGGTTCGAGCGCCCGAAACCGTCGGCCAACAGCCCTAGGATTCCAGCCATGGTGACGGCGACTGTCCGCGAGTGGCGCGATGAGGAAGGGTGGGGAGTGCTCGACTCCCCTGAGACCCCCGGCGGGTGCTGGGGGCACTACTCCACCCTGGAGATGGCGGGGTTCCGCACGCTGACCCCCGGGCAGCAGGTAGACCTCAGGTGGGAAGCGCCTGGCTTCAAGCAGGACGGCTACGACTACCGCGCGCTGAGCATCGTGCCCCGGCCCGCCTGACGCCGCCGTTCCTCAGCCGGCCGCGCTCACTTCGCTGGTGCGGGCGCCGAGTGAGTGAGGCGCTTCTTCGGGCGGGCGGCGTGGGCGAGGAGCAGCAGCAGGGTCCCGCAGGCCGCGACCAGGGCCCAGCCCGGGCGGGAGGCGTGGGCGAGGTGGTCCGGGGCGGTGGTCGCTACCAGGGCGCCGGCGAGGGCGATGCCCAGAGCGGCGCCGAACTGGCGGGCGGAAGAGGTGATCCCGCCAGCCACGGCCGCCCGGGCGGGTGGGAGGGCGCTGATCGCCGTGTTGGTGATCGGGGCGTTCGCGAAGCCGAAGCCGATGCCGATCAGCAGGTAGGAGAGCAGGAGCAGCAGCACGCTCGTGTCCTGTTCGAGTCCGGTCAGGATGAGCCCGCCCGCCGTGAGGAAGCCGCCGGCCAGGGCGAGCGGCAGGCGTGGTCCGGTGCGGCCTACCAGGCGGCCCGACCAGGGAGCGCAGACCGTCGCTCCGAACGCCATGGGCAGGGTGGCCGTTCCGGCGGCCAGCGGTGACCAGTCGCGGGTCTGCTGCAGATAGAGGGTGTTCAGCAGGAGCGCGACGTTCAGGGCCACGAAGACCGCCACCGCGGCCAGGACCGCGCTGGTGAAGGCCGGGTTGCGGAAGAGGCGGGGGTCGATCAGCGGTTCCTGCCGGCGGGACTCGACGTGTACGAAGGCGAACGTCACCGCCGCGGTGGACGCGTACATCGCGAGCGCCACCGGGGACGTCCAGCCGACGCGCGGGCCCTCGATGAGCGTACCGACCGAGACTCCGATGGCCAGGGAGAGCAGCACCTGACCCGGGAGGTCCAGGCGTTGTGCCCGCCGTGCGCGGGACTCCGGTACGAACAGGGCGGTGAGTACGAGGGCGGCCACGACGACCGGTGCGTTGATCCAGAACATGGACCGCCAGCCCAGCGCCTCGATGAGGAAGCCACCGGTGACAGGGCCCGCGGCCATGCTCAGGCCGAAGACCGATGCCCATACGCCGATCGCCCGCGCTCGCTCCCTCGGGTCGGGTATCGCGCTCACCACGATCGCGAGGGCCACCGGACTGAGCATCGAGGCGCCGATCCCCTGGACGGCGCGGGCCGCGACGAGTGTGCCCAGCGAAGGGGCGAGTGCGCAGGCCAGCGAGGCCACGCCGAAGAGGACCAGGCCGATCCGGAACACCCGCCGGCGCCCGAACCGGTCCGCCAGCGCGCCGGAGGAGATCAGCAGGCCGGCCAGGACGAGGGTGTACGCGTCCACGGTCCACTCCAGACCATGGGTCCCGACCCCCAGGCCGCGCCCGATCGCGGGCAGACCCACGTTGACGATGGTGGTGTCCAGGCCCACCAGGAACATGCTCAGGCAGCAGACGGCCAGCACCGTCCGGCGCCTGCGCGCGCTCAGAGGGGGCGGGGCGGTTGGAGTGGGCGTCGTCACGGGTTGCCTCACGGTCGAAGTCGCGGTCGGAAGTCACGTGGCGGGAGGTCACGTGCAGGGCAAGAGTCCGGCCGTACGGCGGCAGCGGCCCAGTATTTTTGCGGAGACCGCAAAATGGAGGACGTGGACACTGAACTGGCACGGATACTGAGTGGCATCGGACCCCGGCTGCGTGCGCTGCGCCGCGACCGCGGGCTCACGCTGGACGCCCTCGCGGCGGTGACCGGGATCTCCGTGAGCACCCTGTCGCGTCTGGAGTCGGGCAGACGCCGCCCGACCCTCGACCTGCTCATCCCGCTGGCACGCGAGCACCGCGTCGCCCTCGACCAACTGGTCGCCGCACCGGCGAGCGGCGACCCGCGGGTGCATCTCGCGCCCGTGCGCAAGGCGCACGGCAGCACGCTCGTACCCCTGACGCAGTACCCGGGGCGCGTGCAGGTGTTCAAGCAGGTGCTTGCGCCCCGCGAACCGAAGCTGGTGACCCATGACGGCTACGAGTGGCTGTACGTCCTCGCGGGCGAGCTGCGCCTCCTCCTCGGTGACGCCGAGTACCTGCTGCGCCCTGGGGAGCTGGCCGAGTTCGACACCGGGCAGCCGCACTGGTTCGGCCCCGCGGGTGCGAGCGCCGTGGAGATCCTGCACCTGTTCGGACCGAGGGGCGACCAGGCTGTCGTCCGCGCCCGGCCCGCCGTGGAGGAGGCGGCGGGGCGGTGAGGAGGCGTGCGCGGGCGGACCGTTCCGGGGCCGCGCACGCCGGAGCGGGGGCCCGGTGGCTCCGCGGCGGCCGGGACTGGCGCACACTGAAGATATGGCCCTACCCAGAACGCATCACTGCTCGGTCTGCTCAGACGGTTCCGCAACTGGCGCAGTCCTCCACGAAGACCTGGTCATCGGAGCGCCGCTCTCCATGGAAGAACTGTCCGACGCGGAACGTCTCGACAGGTTCGCACTCAAGTACGCCCACGACGGTTGCCAGGTCAAGGAGGTGCGGCGGGTTCCGCACGACAATCTGAGCGGCTACGCCTGGTCCGTTCTCTTCACCGAGAGCTCCTGATCCACGAGGGATCACCGGGTGGCCGGGACGGTGTCCGGCCGCCGCTCGGTGATCCTCCCGCTCCAGGTGCGTCACGCCCGCAACCGGCGGCGCACCCGGGGCGTCCGGTGGACTGCGGCATACGAGGGCTGACTGTTGCCGCAGCCCCAGCAGGTCCACCAGCCGCCGGCGTTCTCACTCATCCGGCCGCCGCATTTGCCACACCGCATGTCGGTTCCTCCTTCATGGTGGGACGTGTGCCGCTGGAATTCCGCCGACCGTAGGGAGCGTGCCCCCGGTTGAGCCGTCCGTGGGCCGAAGTGGCCGGATCTCTACCCCTACGGGGTATGGAGGGGCGCGCTCTTGACGGTGACGGCGATACCCGCGCCAGGACGGCCGGTCCCCGCGCGGCCGCCTGCCCGGGATGCGTCGCGGCCGGGCGAGGGACATCGTGAGGACATGTCCGGTCATCCGCCCGTGATCGTGTACCCGCCCTCGGCCACCGGAGGGCGGCGAGTGACCGTGCGGGGGCGGATCGTGGGGCTCGCGCACGGGCGCGGTGACGTGGCGTCGTTCCTGAGGCGGGCCGGGCTCGCCGCGGGTGCCCAGGAGATCGATCTCGACCAGCCCGAGCTGATCGAGTGGCGCGGTGGAGATCGCGACACCTGGAGCTGAACCGGCCGGTGCACCACGCCGCGCCGCGTGGACTCACCCATTCGGGTGCCGCCGGGTGGCCGGGCGGACGAGGGGCGCGCAGGCTCGGACATGCGGCGGGACCCCACCTGAGGGGCGTCACGCACCGCAGGACGGACATCGCCGCAGACCCATCAGCGCAGGACAGATCCGCAAGGCCGTCGGGGCCGGCGCGGCAAAGGAGTCCTCATGTCACAGTCAGCACCCACGCCCGGCAACGCGCGGCGAGCCGATGTCGGCGACAGCGGCAGCGCATGGGCTGCCGGGGGAACGATGTTCGCCGGGGTCCTGCTCCTCGTGGACGGTTTCCTCTCCGTGGTCAAGGGCATCGCGGGCATCGCCGCCGACGACGTGTACGCCCGTGTGAACAACTACGTCTTCGAGTTCAACACGACCACCTGGGGCTGGATCCACCTGATTCTGGGTGTGATCCTGCTGGTCGTGGGGTGGGGCATCCTGAAGGGAGCCGACTGGGCCCGCGGAGTGGGCGTCGGGCTGGCCTCGCTCAGCATCATCGCCAACTTCATCTGGCTGCCGTACCAGCCCGTCTGGGCCGTCGTCTCGATCGCCGTCGACGTCTTCGTGATCTGGGCCCTGTGCACCTACCGCTCCAAGTCGGCCCTCTGACAACACAGCGGAACACGCGGCGGGCTCCTCACGGCCGAGGCGGTGTGCGATACGGCCGCCTCGGCCGGGGATACCCGCTCCCGGGGAACCACCGCCGGTCAAGGCGTTCTCGTCGGTGACCATGGACGACGCCCCGACCACCACCTGGTCGAGAACCCGGCGGCCCGGCGGGGCCGACCGCCCTGCCGTTGTCAGTGGTCCGGTACACACTGGACCCATGTGCCGAAGCATCAAGACGCTCCGTCCGCCCGCCCTCCCCGATGTGGCGACCGAGGAGGACATGCGCGCCGCCGCCCTCCAGTACGTACGCAAGGTCTCCGGCTTCCGTGCGCCCGCCGCGCACAACCGTGAAGCCTTCGAGCGAGCCGTCGAGGAGATCACCGGGGCCACTCACCGGCTGCTGGACAGCCTGGAGATACGAGGGGCCGCCAAGACGGGCTGAGGAGGGGGCGGGGCCGGGCCCTGCCGTCAGACGGCGGTGACCGCCGGGGCCGGGGAGTCCGCGGCTGCCGAGGGGCGGCGGACGACGAGTGCCGCCAGGGCGCCCACCAGGAAGAGGCTGAGGACGGAGACCGCTGTGCCCAGCCAGGTCGCGCCCATCCACTGACCGCCGAAGTAGCCGAGCCCCACGCTGTAGCCGGCCCAGGCGACGCCGGCCAGGGCCGACCACGGCAGGAACTCCAGCACCGTCCGGTGTGCGGCGCCCGCGCCGAGCGAGACCACGGAACGGCCGGCCGGTGCGAACCGGGCGATGACGACGAGCGCGCCCCCGCCGCGGCTGAGCGCCGTGCCGAGACGTGCCTGCGCGGTGGTGAGGCGGCGCGAGCGGGCGATGGCCCGGTCCAGCCGGTCGCCGCCGCGCCACGCGAGGCGGTAGGCGACGAGATCACCGAGTACCGATGCGGTGGCCGCGCAGAGGATCAGGACGAGAAGGGAGGGCACCTGCCGCGTCGCTTCGTCCGCCGCGCCGGCGACCGTGGTCGAGCCCGCGGCAGCGGCCGCGGCCGCCATGATCACCAGGACCCCGCTGGGGAGCACGGGCAGGAAGACGTCCAGGAGCACCGAGAGGGCGACCACCGCGTAGATCCATGGGCTGCCGGTCAGCGCGCCGACACTCTCAAGCACTGCTACTCCCTGATTCGTGTCGACGCCAGCTGTACAGCGTACGCCCGCGATTCACCTGGACATCACCTCGGGTCGGTGATGTCGTGCAGCTCATGTGCACTTCGGGGAGGGTGCGTAACGGCATCGGCAGGGGGGTCGACGAGAGCAGGGAGCAGGACATGGTGGCAGCAGGGACATCCGTACGGGCCGGGCGGGCGGCGGCGGCGGTGGCGGGAGCCGCGGTTCTCGTGATGATGGCCGGTGGTGTCGGCGGCGCAGTGGGCGGTGACACCGGCGGTGACACCGGTGCCGGGAGCAATGTCGGCTCCGGCGGCGGGTTCTGGTCGCGGTCGCAGGCGTCCTTCGCGCCGCCCAACGCGTTCATCGCCTCAAGCGCGATCACGTACGACACGAAGCGTGTCCCGGCGGCGGCCCGGATCGAGATCGCCCAGCAGTCGACCGGATCGGGAACGGTCGTGGGCGCCCGGCTGCGCGGGCTGCTCCCGAGCCACGCCTACGGCATGCATGTGCACACCTCCCCCTGCGGCGCCGACCCGGAGGCGGCCGGACCGCACTACCAGCACCGGGCCGACGCCCAGGCCGACCCGGCCAACGAGGTGTGGCTCGACTTCACGACGGACGCGAAGGGCAACGGTTCCGCGCAGGCCAGGCAGACCTGGAACTTCAGGGCGGGAGGCGCGCGGTCGGTGGTCATCCACGACGAGCAGGGCGGCGCGGGCGACCGGCTGGCGTGCTTCACCGTGCGGTTCGGGTCGTACACGCCACCCACTGCGCACGGGCCTGGCAGCGGGTACGGGCTCTACGGGAGGGTGTGAGCCCGGTTCGCGGGCCGGGCCGGTACCGCCCGTCCCCTACGCCGAGGCGCGTCCGGCTCCCCGGAGCGGCGGGGAGCCGGACGCGCCTCGGCAGGAGAGACGGTCAGGCCGTGACGGCCGCCGCCTTCTCGCGCGGGTGCCCGGCGTCCTGTGCGGAGCCACCGCGCGGGTGGAGCGCGTCGGCGGCGAGGGCGCCGGGACCGGTGAAGACGAGCAGGAAAAAGGCCCAGCAGAACATCGCGGAGAGTTCGCCGCCGTTCTGGAGGGGGAACAGGGCCTCACCCTGGTGCGTCGTGAAGTACGCGTACGCCATGGAACCGGATGCGACGAAGGCCGCGATCCGGGTACCGAGGCCGAGCACCACCAGGATGCCGCCGACGAGCTGGATCACCGCGGCGTACCAGCCGGGCCAGGTCGCGGTGGAGACGCTGTCGCCGCCGAGCACTCCGAAGAGTGACGCGGCGCCGCGGCAGGCGAAGAGGAAGCCGACGACGACGCGGAACGCCGCCAGCGCGTACGGGCGGCCCTGATCGAGGCGTAGGGACATGGGGAAGGGCTCCTTCGGTCTGTGGGGGACGTGCGCCGATTGCCGATCGAGCGCCTAAGACCTAACAAACCCCGGAGTTGCTTGCAAGTTCAACATTCTGTGGTCTGGCTGGAATTCACTCATTCACCGACGGTCAGATCCCGGTCGAGCACGGTCTCGAACTGCGCCTCCCGCGACTTCCCCGTGGCCTGCACCAAGGTCAGCGCAGCTTTCCGGCCATGCAGCGTCAGCGTCATCAGCTGATTGCCGAACCACGGTCCACCGCTCTTCTCCCAGCGCACCGGCGGCGGCCCCGACCGCCCGTGGCGCGCCAGCAGCCCGCCGAGCCACCGGCCCGCCCGGCTCCAGCCGAAACGGAAGCCGATCCGCAGGGTGCGCGGGATCGAGTTGTGCAGAGGTGAGCAGGTCAGCTGCACGATGTGGGCCGTGGGAACCCCGCCGGGGGTGGACGCCGGCCACTCGGGCTCCGCGATGTACGCGTGATGCACATCGCCCGACAGCACACATACCGTCGCCGGTGCGTCCGTTCCGCTCCCCACCTCCCTCAACAGCTCCGTCAACCGCCGGAACGAATCGGGAAAAGCCGCCCAGTGTTCCAGGTCGGCGCCGCGCCGGAGCTTCTCGCCGAAGCGCGCCCAGCGCCCGTCGGGGCCGCCGCGCTCGCCCTGGCACAGCGCGGCGTTCCAGTTCTCCGCCTCGTGGACGAGGGGCGGCAGGAGCCACGGCAGCGACGTACCGATCAGGAGGTGGTCGTACGTCTCCGGGTCGGCGAGGGCCTGCCGGCGCATCCAGGCGGCCTCCTCGTCGCTCAGCATCGAGCGCTCCTGTTCGTCGAGGACCCGGGCGGCCCGGGAGTCCACCATCAGCACCCGGACTCGGCCGAAATCGCGCCGGTAGCTCCAGCGGGCGCGGCTCGGCTCGACGGCGGTATCGGCCGCGAACCGGCGCAGGAGCTCGGTGCCGTCCGGCTGGGCGCGGACCGCCGCGTAGAGCGGGTCGGCTGCCAGGGCGGCGGGGGAGAGGTTGCCCAGGTGCTGGTAGACCCAGTAGGACATCAGCCCGCTGACGATCCGCTCGTGCCACCAGGGGGTGGAGCGGATCTCGGCCAGCCAGGCGCCGCTGGTGTTCCAGTCGTCGATCACGTCGTGATCGTCGAAGATCATGGAGCTGGGGACCGTGGAGAGCAGCCAGCGCACCTCCGGGTCCCGCCAGGACTCGTCGTAGAGGTAGGTGTACTCCTCGTAGTCCGCGACCTCGGCCCCCGGCGGCTCACTGATGTCCCGGCGGGCGGCGAGCCTGCGCCGGGTCGCCGGCGAGGTCTCGTCCGCGTACACCTGGTCGCCGAGCAGGAGCAGCGCGTCGGGCCGCGGGGCGCCGGGGTCGGCGGCCAGGCGGGCGGCGAGCGTGTCCAGGGCGTCCGGGCCCGCGGGGTCGTCGTCGCTGGCGGGCGGGGCCGCCCAGCGGCAGGAGCCGAAGGCGATCCGGACCGGCACCGGAGCGTCCCGGGAGGCGAGCGGCGGTGTGGTGATCGTGCTGTCGGGGAAGCGCGAGTCCTCCGGCGGCCACACGTGCCTGCCGCCGAGCAGGACCTCGTACGCCGTCGTGGTGCCCGGCGTCAGGCCCGTCACGACCACCAGCGCGTAGTGGTGCCCGGCGACCGAGAAGGTCGGTGACGAGCCGGAGGCCCCGTCCGCGCACCGGACGTCCACCGTGCACGGACGGTCGGCCTCGATCCAGACGGTCGCCGACGAAGCCGACTCCCAGTCGATGTACCGCAGCAGTGGTCCCAGTCGCAAGCCGGCCATGCCGCCCCCTCGTCTCGCCGTGACAGATGGCCTCCTTCGTACCGTACGGAACGAAGGAGGCGAACGGGCGGGTCCCGCCCGGCGGATTTTCGTGCCGGGCGGAACGGCCGGTGGGCGGGGGAGTGCTCAGCAGGCGTTGAGGACGGACTGGAGCGCGCTCTTCTCCGTGGTGTCGACGCTCAGGCCGTAGTGGTGCTTCACGTGCACCCAGGCGCGTGCGTACGTGCAGCGGTAGGCGGTGCGCGGGGGCAGCCACTCCCCGGGGTCCTGGTCGCTCTTGGACTGGTTGACGTCGTCCGTGACCGCGATCAGCTGCGGGCGTGTCAGGTCGTTGGCGAACGACTGGCGCTGGGACGTGGACCAGCTGCTCGCGCCGGAGCGCCATGCCTCGGCGAGCGGGACCATGTGGTCGATGTCGATGTCGGAGGCCGCCGTCCAGGTGGCTCCGTCGTACTGCGAGTACCAGCTGCCGCTGACGGCCGCGCAGCCGGAGTCCTGCTGGACGTTGCTGCCGTCCCGCTTGAGGACCACTTCGCGCGTGTTGCAGGCGCCCGACTGGGTGGTCCAGTGCGGGAACGCCTCGCGGCTGTAGCCGCTCGACGACCCCTCGGTCCGCACGGTGAGCTGGGTGAGGTAGGTGCGTGCGGTGGACGCGGTGACCGGGGTGGGCATGGCGGCCTGGGCGGCCGGGGCGCCGAGAAGACCGGCGGTGGCGGCGAAGGCGGCGGATGCGGCGACGACCGCGAAGCGACGCGCGTAGATACCTGGCATGCGAACTCCCTTGACGTGGGGGGGCTTCTGGCGGGGCGACTGCGGGGCCCGGCCAGCGTGGCGGCGCCGGGTTGCCGTGGGGTGGGCGCCAGGTAACAGGGTGACGACATGCGCACGTCACATCAAGAGGTCGTACGGGAGCGCCTGATGCACGATCTGCGACCGGGCGCGAAAGGGGTGTTGAGGGCACGGCGGGGGGGCGGGTGCGGTTCTAAGGTGGCCGCGTGCTGCTTCCGGTGAACGTGACGCTCGGGGTCGTCCTCGCCGTGCTCCTGGCGCTCGCGGCCGCTGTGGCCGCGTGGGCCTCGCTCGGCCGCTCCCGGGAGATCGTCGTGGCCGGGGTACGGGCGGCGGTCCAGCTGGCCGCCGTCTCCGCGCTCATCGGCTGGGTGGTCCACGCGCTCGCGCCCCTGCTCGGCTTCGTGGCGCTGATGTTCGCCGTCGCCGTGTGGACCGCGGGGCGCCGGATCACCGGCAACCGCACCTGGCGGTGGGCCGCCCTGCCGATCGGTGCCGCCGTCGCCCCCGTCGTCGCCGCGCTGCTGCTGACCGGCCTCGTCCCGCTCCGGGGCATCGCCCTGATCCCGGTCACGGGCATTCTCGTCGGCGGTGCCCTCACCGCGACCGTGCTCGGCGGGCGGCGTGCGCTGGACGAGCTCGCGGTGCGGCACGGCGAGGTCGAGGCGGGGCTGGCGCTGGGGCTGCTGGACCGGGATGCACGGCTTGAGCTCGCCCGCCCGGTGGCCGCCGACGCGCTGCTTCCGGGGCTGGATCAGACCAGGACGGTGGGGCTGGTCACGCTGCCCGGGGCGTTCGTGGGCATGCTGCTGGGCGGCGCCTCACCGGTGGAGGCGGGCGCCGTGCAGCTGTTCGTCCTGGTGGCTCTGATGGCGGTGCAGGCGGTGGCCGTCGCGCTGGTGCTGGAACTGGTCGCGCGCGGACTGATCCACCGTGATCCGCCGCCGGACGCCGTCCCGCCTGCCGTCTGAGGCCGTCCGGTGCCGTCCGGTGCCGTTAGGTACGGCTCGGCGCGGGACGGCCGGGGCGGTCAGGCTCCGATGTGCAGGAGGACCGAGCCGTCGGCGGCCGTCTCCACCCGGAGCTGCGTCAGGTCCTCGACATGGGCGTCGGGAGAGAGCGCCGCGGCGCGCGGGCCGACGCCCACGACGCGCATGCCCGCCGCGCGGCCCGCCGTGATACCGGCCTCCGAGTCCTCGAAGACGACGCAGTCCGCCGCGTCGAAGCCCAGCTCGGCCGCTCCCTTGAGGAAGCCCTCCGGGTCCGGCTTGCTGGCGCCGACCTGCTCGGCGGTGACGCGGACAGCCGGCATCGGCAGCGCCGCGGCCGTCATCCGGGCCTGGGCGAGCGCCTCGTCGGCCGAGGTCACCAGGGCGTGCGGGAGGCCGGCGATCGAGGCCATGAAGGCGGGGGCGCCGCCGACCGGCACGACGCCGTCGACGTCCGCGGTCTCCTCGGCGAGCAGCTCGCGGTTCTCCGCGTGGTTCTGCTCCATGGGGCGCTCCGGGAGCAGGACCGCCATCGTGGCGTACCCCTGGCGCCCGTGGACCACCTTGAGGACGGCCGCCGGGTCCAGCCCCTGCCGCAGCGCCCAGCGGGTCCAGCAGCGCTCGACCACCGCGTCGGAGTTCACGAGGGTGCCATCCATGTCCAGGAGGAGGGCGCGGGCTGTGAGGACGGTGGCCGACATCGGCAGGCTCCAGAGCGCGGGGGAGGTGCGAACCACGCGGTGCGGGACGCGGGTGGGGAACTGTGCGGGCAGGGCGGAACGCGAACAAGCAGCCCCCGCCCGCCGGTCAGGGTGAACAGGCGGAGGCTACTTTGTTCCTCCACGATACAAAAAGCGGCCGCAGAACGCGAATCCGGCACCCGTCTCAGTTCCGGCCCCGGCCTGACGTCTCCGCCTCCAGCGCCCGCCGGGTGTTCGGCCCGTAGACGCCCCGGGGGTCGTCCTGGACGGCCCGGTACGACTGGAAGACCGCCACGGAGTCCCTGACCTGGTCGGAGTACACGCCGTCGTGGGGCCCGTGGTAGAGCCAGACCTCCCGCAGGCGCCGCTGGAGCTCGACGACCCCGCTCCCGCTGTCACCCGGTCGCAGCGTCGCGCCGTCCGGGGCGGGCGGCGGCGCCGTGGACGCTTCGGGCGCCGGCGCGCTCGCCGAAGAGGGGGCGGGGGCCGTGGTGACGGACGTGGTGGCCGACGCGGAACGGGAAGCCTTCGCGCTCTTCGAAGGTGACGCCGAGACGGACGGTGACGCGGACGGCGAGGCGGACGTGGAGGGCGTGGCGGAGGCGGAGGGCGACGCGGAGGCGGAGGCCGGCGGGGACTCCGACACGGCGTTCGCCGGCTCGCTGCTGGACTCCTGCGCGCTCACCGGGGCGGAGGGCAGCGCCTCCATGTCCGTGTCCGCCGCGGTGAACAGCCCTCCGGCGAAGGCGGCCGTAGCGACGACCGCGGCCACGGCCGCCCCCACCGCGATGGCCGCGAACGGCCGGCGACGGCGCGGCTGTACGGGGTCGTCGTCCACCCCGTACCCGGCGACGGTCCGCCGTCTGGCCGCATCGGGTGTCCCGGGCTCCGGCAGCGGGCGGGCCGCTGGAACGCCCAGGGGGAGCGGCATGGTCACATCGGCGGCCCCGGGGGTGTTCCGGCCGGCTCCGGGTCCGCGCCGGGGCCGGCCTCGCCCAGCGTCACGTACGGACGGATGCGGAGCGGGTCGAAGTCCTCCGCCGCGGCGACCTCCGCCGCCGTCTCCGCCGAGCGGGCGGCACGCTGCTGGTCGGCGGTCGGCTGCGCCGTGCGGTCTCCGCAGGCGCAGCCGGGTCTCGGACTGTCCGGTCCCGCACCGCCCCCCGGCTGCTCCGGGCCGCGCTCCGTACCGCACGCCGGGCACACATCTCCGGTCATGGTGGGTCCCCTCCCCTTCGAACTGCCTGCGATTATGCAGGCAGCGACGGGGAAGCCCAACGCCGTCAGGCCGCTCGGCAGGCCATAACGGGGCGCAAAGGCCAGGATGGGGAAGAAGCGGACCCCAAGGAGACGTTCATGGCCCAGCAGCTGAGCCCACCGCCCCTGGCCCCCGGCGAGGGGCGGTCCACACGTACCGTCCTCGTCGCCATCGGGGCACTGCTCCTCGGCATGCTGCTCGCCGCTCTCGACCAGACCATCGTCGCCACCGCCCTGCCGACGATCGTCAGCGAGCTCGGAGGCATGGACCACCTGTCGTGGGTGGTCACCGCCTACATGCTGGCGGCCACCGCGGCCACCCCGCTCTGGGGCAAGCTCGGAGACCAGTACGGCCGCAAGACGCTGTTCCAGGTGGCCATCGTCATCTTCCTCATCGGCTCGGCCCTCTGCGGCATCGCCCAGAACATGCCGCAGCTGATCGGCTTCCGCGCCCTCCAGGGGCTCGGCGGCGGCGGACTCATGGTCCTGTCCATGGCGATCGTCGGGGACATCGTCCCGCCGCGCGAACGCGGCAAGTACCAGGGCCTCTTCGGGGCGGTCTTCGGAGTGACCAGCGTCCTCGGACCGCTGCTCGGCGGCTTCTTCACCGAACACCTCAGCTGGCGATGGGTCTTCTACATCAACCTGCCGATCGGGGTCGTGGCCCTCCTGGTCATCGCCGCCGTCCTGCACATCCCCGTGCGCAGGACCAAGCACACCATCGACTACCTCGGCACCTTCCTCATCGCCTCCGTCGCCACCTGCCTCGTGCTCGTCGCCTCACTCGGCGGTACGACCTGGGCCTGGGGCTCGGTGAAGATCATCGGCCTCGCCGTCCTCGCCGTGGTCCTGCTGACCGCGTTCGTCGCGGCCGAACGGCGCGCCGCGGAACCCGTACTGCCGCTGAAGCTCTTCCACATCCGTACCTTCACCCTCGTCGCCGTCATCAGCTTCATCGTCGGCTTCGCCATGTTCGGCGCGATGACGTACCTGCCGACGTTCCTCCAGGTGGTGCACGGCATCTCGCCGACCATGTCCGGTGTGCACATGCTGCCGATGGTGTTCGGCATGCTCATCACCTCGACCGGTTCGGGGCAGGTGGTCAGCCGCACCGGCCGCTGGAAGGTGTTCCCGGTGGCGGGCACCGCCCTGACCGCGGTCGGTCTCCTGCTCCTCCACCAGCTCGACGAGACCAGCTCCACCTGGGAGATGAGCGTCTTCTTCTTCGTGTTCGGCGCGGGTCTCGGACTGGTGATGCAGGTCCTCGTGCTGGTCGTGCAGAACGCCGTCGGTTACGAGGACCTGGGTGTCGCCACCTCGGGCGCCACCTTCTTCCGCTCGATCGGCGCCTCGTTCGGTGTGGCCATCTTCGGCACCGTCTTCACCAACCGGCTCACCGGCAAACTCGACGCGGCCCTGTCCGGCCGCTCACTGCCTGCCGGCGTCGACGCCGAACGGCTGGCCGCCGATCCGCGTGCCATCGGCGCGCTCCCCGCGGACCTGCGCCCGTCGATCCTCAGCGCGTACTCCACGTCGATCACCGACGTCTTCCTGTACGCGGTCCCCGTCGTCCTGATCGCCTTCGTCTTCGCCTGGTTCCTCAGGGAGGACAAGCTGCGCGGCTCGGTGACGGCACCCGACACCAGCCAGACCCTCGCCTCCAACCCGGTCGAGCGCTCCTCGTACGACGAGTGCGCCCGCGCCCTCTCGGTGCTCGCCACCCGCGAGGGCCGTCGCGACATCTACGTCAGGATCACCGCGCGGGCGGGGTACGACCTGCTGCCCGCCGCCAGCTGGCTCCTGCTGCGCATCAAGCGGCACGGCGCCGTCGAACCCGCCAGGCTGGCCGACACCGCCCCCGTACCGCTGCGGGTGATCAACGAGGCGGCCCGCCAGGTCGAGGAACGCGGCCTGGCCCGCCGTGAGGGACTCCAGATGATCCTGACCGACAAGGGCGCCGAGGCCGTGGTCCGCCTCTCGCAGGCCCGTGAGGACTCGCTCGCGGAACTGCTCGGCGACTGGTGGGGGCCGGAACGGCCGACCGACCTGGTCCATCTGGTCGCGGAGCTGACCGCGGAGGTGAGCGGGTCGACCAAGGACCGTCCGCACATGCCGGAACCGCGACGCGACCACCGGGCCTGACCCGCGCACGAGGCGGACCGGCGGCTCAGGGGGACGAGGGGCGCCGCGGCACCGAAAAGGCGGCGGATGGAACGCACCGGGCCGATCCGGCGTCCTGTTCACCGGCCGGGCGACCGGGCCCGCGCAGGGGCCGAAGATGGCCGGGAGGTTGATTGTGTCCAGCTCATGAGGCAATGAGAGGCTTCATCCGCACACCCCGCGTCGAGGGGACCGTGCACGAAACGGTGGGAGGGTCGGCGCGGGTGGCGAATGCGGAGCGGGGCGTGGCCGGGAACACGACGGATTCGGAGACGGCGGCAGGGGCGACCCGCGTGGTGCTCTGGCTGATCGTGGCGGCACTCGCCGTACGGCAGATGGCGGCGCTGCTGCGGCAGCCGCCCGGGGAACGTCTCACCGACCTGGAGACCTGGACCGGTTCCGAAGGCGTCCTCCATGTGACGGGCTCGCTGTACGACACGGGGCGCTTCACCGGATCACCCTTCGCGGGGCTCGTCCTCAAACCGCTGACGGCCTCGGCCGAACAGGCGCTCGGCGTCGTGTGGACCTTCGGGTCCCTGCTGCTCGTCGCCGCACTCGGCATCGTCGCGGCACGTGCCCTGCCGGTTCCGGTGAGCCGCCGCACGATGCTCCTCGCGGCCCCCGTCGCCATCACCCTGCTCATGGTGTCGCTGCCCGTCCGCAACGCGCTGCACCTCGGCCAGACAAGCATCCTGCCCGTCCTGCTGCTCCTCCTCGGCTGGTTCGTGGCCCGGGGCGAACGCACCTCCGGCGTGCTGATCGGCCTCGCCGCCGCTCTCCAGCCCGCCGTCCTGCTCTTCGCCGTCCTCCTCCGGCTCACCGGCCGCCGCAGGGCCGCGGCGACCGCCACAGCCGCCTTCGCCGGCTGCACCGCGCTGGCCTGGGCCGCGATGCCGCACGACTCCTGGGCGTACTGGCTGCACCACGTCGCGGGCGCCGGGCTCGGCGACCGGCCGGACAGCCTGGCCAACCAGTCCCTGCACGGCGCGCTCCTGCGGCTCGGACTCGAAGGCCCCTTTGAGATCGTGGTCTTCCTGGCCGTGGCCGCCGCCGTCTGCTTCCTGGGACTGCGGCGTGCCGTGCGGTACGCGCGGGACGGCCAGCTGCTCCTCGCGGTCGCGGTCACCGGCTGTGTCGTCGTCGCCGTCTCGCCGACCGCCTGGCAGCACCAGCTGCTCTGGGTGCTCCTCGCCGTGGTCGGCCGTGTCGGCAAGCGGGCGTCCGACCGGCTGGTCTGGCCGGCCGTCGTCCTGCTGGTGCTGACGCTGCCGGGCAAGATGCTGCTGCCGAACATCGGCGCCGTGATCCCCTGCGGGACAACATCCTGCTGGTCGCGGCCCTCGGCGCCGCGTGCGTCGCGCCGTTCCTGCCGCGCTCATCGCCGTACTGGCAGGACCCCGTCCCCACCGACTACGCCAGGCCGGTCGCGGGACGCTGGCGACGGGTGCCGCTGCTGCCCTTCTGGCGCCGGGTGCTCACCCGCCCCAACCTGCTGCTGGAACTCCTGCTCATCCGGGTCGTCTACTCCGCCTACGCGAAGGTCCGGCTGCTGGCGACGGCCGGACGGCCCACCGCCGAGGAGCACGGCCGCCAGATCCACTCCATCGAGCAGTGGCTGCACATCGACATCGAGCACTGGGCCAACCACGCGGTCGTGGAGATCAACTGGCTGCGCGAGTTCTTCGACTACTACTACTCGACGTTCCACTTCATCGTGCCGCTGGCGATCCTCGGCGTGCTGTACGTACGGCGGCCCGCCGACTACCAGTGGGCCCGCAGCTCCATCGGCTTCGCCACCGTCCTCGCGCTCGTCGGCTTCTGGCTCTACCCGCTGGCCCCGCCGCGGCTGATGCCCGGTCTCGGGTTCATCGACACCGTCCACGGCGTGCAGGACTTCGCGAAGCCGGACTACGGGACGCTGACGTCGATGACCAACCAGTACGCGGCGATGCCCTCGCTGCACTTCGGCTGGTCGCTGTGGTGCGGGGTGGTCATCGTGATGCTCGCGCCGAAGATGTGGATGAAGGCGCTCGGCCTGCTGCATCCGCTGTTCACGGTCTGCGCGATCGTCGCCACCGGCAACCACTGGGTGCTCGACGCGGCCGGCGGAGCGGTGGTGGTCGGCCTGGGCTTCGGCCTGACGTACGTCCTGTCGGGGCCCCGGGCCCTGGAACCGAAGCCGACACCCACGCCGGAACCGGCGCCGCGGCTCACGCCCAAGCTGCCGGAGCAGTCGTCCCCCTCCGAACCCGTCGGACAGGACGGACCGGGCGTGACCCGGTACCAGCCGTCGGACTGCCGGTAGTCCCAGGTGCCGCACGGGCTGCCGTAGCGGTCCTCCCTGTGGTCGGCGCCCCACTCGATCCGGGTCCCGGCGCCGGTCCGCCGCCCGGTCCCCGGCCGGGGCGGGCGCGGCTGGGCCCTCACAGGCCCCTGGGGGCCTCGAACGTGACCTGGGCCTCGAAGGCCGCGCGGCGGGTGGCCCGGCGCAGCGCCTTGAGCAGGGTGGGTCCCACGGCGAGGGTCAGCGCCACGGTGAGTACGGCCCGGCCCAGGTCCCAGCCCAGCGAGGTGGCCACGCAGTACGCCACGAAGCGCACCAGGTTCTCGTGCACCGGGTCCCCGGGGACGAACGAGATACCGGAGCCGGCGGGCGGCACGATCGTCCACCCGTAGAGGTTCATCACCGTGCCGTACGCGAACGCGGCCCCGCACCCGTACACCGCGAGCATCAGCACCTCCGCGCGGCCCCGCAGCCGGTCCTGGCCGGGCAGCAGACCCGCGCCCATCGTGAACCACGCCATCGCCAGCATCTGGAACGGCATCCACGGCCCCACCCCGCCCGTGAGCAGCGCGGACGCGAACATCGTCACCGAACCCAGTACGAAGCCGAAGCCGGGCCCCAGCACCCGGCCGCTCAGCACCATCAGGAAGAACATCGGCTCCAGGCCCGCCGTACCCGCCCCCAGGGGGCGCAGCGCGGCGCCGACCGCCGCGAGGACCCCCAGCATGGCCACCGCCTTCGCGTCCATCCCGGAGTCGGCGATGGTCGCCACCACCACGGCGACGAGCAGGGGGAGCAGGGCCGCGAACAGCCAGGGCGCGTCCTTCTCGTGGGCCACGCCGAACGAGGGGTCGGCGAAGAGCGGCCAGGCGAAGGCCGCCACCCCGATGGCGGTGATGAGGACCAGTGCGGCGACCGACCTGGGGCCGAGGCGGACCGGGCGGGACCGGCGGGCGGTGGGCCGGCTCACGGGGCTCCCTCCAGCGCGGTGCGCACCTGGGAGACGGTCAGCCACGCCTGCGGCGCCAGTATCTTCGCGGTCTGCGGGGCGAAGGCGGGGGAGGAAACGACGACCTCCGCCGTGGGGCCGTCCGCCACGATCTCCCCGTCCGCGAGGATCACCACCCGGTGGGCCAGTTCCGCCGCCAGCTCCACGTCGTGCGTCGCCAGGACGATGGCGTGCCCCTGGGCGGCGAGAGCGCGCAGGATGCCGACCAGGCGGGCCTTGGCCGCGTAGTCCAGCCCCCGGGTCGGCTCGTCCAGGAGGAGGAGCGGGGGACGCCCGGTGAGGACGACCGCCAGGGCGAGCGCGAGGCGCTGGCCCTCGGAGAGGTCCCGGGGGTGGGTGCGGTCGTGGATGCCCGGGAGGAGCTCGGCCACCAGTGCCCGGCACGTGCCGGGGACCGCCTCCGCGTCGGTGTCCGCCGCCGCGCACTCGCCGGCGACGGTGTCCGCGTACAGCAGGTCGCGCGGTTCCTGCGGGACCAGGCCGACCTGGCGTATCAGGTCGCGGGGGCGGGTGGCGCGGGGGTGCGGCCGCCGACCGTGACGGTGCCCGTCGTCGGTTCGACCATGCCGACGAGGGTGGCCAGGAGCGTCGACTTCCCGGCGCCGTTGCGGCCCATGAGGGCGATGGTCTCGCCGGGGGTGATGCGGAGGTCTATGCGGCGGAGGGCGTCCGTGCGGCCGCGGCGGACGCCGAGGCGGGTGGCTCTGGCGGTGTCGGTGCTCCCGGGCCCGGGGGCGGGGTGGAGGGGCGGCGGCGCAGGAGGCGGATGAACTGTTCCCCTGCCCGCCCCTTCCCGCGACCGGTGCTCCGTCCGGGAGCCCGCTCCCCGGACGCGGGAGGGGCCGGGACCGCCGCTCGCGTCCGGGACAGGGCAAAGGCCCCGTCAAGAGTGGCCGCCGCGTCCGCCAGTCTCGCCCGCAGGCCCCCCGCCCCGCGCCGCGCGTCCCGTACGGACAGGGGCAGCGGCGACCAGCCCGCGAGGCGGCCCAGTGCCACCACCGGCGGGTGGACCGGGGAGAGCGCCATCACCTCCTGCGGGGTGCCGGTCACCGGGGCCGCTCCCGGCGAGGGCAGCAGGACGACCTGGTCCGCGTACTGCACCACCCGTTCCAGGCGGTGCTCCGCCATCAGGACCGTCGTCCCCAGGTCGTGCACGAGCCGCTGGAGCACGGCCAGGACCTCTTCGGCCGCCGCCGGGTCCAGGGCGGACGTCGGTTCGTCCAGGACCAGCACCTTCGGGTGCGAGGTCAGCACCGAGCCGATCGCGACCCGCTGCTGCTGACCGCCCGACAGGGTGGCGATGGGCCGGTCGCGCAGCTCGGCCAGGCCCAGCAGGTCCAGGGTCTCCTCCACCCGCCGCCGCATCACGTCCGGGGCGAGCCCCAGCGATTCCATGCCGTAGGCGAGCTCGTCCTCGACGGTGTCGGTGACGAAGTGCGCGAGCGGGTCCTGCCCCACCGTGCCGACCAGATCGGCGAGTTCGCGCGGTTTGTGGGTACGGGTGTCCCGGCCGCCGACCGTGACCCGGCCGCTCAGCGTGCCGCCCGTGAAGTGCGGTACGAGCCCGGACACCGCGCCCAGCAGGGTCGACTTGCCGACCCCGGACGGGCCGACGAGCAGGACCAGCTCGCCCTCCGGAATGGTCAGATCGATCCCGGACAGGGTGGGCCGGTCCGTTCCCTCGTACCGTACCGAGACCTGCTCGAACCGGATCATGACTGCTCCTCGGAACCTGTGAGGGAGGGCGGCAGCGGTGCCACGGCCGCGGGCAGCAGCCCGATCAGGACCGCGGCCGCGGGCCACAGCGGCAGCACCGGGGCGGTCAGCGGTACGACTCCCGGGTGCAGCGCCCGCGGACCGGCGGCTCCCGCCCAGATCATCGCGGCGGCGACCACCGCGCCCGAGCACGCCACCAGCCAGGCCCTGGCCCCCCACCGGTCGGGCCGGTAGCGGGTGCGGACCGAGCGGCGGCCGCCCAGCCGCAGCCCCGCCATCGCGGCGGCCAGGCCGACGACCAGCAGCGGCAGGCCGTACAGGGCGCCCTGCGCGGCGAGCAGCCCGTACGTGCCGGCGCACACCCCCAGCAGTCCGCCGAGCGTGAGCACGTTCGTGGTGCGCCGGACGGCGGGCGGCACCTGCGCCGTACGCCCGTATCCCCGCGCGTCCATCGAGGCCGCCACCGCGACCGACCGCTCCAGAGCGCCTTCCAGGACCGGCAGTCCGATCTGGAGGACGGCCCTGATCCCGCCGGTCGGCCGCCCCCGCAGCCGCCGGGCCGTACGCAGCCGCACCACGTCGGCGACCATGTTCGGCGCGAAGGTCATCGCCACGACGACGGCGACCCCCGCCTCGTAGAGCGCGCCCGGCAGCGACTTCAGCAGCCTGGCCGGGTTGGCCAGCGAGTTCGCCGCGCCCACGCAGATCAGCAGGGTGGCCAGTCTCGCCCCGTCGTACAGGGCGAAGACCACCTGCTCGCCCGTGACCCGGCCGCCGATCCTGACGCCCCGCGCCCAGTCGGGCACCGGCACCTCGGGCAGCGTGAACAGCGGGTGCGTACCGGGAACCGGCGAACCGAGCAGGACGGAGAAGACCAGCCGGACCGCCACCACGAACAGCCCGAGCTTGAGGAACGCCCCGTACGAACGCGCCCACGGCGCGTCCGTGCGCCGCGCGGCCACCACGTACCCCGCCACGCCGACCAGCAGCCCGAGCAGCAGCGGGTTGGACGTCCGGGAGGCGGCGGTGGCCAGGCCGAGCGCCCACAGCCACCACGCCCCGGCCGGCAGCGCGTTGCTGCGGGTGGCCTCGGGCGCGCGCAGGGCACGGTGGAGCCGGGCGGCACGGGTGGAGCGGGTCATCGGCGCCGGCGGCCCTGGAGGACGGCGGCGATACCGAGCAGCAGGACGGCGCCGAGGCCGACGAGCACACCGGCCGAAGGACCGCTGCCTTCGTCGCCACCGGTGGCGGGCGAAGACGCGATCGGCTCGGTGGCGGCGGGCTCGGAGGAGTCCCCCGCGACCTGCTCCCCGCAGCCCGACTCCGGGTAGCCGGAGATCGCGCACAGCAGCGCGTCACTGCTGTAGCGCAGCGGTGTCGCCACCGACGCGAGCGCCTGTGCCGCACTCGCGTCCCGCGCCACCCGCGCGCACGCGGTGCGCGGGGCGGGCGGGGTCTCGCCCGCCGGGGCGTCCGCCGCGGTCCCGGGATCGATGACGACACCGATCCGCTTCATGCCGTCCCGGGCCGGCGTACCCGCGCAGATCTGTGCGAAGTCCGGGGCGCCGCGCGGTCGCGCGGAGTCCTGGGAGTCCTCGCTCACGGAGAAGCGGAACCCCTCCACCGCACCGTCGTCGGGCCTCGTCAGGGACGGGCCCTGGGTGGCGTACGTCCAGTCCTTCCCCTCGCTCTCCCAGAACGACCAGTAGCGGTACCCGGCCGCCTGCGCGCTCCCCGCGCCCAGCACGGCCAGGAGTGCGCCCAGGACGAGCAGCGGGACCGCGGCTCTGGACCGGCCGCGTGCGATGCCCCCCGCCCGCCTCACAGCTGCTGGTTCTTCCGGCGGCTGCTGAGCAGGAAGCCGATCCCCGCGCCGAAGGCGAGGCCGACGCCGACGAGCCACCAGACACCCATGCCGCCGTCGTCGCTGCTCCTGTCCTTCACCGGCTGCTGCCCGGTGAACGTCGGCGAGGGGGCGGCGGTGGCGGCGGGGGCGGGGCCGGTCGCGTTGAGCTGCGCGACGAGGTCGACCCCGCCGAAGTCACGGGCGTCGGTGCCGGTGGCGTGCGCGGCGAGCACCAGCTGCGCGGTGGCGGCGGGCCCTCCCTGCTTCGCCCAGTTCTTCGACTTCTTCGCCAGCCACTTCACGGCTCCGGCCGCCTTGTCCTTGTGGCCGGAGGCGGCGAGCGCGACGACGGCGTCTGCGGTGTTGCCGAAGTCGGGCTGCGGCGCGGTGTCCTCGGCGCCCGGCATGGGCGGCAGGTTCAGGTACGGCTGCTCGGCGAGCACCCCCGCGAGGTAGTACGCGCCGTTCTGCGCGGTCTCCTCGGGGCCGAGGTCCGCGCCCTTCCGGCAGACGGGGGCCTTCACCGCGTTGGAGTCGCCCGCGGCCAGGCCCTTGCCCATCGCGCCGAGCACACCGGCCGCCGTGGCGTCCCCGTTGGCGGCGAGCTCGCCCTTCTTGTCCGGCTGGTACGCGAAGGCGCCGCCCCCCTCACCGCCGCACGGGATGGCGAACGTCTGGAGCGCCGCGTACGGCGTCTTCCCGCCGAGCGTGGTGATGTCGCCGAGCTTCTGGCCCGCCCGGGAGAGCGCGCCGATCACGATCGCGGTGGAGTTGGCGTCGCTCGGGCTGCCCGGGTTGTAGCCCCAGCCGCCGTCCTCGTTCTGTACGGACTTCAGCCAGCGCACCCCGCTGTCGACGGTCTCCCGGTGCACGTCGAGCTCGACGAGCGCCTGCACCGCGGCGGCGCTGGCGTTGGTGTCCCGCACCGTCTTCGGCGTGCAGTTCTCCGTGGCGTCGCGGTACGAGGGGAACGCGCCGTCCGCGCACTGCTGCCCCGCCAGCCAGTCCACCGCCTTCGTGGACGGCGTCACGTACTCGATCTTCTGGGCGAGCAGGGCGAGCGACTGGCGCCAGACGCCGTCGAACTGCGGGTCCGATGTGCCGTACAGGCCGGGCGGCAGTGCGGTGGTCGGGGACGGCGACGGGCTCGGGGCGGCGACCGCGGCGGGAGCGGCGGTGGCACAGAGCACGGCGGTGGTCGCGAGCGCGGCCGCGCTGCGGCGTACGGACATGGCTGGCTGGGCCTCTCCTGCGGGGACCGGGCGCAGGCGCACTGAGGCACCGGCCTCCGGCCCCGTATACCTCGACGGTGCCGGCCACCGGGGTTCCGGTGGCGCGAGCCGGTCACGACCGCGTACAGGGCATGCCGGCTCCACCGCCGGAACCGGGAGCCCGGGGAAGTGGTCGGTGCCGGCGTCGCACCGGATTTCCCCTGTACGGGCATGATGACGACGCGTTCACTCTACCGGCCCGCCCCGCGCCACCCCCGGGCGGACGGCCCAGGTGTACCGACCCGGAGCGCGGGCGACGGGAGTGACGGCCGGCCGCCCGCCGGGTGCGGTGTGCCAGGGGTGCGAAGGGTGCGGTGAGCAGGGCGGGGCACCCGGTCATCCGTTCCGTGAGAAGGGGCTTCCCGGCAGGTCAGAGCCCGTGCGAGACTCCGGCGGAGAACGCACGGGCGCCCGCCCGTGAGGACGGCGGCCGGGCGGGGGCACCACCTGTGGGTACGAGAAGAGCGGCGGTCGTCGCCGCGGTGGGGACCGCCGTACTGACCGCCGTCGCCGGCTGCGGCCTCGGCGGAGGCGGCGCCGGGGAAGGCGCGGTGACGCCGTCGCCCACGGCCGCCGCACCCTTCACCAAGGAGACGGTGGCCGACGAGGTGGGCGCCGCCGCGGACGCGTCAGGGCTCCCGGCCGGTGACGACTCGATGGCCGGGATGCCCGAGGGGGAGTGGCGCGACTGCGTGGCCCCGTGGCTGGCGGACGCGCCCGCGGCGGACGCCGCGGGCGGGTTCGCCGCCACGGTCGGGCGGCTGCGGAAGCTGGGCTGGAAGGTCACCACCAGCCGTGACGAGCAGGACGTCACCTTCCGTGCCCTCACCAAGCAGGGTTGGAGCGTGTATGCCCGGCACTTCGCGATGGAGGGCTTCGGCGACCGGCATCCGGTCTCCTTCACCGCGGTGAAGGACGGCTGCGCGCTGCCGGAGGAGGTTCAGGGGGACTTCTCCGACGACCCGGCCTGACAGCCGGAGTCGGCGATCACGAAGTACCCGGCCGGTGACTCCTTGAGCGTGTGGGTGACGAAGGTGTTGTAGAGCCCCATGTTCTGGCCGGAGCCGATCGCGTACACATAGCCGCCCGAGGTGCGCGCCCGGCCCGCCGTCACGTGCGCGTAGTTGCTCGCGGTGTGGCACCGGACGGTGGCCCCGCCCGTGGTGGTCGCGGTCACCGCCGCCGTGGTGGCACCGACCGCGCCCGAGGTGTCGACAGCCGCCACGGTGTAGCGGTAGGAGACCCCGGCTGCCAGCCCCGTGTCGGTGAAGGAGGCCCCGGCCGTCGAGGCGGTCTTCGTACCGTCGCGGTGGACCACGTAGGAGGCGGCCCCGGCGACCGGACTCCACGACAGGGAGGCCGAGTCGGAGGTGACACCGGTGACACGCAGACCGGAGGGGGCGGGGAGCCCGCCGCCGCCCGGGGCGCCCCGGTCCAGTCCCCAGAAGACACCGGTGTGGTACGCCGAGCAGACGGTGTTCAGGAAGTACGCGGCCGTCGACCCGCACTGCGCGGCGCCCGTCCCGGGGTTCACGGGGAGGCCGTGACCCATGCCGGCCAGGGAGTACGTCTCGACGGCGGGCTTCCCGGAGGCGTCGTGGTAGACGGTACGCGTGGTGTTCCCCGGCAGGGTGCTGGTGCCGTCCGGGGTCTGCCCGACGCCCCACACGTCGGTCCACTGGTCGCGCAGCGCGGTGGCGTTGGCCGGGTAGACCGTGTAGTCCGAGGTGCCCTGCCAGATCGCCACCCGGGGCCACGGCCCCGCGTAACCCGGGTAGGAGGCGCGGACCTTGTCGCCCCACTGGGCCGGGGTGAGCTTCTGCGGCCCCGTCTGGCAGCCGGAGGCGGCGGCCTGGCTCGTGGCGCACTGGGCGGGCAGCCCCGCGGCCACGGAGCCGCCCGCGAACACGTCCGGATAGGCGGCGAGCAGATTGGCCGTCATGCCGCCGCCGGCCGAGAGCCCGGTGACGTACACCCTGCGGCCGTCGGAACCGTACGTGCGCTGGGCGTACTCGACCATCTGCACGACCGAGGCGGCCTCACCCCGGCCGCGCGTGCTCTTCGCCGCGTCGAACCAGCTGAAGCAGGAGAGCGCGTTGTTGGCGGACGTGGTCTGCGGGTACACCACGTCGAAGCCCCAGGCGTCGGCGAACTTCGGCCAGCCGGAGTTGGTGTGGTAGGCGTTCGCGCTCTGGGTGCAGCCGTGCAGGGCGACCACCAGCGGAGAGCCCGCCGGGACGTGCGCCGGGGTGTACGCGAACATCTGGAGGTTGCCCGGGTTGGAACCGAAACCGGTCACCTGGTGCAGGGTGTCGGCGGCAGCAGCGAGGGCGGGGGCGGCGGTTGCGGGCAGGGCCGGCAGGACGCCGAGTACGGCGGTGGTCACGACGCACCGGAACAGGCGTCGAAGGATCGATGGGCGCACGGTGGGGCCTCCCTGATCGGACGTGCGGACTGCTGCCGGAACCTATGAGCGGCGGCCCGGACTGCCCATGTGGCGCGCGGCCACCGGCACCGCCCGGGAGTGTGCGGCACGGACCTTGCGCAGGTCAGAGGGGTACGCCGGGGGGCGCGCCGCCCCGTACCACCGGGCGCCGGCCGGTCACCGCCCCCCATGTACGCCGCCACCATGTACGGGTACGAGGGTGTGTGCACCAGCCCCGTGTGATGCGGGCGGCGACCTCCTTACCGTGACGGCCATGCAGACTTCCCGGACACCGGATCACGAACCCGCCCCCTCCCCCGCCGACGGTGCGGGGCCCTCGTCCGCCGACCGGTCCCTGGCCGGGCGTACCGCCTTGGTGACCGGTGCGGCGAGCGGCATCGGACTGGCCTGCGCGCGGGCGCTCGCCGCGGCGGGCGCCCATGTGCACATCGTCGACAAGTCGGCCGAGGCGGCCGAGCGCCTGGCCGGCGAGCTCGGTGCGACCGCCTGGGTCGTCGACCTCTCCGACCCCGAGGTGGTCGAGACCCTGCCCGCCGACGTGGACATCGTGGTCAACAACGCGGGGCTCCAGCACATCGCCCCCGTCCACGCCTTCCCGCCCGAGCGCTTCACGCTGATCCAGCGGGTCATGGTCGAGACCCCCTTCCGCATCTTGCGCCGGACCCTGCCCGGCATGTACGAACGCGGCTGGGGGCGCGTCGTCAACATCTCCTCCGTCCACGGACTGCGCGCCAGTCCCTACAAAGCGGCCTACGTCACGGCCAAGCACGCACTGGAAGGACTCAGCAAGGTGGTCGCACTCGAAGCGGCGGAGCACGGGGTGACGAGCAACTGTGTCAGCCCCGGGTACGTGCGCACGCCCCTGGTCGAGAACCAGATCGCGGCGCAGGCCCTCACCCACGGCATCTCGCAGGAGGAGGTGGTGGGGAAGGTCATGCTGGAACGCAGCGCCGTCAAGAGCCTGATCGAACCGGCGGACGTCGCCGACGCCGTCCTGTGGCTGTGCGGCCCCCGTACCGGCCACATCACCGGCACCTCGCTCTCCATGGACGGCGGCTGGACCGCCAACTGACGCACGGCCCTCCCCGCCCCCGCTCTCCCGCCCTCCCCGCATCCCCGCCCCCTGCTCTCCCGCCCCGCGCTCCTCCGCTCTTCCGTGCTCCTCCGACGAACGATGGCCGCCCATGACTGAACCGTCCCCCTCCGCCGCACCCCACCTGCGACGCCTCCTCGCCCTGCTCGCCGACGACGCCCCCGCCGAGGCGCTCGGCGCCGTCTCGTCGGCGGCGAGAGCGGCCGGGGTGCCCGCCGCGGACCTGGCCGAGGTGGAAGGGGCGGTCGCCACGGCCCTGCGCATCAGGGGCGCCCTGCGCCAGCACCGCCGCAGGGAGCTCCAGCTCACCGCCCTCTTCGACACGGCGGGCGACCTGGCCGCCTCCCGCGACCTGGACGACGTGCTCAAGGCCATCGTGCGGCGGGCCCGGATGCTGCTCGGCACCGACACCGCCTACCTCACCCTCCCCGACGAGGAGGCGGGGGACACCTACATGCGGGTGACCGACGGCTCCGTCTCCGTCCTCTTCCAACGGCTGCGGCTGGAGCTCGGCGAAGGGCTCGGCGGACTCGTCGCGCAGACCGCCAGCCCGTACGCGACGCCCGACTACCGCACCGACGACCGCTTCCGCCACACCGACAACATCAACGCCGGTGTACTGGCCGAGGGACTCGTCGCCATCCTCGGCGTGCCCCTCCTGCTCGGATCGAGCCGGGGCGGTACGGGCAAGGTCATCGGCGTCCTCTTCGCCGCCGACCGCTCCCCGCGCGTCTTCAGCCCCGACGAGGTCGCCCTGCTCTGCTCCCTCGCCGCGCACGCCGCCATCGCCATCGACACCGCCCGCGCCCTCGCCGACACCGGGGCGGCCCTCGCCGAGCTCGCCCAGGCCAACGCCGAACTGGCCGAGGCCAACGCCGCCGTGCGCGAGCACTCCGCCGCCATGCGGCGTGCCGAGGAGGCCCACGACCGGCTCACCGACCTGGTGCTGCGCGGCGGCGACGTCACCGACGTCGCCACCTCGGTCGCCCGGCTGCTGGACAGCCCGCTGACCATCCACGACCCGGGCGGACGCCCGCTCGCCGCAGTCAGGCCCGACGGGACGGCCGCCTCCGCCGCCGGGCCGGACGCGGAGTGGCTGGCCGACACCGCCGAGGAGTCCCGGGCCGGCGGACGCGCCGTCCACCGCGACGGACGGTGGATCTGCGCCGTACTCGCCGGCCAGGAACTCCTGGCCAGCCTGGTGCTGCACCAGCGCCGGCGGCTGGACGACTCCGACCGCCGGCTGTTCGAGCGCGCCGCCGTCGTCACGGGGCTGCTCCTGCTGCTGCGCCGGACGGTGGCCGAGACGGAGAACCGGATTCGCGGCGAACTGATCAGCGACCTGCTGGGCGACGCGGAACGCGACCCGGCCGGACTGGCCGAGCGCGGCCGCCGGCTGGGCATCGACCTGGACCGGCCCCGGCTGCTGCTGGTCGCCGAGTCCGCCGCCCGGGAGCGCCTGGGCGCCGCCGCGCTGCGGTATCTGTTCGGCGGGGACATCCACGGGGTGAGCGCCG
This sequence comes from Streptomyces fulvorobeus, assembly GCF_013167895.1. Classification (GTDB taxonomy): domain Bacteria; phylum Actinomycetota; class Actinomycetes; order Streptomycetales; family Streptomycetaceae; genus Streptomyces; species Streptomyces fulvorobeus. The sequence goes on along the minus strand of NZ_BLWC01000001.1, from coordinate 1,689,186 downwards.
AACACGCGGGCGCGGTCGTGCTGCTGGTTGACCACGACCAAAACGGCCCCGACGCGGGTACGGGCGCCGGCCGGTCACCCGGTGAGGTGGCCAGGGCGGCGGCAGCCCAGCTCGGCCACCTCGTCCAGGCCCCGTCACGGTCGCGGCGGCCGGCCCGGCGGGCGGACCGCGCGAACTGGCCGCCGCGTACGCGGAAGCGGCCCGCTGCCTGCGGGCGATGCGGGTGCTCGGCCGTACCGGCGAGGGCGCCTGTGTGGACGAGCTCGGCTTCCTCGGTGTGGTGCTGGGCAACGCGCAGGACGTCGACGGCTTCGTCCTGGCCACGCTCGGCCCGCTGCTGCGGTACGACGAGCGGCGCGGCACGCACCTGGTGCGCACGCTCGGCGCGTACTTCGGGGCGGGCGGCAGCCTGATACGGGCCAAGGACGAGCTGCACGTGCACGTCAACACGGTGGTGCAGCGGCTGGACCGCATCCAGGTGCTGCTGGGGCGGGACTGGAACGAACCCGGCCGGGCGCTGGAGCTCCAACTCGCCCTGCGGCTGCACCTGCTGGGGGGCGGGCGGGAGCGGTGACGCCGTCCGGCACGGCCTGCGGCGTCGCGCCGTTCAGCGTGCGGCGGCCAGCAGACGGTGGGCGATCTCCTGCGCCCCTCTGTCGCCCGTCAGCACCGTGTAGTGGTTGACGTCCGCGATCCGTACCGTACGGACCGCCTCCGCGGGCAGGGCCGCAGCCCTCAGCCGGGACTCGTCGTACAGGCCCTGGGGCTCGTCCATGAGCCCTCGCTCGGCCCACAGCAGGGTCGCGGGCACCGGCAGGTTCCGTACCGCCGACAGCACATCGGGCGCGAAGAGTCCGGTGCCGTCGGCGCGCACCGCCTCGATCCGGCAGGTGGAGCGCAGCACCGGTTCCTCGCCCGTCAGGTCACGCTGGATGTACGCCTCCACCTCGGGGGACCACGAACCGGCGAACGCGGGATGGGCCTGCCAGAACGACCGGTAGGCGGCCCGGTCGGCGAACGTCATCGACAGCCGGTCCATCGCCGGTCCGATGACGGCGCTCAGGAGCGCGTCCGGGGAGAGGCCGGTGGGCGCGGGGAAACCCACCCCGCCGTCGACGAGCAGCAGGGGCCCGAACCGCTCCGGGTGCCGTACGGCGGCCAGCGCCGCCACGAACGCGCCCATCGAGTGACCGGCGAGCACCACCCGGCCCTGGCCCAGCGACCCGGCCACGGCCGCCACGTCGTCCGCGTGGGCGGCGATCCCGTACGGGCCGGGCAGCCCGGCGCTGGCGGCCCGGCCGCGCAGGTCCGGGGCGACCAGCGTGACCCGGCCCGCCAGCGCCCGGGCCACCCGCCCCCAGGACAGGGCGTTGGCCGTGATGCCGTGCAGGGCCACGACCACCGGGGCGCCGGTCTCGTGGGCCGGCCAGCGCAGGACCGTGAGACGGCCCCCGGTGACGGGGACCCGCGTCTCCTCGTACGGGACAGTGGTCATGAACTGCGGCCTTCCTCAATGGTGTTGAGCTGGGCGCGGCGGCCCGCGCCCAGGCGGGACGGGAGCCGTGCGAGGCCGCCCGGCAGCAGGTGCACCACGGCCACGAACACCACGCCGAGCAGGAACAGCGGCTGGGACAGCGGCACCCTCAGCACGGCGGGGAGGTCGGCGACCGCTCCCGACCCCGCGAGGTCGCCGAGCCGGTGATCGGCCCAGGTGTAGAGGATGCCGCCGACCATCGGACCCCACCGGGTGCCCGAGCCGCCGAGGACCACCATCACCAGCAGCGACAGCGTGAAGTCGGAGGTCGTTGTCTGCGGGGTGGAGCCCCCGGTGAGCAGCAGGTGGACGAGGCCGCCGACCGCAGCCAGCGCTCCCGCGAGCACGAAGGCCGTCAGCTTGAACCCGTACGGCTTCAGGCCCAGCACCTCCACCCTGCGCTCGTTCTCCTTGATGCCCTCCCAGACCCGGCCGGTGGGGGAGCGGACCGCCCAGCGGACGACACCGAGGGTGAGGACGAGGTAGGCCAGCGCGATCCAGTACAGGTTCGCGGTGTTGCCGATCCCGACGAGACCGGCCGGCAGCAGCTCGGCGGGGGCCGCCCGGCCCTCCTCGCCGCCGGTCAGACCGCCCGGATTGCGGGAGACGAGGATCGAGCCCGCCTGCGCGAAGGCGAGCGTCACCATGGAGAACCCGATGCCGGTGACCCGCAGGCTCACCGAACCGAGCACCAGGGCCAGCGCGATCCCGAAGCAGAGTCCGAGCACCGCCGCGAGCGCGAACGGCAGTCCCGCCTCCAGCAGGAACATGTTGGTGGCGTAGCTGCCCGCCGCGAAGTACAGGGCGTGCCCGAAGGACAGCAGCCCGGTACGGCCGAGCAGCAGGTCGTAGCCGGTCGCCAGGGCGCCGAACAGCAGGCAGGTGGCGAGGAGCTGGAGCGAGCCGGGGCTGCCCACCGGCCCGTCGAGCAGCCCCGGCAGCGGCAGCGCGCTGAACGGGGCGACGACCAGGGCGAGCAGCACGGCTGCGGGCCACCAGCGCAGCACCCGGGCCGGTGTCCCGGCAGCCGGGCGCGGCGGCAGGGCGGCGGGCGCCCCGCCGGTACGGTCGTGTGTGTCGGTGGCGGTACTCACGCGAGCCTCCCGGTCAGTCCGCGCGGCCGGACGAGCAGCAGCGCGCCGAGCAGGACGACGACGGCCAGGTCGCCGAGGCCCGCTGCGGTGTAGTAGTTGGCGAACTGCTGGACCAGGCCGATGACGACGGCCGCCACGGCGGCCCCGGTCACCGAACCCATGCCGCCGGTGACCACCACCACGAAGGCGAAGATCAGCAGCGAGGTGCCCTGCCGGGGATCGACCGAGCCGAAGTACAGCCCGCCCAGGGCCCCGCCGAGCGCGGCGACGCAGCCGCCGATCGCGAAGACGAGCGTGAACGCCCTGCGGACGTCGATGCCCAGCGCGGTCACCATCGCCCGGTCCTCGACCCCCGCCCGTACGACGAGGCCGTGCCGGGTTCTGCCGAGGAACAGCCGCAGGGCCACGAGGACCACGACCGCCGCCGCGATCAGGACGATCCGGTTGACGGGCACCTGCGCGCCCAGCAGCCCGAAGGTGCCCGACAGGGCCTCGGGGCCCGGGAACGTCAGCGCGTCCGGCCCCAGATCCCCGAGAGGAGCGCGGGGACGGCGAGCCCCACCCCGACCGTGGCGAGCACCTGCTCACGCGGCCGGGTGTACAGCGGCCGGACCACGGCGAGTTCGAGCACGACGGCGGCGACGGTGCCCACCGCCGTACCGAACAGCACGGCCAGGGCGAAACCGGCGCCGCCGGGACCCGCGCCGGGCAGGTTCCCGGACGCCGCCCACCAGGTGCCGTACGCGCCGACGGAGAGCAGCGCCCCGTGCGCGAAGTTGAGCACGTCCATCAGGCCGAAGATCAGGGAGAGGCCCGAGGCGATCAGGAAGTAGAGAGCCCCCAGACCGAGCCCGGTCATGGTGAGCAGAACGATGGTGGACATCAGGAATCCGCCTCCGCGGTCGGGGAAGAGGCATGGGCGGTCCGGGAGGCGGCGGCGGGCGGGCCGTGTCCGACCCCCAGCAGCCTGCGGGCCGCCTCCGCGTCGTCCAGCAGCGCCTGTGCCGGACCCCGGTGCGCGGTGCGCCCGTCGGCCAGGACGACACACGTCCCGGCCAGCCGCCGTACGACGGCGAGGTTCTGCTCCACGAGCAGCACGGGCACCGCCTCGGCGGCCCGCTCCAGCACCCCGGCGACCTCGGCGACGACCCGGGGCGCGAGGCCCTTGGTGGGCTCGTCGGCGATGACGAGCCGGTTGGTGTTGAGCAGGGTGCGCCCGATGGCCACCATCTGCTGCTGCCCGCCGGACAGTGTTCCCGCCAACTGGCGGGCGCGCTGCTTGAGTTCGGGGAAGAGTTCATGGACGAGCGGGTACGCGGGCTCGCCCGCCCCGCGCCGTTCGGCGAGCCGCAGGTTCTCCGCGACGGTGAGGCCGGCGAAGATCCCACGGTCCTCGGGGGCGTACCCGATGCCCCGCCCGACCACCGTGTGGGTGGGCAGCGCCACGGTCTCCTCGCCGTCGAGCAGCACACTGCCGGCGCGCGGCACGAGGCCGAGGATGCCGCGCACGGTCGTGGTCTTCCCCGCGCCGTTGCGGCCCAGGAGCGCGGTCACCCCGTGGCGTGCCACGTCCAGGTCCACGCCGTGCAGGATGTGCCGACCGCCGATCAGGACCCGCAGGTCCCGTACGGCGAGCAGGACGTCCGGGTCCGGTGTCACAGCCCCTCCCCGAGGTAGGCCCGCTGGACCAGCGGATCGGCGGTCACGGCCTGCGGGGTGTCCAGCGCGAGGAGCTGTCCGTGGTGCATCACGGCGAGCCGGTCGGCGAGGCCCAGCAGGACGTCCATGTGGTGCTCGACCATGAGGACGGTCCGGCCCTCGTCGCGGTGCAGGGTGCGGATCAGTTCGGTGAGGGCGGGGACCTCCTCGGCGCTGACGCCCGCCATCGGCTCGTCGAGCAGCATCAGCCGGGGCTCCCCGACCAGCAGGACCGCGAGTTCGAGCTTGCGCTTCTCCCCGTGGGACAGCTCGGCCGCCACCGTCTCCGCCCGGTGCCCGAGCCCGGTGCGCTCCAGCACCGCGCGCACCTCGGCGGTGTAGGGGGACGCGCGCCGCCACAGCCGGTACGAGCCGCCCCGCGCCGCCTGCGCGGCCAGCCGGACGTGCTCGGCGACGCTCATCCCCGGCCAGAGGCTCGACGTCTGGAACGTACGCCCGATCCCGCGGCGCGCGCGGATGTGCGCGGGCTCAGCCGTGATGTCCGCGCCGTCCAGCGCGAGCGTCCCGGCCGTGGGGTGGTCACTCCGCTGATCAGGTTGAACAGGGAGGTCTTTCCCGCCCCGTTGGGGCCGATGAAGGCCAGGAACTCGCCCTCGCGGACGCTCAGGGTGATGTCCTCGACGATGGTCGCCCCGCCGATGCTCCAGCCGAGCCCGTCCAGGCCCAGTACGGGGCGGGGGCGCGCGGATGTCCGCCGCGCTCCGTGGTGGTGCCGGTGGCCGTCATCGCTCAGCCCGCCGAGGGGGTGACCGGCGGCGCCACCGCGTCCATCGGCTGGGTGCTCACCAGCTCCGGGACGGCGCCCGTGCCCTCGCCCTCCAGCCGCGCCACGAACATCGGCTGTATCAGGGCGTGGTCCTCGGCGCGGACCTGCGTCCTGCCCTTCACCCCGTCGAAGGTCCAGCCCTCCAGGGCCTTCGCCATCGCGGCGGTGTCGGTGGCGCCGCCCTCCTCCACGGCACGCACGATCATCTGGGCGGCGGTGAAGCCGTCCGGGGTGAACAGGTCGGGGGCGCCGCCCGCCTTCTCGACCGCGTCGAGCATGGCCTGCTCCACCGGGTTGCCGCCGCCCGCTCCGGGGAAGTAGTGCGCCAGGAACGACACCTTGGAACCGGCCGCTCCGAAGACCGGGTACGAGGCCGTCCCGGCCAGCCCCGTGACGACCTTCCCCGCGTCCAGCACACCCTGCTGGTCCAGCGCCGTCCACAGGGCGGGGGCGGTGGAGCCGGCCCAGGCGACGAAGACCAGATCGGTCCCCGCGGCCTTCACCTGCCGGGCGAACGGAGTCAGGTCCGTCGCCCCGGGCGGCGCCAGCACCGAGCCGACCTCCGCGCCCCTGCCCCCCAGGACCGCCTCGACGGCGGTGACGTTGGCCTGGCCGAAGGTGGAGTCCTGGGCCAGCACCGTGACCTTCTTGTCCTTGGCGTCGCCGAGCATCGTGCCCGCGGTCAGGATGTCCTGGTAGGACTGCCGGCCCGACCGGAAGGTGTAGGCGTTGACCCCGGTCACCGCGTCGGTGGCGGCCGGGCCGCTGACGTACAGCACCTTGTTCTGGGCGGCGAGCGGGGCCATCTGGAGGGCGACGCCGGAGTCGGTGGTGCCGGCCAGCACCTTGTAGCCCTTGCCGATCAGGTTCTTCGCGGCGGAGACCGCCTTGCCGGGGTCTCCCGCGTCGTCCTGCTCGGTCACCTCGATGCGGTGGCCGCCTGCCTTGCGGGTGCCCTTGGTGGCGTGGTCGAGCCCCGCCATGAAGCCGTCGCGGTACTGCTTGCCGTAGGCGGCGAGCAGCCCCGTCCGCGAGTAGACCAGGCCCACCTTGACGGCGTCGTCCTTGCCGCCCGCGGAGTCGGACCCGCCGGCCTGCCCGGCGGCCGCGCATCCCGCCAGGAGCAGTGCGGCGGTGCCGAGGGCTGCTGCGGTCAGGAATCTGTGCTGGACGGTGCCTACGGCTCTGCGACGGCGCATGATGACCGGCTCCTCGGCGTGGTTCGGGTGATGTCGGCCGAACCTACGAACACCGCGGCGCCGTCGATATGGTGCAGGAGCCCTCACCTCGCCGGGTCCCCATGTGGGTGCCCGACATGGGCACGGGCCGGGGCCCGCTCAGTCCCGCGGGGGACCGGCTTCCGTGTCCGGCAGCTCGATCAGCCTGCACACCGTCTCGATGTCGGTCCGCACCTGGCTGATCGAGGCCCGCCCGGACAGCCAGGTGATCAGCGCGGAGTGCCAGGTGTGCTCGATGACCCGGACCGCCGACAGCTGTTGCGGCGTCGGGTGCTCCAGCCCCGTCGCGTCCAGCACGATCTTCGTCGTGAGCCGCGAGACGGCGTCCACCTCGGTGCTCACGCCGCGGTCGGCGAAGGTCAGCGCCCGCACCATGGCGTCGGCGAGGCAGGGCTCCCGCTGGAGCGCCCGGAAGGCCCGCATCAGGGTCTCGGCGACCCGGTCGGCGGCGCTCTCCCCGGTCGGAGGGTGGTCGCGGAGCGTGCCGTGCAGGTGCTGGAGCTGGTCCTGCATGGTGGCGACGAGCAGATGGATCTTGGAGGGGAAGTAGCGGTAGAGCGTGCCCAGGGCCACCCCGGCGGCCTCGGCGACCTCACGCATCTGCACGGCCTCGAACCCGCCCCTGCCCGCCAGCTGGGCGGTGGCGTGGAGGATGCGGCGGCGGCGGGCCTCCTGACGTTCCGTCAGAGGAGGCGATGCGGGTCTGGCTTCCGCTGTCATGTGTCCCCGTCCATGGCTTCCGTCCGCGACCGCTACCGGGGAGCGGGTTTGCGGGCGCGCACCGCATGCCAGGGCGCCCGCCGTGGCGCGAATCACCTGATCCGGCGGTCACGCCGACGCTACCTGCCGGTAGATTCGATGCTCGTCGAACGATCCGGTCTGAAACTTGTTCTAGATTAGCGTGAGCGGTTACGCTCCGGCGAACACGCAGTGAGAAGGGAGCCGAGAGTGACCGCTGAGGCCGTAGAGACGGGCCCCCGGGCGGGCACCGCGGCACCCGCCGCCGACGACCGGCCGTTGCGCATCGCGCTCCTCACCTACAAGGGCAACCCCTTCTGCGGCGGCCAGGGCGTCTACGTACGCCATCTCGGCCGCGAACTGGCCCGCCTCGGCCACCGCGTCGAAGTGATCGGCGCCCAGCCCTACCCGGTGCTCGACGAGGGTGTCCCGCTCACCGAGCTGCCGAGCCTGGACCTGTACCGCCAGTCAGACCCGTTCCGCACCCCGGGGCGCGGCGAGTTCCGCGACTGGATCGACCTCGCCGAGGTCGCCACCATGTGGACCGGCGGCTTCCCCGAACCGCTCACCTTCAGCCTGCGGGCCCGGCGCCACCTCCTGGCCCGGCGCGGCGACTTCGACGTCATCCACGACAACCAGACCCTCGGGTACGGCCTGCTCGGCGACCTCGGAGCCCCGCTCGTCACCACGATCCACCACCCCATCACCGTCGACCGGCAGCTCGACCTGGACGCCGCGGGCAGCAGGCGCCGCCGCGCCTCCGTACGCCGCTGGTACGCCTTCACCCGTATGCAGAAGCGGGTCGCCCGCCGCCTGCCGTCCGTCCTCACCGTCTCCGGCTCCTCCCAGCAGGAGATCGTCGAACACCTCGGCGTACGCCGGGACCGGATCGGTGTGGTGCACATCGGGCCGACACCGACCTCTGGTCGCCCGATCCGTCCGTCGCCGAGGTGCCCGGCCGGATCGTCACCACGTCCAGCGCCGACGTCCCGCTCAAGGGCCTCGTCCACCTGGTTGAGGCACTGGCCAAGCTCCGCACCGAGAACCCCTCGGCCCACCTCGTGGTCGTCGGCAGGCGGGCCGAGGACGGCCCCGTCGCCCAGGCCATCGAGCGGTACGCGCTCCAGGACGCCGTCCGGTTCGTCAAGGGCATAAGCGACACCGACCTGGTCGACCTGGTGCGCAGCGCCCAGATCGCCTGTGTCCCCTCGCTGTACGAGGGCTTCTCCCTCCCCGCGGCCGAGGCGATGGCCACCGGCACCCCGCTCGTCGCGACGACCGGCGGTGCGATCCCCGAGGTCACGGGCCCGGACGGGGAGACCTGCCTCGCGGTGCCGCCGGGCGACGCCGGCGCGCTGGCCGTCGCCCTCGGCCGGCTGTTCGGCGACCCGGAACTGCGGGCCCGCCTCGGCGCGGCCGGCCGCGAACGGGTGCTCGCCCGCTTCACCTGGGCCAGGGCGGCCCTCGGCACGGCCGAGCTGTACCGTCAGGCGATCGTCTCCCGGGGTGCCCGCAGGTGACCGCCGCCGCCCACGGAACCCGTACCTCCGACCTCGAAGGCAGGCCCTCGTGCTGACCGTCGACTTCACCCGCTTCCCGCTCGCCCCAGGCGACCGAGTGCTCGACCTGGGCTGCGGTGCAGGCCGGCACGCCTTCGAGTGCTACCGCCGCGGCGCCCAGGTCGTGGCACTCGACCGGAACGCCGAGGAGATCCGCGAGGTCGCCAGGTGGTTCGCCGCGATGAAGGAGGCCGGTGAGGCCCCCCAGGGCGCCACCGCCACCGCGATGGAGGGCGACGCCCTCAACCTGCCCTTCCCCGACGACTCCTTCGACGTCGTGATCATCTCCGAGGTGATGGAGCACATCCCCGACGACAAGGGAGTGCTCGCCGAGATGGTCCGCGTGCTGCGGCCCGGCGGCCGGATAGCGGTCACCGTGCCGCGCTACGGCCCCGAGAAGATCTGCTGGTCGCTCTCCGACGCCTACCACGAGGTCGAGGGCGGCCACATCCGCATCTACAAGGCCGACGAACTGCTCCGCAGGATGCGCGAGGCCGGCCTCAAGCCGTACGGCACCCACCACGCGCACGCGCTCCACAGCCCGTACTGGTGGCTGAAGTGCGCGTTCGGGGTGGGCCGCGACGGCGAGGACGCGGCCCTGCCGGTGCGGGCGTACCACAAGCTGCTGGTCTGGGACATCATGAAGAAGCCCGCCGTCACCCGGGTCGCGGAGCAGCTGCTCAACCCCGTCGTCGGCAAGAGCTTCGTGGCGTACGCGACGAAGCCGCACCTGCCCAGGGCCCAGGCGTGAGCACTCCCGAGCGGACGGAACACCTCGTACTGCCCGGCGTCCTCACCGCCGGCCAGGCCGCCGAGACCGTCGCGGCGCTGCGCGCCGTCCAGCGCGAGGACGGGGCCCTGCCCTGGTTCCGCGGCCACCACCTGGACCCGTGGGACCACACCGAGGCCGCCATGGCGCTCGACGCCTCCGGTGAGCACGAGGCGGCCGAACGCGCCTACGCCTGGCTGGCCCGCCATCAGAACGAGGACGGTTCCTGGTACGCCGCCTACCACGACGGCGACCCGGAGCAGCCGACCGACCGCAGCCGCGAGACCAACTTCTGCGCGTACGTGGCCGTCGGCGTCTGGCACCACTACCTGGCCACCGGCGACGACGCGTTCCTCGACCGGATGTGGCCGACGGTCCACGCCGCGGTCGAGTTCGTCCTGCGGCTCCAGCAGCCCGGCGGCCAGATCGGCTGGAAGCGGGAGCCGGACGGCACCGCCGTCACCGACGCCCTGCTGACCGGCTCCTCCTCCATCCACCACGCGCTGCGCTGCGCGCTCGCCCTCGCGGAGGAACGCGAAGAGCCGCAGCCCGACTGGGAGTTGGCGACCGGAGCGCTCGCACACGCGATCCGCGAACACCCGGAACGCTTCCTCGACAAGGGCCACTACTCGATGGACTGGTACTACCCGGTCCTCGGCGGCGCGGTCACCGGCCCCGCCGCGCTGAAGCGGATAGACGACGGCTGGGACCGGTTCGTGGTACCCGGACTCGGTGTGCGGTGCGTCCTGCCCAACCCGTGGGTCACCGGCGGCGAGAGCTGCGAACTGGCCCTGGCGCTCTGGGTGATGGGGGAGTCCGACCGGGCCCTGGAGATCCTCCAGTCCGTCCAGCACCTACGGGCCGCCGGGGGCCTGTACTGGACGGGGTACGTCTTCGAGGGGAACCGCGCCTTCTGGCCGGAGGAGCTCACCACCTGGACGGCGGGTTCCCTGCTGCTCGCGGTGGCCGCCCTCGGGGGGACGAGGCGACCACCGCGGTCTTCGGGGGCGAGCGCCTCCCGGGCGGACTGGAGCCGGACTGCTGCCGCTGAGCGGGCGGACCGCCCGCCGCGTGCTCACCGCGAAGGGGGCCGCCGGTCAGGAACGGCGGACGCGGCCGGCCACGGCGTGGCCGATGAAGAGGTAGACGACGGCGGCGAGGCCGTAACCGGCGACGACCCGTGCCCACTCCTCGTCGAAGGTGAACAGGTCGTGCGACCAGCCGGCCAGCCAGCGGGCGGAGTCCCGGACGAACTCGACCAGGCCGTTGGCCTGGTTGGCGTCGAGCAGGTACATGAGAATCCACAAGCCGATGATGAAGGCCATGATGTCGGCCACGACGGCTATGACGCGTGCGGCGGTAGAGCTTCCTGTACCTGATCTGGGAGACATGGATAGCAGATTGCCGTTTTACGGCGGGCGAAACCCCGAACGGCCCCCGCCCGGCAGGGCGAGGGGCCGCGACGTGCGTGCGGGGGATCAGCCGCGCTGGATGCCCGTGGTGTCCTGGAGGACTCCGCGACGGCCGTCCTGCGTCTGGGCGACGAGGCCGGGACCGTGCTGCTCGACCGCGAGATACCAGGTGCCAGGCGCCAGTTCGGCGATCGGGTTGGGCGAACCGTCCTCGCCGTACAGCGGACGGGCCACCGGCACGGCGAACCAGAACGGGTTGAAGTCACCGGCCGGCGCTCCGCCGTCCTGCGGTCCTCGTGCCTGCGGGGGCTGCTGGGACTGAACCGCCTGCGCCTGGGCCGGGTCGGCCTGACCCGGCTGCTGCTGCGCGCCGTACGGCTGGGGCTGACCGGGCTGCGCGCCGTAGGGCTGCTGGCCGCCGGGGTAGCCGTAGCCCTGACCGGGCTGCTGCTGCGCACCGAACGGCGCCTGCACACCCTGCGGCGAGGCCGGGCGCGGGGCGCCCGTCAGCGGAGCCTTGAGGGCCGGGACCATCGGGGTGGCGATCGCGGCGGCCGCCAGGATCAGGGCCCCGAGCAGGCCGAGGATCAGGCCGGCACCCGCGTCGTCGGCGTCGATGATCGTCCAGAACGCCGTCCACAGCGAGAAGACGGTGAACGCGACACCGAACTGACCGAGGTCCAGTCCCACGACCTTGCGGCCCGGCATGGCACGGCCCACGATCACCAGCGCCGCGCCGATGACACCGGCCAGGAAGATGCTCATCAGAAGCGAGAGCGAGTCCCAGGCGTTCGGGCTCTCGAAGCTGGAGCAGTTGACGCCCGCGGGGCAGTCGAAGCCGGAGAGGTCGAGGAAGGAGGCGATGAACAGCACCACCGCTGCTCCGATCACCACGCCGTCGCCTCGAGTGAGGGAGCGGATATTCACGTGAAGGTCCTTAGTCGGTCGTCTCGTCGGGGTGGTCGTCGCTGCCGCCGGTTGGGCGGGTACGGCGCGAAGCTCGGGGTGGCTCCCCATCGTACGGATGAATCTATCGTCTGCCCGGCCGGGTTGGGCCCCGCCCCGGACCTCGGACTGTTATCCGCCCGATTCCTACGCGGGTCTACCCGTTGAGATAGCCGCTGATGCCGTCGGCGATGCCCTGAGCCGCCTTCTGGCGCCACCGCGCGCTCGTGAGCAGGGCCGCGTCCTCGGGGTCGCGCATGTTGCCGCATTCGACGAACACCTTCGGCACGGCCGACAGATTCAGTCCGCCGAGATCCGTGCGGGTGTCGAGACCGGTGCTGTCACCGACGTAGTTGGAAGGGGCGCTTCCGGTGGCACGGCCGAACAGGCCGGCGATACGGGTGCCGAGTTCGCGCGAGGGCCCGACGATCTTCGTGGTGTCCGCGGTCCCGCTGGATACCCGGCCGGGGACGATCACGTGGAACCCGCGGTTCCCGGCCGCGGAACCGTCCGCGTGCACGGAGACGACCGCGTCGGCCTCCGCCTCGTTGCCGATGCGGGCCCGCTCGTCGATGCACGGGCCGAAGGGGCGGTCGTCGTCGTGCGTCAGTACGACCTTCGCGCCCCGCGACTCCAGCAGGGTGCGCAGCCGGTGCGACACGTCGAGGGTGAACCGCGCCTCGGAGTAACCGGCGACGGTCGCGGTCCCGGTGGTGTCGCACTCCTTACGGCCGGTGCCGATGTCCACCGTGGTGTTGATCTCGCGGGTGTGATCGCGGTTGCGCGGGTTGTGCCCGGGGTCGATCACCACGGTCCTGCCGCTGAGCGGCGCGTCCGGGGAGGGCTCGGAGGACGCCGGTGCCGAAGGGGCGGGTGTCGCGTCGCCGCCGGGGCGGGAGTGCGCGGCGCCCGCGCCTCCTCCGCACCCGGCGACGGTCAGGGTCAGGAGGGTCAGGGCGGCGGCGGTGAGCCGGGGCCGGACGTGGCGGGCGGGGGAGACGCTGTCGTGGTACGGCACGCGGCGAGCCTATCCGGACGGCTCAGATCCCCGTCCCCGTGCGCCGCAGGACACGCAGCGAGTCCGTCACGGAGATCTCGGTGAACGCGCCGGACGCCAGGGCCCGCTGGTGGACGCGGTACGGGGCCTGGCCGCCGTCCGCCGGGTCGGGGAACACGTCGTGGATCACCAGGAGCCCGCCGTCCGCGACGTGCGGAGCCCACCCCTCGTAGTCGCCGCTCGCGTGCTCGTCGGTGTGGCCGCCGTCGATGAAGACGAGGCCGAGCGCCCCGCCCCAGACGGCGGCGACCTGCGGCGACCTGCCGACCAGCGCCACCACGTGCTCCTCGAGACCGGCCTTGCTCAGGGTGCGGCGGAAGGTGGGGAGCGTGTCCATGAGGCCGACCTCGGGGTCCACGACGGTCGGGTCGTGGTACTCCCAGCCCGGCTGCTGCTCCTCGCTGCCCCGGTGGTGGTCGACGGTGAGCGCCGTGACCCCCGCCGACCGGGCGGCGTCCGCGAGCAGGAGGGTGGAGCGCCCGCAGTAGGTGCCCACCTCCAGCAGGGGCAGTCCGAGGGCGGCGGCGTCGGCGGCCGCCGCGTACAGGGCGAGTCCCTCGCGTACCGGCATGAAGCCCTTGGCCGCCTCGAACGCGGCGAGGACCTCCGGCCCGGGCCGGGCGGGCCGGGCGGACCGGGCGGATCGGGTGGCGGACTCGGCGGCGGGGTCGGCGGCCACGGCGTTCCTCCTGGCGTGATCAGGTGATCGAGAGCGCCCCATCGTGCCGTAGGCCCCCACCGGCCGGAACGGCGGGGGCCGCGCGGGTGTCCGGCACGGCGAGCGCGGCCGGCCCGTCCCGGTGTGTGATGAGCCCGTTGGCCTCCGGCGCACGGAACACGGACGCGGAGCGCGTCGGAACGACCGGCCCCCCTGGCCGTGCGGCGGAAGGAGACGGGCCCGGTCCGGTTTCGGTCCCGCAAACCGATGTACGGCCCACTCATCACCTGAGACCATGACGCCCATGGCCGACGTCTCCACACCCACGCACATACCCGTCCGCAGAACCTCCGGTACGTGGGCGGTGGTGCTCGCAGCCTGCACCGGCCAGTTCCTCGTCGTCCTCGACGTCTCCGTCGTCAACGTGGCGCTGCCGTCCATGCGCACCGACCTGGCGCTGAGCGCCTCCGCGCTCCAGTGGGTCGTCAACGCCTACGCGATCGCGTTCGCCGGTTTCATGCTACTGGGGGGACGGGCGGCGGACATATACGGCCGCAAGCGCATGTTCCTCATAGGGCTCGGGGTGTTCACGGTGGCCTCCCTGGCCGGTGGACTCGCCCAGGAGGGCTGGCAGTTGCTGGCGGCCCGCGCCGCCCAGGGCCTGGGCGCCGCCGTGCTGTCCCCGGCGACCCTCACCCTCCTCACGGCCGCCGTCCCCGAGGGCCCGGCGAGGACCAGGGCGATCGGCACCTGGATGGCGGTCGGCGCGGGGGGCGGCGCGGCGGGCGGTCTGATCGGCGGCGTGCTCACCGACGCCCTCTCCTGGCGCTGGGTCCTGCTCATCAACGTGCCCATCGGCGCCCTCGTCCTCGTCGGCGCCACCCTCCGGCTCGTGGAGGGCCGGGCGGGCGACCGCCGCCGCGTCGACCTGCCCGGCGCGCTCCTCGTCACGGCGGGCCTCGCCACGGTCGCGTACGGGATCGTCCAGACGGAGGCCGAGGGGTGGACGGCCGCCGCCACTCTCGTACCCCTGCTCGCCGGAGTGGCGCTGCTCGCCGTGTTCGTACTGGTCGAGGCGCGGACGGCGGCGCCGCTGATGCCCCTGCGGGTCCTCGGCGTGCGCGCGGTGTCGTCGGCGAACGTGGCGATGCTGCTGATGGGGTCCGCGACGTTCTCCATGTGGTACTTCGTCACCGTGTACGCGCAGAGCGTCCTCGGGTACAGCCCGCTCCAGGCCGGACTCGCCCTGATACCCACGTCCGCCGCCGTCGTCCTCGCCTCGAAGCTGGCCCCCCGGATCATGGTCCGCACGGGCGCGAAGTGCCTGGCGGTCATCGGCGTCCTGGTCACCGCGGCGGGATTCGGCTGGCAGTCCACCCTGGGCATCGACGGCTCGTACCTGACCACGATCTGCCTCCCCGGCATCCTGATGATGGGCGGAGCGGGCCTCGCCTCGACCCCGCTGGCCACCCTGGCCACCTCGGGCGCCGAACCGGAGGACGCCGGGCTCGTCTCGGGGCTGGTCAACACCTCACGCACGATGGGCGGTGCGCTGGGCCTCGCCGTCCTGTCCACCGTCGCCGCGTCCCGTACCGCCGGCTCCGGCGCGGCGGCCGACGTCACGGCGGGCTACGCCCTGGCGTTCCGGGTCGCGTGCGCAGTGCTGCTGGCGGGAGCGGTCATCATGCTGCTCTGGCTGCCGAGGCACCGGACGCGGGTCCCGCAGCACTGACGTACCGTCAGGGCCGGCCCCGATCCGCCGCCGGGTGTGCCACCGCCACCCCCGTCCCCGCCGGAGGGGCGGCGGTGGCGGCCGTGCGGCCCGGACCCGCCTGAGCAGGCATGACGCGCCCCAGCAGAGGTGCCAGCCCCAGAGGGACCGGCTTGCACACCCCGGGAAGCGCGTGAGCCGCGGAGGGTTCCGCTCCGCTTCCAGCCGGCTGACCGGGGGCGCCCCGGACGTCCTCGTCCCCGTCCGCCGGAGCGGTCAGCAGCGCGACGGCGCACGGGGCCGCGGCATTCGCGTACGGCAGGTGCAGTACGCCGTCCCGGCTCCAGAAACCGGCACCGGCCTGCCACCCCTCGGGCGCCGCGAGCTGGTGCAGCCGCCGGCCCGCCGGACGCCACACCCCCACCCAGCTGCCCGCTGCCCCGTCGATCCGCAACGCCACCGCACAGCTCTCCGGCATGAGCGTCTGCCCCGGCTGCACGGCGAACGGTGTCACCGCGACATCGGCCGGGCGCAGGCACTCCGGGAACCGCACCGGCAGGAGGCTGCCGAGCACCCCCCAGCCGAGCCGGTCGTGCCCCGGCGCGTCGGAGCGGATGAGCAGCAGCCCGCTGTCCGTGTCGGCCAGCAGCAGCCGGTCGTCGCTCTCCGGCGCGATCTGGAGCAGCGGGGTCACCTCGCCGCCCCGTTCGAGGTCGACGGCGACCGCCTTCACCGGTCCGCCCCCCGGCAGCTGCCGGTCCAGCGCCAGCAGCCGGCCGGCCCGGTCGAGCCACACCCCGCCGGAGCAGTGGCCCGGCAGCTCGGCGACGCGTTCGGGGCCGGACGTGCCACCCGCCACCAGCCAGACGGCGGTGGAGCGCTCACCGGCGGCCAGGGCGAAGACCCGGGAGCCGTCCGGGGAGGGCGGGAGCAGCGTCAGAGCCGGGCATTCGAGCGCGCCCAGCGGCAGTTCGCCCGTGCCGGGACCGGTCGGGTAGAGCAGCGAGAAGGCGTGGCGGCCGGCGACCAGCCGCCGGATGAGGACCCGGCCGTCGCGGAGCGGCACCACATCGCAGTCCGGTTCCTCGGGCTGGTTCAGGGGGAGCGGTACGGCGTACGGCTCGGGCCCGTCCAGCGTCCAGCGCTCCGGGTACCAGGCCCGCTGCCCCTCCCCGGGTCCTCCCGGGGCGGCCGTGAGCCGGGCCGCGTACGCGCCGTCCGCGGTGATCGTGAACGGCGGCGGCACCCGGAGGCCGCCCCCGGACGGTTCGTCACCCGCGACGACGGCTTCCGGCTCCCCGGGTTCCTCGGGCACGGGCTCCACCGTGCCGGTGGTCCCGGCGGTCTGCCCCTCGATGGCACACGCAGTCATGAACTCATCACCTCCGGCCACCGAAGCTAGTTTTCGCACTTCCTGCCGAACAACACCAGACCTCGCGCTTCACACATAAGGGTGGTCGTGTCCGTAATCACCAGAAGGTGTGGGGCCTGCTGTGCTGGGGGTGGTGGGCGTGGTGGGCGTCTCCGAGGTGAGGCGGGCGAGGAGTTCGCGGACGCGGCGAAGAGGACGGCGCGGTCCGGCACCGGCGCTAGGCGGGGACCCCGTGCAGTAACGATTCGTGACCGGTTGTCGGCCCGCCCGCACCGGTCCCGGCGGCCATGGGCGGCGGGGCACGGACGGAAGGTAGCCTTTCCCCCGTGCCCCGTCTGTCTGAAGTCATCGCCGAGCTCGACGCCCTCTGGCCCCCCGAGCGGGCCGAAGGATGGGACGCGGTCGGCACCGTCTGCGGTGACCCGGACGCCCAGGTCGACCGGGTGCTGTTCGCGGTGGACCCCGTCCAGGCCGTCGCCGACGAGGCCCTCACCCTCGGCGCCCAGCTGATCGTCACCCACCACCCGCTCTACCTGCGCGGTACGACCACGGTCGCGGCCACCACCTTCAAGGGCCGGGTCGTGCACGGTCTCATCCGGCACGGCGTCGCCCTGCACGTCGCGCACACCAACGCCGACACCGCCGACCCCGGCGTCTCGGACGCCCTCGCGGGCGCCCTCGGCCTGCGCGTCACCGGACCGCTCGTACCGGACCCGGCCGACCCCAGGGGACACCGCGGCCTCGGCCGGATCTGCGAACTGGACCACCCCGAGACCCTGGGCGAGTTCGCCGCCAGGGCCGCCGCCCGGCTCCCCGCCACCGCGCAGGGCATCCGGCTCGCGGGCGACCCGGACGCGCTCGTGCGTACCGTCGCCGTGAGCGGCGGCTCCGGCGACAGCCTCTTCGACGCCGTGCGCGCCGCGGGCGCCGACGCCTACCTCACCGCGGACCTGCGCCACCACCCGGCCTCCGAGGCCGTCCAGCACTCGCCGCTCGGTCTGGTCGACGCCGCGCACTGGGCCACCGAATGGCCCTGGTGCGAGCAGGCCGCCGCACAGCTCGACGCGATTTCCGACCGCCACGGATGGGACCTGCGGGTCCACGTCTCGACCCAGGTCACCGACCCCTGGACCACCCACCACTCTTCTGGAGCCCCCAACTGAACGCCGCGCACGCCGACCAGATCCGACTCCTCGAAGTCCAGGCCCTCGACGTACGTCTGTCGCAGGCGTCCCACAAGGCCAGGTCGCTGCCCGAGCACGCCGAGATCGACGCGCTCAACAACGACCTCGCCCAGCTGCGTGACCTGCTCGTCGCCTCCCAGACCGAGGAGAGCGACACCACCCGCGAGCAGGCCAAGGCTGAGCAGGACGTCGACCAGGTGCGCCAGCGCGCCGTCCGCGACCAGCAGCGGCTCGACTCCGGCACGGTCTCCTCGCCCAAGGACCTGGAGAGCCTCCAGCGCGAGATCGTCTCGCTGGCCAAGCGCCAGGGCGACCTCGAGGACGTCGTCCTGGAGATCATGGAGCGCCGCGAAGGCGCCCAGGAGCGGGTCACCGAGCTGACCGCGCGGGTCTCCGCGGTCCAGGCCAAGCTCGACGACGCCCTCGCCCGCCGCGACGCGGCGATCAGTGAGCTGGACGCCGAGGCGGCGACCCTCACCAAGGACCGCGAGGTCGTCGCGGCCGCCGTGCCCGCCGACCTCCTCAAGCTCTACGACAAGCTGCGTGCCCAGCAGGGCGGAGTCGGCGCGGCCCGCCTCTACCAGCGACGCTGCGAGGGCTGCCGGCTGGAGCTGAACATCACCGAGGTCAACGACGTGAAGGCGGCGTCCCCGGACACCGTGCTGCGCTGCGAGAACTGTCACCGCATCCTGATCCGCACCTCGGAGTCGGGCCTGTAATGACGGCTTCCCACCAGCTGGTCGTCGAGGCCGACGGCGGCTCCCGGGGCAACCCGGGGCCCGCCGGTTACGGCGCCGTCGTCATCGATCCGGAGACGGGCGAACCGCTCGCCGAGACCGCCGAGTACATCGGCGTCGCGACGAACAACGTGGCCGAGTACAAGGGCCTCATCGCCGGTCTCAAGGCCGCGAAGGCGCTGTTCCCCGCGGACGACGCCCTGCGGGTGCACGTCCGGATGGACTCCAAGCTGGTGGTCGAGCAGATGTCGGGCCGCTGGAAGATCAAGCACCCCGGCATGAAGCCCCTGGCGGCCGAGGCCGCCCGGGTCCTTCCCCCGGACGCCGTCACCTACGAGTGGATTCCGCGCGCCGAGAACAAGCACGCGGACCGGCTCGCCAACGAGGCGATGGACGCGGGCAAGCGCGGCGAGCGGTGGGAGCCGTCGTCCTCGACGGCGGCCCTCGACGCCGCGCCCTCCGCCTTCCCGCAGGCACTCCCGCCCGTCACGGGCCCGCCGGGCGACGCCGTGGCCGGTGCGGCGAAGGCCCGCGCGGCCATGGCCTCCCGTACGACGGCGGCGCGGACCGCCCCCGCCACCACCCCGCAGACCGGCTGGGGGGTGGCACCCGACCTGGGCCCGCCCGCCACCTTCGTGCTGCTGCGGCACGGCGAGACCGTCCTCACCCCCGAGAAGCGTTTCTCCGGCAGCGGCGGCACCGACCCGAAACTCTCGGCCGTGGGCCGGGGCCAGGCCGACGACGCCGCACGGGCCTTCGCCGACCGGGGGACCATCCAGGAGATCGTCAGCTCACCCCTGCGCCGCTGCCGTGAGACGGCCGCCGCCGTGGCCGGGCGCCTGGGCCTGGACGTGAGTGTCGACCACGGCCTGCGCGAGACGGACTTCGGCGTCTGGGAGGGGCTGACGTTCGGCGAGGTGCGCGAGCGGTACGGCTCCGACCTGAGCGCCTGGCTGGCGTCACCGGACGTGGCCCCCACGGGTGGCGGCGAGAGCTTCGCCGAGGTCGCCGACCGCGTCTCGGCCGCCCGGGACCGCCTCATCGCCCGCCACCAGGGCCGTACCGTGCTCGTGGTCACCCACGTCACCCCGATCAAGACCCTGGTCAGGCTGGCGCTGGGCGCCCCGCCGCAGTCCATGTTCCGGATGGAACTCTCGGCGGCGTCCGTCTCGACCGTGGCCTACTACGCCGACGGCAACGCTTCCGTACGGCTGCTGAACGACACCTCGCACCTGCAGCGGTAGGCGGCAGGACCGGTCTCAGCCGCGCAGCGCGGACGCCTCGCGCGCCAGGCGCTCCACCCGGGCCCAGTCCCTCGCCGCCACGGCGTCGCCCGGCACCATCCAGCTGCCGCCCACGCAGCCCACGTTCGGCAGAGCGAGGTACGACGGCGCCGAAGCGACCGAGATACCGCCCGTGGGGCAGAACCTGGCCTGGGGGAGCGGTGCGGAGAGCGCTTGGAGATAGGCGGTGCCGCCCGCCGCCTCGGCCGGGAAGAACTTCATCTCCGTGACCCCGCGCTCCAGCAGCGCGACCACCTCGGAGGCCGTGGAGACGCCCGGCAGGAACGGCACCTCCGACGCCTTCATCGCGTCGAGCAGGGTGTCCGTCCAGCCGGGGCTCACCAGGAAACGGGCCCCGGCGGCCACGGTGTCGGCGACGTTCCGTGCGGAGATCACCGTCCCCGCGCCCACCACCGCGTCCGGGACCTCGGCGGCGATCGCCCCGATGGCGTCGAGGGCGGCGGCCGTCCGCAGCGTCACCTCGATCGCCGGGAGCCCGCCGGCCACCAGGGCCCTGGCCAGCGGCACCGCGTCGGCGGCGTCCGCCAGGACGACGACGGGGACGACGGGTGCGAGGTCCAGGACGGAGGGCACGGCGGAAGCAGGTGAGGTCATGGCCTCATCCTGCCCCGCCGACACACTCCACGCAACGAGCGTTGCGTATTGTGCAACGCGCTAGTGGATCTCCGTCACCACCACATCGAGCGCCCACGCCAGCCCGGCCCGCTCCGGGGCCTGTGCCTCCACCACGAAACCGAGCTGCCGCAGTACGTCCACCAGCTCTGCGGGGTCCTTGGGCCGGGCCCCGGCCGTGAGCAGCTCGCGCACCATCCGGCCCTTGGTCGCCTTGTTGAAGTGGCTGACCACGGACCGCTTCTCGACCCCGTCGACCATCTGCGACTGAAGCACCCGCACGCTCGCAGTCCGCCCGGCGACCGCGCCCTTCGGCTTCCACGCGGCGGTATAGGCGGAGGACCGCAGATCCAGCACGACTCCGCCCCCTGCGGCTTCCGGCATGACCTCCGCCATGGGAGCACGCCAGTACGCACCGAGCCCGCCGAGACCCGGCAGCCTCACACCCATCGAGCAGCGGTACGAAGGAATCCGGTCGCCGATCCGCACCGCGCCCCAGAGCCCGGAGAAGACCAGCAGCGACGTGCCGGCCTGCCTGCGCGCGGCCGTGTCCAGGGAGGCCAGGCCGAGCGCGTCGTAGAGCACCCCGGTGTAGATCTCCCCGGCCGGACGCGTCCCGGCCGTGCGCAGCCCGGCGTTCTTGGCGATCTCGCCGCGCAGCCCCTCACTCAGCCCGAGCACGTGCTGGGCCTTCTCCTCGTCCGCGAGACACAACTCGACGAGCTCGTCCAGGACCGCCTCGCGCGCGGCGGCCAGACCCGGCAGGGAAAGGCCCTCCGCCTTCAGGGGAGCACCACGCCCCGAGGCGGCCTTTCCTTCGGAGGGCGGCAGCAGCACGAGCACGGTGACTCCTTCATACGCAGGTGGGGGCCCTGCAAGGGTACGGGCCCCGGAGGTCGCCCGGCCGTCCCGCTGACCGGGCCCTCCTGCCCGGCCCCACCCGCGTATCACGCTCGTCCCCACCCCCGAAGGCACGGGCCGCACCGACCCGCCGGCCGGTCCCGGCGTGCTGGACCGCGCGCACAGCGAGAACCCGCGATCGTCGCCCCAAGTCGAGGTGGCCACCGCCGGGCCGCCGGGGAAGCGGCTGCGGGTGCGGTTCATGCGGGCGGAGCCGGGTTGGGCGAAGGTGCCGTTCGCGCCCGCGTGAGGGCGGCGACCGCGGCTCGCGGGTCGTCGGCGTGGAAGCGGACCGTACGGGCCAGGCCGGGCTTCCCCAGCGGACGGACGAACCCGAGCGGCGCGGTCAGCTCCACGGTCACGGTCGTCTGGCTGCCCACCGCGAGGTCGAGCACCCCGTCCGGGCTCAGCCGGATCAGCCCGCCCTCCGGGAAGCGCCGGTCGACCCGGGCGGAGGCCACCGCCGTGGCGGGGACGGCGAGATCGAAGAGGCCGCCGTAGCGGACGCGGAGTGAGCCGTCCGCACCGATCACGTGCGGCCTGGTCACACAGGCCGCGTGCAGGGCGAGGACAAGGATCACGCCGTACACGTCGACGACGAGCAGCACCGCGTGGACGACAGGCCAGGGGATCACCACGGCGAGTGCCACCGTCTCGATGACGGACACGAGGACCAGGCCGTACATCAGCGCGGTCTGCGGCTCCGTGTACGGGACGGCCAGAGCCCCGTCCGGTACGGCATGGCGGCGGCGCAGGACCCACAGGGCGAGGCTGTACAAGGCCCGGGTCTCATGCACGAGGAGCCTCCGGACCGGTACGGGCACCAAGGCGCGCACCCCGGCCCTCAGCGCCTCGCGGCGGCCCAGCCCTGTCCGGCGGCCGGCCGCGTAGAGCCGCCGGAGCGCCCAGCCCTCCAGGGCGAGGGCGGCGAGCACCAGCAGCTCGGCCCCGAGCAGGACCGCGGCCGGTATCCGTACCCCGGCCACCAGGCACACGACGAGGACCAGTTCCACGGGCAGCACCACCCACGCCGCCAAGCGCGCGACCCGCACACTCATCGCCTCCTCCTGTTCACCCCGCCGGTCACGCCGGTCATGCCGGTCATCACCAGGCGTACGACTTCGGCCTGCGCGGGCGGGTAGTCGGCAAGCAGTGCCTCCCCGAAGCCCGTCACGACAGGGCCGCTGTCCGGGATCGCCTCCAGCACGGCGCCGGGCACCGCGGCGACCAGATCGGCGGCGAGCGGAGCGATCCGGGGATCGTCCGCCGGGGCGGAGGCCAGCGCGTCCAGCCGTTCGTACAGTGCGAGTACGGCAGGATCGTCGGCCAGCGCCTGCAGCGCCGCGAATCCCTCGCTGCCCATCGCGGTGGTGCCGAGCAGCGCCAGATGCTCACGGTCCTTGGCGGCGGCCGGTGAGTGCGGGGCGGACGAGGTCCCGAGCAGGGCCGCGAGCCCGGGTGAGACGGGCTCCCCGGCACCGACCGGCCGCTCCAGCAACTCGGCCAGCCGTCCGCGCCGGTCCCGGATCTCCTGCTCCTGCCGGGCCAGATCGGCGTCCAGCTCCCCAGCACCTCGGCCAGGTCGCGCCCCGCCTCATCGGCGAGGACATCACGCACCTCGTCGAGGCCGAGTCCCAGCTCGGTGAGGTGCCGGACGCGCGCCAGGAGCACGGCATCGCGCACGCTGTAACTCCGGTAGCCGTTTCCCCGCCGTCCGGGCTCGGGCAGCAGGCCGATGTGGTGGTAGTGCCGGACGGCCCGGGAGGTGACTCCGACGAGCGCGGCGATCTCTCCGATGCGCATGTGCCCAGTAGAAACCCTGCCGCTGCGTCAAGGTCAAGCGCGAGGGGTACGTCCGTTCCCTCATCCCACGGCCAAGGGGACAACTCCCTCCATCTGCTCGTCGACGGCCCGAAGTCCTCGCTGACGCTCGCCTTTCGACCTGGAGTCCGGGGCGCGTTCCTCCGAACGCCCCGTCCGCCGGCTCCGGGGCCGGCGGGTAGCATGGGCGGCACGGCAGACGAGCCGGGCGGACGGCCGCGTGAGGATCTTCGGATCCTCCCGAGGAACGTCCGGGCTCCACAGGGCAGGGTGGTGGCTAACGGCCACCCGAGGTGACTCGCGGGACAGTGCCACAGAAAACAGACCGCCCGGGACCTCGGTCCCGGGTAAGGGTGAAACGGTGGTGTAAGAGACCACCAGCGCCTGAGGTGACTCAGGCGGCTAGGTAAACCCCACCCGGAGCAAGGTCAAGAGGGGTCGTCGCAAGACGGCTCTGCGTGAACGTTCGAGGGCTGTCCGCCCGAGTTCACGGGTAGACCGCACGAGACCGGCAGCAATGCCGGTCCTAGATGGATGGCCGTCTCCCCGGCCGCCGCGAGGCGACCGGGCGACAGAACCCGGCGTACAGCCCGACTCGTCTGCCGCCTAGGACCTCTGACCAGTGAAAACACAGGTCAGAGGTCCTTTTGCGCATCCGATGGCTTGGCCTGACCCCGCTCCGCACCGGTTGGACGGGATGTCACGGTCACGAGGGTAGTTACGCCTCCCGGGTGCCGGATGCAGTACGTACAGTCCAGCGGGCAGCCGATCGCTACAGCCCGAACCCGGAAGGAACCCGATGGCAGAGAAGTTCGAGGTAGAGGCCCTGGGCTACGTCGTCGGAGGCCGCATCGAGCCGACCGACGACAACTGGGGCGGCACCCGCGCGGTCATCCGCCTCGACAGCCGCTTCCCCCTGGAGTCCACCCAGGGCCTGGAGGAGTTCTCCCACCTCGACGTGGTCTTCCGCTTCCATCTCACCGACCCCGCCGACCTGCCTCTCCAAGCGCGTCGCCCGCGCGACAACCCCGAGTGGCCCGAAGTCGGGTTCGTCGGCCACCGCAACATGCGACGCGTCAACTGGCTCGGGGTGTCCCGCTGCCGCCTGATCAAGGTGGACGGTCTGGACCTGCACGTCGAAGACCTCGACGCGGTCGACGGATCCCCGGTCCTCGAAGTGAAGCCCTGGTTCAAGGAGATGGGTCCCAGGGGTGACGTCCACCAGCCTCAGTGGGTCACCGACATGCTCGGTGGCTACTACGCCCCCGCCGGCGACCCACGCGACTGACCACCGGCACCGCACGGCCCCGGGCGCACATGCGCCCGGATCTGCCGCACGTTGACACCATCGACCCGATGGCGTCCGCCGGCTCCGGTCGGGAGACAGAGGCGTCAACCGGCGGTGGTGATGAGCTCGTCGAGCATCTGCTCCAACAGGTTGTTGTCACCGAGGAAACTCTTCACCGAGGCGTCCTCGTTGCGCTGAGGGTCCAGGGTCGACCAGTTCAGGTCGTAGCCCGCGTCGGTGCTGAGCTGGGACAGGAAGGCCCGCTGAGTGCGGCCGTTGCCCTCGCGGAACGGATGGAGGACGTTCATGTCGCCGTACAGCGCGGCGAGTTGGATGACGAATTCCTGCCGGTGGAGAACCCGCAGATGGCCGGAGGAGGTGAGACGGCCGAAGACCTCTCCGGCGTAGGACACCAGGTTTCTCGCCGGACAGAACGGCGTGCGCTTGGCGATGTTCACCGTGCGTAACTCGCCTGCCCACGGATAGATGTCACCGAAGATCGCGGCATGGAACGCCTGGAGATGGCCGAGGTCGTACGCGCCGGGCAGGGGACGCTCGACGAGCATGACGAGGCGCGCCCGAGTGATGTCCGCCTCCGCTGCCGCGAGCATCTGATGGTCGGTGATGCCGAGTTTGTTGCGCAGGACGCCGTTAGGCATGGCGTACGGATCGTTCACCCTGCCCGCCGCTCCGAAGTCTGTCGGTGGCGGGCGATCGCGCGGGCGACAAGGGTGTCCGTGTCGAGGTCGCCCTTCACGTACGCCTCGGTGTCGCGGTCGGATTCCTCGGAGGCGTGGAGCCCCTCGGCCTCGATGGAACCGGTGGCCGAGGCGACGGCCGCACGCCGTGCGGCTCGGCCGCTCAGGGCCTCGAATGCCTCGACCGACAGCAGGACGCCCTGGGGCTTGCGGTGGGCGCCGATCAGGACCGGGTCGGCATCCGCGCCGGACTTCGACAGGTCGAGCAGGATCCGCGACAGTCTGGAGCGCGCGTCGCTGACGGTCACGACCTCGGGAATCTTCATGCTGTCACCGTACTCCTAGAGAGTCTTGATTCTGTACAGATTCTAGTACGGATGCCACCGAGCACACATGTTTGCGTACCTTCGGCCGGCTTCTCGCGTCCAAGGCGTAACCCCGCCATGGAGCCTCCATGGCCGGGACCGGTCTGACCGGTGCACGGGCCACCAGACCTGGCCTAGGCGGCGGGCTGCCGAAGCGGGTGAACGTCTCAGACCTGGCTCCCCGCCGGTGCGGGCGGCGCCCGGGTGTAGTCCTCGCCGGTCTCCACGACAAGGCCGGCTCCGTACGGCGGTGGCTGCGGGCGCCGTTCGGCGAGGGGTTCTCCGTGCCTGGTGGGGGCGCACAGGAGGGGCGTGGGGCCGGCGCTGTTAGGGTTCCCTTACTTATGCTCCGGTGTGCGCCATGTCCCGGGGGCGACGAGCGAGGATGGGGAACAGTGCACGACCGCATGCCTGCCGCCCGGGTGACCGGGCTGTGAGCGGCCCTGCCGTCCGGGGCGCAGAGGCGCCGAAGTCCGCCGCCGCGGGAACGCCGCGGCCGCGCGGCGGGCGCAGCCGTCCCGTCCTCGTCTCGGGTCTCCTCGCCGCCGTGGCCTTGCTCCTGCTGGCCGTGACGGCGAGCCTCGCCGTCGGCTCCGGGGACATCGCCTTCCACGACGTGGTGCGCGGCGTCCTCGATCCGGATCCCGGTGTCAAGGGCCAGCTCATCGTCCAGGAGGTCCGCGTCCCCCGTACCGTGGCCGGGCTGCTGGCCGGTGTGGCGCTGGGACTCGCCGGCACGGTGATGCAGGGGGTGGCGCGCAACCCGCTCGCCGACCCCCAGCTCCTCGGCGTCAACGCGGGCGCGTCGGTGGCCGTGGTCTGCTCGATCAGCGTCTTCGGACTCACGGTCGCCACGCAGTACATCTGGTTCGGTTTCCTCGGCGCGCTGCTCGCCGCCCTGCTGGTGTACGGGGTGGGCTCGCTCGGCCGCGAGGGCGCGACCCCGGTGAAGCTCGCGCTGGCGGGCGCGGCGACCAGCGCCGTACTCACCTCCGCGACCAGCGCCGTCCTGCTCCAGGACCGGGAGACCTACGACCGGTTCCGGTTCTGGCAGCTCGGCGCGCTGAACGCCCGGGACACCGAAGTGCTCTGGCAGGCCGCCCCGTTCGTCGCGGCGGGCGTCCTCCTCGCCCTCCTCATCGGCCCGCAGCTCAACGCGCTCTCCCTCGGCGACGACCTGGCGCGCGGCCTCGGCCAGCGGGTGGGAATCGCCCGGCTGGTGGCCGCCCTCGCCGTGGTCCTGCTCTGCGGCGCCGCGACCGTCGTCGCCGGGCCGATCGGGTTCGTCGGACTGGTCGTACCGCACGCCGCCCGGCTCATCACCGGCCCCGACTACCGGTGGGTCCTCCCGTACAGCATGGTGCTCGCCCCGGTCCTCCTCCTGGTCGCCGACATCGTCGGCCGGGTCGTCGCGCCCCCCGGCGAGGTGCAGGTGGGGGTCGTGACCGCCGCGATCGGCTGCGTCCCCTTCATCTGGCTCGTCCGGCGCAGAAAGCTGGTGGAACTGTGACCGGGAGCGCGCTCGCCGGGGCGACCGGCGCCCGCCTGGCCGACGCCGTCCGCACGGTCCAGCGGGTACGCGGACGGGGGCGTCGCCGTTCGGTACTGGTGGCCTGCGCCCTGGCGGTCTGCGTGGCCGCCGTGTTCGCCCTCTCGCTCAGCGTCGGCGACATGGTGATGCCGCTGAGCACGGTCGTGGAGACCCTGTCCGGTGGCGGCGACGGCGGCTCGCGCTTCGTCGTGCTGGAACTGCGGCTGCCCCGCGCCCTGCTCGCGATCCTCGTCGGGGCCGGTTTCGGGCTGTCCGGCGCCGTCTTCCAGTCCTTGCTGCGCAACCCGCTGGCCAGCCCCGACGTCATCGGCATCAGCGCCGGGGCGAGCGCCGTGGCCGTCACCGCCGCACTGCTCTTCCAGGTCAGCGGCCTCGCGCTCTCCGCGAGCGCCCTGGCCGGTTCGATCGGTGCCGGCGCGGCCATCTACCTCCTCGCCCGGCGCCAGGGCGTCGCGGGCCAGCGGCTCGTCCTGATCGGTGTGGGCCTGGGCACCGGGCTTACCAGTGTGGTCTGGTACGTGATGGCCCGCTCCGGCGCCGCCGACGCCCAGCAAGCCTTCCTGTGGCTGACGGGCAGCCTCAACGGCCGTTCCTGGAAACAGGTGTGGCCCCTGCTGGCCGCCCTCGCCGTCCTCGTGCCCCTGACCGTCCTGGCCGCCCGCGCGCTGGGCCCCCTTCAGCTGGGGACGACGCGGCAGCCGGTCTCGGGACCCGCGTCGAGCCCAGCCGGCTGGCCCTGCTCGGCTGCGCGACGGCCCTGGCGGGGGTCGCCACGGCGGCGGCCGGACCCGTCGGCTTCGTCGCCTTCGTGTCCGCGCCGATCGCCCGCCGCCTGGTGCCCGGCCGGGGCGCCGCACTCGGGCACGCGGCGCTGACCGGGGCGTTGCTGGTGCTGGTCGCCGACTTCGCCGCGCAGCACGCGCTGCCGTCGGTCCAGCTGCCGGTGGGCGTGGTGACGAGCCTCATCGGGGCCCCGTATCTGCTGCTGCTCCTGGCCCGCGCCAACCGCTTGGGCGGCGGGGGCTGACGTGCCGGCGTCCGAGGACGAGACGTACGCGAGCCCGGCGTGCGAGAACGAGATGTACCGGAACGACGACAAGGAAAGGCGTGGCCCCGTCGTGGCTGAGGCTGAGCACACCCTTCGAGCGCGGGACCTCCGGCTCGGCTACGGCGACCGTGAGATCGTCGCCGATCTGAGCGTGGACATCCCGCCGGGACGGGTGACGGTCATCGTGGGTCCGAACGCCTGCGGCAAGTCGACGCTGCTGCGGGCGATGGCCCGGCTGCTGCCGCCCTCCGCCGGGGCGGTGCTGCTGGACGGGCGGAGCATCCAGGAGATGCCGACGAGGGAGGTCGCCGCCGTGCTCGGCATCCTGCCGCAGAGCCCTTCCGCACCGGAGGGCATCACGGTCTCCGACCTGGTGGGGCGCGGCCGGTATCCGCATCAGGGATGGTTCCGGCGCTGGAGCACCGAGGACGACGAGGCGGTCGCGCGGGCGCTCCTCTCCACCGACGTGCTGGAACTCGCCGACCGTCCCGTGGACGAGCTGTCGGGCGGCCAGCGCCAGCGGGTGTGGATCGCCATGGCCCTGGCCCAGCGCACGGACATCCTGCTGCTTGACGAGCCGACGACCTTCCTCGACGCCAGTCACCAGCTCGACGTCCTCGACCTGCTCACCGACCTCAACCGGGAGCGTGGCGTCACCATGGTGGCCGTCCTGCACGACCTCAACCTGGCCTGCCGCTACGCGGACCACCTGATCGCCATGCGGGACGGCCGGATCGTGGCGGAGGGCAGTCCCTCAGACATCGTGACGGAGACGCTGGTCGGCGAGGTGTTCGGGATGCGGTGCACGGTGATGGCCGATCCGGCCTCGGGCACTCCGATGGTGGTCCCGCTGGGCCGCCACCATGTGAAGGGCTGAGTCCGGAGGCCGACGACGAGCAGCAATTTGGTTAGGCTAGCCTAAGCAGCATGAACGATTCCGCTTCTCGTCCCCGCCGTACCCGTCGCACCCCCGTCCTGATGGCCGCCGCGGTCGCCACCCTGCTCCTCGGCCTCTCCGCCTGCGGATCGCCTGACGGCTCAGACGGCTCCACCACCGCTTCGGACGGGGCCGAAGGCGCCTTTCCCGCGAAGGTCGCGACGAAGTTCGGCGAGGTCACCGTCGACGAGAAGCCCAAGCGCGTCGTCGCACTCGGCTGGGGCGACGCCGAGACCGTCCTCGCGCTCGGCGGGCAGCCGGTCGGAGCCAGCGACTGGCTGGCCTTCGGCGGCGAGGGCGTCGGCCCGTGGGCCAAGGACAGGTACGACAAGAGCCCGCAGCTCATCGGCACGATGGAGCCCGAGTACGAGAAGATCGCGGCCCTGCGGCCCGACCTGATCCTGGACACCAAGTCCAGCGGCGACCGGACGCGTCACGACACCCTGAGCAAGATCGCCCCCACCGTGGGCGTGCCCGAGGGCGGCGACCAGTACATGATCTCGTGGGAGAAGCAGACCGAGATGGTCGCCGCCGCCCTCGGTGTCCCGGACAAGGGCGCGAAGCTGATCGCGGAGACCGAGAAGAAGTTCGCGGCCGCGGTCAAGGCCAACCCGGGGTTCAAGGACAGCACCATCACGCTCGGCTCCCGCACCTCCGAGGGGTACGGCGCCTACGTCGGCGGCACCGGGCGGGTCGACTTCGCCGAGCGCCTCGGCTTCGAGAACAACCCGGCCGTCGAGGCCAAGGCCGGCGACTCGTTCACCGTGCCCGTCTCCAAGGAGAACCTCGACCTCCTCGACGCGGACCTGGTGGTCATGGAGCCCATCGGCGTCCCCGCCGCCTCCATCAGTGACGACCCGCTGTACCAGGCCGTCCCCGCCGTGAAGGCGGGCCACTCCCTGGTCTTCGACGACCAGGGCATCAGCCAGGCGTTCGCCACCGACTCCGTCCTGTCGGTCTCCTACGCGCTGGACAAGGTGGTTCCGCTGTTCGCCCAGAAGCTGAAGTGAGCGAATGACCGTCCGTGGGAACGCGTGACGGCGTGGAGGGCGGAGGGGCGGCGCGTTCGTGCCGCCCCTCTCGCGTGGTCGCTCCCGGACGGTCAGATCACCGGGGGCGGCCCAGCAGCGTCATGCGCCAGACCGTGCGCCGGCGCATCGGGACGCGGGGGCCGCACGGGTCCGCACCCCTTCGGCGAAGCCGCCCGCCCACGCTCGCAGACCCTTCCACGAGCGGGTCCTGGCCACGGTGAGCAGGGTCCAGGTGCCCGGATAGGCGGGGACGAGCGGCAGGGGAAGGTTGCGGCGGGCGAGCCAGACGCGGTTGCGGGCCGTCATCCGGCCTCCTTCGGTTCACCTGTCCGTCACCGCCCGCTCGCCGCCGAGCCGTTCGTCGTTCAGGGCCGCGTACATCAGCATGTCCCGGCGCCGGCCGCCGATCTGCTGCCAGCCCCGCAGCAGCCCCTCACGCCGGAAGCCGGCCGCCTCGGCGGTGCGCACCGACGGGGTGTTCCACGGTTCGACGAGCAACTGCACGCGGGGGATGCGCAGATCGTGCAGCGCCCACGTGCTGACCGTGCGGAGGGCCGCCCCGGCCACTTTCCGCCCGCGGGCCCCGGCCACCAGCCAGTAGCCGATCGAGGCGCGGCCCTCGGGCAGGTCCCTCAGCCACAGGCCGATCGAGCCGACCGGCCGCCGGTCTCGGGTCCGGGCGACCACGAAGGGGTATCCCGCACCGGTGGCCGCCCGCTCCCACTGGCCGCGTACGAAGGCTTCGGCGGCCGCGTTCGAGTACGGCGTCGGGACGGTGGTGACCAGCGGGATGTACTCGTCCGCCGCGGCCTCCCGTACCAGCGGGAGGTCGCTCAGCTCCCAGGGACGCAGGACGAAGTCGGGGCCCGCGGTCATGCTCGGAACGGTCAGCGGCTGCGCCATGTCCGTATCCTGCCGTGGCACGCCCCGCGCCCCGGCTCCCACGCGGGCGCGTCCCCGCCGGACGGGAGACGGCTCACCCGGCCGGGCTCCGCTCCTCGCGCCGTCCCAGGAAGACCCAGGCGGCAAGCGCGCCGGCCAGGACGAGGGTGGAGTTCACCAGGACGGCGAGCGAGACGCCGGACAGCACCGCGTCCGGTCCGGTCGCCCCTGCCATGCGGGCGGTGACGACGGCGCTCATGACGGGGATGCCCAGGGCGATGCCGACCTGCTGCGTCATGGTCGCCAGCCCGGTGGCGAGACCCTGCTCCTCGTCGGGGAGGCCCGAGGTGGCGGTGACCATGAAACCGACGATCATCAGCATGTTGCCGACACCGCCGATGAACGTGGCGGCCAGCACGAGCTGTATCCAGCCGCCCGAGGTGCCGAGCGCCACCAGGGAGAGGGTGGCGGCGGCCTGGACGAGACCGCCGAACGCGATGGTGCGCCGGCTGCCGAAGCGGCCCACCGCGCGGCCGCCGAGGGTGCCGCCGAGCACCGTGCCGATCCCCAGCACGCCGAAGGCGAGGCCGGTGGCGAGCGGGGAGTAGCCGAGGACCTCCTGGAGGTAGAGGGTGAGGAGGAAGACCAGTGAGGTCTCGGTGACGAAGGCGATCAGTCCGGTGGTGTTGCCCCAGACGACGCTGCGGCGCCTGAGGATGTGTACGGGGACCAGGGGCGCCGCCGCCCGCTTCTCGACGAACCAGAAGGCGACGAGGAGCGCGCCGCCCGCGAGCAGGGCGGCGAGGGTGGTGGGGGTGGTCCAGCCGGACTCGCCGGCCTGCGTCAGTCCGTACACCAGCAGCAGCAGTCCGCCGGTGACGGTCGCGGCGCCGGGCAGGTCGAGCTTCGGGCGGACGGCGGGCCGCGAGTCGGTGATCACGGACGGGGCGAGGGCGACGACGAGCGCGGCGACCGGCACGTTGATGAAGAAGGCCCAGCGCCAGGAGAGCAGATCGGTGAGGACTCCGCCGAGGACCGCTCCCGCGGTGAACCCCGCGGACATCAGGGCGCCGTTGAGTCCGAGCGCGCGTTCGCGCAGCCGGCCCTCCTTGAACGCGGTGGTGAGCAGCGCGAGTCCGGCCGGAGTGACGGCCGCGGTGGCGAGGCCCTGGAGCACCCGGGCGCTGAGGAGGACCTCCGGCGTCCGGGCGAGGCCGCCGAGGGCGGAGGAGAGGCCGAGGAGGACCATGCCGCCGATGAACAGGCGCTTACGGCCGACGAGGTCGGCGACGCGGCCGAACAGGAGGGTGAATCCGGCCGCGGCGAGGGCGAAGGAGGTGGCGATCCACTGGAGGTGGGAGAGGGAGAAGCCGAGTCCCTCACCGACGGCCGGGAGGGCGACGTTCAGGATCGAGAAGTCCACGGCGACCATGAACTGGGCGCCGAGGAGGAGGGTCAGGACGAGCTTCTGCCGTCCCGTCATGCGCGGGCCGGTGCTGGGATGCACGGCCGTTGGGACGGGTGCGAGGGGTGCCGTGCTGGGTGTGGACATGGGTGCCCTTTCCTGGGACGGGACATCTTAATGGACCTTCGGTTCCGTTAAGATGGGGGTCACCGTAGCAGGATCGGACGAACTAATGGAACTGGAGACCCGTTATGGATGCTGAGGGTGAGCCGGACGACGTCCCGGCCACGGGCATGGTCCGGCCCGGTGGGCGTACGGCGCGGGTCCGGGACGCGGTCCTGCGGGCGGCGGGTGACGCCCTGGCCGAACACGGCTTCGGCGGGCTCGACCTCGCCGACGTGGCGCGGCGGGCGGAGGTCGGCAAGACGACCGTGTACCGGCGCTGGTCGACGCCCGCCGGTCTGGTCGCCGACCTGCTGGCGGACATGGCCGAGCAGTCCGTACCGCGTACGGACCTCGGCTCGCTGGACGCGGACCTGGCGGCCAACGCCCGCCTCGTCCTGCGGACGCTCACCGACCCCCGGCAGGGCCCCCTCTTCACGTCCGTCATCGCGGCGGCGACCTGCGACGTCCGTACCGCGGAGGCGCTGCACCGCTTCTACGAGGTGCGCGTGAGGGAGTGGGCGGGCTGCGTGGACGCGGCGGTCGCACGTGGCGAACTGCCCGCGGGCACGGACGCCTGCGAGGTGGTCCGGGCCGTCTCGGCGCCGCTCTACTACCGGCTGCTGACCGGCGGGGGCGCACTCGACGCAGCCGCCGCCGACCGGGCGGCCGCGGCCGCCGCGGCGGCCGCGCGGGCGGGTGTGTACGTGAGCTGAGCCCCGCGGCGGGCGGCACGGTGCCCGCCGCCGGCCCCGGCGTACGGTCAGCCGATCCGGGTACCCGTGCCGCTCACCCGGACCCGGCTGTCGCCGGCACGCAGTTCCACGGTCAGGGTGCCGGGACGGCCCATGTCCGCGCCCTGGTGCAGGGTCAGGACCGCGGTCTCCGGGACGAGCGCCAGTTCACGGGCGTACGCCCCGAAGGCCGCCGCCGCCGCGCCGGTCGCCGGGTCCTCGACCACCCCGCCGACCGGGAAGGGGTCGCGGACGTGGAAGACCTCCGGGCCCTCGCGCCACACGAGCTGGACGGTCGTCAGGCCGAGGCGGTGCATGAACGATTCGAGGCGCGCGAAGTCGTACGCCAGGTCGGCCAGCCGCTCGCGGGTCGCGGCGCCCAGCACCAGGTGGCGGGCGCCCGCGTAGGCGATACGGGGCGCCAGGGCCGGGTCCAGACCGGCGGCCGGCCAGTCCAGCGCCGCGAGGGCCTCCGCGAGATCGTCCGGCGCGACGTCCGTGACCTGCGGCTCGACACTGGTCAGGGTGGCGCGCAGCTCGTCACCCGTCCGGGTGACGGTGACCGGGACCGTACCCGCCCGGGTCGAGAACACCAGGTCGCCGGGGCCGTCACGTTCGGCGAGGGCGATCGCGGTGGCGACGGTGGCGTGACCGCAGAACGGCACCTCGGCCTTCGGGCTGAAGTAGCGGACGGTGTAGGACCGGCCGTCCGCCTCGGTGAGGAAGGCCGACTCGCTGTAGCCGAGCTCCGCGGCCACGGCGAGCATCGCCGCGTCGTCGAGACCCGAGGCGTCCAGCACGACGCCCGCCGGGTTGCCGCCCTCCGGGTCGGCGGAGAAGGCGGTGTACCGGAGCACGCCGGCGGAGGGGACGGCGGAGGAGGACCCGGGAGTACCGGAGAGCTGAGTCATGTCGCAGCTCAACCCCGGTCGCGGTGACGGCATTCCCGCAGCGGGGCCGGAGTTCACGGACACCCGCTACCCCCGGCCCACGTACGGCATCGTGGTCGCCAGGACCGTCGCGAACTGCACGTTCGCCTCCAGCGGCAGCTCCGCCATGTGCAGCACCGTGCGGGCCACGTCCGCCGCCGCCATCACCGGCTCCACCGCCAGCTCGCCGTGGGCCTGGAGGATGCCGGTCCGCATCCGCTCCGTCATCTCGGTGGCCGCGTTGCCGATGTCGATCTGCCCGCAGGCGATCCGGTACGGACGTCCGTCCAGGGACAGCGACTTCGTCAGCCCCGTCATGGCGTGCTTCGTCGCCGTGTACGCGATCGAGTGCGGACGCGGCGCGTGCGCGGAGATCGAACCGTTGTTGATGATCCGGCCGCCCTGCGGGTCCTGCTCCTTCATCTGCCGGTACGCCGCCTGCGCGCACAGGAACGCCCCCGTCAGGTTGACGTCCACCACCGCGCGCCAGTCCTCGTACGCGATGTCCTCGACCGGGACCGCGCCCGGGCCGAACGTGCCCGCGTTGTTGAAGAGCAGGTCCAGCCGCCCGAACCGCTCGCGCACGGCGGCGAGGAGGGCGGCCACCCCGTCCGGGTCGGTCACGTCGGTGGGGACGCACAGGACGTCCCCGGCCCCCGCCTCCCGCGCGGTGGACTCCAGCGGCAGGGGCCGCCGCCCGGCCAGTGCCACCGACCAGCCCGCACCGGCCAGGGCGAGGGCCACGGCCTTCCCGATTCCCGACCCCGCACCCGTGACGACAGCGATTCTCCGCTCAGTGTTCATGGCCCGGCAGCGTACGGGAGGTGTGGGGACGCCTGGCACGCGGTGCTCATCGACCCGCCATCGGGATGTTGTGCACGCGACAACGGCGGGTCGTCGTCCGGCACTCCAATTCCCCTGACAGCATCCGTCAGGGGAGGGCACATGACACCCGCACAGATCGCCGGCACGCAGGGCCACTCGACCGAGTTCCGCGCCGCCGCCCAGCACCTCGGCGCCGGCCTCGGCCGCCGCCGTTTCCTCACCGTCACCGGCGCCGCGGCCGCACTGGCCTTCGCCGTCAACCTGCCCGCTGCGGGCGCCGCGAGCGCCGCCGAACTCGACCCCCGGCAGATCACCGAGGACCCCTTCACGCTGGGCGTCGCCTCGGGCGACCCGCTGCCCGGCTCCGTCCTGCTCTGGACGAGACTCGCCCCGCGCCCCTACGAGCCGGACAGCGGCATGCCGGCCGGCCGGGTCCGGGTCCGCTGGGAGATCGCCCGCGACGAGCGCTTCAGCCGTATCGTCCGTCGCGGATGGGCCGACGCCCACCCGGAGTTCGGCCACAGCGTCCGCGTGGAAGCCGACGGCCTCGGCCCCGACCGCGTCCTGTACTACCGCTTCCGCGCCGGCAGCTGGATCAGCCCGGTCGGCCGTACCCGTACGGCCCCCGCGGCGGGCGCGGCCACCAGCTCGCTGCGCATCGCCGCGGTCTCCTGCCAGGCGTACCACGACGGCTACTTCACCGCTTACCGGCACCTCGCCGAGGAGGACGTCGACGTGGTCTTCCACCTCGGCGACTACCTGTACGAGTACGCGGTGAACGCGACCGGCGGCGCCCGCGCCTACACCGACCGCACACTCCCCGCCCACTACAACCGCGAGACCGTCACCCTGGAGGACTACCGGCTGCGGTACGCCCTGTACAAGTCCGACCCGGACCTGCGGGCCGCCCACGCCGCGCACCCCTTCGTCGTCACCTGGGACGACCACGAGACGGAGAACAACTACGCCGGGGGTACGCCGGAGAACAACGTCCCGCCGGAGGAGTTCCTGCTCCGCAGGGCCGCCGCCTACCGCGCGTACTGGGAGAACCAGCCGCTGCGCGCCCCGCAGCGCCCGACCGGCCCCGACATGCGGCTCTACCGCCGTCTCACCTTCGGTGACCTCGCCCAGTTCGACATCCTCGACACCCGCCAGTACCGCAGCGACCAGGCGTACGGCGACGGCTGGAAGGTACCGGGCCCGGAGTCGGAGGACCCGGCGCGCACCATGACGGGAGCCGGGCAGGAGCGCTGGCTGATCGACGGCTGGCACGCCTCGCGGGCCCGCTGGAACGTCGTGCCGCAGCAGGTCGTCTTCGCCCAGCGCCGTGACGTGCCGACCGACGCCTTCAAGCTGTCCATGGACTCGTGGGACGGCTACCCGGCCTCCCGGCAGCGCATCCTGAACGGCGCCGAGGCCGCCGGGGTCGACAACCTGATGGTGCTGACCGGTGACGTGCACGTGGGCTACGGCCTCGACCTGAAGAAGGACTTCGACGACCCGTCCTCCCGCACCATCGGTACGGAGATCGTCGCCACGTCCATCAGCAGCGGCAAGGACGGCGCCGAGCGGCCCGCGAACTGGAACAACCTGACACAGGCCAACCCGCACATGAAGTTCTACAACGGCCGCCGCGGCTACGCGCTCGTCACCCTCGGGACGAAGGAGGCCCGCGCCGACTTCCGCACGGTGGCCGCCGTCACGACACCCGGCGCCCCGGTGACGACGGCGGCCTCCTTCGTGACCGAGGCGGGCAACCCGGGCCTCACGCCCGCCTAGGGCGGCACGGCCCGGGCGCTGTGTCAGCCCTGACCGTCGGCCGGATAGCGGACGCCGATGCGCGCGCGTACCGCGTCGAGCGTCCGCATCACCGCGAGCGAGCCGTCCAGCGGTACGAGCGGGGACTCCGTCTCGCCCGCCCGGACCGCGCGCATCACCTCGGCGGCCTCGAACTGCATCCCCGAAAGGCCCTGCGGTCCTGGGCCCGAGTCGAACTCCTCGGGGTCCCGGCCCGCCCGGTGCAGCACGAACCGCTCCGGGTGGAAGAAGCCGTGCGGGAAGTCGATCCGCCCGGCCGTCCCGGTGACCGACGCGATCGTCGGGTGGTCGCCGACGACCGAGCAGGCGAGCAGCGCGGTCGCGCCCGCGTCCGACCAGCCCAGCAGCATCCCGGTGTTCAGGTCGGTGCCCTCGGGGGAGAGCAGCGCGTCGGCCTGCACCCGGTCCGGCTCACCGAGCAGCAGCTGGGCGAAGGCGACCGGGTAGACGCCGAGGTCCAGCAGCGCGCCGCCGCCGAGCGCGGGATCGAGCAGCCGGTGGCCGGGCTCGAAGGTGCCCGCGAACCCGAAGTCGGCCTGGACCGTGCGGATCTCACCGATGGCGCCGTCCCGCACCAGCCCCGTCATCCGCCGGATGACGGGATTGCAGTACGTCCACATGGCCTCCATCAGGAACAGCCCGCGCTTGCGGGCCAGCGCCACGAGCTCCTCGGCCTCCCGGGTGTTGAGCGTGAACGCCTTCTCGCACAGCACGTGCTTCCCGGCTTCGAGGGCGAGCCCGGCCGCCTCCCGGTGCGCGGAGTGCGGCGTGGCCACGTACACCACGTCGACCTCCTCGTCCGCGACGAGCTCCGCCCAGCTCCCGTACGCCCGCCCGATCCCGAACCGGGCGGCGAACGCCTTCGCGGAGGCGTCCGTACGGGAGGCCACCGCCACCACCTCCGCGTCCGGCATCCCGAGGAGATCCTCGGTGAATCGCGCGGCTATACCGCCCGTGGCGAGAATGCCCCATCGCACAGTCCTGCTCATGTCCGCCCCATAGGTAAACGGTTTCGACCACCGTGGTTGAGCTGAGAGCATAGATGCGGATTCAACGATGTGGAGATGAGAATGCCGGACAGCGGCGGAAGCCGGGCCCAGAAAGAGCACATACCCCCGACAGGGACCGGCGCCGGACCCGGCACCGCCCCGGCCCGGTCCACCCCCGCCGCCCGGCGGACCGGACTCCTGGTCACGCTGGTCCTCGGCGGACTGACCGCGCTGCCTCCCCTCTCCATGGACATGTACCTTCCGGCGCTGCCGGAGGTCACCGACGCCCTGCACGCCCCGGCCTCGACCGTGCAGCTCACGCTCACCGCCTGCCTGGCCGGCATGGCACTCGGACAGCTCGTCGTCGGACCGATGAGCGACCGGTGGGGCCGGCGCAGGCCGCTGCTCCTCGGCATGGTCGTCTACGTCGTCGCCACCGCGATCTGCGCCTTCGCGCCCACCGCCGAGCTCCTCATCGCCTTCCGCCTCCTCCAGGGTCTGGCGGGCGCCGCGGGCATCGTGATCTCCCGGGCCGTGGTGCGCGACCTCTACGACGGCGTGGAGATGGCCAGGTTCTTCTCCACCCTGATGCTGATCTCCGGAGTCGCGCCGGTCATCGCCCCGGTGATCGGCGGGCAGGTGCTCAGGGTCACGGACTGGCGGGGCGTCTTCGTCGTCCTCACCGGCGTGGGTGTCGTGCTCACCCTGGTCGTGTGGAAGTGGCTGCACGAGACGCTGCCGCCGGAGGAACGCCACACCGGCGGCGTCGGCGAGGCGCTGCGCACCATGCGCGGACTGCTGTCCGACCGGGTGTTCACCGGCTACATGATCGCGGGCAGCCTCGCCTTCGCCGCGCTCTTCGCGTACGTGAGCGCCTCGCCGTTCGTCGTGCAGGAGATCTACGGCGCCTCACCGCAGACCTTCAGCCTGCTCTTCGGCATCAACTCGATCGGCCTGATCGCCGTCGGCCAGATCAACGGCAAGGTACTGGTGGGCCGGGTCAGCCTGGACAAGGCGCTCGGCCTGGGACTCGGTGTGATCTCGCTGGCGGCCCTCGCGCTCCTGCTGATGACCTCGGGGGTGTTCGGCGACGTCGGCCTGGTGCCGGTGGCGGCCGGGCTCTTCGTGCTGATGTCGGCGATGGGCCTCGCGATGCCCAACACGAACGCCCAGGCGCTGATGCGGACGCGGCACGCCGCCGGTTCCGCCTCGGCGCTGCTCGGCACCTCGTCGTTCCTGATCGGGGCGATCGCCTCGCCGCTCGTCGGGATCGCGGGGGAGCACACGGCCGTGCCGATGGCCGTCGTCCAGGTGGTCTGCGCGCTGGGCGCGATGGTGTGCTTCCTGGCGCTGTGCAGGCCGTGGCAGCGCACCCGCACCGCCGGAGGTCTGTGAGGCGCAGGCGGGCCGCTCAGCCGGCGCGGGGGTAGCCGATCAGATGCGGCCGGTCCCTGCGGTCCGTCCAGCCGAACAGCCCGACACCCGCGGTCTCCGCCCCCGGCAGGCGCACGTTCGGTGACAGCGGCGAGAGCGAACCGCTCGTGAGGTCCACCGCGACCGGTTCCCCGCCGCCCTCCAGGGCGTCCGAGGCGTCCCGCACGTTCGACGCGCCGTAGGCGACCCCCCGGTCCGTCACCGACGCGAGCGTCACCGAGGCCGAACCCTCCTCGTCCTCCAGGCAGAAACCCCTCGCCGCCCCCAGGTCGAAGGCG
The DNA here is from genome assembly GCF_013167895.1 of Streptomyces fulvorobeus. Taxonomy (GTDB): domain Bacteria; phylum Actinomycetota; class Actinomycetes; order Streptomycetales; family Streptomycetaceae; genus Streptomyces; species Streptomyces fulvorobeus. Next base: position 1,649,681 of record NZ_BLWC01000001.1, on the reverse strand, counting down.
AGGTTCCCGGCCACGAGGTAGCCGTCCGACGCCGCCACCACGGCCTGGGGATGGCGCCCCGGCTCGATCGCGGGCTTGTGGCACTGCGCCGAGACCACCGGCTTCCCGGTCGTCACGTCGTGCACCGCCCACAGCTCATGACTCGCCGCCCGCCTCGCACCCTTGGCCAGCTGCCACCTCGCCAGCACCCACCCCGGCGCCACGGAGGTCGGCACCCCGCTGCGCCGGTCGGTCCCCCTGGGGGCCACGTTCCGGCTGAACCAGCCGCCCCGCACCCAGAACTCCCGTGCTCCGCTCACCAGCAGCCCCCGCGCGCTCTGGCCGCGCACCTCCGTGAGCTGCCTGCAGGAGGGACAGCCCTTCGGGTACCCCAGCGCCTCGGCGGCCACCCGGGACACCTCGCCGGTGGCCGGGTCGACCACCGCGCTGTTCGCGCGGCCGTCACTGATCAGGATGTCCGGACCGGTGGCCGTGACCTGCGGAGCGCCGTTCCACGGCACCTCGACACGGCGCCGGTCGCCGTCGGCCGCGTCGTACACGTCGAGGGAGACGAACGTGTCCGTGGCGGAGAGGCCGTCGCCGGCCGTCCCGTACGCCCAGGTCACGAAGTACTGCCGGTCCGCCGCGGCCACGGCGAGCAGCTTCGGGAAGTGCGAGGGGTCCGGCGGGCGCCAGGCCGGGCCGCTCCACGCGAGCTTCCCGGACGCCGCGTCGATGGTCCGCAGCCGGTAGCGGTCCCCCGGGGCCGTCACCAGGAAGGCGAGCCGGCCCGTCGGGCGGGAGACCGCGTACTCCGGAGCCGCGCCGACGATCTCCCAGCCGCGCGCCGTGGTGTACTCCGGCGGGACGGTGAGGCGCGTCGAGGGGCCCGCGCTCTTCTTCACCGGCTTCACCGGCTGCCTGGAGTCCGTGCCGCCGCCGCTGTCACCCTCGCAGGTGGCCACGAGGAGCAGCAGGGCCAGGACCAGCACCCCGCCCGCCAGAGCCAGGCGCACGATCCTCTGCCTCATGGTCCCCCCGATGAGCGATCCCCGAACCCCGGCGGTCAGCGTAGCAACCGGCCCCAAACGGACAGCAGTTCGGCCGTGCAGCCGTTCTCCGCAGGTTCCGTGCGGAGTACGGGCCGCGGCCGGCCCGCTCCCTGCGCCTACAATTCGGCGGTGAACGCCACCACCCCCACCGCGGAAGCCCTGCGCTCGGCCCTGGCCGCGCTGCTCGACGGGCTGCCGCCCAAGCAGGCCACCCAGGCCGTCGACCGGCTGATCGCCAGCTACCGGGGCACCACCCCGACCGACGCGCCGGTCCTGCGCGACCGGTCCGACGTCGTCGCGTACGCCGCGTACCGCATGCCCGCGACCTTCGAAGCGGTACGGTCCGCGCTCGCAGCCCTGCGCGACGCGGCCCCGCACTGGGCGCCCGCCACGCACACCGACGTCGGGGGCGGCACGGGGGCGGCGAGCTGGGCGGTCGCCGGAGCCTGGGAGGGGGCGGCCACCACCGTCCTGGACTGGGCCGAACCCGCGCTGGTACTCGGCCGCGAACTGGCCGCCGCCTCGGACCTGCCAGGACTGCGCGGCGCCCGGTGGCAGCGGGCCAGGATCGGCGCCGCGCTGGAGCTCGCGCCGACGGACCTGGTGACCGTCTCCTACGTGCTCAAGGAGCTCACCCCCGGGGCCAGGGCCGAACTGCTCGACGCGGCGGCGGGCGCCGCGCAGGCCGTGGTGATCGTGGAGCCCGGCACCCCCGACGGGTACGAGCGGGTCATCGAGGCCCGCACCCGGCTGACCGCCGCCGGGTTCACCGTCGCGGCGCCCTGCCCCCACGACGACGCCTGCCCGGTCGAGCCGGGCACCGACTGGTGCCACTTCTCCGCCCGGGTCAGCCGCTCCTCGCTGCACCGGCAGGTGAAGGGCGGCACCCTGAGCCACGAGGACGAGAAGTTCAGTTACCTGGCGGCGACGCGTTTCCCGGTGACACCGGCCGCCGCCCGCGTCACCCGCAGGCCGCAGATCCGCAAGGGGCAGGTGCTCCTGGAACTCTGCACCCGCGACGAGGCGCTCCGGCGCTCCACCGTCACCAGGCGCCACGGTGAGCTGTACCGGGCGGCCAGGGACACCGCGTGGGGTGACGCCTGGCCGCCCGGCACCTCACAGCCGTAGCTCCTGGGTGCAGCACTTCACGCTGCCGCCGCCCTTCAGCAGTTCACCCAGATCCATCGGCACCGGATCGAAACCCCGCTCGCGCAGCGGGTCGAAGAGGCCCGTGGCGGCCTGCGGCAGCAGGACGTGGAGGCCGTCGCTGACCGCGTTGAGCCCGAGCGCCGCCGCGTCAGGCTCCCGGGCGACCAGCGCGTGGGGGAAGAGCCTGGCCAGCACGGACCGGCTGCCGGCCGAGAAGGCCCCCGGGTAGTACATGACCTCGTCGCCCGCTTCGTCCAGGACGCACAGCGCCGTGTCCAGGTGGTAGTAGCGCGGGTCCACCAGATCGAGGCCGATGACCGGACGCCCGAAGAACTCCTGCGCCTCGCCGTGCGACAGCGGACTGGAGCGGAAGCCGCGCCCCGCCAGGAGGTACGAGGAGGTGACCGCGAAGTCGCCCTCGCCCTCGTTGACGTGCTCCGGCTCCCGGATCTCCGTGAAGCCGTGCGCCCCGAACCAGTGCCGGTGGGCCTCCGCCTCGGCGTACCGCTCCCGGTAGGCGAACAGGGCGCCCAGCACACGGCCGCCGATCACGGTGGCCCCGTTGGCGGCGAAGACCATGTCGGGCAGATCGGGCCGGGGCGTCAGCAGCTCGACGGTGTGCCCGAGAGCGCGGTAGCGGTCGCGCAGGTCCTCCCACTGGGTCCGGGCCAGCGCCAGGTCGACGGGTTTGGAGGGGTCCATCCACGGGTTGATGGAGTAGGTGACCCGGAAGTGGTCGGGGGCGCACATCAGATAGCGGCGAGGAGTGGCCCGACGGCTGGGGGTGTGGCGCGGAGCGCCTGCGTCAGGGGTGGCGGCCGGGCGGCGGATGGGCAATGCGGGCTCCTCTCGAACGGCAGCCTGGGCTGCGGAACGGTGGGACGCACGATCGGCGCGTGAGCTCATGGTGCGCCGTCCCCGGCCGTTGCGCAGTGGACCGATCGGGTGGTTCGCGCAGGGCTCTCCCGATCGATGCGAGACGAGACGTATCGGCTGATTCCGCGCTAGATTGGCGGACATGGCACCCTCGAAGGCACCTGACTCCAGCCGCCGCAGCGACCGCTCCAGGCGCGCCATCCACGACGCCGCCCTGGCCCTGATCGCGGAGGCCGGCTACGGCAGGACCACGATCGAGGGCATCGCCGCCCGCGCCGGGGTCGGCAAGCAGACCATCTACCGCTGGTGGCCCTCGAAGGCGGCCGTGCTGCTGGAGGCGTTCACCGATCTCGCGGAGCGGGCGGCGGAGGCCGCCGGGGAGCCGCGAGGGCTGCCCGACACCGGGGATCTCGCGGCCGATCTCAAGCGCGTCCTGCGGGCCACCGTCGACGAACTCAACGATCCCGTGTTCGAGGGGCCGACCCGCGCACTCACCGCCGAAGGGATCGTCGACCCGGAGCTGGGCGCCCAATTCGCCGAGAAGCTGCTCGCCCCTCAGGTCCAGTTGTATGTCACACGGCTGCGCGCCGCCCAGGAGGCCGGGCAGTTGCGTGCCGATATCGACCCCCGGGTCGCCGTGGAGCTGCTGATCGCCCCTCTGACCCACCGCTGGCTGCTCCGGACCCTCCCGCTGACCCACGCGTACGCCGACTCGGTGGTCGACCACGCCCTTTGCGGCCTCCTGGCGGACCGGTGACCGGTAACCGGAATGTCATGACATCGGAGGTGCGAGCGCGCACCTCGGCGCATTTCCCCCGTGCCCGCTTGAGAACTCTGGCCACCCGGGGAGCAGGATGGTGGGACGATGGAGAGGCAACGCTGAGGTGAGGGGATAGATGGGCGCCGATTCCGGCCGTTATCGCGGCACAGAGAACAGGATTTCCCAGTGGCTGCGGCGACGACCCAAGCCGCAGCGGGCCGAAGCCGATGACACGGCCCGCCTCGCGCTGCTGCTCGCCGTCGCCGACGCGGGCATGCCGATCGCGCCCGCCGCGCACCCGAACGGCCACCGGTGCTCGTGCGACCGCATCGGATGTCCCACCCCCGCGCGCCACCCGGTCTCGTTCGCCTGGCAGACGCAGTCGACGACCGACCACGCGCAGATCGAGCGGTGGGCCGAAGGCCAGCCACTGGCCAACTTCATCACCGCGACGGGCTTGATCCACGACGTCCTGGACGTCCCGGTGACCGCCGGCGCCGGAGCCCTGGAGCGGCTCCTCGCAGCGGACATCGAGGTGGGCCCCGTCGCCAGGTCGGGCCGGGACCGGATGCTCTTCTTCGCCGCAACCCGCGGCACCCCGGAGGACGAGGACGAGTGGTGGCCCTGTGAGCTCGACTGCCACCCCGAGACCATGGACGAGCACCCCGGGCTGCGCTGGCACTGCCGCGGCAGCTACGTGCTCCTGCCGCCCGCCCGGCTCCCCGGTGAGCTGGACGTGCACTGGCTGCGGGGACCCGAGCACCCGCTGCCCGACCCGCTGACCCTGCTGGAGACGCTCACCGACGCGTGCGCGCAGTACGCGGACTCCGCCGAGCAGAGCGATCTCGACCACGATGCGGTGGCCTGGCCGCTGAGCCGCTGACCGCGCCGCGGTCACGAACCCCGCGCGGCCGTGAGGCCGGGCAGGCGGTTCAGCACGCGCACCCGGCCACCCGGCTTCGCGGGGACGTACACGAGCTGGCTGGAGACCCGCTCCTTGGTGAGGGAGCTCTTCACCTCGCCCGTCAGCAGCGCCTGGACGTCCGGGTTGACCGGGGGCCGCAGGCCCCGGGCCGCCGTCTGCCGCTCGAAGTGCCTGCTGCTGAAGAAGACCAGCGCCCCGCCGTCCTGCGTCGTCAGGCCGAGCGGCGCGAAGGTCCCCCCGTCCAGGGGCTGGTCGGCGTACTGGTAGGAGAACCCGGCCACGCGTGTGTTCCTGCGCGCGTCCCGCCAGGCCGACGTAGCGGGTCCCGGAGCGAACACATCCGGCGTGCCGTCCTTCAGATACCCGGTGTACGCGGTTCCCAACTCGGCCGGGGCCACGGCCAGTTGACCGGCTGAGGAGTCCACCGGCTCCGCCCGGCCGTCGCCGTCCAGCCGGAAGCGGGGGAGCTGGGCGGGGGTGACGACCGCCAGATAGGCGGCCTTCCACAGTGCGTCAGGACCGGTTTTCACGAAGGCCAGCAGCCAGCGGGTGTCCAGCTTCCCGGTGTCCTGGTCGCGGTTGGAGTCGGTGTCCGCGACGAACCACCGCGGCCAGCCGGCCTTCAGCGGGATGGTGAACGACGCGTCGGTCAGCTCCAGCGGCCGGTGGGACGCGTTGCCGTCCGGACTGTTCTTCTGCCGCGCCCTGAGGCCCGCCTGGTTGATCGCGCCGAGCGACCCGGTCACCCGGTCCGCGTCGAGCGCCGGATCGTACGCCTTGTCCGCCTCGTTGTAGGCGGTGGTGAACTCCTCCAGCGCCCGCGCGGCCTCGGACTCCGTCGCTCCCGGCACGACTTCCAGCTCGCCGTGCACCGTCACGCAGCCGCTCGCCGTCACGCTCAGCGCCACCGCCGTCGCGAGCCCCGCCGCCAGTCGCCCCAGCCTTGTCATCCGTTGCCTTCTGCGCCTTCTGATCCGTGGCCCGCACTGACGGTCCGAACCCTACCGGGACGGGGAAGGCCGCGGGCGGGGGACCGGATACCGCGAGCCCTGGCGCGCCGGGGGAGTCCGTACGGTGCTTGAATGCGCTCGTGAACGACATCGGCGTACCCGGCGGCATCGACGTACTGCGTGTGTTCTGCGGCCCGGACGGCAGGCACGGCAACGCGCTCGGGGTCGTACGCGAGGGGGCGGCCTACCCCGACGAGGCGTCCCGCCAAAAGCTGGCGCGCACGCTCGGGTTCAGCGAGACCGTGTTCGTGGACGACCCGGAGCGCGGACGTGTCGACATCTACACCCCCGGTACGCGGCTGCCGTTCGCCGGGCACCCGCTCGTCGGCACGGCCTGGCTGCTCGACCTGGAGGTCCTGGAACTGCCGGTGGGAGACGTGTTCGCCCGCCAGGACGGGGAGTTCACCTGGATCAGCGCCCGCCCCGAGTGGGTGCCGCCCAGGACGCTGGAGCGATACGCCTCCGCGGCCCAGGTCGAGGCGCTGACGGGACCGCCGCCCGGCGAGGGGTGGCTATACGTGTGGGCCTGGGAGGACGAGGCCGCGGGGCGCGTCAGGGCCCGTGCCTTCCCCCGCAGGGGCGACGGGATCGCGGAGGACGAGGCGACCGGCGCGGCGGCTCTGCTGCTCAGCTCCGCGCTCGGCCGCGCCCTGAACATCCGGCAGGGGCGCGGCTCCCAGATCCTCGCGGCCCCCGCGCCGGACGGCACGGTGGAGGTCGGGGGCCGGGTCCTTCTGAGGAACCCCGTCCTGGCCGGTGCGTGAGACCGGCCGGGCGCGTCACGCGCTGAGCGGGGACGCCTCGCCCAGCTCCCTGAAGACGGCGGTGTTCAGCGCGAAGGCGCGCCTGCACTCGTCGATGATCCGCTGCTTCTCCAAGTCGTCGGCGTTCACCGCGTCCAGGAGCCCACGGTGACCCCGCTTGAACGCGCCCGGGTCGTTCCGCAGGAGCTCGGCACCGTCCTCCAGTGCCCGGTAGACGAACCACAGCTGCTCGGTGCAGCGCGTGCAGGCGTCGACCCCCAGGCGTCCGCCGAGCAGATCACCCATGAACGTCGATGTCTCGGCCTCGGTGTGCTGCTGGTGCGAGGCCGTGCGGATCGGCGTGGAGGACTACGGAAGAGTAAGGATCTCCGCCCCGGTGTCGGTCACCACGAGCGTGTGCTCGAACTGCGCGCTCCGCTTGCGGTCCTTGGTCACCACGGTCCAGCCGTCGTCCCACATGTCGTGCTCATGGGTGCCCAGCGTCAGCATCGGCTCGATCGTGAACGTCATCCCGGGCTGCATCACCGTGGTGGCGTGCGGGCTGTCGTAGTGGGGGACGATGAGACCGGAGTGGAACGAGGAGTTGATCCCGTGCCCGGTGAAGTCCCGCACCACCCCGTAACCGAAGCGCTTCGCGTACGACTCGATGACCCGGCCGATCACGTTGATCTGCCGCCCCGGCCGGACCGCCTTGATGGCCCGGTTCAGTGCCTCCCGGGTGCGCTCGACGAGCAGCCGCGACTCCTCGTCGACATCCCCGCACAGATACGTGGCGTTGTTGTCGCCGTGCACCCCGTTGATGTACGCGGTGACGTCGAGGTTCACGATGTCGCCGTCGCGCAGCACGGTGGAGTCCGGGATGCCGTGACAGATGACCTCGTTGAGCGAGGAGCAGAGCGACTTGGGGAAGCCCCGGTAACCGAGCGTCGAGGGGTACGCGCCGTGATCCACCATGAAGTCGTGGGCGACCCGGTCGAGCTCGTCGGTGGTGACGCCCGGAGCGATGTGCTTCGCGGCCTCCTCCATCGCCCGGGCGGCGATACGGCCCGCGATCCGCATCCGTTCGACGGTCTCGGCGTCCTGGATCTCGGGCCCGGTGTAGGGCGCCGGAGCCGGCCTGCCCACATACTCGGGGCGCCGGATGTTTCCGGGGACGGAACGAATGGGAGTGATCTCCCCTGGTACGAGCAGCGACTGGCCAGACATGCCAGCGAGTCTAACCAGCGGTCCGCGGGCAGCATGTCCGTGAGGAAAGGAAATGGGATGGCCCTGTTCAAGAAGCGCACGGCCGGCAAGCCGGGCGAGTGGTACTACTGCCTGGAGCACAAGAAGGTCGAGGAAGGCCCCGAGTGCCCGGCCAAGGACCGGTTCGGCCCTTATACGACGCCGGAGGAGGCACGTCTCGCCATGGAGACCGCCCAGGAACGGAACCTGGAGTGGGAGACCGATCCGAAGTGGCACGACAAGCCGGCCCCAGGGACCCCCGGCGACTGACCGGACGCGCCCCCCGCACCCGCGGCCCCCGGCCGCTTGCTCAGGCGCCGGAGGGGTCCGGGTGCCGCGCGCGGCGTCTGGCCGCGTCCTCGTCCGTCTCGGAGTCGTACGACAGGAGCTTCGGGAGCGCCGCCGTCAGCAGGGCGACCGACGCGACGCACGCGACCCCGCCGGTCCAGACCGCCGGGCGCGTCCCCGTCCAGCCCGCCATCGCACCGGCCCTGACCTGCCCGAGCTGCGGGCCGACGCTGTACGAGAGCACCTCGATGCCCGCCAGCCGGCCCCGCAGCTCCTCCGGAATGGTCTGGTTCCAGATCGTCTCCCGGCCCAGGCCGCTGAGCATGTCGCCCGCGCCCGCCACCGCCAGGCACACGAGTACCGCCCACACCTCGCCGAACCAGCCGGCCCCGGCGATCGCCAGGCCCCAGACCGCCGCGCCGGACACCACGAACAGTCCGTGCCTGCGTACGCGCGAGGTCCAGCCGCTGGTCAGCCCCAGCAGCAGGGAGCCGACCGAGCCCGCCGCGTACATCAGGCCGAGCGACCACTCCGCGTCCAGCTCGTCCGCCAGGAAGGGGAAGACCGCGTTCGGGAAGGCGAAGAACATCGCCGCCATGTCGACCGCGTACGTCCCCAGGAGCACCGGCCTGCTCCACGCGTACCGCGCGCCCTCGGCTATGCCGCGCAGTGACGGCTTGGGCGCGTCATGGGCCGGCGGCGCCGGGCTGAGCCGCAGGCAGAGCACGACGGAGACGGCGAAGGTGACGACCGTGACGGCGTACGCCGTGGCGTGCCCGGCCCAGGCCACCACCAGCCCCGCCAGCGCCGGGCCCGCGATCGCGCCGACCTGCCAGCGCAGCGAGTTCAGCGCCGCCGCCGCGGTCTGCTGGCCGTGCGGCACGATCCGGGCGATCAGTGAGTCCAGCGCGGGCCGTTGCAGTCCCGCCAGCGCGGCGACCCCGGCGGCCACCGCGTAGAGCGGCCAGAGCGCCGGATCAGGCATCAGCGCGTTCACCAGCAGGATCATGGCGAGCAGCCCGAGCCCCGCCTCCGTACCCAGGATGACCTTGCGGCGGTCCGCCGCGTCGGCCAGCGCCCCGCCGTACAGCCCGAACACGACCAGCGGCACCAGCTCCACGGCGCCCATCGCGCCTACGGCCAGCGGCGAGCCGGTGAGGTGCTTGATCTGGAGCGGCAGCGCGATCAGCGCCATGAAGCTGCCGAAGTAGGTGATCAGACCCTGGCTCCAGAGCAGCCGGAAATCGGCCGATGACCGCCAGGGCGAGAGATCGGGGAGCAGCGCGGCGAGTCTGGACCGCCGGGGGATCGGAGACGTCACGAGGGGCCATGCTCCGGCCGCCCGCGCACCCGGCGCAAGCGGTTTACCAGCGGGCGGGCGGTGGTGCGGTCAGCTGGTCGGCCAGCCGGGAGAGCCGGTCGCGGAACGAGCGGCGACCGTGCGCCGCGGGCCGGCTGTTCTCCCCGGCCGCCGCGCTCACCAGGTGCTGGACGGTGTCGAGGTCCACGTCGTCCTCCCCGGTGACCGAGAGCGTCTCATGGGCCAGCCCCCGTACCTCCGGGTCGCCGCCGTCCAGGGCCAGCACCGTCGCCCCGGCCCGCCGCGCGTCGTGCACCCGCTCCAGCAGTCCGCCGTCCGGCCGCTCGGGAGCCACCAGAAGCAGCGTCTCACCCCGCCTGGCCGCTTCGATCCGGCCCAGTCCCACGGCCAGATGCGCCGGATCACCCGCCTCGACCCGGTGCCGCACCAGCGTCGGCCGCAGCTCCGGCAGCCCCGACCAGGCGGACTCGTCGATCAGATGCGCGGTCAGATGCCACGGCTCGTACCCCTCGGTCCCCACGAGCAGCAGACCGCCGCCGTGCGGGACCACGCAGGAGCGGAGCGTGCCGGCGAAACGCCGGGTCGCCGCGGGCCACTCGGTCCCGGCGAGCACTTCACGCAGCAGAGCGACACGTACGGCGTCCATGGTCCGGCATGATGCCCCAAGGCCCGTCGCCGCGCCCGGTGTTGACCACGAACCCACCCGAAGGTGAACGGCGTCCGGACACCCCGGGGACCGGGGCGGAACACAGGGGGCCACGCCCTGCCTGGCAGTAGTGTCGGGGCCATGACTACCCATGACAGCGGCAACGCGCCCAAGCCCCCCGCCAAGGACCCCTGGGACCTCCCCGACGTCTCCGGCCTGACCGTAGGTGTGCTCGGCGGGACCGGCCCGCAAGGCCGCGGCCTCGCCTACCGCCTGGCCCGCGCCGGCCAGAAGGTGATCATCGGCTCGCGGGACGCCGGACGGGCCGGGACGGCCGCCGCCGAGCTCGGACTCGGCGTCGAGGGCGCCGACAACGCCGACTGCGCGCGGCGCAGCGACATCGTGATCGTCGCCGTGCCGTGGGACGGCCACGCCAAGACTCTGGAGTCCCTGCGCGAGGAGCTGGCCGGCAAGCTCGTCATCGACTGCGTCAACCCGCTCGGCTTCGACAAGAAGGGCGCCTACGCCCTCAAGCCCGAGGAGGGCAGCGCCGCCGAGCAGGCCGCCGCCCTGCTGCCTGACTCCCGGGTCACGGCGGCCTTCCACCACCTCTCGGCGGTGCTGCTCCAGGACACGGCGATCGAGGAGATCGACACCGATGTGATGGTCCTGGGCGAGGCCCGCGCCGACACCGACATCGTGCAGGCGCTGGCGGGCCGGGTCCCCGGCATGCGCGGGATCTTCGCGGGCCGGCTGCGCAACGCGCACCAGGTCGAGTCGCTGGTCGCCAACCTGATCTCGGTCAACCGCCGCTACAAGGCGCACGCGGGCCTGCGTACCACCGACGTCTGACGGGGTTCCGGGCCGGCCCCCGCGGGCGGCCCCGGACCGCGGGGACTTTGCGCCGGGCCGGTCCCGGACCGGGCGGCGGACGGAATCGGGCATGAGGGACACTGGACGGGATCGCGCACAAGCCCCGGACAGGAGCCCCCATGCCCCGCCTCGCCCTCTACGCCCTCGTCGTCTGCGCACTCGCCGTCGCCGCAGCCGTGGTCTCCTTCGTCCAGGGCAGCTGGCTCGGGATCGTCTGGGTGCTGCTGGCCGGGCTCTCCTCCAACCTGGCGTGGTTCCACCTGCGCCAGTCCCGCGCTGCGGCGGCCCGCGACACTCCCTAGGGGGTGTCCTGGCGGCCCAGCGAACAGACCGGGTTCTGCTCGCCCCACCACTCCTGCCAGAAACGGTAGGAGTCCTGCCCGCAGTACGACTCGATCTCGCTGACACCGAGCCCGCGCAGCAGCGCGTCGACGGCGTCGAAGAAGGCGATGTTGACCTCGGGGATCCACAGGACGCCGAAGACCGCGATCAGCCCGAACGGAGCGAACGGCTCGACCTGGCGGCGGATGCGGTACGGGAGCCAGGGCTCGATCACCCCGTAACCGTCGAGCCCGGGCACCGGCGCGAAGTTCAGGATCGCCGCCGTGATCTGGAGCAGCGCCAGGAACGCCAGCGCGTCCCGGAAGGCGGTCGGCACCCCGTCCAGGGCGTCCAGCCAGAACGGCGCCGTGCAGACGACCGCGAACATCACGTTGGTCAGCGGCCCGGCCGCGGAGATCAGGCTGTGCCGCCAGCGGCCCGTGATCCGGCCCCGCTCGATGTAGACCGCGCCGCCCGGCAGCCCGATCCCGCCCATGATCACGAAGAGCACCGGCAGCACGATGCTCAGCAGGGCGTGCGTGTACTTCAGCGGGTTGAGCGTGAGGTAGCCCTTCGCCCCGATCGAGACGTCACCGCTGTGCAGCGCGGTGCGGGCGTGGGCGTACTCGTGCAGGCAGAGGGAGACGATCCAGGCCGCCGTGACGAACAGGAAGACCGCGAAGCCCGCCTGCGCGGCGAAGTCCGTCCACACCGCCCAGCCCGAGACGGCCATGACGGCGACGATCGCCAGGAAGACCGGGCTGATCCTCCGGTCGCTGCGGGTGGCTGCGGTGGTCATCGGTGGGACTCCTGGTGGCTTGACGGAATGCGGCGAGCCCCGACAGTACGGCGCGACACGTCCGCAACGAGCGGCGCGGGGGCGCCGGTTCCGCGCACCAGGGCGTCGGGTCGCGCGCCGCGCGGACGCGGGACGGCACGGGCGCGGTGCGGCGGCCGGCGGTGTTCACGGACAATGGGCGGGTGCGCTACAGCATCCTCGGAACCACCAGGGCCCTTCGCCCCGACGGTACGGCCGTCGCCCTCGGCGGGGCGCGGTTGCGTGCCCTGCTGACCGTCCTGGCCCTGCGCCCGGGCCGCACCGTGGGGGCCGCCGCGCTCGTCGACGAGGTGTGGGACGGCGATCCGCCGGCGGACGCGGTGGGCGCCCTCCAGGCTCTCGTGGCGCGGCTCAGACGGGTGCTCGGCCGGGCGGCGGTGGAGTCCGCCGAGGGCGGCTACCGGCTCGCCGCCCACGCGGACGACGTGGACCTGCACCGATTCGAGCGGCTGGCGGGGAGGGGACGCGGGCGTTCGCCGAGGGGGACGCCGAGCGGGCCGTGGCCGCCCTCGACGACGCCCTCGCCCTGTGGCGCGAACCCGTGCTCGCCGATCTGCCCGACCGCGCCGGCCCCGTGGCCGGGCTGGAGGCGCGGCGGCTGGAGGCCCGCCGTACCCGGCTCGCCGCCGTCCTGGCCCTCGGCCGGCCGGAAGAGGCACTGCCCGAGCTCACCGCTCTCGCGGCCGCCCACCCGATCGACGAACCCCTCCAGGCGTTGCGCATCCAGGCGCTGCGCGACGCGGGCCGTACGGCGCAGGCACTCGCGGCATACGAGGAGGTCCGCCTCGTACTCGCGGACCGGCTGGGGGCCGTACCCGGCCCCGGACTCCGCGACCTGCACACGGGACTGCTCCGGCTGGACCGGCCCGCGCCCGCACCGCCCCCGCCCGCCGACGCGCTCCGCGCCCCCGCCGCGCCGCCCCGCGGGAACCTGCGGGCCCGGCTCACCAGCTTCGTCGGACGGGAGAGCGACATCGCAGCCCTGCGCGAGGACCTGGCACGGGCCCGCCTGGTCACCCTCCTCGGCCCCGGCGGGGCCGGCAAGACGCGGCTGTCCCAGGAGGTCGCCGAGACGCTCGCCGGTACCTGGCCTGACGGTGTGTGGCTGGCGGAGCTGGCCCCCGTCGACGACCCCGACAGCGTGGCCGAAGCCGTGCTCGGCGCGCTCGGAGCCCGGGAGACCGTGCTCAGGGGCGCGGGCGCGGAGGAGTTGCGGGCCGCCGAACGGCACGCGGGCGATCCGCTCGTACGGCTCACCGAGCACTGCTCCCGGCGCAGGATGCTGCTGCTCCTGGACAACTGCGAGCATGTGATCGACGCGGCTGCCGCGCTCGCCGACCACCTCCTCGCCCACTGCCCGGCCCTCACGGTCCTGGCGACGAGCCGTGAACCCCTCGGCGTTCCGGGGGAGTTCGTACGTCCCGTCGGACCGCTGCCCGACCCGATGGCGCTGCGGCTGCTCGCCGAACGGGGCGCCGCCGCGAGCCCCGGGTTCCGGATCGACGCCGACGCGGCGACGGCGGCGGCCGTCGCGGAGATCTGCCAACGGCTCGACGGACTGCCGCTCGCCATCGAACTCGCCGCCGCCCGGCTGCGGATGCTCGGCCCCCGCCAGATCGCCGACCGGCTCGACGACCGCTTCCGGCTGCTCACCAACGGCAGCCGTACCGTGCTGCCGCGCCAGCAGACCTTGCGGGCCGTGGTCGACTGGTCCTGGGACCTGCTGGACGCGCCCGAGCGCGCGGTGCTGCGCCGGCTGTCCGTCTTCGCGGGCGGCTGCGCGCTCGACGCCGCCGAGGACGTCTGCTCCGTCGCCGCCGCGGACCTGCCGGCCGGGGCCGGCTCGGGCGGCGCAGTCGACGCCCGCGACGTCGCCGCCCTGCTGGGTCTCCTTGTCGACAAGTCCCTGGTGGTCGCGGCCCCCGGCGACGACGGCGAGATGCGCTACCGGCTCCTGGAGACCGTCGGTGAGTACGCCGGGGAGCGGCTGGACGAGGCGGGGGAGCGGGCGGCCGTCGAGCGGCGGCACCTCGTGTACTTCCGGGAGCTGGCCCGTACCACCGAACCGGGACTGCGCGGCGGGGCCCAGCGGGAGGCGATCGACCGGTTCCGGCGCGAGTACGAGAACCTGCGCACCGCGCTGCGGCACGCCGTCGCAGCCGGGGACGAGCAGGAGGTCCTCTGCTTCGTCCTCTCCCTGTCCTGGTACTGGATGATGCGCGATCTGCGTCTCGACGCCCGGCACTGGGCGGACGCCGCCGCCGCCCTCGGCCCGGACCCGTTCGCCCCGCCGGGCAGCCCGGCGCCCTCGCTCATGGAGCGGTGCACCGACCGGCCGCCCCCTGGGACCCGGAGCAGCTCCAGGAAGCGCGGCGGGGGGCGCGGCTGATCCAGCTGGTCAACATGGACCACCACCTGGACGTGTGGATGAGCGAGGAGAGCCAGGCACGCCTGCGGGTGATCGTCGGCACGTACCGGGTGGGCCAGCCGCAGACCTGCCGGACCCCCGGCTCCCTGTGGCTGTACGCGATCCTGCTCACCGGCGAGACCGGCCAGCTGCGCGAGCTGGTCGACGAGACGGTGCGGGCCTGCCGGGAGTTCGGTTACGAGTGGGAGCTGGCGTCCGCGCTCCAGATGCGGGCCAACGTGCTGGCCAACCACCCCGAGTGGGCGGGCGAGGCCCGGGTGGACGCCGACGAGAGCCTGGAGATCTTCCTCCGGCTCGGCGACACCTGGGGCGCCGCGGAATCGCTCTCCTCCCGGGGCGAGGCCCATGAGCGCGGCGGCGACTTCACCCGTGCCGCCGAGGACTACCGGGCCGCCATCGGCCACGCCGAACAGCTCGGCGCCCGCGCCCAGGTGACGGTGTTGCGCGCGCGGTACGCGGGCGCCATCACCGAGACCGGCCGCGGCGAGGAGGCCGAGCGCATCCTGTGGGAGATCATCGCGGCCGGACCGCAGCCGGGGTACGACGCGATGCCCGTGGCGCGCATGCAGCTCGGCGTCAGGCTCGGGCGGACCGGCCGGCTCGCCGAGGCCCGCGAACAGCTCGACCTGCTGCGCGACGAGTTCCGCTCGGAGACGGTCGCGATATTCGACGGCTTCGTGCTCGGGAGGCTCGCCTGGCTGGACAACATCGAAGGCGACCACGTGACGGCTCTGGACCGGTCGCTGCGCGCGGTGGAGCGGTCCAGGGAGCGGCTGTCGATGATGGTGGCCCCGCACATGACCTCCACGCACCTGATCGAGGTCGCCTGGGCGCTGGGCGGCCTCGGCGGCCCGGTGGCCGGCGCGGACGCGGCGCGGGTGCTGGGTGTGCGGGAGGCACTGTCCCCCAAGGGGCACGTGCTGACGTCGTTGGAGCGGGAGAGCCTGGCCCGGGCGGCGGAGATCGTCCGGAGTGCGATCGGCGAGGCGGCCTTCACGGCGGCGTACGCCGAGGGCGGTGACCTTACCCTGGAGGAGGTCACCGCCCTGGCCGACGCGCATCGGTAGACGCCCATCGACAGACGCCGGGACCACGCCCGCCCGCGCGTCCGGCCCGCGCGTTCCGCCCGCGTGCGGAACGTCAGGTCCCGGTACGCGGCATCAGGTCTTCCTGCGGAACTTGGCGACCGCGAGCGGCGCCGTCACGGCGGTGATGACGACGACCCAGCCGAGCGTCATCCACACCGAGTCGGCGACGGGCCCGCCCATCATCAGCCCGCGCACGGCATCCGCCAGATTGGACAGCGGGTTGTAGTCGGTGAACGTCTGGAGCCAGCCGGGCATCGTCTGCGGCGGGGCGAAGATGGATGAGCCGAACTGAAGCGGCATCAGCACCAGGAACCCGGTCCCCTGAACCGCCTGGGCCGTCTTCATGGTCAGCCCGAGCAGGATGAAGATCCACATGATGGCGGCGGAGAAGGTCGCCGACAGTGCTATCGCCGCGAGGAGCCCGAGCACCGAGGTCCCCAGCTCCATGCCGAGCGCGAAACCCATGCAGAGCAGGATGAAGGTGGCGACCAGCATCCGGCCCAGCTCGACCACGATCTTCGCGATGAGAACGGAGGATCGGGCGATCGGCATCGTACGGAACCGGTCCATGACGCCCTTGCGGAAGTCGTCGTTGACCCCCGTGCCGACCGCCGACGCGATGTTCATCCCCATCATGGCCATCAGGCCGGGGACCAGGTAGTTGAGGTACTCCTGCCGGCCGCCGCCCATGCTGCCGCCGACGGACCCGCCGAAGACGTACACGAAGAGCAGCGTGAAGACGATCGGCATCAGGAGCACGTCGAACATCGACTCCGGATCCTTCTTGATCTGGAGCAGATTGCGCCGCGCCAGGGCGCTGATGTGCCGCAGATTGCCGCGCAGCCCGATCCGCCCCTCGTCGGCCGGGGCCTTCGCCGGGGCGGAGCCGGTGGGGGTGGGTGTCAGAGTCGCCGTGCTCATGCCGCGACCTCCTCGGGTGTCGTGTCGGTCGTGTGCG
The DNA here is from genome assembly GCF_013167895.1 of Streptomyces fulvorobeus. GTDB lineage: Bacteria > Actinomycetota > Actinomycetes > Streptomycetales > Streptomycetaceae > Streptomyces > Streptomyces fulvorobeus. The sequence goes on along the minus strand of NZ_BLWC01000001.1, from coordinate 1,633,181 downwards.
AGCTCTTCTCACCGGTGATGGCGAGGAACACCTCGTCCAGGCTGGGCAGCGCGGTCGCGACGTGCGCGAGGGAGAAGCCCCGGGTGCCGAGAAGGCCGATCACGGCGGTCAGCTGTTCGTCGCTGAGGATCGGCACGTACAGGAGTCCTTCGTCCGGGACGGCCTGCGCGCCCGCGGTCCCGTCGAGGCCCGCCTCCCTGATCGCCTGCGCCATGGCGGCCAGCTGACCGGGGTCGGACGGCCTGATGTGCAGGGTCCGTCCGCCGACCTTCGCCTTCAGCTCGTCGACCCCGCCGCGGGCGATGATCTTTCCCTTGTCGATGACCGTGAGCTCGTCGGCGAGCTGCTCGGCCTCCTCCATGTACTGGGTGGTGAGCAGGACGGTCGCTCCTTCGGCGACCATGCGCCGCACCTCGTCCCAGACCTCGTTGCGCGTACGGGGGTCGAGCCCGGTGGTCGGCTCGTCCAGGTAGAGGACGGACGGGCTGCCGATCATGGAGGCGGCCAGGTCCAGCCTGCGCCGCATGCCGCCGGAGTAGTCCATGGCGGGGCGCCTGGCCGCCTCGGTGAGCGAGAACCGCTCCAGCAGCTCGTCGGCGCGTGCGCGGGCGGACTTGCGGGGCAGGTCGAGCAGCCGCCCGATCATGTAGAGGTTCTCCCAGCCGGAGAGCTTCTCGTCGACCGAGGCGTACTGGCCGGTCAGGCCGATGGTGCGGCGCAGCTGCCGGGGCTGCCTCACCACGTCGAAACCGGCGACGACGGCGTGTCCGGCGTCCGGTATGACCAGGGTGGAGAGGATGCGTACGAGCGTGGTCTTGCCCGCGCCGTTGGGGCCGAGCACGCCCAGGACGGTGCCCTCGCGCACGTCGAGGTCCACCCCGTCGAGCGCCTTCGTCTCCCCGTAGTGCTTGACCAGGCCCCGCACCTCTACGGCGGTCCCGCCGCGCCTGGACTTCTTGTCGATTCGCGTCATGGGTCCCATAGGACCATCCGCCACTGACAACGCACCGATATTTTCCCGACAGCGGGCCGACGACGGGCGACAGCCCGCCGGAGGGGGAAGCCGGCGGGCTGTCGGTGGTGCGGGAGATGGTCCGTGCGGATCAGTGGAACGTGTGCTCCGGCTGCGGGAACGTTCCGCCGACGACCTCGTCCGCGAACTCCTTCGCGGCGTCGCCGAGCACCTTGCGCAGGTTCGCGTACTGCTTGGTGAAGCGCGGCACCTTACCGCCGGTCAGCCCGACCATGTCGGTGTAGACGAGCACCTGGGCGGTGGTGGCGGGCCCGGCGCCGATGCCGATGGTCGGGATGTGCAGCGTGCGGGTGACCTCGGCGGCCAGTTCGGCCGGTACGAGCTCCAGGACGACGGCGAACGCCCCGGCGTCCTGCACCGATTTGGCGTCGCGCAGCAACTGCTGGGCGGACTCCTCGCTGCGGCCCTGCACCCGGTATCCCATGGCGTGGACGGACTGCGGGGTCAGGCCGATGTGGCCCATGACGGGGATGCCGGACTCCACCAGGAGGCGGATCTGCTCGTGGGACCGCTCGCCGCCCTCCAGCTTGACCGCGCCGACACCCGCTTCCTTGACCAGCCGCGTGGCGTTGCGAAGGGCCTGCACAGGCCCTTCCTGGTACGAGCCGAAGGGCAGGTCGGCGACGATCAGGGCGCGCTCGGTGCCCCGGACGACGGCGGCGGACAGCATGGCCATCTGGTCCATCGTGACGGGCACGGTGGTCTCGTAGCCGAGGTGGCAGTTGCCCATGGAGTCACCGACGAGCATCACCGGGATGCCGGCCTCGTCGAACACGGACGCGGTCATCGCGTCGTAGGCGGTGAGCATGGGCCACTTCTCCCCGCGCTCTGTCGCGGCGGCGATGTCGTGGACGGTGATGCGGCGCGTGGACTTTCCTCCGTACAGCGCCTTGCTGCTGCCGGAGGGTCCCGCGGGGGGAGTGGCGGACTGGTCGTGCGCAGCCTGAAGCGACATTGCCAACGGCTCCTTCGTCATCTCGAGGCGCCCTGACGGCGTCCCCGGATCTCCTCCATGGTGGCACCCCGCGCCGCTTCCCGTGAAGTGGCCCCGCACCGGGCCTTCCCCGGGCGCTCCGTAACCGCAGGTCACAGCGGCGCGCCGAAGGCAGGGACGAGTGTGATCGTTCTGTCACAAGGGCCCCGGCCGTGCCCCGGGCGGAACCCGCACCGCCGCCCCGGTCGTCCTGTAGGGGGTAGGGCCGTCACCGACGGCAGGAAAGCGCCGCTCATCGCCTAGGGTCGTGGGGCGCGGTGATGTGTAGGGCAAGGCAGTGAGGACAGCGCGATGGTGCAGGCGTACGAAGCGGACACCGGCAACGGCAGCGTGGAGCCGCCCCGGACCGGGAGCCGCTTCCAGATCCTGCGCGACAGATGGCTGTCGGACCGGGGGATCTGGCGGCGCGGAATCGTCCTGGCGGCCTGCTCGGTCCTCATCACCCTCCTGATGGTCTTCCACGCGCAGATCCCGAACCGGATCGGCAACCTGGGCAGCCTCACCGAGACGTTCCTGCCGTGGCTCGTGGTCTTCGTCCCCTTGCTGCTGGTCCTGGGGCTCGTACGGCGCTCCGCGACCGCGCTGGTGGCGCTGCTGCTGCCGGTCGTGGTCTGGCTCAACCTCTTCGGCGGCCTCCTCACCGACAAGTCCGGCGGGGGCGGCGACCTCACCGTCGCCACCCACAACGTCAACGCGGGCAACCCGGACCCCGCGGGCACCGCGCAGCAGGTGGCGGGCTCCGGAGCGGACGTGGTGGCCCTCCAGGAACTGCCGAGCGGCCAGGTGCCCACGTACGAGAAGTCGCTCGCCGCCCGCTATCCGTACCACTCGGTGCAGGGCACCGTCGGGCTGTGGAGCAAGTACCCGATCAGCGGCACCCGTCCCGTGGACATCAAGATGGGCTGGACCCGGGCGATGCGCACCACGGTCGCCGCGCCGGAGGGCAGGATCGCGGTGTACGTGGCCCATCTGCCGTCCGTTCGGGTGAAGGTGAAGGCCGGGTTCACGGCCAACCAGCGGGACAACAGCGCCGACGCCCTCGGCGAGGCGATCGCGGACGAACCGCTGCGCCGCGTCTTCCTGCTCGGTGACCTCAACGGCACGATGAACGACCGCTCACTGAACGCGGTCACCTCGCAGATGCGCTCCACCCAGGGCGCGGCGGGCGACGGGTTCGGCTTCAGCTGGCCGGCCTCGTCCCCGATGGCCCGGATCGACCAGATCATGGTGAAGGGCGTCGAACCCCTGTCGTCGTGGACGCTGCCCGCGACGGACAGCGACCATCTTCCGATCGCCGCCCGCGTCGGACTCTGACGCAACGGTCCGTTCACCTGCGGGCATAAAACGTCTGCGACACTTTGTTCCGGGAACATACTTATTTCCGGACCGGACCGGCCGTGCCCCGCTGCCCGGTCCCGTGCGCCCGCGCCCTCCGCCCTGCCCCGCCCCGAAAGGTCCCTCACCATGCCCCTGGCCCTGCTCGCGCTGGCTGTGAGCGCCTTCGGCATCGGAACGACAGAGTTCGTGATGATGGGCCTGCTGCCCAATGTCGCCGACGATCTGGGAACGTCCGTGCCCACCGCCGGCTACCTCGTCTCGGCGTACGCGATCGGCGTCGTACTCGGCGCCCCGCTCCTCACCGGCCTCGGCTCCCGCATCCCGCGCAAGCGGATGCTCCTGCTGCTGATGGCCCTCTTCACCATCGGCAACCTGGCCTCCGCGCTCGCCCCCGACTTCGGCTGGCTGCTCGCGGGCCGGCTGCTGGCCGGGCTGCCGCACGGCGCGTTCTTCGGCGTCGGCGCGGTCGTCGCCGCCACCCTGGTGGCGGAGGGGCGCAGGGCACGGGCGGTCGCGACGATGTTCCTGGGCCTCACTGTGGCCAACATCGTCGGCGTACCGGCGGCCACCCTGCTCGGCCAGCACCTCGGATGGCGGGCGACCTTCCTGGTCGTCGCGGTGATCGGCCTGGGCGCGATGGCGGCGCTCGCCCGCCTCGTCCCGCGCATCCCGCTGGACGCCCGGCAGAACGTCCGCCGCGAGATGCGGGCACTCGGCGACCGGCAGGTGCTCCTCGGACTGCTGACCGCGGTCTTCGGTTTCGCCGGCGTCTTCGCCGTCTACTCCTACCTGTCGGCCATGACGACCGAGGCGATGGGCTTCGGCGAGTCCTCGGTGACGGTGGTGCTGGCGCTGTTCGGCATCGGCATGACCCTGGGCGCGCTCGCGGCCGGACCGCTCACGGACCGCGCCCTGCGGCCCACGCTGTACGGGTCGCTGGCGGCGCTCGCCGTCGTCCTGGTCGTCTTCCCGTTCACCGTGCACGTGCAGTGGGCGGCGCTCGTGATGGTCGTGCTGCTGGGCGGGGTCGGCTTCATGACGACCACACCGCTGCAGATGCTCGTCATGAACAAGGCCAAGGACGCGCCCACGCTCGCGTCCGCCTCCAACCACTCGGCGTTCAACCTCGCCAACGCGGGCGGCGCGTGGCTGGGCGGCGTGGCGATCGCGGCCGGCTGGGGCTGGACCTCACCGGCACTCGTGGGCGCGGTGCTGGCGGTGGTGGGCCTGGCGATCGCGGTGACGGCGGGATTCCTGGACCGCGACCGCACGCCGGGTGCGTCGAGGGTGGTGGCGGCGGGAGAGGCACACCCGAGGCCCAGTGCATCGGAATCCGAGGCCCGGGCGGTAGCGCACTGACGGCGACGCATCTCCGGCGTTCGCGGACGCAGCGGTGCGCCGGACGCGGGTTCCGGGCGCGTCCGGCGCCGCCGCTCGCACTGAGTGTGTCCACCGTCCGCGACGTCCGCACCACGAGCGCGTCGTCGAACCCCGCCGCCGGGCGTACAGCCGTGGCCCGGCACCCCCTTCGCCAGGGGTGCCGGGCCACGGCGGTCAGGGGGAAGCGTCAGCCCCGTGAGTACACCTTCTCCACCCATCCGGCGATCTGCTCGTCGGAGAGGTGATGCGCCAGGTCGGCCTCGCTGATCATGCCGATCAGCTTCTTGTTCTCGACCACCGGAAGCCGGCGGATCCGGTGCTCCTGCATCTCCCGCAGCACCGCGTCGACTCCCGCGTCCGCGTCGATCCAGCGCGGCGTCCCCTGGGCGAGCTCGCCCGCGGTCACCTTCGACGGGTCGTGGCCCATCGCCACACAGCCGACGACGATGTCCCGGTCGGTGAGGATGCCGACCATGCGGTCCTGTTCACCGTTGGCCGAGATGGGCAGCGCGCCCACCTGGTGGTCGCGCATCATCTGCGCGGCGCGGTCGAGCGTTTCGTGAGCCGGAATCCACTGGGCCCCGGTGTGCATGATGTCTTTGGCGGTCGTCATGAAGGATTTCCTCCTGCGTGCCGGTGAGCACCGGCGTACGGCCCCGAGCGCACCCATCGTCGAGGGGGCGCCCGGGGCCGCGCGACCGCTGCCACCCGTTCGGGTGGGCGGCCGTACGGCTCAGGAGCGGGGCTTCGCCCCTCTGGCCCTCAGCATGTCGGCCATGAGGTCCAGCTCCGACCGCTGGGCGTCGACCATGCCCTGGGCGAGCCGCTTCTCGACCTTCACCGTGCACCGGGCGACACAGCCGCGGGCCATGCCGACCCCGCCCTTGTGGTGGTCCGTCATCAGCTGGAGGTAGAGGATCTCCGCCTGCCTGCCGTCCGCCGCGCGGAGCCGGCCGAGCTCGGCCCTGGTGGCCATGCCGGGCATGAAGGCCCCGTCGTGGGCGGTGAAACCGGTGCCTTCCTCATCCGCCGAGCCATCCGCCGAGTGGCCTGCCTGCCCGGAGTGGCCTGAGTGGCCGCCCTGGCCGTCGGCCATCCAGTGCATCGGCGGCTGTCCGTCGGGGGCGGTCTTGGGCAGCTCCCACAGATCCAGCCACCCCAGCAGCATGCCCCGCTGGTTGGCCTGGGTGTTGGCGATGTCGTACGCCAGACGCCGTACGTCCTCGTCCCGCGTACGGTCGCGCACGATGAAGGACATCTCCACGGCCTGCTGGTGGTGGACGGCCATGTCGCGCGCGAAGCCCGCGTCGGCGGACCGCGCCGAGGGCGCCGACACCACGCCGGCCCCGTCGCCGGACCGGCCGCCCGGCCCGTCGCCCCGCGCGGAGGCGACGGTCGCCGCCCCCGCGAACAGCAGGGCGAGGGCGACGGCGGAACCCGCCACCCACCGTGTGCGCCGCGTGCGCCGAGCGCTCTCGACCGCCTCCGTGTCCATCGGGCCCGTTAGGTCCACCTGGCCCGTCAGCCCTGTCCGGCCGTCCGCCTCGTCCGTGGCGGCGCCGGGGTCCCTCGTCATCAGGCGGCCCCGATCCCGCCCGTGCAGGGCGCGCCGGGCTCGGGAGTCTGCGCGCCCTGGACGTACTTCGCGAAGAACTGGGCCACCCGCCGGTCATCCGCGCCGTCCACCGTGAGCTGCTTGCCCCAGGCGCTCAGCATGATCGTCCCGGCCTGGTCCTCGTACGGGCTCATCAGCGAGAACGGAGTGCTCCCCACCCGGCGCGCGAGCTCGCGCACATCGGCGTCTGCGGCCTTGCCGTTGTACGTCACCCAGACCGCACCGTGTTCGAGGGAGTGCACGGCGTTGACATCGCGTACGGCCTTCTCGTATACGACGCCGTCGCAGTTCAGCCACGCCTGGTTGTGGTCACCGCCGACCGGAGGCTTCATGGCGTACGCGACCTCGCCTGCGACGTGGTTGCGGGTCAGCTTCTCCGGGTCCCAGGACTTCTCGCCCCTGACGGGTTCGGCGACCAGGGCCGCCGGGTCCGCCCCGGGCTGCTTGCCGTCCTGCGCCGCCGCGTCCGGCCGCTGCTCCTTCGCCTCGGACCTGTCCAGCACGAGGTACGAGCCGACGCCGGCCAGACCGGCGACCACCAGGGCGCTCAGCGCTATGGCGACGACCCGGTTGCCGCGATCGCGCGCGCGGTCGGCGTCGTGCGTCTGCTCGGTGGGGGTCGTGTGGTCGAAGCTCATGGCGCCCAGTCCTTCTGCGAAGGGGAGAGGAGGGGGGAACAGGTCCTGAAGCGGTCCTGAACCGGGCGCGCGGAGGGCAGCTGCGAGACCGCGGACCCCCTTGCACGCCTTGGCCGCCGATCGTAGTGGGTGGCCGAGTGCTCTCTCTCACACCGAGTGCGTAATCTGGGTGAAATCCCGGGTCGTGATACTGGAGATCCTCCCCTACCCCGGGCGGTGGTGCACGGACCGTCTGAACTGCAAGGATGTGGCTATGGACAAGCAGCAGGAATTCGTCCTCAGGACGCTTGAGGAGCGCGACATCCGCTTCGTACGGCTGTGGTTCACCGATGTCCTCGGGTTCCTCAAGTCCGTCGCCGTCGCTCCGGCCGAGCTGGAGCAGGCGTTCGACGAGGGCATCGGCTTCGACGGCTCCGCCATCGAAGGTTTCGCCCGTGTGTATGAATCGGACATGATCGCCAAGCCCGACCCCGGCACGTTCCAGATCCTGCCCTGGCGTGCGGAGGCGCCCGGCACGGCCCGGATGTTCTGCGACATCCTCATGCCCGACGGCTCACCGTCCTTCGCCGACCCGCGCTACGTGCTCAAGCGCATCCTGGCCAAGACCTCCGACCTGGGCTTCACCTTCTACACCCACCCGGAGATCGAGTTCTTCCTGCTGAAGAACAAGCCGCTCGACGGCACGAGGCCCACGCCCGCCGACAACTCCGGGTATTTCGACCACACCCCGCAGAACGTGGGCATGGACTTCCGCCGCCAGGCGATCACCATGCTCGAGTCGATGGGCATCTCGGTGGAGTTCAGCCACCACGAGGGCGCGCCGGGCCAGCAGGAGATCGACCTGCGGTACGCGGACGCGCTCTCCACCGCCGACAACATCATGACCTTCCGCCTGGTCATGAAGCAGGTGGCGCTTGAGCAGGGCGTGCAGGCGACCTTCATGCCGAAACCGTTCTCCGACTACCCGGGCTCGGGCATGCACACCCACCTCTCCCTCTTCGAGGGCGACCGCAACGCGTTCTACGAGTCGGGCGCCGAGTACCAGCTCTCCAAGGTCGGCCGCTCCTTCATCGCCGGCCTGCTGAAGCACGCCGCCGAGATCTCCGCGGTCACCAACCAGTGGGTCAACTCCTACAAGCGCATCTGGGGCGGCTCCTCCCGCGCGGCGGGCGCCGGCGGCGAGGCACCCTCGTACATCTGCTGGGGCCACAACAACCGCTCCGCCCTGATCCGCGTGCCCATGTACAAGCCCGGCAAGACCGGCTCGGCCCGCGTCGAGGTCCGCTCCATCGACTCGGGCGCCAACCCCTACCTGACGTACGCGGTACTGCTCGCCGCGGGCCTCAAGGGCATAGAGGAGGGCTACGAACTCCCGGCCGGCGCCGACGACGACGTCTGGGCCCTCTCCGACGCCGAGCGCCGCGCGATGGGCATCGAGCCGCTCCCGCAGAACCTCGGCGAGGCGATCTCCCTCATGGAGAAGAGCGAACTGGTCGCCGAGACGCTCGGCGAGCACGTCTTCGACTTCTTCCTCCGCAACAAGAAGCAGGAGTGGGAGGAGTACCGCAGCGAGGTCACGGCCTTCGAGCTGAAGAACCTGCTGCCGGTGCTGTAACCGCAGGTCAGCAGGTGGGGGCCGGGGTCGCTTCGGTGGCTTTCGGTCCCCAGGGCACGTGGCGCAGGACGCCGGGCTTCGCGGGCCCGCGTGCCTTGTCGTCCTTCGCCTCGTCCCCGGTCACGGGGGCGGGCGCCACCCGGAGCGTGAGGCCCCTGGCGTTCACCGCGACGAGTTCGCCGCAGACCGGTCCTGCCGGGGTCCGTACGGTCACGAGCGGGGTGGACGGCTTCTTCTCCTCCGCGGCCGGTGCCGTCCAGGTGAGCAGGACGGCCGCCACGACCGCGATGACGCCGCCGGCCGTCGCCCGGCAGACGAAGCGGATGTGGCCCACGATCCGCCGGCGCTCCCGCGTCTCCCAGTCGATCAGGCTCCTGGGGTCCGGGTACTCCAGGACGTCCCCCGGCTTCCCGTGCGCCGCCGACACCGCTGCGAACGCGGCGGCCAGCAGGCTCGCGAAGGCGAGCATCAGAAGCGTGATCACCGCCACCCGGTAACCCGTGGTGAGCTCGGTGACGTTGTCACGGCCCTTCAGGATCAGGACCGCGGTCAGCAGGCCCGTGGCCAGAGTGAGGAAGTTGCGCCACCCCTCGGCCTGCCGGCGCGCGATGTCCAGCTGCGCGTCCACCATCTCCTGGAGCCGGTCAGCCGCACGGTCCAGCTGGTCCGTCGTGTACCGGCCCTCCGTGCTCACGGGCCGGCCGGGGGGCGTACCGCGATCCAGGAGAGACCGCAGCCGCCCTTCCCCAGGGCGTCGTGGGGATGCGGGTACGCGCACCGGCACACCATGTACATCTCCTCCGGGCCCACACGGCCGGGTTTAGCCGGGGACCGGGGCCCTTGGTGGCGCCGACCTGGACGTCGGTCGGAGGCTGGTAATCCGTCTCGCCCTCGCAGCGCGGGCAGTTGCCCCGGACGGTCAGACTCCTTCCGGTGAACTCCCAGGTGAAGCCGGTGACTTGCGTGGAGTGCGCGCGACGCAGATAGGGCTCCGCGTCCTTGTGGTTCGACACAGGCCGATTATGTCAGGAGAGCACGCCCGTCCGTCAGTTGAAGTCCCGGGCCATCTCGTCGAGGATCTCGCCGATCAGGACGCCCGGGGCGCCCGCCAGGTCCTCCTCGATCCACATCCGCATCGCGATGCGGAGCGAGGACAGGAACGCGGCGGCCATCACCTGCGGCCGTACGGCCCCGTGCCCGGGGCCCGCGCGCAGGGTCACCGCCTCGGCCAGGTCCCGCTCCATCGCCGCGTGGTTGGCGAGCTGCCGGGCGAGCAGTGAGGGGTGCCGCAGGGCCAGCCTGGTGCGGACGGCCCATTCGCGTTCAGGCGGCTCGACGCCTGCCGAGAACTGCGCCATCGCGGCGCGCAGCGCGGGCCAGGCGGGCTCGTCGGCGGGCCGCTCGCGTACCGCCCTGACCAGGGCGGCCATCTGCTGCTCCTCGCCGTAGAGGAGGGCGTCCTCCTTGCTCGCGAAGTAGTTCGAGAACGTTCTGCGGGAGATGCCGGCGGTGTCCGCGACGGCCTCGACCGTCACGTGGTCGAAGCCGTGCTCGACGGTCAGGCGCAGCGTGGCCTCGTGCACGGCCCGGCGGGTGGCTTCCTTCTTGCGTTCCCGCAGTCCAACAGAGCTCTCCATGTCTCCATTATCAACGGAACGCTTCTTGCTCGATGGGCATACTTGCTCATCGAGCAAAATTGCCCAGTGTGCATGTATGGTGAACCCTTCCCGTCCCTCGCAGACACCTTCCGGAGGTTGCGCGTGAGCGCAGAAACGGCCGCGCCGACCCGCGTCGCGCCCATGGAGCACCGCGACGTCCTGCGGGCCCTGAGCGGTCTGCTGATCGTGCTCTTCGTGGCGATGACCAGCAGCACCGTGGTCTCCGTCGCCCTGCCGCAGATCATCGGCTCGCTGAACGGCACGCAGTCGCAGTACACCTGGGTCATCACCGCGATGCTGCTCACCTCCACGGCCTCCACCCCGGTCTGGGGCAAGCTGGCCGACCTGTTCAGCAAGAAGCTGCTGCTCCAGATAGCCATCGGCATCTTCGTCGTCTCGTCGGTCGCCTGCGGATTCGCCCGGTCCACCGAGCAGTTGATCGCCTTCCGGGCCCTTCAGGGCATCGGCATGGGCGCCCTCCAGGTGCTCGTGCAGGTCATCATCGCCGCGATGATCAGCCCCAAGGAGCGCGGCAGGTACAACGGCTACCTCGGCGGTGTCATGGCCGTCTCCACCGTCGGAGGACCGCTGCTCGGCGGCTTCATCACGGACACCTCGTGGCTCGGCTGGCGCTGGTGCTTCTTCATCGCCGTACCGTTCACGCTGCTCGCCTCCGTCATGCTCGCCCGCACCCTGCACCTCACCGAAGTGCGCCGCCCCGACGTCAAGGTCGACTACCTCGGTGCCACTCTCATCGCGGCCGGTGTCAGCCTGCTCCTGCTCTGGGTCACCTTCGTCGGCACCGACTTCGACTGGATCTCCTGGCAGACGCTCGCCATGGTCGGCGCGGCCGCCGTGATCCTGGCGGCGGCCGTCGTGGTGGAAGGCCGCGTCAGGGAACCGGTCGTCCCGCTCGACGTCGTACGCCGCCGGGACCCCGCCCTCGCCATCATCGCGAGCCTCGCGGTCGGCATGGCGATGTTCGGAGGGGCGGTCTTCCTCGGCCAGTACTTCCAGATCGGCCGCGGCTACTCACCGACCGAGGCCGGCCTGCTGACCATCCCGCTGATGGCCGGTGTCCTGGTGTCCTCGACCGTGGCCGGGCGCCTGGTCTCCAGGACCGGCGAGGTCAAGCCGTACATCGTCGCCGGAGTGGTCGTCCTGACCCTGGGCTTCCTCGGTCTGTCCACGATCGACCACGAGACCTCCCTGGTCATCGTGTCCCTGGGGATGGCGGCGGTCGGCGCCGGCGTCGGGATGTCCATGCAGAACCTCGTCCTGGTCCTCCAGAACACGGTCCCGCTCAGCGAACTCGGCGCGGCCAGCGGCGCGATCACCTTCTTCCGGTCCCTCGGCGGCACCATCGGCGTCTCGGTGCTCGGCGCGGTGCTCGCCCACCAGGTGGCCACGGAGATCGCCGCGGGGCTCACGAAGCAAGGTATCGACCCGGCCGCCTCGTCCACCGGCGGCTCGACCCTGAACGTGGCGGCCATGCCGCCGGGGGTCCAGGAGGTCGTACGGGCCGCGTACGGGGACGCGACCGGCCACATCTTCCTGATCGCGGCGGCGATCGCCGTGGTCGGAGTGGTCGCCTCGCTGTTCCTGACCCCGACGAAGCTGCGCGACAGCGTGGACCTCTGACGCCGGCCCCTGCACCCCAGGACCCGGGCCTACGCGCGGGCCCTGGGGTAAGGTGATTTCCTCCCCACGCGGGGACGTACTCAGGAGGTGAGCCCCATTACCGCTGTACCAGACGGGGTGCTCCCTTCCGTGGACCGCGTGATCGGCCCGAGCCCGGCCTAGGCGATCGCGGAGCGCCCATCGGCTTTTCCGAAAGGCTCCGCCCCATGCCGGTTTCCGCGACACCGCTTTCCCTCTCCACCATCGTCACCACCCTGCGCACCGCGGGCTGCGTCTTCGCCGAGGACGAGGCCGCGCTGCTGCTCTCCACCGCGGACGAACCGGCCGCGCTCGCCGCGATGGTCGAGCGCCGCGCCGCCGGTCTGCCCCTCGAACACGTCCTGGGCTGGGCCGAGTTCTGCGGGCTGCGCGTCCAGGTCGGCCCGGGCGTCTTCGTGCCGCGCCGCCGCACCGAGTTCCTGGTCCGGCAGGCGGTGGGCCTCACCCCCACCCCGTCCGTCGTCGTCGACCTGTGCTGCGGCTCGGGAGCGCTGGGAGCCGCCCTGGCAGGGGCGCTCGACGGCGTGGAGCTGCACGCCACGGACGTCGAACCGGCGGCCGTACGGTACGCCCGGCGCAACGTGGGCGCCCTCGGCCAGGTCTACGAGGGTGACCTCTTCGCCCCCTTGCCCGGCTCCCTGCGCGGACGCGTCGACGTCCTGCTCGCCAACGTCCCCTACGTACCGACCGGCGATGTCGAACTGCTGCCGGCCGAGGCGCGCGTCCACGAGCCGCGCGTGGCACTGGACGGCGGCGGAGACGGACTCGACGTCATGCGCCGGGTGGCCGCGGAGGCGCCGCTGTGGCTGGCGCCGGGCGGCAGCCTGCTCGTCGAGACGAGCGAGCGCCAGGCGGACCGGGCCACGGAGGCGGTGGGCTGCGGCGGGCTGATCGCACGCGTGGTCACCTGCGACGAGCTCTACTCCACCGTCGTGATCGGCACCAGGCCGCCGTCCTGACCGTGAGGGGCGGCGGGGCCGCCGGGGAGGTACGGCCCGGTGCGCGGGCTCCTCGCCGCTCCGGACGCACCGCCGCCCGGATAGGCTCGACCCGCGGGTCCATGAAGGTCGGCGGGCAGGAGAGCGCGGAATGACGACGGTGCCGGGACGCAGGAGCAGTACGTTCACCCGACTGCTGCGGCACGGATTCACCGACCCCTCCGCGGCCGAACGGCTCCTGGGGCTCGACGCCCTCGCCTCCGTACGGTCCGACTCCGTCCTGCTCGAAGCGCTCGGGGCGACCGCCGACCCCGACCTGGCGCTGCGGAGCCTCGTCCGGCTGGTGGAGGCCGGCACCGATGACGCCGACGAGCGCCGGATGCTGCTGGGCACACTGGTCACCGCCAAGCCCCTGCGCGACCGGCTCCTGGGTGTCCTCGGCGCCTCCGAGGCGCTCGGGGACCACCTCGCGCGCCACCCCCGCGACTGGAAGGCACTCGCCACCTACGAGGCCACCGATCTGCACCCCGGGGTGGCCGAGTTCGAGCGGGAACTCGCCGACGCCGTCGACCCCGACTCGCTGCGGATCGCCTACCGCCGCTGCCTGCTGGCCATAGCGGCACGTGACGTGAGCGGCACCATCGACGTCGCCGAGACCGCCGCCGAACTGGCCGACCTGGCGACGGCCACCCTGCGCGCGGCTCTCGCCATCGCCCGCGCGGCCGCGCCCGCCGACGCCGCCCTCTGCCGCCTCGCCGTCATCGCGATGGGCAAGTGCGGCGGACACGAGCTGAACTACGTCTCGGACGTCGACGTCATCTTCGTGGCGGAGCCCGCCGACGGCGTCGAGGAGGGCAAGGCCGTCCCCGCCGCCACCCGGCTGGCCGCGCACATGATGCGGATCTGCTCGGACACGACCGTCGAGGGCACCATCTGGCCGGTCGACGCCAACCTCCGCCCGAGGGGCGCAACGGCCCGCTCGTGCGGACCCTCTCCTCCCACCTCGCGTACTACCAGCGCTGGGCCAAGACCTGGGAGTTCCAGGCGCTCCTGAAGGCCAGGCCCGTCGCCGGGGACCCGGGGCTCGGCGCCGAGTACGTCGAGGCCGTCTCGCCGCTGGTGTGGCAGGCCGCCGACCGGGAGAACTTCGTCGCCGACGTGCAGAAGATGCGCCGCCGCGTCGTCGACAACATCCCCGCCGACCGTGTCCACCGCGAGCTCAAGCTGGGCCCCGGCGGACTCCGGGACGTCGAGTTCGCCGTCCAGCTGCTCCAGCTCGTGCACGGCCGCAGCGACGCGACCCTGCACAGCGGCTCGACACTGGAGGCCCTGCGGGCGCTCGCCGAGGGCGGATACGTGGGGCGGGTGGACGCCTCACAGTTCGACGAGGCGTACCGCTTCCTGCGCGCCATGGAGCACCGCATCCAGCTCTACCGGCTGCGCCGCACCCACCTGGTGCCCGAGGACGAGGCCGACCTGCGCAGGCTCGGCCGCTCCCTCGGGATGCGCACCGACCCGGTCGCCGAACTCAACAAGGCGTGGAGGCGGCACGCGTCCGTCGTGCGCCGCCTGCACGAGAAGCTGTTCTACCGGCCGCTGCTCGACGCCGTCGCCCAACTGGCACCCGGTGAGTCCCGGCTCAGCGCGAAGGCCGCCGGCATCCGGCTGGAGGCCCTCGGTTACGCGGACCCGGCCGCGGCCCTGCGCCACCTGGAGGCGCTGTCGTCGGGGGTGTCCCGCAAGGCCGCCATCCAGCGGACGCTCCTGCCCGTGCTCCTCGGCTGGTTCGCGGACTCCGCCGACCCGGACGCCGGACTGCTGGGCTTCCGCAAGGTCTCGGACGCGCTGGGCATGACCCCCTGGTACCTGCGGCTCCTGCGGGACGAGGGAGCGGCGGCCGAGAACCTCGCCCGGGTCCTGTCGGCCGGGCGCCTCGCCCCCGACCTGCTGCTGCGCGCCCCCGAGGCCGTCGCCATCCTCGGCGATCCCGGCGGGCTGAAGCCGCGCACCCGGGAACACCTGGAGCAGGAGGTGCTGGCCGCCGTAGGGCGGTCCGGGGGCGCGGAGGCCGCCGTCGCGGCGGTGCGCGGCATACGGCGCAGGGAGCTGTTCCGTACGACCGCCGCCGACATCATCCGGTCCTACGGTACGGAGGAGCGCCCCGCCGAACAGGACCCCGGGGCGCTCGTCGACCGGGTCGGTTCCGCGGTCTCCGACCTGAACGCCGCGACGCTGTCGGGCGCCCTGCGGGCCGCCGTGCGCGAGGGCTGGGGGGACGACCTGCCGACCCGGTTCGCGGTGATCGGCATGGGCCGCTTCGGGGGCCACGAGCTGGGGTACGGCTCCGACGCGGACGTGCTGTTCGTCCACGAACCGCGTGAGGGAGTGAGCGACCAGGAGGCGTCCCGGGCCGCCAACACGGTCGTGTCGGAGATGCGGCGGCTGCTCCAGCTGCCCACCGCGGACCCGCCGTTGCTGATCGACGCCGACCTGCGCCCGGAGGGCAAGAGCGGCCCCATGGTGCGCACGCTCAAGTCGTACGAGGCGTACTACCGGCGCTGGGCGCTGGTCTGGGAGAGCCAGGCCCTGCTGCGGGCCGAACCGGTGGCGGGCGACGAGGAGCTGGGGCGCGCGTTCGTCGGTCTGATCGACCCGCTCCGGTACCCGGTGGAGGGTCTGGGCGACGACGCCGTCCGTGACATCCGCCGGCTCAAGGCCCGGATGGAGTCCGAGCGCATGCCGCGCGGCGCCGACCCGACGCTCCACGCGAAACTGGGGCGCGGTGGGCTCAGCGACGTGGAGTGGACCGTACAGCTGATGCAGTTGCAGCACGGCTGGGCGGAGCCGGGGCTGCGGACGACGCGTACGAGGGAGGCGCTGGCCGCGGGGTGCGCGGCCGGCCTGATCCCGGCGGAGGACGCGCGGACGCTGGACGAGGCGTGGGTGCTGGCGACGCGGGTGCGCAACGCGGTGATGCTGGTGCGGGGGCGGCCGGGTGACACGTTTCCGTCCAACCCGCGCGAGGTCACGGCGGTCGGGCGCTACCTGGGCTACGAGCCGGGTCACCTCGGCGACATGCTGGACGACTACCGGCGGATCACGCGACGGGCTCGGGCGGTGATGGAGGAGCGGTTCTACGGGGCGACGTGAGAGGGCCGTCCGCCGTGCGGGGGGCGGCGGGGACCGCGCCCCCCGCACACGGAGACCGCCGCCCCGGGGTGGTTCCCGCGGGCGGTTCTCAGAGGCGGGGGGAGCCGGATCTGGCCGTCGCCGCCCCGGGGGACAGCGCCCCCAGCCGTGACCGGCCGGCCGGCACCAGCTTCGGGAGGTGGTGCGGCAGCGAGCCGTACCAGGCGTACGAGACGGCGTAGCCGAAGCTCAGGCAGGCGATCCCGCCCACCGCGTCCAGCCAGAAGTGGTTGGCCGTCGCCACGATCACGACCAGGGTCAGCGTCGGGTACAGCAGCCCCAGGAGGCGCGCCCAGGGCGCGGAGGCCAGCGCGAAGACGGTCAGACCGCACCACAGGGACCAGCCGATGTGCATCGACGGCATCGCCGCGTACTGGTTGGACATGTTCTTGAAGTTGCCCGAGGCCATCGAGCCCCAGGTCTGGTGCAGCAGCACGGTGTCGATGAAGTTCCCGCCGTTCATCAGGCGGGGCGGCGCGAGCGGGTACAGGTAGTAACCGAGCAGGGCGACGCCCGTGGTCGCGAAGAGGACCAGCCTGGTCGCCGCGTAACGGCCCGGATTGCGGCGGAACAGCCAGACGAGCACGCCGATGGTGACGACGAAGTGCAGCGTCGCGTAGTAGTAGTTCATCGACACGATCAGCCATGTCACCGAGTTGACGCTCCGGTTGACCGTCTCCTCGAACGCGATGCCCATGGCCTTCTCGGCCGACCAGATCCAGTCCGCGTTGCGCAGGGCCGCCGCCCGCTGCTCGGGTACGGCGTTGCGCACCAGCGAGTACAGCCAGTAACTCACCGCGATCAGAAGGATCTCGAACCAGAGGCGTGGCCTGCGGGGCGCGCGCAACGACCGGAGTCTCGCCGGCACACCTCCGCGCCGCGGCGCGGGGGCCTCGTCGGCCATGGGTGCCGCGGTGGCCGTCGTCCGGCCTTCCTCTGTCTTCACTAGCGATTCACCCATAGGCGCTGAGTCTGCCAGATACATCCCACACTCCCCGATCATCCTCCGGTCGGGATCCGGTCGCACACCCGGCATCTCACGAGCGGGCGGGAGCGGCGGTGCCGGGCCCGGGACCGGACGCCGTCGAGCCGCGTACCACCAGTTCGGGCATGAAGACGAACTCGCTGTGCGGGGCGGGCGTCCCGCCGATCTCCTCCAGCAGCGTACGCACCGCGGCCTGGCCCATCGCCGTCACCGGCTGCCTGATCGTGGTCAGCGGGGGATCGGTGAACGCTATGAGCGGCGAATCGTCGTAGCCCACCACCGAGAGATCGCGCGGCACCTCCAGCGACAGCCGGCGGGCGGCCCGGACGGCGCCGAGCGCCATCATGTCGCTCGCGCACACCACCGCGGTGCAGCCCCGCTCCATCAGCGCGGAGGCGGCGGCCTGGCCGCCCTCCAGCGTGTACAGGGAGTGCTGGACCAACTCCTCCACCTCCTCGGAGGTGAGGCCCAGCTGCTCCCGCATCGTGCCGTGGAACCCCTCGATCTTGCGGAGCACGGGCACGAAGCGCTTGGGGCCCACCGCCAGGCCGATCCGCCGGTGCCCCAGCGCGACCAGGTGGGTGACCGCGAGCCGCATCGCGGCGCGGTCGTCGGGGGAGATGAAGGGCGCCTGGACCTTGGCCGAGAAACCGTTGACGAGGACGAAGGGGACACCCTGTGCGCGCAGTTGTTCGTAGCGCTGCATGTCGGCGGAGGTGTCGGCGTGCAGTCCGGAGACGAAGATGATGCCCGAGACGCCCCGGTCCACCAGCATTTCCGTGAGCTCGTCCTCGGTGGAGCCGCCGGGAGTCTGGGTCGCCAGCACCGGTGTGTAACCCTGCCGCGTCAGCGCCTGGCCGATGACCTGGGCCAGCGCCGGGAAGATCGGGTTCTCCAGCTCGGGGGTGATGAGGCCGACCAGGCCCGCGCTGCGCCTGCGCAGGCGCACCGGGCGTTCGTACCCGAGGACGTCGAGCGCCGCGAGGACGGATTCACGGGTGGCAGCGGCAACCCCGGGTTTGCCGTTCAGTACGCGGCTGACCGTAGCTTCGCTGACCCCCGCCTGAGTTGCGATGTCGGCAAGCCGTGCGGTCATGGAAGGCGACTGTACCGGGCCCGTGTCGGATTGCCCACCGGGTGCGGGAATCGGCCGTACGGGCTGCTCCGGACCCGGCGGGCGGAGGGTTCCCGGTGCGTGCGCGGCAACATTTTGCAAGGTCTTGCGAGCCCTCTTCGTAGATCGCGGTCACATGGTCGCACTGCGGACATACGGTGTGTGGCCTGCGATGTGCAGGGGTACGACGCTCTCGTCAAGAGTCCTGACGGCAACCTTGAGGACACGCGGATGTAACGATCACCGGGCCTTGCAGAAATCTTCCGCAAGGTCTTTCGGTCGTCTTTCATCCTTGTTACGTTCTCGACGACCCGGCGCCGCGACGGAGCGGTACGGCAGTTGAAGGAGTTCAGATGCGACGTGGCATAACGGCCACCGCCCTGGTTGCGGCCCTGGCGCTCGCGGCGACCGCCTGCGGCGGCGATGACAAGCCCGAGGGCGGCAAGAGTTCGGGAGAGCTCTCCGGCACGGTGACCT
Source organism: Streptomyces fulvorobeus (assembly GCF_013167895.1). Taxonomy (GTDB): domain Bacteria; phylum Actinomycetota; class Actinomycetes; order Streptomycetales; family Streptomycetaceae; genus Streptomyces; species Streptomyces fulvorobeus. Next base: position 1,614,527 of record NZ_BLWC01000001.1, on the reverse strand, counting down.
GGTGGGACACCTCCACCGTCGGCAGCGAGGACAAGGTCTTCAAGAAGCTGGCGGAGGGCTTCGAGAAGAAGCACCCGAAGGTCGACGTCAAGTACGTCAACGTGCCGTTCGGTGAAGCGCAGAACAAGTTCAAGAACGCCGCGCAGGCCGGCGCCGGCGCCCCCGACGTGATCCGCTCCGAGGTCGCCTGGACGCCGGAGTTCGCCGACCTCGGCTACCTGGCGCCGCTGGACGGCACCAGCGCGCTGAAGGACCAGGACGACTTCCTCAAGCAGGCCGCCGCGTCGACGAAGTACAAGGACAAGACGTACGCGGTCCCGCAGGTGATCGACTCCATGGGCGTCTTCTACAACAAGAAGATCTTCAAGGAGGCCGGTGTCGAGGTCCCGGCGTCGATCGCCGACCTGAAGACCGTCTCCAAGAAGATCAAGGACAAGACCGGCAAGACCGGCCTCTACCTGCGCGGTGACGACGCCTACTGGTTCCTCTCCTTCCTGTACGGAGAGGGCGGCGACCTGGTCGACGCGGCCGACAAGGCCGTCACCGTGGACAAGCCCCAGGGCGTCAAGGCGTTCGAGGTCGTCAAGGACCTCGTGGACTCCGGCGCCGCCAAGACCGACGCCACCGACGGCTGGGAGAACATGCAGTCGTCGTTCAAGGACGGCAAGGTCGCGATGATGATCAACGGCCCGTGGGCCGTGGCCGACACGCTCGCGGGCGCCGAGTTCGCGGACAAGGCGAACCTGGGCATCGCCCCGGTCCCGGCCGGCACCGCCGGTCACGGAGCCCCGCAGGGCGGCCACAACCTCGCCGTGTACGCGGGCTCCGAGAACCTCGACGCCTCCTACGCCTTCGTCGAGTACATGACGTCCGTGGAGACCCAGGCGCAGACCGCGGGAGAGCTGAACCTGCTGCCCACCCGCACCTCCGCGTACGCCAAGCAGCAGGCGGTGGACAGCGAGATCGTCGGCTTCTTCAAGCCGGTCGTCGAGACCGCCGTCGAGCGCCCCTGGATTCCGGAGACCGGCAGCCTCTTCGCGCCGCTCGTCACCGAGTACACCAAGGTCCTCACCGGCCAGACCACGCCGGAGAAGGCCGCTTCGGCCACCGGTGACTCCTACCGCAAGCTCCTCAAGGGCTGGAAGTAACCCAGGAAGGCAGGCCGGCTGATGGCTGTCCACACCAGCCAGTCGGTGGCGAAGGCCGCGGGCGACGACGTCGCCCGCGGCCGGAGCCGCGGCACTGGTAACCCCCCGCCGCCGAGCAGGCTCCGGCGGGCTCTGTCGGTCCACTGGTACGCCTGGACGATGGTCGCCCCCGTCGTCCTCGTGATCGGCGTGATCATCGGCTATCCGCTGGTCCGCGGCGTCTGGCTCTCCCTGACGGACGCCGACGAGCGCAACGTCGCCCGGTCCATCGGCGTCAACCAGATGCCCGCCACCTACGAGTTCGTGGGTGCGGACAACTACGTCGACGCACTGACAGGGACCCAGTTCCTCGGCACGCTCGGCTGGACGCTGGTGTGGACGGTCTCCTGTGTGAGCATCACGTTCTGCCTCGGCATGGTCCTCGCCAACATGCTCAACCGGCGCTTCGCCGGGCGCTCCGCCTACCGGATGGCACTCATCCTCCCCTGGGCCATCCCCGGCTTCGTCTCGGTCTTCGCCTGGCGCTTCCTCTACAACGAGGACCGCGGGCTGCTCAACAAGATCCTCGGTGGCGCCGGCGTCGACGGCGTGCCGTGGCTCAACGACCCCACCTGGGCCAAGTTCTCCGTCATCGCCGTCAACGTCTGGCTCGGCGTCCCGTTCATGATGGTCGCCCTGCTCGGCGGGTTGCAGTCCATCCCCTCGGAGCAGTACGAGGCCGCGGAGATGGACGGCGCCACCCCCTGGCAGCGGTTCCGCCACATCACCCTCCCCGGGCTGCGCCCGGTCTCGACCACGGTGATCCTGCTCTCCACCATCTGGACCTTCAACATGTTCCCGGTCATCTTCCTGCTGACCCGCGGCGGACCCGGCGAAGCCACCCAGATCCTGGTGACCCAGGCGTACAAATTCTCCTTCGAGATCAGCCCGCGCGACTTCGCGCAGTCCTCCACCTGGGGTGTGCTGATCCTCGTACTCCTGATGCTCTTCGCCGTCGTCTACCGGCGAGTGCTCCGCACGCAGGGAGACAACTGGTGACCACCGTCACGGAAACCACCGGCCGGAACACCGTCCGCAAGCCGCGGCAGCGCGGCGACCGCTCCCCGCTCGCCTCGGCGGGGCTGCACCTCACCCTGGTCATCGCGTCCGTCATCGCGGTCTTCCCGGTGCTCTGGGTCCTGCTGACCTCGCTGAAGCCCGCCAAGTACGCGACGACGACGGACTTCTTCCGCGACACGACGTTCGTCAACTACACGAACCTCATCCGGGACACCGAGTTCCTCAGCTGGTTCGGCAACTCCGTGATCATCGCGGGGCTCTCCACCGTCATCGGTGTGTTCGTCTCCGCCACCACGGGCTACGCCGTCAGCCGCTTCCGCTTCCCCGGCAAGCGGGGGCTGATGTGGACGCTGCTGATCACCCAGATGTTCCCGGTCGCCGTCCTCATCGTGCCGATCTACAACATCATGTCGAGCATCGGGCTGCTCAACCAGCCCGCCGGTCTCGTGATCACCTACCTCACCATCTCAGTGCCGTTCTGCGCCTGGATGATGAAGGGCTTCTTCGACACCATCCCGCGGGAGATCGACGAGTCGGGACAGGTCGACGGCCTCACCCCGTTCGGCACGTTCTGGCGGCTCATCCTGCCGCTCGCCAAGCCCGGACTCGCCGTCACCGCGTTCTACTCCTTCATCACCGCCTGGGGCGAGGTGGCGTACGCCTCCGCCTTCATGGTCGGCGACGAGAACCTCACGCTCGCCGGCGGACTCCAGAAGTTCGTCAACCAGTACGGCGCCCAGTGGGGTCCGATGACCGCCGCGTCCGTACTCATCGCGATACCGGCGGCGCTCGTCTTCCTCTTCGCCCAGCGCCACCTGGTGACCGGCATGTCCGCCGGAGCCGTCAAGGGCTGAGAGCCCGCCGCACGACGTACGACCGATCGCACCAGTCACAGCGGCGCCGGGACCCCGACCCGGTCGCGGCGCCGCTCCCCACCCGACACCCCAGGGACGACATGACCCAGCACCTCGCTGCCCCCTCCACCGGCACGTCCGACGGCGCCCCGGGCCACCGCACCGGCTGGTGGCAGGACGCGGTGATCTACCAGGTCTATCCACGGAGCTTCGCCGACGGCAACGGCGACGGCATGGGCGATCTGCCAGGCGTCACCGCTCGTCTCCCGTACCTCAGGAGCCTCGGTGTCGACGCGGTCTGGCTCAGCCCCTTCTACGCCTCGCCGCAGGCGGACGCCGGTTACGACGTCGCCGACTACCGGGCCATCGACCCGATGTTCGGCACGCTGCTGGACGCCGACGCCCTGATCCGCGAGGCCCACGCGCTGGGCCTGCGCATCATCGTCGACCTGGTGCCCAACCACTCGTCCGACCAGCACGACTGGTTCAGGCGCGCCCTCGCCGAGGGCCCCGGCTCGGCCCTGCGCGACCGCTACCACTTCCGCCCCGGCAAGGGCGAGAACGGTGAACTGCCGCCCAACGACTGGGAGTCCATCTTCGGCGGCCCCGCCTGGACCAGGATCACCGACCCGGACGGCACGCCCGGCGACTGGTATCTCCACCTCTTCGCCCCCGAGCAGCCCGACTTCAACTGGGAACACCCCGCCGTCGCCGACGAGTTCCGCTCGATCCTGCGCTTCTGGCTCGACATGGGCGTCGACGGCTTCCGCGTCGACGTCGCCCACGGCCTCGTCAAGGCCGAGGGCCTGCCCGACCTCGGCGCGCACGACCAGCTGAAGCTGCTCGGAAACGATGTCATGCCGTTCTTCGACCAGGACGGGGTGCACGAGATCTACCGCAGCTGGCGCGTCATCCTCGACGAGTACCCCGGTGAGCGGATCGCCGTCGCCGAGGCGTGGACGCCCACCGTCGAGCGCACCGCCAACTACGTACGCCCCGACGAGATGCACCAGGCGTTCAACTTCCAGTACCTCGGCACCGCCTTCGACGCCGCCGAGCTGCGCAAGGTCATCGACACCTCGCTCGACGCCATGCGTCCGGTCGGAGCCCCGACCACCTGGGTGCTCTCCAACCACGACGTGACCCGGCACGCCACCCGCTTCGCCAACCCGCCGGGCCTCGGCACCCAGATCCGCACAGCGGGCGACCGCGAGACGGGTCTGCGCCGCGCCCGCGCCGCGACCCTGCTGATGCTGGCACTGCCCGGCTCCGCCTACGTCTACCAGGGCGAGGAGCTCGGCCTGCCCGACGTCACCGACCTGCCCGACGAGGCACGCCAGGACCCGTCGTTCTTCCGCGCGGAGGGCCAGGACGGCTTCCGCGACGGCTGCCGGGTGCCGATCCCGTGGACCCGCGGCGGCAGCTCGTACGGCTTCGGCGAGGGCGGCAGCTGGCTGCCCCAGCCCGCCGGCTGGGGCGAGCTCTCCGTCGAGGCGCAGACCGGTGTGGAGGGTTCCACCCTGGAGCTGTACCGCGCGGCGATCACCGCCCGCCGCGCCCACCCGGGCCTCGGCGCCGGAACCGCCGTGGAGTGGCTGGACGCCCCCGAAGGCGTCCTCGTCTTCGCGCGCCCCGGCTTCGTCTGCACCGTCAACACCACCGCCCGCCCGGTGCGGATGCCGGTCCGCGGCAGTGTGCTGCTGAGCAGCGCGCCCGTGAGCGCCGACGGAGCCGAGTTCGAGCTGCCCGCCGAGACCACGGTGTGGTGGACGGTGTGACGCTCCCCGCACCCCGCACCGGCGGAGCGCTGCGGCTCTCCGACATCGCCGGACAGGCGGCGGTCAGCGAGGCGACCGTCAGCCGGGTGCTCAACGGGAAGCCGGGCGTCGCGGACACCACGCGTCAGCGGGTGCTCGCGGCGCTCGACATCCTCGGTTACGAACGGCCCGTACGGCTGCGCCGGCGCAGCGCCGGCCTGATCGGACTGGTGACTCCCGAACTCACCAACCCGATCTTCCCCGCGTTCGCGCAGTCCGTCGAGCAGGTCCTGGCCGGCCACGGCTACACCCCGGTGCTCTGCACCCAGCTCCCCGGCGGCGCCACGGAGGACGAGCTCGTCGAGCAGCTCGTCGAACGCGGGGTCGGCGGCATCGTCTTCCTGTCCGGGCTGCACGCCGACCTCTCGGCGGACCCGGCGCGCTACGCCGCCCTGTCCGACCGGGGCGTGCCGTTCGTCCTGATCAACGGCTACAACGAGCGGATCAGCGCTCCGTTCGTCTCGCCCGACGACGCCGCCGCCGTCCGGATGGCGGTCGGGCACCTCGCCGCGCTCGGCCACCGCAGGATCGGTCTGGCGATCGGACCGCAGCGTTATGTGCCGTCCCGCCGCAAGCGGGACGGCTTCGTCGAGTCGGCGGTCTCCCTGCTCGGATTGTCCCCCGCCGAGGCCGAACTCCTGGTCTGCTCCACGCTGTTCGGCGTGGAGGGCGGCCAGGTGGCGGCGGGCGCCCTGCTCGACCGTGGCTGTACGGGCATCGTCTGCGGCAGCGACCTGATGGCCCTCGGCGTGGTGCGCGCCGCCCGGGGGAGAGGGCTCGACGTACCGCGTGACGTCTCGGTTGTCGGCTTCGACGACTCGCAGCTGATCGCGTTCACCGACCCGCCGCTGACGACCGTGCGCCAGCCCGTGCAGGCCATGGCGGCGGCGGCGGTGGGGGCCCTGCTGGAGGAGATCGGCGGAAGCCCTGTGCAGCGCACGGAGTACGTGTTCCAGCCGGAGCTGGTCGTACGGGGGTCCACCGCGGCGGTCCGTCTGCGCTGAGGGCGGGCGGGACGGGCGGCGACGTACAGGAGAGGCACCGGAGTCGGCCCGGGATGGGCCGGCGGGGAGTTGAGCGACTCCGGGTGCCTCTCGCTGTCGTGACCGGCCCGGCCGGCCGGGCGCGTGGGGCCCGGCGCCGAAGCGGCCGGGACCCCCGGCCGGCCGGACCGGAGTCGGTAGAACGTAACAGGCCCGCAATATTTTGCGAAAGAGCTTGCAGAAAGAAATCTGGCCGGTTTCGAGGATGTGAACGGCGGATGCGCAAAGGGTTGACCCGGGCGGGGCGGGCTCGTACGGTCTGCTCCGCGGCAAGGTTTGCATTCTTGCAGCAAGAACCTTCATGAGCCTTTGAGGCACGGCGCGTTGTCACGTGAGGCTGTCCGTCACCCCGCGTTTCCCCCACAGCAGGAGAAAAGACATGGCACGCAGATCTCTGTCTGCCGCACTCGCCCTCGTGGCAGGCGCCGCCGTCCTCGCCGTCCCCACCGGCTTCGGCACGGCAGGCACCGCCCAGGCGGCAGGTCCGGGCGACAAGGACGTCACCGCCGTGATGTTCGAGTGGAAGTTCGACTCCATAGCCAAGGCGTGCAAGGAGAGCCTCGGCCCGGCGGGCTACGGCTTCGTCCAGGTCTCGCCGCCCCAGGAGCACATCCAGGGCAGCCAGTGGTGGACGTCCTACCAGCCGGTCAGCTACAAGATCGCCGGGCGTCTCGGCAACCGTGCGGCCTTCTCGGCCATGGTCGCCGCCTGTCACGGCGCGGGCGTCAAGGTCATCGCCGACACCGTCATCAACCACATGTCGGCGGGGTCGGGCACCGGTACCGGCGGCAGCCCGTACACCAAGTACGACTACCCGGGCGTCTACTCGGTGAACGACCTGAACGACTGCCAGTCGCAGATCAGCAACTACGGCGACCGGGGCAACGTACAGAACTGCGAACTGGTCGGCCTGGCCGACCTGGACACCGGCGAGAACTACGTGCGCGGCAGGATCGCCGCCTACCTCAACGACCTGCTCTCCCTCGGGGTCGACGGCTTCCGGATCGACGCGGCCAAGCACATGCCCGCCGCCGACCTGGCCGACATCAAGTCCCGGCTGAGCAACCCGGGCGTGTACTGGAAGCACGAGGCGATCCACGGTGCGGGCGAGGCGGTCTCGCCCTCGGAGTACCTCGGCAGCGGCGACGTCCAGGAGTTCCGGTACGGCCGCAGCCTCAAGCAGGTCTTCAACAACGAGAACCTCGCCAACCTGAAGAACTTCGGCGCCGGCTGGGGATTCATGGACTCGGCCAGGTCGGCCGTGTTCGTGGACAACCACGACACGGAGCGGGGCGGCGACACCCTGAACTACAAGGACGGCTCGAAGTACACCCTGGCCGGTGTCTTCATGCTGGCCTACCCCTACGGCGCCCCGGACGTCCACTCCGGCTACGAGTTCAGCAACCACGACGCCGGACCGCCCAACGGCGGTCAGGTGAACGCCTGCTACAGCGACGGCTGGAAGTGCCAGCACGCCTGGCGGGAGATCTCCTCCATGGTCGGCTTCCGCAACGCGGCCCGTGGCCAGGCGCTCTCCCACTGGTGGGACAACGGCGGCGACCAGATCGCGTTCGGCCGTGGCACCAAGGCGTACGTCGCGATCAACCACGAGGGCTCCTCGCTCACCCGTACGTTCCAGACCGGGCTGCCCGCCGGTGACTACTGCGACGTCCAGTCCGGCAAGGGCGTCACGGTCAACGGCTCCGGCCAGTTCACGGCCACGCTCGGTGCCGGCACGGCGGTCGCCCTGCACGCCAACGCCCGCACCTGCGGCGGTGGCACCGGCCCCGGAACCGGCACATCCGGTGCCTCCTTCGGCGTCAACGCCACCACCCAGTCCGGCCAGAGCATCCACGTCACCGGCGACCAGCCCGCCCTCGGCGGCTGGAACACCGCCAACGCGCCGAAGCTCGACCCGGCCGCGTACCCCGTCTGGAATCTCGACGTGAGCCTGCCGGCGGGAACGGCCTTCGCGTACAAGTACGTCCGCAAGGACGCGAGCGGCAACGTGACCTGGGAGAGCGGCGCCAACCGCACGGCCACGGTCCCCGCCACCGGCAAGGTCGCGCTGACGGCCGACGTCTGGCGCGCCTGACCTCCTGCGGACCCGAGTGCGCGCCCGGGAGCCGGGCGCGCGCCCGGGTCCCGGGCGCCGCAGGAACCACCGACTCCCCGACCCACCCAAGGAGACCGTCCCCGTGTCCCGTACCACCCTCAGACGGGGAGCCGTCGCCGCCCTGTGCGTGGCTCTCATGCCCGTCGTGCCGGCCGCGTCGGCGTCCGCCGCGCCGAAGCCTCCCGGCCCGCCGTCGGACGCGAAGCTGGCCGCCGAACCCGCCAGGCACGACCTGACCCGCGAGCAGTTCTACTTCGTGCTGCCCGACCGGTTCGCCAACGGCGACACCTCCAACGACCGCGGCGGGCTGACCGGCACCCGGCTGGAGACCGGGTACGACCCCACCGACAAGGGGTTCTACCAGGGCGGGGACCTGAAGGGCCTGACGCGGAGGCTCGACTACATCAAGGGTCTCGGCACCACCGCCATCTGGCTCGCCCCGATCTTCAAGAACCGCCCCGTGCAGGGCACGGGCAAGGACGCCTCGGCCGGCTACCACGGCTACTGGATCACCGACTTCACCCAGGTGGACCCGCACTTCGGGACCAACGCCGACCTGTCGACGCTGATCGACAAGGCCCACGGCAAGGGCATGAAGGTCTTCTTCGACGTCATCACCAACCACACAGCGGACACCGTCGACTACGCCGAGAAGGAGTACGGCTACAAGCCCAAGGGTGCCTTCCCCTACCTCGACCGGGACGGCCGCCCGTTCGACGACACCGCCGGCATGGCGAGGGTGGACGAGGACTCCTTCCCGTACACCCCCCGGAGCACGGACGCCGGCACCAAGGTGCCCGCCTGGCTCAACGACCCCACGATGTACCACAACCGCGGCGACTCGACCTACGCGGGCGAGTCCACCGAGTACGGCGACTTCTCCGGCCTCGACGACCTCTGGACCGAGCGTCCCGAGGTGGTTTCCGGCATGGCGGAGATCTACCGGAAGTGGGTCCGCGACTTCGACATCGACGGCTTCCGCATCGACACCGTCAAACACGTCGACCTGGACTTCTGGACCCAGTGGGCGACCGCCCTGGACGACTACGCGGCCGAGCAGGGCCGGGACGACTTCTTCATGTTCGGTGAGGTCTACTCCGCGGACACCGCGATCACCTCGCCCTACGTGACGCGCGGACGGCTGGACTCCACGCTCGACTTCCCCTTCCAGGAGGCGGCACGCCAGTACGCCTCCCAGGGCGCCCCGGCCTCCAGGCTCGCCGCCGTCTACGGCCGCGACTACCGCTACACCACGGACAAGGCCAACGCCTACGAGCAGGTCACGTTCCTCGGCAACCACGACATGGGCCGCATCGGCACCTTCGTCGAGCAGGACAACCCGGGAGCGGACGACGCCGAACTGGTGAAGCGGGCCCGCCTCGCCAACGAGCTGATGTTCCTGGGCCGCGGCAACCCGGTCGTCTACTACGGCGACGAACAGGGCTTCACCGGCGCGGGCGGCGACAAGGACGCCCGGCAGACCCTCTTCGCCTCCAGGACCGCCGACTACCTCGACGACGACCAGCTCGGCACGGACCGTACGCACGCCTCCGACGCGTACGACACCCAGCACCCCCTCTACCGCTCCATCGCCGCCCTGTCCCAGCTCACCAGGGAGCACCCGGCCCTGCGTGACGGCGTCCAGACCGAGCGGTACGCGCAAGGCTCCGTCCACGCCTTCTCCCGTACGGACCCCAAGCGCCCGTACGAGTACGTCGTGGCCACCAACAACGCCGCCGAGCCCCGGACCGTCGAACTGTCCACCGAGTCGGCCGGTATGAACTTCCGTACGCTGTACGGAGGTTCGGGAGTCAGCCGCAGCGGCGCCGACAAACGGCTCAGCGTCACCGTGCCGGCGCTCGGCAGCACCGTGCTGCGCGCCGACCGGCCGCTGGGCACCCCGGGCGCCGCGCCGGCCATCACCCTGAAGGCGCCCGCCGCCGGGGCCACCGGCACCGTGGAGGTCACCGCCGACGTCGAGGGCGGACAGCTCAACCGCGTCGTCCTCGCGGCGCAGACCGGCGACGGGAAGTGGCGCACGCTCGGCTCCGCCGACCACGCCCCCTACAAGGTCACCCAGTATCTGGACCGCTCGGTCGCGGCCGGAACCCCCTGCGCTACAAGGCCGTTGTCGTCGACCGGACGGGCCGAACCGCCAGTGCGTCCGCCTCGTCCACGGCGGGCCAGGCCCCGCCGCCGGAGAGGCCCGTCGCCGTGGAGCGTGACCACGCAGTCGTCCACTACCGGCGCGCGGACGGCGACTACGACGGCTGGCAGCTGAAGTCCGGGGAGAAGACGGCCGACTTCGCCGGGCGGGACGCCTACGGGGCGTTCGCCTGGATCGCGGTCGAGGAGGGCGCCTCCACCGTCCCGTACACCGTGGAGAAGGACGGCGCCGCCGACGGCCCGCAGCGCCGTGTCGACCTCGCGAGGACCGGTCAGGTATGGATCGAGCAGGGCGAGGACGGCCAGGCCGACGAGGCGCCCGACGGCGCCGAACCGCCCCAGGACACCACCAGGGCCGTCCTCAACTACCACCGCCCGGACGGCGACTACGACGGCTGGGGACTGCACACCTGGACCGGGGCGAAGAACCCCACCGACTGGGCCAAGCCCCTCCAGCCGGTGCGGAAGGACACCTACGGCGTCACCTTCGAGGTCCCGCTCACCGAAGGCGCCACCTCGCTCAGCTACATCCTCCACAAGGGTGACGAGAAGGACCTCCCAGGCGACCAGTCCCTCGACCTCGCGTCGCACGGGCACGAGGTCTGGATGCTCGGCGGCACGCCCGGATACCTCCTGCCGCAGGCAGGCGGGGGCCCCGCCCCCGACCTCACCGAGGCCGCGGCCCAGTGGATCGACAGCGACACCGTCGTCTGGAAGGTGAAGTCCACCGACGCCACCAGCCAGCAGCTCGTGTACGCGAAGGACGGCGGGATCTCCGTCGTCGACGGCGCGCTCTCCGACGAGGGCCGGTGGCTGCGGCTCAACGCCTCGACGCTCACCGAGGCGCAGAAGGCGAAGTTCCCGCACCTCAGGGACTATCCCGCGTTCACCGTCGACGTACGCGACCGGGACAGGGTGCGCGACTCCCTGCGCGGCCAGATCGTCGCCACCCAGCGCGCCGCGAACGGAGCCCTGCTCGCCGCGACCGGGGTGCAGACAGCCGGTGTGCTCGACGCCCTGTACGGGGAGCGGGCCGGCGGCGCCGCCCTCGGCCCGGTCTTCCGGCACGGCCGCCCCACCCTGTCCGTCTGGGCGCCCACCGCCCGTACGGTCTCGCTCGAACTGGACGGCGCGTCCGTGCCGATGCGGCGCGACGACCGCACCGGCGTCTGGTCCGTCACGGGGAAGAGGAACTGGCACGGCAAGCCCTACCGGTACGTCGTGAAGGTCTGGGCGCCCACCGTCCAGAAAATCGTCACCAACAAGGTCACCGACCCGTACTCCACCGCGCTGACCGCCGACTCCGCCCGCAGCCTGGTCGTCGACCTGGCCGACCCGACACTCGCCCCGCGCGGCTGGGCCGGACTGAGGAAACCCGCCGCCGTCCCGCTGCGGGACGCCCAGATCCAGGAGCTCCACATCCGCGACTTCTCGGTCGCGGACAGGACGTCGGAGCACCCCGGTGAGTACCTGGCCTTCACCGACACCCGCTCGGACGGGATGAAGCACCTGAGGCGGCTCGCCGACTCCGGCACCGGTTATGTCCACCTGCTGCCCGCCTTCGACATCGGGACCATCCCCGAGAAGAAGGCGGACCAGCACAGGCCCGCCTGCGACCTGTCCGTGTACGCCCCCGACTCCGAGGAACAGCAGGACTGCGTGGCGAAGGCCGCGGCCAAGGACGCCTTCAACTGGGGCTACGACCCACTGCACTACACCGTCCCCGAGGGCTCCTACGCCTCCGACCCGGACGGCACCGAGCGCACGGTCGAGTTCCGCCGGATGGTGCAGGGGCTCAACGGCGCCGGACTGCGCACCGTCATGGACGTCGTCTACAACCACACCGTCGCCTGGGGCCAGGACGACAAGTCGGTGCTCGACCGCATCGTTCCCGGGTACTACCAGCGGCTCCTGGAGGACGGCTCCGTCGCCACCTCCACCTGCTGCGCCGGCACCGCGCCCGAGAACACGATGATGGGCAAGCTCGTCGTCGACTCGGTCGTCACCTGGGCGAAGGAGTACAAGGTCGACGGCTTCCGCTTCGACCTGATGGGACACCACCCCAAGGCCAACATCCTCGCGGTCCGCAAGGCCCTCGACGAGCTGACCCCCGCCCGGGACGGCGTCGACGGGAAGAACATCGTCCTGTACGGGGAGGGCTGGAACTTCGGTGAGATCGCCGACGACGCCCGCTTCGTCCAGGCCACCCAGAAGCACATGGCGGGCACCGGCGTCGCCACCTTCTCCGACCGGGCCCGCGACGCCGTGCGCGGCGGCGGCCCCTTCGACGAGGACCCCGGTGTCCAGGGCTTCGCCAGCGGGCTCCACACCGACCCGAACACCTCCAAGGCCAACGGCACCCCCGCCGAGCAGAGGGCCCGGCTGCTGCACTACCAGGACCTGATCAAGGTCGGGCTGACCGGCAACCTCGCCGACTACACGTTCACCGACAGCGGTGGCCGTACGGTCAGGGGCTCCGACGTCGACTACAACGGGGCGCCCGCCGGATACGCGGCGGCCCCCGGCGACGCCGTCGCCTACTCCGACGCCCACGACAACGAGACCCTGTACGACGCACTCGCCTTCAAGCTCCCGGCCGGCACCTCGGCCGCCGACCGGGCGCGGATGCAGGTACTTGCGATGGCGGCGTCCACGCTCTCGCAGGGCCCCTCGCTCTCCCAGGCGGGCACCGACCTGCTGCGCTCGAAGTCGCTCGACCGCAACTCCTACGACAGCGGTGACTGGTTCAACGCACTGCACTGGGACTGCCGCGACGGCAACGGGTTCGGCCGGGGGCTCCCGCCCGCCGCCGACAACAAGGACAAGTGGTCCTACGCCAAGCCGCTGCTGGCCGACCCCGCACTCACCATGGGCTGCCCGCAGATCGACGGGGCCTCCGCCGCCTACCGCGACCTGCTCACCATCCGGACCACCGAGAAGGAGTTCTCCCTCCCCACCACCGAGCACGTCCAGGCCGCGCTGTCGTTCCCGCTCTCGGGTACGGACGAGACTCCCGGCGTGATCACGATGCGCCTCGGCAAGCTGGTCGTCGTCATCAACGCGACCCCCGGCTCCGAGAAGCAGCGCCTCGCGGACCGGGCGGGCACGGCGTACGCCCTGCACCCGGTCCAGGCGGCGGGAGCCGACGCCACCGTACGCACGTCCGCGTACGACAGGGAGACCGGCACCTTCACCGTCCCCGGACGCACGGTCGCCGTCTTCTCGCAGCGCTGACGAGCCCGGCACCCCACCGCCCGGTCGCGGGCCGTCCCCTCACCGGGACCCGGACCGCGACCGGGCTTGTGCTGTCCAGGCGATCACCGTAAGGCTGAGGTCCGACAACCCGCCGGACCGTACCCAGGAGCGCTTGATGCCGCAGATCACCGTCGACTACTCCGCCGAGCTCGACGACACCTTCGACCGCCGCGGCTTCGCCCTCGCCCTGCACCCGATGGTCGCCGGGACCGTCACCACCAAGGCCGCCAACTGCAAGACCCGGTTCCGGCGGGTGGAGGAGTCCGTCGTCGGGGAGGCGCCCGCGGGGGACGCGATCGTGCACATCTCCATCGGTCTGCTGTCCGGCCGTACGCCGGAGACCAGGGCGCGGCTGACCGAGTCCGTCCTCGCCCTGCTGGCCGGGTATCTGAAGACCGCCGACGACCTCGTGGTCCACGCGTCGGCCGAGACCCGGGAGCTGGACCCGTCCTACCGCAAGAGCTGAACCGGCGGGCGCCTCACAGCCGTCGCTGCGGGGGTACGGCCGGCGCCAGCGCCGCCAGGCGTGTGAGCAGCTCCCCGAACGGGCCGTCCGCCGGCTCCTGGGAGAGGACCCGCAGCACGACCTCGGCCATCTCCTGGTCGTAGGCGGCGCTCACCGCGGCCAGCGCGGCGAAGTCGTGCACGAGCTGCATCTCCAGGTCGGACCGGGGGATGCGCCGCCCGTCGAGCCAGAGCAGGGCCGTCGACTCGGCGAGGGAGACCCAGGAGCGTACGACCAACTCGAGCCGGGCGGGCGGGTCCTGGACACCGAGGTGGTTGATGATCTGCTCGTACGCGGCCTGCCGCACCCCGTCGATCATGGCGTTCGCCGTCGAGGAGCCGACCGCGGGACCGCCGCGCATCAGCGCGGAGAAACCGGGGCCGTGCTCCTCGACGAAGTCGAAGAAGCGGCCCATCACCCGCAGCAGCCGGGCGCCGAGCGGCCCCTCGGGCGGTTCCAGGAACCGGTCCGCGAGCTCGTCGGCCGCCCGCCCGAGCGCCGCCTCGTACAGGCTCTGCTTGCCCGGGAAGTAGTGGTAGACGAGCGGCCGCGAGATGCCGGCGGCAGCCGCGATCTCGTCGATCGACACCTCGTCGGGGGAGCGGTGGCTGAACAACTCCAGCGCGACGCCGATCAACTGCTGCTTGCGTTCTTCGACGCCCATCCTGCGCCGCACCCCGGTCGTCATGCCACCAGCCTAGCCGTGGAGGGCCGCTGGAGCCGTCAGCGGTCGAGGACCGGCCGTCCGCTCGCGGCAGCGCGGAAGGCGGAGAAGCACCGAGCGCGGCGCGACGGTGTACGCGCCCCGGAGAGCGCCGGGCCGGCGGGCCGACAGGCCGTCGCCCGTCAGCCGGAGGCGTACCAGCAGGGGACGCGAGCGAAGGACAGGAGTGTGCGGCGCACTCCCTCGGGGCCGCGCCCCGGCGCTCAGCGCAGGGCCCCGGCCCTGCGTCCGTCAGCCAGCCTGCCGTTGAGCTCGGCCCGGTCTCCGGCGCGGGCGGGCACGGTCAGCAGACGGCCGCGGGAACTGCCCACCACGCCCCCGGTGGCGGACAGCGAGGCGAACTCCCCGGACCCCGCGGCCACCACGTACCACCGCCCGCCCGCCGACTTCCAGAGCACACCGGCCAGCACGCGCGGCTCGCGCGGACCGCACGCCCGGGAGTCCTCCGCACGCGCCGCCACCGTCCCCGGGGCGGACGGCTCCGCCGGAGCCTGGAACTCGGCCAGGACCCGGCTCCCCGTACCCCGCCAGGTCTCCGCGCGGACGCAGAGCCACCGCGCCGCCCCGTTGCCCTCGGGCAGCGTCTGGCGCGCGAACAGCCAGGCGTTCACCGAGCGGACGCCGCCCGCCCGGACGGAGGACAGCAGATAGGCGGTGCGCGCCCAGCTCCTCCGCTCGGCCCGCCCGGACACGTCGTGGACGGCGGACGGGGCACCCGACGTCAGCCGGACCGGAGTCAGCTCCCCGAGGTCGCTCATCAGCCGGACGGCCTGCGCGTCCCGCACCTCCAGGGCCTCCCAGGAACGGCAGCGCCCGGCGGGGTCCCCGTGCCCGGCCAGCGGACCGGTCACCCCGTGGGCGTCACGCACCAGCGGGCGGGGCGCCGCGCCCGGTGCCAGCAGGTCCCGTACGGCGACCGCGCGCACCCAGGGGGCCGTCAGATAGCGGACCCGGCCGGGCGAGCGCCCCACGACCAGGGCGTTCGAGCCCACCGCGTCCGCGCCGTCGACCCGGGCGAAGTCGAGCACGGCACCCCTGGCCCGGCCGGGCCCCCGGGGCTCGGCATAGCGCACGATGCGCAGCCCGTCGTGGAACAGCACCACCGCGGCCTCGTCGACCACTCCCGCGTACAGCAGTTGCGGGGGTCCCATCGGAGGTCCGGTGGGCGTGCCAGGTGTCGCGGTGGACCGGTCGCCGGGGCCGGGCAGGGCCCAGACGCCGAGCGCCCGGCGGAGCAGTCCGCGATCCCGGGTGCGGTCGCCGCGAGCGGGCCAGACCGTGAAGTCGGTACGGACCGAGCGCTGCCAGGACGTCGGCGGGACCCGCAGCAGGGCGGCCGGTTCCAGGGCCCGCCGGTTCACCGGGTCGCGTACGGAAGCGGTGGCGGAGGCACCGTCCGGCCCCCAGCCGCCCCCCGGCATCACGAGCAGTGCCCCGCACGCGACCAGCGCCCCGAACCCGGCCAGCGCGGCCCGCGCCCGCCGGCGCCGGCACAGCAGATCGGTGGGCCGGGCCTGCAACGAACAGGGGTCGAACTCCGGGGACGCCAGCAGCGCGTGGGGCGCGGTCACCGCGTCCGCCTCCCGCAGCGCCGCACCCGGGTCCGCGACCCCGGCGGCAGCGAGCACCCGGCACACCTCCCCGTCCGCCAGGCCCTCCAGAGCGCGCAGCACATGGGCGGCCCGGCACGGCCCCGGGAGCGCGGACAGCGTCTCCTCCAGGGCGAGTTCGTCGGCGCCGCCCGAGCGCGGGAACAACCGGAGCCCCCACACCTGGGGCAGCAAGGACGCCCCCCGCACCCACCGGGCCCGGCCCCGCCCCGCCGCTCCCTGCGCCTCCAGTGCCGCGCGCACCACCCGCACCCGGAGATCCGCGTAACCCGGGTCGACCGCGGCCGCCCCTTCCGGCCCGCGCGGTGACGGCGGCCCGCCCGCCTCGCCCGCCTGACGCGACCGGGGCAGGGACCGCTGGACGAGCCGGTGTGCGACGAGCACCCTTCGGCCGCAGCCCAGCGAGGACGGCAGCACGAGATACCCGAGCCGCGTCAGCCGCGCGTAGTGCTCGACCAGCGCCGCGTCCGCCTGCTCAGGACCCGCCGCTCCCACCGTGCGGCGTCCGGCAGAGGAGGGCACTGCTCGACTGGGAGACATGTTCAGCAGAACGAGCGAATGATGGGATGGTCACTCCGCCATGCGGGGGTCCGGCGTGGTCGGGGTGATATGGACACCTCTCGCCGTAAACTCGACAATGTGTTTGACGAAAAGGTGAGTCCAGTTGCCGAGTCGCGTAATGACTGAGTCTGAGGGAGGCGCCGGTTTCGAGCTGCCGCTGCTGCTGTTCGCCGGGTTCCGCTCGATCATCGACGAGCTGCACCGCGAGCTGACCGCCCACGGCCACCCGGACGTGCGGCCCGCCTACGGCTTCGCGCTCCAGGCCGTCGGGCAGCACGGCGCGAGCGCCGGCGAGGTCGGCCGCCGGCTCGGGGTGTCCAAGCAGGCGGCGGGCAAGACGGTCGAGAGACTGGAGGCCCTTGGCTACGTGGAGCGCGTCGACGATCCGCAGGACGGCCGCCGCAAGCTCGTACGGCTCACCTCACGCGGCACCGAGGTGCTCCTCAGGTCCGCCCAGGGGTTCGACCGCATCCGGGCGGGGTGGGTCGAGGCACTCGGCGCCGAACGCGTCGCGGGGATCGAGGCCGGTCTGCGCGCGATGGCGCCCGCGAACGCGTTCCGTCTCGACGCGGCGGGGTGGTTCACGGGCTGAGCCTGCCGGGCGGGGCGGCGGGCTCCCGGCCGCCGGGCGCCCGGGCCCTGCCCTCGCATCCGAATACACCGGCACCGCGAGCAGGCGGCCACCGGAGCGGTGGCCGCCTGTCACCCGGGGTGCGCCGGCCGCGGGGCGCCCCGGCCGCGGGGTCAGGGAGCGTACTTGTAGCCGACCCGCCGGATCGTCTGGATCGTGCCCCGGTGCTGTGCGCCCAGCTTCCGCCGCAGCCTGGCCACATGGACGTCCACGGTGCGCCCGTCGCCCACGTGCCCGTACCCCCACACCGTGGTCACCAGCTGATCGCGGGTGTGGACCCGGTGGGGGTACGCCACGAGATGGGCGAGGAGTTCGAACTCCAGATAGGTGAGGTCCAGCGGAACACCGTCGACCACGGCGGTGCGCCGGACGGGGTCGATACGGACGGGCCCGCCATCCGGTTCGTCCGCGACCGGCTGCTGGTCGGCCGGTACGAGCACCAGATAGCCGACCATCGCAGGCTGCCCCGGCAGCACGGGCAGGGTGTGCTGAGGCGCGGGCAGCCAGGTGGCTCCCGGCGGCAGCAGCTCGGCCACGTCGGAGAACCGGACGGCCTCGTCGGCGTCGACGGAGCGCAGCCGGGGGCGGTGGGGAGAGAAGGGGCGGCCGGCGGAAGGGGCGGAGACGGTACGGGTGTTCGCCATGAGGGTCAGCTCTTTCGCGCGAGGAGTCGTCTGGGACGTACGTCGTACGCGCGGGCCGAAGACCGGGGTGAGCGGCTTTAGAGGGCCTGCGCGTTCCACGCGCGGCGACACACCCGGTCGAAGTCATGGTGCTGACGGGAGGGCCAGAACGGCTCCAGGTCGCTGCGACCCGACGAGATGTGCTGGAAGCTGGCCATGCCCCCATTGAATCAGACATCGGGCCGGGGCAGCAGGGCCTCTCACCCGTCGGTACACCCGTCCGTACGCGGGGGCGCCCACCGGAATCCGGTGGGCACCCCCGCGTACGGACGAAGAGCGGGATCAGACCTGGCCGGCCTTCTCCAGCGCGGTGCAGCAGGTGTCGACGATGAGCCGCGTGACGACGTACGGGTCGACGTTGGCGTTGGGGCGGCGGTCCTCGATGTACCCCTTGCGGTCCTGCTCGACCTGCCACGGGATGCGCACCGACGCGCCGCGGTTGGAGACGCCGTAGCTGTACTCGTTCCACGGGGCGGTCTCGTGCAGACCCGTCAGACGGTCGTCGATGCCCGCGCCGTAGTTCTTGACGTGGTCCAGCGGCTTCGAGCCCTCGCCCAGCGACTCGCAGGCGGTGATGATCGCCTCGTACCCCTCGCGCATCGCCTTGGTGGAGAAGTTGGTGTGCGCGCCGGCGCCGTTCCAGTCGCCCTTGACCGGCTTGGGGTCCAGGGTCGCGGAGACCTCGAAGTCCTCGGCGGTGCGGTACAGCAGCCAGCGGGCGATCCACAGCTGGTCGGAGACCTCCAGCGGGGAGACCGGTCCGACCTGGAACTCCCACTGGCCGGGCATGACCTCGGCGTTGATGCCGGAGATGGCCAGGCCCGCCCTGAGGCAGTTGTCGAGGTGCTTCTCGACGATGTCGCGGCCGAAGATCTCGTCCGCGCCGACACCGCAGTAGTAGCCGCCCTGCGCGGCCGGGAAGCCGGCCTCGGGGAAGCCGAGCGGGCGGTGGCCGTCGAAGAAGGTGTACTCCTGCTCGATGCCGAAGACCGGCTCCTGGCCGGCGAACTGCTCGGCGACCGGACGCAGCGCGGCACGGGTGTTGGACTCGTGCGGCGTCATGTCGATGTTGAAGACCTCGCACAGGACGAGGACGTCGTCACCGCCGCGGATCGGGTCCGGACACGTGAAGACCGGCTTCAGCACCCGGTCGGAGGCGTGGCCCTCGGCCTGGTTGGTGCTCGAACCGTCGAAGCCCCAGATGGGCAGGTCCGCCACATCCGTGGAGGGCGATCCGGCCATGATCTTCGTCTTGGAGCGAAGCTTGGCGGTCGGCTCGGTGCCGTCGATCCAGATGTACTCAGCCTTGAACGTCACGGAAGCCATCCTTCGGGGGGTGCTGCGGTCTATGCCGCGCAGCTTCGCAAGACGCGATTTCCCGGCCGTTGCCCGAATGTGAACCCCGTGTTACCGAGGTTTCCTCCGTAACCGCACCTCTTCCGTGCGCCGGTAACCGGAACGACGGGGAGCGCGTGGAGCGCCCGCGTCGTATACGGGGCGGTACGGGCGGCACACTGGCCCCATGACCACACCAAGTGCTCCGAACACACCGCTGCGGATCGGCCTGCTGGGCACGGGCCCCTGGGCCCGCAACACCCAGGCCCCCGCCCTCGCCGGCCACCCGGGCGTCCGGCTCAGCGGTGTCTGGGGGCGTCGCCCGGAAGCCGCGGAGGAGCTGGCCGCCGCCCACGGCACCAAGGCGTACAGCGCAGAGGCGGGCGTCGACGAGCTCTTCGCGGCGAGCGACGCGGTGGCCTTCGCGCTGCCGCCGGACATCCAGGCCCCGCTGGCCGTCCGCGCCGCCGCCGCCGGCTGCCACCTGCTGATGGACAAGCCGATCGCCACCACGGTCGCGGGCGCGCGGGAAGTCGCCGGAGCGGCGGAACGGGCCGGCGTCGCGTCCGTGGTCTTCTGCACCCTGCGGTTCGCCCCGGAGACGGCCCGCTGGATCGGCGAACAGGCGGCGCTGGACGGCTGGTTCACCGCACGCGCCCAGTGGCTCGGCGCGCTCTACGCCCCGGAGGCGGCCAGCGAGTACGCCGCTTCCCCCTGGCGCCGGGAGAAGGGCGGCCTGTGGGACGTCGGCCCCCACGTGCTGTCGGTGCTGATCCCGGTACTGGGCGAGGTGACCCGGGTGACCGCGGCCCCCGGCCCCTCCGACACCACCCACCTGGTCCTGCGCCACACCTCCGGGGCATCGAGCACGGTGACGCTCGGACTGGGCGCGCCCGTGGCGGCGGCGGGCGTGGAGATCGAGCTGAGGGGCGAGCACGGCGTGGTCACCCTGCCGGAGTGGGGCGACGCGGTGGGCGCCTTCCACGGCGCGGTGGACGCGCTGACCGAGGCGGTGCGTACGGGAGTGGCGCACCCCTGCGACGTACGGTTCGGGCTGCGCCTGACGGAGCTGCTGGCCGAGGCCGAGGCCAGGGCCGGTGCCGAGACCAGGGCCGACGCCGGACCGCCGCCCGCGCCCGGCGTCTGACCTCCGTGAGGCGGCCTCCGTAAGCGACTTCCGCAGGGCGGCCGCGTCCTCACCCGGGCGGTGGCAACGCCCGGCACAGGGCGTCCAGGGCGGGCGGATAGGCGTGCTCGGCGGGGGTCGCGTACCCCACGACCAGCCCGTCCCGCCCGCCTTCCGCCACGGCCGGATGCAGGTAGCCGGAGAGCCCTTCGACCGCCAGCCCCTGCCAGGCCGCCGCCCGCACCACCGAGTGCTCGGTCCCCGGCGGCAGCTCCAGGACCGCGTGCAGCCCCGCCGCGATCCCGGACACCCGCACATGCGGCGCCCGCTCGGCCAGGGCGGCCACGAGCTGGTCGCGCCTTCGCCGGTGGCGCTGCCGCATCCGGCGCACCTGGCGGTCGTACGATCCCGACGCGACGAAGTCCGCGAGCGTCAGCTGCTCCGTGGCGCTCGACCACTGCTCCCGCGCGCCCTTGGCCGCCACGACGTCCTCCACCAGCCGCTCCGGAAGCACCAGCCAGCCGATCCGCAGCGCGGGGGAGAGGCTCTTGCTCACCGAACCCAGCAGCACCACGTGGTCCGGGTCGAGGCCCTGCACCGCGCCCACCGGCTGGCGGTCGTAACGGAACTCGCCGTCGTAGTCGTCCTCCACGACCACGCCGCCGCTCGCCCGCGCCCAGTCGACGACGGCGGCACGCCGCTCCGCGTGCAGGGGCCCGCCCGTCGGGAACTGGTGCGCGGCGGTGAGCAGCACCGCACGGTCACCTCCCAGCAACCCGCCCACCAAGGCGCCGTTCCCGTCGACGGGGAGCGGCCGGGTGCCGACCCCTGGGCGGTGAGCAGCTCCCGGTGGAACGGCAGCCCGTACTCCTCCACCGCCCACGGCCCGCCCAGCACGTCCGCCAGCAGGCGCAGCCCGTGTGCGGCGCCCGAGCAGAGCACGATGTGCTCCGGCGCCGTCCGGACGCCGCGCACCCGGGCCAGATAGCCGGCCAGGGCCCGCCGCAGCTCCGGGCGCCCGCGCGGATCACCCGGTCCGAAGGCGTCGTCCGGCGCCCCGGTGAGCGCCCGCCTGGCCGAGGCCAGCCACGCCGTGCGGGGGAAGACCGAGGGGTCGGGCTTCCCCTGCACCAGGTCGTGGACCGGCCGGGCCGTCCGGGGCCGGGTCCGCTGCCGGTGCACGGGAGTCACGGGGGCCGCCCGCTCGGCGACCCGGGTGCCCGACCCCTGGCGCGCGGTCAGCCAGCCCTCGGCGACGAGCTCCGCGTAGGCGTCGGCGACGGTGTTGCGGGCCAGTCCCAGATCGACGGCGAGCGAACGGTACGGCGGCAGGCGCGTGCCCGGGGCGAGCCGCCCGCTGCGCACCGCCTCGCGCAGCGCCCGCATCAGGACGGCCCGCCGGCTGCCGGTTCCGGACAGGGCGAGCGGTAGGTCGGTGCCGAGCACCTCCGCGGAATTGACCCAGGAATCAACCATCGAAATGCACCCCGCAGCCGGTCGCTGGTTCTCCTAGATTCGTACCCATGACGACGACAGAGATCAAGTCCGACGCCCCGTCCGCCACCTCGGAGACCACCGCCACCACCGTCCGGCTCAACTTCGCGAAGGCCGCCCCCAAGGCGTTCCGGGCCGTGATCGGCCTGGACGCGGCGGCGCGGGAAGGGCTGGACCCCACGCTGGTGGAGCTGGTGCAGATCCGTTCCTCGCACCTCAACCACTGCGCGTACTGCCTCCACATGCACACCACCGACGCCCGGAAGGCGGGCGAGAGCGAGGAGCGCCTGCACATGGTCGCCGTATGGCGGGAGGCGACGCACTTCTTCACGGAGAAGGAGCAGGCGGCGCTCGCCCTCACCGACGCGGTCACCCGGGTCGCGGACGGCGGGATCTCCGACGAGGTGTACGGGAGGGCCGCCACGCACTTCGAGGAGCCGGCGCTGGCCCGGCTGCTCGCCCTGATCTTCACCATCAACACCTGGAACCGCATCGCCCTGGCCACGGGTAAGCGCGCCGGAAGCGACGAACGCTGACCGCCGGGGGGACGCTCAGCGCTTCAGCGCGTCCCGTACCGCCTCGTCCGTACGGCCCACGACCGCCGTCCCGTCGTCCGCGGTGATGATCGGCCGCTGGATCAGCTTCGGATGCGCGGCGAGCGCCTCGATCCACCGCTCCCGCCAGCCGGCCTCCCTGGGCCACTCCTTGAGACCGAGCTCCTTCGCCGCGCTCTCCTGGGTCCGTGTGATGTCCCACGGTTCGAGACCGAGCCGTCCGAGCACGGCCCGGATCTCGTCGGGCGACGGCACGTCCTCCAGGTAGCGGCGGACGGTGTACTCGGCGCCCTCCGCGTCGAGCAGATCCACTGCGCTGCGGCACTTGGAACACGCCGGGTTGATCCAGATCTCCATGGCGCCCAGGTTACGCGGGTGAGCGCCGTCCGTGCCTCGCGAAAGCCCGTCTGGCCAGGGACGATTGTCAGTGCGGGGCGGTAAAATAAAGGGAGTTCGTGAGGGTCCCACCACCGTGCCAGGAGGTTGCCGATGGCCGTCGCCGCAGTCACGACCAAGCCGCTTCACACCCAGCTCACCACGCCGCCCCGCAGGAAGCGACTCCCCGCGGGCCGGCCCCGCGAGTGGTACGTCTCCCACAACCGCCGCCTCAAAGCGATGCGCCTGACGATCGCCCTGCTCGACGCGGGCGTCTACCAGCCGTCGAGCGCGACCAACATCCGTATACGCACCATGGCCGAGCGCCTGGGCGTCCACCCGCCGTCCGACACCACCTGCCGCATGGTCCGCACCCTGATCCGCCACGGCCGCTGACCCCCGGGACCCGCACCTGACACCTGTGCCCCGGGAGACCGGGGCACAGGTGGACCCGTACGCCGACCCGGCCGGACCGGCACCCGACTCGCGACGGGCCCTCAGCTCACCCCAGCGCCAAGGCTCTTTCCGCGCTGTCCAGGAGTTCCTTGTAGGTGAGGACCTCGATCCTGTTCAGATGTGAGGTGTGGACGCGCAGCGCGTCGTTGATCTCCTTCTCGGTGACGTCGGGCTGACTCATCGGGTGACCGATGAGGACGAGGGCGCTCGCGCGGCGGGTGTCGATTCCGAACTCCCTGTAGACGCGTTCCCGGTTCTCGTCCAGGCCGACCAGGTAGTTGACGGCCTGGCCGACAGCGTCGTGCACGTCCCTGCGGGGCACCAGGGAACCGCGGTGTTCTTTCACGAGCTTCACGCCTGCGGACCTCTTCAGCTCGACCACCTGGAAGGAGCCGTCCCCGCGGATGAGCGGGATGTCCACCTCGTCGCCGGGAACCAGTCGCCGCTGCCGGGCCTCGCCGATGACACGTCCGCCGAATATCCAGTGCATTCCCCGCAGGGCGCGCTGCAAAGCGTGTTCGGTCGTCCCCGGGTCCTCGGTCATCGCCCGCAGATCACCGAGGTCCGCTGCCCGGCGCTGCAGTTCCGCAGCGCGCAGCACCGTCCGGCCGTCCTCGTCCGCGGCGAGGACGGCGAGCGCCTCGGGCGACGCGACGATGCGGCGGGCGGATTCGGCCGGGTCCGACACCTCCACGCGGTTCCTCAGTACGCGTTCGGTCCAGATCGCGCGCTCGGATATGCCGCGAGGAATGCGGTAACGGGCCGGGTCC
Source organism: Streptomyces fulvorobeus (assembly GCF_013167895.1). Lineage (GTDB taxonomy): Bacteria > Actinomycetota > Actinomycetes > Streptomycetales > Streptomycetaceae > Streptomyces > Streptomyces fulvorobeus. The sequence goes on along the minus strand of NZ_BLWC01000001.1, from coordinate 1,590,245 downwards.
TCCGCAGGGGCCTGCATGAAGCGGGCATCCTCGCCCAGTGAGCGCACATGTTCCAGGATCTCTTCGAGACCGGCTTCGGGATGCTCGCCGAGGTAATGGCGGGCCGTCATGGACCAGAACTCGTTGGTCATGGTGACGGTTCTGGCGATCGAATCGAGCCCCAGCTTGTCGCGTGGACCGTGGTCGAGATAGTGCAGCCGGTACTTCTCCTCGTAGTCGGGCCTGAGGAGATCGCCCCGCGTGTAGTGAATGGCGTCCTGCAGGGACCGCACGACCTCCCACTCCTCGGCTCGCGCAGCCGTCAGCCGTGCCGCACCGAGGAGTTCCGTGAGCCGCTTGCCGCCTCTCCGTCTCCCTCCCGGTCCGGACCGCACATGTCCCAGGGCGAGGCCGACCGCCTGCTCGACATCCGTCGCCGCGGCGGCGGAGCGGATCTTCTGGAGATGGAGCTCAAGTGCCATGTCCGAGCGTGGTGAGGGCATGTCCGGAATTCTGGCTCACGGGTCTGACAACCCCGGCGCTCGGACGACCCCGCCCGCTCACCTCGCCGGCCGGCCGCCGGCCGATGCCTGCGCACGGGGCCGGGCTTCCCCGGCAGGGCCGGGGAACTCCATGACGGCTAGGAACGCCGTCATGCGCTCCAGTTCAGCCAGGTCTTGTGCCGGTGCCCCCCGATCGTCCAGGGCGCCGGCTACCGGGCGGCCTCGGTGCACGGTGAGTCGCTGCGCGGGACCACCTTGATGCGAGCGTCCTCCAGACGGATGCTCGTGTTCTGCTCGGCGGCGGGGTCCCAGAACTCGAGCCGGTCACCGGACTGCCCGAAGATCACCACCGGACCGCTGCGGGGAGGCGGAGTGCCGTAGTACGGCGCTTCGCGGGAGGTCGGCTCCACGCACGCGTACTCGGCGCTGACGCCGAAGTACTCCGGGATGTCGTGACCGGCCGCGGCGAGCGCGCGGTGCTCCGCGCCACTGCTCGCCGCCGTGTGGAGGATGAGCAGGGTGAAGACCAAGCTCATACCCAGGCCCAGGGTCACCGCCGGCGCCCAGGACAGCCACGGCCCCTGAACTCGCAGGGAAGGGGCGAGGAACCGCATCCACCCCAGATACGCCACCGGCAGCAGCGCCGTCGCGACGAACACGCACAGCATCCAGAGTCCCGCCTGGATACTGCCCGGCCCCTCGCTCCCAGGAGCGGGGCGCACGTCGAACGGTGACAGATACGCCCGCTGGACGAGCGTTCCCAGCCACGGCACCAGGGGAACCGCGAGGGGCACGGCCAGCGGGACGAGCCACGGAAGGGCGCGGTGCGTGGGGGTGCGCCGCACCGCGAGGACTGTTCCGCCCAGCAGATAGCTCCCGGCCAGGGCAACGAGAGGACCGCCAACCCGTGGGTTGTCCGCGCCGATCGCGGGCCAGAGCCCGGCGCCGAGCAGGCAGATCGCCGCCGTGGTGAGGACGAACGCCAGGAAGGCGAGGACGTGCCCGCCCCGCGACACCGAAGGGCTGCCGACCTCGTGGACCTCCGGGTCCAGCCGCCGCAGTGCCAGCGAATGGTGCGAGAACTCGGCCCGAGCGGCTCGTCGGGTACGCGCCAGGCGGCGCGGTCGGGGCTCGTCGAGCCCGGTCGGGACGCGGACCAGCCGGACGGTGCCCGCATGCGGATCGTGCTCGCCGGTGCGGGCGGCCACGTGGAGCACGTGGCTGATCCGTCGGCCCAGCGGTCTCCGCCTGCCCCGCAGGTGCCACTCGATCCGGGGCCGAGCGACGCGCTCGACAAGGGTGGCGTCGCGGCAGTGCACGGAGAGCTCGGCGTTCTGTGCCAGCGTGTCCAGGGTCGCGACCGCCTGTTCGACCGCTGTCTCGCGAACCCCGCGGATGCGGACCTCGATCACGCGCAGCGTCCAGCTCGCGTCCGTGGCCACCGTGGTCTCCCCGGCCAACGGCTCGCGGACGGGCCAGCTCATCGCGTCGCACACCTGCTGGAGCAGGTCCAGTTCCTCAGGGCGGTCCAGGACCTCCGCGACGATGTGGACACGACGGTTGAAGGGCGGCCCCGCCGGGCCCGCAGGCCCCGGGTCCGGCTGCGGGGCGGAACTCTGCCGTTCCGGGCCCGGTGTGGAGATCGACGTACTCATAGGAGGATTCTGCCGCCGGAGCCCTTGTGCGCTCCTCCGCCCCGGCCCGCCGACGCTCCCGTCCGGTTCGAGAACGGAAGAGCCGGGACAAGTGGCCAGGACGGTGAGGGCCGCCACCCCGACTACGGGGTAGCGGCCCTCACCGGTGAATCCGACGTCAGGTCAGTGCATCCGCCGGGCTGCTCCAGGGCTTCGGCCCCGGTCACCCGACCCCGCGGTCTAGAGGTCGAAGTACAGCTCGAACTAATCGCGCAGCGCTGCGACCTGCGCAAACGTGCGACACACTTGGCCTGACCTGCGGATTGTCTACCCGTCAGTTCGCGTTGTTTCCCAGCGTTTTGCACTGTCCGGCGGACTGTGTGCGGACTGCCGCTCGTGGCCCACCTCGGCTCCCCTGCGTCTCCCGAGACGCGCGCGGCGCCGCCCGGTGTGCAACCACCGAACGGCGCCTTGATCCAGAACCTTCTGTGTCAAGGAGTCCAGACCATGAGCACAACCGTACCGGCCCCATCCGCGTTCGAAACGGCCCGTGCCCTGCGCCTACAGGCCGAGTCCACCGCCCACCTTCCCCGCTGCGTCGACTGTGGGACCACGTCCGGCCCGTGGCAGCCGACTGGCGCACGCGCCCAGGACGGCGCCCAGTTGTTCCGCTGTTCCGCCGGCTGCCCGGCGACCATAGAGCTCGACAGTGGAGACACCCACGCTCGGTCGGCCACCGTGTTTGTTGAGCACTACCTCGCGGACGGCGTCCCGCTCCTCTATGACCGGAAGGACGGCGCCCTGCGCGTCACGTACGACCCGGCACAGATCAGCTTCGAGAGCGCCAGAGAGTTGTTCACCGAGTCGAACGACCTGTACCCGACCGCGCGCGCCGTCGCGTTCACCAACATCGGCCGCACCGTGATTGCCGACCTTCCCGCGGACGAGCTGCCGGTGCGTATCGAGCAGCACGGGCACGGGCGGTGCACCGTCACGTTCGACGACACGCGCATCAGCGGTGAGCAGCTGCTCGCCCTCATGGACGAGGCGGCCGGCCGATGACCACCCTGCGCACCGTGACGGTGCACACCCTCGACCGCGGGGACGTCACCATCCCGGAACCCGCGTGGTGCACCGGCCATGACGGGAAGGTGCCGCAACTGCTGTGCGACACCGGGCACCTCGGCACCGCCCACCGCGCCGAGTTCGGTGGGGACGAGCTGGCCTACGCGGCCCTGGTGCAGGACCCGTTCGTCGAGCATTCCGACCGCAGCGTCGGCGCCCTCGTCGAGATGGGTCACCTCGCCCGCGCACTCACCCCGGCCGAGCTGGACGGCCTGGCCGCGGTCCTCGTCGACTATGCGGGGACGCTGCGGCGCCTCGCCCGGCAGCTCAGCGCGCTCAAGGCCGGTGAGAGTCGGTGAGTACCCCGCCGAAGTCGGGCAAGGGCCTGTCGGTCCGTGTCGACGACGAGCTGCATGACGACCTGGCCGTGATGATGTCGACCGGTATTACGGCCTCGGACGCCGTGAAACACGCGGTGTCACTGATCGCGTGGGCGTACCGCAACTCGTGGTCGGCCGGTGTCGTCCCCGAAGGCGTCGAGCCGCACATCAACGGCCACTCGGTCAGCCCGTATGACGGGCGTAATACGCAGGCCCCGTAGGGCGCAGCGAGCGGGCCCCACCGAACGTCACTCGGTGGGGCCCCTTCGCGTTCTCAGCGCGCTGCGGTCTGGCCTGGCGGCAGGGTGTGACACGAGCAGTCGCACCGGTGCACTTCGATCGGCACCTCCCACGCCGGGGCGCCCGACCGCCGGATGACGTACGGGCCGGGGCAGTACCGGTGTTCGTCGATCCGGCAGGCCGGGGCTTTCACCTCGGTTGCCGGCGGCACGGCTACGCCTGCCAGTCGGGGACGAGGCGGCGCTGCTCCCTGCACGGGGCACAGGCGTACAGGGCCGCCCCCGGGCCGGAGCCCTGCTCGATGATGCGAATCAGTTCGGCGGTGCCGGACGGGCCCTCGTGCCAGTGGCACCAGGCGAAGGATGCGGGCGTCGGAATGCTCTCCATGGTGGCCATGACCAGCAAGGTAGGAACCGGCGCCGCCTGGCCGCGCGGCGATTGCACGGGATTGCGCGGGCCTGCGGGCGAGTTGGAGCCGGTTGCTCAGGCCGCCGCAATCGCTGCTCGCGCGCGGGCGATGAGGCGGTGCGCCTGCGGCCCGAACGCCGCGGCTGCGTGCAGTTGGTCCCAGACGCGGCCGTACAGAGCGAGGTCGTCGGCGGCGTCGTACTGCAACTCGGTGTTGATCGTCTCGACGATGACCCGCTCCTCGTCGAAGATCCAGAAACCATGCTTCGGCGTGATGCCCATCGGAGCACCAAGGGGAACGATGCCGAGCTCCACCGTGGACATGCCGATGAGGCCGACGAGGCGGTCCAGCTGGCCGGCCATGGCGTCCCGGGTGCCGACGAACGCGTGCAGGGCGCCTTCCCAGATGAGGACGCGGAACAGCTTGCCTGCCTCGTACAGCACCGCTTGTCGGTGCATGCGGGCCTGCACGGCCGCGTCGGTGTCCCGTGGGGAGCGCATCAGCTCGGCGTTCTGCACCAGGAGGTGGCGGGCGTAGTCCGGGGTCTGGAACAAGCCCGGGATGACGGTGGGTTCGTAGCCGCGCATCGTGGCGGTTCGCCGGTACTCGACGACGTACCGGTCCTGCACTGGGGCGTGTCCCGCGGCGAGTTGGCGGCGCCAGTGCCGTTGCTGTGACTCCAGACCGCGCAGGCGCGAGAGCAGCTCGGCGAACGCGCCGGAGTGTCCCGCTGCGTTGGCCCACGCTTCGAGATCACCGGGGGTGGCGGTCTGCCGGCCGTTCTGGAGCCGGGACACTTTCGAGCGCTGCCAGCCGAGCCGCGCGGCGAACTCCTTGCCGTTGAGACCGGTCTCGGCGCGCAGTTCGCTCAGCCGCGCACCGAGAGCCTCACGGCCGCTCTGGAAGTCCGTACTCACACGGACGAACGTACCCGCGCCCAGACTTCGGCAGAAGGCCGAGCAGCCGCGAGGGCGGCGTCACGGGCCCGGCACGCGTCCAGCACCTCGCCCGGGTCCTCGACGAGCTCAACGCCGATCGTGGTGTCGGTGTCGTCGATGTGCATGCGCACCAGGATGCGGGAGTCGAACAACCACAGATCGCAGTTGGGCAGACCGAGCTGTTCCGCGTGGGCGCGGGGCAATACACGAATGTCCTCGCCCGCATCCACGTTCCCGGCGGCTGTGGCCATGAGGAAGCGCTGCCCGTCCGTGGGCGGGTCGTCAACGATCCGTACGCGGGAGAACCGTGCGCCCTGCTCGGCCTTGGCCCGTACGTTCACGTTCCACGGGTGATCCGGTTCCGGAGCCGGGTCGGTATCGCCCATGAACGCCTGAAAGCGGGCGCCGGACCGGTCGGTGGCGTAGCCCCGGCGGGTCTCCAGGCGGAACGCGGTGTGCTGGAACTCGGCAAAGTGGTGAGTGATCTCCTTGAAGGGGATCAGCGGCGGCACGGTCACTCCTTGGGGGCGAAGCGGGTCAAGAGCGCGCGCGGGATGACGACGAACGTCTCGTGCTCGCCGACGTCGCGCAGCTGGGCAAGGTCCTCGGGCTTCGTGAGGCGGTCGCCCTGGACGACGATGTCGCCGGTTTCCTCGACTTCGTACAGCGTCGGGCAGTTGCCGTGCTCGGACGTGGTGCCGATGAACCTGAGCGTCATGCTGGCGCTCCCTTCCCGTTGGTAGGGCGACCAGCATGCATCCACCAGTCGGGCCAAGGGCAGCAGTTGCGAAAGATTGCGCCCGAGCTCGGGAGTTCGGGCCATTGCCCGCAACGCAGTGCACTAACCGAGCGTTACATCACGGAGAGTGACGCTCATAATTGGGTTGGAACTTGAATTGGGGTCAAGATCGTCTTTGAAAATGGCCGCGCAAAAAACAGGGCGACAAGGGCGTTTGGGTCGCCCATCTGCGGGTTCAAGTTTTGACCCAGCTCCCTCCCTACGCGCGAGACCGGCACGCGACAGAGCACCGACACTGGGATCGTGTCGGTGCTCTGTTCACTCTGTGCGATGTGCTGCGGCGGGGCGCAGGCCGGCGTCTCGGTGTGGGAGCACCTATCCGGCCTTGCCGAGGAGGCACTGCGTTCGGTTTGACGCCCCGCCGGAGTCAGGTGCGCCGCTTGGCCTTGCTCGCGGCGCGGAGGGGCTGACGTGGACGCTCAGCGTGCTGCTTCGGGACCGCTTCGCCCGCGATGACTAGCGTGTGACAGCCGGGCCCGAGGTCGGGCCGCTCGATCAGCAGGTCTTCCGTCGCGTGCTCGACTGCGTCGGGTTGGTGCGGGCCGGGGCCGGGGCCGGTGTTGGGTACGTCGGCCTGGTTCATGTGGTCGCTCATGCTCGCACTCCGAGGTCGACGGCGAACGCCTCACCGTGGGCGAGGGCGATGTCTCCGCGCATCCAGATGAGGAGCGCGACCTGACCGACGTCGGCGTACCGCTCCACGAGCTGGATGGTCATAGGCCCGGTGCGAAGACCGAAGTACAGCTGATCCCACTGCCCGGTGTAGACCTCGCTGGTGTCGGTACTGCTGCCGACGGTGAGGTTGATGGGGATCTGGTTGGTGGGGTGCCGGGGCAGCAGGCCGGCCGGGGGCTGGATGTACTGCCCGTTGAGATCCTTGAGCTTGGCGAGTCCCTGCTCTGTACGGGGGGAGTCGATGACGGCGGTGGGCTCGAAGTTCTGCGCCCGGATCGCGGCCTGGGAGTCAATGAGCATGTCGTATCCCAGGTTGGCGATGGTCTCGCCGTTGGTGCCGTGCGAGATGAGGGTTACGCCGGTCTGGTTGCGGACGCCGCGGGGCTCGGGTGCGGTGCCGGTGCCGCGCAGGGCGACGCGGTCGAGCTCCAGGGCGACCTGCGCGGCGAGGTCGGTCTCGATGACGTTGACGATGCCGGGCTGGCTGTCCTCGATGAGTTCGCGGCTCATCTTGACGAGGAACGCCATCGAGCGGGCGGTGAGCGTCACGGCATCGAGGGTTAGGTCACCTTCGGCGACGGGCGCATTCTCGTTGCGCCAGGCCGGGGCCGAGCTGCCGGTGAGCCGGGGGACCTTGAGGGTGGCCGAGTCCATGGGGACGGTGGTCGCCCCGGCCTGGAAGACGCGGGCGGTGTTCCGGGCCCGGTCGATGAGCTGTGCGGCGGTCGGCGTCGGTACGAGGTGGCCGCCGGCGGTTGCGGTGCCTTCGGCCATGGCGCGGAGTTCAGCGTCGTTCAGGCCGTCCCGGCGGCCGGTGACCCACGTACGGAGCAGGGCGCCCAGGCGAACCTCCCCACCTTCCTGCGGGGCACCGTGGCCGTGCCGGGCGGTCCAGTCGGCGAAGGACTGGCCCCGGGTCAGCAGGGGCAGCTCGGGCGCGGCGGTGCGGCTGGTGGTGCCGGTGGTGAGGATCTGCCCGTAGTCGACCTGGCGGCCCTCCGGGGAGTTCTCCAGGCGGCGCAGGACGATCCCGAGTCGGCGGGTCTCATCGTCGTGGGCGTCGAACTCGCGCTGCTCGGAGGCGAGCAGCTCGCGGCCTTCGACGGTGGCGTTGTCGGTGAGGGTCTGCATTGCGCCGAGGCGGCCGCTCATGGCCTGGCGTACGGCTTCGATGTGCTGCTGGAAGGTCTGGCCGGGCTGGCGCTCGGTGAGGCTGGCAGCGGTGGGCAGGGTGTTGGTAGGCACGAGGGTCTCCTGATACGCAGTGAGGTGGTCTGCGCCGGAGGTCTCGACGGGTCCGCGGTGCGGTGCACTCGCGCGGCCGGAGATCGGCGCTGAGGGAGATTCAGGCGACCACCGGGGCGGGGCCCTGGTCGGTGGTCGTTGGGTGAGGCGGAGCCTGCACCGTGCCGGGACTGATGTTACGGCATCGGGTCGTTCAGGTGGGCGGCCTGCCAGTCGGACAGGAACTCGTCGAAGTTGTCGGCCCCGTGGAACACGTTGTGCCCCATGGCGATGGTGAAGCCGGCGAGCGCACCGAGGAGATCGAGCGGGTCGCAGGACGCGAGGATGACGGCCTGGCCTTCCTGGTCGTTGGCGAGCCCCGCGCGGAGCAGGGCGACGACGGTCTCAGCGGTCGGTGACGTCATGGCGGGTCTCCTTGGTCGCGGCGCGGAAGGTGTCGGGGATCGGGGAGACGGCCCCGGTGAGGACCGGGCACCCGTCGTCATGTCGGACGTAGGCGTGCATGGCGCCGGTCGTCTCGTCGGTCGTCAGGGCCTCGACGACGCCGGTGCAGTGGCCGCACCGGTAGTTGGTGACCATGGCGGCCAGGGTGTTGGCCGGTCCAGCGACGAAGTCTGTGCGGGTGGGCTTCATGGCGTGCTCCCTTCGGTTCAGCAGGTGGGGTGTGTGGTGTCGCCGGTAGTCGCGTGCACGGGGTCGAGGGGGGTCCGGCAGACGGTGCAGAGCAACCCGACTGGGGTGACGTTCTGTGACTCGGGTGCCGAAGGTGACCCCGAAGGTGACGAAGAAGACGAAGATTCTGACGTCGGATTCGGCGTCATCTTCGTCACCTTCGTGTTGCCTTCGTCGGTGTCGGTCACGCTGAGTACCCAAACCCAGCTTTTCCCGAACCCCGATTTCTGGGAGGTGACGCCCGCCTTCGAGCGGGCCCGCTGGATGGTGTGCTTGGCGAACCCGTCCTTCTCCGCGGCCTTGATGACGTCGCCGGCGGACGCCTCTCCGCCGTTGTCCGTGAGGTAGTCGACGAGCCACGCCCCGGCCTCATCCCGCTCGCCGCGGTCGCCCTCCTGTCCTTGCGCGAGGATCTCCTGAACGCTGCGGGTCGCCTCTCCGGTGAAGACGAAGCGGCCGACGTACGCGGCGCCCTTCTTCGTCTCCACTTCGGCGGTGGCGATGTTGTAGGTGAGCGACGGGAGGTCGTCCCTGCCGAGGCTGTTCTTCGACTGGCTCATTACCCGGCAGTCGTTGTCGTCGTCGCGGGCGAATCCGAACACGGCCCGGGGGACGTTCTTGAACGCGCCGGACCCGGTGATGAGCGCGGACGGGTCCGTGCCGGCGCCCTTGCCGAAGTGGGCGATGCCAAGCAGGACGCAGCCGGTCCGCTCGGCCATCTGTGCGAGCGGGTCAAGGGCGGTCCGTACGTCGCGCTCCCGGTGGGTGTCGATGCCCTTGCCCATGCACGACATGAGCGGGTCGAGGACGACCAAGGCCACGTCGTAGTCCTTGATGGCCTGCTCCATCAGGCTGTTGTCCTGGGGCAGGCTGAGCGTTGTCTCGCCGAACTCTGCTTCGACGGCCTCGACCCGGTACACCAGGTCGAGGTCTGCCCCGGCAGCCATGAGGCGCGGCACGATTGTGTGCTTCCAGGAGTCCTCTACGGCGACGTAGAAGACGGCGCGGGGGCGGCCTTGGAACGCTCCGGGCAGTGTGCCCGCGGTGATGTGGGCGGCCATCCACATGCCGAACGAGGACTTTCCGGTGCCTTCCCTGCCGGCGGCGATGGACAGCGCCCCGGCAGGGACACGTCCCTCCTCTTCGTCGAGCCAGGCCCAGACAACGGGCTCGGGCTCGATGTCCGAGGCGCGAGTAAGGCGCAGCTTCCTGCCGATGGGGCCGGGCTGCTCAACCGGGCCGTCGTCCCACTCAAGGGCGGGCAGGTCTGCCAGTCCTGCCGTAAGAATGTCGTCCGGCGGCAGGCCCGTGGGGTCATATGAGGTGGTCACGCGCTGATCTCCTGACCATGGGTGAGGTACCGGCCCGGGTGCCCGGGGATGGCGATGGGCGGCCAACCAGGCGTCGCGCGCAGTTGGTGCGGCTCCCGGTGAGTGGCCCTGTCGCGAGCGGTACGGATCTCTTCGGCGGTGCGGCGGGCAGCGATTGCGTGGCCCTGCCGCGCTGCGTAGGCGTTGGCGTCTGCGGTGATCTCTCGCCACCACGTCACCGGGTCCTCGTCCATGAGCCTGTCGAGACGCTGCGTCTCGGCATCGGCTCGGCGGTGCCGCTCGGCCGCTTCGAGGATGGCCGCGTACGCGCGCGGGTCCTTCGGGGCGAGCCGCAGCCAGGTCGGGGAACCGTAGGTCGGCCAGCTGTCGACACCGAGCGCGGCTACCTGCATCTCGGCACGGAGCGCGGTGACGTCCCCTGCGGTGGCATTCTCGGGAATGGCGCGCAGGCGCCGACCGGAGTTCGGTACGGTGGGAGTCGACCCGCCGCCCAGCTGGTCTCTCACCGCCCCCGGTTCGCCGCCGGGGGCGTTGTGCGTGCCGGTCACGCCGCCGCGCTCCCGCCCTGCTGCCGGTCGAGCCATGCTTCGACGTCTGCGGGCCGGTAGCGGACGTGCCTTCCGACCGGGCAGGGCTTCGGGCCGGTGCCGGTGTGGTTCCACCGGTAGACGGTCTTGAGCGGAACGCCGAGGTATTCGGCCAGTGCGGCAGGCGAGTAGAGCTGGACCTTGGGAGCCATCACCCCTCCTTGGGTTTCAAAGGACCGTAAACGTCCCTTGAAAGAACACTCACGGGCAATGGTCGCCCGTCGTTGCTCATAGTGCCCCGCTCTTGCGCGTTCCGCAAGTTCCCATTAGCGTGCTCTCATGGAACAAAGCGAAGCGTGGTCCCCCACGGCCACCGTGGCGAAGCGTGTACGTGAGGCACGCAAGCGACGCGGTCTGACTGCCGAGCAGGTAGCCGAGCGCCTGGTAGAACAGGGCGTCCCCTGGACTCGCAGCACGGTGGCGAAGCTGGAGAACGGCAACCGGCAGGAGCTGACGCTTACTGAATGGCTGGCTCTGGCTGTGGTGTTGAACGTCGGCCCGGTACACCTGCTGCTGCCCATCGAGGCGAGCGCCGGCGACGAACCGTACCGAGTCAGCCCTGAACGAACGAACCCTGTAGATCACACCCGCGGCTGGATTCGTGGGCACTGGCCCCTGCCGGGGTCCAACGCCATCGAGCACCAGGGCGAGATGCCGGAAGCCGAGCAGGGGCGTATGTACCTCCCGCCGGCCAAGGACAGGGCCGACCAGATCAACGGCATCCAGACGTCCATCCACCAGCTCACGACGGCTCTGCACCAGCTGCAAGAGAGGGGAAGCGATGGCGAGTATCGCTAAGCGCCCCAACGGGAAGTGGCGGGCCCGGTACCGGGACGTTGCTGGCCGTGAGCACGCGCGGCACTTCGGCCGGCGCGTCGACGCTCAGCGCTGGATCGACGAGGAGTCGGCGAGCATCGTCACGGGTCAGTACGTCGACCCGAAGTCGCGGAAGGTCACCGTCGACGAGTGGTGCGACGTATGGATTCAGGGATACGGATCGCGCAGGGCATCGAGCGTCCGGCAGGCGAACGTGCACCTGGCCCGTATCCGGCAGGAGTTCGGCCCGCTCCCGCTCGTCGCGGTGCAGCCGAGCATGGTGCGCAACTGGCTCGCGCGACTGGGGTCCGAGGGTCTGTCCGCGTCGTACCTGTTCGCCCTGCACTCGCGGCTGTCGCAGGTGATGCGGGACGCCGTGCTCGACCGCAAGGTGTCGGCGAACCCCTGTTCGCGGAGGACGTCGCCCGGCGCTGGGAAGCAGCGTGCCTACGTGGCGACGGAAGCGCAGCTGTGGGCCCTGTACGAACTGGCCGCAGCGAAGTACCAGCCTGCTCTGCTGCTCGGTGCATTCGTGGGCCTGCGAGTGGGGGAGGCGTGCGGGCTTCGGCCGGCGGACGTCGACCTGGCAGCCCGGACGATCACCCCGGCGGTGCAATACCCGGCTCTCCCGTTGAAAACGGCGATGAGTGGGGAGACGGTGCCGATCCCGGACAGTCTCGTTTCGGTACTCAAGCCGCTGTGCGTAGGGCGGGCGCACCTCCTCGTCGACGAGGAGGGCGAGCAGGTCGGCCCGTGGCAGATCGAGCGCGAGATGCGCCGAATCCGCGGGAAGGTGGCCACCCTGCCGGAAGGCTTCCGGTTCCACGACCTGCGGCACTTCTACGCTTCGCTGCTGATCGCGTCGGGGGCAGACGTGAAAGTGGTCCAGCACCGTCTTCGCCACGGTTCGGCGAAGACGACGCTGGACACCTACGGTCACCTGTGGCCGGACTCGGATGAGTCCACGCGGACCGCTGTAGAGCGTGTGATGAACGGCAAGATCATTAGTCTTGCGGACTCTGTGCGGACTGAGGGGGCATCGGAATGAAGTCCCCCCAGCTCACGGGCACGGCCTGGCTTACAGGTCGAAGTACAGCTCGAACTCGTGCGGGTGCGGGCGCAGCTGGATCGGGGCGATCTCGTTCACGCGCTTGTAGTCGACCCACGTCTCGATCAGGTCGGACGTGAACACGCCACCCGCGAGGAGGTAGTCGTGGTCCGCCTCAAGGGCCTCCAGGACGGCCGGGAGCGAGGTCGGGACCTGCTGGACGCTCGCGTGCTCCTCGGGGGCCAGCTCGTAGAGGTCCTTGTCGATCGGCTCGGCGGGCTCGATCTTGTTCTTCACGCCGTCCAGACCGGCCATCAGGAGCGCGGAGAAGGCGAGGTACGGGTTCGAGGACGGGTCCGGGGCGCGGAACTCGACGCGCTTGGCCTTCGGGTTGGAGCCCGTGATCGGGATGCGCATCGCGGCGGAGCGGTTGCGCTGCGAGTAGACCATGTTGACCGGGGCCTCGAAGCCGGGGACCAGGCGGTGGTAGGAGTTCACCGTCGGGTTGGTGAACGCCAGCAGCGACGGGGCGTGCTTCAGGATGCCGCCGATGTAGTAGCGCGCCATGTCCGACAGGCCCGCGTAACCCTGCTCGTCGTAGAAGAGCGGCTCACCGCCGGCCCACAGGGACTGGTGGACGTGCATGCCCGAGCCGTTGTCGCCGAAGATCGGCTTCGGCATGAAGGTCGCGGTCTTGCCGTTGCGCCAGGCGACGTTCTTCACGATGTACTTGAAGAGCATCAGGTCGTCAGCGGCGGCGAGCAGCGTGTTGAACTTGTAGTTGATCTCCGCCTGGCCGGCGGTGCCGACCTCGTGGTGCTGGCGCTCGACCTGGAGGCCGTTCTTGTCCAGCTCCATGGAGATCTCGGCACGCAGGTCGGCGAAGTGGTCGACCGGCGGGGTCGGGAAGTAGCCGCCCTTGTAGCGGACCTTGTAACCCCGGTTGTTCTCGGTCGCGCCGGTGTTCCAGGCGCCGGCCTCGGAGTCGATGTGGTAGAAGGACTCGTTCGCCGAGGTCTGGAAGCGGACGTTGTCGAACACGTAGAACTCGGCCTCGGGGCCGAAGTACGCGGTGTCGGCGATGCCGGTGGAGGCGAGGTACGCCTCGGCCTTCTTGGCCACGTTCCGCGGGTCACGGCTGTACTGCTCGCCGGTGATCGGGTCGTGGATGAAGAAGTTGATGTTGACGGTCTTGTCACGGCGGAACGGGTCGACACGCGCGGTCGAGAGGTCCGCGCGGAGCGCCATGTCGGACTCGTGGATGGCCTGGAAACCGCGGATCGACGAGCCGTCGAAGGCGAGCTCCTCGTTCGGGTCGAAGACTGCCGCGGGGATGGTGAAGTGCTGCATCACACCGGGCAGGTCGCAGAACCGGACGTCGATGAACTTGACGTCTTCGTCGGCGATGTACTTCTTCACGTCGTCGGCGTTCTGGAACATCCAACTCCTCCTACTCCCGACCCGGAGAAGGGCGGGGTTGCAACTCTGTCGTGCGGCCAGTGCGGTGGCACACGCTGGACCCGACCATAGGCAGACCGGATTTCTCAAGCATGACCCATTTGTTTCGCCCAAGTTAACCGGGCGAACGGGGCGTGGCACCTCAGCGACGTGTTCCGTGCCCCGCCCGGCCGGGAGCAAACGCGGCCCCAGTACCGTGGAGGGGTGGACAACAGGCAAGTAATCGGATCGTGGCTGTCCGGGCCCCGCGCGGCGGCCGAGGAGATGGGCGCCGACTTCGGCTACCGGGGGAAGCGCCTCGGACTGCCCGAGCAGGGACCGGGTTCGGTGGCCAGGCCGGGCCGGCGCTTCGGGGCGATCTTCGTCGACTGGGCGCTGTGCATGGTGATCGCATACGGGCTGCTCGCTCGTGGTGACCAGCAGGCGGCCGGGAACTGGGCGCTCGGCGTCTTCCTCGTACTGAGTGTGCTGACCGTCGGGACCATCGGCAGCACGCCCGGCAAGCGTCTCCTGGGCCTGCGGGTCATCGCGGAGAACGGGGAGCGGCTCGGCACCGGACGCGTGGTCCTCAGGAGCGTGCTGGTCCTGCTGGTCATCCCGCCGCTGGTCTGGGACCGCGACGGCCGCGGCCTCCACGACCGGCTGGCCCGCGCCGTACAGGTCCGGCTGTAGGCGGAGGCGTGAAGGCGTGAGGGTGTGAAGAAGGGGCGGCGCGGACCTCTCGGTCCGCGCCGCCCCTTCTTGTACGAGGTACACGGCAGGTACGGGATACGGTGCTACGAGCCCTTACGGCAGGGGTCAGCCGGCAGTGGGGTCAGCGCATCTTTCCGCCGCGAGGCATCCGCATGCCCTTCGGCATCGGACCCTTCGGCAGCGGCATGTTGCTCATCAGGTCGCCCATCGCCCGCAGCCGGTCGTTGGTCGACGTGACCTGCGGACCGGTCAGTACGCGGGGGAGCTTCAGCATCTTGGTGCGCACCTTCTTCAGCGGCACCTGGCCCTCGCCGTCCCCGACGATGATGTCGTGCACCGGCACGTCCACCACGATGCGCGCCATCCGCCTCTTCTCGGCCGCCAGCAGGCTCTTCACCCGGTTCGGGTTGCCCTCGGCGACCAGCACGATGCCCGCCTTGCCGACGGCCCGGTGGACGACGTCCTGGCTGCGGTTCATCGCGACCGCGGGTGTCGTGGTCCAGCCCCGGCCGACCCGGTCCAGTACGGCAGCGGCCGCGCCCGGCTGGCCCTCCATCTGCCCGAAGGCCGCGCGCTCGGCGCGGCGTCCGAAGACGATCGCCATCGCCAGGAGCGCCAGGACGAAGCCCAGGATGCCCGCGTAGACGGGGTGGTCGATCAAGAAGCCGATCGCGAGGAGGACACCGAAGGTGACGATTCCCACACCCGCGAGGACGAGACCGATCTTGGAGTCGGTCCGCCTGGTCATCTTGTAGGTCAGGGCGATCTGCTTGAGTCGCCCCGCGTTCTCGGCGCTGTCCGCGCCTTCCGTGTTTGCCTTCCTCGCCATGTGTCCGAGTTTACGTGGCCTAGGAACGCCGGTCGGCCACGGCCTCCAGTACGTACTGGGCCTCGACCCGGTCCTTCGCCCTGCGGCGGTCCTCCAGGACCGCGGTCCAGGCGTTGCGGCGGGCCGTGCGCTGGCCGCTGCTCAGGAGCAGCGACTCCACGGCACGGAGGGCGCTGGTGACGGACGGGGTGGTGTGGGCGCGTACCGGCACGGCCTGCATGGTGGGGTTCCCTCTCGGAGCTGATGCGCTGACTGGGCGCGGACTGAGCACGGGAAGTGGTGGCCCGCGGCGGCCGGGCGGAGCTGCTGCCGCGTGTGTACACCAGGGTCACTGCTTGGTGTTACCAGCGCATGACCGGGCGGTCAAACACCAATGAAGCCTGGAAATCGGTGCAGCGCACGCCGGCGCGGCCCGTACGCGTCCCCCACCTGCGGGGAGCGTACGGGCCGCGCCGGGCCGGGTGTGGCGCCCGGTGGTTCGCTGTGCCCGGTCTCACACGGCCGGCGCGGGTGCCGGGGGTGCGGCCGCCAGTGCCCTGCGCCGTTCGATCGCCTGCTGGAAGAGACGCCCGGCGCGGTACGAGGAACGGACGAGCGGACCCGACATCACGCCCGAGTACCCGATCGCCTCGGCCTCGTCCTTGAGCTCCACGAACTCGTGCGGCTTCACCCAGCGCTCGACCGGGTGGTGCCGCACGGACGGCCGGAGGTACTGCGTGATCGTGATGAGCTCGCAACCCGCGTCGTGCAGATCGCTGAGCGCCTCGCTGACCTCCTCGCGGGTCTCGCCCATGCCGAGGATCAGATTGGACTTGGTCACCAGCCCGGCCTCGCGGGCCCGCGTGATGACGTCCAGGGAGCGCTCGTACCGGAATCCGGGGCGGATGCGTTTGAAGATCCGGGGCACCGTCTCGACGTTGTGCGCCAGCACCTCGGGGCGCGAGGAGAAGACCTCGGCCAGCTGCGCGGGCTCCGCGTTGAAGTCGGGGATCAGCAGCTCCACCTTGGTGGCGCCCGCCTCCCGCTCCGCGGTCAGCCCGTGGATCTGGCGGACGGTCTCCGCGTACAGCCAGGCGCCGCCGTCCTCCAGGTCGTCGCGGGCGACGCCGGTGATGGTGGCGTAGTTCAGGTCCATCGTGACGACGGACTCGCCCACGCGGCGGGGCTCGTCCAGGTCGAGGGCGGCGGGCTTGCCCGTGTCGATCTGGCAGAAGTCACAGCGCCGGGTGCACTGGTCGCCACCGATCAGGAACGTGGCCTCGCGGTCTTCCCAGCATTCGTAGATGTTCGGACAGCCGGCCTCCTGGCACACGGTGTGCAGGCCCTCGCTCTTCACGAGTTTCTGCATCTGCGTGTATTCGGGGCCCATCTTCGCCCGCGTTTTGATCCACTCGGGCTTGCGCTCGATGGGGGTCTGGCTGTTCCGGACCTCCAGGCGCAGCATCTTGCGCCCGTCGGGTGCGACAGCGGACACTCCGGCTCCCCTTTGCTTTCACTGCTTTCGAATCTTCGGCGAACACCAGGGTACGCCCGTAGTTAAAACGGCCTCACGTCTGGCCAACCTGGGGCCGGCGGGGTCTATTCCCGCTAGGCGGAGGCCGGGGCGGCGGCCCTGGGCGGCTCCACGGCCCGGGGTGCGAGCGCCGCGTTCTCCAGGACGTCCCTGAGGTGTCTCTCCACGACCGGGAGGACCTCCGCGATCGTCAGGTCACGGCCCAGTTCGTACGCGAGTGAGGTCACCCCGCGTCCCGGATGCCGCACGGCACGATCCGGTCGAACCAGGTGTTGTCCGGATTCACGTTGAGGGCGAAGCCGTGCATGGTCACACCCTTGGCGACCCGGATGCCGATCGCGGCGAGCTTGCGGTCCTCGCGGCGCTGGCCCGCGTTGGACGGCGCGTACTCCGGGCCGTTCATCCGGGGATCGAACTCCTCGTCCCGCAGGCGCGGGTCGAAGTCGAGGGAGAGCCCGCCCAGGGCCGCCCGCTCCTCGACCGGGTCGCCCAGCACCCAGACACCGCTGCGGCCCTCGACGCGGGAGGTCTCCACGCCGAACTCGGCGGCCGTACGGATCAGCGCGTCCTCCAGGCGGCGGACGTGCGCGACGACGTCGACCGGGCGCGGGAGCTTCTGGATGGGGTAGCCGACGAGCTGCCCCGGGCCGTGCCAGGTGATCTTGCCCCCGCGGTCGACGTCGATGACCGGGGTGCCGTCCAGGGGGCGTTCGTTCTCCGCCGTGCGCCGGCCCGCCGTGTAGACGGGCGGGTGCTCCAGGAGCAGGCAGGTGTCGGGAACCGTGTCCTCGAAGCGGGCGGCGTGCACCTCGCGCTGCTTCTGCCACGCCTCCTGGTACTCGACGGAATCCTCGCCGAAGCCCAGACGGACGAACCGCAGCTCACTCACTTCAGGTGCCTCCCTATTCGCGGTGCCGGAACCCCGGGTGCGCCCCGGGGCCTCGTCACCATGCACTGGCGTGCGCCCCAGCCACTGTACGACCGCCCTTTCCCGTGCGGCCCGGCAGGTCGTTTCCGTCAGCGGTGCCCACAATCCTCACACGATCGGATGAATGTGGGGCGAAGGCGGCCGGGGGGTGCGGCCGGGGCCGCTAAATTCGCGCCGTTCCATAAGGGCTGCCCGCCCGGCCCCGAAGGCAGGAGACCGTACAGCTGATGTCGGAACGACCTCCGCAGCGCACGCCCAACCGCCGGCTCGCCGCCCTCATCGCCGAGGCCGGGTTCTCCCACGCGGGCCTGGCCCGCCGGGTCGACCAGCTCGGTCTGGAGCACGGCCTGGACCTGCGGTACGACAAGACGTCCGTGACCCGCTGGCTGCGCGGGCAGCAGCCGCGCGGCACCACGCCCGCGCTGATCGCCGAGGTCTTCACCCGACGGCTGGGACGCCGGCTCTCCGCCCAGGACCTGGGGCTCGACGCCTGCGCCCCCGTCTACGCGGGGCTGGAGTTCGCGGCGACGCCCGCCGAGGCGGTCGACATCGTCAGCGGGCTGTGGCGCAAGGACTCGGGAAGCCACACCGAGTTACGGAAGATCGCGTTCACTCCGGCGGGTCTCGTCGTCCCCAGCCGGGACTGGCTGATCGGGCGCCCCGACGAGTGGGCGGGCAGCGTGGAACCACCGGTCGCGGGGGCGGCGACGCGCACTGCCCCGGTGGGTGACGGTGGTGCCGTGGGCGGACGGGTTCATGGGGCCGCGGGGGCTTCCGGAGCGGCCCGGGCGGCCGATACGGCGGCAGCGGTGACCATCGCGCACGGAGCCCACACCTCCCAGGCCCACGCACCCCAGGACCGTGGCCGGAACGCCGCTCGTGGCCCCGGCGCCGCCCGCCCGCCCGCTCACCCCGTGCCGCCGCAGGCCGCCCTCTCGACCGTGCCGCGCCAGCGGCAGATCGACCGGGGACCCGGCCAGCGGGTCAGCAGCGGGGACGTCGCGGCCCTGCGCTCGGTCGGCGAACTCTTCCGCGCCCTCGACGACGCCTACGGCGGCGGCCACGCCCGCCAGGCACTCGTGCGCTACCTGGAGCACGAGGCGGAGCCGATGCTCCGCGGGAGTTACGGCGAGGCCACCGGGCGGCGGCTGTTCTCCGCGGCCGCCGACCTGACCAGGCTGGCGGGCTGGACCTCGTACGACATCGCCGCCCACGGCCTCGCCCAGCGGTACTTCGTCCAGGCGCTCCGCCTCGCCCAGGCCGCGGGGGACCGGGGCTACGGCAGCTACGTCCTGATGACCATGAGCCGCCAGGCCGTCTACCTCGGCCACGGCAGGGAGGCCGTCCAGCTGGCGCGCGTGGCCCAGCAGGGCATCGGCTCCGCGGCGCCGCCCGTCGTGCAGGCCATACTGCACGCGGTCGAGGCGCGCGGACACGGAGTGCTCGGCGAGGCCCGGACCTGCACCGCCGCGCTCGCCCGGGCGGAACACGCCCTGGAGACGGCCAGGCCCGGGGACGAGACCCCGCACTGGGCCCGCTACTTCGACGAGGCCCAGCTCGCCGACGAGTTCGGGCACTGCCACCGCGACCTCCAGCACTACCGGACCGCGGCCCAGCACGCGGAACGCTCCCTCCAGCTGCGCGCTCCGGCGTACGCCCGCAGCAGGCTGTTCTGCCAGGTGGTCCTCGCCTCCGCCCGGCTCGGGCTCGGAGAGCTCGACCAGGCGTGCTCCCTGGGAGCCGAGGCGGCCCGTCAGGCGTCGGAGATGAGGTCGGTACGCGCCACCGAGTACGTACGCGACTTCGAGCGCCGCCTGGAGCCGTACCGGGACGCCTCGGCCGTACGCCACTACCGGGACCGCGTCGCCGCCCTCGGCTGACCCGGCCCCGGCCGGCGTCCCCCTCGACGCCACCTGCTCAGGCCGCCGTCGTGAACGGTGCATCGGCCCCGTATCCCTCCTGTACGCCCAGGTCGGCGAGGATCGCGGAGGCGGCGCGGCGGCCGGAGTGCAGGGCCCCCCGGACCGTGCTCGTGTCGCGGTGGTCGCCGCACACGTACAGCCCGGCGAGCATCCGGACCGGGCGCCGGGGATCGTGCGGGGCGGGCATGGCGGGCACCGCCTCCGGGTCGTGATGGGCGGCCAGCAGCTCCCAGTCGTCCGTGGCCGTGCCGTACAGCGCCCCGAGGTGGCCGAGGACCGCGCGGTCGAGGTCCGGCGGAGGTGTGCCGAGCACCGTCGACGTGATCAGGGTCCGGCCGCGCGGGGCGCGTGAGGGGTCGACCTCGCTCATGACGACGGTGTGGGCGACCGGACCCGACCGGTCGGCGTCCAGCAGCAGGGATGTGCCGGTCGCCGGGGGAGCGGGGGCGGTGTGGTGCAGCACGGTCACCGGGTGGAAGGAGGGCACCCGCAGTCCGGGCAGCAGTCCGGCCGCGGCGCCGGCCCCGGTCGCGAGCAGCAGGGAGCGGCAGCGCAGTTCGCCGTGCTCCTTGGTGCGCACCGAGGTGATGCCCGCCGCGGTGACGTGCACCCCGGTCCGTACCGTGCCGGGCGGCAGCGAGGCGCTGAGCAGCTCGGGCAGGGTCGCTGAACCACCCGCCGGTACGCACAGCCCGCCGCGCGCGTAGTCGCGCAGGACGAGATCGGCGACACGGCTCGACGTGGTGAGGGCGGGGTCGCCGGTCAGCGCGGAGAGCAGGGGGCGCAGGAACCCCTCGGCGGTACGGGAGGGGAGGCCGCGCGCCGACAGGGCGGCGAGGGCGGTCCGCTCCGGCCGGGCCAGGAGACGGGAGTCGGGCATGGCGGCCAGTCGCCCCAGCACCGCGCCCAGCCGAGCCTGGTCCAGGGGCCCGCCCAGGGGCCCGCCCAGGGGTGCGCCGGGGGCGCTCGACCGGGAGCGCACTGCTCTGAGTGCGCCCCTCGCGCTCCGTAAGGTGCCGGTACGGTACCGGCGGCCCTCGCTGTGGACCAGCAGCCCGGGGGCGAGGTGTCGCAGTACCAGCCCTTCGAGGGCCGGGGTGCGGGCCAGCTCCGGGCAGGCGGAGCTGAGCAGCGGACCGAGATGGTCGAGCCGGAAGCCGTCCACGTCGTGGGTCGCCATCCGGCCGCCGACACGGGGCGCGGCCTCCAGGACGCTGACGCTCACTCCCGCACGGTTGAGCTGATGGGCCGCCGACAGGCCGGCGGTACCGGCCCCGATGATGATCACGTCTGAGTGATGTGCCGTGCTGAGCACGTGAGCCTCCCCGAGTCGGTGCGACTGGTGGGAGGTTCTTGCCCCCGACAGGCCCCCGGAAAGCCCGAGCCGGGGTCGAGGGCGGGAGGATGGCCGATACGGGTGCGGCGGCGCGCCCCCGGGCGCCGGGGCACGGGGTCGCGCACCCGCGTCAGCGCAGGGCGGACCGGATCGCCGCGTCGATCCCCGGGAAGGCGAAAGAGAAGCCGGAGCCGAGCAGTTGGCCGGGCAGGACCCGCTGGCTGCCCAGAACGTCCGCCGCGAAGCCGCCCAGCGCGATCCGCAGCGCGGGCGCCGGAGCGGTGAACAGCGTCGGGCGGTGCAGTACGCGCCCCATCGCGGCCGTCACCTCGCGATTGGTGACCGGTTCGGGTCCGGTCAGATTGACCGGTCCCGACAGTGCCGCCGTGTCGATGATGTGCCGCAGGGCCGCGATGTGGTCGTGCAGGGCGATGAAGCTCCAGTACTGGCGCCCGTTGCCGAGCCGCCCGCCGAGCCCCGCCCTGAAAAGCGGGAACAGCCGCCCCCAGGCCCCGCCCTCCCGGGCGACGACCAGGCCCGTACGCGCGAACACCGTGCGTACGCCCGCCTCCTGGGCGGCGGACGCGGCCTCCTCCCACTCCACGCAGACGGACGGCAGGAATCCGTCGCCCGGCGGGGCGCTCTCGTCGACCGCACGGTCCCCGGTGTCGCCGTAGTAGCCGATGGCCGAGCCGGAGAGCAGCAGCTCCGGCGGGGTGTCGAGGGAGGCGACGGCCTCGGCGATCGCCGCCGTGCCCAGCACCCGGCTCTCCCGGATCTCGCGCTTGTACGCATCCGTCCAGCGCCGGTCGCCGACGCCCGCACCGGCCAGGTGGACGACGGCGTCGCAGCCCACCAGGCCCGCCGTGTCGACGAACTGACGCCTGGGGTCCCACTCCACCTCGTCGCCCGTGGCGGCCGGCCGGCGCACCAGGCGGACCACCTCGTGTCCGTCGGCGATGAGCGAACGCACCAGCGCCGCTCCGATGAGTCCGGTCGAACCGGTGACAGCGATACGGGAGTGCGGCATGGCCCCATCCTGCCTCAGCCGCACCCCGTGGCGTCGCCGCCCGGCCGCCCGCGCGAGCCGTATGAACACGCTGACCGGCCGGGCGGGGCGTGCCACAGTGGAACGCATGCCCGAACCGCGCACCCGATCCACCCGTCACGCCGTCCTCGCCGACAACGAGGCGCTGGGAGAGCTCGACCGGGCCACCTGGTCGACGCTGCACGCGGTACAGCCGCGGCCCCGGCCCCCGTACGCGCCCTTCTTCGACGAGGGACACCGGCCGGAGGAGTTCCTGGTGGCGGAGGCCGAGAACGCCGGAGGTGAGCGGGTGATCGCCGGTTACATCCGGCTGGCCGCGCCCACCCCGCTCGCCTGCAACGCGCACGTGCGCCAGATACAGGGTCTGGCCGTGGCCGGCTGGGCGCGCGGCCGCGGCCTCGCGCGGGCCCTGTTGCGCGCCTCGTTCGCCGAGGCGCGGCGCCAGGGCGCCAACCGCATCACCCTGCGCGTCCTGGGGCACAACACCCCGGCCCGCGCGCTGTACGCGGCGGAGGGCTTCGCCGTGGAGGGGGTGCTCCCCGGCGAGTTCTTCCTGCACGGGCGTTACGTCGACGACGTGCTGATGGGCCGTTCGCTCACGGCCTGAACAGCCCGCTGCCGCCCGTGCGTTCGCGCGGGCGGCAGCGGCAGGGCCGGGGCCCGGATTCCGGCTTCAGGAGGGGCCGAAGCGGTCCCAGAGCGAGGGGAAGCGTGCGGCGAGAGCGGAGTCGTCCTCCAGGCTGAACGGCACGCCATCGGGTTCGCCGGGCCGGGGCGGGGCACCGAGGTCCGGCGCCACCACTCCGGTGAGCTGCTCGTACGCCTCGTCGGCCGCGTAGCCGAGATCCTCGCCGTCCCCGTCGAACTCCTCGTCGAAATCGTCGAGGAGTTCGGCCAGGCTGTCCGGATCGTGCAGCGCGCCCTCGAAGACCTCCCGGCCCTGGCCGATCAGCCAGCAGCGGAAGTAGTCGAAGGCTTCGTCGCCCGCCCCGCCGAGCAGCACGGCGGCGGCGCCCCACAGATCCCAGCGGTACGCGCGGTTGTAGCGGGCCTCGAAGTGCCGGGCGAAGTCCAGCACGGAGTCGGGGTCGAGCAGCACCAGTCGTTCGACGAGCAGATCGGCATGGTCCTCGGGGTCGCCGTCGGCGGCCTCGCGGGTGCTGTCGATGATCTCCCAGAACTCCGTCTCGTCCATCACGGGTCAAGCATCGGGCTTGGCGGCGGCAGACGCACGCGGAGACACTGTGACGGAGCCCTCAGTGGTAGAGATCGCGCAGCCGTTCGGCCGCATCGGCGAAGCGGGCGCGGAATTCGGGCGGTCCGAGTACCTCGAGCTCGGGCCCCAGCGCGAGCAGCTGGCCGTACGCGACGTCGAGGGACTCCACGGGCAGGGTGACCGTGCGCAGGCCGTCGGCGCCGGGCGGACCGGCCCGTTCAAGCGCCTCCTTAACCGCCGCGCGGTCCCCGGCGTACACCAGGCGCCGGGCACCGGCCCGCGAGACGCGTACGGTCACCTCGGTCCGCAGGATGGACCGCGCGAACTGGGCCGCGCGCTCGTCCCAGAAGCCCGGCAGGTCGAAGTCCTCGTCCCGGGTGAACCGGGCGTCGGTCACCGTGACGGCTGAGAAGCGGTCGATCCGGTACACCCGGAACGAGTCATCCGCGCGGGCGCAGAGGTACCAGATGCCGCCCTTCAGCACGAGCCCGTACGGGGCGAGCTCCCGCTCGGTCTCCTCCCGCGCACCGGCGCCGCGGTAGCGCGCCCGGACGACCCGGTCGTCCCAGACGGCCTCCGCGACGGCGGGCAGCAGTTCGGGGGTCACGGGCTCCTGGTACCAGCCGGGGGCGTCCAGGTGGAAGCGCTGGGCGGCGTTGGCGGAGGCGTCCCGCAGCGAGGGGAGCAGGGCCGCCGACACCTTGAGCCGGGCGGCGGACGCGGCGTCGTCGAGCCCCATCTCCCGCAGGGCGGACGGCAGCCCGGAGAGAAAGAGGGCCTCGGCCTCGTGCCTGGCCAGCCCGGTGAGCCGGGTGCGGTACCCCCCGACCAGCCGGTATCCCCCCGCCCGCCCCCGCTCCACGTACACGGGCACGCCCGCCTCGGACAACGCCTGCGCGTCCCGGGTGACGGTCCGTTCCGACACCTCCAGCTCATCGGCGAGCTGTGCGGCGGTCATGGAGGGCCGGGCCTGGAGAAGCAGCACCATTTTGATGAGACGGGCAGCGCGCATGGGGCCATTGTGGGGGAGAGGTCGAACCGATGCCCTCAATCGCCGGGCGGGCTCGAAAGAGCCCTCAAGCGCCCGCCCGGCCCCCGAGTGGCACGGGTACAAGCAGGTCAGAGACCGTACCGCTCCCGTGCCTCCTTCACCGACGACGCCGGTATCTCGCCGCGCCGCGCCAACTGCGCCAGCGCCGCGACGGCGACCGACTGCGCGTCGACCCCGAAGTGGCGGCGGGCCGCCTCACGCGTGTCGGAGAGGCCGAAACCGTCCGTGCCGAGCGAGGTCCAGTCCTGCTCCACCCACTGGCTGATCTGGTCGGGAACCGCCCGCATCCAGTCGCTGACGGCCAGCACAGGACCCGGCGCGCCGGACAGTGCCTGCGTCACGTACGGCACGCGCTGCTCCCCGTGGAGTATCGCCTCGTCGGCCAGCAGCGCCTCGCGCCTCAGCTCACCCCATGAGGTGGCCGACCAGACGTCGGCCGTGACGCCCCAATCCGCGGCCAGCAGCTCCTGCGCCTCCAGGGCCCAGTGGATCGCCGTACCGGAGGCGAGCAGCTGGAGCCGTGGCGACTCCGCGCCGGCGGGCGTGCCCTCCCTGAAGCGGTACAGGCCCTTGAGGATGCCCTCCTCGACGCCTTCCGGCATCGCGGGCTGCCGCTTCGGCTCGTTGTAGACCGTCAGGTAGTAGAAGACGTCCTCGGCCTCGGGGCCGTACATCCGCCGCAGACCGTCCTTGACGATCACCGCGATCTCGTACGCGAACGCGGGGTCGTAGTTGAGTGACGCCGGGTTCGTGGACGCGATCAGGTGCGAGTGGCCGTCCGCGTGCTGGAGACCCTCTCCCGTCAGCGTCGTCCGGCCGGCCGTGGCGCCCACGATGAAGCCCTTGCCGAGCTGGTCGGCGAGCTGCCACATCTGGTCGCCGGTCCGCTGCCAGCCGAACATCGAGTAGAAGATGTAGAAGGGGATCATGGTCTCGCCGTGCGTCGCGTACGACGTCGCCGCGGCGATGAAGTCCGCCATGGCCCCGGCCTCGGTGATCCCCTCGTTGAGGATCTGGCCGTCCTTGGCCTCCTTGTAGTACATCAGCTGGTCGTGGTCGACCGGCTCGTACGTCTGGCCGAGCGGCGAGTAGATGCCCGCCGAGGGGAACAGCGACTCCATGCCGAACGTGCGCGCCTCGTCCGGGACGATCGGCACCCAGCGTCTGCCGGTCTCCTTGTCCCGCATCAGGTCCTTGGCCAGGCGCACGAACGCCATGGTGGTGGCCATCTCCTGCTTGCCGGACCCCTTGTAGAGGGCTTTGAACGCGCGCTCCTCCGGCTCCGGCAGCGCCACCGCGTGCACCCGGCGGGCCGGTGCGGGGCCGCCGAGCGCGGCACGGCGCTCCTGGAGGTAGCGGACCTCGGGGGAGTCCGCGCCCGGGTGGCCGTACGGCACCAGGCCGTCGGTGAAGGCGCTGTCCGGGATCGGCAGACCGAGGAGTTCGCGCATGTCCTTGAACTCGTCGGCCGACAGCTTCTTCATCTGGTGGTTGGAGTTCTTGGACTCGAAGCCCTTGCCGAGCGTGTAGCCCTTCACCGTCTGCGCGAGGATCACGGTCGGCGCGCCCTTGTGCTCGACGGCCGCCCGGTACGCGGCGTAGACCTTGCGGGCCTCGTGGCCGCCGCGCGAGGTGTAGAAGCACTCGGCGATCTTCGCGTCCGTGAGCAGCTTGGCCAGCTCGGCGAGCGCGGGCTCGGCGCCGAAGAAGTGCTCGCGGATGTAGGCGACGTCGCGGGTGGCGTACGTCTGGAACTGCGCGTCCGGGACCTCCCGGAGCCGGCGTACCAGCGCACCCGAGGTGTCCAGCTGGAACAGCTCGTCCCAGGCGTTGCCCCAGAGCGTCTTGACGACGTTCCAGCCCGCCCCCGGAAGGCGCCCTCCAGCTCCTGGACCACGCGGAAGTTGGCGCGGACCGGGCCGTCGAGACGCTGCAGGTTGCAGTTGATGACGAAGGTCAGGTTGTCGAGCTGCTCACGGGCCGCGAGGGCGAGGGCGGCGGTCGACTCGGGTTCGTCCATCTCGCCGTCGCCCAGGAAGGCCCAGACGTGCGAGTTCGACGTGTCCTTGATGTCGCGGTTGGCCAGGTAGCGGTTGAAGCGCGCCTGGTAGATGGCCGAGAGCGGGCCGAGGCCCATCGACACGGTGGGGAACTCCCACAGCCAGGGCAGCCGCCGCGGGTGCGGGTAGGAGGGCAGTCCCTCGCCGCCCGCCTCCTGGCGGAACTTGTCGAGCTGCTGCTCGCTGAGCCGGCCGTCGAGGAAGGCGCGGGCGTAGATGCCGGGGGAGGCGTGGCCCTGGATGTAGAGCTGGTCGCCGGAGCCGTCCCCCTCCTTGCCGCGGAAGAAGTGGTTGAAGCCGGTCTCGTACAGCCAGGCGGCCGACGCGAAGGTGGCGATGTGGCCGCCGACGCCGTAGCGGGCGCCGCGGGTCACCATGGCAGCCGCGTTCCAGCGGTTCCAGGCGGTGATGCGGGACTCCATCTCCAGGTCACCGTCGAAGTCGGGCTCCGGGGCGGTCGGGATGGAGTTGACGTAATCGGTCTCCAGCAGCTTGGGCAGCGCGAGACCGGCACCCTCGGCGTGCTGGAGCGAGCGCCGCATGAGGTACGCGGCCCGGTGGGGGCCGGCGGCCTTGGTGACGGCGTCGAGGGAGGCCGCCCATTCGGCGGTCTCCTCGGGGTCACGGTCCGGGAGCTGGTCGAGCTCGCTCGGAAGCTTTCCTACGGGGTCGGTCATGATCGCCGCCTTCCGGAGAGGAGGGGGGTGGAGAAGGCCCTGGCTGGCAGGACAGGGCGATGGGGCCGGTGGGCCCGCGGAGTGAACTGTAAGGCGCTGATCGATGATCGATCAAAGGGTTGAAGGGCAAAACTTCTCGATATGAAGAAAGTGGCATTCGGTGCCTCGTGAGAGGGCACGGAGTGACGCGGCAAAAGGGCGTAAACAGGGCGCTTGCCGGAACAGTCGAGCGCCGGGTGTGACAGCTGGGCGGTCAGGTCACGCGCGAGGCGCGCAGCCCAGCACATGTGCCTTGACCAGGGCGCCGATCTGCGGGTCCTTCCGCAGGAACGCCTCGATCAGCGCCTCGTGCTCCTCCGCGTACGACTTCTGGACCGTGCCCAGCCACCGGATCGACAGGGCCGTGAACACCTCGATGCCCAGCCCCTCCCAGGTGTGCAGCAGGACGGCGTTCCCGGCCGCCTTCACCATCTGCCGGTGGAACGCCACGGTGTGCCGCACCTGGGCCTCGCCGTCGGCCAGCCGGTCCGCCTCGTACAGGGCCGCCACGTGGGGTGCCAGCGCCGAGCAGTCGTCGCCGAGGCGGGGGGCCGCGAGTTCCGCCGCGATCTGCTCCAGGCCCGCTCGAACCGGGTAGCTCTCCTCCAGGTCGGCCGCGGTCAGATTCCGCACCCGTACGCCCTTGTTGGGCGCGGACTCGATCAGCCGGAGGGTCTCCAGCTCGCGCAGGGCCTCCCGTACGGGGGTCTGGCTGACCTCCAGCTCGGTGGCGATCCGGCGTTCCACGATCCGCTCACCCGGCTTCCAGCGCCCGCTGACGATCCCGTCCACGATGTGCTCGCGGATCTGTTCGCGCAGCGAGTGGACGACGGGCGGGGTCATGAGGGGCTCCTTCTGAGCAATCCGGCGCTGCGTGCACCAGCACGGCAGCCCGGGCGGCCGCTGGCCTTCTAGACAATACGGCGGCGCCCCCGCCCGGAGGACTTCCGGACGGGGCGCCGCTGGTGAGGCTGGTTACAGGGGCGTCGCTCAGAGACCGAGCTCGACCTCGAACTCACCGGCCTCCAGGATCGCCTTGACCGTCGTCAGATAGCGGGCGGCATCCGCGCCGTCCACCAGACGGTGGTCGTAGGAGAGCGAGAGGTACGTCATGTCGCGCACCGCGATCGTCTCGCCGAGGTCCGGGTGGTCGATGACCACCGGACGGCGGACCGTGGCACCGATACCCAGGATGGCCGCCTGGTTCGGCGGCACGATGACGGTGTCGAACAGCGCGCCGCGCGAGCCGGTGTTGCTGATCGTGAAGGTGGCACCGGACATGTCGTCCGGGGTCAGGCCGCCACCACGGGCCTTGCCGGCCAGCTCGGCGGTCTTCTTCGCGATACCGGCGATGTTCAGGTCGCCGGCGCCCTTGATGACCGGGGTCATCAGACCCTTCTCGGCGTCCACGGCGATGCCGATGTTCTCCGAGTCGAAGTACGTGATGGTGCCTTCGTCGCCGTTGATCCGGGCGTTGACGACCGGGTGGGCCTTCAGCGCCTGGGCCGCCGCCTTCACGAAGAACGGCATCGGGGACAGCTTGACGCCCTCACGGGCGGCGAAGGACTCCTTCGCCTGGTTGCGCAGCTTCATCAGCCTGGTGATGTCGACCTCGAGCACCGAGGTCAGCTGGGCCTGCGAGTGCAGCGCCTTCATCATGTTCTCGCCGATGACCTTGCGCATGCGGGTCATCTTGACGGTCTGGCCCCGCAGCGGGGACGCCTCCACCTTCGGCGCCTTGGCTGCGGTGCCCCCGCTCGCCGCGGCGGCCGGAGCCGGAGCGGCGGCGGCCTTGGCGGCCTCCGCGGCGTCGATGACGTCCTGCTTGCGGATACGGCCACCGACGCCGGTGCCCTTGACCGCGCCCAGGTCGACACCGTTCTCGGTGGCGAGCTTGCGGACCAGCGGCGTGACGTACGCGCCGTCGTCACCGGAGGGCGCGGCCTGGGCGGCCGGTGCCGGGGTGACGGGTGCCGGAGCGGCTGCGGCCGGAGCCGGAGCGGCGGGCGCGGCCGGGGCGGGCGCCGGTGCGGCGGCCTTCGCCGGTGCTGCCGGTGCCGGGGCCGGTGCGGCCGCGGGAGCCGGTGCTGCCGGGGCCGGAGCTGCGGCCGGTTCCGGGGCGGCCGGGGCCTGGGCGGCCGGTTCCGGGGCCGCGGCCGGGGCGGCGGGGGCCTCGGCAGCCGCCGGAGCGGAACCCGCGGCACCGATGACGGCGAGCTTCGCGCCGACCTCGGCGGTCTCGTCCTCGCCGACGACGATCTCCAGCAGCACACCGGAGACCGGGGCCGGGATCTCGGTGTCGACCTTGTCCGTGGAGACCTCCAGCAGAGGCTCGTCCTCGGTGACCTCCTCGCCGACCTGCTTCAGCCAGCGGGTGATGGTGCCCTCGGTGACGCTCTCACCGAGCGCCGGGAGGGTGACGTCGGTGCCGGAGGCGGACGAGGCACCGGTGGCGGCCTCGGCCGTCGGAGCCTCGGCCGGGGCCTCG
This sequence comes from Streptomyces fulvorobeus, assembly GCF_013167895.1. Classification (GTDB taxonomy): domain Bacteria; phylum Actinomycetota; class Actinomycetes; order Streptomycetales; family Streptomycetaceae; genus Streptomyces; species Streptomyces fulvorobeus. The sequence continues at coordinate 1,560,666 of NZ_BLWC01000001.1, read as the reverse complement.
GTCTCGGTGGACGGCGCGGTCGGCGCCTCGGTCGCGGCCGGAGCCGGTGCCGCGGCGGGCTCGGCGGCCGGAGCGGCCTCGGGGGCGGACTCGGCTGCCGGAGCGGCCTCGGCTGCCGGGGCCTCGGGGGCGCCCGAGCCGTCGTCGATGACGGCCAGCTCGGCGCCGACCTCGACGGTCTCGTCCTCGGCGACCTTGATGGAGGCCAGGATGCCGGCGGCGGGCGACGGGATCTCGGTGTCGACCTTGTCGGTCGAGACCTCGAGCAACGGCTCGTCGGCCTCGACGCGCTCGCCCTCGGCCTTCAGCCAACGGGTGACAGTGCCCTCGGTGACGCTCTCGCCGAGCGCCGGAAGGGTTACGGAAACCGACATGGTTTCAGTTGCTCCTAACGAATGTGCGGAAGTGGTCGGTCGGTCGCGCCGTTCGACTGGTCAGTCGTGGGAGTGGAGGGGCTTGCCGGCCAGGGCCATGTGCGCCTCGCCCAGTGCCTCGTTCTGTGTCGGGTGGGCGTGGATGAGCTGCGCGACCTCGGCGGGCAGCGCCTCCCAGTTGTAGATCAGCTGTGCTTCGCCGACCTGCTCGCCCATACGGTCACCGACCATGTGGACGCCGACCACGGCACCGTCCTTGACCTGGACGAGCTTGATCTCGCCCGCGGTCTTCAGGATCTTGCTCCTGCCGTTGCCCGCGAGGTTGTACTTGAGGGCGACGACCTTGTCCGCACCGTAGATCTCCTTGGCCTTGGCCTCGGTGATGCCGACGGAGGCGACCTCGGGGTGGCAGTACGTCACCTTCGGCACACCGTCGTAGTCGATCGGCACGGTCTTGAGACCGGCCAGCCGCTCCGCCACCAGGATGCCCTCGGCGAAGCCGACGTGGGCGAGCTGGAGGGTCGGGACCAGGTCGCCCACGGCCGACACGGTCGGCACGTTGGTCCGCATGTACTCGTCGACCAGGACGTAACCGCGGTCCATCGCGACGCCGGCCTCCTCGTAACCGAGGCCCTGCGAGACCGGACCGCGGCCGATGGCGACCAGAAGCAGCTCGGCCTCGAAGGTCTTGCCGTCGGCGAGCGTCACGCGGACGCCGTCCTCGGTGTACTCGGCCTTGTCGAAGAACGTGCCGAGGTTGAACTTGATGCCGCGCTTGCGGAACGCCCGCTCAAGGATCTTCGAGCTGTTCTCGTCCTCCACGGGGACCAGGTGCTTCAGCCCCTCGATGATGGTGACGTCGGTGCCGAAGGACTTCCACGCCGAGGCGAACTCGACGCCGATCACGCCGCCGCCCAGGATGATCGCGGACTTCGGTACGCGGTCCAGCGTCAGCGCGTGGTCCGAGGAGATGACGCGGTTGCCGTCGATCTCCAGGCCCGGCAGCGACTTCGGCACGGAACCGGTCGCCAGCAGGACGTGCCGCCCGGTGACACGTTCGCCGTTCACGTCGACGGAGGTGGGGGAGGAGAGCCGCCCCTCACCCTCGATGTAGTGCACCTTGCGCGAGGCGATGAGTCCCTGCAGACCCTTGTACAGGCCCGAGATCACCTCGTCTTTGTACTTGTGGACGGCCTCGATGTCGATGCCCTCGAAGGTGGCCTTCACGCCGAACTGACCAGCCTCGCGGGCCTGGTCGGCGATCTCGCCGGCGTGCAGCAGCGCCTTCGTGGGGATGCAGCCGTTGTGCAGGCAGGTGCCGCCGACCTTGCCCTTCTCGATCAGGGCGACGTCCAGACCCAGCTGCGCTCCGCGCAGGGCGGCGGCGTACCCGCCGCTGCCACCGCCGAGGATCACTAGGTCGAAAACGGTGCTGGCGTCGTTCGCCACGTCACGTCCTCCATGCATGTGCGCCGTATGCCGGGCCCCGTCGCTGGGGTGTGACCGGCCGGTCGGCTGGTGTTCGGCCGTTTTTGTCATTCGGCCCTGTGGTGGGGGCCCTGTCCTGCCGAGAACCCATCTTCGCACTTGTTGACGGTGAGCGGGACGCGGGGCCCGGGTCGGAGGCGGATGATCACTCGCCTCCGGGGGTTACTGCTGCGTACGGAGAGTGCTGGAGGGCGCTTCGGCCGGCCTTCCGGCACTCCTGCGTCAACGCGTACGGCCCCGGGCCCATGCCCGGGGCCGACGTCACGCGGGAGTGGTTCAGCCGAGGTCGCCGGCGGCGGTGCGCTCCGCGAGGGCGACCAGGGTGCGGACCGCGGAACCGGTGCCGCCCTTGGGCGTGTAGCCGTAGGGGGCGCCCTCGTGGTAGGCCGGGCCCGCGATGTCCAGGTGGGCCCAGGCGATGCCCTCGCCCACGAACTCCTTGAGGAAGAGGCCGGCCACCAGGCCGCCGCCCATCCGCTCGCCCATGTTGGCGATGTCGGCGGTCGGGGACTCCATGCCCTTGCGCAGGTCGGCGGGGAGCGGCATCGGCCAGGAAGCCTCGCCGACCTCCTCGGCGATCTCGTGGATGGAGGTACGGAAGGCGTCGTCGTTGGCCATGATGCCGAAGGTGCGGTTGCCCAGGGCGAGCACCATGGCGCCGGTGAGCGTGGCGACGTCGACGATCGCGTCCGGCTTCTCCTCGGAGGCGCGGGTCAGCGCGTCGGCGAGGACGAGCCGGCCCTCGGCGTCCGTGTTGAGGACCTCGACGGTCTTGCCGCTGTACATGCGCAGCACGTCGCCCGGGCGGGTGGCGGTGCCCGACGGCATGTTCTCGGCGAGCGCGAGCCAGCCGGTGACGTTGACCCGCAGGCCGAGACGGGCGGCGGCGACGACGGCCGCGAACACGGCGGCGGCGCCGCTCATGTCGCACTTCATCGTCTCGTTGTGGCCGGCCGGCTTGAGCGAGATGCCGCCCGAGTCGTAGGTGATGCCCTTGCCCACGAGGGCCAGGGTCTTCTCCGCCTTGGGGTGCGTGTAGGCGAGCCGCACCAGGCGGGGGCCGTGGGACGAGCCCTGGCCGACGCCCAGCAGACCGCCGAAGCCGCCCTTGACGAGCGCCTTCTCGTCGAGGATCTGCACCTTGATGCCGTGCTCCTTGCCCGCGGCGGCGGCCACGGCGGCGAAGGACTCGGGGTACAGGTCGTTCGGCGGGGTGTTGACCAGGTCGCGGGCGCGGTTGATCTCCTCGACGAGCGCGGTGGCGCGCTCGGCTGCGGCCTTGAACGCCTTGTCACGCGGCTTGGTGCCGAGCAGGGCCACCTCGGCGAGCGGCAGCTTGGGGCCGTTGTCCTTGGCGCCCTTGGGCGCGAGCGAGTTCTCGCCGCGCTGGTAGGCGGTGAAGGCGTAGGCGCCGAGCAGCGCGCCCTCGGCGACGGCACCGGCGTCCTCGACGGACGCGAGGGGCAGCGCGAAGCCGGCCTTCTCCGCCCCGGCCAGGGCGCGGGCGGCACAGCCCGCGGCGCGGCGGAGCTTCTCGGCGTCGTACGCGTCGTCCCCGTCCGGGACCGCGCCGAGCCCGACCGCGATGACGACCGGGACCTTGAGACCGGAGGGTGCGGGGAGCTTGGTCACCTCGCCCTCGGCACCGGAGGCGCCCAGGGTCTCCAGGACGGTGGCGAGCTTTCCGTCGAACGCCTTGTCCACGGCCTCGGCGCCCGGCGCGAGGACCAGGTCCCCAGACTTGGATCCAGCGCCCTTGGCGACGCCGACGACGAGTGCGTCGGCGCGCAGCGTCGCCGCACCGGCAGTGCTGAGAGTGAGAGCAGTCACGGTGGTGAAATCTCGCTTCCGTTGAGTTCTGTTGTCGGTCGAGAGGTGGGCCGACCGTGCCCGGCGCATCGTAGACGCCGCCGCAATGTGCCGGGAATGAGCCTACGCGCGCCTTTCCTGTTGCCTCACAGCGGCGGCCCGTCGTGCGGGGACCGGCCACGCCAGTAGGGTCACTGCGGGGTACGGGGCGAGCGAGGGGACAACGTCATGCGGCCGGGTCGTCGGATGCGCGGCAGAGGGCCGTGGGCGTCGCTGTCCGCGGCCGTACCGATTCTGTTGGTCGTGGTCACCGCCTGCACCCCGGGACCCCCGGCCCAGCCCCGTACACCGGCCTCCGCCCCCGCCTCCGGTTCCCTCTGGCGCCCCGGGCCGGGCATCGACTGGCAGTGGCAGCTCTCCGGCCGGCTGGACACCTCGGTGGACGCGCCCGTCTACGACATCGACGGCTTTGAGAACGGCGCCGCACAGGTGGCGGAGCTGCACCGCGAGGACCGCAAGGTCATCTGCTACCTCTCCACCGGTGCCTGGGAGGAGTTCCGCCCGGACGCCGGGAAGTTCCCCGCCTCCGTGCTGGGCGAGGGGAACGGCTGGGAGGGCGAGCGCTGGCTCGACATCCGCCGCACCGACGTCCTGGAGCCGCTGATGGACGCGCGGATCGCGATGTGCGCGAAGAAGGGCTTCGACGCGGTGGAGCCGGACAACATGGACGCCTACCTGAACCCGTCCGGCTTCCCGCTCACAGCGGACGACCAGCTGCGCTACAACCGGCTGATCGCCCGTCTCGCCCATGAGCACGGCCTCGCCGTGGGTCTCAAGAACGACCTGGACCAGATCCCGGAGCTGGAGCCGGACTTCGACTTCGCGGTCAACGAGCAGTGCGCCCAGTACGGGGAGTGCGAAGCCCTCACCCCGTTCGTCGAGGCGGGCAAGGCCGTCTTCCACGCGGAGTACGAGCTGGAACCGGCCGGGTACTGCGCACAGACACGGCGGCTGGGGCTCAGTTCCCTGCGCAAGGAGTACGCGCTCGGCGCCTGGCGCGCGACCTGTCCTGCCGGCGACCGGTAAGGGCAAGGGCCCCTAGAGGGCCAGCGCCACCAGCGCGGCCGTGGCCGCCGTCTCCGCCAGCGCCCCGAACACGTCCCCCGTCACCCCGCCGAAGCGCCGCACGCAGTGCCGCAGCAGCAGGTGGGCGGCGCCCAGCGCCAGCACCGCGGCCAGGGCGTGGTGCGCGGCCCCGTACCCGCCGAGCAGGGCGCCCGCGCCCGCGCAGGCCGCCACGGTCAGGACGGTCACGGCGGCCGCGCCGCCGAGGGGGACCGTGCCCGCCACCGCCGCCCCAAGGCCCTCCAACCTGGCGGGCGGCACACCCCGGCGGGACGCCAGGGTGAGGGCCAGCCGGGCGGCGACGCCGGCCACGACCGTGCCCGCCGCGCCGTGCGCCCAGCCCTGCCCGTACAGCTGGAAGAGGGCGGCGACCTGGGCCAGCAGGACGAACAGCAGGGTGATGACACCGAACGGCCCGATGTCCGACCGCTTCATGATCCGCAGTGCCTCCGCCGCGGGCTTCGCCGTGCCGAGGCCGTCCGCGGTGTCCGCCAGCCCGTCCAGGTGCAGCCCGCGGGTGAGCGCGGCGGGGACGGCGGCCGAAGCGACCGCCGCGAGCAGCGGGCCCGAGCCCGCCAGCAGGAACAGGGAGCCCGGTACGGCCGCCAGGAGGCCCACGAGGAGGCCCGCGAGCGGGGCGCACAGCATCCCGGCACGGGCGGTCTCGCGGTCCCAGCGCGTGACGCGGACGGGGAGCGCGGTCAGGGTGCCGAAGGCGAAACGTATGCCGTGGCTGTTCAGGGAGGTCACGGCGCGCAGGCTAGCGGGTGCACGGCACCGCTGGATTGGATCAATCACCTCAAACGTGCTGAAAGTGACGCGACGGGAGTGGGTGGCATGGGTCACTGGTGGCACCAGGACATCGTGGAGCCCGGCGAACTGCCGATGCTGCTCGCCCTGAGCGCCTTCGTGCTGACGTTCGCGGTCACCCGCCGGTCACGCGGCTGATCCGGGCGGGCAAAGGCCCCTTCCGCGACGTCACGCCGGGCGGCGTGCACATCTATCACGTGGTGCCGGGTGTGGTGCTCACCGGGATCGGCGGCTTCGGCGCGGTGGCCAGCGCCCGGCAAGGCGCCGGCGCCGCGATCTGCGCGGTCTCTTCGCGTGGGCGCCGGTCTGGTGCTCGACGACTTCGCGCTGATCCTGCACCTGGACGACGTGTACTGTCCGCCCCGCTCCCGGCGAGAGGGCCGGCGGAGCGTGGAGGCCGTCGTCCTGACCGCCTCCCTCGTGGGGCTGTTCCGCCCACCACGACGTGCGGTGGGCGGGGCCGCGCCGCAGGTTCCAGGACCTGATCGGCGGCGCCCCCGACCGGGTGCCGCTCCCCGGCCCCAGGCCCTGACCGCCGGACGCGGTCAGGCGGTCGCGGGGTCCGCGGCCGCGGCGGCGGTCGCGGCGTCAGCGGACCCCGCCTCCTCGGACTTCCCGGCGTCCGGCGCGCGCTCCGGCAGTTCCGCCGCCAGGGCCGCCGCCGCCTGCACCAGGGGCAGCGCGAGGATCGCCCCGCAGCCCCCGCCCACGGTCACCCCGTGGTCGAGCAGCGGCGTGAGCGCCATCCGGTCCAGCGCCTTGGCCTGCGCCGGCTCGCCGCTCGCCTGCCCGGCCAGCCACCAGTCCGGCGCCCGGAACGCGGCCCGCTGCGCCACCAGGGCACAGGCCGCCCCGACCACACCGTCCAGGACCACCGGCATCCGGCGGACCGCGCTCTGCAGCAGGAAGCCCGTCATCGCCGCCAGGTCGGCGCCGCCGACCGCCGCCAGCAGCTCGAGCTGGTCACCCAGCACCGGCCGCGCCCGGCGCAGCGCGTCGCGGATCGCGGCGCACTTGCGCATCCACGCCAGGTCGTCGATCCCCGCGCCGCCGCGGCCGGTGACCACCGAGGCGTCCGTGCCGCACAGGGCCGCGATCAGGGTGGCGGCCGCCGTGGTCCCGCCGACGCTCAGATCACCGAGCACCACCAGATCCGTACCGGAGTCGGCCTCCTCGTCGGCGATCGCCATGCCGAGCCGTACGGCCCGCTCGGCCTCATCGGCCGTCATCGCGTCCTCGATGTCGATGCGCCCGCTGCCCCGCCGCACCCGGTGGCGTACGACGGAGTCGGGCAGCAGCTCCGGATCGCAGTCCAGACCCGCGTCGACGATCCGTACGGGAACGGCGAAGCGCCGGGCCAGTACGGCGATGGGGCCGGTACCGTCCAGGGTCTCCCGCACGAGCTCGTACGCGGTGCCCGCGGCACGGCCGGAGACATCCAGCGCCGCCACCCCGTGATCCGCGGCGAAGACCACGACCCGCGGCTGGTCGACCGGCCTGACCGGTACGGCCTGCTGGGCGGCGGAGAGCCATTCCCCCAGCTCGTCGAGGCGCCCGAGCGCCCCGGGCGGTACGGTCAGCCGCTCCCGTCGTTCCTCGGCATCGCGCCGTACGCCGCCGTCGGGGCGTTCGATCAGGTCGGAGAAGTCGTCCAGATTCACGGGGGTCTGCCTCGCGGGGTCGGTACGTGATGGCCCGGAACCCGGCGGCGGGCTCCCGGACGGAACAGTACCCGGCAGCGTTCTGACGCCTCATCGACAGCGTGCCGCCCGACCGCCCCGAAGGCCGCCGGTGGCGGGCGCGTTCACCCCCGCAGCACCAGCGCCTGCCCCGCCACCACCATCAGCACGTGTTCGCACTCCGCGGCGAACGCGGCGTTCAGCCGGCCCAGCTCGTCCCGGAAGCGCCGTCCGGAAGCCGTCGCGGGGACCACCCCGGAGCCCACCTCGTTCGTCACCGCCACCACGGTCCGCCGGGTTCCACGCACCGCGCGCACCAGCTCCGCCACCCGCGCCCGCAACGCCTCCTCACCGCTCCCGGCCCACGTCGCGTCGTCCCAGGCACCCACCCGGTCCATCGCGTCGGTCAGCCACAGCGACAGGCAGTCGATCAGCAGCGGGGGGCCGTCGGCCGCCAGCAGCTCCGCCAGTTCGCAGGTCTCCTCCGTACGCCACGCCGCGGGCCTGCGCTCCCGGTGCACCCCGACCCGGGCCGCCCACTCGGCGTCCCCGTTCCGGCGCCCGCCGGTCGCCACGTAGACCACCTCGGGGAACGTCTCCAGCCGCCGCTCGGCCTCCAGCGACTTCCCCGACCGGGCGCCGCCGGTCACCAGCGTGCGCCGCGGTACGTCGGGCACGGCGTGGTACCCGCCCACCACCAGCGTCGTGCCGTCCGGCACGGTCCGCGCCCCGGCCGCCGCGAGCCGCCGGTCCAGGGCGTCACCTGGCGGCTCGTCGTGGCCCAGGTGGACGGCGATCACCTCGGTCGCCGGCCCGACCGCCTCGGCCGCGCGCAGCCGGGCCACCGCGTCGGGGCGCCCGGTCACATCGCAGACCACCATGTCGTACGGCTGCGCCGCCCGGTCGGCGAGGCCGCTGGGGGCGGCCCCCGGCGGCAGGTACAGCAGCCGCTCGCCCTCCGGGGAGGTCACCTCGTACCCCGTCCCCGGCGCGTCCATCGGCACCGCCCGCACCCGGTGGCCGCTGATCAGCGTCAGCACCTGGCCGTCCGGCACCCGGCCGGCCGGCGGCAGCCCCGCGGGCAGTTCGAGGGCGGGCCCGTCGTGGGGATGGGTCAGCAGCACCTGCCGTACCGCGGAGAGCGAGTGCCCCGCGCGGGCGGCGGCGAAGACGGCTCCCGGGGTGAGGTCGAGCAGCAGCGCGTCATCGACCAGGAGGGCGGTCGCGGCGCGCGCCCGCTCGCCGCGGGCACAGGCGCACACGGCGCAGGGACATTCGGGGCGCGGCAGCCCGTCGGGGGCTCCGGTGCCGAGCAGAGTCAGTTCCACGTGCTGATCCTCCCGCGTCCGGGCACCCCGTGCGCGCCCGGGCGAGGCACTAGGCTCTGGGCAGCAACGTGACCCAGGAGGCGGACATGGCGTGGACGTGGCGGTTCGAGAAGTCCGACGGTACGGAGACGGAGCCGGCGCTGACGCCGGACGAGTTCACGACCCAGGGCGATGCGGAGTCCTGGATCGGTGAGTTCTGGAAGGAGCTCCTGGAAGGCGGGGCGGAACAGGTCACGCTCTTCGAGGACGCGACGAAGATCTACGGCCCGATGCGCCTCTCGGCCGACCAGGGCTGACGCGTCGTACCCAGCCCGTTAGCCGGACAGGCCCGGTGCACGAGCCTGTCCGGCGCACGGGGACGGGGACGGTGAACGGTTGACCGAACACGGCCGGCGGGGGACGGCGAGGGACGGCGGACGGTCGGCGGGGCCAGGGCGAAGGGCAGGACCGCAGACGTCAGGGACTAGATCTCGCCCAGCGTGACCTCGGCCGTGCGCCGCGCGTCACTGCGCAGGTAGGTCACCGTGACCTTCTCGCCGGGCTCGTCGTCCGCCAGCGCCTCCGACAGTGAGGTGATCGTCGTGACCTCGGCGTCGCCGATCTCCGTGATGATGTCTCCCACCCGCAGCCCCGCCCGGTCGGCGGCGCCGCCGTCGGCCACGCTGACCAGAGCCACCCCCGCCGGCCGGTAGGAGTCGTCGACGACCGTCCGGCCCGTGATGTTCAGGGCCGCCCGGCCGGAGTCGGTAACCCTGCCGTCCTTGATGATCTGGTCGGCGACCGTCCGCACCATCGAGACGGGAATCGCGAATCCGATGCCCGGCGCGGCGCTGTCGCCCATCTGCGGGTCCGTCGCCGCCAGGGTCGGGATGCCGACCACCTCGCTGTCGAGGTTCACGAGCGCGCCGCCGCTGTTGCCCGGGTTGATCGCCGCGGAGGTCTGCACCATGTTGGCGATGGTCGCCCCGGTGCCGCCGCCCGCCCGGCTCTCGGTGACGGTCCGGCCCAGGGCGGAGACGATGCCCTGGGTGACGCTGCTCGACAGGCCGAGCGGAGAGCCCATCGCCAGCACGATCTGCCCCACCGCGACCTTCTCGGATTCGCCGAACTTCGCGGGCCTGAGCCCGTCCGGCGCCTGGTCGAGCCTGAGGACGGCGAGGTCCTGCTCCGGATAGGCGGCGACCAGCGAGGCACCGATCACCTTCTCGCCGGTGGCGACGGTGACCTTGAAGGTCTTCTCCTCGCCGACCACGTGGGCGTTGGTGACGATGTGGCCCTTCCCGTCGTAGACGATGCCCGAACCCAGGCCCTCGGAGGCGTCGATCTGCACGACGGACGGCAGGACGTTCCTGATGGCGTCCTGGTAGTCGCTCTGGAGCTCGTTGGCGGCCCGCGCGGGGCCCTGGCGCGCGGAGTCCGGCCGCCCGGCCTCGGGCGCCGCCGAGCCGGAGCCCGGAGCGGAGCAGCCGCCCACCAGGGCGGCGGCGCAGAGGCCGGCGGTCAGGGGCAGCAGCAGTCGGCTGCGGGAGAGGGATGCGCGCATGACCGGAGTATCACCGGCGGTCGCCCGCGTCGGCCTGTGCTGATACGCCGGCCGGGGGTACGGCGCCGACCGGGGGCCGCCGCCCGCGAGCCGCCCGGGGGCTCAGCCGCGTACGCCGCACAGGTGCAGCAGCGCCGCCACCCGCCGGTAGGGATCGGTCCGCCCCGCCCGGTCCTCGGCGTCCATCAGCCGCGACAGCTCCGGCGGGGCGGGCAGCCCGGCCTCCTCGTCCACGTTGTCGCAGAACACCCGCACCCCGTACCAGGCGTGCAGCGGCGCGGCGATCCCGGCGAGCGTCGCGGTCAGGGCGTCGAGCCGGTCGGCCCGCACGGTGACGCCGAGCCGGTTGGTGTACGTGTCCGTGTCGAACGCGGCCAGCGCCCCTTCGAAGTCCCCGGCGGTCCCGGGCCGCATCGCCAGCGCGTCCGCGTTGCGCACGAGCAGCGACAGGAGCCCGCCGGAAGCCAGCATCCGCGCCAGGCCCGCCAGCATCGGATCGGGTTCCGGGACATACATCAGCACCCCGTGGCACAGCACCAGGTCGAAGCTGCCCGGCAGGAAGTGCACGCCGGTCTCGTGGCCGTCGCCCTCGATCAGCCTGACGCGCTCCCGGATGCCCTCGGGCTCACCCGCGAGCGCCTCCCTGGCCGCCGCCAGCATCGTGCAGTCGGACTCCAGGCCGGTCACCGAGTGACCGGCCCGGGCCAGGCGCAGGGCCTGGGTGCCCTGGCCCATGCCGACATCGAGCACCCGGAGCCGCTGCCCCACCGGGAAGCGCGCGGCTATCTGCTCGTCGAGCTGCCGGGCGACGAGCTCCTGGCGGACCGCGTTACGCAGTCCGCCCAGGCCGCTCATCCACGCCGGAGCGGCCCCCGCGAAGCCGGAGTCGGCGCTCAGGGCCGCTCTCCGCGCTTGACCTGCGGCTTGGGAAGCCGCAGCCGGCGCATCTGGAGCGTACGCATCAGGCCGTACGCGACGGCACCGCGCTTCGGGGCGTCGGGGAACCGCTCCCGCAGCTGCTTCTTGAGCCGGAACGCCAGACCGATCGAGTCGACCACGATCAGCACGATCACACCGAGCCAGAGCAGCAGGGAGATGTTCTGGATGTTCTGGATCTGGATCACGCTGAGGATCAGGATGATCACCGCGAGCGGCAGGAAGTACTCGGCGATGCAGAAGCGCGAGTCCACGAAGTCGCGGACGAAGCGCCTGACCGGCCCCTTGTCACGCGGCGGAAGGTAGCGCTCGTCGCCCGTCGCGAGCGCCTCGCGCTGCTTGGCCAGATCGGCGCGCCTGGCTTCGCGCTGGCGCTTCATGGCCTCCTTGCGGTCGGTCGGCGTGCTGGAGGCACGACGGCGCTGCGTCTGGGCCTCGCTGCGCTTGGGGGTGGGGCGACCCTTTGGTGACTGGGGGTCGCGGGGCTGCTTGGAGAGGTCCGCCATCACCTTGCCGGTGGGGGCCTTCTCGTCCTTGGAGGAACGGCTACGGAACACAGAACCCAAGGGTACGGGGTGGATCGGGGCGTGAGAGGACCGGGCGGGAACGATCCGGCAACGGCCCGCGTCCTTAAACGCGTCCCGACAGGGGCAGAACGGACGACGCCGTGGGTTTCCCTGACCTTCACCTACTCCCTGCGCGGGAGCGGGGACCACCGGCACTCGTCCTTGGGGAGGAGCACATCGGTGCTTCGACGGTGCGGTAATAGAGACAGGGCCCGTACTGTGGGTTCTGTTGGAGTGCCGGAGCTCAGTCCGTCAGAAGGGGGCGCGCGAAGCCCATGAGCGGTGTCATGAAGCGTATGGGAATGATCTTCCGCGCGAAGGCCAACAAGGCCCTTGACCGGGCCGAGGACCCGCGCGAGACCCTCGACTACTCGTACCAGAAGCAGCTGGAGCTGCTCCAGAAGGTGCGACGCGGTGTCGCCGACGTGGCGACGTCGCGCAAGCGGCTGGAACTGCAGCTGAACCAGTTGCAGGGGCAGTCGTCCAAGCTGGAGGACCAGGGCCGCAAGGCGCTCGCGCTCGGCCGTGAGGATCTGGCCCGCGAGGCGCTGTCGCGCCGCGCCGCCCTCCAGCAGCAGGTGACGGACCTGGAGACGCAGCACCAGACGTTGCAGGGCGAGGAGGAGAAGCTCACCCTCGCGGCCCAGCGGCTCCAGGCCAAGGTCGATGCCTTCCGTACCAAGAAGGAGACCATCAAGGCCACGTACACGGCGGCCCAGGCGCAGACCCGGATCGGCGAGGCGTTCTCGGGCATCTCCGAGGAGATGGGCGACGTCGGCCTGGCGATCCAGCGGGCCGAGGACAAGACCCAGCAGCTCCAGGCGCGGGCCGGTGCCATCGACGAACTGCTCGCCTCAGGCGCCCTGGACGACGCGTCCGGGACGGCGAAGGACGACATCGCCGCCGAGCTGGACCGGATCTCCGGTGGTACGGATGTGGAGCTGGAGCTCCAGCGCATGAAGGCCGAACTGGCCGGCGGCTCCTCCGCGCAGAAGCAGGCCATCGAAGGCGGGGCGCAGGACGCCGCGCCGCAGTCGCAGCAGGGTCCGCACAGGTTCGACAAGCAGTAGGGGCAACGTCATGATCGTCCGGATCATGGGGGAGGGCCAGCTCACGCTGGCCGACAGTCATCTCACCGAGCTCAACGTGCTCGACGACGAGCTGCTCGCGGAGATGGAGAGCGGCGACGGCGCGGGTTTCCGCGCCACGCTCCACGCACTGCTGAACAAGGTGCGAGAGCTCGGTTCGCCCCTGCCTGACGACTCCCTGGAGCCGTCCGAGCTGATCCTGCCGTCCACCGAGGCGACCCTCGAAGAGGTGCGCGCCATGCTCGGCGACGACGGCCTGATCCCCGGCTGACGTGCCCCGCTCCCGCACCCGCCGCTGTGCCCCGCCCGGTCCGCCGGCCGCGGGGCACCGTGCTGGAGCGCGATCCGCGCGACTACTGGGCGGCGCGGTGTGTGACACGCCGTACCGTTGCTCGATGTGACCACCCTCGGAACCGGGTTCGCGCGTACCCACCGCTGGCTGTGCGGCCATCCCCTCGCCTTCGACGCGGGACTCGCCCTGGCCGTGCTCGTCTGCATGGTCTGCGCGTCGCTCGCCGACCCGAACCACGGTGCGGACGGGCCCTCCTTCGGCACGCGTACCCCCGAGCCGCTCAGCGTGGTCCTGATGGTCCTCTGCGCCGCCGTGCTCGTCCTGCGGCGGCGGCGTCCCATGGGGGTGCTCGCCGCCACCGGAGCCCTGTCGGCCGCCGAGTTCGTGGTGACGGACCCGCCGGCCCCCGTGGTGATGAGCGCCGTGATCGCGCTCTACACGGTGGCCTCCCACACCGACCGCCCCACCACCTGGCGGGTCGGCCTGCTGACGATGACGGTGCTGACCGCCGCGGCGATGTTCTTCGGCTCGGCCCCCTGGTACAGCCAGGAGAACCTCGGTGTCTTCGCGTGGACCGGTATGGCGGGCGCCGCGGGCGACGCCGTGCGCAGCAGGCGCGCGTTCGTCGACGCGATCCGGGAACGCGCCGAACGCGCCGAACGCACCCGCGAGGAGGAGGCACGCCGCAGGGTCGCCGAGGAGCGGCTGCGGATCGCCCGGGACCTGCACGACGTCGTCGCCCACCACATCGCCCTCGTCAACGTGCAGGCGGGCGTCGCGGCCCACGTCATGGACAAGCGCCCCGACCAGGCCAAGGAAGCGCTCGCCCACGTCCGGGACGCCAGCCGCTCCGCACTCAACGAACTCCGCGCCACCGTCGGACTGCTCCGCCAGTCCGGGGACCCGGAGGCACCCACCGAACCGGCCCCCGGGCTCGCCGTACTCGGTGAGCTGGTGCGGACCTTCCGCAACGCGGGGCTGCCCGTCGACGTGGCCTGCACCGACCCCGGCGACCCGCTGCCCGCCGCCGTGGACCTGGCGGCCTACCGGGTCATCCAGGAGGCGCTGACCAACGTGCGCAAGCACGCCGGGGCGGGCGCCAAGGCCGAGGTGAGTGTCGTACGCGTCGGAGCGACCGTCGAGATCACGGTGCTCGACAACGGCGGGGGCCGCTCGGAGGAGGGCCCGGCCGCCAGGTCGGGCGACGGCGACGGCGGCGGCCACGGGCTCATCGGCATGCGCGAACGCGTCACGGCCTTCGGCGGCACGCTGACCGCGGGCCCCCGCTACGGCGGCGGATTCCGGGTCCATGCGATCCTGCCGGTCATGACGCGCGCGGGTGAGCGGGCGACGTCCGTCACCGCGGGCGGAACGGGGGGACAGGCGTGAATCCGATCAAGGTGCTCCTCGTCGACGACCAGGCGCTCCTGCGCAGCGCGTTCCGGGTGCTGGTCGACTCCGAGCCGGACATGCGGGTCGTGGGCGAGGCCGCGGACGGCGCCGAAGCGGTGGAGCTGGCCCGCTCCACGCACGCCGACGTCGTGCTGATGGACATCCGGATGCCCGGCACCGACGGGCTCGCCGCCACCCGCATGATCAGCGCCGACCCCGCTCTGGCGGACGTCCGGATCGTCATGCTGACCACCTTCGAGGTCGACGAGTACGTGGTGCGGTCCCTGCGCGCCGGGGCGTCGGGTTTCCTCGGCAAGGGCGCCGAACCGGACGAACTGCTCAACGCCATCCGTATCGCGGCGGCAGGCGAAGCGCTGCTCTCCCCGGCCGCCACCAAGGGGCTCATCGCCACCTTCCTCGCCCAGGGCGGCAGCTGGGGCGAAGGGCCGGACGCCGCCGTCTACTCCGAGCGGCTCGCCGCGCTCACCGTGCGCGAACGCGAGGTGCTGGTCCTGGTCGCGGGCGGACTCTCCAACGACGAGATCGCCGACCGGCTCACCGTCAGCCCGCTCACCGTCAAGACCCATGTGAACAGGGCGATGGCCAAGCTCGGAGCCCGCGACCGGGCGCAGCTGGTGGTGACCGCGTACGAATCCGGTCTGGTACGCCCGAGAGCCGAGTGAGGCGGCCGGGGACGGCCCCGTGGACACAGGAGGGCCCCGGCGCCGTGGGAACGGCGCCGGGGCCCTCCTCGCGTGCTCACAGGCCCCTACGGCAGCGCCAGCATCCGCTCCAGCGCCAGCTTCGCGTACTTCTCCGTCTCGGGGTCGACCACGATCTGGTTGACGAGGTTGCCCTCCGCCAGCGATTCCAGCGTCCACACGAGGTGCGGGAGGTCGATCCGGTTCATCGTCGAGCAGAAGCAGACCGTCTTGTCGAGGAAGACGATCTCCTTGTCCTCGGCCGCGAAGCGGTTGGCC
Source organism: Streptomyces fulvorobeus (assembly GCF_013167895.1). GTDB lineage: Bacteria > Actinomycetota > Actinomycetes > Streptomycetales > Streptomycetaceae > Streptomyces > Streptomyces fulvorobeus. The sequence goes on along the minus strand of NZ_BLWC01000001.1, from coordinate 1,545,256 downwards.
AGGCGCCGCACCAGGTTCAGCTCGGTGCCGATGGCCCACTTGGAGCCGGCCGGGGCCGCCTCCAGGGCCTTGATGATGTACTCCGTGGAGCCGACATGGTCCGCCGCGGCCACGACCTCGTGCTTGCACTCCGGGTGCACCAGCACGTTGACGCCGGGGACGCGCTCGCGCACGTCGTCGACGGACTCGACCGAGAAGCGGCCGTGCACCGAGCAGTGCCCGCGCCACAGGATCATCTTGGCGTCGCGCAGCTCCTCGGCGGTCAGGCCGCCGTTGGGCTTGTGCGGGTTGTAGAGGACGCAGTCCTCCAGGCTCAGGCCCATGTCCCGTACGGCCGTGTTGCGGCCCAGGTGCTGGTCCGGCAGGAAGAGGATCTTCTCGCCCTGCTCGAAGGCCCACTCCAGGGCCCGCGCCGCGTTGGACGAGGTGCAGATGGTGCCGCCGTGCCTGCCGGTGAACGCCTTGATGTCGGCGGAGGAGTTCATGTACGAGACGGGCACGACCTGCTCGGCGACGCCGGCCTCGGTCAGGACGTCCCAGCACTCGGCGACCTGCTCGGCGGTGGCCATGTCGGCCATCGAGCAGCCGGCCGCCAGGTCGGGCAGCACGACCTTCTGGTCGTCGCCGGTCAGGATGTCCGCGGACTCGGCCATGAAGTGCACGCCGCAGAAGACGATGTACTCGGCCTCCGGGCGCGCGGCCGCGTCCCGGGCGAGCTTGAAGGAGTCACCGGTGACATCCGCGAACTGGATGACCTCGTCGCGCTGGTAGTGGTGGCCGAGGACGAAGACCTTGTCCCCGAGCTTCTCCTTGGCGACGCGGGCGCGCTCCACCAGGTCCGGGTCGGACGCGGAAGGGAGGTCGCCGGGGCATTCGACGCCGCGCTCGCTCCTCGGGTCGGCCTCGCGGCCGAGCAGCAGCAGAGCGAGGGGCGTCGGCTGGACATCCAGGACGTCCAAGGGCTGGGCGGTGGTCACGACACGCACCCTTTCTGTGTTCTTCGGCGAGTTCCGCGGCGAACCTTTTCGTCGGTTTGACGCTATCTATCATAACCGCTTCGTGTCAGTTTGACGATGCCGATAGCGTCGATGTGACGCATCCCTTCCCGGGTGCGGTGTGCGAGCATGAAAAGGAACAGGCAAGCGCCGGCCCGGAATGAATCCGAGGCTCCGACGGTTGCAACGTCGGCAAGCAGTCCGTACAACCCGGGAGAGAAGCAGATGTCCGTATCGGACGAGACCACCACCGTGAGCGACGGCATCCTCCTGTCGGACGCCGCCGCATCCAAGGTCAAGGGCCTGCTGGAGCAGGAGGGCCGCGAGGACCTGGCGCTGCGCGTCGCCGTCCAGCCCGGGGGTTGCTCGGGCCTGCGCTACCAGCTCTTCTTCGACGAGCGTTCGCTCGACGGCGACGTCGTGAAGGACTTCGACGGCGTCAAGGTCGTGACCGACCGGATGAGCGCTCCCTACCTGGGCGGCGCCTCCATCGACTTCGTCGACACCATCGAGAAGCAGGGCTTCACGATCGACAACCCGAACGCCTCGGGTTCCTGCGCCTGCGGCGACTCCTTCAGCTGAGCCCGGAGTCCGCGACACGGCTGCGGCGGCTGCCCCCGAAACGGGGACAGCCGCCGCAGCCGTGTGTGCCGCCAGGAGCTCAGGCGCGCGGTACGGCAGCGCCCGACGCCGCGTCCACGATCCTGCGGTCACCCACCGGCTCGTCCAGCGTCACCGTCCGCTTCAGCTCCTTGGCGACCAGGACGCAGACCTTCTTGCTCTCCCGCGGCCTCTCCGTCACGGACACCCGCACCTCGCCCGCGCTCTCCTCGGCGTGCGCCGCGTAGGCGCTGCACACCCCGCCCCAGAACGTCACCGTCAGCGTCCGCCCGTCCGCGCCGTACGAGGTGACCCGCCGTTCGCCGGCCTCCGTGCCGGGCTCCTCGGGCTCCGTCAGGTGGGCCGGGTCCACGGCCACCTGCGACACCGTGCTGACCGGCCCGCCCGTGGCGGGCCGCACAGAGAACAGCCAGGACGGCACGAGCGCCTGCTTCCCGTCCACGTACTGCGTGGCGAGTCCGAACACCGCCTTGTCCACCCTCATCAGCGTGGGCTTCCCGGCGCCGCGCGGCATCGGGCAGTCCGCGGGCGGGACCGGCTGCCCGCCCTCCAGGGGTACGGGGGTGGCGCACCCGCCAACATCCGGAGTGCCGCCGCCCTTGGAGGAGGCGTTCAGCCGCTTCAGTGCCTCGGCGGCGCCGGTCACCGGATAGGTGTCGCCCTTCTCCAGGCTCTTCAGCTGCCCGCTGCCGCCGGCCACCTCACCGTCGGCGCCCACCTGGATGCCGGTCGCCCAGCCGTACGTCGGCAGCCCGCCGACCACTGGGTCCGCGTTCACCACCCGTACCGAGCCCATCACCTGGGCCGCGTCGAGGGCGGCGTCCTCCTGGCCCAGTGCCTTGAGCACGGGCGCCGCCGCGGCCTCGGCGGCCTTCTCGCCGACCGGGGCCACCTGGCCCGGCGCCCCGCCCCGGCCGTCCCGCTCGCGCAGACCGCAGGGGAGGCGCACCGGTCGGGGCCGCCCGATCCGTACCGGGCGAAGGTCCAGGAGCCGGGCGCCTGCCGGCCGACCCTCAGGATCGGACCGGAGCCGTCCTTGTCGGTGCCCACCTTCCAGACGGTGCCCTGCGCCGTGGGCGTGCCGTCCAGATCGAGCGCCCGGGCCAGCCGGGCCACCTCCGCCGCGCTCACCGTGCCCGTCGAACGGTGGACGGCGGCCGAGTCCGGGCCTTCGGGCAGCTCGCCGGATGACCGGTAGACCACTCCCTCCCCGCCGGGCGGCGGCTCGCCGGGCGCGATGCCCCGCGAGGGCGCGGAGGGGCCGCCGGCCGCGAGGCCGAGGGAGAGCGGCGGAGGGGTGCGGTCGCCGCCGGACGCCCCGCCGCCCTCACCGCCGGCTGCGGAGGCCGCCCAGTACGCGCCCCCGCCTCCGGCGATCAGCACCGCTGCCGCCACCGAGGCGACAGCGAGGGGCGAACGCCGCCGCCGTGGGCCGGACACATCGTGGTCAGGTCGCTCGGTACTCACCGGATCGCTCCTTCGACTGCACGGGCCGGTCGGTCCTACCGCCGGTCTCCCGGGTGGGGGACACCCGTGGGACGGAGCGCAGGAGCGCGCGGTTCCACGACCGCGGGCGTCCGGGTCAGTCGCCGTACTCGGACATCGCGTCGATGAGCCGGGCGGAGGCGGGCGGCACCGTGACTCCGTGGATCAGGGACGGGGCCACCGGCTGGGCGGTGGCCCTCGCGGGAACGACCCAGTGCGGCGCCATCCGCGCGCAGTCTCCGCGCAGCTCGGCCAGGTTCATCTCGGATTCGCGCGGGGCGATGTACTTCGGCATATCCGCACCGTACGCACGCCGTACCTCAGGTAGAAAGCCCTACTATCGGGTAGTTCTGCCCTTCCGGGCCGGGAGCGGTGAACGGGTAGCGTGAACTGTCACGCCGTCCCGGAGGGCGCCCCAGGCGTTTCCTCCGCCTTCCGCAGGAGCAGCATCCCCGTGCGCATCGCAGTCACAGGCTCCATCGCCACCGACCACCTCATGACCTTCCCCGGCCGTTTCGCGGACCAGCTGGTCGCCGACCAGTTGCACACGGTCTCGCTCTCCTTCCTGGTCGACAACCTCGACGTGCGCCGCGGCGGTGTCGCGGCGAACATCTCCTTCGGCATGGGTCTCCTCGGCACCCGGCCGGTCCTGGTCGGCGCCGCCGGTTCGGACTTCGGCGAGTACCGCGCCTGGCTCGACCGGCACGGCGTCGACACCAGCTCCGTCCGGATCTCCGAAGTGCTGCACACCGCCCGCTTCGTCTGCACGACGGACGCCGACCACAACCAGATCGGCTCCTTCTACACGGGCGCGATGAGCGAGGCCCGGCTGATCGAGCTGAAGAACGTCGCCGACCGCGTGGGCGGCCTCGACCTGGTCTCGATCGGCGCCGACGACCCCGAGGCGATGCTCCGCCACACCGAGGAGTGCCGCACCCGGGGCATCCCCTTCGCCGCGGACTTCTCGCAGCAGATCGCGCGGATGGACGGCGACGAGATCCGCATCCTCCTCGACGGCGCCACGTACCTCTTCTCCAACGAGTACGAGAAGGGGCTCATCGAGTCCAAGACCGGCTGGACCGACGGGGAGATCCTGGCCAAGGTCGGCCACCGGGTCACCACCCTCGGCGCCCGCGGGGTCAGGATCGAGCGCGTGGGCGAGGCGACGATCGAGGTCGGCTGCCCCGACGAGGAGAGGAAGGCCGACCCCACCGGCGTCGGCGACGCCTTCCGCGCCGGGTTCCTCTCCGGGCTGGCCTGGGGCGTCGGCCTGGAGCGCGCCGCGCAGGTCGGCTGCATGCTCGCCACCCTGGTCATCGAGACGGTCGGCACCCAGGAGTACACCCTGCGCCGCGCCCACTTCATGGACCGCTTCACCAAGGCGTACGGCCACGAGGCCGCCGCCGAGGTCCAGGCGCACCTCCCCTAGCGGCGGCTCAGTGGAGCCGGCGGACCAGGTAGGCCGAGCCCCGGTCCGCGGGCTCCTCACCCGCGTACTCCTGTCCCCGCATCTCGCACCACGCCGGGATGTCGAGCCGCGCCGCCTCGTCATCGGCGAGGACCGTCACCGTGCCTCCCACCGGTACGTCTCCGATCACCTTTGCGAGTTCGATCACCGGGACCGGGCAACGCCTGCCCAGCGCGTCGACGACGAGCGTCTCCGTCGCGGCGGGGGAGGGGGAGAAGGAGAGGGACGGGGTCGCCGCGGAGGCCGGAGCGCCCAGCCGCTCCCGTACGCCGGACACCACCCCCGGGAGCACGTCCAGGAAGCGGTCGACGTCCGCCTCGGTGGTCCCCAGGGGCAGCGACACGCGGACGTTCCCCTCCGACAGCACCCCCATCGCCCGGAGCACATGGCTCGGCACCAGGGTGCTGCTGGTGCAGGACGAACCGGACGATACGGAGAAGCCGGTTCGGTCCAGCTCCTGAAGGACGGTCTCTCCGTCGACATAGAGACAGGAGAAGGTCACCAGGTGCGGCAGCCGTCGCACCGGGTCGCCGACCACCTCCACATCGGCCACCAGTTGCGGCACCCGTGTCCTGATCCGGTCCACCAGGGCCCGCAGCCGTACAGCCTCGGCGGCCGACTCGGCCCGCACCGCCCGCAGCGAGGCCGCCGCCGCCACGATCGCCGGAAGGTTCTCGAACCCGGCGGCGCGCCCCGACTCCCGCTCGTCCGCAGGCCCCTGAGGGGCGAACCTGACCCCCTTGCGCACGGCCAGCAGGCCCACGCCCGCCGGACCGCCCCACTTGTGGGCACTGGCGGCCAGCAGCGACCAGCCGTCCGGCACCCGCCCCCAGGCCAGTGACTGCGCCGCGTCCACCATCAGCGGGACTCCCGCCGAGCCGCAGATCCCGGCGACCTCGGCCACCGGCTGCTCGGTGCCCACCTCATGGTTGGCGGACTGCAGGCAGGCCAGCGCGGTGTCCTCGCGAAGGGCGTCGGCGAACGCCTCGGGGCGGACCGCTCCGGACCGGCTGACGGCCACCTCGGTGCACGAACCGCCCGCCGCCTCGTGGGCGGCGGCGGAATGGAGCACCGACGAGTGCTCGACCGCGGACACGACCAGATGGCGGCCGACACGCCGACGCCCGGAAAGCGCCCCGGCCATCGCGGAGTGCACCGCCCGGGTTCCCGACGAGGTGAACACGAGCTCGTCCGGGCGGCACCCGACGGCCTCCGCGGCGGCCTCCCTGGCCGCGTCCAGCAGCATCCGGGCCCGCCGCCCCTCCCGGTACAGCCTGGCCGGGTCCGCCCAGCCCTCGTCGAGGGAGGCGAGCAGCGCCTGGCGGGCGATGGGGTGCAGGGGGGCCGATGAGGCGGCGTCGAAGTAGGGCACGGCGCCACGCTAGCCCGCGGCCGGGCGTACAGGGGGAGGGGGAGACCCGTCCCGGCAGGGGAGGGGGCGTCAGATGGTTCCCGGAGGCCAGGATTCCACCCCTTCGGGGCGCCGGACGGCGCGTTGGGCACCCTCCCCGCGCGACCCCGGATAGCGTCCAGTAGGGTTTGGTCCGCATAAACATCCAAACCCCTGCCCGCGTCAGGGCCGGCGACCGACCAGAGACGGGCGCGCCGACCGTGCGGGCGAGACTCTCGGGAAGGCGCTACGTGAGTCCCAACGGCTCCGACCGCTCGTCGCGGCGCCCGATGCGGCGGAAGCTGCCGCAGGTGCTGACTGCGGGCCTGGTTCTGGCGACGGCCTCAGGTTGTTCGTACAACTGGGAAGATTTTCCCCGCCTCGGTATGCCCACACCGGTAACGGAAGAGGCCCCTCGGATCCTCTCCCTCTGGCAAGGCTCGTGGGCGGCAGCGCTCGTCACGGGTGCCCTTGTCTGGGGGTTGATCCTCTGGAGTGTCATCTTCCACCGGCGTTCGCGCACCAAGGTGGAGGTCCCTCCGCAGACCAGGTACAACATGCCCATCGAGGCGTTGTACACAGTGGTTCCCCTCATCATCGTCTCGGTGCTGTTCTACTTCACCGCACGCGACGAATCGAAGCTCCTGGCGCTTGAGGACAAGCCCGCCCACACCATCAACGTGGTCGGCTACCAGTGGAGCTGGGGCTTCAACTACATCGAGAAGGTGGAGGGCCAGCCCTCCGCCGGCAGCGAGATCCCCAAGGAGCTCGCCTCCATCCCCGACCGGTTCCGCGAGGACTTCCCCGAGGGCGCCGGCGGCGTCCACGACGTGGGCGTCCCCGGCGACCGCAACCCCCAGAACGGCAACCCGGGCCCGACCCTGTGGCTGCCGAAGGGGGAGAAGGTCCGTTTCGTCCTGACTTCCCGTGACGTCATCCACTCCTTCTGGGTGGTGCCGTTCCTCATGAAGCAGGACGTCATTCCGGGCTACACCAACGCGTTCGAGGTCACTCCCAACCGGGAGGGCACTTTCAAGGGCAAGTGCGCCGAGCTCTGCGGCGTCGACCACTCCCGGATGCTCTTCAACGTCAAGGTCGTCTCCCCGGAGCGTTACCAGCAGCACCTCAAGGAGCTGGCGGAGAAGGGTCAGACGGGCTACGTGCCGGCAGGCATCGAGCAGACGGACCCGGCCAGGAATGCGGAGACGAACAAACTGTGAGCATCCTCAACGAACCTCAGGGTGCCGAGGCAGCAGACGACTCGTACGAGGACGAGCTGCCGGTGCGGCGCAAGCAGCCGGGAAACGTCGTCATCAAGTGGCTGACCACCACTGACCACAAGACGATCGGCACGCTCTACCTGGTCACCTCGTTCGCGTTCTTCTGCATCGGCGGGATCATGGCGCTCTTCATGCGCGCCGAGCTGGCCCGTCCGGGCACGCAGATCATGTCGAACGAACAGTTCAACCAGGCGTTCACGATGCACGGCACGATCATGCTGCTGATGTTCGCGACGCCGCTGTTCGCCGGATTCGCCAACTGGATCATGCCGCTGCAGATCGGCGCGCCCGACGTGGCGTTCCCGCGGCTGAACATGTTCGCGTACTGGCTGTACCTCTTCGGCTCGATCATCGCGGTGGCGGGCTTCCTGACCCCGCAGGGCGCGGCCGACTTCGGCTGGTTCGCCTACTCCCCGCTGTCGGACGCCGTCCGCTCGCCGGGTGTCGGCGCCGACATGTGGATCATGGGTCTGGCCTTCTCGGGCTTCGGCACGATCCTCGGCTCGGTCAACTTCATCACCACGATCATCTGCATGCGCGCGCCCGGCATGACGATGTTCCGGATGCCGATCTTCACCTGGAACGTGCTGCTGACCGGTGTGCTGGTCCTGCTCGCGTTCCCGGTCCTGGCGGCCGCGCTCTTCGCGCTGGAGGCGGACCGTAAATTCGGTGCGCACATCTTCGACGCGTCCAACGGCGGAGCACTGCTCTGGCAGCACCTCTTCTGGTTCTTCGGCCATCCAGAGGTGTACATCATCGCCCTGCCGTTCTTCGGCATCGTCTCCGAGGTGATTCCGGTGTTCAGCCGGAAGCCGATGTTCGGCTACATCGGCCTCATCGCGGCGACCATCTCCATCGCGGGTCTCTCCGTGACGGTCTGGGCGCACCACATGTACGTGACGGGCGGCGTGCTGCTGCCGTTCTTCTCGTTCATGACCTTCCTCATCGCGGTGCCCACCGGTGTGAAGTTCTTCAACTGGATCGGCACGATGTGGAAGGGCTCGCTGTCCTTCGAGACCCCGATGCTCTGGGCCGTCGGCTTCCTGATCACCTTCGCCTTCGGTGGTCTGACCGGCGTCATCCTGGCCTCGCCCCCGATGGACTTCCACGTCTCCGACTCGTACTTCGTCGTGGCGCACTTCCACTACGTGGTGTTCGGCACCGTGGTCTTCGCGATGTTCTCCGGATTCCACTTCTGGTGGCCGAAGTTCACGGGCAAGATGCTGGACGAGCGGCTGGGCAAGATCACGTTCTGGACGCTGTTCGTGGGCTTCCACGGCACGTTCCTGGTGCAGCACTGGCTCGGTGCCGAGGGAATGCCGCGACGGTACGCGGACTACCTCGCCGCGGACGGCTTCACCGCGCTGAACACGATCTCGACGATCTCCTCGTTCGTGCTCGGCCTGTCGATCCTGCCGTTCTTCTACAACGTGTGGAAGACCGCCAAGTACGGCAAGAAGATCGAGGTCGACGACCCGTGGGGCTACGGCCGTTCGCTGGAGTGGGCCACGTCCTGCCCGCCGCCGCGGCACAACTTCCTCACGCTGCCGCGGATCCGTTCCGAATCCCCGGCGTTCGACCTGCACCACCCGGAGATCGCGGCGCTCGAACAGCTCGAGTACCACTCCGAGGCCGACAAGGCCGTCGTCGGCGGCAAGGAGGCAGGCAAGTGAAGATCCAGGGCAAGATGTTCATCTGGCTGAGCGTCTTCATCCTCGCCATGGCCATCACGTACGGCGTGTGGTCCAAGGAGCCGGTCGGTACCACCGCCCTGTTCCTGTCCTTCGGCCTCTCCGTCATGATCGGCTTCTACCTGGCCTTCACGGCCAACCGGGTCGACGCGATGGCCCAGGACAACAAGGAGGCCGATGTCGCGGACGAGGCCGGCGACGTGGGGTTCTTCTCCCCGCACAGCTGGCAGCCGCTCTCGCTGGCCATCGGCGGCGCGTTCGCCTTCATGGGCGTCGTCTTCGGCTGGTGGCTGCTCTACTTCTCGGCCCCGATCCTGCTGATCGGTCTCTTCGGCTGGGTCTTCGAGTACTACCGGGGCGAGAACCAGACCCAGTGACACCGCACCACCCGTAGGACCCGTACCACCTCGCAAGGGGCCCGGCCCGCTCAGTACCGAGCGGGCCGGGCCCCTTCGCTCGTTTGCAGTCATTGAACGCGCTGGATCGGATGAATCTTCTTACGTTGAGTTCATGACGCACACGCCGCGCACCCGCACCGTAGTGAGCTGCAGTCTGGTGGTCGTGACCCTGGTCGCGGCTGCGACCGCCTGTGGCGGGCCGGATGGTCATCCGCTGTCCGCCCGGCCCTTCGACGCCGCCGGGCAGGTGTCCTTCAACGGCCCCTCCGGCAAGGAGAAGGCCGATCCGGACAAGCCTCTCGAGATCACCGTCAAGGGCGGGGACGGCCGCATCACGGACGTGACGGCGGTGGACGCCGAGGGCCGCCACCTCGCCGGCGAGCTCGCCGCCGACGGGAAGCGCTGGCATTCGACCGCCCCCCTGGCCGCCGGCGCCCGCTACACCGTCAAGGTCTCCACCGAGGACGAGGACGGCGCGCCCGGCAGCCGTACGCTCTCGTTCGGCACCGCATCGCCCAAGAGGCTGCTGAAGGTCTCCTTCGGCCCGGAGAAGGGCACCTACGGCGTCGGACAGCCCGTCACGGCGGAACTCAGCGCCCCGGTGAGGGACAAGGCGGCCAGGGCCACCGTGGAGCGCGCGCTGAAGGTCAGGTCGACCCCCGCCGCCACCGGCTCCTGGTACTGGGTCGACGACAAGAACCTGCACTACCGCCCGCAGGAGTACTGGCCCGCCGACGCCACCATCGAGGTGCGCAGCAACCTCGCGGGCATCAAGGTGACCAACTCCCTCTACGGCGCGGCGGCGAAGCCGCTGAAGCTCACCACCGGGGACCGGATCGAGGCCGTCACCGACGCCTCGGCCCACACGATGACGGTGAAGCGCAACGGGGAAGTCATCAACACCATTCCGGTGACCACGGGCAAGCCCGGCTTCTCCACCCGCAACGGCGTCAAGGTGGTGCTGGGCAAGGAGTACTACGTACGCATGCGCGGTACGAGCATCGGCATCGCCGAGGGTTCGTCCGAGTCGTACGACCTGCCGGTGTACTACGCGACCAGGGTCACCTGGAGCGGCGAGTACGTGCACGCCGCCCCCTGGTCGACCGGTTCCCAGGGCAACGCCAACGTGAGCCACGGCTGCACGGGCATGAGCACGGACGACGCGGAGTGGTTCTTCGAGACCGTGCGCCAGGGCGACATCGTCAAGGTCGTCGGAAGCATCGGCGACACGATGACGCCGTTCGACAACGGCTTCGGGGACTGGAACCTGTCCTGGGAGAAGTGGCAGAAGGGCAGCGCGCTGCACAACGGCACGCCCGACAGCCCGGCCGGGAACACCGTCCAGGCGGCGCGGCTGCGCCCCCACGTCTGACACGGCCGGAGTGCGCCGCCCCTCGGCGGGACGGCGCACGGACGGCCGGAACCCCTCAGGCGTCCACGGAGAGCCTGCCCCGCAGCAGGGCCGCGAGGGCGTCGGCGAACTCGACCGGCTCGACCGGCAAAGTCACCGCGGCGTCCGCGCGGCTCCAGGTGGCCAGCCAGGCGTCCTGCGGGCGCCCGATCAGCAGCAGCACCGGCGGGCAGCGGAAGATCTCGTCCTTGATCTGCCGGCAGACGCCCATACCGCCCGCGGGGGCGGTCTCGCCGTCCAGCACGCAGACGTCGACGCCGCCGTCGTCCAGGGCGGCGAGGACGGCCGGCAGGGTCGCGCACTCGACGAACTCCACCGGGGGCACGTCCGCCGCCGGCCTGCGACCCGCTGCCAGCCTCACCTGCTCGCGGGTGTTGGCGTCGTCGCTGTAGACCAGGACCGTGGCGGTCGGCTGCATTGTTCCTCCGTGACATCTGCGTCTTCGGGGCTCTCCGGGCATGAACCGATGGGCGGATCGTACTCCGACCCACAGCCTGTCAGCACCGGTGACGACACCGATTCGATGGGCCGTCCGGGGAGGAGACACGCGACGGACACACCGAACGGCACCCCCGGGAGTGAGGGCGGGATAAGCGACCGACATAATGTCGGTCGTGGCGACAGCAACGACAGTAGAAACCGGGCACGCGCACCCGTCGGTCAATCGGCCGAACCTCACCAGCGTCGGAACCATCATCTGGTTGAGTTCCGAGCTGATGTTCTTCGCGGCCCTCTTCGCGATGTACTTCACCCTGCGATCGGTGATGGGACCGGATCACTGGAAGGAGATGGCTCATCATCTGAACTTCCCGTTCTCGGCGACGAACACCACGATCCTGGTGCTCTCCTCACTCACCTGCCAGCTCGGCGTCTTCGCCGCGGAGCGGGGCGACGTGAAGAAGCTCCGCACCTGGTTCATCATCACGTTCGTGATGGGTGCGATCTTCATCGGAGGCCAGGTCCTGGAGTACACCGAGCTGGTCAAGGACGCGGGGCTCTCCCTGTCGTCCGACCCGTACGGCTCGGTGTTCTACCTGACCACCGGCTTCCACGGTCTGCATGTGACAGGCGGTCTCATCGCCTTCCTGCTGGTTCTCGGCAGGACGTACGCAGCCAGGAGGTTCACCCACGAACAGGCCACCGCCGCCATCGTCGTGTCCTACTACTGGCACTTCGTCGACGTCGTCTGGATCGGCCTGTTCGCCACGATCTACATGATCAAGTAACCGGGCTCGCACCCACACACCATCGACGCAGAAGATCCTGACACCGGGGTAATCCGTGAAAAAGCTCTCCGCACGACGACGCCATCCGCTGGCGGCGGTCGTCGTACTACTCCTCGCGCTGGCGGCTACCGGGGGGCTGTACGCCGTTTTTGCGCCTGCGGGTAAGGCGCAGGCAGACGAAACCGCCCAGTCCCTCGCTATCGACGAGGGCAAGAAGCTCTACTCCGTAGGCTGCGCCAGCTGCCACGGAACCGGCGGTCAGGGCACCACCGACGGGCCGTCCCTCGCGGGCGTCGGCTCCGCCGCCGTCGACTTCCAGGTCGGTACGGGCCGTATGCCGGCACAGCAGCCGGGCGCCCAGGTACCGAAGAAGAAGGTCGTCTACACCCAGGCGGAGATCGACCAGCTCGCGGCGTACGTCGCGTCGCTCGGCGCCGGTCCGATCACGCCGACCGAGAAGCAGGTCAGCCCCGACGGCGCGGACATCGCCCGTGGCGGCGACCTGTTCCGTACCAACTGCGCGCAGTGCCACAACTTCACCGGAGAGGGCGGCGCGCTCACGCACGGCAAGTACGCCCCGAGCCTCGAAGACGTGAGCCCGAAGCACATCTACGAGGCCATGCAGACCGGCCCGCAGAGCATGCCCTCCTTCCCCGACACCACGATGCCGGAGCAGCAGAAGCGGGACATCATCGCGTACGTCAAGGCCGTGAACGGAGAAGACTCGGCGAGCCCCGGTGGGCTGGCCCTGGGTGGTCTCGGTCCGGTCAGCGAGGGTCTCTTCGGCTGGATCTTCGGACTCGGCGCACTGATCGCAGTTGCCGTTTGGGTCGCGGCCCACACCGCTAAGGCCAAGAAGTCATGAGTAGCCAAGAGATTCCAGAAGAGATCCTGCCGGTCGAGCAGGGCACCGCGCACGGCGCGGTGACGGTGGCGGACGACCCCTTCGCCGACCCGGGACTGCCGGCCCACAAGCCGCGCGTCCAGGACATCGACGAGCGGGCCGCGAGGCGCTCCGAGCGCGCGGTCGCGTTCCTGTTCACGCTGTCCATGCTGGCGACGGTCGCGTTCATCGCGTCCTACGTCGTCTTCCCGGTCGACCAGATCGTCTACATCTGGCCGTTCGGCCACGTGAGCGCGCTGAACTTCTCCCTCGGTATGACCCTGGGACTGGCGCTCTTCTTCATCGGCGCGGGCGCCGTCCACTGGGCGCGCACCCTGATGTCCGACGTGGAGACCGCCGCCGAGCGTCACCCGATCGAGGCCGAGCCCGAGGTCAAGGCGCAGGTCCTCGCGGACTTCGCGGCCGGTGCCGCCGAGTCCGGCCTCGGCCGGCGCAAGCTGATCCGGAACACCATGTTCGGCGCGCTGGCCCTGGTGCCGCTCTCCGGCGTGGTGCTGCTGCGCGACCTCGGTCCGCTGCCGGAGAAGAAGCTCCGCACCACCATGTGGAGCCGGGGCAAGCAGCTCATCAACATGAACACGATGGAGCCGCTGCGCCCCGAGGACATCGTCGTCGGCTCGCTGACCTTCGCCATGCCCGAGGGCCTGGAGGAGGACGCGCACGACTTCCAGACGCAGATGGGCAAGGCCGCCCTGATGATCGTCCGGATCGAGCCGGACGACATCAAGAACAAGCGTGAGCGCGAGTGGGCCCACGAGGGCATCGTGGCGTTCTCGAAGATCTGCACCCACGTCGGCTGCCCGATCAGCCTGTACGAGCAGCAGACGCACCACGTCCTCTGCCCGTGCCACCAGTCCACCTTCGACCTCTCCGACGGCGCCCGCGTCATCTTCGGTCCGGCCGGTCACCCTCTTCCGCAGCTGCGGATCGGTGTGAACGATGAGGGCAACCTCGAGGCGCTGGGTGACTTCGAAGAGCCCGTCGGTGCTGCATTCTGGGAGCGCGGATGAGTACTGCGACAGACACGAAGCGCAAGGCGCCCGCCGGTGAGCGGGTGGCCGACTGGGCGGACGGCCGGCTCGGCATCTACGGCCTGGCCAAGGCCAACATGCGCAAGATCTTCCCGGACCACTGGTCCTTCATGCTCGGGGAGATCGCCCTCTACAGCTTCATCATCATCATCCTCACGGGTGTGTATCTGACGCTGTTCTTCCACCCCAGCATGAACGAGGTCGTGTACCACGGCTCGTACGAGCCGCTGCAGGGCATCCGGATGTCCGAGGCGTACGCCTCGACGCTGCACATCAGCTTCGACGTCCGCGGCGGCCTGCTCGTCCGGCAGATCCACCACTGGGGCGCGCTGATCTTCCTGGCCGCCATGTTCGTGCACATGATGCGCGTCTTCTTCACGGGTGCTTTCCGCAAGCCGCGTGAGGTCAACTGGCTGTTCGGCTTCCTGCTGTTCGTCCTCGGCATGTTCACCGGGTTCACCGGCTACTCGCTCCCGGACGACCTGCTGTCGGGCACCGGTGTCCGCTTCATGCAGGGCGCCGTGCTGTCGGTGCCGGTCGTCGGAACGTACCTCTCGATGTTCCTGTTCGGCGGGGAGTTCCCCGGCGTCGACTTCGTCGCCCGGTTCTACTCCGTCCACATCCTGCTGCTGCCGGGCATCATGCTCGGGCTCGTGGTAGCCCACCTGATCCTGGTCTTCTACCACAAGCACACGCAGTTCGCGGGTCCCGGCAAGACGAACAAGAACGTCGTCGGCATGCCGCTGCTGCCGGTGTACATGGCGAAGGCCGGAGGCTTTTTCTTCCTGGTCTTCGGCGTCATCGCCATCGTCTCGGCGATCGCCTCGATCAACCCGATCTGGGCCCTCGGCCCGTACCGCGTCGACCAGGTGTCGACCGGCGCGCAGCCCGACTGGTACATGGGCTTCTCCGAGGGGCTCATCCGGGTGATGCCGGGCTGGGAGATCAACCTGTGGGGCCACACGCTCGTCCTGGGCGTGTTCATCCCGCTGATGGTCTTCCCGCTGGTCCTGGTCGTGATCGCGGTCTACCCGTTCCTCGAGTCCTGGGTCACCCGCGACAAGCGGGAGCACCACATCCTTGACCGCCCGCGCAACGTGCCCACCCGCACCGCGTTCGGCGTGGCCTGGATCACCTGGTACTTCGTGCTGCTCGTCGGTGGCGGCAACGACGTGTGGGCCACGCACTTCCACCTGTCGATCAACGCCATCACCTGGTTCGTGCGGATCGCGTTCTTCGTGGCTCCGGTCATCGCGTTCATCGTGACCAAGCGGATCTGCCTCGGCCTCCAGCGCCGCGACAGGGACAAGGTGCTGCACGGACGTGAGTCCGGCATCATCAAGCGCCTGCCGCACGGTGAGTTCGTCGAGATCCACGAGCCGCTCAGCCCCGGCCAGCTGCACACGCTGACCGCGCACGAGCAGTACCAGCCGGCCGAGATCGGCCCGGCGGTCGACGAGAACGGTGTCAGGCGCAAGGTCTCCCCGGTGGAGAAGCTGCGCGTCAAGCTGAGCAAGGGCTACTACGGCGAGGACGGCCAGATCGCCAAGCCCACCGCCGAGGAGTACAAGGAGATCACCAGCGGCCACGGCCACCACTGATCATCCGAACTGATCGCCACGCCGAGAGCCCCGTCCATCGAGTGGACGGGGCTCTTCGCCGCTCTCCGGGCTGGATAGGGTGGAGCCACCCCTTATCGGCTGTGGACCCCAGGAGCGGACCATGAACGTTGTGACCCCGGACGGCGGCGACAGCGTGGCGGCTCGTTCCTGGCCGGGCGTGCTCAACCCGCTGCTCCGCCGCGAGGACCTGACGGCGGACGACACCGCGTGGGCCATGGACCGCATCATGAGCGGCGAGGCGACCGACGCGCAGATCGCGGGATTCGCCGTCGCGCTGCGGGCCAAGGGCGAGACGGTCGACGAGGTCACCGGGCTCGTACGGACGATGTACGCGCACGCCAACACCATCCACGTACCGGGCCGTACGGTCGACATCGTGGGGACCGGCGGGGACCTGGCCAAGACGGTCAACATCTCCACCATGTCGGCGATCGTCCTGGCGGGAGCCGGAGCCAAGGTCGTCAAGCACGGCAACCGCGCGGCCTCGTCGGCGAGCGGGGCGTCCGACGTCCTGGAGAAGCTCGGCGTCAACCTGGAACTGACGCCGCAGCGGGTCGTGCAGGTCGCGGAGGAGGCGGGCATCACCTTCTGCTTCGCCGTCAAGTTCCACCCCGCCCTGCGGTACGCGGCCAAGGCCCGCAGGGAGCTCGGCGCGCAGACCACGTTCAACATCCTGGGCCCGCTCACCAACCCGGCCCAGGTGCGCGCCCAGGCCGTCGGTGTCGCCGATCTGCGGATGGCGCCCATCGTGGCGGGCGTGCTCGCCGGCCGCGGCAACTCCTCCCTGGTCTTCCGCGGCGACGACGGCCTCGACGAGCTGACCACCACGGCCACCTCGCGGGTCTGGGTGGTCCGGGACGGGGCCGTGCGCGAGGAGGCGTTCGACCCGCGCGACGTGGGCCTGGAGCTGGTGCCGGTGGAGGCCCTGCGCGGCGCCGACGCCTCGTACAACGCGGACGTCGCCCGCCGGCTGCTGGACGGCGAGAAGGGCCCGGTACGGGACGCCGTGCTCCTCAACACCGCGGCGGCCCTGACCGCCCTGGACGCGGGCCCGGGCACGCTGAACGAGCAGATCGCCGCCGGGATCGTCCGTGCCACGGAGTCGATCGACTCCGGCGCGGCCAAGAGGGCGCTGGAGCGCTGGGTGGCGGCCAGCAACGCCTGAACGGGTGCGGTGGGCACGGGGCGCGGTCCGGATGCCGGACCGCGCCTTGCGCGTGCCGGTACGTATGGCAAGATACTGCGCAGGTCATGAGTGACAGCGAATAGGCCCCGGCTCGCTGTCCGGCAACCCTCCGTCCGTGGCGGGGTGCCCCGGGTGAAGACCAGGCCGTAGGCAGCGAGGTCTACGGCAAGCGCGGGCCCCTCGGCATCTGTGCATGCCAACCCCCGGGGTCCTGGTCCCCAGGGAGCCTTCTGTGAGCAAGCGAATGCGTTAGGGCCATCGGGTCTCCACGGCTCTCCGGCCCTCCTCCGCGCACCCTCTTCCCTTTCCCCGCGCTGCCGTGTTCACGTCGGCGCGCGGAACTCGCCTGCCTGTCACGGGAGTTCGCCATGTCCGTCTCCACCGCTGCCCTCGACCAGTCCGTCCGCGCCCCGCTGCCGGTCCTGGGCAGGGACGTCACCGTTCCGCTGGTCACGGGCGGAGAGGTCACGTACGCCGCCCTCGACTACGCGGCCAGCGCCCCGGCGCTCCAGCGGGTCTGGGACGACGTCGCCGCGTACGCCCCGTACTACGGCAGCGTCCACCGGGGCGCCGGCTACCTCTCGCAGCTCTCCACGGACCTCTTCGAGAGCAGCCGCAGGACCGTCGCGGAGTTCCTCGGCTGCCGGGCCGGCGACCAGGTGGTCTTCACCCGCTCGACGACCGACTCGCTCAACCTGCTCGCCGCCGCTCTTCCGGCCGGCTGCGAGGTGTTCGTCTACGAGACCGAGCACCACGCCTCGCTGCTGCCGTGGCGCGACGCCCGCGTGACCTACCTCGACGCCCCCCGTACGCCGGGGGAGGCCGTCGAGGCGCTGGAGCGGGCGCTCGCCGGGCGCGACCCCCAGGGCCCGGCGCTGGTCTGCGTCACCGGAGCCTCCAACGTCACCGGCGAGCTCTGGCCGGTCAGGGAACTGGCCGCCGCCGCCCACGCCCACGGCGCGCGGATCGTGCTGGACGCCGCGCAGCTCGCCCCCCACCACCCGGTGGACATCGCCGGGCTCGACGTCGACTGGGTCGCCTTCTCCGGGCACAAGCTGTACGCCCCGTTCGGCTCGGGAGTCCTCGCGGGCCGCGCCGACTGGCTCCAGGACGCGGAGCCGTACCTGGCCGGCGGCGGGGCCTCGCGCAAGGTCGCCCGCCGCGCGGACGGCGGCGTGGACGTGGAGTGGCACACCACCGCCGCCCGCCACGAGGCCGGTTCCCCCAACGTCATCGGCGTCCACTCCATCGCCTCCGCCTGCAAGGCGCTCACCGAGGCGGGCTTCGACACCCTCGTCGCCCGTGAGCAGCACCTCGTCTCGGTGGTCCGCGCCGGACTGGCCGAGGTCCCCGAGGTCCGGGTGCTCTCGCTGTTCGGCGACGACGCCCCGCGGGTCGGCGTCATCTCCTTCGTCGTCGAGGGCTGGAACAGCTCGCACTTCGCCGCCGCGCTCTCCGCGGAGTACGGGATCGGCGTCCGCGACGGCCTGTTCTGCGCCCACCCGCTGGTGAAGACCCTGCTGGGCGGCGGCCCGCAGGAGCCGGGCGAGTGCGGTGCTCCCGAGGCCGCTCCTGGCGAGCGGTCGCTGAACGCGATCCGGGTCAGCTTCGGTGCCGGTACGCCGGACGAGCACGTCGAGCGCTTCGTACGGGCGGTCAAGGAGCTGGTCCGCGACGGCGCCCGGTGGCAGTACCGCACGGAGGACGGGCGCTGCGTCCCGGACCGCGGAACGGCTCAGGTCTGAGCGGACACCCTCAGGCGTCCAGGCCGATCGCGAACGCCGCTTCGAGGTCGTGCTGCGAGTACGTACGGAACGCCACGTGCGTGTCCGTCCCCTCGACGCCGGGGATCTTGCTGATCCGGCCGGGGATGACATCGGCGAGATCGTCGTGCCTGGCCACGCGGACCATGGCGATCAGGTCGTAGGTGCCGGTGACCGAGAAGACCTCGCTGACACTGTCCAGCGCGGCGATGGCCTCGGCGATCTCCGGAATGCGGTCCACACTGGTCTTGATGAGCACGATCGCGGTGATCACGGCTGGCTATCTCCCTCGGTGGCCGTGGCTGGAGACCTCACTCTAGCCCCACGGCGGTAGCACACCCAGGCGTGGAGGAACCCGGCGGCGAGGCCCGTGACGCATGACGTACCCGGGGAGAACGGGGCAGGCCGCCTCGCCGTGTCCCCGGGTATACCCGAGGCCGTAGGGTTACGGCAGGACTCGACGAACGACGAAAGAGGGCGCGACGATGACGACGGTTCCGCTGCCGACCGACGGGACCCGCTGGCGCTGCACGCTCTGCGGAAACCTCACCCGGTTCGACGTGACCCGCTCCTCCAAGGTCGTGGAGTACGTCCATCTGGACCTGGCCGGGGAGTCGAGCGTCGAGGAGCGCGAGGTGGTCAGTGAGACCATCGAGTCGGTGCGCTGCCGCTGGTGCAACGCGGTGGACCAGATCGAACTGGTAGACAGGCCCGGCGCCGCCTCCTGACGGGGCCGCGGACAGACATATTGGGGTGACGGATGGTGGAGCAGCCGACTAGCGGCGCCGATCCGGCCGATGAGGCCGAGGGCGCCGTCGAGGCACTCGACCGCCCGCTGCCCGAGGGGGTGCGCCGCCGGGTCATCGCGCTGGTCTCGGACGCGTTCGGCGGCCTCACCGTCGGCGAACTCCCCGCTCAGCTGAGACAGTACGCCCGTTTCACCCCGACCCGGCGAGCCAAGTTCGCCGGGAACGCGATGGCCGCGGCGCTGGAGAGCGAGCCGGCGTTCCGCCGCCGCATCGGGGAGCGGATCGCCCAGGCCCAGCCCGAGCTGGCCGCGACGCTGGAGGCCGGGGCGCCGCCGGCGGCCGCCGATCCCGTCGACGTGGCCGCCGCGGCCTATGTGCTGCGGCCGGCCGGCTGGGTCAAGCTCGTCGAGGCAGCGGGCGAAGAGGTGCAGCGGGCCGACGCCGAGCGGGCCGACGAGGAGACCCGGCGCGAGCTGGACCGGCTGCGCGAGGAGCTGGCCCAGGCCCGCAGCCAGACCAGGAGCGAGACCGAACGGCTGCGCGCCGAGCTCGAAGCCGCCCGCAAGGAGGCCGAGTCGCTCCAGCGCAAGCTCCGCAGCGCGCTCAGCGAGGTGAAGCGCAGCGAGGCCGCCCTGCGCCGCGGTGGCGCCGAGGCCGAGGCGGTACGGGCCGAGGCCGCGGCCCGGGTCTCGGCCGCCGAGAGCGAGTCGCGGCGGCTGAAGGCCCGGCTCGGTGAGGCGGAGGCATCCGTCGAGGCGGGCCGGCGGGCCGCGAGGGAAGGGCGCTCGGTGGAGGACATGCGGCTGCGGCTGCTGCTGGACACCGTGCTGGAAGCGGCCCAGGGGCTGCGGCGCGAGCTGGCCCTGCCGCCCTCGTCGAGCCGTCCCGCCGACGGTGTCGAGGCCGTCGAGCCCGGCCGGATGTCTCCCAAGGACATCGCCGCCAGGGCCCTTTCGGAGACCGACCCCGCCCTGCTGGACCAGTTGCTCGCGCTGCCCCAGGCGCATCTGATCGTCGACGGCTACAACGTGACCAAGACCGGATATCCGCAGATGCCGCTGGAGAAGCAGCGGTTGAGGCTGCTGGGCGGGCTCTCGGTCCTGGCGGCCCAGACCGGTGCGGAGATGACCTGTGTCTTCGACGGGGCGGAACTGGCCGCTCCGGTGCTGCTCGCGCCGCCGCGCGGCGTGCGGGTGCTCTTCAGCAAGGCCGGCGTGACCGCCGACGAGCTGATCCGGCAGCTGGCCCGCGCGGAACCGTCCGGCCGGCCCGTCGTGGTGGTCTCCACCGACCGCGAGGTGGCCGACGGGGTGGCGAAGGCGGGCGCGAGGCCCGTCACGTCCGCCTTGCTCCTGAAGCGGCTTTCGCGCGTCTGATGCCTTGTGTCCCCTCATGGGTGGCATGCCGGGATTTCTGGGAACGTACCGTCAATTTGTGGCTACGGGCGGTGTGATGTGACCAAAGAAGTACCTGACGTGGCGAGATTTTGCTCGCGAGGATTTGAACTGATCACAAGTTGGTCACTAAGGTCAGCCCTCGAACCTTCGCACGGTTGATCACCCATCCGGGGTGGCAGCGAAGGAACCGCCGAGTCCGTGACGTACACGGAGCCGGGGAATCACCTCCCCCACAGCCCGGTAGGCGGCTCGAGGAAGAAGGAGCTCGCCTTCGTGGCGTCCCACCGTCGTCCCAAGCAGCCGAGCCGCATCCGCGTGACCGTGCTCACCGCTACCGCCGCTGCTGCCGTGGCTCTGACCTCCCAGGCGGCGCATGCCGACCCCAAGCCGACCAAGGACGAGGTCAAGGCAGAGGTCGACAAGCTCTACCACGAGGCCGAAGCGGCCACGGAGAAGTTCAACGGGGCCCAGGAGCAGCAGGACAAGCTCCAGGAGCAGGTCGACGCACTCCAGGACAAGGTCGCCCGCGGCCAGGACGAGCTCAACACCCTGCGCGGCGAACTCGGTTCGCTCGCCACCGCGCAGTACCGCTCCGGCGGCATCGACCCCTCGATCCAGCTCTTCCTCGCCTCGGACCCCGACAGCTTCCTCGACAAGGCGTCGGCGCTCGACCAGCTGACGGCCAAGCAGGCCGAGTCGCTCCAGAAGATCCAGAGCAAGCAGCGCACCCTCGCGCAGCAGCGCAAGGAGGGCCAGGAGAAGCTGGCCGACCTCGCGGACGTGCGCAAGGCGCTCGGCGAGAACAAGAAGAAGTACCAGGGCAAGCTCGCCGAGGCCCGGCAGCTCCTCAACACCCTGACCGCGGCCGAGCGCGCCAAGATGGCCCAGGACGATCAGCGCGCCAGCCGCGCGGCCGGCGAGCGGGTCGAGCTGGGCAACGAGGTCCCCGCGTCCGCGCGGGGCGCGGCCGCTCTCGCCGCCGCCGCCACCAAGGTGGGAACGCCGTACGTCTCCGGCGCCGAGGGCCCCGGCTCCTTCGACTGCTCCGGCCTGACCCAGTGGGCGTACGCCCAGGCCAACGTCCAGCTGAGCCGGGTCACGTACACCCAGATCAACGACGGTGCCCGGGTCGGGCGCAGCGCGCTGAAACCGGGTGACCTGGTCTTCTTCAACAACACCTCGCACGTGGGCCTGTACGCGGGCAACAACCAGGTCCTGCACGCTCCCTACCCGGGTGCTTTCGTCCGTTACGAGTCGATGGGCTACCTGGGTTCGTTCCAGTTCGGCGTCCGTCCCAGCTGACGCCCGAACGGGCGAACCGCAGCCCACTTCGCTGACGCCCCGCCCCGCCGGAGACCGAGGTCACCGGCGGGGCGGAGCCGTTTCCCGGCCCCGCGCCACCCGGCGCGGTCTTTGGCCGCCGGGTAGCCGTCCGATTACTGTCTGTCTGCTGTGCGGTTCCCGGTCGTCGTTCCGCCCGTCCGGGCGGCAGGGGCCGCGCACCGTCCGCGTCCTTCGCGGGCGGGTACGCGGAAGGGAGTACGGCTTTCGTGGTGTCCCATCGCCGTTCCACACCGTCCGGCCTCAACAGGACCGTCCGGGTCACGGTCCTGTCGGCCGCCGCGGCGACCGCCGCGGCCACCCTGGGCGCCCCCGCGAGCGCCGAGCCGCAGGGCACGCACGAGGCGACCAAGGCCCGTGTCGACCGGCTGTACGCCGAGGCCGAGAAAGCCACCGAGCGCTACAACGCGGCCGGGGAGAAGGCGGACCGGCTGCGGGGCGAGGTGGCCCGGGCGCAGGACACGGCGGCCCGGGGCCAGGAGGGCATCAACCGGATGCGTACGGCCCTCGGTTCGCTGGCGGGCGCCCAGTACCGCACGGGCGGCATCGACCCCACGGTCGCACTGCTGCTCTCCTCCGACCCGGACACCTTCCTGGACCGGGCCGCCACCCTCGACCGGCTGACCGCACGCCGCACCGTCGAACTGCACCGGCTCCAGCAGGCTCAGCGCACGGTCGCCCAGACCCGCGCGGAGGCCACCAGGTCCCTCGCCCGGCTGGAGAGCAGCCGGGCCGCCGTCACCCGCCACAAGCGGACCGTGGAGGCCAAGCTGGCCGAGGCCCGGCGGCTGCTGCACTCCCTGCCCACCGAGGAGCGGGAGACCCTCGACCGCACCTCCCGCTCCGGGCGCGAGGAGCCGGCCCCGGACCTCGCGGACGAGGCCCCGGGGTCGGGAAGGTCCCTGGCCGCCCTCGCGGCGGCCAGGCACGCGCTCGGGCTCCCGTACGTCTGGGGTGCCAGCGGACCCACCGGGTTCGACTGCTCCGGCCTCATGCAGTGGGCGTACGCCCAGGCCGGGGTCAGCCTCCCGCGCACCTCCCAGGCCCAGCGCCACGCCGGCCGGATGGTGCCGCTCTCCGAGGCCCGCCCCGGGGACCTGGTCGCCTACCGAGCCGACGCGAGCCATATCGGGATGTACGCGGGCGACGGCCAGGTGATCCACGCCCCCTACCCCGGCGCCCCGGTGCGCTACGACCCCGTCGGCATGATGCCCGTCTCCTCGGTCACCCGCCTGTGACCGTACGATCGGCTGGATGGCTCTTCAGAGGCGATCCCCATGGCGGGAGCGGGCCCGGGCACGGCGCACGGCGGGCGCCGTGCTCGCCGGGCTGCTCCTCGCGGCCGCCTGCTCGGCCCCCGGTGACCCGGCCCGGGACACGGCCGCGCACGAGATCCGCGCCACCCTCGACCGCCGCGCGACGGCGGTCCTGAACCACGACCCCGCCGGCTACCTGGCCGTGCTCGCCCCCGGGGCCGGGGCCCTGCGGGCCGCGCAGCGCGCGGAGCTCGCCAACCTCGCCGACGTGCCGCTGAAGTCGTGGTCGTACGAGCTGAAGGCCGTGACGCCGGGCGGCGCGGGCCGGGCCAGGGCCGACGTGGAGCTCCGCTACCGGATCGACGGCTACGACCGGGCCCCGGTGTCCGCGGCCCGCACCCTCGAACTGACCAGGAACGGCGCCGACGGGCGCTGGTACATCGCCGCGGACCGTCCCGGTGAGGGCGCCGCCGGCCAGCTGTGGCAGCAGGGCGACGTCCAGGTGGTCCGGGGCAGCCACAGCCTCGTCCTGGGTGTGGGCCGCTCCCAGGCCGAACTGCGCGGGGTCGCGGGGGCCGCCGACCGGGCCGTACCCGACGTCAGCGCCGCCTGGCCCGAGCCCTGGGTCCGCCGCGTGGTCGTGCTCGTACCGGACTCGGTGGAGGGCATGGCCCGGCTGCTGGGCTCGCCCGCGGCGAGTTACCGGGGTATAGCGGCGGTCACCACCGGTGAGGTCGGGGGGTCGGGCAGGACGCCCGGTTCTGCGGACCGGGTGATCGTCAACCCGCAGGCGTACACGATGCTCGGAGCGTCCGGGCAGCAGATCGTGCTCACCCACGAGACCACCCATGTCGCGACCCGGGCCCGGACCTCCGCGGCCACGCCGGTCTGGCTCTCCGAGGGGTTCGCCGACTGGGTCGCCTACCGGGACGGGAGCCGCCCGGCCGACCTGGTCGCCCCCGAGCTGGCCGAAGCGGTCCGCGGCGGCGAACCGCCCGCCGGGCTGCCCGTCGACGCCGACTTCGAGTTCGGCGGCGACGCGGGGAGGCTCGCGCGGGCGTACGAGGGGGGCTGGACGGCCTGCGAGCTCATCGCGGACCGCTGGGGCGAGGAGAAGCTGATCGCCTTCTACAGAGCCGTGGGAGGCCATCCCGGGCGGGACGGGGCGGTGGAGCACGCCCTGCACACGGTGCTCGGCACGACACAGCGGGAGTTCACCGCGAGCTGGCGGGACTACCTGGCCGACCGGCTCGGCTGACGGCTCCGCGGGCCGTCGGCGCGATCCCCGGGAAGCGCCTCGCCCGCCCCGGCCGGTACGGTCTCCCGCCACAGCCGCAGCCCGGCGGTGAGCGTCGCGGCCACCAGGAGCCCGTTGCGCAGGAGCAGCAGCCCCACCCCCACGCCGTCACTGGCCACGACATGGGCGAAGCCGAGCGGGAACTCCAGCAGCGTGACTCCCGTGGCCACCAGCACCAGAGAGGCGGGCAGCACCATCCGGCTGCCCCGGAACACCAGGCAGACGGCGGACAGACCCACCAGCCACAGCATGTACTGAGGGCTGATGACCCGGCTGGTGGCCGTGAACAGCAGGACCGCGGTGAACGCCGCGTCCGCCGGGGTGCGCACCGTGAACGTCCGGGCCCGCAGCCGCCACACCAGGAGCCAGCCGAAGGCGAGCAGCGTCAGCCCCATCGCCAGCGTGGACACCAGCGGCACGTACGGGCCGGTGAACTCCATCGAGCCGTAGCGCAGCTCCACCCCGCCCTGCCAGCCGAACTGCCGGGCCACGTGGAACACCAGCGCCCCCAGCGACTCGATCTCGGTGCCCCGGTCCCGCTGGAACGACAGGAACGCGAACGCACCGGGCAGCGCCGCCGCGCACAGCACCGCCAGGGTCACCGCCGCGGCCGCCGCGGACGTCCACGCGCTCCGGCCGGCACGCCCCCGCGCCGTACCCACCAGCAGCAGCACGGGCCACACCTTCAGCAGCGCCCCGAAAGCGGCCAGCGCCCCGAGCACCCGCGGGCGGCGCACCCCGGCCAGCAGCGCCGCCACCGCGACCGCGGTGACCATCAGGTCGTAACGGGCGTACGCGGTGGGGCCGAGCAGCGGCACCCCCGCCACCCACACCCAGGCCCCCGCGCCGCTCCGGCCCGGCCCCCGCCGCGCGTACAGCAGCAGGCCGATGACCAGCGCGTCGCAGAGCAGGACCAGGACGTAGAAGGCCGAGGGGTAGTCCAGGAACGGCAGCAGGGCGGGGGAGAGGACGGCGAGCGCGGCGGCGGGAGGGTACTGCCAGGTGACGTCGTCCACCGGGTAGGTGCCGCTCCTCAGCACCTCGTACCAGCCGTGGTAGATCGCCGACACATCGCTCGTGACGTCCGGCCCGGGGACCGTGAGGACCTTGAGGACGCAGAGCAGCAGCACCGCTCTGGTGAGGGCCCACACCGCGAGGGGCAGGCGTGTACCGGTCGCTCCCGTCATGACTGCCCCATCCTGGTCCGGCGGCGCTCGCGGAGAGCCATGATGCCGGGCGGGACGGTGCGGGAGCGGGGAGGCGGGGCCGTTCGGTACTGTCGGCGGCGATGGACAAGACCCTGATCGTGACGAACGACTTCCCGCCCCGGCCCGGTGGTATCCAGGCGTTCCTGCACAACATGGCGCTGCGCGTGGACCCCGCGCAGCTCGTCGTCTACGCCTCCACCTGGAAGCGCGGCGCCGAGGGTGCCGCGGCCACCGCCGCCTTCGACGCCGAGCAGCCCTTCACGGTCGTGCGCGACCGCACGACGATGCTGCTGCCCACCCCCGGGTCACCCGGCGGGCGGCCCGGCTGCTGCGGGAGCACGGCTGCTCGTCCGTCTGGTTCGGCGCCGCGGCCCCGCTCGGTCTGATGGCACCGGCCCTGCGCGGGGCCGGTGCGCGGCGGATCGTCGCCACCACCCACGGGCACGAGGCGGGCTGGGCCCAGCTGCCCGCCTCCCGGCAACTGCTGCGCCGCATCGGTGAGGGCACGGACACGATCACCTACCTCGGCGAGTACACCCGCTCCCGGATCGCCTCCGCACTCACCCCGTCAGCGGCGGGCCGCATGGTGCAGCTGCCGCCCGGGGTCGACGAGAAGACCTTCCACCCGGGGTCGGGCGGCGACCGGGTCAGGGCGCGGCTCGGGCTCTCGGACCGGCCCGTCGTCGTCTGCGTGTCGCGCCTGGTGCCCCGCAAGGGCCAGGACACCCTGATCCTCGCCATGCCCGCGATCCTCGCGCGGGTGCCGGACGCGGTGCTCCTGATCGTGGGCGGCGGACCGTACGCGGGGGAGCTGAGGAAGCTGGCCGCCGAGACGGGGGTGACGGACTCGGTGCGCTTCACCGGGCCGGTCCCCTGGGAGGAGCTGCCCGCCCACTACGGGGCCGGTGACGTCTTCGCCATGCCGTGCAGGACCCGGCGCGGCGGCCTCGACGTCGAGGGCCTGGGCATCGTCTACCTGGAGGCGTCCGCGACCGGCCTGCCGGTGGTGGCGGGCGACTCGGGCGGCGCGCCCGACGCGGTGCTCGACGGCGAGACCGGCTGGGTGGTACGCGGCTCATCGGCCGAGGAGTCGGCCGACCGGATCGTCACCCTGCTCGGCGATCCGGAGCTGCGGCGGCGGATGGGGGAGCGGGGCAGGGCGTGGGTCGAGGAGAAGTGGCGCTGGGACCTGCTCGCGGAGAAGCTCAAGGCGCTGCTCTGAGCACCTGACGGGGCGTCAGCGGTGAAGCGTCAAGGGCCCGTCCCCACCCCGGGGGACGGGCCCTTGACGCTTCACCGTCTCAGGAGCGGTAGATGGACTCGACCTCGTCGGCGAAGTCCTTCGCCACCACGTTCCGCTTCAGCTTCAGCGAGGGCGTGATGTGACCGGCCTCCTCGGTGAACTGGGCTGCCAGGACGCGGAACCTGCGTACGGACTCGGCCTTGGACACCGCCGCGTTGCCGTCGTCCACGGCGCGCTGCACCTCGGCGAGCAGCTCGGGGTCATCGCGCAGCGACAACGCCGTCGAACCGGCGGGCTTGCCGTGCTCCTCGGCCCAGCGGCTCAGGAACTCCTCGTCCAGCGTGAGCAGCGCGCCCACGAACGGACGGCCGTCGCCGACCACCATGCACTCCGCGACCAGCGCGTGCGCGCGGATGCGGTCCTCGATCACGGCGGGGGCGACGTTCTTGCCGCCCGCCGTCACGATGATCTCCTTCTTGCGGCCGGTGATCGCGAGGTAGCCGTCCTCGTCGAGGGTGCCGATGTCACCGGTGTGGAACCAGGCGTCGGCCAGCGCGTCGGCCGTGGCCGCCTCGTTCTGCCAGTAGCCGGTGAACAGGTGCTCGCCGTGCAGCAGCACCTCGCCGTCGTCGGCGATCCGCACGACCGAACCGGGCAGCGGCTGACCCACCGTGCCGATCTTCTGCCGGTCCCACGGGTTGAACGCGGTGGCCGCGCAGCTCTCGGTCAGGCCGTAACCCTCCAGCACCGTGAAGCCGATACCCCGGTAGAAGTGCCCGAGCCGCTCACCGAGCGGCGCACCGCCCGAGATGGCGTACTCGCCCCGGCCGCCGAGCACGGCGCGCAACTTGCCGAAGACCAGCTTGTCGAAGACCTTGTGCCTGATCCTGAGGCCGAAGGCCGGGCCCTGCGGGGTGCCCAGCGCGCGGCTGTACGCGATCGCCGTGTCGGCCGCCCGGTCGAAGATCCTGCCCCTGCCGTCCGCCTGCGCCTTGGCGCGCGCCGAGTTGTAGACCTTCTCGAAGACCCGCGGCACCCCGAGGATCAGCGTCGGCCGGAAGGCGGCCAGCTCATCGGTGAGGTTCTTGACGTCCGGTACGCAGCCGAGCTTGATGGGGGCCATCACCGAGGCGACCTCGACCAGCCGCCCGAAGACGTGCGCCGCGGGCAGGAAGAGGAGTACGGAGCACTCGCCGGTACGGAAGAGGGGTTTCAGGCGCTCCACGACGTTGCCGCACTCCGCGAAGAAGCTGCGGTGGGTCAGCACGCAGCCCTTGGGGCGGCCCGTGGTGCCGGAGGTGTAGACGATGGTGGCCGGGTCGTCGGCCCTGGCGCTCACCGTGCGCAGATCCATGGTCTCGTCCGAGACCCGCGCCCCGGCGGCGGCCAGTTCGGCGACCGCGCCCCGGTCGATCTGCCACACGTGCCGGAGGCCGGGCAGGGCGTCGCGCACGGAGGCGACGGACTCGGCGTGGGCGTCGCTCTCCACGAGGACGGCGACGGCACCCGAATCACCGAGTATCCACTGGACCTGCTCGGCGGAGCTCGTCTCGTAGACCGGGACGGTGACCGCGCCGGCGCTCCAGATCGCGAAGTCCAGCTGCACCCACTCGTAGCGGGTGCGCGACATCAGGGCGACCCGGTCGCCCGGCTGCACGCCCGAAGCGATCAGGCCCTTCGCCGCGCTCCTGACCTCCGCGAGGAACTGGGTGGCGGTGACATCCGTCCAGACACCGGCCACCTTGCGGCTCATCACCGCGACGTCGGGATGCTGAGCGGCATTGCGGCGGATGAGATCCGTCAGGTTGCCGTCCGAGGGGACCTCGTACAGGGCCGGAAGGCTGAACTCGCGCAAGACTGCTGCTCCTCATCGGGCTCCGGTGCCACGGCTCTGTGCGACGCACCGGATGCGGTCCAAGACTGGAGGTGCTCCGTGGGGTGAGCACGACTGGACTGCCCGGACGTTACCCACCGGTACGCAGTTCCCGATAGGGGGTTCCGGCCAGATGTCTTATGCATCACACAGAGGCGTGAGCCTCCCGCGCACAGTAGTGCACCCAGGTGACGGCCCGGAAGTTAGCGCAGGTCCGGCCGCCCCTACCGGGGCGGCGGGCGGCGATCTAGGGTGTCCGGATGCGAGGCAGCGAAGTGGACGGCCCGGACGCGGCGGTGAAGAGCGGTACGCGGGTCCACGTGGTCAGCGACGTGCACGGCAACAGCGAGGCGCTCGCCCGCGCCGGAGACGGCGCCGACGCCCTGATCTGCCTCGGTGACCTGGTGCTCTTCCTCGACTACGCCGACCACTCGCGCGGCATCTTCCCCGACCTCTTCGGCGTGGAGAACGCGGACCGCATCGTCGAACTGCGTACCGCCCGCCGCTTCGAGGAGGCCCGCGAGTTCGGCCGCGCCCTGTGGGCGGGCATGGACCGCAACGCCGCCATCATCGCCGCGGTACGCAAGCAGTACGCGCAGATGTTCGCCGCCATGCCCACCCCGACGTACGCCACCTACGGCAACGTCGACATCCCCGGCCTCTGGCCCGAGTACGCGGCCCCCGGCACCACCGTCCTGGACGGCGAGCGGGTCGAGATCGGCGGCCGGGTCTTCGGCTTCGTCGGCGGCGGCCTCAAAACCCCGATGAACACCCCGTACGAGATCAGCGACGAGGAGTACGCGGCCAAGGTCGAGGCGCTCGGGCCGGTGGACGTGCTCTGCTCGCACATCCCGCCCGACGTCCCCGAGCTGACGTACGACACCGTGGCCCGCCGCTTCGAGCGCGGCAGCGCGGCCCTCCTCGACGCCATCCGGCGCACCCGCCCCCGGTACGCGCTTTTCGGCCATGTCCACCAGCCGCTCGTCCGCCGGATGCGGATCGGCGCCACCGAGTGCGTCAACGTCGGCCACTTCGCCTCCACCGGGCGGCCGTGGGCCCTGGAGTGGTGAGGCGGACCGCGCGACGGCCACCGTCCGGTACGCGATAGCCTGCACGCGGCAGACCTCTGCCGAACGCGAACGGTTACACCGCACCGGAGGGCCACGGCGATGGCTGAACACACCAGCTCGAGCATCATGATCGAGGCGGCACCGGCCGACGTCATGGGAGTGATCGCCGACTTCACCCGCTATCCCGAATGGACCGGCGAGGTGAAGCAGGCCGAGGTGCTGGCCGCCGACGAACTGGGCCGCGCCGAGCGGGTCCGTCTGGTCCTGGACGCCGGGGCGATCAAGGACGACCACGTCCTGGCGTACACCTGGACCGGTGCGAACGAGGTCAGCTGGACCCTCGTCAAGTCCCAGATGCTCCGTGCCCTGGACGGCTCCTACACCCTGGCGCCGGCCGGCGACCGTACCGAGGTCACCTACCGGCTGGCCGTCGACGTCAAGATCCCGCTCCTCGGCATGATCAAGCGCAAGGCGGAGAAGGTCATCACCGACCGGGCGCTCGCCGGACTGAAGAAGCGCGTCGAATCCCTCCCGCGGGGCTGACCGCGTGCGTACGGTCCTGGTCACCGGCCCCGGTGGTGCGGGCCGTACGACGGTCGCCGCGGCGACCGCGCTGGCCTCGGCCCGGGCGGGCCTGCGCACCCTCCTCCTCTCCGCCGACGCCGTACCCGGATTCCCCGCCGGCGGCACGGAACCCGTCGAGGTGACCGGCAGCCTGCGGTACGCCCGCGTCGACTCCGGCGCACACTTCCGCGACGAGCTCCTCGACCTCCAGGACCGCGCCTCGGGAGTCCTCGGACTGCTCGGCGCCAACCGCCTCGACGCCGGGGAACTGACCGAACTGCCCGGCAGCGCCCAGCTCGCGTTCCTGCACACCCTGCACCGCGTCGCCGGGGGCGACCGGTCCGGGGGCGGCACGGACGTCCTCGTCGTCGACCTCCCGCCGCTCGGCGACGCCCTCGCCCTGCTCGCCCTGCCCGAGCAGCTGCGCCGCTACCTGCGCCGCCTCCTGCCGCCGGAACGCCAGGCCGCACGCGCCCTGCGCCCGGTACTCGCCCAGCTCGCGGGAGTACCCGCCCCCGCGCAGTGGCTGTACGAGGCCGCCGCCCGCAAGGACGCCGAGCTGGCCGCCGTCCAGGCGCTGATCGAGGACGCCTCGACGACCGTGCGCCTGGTCGCCGAACCGGGCCCGGCCGCCGATGACGCCCTGCGCGCCGCCCGTACCGGACTCGCCCTGCGGGGACTGCGCGTCGACGCGCTCGTCGCCAGCCGGGTGCTGCCCCGGCACTCCCAGGACCCCTGGTTCGCCGCTCTCGCCGCCCAGCAGGAGAAGTGGGCAGCCCAGTGGGCGCGGCAGTGGCCCCCCGGGACACTGCGGGAGGCCGCGCACCTGGGCCGCGATCCGCGGGGCCCGGAGGACCTCGCACTCCTCGGCGGGCTCGCCCCCGACGCCCGGACGCCCGGACCGGCGGGCGACCCCTGGTGGACCGAGGAGGCCGGCGCTGCGGGCCCGGCCGGCGGCGAACCGGCCGGGGGAGCCCTCGTCTGGTGCCTGCCGCTGCCGGAAGCCGGCAAGAAGGACGTGCACCTGGTGCGCCGCGGCGACGAACTCCTCCTCACCGTCGGCCCCTTCCGGCGGATCGTGCGCCTGGAGTCGGGACTGCGCCGCTGCACCGTCTCCGGAGCCGCCCTCACCGAGGGGGTGCTGCGTGTCCGGTTCGCGCCGGACCCGGCGCTCTGGCCGCGGACCCGATGAACGGTTTACCCCTGTTCGGGTAACGTCGGTACTACGCCACCCCCGCCGCAGGAGTCCGCCATGAGTGAAGCCACCGACCGTCCCGCCGACGGCGACGCGTGGGCCGATGCCTGCGCCGAGGACCTCGAAGCCGAGAAGGCCAGGCGCCGTGCCCGGTACGGGCCGCAGCCCGGCTCCGCCGCGGAGGAACTGCGCAAGCTGGTCGACGCGGTCGCCGACAAGGTCTCCTCGCTCCAGTCACCGCTGCTCGGCGTGGCCGCCCAGGGTGCCGTCCAGCAGGTGATCAAGCAGGCGAAGTCCGCCGTGGAGCCCGTCATCGAGCGCAATCCCGAACTCTTCGACCACCTCGCGGCGGCCGGCGGCGAACTTCTGGCCGCCTACCGCTCGGCCGTCGAGGGCCAGGAGTCCCGCTGGACCCGTACCGCCGGGGGCGCGGGGGTGCGGGCACCGCGAAGAAGGCCGCTGACGACCCGTCCGACCCCCGGGACGAGGGACCCGGCGGCAGTGAGCAGATCGACCTGGACTGACCCCGGGCCGCAGACAGTAGGCCCTGGGGCTCCCCTGCCTCGGGTACGGTTGGCCGGTAGCGGGGCTCGACCGAAACTGAGGGATTCATGGGACTCACCATCGGCGTCGATATCGGCGGCACGAAGATCGCGGCTGGAGTGGTCGACGAAGAGGGCCAGATCCTCTCGATGTTCAAGGTATCGACCCCGCCGACGGCCGAAGGCATCGTCGACGCCATCTGTTCTGCCGTGGCCGGAGCGAGCGAGGGGCACAACGTCGAAGCGGTCGGCATCGGCGCTGCCGGATACGTCGACGACAAGCGCGCCACCGTGCTGTTCGCACCGAACATCAAGTGGCGCCATGAGCCGCTGAAGGACAAGGTCGAGCAGCGGGTCGGCCTGCCGGTCGTCGTCGAGAACGACGCCAACGCGGCCGCCTGGGGCGAGTACCGCTTCGGGGCCGGCCAGGGCCACGACGACGTCATCTGCATCACGCTCGGCACGGGCCTGGGCGGCGGCATCATCATCGGCAACAAGCTGCGGCGCGGACGCTTCGGCGTGGCCGCCGAGTTCGGCCACATCCGGGTCGTCCCGGACGGCCTGCTCTGCGGCTGCGGCAGCCAGGGCTGCTGGGAGCAGTACGCCTCAGGGCGCGCGCTCGTCCGGTACGCGAAGCAGCGTGCCAACGCCACCCCGGAGAACGCCGCCGTTCTCCTGTCGCTCGGCGACGGCACGGTGGAGGGCATCGAGGGCAAGCACATCAGTGCCGCCGCCCGCCAGGGCGACCTGGTCGCCGTCGACTCGTTCCGTGAACTGGCCCGCTGGGCAGGGGCCGGACTCGCCGACCTCGCCTCGCTCTTCGACCCCTCCGCCTTCATCGTCGGCGGCGGTGTGTCGGACGAGGGCGAACTCGTCCTCGACCCGATCCGCAAGTCCTTCCGGCGCTGGCTGATCGGCGGCGAATGGCGCCCGCACGCACAGGTGCTCGCCGCGCAGCTCGGCGGCAAGGCCGGCCTGGTCGGCGCGGCCGACCTGGCCCGCCAGGGCTGATTCCAGCGTACGACCGGACGCCCGCCGCGCCCTTCGGGGAGCGGCGGGCGTCCGGCGTATGGTGACGCCCATGGTCATGACGCCGCTGCCCGACTCCCGTACCGAGCCGGACGGTTCAGCCGTCGTCAGGGTGCTCAGCTACAACGTGCGGTCGATGCGCGACGACACCGAGGCCCTGGCCCGCGTCATCCGCGCCTGCCGCCCCGACCTGGTCTTCGTCCAGGAGGCCCCGCGCTTCTTCCGCTGGCGCAAGGCGGCCGCCCGGCTCGCCGCCGCCACCGGCCTGGTGGTCCTCTCCGGCGGTGCCTCAGCGGCCGGGCCCCTGCTGCTCTGTTCGCTGCGGGCCACGGTGGAGCGGACCGAGGACGTGCTGCTGCCGCTCACCCCCGGACTGCACCGCAGGGGCTTCGCCACCGCTGTGGTGCGGATCGCCGGCACCCGGATCGGGCTCCTGAGCTGCCACCTCAGCCTCCAGCGCGAGGAACGCCTGGCCCAGGCGGACTCCCTGCTCGAACGGCTGGACGCCATGCGGGTGCCCCACGCGCTGGCGGCGGGTGACCTCAACGAGGGACCGGAGGGACGGGCGTTCACACGGCTCGCCGGGCGGCTCCAGGACTGCCGGGCCGTACGCCCCTGGGGCGGCGAGCACACCTTCCCGCCGGACGGCCCCCGGCGGCGCATCGACGCCGTCTTCGCCACGCAGGGGGTCGAGGTGCTCGGCTGCGGAGTCCCCTGGGGCCTGGCGGGTATCACGGAAGCGGACCTGCGGGCCGCCACCGACCACCTTCCGGTGCTGGCGGCACTCCGGGTGCCCGCCCTGTCCGCGACGGGCCGTACGAGCTGACCGCACGGCCCGGTGCGTCACGCGCGGCGCGTCACACCACCGCGCCGCGCCCCGGGTCCTCGTCCTCCTCGTCGTCGTGGGGCATCCGCGCCACCAGCGTCACGAAGCCGCCGAGGAAACCGCCGATGCAGAGCGTGGTGAGCCACCACGTCATCTCCCACTGCAGGAGCACGGCGACCAGCATCAGGACCGGGCCGCCGAGGACCGCGAGCCAGCCGAACTTCGCGGTGACATCGGCCTCCGGCAGCGGCGGCGGCTCCGGCGGGACGAAATGCCCCTCCTCGCTGCCGTCAGGGCCGTCGGGGTCGCCGTTCTGCGGCTCCTGGACCTCGTAGTCACGCGGCCCGGCGACCCCGGGCGCGAAGACGACGGAACTGCCGAGCGCCTTCTTCTCCGGAGGCTTCGCCGGCTTCGGCTTGCCCGCCCCCTTGTCGACGTCGTCGCCCGCGCCCGTGTCCGGCTCCAGGACGTTGAGCTGGTCGTCCTCCAGCAGCGCCAGATCCTCGATCGACTTGAACGGCTTGGCGCCCGGCGGGTCCGGCGGTTCCTCGCCGTACCCCGCGACGATGGCCTCCCAGGCCGCGACCTCGTCCA
Source organism: Streptomyces fulvorobeus (assembly GCF_013167895.1). GTDB lineage: Bacteria > Actinomycetota > Actinomycetes > Streptomycetales > Streptomycetaceae > Streptomyces > Streptomyces fulvorobeus. The sequence goes on along the minus strand of NZ_BLWC01000001.1, from coordinate 1,510,601 downwards.
CCGGCCGGGCCTCCCCGGTCCCCTCGGGGACACCGGTCTCCTCCGGGGGACGCGGTTCGCGCTCCTCGTCACTGCCTGTGCGCTCCGCGTCGTGCTCAGCCACCGGACGTTCTCCCCTTCTTGCCGACGCTGGGTGCGAGACGGCCGACGAACGAGTAGCCCAGCTCGAAGATCCGCTCCGCGTCATGGTCCAACGTCGCCACGTGGTAGCTCTGTTCCAGCAGGACCTCCTCGACATCGGTCGAGGACACCCGGCTCAGGATGCGGGCCGAGTCGGCGGGCGGCACCACGTGGTCCCGCGGGCTGTGCAGCAGCAGGAGCGGCTGCGTGACCTGCGGCAGTTCGGCGTCGACCAGGCGGAAGAACGCGCGTACCGAATGGGCCGCGTGCAGCGGCACCCGGTCGTAGCCGACCTCCTCGACACCCGGCCTCGCGATATCGCTGGTGAGGCCCTTCGTCGTACGCACGAGATGGCGGGCGACCGGCAGGGCGTAGGCCGAGAGGCCGTGCACCTTGTTCGCCGGATTCACCAGCACCAGGCCCGAGACCGCGTCCCCGTGCTTCGCCGCAAGCCGCAGCGACAGCGCACCGCCCATGGAGAGTCCGAAGACGAAGACCTGGCCGCACCGCTCCCGCAGGACGCGCAGCTCCCGGTCCACCTCCGCGTACCAGTCCTGCCAGCCGGTGACGGCCATGTCCTCCCAGCGGGTGCCGTGTCCCGGCAGCAGGGGGAGCGAGACGGTCAGCCCCCGCTCCGCGAGGTGGTCGGCCCACGGGCGCAGCGACTGCGGCGATCCGGTGAATCCGTGACAGAGCAGGACGCCGACCTCTCCGCCGTCGTGGCGGAACGGCTCGGCTCCAGGAAGGACCGGCACCAGGGTCTCCTGTTCGTGAGGCTGGGGCTCAAAAGGGAGTACGAAGAAGGATTACCTCACCGTACGCGACCGGGCCGACACCGACCAGGGCCGTCGCGGGCCGCAGCCGCCGGACCGGCCGTCCCGCCCGCCCGTCCCCGGCGTGGGGCCCGGCCCCGTGCCGGGCGGGAGCACGGCCGATGCCACAGGTTAAGGTCTGGACGACAGCACACAGGAGGCACCCGAGTTGATCTACGGCGCTATGAAGTTCTCCATCGGCGGCTCTCTGAAGCTCGCTTTCAGGCCGTGGGTGGAGGGCCTGGAGAACATCCCCGCGCGGGGGCCCGCGATCCTCGCGAGCAACCATCTGTCGTTCTCCGACTCGTTCTTCCTGCCGGCCGTGCTCGACCGCAAGGTCACCTTCATCGCGAAGGCCGAGTACTTCACGGCCCCGGGTGTGAGGGGAAAGCTCACCGCGGCCTTCTTCAAGGGCGTCGGCCAGCTCCCGGTGGACCGCTCCGGGGCCCGCGGCGCCGGTGAGGCCGCAGTCAAGGCGGGCATCCAGGTCATCGGGAGCGGCGGGCTCTTCGGCATCTACCCCGAGGGCACCCGTTCACCGGACGGCCGCCTCTACCGCGGCAAGCCCGGCGGCCTCGCCCGCGTGGCCCTGGCCACCGGCGCGCCCGTCATCCCCGTGGCGATGATCGACACGGAGAAGATCCAGCCGCCCGGCCAGGTGATGCCCAAGCTGATGCGGCCGGGGATCAGGATCGGCGAGCCGCTCGACTTCAGCCGCTACCACGGCATGGACGGTGACCGCTTCATCCAGCGCTCGCTGACCGACGAGGTCATGTACGAGATCATGAAGCTGTCCGGCCAGGAGTACGTCGACATCTACGCGACGGCGGCCAAGCGCCGGATCGCGGACGAGGCCAGGCGCCGGTCCGAGGACGGGAAGCGCGCGCAGAAGCAGGCGCACGCGAAGGACGCCGGGGACAGCGACGGGACGGACCGGACCGGCGCCTAGCGGCGTCGAGGACCGTCCAGGGGGTGGGGGAGATGACCGGGCGCGAGCGGGTCGTACGCATGTCCGTCGAGCAGCCGCTGTGGCGTGCCCTGACCGCGTACCGCGTGCTGACCATGGTCTACGCGGTGCTCCTGGCGGCCCTCAACCGGGAGAAGTTCGAACGCCCCTGGGTGGCCGCCGCCTTCCTGGCGGCCATGGTCCTGTGGACCCTGCTCACCCTGCCCAGGGTCGCCGGTGCCGTGCGCTGCACCAGGCGCTTCCTCGGCGCGGACCTCGTCGTCGCGCTCACGGGCATCCTCCTCACCCCGCTCGCCGACTTCGACGCCCGGCACGTCGACGGCCCGACCCTCCCGTCGATCTGGACGGCCGGCTCGGTCCTGGCCTTCGCCATCAAGGGCGGCTGGCGGTGGGCCGCCTTCGCCTCCACCTTCGTCGCCGCCGCCAACATCATCGAGCGCGGACATCCCAGCCGGGACACCGTCCACAACGTCCTGCTGGTCTGGGTCGCCTCCATCGCCATCGGGTACGTCGTCGAGGTGGCCCGCGCCAGTGAACGCACCCTGGCGCGCGCCCTGGAGATCGAGGCCGCCACCCGGGAGCGGGAGCGGCTGGCCCGGGACATCCACGACAGCGTGCTCCAGGTGCTCGCGATGGTGCAGCGCCGCGGCACGGCGCTCGGCGGTGAGGCCGCCGCACTGGGCAGGATGGCCGGCGAACAGGAAGTCGCCCTGCGCACCCTCGTCTCCAGCGGTCTCGTCCCCACCACCCGGGTCTCCGAGGACGCCGCGGACGGGGCCGTCGTCCGCACCGTGGAGACCGGCGACAGGGATGACCGGGCCGGCCCGGACGGGCCGGCCGGGTGCGATCTGCGCGCCCTGCTCGCCCCGCACGCCGGCTCCCGGGTCAGCTTCGCGGAGCCGGGGGCCCCGGTGGTGCTGCCGCCGGAGGCCGCACGGGAGCTCGCCGCCGCTGTCAGCGCCGCCCTGGACAATGTGCGGGCGCACGCCGGACAGGACGCCCAGGCGTGGATTCTCGTCGAGGACGAGCGTGACGAGGTGATCGTGACCGTCCGTGACGACGGTCCGGGCATCCCGGAGGACAGGCTCGCCCAGGCGGAGAGCGAGGGCCGCCTCGGGGTGGCTCTGTCGATCCGCGGACGGTTACGTGACCTGGGTGGCACGGCCGCGTTGGTCTCGGTGCCCGGCCAGGGCACGGAGGTCGAGTTGAGGATTCCGAAGGTTCCACGGGGGAAGGCAGGATCGGCCCGATGAGTACACCGAACGCGCGGGATGCGCAGGAGCGGCCCACCAGGGTCATGGTCGTCGACGACCACCCCATGTGGCGCGACGCCGTCGCCCGCGACCTGGCCGAGTCCGGCTTCGACGTCGTCGCGACCGCCGGTGACGGCCCGCAGGCGGTGCGCCGGGCGAAGGCCGCGCGGCCCGACGTCCTGGTCCTCGACCTGAACCTGCCCGGGATGCCCGGTGTCCAGGTCTGCAAGGAGCTCGTCGGCTCCCATCCGGGACTGCGCGTCCTGGTGCTCTCCGCCAGCGGTGAGCACGCCGACGTCCTGGAGGCGGTGAAGTCGGGGGCCACGGGTTATCTGCTGAAGTCGGCCAGCACCCAGGAGCTGACCGACGCCGTGCGCTCCACCGCGGCGGGCGACCCCGTCTTCACCCCGGGTCTCGCCGGTCTCGTCCTCGGCGAGTACCGCAGGCTGGCCTCCGGCCCGGTCCCGGTGGCCGCCGACGAGCCGAAGGCCCCGGAACTCACCGACCGCGAGACGGAGGTGCTGCGCCTGGTCGCCAAGGGCCTCTCGTACAAGCAGATCGCGGAACGGCTCGTCATCTCCCACCGCACCGTCCAGAACCACGTGCAGAACACCCTGGGAAAGCTCCAGCTGCACAACCGGGTGGAGCTCGTGCGGTACGCGATCGAGCGCGGCCTCGACGACGTCGGCTGAACGGCGTCCCCCGGACGTGGGCCGTATATTCGCGGGGACCGGTCCCAGCCCGCCCGCGCGAACTACGGGAGACGTCGTGGAGATCCTCGCCTTCGGTGTGCAGTCCGACGAGAGACCCCTGATCGAGAACGCCTTCGCCGGACGGCACGAGGTGCGCTGCCTGGACGTCTTCCTGACCGAGGACACCGCGCCGATCGCGGCGGGTTACGAGGCCGTCTCCACCAGCGTCAACGCCGACCTCAGCGGCGCGGTCCTCCAGACCCTCGCGGCGGGCGGCACGCGGATGATCGCCCAGCGTTCCACCGGCTTCAACAACGTCGACCTCGACGTCGCCGAGCGCCTGGGCCTGCGCGTCGCCCGCGTCTCGTACTACTCGCCGTACTCCGTCGCCGAATTCGCCTGGACCCTCGCGATGGCGGTCAACCGGCGCATCATCCGCGCCGCGAGCCGCACCAGGGACTTCGACTTCCGCCTCGACGGTCTGCTCGGCCGGGACATGCGGGGGCGCACCGCCGGAGTGATCGGCACCGGGAAGATCGGCGAGGCGTTCACCCGGATCGCCCACGGTTTCGGCATGCACCTGCTCGGCTGGGACGTCGTGGAGAACCCGGCGTGCCTGGAGCTCGGCATGGAGTACGTCGAGAAGGACCGCCTCCTCGCCGAGGCCGACCTGGTCAGCCTGCACGTGCCCCTGCTGCCCTCCACCCACCACCTCATCGGCGGCGAAGCCCTGGCCGCGATGAAGGACGACGCGATCCTGATCAACTCCAGCCGGGGCGGGCTCATCGACACCAGGGCGCTGGTCGCCGAGTTGCGGGCGGGCCGTTTCACCGGCGTGGGGCTCGACGTGTACGAGGCGGAGGCCGGGCTCTTCTTCCTCGACAAGTCCCTCGAAGGCGTCGACGACGACACCCTGGCCAGGCTGGTCACCTTCCCCAACGTCATCGTCACCTCGCACCAGGCGTACTACACCCGGGAGGCGGTGGGCCAGATCATCGAGGCGACCGTGCGGAACATCGACGACTACGCGGCCGGGCGCCGCAGCGACAGCGTCCTCGTACCGGCCCCGCCCGTGAACTGAGCCCCGGCCGGCTGCCGGGGCCCCGCGTCCCCACGGTCAGCGGGCCACCGGCAGCCCCGCCAGCAGCTCGGTCACGATCGCGGCCCCGCGCAGTGTCAGCACCGACTCCGGGTGGAACTGCACCGAGGCGAAGCCGTTCCCGCGCAGCGCGTGCAGTTCACCGGTGGCCGGGTCCCGGCTCGTCTCGATGTGGAGCGCGGCCAGCCCGGCGGCCGCCGGCTCGTCGCAGCGGGCCGTGAAGCTGTTGTAGAAACCCACGGTCTCCGGGCGGCCGAACAGCTCGATCCGGGTCTGCGCCCCCTGGTACGGGACGGCCTTGCGGACGATCTCGACACCCAGCTCCGCCGCGATCAGCTCGTGCCCGAGGCAGATCCCGAGCAGCCCGTGCCGGTGGTCCCTGAGCAGCCCGGCGGCCAGCTCGCGCAGCAGCCGCATCCTGGGATCGGCGACCTCGGCCGGATTCCCGGGCCCGGGGCCCAGCACGACGGGCCCCTCGTGCGCCCGTACGGCCTCGCGCAGTCCGGGCTCGTCGTACCGCCGCACCGACACCTCCAGCCCCGACGACCTCAGCAGGTGCGCCAGCATCGCGGTGAAGGTGTCCTCGCCGTCCACCACGAGCGCGTGACCGGACAGCTCACGGGTGCGCTCCTGCATCCGCAGCCAGAAGGGCGCCAGACCGCCGCGCCGGTCCTCCAGCGCCGCCCGTACCCGCGGATCGTCGGCCAGCCGCGGACCGGCCGTCTCCGCCTGCGGCCGCCCCGGCCGCACACCGAGGGCCGCCAGCACCCCGGCCGCCTTGGCGTGGGTCTCGGCGACCTCGCTCTCCGGGTCGGAATGGCGTACGAGCGTGGCACCGACCGGCACCTTCAGCCGGCCGTCGGCCGAGATGTCGGCCGTGCGGATCAGGATCGGCGAGTCCAGGGTCTGGGCCCCGCTCGCGTCGCGCCCCAGGAGGGCCAGCGCGCCCGCGTAGTAGCCGCGGCCCCCGGACTCGTACCGTTCGATGACCCGGCAGGCGTTCTGCACGGGCGAACCGGTGACCGTCGCGGCGAACATGGTCTCCTTCAGCACCTCCCGTACGTCCAGCGAGGAGCGCCCGCGCAGTTCGTACTCGGTGTGCGCGAGGTGCGCCATCTCCTTGAGCCGGGGGCCGACCACCACCCCGCCCATGTCGCCGACGGTGCACATCATCTTGAGTTCCTCGTCGACCACCATGGAGAGCTCCTCGGTCTCCTTGCGGTCGCCGAGGAAGGCCAGCAGCCCTTGAGCCGTGGGCCCGCCCGCGGGGTAGCGGTAGGTGCCGCTGATCGGGTTCATCACGACCGTGCCGCCGGACATCCGCACATGCACCTCCGGGCTGGCACCGACCAGGGTCCGCTCCCCGGTGTGCACCACGAACGTCCAGTACGCGCCGCGCTCGCCCGACAGCAGCCGCCGGAACAGGGCCAGCGCGTCGGCCCGGCCGAAGCCGGGGATCTCGCCGCCGAAGGTCCGCCGGATCACGAAGTTCGCGCCCTCGCCCTGCCCGATCTCGTCCTGGACGACCCGCCGGACGATGTCCGCGTACCGCGCGTCGGGGACGTCGAAGCTTCCGCCCTCCACCCGCACCTCGTGCCGGGGCAGCGCCGCCAGCATCTCGCCGAGCGGCAGCGTGCGGGACTCCCGGGCGAGGAGGACCGACAGCGGAGTGCCGTCGTCACGGACGTCGAAGCCCCGCTCGGCGATCTGCCGGAACGGCACCAGGGCGAGTGAGGGCTGCTCGCCCACGGGGATGTCGGCGAGCCGCTCCACCTCCCGCACCGGCCCGATCAGGACGTCGACGGTGTCGTGGTCGTGGCCGGGGGTACGCCTGCGCAGCAGCGCGAACGGCGGGCAGTCCTCCCGGAGGAGTTCGAGGACGAGGTCGGACGCGCGGTCGGGCATGGGTGTTCCTTCCGATGAGGAGGAACGGTCCCGAAACGCAGAGAAGGCCGCCCCTCGGGCGGCCTTCGCGAAGTCTGTACGCGCGATGAGTCAGCGGGCCGCCGGATGAGCGGTCCACCACCAGTTCTGGATCGTCGGCGCGAACATGCCGTGGATCGTAGCGCACGGCGGGCCGTGCCGGAGCGCTCTCCCGCACGCGTGGCGCGGATGCCGCCCACCGGCGACTTCGGACGGTCTGTCTCATCAGGCGAGCGAGGGGCCGCCGGAGGGCGGGGACCCCGTAGTCTTGCGGGCGTGATCGTGAAAGCTGAATCCCTGAGCGTCGCCGACAAGGCGACCTGGCGAGACCTTCCCGCGGCGCAGCAGCCCGAGTACCCCGACTCCGAGGCCCTGCGCGATGTGCTCGCGGACCTCGAGTCGTATCCGCCTCTCGTCTTCGCCGGCGAGTGCGACCAGCTGCGTGCCCGTATGGGAGCCGTCGCCAAGGGCGAGGCGTTCCTGCTGCAGGGCGGCGACTGCGCCGAGGCGTTCGACGCCGTGTCGGCCGAGCACATCCGGGCCAAACTGAAGACGCTGCTCCAGATGAGCGCCGTCCTCACCTACGCGGCCTCCGTCCCGGTGGTGAAGATCGGCCGGATCGCCGGCCAGTACTCCAAGCCGCGCTCCAAGTCGACCGAGACCCGCGACGGCGTGACCCTGCCGACCTACCGCGGCGACTCCGTCAACGGCTTCGCCTTCACCGAGGCCGCCCGGATCCCGGACCCCCAGCGGCTGAAGCAGATGTACCACGCGTCCGCCTCCACGCTGAACCTGGTCCGCGCCTTCACCACCGGCGGATACGCCGACCTGCGCCAGGTGCACGCCTGGAACCAGGACTTCGTGAGGTCCTCGCCCTCGGGGCAGCGCTACGAACAGCTGGCCCGCGAGATCGACAACGCGCTGAACTTCATGAAGGCGTGCGGCACCGACCCGGCCGAGTTCAAGGCGGTGGAGTTCTACGCCTCCCACGAGGCACTGCTGCTGGACTACGAGACGGCGCTGACCCGCACCGACTCGCGCACCGGCAAGCTGTACGACACCTCGGGCCACATGGTGTGGATCGGTGAGCGCACCCGCCAGATGGACGGCGCGCACATCGAGTTCGCCTCGAAGATCAGCAACCCGATCGGCATCAAGCTCGGTCCGACGAGCACCGTCGACCAGGCGCTCGGCTACATCGACCGCCTCGACCCCGACCGCGAGCCGGGCCGGCTGACCTTCATCGTCCGCATGGGCGCCGACAAGGTCCGCGACAAGCTCCCCGAGCTGGTCGAGAAGGTCACCGCCTCCGGTGCCACCGTGGCCTGGGTGACGGACCCGATGCACGGCAACACCTTCGAGGCCGCGTCCGGCCACAAGACCCGGCGCTTCGACGACGTCCTCGACGAGGTCAAGGGCTTCTTCGAGGTGCACAAGGGCCTCGGCACCCACCCGGGCGGCATCCACGTCGAGCTCACCGGTGACGATGTCACCGAGTGCGTCGGCGGCGGCCACGAGATCTTCGTGGACGACCTGCACCAGCGTTACGAGACGGCCTGCGACCCGCGCCTCAACCGCAGCCAATCCCTCGACCTGGCGTTCCTCGTCGCTGAGATGTACCGCGCCCAGTAGGGGCCACCGGGCAGTACGACTGTGGGGCACGGATCGATGTGATCCGTGCCCCACAGGCCGTTCCGGGGCTTTTACCCGCAAGGCGCGGCGGGTAAGGTTAGGTTAGCCTCACCGAACGATCGGGGCGGCTCCGCGATCGACCCCGGCGGGAGGTGAACCGCGTGTACGTCTGCTCGTGTTTCGGAGTGACCGAACAGCAGGTCAAGCAGCATGCGGACGCCGGTGCGTGCACGCCCCGGCAGATAGCCTCCGCCTGCAAGGCCGGTACGGACTGCGGTGGCTGCGTCCGCCGGATCCAGGCGCTGCTGGGCCGCGGCGACTGCCCGCGCCGCGAGCTGCTCGACCAGAAGCAGGAGTCGGTGGCCGGTTCCCTGGGTGCCGCGGCCGTCGTCACCGCCTCCCCGGACGTCCGGCTCTCCGACGTCGCCTGAGCCCCGGCTCAGCCCTCCGGCTGCTCGATCAGCTGCGCGATGTAGAGCGGCTCGCCGAGCTTCTCGACCAGTTCCAGCTGGGTGTCGAGATAGTCGATGTGGTGCTCCTCGTCCGCCAGGATCGACTCGAAGATGTTCGCGGACGTGATGTCGCCCTTGTTGCGCATCAGCTCGATGCCCCGCTTGAGGCGGTCGATCGCCTCGACCTCGACCTGCCGGTCCGCCTGGAACATCTCGGTGACCGTCTGGCCGACCCGTACGTGGAAGAGCCGCTGGTAGTTGGGCAGGCCGTCGAGGAACAGAATGCGGTCGGTCAGGATCTCGGCGTGCTTCATCTCGTCGAACGACTCTGCCCTGGTGTACTTGGCGAGTTTCGTCCAGCCGAAGTTGTCCTGCATCTTGGCGTGCAGGAAGTACTGGTTGATGGCGGTCAGCTCGGCGGTCAGCTGTTCGTTCAGGAACTCGAGGACCTCGGGGTCGCCCTGCATGGCACAGGCTCCTTCCAACCGGTGTACTGGGCAAGTTGGCCGCATCCTCGCACTGCGCATGCCGACCGTCCAGTAAGTGCATGCTTAGTACGAGTTGCCCGAATCGGGTCTGCCCTGGTCATAACCACCCCTGCCTGTCTGTCACCATGGAGGCATGGGTCAGCCGGAAAGCCGGGAATACAGCGAATCAGGGCAGTCCGAGCTTCCGCCGGGGCAGCGCCTGCAGCGCGGCTGGCCGGTCACCCACTACGGGCCCGTACCCAAGTTCAAGCCCGACCGCTGGGAGTTCCGGGTCTTCGGGGCCACGGCGGACGGCGGGAAGCGCTGCTGGAACCACCAGGAGTTCACGGCTCTCCCCTTCTCCTCGGTCGTCGCGGATCTGCACTGCGTGACGAAGTTCAGCATGGTCGGCGCCGAGTGGGGCGGGGTCCTCGCCCGCCGAATCCTGGAGCTGGCGCCGCCCGCGGCCGGCGTCACCCATGTGATGGTGTGGGCCGAGTACGGCTTCAGCTCCAACCTCCGCCTGGAGGACTTCGCCGCGGAGCGGACCGTGTTCGCCACGCACAAGGACGGCGACCTGCTCACCGCCGAACACGGTTTCCCCGTGCGGCTGGTCGTGCCGCACCTCTACGCCTGGAAGGGCCCCAAGTGGGTCCGCGGTATCGAGTACATGACCGCCGACCGCCGGGGTTTCTGGGAAGAGCGCGGCTATCACAACATCGGTGACCCCTGGAGCGAGCAGCGTTACTCCTACCAGGAGGAGCCCGGGGACGGGCCCGAGCTCTGAGCCGGGGGCTCTTCGCCGTCAGTGGTGGTACCGGTGCACCACGGCGTGGCCCCTGCCGCGGCCGATCATCCACTTGTTGACCGGAACCGTGATGACGAAAGCGGCCGTCAGTGCGATGGCCAGGGCGATCCAGAACATCGCGTCCGTCAGGTGGGCGTCCATCGCCCCGGGCCAGAGGCCGAGCACCCCGTTGTCGATCAGTTCCATGACGGCGATCGAGAGGGTGTCGGCGGCCAGGGCGACGCGGAAGGCCGTGCGGAAGCCGACGCCGGCCTTCAGGACGCCGCGCAGGGTCAGCGCGTAACCGAAGAGGAAGGCGAGGGTGATCGCGAGCGCCATCGTCGCCATGTCGCCCCAGCCGAGGGCGGTGCCGATCACCATGCCCAGGATCTCGCCGATGGCGCAGCCGGTGAGGCAGTGCAGCGTGGCCCGGGCGGCCGTGGCCCAGCTCGCTCGGGGGCGCGCGGGCCCCGCGTCCGCGTGGTCCGGGCGGGCACCGCGGTGGATGTCGTGGTCGTGCCGCATGGTCTTCCCCCCAAGCCGGAGAGAGGGTCTGTCGACCAGGAGAACCACATACCCCTCGGGGGTATTCCTCAGGCGTTCGCGGCAGTGCGCAGCTCCTTCAGCCGCGCCACGTCCGCCGCATGCTTCTCCTTGCCGCCGGGCGTCTCGATGACCAGGGGTACGCCTTCGGTCGCCGGGTGCGAGAACAGCTCACGGAACGGCTCCGCGCCGATGTGGCCCGCGCCGATGTTCTCGTGCCGGTCCTTGTGCGCCCCCGCCGCTTCCTTGGAGTCATTGGCGTGGATCAGTTTCAGCCGGCCCTCGCCCACGGTCTCCACCAGCAGATCCAGGGTCCGGCGCATGCCCTCGGGGCCGGCCAGATCGTGCCCCGCCGCGTGGATGTGACAGGTGTCCAGGCAGACGCCCAGTCGGGGATGGGAGTCCAGCGCCTCGAAGTACGGGCCGAACTCCCAGGTCCGCGAGCAGAGCGAGGACCCCTGCCCGGCCGTCGACTCCAGGAGCAGATACGGGTCGCCGTCGTGCGTCAGCTCGTCGAGCAGCGGCAGCATGTGCCTGCGGACCTGTGCGAGGGCCTCGGCCCGGGGCCTTCCGCCGGTCGCCGAACCCGTGTGCACCACGACACCCAGCGCGCCGATCTCCCTGGCCCTGCGCAGGGAGTGGCGCAACGACTCGACGGACCGCTCCACGGTGGCCTCCGTGTGCGAGCCGAAGTTGATCAGATACGGGGCATGGACGTACGCCGGTATCGAGCGGGCCCCGCACTCCGCGCGGAACAGCTCGTCCTGTGCCGGGTTCCCGGCCGGCGTCGCCCAGCCGCGCGGGTTGGCGACGAAGACCTGGACGGCCTCCGCGCTCAGCTCGCGGGCGTGTTCGAGGCCGACCTTGGCCAGTCCGCCTGCCACCAGGACGTGAGCGCCTACCGGGTTTCGCATGTGGATCTACAGTCCCCTGGTCCTGATCGTGATCGTGGAGCCCTCGGCGGCCTGTCCGCCGCCCTCGACGGACTGCTTCTCGACGGTGTCGCTGAACGACAGGAACGGCCGGTCGACCTCGACCTCGAAGCCCGCCTCTTCCAGTGTGCTCCTGGCCTCGTCCACGTCCTTGCCCGTGACGTCCGGCACGTCGAGCATCCGCGGCCCCTTGGAGACCGTGAGCTCCACCACGTCGCCCTCGGCGGCCTCCGCGCCCTCCGCGGGTGACTGCTCGCTGACATCCCCCGCCACTTCGGAGGAGTGCACCCGGCCGGGCCTGGCCTCGGCCCTGAGCCCCGCCTCCTCCAGGACGGCGGTGGCCTCATCGACGGAGAGACCGCTGACGTCCGGGACGGCGATCGGGCTGCCCTTGCTGACGACCAGGGCGACGGCGGACCCGGAGCGGCGCTCGGTACCCGCCCCGGGGACCGTACGGACCACTGCGCCCCGCGCCACGTCCCCGCTGAACTCCCGGGTCACCGTCCCGGCCGCCAGCCCCGCCTCCTTCAGATCGCGCCTGGCTTCGCCGAGGGCGACGCCCCGGAGACCGGGCACGTCGACCGTCTCCGGCCCCCGGGAGACGACGAGCCGCACCGAGTCGTTGCCCCGGATGCGCTCGCCGGAACCGGGATCGCTGCTCATCACCATGCCGCGGGCGGCGGTGTCGCTGTACGCGCGGTCGACGCGCCGCACGTCGAGACCCGCGTCCCGGAGCCGCTGCTCAGCGGTCTCCTGGCTCTGCCCGAGCAGTGAGGGGACCCGGGTGAACTGGCCGGAGTTGATGTACCAGACACCCGTGCCCACGCCCAGCACCAGCAGGACGGCGGCGAGGACGGCGGCGGTCGCGCGCCGGGGACTCCCGCCGAAGAGGCGGAGCCGGCCGGGACCGGTCCGCCGGGGCGCCGGCACCGGCATCTCCAGGCGGCTGGTGTGGTGGGTGGTGCCCTGGCCGGCCGGGAGCGCGCGCGGGATCACGCTCGTACGGTCGTCGGCGGCGTCGTGCTCCTCGCCGCGCGCCTGCGGGGGGCTGGCGTCCAGCTGCTCCTCGCTGAGCGCGTCCCGGCACGTCCTCGCCTCGGCCAGCAGGAGCACCGCGTCCCTCGGGCGCACCCCGGGGTCGCGGGCGGTGGCAGCGGCCACCAGGTCGTCCAGCTCCACCGGGAGCCCGGGCACGGCCGCGGACGGGGCGGGGACGTCCTGGTTGAGGTGCTGGTGGATGACCTGTGCGGCGGTGCTCCCGGTGTGCGGTCTGCCGCCCGTCAGCATCTCGTAGAGGACGACCCCGCACGCGTACACATCGGCCCGCGTGTCGGCCGTTCCGTGCTCGATCTGCTCAGGTGCGAGATACGACACGGTGCCCAGGAGCGAGCCGGTGGTCTCGGTGGCGGTGCCGACAGCCCGTACGAGCCCGAAGTCGGCGACCTTCACCCGGCCGTCGTCCCCTATCAGGACGTTCTCCGGCTTCATGTCGCGGTGCACGAGGCCCGCGCGGTGCGCGGCGCCGAGGGCGGCCAGGACGGGCTCCATGATGTCCAGCGCCGCCCGGGGCCGCAGGGCGCCGCGCTCGCGCAGGACGTCCCGCAGGGTGCACCCCGCGACGTACTCCATCGCCAGGTAGACGTACGCCCCCTGGGCGCCCTGGTCGAAGACCGCGACGATGTTGGGGTGCGCGAGCCGGGCCACGGACTTCGCCTCGCGGATGAAGCGCTCGACGAACGAGGCGTCGGTCGCCAGGGCCGGGTGCATCACCTTGAGCGCGAGCACCCGGTCGAGCCGGGTGTCCATGGCCCGGTAGACCGTGGCCATGCCGCCGACCGCGATCCGCGCGTCGACGCGATAGCGGCCGTCGAGCAGCTGCCCGATCACGGGGTCCTGGAGGGTCGTGTCCACGCACCGAGTCTACGAGCCGCCGCTGACACCTCCGACGGTCCGGACGGTCCCGGGACCCCACCGCGGCCGAGCCGTGACAGGGACACCCCTAGAACGCCGGGCGCTCCGGGTCCAGCACCGCACGGCCCTCGCCAGGGGACGACGCCTCGGCGAAGTGGCGGCGGGGAATGCGGCCCGCCCGGAACGCGAGGCGCCCGCCCTCCACCGCGTGCCTCATCGCGCCCGCCATCAGCTCCGGCTCCTGCGCCCGGGTCACCGCGGACGCCAGCATCACCGCCGAGCAGCCGAGCTCCATCGCGAGCGCGGCGTCCGACGCGGTCCCGGCGCCCGCGTCCAGGATCACCGGCACCCCGGCCCGCTCGACGATCAGCTGGAAGTTGTGCGGGTTGCGGATGCCGAGCCCGGAGCCGATGGGGGAGCCGAGCGGCATGACCGCCGCGCACCCCACGTCCTCCAGCTTCCGGGCCAGCACGGGATCGTCGTTGGTGTACGGCAGTACGGTGAAACCGTCGTCCACCAGGATCTCGGCGGCGTCCAGCAGCTCGATCGGGTCGGGCAGCAGCGTCCGCTCGTCCGCCACCACCTCCAGCTTGACCCAGTCGGTGCCCAGCGCCTCCCTGGCGAGCCTGGCGGTGAGTACGGCCTCGCCCGCGGTGAAGCACCCCGCGGTGTTCGGCAGGACGCGGATGGAGAGCCGTTCCAGCACGGAGAGGACCGAACCCCGCACGGTCGGGTCCAGCCTGCGCATCGCCACCGTCGTCAGCTCGGTGCCGGAGGCGAGCAGGGAGCGCTCCAGGACCTCCAGGCTCGGAGCACCGCCCGTGCCCATGATCAGCCGGGAGGAGAAGGGCGTACCGCCCAGGGTGAAGAGGTCGTCGGACACGGGGTCAGCCTCCCTGGACCGCGGTGAGGACCTCGACGCGGTCTCCGTCGGCGAGCGCGGTGGAGGACCACCGGCCGCGCGGGACGACGGTCTCGTTGACGGCAGCGGCCACTCCGGAGCGCGCGGCGGTGAGCGTGGCCACCAGGGTGTCCAGCGGGGTGCCGGGGGGAACGCTCCGGCGTTCCCCGTTCACGGAGATCAGGACGGGGCCTGACAGGTGCTCGGTCATGCGGGCTGCTCCTGACGCACGGGGGCGGCTGAGGTCGGGGGGGTGAAACGGCCGGGTGTGAAGGCGCGGCCGACCTCCGGCAGTTCGCCGGTGGTCAGCACGTGTGCCATCACCTCGCCGGTCACCGGGGTCAGCAGCACCCCGTTGCGGTGGTGGCCGGTGGCGAGATGGAGGCCGGGCAGGGCGGTCGGGCCCAGCAGCGGCGCGTTGTCGGGGGAGGCCGGACGCAGGCCCGCCCGGGTCTCGGTGAGCGGCAGCTCGGTGATGCCGGGCATCAGTTCGTGCGCGTCGCGCAGCAGCTCGTAGACCCCGCCCGCCGTGACGGTGGTGTCCCAGCCCAGCTCCTCACTGGTGGCGCCGACGACCAGCTCACCGTTCTCCCGGGGCACCAGGTAGAGATGGCTGCCGCGCACCACGGCGCGCACCGTGCGGCTGAGGAAGGGGGCGTACGCGGGCGGCACGGTCAGCCGCAGCACCTGGCCCTTGACCGGGCGGACCGGCGGCACGATCTCCTCGGGCAGTCCGGCGAGCCGGCCGCTGAGACTGCCCGCGGCGAGGACGACCTGGTCGGCGCGGAGGCCGGTCCCTCCCGCGAGCACGGCTCCGGTGGCGCGGCCGTGCGTGACGGTCAGCCGCTCGGCCCAGGCCCGGTGGAAGACCACCCCGGCGCGTTCGCAGGCGGTCAGCAGCGCGGCGGCCAGCCGGCGGGGGTCGACCTGGTGGTCGCCGTCGACGCGCAGCCCGCCGCGCACGCCCGGGGCGAGCATCGGCTCAAGTCGGCGGCACTCGCGCCCCGTGAGCCACTCGGACTCCAGCCCCGAACGCCTCTGCAAGGCGTGCAGTTCGCGCAGGTGGGCCCGGTCGTCCGAGTCCAGCGCCACGGCCAGGGTGCCGCAGGCGCGGAAGCCGATCTCCTGCCCGCTCGCCTCCTCCAGCTCCGCCGCGAACGCGGGATAGCGGGCCGCGGACGCGACGTTGAGGCCGAGCAGGGTCTGCTCGCCGTAGTGGAGTTCCGTGACGGCGGCGAGCATCCCGGCCGCCACCGAGGCGGCCCCGCCGCCCGGCCCGGGGTCGGCCACCACGGTGCGCAGACCGCGCTGCGCCGCCCGCCAGGCGGTCACCAGTCCGATGATGCCGCCCCCGATGACGAGGACGTCGCACCCGTTTCCGTTCCGTGGAGCACGCATGGGCTTCCAGCCCCTCCCTTCGCCGGCATGACCCGGATCAGGTTCGTACGGTCGGAGGCCGGCCGGCCTCCCTCTCAGCCCGGTCGTCCGGGCTCCCGCGAGTCTTCTACGTGGGCCACCCTAAACCCCGTCACCCGTGGCCGGTAAGACCGTCCGGCGCAGGCGCCCGGCCCCGGCGTTCCGGTCGACGGGCCCGCCCGCGTTTCTGGCACTCCGTCAGGTGCTTAAGGTGGGCGGGTGAGTGAGCCGAGACAAGCAGGAACAGCGGGGCGGCATGTGGTGGTCGCCGGAGCGGGCATGGCCGGAGTGCAGACCGCCGTGGCCCTGCGCGAACAGGGCTTCACCGGACCCGTCACGCTGATCGGCGCCGAACCGCATCAGCCGTACGACCGGCCGCCCCTCTCCAAGGCGGTCCTGCTCGGCGAGGCCGAGAACTCCGCCTTCGACATCGACTTCGAGGCACTCGGCATCACCCTGCGCCTCGGCCTCGACGTGACGGGACTGCGGCCCGCGGCACACGAACTGGACACCGGGCGCGGCCCTGTCCCGTACGACACCCTGGTCGTCGCCACGGGCGCGCGGCCCCTCGTGCTGCCCGGTTCCGAGGGGGTGCCGGGCGTCCACCTCCTGCGCACCCTCGACGACGCCGCACGGCTGCGGCCCGTGCTGGAGCGCAGGCACGACATCGTGGTCGTCGGTGCCGGCTGGATCGGCGCCGAGTTCGCCACCGCGGCCCGTGTGGCCGGCTGCGCGGTCACCGTCGTCGAGGCGGCGGGGCGGCCTCTCGCCGGCGCCCTGCCCGCGGAGGTCACCGCCCCATGGCCCGCTGGTACGGGCAGAGCGGCGCCGAACTCCTCACCGACGCCCGGGTGGCCCGCGTCGAACCGGGCTCCGTCGTCCTGGCGGACGGCCGGGTGCTCCCGGCGGGAGCGGTGGTCGTGGGCATCGGCGCCCGGCCCGCCACCGGATGGCTGGCCCGCTCCGGCATCGCGCTCGGCCCTGATGGCTCGGTCACCGCGGACAGCCTGCTGCGCAGCTCACTGCCCGATGTGTACGCGGTCGGGGACTGCGCCTCCTTCCCCTCCGCCCGCTACGGCGAACGCCTGCTCGTCCACCACTGGGACAACGCGCTCCAGGGCCCGCGCACCGTCGCGGCCGCCATCGTCGCCACCGACGGTGACGGGCCGCCGCCGCGGCCGTACGACCCGGTGCCCTACTTCTGGTCCGAGCAGTTCGGCCGGTTCGTGCAGTACGCCGGCCACCACGCCGGCGCGGACACCCTGCTCTGGCGCGGCGACCCGGCGGACGCCGCCTGGTCGGTATGCTGGCTGCGCGGAGAAGTGCTGGTCGCGGTGGTGGCCGTGGGCCGCCCGCGCGACCTGGCACAGGGGCGAAGACTCATCGAGGCGGGCGCCCGCCTCGACCCGCGGCGGGCCGCCGACCCCTCCGTACCGCTCAGAGCGGCGAAGGTCTGAGACCACTCCGACACCAGCTCGTGACCCCCTTGGGGTCGGCCCGGCTACCGACTGTCAGTCCGGGATGGCACGCTTGTCCCTGTGACCGAGATTGACGCAAAGATCGATGCTCTCGTCCCTGCCTGGCTCCACCTTCCCGACATCGCGGAAATGCTCGATATCGAGGTGACGCGCGTGCGGCAGCTGGTCAGGGAAGGCCAGCTCATCGCCGTACGACGTGGTGAGAACCGGGCGCTCCAGGTGCCTGCCGCCTTCATCGACGGCGACAAGGTGGTCAAGGGCCTCGCGGGGACCCTGACGCTCCTGAGGGACGACGGCTACAACGACGAAGAGATGCTGGAATGGCTCTTCACCCCGGACTCGACCCTGCCCGGTACCCCGCGGAGGCGTTGAGTGAGAATCGCGGTACGGAGGTGAAGCGCCGCGCCCAGGCGCTCGCCTTCTGACCGAGACAACCGCGCACGGAGTGCGGGCCGCGCCACCCGGCCCGGCCCGCACCCCGCGCCGTACCGACGGGGGAAGCTCACATGTCCACGCCTCGCACGCAGCTGTCCGACGCCCGGCTCTACCTGTGCACGGACGCCCGCAAGCGGCAGGGCGACCTCCCCGCGTTCCTGGATGCCGTTCTCGGCTCCGGTGTGGACATCGTCCAGCTGCGTGACAAGGGAATGGAGGCCGCGGAGGAGCTCGAACACCTCGCGGTGTTCGCCGATGCCTGCGAGCGTCACGGGAAGCTCCTCGCGGTGAACGACCGCGCCGATGTCGCCCACGCCATCGGTTCCCACGTGCTGCACCTCGGGCAGGGCGATCTGCCGGTGCCCGCCGCCCGGGCCGTCATCGGGCAGGACGTGGTCATCGGCCGCTCCACCCACGCCGGCTCCGAGGTCGACGCGGCCGTCGCCGAACCCGGCGTGGACTACTTCTGCACGGGCCCCTGCTGGCCCACCCCCACCAAGCCCGGCCGCTACGCACCCGGCCTGGGGCTCGTGCGGTACGCCGCCTCGCTCGACCAGCCCCGCCCGTGGTTCGCCATCGGCGGTATCGACGCGGGCAATCTGGACGAGGTGCTCGACGCGGGCGCCCGCCGGGTCGTCGTCGTGCGGGCGATCACCGAGGCCGACGATCCGGCCGCCGCCGCCGCCCACCTCGCCGAGCGCGTCCGGGCCCGCACCGCCTGAGCAGGGGTTACCCGGACCGCCGCCGCCGGGCGGCGGTGAGCGACCGGTGTCCGAAGGGTGGACAACAACCCCTCCAAAACGGGCAAATCGCCTGCTCTGGTTGGGGTACCGCTCCGCCCTGGTTAACCTCCCGGTATGGCCCTTGGCACACCTTCCACCAGGACGGATCACGCGCGCACCGTCCGTGAGCTGCTCGCGAGCGGCAAGCCCTCGTACTCGTTCGAGTTCTGGGCGCCCAAGACCGAGAAAGGCGAGCGGAACCTCTGGAACGCGCTGCGCCGGGTCGAGGCGGTCGCCCCCAGCTTCGTCTCCGTGACGTACGGGGCCGGTGGCTCCACCCGCTCGGGCACGGTCAGAGCGACGCAGCGGATCGCCGAGGACTCCACGCTGACCCCCGTCGCGCACCTCACCGCCGTCGACCACTCCGTCGCGGAACTGCGCAACATGGTCGGCCAGTACGCGGACGCCGGAATCCGCAACATCCTCGCCGTGCGCGGAGACCCGCCAGGCGACCCGATGGGCGAGTGGGTCGAGCACCCCCGGGGCGTGCGGTACGCCGCCGACCTCGTCCGGCTCATCAAGGAATCCGGTGACTTCTGTGTCGGCGTCGCCGCCTTTCCCGAAATGCACCCGCGCTCGGCCGACTGGGAGACCGACATCGGTCATTTCGTGGACAAGTGCCGTGCCGGTGCCGACTATGCGATCACTCAGATGTTCTTCAATCCGGAGGATTATCTCCGGATGCGTGACCGCGTGGTCGCCGCCGGTTGCGGAACACCCATCATTCCCGAGGTGATGCCGCTCACCAGTGCCAGACAGCTCGAAAGGTTCGCGCAGCTCAGCAACGCGTCCTTCCCCTCGTCGCTGAAAGAACGCATCCTCGCCGCCAAGGACGACCCCACCGCTGTACGCTCCATCGGTATCGAGTTCGCAACGGAGTTCTGCGCGAAGTTGCTCTCCGAGGGTGTCCCCGGACTGCACTTCATCACGCTCAACAACTCGACGGCGACGCTCGAAATCTACGAGAATCTCGGACTGCACAAGCAGTCCTGACCGGCCGTACCCGCCACCAACCGGGGCGCGGTGGCCGCAGGAGGGGGCGGACGTGGGCTGGACGGTCCTCTACATCGCATTCGGCATCGTGGCTCTGTGGCTGCTCGGTGAGGTGCTGCTGCAGTACAAGGCACGGCTGCGCTGGCGGCTCCTCGCCTTCGGCGGATTCCTGGGTGTGGTCGTAGGCGTCCTGATTCCGTCCGTGCCGGTGATCGCGCTCGGCGCGATCGCCTTCGCGACCGGGCAGACGTATGTGACGCTCTCCTTCCGCAAGGGCTTCTCCACCGGCTGGGCCATGGGCGGCAGCCCCGGCGAGAGCCGCCGCCGTCGCGGCGGCGGCGGGCGCGCCGAGCACAGGGAACCCAGCCTGGAGGTCTCCGGCCTGGAGTACCGGGCCGAGCCGGAAGGCCCCGCCCCGGTCTACGCGCCGGAACCGCTGCCGGACGACACCGGGCAGTACGGCGTGTACACCGACACCGCCTACGCGGCCGCGGGCGCGGGCGCCCCGGGTAACCGGCCGGAGCAGGGCGATGCACCGTACGACGCCTTCGCCTCCTACCCCGGCCCCCAGCAGCCCTCCGCCCAGGACACCTACGCCGGGCAGGACGGCTACGCCACGCAGGGCCAGGACACCTACGCGGGGCAGTACGACTACGGCACGGGCCGGCAGAGCTACGCGGCGTACTCCGACCCGTACATCGGGACCGGCACCACCGGCGGCTCCGCGCCGTACGGCTCGTACGACAGCCACGGCACCGGGTACGACAGCTTCGGGGGCCGCCAGGAGTACACCGAGCCCTACCCGCAGCAGTACGGCGAGACCCCGCCGGGCGGGGTCTGGGTCCCCCAGCAGCGTGACGCGGAGCAGCACCCGCCGCTGCCCCAGCAGGAGCCCGTGGAACCCACGCCGTACGGCAACGGGTACGACACCGGCCAGAACGAGCCGTACCGCTACTGAGACGCGCCCGGGAGGGCCCGGCCGTAGCCCTCCCGGGTCCCGGCCCCTCACCGGGAGCCGCGGAACCCGTCCCCCTCCACGATGAGTCCCGCCACCAGCGCCCCCGACATCCCCGCGTGCGCCAGTCCGCCGCCGGGATGCGACCAGCCGCCCGCCAGGTACAGACCCGGCAGGCGCGTGCGGTTGCCGGGGTGCAGCCAGGCGCCGCCGGCCCCGGCCAGCGCGGGCGGCGGCACGGAGCCGCCCTCGGCACCGGTCTCCGCCTCGGTCTCCGCCGGCGTGCGCACCTCCGCGTGGATCACCCGCTCGCGCAGGTCCGGCACGGCGGCGCGGGCCGCACCGATCACCGTGTCCGCGAACCGCTCGCGCAGCCGCGCGTCCGTCCAGTCGACCGGGCCGTGCGGGGCCACCGTCGCCATCAGGGTCACCGCCTCGTGCGCCTCGTCCGGGCGGGTCGAGGGATCGTCGGGCCGTATCACCGTCACGGTCGGCCGTTCGGCGATCCGGCCCCCGAACACGGCATCCCGCTCCGCCGCCCCCGCGCCGTGCACCACCGTCCGGTGCGCCGCGCCCGGCTCCCGGGCGCCGCGCAACGACAGCAGGACCACGAACCGGCCCGGCACCACGCCGCCCCCCGGACGCGGCAGCGCCGTCAGATCCCCCTCCCGCCACAACTCCTGACCCGGAACCAGCTCCGGGCGCGGCCGCGCGGCCAGCACCACGTGATCCGCCTCGGCGCTGCCCCCGTCCGCCAGCTCGACGCCCGCGGCCCGGCCGTCCCTCCCGGCGATCCCGACGACCTCGGCCCCGAAGACGAAGGCCACCCGCCGGGCCAGGCACCGCTCGTACAGCGCGTCGGCCAGCGCCCGCATGCCCCCGCTGACGTACCAACTGCCGAAGGTCTCCTGCATGTACGGCACGAGGGCGGCGCCGGCCGGAGCGGTCAGCGGGTCCAGCCCGTAGGCCAGGGCGTACCCGTCCAGCAGGGCGGCCAGGCGGGGGTCCGCCAGCTCCAGGGCTCCGATCTCCGCGACCGTCCCCGCCTGCCTGGCCGGGCGCAGCAGCCTGCGCCGCCGGACGGCGGGGTAGGGGTCGCGGCCGAGGACCCGCCAGTCGGCACGCAGCGGTTCCTCCAGCAGGGGGCGCCGCGAGCGGTCCCAGGCGTCCCCCGCCCGGTCCAGGAACGCGCCCCACCGGCCGCCCGCGCCCGCCCCGAGCGCCTCGTCCAGAGCGGCGACCACACCGGCCCGGGAAGCGTTCGGCAGGGACACCGTGGTGCCGTCCGGGAAGACGTGGCGGCTCGCCGGGTCCACCTGGGTCAGCGTGACGCACTGCTCCAAGGACTCCTTGCCGGTCTTCAGGAACAGATCGCGGTAGACGGCGGGCAGGTGCAGCAGGGGCGGCCCGGTGTCGAACGCGAAGCCGTCCCGGGTGAACCGGCCGACCGAGCCGCCGTACGTCGCGGACCGCTCGTACACCGTCACCCGGTGGCCTGCCACGGCGAGCCGGGCCGCCGCCGCCATCGCGCCCGTCCCGGCGCCGATCACCGCAATTCGTGCCATGTCAGTGACCCTAAGGGGTGCCACCGACAGCTCAGCCGGGAGGCCGGTGCCCGCCCGTGACGGAGACGTGCGCGATCGTGACCAGGTGGCGTCGGACCCGGGTGGGGGCCGCGCGCACAGCCCTGAGTATCCGTACCCAGGAGGGCAGATGAGTAGCGGAGCGGATAGGTCCTCACCTGCGAGGACGGCAGAATACGGGGCACGGAAGGGGCGCGGCTCCGAACCGCCGGCACGGGGCGGCGGAACGGCGCGGCACCCCGGACGCAACGGGGGCGCACGACGGAGGGCCCGGGACCGCGGAGGGAACGCCGGGGTCACGGGGGAAGGGTCCTCCGGCAGCACGGGGTACGCCGGTCCGGTGGAGTTCGGGGGGATCGAACTCCACCGGACCGGCGTCTGCGTGTCCGGACCGTGCACCGTGCGGCGCTACCGGGGCTTCCGGCTCAGCGCCCGCTCACCCGTCCGTGCAGCAGCAGGGAGAGCGCCGAGTGCACCTCGTCGATCGACCGCTCCGGCTGGAACGCCTGCCAGTCGAGTGCCGCCACCAGCACCATGCCGACCAGCGCGGCAGCGGTCAGCGGAATGTCGATCTCCTCGCTCAGCTCACCGTTGGCCACGCCCTCCCGCAGTACGTCCTCGACGACGGCGACCGCCTGCTGGCGCACCACCAGGAGCGTCGCCTGCCAGGCGCGGTTGGTGCGCCAGAGCTCGGCGACGTACAGCTGGGTGAAGGCCGGGTAGCGGTCGATGAAGGCCAGGCCCGCCCGGATCATGGCGTCCAGCGCCTCCACCCGGGTGGAGCCGCGCGCCGCGGTCTCCTCCGACGCGGTGCGCAGCGAGGCGGTCAGCAGTCCGACGCCGTGCCGCAGCAGTTCCTCGAAGAGTTCGGTCTTGCTCTTGAAGTTGTAGTAGACCGTGCCCTTGGCGACCCCGGCGCGCTCGGCGATCTCGTCCACCGTGGTGGCGGAGAACCCCTTCTCGGCGATGAGGGTCACCGCCGCCTCGTAGAGCTTCTGCCGGGTGGCCTGGCGGCGGGTGGTGCCACTGCTTTCCATGCGGTCGATTCTCACAGGTCCGGGCCCGCTCACAGACTGAGCTCCGGATGCAGCCGGTCCAGGGTCCACACCTGCCTGCGCCGCGCAGAGACGGCGGTCAGGGCCAGCGCGCCAGCGGTGAACGCGGCCAGGACCGCGCACCCCTCCCACACCGGACCGGGGCCACCCCCGGTGATCAGGCGGCGCAGGGCGTCGACGATGTAGCTCATGGGCAGGAACGGGTGGATCGCCCCGAAGAAGCCGGGGCTCGTCTGCACCGGGTACGTACCGCCCGCCGAGGTCAGCTGGAGCATCAGGAAGGCGAGGACCAGGATGCGCCCCGCGGCCCCGAAACGGGCGTTGAGCCACTGCACGATCGCGGCGAAACAGCAGGTCACCAGAGTGAGGAAGCCCATCGTGGCGGCGGGGTGCGCCATCTGGAGACCGAGTCCCCAGTGCAGTACGGACATGAGCGCGGCGACCTGGAGGACACCGATCGCGACGACGGGCAGCCAGCCGGCGAGGGCGATCCGCCAGGCGGAGGCCCCGGCGGCGAGTGCCCGCCGGTTCAGCGGCTGGATCAGCATGTACGCCACCATCGCGCCGACCCAGAGCGAGAGCGGGATGAAGTAGGGGGCGAAGCCGGTGCCGTAGTTGGGGGCCGTGTACAGGGACTTCGACGCCAGCCGCACGGGATCGGCCATCACGCCCGTCCGCGCGTCGCGGTCCTTCTCGGAGTAGTCGGGAATCTTGCCGACGCCGTCGTTCAGCCCTTGGGCCAGGGACGCCGATCCGTCGCCGAGGCGGAAGAGCCCGCTGTCCAGGTCGGTGGCGCCCGCCGTGAGCTTGCCGACGCCCGTGTCCAGGGCGGAGGAGCCGGTCTTCGCGGTGCCCAGGCCGGTGTGGAGCGCGTCGGCGCCCTGGGCGACCTTGTGGGCACCCGTGTTCAGCGCGTTGATCTTCGAGACCGCGTACTCCAGATCGGTGGCCAGGTCCGGTGAGCGCTTCGCGAGGGCGTCGGCCTGCCGCTGGAGCGTCACCAGCCGGCCGCTGAGCTTCTTCAGGTCCCCGTTCTCCTTCGTGACCAGCACGTTCACGTCGTCGGCGACCTTCGCGACGTCGGCCGCCGCCGTCATCGCCCGTTTCAGCTGGGGGCACACGCCCGGGTCGGGCGGGAGCTGGTCCTCGCACCGGGTGCGGTGGATCTCGGTGAGGTCGTCGGCGGCGGTGTGGGCGGAGGCGGCCGCGGTGGGGGCCGCCGCGACCAGCAGGCCGAGGTCGTCCCGCACGGACTTGGACGCATCGGCCACCAGCCGGGCCGTGTCGCCGATCGCCCTGCCGTTGTCCTTGAGGAACGGGCGTACGTCGGCGGCGATGCCGTTGACCCGGTCGGCGAGGAGCTGGGTGCCGTTCGCGACCTGCCGGGAGCCGGTTTCGAGGTCGCCCGCGCCCTTGTCGAGCGTGGTGATCCCGCCCGCCAGCCTGCCGGTGCCCGCCTTGGTGTCCTTGAGCCCGTTCGCCAGGTCCTTCGAGCCCTTCTTGGCCGTGGAGATTCCGCCCTTGAGCTCGTCGGCGCCCTCGGCCGCCTTCTCCGTGGCGTCATGGATGCCGGAGAACGAGACGAAGATGCGGTCCAGGAAGCCGCGCGAGGCGTTCGTCGACGCCGCCGTGCGCACCTCGGAGAACACGGTCCGGGAGATCTGCCCGACGATGTAGTTGTTCGCGTCATTCGTCCGCACCTGAAGGGCGCCGGTCTCGGGGGAGTCGCCCGAGCTGGAGGCGATCCGCGCACTGAAGTCGGACGGCATGGTCAGCGAGAGGTAGTACGTGCCGTCCTCCAGACCCCGGCCAGCCTCGGCGGAGCTCACCTCGTGCCACTCGAATACCTTGGAGTCGCGCAGCTTCCCGGTGATCTCGTCCCCGGCGGCGAGGCGCTCGCCCGAGACGGTCGTGCCCCTGTCGTTGTTGACCAGTGCGACCGGGAGCCTGTCGAGGCGCCCGTACGGGTCCCAGAACGACCACAGGTACAGGGCTCCGTACAGCAGGGGCAGCAGCAGGAGAGCCACCAGTGCGGCGCGCGGCAGCTTTCCCCTGCCGAACCGCTTCAGCTCAAGCGCGGCCAGTCTCGGCGATCGCATCGGCCGTACCCTCCTCGGTCGTGGTGTCGGCGCGTACGGTGAGCGCGCCCTCGGGGGCCTCGCTGCACACGGCGAGCACCGTCGTGCCGTCGTCGGCGACGGTGCGCAGCAGGGCCCAGGCGTCGGCCCGCTCGGCGTCGGAGAGCTTGAGGTCGGTGTCGTCCACGGCGAGCAGCCGCGGTCGGGCGATCAGGGCGAGGGCCACGGACAGGCGCAGCGCCTCCAGCCGCTCCAGATCGCGTACGGAGGTCCGGTCGGCCTTGGGGAGCGCGGCGAGGTCGAGCCCGGCCGCGTCCAGGGCGGCGGTGACGCGCGCTCGCGCCGTGGCGGCCCGCTCCGCCCGGGGCCGCAGCAGCGTGCGCAGCGAACCGTCGAAGCGGCGCTGGAGGAGGGCCCGCTCGCGCAGGTGCTCGGCGACGGTGAACGCGGGATCGAGCTCGCTGACGCCCGGGACCGGGCCGAGTGCGCTGATCCGGCGGACGGCGGCGAGCTTGCCCGGCAGACGCAGGCCGCCGGTCTCGGCGTGGCCGTCGGTGGAGCGCATCCGGCCGGTGAGTGCGAGGAGCAGGGACGTGCGTCCGGAGCCGGAAGGGCCCTCGACGGCGAGGAGTGATCCGGGCGCGGCGGTGAAGCGGACCCCCCGGAAGACCCATCCGCGGGGTCCTCGCACTCCGAAGTTCTCGGCACTGACGGCTGCCCCGTGCGGGCTGTCCACAGACCCTCCCCTTTTTGAACTGACCAGTCAGTGCAAAAACCTAGCCCGAACTCGTGAGCGAAGCAAAGGGCCAGGTCAGAGGGGAGGTAAGGGGAATTGTCAGTGGCGACCGTCACGATGGGTACAGATGGCCACGAAGCCGTCACGCGACGACAGGAGGTTCGTCATGGCCAGCTCGTCCGCAGCAGCCGCCCCGCGGCGCCGCCCTGGCAGCCCTGCCCCTCACCGACCGGCCCGGCAAGCGACGTCCACCCCGTGCTGCGCCGCGCCACGGCGCCCCCCGCCGCCCTCGACCTCCTCGCCAAGGCCCACGGCGGCCTGGACGAGGCCGCTGTCCTCGACGTGCCGAACGAGCGGTACGCCACCGCCCACCTGGCCGCTCTGCGCACCGCCGCCGCCGTGCTCGCGGCGCGTGGCCGCCCCGAGACCAGCAGGCGGCGGCGGGAGCGGATCCGCAGCGCCTGGGAGGTCCTGCCCGAGATCGCCCCGGAACTCACCGAGTGGAGCGCCCTGTTCGCCTCCGGAGCCGAGCGCAGGGCCCGCGCGGAAGCCGGCATACCGGGAGCGGCGACCGGGCGGGACGCCGATGACCTGCTGCGTGACGCCGCCCTGTTCCTCCGGCTGGTCGAGCGGCTGCTGGTCCTCCAGCCGGTGCTGCCACAGCCCAGGAAGGGGCGCTCCGAAGCGGGGTGACGGGGCCGGCGGTGCGAGGCAATAGGGTGGGCGGACCCGTACCACCTGCACTGTTCACGCTCCGCCCGTCAGTGGCGGCACCGTGCCGAGGAGTCAACTGCCGTGTCGGACCAGCCGCGCCCCCGCGCCTCCCTCCGTACCGCCGTGGTCTGGGAGGTTCTGAAGGACGCCCTCGACCGCCGGGCCAAGGCGACCGGCAGGGACACCCTGGACGTACTGGACACCGGGGGCGGCACCGGAAACTTCGCGGTGCCCGTGGCCCGGCTCGGCCACCGCGTCACCGTGGTCGACCCCAGCCCCAACGCGCTGTTCGCGCTGGAGCGGCGCGCGGCCGAGGACGGCGTGGCCGAACGGGTCAGCGGGGTCCAGGGCGACGTCCTCGGCCTGTTCGACGTCGTGGAGCGCGGCGGTTACGACGCGGTGCTGTGCCACGGGGTCCTGGAGTACGTGGACGACCCCGCCGAGGGCGTACGGAACGCGGTCGACGCGCTGCGCCCGGCCGGTGCCCTCAGCCTGCTGGCCGCCGGGCTCGGCGGCGCGGTCCTGGCGCGGGCGCTCGCCGGGCACTTCACCGAGGCCAGGCACGCGCTGAGCGACCCGGCGGGCCGCTGGGGCGACGGCGACCCGGTACCCCGGCGTTTCAGCGCCGAGCAGCTCACCGGGCTGGTCACCGCCGCCGGCATGGAGGTGGGAGCGGTCCACGGCGTCCGGGTCTTCGCCGACCTGGTACCGGGCGTCCTGGTGGACACCGAACCGGGTGCGGTCGACGCCCTCCTCAAGCTGGAGGCCGCCGTGGCCGAACTGCCCTCCTTCCACGCCGTCGCGACCCAGCTGCACGTCCTGGGAGAGAAGCGCGCCTGATCAGCAACGCAGGCGCAGACGGAGTACGGCTCCCGGACCCCGATCAGTGCCCAGGCCCCGTATGATCGGGTGACACCATTCGGCATGACGGATCGGACGTCGGGGAATCTACGCCTCAGCAGACGAACCGACATGGCGGTCCGGACTGGTTAATGGCTACAGGGCGGGTTTCACGGGGGCGAATCCCTGCCTATCCTGGAAGGGCCGCATACCGGTCGCCCCCCGCGGCCGACGACTAGGAGGACTCCGTGCCGCTCTCGGAGCACGAGCAGCGAATGCTCGAGCAGATGGAGCGAGCGCTGTACGCCGAAGATCCCAAGTTCGCGACAGCGCTCGAGGGCAGCGGGCTGCGTACGTACACCCGGCGACGGGTCTACCAGGCGGTCGCTGGATTTCTGGTGGGTATCGCGCTCCTCATGGCCGGAATGGTCGCCCAGCAGATCTGGATCAGCGTGGTGGGGTTCCTCGTCATGCTGGGGTGTGCCGTGCTCGCGGTCACCGGGTGGCGCAAAGCGCCCAAGCCCGGGGAACAGCAACCGGCGGAAAGCGGGGCGACGGGCGAACGCCCCCGACCCAGGCAACGCCGTTCGGTGATGAACCGGATCGAACAGCGGTGGCAGCGCCGCCGCGACGAACAGGGTCAGTGAGCACTTCCGTTCCCGGGACCATTCGGGGAACGGACTGAAGACATGACGCAGCACACGTACGGGTGAGGGGCGGCCGCATTTCTGCGGCCGCCCCTCACCCGTTGCCCGTGCTCTCCCGTCCTTCCGGACGAACTCCCGGCCCGCGCCCCCGGGGACGCGGGCTGTCAGCCTCGCCGGCGGGAGAGTCCGTGCAGCCGTCCGGCCCACCGGTCGCGCCCCGGCCGCTCGGACCACCGGCGGACGAGCGCCGCCCAGCGCTCCGAGACCGACCACACCACCCGGACGGCCGAGCGGGGCGCGATCAGCGCGCGGACCCGGGCCGGGCGGCCCGCGGAGGCCCGCAGCGCGGTCCGCACGGCCAGGACATCCTCGGCGAGACCCGTCGTCGCCCGCGGCCGCGGTGCGTACAGCGCCTGCTCCACCGCGTCCGCCACCCGGTGCACCGAAGCCGCCGCGGTGCCGTCGAGCTCGCCCCTCCTGACGATCCGCGCCGCCGCCTTGCGCGGCGTCTGCGACTCGTCCGGAGCGATGCCGTGATCCCAGGCCGAGTCGGTGAGCTCACGCCAGGCCGCCAGGGTCCTGGCCGTCGCGTCCGCGGGCGTGCGTCCGGCGGAGGAGCCGAGCCTGCGCCCGCGTGCCCGGGTCCGCCACAGCAGCGGCAGCGCGGGCAGCGCCAGCGCCAGCGCGGCGGCGACCCCCAGGAGCACCACCGTGCGCGTCGGCGTCCCCGGATCGGTGGGCCCCACCGCTCCCGGCAGCGCCGAGGGACCGCACTCACCCTGCCGGCGCATCTGCTCCGGGCAGTTCGCCGAGGCGGACGGGGCCGCCGACGGTGCCTGCGAGGCACCCGCGGACGGCTGGGCCGGATCGTCCGTACTCCCCGTGGGAGCGTCGGGCAGCGTGTACGAAGGGGTGGAGCCACGGGTGGGAGTCGGCTCGAACCGGGTCCACCCCACACCCTCGAAATACAGCTCCGGCCAGGCATGGGCGTCCCGCAGGCCGACGGACATCGAGCCGTTCGACTGGAACGTCCCGGGGGTGAAGCCCACCGAGACCCGGGCGGGGATGCCCAGGGACCGCGCCATCGCCGCCATCGTGAACGAGAAGTGCACGCAGAAGCCCTGCTTCTCCCTGAGGAAGCGGCCTATCGCCGCAGTGCCCGTCCCGGAGCTCACCGTCGTGTCATAGGTGAAGCCGCCGTCCGAGGCGAACCAGTCCTGCAGGGCGACGGCCCTCTCGTACGCGTTGGTGGCGTCCTTCGTCACCTCGGCGGCGGTCCTGCGGACCACGTCCGGCAGCGAATCGGGCACCTGGGTGTACTCGCGGGCCAGGTCGGACGGCGGCGGGCCCGCCGAGGCGAGCTGGTCCGCTGTCGGCCGCACCACCAGGCTGCTGACCTCGTACTTCGCGTCGCCCGTCGTCTGCCCCTCGTCCCCGACGAGAGTGCGGCCCTCCGGCTCGTACCGCCAGCGCCCGCCGATCCTCACCTCGGTCGCCGGGTAGGGGAGCGGCAGATACGTCTGCTGGTAGGAGGGCGAGGCGGTGAGGTTCGTCCTGACCTCCGTGACGGCGACGCCCGACCCCAGCCCGACAGGCTGCGGGAGCCGCTGCGGCACATCGGTCAGCCGCCGGGTCGACGGCCGCCACTCGCTCCCGTTGAACTGGTCCAGGGCCAGGATGCGCAGGTAGAAGTCCTCGGGGCCGCGGAGTTGGTGCGGTAGGACATCACCTCCCGGTCTTCCGGCTGATTCAGGTTGTTCTGGAGCGAGACCAGCGGATTGACGGCGGAGATGGTGCCTCCGCCGCCACCCCTTCCCGTCCCCGCGCCCGCGCCCGCCAGCAGCCCGCCGTCGAGAGCCGGCAGCACCGCCGGCACGACGAGCGCGATACCGAGCGTCAGCACTCCGATGCGCCGCCCCGTGCGGAGCGAGGCGAACGCCCGCCCGCCCGGTTCCGCGACCCCGGCGGCCAGCCCGCCCGACGACCTGGACACGCCGCCGAAGACCCGCCCCCACTGGGAGAGCCGGTTGCGGCCTTCCGCCAGCAGGAGCAGCAGGTAGCCGGATGCGGCGAGCGTGAACCAGAGCCGGCCCGCGCCGTCCTCGGACAGCCCGGCGGCGACCGAGTAGAGCGCGAGCAGGGGCAGTCCGGCGGGGGCCGCGCTGCGGAACGTCACCGCCAGCGCGTCCACCGCGAGGCCGATCAGCAGCACACCGCCGACCAGCATCAGCCGGATGCCGTCCGTCACGGGTGCGGGGATCGCGTACTTGCCGACATCCTCGAAGCCCGCAGCGAACAGCTCTCCGAGCCACTGGACGGCCCGGGGGCCGGGCAGTACTCCGAAGACCGCCTGATCCCTGGCGAACGCCACGGTCAGGAGCACCACCGTCACCAGCATCTGCGCGGCGACCGTCAGGGCCCGCGCCCACGGCACCCGGCGGGCCAGTGCCCCCACCCCGCTCTGGATCGCCAGCAGGAGCGCGGCCTGAAGAATCCAGCCGGCCGGATCGACCAGCGGCAGCAGGGCGCCCGACGCCATCAGCGTCGCCGCGAACGCGCACAGCGCGAGCCGGCCACGACCGCTCATGACCATCCTCCCGAGAAGCCCGAAAGACCGCCGGTCGCGGCGGACTGCGTGTCGCCGTGCTGCTGCCCCGCCTGCTGCCAGACCCGGGTGAGCGGTGTCCCGGGCGGGACGGCCACGGCTGTCCAGCCCGCCTCGCGCAACAGCCGCAGGCGCTCCTCGACCGGTGCGGGAGGTGCTCCGGCCCCGCCCCGCACCCAGCCCTCGCTGTCCACGACGAAGGCCACCGCGGCGCCGCTGCGCTGCCGCATCCGGCTCGCCACCGCCACCTGCTCCTCGTCGAGATCACCGAAGAACGCGATCAGGAGCCCTTCGCTGCCGCCCCGCAGCACGTCGTAGGCGCGAGACAGGCCGCCACCGTCCGAGTGGCCGACGACCGCGAGCGTGTCCATCATCAGTCCCGCGGAGTCGGCGGCCTCCTGGGTCGATCCGGCGAAACCGTCGGAGCCCTCACCCGGCACGCAACCGCCGTCGTCCGTGAGCAGCCGCACGGCGAAGCCCCGCTCCAGCATGTGCACCAGAGCCGAAGCCGCCCCCGACACGGCCCACTCGAAGGCCGAGTCCGGGCCCGCTCCCTGATAGGCGATGCCCCGGGTGTCCAGCAGCACGGTGCACCTGGCCCGCTGCGGCTGCTCCTCGCGGCGCACCATCAGTTCGCCGTAGCGCGCGGTGGAGCGCCAGTGGACGCGGCGCAGGTCGTCGCCGTGCCGGTAACCGCGCGGAATGATGTCGTCCTCACCGGCCAGGGCGAGCGAGCGCTGCCGCCCGTCGCCGTATCCGGAAGCCTCGCCGGCCAGCCGCAGGGTCGGCAGCGGCTCGGTGCGGGGGATGACGGTGAGGGTGTCGTACGCGCTGAACGAACGGGTCAGCTCGCACATCCCGAACGGATCGCTGAGCCGCAGTTGCAGGGGTCCCAGCGGGTAGCGCCCGCGCAGGTCCGAGCGCACCCGGTAGGACACCTCGCGCCTGCCGCCCGGCTCCACCCGGTCCAGCACGAACCGGGGGCGCGGGCCGAGCACGTACGGAACGCGGTCCTGGAGCATGAGCAGCCCGGTGGGCAGCCGGGAGATGTTGTCCACCCGCAGGTGCACCCGGGCCTCCGCCCCGCGGGTACCCGTGACGGCGTAAGCCACCGGCTGCCGGTGACGCGGTAGCGGGTGCGGTAGAGCACGCTCACGCAGACCAGCGGGAGCACGGCGAGCAGCAGGCCGACCCGCAGGAGGTCGCCCTGGCCCAGCACATAGGCGCAGACCGCGGCGGCGACCCCGGCCGCGAGGAAGGACCGGCCGCGCGTGGTCAGCCCGCTGAGGGCGGCCCGGAGGCCGCCCCTGCCGCCGTCGTCGTCCACGGCGCCGGGCCCCCCGGGCGCCATCACAGCCGCCGGGCGCCGGGCGGCTGCCGGCCGAACACCGGTCCGCCCGGCTGATGCGGCGGTACGGCCGGTGCCGTGCCGCCGGCGGCTGACGTGGGCACAGGCGTGTGCTGGAGGATCTCCAGCACCACCTGCTCGGCGTTCCTGCGGTTCAGCTGGGCCTGCGCGGTGGGCAGCAGCCGGTGCGCGAGCACCGCGACCGCGAGGGCCTGCACGTCGTCCGGCAGGGCGTACTCGCGTCCGCTGAGGGCCGCCGACGCCTTCGCGGCCCGCAGCAGGTGCAGGGTGGCACGCGGCGACGCGCCGAGCCGCAGATCCGGATGGCTGCGCGTGGCGCCCACGAGCTCCACCGCGTACCGCCGGACGGAGTCGGCAACATGGACCGTCCGTACCGCGTCGATCAGCTTCACGATGTCGTGGGCGTGGGCCACCGGCTGGAGGTCGTCCAGCGGTGAGACGCCGCCGTGCACGTCGAGCATCCGCAGCTCGGCCTCGGCGCTCGGGTAACCGATCGACACCCGGGCCATGAACCGGTCGCGCTGGGCCTCGGGCAGCGGGTAGGTGCCCTCCATCTCGACCGGGTTCTGCGTCGCCACCACCATGAACGGGTTGGGCAGTTCGTACGTCTGCCCGTCGATGGTGACCTGGCGTTCCTCCATCGACTCCAGCAGCGCCGACTGGGTCTTCGGCGACGCGCGGTTGATCTCGTCGCCGATCACGATCTGCGCGAAGATCGCGCCCGGCTTGAACTCGAAGTCCCGTCGCTGCTGGTCGAAGATCGACACCCCGGTGATGTCCGAGGGCAGCAGGTCGGGAGTGAACTGGATACGGCGGACCGAGCAGTCGATGGACCGCGCCAGAGCCTTGGCCAGCATCGTCTTGCCGACTCCGGGGACGTCCTCGATGAGGAGGTGCCCCTCCGCGAGCAGCACGGTCAGCGAAAGCCGTACGACCTCAGGCTTGCCCTCGATCACACTCTCCACCGACCTGCGCACCTGCTCCACTGTGGTGGTCAGATCTGTGAGGCTCGCTCGATCGTCATAGGTCGTCACCCGGCCCTCCTCGGCACCTTTGTGCAGGGCCGACGCGCATCGCTGCCCGGCCCGCCCCGACATACGGACACTCCGCGGAAGGCCCGTGGAGACGTCACCCCCGCATTCTTGTTGCCGTTACCGCTTCGTGTCACTCGCCTGTGGATAACTGGGTGCGATATGTCAGGAGTTGGGGCGGTTTCGGGGTGCGAGGGCTGGGCCGACCTGCGGAGGTTCAGGAAGCGGGCTGGATCTCGCGCAGCAGACCGGTGGTCACGTCGAAGACAAAACCGCGGATGTCGTCCGTGTGCAGCAGGAACGGTGAGGTGCGCACCCGCTGCATCGACTGGCGTACGTCCTGGTCGGCGTCGGAGTACGCCTCGACCGCCCAGACCGGCCGCTGGCCGACCTCGCGCTCCAGCTCCTGCCGGAAATCCTCGGTGAGGGACTCCAGGCCGCAGTTGGTGTGGTGGATGAGGATCACGCTGCGGGTGCCGAGGGCGCGCTGGCTGATGGTCAGGGAGCGGATCACGTCGTCGGTGACCACACCGCCCGCGTTGCGGATCGTGTGACAGTCGCCGAGTTCGAGGCCGAGCGCGCCGTGCAGGTCGAGACGGGCGTCCATACAGGCGACCACGGCCACGCGCAGTACCGGCCGTGCGTCCATGCCCGGGTCGCTGAACTTGTCCGCGTAGCGGGTGTTCGCCTCGACCAGCCGATCGGTGACCGAACCGCCGGAAGGAGCCGCGTCCGCGGCGGAGGAGGCGGGTCCGGCGGGGGAGTGTGCGGAAGTCGACATGGATACGACGTTAGCGTTCAGGACGGGCCCC
This sequence comes from Streptomyces fulvorobeus, assembly GCF_013167895.1. Taxonomy (GTDB): domain Bacteria; phylum Actinomycetota; class Actinomycetes; order Streptomycetales; family Streptomycetaceae; genus Streptomyces; species Streptomyces fulvorobeus. Next base: position 1,476,581 of record NZ_BLWC01000001.1, on the reverse strand, counting down.
GTCGTGCTGGGGAAAGGGACAAAGAACGTCAACGAACCTTGGTGTGAGGTAATCCACAAGCCTCACAGAAGTGCGCCCGGTCGAGTGAGCCTTCCCGCTCGAAGAGGCCGGTGCGACTCGCTGCCCGCCTCGTTGATCGGGAATCGATCGAATGGCAGGGTGGACTAAAGTGACGCGAAGTTACCGACCCACCCGTACACACCTCGTATTCCGTACGCCCCGTGATGTACGGCGCGCGTGCGGCCCGGCCCTCTCCCGCTCCCGGTCGGCCGGCGCCCCTTCCACGGCGCCGGCTGGCCTCCCCTTCGGAGCGGGCGGGGACCGGGCCGCATGCGCGAGCCGTGCGTGAACCGAGCCTGAGAGGGCGCATGAGCCAGACCCGACACGTCCCGGTGATGCTCCAGCGATGCCTGGACCTGTTGGCCCCGGCTCTGGAGGACCCGGGGCCCCGGCCACCGGTCGTCGTGGACTGCACCCTGGGGCTGGGCGGACACAGTGAGGCGCTCCTCGCCGCCTTCCCGACGGCCCGGCTGGTCGCGCTCGACCGGGACAAGGAAGCGCTCCGGCTCTCCGGCGAGCGCCTCGCCCCCTACGGCGACCGGGCCACCCTCGTACACGCCGTCTACGACGAACTGCCCGAGGTCCTGGACCGGCTCAAAATCCCCAAGGTCCAGGGCGTCCTCTTCGACCTCGGCGTCTCCTCCATGCAGCTCGACGAGGCCGGCCGGGGATTCGCGTACGCCCAGGACGCACCCCTGGACATGCGCATGGACCAGACGACCGGGATCAGCGCCGCCGAGGTGCTCAACACCTACCCGCCCGGCGAGCTCGTCCGGATCCTCCGGCAGTACGGCGAGGAGAAGCAGGCCAAGCGGATCGTCTCCGCCGTCGTGCGCGAGCGCGAGAACAATCCCTTCACCGACAGCGCCCGGCTCGTCGAGCTGATCCGTGACTCCCTGCCGCAGGCCGCCAAACGAACCGGCGGCAACCCGGCCAAGCGCACCTTCCAGGCCCTGCGCATCGAGGTCAACGGCGAGCTGTCGGTCCTGGAGCAGGCGATCCCGGCCGCTGTGGACTCCCTCGCCGTGGGCGGCCGTATCGCCGTCCTCTCGTACCACTCGCTGGAGGACCGGCTGGTCAAGCAGGTCTTCGCGGCCGGCGCCGCCAACACCGCGCCCCCCGGCCTGCCCGTCGTCCCCGAGCGGTACCAGCCGCGGCTGAAGCTGCTCACCCGAGGCGCGGAGCTGCCCACGGAGGAGGAGGTCGCCGAGAACCGGCGCGCCGCCCCCGCCCGGCTGCGCGGCGCCCAGCGCATCCGCGAGGAGGAGCGATGAGGCGCCGCGCTCCGGTCCGCCCGGCGCCCGGGACCGGCGAGGCGATGCCGTGACCGAACCGGCCGAACAGTTGAAGGGGAGGGCGGCGCGGCTCGCCCGGCTCATGCCGGCGGGACCGAGCAACGCGGCCCGCACCCCCTTCGTCCTGCTGGTCGTCCTGCTCCTCGGCGGCGGCCTGATCGCGCTGCTCCTGCTGAACTCCGCCCTGAACGAGGGATCGTTCAGACTGAGCGAGCTGAAGCGGCAGACCACCGAACTCACCGACGAGCAGCAGGCACTCCAGCGGGACGTCGACAGCTACTCCGAGCCGGACGCGCTGGAGAGGCGCGCCAGGAAACTGGGCATGGTGCCGGGTGGCAGCCCCGCCTTCCTGAGCCCGGACGGCACGGTGCGGGGCGTGCCCCTGGAGTCCACCGCCGAGCCCTTCCCCACGGCCCCGCCGAAGCCGGTGGACACCCCGCCCGCCGCTTCCCCCACCTCCTCATCCGGGGCGTCCGACGCCTCCCCGCAGGACCCCCCGGTCTCGCGGCCCGCCCCCGGGCCGTCCTCGCCCGACGCCGCGCGGACCGCGCCGCGGACCGCCCCGGCCGAGGGGTCCGCAGCCGAGGGCGCCCTGTCACAAGCCTCCGCCCTACCAGAGCCCGATCCCGAAGCAGAGACCACGCCGACCGCGCGGCAGCGCGCGTCGGCGCCCCCGCCCACGACGAGCCCCGGCAGGTGACGCATGTCGTCCAAGGAACCGCCGCGCCGCCGCGTACCCGGCCCGGCACGACCCCGTAGCGCGGCAGGAGGCTCCGGCCGCTCCCGGCCCGCGGCCCGTCGTCCGCGCCCCCCGTACGGGCGGGTGCGCGGCGGCACCCCGCGCACCCTGCGCCTGGGCAGCCCGCGCCCGCGTCTGCGCCTGGTCGGCGCGGGTCTGACGGTCGTCATGCTGGCCTTCGTCGTCCGGCTCCTCCAGGTCCAGGCCGTCGACGCCAGTACGTACGCCGAAAAGGCCCAGAAGAACCGCTACCTGGAGTACACCGTCGCCGCGGAGCGCGGGGAGATCACCGACCGCGACGGGATCGCGCTGGCGACCAGCGTCGACGCGCACAACATCACCGCCGACCCCAAGATGTTCACGCCCGCGGACAGCAAGGCCCCGGACGCACCCCAGCAGGCCGCGGCCCTCCTCGCCCCGATCCTCGGCAAGGACGTCGGGGAGCTGACGGAGAAGCTGTCGAAGCCCAGGAGCCGTTACGTGGTCCTGGCGAGCCGGCAGACCCCGCAGGTCTGGAAGCAGATCAAGGACCTCAAGGCCACCTTCGCGGAGAAGGCACAGAAGGACAGAGCCGACGGCGGCCCGGGAGTCGACGTACTGGCCGGTGTCCTCCAGGAGCCCACCACCAGACGGGTCTACCCGAACGGTGACCTGGCCGCCGGGATACTGGGATTCGTCAACGCCGAGGGCAAGGGCGGCGGCGGTCTCGAATCCAAGCTGGACAAGGAACTGGCCGGCAAGGACGGAAAGATCCGGTACGCCCACTCCGGCGGCCGCCGCGTGCCCACGGCCGGCGCCAGGGAGGTCCCGGCCGTTCCCGGCGCCGACATCGAGCTGACCATCGACCGCGACATCCAGTGGGCCGCCCAGCGGGCCATCGCCGACCAGGTCAAGAAGTCCCGGGCGGACCGCGGCTACGTGATCGTCCAGAACACCCGGACGGGCGAGGTGCTGGCCATGGCCAACGCTCCCGGCTACGACCCGAACGACCTCTCGCAGGTCGACGCCACGACCCTCGGCAACGCCGCGCTCCAGGACGTGTACGAGCCGGGCTCCACCAGCAAGGTCATGTCCATGGCCGCCGTGCTGGAGGAGAAGGCCGCGACGCCCGCCACCCACGTCACGGTGCCCAACCGGCTGCACCGCGGGGACCGGCTGTTCAGGGACGACGTCGACCACCCCACCTGGTACCTCACACTCAACGGCGTACTCGCCAAGTCGAGCAACATCGGCACCATCCTGGCGACCGGTCAGCTCGGCAGGACCCAGGCCGAGGCCAACAAGGTCCTCCACTCCTACCTGCGCAAGTTCGGCATCGGCTCCGTCACCGGGCTCGGCTATCCCGGTGAGTCGCCCGGCCTCCTGGCGAAGCCGCAGGACTGGTCGACCTCCCAGCAGTACACGATCCCGTTCGGCCAGGGACTCTCCCTGAACGCCATGCAGGCCGCCTCGGTGTACTCGACGATCGCGAACGGAGGAGTCAGGATCGCCCCCACCCTCGTCCGCGGGACCAGGGACGAGGACGGCGGGTTCACCGCCGTGCCCGCCCCCGAGCGGACCCGGGTGGTCAGCGAGAAGACCGCAAGGACGCTGTCGGTCATGCTCGAATCCGTCGTCGACGACCACGAGGGCACCGGGACCAAGGCGGCGATCCCGGGCTACCGGGTCGCGGGCAAGACCGGCACGGCCAACCGCGTCGACCCGGAGCGCGGCGGCTACCACGGCTACACCGCCTCCTTCGCGGGCTTCGCACCCTCCGACGACCCGCAGGTCACCGTCTACTGCGCGATCCAGAACCCCACCGAGGGGAGCTACTTCGGCGGCCAGACCTGCGGTCCGATCTACAAGAAGGTCATGGAGTTCGCGCTCAAGACGCTCCAGGCCGCACCCTCCGGCAGCAAGCCCGCCCGGCTGCCGGTGTCCTTCCAGCCCGGCGAGTGACGACGAGGGCTGCCGCGGGTCCTGGCCGGGCTCACGATCCACGGCAGCCCCGAGGAATCCCCCAGTGACAACGATCACGCCTGATCCCGGGAACCGGAACGAGAAGTACCGCGACCCCGGCCCCTCACTTCGCGAGAGGCCGGGTGCGCCCGGTACGCTCACCGCCGTGCCCCACCCTGATCAGTTCCAGAACACCCAGAAGGACGCGCCTGTGAGCTACCCGGGAGCGCCCCGACCGGACCGGCTCCGGCCCACTTCCCTCGGCGAGCTGGCAGCGCTGCTCGGTGTCGAACCACCCGGGCCCGGCGAGGTCACCGGCATCACGCACGACTCCAGGGCCGTGCGCCCGGGTGACGTCTACGCGGCTCTGCCGGGCGCCCGGTTCCACGGAGCCGACTTCGCCGCCCAGGCCGCGGGACTCGGCGCGGTCGCGGTCCTCACCGACCCGGCCGGCACCGAGCGCGCCGCCGCCACCGGGCTCCCGGTCCTCGTCACCGAGGACCCGCGGGGCCGGATGGGCGTGGTCGCCGCGGAAATCTACGGACATCCCGGCAACGGCCTGCTCCAGATCGGGATCACCGGGACGTCCGGCAAGACCACCACGGCCTACCTCGTGGAGGGCGGACTGCGCGGAGCGGGCCGCAGCACCGGGCTGATCGGCACCGTCGAGATGCGGATCGGCGACGAGCGCATCAAGTCCGAGCGCACCACCCCCGAGGCCACCGACCTCCAGGCGCTCTTCGCCGTCATGCGCGAACGCGGCACCGAGGCGGTCGCCATGGAGGTCTCCAGTCACGCGCTGGTGCTCGGCCGGGTCGACGGCTGCGTCTTCGACGTCGCCGTCTTCAACAACCTCTCCCCGGAGCACATGGAGTTCCACTCCGGGATGGAGGACTACTTCCAGGCCAAGGCACAGCTCTTCACTCCGCTCCGCAGCAGGCGGGGGGTCGTCAACTTCGACGACGAGTACGGCCGGCGGCTGATCTCCGAGGCCACCGTCCCGGTCGTCACCTTCTCCGCCGAGGGCCACCCGGACGCCGACTGGCGTGCCGAGGGCGTCGAGGTGGGCCCCCAGGACAGCACCTTCCGGGTCGCCGGCCCCCAGGGCGAGCGGATCACGGCCAGGGCACCGCTGCCCGGCCCGTTCAACGTCGCCAACAGCCTGGCCGCGATCGTCACCCTGGCCGTCGCGGGCGTCGACCCGCAGACCGCCGCCGACGGCGTCGCCGCCGTTCCGGGCGTCCCCGGCCGGCTGGAGCGGGTGGACGCCGGACAGCCGTACCTCGCCGTCGTCGACTACGCCCACAAGACGGACGCGGTCGAGTCGGTCCTGCGCTCCCTGCGCAAGGTCACCGAGGGCAGGGTCCACATCGTGCTCGGCTGCGGCGGGGACCGGGACACCACCAAACGCGCCTCCATGGGCGCCGCGGCGGCCAGGCTCGCCGACACCGCCGTACTGACCTCCGACAACCCCCGCTCCGAGGACCCCCTGGCCATCCTCGCCGCGATGCTCTCGGGCGCCGCCGAGGTGCCCGTGCACGAGCGCGGTGACGTCCTCATCGACGCCGACCGCGCCGCGGCCATCGCCGCGGCCGTGGCCCGCGCCGAAGCGGGCGACACCGTCCTCGTCGCGGGCAAGGGGCACGAGCAGGGCCAGGACATCCACGGAGTGGTACGCCCCTTCGACGACCGCAAGGTCCTGCGCGCCGCCATCGCGCGGTCCATGGGCCGCGCGAGCACCGAGGCCGCCCCCGAGACCACCTCGGACCGTGCCGACACCCACGAGAACAACAGTCAGGGATGACCAAGTGATCACCCTCTCCCTCACCGAGATCGCCGCAATCGTCGGCGGGCAGCCGCACGACATACCCGATCCGGCAGTCACCGTCGACGGACCCGTCGTCATCGACTCCCGGGAGGTGGAGCACGGCAGCCTGTTCGTCGCCCTGCCGGGCGAGCGGACCGACGGCCACGACTTCGCGCGGCGCGCGGTCGACGCGGGCGCGGCAGCGGTGCTGGCCGCCCGCCCCGTCGGTGTCCCGGCGATCGTCGTCGACGACGTCGAGGCGGCGCTCGGCGCCCTGGCCCGCGCCGTCGTCCAGCGGCTCGGTGCCACCCTCGTCGCGCTCACCGGCTCGGCGGGCAAGACCTCCACCAAGGACCTGATCGCCCAGCTCCTGGAGCGCAAGGGACCCACCGTGTGGACACCGGGCTCCTTCAACAACGAGCTCGGCCTCCCCCTCACCGCGCTCCGCGCCACCGGGGAGACCCGGCACCTCGTCCTGGAGATGGGCGCCCGCGGTATCGGCCACATCCGCTACCTGACCGGCCTCACGCCCCCGCGGATCGGCCTGGTCCTCAACGTGGGCACCGCGCACATCGGCGAGTTCGGCAGCCGCGAGGCGATCGCCCAGGCCAAGGGCGAGCTCGTGGAGGCCCTTCCCGCCGCCGCGGAGGGCGGCGTCGCCGTCCTCAACGCGGACGACCCCCTCGTACGGGCCATGTCGGCCCGCACAGAAGCCCGGGTTCTGCTCTTCGGAGAGGCCGCGGATGCGGACGTACGGGGTGAGAACGTCCGGCTCACCGAGGACGGGCGCCCCGCTTTCGCGCTCCACACACCCACCGGGTGCAGCGACGTGACCTTGCGCCTGTACGGTGAGCACCACGTGTCGAACGCGCTCGCCGCGGCCGCCGTCGCCCATGAGCTGGGCATGTCCGTGACTGAGATCGCCGTGGCGCTCTCCGAGGCGGGCACCCTCTCCCGCTGGCGCATGGAGGTCACCGAGCGTCCGGACGGTGTGACGGTCGTCAATGACGCCTACAACGCGAACCCCGAATCCATGAGAGCCGCACTCCGTGCGCTGGCTGCCATGGGCAAAGCCTCACGGGCCGGAGGGGGACGCACGTGGGCGGTGCTCGGTCAGATGGCCGAGCTCGGTGACGCGTCGCTCGCCGAGCACGACGCTGTCGGACGGCTCGCCGTCCGGCTCAACGTCAGCAAGCTCGTCGCAGTCGGAGGAAGAGAAGCCTCCTGGCTGCAACTGGGCGCATATAACGAGGGTTCGTGGGGTGAGGAGTCGGTGCACGTGTCCGACGCACAGGCGGCCGTCGACCTGTTGCGCAGTGAACTGCGCCCGGGAGACGTCGTGCTGGTGAAGGCGTCCCGGTCGGTCGGCCTGGAGAAGGTCGCTCTGGCACTGCTGGAGAACTCTGCCGAGGGCGAGGTCGCCGTCCGATGAGGCAGATCCTCTTCGCGGGGGCCATCGGGCTCTTCCTGACCCTGGTCGGCACTCCGCTGCTGATCAAGCTCCTGGCCCGCAAGGGCTACGGGCAGTTCATCCGGGACGACGGCCCGCGCAGCCACGGCAGCAAGCAGGGAACGCCCACCATGGGCGGGATCGCCTTCATCCTGGCGACGATCATCGCGTACGTCCTGGCCAAGGTGATCACCGGCGAGGAGATGCGGTTCTCCGGTGTGCTGGTGCTCTTCCTGATGGCGGGGATGGGCCTGGTCGGCTTCCTCGACGACTACATCAAGATCGTCAAGCAGCGTTCGCTGGGTCTGCGGGCCAAGGCGAAGCTGGCGGGCCAGCTGATCGTCGGCGTCGCCTTCGCGGTGCTGTCGCTCCAGTTCGCCGACGTCCGCGGCAACACCCCGGCCTCGACCCGGCTGTCGTTCGTCGAGGACTTCGGCTGGTCCATCGGCCCGGTGCTCTTCTGCGTCTGGGCGCTGTTCATGATTCTCGCCATGTCCAACGGCGTGAACCTGACGGACGGTCTGGACGGCCTGGCCACCGGCGCGTCGGTGATGGTCTTCGGCGCGTACACCTTCATCGGGCTGTGGCAGTTCCAGGAGTCCTGCGCCAACGCGGACACCCTGACCAACCCCAGCGCCTGTTTCGAGGTACGTGACCCACTGGACCTCGCGGTCGTCGCCTCCGCCCTGATGGGCGCCTGCTTCGGCTTCCTGTGGTGGAACACCTCGCCCGCCAAGATCTTCATGGGTGACACCGGCTCCCTCGCGCTCGGCGGAGCCCTCGCGGGTCTCGCGATCTGCTCCCGTACGGAGTTCCTGCTCGCGCTCCTCGGCGGCCTCTTCGTGATGATCACCATGTCCGTGGTCATCCAGGTCGGCTCGTTCAAGATGACCGGCAAGCGCGTGTTCCGTATGGCTCCGCTCCAGCACCACTTCGAACTCAAGGGGTGGTCCGAAGTCCTTGTGGTGGTCCGCTTCTGGATCATCCAGGGCATGTGCGTGATCGTCGGCCTCGGCCTCTTCTACGCGGGATGGGCAGCCAAGAAGTGAGCGACGTGGACTGGCAGGGCAAGCACGTCACGGTCGCGGGACTCGGCGTCAGCGGTGTTCCCGCGGCGCGCGTCCTGCACGGACTGGGGGCGCTGGTCACCGTCGTCGCCGACGGCGACGACGAGCGCTCCCGCACCCAGGCCGCCGAACTGGAGGCGCTCGGCATCACCGTGCGCCTCGGCGACGGGGCGACCCTGCCCGAGTCCACGGAGCTGATCGTCACGGCCCCGGGCTGGAAGCCCGACAAGCCGCTCTTCCTCGCAGCCGCCCAGGCGGGCGTCCCCCTATGGGGCGACGTCGAACTCGCCTGGCGGCTGCGGGGCCTGCACGGCAGGACACCGGCACCCTGGCTCGCGGTCACCGGCACCAACGGAAAGACCACGACCGTACGGATGCTGGCCTCGATCCTCGAAGCGGCCGGACTGCGCACGGCCGCGGTCGGCAACATCGGCGTCTCCCTGCTGGACGCGGTCCTGGACGAGGAGCCGTACGACGTCCTGGCCGTCGAGCTCTCCAGCTACCAGCTGCACTGGGCGCCCTCGGTACGCGCCCACTCCGCGGCCGTCCTCAACCTGGCCCCGGACCACATCGACTGGCACGGCTCCATGGAGGCGTACACGGCCGACAAGGGCCGGGTCTACGAGGGCAACGGCGTCGCCTGCGTCTACAACGTGGCGGACCCGGCGACCGAGCGACTGGTGCGCGAGGCCGACGTCGAGGAGGGCTGCCGGGCGATCGGCTTCACCCTGGCCACCCCCGGCCCCTCGCAGCTCGGCGTGGTCGACGGCATCCTCGTCGACCGGGCCTTCGTGGCCAACCGGCAGAAGCAGGCCCAGGAGCTGGCCGAGGTCGGTGACATCGACCCGCCGGCCCCGCACAATGTCGCCAACGCCCTCGCGGCGGCGGCGCTCGCCCGCGCCTTCGGCGTGAAGCCCGCTGCGGTACGGGACGGACTGCGGGCCTTCCGCCCCGACCCGCACCGCATCGAGCACGTCGCCGACATCGCGTCGGTGACGTACATCGACGACTCCAAGGCCACCAACACCCACGCCGCCGAGGCGTCCCTCGCGGCCTACGACCCGATCGTCTGGATCGCCGGCGGCCTCGCCAAGGGCGCCACCTTCGACGACCTGGTGAGCGGGGCCGCGAAGCGGCTGCGGGGGGTCGTGCTGATGGGCGCCGACCGGGAGCTGATCCGCGAAGCCCTGGCGCGACACGCGCCCGAGGTACCGGTGGTCGACCTGGCCCGGACCGACACTGGGGCGATGTCCGACGCGGTCAGGGAGGCGGCGGGGCTCGCCCGGCCGGGCGACACCGTGCTGCTGGCCCCGGCCTGCGCCTCGATGGACATGTTCGTCAACTACAACAAGCGGGGCGAGGCGTTCGCGGACGCGGTCCGCGCACGCGCGGCCGAGAGCGCCTGACGGCCCCCGGTCTCCGCGACGGCCCCGGGCACGAGCAGTGGAGGGGACAGCGACTATGCCGGCCGAAGAGAGCGAAGCGCGCAGCCGGGACCGCTCACGGGGCACCGTACCGGCCCGCCGGGCGCTCACTCCGGGCCTCCTGGGCCTCTCCACCCCCGCAGGGCCCCCACCGCCCGTGGGCCTCGTCCTGCGCGGAAAGCTGGCCACCGGCTCCCGGCGGCCGCCGGTGCCCCGGGGCGGCAGGACCTCAGGCGGCCCACGCCCGCCCCGCACCCACCGGGTGCGCCGGCTCCACGAGCGGGCACGCCGGGCCTGGGACCGCCCTCTGACGGCCTACTACCTGATCCTCGGCTCCAGCCTCCTGATCACCGTGCTCGGCCTGGTGATGGTCTACTCCGCATCGGTGATCAAGGCGCTGGACTACGACAAGCCCGCCTCCTACTTCTTCCGCAAGCAGTTCCTCGCCGCCGTCATCGGGGCCGGACTGATGTTCATCGCCTCGAGGATGCCCGCGAAGCTCCACCGGGCACTCGCCTACCCCTGCTCATGATCACCGTCTTCCTGATGGTGCTGGTCCAGGTGCCGGGGATAGGGATGTCGGTGGGCGGCAACCAGAACTGGCTCTACCTGGGCGGCCCCTTCCAGCTCCAGCCCAGTGAGTTCGGCAAGCTCGCGCTGATCCTGTGGGGCGCCGATCTGCTGGCCCGCAAACAGGACAGGCGGCTGCTGGCCCAGTGGAAGCACATGCTCGTGCCGCTCGTCCCGGTCGCGTTCATGCTGCTCGGGCTGATCATGCTGGGCGGTGACATGGGAACCGCGATGATTCTCACCGCGATCCTGTTCGGCCTGCTCTGGCTGGCCGGCGCGCCCACCCGGCTCTTCGTCGGGGTGCTCGCCGTCGCCTGCGCCATCGGTCTGCTGCTCATCAAGACCAGCCCCAACCGCATGGCCCGGCTCGACTGCATGGGTGCCAGCGAACCGGGACCCGGCGGCTCGTGCTGGCAGGCCGTACACGGGATCTACGCTCTGGCGTCCGGCGGATGGTTCGGTTCCGGGCTGGGCGCGAGTGTGGAAAAATGGGGTCAACTGCCGGAACCGCACACCGACTTCATCTTCGCCATCACCGGGGAGGAACTGGGGCTGGCGGGAACGCTGTCGGTGCTCGCCCTCTTCGCGGCCCTAGGCTATGCGGGTATCCGCGTGGCCGGACGCACGGAGGACCCCTTCGTGAGATACGCCGCGGGAGGCGTGACCACCTGGATCACGGCCCAGGCCGTGATCAACATCGGTGCGGTGCTCGGCCTGTTGCCGATCGCCGGTGTCCCGCTCCCGCTGTTCTCTTACGGGGGGTCGGCCCTGCTGCCGACGATGTTCGCTGTCGGGCTCATGATCGCCTTCGCGCGGGAGGACCCCGCGGCGAAAGCGGCCCTGGCCATGCGGAGGCCCGGGGTGAGATGGAAGACGATGAGACGGCGCGTCAAGAAGCGTCCGTCCGGAGAGCGGTGAATTTCGGTGCATGTCGTACTCGCCGGTGGGGGACCGCCGGCCACATCGAGCCCGCGCTTGCCCTCGCAGATGCCCTGCGCAGGCAGGACCCGACCGTGGGCATCACTGCCCTCGGCACGGAACGCGGACTGGAGACCAGGCTCGTACCCGAGCGGGGGTACGAACTGGCGCTGATCCCGGCCGTGCCGCTGCCCCGTAAGCCCACCCCCGAACTGATCACCGTGCCGGGACGGCTGCGCGGCACGATCAAGGCGGCCGAGCAGATCCTGGAGCGCACCAAGGCGGACTGCGTCGTCGGCTTCGGCGGTTACGTGGCGCTGCCCGGTTACCTCGCCGCGAAGCGCGCCGGGGTCCCGATCATCGTCCACGAGGCCAACGCCCGCCCCGGTCTGGCCAACAAGATCGGTTCGCGGTACGCGTACGGGGTCGCCGTCTCCACCCCGGACAGCAAGCTCCGCGGGGCCCGCTACATCGGCATCCCGCTGCGCCGCACCATCGCCACCCTCGACCGGGCCCGGGTCCGCCCGGAGGCGCGCGCGGCCTTCGGCCTCGACCCCAACCTGCCGACGCTCCTGGTGTCCGGCGGCTCGCAGGGCGCCCGCCACCTCAACGAGGTGGTCCAGCGGGTCGCGCCGCTGCTCCAGCGCTCCGGAATCCAGATCCTCCACGTGGTCGGTCCGAAGAACGAATTGCCGCGAATCGACAACATGCCCGGGATGCCGCCGTACATCCCGGTACCGTACGTGGACCGGATGGACCTCGCGTACGCCGCGGCCGACATGATGCTCTGCCGCGCGGGCGCGATGACCGTCGCCGAACTTTCCGCCGTCGGGCTCCCCGCCGCCTACGTCCCGCTGCCCATCGGCAACGGCGAACAGCGGCTCAACGCCCAGCCGGTGGTCAACGCGGGCGGCGGCCTCCTGGTGGACGACGCGGCGCTCACCCCGAGTGGGTGCAGGGCAACGTCCTGCCGGTGCTGTCCGATCCGCACCGGCTGTACGAGATGTCCCGGGCCGCCGCGGAGTTCGGACGGCGGGACGCCGACGACCTGCTCGTCGGCATGGTGTACGAGGCGATTGCCGCGCGCCGCCAGGCGTGAGGCGGTGCGGGACCCGGGGCGTGCGCCCCGGGTCCGGCTAAGGAGCGAGCGTGGCCGGACCGACGACCGCCCAGCGCGGTGCGGGGAAGCAGGCGGACACCTCCGCCCGCCCTCCGCACGCGGGCCCCGAGAGGCGCGGGATCAGCCGCCGTACGCTGCTGATCCTGATCGCCGTTGCCGCGGCCCTGCTCACCGCCGGCGGGATCTGGGTGCTCTACGGCTCCTCCTGGCTGCGGACGGAGCAGGTGCGGATCACCGGGACCGACGTGCTGAGCGCCGCCGAGGTGGAGGACGCGGCGGCGGTTCCGATCGGGGCGCCGCTGATCTCCCTGGACACCGACGCGATCGCGGAGAGGCTGCGCGGGAAGCTGCCTCGTATCCACTCGGTGGATGTCGTACGGTCATGGCCGCACGGCGTCGGACTCGAAGTGACCGAACGGAAGCCGGTTCTGCTGGTGGAAAAGGGCGGGAAGTTCATCGAAGTGGACGCCGAGGGCGTTCGCTTCGCCACCGTGGAGAAAGCGCCCCCGGGCGTGCCCCTGCTGGAACTGACACCCGACCGGTCCGCGAGTGTGCGCCGCTTCGGCGGTGACCGGCTGATGCGGGGAGCGGTCCGGGTCGCGGGGGACCTGCCGGGAGGTGTCGCCGACGACACCCGGGTCCTGCGGGTCGCCTCCTTCGACGCGATCTCCCTGGAGCTCACCAGGGGCCGGACGGTGAACTGGGGCAGCGCCGAGGAGGGCCCGATGAAGGCGAGGGTACTCACCGCTCTCATGAAAGCCGCGCCCAAAGCGGGACACTTCGATGTGAGCGCGCCCATCGCCCCTGCCGTGTCGGACAGTTGACGCACGTTTGGGCTGGCCAGCACCCTGGTTGGTCACCGCTACGGGTGATCACATAGGGTGAAAAGAAAAACGGGAGGTTCGGCGTGTTCATTGAACGTGCGCCACGTGTCGACTTAGTGTCCTGTTCGGAAGAGTCCAAGAGGCAGACACACTGGTAACCCTAAACTTCAACGTTAGGGTTCGGGTCGGCGTTCGGACCGTCCCAATCGGCATCGGTCGTCGCGGCGGCATCACCGCAACGCGACGACACGTAACTCGAGGCGAGAGGCCTTCGACGTGGCAGCACCGCAGAACTACCTCGCAGTCATCAAGGTCATCGGTGTCGGCGGCGGTGGTGTCAATGCCATCAACCGAATGATCGAGGTCGGTCTCAAGGGCGTCGAGTTCATCGCGATCAACACGGATGCGCAAGCTCTGTTGATGAGCGACGCCGACGTCAAACTGGACGTCGGCCGTGAACTGACGCGTGGCCTCGGCGCCGGGGCGAACCCGGCCGTCGGTCGCAAGGCGGCAGAGGACCACCGTGAAGAGATCGAGGAGGTCCTCAAGGGGGCCGACATGGTCTTCGTCACCGCAGGAGAAGGCGGCGGCACCGGCACCGGCGGCGCCCCCGTCGTCGCCAACATCGCGCGATCGCTCGGCGCCCTGACGATCGGTGTGGTCACCCGCCCGTTCACGTTCGAGGGCCGACGACGCGCGAACCAGGCGGAGGACGGCATCGCCGAACTCCGCGAAGAGGTCGACACCCTCATCGTCATTCCCAACGACCGACTGCTGTCCATCTCGGACCGCCAGGTCAGCGTGCTCGACGCCTTCAAGTCGGCCGACCAGGTACTGCTCTCGGGCGTGCAGGGCATCACCGACCTCATCACCACCCCGGGTCTGATCAACCTCGACTTCGCCGACGTCAAGTCGGTCATGTCCGAGGCCGGATCGGCACTCATGGGCATCGGATCGGCCCGCGGCGACGACCGCGCGGTGGCCGCCGCGGAGATGGCGATCTCCTCGCCGCTCCTGGAGGCGTCCATCGACGGCGCCCGCGGTGTCCTGCTCTCCATCTCCGGCGGCAGCGACCTCGGTCTCTTCGAGATCAACGAGGCGGCGCAGCTGGTCAGCGAGGCCGCCCACCCCGAGGCGAACATCATCTTCGGCGCCGTCATCGACGACGCCCTGGGCGACGAGGTCAGGGTCACCGTGATCGCCGCCGGGTTCGACGGCGGACAGCCGCCGACCCGGCGCGAGAACGTCCTGAGCGCGGGCTCCACCAAGCGCGAGGAGCCGGCCACGCCGGTCAGGGCCGCCGAGCCCGCCCGTCAGCCGGGCGGACTGGGCTCCGTGCCGACGCGTGAGGAGGCCCCGGTCCCGGCCGAGTCCGCACCGGCGGCGAACGAGAACCCGCTTCCGCCGGTCTCGCCGCCGCACGTCCCGCCGGCCCGTCCCTACCAGGACACCCAGGCCGAAGAGCTGGATGTCCCGGACTTCTTGAAGTGATAGGCCCGCACGACGCAGTGCCCGCGGTGGCCCATGCGGACAGCGGCGCCCACTTCGCCTTCACCGACAGGTGGGGCGGGGTGAGCGCCGCTCCGTACGCGGAGCTCAACCTCGGTGGCGCGGTCGGTGACGACTCCGCCGCCGTGCTCGCCAACCGCGGGCACGCCGCCCGTTCCCTCGGTCTCGACCCGGCGCGGGTCGTCTGGATGAACCAGGTGCACGGGCGGGACGTGGCCGTGGTCGACGGAGCGTGGGGCGAGACCTCCGAGATCCCGCCCGTGGACGCGGTGGTCACCGCCAGGCGGGGGCTCGCACTCGCGGTCCTCACCGCCGACTGCACGCCGGTCCTGCTCGCGGACCCGGTCGCGGGGGTCGTGGCCGCGGTGCACGCGGGCCGTCCGGGTCTGGTCGCCGGAGTGGTGCCGGCCGCGGTCGAGGCCATGGCCGCTCTCGGCGCCGAACCGTCCCGGATCAGCGCGCACACCGGACCGGCCGTCTGCGGACGGTGCTACGAGGTTCCGGCGGCGATGCGCGCGGAGGTCGCCGAAGCCGTTCCCGCGGCCTTCTCCGAGACGAGCTGGGGGACACCGGCCGTGGACGTGACCGCCGGAGTCCACGCCCAGCTCGACGCACTCGGCGTGAGCGACCGGCACCGCTCCCCTTTCTGCACACGGGAATCGGGCGACCACTTCTCGTACCGCCGCGACCGCACCACCGGGCGGCTCGCCGGATATGTCTGGTTGGACTGATAGGGCATGACGGACCGTAGGCACCAACTCGCGGCAAACCTGGCGCAGGTGGAGGAACGCGTTGTCTCCGCCTGCGCCGCGGCCGGCCGCAAGCGGGAGGAGGTGACCCTCATCGTGGTCACCAAGACCTATCCCGCGAGCGATGTGCGGATCCTGGCTGAACTCGGGGTGCGGCATGTCGCCGAGAACCGTGACCAGGACGCGGCACCCAAAGCCACCGCTTGTACGGATCTGTCGCTGACGTGGCACTTTGTCGGTCAATTGCAGACGAACAAGGTTCGTTCCGTAGTGGGTTATGCCGATGTGGTGCAGTCGGTGGACCGGACCAGGCTGGTGACGTCACTCTCGGCGGCGGCCGTGCGCGCCGGGCGTGAGCTCGGCTGCCTCCTGCAGGTCGCGCTCGACGCCGGGAGCGGCGAGCGCGGCGAGCGGGGCGGCGTCGCACCGGACGGGGTCGAGGAGCTGGCCGCGGCGGTGGCCGGGGCCCCCGGGCTCAGGCTCGACGGACTGATGACGGTGGCTCCGCTGGCCGGCCCCTACGCGGGCCGGCCGAGGGCGGCGTTCGATCAGCTGAGGGAAATCTCATCCCGCCTGCGCGCGAACCATCCGGCTGCGAACATGGTCTCCGCGGGGATGAGTTCGGACCTGGAGGACGCCGTGGCGGCCGGAGCGACACATGTACGCGTCGGTACGGCGGTACTCGGAGTCCGACCCGGCCTCGGGTAACGTCGCGAAGCAAGTCGGACCACAGCAGAAAATATGGTCATGTCCGCCCCGGGCGGCCAGGCCACAGTGGATCGCGGGCACTTGGTGACGAATGCCGATCCACCACAGAGCGGAGGACTCGGAGCATGGCCGGCGCGATGCGCAAGATGGCGGTCTACCTCGGCCTCGTGGAGGACGATGGGTACGACGGTCCGGGGTTCGACCCCGATGACGAATTCGAACCCGAGCCGGAGCCCGACCGGGACCGGCGGCGGCATCAGCCCGCGCATCAGGTGGAGCGGGAACGCGACCGCGAACGGGACGAACCGGTACGAGTGGTACAGCCGCCCGCACAGCGGGAGCCGGTTCAGCTCCCCGCGGAAAGCGGACGACCCGCCCGAATCGCACCCGTGGCATCTATCACACCTGAACGTCCGAACATGGAGAAGAACGCACCCGTGATCATGCCCAAGGTCGTCTCCGACCGGGAGCCCTACCGCATCACCACGCTGCACCCCCGGACCTACAACGAGGCCCGTACCATCGGGGAACACTTCCGTGAGGGCACTCCGGTGATCATGAACCTCACAGAGATGGACGACACGGACGCGAAGCGACTTGTCGACTTTGCCGCGGGACTTGTCTTCGGTCTCCATGGCAGCATTGAGCGCGTGACGCAGAAGGTGTTCCTGTTGTCGCCTGCTAACGTCGATGTCACGGCGGAGGACAAGGCCCGGATCGCAGAGGGCGGATTCTTCAACCAGAGCTGAGAACACGACACCGGGAACGACCCGGCCGAGAGGCCGGAGCAACGAGAGCCAGGGGAGAGGGAAGCGCGAGTATGGGCGTCGCACTGGATGTGGTCTATATCGCGCTGATGTGTTTCCTCATCGTGCTGATCTTCCGGCTGGTCATGGACTACGTCTTCCAGTTCGCGCGTTCATGGCAACCGGGCAAGGCGATGGTGGTCGTACTGGAGGCCACCTACACAGTCACTGATCCACCGCTCAAGCTTCTGCGGCGGGTCATCCCGCCGCTGCGTCTCGGGGGCGTGGCACTCGACCTGTCCTTCTTCGTTCTGATGATCATCGTCTACATCCTGATCAGTGTTGTGAGCAGCATTGGGCGTGGGATGTGAGCGATACGGTCCTGCCGACTGCCGACGACTACGTAGAGGTGAAGAAGAGATGCCGCTGACCCCCGAGGACGTGCGGAACAAGCAGTTCACGACCGTCCGCCTCCGAGAAGGCTATGACGAGGACGAGGTCGATGCCTTCCTCGACGAGGTCGAATCCGAGCTGACGCGTCTGCTCCGCGAGAACGAGGACCTGCGCGCCAAGCTGGCCGCTGCCACGCGTGCTGCCGCGCAGAACCAGCAGCAGGGCATGCGCAAGCCGGAGCCGCAGGATCGCCCCGGTGCGCCCGTTCCCGCCGCCATATCCGGTCCACCGGTGCAGCAGCAGCCCCCGCAGATGGGTCCGCCCCAGCTGTCCGGTGGCGCTCCGCAGCTGCCCGCCGGTCCCAGCGGTCATGGCCCCCAGGGTGGCCACGGCCCCGGTCCGCAGGGCCCGCACGGCCCCGGCCCGATGCAGGGCGGCCCCATGGGCGGTCCCATGGGCCACAACCCGCAGCAGCAGCAGATGCAGCAGATGCAGATGCAGCAGCAACAACAACAGCAGCAGCCGCAGATGCAGCAGCAGGGTCCCGGTGGCGACAGTGCCGCCCGTGTCCTCTCGCTCGCGCAGCAGACCGCCGACCAGGCGATCGCGGAGGCCCGTTCCGAGGCCAACAAGATCGTCGGCGAGGCGCGCAGCCGCGCCGAGGGTCTGGAGCGCGACGCGCGAGCCAAGGCGGACGCCCTGGAGCGGGACGCGCAGGAGAAGCACCGCGTGGCGATGGGCTCGCTGGAGTCGGCCCGCGCGACGCTTGAGCGCAAGGTCGAGGACCTGCGTGGCTTCGAGCGCGAGTACCGCACGCGGCTGAAGTCGTACCTGGAGAGCCAGCTGCGCCAGTTGGAGACCCAGGCCGACGACTCGCTGGCCCCGCCGCGGACTCCGGCGACCGCTTCCCTGCCGCCGTCGCCCTCGCTGGCTCCGGCCGGTGCGGGTGCGATGGGTCACGGCATGGGCGGCAACCACGGCGGCCACGGCAACCAGCAGATGGGCGGCAACCCGTCCATGGGCGGGCCCTCGTACGGCGGCCAGCAGCAGATGTCGCCCGCGATGACGCAGCCGATGGCACCGGTACGGCCGCAGGCGCCGCAGCCGATGCAGCAGGCACCTTCGCCGATGCGCGGGTTCCTGATCGACGAGGACGACAACTGAGCGGTTCGCGCTCGCTGAGCGCGTAGCCGTCGGCAGGCTGAAGGGCCGGGCCCCGGGATTCCCCGGGGCCCGGCCCTTTGCCGTGTCCCGTACCCGGGTCTCCGCCCCGGTCCCGGGCCCCGGGCGCCGACGGCTCAGGAGTGCCCCGTGGGAACAGCACGAAGGCCCGGCCGGAAGCAGTCCGGCCGGGCCTTCGCGAGGGTGGTCAGCTCTGTTTGCGCAGGCGGAACGTGAGGGCCAGGCCCTCGTCCTCGAACGGGGCGCCGTAGCTGTCGTCGGCCTCGCCCTCGGCATAGTCCACGGCCAGCACCTCGTCCGCGATCAGCGGCGTGTGCTCGGTCAGGGCCTCGACCGTGGCGGGTGACGTGGACGTCCAGCGGACCGCGATCCGGTCCGCCACGTCCAGGCCGCTGTTCTTGCGGGCCTCCTGGATCAGGCGGATCGCGTCACGGGCCAGGCCCGCCCGGCGGAGCTCCGGGGTGATCTCCAGGTCGAGGGCGACCGTCGCTCCCGAGTCGGAGGCCACGGACCAACCCTCGCGCGGGGTCTCCGTGATGATGACCTCGTCCGGGGAGAGGGTGACCGTCTCGCCGTCCACCTCGACCGACGCGGTGCCCTCGCGCAGGGCCAGGGAGAGCGCGGCGGCGTCCGTGTCGGCGACGGCCTTCGCCACCGCCTGGACGCCCTTGCCGAAGCGCTTGCCCAGCGCGCGGAAGTTCGCCTTCGCCGTCGTGTCGACCAGCGAGCCGCCGACTTCCGACAGGGAGGCCAGCGAAGAGACGTTCAGCTCCTCCGTGATCTGGGCGCGCAGCTCGGGGGAGAGCGCCCCGAACCCCGAGGCCGCGACCAGAGCCCTGGACAGCGGCTGCCGGGTCTTGACGCCCGACTCCGCGCGGGTCGCGCGGCCGAGCTCGACCAGGCGGCGCACCAGCGCCATCTGGGTGGAGAGGTCCGGGTCGATCGACGGCAGGTCGGCCTTCGGCCACGAGGACAGGTGGACCGACTCGGGGGCGTCCGCGGTGACCGGGACGACCAGGTCCTGCCAGACCCGCTCGGTGATGAACGGGGTCAGCGGGGCCATCAGCCGCGTCACCGTCTCGATGACCTCGTGCAGGGTGCGCAGCGCCGCCTTGTCGCCCTGCCAGAAGCGGCGGCGCGAGCGGCGCACGTACCAGTTGGAGAGGTCGTCCACGAAGGCGGAGAGCAGCTTGCCGGCGCGCTGGGTGTCGTAACTCTCCAGTGCCTGCGTCATCTGGTCGACCAGGGCGTGGAGTTCGCTGAGCAGCCAGCGGTCCAGGACCGTGCGGTCCGCCGGGGCCGGGTCGGCCCCGGACGGCGCCCAGTGGGACGTGCGGGCGTACAGGGCCTGGAAGGCGACCGTGTTCCAGTACGTGAGGAGGGTCTTGCGGACGACCTCCTGGATCGTGCCGTGGCCGACCCGCCGGGCGGCCCACGGCGAGCCGCCCGCCGCCATGAACCACCGCACCGCGTCGGCGCCGTGCTGGTCCATGAGGGGGATCGGCTGGAGGATGTTCCCCAGGTGCTTGGACATCTTGCGGCCGTCCTCGGCCAGGATGTGGCCCAGGCAGACCACGTTCTCGTAACTCGACTTGTCGAAGACGAGCGTGCCGACCGCCATCAGCGTGTAGAACCAGCCGCGGGTCTGGTCGATGGCCTCCGAGATGAACTGCGCCGGGTAGCGGCTCTCGAAGATCTCCTTGTTCTGGTACGGGTAGCCCCACTGCGCGAACGGCATCGAACCCGAGTCGTACCAGGCGTCGATGACCTCCGGGACGCGGAACGCCTCCAGCTGGCAGTTCTCGTGGGTGCAGGTGAACGTGATCTCGTCGATGAACGGCCGGTGCGGGTCCAGGGCCGACTGGTCGGTACCGGTGAGCTCGGTGAGCTCGGCGCGCGAGCCGACGCAGGTGAGGTGGCCGTCCTCGCAGCGCCAGATGGGCAGCGGGGTGCCCCAGTAGCGGTTGCGGGACAGCGCCCAGTCGACGTTGTTGTTCAGCCAGTCGCCGAAACGGCCCGTCTTGACCGAGTCGGGGAACCAGTTGGTCTTCTCGTTCTCCTGGAGCAGGCGGTCCTTGACGGCCGTCGTGCGGATGTACCAGGACGGCTGCGCGTAGTAGAGCAGCGCGGTGTGGCAGCGCCAGCAGTGCGGGTAGCTGTGCTCGTACGGGACGTGGCGGAACAGCTTGCCGCGGGCGTCCAGATCCGCCGTGAGCGCTTCGTCGGCCTTCTTGAAGAAGACGCCGCCGACCAGCGGCAGGTCTTCTTCGAAGGTGCCGTCGGGGCGGACCGGGTTGACGACCGGGAGGCCGTAGGAGCGGCAGACTGCGAGGTCGTCGGCGCCGAACGCGGGGGACTGGTGGACCAGACCCGTACCGTCCTCGGTCGTGACGTACTCCGCGTTGACGACGTAGTGCGCCGGGGCGGGGAAGTCGACCAGAGCGAACGGCCGCTCGTACGTCCAGCGCTCCATCTCGCGGCCGGTGAACGTCTCTCCGGTGGTCTCCCAGCCCTCGCCGAGGGCCTTCTCCAGCAGTGGCCGCGCGACGACGAGCTTCTCCTCGCCGTTCGTCGCGACGACGTAGCTGACGTCGGGGTGCGCGGCGACGGCGGTGTTGGAGACCAGGGTCCAGGGTGTGGTCGTCCAGACGAGCAGGGCCGCCTCGCCGGCCAGCGGGCCGCTCGTCAGCGGGAAACGGACGAAGACGGAGGGGTCGACGACCGTCTCGTACCCCTGGGCCAGCTCGTGGTCGGAGAGGCCGGTGCCGCAGCGGGGGCACCAGGGGGCCACCCGGTGGTCCTGCACCAGCAGGTCCTTGTTGAAGATCTCCTTGAGCGACCACCACACGGAGTCGACGTACTGCGGGTCCATCGTGCGGTACGCGTCGTCCAGGTCGACCCAGTACCCCATGCGGGTCGTGAGCTCGGCGAAGGCGTCGGTGTGGCGGGTCACGGACTCGCGGCACCTGGCGTTGAACTCGGCGATGCCGTACGCCTCGATGTCCTTCTTGCCGTTGAAGCCCAGTTCCTTCTCGACCGCGAGCTCGACCGGCAGGCCGTGGCAGTCCCAGCCGGCCTTGCGGCCGACGTGGTAGCCCTGCATGGTGCGGAAGCGCGGGAAGACGTCCTTGAAGACGCGGGCCTCGATGTGGTGTGCCCCGGGCATTCCGTTGGCGGTCGGCGGGCCCTCGTAGAAGACCCACTCCGGGCGGCCATCGGACTGTTCGAGACTCTTGGCGAAGACCTTGTTCTCCTGCCAGAAGCCGAGCACGGCGTGCTCGAGCGCGGGCAGGTCTACCTGGGCGGGTACCTGGCGGTACTGCGGCGATGTCATGTGCGGGCTTCCTCCGGCGGACGCGTTCCACTTCCGTCGGAGGGACGAGAACCGTGCGGTTCCCGCGGTACCACCCTCCTTGGCCCCGGGCGTGGTGTCGCCCTTGGCCCCCTCATTGGGGTCGCGATGCCGGGTCTACGCGCCTCGCGGCGTTCTTCCGACGGCTCCGGGGTGATCTTCACGACGCGCTCGCCCCCGGGCTTCCACCGTCCCCGGGTCGCTCCTGGCTGCGTACGACGCTACTCGTCCCATCCACGCCTCTCGCTGGGGTCAGTGTACGGGCCCGTACGGCCGACGGCCGACCGGTTCAACGGACGGTACGGGCGTGACCCGAATGGCCAGAGGGGGCCGGACGGAGTCCCGGCATGACCACGGGAGCGGATTACCGGGCGAGGAGCTGGGCACAACGGATGCAAGCGCGTCGGACCCGGGCTCCAGGAGCGGCGCGCGGGCGGCGTGCCCCGTTGCCGCGGGGCTGGGCTCGACTTATCGTCCCAGCACGATTCGCGTGCAAGATCACGATATGTGAAGGGGCCGCGGCCATGGTGGCGAAGAAGACCGCCGTATCGAGAACGGCGTCCGGGAGATCCACGGTGGCGGCAGCCGGGGAGACGAGCGAGGAAACGGGGCCGGAAGCCGCCGGAACGGCACCGGCCGCGAAGAAGACGGCGAAGAAGGCAGTGAAGAAGGCCGCGAAAGCGGTGGGGAAGGCCGCGGCGGGGAAGACCGCGGCCGGGAAGCCATCCGCCAAGAAGGCGGCGGCCACGGAGGCGGCCGCGGCCGCCGAACAGACGGGAGCCCACACGGTGGTAGTCAAGAAGAGCGCGACAGCTGTGCCCCAGGCCCGACCCGCGGCCGTGACGGCGCCCGGGGAACTGGCGGTACGGCCCGGTGAGGAGCCCTGGACGCCTCAGGAGGTCACCGAGGCGCGGACCGTGCTGTCCGGCGAGGTCATGCGGCTGCGCAGCGAACTGGAGGCGTCGGGCGCCGCACTCGCCGGGCTGATGCGGGATTCCGGTGACGGGGCGGGCGACGACGACGCCGACACGGGCACCAAGAACATCACCCGTGAGCACGAGCTCTCCCTCGCCGCCAACGCCCAGGAGATGCTGGAGCAGACCGAGCGCGCCCTCGCCCGGCTCGACGCGGGGACCTACGGACTCTGCGAGGTCTGCGGCAATCCGATCGGCAAGGCCCGGATGCAGGCGTTCCCCCGGGCCACGCTGTGCGTGGAGGACAAGCAGAAGCAGGAGCGTCGCGGGTGAACGGCTGAGGTGTGTCGTACCCTCGTCCTCAGTCAGGCACCTAGGTTGAGGGACTCACGTGGCAGAGGCGGAGCGCATCATCGATACGCCGGACATTCCTGATGCCGGGGGGGCTGACGGGGCAGGGGCCCAGCAGCCCGCCGACGGCACGGCCGTCTCCGAGGGCACGGGCGGCAGGGGCAAGCGGAAGATCCTCGTCCTGTTCGGCGTGGCCCTCTTCGCCTATCTGCTGGACCTGATCAGCAAGATGATCGTGGTGGCGAAGCTGGAGCACCAGGAGCCGATCGAGATCTTCGGCGACTGGCTGAAGTTCGACGCCATCCGGAACGCGGGCGCCGCGTTCGGATTCGGCGAGGCGTTCACGATCATCTTCACGTTCATCGCCGCCGCGGTGATCGTGGTGATCGCCCGGCTGGCCCGCAAGCTGTACAGCCTGCCGTGGGCCATCGCCCTCGGGATGCTGCTCGGCGGTGCGCTCGGCAACCTCACCGACCGCATCTTCCGGGCGCCGGGAGTCTTCGAGGGGGCCGTCGTCGACTTCATCGCCCCGGCCCACTTCGCCGTCTTCAACCTGGCGGACTCCGCGATCGTCTGCGGCGGCATCCTGATCGTGATCCTCTCCTTCAAGGGCCTGGACCCCGACGGCACCGTGCACAAGGACTAGCAGGCGCAAGGCATACTCGACAGGTGAGTACGCAACCCGAGGTCCGCACCCTGCCCGTACCCGATGGCCTGGAAGGCGAGCGGGTCGACGCCGCCATCTCCCGGATGTTCGGTTTCTCCCGCACGAAGGCCGCAGAGCTCGCAGCCGCCGGGAAGGTCCAGGTGGACGGTTCGGTCGCCGTGAAGTCGGACCGGGTGCACGGCGGTGCCTGGCTGGAGGTCGAGATGCCGCAGGCGGCCGCTCCGGTCCAGATCGTCGCCGAGCCCGTCGAGGGCATGGAGATCGTCCATGACGACGACGACATCGTCGTCATCATGAAGCCGGTCGGTGTGGCCGCCCACCCGAGCCCCGGCTGGACGGGCACCACGGTCATCGGCGGTCTCGCCGCGGCCGGGTACCGCATCTCCACGTCCGGCGCCGCGGAGCGCCAGGGCATCGTGCACCGGCTGGACGTCGGTACGTCAGGGCTGATGGTCGTCGCCAAGTCGGAGCGGGCGTACACGCTCCTCAAGGCACAGTTCCGCGACCGGGTCGTCGACAAGAAGTACCACGCGCTCGTCCAGGGCCACCCGGACCCGATGAGCGGGACGATCGACGCCCCCATCGGGCGCCACCCCAACCACGACTACAAGTGGGCGGTCACGGCCGAGGGCAAGCCGTCCGTCACGCACTACGACCTCATCGAGGCGTACCGCGCCGCCAGCCTCCTCGACATCAAGCTGGAGACGGGCCGCACCCACCAGATCCGGGTGCACATGTCCGCCCACCGCCACCCCTGTGTCGGGGACCTCACCTACGGCGCCGACCCGACGCTGGCCAAGCGCCTCGGCCTGACCCGGCAGTGGCTGCACGCCGTCCGCCTCGGCTTCGAGCACCCCTCCGACGGCAGCTGGGCCGAGTTCGCCAGCACCTACCCGGCCGACCTCCAGAACGCCCTCGACACGATCGCGGCCGAGAGCGAATGACCGGCCGGCCCGCCCCGTACAGCACCCGCAGGGCTCTCGGCGAGGCCGACCTCGCGGCCTGCTTCCAGATCCGCAAGGACGTCTTCGTGGGCGAGCAGCAGGTGCCCGAGGAGATCGAGTACGACGCCCTCGACGCGACCGCGCTCCACGTCCTCGCCGTGGCGGCCGACGGCTCGGCACTCGGTACGGGACGGCTGCTCCACGGCGCCGACGCGGGGGACAGGACCGGCGGTGACCTCACGGTCGGCTCGCTGGGCCGGCTCGCGGTGACCCGTGCCTCCCGCGGTCTCGGCGTCGGCGCGGCGCTGGTGCGGGCCATCGAGGACGAGGCCCGCGGGCTCGGCCTCGCCGCCGTCGACCTGCACGCCCAGACCCACGCGCTCGGTTTCTACGAGCGGCTCGGCTATGCCGCGTACGGCCCCGAGTTCCTGGACGCGGGCATCTCCCACCGGTCGATGCGCCGCGCGCTCTGACGGCTCTGCCCCGTTGTGACGCCGCCAGGCAGCTTCGGAGGGCTCACCGTAAACCAGATACTGCTGCTCGGAGCCGTGGTCGCCGGTGCTGCGGGCCCCTCCGTCAGCCCCGGCCGGTACGCGCGGCCCCGCCGCCCACCTTCTCCGCGGTGACGGACTCCCAGCCGTCCAGCGGGGAGGGCGCGGGCCACTGCTCGCCCGGAGGCAGCACGGCGGGCGAGGTCGCGATCCGCGGCAGGGCGTACGGATGGTGGTCGCGCAGCCAGGAGATCAGCTGCTCCCGTACCGCGCAGCGCACCGTCCAGATGTCGTCGGCGTCCTTCGCGGTGACCACCGCGCGTACCTGGATCGTCGACGGGGTGGTGTCCGTGACGGCCAGCGACCAGTCGCGGCCGTCCCAGGCCCCGCACTCGCCGAGGACGGTGCGGAGCTGCTCGCGCATGGCGGCGACGGGCGCCGAGTGGTCGAGGTGGAAGAAGACGGTGCCGGTCATCTGGGCCCCGCCGCGCGACCAGTTCTCGAACGGCTGGCTGGTGAAGTACGACACGGGCATCGTGATCCGGCGTTCGTCCCACGTGCGTACCGAGAGGAACGTCAGGGTGATCTCGTCGATGGTCCCCCACTCGCCGTCGACCACCACGGTGTCGCCGAGGCGCACCATGTCGCCGAAGGCGATCTGGAAACCGGCGAAGAGGTTGCCGAGCGTCGACTGGGCGGCCACACCCGCGACGATGCCCAGCACGCCTGCCGAGGCGAGCAGCGACGTGCCGACCGTCTGCATCGCCGGGAACGTCAGCAGCATCGCCGCGATCGCCACGGTCGCCACGACGGCTATGACCACCCGCTGGATCAAAGTCACCTGGGTGCGGACCCGGCGCACCCGCGCCGGATCGCGGGTGGCCGTGGCGTAGCGGGTGTACGACGCCTCGACGATCGTCGCCGCCACCCGGACCACCAGCCAGGCCGAGGTCCCGATGAGCACCAGGGTGAAGACCTGGGCGATCACCGCCCGGTGCCTGTGCACCAGGTCCAGCTGGGTGTGCGGGTAACTGGCGCCCAGCAGGGCGGTGCAGAGCACCAGTTGCAGCGGCAGCCGGCAACGGCGCAGCAGGCCCCACAGGGGGGTGTTCCCCTGCCTGCCGTCGGCACGCCGCAGCAGCAGATCGACCAGCCAGCCGACCAGCAGGGTGATCACCAGCACACCGCCGACGACGATCAGCGGGCGCAGCACGCTCTCCATCCCCTCGTCCTCCAAGCTCTCGGGTACAGCTGGCACCATGGCCTCATGAACATCATGCTTTTCCACTCGATGTACGGACTGAGGCCCGCGGTGCACGCCGCCGCGGACCGGCTGCGGTCCGCAGGGCATCTCGTGCGTGTGCCCGATCTCTTCGAGGGGCACACCTTTGACTCGGCCGAGGAAGGCATGGCCTTCAAGGAGCGGGTGGGCAAGGACGAGCTGCTGCGCCGTGCCGTGCTGGCCGCCGCGCCCTACTCCGACCAGGGGCTCGTGTACGCGGGCTTCTCCCTCGGCGCGGCTACCGCGCAGACCCTCGCCCTCGGTGACGCGAAGGCCCGCGGCCTGCTGCTGTTCCACGGCACATCGGACATCGCGGAGACCGCGTCCGTGGACGAGCTGCCCGTACAGCTGCACGTCGCCGATCCCGACCCGTTCGAGTCGCACGACTGGCTGACGTCCTGGTACCTCCAGATGCAGCGGACCGGCGCCGACGTGGAGGTCTACCGC
Source organism: Streptomyces fulvorobeus (assembly GCF_013167895.1). Lineage (GTDB taxonomy): Bacteria > Actinomycetota > Actinomycetes > Streptomycetales > Streptomycetaceae > Streptomyces > Streptomyces fulvorobeus. Next base: position 1,449,631 of record NZ_BLWC01000001.1, on the reverse strand, counting down.
TACCCGGGGGCCGGCCACCTCTTCACCGACCCGGAGCTGCCCGACCACGACGAGGCGGCCGCCGAGCAGACCTGGAAGATCGCGCTGGGCTTCCTGGCCACGCTGTAGGGGAGAGGTGAGGGGCCCCGCGCGGTGCGCGGGGCCCCTCGTGTGCGTGCGGCCGGGCGGTCAGCCCGCGCGGTAGGCGCTCCAGTACTCGCTCATGCGGGCCACCTGGCCCGTGGTGAACTGGGTCATGCAGGCGTCGTAGGTGTAGTCCATGAAGTTGTGGATCGGGTCGGCGCCCGCCTTGCTCGCACAGCTGTCGCGGCCGGTCGGGCACGCGTAGGCGGGGCTCTTCTCGGCCGGGGTGTCGCCGACGTAGTCGCCGTTCCCGTTGCAGCCGCCCTGGAAGGTGTGGTAGAGCCCCAGCCAGTGGCCGACCTCGTGGGTGGCGGTGTCGCCCTCGTCGTAGTTGGCGGCGGAGCCGCCCGGCAGCGAGGTGTCGAGGACGACCACGCCGTCCATCGACGGGTTGGAGTTGTACGAGCTCGGGAAGGTCGCCCAGCCGAGCAGACCGCCGCCGAGGTTGGCGGTGTACACGTTGAGCGCGTCGGCGCCGCCCTGGCGGAGCGCGGTCTTCATGGCCCGCTCGGCCGTGGAGCCGGAGGACAGGTTGTACCAGGACGCGTTGTCCGTGTAGGTCGTGGCGGCGAGCGTGAAGCGGAAGCCGGAGTCGGTGTTCCCGGCGCCCGCCCCGCTGTACGCGGCGTTGAGGACGTTGAGCTGGTTGCTGACCTGAGTCGCGCTGAGCTTGCCCGTCGCCCCGGAGTGGATGACGTGGAAGTAGACGGGGATGGTCGCCCCGGCCGCGAGGGCCCGGCCGTCGAGGCGGCGGTCCGCCAGCTTCTTCCGGAGATCCGCGTCCATGGCCTTGGCCTTGGCCGCGCTCACCTCGTTGGGCTCGGCGGCGTGGTCGTGGCCGGCCTCGCCGGGGTGCGCCTCCCGGGCGGTCGCGCTCGCACCGGAGGTCTCCTCGCACTCCTCGGCGGACAGGGCCGTCGAGGGTGCGGCGACGGCGCTGCCCGGCGCGGCCGAGAGCGGAGCCAGGGCCAGAGTTCCGGCCAGTACGGCCGCGCTCAGTGCGTGACGGCGCAGGCGGGGCGATATGCGTACAAGAGCGCGCACGATGACTCCTTGCGGACATGTGGGGGAGGTACTTCCTCACCCGCCGCCGGGAGATTACGTGGCCATGTCAGGTCTTGAAGAGAATCGATCAGGCCCAATCATTTGTGGCGCTTACAGGGGGCAATGGGGAGAAAATCTGCGGTCCGTACCAAGGTTTGAGATGAATGTGTAACGTGTGGAGTGACCTCAACGGATGGTGTGTCCGTATTCGGTCCGCCGCCCCCGCCACCCGCCGTCACGCTGTGACCTGTCCTTAACATGACGGCAGATGGCTGAAAATAGCCGGTCAGCGCACGGGGTGGTCGGCGCGCTCGATCCTCTGCGTACCGCTGAGCGTCCGGTAGGAGCGCACCCAGGACGAAGTGGCGTCCGGATTCCGCTTGTCGGAGACCGCGTAGTAGTCCATCTGCGACCGCTCGGCGGTCACATCGAGGACGCCGTAGCCGTGCGAGTCCATGTCGACCCACTTCACATGGCGGTTGGCGGCCTTGACCGCCGCCGCGGCGACCAGCGAGACGGTCTGCGGGGCGACTCGCAGGACGTCGTCCAGATTGTCCGAGGTCACCGAGGTCACGACGAACTCCGTCGCCGCCGAGGCCGACAGCGGATACGTCGCCGCCCTCACCGGTACGTCGTTGGCCCACGCCATGTGGATGTCACCGGTCAGGAAGACCGTGTTCCTGACCGCCCGCTCACGCAGATGCGCGATCAGTTCCCTGCGGTCGTCCGTGTATCCGTCCCACTGGTCCACGTTGACGGCCAGCCCCTCCCCGGGCACCCCGAGCAACTCCGCCAGCGGCGCGAGCAGATGCGCCGGAAGCGCGCCGAACGCGACCGGAGAGATCATCACGGAGGTCCCGACCAGCTGCCAGGCGGCGTCCGAACCGGCGAGGCCCGACTTGAGCCAGTCAAGCTGCGCCCGGCCGGTGAGGGAGCGCTCCGGGTCGTCCACCGCGCCGTCGCCGGCGGACGCCTGCTCCGAGCGGAAGGTACGCAGATCGAGCAGATGCAGATCGGCCAGCGTGCCGAAGCGCAGGCGGCGGTAGACGGTGCCCTCGGTGGAGGCGCGGACCGGCATCCACTCGAAGTACGCCTGCTTCGCCGCCGCCACCCGGTCCGCCCAGGAGCCCTCCGCGCCCGGCGTGTGGTTCTCGGCGCCCCCGGCCCAGGCGTCGTTGGCGAACTCGTGGTCGTCCCAGATCGCGATCACCGGATGGGCCGCGTGCAGGGCCCGGAGGTCCGGGTCGGTCTTGTACTTCCCGTGCCGGGCGCGGTAGTCGGCTAGGTCGAGGATCTCGTGGGCGGGCTCGTGCCCGCGTACCACGTCGGCCTCGGCGGGATACGCCCCCGACGCGTACTCGTAGAGGTAGTCCCCGAGGTGCAGCACCGCGTCGAGGTCGGCGCGGGCGGCGAGATGGCGGTAGGCGGAGAACCAGCCGGACTCCCAGTTGGCGCACGAGACCACGCCGAACCGCAGACCCGGGACGGCCGCACCGGCGGCTGGTGCCGTGCGGGTCCGGCCCGCGGGGGAGAGTGCCTGCTCCCCTTCGCCCGCCGTGAAGCGGAAGAAGTACGCCGTGGCCGGCCGCAGCCCGCGCACGTCGGCCTTGACGGTGTGGTCGGACGCGGCGACCGCGAGCACCGTGCCCCGCGCGGCGATCCGGGTGAAGGCGGCGTCCTCGGCGACCTCCCAGCGCACGGCGGTGTCGGCGCCGCGGCCCGAACCGGGTATCGCGTCGGCCGCCGGGGTGACGCGGGTCCACAGCAGGACCCCGTCCGGCAGCGGGTCACCGGAGGCGACCCCGTGGAGGAAGGCGGGGGCTCCGGCCGCTACGGCGCCGGTCGCGGAGGCGAGGACGGGGGCGGCGACCGCGGTGGCGGCGGCGGCCCTGACCACAGTACGGCGGGTGGGTGAGGAGAAGAGTCGACTGGTCACGGGCGATCACCCTACTGACCGGTACGACGCCCTGGCAGGTGAACGGGCGGGCGAACAGCAGAAGTTCGCCCGCCCGACGGGAGACCGACGTCCGGAATTACTCCCCTGGCGTCCGGCGCTCCGCGTTCCCTCCCGTCACGCCTTGAGCGCCTTGGCGACCGCGGCGTCGAACTCCGCCACCGTCATCGGCGCGTTCTTGCTGCCCTCGGCGGTGATGGCCTTGCCGCCCATCTTCAGCGTCGGAGTGCCCTCGACCCCGCTCTTGTCGAACGCCCCGGACATCTTCATTGCCCAGCTGTCGTACGTACCGTCCTTGACGTCCTTCTCGAAGGCCGCGTTGCCCTTCAGCGCGTCGACCGAGTCCGCCACCTCGATCAGGTAGCTGTCCTTCGCGAACTTGTCCTCGCTCTCCTGCGGGTGGAAGTCCGCCGAGTACAGGGCGGCCTTGTACGCCGTGAACGCCTCGGGGCTGACGTTCAGCGCCGCGCCCAGGGCGCTCAGGGCGTTCTTGGAACCTTCGCCGTTGTCGGTGTTGTCGATGAACGTGGCGCCCACGAACCTGACCTTGTACTTGCCCGCCGCGACGTCCTTCGCGATGGTCTCGCCGACCGTCTGCTCGAAGGTGGCGCAGACCGGGCAGCGCGGGTCCTCGTACATCTCCAGCGTCTTCCGGGCGGCCGGCTTGCCGATGACCACGGTCGTGCCGTCGTCGCCTGAGGCGTTCTTCGGCACGGTCACGTTCTTCGCGTCCGCGGCGGCCTCCCAGCCGGAGGGCTTGTTGAGCTCCGTCACGCCGTAGCCGACACCGCCGGCCACGGCCAGCACGGCGACGACCGATACGGCGACGACGATCTGCTTGCGTGCCTTGTCCTTCTTGGCCTGGCGCTCGCGCTCCGCGCGCAGCCGGTCACGGGCCGCTGCCTTGTTCTCCTGGGTGTTGCGCTTGCTCATGGTGGATCTCCGGGTGTGCGTGGTGTCGTGTGCGGGGGACGTGCGTGCTCAGGCGAGGGCCGAGCGCGGTGGTCCCCTGCGTCCCACGGAGTGCCCCAGGAGGCGGGCGGGCGGGAGCGGGTGCGGGCGCCCCGCCGGGAGCGTGTCGCGCCGTGCGCGGCGCCGGGCGGTGGCCACCACGGCGAACGCGACCAGCAGCGGACGGAACGCGACCGCGGCCGCCGCGCGGAGCAGCTCCGCGAGCGCGGCCTCGCCGCGGCTCAGCCAGGCCGCGGCCAGCAGGCCGACGGTCACATGGGCGGCCAGCAGCAGCCACGGCACCAGCGGACCCGGCGACGCCAGCAGGGCGGCGGCCCGGTCGCCCGTGCCCGTCATCCCGGCCAGCGGGGCGCCGACCGCGTAGGCACCGGCCGGCCGGGCCGCGCCCGCCTCACCGCCACCGCACAGGACGTCCAGCCCCACGGCGCGCAGCGGCCCCGCGATCGGACCGCCCGCAGCTCCGTAGCAGAGGTGCTGACCGGTGGTGAAGACCGTGTCGGCGGCCAGCTCCAAGGGGACCAGCAGCCCCGCGATGGCCCCGAAGCCGCGCTCACGGCCCGCCAGGGCGAAGGCCGCGGCGAAGACCCCGGCGGCCAGCGGGGCGACCACGGTCAGCGGCAGCGGCACCCGGGAGAGCAGCACATGGGACGCGGTCGAGAGCGTCACGACGAGCGCGGTGAAAAGCGCCGCGCGAACCGCCCTGAGCTGCGTCCCTGTCACGTCCATCGTGGAGGAGTGTCCCATGTGCACCTGTAGGCGCTCCTTAAGGCCGCCCGCGCGTACGGGGATCTCTACAGACCGGGGATGCGGCCGTTGCGGAAGAGGTCCACGAAGATCTGATGATCGGTGCGGGCCCGTGCCCCGTACGTGTGGGCGAAGTCCACGAGCAGGCCGGCGAAGCCCTCCTCGTCGGCCGCGATCGCGGCGTCGATCGCCCGTTCCGTGGAGAACGGCACCAGCGAGTGGCCGCTCTCGTCGTCCGCCGCCGAGTGCATCGTCGCCGTGGCCCGGCCGAGGTCGGCGACGACCGCGGCGATCTCCTCCGGCTCGTCGATGTCGGACCAGTCCAGGTCGACCGCGTACGGCGAGACCTCGGCGACGAGCTGCCCCGAACCGTCGAGCTCCGTCCAGCCGAGCCAAGGGTCGGCGTGCGCCTGGAGGGCGCGCTGGGAGATGACGGTACGGTGCCCCTCGTGCTGGAAGTAATCCCGCACCGCGGCGTCCGTGATGTGCCGGGAGACCGCCGGGGTCTGCGCCTGCTTGAGGTAGATCACCACGTCGTTCTCCAGGGCGTCGCTGTTGCCCTCCAGGAGGATGTTGTACGAGGGAAGCCCGGCCGATCCGATGCCGATGCCCCGCCGGCCCACGACGTCCTTCACCCGGTAGGAGTCGGGCCGGGTCAGACTCGAGTCCGGAAGCGTCTCCAGATAGCCGTCGAACGCGGCCAGCACCTTGTAGCGGGTCGCCGCGTCCAGATCGATCGCGCCGCCGTCCGCGGCGAACCGGCGCTCGAAGTCGCGGATCTCCGTCATCGAGTCCAGCAGCGAGAACCTGGTCAGGGAACGGGCGGCGCGCAACGCGCCCAGCAGCGGGCCGTCGGCGGTGTCCAGGGTGAAGGGCGGCACCTCGTCGTTCTTCGCGCCCGTCGCCAGGGCGTGGACGCGCTCCCGGTAGGCGGCGGCGTACACCTGGACCAGCTCGGTGATCTGGTCGTCACCCAGCGCCTTCGCGTAACCGATCAGGGCCACGGACGCGGCGAAGCGCTTCAGGTCCCAGGTGAAGGGGCCCACGTACGCCTCGTCGAAGTCGTTCACGTTGAAGACCAGGCGCCCGTTGGCGTCCATGTACGTGCCGAAGTTCTCCGCGTGCAGGTCGCCGTGGACCCACACCCGGCCGGTGCGCTCGTCCAGATACGGTCCGCCGTCCCGCTCGCGCGCCAGGTCCTCGTAGAAGAGGCAGGCGGTGCCGCGGTAGAACGCGAAGGCCGAACCCGCCATCTTCCTGAACTTGACCCGGAAGGCAGCCGGATCGGCGGCCAGCAGCTCTCCGAAAGCGGTGTCGAAAACGGCGAGAATCTGCTCCCCGCGCCGCGCTGCGCCGGTCTGCGTCTCCGACATCGTGTGGTGCCTCCTGCTGCCTGGCGTTCATGACAAATGGGACGGGCGTCCCCGCCCCTTCAACGCGTGACCGTACCGGGGAGTGCCCCTCGGCTGTCACTGCCAGGACGTAGACTTCCACGCTGTCCCCCCAGTCCGACTCCGGAGGCCCAGCGCCGTGACCAAGCCGCCTTTCACGCACCTTCACGTCCACACCCAGTACTCGCTGCTGGACGGTGCCGCGCGGCTCAAGGACATGTTCGAGGCGTGCAACGAGATGGGCATGTCGCACATCGCGATGACGGACCACGGCAACCTGCACGGGGCCTACGACTTCTTCCACTCGGCCAAGAAGGCGGGTGTGACGCCGATCATCGGGATCGAGGCGTACGTCGCGCCCGAGTCGCGCAAGCACAAGCGCAAGGTCCAGTGGGGGCAGCCGCACCAGAAGCGTGACGACGTGTCCGGTTCCGGTGGTTACACCCACAAGACGATCTGGGCGTCGAACAGCACAGGGCTGCACAACCTCTTCCGGCTCTCCTCGGACGCGTACGCCGAGGGCTGGCTCCAGAAGTGGCCCCGCATGGACAGGGAGACCATCTCCCAGTGGTCCGAGGGCCTGATCGCGTCCACCGGGTGCCCCTCGGGCGAGGTGCAGACCCGGCTGCGGCTCGGCCAGTTCGACGAGGCGGTCCAGGCGGCCTCCGACTACAAGGACATCTTCGGCGAGGGCAGGTACTTCCTGGAGCTGATGGACCACGGGATCGAGATCGAGCGCCGGGTCCGCGACGGGCTCCTGGAGATCGGCAGGAAGCTCGGCATCCCGCCGCTCGTGACGAACGACTCGCACTACACCTACGCGAACGAGGCCACGGCGCACGACGCGCTGCTCTGCATCCAGACCGGAAAGAACCTCTCCGACCCGGACCGCTTCCGCTTCGACGGCACCGGCTACTACCTCAAGACGACCGAGGAGATGTACGGCGTCGACTCCTCCGACGCCTGGCAGGAGGGCTGCGCCAACACCCTCCTGGTCGCCCAGCAGATCGACACCTCCGGCATGTTCGAGGCGAAGAACCTCATGCCGAAGTTCGACATCCCCGAGGGCTACACGGAGATCACCTGGTTCCAGGAGGAGGTCCGGGCCGGCATGAACCGCCGCTTCCCGGACGGCGTCCCCGAGGACCGGCAGAAGCAGGCCGAGTACGAGATGGACATCATCATCCAGATGGGGTTCCCCGGGTACTTCCTCGTCGTCGCCGACTTCATCATGTGGGCCAAGAACCAGGGCATCGCGGTCGGCCCCGGACGAGGCTCGGCGGCCGGCTCGATCGTCTCGTACGCCATGGGCATCACCGACCTCGACCCGATCGAGCACGGACTGATCTTCGAGCGGTTCCTGAACCCCGAGCGCGTCTCCATGCCCGACGTCGACATCGACTTCGACGAGCGCAGGCGCGTGGAGGTCATCCGGTACGTGACCGAGAAGTACGGCGCCGACAAGGTCGCCATGATCGGCACGTACGGAAAGATCAAGGCGAAGAACGCGATCAAGGACTCCGCCCGCGTCCTCGGCTACCCGTACGCCATGGGCGACCGGCTCACCAAGGCCATGCCCGCCGACGTCCTCGGCAAGGGAATCGACCTCAACGGCATCACCGACCCCAAGCACCCGCGCTACAGCGAGGCGGGCGAGATCCGGGGGATGTACGAGAACGAGCCGGACGTCCGCAAGGTCATCGACACGGCCAAGGGCGTCGAGGGCCTGGTCCGGCAGATGGGCGTGCACGCCGCCGGGGTCATCATGTCCAGCGAGCCGATCGTGGACCACGCGCCGATCTGGGTGCGGCACACCGACGGCGTCACCATCACCCAGTGGGACTACCCGCAGTGCGAGTCGCTCGGCCTGCTGAAGATGGACTTCCTGGGTCTGCGCAACCTGACCATCATGGACGACGCCGTCAAGATGGTGGAGGCCAACAAGGGCGTCAAGCTCGACCTGCTCTCCCTCCCGCTGGACGACCCCAAGACGTACGAACTGCTCTGCCGCGGTGACACGCTCGGCGTGTTCCAGTTCGACGGCGGCCCGATGCGTTCGCTGCTGCGCCAGATGCAGCCCGACAACTTCGAGGACATCTCCGCCGTCTCGGCCCTGTACCGGCCGGGTCCCATGGGAATGAACTCCCACACGAACTACGCCGAGCGGAAGAACGGCCGCCAGGAGATCACCCCGATCCACCCGGAGCTGGAGGAGCCCCTCAAGGAGGTCCTCGGCCTCACCTACGGCCTCATCGTCTACCAGGAGCAGGTGCAGAAGGCCGCCCAGATCGTCGCCGGGTACTCACTCGGCGAAGCCGACATCCTGCGCCGCGTGATGGGCAAGAAGAAGGCCGACGAGCTGGCGAAGAACTTCGTCCTCTTCGAGGCGGGCGCCAAGAAGAAGGGCTTCTCCGACGCGGCGATCAAGGCGCTCTGGGACGTCCTGGTGCCGTTCGCCGGATACGCGTTCAACAAGGCGCACTCCTCGGCGTACGGCCTGGTCACCTACTGGACGGCGTACCTCAAGGCGAACTACCCGGCCGAGTACATGGCGGGGCTGCTCACGTCGGTGAAGGACGACAAGGACAAGTCGGCGGTCTACCTCAACGAGTGCCGGCGCATGGGCATCAAGGTGCTCCCGCCCAACGTCAACGAGTCGGTGTCCAACTTCGCCGCCCAGGGCGACGACGTGATCCTCTTCGGCCTGACCGCCATCCGCAACGTCGGCCAGAACGTCGTGGACTCGATCATCAAGACCCGCAAGACGAAGGGGAAGTACAGCTCGTTCCCCGACTTCCTCGACAAGGTCGAGGCGATCGTCTGCAACAAGCGCACCGTCGAATCACTGATCAAGGCCGGGGCCTTCGACGAGATGGGCCACACCCGCAAGGGACTCGTCGCCCACCACGAGCCGATGATCGACAACGTGGTGCAGGTCAAGCGCAAGGAGGCCGAGGGACAGTTCGACCTCTTCGGCGGCATGGGCGAGGAGACGAGCGACGAGCCCGGCTTCGGACTCGACGTCGAGTTCTCCGACATCGAGTGGGAGAAGTCCTACCTGCTCGCGCAGGAGCGCGAAATGCTCGGCCTGTACGTCTCCGACCACCCGCTCTTCGGTATCGAGCACGTGCTCTCCGACAAGTCGGACGCCGCGATCTCGCAGCTCACCGGCGGCGAGCACGCGGACGGCGCGATCGTCACCATCGGCGGCATCATCTCCGGCCTCCAGCGCAAGATGACCAAGCAGGGCAACGCCTGGGCGATCGCCACCGTCGAGGACCTCGCGGGCTCCATCGAGTGCATGTTCTTCCCCGCCACGTACCAGCTGGTCTCGACCCAGCTAGTGGAGGACACCGTGGTCTTCGTCAAGGGGCGCCTGGACAAGCGCGAGGACGTGCCGCGGCTGGTCGCCATGGAGTTGCAGGTCCCCGATGTCTCCTCCGCCGGGACCAACGCGCCGGTCGTGCTGACCATCCCCACGGTGAAGATCACTCCGCCGATGGTCAGCCGCCTCGGCGAGGTCCTCAGCAGCCACCGAGGCGACACCGAGGTACGGATCAGGCTCCAGGGCCCCCGCAAGACCACGGTCCTCCGGCTCGACCGGCACCGGGTGAAGCCGGACCCCGCGCTCTTCGGCGACCTGAAGGTCCTTCTCGGCCCGTCCTGCCTGGCCGGCTGAGACACGGCGGTCGCGACGGGAGGGGCGCCCCGCGAAGAGCGGGGCGCCCCTCCCGGTCGCTCGGGCCGCGGCCGGACCGGGAACGGACCGGTCAGTTGTGGCCGAAGCGCCGCTGGTGCTTACGGGCGACATCCGCGGGGCTGCCCTGGGAACGCGACTGGGGACCGCTCTGTGCCTCGAAGGACGAGGTCTTCGCGTCCTGCGCACCACGCTCAGCGGCCGACGCGGAGCGATCCTGCTGGCTGCCCTGCTTGCGGTTCTTGTTCTTGGCCATGGTGTTCCTCCTAGGGGACTCTCGGGGCCAGGACCGCTGCCAGATTCACATAGCGCCGTATATGCCGCATGTTGGATCATTACCGTGCGTAGTGGTATGCCGTGGTGTCCCGTTTTCCCGATCCGCCACGCCGATGATCGAGTTCCGGACGTTAACCTCCGCGCGGTCGGGCAGACTCCAGGGAACCCCTGAGTGAGCGGGCCGACCTCCCCACGGCCGGGCCCGCCGAGAACCGTTCCCGAATTCCTGGAAGAGGGTGGAACGCGTGGACCGTTGTGTCGTCCTGGTGGACGCCGGTTATCTGCTGGGCGCAGCCGCCAGCCTGCTGGCCGGGGAGCCCGCCCGTTCCCGCATCACCGTCGACCACGCCGCCCTGATCCAGGGGCTGCGCGAACGCGCGGAGGCGGACACCCAGCAACCCCTTCTCCGGATCTACTGGTTCGACGGCGCCCCCGACCGCGTACCGCAGCCGGAACACCGCCGGCTGCGGGTGATGCCCCGCGTCACCGTCCGGCTGGGAGCCCTCACCCGCAGCGACGGCCGCTGGGCGCAGAAGGGCGTCGACGCGGCGATGCACGCCGAGCTCACCGAGCTCGCCAGGAACCGCGCCTGCTCCGACGTGGTGCTCGTGACCGGCGACGGCGACCTGCTGCCGGGGCTCATGTCGGCGAAGGAGCACGGGGTGGCCGTCCACCTCTGGGCCGTGCAGGCCGCGGACGGCGACTACAACCAGTCCGAGGACCTCGTCGCGGAGGCCGACGAACGGCGGGTGCTCGACCGGGCCTGGATCACCAAGGCCGTACGGGCCAAGGAGATCGGCGGGATCTGCGCCCCGCCCCCCGTCCCGCGCCCGGAGATCGCCGCGATCCTCTCCGCGCCCCTCCCCGAAGCCGCGCTGGCGGCATCGGCCGAGCGCGCATCCGAGGCCCAGGCCGCGGCGCGGAACGGGGCCCAGGCGACGGCCGAGCAGGACAGCGGCCCCCCGCCGGGGCCCGGCCACCGCGGCGTCCCCACACCGAAGGACCTGGCGGCCCTGCGCGGTCCCGGCAGCCAGGCCACGCAGCACCCCGGGCCGGCCGCTCCCGCCAACGCCACCCTGCGCTGGTCGTCCGACAAGGGCTGGGTCGAGCGCGGCGGACCGCTCGGCGAACCGGCCGAGACGGCCTCGCTGCCCACCCTCGCCCAGCTCACCAGCGCGGAACAGCGCTGGGCGGACCGGGAGGAGGACATCACGACCGTCGGCGGCGATCCGTTCGAGGTCGGCCAGGTCTTCGCCCGCCGGTGGATGGAACGGCTCCCGGAGACCGTCCACCTCCAGAAACTCTCGACCATGTACCCGCGCATCCCGCACCGCATCGACGGCGAGCTCCTGCGGTACGCGGCGCGGTTCGGGCTGCTCGCCCACAAGGACGACCAGATCGACGAACACGACCGGTACGCGATCCGGGCCGGGTTCTGGCGCGAGATCGACGTGCGGGCCGCCGCGGAGCACGTTCCGCTCGCCGAGTAGCGGCCGGGGCGGTGCGACCCCGGGCGCAATCCGGGGCATCCGACCCCGTACCCTCGTACCTCGTGAGTACCGGCACAGCACAGGCGCAGACCGGGACCGTGTGCGCGGTGCGTGATCTGGTCAGGACCTATCCCGCGGTCCGCGGCCGGCGCGGCGCGGCGGCCATCCCCGAGGTGCGCGCCACCGACGGGATCAGCCTCGATGTCCGGCAGGGCGAGATCTTCGGCCTGCTCGGCCCCAACGGCGCGGGCAAGTCCACCCTGGTACGCCAGCTCACCGGCCTCATGCGGCCCGACTCCGGCAGCGTGGACGTCCTGGGCCACGACCTCGTACGCCATCCCGAGCGGGCCTCCCGGCTGATCGGCTACCTCGGCCAGGAATCCACCGCCCTCGACGAACTGACCGTCTCCCTCGCCGCCGAGACCACCGGGCGGCTGCGCGGCCTCCCGGTCCGCCAGGCACGGGCCGCCCGCGACGACGTCCTGGAGGAGCTGGGACTCACCGAGCTGGCAGGGCGGCCGCTGAAGCGGCTCTCCGGCGGTCAGCGGCGGCTCGCGTGCTTCGCGGCGACGCTGGTCGGGGAACGGCCCGTCCTCGTGCTGGACGAACCCACCACCGGTATGGACCCCGTCGCCCGGCGTGCCGTCTGGGCCGCCGTCGACCGGCGCAGGGCGGAGCGGGGAGTCACGGTGCTGCTCGTCACCCACAACGTGATCGAGGCCGAGACGGTGCTCGACCGGGTCGCGGTGCTGGAACGGGGCAAGGTCATCGCCTGCGACACCCCTCACGGGCTCAAGGAACAGGTGGCGGGAGAGGTCCGGGTCGAGCTGGTCTGGCGCGAGCGGGCCCCGATGGACGTACCCGAGGTGGCGGCGCTGCGCGGCTCGGCCACGGAGTCCGGGCGGCGCTGGGTGCTGCGGCTGGCGCCCGACGAGGCGCGGGCGGCCGTGGCGGCGGTGACGGGCGGGGCGGCGTTCGCCGCGCTGGACGACTTCACGCTGGCCACGCCCAGCCTGGAGGACGTCTACCTGGCACTGGGCGGGGACGCGGTCAGGGCGACCGAGGGGCTGGTGAAGGCGTGAACGTACACGTGTCTCACGCGACTCGCGTATCTCAGGTATCCAAGGGGAGCGGCGCCAGGTGACGAGCATTGTTCGCGCGGAGGCGGGGGTGGCGGCCGAGCGGTTCCGGGCTGCCGGACCGGTCGGCACCCCGCTCCCCGCGCCGGCCCCGCTGGCCCCCGGGCGCGGCTGCTGCCCGCGCTCGCCGCCGTGTACCGGGCCCAGCTCTCGCGGGCCCGGGTCGCCCAAATTCCGCTGCTGTTCGTGGCGACCTTCCAGTCCGTCGGGATCATGGTCCTGATGCGGGGCGTCGTGGACGGCGGGTCCGAGGCGAGGGCCGTCGTCGCGGGGTCCAGCGTGCTGGTCGTGGCCTTCGTCGCGCTGAACCTGCTCGCCCAGTACTTCGGCCAGCTGCGGGCCGGCGGCGGGCTCGACCACTACGCCACGCTGCCCGTGCCGCCGGCCGCGGTGGTGCTGGGGACGGCGGGGGCGTACGCGTCCTTCACGGTGCCCGGCACGATCGTGACGGCCGTGACCGGCAGTGTGCTGTTCCAGTTGCCGATGGGCCACCTGTGGGTGCTCGTCGCCGTGGTGCCGCTGTCCGGGGCGGCGCTGGCCGGTCTGGGGGCGGCGCTCGGTCTGCTGGCGCCGCGCCAGGAGTTCGCCACGCTGCTCGGGCAGCTCGGCATGTCCGCCGCGCTGCTGCTGGGTGTGCTGCCGGCGGAGCGGCTGCCGCAGCCGGTCGGGTGGGCGCGCGACCTGCTGCCGTCGACGTACGGGGTGGAGGCGCTCGCGCGGTCCTTCGACGCGAGTCCGGAGTGGGCGGTGATCGCGCTGGACCTCGCGGTGTGCGCGGTGGTGGGGGTGCTGTCGCTGGCGGTGGCCACGTGGGCGTACCGGCGGGCCGCGGTTCGCTAGCGGTTCGCCTCGCGGGTCCGGGGGTGCGGGGTGCCCGGCTGCGGGTGGCCGGGGGATTCGGTCCGGTGCGGCGCGGCACAGGGTCACCTGGCACGATGGCACGGTGACCGCACCTCTGACGCCGCCGCACCAGCCCTCGTCCAACGATCCGTGGCAGACGCCGCCGTCCGGGGCCTCTCCCGCGCCCGGTCCTGCGCCGGCGCACGGCCGGGAAGCGGCGACGGAGCTGCGGCAGGCCGCCGTGATCACCGCCCTGCTCACGGCCGCGGGGCTGCTGCTCGGGCTCCTGTGGCTGTGGCTGGCGCCCCGCGTGCCGCTGGTCTCCGACGACACGGCGGTCTTCCTCAAGAACAGCGAGGGCGAGGAGGCGGTGGCGGCGGACGGCACGTTCGTGCTGCTGGCGCTCGGGTTCGGGGTCGTGGCCGCTTTCGCCGTGTTCTTCTACCGGCGCAGCGGGGGCATTCTGCTGGTGGCCGGGCTGGCGCTCGGCGGTCTGCTGGGGTCGCTGCTGGCCTGGGGGATCGGCGTCTGGTTCGGGCCTTCGTCGGATGTGGTCGCCCGGGCGCGGGAGGCGGGGAAGGGCGTCGCCTTCGACGCGCCGCTGGAGCTGCATGCCGCGGGGGTGGTGCTGGCGTGGCCGATCGTGGCGATGCTGGTGCATCTGGGGCTGACGGCGCTGTTCGCTCCGCGGGATCCTGAGGGGGAGTGGGCGCCGGAGGCGCCGTGGGGGGTGGCGGAGGGGTCGGAGGGCGCCGAGGGTTCGGACGGCTCCGAGGGTTCCGATGCGGGGCCTGGGGAGTCTGTGCGGCGCTAGCCCGTGCGGGTGGGCGAGTGGCGCCTGCGGCGGGCGTTTTCCCCTACCCGCCCCTTCCCGAACCCGGGGCTCCGCCCCCGACCCCGGTCCTCAAACGCCGGACGGGCTGAGAACGGCGCTGGAAGTACCCTCACGCGCCGGGCAGGCTGAGCGATGCCCCGGGGATCACTTGCGGGCGATCGTCGCCAGCGTCGCGTTCGTCAGTGCTGCCAGGTCCGCGGCCGTCAGTTCCACTTCCAGGCCCCGGCGGCCCGCCGAGACGCAGATCGTGGCGTGGGAGCCGGCCGAGGCGTCCAGGACCGTGCGCAGGCGTCTGCGCTGGCCCAGGGGGGAGATGCCGCCCCGTACGTAGCCCGTGGTGCGTTCCGCCGCCGCCGGGTCCGCCATCGTCGCGCGCTTGCCGCCCACCGCCGATGCCAGGGCCTTCAGGTCGAGCGAGCCCGCCACCGGGACGACCGCCACGGTCAGTTCGCCGTCCACCTCGGCCACCAGGGTCTTGAACACCCGGTCGGGACAGACGCCCAGGGCCTCCGCCGCCTCCTCGCCGTAGGACGGGGACGACGGGTCGTGCTCGTAGGCGTGGACGGTGAAGGCGGCGCCCGCCGCGGTCAGGGCGACCGTGGCGGGGGTGCCGCCCTGCTGCTTCTTCGGCTTCTTCGCCACGGTGCGGGGTCCTCGGATCAGTTGGGGTGCGTGGGAGCCCGGGTCAGTTCCACCGCGGGCAGCGACGGCAGATGCCGGATGACCGCCGTCTCCCGGCGCAGCAGGGTCAGCTCCTCCCGGAGCCGGGTCGCGGTGTCCGGGGCCTGGAGCAGCCGCTGCTTCGACGGGATGTCGAGTACGGCCGCGGCGGCCACCAGGTACGAGACCACCGAAGGGTCGTCGGGGAGGTCCGCTCCAGTCGTCAGCGAGCGTTCGCTGGCCCCGGCCAGCCGCTTCTGGTAGCTGCGGAAGGCCCGCAGGACTCCCTCGGCGAGTGCGCCGGCCTCCTCGGCCCCGCTCGTGCCGCCGCTCTCCTCGTCGCCCGGCTCCTCGGTCAGTTCCTCGACCTCGGCCGTGAGGTAGGGGCCGCTGGCGTCGACGGAGAGGAGTTTCACCCTGACCGTGCCGGTGGCCAGGACCTCGAAGCTCCCGTCCGCGCGCTCGCGGATCTTCGCGGCGTCCGCGACGCAGCCGACCCGGTGGAAGGACTGGATCGGGTCGGGGCCGAAGCCGTCGGCCGGTTCGCGGTCGAGGGGGACGGCCGCGGTGAGGCCGTCCGGCATCCCGGTGGCCGTCGGAGCGAGTTCCCGGCCGTCGCGGATCGCGACCACGACGAAGCGGCGCGCGTCGTCCTCGTCGGTCTGCAGCAACGCGCGCATCATGGCGCGATAACGCTCCTCGAAGACGTTGAGGGGCAGCACGAGGCCGGGGAACAGCACCGCGTTGAGCGGGAAGAGGGGGAGGCGAGCGGTGGTCACAACGGTCAAGCGTAATGGCCACGCGCGCGGCCGCGGCCTTCCCGGCTGCGCAAGGGGGTCGCGGAGGCCACCTGGAGCCGTGCGCCGTCCCTCGCGTCGAGGAACTGGCCCAGCGGATCGTCGGACACCGAGGACCACGGGAACGAGGTCGCGTGCGGTCCGATCAGCCGGAACTGCTCCAGGGCCTCGCCCCACCGCCCCCGCACCACGAGCACGTACGCCAGGAGGTTGCGCGTCTCGGCGGGCCAGAGGTCACCGGGCCGGTACGCCGCCGAGAGCCGGATGGCGAGATCGGCCGCGGCGTCGATCCGCTCCGCGTGGACCGCGCTGGTCCGCGCCGCCGGGTCGCCGTCGAGCAGCAGGGCGGAGGCGGCCCGTAACGGCAGGGCCTGCACCAGCGAGTCGGGCAGGGCGTCCTCGGCCGCCCGCTCCGCGAAGTCGAAGCACTCGCGGTGCGAGCCGTACCAGGCGGCGGAGAGGTAGCGCAGGGCCGCGACATGGCAGCCGTAGTGGTGCGGGGAGCGCCGTACGGCCTGCTCCCACAGCGCCTCGAACACGGTGTGCGTCGCATGGGTGCCCCGGGCGTGGTCCAGGGCGAGGCGCCACGGCACCGGGTCGCCCGGCTGGGCCTGGGCCGCGGCCGAGATCAGCGGGCCCACCTCACGCAGCCGCTCGGCGCGGGCGGGCGACTCCCAGGCCCGGCGGACGGCGAGCCCGGCCTTGACGAGGAGCGCGTCCGGGTCGCGGGGGGCGGCGGTGAGCCACGCGGTGAGCCAGCCGTCGCGGCTGTGCGCGAAGGTGACCAGGCGGGCGAGGCAGCGGTCACGGGTCTCCCACTCCGCGCCCTCCCGGGTGGCGGCGAGCAGTCCGGCGGCGGGCTGGTACGCGCCGAGGGCGGCGGCCACCAGTGCGGGGGACAGCCGCTCGTCGGGGGCGTCGAGCAGCACCGCGTCATCCACGGGCAGTCCGGCGGACAGCTCGGGGCTGTACCGGATCATGCGCGTGGTGCTGAGCAGAGCGCGAAGGAATGGCATGGTGCAGACCATTGAAAAGTGCTGGTGAGAGGCGCGCCAGAGGGGCGAGGTGAAGCTTCTGTGCCGAGTGGGAGGGTTGCCCTGGACAGGGTCAAGAAAAGGCAAAGGAAATGCCGGACTCTGGCTTGAATCCGACCTGGCGGTGACGTCTCCCCGTTCGGCGCCGCACCCCCACGACCCTTGTCCCACCCGGCCGTCAGCCCTTGCGGTGCGGCTTTCGGATCAGTGCCGGCGCAGCAGACGCGAGGCGCCTGCGGCGACCGTCGTGGCCAATATCCAGCCCAGCAGGACGAGGGCCGCTCCCGCCCACTGCCAGCCGCCCTCCAGACGCCAGTAGCCGTCCTGGCCGAGGTTGATCACAGGCACCAGCAGATCGAGCGCGTAGAGCGAGGGGTTCCACTGCGGATGCTCGTCCTTCTTGATCGACGCCGGGTCGTAGTGGGAGAACGCCACGGCGCCGGCCGCCCACAGCACCGCCATCCACACCGCCGCCCGCCCGGGGCGGTAGCCGTACGCCACCGTCCAGTCCTGAAGGTGGCCCCACAGCCGGGCGGCCGGCGGCAGCGTCTCCCGGCGCCGCCGCTGCTTGGCGAGCAGCACCTCCCGGGCGTCCGCGTCCTCCCCGCAGCTGCGCAGGACGGCGGCGAGCCGCTCGTACGGCTCGGGTACGTACTCCGGGGTCGCCGCCTGCACCCATTCCAGCCGCCGGGAGAGCGGGAAGTGCCCGTACGGGACGAGGTTCTCGTACACGAAACCGCCCATGGCCAGGCCGCCCGGCCCCGGCCAGCTGGTCGACACGTCGATGAGCGTGACGACCTTCGCGCCGTTCAGCACGACCCGGCCCTCCTCCGGGCGCTCCGCGTTGAAGCGCAGCTCGGGCACGACGATCCTGCGCAGCGACAGCTCCTCGTGCCTGGCCAGCACGAACCGCGCCTTGTGCAGATCCACCGCGTCCCCGAACCTGCCGTCGTCCAGCCGCACCCCGCCCCGGCACTCGAAGATCTGGGAGCGGCTGCCGCGCGCCGGGGTGCCCGTCGACCGGGTGACGCCGTACGGGGGAGTGGTGTTCTGGTTCCCCGTCTCGACGCTCACCCACGCCTCGGTCATGTACAGCGTGCGTTCGACGGTCAGCTGCGGGGCGTTCAGCGCCCGCCGCCCCTCCGTGCCCCGCAGCCTGCTGCCGCGCAGACTCAGCGAACCGCCGACCTTCGCGCCCCGCAGGCTCAGCTCGCCGCGCGTCTCGACCATCTCGGCCTGGAGGTCCTGCGCCACCGAGAGGCCGTCCGCGGTGAAGGCGCGGCCCTGCCGGTCGGGACCGACGCTTATCTGGTTGATCAGCAGGTCCGTGCCGATCTGGGCGTCCGTGAGCCGGATGCCGCCGTCGATCCGGCAGCGCGGCAGATGCAGATCCCCCTCGGTGTGCAGCCGGGCCGCCTCCAGCCGGGGAATCGCGCAGCCGACCATCCGCAGGGTCGTGAAGTGGCACTCGGGCAGCACCACCTCCTGCTCGAACCGGCAGCCCGTCAGCTCGACGTACGGCGAGACACGCCCGCCCGCCAGATCGAGCAGCCCCGTGACGCGTACGCCCCGGAGCTTCAGCGCCGCCACCCGGCCGGGCCGCGGCGCGGGCCCGCTCAGCAGCAGCCTGGCCACCACCCGCGCGCCGACGCTCCGCTCCGGCCCCCAGAGGTGCGCCGCGAACGGATCGTCGCGCACCGGGTCATGGGTGCGCAGGTCGTAGGTGGTGCCGTTCCGGAAGGACTGCCACATGCCCAGCTCCGCTGCGCTGAGGCCGTCCGGGATATCGCCATCCTGCGGCTCGGTCACTGCCGTCCCCTCTTGCAGACGCCGTACGTGTGTTCTTCCCCCTGCGTGACGGCCTGAACGCTAGTAGTCAGCAGTGACAGCCGGGGCATGTATCAGCCAGTGATACGGAGGTCCGGGCGCCCGGAACGGTCTGCGAGAATTGCGGGGTGATCTCTCGAATCGATCTGCGCGGCACCGCCCTCCCCGAGGGCGGCGACCTGCGCGACCTGCTGCCCCGAGCCGAGTTCGACGTGGAAGCCGCCCTGGAGACGGTGCGGCCCATCTGCGAGGACGTACGCCATCGCGGCTCCGCGGCAGTGATCGAGTGGGGGGAGAAACTGGACGGCGTACGCGTCGAGTCGATCCGGGTCCCGGCCGCGGCCCTCACCGATGCGCTGGAGCGGCTCGACCCCGCCGTACGGGCCGCGCTGGAGGAGTCGATCCGCCGTACCCGGATCGTCCACCACGAGCAGCGCCGCACAACGCACACCACTCAGGTCGTCCCGGGCGGCACGGTCACCGAGAAGTGGGTGCCCGTCGAGCGCGTCGGCCTCTACGTGCCGGGCGGGCGCTCCGTCTACCCCTCGTCCGTCGTCATGAACGTCGTACCGGCCCAGGAGGCGGGCGTCGAGGGGATCGCCGTCTCGTCCCCGCCGCAGAAGGCGTTCGGCGGCCTTCCGCACCCGACGATCCTGGCGGCCTGTGCCCTGCTCGGGGTGGACGAGGTGTACGCGGCGGGCGGCTCCCAGGCCGTCGCGATGTTCGCGTACGGCACCGAGGACTGCCTGCCCGTGAACCTCGTCACAGGCCCCGGCAACATCTACGTCGCCGCGGCCAAGCGCCTCCTCAAGGGCCGCATCGGCATCGACGCCGAAGCCGGCCCGACCGAGATCGCGATCCTCGCCGACTCCACCGCCGACCCGGTGCACGTCGCCGCCGACCTGGTCAGCCAGGCCGAGCACGACCCCATGGCCGCCGCCGTCCTCGTCACCGACTCGGCCGAGCTCGCCGATGCCACCGAGGCCGAGCTGGCATCGCAGATCGCGGCCACCAAGCACGTGACGGACCGCATCGGGCCGGCCCTGGCCGGCCGCCAGTCCGCGATCGTCCTGGTCAACGACCTGGAGGACGGCCTCAAGGTCGTCGACGCCTACGCCGCCGAACACCTGGAGATCCAGACCGCGGACGCCGCCGCCGTGGCGGACCGGGTCCGCAACGCGGGTGCGGTCTTCGTCGGCCCGTGGTCGCCGGTCTCCCTCGGCGACTACTGCGCGGGCTCCAACCACGTCCTGCCCACCGGCGGCTGCGCCTGCCACTCCTCGGGCCTGTCCGTGCAGTCCTTCCTGCGCGGCATCCACATCGTCGACTACACCCGTGACGCGCTCGCGGAGGTCACCCACCACGTGGTGACCCTCGCCGAGGCGGAGGACCTCCCCGCCCACGGCGCCGCGCTCAAGGCCAGGTTCGGGTGGAAGGTTCCGCAGCGGTGAGAGACGACAGCACCACGGGCAACGCCTGGGACGAACTGCCCATCCGCGACGAGCTGCGCGGCCAGTCCCCCTACGGGGCGCCCCAGCTCGACGTCCCCGTGCGCCTGAACACCAACGAGAATCCGTACCCGCTCCCCGAGGCGCTGGTCGACCGGATCGCCGAGCGCGTCCGCGAGGCCGCCCGCGACCTCAACCGCTACCCCGACCGCGATGCCGTCGAGCTCCGTACCGAACTCGCCCGCTACCTCACCCGCACCGCCGGGCACGAGGTCGGCCCCGCCGGCGTCTGGGCCGCCAACGGCTCCAACGAGGTGCTCCAGCAGCTGCTCCAGACCTTCGGCGGCCCCGGCCGCACGGCGATTGGCTTCGAACCCTCCTACTCGATGCACGCCCTCATCGCGCGCGGCACCGGAACGGGCTGGCTCTCCGGACCGCGCAACGAGGACTTCACCATCGACGTGGCGGCGGCCCGCGAGATGATCGCCGAGCAGCGGCCGGACGTCGTGTTCATCACCTCGCCCAACAACCCCACCGGTACCGCCGTCGACGCGCGGACCGTCCTCGACCTGTACGAGGCGGCGCAGGCGGCCAAGCCGTCGATGGTCGTCGTCGACGAGGCGTACGGTGAGTTCAGCCACCACCCCTCGCTGCTCCCGCTCATCGAGGGCCGCCCCCACCTGGTGCTCTCGCGCACGATGTCGAAGGCGTTCGGCGCCGCGGGACTGCGCCTCGGCTACCTCGCCGCGGACCCGGCCGTCGTCGACGCCGTACAGCTGGTGCGACTGCCCTACCACCTGTCCTCCATCACCCAGGCCACCGCGCTCGCCGCCCTGGAACACACCGATACGCTGCTCGGGTACGTCGCGCAGCTCAAGAGCGAGCGCGACCGGCTCGTCGACGAGCTGCGTGCTCTCGGCTTCCAGGTGACCGAATCGGACGCCAACTTCGTCCAGTTCGGCCGCTTCGCCGACAGCCGCACCGCCTGGCAGCGCATTCTCGACCAGGGTGTCCTGGTCCGGGACAACGGGGTGCCGGGCTGGCTGCGGGTCTCCGCGGGGACCCCGGCCGAGAACGACGCGTTCCTCGATGCGGCGCGCACGCTTGTCACTGAGAACGCCAAGAAGGAGCACGAGGCATGAACCCCCGCGTAGGCCGCGTGGAACGCACCACGAAGGAAACGTCCGTGCTCGTCGAGATCAACCTCGACGGCACCGGGAAAGTCGATGTGTCGACGGGGGTCGGCTTCTACGACCACATGCTCGACCAGCTCGGCCGCCACGGGCTCTTCGACCTCACGGTCAAGACCGAGGGCGACCTGCACATCGACTCGCACCACACGATCGAGGACACCGCCCTCGCGCTCGGCGCCGCCTTCAGGCAGGCGCTCGGCGACAAGGTCGGCATCTACCGCTTCGGCAACTGCACCGTCCCGCTGGACGAGTCGCTGGCCCAGGTCACCGTCGACCTCTCCGGCCGGCCGTACCTGGTGCACACCGAGCCCGAGAAGATGGCGCCGATGATCGGCGAGTACGACACGACGATGACCCGGCACATCCTGGAGTCCTTCGTCGCCCAGGCGCAGATCGCCCTGCACGTCCACGTGCCGTACGGGCGCAACGCCCACCACATCGTGGAGTGCCAGTTCAAGGCGCTGGCCCGCGCCCTGCGGTACGCCTCCGAGCGCGACACGCGCGCCGCCGGAATCCTGCCGTCCACCAAGGGCGCGCTGTGACCGGGCTCAATACGATTCTGATCGTCGTCGGCCTCTTCCTGGCCGGCGGCGTCTACTCCTTCTCGAAGCAGGGCATGCCCAAGGGCCTGGTCGTCCTGCTCGGGATCGGCTCCGTGATGTGCCTGCTGGCGGGCCTTCTGCGGATTCAGGGACTCTGGGACTGAGGGACGTCTGTGAGTGACAAGAAGAAGGTCGTCGTCTTCGACTACGGCTTCGGCAACGTACGTTCCGCCGAGCGGGCCCTCGCCCACGTCGGCGCGGACGTCGAGATCACCCGCGACTTCGACACGGCGATGAACGCCGACGGACTGCTGGTACCCGGCGTCGGAGCGTTCTCCGCCTGCATGGAAGGGCTGAGGAAGGCCCGCGGCGAATGGGTCATCGGCCGCAGGCTGGCCGGCGGACGTCCTGTCATGGGCATCTGCGTCGGCATGCAGATCCTGTTCGAGCGCGGCATCGAGCACGGCGTGGAGACCGCAGGGCTGGACGAGTGGCCAGGCACCGTCGGCCCGCTCAAGGCCGACGTCGTCCCGCACATGGGCTGGAACACCGTCCAGGCCCCCGGGGACTCCCAGCTCTTCGCCGGTCTCGACGCCGGGGCACGGTACTACTTCGTGCACTCCTACGCGGCGCACGACTGGTCCCTGGAAGTCACCAACGCCAAGATCCGCGCGCCCAGGGTCACCTGGTCCACGCACGGCGAGCGCTTCGTGGCGGCCGTGGAGAACGGCGCGCTGTGGGCCACCCAGTTCCACCCCGAGAAGTCCGGCGACGCCGGCGCCCAGCTGCTGACCAACTGGATCGAGACGCTGTAATGACGAAGCTTGAACTGCTCCCCGCCGTCGACGTCCGCGACGGCCAGGCCGTCCGTCTCGTCCACGGCGAGTCCGGCTCCGAGACCTCGTACGGTGACCCGCTGCAGGCCGCCCTCACGTGGCAGCGGGCGGGCGCCGAGTGGCTGCACCTCGTGGACCTGGACGCCGCGTTCGGCACCGGTGACAACCGGGCGCGGATCGCCGAGGTCGCCCGCTCCATGGACATCAAGGTGGAGCTCTCCGGCGGCATCCGTGACGACGCCTCGCTCGCCGCGGCCCTCGCCACCGGCTGCACCCGCGTCAACCTCGGCACCGCTGCCCTGGAGACCCCGGAGTGGGTCGCCAAGGTGATCGCCGAGCACGGCGACAAGATCGCCGTGGGCCTCGACGTCCGCGGCACCACCCTGCGCGGCCGCGGCTGGACCCGCGACGGCGGAGACCTCTACGAGACGCTGGCCCGCCTCGACTCCGAGGGCTGCGCCCGCTACGTCGTCACCGACATCGCCAAGGACGGCACCCTCCAGGGCCCCAACCTGGAGCTCCTGAGGAACGTCTGCGCAGCCACCGACAAGCCCGTCGTCGCCTCCGGCGGCGTCTCCTCGCTGGACGACCTGCGGGCGATCTCCTCGCTCGTCCCGGACGGCGTCGAGGGCGCGATCGTCGGCAAGGCGCTCTACGCGAAGGCGTTCACCCTCGAAGAGGCGCTCAAGGCGGTCTCCGCATGACGGACTCCGTACGCCGCCTCTCCACCGGCGCCCCCTGGGAGGACAGGTTCGGCTACTCCCGCGCCGTGGAACTGCCCGGCGGACTCGTCCTGGTCTCCGGCTGCACGTCGGTGGTGAAGGGCGAGATCTCGGCGGGCAGCCCGTACGAACAGACCATGACCGCCTTCGGTGTCGCCTTCGAGGCGCTGAAGGAGCTCGGCCTCGGCCGCGAGGACGTCGTGCGCACCCGGCTGTACCTCACGCACGCCCGGGACGTCGACGACGTGGGCCGCGCCCACAGGGAACTCTTCGAAGACGTCCGGCCCGCCGCCACGATGATCATCGTGTCCGGGTTCGTCGACCCGAGCCTGGTCGTCGAGGTCGAGGTCGAGGCATTCAGGGCAGGTACGCAGTGAGCCTCGCCGTACGGGTCATCCCCTGCCTGGACGTGGACAACGGCCGGGTCGTCAAGGGCGTCAACTTCCAGAACCTCCGCGACGCGGGCGACCCGGTGGAGATGGCGAAGCTGTACGACGCCGAGGGCGCCGACGAGCTGACCTTCCTGGACATCACCGCGTCGAGCGGCGACCGGGAGACCACCTACGACGTGGTGCGCCGCACCGCCGAGCAGGTCTTCATCCCGCTCACGGTCGGCGGGGGCGTCCGCACCACCGACGACGTCGACAAGCTGCTGCGCGCCGGTGCCGACAAGGTCGGCGTCAACACCGCGGCCATCGCCAGGCCCGAGCTGATCCGCGAGATCGCCGAACGCTTCGGGCGCCAGGTGCTCGTCCTCTCGGTCGACGCCCGCCGCACCCCGGCGGGCACGTTCGAGGTGACGACGCACGGCGGACGCAAGGGCACCGGCATCGACGCCGTCGAGTGGGCGCACCGGGCGGCCGAGCTCGGCGCGGGCGAGATCCTGCTCAACTCGATGGACGCCGACGGGACGAAGGACGGCTACGACACCGAGATGATCGCCGCCGTGCGCAAGCACGTCACGGTTCCCGTCATCGCCTCCGGTGGGGCCGGCCGGCTCGCGGACTTCGCGCCCGCGATCGTCGCGGGCGCCGACGCGGTGCTCGCCGCGTCCGTCTTCCACTTCGGTGACCTGCGGATCTCCGAGGTCAAGGGTGCCCTCCGGGAAGCCGGCCACCCGGTCCGCTGAGGACCGCTCGACGGCAGGAATCCCGCGAGGGGCACAGAGGCCCGGTCGCGAAGACCGGTGATCTCACCGATGTGCGCACCCGGGGTGCACCACCAGAGTGACGACCGCCAACGAAGAACGGCGGCAGCCACGCGGTGCACCCCGGAGCCTTGGGCGAGGTTCCCGGGTCCCCGAGCACGGTGTGGTTGCGCCACAACCGAGAGGACCCCCTCGTGCACCAGCTCCTCACCTCCGGCGGCACATCCCCGCGCCGTCACCCGGTGGCCACGGGCCGCACCCGCACTCTCAGGAATTTGCTGGTCACCGCAGCCGCCACCGCCGGTCTCTTCACCGCGCTGGTCCCCGCCGGCGCCCAGGCCGCCGACAACCCCTACCAGCGCGGCCCCGCGCCGACCGTGTCGAGCATCGAGGCGAGCCGCGGCACGTACGCCGTCTCGCAGACCACGGTCTCCTCGCTGGTGAGCGGCTTCGGCGGCGGCACCATCTACTACCCGACGTCCACCGCCGACGGCACCTTCGGCGCGGTCGCCGTCGCCCCCGGTTTCACCGCCTCCCAGTCCAGCATGGCCTGGTACGGACCGCGGCTCGCCTCCCAGGGCTTCGTCGTCTTCACCATCGACACCAACTCCACGATGGACCAGCCCGCCAGCCGCGGCGACCAGCTCCTGGCCGCACTGGACTACCTGACGCAGCAGAGCTCGGTGCGCAGCCGGATCGACAGCTCCCGGCTCGGCGTGATGGGCCACTCCATGGGCGGGGGCGGCGCGCTGGAAGCCGCCAAGGACCGCACTTCGCTGAAGGCGGCGATCCCGCTGACCGGCTGGAACACCGACAAGACGTGGCCGGAGGTGCGGACGCCCACCCTGGTCGTCGGCGCGGACGGTGACACCGTGGCGTCGGTCGCCTCGCACTCCGAGCCGTTCTACAACACCCTGCCCAGCACGCTCGACAAGGCGTACCTGGAGCTCCGCGGAGCCTCGCACTTCACGCCCAACTCCTCCAACACCACGATCGCGAAGTACAGCATCTCGTGGCTGAAGCGCTTCATCGACAACGACACCCGGTACGAGCAGTTCCTCTGCCCGCTGCCGCAGGCGAGCCTGACCATCGCCGAGTACCGGGGCACGTGCCCGCACGGCTCCTGACGCAGGGCGCAAGGGCCGTACCGGGACATCCCGGTCCGGCCCTTCCGCATGCCGCCAACCCCCGGGTACTGTGCCGCCGCACAGCACCCGGCGCCTTCCGTTGGGAGACCGCCCCGCACCGGGCCGTCCGGGCCCGGCATCCGGACCGGCATCTTCCGAGGTTGTTTACGCAGAAGTAACGTGGCGGCCGTGACCTCATCCACGACCGTGCACAGTCCGCTCCGGCTGTACGGCCGCAGCGGTGAACTCGCCATTCTCCAGGGGCTGCTGGCGCGACTGCGGGCAGGTGACGGCGGTGCGCTCGTCCTGGCGTCGCCGCCCGGCCTCGGCCGCACCGCGCTCCTGAGAAGGACCGCCGCCCACCACGCGGACGACCAGGGGCCGGTGCTGTACGCCACGGGGGCGCCCGCCGAGCAGCGGCTGCCCTACAGCGGACTGCACGCCCTGCTCTGCTCGGCGCCCGGCGTGCCGCCGGCGGAGGCCGACCGGGTGCTGCGCTCCGGCGTCACCCCGGGCGGTCTGCTCGGCCTGCTGAGAGGGCTCGGCGCCCGACGGCCCCTGCTGGTCTGCGTCGACGACGCGCACGCCTGGGACCCCGACTCGCGGGCCGCGCTCGGCTTCGCCGCCCGCCGGCTCGGCGCGGGCAGCAGGGTCGCCGTGGTCCTGGGAGCGGAGGACGAGAGCAGCTTCGCCGGGCTGCCGGCGCTCCGGCTCGGCCCGCTCGGCGACGACGCGGCCGCCGCCCTGCTGGACCGGCTCACCGAAGGGACCGGCGGCGTCGACCCGGTCGTACGCGGCGAACTGCTGCGGGAAGCGGCCGGGAACCCGCGCCTGCTCGCCGGAATCGCCGGCCGGCTCACCGCCGACCAGCTCGCAGGACGCACCGCGCTGCCCTACCCGCTGCCCGGCGCCGAAGGCGTCCTCGACGCGCACGCGGCCCACCTCGACGCCCTCGCTCCGGACACCCGCACCCTGCTGCTGCTGGCCGCGGCGGCCGACGAACACGAACCGGACGGCGCGGGCACCGACGCCGCGCTCCTCATGCGGGCGGGGGCGGGCGCCGGGCTCACCGCCGGCTTCCTCGACGACGTGCTCCTGGGCTCCGCCGGAATCACGGGCATCCTCCAACGGACCGGCAGCCGGCTGCACTTCAGCCATCCGCTGCTGCGCCGCGCCGTCCTGCACCACGCGCCCCCGGCCAGGCGCCGGGCCGCTCACGAACTGCTCGCCACCCTGCTGGCCGGGCCCGGCGCGTCACCGCTGCCCTCCCTCGTCCAGCGGGCCTGCGCCGCTCCGGGCCCCGACGCGGCGCTCGCCGGACAACTGGCGGCGGCGGCCGTCGCACCCCGCCCGCACGCCGAACGCTCCGCCGCGCTCGCCCGGTCCGCCGCGCTCTCCCTGGACGAACCGCTGCGCGCCGCCCGGTTCGCCGCCGCGGCCGAACACGCCAGGCTCGCGGGCGACGCGGGCCGCTCCCGCGCCCTGCTCGCCCGCACCGGCGCCCACACGGTGGCCGGGCACCCCTCCTCGTACGGCACGGCCCGGGGGAGCGGCACCCTCACCGCCGGAGGTCTCGCCGCCTACGTACGCGGCATGCTCGCCCTGCGCGACGGACCCGTCGCCGACGCCCGGGAGGCCCTCATCACCGCGGCCGGGCTGCTCGCGGCGCACGACCCGCGCCGCGCCCTTGACGCCCTCCTCGGGGCGGCCGAGGCCGCCTGGGCGATGGGGGACGCCGTCGCCTACCTGGACGCGATGAGCAGGATTCCCGGCTCCCCGCAGGACCGGGCGCTGGCGCTCTACCGGGCCGGGATGTGCGCGATGCTCGGCGGGCGCACCGAGGAGGGCCACGCCTCGCTGCGGGAGTGCCTGGACACCTCCGAGGCCACCGAGGACCCGGGCGCCCTGCTGCGGGCCGGGGTCTCGGCACTGGTCCTCGGCGAGGTCGAGGACGCCTGCCGGTCCGGCGCCCGGGCGCTGGCGGCCGTCCGTACGCGCGGCCCCGAAGCGCTGCTGCCGCAAGCCCTGGAACACCTCGCCTACGCCGAACTGCGCGCCGGCCGCCACGCCAGAGCCCGCGCACACGCCCTGGAGGGCCTGCACGCCGCCCGCCGTACCGGGCAGCCCAACGCCTCCGCCCACCTGCACGCCGTCCTGGCGCTCGCCGCCTCGGTCGAGGGCCCCGCCGAGGCGTGCGCCGCCCACTGCGACGCGGCCCTGGCCGGTGCGGGGCCGCACGGCCTCACGCAGGCGGCGACCCTGGCGACCTGGGCCGTGGCCCGCGCCGACCTGGCCGCCGGACGGCCGGGCGAGGCGGCGGCCAGGCTCGCGCCGCTGGTCGGCCCGGGGCCCCGGCGCGGCCACTTCGCCACCCGGCTGCTCGCCATACCGTGCTACGTCGAGGCCGCGGTGCTCTCCGGCCGCGCGGACGAGTCGCCGAGCGCCGTGGCGGCGGCCGTCGAGGAGTTCGCCGCCTGGTCCGGGCGCACCACCGACCCGCAGGTCCCCGCCCAGCTGGCCCGCTGCCAGGCCCTGCTGGCGCCCCGGAGGAGGCCGCCGCCCGTTACGCGGAGGCCATGGCCCACCACGACCGGGCGGGCGGCGACTTCGAACGCGCCCGTACGCAGCTCCTCCACGGCCAGTGGCTGCGGCGCCGCCGGCAGACCCGGGCGGCCCGGAGCCCTCTGCGCGACGCCCTGGTCGCCTTCGAACGCTGCTCGGCCCGCGCCTGGGCCGAGCGGGCCGCCGGCGAGCTCCGCGCGGCCGGGGAGGCGGTGGACGCACCCGAGACCACGGGGCCCGCCCCGCTCGCCGGGCTCACCCCGCAGCAGCAGCGGATCGCCCGGTACGTGGCGGAGGGCGCCACCAACCGGGAGGTGGCGGTACGCCTCTCCGTGAGCCCCCGGACGGTCGACCACCATCTGCGCAACGTCTTCGCCACCCTCGGCATCAGGTCGAGGACCGAACTCGCCAGGGTGCTGGGGCGCGCGTAGGGGGCGGCGTTCCGGTGCTCCGGCGACCGCATGTGTCCGGGAGGTTGCAGGACCGTGATGATAAGAACTCCGCAGACCCCTAGGTACCGACTGGGCGGTATGCCATTCTGCGGGCGTCAGGATCATTCGGTGTGCTCGTGCCCAAGGCCGGGCCGGGTCACCGGAGCCGGTCTGTCCACGAGCCGGCCGATTCCCGGTGGAGGCCGCCATGCCACAGGTCGTACGTTCACGGATCAGGGCGCTGCACGGGCCGCCCCCCGTAGCGCCGTCGCCGCACCGCTTCCGTTCGCTGGCCGACCGCGAGGCCGTCGCCGTACTGCACCGGGCCGCCCGGGTGCTCATCGCGGGCCTGCCCGAGCTCACGGACCGGCTCGTCGAGGCGCTCCGGGAGCAGGAACCCGGGTACCGCACCGCCATCGAGAACGAACCGGCCGAGGTGTGGCAGGAGGTGCACCACTCCCTGCGGCACAACGTCGGTTCTCTCCTCCGGCCCCGCGAGTCCCGGGAGGCCGCCCACCGGACCTCCCGGTGGATCGGCGAGGCCCGGGCCAAGCAGGGCGTACCCCTGGACGCGGTGCTGCACGCCTTCCGGATGGGCGGCGCGATGGTCTGGCAGGACCTCGTCGACGAGACCGCGCGCCGCCACCCCGAGGACATCAGACTGCTCGTGCATGTCGCCGCCGACGTCTGGAACTTCGTCGACGAGCACTGCGCCGTGGTCGCGGACGCCTACCGGCAGGCCGAACGCAGGCTGGTCTGGCGGCGCGAGAACCAGCAGCGCCTGATGACGGCCGCCCTGCTCGACGGCACGGCCAGGATCGCGGAGCTGCCGGACGCGGCGGCGATGCTGGGGCTTCCGGTGGACGGCCGGTACGCCGTGCTCGCGGTCGCCGCCGCGCGCCGGGCCCCGCACGGCGCGGACGAGCAGCCGCTGACGCTGCCCGCCGGCACGGACGTGCTGTGGCACCCGGGCCAGGAGACCGAGTTCGCGATCCTGGCACTGGCCCCGGGGTCCGCGTCCGTGGAGGGCGACGCGCACGGCCGGGCGCTGGACCAGGACGAACTGGCCGTACTGGCAGGCGGTTTGTCGGCGGCGCCGGGGACCCGGGTCGGCATCAGCTCCGTGGTCGGCGGCCTCGCCGCGCTCGGCGACGCGCGCCGGCTCGCCGAGACCGCGCTGCGGTCCTGCCCCTCCTCGGGCGGAGTCGTACTGCTCGACGAGCACCTGCCGACCGCGCTCGTCGTCTCGTCCCCCGGCCTCGGCAGGGCACTGGCCGCCCGGGTGCTGGGGCCGCTCGACCGCCTCGACCCGGCCGACCGCGACGTACTGATCGGGACGCTGACCGCCTGGCTGGACTCCGACGGGTCGGCGCAGCGGGCGGGGGCGCGGCTGTACTGCCACCGCAACACGGTGCTCAACCGGCTGCGGCGCTTCGAGCAGCTGACGGGCCGGTGTCTGACACGCCCGTCCGACGCGGTGGAGGTCTCCCTGGCGCTGGCGGCACGCCGGCTGCTCGGCGTCTGAGGGCGGGGCCGGGGGTTCGGGGACCCTGCCCCGCCCTCCCGGCCCCCCATCGCCGGACGGGCGCCACGTACGCCCGCCACGTCCGCGCCCGCACAGTCCTCCACCGGCGCGCTGTCCGGGGCGCCACCGGCACGTTCGGGCCGCCGGCCTCCGCCGCCCGCGGCTTCGGAGTCCCGCCGGTGACCGGCGCGTCGGACGCGCCGGTCCTACATCTCCAGGCGCGACAGCCGCAGCCTGGCCACCGCGTCCTGATCGCCCTCCAGACCGGCCTTCGCCACGTCCTGCCGCCCGAACAGGAACATCAGCAGCTCACCCGGTTCCCCGGTCACCGTCACCACAGGGGAGCCCTTGCGCGCGACCACCGTCCGGCCGTCCGGGCGGCGCAGGACCAGCCCGACCGGGGACCGGCGGCCCACCAGCCGGGCCGTCCGTTCCAGACGCGACCAGAGCGCGTCGGCGAAGACCGCGTCCAGCTCACGGGGCGACCAGTCGGGCTGGGCCCGGCGGACGTCCTCCGCGTGGACGTAGAACTCGACCGTGTTCGCCGCCTCGTCCACCTGCTTCAGGGCGAACGGGGAGAGCCTCGGCGGACCCGTGCGGATGAGCTGGACCAGCTCCTCGTAGGGCTTCGCGGCGAACTCGGCCTGCACCCGCTCCAGCCGGTTCCTGAGTGCTCCCAGGACCACTCCGCCCGCCGCGTCCGGGCGCCGCTCGCGCACCACCGCATGGGCGGCCAGGTCACGGGTACGCCAGCCCTCGCAGAGCGTCGGCGCGTCGGGACCCGCCGCCTCCAGCAGGTCGGCGAACAGAAGACGTTCACGCTTCGCATGGGTCGACATGTCCGCCAGGGTACGACCGCGCCCCGCCGTCCGCCCAGTGGACGCCCGCCCGGAAGGCCCTTCCCGGCACGGCACAATGGGGGCCATGACCAGCACGCCCACGCCCGGCGCCCCGTCGCCCGGTACGCCCGCCAGCAGCCTCGACCCCGCCATCGCCGCCCGCCTCAGGCGCGGCGCCGACGGGCTGGTCCCGGCCATCGCCCAGCAGTACGACACGGGCGAGGTCCTGATGCTCGGCTGGATGGACGACGAGGCGCTGCACCGCACCCTCACCACGGGCCGCTGCACCTACTGGTCCCGCAGCCGCCAGGAGTACTGGGTCAAGGGCGACACCTCCGGCCACGTCCAGCGGGTGAGATCCGTGGCGCTGGACTGCGACGCCGACACCGTCCTCGTCCGGGTGGACCAGACGGGCGCCGCCTGCCACACGGGCGACCGCACCTGCTTCGACGCCGACGTCCTCCCCCTCGCCGAGTAAGGTCACCGGCCATGGATCTTGAGACCTTCCGCAAGCTGGCCGTCGACCGGCGCGTCATCCCCGTCAGCCGCCGGCTCCTCGCGGACGGCGACACCCCGGTCGGGCTCTACCGCAAGCTCGCGGCCGAACGCACCGGCACCTTCCTGCTGGAATCCGCGGAGAACGGCCGGACCTGGTCCCGCTACTCCTTCATCGGCGTCCGCAGCGCCGCCACCCTGACGGTCCGCGACGGACAGGCCCACTGGCTGGGCACCCCACCCGTCGGAGTCCCCACGGACGGGGACCCGCTGCACGCCCTGCGCGCCACCATCGAGACCCTCCACACGCCGCGCGACCTGACCGACGACGAGAAGCTGCCGCCGTTCACCGGCGGCATGGTCGGCTACCTCGGTTACGACATCGTGCGCCGGCTGGAACGCATCGAGGAGCACGGCGGGGACGACCTGAAGCTCCCCGAGCTCACCATGCTGCTCACCTCGGACCTGGCCGTCCTCGACCACTGGGACGGCACGGTCCTCCTGATCGCCAACGCGATCAACCACAACGACCTCCAGACGGGCGCCGACGAGGCGTACGCGGACGCCGTGACCCGGCTCGACGCCATGGAGCAGGACCTCCGCCGCCCCGTCGAGAACGCCCCCACCGCGCTGCCGCCCTCCGAACTCCCGCCGTACACCGCCCTCTGGGGCGGCCCGGCCTACCAGGACGCCGTCGACGACATCAAGGAGCGCATCAGGGCCGGCGAAGCCTTCCAGGTGGTGCCCTCCCAGCGCTTCGAGACCCCGTGCACGGCGAGCGCCCTGGACGTCTACCGGGTGCTGCGCGCCACCAACCCCTCGCCGTACATGTACCTCCTGCGCTTCGACGGCTTCGACGTCGTCGGCTCCAGCCCGGAGGCCCTGGTCAAGGTGGAGGACGGGCGGGCCATGGTCCACCCCATCGCGGGCACCCGGCACCGCGGCGCCACCCCGCGGGAGGACCAGGCCCTCGCGGACGAACTCCTCGCCGACCCGAAGGAGCGCGCCGAGCACCTGATGCTCGTCGACCTCGGCCGCAACGACCTGGGGCGGGTCTGCGAACCCGGCAGCGTCGAGGTCGTCGACTTCATGTCCGTCGAGCGGTACTCGCACGTGATGCACATCGTCTCCACCGTCACCGGCCGCGTCGCCGACGACCGCACCGCGTTCGACGTCCTCACCGCCTGCTTCCCCGCGGGCACCCTCTCCGGAGCGCCCAAGCCGCGCGCCATGCAGATCATCGAGGAGCTGGAACCGACCAGGCGCGGACTGTACGGAGGCTGCGTCGGCTACCTCGACTTCGCGGGCGACTCCGACACCGCCATCGCCATCCGTACCGCCCTCCTGCGCGACGGCACCGCGTACGTCCAGGCCGGAGCGGGCGTCGTCGCCGACTCCGACCCGGTCTCCGAGGACACCGAATGCCGCAACAAGGCCGCCGCGGTCCTGCGCGCCGTCCACACGGCCAACCGCCTCCACGCGCTCTGAAGGCGTAAGGGATAGTGGAGTACGTGAGTGCTGTGCCCGTACCCCCGACCCGTGACCGAGCCGCCACCGCGCCCGACAGCGCGGGAAACCGCCGGAGCCTGGCCGCCGCCCTGCTCCTCGGGGCGGCGGGCTCGACCGTCGTTCTGCTCGCGTCCGGACAGACGTGGGCGAAGGGCGAGGCCGCGGTAGGCGGCGGGACCCTGCCCCTGACGGCCGAGGGCCAGGAGGTCACGGGCCTGCCCGCGGCCCTGGCCGTCGTCGCGCTGGCCGCCCTCGTCGCCGTGTTCGCGGTCCGGGGCGCCGGCCGCGTACTGGTCGCCGGACTCCTCGCCCTCAGTGGCCTGGGCGCCGCCCTGAGCGCCGGTTCCGGTGGTTCCGACAGCGCTGCCCTGGACGAGAAGGCCGCGCAGACCACCGGGAACACCTCGGCCACCATCGATGCCCTGACCCACACCGCCTGGCCCTACGTCACGGCCGCCGGCGGGCTGCTGATCCTGCTCGCGGGGCTGCTCGCCCTGCGCCACGGAAGCCGCTGGCCCACCATGTCGGGACGGTACGAGCGCGACGGCTCCCCCGCCCCCGCAGGGCCGCGCTCACCGCCCCGGACCCCGACCGCCCCGAGGACCTCTGGAAGGCCCTGGACCGCGGCGAGGACCCCACGCGCGAGGCATGACCCCCCAGCTCACGCCCCACCCGCGCGTACGGGACAATGGGAGCGAGCTTTCCGCACAGCGACACCTTCAGCGCAACACCAACGAGGAGCAACTCATGGCGGGCACCAGCCACGGACACACCCCGGCCGCCTGGACGGGTGTCATCATCGCGTTCATCGGCTTCTGTGTCGCGGGCGTCTTCACGGTCGCGGCCAACCCGCTCGGCTTCTGGGCCGGCATCGCCGTCATCTTCATCGGCGGCATCGTCGGTCTCGCCATGAGGGCCGCCGGGCTCGGCATGCCGAAGGAGTCGGACGAAGTGGCGCAGGCCAGGGCACGGGCGGGCCAGGCCCAGACGTCCTGACGTCCGGCCACCGGAAACACCACGCGAGGCGCGGCCCGGCCCGGGCTGCGCCTCGCCGCGTGAACGGGGACAATCACCGGGTGGACGCCTCGCCAGCCCAAGACGCCGCCCCGCTCCCGGACGGCCCCCCGCCCGCCACCGCCCCCGTCCCCGGCTCCGCCCGTGAGCGCACCTCCCGGCTCAGGCGGCTCGCCGCCCCCGCGGGCGTGCTCGCCCTCGTCCTCGGAGCCTTCGGTTACGTGGGCACGGTCGACCCGAACGAACCGGGCCACTACCCGGTCTGCCCGCTGCTCCAGCTCACCGGAGTGCTCTGCCCCGGCTGCGGCGGCCTGCGCAGCGCCCACGCCTTCGCACACGGCGACCTCGCCACCGCACTGGGCTCGAACGCCGTCGCCGTCGCCGGCTACGCCGTGTCCGCCGTCGTCTGGGTGCTGTGGGTGGTCCGCGCGAGCCGGGGCGAGCCCCTGCGCATCGCGCTCGCCCCGGTCCTCTGGTGGGGCGCCGGCGCGCTGCTGCTGATCTTCGCGATCGTCCGGAATCTGCCGTTCGGATCGGCGCTGGCGCCGTGAATGCCCAGGTACTGGGACGCGTGTCGACACGATGCGGGCCAGGCGGCCTCCTGCGGATACCATCGGGATGGCTGATCCTGTTCTCTCATCACCGTCATCACCGTCCCGGAAGGGGGCCGCTCGCGTGAGTGTGCTCGACGAGATCATCGAAGGCGTTCGCGCCGACCTCGCGGAGCGGCAGACGCGCGTCAGCCTCGACGAGCTCAAGGAGCGCGCGGCCCGCGCTCCCGCGGCGAAGGACGGGGTCGCCGCACTGCGCGGCGAGGGCGTGACCGTCATCTGCGAGGTCAAGCGTTCCAGCCCCTCCAAGGGGGCCCTGGCCGCGATCGCCGACCCGGCCGCGCTCGCCGCGGACTACGAGGCCGGCGGCGCGTCCGTCATCTCCGTCCTCACCGAGGAGCGCCGCTTCGGCGGCTCGCTCGCGGACCTGGAGGCCGTCCGCGCGAAGGTCGACACCCCGATCCTGCGCAAGGACTTCATCGTCACCTCGTACCAGCTGTGGGAGGCCCGCGCCTACGGCGCCGACCTCGCGCTGCTGATCGTCGCCGCCCTCGACCAGGAGGCCCTGGTCTCGCTGATCGAGCGCGCCGAGTCGATCGGCCTGACGCCGCTCGTCGAAGCGCACGACGAGGAGGAGGCGGAGCGCGCGGTCGACGCCGGAGCGAAGATCATCGGTGTCAACGCGCGCAACCTGAAGGACCTCAAGGTCGACCGCTCCACCTTCGAGCGCGTCGCCCCCGAGATCCCCGACCACATCGTCAAGGTCGCCGAGTCCGGAGTCCGCGGGCCGCACGACCTGATCGCCTACGCCAACGCGGGCGCCGACGCCGTGCTCGTCGGCGAGTCCCTGGTCACCGGCCGCGACCCGCGGGCCGCCGTCGCCGACCTGGTCGCCGCGGGTGCCCACCCCGCTCTCCGGCACGGACGGGGCTGACCACTCCGATGTCCGCCGACCGTCCCGTACGCCGCCTCCGGCAGGGCTCGCGCCCCGTCGGGGCGGGCGCCCGGGTCCCGCACGCGCCGCTGGCCCGCGGCTGCCGCCCCCGCGGCTGCCGCGCCCCCGCCAGGCGCGTGCACGGCCGGCGCGTGCGGTACGTGATCGGCGACGAGCCGGGACAGGTCAACGGCATGCGATGGCGCACGGGGTCCGCGCCGTAGCGAGCCCCGGCCGTCACCCCCCGTCGCAGCAGACGGGGGACCCGCACGACCGCACCGCACCGACCGCACCGCGGTGGGCGTGGCGCTCGCCCCACGGCGCACACGGTGAATCCATCCGTTGCAATGTCGAGGAGCATGTCGCATGTCGTCCGACTTCTTCGTTCCGGACCCCGAGGGTCTGATCCCCAGCGCAGAGGGGTATTTCGGCGCCTTCGGCGGCGCGTTCATCCCGGAGGCGCTCGTCGCCGCCGTGGACGAGGTCGCCGTCGAGTACGACAAGGCCAAGAGCGATCCGGCCTTCGCCGCCGAGCTCAACGAGCTCATGGTCAACTACACCGGGCGCCCCAGCGCGCTGACCGAGGTCCCGCGCTTCGCCGAGCACGCCGGCGGCGCCCGGGTCTTCCTCAAGCGCGAGGACCTGAACCACACCGGCTCGCACAAGATCAACAACGTGCTGGGCCAGGCGCTGCTCACCAAGCGCATGGGCAAGACCCGCGTCATCGCCGAGACCGGCGCGGGCCAGCACGGAGTCGCCACGGCGACCGCCTGCGCGCTCTTCGGTCTCGACTGCACCATCTACATGGGCGAGATCGACACCGAGCGGCAGGCGCTCAACGTGGCGCGGATGCGGATGCTCGGCGCCGAGGTCGTCGCGGTGAAGTCGGGCTCCCGCACGCTCAAGGACGCCATCAACGAGGCGTTCCGCGACTGGGTCGCCAACGTGGACCGCACGCACTACCTCTTCGGCACGGTCGCGGGCCCGCACCCGTTCCCCGCGATGGTCCGCGACTTCCACCGGGTCATCGGTGTCGAGGCCAGGCGGCAGCTCCTGGAGCGCACCGGCCGGCTGCCGGACGCGGCGGTCGCCTGCGTCGGCGGCGGCTCCAACGCCATCGGCCTCTTCCACGCCTTCATCCCGGACGCCGGGGTCCGTCTGATCGGCTGCGAGCCGGCCGGACACGGCGTGGAGAGCGGTGAGCACGCGGCGACGCTCACCGCGGGCGAGCCCGGCATCCTGCACGGTTCGCGGTCCTACGTCCTCCAGGACGACGAGGGCCAGATCACCGAGCCGTACTCGATCTCGGCCGGACTCGACTACCCGGGCATCGGCCCGGAGCACGCCTACCTGAAGGACGTCGGCCGCGGCGAGTACCGCGCGGTCACCGACGACGCCGCCATGCAGGCGCTGCGCCTCCTCTCCCGTACCGAGGGGATCATCCCGGCCATCGAGAGCGCGCACGCGCTGGCCGGGGCACTGGAGGTCGGGAGGGAACTCGGCGGGGACGGACTGATCCTGATCAACCTGTCCGGCCGGGGCGACAAGGACATGGACACGGCCGCCCGTTACTTCGGGCTGTACGGCGGGGCCGACGCGGTCGTCGAGGCCGACGTCGCAGACGGGGAAGCAGAGGTCACCAAGTGAGCGGCAACGTGGAGCTGTTGGACACCGTCCTCGCCAAGGCGAAGGCGGAGGACCGGGCGGCGCTCATCGCCTACCTGCCCGCCGGGTTCCCGACCGTCGACGGCGCCATCGCCGCGGTCAAGGCGGTCATCGCCGGCGGCGCGGACGTCGTCGAGGTCGGCCTGCCGCACAGCGACCCGGTGCTCGACGGACCGGTCATCCAGACCGCCGACGACATCGCGCTGCGCGGCGGCGTCAGGATCGCCGACGTGATGCGGACGGTCCGCGAGGTGTACGAGGCGACCGGCGTCCCGGTCCTCGTCATGACGTACTGGAACCCCATCGACCGGTACGGCATCGCCCGCTTCACCGCGGAGCTCGCCGAGGCGGGCGGCGCCGGGTGCATCCTGCCCGACCTGCCGGTCCAGGAGTCGGCGGTATGGCGTGAGCACGCGGCCGAGCACGGCCTCGCGACCGTGTTCGTCGTCGCGCCGAGCAGCCAGGACAAGCGTCTCGCCACCATCACGGCGGCGGGCTCGGGCTTCGTCTACGCGGCCTCCCTCATGGGCGTCACCGGCACCCGGGTGTCGGTCGGCGAGCAGGCCCAGGACCTCGTGCGGCGCACCCGCGCCACCACCGGCCTGCCGGTCTGCGTGGGGCTCGGCGTCTCCGACGCAGCGCAGGCCCAGGAGGTCGCCGGCTTCGCGGACGGCGTGATCGTCGGCTCGGCCTTCGTCAAGCAGTTGCTGGACGCTCCCGACGAGGCCGCCGGTCTGGAAGCGGTCCGCGCGCTCGCGGCCGAACTGGCCGAAGGCGTTCGAAAGCGCTGAGACCGGGCGTCCCCCGTACGGGTGGACTCGGACCGGGGAGGCACGCACGTGCCTCCCCGGTTCGTTGCTGCGGGTGTGAGCGAGAACCATGAGGGAAACAGGACCGCGCGCGACCGGCTCGTCCAGCAGCGTGAGCGGGACCGGGCGCGCGAGCGCCGCCGGCGCACGCTGATCGTCGCGAGCGCGGTGGTGGGAGTGCTGGGGCTGGCCGCCGTGGTCGGTCTGATCGCCGCCGAGGCGGGCAAGGACGACGGCGGCAGCGGGGCGGGACCCGCGGTCGCGCCGTCGGGCGCCACCGGCGAGGAGGCCCTCACCCTGCGGGTCGGGCCGGCCGACGCGCCGTCCACGCTCACGATCTGGGAGGACTTCCGCTGCCCGGTCTGCGCCCAGTTCGAGACCGCCTTCCGCAAGACCCTCCACGACCTGCAGAGCAGCGGCCGGATCAAGGTCGAGTACCACCTCGCCACGATCATCGACGGCAACGTCGGCGGCAGCGGATCGCTGCGCGCCGCCAACGCGGCGGCCTGCGCGCAGGACGCCGGCAAGTTCGCCGACTACCACGACGTGCTCTTCGCCAACCAGCCCGCCGAGTCCGACGACGCCTTCGCCAGGAACAGCAAGCTGATCGAGCTGGCGGGCAAGGTCGAGGGCCTCGACACCCCGGCCTTCCGCAGCTGTGTGGAGGGCGGCACGCACGACAGCTGGGTCCAGAAGTCCAACACGGCCTTCGGGGACGGCGGATTCCAGGGCACTCCGACCGCCCTGCTCAACGGCGAGTCGATCTTTCCCAGCAAGGACGGGCAGCAGATCTCCGAGGCGAATCTCAAGAAGTGGGTCGCCGAGGCCAACAAGGGCAAGGAGCCGGCGAAGGTCACCCCGACGCCGTCGGCCTCCTGAGAAGGGCGCGGGGCGGGCCCGTCCGGGCCGCCCCGTTACCCAGAAGTTGCCGGACGGCCTGCCGTACGTCCCGCTCGGCAGGGTAGCGTCGACCCCGTCATGAACCTTGCCTTCATTCCCAGCCCGTCGACCGGTGTGATCGATCTCGGCCCGATCCCCCTTCGCGGCTACGCGTTCTGCATCATCATCGGTGTCTTCGTCGCCGTCTGGTTCGGCAACAAGCGCTGGCTCGCCCGGGGCGGCAAAGCCGGCACAGTCGCCGACATCGCCGTCTGGGCCGTGCCCTTCGGACTTGTCGGCGGCAGGCTCTACCACGTCATCACCGACTACCAGCTGTACTTCAGCGAGGGTGAGAACTGGGTCGACGCCTTCAAGATCTGGGAAGGCGGCCTCGGCATCTGGGGCGCGATCGCGCTCGGCGCGGTCGGTGCCTGGATCGGCTGCCGCCGCCGCGGAATCCCGCTGCCCGCCTGGGCCGACGCGCTCGCCCCCGGTATCGCTCTCGCCCAGGCCATCGGCCGCTGGGGCAACTGGTTCAACCAGGAGCTCTACGGCAGGCCGACCGATCTGCCCTGGGCGGTGAAGATCAGCGAGGGCCCGAACCGCGTCGAGGGCACCTACCACCCGACCTTCCTGTACGAGTCCCTGTGGTGCATCGGCGTCGCACTCCTGGTCATCTGGGCTGACCGCCGCTTCAGGCTCGGACACGGGCGGGCGTTCGCGCTCTACGTAGCGGCCTACTGCTCGGGCCGCGCCTGGATCGAGTACATGCGGGTCGACGAGGCCCACCACGTGCTGGGGCTCCGGCTCAACGTGTGGACCTCGATCATCGTCTTCGTGCTCGCCGTGACGTACATCGTGATCTCGGCGAAGCTGCGGCCGGGGCGCGAGGAGGTCGTGGAGCCCGAGGAGCGGGGCCGGGCCGACCTGTCCAAGGACGGTGCGGGCACCGGTGAAGACGCCGGTGCCGCCGATTCGGCCGACACCGCTGATCCGGCCGGCACCGCCGATTCGACCGACGCCACCGGCTCCGGCGGGCCCAGGGCCAACGGCGCTCCGGAGACCGCGGACAAGGGCTGAGGCTTCCGCGCGGGCGCACCCACCGCACCACGGCCGCCGGACGGGCTCGGTACTCCGAGCCCGTCCGGCGTCTCTCACGCCCGTCCGGCCAGCGTCAGTGTCCGCCGCGCGGCGGCCACCACCGCCGCGTCCACGAACCGCCCGTCCGCCAGCGCCTGCGCGCCCGTGTCCCGCAGGGCCGCCGCGACGATCTCCTCGGCGGCCTCGATCTCCTGGGCCGTGGGCCGGAACGCCCGCTCGATGACCGGAAGCTGGCGGGGATGGATCGCCGCCCGGCCCCACAGCCCCAGGGACCGGCCGCGGGCGCACGACGACCGCAGGCCGTCCAGATCCCGCAGGTCGGGGTAGACCGACTGGACGGGCGGGTCGAGCCCGGCCGCTCGCGCCGCGACCACGGTGCGGCCGCGCGCCCAGTCCAGCCCGGCGTCGTCCCGTACCCCCAGGTCCGCCCTGAGGTCCGCCTCGCCCAGCGCGACGCCCCGGACCGAACGGTGGGCGGAGGCGATGGTGTACGCGTGCTCGACGGCGAGCGCCGACTCCAGGAGCGGGTAGAGCGGGACGCCCGGTGCCAGCGCCGCCAGATGCTGGACGCCCGCCGCGTGCGTGATCTTGGGGAGCCGGAGCCCGGAGAGGCCCGGCAGCCCCGCCAGGGCCCGTACGTCGTCCTCGCCGTGGACCCGGACGTGCACCGGTACCGCGTGGGCCGCCGCCGGTTCGGTGAGGAGTTCGGCGGTGGCCGTCCGCGCGTACTCCTTCCGCTCGGGGGCGACCGCGTCCTCCAGGTCGACGATCACCACGTCCGCACCCGAGCGGAGCGCCTTGTCCACCACGTCCGGCCGGTCCCCGGGGACGTACAGCCAGGTCACAGGGATCGCGGTGGTCATAGCGCGCCCTCCGAGCGCAGCGCCGCTACCTGCGCCGCGGAGAGCCCGAGCTCACCGAGGATCTCCTCGGTGTCCGCTCCGTGCGGACGGCCGGCCCAGCGGATCGCGCCGGGGGTCTCCGAGAGGCGGAAGAGGACGTTCTGCATGCGCAGCGGGCCCAGTTCCGGGTCGTCGACCTCGGTGACCGAGTCGAGTGCCCGGTACTGCGGGTCCTCCATCACGTCCCGTACGTCATGGATCGGCGCGATGGCCGCCTCCGCCTTCTCGAACGCGGAGACCGCGTCCTCACGGGTGTGCCGGGCGATCCAGTTGCCGACCGCCTCGTCGAGCTCCTCGGTGTGCTCGGCGCGGGTCGTCCCGGCGGCGAACCACGGTTCGTCGATCAGCTCGGGGCGGCCGACCAGGCGCATCACGCGTTCGGCGACCGACTGGGCCGAGGTGGAGACCGCGACCCAGTGGCCGTCGGACGTGCGGTAGGTGTTGCGCGGGGCGTTGTTGCGGGAGCGGTTGCCGGTGCGCTCCTGGAGGTAACCGAGCTGGTCGTACCAGAGCGGCTGGGGGCCCAGGACCGTCAGGATCGGTTCGATGATCGCCATGTCGACGACCTGGCCCCGCCCGGTACGGTCCCGCCCGGCGAGCGCGGTCATCACGGCATACGCGGTGGCGAGCGCGGCGATCGAGTCGGCGAGGCCGAAGGGCGGCAGGGTCGGCGGGCCGTCCGGTTCGCCGGTGATCGCCGCGAAGCCGCTCATCGCCTCCGCGAGCGTGCCGAAGCCGGGCGGTGGGAGTAGGGGCCGAACTGGCCGAAGCCGGTGACCCGTGCCAGGACCAGGCGGGGGTTGACCGCGTGCAGCTCCGCGGGGCCGATGCCCCAGCGTTCCAGGGTGCCGGGCCGGAAGTTCTCGATGACGACGTCGGTGCCGGCGGCCAGTCCCAGCAGGACGTCACGGCCCCGGGGCTGGACAGGTCGAGGGTGAGGTTGCGCTTGTTGCGGCCCAGCAGCTTCCACCACAGGCCGATGCCGTCCTTCGCCGGGCCGTGCCCGCGCGAGGGGTCGGGCCTGCGGGGATGCTCGACCTTGATCACCTCGGCGCCGAAGTCGCCGAGCATGGTGGCCGCGAGAGGGCCCGCGAAGAGCGTCGCCAGGTCCAGGACGCGCAGGCCCGCCAGGGGAGTGGTGCGCGGAGTGCTCATACGGCATCGATCTCGCCGCGGTAGGGCATGGACGTGGAGGCGCCGGGTCTCTGTACGCAGAGCGCGGCGGCCGATGAGGCCCAGGCCAGCGCCTCGGGTACGGGCCTGCCCTCGCCGAGTGCCACGGCCAGGGTGCCCACGAAGGTGTCCCCGGCGCCCGTCGTGTCGACGGCGGTGACCTCGGGCGCGGGGAAGAGGACGGGCTCGCCGCCCCGCCCCGCGTACAGGCAGCCCCTCGCCCCGAGGGTGATGACGACCTCGGGGACGTGCCGCAGGAGCACCGCCGCCGCGGCCCGCGGATCACCCACCCCGGTGAGCGCCGCTGCCTCGTGTTCGTTGGGGACCAGTACGCCGACGCAGTCGAGGAGTTCGTCCGGGAGGAGCTGGACGGGCGAGGGGGTGAGGATCGTGCGTACGCCCTGCGCCCGGGCCGCTTGGGCGCCCTCGACCACCGCGGGCAGCGGCAGTTCGAGCTGGAGGAGCAGCAGGTCCGCGGCGGCGATGGCGGCGGTCTCGCCGGGGCCGAGCGTGGTCATGGTGGCGTTGGCGCCGGGGATCACGACGATCGCGTTGCCGCCCTCGTCGTCCACGACGATGTGCGCGGTGCCGCTGGGGCCCTGCGCGGTGCGCAGGAGATCGGTGCGGACCCCCGAGTGCTCCAGGCCGGCCCGGAGCGTGACCCCGTACGCGTCGTCGCCGACCGCGCCGATCATCACCACCTCGGCGCCCGCCCGTGCGGCGGCGACGGCCTGGTTGGCTCCCTTGCCGCCGGGAATCGTCCGGAACTCCCGGCCGGTCACGGTCTCACCGCGCCCGGGGGCGCGTGCGACGTAG
This sequence comes from Streptomyces fulvorobeus, assembly GCF_013167895.1. Lineage (GTDB taxonomy): Bacteria > Actinomycetota > Actinomycetes > Streptomycetales > Streptomycetaceae > Streptomyces > Streptomyces fulvorobeus. The sequence continues at coordinate 1,406,588 of NZ_BLWC01000001.1, read as the reverse complement.
GCGACCAGGTCCATGTTGGTGCTGCCGAGCACCGCGATACCGGTCATGGGCGCAGTACCTCCTGGTAGGTCAGATCAGCGAGCGTGTCGAAGCCGGGGGAGTCGAACCCCGGTACGGAGGTGGTCAGGCGGTTCTTCAGCGGGGCGGTCCAGTGGGCGGGGAGCGCGGTGGGCCGCCCGGCCAGCAGGCCCGCGAGCGAACCGGCCGTGGCACCGTTCGAGTCGGTGTCCCAGCCCCCGGAGACCGCGCACCCGATGGAGCGCCCGAAGTCCCCGTCGGCGTGGGTGAGGGCCGCGGCCAGCAGTGCGGCGTTGGGCAGCACGTGCACCCAGTGGTGGGTCTCCGCGTAGACGGCGTGGAGCCGGTCGACGACCCGGTCGAAGTCCGTCTCGGCGCGGGCCGCCTCGATGCCCAGGCGCACCGCGCCCGCGTACCGGGAACGGGGCGGCACCACCCGCAGTCCCACGGCCAGACAGCCGTGCACGTCGGTCTCGCCCCCGGCCGCCTCGGCGAGGGCGGCGGCCGTGAACATCGCCCCGTACACCCCGTTGGCGGTGTGGGTGAGCACGGCGTCCCGGTGCGCCTGCGCGGCGGCCGCGGACGGGTCGCCCGGATGGGTCCAGCCGTGCACGTCGGCGCGGATCTGCGCGCCGATCCACTCACGGAACGGGTTGCGGTACCGGGCGGTGTCCGGTGGTTCCACGCCGTCGAGCAGGTTGCGGTACGCGATCCGCTCGGCGGTGAAGACCCGGCCCGCCGGGAGCTCGTCGAGCCAGAGGCGGCCCAGGTCGGCGGTGGTGAAGGAGCGTCCGTGGCGTTGCAGCAGCAGAAGGGTGAGCAGGGGGTGGTCGAGGTCGTCGTCCTCGGGCATGCCGTCGACGTTCTCGGCGAGCGAGGTGGAGGCGGACCTGCGGTTCCAGGGGTGGGCGGCCAGCAGCCCGGCCGGCACCCCCTTCGCGGTGAACCAGGTGCTGAGCGGCCAGTTCCCGGCGGCGGAGGCCAGGGCCCGGATACCGGCGAGCGGCAGCTTCTCGACGGGCTTGCCGAGCAGGCAGCCCGCGGCGCGGCCGAGCCAGGCGGCGTGCAGCCGGTCGGGTTCGACGAGGGTGTGCCCGGCCTGGGGGGCCGGCCAGCGCGGGCAGGCCGCCCGGATCGCGTCGAGCCCGGTCGGTTCGTCATCGGCCAAGGGTGAGGCCAGTGCGGCCAGTTCGTCGAGCAGCCGTCCGGCCAGGGCGCGCAGACGGGGCGCGGCGGGCGTCCCCGACGCACCGGCGCGCTCGGGGGCGGGGGCGCCGCCCGCCTCGTACCAGCGGCGCTCGACGTCCTCCGCGTCCCGGCCGTCCTGGGCCGCCTGGCGCAGCTCGTGTCCGACCAGGTCCTCGGGCTGCACCCAGGTCAGGCGCACGTTCACCGGGAGCCGGCCAGGGTCGCGAAGGCCGACTCGTGCGCGCGGCGCCGTGCGGTGTCCCGTACGAAGATCTCCCGGGCGACCTCGGTCAGGGTCCTGGCGGGGGCGTGCAGGTCGAGGCGGCTGGCCTCGGCGACCGTCTTCACCCAGGTGGCGGGGACGGACCGCTCGCCGTGGAGCGCGCCCGCCAGCGCGCCGCTCATCGTGGCGATGGAGTCGCTGTCGCGGCCGTAGTTGACCGAGCCGAGGACCGCGTGCCGGTAGTCGCCTTCCGCCACGAGCAGCATGCCGAGCGCGATCGGCAGCTCCTCGACGGAGTGCAGCCGGGAGGGGCGGCGGGCGCCGAGGGAGGGGGCGCGGTAGTCCGGGCCCACCGTGTCGAAGGGGGCGACCGCGTTCCGCAGGGGGATCAGCGCCGACTCGAAGTCGCGGTGTCCTGCGGCGGCTTCGCAGACCGCCTCGATCGCCGCGCGGGTGCCGTCCTTGGCGAGCGCCAGGCAGGCGTCGACCACCGTGGACGGGGTGGCGCCCGGGGCGCAGGCTGCGGCGACGGCCGCCGCGAAGACTCCGGCCGCCTCCCGCCCGTACGAGGACTGGTGCGCGCCCGCGATGTCCAGCGCCTCGGCGTACGCGGCCTGCGGGTGGGCGGCGTTGACCAGCCCGGCGGGTGCCATGTACATCGCCGCCCCGCAGTTGACGATGTTTCCCGAGCCCGCTTCGCGCGGGTCGACGTGCCCGTAGTGCAGCCGCGCAACGATCCACTTCTCGGCGAGGAAGATCCGCTGGAGGGGGAGCGCCTCGGCCTCCAGCTCCGGAATCCAGCGGGGGTTGGAGATCAGGTCCGGCACGAGGTGGTCCGCGACGGAGTACGCGTCGAGGTGGTCGCGCACGGTGGCATAGACCCGTACCAGCGCGTGGGTCATCAGGGTGTCGTCGGTGATGTGCCCGTCGCCCTTGTGGTACGGGGCGATGGGGCGGGCGGTCCGCCAGTCCTCGCCGTGCCAGGGGCCCACGATGCCGTCGATCCGGCCGCCGTGGCGTTCGGTGATCTGCTGGGGGGTCCAGCCCTCGACCGGGCCGCCGAGCGCGTCGCCTACCGCGGCACCGACGAGCGCGCCGGTGATCCGTTCATCGAGGGTCAGGGTGCCGGGTGCGGTGGATGCCGTGGATGTCATGGATGCCGTGAATGCCGTGGGCGTCATGTCGGAATTGTCCACCCGGAGTGGCTGGTTCCGTGTCTGCCAGGAGCCCGGCGAGTTCGATCAAGTCGGTACCCGCGAAACGGGGGAGCGCGCACCCCGCGAGCGTGCGGCACGCCTCCCGCCAGCCCGCGGGCACGGTGGCGCTCCCGCCGAGCGCGCCGGTCAGCGCCCCAACCAGGGCGGGGGCGGAGTCGGCGACCCGCGAGAGGCAGGCGGCCGAAGGCACCGCCTGCGCCAGCTCGCCCCGGGCCGCGGTGGCCAGGGCGAGGGCGACCGGCACGGTCTCGGCGGCGGCGATCCCGTAGCTGTAGACGTGGTCGACGATCTGGTGCTCCAGGACGGGGACCAGGGCGAACGCGCCCGCCGGCTCATCCGCGAACTCCCGGGCGAGCCGTACGGCGTGCGCGGCGTTGCGGGCGATCTCGGTGCCCTCGGGGAGCTGGGTGAGTGCCGCGTCCACCGCGCTGTCGACACCGCCCCCCGCGAGCGCCACGGAGATCGCGGCGGCGACGGCACGGGCGCCGTGCACCCCGTCGCCGTCCTGCGTGTAGCGGGCGTCGAACTCGGCGAGCGCGGCCGCGGCGTCGGGATCGCCCGGATGGACGACCGCGAGCACGGCGGCGCGTACGCAGGCGGCGTCGTCGAAGTAGTGCGGGTTGTCGTGCCCGGTGGCGGGCGGACGTAGACCCGCGGCGAGATTGCCGAGCCCGGCCCGCACCGAGATCCGGGCCCGCAGAGGCAGCACGGCGGCCTCCACCTCCGGCGCACGGGCACCCGCCTCGGCGACCTTCGCGGCCAGGGCGTTCCAGGCGCGGTCGACGGCATCGCGTGTCCGGCGCCCGCCGCACTGCCCGAGCCCCTGGCCGGCCGAGGCGGCCAGCACCGTACGGGCCGCGAAGGCGGCCCACTCGGCGTCGTCGGAGGGGCCCAGCCTGAGGGGTTCGGGCGGCTGGTTCAGGGCGATCGGGACGGGCAGCGTGGTGGTGGCGTTCCGCTCGGCGAAGGTGTCGAGCTCGCGGGTCAGCCGCCGCGTCCACTCCGGCATCCGGGCCGCCCGGTGCCGCGCGGCGGGCCAGCCCGCCGCGTCCCCGGCGGCCAGTCCGAGCAGCAGCCCCTCGATACGGGCGCGCCGCCCGGGCGCGCTCCTGGCGCGCCCCACGTCCGCGGTCACCGGCCCGGGGGAAGCCGTGGGCCGGGCCGTCGTCATCGTGCCACCCGCTGTCCGCCGGTGAGCCGGGCCGCGCCGGAGGGCGGGGGCGCCGGGCCGTCCGCCTCGTCCGGCGTCAGCAGCTCCGCGATGTCCAGCACGTGGTACCCCCGCATCGAGGGCAGGCAGCTGCCGCGTACCGGACCGATCGCCGCGCCCCACTCCCGGGGGATCGCCGACGCCCCGTTCAGCGCCCCCGCGAGGGCCCCGGCCACCGCGGCGGTGGTGTCCGCGTCGCGCCCCATGTTGACGGCCGTCAGCACCGACGCACGGAAGTCGCCGCGCGCCGCGGTGAACGCGCCGAAGGCCAGCCCCACCGCCTCGGGCGCCAGGTCCGTCCACGGATACCCGCCGATCACCACCGCGGAGCGCACGGCGCGCTCCGTCGTCAGCCGGTCGGAGTAGGACCGCCGCGCGGCCGACACCGCACGCCGCAGCGACCGCGCCGTCCAGGAGTCCATCGGTACGACGGACAGGGCGGCGGCGATCACCGACGCCGGCCCCGCCCCCACCATCGCGGCGGCCACCCCGGCCGCGACCGCCTGCCCGCCGTAGATGCCCTCCCCGTCGTGGCTCACCCGGCCGTCCACCGCCACCAGCCGGGCCGCCTCCGAGGGGCGGCCCGCCGCGTAGACCCCGAACGGCGCCGCCCGCATCGCGAGACCGTCGCTCCAGGCGTGCCGGTGCTGTGCCGAGATCGGGGCGGCCAGACCCCGGCGCAGATTCTCCAGGGTGCCGCGTTCACTGAATCCGGCCCCCCGGAACGGCCCCTCGTCCAGATCGGCGATCCAGTGGTGCCAGGCGCGCTCCACATGCGAGACGGTCAGCGCGGAGCCGTGCCTGGCGAGCAGCAGCCCGGAGAAGATCGCGTACTCCGTGTCGTCCGTGCCCGCCGGGTCCTCGCTCACGAAGCCCTCGATCCGGCCCCAGCGGCGGCGGATCTCCGAGGGGCGCAGGTTCTCCGCCGGAGCGCCCAGCGCGTCGCCCACCGCCAGACCGAGCAGCGCGCCACGGGCCCGCTCACCCCGTACCGGCGCGGGGCGGGCGGGCCCGCTGACGTCCGCCCCCGTACGCGCCGGGGTGTCCTCGGCGCCCACACCCCCCTGCGGCCCGTCCGCACCGCCCGCAATCAGCTCCATCGCCTCGACCCTTCCCTCGTCACCCGGCCGTCCGCCACCGGTGCGGCCACCCGCGGCCACCTGAGCGATCTGTCCCACGCGCGGGCCCGGGCGAGGCCGCCCGGGGCGACAAAAGGGCCACACGGATGACAGGGCGGACCCCCCGCCCAGGGCTGCTCCGAGCCGCCCCCAGGAGGAGGTAAGTACGGCCTTCCTTGCTGGCGGGAGACGTTTTCCGTGCGTACTTTCGACTGTGTCGGCAGGGGCGGGGACGAAGGGCCCTTGCCTCGGGAGAAGGGAAGAGCTGTGTCCATCATCGAGACCGACGCCGTCCTGCACGAGGCGCACCGCGACAACCACACCCACCGCGATGTGAACGGTGGCTGGCTGCGTCCGGCGGTGTTCGGTGCGATGGACGGGCTGGTCTCCAACCTCGCCCTGATGACCGGGGTGGCGGGCGGCTCCGTCTCGCAGCAGACCATCGTGATCACCGGTCTGGCGGGCCTGGCCGCGGGCGCGTTCTCCATGGCGGCAGGCGAGTACACCTCCGTCGCCTCGCAGCGCGAGCTCGTCGAAGCCGAACTCGACGTCGAGCGGCGGGAGTTGCGCAAGCACCCCAAGGACGAGCTGGCGGAGCTCGCGGCGCTCTACACCTCCCGCGGAGTCGAGCCCGGGCTGGCCCACGAAGTCGCCAGGCAGCTGTCCAGGGACCCCGAGCAGGCGCTGGAGATCCATGCCCGCGAGGAGCTCGGGATCGACCCGGGCGACCTGCCGTCGCCGCTGGTCGCCGCGGTCTCCTCCTTCGGCGCCTTCGCGCTCGGCGCGCTGCTGCCCGTGCTGCCCTTCCTGCTCGGCGCCACCGCCCTGTGGCCCGCCGTCCTGCTCGCCCTGACCGGCCTCTTCGGCTGCGGAGCCGTGGTCGCCAGGGTGACCGCCCGCAGCTGGTGGTCGAGCGGTCTGCGCCAGCTCCTGCTCGGCGGCACCGCGGCGGCCCTCACCTACGGACTCGGCACGGCCTTCGGGGTGGCGGTCGGCGGCTGAGGCGGTGTGACGTACGTCGTGCCGCGCCTCACTGGGCGGAACGAGCCGCCACGACGTAAAATCAGCCTCTATACAGGACTACACGTAAGTAGCTGTTACCCAGCGGTTTCATTTAGCTGACCACTGGGGAAGAGGCTCAGACACACGTGGGCAACGACGCCCGCTCTCCGCGGCCTCCCCCGGGTACCGGCCGACTGCGGTGCGCCCCGACTGCGAGCCACCCACGCCGCGCTCACCGTGGCGTCCGCATGCTGGAACGGACTTTCCGCTTTTTGAGAAGCGTTCCATCATGTAACCTGCACGAAATTTCGCAGAGGGCCAACGTCGTCCCTCGGCACTGCATATGCCACGACGACGACGGGAGAGCCGATGCGCATCCACGCCTGGTCGCCCATGGACGGTCGCCCCGCCCAGCAGGGGATGTACGACCCCCGTAACGAGCACGACGCCTGTGGCGTCGGGTTCGTGGCCACTCTGACCGGTGTGGCCAGCCATGAGCTGGTCGAGCAGGCGCTGACCGTACTGCGCAACCTCGAACACCGCGGCGCCACAGGTTCCGAGCCCGACTCCGGTGACGGCGCCGGCATCCTGCTCCAGGTCCCGGACGCCTTCCTGCGCGATGAGGTCACCTTCGACCTCCCCGAGGCCGGCTCCTACGCCGTCGGAATCGCCTTCCTGCCCGCGGACGACTCCTCCGAATCCGTCCGCACGATCGAGGAGATCGCCGCCGAAGAGGGCCTCACGGTCCTGGGCTGGCGCCACGTCCCGGTCGCCCCGGACCTCCTGGGCAACGGGGCCCGCTTCACCATGCCCGAGTTCCGCCAGCTCTTCGTCGCCGACGGCACGAGCACAGGTGTCGTCCTCGACCGCAAGGCGTTCGTGCTGCGCAAGCGCGCCGAGCGCGAGGCCGGGGTCTACTTCCCCTCGCTCTCCGCGCGCACGATCGTCTACAAGGGCATGCTCACCACCGGCCAGCTGGAGCCGTTCTTCCCGGACCTCTCCGACCGCCGCTTCGCCACCGCCGTCGCGCTCGTCCACTCGCGCTTCTCCACCAACACCTTCCCGAGCTGGCCGCTCGCACACCCCTACCGCTTCGTCGCGCACAACGGCGAGATCAACACCGTCAAGGGCAACCGCAACTGGATGAAGGCCCGCGAGTCCCAGCTCGCCTCCAGCCTCTTCAGCGGCGAGACCCTGGACCGGATCTTCCCCGTCTGCACCCCGGACGCCTCCGACTCGGCCTCCTTCGACGAGGTCCTGGAACTGCTCCACCTCGGCGGCCGCTCGCTGCCGCACTCGGTGCTGATGATGGTCCCCGAGGCATGGGAGAACCACGCCTCGATGGAGCCCGCACGCCGCGCCTTCTACCAGTACCACGCCACGATGATGGAGCCCTGGGACGGTCCGGCCTGCGTCACCTTCACCGACGGCACCCAGGTCGGCGCGGTCCTCGACCGCAACGGTCTGCGCCCCGGCCGCTACTGGGTCACCGACGACGGCCTCGTCGTCCTCTCCTCCGAGGTCGGCGTCCTGGACATCGACCCCGCCAAGGTCGTCCGCAAGGGCCGCCTCCAGCCCGGCAAGATGTTCCTCGTCGACACCGCCGAGCACCGCATCGTCGAGGACGACGAGATCAAGGCGTCCCTCGCCGCCGAGCAGCCCTACCAGGAGTGGCTGGAGACCGGCGAGATCGAGCTCTCCGACCTCCCCGAGCGCGAGCACATCGTGCACACCCACGCCTCGGTCACCCGCCGCCAGCAGACCTTCGGCTACACCGAGGAAGAGCTCCGCGTCATCCTCGCGCCGATGGCCCGCACCGCGGGCGAACCGCTCGGCTCCATGGGCACGGACTCGCCGATCGCCGCCCTCTCCGAGCGCCCCCGGCTGCTCTTCGACTACTTCACCCAGCTCTTCGCCCAGGTCACCAACCCGCCGCTGGACGCCATCCGCGAGGAGCTCGTCACCTCGCTGCGCTCCACGCTCGGCCCGCAGGGCAACCTCCTGGAGCCGACCGCCGCCGCGTGCCGCAGCGTCGCGCTGCCCTTCCCGGTGATCGACAACGACGAGCTGGCCAAGCTCATCCACATCAACGCGGACGGCGACATGCCGGGCCTGAAGGCGGCCACGCTCTCCGGGCTCTACCGGGTCAGCGGCGGCGGCGACGCCCTCGCCGCCCGGATCGAGGCGATCTGCAACGAGGTCGACGCCGCCATAGAGAGCGGCGCCCGCCTGGTCGTCCTCTCCGACCGGCACTCCGACGCCGAACACGCGCCGATCCCCTCCCTGCTCCTCACCTCGGCCGTCCACCACCACCTCATCCGCACCAAGCAGCGCACCCAGGTGGGGCTGCTGGTCGAGGCCGGCGACGTCCGCGAGGTCCACCACGTCGCCCTCCTGATCGGTTACGGCGCCGCCGCGGTCAACCCGTACCTGGCGATGGAGTCCGTCGAGGACCTCGGCCGCGCCGGTACGTTCATCGAGGGCATCGAGGCCGAGCAGGCCATCCGGAACCTGATCTACGCGCTCGGCAAGGGCGTCCTGAAGGTCATGTCCAAGATGGGCATCTCGACCGTCGCCTCCTACCGCGGCGCCCAGGTCTTCGAGGCCGTCGGCCTGGACGAGGCGTTCGTCGCGAAGTACTTCAACGGCACCGCGACCAAGATCGGCGGCGCCGGCCTGGAGGTCGTCGCCAAGGAGGTCGCCGCCCGGCACACCAAGGCGTACCCCGCCTCCGGCATCGCGGCCTCGCACCGCGCGCTGGAGATCGGCGGCGAGTACCAGTGGCGCCGGGAGGGCGAACCCCACCTGTTCGACCCGGAGACGGTCTTCCGCCTCCAGCACGCCACCCGCAACCGCCGGTACGACATCTTCAAGCAGTACACGGGCCGGGTGAACGAGCAGTCCGAGCGCCTCATGACGCTCCGCGGCCTGTTCAACTTCGCACCGGGCCGCGAGCCGGTCCCGGTCGACGAGGTCGAGCCCGTCTCCGAGATCGTCAAGCGCTTCTCGACCGGAGCCATGTCCTACGGCTCGATCTCCGGCGAGGCGCACGAGACCCTCGCCATCGCCATGAACCAGCTGGGCGGCAAGTCCAACACCGGTGAGGGCGGCGAGGACGCGGACCGCCTGTACGACCCGGCACGCCGCTCCTCCATCAAGCAGGTCGCCTCCGGCCGCTTCGGAGTGACCAGCGAGTACCTGGTCAACGCGGACGACATCCAGATCAAGATGGCGCAGGGCGCCAAGCCAGGCGAGGGCGGCCAGCTGCCCGGCCACAAGGTCTACCCGTGGGTCGCCAGGACCCGGCACTCCACCCCGGGCGTCGGCCTGATCTCCCCGCCGCCGCACCACGACATCTACTCCATCGAGGACCTGGCCCAGCTGATCCACGACCTCAAGAACGCCAACCCGGCGGCCCGCATCCACGTGAAGCTGGTCTCCGAGGTCGGTGTCGGCACGGTCGCCGCTGGTGTCTCCAAGGCACACGCGGACGTCGTCCTCATCTCCGGCCACGACGGCGGCACGGGCGCCTCCCCGCTCACCTCGCTCAAGCACGCGGGCGGCCCCTGGGAGCTCGGCCTCGCCGAGACCCAGCAGACCCTTCTCCTCAACGGCCTGCGCGACCGCATCGTCGTCCAGACCGACGGACAGCTCAAGACCGGCCGCGACGTCGTCATCGCCGCGCTGCTGGGCGCCGAGGAGTTCGGCTTCGCGACCGCGCCGCTCGTCGTCTCCGGCTGCGTCATGATGCGCGTCTGCCACCTGGACACCTGTCCGGTCGGCATCGCCACCCAGAACCCCGTCCTGCGCGAGCGGTTCTCCGGCAAAGCCGAGTACATCGTCAACTTCTTCGAGTTCATCGCCGAGGAGGTCCGCGAGATCCTCGCCGAGCTCGGCTTCCGTTCGATCGAGGAGGCAGTCGGCCACGCCGAACTCCTCGACACCGACCGGGCCGTCACCCACTGGAAGGCGCAGGGCCTCGACCTCAAGCCCCTCTTCCACGTGCCGGCACTGCCCGAGGGCGCGGTCCGCCACCAGGTCGTCGAGCAGGACCACGGCCTCACCAAGGCACTCGACAACGAACTGATCAAGCTCGCCGCCGACGCGCTCGGTGCCGAGAGCGCCGAAGCGGCCCAGCCCGTCCGGGCGCAGATCGCCATCCGCAACATCAACCGGACGGTCGGCACCATGCTCGGCCACGAGGTCACCAAGAAGTTCGGCGGTGCGGGCCTGCCCGAGAACACCATCGACGTGACCTTCACCGGTTCCGCCGGCCAGTCCTTCGGCGCCTTCGTCCCCCGCGGCGTCACGCTGCGCCTTGAGGGCGACGCCAACGACTACGTCGGCAAGGGCCTCTCCGGCGGGCGCGTCATCGTCCGCCCGGACCGCGGCGCCGACCACCTCGCCGAGTACTCCACCATCGCGGGCAACACCATCGCCTACGGTGCGACCAGCGGCGAACTGTTCCTGCGCGGCCGGACCGGGGAGCGGTTCTGCGTCCGCAACTCCGGCGCGACGGTCGTCTCCGAGGGCGTGGGCGACCACGGCTGCGAGTACATGACCGGTGGTTACGCCGTCGTGCTCGGCGAGACCGGACGCAACTTCGCCGCGGGCATGTCCGGCGGCGTCGCGTACGTCATCGACCTGGACCGCGACAACGTCAACATCGGCAACCTCGGCGCCATCGAGACACTCGACGACACCGACAAGCAGTGGCTGCACGACGTGGTGCGCCGCCACCAGGAGGAGACCGGTTCCACGGTCGCCGAGAAGCTGCTCGCCGAGTGGGACCGCTCCGACGGCGGTGCCTCCAGGTTCAGCAAGATCATCCCGTCCGCCTACAAGGCAGTGCTCGCCGCCAAGGACGCCGCCGAGCTCGCCGGTCTCTCCGAGCAGGAGACCACCGAGAAGATGATGGAGGCGGCGACCAATGGCTGACCCCAAGGGCTTCCTGACCACCGGCCGCGAGGTCGCCGAGACCCGCCCCGTCGGCGAACGGCTCAAGGACTGGAACGAGGTCTACGTTCCGGGCTCGCTGCTCCCGATCATCAGCAAGCAGGCCGGCCGCTGCATGGACTGCGGCATCCCGTTCTGCCACAACGGCTGCCCGCTCGGAAACCTCATCCCCGAGTGGAACGACTACGCCTACCGCGAGGACTGGACGGCCGCGTCCGAGCGCCTCCACGCCACGAACAACTTCCCGGAGTTCACGGGCCGCCTGTGCCCCGCTCCGTGCGAGTCGGCGTGTGTGCTCGGCATCAACCAGCCGGCCGTCACCATCAAGAACGTCGAGGTCTCCATCATCGACAAGGCGTGGGACCGGGGCGACGTCACCCCGCAGCCGCCCGAGCGCCTCTCCGGCAAGACCGTGGCCGTCATCGGCTCAGGCCCCGCCGGTCTGGCCGCCGCCCAGCAGCTGACCCGGGCCGGCCACACGGTCGTCGTCTACGAGCGCGCCGACCGCATCGGCGGCCTGCTCCGTTACGGCATCCCCGAGTTCAAGATGGAGAAGTCGCACATCAACCGCCGCATCGAGCAGATGCGCGCGGAAGGCACCAAGTTCCGTACGGAGGTGGAGATCGGCAAGGACATCGACGCCGCCAAGCTCCGGCGCCGCTACGACTCGGTCGTCATCGCCGCGGGCGCCACCGTCTCCCGCGACCTGCCCGTCCCGGGCCGTGAGCTGAACGGCGTGCACTTCGCGATGGAGTACCTGCCGCTCGCCAACAAGGTGCGGGAGGGCGACCTGACGGTCTCCCCGATCTCCGCCGAGGGCAAGCACGTCGTCGTCATCGGCGGCGGCGACACCGGCGCCGACTGCGTCGGCACCGCCCACCGGCAGGGCGCGGCCTCCGTCACCCAGCTGGAGATCATGCCGAAGCCGGGCGAGGACCGGAACGCCAACCAGCCGTGGCCGACCTTCCCGATGCTCTACAAGGTCACCTCCGCGCACGAGGAGGGCGGCGAGCGGGTCTACTCCGTCTCGACCACCCACTTCGAGGGCGACGAGAACGGCGACGTCCAGGCACTCCACCTGGTCGAGGTGGAGTTCAAGGGCGGTAAGCTGGAGCAGAAGCCCGGGACCGAGCGGCGCATCCCCGCCCAGCTCGTCACCCTGGCCATGGGCTTCACCGGAACCGACCAGGCCAACGGCCTCGTCCACCAGTTCGGCCTCGACCTCGACGAGCGGGGTAACGTGGCACGGGACGGGGAGTACGCGACCAACGTCGACGGCGTGTTCGTCGCCGGAGACGCGGGCCGAGGCCAGTCACTGATCGTCTGGGCCATCGCCGAGGGCCGCTCCGCGGCACGCGGTGTGGACCGGTACCTGACCGGGACCAGCGCACTGCCGGCCCCGATCCGCCCGACGGACCGTTCACTGACGGTCTGATCGCGGCACACAAAAGACGTCCCGTACAACGGCGTACGGAACTGAACGCGGCGCCTGCCCTGTCCCCGACCGGACTCTGGTGGGCGCCGTGGCGCGTCCCGGGGGCGTCGGGCACCGTGCGGCAGCGAGGCGGCCGGGCGGAGCGGGGGTCCCGGCGTGACCTACTCTCAGACGTCGGCAGACCGCAGAACGGAGACCGCCATGACCGGCCCGCCCACACCCCCAGGCCCGGCCATGCGGTCCATCGGCTCCGGCAACAAGCGGAGCTCCCGGTTCGACTCCCTGCGCGCACTCGACGACCCCGCCGTACCCGCCAGGCGCCCGGTGGACAACGCGGGCTCCTTCCGCGCGGGAGACGATCCGCGGCAGGTGCCCGACGCGGAACCGTACGACCGGCTTGCCGGAGAGTTCCCGCACTGGCTGACGGCGGCCACGGCGCGGGGGAGCGTCCGATGACGCCGCGTGTACTGCGGGCGGCCGGCCGCCCGCCCGTGCCCTGGAGGAACGGCGGGGGAGTCACCCGGGAGATCGCCGTATGGCCCGAGGACGCCGGCTCGGATGCCTTCGACTGGCGGATCAGCCTGGCGGACGTCGCCGATGACGGGCCCTTCTCCGTTTTCCCGGGGGTCGACCGCACCCTGACCGTCGTCGGGGGCGAGGGCATGGACCTGCTGGTGGGCGGGGAACACCACATCGTGGACGAGCCCCTCTGGCCGTACGACTTCCCCGGCGACCGGGAGACCGTCGGCCACCTCCTCGGCGGCCCGGTCGTCAACGTCAACGTGATGTACCGCCGATCCCGTACGCGGGCGGCGACCGCGGTCGTCCGCGGCACGGTCCTGCTGATGCCACCGGCCGGCGGCGCGGTCCTCGCCCTGGCCCTGGAGGACGGCGCGGCCGTGGACGGCACCGGGATCGAGCTGGACCGCTACGACGCGGTCCTGTCCACGGACGGGTCCCCGGGCGTGCTCAGGACGATGGGCTCCGCCCTGGTCGTCACCCTCGCACCGGTGAGCCGCTACGCCCCCGGCACCCCGTAGGGCGTCCGCCCCGGTGACGCTCGGGAAACCGGACAGAAGATGTCGGGTATCCCGTGTTCCCTGGTCTCATGACATCGAGTTCGTGGGCAGATTTCAGGACGGCGGAACCGGCGTTCGCCGAGACCGTGCGAAAGCGCTTCCAGCTGTACCGGCACCATGTCCTGGCGACCCTCCGCAAGGACGGCTCGCCCCGGGTCACCGGCCTGGAGGTGGACTTCCGCTACGACGAGCTGCTGCTCGGCATGATGCCGAACTCGCGCAAGGCGCTGGACCTGCGGCGCGACCCCAGGTTCGCGGTGCAGGCCAACCCGGGAGCCGGCGCGGAGATGGCGGACGGCGATGTCCGGATCTCCGGGCGCGCGGCCGAGGTGACCGACCCGGCGACGCTGGCGCGGTTCATCGAGGACGCGAGCCCGCCGGTGCCGTTCCACCTGTTCCGTACGGAGCTGACCGAGGTGGTCCACACGGGCCTGGAGGGCGGTGACACCCTGGTGGTACGGGTGTGGCGCCCGGGGCACCCCCTGCGCACGGTCCGCCGGACCAACGACGGGTGAGAGCGCAGCCCCCTGGGAGCCGCACCGACGATCATCGGGCGGCTCCGTGGGGGGCGCCTTCCCGCGTTCCCCGCCGCTCGATGTGGCGTGATCCACAAGGACTCCCGCAGAGCGAGATGACGTGCTACGGTGGTCCAGTTGCAGTTTTGGTACCCATGAACTTTATGTGCGCCTGACGGGAATGCTTCCTCAGGCGCTTTATTGTTTTCCGGCTTTCTCCGGGTGGGGCTCAATGCGGCGACTTGGAATTCGTAAAGTGCGGATTTCCGGCACTGCACCTATTTTAGGAGATCGACATGGCTACTGGAACCGTGAAGTGGTTCAACTCGGAAAAGGGCTTCGGCTTCATCGAGCAGGACGGCGGCGGCGCCGACGTCTTCGCCCACTACTCGAACATCGCCACCCAGGGCTTCCGTGAGCTCCAGGAGGGCCAGAAGGTCTCCTTCGACGTCACGCAGGGCCAGAAGGGCCCGCAGGCGGAGAACATCGTCCCGGCCTGATCGCCGGACGCGTACCTCGCGACCGGGGCCCGCACCGTGAAGGTGCGGGCCCCGGTTTGTGCTGTCTCCGGGACATCCCGCTTTGTGCTGCATCCTGGGGCGCACATCAAGCAGTCCACCAAGCAGTCCGCAGTAACCCAGGAATCCCCCAGGAGGGCAATTCCGTATGACCCGCTCCGAACGCCAGGACCGACCGGCCACCCGCACCACCCGTCCGACCCGGGGACGTGGCCCGGTCCAGGCACAGGCAACCGGCCGGGGAGCCGGCAAGGCACCGGCCAGGCGCCGTGCCCCCGCTCCCCAGGGTGAGTTCGCCCTGCCGGAATCCATGACCCCCGCCCTGCCCGCCGTCGAGGCGTTCGCCGAGCTGGACATGCCCGCAGCACTGCTCAAGACGCTCACCGCGCAGGGCGTCACCGAGCCGTTCCCCATCCAGGGCGCCACCCTGCCGAACTCGCTGGCCGGCCGGGACATCCTCGGCCGCGGCCGCACCGGTTCCGGCAAGACGCTCGCCTTCGGCCTGGCCCTGCTGGCCCGCACCGCCGGCCGCCGCGCCGAGCCGCGCGCGCCGCTGGTGATGGTCCTCGTGCCGACCCGTGAGCTCGCCCAGCAGGTCAGTGACGCCCTCACGCCGTACGCCACGGCCGTGAACCTGCGGCTCGCCACCGTCGTCGGCGGTATGTCGATCAGCAAGCAGTCCGGCACGCTGCGCCGTGGTGCCGAGGTGCTCGTCGCCACGCCGGGCCGCCTCAAGGACCTCATCGAGCGCGGCGACTGCCGTCTCGACGAGGTCGCGATCACCGTCCTCGACGAGGCCGACCAGATGGCCGACATGGGCTTCATGCCGCAGGTCGTCGCCCTGCTCAAGCAGGTCGAGCCGGACGGTCAGCGGATGCTGTTCTCCGCGACCCTGGACAAGAACATCGACCGCCTGGTGAAGATGTTCCTCACCGACCCGGTCGTGCACTCCGTCGACCCGTCGGCCGGTGCGGTCACCACCATGGAGCACCACGTGCTGCATGTCATGGACGAGACCGACAAGAAGGCCGTCGCCCTCAGGATCGCCGCCCGCCAGGGCCGCGTGATCATGTTCGTCGACACCAAGCGCGCCGCCGACCGCTTCGCCAAGCGCCTGCTCGCCAGCGGTGTCAGGGCCGCCGCCCTGCACGGCGGCCGGTCCCAGCCGCAGCGCAACCGGACGCTGGACCAGTTCAAGACCGGCGAGGTCACCGCGCTCGTGGCGACCAACGTGGCAGCCCGTGGCATCCACGTCGACGACCTCGACCTGGTCGTCAACGTGGACCCGCCCACCGATCACAAGGACTACCTCCACCGCGGCGGGCGCACGGCACGTGCCGGGGAGTCAGGCAGCGTCGTCACGCTGGTGCTGCCCGAGGAGAAGCGCGAGATGACGCGGCTGATGCAGGACGCGGGCATCGCCCCGCACACCACCCGCATCAAGTCGAGCGACGAGGAACTGGTCCGGATCACGGGGGCCCGCGAGCCCTCCGGTATCGCGATCGTCATCGAGGTTCCGCAGCAGGCCCAGCCGAAGCCGCGCACACGGTCAGCCGGCGGCGCGGCGGGCGCGACGTCCGGCGGATTCCGAGCCGGGACCCGGGGCCGCGGGCGCCGCGGTGGTGCGGGTGGTGCGGGTGGCGCCGGTGGCACCGGTGGCGAGGCGCGTACCGGTGGTGCGGGGTCCGCACGCGGTGGCGGTGAGTCCCGGGGCGCCGGGGCGGGCCGTTCCGGTGGTGCGGGCCGTGCGGCCGGAGCCGGCCGTGGTGGCTCCGCCTCGCGCGGTCGCCGGGCGGCGTAGTACGACGACGGAGCGGTGACCGGCCACCTGGTCCCGCTCCGTCCCCGCTCGCGGGGCTCGCCCCGCACACGGTCGGGCCGGACGAGCCCGTCCGGCGGGGGAGGGCGAAGGGGTCGGGCCAGGCGCCCGCCCCTTTTTCACGTATCGCACTCCAGCACCATCCGGCACACCCCGCAGCGCACCCGCACCCGCCCCCGTACCGGCATCCTCAGGCGCTGGTGGCACGTGGGGCAGCCGAACGACACCCGCAGTCCCGCACCACCGCCCTCGAACGCGTACGGGGCGGCCGGGTCCGCGACGGCTCCCGGGTGCTCGCGCGCGTACCGCCGCTCCTTCGCGTAACGGCGCCGGCCCGCCCACCCCGCCTCCGTCAGCGGCGGCTGCCGCCCGTCGCGCAGGGCCAGTTCCCGCCCCTTCGTGTACGCCGTGTACGCCTGCGGGCTGGTGAACCACGGCGAGGGGTCCTCGTCGAAGACCAGCGCCCGCTTCGCCAGGACGTATCCGAACTCCTCCGGTGTGAGATAGCCGAGCTTCTGGCTGGACGTCGCGTCCTCACGGAAGGCGTCGAGCAGCAGCCAGCCCGCCCCGAGGTACGCGGCCACCGTGTCGGTCAGGATCTCGTTGTCGCGCGTGCCGGGGAACTCCAGTCCCAGCCGGTGCAGCAGGACGTGCGTGACCTCGTGCGCCAGCGCGGCACCGATGTCCCGGCGGTGTGTGCGGAACCGGTCGTTGAGCTCGATGAAGTACTCGGGCCCCGCCGCCAGTTCGACGCTCGCGGCGTGGTCCATCCGCCGGAAGCCGACGATCATGCGCGCATCCGGCAGCCTCAGGTGCTGGACCATCGCGTGCGCCACCCGCTGGGCCCCCGCACGCGCGTCGTCCACGTCGGAGAAGGCCGCGTCGGCGGGTACCAGGCTCGTGGCGTACGCGTGCACACCGTCGCGGGAGATCCGCCGGTACAGCGCGGTGATCGCGCGCCGGACGGTGTCGATATGCGGGAACCCGTGGACCACCGGACTGCCCTCACGCACGCCGGCACCCCCATCCGTAACGCTCGGCGGAGTTCCACTGTATGCCGCCAGGCGCGCCCGCCGGCCGCCGTGCACCCGGCGGGCGTGGCTGGAAAGTATGCCTTGTGGACGCGGTGATCACTTCCCGATAATCCCCTCACGCCCTTGTCGGGTTCATGTCGAGAACTGCCTGTGGCAGGACTCCGGCTCCGGCGTGCCACCCTCCACGCACCCACGAAAGAAGGCAGTCCGTGAAGCAGCTTCTACGCGCGCTGAAAAGATGCGCCGTCATAGCCGCCGTGGCCCTCGCCACCGTCAGCCTCCAGCCCACCGCCTCCGCCGCCCCCACCCCCGTCGTCGGCGGAACCCGCGCCGCCCAGGGCGAGTTCCCCTTCATGGTCCGGCTCTCCATGGGCTGCGGCGGCGCCCTCTACGCCAAGGACATCGTCCTGACCGCCGCCCACTGCGTGAACGGCTCGGGCAGCAACACCTCCATCGTCGCCACCACGGGCGTCGTCGACCTCCAGTCGTCCTCCGCCGTCAAGGTCAGGTCGACCAAGGTCCTCAGGGCCCCCGGCTACAACGGCACGGGCAAGGACTGGGCACTGATCAAACTCGCCGCGCCCGTCAACCAGCCGACCCTGAAGATCGCCACGACCACCGCTTACAACCAGGGCACCTTCACCGTCGCCGGGTGGGGCGCCGCCACCGAGGGCGGCAGCCAGCAGCGCTACCTCCTCAAGGCCAACGTGCCCTTCGTCTCCGACGCCAACTGCCAGGCCGCGTACGGCGGCTCCCTCGTCCCCGCCGAGGAGATCTGCGCCGGATACCTCGCCACCGGTGGCGTCGACACCTGCCAGGGCGACTCCGGCGGCCCCATGTTCCGCAAGGACAACGCCGGAGCCTGGCTCCAGGTCGGCATCGTCAGCTGGGGCGACGGCTGCGCACGGGCCGGCTCCCCGGGTGTGTACACCGAGGTCTCGACCTTCGCCTCCGCCATCGCATCCGCGGCGGCCACACTCTGACCCCTCAGCCCGGTCACCACTGACCACCCCCGGGGGCGCCGGTCACACCCGCGCCCCCGGGCCCAGCTCCACCAACAGGACGCCCACGCCCCCGGTTCCGGCACCCGCACCCCGCCGGAACCGGCCGGCAGCACCGGACCGGCACGTACAGCCGGTCAGTGCAGTGTCCCGGGCGGCCGGATACCCCATTGCACACACCCATCGGCCCCCACCGGACGACACCTCTCGTTTAAGCTCCCTGACCATGACCACGAGCGACATCGACGAGTCCGTACGCGCCGAACTGAACCGGCTGCGTGAGAGCATCGACAACATCGACGCCGCAGTCGTCCACATGCTCGCCGAACGCTTCAAATGCACCCAGCAGGTCGGCCACCTCAAGGCCCAGCACCAGCTGCCGCCCGCCGACCCCGCCCGCGAAGGCCGCCAGATCGCCCGGCTGCGCCAACTCGCCGAAAGCGCGAAACTCGACCCCGCGTTCGCCGAGAAACTCCTCAACTTCGTCGTGGCCGAAGTCATCCGCCACCACGAACGGATCGCCGAGGAGTCAGCGAACGGCGACACCACCTGAACCCGGCCCCACCGGACCACCCACCCCCGCACCCAGCTCTGCGGGAACCCGGCTGCACACCCTCGCACGCGTACGGCAGCATGGGCGCATGTCCGTACTGACGCGCAGCGAAGCGCAGACCCGAGCCCAGCTCCTCGACGTACACAGGTACACGATCGACCTCGATCTCACCACCGGCGAGGAGACCTTCGACTCCCGCACCGTCATCCACTTCACCGCCCACGCGGCCGGAGACACGTTCGTCGAGCTCAAGCCCGCCACCCTGCGCTCCCTCACGCTGGACGGACACCCCCTCGACCCGGACCTCCTCGTCGACAGCCGCTACCCCCTCACCGCACTCACCGAGGGCCCGCACGAACTGCGCGCCGACGCCGCCATGCGCTACAGCCGCACCGGCGAAGGCATGCACCGCTTCACCGACCCCACCGACGGTGAGACATACCTCTACACCCAGCTCTTCATGGACGACGTCCAGCGCGTCTTCGCCGCGTTCGACCAGCCCGACCTCAAATCCGTCTTCGAGATCACCGTCACCGCCCCCACCGGCTGGACCGTCCTCGGCAACGGAACCGCCGAACACACCGGCGACGGCCGCTGGTCCATCGCCCCCACCCCCCGCATCTCCACCTACCTCGTCGCCGTCGCCGCCGGCCCCTGGTACTCGATCACCACCGAACACGCCGGACTGCCCTTCGGCATCCATTGCCGCCGCTCCCTCGCCCCCTATCTCGACGCCGACGCCGACGAGATCCTCGACATCACCCGCGCCTGCTTCGACCGGTACCACGAGAAGTTCGACGAGCCCTACCCCTTCGACTCGTACGACCAGGCATTCGTCCCCGAATTCAACGCGGGCGCCATGGAGAACCCCGGCCTCGTCACCTTCCGCGACGAGTTCGTCTACCGCTCCGCCGTCACCGACACCGAACGCCAGACCCGCGCCATGGTCATCTCCCACGAGATGGCCCACATGTGGTTCGGCGACCTCGTCACCCTCTCCTGGTGGGACGACATCTGGCTCAACGAGTCCTTCGCCGAGTACATGGGCTACCAGACCCTCGCCGAAGCCACCCGCTTCACCGACACCTGGGTCGAGTTCGGCGTCGCCCGCAAGGGCTGGGGCTACGACGCCGACCAGCGCCCCTCCACCCACCCCGTCGCCCCCGACCCCGACGCCGTCCCCGACACCGCGTCCGCCCTCCTCAACTTCGACGGCATCAGCTACGCCAAGGGCGCGTCCGCCCTGCGCCAGCTCGTCGCCTGGCTCGGCGAGAAGGACTTCCTCGCCGGCATCAACACCCACTTCGCCCGCCACAAATTCGCCAACGCCACCCTCGCCGACTTTATCGACAACCTCGCCTCCGCCACCGACCGCGACGTCCACGCCTGGGCCGGACACTGGCTGCGCACCACCGGCATCGACACCCTCACCGCCCAGGTCAGCGAGAGCGACGGCCGGTGGACCCTCACCGTCGACCACGACGGCAGCCGCCCCCACCGCATCACCGTCGGCGCCTACGAGCACACCCTGGACACCCAGTCAGGACCCGACCGGCTCGTCC
The DNA here is from genome assembly GCF_013167895.1 of Streptomyces fulvorobeus. Taxonomy (GTDB): domain Bacteria; phylum Actinomycetota; class Actinomycetes; order Streptomycetales; family Streptomycetaceae; genus Streptomyces; species Streptomyces fulvorobeus. Next base: position 1,386,140 of record NZ_BLWC01000001.1, on the reverse strand, counting down.
TGCGCGAACGCTTCGAACTCGACGTCCCCCAGAGCGAGAGCGCCGCCCCGCTGCCCGGCCGCCGCCCCGCCCTCCTCGTCCTCAACGACAACGACCTCACCTACGCCAAGATCCGCCTCGACCCCGAGTCCTGGGAAACCGCCCTGCGCTCCCTCTCCGGCATCCCCGACCCGCTGACCCGCGCCCTCCTCTGGAACACCGCACGCGACATGGTCCGCGACGGCGAACTCGCCCCCGCCGCCTACCTGGCCGCAGCCCGCACCCACCTCCCGCACGAATCCGACCTCGCCGTCGTCCAGGGAGTCCTCTCCTTCGCCGCCCTCCACATCACCGACCGCTACCTGGCTCCCGAGCACCGCCCCACCGCCCTCGCCACCCTCACCACCATCTGCCGCGACCTGATCCGCCGCACCGAGGACGGCTCCGCACCCGGCCTGCGCCTCATCGCCGTACGCCACTTCATCGACGCCGCCACCCAGCCCGACTGCATCCAGGACTGGCTCACCGGCGGCACCGTCCCCGGCGGACCCGAACTCGACCCCGAACTCCGCTGGCGCATCCTCACCCGCCTCGCCGTCCTCGGCGCCACCGACCAGGCCACCATCGACGCCGAACTCGCCCAGGACCCCAGCGCCACCGGACAGGAAGGCGCCGCCCGCTGCCGGGCCGCCCTCCCCACCCCCGAAGCCAAAGCCGCCGCCTGGCACGCCATGTTCGGCGACGACACCCTCTCCAACTACCTCTTCACCGCCACCGCCCAAGGCTTCTGGCAACCCGAACAGGACGAACTCGTACGCGAGTACGTACCCCGCTACTACCCCGCGGCGACCGCCCTCGCCCTGCGCCGCGGCCCCGCCATCGCCGAAGCAGCCGGACGCTACGCCTTCCCCGCCACCACCGTCGACACCCCGAGCCTCGACCTCGGCACCCGCGCCCTCGACGACCAGACCCTCACCCCCGCCCTGCGCCGCAAACTCACCGACCAGCTCGACGACCTCCGCCGCGCCCTCACCGTCCGCGACACCCACTGACCCACCCCGCCCCACCCCCCACCCGTGCCCGGCCGCCCCTCCCCAAGGGCGACCGGGCACACCCATAGCAGGCGAACCCCCGGCAAACGGACCCGACCGACCAGCAGTACCCCTTTAGAGTCCGAATCGTTGAGCTCTTCGGCCGCGCCGCACGAAACCCGGACAAGCTGGCATGTCCACCCCCGCGCACCCGAAGGGCCCACCACCCATGCCCACCCCACCCCTCGCCGGAGGCACCGCAGGCCCCGCCGCCCTGCGCCCCCTCCTCGACACGGTCCTCGACGCCCTCCAGCAAGGAGCGGACCGGCGCGGCGGCCCCCTGCCCGCAGGCGGACCCCACACCACCACCGCCCGCATGCGCACCACAGGCCACCCCCTCATCCCGCACACCGGAGTCGGCGCCGAACACGCCCTGCGCACCCTCGTCACCGCACTCGCCGAAGGCGCCGCAGACCCCGCACACCCCCACTGCGCCGCCCACCTCCACACCCCACCCCTCGCACTCGCCGCCGCCGCCGACCTCGCCGCCAGCGCACTCAACCCCTCCATGGACTCCTGGGACCAGGCCCCCGCCGCCTCCACCCTCGAAACCGACCTCACCGCCGCACTCGCCGCCGAGATCTACCCCCACGCCACCACACCAGACGCCGTCATCACCACCGGCGGCACCGAAGCCAACCAACTCGCCCTTCTCCTCGCCCGCGAACGCCACGGCCCCGTACAGACCATCCGCGGAGCCAACGCCCACCACAGCATCCACCGCGCCACCTGGCTCCTCGGACTCCCCGAACCCACCGTCATCCCCGCCCCCACAGGCGTCATCGACCTCACCGCACTCGACGAAACCCTCACCCGCCTTCACCACCACCCCCTCCTCGTCACCGCCACCGCCGGCACCACCGACACCGGACAGATCGACCCCATCGACGCCATCGCCGACCTCTGCACCACCCACGGCGCCGAACTCCACATCGACGCCGCCTACGGCGGACCACTCCTCTTCAGCCCCACCCACCGCGGCACACTCCACGGCCTCGACCGCGCCCACAGCGTCACCTTCGACCTGCACAAACTCGGCTGGCAACCCGCCTCCGCCTCACTCCTCGCCGTCCCCGACCACCACCACCTCGACCCACTCCACCACCACGCCCCCTACCTCAACGCCGACGACGACACCGAAGCCGGCCTCCCCGACCTCCTCGGCCGCTCCCTGCGCACCACCCGCAGACCCGACGCCCTCAAAATCGCCGTCACCCTCCAGGCACTCGGCCGCACCGGACTCGCCGACCTCATCGACCGCACCATCGCCACCGCCCACCACCTCGCCGACCTCATCACCACCCACCCCACCCTCGACCTCTACGACCGCCCCACCATCAGCACCGTCCTCTTCCGCCCCACCGGCGCCTCCGACCACACCGTCGCCACCATCCGCCGCACCCTCCTCAACCGCGGCCACGCCGTACTCGGCCGCGCCGAAGCCCAGGGCCGCCGCTGGCTGAAAGCCACCCTCCTCAACCCCCACACCACCCCCGACGACCTCCACACCCTCATCGACCTCGTCACCACCGTCACAGACGCCCTCGCGGAAGGCAGCACACCCCGATGACCGACAGGCCCACACCCGAACCCGACCAGCCACACGACCTCGTCGGCATCGGCATCGGCCCCTTCAACCTCTCCCTCGCCGCCCTCGCCCACGGCGTACCCGCCACCCCCGGACACCACCAGCCCCTCACCACCGCCTTCTACGAACAACGCCCCGCCTTCCACTGGCACCCCGGCCTCCTCATCGACGGCGCCACCCTCCAAGTCCCCTTCCTCGCCGACCTCGTCACCCTCGCCGACCCCGCCAGCCCCTGGTCCTTCCTCAACTACCTACGCGACCAGGACCGCCTCTACCCCTTCTACTTCGCCGAGCGCTTCCACATCCAACGCACCGAATACGACTCCTACTGCCGCTGGGTCAGCGACCGGCTCCCCGGACTCCACTACGGCCACCAGGTCGACGCCGTCCGCTGGAACACCGAACACGCCCTCTTCGAAGTCGACTTCACCCAAATCGACACCCACGGCGAAGCCAGAGCCCTCGGCCGCGCCCACACCCGCAACGTCGCCATCGGCGTCGGCACCGAACCCTTCATCCCCGACCCCCTCAAACCCCTCGCCGAAGCCGAATCCGCCCCCGTCATCCACTCCGCGGACTACCTCCACCACCGCGAACACCTCCTCAAAGCCCCCCACATCACCGTGATCGGCTCCGGCCAGTCAGGCGCCGAAATCTTCCTCGACCTCCTGCGCGCCCGCCCCGCCGGAGCCGAAAAAATCCACTGGCTCGCCCGCACCGCCGCCTTCGCCCCCATGGAGTACTCCAAACTCGGCCTCGAACACTTCACCCCCGACTACAGCCGCTACTTCCACGCACTCCCCGAATCCGTACGCGACGAACTCATCCCCCGCCAATGGCAACTCCACAAAGGCATCGACGCCGACACCATCGCCGCCATCCACGACGAGCTCTACCGACGCACCCTCCACGGCGGCTGGCCCGACACCACCCTCACCCCCGGCGTCCGCGTACGCACCGCAGGCCGCGTCGCCACCACCCGCGTCGAACTCCACCTCGAACACACCCAGCAAGGCACCCGCTCCCGCCTCACCACCGACGCCGTCGTCCTCGCCACCGGTTACCGCGAACGCCCCCTCGACAACCTCCTCAATGGCCTCGACCCCTACCTGCGCCGCGACGCCTCCGCACGCCCCCGCATCGACGACCACTTCCGCCTCGTCCTCGACCCCACCGTCACCGGCCACGTCTACGTCCAGAACGCCGAACGCCACACCCACGGCGTCGGCGCCCCCGACCTCGGCCTCGCCGCCTGGCGCAGCGCCACCATCCTCAACGACCTCACCGGCACCACCCCCTACCCCCTCCCCAACCGCACCGCCTTCACCACCTTTGGCCTCAACCCCGCCCACAACCCCCGAATCCCCACCCCGAGCCCCGTCCTCACCCCCCTCGTCCAGACCAACTGACCCCCCCCACAGACAGAAGCGGCCGCCCCCTGCCCACAGGGAACGGCCGCTCCATCACAGGACAGCCCTCAGAACACCGGCACACCATCCCGCGTCAACCGCCAGCCCACCGAAGCGAACCCCGCCGGATCCACCGACCCCTTCGCCTTCACCCAGTTGATGATCGTGTTGCGGATCTCGTCCGAATCCGCCCACACCTGCTTCGCACCCGGCACATGCGGAAAATTACCGCCCCCGCCCGCCCGGTAATTGTTCACCGCCAAAACGAACCACGCCGCCGGATCGACCGCCACACCCTCGAACGACAGATCCACGATCCGCGCACCCACCGGCTTCGCGATGTCGATGTCATACGACACCCCCGAAACCGCGTCATAGTTGTAATCCGGCGTGCCACCCGCATTCGTCAACTTCGACGTGTCCACCACAGCGCCCGCAGCCGTCTGCACGAAATACCGCGCCGAATACTCCAAGTAGTCCTTCAACTGCGCACCCGTCAACAACCGCGCCTCAAGCGTGTTCTCGAACGGATACAACCCCGCCGCATCCCGGATCGTCACCTCACCCTCCGGAACACCCGCCGTACGCGAGAAACACGACGCCTGCGACAGCACAGGCAACCCCGCGTACTCACCACCCGCCAGCCCCGCCCGCACCGTCTCCGTCTGCACCTCATTGATCAGATCGATGATCGGCTCGTCCTTCCACGGCGCCTGGGCCGTCGACATCGCCACCACCGACGTACCGATCACCTGATTCACATACGCCACCACCTTCGCGTGCTCGTCACCGAGCAACGAAGTGATCTTCCGGTCCTCCGCCACCTCGTTGGAGTTCAGCACCGAAGCCCCGACCCCCTCCACCGACCAACGGCCCCCCTCCCACACCAGCTCGAAGTCGAACAACGTCAACCGCTGCCCCCACTTCAACGGCTCCGACAACACCACCCGCTTCCCGGTCCCCACATGCGTCACGAAATGCTCAGGAATCTCCGCGTGCGCGTGCCCCACCAGAATCGCGTCGATACCCGCGACCCGCTCCGCCACCAGACCCGCCGCGTTCTCCACATAGGGCAACTGATCCCCGTACGACGACGTACCACTCGACCCCGAATGCGCCGACACGATCACCACATCCGCACCCATCGACCGCAACCTCGGAACCCAGTGCGCCGCCTGCTCCTCAAGACCCGGAAACACCATCTTCCCGCCCACATGAGCCTTGTCCCAGATCGCGATCCCCGGATTCGTCAACCCCAGCACCGCCACCCGCACATCACGCCCGTACGGCGTACGAAGCCTCTTGATCACATACGGTGCAAAAGCCGGCCGCAACGTCTTCGCATCCAGCGCGTTCGCACCCAGCAGCGGAAAATCACACTGCTCCTCGAACTTCCGCAGCACCGGAATCCCGTAGTTGAACTCATGATTGCCGAGCGCCGCCGCGTCATAACCGATCGCGTTCATCGCCTGCGCCATCGGATGCACCGGCCCACGCCGCGCCGTGATCGGATCGACCTTCGCGTAGTAGTACGAGAGCTGAGTGCCCTGAATCGTGTCGCCCGCGTCGATCAGCAGCGTGTTGTGCCGCCCACGCTTCTCCCTGACCCGGTCGACCAACGTCGATATCTTCGCCAGACCCACATCGTTGTGCGCCTTGTCGTCGAACTCCTTGTCCGTGAAGTAGTCCCAGTTGAAGACGTTGCCATGCAGATCGGTCGTCCCCATCACGGTGAAGGAGTACCGCTTCGCCGGACGACGCCGGCCCACCGGCTCCACGGCCGCCGCCTGCCCCGCGACAGCACCGCCCGCCATCGCCGCACCCGCACCGGCGGCAGCCGAACGGCCCAGAAACGTCCTACGGTTCAACGGCATCCTTGACTCCTCGTTCGATCGGGCAACGCGCGTAGATTCTGACCCGGCCGGCCATGCCGGCAACACCCCGGACAGGTTTCGATTCGATGACCACATCGCACACACCCAAGCCCCCTCCACCCCATCCCGTGCCACCCCACACCGCCCCGTGCCACAGTGAACGCATGAGCGAAAACGACACCCCCCGCCCCTACGGAACACCCCAGACCCCCCGCGTCACCGTCCGAGGCGAAGCCCACATCGAAGCCGACCCCGAGACCGCCCGCATCTTCGTCACCGTCTCCGCCCGAGGCACCGACCGACGCACCGCCCTCGACGACCTCACCCGGCGCAACACCCAAGCCACCGAACTCATCAGAAGCTACGGCGAAGCCATCGACGCACTCGAAACAGGCGCCCTCTCCATCAGCCCCGAACTCACCCGCCACGGCCGCGGCGAACGCGTCCGCGCCTACCACGGCAGCGTCCAGCTCAACGTCACCCTCACCGACTTCACCGCCCTCGGCGAACTCACCAGCCGCCTCGCCGACCAGGAACTCACCCACGTCACAGGCCCCCGATGGGCCCTGCGCCCCACCTCACCCGTCCACGCACACGCCCGCCGCCAGGCCGTACGCGAAGCCGTCCAACGAGCCCGCGAATACGCCGAAGCCCTCGACACCGAACTCGGCGCCCTCCTCGAACTCGCCGACACCGGCCCGAACCCCGGCAGCACCACCCGCCCCGGATTCGCCCACCGCGGCGCCCCCACCCCACCCCCCATGGCTGACGCCGAGGCCACCCCGGAACCCCTCGACCTCGAACCCGTACGCCAGGCCGTCCACGCCCAGGTCGAGGCGTCGTTCACCCTCGCCCCACCCACACTCCGATAAACGCTCATCAGAGCGCCCTGCCGCACAATTCAACACTTGTCAATAACCCTTCACGCAGAGGTTGTTGAGGTGTCATGCAGAGCCAATTACCTACCCATAGGTAAGGTCTAGGCTCGAACCATGCGCCGAGCAAAAATCGTTTGTACCCTGGGACCCGCAACCGACACATACGACCAGATCAAGGCATTGGTCGAAGCCGGAATGGACATCGCCCGCTTCAACCTCAGCCACGGCACCTACGCCGACCACGAAGCGCGCTACCACCACGTACGCAAGGCATGCCGGGAAACCGGCCGCAGCGTCGGCATCCTCGCAGACCTTCAAGGCCCGAAGATCCGCCTCGGACGCTTCCGCGAAGGCCCCGTACTCCTTGAACGCGGCGACGACTTCACCATCACCGTCGAACCCATGGAAGGCGACCGCCACACCTGCGGCACCACCTACGACGGCCTCGCCGCCGACGTCACCCCAGGCGAGCGCATCCTCGTCGACGACGGCCGCGTCACCCTCGAAGTCACCGAGATCGACGGACCCCGCGTCCGCACCACCGTCATCGAAGGCGGCATGGTCTCCGACCACAAGGGACTCAACCTCCCCGGCGTCGCCGTCTCCGTCCCCGCACTCTCCGAGAAGGACATCGACGACCTCCGCTGGGCCCTGCGCACCGGCGCCGACATCATCGCCCTCTCCTTCGTACGCAGCGGACGCGACATCGACGACGTCCACCGCGTCATGGACGAGGAGAACCGACGCCTCCCCGTCATCGCCAAGGTCGAGAAGCCCCAGGCCGTCGAGAACATCGACAGCATCGTCGCCGCCTTCGACGGCATCATGGTCGCCCGCGGAGACCTCGGCGTCGAAATGCCCCTCGAACAGGTCCCGATCGTCCAGAAACGCGCCATCAAGCTCGCCAAGCGCAACGCCAAACCGGTCATCGTCGCCACCCAGATGCTCGAGTCGATGATCGACAACTCCCGCCCCACCCGCGCCGAGGCGTCCGACGTGGCCAACGCCGTCATCGACGGCACGGACGCCGTGATGCTCTCGGGCGAGACCAGCGTCGGCAAGTACCCGGTCGAGACCGTCCGCACGATGTCCCGGATCGTCGAGGCCGCCGAGGAGGACATCCTCGCCAAGGGCCTCCCCCCGCTCAACGACCTCAACAAGCCGCGCACCCAGGGCGGCGCGGTCGCCCGCGCGGCGGCCGAGATGGGCGACTTCCTCGGCGCGAAGTTCCTGGTGGCCTTCACCCAGAGCGGCGACACGGTCAAACGCCTCTCGCGCTACCGCTCCCCGATCCCCCTCCTGGCCTTCACCCCGGACCCGGCCACCCGCAGCCAGCTGAACCTGACCTGGGGCGTGGAGACCTTCCTCGGCCCGCACGTCGACTCGACGGACGCGATGGTGGCCCAGGTCGACGAGGAACTCCTGCGGATCGGCCGCTGCCGCAAGGGCGACATCGTGGTGATCACGGCGGGCTCCCCGCCCGGGGTGGCCGGCTCGACGAACCTGGTGCGGGTGCACCACATCGGCGAGGACTAGGCCGGTCGTCAGTACTTCGGCCCGACATGGGCGTCCATGAGCGCGACGGACGCCCGTCGGGCGACGGAGATGTTGTACGCCTTACCGGCGCGGGTGCAGTGCGTCCATGTAATGCCGAGCTTGTCGAGGGTGTCGGTGTACAGCTGCCGGATGTCGTCCGAGACGTTGGTGAACCAGTACCTCGGGTACTCATACCGCTTCTGTACGCCGCCGACGATGCGGGTGGTCCAGTTCGTGATGCGACAACCGTCCGAGTGGATGAGGCCCCGCACGAATTGCCACGGCTGGTGGTCGACAATTTCGCGCTGCCATGGTTCGAGCACGATCTTGCGGGCGTGTTTCTTTCCGGGGCCGTGCTGAGGGAACAGGCACACGAGGTGCTTCGAGTACACCTTGATGTTGTGGCAGCCAGGCTTGCGCACCCGACATGTGGCATTGTCCGGGAACACCTTGCGCATTGCCGCCTCGGCCTCGTCCTGAACGCCGGGCCAGACGTCGTCCAGGGTGATCATGAGGTTCGGCACCCGGTGCTGGGAGTGCTGGCTCACATGCCCGTCGCCCAGGTAGAGCCCGAGGAGATACGCGTAGGCGGACTCGTCGAGTTCGACACCGTCGCACCGATGGCACTGAGGGTTCGACGAGCCAGGACACTCACCTCGTCTGGAGCGGTCAATATGGAGCCAATACGAGACGGTGCCACGCGGCACGTTCAGTTGGCGGGCGACTTCGGCGCCCTTGGTGCCGGATCGGAGAAGGGCGAGTGCCTTCTGGCGCACTTCTGTGCCGTGGAAGTTCACATCACAACTGTGGGTGATGCAGCATGGCGGTGAGTAGCAAAAAGCGGATGTTCACGAGAACGTGAACATCCGCTTTCATCTATGCGTGCCGAGTGCGGGATTCGAACCCGCATGCTCTTTCGAGCAGATGTGTTTGAGACATCCGTGTATACCCTTCCACCAACCCGGCGAGGGTGCTGTCAGGAGTGTACCGGGTGCCTCGCCGCCCGCGCTGCTAGGTAGGCTGCTTCGCAGCAGCACCTGCCCTGAATCAAGGAGCCCCGTGACCACCCCCGAGTCGCCCCAGCCCGTAGACGCCGTCGACGACGACAAGTCGCACGTGCCGCCGCTGACGACCCGTGTCGTCATCGCCGAGGACGAGGCCCTCATCCGCCTCGACCTCAAAGAGATGCTGGAGGAAGAGGGCTACTCGGTCGTCGGGGAGGCCGGTGACGGGCAGCGGGCCGTCGAGCTGGCCCGGGAGCACAAGCCGGACCTCGTGATCCTCGACGTGAAGATGCCCGTCCTCGACGGGATCTCCGCCGCCGAGAAGATCGCAGAGGAGTCCATCGCGCCGGTCCTCATGCTCACCGCGTTCTCGCAGCGCGACCTCGTCGAGCGGGCCCGGGACGCCGGGGCGATGGCGTACCTCGTGAAGCCGTTCAGCAAGAGCGACGTCGTGCCGGCCATCGAGATGGCGGTGTCCCGGTTCGCGGAGCTGAAGGCCCTTGAGGGCGAGGTCGCGGACCTCTCGCAGCGCCTGGAGACCCGCAAGCTCGTCGACCGGGCCAAGAGCATCCTCCAGACGGACTACGGCCTCTCCGAGCCGGCCGCGTTCCGCTGGATCCAGAAGACGTCGATGGACCGCAGGCTGTCCATGCAGCAGCTCGCCGAGGCGCTGATCGAGGACGCCGAGGAGAAGAAGAAGGCGGCCGAGTAGCCGCGTACGGACCACGTGGAGGAGGCCCGCACCCCGGATCGATCGGGGTGCGGGCCTCCTCCACGTACCGAGTACCGGAGTGCGGGGTCTCAGTCCTCGCCGAGGTACGCCTTGCGTACGGACTCGTCGTGCAGGAGGTCCGCTCCGGTGCCGGTGAGGACGATCTTGCCGACCTCCATGACGTGGCCCTGGTCCGCGAGGGACAGCGCCGCCTGGGCGTTCTGCTCGACGAGCAGGATCGTGGTGCCCGACGCCTTGAGTTCGACGATGGTCTCCATGATCTTCTGCATCATGATCGGGGAGAGGCCCATGGAGGGCTCGTCGAGCATGAGCAGCTTGGGCTGGGACATGAGGGCGCGTCCCATGGCGAGCATCTGCTGTTCGCCGCCGGAGAGGGTGCCCGCGGCCTGCTTCCGGCGTTCCCCGAGGATGGGGAAGAGGTCGTAGGCGCGCTGGACGTCCTTCTCGATGCCTGCCTTGTCGCTGCGGAGGTAGGCGCCGAGGAGGAGGTTCTCGGTGATCGTCAGCCGGGGGAAGATGTGGCGTCCCTCGGGGGAGTGGGCGAGTCCGAGGGCGACGATCTTGTGTGCGGGGATGTTGGTGAGTGGCTTGCCCTCGAAGAGGATGCGGCCGCCGAGGGGCTTGAGCAGTCCGGAGAGGGTGCGCAGGGTGGTGGTTTTTCCGGCGCCGTTGGTGCCGATGAGGGTGACCACCTGGCCGGCTTCGACGCTGAAGGAGATCCCCTTGACGGCTTCGATCTTGCCGTAGGCGACGCGGAGGTCCTCGACCTCTAGCAGTGCGGTCATCGGGTGTCCTCCTCCTCGGTGGTGGTGGTTTTGGTGGTGCTGGTGCCGGCTTCGGCTTCGGCCGCTTCGACTTCGGCGACCTCGTCGGCGCCGGGGGCGCCTTCGAAGGGGGTGCCGAGGTAGGCGGCGACGACGCGTTCGTCTCCCTGGACGACTTCGGCGGTGCCCTCGACGAGCTTCTCGCCCTGGACGAGGACGGTGACGCGGTCGCACAGGTTGAAGATGAAGCGCATGTCGTGCTCGATGACGAGTACGGCGATGCCCTGGTCCCGGATGGCGAAGATGAGTTCTTCGGTGACGCGGGTTTCCTGGGGGTTCATGCCTGCGGTGGGCTCGTCCAGGAGGAGGAGTCCGGGGTCGCTGGCGAGTGCGCGCGCGATCTCCAGCTTGCGCTGGTCTCCGTAGGGGAGGTTGCGGGCGAGGTGGTCGGCCTTGTCCTGGAGGCCGATGAACTCCAGGATCTCCATGCACCGCGCGCGGCTGGCGTTTTCGGCTTTCTTGTAGCCGGGGAGGCGCAGGAGCGCGGACCAGAGTCCTTCTTTGGTCCTGGTGTGGCGTCCGACGAGGACGTTTTCCAGGACGGTCATGTTGGCGAAGAGCCTGATGTTCTGGAAGGTGCGGGCGATGCCTGCCTGGGTGACGAGGTGGGGCTTGGGCGGCAGGACGGTGCCCTTGTAGCTGACCTTGCCCTCGGTGGGGACGTAGAGGCCGGTGAGGCAGTTGAAGAAGGTGGTTTTTCCGGCGCCGTTGGGGCCGATGAGGCCGACGATCTCTCCGGCGTTGACGGTGAGGTCGACGTCGCGTACGGCGGTGAGTCCGCCGAAGCGCATGGTGACGCCGCTTGCGTCGAGTACGGGGGTGCCGGTGTCGGTGGTGGTCGTGGCTGTCCTGGTCATGTCGGTCACGCCCCCGCCTTCGTGGTTCCGGCGGCCGTGTCGGTGAGTGGTTCGTCCGGTGGTACGTCGAGTTGGCCGGTCTCGTGGAATTCGAGTTGCTTCCTGCGGTCGGCGACCAGGCCCTCGGGGCGGAAGCGCATCAGGAGGATGAGTGCGAGTCCGAAGAGGAAGAGCTGGTAGTCCTGCATGAACTGCAGTTTGGCCGGGATCAGGTAGAGCAGTGCGGCGCCGACGAGGGGGCCGCTGAGGGTTCCCATGCCGCCGAGGATGACGGCGGCGAGGAGGAACGCGGAGTTGGGCGGTACGGAGCCGGCGAACTGGTACTGCTCGGGGGTGACCGTGTAGGAGACGTGCGCCTGTACGGTTCCGGCGAGTCCGGCGAGGGTGGCGCCGAGTGCGAAGGCGAGCAGCTTGAGCCGGAAGGCGTTGATGCCCATGGCGGTGGCGGCGGTTTCGTCTTCGCGGATGGCGACCCAGGCGCGGCCGATGCGGGATTCGTTGGAGCGGCGGAACACCATGACGACGACGCCGGTGAAGAGGAGCATCAGCAGGTAGTAGTTGGCTGATCTGCCGAGGGTGAAGCCGCCGATGTCGTGGCTGATCCCGAAGTCGAATCCGAGGATGTTGAGGTCGGGGATGCTGGGGATGCCCTGGGAGCCGTTGGTGAGGTCGGGGCCGCTGACGCCGTTGAGGGCGTTGACGGTGAGCCGGAAGATCTCTCCGAAGCCGAGGGTGACGATGGCGAGGTAGTCGCCGCGCAGCCGGAGTGTCGGGGCGCCGATGATGACGCCGAAGACGAGTGAGGCTGCGGCGCCGGTGAGGACGGCGGCCCAGAAGGGGAACTGGACGCCGATGGGTGACAGCGGGGAGCCGGAGACCAGGGCGGCGGCGTAGGCGCCGACGCCGAGGAAGGCGACGTATCCGAGGTCGAGGAGGCCGGCGAGGCCGACGACGACGTTGAGGCCGAGTGCGACGGTCGCGAAGATGAGGATGTTCGCGCCGATGAGGGCGTATTCCTCGTTCTGCTGGGTGAAGGGGAAGCAGAACGCCGCGACGAGTGCGGCGGTGAGGGTGACGTTGCGGTGTTTGGTGGTGAGTGCGGTGATGCGGGCGATGAGTCCGGCGCGGCTGACGGCGGTGAAGCCGAAGGCGACGGTGATCATGAAGCCGATGAAGAGTTCGGCGTATTCGGTGTCGATGCCGTAGGTGAAGACGTACAGCCCGATGCCGAAGGCGCCGGCGATGATCAGGATCTCGGCCCAGGCGGGGAGTTCCTTGGCGCGGTCGGGGGTGGGTGCGCGCAGGCTGTCGCGGAATCGGTTCCAGGGGTTGGGTGAGCTGTCCGGGTCGGCGGGCAGGTCGTTGGGGAGGCCGAGGGAGGCGATGACGGCGATGAGTGCGCCGGTGGCGCTGATCCAGGCTCCGGGTTCCAGGTTGACGATGCCGCCGAGTTTCACGGTGATGGCGCCGATGGAGTAGCCGACGACGCCGAGGGTGCCGAGGGCGAGGAGCCGGGTGGGGCTGTTGGTGCCGCCTGGGGTGAGCCAGCGCAGTCCCTTGATGCCGTATCCGGAGAGTGCGAAGAGCAGGGTGAGGGCCGCGCCGATGAGGGCGAGGACCTGGAGGCCGCCGGGGTAGCCGGTGACGGTGAGGTCGCCGGGGAATTCGTCGGTCCAGGTCCAGGCGAGGAAGGTGCCGACGAGTGCGATGGCGGCGCCGGCGGTGGTGGCGGGGCGGGCGGCCGCGGTGGGCAGGGCGAGGAAGGCCGGGGCGTTCTGGGTGGTCATCGGTATCACGCCCTGTCCGCGACGCGTTCGCCCAGCAGGCCCTGGGGCCTGATGAGCAGGACGAGGATGAGGAGGGCGAAGGCCCACACGTCCTTCCAGGCGCCGCCGCCGAAGAGTTCCATGCCGGGGACCTCGCTCATGTAGCCGGTGGCGAGTGATTCGGCGACGCCGAGTACGACGCCGCCGAGCATGGCGCCGTAGATGTTGCCGATGCCGCCGAGTACGGCTGCGGTGAATGCTTTGAGCCCCATGATGAAGCCCATGCGGAAGCCGATCTGGCCGTTCTTGAGCCCGTAGGCGACGGCGGCGACGGCGGCGAACGCGGCACCGATGGCGAAGGCCATGACGATGATGCGGTCGGTGTTGATTCCCATGAGCTTGGCGGTGTCGGGGTCCTGTGAGGTGGCCTGCATGCCGCGGCCTGCGCGGGTCTTGGAGACGAAGAGGCCGAGGGCGATCATGCAGAGGGGTGCGACGACGAGGACGAAGAGGTCGCCGCGCTGGATGTTGGCGCCGAAGACCTCGAACGCCTCACCTTCGAACTGGGGGAAGGAGCGGTCCTTCGTGGCGTTCGGGTACCACATCCACACTGCTTGCTGGAGTGCGAGCGAGAGGCCGATGGCGGTGATGAGGGGGGCTAGGCGTGGTGCTGTGCGCAGTGGCCGGTAGGCGAAGCGTTCAGCGGCCATGCTGATCGCGACGGCGGCGATGACGCCGCCGGCGATCATGAGGGGTATCGCAGCTATGAGGGAGAGACCTGAGGGAAGGCCGAGGTAGACCGTGAGGGCTCCGAAGCCTCCGATCATGAAGATCTCGCCGTGTGCGAAGTTGATGAGCTGGATGATTCCGTAGACCATCGTGTAACCGATCGCGATGAGACCGTACATCGCGCCGAGGATGAGTCCATTGGCCAGCTGTTGCGGCAGTTCGTTCACCGCAGGGCCTCCGTGGAGTGGTTCGGATATGGCACCGCGCGGGAGCGCTCGTAGCGCTCCCGCGCGGTCTGGTTGGTTGGTGCGGCCGGGAGCCCCTGGGGACTTACTTGACGGCCTCGCTGAACTTGGAGACCCACTTGCCGCCGTCGACCTGGTAGGCGGTCATCATGGTGTTGGTGGTGTCGCCGTACTCGTCGAAGGAGACGGGGCCGGTGACGCCTTCGAACTGGACCTTGCTCATCGCGTCGAGGACCTTGGCGCGGGCGTCCTCGGGGAGCTTGCCGTCGTTCTCGGCGACTACGGCCTTGACGGCTTCGATGATCGCCCAGGTGGCGTCGTAGGTGCCGCCGCCGTATGCCTCGTAGGCGTCCTTGTAGCCGGCGGTCTTGTAGTCCGCGATGAACTTCTTGGCGGACTCGAGCTCTTCGACGGGCTTGCCGACGGAGGTGGCGATGTCGCCCTGGGCCTTCTTGTTCAGCTCGATGAAGTCGGCGCTGTACATGCCGTCGCCGCCCATGAGCGGGATCTTCACGCTGTCCTTGAGCTGCTGGCTGAGGGGTGCGCCGGCGGGGTACTCGCCACCGTAGTAGACGGCCTTGGCCTTGGAGCCCTTGATCTTGGTGACGATCGAGTTGAAGTCGCGGTCGTCGGGGTTGATGTGGTCGGCGCCGACGATCTTGCCGCCGAGCCCGGTGAACGTCGTCTTGAAGGAGGCGGCGAGACCGGCGCCGTAGGGCTTCTGGTCGTCGATGAGGTAGACGTCCTTGATCTTCGCGGTCTTGAAGAGGTAGTTCGCCGCGAAGGCACCCTGGATGGCGTCGGTGGTGGCGGTCCGGAAGTACGTCTTGTACGGACGCTTCTTGTCGCCGGTCTTCCAGTCGTTGCCCTGGGTCAATTCGGTGCCGGTGTTGGCGGGGGAGACCTGGGTGAGGCTGGCGTCGTTGAGGGGCTTCTGCATCGACTGCGAGACGCCGGAGTTCAGCGGGCCGACGACGCCGAGGAGGTCCTTGTTGCCGATGAACTTCTGGGCGTTCTGCTGGCCGACGGAGGGCTGCGCCTGGTCGTCGAGCGGCTGGATCTCGAACTTGATGCCCGGGACCGTCTTCTCCTTGTTCGCCGTCTTGGCGGCGAGGTCGGCGGAGTTCTTGATGCCGAGGCCGAGGGCGGAGAGGTCGCCGGTCAGGGGGGCGTCGACGCCGATGACGACGGTCTGGGTCTCGCCGCCGCCGCTGCTCTTCTTGTCGTCCTCGCGCGACCCGCAGGCGGTGAGTGTGAGTGCTCCGGTGGTGAGCACTGCGGTGAGTATGAGCAAAGAACGGTGTCGCACGAAAGAGGTCCTTTCCTGGCGCGGCCTCCTCTGCTGAGGTGCCGTGACGATCGCCGGGCCGTACTGGGTCGTGCAGGCGGTGCAGCAGACGCGCCCGGCGGCGCGGTGACTGGCCGTGACTCTAAGGGCAGGGCCGGGGGTGCGGGACGGGCAGCGGCAGGATGTGACTGTCTTGTTATGCCCTTGAGGAAGGCTTGAGGTGACTGTGTGGACATGTGCGGTTTTATCGCTGGGTGCGGAAGTGACCGCATGGTGAGAACGCGCAGCTCTGCTAAGGCGCTTGAAGCGATCTTGGTGCTGTCGCGTTCGGGGGTGCGTGAGGGCGTGTCGCGCCGGCCCCCGGGTCCGGGGCCGCGCCCCGGGTGCGGCCCTCTCCTTGCGCGTGTGTTACGCAGTGTGACATCGGGAAAGGTGTATCCGGCCGCTATCGTGCCCGTGGCTGATGAGTGCCTCATGGCGGAGGGTGTGGGGTCAAGGGAGTTGACGGAGTCCGCTGGTCAACGGAGTTCCGGCGGTGGGGATATGGGGCTGCCCGGCCGGAATGCGTGGTGCGTTCCGGGCCGGGCAGGGGGTGTGCGGGCCGCTGTGGGCTAGCCGGCGGTGGGCTGGGGTGCGTCACGGAGGAGGCAGGTGAGGCGGGCGGTGCAGACCCGCTTGTCCTGTTCGTCGGTGATGACGATCTCGTACGTGGCGGTGGTGCGGCCGCGGTGGACGGGGGTGGCGACACCGGTCACGAGGCCGCTGCGTACGCCCCGGTGGTGGGTGCAGTTCAGGTCGACGCCGACGGCGAGCTTGGAGGTGCCGCCGTGGAGCATGGAGCCGATGGAGCCGAGGGTCTCGGCGAGGACGGCCGAGGCGCCGCCGTGGAGGAGTCCGTAGGGCTGGGTATTGCCCTCGACGGGCATCGTGCCCACGACGCGGTCAGGGGACGCCTCGACGATGGTGACGCCCATGCGCTCTCCGAGGTGTCCGGCGGAGAAGAGGGCGGGGAGGTCGGCGCCGAGTGCCGCGTACTCGTCGATGATCTCCTGGGGGAACGTGGGTGTGGTGTGCTCGCCCATGGGTCCGGCTCCGATCGTCTGCGCGGGTTCACTGCTGTGTGCACTGTTCTTATCAGACAGCTGAGCGGACGCTTAGTGGATGGCGGGGGCGAGCCCGGTCACCGAATGCGTCTCACCGGGTGTTCTCGAAGCGCACGACGACCGACTTGCTGGCGGGGGTGTTGCTGGTGTCGGCGGTGGCGTCGAGGGGGACCAGCACGTTCGTCTCGGGGTAGTAGGCGGCGGCGCAGCCCAGGGCGGTCGGGTAGTGCACGACGCGGAAGCCGGGTGCGCGCCGTTCGACGCCGTCCTTCCACTCGCTGACGAGGTCGGTGTAGCCGCCGTCGGTGAGGCCGAGGGCTTCGGCGTCCGCGGGGTTGACCATGACGATGCGGCGGCCGCCCTTGATGCCGCGGTAGCGGTCGTCGAGGCCGTAGATCGTGGTGTTGTACTGGTCGTGCGAGCGAAGGGTCTGCAGCAGCAGCCTGCCTTCGGGCAGTGCGGGGTGTTCGACGGGGGCGGCGGTGAAGTTGGCCTTGCCCGTGGCGGTGGGGAAGCGGCGCTCGTCGCGGGGGGCGTGCGGGAGCGTGAAGCCGCCGGGTACGGCGACCCGGGCGTTGAAGTCCTCGAAGCCGGGCACCACGCGGGAGATGCGGTCGCGGATCGTGCCGTAGTCCTTCTCGAACTCCTCCCAGCCGGTCGTGGACGCGGGGCCGAGGACGGCGCGGGCCAGCCGGGCGACGATCGCCGGTTCGGAGAGGAGGTGGGGGCTCGCGGGGGTGAGGTTGCCGCGGGAGGCGTGGACCATGCCCATGGAGTCCTCGACCGTCACGAACTGCCTGCCGCCGGCCTGGGCGTCCTTGTCGGTGCGTCCGAGGGTGGGCAGGATCAGGGCGCGGGTGCCGGTGACGGTGTGCGAGCGGTTGAGCTTGGTCGATACGTGGACGGTGAGGCGGGCGCGGCGCATGGCGGCTTCGGTGACGGTGGTGTCGGGGGTGGCCGCGACGAAGTTGCCGCCCATGGCGAAGAAGACCTTGGCGTCCCCGTCGCGCAGGGCCTCGATGGAGCGCACGACGTCGTAGCCGTGGTGGCGCGGCGAGGTGATTGCGAATTCCTTGTCGAGGGCGTCGAGGAACGCGGTCGTGGGCCGTTCGGAGATGCCCATGGTGCGGTCGCCCTGGACGTTGGAGTGGCCGCGTACGGGGCATACGCCGGCGCCGGGCCGTCCGATGTTGCCGCGCAGCAGGAGGAAGTTGACCACTTCGCGGATGGTGGGGACCGCGTGTTTGTGCTGGGTGAGGCCCATGGCCCAGCAGACGATGGTGCGTTTGGAGGCGAGGACCATGGCCAGGGCCTCTTCGATCGCGGTGCGGGTGAGCCCGGTGGCGGTGAGGGTCGCGTCCCAGTCGGCGGTGCGGGCGGCTTCCGCGAACTGTGCGTACCCGTGGGTGTGCTCGCGTACGAAGGTCTCGTCGACGGCGCCTTCGGTCTCCAGGATCAGTTTGTTGAGGAGGCGGAAGAGGGCCTGGTCGCCGCCGAGACGGATCTGGAGGAACAGGTCGGTGAGGGCGGCGCCCTTGATCATGCCGAGGGGGGTCTGGGGGTTCTTGAAGCGTTCCAGGCCGGCTTCGGGCAGCGGGTTCACCGAGATGATCTTCGCGCCCGCCGATTTGGCCTGCTCCAGGGCGGAGAGCATGCGCGGATGGTTTGTTCCCGGGTTCTGTCCGGCGACGATGATCAGGTCGGCGTGGTGGAGGTCCTCCAGGGAGACGCTGCCCTTGCCGACGCCGATCGTCTGGGTGAGTGCGGAGCCGGACGACTCGTGGCACATGTTCGAGCAGTCGGGGAGGTTGTTGGTGCCGAACTCCCGGGCGAAGAGCTGGAGCAGGAACGCCGCCTCGTTGCTGGTGCGGCCCGAGGTGTAGAACAGGGCTTCGTCGGGGGAGCCGAGTGCCCTGAGCTCCTCGGCGATGATCGCGAAGGCGTGTTCCCAGGGGACCGGCTGGTAGTGCTCGGCGCCCTCGGGCAGGTACATCGGCTGGGTGATGCGGCCCTGCTGCCCCAGCCAGTAGCCGCTGCGGGTGGCGAGGTCCGCGACCGGGTGGGCGGCGAAGAAGCCGGGGGTGACGCGGCGCAGGGTCGCCTCCTCGGCGACGGCCTTCGCCCCGTTCTCGCAGAACTCGGCGGTGTGGCGTTTGTCGCCCTCGGGCCAGGCGCAGCCGGGGCAGTCGAAGCCGTCCTTCTGGTTGACCTTGAGCAGGGTCTGCGCGGTGCGCCGCACGCCCATCTGCTGCTGGGCGGCGCGCAGGGTGTGGGCGACGGCCGGCAGTCCGGCCGCCGAGTGCTGGACCGCCTGGACCCGCGGCGCGTCCTGGACCGGGTCACCGGTCGGGGGCTTGGTGGCCATGGTGCTTCCCTTCGCGCCTGCGCGGGCCGCTGGCGAGCCCGCCCGGTTTCGCCTGTGGGTGTTCCTGCTCTCGATCCTGTCACGTGCCACCGACAGGACCGGGTGCGGCGGCGTGGGGCGCCGTTCCCGGTCCGGATTGTCGGTGGGCCGTGGCAGGATCGGTGCTGTGGCTGAGACGGCATCGAAGAAGACGGCAGACAACCGACCGCGCCTGCTCCTGATGGACGGGCACTCCCTGGCGTACCGGGCGTTCTTCGCGCTGCCCGCGGAGAATTTCACGACGGGGGCGGGACAGCCGACGAACGCCGTGTACGGCTTCGCGTCGATGCTGGCGAACACGCTGCGCGACGAGGCGCCCACGCACTTCGCGGTGGCGTTCGACGTGTCCCGCAAGACCTGGCGTGCTCAGGAGTTCCCGGAGTACAAGGCGAACCGCTCCAAGACGCCCGACGAGTTCAAGGGGCAGGTGGAGCTGATCGGTGAGCTGCTGGACGCGATGCGGGCCGACCGGTTCGCGATCGACGGCTTCGAGGCGGACGACGTCATCGCGACGCTGGCCACGCAGGCCGAGGCGGCGGGTTTTGAGGTGCTGATCGTCACGGGTGACCGGGACTCGTTCCAGCTGATCTCGCAGAACGTGACCGTGCTGTACCCGACCAAGGGCGTCTCCGAGCTGACGCGGTTCACTCCGGCGAAGGTCGAGGAGAAGTACGGGCTCACGCCTCAGCAGTATCCGGACTTCGCCGCGCTGCGCGGTGACCCGTCGGACAACCTGCCGGGCATCCCGGGTGTGGGGGAGAAGACGGCCGCGAAGTGGATCAACCAGTTCGGTTCGTTCGACGAGCTGGTGGCGCGGGCCGATGAGGTCAAGGGCAAGGCGGGTCAGAACTTCCGCGATCACCTGGACGCGGTGAAGCTGAACCGCCGGCTGACCGAGATGGTCCGTGACGTGGCGCTGCCGAAGACTCCGCAGGATCTGGAGCGCGCCGCGTACGACCGTACGGCGGTGACCGGGGTGCTGGACGTGCTGGAGATCCGCAACCCGAGCCTGCGCGAGCGGCTGCTCGCCGTGGACCCGGGGGCCGTGGAGGACGAGGGTCCGGCGCCCGCCGCGGGTGTCGAGCTGGACGGCGCGGTGCTGGGCGCGGGAGCGGTGGCCCCCTGGCTGGAGGCCCACGGCGGGCAGCCGCTCGGGGTGGCCACGGTGGACACCTGGTTCCTGGGCACGGGCACCGTCACGGAGATCGCGCTCGCCGCCGCGGACGGGGCCGCCGCCTGGATCGACCCGACGCAGCTGGACGAGGCCGACGAGCGGGCGTTCGCCGCCTGGGTCGCCGACCCGGCGCGGCCGAAGGTCATGCACAACGCGAAGAGCGCCATGCGGGTCTTCCCGGACCAGGGCTGGCACATCGAGGGTGTCGCCATGGACACCGCGCTCGCCGCCTATCTGGTCAAGCCGGGCCGCCGCTCCTTCGCGCTGGACGCGCTGGCCGTGGAGTACCTCGGCCGTGAGCTGGCTCCCGCCGCCGCTGGGGACGGGCAGCTGGCGTTCGGCGCGGACGACCAGGCCGAGGCCGACGCCCTGATGGCGCAGGCCCGCGCGATCCTCGACCTCGGTGACGCGTTCACGGCGCGGCTCAAGGAGGTCGGCGCCCTGGAGCTGCTGCACGACATGGAGCTGCCCACCTCGATCCTCCTGGCCCGGCTGGAGCGGCACGGCATCGCCGCCGACCGGGCGCACCTGGAAGGCATGGAGCAGCAGTTCGCCGGGGCCGTGCAGCAGGCGGTGAAGGAGGCGCACGCCGCGGTGGGCCGCGAGTTCAACCTCGGATCGCCCAAGCAGCTCCAGGAGGTCCTCTTCGCCGAGCTGGGCCTGCCCAGGACGAAGAAGACCAAGACCGGTTACACCACGGACGCCGACGCGCTGGCCTGGCTGGCGGCGCAGACCGAGCACGAACTGCCGGTGATCATGCTGCGCCACCGGGAGCAGGCGAAGCTCAGGGTCACGGTCGAGGGCCTGGTCAAGACGATCGGGGGGGACGGCCGGATCCACACCACGTACAACCAGACCGTCGCGGCGACCGGACGGCTGTCCTCCACCGACCCGAACCTCCAGAACATCCCGGTCCGTACCGACGAGGGCCGGGCGATCCGCCGCGGCTTCGTCGTCGGCGAGGGCTTCGAGTCGCTGATGACGGCCGACTACAGTCAGATCGAACTGCGGGTGATGGCCCACCTGTCCGAGGACGCGGGTCTGATCGAGGCGTTCACCTCGGGCGAGGACCTGCACACCACGGTCGCCTCCCAGGTCTTCGGTGTCGACAAGTCCGCCGTCGACCCCGAGATGCGCCGCAAGATCAAGGCCATGTCGTACGGCCTGGCCTACGGGCTCTCCGCGTTCGGGCTCTCCCAGCAGCTGAACATCGAGGCCGGTGAGGCACGCGGTCTGATGGACACCTACTTCGAGCGCTTCGGTGGAGTCCGCGACTATCTGCACCGTGTCGTCGAGGAGGCCCGCGCCACCGGGTACACGGAGACGGTCTTCGGGCGCCGCCGTTACCTCCCCGACCTCAACAGCGACAACCGCCAGCGCCGTGAGACGGCTGAGCGGATGGCGCTCAACGCCCCCATCCAGGGCACGGCGGCCGACATCGTCAAGGTCGCGATGCTCCAGGTGGACCGGGCCCTGAGCGAGGCGAAGCTGGAGACGCGGATGCTGCTCCAGGTCCATGACGAAATCGTCCTGGAGATCGCCGAGGGCGAGCGGGAGCGGGTCGAGCAGATCCTGCGCCACGAGATGTCGACGGCGGTCGAGCTCCGTGCCCCGCTGGACGTCTCGGTCGGTGTGGGCCCGGACTGGGAGTCCGCCGCCCACTGACGCTGAAACGCCGTGCGGCGCCCCGGCGGACGGCAGCCGGGGGCCGTGCGCATGCTCCCCGTGGAGGGGTCAGCGAGATCCTCCGGGACGGGAGCGTTCCGCGGGAGCGGGCCCCGCCTCCGCCGGGCGGCGCTGGCGCCCGGCGCTCCGGAGCCGTATCCACGCCCCGTACAGCACGAGTCCCGCCGCCAGCCCGGCACCGGCGCCGAAGCACGCGGTCGGGACGATGTCCAGGGGCGTGGAGATGTGCCCGAAGTAGGCGTACCAGCGTGCGCAGCGGTGGATGACGCCCAGGAGCACACAGACCGTCAGCAGCGCACCGGCCCACCACCGCTCCCGCCGGGCGAGTACCGGCACGGCCCGCGGCGCGGGGGCCGCTCCGGCACGCCGCAGCGCCGACACCGTGAACCAGGCGAGCACCGTCAGCGCCACCGCCGAACTGCCGTACTGCGCGAACTGGTAGCCGGGCAGGCCGGCCACGGTGCCGTTGAGCGCCGGGACGAGTTCGGTCCCCCAGCGGTCGTGGTGGGTGAACGCGTCCCAGAGCACGTGGGTGGCCGCCCCGATGGCCGCGGAGAGTGCGAACCGGAGGGCTTCCAGCGGTCTCGGCCGGCCCGGCTGCCGGGGCTGTCCCCGCAGGAGCGCGTACACCCGGCCCTGCCGGCGGGCCGGCAGCAGCGCCACCAAGGGCTCACGCAGCAGCAGCCACAGGGCGACCAGCAGTGCGGCGATCAGTACGTCCACGGTGAGCACGCCCCCTACGGTGTGCGTCACTTGGCCGAACTCCATCGCCCCGGGGATCGCGGTGTCCGCGTAGTAGGTCATATCGGGAGCGAACGAACCGGCCACGAGGGCGCAGGGGATGAGCGGACCGCGTCCGGCGCCCGTCCTGCGGATTCCCGGCAGCACAGCGGCAGCATGACTGAGCGTGAACGGCATGAGGGCAAGTATGGGCGAGCCCGCGAAACGCCCCTGTACCCCGGCCGGGTCATGCCGTACAACTTGCTGACGGGAACGTGAAAATACAGTAAGAACCGGTCAACACGCGGTGTCAGGGCGGCAGGAGTTGTCGTAGGGTCGCGAGAGTTCTCGCGCTGGGGAGCGCGGTCAGCCGTCGACGGGGAGGGAACAGAACGTATGGCAGCGCAATTCGGCCGCCGGCTGCGCAGGGGGGCCACCACCACCGCGGTGGCCGCGGCTGCCGTGGCAGCCCTCACCGCCTCTCAGGGACCCGGTGCGCCACTGGCCGAAGAAGGGGGAGGCGGAGACCAGAAGACGGCCGGTTCCGCGTCCTCCGGTGACAGCGCGGCCACGGGCAACTCGCCCTATCACACGGACCTGCCGCCCCTGACCAAGCCCGACAAGCCCGGCGCCTCGGTGAACCTGCCGGTGGTCACCGGCACCGCGGAAGCCGGCATACCGGCCTCGATCCTGGCCGCGTACAAGAGGGCGGAGCAGTCCGTCGCGGGCAGTGACGCCGCCTGCCGTCTGCCGTGGCAGCTCCTCGCCGCGATCGGCAAGGTCGAGTCGGGCCAGGCCCGCGGCGGCCGTGTCGACGCGAACGGCACCACGTACTCCCCGATCCTCGGACCCGCGCTCAACGGCCAGGGTTTCGCCCTGATCAGGGACACCGACGGCGGGGCGTTCGACGGCGACGCCACCCACGACCGCGCGGTCGGCCCGATGCAGTTCATCCCCTCCACGTGGGCGACCTGGGGGCAGGACGGCAACGGTGACGGCCGTGAGGACCCCAACAACATCTACGACGCGACGCTCGCGGCCGGGCTCTACCTCTGCGCCGGTCCCCGTGACCTGGCGGTCGGAGCCGACCTCGACCGGGCGGTGCTGAGCTACAACCACTCGCGGGAGTACCTGCGGACGGTGCGCTCCTGGTTCGACTACTACAACCGCGGCACCCACGTGGTTCCGGACGGTACGGGCGTCCTGCCGGCCGGGCCCCGCGGCGGCAACGGCTCCGGTGGCGGCACGGCGAGCCCCACCCCGACGCCCACCCCGCCCGCGACGGCCGGCCCCGGCGGCGGCAAGAGCCCCGGCCCCAGGCCGCCGAAGCCGCCGGCCACGACGCCGCCGCCCACCACCCCGCCGGCCACGCGGCCACCGACTGCGCCCACCACGCCGCCCACCACTCCGCCGCCTACGACGACACCGCCCACCACGCCCAGCCCCACGCCGCCGCCGACGCTCGGCAGCCTGGAGAACGCGGGCACCGGCCCGCTCACCGCCACCGCGGGCCAGGCGTTCGGCGAGCGCGTCACCGTGCGGGCGAGGAACACCCTCGGCGCCCCGCTCGCCAAGGCGTCCGTGACCTTCTCCATCACCGGTGACACCGACACGCGCTTCTCCGGCGGGCTGACCACCATCACCCTGCGCACCGCCGCCGACGGCACGGTCACCTCCCCGCAGCTGCGGGCGGGCGAGCGGACCGGTGCGTTCAAGGTGACGGCGGTGGCGGGCACCACCGCCAACCCGCGCACGCTCACCTTCGGCGCCACCGTCACCGCCCGCCAGGCCGACGCCCTCACCAGGACCGGGGAAGCGCCCGTGACGGCCGCCGCCGGGGCGCGGTTCGACACCGTCCAGGTCAAGGCCACCCACAGGGGTGCCGCGGTCGTGGGCGTCGCCGTCACCGCCACGATGATCACCGGCCCCGAGCAGCCGGCCGAGAACGGCAAGGGCCCGTACTTCAAGGGTGCGGACGGTGCGCCCGTACGCACGCTCACGGGACTCACGACCGGTGCGGACGGTCTCCTGACGGTGCCCGAGTTCCACGCCGACAGCACGCCGGGCACGTACACGCTGCGTCTCACCGCGCAGGGCGGCGCCACGCTCGACATCGTGCTGACGGTGTCCGCCTGACCGCCACGCCCACGCGGCACACGACCGCCCCCGGCCCCATGCGGGCCGGGGGCAGTCGTGTGCGCCCTCTTCGGCCCGGGTCCGGTTATCCCCGTCTGAGCCGCGCCGAGGTGAAACGGGTCGCCTCGACCGTGGCCGGGTCCTCGGGCCAGGGATGCTTCGGGTAACGGCCGCGCAGCTCCGCCCGCACCGCTTTGTAGCCCTCCCGCCAGAACGACGCCAGATCCGCCGTCACCGCCGCCGGCCGCCCGGCGGGGGAGAGCAGGTGGAACAGCACGGGCACTCCGGCCACCCGGGGCGTCTCCCGCAGCCCGAAGAGCTCCTGGAGCTTCACCGCGAGTACGGGCTGCGCCCCGCCGTACTCGACCCGGATACGGGACCCGCTCGGCACCTCGATGCGCTCCGGCGCCAGCTCGTCGAGCCGGGCCGCCTCGCCCGTCGCCCACGGCAGCAGCCGGCGCACCGCCTGAACGGCGTCGATCCGCGCCAGGTCCGCACGGCGCCGCGCCCGCGACAGCTCGGGCTCCAGCCACTCCGCGGCGCGTGCCAGCAGGGCCTCGTCCGACACGTCGGGCCACGGCGCCCCCAGCTCCCGGTGGAGAAAAGCGAGGCGCGCCCGCAGCTGCTCACCGTCCCGGCTCCACCGCAGCAGCCCCGTGCCCTCACGCCGCAGCCCCTCCAGCAGCGCCCCGCGCACCAGCTCGGGCTTCGGCTGCCGCAGCGCGCGAACCGACAGCTCGACGGCGCCCAGTCGCTCCACGGACCGGGCCACCACATCGCCGTCCACCCAGCGCACCTCCTCACCGGCGAACCGCAGATGCCCGGCGGCCAGCCGCGCGGTGTCCTCGTCGACGACGGCGGCCAGCCGCACCCGTGCGGACGCCGCGTGCGCGGGCCGGTCCGCGACCGCGACGGCGAGCCAGGGCGCGCTGCGCAGCCGCGAGCCGTTCCCGAGCTCGGCCCCCGTCCCCGACACCATCAGGAACGCCCCCTCGCCCCGCGCCCGCGCCACCCGCTCCGGGAACGCCAGAGCCGCGACAAGACCGGCCGCCGCGTCATCGGACCCGGCCGGACCGGACGGCCCCGCCCCCAGCGAGGACGACAGCCGGCGCACCTCCTGCCGCCAGCGCGCCGCGTATCCGTCCTGCCCCCGCCGTGCGGTGCGCAGCGCCGCCGCCAGATCGTCCCCGTACTCCCGGGGCGGCTCCTCGCTGAGCAGGGCCACCACCTCGGCGGCCCGCCGGCCGCCCACCTCGGCGGCGCCGTCCAGCAGGGCCCGCGCCAGCCGGGGATGCACGCCGAGCCGGGACATGCGTACGCCCCGCTCGGTCACCCGCCCCGCCGCGTCCACGGCGCCCACCGCCGTCAGCACCTCCCGGGCCGCGCCCATCGCGCCGGCCGGCGGCGGATCGAGCAGCGCGAGCCCCGAGGCGTCCGGATCGCCCCAGCACGCCACCTGCAACGCGAACGCCGCGAGGTCGGCGACCTTGATCTCCGGCGCCGGGAAGCGCGCGAGCCGCCCGTCCTCCGCCTGCTCCCAGCACCGGTACACCGCGCCCGGGGCCTCGCGCCCGGCCCGCCCCGCCC
Organism: Streptomyces fulvorobeus; assembly: GCF_013167895.1. Classification (GTDB taxonomy): domain Bacteria; phylum Actinomycetota; class Actinomycetes; order Streptomycetales; family Streptomycetaceae; genus Streptomyces; species Streptomyces fulvorobeus. The sequence continues at coordinate 1,359,529 of NZ_BLWC01000001.1, read as the reverse complement.
GCTGCCGTCCGGCGGCCTGCGAGGCGCGTACGGTCGTCAGCGCGCTCAGCCCCCGCGCGTGGTCGGTACGGGGCTCCCGGGCGAGGCCCGAGTCGACGACGACCCGGACCCCCGGCACGGTCAGTGAGGACTCCGCGACCGAGGTGGTGAGCACCACCCGCCTGCCGCCGGACGAACCGGCCAGCACCGCGTCCTGGACGGCGGCCGGAGCCCGCCCGTGGACCTGGAGCACCTCGGCGGCCACGCCGCTCAGCTGCCCGGCGACCCGCCCGATCTCCCCGACCCCCGGCAGGAAGCACAGCACGTCCCCCTCGCGTTCCGCGAGCGCCCGGCGCACCACGGACGCGACATGCGTCAGCAGGGCGGGGTCCACCCTCAGTCCGTGCGGCGGTCTCACCGGCCGGGAAGGCGGCGCCCACACGACCTCCACCGGATGGGAGACCCCCTGCGCCTCGACGACCGGGGCGTCGCCCAGCAGCCGCGCCCACCCCTGTGCGTCGGTCGTGGCCGACGCGGCCAGCAGCCGCAGGTCCGGGCGGAGCGCGGCCCGTACGTCGAGGAGGAAGGCGGCGACGGTGTCCGCGTCCAGGTGCCGTTCGTGGCACTCGTCGATGATCACCACGTCCGTCCCGGCGAGCTCCTGGTCACGCTGTAGCCGCTGGAGGAGCACCCCGGTGGTGACGACCTCCACCACCGTGTCGCGGCCCACCACGCGCTCCCCGCGGACCGTGAAGCCGACGCGGCCGCCCGGCTGCTCCCCGAGCAGCCAGGCCATCCGCCGCGCGGCCGCCCGCGCCGCGATCCGCCGGGGTTCGGCGACGACGACCCGCCGCACCGGTCCGGGACCCGTCAGTCCGGCCAGGACCAGCGGTACCAGGGTCGTCTTGCCGGTGCCGGGCGGTGCGCACAGCACGGCGACGCCCCGCTCGTCGAGCGCCCGCTCCAGGGCGGGCACAGCGGTACGTACGGGCAACTGGTCCAGCGCGTCGGTACGGATCACGCCCCCAGTCTCGTACGCCGCACCGGCAGGGCGGTACGCCCGGAGGCGCCCGGTGCCGCTACGGCGTACGGGACCGGGGCGTCACTCCCGTTCGCAGACGAAGATCGCCGTCCCGGGGATGAGGTTTCCGCGCAGCGGTGACCAGCCGCCCCACTCCTGGTCGTTCCACGAGGGCCACTCCGGCTCGACGAGATCGACGAGCCGGAAGCCGCCCGCCACCACGTCCCGCACCCGGTCGCCGAGCGTCCTGTGGTGCTCGACGTAGACGGCGTCGCCCTCCTCGTCCTGCTCCACGTAGGGGACGCGGTCGAAGTAGGAGGCGGCGACCGAGAGTCCCTCGGGGCCGGGCTCGTCGGGGAACGCCCACCGGATGGGGTGGGTCACCGAGAACACCCACCGGCCGCCGGGCCGCAGCACCCTGCGCACCTCCCGGAACACCCGCACGGGATCGGCGACGAACGGCACCGCTCCGTAGGCCGAGCAGGCCAGGTCGAAGGAGCCGTCCCGGAACGGCAGGCTCCCCGCGTCCGCCTCGACCAGCGGGAGGCCGTCACCGATGCGCAGCGCGTGCTGGAGCTGGCGGTGGGAGAGGTCCAGGGCGACCGGGCGGGCCCCCTGGGCGGCCAGCCAGCGGGAGCACTGGGCGGCGCCCGCGCCGATCTCCAGGACGTCCAGGCCGTTCAGTGCGGCGGCGGGTCCCAGAAGAGCCGCGTCGGCCTCGTCGAGCCCCTCCGGTCCCCAGACGAAGCGGTCGTCGCCGAGGAAGGCCCCGTGGTCGTTCTGGTAGTCGTCCGCGTTCCGGTCCCACCAGCCGCGACTTGCCCGGCTGCTTTCCGGTTCTCCGGCGTTCCGGCGCGTGGCCACCGGTTCGGTCCCGTTGATCTCTTGGCTCATCGTGCCCGTCGTTGTAGTTTGCCTTCACCCGCCGCACGCGGTGTCCACCTGTGGAGACCCGTGGGGACGGACGCGTGCCCGAGACACGTCATCGTGGCCGACGTGGCCCCGGAGCACATGAGTTGTGCCGGAAATGGGCTGTTGCGCCTTGGGTGTGCGCCTTCGCGCATTGACCCTGTCCGGCTGCCCCCGTATGCTACAAGTTGCGCTGCGAGCCTGCGCGCCTCAGACCTAGCAGGCCGCGCTCGCGTCTGTTGTATGCCCCCTCGGTTGTCGAGGCGCCGTCCGCAAGGGCCGGCCGCCTTCCAGGCTGTCCGGCTTCTGCAGAGGCGATACGGGCTCTCGGCGTAGCAGTACCTACGACTCACTGTCCGTACCGGAGCCCTTTCCCACATGACGAGCAGCACCGAGACCACCGCCACCACTCCGCAGGTTGCGGTCAACGACATCGGCGACGCGGACGCGTTCCTCGCGGCGATCGACGAGACGATCAAGTACTTCAACGACGGCGACATCGTTGACGGCATCATCGTCAAGGTTGACCGGGACGAGGTTCTCCTCGACATCGGTTACAAGACCGAAGGCGTCATTCCGAGCCGCGAGCTGTCGATCAAGCACGACGTCGACCCGAACGAGGTCGTCAAGGTCGGCGACGAGATCGAGGCCCTGGTTCTCCAGAAGGAGGACAAGGAAGGCCGCCTGATCCTCTCGAAGAAGCGCGCTCAGTACGAGCGTGCCTGGGGCACCATCGAGAAGATCAAGGAAGAAGACGGCATCGTCACCGGTACCGTCATCGAGGTCGTCAAGGGTGGTCTCATCCTCGACATCGGCCTCCGTGGCTTCCTGCCGGCCTCCCTCGTCGAGATGCGTCGAGTCCGCGACCTCCAGCCCTACGTGGGCAAGGAGCTCGAGGCCAAGATCATCGAGCTGGACAAGAACCGCAACAACGTGGTCCTGTCCCGCCGTGCCTGGCTGGAGCAGACGCAGTCCGAGGTCCGCCAGACGTTCCTCACGACCCTGCAGAAGGGTCAGGTCCGCTCCGGCGTCGTCTCCTCGATCGTCAACTTCGGTGCCTTCGTGGACCTGGGTGGCGTCGACGGTCTCGTGCACGTCTCCGAGCTGTCCTGGAAGCACATCGACCACCCGTCCGAGGTTGTCGAGGTCGGCCAGGAAGTCACCGTCGAGGTCCTCGACGTCGACATGGACCGCGAGCGCGTCTCCCTGTCGCTCAAGGCGACGCAGGAAGACCCGTGGCAGCAGTTCGCCCGGACGCACCAGATCGGTCAGGTCGTCCCGGGTAAGGTCACGAAGCTCGTTCCGTTCGGTGCGTTCGTGCGCGTCGACGAGGGCATCGAGGGTCTGGTCCACATCTCCGAGCTGGCCGAGCGCCACGTGGAGATCCCGGAGCAGGTCGTCCAGGTCAACGACGAGATCTTCGTCAAGGTCATCGACATCGACCTGGAGCGCCGCCGCATCAGCCTCTCGCTGAAGCAGGCCAACGAGTCCTTCGGTGGCGACCCGGCCTCGGTCGAGTTCGACCCGACGCTGTACGGCATGGCCGCGTCCTACGACGACCAGGGCAACTACATCTACCCCGAGGGCTTCGACCCCGAGACCAACGACTGGCTCGAGGGCTTCGAGTCTCAGCGCGAGGTGTGGGAGACCCAGTACGCCGAGGCGCAGCAGCGCTTCGAGCAGCACCAGGCGCAGGTCATCAAGTCCCGCGAGGCCGACGAGGCCGCTGCTGCCGAGGGCGCTGCCGCCCCGGCCGGCAGCGCTCCGGCTGCCTCGGGCGGCAGCGGTGGCGGCGGCTCGTACTCCTCGGAGTCCGATGACAACTCCGGCGCCCTGGCGTCGGACGAGGCACTGGCCGCGCTGCGCGAGAAGCTGGCGGGCGGCCAGAGCTGACGCTCTGACCCCGGTCGCTCATCGGCTGCGGTAGCCGGCGAGCACCGAGTGAGGCCCGTCCCCTACGGGGGGCGGGCCTCACTTCTGTCTCCGGGGGCGGTGTGAGCGGTTACGGCGTGACGGCGATGTTCGTCAGCCCCTTGCCGCCGGTCACGGTGTTGCTGCTGTACACGGTGGTCCGGCAGCTCGACGAGCTGTTGGTGACGTTGACGGCGAGCTGGTCGGCGCCGTAGGCACCCGAGAGGTCGGAGACGTTGCCGCGGAAGACGGTGCCGCATCCCCAGCCGCTCCGCTGGGTGTGGGTCTCGTAGCCGTTGTTGGTCGTACGGGAGCCCTTGTTGCCCTCGACCAGGACGTCGTTGCCCTTCACGTCCACCCAGGAGTCGTCGTAGTTGGCGCCGGTCAGGCCGCTGCCCTCGAAGGTGTTGCCGATGATCCTGGCCCCGGTGGTGCCTTCCTTGATGTCGATGTTCTCGCCGCCGACCCCGGGGCCGATCACGTTGCCGAGTATCTGGACGTGGTCGCTCCGGTCGGTGAGGTCGCCGGCCGTGCCGACGTAGACGCCCTCGCCCATCCCCCGGCCGTCGTGCCCCGTGTCGTGGATGTGTGAGTTCCGCAGGATGCCGTCCCGGCTGGACCTGCGGAAGTGGACGCCCTCCATGTCCAGGTCGTGCACGGTCACCGAGTCGATGACGACGCTGTTGGCCGCGTCGGTCACGATCCCCTTCTGCCCGCCCGTGACGGTGACGCCCTGGACGGTCCAGTAGGAGGCGCCGTTGAGGTGCAGCCCGTACCCTCCGCCCGCCGTGAGGACCGCCCTGCTGGAGCCGGTGAGGGTGATCCGGGCGCTGGACGTGCCCGGGGTGACCGCCTTGAAGTTGCCGGTGTACGTGCCGTCGGCGAGCCGGATCGTGTCGCCGGGGGCGGCGGCGAGGAGCGCGGACTTGAGCTGGGCGGTCGTGGCCACGTCGATGACGGCGGCCTCCGCCGGGGCCGCGGTGGCCAGGGCGAGACCACCTGCGGCGACGGCGCCGGCCAGCAGGGCGGTGAGAGAGGAGCGGGTGCGCATGGGGGGTGCCTTCCCGTGGGGGATGCCGGATGTCCTCGTACATGAACATGGGGTTCCGGGCTGAACGTTCTGCCCAGGGACGGTAAGGAGAAGGTGTGGGCATGTCAAGGTCTGGACCAATGTCCCGCCGGTACGGAACGCGGTGCGAAAGAGGCGAGCCCTGGGAGGAGTTGACGGGCCGTGAGGCGCCCGTGCCGGGACCGCGTACGGACCGGCCGGATACCCCGGGGGACGGTCATCCGGGAATCGGCCACCCGAACGGGGAGGCCGGGCCGGGAATGCCGGTGCCCCCACGGGCGTTCTTCCTGGGGAACACGAGGAGGAGCGGTAACCGTGCTTGATCCGCAGAGCTTGTATGAATGGGAACCGAAGGGCCTGGCTGTCGTCGACATGGCGCTCGCCCAGGAGTCGGCCGGGCTGGTCATGCTCTACCACTTCGACGGATACATCGACGCGGGTGAGACCGGCGAACAGATCGTCGACGGCCTGCTCGAAACGCTGCCCCACCAGATAGTGGCGCGCTTCGACCACGACCGGCTCGTCGACTACCGCGCGCGCCGGCCGCTGCTGACGTTCCGCCGCGACCGCTGGGCGGCGTTCGAGGTCCCGACACTGGACGTCCGCGTCGTCCAGGACGCCACCGGAGCGCCATTCCTCCTGCTGTCAGGGCCCGAGCCCGACGTGGAGTGGGAGCGGTTCGCCGTCGCCGTGGAGCAGATCGTCGAGCGGCTCGGTGTGCGCCTCGCGGTCAACTTCCACGGTATTCCGATGGGCGTCCCGCACACCCGCCCGGTCGGCATCACGCCGCACGGCAACCGTACCGACCTGATGCCCGGCCACCGAAGCCCGTTCGACGAGGCGCAGGTACCCGGCTCGGCGGAGGCGCTCGTCGAGTACCGCCTGATGGAGTCGGGACACGACGTACTGGGCGTCGCCGCCCACGTACCGCACTACGTGGCCCGCTCCTCCTACCCCGACGCCGCGCTCACCGCACTGGAAGCGATCACCGGCGCGACCGGCCTGGTCCTGCCGAGCGTCGCCCACACCCTGCGTACGGAGGCCCACCGCACGCAGACCGAGATCGACCGGCAGATCGGTCAGGGCGATGAGGAGCTCGTCACCCTGGTGGAGGGCCTTGAGCACCAGTACGACGCGATCGCGGGCGCCGAGACCCGGGGAAATCTCGTGGCGGAGCCCGTCGACCTGCCGTCCGCTGACGAGATCGGCCTCGAGTTCGAGCGGTTCCTCGCCGAGCGGGAAGGCGATGCCTGAGCGGTCATGACGGTCCGGCAGGCCGGCCGCTAGGCTGCCGTTCATGCTGAAAGTGGGCCTGACCGGCGGTATCGGCGCCGGCAAGAGTGAGGTGTCGCGGCGGCTCGCCGGCCTCGGCGCCGTACTGATCGACGCCGACAGGATCGCGCGCGAGGTCGTCGAGCCCGGGACCCCCGGGCTCGTGGCCGTCGTGGAGGCTTTCGGCCCCGGAATCCTGAGGGCCGACGGCACCCTGGACCGGCCGGCGCTCGGCGCTGTCGTCTTCGCCGACCCCGACCGGCTCGCCACGCTCAACGCGATCGTCCACCCGCTGGTCGGCGCGCGCTCGGCCGTGCTGGAGCGCGCCGCGGGCCCCGGTTCCGTCGTCGTTCACGATGTCCCGCTCCTCACGGAGAACGGCCTGGCGCCCGGGTACGACCTGGTGGTCCTGGTGGACGCCACGCCCGCGACCCAGATGGACCGTCTCGTACGGCTGCGCGGGATGACCGAGTCCGACGCCCGCGCCCGGATGGCCGCTCAGGCGACGCGGGAGCAGCGAAGGGCCGTGGCTGACCTGGTCATCGACAACGACGGGCCGCTGGAGGCGCTGGAACCGCAGGTGCGCGCGGTCTGGGCGGAGCTGGTGGAGCGGGCGGCGGCGGGCTGAGTCAGGGCGTGGCCACGGCGCCGTCGCGGCAGCCCTTTACCACGGGGCCGCACGGAATACGGCGACGCTGCCGTACGTTGGAGACCGGCGAGCGAGGGGAAGGATGCGACCGTGCCCGAGACCAACCCGGAAACCCATGTCATCGACTTCCGTGCGGCCGAGCAGCTGCTGGCGGCACGAGACCCGCGGGGCGCGGTCAAATTGCTCGACTCGGTGATAGCCGCCCACCCCGAAAACACGGCGGCCCGCCTGCTGCGGGCCAGGGCCTTCTTCGCCGCGGCGCAACTGCGCCCCGCCGAGCTGGAGTTCGAGCTGGTGCTGGAGCGCGAACCGGACAACGCCTTCGCGCATTTCGCGCTGGCTCGCACGTTCCAGCGCGCCGGCCGCCCCGAGCAGGCCACCCGTCACTTCAGGCTGGCCGCCGCGCTCGACCCCAACCCGGAATACCTGCGGGCCGCGCGCTTCGACGACCGGCCCTGACGGCTACCGGTCTCGTGGGCGCGCGGAGCTGCTGACGGCCGCCGCTGAACCGGTACGCGCCTCTCACCGGCCGAAGCCGTCGCGTCCGTCCTGACCGGCCTCGTACGGCGGGACATCGCGGCCGGGCTGGTAGCGCGGCCCCTGCCGGATGCGGCGGACGACGACAGCGGCGTCCGTGAGGGCCAGCACCACCAGAGCGCCGCAGGCCGCGGCCCATCCGGGGCGGCCGGTCAACGAGAAGGCGATCAGGCCGAAGACCGCCCAGGTCAGGCCACAAAGGGCGAGGACGAGTCGCAGCCGGAGGGGGCTGCGGGCCGTCACGGGTTCGCTGCCAGTGCGCATACGCATCGCCTCACCTCCCAGGATGAACCCTTTGTCCGCTGCGGGGAAGCGCGGCCCAGGAGTTCCCGCTGCGGTGAGCGGGTTTGACTCAGTGGACGACGGTGAAGCTGCGCCAGGGCTCGGTGCGGGGCGCGGTGAAGTCGGTCAGCCTGGTCGCCAGGTACGTCGTGTCACGCCCGGTGCAGTCGCGGCTCCGGTGGAGCACCACGTCGACCAGAGTGCCGTTGTGGACCTCGTGGGCTCCTGGGGGCAGCCGGTGGCAGCCCCGCACGCTCGGGCTGTCCAGGGAGATCTCGGCGTGCCGCTCGGTGGTGTACGTGACCGGGCCGACGGCTGTGCGCCCCATACCGGAACAGCCCGAGACGGTGAGGGCGAGGAGCACTGCTCCGGCTGCGCCGCCGAGACGGCGTCGGCGGTGGTGGTCGGGCACGGTCACGGACATGGGCGGGTCCTCGTCTGCTCGTCCGGCGCATCTTCACGTCACGGGGACATGCTGGCGCTGGCCACCCTGCCCGCTTCCCGCCGGTCCGGCACCCGGGGGCGGCCGGGCGGGCGAGAGCGGTGCGCGCCCGGGTCGCCACCGGGAGCGCGCCCCGGAGCGGCTCGGTGAGAAGCCCCGCCCGCCCGGGAGGCCCCAGCCGCCGCACCTGTGCCGACGCCGTCCGACGCCGGGCGCCCCACCCCGCACTGACGGGATCGCCCTCGCTCTGACCTGCCGAAACGGTGGGACGAGGCCCGTTGTCGGACCCCCCGCCTAGACTCGCAGGACATACGGAGTCAGTCGCGGATCGAGTCGGGAAGGGGGTGTCGGAGTGCGGGATGCACAGGAGGAGCGGAACCGGTGGAGCGCGCGGGTCGCCCAGGACGAGCCGAGCGCCGCCGCCGACCGCCTGCTGCGCCGCGCCGCCGTCTTCCTCCCCGCCTCCTCGCCCAGAGACGGCCGGATCGCCTTCTGGGACCCGGACGGGCGGGGAGGCCCCGCCGCCGAGGACGTCGACGGCCTCTCCCACACGACCGCCGAGCTCACCGTCGTGCAGCGGCAGGGCGCGGAAGGCGTCCGCCGGCACACCGTGCGGGCGGTGCTCCTGCCGCTGGCCGAGGCGGTTCCCCTGCTCGTACGCGCCCGGTACCTCGCATCCGCCCATCCCGCCACCCGCTGCTGGGGGGCCGCCGCGCTGCACGCGCTGAACCTGGTGGCGCGCGGCAGGCTCCTGCCCGGACTGACGGCCGGGGACCACGACGCCTGGCGCGCGGGGCCGAGGGACGCCGAGGACGTGGCCCATCTCAGGGCCGTCGCCGCCGCCATGCCGCCCGAAGGCCACGCGGTGCCGCTGACGGACCGTACGCCGCTCCAGCTCCCGGAGCCCACGGCCCTGCTCGGCGCCTTTCTCGACGCGGTCGCCGACACGCTCCCGCGCACCCCGGCCGCCGCCTACGCGATGGGGGCACCCTTCGCCGCCCGCGAGGCTCAGCACCTGCCCGGTGCGCGGGCCTGGGCCGTCGAGGTGGCGGCGGGGCTGGACGCGGGGGTGCGGGTCTCGCTCCGCCTCGACCTGTCGGCGTACGACCTGTTCGACACAGCCGCCACGGCCGACACAGCCGCCACCGCCGACACTGCCGACGCCTCCACCCTGGAGGCGGCGGCCGGGGAGAGCGGGGGAGCGGGCGGTCGCGCACCCGCCGCGCGTCATGCCGCCGCCGCTGTCACGCAGGTCCACAGCCTGGCCGACCCGACGTACGTCATCGACGCGGCGGCCCTGTGGCACGGCGGCGGAGGAGACGCGTTCGGTCCCCGCGCCAGGGTCGACGCGGTGCTGGCACTGCGCCGCGCCGCCCGTGTATGGCCACCCCTGGAACGGCTCCTCGACCAGCCGGTCCCCGACGTCCTCGCCCTCACCGAGGACGAGCTCCACGAGCTGCTGAGCGACGCGGGGGCGCGGCTGGCGGGTGCCGGCGTCACCGTCCACTGGCCACGCGAGCTGGCCCGCTCGCTCACCGCGGCCGCCGTCGTCCGCACCGCTCCGGGCTCGGCCACCGACGGCACCTCGTTCTTCGACGCCGAGCAGCTGTTCGCGTTCAACTGGCAGCTGTCACTGGGCGGCGAACCGCTCACCGAGGCCGAGATGGACACCCTGGCCGAGGCACACCGGCCCGTGGTGAGGCTGCGCGACCAGTGGGTCGTGGTCGATCCCGCGCTCGTACGCAAGGCACGCAAGCGCGAGCTCGGTCTGCTGGACCCGGTGGACGCTCTGGCCGTCGCCCTCACCGGCAGCGCCGAGGTCGACGGGGAGCAGGTCGAAGCGGTGCCGGTCGGCGCCCTCGCCGCGCTCCGCGCGCGCATCCTCTCCGACGACGCCACCATCGCGCCGCCGCCCGGCCTGGACGCCACCCTGCGCGACTACCAGCTGCGCGGGCTCGCCTGGCTGGACCGGATGACCTCACTCGGGCTGGGCGGCTGCCTCGCCGACGACATGGGGCTGGGCAAGACGATCACCGTCATCGCGCTCCACCTGCACCGCGCCCACCCCGCGCCCACCCTGGTCATCTGCCCGGCCTCCCTCCTCGGCAACTGGCACCGGGAGATCAACCGCTTCGCGCCCGGCGTCCCCGTCCGCCGCTTCCACGGCACCGACCGTACCCTCGCCGAGCCCGACGACGGCTTCGTCCTCACGACCTACGGCACGATGCGCTCCAGCGCCCCCCAGCTCGCCCAACACCCCTGGGGGCTGGTCGTCGCGGACGAGGCCCAGCACGTCAAGAATCCGCACTCCTCCACGGCGAGGGCGCTGCGCACCATCGCGGCCCCCGCCCGCGTCGCCCTCACCGGCACTCCCGTGGAGAACAACCTCTCGGAGCTGTGGGCCCTGCTCGACTGGACGACCCCCGGACTGCTCGGCCCCCTCAAGGCGTTCCGCGCCCGGCACGCCCGGATCGTCGAGAACACCGGGACGGCGGCGGGACTGGGCAACGAGGAAGCGGTCGAGCGGCTCTCCCGGCTCGTCCGGCCCTTCCTCCTGCGCCGCAAGAAGTCCGACCCGGGCATCGCTCCCGAGCTGCCGCCCAAGACCGAGACCGACCACCCCGTCTTCCTCACCCGGGAACAGGTCACGCTCTACGAGGCCGCCGTACGCGAGACGATGGCTCTCATCGAGGCGTCCGAGGGCATCGCCCGCCGCGGCCTGATCATGAAGCTGCTGTCCGCGCTCAAGCAGATCTGCAATCACCCCGCGCAGTACCTCAAGGAGGAGCCGACCAGGCTCACCGGCCGCTCGGGCAAGCTCGCCCTGCTCGACGAACTCCTCGACACGATCCTGTCCGAGGACGGCTCCGTCCTGATCTTCACCCAGTACGTGACGATGGCCCGCCTGCTCTCCGCGCACCTGGCCTCCCGGGCCATCCCCTCCCAACTGCTGCACGGCGGCACGCCTGTGCCCGAGCGGGAGCGGATGGTGGACCGCTTCCAGGCCGCCGAGGTGCCCGTCTTCCTGCTCTCCCTCAAGGCCGCCGGCACCGGACTGAACCTCACCCGGGCCGCCCACGTCATCCACTACGACCGCTGGTGGAACCCGGCCGTCGAGGAACAGGCCACCGACCGCGCGTACCGCATCGGGCAGACCCAGCCGGTGCAGGTCCACCGGCTGATCGCGGAGGGCACGGTCGAGGACCGGATCGGCGAACTGCTGGAGTCCAAGCGAGCCCTGGCCGACGCGGTCCTCGGCACCGGGGAGAGCGCCCTGACCGAGCTCAGCGACCGCGACCTGGCCGACCTCGTCTCCCTCCGGAGGCCCGCATGAGCACGAGCCCCCGCCCGGCCGGCCGCCCCGGCCTCTCCCCGGACCCCCGCTCCGCGCCCCGTGCCGGTTCGGCGCCCCGCTCCCGCCCGGGCCCCGACGACCTGCGGCGCACCTTCGACGCGGTGCCGCCCCGTACCCGCGAGGACGACGGGCCGTTCGCCGCCAGCTGGTGGGGCCGCGCCTGGGTGGACGCCCTGGAGACCCTGTCGATGGACGAGGGCCGGCTCATCCGTGGCCGTACGTACGCGGACGGCGGGCATGTCGCCGCGATCACCGTCACCCCCGGCCGGGTCATCGCCTACGTCCACGGCAGCCGCCCCCGCCCGTACCGCGCGGAACTGCGCCTGCGCACCTTCTCCGACACCGACTGGGACACCTTCCTCGACGCCGTCGCCGCCAGACCCGGGCACCTCTCCGCGCTCCTCGGGAAGGAGATGCCGCACTCCCTGGTGGAGACGGCGGGGGAGACCGGCGTCCGGCTGCTGCCCACCGCCGGCGATCTAGACCCGGACTGCTCCTGTCCCGACCGGGGCTGGCCGTGCAAGCACGTGGCAGCCCTCTGCTTCCAGACGGCGCGGCTCCTGGACACCGATCCGTTCGTCCTGCTGCTGATGCGCGGCAGGGGCGAGCGGGAGCTCCTCGACGAGCTGGGCCGCCGCAACGCCGAACACTCCGCCCGTGAACGGCCCGGGGCGCCCCCGACCCCCTCGGTACGGGCCCGGGAGGCCGTGGCCGAGCGCTATCTGCCGCCCCTGCCCGCACCCCTCCCGGTCCCGCCCCACCCCGGCCAGCCCCCGTCGTACCCCGGCCTTCCCGGCGCGCGCGACCCGCTCTCGCTCGACCACCTCGCCACCGACGCGGCGGCTCGCGCCCACGCGCTGCTCACCACGGGCGCCGACCCTCTCGCGGGCCTCACCACCTGGCAGGACGCCGTGCGGCTCGCCGCTGCCCGCCCCACCGCCGGACTCACCGCCACCACCCGGTCCCTCTACCGTGAGCTGGCCTACGCGACCGGGCGCACGACCACCGACCTGGCCCGCGCCGTGGCCGCCTGGCGGCAGGGCGGCGCCGAGGGCCTGGCCGTCCTGGAGACCCCCTGGGACCCGCCGGCCGGCCCCTTCGACCGGGCCCGCCCGGCTCTCGCGGCGGCCGACCTCCCGCGCTTCCAGCCCTGGCGCAACCACCTCACGCACCCGCAGGGCACCCTTCAGCTCCGCTTCGGCCACGACGGCCGCTGGTACGGCTACGAGTCCGACCCGGGTGAGGACGACTGGTGGCCCCGCGCCGTCCCGGACAGCGACCCGGTGGGCGCGCTCACGGCGCTGCTCGGCGGCTGACCGCTCTCACTGGCGGTAGCCGCTCAGGAAGCGGCCGATGCGGCTGATCGCCGCGTCGAGGTCGTCGACGTGCGGCAGGGTCAGGATGCGGAAGTGGTCCGGGCGCGGCCAGTTGAAGCCGGTGCCCTGCACCACCTGGATCTTCTCGCGCAGCAGCAGGTCCAGGACGAACCTCTCGTCGTCGACGAGGGGATGGACCTTGGGGTCGATGCGGGGGAACGCGTAGAGCGCGCCCTTCGGTTTGACGCAGGAGACGCCGGGAATCTCGTTCAGCTTCTCCCAGGCCCGGTTGCGCTGCTCGTACAGCCGGCCTCCCGGTGCGACGAGCTCCCGGATCGACTGCCGGCCGCCGAGCGCGGCCTGGATGGCGTACTGGGCGGGCGCGTTGGGGCACAGCCGCATCGAGGCGAGCGTGGTCAGCCCCTCCAGATAGCTCCGGGCGTGCTGCTGCGGCCCCGACACCACCAGCCAGCCCGAGCGGAAGCCCGCGACCCGGTAGGTCTTCGACAGTCCGCTGAACGTGAGGCAGACGAGGTCGGGGGCGAGGGCCGCCGCACAGTGGTGCTCGGCGTCGTCGTAGAGGATCTGGTCGTAGATCTCGTCGGCGAACACCATGAGTCCGTGCGTGCGGGCCAGGCCGAGGATTCCTTCGAGGACCTCGCGGGGGTAGACGGCGCCGGTGGGGTTGTTCGGGTTGATGATGACGACGGCCCTGGTCCGGTCGGTGATCTTCGCCGCCATGTCGGCGAGGTCCGGGTTCCAGTCCGCGCCCTCGTCGCAGACGTAGTGCACCGCCTTGCCGCCCGCGAGCGTGGTCACCGCCGTCCACAGCGGATAGTCGGGGCTCGGGACCAGGACCTCGTCGCCGTTCTCCAGGAGCGCCTGCACGGCCATGGAGATCAGCTCGGACACACCGTTGCCGAGGAAGATGTCGTCGACGCCGACGTCGGTCAGCCCCATCGCCTGGTAGCGCTGGGCCACCGCCCGCCGCGCCGACAGGATGCCGCGCGAGTCGGTGTAGCCGTGTGCGCGCGGGAGCATCCGGATCATGTCCTGGACGATCTCCTCGGGCGCCTCGAAGCCGAAGAGCGCCGGATTGCCCGTGTTCAGGCGGAGCACGCTGTGTCCCGCCTCCTCCAAGGCGTCGGCGTGCTCGATGACCGGACCGCGGATCTCGTAACAGACCTCGTTGAGCTTGCTGGACTGCCGGAACTCCATGTGGTGCCCTCCCCGACGCGAATGCGATACTTGGTTTTACCAAGTGGGAGCTTGGAAAGTCCAACAACATGTCTAGACTGCGTCGCATGCCACGTCAGCAACAGCCGGCAGCGCGCCCGGCCCGCCGCCGGAGTTACGACCAGTTCTGCGCCACCGCGCGCGCCCTCGACTCCGTCGGCGACCGGTGGACCCTGCTGATCGTCCGTGAACTCCTGGGCGGCCCGCGCCGGTACACGGATCTGCACGCCGATCTGCCCGGGGTCAGCACGGACGTCCTGGCGTCCCGGCTCAAGGACATGGAGCAGAACGGTCTGGCCGTGCGCCGCCGGCTGCCGCCGCCGGCCCCCGCTTCGGTGTACGAGCTGACGGAGCGCGGTCACGGGCTTCTGCCGGTCCTCACCGCCCTCTCGGGGTGGGGGGCGCACGCGCTGGAGGAGCGCCGTCCGACCGACGCCGTGCGCGCGCACTGGTTCGCCCTGCCGCTGCTGCGCGCCCTGGGCGCTCTGACCCACGAGGGCGTGGTCGAAGTGACGCTGGACGAGGGGGAGTTCCATGTGCGCACCGGCGGAGGTGAGCCGGTGGGCGGGGTGTACGGCTACGGCCCCGCCGAGCGGCCCGATGTCCGGCTCACCCTGGACGCCGGCCTCTGTCTGGAGCTGGGCCGGGGCGAGGTGACCCTGGCCGAGGCGGTCGAGGACGGGCGGGTCCAGGTGTCGGGCGACGGCCCGCTCGCCGCCGAAATCCGCGCTGAATGACTCTGTCCCCAACGTATCCCGCCACTCAACTCCCGCGTAACGTCGGCGTTTCGGCCAAGAGGGAGCACAGGGGCGCACATGGGGAAGCGTGGGGGCGTACGCAGGGCCGTGCTCGTCGGTGCGTGTGTGGTGGCGCTCGGCTTCGTGCCGACCGCCGCGACCGCGACACCGGGGAGCGGAGTGACCGGTACCGTCGTGGCCAAGGGCACGTCGGCGGGCAGGCTGAAGGTGGTGAGCCCGAAGGGGCGCGCCGATGTGACGTTCCGGACGATCACGATCCAGCCGGGCGGCTCCACCGGCTGGCACACCCACGCCGGCCAGCTGCTGGCCGTGGTCCAGGCGGGAACGCTGACCCGCACGCTGAGCGACTGCTCGGTCGAGGTCACGCCCGCCGGCACGTCGTTCGTCGAGCCGTCCGGGGCCGGACACCGGCACATAGGCCGCAACACCGGGAGCGAACCGGTCGTGCTGTGGGTGGCCTACCTGCTCCCCGAGGGCCGCGCGCTCTCCGAGGACGCCGGGGCGGTGGACTGCGACTGAGACCGGACGGCCGTGCGGCGGCCGGGGGATGATGGAGCGGTGCGACTCGAACCGATCACCTGGGACCGGCTGGCCGAAGCCCTCACCGTGCGCGCGGACGCGCTGAAGCCCGCCGACGGCGGGCCGTGGCTCAGGATCGGCGTCGACGGAGCCCCGGCCGCCCGCACCGGTGAACTCGCCGAGCGGCTCGCGGTCGCGCTGAGAGGCCGGGGCCGCTCGGTGCTCACGATCTCCACCAGCGGTTTCCTGCGCCCGGCGAGCCTGCGGTACGAGTACGGCAAGGAGGACCCCGACTCGTACTTCGACGGCTGGTTCGACACGGGAGCGCTGTGGCGCGAGGTGTTCACGCCGCTGGAGGCGGGCGGCAGCGGGCGGGTGCTGCCCGACCTGTGGGACCCGGTGAGGGACCGCGCCACGAGGAGCCCGTACCACCTCCTTCCGGAGGGCGGGGTGGTCGTGGTGGACGGCCCGTTCCTGCTCGGGCACTGGTTCCCCTTCGACCTGAGCGTCCATGTGCGGCTCTCGCCGGGTGCGCTGCGCCGCCGCACGGAGGAGAGCGGGCTGTGGACCCTGCCCGCTTTCGCGCGGTACGAGGAGGAGGTGACGCCCGCCGACCGTGCGGACGTGGTCGTACGGGCGGACGACCCGCTCCACCCGGCGTGGTCCCGGCCGGAGGGCTGCTAGACCGCCGGACGCCCGCCGACGACCGTGACGGCTTCGGCGCCTGCCCGGCAGGCCGCGGCGGCGGCCTCCGTTTCGTCCGCCCCGGCGAGACGGGCCGCGAGGAAACCGCCGGTGAAGGCGTCGCCCGCACCGGTGGAGTCGACCGGCTCACGGACCGGCACCGCGGCGACGCGTGCGGTCACCGCTCCCGCGACGGCCAGCAGGGCGCCCCGGTCGCCGAGCGTGACCACGGCCAGAGGAGCGTGCCGGCTCAGCTTCGCCGCCGCGTCGGCCGGTTCCGGCAGAGCCGTCAGCAGGCACGCCTCGTCCTCGTTCGGCAGCAGCACGTCCACTCCCCGCACGGCGGCCAGGAAACGGCCGACGCCGAGCCGGGCGAGGAAACCGGCGGAGGCGGGGTCCACGCTCACCGGGATGCCCCGCTGCCGCGCCTCCCGCAGGGCGAGCAGGGCGGTGGCCCGGCTCGTCGGCGCGAACAGGAGATAGCCGGAGAGGTGGAGGTGGCCGACGCCGTCGAGCAGCGCAGGCGACCAGTCGGCAGGAGACAGCCGCAGCCCCGCGCCGCTGTCGGTGAGGAAGGTGCGCTCTCCACCGCCGTCCACGAGCGCGACCACGGTGGCGGTCCCCACCTCGTCGTCCACGGCCAGTTCGGCCCGCACCCCGGCGCGCAGCAGGCTCTCCCGGTGCCAGGCCGCCGCGTCCGCGCCCGCCCGCGCGAGCAGACGCACCTCACGGCAGCCCGAACGCACCGCCCAGCACGCGACGTTGGCACCGGCACCGCCGGGCAGTGTGCTGATCCGCGCCGCCGTGTCCGTCCCCCGGACCGGCGCCGGGCCGTGCCGCACCACCACGTCCGTGACCACGTCCCCGACGACGAGAAGGCCGCCGCTCACCGTGCCGCCCTCGCGATCCGGGCGGCCAGAACCACGTTCCCGCGCACGGCGGCCACGTTGGCCTCCAGGGAGGCGCCCTCGGTGTGCCGCGTCAGATGGTCGAGCAGGAAGGGCGTGACGGCCTGTCCCGCGATGCCGTGCTCCCGGCACGCGGCGAGCGCGTCGGCCAGCACCCGGTCGTGGACGGCAGGGTCCAACTGGTCCTCCTCGGGCACGGGGTTGGCGACGATCAGCGCCGCCTCCGGTGGTCCGAGCGCCTCCCGGGCCCGCATCACCTCCGCCACCTCCTCGGCGGTGCGCACCGTCCAGTCGACGGGCTCGCCGGAACTGCTGAGGTAGAAGCCGGGGAAGTGCGCGGTGCCGAAACCGAGCACGCCGACCCCGAGTGTCTCCAGGCGTTGGAGCGTGGCCGGAACGTCCAGGACCGACTTCACCCCGGCACACACCACCGTGATGCCGGTACGCGCGAGGAGCCGCAGATCCGCCGACTCGTCCTGGGTGTCGGCCCACTCCCGGTGCACGCCGCCGAGTCCTCCGGTCGCGAACACCCGCAGCCCCGCCCGGGCGGCCAGGAAGGCGGTGGCGGACACCGTCGTCGCCCCGCTCGCGCCCGTCGCCAGCGCGGGCGCGAGGTCCCGGTGCCCCAGCTTCCGCATCGACGGTTCGCCGGCGACCCGTTCCAACCGGGCCCGGTCCAGGCCGATATGGGCCCGCCCGTCCAGGACGGCGATCGTCGCGGGGACGGCGCCGGAGGAGCGTACGAGCTCCTCCAGTTCCAGGGCCACCCGCAGGTTACGGGGGCGCGGAAGGCCGTGCGCGATGATCGTCGATTCCAGGGCGACGACTGGACGCCGGGCCGCGACGGCGTCCAGGACCTCCGTGGAGAGCACCGGTTCGTAACGCCGGGCGCGGTCCTGGGGCGGGTGCTCCGGTGTGTTGAGTGGCATGCCCCATCCCTGTCGCGCGGGGGACGGCCGCAAACCACGGCAGGAGCTCAGGGCTGCCCTGAGAGACCGCTCGCCAAAGTGACCGGCCATGACGGCACCTGACCGGGCTCCCGCATCCTTCGCCGTGCATATCCCGGACGCCGTAGCCAAGCGCGGTCAGGGGCGGACGTCCGGGGTTTCCGCGGCGACGGACGCCCCGCCCGCCGGCCCGGTCGCAGCACTGTCCGGCGCTCCGTCCGCCGCGGCGGACGGCCCGGTGAAGACCCTCCGCAGGGCGAGCGCGGCCAGCGGCAGCAGCAGGCAGGCGCCGGTCACGTTCAGCCAGCTGTAGCTCCAGTGGGCCACGATCACTCCGGCGACCGCGCCGCCGATGCCCGCCGCGGAGTTCATGGTCAGGTCCGACAGCCCTTGCACCGCGGCGCGGGCGGGCTGCGGTACGGAGTCGGTGAGCAGCGCGGAGCCGGCCACCAGACCGGCCGACCAGCCGAGCCCGAGCAGGAAGAGACCGGCCGCCGTCCGGCTGTGGCCGGCACCCGCCGTGCCGGCCAGCAGCGCGGCACATGACAGCAGGCCGACCGCCAGGCCGATGACGGACAGCCGGCCGAACCGGTCGGCCAGCCAGCCCATCACGGGCGAGAACGCGTACATGCCCGCGATGTGCCCGCTGATCACCAGGCCGATCAGCTGGAGGTCCGCACCGTGGTGGCCGAGGTGGACGGGGGTCATCACCATGATCGAGACCATGGCCGTGTGGGACACCGCAACGGTCACCAGCGCGAGCCGGGCCATCGGAGAGGCGCGTACCGCGGCGAGGCCCGCGCGCAGCGAGCGGTTCGCCGCGGTCTGGCTGCCCGCGGGGGCCATCGCCCGCGCGGTGAGCAGCGGGTCGGGGCGCAGCAGCACCGCGACGACGAGCCCCGTGAGCAGGAAGACCGCCGCCGCCCACACGAACGGGCCGGCTGTCTCCGGTACGGCGGTGCCGTGGAACGCCCGGCCCGCGGGCGCCGCGATGTTGGGGCCGAGGACCGAGCCGATCGTGGTGGCCCAGATGACGGTGGAGATCGCCCGGCCGCGCCGGTCCGGCTCCGCCAGGTCGGCGGCGGCGAACCTGGCCTGGAGACCGGCGGAGGAACCGGCCCCGAAACCGGCCATTCCGAGCAGCAGCGGGAAGTTGTCGACGACGGTGGCGAGCACCACGAGGCTCGCGCCGACCGCACCGATCAGGTAGGCGAGTACGAGGCCGGGGCGGCGTCCCCGGGAGGCCATCAGCGCGGCGAGCGGCAGAGACAGCAGTGCCGTGCCGGCCACCGAGGCGGTGGGGGCGAGGCCGGACAGGGCCTCGGACCCGCTCACCTCCGTCGCGAGGACCGGGGCCAGGGCGATGCCGATGGGCACGCCGAGGCCGCCGAGTATCTGACTGGCGATCAGGACGGCTGACGTCCGGCGCTGCAGGGCGGGCAGATCGGCGACCGTGACGGGGGACGCGGGGAGGGCCTTGTTCACCGGCGCAGTCTGGCAGCTCGCACACGGGTGCGAAACCGGTTTCGGGTGCCCCGGTCCCGGTCCGCCGGCCGTCCCTCAGAACAGCGGCTGGGGCAGGACGCCTTCGAGCGCGAGCAACTGCCGCTTGGTCTCCAGCCCGCCGCCGAAGCCACCGAGCCCTCCGCCGCTCTCCACGACCCGGTGGCACGGCACCACCACCGGCAGCGGGTTGGAACCCATGGCCACCCCCACGGCCTGGGCGGCCCCCGGCTGCCCCACCCGTCCCGCCAGCTCCCCGTATCCGACGACGGACCCGTAGGGCACTCCGGACGCGAGCTCCCGCAGCACCTCGCGGTTGAAGCCGGACGTCAGCGACCAGTCCAGCTCCAGCGCGAACGCCCGCAGCTCACCCGCGAAGTACGCCGCGAACTGGCGTATCGGCTCGGTCAGCCTGGCGGAACCGGGCGGGGCCTGCACGGGCACCGAACCGAGCCGCGCCCCCAGCGCCCCGAGCGCCTTCTCCCGCACCGCCGGACGGGCGTGGAAGACCACGCTCACCAGCCCCGTGCCGGTCGCGACAAGCAGCAGCGGTCCGATGTCGCTCGCAACTGCGGACCACTGCACATCCCGCTCGGTACTCCTCATGCCGACCACCGTACGGCCGGGCACTGACAACGCCGGCCGGCCGGTCCGTCCGCCGGTCCGCCCGCCGCGTCAGCGGGTGGCGTCCCGCACCACGTCGGGATGGTTGGTGATGATGCCGTCGACGCCGTAACCGGCGACCCTGGCAGCGGTCGCCGCGTCGTTGACCGTCCAGGTGTTCACCTGGAGCGGCTTGCCGTGCGCGCCCTTGACGCTCTGCACGGCGGCCACGTAGTCGGCGCTGAGCGTGGCGTGGGGCGGGTTGATCTGGTCGGTGAACGCCCCGTACGACGGCAGATCCGCCACGGCCGGGGTCCCCAGGAAGCCGGTGACGACGTCCGGGCGCTGTGCGTGCACCCGCTTGACGCTCTCCGCGCCGAAGCTCTGGATGATCAGCTTGTGCTTGACGTGGTGGCGGTCGAGCCAGCCCGCGCCGCGCAGGACGCGAAGGGTGTCCTGCTCGATGCCCGGGTAGGTCTCCGGGGCCTTGATCTCCAGGAGGAGACTCTGGTGGTTGCGCTCGACCCGGTGCAGATACTGCTCCAGCGTCGGGACCCGGGCCCCGGCGTACGCCGCCCCGAACCAGCTGCCCGCGTCCAGCCGCGCCACCTCCGCGGCCGTGAAGTCCTTGACCGCCCAGGGCGCGCGGCCGGGGAAGAGCTCCTCGGCGTCGGTGGTCCGCTTGAGGGTCGTGTCGTGCATGACGACCAGGACGCCGTCCCGCGTGCGCTGCACGTCGTTCTCGACCCAGTCGATGTCCAGATCGTCCGCCGCGTCGATGGCGGCCAGCGTGTTCTCCGGGCGTACGCGGAGGCGCCCCGGTGCGCGAAGACGACCGGGGCGTCGTGCGTCCCGGCGGCGGCCTGCGTCTGGGCGGCGGGCATCAGCAGGGCGCTGCCGCCGAGCAGAGCGGCGACAGTCGTCGAGAGGGTTACGGTGCGTACGGACACGGGTTCTCCTCGCGGTCAGGGGTGCGGACACTTCGAGCGTGGCAGCCGACCACCAACGGAGAGCAGGGCGGCGATGGCCACGACGTGAACGGAAGCTTCGGTACCGGATCGCGGGCGGCATTCCGTGCCGATACCATGCGATTCCTATGTTTGCCTGGCGCCCCCGTCCTTTCGGGGCACCCCGGACCCGGGCTTCCGCGAAGGGCTGACGAGCATGCAGGGCACAGTCGACGGATTCAGCTACGGGCTGGTCACCCCGGTCGTGGCGTTCCTCATGGCGTGCCTCGGCGCCGCCCTGGGGCTGCGGTGTACGACCCGGTCGTTGCGGAGCGAGCGCTCCTTCAGGGCGGGCTGGCTGGCGCTGGGTGCCACCTCCATAGGCTCCGGCATATGGACGATGCACTTCGTCGCGATGACGGGCTTCACCGTCCGGGAGGCCCCGGTCGGCTACGACAAGCCCCTCACCTTCGCGAGTCTGGCCCTGGCGGTGGTGATGGTCGGCATCGGCATCTTCATTGTCGGGTACCGCGGAGCGACCCGCATGGCACTGATCACCGGCGGCATCATCATGGGCCTCGGGATCGCGTCCATGCACTACCTCGGCATGGCCGGAATGCGGTTCCAGGGCCAGTTCGCGTACGACACGGTCACGGTCGCCCTCTCCGTCGTCATCGCCGTGGTCGCCGCGACGGCGGCGCTCTGGGCGGCCGTCTCCGTCCACGGCTTCCTGCCCGGTCTCGGCGCGAGCGTGGTGATGGGCGTCGCGGTGAGCGGCATGCACTACACGGGCATGGCCGCGCTCAGCGTGCACCTCCACCCCGCGGCGGGTACCGGTTCGGCGCCGGGCGGCGACGAACCCACCTCGCTGCTCGTCCCGATGCTCCTCGGCCCGTTCTGCTTCCTGCTGCTCGCCGGGGTGATCGTGATGTTCGATCCCCGGGTGGTCATGGGCGCCGCCCCCGGCCGGGCCGCCCCCGGGACGGGCCGGCAGCCCGCCGTCACCGTTCAGCGCGGGCATGCGCGGACGTCCTGCCGCGCACCCGCGCGACGGGCCTCCCAGCCGCCGTGGAACCGGTGATCCGGCCCCGTTGTCAGTGGCGGGTCGTACGGTGGTTGCATGCGGCCCGTTTCGAAGATCGAACGTTCGGTGGCGCCTTTCGAGGTCGTCAGTCCCTACCAGCCCAGCGGCGACCAGCCCGCGGCCATCGCGGATCTGGAGCGGCGTATCCGCGCGGGTGAGAAGGACGTCGTCCTGCTCGGCGCGACCGGCACCGGCAAGTCGGCGACCACCGCCTGGATGATCGAGAAGCTGCAGCGCCCCACCCTGGTGATGGCGCCCAACAAGACGCTCGCGGCCCAGCTCGCCAACGAGTTCCGCGAGCTCCTGCCCAACAACGCCGTCGAGTACTTCGTCTCGTACTACGACTACTACCAGCCCGAGGCGTACGTACCGCAGTCGGACACCTACATCGAGAAGGACTCCTCGATCAACGAGGAGGTCGAGCGGTTGCGCCACTCCGCGACGAACTCGCTGCTCACCCGGCGCGACGTCGTCGTGGTGGCGTCCGTCTCCTGCATCTACGGCCTCGGCACCCCCCAGGAGTACGTGGACCGGATGGTCCAGCTCAAGGTCGGCGACGAGATCGACCGCGACCAGCTGCTGCGCCGTTTCGTCGAGATCCAGTACACCCGCAACGACCTGGCGTTCACCCGCGGCACCTTCCGGGTGCGGGGCGACACCATCGAGATCTTCCCGGTCTACGAGGAGCTCGCCGTACGCATCGAGATGTTCGGTGACGAGATCGAGGCGCTCTCCACCCTCCACCCGCTGACCGGCGAGGTCATCAGCGAGGACCGGTCCCTCCACGTCTTCCCCGCCAGCCACTACGTCGCGGGCCCGGAGCGCATGGAGAAGGCGGTGACGGGCATCGAGCGGGAGCTGGAGCAGCGCCTCGCCGAGCTGGACAAGCAGGGCAAGATGCTGGAGGCCCAGCGGCTGCGGATGCGCACCACGTACGACATCGAGATGCTCCGCCAGATCGGCACCTGTTCCGGCGTGGAGAACTACTCGATGCACTTCGACGACCGCGCGCCCGGCACCGCCCCGAACACCCTCCTCGACTACTTCCCCGAGGACTTCCTCCTGGTGCTCGACGAGTCGCACGTCACGGTGCCCCAGATCGGCGCGATGTACGAGGGCGACGCCTCCCGCAAGCGGACCCTCGTGGACCACGGCTTCCGGCTGCCCTCCGCTCTCGACAACCGTCCGCTGAAATGGGAGGAGTTCCTCGGCCGGATCGACCAGACGGTCTACCTCTCCGCCACCCCCGGCAAGTACGAGCTCTCGCGCGGCGACGGGTTCGTGGAGCAGATCATCCGCCCGACCGGCCTCATCGACCCGGAGATCGTCGTCAAGCCCACCGAGGGCCAGATCGACGACCTGGTGCACGAGATCCGCGAGCGCACCGAGCGGGACGAGCGGGTCCTGGTCACCACCCTCACCAAGAAGATGTCCGAGGACCTCACCGACTACTTCCTGGAGCTCGGCATCCAGGTCCGCTACCTCCACAGCGACGTCGACACCCTGCGCCGCATCGAGCTGCTGCGCGAGCTGCGCTCCGGTGAGTACGACGTCCTGGTCGGGATCAACCTCCTGCGCGAGGGACTCGACCTGCCCGAGGTGTCGCTCGTCGCCATCCTCGACGCCGACAAGCAGGGCTTCCTGCGCTCCAGCACCTCGCTGATCCAGACCATCGGGCGTGCGGCGCGCAACGTGTCGGGGCAGGTCCACATGTACGCGGACAAGATCACCCCGGCCATGGCGCAGGCCATCGACGAGACCAACCGCCGCCGCGAGAAGCAGGTCGCCTACAACACCGAGCGCGGTATCGACCCCCAGCCGCTGCGCAAGAAGATCAACGACATCGTCGCGACCATCGCCCGCGAGGAGATCGACACGGAACAGCTCCTCGGCTCCGGCTACCGCCAGGCGAAGGGCGCCAAGACACCCGTCCCCGCACTCGGCGGCAAGGCGGCCAAGGGCGCCAAGGCGGGCAGGGCCAAGCCGGAGGGAGCGGTCGTCACCGACCGGCCCGCGACGGAACTCGCCGGCATCATCGAGGAGATGACCGACCGGATGAGGGCTGCCGCCGCTGATCTCCAGTTCGAGGTGGCCGCACGGCTGCGCGACGAGGTGGGCGAGCTGAAGAAGGAGCTGCGACAGATGAGGGAGGCGGGGCTCGCCTGACAGCGGGGCCCTCGCTGTGTTGCAGGACCGACACAAAAGCCTCCGGCCCCTCCTGTGCTGTCGGTGCCACTGCGTAGGGTGCGAGGCAACCGCGCCCACGGGTGGTCGCGGGGACACTCTGAGAGGGGACAGCGCGTGGTGGACGTATCCAAGGGCAATGCGCCCGGGGCCCTGGCGTCAATCTGACCAAGGGGCAGGCCATCAGCCTGGAGAAGCGCGGCGGGGGAGTCCTCACCGCGGTGCGGATGGGGCTCGGCTGGCAGGCGGCTCCGCGCCGCGGCCTGTTCGGCTCGCGGACCCGGGAGATCGACCTCGACGCCTCGGCGGTGCTGTTCGCCGACAAGCAGCCGGTCGACGTCGTGTTCTTCCGCCACCTGGTCAGCGACGACGGTTCGGTCAAGCACACCGGTGACAACCTCGTGGGCGGCGCCGGCTCGGGCGGGGACGACGAGGCCATCCTCGTGGACCTCCAGCGCGTCCCGGTCCACATCGACCAGATCGTCTTCACGGTGAACTCGTTCACCGGCCAGACGTTCCAGGAGGTGCAGAACGCCTTCTGCCGCATCGTCGACGAGACCAACGGCCAGGAGCTCGCGCGCTACACGCTCGACGGCGGGGGGCAGTACACCGCCCAGATCATGGCGAAGGTGCACCGCGCGGGAAGCGGGTGGCAGATGACCGCTCTCGGGAACCCGGCCAACGGCCGCACCTTCCAGGATCTGATGCCCTCGATCCTGCCGCACCTGTAGGCATCGCAGGACCGGCACACATCGGTACGAGCAGCTCCCGGAGGCATCCGCCGCCGGGAGCTGCCCCTCATACCGGCCGCGCGAGGCAGCAGCACCACGCGACGCACGGCGGCACGGCACGTACGGCAACGACGCATCGTCGAGGGGACAGGGCAATGACGGCCGAGCTGGTCCGGGGGCAGAACCACACCTTGCCCCAGACCCGTCTGGAGATCCGGGTGTCGGCGGGCTCACCCGTCGTGGCCGGTGCCACCCTCCAAGACGAACAGGGCACGGTGCGGGGGGCCGAGTGGATCGCCCACCCCGGATCGCCCCAGCTGCCCGGCCTTGAGGTGTCCAGGCAGGCCGCGGCCGATCACCGGCTCGCCGTCGACCTGGACGCGCTGCCCGGCTCGGTGCACCGCGTCACCGTGCTGCTGGCCCTTCCCACCGGGTCGGGCGGTCCGCTGAGGTTCGGCTCCGTCGCCGCGCCCTTCGTCGCGGTCACCGGGCTCGACGGCACCGAGATCGCCACGTTCACCCTCACCGGCCTGGACGCCGAGTCCGCCGTCACCGCCCTTGAGCTCTACCGCCGCCAGGGCGTCTGGAAGGTCCGCGCCGTCGGCCAGGGGTACGCGGCCGGGCTCGCCGAGATGCTCGCCGACCAGGGAGTGGCACGGGCGGCCGAGCTGGCGGCCTCCATCCAGGAGACGGTGACCGGCGGCCTGGCCCGCTCGGTGGCGCCGCCGCCCCGCACACCCGAAGGCGACCGCGTCCGCCACGGAGTGGGCCCCGCGCCGTCCCCGGACGGTGGGCAGCATCCCG
Source organism: Streptomyces fulvorobeus (assembly GCF_013167895.1). GTDB lineage: Bacteria > Actinomycetota > Actinomycetes > Streptomycetales > Streptomycetaceae > Streptomyces > Streptomyces fulvorobeus. The sequence goes on along the minus strand of NZ_BLWC01000001.1, from coordinate 1,333,879 downwards.
CCGCGCCCGTCCTCCCGGAGCCGCTGTCCGGTCCGCCCGTCGCCGGCCCCGCCCCGGCGCCCCCGGCGGGCGGCCCCATCGACTACGCCCACCCGCGCAGGACCACCGCGCCTCCTGCGCCCCCTCCCGCCGCGCCGTCCGCCCCGCCCGGCTCACCGGCGCCGCCGGTGGCCGGTGACGCCACCGGCTGGTCCATGGACGAGCGCCTCTACAACCAGATCTGGGGCATGTTCGAGGATCTGGCCCGTGCCACCGCCGCGTACCGCAGCGCGGTCGGCTTCGCGGAGTCCCGTATGGACCAGGAGCTCGACCGCGCCCTCTCCGACCCCCGCAACCGGATCGGCGGCGCGGGCGACCGGGCTCGCGGGACCGCCCGCGCCGAGCGCGACGAACTGACGTCCAGGGCCCGTGAGGCCCTCGACCGGGACCTCGCCCAGCTCGCCGCCGAGGCCGCCGTCGTCGAACCCGCGCTCCCCGCCGCGTACGCCGGCTGGGCCGACCCCGTCTGGCACGCCTACCAGGTCCCCATGGAGATGCCCATGGCCCTGCGCGTCGGCGACCTCCACCTGCCGGAGGCCACCGAGCTGCGCATCCCCCTGCTCGTACGGCTGCCCCTGGAGCGCGGTATCTGGGTCGACAGCGGACGTACCGCCTCCGAGGCGGCGTCGACGGAATCCGGCCGGCTGCGCGCTCGCGCCATGGAGACAGCCGTGCTGCACGCGGCCCGCATGCTCGCCGTCCACCCCGCCGGCCAGTTCTCCGTGCACGTCATCGACCCGGCGGGCTCCGGCGCCGCGGCGCTTGCGCCCCTGGTGCGGCCGGGGGTCCTGGCCGGGGCGCCCGCCGCCGGCCCCGGGGGAGTGGCCTCGGTCCTCGACCACCTGACACGGCGCGTCGACCTGGTGCAGATGGCCGTCCGGGCGGGCGCCGCCGACTCGCTCCCGCCGGACCTGGACACCGGTGAGCAGCTGCTGATCGTGAACGACTTCCCGTACGGCTTCGACGACCGGGCCGTCACCCAGCTGCGCTATCTCGCCGACGAGGGCCCCTCGGTCGGTGTCCACCTGCTGATGGTGGCGGACCGGGCGGATGCCTCCGCGTACGGTCCGGTGCTCGACCCGCTGTGGCGCTCGCTCCTGCGGATCACCCCCGTCGCCGACGACCACCTCGCTGATCCCTGGGTCGGTCACGCGTGGACGTACGAACCGCCGGCCCTGCCCCCGGGCAGCCGGGTGCTGGATCAGGTGCTCGCCAGGGTCGCGGAGGCACGCCGGACCGGGGGCCGCTGACCGGGGCGCGGGACCAGTCCGCGCGCACCCCGCCTGACCTGCTGCCTAGGGACGTCTTTACCCTTTTCTTTACCTTCTCTTGGGATTTCCTGTACTGTTCTTTGCACGGAGGGGAGTACTCCCATACGCGACGTTCCCGTCAGTACGGACTGTGACCGGTCCCGGGGCGCCGGCCGGCCGCGCACCCCGCGCGTTCCGGTGGAAGAGACCTCCGGCAGCGACGACGCTGATCAGTAGCCGTAGCGAACTGCCGGAGGCGCAGTGGACGTTTCATGGACCCTTTGGGCACTGACCATTTTCGGTCTGAGTGCTTTGATCGCAGTCGACTTCTTCATCGGGCGCAAGCCCCATGACGTGTCGACCAAGGAAGCCGGGATCTGGACGGTCGTCTGGATCGCGCTGGCCGTGCTCTTCGGGCTCGGCCTGCTCGTGTTCGGCGAGAGCCAGGCATCGGGCGAGTTCTTCGCCGGATTCATCACCGAGAAGTCGCTGAGTGTCGACAACCTCTTCGTCTTCGTCCTGATCATGGCGAAGTTCTCGGTGCCCTCGCACCTCCAGCAGCGCGTGCTGCTCATCGGTGTACTGATCGCCCTGGTCCTGCGGGCGATATTCATCGCCGCCGGTGCCGCGGTCATCGAGAACTTCTCGTGGGTCTTCTACATCTTCGGCGCGTTCCTCATCTACACCGCCTGGAAGCTCATCCAGGAGGCGCGGGCCGGCGAGGAGGACGAGGAGTTCGAGGAGAACCGGCTGCTCAAGTCCGTCGAGCGACGCTTCGGCGTGGCCGACAGGTACCACGGCACCAAGCTCTTCATCCAGGTGAACGGCAAGCGTGTCCTGACCCCGCTGATGGTGGTCATGCTCGCCATCGGCACCACCGACGTGCTGTTCGCGCTGGACTCCATCCCCGCGATCTTCGGTCTGACCCAGGACCCGTACATCGTCTTCACCGCCAACGCCTTCGCCCTGATGGGTCTGCGCCAGCTGTACTTCCTCATCGGCGGTCTGCTGAAGAAGCTGGTCCACCTCAGCTACGGGCTGTCGGTGATCCTCGGCTTCATCGGGGTCAAGCTCGTGCTGCACGCGCTCCACGAGTCCGGGCTGCACGTCCCCGAGATCTCCATCCCGTTCTCGCTGACCTTCATCTGCGGCGTCCTGGTGATCACCACGATCACCAGCCTGATCGCCAACAAGAAGCAGACGGCGGCGGAAGAGGCCGAGCAGTCGTCCACGACGGCCGGGTCCGCCGGCGAGGACACCAAGAGCATCGACGCCTGAACCAGGTGAGAACCGGCACCGGCCGGGGTGAGCGGATCGTTCCGCCCACCCCGGCCGGTGTGGTGTTCAGGGCCGGGAAACGCTCACCAGCCGCGCTCACGCCACTGCGGCAAATGGGGCCGCTCGTCCCCCAGCGTGGTGTCGTGCCCATGGCCCGGGTAGACCCAGGTCTCGTCCGGCAGCGGCGCGAAGAGCTTCGTCTCCACATCGTGCAGCAGGCTCGCGAAAGCCTCGGGGTCCTTGTCGGTGTTGCCGATCCCGCCGGGGAAGAGGCAGTCCCCGGTGAACAGGTGCGGGGCCCCGTGCGGGTCGTCGTAGACCAGTGCGATGGAGCCCGGAGTGTGTCCGGCCAGGTGCCGGGCGGTCAGCGTGACGCGGCCCACCCGGATCGTGTCGTCGTCCTCGACGAGTACGTCGGTCGGGACAGGGATGCCCTCGGCGTCGTACCGCCCCGCGTAGGTGCGGGCCCCGGTGGCCCCCACGACCTCGGCCAGCGCCTGCCAGTGGTCGCCGTGCCGGTGCGTGGTGACGACGGACGCGATGCCGTCGTCACCGATCAGCCGCAGCAGGGTCCCGGCCTCGGCGGCCGCGTCGATCAGGAGCTGCTCACCGGTGGCCCGGCAGCGCAGCAGATAGGCGTTGTTGTTCGTCGGTCCGACCGCGACCTTGGAGATCATCAGGTCGGTCAACTCGTGTACGTCCGCAGGTCCGCCGACTTTGACTGCTCCGCTGTACGTCATACGGCTGAGCCTATAGCGGGGGCAGTACGGGAAGAGGGCCTCCTTCCACGATCAGCGCGGAGCCGTCACGGCGCCCGCAGAGCCAGCCGAGGACCTCGGCAGCCGTGCCCCGGACCGTGACCGGCCCGCCGGCCGCGCCGCCGCCCGTGGTCCACGTCCGCCCCTCGGCGACCACGGTCGTCGCCACGACACCGGGGTGGCCGGTGAACCGCTGCGCCAGGAAGCCGGTCTCCCGCGTCACGAAGTCCTCCGCCAGGTCCTCCAGCTCGTAGCCTGTCCCCAGGTCGACGTGGTGCAGCTCCACCTCGATGAGGCGGCGGAAGGGGATGCGCGACGCGGAGTCCGTCACACCGTTGCGCAGGGTGACGGTACGGGCCCAGTCGGCGGTGCCGGCCGCCGCCTGGAGGAAACCGGCCGCGCTGCCGCGCAGGTCGGCGAGGTGTTCGTCCAGCGGGCGGGAAGCATCGCGGGCGATGTCCTGGTCCCGGGTTTCGCTGCTCGCGTACATCGGGCGTCCGCGGAGAACGTTTACGAGCGCGTCGGCGTTACGTGAAAGGTGGGCCAGTACATGGCCCCGGCTCCATCCGGGCAGCCGTGACGGCTCGGCGAGTGAACGGTCGTCCAGTTCGCCCGCTGCGCTGAGCAGTCGATCGGTCGCCTCGCGTACAGCTCCCAGGTCGCGCACATGATCAATCATGCGGCCGAGCCTAGCTCCGCCACCCGATCGGGTGAAGGAGTCAGAGCACGTCCGTAAATCGAATGTGCGTGCTATACGCTCGGAGTCGAAAGCCTTCTCCACCGCTGTGGCGCCCCCCATACCCTGGGAGAGGGGCTCAGTTCCCCCGCTTCCCTCAAGAAAGGTGCGGACCGGCGTGGCCGACCGTCTCATCGTCCGTGGCGCGCGCGAGCACAACCTCAAGAACGTCTCGCTCGACCTCCCCCGCGACTCCCTCATCGTCTTCACCGGGCTCTCCGGGTCGGGCAAGTCGTCCCTCGCGTTCGACACGATCTTCGCCGAGGGCCAGCGACGCTACGTGGAGTCGCTCTCCTCGTACGCCCGGCAGTTCCTCGGCCAGATGGACAAGCCGGACGTCGACTTCATCGAGGGCCTCTCGCCCGCAGTCTCCATCGACCAGAAGTCGACCTCGCGCAACCCGCGCTCGACGGTCGGCACCATCACCGAGGTCTACGACTACCTGAGGCTGCTGTTCGCCCGGATCGGCAAGCCGCACTGTCCCGAGTGCGCCCGCCCCATCTCGCGCCAGTCCCCGCAGGCCATCGTCGACCGGGTGCTCGGCCTGCCCGAGGGCAGCCGCTTCCAGGTGCTGTCGCCGCTGGTGCGCGAGCGCAAGGGCGAGTTCGTCGACCTCTTCTCCGACCTGCAGACCAAGGGCTACAGCCGGGCCAGGGTCGACGGGGAGACCATCCAGCTCTCCGAGCCGCCCACGCTGAAGAAGCAGGAGAAGCACACCATCGAGGTGGTCATCGACCGCCTCACGGTCAAGGACAGCGCCAAGCGCCGCCTGACCGACTCGGTGGAGACCGCGCTCGGCCTCTCCGGCGGCATGGTCGTGCTCGACTTCGTCGACCTCTCCGAGGACGACCCCGAGCGTGAGCGGATGTTCTCCGAACACCTCTACTGCCCCTACGACGACCTCTCCTTCGAGGAGCTCGAGCCCCGCTCCTTCTCCTTCAACTCGCCCTTCGGCGCCTGCCCCGACTGCACGGGTATCGGTACGCGCATGGAGGTCGACCCGGAGCTGATCGTCCCGGACCAGGACAAGTCCCTCGACGAGGGCGCGATCCACCCCTGGTCGCACGGCCACACCAAGGAGTACTTCGGGCGGCAGATCGGCGCACTCGCCGAAGCCCTGGGATTCCGTACGGACATGCCCTGGGCCGGGCTGCCCCAGCGGGCCAGGAAGGCCCTGCTCCACGGCCACAAGATCCAGACCGAGGTGCGCTACCGCAACCGGTACGGGCGCGAGCGCGCCTACACCACCCCCTCCTTCGAGGGGGCCGTGCAGTTCGTCAAGCGCCGCCACTCCGAGGCCGAGAGCGATTCCAGCCGGGAGCGCTTCGAGGGCTACATGCGCGAGGTGCCCTGCCCCACCTGTGCGGGCACCCGGCTCAAGCCGCTGGTCCTCGCGGTGACGGTGATGGAGAAGTCCATCGCCGAGGTCGCCGCGATGTCGATCAGTGAGTGCGCCGACTTCCTCGGCCGCCTCAGGCTGAACGCCCGCGACAAGAAGATCGCGGAGCGGGTGCTCAAGGAGGTCAACGAGCGGCTGAAGTTCCTCGTGGACGTCGGCCTGGACTACCTCTCGCTCAACCGCGCCGCGGGCACCCTGTCCGGTGGCGAGGCGCAGCGTATCCGGCTGGCGACCCAGATCGGCTCCGGTCTGGTGGGCGTCCTGTACGTGCTGGACGAGCCGTCCATCGGGCTGCACCAGCGGGACAACCACCGTCTGATCGAGACCCTCGTCCGGCTCCGCGACATGGGCAACACGCTCATCGTCGTCGAGCACGACGAGGACACCATCAAGGTCGCCGACTGGGTCGTCGACATCGGCCCGGGTGCCGGTGAGCACGGCGGCAAGGTCGTCCACTCCGGCTCGCTCAAGGACCTGCTGGCCAACGAGGAGTCGATCACCGGCCAGTACCTCGCAGGCAAGCGCGCCATCCCGATGCCCGACGTCCGGCGCCCGGTCGACCCGGGGCGGCAGCTGACGGTGCACGGTGCCCGGGAGAACAACCTCCAGGACATCGACGTCTCCTTCCCCCTCGGTGTCCTCACCGCGGTCACAGGGGTCTCCGGATCGGGGAAGTCGACCCTGGTCAACGACATCCTCTACACGCACCTGGCCCGCGAGCTGAACGGCGCCAAGTCGGTGCCCGGGCGGCACACCCGCGTCGAGGGGACGACCTCGTCGACAAGGTGGTGCACGTCGACCAGTCGCCGATCGGCCGTACGCCGCGTTCCAACCCCGCCACGTACACCGGTGTCTTCGACCACGTCCGCAGGCTCTTCGCCGAGACCATGGAGGCGAAGGTGCGCGGCTATCTGCCGGGGCGCTTCTCCTTCAACGTCAAGGGCGGCCGCTGCGAGAACTGCTCCGGTGACGGCACGATCAAGATCGAGATGAACTTCCTGCCGGACGTGTACGTCCCGTGTGAGGTCTGCCACGGGGCGCGCTACAACCGGGAGACCCTGGAAGTGCATTACAAGGGCAAGTCCATCGCCGAGGTGCTGGACATGCCCATCGAGGAAGGTCTGGAGTTCTTCGAGGCCGTCCCCACGATCGCCCGTCATCTGCGCACGCTCAACGAGGTGGGCCTCGGATACGTCAGGCTCGGGCAGTCCGCGCCGACGCTCTCCGGTGGTGAGGCGCAGCGGGTGAAGCTGGCGAGCGAGCTCCAGAAGCGCTCCACGGGCCGCACGGTCTACGTGCTGGACGAGCCGACCACGGGTCTGCACTTCGAGGACATCAGCAAGTTGATCACGGTCCTCTCGGGTCTGGTCGACAAGGGCAACACGGTGATCGTCATCGAGCACAACCTGGATGTCGTCAAGACCGCGGACTGGGTCGTCGACATGGGTCCCGAAGGGGGCAACGGAGGCGGTCTGGTCGTCGCCGAGGGCACTCCCGAGCAGATCGCGTCGGTGCCGGCCAGCCACACCGGGAAGTTCCTCCAGAGCATTCTCGGAGCGGACCGGATCAGCGCGGCCGCCGTCCCGACAGCCGCCAGGTCCACCCGGAAGAAGACCGTGGCCAGGACGGCGGCGCAGCCCGTCGCGAAGAAGGCCGCGGCCAAGAAGGCGGCCGTGAAGAAGCCCGCCGCGAAGAAGACGGCTCGCTCCACGAAGGCGTGAGCGCGGGCCGGCCGGGACAGCGGGAGCCGCTGTCCCGGCCGGCCCGCGCGCGGAGCGGCCGTAGCCCGGGCGAGGGTGCCGCCCCGGGCTCGGAGCCTTCCCCTCGGAGCCTTCCCCTCCGACTCGCTCCCCCCGCCGGAACCGGCCCGGTCGAAGGGCTCCCGTTGTCCGCCGGTATGGTCGGTTCTGTCGCTGCCGCCTCCGGCTCCCGGCCCCTCGGGTGCGCCAGGCGGCTCCCCGCCCTCACTCCGTGGAGACCGCATGCCCGGCCTGCCCGCCGCCCGCCGAACCGTGCTGAAGGGCGCCGCTCTCGCCGGTGCCACCGGGCTGGGAGTGGCCGCCTGTTCGACCGAGTCCAAGCTGGGCCACGCCAAGGAGCCCACGCCCACGGCGCCGGTCGCGCTCGGCGCCGCGGACGACGTCCCGGTCGGCGGAGCCAGGCTCTACCGGGAGCAGCGGCTCGTCGTGAGCTGCCCGGCCGAGGGCCGGTACAGGGCGTTCAGCGCACAGTGCACCCACGGGGGCTGTGTCCTGGAGAAGGTCGAGGGCACCGAGGGCCACTGCCCCTGCCACGGCAGCCGCTTCGACACCACGACCGGCAAGGTGGTGCGGGGTCCGGCCACCGTCCCGCTGCCCGCCGTCCCGGTGCGGATCGAGGGCGGACAGCTCGTCGCGGGCCCCGACGCCTGACGGCGCCGCACGACCCCGGGCCCCGATGACCCCAGGCGCGCAGGACCGCCGGCCCGGACGGCCTGTCCCTCGGCGAGCCGCGCTGTCACTGCCCGCAAGTAGGGTGTGAGACATGGCAGACCCCTCCAGCTACCGCCCCAAGCCGGGACAGATCCCCGACTCCCCGGGGTCTACAAGTTCCGCGACGAGCACCGCAGGGTGATCTACGTCGGGAAGGCCAAGAACCTGCGCCAGCGCGTGGCCAACTACTTCCAGGACCTGGCCAATCTGCATCCGCGCACCCGCACGATGGTCACCACGGCCGCCTCCGTGGAGTGGACCGTCGTCTCCACGGAGGTCGAGGCGCTCCAGCTCGAATACTCCTGGATCAAGGAGTTCGACCCCCGGTTCAACGTCAAGTACCGCGACGACAAGAGCTATCCGTACCTCGCGGTCACCCTCAACGAGGACTTCCCCCGCGTCCAGGTGATGCGGGGCGCCAAGAGGAAGGGCGTGCGCTACTTCGGGCCGTACGGGCACGCGTGGGCGATCCGCGAGACCGTCGACCTGATGCTCCGCGTCTTCCCCGTGCGCACGTGCTCCGCGGGCGTCTTCAAGAACGCGGAGAGGACCGGCCGCCCCTGCCTCCTCGGCTACATCGGCAAGTGCTCCGCGCCCTGCGTCGGCCGGGTCAGCCCCGATGAGCACCGCGAGCTCGCCGAGGACTTCTGCGACTTCATGACAGGCCGGACCGGTACCTACATCCGCCGCCTGGAGAAGGACATGACGCGGGCGGCGGAGGAGATGGAGTACGAGCGGGCGGCGAGGCTCCGCGACGACGTGGAGGCCCTCCGCAGGGCCATGGAGAAGAGCGCCGTGGTCCTCGCGGACGCGACGGACGCCGACCTGATCGCCGTCGCCGAGGACGAGCTGGAAGCGGCCGTCCAGATCTTCCACGTACGCGGCGGCCGGGTCCGCGGCCAGCGCGGCTGGGTCACCGACAAGGTCGAGGCGGTCGACACCGCGGGCCTCGTCGAGCACGCGCTCCAGCAGTTGTACGGGGAGGAGACGGGGGACTCCGTGCCCAAGGAGGTCCTGGTCCCCGCCCTCCCCGAGGACGCCGAAGCCGTGGCCCAGTGGCTCGCCGGCCGCCGGGGCTCGCAGGTCAGCCTGCGCATCCCGCAGCGGGGCGACAAGAAGGACCTGATGGCCACGGTCCAGCGCAACGCCCTGCAGGCCCTCGGGCTGCACAAGACCAAACGGGCCTCCGACCTGACGACCCGCTCCCGTGCGCTGGAGGAGATCTCCGAGGCGCTCGGGCTCGGCACGGCCCCTCTGCGCATCGAGTGCTACGACATCTCGCACCTCCAGGGTGACGACGTGGTGGCGTCCATGGTGGTCTTCGAGGACGGTCTCGCCCGCAAGAGCGAGTACCGCCGCTTCCAGATCAAGGGCTTCGAGGGCCAGGACGACGTGCGCTCCATGCACGAGGTCATCGGCCGCCGCTTCAAGCGGTACCTCCAGGACAAGGAGCGGACGGGCGAGTGGGAGGAGACCCCCGCACCGACCGGCCCCGTTCCCGCGCTCACGGGAGCCGTGGCCCCGGGCGGCGGCGGGAGCGAACCCCGGGAGGACGACGGCCGGCCCAAGCGGTTCGCGTACCCCCCGCAGCTCGTCGTGGTCGACGGCGGACAGCCCCAGGTGGCCGCCGCGAAGCGCGCCCTGGACGAGCTGGGCATCGACGACATCGCGGTCTGCGGCCTCGCCAAGCGCCTCGAAGAGGTGTGGCTGCCCGATGACGACGACCCGGTGGTCATGCCGCGCTCCAGCGAAGGGCTCTACCTTCTCCAGCGGATTCGCGACGAGGCCCACCGTTTCGCCATCACCTACCAGCGCGCGAAACGCGCCAAGCGCATCCGCAGCAGCCCGCTGGACGAGGTCGCGGGCCTCGGCGACACCCGCAAGCAGGCCCTGATCAAGCATTTCGGCTCCGTGAAGAAGCTGCGGCAGGCGACAATCGAGGAGATCTGCGAGGTCCCGGGGATAGGACGCAGGACGGCGGAATCAGTGGCCGTCGCTCTCGCCACGACCGCCCCGGCCGCGCCCGCCGTGAACACGGCGACAGGAGAGATCATTGAAGACGACGACGGGGGCACGTCATGACTGAGAACACGAACGACCGCACGCACGGAACCGAACCCGGGCACCACAGCACCGACCGAGCAGACGGAGCAGCACACGTGAGTACGGGCACCACGAACGAGGCGGACGCGGCCACCGCGCCGGCCATCCCCGAACTGGTGATCATCTCCGGAATGTCCGGCGCCGGGAGGAGCACCGCAGCCAAGTGCCTGGAGGACCTCGGCTGGTTCGTCGTCGACAACCTGCCGCCCGCGCTGATCCCCACGATGGTGGAGCTCGGCGCCCGGTCGCAGGGCAACGTGGCCAGGATCGCCGTCGTCGTCGACGTGCGGGGCCGCCGCTTCTTCGACAACCTCCGGGAGTCCCTCGCGGACCTGGAGGCCAAGCACGTCACCCGGCGGATCGTGTTCCTGGAGTCCTCGGACGACGCCCTCGTGCGCCGCTTCGAGTCGGTCCGCCGCCCGCACCCCCTCCAGGGCGACGGCCGGATCGTCGACGGCATCGAGGCCGAGCGCGATCTGCTGCGCGAGCTGCGCGGCGACGCCGACCTGGTGATCGACACCTCCAGCCTCAACGTGCACGAGCTGCGCGCCAAGATGGACGCCCAGTTCGCCGGTGACGAGAAGCCGGAGCTGCGGGCCACGGTGATGTCGTTCGGCTACAAGTACGGCCTTCCGGTCGACGCCGACCTGGTGGTGGACTGCCGCTTCCTGCCGAACCCGCACTGGGTGCCGGAGCTGCGTCCCTTCACCGGTCTCAACGCGGAGGTGTCCGCGTACGTCTTCGACCAGCCGGGCGCCAAGGAGTTCCTCAACCAGTACACGGAGCTGCTCCAGCTCATCGCCACCGGGTACCGCCGCGAGGGCAAGCGCTATGTGACCGTCGCCGTGGGGTGCACGGGCGGTAAGCACCGTTCCGTGGCGATGTCCGAGAAGCTGGCCGCCCGGCTGGCCACCGAAGGCATCGAGACCGTCCTCGTCCACAGGGACATGGGGCGCGAGTGACCAGTCGCAATATGCGTCTGCGGCGGTTGAGCAGAGCGACATCCGCGCTGTCCGGACGCAAGCGCGGCGCCCAGCCCAAGGTCGTCGCCCTGGGGGGCGGCATGGGGCTGTCGGCCTCGCTGACGGCGCTGCGCCGGATCACCGGTGATCTCACCGCCGTGGTCACCGTCGCCGACGACGGGGGGTCCAGCGGCCGGCTCCGTGAGGAGCTGGGCGTGCTGCCCCGGGCGACCTCCGCAAGGCGCTGGCCGCGCTCTGCGGGGACGACGAGTGGGGCCAGACCTGGGCCCAGGTCATCCAGCACCGTTTCGAGTCGAAGGGCGACCTGCACGAACACGCCGTCGGCAACCTGCTGATCGTCGCGCTCTGGGAGCAGCTCGGCGACCACGTGCAGGCGCTCGACCTCGTCGGCAGGCTCCTCGGCGCCCACGGCCGGGTGCTGCCGATGTCGGCCGTGCCGCTGGAGCTCCAGGCACTCGTCCGGGGACACGACCCGCAGCGCCCCGACGACGTCGTCACCGTGCGCGGGCAGGCGACGGTGGCGCTCACCCCGGGCGAGGTGCAGTCGGTGCACCTGGTCCCTTCCGGCCCGCCCGCCGTGCCGGAAGCGGTCGCCGCCGTCCTCGACGCGGACTGGGTGGTGCTCGGTCCCGGGTCCTGGTTCTCCTCGGTGATTCCGCACCTGCTCGTCCCGGAACTGCTCGACGCGCTGGTCGTCACGAAGGCCCGGAAGGTCCTTTCGCTGAACCTCGCGCCGCAACCCGGTGAAACAGATGGCTTCTCACCGCAGCGTCATTTGGAGGTTTTGGGGCGACACGCCCCTAAACTCGCCTTGGACGTGGTGTTGGCCGACGAGGCCGCCGTGCCTGACCGCGACTCCCTCGCCGACGCCGCACAGCGGCTCGGCGCCGCGGTCGAGCTGGCGCCGGTGGCTTCACCCGACGACGTTCCGATCCATGATCCGGAGCTGTTGGCCGCCGCGTACGACCGTATTTTCCGGATGCATGGAAGGATCGGCCCATGGCGATGACGCCAGCGGTGAAGGACGAAGTCTCTCGGCTTCCCGTGACCCGGACCTGTTGCAGGAAGGCAGAGGTCTCGGCGATTCTTCGGTTCGCGGGTGGGCTGCACCTGGTGAGCGGCCGGATCGTGATCGAGGCGGAGCTGGACACCGCGATGGCGGCGCGCCGGCTGAAGCGGGACATCCTCGAAATCTTCGGACACAGCTCGGAGCTGATCGTGATGGCACCGGGCGGGCTGCGGCGAGGCTCCCGCTACGTCGTACGGGTGGTGGCCGGCGGCGACCAGCTCGCCCGCCAGACCGGCCTGGTGGACGGCCGCGGCCGTCCCATCCGCGGGCTGCCCCCGCAGGTGGTCTCGGGGGCCACCTGCGACGCCGAGGCGGCCTGGCGCGGGGCCTTCCTCGCGCACGGTTCGCTCACCGAGCCCGGCCGCTCCTCCTCGCTGGAGGTGACCTGCCCGGGTCCCGAGGCGGCGCTCGCCCTGGTCGGCGCGGCCCGCAGGCTCTCCATCGGGGCGAAGGCCCGCGAGGTGCGCGGTGTGGACCGCGTCGTCGTCCGCGACGGCGACGCCATCGGCGCGCTCCTGACCAGGCTGGGCGCGCACGAGTCGGTGCTGGCCTGGGAGGAGCGCCGGATGCGGCGCGAGGTCCGTGCCACGGCGAACCGCCTCGCCAACTTCGACGACGCCAACCTGCGCCGTTCCGCACGGGCCGCGGTCGCCGCGGGCGCCCGGGTGGGGCGCGCGCTGGAGATCCTGGGCGAAGAGGTTCCTGAGCACCTCGCGGCGGCCGGGCGGCTGCGTATGGAGCACAAGCAGGCGTCGCTGGAGGAGCTCGGCGCGCTGGCCGAGCCGCCGCTGACCAAGGACGCCGTCGCCGGCCGGATCCGCCGCCTGCTGGCCATGGCCGACAAGCGGGCCCAGGACCTGGGTATCCCGGGCACGGAATCCACCCTGAGCGAGGAGCTGGCGGACGGGCTCGTCGGCTGACCGCCCCCGCCCCGCTCCGTGACATCCCGCCCGCACGTGCCGCTGCCGGCGCACCCCCGCAGGGTGCGCCGGCAGCGGCACGTGCGGGCGCACCACCTTTCCGGCGGCTGCGCCCGCCCGGCCCCGGCGAGCCGCCCGCAGCGCCCCGGGCCGCGGCGCGAATACCTCACGGTTCGGCCCGGCGCAAGCGTTCCCCGCCGGAAAGAGGCTGAGAACACAGCGCCGTCGGCCCTCATCGGCCGGCGCTCCGGAGGCCGTGCGCCGGTCACCGCGCAGGGCGGGCCCAGGAGCGGAGGGCCGTGCTCCTACTGGGGAGTACGGGCCTTCCGGCCTCGCCCGGCGGCTCTCGATGTCACTTCCCGGCGCCCGGAAGGGTAGGGTCGGAGGCGGTCGGGGACATCCCTATACAACTCGCCGGCGTCGAAAACCGGCGTACCTAACGAGGAGATCGGTTCGTGACGATCCGCGTAGGCATCAACGGCTTTGGCCGCATCGGACGTAACTACTTCCGCGCGCTGCTGGAGCAGGGTGCGGACATCGAGATCGTGGCTGTCAACGACCTGGGTGACACCGCGACCACGGCCCACCTGCTGAAGTACGACACCATTCTGGGTCGTCTCAAGGCAGAGGTGAGCCACACCGCCGACACCATCACCGTCGACGGTCACACCATCAAGGTGCTCTCGGAGCGCAACCCCGCCGACCTGCCCTGGGGTGAGCTGGGCGTCGACATCGTGATCGAGTCGACCGGCATCTTCACCAAGAAGGCCGACGCCGCGAAGCACATCGCCGGCGGCGCCAAGAAGGTCCTCATCTCGGCTCCGGCCAAGGACGAGGACATCACGATCGTGATGGGCGTCAACCAGGACAAGTACGACGCGGCCAACCACCACGTCATCTCCAACGCCTCCTGCACCACCAACTGCGTGGCGCCGATGGCCAAGGTTCTCGACGAGAACTTCGGCATCGTCAAGGGCCTGATGACGACGGTCCACGCGTACACGAACGACCAGCGGATCCTGGACTTCCCGCACTCGGACCTGCGCCGCGCCCGCGCCGCCGCCGAGAACATCATCCCGACCACGACCGGTGCCGCCAAGGCCACCGCTCTGGTCCTGCCGCAGCTCAAGGGCAAGCTCGACGGCATCGCGATGCGCGTCCCGGTCCCGACCGGTTCGGCCACCGACCTGGTCGTCGAGCTGTCCCGCGAGGTCACCAAGGACGAGGTCAACGCCGCCTTCAGGAAGGCGACCGACGACGGCGACCTGAAGGGCTTCCTCGCGTACACCGAGGACCCGATCGTGTCCTCGGACATCGTCGGTGACCCGGCGTCCTGCACCTTCGACTCGTCCATGACGATGGTGCAGGAAGGCAAGACGGTGAAGATCCTCGGCTGGTACGACAACGAGTGGGGCTACTCCAACCGTCTCGTCGACCTGACCGAGTTCGTCGGCGGCCAGCTCTGATCCTCGGAGTGGCAGGCAACTCGATGTGAGCATGGGGCTCGGACGGCGCAACGCGGCGCCGTTCGAGCCCCGTCGCATGCTCTCTCGTCCTTCCAAGGAGTATCCGGAAACAGATGAAGACGATCGACGAACTTCTCACCGAAGGGGTCGCGGGAAAGCGGGTATTCGTCCGCGCCGACCTCAACGTGCCGCTCGACGGCACCACGATCACCGACGACGGCCGCATCCGCGCCGTCGCCCCCACGGTCGCCAGACTGACCGGAGCCGGCGCGCGGGTCATCGTCGCCTCGCACCTCGGCCGCCCCAAGGGCGCGCCCGACCCGGCGTTCTCGCTCGCCCCGGCGGCGGCACGCCTCGGTGAGCTGCTCGGCACCGGGGTCGCGTTCGCGACCGACACGGTCGGCGACTCGGCCCGCGCCGTGGTCGCCGCCCTCACCGACGGCCAGGTGGCCGTGGTCGAGAACCTCCGCTTCAACGCCGGTGAGACCTCCAAGGACGACGCCGAGCGCGGCGCCTTCGCCGACCAGCTCGCGGAGCTCGCCGATCTCTACGTGGGCGACGGCTTCGGCGCGGTCCACCGCAAGCACGCCTCGGTCTTCGACCTCCCGGCACGGCTGCCGCACGCGGCGGGCGACCTCATCGCCACCGAGGTCGGCGTCCTGAAGAAGCTCACCGACGAGGTCGAGCGCCCCTACGCCGTCGTGCTCGGCGGCTCCAAGGTCTCCGACAAGCTCGGCGTCATCGACCACCTGCTGGAGCGGGCGGACCGCATCCTCATCGGCGGCGGCATGGCGTACACCTTCCTCAAGGCCCAGGGCCACGAGGTCGGCAGCTCCCTCCTGCAGGAGGACCAGATCCCGGCCGTGCTGAAGTACCTGCAGCGGGCCGAGGAGAAGGGCGTGGAGTTCGTCCTTCCCGTGGACGTCGTCGTCTCCGAGCAGTTCCCCGACCTGAAGACCAAGGCCCCAGCAACCCCACGACGGTGGCCGCCGACGCCATCCCGGCCGGGGCGATGGGCCTGGACAACGGTCCTGAGACCAACGCGCTGTACGCCGGGAAGCTCGCCGACGCGGCCACGGTCTTCTGGAACGGTCCCATGGGTGTCTTCGAGCACCCCGACTACGCCGAGGGCACCAGGGCGGTCGCCCAGGCCCTCGTCGACTCCCCGGGCTTCAGCGTCGTCGGCGGCGGGGACAGTGCCGCCGCCGTGCGCATCCTGGGCTTCGACGAGAATGCGTTCGGCCATATCTCGACCGGTGGCGGCGCCAGCCTCGAATACCTCGAGGGCAAGACGCTTCCCGGCCTCGCCGCACTGGAGGACTGACACTCAATGACTAACCGCACCCCGCTGATGGCGGGCAACTGGAAGATGAACCTCAACCACCTCGAGGCCATCGCCCACACCCAGAAGCTCGCCTTCGCCCTGGCCGACAAGGACTACGACGCCGTAGAGGTCGCCGTCCTGCCGCCCTTCACCGACCTGCGCTCCGTGCAGACCCTGGTGGACGGTGACAAGCTGAAGATCAAGTACGGCGCCCAGGACATCTCGGCACACGAATCCGGTGCCTACACCGGTGAGATCTCCGGCGCCATGCTCGCCAAGCTCAAGTGCGCGTACGTGGCCGTCGGCCACAGCGAGCGCCGCCAGTACCACGGCGAGAGCGACGAGATCTGCAACGCCAAGGTGAAGGCCGCGTACAAGCACGGCCTGACCCCGATCCTCTGCGTCGGCGAGGGCCTGGACATCCGCAAGGCCGGTGACCAGGTCTCCCACACCCTCGCGCAGCTCGACGGTGCCCTCAAAGACATCCCGGCCGAGCAGGCCGGGTCCATCGTGATCGCGTACGAGCCGGTCTGGGCCATCGGGACCGGCGAGGTCGCCACTCCCGAGGACGCCCAGGAGGTGTGCGGAGCGATCCGCGGCCGGCTGGCCGAGCTGTACTCGCAGGAGCTGGCCGACGCCGTCCGCATCCAGTACGGCGGCTCCGTGAAGTCCGGCAACGTGGCGGCCATCATGGCGCAGCCCGACGTCGACGGCGCGCTCGTCGGAGGCGCGGCACTCGACGCCGAGGAGTTCGTCAAGATCGTCCGCTTCCGCGACCAGTGAGTATGCGGTAGCGCCGATCCGTCGTACCCTAGCGGGGCCGAGGGGGGTACCCTCCGGCCCCCGTTGTCCGTATGCGCAGTCCAAGGGAATTCCGGAAAGTAGGGACCAGCCGTGATTATGGGGTTCTCGATCGCCCTGATCGTCTTCAGCCTGCTGCTGATGCTGCTGGTGCTGATGCACAAGGGAAAGGGCGGCGGCCTTTCCGACATGTTCGGCGGCGGTATGCAGTCGTCAGTCGGCGGCTCCTCGGTCGCCGAGCGCAACCTCGACCGCATCACCGTGGTGGTCGGTCTCGTGTGGTTCGCATGCATCGTCGTACTTGGTCTGCTGATGAAGCTGGACAACTGACCCGGCGTCCGCGATTCCCGGTGAGGGTGTAACTCCAATCACTGGACGCGCGTTGGGCCTTACGTAGACTGGGGCATCTTCGAGCACCATCACGCAGGGAGTTACGACCGTGGCAAGTGGCAACGCGATCCGGGGAAGCCGGGTCGGCGCGGGGCCGATGGGAGAGGCCGAGCGGGGCGAGTCCGCGCCGCGTCTGCGCATCTCCTTCTGGTGCTCGAACGGGCACGAGACGCAGCCCAGTTTCGCCCATGACGCGCAGGTACCGGAGACCTGGGACTGCCCGCGCTGCGGCTTCCCGGCCGGCCAGAACCGCGACAGCCCGCCCGCCCCGCCGCGCACCGAGCCGTACAAGACGCATCTCGCGTACGTACGCGAGCGGCGCAGCGACGCGGACGGCGAGGCCATTCTTGCCGAGGCGCTCGCGAAACTCCGCGGCGAGATCTAGTTGTTCACCGGCCGGTCACCCCCAGGGTGTCCGGCCGGACCGCTTTTCCCGTGCCGTGACCCACCCTCGCGCCGCACGCCTCCCCGATCAATTAGGTTGGAGGGGCAGTGGGGCATGCGCAGGCACGAGAAGAAGTGGGCTGATACCCGGGATGAACGCACCAAGCCGAACGAAGCTCAACCAGACGCCCGAATGGACGGCTCTCGGCAAGCACCGTGAGGAACTCGCCGGGACCCGTCTGCGGCAGCTGTTCGCCGACGCACCGGACCGCGGGACCGACCTCACCCTCCGGGTCGGCGACCTCCTCGTCGACTACTCCAAGAACCTGGTCACCGACGAGACGCTGCGGCTGCTGCGCGAGCTGGCCGCCGCCACCGGTGTCGCGGAGCTGCGGGACGCGATGTTCCGCGGCGAGAAGATCAACACGACCGAGGACCGCGCCGTCCTGCACACCGCGCTGCGCGCTCCGCGCGACGCCGTGATCGAGGTCGACGGCGAGAACGTCGTGCCCGCCGTGCACGCCGTCCTGGACAAGATGGCCGCCTTCTCCGACCGGGTCAGGTCGGGGGAGTGGACCGGCCACACCGGCAGGCGCATCAAGAACATCGTGAACATCGGCATCGGCGGTTCGGACCTCGGCCCCGCCATGGCGTACGAGGCACTGCGCTCCTTCACGGACCGCTCGCTCACCCTGCGCTTCGTGTCGAACGTCGACGGAGCCGACCTCCACGAGGCCCTCCAGGGGCTCGACCCGGCCGAGACGCTGTTCGTGATCGCCTCCAAGACGTTCACCACGATCGAGACCATCACCAACGCCACCTCGGCCCGCGACTGGCTGCTCACGGGAGTGGGGGCGGGTCAGGAAGCCGTCGCCAAGCACTTCGTGGCGCTGTCGACCAACGCCGGGAAGGTCGCCGACTTCGGCATCGACACGGCCAACATGTTCGAGTTCTGGGACTGGGTCGGCGGGCGGTACTCCTACGACTCGGCGATCGGTCTCTCCCTGATGATCGCCATCGGCCCGGACCGCTTCCGCGAGATGCTCGACGGCTTCCACCTCGTCGACGAGCACTTCCGCAACGCCCCGGCCGAGGAGAACGCCCCGCTGCTGCTCGGGCTGCTGGGCGTCTGGTACGGCGGGTTCTTCGACGCGCAGTCGCACGCCGTACTGCCCTACAGCCACTACCTGTCCAAGTTCACCGCCTACCTCCAGCAGCTGGACATGGAGTCCAACGGCAAGTCCGTGGACCGGGACGGCGACCCGGTGGAGTGGCAGACCGGCCCGGTCGTCTGGGGGACGCCCGGGACCAACGGGCAGCACGCGTACTACCAGTTGATCCACCAGGGCACCAAGGTCATCCCCGCCGACTTCATCGGCTTCGCCGAGCCGGTCGGTGACCTGCTGCCCGGACTCGTCCCGCAGCACGATCTGCTGATGGCCAACTTCTTCGCCCAGACCCAGGCGCTGGCCTTCGGCAAGACCCCTGACGAGGTCCGTGCGGAGGGTGTGCCCGAGGAGCTGGTGCCGCACAAGACGTTCCGCGGCAACCACCCGACGACCACGATCCTCGCCGACCGGCTGACTCCCTCGGTGCTCGGCCAGCTCATCGCGCTGTACGAGCACAAGGTCTTCGTCCAGGGCGCCGTCTGGAACATCGACTCGTTCGACCAGTGGGGCGTCGAGCTCGGCAAGGTCCTCGCCAAGAAGATCGAGCCGGTCCTGACCGAGGGCACGGGAGGGGAGCGGCTCGACAGCTCCACCGCCGCGCTCGTCGCCGCGTACCGCACCCTGCGGGGACGCTGAGCCGCGTGGTGACGGGGGAGGGGACGGTACGGCTGCGGGCGCCGCGCAACACGCTGGACCGCAGGGCCGTCGGCTGGTGGCGGGCCCAGGCGCTGTTGATGACCGCGGTACCCGTACTGGTGCTCGGCCTGATCGGCGCGCTGACCGGGCCCGCCCGGTTCTGGCTGCTGACGGCCGCGGCCGTCCTGGCGGTCACCGGCCTGGTCTGTGCCGTCCTCCTCCCCCTCTGGTGGTTCCGCACCCACCGCTGGGAGGTCACCGAAGAGGCGGTCTACGTCCGGACGGGGGTCTTCCGCCAGGAGTGGCGGATCGCGCCGATGTCCCGGATCCAGACCGTGGACACCGTGCGCGGCCCCCTGGAACAGCTCTGGAGGCTGGCCACGGTCACCGTCACCACCGCGTCCGCCAAGGGTGCGGTGCGGATCGAGGGCCTCGACCACGAGGTGGCGGCCGAGCTGGCCGAACGGCTGACCCGGATCACCCAGGACACCCCCGGGGACGCCACGTGAGCACCCCCGCCGACGACTGGCGCCGCCTGGACCGGCGTACGGTCCTGGTCACCGCGCTCGTCACGGCGGGGGTGCTGCTCGGCGCCGCGGTTCCGGTAGGTGTCGCCCTCGCGGGACGCCTGGGGACCGGCGGCGCCCTGGTCTGGGTGCCCGCCGCCGTCGTCGTGCTCACCGTGTCGTCGGCGGGGATCGACTACGTACGCTGGCGCCGCACCCGCTACCGCGTCGGTGCCGAACGGGTCTCCCTGCACACCGGCCTCCTGCTGGTGAAGGAGCGCTCGCTGGCCCGCGAACGCATCCGCGGCGTCGATCTGACGGCCCGGCCGCTCCAGCGCCTCCTGGGACTCGTCACGGTCCGGATCGGCACCGGCGAGCACGTCGGCGGCGACTCGACGCTGGAGCTCGACCCGGTGACACGCGCGGAGGGCGAACGGCTGCGCCGCCTGCTCCTGGAACGCGCGGCCACGGGTGCGGCGGGCAGCCACCGAGAGGGCGAACTGACCGCGCTGGACCTCCGGTGGATCAGATACGCCCCGGTCTCCTTCGTCGCCCCCATGCTGGGCGGCGCGGCGGCCGGGGCCGTGATGCAGGTCAGCGAGTGGGCCGGGGTCCAGAGGCGGGTGATCGCCTGGATCGGCGGCCTGTTCCGTGACACCCCGGTGCTGTGGACCGTGCTCGTCCTGGCCGCGGCAGCGGGGGTCGCCGGCGTCCTCGGGGCGCTCGGACTCTGGGTCGAGATGTGGTGGGGCTACCGGCTCGAACGTGAGACGGGCGGCACCCTGCGGGTCCGCCGCGGCCTGTTCACCTCGCGGTCGGTCTCCATCGAGGAACGGCGGCTGCGCGGCGTCGACCTCGTGGAGCCGCTGGGGGTACGGCTCATGGGCGCCGCCCGGCTGGACGCGATCGCGACGGGCCTGGCCGAGGACGACAAGGAGCGGCACGGCGCCCACCACACCCTGCTGCCGGCCGTACCCCGCGCGCTCGCCGACGCGGTCGCCGCCGACGTCCTGCGCGAGCGGGTGGCCCCCACGGGCGCCGCACTGACCGGCCATCCGCGCGCCGCCCGCCGCCGGCGGCTCGGCTGGGCGCTGTGGGCCGTGCTGGTCCCCGTGACGGTGATGGCGGCCCTGGGCGCCCTGCTGGCGCCCCTCCTGCTCTGGACCGCCCTGGCCTGCGCCGCGGTGTTCCTGCCCCTCGCCGTCCTCTTCGCCCTGGACGCCTACCGCGCCCTCGGACACGCCGTGGGCGGCGCGTACCTGGTGACCCGCTCCGGCACGGTCCGGCGCTCCACGGCCGCACTGGAACGGGCCGGAGTGATCGGCTGGACGGTGCGCCAGTCGTACTTCCAGCGGCGTGCCGGGCTGCTGAGCGTCACCGCCACCACGGCCGCGGGAGCGGGCGCGTACACGGCGTACGACACCGACGCCTCCGAGGGCCTGGAATTCGCCGCGCAGGCCGTCCCCGGCCTGCTGGAACCCTTCCTGGAGCGCGCCGGGGCGCCGGACATCCCCGTGCACCGCAGCTGACACCGCGCGCTGATCCACCAGGGATGACGGGACAGCCCTCAGGCGGGACCACGCGTCGTGTCGATGACGCAGAAACGATTGCCCTCCGTATCGGCGAGCACCACGAAATCCGGGTCCCGCGGGTAGAGCTCCCAGGCCACCCGGACCGCCCCGAGCCCGAGCAACCGCTCCACCTCGGTCTCCTGCTCGTCCGTGTAGAGGTCGAGGTGGACCCGGGGAACCTCCTGCACCGGTGACCTACTGCGCCCCAAAGCCAGACCGGCGCCGCTTCCCGAGGCCGGGACCAGGACCACCCAGTCGTCCGCCAGCGGTTCGCGCTCCACATAACCGAGCGCCGACTTCCAGAACGACGCCGCGCGCCTGACGTCCGACGCACCCATCACCACGGTTCCGATACGCATCATGGGCCGAGGGTGCCACGACGCAGGCCCGGTCCGCTCCGAGAGCTGACCGGGCCTGCGTACGGCCGTGCCGACGGTCTCTCAGGGAGAAGCCGTCGGGTAGAGCGCCCGCGGCAGCAGCGAGGCCGCCGCCGTGTCCAGCAGCCACAGGGTGCGGCCGCGCCCGTACGCCCCCGCCGCCGGGGCCTGGATCTCCCCGGCGCCTGACAGGGCGATGGCCGCGGCCTCGGCCTTGTCCTCGCCGGCGGCCAGCAGCCACACCTCGCGCGCCGCCCGGATGGCGGGCAGCGTGAGTGAGACGCGGGTCGGCGGCGGCTTGGGCGCTCCGTGCACCCCGACGACGGTGCGCTCGGTCTCCCGTACCGCGGGCAGCTCGGGGAAGAGCGACGCGACGTGCGTGTCGGGTCCGACGCCCAGCATCAGCACGTCGAACGCCGGCACCGGGCCGTGGTCCCCCGGACCCGCGGCCGCCGCGAGTTCGGCCGCGTAACCGGCGGCGGCCGCGTCCACGTCGTCGCCGTACGGGCCGTCCGAAGCGGGCATCGCGTGCACCCGGGCCGGGTCGAGCGCCACCGAGTCCAGCAGGGCCTCACGGGCCTGCGTGACATTGCGCTCCGGATCGCCCTCGGGCAGAAAACGCTCGTCGCCCCACCACAGGTCGAGCCGCGACCAGTCGACCGCGTCCCGCGCGGGTGTGGCGGCGAGCGCGGCCAGCAGGCCGTTGCCGTTGCGCCCGCCGGTCAGCACCACCGAGGCGTGACCGCGTGCGGCCTGGGCGTCCACCACCTTCGTGATCAGCCGGGCCGCCGCGGCCTGCGCCATCAGCTCCTTGTCGCGGTGCACGACCAGTTGCGGGACGCTCACTTCGACGCCGCCTTCCTCGCGGCGACCTTCTTGGCTGCCGCGGCCGTGGCAGCGGCCGTCGCCGCCGGGCTCTCGGGCGGGGGCTTCTCCGCGGAACCCGCGGGCTTCGCCTGCGGGCCGCCGAGCTTGTCCGGACCGAACTTCACCGCCGACGCGTAGGTGTTGTCCGGGTCGAGGCGCCGCAGCTCCTCCGCGAGGAGTTCGGCGGTCTCCCGCCGCTTGAGCGCCACCCCGCGGTCCGGCTGGCCCTGCATGGAGAGCGTGGCCAGCGAACCGTCGGGCCGGTGCAGTGTGACCGTGCCCGTCCTGGTCTCCATCCGGACGGCCGTCAGGCCGGGGCCCTCGGACTGCGTCCGCTCCACCGGGACCCCGAGCCGGTCCGCGAGCCACATGGCGAGCAGCTCGCAGCTCGGGTTGTCCGACTCGCCCTCCACGGCGGCTGAAAGCACCTCAGCGGCCTGCTGGTCGAGCGCGGCGGCCAGCATGGAACGCCACGGCGTGATGCGGGTCCAGGCCAGGTCGGTGTCACCGGGGCTGTACGTCGCCCCGCGCACGGCCAGCTCGTCGAGCGGGCGGACCGCCGAGTAGGTGTCCGTGATGCGGCGCTGGGCCAGCGCGCCCAGCGGGTCCTTCGCCGGGTCGGCGGGCGCGTCCTGCGGCCACCACACCACGACGGGCGCGTCAGGCAGCAGGAGCGGGAGGACCACCGACTGCGCGTGGTTGGCCAGTTCGCCGTGCAGCCGCAGGACGACCGTCTCACCGGTGCCCGAGTCGGAGCCGACCCGCACCTCGGCGTCGAGCCGCGCGTCACGCCGGCTGCGCGGGGAACGGCTGACCCGCTTGATCACCGCGATGATCCGCGAGGGGTGCTCACGGGAGGAGTCGCTCGCCGCCTTGAGGGCGTCGTACGCGTTCTCCTCGTCGGTGACGATGACGAGGGTCAGCACCATGCCGATGGCCGGTGTGCCGATGGCACGGCGGCCCGACACGAGCGCCTGATTGATCTTGCTGGACGTGGTTTCCGTGAGATCGATCTTCATGGCCGGCGCCAGCTCCGTCCGTCTCGTGCGAGCATCTCGTCAGCCTCGGCCGGACCCCAGGTACCGGCCGCGTACTGAGCGGGCTTGCCGTGCTTGTCCCAGTACTCCTCGATCGGGTCGAGGATGTTCCAGGAGAGTTCGACCTCCTGGTGGCGCGGGAAGAGGTTGGCGTCGCCGAGCAGCACATCGAGGATGAGCCGCTCGTACGCCTCGGGACTGGACTCCGTGAAGGACTCGCCGTACGCGAAGTCCATCGTGACGTCCCGGACCTCCATCGAGGTGCCGGGCACCTTGGAGCCGAACCGTACGGTCACGCCCTCGTCCGGCTGGACCCGGATGACCAGGGCGTTGCCGCCCAGTTCCTCGGTCGCGCCCGACTCGAAGGGCAGGTACGGGGCGCGCTTGAAGACGACCGCGATCTCCGTCACCCGGCGGCCGAGCCGCTTTCCGGTACGGAGGTAGAACGGCACGCCGGCCCAGCGGCGGTTGTTGATCGTCAGCTTGATCGCGGCGAAGGTGTCGGTCACCGACTTGGGGTCGATGCCGTCCTCCTCCAGGTAGCCGAGGACCTCTTCGCCGCCCTGCCACGCGTGGCAGTACTGGCCGCGCACGGTGTGCTTGCCCAGGTCGTCCGGGAGTTCCACCGCGGTGAGGACCTTGAGCTTCTCGGCGACCAGGGCCTTGGGGTGGAAGGAGCCCGGCTCCTCCATCGCCGTCAGCGCCAGCAGCTGGAGCAGGTGGTTCTGGATGACGTCACGGGCGGCGCCGATGCCGTCGTAGTACCCGGCCCGGCCCCCG
Organism: Streptomyces fulvorobeus; assembly: GCF_013167895.1. Classification (GTDB taxonomy): domain Bacteria; phylum Actinomycetota; class Actinomycetes; order Streptomycetales; family Streptomycetaceae; genus Streptomyces; species Streptomyces fulvorobeus. Next base: position 1,309,565 of record NZ_BLWC01000001.1, on the reverse strand, counting down.
ATGCCGATGTCCTCGGCCATCGTGATCTGGACGTGGTCGACGTAGGACCGGTTCCAGATCGGCTCGAACATCGTGTTGGCGAAGCGCAGCGCCAGGATGTTCTGGACCGTCTCCTTGCCCAGGTAGTGGTCGATCCTGAAGACCTCGTTGGGCGGGAACACGTCGTGCACGAGCTGGTTGAGCTCCTGCGCGCTCGTGAGGTCGTGGCCGAACGGCTTCTCGATGACGGCACGCCGCCAGGAGCCTTCCTTCTGGTCGGCCAGCCCGTGCTTCTTGAGCTGCTGGACGACCTGCGGGAAGAACTTCGGGGGCACGGACAGGTAGAAGGCGAAGTTGCCGCCCGTGCCCTGTGCCTTGTCGAGCTCCTGGATGGTGGCCTTCAGGGTCTCGAAGGCGTCGTCGTCGTCGAAGTTGCCCTGGACGAAGCGCATCCCCTGGATGAGCTGCTGCCAGACCTCCTCGCGGAACGGCGTACGGGCGTGCTGCTTGACGGCGTCGTGGACCTCCTGTGCGAAGTCCTCGTTCTGCCACTCGCGGCGCGCGAAGCCGATGAGCGAGAAGCCCGGTGGCAGCAGGCCGCGGTTGGCCAGGTCGTAGACAGCGGGCATCAGCTTTTTACGGGACAAATCGCCCGTGACGCCAAAGATGACCAGGCCCGACGGCCCCGCGATGCGCGGGAGCCGTCGGTCCTGGGCGTCACGAAGCGGGTTGGCTCCGGGAACACCAGACAAGGTGGTCAGCCCTCCGAAGGGGCGAGGCGCTTCAGTTCCGCCTCGGTGGAGTTGAGCAGGTCGGTCCAGGCCGCCTCGAACTTGTCGACGCCCTCGTCCTCCAGCAGCCGGACGACGTCGTCGTAGCTGACCCCGAGCTTCTTGATCGCTTCGAGGTCGGCGCGGCCCTGGTCGTAGCTGCCCGCGATGGTGTTGCCGGTGATCTCGCCGTGGTCGGCGACCGCGTCGAGCGTGGCCTCCGGCATGGTGTTGACCGTGTTCGGGGCGACGAGCTCGTCGACGTACAGGGTGTCCTTGAGGGACGGGTCCTTCACGCCGGTGGACGCCCACAGCGGGCGCTGCTTGTTGGCCTGCGCCTTGTCCAGGGCGGCCCAGCGGTCGCCCGCGAAGACCTCCTCGTACGCCTCGTAGGCCAGCCGCGCGTTGGCCAGGGCGGACTTGCCCTTGGCGGCCTTCGCCTCGTCGGTGCCGATCGCGTCGAGCCGCTTGTCGATCTCGGTGTCCACCCGGGACACGAAGAACGAGGCGACCGAGTGGATCGTGGCGAGGTCCAGCCCCGCGGCCTTCGCCTTCTCCAGGCCCGCCAGGTACGCCTCCATGACCTCGCGGTAACGCTCCAGCGAGAAGATCAGCGTCACGTTGACGCTGATGCCCCGGCCGATGACCTCGGTGATCGCCGGCAGGCCGGCCTTGGTCGCCGGGATCTTGATGAGCGTGTTCGGCCGGTCCACCAGCCAGGCGAGCTGCTTGGCCTCGGCGACCGTCGCCAGGGTGTTGTGCGCCAGGCGCGGGTCGACCTCGATGGAGACCCGGCCGTCCTGGCCCTGGGTGGCGTCGAAGACCGGACGCAGGATGTCGGCTGCGTCGCGGACGTCCGCCGTCGTGATCATGCGGATGGCTTCCTCGACGGTGACCTCGCGGGCGGCGAGGTCGGTGAGCTGCTGCTCGTAACCGTCACCGTGCGAGATCGCCTTCTGGAAGATCGACGGGTTCGTGGTGACACCCACCACGTGCTGCTGGTCGATCAGCTCGGCGAGGTTGCCGGACGTGATCCGCTTGCGCGAGAGGTCGTCGAGCCAGATCGCCACGCCCTCGTCGGAGAGGCGCTTGAGTGCGTCTGTCATGGGGATTGCATCTCCTACTGTCGTGATACCTGCGTCAGCGCGCGGAGGCGGCGAGGGATTCCCGGGCGGCGGCGGCGACGTGCTCGGCGGTGAAGCCGAACTCGCGGAAGAGGACCTTCGCGTCGGCGGAGGCACCGAAGTGCTCGAGCGAGACGATCCGGCCGGCGTCACCGACGTACCGGTGCCAGGTCAGGCCGATGCCCGCCTCGACGGCGACACGCGCCTTCACGGACGGCGGCAGGACGCTGTCCTTGTACGCCTGGTCCTGCTCCTCGAACCACTCGACGCACGGCATCGACACGACACGCGTCGGCACACCGGCGGCCTGGAGCTGCTCGCGCGCCTCGACGGCGAGGTGCACCTCGGAGCCGGTGGCGATGAGTACGGCCTGGAGCTCGCCGCCCTCGGCGTCGAAGAGCACGTAACCGCCCCTGGCGGTGTCCTCGTTCGCCTCGTACGTCGGCACGCCCTGCCGGGTCAGCGCCAGACCGTGCGGGGCGCCCTCGCCGAACACCTTGGTGTAGCGGCGCAGGATCTCACGCCAGGCGATGGTGGTCTCGTTCGCGTCGGCCGGGCGCACGACGTTCAGGCCCGGGATCGCGCGCAGCGAGGCCAGATGCTCCACCGGCTGGTGGGTCGGGCCGTCCTCGCCGAGGCCGATCGAGTCGTGCGTCCACACGAAGGTCACCGGCAGGTGCATCAGCGCGGACAGCCGCACGGCGTTGCGCATGTAGTCGGAGAACACCAGGAAGGTGCCGCCGTAGACGCGCGTGTTGCCGTGCAGCGCGATGCCGTTCATGGCGGCGGCCATGGCGTGCTCGCGGATGCCGAAGTGGATCGTCCGGCCGTACGGGTCCGCGCCGGGCAGCGGGTTGCCCGCCGGGAGGAACGACGACGTCTTGTCGATCGTCGTGTTGTTCGAGCCCGCCAGGTCGGCGGAGCCGCCCCACAGCTCGGGGATGACGTCGCCGAGGGCCTGGAGGACCTTTCCGGAGGCGGCGCGGGTGGCGACGGCCTTGCCGGACTCGAACACCGGGAGCTTCTCCTCCCAGCCCGCGGGCAGCTCGCCGGAGGCGACGCGGTCGAACTCGGCGGCGCGCTCGGGGTTGGCGGTACGCCACGCGGCGAAGGACTTGTCCCACTCGGCCCTGGCGTCACGGCCGCGGTCCAGCGCCTCGCGGGTGTGCGCGATGACCTCGTCGGAGACCTCGAAGCTCTTCTCGGGGTCGAAGCCGAGCACGCGCTTGGTGGCGGCCACCTCGTCGTCGCCGAGCGCCGAGCCGTGCGCGGCCTCGGTGTCCTGGGCGTTGGGGGCGGGCCAGGCGATGATCGAGCGGGCCGCGATGAACGACGGGCGCTCGGTCTCGGCCCGGGCCGCCTGGAGCGCCCGGTAGAGGCCCGCCGGGTCGAGGTCGCCGCTGGGCAGCTGCTCGACGCGCTGGACGTGCCAGCCGTACGCCTCGTACCGCTTGAGGGTGTCCTCGGAGACCGCGGTCTCCGTGTCGCCCTCGATCGAGATGTGGTTGTCGTCCCACAGCATCACGAGGCTGCCGAGCTTCTGGTGCCCGGCCAGCGACGACGCCTCCGCGGAGATGCCCTCCTGGAGGCAGCCGTCACCGGCGATGACGTAGACGTTGTGGTCGAACGGGGAGGTGCCGGGGGCCGCCTCCGGGTCGAACAGGCCGCGCTCGTAGCGGGCGGCCATGGCCATGCCGACGGCGTTGGCGACACCCTGGCCGAGCGGCCCGGTCGTCGTCTCCACGCCGGTGGTGTGGCCGTACTCCGGGTGGCCCGGGGTCTTGGAGCCCCAGGTGCGGAACGCCTTGAGGTCGTCGAGCTCCAGACCGTATCCGGCCAGGTAGAGCTGGATGTAGAGCGTCAGGCTGGAGTGGCCCGCCGAGAGGACGAACCGGTCGCGCCCGGTCCACTCCGCGTCCGCGGGGTCGTGCCGCATCACCTTCTGGAAGAGGGTGTACGCGGCGGGAGCCAGGCTCATCGCCGTACCCGGGTGGCCGTTTCCGACCTTCTGTACGGCGTCCGCGGCGAGGACACGGACAGTGTCCACGGCCCGCTGGTCCAATTCGGTCCACTGGAGGTCTGTGGTGGTCGGCTTGGTGCTCACCCTGAGTCAGGGCTCCTCTCCACTGTCGTGTACCGGTGGCTGTTACCGCACCGGGCGATGTCGAGCCTACCCCTGACACCACGCGCTGCTTTCGGGTAGTTACCAGGGTGGCGGCGAGCTGAGGAGTTCGCCTCCTGGCGGAGGGTGCCCGTTCATCACCGCGTCACTCCGACGCGAGCCCACCCCGCGAGGAGCGGTGTGTCGGCAACGTCTACAGTGGTCTGGTTCGCGCAAGTCTTTACCGGGCCCTCCCGGAGCTTGCTGGGATTTCTCTGTCAGGGGTGTGCGTGACGGCCGTCGAGTCCCGACCCGCAGGGGTCGCCTTGACTCCGAGCCCAGGGGGCCATCGCCCGTTCGGGGCCCGCATCAAGGCATTCGTGGCGCTTACCAAGCCCCGAATCATCGAGCTGTTGCTCATCACCACCGTTCCGGTGATGTTCCTCGCCGCTCAAGGTGTTCCAGACCTGTGGCTCGTACTCACTACCACCATCGGCGGATATCTCTCCGCGGGTGGTGCCAACGCGCTGAACATGTACATCGACCGCGACATCGACGCGCTCATGGACCGAACGTCGCAGCGCCCGCTGGTCACCGGCATGGTGAGCCCCGTCGAGTGCCTCGTGTTCGGTATCTCCCTCGCGGTCGTCTCCACCGTCTGGTTCGGCCTGCTCGTCAACTGGCTCTCGGCGGCACTCGCGCTCGGGGCCCTGCTCTTCTACGTCGTCGTCTACACGATGCTCCTGAAGCGCCGCACCTCGCAGAACATCGTGTGGGGCGGAATCGCCGGCTGCATGCCGGTCCTCATCGGCTGGTCAGCGGTGACCGACTCCCTCTCGTGGGCCGCGGTCGTGCTCTTCGCCGTCATCTTCTTCTGGACGCCGCCGCACTACTGGCCGCTGTCGATGAAGGTGAAGGAGGACTACGCCAGGGTCGGCGTGCCGATGCTCCCCGTCATCGCCACCAACCAGGTGGTCGCCCGCCAGATCGTCATCTACAGCTGGGTGATGGTGGCGGTGTCGCTGCTGCTGACCCCGCTCGGCTACACGGGCTGGTTCTACACGACGGTGGCCGTCCTGACCGGCGGCTTCTGGCTCTGGGAGGCGCACGGTCTGAAGACCCGGGCCAGCTCCGGGGTGACCGGCGCCAAGCTCAAGGAGATGCGGCTGTTCCACTGGTCCATCACCTACGTCTCGCTGCTCTTCGTCGCCGTCGCGGTGGACCCCTTCCTGAGGTGACCGGCGCGCGGACGCCTCCGCCGACGGGCGGGCCACGTGGCACAGACCACGCGGCCCGCCCGTCGCCAGTTGATCTACTGCTCGGTAGCATCCAGGGCATGGCAGAGACGGCAGGGACCCAGCAGGTGGACAGCAGGCAGGCGGCCCGCGCGGAGCGCAGGGCGGCGAAGCTGGCCAGGCAGATCGGCGCGTTCGCCAAGGAGCACGGCGGCGCGGAGGGCCACCTCGCGCACACCGGGCAGTCGGGCACCCGGATCGTCCTCGTCGGGCAGGACGGCGGCTGGGGCGACCTCGTGGCGCCCTCGTACGCGGTGGCCGACAGCGCGGCGCGGAAGTCCGGCATCACGATGCACGAGAGCTTCGACGGCGACTTCGCGGCCAAGGTGCGCACAGGGCCGTACGAGTGGTCCCGGATGGCCGGTATCCAGCTCGGCGGGCCGTCCGGCAACCGCTGAGCCGTCCGGGACCGCACACGGGCGATACCTGAGCCAGGGCTAGGGCGCTCACTCGTCCGGCCGTGCGTGCGCACGCCGTCGCGGGGAGCCCCGGCCGGCCCGCCGGAGCGCGGCCGCCGCAGGTCAGCTCGCGACGGTGACGGCCGGAACCTCCCGCGCGGGGGTGCCGGCCGTGACCTCCGGACGCTCCCGCATGCCGAGGAACAGCCGCAGCACGGCGATCCACATCAGCGCGGAGCCGAGCATGTGGAGGCCGACCAGGATCTCGGGGACGTCGCTGAAGTACTGCACGTACCCGATCGCTCCCTGCGCGAGCAGCACGATCAGCAGGTCACGGGCGCGCGCCCGGGTGTCGGCCGGGGCGTCCACCACCCGCAGTGCCAGCCACACGGCGACGGCCAGGGCGCAGACGACCCAGGCGGCGACGGCGTGCACGTGCGCGGCGGCGGTCCAGTCCCACGGCATGCGCGGTACGTCGCTGCTGTCACCGGCGTGCTTGCCGGAACCGGTCACCGTCGTGCCGAGAGCGATCAGGGCCACCGTGGTGACGAGGACGGCCCAGGACAGGCCGCGTACCGGCCTCGGGACGCGCGGGCGCGGCGCGCCGTCGCCCTCGCCGGTCCGCACCCAGGTGATGACGGCGACCGCGAGCAGGCAGTTGGCGAGCAGGAAGTGCCCGGCCACCGTCCACGGGTTCAGGCCCGCCCAGACCGTGATCCCGCCGAGTACGGCGTTCCCCATCACGAGCCAGAACTGGGACCAGGCGAGCCGGGTCAGGCCGCGGCGCCTGGGCTTCGCGGAACGCACCGCGATGATCGCCCAGCCGACGGCGGCGGACAGGACGTAGGTGAGCATCCGGTTGCCGAACTCGATCGCGCCGTGCAGCCCCTGCTCGGGGGTCGCGAAGAGGCTGTCGTCCGTGCACTTGGGCCAGGTGTCGCAGCCGAGACCGGAACCGGTCAGCCGGACGGCACCGCCCGTGACGATGATGAACACGCTCATCACGACTGCGGAGAGAGCGGCGCGCCGGACCACATCGGTGGACGGAGTCCAGCGCTTGGCGATGTAGGAGAGGGGGGTTTCCACGCGGACCATCGTAGGCCGGGGCTTGTGCATGTTTTCACGAGGGGTGCGGTATGCCCGGATGGTGTGGGTCACAGCCGGACGCCTACTCCCAGCGGAAGAACCTCGCCGCGGCGCCCAGCCCCAGCCCGGCCCAGAGCGCGAGGACACCGGCCTCGCTCCACGGCGTCGGCGAGCCGTGCTGGAGCACGTCCCGCAGCCCCTCGGAGAGGGCCGAGACGGGCAGCAGGCCCAGGACCGACCGGAGCGCGTCGGGGAACTCGTCGAGCGGCACGATGACGCCGCCGCCCACCAGCAGCAGCAGGAAGACCAGGTTCGCGGCGGCGAGCGTCGCCTCCGCCTTCAGCGTCCCCGCCATCAGGAGACCGAGGCCCGAGAACGCCGCGGTGCCGAGCACCAGGAGCAGCAGTACGGCGAACGGGTTGCCCTCCGGCGACCAGCCGAGCGCGAACGCGATCCCCGTCAGCAGCACGATCTGGAGCACCTCGGTGACCAGCACCGACAGGGTCTTCGCGGTCATCAGCGCCCAGCGGGGCAGCGGTGAGGCGCCGAGCCGCTTGAGCACGCCGTAGCGCCGTTCGAAGCCGGTGGCGATGGCCTGGCCGGTGAAGGCCGTGGACATCACGGCCAGCGCGAGGACGCCGGGCGTCAGGAAGTCGACCGGGTCGCCCGCGCCCGTGTCCACCACGTCCACCGTGCTGAACAGCACGAGCAGCAGCGCCGGGATGATCACCGTGAGGAGCAGCTGCTCGCCGTTGCGCAGCAGCATCCGCGTCTCCAGCGCGGTCTGCGCGGCGATCATGCGGGGCAGAGGGGCGGCGCCCGGGCGGGGGGTGTACGTACCGGCGCTCATGCGCGCAGCTCCTTGCCTGTCAGTTCCAGGAAGACGTCCTCCAGCGTGTGCCGCTCCACGGAGATGCCGGACGGCATCACTCCGTGCTGGGCGCACCAGGAGGTCACGGTGGCCAGCAGCTGCGGGTCGACCTCTCCCGTGATGCGGTACGTGCCCGCGGGCGTCTCCGCCGCCGCCGTACCGTCCGGCAGCGCCTTGAGCAGGGAGGCGAGGTCGAGACCGGGACGGCCGGTGAAGCGCAGGGTGTTCTCGGCGCCGCCGCGGCACAGTGCCTCCGGGCTGCCCTGGGCGATGACCCGGCCCGCGTCGATGACGGCGACGTCGTCGGCGAGCTCCTCGGCCTCGTCCATGGAGTGCGTGGTCAGCACGGTCGAGACGCCGTCGGCGCGCAGTTCCCGTACGAGTTCCCAGGTGGCGCGGCGCGCCTGCGGGTCCAGGCCCGCGGTCGGCTCGTCCAGGAAGACCAGCTCGGGGCGGCCCACGACGGCCATCGCGAGGGCGAGCCGCTGCTGCTGGCCCCCGGAGAGCCGGCGGTAGGTGGTGCGCCCGCAGCTGCCGAGGCCCAGCCGTTCGGTCAGGGCGTCGACGTCCAGGGGGTGGGCGTACAGCCTGGCCATGTGGCGCAGCATCTCGTCGGCCCGCGCGCCGGAGTAGACCCCGCCGGACTGGAGCATCACGCCGACCCGGGGGCGCAGCGCCGCGGCGTCGGCGACGGGGTCGAGGCCGAGGACGCGTACGGTCCCGGCGTCCGGCTTCCGGTAGCCCTCGCAGGTCTCGACGGTGGTGGTCTTGCCTGCGCCGTTCGGGCCGAGGACCGCGGTGACCGCGCCGGCCCTGACGTCGAGGTCGAGGCCGTTCACCGCGGTCTTCGCGCCGTACCGCTTCACCAGACCGGTGATCTGGACGACGGGCTCGCTGTTCATGGCCGGAAGTCTAGGTCCGGCGGTCCGGGGGGCGGGGCGCGGGTCCCGGGCGGCGGGGAGGGGCGCTAGGAGCGGTTTGATCATTTCCGCAGGTCAACTTAGGTATGCCTAAGTGACGAATCCATCACGCCATGATCGGGGCGGCGGGTTGTCAGGGTCCGGTGAATTACGCAACAATGGCGTTGTGAAATACGTTGGCGAGGCTCCGCAGGAGGAACTCGCGACCGGTGAGCGCTCGACGCGCAACCGGGTCGCGCGCTCCATCCTGGACCACGGCCCGTCCACCGCCGCCGACCTCGCCGAACGCGTCCGGCTCACTCAGGCCGCCGTCCGCCGTCATCTCGACGCACTCGTCTCGGACGGGGTCGTCGAGGCCCGGGATCAGCGGGTGTACGGGGCGCGGACCCGGGGCCGCCCCGCCAAGGTGTTCGCCCTGACCGACTGCGGGCGGGACGCCTTCGACCAGTCCTACGACAAGCTCGCCGCCGACGCCCTGCGCTGGATCTCCGAGACCGCGGGCGAGGAGGCGGTCGTCGCGTTCGCCCGCGCCCGGATGGCCGCCCAGGCCGAGGCGTACCGCGTCGTGGTCGAGTCGGCCGCCCCGGAGGACCGCACCGACGCGCTCGCCAGGGCCCTGTCGGCCGACGGGTACGCTGCTACGGCGCGAAGTGCGCCCGGCCCGCAGCAGGGCGAGCAGTTGTGCCAGCACCACTGCCCGGTCGCGCATGTCGCCGAGCAGTTCCCGCAGCTGTGCGAGGCGGAGACGGAAATCTTCTCCAGCCTGCTCGGGACGCATGTGCAGCGTCTGGCCACGCTCGCCCACGGCGACGGTGTGTGTACGACATACGTGCCGCGCAGCGGCCACGCACCAGCACGGACCACCTCAGTATCTGCAAGCACTGCCGGGAGGAACCCCGCATGACGCTCCCCACGGAGACTGCCCACCCTGAGCTCGAGGGTCTGGGCACGTACGAATTCGGTTGGGCCGACTCCGACGCGGCAGGCGCTGCGGCCAAGCGCGGCCTCTCCGAGGCTGTCGTGCGCGACATCTCGGAGAAGAAGAACGAACCCGAGTGGATGCTGAAGCTGCGGCTCAAGGGCCTCAAGCTCTTCGGTAAGAAGCCCATGCCGAACTGGGGCTCGGACCTCTCCGGCATCGACTTCGACAACATCAAGTACTTCGTGCGCTCCACGGAGAAGCAGGCGGAGTCCTGGGAGGACCTGCCCGAGGAGATCAAGAACACGTACGACAGGCTCGGCATCCCCGAGGCGGAGAAGCAGCGCCTCGTCGCCGGTGTCGCCGCGCAGTACGAGTCCGAGGTCGTCTACCACCAGATCAACGAGGAGCTGGAGGCGCAGGGTGTCATCTTCATGGACACCGACACCGCGCTGAAGGAGCACCCGGAGCTCTTCCAGGAGTACTTCGGCACCGTCATCCCCGTCGGTGACAACAAGTTCGCCTCGCTGAACTCGGCCGTGTGGTCCGGCGGCTCCTTCATCTACGTGCCGAAGGGCGTGCACGTGGAGATCCCGCTCCAGGCTTACTTCCGTATCAACACGGAGAACATGGGCCAGTTCGAGCGGACGCTGATCATCGTCGACGAGGACGCCTACGTCCACTACGTCGAGGGCTGCACCGCGCCGATCTACTCCTCGGACTCGCTGCACTCCGCGGTCGTCGAGATCATCGTGAAGAAGGGCGGCCGCTGCCGCTACACGACGATCCAGAACTGGTCGAACAACGTCTACAACCTCGTCACCAAGCGCGCCGTGGCGTACGAGGGCGCGACCATGGAGTGGGTCGACGGCAACATCGGCTCCAAGGTCACCATGAAGTACCCCGCCATCTACCTGATGGGCGAGCACGCCAAGGGCGAGACCCTGTCCATCGCCTTCGCGGGCGAGGGCCAGCACCAGGACGCCGGCGCCAAGATGGTCCACATGGCTCCGAACACCTCGTCCAACATCGTCTCCAAGTCCGTGGCGCGTGGCGGCGGCCGTACGTCCTACCGCGGTCTCATCGAGATCGGCGAGGGCGCCCCGGGCTCCAAGTCCAACGTGCTCTGCGACGCGCTCCTCGTCGACACGATCTCCCGCTCGGACACGTACCCGTACGTGGACGTCCGTGAGGACGACGTGTCCATGGGCCACGAGGCGACCGTCTCCAAGGTCTCCGAGGACCAGCTCTTCTACCTCATGAGCCGTGGACTCACCGAGTTCGAGGCCATGGCGATGATCGTGCGCGGCTTCGTCGAGCCGATCGCCAAGGAGCTGCCCATGGAGTACGCCCTGGAGCTGAACCGGCTGATCGAGCTGCAGATGGAGGGTTCGGTCGGCTAGTACGCCCGCCGACCGCGTCCCCGACTTCTTGACTGAGAAAGCGAGCACTACGACAGCCATGGCTGAGGCTCTGAACACCCCCACTCTCGGCTCCGCACGAGCGGGGGGACCCCCTCCGGCGGGCTCCACCACTGCCGGGTCCATCGCGGTGGCCGCCGAGTCGACCGTCGCCACGCGCATGAGCGCGCCGCCCTCCTTCGACGTCGCGGACTTCCCCGTCCCGCACGGCCGTGAGGAGGAGTGGCGGTTCACGCCGCTGGAGCGGCTGCGCGGCCTGCACGACGGCACCGCGGTCGCCACCGGCGACGCGGTGAAGGTCGCGGTCGACGCCCCGGAGGGGGTCACCGTCGAGACCGTCGGCCGCGAGGACTCGCGGCTCGGCAAGGCCGGCACCCCGGTGGACCGCGTCGCCGCCCAGGCGTACAGCTCGTTCACCCGGGCGTCGGTCGTCACGGTCGCCAAGGAGGCCGTGCTCACGGAGCCGATCCGGATCGCCGTGCACGGCGAGGGCGGTGTCGCCTTCGGCCACCAGCTCATCGAGCTCGGAGCCTTCGCCGAGGCCGTCGTCGTCATCGACCACACCGGTGACGCCGTGCTCGCCGCCAACGTCGACTACGTCCTGGGCGACGGTGCCAAGCTCACCGTCGTCTCGGTCCAGGACTGGGACGCGAACGCGGTCCACGTCGGCCAGCACAACGCCCTGATCGGCCGGGACGCCTCGTTCAAGTCGATCATCGTCACCTTCGGCGGCGACCTGGTCCGCCTGCACCCGCGCATCAGCTACGCGGCCCCCGGCGGTGAGGCCGAGCTCTTCGGCCTGTACTTCACCGACAAGGGGCAGCACCAGGAGCACCGCCTCCTCGTCGACCACAACACCCCGCACTGCAAGTCCAACGTGGCGTACAAGGGTGCGCTCCAGGGCCAAGGCGCGCACGCGGTGTGGATCGGCGACGTCCTCATCCAGGCCGCGGCCGAGGGCACCGACACCTACGAGATGAACCGCAACCTCGTCCTCACGGACGGCGCGCGGGTCGACTCGGTGCCGAACCTGGAGATCGAGACCGGCGAGATCGTCGGCGCCGGCCACGCCTCCGCGACCGGCCGGTTCGACGACGAGCAGCTGTTCTACCTCCAGTCGCGCGGAATCCCCGCCGAGGAGGCCCGCCGCCTCGTCGTGCGCGGCTTCTTCGCCGAGCTCGTCCAGCAGATCGGCCTGCCGGACGTCGAAGCGCGTCTGCTCGACAAGATCGAGACCGAGCTGAAGGCGTCCGTCTGATGGCCTTCGTCAAAGCCTGTGCGCTGAGCGAGCTGGAGGACGACACCCCGAAGCGGGTGGAGCTCGACGGCACGCCGGTGTCCGTGGTGCGCACCGAGGGCGAGGTGTTCGCGATCAACGACATCTGCTCGCACGCGAACGTCTCGCTCTCGGAGGGCGAGGTCGAGGAGTGCATGATCGAGTGCTGGCTGCACGGATCGAGCTTCGACCTGCGCACCGGCAAGCCGTCCGGCCTTCCCGCGACGCGCCCCGTTCCCGTTTACCCCGTAAAGATCGAAGGGGACGATGTGCTCGTCTCCGTCACCCAGGAGACCTGAGTCACTCATGGCAACGCTTGAAATCCGCGACCTGCACGTCTCCGTCGAGGCCGACAACGCCACGAAGGAGATCCTCAAGGGCGTCGACCTGACCGTGAGGCAGGGCGAGACCCACGCCATCATGGGCCCCAACGGCTCCGGCAAGTCCACCCTCGCCTACTCGCTCGCGGGTCACCCCAAGTACACGATCACCAGTGGCACGGTCACCCTGGACGGCGAGAACGTCCTGGACATGACCGTCGACGAGCGCGCCCGTGCCGGGCTCTTCCTCGCCATGCAGTACCCGGTCGAGATCCCCGGCGTCTCCGTCTCCAACTTCCTGCGCACCTCCGCCACCGCCATCCGCGGCGAGGCGCCCAAGCTGCGTACGTGGGTGAAGGAGGTCAAGGAGACGATGACCGGCCTCCAGATGGACCCGGCCTTCGCCGAGCGCAACGTCAACGAGGGCTTCTCCGGCGGTGAGAAGAAGCGCCACGAGATCCTTCAGCTGGAGCTCCTCAAGCCGAAGATCGCCATCCTCGACGAGACCGACTCCGGCCTCGACGTGGACGCCCTGCGCGTCGTCTCCGAGGGCGTCAACCGGGTCCGCGAGACCGGTGAGGTCGGCACCCTGCTGATCACGCACTACACGCGGATCCTCCGGTACATCAAGCCCGACTTCGTGCACGTCTTCGCCCACGGCCGCATCGCCGCGTCCGGTGGGGCCGAGCTCGCCGACAAGCTGGAGAACGAGGGCTACGAGGTTTACACGAAGGGTGGCGCTTCCGCGTGACTGACGCCCGACAGGGGCTCTCCGGCCTCCTCGACACCGAGGCGATCCGCAAGGACTTCCCGATCCTGGACCGCACGGTCCACGACGGCAAGAAGATCGTTTACCTGGACAGCGCGGCGACGTCGCAGAAGCCGCGCCAGGTCCTCGATGCGCTCAACGAGTACTACGAGCGGCACAACGCCAACGTCCACCGCGGTGTCTACACCATCGCGGAGGAGGCCACCGCGCTGTACGAGGGCGCGCGTGACAAGGTCGCGGCCTTCATCAACGCGCCGAGCCGCAACGAGGTGATCTTCACGAAGAACGCCTCCGAGTCGCTCAACCTCGTGGCCAACATGCTCGGCTGGGCCGACGAGCCCTATCGGGTGGACAGTGACACGGAGATCGTCACCACGGAGATGGAGCACCACTCCAACATCGTGCCGTGGCAGCTGCTCTCGCAGCGCACCGGCGCGAAGCTTAAGTGGTTCGGCATCACCGACGACGGCCGTCTCGACCTGTCCGACATCGACGAGGTCATCACGGAGAAGACGAAGATCGTCACCTTCACCCTGGTCTCGAACATCATGGGCACGATCAACCCGGTCGAGCAGATCATCCGCCGCGCCCAGCAGGTCGGCGCGCTGGTCTGCATCGACGCCTCGCAGGCGGCCCCGCACATGGTGCTCGACGTGCAGGCGCTCCAGGCGGACTTCGTGGCCTTCACCGGCCACAAGATGGTCGGCCCGACCGGCATCGGCGTGCTGTGGGGACGGCAGGAACTCCTGGAGGACCTGCCCCCGTTCCTCGGCGGCGGCGAGATGATCGAGACCGTGTCGATGCACTCCTCGACGTACGCCCCGGCGCCGTACAAGTTCGAGGCGGGTACGCCTCCGATCGCCCAGGCGGTCGGCCTCGGCGCGGCCGTGGACTACCTCTCGGCGATCGGCATGGAGAACATCCACCGCCACGAGCAGGCCATCACCGAGTACGCGGTGAAGCGGCTCCTGGAGGTCCCGGACCTCAGGATCATCGGTCCGTCGACGGCCGTGGACCGGGGGGCGGCGATCTCCTTCACGCTCGGTGACATCCACCCGCACGACGTGGGCCAGGTGCTGGACGAGCAGGGCATCGCCGTCCGGGTCGGCCACCACTGCGCGCGGCCGGTGTGCCTGCGGTACGGAATTCCTGCGACCACACGAGCGTCGTTCTATCTGTACTCCACGCCCGCCGAGGTCGACGCCCTGGTGGACGGTCTCGAACACGTCCGGAACTTTTTCGGTTAATGCCACAACTGCTGAGGGTTGACTGGTGAAGCTTGATTCCATGTACCAGGAAGTGATCCTGGACCACTACAAGCACCCCCACGGGCGCGGCCTGCGGGACGGCGACGCCGAGGTGCATCACGTCAACCCGACGTGTGGCGACGAGATCACACTCCGGGTGAGGTACGAGGGCGAGAGGATCGCCGACATCAGCTACGACGGCCAGGGCTGCTCCATCAGCCAGGCCAGTGCCTCCGTGCTGAACGAGCTGCTGGTCGGCAAGCAGCTCGGCGAGGCGCAGAAGATCCAGGGCGCGTTCCTGGAACTGATGCAGTCGAAGGGCCAGCTGGAGCCGGACGACGCCATGGAGGAGGTACTGGAGGACGCGGTCGCGTTCGCCGGTGTCTCCAAGTACCCGGCCCGGGTCAAGTGCGCGCTGCTGAGCTGGATGGCGTGGAAGGACGCGACGGCGCAGGCGCTGTCCGAAGGGAAGACCGCATGAGTGAAGAGACAGTCGCACTGAAGCCGGCCTCCGAGGAGGAGGTCCGCGAGGCGCTGTACGACGTAGTCGACCCCGAGCTGGGTATCGACGTCGTCAACCTGGGCCTCATCTACGGCATCCACGTCGATGACGCCAACATCGCCACCCTCGACATGACGCTGACGTCCGCGGCCTGTCCGCTGACCGACGTCATCGAGGACCAGGCGAAGTCCGCGACCGACGGCATCGTCAGCGAGTTGCGGATCAACTGGGTCTGGATGCCGCCGTGGGGCCCGGACAAGATCACGGACGACGGGCGCGAGCAGCTGCGCGCGCTCGGCTTCAACGTCTGACAGCCCGGCCGGGCGCACGCCTGGCCGGTGCCACGGTCCGCTGCCGCGGGGCGTCTTTCCCTTGCCGAAGGGGAGAGGCGCCCCGCGGTGCTGTGTGCGGGGTTCGTGCATGGGTCCGATGCGCCGGCCGGGAGGTCCGCCGCGCAGCGGTGCGCCGGACCCTGAGACCGGTTCGCCCGCGCGGCCCCCGGCCGGTTAGGTTCTGGTCATGACCGACACGATTTCCCAGGGTTCGCCCCGTTCCACCGGCGCCGTCGCCGCCGGCCTCGCCACCATCGCCGGTGACGGCACCGTCCTCGACACCTGGTTCCCCGCCCCCCAGCTCTCGGCCGAGCCCGGCCCGGCCGGCACGCAGCGCCTGACGCCGGACGAGGCCGTGAACCGGCTCGGCGAGGCCGCGGCCAGGGCCGTCGGTGTGGACGCCCGACGCGGTGTGGAGGTCGTGGCCGTCGCCACGGTCATCTCCTCGCTGGACGACAAGCCCCTCGACGCGCACGACGCGTACCTGCGCCTGCACCTGCTCTCCCACCGCCTCGTCCAGCCGCACGGGCAGAATCTGGACGGCGTCTTCGGCCTCCTCGCCAACGTCGCCTGGACCTCGCTCGGTCCGGTCGCCGTCGACGACCTGGAGAAGGTCCGGCTGAACGCCCGAGCCGACGGTCTGCACCTCCAGGTCACCTCGGTGGACAAGTTCCCGCGGATGACGGACTACGTCGCGCCCAAGGGGGTACGGATCGCCGACGCCGACCGTGTCCGTCTCGGTGCGCACCTGGCGTCCGGTACGACCGTCATGCACGAGGGCTTCGTGAACTTCAACGCGGGCACGCTCGGTACGTCGATGGTCGAGGGCCGCATCTCCGCGGGCGTCGTCGTCGGTGACGGCTCCGACATCGGCGGCGGCGCGTCCACGATGGGCACGCTCTCCGGTGGCGGCAACGTCCGGATCACGATCGGCGAGCGCTGCCTGGTCGGCGCGGAGGCGGGCGTCGGGATCGCGCTGGGCGACGAGTGCGTCGTCGAGGCGGGGCTGTACGTCACGGCCGGTACCCGCGTCACGATGCCGGACGGCCAGATCGTCAAGGCCCGTGAGCTCTCCGGGGCCTCGAACATCCTCTTCCGCCGCAACTCGGTCACCGGCACGGTGGAGGCCCGTCCGAACAACGCGGTGTGGGGCGGTCTCAACGAGATCCTGCACCACCACAACTAGCGGACCCGACCCGTCCTCCCCGGTCGCGGCGGTCAGCCGAGCGCGGGCCCTTCGCCGGCAGGGTCCTGGCCGTCACCGTGCCGGGGAGGCCGTCATCAGCTCGACCAGGCCGACGGTGAGCTGGTCGGGGCGGCCGGCCCCTACGGGGGTGTCCCGGCCCGCATTTGACGAGGTGCCACATCGGCGCCCCTGGGGTCACAGAGCCCAACACGCTGGGTGGACGCGGTGTCCGACGCGCTCGCCGGACCCGGCGACGGCATCGGGTCCCCGACTCCCGCCCGGCGGTAGGCGCGGACCTTCCCCGGCGTGACGGGCGGCGGGGTGAACCGCTGCACGACGGCGCCGAGCATGGTCCCGAAGGGGCGAGGCGTGAAGTACGTCTAGGCTTGGGCGGCCTGAACTCCGTACCCGCGGGCTAGGCCCGAGTCGTCCCGAGGAGAACCACCTGATGTCCGCAGAGCGCCCCTCCCTGCCGCCGGTGCGGCTGCACTCCGAGGCCGAACTGGCGCGGGACGCGCTCGCCGCCCCGCTGCTCGCCCGTGCCGTCAGGCTCGCCCGCTGGGCGGGGCCCGGGACGCGGGTCGGCGCGGGCGGGGAGCTCGCCGAGGACCAACTGCCCGCGGCGGCCGAGCACCTGGGCCTGGACGCCGACGAGGACGGTGCCGCGTACGCGAGCGAGGCGTGGCGCCTCGCGGTCGACACCGGGCTCGTGGACGTCGAGGACCCGGCGGATTCCGAGCACGGGGCCGATGGTGAGGCCGAGGGCGGGGAAGGTGCCGGCGGCCCGGAGGAGGGGGAGGCCGAGGGTGCCGTCGCCGTGGGCGAGAACCTGGCCCTGCTGACCGGTGGTTCCCCCCAGGACGTGCTGGCGATCTGGCTGGACGCTCTGGAGGCCGTGTACGCCGACGCCACCGCCCCGGCCTTCGACGACTTCGCCGACCTCGTCAACGAGGACGGCTCGGTCGACTTCGACGCCCTGGACTGGGACCCGGAGGCCGAGGCGGAGTTCCTCGACGGGGTGCTCGGCAATCTCTACCTGCTCACCGTCTCGGAGGCGGGCCCCGGCAGGGGCCCGCTGCCGCTGCCCGCTCTCGCCGCGTCGATGATCGTCCCCGACGACATGGGCGAGCCCACCGACGACGTCCTGGAGCAGGTGTCGGAGGCGATGATGCGCCTCGACGACCAGTTCAGGGTGCTCGAACCCATCGGCATCGTCGAGTACCGGCCGCTGGACGAGGCGCTGCTGACCGAGGAGGGCGAGGACGGCGCCGCGCCGGCCGACGAGGAGGACGTCACCCGCTACGGGCTGGTCAAACTGACGCCGCTCGGTCTGTACGGCGTACGGGCCCGGATGCTGGAGGCCGGGGTGGACGCTCCCGCGATCGGCGACCTCGCCGAGAAGGGGGCCGATGAGCTCCTGGCGGGCATCGGCTACTACCCCGAGGCCGCCGTCCGGGCCGAGACCGAGCTGTGGCTCGCCCGGCACGGCGGCGGCGCGGGCGCGGTGACGGCCGCGCGCGAGCTGCTGAGCGCCTCGCGCGGGGCCGACGCGGGAGCGCCGCTGCGACGGCTGCACTGCCAGCAGGCCCTGGCCCTGGCCGGTCCTGAGGCGGAGCCCGCCGTGCGCGCGGTGCTCGACGACCCCGAACTGGGCGGCCTCGCGCGGGTCTGGCTCGCGGAGCGGGGCGCGGCCGACGTACCCGCGCCGCCGGAGTCCATGATCTTCTGGCTGGCGGTCGACACGATCGCCGCCCAGCTCGACGCCGACGGCGATCTGGGCGAACTCCAGGAGCTGGTGGAGGGGCTGTCGGGTCAGCACAGCGGGTTCTTCGACGAGGTGTGGCGGGTGGACCACCCCGGCACGGCCGAGGTCCTGGAGGCGATGGGGCGGCTGCACGGCGACAAGAAGGCGGCGAAGGAAGCACGGAAGGCGGCGTTCAAGGCGCGGTCGCGCAGGAGCGGCTGACGCCCCGCGGCGCCGCCGGGCCCCTGAGCCGCAAGGATGCCGCCCGAAGTCGTTTCTTGTTCAACCTCCGTTGGTGTGCGGGAGGCAGCCTGGGCGCGCCACCACCCCCGCCAGATGCCTCACATGGAGTCCGCGATGTCCTTCACCCGCAGGGAATTCACCCGGCAGTCCGCCCTCACCGGTGCGGGCATCGCCCTCACCGGCGCGGTCGGCGCGCTCGCCACCGCGCCCGGCGCGCTCGCCGCCGACGACCCGGAACACGGCCGGGACCAGGGCTCAGGGAACGGCCGGGGCGGGGGTCACGGCCACGACAGGTCGCCCGGCTACGGGCCGCTGCTCCCCGACCCCGAGGGCATTCTCGCCCTGCCCGCCGGATTCTCGTACCGGATCGTCACGCACAGCGGTGTCACCACGCTGGAGACCGGGGAGCCCACCCCCTCCAACCACGACGGCACGGCCGCCTTCGAAGGCCCGCGCGGAGTCACGCTGCTCGTCAACAACCACGAGCTCAAGGGTCCGCGCGCCAAGTGGAAGTACCCCGTCCCGCTCACCGATGGCCTGGTCTACGACCCCGCCGCGGCCGGTGGCTGCACGGTCGTCGAGACCCGTAACGACGGCCGCACCGCCGAGTGGGTCGGCATCGCGGGCACCTCCACCAACTGCGCGGGCGGCTCCACCGCGTGGGGCACCTGGCTGACCTGCGAGGAGAACTCGGACAAGGCCGGCCAGAACGGGATGACCAAGGACCACGGCTACACGTTCGAGGTCGACCCCTACGACCGGCGCGCCAACCGCGACCCGCGGCCGATCAAGGCGTTCGGCCGGTACGACCACGAGGCCGTCGTCATCGACCCCCGGGCCGGTCACGCCTACCTGACCGAGGACGCCTCAGGCCCCAACGGGCTGTTCTACCGCTGGGTCCCGCCGCAGGGCTTCAGGCACGGCCGCGGCAGACTGCGCACCCTCGCCGACGACGCAGGTGTCCTCCAGGCCGCCAAGTGCTTCGACCGCAACGGCGTCTTCGTCGACGACCTCTCCCGCGCCACGAAGACCGGCACGGTGTACGGCGTGGACTGGGTCGACGTCCCCGACCGCGACGCGAGGACCGTGCCCGTGCGCAAGCAGTTCGGTCAGCTGGACGTCACCCGGGGCCGCAAGCTCGAAGGCATGTGGTGGGGCGACGGAGGCGCCTACGTCGTCTCCTCCTACGCCCGTGACGAGAGCCCCGTCGCGCACGACGGCCAGGTCTGGTTCTACGACCCCAAGCGCCGCACGCTGACCCTGAAGGTGCTGCTCGGCGTCAACCCCGACCCGTCCGTGGACGGCGCCTTCGACAGCCCCGACAACATCACCGTCTCGCCCTACGGCGGACTCGTGATCGCCGAGGACGGCGAAGGTGTCTCCCACCTGTTCGGGGCCACCGAGAACGGCCGTACGTACCCGATCGCGCGCAACGACCTCAACGTGGGCACGGCCGATGACCCGCGGTTCAGCGAGTTCGCCGGAGTCACCTTCTCGCCCGACGGGAAGACGCTCTTCGCCAACATCCAGACGCCCGGAATCCTGCTCGCCATCACCGGCCCGTGGAAGCGCCAGCCGAACCGGCCCCGCACCGCGGACAGCGCCACGGACACCGGTTCCTCCAGCTGACCGTTACCCAATGTGATCGAAAACACACGGTTTGTCGCAGCTTCGCAAGGGGAGGCCCGGCGGCGGGTGGGCCACGCCCCGCCAGGAAGCGAGAACCGCCACACCTTCGGGGGGCGCTCCAGGGGCGCATTCCTGGCAGCGCCCCTGGTGGCAACGGGCAGAAGCCCCGTGTGGCACCGGAACGGCTGATTACGAATCCGGCACTACTGCGCCCCCAGGAGTGGTCGGGCATGGCGTCGGGCGCTCTCAAGGCGCATACTCAAGTTAATGAAACAGTCAGCCGGTTCCCGGCGTCACCTGCCTTCCAGTCCCTTCAACCGCCCGGCCCAGGCGGCCCCACCGGTCGAATGTTTCGATGTGGGCGACAGGGTGTCGCACGACCAGTTCGGGCTCGGCAGAATCCTCGCTGTCGAGGGCGACAACGATGCGGTCCTCATCGACTTCTCTGGGCGACAGGGGAGGATTCTGAGCCCGTACTCCAAGCTGACCAAGCTCTGAGAAGCATCACGAGCTCACAAAGCGTCCGCCTGGAGAATCTCCGGACCCGGGGCACCTGAGAGTCATCAGGTGCCCCGGAAGCCGTTTCCGGGCTCGTCCCGTCGCCGGGTTACAGGGACTTGGCGGCGGGCTTCACCATGCCCCGCACCGTGCGCGACTTCACGAACTCGCCCATGCCCGTCATCTCCCACTCACCGGTGAACTGCTTGATCAGCTTGGCCATCATCACGCCGGTCTGCGGCTCCGCGCCGGTCAGGTCGAAGCGGACCAGCTCCTCGCCGGTGGCCGCGTCCATCAGCCGGCAGTACGCCTTGGCGACCTCGGTGAACTTCTGGCCGGTGAACGAGTTGACCGTGAAGACCAGGCCGGTCGCCTCGGCGGGGATGCGGCCGAGGTCCACGACGATCACCTCGTCGTCACCGGCGCCCTCACCCGTGAGGTTGTCGCCGGAGTGCTTGATCGCGCCGTTGAGGATGGAGAGCTTGCCGAAGTAGCAGCTGTCCAGGTGGTTCCGGTTGGGGCCGTAGGCGATGACGGAGGCGTCCAGGTCGATGTCCTTGCCGCGGAAGGCGGGCTCCCAGCCGAGGCCCATCTTCACCTGGGAGAGCAGCGGCTTGCCGCCCTTGACGAGGGAGACGGTCTGGTTCTTCTGGAGGCTGACGCGGCCCTTGTCCAGGTTGATCTTGCCGGAGCCCGCAGGCGCCGGGGCAGCGGCGGCCGCGACGGGCGCGGCGGGCGGGGCCTGGGGTGCGACCCGCGGGTCGGCGGGGGCGGCCTGCGGGACCGGCGGGGCCTGCGGCGCGGGGGCTGCCGCCGGGGCGGGTTCCTCCACCGACACGCCGAAGTCCGTGGCGATGCCCGAGAGTCCGTTCGCGTACCCCTGGCCCACGGCGCGGGCCTTCCAGGCGCCGTTGCGCAGATAGATCTCGATGACCACGAGCGCTGTCTCGGCGCCCAGCCGGGGCGGCGTGAACGTGGCGAGCGCCGTTCCGTCGTCCGCGTTGCGCACGGTGGCCGTGGGCTCGATGCCCATGAAGGTCTGGCCCGCGGCGTCGGGGCTCGCGGTGACCACGATCTTCTCGATGCCGGGCGGGATCGCCGCGGTGTCCACCACGATCGCGTCGGGCGCCGAGCCGCCGCCGGAGCGGTACGTCACGCCGGAGCCCGAGGGCTGGTTGTAGAAGATGAAGTCGTCGTCCGAGCGCACCTTGCCGTCGGCGGTGAGTAGCAGGCCCGAGACGTCGAGCCGCACGGGAGCGGCGACGTCCACCGCCACGCGGGCGGCGGAGAGAGGGATGTTCGAGCCGGGGGTCATTGCGGTCATGCACAGAGTAACGAACGACCCGGCTTTGCCGTTCCCTTACCTTCTCCCCGCGTGCTCCGTACGGCTCAGCGGCAGCCCCGGCCGGGGCTGCCGGGAGGGCTGCGCGGTGCCCGTGCGTCCGGTCAGTGGGGCCAGATCGGCGGGTCGGTGAGGAAGTGGCCGCCGATGTGCGCGTGCTCCGGCCTGGCGGGGTCCAGCTCGCCCTGTTCGGCGATGAGCTTCTCCGCGTACGGCTCGGAGTCGTCCTGCGGGTCGTACCCCAGGGCCCTGGCCGAGCTCAGGTCCCACCACAGGCGCGTGTTGTCCGAGGAGCCGTAGACGACGGTGTGCCCGACCTCCTCGGCGGTGAGCGCGGCGTGGAACAGCCGGGCGGCGTCGGCGGGGCTCATCCAGACCGAGAGCATCCGTACCGAGGTGGGCTCCTCGAAGCACGAACCGATGCGCACGGAGACGGTCTCCATGCCGTGGCGGTCCCAGTAGAGCTGGGCGAGGTCCTCGCCGAAGGACTTGGAGAGGCCGTAGAAGGTGTCGGGGCGCCGGGTGACCTCGACCGGGATCAGCGGGTCGCCCGGGGACGGGCGCGGGACGTAGCCGATGGCGTGGTTGGACGAGGCGAACACCGTGCGGCGCACGCCCTCCTCGCGCGCGGCCTCGTAGAGGTTGTAGGTGCCCTCGATGTTCGCCCGCAGAATCTTGTCGAAGGAGGCTTCCAGGGAGATGCCCGCGAGGTGGATGATCGCGTCGACGCCCCGCACGGCCTCGCGCAGCGCCTCCTTGTCGCCGAGGTCGGCGCTGATCGCGTCCGGTTCACCCTCGACCGGGGCGATGTCGAGGAGCCGGAGCTCGTATCCGTACGCGGGCAGCAGGGCGCGCATCAGAGTGCCGAGGCCGCCGGCGGCGCCGGTGAGCAGGACGGTGCGGGGAGCGGGCATTCGGGGATCTCCTCGGTCCGGTCGCGGACGTGACGGACGCGCGCAACACGCCAACTGCATGGATGGCATTCACATGCATGGACAAGTTACGAATGCTCGACGGATCACGTCAAGGGTTTCGTACGGCGGATGACTCCGTCTCCGGGTCGGTGTTCCTGCCTTGACCTGCACCGGGTGGCTGCTTTAGCGTGGCGCCGTTCATAAGTATGGACACTGATCATAGTTGTGCACGCCTGAACCTGCTCAGGGAGCGCCCGTGACCTCAGCCCCCCTCGCCGCCCGGCTCACCCATGTCGCCGGGCCGCTCTTCTTCCCCGTCACCGCCTACGGACCGGACGGCGCCATCGGCCCGGCCGCCTTCCGCGCGCATGTGCGCCAGGGGATCGACGCCGGTGCGGCCGCGGTCTTCGCGTGCTGCGGCACGGGTGAGTTCCACGCGCTCACGCCGGAGGAGTTCCGGGTTCTCGTCGCCGCGGCGGTCGAGGAGACGGCCGGGCGGGTGCCCGTCGTCGCGGGCGTCGGATACGGCACCGCGCTCGCCGTCCAGTACGCGGAGCTCGCCGAGGAGGCGGGCGCCGACGGACTCCTCGCCCTGCCCCCGTACCTCGTCGTCGCCGGTCAGGAAGGGCTGCTGCGCCACTACGCGGCGCTCGCCGCCGCCACCCGGCTGGAGACGATCGTCTACCAGCGCGACAACGCCGTCTTCACCCCCGAGACCGTCGTCGCGCTCGCCGGGACGCCCGGGATCATCGGGCTCAAGGACGGCCTCGGCGACCTCGACCTGATGCAGCGGATCGTCAGTGCCGTCCGCACCCGGCTGCCCGGCCAGGACTTCCTGTACTTCAACGGCCTGCCGACCGCCGAGCTCACCGGCCTCGCCTACCGGGGCATCGGTGTCACGCTCTACTCCTCGGCCGTCTTCGCCTTCGCCCCCGACATCGCCCTCGCGTTCTACCGGGCGCTCGACTCGGGCGACGACGAGCTGGTCAACGACCTGCTCGACCACTTCTACCGGCCGCTGGTCGAGCTGCGCTCCAAGGGCCACGGCTACGCCGTCTCGCTGGTGAAGGCCGCCGTCAGGCTCGGCGGACTTGACGTAGGAGAGGTGCGCACCCCGCTCATGGAACCGTCCGCCGCACACGTCGGGGAACTCACCCGGATCATCGCCGGCGGACGCGCCCAGCTGGCGGGGCGCGCGGCCCGGGCGGGGACGGCGGGGGCGCGCGGATGAAGACCTCGGCCTTCCTCTATCCGTGGGACGTCGTCGGGGACCCGGACGCGGCGGCGCGCGTCGCCGCCCTCGGCGTCCAGCAGGTGACCCTCGCCTCCGTCTACCACTCGACCCGGGCGCTGACCCCGCGCCACCCGGGCCGCCGGATCGTCACCGCCGAGTACGCCGCGGTGCTCTACCCGCCGGACCCGGCCCGCTGGTCGGGACAGCCGCTGCGGCCCCACGAGCAGTCCTGGGTGCCGGGCGCCGACCCGTACGCGGAGGCGGCGCGGGCGCTGACCGACGCCGGTCTCCAGGTGCACAGCTGGGTCGTGCTCGCGCACAGCTCCCGGCTGGGCGCCGAACACCCCGACACCTCGGTGGTCAACGCCTACGGTGACCGCTACCCGTGGGCGCCCTGCATCGCGCGGCCGGACGTCCGCGCCTACCTGGTCGCCCTGGCCGCCGAGGCGGCGGTCCGCGAGGGGACGCTCGGCACCGAACTGGAGTCCTGCGGCTGGTACGGCTACGGCCACCTGCACGCCCACGACAAGACCGCGGGTGTCGGCCTGGGGGAGGCGGCGCAGTATCTGATGTCGCTCTGCTTCTGCCCGGACTGCCGGGCCGGATACGGCGAGCACGGCGTGGACGCGGACGAGCTGCGCGCATCCGTGCGGTGGGCCCTGGAGCCCGTATGGGCCGGATCGGGCGGCCCCCGGCCACCGGCTGGTCCGGGGTCGGCGAGCTGCTCGGAGCCGGGCTCGCCGAGGCCACCCTCCAGTGGCGCGGGCAGGTCGCCCGTACGCTCCAGGAGTCCGTGGTCGCCTCGGTGCGGGAGGCGGCGGGGGCCGGGTTCCAGGTGCTCCTGCACGCCGACCCGGCCGCGTACCGCACGGGCGCCAACGTGGGGGTCGACGCCCGGCACGTCCTCTCCGTGGCCGATGGCGTGGTGCTGCCCTGTACGGGTGGCGACGCGGCGCGTGAGGCGGTGCTCGGGCCGTTCGCGGATGCCTCCGGTGTGCTCGCCGCGAACTTCGGCATCGTCTCCGGGATGGGCGGGAGCCCCGGCACGCTCGCCCGGGACGCCGCCCACGCGGCCTCGCTCGGCGCCGGCCAACTGCGGCTCTACCACGCGGGGCTGGCCTCGGACCAGGACCTCGAAGCCGTCACCGACGCGCTCCGGCACATCGGCTGAGGACGGGGGCGGGCGGGGGAGCCCTTCCAGCCACGCCCGCCCCGTTCGCCCGCCCCCGCCCCGGCCGCCTGCCCCGCCCCGTTCGCCCGCCCCCGCCCCGGCCGGCACCTCCGCCCTCGGCGCCCGCCCTCACCCGGGTCGCCGTGCCTGCCGCCGGCACCGCCGTGAACGCCCGCTCCGGCATGCGCCGCTACAGCGGGCCCCCGTCACCGGCCCGAGCCGCACGGAACCGGCGTCCCGGCCCGCGTGGAACACCCCACCCCGGTGAGCGGCATCGTCACCGCCCCCGCGCGCACCCCCGTCCCCGGTCGCGTCCCAGCCGGCCGCAGGC
Source organism: Streptomyces fulvorobeus (assembly GCF_013167895.1). Classification (GTDB taxonomy): domain Bacteria; phylum Actinomycetota; class Actinomycetes; order Streptomycetales; family Streptomycetaceae; genus Streptomyces; species Streptomyces fulvorobeus. The sequence continues at coordinate 1,283,943 of NZ_BLWC01000001.1, read as the reverse complement.
CACTGACTCATCCGAGCGGCCGTGCGCCGTCCGGTTGTCCGGCCGTCCGGGCGTCCGTGCGTTCAGCGTCCGCTGCCGCTCGCCACGGCCCCCTGGGTGGCAGGCCGGGAAAGTTCTTCTGTCAGAAGCGTTGACGAAACATTCGGCACCGCTCTAGCTTCATCGCGTCGTACTTCGTACGTCATATATGAGACGCGATACGCGAGATGCGAGAGCCCTTCACCCATGACCTTTGCGCCCACCCCGATTCCGTCCCGCACCCAGTACGTGCTGGAGGCGATCAAGCACGCGATCCTCACCGCGCAGCTGAGACCAGGGCAGGCGCTGGTGGAGACCGAACTCGCCGCGCAGTTCGGGGTCTCCAAGACCCCGGTGCGGGAGGCGCTGAAGACACTGGCCGGTACCGGGCTCGTCGTCATGAGCCAGTACAAGGGCGTCACCGTCCGGCTCGTCGACGCGGCCATGGCCCGCGAGGTCTACGACGTACGCCTCCTCCTGGAGCCCGAGGCGCTGCGCCGTTCGATCACCCGCAAGGGTTCGCTCGACGAGGCCCAGGAAGCCCTGGAGCGCGCCGACTCGGCGCTGGACAAGGCCGAACGCTCCCTGGCCAACCGGGACTTCCACCGGGCGCTCTACCTGCCCTGCGGAAATCCGCTGCTCGCCCGGATGCTCGACGAGGTCCGCGACCAGGCCGCTCTGGTGTCGACCGTCGCCTGGTCGGCCATTCCGACCTGGGAGCGGGAGGCGGCCGAGCACCGGGAGATCCTGCGGCTCGCGCTCACCGGAGACGGCGAGGCGGCCGCCGGGGCTCTGCACGACCACATCGCGTCGTTCGTGCGCCGCGCCTTCCCCGACGACGTGGACGGGGGTGACGTGGCGTGAACCAGCAGCACACCGACGAAAGGCCCGTCCGCATGGACCTCACACCGCTGAAGGCGGCCCTCGCAGATGTCGTGGCCATCCCGGTGACCCCGTTCGCCGAGGACGGCACCATCGACACGACGGCGCACCGCGCCCTGCTGCGACGGCTGCTCGACGGCGGCGTCCGCATCCTCACCCCGAACGGCAACACCGGGGAGTTCTATGCGCTCACGCCCGACGAGCGGCGTGCCGTCACCGAGCTGACCATCGAGGAGGCGGGCGGCCGCGCCACCGTCCTGGTGGGCGTCGGGCACGACGTGCCGACCGCCGTCGCCGCCGCCCGGCACGCCGGGGAGGCCGGCGCCCAGATGGTGATGGTGCACCAGCCGGTCCACCCGTACGTCTCCCAGGACGGCTGGACCGACTACCACCGGGCCATCGCCGAAGCCGTACCCGAGCTCGGCGTCGTCCCCTACATCCGCAACCCGCTGCTCGGCGGCGAGGCGCTGAGCGACCTCGCCGACAGCTGCCCCAACGTCATCGGTGTGAAGTACGCCGTCCCGGACGCGGCCCGCTTCGGCGCCTTCGCCCGGGACGCCGGTCTGGAACGCTTCGTCTGGGTCGCGGGCCTCGCCGAGCTGTACGCCCCCTCCTACTTCGCCACCGGCGCCACCGGCTTCACCTCCGGCCTGGTCAACGTCGCCCCCGGCGTCTCGCTGGCCATGCTGGAGGCCCTGCGGGCCGGGGACTACGTGGCGGCGATGAAGGTCTGGGAGCAGATCCGCCGCTTCGAGGAACTGCGCGCCGACCGGCAGTCCGCCAACAACGTGACGGTCGTCAAGGAGGCCCTGGCCTCGCTCGGGCTCTGCCGCCGCGATGTCCGCGCACCCAGCAGGGTGCTGCCGGAGGCGCAGCGCGCCGAGGTCGCCGACCAGGTCGCCGGGTGGTCCATATGACCGCTCGCCTCACCTCAGGGGAACTGCGCAGTCACCAGTGGTACGGCACGGACGGGCTCCGCTCGTTCAGCCACCGGGCCCGCACCCGCCAGCTCGGCTACCTGCCCGAGGAGCACCTGGGCAAGCCGGTCATCGCGATCCTGAACACCTGGTCGGACATCAACCCCTGCCACGTCCATCTGCGCGACCGCGCGCAGGCGGTCAAGCGGGGGGTCTGGCAGGCGGGCGGCTTCCCGCTCGAATTCCCGGTCTCCACCCTCTCGGAGACCTTCCAGAAGCCGACCCCCATGCTCTACCGCAACATGCTGGCGATGGAGACCGAGGAGCTGCTGCGCTCCTATCCGGTCGACGGCGCCGTGCTGCTCGGGGGCTGCGACAAGTCGACGCCCGCGCTGCTCATGGGCGCCGCGTCCGTCGACCTGCCGGCCGTGTTCGTCCCGGCGGGTCCCATGCTGCCGGGCCACTGGCGCAACGAGGTCCTGGGCTCCGGGACGGACATGTGGAAGTACTGGGACGACAAGCGGGCCGGGCTCATCGGTGACTGCGAGATGGCCGAGCTGGAGAACGGGCTGGCCCGTTCGCCCGGTCACTGCATGACGATGGGGACCGCGTCCACCCTGACGGCCGCCGCCGAGGCGCTGGGCGTCACGGTGCCCGGTGCCTCGTCCATCCCGGCCGTCGACTCCGGCCACGACCGGATGGCGGCGCAGTCGGGCCTCCGGATCGTCGAACTGGTCTGGCAGCAGCTCACGTTGTCGAAGATCCTCACGGCGGACGCGTACGAGGACGCCGTCGCCACGGTCCTCGCGCTCGGCGGTTCCACCAACGCCGTGATCCACCTGATCGCGATGGCGGGCCGCTCCGGGGTCAAGCTCACCCTGGACGACTTCGACCGCGTCGCCCGTACGGTGCCGGTGCTCGCCAACCTCCGTCCGGGCGGGAAGTACCTCATGGAGGACTTCCACTTCGCGGGCGGGCTGCCCGGCTTCCTGGCCAGGCTCACCGACGTACTGCACCTGGACCGTCCCACCGTCTCGCACACCTCGATGCGTGAGCAGCTGGACGGGGCGCTCGTGCACGACGCGGACGTCATCAGGGAACGGGACAACCCCCTGGCCGACGAGGGCGGCGTCGCGGTGCTGCGGGGGAACCTCTGCCCGGACGGCGCGGTCATCAAGCACATCGCCGCCGAACCGCACCTGCTGCGCCACACCGGCCCGGCGGTCGTCTTCGACGACTACCGGGAGATGCAGCGCACCATCAACGACCCGGCCCTGGGCCTCACGGCCGACCACGTCCTGGTGCTCCGCAACGCGGGGCCCAAGGGCGGACCGGGCATGCCGGAGTACGGGATGCTGCCGATCCCCGATTACCTGCTGAGACAGGGCGTACGGGACATGGTGCGGATCTCCGACGCCCGGATGAGCGGCACCAGCTACGGGGCGTGCGTGCTGCACATCGCCCCCGAGTCGTACGTCGGCGGGCCGCTCGCACTTGTCCGTACCGGTGACGCGATCACCCTGGACGTCGGGGCGCGCCTGCTCCACCTCGATGTGTCCGAGGAGGAGCTGACACGCCGCCGCGACGCGTGGGAACCGCCGCCCAACCGCTACGGGCGCGGGTACGGGGCCCTCTACCAGGACCAGATCACCCAGGCCGACACCGGCTGCGACTTCGCCTTCCTGGCCCGGCAGGGAGACGTGCCCGACCCCTACGCCGGCTGAACCGGCGCCCAGAACTCCTGCGCACCGCCTCGTTCGACAGGCCGAACGGCATGCGGGAAGCGCTTGCGCACCCCACGCGACACACCCGCACACCGCACAGAACGGAGACGTGTCATGGCCCAAGCCGCAGCCGTGGCCAAACCGCCCAAGGTGCCCCGGCGCCGAACGGCGAGCCCGCGCCGTCTGCCCTACCTGCTGATCGCGCCCGCCGGGCTGCTGATGCTGGGCTTCATCGCCTATCCGGTGATCAGCGTCTTCTACTACAGCCTGCAGAACTACAACGTCACCAAGCCGTGGCGGAACGGCTTCGCCGGGTTCGACAACTTCTCCCGCATCTTCACCGAGGACGACCACTTCTGGACGACGCTCGGCTTCAGCGCCCAGTGGGTCGGCGTCCAGGTCTCGCTCCAGCTCGCGCTGGGCCTCGCTCTCGCGCTCATCGTGAACCAGAGCTTCATCGGCCGCGGCATCTCCCGGGCGATGGTGTTCTCCCCCTGGGCCGTCTCCGGAGTCCTCACCAGCACCATCTGGATTCTGCTCTACAACTCCTCGACCGGCTTCAGCCGCTACCTCGCGGACGCCGGGATCGGTGACTACGGCACCTCGGTGCTCTCCGACACCGGCACCGTCTTCTGGGCCGCCACGGTCGCCGAGCTCTGGCGCGGCGTCCCCTTCTTCGCCATCCTCATCCTCGCCGACCTCCAGTCCGTGTCCAAGGAGCTGTACGAGGCGGCATCGGTCGACGGGGCCGGGCGGATGCGCCAGTTCCTCCACATCACCCTGCCGCACCTGCGCGACGCGATCATCCTCGCCACCCTGCTCCGCGGGGTCTGGGAGTTCAACAACGTCGACCTGCTGTACACCCTCACAGGCGGCGGACCGGCCGGCGAGACCACCACCCTGCCGCTCTACGTCGCCAACACCGGTATCGAGGGCCACGACTTCGGTTACGCCTCCGCGCTCACCACCGTCGCCTTCGTGATCCTCCTCTTCTGCTCGATCGTCTATCTGCGCCTGAGCAAGTTCGGAGGCGACCACAAGTGACTGCCGCACTCGCCGAGAAGCACACGGGCCCGGCCCCGCAACCCGTACGGAACAGCCCGCCGCCCCCCGCGCGGCGCGGCCGAGGCCGCGAGCGCGCCTTCGACGACGTACCGCGCTGGCAGATCTACGTCCCCCTGGGCATCTACCTGGTCTTCACCCTCATCCCCTTCTACTGGATGTTCCTCTTCGCCGTACGGCCCGCGGGGTCCACCTCGCTGGTGCCCTGGCCGATGACGGGCGAGCACTTCTCCAAGGTCTGGAACGAGCGCAGCTTCGCGGTCTTCTTCCAGAACAGCATGATCGTCGGAGTCGCCACCCTGTTCGCCACCACGCTGGTGGCCCTGGCGGGCGGCTACGCCCTGGCCCGCTTCGACTTCAGGATCAAGAACGGGTTCATGCTGGCACTGCTCTGCTCCCAGTTCATCCCGGGCGCGCTGATGCTCGTACCGCTCTTCGAGATCTTCAAGAACCTCCAGATGATCAACTCCCTCGGCAGCGTCATCATCGCCGAGACGGTCTTCCAGCTGCCGCTGTCGATCATCCTGATCAGCGGGTTCATCAAGAACGTGCCCATGACGCTGGAGGAAGCCGCCTGGGTGGACGGCTGTTCGCGCTTCCGTGCCTTCTGCGCGGTCGTGCTCCCGCTGCTGCGGCCCGGACTGATCGCCGTCGGCTCCTTCGCCTTCGTGCACAGCTGGAACCACTTCCTGTTCGCCCTGATGTTCCTCAGCGAACAGGACAAGCAGACGATCCCGGTCGGTCTGAACACCCTCATCGGCGCCGACAGCGTCGATCTGGGAGCGCTCGCCGCGGGTGGTGTCATCGCCGCCGTGCCCGTGGTGATCGTCTTCGCCTTCATCCAGAAGTGGCTGATCACCGGCTTCAGCGCCGGCGCAGTGAAGGGCTGAGCCACATGAGCGCACCCCCCACCCCTCTGCCCCTCGTCCTGGCGGGGGCCCGCGGCCACGGGCGCTGGCACCTCGCCAACATCCGCCGGCTCCAGGACCAGGGCGTCGTCCGGCTCGCCGGGATCTGCGAACTGACACCGCTCGGCCCCGGCGAACTCGGCACCTTCGCCGGGGAACCCCCGGCGCAGTCCGCCGACTTCGGGGCGCTCCTGGACTCCACCGGAGCCCGCGCCGCCGTCGTCTGCACTCCCATCCAGACGCACACCGAACTGGCTCTCACCGCCGCCGCACGGGGGGTCCACCTCCTCCTGGAGAAACCGCCCGCCGCCACCTACGCCGACTACACCCGGATGACCGACGCGGTACGGGAGGCGGGCGTCGCCTGCCAGATCGGCTTCCAGTCCTTCGGCTCGCACGCGGTACCCGCCATCCGGCAGCTGGTCCGCGCCGGCGCGATCGGCACCGTCCAGGGCTACGGCGCCGCCGGTGCCTGGGTCCGCGACGACGCCTACTACCGGCGGGCACCCTGGGCCGGCCGCCGCAGGATCGGCGGCACCGACGTGGTCGACGGGGTCCTCACCAACCCCCTCGCCCACGCCGTCGCCACCGCGCTGGAACTCGCGGACAGCGGGACGGCCGACGACGTGGCGGGCATCGACACGCAGCTGTTCCGGGCCAACGACATCGAGGCCGACGACACCTCCTGCCTCCGCGTCACCACGGCGGGCGGTGCGCCGGTCACCGCCGCGGTCACCCTCTGCGCCGAACGGGCCGGTGAACCGTACGTCATCGTCCACGGCGACCGGGGCCGGATCACCTTCTGGTACAAGCAGGACCGGGTCCTCGTCCAGCGCGCCGGCCGTGGCCCCGAGGAAGCCGTGCACGGGCGGACCGACCTGCTGGAGAACCTGGCCGCCCACCTCGCGCACGGCACCCCGCTCCTCGTACCCCCGCACCGCACCGGCGCGTTCATGCGCGTCGTCGAGGCCGTGCGCACCGCCCCCGAACCCGCCGCCCTGCCCGCCGGCGCCTGGTACACCGAGCCGGCCACGGCCACCACCGGGGCACGGCGTGTCGTACGCGGCATCGACGCCCTGGTCGCCGCGGGCGCCGACACCCTCAGCCTCTTCTCCGAACTCGGCGCCCCCTGGGCGCACCCCAGCGAGGTGAGTACACCGTGACCACCACCCTGCTCAGCTGCGCGGGCCGCACCGTCGGCCGCTACAGCCACCTGCCCGCCGCCCAGGACGGCCGCCCCTTCCTCCACCCCGTCACCACGCTGGCCGGCATCCCCGTCACGGAGGCGCGGCCCGCCGACCACATCCACCACCTCGGTGCCTCCGTCGCCGTGCCCGACGTGGCCGGGCACAACTTCTGGGGCGGACGCACCTTCGTCCGCGGCCAGGGTCCCACCGAACTCGACAACCACGGGGTCCAGCGCCACCTGGGGTGGAAGCTGCGCGACCCGGACGGCTTCGTGGAGGAGCTCAGCTGGGAGGCCGGCGGCGCCGAACTGCTGCGCGAGCACCGCACGGTGGCCGTCACCCCCCTCTCGCCCACCGCCTGGGCGCTCGACTTCTCCTTCTCCCTCACCAACCGGGGGTCCACCGGGCTCTCCATCGGCAGCCCCGCAACCAACGGCCGCCCGGGCGCCGGATACGGCGGCTTCTTCTGGCGCGCCCCCAAGGAGCCCGCGCCTCCCGTGGTGTTCGGCGCGGAGCTGGACGGCGAGGAGGCCGTGCACGGCAGCGCCGCCGCCTGGGTGGCCCTCGCCGGGGACGGCTGGACCCTCGTCTTCGCCGGGGCGACCGGGGAGACCCGGCGCGACCCCTGGTTCGTCCGCGGCCAGGAGTACCCGGGAGTGGGTTCCTCCCTCGCGGCCGTCCGGCGGCTGACCGTAGCCGCGGGGGCCACCCTGGTACGCCGTGTCGTCACCGTCGTCGCCGACGGCACACTCGACCGGGAGACCGCGGACGCCTACGTCCGCAGGGTCGTGACGGCGTGAACGGCCACAGCGTGCTCCGCTCCGCCGACCTCGGCGACGGCACCTACCGCAACCCGGTCCTGCACGCCGACTGGTCCGACCCCGACGTCGTGCGCGACGGGGACGACTACTACATGACCGCCTCCAGCTTCGGCCGGGTCCCCGGACTGCCCCTGCTGCACTCCCGGGACCTGGTCAACTGGTCCCTCATCGGCCACGCCCTCGAACGCCTGGAGCCGGCCGCCGACTTCACCGTGCCACGCCACGACGGCGGGGTGTGGGCGCCCTCGCTGCGCCACCACGACGGACGGTTCTGGATCTTCTGGGGCGACCCCGACCACGGCGTCCAGCAGATCAGCGCCGCGGACATCCGGGGCCCGTGGAGCGCGCCGCACCTCATCAAGGCGGGCAAGGGACTGATCGACGCCTGTCCGCTCTGGGACGAGGAGACCGGCGAGGCGTACCTCGTGCACGCCTGGGCCAAATCCCGCTCCGGGATCAAGAACCGGCTCACCGGGCACCGGATGAGCCCTGACGGACGCGAGCTGCTCGACGAGGGCAGGACCCTGGTCGACGCCGACCTGATACCCGGCTGGTTCACCCTCGAAGGCCCCAAGCTCTACCGCCACGACGGCCACTTCTGGATCTTCGCCCCGGCCGGCGGGGTGGAGACGGGCTGGCAGGGCGCCTTCCGCTCGCGGGACTTCTTCGGCCCGTACGAGGAGCGCGTCGTCCTCGCCCAGGGCGGCACCGGGGTCAACGGACCGCACCAGGGCGGCTGGGTGCGTACGGCGCGGGGCGAGGACTGGTTCCTGCACTTCCAGGCCAAGGGGGCGTACGGGCGCGTCGTCCACCTCCAGCCGATGCGCTGGGACGCGGAGGGCTGGCCGGTCATCGGCGACGCGGGCGAACCGGTCTCCGTACACACCAAGCCCCTCGCCCCCGAGCGGCCCCCGGAAGTGCCCGCCTTCGACGACGACTTCCCCGGGGGCCGCTTCGGCCGGCAGTGGCAGTGGACGGCGGCGCCCAGGGCCGGCTGGACGGTCGAGCACGGCGGCGACGGCCTGCGGCTCAGCTGCGTACGGACCGCGTACGCGCACGACCTGCGGGCCCTGCCCAACGTGCTGGTCCAGCGACTGCCCGCCGAGACGTTCACCGTCGGGACGGCGCTCGTCCTGAACAGTGCCGAGCCGGGCGCCAAGGCCGGAGTCGCCGTGCTGGGCGACGCGTTCAGCTGGATCGGCCTCGAAGCGGGGGAGGACGGGGCGCCGCGCCTCGTGCACCGGTACGCCGAGACGGTCGCCGGACACGAACGCGACGCCGAGCACGCCCGCCCGGCTCCGCACGGCCGGGTCCGCCTCCGCGTCGACGTCACGGCCGGCGCCCGCTGCCGCTTCCTCGCCGACACGGGTGACGGCAGCGGGTTCCGTCCCTCCGGCCAGGTGTTCGCCGCGACCCCCTGGCGCTGGGTCGGCGCACTCCTCGGACTGTTCGCGACCGCGCCCCCGGGGCCGGGACCCGCGGGAACGGCCGACTTCACCGCCTTCCGCGCCCTGGACCGGCCGCGGCACTGAACTTCCTCCCCGCATTCCCCCGATCACCAGCACGGCGAACGAACCGAGAGAGAAGAGCCGACCATGAACATCTCCAAGACGTACCGGGGGCGTACCGCGGCAGCGGTCTCCCTCACGGCAGTGCTCGCGCTGACGGCCACGGCCTGCGGTGACGACGGCAGCGGCTCGGGCAACGAGGGCAGCGGCAAGGGCGAGATCACCTTCTGGGACAACAACGGCGGTCCGCGCACAGCTGTCTGGACCGAGATCATCAAGGAGTTCGAGAAGAAGAACCCGGGCATCGAGGTCAAGTACGTCCCGATCCCGATCGCCGACGTCCAGTCCAAGTACGACACCGCGATAGCGGGCGGCGGGCTCCCGGACGTGGGTGGCGTCGGCACCGCGTACCTCTCCAACATCGTCTCGCAGGAGGCGCTGGAGCCGGTCCAGGACCGGATCAAGAGCTCCGGCCTGAACGGCAAGCTCGTCGAGTCCATGGCCGACAGCGTCAAGGTCGCCGGCGGCCGGGGCGAGGACATGTACACCGTGCCGACCTCCGCGAACAACGGCACCCTCTGGTACCGCACCGACCTCTTCAAGGCCGCGAACCTGGAGGCGCCCACCACCTGGGCGAAGTTCTACGAGGCGGCGGAGAAGCTGACCGACGCCAGGAACAACAAGTTCGGCTACACCATCCGCGGTGGCGCGGGCTCCATCGCCCAGGCCATCGACGCCTCGTACGGCCAGTCCGGCATCACGGAGTTCTGGAAGGGCGACAAGACGACGCTCAACGACCCGAAGAACGTCGCCGCGCTGGAGAAGTACGCCGGGCTCTTCAAGAGGACGACGCCGTCCGCCGACGTCAACAACGACTTCACCAAGATGGTCGCCCAGTGGGACACCGGCAGCATCGGGATGCTCAGCCACAACCTCGGCTCCTACCAGGACCACCTGAAGGCGCTGGGGCCCGACAAGTTCGCCGGAATCCCCAACCCGCTGAGTGACGGCGGCCGGCGCGTGCAGGTCTCCAACCCCGTCGACGGGCTCGGCCTCTTCCGGGCGAGCAAGAACAAGACGGCGGCCTGGAAGTTCATCGAGTTCGCGGCCTCGCACGAGTCCAACAGCAAGTGGAACGAGTCGGCCGGTGCCATCCCCGCCAACACCGAGGCGGCGAAGGACCCGTGGATCGCCGCCTCCGAGCCGACCGCGCTCGGTGCCAGGTCCCTGACGGACGGCTCCACCACGATCGTCCAGCTGCCGTACTACCTGCCCGACTGGAACAACATCAGCAAGGCCGACAACGAGCCGGAGTTCCAGAAGCTGCTCCTCGGCAAGGTCACGGCCAAGCAGTTCCTCGACAAGATCGCCGATGAGCTGAACGCCGCGCAGAAGGAGTGGAAGGAGCTGGGCAACGGCTGATCCGGCCCTCTCCGCCGCCCCCTGACCGGGACCGGCGGCGGTACGGGTCGCGCCCCGCCGCCGGTCCCACCTGACGCAGGACCACCCCACCCCCCGAGAGAGGCAGTCCCCCCATGTCCCTCACCCGCAGAAGGACGGCAGCCGCGCTGCTCGCGCTGCCCCTCGCCTTCACCGCCACCCCCGCCTTCGCGCGGAGCGGCGGCGGCCGGCCGAGGCCCCGGACCCTGCACATCGCGGGCGACTCCACGGCCGCCCGCAAGTACGCCGACGCCGCACCCGAGACCGGCTGGGGCATGGCCCTGCCCTTCTTCCTCGGGCACGGCGTGGAGGTCGCCAACCACGCGGTGAACGGCCGCAGTTCGAGGAGCTTCATCGAGGAGGGCCGGCTCGACGTGCTCCTGGCGGGCGTCGGAGAGGGCGACCTCGTGCTCGTCCAGTTCGGGCACAACGACGCGAAGAGCGCCGACCCGACGCGCTACACGGAGCCCTGGTCGACGTACCAGGACCACCTGCGGCGGTACGTCGACGGGGCGCGGGCCCGGGGTGCGCTGCCCGTGCTCGCCACCCCGGTGGAGCGCAGGAGGTTCGACGCGGGCGGTACGGCCCTGCCCACCCACGGTGAGTACCCGGCGGCCATGCGGGCGCTGGCCGAGGAGGAGGACGTGGCGCTGGCCGACATCCAGGCCGGTTCGCTCGCCCTGTGGCAGGAGCTCGGCGCCGAGCGGACCAAGGCGTACTTCAACTGGACCCCGGCCGAGCAGGACAACACCCACTTCAACCCGCCCGGCGCGATCGCCGTGGCCCGGCTCGTCGCGGCCGGGCTGCTGGAGCACCGCGCGCTCGCCCCGCGCGAAGTGCGCCGGCTCGACGACGAGATCCCCGAGTCCTGGATCACCTGGCCCCAAGCCTGAACCGTGCCTGAACCGTACGAAGGAGAGCCGCACGATGAGAAGTCAGAAATGTCATGGGCGCGTCATGATCACGCTGGTCGGCTGCACCGCCCTCGTCCTCGCCGCCACCGGGACCGCGCAGGCCGGGGGCCACCGCCCCGACCCCGCGCGCCAGACCCTCGCCGCGCAGGACGGCTGGGCCTCCGAGGGCGCCGGAACCACCGGTGGTTCGGCGGCCGACGCCACACACGTCTTCACCGTCACCACCTGGGCCGGGTTCAGGGCCGCCCTCGCCGCCGCCGGGGGCGCCCCGTCGATCATCAAGGTCAAGGGCACCATCGACGCCACCGCCGAGGGGTGCGCGTCCTTCGAGGCACCCGGCTACGACTTCGACCAGTACCTCGCCGACTACGACCCGGCGCTCTGGGGCCTCGACACCCCGCTCACCGGCGAGCAGGAGGAGCTGCGGGCCGCCTCGGCGGACAACCAGAAGCTCGGCATCATGGCGTACGTCCCCGCCGACACGACCATCGTGGGCGTGGGGAAGGGCGCCGGGATCAGGGGTGCCAGCCTCCAGATCAAGGGGGTGCGCAACGTCATCCTGCGCAACCTCACCATCGAGGCGCCCCTCGACTGCTTCCCCGCCTGGGACCCGACCGACGGTGCCACCGGCGCCTGGAACTCCGAGTACGACGCGGTCGTCGTGTACGGCTCCCAGCACGTCTGGGTCGACCACAACACCCTGACCGACGGCCGCTACCCGGACTCCACCCTCCCCTCGTACTTCGGCGAGATCTACCAGCAGCACGACGGCCTCCTGGACATCGTCCGGGGCGCCGACCTCGTCACCGCCTCCTGGAACGTCCTCACCGACCACGACAAGACCCTCATGATCGGCAACAGTGACAGCGCGGGCGCCGACGACCGGGGCAAGCTGCGCGTCACCCTCCACCACAACCACTTCGACGGCGTCGTCGAGCGCGCCCCGCGCGTCCGCTTCGGCAAGGTCGACGCGTACAACAACCACTTCACGGTCACCGAGGGCCAGAAGTACGGCTACTCCTTCGGCATCGGCATCGAGTCCCAGCTCGTCGCCGAGAGGAACTCCTTCTCCCTGCCGCCGTCCGTGCGGGCCGGCACGGTCCTCAAGAAGTGGAAGGAGGCCCCTTGACGGCCTCCGGCAACTACGTCAACGGCACCGCAACCGACCTGATCGCCGTCCACAACGCCCAGTACCCGGCCGAGCAGCTGGCGTCCGGTGCGGGCTGGACCCCCGAGCTCCGCACCAGGGTCGACGACCCGCGCGCACTGCCCGCCCTCGTCACCAGGAAGGCCGGCGCGGGCAAGGTCCGCTGACCGCACGCTCCCCGCCGGGGCGGGCGGGCACCGCACAGGCGACGCCCGCCCCGGCCCTCCCCGTCCCCGCGCCGCACCGGAGGTTCCTCCCGCATGACCGCGTACACCCCCCTCGCCCGCCGCTCCCTCCTCGCGGGCGCCCTCGCCACCGCCGGACTCGCCCTCGCGCCCCGGGCACACGCCGGGGGAGCGGCCCCCTTCGGCCGGTACGGCTCACCGTCCGGGCGGCTCACCGCGCGGACGCTCTACGTCGATCCGCTCGGCCGCGGCGACCACACCACCGTCCAGGCCGCCGTCGACGCGGCCTCCGGCACGGGCCACGTCCTGGTCCTGGCCCCCGCGCTCTACCGCGAGACCGTCACCGTCCCCGAGACCCGCACCGGCCTCACCCTCATCGGGGCGGGCGAGGACCCGCGCGCCACGGTCATCGTGTACGGCAACGCGGCCGGCACCCCCAAGCCCGACGGCTCCGGCACCTACGGCACCAGCGGATCGGCCACCACCACCGTCCGGGCCGCGGACTTCACCGCGCACCGGGTCACCTTCGCCAACGACTGGCTGCGCGCCGACCACCCGGGGACCACCGCCACCCAGGCGGTGGCCATCAAGGTCATGGGCGACCGCTCGGCCTTCCGCCACTGCCGCTTCCTCGGCCACCAGGACACGCTGTACTCCGACACGCTCTCGCTGCCCGTCTTCGCCCGGCACCACTTCTCGCACTGCTACGCCGAGGGTGACGTCGACTTCGTCTTCGGCCGGGGGACCAGCGTCTTCGAGCACTGCCGCTTCCACGCCCTGGACCGGGACGTCGATTTCACCCCCAAGGGCATGTACTTCGCCCCCTCCACGGCCCGCGCCAACCCGCACGGCTTCCTGGCGGTGCGGTGCCGGTTCACCAGCGGCGCGCAGGACGGGGCCTACAAGCTGGCCAGGCCGTGGGTGCCGAGCTCCGACCCCACCGCGCGTCCGTCACTCGTCGTACGCGAGTCGGTCATCGGACCGGGTACGGACGCCACCGCCCCGTACACCGACATGGCGTCCGGCCACCCCTGGCAGGACCAGCGCTTCGCGGAGTACGCCAACACCGGTCCCGGAGCCCGCGTCCCGGTCCCCGGGAACCGCCCCCAGCTCACCCGGGAGGAGGCGCGGCGGCACACGCGCGCCGCCTACCTGGGCGACTGGAACCCTCACCCCTGAGAATCCCCCGGGTCCCGGTCACGGGAGTTGCCGGGTGAAGGCCCCGCCCACGGCGGCCTGTCCGCCCAGGGCGCCGGCGCGGGCCGTGTAGTCGTCGCCCCGGAAGTCCCGGGCGCCCTCGGCGTGGTTGTACTGGCCCGCGAACGTGTGCGTACCGGCGGGGGCGGTCCGCCCCGGCTTCAGCGTCCAGCGGTAGACGAGGAAGCCGCCCTCCTCCCGCACCGATGCCGCGAAGTCCTCCACCGGGAGGGAACGCCAGGCCCCGGTGCTGTTCACCCCGCCCGTCTGCGCGATCCGCAGCTCCACGGTGAGCGCCGGGAGAGGGGCGGCGGTCCGCACCGTGACCCGGCTCTGCGCCCAGTACCGGTTCCTGTCCGAGCTCACCGAACCGCCCGACCGCAGCGGCCCGTCGTCGGCGGGCAGCGCGGCGCCCCGCGCGGGCGCCGTCCAGGACGGCGGAGCGGTTCCCACCAGCCGGTGCGCGCCCTTGCTGTCGTCGCGGGCCGCCGAGGTGACCGCGAGCGTGCCCGCGGCGAGCACCCCGCACACCGCCGCCGTCGCCCCCGCGATCCGCAGCCACGGCACCGGGGTACCGGGGAGACGCGGAACCCGCCCCGCGCGCACCCGGCGTTCGTCCGCCATCCCGCGCTCCAGCCGGGCCCGCATCCGTTCCCTGTCCGGCCGGTGGGCGCGTGCCGCGCCCTGGAGCCTTCGTCGCAGCTCGTCGTCCATCAGTGCCTTCCTTCGCCGCGCCGCGCCGCGGCGGCCACCCGCGCCCGCGCGGCGCCTCCGTGCGGTCCGAGCAGGCGTTGCAGCTCCGCGACACCGCGCGAGGTCTGGCTCTTCACCGTGCCGACCGATATCCCGAGCACGAGCGCGGTGTCCCGCTCGGACAGGTCGAAGGCGTGCCGCAGGACCACACACGCCCGCTTGCGGAACGGCAGTCGGCGCAGGGCCTCCTGGACGTCGACGACCGCCGGTACGTCGGGCCCCTCGGCCGCGAAGCCGTCCGCGCCGCCGCGCGGGGTCCAGAACAGCGCCACCCTGCGCCGCTCCCGCACCGCGCCGCGTATCCGGGTCCTGGCCAGGTTCGCCACGACACCCCGGGCGTACGCCACGGGGTGCTCGGCGGACCGCACCCGGTCCCACCGGTGCCAGAGCGCCAGCAGCGCGTCCGCCGCCAGATCGTCGGCGGCGTCGGCCTCGCCTGTCAGCATGTGGGCGAGCCGGGCCAGTTCGGCGTAGTGGGCCTCGAAGAACTCATGGAACTCGGCGGCAGCGGCATCGCCGACGGCTCTGTCCACGCGTACCTCTCTCTGGAGCGCCCCACGGAGGGCGGGCGGGGCGAGAGCGTACCAGCGCCCCGCGCAAGCGCTTCGACACGAGGGCGGGACCCGGCCCCGGCGGTCCTCGCGTCCGTGCCTCTGCTCACCCGTTTCCCGCGGGCCGCTCCGGGGGTGTTCCGCGGGGGCGCGGCTCAGGCGTCCAGGGTGAGGAGCACCTCGTCGGTCTCCTCCCCGCGCGCCTCGGCGAAACCGCGGTCCCCGCCCGTCACGGTGAAACCGCATTTGCGCAGCACCCGGATGGAGCCGAGGTTGTCGGCGGCGGCCCGCGCGTGCAGCGGACGCTCCGGTACGAGGGCGAGCAGCGCGCGCAGGGCGGCGGTCGCGACACCGTGACCCCAGTGGGCCCGGTCGATCCAGTACGTGACCTGCCGGTCGTCCGGCGGTCCGTACACCCCGGTGTTGCCCACCACGGCCCCGTCGGCGAGCACCGTCCGCATGAGTATGTTCCCGGCCGCCCGGATACGGGCCCAGTGGGCGTCGAAGGCGGCCCGGTCGGTGGGGTCCTTGGCCGTGAAGGCCGCGACCCGGGTCGCTTCCGGGTCGCTCATGTACACGAAGAAGAGGGGCAGGTCCCCGTCGCGCACCTCGCGCAGCGTCACATCCACGGGTCAGAGCCTGCGGGTCGCGAGGGTGAGCCGGTCGCGGGCGTCGAAGAGCGAGTCCTTGACCATCTGCTCGTGTCCCGGGGTGAGCCGGGCCACCGGCACCGAGCAGCTGACCGCGTCCCGCGCCGGGGTCCGGTAGGGGATCGCGATGCCGAAGCAGCGCAGCCCGAGGGTGTTCTCCTCGCGGTCCACCGCGTAACCCTGCTCGCGGATGACGTCCAGCTCCCCGATGAGCTTCTCGCGGTCGGTGATGGTGTGCTCGGTCAGCGCGGGCAGGGTCTGCGGGAGCAGCTTGCGGACCTGCTCGTCGCTGTGGGTGGCCAGCAGCGCCTTGCCGAGCGAGGTGGAGTGGGCGGGCAGCCGGCGGCCGACGCGGGTGAAGGGGCGCAGGTAGTGCTGGGACTGCCGGGTGGCGAGGTAGACGACGTTCGTCCCGTCGAGGCGGGCCAGGTGGATGGTCTCCGTGGTGTCGTCGGAGAGCCGGTCCAGGGTGGGGCGGGCGGCGGCGACGACCTCGTCGCCGTCGATGTAGGACGTGCCGACGAGCAGGGCCCGCACCCCGATCCCGTACCGCGTGCCCGTGGCGTCGGTCTCCACCCAGCCGAGCTCGACCAGGGTCCGCAGCAGCATGTAGAGGCTGGACTTCGGGTAGCCGACGGCCTCCTGCACGGCGGCCAGCGCGTGCATACCGGGGCTCCCCGCGAAGTACTCGAGCAGCTCGACCGTCCGCACCGCGGACTTGACCTGCGCCCCACCAGACTCGGCAACCGACATGCCCTGCGCCCCTTCCGACCCTCACGGCAAAACCCTGCGACTTCTTGCCAACACTGATCGCCCGGAAATAGAGTCCCCGGTAAGTTCACGATCAGGAACGCTGTTCAGAATACCGAACAACTCCTGGTGGTGCGGTAGAGGAGCGGGAAGGAATCACGGTGGCAGCAGCACCAGTCTGGAGCGTCGACCCCCGAACCGGGAACCCGCGCGAGCAGGTTGCGGAGGAGGCTACAGCGGAGGAGGTCGACCGGGTGGTCCGGGCCGCCCACGCCGTACGCGGCTCGCTCGCCGACCGCACGGTGCGCGCCGCGTTCCTGCGTACCGCGGCCGATCTGCTCACGGAGGCCGCCGAGCACGTCATCGAGGCCGCCGACGCCGAGACGGCGCTCGGCCCGGCCCGGCTCACCGGCGAGCTCGCACGCACGGCCGCGCAGCTCAGGGCGTTCGCGGAGGTCGTGGAAGAGGGCGCTTATCTCGACATCCACATCGACCACGAGGACGGCAGCCGGACCCCGCCCTGGCCGGATCTGCGCCGCTACAAGATCCCCCTCGGCGTCGTCGCCGTCTACGCGGCCAGCAACTTCCCGCTCGCCTTCTCCGTACCCGGCGGCGACACGGCCAGCGCGCTCGCCGCGGGCTGCCCCGTCGTCGTCAAGGCGCACCCCGACCACCCGGCCACCTCCGAACTCTGCGCCTCCGTACTGCGCCGGGCCGCCGCTCACCACGGCCTGCCCGAGGACGTGGTGAGCCTGGTGCACGGCTTCGACGCGGGCGTCGCACTGGTCAAGCACCCGCTCGTCTCGGCGGCCGGCTTCACCGGCTCGGTCCGGGGCGGACGCGCCCTGTTCGACGCGGCGGCGGCCCGGCCCACCCCGATCCCCTTCCACGGCGAGCTCGGCTCCCTCAACCCGGTGGTCGTCACCGAAGCCGCCGCCGCCGAGCGCGGCGAGCAGATCGGCGCCGGGCTCGCGGGCTCGATGACCATGGGCGCGGGCCAGTTCTGCACGAAGCCCGGCTTCGTCCTCGTACCGGCGGGCGGCACGGGAGACCAGCTGATCAAGTCCCTGACCGACGTGGTCAGCGACAGCCGGTCCGCCGTCATGCTCGACCAGCGCATGCGGGACGCCTTCGTCGCGGGTGTACGGGAACGGGCCGAACTCGCGGACGTCACGGCGCCCGTCACCCCCGGCGCGGGCGGCGAGCACACCGTCTCCCCGGGCTTCCTGACCGTACCGGCGCGGCGGCTGACCGAGGAGGGCCCGCACGACGCCCTGCTGGAGGAGTGCTTCGGCCCGGTCACCGTCGTCGCGCGCTACGAGAGCGAGGAGGAGATCACCGCGGTC
Organism: Streptomyces fulvorobeus; assembly: GCF_013167895.1. GTDB lineage: Bacteria > Actinomycetota > Actinomycetes > Streptomycetales > Streptomycetaceae > Streptomyces > Streptomyces fulvorobeus. The sequence goes on along the minus strand of NZ_BLWC01000001.1, from coordinate 1,265,983 downwards.
CTCTCCCGCCTCCCCGGCAACCTCACCGCCACGCTCCAGACGGCTGGTGAGGAGACCGACGAGAGCGCCGCACGGCTCCTCGCCGCGCTGACCCCGCTGGCCGGCCGCGTCCTGGTCAACGGCTGGTCGACCGGCGTGGCCGTCGCCCCGGCCCAGCACCACGGCGGCCCCTACCCGGCGACCACCTCCACCTCGACCTCGGTGGGCGCGACGGCGATCGAACGCTGGCTGCGCCCGGTCACCTACCAGACGACCCCGGACGCGCTGCTGCCGCCGGAACTGCGCGAGTCCAACCCGCTGGGCCTGCCCCGCAGGGTGGACGGCCACCGCGAGTAGGTCCCGTGCTCACCCGAACCGAGTAGCGGCCGCCACCCTCCGGCTCCGGCCGGAGGGTGGCGGCCGCTGTAGCCGGCCGGACTGACGGACCGCGAACTGCTCGGGACGGCGGGCAGCGACCTGGCGCTCCCCATCTCCATCCCGGTCCGGGTGCACGTGGTGATCTTCGCGGCTCTCTCCGGGGCCGGAGCCCGGTACGGCTCCGGCCGTCCGTGTGACCAGGCGCCGTCCCAGGGGTGAGGCGGCGAAATCCCGTGTGCCGGACCGAGCCCGGGGCCGTATGCCGGCAACCGCGACACGGGCCCGTACGTCCCTCCCTTCATGATCAGAACCGCGATCCCGGACGACCTCCCAGCCGTCGTCCAGCTGCACACCGAGGCCCGAGTGTCCTGGAGATGTACCCGCTCGTGCAGTCCGGACAGTGCGACCGAAGCATCACCGCGATGCACAGCCGCATTCGCCCGTACTTGAAGAACCGCCCAGCGCGGGATCCGTATGAACGCGCACGGCTGGTGACGCCCCCGCACTCGCTCCCCGCCTAAGGACTGTCCCGCAACCGCGCTCACCACGGTGGGCCATGACGTGGCGGCCTGCGAGGCGGACGGTTCCCGCGAGGTTCCGCAGCCCGGAACCTCCGTCTTCGCGATCCGCCCGCCAGGCGTGGGCATAAGCCGTCCTTGGGTGCGCCCCGCAACTCTCGGTGATTGACTACGAGTTGAGGGGCGCCCAGGCTGGACGTATGCAGACGACCACGCTCAGCCAGGCCGCCGCCGCCGAGTTCGCGCCGCGGACCACCTACCTCAACACCTCCACCTGCGGGCTGCTGCCCCGCCGTACCGTGCAGGCCGTCAAGGCACTCGTCGACGAGAACGCCGCGGGTGTGCGGGTCGGGGCCGGCGACTTCGACGTGGTGGACGCGGCGCGGGCCGGTTTCGCCCGGCTCGCCGGGGTGGGCCCCGACCGGGTCGCCGCCGGCGGGTCCGTCAGCGTCCATGTCGGGCTGGTCGCGGCCTCGCTGAAACCCGGGACCGAGGTCCTGGCACCCGAGGGCGAGTTCAGCTCCGTGGTCAGCCCGTTCGCGCTCCGCGGCGATCTGCGGATGCGGTACGTCCCGCTGGAGAAGCTGGCCGACGCGGTGGGGCCGCGGACCGGGCTCGTCGCCTTCTCCGCCGTGCAGTCCGCCGACGGCCGCGTCGCCGACCTCGACGCCATCACGTCGGCGGCCGCCGCGCACGGTGCCCGGACACTGCTCGACGCCTCCCAGTCGGCCGGCTGGTTCCCGCTGGACGCCGGGGCCTACGACTACACGGTCACCGGCGGTTTCAAGTTCCTGCTCTGCCCGCGAGGGGCGTCCTTCCTCACGGTGACCGAGGAGGCGCAGGCCACCCTGCCGCCGCTCTTCGTCGGCTGGGTGGCCGGGGAGGACCCCTGGAGCAGCACGTACGGTCCGGTCGAACGGCTGGCCTCCACCGCCCGCGCCCTCGACGAACCGCCCGCGTTCCTCGCGTACCACGGGGCCGAGCGCTCCCTCGCCCTGCTGGCGGAGATCGGTATCGACGCCCTGTACGCCCATGCCACCGGGCTCGCCGCCCGCTTCCGCGAGGGCCTGGCGGAGCTCGGTCACGAGCCGGTCCCCGGCACCTCGGCGATCGTCGCCGTACCCGGGCTCGGTGGCCGCACACCGGCGCTGGCGGAGGCCGGGATCATGGTCTCGGACCGGGCCGGGAATCTGCGCGCCGCCTTCCACCTCTACAACTCCGATGCCGACGTGGACCGGGCGCTGGACGCCCTGGACGCTCTGGGCGGCTGAGCGGCAGGAGCGCGCCCGCTAGAGGGTGCCGGGGCAGCCGGCCGTCTCCTGGCAGAGGTTCCCCTCCACCTTGCCCAGGAGGCGGGCCAGCTCCGCGCGCTCGGCGGGGTCCAGGCCCGCGAGGGTGTGCTCCTCCAGGCTCGCCCACGCGGACCGGACGTCCGTGAGCAGCGAGCAGCTGCCGTCCGTGGCCTCGACCAGGACGGCCCTGCGGTCGTCCGGGTCCGGTCGGCGGCGGACGTACCCGGTCTGCTCCAGGCGCTGGAGCATCTTCGTCACCGTCGAGGGGTCGAGGTCCATGGCCTTGATCAGGTCCGCCTGGCGTACGGCCCCGGAGTCCCACAGGTGCATCATCAGATGCTCCTGGCCCGGGTAGAGGCCCAGGTCCTTGAGCAGTCTGCCCGCCGCGATCCGGTGCAGCCGTGCGACCCGGGAGAGGGCGTGGCTGACCGGGCCGCCGCGCGCGGCCCCGGGCGTCAGGAGCTCGGTACACGCGGGCTCTGCGGCGGCTGCGGAATCGATGTCCATCGGGAACTCCTCAGGGGTGGCGCTCGGCGGGTGCGGGGGCGGACCGCGTCGTTCGCGCCGTTCCGTGCCCCCTGCGGAAACTTTACCTTGGCCGGCCAAGTAATGGGCTAGAGTGGCGGCGGAGCGCTTACTTGGCCGACCCAATATTGGTCGACCACATATTTCTGGGAGTCTTTCGTGACCACTGTCTTCGACCCCGTCGACCTCGCGGGCACGCCGCTCGCGAACCGGATCGCCATGGCGCCCATGACCCGCAGCAGGGCGGGCGAGGGCGGTACGGCCACGGAGCTGACCGTCGAGTACTACACGCAGCGCGCCTCGGCCGGCCTCATCATCACCGAGGGCATCCAGCCCTCACCCGTGGGCCAGGGCTACCCCTCGACCCCCGGTCTGCACAGCCCCGCGCAGATAGCGTCCTGGCGCCGGGTCACCGACTCCGTGCACGCGGCCGGCGGCCGGATCTTCGCCCAGCTCATGCACGCGGGCCGGATCGGCCACCCGGTGCTGCTGCCGGACGGACTGGTGCCGGTGGGGCCCTCCCCGGTCACCGCACCCGGGCAGGTCTACACCCAGGAGGGCCCGAAGGACTTCGTGGAGCCCTACGAGCTGACCGACGCCGAGGTGCGCGCCACGATCGCCGACTTCGCCGCCGCCGCCCGGGGCGCGGTCGAGGCCGGTTTCGACGGCGTCGAACTGCACGGCGCCAACGGCTATCTGATCCACCAGTTCCTCGCGCCCAACACCAACCTCCGCCAGGACGCCTGGGGCGGTTCCGACGAGGCCCGCGCCCGCTTCGCCGTCGAGGTGGTCAAGGCCGTCGCCGCGGAGATCGGCCCGGAGCGGACCGCGCTGCGCATCTCGCCCTCCCACCCGTACAACGGGATCGAGGAGCCGGCGCCGGAAGCCGTCTACACCGCGCTCGTCCGCGAGATCGAGCCGCTCGGGCTCGCCTACCTGCACCTGCTGGAAGGCGTCGAGATCCGCGAACTGACGCTCGCGCTGCGCAAGCAGTTCAGCGGCGCCCTCGTCCTCAACGTGCGGACCGACGGCCCCACCGGCCCCGGGGACCACACGGTGATCGACGACGGAATCGCCGACCTCGTCTCCTACGGCGCCCTCTTCCTCGCCAACCCGGACCTGCCGGCCCGGCTCAAGGCCGGCGGCCCCTTCAACACCCCCGACCCCGCCACCTACTTCGGCGGCGACGCGAAGGGCTACACGGACTACGCGCCGCTCGACGCGTAGTGCCTATAGCCCTCATGGCGCCCGTTCCTACGCCGACTCGCGCCGCACCAGTGCGCGGCTGCGGCCTCGTCTCCCGTCCGGCTGTAGTCACCTCCCGCCCGGCTGTAGTCGCCGGGCACGATCAGCGCGTCGTCGGCAGCGGCTGGGACCCGGCCGACCCGTCGTCCGGCAACGCGTGGGAGAACCAGGCGGTGTTCGACTACGACGGGAGGCTCCTCCCGGCGGCGCGCTGGTTCTCCCACCGGTAGCGCACTCAGCCGAGCGGCGCGCCGTGCCACTTCCACGAGGTGACACGGTCACGGCCCGGCAGCGCGGCCCGGCCGGTGGACCAGAGCAGTACGGTCCACCGGTCCGCGTCGGCCGGGGCGTCGGGGAAGAGCCGGGCCAGCACCCGGTCGCAGAGGTCGCGCGGCGGGGCCCAGGGGAGTGAGAGGCCCGCGGCGACGTCATGGGTGTGCACGAGGGTCTCCACGACACCCATCGCGGCGAAGCCCTCCGGGTCCGACACTCCGTACGAGTGGTAGGAGCGGACGGCGGGGGAGGCGGTCCGTACCATCGCGGCCAGCAGGGCGCCGCTCGCTTCGAGCGTCTGGAGCAGTCCGGCGGTTCCCGCCTCCGGGTCCGCGAATACCGCGTTCCAGGGCCCGCCCTCGCGCTCCGGGGCCCAGCGGTAGGGGACCTCGCCCGTCAACGGCCGCTTGCGCGGGCCGAGTTGCACGGCGTACGCGAAGAGGTCGTCGCTCAGGTGCTCCACGGTCTCCCAGCAGTCCCAGTCCAGGGAACCCGCCGGGACGCGCCAGTCACCGGCAGGCGACGCCGCGAGCGTGTCCACCGCGAGCCGCACCGCAGAGGTCACATCGTCCGCGGTGACCGGCAGCCGGGTCCCGGACAGCCGGGCGCGTTCGGCGGCCCCGCACTCCACACAGAACTCGTTGCCCTCCGGGTCGGCCAGGGTCGCCCAGCCGCGCCCGTTCGGCTTGCGGTGGTCGCCCACCATCGTGGCGCCGAGCGCCAGGAGCCGCTCCACCTCCTCGTCCCGGGATCGGTCGTCGGGCTGGATGTCCAGGTGGAGGCGGTTCTTGCCGCTCTTCGGCTCGGGCACGGTGATGAACAGCAGGGCGGCGCCCGGCGCTTCGACCAGGGCCTCGGGGTCACCGGGCGCGTCCTCGTCGGAGACCCGCGTACCCAGCACCCCGGCCCAGAAGCCCGCCAGCTCATAGGCGTCGGCGCAGTCGATCGTGATGTGGCGCACATGAGAAGTCATGGACGCCACCTTCGCCTCCCGGGGTGTTCCCGGTCCAGCCGGTTGAGGGCGGTGCCCCCTGGGACACCACCCTCAACCGCACCCGTCACCGCACGGGAGTGAAGTCCCGCGCCCCGATGAACTCCGGACGGCGGACCGGGGCCGCGAAGGGCTCCTGCGCCGCGTTCTCCACGCTGTTGAAGACGATGAAGACGTTGCTGCGCGGGTACGGGGTGATGTTGTCCCCCGAGCCGTGCATGCAGTTGCAGTCGAACCAGGTCGCCGAACCGGCCGGGCCCGTGAAGAGCTTGATGCCGTGCAGGTCGGCCATCCTCGTCAGCGCCCCGTCCGACGGGATGCCGGCGTCCTGCATCTGCAGGGACTTCTTGTAGTTGTCCCGCGGGGTCTCCCCGCGCAGCCGAGGAACGTCTTGTGCGAACCGGGCATGATCATCAGCCCGCCGTTGGTGTCGTGGTTCTCGGTCAGCGCGATCGAGACGGACACGGTCCGCATGTTCGGCAGACCGTCCTCGGCGTGCCAGGTCTCGAAGTCCGAGTGCCAGTAGAAGCCCGAGGCCCCGAACCCCGGCTTCACGTTGATGCGCGACTGGTGGACGTACACGTCCGAGCCGAGGATCTGGCGGGCCCGGCCCACCACCCGCTCGTCGGCGACCAGCCGGGCGAAGACCTCGCTGATCCGGTGGACCTCGAAGACGGAACGCACCTTCTGCGACCGCGGCTCGACGATGGAGCGCTCGTCGGCCCGCACCGCCGGATCGCTGATCAGCCGGTTCAGCTCGGCGTGGTAGACGGCGACCTCGTCCGGTGTGATCAGCTGGTCGACGGTGAGGAATCCGTCCCGTTCGAACCCCTGGAGGTCCTTTACGGCGACCGGTCCTGGTGCGCCGGGCGCGGACCAGATGACCGGGTCCTGGCGGGGAGTGGTCATCTCGGCGGCGCCGCGCGACGGGTACAGGTCTGCGCGTACGTGTGTGGTCATGGTTCAGCCCTCCTCGGTCAGCAGCGGATAGACACCGTTCTCGTCGTGGTCCTCCCGTCCGGTGACGGGAGGGTTGAAGACGCAGACGCAGCGGAAGTCGGTCTTGGGCCGCAGCGTGTGGTGCTCGTGGCCGTCCAGCAGGTACATCGTGCCGGGGGAGATCCAGTGCTTCTCGCCGGTCTCGTCGTTGGTGAGCTCGGCCTCGCCCTCGGTGCACAGCACGGCCTCGATGTGATTCGCGTACCACATGGACGTCTCCGTGCCGGCGTACAGCACGGTCTCGTGGAGCGAGAAGCCCACCTTCTCCTTGGCGAGCACGATGCGCTTGCTCTCCCAGGTGCCTGAGGCGGCCTTCACATGCCGGTCGGTGTTCTCGATGTCGCTGAACGATCGGACGATCACGGTGGGTTGGTGCCTTTCTCTCTGCGGTGGTGCTTCTTCGCGCCCGCCCGGGTCTCCCCGGGGTCAGGCGGTCTCTCGGACGCAGCGGGCCAGCGTGCGCAGGCCCTCGTCCAGTTCGTCGGGGGTGATGGTCAGGGGCGGCAGCAGCTTCACGACCTCGCTGCGCGGGCCCGAGGTCTCCAGGAGCAGACCCAGTTCGAACGCGCGGGCGCAGACGGCGGAGGCGCGCGCGGGGTCGGGGAACTCCAGGCCCCAGACCAGTCCGCGGCCACGGAAGTGGCCGCCGGACGCCGGGTTCTCGTCGCAGATGGCCAGCAGGCCCTGCTCGACCTGTTCGCCGCGGGCCACGGTCTGCTTCTCCATCTGCCCGTCCGCCCAGTAGGCGTCGAGCGCGGCGGCGGCGGTGACGAAGGCCGGGTTGTTGCCCCGGAAGGTGCCGTTGTGCTCGCCCGGCTCCCAGATGTCCAGCTCCGGCTTGAACAGGCAGAGGGCCATCGGCATCCCGTAGCCGCTGATCGACTTGGAGAGCGTCACGATGTCCGGGGTGATCCCGGCCTCCTCGAAGGAGAAGAAGGCGCCGGTCCGGCCGCAGCCCATCTGGATGTCGTCGACGATGAGCAGCATGTCCTGGCGGTGGCACAGGGACTGGAGCGCGCGCAGCCACTCGGCGCGGGCGACGTTGATGCCGCCCTCGCCCTGGACGGTCTCCACGATCACTGCGGCGGGCTTGTTGAGCCCGGAGCCCTGGTCCTCAAGCAGCCGCTCGAACCAGAGGAAGTCCGGGACCTGGCCGTCGAAGTAGTTGTCGAACGGCATCGGCGTGCCGTGCACCAGCGGGATGCCGGCGCCGGCCCGCTTGAAGGCGTTGCCGGTGACGGCGAGCGAGCCGAGCGACATGCCGTGGAAGGCGTTGGTGAAGGAGACGACGGACTCGCGCCCCTTGACCTTGCGGGCCAGCTTCAGCGCCGACTCGACGGCGTTGGTGCCGGTCGGGCCGGGGAACATGACCTTGTACGGCAGGTCGCGCGGGCGCAGGATCACGTTCTGGAAGGTCTCCAGGAAGGCGCGCTTGGCCGTGGTGGCCATGTCCAGGCCGTGCGTGATGCCGTCGCGCTCGATGTAGTCGATCAGCGCGCGTTTCAGCACCGGGTTGTTGTGGCCGTAGTTGAGTGAGCCGGCACCTGCGAAGAAGTCGAGGTACGAGTGGCCGTCCTCGTCCGTCAGCCGGGCGCCCTGCGCGCGGTCGAAGACGGCGGGCCAGCCACGGCAGTAGCTCCGTACCTCGGACTCGAGGGTCTCGAAGACACTGAGGGCGGGCGGGGTGATGGTCACAGCGGATCTCCTGCGGGTGAGGGGGGTGGGGTGCTCAGGCGTGGAACGGGCCGATGCGGTAGAGCACTTCCGGCAGGTGCGCCTCCTCGGGGAACAACCCGCTGTCGAAGAGCACCTCGCGCTCCAGGGCCACGTCGTGCCGGAGCGCGTACGAGGTGAACAGCCGGTCGGACGCGGTGTTGTCCGGGGTGACGGTGGTCTCCACGCCGACCAGTCCCTGGTCGGCGGTGACCCGCGTGGTCAGCGCGTCCAGCAGGGTGGCGGCGAGCCCCTTCCCGCGGTGCGCCTGGTCGACGGCCACCTGCCAGACGACGAGCGTCTGCGGGCGGTCGGGGCGTAGGTAGCCCGTCACGAAGGCGATCACGTCGCCGTTCTCGTCGCGGGCGACCACGGAGGTCGACGCGAAGTCACGGCACCACAGCAGGTAGCTGTACGAGGAGTTGAGGTCCAGGACCTCGGAGTCGCGGGCGATGCGCCAGATCGCGGCTCCGTCCTCCACTCGTGGGGTGTCGATGCTGAGGAATTCGCTTCGGGTAGTTGCACAATCTGCTGGTGCGGCGGTCATGGGAATCGAATTTACCCAGCAAAAAACTAAATTGCATCGAGGGAAGGGGTTGGGTGAACGGAATCCTTGTGTTATCGCGCGGGCGCGTGCCCCATGCGACAGACAGGGGAATCGTCACTGTTTGTCCTGTATTTATCCGGCATAACGCCGGGAATGTGGAGTCGGTCACAGGCTATTGACCCACCGGGGATGTGCCCGAAACGCGTAGATGGATCTTGTGGAAGCTCTCACGTTTAGGGTCAGGTGCGGCGGGCAAAAGAATGCGGGAAGCTGCTTTCTTCAAAGCAGCTTCCCGCATTGGTTAATTCTCTGGTCTATTCACTGGGCCAGGTTTCCGAAACGGCGCTGCGGGCAGCCTCGACATCGACCTGCCGGCCGTGTTCGGCCAGCGCCGACCCCAGAGCGGTGAGCGAGGACAGCACCGCGCCCCGCGTCGCGTCCGCACCGTAGTGGTTGACCCGGATCATCTCCCCGGCCAGCGCCCCGCCCCCCGCGACCAGCGGCAGTGACGGGTCGGCCGAGAGCGCCCGCGCGACCAGCGAGGCGGCGTCGACACCCGCCGGGGCCCGCAGGGTCGTGGCGACCGGCGCCGCGTCCCGGGCATCCTCCACGTACGGACCGAAGCCCCCGCCGAGGGCCAGGACACCCGCCCGGGTCGCCGCCGCCGCCGAGGCGTGGCGGGCGGTCACCGCTGCCAGACCCTCGCGCTCGATCCGCTCCACGCAGGCTTCGAGCGCCAGCATCTCCAGCTGCGCGGGCGCGTGCGGCAGGACGGTGCGGCCGGCGTCGATCCAGCGCTCCTTCCAGTCCAGGAGGGAGAGGTAGGAGCGCCGGGGAGCCCGGGGGTTGGCGGCGAGGCGCTCCCAGGCGCGCTCGCTCACCGACACCGCCGACACTCCGGCGGGGCCGCCCATCGCCTTCTGCGCGCCGATCACGCAGAGGTCGACGCCCCAGGCGTCGGGCAGCAGAGGCTCGGCGCCCACCGAGGCGACGGCGTCCAGCATGAACAGCGCGCCGTGCGCCCGTACCACCTCACCGATCGCCGCCACCGGATTGGTGTTGCCGGTCGCCGCCTCGGCGTGGACCAGCGAGACGAAGTCGGTCCCGGGGTGCGCGGCCAGTGCCTCCGCCACCTGGTCCGCCGTGACCGCCGTGTGGAACGGCACCGCGAGGTCGACGACCTCGGCCCCGCAGTCCCGCAGCCAGTTGCCGAAGGTCTGTCCGTAGGGACCGGTGACGATGTTCAGCGCGGTCGAACCGGGCCGGGCGCCGCCCCGGACACAGCCTTCGAGGGGCAGCAGCGCCTCGCCCTGCATGATCACGACGTCCGCCTCCGTGGCGAGGAGGCCGGCCACCCGCCGCTCGACGGCCGCGAAGTGCGCGGCGCTGAGAGGGGCGAGGTCGAGGAAGGGGTGCGTCACGGTGGTGCTCTCTTCGGATCGGTCAGGGGTTCGCGCGCGGTCGGCCCGACCAGGTGCGAACAGTGCAGGGTCGAGGGTACCGAGGGCCTCGTACAGTGCCGCCTATGAGTGATCACGAGAAGCCGCGGGTCCTGCGGGTGAAGGGGCGGGTGCTCGTCGGCCCGGACGAGGTGCGGGACGGACTGTGGGCCGTCGGCGGCAGGATCTCCTACGAGCGGCCGCCCGGCGCGGACGACGCGGTGACCGTCACCGGCTGGGCGCTGCCGGGCCTGGTGGACGCGCACTGCCACGTCGGCCTCGACCGCCACGGCCCCGTCGACGCGGCGACCGCCGAGCGGCAGGCCCTCGCCGACCGTGCGGCCGGCACCCTGCTCATCCGGGACGCCGGATCGCCTTCCGACACCCGGTGGATGGACGACCGCGAGGAGCTGCCGAAGATCATCCGGGCAGGCCGCCACATCGCCAGGACCCGCCGCTACATCCGTGACTACGCCCACGAGATCGAGCCGGGCGACCTCGTCGCCTTCGTCGCGCGGGAGGCGCGGCGCGGCGACGGCTGGGTGAAGCTGGTGGGCGACTGGATCGACCGCGAGGCCGGGGACCTGACGGCGTGCTGGCCGCGCGGCGAGGTCGAGGCGGCCATCGCCGAGGCCCACCGGCTGGGAGCCCGCGTCACCGCCCACTGCTTCGCCGAGGCGGCGCTGCGCGATCTCGTGGAGGCCGGGATCGACTGCGTCGAGCACGCGACGGGACTGACCGAGGACACCGTCCCGCTCTTCGCCGAGCGCGGCGTGGCGATCGTGCCGACCCTGGTCAACATCGCCACGTTCCCGGCCCTGGCGGCGGGCGGTGAGGCGAAGTTCCCCCGCTGGTCGGCCCATATGCGCCGGCTGTACGAGCGCCGCTACGACACGGTGCGCGCCGCGTACGACGCGGGCGTCCCGGTCTTCGTCGGCACCGACGCGGGCGGCTCGCTGGCCCACGGTCTGGTCGCGGCGGAGGTCGCCGAACTGGTCAAGGCGGGCATCCCGCCCCTCGAAGCCCTCTCGGCCACGGCCTGGGGCGCGCGGCGGTGGCTCGGCCGGCCGGCCCTGGAGGAGGGTGCCCCCGCCGACCTCGTGGTGTACGACGAGGACCCGCGCGCGGATGTACGGGTGCTTGCGGCGCCCCGAAGGATCGTGCTGAACGGCCGTGTGATCGGCTGACCCGATGATCGGCCCGGGTGCGGCGCCGTGTTGACAGCCGGTGTTCTGGGCGGGCCCGTGCGGTGGGAGAACTCCCGCGCGCACCCCGGGTCCGTCAACCGCCGCGCCCCGGTCCCCCGTGAAACGGGTGACTCCAGGGAACGCACGTGCCGGAAGAATCGAATATCCGCACGGAAACCCCCCTTTGGGGTGAACTGACGCCAGGTGTCCGACAGTTCACCCTCCGTGCGTAAGGATTCACGGAGTCGAGGCCGTCGGCGCCCGCGATGTCCCCCGTTGGGCGGCGCAGACGGCTCCATGTCTCTTGTGGGGGTTCCACCATCTTGAACAGCAACACCTTCCGCCTCGCCGCCCTGGCGGCCGTCGCCGCCCCTGTCGCGCTGCTTGCCGCCGTCCCCGCGCAGGCCGCCACCGCGACCACGGTCACCGGCGACGGAAAGGCGAGCGCGGTCGTACTGCGCACCGCGCTCGACGTCTCACTCGCGAACAAGACGGTCAACGTTCCGCTGAGGACCACGCTCAACGAGGTGCGGGCCCCCGCGAGCGCCGGGAAGACCGCGCTCAGCGCCCAGCTCGACGGTGTGCACGGAGGGAACCCCTTCAGCGTGCTGAAGGCCGACGTGGCCACCGCCGAGGCGACCGTGGACGAGCGCGGGGCCGAGGGCCGCTCCCACCTCGCGAAGGCCACCGTCCATGTGCCGGGCCTGCCGCTCGTCCCGCTCATCGAGGTGGAGAAGGTCACCTCCAGTGCCGTCTGCCAGGCCGGCCGCAAGCCGGTCGCGGAGTCGAACGTGCTCGGGCACGTCTCGGTCCTCGGCAAGGAGGTCACGCTCACCGCGGGCGGTACCACCCGCGTGCAGGCGCCGGGCGTCGGCGAGGTGACCCTCGACCTGTCGAGGACGGGGACCACCTCGCGCACCGCAGCGGCCGTCGCTCTCCAGCTCAGGGTGTCGGTCGACCCGCTGGAACTCGGCGTCGCCGAGGTGAACGGCCAGGTGACCCTGGTGGAGGCCACCTGCGAGACCCCGAAGGCGCCGCGGAAGCCCGGCGGCGAAGTGAAGCCGCAGACCGGGACCAGCCCCGCCCCCGTCGCCGAGGAGCCGAACCTCGCGGAGACCGGCGGCAGTTCCACGACCCCCTACCTCGCGGGCGGCTCGGTGCTGCTGCTGGCAGCGGGCGCGGCAGCCACCGTGGTGGCCCGCAGGCGCTCCCAGGGCTGACGAGCGCCTGCCGGACGGGCCCGGCAAGGACAGCCGGCCCGTCCGGCACGGGGCACTCAGCCGCCGGGTCTCCTGGGCAGCGCCTGGAGCGCCTGGTCGAACGCCTGGAGGAAGCGGTTGGTCGTCACCCGGTCCCGTACGGCCAGCCGCAGCCACTGCGGCCCGAGTCCGGGGAAGGTGTCACCGCGCCGCGCCGCGAACCCCAGGGACCGCAGCCGCTCCCGGATCTCCGCCGCCCGCTCGACCCGCAGCAGGACGAACGGACCCTGGGCCGGCTCCACCACCCGTATCTCCCCGAACTCCGCGAGACCGGCCAGCAGATGGGCCCGGTCCACCGCGATCCGTTCGGCCGCCCCCGCCGCCTCGGCCAGCGCCCTCGGCTCCATGCACGCCTCGGCCGCCGCCAGCGCGGGGGAGGAGACCGGCCACAGCGGCTGCGCCTCCTGGAGGACGGCGATCGTCGCCGGGTCGGCCAGCACGTATCCGATCCGCAGTCCGGCGAGCCCCCAGGTCTTGGTGAGACTGCGCAGGACGACGAGCCCGGGGACGTCCGTGCGCCCGCAGAGTGCCTCCCGCTCACCCGGCACCGCGTCCATGAACGCCTCGTCCACGACCAGCGTCCGGCCGGGGCGGGCCAGCTTCTCCACGACACCCGCCGGGTGGAGCACCGACGTCGGGTTGGTCGGATTGCCGATCACCACCAGATCGGCGTCCTCGGGCACCATCGCCGGATCGAGCTGGAAACCGTCAGCGGGGCGCAGCAGCACCCGCCCCACCTCGTGCCCGGCCGCCCGCAGCGCGGCCTCCGGCTCGGTGAACTGCGGGTGCACGACCACCGGCCGCCGGGCGGGCAGCGCGCGGGCGATCAGCACGAACGCCTCCGCCGCACCCGCCGTCAGGAGTACCCGCTCCACCGGCACGCCGTGCCGCGCGGCGACGGCGGCCCGCGCGGGCCGGCCGTCCGGATAGGCGGCCAGTGACCCGAGGGAGAGGGCGATGCGCTCCCGCAGCCAGGCGGGGGGAGTGCCGGTGCGTACGTTGACTGCGAGGTCGGTCAGATCGTGGCCGCGTACCTCCGCGTCACCGTGGTGGCGCAGGTCGGGCCCGCTGACGTCGAGGTCCTTCGTGGGGGGTTCATGGCAGCCATGGTGAACGGCTCCGGCCCGTACGTCACCGGTGGGGCCGACATCGATTCGGCGACGGGCCGCCGGACCACCGCGCAGGTCACCGATGAGATGCCTCCGGCCCCGGGTGCCGACTTCCGTTTGGGGACCAGCAGTTCGCCGCCACCGATCAGCGCGGCGGCCTCGGCGACCGACGGTGTGCCCGTCGCGTCGCGGACCGTGCCGGAGGGGTGCGGGACCCGCACCCGGGCCAGTTCCCGCGCCCGGTGGGCGCGCACCGGCACCCCGAGCCCGGCCGCCGCGCCCACGATGCCGGGCTCGTCCGCCTTCGAGTCGACGGTGGCCAGCTCCACGACCTCCGCCGCGTCCAGCCCGGCCGTCCGCAGGGTGGCGGCGATCAGCTCAAGCACCTCGTCGGCCGGAGCCCCCCTGCGGGCTCCGACGCCCACGACGAGGGAGGCGGGGGAGGTCACGGTGCGGAGTCCTCCGGTACGCGGACGCCCCCGTCACCGGTCACGGGAACCGCCCCGGGTGAGGGCGCCCTGAGATGCGCGCGGGGGCGCCGATCGGCTAGCAAGGGGGCATGGCGGTGTTCGTCGCGCTCGGCGCGTTCCTGATGACTCTGGCCGGCGGCTGGGTCGCGCAACGCGTCACCGACCGCCGCCACCTGGTGCTCGGCCTCGCGGGCGGGCTGATGCTCGGTGTGGTCGGGCTGGACCTTCTGCCCGAGGCGGTCGAGGCGGCGGGCGGCGAGGTCTTCGGTGTGCCGGCCGCCCTCCTGCTCTTCGTGGGCGGTTTCCTGGTGGCCCATCTGGTGGAGCGGCTGCTCGCCGGACGCCAGGCGGCACACGGGGCGGGCGACGGACGGGTGCCGCAGGTCGGCCTGACCGCGGCGGCGGCGATGGTGGGCCACAGCCTGATGGACGGCATCGCGCTCGGCGCCGCTTTCCAGATCGGCGGCGGCATGGGAGCCGCCGTCGCCCTCGCCGTCATCACCCACGACTTCGCCGACGGATTCAACACGTACACACTCACCAGGCTCTACGGCAACGCCCGCCGCAAGGCGATGCTGATGCTCTTCGCGGACGCGCTGGCCCCGATCGTGGGCGCGGCGACGACGCTGCTGTTCACCCTTCCGGAGGAACTGCTCGGCTGTTATCTCGGCTTCTTCGGCGGCGCCCTGCTCTACCTCGCCGCCGCCGAGATCCTGCCCGAGGCACACCACACCCACCCGGCCCGTTCGACCCTGCTGTGCACGGTCGCGGGGGTGGGCTTCATCTGGCTGGTCGTGGGCGTCGCCGAGTGAGAGCGGCGCCACCGGACGGACCGAGGCGCCCGCTCCCATCAGCTCATCCCCGGCACTTCTCCACGAAGCGCCCGGCCACACCGGGGGACGCCGCCCAGTGGGTGTGCAGATAGCTCGCGTGCACGCCCCCCTGCACGAACCCCTCCACGCGCCGCTCCGGCTGGTGCATCCCCCAGGCGGGCGTGGGCCCCGCGCCGGGTTCCAGGACCGTGCGGTGGAACTCGTGACCGCGCATCCGGGTCCCCGCCACCGCCAGGACGCTGTCGGACACCGCCACCGCCTGCCGGTAACCGAGTGTCAGCCGCTCCGACATTCGGGCCTCCGCGTCCAGCACCCCGCACATCGGCCGCCCGTCCAGCTCGCGCGCCAGGTACAGGAGCCCGGCGCACTCGGCGGCTACCGGGGCGCCGCTCCGCGCCAGTTCCGTCACCGCCAGGCGCAGCGGTTCGTTCGCCGACAGCTCCGGCGCGTACATCTCGGGGAAGCCGCCTCCCACGACGAGCCCCGAGGTCCCCGCGGGGAGCTTCTCGTCGCGCAGCGGATCGAAGACGACGACCTCGGCACCGGCCGCCGTGAGCAGTTCGGCGTGCTCGGCGTACGCGAACGTGAACGCCGCCCCGCCCGCCACGGCCACCACGGGCCGCTCACCCGCCACGGGGACCTCGTCCGCTCCCCGCTGAGGCTCCCAGACCTCCTCGGGCAGCGCGGGCGCGGTCCGGGCCAGCGCCAGCAGCGCGTCCAGATCGCAGCCGGCCCGGACCCGCTCGGCCATGGCCCGTACGGCATCGACGGCGTCCGTGGCCCGCTCGGCCACCGGGACGAGACCGAGATGCCGGGACGGCGTCGCCATCTGCGCGGACCGCCGCAGCACCCCGAGCACGGGCAGCCCCGACTCGTCGAGCGCCTCGCGGAGCAACGCCTCGTGCCGGTCGGACGCCACCTTGTTCAGGATCACCCCGCCGATCCGCACCCCCGGGTCCCAGGAAGCGAAACCGTGCACCAGCGCCGCCACGGAACGCGACTGCGACGAGGCGTCCACCACGAGCACCACGGGTGCCCGCAGCAGCTTCGACACCTGGGCGGTGGAGGCCAGTTCACCCTGGCCCGACGCGCCGTCGTACAGCCCCATGACGCCCTCGATCACCGCGAGGTCGCAGCCGCCCGCCCCATGGGCGAACAGCGGGGCGATCAGCTCGGGACCGCACATGTACGCGTCGAGGTTGCGGCCCGGGCGGCCGGTCGCCAGCGCGTGGTACCCGGGATCGATGTAGTCCGGGCCCACCTTGTGCGGGGACACGGCGAGGCCGCGGCCCGCGAAGGCCGCCATCAGCCCCGTGGCGACGGTGGTCTTGCCGCTGCCGGACGCCGGAGCGGCGATGACCAGACGCGGAACGCTCACCACTCGATGCCCCTCTGGCCCTTCTGGCCCGCGTCCATCGGGTGCTTGACCTTCGACATGTCGGTCACCAGGTCGGCGGCCTCGACCAGCTTGTCCGGAGCGTTGCGCCCCGTGATCACCACATGCTGCGTCCCGGGACGGTCGCGCATCACCTGGACCACCTCGTCGGTGTCTATCCAGCCCCAGTGCATCGGGTAGGCGAACTCGTCCAGGACGTACAGCTTGTACGTCTCGGCGGCCAGGTCGCGCTTGACCTGCTCCCACCCCTCGCGGGCCTTCTCCTCGTTGTCGAGCTGGTTGTCCCGCTGGACCCAGGACCACCCCTCACCCATCTTGTGCCAGTCGACGGTGCCGCCCTCCCCGCTCGCGCCGAGCACCTTCAGGGCGTTCTCCTCACCGACCTTCCACTTCGCCGACTTCACGAACTGGAACACCCCGATCGGCCAGCCCTGGTTCCAGGCGCGCAGCGCCAGGCCGAAGGCCGCGGTCGACTTCCCCTTGCCTGTGCCGGTGTGCACGAACAGCAGCGGGCGATTGCGCCGCTGACGGGTGGTGAGCCCGTCGTCCGGTACCGATGTCGGCTGTCCCTGTGGCATCAAGCGGCCCTCCCGGCTGCGGATACGTCCTTCACGAGCCCGACGATCGTGTCGGCCCGCAGTTCGTCGAGCGTGACGGCGCTGCCGCCGAGATCCCGGGCCAGCTGTGCGGCGAGCCCGAGCCGTACGATCCCCGACTCGCAGTCCACGACGACGGAGGCGGTGCCCTCGGCGGCGTGCAGCCGTCCCGCCCGCGCCGCCAGCGCCAGCGGGTCGGGGCCCCCCGTGGCCCGCCCGTCCGTCACCACGAGCAGCAGCGGCCGCCGCGAGGGATCACGCAGCCGCTCCACCCGGAGCACGTCATGGGCCTTCAGCAGCCCCGCGGCCAGCGGGGTGCGCCCGCCGGTCGGCAGGGACTCCAGCCGCGCGGCGGCCGCGTCCACCGACGACGTCGGAGGCAGCACCACCTCGGCGTCCTGGCCCCGGAAGGTGATCAGGCCGACCTTGTCCCGCCTCTGGTAGGCGTCCAGCAGCAGCGACATCACCGCGCCCTTGACGGCGCTCATCCGCTGCCTGGCCGCCATCGACCCGGAGGCGTCCACGACGAACAGCACGAGATTGCCCTCGCGCCCCTCCCGCGTCGCCTGCCGCAGATCGTCGCGCCGGACCACGAGCCCCCGCCCCGACCTGCCCCGGGCGCGCTGATGCGGCGCGGCCGCCTGCACGGTCGCCGCCAGGTGCAGCTTCGTCAGCGCCCCCTGGGGCCGCCGCGAGCCGGTCGTACGGCCGTGCTCGGTACGCGCCCGCGAGCGCCGTCCCGCCGCGCCCTCGCCCAGCCCCGGCACGCTCAGCATCTTGGTGCGGAAGGGCTCCGCCGCGCGTACGGGCCGCTGCTCACCGCCCCCGGCCGGCCGGCCCCCCGCGGGCGTGTCACCGCCACCGTCCGACGACTGTCCGGGCGCGTCGGGGCCGTCGCCCTGAGGCGGCACGCCACCGCCGCCGCCCCCGTCCGGCCCGTCGGGCTCCGGATCGTCGTCCCCCTCTCGTTCGCCCTCGCCCGTGTCCCCGCCTGTGTCACCGTCCGGCGCGGCGTCCTGGAGGGTGTCGTCGAGCTTGTCCTCGTCGAGTCCCGGCGCGTCGAACGGATTGCGCCGCCGCCGGTGGGGGAGTGCGAGCAGCGCCGCCTGGCGCACGTCCTCGGCGAGCACTTCGTCGCGCCCTGCCCAGGCGGCCAGCGCCGTGGAGGTACGCGCCATGACGATGTCGGCACGCATCCCGTCCACCTCGAAGGCCGCGCAGGTCGCCGCGATCTGCCGCAACACGCCGTCTCCGAGGACGACATGGGGCAACAGGGCGCGCGCGGCGGCGATCCGCTCCCGCAACTCGCCCTCCTGGCCGGCCCACCGGGCGGCGAATCCGGCGGGGTCGTCGTCGTAGGCGAGCCGCCGCCGTACGACCTCGACCCGCAGATCGGTGTCGCGGGAGGCCGCGACCTCGACGGTGAGCCCGAACCGGTCGAGCAACTGGGGCCGCAGCTCGCCCTCTTCGGGGTTCATCGTCCCCACCAGCAGGAAACGCGCCGCGTGCCGTACGGAGACGCCTTCGCGCTCCACGTACGAGGCGCCCATGGCGGCCGCGTCGAGCAGCAGGTCCACGAGGTGGTCGTGGAGCAGGTTGACCTCGTCGACGTACAGGATGCCGCGGTGCGCGTCGGCGAGGAGCCCCGGCTCGAACGCCTTCACGCCCTCGGAGAGCGCCCGCTCGATGTCCAGTGCCCCGACGAGCCGATCCTCGGAGGCCCCGACGGGCAGCTCGACGGTCCGCGCGGCCCGCGACACACCGCCCGCGCTCTCGTGGGGGCCGTCCGGACACGCCGGGTCGGGCCCCGCCGGATCACACGAGAACCGGCACCCCGCGACCACGGAGACCTCGGGCATGAGCGCGGCGAGGGCCCGCACGGCGGTGGACTTGGCGGTCCCCTTCTCCCCCCGCACGAGGACCCCGCCGACCGCCGGACTGACGGCGTTCAGCAGCAGCCCGAGCCGCAGATCGTCCTGCCCGACGATGGCGGTGAAAGGATAGGGCGTACTCACAGGGCCTCCTCAGTCGCATGCACATCTGTTTCCATGACCACACGCCCGGCGCCATCGATCCCGGCGTCATCGATCCCGGGCCCGGCCTTCTCAAGCCCGTCCGGCGATCGATGACCGGGGCCCGGGGCGGAGCCCCGGTCACGGGAAGGGGCGGGGAGGGGAAGACCCGCCGCAGGCGCACCAACAGGCGTACCCGCAGACCCCGCACCCACCGGCGCACCCGGCGGTACGAACGGCAGCCCCCGCGGCGCCCCGCCCTCGATCAGCCGCCACAGCGCGTCCGTGTCCGCGTGCTCCTCGACCAGATCCCCCAGCCGGTCCAGCTGCTCCTCCCGCAGCGCCTCGAACTCCGTGTCCGGCGCCGCCACGAACCGCCGCCCCGCCGCCCGCGCGACCTCCGCGAGGAACCGCCGCCGGAACGCGTCGCTCTCCAGCGACCCGTGCCAGTGCGTCCCCCACACCGCGCCGACCCGGCAGCCGTCCAGAAACGGTTCGCCGCCCCGCACGTCGGCGACCCCGTGATGGATCTCATACCCTTCGACCGGTTCTCCGAGTGCCGAGCCGACCGGCCGTGCCAGCGTCTTCTCCCGGTCGAACCTGATCCGCACCGGCAGCAGGCCCAGCCCGTCGACCCGCCCGGCCCGCGACTCCACCTCGTCCTCGATCTGCTCGCCGAGCATCTGGAAACCGCCGCAGATCCCCAGCACCGGGCGCCCTTCGGCGGCCCGCCGCACCAGGGCGTCCGCGAGCCCCCGCTCGCGCAGCCAGGCCAGTGCCCGCACCGTGCCACGCGTGCCCGGCACGATCACCAGATCCGCGTCGGCCAGTTCCGCCGCCCGGTCCACGAACCGCACGACGACACCCGGCTCGGCGGCCAGCGCGTCCACATCGGTGAAGTTCGACATCAGCGGTACGGCGCACACCGCGACCCGCAGCACGTCCTCGCCGTGCGGCGCGCTGACGGCGGACTCCCGTACGGAGCCGCGCAGCGACACCCGCAGCCCGTCCTCCTCGTCGATGCCAAGGCCGTGGGTGAACGGCAGCACCCCGTAGGTCCGCCGCCCCGTGAGCTCGTACAGCATGTCGAGCCCCGGCTCCAGCAACGAGACGTCACCCCGGAACTTGTTCACGAGGTAGCCCGCGACCAGCGCTTGGTCCTCCGCGCTGAGCAGGGCCGTCGTACCGAAGAACGAGGCGAAGACGCCACCGCGGTCGATGTCCCCGACCACCAGCACGGGGAAGCGCGCGGCCCGTGCGATGCCCATGTTCACGATGTCCGTACGCCGCAGGTTGATCTCGGCCGGACTGCCCGCCCCCTCGCAGATCACGGCGTCATATGTGCCCCGTAGCTGCTCCAGGCAGTCCACGACGGTCCCGAACAGCGATTCCTGCCGCCCCCCGTGGTAGCCGCGCGCGCTCATCTCGCCCACCGGTCTGCCCATCAGGACCACCTGGCTCGACCGGTCGCTGCCGGGCTTGAGCAGCACCGGGTTCATCAGCGCGGTCGGCTCCACCCGGGCGGCCTGCGCCTGCATGGCCTGGGCGCGCCCGATCTCTGCGCCGCCACGGGTGACGAACGAGTTCAGCGACATGTTCTGCGCCTTGAACGGCGCGACCTTCACCCCCTGCCGAACCAGCCACCGGCAGATCCCCGCCGTGACCACGCTCTTGCCCGCGTCCGACGTGGTCCCCGCGACCAGCAGCCCGCCGCTCATATCCCTCTCCGTCCCACGATCAGCCGGCCGGCCACACAGACGCCGAGGGCCAGCGCACTCACCCGGCGCGACAGCCGCACCGCGCGTTCGATATCCGCGGTCTCCACCGCGCGGCCGGCCGCCCCGTTGAGCACCGGCCGGTGCTCAACCCGGCCGCCGTACGCGACGGTTCCGCCGAGCCGTACGCCGAGCGCGCCGGCGAACGACGCCTCGACCGGTCCCGCGTTGGGGCTCGGGTGGCTGCCCGCGTCCGCACGCCAGGCCCGGACCGCCTGCCGGGGGCGGCCCCCGGCGGCGACGGCGAGCGCCGCGGTGAGCCGGGCCCCCGGCCAGCCCGCGAGGTCGTCGAGGCGGGCGGAGGCCCAGCCGTAGCGCCGGTACTGGGGTGACTTGTGCCCGACCATGGCGTCCAGGGTGTTGACGGCCCGGAAGGCGACGAGACCGGGTACGCCGCCCACCGCGCCCCAGACGAGGGCGCCGACGACGGCGTCGGAGGTGTTCTCGGCGACGGACTCGACCACGGCGCGGGCGATCTGGGGCCCGTCGAGCGCCTGCGGATCGCGTCCGCACAGGTGCGGCAGCCGTTCGCGGGCCGTGTCCAGGTCTCCGGCGGCGAGCGCGCCACCGATGGCCCGCGCCTCGCGGCCCAGGGTGGTGCCGCCGACGACGGACCAGGTGGCGGCGGCGGTCAGCGCGACGGCGGCGGCGGGCCGGCCGCGGACGGCGCGGGCGGTGAGCGCGGCGGCGCCGGCGGCTCCTCCGGCGCAGATCAGGGTGTGGAGCGCGCCCCAGCCGCGGTGGTCGCGCCAGAGGCGGTTCTCGACCTCGGCGGCGGCCCGGCCGAACACGGCGACGGGGTGGCCCCTGCGGGGGTCACCCAGGAGCAGGTCGCCGATCAGACCGGTCGTGGCGCCGTACGCGAAGATGCGGTCGGCACGCATGGCTCAGCCCGCCGATGCACGGGGCGTTCTGCTGACGGGTGACAGGGGATCGGGCACACAGCGGCCGGGCATGACGTATGTCCTCACTCAGGGTCCGCGCCCTGGTTCGACGTGACCGGCGACGAGAGTCTCCTGGCTTCCGGATCGGCAGTTCCCCCCGGCCTTCCAGTCCGCGGACGGACCGTGACTCCGGTGTGGGGGGAGTGCTCCCCGGTGACAGTGGCGGGACCGCGCCGGATTCGCACCGGCTTCCTCTCCTGTCGCCGTAAACGGCACGGGCAGTCCACCACGCTCCGCGAACGCCCGTCAACTCGCCGTTGACCCGGGGGACGGCCCGCGGGTCAACGGCGAGGGAGGTCAGGGAGGTCACGGAACGGCCGCGCGCCTGGGCCGCCCGGTCAGACGACGATCAGGTAAATCCCGTAGGTGACCGCCGCGGCGCAGAGGCCGAAGCAGAGGTACGCGCCGGCGCGGGCGAGGGCGAACGAGCCGGCGCTGCCGGCCGTGGCCGTCGCCGCCTGCTTGGACAGGCCGATGATGCCGAGGGTGAAGAGACCGACGAGCGCCACGGTGACCACGAGGCTGACGCCGAAGACGGAGGCGAGAGCTGCCCAGTCGATTTTCATGGTGGTGGTTCCTGCCCTCTAGACCGTGGCCGGGCGGGCCGGGTCGGCGGTGGTACCGGCCGGGGCCGGGATGGTGGACTCGAACTCCATGACGGCGGTGCCGGTGGGCGGCGGCGTCACGGCGGCCATGGCCATCGTGACCACGCCCGCGGGCTCGGCCTCCTGGGTGTCCATGACGTTGGTGTGGTCGACCGGCTTGCGGCGCGAGAGCAGCCAGATGGCACCGGAGCCCGCGACGAGCAGGACGGCGACGACGGCGACGCCCCAGCTGCCCTGCTTGGTGAGGAGCTCGGCGCCCGCGCCGACCAGGCCGGCGGCCGGCAGGGTCAGACCCCAGGCGATGAACATCCGGGTGGCGGTGGACCAGCGGACCACGCCGCCCTTGCGTCCGAGGCCCGCGCCCATGACGGCGCCGGAGCAGGACTGGGTGGTGGAGAGGGAGAAGCCGAGGTGGGAGGAGGCCAGGATGACCGTGGCCGCACTGGTCTGGGCGGCGAAGCCCTGCGGCGGCCTGAGCTCGGTGAGGCCGCTGCCCATGGTGCGGATGATGCGCCAGCCGCCGAGGTAGGTACCGAGGGCGATGGCGACGCCGGCGGAGACGATGACCCAGACCGGCGGGTTGGAGCCGGGGGCGAGGACGCCGCCGGTGACCAGGGCCAGGGTGATGATGCCCATGGTCTTCTGCGCGTCGTTCGTGCCGTGGGCGAGCGAGACGAGCCCGGCCGAGGCGATCTGGCCTGCCCGGTAGCCCTTGGCGGTCGACTTCAGCTGCCCCTCGTCGGTGACCTTCCGGTTGATCCGGTACGTCAGCCTGGTGGCGAGCAGGGCCGCGAGCCCGGCGACGAGCGGGGCGGCGATGGCGGGCAGCAGGACCTTGGTGACGACGGTCCCGCCGTCGATGGAGGACCATCCGGCCGACATGACCGCGGCGCCGATGAGACCGCCGAAGAGGGCGTGCGAGGAGCTGGAGGGCAGACCCACCAGCCAGGTCAGCAGGTTCCACAGGATGGCGCCGACGAGCGCCGCGAAGATGACCTCTGTTCTCAGGCCGTCCTCGTTGACGATCCCGCCGGAGATCGTCTTCGCGACCTCCACCGAAAGGAACGCGCCGATCAGGTTGAGGACGGCCGACATGGCCACCGCGGTCTTGGGCTTCAGAGCGCCGGTCGAGATGGTGGTGGCCATCGCGTTGGCGGTGTCATGGAAACCGTTCGTGAAATCGAACACGAGAGCTGTCACGATCACAATCGCAAGCAGCAGTGTGATGTGTTCCATTTACCCAGGCAATCGCTCGACGTCAGTGGCACGTGGACCCTAGGCAACCTGAGTGAACGGAAGGTGAACTGGGCGGGGCGCTGTGGTGGCCCCAAACGGAGAGTGGCCATTCCGCTTGTGCGAGGAAGAGGGCACGCCCCGTCCGGCGCCCGGAAGGAGCCCTTCCGCCACCCCTTGACGACGAACGTTTTCGGTCACTTTTCCTTCCGGGGAGATCCTGGTCACGAGAGCCGGGTATCCGGCGCCCGTCCACCCCGGACTCCTAGGATTTCCCTATGAGCGATCAGCAGCGGGAAGAGCTCCAGCGGGCCTGGGACGGCGTCGTCGCGACGGCCCGCAGGACGGCGGCCGACGGCCTCGTCGTCGGGACCTCGGGCAACGTGTCGGCCCGGGTCCGGGACGTCGTCCTGGTCACCCCCAGCGGCGTGGCCTACGACCGGCTCGGCCCCGGCGACGCGGTCGGGGTGGACCTCGGGGGCCGTCAGGTGCTCGGCGAACTCGCCCCCACCAGCGAACTCCCCCTCCACCTCGCCGTCTACGCCGACACCGGGGCCACCGCCGTCGTCCACACCCACGCCGTGCACGCCACGGCGGTCTCCACGCTCGTCTCCGAGGTCCCGCTCGTGCACTACGCCGCCGCGATGCTCGGCGGCCCCGTCCGCACCGCCGCCTACGCGCGCTACGGCACACCGGAACTCGCCCGGAACATGCTCACCGCCCTGCGCGACCGCACGGGCTGCCTGCTCCAGAACCACGGAACCGTCACCTACGGGGACACCCTCGACCAGGCGTACGACCGCACCGCCCAGCTCGAATGGCTGTGCAGGGTCTGGATCACGGCGAGCTCCGTCCCCGGCCACCGTCCGACGCTGCTCTCCGCCGCCCAGCTGCGGGAGGTCCAGGAGGCCCTGCAGGGCTACGGCCAACAGGGCTGACGCCCGAAAGCACGTTCCGGGGCACCGGACGGCCCCGCCCACTGGCATCGCGCCCCGGGCGCCGGGACACTGAAGCATGCGCCCGGCTACAGCGACGGCAGCGGCCGTCACCACGATCCTCGGCGTCGGTGCGGCAGCGGTCGCGGCCGGCAGGTACGCCAGTGACGCCGCCCTCACGGTGCCGTCCGGACGCCCCTTCCCCGGCGACCGCCGCCTCACCGTGCACGCCACGGCGGCCGGACAGGTCGTCCTGACTCGCTCCTTCGCCGCGCTCAGGCCCGGTACGTACGGTCTGGTGGGCCCGGGCGTCCACGCCGTGGTCGGACCGGTGATCGAGCAGGCGGAGCACGGCGCCGACACCGTCGTCCGCAGGCTGGAGCGCGTCGTCCACGGCAGCCTGGAAGCGGGCGCCGAGGTCCAGCTCACCCCCGAGCTGTACAGCGGGGACCCGGGCAGTGCGCTGGGGCTCGACTTCAAGGAGGTCGAGATCCCCGGCGAGCTGGGCGTCCTGCCCGCCTGGTTCGTGCCCGCTCCCCGTGACGTCTGGGTGATCACCGTGCACGGCCTCGGGACCACCCGCGCCCACCCCATGAACCTGATGGGATTCTTCAACGACCAGCAGTTTCCGGTACTGGACCTGACCTACCGCGGCGACGCCGGGGCCCCCCGCCCGGCGGACGGCCTCGGCCACCTCGGCGAGTCCGAATGGCGCGACGTCGACGCCGCCATCCGCTACGCGGTGCGCTACGGGGCCCGCAGCGTCATCCTCCACGGCTGGTCCACCGGCGCGTCGATGGCCCTGCGCGCCGCCGCCGACTCCGCGCTCCGGGACCGCGTCGGCGGCCTCGTCCTCGACTCGCCCGTCCTGAACTGGCGGGTCACCCTGCGCGCCCTGGCCGCCGCCCGCGGTGTCCCGGCCGCGCTGCTCCCGCTCGGGATCCGCGCCGCCCAGGGGCGGACCGGGCTGCACGGCGCCCGGCTGCTGGACCCCGCCCTTCCCGACGCGCTGCGCGCCCCCACCCTGCTCTTCCACGGTCCCGACGACACCATGGCTCCATGGGCGGCGTCGCGGGTCCTCGCCGGGCTCCGACCCGGCCTGGTCGACCTGCACTCCGTACCCGAGGCCCCGCACGCGGCGATGTGGAACGCCGACCCGGCCCGGTACGAGGAGACGCTCCGGCGCTTCCTCACCCCTCTGATGTGAGGGGTTGTGACCGATAGGCCCGGTTGGTGAACGGTCTCCGGGGGCCCCGCAAACCGTTGGGTCGGCTTCCGTTTGGGCTTTCGGGCCGACAGAGGCAAGACTGCTCCCGTGACGTCCCGTAACCCGCGCGACTCCAGGCTGCGACTTGTCCGCCCGCGACCCCTTGCCACCGCCCGCAAGGCCGTGACGACCCGGCGCACCAGGCCGGCCCCCGCCCTCCCGAGGGCACCCCGCCCCCGGCGGAACTGGCGCGTCAGGCCAGGACCGTGCTCGCCGACGCCGTACGGCTCGCCCACTGGGCCGCCGACGGCGCGGGCCCGGGAACAGCCCCGCTGACCTCGCACGCCCTCGAACGGGCCGCGGCGGCACTCGGACTCACCCCGGCCCAGGTACGGGCGGGCTGGGACCGCGCCAGGCTCGCGGGGCTCGTCGAACTGCACGGGGACACCGTGCGCCCCGGCTGGCGGCTGCGCGCCTGGGAACGCGACGACTCCGCCGTGCTCCGCGGCTGGGTGGCGCTCTTCGACGCCTGGTCGCTCGTCCACGCGGCGCCCCGCGGCATCGAGGCGACCACCGTCGCCGAAGCGGTCGAGGCCGTACCCCAGGTGCTCTCGCTCCTCCAGCTCTCGGCCGGCCCGGTCACCGTGCCCGCGCTCCTCGATCTCCTCGGCCAGCGCGTCGCGGAACTCCACGAGGAGCGGTGCGAGGTGGCCTACGGCCCGCACCTGCCCACCACGCCCGCCACCGGCCGGGCCGCCGCCGACGCCACCGAGCTGAACGCGCTGCTGCTCGACTGGGCGCTCGAAGGGCTGGCCGCGGTCGGCGCCCTCACCCTCGGCGCGGGGCACGCCACCCTCACCCCGCTCGGCAACTGGGCGGTCTGGGTCAAGCTGGAGCAGATCTGCGTCGCCGCGCAGAGCCCGGCGGGCAACATCGAGCAGCCCGCGGCCGACATGCTCCTCGGCTGCGCCCGGCTGACCCCAGGACCGGCCCGCGCCGAGTACCGGGCCTGGCTCGCCGCACGCCCCGTGGGCAGCGCCGTCGCGGAGCTCATCGCCGTGGCCCGCGGCGAGGACGCGCTCCTGCGCGGCCTCGCCTTCGAGGCGCTCCGCGTCGTCGGCGCCCCCGCCGAACCGGTGGTGCGCTCCGTCGTCACCGACGCGTCGCTGCGGCCCTACGCCCTGCTCTGGCTCGCCGAGTACGAGGGTGCCGACCCGGACGACGCCCAGGAGGTCCTGAGCCGCGAGGAAGCCACCTGGCTCTGGGTCGACACGGCGGCGGCGGTCGCCGACCACGGTGAGACGGGGCTGCTGGTCCGCCACCTCGACTCCGCCGTCCAGGGGACCGTCCCGGCCCTGCTCGACGAGATCCGCGCCGTCGGCCACCCGCGCACGGTCCAGGTGCTTGTCGCGCTGGCCGCCGCACACCCGGACCCCGCCCTGGCCAAGGCGGTACGCCGCGCCGCCTTCCAGGTGCACACCGGCGGCGTCTAGGCGCGAGGGCCCCGGCCCCCACGCACGCCCCCGGGGTCAGCCCGACGACCCCGGGGCGTACGTTCCAAAGCTCCACACGTTGCCCTCCCCGTCACGCGCCATGTAGTCCCGGGAGCCGTAGTCCTGGTCCGTGGGCGGCATCAGGATCTCCACCCCGTGCTCCACCGCCCGCGCGTGGTGCTCGTCGACCTCGTCCACGACGACGTACACCCCGGCCGGTCCCGCGCCCTCCATCGCCTTGGCGAAGACACCCTCGCGCCCCTTGGAGCCGAGCATCACCCTGCCGTTGCCGCAGGACAGCTCGGCGTGGAGCACCTGCCCGTTCTCCCCCTCGTACACCGCTTCCTCGGTGAAGCCGAGGCCCTGGGTCAGGGTCCTGATCGCCGCCTTCGCGTCCGCGTACAGCACCGTCGGGTAGATCGTCGGTACGCCCTCTGCCGCGCCTGCCATGACGCTCACCCTCTTCCGCTTCCCGCGTGCCGCCACTCATGTGATCTCTGTCTCAGTGTCCCACCGGGCACGGGCAACGCCCCGCAGCACGCGGGAAAGGAGTTGCACACCGCCAGTAGAATGGCCCCATGGCAATTCTCCTTGTGCATTAGACGGCGTCGAGTCGTGAACCCGTAGTCCGCCCTCCGCCGTCCACACGCCCCTGGAGTTTTCCCCGTGATCACCGCATCCGGCATCGAGCTGCGCGCCGGCGCCCGCATCCTCATCGAGTCCGCCTCCTTCCGTATCGCCAAGGGCGACCGCATCGGCCTCGTCGGCCGCAACGGAGCGGGCAAGACCACCCTCACCAAGTGCCTCGCGGGTGAGGGCACCCCCGCCGGCGGCACGATCAGCCGCTCGGGCGAGGTCGGCTACCTCCCGCAGGACCCGCGCACCGGCGACCTCGACGTCCTGGCCCGCGACCGCATCCTCTCGGCCCGCGGCCTCGACGCCATCCTGCGCAAGATGCGGGAGAACGAGGAGCGGATGGCCAGCGGGCAGGGCGCCACCCGCGAGAAGGCGATGAAGAGGTACGAGCGCCTGGAGACGGAGTTCCTCACCAAGGGCGGGTACGCCGCCGAGGCCGAGGCCGCCACCATCGCCGCCGCGCTCAGCCTGCCCGACCGGGTGCTCGGCCAGCCCCTGCACACCCTCTCCGGCGGTCAGCGCCGCCGCGTCGAGCTGGCCCGCATCCTCTTCTCGGACGCCGACACCCTCCTCCTCGACGAGCCCACCAACCACCTCGACGCGGACTCGATCGTCTGGCTGCGCGACTACCTCAAGACGTACCGCGGCGGCTTCATCGTCATCTCCCACGACGTCGAACTCGTCGAGACCGTCGTCAACAAGGTCTTCTACCTCGACGCCAACCGCGCCCAGATCGACGTCTACAACATGGGCTGGAAGCTGTACCAGCAGCAGCGCGAGGCCGACGAGAAGCGCCGCAAGCGCGAGCGCCAGAACGCCGAGAAGAAGGCCGCGACCCTCAACGCGCAGGCCGACAAGATGCGCGCCAAGGCCACCAAGACCGTCGCCGCCCAGAACATGGCCAAGCGCGCCGACCGGCTGCTCTCGGGCCTGGAGGCCGTACGCGTCTCCGACAAGGTCGCCAAGCTCCGCTTCCCCGATCCCTCTCCGTGCGGCAAGACCCCGCTGATGGCGGAGGGGCTGTCCAAGTCGTACGGCTCGCTCGAGATCTTCACCGATGTCGATCTCGCCATCGACAAGGGCTCCCGGGTCGTCATCCTCGGCCTCAACGGTGCGGGCAAGACCACCCTGCTCCGGCTCCTCGGCGGCGCCGAGAAGCCCGACACGGGCGAGATCATCGAGGGCCACGGACTCAAGCTCGGGTACTACGCCCAGGAGCACGAGACCCTCGACCCGGACCGCACCGTCCTGGAGAACATGCGCTCCGCCGCGCCCGACCTCGACCTCGTCGCGGTCCGCAAGACGCTCGGTTCGTTCCTGTTCTCCGGGGACGACGTCGACAAGCCGGCGGGGGTGCTCTCCGGCGGCGAGAAGACACGTCTCGCGCTGGCGACCCTGGTCGTCTCCTCCGCCAACGTCCTGCTCCTCGACGAGCCCACGAACAACCTCGACCCGGCCAGCCGCGAGGAGATCCTGGGCGCGCTGCGCACGTACAAGGGCGCCGTCGTCCTCGTCACGCACGACGAGGGCGCGGTCGAGGCGCTCCAGCCGGAGCGGATCATCCTCCTGCCGGACGGTGTCGAGGACCTGTGGGGTGCGGACTACCGCGACCTGGTCTCCCTGGCCTGACCCGCTCCGGGAGCGGCCGGCCCCGGCTGATCCCTCACTGATCCACTCGCTGATCCACTCCGTATGGATCATTCGGCCTACGCGTGATCCATCATCTGAGTGAGTCGGCTTCGTACCCCGGCGTGGTGCCCGGCAGATACCTGCCGGGCACACCCATGTCCGGCCGCCGCACACCCACAGCTCTGACCTGGCCGTTCTCGCGACCGCGTTCCCCGGACGCTCAGCCGGCCCCAGGGAATCCGGCAGTCCGTTCGTGTCGACGTGTTCCCGGACCGTCGAACCGCCCGCACAGACCTTGCCGAATGGGTGGCCAGACAGCGCGGGAGGGGTGATCATGAGAGTCCAGAGCGCACTTCCTATGAGGAGGCACGGGTGGCCGAGACTCTGAAGAAGGGCAGCCGGGTGACCGGCGCCGCGCGTGACAAGCTCGCGGCAGACCTGAAGAAGAAGTACGACTCCGGTGCGAGCATCCGGGCGCTGGCCGAGGACACCGGCCGCTCCTACGGGTTCGTCCACCGGATGCTCAGCGAGTCCGGAGTGACGCTGCGGGGACGCGGCGGAGCGACACGGGGCAAGAAGGCTCCCACGGCCTGACCGTCGCCGACGGTCGGGGCGGTTTCACGGGGCTGCTCCACGACTCACCGGAAAATCGTGGTGGCCACCCGCTCGGCCGTAAGGCCGTCCGGGTGGTTACTGTTCAGTCACTTACCAGTGAAGTGCTGACAGCACCCGATCCGGAGGCGTCCCATGACCTCGCTCGACCCTGTGCTCGACAAGGACGGCGTACGGCTCACCGTCGAAGACGCGGTTGCCACAGTGACTCTCACCAACCCGGCCAAGCGCAACGCTCAGTCTCCCGCTCTGTGGCGGGCGTTGACAGCGGCCGGACGGGCACTGCCAGGCAGTGTGCGGGTCGTCGTGCTGCGCGCTGAGGGACAGTCCTTCTCCGCGGGGCTCGACCGGCAGGCGTTCACCCCGCAAGGGTTCGACGGTGAGCCGTCCTTCACCGACATGGCGCGTGGCCCGGAGGCCGAGCTCGACGCGACCATCGCCGAGTACCAGGAGGCGTTCACCTGGTGGCGCCGCAACGACATCGTGTCGATCGCGGCCGTCCAGGGGCACGCGATCGGTGCCGGCTTCCAGCTCGCCCTCGCCTGTGATCTGCGGATCGCCGCCGACGACGTGCAGTTCGCCATGCGCGAGACCAGCCTCGGTCTCGTCCCCGACCTCACGGGCACCCACCCCCTGGTGAACCTCGTGGGGTACGCCCGCGCGCTCGAGATCTGCGCCACCGGCCGCTTCGTCCACGCGCAGGAGGCCGAGCGCACCGGTCTCGCCAACCTCGTCGTCCCCGCCGACCAGCTCGACGGCGCGGCCCGCGACCTGGCCGCCGCACTCCTGGCGGCCCCCCGCGACGCCGTGGTGGAGACCAAGGCCCTGCTGAGCGGCGCCGCCTCCCGTACGTTCGAGGAGCAGCGCGCCGCCGAGCGCGCCGCCCAGGGCCGCAGACTGCGTGACCTCGCGGGCGTCACCGACTGAGCGGGCGCCCCCGTCAGTCCGTCGCGACCACGGCGGTGACCAGGACGGAGACCGGCGGCCGGCCCTCCGTCGCCGCTGTCACCGCCGCGCGTACGGCCTGGGCCACGTCCAGCGCCCGGTGGTCCCCGGACGTCGCCACCTCGACCCGGACGTGATCCTCGCCCGTGTGCACGGCGCTGCCCAGGACCCTGGTCAGCGCCACGACACCGGGCACGGCGGCCGCAGCCGTCGCCGCGGCCCCCTGCACCGCCGCCGCGCGCACCTCGGCCGCCGGGGTCTCGACCGGTCCGGGGCCCGAGTCCAGCAGCTCCGTCACCCGGAGGTCGGCCCCGGTGACCACCATGCCGAGCCGCTCCCGTGCCGCGTCCAGCAGCACCGAGCGCAGCGCCTCGGCCGTGGCGGGCAGGGGCCGTCCCAGCGTCGCCGAGAACTCCGCCTCGATCCGCAACGGTCCTGCCGGATACGCGCTGGGGGGAGCGGGCACCACCGCCCCCTCCGCCGCCGGAGCGGCGCCCGCTCCCAGCTCCGCCGGCCCGATCCTGAGCCTGCCCAGGACCGCGTCCTGGCCCGCGGCTGCGTCGCGCAGCACCGAGGCCGCCGCGCGCTCCGCGATCCATGTTCCGTCCCCTGGACCGCCCAGAGGGAGCAACCGGCCCAGGCCGAGTCGCTGCCGTACCGCAGCCGTCCATCCATCGGCCCGCTGGGGGCTGTCCGCCGTCGTCATGGACCCAGCCTGCCGTATCCACGGCGCGGAACGGGGCAAGCGCACCTAATGTGGGCAGCGAAGTCCAACCCTGTCCCGAAGGGAAGAGCGGCGATGACCGAAAGCCAGCAGCGCACCCCTGACAAGGAATCCGGCGGAGACGACCGCAGGAGTCAGCTGACCCGGCGTGGCGGGGGAGCCCCCGCGACCCGGGGCCGCACCACCATCGCCGACGGCGTCGTGGAGAAGATCGCCGGAATGGCCGCACGTGATGTGTCCGGGGTCCACGCCATGGGCAGCGGGCTGTCCCGGACCTTCGGCGCGGTCCGCGACCGCGTCCCCGGCGGCGGCAAGTCCGTCACCCGGGGTGTCAAGGCCGAGGTCGGCGAATCGCAGACGGCGCTCGACCTGGAGATCGTCGTCGAGTACGGCGTGGCGATCGCCGACGTCGCCCGTGACGTACGGGAGAACGTGGTCGCGGCGGTCGAGCGCATGACCGGTCTGGAAGTCGTCGAGGTCAACATCGCGGTCAGCGACGTCAAGCTGCCCGATGAGGAGGACGACGAGGACGAGCCCGAGCCACGTCTCCAGTAGTCCCGCGCCGAAAGGCAGTTGAGGAGCGCACGATGAGCATGGCTGTAGTCGGCCTGTTGGCCGGTATGGCACTGGGATTCGCCGGATACTTCGGCGGATTCGGGGCCTTTCTGCTGGTGGCCGCGCTGGGCGCGATCGGCTTCGTCGCCGGCCGCTTCCTGGACGGTGACCTGGAACCCGGCGACTTCTTCCGGAGTCGCGAGCGCGGCGACCGGCGACGGTGACCGCGGTGAGTGACCGGGTCGCCGCCGCTGAGCGCGGGGAGACCCGGATCGCCGACCGGGTCGTCGCGAAGATCGCCGCCCAGGCGGCCAGGGAGGCGGTCAGCGAACCACCTCCGGAGGGCGCCGCCCCGCACGCCACGGTCACCGTGCACCGGGGCGCCGCCCGCGTACGGGTAGGTCTGGAGCTCGGATACCCGTCCGACGTCGGCCGCCAGTGCGGGGCCGTGCGACGTCACGTCGTCGAACGGGTACAGGCGTTGGCGGGAATGGAGGTGCCCGAGGTGTCCGTGCAGGTCGAGCGGCTCCACATCACAGGACCGGGCGCCGCGGCGCAGGGGAGGATCCGATGAGTGAGCCCCGGCACGGCGAGAGCCCCGGGCGGACGGGCAGCACCGAGAGCGGCACGCGGCGGCTGCCCGCCGCCGGCCCCCTGGCCGACGGCGAGGTCCGGGAACAGGACCGGCCGGCTTCGGCCGCCGAGCACGAACCGGTGCCCACGCTGGAACAGGGCGGCAGGGCGGGCCGGTTCTGGTCCGCACGCCGTATCCCCGCCGCCCTCCTCGCGCTGCTGGTCCTCGGCGGCGCGGGACTCCTGCTGTACGACATCGCCGCGGTGCGCGCCGGCCACCCCGCCATGGGGTGGCGGCGCTCGCTCGCGGACGAGCTGGCCCGGCGGCCCCTGGACGACGTCCGGGTACTGACCGGCGCCGCCGTCGCGGCGGCGCTCGGCCTGTGGCTGATCCTGCTCGCGGTCACTCCCGGGCTCCGCGGTCTGCTCCCGATGCGCCGCGACCACGTCGACGTCAGGGCGGCGCTCGACCGCAGGGCCGCCGCCATGGTGCTGCGCGACCGGGCCGTGGAGGTGTCCGGGGTGCAGTCCGTGCGGGTCAGGATGGGCCGCGCCAAGGTGAGGGTGCGGGCCGTGTCGCATTTCCGTGAACTCGATGACGTACGGGCCGACCTCGACTCCGTACTCGCGACGGGCATCGAGGAGCTGGGCCTGGCCAGGCCGCCGCGCCCCTCCGTACATGTCCGCCGGCCGGCGAAGAAGGGGTGAGCGGCGTGCGCAGGACCGTCAACCGGGTACTGCTCGGCCTGTCCGGACTGGTACTGACCGCCGTGGGCGGCGCGGTCCTCGCCGCCGGGCTCGGTGCGGGCGTGCCCTCGTGGTGGCCGTGGGACGGCAGGAAGGACGTGCTGCTCAGCGAGGCCGGCCGGGAACGCTGGCGCGACAGCGGCTGGTGGTGGCCGACGGTGATCGCCGTCCTCGCCGTCCTGGTCGTCCTCGCCCTGTGGTGGCTGCTCTCCCAGCTGCGCCGCGCCCGCCTCGCCGAAGTGCTGGTGGACAGCGGGGACGGCGAAGGGGCGCAGCTGCGGGGCCGGGCCCTGGAGGGTGTGCTCCGCGACGAGGCGGGCACCCTGGACGGCGTCTCGCGCGCCCACGTCGTGCTGACCGGCCGGCGCTCCGCACCGCACGCCGGTATCCGGCTGCTGATGGAGCCGCACGCCCGCCCGGACCAGGCGCTGCGCGGCCTCGCCGACCAGGCGCTGGCCCACGCAAGGGACTCCGCGGGCCTGGACGAGCTGCCGGCCGAGGTCCGCCTGACGGCCGTCAGACACCGTGCCCAGCGGGTGAACTGACGCCGGCCCCGGTGCGGAGCGGTCAGAAGCCGTGCCGGGAGCCGCCGTCGACGGGGACCATCAGGCCCGTCAGATAGGACGCGGCGGGTGAGAGCAGGAAGGCCGCGGTCTTCCCGAACTCCTCCGGCGTGCCGTAGCGGCGCAGCGGGATACGGGCCTCGTTGGCGGTACGGGCCGCCTCCGCGTCACCGGACAGCGCGTCGAGTTCCCGCACCCGGTCGGTGTCGATCCGGGCCGGCAGGACCCCCACGACCCGGATGCCGCGGGGGCCCAGCTCGTTGGCCAAGGACTTGGCGAAGCCCGCGAGTCCCGGGCGCAGCCCGTTGGAGATGGTCAGACCCGCGATCGGCTCGTGCACCGAGCCGGAGAGCACGAAGCCGATGACGCCGCCCTCACCGAGGGCCGCGGCCGTCGTGCGCGCCAGACGGACGGCACCCAGGAAGACCGACTCGAAGGCCGTCCGCCACTGCTCGTCGCTGTTGTCCGCGGCGAAGCCCGGCGCGGGCCCGCCGACGCTGATGAGGATGCCGTCCAGCCGGCCGAACCGTTCCTTCGCGGTGTCCACGAGGAGCTGGGCGGCTGCCGGATCGGCGTTGTCGGCGGCCAGCCCCACGGCGTCCGGCCCCAGGGCGGCGGCTGCCGCCGTCACGCTCTTCCCGTCCCGGCCGGTGATGACCACCTTCGCGCCGTCCGCGGCCAGGGCGCGCGCGGTGGCGTTGCCCAGCCCGCGGGTGGCGCCGGTGACGATGTACACACGGTCCTTCAGTCCAAGATCCATGGCCCTATCCTGCCGGGTCGTGCGCGGCGAGTGCGACGGCGGTGTTCACCAGCCCGATGTGGCTGAACGCCTGCGGGAAGTTGCCGAGCTGACGGCCGGCCACCGCGTCGTACTCCTCCGACAGCAGCCCCACGTCGTTGCGCAGCGCCAGCAGCCGCTCGAACAGCCCCTCGGCCTCGGCCGCGCGGCCGGTCCGCAGCAGCGCGTCCGCCAGCCAGAACGAGCACACGACGAAGGCGCCCTCACTGCCCGGGAGCCCGTCGGCCGAGGCGCCGTCGGTGCTGTAGCGGCGCACCAGGCCGTCGCTGCCCAGCTCCTCCCGGACCGCGTCGACCGTGCCGACGACCCGGGGATCGTGGGGCGGCAGGAACCCGCTCCGCACGATCAGCAGTGTGGCGGCGTCCAGTGCCGTGGAGCCGTAGGACTGCGTGAAGGTGTTGCGTACGGGGTCGTAGCCCTTCTCGCAGACCTCCGCGTGCACCGCGTCCCGCATCACCCGCCACCGGTCGGCGTCCCCGGGCAGCTCCGGGTTCTCCTCCAGGGAGCGCACCGTACGGTCGGCGGCGACCCACGCCATCACCTTGGAGTGCACGAAGTGGCGGCGCTCCCCGCGGATCTCCCACAGGCCCTCGTCCGGCTCGCGCCAGGTGGACTCCAGGAAGCCGAGCAGACTGAGCTGGAGCTTCCAGGCGTGCGACTTGTCCGCGAGACCGGCGTCACGGGCCAGCTTGAGCGAGTCGATGACCTCTCCGTACACATCGAGCTGCCGCTGGCCCACCGCCTGGTTGCCGGTGCGGACCGGGCGGGAGTGCTCGTACCCGCGCAGCCACGGCAGCTCCGTCTCGGGGAGCCTGCGCTCGCCGGCCAGGCCGTACATGATCTGGAGGTCCGCGGGGTCCCCGGCGGCCGCCCGCAGCAGCCAGTCCCGCCAGGCGGCGGCCTCGTCCAGGTATCCGGCCGCGAGCAGGGCGCCGAGTGTCAGGGTGGAGTCGCGGAGCCAGCAGTAGCGGTAGTCCCAGTTCCGTACGCCTCCGATCTCCTCGGGCAGCGAGGTGGTGGGGGCCGCCACGATGCCGCCGGTCGGGCCGTAGGTGAGCGCCTTCAGCGTGATGAGGGAGCGCAGGACGGCCTCGCGGTGCGGACCCCGGTAGGTGCACCGCTCTGCCCACCGCGCCCAGTCGGACAGCGTGTGCCCGAGCGCCTTGTACGGGTCGATCAGCTTGGGGCGCGGCGCGTGCGAGGCGTGCCAGGTGAGGACGAACGCCACCTGCTCGCCCTCGGCCACGGTGAAGGAGGAGCAGGTGGAGAACTGCTGCCCCCAGGTCCTGACCGGCGGATCGCTGCGCAGCCACACGGAGTCGGGGCCCGCGACGGCCACCCGGTGGCCGTGCGAGCGGCGCATCCAGGGCACGATCGAACCGAAGTCGAAGCGCAGCCGCAGCACGGAGCTCATGTCCACACTGCCGCTGACCCCCTCGACGATCCGCATGAGGTCGGGGGCCTTGTCGCGCTGGGGCATGAAGTCGGTCACCTTGACGGTGCCGGTGGGGGTCTCCCAGAACGTCTCCAGGACGAGGGAGTCGCCCGCGTAACCGCGTCGCGTGCAGGTGTCCGAGCTGTCCGTGCCCGTGGGGGCGATGCGCCAGTGGCCGTTGTCCTCGTCGCCGAGCAGGGCGGCGAAGCAGGCACCGGAGTCGAAGCGGGGAAGGCAGAGCCAGTCGACGGAACCGTTCCTGCCGACCAGGGCGGCGGTCTGGAGATCGCCGATGAGGGCGTAGTCCTCGATGCGTGGAGTCACGCTCTGGCGTGTTCCCGAAGCCGCGTCTTGTTAAGCAGGCCCGGGGAGCGAGGTGTCAGACCGCCGCGCCGGCGGTCGCGGGGCGCCCGGGTTCCGTGGCGTCCCCGTCCCGTGCCGCGGCCTCCTGGCGGTCGTGCTTCTCCCGGCGTACGAGGATCACCCAGCCGACCGGCACCCCGGCGGCGAACAGCCACCACTGCACGGCGTAGGCCATGTGCGCCCCGATGGAGCTGTCGTCGGGGGAGGCGATCTGTTCGGGAAGGCCCCCGGCGGGCTCGGGCCCGGTCTGTTCCAGATAGCCGCCGAGTACGGGCCGGGACAGCAGCTCGGACTGCTGGCCGCTGTTGATCAGCATGACCTGGCGCTCCGGCAGACCCGACAGGTCCTTGATGCCGCTGCTGCCCGTCGTCTCGTCGGCCTTGAGCCGTCCGGTGACGGTCACCTCGCCCCTGGGCGGGGCGGGGACCTCGGGGAACGCCCGCTGGTCACCGTCGGTCGGCACCCAGCCGCGGTTGACCAGGACGGTGCCGCCGTCCGTGAGGTCGAACGGGGTCAGGACGTGCGCCCCGAGCCGGTCGTCACCGGAGGTCCGCCGCCGTACGACCACTTCGTGCCCGGTGTCGAACGTTCCGGTGGCCGTGACCGCACGCCAGTAGTCGGCTCGCGGGACGGTGTGCCCGGGGGAGGTCAGCTCGGCGACCGGGACCGGCTTCGCCTTGAGGTTGTGCGAGATCAGCGAGTTCTGGGCGACCCGGTGCTGATGCCGGTGGAACTGCCAGAAACCCAGCTCGACCATCGTCGGAATCAGGACGAGCGCGAGCAGGGTGAGGATCACCCACTGCCGGGTCAACAGGAAGCGGTACACCCCACGACGGTACAACCGGGGTCATGGGGCGCGGTACGCAGGGGTGGGAGCGGCGCTGTACCGGACCGTCATACTTTGTCCACGATGCCCGTCCTTCCCTCGGCCCGGGCGCAGTGCGCCCCGCAGAACCAGTGGCCCTCGACCTCGACGCCCTGTCCGATGACCTGCACCCGGCAGTGCTCGCAGAGGGGCGCCATGCGGTGGATGGCGCAGGCGAAGCAGTCGAAGACGTGCACCGCGCCCTGCGCGTGCACCTCGAAGGACATGCCGTAGTCGTTTCCGCAGACCTCACAACGTGCCATGCGCCACAGGGTGGGGCGCATGGCGGCGGCGGGCGAGCGGATACCGGGCGAGTCGCGTCCGGTTCACTCCGATGACGGCGCCGGCGCAACGTCCCGCAGCAGATGGGTGAAGGCGCTCTCCTCCAGGATCGGAGTGCCGAACGACTTGGCCTTCACCGTCTTGGAGGTCGCGGCGTCCGGGTCGTTGGTGACGAGCAGGCTGGTCAGCCGGGAGACGCTGCTCGCCACGTGCAGTCCCGCCTCCACCGTCCGGTCCTCCAGCAGTTCGCGGTCGATCGAGGTGTCACCGGAGAACGCCACACGCATGCCCTGCATGAGGGGTCTGTCCTTGTCGTACCGTCCCGGATTCGGGTACGGGCAGGCCGGGAGCCTGCGCGAGGCCCGCCAGCTGGTCTGACCGTGCGAAGCCTGGTAGCCGACCCGGGGGGTGACCGGGGAGTCGGACCACTCGGTCAGCGGCCGGCACTCCAGCAGCGGCAGCCGCACACCGCCGAGCGCCGCCGCGTGCAGACTGGGCCGGAACGCCTCGGCGAGCACCCGGGCGTCGTCGAGCGCGTGGTGCGCGCGCTGCTGCACCACGCCGAAGTGCGCGGCCAGCGACTCCAGCTTGTGGTTGGGCAGCGGCAGCCGCAGCTCCTTGGAGAGGGCGATGGTGCACAGCCGCTGCGCGACGGGGGCGACGGCCGAGGCGCGCGCGTACTCCCGGGCGATCATCGACCAGTCGAACGCCGCGTTGTGCGCGACGAGCACCCGGTCCGCGAGCCGTTCGGACAACTGCGCGGCCACCTCGGGGAAGAGCGGCGCGCCTTCCAGGAGCTTGGTGGTCAGCCCGTGGATCCAGACCGGGCCCGGATCCCGTTCGGGGTTGACGAGCGTGTACCAGTGGTCCTCGACGTTGCCCTGGGCGTCGAGCCGGTAGACGGCAGCCGACACTATCCGGTCGTCGCGGGCGAGTCCGGTGGTCTCCACGTCGACGACCGCGTACCCCTGTGGGTAGGCGGTCGGCCACGGCGCTGCGGTCTGACGGTCGTCGAGCATGGTCACAGAGAATACGGGCCGCGACTGACAGTCCCCTATTCGGCCGTCTCCGTGAACAGGCGGGGCGCGGGCGGGGATCGCGCCCCGCCACGGCATACACCGGCGCCCGCCGGCCAACTCCCCCGCCGCGAGGACCGGTTCGCCGCACCGCCCGGCCATCCTCCGGATGACGGGCACAGGTTCACGGGGAAGCCCGCGGCGGGGGGCGAGCGGTGCCAGGTACGCGGCGGGCGGGTGGGTGGCGCTCCCGGCGGAAGGCACCGAAGCCTGCTGACGCACCGTCTCGCATACTTGTGGGTAACAACATCTGGCGGCGGCCGTCCGGCGCCTCTACGGTGCTCGCATGGAGCCGAACCTGCCCGATGTCGTGCTGTGGTCGATACCTGCCTTCGTCCTGCTCACCGTGGTCGAAATGGTCAGTTACCGGTTCCATCCGGACGAGGACGCCGCCGGTTACGACGCCAGGGACGCAGCCACCAGCGTCACCATGGGGCTCGGCAGCCTGGTCTTCGACCTGCTGTGGAAGATCCCCATCGTCGCCGTCTACACGGCGGTCTTCGAACTGACCCCGCTGCGCGTCCCCGTCCTGTGGTGGACGGTCCTGCTGATGCTGCTCGCCCAGGACTTCTTCTACTACTGGTCCCACCGGGGACACCACGTCGTACGCGTCCTCTGGGCCTGCCACGTGGTCCACCACTCCAGCCGCAGGTTCAACCTCACCACCGCGCTCCGCCAGCCCTGGACCTCGCTGACCGTCTGGCCGTTCTACGTCCCGCTCATCGCCCTCGGCGTCCACCCGGCGGCGCTCGCCTTCTGCTCGGCGGTCAACCTCGTCTACCAGTTCTGGGTGCACACCGAGCGCGTCGACAAGCTGCCCAGGCCCTTCGAGTACGTACTCAACACCCCGTCCCACCACCGGGTGCACCACGCCTCCCAGGGCGGCTACCTCGACCGCAACTTCGGCGGCATCCTGATCGTCTGGGACCGGCTGTTCCGCTCCTTCACCCCCGAGACCGAACGGCCCGTCTTCGGACTGACGAAGAACATCGAGACGAACAACCCGCTGCGCGTGGCGACTCACGAGTACGCGGCCATCGCCCGCGACGTCCGGGCGGCCCGGAACTGGCGGGAGCGCGCCGGGCGGGTCTTCCGGGGACCGGGCTGGCAGCCCGCCGGCCCCGGCGCCCCCACCGCCGCCCCGGCCGCCCCCGCCGTGACCGCTCCGGCCGCGGAACCCACCCGATGACTGCTTCCGTCCCGCGCGGCGACCGGCTCGCCCGCTCCCTGTTCCTCACGTTCCTCCTCGCCCGCCACGCACCCGGGGCGGGCAGCGGCCCGGACGGCGGCGGGGCGTACCGTGAACGGCGTATCAGCGTCTGAGACCAGCGAGGACCCCACCGCATGCGCGCCATCGTCATCCAAGCCCCCCACGACATCCGTGTGCGGGAGGTGCCCGACCCCACGATCCAGCAGCCCACCGATGTGGTCCTGCGGGTCCTGCGGTCCTGTGTCTGCGGCAGCGACCTGTGGGCGTACCGGGGCGAGTCCGCCCGCCGGCCCGGCCAGCGCATCGGCCACGAGTTCCTCGGCATCGTCGAGGAGGCGGGCCACGAGGTGAACGGCTTCGCACCCGGTGACCTCGTGGTCGTCCCGTTCCGCTGGTCCGACGGCACGTGCGCGTACTGCGCGGAGGGTCTCACCACCTCCTGCCCGCAGGGCGGCTTCTGGGGCTCGGTGGGCTCGGACGGCGGCCAGGGCGAGGCGGTCAGGGTGCCGTTCGCCGACGGAACCCTCGTCAAACTCCCGTCCGCCGCTGCCACCGACGACCGGCTGCTCACCGCGCTCCTCGCCCTCTCCGACGTGCTGGGCACCGGCCACCACGCGGCCGTCGGCGCGGGCGTGCGGCCCGGGAGCACGGTCGCCGTCGTCGGCGACGGAGCGGTCGGCCTGTGCGGCGTCATGGCCGCCAAGCGCCTCGGCGCCGGGCGGATCATCGCGCTCGGCCGCCACAGCGCCCGTACGGACATCGCGCGCACCTTCGGCGCCACGGACGTCGTCGCCGAGCGCGGCGATGCGGCACTCGCCGCCGTACGGGAACTGACCCGCGGCGAAGGCGCCCACTGCGTGATCGAGGCGGTCGGCACCGAACAGTCGATGCGCACGGCGATCGGCGTCGTCCGCGACGGCGGGGCCATCGGTTACGTCGGTGTCCCGCACGGCAGCGGTACCGGTCTGGACCTCGACGCCATGTTCGACCGCAACATCACCCTGCGCGGCGGCGTCGCCCCCGTGCGCGCGTACATCCCGGAACTCCTCCCGGACGTCCTGGACGGCACGATCGACCCCTCGCCGGTCTTCGACCTGACCGTGGGCCTGGACGGGGTGGCCGATGGCTACAAGGCGATGGACGAGCGTACGGCCCTGAAGGTGCTCATCAAGCCGTGAGCCGCGCGCGGGAAGGGCCGGGGACCGCCGTCCCCGGCCCTTCCCCACGCCGTGCGGCGGATCAGCGGCGGACGGCGTCCAGTGCGTCCACGACACCGGCTCCGTAGAAGCCGTTGTAGTTCGTGCCGCCCTCACAGACCGCGTCGACGGCGCCGTCACCGTCGATGTCGTACGGCGCCCCGCACGCGGTGGCGTCGGCCTGGTGCGTCAGCAGCGCCTTGACCTGGTACGCCGAGGCACGCGGGTGGGTCGACTTGATCAGCGCCACGACACCCGCGACGTGCGGGGCTGCCATGGAGGTACCGGCCTTGTAGCCGAACTTCCCGCCGGGCAGCGTGGACAGGATCAGCCCGCTGGTGGCCGGCGGCGCGGGCGTCTGGAACCTCGTCGAGTCGCCGCCGGGGCGGCCACGTCGATGACGCCGAGGCCGTAGTTCGAGTACGAGGACTTCAGACCCTTGGCGCCCGTCGCGGCGACGGTCACGATGCCCGGCAGCTGGGCCGGGATGTCGAGGCACTCGGCCGGGTCGATCGTGCGCGTGACCGGCGTGGTGTCGTTCGGGCTCGTGGTGTCCTCTATCGCGTCCGCGGCCAGGTCGTGGTCCGAGTTGCCGGCCGCCGCGACGTTGACGGTGCCCTTGCGCTCCGCGTAACGGGAGGCACGGGCGACCGCCTCGACCAGGGCACCCTGGTCGGGGTCGTTCTTGCAGTTGAACAGCCACGGGTCGGTGTAGTAGCTGTTGTTCGTCACCTCGACGCCCTGCTCGGCCGCCCACATGAAGCCGCACACGACGGCCTCGGTGTAGAAGAAGCCGCTCGGCGTCGACACCTTGATGCCGGACACCTTGACCCCGGGCGCGACACCTGTCACGCCGACGCCGTTCTTCGCCGCCGCGATGGTTCCGGCGACGTGCGTGCCGTGGTCGCTCTCGCCGGCCGCGGGACGCCAGGAACCCTCGGTGGTGTCCGGCGCACCCGTCACGCAGTTCGCCGATGCCGCACGGTCGAAGTTCGGGGCGAGGTCGGGGTGCGTGTCGTCGACACCCGTGTCGATGACCGCGACCGTGACCTCGCCGCTGCCCTCGGATATCTCGTGGGCCTTGTCCGCCTTGATGGCGGGCAGGTCCCACTGCAGGGGCTCCAGCGGGTCCTGGGCCGCCGTCGCGCCGGCCGCGGCGGCGGCGGCCTGGGCGGCGGTGAGCGGCTGCGCGGCGGAGCCGACGTCCTTCGTCGCCTGGGGCACGATCGGGTTGGTGCGCGTGGCACCGGCCGAGGTGACCCCGCGCGCCTGCCGGATCGTCCTGGCGAAGTCCGGGTTCTGCGAGTGGACGACGATGACGCCTATTCGGTCGTACGAGATGACGACCGTGCCGCCCGCGTCGGCTATGGCCTTCCTGACGTGCTTGACCGCACCTGAGCCGAGCTTGGTGTTGACGACGTAGGACAGCTTCGGCCCGTCGGCCGTGACCGCCGCGGTGGACGGTCCGTCCGCCGGAGCGGCCGAGGCCACCGCCGTCGGAAGGAAGCCCAGCGAAGCGGTGAGTGCGAGTCCGACGGGCAGCGCGAGTGCGCGCGTCCGCCTGGATGCCAGATGAGCCATGGGTTCTCCACATCATCCGTGCCAGTCGACCGGACACGGGCGTGCCTGGTCGAGTACATGACGAGTGAAGTTAGCGCTGATCATCCCGGTGCATCAATGACTCAAGGGCAAGTGAGTTCGATTCGATATGTGACGCTCCGGACAGGTGGCCGAAGAGGCGAGCGGGATACGGGGAGAGGACCGGTGAACCGCTTCGCGCCGCTCTCCGTGCCGTTGTCAGGGGGAGTCGTTCCACCACCCCCGATACGAAGGCCCCCTTGAACAACGCCCTTCCCACCACCGCCGCACCCGCGTCGCGAGGAGATTCCGTGGCTACCGATGCACCCCCGCCCCCGGCCAGTACGGGGCCTGTCCAACCCACCACCGAGGCTTTCGTCGCGGTGCAGGAGAGCGCGGAGTTCGGTGCGCTGCGCCGCTCGCACCGCGCCTTCGCCTTCCCCCTGACCGTCGCCTTCGTGCTCTGGTACCTGCTGTACGTGCTGATGTCCAGCTACGCCGGGGACTTCATGGGCACCAAGGTCGTGGGCAACATCAACGTGGCCCTGGTCTTCGGGCTCCTCCAGTTCGTCACCACGTTCCTCATCGCCTGGCTCTACTCGCGCCACGCCTCCACCCAGCTCGACCCGAAGGCCGCAGCGATCAAGTCCCGTATGGAGGCCGACGTATGAGCGCCGCCGCTCTCACCCACCCCGGTGTCCAGCTCGCCGCCGAAGGAGCGAGCGAGCACCGGCCGCTGATCATCGCCCTGTTCGGGGTGTTCGTCGTGGCGACCCTCTTCATCACCGTCTGGGCCGGCCGCCAGACCAAGAGCGCCTCGGACTTCTACGCGGGCGGACGCCAGTTCACCGCCTTCCAGAACGGCCTCGCGGTCTCGGGCGACTACATGTCCGCCGCGTCGTTCCTCGGCATCGCGGGCGCCATCGCCCTCTTCGGATACGACGGCTTCCTCTACTCCATCGGCTTCCTGGTCGCCTGGCTCGTCGCCCTGCTGCTGGTCGCCGAGCCCCTGCGCAACTCCGGCCGCTACACGATGGGCGACGTCCTCGCCTACCGCATGCGCCAGCGCCCCGTCCGCACCGCCGCGGGCACCTCGACGATCGTCGTCTCGATCTTCTACCTGCTGGCCCAGATGGCGGGCGCCGGCGTCCTGGTCTCCCTGCTGCTCGGCATCACCAGCGACGGCGGGAAGATCGCGATCGTCGCCCTCGTCGGCCTGCTCATGATCGTGTACGTCACCATCGGCGGCATGAAGGGCACCACCTGGGTGCAGATGGTCAAGGCCGTCCTCCTCATCGCGGGCACCCTGCTGATCACCTTCCTGATCCTGCTGAAGTTCAACTTCAACATCTCCGACCTGCTCGGTACGGCGGCGAGCAACAGCGGCAAGGGCACCGCCTTCCTGGAGCCCGGCCTGAAGTACGGCGCCACCGGCACATCCAAGCTGGACTTCATCTCGCTGGGCATCGCCCTGGTCCTCGGCACGGCGGGCCTGCCGCACATCCTGATCCGCTTCTACACCGTGCCCACGGCCAAGGCCGCCCGTAAGTCCGTGAACTGGGCCATCGGCATCATCGGCGCCTTCTACCTGATGACGATCGTGCTCGGCTTCGGTGCGGCGGCCCTGCTCAAGCCGGACGACATCATCGCGTCGAACAAGGCGGGCAACACGGCGGCCCCGCTCGCCGCCCTGGAGATCGGCGGCGGTGCGGGCTCCACCGGCGGCGCCATCCTGCTCGCCGTGATCTCCGCCGTCGCCTTCGCCACGATCCTGGCCGTCGTCGCCGGACTGACCCTGGCGTCCTCGTCGTCCTTCGCGCACGACATCTACGCCAACGTCATCCGCCGGGGCAAGGCCACCGAGAAGGAGGAGGTCCGTGCCGCCCGCTGGGCGACCGTCGCCATCGGTGTCGTCTCCATCGCC
Organism: Streptomyces fulvorobeus; assembly: GCF_013167895.1. Taxonomy (GTDB): domain Bacteria; phylum Actinomycetota; class Actinomycetes; order Streptomycetales; family Streptomycetaceae; genus Streptomyces; species Streptomyces fulvorobeus. The sequence goes on along the minus strand of NZ_BLWC01000001.1, from coordinate 1,221,318 downwards.
CTCGGCGCACTCGCCCGGGACATGAACGTCGCCGGCCTGGTCGCCCTCGCCTTCGCGGTCGCCGCCTCGGCCAACCTGCCGACGATCCTCTACAGCCTGTTCTGGAAGCGCTTCACCACCCAGGGCGCCCTGTGGTCGATCTACGGCGGTCTCGCCTCGTCCGTCCTGCTGGTGCTGTTCTCCCCGGTCGTCTCCTCCAAGCCGTCGTCGATGTTCCCCGGCGTCGACTTCGCCTGGTTCCCGCTGGAGAACCCGGGCCTCATCTCCATCCCGCTGGGCTTCCTGCTCGGCTGGGCCGGCTCCCTCATCTCGAAGGAGGAGCCGGACAAGGGCAAGTACGCCGAGCTGGAGGTCAAGTCCCTCACCGGCACCGGAGCGCACTGAGAGCAGGAGTTCACGGAGCCGTTCCGCTCCCGCACCACCCCGTCGGCCCGGCCGCGTCGTAGAGTCCTACGACGCGGCCGCGCCGTACCTCGTGGCAAACGGGCCCTCGCGATGTCACAGGTCTCGCGTAGGCTCGGAACAGTCAGACCACAACCGCGCACATCACCGGGGGAGGGGGCCCACAGTGCTCATCGACACCTATGGCCGGGTCGCCACCGACCTGCGTGTATCGCTGACGGACAAGTGCAATCTGCGATGCACCTACTGCATGCCCGAAGAGGGCCTGCAGTGGCTCTCCAAGACCGAACTGCTCAGCGACGACGAGATCGTCAGGCTCATCCGGATCGCCGTCACCGACCTCGGAATCCGCGAGGTCCGCTTCACCGGGGGAGAGCCCCTGCTCCGCCCCGGTCTCGTCTCCATAGTCGAGCAGTGCGCCGCCCTGGAGCCGCGCCCCAGGATGTCGCTCACGACCAACGGCATCGGGCTCAAGCGCACCGCCGCCGCCCTCAAGGCGGCGGGTCTGGACCGGGTCAACGTCTCCCTGGACACCCTGCGCCCCGACGTCTTCAAGACCCTCACCCGCCGTGACCGCCACCAGGACGTGCTCGACGGCCTCGCGGCGGCCCGGGACGCCGGCCTCACCCCCGTCAAGGTCAACACCGTCCTGATGCCGGGCCTCAACGACGACGAGGCACCGGAGCTGCTGGCCTGGGCCGTGGCCCACGCCTACGAGCTCCGCTTCATCGAGCAGATGCCCCTCGACGCCCAGCACGGCTGGAAGCGGGACGGGATGATCACAGCCGGTGACATCCTCGCCTCGCTGCGCACCCGCTTCACGCTCACCGCCGAAGGCGACGAGGAGCGAGGCTCCGCACCGGCCGAGCGCTGGACCGTGGACGGCGGACCACACCGCGTGGGCGTCATCGCCTCCGTCACCCGGCCGTTCTGCGGGGCCTGCGACCGCACCCGGCTCACCGCGGACGGACAGATCCGCACCTGCCTCTTCGCCCGCGAGGAGACGGACCTGCGCGCCGCCTTGCGTTCGACGGCTCCCGACGAGGAGATCGCCAGGATCTGGAAGCTCGCGATGTGGGGCAAGAAAGCCGGCTCGGGCCTCGACGACCCGGCCTTCCTCCAGCCCGACCGTCCGATGTCAGCGATCGGCGGCTGAGGACTCCCACTGCGCCAGGGTGACGACGTCCTTGAGGAAGCCGCGGACGTCGAGGAACGACGACAGATGCGCCCGGTGCTCGTCGCAGGCCAGCCAGGTCTTGCGGCGCTCGGGGGTGTGCAGCTTCGGGTTGTTCCAGGCGAGCACCCACACCGCGGCGTCGCGACAGCCCTTGGCGGAGCAGACGGGCGAAGGGGCGGCGCTCTCGGGACGGGTCTCGAAGATGTTCACGGGGTCAACCCTAGGCCAGCCGTCACAGCGGCCGGCCGACGCGTCCCCGCCGGAGAAAAGGCGACGCCGAGCAGCCACGGGGGGAGCTGCCCGGCGTCGGTCCGTCGCTCCGACGGGGGATGCGGAGCGCGTACGAAGTATGCCACGGGGACCGGGGTGCGGTGCACCGGAACCTGATGATTGACCTCAGCCGTATCGGGGCTCCGAGGACGCCGTGCGAGGTCAGCCGCCGGCATGCGGAATCGGGGCTTCCCGGGGCGTCCCGGCTTCCTCCCCGGCCGCTGTCCCGCCTGCCGGGGGAGCGGCGTCCAGAGCGGGCAGCACCGGGGAGGCGACGAAGGCCGAAGGGAGCGAAGTGGCGTTCTCCCGGCCCCCGTTGGCGATGACGACCGCCACGTACGGGAGGAGGACACCCAGCACGAGCGCCACGACCGCCACATGCCGCTCGACGTTCCACAGCACCGCCGACAGCACCACGGCGAGGGTCCGCACGGACATCGAGATCACATAGCGCCGCTGCCTGCCCCGCACGTCGTCGGCGAGGCTCTGCCGCGCGCCCGTGATGCGGAAGACCTCCGCGTCGCTCCGCTTCCGCCTCATGCTCCACCACCAGATCACTGCGCCGGACACTCCGGGACCGGGTCCCTTCCACGGTACGCCCGGGATGCGCGCGGATCGAGACCGGGGGCCCGTCCGTGCGACCGCGGCCACTGCGGTGCGCCACGTACGGACCCCTACGGCGTGCGCCGTACCCGAGACGGCCGGAGACTGGCCGGACGTGCGCACACTGCGCCGCACGAGGAGGCGAAATGAGCTGGTTGTGGGCAATCATCGTAGGTCTGGTGCTCGGTCTGCTCGCCAGAGCGATCCTGCCGGGCAAGCAGAACATCCCCCTGTGGCTGACGGTGGTGTTCGGCATCATCGGCAGTGTCCTCGGCAACGCCGTCGCGACCTGGATCGGTGTCAATGACACCAAGGGCATCGACTGGATCCGTCACCTGCTGCAACTGATCGGTGCCGTGGTGGTCGTCGGCGTGGGAGACATGCTGTGGAACTCGATCCGCGGCGGTGGCAAACGGAGAACCTGACCGTCTCACCGGCGCGGCACAGCGGCCGGACACCGGATGTGTGTCCGGCCGCTGTGCCGCGCAGGTCCGGGGATACGGAGGCGGTCCGCCCGGTGTCAGCCGGCCGTGAGCTCGATCGCCGCCAGGTTCTTCTTGCCGCGGCGCAGCACGAGCCAGCGCCCGTGCAGCAGCTCCTCGCGCGCCGGAGCGCTCTCACCGTCCGTGACCTTCACGTTGTTCAGGTAGGCGCCGCCCTCCTTCACCGTGCGGCGGGCGCCCGACCTGCTCGGCGCCAGGCCCGTCTCCACCAGCAGGTCGACCAGCGGTCCGAGCTCGGTGACCCGCGCGTGGGGCACCTCGGAGAGCGCGGCGCTCAGTGTCGCCTCGTCCAGCTCGGCCAGGTCGCCCTGGCCGAAGAGGGCCTTCGACGCGGCGATGACGGCGGCGCACTGCGCGCCGCCGTGCACCAGCGTGGTCAGCTCCTCCGCCAGTGAGCGCTGCGCGGAGCGGGCCTGCGGACGCTCCTGCGTCAGCTTCTCCAGTTCCTCGAGCTCCTCACGGCTCTTGAAGCTGAGGATGCGCATGTACCGCGAGATGTCCCGGTCGTCCGCGTTCAGCCAGAACTGGTAGAACGCGTACGGCGTCGTCATCCCGGCGTCGAGCCAGACGGCGCCGCTCTCGGACTTGCCGAACTTCGTCCCGTCCGCCTTCACCATGAGCGGCGTCGCCAGCGCGTGCACCGAGGCGCCCGGCTCCAGGCGGTGGATGAGGTCGAGGCCCGCCGTGAGGTTGCCCCACTGGTCGCTGCCGCCCTGCTGCAAGGTGCAGCCGTAGCGGCGGTACAGCTCCAGGAAGTCCATGCTCTGGAGCAGCTGGTAGCTGAACTCGGTGTAGCTGATGCCCTCCTCGGACTCCAGCCGCCGGGCGATGGAGTCCTTCGTGAGCATCTTGTTGACCCGGAAGTGCTTGCCGATGTCCCGCAGGAACTCGATCGCGGACATGCCCGCGGTCCAGTCCAGGTTGTTCACCATGACCGCCGCGTTGTCGCCCTCGAAGGAGAGGAACGGCTCGATCTGGGCCCGCAGCCGCGAGACCCAGGCGGCCACCGTCTCCGGGTCGTTCAGCGTGCGCTCGGCGGTCGGGCGCGGGTCACCGATCTGACCGGTCGCCCCGCCCACCAGGGCCAGCGGCCTGAGCCCGGCCTGCTGGAGCCGGCGCATGGTGAGCACCTGGACCAGGTGCCCGACGTGGAGACTGGCGGCGGTGGGGTCGTAGCCGCAGTAGAACGTGACCGGACCGTCCGCGAGAGCCTTGCGCAGGGCGTCCTCGTCGGTGGACTGGGCGAACAGCCCGCGCCACTTCAGCTCGTCGACGATGTCCGTCACGGTTCCGTGTCTCCTCTACTCGGGTCTACTCGGGTCTACTCGGGTATGGCGGTGCGCCAGTCCGGTCAGTCTAGGTGGGTCATACCCCGAGGCTGACCGAGCTCATGTTGAAGTCCGGAATGCGCAGCGCGGGCATCGCGGCCCGGGTGAACCAGTCGCCCCACTCCCGCGGCAGCGTCTTCTCCGTACGGCCCGCTTCCGCGGCCCGCGACAGCAGGTCGACGGGCGACTCGTTGAACCGGAAGTTGTTCACCTCGCCGACGACCTCCCCGTCCTCGACGAGGTACACCCCGTCACGGGTCAGGCCGGTCAGCAGCAGCGTCGCCGGATCGACCTCGCGGATGTACCACATGCAGGTCAGCAGCAGGGCGCGGCCGCTCGTCGCGGCGACCATCTCCGCCAGGGAGAGCTCACCACCGGCGTCCAGCACCAGATTGTCGATGGCCGGAGCGACGGGCAGCCCCGTCAGCCCCGCCGAGTGCCGCGTCGTGGTCAGGCGCTCCAGCCTGCCGTCCTTCATCCAGTCCGTCGGTGCGAGCGGCAGACCGTTGTCGAAGACGGAACCGCCGTCCCCCGACGCGTGGGCGATCACGAACGGCGCGGACTCCAGACCCGGCGCGTGCGGGTCGCTGCGCAGGTTCAGCGGCAGACCGGAGAGCTTCTCGCCGAGCCGCGTGCCCCCGCCCGGCCGGGAGAACACCGTCCGGCCCTCGGCCGCGTCCCGGCCGGCCGACGACCACAGCTGGTAGATCAGCAGGTCGGCCACGGCGGTCGGCGGCAGCAGCGTCTCGTACCGCCCGGCGGGCAGCTCGACACGGCGCTCCGCCCAGCGCAGCCGCTGCGCCAGCTCCGCGTCCAGCGCCGCCGGGTCCACGTCCTCGAAGTCCCGGGTGGAGTGGCCCGCCCACGCCGAACGCGTACGGTCGGGGGACTTGGCGTTCAGCTCCAGCGTGCCGTTCGGCTGGTCGTGCCGCAGTCGCAGCCCCGTCGACGTACCGACGTACGTCGAGGTCATCTCGTGGTTGGCGAAGCCGTACAGCTCACGGCCCCCGGCCCGGGCGCGGGCGAAGGCGTCACCGAGGGCCGGGGCGAAGCCGGCGAACACGGCGGCGCCCGTCTCGGCCGGCGCCTCCGTGAAACCGGGGGAGGCGGGCACCCCGGTGACCAGCGGCTGGGCGTCCTCGGCCGGACCGGCGCCGCGCGCGGCGGCCTCGGCGGCGCGGACCAGCGGTTCCAGCTCGTCGGCGGTGACGGCCGAGCGGGACACCACGCCGGAGGCCGTGCCCTCGGCGCCGTCGACCGTGGCGATGACGGTCAGGGTCCGGCCCCGGGTCACCCCGTTCGTGGTGAGCACGTTGCCGGCCCAGCGCAGATTGGCGGAGGAGGTCTCGTCGGCGATGACGACGCACCCGTCGGCGGTGGAGAGCCCGAGGGCCCGCTCGACGATCTCGTACGGCTTGCTGACCCGGCTCATCGTCCGGCCTCCTGCGTGGTGTTGAGAATGTTCACGCCTCGGAAAAGGGCGGACGGGCAGCCGTGCGAGACGGCGGCGACCTGGCCCGGCTGGGCCTTGCCGCAGTTGAAGGCGCCACCCAGGACGTACGTCTGAGGGCCGCCGACCTTCTCCATCGAGCCCCAGAAGTCGGTCGTCGTCGCCTGGTAGGCGACATCGCGGAGCTGACCGGCCAGCCGGCCGTTCTCGATCCGGAAGAACCGCTGCCCGGTGAACTGGAAGTTGTAGCGCTGCATGTCGATCGACCACGACCGGTCGCCGACCACGTAGATCCCGCGCTCCACCCCGCCGATCAGGTCCTCGGTGGAGAGTCCGCCGGGATCGGGCGCCAGCGACACGTTCGCCATGCGCTGGACGGGCACATGGCCGGGGGAGTCCGCGAACGCGCACCCGTTGGACCGGCCCAGACCCGTCAGCTTCGCGATCCGGCGGTCCAGCTGGTAGCCGACCAGCGTCCCGTCCTTCACCAGGTCCCACGACTGCGCCTCCACGCCCTCGTCGTCGTACCCGATGGTCGCGAGCCCGTGCTCGGCGGTGCGGTCCCCCGTGACGTTCATGACGGGGGAGCCGTACGCCAGCTTGCCCAGCTGGTCGAAGGTGGCGAACGACGTTCCCGCGTACGCCGCCTCGTAACCCAGCGCCCGGTCGAGCTCGGTGGCGTGGCCGATCGACTCGTGGATGGTCAGCCAGAGATTGGACGGGTCCACGACCAGGTCGTACGTCCCCGCCTCGACGCCCGGCGCCCGCATCTTCTCGGCGAGCAGCCCCGGAATCCGCTCCAGCTCGGCGTCCCAGTCCCAGCCGGTGCCCGTCAGGTACTCCCAGCCGCGCCCGGCCGGCGGAGCGATGGTCCGCATCGAGTCGAACTCACCGGTCGCCCCGTCGACCGCCACCGCGGTGAACTGCGGATGCAGCCGCACCCGCTGCTGGGTGGTGACGGTACCCGCGGTGTCCGCATAGAACTTGTTCTCGTGGACGGTCATCAGCGAGGCGTCCACATGCGCGACGCCCTCGGCGCCCAGCAGCCTGGCGCTCCACTCGGCGAGCAGTTCCGCCTTGTCCTCGTCCGGTACGGAGAAGGGGTCGGTCTCGTACGCCGAGACCCAGGTCCGCTCGCCGTGCGAGGGCTCGTCCGCCAGCTCCACCCGCTCGTCGGAGCCCGCCGACGCGATCACCTTCGCCGACAGCTTGGCCATGGCCACGGCCTGCGAGGCCACCTTCGCCGCCGCGTCCATGGTCAGGTCGACCCCGGACGCGAACCCCCAGGCCCCGCCGTGCACGACCCGCACCGCGTACCCGAGGTCGGTGGTGTCCGACGACCCGGAGGGCCGGGCGTCACGGAGCCGCCGGCTCGCGCTGCGCACCCGCTCGAACCGGAAGTCCGCGTGCACCGAGCCGAGCGCGCGGGCGCGTGCGAGCGCCGCGTCGGCGAGGGCACGCAGCGGCAGCGCCAGGAATGACTGATCTACCTCGTGGGCCACGTGGGCCTTCCCTTCTCACCTCTGCAATGTCCCCGCAGTGAATCATGAGGGGTACGGCCGCCCGGGGCCTTCGCTTTTAACCGGCCGGTTTGCCCGCCGCGCGCTGTTCTGTAGGAACCCCACAGAGGCCGCCGGGCGGCGCTGTCAGAGGGCGAGTCCCCGCGCGCGGCACGGTACCGATAGGTTTTCGCTGTACCAGACCGCCAAGGAAAGGGTGATCCGTTGAGCCGCTCGGTTCTCGTCACCGGAGGAAACCGGGGCATCGGCCTCGCCATCGCCCGCGCTTTCGCCGACAACGGCGACAAGGTCGCGATCACCTACCGCTCCGGCGAGCCACCGAAGGAACTCACCGAAGCGGGCTGCCTGGCCGTTCGCTGCGACATCACGGACACCGAGCAGGTGGAGCAGGCATACAAGGAGATCGAGGAGAAGCACGGTCCCGTCGAGGTGCTGGTGGCCAACGCCGGTATCACCAAGGACCAGTTGCTGATGCGGATGTCCGAGGACGACTTCACGTCGGTGCTCGACACCAACCTCACCGGCACCTTCCGGGTCGTCAAGCGCGCCAACCGCGGCATGCTGCGCGCCAAGAAGGGCCGCGTCGTCCTCATCTCCTCCGTCGTGGGCCTCCTCGGCTCCGCCGGACAGGCGAACTACGCCGCTTCCAAGGCGGGCCTCGTCGGCTTCGCCCGGTCGCTGGCCCGTGAGCTCGGCTCGCGGAACATCACTTTCAACGTCGTCGCGCCCGGGTTTGTCGACACCGACATGACCCAGGGGCTCACCGAGGAGCAGCGCAAGGGCATCGTCGCCCAGGTGCCGCTCGGCCGCTACGCGCAGCCCGGGGAGATCGCCGCAGCGGTGCGCTTCCTCGCCTCCGACGACGCGTCGTACATCACTGGAGCCGTCATCCCCGTTGACGGCGGATTGGGCATGGGTCACTGATCACCATGAGCGGAATTCTCGACGGCAAGCGCATCCTCATCACGGGTGTGCTGATGGAGTCGTCCATTGCATTCCACACCGCGAAGGTGGCCCAGGAGCAGGGCGCCCAGGTCATTCTGACCGCCTTCCCACGGCCCACGCTGACCGAGCGCATCGCCAGGAAACTGCCTGAGCCGGCGAAGGTCATCGAGCTGGACGTGACCAACGACGAGCACCTGGACCGCCTCGCCGGTCTGGTCCGCGACGAGCTCGGCTCGCTCGACGGCGTCGTGCACTCCATCGGCTTCGCCCCGCAGGACGCGCTCGGCGGCAACTTCCTCAACACGCCGTTCGAGTCGGTCGCCACGGCGATGCACGTCTCGGCGTTCTCGCTGAAGTCGCTCGCCATGGCCTGCAAGCCGCTGATGAGCGACGGCGGCTCGATCGTCGGACTCACCTTCGACGCGCAGTACGCCTGGCCGCAGTACGACTGGATGGGCCCGGCCAAGGCCGCGCTGGAGGCCACCTCCCGCTACCTCGCCCGTGACCTGGGCAAGGACGGCCTGCGCTGCAACCTGGTCTCCGCCGGTCCGCTCCGCTCCATGGCCGCCAAGTCCATCCCGGGCTTCTCCGAGCTCGCGGACGTCTGGAACCACCGCTCCCCGCTGGCGTGGGACATGAACGACCCGGAGCCGGCCGGCCGTGGTGTCGTCGCGCTGCTCTCGGACTTCTTCCCGAAGACCACGGGCGAGATCATCCACGTCGACGGTGGCGTGCACATGATGGGTGCCTGACCCTTCGTACACACGAAGGCCGCGTACCGCTTCCCCGGCTTCCCGGCGGCGGTGCGCGGCCTTCGCGCGTTCCGGGCGGGGCCCGCCGTCCGGGACGCTCCGCCCGCCTCAGGTCGAGAAGATGGCCGATCCCCCGCAGAATGGGCAGGAACCGGACTTGTGGTCAGGCTGCGGGAGGAGACCGCTGTGCGCCTCACGCGTCGCCGGGCCTCGGCCCTGCTGGCCGTCCCGGCCGCCGTCGCCGCTCTCGTCGCTCCCGTGGGCGGGTACGCGGCGAACCGGGCCGCCGCCCCTCCCGCCCCCGTCCCGGAGCCCGCCGGTTCCGAGTGCCGTACGTCGGTGGAGGGCTCCCGCACCATCGCGTACTGCCACAACCCCTACCCCTCAATCGACCTGGTGCGGCTGCACACCGAGTGTGTCCGCTGGTGGGACGTCGACGCGGACGGCAAGGCGGTGGCGGTGGGTCCCGGCGAGACCGTACGGCTCGACGACCGCTGCTGGAAAGAGGTCGCCTCGGCCTGGGTGAGCCACCGCCGGGGCTCCTGAAACCCCGCTCAGACCCGGTCCACCAGGCAGCTCAGCGCATGGCTCGCGGCTTCCGCCGCGGCCGTCTCCGCGTCGCCCGCCCGGATCGCCTCGACCAGCCGCGCGTGGTCCATGTGCTTCTCCGGCCGCAGCTCGGGGCCGACGTCGTCGCGCAGGTAGTCGCGCAGGAGATCCCCCAGGTCCGCGTAGAGCTCCGTCAGCACGTCGTTGTGGGAGGCGGCGACCACGGCCAGGTGCAGCGTCGCGTCGGCCGCGACGAACGCCTCCGCGTCCCCCGCGGCCCAGGTCTCCTCACGCCGCGCCATGAGCGCATCGAGCTGCCGCAGATCCCGGTCCGTGCGCCGCGCCGCGGCCAGCCGCGCCGCCGACGACTCCAGCGTGGAGCGCAGTTCGGCGACGTGGCGCGGATCGGCGGACGCGAAGCGCCGGTGCATCACCCCGGCCAGCTCGCTGGTGGCGGCGACGTAGGTGCCCGAACCCTGCCGGATGTCCAGCAGCCCGTTGTGCGCGAGCGCGCGAACCGCCTCACGGACGGTGTTGCGGGCCACCCCGAGCTGCTCGACCAGCTCGGGTTCGGTGGGAATCCGTGAGCCCACGGGCCACTCGCCGGAGGTGATCTGGGTCCTCAGCTGGGCAATCACCTGATCGGCGAGAGCCGAACGCCGGGGAGACGTCAGCGCCATGGTGCTCCTTGTTCGGGATTGGACAACCAATCATCCCATGATTCTATGATGGGTGTCATGCCCGACGACGAGACACGGACCCCCACGCTCGGTGAAGCGCCCGCCACGACCGCACCGCCGTCCGGGCGCACCCCGCCCGGACAGCGGCCCACCGGCCCCTCCCCGTGGTTCCTGCGCCTGGTGATGGCCGGACTCGTACTCGCCGCCCTCAACCTGCGCCCCGCCATCACCAGCCTCGGCGCCCTCCTCGAAGAGGTACGGGACGGGCTCGGCATGAGCGGCAGCGTCGCCGGTGTCCTCACCTCCGTACCACCGCTCTGCTTCGCGCTCTTCGGCGTCATGGCGCCCCGGCTCGCCCGCCGCTTCGGCGCCGGCGCCGTCGTCTGCGCGGGCATGGTGGCCATCGCCGTGGGCCTGGCGGTCCGCCCCTTCACCGGCGGCGCGGCCGGCTTCCTCGCGGCCAGCGCCCTCGCCCTCATGGGGATCGCCGTCAGCAACATCCTGATGCCGGTGATCGTCAAGCGCTGGTTCCCCGACCGAGTCGGCACCATGACCGGCCTCTACTCCATGGCCCTGGCCCTCGGCACCGCCCTCGCCGCGGCCGTCACCGTGCCCATGACGGACGCGCTCAGCGGCAGCTGGAAGGCCGGGCTGGCGCTCTGGGGCGTCCTGGCCGCCGTCGCGGTCCTGCCGTGGACCGCTCTGGTGCGGGACCGGGGCAACGCACCGGGACAGCCCGCCGCACACCGGCGCAAGGGCCCGGCCCCGCGCATCACCCGCAGCAGGACCGCCTGGGCCCTCGCCTCCTTCTTCGGCCTCCAGGCCACCGCCGCGTACATCACCATGGGATGGATGCCGCAGATCTTCCGCGATGCCGGGGTCTCGGCGGGTACGGCGGGCCTCCTGCTCGCGGTGACCATGGCGATGGGCGTACCGCTCGCCTTCGTCATCCCCCGCGTCGCCTCCCGCATGCGCAACCAGGGCCCGATCGCCGTCTTCCTGAGCGCCTGCGGGCTCGTCGGCTACGCGGGCCTCTACCTCGCGCCCGCGGCCGGCGCCTGGGTCTGGGCGCTGCTGCTCGGCGTCGCCAACTGTGCCTTCCCGCTCGCCCTCACGATGATCGGCCTGCGCTCGCGCACCGGCGCGGGCGTGGTCAGGCTGTCGGCCTTCGCCCAGTCCACCGGCTATCTGATCTCGATCCCCGGCCCGCTGCTCGTCGGCGTGCTCTACCAGCACAGCGGCGGCTGGGGGCTGCCGATCGGCCTGATGGCGGCCCTCATGCTGCCGCAGATGATCGCGGGCGTACTCGCCGGACGGGACCGGACGATCGAGGACGAGTGCTGAGATGCGAGACTGAAGCCATGTCTCCTGTGCTCGACCCGAACCCCCAGAACGGCCAGAAGAAGCTTCTCCTCGTCTTCGGGGCGATGCTGCTCATCACCGTGATCATCGGTGTGATCGCCTCGATCGCCTCCCCGTGACGGAGCGCTGACCGCCGGGGACGGTGGGGCTGGCCCCCATCCCCTAGGGGGACAGGTTCAGGGTGAAGTGGGTGGGCCACCGGATGGGACCGGCGCCGCCGGGTCCGTAGGTTCTGAGTACCGAACCGAACACCCACGGAGGCGCCATGCCGGCCCGCACGCACACCCGGTCCACCACGCCAGCGGCGGACGGCGTCGAGATCCGGCTGCCGTGGTGGGCCGTCGTGCTCCCCGCCCTCGCGTTCGCCGCCCTGCTGCTCCTGATCGCCGGCCCGGGCGAGGCACGCGCCGCCACCGGTGATCCCTCGCTCGGCCGCCTGCTCGCGCACCTCATGGACCTGCTCTCCCGCTGACGATCGCCCGGAGGGCCGATCGAGTGGTTCACCCGGACCGGGAGAGCACCTCAACCCCCTGCGCCACGCGGCACATTTCGTGCGAAGCTGAGGTGTATGAGCGTCGATACACCTCGCAGGATCGTCCTTCTCAGGCACGCAAAAGCGGAATGGTCGCAGGAGTCCGACCACAAGCGGCCGCTGGCGGAACGCGGCCGCAAAGAGGCGCCCGTCGCGGGCCGCAAGCTCGCCGACTCCGGCACCGACTTCGATCTGGCCCTGTGCTCGACCGCCGTCAGGACGCGCGAGACCTGGAAGCTCGCGGTCCACGAGTTCCCGCACCGCCCCAGGACCGTGTACGAGGAGAGGCTGTACGACGCCTCCCTCGGCGATCTGATCGCCGTGTTCAACGAGACCCCCGACGAGGTCCGCAACCTCCTGGTCATCGGCCACAACCCCGGCATGCACGCCGCCGTGGACGCCCTCTCGGGCTCGGCGGCCGGGGAGGAGCTGGCGCGGGTGGCCAGGGACGGATTCCCGACCGCCGCCTACGGTGTCGTGGAGTTCTCCGGCGCCTGGAAGTCGCTGGGGCACGGCGCGGGCAGGCTGGTCGAATACTGGACGCCGAACGACTGACCCGGGGACAACGGGGAAGGGCCCCGGCGCGGTTTTCGCGCCGGGGCCCTTCCCTGTGCCGTGCCCGTCCGGTCAGTCGATCAGGCCGTCCGCCGCCTCGACCTCTTCGCGCGTGATGCCCAGCAGATACAGCACCGTGTCCAGGAACGGGACGTTCACCGCCGTGTGCGCCGCCTCCCGCACGACCGGCTTGGCATTGAACGCCACACCCAGCCCTGCGGTGTTCAACATGTCCAGGTCGTTGGCACCGTCACCGATGGCCACGGTCTGGGCGAGCGGCACCCCGGCCTGCTCGGCGAAGCTCCGCAGCAGCCGTGCCTTGCCCGCCCGGTCCACCACATCGCCGACGACCCGGCCCGTCAGCTTGCCGCCCACGACCTCCAGCGTGTTGGCGGCGGCGAAGTCGAGGCCGAGACGTTCCTTCAGGTCGTCGGTGACCTGGGTGAATCCGCCGGAGACGACGCCCACCTGGTAGCCGAGGCGCTTCAGCGTACGGATCAGTGTGCGGGCGCCTGGCGTCAGCCGCACCTCCGCCCGCACCTTGTCCACCACCGACACGTCGAGCCCGGCGAGCAGCGCGACCCGGGCGTGCAGGGACTGCTCGAAGTCGAGCTCGCCCCGCATCGCCCGCTCGGTCACGGCGGCGACCTCCTCCTCGCAGCCCGCGTGCGCCGCGAAGAGCTCGATCACCTCGTCCTGGATCAGTGTGGAGTCCACGTCCATGACGACCAGCCGCTGCGCGCGGCGGCTCAGCCCCGCCGACACGACGGCGACGTCGACACCGATCTGGGCGGCCTCCGTCGCCAGCGCGGTCCGCAGCTCCTCGGTCCCCGTGCCGGAGACGGCGAACTCGACCGCGGTGACCGGGTACTTCGCGAGCCGGAAGATCCGGTCGATGTTGCCGCCGGTCGACGTGATCCTGGCCGCTATGGCGGCGGTCGACTCCGCGGTGAGGGGGTGCCCCAGCACGGTCACATGGGAACGGCCGTAGCCACGCGGCCGGTTGTCGCCCCGGCCCGAGATGATCTCGGCCTGGAGCTTCAGCGACTCGGCCCAGCTGTGCACGGTCGCCCGCAGGTCGCCCTCGGAGGTACCGCCCGCGGTCGGGGCGGTGACCAGGGCGCACAGGACGATGCGACCACGGGTGACGACCTGCTCGATGTCCACGACATCGACGGAGTACGCGGCGAGTGTGTCGAAGAGCCCGGCGGTGATACCGGGACGGTCCTTACCGAAGATCTTGACGAGGACGGTGGGTTCGTCGATGCCCTGACGGGACTCAGGGAGCTCAGGAGACGGGGAGGCTGAGGTGGCTGAGATGCGCTCATGGTGCTCCCACCGTATCGGTCCCGCCCGGCCCCCGGCCCGCTGTCCCGCCACCCGGACACCCGGGGGCGGCCCTCCCGCGGACCCGGGCCCCCGCGGTGCCCCGGACGTGCACCGCCCGGCCCCCGCCCGTCCACCCGCGACCGTCCCACCCATGCCGAGATATCACGGTCCGAGCCGATTTGGGCCGAGTCGCGGGGCGGCGCCGCGGGTCTCTGCGCGGTCTTCACGCCGCCCGGCTTTCCGATCGGCGACCTGTCCTGGAATAGTTCCCCACGATGTTCAGCATCCCTGGACTTCCTTTGACGGGAGTCCTTCGGGGACAACTAGTGGGGCGCGGAGTGCCGGAACTCGTACTGGAATTGAATGGCAGGACCTGGACGCTCGATCCGTCCCGGTCGTACACCCTCGGACGTGATCCGCAGGGCGATCTCATGGTCGACGACGCCAGGGTGTCGTGGCGGCATGCCACGATCAGTTGGAGCGGCCGCGGCTGGTCCATAGAGGACCACGGCAGCACCAACGGCACCTACGTGCAGGGCCAGCGGATCCACCAGATGGAGATCGGGCCCGGCTCGGCGGTGCACCTGGGCAACGCCACCGACGGACCGCGGCTCCGCCTCAGCGCCGCCGCCGGCCTCTACAGCGGCCAGGCCGCGGGCGCCCAGCAGGCCCCCGCCCACCCCGGACAGGGCGCCCCGGCGGGGCCCGGACCGATGCAGCCTCCCCAGCAGCAGGCGTGGCAGCCGCCCCAGCCCCAGCAGGGACCCGTACAACCGCAGGTCCCGCACCAGACGGGCGTCCCGAACACACCCGGCCCGGGCGGCCCCGGTGGCGTCCCGAGGGCCGGCCGGTCTACGGGGACCGCAGCCCCACCACGTTCCACCAGCTCGACCTCGGCCGGGTGATGCGCATCGGCCGTGCGCTGGAGAACGAGCTGGTCGTCTCCGACCTCCAGGTCTCCCGCCACCACGCCGAGTTTCACGCGACGCCAGACGGCCGCTTCGAGATCCGGGACCTCGGATCGCACAACGGCACCTACGTCAACGGGCAGCCGCTCAGCAAGTCCGGCTCCGCGCTCCTCGGCCCGAACGACATCGTCGGCGTCGGTCACTCGACCTTCCGGCTGGTCGGCGGCCGGCTCGAGGAGTTCGTCGACACCGGTGCGGTCTCCTTCGCCGCCCGTCACCTCACGGTCACGGTCGACGGCGGGAAGCAGATCCTCCAGGACGTCTCGTTCGGCGTCCCGGAGAAGTCGCTGATCGGCGTCATCGGCCCCTCGGGCTCCGGGAAGTCCACCCTGCTCAAGGCGCTCACCGGCTACCGGCCCGCCAACCAGGGCGACGTCCTCTACGACAACCGGAACCTGTACAAGCAGTTCGCCGAGCTGCGCCAGCGCATCGGTCTCGTCCCGCAGGACGACATCCTGCACAAGGAACTGACCGTCACCCGCGCCCTGAAGTACGCGGCCAAGCTCCGCTTCCCCGCGGACACCACCGAGGCCGAGCGCCAGGCCCGCATCCTCGAGGTCCTCGCCGAGCTCAAGCTCGACATCCACAAGGACAAGAAGGTCACCTCGCTCTCCGGTGGCCAGCGCAAGCGCGTCTCCGTGGCGCTGGAGCTGCTCACCAAGCCTTCGCTGATCTTCCTGGACGAGCCGACCTCCGGTCTCGACCCGGGCATGGACCGCGATGTCATGCAGCTGCTGCGCGGCCTCGCCGACGACGGCCGTACGGTCCTCGTGGTCACGCACTCCGTGGCCGAGCTGGCCATCTGCGACAAGCTCCTGGTGATGGCGCCCGGCGGCTCGGTGGCCTACTTCGGTCCGCCGGAGGAAGCGCTCAACTTCTTCGGCTACACGAGCTGGGCCGACGTCTTCTCCGCGTTCGAGAACTACCGCGACTACGACTGGGCGGGACGCTGGCGCGGCTCCCAGCACTACCAGATGTACGCGGCGGACATCGACGCGGTCGCGGCCCAGCCCGTACACATGCCGTCCCCGCAGCAGATGCGCCCGCCGAAGCCGCAGGGCTGGGGACGCAGCTGTGGACGCTGATCCGCCGCTACTCCTCGGTGATCGCGTCCGACAGGGGCTTCATGGGCCTGATGGTGATCCTGCCCGCGGTCCTCGGCGTGGTCAGCGTGGTCATCCCGGCCGACTTCGGCCTGGCCCCGCCCACCCCGCCCTCCCGCTTCAACGGCGACGCCGGAACGATCATGCTGATCCTGGCGGTCGGCATGTGCTTCTCCGGCGCGGCCAACTCCGTACGGGAGCTGATCAAGGAACGGGTCATCTACGAGCGCGAGCGGGCCACCGGCCTCTCCCGCTCCGCCTACCTGATGTCCAAGGTGATCGTCCTCGGAGTGATCACGGCCATCCAGGGCGTCATCATCTGCGGCATCGGCTTCGCCACCCGCGATCTGCCGGCCGAGGGCCTGATCATGCCGCCGGCCGTCGAGCTCTGCGTCACGATCATCGCGCTCGGCTTCACCTCGATGATGTTCGGCCTGGTCATCTCCTCGCTGGTGAAGACCTCCGAGAAGACGATGCCGCTGCTCGTCATGTTCGCGATCGTCCAGGTCGTCTTCACCGGCATCCTCTTCCAGGTCTACGGTTCGCCCGGCCTGGAGCAGTTCGCCTGGCTCATGCCCTCGCGGTGGGCCATCGCCGCCGCCGGATCGACGCTCGACCTCGCCCACCTCATGCCGCCGTGGGACCAGAAGGACCCCACCAACCTGGACCCGCTCTGGGAGAGCACGGCCGGCCAGTGGGGCTTCAACATCTCGGTCCTGCTGTTCATCGGCGTCCTGTGCGGCCTCGCGGTCGCGCGGCTGCTGCGCCGCCACGAGCCCGAGGTCATGCGCAAGTAACGCGCCCGGCCGCACGCACGGACGCCGGAGGGCGGCACCCCGCACGGGGTGCCGCCCTCCGGCGTGTGCCGGGTCCGGCCGGGGGCCGGTCAGTACGCGCTGTTCACGTTGTCGATCGAGCCGTACTTGTCCGCGGCGTAGTTGGCCGCGGCCGTGATGTTGGCGACCGGGTCGTACTGGTCCTTGGGCGTGCCGGCGACGTGGTAGAAGTCGAAGGTCGGCTTGATGACCTGGAGCAGGCCCTTGGACGGGACACCGTTGATGGCGTTGATGTCCCAGTTGTTGATGGCACGCGGGTTGCCGCTGGACTCACGCATGATGTTCTTGTGCAGCCCGTGGTACGTGCCGGGGATGCCCTTCTCCTTCATGATCGCGAGGGCCTCGCGAATCCAGCCGTCCAGGTTGTTGGCGTAGACGGGCTTACGGGCGACGCTGCGGCTCGCGGCCTGGGAGGAGCGCTTCTTGGCGTCGGCCTTCGCCTTCGCGGCGGCAGCGGCCCTGGCCTTGGCGTCAGCGGCGGCCTCGGCCTTCGCCTTCGCCTGCGCGGCGGTCTTCGCCTTGGCGGCGGCGGCCTTGGCCCGGGCGGCGTCGGCGGCCTTCACCAGGCTCTCGGCGGTGGAGTGCTGCTCGATGATGCTGGCCTGCACGGTCCTGGCCTGCGGGGCGCCGTCCGCGACGACGACCGGAGCGGCGGTCAGGGCCTGGGTGCTTGTTTCGGCGCCCGCTTCGGCGGGAACGAGGGAGAACGCGAGGGCAGCCGCACCAAGTGCGGAGACTCCGGCAACGGAGAGCTTCTGGGTCTTGTTCAGACGACGGCTACGGCCGGGGGTGCTGGACGCGAGCATGCAGACGTACCTCTTCGAATCGCAGGAGTCCTCACGGAGGACGAAGACGGAAGCGCCGCGTTGCGCATCTCCGTCGGGGACAGGTGCAATTCTTAGCTCCAGCAAAATGCTGTGGCAAAGGTGTGACGTACGAAGCCGGATAGTGGATCAGGTGCCCGCTCTGACCGGCTTGGCCGCACTCGTACCCGGCTGATTGCCCGTTTTGTATCCACTAGTGGACTTCGTAAGTGATGTGGATCCTATGCCCGGGCTCACACGGGGCCTGGTGCGAACTCACGTGATGTTGCTCAAGCAATGCGGAGCGTAAGGTTCCGGCAGTTCCTTCTCCGCCCCCGCCGGGCCGGCCGCCTGCCCGCCCCGCAGCCGTACCCGCGCCCCCGGGCCCCTACGGGTCCAGGTCCCGGGACCCGGCCACCCCCATAGGCCGGAAGTCCTGGTCCCCACGTCCCCGGAGCGGCCGTCCACAGCCCGATACGCCTGTCGCACCCCGCCGGTACGGTGACCCCATGAGCCCTCACCCACCGTCGGGTCTCGCCGCCGTGAGTGCCGCGCTGCTCGCCATGAACCGGCATCTCGACATGCGTGACGTCCTGAAGACGATCGTCGCCTCGGCCCGTGAACTGCTCGACGCCGAGTACGCCGCCCTGGGCGTCCCGGACGACCACGGCGGCTTCGCCCAGTTCGTGGTCGACGGTGTGAGCGACGAGCAGTGGAAGGCCATCGGCCCCCTGCCCAGGCAGCACGGCGTCCTCGCCGCCATGCTCCACCAGGCGAAGCTCGAGCGGCTCGCCGACGTCCGGGAGGACCCCCGCTTCGAGGGCTGGCCCGACGCCCACCCCGACATGTCCGACTTCCTCGGGCTGCCCATCCAGGACGGCGACGAGACCATCGGCGCCCTCTTCCTGGCCAACAAGCGCTGCCCCAAACCGGCGGGCACCTGCGGTTTCACCGCCGAGGACGAGGAACTGCTGTCGATCCTCGCCCAGCACGCCGCGATCGCCCTCACCAACGCCCGGCTCTACGAGCGGAGCCGCGAGCTCACCATCGCGGAGGAGCGCTCGCGGCTGGCCCACGAGCTCCACGACGCCGTCAGCCAGAAGCTCTTCTCGCTCCGGCTGACCGCGCAGGCCGCCGCGGCCCTGGTCGACCGGGACCCCGCCCGCGCGAAGGACGAGCTCCAGCGGGTCGCCGCCCTCGCCGCGGAAGCCGTGGACGAGCTGCGCGCGGCGGTCGTGGAGCTGCGGCCCGCCGCACTGGACGAGGACGGCCTGGTCGCCACGCTCAGGACGCAGATCCAGGTCCTGGACCGGGCGCACACCGCCCGGGTCACCTTCGAGAGCGCGGGCGTACGGGCCCTGCCCGCCACCCGGGAGGAAGCGATGCTGCGGGTCTCCCAGGAAGCCCTGCACAACGCCCTGCGCCACTCCGGCGCCGCGCACGTGGCGGTCTCCCTCATCCGCCACGGCGCCACCGCCGCGCTGCGTATCCGCGACGACGGCAGCGGATTCGACGCCGCCGCCGTCCGGCACGCCGGCCGCCACCTCGGCCTCGTCTCCATGCGCCACCGGGCCGGCAGCGTGGGCGGGAAACTCACCGTCGCGTCGGAGCCAGGAAAGGGCACCACGATCACGATGGAGGTGCCCTGTGGCTGACAGGATCATCAAGGTGCTGCTGGTCGACGACCACCAGGTGGTGCGCCGCGGACTGCGTACGTTCCTGGAGGTCCAGGACGACATAGAGGTCGTCGGCGAGGCCGCGGACGGAGCGGAGGGCGTGGCCCGCACGGAGGAGCTGCGCCCGGACGTCGTCCTGATGGACATCAAGATGCCCGGTACGGACGGCATCGACGCGCTGCGCAAGCTCCGCGAACTGGCCAACCCGGCCAAGGTCCTCATCGTCACCAGCTTCACCGAGCAGCGCACGGTGGTCCCCGCGCTGCGCGCCGGAGCCTCCGGTTACGTCTACAAGGACGTCGACCCGGACGCCCTGGCCGGCGCCATCCGCTCGGTCCACGCGGGACACGTACTGCTCCAGCCGGAGGTGGCCGGCGCCCTGCTCGCCCAGGACGACGCGGGCAGCGGTACGGGCCGGGGGAGCACCCTCACCGAACGCGAGCGCGAGGTGCTCGGTCTGATCGCGGACGGCCGGTCCAACCGCGAGATCGCCCGCGCGCTGGTCCTCTCGGAGAAGACGGTGAAGACGCACGTGTCGAACATCCTGATGAAACTGGACCTCTCCGACCGCACCCAGGCCGCCCTGTGGGCCGTGCGGCACGGGGCGGCGGGCTGAGAGCCGGGATCCGTACTGGTCCCGGTCCAGGTGAACGCGGCGGGCAGCACCGCCGACGTGATCGGGCTGCTCGCCCCGGTGTCCGGCGACTTCGGCACCACCCCGGCCCACTCCAGCCCGTCCGGCGTCCGAGGAAGGAGCGGCGCCCCCCACCGCCCGGTGCGGCCCGCGCGACTACCGCCACCCCCGCTCCGCCTCCTCCACATACGCGTTGTACGCCGCCACCTGCGCCCGCCGGGCCACCCGCTCCACCGGCCTCAGCGCCTCACCCCGCGCCGCGATCTCCGCGGCCGTCACCGCGCCGCCCGGCCCGTGCTCGTACGCCACCGAGACCAGCAGCCCGACCCGCTGGGCCAGCTCCAGCACGCGCACCGCCCGCGGCGGGTACCCCGGCGCCAGCACCTCGCGGCCCCGCTCCGCCCGCGCCCGGTACGCGTCCACCGCCGCCGCGGCCACCGGTCCCGATCCGGCCACGTCCAGCCGCGCCAGCACCGCCGTGGCGTCCCGCAGCGCCTCGGCCAGCTCCCGCTCGGCCTCGCCAAGCGACGGCACGTCGGCGGGCGGCGCCTCCCGCACCGGCAGACACCGCCACACCACCTCCACGTGCAGATCCCCGCGGGACCCGCCTCGTTCACCTCGGGCACGAACCCGTACGGCACCCCGGAAGCCACCACCGCCTCCTCCGCCTCCAGAGCTCTCGTGTTGAACTCCGGCGGCCCGCTCAGCCCCAGCGGATGCCCCGCCACCGGCAGCGCGACCCGGAACCCGGTCACCCCCAGCGCCCGCAGCCGCCCGAGCGCCAGCGTCAGTCCGACCGGCCCCGCCTCGCCCGGCACCCCCTCCACGCGGTGCACCGCGTCCTCCCCGACGATCGCGAGCGCCGCGTCGTCCGGTGATACGAGTCCTGCCACGAGCGCGTTTCCCCAGGCGGCGAAGAGCCCTGAGCGTGGTTCCGAAAGCATGGCGACAGCCTAGGGAATGCGCGCCCGGCCCGTCATCACACCGGCCCAGCGGCCGGAGCGCTCCCGGGGTGGCGTAGGTTTTCCCTGGGAGCTGTGCCCACAGGCACGCGACGATCTCGACACTGCATGGGGAGACAACGCGCTCATGAGCGATGTACTGGAGCTGGTGGACGTATCCGTGGTCCGCGACGGACGCGCTCTGGTGGAAGACGTCTCCTGGTCGGTCAAGGAGGGTGAGCGCTGGGTCATCCTCGGACCGAACGGCGCCGGCAAGACCACCCTCCTCAACATCGCCTCCAGCTACCTCTTCCCCAGCACCGGAACCGCCACCGTCCTCGGCGAGCGGCTCGGCGGCGTGGGCACCGACGTGTTCGACCTCCGCCCCCGGATCGGCATCGCGGGCATGGCCATGGCCGACAAGATGCCCAAGCGCCAGACCGTGCTCCAGACGGTGCTCACCGCCGCGTACGGCATGACCGCCACCTGGCACGAGAACTACGACACCGTCGACGAGGACCGCGCCCGCGCCTTCCTCGACCGGCTCGGCATGACCGGCTTCCTGGAGCGCAGGTTCGGCACCCTCTCCGAGGGCGAGCGCAAGCGCACGCTGATCGCCCGCGCGATGATGACCGACCCCGAGCTCCTCCTCCTCGACGAGCCCGCGGCCGGCCTCGACCTCGGAGGCCGCGAAGACCTCGTCCGCCGCCTCGGCCGGCTCGCCCGCGACCCCCTCGCACCCTCGATGATCATGGTCACCCACCATGTCGAGGAGATCGCACCCGGTTTCACCCACGTCCTGATGATCAGGCAGGGCAAGGTCCTGGCGGCGGGCCCCATGGAGACCGAGCTCAGCTCCCGCAACCTCTCCCTCTGCTTCGGCCTGCCGCTCATCGTCGAGCACACCGGCGACCGCTACACGGCCCACGGTCTGCCGCTCTCCTGACACCTCACCGAACAGCCGCACGCGTGCGCCCTGTTGGCGGAGGCACCCGCGGTCCTACGATGAGTCCGTGGAAATCGACGCGTGGGTGTGGTGGCTGATCGCGGCGGTGGGACTGGGCATCCCACTCGTCCTCACAGCGATGCCCGAATTCGGGATGTTCGCCGCCGGAGCCGTCGCCGCGGCGATCGTCGCCGCTCTCGGCGGTGGAATCGTGGCCCAGGTCCTCGTCTTCGTCGCGGTGTCCGTGGCGCTCATCGCCGTGGTGCGCCCGATCGCCGCCAGACACCGCGGCTCCCGCCCCTCGCAGGCGACGGGCATCGACGCCCTGAAGGGCCGTCAGGCCGTCGTGCTGGAACGGGTCGACGGCAGCGGCGGGCGCATCAAGCTGGCCGGTGAGATCTGGTCCGCCCGCACACTCGACGGCGACCAGAGCTTCGAACCGGGTCAACAGGTCGACGTGGTCGACATCGACGGAGCGACCGCCGTCGTCATGTGAGCGAACTGGACGCACGGCAGCCGGAGTTCTGACAAACTCGATGTCGATCATCATGAGAGTCCGACCGTCATGAGATCTCGACCGAGATCACCGCGATCCGTCGGCAACCGAAGGGCACGAGGCAACGATGCAACCGATCATCATCGTCCTGATCATTCTGGTGGTGCTCGTCTTCATCGCCCTGATCAAGACGATCCAGGTCATCCCGCAGGCCAGCGCCGCCATCGTCGAGCGCTTCGGGCGGTACACGCGCACCCTCAACGCCGGGCTCAACATCGTCGTCCCGTTCATCGACTCCATCCGCAACCGGATCGACCTGCGCGAACAGGTCGTGCCCTTCCCGCCCCAGCCGGTGATCACCCAGGACAACCTGGTCGTCAACATCGACACCGTCATCTACTACCAGGTGACCGACGCCCGGGCCGCGACCTACGAGGTGGCCAGCTACATCCAGGCCATCGAACAGCTCACTGTCACCACCCTCCGCAACATCATCGGCGGCATGGACCTGGAGCGGACCCTCACCTCCCGCGAGGAGATCAACGCGGCCCTGCGCGGCGTCCTGGACGAGGCCACCGGCAAGTGGGGCATCCGCGTCAACCGCGTCGAGCTCAAGGCCATCGAGCCGCCGACCTCCATCCAGGACTCGATGGAGAAGCAGATGCGCGCCGACCGCGACAAGCGCGCCGCGATCCTCACCGCCGAGGGCATCAGGCAGTCCGCGATCCTCACCGCAGAAGGCGAGAAGCAGTCCGCGATCCTGCGTGCCGAGGGTGAGGCCAAGGCGTCCGCCCTGCGCGCCGAAGGCGAGTCGCAGGCCATCCGTACGGTGTTCGAGGCCATCCACGCAGGGGACGCGGACCAGAAGCTCCTCTCGTACCAGTACCTCCAGATGCTGCCGAAGATCGCCGAAGGCGACGCCAACAAGCTCTGGATCGTGCCCAGTGAGATCGGCGACGCGCTCAAGGGCCTCAGCGGCGCCTTCGGCAACCTCGGCGGCGGCGCCCCGGGCTTCGACACCGGCGCCCCCGCCAACACGGGCAAAGAGCGCCGTGAGGAACCCCCCGTCGACTGACCCGGAACATCTTCGTGCATGATCAGTGCGGGCCCCTCGACCTTCATGGCGGGGAGGCGTCACTGACCATCGAAGGAGATGGCCTTGTCGATCTGGGAAATCCTCGCGATCTTCGCGGCGGGTGTCGGCGCGGGCACGATCAACACGATCGTCGGCTCGGGCACACTGATCACCTTCCCCGTCCTGCTCGCCACCGGCCTGCCACCCGTCACCGCCACCGTCTCCAACGCCCTCGGCCTGATCCCCGGCTCCATCAGCGGCGCGATCGGCTACCGCCGCGAACTCGCGGGACAGCGGCGCCGGGTCCTGAAACTCGGTGTCGGAGCCGCCATCGGCGGACTCACCGGCGCCACACTGCTGCTGGCCCTGCCCCCCACGGCCTTCGAGACGGTCGTCCCGGTCCTGGTCGCCCTCGCGCTCGTCCTGGTCATCCTGCAACCGCGCATCAGCAGAGCGGTCCAGCACCGCCGGGAGCGCAACGGCACCCGCCCCCGCCCGGACGGAGGACCAGCCCTCTACACCGGGCTGGCCCTCGCCAGCGTCTACGGCGGTTACTTCACCGCGGCCCAGGGCATCATCTACCTCTCCCTGATGGGCATGCTGCTCGACGACACCATGCAGCGCCTGAACGCCGTCAAGAACGTCCTCGCCGCCGTCGTCAACAGCGTCGCCGCCCTCTTCTTCCTCTTCGTCGCCGACTTCGACTGGACGGCCGTCGCCCTCATCGCGGTCGGCTCCGCCATCGGCGGCCAGATCGGCGCCAAGGTGGGCCGGCGCCTCAGCCCCGCCTTCCTGCGCGCCTTCGTCGTCGTGGTCGGCACGGCCGCCATCGTCCAACTGCTGCTCCGCTGACACACGGAAGCCCGCCTCCCCGCGGAGACGGGCTTCCGGTACGTCGACGGGAGCGCCGGCTCTACGCCGCGGACCGGTCCAGCCACCGCGGCAGCGCCGACCGGTCACCGGCCCCCATCGCCAGCAGCATCGCCTCCGCGGGCGAGGGCACGAACGGCTGCCGCAGCAGCGGCATCCCCGCCTGCTCCGGCGTCCGGGCCGCCTTGCGGTGGTTGTCCTCGGCGCACGACGCCACCGTGTTCAGCCACGAGTCCCGGCCCCCCTGCGCACGCGGCACCACATGGTCGACGGTGCTCGCCCGGCGCCCGCAGTACGCGCACCTGTGCTGGTCGCGTATGAGCACACCCCTTCTGGACCACGGGGCCTGTCTTCGGAACGGCACCCGTACGTACCGGCAGAGCCTGATCACCCGGGGCACCGGAATATCGACGTCGGCACCGCGCATACGGAGACCGGGATGCGACTGCTCGACCACGGCCTTGTCCGTCAGGATCAGCACCACCGCACGATTGAGGGTCACCGTCGACAGCGGCTCGAAGCTCGCGTTCAGTACCAGCGTGTCCCGCATCCCGCCCACCTCCCGTGTGCCGCCCGCCCCCTGGCAGGCCCGGATCAACTCTGGCTGGGCGGGCCGTGATGGACAACGTAATAAAAAGTGCCCTGCCCTGGTCTCTCCAAGACCAGGGCAGGGCAAACAGCGGAGGAACTTTTCAGCTCGCGGGAGCCTCGTACTCACCGACGAGCTGAGCACGGCCCAGCGTGTGGAAACGCAGATTGAATCCGACGACGGCCGGCGACACGTCGTCGTCCACGCCGAGCTTCTCGCTGTCGACCGCGTACACCGTGAACACATAGCGGTGCTTCTCCCCGGCCGGCGGCGCCGCTCCGCCGAACTCCTTCGACCCGTAGTCGTTGCGGACATGGACGGCACCCTCGGGAAGTCCCTCGAACCTCCCGCTGCCCGCACCGGCCGGCAGCCGCGTGACCGACGCCGGGATGTCGAAGAGCACCCAGTGCCAGAATCCGCTGCCGGTGGGCGCGTCCGGATCGAAGCACGTCACGGCGAAGCTCCGGGTCTCCTCGGGGAAGCCCTCCCACCGCAGTTGCGGTGAGGTGTTCCCTTCCGCGAGCACCTGCGCGTCGGCGAGCACGCCCCCCGGCTCAAGGTCCTCGCTCACGACGGTGAACGCGGGCACCTCCGGATGGAAGTCGTGCGGCAGCGGCGCCCTCTTGGACTGGGTCACGTCAGCACCTCTCCTGGATCGGCTCTTCCGCTGTGAGCGGCTTTCCCCTCGACCCTAGAGCCAGTTGCGCTGTCCACCGACCTGCGCCAGCCACTGGTTGAGGTAGGCCACCCAGTCGGTGCCCTGGAAGTCGTTGTGACCGACCTTGAACGTCCGGTACGAGTCGCTGCCCTCGCTGAAGAGACCCGGCTTCTTGTCCATCTCCAGTACGACGTCCATCTCGCGGTCGTCCGCGACGAACGTCAGTTCGACCTGGTTCAGCCCGCGGTACTGCTGCGGCGGTACGAACTCGATCTCCTGGTAGAACGGCAGGCGCTGACGCGTACCGCGGATGTGCCCGCGCTCCATGTCCGCGCTGCGGAAGCCGAAGCCGAGCTGTCCGAAGGCGTCCAGGATCGCCTGTTGGGCAGGCAGGGGGTGCACGTTGATGGGGTCGAGGTCGCCGGAGTCCACCGCGCGGGCGATCTCCAGTTCGGTCGTCACGCCGATGTTCATCCCGCGCAGGTGCTGCGCGCCGAACATCGTGATGGGCGTCTCCCACGGGATGTCGAGCCCGAACGGTACGACGTGGACGGCGCCGGCCTTCACTTCGAGGGCCCCGCCCAGACGCAGTTTGGTGAACTCGATGTCCTGCTTCGTCTCCTGGTCCTGGCCCTCGACCTCGACCCGTGCCTGCAGGCCGACGGAGAGCGCCTCCACCCGCTGGTCCACGGACCCGCCCTGGATGCGCACCTCGCCCTGCACGACCCCGCCGGGGACGACGTTCAGCTCGGTCAGCTCGGTCTCCACCGAAGCGCCACCGGCACCCATGCTCGCGAGAAGCCTCTTGAAGCCCATGTTTTCTCCTTCTTGGTCCTGACCTCTACATACGCGCCACGACCGTAGCCGGTTCCCGCACGCGCGGTCCCAGTACCCTCGGACGGCATGACCGAGGGCATCGAACGCACGCCGCTGACGCGGGACTTTTTCGACCGGTCCGTACTGGAGGTAGCTCCGGACCTGCTGGGCCGCACGCTCGTACGCACCACCGAGGCCGGGCCCGTCGAGGTACGCCTGACCGAGGTGGAGGCGTACGCGGGGGAGATCGACCCGGGCTCCCACGCCTTCCGGGGCCGAACCCAGCGCAACCACGCGATGTTCGGCCCGCCCGGGCACGCGTACGTCTACTTCACGTACGGCATGTGGCACTGCCTCAACCTGGTGTGCGGCCCGGAGGGCAGGGCGAGCGGTGTCCTGCTCCGGGCGGGCGCGATCGAGGCCGGGGCGGAGTGGGCACGCGAGCGACGGCTCACGGCCCGCAACGACAACGAACTGGCCAAAGGCCCGGCTCGCCTGGCGACAGCACTCGGCATCGACCGCACGCTCAACGGCGAGGACGTCGTCGCGGGCCCGTCCGGGCCCCTGTCCGTACTGCACGGCACCCCGCTCCCCCGTGACCAGGTACGCAGCGGGCCCCGCACAGGGGTGGGCGGGGACGGCGCGCACCAGCCCTGGCGCTTCTGGATCGACGGCGACCCGACCGTCAGCCCGTACCGGGCCCATGCCCCCCGCCGCCGTACGACTTGACTCGGCCCCGGCGGACCCCTAATGTAGTCCGAGCCGCTTGAACGAAAGCTGTTGTCGGAACGGTTCATCGAATCGGGTCCGTGCTTCTCGGAGCGGCCAACCACTACCTACGAGTCACCCTGGCGGGTGCGAATTCGGCATGCCGTATTTCGACCCATCGGCTCGATTATGAGCCACCAAGGAAATCGGCTAACGTGGTGGACACGCCGAAAGGCAAAGGCCCTCCAGCGGGCCACCGGAATTTATATGCGGACCGGAAGCGGTTCGAATTGGGTCTGGTAACGTTGGAACCGCCGGAAAGGGAATCGCGAAAGCGAGGAACTGGAAAGCGAATCCCGTTTCGACTGGGAATCGGACATGAAAGTGTCTGGTAGAGTCGGAGACGCAAGACCGAAGGGAAGCGCCCGGAGGGCCCCGGTGATACGGGACCGAAGGAAGCGTCCGTTCCTTGAGAACTCAACAGCGTGCCAAAAGTCAACGCCAGATATGTTGATACCCCGGCCTGTTTCGGCAGGTTGGTGGTTCCTTTGAAAAAGTCCCGCTCCGGCCCTTTGGGGTTTCGGGGTGGGCAACACTAGCGAGGACGCTGTGAACGACCGGTCTTATTCCGACTCGGTCGTTCCGCTCTCATGGTGTGATCCCGATTACGGGAAAACATTCACGGAGAGTTTGATCCTGGCTCAGGACGAACGCTGGCGGCGTGCTTAACACATGCAAGTCGAACGATGAAGCCTTTCGGGGTGGATTAGTGGCGAACGGGTGAGTAACACGTGGGCAATCTGCCCTTCACTCTGGGACAAGCCCTGGAAACGGGGTCTAATACCGGATAACACTCTGTCCTGCATGGGACGGGGTTAAAAGCTCCGGCGGTGAAGGATGAGCCCGCGGCCTATCAGCTTGTTGGTGGGGTAATGGCCTACCAAGGCGACGACGGGTAGCCGGCCTGAGAGGGCGACCGGCCACACTGGGACTGAGACACGGCCCAGACTCCTACGGGAGGCAGCAGTGGGGAATATTGCACAATGGGCGAAAGCCTGATGCAGCGACGCCGCGTGAGGGATGACGGCCTTCGGGTTGTAAACCTCTTTCAGCAGGGAAGAAGCGAAAGTGACGGTACCTGCAGAAGAAGCGCCGGCTAACTACGTGCCAGCAGCCGCGGTAATACGTAGGGCGCAAGCGTTGTCCGGAATTATTGGGCGTAAAGAGCTCGTAGGCGGCTTGTCACGTCGGATGTGAAAGCCCGGGGCTTAACCCCGGGTCTGCATTCGATACGGGCTAGCTAGAGTGTGGTAGGGGAGATCGGAATTCCTGGTGTAGCGGTGAAATGCGCAGATATCAGGAGGAACACCGGTGGCGAAGGCGGATCTCTGGGCCATTACTGACGCTGAGGAGCGAAAGCGTGGGGAGCGAACAGGATTAGATACCCTGGTAGTCCACGCCGTAAACGTTGGGAACTAGGTGTTGGCGACATTCCACGTCGTCGGTGCCGCAGCTAACGCATTAAGTTCCCCGCCTGGGGAGTACGGCCGCAAGGCTAAAACTCAAAGGAATTGACGGGGGCCCGCACAAGCAGCGGAGCATGTGGCTTAATTCGACGCAACGCGAAGAACCTTACCAAGGCTTGACATATACCGGAAAGCATCAGAGATGGTGCCCCCCTTGTGGTCGGTATACAGGTGGTGCATGGCTGTCGTCAGCTCGTGTCGTGAGATGTTGGGTTAAGTCCCGCAACGAGCGCAACCCTTGTTCTGTGTTGCCAGCATGCCTTTCGGGGTGATGGGGACTCACAGGAGACTGCCGGGGTCAACTCGGAGGAAGGTGGGGACGACGTCAAGTCATCATGCCCCTTATGTCTTGGGCTGCACACGTGCTACAATGGCCGGTACAATGAGCTGCGATGCCGCGAGGCGGAGCGAATCTCAAAAAGCCGGTCTCAGTTCGGATTGGGGTCTGCAACTCGACCCCATGAAGTCGGAGTTGCTAGTAATCGCAGATCAGCATTGCTGCGGTGAATACGTTCCCGGGCCTTGTACACACCGCCCGTCACGTCACGAAAGTCGGTAACACCCGAAGCCGGTGGCCCAACCCCTTGTGGGAGGGAGCTGTCGAAGGTGGGACTGGCGATTGGGACGAAGTCGTAACAAGGTAGCCGTACCGGAAGGTGCGGCTGGATCACCTCCTTTCTAAGGAGCATTTCTTACCAGGCTTGCTTGGTCAGAGGCCAGTACACCGGCGAATGTTCGGTGCTGGTTGCTCATGGGTGGAACGTTGACTATTCGGCACGACAGGTTGTTTTCGATGAGTACTGCTTCGGCGTGGAAAATTGGGGATGGTCGGTCGGGTCGGGCACGCTGTTGGGTATCTGAGGGTTCGGGCATTTTTTTGTCTGGATCTTCGGTTGCCGGCCCCGGTGAACTCGTCCGTTAGGACGGGGTGGTGGGTGGCTGGTCGTTGTTTGAGAACTGCACAGTGGACGCGAGCATCTGTGGCCAAGTTTTTAAGGGCGCACGGTGGATGCCTTGGCACCAGGAACCGATGAAGGACGTGGGAGGCCACGATAGTCCCCGGGGAGCTGTCAACCAAGCTTTGATCCGGGGGTTTCCGAATGGGGAAACCCGGCAGTCGTCATGGGCTGTCACCCGCTGCTGAACACATAGGCAGTGTGGAGGGAACGCGGGGAAGTGAAACATCTCAGTACCCGCAGGAAGAGAAAACAACCGTGATTCCGGGAGTAGTGGCGAGCGAAACTGGATGAGGCCAAACCGTATGCGTGTGATACCCGGCAGGGGTTGCGCATGCGGGGTTGTGGGAGTTCTTTTTCATGGTCTGCCGGCTGTGAGACGAGTCAGAAACCGTTGGTGTAGGCGAAGGACATGCGAAAGGTCCGGCGTAGAGGGTAAGACCCCCGTAGCTGAAACATTAACGGCTCGTTTAAGAACCACCCAAGTAGCACGGGGCCCGAGAAATCCCGTGTGAATCTGGCGGGACCACCCGCTAAGCCTAAATATTCCCTGGTGACCGATAGCGGATAGTACCGTGAGGGAATGGTGAAAAGTACCGCGGGAGCGGAGTGAAATAGTACCTGAAACCGTGTGCCTACAAGCCGTGGGAGCGTCGCTGTATGTTCTTCGGAACGTATAGTCGTGACTGCGTGCCTTTTGAAGAATGAGCCTGCGAGTTAGCGGTGTGTAGCGAGGTTAACCCGTGTGGGGAAGCCGTAGCGAAAGCGAGTCCGAATAGGGCGTTTGAGTTGCACGCTCTAGACCCGAAGCGGAGTGATCTAGCCATGGGCAGGTTGAAGCGGAGGTAAGACTTCGTGGAGGACCGAACCCACCAGGGTTGAAAACCTGGGGGATGACCTGTGGTTAGGGGTGAAAGGCCAATCAAACTCCGTGATAGCTGGTTCTCCCCGAAATGCATTTAGGTGCAGCGTCGTGTGTTTCTTGCCGGAGGTAGAGCACTGGATAGGCGATGGGCCCTACCGGGTTACTGACCTTAGCCAAACTCCGAATGCCGGTAAGTGAGAGCACGGCAGTGAGACTGTGGGGATAAGCTCCATGGTCGAGAGGGAAACAGCCCAGAGCATCGACTAAGGCCCCTAAGCGTACGCTAAGTGGGAAAGGATGTGGAGTCGCAGAGACAACCAGGAGGTTGGCTTAGAAGCAGCCACCCTTGAAAGAGTGCGTAATAGCTCACTGGTCAAGTGATTCCGCGCCGACAATGTAGCGGGGCTCAAGCGTACCGCCGAAGTCGTGTCATTCATACACATATCCCCAACGGGAGTATGGATGGGTAGGGGAGCGTCGTGTGCCGGGTGAAGCAGCCGCGGAAGCGAGTTGTGGACGGTTCACGAGTGAGAATGCAGGCATGAGTAGCGATACACACGTGAGAAACGTGTGCGCCGATTGACTAAGGGTTCCTGGGTCAAGCTGATCTGCCCAGGGTAAGTCGGGACCTAAGGCGAGGCCGACAGGCGTAGTCGATGGACAACCGGTTGATATTCCGGTACCCGCTTTGAAACGCCCAGTACTGAATCAGGCGATGCTAAGTCCGTGAAGCCGGCCTGATCTCTTCGGAGTTGAGGGTAGTGGTGGAGCCGATGAACCAGACTTGTAGTAGGTAAGCGATGGGGTGACGCAGGAAGGTAGTCCAGCCCGGGCGGTGGTAGTCCCGGGGTAAGGGTGTAGGCCGTGTGATAGGCAAATCCGTCACACATTGAGGCTGAGACCTGATGCCGAGCCGATTGTGGTGAAGTGGATGATCCTATGCTGTCGAGAAAAGCCTCTAGCGAGTTTCATGGCGGCCCGTACCCTAAACCGACTCAGGTGGTCAGGTAGAGAATACCGAGGCGTTCGGGTGAACTATGGTTAAGGAACTCGGCAAAATGCCCCCGTAACTTCGGGAGAAGGGGGGCCATCACTGGTGATCCGATTTACTCGGTGAGCTGGGGGTGGCCGCAGAGACCAGCGAGAAGCGACTGTTTACTAAAAACACAGGTCCGTGCGAAGCCGTAAGGCGATGTATACGGACTGACGCCTGCCCGGTGCTGGAACGTTAAGGGGACCGGTTAGTGCACTTTCGGGTGTGCGAAGCTGAGAACTTAAGCGCCAGTAAACGGCGGTGGTAACTATAACCATCCTAAGGTAGCGAAATTCCTTGTCGGGTAAGTTCCGACCTGCACGAATGGCGTAACGACTTCTCGACTGTCTCAACCATAGGCCCGGTGAAATTGCACTACGAGTAAAGATGCTCGTTTCGCGCAGCAGGACGGAAAGACCCCGGGACCTTTACTATAGTTTGATATTGGTGTTCGGTTCGGCTTGTGTAGGATAGGTGGGAGACTGTGAAGCGGCCACGCCAGTGGTTGTGGAGTCGTCGTTGAAATACCACTCTGGTCGTGCTGGATGTCTAACCTGGGTCCGTGATCCGGATCAGGGACAGTGTCTGATGGGTAGTTTAACTGGGGCGGTTGCCTCCTAAAGAGTAACGGAGGCGCCCAAAGGTTCCCTCAGCCTGGTTGGCAATCAGGTGTTGAGTGTAAGTGCACAAGGGAGCTTGACTGTGAGACCGACGGGTCGAGCAGGGACGAAAGTCGGGACTAGTGATCCGGCAGTGGCTTGTGGAAGCGCTGTCGCTCAACGGATAAAAGGTACCCCGGGGATAACAGGCTGATCTTCCCCAAGAGTCCATATCGACGGGATGGTTTGGCACCTCGATGTCGGCTCGTCGCATCCTGGGGCTGGAGTCGGTCCCAAGGGTTGGGCTGTTCGCCCATTAAAGCGGTACGCGAGCTGGGTTTAGAACGTCGTGAGACAGTTCGGTCCCTATCCGCTGCGCGCGCAGGAATATTGAGAAGGGCTGTCCCTAGTACGAGAGGACCGGGACGGACGAACCTCTGGTGTGCCAGTTGTCCTGCCAAGGGCATGGCTGGTTGGCTACGTTCGGAAAGGATAACCGCTGAAAGCATCTAAGCGGGAAGCCTGCTTCGAGATGAGTATTCCCACCCCCTTTGAGGGGTTAAGGCTCCCAGTAGACGACTGGGTTGATAGGCCAGATGTGGAAGCCCGGTAACGGGTGGAGCTGACTGGTACTAATAGGCCGAGGGCTTGTCCTCAGTTGCTCGCGTCCACTGTGTTGTTCCCGGGTTGCGAACAGTTATCGCTCCGGTTGAACAGTTTCACTACTTAATTGAAAAGTGTGCTTGTTCGCTAGAACCCGATAGTGTTTCGGTGGTCATTGCGTTAGGGAAACGCCCGGTTACATTCCGAACCCGGAAGCTAAGCCTTTCAGCGCCGATGGTACTGCAGGGGGGACCCTGTGGGAGAGTAGGACGCCGCCGAACAATCTTTCAAGGACCCTTGGTCCCAGCGTTCATGCTGGGACCAAGGGTCCTTTTTTGTTTTCTCGAAGCGCGTCGGCCGGTTGGCTGAGCGAGAATGTCTGTGGTACCCGATGACAGGAGTCACACCCATGTCCACCAACTCTCCCGACGATCGTCCGGAGCGCGAGCCGCGTCGCCGGGACAGCGGTGACAAGGGCGGCTTCCGTAGTGGTCGTGACGACCGGTCCGCCGCACCACGACGGGACAACGACCGTGGTGGTAGCTCCGGTGCCGGTTTCCGCCGTGACGACAGCCGGGCTCCGCGTCGTGATGACAGTCGGCCGACCGGTGGCAGTTCCGGTGGTGGTTTCCGCCGTGACGACAACCGTGGCGGTGGGAGCTCGGGCGGTGGCTTCCGTCGTGATGACCGTGCCCCGCGCCGTGATGACGACCGTGGAGGGCGCCCTTCTGGTGGTGGGTTCGAGCGGCGTGACGACCGTGGTGGACGTCCCAGTGGTGGTGGGTTCGAGCGGCGTGACGACCGGCCGCGTGGCCCTCGTCGTGACGACGACCGTCCCAGCGGCGGTGGTTTCCGTCGCGATGACAACCGTGGTGGCGGCAGTTCCAGCGGCGGTGGTTTCCGCCGTGACGACAGCCGGGCTCCGCGTCGTGATGACAGTCGGCCGACCGGTGGCAGTTCCGGTGGTGGTTTCCGCCGTGACGACAACCGTGGCGGTGGGAGCTCGGGCGGTGGCTTCCGTCGTGATGACCGTGCCCCGCGCCGTGATGACGACCGTGGAGGACGCCCTTCTGGCGGTGGTTTCGAGCGGCGCGATGACCGTGGTGGACGTCCCAGTGGTGGTGGGTTCGAGCGGCGTGACGACCGGCCGCGTGGCCCTCGTCGTGACGACGACCGTCCCAGCGGCGGTGGTTTCCGTCGCGATGACAACCGTGGTGGCGGCAGTTCCAGCGGCGGTGGTTTCCGCCGTGACGACCGTGCTCCGCGTCGTGACGACAGCCGGCCGACCGGTGGCAGTTCCGGCGGTGGTTTCCGCCGTGACGACAACCGTGGCGGCGGCAGCTCGGGCGGCGGGTTCCGCCGTGACGACAGCCGGGGACCCAGTGGCTCCGGCGGCGGTTTCCGTCGTGATGACCGTGCCCCGCGTCGTGATGACGACCGTGGTGGCCGTCCCTCCGGTGGTGGCTTCGAGCGGCGCGATGACCGTGGTGGACGTCCCAGTGGTGGTGGGTTCGAGCGGCGTGACGACCGGCCGCGTGGCCCTCGTCGTGACGACGACCGTCCCAGCGGCGGTGGGTTCCGTCGTGACGACAACCGTGGGGGCGACCGTGACCGCGGGCCGCGTCGTGAGGACGACCGCGGTGGATACCGTGGCGGACAGCGGGATGACCGCGGTGGTCGTTCCGGAGGGTTCGAGCGGCGGGAGGACCGGGAGCGCGAGCCGATCAAGCGGCTCCCCATTCCCGATGACGTCACAGGTGACGAGATCGACAAGGACGTACGCCAGGAGCTGATGAGCCTGCCGAAGACGCTTGCCGAGGACGTCGCACGCAACCTCGTCATGGTGGCCAACCTGATCGACGAGGACCCCGACCAGGCGTACGCGTACTCGCGCATCGCTCTGCGGCTCGCCTCGCGTGTGGCCGCCGTGCGGGAGGCCGCCGGCTTCGCCGCGTACGCCACACAGAAGTACGCGGAGGCACTGGCCGAGTTCCGGGCGTCCCGTCGGATGACCGGGTCCGTGGAGCTGTGGCCCGTCATGGCCGACTGCGAGCGCGGCCTCGGCCGGCCGGAGCGCGCGATGGCCATGGCCGGTGAGCCCGAGGTGCAGAAGCTCGACAAGGCCGGACAGGTCGAGATGCGACTGGTCGCCGCCGGAGCCCGCAGGGACATGGGGCAGATCGATGCCGCCATCGTGACGCTCCAGGGCCCCGAGCTGGCATCGAGCGCCGTGCACTCCTGGACTCCGCGCCTGCGTTACGCCTATGCGGACGCGCTGCTGGAGGCCGGGCGCGAGGACGAGGCGCGCGAGTGGTTCGGCAAGGCGCTGGAGGCCGACAAGGACGGTTCGACCGACGCGTCGGACCGGCTGGCCGCGCTGGACGGTGTCGAGTTCGTCGATGCCCTGGGTGAGGGCGAAGGCCGCCACGAGGCAGCCGGCGCCGTGGCGGACGAGGAGCCCGAGGACGACGATGACCAGGACGACGACGACCTCGACCTCGACCTCGGTCTCGATGACGATGACGAGGAACCGGACGAGGCTCCGAAGGCGTAAGCACTGACAGAAGAGGGCGGCACCCCGCAAAGGGTGCCGCCCTCTTGTGTCTGCGGCCGGGTCAGCCGAGGTCCAGACTGCGGAGCACGATGCCCGAGGCCGGCTTGGGGCCGAACGAGGTCGACTTCCGCGGCATGGTGACCCCCTGCCGGGCCAGTTCGCGCACGACCTCCTCCCGCACCGGGTGGAGCAGGACCGCCGTGGCGTCGTTGCGTTCGGCCTGCTCGACCGCGGCGGCGGTGTCGTGGATGTACGCGATGTGCTCCGGGGCGTCGGGAATCCGCCAGACATGGTCGAGCAGGGTGGAGTGCAGGACCGTCGCGTCCAGCGTCCGCCACGCCTGCGGGCGGTCCGCCGGGACCGTACGGGCCAGGAGCGCACCGTCCGGGCGGTCGGCGAGGTGGAAGCGGCCGTCGCCCGCGAGCAGGAACGCGTTGCCATCGGACCTCGCATCGCCGAGGGCGTCGAGTGCGTGAGGGAGCGGCCCCACCACGTCCCGGACGCGGAAGAGACCGTCCAGGGCGGCGAGCGCGTCGGCCACCGGGAGCTTGTGCAGCAGCCGGTGGATGGCGCGTACCTGGAGCGGGTAGCGGGCCGTGTCGACGAGGAGGACCAGACCGAAGTCCCAGGGGCCCGGCCCTGCCTGTTCCCGCTGGAGCCTGAGATAGGTGGCCCAGCGGTGGTGGCCGTCCGCGATCAGGGCCTGGTGGTGGGAGAGGTCCGACTCGATCCCGGCCCTCTCAGCCGGGTCCGTCACGGCCCAGAGACGGTGGCTGAAGCCGTCCTCGGTCGTGGTGGCGAGAAGCGGCGGGCGGGTCACGGTCCGTTCGATCACGGCGGTCGCGCCGGTGCGGCGGCCGTCGCTGCGGTAGGTGAGGAGCAGCGGTTCCAGATGGGCGGCCGTCGTGCGCATCAGGTCGGCCCGGTCCTCGACGACGTGGGCCATGACGTCCTCGTGCGGGAGCACGATCCCATCGGCGGCGGGCGAGAGGGCCAGGGCGCCGATCAGGCCACGCTGGAGGATCTCGCTGTTGCGCTGCTCGTAGACGTACAGCACGGGTGCCGGGTCAGGGGCGAGCACGCCCTTGGCGAGCCAGTGGCCGAGCGTCTCGGCGGCCTGTTCGTTCCGGGCCGCGGCGGTGTCGGCCTGCGGGAGGATCAGCCGCACGATGTTGTGCGGGTCCGCGGACTCCAGGTGGTGGAGGCCGTCGGGCCTGACGACGACGTCGTACGGCGGTGAGGTCACCGCCGCGAGGCTGCCGACCCGCTCGGGGACGTAACGGAGTCCACGGAACGGGATCAGACGCAGCCCCTGTGCCGCGTGACCTGAGGTGTTCATTTCTGCATCGTATGTGCGCTCCGCGCATGCGCGATGATCGGGGGAGAGGCATGAACGAGGAGCGTAGGTATATGAGCCAGCAGTACAGGACCCGGCCGCTCGGAAGCCGTGCGGCGCTGAACGAGGCGTACGACACGGCCCTGCTCGATCTCGACGGCGTGGTGTACGCGGGGGGCCACGCCATCGTCCACGCCGTCGGCTCGCTGAGCGCCGCGCGGGACGGCGGGATGCGTCTCGCCTATGTGACGAACAACGCGCTGCGGACGCCGGCCGCGGTGGCGGAGCACCTGACCGAACTGGGCGTGCCCGCCGAGGCCGCCGATGTGATCACCTCCGCCCAGGCCGTGGCCCGGCTGATCGCGGATCAGCTGCCGTCCGGCGCGCGCGTGCTGGTGATCGGCGGGGAGGGGCTGCGCACCGCGCTGCGTGAACGCGGTCTCGTACCCGTGGAGTCGGCGGACGACGAGCCGGTGGCGGTGGCACAGGGATACGGCGGTCCCGACATGCCCTGGGGGCGGCTGGCCGAGGCGGGTTACGCGGTCGCCCGCGGGCTGCCGTGGTTCGCGTCCAACACCGACCTGACGATCCCGAGCGCCCGGGGCATCGCGCCCGGCAACGGCGCGGCGGTGGAGGTCGTACGGATCGCGACGGGCGCCGAGCCGCAGGTCGCGGGGAAGCCGCTGCCGCCGATGCACCGGGAGACCGTGCTGCGGACCGGGGCCGAGCGGCCGCTGGTCGTCGGGGACCGGCTGGACACGGACATCGAGGGGGCGTTCAACGGGGGAGTCGACTCGCTGCTCGTCCTCACCGGGGTGACGGACGCCGCCCAGCTCCTCGCCGCCGAGCCGCGCTACCGGCCCACCTACGTGGACCGGGACCTGCGGGGGCTGCTCACCGGTCAGCCCGAGGTGACGGCGGAGGGCGACGTGGTGCGCTGCGGTGGCTGGAGCGCGTCCGTGCGCCGGGAGGAACTGGTGCTGGAGGGGCAGGGCGGGGAACTCGACGGACTGCGGGCGCTCTGCGGGGCGGCCTGGACGTACGCCGGCGAGGGTTCGTGCGGCCTGGACGCGGCGAAGGTGCTCGCCAGGCTGGGGCTGTAGGCGGTACGGGGGCCGTACCCCGGGGGAAACGGGAAGGTAGGCTACCCTAACTTCGTGTGGGTCGGCATGGCTCCCGACCGGCCACAGGGCCGGTCGCCCCGCACATGAGGCCCACCGACTCCGGGAGTACGACCATGCAGCGACTCACCGCAGAATCGGTGACCCTCGGCTACGACCATCGGGTCATCGCCGAGGATCTCTCGGTCGAGATCCCCGACCACTCCTTCACGGTGATCGTCGGTCCGAACGCCTGCGGGAAGTCGACCCTGCTGCGTGCGCTGGCCCGGATGCTGAAGCCGAGCCGGGGACAGGTGCTCCTGGACGGGCGGTCCATCCACGCCATGCCCGCCAAGAAGGTCGCGAAGCTGCTCGGGCTGCTGCCCCAGACCTCGATCGCCCCGGACGGCATCACGGTCTCCGACCTCGTCGCACGTGGCCGCTACCCGCACCAGGGCCTGCTGCGGCAGTGGTCCCCCGAGGACGAGCGCGTCGTCGTGGAGTCCATGGCGTCCACCGGCGTCGGCGAGCTGGCGGATCGCTATGTCGACGAACTGTCCGGCGGGCAGCGCCAGCGTGTCTGGATCGCGATGGCGCTCGCCCAGCAGACGCCGCTGCTGCTGCTGGACGAGCCGACGACGTACCTCGACATCCAGCACCAGATCGACGTGCTCGACCTCTGCGCCGAACTGCACGAGACGCGGGGGCGCACGCTCGTGGCCGTCCTGCACGACCTGAACCACGCCGCGCGGTACGCCACGCACCTCATCGCGATGCGCGAGGGCCGGATCGTCGCCGACGGGGCTCCCGCCGAGGTCGTCACGGCGGAACTCGTCGAGGAGGTGTTCGGGATGCGCTGCCAGGTCATCGACGACCCCGAGACGGGCACGCCACTGGTGGTCCCGGCCGCGCGGAAGGCGCGGGCGGAACTCAGGGTGTGAACCCGGGCCGCCCGGGCACTCCGCCGGCAGCCCCTAGAGGAGTGATCTGAGCTTCAGGAGATCGCGGAAGCCCGCCTCCAGGCGGATGCGGCCCGATCCCCATGCCTTCGCGAAGTTCAGGTCGCCGTCCACCAACGCCACCAGATCGTCGCCGGTCATCGCCAATCGGATCTCCGCCCTCTCCCGGGGTGGTCCCACGATCGTGTCCCGTACCTGGATCCGGCCGTCCTTCAGCCGTCCGGTGAAGGTCGTGTCGAGGTCCTTGATGTGACAGCTCAGTGACCGGTCGAGGCCGGCGGCGGCGCGCACGTCCCCCTCGGCCCCGGCGAGGTTGTCGGAAAGTCTGTCGAGTGCGCTGCGGCACTCCTCCATGGTCGCCATATCGCCCTCGACGCTACCTCAGCCCTTCGAGGTAGCGTTTCGGCATGAGCGACGACTGGATGCCGGGGCCGGAGACGGCGCCCGGGAACACTCCCGAGGAACCGGACCCGGTTGCCCCGCCCTCCTTCGACCCCGCGGCGCCCACGCCCCTTGGTGTCGTACGCACCCCCACCGGGAACGCCGAGGTGGACGCGCGGCTGGAGCGTCTGGCCGACGCCGACCACCTCACGGCGGACGGGCACACCCAGGTGTACGAGGATGTACACCGCGGGCTGCGCGACGCGCTGACCGCACTGGACGCCCGGCCCGCACCCGCGCCGATGGCCCCGCACGACGACAGGAGCTGAACCGAACGTGGCAGGAGTGGCACGTCGCCGCCTCGACGCCGAGCTGGTACGCCGCAGTCTCGCCCGCTCTCGCGAGCACGCGAGCCAGCTGATCGCGGCGGGGCGGGTGACCGTCGGCGGCAGCACCGCGACCAAACCCGCCACGCAGGTCGAGACCAGCGCGGCGGTCGTCGTCACCAAGGACGACAGCGACCCGGAGTACGTCTCGCGCGGCGGGCACAAACTGGCCGGCGCCCTCGCCGCCTTCGTACCCCACGGGCTGACCGTGGAGGGGCGGCGGGCGCTGGACGCCGGTGCCTCGACCGGTGGCTTCACCGACGTACTGCTGCGGGCCGGAGCCGGTCACGTCGTCGCCGTCGACGTCGGCTACGGCCAGCTCGCCTGGTCGCTGCAGTCCGATGAACGCGTCACCGTCAAGGACCGGACCAACGTACGCGAACTGACGCTGGAACAGATCGACGGAGAGCCGGTCGGCCTGGTGGTCGGCGATCTGTCGTTCATCCCGCTGGGACTCGTGCTGCCCGCTCTCGCGCGCTGCGCCGCCCCGGACGCGGACCTGGTCCTCATGGTCAAGCCGCAGTTCGAGGTCGGCAAGGAACGGCTCGGCAGCGGCGGAGTGGTCCGCAGCCCGGAACTGCGGGCCGAGGCGGTTCGGGAGGTGGCGCGCCGGGCAGGTCTGCTGGGCCTGGGGGTGCGCGGGGTGACGGCGAGTCCGCTGCCCGGCCCCTCGGGGAACGTCGAATACTTTCTGTGGCTGCGGGCCGGAGCACCCGAGCTCGATCCCGCGGATGTCGACCGTGCAGTGGCGGAGGGGCCTCGTTGACGACGAATACGGCACGAACAGTATTTCTACTCGCGCACACCGGCCGGCCGGCCGCGATCCGCAGCGCCGAACTCGTCGTGCAGGGGCTGCTGCGCAACGGCCTCGGCGTACGGGTGCTGGCGGACGAGGCGGTCGACCTGCCGCTGCCGCCCGCCGTGGAGGTCGTCGGCGAGACCGGCCCCGCGGCGGTGGACGGCTGCGAGCTGCTGATCGTCCTGGGCGGGGACGGCACCCTGCTGCGCGGCGCCGAGATCTCCCGGGCTTCCGGGGTGCCGATGCTCGGCGTCAACCTCGGGCGCGTCGGCTTCCTCGCCGAGGCCGAGCGGGACGACCTGGACCAGGTCGTCGAGCGGGTCGTCACCCGCGCGTACCAGGTCGAGGAACGTATGACGCTCGATGTCGTCGTGCACAGCAACGGGGACGTCGTGCACACCGACTGGGCGCTCAACGAGGCGGCCGTGCAGAAGGTGTCGCCCGACCGGATGCTGGAGGTCGTGCTGGAGATCGACGGCCGGCCGGTCACCGGATTCGGCTGCGACGGGATCGTCTGCGCGACCCCGACCGGCTCGACCGCGTACGCGTTCTCGGCGGGCGGACCCGTGGTCTGGCCGGAGGTCGAGGCCCTGCTGATGGTGCCGATCAGCGCCCACGCGCTGTTCGCCAAGCCCCTCGTCACCTCCCCGACCTCGGTGCTCGCCGTCGAGGTCCAGCCGCACACCCCGCACGGGGTGCTGTGGTGCGACGGGCGCAGGACCGTCGAGCTGCCGGCCGGCGCACGGGTCGAGGTCCGGCGCGGGGCGGTGCCCGTACGGCTGGCCCGGCTGCACCAGGCGTCGTTCACGGACCGGCTCGTCGCCAAGTTCGCGCTGCCGGTCTCGGGGTGGCGGGGAGCGCCCCACTGATCGCCCGGATGCCCGCATTGTCGCCCGTGCCGCCCACCGGAGAGTGAACCGGGGGCCGGGCCCCGTCGCACGGCGGGCTCCGGACCTCGTAAGGTCGTGTCCGTGTTGGAGGAGATGCGGATACGGTCGCTCGGAGTCATCGACGACGCGGTGGTGGAGCTGTCACCCGGTTTCACCGCGGTGACGGGCGAGACCGGCGCGGGCAAGACCATGGTCGTCACCAGTCTGGGGCTGCTGCTCGGCGGGCGCGCCGATCCCGCCCTCGTGCGGGTAGGTGCCAAGGCCGCGGTGGTCGAGGGACGGATCACGGTCTCCCCGGGTGACGCGGCGGCGCTGCGCGCCGAGGAGGCCGGGGCGGAGCTCGACGACGGAGCCCTGCTCATCAGCCGCACCGTCTCGGCCGAGGGGCGGTCCCGGGCTCATCTGGGCGGCAGATCCGTGCCCGTCGGGGTGCTGGCCGAACTCGCCGACGAACTCGTCGCCGTGCACGGCCAGACCGATCAGCAGGGACTCCTCAAGCCCGCCCGCCAGCGCCAGGCCCTTGACCGGTACGCGGGTGACGGCGTCGACGTGCCCCACGCCGCGTACACGGCCGCCTACCGGCGGCTGCGCAGGGTCGCCGCGGAGCTCGACGAGCTGACCACCCGCGCCCGCGAGCGGGTTCAGGAGGCCGATCTGCTGCGCTTCGGCCTCAACGAGATCGCCGCCGTGGAACCGCTGCCGGGCGAGGACACCGAACTGGCGGCCGAGGCGGAGCGGCTCGGCCACGCCGACGCGCTCGCCTCGGCGGCCGCGCTCGCGCACGGGGCACTCGCGGGCAACCCGGAGGACCAGGAGGGCGTCGACGCCACGACCGTGGTCGCGGCGGCCGGCCGCTCCCTGGAGGCCGTACGGGCCCACGACCCGGCGCTGGCCGGGCTGGCCGACCGGATCGGGGAGATCTCCATCCTGCTGGCCGACGTCGCCGGTGAGCTGGCCGGATACGCCGATCAGCTGGAGTCGGACCCGCTGCGGCTCGCCGCGGTCGAGGAACGGCGCGCGGCACTCACCGCGCTCACCCGCAAGTACGGCGAGGACACTGCCGCGGTCCTGGCCTGGGCGGAGGAGGGAGCCGCCCGGCTCACCGAGCTGGAGGGCGACGACGGCCGGATCGGCGAGCTGACGGCGGAACGCGACGCGCTGCGGGGCGAGCTGTCCAAACTCGGCCAGACGCTGACCGACGCCCGTACGGAGGCGGCGGAGCGTTTCGCCGGGGCCGTGACCGAGGAGCTGGGCTCGCTCGCGATGCCGCACGCCCGGGTCTCGTTCGCGATCAGGCAGACGGAGGCGCCGGACGAGGCGTCCGGCATCGACATCGGCGGACGGAGCGTCCTCTACGGCCCCTCAGGCGCCGACGAGGTCGAACTGCTCCTGGCGCCGCACCCCGGTGCCCCGCCCCGGCCGATCGCCAAGGGCGCCTCGGGTGGTGAGCTGTCCCGGGTGATGCTCGCCGTCGAGGTGGTGTTCGCGGGGTCGGCCCCCGTACCGACGTACCTCTTCGACGAGGTCGACGCGGGCGTCGGGGGCAAGGCGGCCGTCGAGGTCGGCCGGCGTCTCGCGAAGCTCGCCCGGTCGGCGCAGGTCGTCGTCGTGACCCATCTGCCCCAGGTGGCAGCGTTCGCGGACCGCCACCTGCTGGTCGAGAAGACGGTCGACGGCTCCGTGACCAGGAGCGGAGTCACCGTGCTGGAGGGCGAGGACCGGGTCAGGGAGCTCTCGCGGATGCTCGCGGGGCAGGAGGACTCGGAGACGGCCCGTGCCCACGCCGAGGAGCTGCTGGCCTCGGCACGGGCGGACGGGTAGCGCGGGCACCCGGCGGGGACCCGCCGGTCCCGCTCCGGTGTCCCGGCGGCAACACCGCGCCGACCGCCCCACCCCTTCGGGTGGGTGGTCCGGCTCGTCGTCGCCAGGCGCACGGCCGCGACGGTCCGGCGGTCCCGGAACGCGCGTACCGGCTGGCATCCTTGACGCTGTACGCACCGCCGACTCGGGAGCCCCGGGAGCCATCCAACGTGTCACAGCTGCATACGGTCCAGGTCCTCGGCGGGGGCAGTGCGGGCAGCGGCGCGCACGTCAGCTCGCTGTCCGCGGGGCTCGTGGCCAGGGGCGTGCGGGTGACCGTCTGCGCACCGGCCGAGCTGGGCCGCGCCTACGACTTCCAGGCCACCGGGGCGCGCTTCGCGCCGGTACCCCGGCGCAGTGATCCCTCCGCCGTCGTCGCGCTGCGCGCGGCCTGCGCGGACGCCGACGTCGTCCACGCGCACGGGCCGCACGCGGCGATGCGCGCCGGGCTGGCGCTCAGCGGGCGGCGCACCCCGCTCGTCCTGACCTGGCACACCCGGTCCCAGGCCGAAGGCGCCCGGGGCGGCCTGCTGCGCCTGATGGAGCGAAGGGCCGCCCGCGCGGCGGCCGTCGTCCTCGGCACGTCGTCGGATCTGGTCGACCGGGCCCGCGGGTGCGGAGCACGCGACGCCCGGCTGGCGCCGGTCGCGGTGCCGCTCGCCCGCTTCCCCCTCAGCGTGCACGACGGCAAGGCGAGAGCCGAACTGGGGGCGGTGGGGCGCCCCCTGCTGATGTCCGTGGGCAGTCTGGTGCCGGCCCACGGGTACGACATGCTGCTGGACGCCGCACGCGCGTGGCGTGAACTCGACCCCGTACCGCTGCTGGTGATCGCGGGGGAGGGGCCGGGCCGGGCGGCCCTGCAGCGCCGGATCAGGGACGAGGATCTGCCCGTCTGCCTCATCGGCTGCCGGGACGACGTCGCCGAACTCCTCGCCGCGGCCGATGTGGCGATCCTCTCCAGCAGGTGGGAGAGCCGGTCGCTGCTGGCCCAGGAGGCGTTGCGGCTCGGTGTCCCGCTGGTCGCCACCGCGGTCGGCGGCGTACCCGAACTCGTGGGTGACGCCGCGGAACTGGTCCCGTACGGGAACGCCGCGGCGCTCGCCCGGGCCGTGGCGGGAGTGCTCGGTGACCCCGTACGGCACCGGCGGCTCGCCGCCGCCGGGCCCGTGCAGGCCGCGGGCTGGCCGACCGAGGACGACACGGTCGCGCACGTGCTGTCCGTCTACGACGAGCTGATGGGGCCGGCCCACCCGGACTGAGCCGGGGCCGGCCGGGTGCGTCAGGAGGTGTGGCGGCGGGCGCGCAGGGCCAGGCTCAGCGCCAGGACCGTCTGCGGATCGTCCAGGTCGGTGCCGAGCAGTTCACCGATGCGGGCCAGCCTGTTGTAGAGCGTCTGCCGGTTCAGGTGCAGCTCACGGGCAGTCTCCGCCTTGCGGCCCGCGTGGGCGAGGTACGCCTCCAGGGTCGGCAGCAGCGAGGGCCGCGAGGTGCGGTCGTGATCCCGCAGCGGGCCGATCGCCCGGTCCACGAAGGCCGCCAGATCCGGATGCTCCCGCAGCCTCCACAGCAGCAGGTCGATGTCGAGGCGCCGGGCGTCGTACCACGGACGGTCGTCGAGCCCCTGCGCGGCGGACGCCGTCTCCGCCGCGTGCCGCAGCCCCGCCCCGGCCGCCGCCCAGCCGCCCGCCACCCCGACCACCACGACCGGCGGATGCGATCCGGAGCGTTCGAGGCCGGCCCGGGC
The DNA here is from genome assembly GCF_013167895.1 of Streptomyces fulvorobeus. Lineage (GTDB taxonomy): Bacteria > Actinomycetota > Actinomycetes > Streptomycetales > Streptomycetaceae > Streptomyces > Streptomyces fulvorobeus. The sequence continues at coordinate 1,176,651 of NZ_BLWC01000001.1, read as the reverse complement.
GACGCCCGCCCGCAGGGCCGCCGCGACCCGGTCGGCCACCGCCGTGCGTTCGGTCTCCGAGCGCAGCCCCAGCAGCAGCGGCACCCTGCCCTCCACCGGCCGGACACCGAGCAGCACGGGCACACCGACCGACGAGAGCTCCTCCAGGACCGCGCGGGCGAGCAGCGCCCAGTTGCCCGAGGGCGAGAGCTCGGGCGCCAGCCGCATCACCACGGGCAGCAGCGGGGCCTCGCCCGGCCTGAAGCCGAGGACCTTGGCCTGGGCGGGCGCGTCGTCGGCGGTGATCCGTCCCTCGGCGAGGTCGGTGAGGAAGTCCCCCGGCCGCGTGCCGCGAGCTCCTCCTCCTGGCGTGCCTGCATCAGGACGACGGCGAGGAGGCCCGCGGCCCGCTCGGCCGCCATCCGGTGCACCGGCGCCAGCGGTCCGTTCACGGCCAGCAGCACCACCCTGGCCCGTACCGAGCCGGCTCCCGCGCCGCCGCCGGGCACATCCACCAGGAGTGCGCCCGCGGGCGGGGTCTCGCGGACCGCCCGGCCGCCGCGCATGCCGTCCCAGACCTGGAGCGGGTCCGCGCTGCCCGGGTGGGCCCCGGCGCCCGCCGCGTACAGCAACTGGCCGTCCGCGGTCTCCAGGAAGACCGGGTTGGCGGTGAAGTCCGCCAGGATGCCGAGCACCTGCGGGACCCCGCCGCCGCCCAGCAGCGCGTGGGTGCAGCGCCTGTGCACCTCCTCGGCCCGCTGGAGCAGCGCGTAGTGCCCGTTGACGATCTCGGTGTGGACCTCCTCGGTCACCGCCACGAACGGCACCTCGCGGTGCAGCTGCACGAGCGGCAGCCCGGCCGCGCGTGCGGCGTCGACGATGGAGGCGGGCAGCCGGCTGAAGCGCGGGCCGAGCTCCACGACGAGGGCGGCTATCCCGCGGTCGGCGAGGCGGCGGACGAAGGCCCGCTGCTCGGCGGGGCGGGTACCGAGGCCGAGACCGGTGGTGAGCAGCAGTTCACCGCCCTTGAGGAGCGACGCGATGTTCGGCACCTCACCGGCGTGCACCCAGCGCACCGTACGGTTCAGCCGGTCCGCTCCGGCGACGACCTCGGGGAGCCCGCCGCGCAGCCCGGGGAGTTCCAGCGCGCGCTGGACGGTGATTCCGCCTTGGCTCTCCACTGACCTCACGCTTCCATTCGGTTCCGGGCTGCCGCCCTGGCCCACGAAGTCACCGGGCGAAGAGGGTGTGGACGGCCGCGACGGTCCGCCGAAGAGTCCGGCGGACCGTCGCGGCGGGGCCTCGGCCCCGGTGTACTCAGCCGACGTACGCCCCGCTCGCCGTCAGCCGCAGGGCCGTGTCGATCAGCGGCACGTGGCTGAACGCCTGCGGGAAGTTGCCCACCTGGCGCTGGAGCCGCGAGTCCCACTCCTCGGCGAGCAGCCCCAGGTCGTTGCGGAGGGAGAGCAGCTTCTCGAAGAGCCGGCGCGCCTCGTCGACCCGCCCGATCATGGCGAGGTCGTCCGCCAGCCAGAACGAACACGCCAGGAACGCGCCCTCGTCGCCCTCCAGACCGTCCACACCCGCGTCCTCACCCGCGGTCGGGTAGCGCAGGACGAAGCCGTCCTCCGTGGACAGCTCGCGCTGGATCGCCTCGATGGTGCCGATGACCCGCTTGTCGTCCGGCGGCAGGAATCCCATCTGCGGGATCAGCAGCAGGGACGCGTCCAGCTCCTTGGAGCCGTAGGACTGCGTGAAGGTGTTGCGCTCCGGGTCGTAGCCCCGCTCGCAGACATCGCGGTGGATGTCGTCGCGCAGCTCCCGCCAGCGCTCCAGCGGCCCGTCGGCGTCCCCGGACTCGATCAGCTTGATCGTCCGGTCGACCGCGACCCAGGCCATCACCTTGGAGTGCACGAAGTGGCGGCGCGGGCCGCGCACCTCCCAGATGCCCTCGTCCGGCTCGTCCCAGTGGCCCTCCAGGTACTCGATCAGCTTGAGCTGGAGCCCCATCGCGTAGTCGTTGCGGGTCAGGCCGGTCATGTGGGCCAGGTGCAGCGCCTCGGTGACCTCGCCGTACACGTCGAGCTGGAGCTGGCCCGCCGCGCCGTTGCCGACGCGGACCGGGCCCGAGTTCTCGTAACCGGGCAGCCAGTCCAGCTCCGCCTCGCCCAGCTCCCGCTCGCCCGCGATCCCGTACATGATCTGCAGGTTCTCGGGGTCGCCCGCGACGGCCCGCAGCAGCCATTCCCGCCAGGCCCTGGCCTCCTCGCGGTAGCCGGTGCGCAGCAGCGAGGACAGGGTGATCGCCGCGTCACGCAGCCAGGTGTAGCGGTAGTCCCAGTTCCGCACGCCCCCGATCTCCTCGGGGAGCGAGGTCGTCGGGGCCGCGACGATGCCGCCTGTGGGCGCGTACGTCAGGGCCTTGAGCGTGATCAGGGAGCGGACCACGGCCTCCCGGTAGGGCCCGTGGTACGTGCACTGGTCGACCCACTCGCGCCAGAAGAGCTCCGTCGCCTCCAGCGACCCCTCCGGGTCGGGGAGCGCGGGGGGCTCACGGTGCGAGGGCTGCCAGCTGATCGTGAGCGCGACCCGGTCACCCGGCCCCACGGTGAAGTCGGAGTACGTCGTCAGGTTCTTGCCGTAGGTGTCGGCCGACGTGTCCAGCCAGACCGAGTCGGGCCCCGCGACGGCGACGGTACGTCCGTCGACCTTGTGCACCCAGGGCGTGACCCGGCCGTAGCTGAAGCGCATGCGCAGTTCCGAGCGCATCGGCACCCGGCCGGTCACGCCCTCCACGATCCGGATCAGTTGCGGCGCGCCGTCACGCGGGGGCATGAAATCGGTCACGCGGACGGTGCCGCGTGGCGTGTCCCACTCCGATTCCAGGATGAGGGAGTCGCCTCTGTAGCGGCGACGGTCCGCGTAAGGGGGTGGCGTCTGCTCGCCTGTCGCCGGAGCCAGACGCCAGAAGCCGTGCTCCTCGGTGCCCAGCAGTCCTGCGAAGACGGCGTGTGAATCGAAGCGGGGCAGGCACAGCCAGTCGGCTGTGCCGTCCCGGCAGACCAGGGCGGCGGTCTGCATGTCTCCGATGAGTGCGTAATCCTCGATGCGCCCGGCCACGTGCGTCTCCAGTCGAACGGCCATGTCGCCCCGAGGGGCGCTTACTGCGGGTCAAGGGTCTTGTTAGAAGGACCGACGAGATCTCGCCCCGGCCGAGCGGGCGGGGTGGTGCCGCTGTCCGGCCAATTCGGCGGCGAGTGTCCGAGCAGGATACGACGCGAAAGGATGATCCGCGCGACTGTCTTGACAACGACGGTGCGCCGAACGGGTGTGGCGTGAATCGAGTGCGGTCATCTTGTGTGGCCGGTGTGAGGAAGTGTGGCCGGAAGCAGCCTCTCGCGGTCGCTGTTACCCTGGTAGCCCGTGGACCGGTGGTCGTTCCCGACAGTGGACGAGGCCCCCGAACCGCAGCGACGGCACCTCCGGAACCTCCGGCACGGCACGCCGGTACGCACCTCACGATCGCGACCACGGGAGCCCCCTTTGGCTATGCAGCCCACATCCACGACGACCAAGCACATCTTCGTCACCGGGGGTGTCGCCTCCTCCCTCGGCAAGGGTCTGACTGCCTCCAGCCTGGGTGCCCTGCTCAAGGCACGGGGCCTGCGGGTCACGATGCAGAAGCTCGACCCGTACCTCAACGTCGACCCGGGCACGATGAACCCCTTCCAGCACGGTGAGGTGTTCGTCACCAACGACGGCGCCGAGACGGACCTGGACATCGGCCACTACGAGCGCTTCCTCGACGTCGACCTCGACGGTTCGGCCAACGTCACGACCGGCCAGGTCTACTCGCAGGTCATCGCCAAGGAGCGGCGCGGCGAGTACCTCGGCGACACCGTCCAGGTCATCCCGCACATCACCAACGAGATCAAGCACCGCATTCGCCGTATGGCGACCGACGACGTCGACGTCGTCATCACCGAGGTCGGCGGCACGGTCGGCGACATCGAGTCGCTGCCCTTCCTGGAGACCGTCCGCCAGGTCCGCCACGAGGTCGGCCGGGACAACGTCTTCGTGGTCCACATCTCGCTGCTGCCCTACATCGGCCCGTCCGGTGAGCTGAAGACCAAGCCCACCCAGCACTCGGTCGCGGCCCTGCGCAACATCGGTATCCAGCCGGACGCCATCGTGCTGCGCGCCGACCGTGAGGTCCCGACCGCCATCAAGCGCAAGATCTCGCTGATGTGCGACGTCGACGAGACCGCCGTGGTGGCCTGCCCGGACGCCCGCTCGATCTACGACATCCCCAAGGTGCTGCACACCGAGGGCCTCGACGCCTACGTCGTGCGCAAGCTCGACCTGCCGTTCCGCGACGTCGACTGGACGACGTGGGACGACCTGCTGGACCGCGTCCACAACCCCGACCACGAGATCACCGTCGCACTCGTCGGCAAGTACATCGACCTGCCCGACGCGTACCTCTCCGTCACCGAGGCCATCCGGGCCGGCGGTTTCGCGAACAGGGCCCGCGTCCAGGTCAAGTGGGTCGCCTCCGACGACTGCAAGACCCCGGCGGGCGCCGCGAAGCAGCTCGCCGACGTCGACGCGATCTGCGTCCCCGGCGGCTTCGGCGACCGCGGTGTCAACGGCAAGATCGGTGCCATCCGGTACGCCCGTGAGAACAGGGTGCCGCTGCTCGGCCTCTGCCTCGGCCTCCAGTGCATCGTGATCGAGGCGGCACGCAACCTGGCCGAGATCCCCGACGCCAACTCCACCGAGTTCGACCCCGCCACCTCCCACCCCGTCATCTCGACGATGGAGGAGCAGCTCGCCTACGTCGAGGGCGCGGGCGACCTGGGCGGCACGATGCGCCTCGGCCTCTACCCGGCGAAGCTCGCCGAGGGTTCGGTCGTGCGTGAGGCGTACGCGGACCAGCCGTACGTGGAGGAGCGCCACCGCCACCGCTACGAGGTCAACAACGCCTACCGCGCCGAGCTGGAGAAGAAGGCCGGACTGGTCTTCTCCGGCACTTCCCCGGACAACAAGCTCGTCGAGTTCGTCGAGTACCCGCGCGAGGTCCACCCCTACCTGGTCGCCACGCAGGCGCACCCGGAGCTCACGTCCCGCCCGACCCGCCCGCACCCGCTCTTCGCGGGCCTGGTGAAGGCGGCAGTGGAGCGCAAGACCGCCAAGTAGCCGGCAGGGGATACGGTTGGCCGGGGTACGCGTCCGCAGGTGGGCGTGCCCCGGTCTCTGTCTGTTCGTGGAAGGACGTACATGGGTTTCCAGGACACGCCCGAGGAGTGGCAGGTCACCGCGACGGCGACGCCCTTCACCGGCAAGAAGACCAGCATCCGCACCGACGACGTCGTCATGCCGGACGGAAGCGTCGCCCGGCGCGACTACCAGGTGCACCCCGGTTCCGTCGCGGTCCTCGCACTCGACGAGGACGGCAGGGTCCTGGTCCTGCGGCAGTACCGCCACCCCGTGCGCCACAAGCTCTGGGAGATCCCGGCCGGACTCCTGGACGTCCCGGGTGAGAACCCCCTGCACGCCGCGCAGCGCGAACTGTACGAGGAGGCGCACGTCAAGGCCGAGGACTGGCGGGTGCTGACCGACGTCTACACCACCCCGGGCGGCTGCGACGAGGCCGTGCGCGTCTTCCTCGCCCGGGATCTCTCCGACGCGGTGGGCGAACGCTTCGAGGTGGCCGAGGAGGAGGCCGACATGGAGCTGGCACGGGTGCCGCTCCAGGACCTCGTACGCGGCGTGCTCGCCGGGGACCTGCACAACAACTGCCTCGTCGTGGGAGCTCTCTCGCTCGCCGCCGTGCTCGCAGGCGAGGGCGTGGAGTCGCTGCGCCCGGCCGAAGCCCCGTGGCCGGCCAGGCCCTTCGAGGTCTGAGGGTCCGTCCGGGCCCCTGGGCCGGGGCCCGCCTCCGGTCGGAGAATCGTAGGAAACGCTGATCCGATCGGGGGACCCGTCCGCCGCGCTCCACCGTGATCGCCCACCCCTCTGAACTACGCTCGGAAAGCCCCGACCGGAGTCCCGGCGGGCACCGCGTGCAGTGAAGTGGAGCGTGGCTCGTGACCGATCAGGCGGTGGACACCAGCGGCCCGGCCGGAGCGGCGGGGACCGGGGAGCCGTCCGGTGCCGTCCCACCCCAATTCTTCGGGCGGGAACGCGAGTTGAAGGAGCTCCGGGCCGATATCGAGCGGGCGGGGCTGGACACTCTCGCCGGGCGGGGAAGCGCCCGTGCCAGGGTGCTGCTGATCGCGGGCCGCCCGGGTTCGGGCCGCAGCGCACTGGCCGCCGAGCTCGCCGGGCGGCTCGCCGGTCCCGCTTCCGATTCCGCTTCGGCACGGGCGGGTTCGGCCTCGTCAGGTGACTACCCGGACGGAGTGCTGCGCGTCGCACTCACCGACCCGGACGGCCGCCGGGTCCCCACCGAACGAACCGCCCGCGACATCCTCGGCCTGCTCGGCCTGACCGGCCCGCCCGGCGCCGACGGGGACGAACTCTCCGAGATGGTCAGAGAGGCCCTGGCCGTCCGCCGCGTTCTGCTGTTCCTGGACGACGCGGTGGACGCCGAACAGGTCGACCCCCTCCTCCCCGACAACCCGGACTGCCTGGTCGTGGCCACCGCCACCGGCCCGCTCACCGGAATCCCGGGCGTCCGCCCCTGCACCATCGGCGGTCTCGACGCGGGCTCCGCCGTCCAGCTGCTCGGCCGGATCATCGGCCAGGTCCGTATCACCGTCGACCCGCGCACCGCCGAGACGCTCGCCGAGGCGTGCGGAGGGCAGCCCGCCGCGCTCGTCCTGGCCGGCGGCTGGCTCGCCGCCCACCCCCACGCCTCCGTGGCCGACGTCACCAAGCAGGTGTGCGAACTGCCGGACGACGTGGAGCAGCCCACCGGCGCCCGGCCGCTGGCCCGCGCGTTCCGCCTGGTCCACGAATCGCTGCCGCAGGCCGCCGCCCGGATACTGCGCCTGCTCGCCCTCGCGCCCGCCGGGCTCGCCGACGCCCACACCGCTTCCGCGCTGGCCGGCTGCTCCGTGTCGGCCGCCCAGTCCACGCTGGACGACTTCGTCGGCCTCGGTCTCCTGCGCACGAACGGCGCGGCCCTGCCGCAGTACGAGGTGCCCGGCTGCCTGGCCCCGATGCTGCGCGCGCTCCTGGAGGCCCGGGAGAGGCCGGCCGAGATCCAGCTGGCCAGGGCCCGGATGCTGGAGCGCACCGTCCGGCAGCTCCAGTCCTGCCGGGCGGTCACCGACCCGGAGGACTCGCCCTCCCAGCGCAAGCTGGCCGGCCTGCCGAGGTCCCTGCGGTTCTCCCACGCCGAGTCGGCCGCCGCCTGGCTGCGGATGCGCCAGCCGGCCCTGCTGGCATCGGCCAGGGCCGCGGTCGAGGACGGCGAGCTGGACACCCTGGCCAGACGGCTGGTGGCCGCGCTCGTCCGGGCACTGGCCGTGCACCGGGGGACCGAGGAGGCGGCGCCGGAGCTCTACGGGCTGCATAAGCTGGTACTCGACGTCGCCGAACGCCGTGATCTGCCGCGCGAGACGGCCGCCGCCCTGCTGAACCTCGCCGACCTGGACGCCCGCACGGGCCGGACGCAGGACGCGCTGACCCGCTACCGGGCGGCGCTGGACGCCGGGCGCCGGGCGAAGGACCTGTACGCGACCGGGCGCGCGATGGAATCCGTAGGCGGCGCCTACGCCGAGCTCGGGGACTTCCACCGGGCCTCCGACTGGTACGGCCGGGCGCTCGCGCAGCGGCTCACCCAGGGTGAGCGGGCCGACGAGGCGCGGCTGTACGGGCGCCTCGGCGCCGTCCACACCTACGCGGGGCGGTACGGCGAGGCCCTGCGGAACTGGCGGGCCGCCGCGGCCGGCCACCGCAGGCTCGGGGACCTGCCCGCCCAGGCGCGGGCGCTCAGCGAGGCGGCGCGGGTGCAGGAGTACGCGGGCCGCCCGCAGGAGTCGCTCCACACCTGCCGCGAAGCGGTGGAGCTGGCGCGGCAGGCGCAGGACGTGCGGCTCCAGGCGGCTCTGCAGCTGAGGCTGGCGGACACTCTCGACCGGCTGGGAGACCCCGCGGCGGCCGGGCTGCACAGGGCCGCTGCCAGCAGGTTGCTGGGCGAGGAGGGTTCTGCCTGCGAAATCCGTAGTGCTTCGACTGAAAGTTAATGCTTTGTAAGGCTAGACAGCGCGAAGTCCTTCATTAGACTGACTCCTGCCGCGTGTCACTGCGGTGTCTCCATTTATGCTGGGTGTATCTGGGTATCCACCGCTATGCCCGGTCCCCCTCCGAGCCAAGGACCGTGATCGACGTGAAGGTCGGCATCCCCCGCGAAGTCAAGAACAACGAGTTCCGGGTGGCGATCACCCCGGCCGGAGTGCATGAGCTCGCCCGCCATGGCCACCAGGTCCTGGTCGAGCGGAACGCAGGCGCCGGTTCCTCCATCACGGACGCGGAGTACGTCGCCGCCGGAGCGCAGATCCTCGCCACGGCCGACGAGGTCTGGGCCGCCGCCGACCTGCTGCTGAAGGTCAAGGAGCCGGTCGCCGAGGAGTACCACCGCCTCCGCAAGGGCCAGACGCTCTTCACCTACCTGCACCTCGCCGCCTCCCGCGAGTGCACCGACGCCCTGCTGGACTCGGGCACCACGGCCATCGCGTACGAGACGGTGGAGAGCGCCAACCGCGCGCTGCCGCTGCTCGCCCCGATGTCCGAGGTCGCGGGCCGGCTGGCCCCGCAGGTCGGCGCCTACCACCTGATGCGCTCGGCCGGCGGCCGCGGCGTGCTGCCGGGCGGCGTCCCGGGCACCGCCGCGGGCAGGGCAGTCGTCATCGGCGGCGGCGTCTCCGGCTGGAACGCCACGCAGATCGCCGTCGGCCTCGGCTTCCACGTCACGCTGCTCGACCGCGACATCAACAAGCTCCGCGAGGCCGACAAGATCTTCGGCACCAAGGTGCAGACGGTCGTCTCCAACGCCTTCGAACTGGAGAAGGCGGTCGTCGAGGCCGACCTCGTCATCGGCGCCGTTCTGATCCCCGGAGCGAAGGCCCCGAAGCTGGTCACCAACGAGCTCGTCGCCAAGATGAAGCCCGGAAGTGTACTTGTCGACATTGCGATCGATCAGGGCGGCTGTTTCGAGGACTCGCACCCGACGACGCACGCCGAGCCGATCTTCATGGTCCACAACTCGGTCTTCTACTGCGTCGCGAACATGCCGGGCGCGGTGCCGAACACCTCCACGTACGCGCTCACCAACGCCACGCTCCCGTACATCGTGGAGCTCGCGAACCGGGGCTGGGTCGAGGCCCTGCGCCGCGACGCCGCGCTCGCCAAGGGGCTCAACACCCATGACGGGCAGGTCGTTTACCGCGAGGTGGCTGAGGCGCACGGTCTCGACCACGTCGAGCTGAACTCGCTTCTGGGCTGACGGTCAACGCTTCCGTCAACCTCACGCGTCCGGCCGGACCTTGCCGAGCAAGGTCCGGCCGGAGGTGTGTCGGGGCCCGGCGAGGGGTCCGGTCAACTCGCCTCGAACGTAACCCTTCATCCGTTTCGTGCCCTCGCGAAATGTGTGGCTTGTTCTCCGCGTGCCCTTGACAGCGGGGTGTTCGATTGCCGACACATCGGGCCGGGTCCGGCGGATTGTGTTGCTGCGGACCGGTGGCACGCCATAGAGTCGCCAATCGTCGGCATGGTGCCACGCTGACCTATCGATAAGTTTCCTGGTCGCATCCAAGGAGGTAAGACGACTTGTGAATGAGTCGACATTTACTCCTGGGGGTGGTCAACCAGGGATGCCCGCACGGGGTCTGAGCCCGATCGGGCTCGAAGCTGTCGGCTCCGTCGCTGTCCGCACCTTCGCCACTCACCAGCACATGACGACAGCCCCCCAGACGATGGACGGCCTACACGTGAACGCCACGGCCGGCAACGAGAGTGGTCGCAAGTCCGACCACTTCGCCGACTTCGCCGAGGTGCCCGAGGGGCACTTCTACGACCCCGATGCCGAGTACGAGCCCGATCCGGAGTACGCGGCCACCCTCGCCCCGGACGCCGCACGCCAGCGCCGCGAGCGGATCGGCCCGACGGGCCGCCCGCTGCCGTACTTCCCGATCCCGGGCCCGCTGACCGACCACGGCCCCGCGAAGATCATCGCGATGTGCAACCAGAAGGGCGGCGTCGGCAAGACCACGTCGACCATCAACCTGGGTGCCGCGCTCGCGGAGTACGGACGACGCGTCCTGCTCGTCGACTTCGACCCGCAGGGTGCCCTGTCCGTCGGCCTCGGGGTCAACCCGATGGAGCTCGACCTCACCGTCTACAACCTGCTCATGGAGCGGGGGATGTCGGCCGACGAGGTCCTGCTCAAGACCGCGGTGCCCAACATGGACCTGCTCCCGAGCAACATCGACCTCTCGGCCGCGGAAGTGCAGCTGGTCAGCGAGGTGGCCCGCGAGTCCACCCTCCAGCGCGCCCTGAAGCCGCTGATGGCCGACTACGACTACATCGTGATCGACTGTCAGCCCTCGCTCGGCCTGCTCACCGTGAACGCCCTGACGGCGGCCCACAAGGTGATAGTGCCGCTCGAATGCGAGTTCTTCGCGCTGCGCGGTGTGGCCCTGCTCACCGAGACCATCGAGAAGGTCCAGGAGCGGCTCAACCCGGAACTGGAGCTCGACGGCATCCTCGCCACCATGTACGACTCCCGCACGGTGCACAGCCGTGAGGTGCTGGCGCGCGTCGTCGAGGCGTTCGACGAGCACGTGTACCACACGGTCATCGGGCGCACGGTGCGCTTCCCGGAGACCACGGTCGCCGGTGAGCCCATCACTACGTACGCCTCCAACTCGGTCGGTGCGGCCGCCTACCGCCAGCTCGCCAGGGAGGTGCTCGCCCGGTGTCACGCCGAGTGAGTCTCCCGGGGGCCGACGAACTGTTCCGTACCACCGGTGGGTCGGGTCTGCAGGCGTCCTCACCCGCGGAGCGGCGACGCAAGGCGAACGGTGAGGCACGCGTGCCGGCGCCTGCCGGGGAGAGCGACTCCCGGCCCGAGGCGCCGGGGCGGAGCGGGGGACCGGGCGGTTCGGCGGCCCCGTCCCGCGAGGAGCACGCGGCGGCCGCCGGCGACGGGAGCGATTCGCGCGGCCGGGGCGGCGACGGCGACCGTGCCGGGCAGGCCGGTACGCCCGGCTCCGGGCCCCGGCCCTCGGCGCAGGAGCCCGTACCGGCAGTCCAGCAGCAGCGCAGGCGCGGTGGCGGACGCGGTGCCAACCGCAGGCCCAGCGGCCGGGAGCGCCACGACGAGAAGATCACGGTCTATGTGTCGGCCGAGGAACTGATGGACCTCGAACACGCCCGGCTGGTCCTGCGCGGCGAGCACGGACTCGCGGTCGACCGCGGCCGTATCGTCCGCGAGGCCGTCGCGGTGGTCCTCGCGGACCTGGAGTCGCGGGGCGACGCGAGCATTCTCGTACGGCGCCTGCGCGGCCGCTGAGCGACACGGCGCCGGTAGCCTGCCCGGGGGCCGCCGACCCGGTGGCCCGGCCCCCGGGCCCGGGCCGCCGCCCGCCCGTCTCCCGCCGCACCCCTGGACCGCGATGCCGACCACCGACGACGCCCGCCCGCCCCGCCGGAGCCTCGGCCGCGGGCCGGGCGCCGAGCCGACGCCGGCCCCGCCGCCCTCCGGCTTCCAGGACGCGCCCGTCCCGGCACAGGACGCGGTAGCTCCGGCACCGGCCCCGCACCCCCTCGCACGGGACGCTGAAGCCCTCGCGCCGCCGGTGCCGCCGCCCGCCCCTGACGGCCCCGGGACGCAGGCGGGACCCGGCGAGGCCGGTCCTGCCGACGACAAGCGGTTCACCGTGCGGCTGGTCAATTTCGAGGGGCCCTTCGACCTCCTGCTCCAGCTGATCTCCAGGCACAAGCTCGACGTGACCGAGGTCGCGCTGTCCAGGGTCACCGACGAGTTCATGGCGCACATCCGGGCCATGGGCCAGGACTGGGACCTCGACCAGACCACCGAGTTCCTCGTCGTCGCCGCGACCCTGCTGGACCTCAAGGCCGCCCGGCTGCTCCCCACCGCCGAGGTGGAGGACGAGGCGGACCTCGCGCTCCTGGAGGCGCGGGACCTGCTCTTCGCCCGGCTGCTGCAGTACCGCGCGTACAAGCAGATCGCCGAGATCTTCCTGACCAGGCTGGAGTCCGAGGCCCGCCGCCACCCCCGCACGGCCGGTCTCGAACCGCACCACGCGGCGCTGCTGCCCGAGGTCGTCCTCTCCATCGGTCCCGGGGGCTTCGCCAGGCTGGCCGTGAAGGCGATGCAGCCGAGGGCCGAGCCGCAGGTGTACGTCGACCACATCCACACCCCGCTGGTCAGCGTGCGGGAACAGGCCGGGATCGTGGTCCTGCGGCTGCGCGAGGCGGGCGAGCTGAACTTCCGCGACCTCACCGAGGACGCGCCGGACACCCTCACGGTGGTCGCCCGCTTCCTCGCGCTGCTTGAGCTGTACCGGGAGAAGGCCGTCACCCTCGACCAGGAGGAGGCGCTCGGTGAGCTGGTCGTGCGGTGGTCAGGTGGTGAGGACGCGGTGCCCACCGTGACGGACGAGTTCGACCAGGAGATCCACCGGGCGCCCGGGGAAGCGGAGGACGTACCCGCATGAGTGAGCGGAACCACCAGGAGGCGCCGGGGACCACTGTCGCCGGCCTCGACCTCAAGCCCGCCCTGGAGGCGGTCCTCATGGTCGTCGACGAGCCCGTCACCGAGGACCACCTGGCCAGGGTCGTCCAGCGCCCGCGCGGGGCGGTCGCGGACGCCCTGCGGGAGCTGGCCGAGGAGTACACCGCGCAGCGCCGCGGATTCGACCTGCGGTTCGTCGCGGGCGGCTGGCGCTTCTACAGCCGGCCGGAGTACGCGGAGGCCGTCGAGGGCTTCGTCCTGGACGGCCGGAACGCCCGTCTCACCCAGGCGGCACTGGAGACGCTCGCCGTCGTCGCGTACCGCCAGCCGGTGAGCCGCTCCAGGGTCTCAGCGGTGCGCGGAGTGAACTGCGACGGCGTGATGCGGACCCTCCTGCAGAGGGGCCTGGTGGAGGAGGCGGGCGCGGAACCCGAAACAGGTGCGATCCTGTACAGGACGACGAACTACTTTCTGGAGCGGATGGGCCTGCGCGGCCTGGACGAGCTCCCGGAGCTCGCGCCCTTCCTCCCCGAGGCGGACGCGATCGAGGCTGAGACGCTAGAGGGTGTGCCGTCGTTCGATCCGGACGCACCGGACACCCCGGATACTCACGCAGACGACAAGACGGAATTTTGATGCGAAGCAGTGGCAGGAACAGCGGAAGCGGCAGCGGCAACGGCAAGAGCGGCGGCAACCGGGACAACCGGGGCGCCGGCGCCGGCCGCGGCGCCCAGCCGAGGACCGGCGGGCGCGACGACCGCTCCCAGCCGAGGTCCGGTGGCGGGCGTGACGACCGTTCGGCGCCGAGGTCCGGTGGCGGGCGTGATGACCGCTCCCAGCCGAGGACTGGTGGCGGGCGTGACGACCGTTCGCAGCCCAGGTCCGGTGGCGGGCGTGACGACCAGCAGGAGGAGCAGCGTCTCCGCAGGCCCCGCCCCGAGGAGCGCCGCTACGACGTCGGCAACGACAAGCCCGGCGGCGACGGTGGCCTGCGCAAGGGGCGCGGCGCGGCGGCACGCGGCGGGGCCAAGGGCGGCCCGAAGGCCGCGCAGCACGTGAGCAAGGGCGGACGCCGGGTGGGCGCCCCGTCCCGTCCGCGCGAGCTCGACGCCAAGATCGAGCAGCGCAACCGCGACCGGTACGCGGACAAGCCCGAGATCAAGACCCCCAGGACGAACCCGGGCGCCGAGCAGGAGGGCGAGCGGCTGCAGAAGATCCTCGCCCGCGCCGGCATGGGCTCGCGCCGTGCGTGCGAGGAGCTCATCGAGCAGTCCAGGGTCGAGGTCAACGGCGAGATCGTCCTGGAGCAGGGCAAGCGCGTCGACCCGTCGAGGGACGAGATCAAGGTCGACGGTCTGACCGTCGCGACCCAGTCGCACCTCTTCTTCGCGCTGAACAAGCCGGCCGGTGTGGTCTCCACCATGGGTGACCCGGACGGGCGTCAGAACCTCGGCGACTACGTCAACAACCGCGAGACGCGGCTGTTCCACGTCGGCCGCCTCGACACCGAGACCGAGGGCATCATCCTGCTCACCAACCACGGTGAGCTGGCCCACCGTCTGACGCACCCGAAGTACGGGGTGAAGAAGACCTACCTGGCCGCCATCCAGGGCCCGCTGCCGCGTGACCTCGGCAAGCGGCTCAAGGACGGCATCCAGCTGGAGGACGGGTACGCCCGCGCCGACCACTTCAGGGTCGTCGAGAACACCGGGAAGAACTACCTGGTCGAGGTGACCCTCCACGAGGGCCGCAAGCACATCGTCCGCCGGATGCTGGCCGAGGCCGGCTACCCGGTCGAGCGGCTGGTGCGCACGTCCTTCGGGCCGATCCCGCTGGGCGACCAGAAGTCCGGCTGGCTGCGTCGCCTCACCAACACCGAGGTGGGCATGCTGATGCGCGAGGTCGGTCTGTAGCCGCGCACCGCGCACCGCGAAAGGGCCCGCGTCCGGCTCCTGTTCGTCTCCGAACAGGAAATCGGCCGCGGGCCTTCTGCTGCCGCCGTCCACCCTTTATAGTCAGAGTGACTATTAAAGGAGGCGGGCGTGAGTCTCGCGGATGTCCTCGATCCCCTGCGGCAACCCCTGGTGACGGTCCTCGGCACGCCGGTCAGCTGGACCGAGGTCCTGGGCTTCGGCAGCGGAGCGCTCTGCGTCTGGCTGGTGACCCGCCAGCACCTCGCCAACTGGCCGATCGGCATCGCCAACAACCTCTTCTTCATCCTGCTGTTCACCCAGGCCGGGCTGTACGCCGACGCCGGCCTCCAGATCGTCTTCATCGCCCTCGCCGGGTACGGCTGGTGGACCTGGACCCACGGGGGTGGACCAGGTGTGCCCGTCCTGCCGGTGCGCCGCACCACGGGCGCCGAATGGACCTGGCTGCTCACGGCGGGGGCGGTGGGGACACTCGCCCTGACCCTTCTGCTCTCCCGCGCCACCGACTCGACGGTGGCGTTCTGGGACGCGCTGACGACCTCGCTCTCGCTGATGGCCACGTACGGGCAGTGCCGCAAGCGGGTCGAGTCCTGGTGGCTGTGGATCGCCGCGGACGTCGTGTACATCCCGCTGTACGCGTACAAGGGGCTCTACCTCACCTCGCTCCTGTACGCGGGCTTCCTGGCCCTCTGCCTGATCGGCCTGCGCAACTGGAGCCGTGAGACCGGTCCCGCCAAACGGCGGTTGACGGGAGTCCCGGTATGAAGCGCTACGCGCACGGCCTGGTGCTCGGCAAGTTCTACCCTCCCCACGCCGGCCACCACCACCTCGTCCGCACCGCCCAGAACCGCTGCGAACGGCTGACCGTCCTGGTCTGCGCCGCCTCCGTCGAATCCGTCCCGCTCGCCGACCGGGTCGCCTGGATGCGGCAGGCGCACCCGGAGGCGACCGTGGTGGGCGCAGTCGACGACATCCCCGTGGACCTCCACGACCCGGCGGTCTGGGACGCCCACATGGCCGTGTTCACCCAGGCCGTCCCGGAGCGGGTCGACGCCGTCTTCACCTCGGAGTCGTACGGGGACGAGCTCGCCCGCCGCTTCGGCGCCGAGTCCGTCCGCGTCGACCCCGGCCGGACCCTGTTCCCCGTCTCCGGCACCGCCGTGCGCGAGGACCCGGCCGGCTGCTGGGAGTTCCTCGGACCGCCGGTACGCGCGGCGCTCGCCCGCCGGGTCGTCGTCATCGGCGCCGAGTCCACCGGAACCACGACCATGGCGCGAGCCCTGGCCGAGCACTACCGCGGACGCGGCGGTGTCTGGGCGCGGACCGGCTGTGTCGACGAGTACGGGCGGGAGTTCAGCGAACGGAAACTGGCCGGCCTGCGTCAAGCCGAACCGGGCGCGCAGTGGGAGGACGTGCTCTTCACCACCGACGACTTCCCCAGGATCGCCGCCGCCCAGAACGCCCGGGAGGAGGCGGCGGCCTCCGCCGGCTCCCCGGTCCTCTTCTGCGACACGGACTCCTTCGCCACCACCGTCTGGCACGAGCGGTACGTCGGCGGACGCAACGCGCACGTCGAGCGCATCGCCGATCAGGTCACCCACCACCTCTGGCTGCTCACCGACCACGAGGGTGTCGCCTTCGAGGACGACGGCCTGCGTGACGGCGAGGAGCTGCGGCCCTGGATGACGGACCGGTTCCGCGCCGAACTCACCCGTACCGGAAGGAAGTTCATCGAGCTGACCGGGTCTCACGCCGCCCGCCTCGCCACCGCGGTCGCCGCCGTGGACTCCCTGCTGGCCGACGGCTGGGACTTCGCCGCACCCCTGCCCGAGCGACGATGAGCGCGGCCCCCGAGGGGTACGACCCCCACGCCTTCGTCCCCTTCGCCGTCACCGTCGACCTCGCCGTCTTCACAGTCCGCGAGGCCCGGCTCCACGTCCTGCTCGTGGAACGGGGCGGGGAACCGTACAAGGGCGGATGGGCCCTGCCCGGCGGCTTCATCCTGCCCAGGGAGTCCGCGGAGGAGGCCGCCCGCCGCGAACTCGCCGAGGAGACGGGCCTCACCCAGGACACCGTCGGCGGGCTCCACCTGGAACAGCTGCGCACCTACACCGAACCGGACCGCGACCCCAGGATGCGGGTCGTCTCCGTCGCGTACGCCGCGCTCCTGCCCGACCTGCCCGAACCGCGCGGCGGCGGGGACGCGGCCCGCGCCCGGTGGTGGGAGGCGCGCGACCTCGGCGACCTCGCCTTCGACCACGGGCGCATCCTCGCCGACGCGTACGACCGGGTCGGCGCCAAGTTCGAGTACACCTGCCTGGCCACGCAGTTCTGTCCCGCCGAGTTCACGCTGGGCGAGCTTCAGCAGGTCTACGAGACCGTGTGGGGCGTCGAGCTCGACCGCCCCAACTTCCGGCGCAAGGTCCTGGCCACACCCGGCTTCGTGGAAGCCGTCGAAGGACCGCCGCGCCGCACCGGCGGACGGGGGAAACCGGCCGCCCTGTACCGGGCGGGTGCCGCTGCCGCCCTGCACCCTCCACTCCTGCGCCCGGAAGGACGAACCGGATGACCGCCACGAGGACGATGACCAAGCAGGCCGCCACGGGGGCCCTGACAGGGCTCGCGCTCGGGGACGCGCTGGGCTTCCCGACCGAGTTCGACGACGTCCCGGCCATTCTCGCGAAGTGCGGGCCGTGGCGGCAGATGACCCTGGCGACCCCGGCGTCCGTCAGCGACGACACCCAGATGACGCTGGCCCTCGGGCGGGGCATCCGCACCGCGACGGACAGCGGGCTGCTGACGCCGCTGGGGCTGGCGGGACCCGTACGCGAGGAGTTCGTTTCCTGGTACCACCACCCGGACAACAACCGGGCCCCCGGCGACACCTGCCTGCGGGCGTGCCGTCTGCTCGACAGCGACCGGCCCTGGCAGGAGGCGAGCCAGACCGGCTCCAAGGGCTGCGGGGCGAACATGCGGGTCGCGCCGGTCGGCCTCGTGCCGGGGCTCAGCGAGGAGCAGCGCGCCGGCGCCGCGCAGCTCCAGGCCGCGCTCACGCACGGCCATCCCACGGCGCTGGCCGCCTCGGACCTGATGGCACGCGCGGTGTTCCTGCTGGCCCAGGGGGCCGAACCGCTCGGCCTGGTGGGCCAGTTGCGCAGCTACGCGTATGAGAGCAGTGGCCGCTACCTCACGCGCTGGCTCGGTGACCTGTGGCGGTTCGCGGGCGACGCGACGCCGGAGGCGTACATGCGGCGCGGCTGGGACGAGTGCCTGACCGCGCTGGCGAAGGTGCGGGACGCGCTGCGTGATCCGTCTCCCGAGACCGACCCGTGCGAGGCGACCGGTGACGGGTGGATCGCGGAGGAGGCCCTGGCCACGGCCCTGCACTGCTTCCTCCTCTTCCCCGAGGAGCCGTTGACCGCCCTGCGCCGGGCGGCCTGCACCCGGGGCGACTCCGACTCGCTGGCCTGCCTGACCGGGGCGCTGTCGGGAGCGCATCTGGGGGCGGGGGTGTGGCCGAAGGAGTGGTCGGAGCGGATCGAGTACCGGAGCGACCTGCTGTCGTTGGGGGCGCTCTGGGACGCGTGATGCCTGGCCGGCCGGTGGGCGGCGGGCCGCTACAGCGGGGCGGTAGCCAGAAAGACGCCCCGCAGCTCCGTACCGCTGCCCGCCGTCACGAGCCCGAAGGCGCGCCACTGCTTCAGGCGAGCCGGATGCTTCCCCCGGCGACCGTGATCCGCTCGGCGGGCAGGGGCCGCGTCGCGGGCCCGGCCTCGACGGCGCCGTCCGTGATGGCGAACCTGCTGCCATGGCACGCGCAGTCGATCGTCGCGTCGCCGACCTCCGAGACCGTGCACCCGGCGTGCGTACAGATCGCCGAGAAGGCTCTGAACTCCCCGGCCTCCGGCTGGGTCACCACCACCTTCCGCTCCCTGAAGACCTTCCCTCCGCCGACCGGGATGTCGGAGGTCTTCGCGAGTTCGCCGGCCTGCGGGGCCCGCGTCCCCGATGCCGGAGGGCTGGGCGGCGGAGTGCTGGCGCCGCCGTCGCCGGACGACCCGCAGCCCGTCGCCAGTGCGGCCGCGCCCGCGCTCAGGACCGTCCTGCGCCGTGTGCTCATGGTTCTCCTCGTCCGGGGACTCCTGATGGTGGCGGCACGGACCCGGATCGTGAAGCAACCCGGCGGCGTGTTCCCCGGGTGATCCGGGCCACCTCGCCGTCTCACGGACAGAGCACCGCGACCACGGGCCCCACGGCCCCTCTACGCTGAAACGCGCGGGCGCACACCGAGCGCGCCCGGGGAGAAGCGAGGAGCACGACGTGGCGGTACGAGCGGTCCGTGGAGCCGTCCAGCTGGAGCGGGACGAGGCCGGACACATGGACGAGCGGGTCGGCGCCCTGCTCACCGCCGTCCTGGAGCGCAACGGCCTCGTCGCCGACGACCTGATCAGCGTCTGGTTCACGGCCACCCCGGACCTGCACAGCGACTTCCCGGCAGCCGCCGCCCGGGGCCTCGGCATCGTCGACGTACCGCTGATCTGCGCGCAGGAGCTCGACATCGAGGGCGCCATGCCCCGGGTGGTCCGTATCCTCGCCCATATCGAGACCGGTCTCCCCAAAGCCGGAATCAGCCACGTCTACCTCGGCGCCACCGGCGCCCTCCGCAAGGACATCGCCCAGTGAGAACAGCCGTCGTCATCGGTACCGGTCTCGTCGGCACGTCGGCCGCCCTCGCCCTCGCCGGGCGCGGGGTGCACGTCCACCTCGTCGACCGGGACCCCTCCTCGGCCCGCACGGCGGCGTCGCTCGGCGCCGGTACGGACGAGGCCCCCCAGGAGCGCGTGGACCTGGCGGTCGTCGCCGTGCCGCCCGCCCACACCGCTTCCGTGCTGGCCACGGCCATGCGCGAGGGTGTGGCCCGTGGCTACCTCGACGTGGCGAGCGTCAAGGGCGGCCCGCGCCGTGAGCTGGAGGCCCTCGGCGTCGACCTCACTCCCTACGTGGGCACGCACCCGATGGCGGGCAAGGAGCGCTCGGGCCCGCTCGCGGCGACCGGGGACCTGTTCGAGGGCCGCCCCTGGGTGCTCACCCCCACCGGGGACACCGACACCGAGGTGCTCAACCTGGCCCTGGAACTGGTCGCGCTCTGCCGCGCCGTCCCGGTCGTCATGGACGCGGACGCGCACGACCGGGCGGTGGCCCTGGTCTCCCACACCCCGCAGCTGATCTCCTCGATGGTCGCCGCCCGGCTTGAGGAGGCCGACGAGACGGCCGTACGCCTCTGCGGACAGGGGATCAGGGACGTCACCCGCATCGCGGCATCCGATCCCCGGATGTGGGTGGAGATCCTCTCAGCCAACCCGGGTCCGGTCGCCGACGTGCTGGCCGGGGTCGCGGACGACCTCGACGAGACGGTCCGGGCCCTGCGCGGTCTCCAGTCCGGTGACGCGGACAAGCGCCGGGAGGGCGCCGAAGGCATCGAGGACGTCCTGCGCCGGGGCAACGCGGGCCGGGTCCGGGTGCCGGGCAAGCACGGGGCGGCCCCCGCCGCGTACGAGGTCGTGGCCGTCCTCATCAGCGACCGGCCGGGCGAGCTCGCCCGGATCTTCGCCGACGCGGGGCTTGCCGGGGTCAACATCGAGGACGTCCGCATCGAGCACGCCACCGGCCAGCAGGCGGGCCTGGTGCAGCTGATGGTCGCACCGAGCGCGGCGCCTGCGCTCGCCGCGACGCTGAAGGACAGGGGCTGGTCGATCCGGGGGTG
The DNA here is from genome assembly GCF_013167895.1 of Streptomyces fulvorobeus. Taxonomy (GTDB): domain Bacteria; phylum Actinomycetota; class Actinomycetes; order Streptomycetales; family Streptomycetaceae; genus Streptomyces; species Streptomyces fulvorobeus. Next base: position 1,156,271 of record NZ_BLWC01000001.1, on the reverse strand, counting down.
AGCGGCCCGGCCGCACGGGGTACAAGGGTCCGCCCGGCACTCGGTAACCTTGGGGAGGCCGTATCGAGGCCCGACTCAGCCCACCCCGTGTACCAGGAAGGTGTCCACCACCGTGGAAACCGCAGCAGCCGCCGCCCCGACCTCTCCGGCCGCGGTGATCGTCGCCATCGACGGGCCCTCCGGCACCGGCAAGTCGAGCACCTCCAGGGCCGTCGCGGCCCAGCTCGGTCTCAGCTACCTGGACACCGGCGCGCAGTACCGGGCGATGACCTGGTGGATGCTGAGCAACGGCATCGACGTGCGGGACGCGGCGGAGGTCGCGACGGCCGCCGCCAAGCCCGTCATCGTCTCCGGAACCGACCCGACGGCGCCCACCATCACCGTCGACGGTGAGGACGCCGCGGGCCCGATCCGCACCCAGGAGGTCACCTCCGGCGTCAGCGCCGTGAGCGCGGTCCCCGAGGTGCGCACCCGGATCACGGAGCTCCAGCGGACCATCGCGGCGCAGGCGCAGGGCGGCATCGTGGTCGAGGGCCGGGACATCGGCACCACGGTCCTGCCGGACGCCGACCTCAAGATCTTCCTGACCGCCTCCCCGGAGGCGCGTGCCGCCCGCCGCAGCGGTGAGCTGAAGGGCTCGGACCTCGCCGCCACCAAGGAGGCGCTGATCAGGCGCGACGCGGCCGACTCCGGCCGCAAGACCTCGCCGCTGGCCAAGGCGGACGACGCGTGCGAGGTGGACACCACCGAGCTGACCCTTCAGCAGGTCATCGAGTGCGTCGTCACCCTCGTCGAGGAGAAGCGGGCCGCGAAGTGACCGATGCCACGAGAGCGCCCACGCCGCGCGGAGCGGCCATCGGGCGAGGGATCGGCATCGGGCTGGTGCACACGCTGTTCAGGCCCCGTGTGCTCGGCGCTTGGCGGGTCCCCGCCGCCGGACCCGTCATACTCGCGGTGAACCATGCGCACAACATCGACGGACCGATGCTGATGGGCACCGCGCCCCGGCCCGTCCACTTCCTGATCAAGAAGGAGGCGTTCGTCGGCCCGCTCGACCCGTTCCTGCGCGGAACGGGTCAGCTGAAAGTGGACCGTACGAGCGTCGACCGCACCGCCGTCACCCAGGCGCTCGGCGTACTGGAGAACGGCGGGGTCCTCGGGATCTTCCCCGAGGGCACGAGGGGCGAGGGAGACTTCGCCGCCTTGCGTGCCGGGCTCGCGTACTTCGCGGTACGCGGCGGGGCGCCGATCGTCCCGGTGGCCGTCCTGGGAAGCACGGAACGCCGGGGACGGCTGATATCCGCGCTGCCTCCGCTGCGCAGCCGGGTCGACGTCGTCTTCGGCGAGGCGTTCCAGGCGGGGGACGGCAGCGGGCGCCGGACCCGTGCGGCGCTGGACGAGGCGACCGTACGCATCCAGGGCCGGCTGACCGCGCACCTGGAGAACGCCAGACGCCTCACCGGGCGCCGGGCAGGACTTGAGTAGTGGGCGCACCGACAGTGGCCCATCGATGATGACGCAAAGAGGAACGGACTTCATGAACGACCAGATTCACTCCGACGGCTCGGACCACGAGCACGGAGCACTTGGCGACGCCGAGTACGCGGAGTTCATGGAGCTCGCCGCGCAGGAGGGGTTCGACCCCGAGGAGGTCGAGGGCGCGATCGGTGAGGCCGGTCACGGCCCGCTGCCGGTCCTCGCCGTCGTCGGCCGCCCGAATGTCGGCAAGTCGACCCTGGTGAACCGCATCCTGGGCCGCCGCGAGGCCGTCGTGCAGGACAAGCCGGGTGTCACCCGGGACCGCGTCAGCTACGAGGCCGAATGGGCCGGGCGCCGTTTCAAGCTCGTCGACACCGGCGGCTGGGAGCAGGACGTGCTGGGGCTTGACGCCTCGGTCGCCGCCCAGGCCGAGTACGCGATCTCGACGGCCGACGCCGTCGTCTTCGTCGTCGACGCGACCGTGGGAGCCACCGACACCGACGAGGCCGTCGTCAGGCTGCTGCGCAAGGCGAAGAAGCCCGTCGTCCTGTGTGCCAACAAGGTCGACGGACAGAGCGGCGAGGCCGACGCCACCGCGCTCTGGTCGCTCGGTCTCGGCCAGCCCCACCCGGTCTCCTCGCTGCACGGCCGCGGTACGGGCGACATGCTGGACGCCGTGCTGGAGGCGCTCCCCGAGGCCCCCCCGCAGACCTTCGGCACCGCCATCGGCGGCCCGCGCCGCATCGCGCTCATCGGCCGCCCGAACGTCGGCAAGTCCTCGCTCCTGAACAAGGTCGCCAAGGAGGACCGGGTCGTCGTCAACGCCATGGCGGGCACCACCCGTGACCCGGTCGACGAGCTGATCGAGCTCGGCGGCGTCACCTGGAAGTTCATCGACACGGCCGGCATCCGCCGCAAGGTCCACCTCCAGGAGGGCGCGGACTACTACGCCTCGCTGCGTACGGCGGCGGCGGTGGAGAAGGCCGAGGTCGCCGTCATCCTGATCGACTCCAGCGAGTCCATCAGCGTCCAGGACCAGCGGATCGTGACCATGGCCGTGGAGGCGGGCCGTGCGATCGTGCTCGCCTTCAACAAGTGGGACACCCTCGACGAGGACCGCCGCTACTACCTGGAGCGGGACATCGAGACGGAGCTCGCGCAGGTCGCCTGGGCGCCCCGCGTCAACGTCTCGGCCGTCACCGGCCGGCACATGGAGCGCCTGGTCCCGGCGATCGAGACCGCGATCGCCGGCTGGGAGACCCGCATCCCCACGGGCCGGCTGAACGCCTTCCTCGGTGAGATCGTCGCCTCGCACCCGCACCCGGTCCGCGGCGGCAAGCAGCCCCGCATCCTCTTCGGCACGCAGGCGGGCATCAAGCCGCCGCGGTTCGTACTGTTCGCCTCCGGCTTCCTGGAGCACGGCTACCGGCGCTTCGTCGAGCGCCGTCTGCGCGAGGAGTTCGGCTTCGAGGGCACCCCGATCCACATCTCGGTCCGCGTCCGCGAGAAGCGCGGCCGCAAGAAGTGACCCGGTAGGCAGGTACGACGAAGCCCCGGACCGCTCGCGTAAGGCGAGTGGTCCGGGGCTTCGTCGTACGGTCAGTGCTCCCGTGAGCCCGGCGGCAGGGCGGCGGGCTGGGCCCGCCCCGCGTGCCGGCCGACCCGCTGCCAGGAACCGAGGTTCCCGGTGTGCGTGGTCTGCCCACCGGGGGGCTGACTGCTCAGCGGGTGCCGGCTGCTGAACAGTCCGGCGCCGAATCCCGGGTAGGAGAGGTTCTCCTCGCCGCTCCGGTCGCCCGGCAGGGCTCGGAACGAGCGCCGGTACTCGGAGTACAGCGCGTCGTAGATCGGAGTCGGCGACTTCCCGCCCGATGGGTCCTGCGACGGACGCATGGCAGGAATCTGACTCTGGTGCTGGCGGGAGGGGTCGTATGAGTGCACGTATGTGCCAACGACCTCACCGCCGGACGGATGCGGGCCCGGCGGGAGATTCCGTGCGGGGCGGGGGTACGAAGGACGTACCGGCACGGTCAGGTACCGGCCAGCGGCATCGCCGCGGAGACCAGGAGACCGTTGACCGCCGCCTTCTCCAGGGCGTCGCGGAGCAGGTCCTCGCGCGGCTGCTTGCCGATCGAACCGGCCGGGGCCGCGAACACCAGGACGGTCTGCGCCTTGTTGGCCGCGGTCCGCCAGCCCTCGGTCACCTGGAGCGGCTGGTGGGCCTGCCACCACGCGACGGGGGTGCCGCCGCCGGAACCCGGCTGCAGCACGGCGTGCAGCTGTCCCATGGCGAGGAGCACCGACCAGCCGGGGAGCACGGCCGGCAGTTCGCTGAGGTCGGGGGTGGACCGGAAGCCCTGTTCCAGCAGCAGCTGGAGGAACTCGTCGCCCCCGCTGCCGTCGGTGCCGGGCCGGGCGATGGGGCCGGTCGGTTCGACCACGAGGGCCGGCCTGAGATCGTCCTCGATCAGGACGAGGCCGCTGGTGATGCCGAGAACGGCCTGGTCGGGCATGAGACCTTCCGGGTTCTCCGGCTCGCTGCCGGTGATGGACCGCACCGCTCCCTGGAGCTGGTCCTCGGCCACCTGGACGACCTGGGAGGGGATGCAGGTCGCGTGGGCGAACGCGAGCACGGCGGTCTCCTCTCCGACGAACAGCACCGTGCTGGTGCGCTCCTGCTCGGAGTCGCCGGGGGTCCGGCAGGAAGTGCAGTCGTAACTGCCTGGGGTGCTGTCGCCGACGAGCAGCCGGTCGGCTTCGGCATCGCCGATCTCGGCGCGTACGTCCTCGCTGACGTCGAGCATGCGCGGCACGGGTGGCTCCTCGAACTCGGTGCGTGCCGGGCTTTTCCCGGCTCATGAAAGGACAACGGAAGACCCACGGCCTGGGTCACGCGCGAAGGGGCACCGAAGTACGGAAGTCCGCTCGCGGCGCAACCGGTCCGTCCGGGAACCCGGTGGTGATCCGTGCCCGGGGAGCGCGGCCGCCGGGCGGACACGGGGCCGACCGGGTGCCGGTCGCCGTCCGGCCGCGTGGCCCGTTCCTGCGCGTGGCCCCGCCCGCTTAGCGTGACCGGATGCCGAAACCGTTCTTCAGGCCCGCAGCCCTGTTCCTGTCCGCGCCGCCGGCTGCGGCGCTCCTCTTCCTCGCGCTGCTGTGCGCGCCGACGGCGGCCCTGGCCGCGCCGCCTCCGGTGCCCTCCGCCGGGGCACCCGCCGACGGCCCGCCCCGGGGCTGTGGCCCGGTGGGCGGGCCTGCGACACGAGCGAGGGCCCGTGGGACTGCGTCGCCGCCTGCGAGAGCGGCGGCGACTGGCAGGCCAACACGGGCAACGGCTTCTACGGCGGGCTCCAGTTCCGCCAGTCGACCTGGGAGGCGTACGGCGGCACGGACTACGCCGCGCGCGCCGACCTGGCCACCCGCAAGGAGCAGATCCTGGTGGCCGAGAAGGTGCTGGAGGCCCAGGGGTGGGGCGCCTGGCCGCACTGCGGCGCCCCGTACCGCGACGGCGGGCGGACGCACCAGGGCCCGGAGTCCGACGGGCTCGTCCGGATGGCCGGCCCCGGTCCGGAGTGGATGATTCCGGGAACAGCCCTGGTCATGGACTCGCCGCGACCGTCCCGTGACTCAGGGTAGGTCTTCCGCCGGGGGTGCCTCGCGGCGTCCGGGTGACACGTAGGGTCCCCAGCAGACCAGTCGACCAGGGGGGTACGGCGACGTCATGCACATTTCTTTTCTGCTCCACAACGCGTACGGCATCGGGGGCACGATCCGTACGACGTTCAATCTGGCCGGCCAGCTCGCCGAGCACCACGACATCGAGATCGTCTCGGTCTTCCGCCACCGTGACGCACCAGCGCTGGGCGCTCCGGCGGGTGTACGGCTGAGACACCTCGTCGACCTGCGCAGGAAGAGCCCGTCCTACGACGGAGACGCACCCGAACACGCGAGACCCGCCTCGGTGTTCCCACGCGGGGACAGCAGGCACAGGCAGTACAGCAGGCTCACGGACGCCCGGATCGCGGCCCATCTGCAGTCGCTGGAGGCCGACGTCGTCGTCGGCACCCGGCCCGGCCTCAACATCCACATCAGCCGGCAGGCGCGACGCGGACCGGTGCGCGTAGCCCAGGAACACCTGACGCTGGGCAGCCATCCCTACCGGCTGCGCCGCGAGATCGGCCACCGCTACGGGCTGCTCGACGCCGTCACCACCGTGACGGAGGCGGACGCCGAGGACTACCGGACCCGCCTGCGGCTGCCGGGAGTCCGGATCGAGGCCATCGCCAACAGTGTTCCGGCGCCCGCGGGCCCGCCCGCGGCCTGCGAGGAGAAATGGGTCGTCGCGGCGGGCCGGCTGCACCGGGTCAAGCGGTACGACCTGCTGATCGGGGCCTTCGCCGATGTGGCGGCCGTCCGGCCGGACTGGCGGCTGCGGATCTACGGCGGCGGGGACGCGACCGGCGACGAGAAGGAGGGACTGCACCGGCTCATCGGGCACTCGGCCTCCAGGAGCGGGTGTTCCTGATGGGCGCGGTGCACCCGATGGAGACCGAGTGGCCCAAGGGCTCCATCGCCGCGGTGACGTCGGACCGCGAGTCCTTCGGTATGACCATCGTCGAGGCGATGCGCTGCGGGCTGCCGGTCGTGGCCACCGACTGCCCGTGGGGCCCGGCCGAGATCATCGAAGACGGCATCGACGGGCGCCTGGTGCCCGTGGGGGACCGGGCGGCGGTCGGTGCCGCCCTCCTGGGGCTGATGGAGGACGAGGAGCTGCGCCGCCGCATGGGCCGTGCCGCGCTGGCCTCCTCCGCGCGGTTCGACCCGGCGGCCATCGCCGAACGCCATCTGGGCCTCTTCACCGAACTGGCCGCACAGGGCGCGCGCGGCCGTTCGCGGAGCGCGCTGCGCTCGGTGCTGCACCGGTCCCGCGGCACCGTGCTCGACGGGGCGTACGCCCTGCGCTACAAGGCGGCCGACGCGATCCGCAAGGGCTGAGCGGCTGAGGTCCACCGCCAGGGAGGAGTGCCGGTGGTCGCGGACAGCGGTTGTCCGCAACCGCTGGCAGACTCGCCCCCATGTTGGAGACCTCGGCACGACTGCTGCGCCTTCTCTCGCTGCTGCAGGCCCATCGGGACTGGTCAGGAGCCGATCTGGCGGACCGCCTCGGCGTGACACCGCGTACCGTCCGCCGCGACGTCGACAAGCTGCGCGCACTCGGCTATCCGGTCCACGCGCATCCCGGCACGGGCGGCGGTTACCAGCTCGGGGCGGGCGCCGAGCTGCCACCCCTGCTCCTGGACGACGAGGAGGCGGTGGCCGTGGCGGTGGGGCTGCGCACGGCGGCGGGCCAGGGCGTCGAGGGCATCGGCGAGACCTCGCTCCGGGCGCTCGCCAAGCTCGAACAGGTGCTGCCGAACCGGCTGCGGCGCCGGGTGAGCGCGCTCGGAGCCTTCACGGTGCCCATGCTGCGCGGTCCGGAGACGTCCACGGTCGACCCCGGCGTCCTCACCGAGCTGGCCGGGGCCTGCCGCGACAGCGAGCGGCTGCGGTTCGACTACCGCGACCATGGCGGTTCGGTCTCGCGCAGGACCGTCGAGCCGCACCGGCTGGTGTGCACCGAACGCCGCTGGTACCTGGTCGCCTGGGACGCGGACCGCTCGGACTGGCGTACCTTCCGGGCGGACCGCATCACGCTCACCCCGCCGCACGGCCCCCGCTTCGCGCCGCGCGCCGCTCCAGCGGAGGATCTGGCGGCGTACGTCTCCAAGGGCGTCTCCTCCTCGGTGTACGCGGTGCGGGCGGTCATCCGGCTGAAGGTCCCGGCCGAGCGGGCGGCCGAGCGGATCTCGCCGTCAGCGGGGGTGCTGGAGGCGGTCGACGCGCACAGCTCCTTGCTGCGCACGGGGGCGGCGAGCCTGGATGTGCTGGTGATACACGTGATGCTCCTGGGGTTCGACTTCGAGGTGCTGGAACCGCAGGAGCTCACTGACGCGGTGCGGACGGCGCGGGACCGTCTCACCCGGGCGCTGGGCTGAACGGCCAGGTCCGAGGCTTCCGGAGCGGTGGAATCCGGGCAGCGGAGCGGGGCCGCTTGGCTGAAATGACGAGAAAGCATAAGTCCTACATAAGGAAGCATGAATTTCAGGTGGCGCTGACGTTTCCGCGGTGCGGCGCGCACGGAGAAATAGCAGGTCACCCGGGAGCCGCGACGGACGGCAATTTCCTGCCCCGTTCACCGTCCGGATCAATTGTCCGGCGGTCCGCGCCTAACGCCCCTGACGTTCTGGACTGCCCGTTCGGGTGAAGCTGTTCGACGTAAACGGGCGTGGGTATTCTGTGACCCAAGCGTGACCGGTACGGCACGGGGGGATGCGTCGCGCGGGCCCGGCATCCCGCCTTCCGTCCCGGTCGGGGGGCGCCTACGGTGGGGGTATGGCACCTACACCGACTCCTCCCGCACAGCCGGACGACAGCCCGCAGTCGTACGTCGGCCTCGATGCCGCGGCCGCCGAGCGGCAGGCCAGGGACCGGGGCTGGAAGACCGTCAGGTCGCTGCCGCCCGGCTCGGTCATCACCATGGAGTACATGAAGGGGCGGATCAACTTCGAGGTCGACAGCTCCGCCGTGACCCGCTGCTGGGTGGGCTGACCGGGCGGCCCGGAGCCGGCCCCCGCACAGCGAAGGCCCCGACCTCGGTCGGGGCCTTCGCTGTGCGGGAGAGGCTGTGCGTACCGTCCCCGCGGCTCAGGGGGCCGGTCAGCTACATGGGGCGGGCCGGGGTGTTGGTCCGGGGCGCGCGCTCCGCGTGCGACGGGCGGCGGGGGCCGGCCGGGGTGACCGGCGTCCGCTCGGAGCGCACCGTGTGCGCGCGGGGCCGGGTGCCCGCCACCGGATGGGCGGCCGTACCGAGGGACGGGCTGGGCGCCTCCGCGGTCCCCGCACCGCCACCGCTGTCGCTCCGGGTGCCGAGCGGCTGGGGGAGCAGCACCTGCGGCCTTGCGGCGGCGGCCACCACGGGGCGCCTGCGCGCCCGCCACTGCTCGCGTACCGCGAAGATCCAGGCTTCGGCACGGGTGATCACGGGCTCGAACCACGGCAGCCCCAGCATGATCAGCAGCCCCGCCGCCCAGCCCAGCAGGACGTCGCTCAGCCAGTGCGTCCCGATGTAGACGGTGGTGAGTCCGACACCCAGCGAGACCGTTGCCGACAGGGCCGAGAGATAGCGCCTGGCCCGTGGCGTGGTGGCCAGGTAGGCGAGGATTCCCCAGGTCACCACGGCGTTGGCGGTGTGTCCGGAAGGAAATATATCGCCGCCCGCGAACATCTCGGCCGAGCCGATCTGCGTCGCGTAGTGCGGCCCGAGCCGCCCGAGGCCCAGCTTGACGGCGCCGACCGTCACGTTGAGCAGGAGCAGCGAGGTGCCGAGGGTGAGCAGCGGACGCAGGGTGTGCTGGCGCCAGGACCGCCAGCCCAGCCAGCAGGCCACCATCACGGCGGTCGGGCCCCGCTGGCCCAGGACGACGTAGTAGTCGAGGAAGGCGTGCAGCTCGGGCCACTGCTGGTACGGCCGGAACAGCATGACCTTCCAGTCGAGGGCCACGAGCCAGGACGAGACCAGCACGGCGACGACGATGGCGAGATAGAACGCCAAAGTCCCGCCGAAGAGAGCGATGCGGTGGCGACTCATCCGCGGGATCTCTATCTTCGGCGGTTCCGGCTCCCGGTCCAGACGGGCAAAGATGTCGGTACGCACCCAATGGACGTTACAGCGAGTGAGTGTGAGAGCAGGCCGTTCGGGCCGCTTTGTGATGACGATGTGATGTGGACTTTGTCTCAGCGGGGCCTCAATTCCGAACGCACCCGAGAATCCCGGTGGTCCTTCACGCAATTGGTACGCCGACCGCCTCGTAAGCATGTTTGAGCTGCTGGGATAAGCGTGCGGGGCGGATCTTGTATGAAATTCTCCGGTCATTCGCGGCGGGTGTCCTTGAGGTGGCCGAAGCGTGTCTCCAAGGTGCTGTCCCGGTGTCCGCTACCCGGCGCGGGCACCGGTCCGCAGGATGCTCCACGGCTTCCGGCGCGGTCCCGGAAGAGGCCCCGCCGCGGCGTGGCGGCGTGGCGCACGCCACACTCCGGCACGCGACGCGGTATGAGGTGGACCACGTCTGACCACGCCGGACTCGCGTACGCTGACGGATCACTCGCCCGTCGATGCCGGGCCCCGGGGATGCCGCACGCGGAGTCCCCGCCGGTCTGCCGAGCGTGAGGGAATCATGGGAGGTACGTACATGTCGCGGACGACCACGGCCGGACACCGGCTGCGTGAAGCGGGCGCCGGCGCCAACCGCTGGGCCGTGCTGGTCGTCCTCTGCCTCAGCCTGCTGCTCGTCGCCCTCGACGCGACGGTGCTCCACGTCGCCGTACCCGCCGTCACCGAGGATCTGCGTCCCAGTGCCGTGGGGCTGCTCTGGATCGTGGACGCCTACCCGTTGGTCTGCGCCTCGCTGCTCATCCTCTTCGGCACCCTCGGCGACCGGATCGGCCGACGCAAGGTCCTGCTGTCCGGTTACGCGCTGTTCGGCGCCGCCTCGGCGCTCGCCGCGGTGGCGGACACCCCCGCCGTCCTCATAGCGGCCCGCGCGCTGCTCGGGGTCGGCGGCGCGATGATCATGCCGGCGACGCTGTCCATCCTGCGCCAGGTCTTCCCCGACCGCCGTGAGCGGGCCCTCGCCATCGGCTTGTGGACGGCCGTCGCCGCGGCCGGCGCCGCCGCCGGGCCGGTCATCGGCGGCTTCCTGGTCGAGCACTACTGGTGGGGCTCGGTCTTCCTGATCAACATCCCGCTGATGGCGGTCATGCTGCCGCTCGGCCGCCGGCTGCTGCCGGAGTCCCGCGGCACCGCCGAGGGTCCGTGGGACGTGCTCGGCGCGCTGCTGGCCGCGGCCGGTGTGCTGGGTGTCGTCCTCGGAGTGAAGCGGCTGGGCGGTGGCCAGGACGTACTGAGCCTCGCGACGCTCGCCCCCCTGGTGACCGGCGCCTCGCTGTTCGTCCTCTTCGTGCGCAGGCAGAAGCGCCGTACGCATCCCCTGATCGACATGGCGATGTTCTCCCGGCCCGCGTTCAGCACGGCGGTGGGCTGCATCGTCCTCGCCATGCTCGCCCTGGTCGGCCTGGAGCTGATCGCGGTCCAGTACCTCCAGCTGGTCCTGGACCTCAGCCCGCTGGAGACCGGCCTGCGGCTGCTGCCGCTGACCTTCGCCGCGATGGCGGCCGGCGCCACCGGCTCGTACACCCTGCGCCGCGTCGGCCCCCGCCGGATGGTCGGCTGGGGTTTCGTGCTGACGGCGGGCGCGGTGCTGCTGCTGACCCTGATGGGCCAGCACGACCGTCCCGTCCTGCTGACGGCGGGCTTCGTACTGCTCGGCTTCGGGCTGCAGTCCACGCTTTTCGGCGCCTACGAGTCGATGCTGAGCGAGGTGCCCGCGGAGCGCGCGGGCGGCGCGGCGGCGATCGGTGAGACGTCCTACCAGCTCGGGGCGGGTATGGGCATCGCGCTGCTCGGCAGCGTCATGAACGCCGCCTACGCGCCGGGCCTCTCCGGGCTGCACGCCCGGGGCGTGCCCGCCGAGGCCGGAGCGGCGGCCTCGAACTCACTGGGGGAGGCGTACCAGGTGGCCGGTGAGCTCGGCGGTCCCGCGGGAGCCCTGCTGCGCACCACGGCCCGCCACGCCTTCATGAACGGCCTCCATCTCACGCTGCTGGTCAGTGCCGGGCTCCTGCTGCTCGGGGCGCTGGCCGCGCGGCGGCTGCCGAAGGCCATGGACTGCACGCCTGCCCAGCCGTGCCGGGCCCGTGAACGGATCGTCGCCGGGCCCCGCCTGACGAGCGTCCCCGCGCCGGGTCGCGGAGGGCGTTCCGAGCCGGGGGTTCCGCTGCCGTCGCGGCGTGAACCCGCCGAGGCGGCCGGCTCTGGACGAGCAGCACACTGAGCCGTAATGTCGGCACGACCTCGTAACTACCACTGCTAGTTTTCGTTCGCTGCGAGCCGCCGGAGGCACCCTCATGTCCACCACGCCGCCCTCGAAGCCGTCGAAGCTCCCGCCGTTCGACCCCGCCGACCCGATCGGCGTCGACGACCTGCTCGGCCCCGAGGACCTCGCGATCCGTGACACCGTCCGGGCCTGGGCCGCCGACCGGGTACTGCCGCACATCGCCGAGTGGTACGAGAACGGCGAGCTGCCCACCATCCGCGAGCTGGCCAGGGAGCTGGGCGCGCTCGGCGCGCTCGGCATGTCCCTGGAGGGATACGGCTGCGCGGGCGCCACCGCCGTCCAGTACGGTCTGGCCTGCCTGGAACTGGAGGCCGCCGACTCCGGAATCCGCTCGCTGGTCTCCGTACAGGGCTCCCTCGCCATGTACGCGATCCACCGCTTCGGCTCCGATGAGCAGAAGCGGCAGTGGCTGCCCGGCATGGCGGCGGGCGAGATCATCGGCTGCTTCGGGCTCACCGAGCCGGACCACGGCTCCGACCCGGCCGGGATGCGCACGTACGCCAGGCGCGACGGCGGGGACTGGGTGCTCGAAGGCCGCAAGATGTGGATCACCAACGGCTCGGTCGCCGGGGTCGCCGTGGTCTGGGCGCAGACCGGCGAGGGCGCGAACGGCACCGGCATCCGCGGTTTCCTCGTACCCACCGACGCCCCCGGCTTCTCGGCGCCGGAGATCAGGCACAAGTGGTCGCTGCGGGCCTCGGTCACCAGCGAACTGGTCCTGGACGGTGTGCGGCTGCCCGCCGACGCGGTGCTGCCCGGCGTCACCGGCCTGCGGGGCCCGCTCAGCTGCCTCAGCCACGCCCGGTACGGGATCGTCTGGGGTGCGATGGGCGCGGCGCGCGCCAGCTTCGAGGCCGCGGTCGACTACGCGAGGACCCGGGAGCAGTTCGGCAGGCCGATCGGCGGCTTCCAGCTCACCCAGGCCAAGCTCGCGGACATGGCCCTGGAACTGCACAAGGGCATCCTGCTCGCCCACCATCTGGGCCGGCGGATGGACGCGGGGACACTCCGCCCCGAACAGGTCAGTTTCGGAAAGCTCAACAACGTGCGGGAGGCCATCGAGATCTGCCGCACCTCGCGCACCATCCTCGGCGCCAACGGGATCTCGCTCGAGTACCCGGTGATGCGCCATGCGACGAATCTGGAGTCGGTGCTCACCTACGAGGGGACCGTGGAGATGCACCAGCTGGTGCTGGGCAAGGCGCTCACCGGTCTGGACGCCTTCCGGTAGACCGGGGTGCAGACCGGACCGAGCCGGTGAGCGCCCTGCTCAGCTCTGGTTGAAGAAGCCGTCGGCCGGCCGGCCGGCGGCTTCGCCGTTCACTACCCGGGTGTTGGCGGGGGTCAGCAGGAAGACCCGGGTGGCCACGCGCTCGATCGAGCCGCGCAGTCCGAAGGTCAGCCCCGCGGCGAAGTCCACGACGCGCTTGGCGTCGGCGGGGTCCATGGCCGTCAGGTTGACGATCACCGGGACGCCGTCCCGGTAGAGCTCACCGATGCCCCGCGCGTCCCGGAAGCTGTCCGGGGTGACGGTCGCGATCCGGCGGCCCTTCTCCTCGGCCGTCACGGAGGCCACCTGGACGCGCGGGTCGGTCACCCACGCCTGGCTCGTACCGGTCTCAGCACCTTCGGAGTACTCGTCGTCGTAGTACCGCTCGTCGTTGTCCTCTACGAGGCCCAGCCAGGCACTCGCCTTGCGCACCGATCCCATGGACGCCTCCTCTCACCGCGGTTCCTTGGTGTTCCGCATCTCTTTCCTATCCCCATGGTCGTTCATGATGCGGACAGCGCGCCAAGTAGATAGTCGGAGTGCAGGGGATTCGTGACGGTACTGGTGCAGAAGATGTGGCGGTTCGTCAAGGTTCGTCCCGGATAAGGCGCCTGGTAGAAGGAAAATATGATGCTCCGGGCCGTACGGGTGACCTGGGGCACGTACGGGTGAACGGATCACTCGATACGATGCACGCCGCGCAGGTGCACGAGCCCGGCGCCTTCCACGAACGACCTCCGGGGGGACCGGCGTGTTCGGAATCGTCAGACCCTGCGCGCACCGCCTGTCGGAACGGCTGAAGACGGAGTGGACGGCGCATCTGTGCGGCCTCTGTCTCGCCCTGCGCGCCGACCACGGGCAGTTCGCCCGGGTCGTCACCAACTACGACGGCCTGATCGTCTCGGTCCTGACGGAAGCTCAGGCCGAACGCGGCACCGGACTCCGCCGGACCGCGGGGCCCTGTCTGCTGCGCTCCATGCGCACCGCGCCCGTCGCCCGCGGCGAGGGGGCCCGGCTCGCCGCCGCCGTCTCCCTCGTCCTGGCGTCGGCGAAGATGCGCGACCACGTGGCCGACCGCGACGGCCTGTTGGCGCGGCGCCCGGTCGCGGCGGCGGCACGCCGGGTCGCCGCCGGCTGGGACCGGGCGGGCGCGCGTACGGGAGCCGAGCTCGGCTTCGACACGGCGGTACTGCTCGACGCGGTCGGCCGGCAGAACGGGATCGAGTCGCTCGCCGGCCCCGGGACCCCGCTGCTGACGGTCACCGAGCCCACCGAGACGGCGACCGCCGCGGCCTTCGCGCACACCGCCGTACTCGCGGGCAGGCCCCGGAACGCGGCGCCGCTCGCGGAGGCGGGCCGGCTCTTCGGGCGGCTCGCGCACCTGCTGGACGCCGTGGAGGACCAGGAGGCTGACGCCGCGTCGGGCGCCTGGAACCCGCTCACCGCTACCGGCACCTCGCTCGCCGAGGCCCGGCGCCTGTGCGACGACGCGCTGCACGGCGTACGGCTGGCGCTGGGCGACGCGGAGTTCACCGACGGCGCCCTGGCGCACGTCCTGCTCGTGCACGAGCTGCGCCGCTCGGTGGACCGGGCGTTCGGCTCGGCCGCCTGCTCGCACCAGGCCGACGGCGCCCTCCCGGGCGCCGTGCTGCTGGAGGGCGGGGAGCGGACGGACCGTCAGCGGCCGGGCGGGCCGCCGGCCGGGTCGTTCGGGCCGCCGCCCGCCGGGCCCTACACCCCGGTACCCGGTGGGCCCTACGGGCCGCCCTCCCCGCCGCCGCCCCGGCCGCCGCGCGACCGGCGCGGGCTGATAGCCGGCTGCCTGGTGTGGACGGGGCTCGCCTGCACCGGCCAGATGTGCTGCGGGACGTACCAGGGGCCATGGAGCCGCGAGCAGCGCAGTGGCCTGTGCGGCCAGTGCGACTGCGGGTCCTGCTGCGACGTGTGCAACTGCTGTAGCAGTTGTGGCGGTGACGGCGAGGGTGGCTGCTGCGACTGCGGTTGCGACTGCTGAGCCCGACCGGCCTGCCCGTATGGAAGGGTTGAGGCCATGAGCACGGACGAACAGCAGGCCCGGCAGGAGTGGCGGAGCTGGCACGAAGAGCGCATCGGCACGGTCGCCGCGCCGTACGGTCCGCTCTCCCTGATGGGCACCCACTGGCTCTCCGACTACCCGGACGGCCGCATTCCGGCCGTCCCGGGGCGGTGGCGTGAAGAGGGCGGAGGAGTGCTGCTCACGGCCACGCCCGAGGACGGGCTGAGCATCGACGGCAAGCCGCTGACCGGCGAGGTCAGGCTCATGGCCGACCGCGGGCCGATCGACGGGGCCCGGGTGGCGCACGGCGCGCGCCGACTGGTCGTGCTGAGCCGTGAGGGACTTCTGGCCGTACGCGACTTCGACCCCGCGTCCCCCGCCCGGCAGGCGTTCCGGACCATCGAAGCCACCCCGTACGACCCGGGCTGGGTGCTCCCCGGCACCTTCCGGCCGTACCTGGCGGAGCGCACGGTCCGGGTCGGGAACGCCGACGGGGTCGAGCGGGGTCTCGGGCTCGGCGGGGAGATCACCTTCGAGGTGGAGGGAGCCGCGCACACGCTCCAGGCCGCGGTCGAACCCGACGGTTCGCTCTGGGTGGTCTTCGCCGACGCCACCAGCGGGGGCAGCAGTTACCGCTTCCGTTTCCTGCGGCCCGCGCCACCGGCCGAGGACGGCCGCGTGAGCGTCGACTTCAACCGCGCGCTGCTACCGCCCTGCGCCTTCGCGGACCACTTCATCTGCCCGTTCCCGCCTCCCGGCAACACCCTCTCCGTCCCCGTCCCGGCCAGTGAGCGGAACCGTATCGACGCCTGACAGCGAGGATGTAGGTGAGCGTCCCTGTTCACCGGGGTCCGGTGAACAGGGACGCCGGACGATCCAGCTGCCGGTGCGGCTTCCCCTTACGTACGCCGCGAGGTGAAGCATGTCGTCACGGGCGCACCGGGACAGACGAGTACGGCTATGAGGCCGCTGAGCCACAGGGAGCCTCCGGTGCCCCGGTGCCGGCTTCCTCGCGCCGGGCGTGCGCGACCCGCCCTCCGGACCCGCAGCAGTCCCGGTGACGGTGACGGGAACACGTGCTCGGGGCCCGGGGGTCTCGTGCGGATCAGGCGGTGCGCTCGGGTCAGGCGGCCTGCGCCTGTCTGGCGGAGCCCGCCTTCGCCGGTGCCACGCCGAAGATGTCCACGGCGTGGTAGTACGTCCACGCCGTGCTGTTGCACGAGGTGAGCGTGGCCCCGAGTAGGCGGCGCACACCCGCTTGAGGTCCGAGTAGAACGCGGAGTCGATGCGCGCCTTGTTGGCGGAGAAGGTGCCCGCGGCCTTGTAGTTGCGGTAGCCGAAGTCGTGGCGGGCGCAGGACTTCTGGAAGGGGAAGCCGAAGGGGTTGTCGGGCGAGGTGCTGCAGTAGTCCGTCGACCAGTCGAAGCCGTACGCGGCCCAGGCGCCCTGGTTGTTGCGGGCGGAGTTCCAGGCGTTGTAGCTGGAGGCGCTCGTCTGGGTCCAGGAGCTGAGGACCTGCGGCTTGTCGGCGGGGGCGGCCGAGGCGGACGCGGCAGGGAGCAGGGCGAGGGGGAGCGACAGGGCTACCGCGGAGAGCGAGACGGCGAAACGGCGACGCATGGACAACCTCCGGTGCGGGACGGGGATGCGGGGGTGCGCGTGCCCCGTGGATCACACGGGGTCGCCGCTCCAGGATGATGCCATGCACCTGTCATGCCTAGCCGTCGTGCCGACTGGACGTCAGGAATTGGGCTCCGGGCCGGACCGCGGCCATGGAAGAACCCCCTCCCGCCACCGCGGCCGGCGGGTCAGAAGACCTTCGACTCCAGGTGGTACGTCGTGTCCACCTGGAATCCGTTGGTCGCCCTGGCCCTGATCTCCAGCACGTAGGCACCGGGAGTCAGCGGGGCGACGCCGCCCCAGACACCCCAGGCATAGCGCTGGACCAGGCCCGTCCTGAACGCCGCCGTGAACTCCCGCAGAGGCAGCGGAACACCGTTGAGCGACGCGTCGGCCTCCGCGACCGCCATGGACCGGGGAACCCTCGAATACGACCTGGTGTGCTGCATGTTGAGCACCGGAAAGAACAACCGCCGGTCCGCGGGGACCGCACAGCGCCGCACCACACGACCCCCGTAGGTACCGGCGAGGAACCAGAGGTCGCCCGGCTGCTTCCAGGCCGCGTGCTCGCCCGTCGTGTCCTGCACCGGACACCGGTCGTCCGGGGCGGACAGGGCCCACTTCCACCACCGGCCCGCGAGCGCCCCGCCCTCTTCGCCGCTCAGCTCCCACGTACTGTCGACCGACTCCGTACCGCTCATGACGCCCCTCCCGCGTGGCCCCCGACCCGAGGGCTTGTTTTCGGACAAGCGGACAGTACCGGGAGCCCAGGGCCCGCGCGGAGCGGGTGTGCCACCGGCCGGCTTCCGCTCCTTACGATGACTCCATGAGAAGCACGGAACCGGCGGAGGCGACGTCCGGGGGCGGAACAGGGGCCGACGAGCGGTGGGAGCGGCGTACCCAGGGGCCGCTCCTGGTGCTGGCCCTCCTGTTCGCCGTCGCGTACGCCGTCCCCGTCGTGGCACCCGGCGCGGGCGCCACGACACTGCGGCTGTGCCGGGGTGTGGAGTGGGTGGTGTGGGGAGCGTTCGCCGTCGACTACGCCGTACGGCTCCTGCTCGCGGCCGACCGGTGGCGGTTCGTACGCAGTCACCCGCTGGCACTGACCGCCGTGCTGCTGCCCATGGTGCAGCCGCTGCGGCTGCTCCGGCTGGTGTCCACCCTGTTGCTGGCCGGGCACCGGGCCCGGATGGCCTCGCAGGTGCGGCTGACCACCTACGTGGCGGGGTCGTGCGTGGGTCTGCTGATGTTCGGCTCACTCGCGGTGCTGGAGGTCGAGAGGGACTCGCCCCAAGGCACCATCAAGACGCTCGGCGACGCGGTGTGGTGGTCCTTCACCACGATGACGACCGTCGGATACGGCGACTTCGCCCCGACCACGGGTCTGGGCCGGATGCTCGCGGTCGGACTGATGCTGTCGGGGATCGCGCTGCTGGGTGTCGTCACGGCGAACATCGCCGCCTGGTTCATCTCCCGCTTCGAGAGCGACGACACCGCGGACCGGCTGCAGACGGAGGCCATCATCGCGCTCACGGCGGAGGTACGGGCGCTGCGCGCGGAGGTCACGGAACTGTCCGCGGCACGGGACCGGGTGCCGGGGCCGGCCGGCCCGGGCGACGACGGCGCGAGCGTGCCCGGACGGGCGGCGCTTGGCTGCGAGTGACGGGGGAGTACGGTACGGGCGTCAGTGAGCACCGCTGCCTGAACGGCAGATCCGGTCAGGCGGCGGTCGAGCCGCCGGGGCGAAGGTCCGTGGCGGCCGGGGTGGTGGCCGGCGGGCCGGTGGTGGGGTCCGGGCTGTGCCGCATCGACAGGAGCAGCGTGAGGGCCGTGCCCACGACCGCCCAGGCGGAGAGCACCAGCAGCGGGCCGGTGAGCGCGTTGCCCTTGAAGTAGGCGATCGAGCGGGCCGCCCAGGTGCCCGCCCCCGGTGGCAGCGCGGGGCCGATCGCCCGCCAGAAGTCGGGCAGCATCGGCAGCGGGAAGGCGCCGCCCGCGCTGGGATTGCCCGCGATCACGATGAGCAGGACGGCCAGGCCGATGCCGATGACGCCGGTGAGGGCCTCCAGGGCGAGTGTGATCATGCCGACCGCGAAGACGACCAGTGCGCCCAGGCCCCACAGCCCCCACAGGCTCCCGGGCAGTGCGCCGAGGACCGGTCCGATGATCACCGCGCCGCCGATTCCGCCCGCGATCGAGTACAGCGCCATGGTGGCGGTCCTGATCAGGGCGCGCTGCCGGTCCGCGGGCCTGGTGCCCGCGCTGATCGCCAGGATCGAGGCGCAGAGGTAGCCGCCGACGCACCAGCCCACCACGAGGTAGAAGGACGAGAGGCCGTCGAAGTCGTCCGGTGACGCCGGGGCCACGTCGACGGTCCTGACCGTGCGGCGCTGGGTCGCGTCGACCTTCTCCATGATCTTCGTCAGCGAGTCGGCCAGGACGGTCCCGCCGCCCGAGGCGACGAGCACGGTGTCGGTGGTGCCCCTGGGGTCGACGATCAGGGCGCCGTCGATGTCGCGGTTCATGATCTGTTCGCGGGCCTCGGCCGCGTCGCGGGCCGGGCGCGGGTCGAGCGGGCCGCCGGGGAGTTCCTCGAGCCGGGAGACGAGCTGCCCCGAGACCTGCTGGGGCGCGACGACGGCGAAGGGGACGTCCGTCGGGTCGGGCTTGTGCAGGGCCCCGACGTAGGACGCGATGAACAGCAGTTGCAGCGCGAGCACGCCCAGGACGAGCAGGGCGGCCCGTGGAGTGACGGCGTTCTTCACCTCGTCGACGAAAGTCATGCCCTCACGGTCCGGGCGACCTGGTGTTTACGCAGGTGGGGCTGGGCCGAATGGTCGAGGGGGGTGCCCCCGGGCCGGTTATCGTACGAGTGTTCGAAATGGTCTATGGTGGAGAACGAGGGGGGTGATGAGTACGGATCGGTCCAGGAGGTGCGGATGTCCGGGTTCACGCATCTGCACACCGCTTCCGGATTCTCCCTGCGGTACGGGGCCTCGCACCCGGAGCGGCTGGCCGAGTGCGCCGCCGACCGGGGGATGGACGCCCTCGCGCTGACCGACCGCGACACCCTCGCGGGCACGGTCCGCTTCGCCAAGGCGTGCGGAGAAGCCGGGGTGCGGCCGCTGTTCGGGGTGGACCTCGCGGTGGCACCGGCCGCGGCGGATGACGGGCGTGCCCGTCGGCGTACACCGGCACGCGGGGGCGCCTTTGTCGACGAATCCGCACCCCGGGCCACTTTCCTCGCCCGGGACGGCGCCCGGGGCTGGGCCGAGCTGTGCCGGCTCGTCACCGCGGCCCACGCCGCTCCGTCCGTACTGTCCGTACCGGCACCGTCCGTACCGACCGCGACGCCCTCGCCGGCGCGGTCCGCTCCGCCCAGCTCGTCCGCGGGCGCCGGGCAGCCCGTCGTCGGCCGGTCCGAGCTGCCCGCCGAAGGGCTCACCGTGCTGCTGGGCCCCGCATCCGAGGTGGGCGCGGCGCTCTCCGCCGGCCGGCCCGACCTGGCCGCCGCGCTGCTCGCGCCATGGCGGGAGATCTACGGCGACGACCTGCGCCTCGAAGCCGTACACCACGGCCGTCAGGGCACAGGACCCGGATCGCTGCGGCTCGCCGCCCGTACCGTCGGCTTCGCCGCCGAACAGGGGGTGCGGGCCGTCCTGACCAACGCGGTCCGGTACGCCGACGCCGGGCAGAGCCGCGTCGCCGACGTGCTCGACGCCGCCCGCAGGCTCGTCCCCCTCGACCCGCGCCGCTCGCCCCTCGACAGCGGGGAGCGCTGGCTCAAGGACGCCCGCGCGATGGCGGAGACCGCCGAGCGGATCACCGCCGCCGCCGGTCTCGGGCCGGGCGCGGGGGCGGCGCTGCTCGCCGAGACCCGGCGTACCGCCGACGCCTGCCGCGTCGACCCCGCCGGTGACCTCGGGATCGGCGCGGTCCACTTCCCCGAACCGCACCTCGTCGGCGCCGGCCTGCGTACCGCCCAGCGGGTGCTGGCCTCCCGGGCCGCCGCCGGCATGGTCCTGCGCGGCCTCGACCGCAGACGGGACTACTGGGAGCGGATGCACCAGGAACTGGACATCATCGCCCACCACAACTTCGCCTCCTACTTCCTGACCGTCGCTCAGGTGGTGGACGACATACGGGACATGGGGGTACGCGTCGCCGCCCGCGGCTCCGGTGCGGGCTCCCTGGTCAACCATCTCCTGGGCATCGCGCAGGCCGATCCGGTCGAGCACGGGCTGCTCATGGAGCGCTTCCTCTCCAAGCGGCGCTTCGTGCTGCCCGACATCGACATCGACGTGGAGTCGGCCCGCCGCCTCGACGTCTACCGCGCGATCATCCGGCGCTTCGGCGCCGAGCGGGTCGCGACCGTCGCCATGCCCGAGACCTACCGGGTGCGCCACGCCATCCGGGATGTCGGGGCCGCGCTCTCCATGGACCCGGCAGAGACCGACCGGCTGGCCAAGGCGTTCCCGCACATCCGGGCCCGCGACGCCCGCGCGGCCATGGAGGAACTGCCCGAGCTGCGGAAGGTCGCGGCGGACAAGGAGAGGTACGGCCGGCTGTGGGAGCTGGTGGAAGGACTCGACGCCCTGCCGCGCGGCATCGCCATGCACCCGTGCGGGGTGCTCCTCTCGGACGCCTCCCTGCTGCGCCGCACCCCGGTCGTGCCCACCAGCGGCGAGAGCTTCCCGATGGCGCAGTTCGACAAGGAGGACGTGGAGGATCTCGGGCTGCTCAAACTCGATGTGCTGGGTGTGCGGATGCAGTCGGCGATGGCGCACGCGGTCGCCGAGCTGAAGCGGGCCTCGGGGCAGGAGCTCGACCTGGACGCCGTACCGCCGGACGACCCGGAGACGTACCGGCTGATCAGGTCCACCGAGACGCTGGGCTGCTTCCAGATCGAGTCACCCGGCCAGCGCGATCTGGTCGGCAGGCTCCAGCCGGCCACCTTCCACGACCTCGTGGTCGACATATCGCTGTTCCGGCCGGGGCCGGTCGCCGCCGACATGGTGCGGCCGTTCATCGAGGCCAGGCACGGCCGCGCTCCCGTCCGTCATCCGCATCCCGACCTGGAGGAGCCGCTGCGTGAGACGTACGGAGTGGTCGTCTTCCACGAGCAGATCATCCAGATGGTCGACATCATGACCGGCTGCGGCCGGGGCGAGGCCGACCGGGTGCGGCGCGGGCTCTCCGATCCCGGGTCGAAGGAGCGCGTCAAGGTGTGGTTCGCGCAGCGGGCCGCGGCGAGGAAGTACGGCATCGAGGTGATCGCCCGGACCTGGGAGATCATCGAGGCGTTCGGTTCGTACGGCTTCTGCAAGGCGCACGCGGTCGCCTTCGCCGTACCCACCTACCAGACGGCCTGGCTCAAGGCCCACCATCCGGCCGCCTTCTACGCCGGGCTGCTCACCCACGATCCCGGGATGTATCCGAAGCGGCTGCTGCTCACGGACGCGCGGCGGCGCGGGGTGCCCGTGCTGCCGCTGGACGTGAACCGGTCGGCGGTCACTCATAGAATCGAACTGACGTCTGATAAGGAGGGTGGGGCGGAGGTCTGGGGGCTGCGGCTGGCCCTCTCGGACGTCCACGGCATCAGCGAGGCCGAGGCCGCCAGGATCGAGGCCGGGCAGCCCTACGCCTCGCTGCTGGACTTCTGGCAGCGGGCCCGGCCCGGCAGGCCGGCCGCCGAACGGCTGGCCAAGGTCGGCGCGCTGGACGCCTTCGGCGCCAACCGCCGCGATCTGCTGCTGCACCTCTCCGAGCTCCACCATGCCCGGCGGAGCTCGGACCCGGGGCCCGGGAGCGCGCAGCTTCCGCTCGGGGACGGCCGGCACACCGGCTCCATCGGTCTGCCCGACCTCACCGAGGCGGAGCGCCTCAGCGCCGAACTCGGCGTGCTGAACATGGACGTGTCCCGGCATCTGATGGGGGACCACCACGCGTTCCTCAAGGAGCTGGGCGCGGTCTCGGCGAAGCGGCTGAGGGAGGCCCGGCACGGGGAGACCGTGCTGGTCGCGGGAGCCAAGGCCGCCACCCAGACCCCGCCGGTCCGCTCCGGCCGCCGGGTCATCTTCACCACCCTGGACGACGGTACGGGCCTGGTCGACCTGGCCTTCTTCGACGACAGCCACGCCGCCTGCGCGCACACCGTCTTCCACTCCTGGCTGCTGCTGGTGCGCGGAGTGGTGCAGCGGCGCGGGTCGCGCAGCCTGAGCGTGGTGGGCGCGGCGGCCTGGAACCTGGCGGAGCTGGCCGAGCTGCGGCGCACCGGCGGGCTCGACGCGGTCGCTGCCCGGCTCGCGGAGGAGCCGGTGCGGGAGGGTGCTCAGGAAGCCGCTCCCACGGAAAGCCGCCGCATCCAGATGCCCACCGGGTACGAGATGAACGCCTGGGCCGATCTCCGGCCGGCCGGAGAGGGGACGCCCACGGGGAGGAAGCTGTGGCACCAGAGCCCCGGGAGCGCGGGATGAGCGACAAGACGGGCGAACGGCCGTCGGTCCTGTGCCTGCGTTTCCGGCGGATCGGCGGAGGGCTCCCGGACAGTGCGGGGTACGAGGGGCTGATCGCCCTGCTCGGCGGGTTCACCCCGGTCGTCGAGGCCGCACCGCCCGACGCTGCCCTCGCCGATGTGGGCGGGGCGCTGCGCTACTTCGGGCGGGACGTGACCGGTCTGGCCTCGGTGATCCGGGTCCGCGCGCTCGCCCTGCACGGCGTGGACTGCGCGATCGGGGCGGCCGTCAACCCGATGCTGGCCAGGATGGCGGCGCGGCAGGCGGCGCCCGGTACGACCTTCGTGGTGCCCGCGGACGGGGCCGCCGCGTTCCTGGCGGCCAGGCCGGCCGCCGCGCTCGACGGGGTCGGGGCGGCCACGGCGCGCACGCTGTGCGGGTACGGACTGGACTCCGTCGGCCGGATCGCCGCCGCGCCGCTCGCCACCCTGCAACGGATCACCGGCGTCCGGAACGGCCGCGAACTGTGGGAGCGGGCGAACGGCATCGACCGTACCCGGGTCGTGCCGAACGCCGCCGCCCGCTCGGTCGCCGCCGAACGGTCCTTCCCCCGCGACGAGCTGGACCCGGAGCAGCACCGCAGGGCGCTCCTCTCGCTCACCGAGGAACTGGGCATCCGGCTGCGTGCCGATGGACAGGTGTGCCGCTCGCTCGCGGTCACCGTGCGCTACGCCGCCCGCACCGGATACGCGACGCTGACCCGCAGCCGTACGCTCCCCGAGCCCACCGCCCACTCGGTGGCGCTCGCCGCACTGGCGTACCGCATCCAGGACTCGTTCGGGCTCCAGCGGGCGCGAGTGCGGGGGATCTCCCTGCGGGCGGAGGGTCTGTACGAGGCGGAGCGCGCGGCCCGTCAGCTCACCTTCGACCCGGTGGACGAGCGGGCGCGGCGCATCGAGGCGGTGTCGGACCGGCTGCGCGCAAGGTTCGGGCCGCAGGCGGTGAAGCCGGGACGCCTCGCCGCCTGAACCCGTGGCGAACCGGGCGGCGGTGGCGGCGCATCAATTTTTACCGACGCGTAACTTCCCCCGGCGCCGTACTCGTGCGTAACTTGGCATGAGCACGTAACTCTTGTGGTCCGGGCCGCAGGGCGCACACACATCGCACCCCCCTTGAGCCGCAAGGAGAACACACGATGCTGCCCTGGAACCTTCCGGTGCGCACCCGCCGTCCACGCCGGACGCTGACCGCCCTGCTCCTCGCCTTCGCCGCCTTCGCCGCCCCCACGGCGGCCGCTGCCGCCGCCCCCGCGGCCGAGGCCGCCGCCACGTCCCGGGGCTGGAACGACTACTCCTGCAAGCCCTCCGCGGCCCACCCCCGGCCCGTCGTCCTGGTCCACGGAACGTTCGGGAACTCGGTCGACAACTGGCTCGTCCTCGCCCCCTACCTCGTCAACCGGGGGTACTGCGTCTTCTCCCTCGACTACGGGCAGCTTCCCGGCGTCCCGTTCTTCCACGGCCTCGGCCCGGTCGACAAGTCGGCCGGACAGCTCGGCGTCTTCGTCGACAAGGTGCTCGCCGCCACCGGAGCGCCCAAGGCGGACCTGGTGGGCCACTCCCAGGGCGGCATGATGCCGAACTACTACCTGAAGTTCCTCGGCGGCGCGGCGAAGGTGAACGCCCTCGTCGGCCTCGCCCCCGACAACCACGGCACCACCCTCCTCGGGCTGACCAGGCTGCTGCCGCACTTCCCCGGCGCCGAGGACCTGCTCTCCGCCGCGACCCCCGGCCTCGCCGACCAGATCGCCGGGTCCGCGTTCATGACCCGGCTAAACTCGGTCCCCGACACCGTGCCAGGGGTGCGCTACACCGTCATCGCGACCCGGTACGACGAGGTCGTGACCCCGTACCGCACGCAGTACCTGGACGGACCCGGCGTACGCAACGTCCTCCTCCAGGACCTGTGCGCGGTCGACCTGTCCGAGCACGTGGCGATCGGGACCGTCGACCGGATCGCGTTCCACGAGGTGGAGAACGCCCTCGACCCGGCGCGCGCCACCCCGACGAACTGCCTCTCGGTGATCGGCTGACCCTGGTGGCGGCGTGCCGGGCGCCGCCACCAGGCCGTTCCCACGGCGGACGTGGGGAGTCACTCTCAGAAGCGGCTGAGGACAGCGCGGTAACGCCGCTCAGGACGCCCCGTCCCCCCGTACCGCAGCGTCACCTCGGCCCGGCCCGTCTCCGCGAAGTACTCCAGATAGCGCCGGGCGCTGACCCGCGACAGCGCACCCGCCTGCGCGCACTGCGACGCGGACAGCCCCTCCGGATGCTGCCGCAGCACCCGCTCCACCAGATCGGCGGTGTGCGCCGCCAGCCCCTTGGGCAGTTCCCGCGAGCCCGGCGGGCGGGCGCCGAAGATCCGGTCCACGTCCTCCTGGCGGGCCTCCTGGTGCGCCTCGTCGAGGGCGTCGAGCCGGTTGCGCAGCGAGGCCACGTGCCGTACCTGCTCCTGGAGCGCGGAGGGATGGAACGGCTTGATCAGGTAGTGCAGCGCACCGGCCCGCAGCGCGGCCCGCACCACCCCCGCGTCGCGGGCCGCCGTGATGAACAGCGCGTCCACACCGTGCCCGCCCGTGGCCGGGTCCTCCGCCGCACGGAGCTCGCGCAGCACACTGATGCCGTCCATGTCGGGCAGATAGATGTCGAGCAGGACCAGATCGGGACGCAGCTCCCGTGCCGCGCGCAGCGCCTCGGCCCCGCTGTGGGCCGCCCCGACCACCGTGAACCCGTCCATCACGGACACATAGCGGCAGTGCAGCTTCGCGACCATGAAGTCGTCGTCCACCACCAGCACTTTCGTCACGCCGACACGGTAGGTCGCGACCACAACGACCACAACGTCCGTTGATTCCGGAACGGCGACAGCTCGTCCACGCGCAGGCAACATGTGGGCCACCTCACAGCGAAAGGCGGAACCCGTGCGACTGCGCACCCCCCTCGCCCTGGCCGGGGCGGCGCTCCTGGTGCTCGTGGCACCACCGCTGCTCTCCACGGGCAGCGGCTCCGGCACCGGGACCCAGATCCCCGGACTGCGCCTCATGGTCCCCAACACCCCGGCGGCGGATACGACATCACCGCGCGCACCGCCGCGAAGAACGCCGAGGACGCCGGACTCACCCACAACGTCGAGGTCTTCAACCTCCCGGGTGCCGGCGGCACCGTCGGCCTGGCCCGGCTCGTCGGGGAACACGGCAACGGCAAGCTCGCCATGTCGATGGGGCTGGGCGTGGTCGGCGCGGTCCACACCAACAACTCGCCCAGAGGGCTCGGCGACACCACCCCGATCGCCCGGCTCACCGAGGAGCAGGACATCGTCGTCGTCGCCAAGGACTCCCCGCACGAGACCATCGGCCAGCTGGTCGAGGCGTGGAAGGCGGACCCCGCCGGACTCCCCGTCGGCGGCGGCTCATCGCCCGGCGGTCCCGACCACCTCGCGCCGATGCTGATGGCGAAGGCCGCCGGAATCGCCCCGAGGGACGTCAACTACATCCCCTTCGACGGCGGCGGCGAACTACTCGCCTCGATCCTCGGCAGCAAGGTCGCCTTCGGCGTCTCAGGCGTCGGCGAGTACCTCGACCAGATCGAGGCGGGCGAGCTGCGCCTGCTCGCCGTCACCGGCCCGGAGCGGGTCCCCGGCCTCGACGCGCCCACCCTCCGCGAGTCGGGGCTGGACACCGACTTCACCAACTGGCGCGGCATCGTCGCCCCGCCCGGCCTCTCCGGCGCCGAACGGGACAAACTCATCGCCCTGATCCGGAAGCTGCACGACTCACCGCAGTGGAAGGACTCGATGGAGAAGAACGGCTGGGACGACGCCTTCCTCACCGGCGACGCCTTCGGCGAGTTCCTGGACGCCCAGGACCAGCGGGTCGCCACCGTCCTCAAGGAGCTGGGACTGTGACCACCGGTACCGCCGGACCGACGCCCGGCCCCAAGCGCGCGCACTGGCTGCGCGACCACTCCGAACTCGGCGTCTCGGTCCTCCTCCTGGTCCTCGGCGTCCTCGTCCTCACCGACGCCCTCACCATGAGCGTCGACCTCACCCAGCGCGGCCCCGTCGGACCCCGGACCGTCCCCCTCGTCGTCGGCGGCGGACTGCTGGTCATCGCCGTACTCCTCGCAGCCGACGTCCTGCGCGGCGGACGCGGAGAGGCGGAGGGCGGCGAGGACATCGACCTCGCCGAGCCCGCCGACTGGCGCACGGTGCTCCTGCTCGCCGGAGTCTTCCTCGCCAACGCCGTCCTCATCGGTCCGTTCGGCTTCCCCGTCTCCGGCGCCCTGCTCTTCTGGGGCTCCGCCTGGGCACTGGGCAGCCGCCACTACGACCGTGACCCGCTCATCGCGGCCGGACTCTCCCTCGTCACCTACTTCGTCTTCGACAGCCTGCTCGGAGTCCCCCTGCCGGGCGGCCCGCTGATGGGGGTGGTCTGACCGATGGATTCCCTCAACTCCCTCATCGACGGCTTCGGTACGGCGCTCACACCCGTCAACCTGCTCTGGGCCGCCCTCGGCGTCCTGCTCGGCACGGCGATCGGCGTGCTCCCGGGCATCGGTCCGGCCATGGCCGTGGCACTCCTGCTGCCGGTGACGTACGGACTCGAACCGACCGGCGCCTTCATCATGTTCGCCGGGATCTACTACGGAGCGATGTTCGGCGGCTCCACCACCTCCATCCTCCTCAACACCCCAGGAGAGAGCGCGGCCGTCGTCGCCGCGATGGAAGGGCACCCGATGGCGAAGGCGGGGCGCGGACCGCAGGCGCTCGCCGCCGCCGCGATCGGCCACTTCGCGGGCGGCATGATCGGCACGGTCCTGCTGGTCGTCCTGGCCCCGACCGTCGCCTCACTCGCCGTGGATATCGGCGCCCCCGACTACTTCGCGATCATGGTGCTGGCCTTCATCGCCGTCACCTCCGTCCTCGGGTCCTCCCGTATCCGCGGACTCGCCTCCCTGCTCATCGGCCTCACCATCGGCCTGGTCGGCCTCGACCAGATGACCGGCCAGCAGCGGCTCACCTTCGGCTCACTCCAACTGGCCGACGGCGTTGACGTGGTGATCGTCGCGGTCGGCCTCTTCGCCATCGGGGAAGCCCTCTGGGTCGCCGCGCACCTGCGCCGCTCCACCGGAGAGCCGATCCCGGTCGGCCGCCCCTGGCTCGGCCGGGACGATCTGCGGCGCACCTGGAAGTCCTGGCTGCGCGGCCCCGTCATCGGCTTCCCGTTCGGCGCGATCCCGGCGGGCGGCGCGGAGATCCCCACCTTCCTCTCGTACGTCACGGAGAAACGGCTCTCCAAGCACCGCGAGGAATTCGGCAAGGGCGCCATCGAGGGCGTCGCAGGACCGGAATCCGCCGCCTCCGCCTCCGCGGCCGGCACCCTCGTCTCCATGCTCACCCTCGGGCTGCCCACCACGGCCGTCGCCGCGGTGATGCTGGCCGCGTTCCAGCAGTACGGCATCCAGCCGGGCCCTCTCCTCTTCGAGCGTGAACCGGAGCTGGTCTGGGGCCTCATCGCCTCCCTCTTCGTCGGCATGGTCCTGCTCCTCGCCCTCAACCTGCCCCTCGCACCCCTGTGGGCCAAGCTGCTGCGCATCCCGCGCCCCTACCTCTACGCCGGCATCCTGTTCTTCGCCGCCGTCGGCGCGTACGCGGTCGGCGGGGAAGCGGCCGACCTGGTGATCCTGCTGGTCATCGGCCTGATCGGACTCGGCATGCGCAGATACGGACTGCCGGTGCTGCCCGCCGTGATCGGAGTCATCCTGGGCCCGGCCGCCGAACAGCAGCTGCGGCGCGCGCTGCAGATCAGCGACGGCAGCGCCTCGGGGCTGGTCGACACGCCGTTCTCCGTGACGGTGTACGGGGTGGTCCTGCTGATCCTGGCCTGGCCCCTGGTGAGGAAGCAGGTGACACGGCGCATGGCGGCCCGGAGGTAGACGGGGCCGCGGGAGCGGGCCGCCCGCTGCCGCCACCGCGAGCGGCTCACGGACTGCCCCGTGGTCAGGGGCGGCGTTGTCAGTGGCGGCTGTCACCCTCAGGGCATGACGACGATCGACTGGGACGCCGCCGCCGGCTCCTTCGACGAGGACCCCGATCACGGGCTGCTCGACCCCGCGGTCCGGGAAGCCTGGAAGCGCAGGATGGAGAGCTGGCTGCCCGCCACCGGCTCGGACGTCCTGGACCTGGGGTGCGGCACCGGAAGCCTCTCGCTGCTCGCCGCCGGGCTGGGGCACCGCGTCACCGCCGTGGACGCCTCCCCGCGCATGGCGGACCTGGCGGGGGCCAAACTCGCCGGGACCGGCGCCGAGGTGCTGGTGGGGGACGCGGCCCGGCCCCCGGTGGCGGGCCGTGCGTTCGACGTGGTCCTCGCCCGGCACGTGGTGTGGCTGCTGCCCGACCCGGAAGCCGCCCTGCGCCACTGGACCGGTCTGCTGAGACCGGGCGGCCGGCTGGTGCTGGTCGAGGGTGTGTGGGGCGGTGCGGGCATCCCGGCCGAGCGCCTGACCCGGCTGCTCGCGCCGCTCACCGAACGCGTGCACCACGAACCGCTCTCCGGCGAACCGGCCCTCTGGGGAAGGGAGGTGGACGACGAGCGGTACGCCGTGCTCGCCCACACCCGGCCGCCGCACCGGCACAGCGAGGTCGTCGACGTCCACCTCGTCCTGCGCCGGGGCCCCGAGATCCTGCTCGCACGCCGCGCCGGCACGGGGTACGCGGACGGTCTGCTCCACGCGCCGTCCGGCCATGTGGAGGGCGGTGAGGACGTCCGCGCGGCGATGATCCGGGAGACGGCCGAGGAGATCGGTGTCGCCCTCGGCCCGGAGGAGCTGCGGGTGGCCCTGGTCATGCAGCACCGGGGTCCCGGCGGCGCCCCGCGCGTCGGCTGGTTCTTCGAGGCGGAGTACGACCCGTCCCGCCCGCCGCGCAACGCCGAACCCGACAAGTGCTCCGAGCTCGTCTGGTCCGCCCTGGACGCCCTCCCGGACGACATGGTCGCGTACTGCCGCGCGGGGCTCGACGCCTACCGGGCGGGCGAGCGCTTCCTCATCCACTGGCACGAGGACGGCGACCCGGTCGCGTACAGCCCGAAGGTCCCCGGGCGCGCGGTGGTGCTGGCGCCGAGCGCGGGCCCCGAAGCCTGCTAGGCCAGCAGTCCCGTCAGGCCCTCCGTGCGGGCGAGGTGTTCCAGGTCGTCCAGGGCGCGGACCGCGGACCGGGCCGCCTGCGGGTCCCGGTCCGCGAGGCCGCTCGCCTCGAACTCGTCCTCGTCCAGGCGCAGTACCGAGGAACCGTCCGCCGACACCCACAGGTCGAGGTCCAGGTCCTCGACCAGGAGTACACCGTCGCGCAGCACCGCCGGGCGGGTCACGTCGCAGTACCAGCCCTTCAGCTCGCCCGCGCCGGTGCGGACCTCCTTCACCGCGAACCAGCGGTCGCGCCAGTAGTGCTCGGTGAGGACGTCGCCCGGCTCGAACCGGACGAAGCCGAAGTCGCGGACTCCCGGCGCGGCCCAGGGAGCCCGCACGGTCACCCGGCTGCCGTCGTCACGGACCAGCTCCGCCGGGTAGCGGATCTTGGTCCGGCCCGCCTTCGTCAGGGCGACGGTCAGCGCGGCCGGTTCAGCCGAAGGTGCGGACATGGCGTACCTCGGTGGCGCAGATCTCGTAGCCGAACCAGTCGTTGACGGCGAGCATGGGCCCGTTGCCCGCGTCGTTGCCGGTGAAGGCGTCCGTGTACCCGGCGGCCCTGGCCCGGTGCAGGGAGTCGTTCTTCACGAGCTTCGCGAGACCCCGGCCCCGGTAGGCGCGCCGGGTGCCGGTCATGCTCGTGGAGTAGCGGGTCAGACCGTCCGTGGTGGCCGCGCTGAACGCCGCCACCACGCCGTCCACCACGGCGACCGAGGTGAGCTCCCGGTCCAGGCCGGGATGGCGCCAGGTGTGGTTCAGCCAGTCCTCGTAGTCCGTCAACTCGCTGGGGGTGTCGCTCGGCTCGTCCGCCGTCGTCTCGGCGTCGGCCTCGAACAGCGGTCGCGGGTCGTCGGCGAAATCGGCCGCCGTGCGCAACTCCACGCCCGCCGGCACCTCCTGGCGCTCCGGCAGGGTTCCGTTCGCCAGGTCGAGGCGGAGGAAGTGCGCCGGCCGGCTCGCCACGTAACCGCGCCTGCGGGCGAACTCACGGTTGGCGGGCTCGTCGAGCACCCAGGTGTGGACCGCGAGCGCGCCGGCCTCGGCGAGATATCCCTCGGCGGTGCTCAGCAGCAGCGAACCCGCCCCGCGCCCCAGCCGGTCGGGCCGGGTGTACGGATTGCAGAAGCCCTGGCCCGGCTCCGGGCTGTCGTAGGAGAAGCCGACCTGCGCCGTGGCGATGATCTCGCCGTCCTCCTCGGCGACCAGTTGGCGGTACCGCTTGGCGGGATGGGCGCAGGCCAGCTCGTAGGCGACCTGTTCGGCGGTGGTCACCATGTACGGCAGCGCGGCACGCCGCACCGCCACCCACGCTTCCAGGTCGGCGGGCCGGATGTCCCGGACGATCACAGTCATGCGCGGGAGGGTACGCGGAGGCCGTCACCTGGCGCCTCCGGATTTTCGGATTCTCGGGTTTCCGGGTTTCTGGATTTCCGGTCTCCGGCGGGAGGGGCGGCCGTGGAGGGCGGCCGTGGGGGACAATCGTGCGGTGACCCTGAAGATCGATCTCGACCCGGACACCGCCACCGCCCCGTACGAGCAACTGCGCTCGCAGATCTCCGGACAGGCCCGCTCCGGCGCGCTGCCGGTCGGCTTCAGACTGCCGACCGTACGCGCCCTCGCCGAGGAGCTGGGCCTCGCCGCCAACACCGTCGCCAAGGCGTACCGGGCGCTGGAGGCGGACGGGGTGATCGAGACCCGGGGCCGCAACGGCACGTTCGTCGCGTCCGCCGGGGACGCGGCCGACCGCAGGGCGGCGGCAGCCGCGCAGGAGTACGCGGAACACGCGCGGCGGCTGGGGCTCTCGCAGGCGCAGGCCCTGTCGTCCGTGCAGGACGCGGTGCGGGCGGCGTACGGGCGGTGACGGCACCAGGGCCCTGACGGGACCGAGGCGGCGACGATCCGGAGGCCGTGACGGCACCGAGGTCTCCGGCCCCGGCGCGGACCGTCAGAGATACAGCCCCGAGTCGGCGCCCACGTCCTGCTTCGGTACCGACGCCGGACCGTTGCCGCGCCGCAGGGCGTACAGCTCGGCGAGGGTCGCGCCCTCGCGGCCGAGGCCCTCCTCCGTGCCCAGCCAGCCGGCCGACTCCTCCCGGGTCAGCGCGCCCACCTCGATCCGGGCCAGACAGCGGCCGGGCCTGACGACCGCGGGGTGGAGCCGCTCCAGGTCCTCGTTGGTCGTCACCCCGACCAGCACGTTGCGGCCCTGGCCGAGCAGCCCGTCCGTCAGGTTCAGCAGCCGGGAGAGGGCCTGGCCCGCCGTGTGCTTGGCCTCGCCGCGGATCAGCTCGTCGCAGTCCTCGAGCAGCAGCAGCCGCCACCGCTCCCTGGACGTCCCGTCGTCCTCCCCGATCGCGATGGACATCAGATAGCCGACGTCGTTGAAGAGCTGTTCCGGATCGAGTACGCAGTCGACCTGGCACCAGTCGCGCCACGACCGCGCGAGCGTACGCAGCGCGGAGGTCTTGCCGGTGCCCGGCGGGCCGTGCAGCAGGAGGAGCCGGCCCGCGATGCCGTCCGGGGTCACCTTCATCAGCGGGTCCATCGCCTCGGCCACCGGCGCCGTGTAGTTGCGGCGGACGTCCTCCCACGTACCGGCGGAGATCTGCCGGGTGGTGCGGTGCGGACCGCGGTGCGGGGACGCGTACCAGAAGCCCATGGTCACGTTCTCGGGCTGCGGTTCGGGGGTGTCCTGGGCGCCGTCCGTCGCCTGCGCCAGGATCTTTTCGGCCAGTTCGGGGCTGGTCGCGGTGACGGTGACATCGGCCCCCCGGTTCCACCGGGAGACCAGCAGCGTCCATCCCTCGCCCTCGGCGAGCGTGGCACTGCGGTCGTCGGCACGGGCGGCCCGCAACACCCTCGCGGCCGGGGGCAACAAGGTCGCCGCCTTCTTCAGCCGGTCGAGTGATGAGGTGTGCGCGTACGGCTGCTCGCCCGTCGCGAAGCGGCCGAGGAACAGCGCGTCGACGACATCGGCCGGTGAATCGCCGTCGTCGAGATTCAGCCGGATCGGCAGCGAGGACTCGGGGTTGGCAGACATGGCGCCCATGATCCGGCACGCGGCCGCCCGCCGCACCCGCTTTCGTCAGCCGGTTCCGTCCCGGCGCGCGGGGGTGACGCCGGATCAGCAGGAGTTCACGGAACCGGCGTACGACGTTCTTGGCATGAACACTTCCACAAGGGCGGAGCTGCTGCTACCACGGAGTAGGCAGAAACCCTGCTCCAGGAGGCTTTCATGAAATTGTCCGGACTCGTGACGTTCTCGTCCTCTCTCCTCTTCGGTGCCGTCCTCGCCCTGACCGGCGGAGGTGCCGCTCAGGCCGCGGAATCCGCGGCCGTCGACTACGTCGCGCTCGGCGACTCCTACTCCTCCGGAGTCGGTGCCGGCGGGTACATCAGCTCCAGCGGCGACTGCAAGCGCAGCACCCGCGCCTACCCCTCGCTCTGGGCCGCCGCCAACTCGCCCGCCTCGTTCGCCTTCACCGCCTGCTCCGGAGCCCGCACGAACGACGTGACGGCCGGGCAGCTCGGACCGCTCAACTCCTCGACCGACCTGGTCTCGGTCTCCATCGGCGGGAACGACGCCGGCTTCGCCGACGTCATGACCACCTGCGCGCTCCAGTCCGAGGCCACCTGCCTCAGCCGGGTCGCCACCGCCCGCGCCTACGTCGACTCGACCCTGCCCGCCAGACTCGACTCCGTGTACGGGGCGATCAGCGCCAAGGCCCCGGCCGCCCGGGTCGTCGTCCTCGGCTACCCCCGCTTCTATCAGCTCGGCGGCAACTGCATCGCCGGGCTCACCGAGAACGAGCGCGCCGCCATCAACAGCGCCGCCGACCACCTCAACGCGGCGACCGCCAAACGCGCCGCCGACCACGGTTTCACCTTCGGCGACGTCCGGCCGACCTTCACGGGTCACGAGATCTGCTCCGGCAGCGCCTGGCTGCACAGCGTGAACTGGCTGAACATCGGTGACTCCTATCACCCCACCGCCGCCGGGCAGTCGGGCGGCTACCTCCCCGTCATGAGCGCGTCCGCCTGAGCGCCACCGCCCCGCCGCACCGCCTCCCGCCCGGCCCCTCGCGGCCGGGCAGGAGGCCCCGCCCAGGGGGGCCTGTCCAACTCACCCTGGAATCGGTAGGATTCGGTAACCAGTCGTCAACCTCCTCACGGGTGTGGGCGATCGCGACCGGGATACACGAGTGCCGTCCAGGGGCGATAGGGTTACCCTGCCCGGGCCGGGTGCCCTCGTACGGGTGGGGAGTGACATGGAACAGATAACGGTGCGCAGCAGGCCGCGTGTGCCTGCCATCACGTGTGGGAGCAGTGCGACAAGTTCGCGCCTCGACCGCCACCTCGCAGTGCTCGGCGGTCCCGCCGTCCCGCAGCGCGAGTCGGCGGAAGCGACGCTGCTGATGCGTGAACTGACCTCGCGCGACGCCGCGCACACCCGCCGGAGCAGGAGCGCGCGAGTCTCGCTCTTCGCCCCGCTGCGGCGACTGCGCCGCTCGCTCTTCGGCAGCCGCCGCTGACTCGACGGCATGTCACCACTGATCCGGCCCCGCCGCCCGGGGCGGCTCAGGCGATCACCCCGTCCCGGCGCAGCGCTGCAGTCTCCTCGCCCGTCATCCCCAGGGCCCGCAGGGTTGCGTCGGTATGTTCTCCCAGCGCCGGTACGGCGCCCATCCGCGCCTCCGACCCGCCCGGCAGCGTGATGGGCGGCAGCAGCGCGCGCAACGCCCCGACCGGTGACTCCACTTCCCGCCACCGGTCCCGGGCGGCCAGCTGCGGATGTGCCGCCACGTCGGCCACGGTGTTGAGCCGGGCGCAGGCGATCCCCGCCGCGTCCAGCGCCGCGAGCGCGTCCCTCCCGGTCAGTGCCCCCAGCGCACGCGCGACCACGGCGTCGGTCCGCTCCCGGTTCGCGGTCCTCGCCGCGTTGGTGGCGAAGTCCGGATCGTCGGCGAGCTCGGGCCGCCCCAGGACCTGTTCCGCCAGCCGGCGCCACTCCCGGTCGTTCTGTACGGAGAGCAGCACGTCCTCGCCGTCCACCGTGGCGTAGGCGTCGTAGGGCGCGATGACGGAGTGGGCGAGCCCGGTGCGTGCCGGGGGCTCACCGCCGTGCATCCCGTGGTGCAGGGGGTGGCCCATCCACTCGGTCAGCGCGTCCAGCATGGACACCTCCACGGGCCCGCCCCGCCCGGTCGTGGCCCGTCGCAGCAGAGCGGCGAGCACGCCCGAGAAGGCGTACATCGCCGCCGCGATGTCGGCCGCGGGGATGCCCGCCTTCACCGGCTGCCCGGGGGTGCCGGTGACCGATACCAAGCCCGCCTCGCACTGGACGAGCATGTCGTAGGCCCGCTTGTGGGCGTACGGCCCCCCGGCTCCGTAACCGGAGATGTCGACGGCCACCAGGCGCGGGTGTCCGGCGCAGAGCGTGGCGGCGTCCAGGCCGAGCCGGGCGCCGGCTCCCTGCGCGAGGTTCTGTACGAACACGTCGGCGTCCGCGATGAGCCGGCGCACCACGGCGAGGCCGCGCGGGTCCTTGAGGTCGACGGCCACCGACTCCTTGCCGCGGTTGCACCAGACGAAGTGGGACGCGAGCCCCCGGGCCGCGGTGTCGTAGCCGCGGGCGAAGTCGCCGCCGTCCGGGCGCTCGATCTTGACGACCCTGGCGCCGAGGTCGGCCAGCTGCCGGGTGGCGAAGGGTGCGGCGACGGCCTGCTCGACCGCGACCACGGTGATGCCGTCCAGGGGGAGTGGCTGGGTGCTCATGAGCACCGTACCTATCCTGTACGCGGCACTTCTGTCATCCCGTCCGCCCCCGCCGCGGGCGTTCGTGGTTCAGTCCGTGCCGCGTGCGTACCGGCGCACGGTCAGCGGGACGAACACGGCGAGCAGGACGGCCGACCAGGCCAGCGTTCCCGCCACCGGGTGCGCGACCGGCCACGCGGCGCCCGCGGCCGGGGCCGCGTTGCCGAACAGGTCGCGGGTGGCCGAGGCCAGGGCGCTGATCGGATTCCACTCGGCGACGGTGCGCAGCCAGCCCGGCATGTTGTCCGTCGGGATGTACGCGCTGGAGAGCAGCGGCAGGATGAAGGTGGCACTGCCCAGCTGTCCCGCGGCCTCCTCGTTGCGGATCAGCAGGCCAAGCCAGTAGCCGGCCCAGGACGTGGCGAAGCGGAAGAGCAGCAGCAGCCCGTACGCCCCGAGTGCGGCACCCGGGCCGCCCTCGATCCGCCAGCCCGCCGCGAGCCCGACGAGCATCAGCGGGATCATGCCGACAGCTGTGGTCAGCACCTCGGCGACGGTGGAGCCGAGTGGTACGGCGGCCCGGCTCATCGGCAGCGTACGGAAGCGGTCCATCACCCCGCGGTCGCAGTCCTGCGCCGCCTGGAACATTCCGGTCATGAGGCCGTTGGCCGCTGTCGCCGCCAGGAGGCCGGGCACCAG
This sequence comes from Streptomyces fulvorobeus, assembly GCF_013167895.1. Classification (GTDB taxonomy): domain Bacteria; phylum Actinomycetota; class Actinomycetes; order Streptomycetales; family Streptomycetaceae; genus Streptomyces; species Streptomyces fulvorobeus. The sequence goes on along the minus strand of NZ_BLWC01000001.1, from coordinate 1,119,666 downwards.
GAAGGAGCGGTACTCCTGCCCCGGGACGGCCAGTGCGCTGCCGAACACGTAGCCGAAGAACAGCAACATCGTGATCGGCATGGTCTGGGTCAGGACCAGTACGCCGGGCGCGGCTTTGATCTTCTGCAGATGGCGGCCCACCATGGCCGGACCGTCGGCGGCCAGGGAGCCCGTGACGGGCGCCGGGTTCTGCTCGTGGACCAGGGTCGTGGCGCTCATGCTGCCGGCTCCTTCGGTGCGCGGACGTCGCCGCGGCCGGTCAGGCGGAGGAATGCCTCGTCGAGGGTTGGCGGGCGCAGGCTCGCGTCGATCACCGGGACGCCCGCCGCGTCCAGTTCGCGGACGATGCGCGGCAGGGTGAGGGTGGGATCCGACGCGACGACGCCGATGGTGCGGTGTTCGTGGTCGAGCGTCGGTTCGGCGCCGGTCAGCCGGTCGAGCACGGCCGCCGCGGCCCGCAGCGCCGACTCGTGTGCGACGACGACCTCCGCGTAACCGCCGATGAGGGACTTGAGTTCGGCCGGGGTGCCCCGGTGGGCGGCCCGGCCCCGGTCGATCAGCACGATGTCGTCGGCGAGTTGGTCGGCCTCCTCCAGGTACTGCGTGGTCAGCAGGACCGTGGTGCCGCGGCCCGCCAGTTCGCGTACCGCCTCCCAGATCTGGTTGCGGCTGTGCGGGTCGAGTCCGGTCGTCGGCTCGTCGAGGAAGAGCACCTGCGGGCGGGTGAGGAGGCCGGCGGCGAGGTCGAGGCGGCGACGCATGCCGCCCGAGTAGGTGCGGGCGGGGCGGTCGGCCGCCTCGGTCAGCCCGAAGCGTTCGAGGAGCTCGTCGGCGCGGGTGCGGCCCGCCGGGCCCCGGAAGCGGAGCAGCCGCGCGAAGAGCCGGAGATTCTGCCGGCCGGAGAGCTCGCCGTCGATCGAGGTGCTCTGCCCGGTGACTCCGATCGCCGCGCGCACCGCGGCGGCCTCGCGGACCACGTCGTGGCCGGCGACCCGCGCGCTGCCGGCGTCCGGGCTCGTCAGCGTGGTGAGCAGCCGGACGGCGGTGCTCTTTCCCGCGCCGTTAGGCCCCAGCACGCCGCAGACGGCGCCCTCGGCGACGGCCAGGTCGAGCCCGCGCAGGGCGTGGACGTCCCCGTAGTGCTTCTCCAGACCCTCACTAAGTACAGCGTACGTAGTTGTCATGGGCCTACCGTAGCGCACTACGTACGGTGTACGTAACTACGATGGTGAGTGAGGTGATGACCGATGGCGGGGCGACCCCCTGTACCCGAAGTGATCTGGGCGCGCCCCGAGCGTGCGGGCCGCGGGCCCAAGCCCGCGTTCAGCCGCGCGGACATCGCGGCAGCCGCCGTGCGCATCGCCGACGCCGAGGGCCTGGACGCGGTGTCGATGCGCAAGGTGGCCGCGGAACTGGGCTGCGGCACGATGTCGCTCTACAACTACGTGCCGCGCAAGGAGGACCTGTACGAGCTGATGCTCGACGCGGTCAGTGGCGGATACGACCTGCCGGACAAGCCGTCCGGCGACTGGCGCGCCGACATGATGGCGCTCGCGCACCAGGCCCGCGCGATGATGCACCGCCACACCTGGGTACCGAGGCTGATGTCACCGGTCTACGGGTTCAGCCCGAACGTGCTGGCCTACATGGAGTACACGCTGAGCATCCTGGACGGGCTCGATGCCCGGTTCGGCGAAAAGATGGAACTCATCGCCATGGTCAACGGCGTGGTCACCACCTATACGGCCAACGAGATCGCCACGGCCGAACGCAGCCGCTCGCTGCCCTGGACCGAGGAGCAGGAGCACGCGGCCCGCACCAACTATCTGATCAGCCAGATCATGACCGGGAAGTACCCCCGCCTGGCGGCCGGATTCGCGGAGGACTCCGGGCCGATCGATCTGGAGGGCGTCTTCGACCGGGCGCTGGGCCGCGTACTGGACTCGTTCGAGCGATAGCGGCCCGGGCGGGGTCACAGCAGCGCGAACTGCCCCTCCGGCCCCTCCTCCTGGTGGTCGAGTACGGAGGCGGGGCGGCGGGCGCCCGTCGGGACCGGCAGGATCCCGGCCGCCCGCAGCGCGCTCCGGGGAAGCGTGGGGGCCTGTGCGAGCCTGTCGCGCAACGCCTCCTGCCGGGGGCGCAGGCCGTCCAGGAGCGCGAGCACGGTGATCAGTTCGAGCAGCTCCGAGGTGCGCTCCTGCGGCCAGCCGCGCGGGCGCAGTGCCTCCAGGCCGTCGTCCCCGGCCGGCGCCGTGCGGCGCTCGAACCAGAGCTCCAGCATCCGTACACCGTCCACGGGGAACTCCCAGGCCCCGGCGGGGACGGGGGAAACGCGCCCTTCGCCGATGCTCAGGACCTCCGACTCCGGTTCGTACTCCAGCGTGGCGGGGCGCGGTGGTAGGGCGGCGCGCACATAGGGGCGGCGCCCGCCCGGCAGCCGGGGACGCTCCCCGCCCCGCGCACCGCGCGCCTGGAGCCGCAGGAGCTCCCGGCCGAGCTCCACCCCGGCCGCCCAGAGGGCCCCGTCGGCGGGCAGCGGTACGCGGCACCCGGCGGGCGAGGGGCGGGCGACGGCGAGCGACCACGCGAGGACGTCCCGCGCGCAGACCCCGTGCCCGTCGCACTCCCCGTACCGCGCGCTCAGCAGGCCGAGCAGGCCGGGCGCGAGGTTGGGTTCCCGGCCGCCGGGCCGCCGGTGCAGCGGACGGACCCGCCCGGAGCGGCCCGCGGGGGAGTGGCCGAGGGGCAGCAGCGGCGTCACGGACAGCGCGGGCCCGGCGCCGTGGGCGGTGGAGCCGTGCTCGAAGGCGAAGAGCTGGTGCTCGTCCGCCACCCGCCACAGCTCGGGGCGGGCGGCGTCGATGAGCCGGTGGTCGGGGATCAGCCACTGCTCGTCGAACGGGCCGTACTGGACCCGGACCGGCCGCGGGTACGGCCCCGGCTCACGGGCGAACCTGCCCGTGGCGGTGGTCTGCCCCGGCAGCGCGGCGACCGCCGTCCGTGGCGTACGCAGACGGCTCGGCCGGAACAGCCGGTCCTGCTCGGCGCCCCGTGCCCGGACCAGCAGATCCCAACGGGCCCGCAGCGTGGCCTGGTCGGGGGCGCTCACCCAGGGCCGTCCGGTCCGCGGCGGCCGTACCGACCACGGCATCAGCTCGTCGAGCAGGGCCGCGTCCTCGTCCCCGCCGGTTCCGGCCGCCACCCGCGCTGCCACCGTGTCGTCCTCCCCGCCACCAGGTCCGCCGCCCCGCGTCCGTCACGCGCACCCGGCATCGTAACGGCGCACCGGGCGCCGGGTCAGTGCGCTTCGACCGTCACGGAGAACGAGAAGCGGTCGCCCCGGTAACGGATGCGGGCCACGTCGACCACCCGGCCGCTCTCGTCGTACGTCACCCCCGTGTAGTGGAGGATCGGGCTCAGCAGGGGCACCTGGAGCAGGTCGGCGGTGACCGGGTCGGCCAGCCGCGCCTCGACGGTGTCCGTGATCCGGGAGATCCGTACGCCCAGGGAGTCGCGGAGCACCTTGGTCATCGGCCAGCGTTCGAGGTCGGCCACGTCGAGTCCTTCGGCGGTCTCGGGGCGCAGGGCGTTCTCCGCCCAGTTCGTCGGCTCGCCCGTCTCCCCGTCGCAGCGCAGCCGCCGGTAGTTCACCACCTCGGCGCAGCCCGGGAAGTACTCGGCGAGGTCCCCCGGCACGGCGGCCGGCCCGTGCCCGAGAACGGTCGTCCGCTCGCCCGACTGCTGGGCGACGATCGCGTCGATCGATCCCAGCAGCCGGACCGGTGAGACGCGCCGGGCCCGCGGCTCGATGAAGGTGCCGCGCCGCCGGTGCCTGCTGATCAGGCCCTCGGCCTCCAGCTCCTTGAGGGCCTGGCGCATGGTGAGGACACTGACGCCGTAGTGCCCGGCGAGCTGTTCCTCGGTGGGCAGCCGCAGGGAGGCGTCCTGCGGGCGGCCCAGTATCGACGCCCGCAAGGACTGCGAGACCTGGTACCACAGGGGGAGTTTCCGGTTCAGGACCAGTGAGTCGGGAGCAAAGGCGGAGGTGTGATTCACCTCGTTCACCTGATTCATCCGGTTTCACCTGGAGTCTCTGTGCTGCGCGGTGGCCGGTCCGGGAGGGCTCTCCTACGGCCGGAAGTTGCGGCTCAGACCCTCCCACACGTCGTCGTAACCGCGCTGGAGATGTCCGGCGCCCGCCGCCTGGCCGGTGGCCGTGACCGGCCAGCGCGTCTCGAACATGAAGGCCAGACCGTCGTCGATCTTCTGCGGTTTCAGCTCCGCCGCGCTCGCCCGGTCGAAGGTCTCCCGGTCGGGGCCGTGCGCGGACATCATGTTGTGCAGTGAGCCTCCGCCCGCCACGAACCCGCCCTTACCCGCCGACTTGGCGTCGTACGCGCCCTCGATCAGGCCCATGTACTCGCTCATCACGTTGCGGTGGAAGTACGGCGGGCGGAAGGTGTCCTCGCCGACCAGCCAGCGCGGCGCGAAGACGACGAAGTCGACACCCGCGAGACCGGGGGTGTCGGACGGTGAGGTCAGCACCGTGAAGACCGAGGGGTCGGGATGGTCGTAGCTGATGGAGCCGATCACGTTGAACCGGCGCAGGTCGTAGACGTACGGCACGTGGTTGCCGTGCCAGGCGACGACGTCGAGCGGCGAGTGGTCGTACGTCGCCGACCAGAGGTTCCCGCAGAACTTGTTGACCACCTCGACCGGGCGTCCCGCGTCCCCGTCGTCCTCGTACGCGGCGACGGGGGCTCTGAAGTCCCGGGCGTTGGCGAGGCCGTTGGCGCCGATCGGGCCGAGGTCGGGCAGCACGAACGGCCGGCCGTAGTTCTCGCAGACGTAGCCGCGGGCGGTGGCGTCGAGGAGTTCGACGCGGAAGCGGACACCCCGGGGGATCAGCGCCACCTCGCCGGGTGCGGCGCGGAGCATGCCCAGCTCGGTGCGGACCAGCAGGGCGCCGCGCTCCGGGACGATCAGCAGCTCGCCGTCTGAGTCGCTGAACACGCGCTCCATGGAGGAGTCGGCGTGGTAGAGGTGCACGGCCATGCCGGTGCGCTGGGTGGCGTCGCCGTTGCCTCCCAGGGTCCACAGCCCGGCCAGGAAGTCGGTGCCGGGCGCCGGGTCGGGAAGAGGGTCCCAGCGCAGCCGGTTGGGGTCGGGGACCGTCTCGGTGAAGGGGGCGGAGCGGACCGCTCCGTTGTCGGTGCGGACGAACGGCGGGTGGGCGGCCGACGGGCGGATGCGGTAGAGCCAGGACCGCCGGTTGTGGGCACGCGGTTCGGTGAAGGCGCTGCCGCTCAGCTGCTCGGCGTACAGCCCCAGCGGCGCGCGCTGCGGTGTGTTGCGGCCGATCGGCAGCGCGCCCGGGACCGCCTCGGAGCTGTGCTCATTGCCGAAACCCGTGGAGTACGCGAGTCCCTCCGCCGTCTTCCTCGCCTGCTCGATGCCGCTCATGATGCGCTCCCGGTGCGATCGGAATCCCCTGGACCCCTTGGACCAGGAATCCTATGGTCAACCGTAGGAATAGGAACAGTGCGCGTCAACGGCATTCGCCGCGCGCAGGGGTCCTGTTCCGGCCGGCCTTCCGCGTCGAGCCGGCGGGCGGCCCGGCCCTGGTGGTTCCACCTGGCCCGCGTCCTCGGCCGAAGGGCGCCGGACCAGGCGGGCCGGTGCTCCAGGGAGAGGTCCCCAGGATCGGTGCCGCCAAGACCTCCCCACCATCCGTACCGGTCGGTATGCTCACCCCTGTCCGTGTGCCGCCGTCCCTCACCGGGGAGGACCCATGTCCGCCGACTCCCGTACCGCCCTGCGTATCTGCCCCCTCTGCGAGGCCACCTGCGGACTCACCCTCACCATCGAGGGGACGTCGGTCACCGGCGCCAGGGGTGACCGGGACGATGTCTTCAGCCAGGGGTTCATCTGCCCCAAGGGGGCCGCTTTCGGCGGGCTGGACGCCGACCCCGACCGGCTGCGCACCCCGCTGGTCCGCAGGGACGGGGTGCTCCGGGAGGCGAGCTGGGAAGAGGCGTTCGACACGATCGCCGCCCGCGTCCCGGCACTGATCGAGGAGTACGGGCCCCGGAGCACCGGAGTCGTCCTCGGCAACCCCAACGTCCACACGATGGCCGGCGCGCTCTACCCGCCCCTCCTGCTCAGGACGCTCCGCACCCCCAACGTCTTCTCCGCGAGCACCCTCGACCAGATGCCCAAACACGTCGCCTCCGGACTGCTCTTCGGCGATGCCCACGCCATCGCCGTGCCCGACCTCGACCGCACCGGCCATCTGCTGCTCATCGGCGCCAACCCGCTCGAATCCAACGGCAGCCTCTGCACCGCCCCCGACTTCCCCGGCCGGCTCAAGGCGCTGCGGCGGCGCGGCGGCACCCTCACCGTCATCGACCCGCGCCGCACCCGGACCGCGCGGCTGGCCGACCGCCACCTCGCGATCCGGCCCGGCGCGGACGCGCTGCTCCTCGCCGCGGTCGCGCACGTCCTCGTCGAGGAGAAGCTCGCCGACCCGGGAGCGCTCACCGACCACCTCGAAGGTCTCGGCGAACTCACCGAAGCCCTCAAGGAGTTCACACCGGAAGCGGTCACCACGGCCTGCGACGTCGACGCCGCCACCATCCGCACGCTCGCCCGGGAGCTGGCCGCCGCCCCCACCGCCGCCGTGTACGGGCGCATCGGCAGCTGCACCGTCGAGCACGGCACCCTCGCCAGCTGGCTCATTGACGTCCTCAACATCCTCACCGGCAACCTCGACCGCCCCGGCGGCGCCCTCTTCCCCCTCTCCGCGACCGCACGGGCGCCCCGCCCCGCCGCCCCCGGCAAGGGCTTCGCCCTCGGACGCTGGGCGAGCCGGGTCTCGGGCCACCCCGAGGCCAAGGGCGAATTCCCCCTCGCCGCGCTCTCCGAGGAGATCGAGACCCCGGGCGACGGCCGCATCCGCGCACTGCTCGTACTCGCCGCCAACCCGGTGCTCTCCGCCCCCGACGGCGACCGCCTCGACCGTGCCCTCGCGGAGGGGCTCGACTTCATGGTCAGCGTCGACCCGTACCTCAACGAGACCTCGCGCCACGCCGATGTCGTCCTGCCCCCGCCCCCGCCCTCGCAGAGCGCCCACTTCGACTTCGCGTTCAACTCCTTCGCCGTGCGCAACCAGGTGCGCTACACCCGCCCCGCCGTGCCCCTGGAGCCGGACAGGATGGACGAGAGCGAGATCCTGGCCCGGCTCGTGCTCGCCGTCGGAGGGATGCACGGCGCTCCCGCCCACACCGTCGACGACCTGGCCATCGGCGCCGCGCTCGCCGCGGCCGGAGCGCCCGAGGAACTCGCCGGCGAGCTGTCCGGCACCACCGGGCCCGAGCGGCGCCTCGACCTCATGCTGCGCCTGGGCCCGTACGACCTCACCCTGGACCGGCTCCTCGACCACCCGCACGGCATCGACCTCGGCCCGCTGGAGCCGCGCGTCCCGCAACTCCTGAAGACCCGCAGCGGACGGATCGAGCTGTTTCCCGCGCCGGTCGCCGCCGATCTGCCTCGGCTCCTGCGGGCGATGCACCGGGAGCCCGCCGGACTCGTCCTGGTCGGCCGCCGCCATCTGCGCTCCAACAACAGCTGGATGCACAATGTCGCCGCCCTGAGAGGCGGATCGAACGTCTGCACGCTCCAGGTCCACCCCGAAGACGCGGCCCGGATCGGGCTCCTGGACGGCGCCACCGCCCGGATCAGGGCCGCCGGAGGTGAGGTCGAGGCTCCGGTGGAGATCACCGACGCGGTACGGGCGGGGGTCGTGAGCCTGCCGCACGGCTGGGGGCACAGCAGGCCCGGCACCCGGATGTCCGTCGCCTCGGCCGTCCCCGGCGTCAATGTGAACCAGCTCCTCGACGGCACGCTCCTCGATCCGCTGTCCGGCACCGCCGTGCTCAACGCCGTACCGGTGTCCGTGACGCCCGCCTCCTGACACCAACTCGCTGACCTGGGGTTTTGCTCGTATTGCTCGCACGTCGACACCTTGTGGACGCCGTGACGTGAGCCCTAACGTCATCCGGACCGCCGGCTCCGGTGGGAGTTCAAAGGTGAACGTGAGGTACCCCCATGCTGACAATCCTCGGATTCGCCATGATCGCGACCTTCCTGGTCCTGATCATGACGAAGAAGATGTCGCCGATCGCGGCGCTGGTCCTGATCCCCGCACTGTTCTGCGTCGCCGTCGGGCAGGGGGCGAAGCTCGGCGACTACGTCATCGAAGGGGTCGGCAATCTCGCGCCGACCGCCGCGATGCTCATGTTCGCCATCGTCTACTTCGGTGTGATGATCGACGTCGGCCTCTTCGACCCGATCGTGCGGGGCATCCTGCGGTTCTGCAAGGCTGACCCGCTGCGGATCGTCGTCGGTACGGCGGTCCTGGCCGCGATCGTCTCGCTGGACGGTGACGGCTCCACCACGTTCATGATCACCGTCTCGGCGATGTACCCGCTCTACAAGCGCCTCAAGATGAGCCTGGTCGTGATGACCGGTGTGGCGGCCACCGCGAACGGTGTCATGAACACCCTTCCCTGGGGCGGGCCCACCGCCCGCGCCGCGACCGCCCTCAAGCTGGACGCGGGCGACATCTTCGTGCCGATGATCCCGGCGCTCGCCGCCGGACTGCTGGCCGTCTTCATCCTGGCCTTCGTGCTCGGGCGCCGTGAGCGCAAGCGGCTCGGCACGCTCTCCCTGGACGAGGTGCTCGTCAGGGAGGCGAAGCCGGAGACGGAGCCCGAGACGGTGCTGGTCGGAGCGGGCGGCGGCGACCGTCTCCGCAAGGGCTCCGGTCCGGCCGGTACGCCGACGGTGGGCGCCGCGGGCACGGGCGCCGGCGCACCCGCGGACGCCGACGAGGAGGACGAGGAGGAGTTCAAGGGCCTCGACCCGCACCGCGCCACCCTGCGCCCCAGGCTGTACTGGTTCAACGCCGGCCTCACCGTCGCCCTGCTGACCGCCATGATCATGGAACTGATGCCGATCCCGGTGCTCTTCCTGCTGGGCGCCGCGCTCGCCCTCACGGTCAACTTCCCCCACATGCCCGACCAGCGGGCCCGTATCGCCGCCCACGCCGACAACGTTCTCAACGTCTCCGGCATGGTCTTCGCCGCCGCGGTCTTCACCGGCGTCCTCACCGGCACCGGCATGGTCGAGCACATGGCCGACTGGCTCGTGGGCGCCATCCCCGAGGGCATGGGCCCGCACATGGCCGTCGTCACCGGGGTGCTGAGCCTTCCGCTGACGTACTTCATGTCCAACGACGGCTTCTACTTCGGTGTCGTCCCCGTCCTCGCCGAGGCGGGTGCCGCCCACGGCGTCTCCCCGCTGGAGATCGCCCGCGCCTCGCTGGTCGGCCAGGCGCTCCACATGTCGTCCCCGCTCGTCCCGGCCGTCTACGTCCTCGTCGGCATGGCGAAGGTCGAGTTCGGCGACCACACCCGGTTCACCGTCAAGTGGGCCGCGCTCACCTCCCTGGTGGTGCTCGGCGCCGGAATCCTCTTCGGCATCATCTGATGGACGCCGCGTCCGGGTCCGGCATGTCGACGGCGCGGCCCGCAGTCTCCTACCAGGCCCTCGCGCTCGGCGCATCGCGCCCGCCACCATCGGACTGCTCCTCAGCCTCCGGAGCCTTCGGGCCGCCGCCACGATCGCCTGCCGGCTGGTGATGGGGCCGATGCTCCGGCTACTCGGCCGCACCGCCCTGCTCACCACCACCTGCCTGCCGGCCGAACTGCTCTGCGCGGGCATCGCCCTGCCCGTCCCGGTGTGGGCGCTGGCCGTGATGCTCGCCGTACTCGGTTTCTGCCTGGGCGTGGGACAGCCCTTGTCGATGACCACGGTCGTCCAGGCGGCCCCGGAGCGCGCCCGCTCCACCGCGCTCGCCCTGCGGCTGACCGGAAACCGGCCGGAGCCGCCACCCGGCTCCGGCGTCCGCCGGACTGGTCGCGGGCTTCGCCGGCACCGCAGCCCCGTTCGTGATGCTCGGAGCGCTGCTCCTGGGGGCGGCGGGTCCCGGGGTACGCGCCGGCCGCGCCCGGCAGGCCGGAAAGGGGTCCACCGGGTCCGTGCGGCGTACCACGGATACCACCACGAACCGGAACCTCTCTTGACACTTGCCGCCCGCCGGATCTCCTTCTCCCCAACCTTCGCGCGAGTCATTCCCACACCCCGTCCAGTGGGCTAACTTCAGGCCACGCAGCCGTTCCCTGCCGCGCGTTCCCTTAACATTGCCGGGCGGACACCTCATGACTCGCGCCATCTCCCTGCACCACGTCAGCAAGGCGTACGGACGGGCCCCGCGTGCCGTCGACCGCTTCTCGCTCTCCATCGAACCCGGCGAGTTCGTGGTGCTGCTGGGCCCTTCGGGCTGCGGCAAGTCGACCGTGCTCCGCATGATCGCCGGCCTGGAGGAGATCACCGAGGGCGAGCTGCTGCTCGACGGTGAACCCGCCAACCACATGACCCCGCGCGAACGCGGCATGGCCATGGTGTTCCAGAATTTCGCGCTCTACCCGAGCATGACCAACCGGGCCAACATCGGTTTCCCGCTGAGGCTGGAGAATCCCCGGCAGGACCACAGCGAGCGCATCGAGTCGACGGCCCGCATGCTGGGCATCGACAGCGTGCTCGACCGCTACCCGGCCCAGCTCTCCGGCGGCGAGCGCCAGCGCGTCGCCATGGGGCGGGCCATCTCGCGCCGGCCGTCCGCCTTCCTGATGGACGAGCCGCTCTCCAACCTCGACGCGAAGCTGCGCAACCATCTGCGGGCCGAGATCGCGCAGCTGACGGAGGAACTGGGCGTCACCACGGTGTACGTGACACACGACCAGGCCGAGGCGATGTCCCTGGGGGACCGGGTGGCCGTGATGCGCGGCGGAGTGCTCCAGCAGGTGAGCTCACCGCGTGAGGTCTACGCGCTGCCGGAGAACGTCTTCGTCGCCGCGTTCATCGGCACCCCGCGCATCAACCTGCTCCAGGCCGTCGTGCACGCCCCGCTGGAGGGGCGCATGTCGATCGACCTGGGGCGCCAGCGGCTCGCGCTGCCCGAACCGCTCAGCACCGACCACCAGTTGCTCCGCATCCAGCAGGGCCGCGACATCATCGTGGGGCTGCGCTCCGAGGCCGTGCGGATCGCGCCGCCCAGCCAGGCCCGTCCCGGCGAGGTCGCCCTCAGCGGCATCGTCGAACACGTGGAGTTCCAGGGGCACGAGGCTCTCGTCCACCTCAACACCGGCTCGCAGCCGGCCGTCGTACCCGACCTGGAGTCGGCCCGGCCGCGGCCGGGCGTGCGGCGCCGTCGTAGCGGCGGCGGCGCGGGGGCGGGGGTGCTGGAACGGCTACGGGAGCGGGCGACCGGTCAGGTCAGCGGGCCCGTCATCGACCTCGAGGAGCCGGGGCCGGGGCAGCGCGGACCGCGCAGCCCCGACCGGCCGCCGCTCACGGCGGGCGACCTCGTGGTCCGCACCGGGCCCGACATGCGGCTGCGGCGCGGTGGGCAGGTGCCGCTGCTGGTCGACCTGGCGCACCTGTACGTCTTCGACCATCACGGCAGAAGGATCTGCCCGCTGCCACGGGACGTGCCGGGACTGGACGTCTAGGGCCGGGGCTACGGCGCGGTCGTGCGGCCTGGACCGCCCTGCCTTCATTCGCCCGACAGGCTCAGGGGTCCCCGCACGGCGGGCATGAGGGTACGGGCGCGGACCGGCCCGGGCGTCCCCACCGGTCGGGGGAGCCGTGCCGCCAGCGCGCTCGGTCCGGGTGTACTCCGCCTCGGGGGCGTGGGGGCGCCTCGACGCGGCCGGGGCGGCCGGGTGGACCGCACGGGCGGGGTCCCCGAGAAGCGTCCGCTGGTGCGTTCCGCCCGGCCCCTCTCCGCGGCCGCCCGGACCGCCACCCGCTCCAGGTGCCCCGGCTGCGGCTCCGCCCACCCCCCGGGCCGGAGCCGCTCCCGAGCGGGGGCCGGGGTCCCGGCCGGGGCGGCCGTCCGTACCAGCGGCTCCGCCGCTCGGTCCGCACCTCGCACGTCGCCTGCCGCTCCGTCCGTGCCCCGGCGACCCAGGCGGCCGTCCCCGGGGAATCACCGGGCCTGTCGGCCCACGGCGTGCGCGGCTCCGCGGCGCGCGGGCGCCCGGAGTGACGGGCGTCTCCGGCGGGTCCCTGGCGGAGAAAAACTAACGGCGCTAGTTTGGAGTCGGACGGCGGCCGCAGGACGGACGACTTCGGCGGTACGCGGCGCGAACCCGGGAGGAAACCCATGAAGGCCCATGACGGGATGTACATCGACGGCCAGTGGCGCCCGGCCGATGGACCGGACACGATCGCGGTCGTGAATCCGGCGGACGAGCAGGTCATCGGCCACGTTCCGGCGGGCACGGCGGCGGACGTCGACGCGGCGGTACGCGCCGCCCGCGCCGCGTTCCCCGGCTGGGCCGCCACCCCGCCGGCCGAGCGCGCCGCCCGGATCGCCGCCCTGCGCGACGTCCTGGCCGCCCGCAAGGACGAGATCGCCGAGACCGTCACCGCGGAGCTCGGCGCGCCGCTCGCACTCTCGCAGGCGGTGCACGCGGCTGTGCCGGTCCTGGTCGCGGGCTCGTACGCCGAGCTGGCCGCCACCTACGCCTTCGAGGAGAAGCTGGGCAACTCCACCGTCCTGCTGGAACCGGTCGGGGTCGTCGGCGCGATCACCCCGTGGAACTACCCGCTCCACCAGATCGTGGCCAAGGTGGCCCCGGCGCTCGCCGCGGGCTGCACGGTGGTCCTCAAGCCCGCCGAGGACACCCCGCTCGTCGCCCAGCTCTTCGCCGAGGCCACCGAGGAGGCCGGGCTGCCCGCCGGTGTCTTCAACCTGGTCACCGGTCTCGGCCCGGTCGCGGGCCAGGCGCTCGCCGAGCACGAGGGCGTCGACCTGGTGTCGTTCACCGGGTCCACGGCCGTCGGCCGGCTGATCGCCGCGACGGCGGGCGCCGCGGTCAAGCGGGTGGCGCTGGAGCTCGGCGGCAAGTCGGCCAACGTGATCCTGCCCGGTGCCGACCTCGCCAAGGCGGTCAAGGTGGGCGTCGCCAACGTGATGTCCAACTCCGGTCAGACGTGCAGCGCGTGGACCCGGATGCTCGTGGACGGAGAGCGGTACGAGGAGGCGGTCGCCCTCGCGGCGGCAGCGGTCGCCAAGTACGTCCCCGGTGAGCGGGTCGGCCCCCTGGTCAACGCCAAGCAGCAGGCGCGGGTGCGGGGCTACATCGAGAAGGGCATCGAGGAGGGCGCCAGGCTCGTCGCCGGCGGCCCCGAGGCACCGCACGCGACGGGCTACTACGTCGCTCCCACGGTGTTCGCCGATGTCACCCCCGGCATGACCATCGCCCAGGAGGAGATCTTCGGCCCGGTCCTCTCCATCCTGAGGTACGAGGACGTCGAGGACGCCCTCCGTATCGCCAACGACACCGTGTACGGACTCGCCGGAGCGGTCTGGGGCGCCGACGACGCCGAGGCGGTGGCCTTCGCCCGGCGGATGGAGACCGGGCAGGTCGACATCAACGGCGGCAGGTTCAACCCGCTGGCCCCGTTCGGCGGGTACAAGCAGTCCGGGGTCGGCCGCGAGCTGGGCCCCCACGGCCTCGCCGAGTACCTCCAGACCAAGTCCCTGCAGTTCTGAGCGGCCTCTCCGCGATCCCCGCCCTGCTCTCTCCGACCCCTGCCCCACTCTCCGATCACCGAGGAGCCCGTTCGTGGTCCGCGCCGCTGTACTGCCCGCCGTCGGAGCTCCGCTGGAGATCACCGACATCGAACTCCCCGAGCCCGGCCCCGGCCAGGTGCGGGTCGGCCTCGCCGCCGCCGGGGTCTGCCACTCCGACCTGTCCCTCACCAACGGCACGATGAAGCTCCCGGTGCCCGCCGTCCTCGGCCACGAGGGCGCGGGCACGGTCCTCACCGTCGGCGAGGGCGTCACCCACCTCGCCCCGGGCGACCCCGTCGTCCTCAACTGGGCGCCCTCCTGCGGCACCTGCCACTCCTGCGGGCTCGGCGAGGTCTGGCTCTGCGCCGACGCGCTGAAGGGCGCGGCCAACATCCACGCGCGCACCGCCGACGGCACCGAACTCCACCCGGGCCTGAACGTGGCGGCGTTCGCCCAGGAGACCGTCGTCGCCGCCAACTGCGTGCTGCCCGCCCCGGCGGGCATCCCGCTCACGGACGCCGCCCTCCTGGGCTGCGCGGTCCTCACCGGCTACGGGGCGGTCCACCACTCCGCCCGGGTGCGCGCGGGCGAGAGCGTCGTCGTGTTCGGGATCGGCGGGGTCGGTCTCGCCGTGCTCCAGGCCGCCAGGATCGCCGGCGCGTCCTCCATCATCGCCGTCGACGTGTCGCCGGAGAAGGAGGACCTGGCCCGGCGGGCCGGGGCCACTGACTACGTCGTCGCCTCCGACCGGACCGCGAAGGCGGTCCGCGGCCTCACCGGCGGCCACGGGGCGGATGTGGCGGTGGAGTGCGTCGGCCGCCCGGCGACCATCCGCGCGGCCTGGGACTCCACCCGCCGCGGCGGCCGCACCACGGTCGTCGGCATCGGCGGCAAGAACCAGGAGGTGACCTTCAACGCGCTGGAGATCTTCCACTGGGGCCGGTCGCTGACGGGCTGCGTGTACGGGAACAGCGACCCGGAGCGCGACCTGCCCGTCCTCGCCGGACACATCCGCGCGGGCCGCTTCGACCTGTCCATGATGGTCACCGAACGGATCGCCCTGGACGGCATCCCGGCGGCCTTCGACAACATGATCGCGGGCAGGGGCGGCCGCTCCCTCGTCATCTTCTAGGAGTCGTCAGGAGTCGTCAGTAGTCGTCCAGGCGGCCGGACCCGCGACCGGCGGGTCCGGCACCCCGGTGTGCCGGGGCGTCAGCCGCGGTTCGGTGTGCGCCGGACCGGGCCGCCCCCGCGCACCATCTGCTCGTACTGGAGGGCCAGGCCGTCGAGCAGGGCCCGCAGGCCGGTCTCGAAGGCGCCCTCGTCGACCTGCTGGCGGCGGTCGGCGAGCAGGTGCGCCTGGCCCAGGTGCGGGTAGTCGGTGGGGTCGTACGCCGTCTCGTCGTCGACGAACCCGCGGGCGAAGGAGCCGAGCGCCGAGCCGGTGACGAAGTACCGCATCAGGGCGCCGATGTACGTCGCCTGGGCGGGCGGCCAGCCCGCGCGGACCATGCCGCCGAAGGCGGCGTCGGCGACCCGCAGACCGGCCGGGCGGCGGCCGGGGCCCTGGGCGAGCACCGGGACGATGTGCGGGTGCGCGGCGAGCGCCGCGCGGTAGGAGACCGCCCAGTCGTGCAGCGCGGCGGCCCAGTCCCGGGAGTCGGACTCGTCGAACATCGACAGGTCGACCTGTGCGGAGACGCTGTCGGCCACCGCGTCGAGGATCTCGTCCTTGTTGCGGAAGTGGTTGTAGAGCGAGGGTCCGCTGACCCCGAGTCCGGCGGCGAGGCGCCGGGTCGAGACGGCGCCGAGCCCCTCGGAGTCCACGAGGGCGCTCGCGGCTTCGATGATGCGTTCTCTGCTGAGGAGGGGCTTGCGCGGTCGGGCCATGCGGCACATAGTAGGGCCTGCCCCTAAGAAACTAGCAGTGCTAATTTAAGTGGAGTGGCACAGGATGAACCTGGAGCTGAGCGAGGAGCAGGAAGCGGTCAGGCGGCTCGCCGTGGACTTCGTGGCGCGCGAGATCACCCCGCACGTCGTGGAGTGGGACCGGGCCGAGAACGTCGACAGGTCGATCGTGCGGAAGCTGGGCGCCCTCGGCTTCCTCGGGCTGACCGTCCCGGAGGAGTACGGCGGCTCGGGCGGCGACCATCTGGCGTACTGCCTGGTCACCGAGGAGCTCGGACGCGGTGACTCCTCGGTGCGCGGCATCGTCTCGGTCTCCCTCGGCCTGGTCGCCAAGACCATCGCCTCCTGGGGTGACGAGGAGCAGAAGCGGCAGTGGCTGCCCCGCCTCACCTCCGGCGAGGCGATCGGCTGCTTCGGGCTGACCGAGCCGGGCACCGGCTCCGACGCCGGGAACCTGGCGGCGAAGGCCGTGGCCGACGGCGGCGACTACGTCATCAACGGCACCAAGATGTTCATCACCAACGGCACCTGGGCCGACGTGGTGCTCCTTTTCGCGCGGACCAACGACACCCCCGGGCACAAGGGCGTCTCCGCCTTCCTCGTGCCCGCCGACACACCCGGGCTGACCCGCCGCACCATCCACGGCAAGCTCGGCCTGCGCGGCCAGGCCACCGCGGAACTGGTCCTGGAGAACGTCCGGGTGCCCGCATCCGCGCTCATGGGTCCCGAGGGCAAGGGCTTCTCGATCGCCATGAGCGCGCTGGCCAAGGGCCGGATGTCGGTCGCGGCGGGCTGTGTGGGCATCGCCCAGGCCGCGCTGGACGCGGCCGTGCGCTACGCGGGTGAGCGCGAGCAGTTCGGCAGGCCCATCGCGGGTTACCAGCTGGTCCAGGAGCTGATCAGCGACATCTCCGTGGACGTGGACGCGGCCCGGATGCTGACCTGGCGGGTCGCCGACCTCGTCGACCGGGGCCAGGACTTCGCCACCGCCGCCTCCACGGCCAAGCTCTTCGCCTCCGAGGCGGCCGTCCGGGCGGCCAACAACGCCCTCCAGGTCTTCGGCGGCTACGGCTACGTCGACGAGTACCCGGTCGGCAAGCTGGTCAGGGACGCCCGCGTGATGACGCTCTACGAGGGCACGAGCCAGATCCAGAAGCTCATCATCGGCCGCGCGCTGACCGGGGTCTCCGCCTTCTGACCGCCGGTCCGCCGCTCGAACGGCCGTCTGAGTACCGTGCTGAGTACCCGGACCGATGTGGTCCGCCTCACGACGCCCCAAGCTGGGCGCATGAGTGAGACGACGTCGGTCAAGCAGCAGGGCACCACGGCCTTCTACGGTCAGGCCGTAGCCTCCTTCGGGGTGGCGATGGGTTCGGTGGCCCTCGGAATCTTCTTCCTCGACGCGGATGGCTGGGTACGCGCCTTCCTCGCCATCGGCGTCCTCTACCTCGTCACTTCGTGCTTCACTCTGGCCAAGGTCATCAGGGACCGTCAGGAAGCGGGTCAGCTGGTCAGCCGGGTCGACCAGGCGCGGCTGGAGAAGATCCTCGCCGAGCACGACCCGTTCCGGACCCCCTGACGCACCAGACCCTAAGCGCTTGCTCAGGATCGGGGTATGGTGTTCGTCCTGCCGATGGAAGGGGCAAGTGGAGATGAGCACGGCGGAGGAGACCGGCGAGGACGCGCCGTGGGGCGAGGTCACGCCCGAGGCGGCACGGCGGCTTCTCGTCGCCGCCGTCGAAGCCTTTGCCGAGCGCGGGTACCACGCGACGACCACCCGCGACATCGCGGGCCGGGCGGGGATGAGCCCGGCCGCCCTGTACATCCACTACAAGACCAAGGAAGAGCTGCTCCACCGGATCAGCAGGATCGGCCACGACCGTGCCCTCGCGCTCCTGGAGGCCGAGGCCGGCGGTGAGGCTCCCGCGGCGGAACGGCTCGCCGGGGCGGTGCGGTCCTTCGTCCGCTGGCACGCCGAGCGGTACACGACGGCACGCGTCGTGCAGTACGAGCTGGACGCGCTCTCCGACGAGCACCGGACCGAGATCATCGAGCTGCGCAGACAGAGTGACGCCGTGGTGCGCCGGATCATCAGCGAGGGCGTGGCGGCGGGGGAGTTCGACGTCCCCGACGTCCCCGGCACCACGCTCGCCGTGCTGTCGCTCTGCATCGATGTGGCGCGCTGGTTCAACGCCCAGGGCAGCAGGACGCCCGAAGAGGTCGGCGCGCTCTACGCCGACCTCGTCCTGCGGATGGTCGCGGCTCAGAAGTAGTAGCGGGAAACGGACTCCGCGACGCAGGCGGGCTTCTCCGCGCCCTCGCGCTCCACGGTGACCACCGCGGTGACCTGTACGCCGCCGCCCGCCTCCTCGACGCTCTTGAGCACGGCGGTGGCGCGCAGGCGTGAGCCCACCGGGACGGTCGAGGGGAAGCGCACCTTGTTGGTGCCGTAGTTGATGCCCATCTTCATGCCCTCGACGCGCATGATCTGCGGGACGAGCGCGGGCAGGAGCGAGAGAGTCAGATAGCCGTGGGCGATCGTCGTGCCGAACGGTCCGGCGGCCGCGCGCTCGGGGTCCACGTGAATCCACTGGTGGTCCCCGGTGGCCTCGGCGAACTGGTCGATCCGCTTCTGCTCGATCTCCAGCCACTCGCTGTGGCCCAGCTCCTCACCCACTCCGTCGCGCAGCTCCTGTGCGGACGTGAAGATCTTCGGCTCTGCCATGTTCCTGGTTCCTGCCTTCCGGCTCGCTGCCTCGGCGCGCCCCTGATGTCTAAGCGCTTGCTCAGCATCCTTGGGTGAGTGCTCTCCTGTCAACGGAGGCCCAGTAGGGTCCAGAGGTGCCACAGATCCCGCAGACACTCAACGAACTCACGGTCGGCCAGCTCTCCGCGCGTAGCGGCGCCGCCGTGTCGGCCCTGCACTTCTACGAGGCCAAGGGCCTGATCAGCAGCCGGCGTACCAGCGGCAACCAGCGCCGCTACACCAGGGACGCGCTGCGACGCGTCGCCTTCGTGCGCGCGGCCCAGCGCGTCGGCATCCCGCTGGCCACCATCCGGGACGCGCTCGCCGAACTGCCCGAGGAGCGCACCCCCAACCGCGACGACTGGGCGCGGCTCTCCGAGGCGTGGCGTACCGAACTGGACGAGCGCATCAAGCGGCTGGGCCAGCTCCGCGACCACCTGACCGACTGCATCGGCTGCGGCTGCCTCTCGCTGGAAGCCTGTGTGCTCTCCAACCCGGACGACATCTCCGGCGAGCGGATGGCGGGCTCCCGCCTGATGCCGGAGCGCGGGAAGCGGACCACGGCCGCGGACGACGGCCGCCCGTAGCGGACGGCTGCCGCCGGGCCCTGAGCGGGGCCCGGCGCCGTGTGGTCAGGCCGCCGAGGCCAGGGTGCGCAGCCGTACCCGCCTGGCCTTCGCCAGCGCCCCCGGCGTCAGCACGGGCTGCGGCACCACGATCCCGCAGCCGCGGCAGACCGGACCCGACCACGGCTCCTGCGCCCGCTCCTGCCGCCAGGCGATGCCGGGCTCCGCGCAGACCGGGCAGGCGGTGCCCGGCTCCGACCCCAGGGCCGAGATCAACCGCCCGAGCACCTCGGCGAGCGGCTCCGAGGGATGGACGCCCGGGTCCTCGCAGCGCGCCACCCCGTTGCCGCCCCAGGTCCGCCGGTGCCAGTCGTCGAAGGAGGCCGGGCGGCGCAGCCCTTGGCGCTTCTCCCGCCGCCGCCGCTCGGCGAACCCCGACTCGTAAGCGAGCCAGACGGCCCGCGCCTCCTCCAGTTCCTTCAGCGCGCCTTCCAGCCGCGCCGGGTCGGGGGCCCTGTCCTCGGGTTCGATCCCGTGCCGGGCGCACAGATGGTCCCAGGTCGCGCGGTGGCCGTAGGGGGCGAATCGTTCCAGGCACTTCCGCAGTGAGTACCTTCGTAGTGCCAGATCGCCCCGCGGGTCGCGAACCTGTCTCGCAAGACTCCGGAAACCGGCCATATGGCCGCCACCTCCGTCGCTAGTACTTCGGCGTCACCTCATGAGACGTACGGCTGCCCCGTTCGGCTCCATCCAAAAGTGGGGTGTCCAGTACGTGAGACGGCGGAGGGTGAGACCGCCGGGCGGTCCGGTGCGCGGACCCGCCCGGCGGACCGGGTTCAGCGGTACCGGAGGTACTGCGCCCGGGTCGCCCGGAACGCCGCCAGGTCCGCTTCCCAGGCTCCGACGACCTCGTCCGTGTCCGCGCCCGCGTCGATCATCGTGCGGACCCTGGTGTTGCCGGTCAGCTTGTCGATCCAGTTGTCCGCGCGCCAGGCGAAGCCGCTCCAGGACTGCTTCGCCGTCACGAGCAGCGCGATGCCGGTACGGACCGGGTCGAAGACCGCCCGGTCCTGGACGTGCACCTGCACACCCCCGACCGTCCTGCCCTGGAACTTGGAGAACACCGGCGCGAAGTAGGACTCGCGGAAGGCCACCCCCGGCAGCTCCAGCGCGTTGGCCGCGGCGGCCCAGCGCCGGTCGACGCCCTCGGCGCCGAGCAGTTCGAAGGGGCGGGTCGTGCCCCGCCCCTCGGAGAGGTTCGTCCCCTCGAAGAGGCACGTCCCGGAGTAGACGAGCGCCGTCTCGGGCGTCGGCATGTTGGGGCTCGGCGGCACCCACGGCAGCCCGGTCTCGTCGAAGAAGTCCGAGCGCCGCCACCCGGACATCGTGACGATGTCCAGCTCCACCGGCCGCTCCGCCAGGAACTCGGCGTTGAACAGCAGGGCCAGCTCGGTGACGGTCATGCCGTGCGCCTGGGAGATCTCCCGGCGGCCCACGAACGTCGCGAACGCCGGCTCCATGACGGGTCCGAGCGCGGCCCGGCCGCTCACCGGGTTCGGCCGGTCGAGCACGACGAACCGCTTGCCCGCCAGGGCCGCCGACTGCATGCAGTCGTACAGCGTCCAGATGTACGTGTAGAAGCGGGCGCCCGCGTCCTGGATGTCGAAGACGACCGTGTCCACGCCGGACGCGGTGAAGATGTCGGCGAGGGCCTGGCCGCTCTTGAGGTACGTGTCGTAGACGGGCAGCCCGGTCGCC
The DNA here is from genome assembly GCF_013167895.1 of Streptomyces fulvorobeus. Classification (GTDB taxonomy): domain Bacteria; phylum Actinomycetota; class Actinomycetes; order Streptomycetales; family Streptomycetaceae; genus Streptomyces; species Streptomyces fulvorobeus. The sequence continues at coordinate 1,098,983 of NZ_BLWC01000001.1, read as the reverse complement.
GGGTCGTCGTAGCGGCCCTCGGAGCCGCCCGCCTGCGCCGTGCCCCGGAAACCGTGCTCGGGGCCGAAGACCGCCGTCAGGTTCACCCGGTCGTCGGGGTGCATGACGTCGACGATGTGGCGCACGTCCGAGGTGATCCCGGTCGGGTTGGTGACGACACCGACCTTCTGCCCCCTCAGCAGCCGGTAGCCGTCGGCGGCGAGCCGGTCGAAGCCCGTACGGACCCCGCCGCGCCCGGCACCCTGTCCCGTGCGGGCGGCCGCGCTCCCGGTCCCGGCCGCGGTGGCCGCGAGGGCTCCCACGGCACCGCCGGCCTGAAGCAAACCACGTCTGGACAGGCTCATCCGTCAACCTCCATGATCGCGCCGACTGTCATGGTCACGCACGCTAGCGCGGGCGCGGGCCGCACGGAACGACCCGGACCCGCGCAGATTCCCCGTCCTGATCCCTACCCCTTCCCGGATCACATACCGACTGGTTAGTCTGCCAGTGAAGTCGGCTGAGAGAGGCGGGGTCCGATGAGCACGGTGCAGGGCGCTGGAGTGGTGGTCACAGGGGCCGGAGGCGGCATCGGGGCCGCCCTGGCCCGCAGGTTCGCGGCGGAGGGTGCGCGGGTGGTCGTCAACGACCTCGACCTCGGCCGGATCGCGGCGCTCGCCGAGGAGACCGGCGCCACCCCGGTGGCGGGCGACGCCTCGCGGATCGTGGACGCCGCCCGCGACGCGCTCGACGGCACGGTGGACGTCTACTGCGCCAACGCGGGCCTCGCCTCGCCCGGGGACGCCTTCGCCGACGAGGAGGTCTGGGCCGCCGCCTGGGACGTCAACGTCATGGCCCACGTACGCGCGGCGAAGGCGCTGCTCCCGGAGTGGCTGGAGCGCGGCAGCGGCCGTTTCGTGTCCACCGCGTCCGCCGCCGGGCTGCTCACGATGATCGGCGCGGCCCCGTACAGCGTCTCCAAGCACGGCGCGGTCGCCTTCGCCGAGTGGCTCTCGCTGACCTACCGGCACCGGGGATCAAGGTCCACGCGATCTGCCCCCAGGGTGTCCGTACGGACATGCTGACCCGCGCCGGCTCGGCGGGCGAGCTCGTGCTGGCCCCCAGCGCGATCGAGCCGGAGGCCGTCGCCGACGCGCTGTTCGACGCCATCGAGGAGGACCGCTTCCTCGTCCTGCCGCACCCGGAGGTGGCCGGCTACTACCGGGCCCGCGCCAAGGACCCCGACCACTGGCTCGGCAGCATGAACCACCTCCAGCGGAAGTGGGAGGGAACGGGCACATGAGCGAGTCGGTCTACGCGGCCAAGCCGTGGCTCGCCCTGCTCAGCGAGGCCCAGCGCGCCCCGGTGAGCCCCGCCCGGACGCTGGTGCACGCGTTCCGCGCCGCCGCCTCCCGCGCACCCGGGCACCCGGCACTCGTCTACTTCGACGGGCGCCTCGACTACCGCGAGACGGACGCGCTCTCCGACTCCGTCGCCGGGCACCTCGCGGCCCGCGGGCTGCGGCGCGGCGACCGCGTAGCGATCATGCTCCAGAACACCCCGCAGTTCGTCATCGCGCTGCTCGGCGCCTGGAAGGCCGGCGCCACCGTCGTCCCGCTCAACCCGATGTACAAGTCCGGCGAGGTCGGCCACGTACTGAAGGACGCCGGGGTGAGCGCGCTGGTCTGCTCGGACCGGGCCTGGGGGTCCGGTCTGCGGGCCACCGCCGAGGCGGCCCCGGACGTACGGATCGCCGTCACCGCCTGCGAGCTGGACCTCCAGACCAGGAACGACCCCCGTGTCCTCGGCTTCGAGCGCCTTCCCGCGCCGGGCGGCGACGACTGGGCCGACGACCTGGTCACCGTCGCCCGCCAGGGGCTCGCCACCCCGGCCGGCCGGGAGCTCGGCGCCGCCGACGTGGCACTGATCAGCTACACCTCAGGGACCAGCGGCACCCCCAAGGGGGCCATGAACTCCCACGGCAACATCATGGTCAACGCCGAGCGGCAGCGCCGGGGCACCCCGTCGCGGAGGGCTCCGCCTACTTCGCGCTCGCCCCGCTCTTCCACATCACCGGCATGGTGTGCCAGCTCGCCGCCTGCGTCTCCAACGCGGGCACCCTGGTCCTCGCCCACCGCTTCGAGGCGAGCGTCGTCCTGGAAGCGTTCACCGAGCACCGCCCCGCCTACACCGTCGGCCCGTCGACCGCGTTCATGGCGCTCGCCGCCCACCCCGGCGTGACGCCCGAGCACTTCGCCTCCTTCCAGATGATCTCGTCGGGCGGCGCCCCGCTGCCGCCCGCGCTGGTGGAGAGGTTCCGGGCGGGCTTCGGCCCGTACATCCGCAACGGCTACGGCCTCACCGAGTGCACGGCCCCCTGCGCCTCCGTACCGCCGGAGCGCGAGGCGCCTGTCGACCCGATGTCCGGCACGCTCTCGGTCGGCGTCCCGGGGCCGGACACCGTCGTCCGGATTCTCGACGAGAGCGGCCAGGAGGTGCCCTTCGGGGAACAGGGCGAGATCGCGGTGCGCGGGCCCCAGGTCGTCTCCGGGTACTGGAACCTCCCCGAGGCCACCGCCGCCGCCTTCCCCGAAGGCGAACTGCGCACGGGGGACATCGGGTTCATGGACGCGGCGGGCTGGCTCTACGTCGTGGACCGCAAGAAGGACATGATCAACGCCTCGGGCTTCAAGGTGTGGCCGCGCGAGGTCGAGGACGTGCTCCACACCCATCCGGCGGTCCGCGAGGCAGCCGTCGTGGGGGTCCCCGACCCCTACCGGGGTGAGACCGTCCGGGCCTACGTCAGCCTGCGTCCGGGGCCGAGGTGGCCCCGGACGAGCTGGGCGCGTACTGCAAGGAGCGGCTCGCCGCGTACAAGTACCCGCGCGAGGTGGAGATCCTGACGGAGCTGCCCAAGACGGCTAGTGGGAAGATCCTGAGGCGGGAACTGCGTTCCCCCCGCTAGAACAGTTCACGCGTGCGTACGAGAGGCAGGTGGCGGCAATGGCCAAGGCGACGGACGGGGACGGCACCCCCGTCCCCCAGAGGCTGCTGGCCGCCGCCACCCGGCTCTTCGCCGAGCGCGGTTACGACCGCACGTCGGTCCAGGAGATCGTCGAGGCGGCGGGAGTCACCAAGGGCGCGCTCTACCACTACTTCGGCTCCAAGGAAGACCTCCTCCACGAGGTGTACGCCCGGGTGCTGCGGCTCCAGCAGGAGCGGCTCGACGCCTTCGCCAACGCCGACGCGCCGGTCGAGCGGCGTCTGCGGGACGCGGCGGCCGACGTGGTCGTGACCACCATCGAGAATCTGGACGACGCCTCGATCTTCTTCCGCTCGATGCACCACCTGAGCCCCGAGAAGAACAAGCAGGTACGCGTGGAGCGGCGCCGCTACCACGAGCGCTTCCGGGCGCTGATCGAGGAGGGCCAGCAGGCCGGGGTCTTCTCCACGGCGACTCCGGCGGACCTGGTGGTCGACTACCACTTCGGCTCGGTCCACCACCTGTCCACCTGGTACCGCCCGGACGGCCCGCTCAGCCAGCAGGAGGTCGCCGGCCACCTGGCGGACCTGCTGCTGCGCGCCCTGCGCCCGTAGGCGCGCCCCTTTCCGCCCGCCCTTTCCACCCGTCCTTCCCGTCCGTACGTCTCCCGTGCGCTTCCCGGTCCCGGGGAGTGCACGGTCCGTTTATCGGACGGCCATGTCCGGTTCCCGCTCTTGACGGTGTACGGTCACGCGGTTGACCATCGGTCACGCACGTCGCACCAGTAGCTCCTGAACCCGGACGCGCACACCGCGCCCGGGTCACCCCCCGCACGTTCCGTCAGTCCCCGAACGGAATCCGGAGCCCGACATGAGCCCCAACCGCTTCGCGCTGCGCAGATCCCGGGCAGCCGCCGCACTCGCCTTCGTCGCCCTGCTCGCCACCGCCGCCCCGGCGGCGCAGGCGGCGGACCCCAGCGGGGCCGCGGCCCCCCGGGCCGCCGCCGCCCCCGACATCCCGCTCGCCAACGTCAAGGCCCACCTCACCCAGTTGCAGTCCATAGCCACCGCCAACGGCGGCAACCGGGCGCACGGCAGGGCGGGCTACAAGGCGTCCGTCGACTACGTGAAGGCCAAGCTCGACGCGGCCGGATACACCACGGCCCTCCAGCAGTTCACCTCCGGCGGAGCCACCGGCTACAACCTGATCGCCGACTGGCCCGGCGGAGACCCCAGCAAGGTCCTGATGGCCGGCTCGCACCTGGACTCCGTGTCCTCGGGCGCCGGCATCAACGACAACGGTTCGGGCTCCGCCGCCGTGCTCGAAACCGCGCTCGCCGTCTCGCGCGCCCAGCTGGCACCGGACAAGCACCTGCGGTTCGCCTGGTGGGGCGCCGAGGAGCTGGGGCTCATCGGGTCGAAGCACTACGTCAACAGCCTGCCGCTCTCGGAGCGTTCCAAGCTCAGCGGCTATCTCAACTTCGACATGATCGGCTCGCCGAACGCCGGCTACTTCGTCTACGACGACGACCCCGTCATCGAGAAGACCTTCAAGGACTACTTCGCCGGTCTGTCCGTACCCACCGAGATCGAGACGGAGGGCGACGGGCGCTCCGACCACGCCCCCTTCAAGACCGCGGGCGTGCCGGTCGGCGGTCTGTTCACCGGGGCGAGCAACACGAAGTCGAGCGCGCAGGCCCAGAAGTGGGGCGGCACGGCGGGCCAGGCGTTCGACCGCTGCTACCACTCCTCGTGCGACACCACGGCCAACATCAACGACACCGCCCTGAACCGCAACAGCGACGCCGTCGCCCACGCCGTCTGGACCCTCTCCGCCGGTACGGTCACCCCGCCGCCCGGTGACGTCTACTCCACGACCACCGATGTGAGCGTGCCCGACAACGGGGCCGCGGTCACCTCGCCGCTGGCCGTCTCGGGCCGCACCGGCAACGCACCCGCCGCCCTCCAGGTCGGCGTGGACATCAAGCACACCTTCCGGGGTGACCTGGTCGTCGACCTGCTGGCGCCGGACGGCACGGCGTACCGGCTGAAGAACTCCAGCAGCAGCGACTCGGCCGACAACGTGATCGCGAACTACACGGTCAACGCCTCAGCCGAGGCGGCGAACGGCACCTGGCGGCTCCGCGTGCAGGACGTGGCCGCGCAGGACACCGGATACGTCGACAGCTGGAAGCTCACCTTCTGACCGGTCCGTCCGGGGACGCGCGCGCCACGCGCCTCCCCGGACGGCGGCCTAGAGGTACTTCTTGAGCTCGCGGTGCGCCAGCGACCGCTGGTGCACCTCGTCCGGACCGTCCGCCAGGCGCAACGTCCGCGCGGACGACCAGAGTTCGGCGAGCGGGTAGTCCTGGCTGACACCGCCGGCGCCGTACAGCTGCACCGCCTGGTCGAGGATGCCGACCACCGCCCGCGGGGTGGCGATCTTGATCGACTGGATCTCGGTATGGGCCCCGCGGTTGCCCACGGTGTCCATCAGCCAGGCCGTCTTCAGCACGAGCAGCCGCAGCTGCTCCACCGTGACCCGGGCGTCCGCGATCCAGTTCCGGACGACGCCCTGCTCGGCGAGCGGCTTGCCGAAGGCCGTACGGGCGACGGCTCGCCTGCACATCAGCTCGATGGCCCGCTCGGCCATCCCGATGAGCCGCATGCAGTGGTGGATACGGCCGGGGCCCAGCCGCGCCTGGGCGATGGCGAAGCCGCCGCCCTCCTCGCCGATCAGGTTGGTCGCGGGCACCCGCACGTCCTTGAACACCACCTCGGCGTGACCGCCGTGGGAGTGGTCCTCGTAGCCGTACACCCGCATGGCGCGGCGCACTTCGAGCCCCGGGGTGTCGCGCGGGACGAGGATCTGGGACTGCTGGCGCCGGATGTCCGTGCCCTCGGGGTCCGTCTTGCCCATCACGATGAAGACCGCGCAGTCCGGGTTCATCGCCCCGGAGATGAACCATTTGCGCCCGTTGATGACGTAGCTGTCGCCGTCCCGCGTGATCCGGGTCTCGATGTTCGTGGCGTCCGACGAGGCGACGTCCGGTTCCGTCATCGCGAACGCGGAGCGGATCTCCCCGGCGAGCAGCGGCTCCAGCCACCGCTTCTTCTGCTCGTCGGTGCCGAACTGGAAGAGCACCTCCATGTTCCCCGTGTCCGGCGCCGCGCAGTTGAGGGCGGTCGGCGCCAGCTGCGGGCTGCGGCCCAGGATCTCGGCGAGCGGCGCGTACTGGAGGTTCGTCAGCCCGGCGCCGTACCCGGCATCCGGCAGGAACAGGTTCCACAGCCCCTGCCTGCGCGCCTCGGCCTTCAGCTCCTCCACGATCCGCGGGGTGTCCCAGGGGGAGGCGAGCTCGGCGCGCTGCTCCTCGGCGGTCTTCTCGGCCGGATAGACGTGTTCGTCCATGAAGGCGAGCAGCCGGGTGCGCAGCTCTTCGGTACGGGCGTCGAATGCGAAGTCCATGGCGTAACTCAGCCTTCCTGGAGGGTGGTGAGACCGTGTTCGATGAAGACGGGGACGAGGCCGCCGATGCGGTCGAAGCCGCCGCCGACGGTCTGGCCCAGGGTGTAGCGGTAGTGGATGCCCTCCAGGATCACGGCGAGCTTGAACCAGGCGAACGCCGTGTACCAGGAGATGGCGGAGGTGTCCCGGCCGGAGCGGGCGCCGTAGCGCTCGATCAGCTCCGCGGGCGTGGGATGGCCGGCCGCGCCGCTGGTGGTGGACACGGGGGACTCCGGCAGATCGAGGTCGGAGCTGTACATCACCAGCAGGCCCAGGTCGGTCAGCGGGTCGCCCAGGGTCGACATCTCCCAGTCGAGGACGGCCCTGATGTCGTCGTCCGGGCCGATCAGGACGTTGTCCAGGCGGTAGTCGCCGTGCACGACGGTCGCCGAGGGGGAGTCGGGGAGCGTGCGGCCCAGCGCGGAGTGCAGTTCGTCGATCCCGGCCAGCTCGCGGTTGCGGGAGGCGTCCAGCTGCTTGCCCCAGCGGCGCAGCTGCCGGTCCAGGAAGCCCTCCGGGCGGCCGAAGTCACCGAGCCCCACGGCACCGGGGTCCACGGCGTGGAGGTCCACCAGGGTGTCCACGAGGCCCAGGACCGCGGCCCGGGTGCGGTCGGCGCCGAGCGGGGCGAGCTGCTCGGCGGTGCGGTAGGGGGTCCCCTCGACGTACTCCATGACGTAGAAGGAGGAGCCGATGACCGAATGGTCCTCGCACAGCAGGACCGGTTCGGGCACCGGCACGGCGGTCGGGTGCAGGGCGCTGATCACCCGGTGCTCACGCTTCATGTCGTGCGCGGTGGCCAGGACATGGCCGAGCGGAGGTCTGCGGACGACCCACCGGCGGACGCCGTCGCTGACGACGTAGGTGAGGTTGGAGCGCCCGCCCTCGATCAGCCGCGCTTCGAGCGGTCCGCTCACCAGCCCCGGCCGCTCGCGGTCGAGATGGCCGCGCAGCAGGTCCGGGTCGAGACCTGGCGGGTGGACTGAGCTCATGGTGCGCACCTCCGGGGCGTCGGAACAATCGGTGCCCATGATGCCGACCAGTCGGTATGTCGTCCAGTGCGCTCCCGGAATCGGTGGCCGCCGACCCGTGCGCAATCCCTGCCGGCCTCTGGTGTCCGGCTGTGTACGTGAATAGTGTCCACGTATGGATACAGCCCTGTTGATCGACGAAGTCCGCCTCACCCCGATCCTCATCGCCGACCCGCCACTCCTCAACACCCAGGGCGTCCATCAGCCCTACACCCCGCGGCTCGTCGTGGAAGTCGTCACACGCGGCGGGGTCTCGGGCATCGGCGAGACGTACGGCGACAGCGCGTACCTCGACCTCGCCCGGCCGCTCGCGGAGGCCATGCCCGGCCGCGCGGTCAGCGACGTGAACGGCCTGTTCACCCTGGCCGACCAGGTGTGCGGGGACCCGCGCTCCACCGACGAGCGGGTCGACGCGGGCGGACTGCGCGGCGTGCGGACCGTGGACAAACTGCGGCTCTCGGTCGTCTCCGGCTTCGAGGTCGCCTGCCTGGACGCGCTCGGCAAGACCCTCGGCCTGCCCGTGCACGCCCTGCTCGGCGGCAAGGTCCGGGACACCGTCGAATACAGCGCCTACCTCTTCTACCGCTGGGCCGCCCACCCCGGGGCCGGGGAGCGGGACGACTGGGGCGCCGCCCTGGACCCCGCCGGAGTCGTCGCCCAGGCCCGGCGCTTCGCCCGCGAGCACGGCTTCTCCTCCTTCAAGCTCAAGGGCGGCGTCTTCGAGCCCGGCCAGGAGATCGCCGCGGTCGAGGCGCTCGCCGAGGCGTTCCCGGGGCAGCCGCTGCGCCTGGACCCCAACGGGGCCTGGTCCGTCGAGACCTCGCTGTACGTCGCCGAGCGGCTCAGGGGCGTGATCGAGTACCTGGAGGACCCGGCGAGCGGTACGGGGGCCATGGCCGCCGTCTCCGCGGGCACGGACGTGCCGCTGGCCACCAACATGTGCGTCACCACGCTCGCCGAGGTCCCCGCGGCCTTCGCCGGTGACGCCGTGCAGGTCGTCCTCTGCGACCACCACTACTGGGGCGGGCTGCACCGCACCCGGGAGCTGGCCGCGATCTGCCGTACGTTCGGCGTCGGGCTGTCCATGCACTCCAACACGCACCTGGGTATCAGTCTCGCCGCGATGACCCACGTGGCCGCCACCGTGCCCGACCTCGGCTACGCCTGCGACAGCCACTACCCGTGGCAGACCGAGGACGTCATCACCACCCGCCACGTCTTCCGGGACGGCCGGCTGACGGTCTCCGACGCCCCGGGTCTCGGCGTCGAGCTCGACCGCGAGCGCCTGGCCGCCCTGCACAGGCGATGGCTCGACGACGACGGCGCGATGCGCGAGCGTGACGACGTAGCGGCGATGCGGGTGGCGCGGCCGTGGTGGACCGCGCCGCCGGTCCCACGCTGGTGAGGTTCGGGTTGCGGCGACCGTCACCCGCGCCGATGGTCGTGAGATGAAGGCGATCAGCTACAGCAGGTACGGCTCGGCCGACGTCATGGAGTACGGCGAGCGCCCCGACCCGAGGGTCGGCCCCGACTCGGTGCTGGTGAAGGTGCGGGCAGCGGCCGTCAACCCGGTCGACTGGAAGGCCCGCGAGGGTTACCTCCAGTCCGGCCTGGAGGCCGTGTTCCCGGTGATCCCGGGCTGGGACGTCTCCGGAGTGGTCGTACGGCCCGGCGTCGCCGTCGACGAGTTCGCGGTGGGCGACGAGGTCATCGGATACGTACGGGAGGACTTCCTCTCCCGCGGTACGTTCGCCGAGTACGTCGCCGCCCCCGTGCGCACCCTGGCCCGCAAGCCGCTGAGCCTCAGCTTCGAAGAGGCCGCGGGCCTGCCCCTGACCGGGCTCACCGCGTACCAGGTGCTCCACCGCACGCTGCGGGTCCGTGAAGGGGAGACGGTGCTCGTCCACGCGGCGGCCGGCGGTGTCGGCTCGATGGCCGTGCAGCTCGCCCGGCACGCGGGCTGCCGCGTCATCGGCACGGCCGGTCCGCACAACCACGACCACGTGCGGCAGCTGGGCGCGGAACCCGTCGAGTACGGCGAAGGGCTCACCGACCGGCTGCGGGCCCTGGTCCCCGAGGGCATCGACGCGGCGTTCGACACCGTCGGCGGCGACGCGCTGCGGGCCTCCGCGGACACGCTCGCGCCCGACGGCCGCCTGGCCTCCGTCGCGGACGCGGAGGTCTTCTCCCACGGCGGCAGGTACGCCTTCGTCCGGCCCGACGCGGCGGACCTGGCCCACCTGGCGGAACTGGCCGAACAGGGCATCGTCCGGGTGCACGTGGACCGGGTCTTCCCGCTCGAACTGGCCGCGGACGCCTACCGGCTGAACGAGGAGGGCCGCACCCGGGGCAAGATCATCGTCTCCGTGGAGTGGGAGAGCTGAGCGTCCGGCCGGGAACCCGTCTCGAACAGCGCTGTCTCAGAACAGCATGGCGGCGGCGGAGACGGCCAGCGCGACCGTGCACGCGGCCGACGTCAGGGCGGCCCGCGGCGACATCGGCCGCGGCCTCGCCGGCCCCAGCGCGGTCAGCCGCAGATGGGCCACCCGCAAAAACCCCAGCCAGGCCAGGACGCCCAGGGCCACGGCGGAGACCGCCGCCGGGCCCGTCCCCTGGTGGAGTGCCTGCCGGCCCGCGAGGACCGCGACCACCGTGCAGGACAGGGTGGTGCGGCGCCAGGCCAGCCTGGTCCGCTCCGGTTGCAGTCCCGGGTCCCGTTGAGGGGCGGACATCAGGACTCCCAGCCGAAGAGGACCACCACCACCATCGCCAGGGCGACGGCGGCGATCGCGAGACTCAGCAGGGTCGGGAAGCGGGAGACCGGCAGATCCTCGCCCCGGCGCATGGCCCGCTCGCACCGCACCCAGTGGTTGACCGCGCGCAGCGCGCAGAGCACACCGGACGCGAGCAGTGCGAGCGCCAGGCAGGTCCGTACGCCCCAGGTGAGAGCCGGGAGGAACTGGGCGACGGCGAACCCCCCGCCGATCAGTGCGAGAGCCGTGCGCAGCCAGGCCAGGAAGGTGCGTTCGTTGGCCAGGGAGAAGCGGTAGTCGGGGGTGTCGCCCTCTTCGCGGAGCCGCTGCGGCGCGAACCACAACCGCAGACCCCGCACGAAATCGTTCACGCCGCGACTCTATCCGCCGGATTCGCGCCGCCTCGGACCCCGGCCCGCCGTCACCGCGTCGAGCGGCCCGGCCCCCGGGTGCGGTGGGACGGTTGACGTGGCTGCGGCCCGTACCCAAGATCTGACGCACGGGTAACTTGGTGACCAGGACGGAACTCCCATGGCGTACGACGCTGATGTGATCGTGATCGGGGCGGGGCTGGCGGGACTGGTGGCGACCGCCGAGCTCGTCGACGCGGGGCGGACGGTGATCCTGCTCGACCAGGAGCCCGAGCAGTCCATCGGCGGCCAGGCGCACTGGTCCTTCGGGGGCCTGTTCCTCGTCGGCTCGCCCGAGCAGCGCCGGATGAGGATCAAGGACAGCCATGAGCTGGCCCTCCAGGACTGGTACGGCGCCGCGGGCTTCGACCGCCCGGAGGACCACTGGCCCCGGAAGTGGGCGCAGGCGTACGTCGACTTCGCGGCGGGTGAGAAGCGGTCCTGGCTGCACGCCCGGGGGATGCGGTTCTTCCCCGTCGTGGGCTGGGCGGAACGCGGCGGATACGACGCCACCGGCCACGGCAACTCCGTCCCCCGCTTCCACATCACCTGGGGCACCGGACCGGGCGTCGTCGCCCCCTTCGAACGCCGGGTGCGCGAGGGCGTCGCCGGCGGTCTCGTCCGCCTCGCCTTCCGCCACCGGGTCACCGGCCTCGGCCGCTCGGCAGGGGTGGTCGACACCGTCACCGGCGAGATCCTCGAACCCAGCGGCACCGGACGCGGCACCGCGAGCAGCCGCCAAGCCACCGGCTCCTTCGAACTGCGGGCCCAGGCGGTGATCGTCACCTCCGGCGGCATCGGCGGCAACCACGACCTCGTCAGGTCCCAGTGGCCCGAGCGGCTCGGCACCCCGCCCGCGAAGATGCTCTCCGGGGTCCCCGCCCACGTCGACGGCCTGATGCTCGGCATCGCGGAGGACGCGGGCGCGCACCACATCAACCGCGACCGGATGTGGCACTACACCGAGGGCATCGAGAACTGGGACCCGATCTGGGCGCGGCACGGCATCCGCGTCCTCCCCGGCCCCTCCTCCCTCTGGCTGGACGCCCGCGGCAGGCGGCTCCCGGTCCCGCTCTTCCCCGGCTTCGACACGCTCGGCACCCTCGACCACATCATGAGGTCGGGCCACGGCTACACCTGGTTCGTCCTGGACCAGCGGATCATCGGCAAGGAGTTCGCGCTCTCCGGCTCCGAGCAGAATCCCGACCTCACCGGCAAGTCGGTCCGTGACGTGCTCGGGCGGGCACGTGCCGACGTGCCGGCGCCGGTCAGGGCGTTCATGGACAAGGGCGTGGACTTCGTCGTCGAGAAGGACCTCGGCGCCCTGGTACGCGGAATGAACGCCCTGACCGGCCAGGGCCTCATCGACGAGGACGCGCTGCGCCGCGAGATCACCGCGCGCGACCGCGAGATCGCCAACCCGTTCACCAAGGACCTCCAGGTCACGGCGGTCCGCGGGGCCCGCGCCTACCTGGGTGACAAGCTGATCCGCACGGCGAAGCCGCACCGCATCCTCGATCCGAAGGCGGGCCCGCTGATCGCGGTGCGCCTCAACATCCTCACCCGCAAGTCGCTGGGCGGCCTGGAGACGGACCTGTCCTCGCGCGTCCTCACGGCGCACGGCGACCCGCTGCCGGGGGTGTACGCGGCGGGCGAGGCGGCGGGCTTCGGCGGCGGCGGAGTCCACGGCTACCGGTCGCTGGAGGGCACGTTCCTGGGGGGCTGCGTCTTCTCGGGCCGGGCGGCCGGCCGGGCGGCGGCGGAGGCGGTCGGCTGAGGGCTGTCCCGCAATCCCTGAGGGCCCGTCCCCGCCAGGTATCACGGGACAGCCCTCAGGGGCGCCGACCCGCCGCGCGTCAGCCCAGCGGGCCCAGCACCTCGACCACCCGGAACCGCTCGGCCACGATCATCGTGTCGTCGTCGACCGTGAAGTCCGGGTCACCGAGCGCCTCCCGCATCTCCTCGCCGTGCCAGAAGAGCTCGTGGGAGGCCCGCCATTCGGCGACCGACGTGTACCCCTCGCCCTCCTCGGCCACGTGCCGCAGGCCCACGTCGCCGAGCCGGGTCACCCGGACGTCCGTCACCTCCACCACGGCGACCTCCCGCCCGTCCGAGTCGATCAGCGCCGAGCGCTCACCGACCGGCGGCAACTCCTCCTTCTCCGCCTCGTACTCGGCCAGCAGGCAGGACGTGGAGACCTTCGCACCGGCGAGCACCGCCGCGACCAACTGGTCCCGCAGCGGCCCCGGAAAGGCGAAGAGGAGGGGTTTGAGAGGTGCGCGCTTCTCCATAGCGCCAGTGTGGCACGCGTCACGCCCGGTCCTCCCGCCCCGGCGGTGAGCTGGGCGAACCCCGGGCCGCAGGGGTGTTCTCGGCCAACTGTGGCGGAAATGCGTAAAGTTGAAGATGATCACCTCTTGACGCGGAGCATCGCCTGCCGCTTTGCTGTGCGCGATCGTCTGCTCGCACATCGCGTCGAAGGAAGTCCGCGGATGTCCCCGCCTCCGCCGCCCCTGGGCCGCTCCCGCCGAAGGGGCGGTCGCTCGGAGCACTCGTTCGACCCGGCCCTCGACGACAGCGAACTCATCGAGGTACGTGCCCAGTTCGAACAGGGCCGGTGGATCAGGGCCCGCACCCTCCTCGCCGCGACCGGTACCGACTGGGACCGCAGGGGCCACCGCGTCGTCACCCTCGCCGCAGCGCCGTCCGCCCTGTGCTGGGCGGAGGACTGGCTCATCGCCGAACCCGAGAGCGCCGACGCCGCCACCCTCCTCGCCTGTGCCGCGGTCGCCCGCGCCCTGCGGCCCAAGGCGTCCCCCGGGCCCGCCGTCCGGGCCCGCGAAGCCTGCCTCGCCGCCGCCCGGCTCGCCCCCGCCGACCCGACGCCCTGGCTCGCCCTTCTGATGTATGACGGCGCACGCGGCTCGCAGGGAGAGGACGGCGCGGCCGAGGAGGCCGCCCGCCACTTCGAGGAGATCCGCGCCCGCCACCCCGAGCACCACCACGCGCACCACCTGATGACCGCCCAGCTCGCCGAGAGCCACCCCGAAAGCGGCCAGGACCCCCTGCACGAGGTGTACGACTTCGCCTCCTGGGCCGCCGAGCAGGCCCCGGCGGACTCCCCGCTCGCCGTGCTCCCCGTGGTCGCGCACGCCGAGCGCTACCGCGTCCTCGTCGCCGCGGGCAGCGAACCCGACGACCCGCTCACCTCCGGGCACTGGTCGGGACGCCGGGCCAGACAGGTCATGAAGGCCGCCTTCGACTGGTGGCTGGAGTGGGAGCGGGACGACCACCCCCGCCACCGGGTCGACCTCAACTTCCTCGCGCACGCCAAGTGGTGCCAAGGGCGGCCCGCCGAGGCCGCCGCCCTCTTCCACCGCATCGGCCCGCACGTGACTCCGGCCCCCTGGTCCTACTCAGGCCGCGACCCGTACCCCGAGTTCCTGGCCGCGCGACGCTTCGCGCTCGGCGCCCCGTGACCAGCTCCGCACCCGACGAAGGGACCGACTCCGCCATGCCGACGGGCAGTTCAGCTACCAGACGGACCGGCGCCGCGCAGGTGACCGGTGACACCGGCGGGATCAGCACGTACAAGGGCGAGGACCGCGCACTGCGCGCCGACCGGCTCGGTACCCCCGGGCTGCTGCTCTCGGTCCTCGCCGCCAGCGCCCCGCTGATGGTGGTGGCCGGTGTGATGCCCACGGTCTTCGGCGTGATGGGCGTCGTGGGCCAGCCCCTGCTCTACGTCATCCTGGGTGTCGTCCTGATGCTGTTCAGCGTCGGTTACGCGGAGATGAGCCGGCACGTGCACAACGCCGGTGCCTTCTACGCGTACATCGCGCGCGGTCTCGGTCCCACGGCCGGTGCCGGTGCCTCGCTGGTGGCCCTGGTCGCCTACAGCGCCATGCAGGTCGGCATCTACGGCATCCTCGGCTTCGAGGTCTCCGGTCTCTTCGCCGCCTATCTCGACATCGATATCAAGTGGTGGATGCCCGCCCTCGCCGGCGTCGTGGCCGTCGGCGCCCTCGGCTGGCTCAAGATCGACCTCAACGCCAAGGTGCTCGGCGTACTCCTGGTCGTCGAATGCCTCCTCGTCGTCATCTTCGACATCGCGGCCGTCAGCCGGCCGGGCCCCGAGGGCCTGTCCCTGCACGCGTTCAACCCCGAGACCCTGACCGGGGCCGGGCTCGGCACCGCGCTCTGCTTCTGCATCGCGGCGTTCGTCGGCTTCGAACAGGCCCCGGTGTACGCCGAGGAGACCAGCCGCCCGCAGGTCGTCGTGTCCCGCGTGATGTTCCTGGCCGTCGGCTACGCGGCCCTGTTCCTCGCCGTGAGCGCCTGGGCCGTGACCGTCGCCACCGGCCCCGGCTCCGTCGTGGACGCCTCGCTGAAGCAGGGCCCGGGCATGCTCTTCGGCCTCACCGAGGAGCGGCTCGGCGGTACGTACACCGACGTCCTGCACGTCCTCTTCGTCACCGGCATGTTCGCCGCGCTCCTCAGCTTCCACAACGTCGTCGCCCGCTACGCGTTCGCGATGGGCCGCGAGGGACTGCTGCCCGCCGCCTTCGGCCGTACGAACAAGACCAGCGGCGCCCCCGCCACCGGCTCCCTGCTCCAGTCGGGCCTCTCCTTCGTCATCGTGCTGGCCTTCGCCGTCACCGACGACAAGCCGGCCGGCGACCCCACCGCGCCGGTGCTGCACCTGTTCACCTGGATGGGCAACGTCGGCGCGCTCGGCGTCATCCTGCTGATGGCCGCCGCCGCCTTCGCCGTCATCGCCTTCTTCGTGCGGCGCGGCGCGGGCCGGGCGCAGGCTCCCCGCCTGGTGGCCTCGGGACTGGCCGGTCTCGCCCTGCTGGCCATCGCCTTCCTCACCGTCAGGGACTTCGACGTGCTGACCGGCTCGGGCCCCGGCTCCTCCCTCTCCTGGCTGCTGCCCGGCATCATCGGTGCCGCACTCGTCGGCGGCCTGGTCTACGGCGCCGTACTGCGCTCCACCAGGCCCGAGGTGCACGCGAGGATCGGTCTCGGCAACGAGGCGTTCCAGCTGGAGAAGGCCGCCGAGGCGGAGGCCGAAGCCGTCGCGCGCTGACGGGCGTCACGCCCGCGCGTGCCCGGCCGGCACCTTGCCGAAAAGTGACGGACCCCCGCGGCCCCCTGGTGACGGGGGGCCGCGGGTGTTCTATTGAGGGCGTGAACAGTCGCCCTCCCGATGCCCAGGGCCCGCCCGTCGGCCGCCGTCTCCTCCTCGCCGTGCTCGGCGCGGGCGCCGCCGCGGTGGCCGCCGCGCCGGCACTCCAGCGCGCCATGGAGACCGGTCTCGGCGCGGTCGCGGACAAGGACCCCACCGGACTGACCGGCCTCCTGCCCAACGGGGGCGGGTTCCGCTACTACTCGGTGGTCTCCTCCGTGCCCCGCAGGAGCGCCGCCGACTACCGCCTCACCGTGGACGGGCTCGTGGACCGGCCCGCCACGTACACCCTGGACTCCCTCAGGGCGCTGCCGCAGACCCGGCTCGTCCGCGACGTCCAGTGCGTGACCGGCTGGCGGGTCCCCGAGACGCCCTTCGAGGGGGTGCGGCTCTCCGCTCTGCTGGACGCGGCCGGGGTACGGCCCGGTGCGAAGGCCGTCCGGTTCACCTGTTTCGACGGCGCGTACAGCGAGAGCCTCACGCTCCGCCAGGCCCGGCGCGACGACGTACTGGTGGCGCTGCGGATGCGGGACCGGCCGCTGGGCCACTCGCACGGCGGGCCGGTCCGGCTGTACGTGGCCCCCATGTACTTCTACAAGTCGGCGAAATGGCTCTCCGGGATCACCGTCACCGACTCCGTGCGCCCCGGATACTGGGAGGAGCTCGGCTATGACGTCGACGCCTGGGTCGGCCGGTCCAACGGCCGCGACGACGCCCCCACCGTCTGAACCCTCCCCACGGGTCCGCCGGTTCACCCCGGCCCAGCGCTGGGTGCACCGCTCCACGGCGTGGCTGACGCTCCTGTGCGTGGCCACCGCCGCCTTCCTGTACGTTCCCCAGCTCGCCGAACTGGTGGGCAGACGGCGCCTGGTGGTCACCGTCCACGAGTGGTCCGGACTGCTGATCCCCGTACCGCTGCTCATCGGCCTCGCGTCCCGGGCACTGCGCGCCGACCTCTCCCGGCTCAACCGCTTCGCGCCGTACGACCGGCAGTGGCTGCGCGCCGCCCTGCGCCGCGACCACCGGGCGGCCTCCCGGCCGGCCGGGAAGTTCAACGCGGGCCAGAAGCTCTACGCGGCCTGGATCGCGGGCGCGCTGCTCGTCATGCTCGCCACCGGGCTGCTGATGTGGTTCACCGGCCTCGCGCCGCTGGTATGGCGTACGAGCGCCACGTTCGTCCACGACTGGCTGGCCCTGGCCGTCGGCGTCGTGCTGGTCTCACACATCGCGAAGGCGCTCGCCGACCCGGAGGCACGCCGTGGCATGCGTACCGGGTCGGTCGAGCGCCGGTGGGCCCGCGACCGGCACCCGCGGTGGCGGGAGCCCGACGAGGAGTGACTACAGCACGAGCGACAGCAGCATGATGAAGCCCAGGGCGACGACGGAGATGATCGTCTCCATCACGGACCAGGTCTTGACCGTCTGCCCGACGTCCATGCCGAAGTACTCCTTCACCAGCCAGAAACCCGCGTCGTTGACATGGCTGAAGAAGAGCGAACCGGCACCGATGGCGAGGACGAGCAGCGCCGCGTGGGACGTCGACATGTCGGCCGCCAGCGGGGCGACCAGTCCGGCCGCCGAGATGGTGGCCACCGTGGCCGAGCCGGTCGCGAGGCGGATGGCGACGGCGATCAGCCAGCCGAGCAGCAGCGCCGGGATCGACCAGTTCTCGGAGAACTCCAGGATCATCTGGCCGACGCCCGCGTCGATCAGGGTGGTCTTGAAGCCACCGCCCGCACCGACGATCAGCAGCACACCGGCGATAGGCGCGAGGGACTTCTCGACGGTGGTGGAGAGCCGGCCCTTGGTGAATCCGGCGGCCCGGCCGAGCGTGAACATGCCGACCGTCACGGCGGCGAGCAGCGCGATGAGCGGCGAGCCGATCACGTCGGTGACCCGCTGGACGTGGTTCTCCGGGTCGTCCACGACGATGTCGACGAACGCCTTGACCAGCATCAGCACGACGGGCAGCAGCACGGTCGCCAGCGTCGCACCGAAGCCGGGTCGCCGGTCCAGATCCTCGGACGGCCGCTGCGGGATCATGTTCTCCGGCGCCTGGATGTCGACCCAGCGGGCCGCGTACCGGGAGAAGACAGGACCCGCGATGATCACCGTGGGGACGGCCACCAGCACACCGAGGGCGAGCGTGACACCCAGGTCGGCGTCCAGGGCGTCGATCGCGACCAGCGGACCGGGGTGCGGCGGGATCAGCCCGTGCATCACGGAGAGTCCGGCGAGCGCGGGGATACCGATGCGCATCAGGGAGTAGTTGCCGCGCTTGGCGACCAGCAGCACCACCGGGATCAGCAGCACGATGCCGACCTCGAAGAACAGCGGCAGACCGATGATCGAGGCGATCAGCACCATCGCCCACGGCATGGCACGCCCGCTCGCCCTCGCGAGGATGGTGTCGACGATCTGGTCCGCGCCGCCGGAGTCGGCGAGCAGCTTGCCCAGGATCGCGCCGAGCGCGATGAGGACACCCACACTGGCCACGGTCGAGCCGAGGCCGGCGGAGAAGCTGGTGATCGTCTTGTCCAGCGGGGCCCCGGCGAAGGCGCCGAGCGCCAGCGAGCCGATGGTCAGTGCCAGGAAGGCGTGGACCTTGAACTTGGTGATGAGCAGAACGATGACGGCGATGCCCGCCAGGACTGCGATGCCCAGCTGAGCGTTGCCCGCCGAAGTGATGGGTTCGACGGCGTCCGCTGCCAGCATCTCGACGCTGAGACCGGTCACGGTGGTGATCCTTAACTTTCGAGCCGGCGCACTGCGGCGACGGCTCGCGCGGAGATTTCTTCGGGGGTGCCGGACACGTCGACAGCGACGCCCGCCTCGTCCTCCTGCAACGGCTGGAGGGTGGCGAACTGCGAGTCGAGCAGGGCCGGAGGCATGAAGTGGCCCTTGCGTTCCGCCATCCGGCGCTCGATGAGCTCCCGGTCACCGGTCAGGTGCAGGAAGACGACCCCGGGGGCCCCGGCCCGCAGGCGGTCCCGGTAGGAGCGCTTGAGCGCCGAGCTGCTGACGACCCCGCCGAGACCGGCCCGGCTGTGCGCCCACCGGCCGATCGCGTCGAGCCAGGGCAGGCGGTCCGCGTCGTCCAGCGGGGTACCGGCCGACATCTTGGCGATGTTCGCCGGGGGATGGAAGTCGTCGCCCTCGGCGTACGGGACGCCGAGTCCGGCGGCGACCAGAGGACCGATCGTGGTCTTGCCGGTCCCTGCTACGCCCATCACCACGACGACGTGGGAGGTGCTCATTGGTGCCTCGCTGTCTTCGTCGACATCGGTCCGTCGCGCTACTGAAACCTATTACGTACGACTTATTCAAGAGGCTGTGACATAAACGTCGTACTTTTCTGGCCCGGGGCGGGCCCGTAGTCTTAGCGTCATGAGCACACAGGGCCAGGGGCTGCATACGCACGTGCTCGACGCCCTGGGCCTGGAGATCGCCGCGGGCGACTTCCCGCCGGGCAGCGTCCTGCGTACGGACGAGCTGGCCCAGCGCTTCGAGGTCTCCCGCACGGTCGTACGCGAAGTGGTCCGCGTCCTGGAATCCATGCACCTCGTCGAGTCACGGCGCCGGGTCGGCGTGACCGTACGCCCCACCGAGGCGTGGAACGTCTACGACCCGCAGGTCATCCGGTGGCGGCTGGCGGGCTCCGACCGCCCGCGCCAGCTGCGTTCCCTCACGGTGCTGCGCTCGGCGATCGAACCGGTCGCCGCCGGCCTGGCCGCCACGCACGCCACCCCCGAACAGTGCGCCGCCCTCACGGAGTGCGCCCTCGGCATGGTCGCCACCTCGCGCGGCCAGCAGCTCGAGGGCTATCTGCGCCACGACATCGCCTTCCACCGGATCGTGCTCAACGCCTCGGGCAACGAGATGTTCGCGCGGCTCGGCGACGTGGTGGCCGAGGTCCTGGCGGGCCGCACCCACCACCAGGTCATGTTCGACGACCCCGACCCGGCCGCCGTCACCCTGCACGTCCGCGTCGCCGAAGCGGTCCGCGAGGGCGACGCGCAGGGGGCGGAACGCCTCACGAAGGAGATCGCGGTGGGCGCCCTGCACGAACTGGACGTACTGGTCCCGTAGGGCCGACAGGACCGGCAGTCCCCGTCGCCCTGGGCGTACGGTGGTCCGTGATCGATCTTCACGCCAGTCGGATACAGGGAGACCACGGTATGGCGCAACAGGTGCAAGGGGTCATCGCACCGGGAAAGAACGAGCCGGTACGGGTCGAGACCATCGTGATCCCGGACCCCGGCCCCGGTGAGGCCGTCGTGAAGATCCAGGCGTGCGGTGTCTGCCACACCGACCTGCACTACAAGCAGGGCGGCATCAGCGACGACTTCCCCTTCCTGCTGGGCCACGAGGCCGCCGGGACCGTCGAGTCCGTCGGCGACGGCGTCACGGACGTCGAGCCGGGCGACTTCGTCGTCCTCAACTGGCGGGCCGTGTGCGGCCGGTGCCGTGCCTGTCTGCGCGGCCGCCCCTGGTACTGCTTCGACACCCACAACGCCACGCGGAGGATGACCCTGCTCGACGGCACCGAGCTGTCGCCCGCGCTGGGCATCGGCGCGTTCGCCGAGAAGACCCTGGTCGCCGCCGGCCAGTGCACCAAGGTCGACCCCGAGGTCTCCCCGGCCGTCGCGGGACTCCTCGGCTGCGGCGTCATGGCGGGCATCGGCGCCGCCGTCAACACCGGCCAGGTCGGCCGCGGCGACTCGGTCGCCGTGATCGGCTGCGGCGGCGTCGGCGACGCGGCCGTCGTGGGCGCGCGGCTCGCGGGCGCGGCGAAGATCATCGCGGTCGACATCGACGACCGGAAGCTGGAGACGGCGAAGACGATGGGCGCCACACACACCGTCAACTCCCGTTCCACCGACCCGGTCGAGGCGATCCGCGCGCTGACCGGAGGCAACGGCGCTGACGTCGTCATCGAGGCGGTCGGCCACCCCGAGACGTACAAGCAGGCGTTCTACGCCCGCGACCTCGCGGGCACCGTCGTCCTCGTCGGCGTCCCCACCCCCGAGATGCGGCTCGAACTCCCGCTCATCGACGTGTTCGGCCGCGGCGGTTCGCTCAAGTCCTCCTGGTACGGGGACTGTCTGCCCTCGCGCGACTTCCCGATGCTCATCGACCTGCACCAGCAGGGCCGGATCGACCTCGGCGCGTTCGTCACCGAGACGATCGGCCTCGGCGACATCGAGCAGGCGTTCGCCCGGATGCACGAAGGTGACGTACTCCGCTCGGTGGTGGTCCTGTGACGACCGCGCGCATCGACCACCTGGTGACCTCGGGCACCTTCGCCCTCGACGGCGGGGAGTGGGACGTCGACAACAACGTCTGGATCGTCGGCGACGACACCGAGGCCGTCGTCATCGACGCGGCCCACGACGCGGCGGCCATCGAGGCCGCGCTCGGCGGCCGTACCCTGCGGGCGATCATCTGCACCCACGCCCACAACGACCACATCGACGCCGCCCCGGCCCTCGCCGCCGCCACCGGCGCACCGGTCCTGCTGCACCCCGACGACCTGCCGCTGTGGCAGCGGACCCACCCCGACCGCGCACCCGACGGCGAACTCACCGACGGCCAGGAGCTGGAGATCGCGGGCATCCGCCTCCAGGTCCTGCACACCCCCGGACACGCGCCGGGCGCGGTCTGCCTGTACGCCCCCGAGCTGGGCACCGTCTTCACCGGAGACACCCTCTTCCAGGGCGGGCCCGGCGCCACCGGCCGCTCGTTCTCCGACTTCCCGACGATCGTCGCCTCGATCCGGGACCGGCTGCTCGCCCTCCCGGCACAGACCACCGTCCGTACCGGACACGGCGACGCCACCACCATCGGCGCGGAGGCCCCGCACCTCCAGGAGTGGATCACCCGCGGCCACTGAGCCCCGGCGGCCCGCCCTTACCGGTCCGGCCACGCGGAAAGCCGCAGCGCGCTCTCGAAGCGGTGCGGCCTGCCCGTGACCGGATCGGTGAACTCCAGCACCCGGGCCAGCAGTTGCAGGGGACGGCTGTAGTCATCGGCGCGGCTCTCCTCCTCCACCACCGGGTAGACCGGGTCGTGGACGAGCGGCAGCCCCAAGGCGTTCATATGGACCCGCAGCTGATGGGTGCGCCCGGTCGCGGGCAGCAGCCGGTAGCGCCCGAACCCCTCCCGGTGCTCCAGCAGCTCGATCCGGCTCTCGCTGTTGGGCTCACCGGGCTCCTCGCGGGCGGCGATCACCCCCCGCTCCTTCACGATCCGGCTGCGCACGGTGCGCGGGAGGGCGAGACGCGGATCGTACGGCGCCACCGCCTCGTACTCCTTGCGTACGAGCCGGTCCCGGAACAGCGTCTGGTACGCGCCGCGCTCCTCGGGCCGTACGACGAACAGCACGAGCCCCGCGGTCAGCCGGTCCAGCCGGTGCGCGGGCTGCAGGCGCTCGATCCCCAGTTCACGGCGGAGCCGCGCGACCGCGGTCTCGGTGATGTGCCGGCCGCGCGGGGTGGTGGCGAGGAAGTGCGGCTTGTCGGCGACGACGAGGTGCGCGTCCCGGTACACGACCCCCACCGGGAACGGCACCGGCTCCTCCGGACCGAAGTCCCGGTGGAACCAGAGGAACCTGCCGCCCGTGTACGGCTCCTCGGGCCGCACCGCCGCGCCGTCGCCGCCGACGAACCGCTCCTCGGCGAACATCGCGTCCACGCGCTCCGCGCCGATCGCGGCCCCGAACCGCTCCACCAGATGATCCCGGACCGTGCCCCGCCCGGCCCCGGGATCGTCGGGGAGCCGGATGCGCACCGGGTCGATGCCGTCCCGCTGCGGCAGCGGGGCCGCCGGCGGCTTCCCCCGCCCCCTCACAGCCCGGCGCCCGGACGTTCGCGGTACGGTCTGCGGCCGGCGGTGGCGGTCACTGGTCTGTCCTTCTCGTGGGCGGCGCGTGGCTGCTACGGCTACCATCCCCGAGCCCGTGGAACGACGAAGCACCGGTCGGCCCGAAGGCCCGACCGGTGCTTCGTCCACTGGACTGGTGAACTGGTGTCCGAGGGGGGACTTGAACCCCCACGCCCGATAAAGGGCACTAGCACCTCAAGCTAGCGCGTCTGCCATTCCGCCACCCGGACAAGGTGTCTGTCTCGCGGGCCAGGCCCGCTCCGACGTGGAAAACCATAGCAAACATTCGAGGGTGCTCGATCACGGGCGCCCTTGGGCGCACGGCGCGGGCGCGGGAGGATGAGGGGGAGCACCACAGGACAGTGGAAGGAAGCAGCGTGAGCGAGACCAACACGGCGCGGACCGTCTCCGGCGAGGACGAGGTCGTGGACCTCTGCCGTGACCTGATCCGGATCGACACCAGCAACTACGGCGACCACTCGGGACCGGGGGAGCGGCTCGCCGCCGAGTACGTCGCGGAGAAGCTCGCCGAGGTCGGGCTCGAACCGCAGATCTTCGAATCCCACAAGGGCCGCGCCTCCACCGTGGCCCGGATCGAGGGCGAGGACCGCTCCCGGCCAGCGCTGCTGATCCACGGGCACACCGACGTGGTTCCGGTCAACGCGGCCGACTGGACGCACGACCCGTTCTCCGGCGAGATCGCGGACGGCTGCGTGTGGGGCCGCGGAGCGGTCGACATGAAGGACATGGACGCCATGACCCTCGCGGTCATCCGTGACCGCATGCGCAGTGGCCGCAAGCCGCCGCGCGACATCGTGCTCGCCTTCCTCGCGGACGAGGAGGCGGGCGGCACCTACGGGGCCCGGTACCTGGTCGACAAGCACCCCGGACTCTTCGAGGGTGTCACCGAGGCCATCAGCGAGGTCGGCGGGTTCTCCTTCACGGTCAACGAGAACCTGCGGCTCTACCTCGTGGAGACGGCCCAGAAGGGCATGCACTGGATGAAGCTGACCGTGGACGGCACCGCCGGGCACGGTTCGATGATCCACAAGGACAACGCGATCACGGAGCTCAGCGAGGCCGTCGGGCGGCTCGGGCGCCACACCTTCCCCGTACGGGTCACCAAGACCCTGCGGCACTTCCTGGACGAGCTCTCGGACGCCCTGGGCACCGAGCTCGACCCGGAGAACATGGACGAGACGCTCGCCAAGCTGGGCGGCATCTCCAAGCTCATCGGCGCCTCGCTCCAGAACACCGCCAACCCGACACAGCTCGGTGCGGGCTACAAGGTCAACGTCATCCCTGGGCAGGCGACCGCCCATGTGGACGGACGGTTCCTGCCGGGGTACGAGGAGGAGTTCCTGGCCGACCTGGACCGCATCCTCGGCCCCACGTGAGGCGCGAGGACGTGCACGCGGACAAGGCGCTGGAGACCACCTTCGACGGCGCACTGGTCGACGCCATGCAGACGGCGCTGGTGGCCGAGGACCCGATCGCGCGCGCCGTGCCGTACATGCTCTCGGCCGGCACCGACGCGAAGTCCTTCGACGATCTCGGCATCCGCGGCTTCGGGTTCGCGCCGCTGAAGCTGCCGCCCGAGCTCGACTTCGCGGGCATGTTCCACGGCGTGGACGAGCGGGTGCCGGTCGACGGGCTGAAGTTCGGCGTGCGTGTGCTCGACCGCTTCATCGACCACTCCTGAAGGCGGCCCGGCGGGTACGGACCGGATATTCGCCCGGGTGTGCGTACTGACCAGAACGAGTGAAAGCGGGCAGGCACTCGTAGCCCCACCACCCACTCCTCGTTACAAGTGATGCGGTCCGCGGCTGGGACCGCATTGCCAACTAGGAGGAATCATGATCAAGAAGGTTACCGCCATCGCGGTCGCTACCGGTGGTCTCGTGCTCGCTGGTGCGGGTATGGCCACCGCTGACGCCGGCGCCCAGGGCGTTGCCGCCAACAGCCCCGGTGTTCTCTCGGGCAACGTCACCCAGGTCCCCGTCCACATCCCGGTGAACCTGTGCGGGAACACCATCAACGTGATCGGGCTGCTGAACCCGGCCTTCGGTAACACCTGCGTCAACAGCTGACGTTGATCGTCAACCCGTCAAGGGTTTGAGCTCGGTCGGCCCCGGAGTGCGCGCCATGCACTCCGGGGCCGCTGGGCATTCGGCCCTCGCACGGTCGCGTCCGGGGGTACTTCGGAAGGCAGAAGGCAGGAAACGAACCTATGCGACAGGTCACACGTAAGGGCCTGATCACCATGGCAGCGGCGGGCGGAGTGCTCGCGCTGAGTGGCGGTTACGCGCACGCCGACGCCGGAGCGACCGGCTCCGCGTCGAACTCCCCGGGAGTGCTGTCAGGGAATTCCATCGAGATCCCGATCGACGTACCGGTCAATGTGTGCGGCAACTCCGTGAGCGTCGTCGGACTGCTCAACCCGGTGACCGGGAACGACTGCGAGAACGGGCCGGCGTACAAACGGCACGACGGCAAGGGACAGCACGCCGGTCCTCAGGACAGCGCCCCGGGCGGCGACAGCTCCGGCGGCCGCCCCGTGGACGGGGCCACCGCCACGGGGGGCCGCGAGAGCGCTTCCCACACCCCGGGGACCGGTCGCCACCGCGCCCCCACCGCCAGGGCCGAAGGCACGGCCGTCAACTCCCCGGGCATCGGCTCCGGCAACCACATCGCGGTCCCGATCGACATCACCGTGAACGCCTGCGGCAACAGCGTCACCATCGGTGGGCTGCTCAACCCGGTCTTCGGCAACAGCTGCGGCAACGACGCGGAGGTGACTCCGCCGGCCGGGCAGCCGGAGACGCCCGCCACCCCGGGCGAGCCGGTCGACCCCGGGGACCCGGGCGACCCGGCCCACCCGCCGGTCCACGGGCCCTCCGAACCGAACGCTCCGCAGACCCAGCTCCTCCCGGACGAGCAGCTCGCCCAGACCGGCGCCGGAGGGCTCGGCGTGCTGATCCCGGCGAGCGCGGGTCTGCTGCTCGCGGGGGCGGGCACGGTGCTCTACCGCCGCTCCCGCAGCGCCGCGTAAGGGCGGCGGCGGCACAGGCGTACGCGTGTGCCGGAGAGCGGGCCGTGCCATCGCGCGCGGCCCGCTCCGCTTCACCAGGTGGCCCGTAGCTGGCGGATGATCCGCCGCCGCAACCGCACCCGGCGGCTGCCGTCCAGGCGCAGGCTGAGGCGGTCCAACTCCCAGTGCCCGTACTCGGCGTGGTCGGTGAGGAGTCGGGTCGCTTCCTTGCGGGACACCCCGCGTGGCACGTACACGTCGACAAATTCGTATTCCGGCATCGCATCTATTGTGCGGGCAGAGCCCGTGTACGGATAGCGTCTGCACTATGTCTGATGCTGCGCAGCCCACCGCTGCCGAGGTACGTGCCGCCGCCGAAGCGGTCAAAGCCGCGCTCGACCGTCACCTCGACGCGGTCGAACGCCGTACCGGGGACGACGATCCCGCCGTCTACGAAGCGTTCAACGCACTGGCCGCTGCGGCCGAGGTCTACGACGAACTGCTCTACGACCGTCATGACGAGGTCACCCCTTTCGAGATCCCGGGTGCGGACGACTCCCTGCCGCCGTACGCCGGCCCGGAGGAGCCCCACGCGCTGAGCGTGCTGATCCGGCGGGACTACGCCGTGGTGGAGCCGCCCAGGCTGCTCGCCCAGGCGCAGCGGCTCGCCGACCTCGACCCCGACGAGCGCGGCAGCGAGGTCGCCGCGGTCGTCGGTACCAGCGTGCACGCCGCGCTCGGGGTGATCTTCGGGGAGTACGAGGCGGACGAGATCGCCTCGCGGCACAAGGAGTTCGGCCTCGAGGAGGGTGACTCCACGCTCTGGGTCGCCGCCGCCGACGAGCTTCCGGAGCCGGGGGAGTGGCTGGGCGCCCCCTTCGACCAGGCCGACCCCCAGCTGGTCGTCTGCCGGTTCGACGTCAGTTCCGTCTTCGACGGGGAGGAACTGGACGAGGACCTGGAGGACGCGACGGCCGACAGCCCGTGACCGCGGCCCCGACGCGGTGGTGAAGCCGGTGGCCCCGGTGCGACGCACCGGGGCCACCGGCTGTCCGGGCCGGAGCCGGGCTCCGCCGCCCGTACCGGCTAGGACGCGGCGTCCGGGGTCGGCAGCGCCTCCAGGAGAGGCCGCAGCCGGGTCGTGCGCTCCTGGGCGGGGATCTCGGCGACCGCGCGCGGGAGGGCCTCGTCCACGCCGTGGACGACGGACAGATGGCGCTCCCCGCGGCTGAAGGCCGTGTACACCCACGGCCTGCTCAGCCCCTGCGCGGCGTCACCGGGCAGGACGACGACCACGGCGGGCCAGCGCATACCGGCCGCCTGGTGGGCACTGAGCGCCCAGCTGTGCCGCACGGACGACTCGACGCGGTCCTGGGGTACGACGACGGGGACCCCCGCACACTCCAGGTGGAGCCCATCGGCGTCGGCCGAGACGACCGAGCCGGGCACCGCGCGGCCCGGTGCGGGGACGTGGACGACGCGGTCGCCCGGATCGAACCCGCCGAAGCGGCCGGGGCCCGGGTTGAGCCGCTGCTTGAGCGCCGTGTTCAGGGCTCTGGTACCCGCCGAGCCGCCGTGGCCCACGGTGATCACCTGGGTGTCGTCCGAGGGCACCCCGATGGCCCGGGGGACGGAGTCGGCGACCAGCTGCACGGTCCGGTGGACCGCCTCGCCCGCGTCGCGCACGGGGACGATCACCACTTCCCTGCCGGGCGCCTCGACCTGGGTCAGCTCCCCGATGCCGATCCCGGAGACCAGCTCGCCGATCGGGCCGGGGTCGGGGGTACGGGACACCACCTGCGGGCAGGCCCGGGAGGCCAGCACATCGGCGAACACCCGCCCCGCACCGGCGGAACCCAGCACTCCGGGATCACCGCTCAGCACCAGCCGGGTGCCGTCGGCGAGGGATTCCACCAGGATCGCGGCGGTCTCCACGTCGAGCTGCGGGGCGTCGAGCACCACGAGGAGATCGAGCGCGAGCGCGCCCTCCCCGTCCCGGCCGGGGCCCTCCGTCCCGGAGAGCAGCCCCGCGAGGGTGACAGCCGCCGTGGGATCGCCCACCGCCGTGGCGAGCCGGTGCCGGCCGTCCACGCTGTGGGTGGCACCGAAGGCCCGCAGTCCCAGTCCGTTCGCCGCCGCGATCAGCGCGGCGGGCTCGGCGCGCGCCGCCTCGCCGCCGGAGTGGGCGACCAGGCCGCCGGTGGCGACCGTACGGATGAGTTCGGCGGCGGAGGGGGACGGGGCCGCCGACGCGGCCGGCGACCAGTCGGTGCCCTTCTCGCAGGCGTTCAGCAGCCGTGCCAGGCCGTCGGCGAGGCTCTCCTCGGCCAGCGCGTACCGGTCGAGTCCCAGCAGCACCGGGACCGGCTGCTCCTCCTCCCCGGTCCCGTCCGCGACGGCGGTGGCGTCGTCTCCGATCCGCTCGCCCGCTCCGTCCTGCTCATCCTGATCCTGCTGGTCGGGGCCGGTGGACGCGGTGGGGTCCAGACCCTCCTGGAAGACGAGGACGACACCCTCGGCGACGGCGTGCTCCACGGCCGCGTCCGGGTCGGTCACCGCGCGTTCCGCCAGGGCCGCGCGTACCACCGAGGCGTCCAGCGCGGTGTGGCCCTGGAGCGCCGCCCGTTCCAGCAGCCAGCAGACGAGGGCCGCGGTACGGCGCTCGTCGTCCGGTCCGCAGCCGGCGCCCAGCAGGGCGCGGGCGAATCCGTCGGCCTGCTCGGGGCGCACCCCTGGGACGGCCAGCAGCTGCCACGGGTCGGCGCGCAGGCCGTCCGCCGCCTGTTCGCCGAGGGTCTGGGCCGCCGGGCGGGCCAGGGACTCGGGCGCTCCGCCTTCGGCCAGCACGGCCTGCGCCGCCGCCACGGCTTCGGGTGACACGCCCTGGGCGGGGCGTGCGGCGTCGGTCGTCCGGGGCCGCGCGGGGGCGGGCGGCTGGACGGTGCGCCGGGGGGCCGGAGGCGCGGCGGGGGAGTCGTAGAAGGCGGCACCGGTCTTCTCGCCGCTCTCGACGGCCCGGACGGCGGCCAGCAGGTCCGCCGCGGTGCCGCTCAGCTTCGTACCGGCCGGGATGGGCCCTTCCTTCTCGGCCTTGCGCCTCTCGATGCGTTCGAGCAGTTCGCGCTGGGCGGCGAGCTCGGCCTCGGCCTCGGAGAGAGCGGGGGTGACCGCCTCATCTGCCCCCCCGGTTCCGGCGGCGGCCTCACCGGAGGTCCCGGTCTCCTCACCGGTGTCATCCGTGGAGACGTCGGCGGTGACCTCGTCGGCGGGGGTGCCGGTGGCGGCGAGGCCGCCGTCCTCGGTGTCTTCGGCCGAGGGGCCTGGGGTTTCCCCCCGGGGAAGCGCAGTCACAACGTGCTCCAGTCCTGGTCGGGATAGCGGTGCACGGGCGCCGACACGTCGTCGAGCGCCTGGCAGATCTCGTCAGGAAGACTAAGCGCCTCCACTGACAATGCCTCCGTGAGCTGCTGCGCGTTGCGCGCGCCGATGATCGGGGCCACCACCCCCGGGCGGTCCCGCACCCAGGCGAGCGCCACCTGGAGGGCGGTCGTGGAGAGGCCCTCGGCAGCCGTGGCCACCGCGTCCACGATGCGGCCCGCCGCGTCGTCGAGGTACGGCTCGACGAACGGGGCGAGGTGCTCCGAAGCGGCCCGCGAGCCGGACGGTGTGCTGCCCAGGCGGTACTTGCCCGTCAGCACGCCACGTCCCAGCGGGGAGGAGGGCAGCAGCCCGAGCCCCAGGTCGAGCGCCGCGGGCAGCACCTCCCGTTCGACACCCCGCTGCAACAGCGAGTACTCCATCTGTGTGCTCGCCAGCCGGCTGCGCACGCCGGGTGCCGCGAGCTGCCAGGTGGCCGCCTTGGCCAGCTGCCAGCCGCAGAAGTTCGACACCCCCGCGTAGCGGACGCGTCCGGAGGACACGGCGATGTCGACGGCCTGAAGCGTCTCCTCGAGAGGGGTCACCGGGTCGAAGGCGTGCAGCTGCCACAGGTCGACGTAGTCCGTGCCGAGTCGGTCCAGCGAGGCGTCGAGCGCGGCGAGCAGATGGCCGCGCGATCCGTCGAAGCGGCGGTACGGATCGGGCACACTGCCCGCCTTCGTCGCGATGACCAGATCCCGCCGCGGCACCAGGCTGTCGACGAACCGCCCGAGCAGGTACTCGGCCTCCCCGCCGCCGTACACATCGGCCGTGTCGACCAGCGTGCCGCCCTCGTCCCAGAAGACCTTGAGCTGGTCGGCGGCGTCGTGCTCGTCGGTGTCCCGGCCCCAGGTGAGGGTGCCGAGCCCGATCCGGGACACGCGAAGGCCGGTACGGCCGAGATGCCTCTGCTCCATGGGCGCTGAGATTACTGGCCATCACCTCCCGGAGTGGCAGCCTGTGGACGACGTGACGGGAGCCGTGCCCTGCCGGATCGCGACTCCGCGCGCTAGAGTCCGGACGACAGGGACGTTACTGATCAGTATGGGAGCGGTTCATGCGGCTCGGCATCAATCTCGGTTACTGGGGAGCGGGCATGGACGGCGACAACCTCGCCGTCGCCCAGGAGGCCGACCGGCTCGGCTACGACGTCTGCTGGGCGGCGGAGGCGTACGGCTCCGACGCCCCCACCGTGCTCGCCTGGGTCGCCGCCAGGACCGAGTCCATCGACGTCGGGTCGGCGATCATGCAGATCCCGGCCAGGCAGCCCGCGATGACCGCGATGACCGCGGCCACCCTCGACTCGCTCTCCGGCGGCCGGTTCCGGCTCGGCCTCGGGGTTTCGGGCCCGCAGGTCTCCGAGGGCTGGTACGGAGTCAAGTTCGACAAGCCGCTGGCCCGCACCCGCGAGTACGTCGAGATCGTCCGCAGGGCCATGTCACGCGAGCGCCTCTCGTACGAGGGGGAGCACTGGACGCTCCCGCTCCCCGACGGTCCGGGCAAGCCCATCAAGCTCACCGTGCACCCGGAGCGCGAGCACATCCCGCTCTACATCGCCGCCATCGGTCCCAGGAACCTGGAGCAGACCGGCGAGATCGCGGACGGCGCCCTGCTGATCTTCCCGTCCGCCGACCACCTGGAGGACACGGCCGTGAAGTACCTGCGGGCGGGGCGCGAGAAGGCCGGGAAGACCATGGAGGGCTTCGACGTCTGCCCGACGCTCCCGCTCGCGGTCGGCGACGACGTCCCGGGCCTCGCCGACATGTTCCGCCCGTACACCGCTCTCTACGTCGGGGGATGGGCAGCCGCAAGCAGAACTTCTACAACCAGCTCGCCCGGCGCATGGGCTACGAGAAGGAAGCCGCCGAGATCCAGGACAAGTACCTCTCGGGCGACAAGAGCGGCGCCGCCGCCGCCGTACCGCACCAGCTCATCGACCAGACCACCCTGCTCGGCCCGGTGGAGCGCATCGCCGAGCGGATGCAGGCGTACGCGGCCGCGGGCGTCACCACGCTGACCCTCGCACCCGCGGGCTTCACCCTCGACGAGCGGATCGCCGCCCTGCGCGCCGGTACGGACGCCCTGGAGCGCTCCGGCCTCGCCTGAGGCTTCGGAGGGGCGCCGCGCTCCCGGACGGTGCCGGGCAGCACAACGGCCGTGGTGGGGGCTCGGGGGTCTTCCCCGCCACGGCCGTACCCGGAACAACGCGCCGGGGACGCCCCGGTTACGCGCCGGACGTCTCCCGTCCGCACGGTGGCCCCGTGCCGCCCGGCCGGACCACGGCGCCCGTGCGCGCCGGTCACGGCCGCCTGATCCGGCGCGCCCGCCCCGGGAACCGCCTCCACCGGGACGCGCCCGCCGGTCGCGCCCGGCGGGACGACAGACAGGTCAGAGCCAGCCGCGCCGCTTGAACAGCCGGTACAGACCGACCACCGCGCAGCCCATCAGCGCGATCACGGCCGGATAGGTCCACGGCCAGTGCAGCTCCGGCATGTGGTCGAAGTTCATGCCGTAGACGCCCGCCACCATGGTCGGGACGGCCGCCATGGCGGCCCACGCCGAGATCTTCCGCATGTCGTCGTTCTGGCGCACCCCCATCTGCGCCAGATGAGCCGACAGGATGTCCGACAGCAGCCGGTCCAGCCCCTCCACCTGCTCGTTGACGCGCGTCAGGTGGTCGCTCACGTCCCGGAAGAAGGGCTGCGCCTGCTCGTGGACGAACGGCACCCCCGCGCTCGCGAGACGCGTCATCGGGGAGGACAGCGGACCGGTCGCCCGGCGGAATTCGAGCACCTGGCGCTTGAACGTGTAGATGCGCGCGGCGGAGTTCGTGGAGTCTCCCGCGCCGCTCGGTGCGAAGACCTGCGTCTCCAGTTCCTCCAGGTCGACCTGGAGCTCGGCGGCCACGTCGATGTAGTGGTCCACGATCGCGTCGCTGACCGCGTACAGCACCGCTGTGGGGCCCTGCTTGAGCACCTCCGGCTCGGCCTCGAGCCGGAGGCGTACAGCAGCGAGCGGTGCGCTCTCGCCGTGCCTGACGGTCACGACGAACGAGTCGCCGATGAAGACCATCAGCTCGTCCGCGCTCACCGTGTCGCTCTCCGGCTCGTACACGACCGGCTTGATGACGACGAACAGCGAGTCGTCGTACACCTCCAGCTTCGGGCGCTGGTGGGCGCGCAGCGCGTCCTCCACCGCCAGCGGGTGCAGCCCGAACTCACTGGTGACGCGGGAGAACTCCTGCTCAGTCGGCTCGTGCAGCCCGATCCAGAGGAACGCGTCGCCCGCGTCGGCGGCCCGCGCCCCTTCCAGGGCGTCGGAGAGATCGGCGGGACCTTCGGTGCGGCGCCCGTCCCGGTAAATGGCACTGTCGACAATCACCCGCGCATTGTTCCCTGCCGCCGTGGACTCACGCACCTTCGCCCTGCCCTTTACGCTGGCACCTATGCCCACGCTGATCCTCGTACGCCACGGCCGTTCCACCGCCAACACCGCGGGAGTGCTCGCCGGCCGCACCCCCGGTATCTCCCTGGACGAACGCGGCTGTGAGCAGGCGGCAGCCCTGCCGGGGCGGCTGGCCGCGCTCACGCTCGTCACCGCCGTGAGCAGCCCGCTCGAGCGCTGCCGCGAGACGCTGCGGCCGCTGCTCGAAGCCCGCCCCGGCCTCCCCCTCCACACCGAGGACCGGATCAGCGAGTGCGACTACGGGGACTGGTCGGGACGCAAACTCGCGGAGCTGAGCGACGAGCCGCTGATGTCCGTGGTCCAGCAGCACCCCTCGGCCGCCGCGTTCCCCGGCGGGGAGTCCATGCGGGCGATGCAGGCCAGGGCGGTGGACGCCGTACGGGACTGGAACGCTCGCGTGGAGGCCGAGCACGGCGCCGACGCGACGTACGTGATGTGCTCGCACGGCGACATCATCAAGTCCCTCGTCGCGGACGCGCTCGGTATGCACCTCGACCTCTTCCAGCGGCTCCACGCCGACCCGTGCTCGGTCACGGCGATCCGCTACACCCGGCTGCGGCCCTTCCTCCTCCGGCTGGGCGACACCGGGGACTTCGCCTCCCTCGCCCCGCGCGAACAGGCCATCGGCGCGGACGCCGCGGGAGGGGACGCGACGGATGCGGCGGTCGGGGGCGGCGCTGGGGCACCGTGATCGCTCCGCGCAGTAGGGTGGACGCGCCGTAGGGGCCGTTCCGGGGGCATCCCTCCGGACTCCGGCCGCCCCCATTCGACCTCAATTCTCAAGGGAGACAGGACGTGTCCCGTCAGGTGTTCCTCTACGACCCCCCGGACCGTTTCGTGGCCGGTACGGTCGGGCTGCCTGGCCGCCGTACGTTTTTCCTGCAGGCATCCTCCAAGGGGCGCGTCACCAGCGTCGCCCTGGAGAAGACCCAGGTCGCCGCGTTGGCCGAACGGATCGACGAACTGCTCGACGAGGTCGTGCGACGGACCGGCGGCAACTCTCCGGTACCGGCCGTGGCCCCCATGGACGTCACCGACACGGCGCCGCTCGACGCCCCCGTCGAGGAGGAGTTCAGGGTCGGCACGATGGCTCTCGCCTGGGACGGCGAGGAGCAGCGGATGATCGTCGAGGCCCAGGCGCTCGTCGAACTGGACGCCGACTCCGTGGACGACCTCGCGGAGGCCGAGGAGAGGCTTCTCCAGGACGAGGAGAACGGCCCGCCGATGCTGCGCGTCCGGCTGAGCGGCGCACAGGCCCGTGCGTTCGCCAAGCGCGCCCTGGACGTCGTGCACGCGGGCCGCCCGCCCTGCCCGCTGTGCAGCCTGCCGCTCGACCCGGAAGGACACGTATGCCCGCGCCAGAACGGATACCGTCGCGGAGCGTGATCGGGAGTCCCGCAGGAACTGATCCGCTGACCCTGCTCGCCGAGGGTGAGCTCACGGTCCTCGGCCAGGTCGGGGGCGCGTCGAACGCGGTGCTCTACTGCAAGGTCGCGTACGGCGGTGAGGAGCGGACCTGCGTGTACAAGCCCGTCGCCGGGGAGCAGCCGCTGTGGGACTTCCCGGACGGGACCCTCGCCCAGCGCGAGGTGGCGGCGTACGAGATCTCCGAGGCGACCGGATGGGGCCTCGTGCCGCCCACGGTGCTGCGGGACGGGCCGTACGGGCAGG
This sequence comes from Streptomyces fulvorobeus, assembly GCF_013167895.1. GTDB lineage: Bacteria > Actinomycetota > Actinomycetes > Streptomycetales > Streptomycetaceae > Streptomyces > Streptomyces fulvorobeus. The sequence continues at coordinate 1,064,663 of NZ_BLWC01000001.1, read as the reverse complement.
GCATGTGCCAGCTCTGGATCGAGGCGGTCACCGGGGGAACCTCCGAGGGGGAGGAGCCTTCGCTGCTCGCGCTCGTCGAGGCCGAGGAGCCCGGGGACGGCTGGAAGGCGGTGGGCTTCGCGGAGGTCGGTGAGGGCAAGACGGCCCTGCTGGTCCACGCGGACGACCCCCGGCTGCGGCGCCTCGCGGTGCTCGACGCGGTGATCAACAACGGCGACCGCAAGGGCGGCCATCTGCTGCCCGCTCCGGACGGCCGGCTGTACGGCATCGACCACGGAGTCACCTTCAACGCCGACGACAAGCTGCGCACGCTGCTGTGGGGCTGGGCGGGCGAACCGCTGACCGCTGAGTCGGTCGAGGTGCTGGGCAGGCTGGCCGCGGAACTGACGCCCGGGAAGAGCCTCGCCACCCGGCTGGGCGAGCTGATCACCGTAGCGGAGCTGGACGCGTTGCGGGGGCGGGTGGGGGACCTGCTGGCGACGGGGCGGCATCCGCAGCCGAGCGGGGAGTGGCCGGCCATTCCGTGGCCGCCGGTGTGACGGGAGAGCCCTTCGGTACGGGGGCGGTCCGCTCCCGCGTCGGCCGGCAGGTCCCACGGCCGCCGATCGCGCTGAACCGTCTCCTCGGTTTCGGTGCCGCACGTCCGTTCGACCTCGCTGTTCGGGAAGCGGACCGGTCCGTCTAGGCTTCCGGAGGTCCGTCGCCCACTCGGGGTTGCGGCGAGGGAGGTGGGAAGCCGATGCACCAGCACGTTTCGGCAACGGACGAGCCGGACAAGCGGGTGGTGCCGCTGCCCGCCGTCGAGGCACGGCGGATGGACGCGGTGCGCCGCTACGACGTCCTCGACACCCCGCCCGACGGCGCGTTCGACCGCGTCGCGACGATGGCCGCCCGCCTCTTCGACGTCCCGGTGGCCACGGTGACGATCGTGGACGCGGACCGGATCTGGTTCATGGCCGCCCACGGCCTGGACGGAGTCGCCGAGATCGGCCGTGACCCGGGCCTGTGCGCCTCAGCGGTCCTGCGCGATGACGCGCTGGTGATCCCCGACACCTTCGCCGACCCCGTCGCCTGCGCCAACCCGCTGGTCACCGGCCCGCTGGGGGTGCGCTTCTACGCCGCGGCACCGATCATCGACGCCGAGGGGCACCGGCTGGGAACGGTCAACATCCTGGACACCAAGCCCCGCTCCATCACGCTCGAAGACACCCAGACCCTGGCGGACCTGGCGGCCATCGTCATGGACGAGCTGGAACTGCGCCTGTCCGCGCTGCACGCCGTGCGCCGTGAACGGGAGCGGCGGAAGGCCGAGAGCCGGCACGCCGAGGTACAGCACCGCCGGGCGGAGGCCGAGCGGGCGGCGCGCGAGCAGGCTGAGCGGGACAAGGCGGCCATCGCCGCCTTCGCCTCCACCCTCCAGCGCACCCTGCTGCCGCCCGCCCTGCCCACGGTGCCGGGCCTTGAACTGGCCTGCCACTACCACACCGCCTCCATCTACAACGTGGGCGGCGACTTCTACGACGTCTTCCCCCTGGAGGGCGGCCGGTGGGCGCTGTTCCTGGGGGATGTGTGCGGCAAGGGCGCGGAGGCGGCCGCCGTGACGTCTCTGACCCGCTACACCCTGCGCGCCGCGGCCCAGCTCAACCCCGACCCGGTCTCGGTGCTCAGCGCCTTGAACACCGCGCTGCTGTTCGACGTGTCGGCCGGCAGCCGTTACTGCACCGCGGTCTTCGGCGTCCTCACCCCCGAGGGGACCGGTTTCGCCCTGACGCTGGCCACCGGCGGGCATCCTCCCTCCTATCACCTGCGCCCCGGCGAGGACGGCGGCAGCCGGGTGCGGGCGGATGAGGTGCGGCCCGAGGGCGGCATGCTCATCGGCGCTCTGGCCGAGGCCAACTTCGCCGCCACCACGGTGCGTCTCCAGCCCGGCGAGGCGCTGCTGCTGTACACCGACGGGCTGACCGAGGCCCGTACCCAGGACGGCGCCATGATCGGCGACGAGGGACTGGGCGGCTTCCTCGCCGCCCGGCCGGGACCTCTCACCGCGACGGCCCTGGTGCAGGACGTCGTCGCCCTCCTCGACTCCCTGCCCGAAGGCGCCCGCGACGACGTCGCCCTGCTGGCACTGTCCGTCCCGACCCCGCAGCGCGCCGCCGCCCCGGGCACGGTCACCGCCACCACCCACGCCGCCGCCGCACCCGCCGCCGACACCCGCCAGGAGCTCTGACCATCCCGTGACCGAGGATCTGCACCTGGCCGTCGAGCACACCCACGGATCGCTCACCGTGACCACGGTGACCGGCGAGATCAGCTTCCGCACCGCTCCGCACCTGCGCGCCCGCGGACTGGAACTGATCGGGCAGGGCCACCACCAGCTCGTCCTGGACCTGAGCGATGTCGGCTTCTGCGACTCCGCGGGCCTCAGCGCCCTGATCGGCATCTGGCACGCCGCCCAGGGAGCGGGAGGAACACTCGCCCTGGCCGCCGTCCCCGACCGCCTGATGCGCGTGCTCACCCTGACCGGCCTCCACACGGTCCTGCCTGCCTACGCGACCGTCGCCGACGCGCTCGCCGCCCACCAGCGGGATACGGCCTGAGCCCGCCCTGGTCCAGGGCCGCTCCGCGGGGCGCAGCGAGATCACCCCTGCCGGGCGGCCGTCTCCGATGGCGTACCTGGGTGCCGCGATAGACTTCCGGGCTGGAAGGCGTTTCCTTCCGCCCCCTGCCGGCCTGAGACGCCCGGCGGGTGGCTGACGGACGGGGTGGAGGAGTCCGAGCGTGGACGTCCCGCATGTGGAGGGCCGGCCGGTTCCGGCGGTGTCCGGAAGGGCTGTGTTGGAGGTGAGCCCGTTGTCCGGTCGTTCCGGGATACGTGCCCGCGGTGAGATCAGCGCGGTCACCCGCCCGTCCTGGGAGGAGGCCCTGTCCCGGCTGGCCCGGCAGCACACGGGTGTGTCCTACCTGGAGCTGGCGGACGTGGCCTTCGTCGACGTGGCCGGGGTGACGGCGCTGGCGGTCACTGCCATGGGCCTGGGCGAGGGGCGGGTGGTCGTGGAGCATCCGCCACCCCAGCTGCCGCGGGTGCTGGAGATGTTCTGGCCGCATCTTTCGCAGATCGAGGTGACGCCGTGACGGACACGGTGACCACCGACGAGACCTTCGTGCATCCCGCGTTGTTCTACCGCACCGAGCTGGAGTACACGCAGCAGACGGTGTCGTTCCTGCGGGAGGGCCTGACCGCAGGTGAGCCCATGGCCGTGGCGGTGCCCGGCCCCAATCTGGAACTGATCAGGACAGGGCTGGGCGCGGACGCCGAGGGCATCCTGTTCCTGGACATGACCGAAGCCGGCCGTAACCCGGGGAGGATCATCCCCCGTGTGCTGCGTGGCTTCGCCGACGCCCACCCCGAGGGGCGGGTGCGGATCATCGGCGAGCCGATCTGGGCGGGGCGCAGCGCGCTGGAGTACCCGGCGTGCGCGCAGCACGAGGCGTTGATCAACGCGGCATTCGAGGGCCGCGCGGTGACGATCCTGTGCCCGTACGACGAGGTACGGCTGGCTCCGGACGTGATCGCCGACGCGCGGCTCACCCATCCCACCCTCATCAGCGCGGGCCGTGAGGTGGTCAGCGACGCCTATGACTGGGAGGCGGTCGTCTCCCGGTACAACACGGCGCTGCCGCCCGCGCCGGACGCCGCCGTCTTCTCCTACGGCAGCGAGCAACTCCCCGAGGTCCGCCGGTTCGCCGTCGCGCAGGCCGTACGGCTGGGCCTGGCGGGGCAGCGGCTGGACGACGCGGAACTCGCGGTCGCCGAGCTGACGACCAACAGTGTGGTGCACGGCGGAGGAAACGGGACGCTGGCGGTATGGGCCGAGGCGGGGCAACTCGTGTGCGAGGCCCGCGACGCCGGGCGGCTGAACGATCCTCTGGCGGGCCGCAGACCGCCGGAGCACGGGCAGCTCGGCGGCCGCGGTCTGCTGCTGGTCCACTACATGGCTGATCTGGTGCGGGTGCACACAGGCGACGAGGGCACGACCGTGCGCTTCTACCTCACCCTGTAGCCGGCACGCCGGGCGGCCGGCGGGGGGCGCGGACGCCCCGCGCCGCCGCCCAGGGCGACCAGTCCTTCTCTCCGGACCGGGAGGTCCGGCCAGGAGGGCTGGTGGCCGCCTCCGCTGTCCGATCCTGTGGCTGCGGGTGCCGGGTCCCGTACGCGGGTGTGCGCAGCCGGTCCGTCCGGCGGCAGCGCGGTCCGGGCTTCCGGCCCCTCTCGTCGCCCTGGAGGGGCGTCACGTTCACCCGTGCGATCCGGTGGTCAAGGCCGTCTCGCCGACAACGAACGCAGGTCCGGTTCGTATCCGGAAGCATCGTCCGGTTACGCTCAAGACATGCATGCCTGGCCCGCTTCTGAGGTCCCCGCCCTGCCTGGCAAGGGCCGCGACCTTCGGATCCACGACACCGCGACCGGCGGACGGATCACCCTTGACCCCGGTCCCGTCGCCCGCATCTATGTCTGCGGCATCACGCCGTACGACGCGACCCATATGGGTCATGCGGCGACCTACAACGCGTTCGACCTCGTTCAACGCGTGTGGCTCGACACCCAGCGGCAGGTTCACTACGTCCAGAACGTGACCGACGTGGACGACCCGCTGCTGGAGCGGGCCGTGCGCGACGGTCAGGACTGGACCGAGCTCGCCGAGCGCGAGACGGCCCTCTTCCGGGAGGACATGACAGCCCTGCGCATGCTCCCGCCGCAGCACTACATCGGCGCGGTGGAGTCGATACCCGGCATCGTCCCGCTCGTCGAGCGGCTCAGGGACGCGGGCGCCGCCTACGAGCTCGAAGGCGACGTGTACTTCTCCGTCGAGGCCGACCCGCACTTCGGCGAGGTCTCGAACCTGGACGCCGAAGCGATGCGGCTGCTCTCGGCCGAGCGCGGCGGCGACCCCGAACGCTCCGGAAAGAAGAACCCCCTCGACCCGATGCTGTGGATGGCCGCCCGCGAGGGCGAGCCCAGCTGGGACGGAGGCACCCTCGGACGCGGCCGCCCCGGCTGGCACATCGAGTGCGTCGCCATCGCCCTGGACCACCTCGGCATGGGCTTCGACGTGCAGGGCGGCGGCTCCGACCTGGTCTTCCCGCACCACGAGATGGGCGCATCGCACGCCCAGGCGCTGACCGGCGAGCACCCGTTCGCCCAGGCGTACGTGCACGCGGGCATGGTCGGCCTGAACGGCCAGAAGATGTCGAAGTCCAAGGGCAACCTGGTCTTCGTGTCGGCCCTGCGCCGCGACGGCGTGGACCCGGCCGCTATCCGGCTGGCGCTGCTCTCGCACCACTACCGCTCCGACTGGGAGTGGACCGATAAGGTGCTGGCCGACGCCGTCGAGCGGCTGGCCCGGTGGCGCGCGGCCGTCTCCCGCCCGGACGGGCTGTCCGCCGACGCCCTGGTCGAAGAGGTCCGCGAGGCCCTCGCCGACGACCTCGACACCCCGGCCGCACTCGCCGCCGTGGACCGCTGGGCCGCTCTGCAGAGCGCTGAGGGCGGTGCGGACGAGGGCGCGCCCGGCCTCGTCTCGCGCACCGTGGACGCCCTGCTCGGAGTCGCCCTGTAACAGCCGTACGGGGTGGAGCACCGCCCTGCCGTACCCGAGACAACCGGCCCCGGACTCCGCGCAGGAGTCCGGGGCCGGTTCCTTGTGCCGGTCAGTCCTGCGAGGGGTTCCCGTCGTCCCCGGACGGCTCCGTCTCCGGGTCCTCCGGGGAGTTGTCGGACGTCTTTTCGGAGCCGGCGGCTCCGCTGTCCCCTTCGCCGGGCGACGGACGGACGCTGCCCTGGCCGCTCTCGGGCCCGGTCTCCGGGCGCGTCGGCCTGGGCGGTCTGGTGCGGCCGCTCGACGTGTCCCGCAGATAGGAGACGTCACCGCTCTCCGTCGCGTGCCCGCCGTGCCCCTGGCCCGGACCGCCGTCACGGCGCCGCAGATAGCGCTCGAACTCCCGGGCGATGGCCTCGCCGGTCGCCTCGGGCAGCTCAGCGGTGTCGCGGGCCTCCTCCAGCGTCTGCACGTACTCGGCGACCTCACTGTCCTCGGCGGCGAGCTGGTCGACCCCGAGCTGCCAGGCGCGGGCGTCCTCGGGCAGTTCACCCAACGGGATGCGCAGTCCCAGCAGGTCCTCAAGACGGTTCAGCAGCGCCAGCGTCGCCTTGGGGTTGGGCGGTTGCGACACGTAGTGCGGCACCGCCGCCCACAGGCTCACCGCGGGAACACCCGCGTGCGTGCACGCCTCCTGGAGGATGCCGACGATGCCCGTCGGGCCCTCGTACCGGGTCTCCTCCAGATCCATCGTCCTGGCCAGGTCGGGATCTGACGTCACGCCACTGACCGGCACCGGCCGGGTGTGCGGGGTGTCGCCGAGCAGCGCCCCGAGGATGACGACCATCTCGACGCCCAGCTCGTGGGCGAATCCCAGGATCTCGTTGCAGAACGAACGCCAGCGCATCGACGGCTCGATGCCGCGGACGAGGACCAGGTCGCGGGGTTTGTCCCCGCCGACGCGGACCACGGAGAGGCGGGTGGTGGGCCAGGTGATCTTTCGCACCCCGCCGTCCAGCCACACCGTGGGACGGTTGACCTGGAAGTCGTAGTAGTCCTCGGCGTCGAGCGCCGCGAACACCTCGCCCTTCCATTCCCGGTCCAGATGGCCGACAGCTGTGGAGGCGGCGTCACCGGCGTCGTTCCAGCCCTCGAACGCGGCCACCATGACCGGGTCGACCAGCTCGGGTACCCCCTCGAGCTCGATCACCCAGACCCCCTTCCGAAGTTGCCTTGTGTACGCACCAACCTTACGGCTTCCGGGCTGTCCCATCGCAGCCCGCGAGCACCGGCGGGTGAACTGTGCCCTCCGGGGTGCGACACCGGTCGGAAAAGGAAAGGAGCCGCGTCCTGGACGTCACGTCCGGGGCACGGTCCCCGCCGCCTGGCACGCCCTGCCGCACCCGCGCCCCGCCACCGGCTGAGGCCGCGACCTGCCGCCGCCCCCGGCCGTACGCGGATCACAGGGCCGAGCGCAACCACTGTTCCACGCTCGCCACATGGACGGTCGCCCAGGCCCGGGCGGCCTCCGCGTCCCTGTCCCGGAGCGCGGAGAGGATCGCCCGGTGCTCGTGGAGAGTGCGGCTGACGGCGTCCTCCTGGGTCAGGCCGCGCCAGACCCGCGCCCGGGTCGTCGGCCCGGAGAGCCCGTCGAGCAGCGAGCAGAGCACGGAGTTGCCCGACGACTGCGCGATGCCCCGGTGGAACTCCAGGTCGGCGGCGACCAGTTGCTCCACGGACGGATTCCCGCCGAGTGCGTTCAGCCGCGAGCCGAGGAGATCCAGCTGGGCGTCGCTGATCAGCCCGGCGGCCATCGCCGTGGCGGCCGGTTCGAGGATGCGGCGTACCGCGAGGAACTCCAGCACGGTGTCGTCACGGTGGAAGTCCACGACGAAGCTCATGGCTTCCAGGAGCAGTTGCGGGTCCAGACTGGTGACGTAGGTTCCGTCGCCCTGCCGCACGTCGAGGATGCGGATCAGCGACAGGGCCCGGACCGCCTCCCGCAGGGAGTTGCGGGACAGTCCGAGCTCCGCGGCGAGTTCGCTCTCCTTGGGGAGCCGGTCACCGGGCCGCAGAGCGCCCGAGACGATCATTTCCTTGATCTTCTCGATCGCCTCGTCGGTGACAGCCATGACGGTCCTCCTGGAGTACGGACGGGAATCAGACATCCGATGTATCCGTCCATTATGAGGGGCCGTGTACCCGGTGGAGCATGCGGAGGGGCGGCCTCCCGAAGGAGGCCGCCCCTGTCCCACGCGCCGGACCGGTCAGTCCCGCTCGGCGAGCAGACCCTCCACCCGGGCCCTGATGCCGTCCGTCGCCAGCCCCCGGATCGTCAGCGTCGTACGGCGGCGCAGCACGTCGTCCGCCGTCTCGGCCCACTCGTGGTCGCGGGCGTAGACGACCTGCGCCCAGATCTCCGGGGCGTCCGGGTGGACGCGCTCGGCCAGCGCCGGGTTCTCGTTGGCGAGCCGCGCGATGTCGAAGGAGAGCGAGCCGTAGTGGGTGGCGAGGTGCCTGGCCGTGTCGGCCGCCATCTGCGGGCCGGGCGTACCGCCGTCGATCATCAGCCGGTGGGCGACCGCCTGGGGGTTGGCGATGCCGGGCAGCGGGAGCTTCCTGGGCAGCCGTGCCATCGGCTCCATGTCGTCCCCGAGGGGCCGGCCCGGGAGCGCGGCCAGCTTGTTCATCACCGTGCGGCCGATGTGGCGGAACGTCGTCCACTTGCCGCCCGCCACCGAGAGCATTCCGCCCCGGCCCTCCGTCACGACGGTCTCCCGCTTCGCCTTGGACGTGCTGCCGGGACCGCCCGGCAGCACCCTGAGGCCCGCGAAGGAGTACGTGATCAGATCACGCGACAGCTGCTGGTCGCGGACGGAGAACGCCGCCTCGTCCAGGATCTGCGCCGTGTCCTTCTCCGTCACCGCGACGTCCGCGGGGTCGCCCTCGTACTCCTCGTCGGTCGTGCCGAGCAGCAGCATGTCCTCCCACGGCAGCGCGAACGTGATCCGGTACTTGTCGATCGGGGTGGCGAGCGCCGCCTTCCACGGGCGGGTGCGCTTGAGCACCAGGTGCGCGCCCTTGGACAGCCGGATCGAGGGGGCCGCGTCCGGGTCCTCCATCTTCCGCAGGTGGTCGACCCACGGGCCGGTGGCGTTCAGCACGAGGCGGGCGTCGACGCCGAACTCCGTACCGTCCGCGCTGTCGCGGAGGTCGGCGCCGGTGACCCGGCCCCGGGTGAACCGCAGTCCGGTGACCGCGGCGTGGTTGAGGACGGTCGCGCCCGCCTCGACCGCCGCGCGCACGGTCATCAGTGCCATCCGCGCGTCGTTCATCTGGTCGTCGCCGTAGACCGCGACGGCCCTGAGGTTGTCCGTCCGCAGCTCCGGCACGTCGCGCCGCGCCCTCGCAGGGCTGATCACATGGCCGACGCCGTCACCGAACGCGGACAGCGCGGAGTAGGCGAAGACGCCCGCTCCGAGCTTGGCCGCGCCGTGTGGGCCGCCCTTGTAGACCGGCAGGTAGAAGGTGAGGGGGTTGGCCAGGTGCGGTGCGACCTGGCGCGAGACGGCACGCCGCTCGAAGTGGTTCTCCGCCACCAGCCTCACCGCGCCGGTCTGGAGGTAGCGCAGACCGCCGTGGAGCAGCTTGGAGGAGGCGGAGGAGGTGGCGCCGGCGAAGTCGCCGGCGTCCACCAGGGCCACCCGCAGACCGGACTGCGCGGCGTGCCAGGCGGTGGAGATGCCCAGGATGCCGCCGCCGATCACCAGGAGGTCGTACGTCGCCTTGGACAGCTGCTCCCGGGTCTCGGCGCGGCTCGGAAGGGAGCCGGAGGCCGGATGCGTCCCGAGGGCGGGGACGCTCTGCAGGGTGGTCATATCGCTTACTCCTCGACAGTGTCTTCGTCGAGCCAGCCCATGGAACGTTCGACGGCCTTGAGCCAGCTCTTGTACTCGCGGTCACGGGTGGCCGCGTCCATACGGGGTGTCCACTCGGCGGCCCGGCGCCAGTTGGCGCGCAGCGCGTCGGTGTCCGGCCAGAAGCCGACGGCGAGACCGGCGGCGTAGGCGGCGCCGAGGCAGGTGGTCTCGGCGACCATGGGGCGCACCACCGGCGCGTCCAGGAAGTCGGAGAGGGTCTGCATCAGCAGGTTGTTGGAGGTCATACCGCCGTCGACCTTGAGGGCGGTCAGCTCGACGCCGGAGTCCTTGGTCATGGCGTCGCTGATCTCGCGGGTCTGCCAGGCGGTGGCCTCCAGCACGGCACGGGCGATGTGCGCCTTGGTGACGTAACGGGTGAGGCCGGTGATGACGCCCCGGGCGTCGGGGCGCCAGTAGGGGGCGAAGAGCCCGGAGAAGGCGGGCACGAAGTACGCCCCGCCGTTGTCCTCGACCGAGGAGGCCAGGGTCTCGATCTCGGCGGCGGACTTGATCAGGCCCATCTGGTCGCGCATCCACTGCACCAGCGAGCCGGTGACGGCGATGGAACCTTCGAGCGCGTAGACCGGCTTCTGGTCGCCGACGCGGTATCCGACGGTCGTCAGCAGCCCGTTGTAGGAGTTGACGGGCGTGTGGCCGGTGTTCATGAGCATGAAGGTGCCGGTGCCGTACGTGGACTTGGCCTCGCCCTGGGCGAAACAGGTCTGGCCGAAGAGCGCCGCCTGCTGGTCGCCGAGCGCGGACGCCACCGGGATGCCGTCCAGGACGCCGCCCTTGGCGTGGCCGTACACCTCGGCCGAGGAGCGGATCTCCGGCAGCACGGCCGCCGGGATGTGCATCGACTGGAGGATCTTCTCGTCCCACTGCATCGAGTGCAGGTTCATCAGCAGGGTGCGCGAGGCGTTGGTGACGTCGGTGACGTGTACGCCGCCGTCGGTGCCCCCGGTCAGGTTCCAGATGACCCAGGAGTCCATGGTCCCGAAGAGGATCTCGCCCCGCTCGGCGCGCTTCCGCAGGCCCTCGACGTTATCCAGGAGCCAGCGGACCTTGGGCCCGGCGAAGTAGGAGGCGAGCGGCAGGCCCGTCTCCCGGCGGAAACGGTCCTGCCCGACGTTGCGGCCGAGTTCCTTGCAGAGCGCGTCGGTGCGGGTGTCCTGCCAGACGAGGGCGTTGTGGACGGGCTCACCGGTGTTCCTGTCCCAGAGCAGCGTCGTCTCGCGCTGGTTGGTGATGCCGATCGCCTTGACGTCGGCCGAGGTGATGCCCGCCTTGGAGATGGCGCCGGCGACGACCTCCTGGACGTTCGTCCAGATCTCTGCCGCGTCGTGCTCGACCCAGCCCGGCTTCGGGAAGATCTGCTCGTGCTCCTTCTGGTCGACGGAGACGATCCGGCCGTCCTTGTCGAAGACGATGCAGCGGCTGGAGGTGGTGCCCTGGTCGATGGCCGCGATGAACGGGCCGGTGCCGTGGCTCCCGGTGGTGTGTGCGTCGGTCACGGTGTGCTCCCGGAGGTGTGTGTGGTCTGAGGTACGGCTCTGAGCTGTGCGGCTCACGCGAAGGCGACGTTGTAGAGCCCGCCCGCGATCGCGGCACCGATGAGCGGTCCGACGATCGGTACCCAGGCGTAACCCCAGTCGGAACCGCCCTTGTTCGGCAGCGGCAGCAGCGCGTGCACGATACGCGGACCGAGGTCGCGGACCGGGTTGATCGCGTAACCGGTCGGCCCGCCGAGCGAGAGACCGATTCCCACGACGACCAGGGAGGTGATCAGCGCGCCGAGGGTGCCGAGGCCGTTGCCCTCGTCGTTGAGGCCCTGGGTCAGGATCGCGAGGACCAGCACGACGGTGGCGATGACCTCGGAGACGACGTTCTGGACGGCGTTCCGGATTTCCGGGCCCGTGGAGAAGATGCCCAGGACGGGGCCGGCCTTCGGGGCGGCCGCCTGGTCGACCATGGCCTCTTCAAAGGGCTGGGCACGCACGATCTCGGGATCGGTGAGGTGGGCCTGGAACTGCCCGTAGTACACCACCCAGACCAGCACCGCGCCGATCATCGCGCCGAGCAGCTGGGAGGCGAAGTACAGCGGTACGTCGCCCCATGCGGTGCCGCCCTGGATGGCGAGGCCGAGCGTCACCGCCGGGTTGAGGTGCGCGCCGGACACGCCGCCGGCCAGGTAGGCGGCGGTCAGGACGGCGAAGCCCCACCCGAGGGTGATGGCCAGCCACCCGGCGTTCCGCGCCTTGGAGTGCTTGAGCGTGACGGCGGCACACACTCCGCCGCCGAGGAGGATGAGAACGGCGGTACCGATGGTCTCGCCGATGAAGATGTCGGAGCTGGACACCCGTGACTCCTTTGTCCTTCGTCCAGGGGAAGGCGAACACCGGGTCCCTCCGGTGGTTCGCGCCCACGATGGGTATCCGCGCTGTGCGGGTACTCACCTATGTGGGCCGACCGGTCCCTGGCACTGTCACACCCTAACGCGTATTGCCGTTAGGTGTTCGACAATGCCGACCGGTGAACGGCAGTGTTGCTCCCCGGTGAATCCAACGTCAAGGGTTGTGGCACATGCGACTCGGCACATGCCCCGATCGTTACCGACGGCCCACCTGGGCCGACCGGACCCGGCCGGGGGTGGCCGGCCGCCCGGCGCGGTACCTCAGAAGCGCCCGGCGCCCAGGTCCCGGGAGACGGCACGGGCACAGTCGCGTACGGCGGCGATCAGCTCGGGGCGGAGCTCGCCGCCCGGACAGACCCGCTCCACCGCGCCGGTGACGGCCACGGCGCCGACCGGCATCCGCCGCCGGTCATGGACGGGAGCGGCCACGGCGGCCACCCCCTCCCAGGTCTCCTCCACGTCGGAGGCCCAGCCGCGCGCCCGGATCAGGTCGAGCAGGGACTCGAACTCCTCCGGGCCGGTCACGGTCCGCGGGGTGAACGCCTGCCGCTCCACCTCGACCGCCTCGCTGTGGGCCACCGGGTCGTAGGCGGAGAGCACCTTGCCCAGCGCCGTGGAGTGCAGCGGCTGCATGGCGCCCACCTCCAGCACCTGGCGGCTGTCGTCCGGCCGGAACACGTGGTGGACGATGAGGATGCCGTGCTGGTGCAGCACTCCGAGATGGACGCTCTCGCCGCTGGAGCGGGCCAGGTCGTCGGTCCACACCAGGGCGCGGGCCCGCAGCTCGTGCACGTCCAGATAGCTGTTGCCCAGGCGCAGCAGCTCGGCGCCGAGCTGGTAGCGGCCGGACGCCGCGTCCTGCTCGACGAAGCCCTCGTGCTGGAGCGTGCGCAGGATGCCGTGAGCGGTGCCCTTGGCCAGCCCCAGCGAGGAAGAGATGTCGGACAGTCCGAGCCGGCGCTCGCCGCCCGCCAGCAGCCGCAGCATCGCTGCCGCCCGCTCCAGCGACTGGATGTTCTTGGCCATCGCGCCGTACTCCTCCACTGTGGTTCGACAATGCTGAACACTATCGGTCGATGTCGACCCATGTCCGGTGGCCCGGAAACCCCGTACCCGCCGCCCCGGCCGATCCACCCCCGAACAGCATGCAGTCCGCCCCGTGGGACACCGTGACGGCCCGCGCCCCCTCCCGGCTACGCTGGCGGCGTGCGCCCTCCACAGGAAGGCCGCAAAGCCGACAGCCGTCGCATCCCAGGGAGAACATCCATGGCCTCGTCGCCGACCCCTTCCGCTGACAGCCGGAACCGAGCCGAAGCGCTCCGTGAGGCGCTCGCCACCCGGGTGGTGGTAGCGGACGGTGCCATGGGCACGATGCTCCAGGCACAGGACCCCACGCTCGCGGACTTCGAGAACCTCGAAGGCTGCAACGAGATCCTCAACGTCACCCGCCCGGACATCGTCCGCTCCGTGCACCAGGAGTATTTCGCGGTCGGCGTGGACTGCGTCGAGACGAACACCTTCGGTGCCAACCACTCCGCGGCCAACGAGTACGAGATCGCCGACCGGATCGTGGAGCTCTCCGAGGCGGGCGCCCGGATCGCCCGCGAGGTGGCGGACGAGTTCACCGAACGGGACGGCCGGCAGCGCTGGGTCCTGGGCTCCGTCGGGCCGGGCACCAAGCTCCCCACCCTCGGCCACATCGCGTACGACGTGCTGCGCGACGGCTACCAGCAGAACGCCGAGGGCCTGCTCACCGGGGGCGCGGACGCCCTGATCGTGGAGACCACACAGGACCTGCTGCAGACCAAGTCGAGCCTGATCGGCGCGCGGCGGGCCATGGACGCCCTCGGCGTGGACGTGCCGCTGATCTGCTCGCTCGCCTTCGAGACGACCGGCGTCATGCTGCTCGGCTCCGAGATCGGTGCCGCGCTCACCGCCCTGGAACCGCTCGGCATCGACCTGATCGGACTGAACTGCTCGACAGGCCCCGCCGAGATGAGCGAGCACCTGCGCTATCTGGCCCGCCACTCCCGTACGCCCCTGATGTGCATGCCCAACGCCGGACTGCCCGTGCTGACCAAGGACGGCGCGCACTTCCCGCTGACCCCGCCCGAGATGGCCGACGCCCAGGAGACCTTCGTCCGGGAGTACGGCCTCTCGCTCGTCGGCGGCTGCTGCGGCTCGACGCCCGAGCACATGCGCCAGGTCGTCGAGCGCGTCCGTGACCTGACACCCGGCGCACGCGAGCCGCGCCCCGAGCCGGGCGCCTCCTCGCTCTACCAGACCGTGTCCTTCCGCCAGGACACCTCGTACATGGCGATCGGTGAGCGCACGAACGCCAACGGTTCCAGGAAGTTCCGCGAGGCCATGCTGGAGGCCCGCTGGGACGACTGCGTCGAGATGGTCCGCGACCAGATCCGCGAAGGCGCGCACATGCTCGACCTCTGCGTCGACTACGTGGGCCGGGACGGTGTGGCCGACATGGAGAAGCTGGCCGGCCTCTTCGCCACCGCCTCCACGCTGCCCATCGTGCTCGACTCCACCGAGGTAGACGTCATCCGGGCGGGCCTGGAGAAGCTGGGCGGGCGGGCCGTCATCAACTCCGTCAACTACGAGGACGGCGACGGCCCCGACTCCCGCTTCGCCAAGGTCACCGCACTGGCCCGGGAGCACGGCGCCGCGCTGATCGCGCTGACCATCGACGAGCAGGGCCAGGCCCGGACGCCCGAGCACAAGGTCGCCATCGCCGAGCGCCTCATCGACGATCTCACCGGCAACTGGGGCATCCACGAGTCGGACATCCTCATCGACACCCTGACCTTCACCATCTGTACCGGTCAGGAGGAGTCCCGCAAGGACGGCATCGCCACCATCGAGGCCATCCGCGAACTCAAGCGCCGCCGCCCCGGCGTCCAGACCACGCTCGGCCTGTCCAACATCTCCTTCGGCCTCAACCCGGCCGCCCGTGTCGTGCTGAACTCCGTCTTCCTCGACGAGTGCGTCAAGGCCGGACTGGACTCCGCGATCGTGCACGCCTCGAAGATCCTGCCCATCGCCCGCCTGGAGGAGGAGCAGGTCAAGGTCGCCCTCGACCTGATCTACGACCGCCGCGAGGAGGGCTACGACCCCCTCCAGAAGCTCATGGAGCTCTTCGAGGGCGTCAACATGAAGTCGATGAAGGCGGGGCGCGCCGAGGAACTGCTCGCCCTGCCGCTCGACGAGCGCCTCCAGCGCCGGATCATCGACGGCGAGAAGAACGGCCTCCAGGCCGACCTCGACGAGGCCCTGCGCACCCGCCCGGCGCTGGACATCGTCAACGAGACGCTCCTGGAGGGCATGAAGGTCGTCGGTGAGCTCTTCGGCTCCGGCCAGATGCAGCTGCCCTTCGTCCTCCAGTCCGCCGAGGTCATGAAGAGCGCGGTCGCCCACCTGGAGCCGCACATGGAGAAGTCCGACGCGGAGGGCAAGGGCACCATCGTGCTGGCCACCGTGCGCGGCGACGTCCACGACATCGGCAAGAACCTCGTCGACATCATCCTCACGAACAACGGCTACAACGTCGTCAACCTCGGTATCAAGCAGCCCGTCTCCGCGATCCTGGAAGCGGCCGAGGAGCACCGGGCCGACGTCATCGGCATGTCCGGCCTCCTGGTGAAGTCGACCGTGATCATGAAGGAGAACCTCCAGGAGCTCAACCAGCGCAAGATGGCGGCGGACTTCCCCGTCATCCTGGGCGGGGCCGCGCTCACCAGGGCCTACGTCGAACAGGACCTCCACGAGATCTACGAGGGCGAGGTCCGTTACGCCCGTGACGCCTTCGAAGGGCTGCGTCTCATGGACGCCCTCATCGGCATCAAGCGAGGCGTTCCCGGCGCCGTCCTTCCGGAGCTGAAGCAGCGCCGCGTCGCCAGAAAGGACACCGCCGCCGTCCTGGAGGCCGACGAGCCCGAGGCGGGCGGCCGCTCCGACGTGGCGACCGACAACCCGGTCCCCGCGCCCCCCTTCTGGGGCACCCGGGTCGTCAAGGGCATCCCGCTCAAGGACTACGCCTCCTGGCTGGACGAGGGTGCGCTCTTCAAGGGCCAGTGGGGGCTGAAGCAGTCCCGTGCCGGTGACGGACCCACGTACGAGGAGCTGGTCGAGACCGAGGGCCGCCCGCACCTGCGTGGCTGGCTCGACAAGCTGCACACCGAGAACCTGCTGGAGGCCGCCGTCGTCTACGGCTACTTCCCCTGCGTATCTAAGGGCGACGACCTGATCCTGCTCCACGAGGACGGCTCGGAGCGCACCCGCTTCACCTTCCCGCGCCAGCGCCGGGGCCGCCGGCTCTGCCTCGCGGACTTCTTCCGGTCCGAGGAATCGGGTGAGCGGGACGTGGTCGGCCTCCAGGTCGTCACCGTCGGCTCGAAGATCGGCGAGGCCACGGCCGAGCTCTTCGCCGCCGACTCCTACCGCGACTACCTGGAGCTGCACGGTCTCTCCGTCCAGCTGGCCGAGGCGCTGGCCGAGTACTGGCACGCCCGGGTCCGCGGCGAGCTGGGATACGGCGGGGAGGACCCCTCCGAGGTCGAGGACATGTTCGCGCTGAAGTACCGCGGGGCGCGTTTCTCGCTCGGCTACGGCGCCTGCCCCGACCTGGAGGACCGGGCGAAGATCGCCGGGCTGCTGGAGCCGGAGCGGATCGGGGTCAAGCTCTCCGAGGAGTTCCAGCTGCACCCCGAGCAGTCGACCGACGCGATCGTCATCCACCACCCCGAGGCGAAGTACTTCAACGCGCGTTAAGGCGCCGTTCGGCGCATGGCGGCCGGGCACGTCGTAGAATGGTCGGTCCAGTGAGGCCGGTCGCTGTTCCTGTCACGGGAATGGCGGTCGGCCTTCTCGTCCCTCACGGAGGAGTACGGATGACCAGTACGGTCCCCGCGTCCCTGACCCGTACGGCCGATGGGTCCACCCTGCAGGCCGTATTCCTCGACATGGACGGCACCCTGGTGGACACCGAGGGCTTCTGGTGGGATGCGGAGGTCGAGGTCTTCGCCGGCCTCGGGCACCGGCTCGACGAGGCGTGGCGCGACGTGGTCGTGGGCGGCCCCATGACCCGCAGTGCGGGCTATCTCATCGACGTGACCGGCGCGGACATCCGGCTGGACGAGCTCACGGTGCTGCTGAACGACTGCTTCGAGCAGCGTATCGCCCGCGGCGTGCCGCTGATGCCGGGCGCGGCACGGCTGCTCTCCGAGCTGGCCGCGCACGACATGCCGACCGCCCTGGTCTCGGCCTCGCACCGGCGCATCATCGACCGCGTCCTCGACTCGCTGGGACACCACCACTTCGGCCTCACGGTCGCCGGGGACGAGGTGACCCGTACCAAGCCCCATCCCGAGCCCTACCTCACCGCGGCCTCCGGCTTCGGCGCCGACCCGGAGCGCTGCGCCGTCATCGAGGACACCGCGACCGGGGTGGCCGCGGCGGAGGCGGCGGGCTGCCGGGTGGTGGCCGTGCCGTCCGTCGCCCCGATCGCACCGGCCTCGGGAAGAGTCGTCGTGGGGTCCCTCGAAGACGTCGATCTGGCATTCCTCCGGGGTCTGGTCACCGGAGTCCTCTGACGTCGCCCACCGGGAGTCTCCTGTGAATGTACGGAAAAACTCCCGGTGCCGGAATGTGAGTTTTCCCTCGGTCGCAAGTGCGCACGAATCAGGTCCATGTCAAGTTCCTGCTGGTGACCTCTTCGCGCGACTTGTCGGATTGCTGGGAGTTTCGGCGCGTGAAATATCCGGTGCAATGTGCCGATTCATGCCCTCACCGGGACCCGGCCGAGGTGTAAGCCGTCAGGCCGGGTACGGAGCTGTCGGGACCGGGTGAATCCCTGACCGGGCCCTGGGAGAGGCCGGGGGATCGTGGGAGGGCTGTCCGCCTGTCCGGAGCCCGTGGACATCCCTACTAATCTCGTTGTCTCACATACCGGAATGAGGGAGAACGTCCAGATGAACCGCAAGACGCTGGTGCTGCCGGCCGTGGTCGGCCTGCTCGCGCCCGTACTCGCCGCCTGCGGCGTGACGGGTGGTGGGGACGGAGGCAAGGACGCCATCGTCGTCGGCACCACGGACCAGTTCATCGCCTCCAAGGACAACCCGGCGCCGCTCGACCCGGCCACCGGGTACGAGGCGGGCGTCTGGAACGTCCTGCGGCAGACGGTGCAGACACTCACGCACGTCCCGCGCAGCGGTGGTGAGCCGGTGCCCGACGCCGCCAAGAGCTGCGCCTTCACGGACACGGAGAACGAGAGCTACCGCTGCACCCTGCGCGGGGCCTCACCTTCGCCGACGGCACGCCGCTCACCGCGGAGGACGTGCGCTACTCCATCCAGCGCGTACTGGACATCAAGTCCGACAGCGGACCCGCCGGCCTGCTCGACAACATCGACACGATCGAGACCAAGGGGGAGGACGAGATCGTCTTCCACCTGCGTACCCCGGACGCCACCTTCCCGTACAAGCTGGCCACCCCCGCCGCGGCCATCGTCCAGAAGAGCAAGTACCCGGCCAAGGGCGCCCGCGAGGGGTTCCAGGTCGACGGCTCGGGCCCGTACACCATGAAGCCCGAGGTCGAGAAGGGCCAGGTCGCCAAGGTCGTCTTCACCAGGAACCCGAAGTACAAGGGCGACCTGGAGATCCTGAACGACAGGGTCGAGCTCGCCCTGTTCCCGGACGCCGCCGCGATGGGCCGGGCGCTCGACGACAAGAAGGTCGACATGATGACCCGCACCATGTCGCCCGAGCAGGCCGGCCGGATGCTCGTGAAGCCCGAGGACGGCGTCAAGCTCACCGAGATGCCCGGCCTCGCCATCAGCTACCTCGGCTTCGACACGGACGCCCCCGCGGTGAAGGACAAGGCCGTCCGCCAGGCCATGGCCCAGGTCATCGACCGGGGCGCCATCGCGAGCCAGGTGTACGGCTCCACCGCCGAGCCGCTGTACTCGCTGATCCCGTCCACCATCACCGGGCACACCAACTCGTTCTTCAACAAGTACGGCGAGCCGGACACGGCCAAGGCGGCGCGCACCCTGCGGGCCGCCGGCATCGACACCCCGGTGAAGTTCACGCTGCACTACACGACGGACCACTACGGCCCCGCGACCGCCGCCGAGTTCAAGACGCTGAAGCAGCAGCTCAACGACTCGAAGCTGTTCGACGTCACTATCAAGGGCACACCCTGGGCGGAGTACCGCCCGGCGCAGAAGCGCGGCGAGTACGAGGTCTACGGCATGGGCTGGTTCCCGGACTTCCCGGACCCGGACAACTACACGGCACCGTTCCTGGACAAGAACGACTTCCTCAACTCGCCCTACCGTTCCGCCGTGGCGGAGAACACCCTGATCCCGCAGTCCCGCCGCAAGACCGACCGCAGCGCCGCGTCCAAGACCTTCGAGAAGCTCCAGGACATCGTCGCCGAGGACGTCCCCGTACTCCCGATCTGGCAGGGCAAGCAGTACATCGCCTCCCGCGAGGGCGTCACCGGGGTGGAGTGGGCCGTCAACGCCTCCGCCGACCTCCAGCTCTGGGAACTCGGACGCCGCTCCGTCTGAGAACCGGGGAACCGGTCCGGGGCGCCGCTCCGGACCGGTTCCGCAGGCCCGCTCACTGGGCGCCGGGGCGCACCAGTCCGCTCTCGTACGCGTACACGGCGGCCTGTACGCGGTCGCGCAGCCCCAGCTTGGTCAGCACATGCCCCACATGGGTCTTGACCGTCGTCTCGCTCACGAACAGGTCGGCGGCGATCTCCGCGTTGGAGAGCCCCCGCGCCACCAGCTTCAACACCTCGACCTCACGGTCCGTCAGCGTGTGCAGGGCGTCGGGGACGGCCTCCTCGCCCGACGGCAGATGGTCCGCGTACTTGTCGAGCAGCCGGCGCGTGATGCTGGGCGCCAGCATCGCCTCGCCCGCCGCGACCACCCTGATGGCCTGCACCAGCTCGTTGGCCGGGGCGTCCTTGAGCAGGAACCCGCTGGCTCCGGCGCGCAGCGCCTCCACCACGTACTCGTCGAGGTCGAAGGTGGTCAGCACCAGCACCTTCGCCGGACCGTCCCGGCCGGGCCCGGTGATCTGCCGGGTCGCCTCGACCCCGTCCATCCGGGGCATCCGGATGTCCATCAGGACGACGTCGGGCTGGAGCGCCCGCACCTGATCGATGGCCTGCAGACCGTCACCGGCCTCGCCGACCACCGCGAGATCCCCCTCCGCCTCCAGGATCATCCGGAAGCCGGTGCGCAGCAGCGGCTGGTCATCGACCAGAAGGACGCGGATCGCCACGAAATCTCCTTAAGGGCCTTCGAGGGCCACCGGTTGGCCGGCCTCGGCCCGGGGTGCCATTCTGCCCTGCGCGTCCCCGGCGGCCCGCGCCGGGCGTACGGACAGGGGGTAGACCGGGGGAGTGCCGCCGAACTCAGGACACAACGCCCGGTGGTCGCACCAGCCGCACAGCTTCGTCGGCCTCGGCCGCCACTCACCGCTCTCCGTCGCCTCCCGGATCGCCTCCCAGAGCGCCAGCAGCTTGCGCTCCACCCGTTCCAGATCCGCCTCGACCGGGTCGTACGTCAGGACGTCACCGCTGCCGAGGTAGACCAGCTGGAGGCGTTTGGGCACCACCTTCCTCAGCCGCCAGACCACCAGGGCGTAGAACTTCATCTGGAACAGCGCGCCCTCCGCGTACTCCGGACGCGGCGCCTTGCCGGTCTTGTAGTCCACGATCCGGACCTCGCCCGTCGGCGCCACGTCGATCCGGTCGATCACCCCGCGCAGCCGCAGCCCGGACTCCAGCTCCGTCTCGACGAACAGCTCACGCTCGGCCGGCTCCAGGCGTGCCGGGTCCTCCAGCGAGAACCACCGCTCGACCAACCGCTCCGCCTCGCCGAGCCAGCGCGTCAGCCGCTCGCCCTCCGCGTCGTCCGGGAACAGCTCCGTCAGCTCGGGCTTCGACTCCAGCAGGCGGTTCCACTGGCCGGGAATCAGCGCCCGCGCCTTCGGGGCCGTACGCTCCACCGCCGGATCGTCGAACAGACGCTCAAGGACCGCGTGGACCAGTGTGCCCCGGGTGGCCGCCTCGCTGGGCTTCTCGGGAAGCCGGTCGATGACCCGGAACCTGTACAGCAGGGGACACTGCATGAAGTCGCTCGCCCGCGACGGCGACAACGACGTGGGCGGCTGAGGCGGCCGGGGTGCGGAGGTCATGCCGAAGACCCTACGGCCCGCCACCGACAGCGGGCGGAATACCATCGACGACAGACCCTCGCACACTGCATGATCGTGGTGAACGCCACCGACCGAAGGGACCTCGTGGACGACAGCGGCGACAGCGGGCGGCCGCAGCCAGGCGCAGGGGGCACGGACCCGGGCGCCGCACCAGGCAAGGGCGCACCGCGGCGACCGGCGGAACCGGGCGGCGGCATCCTCATGGGCCGCCCCTTCGGCGTGCCGGTCTACGTCGCGCCCAGCTGGTTCATCGTCGCGGCGCTCATCACGTGGGTCTTCGGCGGCCAGCTCGAACGGGTCCTGCCCGAGCTCGGGAACACCCGCTACCTCGTCTCGCTGTTCTTCGCGATCGCCTTCTACGCCTCCGTCCTGGTCCACGAGCTCGCCCACACGGTCGCTGCGCTGCGCTACAAGCTGCCCGTCAGGCGCATCCAGCTCCAGTTCTTCGGCGGCGTCTCCGAGATCGAGAAGGAGTCCGAGACCCCCGGCCGCGAGTTCGTCCTCGCCTTCGTCGGCCCGCTGCTCTCCCTCGTGCTCGCCGGGGTCTTCTACGCCGGCATGCAGTTCGTCGATCCGCCCACCGTGCCCGGTGTGCTCCTCGCCGGGCTGATGATCTCCAACCTCCTCGTCGCCGCCTTCAACCTGCTGCCCGGCCTCCCGCTCGACGGCGGACGCATGCTGCGCGCCGTCGTCTGGAAGATCACCGGCAAGCCCATGAGCGGCACCATCGCCGCGGCCTGGGTCGGCAGGGGCCTCGCCGTGGCCGTGCTCATCGGGCTCCCGCTCCTCACCCACACGGGGGCCCTCGGCAACGCCACCGAGGAGATCAGCGGCGTGGAGACCGTCACGGACGCGCTGCTCGCCGCCATCCTCGCCGGGATCATCTGGACGGGCGCCGGGAACAGCCTGCGCCTGGCCCGCCTCCGCGAGCACCTCCCCGACCTGCGCGCCCGCACCCTCACCCGGCGCGCCGTCCCCGTGGAGTCCGCCACCCCCCTCTCCGAGGCCCTGCGCCGGGCCAACGAGGCGGGAGCCCGCGCCCTCGTCGTCGTCGACGGACAGGGCACCCCCAAGGCCGTGGTCCGCGAGGCCGCCATCGCGGGCGTCCCCGAACACCGCCGCCCCTGGGTCGCCGTCAGCGGCCTGGCCCAGGACCTCACCGAGGGCATGAGGATTCCCGCCGAACTCGCCGGTGAAGCCCTCCTGGACCACCTCAAGACCACCCCGGCCACCGAGTACCTGGTCGTCGAGGAGACCGGCGAGATCTACGGGGTCCTGTCCACCACGGACGTCGAACGCGCTTTCGTCGCCGCGATGGCGCGCCCGGCCGCCTGACACCGCGGCCGGAGCGGTCGGAGCCCCGCAAAACACCGGTACGCTGGCCACATGTCTGAACCGACCGGTGCCGCCCGACGTCGCGGGCCCTTCAAGGTCGGGGACCAGGTACAGCTCACCGATCCCAAGGGACGCCACTACACCTTCACGCTCGAAGCCGGAAAGAACTTCCACACCCACAAGGGTTCTTTCCCGCACGACGAGCTGATCGGTGCTCCCGAGGGCAGTGTTGTCCGCACCACGGGAAACGTCGCCTACCTCGCGCTGCGCCCCCTGCTCCCCGACTACGTCCTGTCCATGCCCCGCGGTGCCGCCGTGGTCTACCCGAAGGACGCGGGGCAGATCCTGGCCTTCGGCGACATCTTCCCCGGCGCCCGCGTCGTGGAGGCCGGCGTGGGATCGGGCGCGCTCAGCACCTTCCTGCTGCGGGCCATCGGCGAGCAGGGAATGCTGCACTCCTACGAGCGCCGCGAGGACTTCGCCGAGATCGCCCAGCAGAACGTCGAGCGCTACTTCGGCTCCCCGCACCCCGCCTGGCAGCTCACCGTCGGCGACCTCCAGGACAATCTCTCGGACACCGACGTCGACCGGGTCGTCCTGGACATGCTCGCTCCCTGGGAGTGCCTGGAGGCCGTCTCCAAGGCGCTCGTGCCCGGCGGCATCCTCTGCGCGTACGTCGCCACCACCACCCAGCTCTCGCGGACCGTCGAGTCCATCCGGGAGATCGGCTGCTTCGCCGAGCCGCAGCCCTGGGAGTCGATGATCCGCAACTGGCACGTCGAGGGCCTGGCCGTCCGCCCCGACCACCGGATGATCGGCCACACCGGCTTCCTGGTCACCGCCCGCCGCCTGGCGGACGGCGTCGAGGCCCCGCTGCGCCGCCGCCGCCCCTCCAAGGGCGCCTACGGTGACGACTACGACGGTCCGGGCAGCACCTCCTCCCGCGCCTGACCCCGTACAACGCTCGGGCGTCGCTGCCGAGTTCCCCGCACCGGCGGGAACTCGGCAACGACGCCTTTTTGTTGCCCCGCCGTTCCGATGCCGTGCCAGGTGTGGCACGATGCTGGCCACCCCCGCCCGCCGGCGCGCAGCCGGCACCGCCCACCCGGGCCCCCAGGAACCACAGGAGACATACCGCGTGCAGACCTCCGCGCTCCCGGACCTCGCGCACACCGCGACGAAGCCGGTGCACTGGCTCGCCACGGCGACGGCCATGGCGGCCGTCGTGGCCTGCGCGGGCCTGCTCCAGCCGGGCACCGCCACCGCCACGGCATCCGCCGCCTCCTCGCGGGGCGGAGCCCCCGTGGCCGCTCCCGACGCGGCGGCCGCGGCGTACCCGCTCGACTGCGGCGGCGCGAAGAACGTGGTGACCCACGAAGCGGCCGGAGACCTCGACGGCGACGGCCGCCCCGAGACCGTGGCCGTGGTCCGCTGCGACGCCGGCACGGGCACGCCGCCCAGCGGCGTCTACGTCCTGACACACGGAAGCGGGGCCGCCCCGACAGTCGTCGCGACCCTGGTGGACCCCGCCCGCAAACTGACGGTCACCGACTTCTCCGTACGGGACGGAATCGTCTCGGCGACGCTGCTCGGCTACTCCTCCGCGGACGTGCCGCGCTGCTGCCCCGACGAGCAGGAGCGGGCCGGCTGGCGGTGGGAGGGCGACGCCTTCGTCAGATCGGCCCAGGACCCGGCCCGCGGCGCCTGAGGCACCCCGTCCGGGCCGCCCGGACCGCTACGCGGCGTCCGGGCCGAATACTTCGACGCTGTCCGAGACACGTCGTACGTGGATGCAGTCGCCCGGGCACTCCTTGGCCGAGTCGACCACGTCCTGGAGGAGCGGCAGCGGCACGGGCGTCGTGGCGCCCTTGTCCTGGAGGAGCTCGTCCCCGCCGCTCTTCACGTACGCCAGACCGTCGATGTCCAGCTCGAACACCTCCGGTGCGTACTGCACGCAGATGCCGTCGCCCGTACAGAGGTCCTGGTCGATCCAGACCTCCAGATCCTGTGTCTCGCCCTCGCCCGGAGCGTCCTGCCGCACGGTCATATGTCCTGCCGTTCCCTGCGTATCCGAAGCAAATGAATCCAGCCCTGGCGGGTGTTGAACACTTCGACGATACAACCGGCCGCTTTCGGGTGCTGAAAGTGGGTATTCCCTTGGCGTGAGGGGGAGCGCAAGGGTGAAGATCGGACACGCCCCGCAGTCTTTGTGATCTAGGGGTTTCAATCATCACCCACCCAGGTAGGGTCAGGAAGCGTCCAGCTCCCCTTGGAGGAGGTGAGGACCGTGGCAGCCCACGACGACGACATCAACCGCGGCATCCGGCCCGGGCGGGGGTCAGAAGACCCAGCCGGCCAGGTCGCCTATCTTGAGCAGGAAATCGCCGTCCTGCGACGTAAGCTCGCCGACTCTCCGCGTCATACGAGGATTCTCGAAGAGCGGATCGTCGAGTTGCAGACCAACCTCGCCGGCGTGTCCGCGCAGAACGAGCGGCTCGCCAACACGCTCCGCGAGGCCCGGGACCAGATCGTGGCCCTCAAGGAGGAGGTCGACCGGCTCGCACAGCCGCCGGCCGGCTTCGGTGTCTTCCTGCAGACCAACGAGGACGGCACCTGCGACATCTTCACCGGGGGCCGCAAGCTCCGGGTGAACGTCAGCCCCGGTGTCGAGCTCGAAGACCTCAGAAGAGGTCAGGAAGTCATGCTCAACGAAGCGCTCAACGTGGTCGAGGCCATGGCGTTCGAGCGTGCCGGGGACATCGTCACCCTCAAGGAGATCCTCGAGGACGGCGAACGGGCCCTGGTGGTCGGTCACACCGACGAGGAGCGCGTGGTGCGGCTCGCCGAGCCGCTGCTCGACATCACCATCCGGCCGGGCGACGCCCTCCTGCTGGAACCCAGATCCGGCTACGTCTACGAAGTGGTCCCCAAGAGCGAGGTCGAGGAACTGGTCCTCGAAGAGGTCCCGGACATCGACTACGAGAAGATCGGCGGACTGGGCGACCAGATCGAGCTGATCCGCGACGCGGTCGAGCTTCCGTACCTGCACCCCGACCTCTTCAAGGAGCACGAACTGCGGCCACCGAAGGGCATCCTGCTCTACGGTCCGCCCGGCTGCGGCAAGACCCTGATCGCCAAGGCCGTCGCCAACTCGCTGGCCAAGAAGGTGGCCGAGGTCACCGGCAAACCCGCGGGGAAGAGCTACTTCCTCAACATCAAGGGCCCCGAGCTCCTCAACAAGTACGTCGGCGAGACCGAGCGGCACATCCGCCTGGTCTTCCAGCGTGCCCGGGAGAAGGCGAGCGAGGGCACCCCTGTCATCGTCTTCTTCGACGAGATGGAATCCCTCTTCCGCACCCGTGGTTCCGGTGTCAGCTCGGACGTGGAGAACACCATCGTCCCCCAGCTGCTCGCCGAGATCGACGGTGTGGAGGGCCTGGAGAACGTCATCGTCATCGGTGCCTCCAACCGCGAGGACATGATCGACCCCGCCATCCTGCGGCCCGGCCGCCTCGATGTGAAGATCAAGATCGAGCGTCCGGACGCGGAGGCCGCCAAGGACATCTTCGCGAAGTACCTGACGCCTTCGCTGCCCCTGCACGCGGAGGACCTGGCCGAGCACGCCGGCTCCAAGCCGGCCGCCGCCCACGCCATGATCCAGTCCGTCGTGGAGAGGATGTACACCGAGTCCGAGGAGAACCGCTTCCTCGAAGTCACGTACGCCAACGGTGACAAGGAAGTCCTGTACTTCAAGGACTTCAACTCCGGCGCGATGATTCAGAACATCGTCGACCGGGCAAAGAAGATGGCCATCAAGGCATTCCTCGAACACCGTCAAAAGGGTCTCCGGGTCTCCCACCTCCTCCAGGCTTGCGTGGACGAGTTCAAGGAGAACGAGGACCTCCCCAACACGACGAACCCGGACGACTGGGCCAGGATTTCCGGAAAGAAGGGCGAGCGGATCGTCTTCATCCGCACGCTCGTCACCGGAAAGCAGGGTGCGGACACCGGACGATCCATCGACACGGTGGCGAATACCGGGCAGTACCTGTAAAACACAGACCGGCTGCGGATGCCCGGCCGGGCATCCGCAGCCGGTCGCTTTCCCGGCCGTTCCGGCCGTATCGGAGCAATGACGTATTTGATCTCCCCACCGGCGCAATGGCGCTCTAGGCTCTGCCGTACCGCCGAGTCGCGCAGTGCGGAGTCGGGTACCGCACACCGCCGGACAAGCAGCGGTACGTGAGCGCCGCCCCCGGAGGGGAGCGCCGCCGGGCAAGGAGGGCCGCATGACCGTACGGCGAGTAATGGGCATCGAGACCGAGTACGGGATCTCCGTCCCCGGTCACCCCAACGCCAATGCCATGCTCACCTCGTCCCAGATCGTCAACGCCTACGCGGCGGCGATGCACCGGGCGCGCCGCGCCCGCTGGGACTTCGAGGAGGAGAATCCGCTGCGCGACGCGCGAGGCTTCGACCTCGCCCGGGAGACCGCGGACTCCAGCCAGCTCACCGACGAGGACATCGGCCTGGCCAACGTCATCCTCACCAACGGTGCGCGGCTCTACGTCGACCACGCGCACCCCGAGTACAGCTCCCCCGAGATCACCAATCCGCTGGACGCGGTGCTCTGGGACAAGGCCGGCGAACGGATCATGGCGGAGGCCGCCGAGCGGGCCGCCGCGATCCCCGGCGCCCAGCCGATCCACCTGTACAAGAACAACACCGACAACAAGGGCGCCTCCTACGGGACGCACGAGAACTACCTGATGAAGCGGGAGACCGCGTTCTCGGACATCGTGCGCCACCTCACGCCTTTCTTCGTCTCCCGGCAGGTCGTGACCGGCGCGGGCCGGGTCGGCATCGGCCAGGACGGCCATGAGCACGGCTTCCAGATCAGTCAGCGCGCCGACTACTTCGAGGTCGAGGTGGGCCTGGAGACCACGCTCAAGCGCCCCATCATCAACACGCGCGACGAACCGCACTCGGACGCGGAGAAGTACCGCCGGCTGCACGTGATCATCGGCGACGCGAACCTGTCCGAGATCTCGACGTACCTCAAGCTGGGCACCACGGCACTGGTCCTGTCGATGATCGAGGACGGCTTCATCAACGTCGACCTCGCCGTCGACCAGCCGGTGCGCACCCTGCACCAGGTCTCGCACGACCCGGAGCTGAAGCAGCTGATCACTCTGCGCAGCGGCCGCACACTCACCGCCGTGCAGCTCCAGATGGAGTACTTCGAGCTGGGCCGCAAGTACGTCGAGGAGAGGTACGGCGCGGACGCCGACGAGCAGACCAAGGACGTACTGCTCCGGTGGGAGGACACGCTCAACCGGCTGGAGAACGATCCGATGAGCCTGTCCGGAGAGCTGGACTGGGTCGCGAAGAAGGAGCTCATGGAGGGCTACCGGCGCCGCGACAGCCTCGACTGGGACGCCTCGCGCCTGCACCTGGTGGACCTCCAGTACGCCGACGTGCGGCCCGACAAGGGGCTGTACAACCGTCTGGCGGCCCGTGGCAGGATGAAGCGCCTCCTCGACGAGAACGACGTCGAGCGGGCGCGTACCAAGCCTCCGGAGGACACCAGGGCCTATTTCCGGGGCCGGTGCCTGGAGCAGTACGCGGACGACGTCGCCGCGGCCTCCTGGGACTCGGTCATCTTCGACCTGCCTGGCCACGACTCCCTGCAACGGGTCCCCACCATGGAACCGCTGCGCGGGACGCGCGAGCACGTCAAGGCCCTCCTGGACCGCTGCCGTACGGCGGAGGAGCTGGTCCGGGTGCTCTCGGGCGGCTGAAAGGGCTCCCGGCTGGGAATCATTCCCATGACCTCCGGACGTTGAGACAAGTACCGGGCCAATGTCGGACCCCGTAGGTAGGGTCTGATCAAGTGCTTCGAACCGAGCGGGGTGAGCTACATGGCGACCAAGGACACCGGCGGCGGACAGCAGAAGGCGACGCGTTCCACCGAGGAGACCGAGGAGCAGACGCAGGACGCGCAGGCTTCCGAGGACCTCGCGGAGCGACAGGAGAAGCTGAGCGACGACGTCGACTCGGTGCTGGACGAGATCGATGACGTCCTCGAGGAGAACGCTGAGGACTTCGTGAGGTCCTTCGTCCAAAAGGGCGGGCAGTAACCCACGTCCATGGAGGCCGAGGGGAGGGGGCCCTCGCTGTGAGCGGTTCGTGCTCCCTGAGGCGTTCGGCCGGCACCGCGGGCGGGACGACGGACCACGGGGTCCCGCGAGCCGCCGCGCGTCGCACGGCACCGCGGCCCGACCGCCTCTCACGGCCTGCCGACGCGCTGCGCAGCGCGCGGGGCCGTGCGGGCGCTGCGGGCGGCCTCCGGCGTCCGTACGGCGTGACCGGGGCCGGGCGAAACGAGAGGATCTTGTCCCGGACCGCGTCCGCGCGATCTGCCCGGCCGCACCCGCCATCCATGTTGATCACTCCCACGGGACGGGTAGGGTCCGGGGCGTACCGTGCTTCAACCGTGATCCGGCCATCGGCAAGTCGGGGGATGATCCTGACACCTTGCGCAGGGCCATCGCATACCTGGAGGGAAACGCGTGGAAGCCAACACTCGTAGCACCGGGCGTCTACCAGCTGCCTTCCTGACGCCGGGTTCGTCCTCGTTCATGGACTTCCTGTCCGTCCACTCACCGGACATGCTGCCCGGCAAGCGGAGCCTGCCGCCCCTTCAGGGGGCCATCGAGGCACCGCACGGGACGACCATCGTCGCGGCGTCCTTCCCCGGTGGCGTGGTGCTCGCCGGTGACCGGCGGGCGACCATGGGGAACATGATCGCGCAGCGCGACATCGAGAAGGTCTTCCCGGCCGACGAGTACTCGGCGGTGGGCATCGCCGGTACGGCGGGCCTGGCCGTGGAGATGGTCAAGCTGTTCCAGCTGGAGCTGGAGCACTTCGAGAAGGTCGAGGGCGCCACGCTCTCCCTGGAGGGCAAGGCCAACCGCCTCTCCACCATGATCCGCAGCAATCTGGCCATGGCCATGCAGGGCCTCGCCGTCGTCCCGCTCTTCGCGGGGTACGACGTGGACCGCGAGAAGGGCCGGATCTTCTCGTACGACGTCACGGGCGGCCGCTCGGAGGAAGTCGGGTACGCGGCCACCGGTTCCGGTTCGATCTTCGCCCGCGGATCGATGAAGAAGCTCTACCGCGACGACCTGACGGAGCAGCAGACGCTGACCCTGGTGGTGCAGGCGCTCTACGACGCGGCGGACGACGACTCCGCGACCGGCGGGCCTGACGTGGCACGCCGGATCTATCCGATCGTCACCGTCATCACGGACGAGGGCTTCCGGAGGCTGACCGACGTGGAGTCCGCCGAGGTCGCCCGCGCCGTGCTGGAGCGCCGGATGCAGGAGCCCGACGGCCCGCGCGCCGCCCTGCTCTGACGGCCTCCCCGTTTCTTCGATGCACTCGTCACTGACAGAAAGGGACGGATAGCCGGTGTCGACGCCGTTCTATGTCTCACCTCAGCAGGCCATGGCCGACCGGGCGGAATACGCCCGGAAGGGCATCGCCCGTGGTCGCAGCCTGGTCGTGCTGCAGTACGCCGACGGCATTGTGTTCGTCGGCGAGAACCCGTCCCGTGCGCTGCACAAGTTCAGCGAGATCTACGACCGGATCGGTTTCGCCGCCGCCGGCAAGTACAACGAGTACGAGAACCTCCGTATCGGCGGAGTGCGCTACGCGGATCTCCGCGGATACACCTACGACCGTGACGATGTGACGGCTCGTGGACTGGCCAACGTCTACGCCCAGACTCTGGGCACCATCTTCTCCAGCGCGGCCGAGAAGCCGTACGAGGTGGAGCTGGTGGTGGCCGAGGTCGGCGCGCTGCCCGAGGGCGATCAGATCTACCGGCTGCCGCACGACGGCTCGATCGTGGACGAGCACGGCTCGGTCGCGGTCGGCGGGAACGCCGAGCAGATCAGCACCTTCCTCGATCAGCGCCACCGCGACGGCATGACGCTCGCCGAGGCGCTCAGACTGGCCGTCCAGGCGCTCTCGCGGGAGCCCAACGGGGGTGAGCGGGAGATCCCCGCCGACCGGCTGGAGGTCGCGGTGCTGGACCGCACCAGGCCGCAGCAGCGCAAGTTCAAGCGGATCGTCGGACGGCAGCTGGCCCGCCTGCTGGAGGCGGACGGTGCCGGGACCCCGACGGACGCCCCCTCCGACGACGAGAGCGCCGACTCCACCGATACGGAGACCGGAAGCACGGCAAGCACCGCAAGCGCCGAGGACAAGAAGCCCGGCGGGACCACGGAGCCCCCGGCCGAGGGCTAGCCCGGCCGCTCGACGCCTGGTCGCCGTGTCCCGTACCGCCATGTCCGGCGGTGCGGGGCACGGCCGCGTACGGGCGGGCCGGGGAGCCGGCCGCTCATGTCCGGGCCGCGGGGGCGGTCGAACCGCGCACCACCAGCCGTACCGGCAGACTGCCGGGCTCCCCGGGCCGGCCGTCCAGGACGGCCAGCAGCGCCGTCATCCCGCGCTCGCCCACCTGCTCGGCGGGCAGCCGCACCGTGGTCAGCTCCGGTTCCACCGCCGTCGCCAGAGCGAGGTCGTCGAAGCCGGTCACCGAGATGTCGTCCGGCACCCGCAGACCGCTCCTGCGGACGGCCTTGCAGGCCCCCGCGGCGAGGATGTCGTCGTCGCAGACGATGGCGGTGGGCCGGGCCCCGGGAGCCGTCAGGGCCTCCTCCACGGCCTCCCGCCCGGCTGTGACGTCGAGTGCGGCGGGGACCGTGCGTACGGAGGCGCCGGACACCGCGCGAAGGGTGTCGTGCAGCGCCCGCGCCCGGACCGCGAAGGTCCAGGAGTCCACGGCCGACGCGAGGTGGACGAACCGGCGGTGACCCAGGCCCAGCAGATGCTCCGCCACCTGGCGCATGCCGTCCGCGACATCGAGGTTCACGTGCGCCGCCGCCCCCGGATCGGCCGGGTCGCTGTCCAGCATCACCAGCGGCAGCCCGGCGTCGCGCAGCGCGCCCAGGGCGCCCGCGGCCATGGACGAGGCGATCACACCGTCGAGCGAGGCACGGGCCGAGGCGAAGGGGTCCCTGGCGGGCCCGGTGCCGTCCGGTGACGGATAGAGCACGACGCCGAAGTCGTGCGCGGCGGCGACACCGGCCGCCCCCGTGTAGACCCGGGCGAAGAACTCGTTGGTGAGCGCGGGGACCACGAGGAGCGCGGTCCGGGTGCTGCCGAGGCGGAGACTGCGGGCGGCGAGATTCGGCCGGTATCCGAGCTCCGCCGCGCTCTCCCGGACGCGTCCGGCTGTGGCCTGCGACACCCGGCCCCGCCACTTGTCGCCGAGCACGAGGGAGACGGTGGCCTGGGAGACACCCGCCGCCCGCGCCACGTCCCGGCTGGTGGGCCGTGCCGGGGCGGGCTGCTGCGCGCTGGTCACTTCGGGCCTCCGTGCTCGGTGGTGCCGTGATGCCCGGACACCGCGAGGTGGACCCGGGACTGCGCACATGGTACGTATGGACCACGGCGTTATACGTAAAACCTCGGCCCGGGTCGCAAGCCCGTCCGAGGGAGAGGGGCAGGAATGGCCGCGGGATACTTGGACGTCCTCCGGGCGCGGCACGCTACGCGGCTGCTGGCCGGGACCCTCGTGGGACGGCTGCCCAGCGGCACCGCGCACATCGCGATCGTGCTGTTCACCCGGGCCGAGGGCGGCAGCTACACCCTGGCCGGCGCGCTCGCCGCCGCCTACGGGCTCGCCACGGCTGTCGGACAGCCCCTGCTCGGCCGTGCGGTGGACCTCCACGGCCAGCCGCGCGTCCAGCTCCCCGCCGCGATCCTCTCCGCGCTCGGCATGGCCCTGTTCGCCCTCGTGGGACTCGACCCGCTGCCCCTGGCCTGTCTGGCGGTCGTCATCGCGGGAGTCTGCACGCCCCCGCTGGAAGGCGGCCTGCGCGCCCTGTGGCCGACCGTGCTCGGACGTGAGGACCGGGTGCACCGGGCGTACGCCATGGACGCCGTGGCCCAGGAGATCATGTTCACCGTGGGCCCGCTGCTCGTGACGGTGCTCGTCGCCGTCTGGTCGCCGGCCGTGGCCCTGCTGGTCATCAACGCCATAGGGGTCGCGGGAGCCCTGTCCGTCGTCCTCTCCGAACCCTCCCGCACCTGGCGCTCCGCACCCCGTGAGGCGCACTGGCTCGGCGCACTGCGCTCGCCCGGACTGCTCGCCCTGCTCGGTTCCTTCTTCTTCGTCGGGCTGGCCCTCGGCTCGATCACGGTCGCGGGCGTCGCCTACGCCGACGACCACGGCGACGCCTCCGTCTACGGCTGGCTCATGGCGGCACTCGGCCTCGGCGCCCTGATCGGGGGAGTGGCCTACGGTGCGCGGCAGTGGGCCGGTGCGCCCGAACGGCGGCTGCGCGGCATCGTCGCCCTGCTGGCGCTGGGTTACCTGCCGTTGATGCTCACCCCCGGCGTGGCCGCCATGACCGGCCTCGCGGCACTCGCGGGCGTCTTCCTCGCCCCCGCGATCGCCTGCTCGTTCATCGTCGTCGACCGGCACGCGCCGCGCGGCACGGTCACGGAGGCGTTCTCCTGGCTCGTCACCACGTTCGGCGTAGGCGCGGCGGCCGGAACGGCCCTGGCGGGCCCGGCCGTCGAGCTCGGCGGAACGGCGTGGAGTTTCGCCGTCGCGGGAGCGGGCGGAGTGGCCGCGCTTGCGGTCCTGCTGGCCACCGGAAGGGTCCTCGCAGTTCCCGTCCGTACGCCCACTTTCGTGACGGGTTCGGAAAATGATCGAAACGGTGCTGTCGAACCCGGTTTCAGCTCAGGCCATAAGGCGTAATGTTCAGTCATGGACCGCCGCATTTTCGGGCTGGAGAACGAGTACGGCGTCACGTGCACGTTCAGGGGACAGCGCCGACTGTCACCTGACGAAGTGGCGCGCTACCTCTTCCGCCGTGTTGTGTCATGGGGCCGCAGCAGCAATGTCTTCCTGCGGAACGGCGCCCGCCTCTACCTCGACGTGGGATCGCATCCGGAATATGCAACCCCCGAATGCGACAACGTGACCGAGCTGGTCACGCACGACAAGGCCGGCGAGCGCATTCTCGAAGGACTGCTCGTCGACGCCGAACGCCGCCTGCACGAGGAGGGAATCGCGGGCGACGTCTATCTCTTCAAGAACAACACCGACTCGGCGGGAAACTCCTACGGGTGCCACGAGAACTACCTCGTGGCCCGGCACGGAGAATTCTCCCGGCTCGCGGACATCCTCATTCCGTTCCTCGTCACCAGGCAGCTGATCTGCGGTGCCGGCAAGGTGCTGCAGACTCCGCGCGGGGCGGTCTACTGCGTCAGCCAGCGTGCCGAGCACATCTGGGAGGGCGTCAGCTCCGCGACGACCCGCTCCCGGCCGATCATCAATACCAGGGACGAACCGCACGCCGACGCCGAGCGGTACCGCCGCCTCCACGTCATCGTCGGCGACTCCAACATGTCCGAGACGACCATGCTGCTCAAGGTCGGCGCGACCGACCTGGTGCTCCGCATGATCGAGGCGGGCACCGTGATGCGCGACCTGACCCTGGAGAACCCGATCCGGGCCATCCGCGAGGTCAGCCACGACATCACCGGGCAGCGCAAGGTGCGCCTGGCCAACGGCCGTGAGGCATCGGCCATCGAGGTGCAGCGCGAGTACTACGAGAAGGCCGTCGACTTCGTGGAGCGCCGGGGCATCCGCACCGGCACCGTCGACCAGGTGCTCGAACTGTGGGGCCGCACGCTCGACGCGATCGAGGCGGAGGACCTCGACCGGATCGGTACCGAGATCGACTGGGTCATGAAGTACAAGCTCATCGAGCGGTACCGCGCCAAGCACAACATGACCATGTCGAATCCGAGGATCGCTCAGATAGACCTCGCCTACCACGACATCCACCGCCGCCGAGGGCTCTACTACCTGCTGGAGCGCAAGGGGCAGGTCGCCCGCATCTGCAACGACCTGAAGATCTTCGAGGGCAAGACCGTGCCCCCGCAGACCACCAGGGCACGGCTGCGCGGGGACTTCATCCGCAGGGCCCAGGAGCAGCGGCGGGACTTCACCGTCGACTGGGTCCATCTCAAGCTCAACGACCAGGCGCAGCGCACGGTGTTGTGCAAGGACCCCTTCCGGTCCGTGGACGAGCGGGTGGAGAAACTGATCGCGGGAATGTGACCGGGCGCACGGCGCCCAGGCACGCAAGGTCACGACAGGGCCCGTACGTTCCTCGTACGGGGCCCTGGGTACGCCCTAGAGTGTCGGGGACCCAACCAACGTGCCGTCTGAGATCTGAGGAACCAGTGCGCCGACTCGCCGGCCTTCTCGTCGCCCCCTCCTGCTGCTGTCGGCAGTGGCCTGTGGCGACGACAAGGGCTCCGACACCGCCTCGTCAAAGAACGGAATGCCCGCCATCACCGCGGGCACGAAGTTCGGCGAGAAGCCCACCCTCGCGAAGGGCGAGGGCGACCCGCCCAAGGAGCTGCAGACCGAGGTCGTCAGTGAGGGTGACGGCGCGAAGCTGAAGAACGGCGACGCGATCCAGGTCAACTACCTCGGGCAGTCGTGGGACTCCACGAAGCCGTTCGACAACAGCTTCGACCGCAAGCAGCCGTTCGACCTGACGCTCGGTGCGGGCATGGTCATCCAGGGATGGGACAAGGGGCTGGCCGGTCAGAAGGTCGGCAGCCGCGTCGAGCTCGTGATCCCGCCCGAGCTCGGCTACGGAGCGCAGGGCCAGGGCGACATCAAGCCCAACGCCACACTCGTCTTCGTCATCGACATCGTGAAGGCGACGCAGATCCCGGCCTCGGCCAAGGGCTCCGAAGTCGCCCAGGACGACATCGACCTGCCGAAGGTGGGCACCAAGACCGACGGCAAGGCTCCCACCGTCACGGTCCCCAAGAGCGACCCGCCCGCCAAGCTGGTCTCCAGCTACATCCTGGAGTCCGACGGCGCGGTCATCAAGGCGAGCGACAGCGTCGTGGTGAACTACGTGGCTCTGCTGTGGAAGGGCGGCAAGAAGTTCGACAGCACCTACGACCAGGGCAAGACCCAGACGTTCCCGCTGGCCCAGGTCACCCTGAAGGGGCTGAAGGACGGTCTGGTCGACAAGAAGGTCGGCAGCCGCGTCCTGCTCGTCATCCCGCCGGACCAGGCGTTCGGTGACAAGGCGCAGCAGAGCATCCCCGCCAAGTCGACGCTGGTCTTCGCGGTCGACGTCCTGGCGAAGATGTAAGACTGTCCCGGTCGCCCAGTTCATCATCCAGAGGAGCACTTCAGTGAGCATCGAGAAGCCCGAGATCGACTTCCCGGGTGGCGAGCCGCCGGTCGACCTGGAGATCAAGGACATCTGGGAGGGCGAGGGCGAGGTCGCCACGGCCGGCCAGACCGTCTCCGTCCACTACGTGGGCGTGGCCTACTCCACCGGCGAGGAGTTCGACGCTTCGTGGAACCGCGGCGCTCCGCTCAAGTTCCAGCTCGGTGCCGGTCAGGTCATCAAGGGCTGGGACCAGGGCGTGCAGGGCATGAAGGTCGGCGGCCGCCGCCAGCTGATCATCCCCGCGCACCTCGCGTACGGTGACCGCGGAGCCGGCGCGGGCGCCATCGCTCCCGGCGAGACGCTGATCTTCGTCTGCGACCTGATGGGCGTCTGAGCCACGGTCGTACGTGAGCGAGGGCCCGTGCCGGCAGGCACGGGCCCTCGCTTTTTGTCCGGACACCCCGGGGCGGTACGGTCGAGGGTCGGAGAGCACGGAGAGAAAGGGCGCCGATGGCGATTGCCAAGGCCGAACGGTTGATGAACCTGGCGCTGTGCCTGCTGGGTACCCGGCGCCCGCTCAGCAAGCGTGAGCTGCGCGAGTCCATCGAGGCGTACCTGGAAGCGGGTACCGACGACTCCTTCAACCGGATGTTCGAGCGCGACAAGGACGATCTGCGCGAACTCGGCCTGGTCATCGAGACCGTGGAGAACCTGGACGCCGAGACCGGCTACCTCGCCCGCCGCGACAGCAACCGGCTGCCCCCCATCACCCTGGACGTTGAGGAGGCCGCCGCGCTCGGGCTGGCCGCCAAGGTGTGGCAGCAGGCCCGCCTCGCCGGTGCCGCCAGCGGAGCCCTGCAGAAGCTGCGGGCTGCGGGCATGCCGGAGGACGCCTACGAGGTGCACAGCGCCCTCGAACCCCGTATCCCCGTGCACGAGGCCGCCTTCGAACCGCTGATGCTCGCCTGCCGCGACCGCCGCCCGGTCACCTTCGACTACCGCAGGGGCAACGCCGCCCACCACGAGCAGCGCCAGGTGGAGCCCTGGACCCTGGAGTGCTGGCGGGGCCACTGGTACCTGGCCGGCTGGGACCGCGACCGCGGCGCCGAGCGGGTCTTCCGGCTCTCCCGGATCACCGGCCGGGTCCGCTCACGCGCCGGGGCGTTCACCGCCCCCGTACCGGACGTGGTGACCGTGCGCGAGACCGTGGAGAGCTGGGCCGGTGAGACCGCCACCAGGACCGCGTGGATCAGACTCCGCTCCGGTTCCGGTTACCCGCTGCGCTCCCGGGCGATATCGGTGCGGGAACTCGGCGACGGCTGGGACGAGTTGGAGATCCCGTACGGACACGGACTGGATGCCTGGCTCGTCGAGTTCGGTCCGGACGTCGTCGTGAGGGAACCCGCCGATCTGCGGGCCGATGTAGTGGACCGGCTGCGCGCCGTGGCCAAGGACTGAGGGGACCCGTAGCTCATGGCCGCGAACGCGATCGACCAGACCCGCCGGATGCTGTCCCTGGTGACCTATCTGCGTGAGCGCCCCGGCGCCCACGTCCAGGACGTCGCCAGGGCCTTCGGGATCACCGAGGACGAGCTGATCTCCGACCTGGACGTGCTGCCCATGTGCGGGACGAGCTTCCGGGGCGGGGACCTCCTGGACATCGACACCGACGGCGACCGGATCTGGTGGCACAACCCGGACGACGTCGCCGAGCCCCTGCGCCTGGCATCGGACGAGGCCACCGCCCTGCTCGTCGCCGCCCGCGCCGTGGCGACCCTGCCCGGGCTCCGCGAGAGCGACCGGCTCGCGCTGGTCCGCGCGACGGCCAAGCTGGAGACCGCCGCCGGTGAGGTGGGCGCAGCCAGTTCCCGGCTCTCGGTCACCTTCGAGGCCGAGGGCGGGGTCTTCGCCGATGTGGACCGGGCGATCTCCGAGCGGCGCCGGCTCTGGCTGCGCTACTACTCCCCGGCGCGCGACGAGCTCACCGAGCGCGAGGTGGACCCGATCAGGCTGTTCGCCGTCGGCCACACCTACATGGAGGCGTGGTGCAGGCTCTCCGAGGCCCGGCGCACGTTCCGGCTCGACCGGGTCGCCGAGATCCGGCTCCTGGACGCCCCCTCCGCCCCGCCGGAGCTGGAGCTGCGGGACCTCTCCGAAGGGCTCGTGCAGCCGGCGGCCGAGGACCCGGAGGTCGTGATCGAGGTGGGGCCCGGTGGCCGCTGGGTCGCCGAGTACTACCCGCACGACAGCGCGGACGAGCTCCCCGACGGTGGTCTGCGGATCACCCTGCGCACCCCCGACCCGGCCTCGCTGCGCAGGCTCGCCCTGCGGCTCGGCGGGGAAGGGCGGATCGTCTCGCCGCCCGAGCTCGCGCGCAGTGCGCGCGAGGCGGCCAGGGTCGCGCTCGCCGCGTACGACGACGTGATCTGAGCGGCGCGGAGGGGAGGTGGAGCAGATGCGGATGTCCGTGACGACCGGTGTCACGCCCGTGCCGTTGCCCGCCGCCGTCCGCTTCAGGGCCGCCTGCCCCGCCTGCCGTGAGCGCTTCGAGCTCGCTGCGGGCGCCCTGCGTCTCGTCATCGGCGCCGGCAGCCGCACCACGTTCTACACCTTCACCTGCCCCGCCTGCGGCGCCGCCGTCCGCAAGCCCGCGGGGGAGCGCGTCATCGAACTCCTCACCGGTGGAGGCGTGCGGACGCTGCGCCTCCACACCGCCCCGTAACACCCGACGACATCGAGGCACCGCCGCATGTTCTGGCCCATGCTCGCCATCGCCCTGGGATTCCTGGGGACCGCCGTACTCGGCGTTCTCGCCGTCAAGGTCTTCGTGGAGGCCCAGCGGCTCGGCCGCCAGGTCGCCGCCACCACCGACCGGATCAACAGGGCGGCGGAGGATCTCGAACGGGCGGCGACCGGCCTGGCCGCCGCCGGTGAGACCCTGCGATAGAAGGTGTGCGGCCTCCTGTTCCGGGGGTTCGAGGGGTACGCTGCAGGTGTCGGCCCAGGCAGGGAGGTGAGGGTCGCAACCGGGAGTACGCAAGGGCATTGCCCCCTGTTCACCCCTGCGGGATACGATCGCTGCCAGCGCACGGATCGGGCCGGTGTCCGATCGAACGGGTAGCGAGCCCACCCTCCAGCCGCCTCAGTGAGAAGGAAGTCGCACATGATCGGCAATCTGAAGCCCCTCGAGATCGTTCTGATCATCGCTGTCATCCTGCTTCTCTTCGGTGCCAAGAAGCTTCCGGACATGGCGCGTTCGCTCGGCAAGTCGGCCCGCATCCTCAAGAGCGAGGCCAAGGCGATGAAGAAGGACGACGCGGAGCCCGCGGCGCCCACCACCGAGACCGTCACGGACCAGACTCCGCAGGCGACCCCCGCACGCACCATCCAGGCGGCGCCCGGAGACGTCAGCAGCTCCCGCCCGGTCAGCGACGTCAAGCCCACCCAGCCCACCACCCAGGGCTGACAGCCGGCAGGCTCCACCGACAGCTGCCGCACGAGATGAGGGAAGTGGGTTGCTCAAGTCTGCCCGCAAGCAGGAGAAGGACGAGGAGGGGCGCATGCCCCTCCTCGATCACCTGCGTGAGCTGCGTAACCGGCTGCTGAAGGCCGTACTGGCGATTCTCGTGGTGACGATCGTCGCCGCCTTCTTCCAGAAGGACATCTACGACTTCCTGCTGCGCCCGCTCATCAGCTCGGTGGGCTGTGAAGGCGCTGTCGTCGTCGCGAAGAACGGGAATCCCTGCGCGCTGCTGAAGACCGACACCCTGATGGGCCCCTTCACCAACGCGCTGAAGGTCGCCCTGATGTCGGGTGTGCTGCTGGCCGCCCCGGTCTGGCTCTACCAGCTGTGGGCGTTCGTGGCGCCGGGTCTGCACAAGGGCGAGAAGCGGTACGCCTACGGCTTCGCGGTCCTCGGAGCGCCGTTGTTCCTCGCTGGCGGATACCTCGCCTACTCGATCCTGCCGCAGACGGCGGAGATCATGCTCGGGTTCACCCCCAGCGACGTGCAGAACCAGATCGGGCTCGACAGCTATCTGGATCTGCTCACGCGCA
This sequence comes from Streptomyces fulvorobeus, assembly GCF_013167895.1. GTDB lineage: Bacteria > Actinomycetota > Actinomycetes > Streptomycetales > Streptomycetaceae > Streptomyces > Streptomyces fulvorobeus. The sequence continues at coordinate 1,024,802 of NZ_BLWC01000001.1, read as the reverse complement.
TGGTGATCGTCTTCGGTCTCGCCTTCGAACTGCCGCTCTTCCTCATCGCGCTGAACATGACGGGCGTCGTCACCGGCAAGCGGATGCTCGGCTGGTGGCGGGGCATGATCATCGGCCTCACCGGGTTCGCGGCGATCGCCACGCCCGGTGGTGAACCGGTCTCCATGCTGCTCCTCGCGGGACCGCTGGCCGTGCTCTACTTCGTGGCCACCGGCTTCTCGCTCCTCAACGACGCCCGCAGACGCCGCAACAACCCCGACGCCGAGCTCGACGACGACGAGGCGTCGAGGCTGGACCTCACCCCCGAGGTGGTGTCCGCCTCGCGTGCCCCCTTGCCCGAGCAGGCGACCGGGGCGCCGGACGGCGCCCGCTCGCACCGGCTCAACGGTTACGACGACATCACCTGACCTTGTAGGGTCCGGCGGGTGACCAGCGAGATCACCCTTTTCGTCAATCCCACCGCAGGACGCGGCCGGGGCGCGCACGCCGCGCAGCCGGCCGCTTCGGCGTTGCGGGACGCCGGGTTCTCGGTGCGCACCGTCCTTGGAGCGGACGCGGATGATGCGCTGCTCCGGGTCCGCGCGGCCGTGTGTGCCGGGACCGGGGCGGTGATAGCCGTGGGCGGGGACGGGATGGCCTCCCTCGCCCTTCAGGCCGTCGCCGGGACCACGACCCCGCTCGGCGTCGTCGCCGTCGGTACCGGCAACGACTTCGCCCGCGCGCTCGGCCTTCCGGTTCGGGACCCGGCCGCCGCCGGCCGGCTGGCCGCCCGGGCCCTCAAGGAGGGCCGTATCCGGGACATCGACCTCGGGCGGGCCGGCGGGCGGTGGTTCGGCTCGGTCCTCGCCTCCGGCTTCGACTCACGGGTGAACGACCGGGGCAACCGCATGGTCCGGGGCGGGCGCTTCAAGTACGACCTGGCGATCCTCGCCGAGCTGGCGGCGTTCAAGCCGATCCCGTACCGCATCCGGCTCGACGGTGGCGCCGTCCGGGAGGTCGAGGCGACGCTGATCGCGGTGGGCAACGGGCCCTCGTACGGCGGTGGCATGCGGATCTGTGCGGACGCGGTCATGGACGACGGGCTGTTCGACGTGACCGTGGTGGGCGACTGCGGCCGGGCGACGCTGCTGAAGGTGTTCCCCCAGGTGTACAGGGGTATGCACCTGGGGCATCCCAAGGTCACCGTGCACCGGGTCTCCTCCATCGAGCTGGCGGCGCCGGGTGTCACCGCCTACGCGGACGGGGAGCCACTGGGTGCGCTGCCCCTCACGGCCACCAGCGTGCCGGGCGCGGTGAGGGTCCTCTGCCCGGGAAAGTAAAGATCGCCTGACTGTCAGAGGCGGCGGGTAGGCTCGTATCAAGATGACAGAGGACCTCTCACCAGCTGAGCGATACCAGGCTTCCCGCGTCCGTGCGGCCGAGCGGGCCACCGCCCTCGGGCCCTTCCGCGAGTTGTACGAATTCGGTCTCGACCCCTATCAGGTCGAGGCGTGCGAGGCCCTGGAGGCGGGCAAGGGCGTGCTGGTGGCCGCGCCCACCGGCTCGGGCAAGACGATCGTGGGCGAGTTCGCCGTGCACCTCGCGCTCCAGCAGGGCCGCAAGTGCTTCTACACCACCCCGATCAAGGCGCTGTCCAACCAGAAGTTCGCCGACCTGGCCCGGCGTCACGGCGCGGACAAGGTCGGTCTGCTGACCGGCGACAACAGTGTCAATCCCGAGGCACCGGTGGTCGTCATGACCACCGAGGTCCTGCGGAACATGCTGTACGCGGGCTCACAGTCCCTGACCGGCCTCGGTTACGTGGTGATGGACGAGGTGCACTACCTCTCCGACCGCTTCCGGGGCGCGGTGTGGGAGGAAGTGATCATCCACCTGCCGGAGTCCGTGACCCTGGTGTCCCTGTCGGCGACGGTGTCCAACGCCGAGGAGTTCGGTGACTGGCTGGGCACCGTCCGCGGCGACACCGAGGTGATCGTCTCCGAGCACCGCCCCGTGCCGCTCTGGCAGCACGTGCTGGCCGGGCGCCGGATGTACGACCTCTTCGAGGAGGAGACCGATCACGGGGGCCGGGGCACGGGACGCCGTGAGGTCAACCCGGATCTCGTGCGGCTCGCCCGCATGGAGAACCAGGTCGGTCACAACCCGCGCGACCGGCGCCGCGGCAAGATGGTGCGCGAGGCGGACCGCGAGCGCGAGCGGCGCCAGCGCAGCCGGATCTGGACCCCTTCGAGGCCCGAGGTCATCGACCGGCTGGACCACGAGGGGCTGCTGCCGGCCATCACCTTCATCTTCAGCCGGGCGGGCTGCCAGGCCGCGGTCCAGCAGTGTCTGCAGGCCGGGCTCCGGCTGAACGACGAGGACAAGCGCCGGCAGGTGCGGGAGATCGTCGAGGAGCGGACCGCCGCCATCCCGGGTGAGGATCTGCACGTCCTCGGCTACTACGAATGGCTCGAAGGGTTGGAGCGGGGTATCGCCGCGCACCACGCGGGCATGCTGCCGACCTTCAAGGAGGTCGTCGAGGAGCTCTTCGTCCGCGGTCTCGTCAAGGCGGTCTTCGCGACGGAGACGCTGGCACTGGGCATCAACATGCCGGCGCGGTCCGTGGTCCTGGAGAAGCTGGTCAAGTGGAACGGCGAGCAGCACGCCGATATCACCCCCGGTGAGTACACGCAGCTCACCGGTCGTGCCGGTCGCCGCGGGATCGACGTCGAGGGCCACGCCGTGGTGCTGTGGCAGCGGGGCATGGACCCGACCGGTCTGGCCGGGCTCGCGGGCACACGCACGTACCCGCTCCGGTCCAGCTTCCGCCCCTCGTACAACATGGCCGTGAACCTCGTGCACCAGTTCGGGCGGCACCGCTCGCGCGAGCTGCTGGAGACCTCGTTCGCGCAGTTCCAGGCCGACCGGTCGGTCGTCGGGATCTCCAAGCAGGTCCAGCGCAACGAGGAGGGGCTGGCGGGTTACCGCGAGGGCATGACCTGCCACCTCGGTGACTTCGAGGAGTACGCGCGGATGCGGCGCGACCTCAAGGACCGCGAGACGGAGCTCGCCAAGCAGGGAGCGGCGCAGCGCCGGGTCGCGGCGGCGGCGTCCCTGGAGAGGCTGAAGCCGGGTGACGTCATCCACGTACCGACCGGCAAGTTCGCCGGGCTGGCGCTCGTCCTCGACCCGGGGGTGCCCGCCGGGCGGGCCAACGGGCACCGCGGCATGGAGTACGCCGAGGGGCCCAGGCCGCTGGTGCTCACCGCCGAGCGGCAGGTCAAGCGGCTCGCCTCGATCGACTTCCCGGTGCCGGTGGAGGCGCTGGACCGGATGCGGGTGCCGAAGTCGTTCAACGCGCGCTCGCCCCAGTCGCGCCGCGATCTGGCGTCCGCGCTGCGGACGAAGGCCGGGCACCTGGTGCCGGAGCGGCACCGCAGGGAGCGGGCGGCGGCGGCCGACGACCGCGAGATCTCGCGTCTGCGGACGGCTCTGCGCGCGCACCCCTGCCACGGGTGCGACGAGCGCGAGGACCACGCGCGGTGGGCGGAGCGGTACCACCGGCTGCAGCGTGACACGAAGCAGCTGGAGAGCCGGATCGCCGGGCGTACGAACACCATCTCCCGGACTTTCGACCGCATCGTGGCGCTCCTCACCGAGCTGGACTATCTGCGCGACAACGAGGTCACGTCGAACGGCCGGCGGCTGTCCCGCCTCTACGGTGAGCTCGACCTGCTCGCCAGCGAATGCCTGCGGGAAGGCGTCTGGGAAGGGCTGAACCCGTCCGAACTCGCGGCGTGCGTCTCGGCGCTGGTGTACGAGGCGCGGCAGGCGGACGACCCGGTGGCGCCGAAGCTGCCGAGCGGCCCGGTGAAGACGGCGATGGGCGAGATGGTGCGGATCTGGGGCCGACTCGACGCCTTGGAGGAGGAGTTCAGGATCAATCAGGCGGAGGGGGTCGGACAGCGCGAGCCCGATCTCGGTTTCGCCTGGGCGGTCCACATGTGGGCCTCGGGGCGGACGCTGGACGAGGTGCTGCGCGAGGCGGAGATGCCCGCCGGGGACTTCGTGCGGTGGTGCAAGCAGGTGATCGACGTGCTGGGGCAGATCGCGGCCGCCGCGCCGCGCGAGGGAGCGGGCGGGTCCGTGGCGAAGAACGCGCACAAGGCGGTCGACGCGGTGCGGCGGGGCGTGGTGGCGTACAGCTCGGTGGGGTGAGCCGAAGCTCCGGCCCTCATGGGATACAGGTCCGGTATGCGCGGTCCGGCAGTCGTGCGGTGCCGGGCCGCTGGGGTGCGTGGGCGCTTCGCCGTGCAGTTCTACGCCTGACGAGTGCGCCTGCGGCCGTGGGTGGACACGTCCGTGCCGTCCGCGGCCGCGGTGGCCTGTCGGTCCTGCCTCAGGTCTTCTTGCTCTTCATCACCGCGCCCGCGCAGACCAGCCCCAGCAGGAAGGTCAGTGCTCCCACGATGATGTTGTTGAGGACGACTCCGGCGTCCGGGCTGGTGCCCACGATCCACGTCGACACGATGAGCCAGGCGCCGATGGCGCAGATCGCCCAGCTCAGTCCGTACATCCGCTCCGGCATCACGGTGAACCCGAGTGCCAGCACCGCGATCGCGATGCCGAGGATGAGGTTGTGCGTCGCCAGCGAGGGCTGACTCGCCGTGAAGTGGAGCACCCACGGCGAGACGGCGCAGTACAGCCCGACCAGGAGTACCGGTGCGTCCACGAGAGCTACGTCACGGCCGCCGAGTACGCGGTCGTACCGTGCTGACATTTCTGACACATCGGGGTGAGCGCCTATGTCACTCCGGGGGTGCGAGACGTTGCTCATGGGATTCGTCTCCTTCGGTTCCGCAGGCCCGACCGCTTCGGATGAGTGCACGCGGTGGGCACCTATCATGGCCATTCTGCGCTTATATGCCCCTTATGTGTAGTTTTCCGGCGAGTGAATTTTGGGAAGTGGCGGGCCGACGCGAGATCGCACGGCTCCTCGCTCGTCAGCACACATTCGGCCCGGGGCCCGGGGTCTGGGACCGGTGGACCGGCTCACCCGGCTGTTGCCGACAGACGGAACCGGCCCGCGCGAGCGAATCGCGCGGGCCGGTTCCGGTCCCGTCCTGCTGTACGCCGGGTGGCGTGCCGGCTACTTCGGGGGCATCAGGACCGAGTCGACGATGTAGACCGTGGCGTTCGCCGTCGGGACGTTGCCGCAGACCACCTTGGAGGCGTCGTTGACGGTGTAGTCCACGCCCGAACCGGCGGTGGTGAGCTTGCTCTTCGCCAGGGTGTCGAAGGAGCCCTTCTCCAGCTGCTGCGGCGTCAGCTTCTCGCCCACCACGTGGTAGGTGAGGACCTTGGTGAGCGCGGCCTTGTCAGCCAGCAGCGCGTCGAGGTCGGCCTTCGGGACCTTGGCGAAGGCGTCGTTGGTCGGCGCGAACACCGTGATGTTCTCGGCGTTGTTCAGCGTGTCGACCAGACCGGCCTGCTTGACGGCGGTGACCAGCGTGGAGAGGTCCGGGTTGTTCGACGCGGCCGTGGCGACCGGGTCCTGGGCCATGCCGTCGAACGATCCCGCACCGTCCGCGGGCACGGACGCGCAGCCCGGACCGAACGGCTTGTCCATGTCCGCCGTCTTCTCCGGCGCCGCGGCGGGCTCGGAGGAAGCGGCCGAGGGGGTGGAGCCCGATGCGGAGTCCTTGGTGTCGCTCGAACAGGCCGTCAGCGCGAGCGGCAGCACGGCTGCGGCGGACACGGCGATGGCGGCGCGGCGGAAGCGAAGGGTGTTCATGGTGTTCTCCTGTTTCGGATGGTGACGGCCCGGAAAGGGCGTGTGCGGTGCGTCATGGGTGGGGGTATGGAGCGGAATACGTGGGCGAGTTCATCGGCCGGACTGCTCAGGGCACGTTGACCACCACCGAATGCCAGCCGGTCGCACCGTTGGGGACGGTGCCGACGCGCTTGTCCGTCTGAGTGGCACCCGTACGGTCCGTCGCGCGGACTTCGAGGGTGTGGCTGCCGGTCGTGGCGGGCCACTCCCACACCCACTGGCGCCAGGTGTCCCTGCTGTCCTCCGCGGCCAGCCGGGCGGTCTGCCACTCCCCGCCGTCGACCCGGACCTCCACCCGGGCGATGCCCCGCTGCTGGGCCCAGGCGACTCCGGCGACCGGCACCGTGCCCGCCTTGGGGGAGGCGAACGGGCGCGGGGTGTCGATGCGCGACTGGGTCTTGATGGGAGCCTCACGCGACCAGCTGCGCTTGACCCAGTAGGCGTCGTACTCGTCGAAGGTCGTCAGCTCGATGTCCTTGATCCATTTGCAGGCGGACACATAGCCGTACAGGCCGGGGACGAGCATGCGGACGGGGAAACCGTGGCGGAAGGGGAGCGGTTCGCCGTTCATCCCGAGGGCGAGCATCGCGTCGCGGCCGTCCATGACGTCCTCGACGGGTGTGCCGATCGTCATGCCGTCGACGGACCTGGCCACGAGCTGATCGGCCTTTCCGCCCTTCGACGGCGGCTTCACCCCGGCCTCGCGCAGCAGATCGGCCAGGGGTACGCCGATCCAGCGGGCGGTGCCGACGTACGGGCCGCCGACCTCGTTGGATACGCAGGTCAGCGTGATGTCACGCTCGATCAGCTCCCGCTGGAGCAGCTCCTGGTAGTCCACCGTGAGGGGGCGTGTCACTCCCTTGCCGTGGATACGAAGGCTCCAGCGTCCGGCGTCGACACGGGGGACGACCAGGGCGGTGTCCACGCGGTAGAAGCTCTTGTTCGGGGTGACGAACGAGCTCAGCCCGCGGATGCCCAGATCCACGCCGCGAGGCACGGGGGGCGCCGCCGAGGCGGGGGCCGGAAGGGTGATCGCACCGCGTGAGGCGGACGCACCGGCCTGCTGGGACGCGGTGACCCGGCGCCCCGCGTAACCGGCACCCGCCGATGCGGCCGCCGCGACGGTCGCCGCGATGACGAACGAACGACGGTCGAAGGTGCCCTGGTCCGCCCGGACCTCCGTCTCCCCAGCCGCGGGAGGCGGAAGGGTCCTCGGGGCGAGCCGTCCGACCAGGAGGTACAGCACTCCTGCGGCCACCAGGGCACCCACCACCGAAGGCAGGGCGTCGCCCGGCCGGCCCTCGGGCCGCCCGATCGCCGCTACTGCCCCGACCACGCCGAAGATCAGGACGGCCGCCGCACCGAGCCGCCGGTGCCGCAGTGCCAGCACCCCCACCGCCATGGCGAAGACCGCCAGGAGTGTGAGGATGCCGAGCTGGAGCACCAGCTTGTCGGCGGTGCCGAAGTTCCGGATGGCGAAATCCTTCACCGCCGCGGGAGTGCGGTCGATGACCGCACCGCCCACCGCCGTGACCGGACCGGCCTCGGGACGTACGACTGCCGCGACCAGCTCGGCGACGCACAGGGCGCAGAACCCCGCGATCAGACCGCTGAGCGCGGCGAGGAAGGCGCGTGCCCAACGGGATCGCCGGGACAGGGAGCCCCTGTGCGGCTGCGAATCGTTCTGATCTGCTTTCACACCCATGATTCGGTGCCGGTCGGGCTGCGGATTGGTCAGTCACCCGATCGAATGAAACTACTTGTCTGGAGGGGGAATTGCCCCGTAATGCCTGGCGGCAGAGTTGCGCGGAGCGGCGAAGTCTGACAAGGCCGCGTCGTCCCGGCCCCGGAAAGCCGAAGACCCGGTGGCGCGGACGCCACCGGGTCTTGCGGGCCGAGCGGTCCCACGGGCCGCGGCTTCTCTCAGGCCGGCAGGCTCATCAGGGCCAGCGGCGCGGAGGTCGGCTGTTCCGAGCCGCCGACGGGTTCGACGGTGATACCCATCCCGGACGCCCCTGCGACCTCTCCGTCCATCAGTACGGCCTCACTCGCCGCCGACGGGTCCATCAGCCCCGCCGACCGCATCGTGCCGCCCTCGTCGAACCACAGCTGGTAGACCTTGCCGGCGGGCGGCTGCTCCATCCCGGACGTCAGGAACACCGCGCGGTTCTCACCGCGCGAGACGACGACGGTGCCCCGGGCGCCGCCCTTGAGCGTGCCCGAGGTCGTCCTCGCGTCCGGAGCCGCGAGCACCTGGGCGAGCTGTTCGCTCCGCTCGTCGGCACGGTTCGCCTCCTGCCGGGCGTCCTGGGCCACCTGGTTCTGCCAGACGGCGACCCCGCCGAAGGCGGCGGACGCGGCGATACAGGCGGCGAGCACGAAGCTCGTCCGGCGGCGCGCCCGGTTCCCGGTCCCGGTGGAGCGGCTGAGCGCGCCGTGCGACGGCGGCTCCTGACGTACGGTCGTGATCTCGCTCAGCACCCGGTCGCGCAGTGCGGGCCCCGGTCTGCGGGACACCGCGAGCCCGAGCCGTGCGGCGGTCGCGGACAACTCCCGTACCTCCTGGGAGCACGCCTCGCACATCCCGAGATGCCGTTCGAACTCCTGGCGTTCGTCGTCCGGCAGCGCGTGCAGGGCGTAGGCCCCGGTGAGCGTGTGGAGCTCGGCGGTGCTCATGCGTTCACCCCCAGGCAGTCGCGCATCCGGATGAGTCCGTCACGCAGTCGTGTCTTGATCGTGCCAAGAGGTACGGAGAGCAGCTCCGACACCTCGCGATAAGTGAGTCCGCGGTAGTAGGCCAGGGTCACGGACTGGCGTTGCAGTTCGGACAGGGTCCGCAGACAGCGGCGGACCTGTTCACGTTCGAGCCGGGTCTCGACCTGCTCCGACACCTCGTCGAAGTCGGGCGTACGGTCCAGCAGGGCGGCCTTGTGCTCACGGGCCGACGCGGCCTCCGCCGAGCGGACCCGGTCGACTGCCCTGTGGTGGGCCAGCGTCAGCACCCAGTTCATCGCACTGCCGCGGGCCGGCTGGAAGCGGGGCGCCGTGCGCCACACCTCCACCAGCACCTCCTGCGCCACTTCCTCCGACTGGGCCGGGTCCCGCAGGACACTGCGCACCAGACCGAGTACGGGCCCGCAGACCGCGTCGTACACCTTGGCGAAGGCGTTCTGGTCGCCTCGGGCGACCAGCACCAGGAGTTCCTGGAGGTCGGGCCCCGGAGACGGGGCTCCGCTGATGTGTACGGCTTCTCTCACGCGGGCTTCCTCCAAAGTCGGCGCATCGCTTCCCTGCGGTGATTCGGAGTCGACGCCCGCGCGGATTGGTCACTCCTCGGAAATTCTTCCACACTGCGGGTGATCCGCGAGGCCGTGTCCACCAAGTGCGTCAGGGGCCGGCGGGCACCTGAACAGAGGAGCGCACCGGATCATGGCGTGAGGTCCTTCTCGACGGAGCCGTACGAAGCGCTCTCGGGGCTCTCCGGGCTCTCGGGACTCACCGGGCGAACGGGGCCCGGGCGCAGCGCCGCGTACGCCGCGCCGGCTGTGGCGGCCAGGACCCCGGCCGCGGCGGTGAGTGTCGCCCCATCCGGGTGGATCAGCGGCTGCCCGCGCAGGGCCGGCCAGGTGAGCAGGGCGACGACGGCCGCGTACGCACCGGAGCCGACGTGTACGAGACGCAGCCGCATCCGTGGGTCGCCCAGCCGGGGAAGCCGCGCCGCCAGGGCGATCAGCGCCAGCAGGAGGAGCGGGAGCAGCTGGAGGGCGTGCATGCCGACGAAGTGCGGGATGCGCAGGTCGCCACCGGTCGTCGACCAGCCGGTGAGGGGCATCGAAGGGCCGCCGTCCGCCACGCCGACCGCGTGCGCCCCGACGACGTCCGCGGTGTCGAGACCGCCCGCGGCCCGCTGCTCCGCGGTCGGCTGGGTCATCAGGAAGCCGATTCCGGCTCCGGCCAGGGCGATGAGGGCGCCCGCGCGGATCACCCAGGCGGCGGCGCGGTCCGTGATCCGGGCGCGCAGCAGCGTGATCGCGATGACGAGGGTGCCGGTCCACAGGACGACGACGCTGACGGCCATCGCGTCGTAGAGGTACGAATCGAACGGGGTGGCGTGGTTGAAGTGGCTGCGCCTGCCGCGGACCGCCTGCGTGGTGATGAGCGCCATCTCCACCAGGCTCGCCACCGCCACGACGCTCCCGGCCCACCGGCCGATACGCCGGCCACGCGTCAGCAGGGTCAGCATCCAGGCGAGCGAGAGGGCGTACGCCACGAAGGAGACGGCGAACTTGAAGGGTTTCGCCCAGACGGCCTCGCCCGCCAGGACGCGGTCGTCGACCAGGAGTCCCACTCCGGCGACGAACGCCGGCACGGTCATCGCGGGAACCGGGCGGACGGGCCCGGGAGCGGCTGAACCCCGGTCACCGTCCTGCGTGGTGACCGGGGTCGGTGCGCCCGCCTGTTACGCGGCGCTCTCCTGCTCGCGCTCCACCTGCTCGTTCCACTCGCGCTTGACCGCGCGCCAGGCGTCGTCGCTCTGGCCCGCACGCCAGTAACCCGAGATCGAGAGCCGCGCGAGCGGAATCTGCCGCTCCAGGCGCAGATGGCGGCGGATCTCCTTCACGAAACCGGCCTCGCCGTGCACGAACGCCTGGACCTCGCCCGCGGGGAAGTCCAGGGCCTTCACCGCCGCGGTCACGGCTTCGCCGACCGGACGGCCGCCGCGGTGCAGCCAGGTGACGGCGACGCCGTCGGGCGTGACGATCTTCTGTTCCTCCGAGGCGTCCGTGACCTCGATGAACGCGTGGGCCACCGCGCCCGCCGGCATCTGCTCCAGGGTCGCCGCGATGGCCGGCAGCGCGCTCTCGTCGCCGGCCAGCAGGTGCCAGTCCGCCGAGGCGTCCGGGCCGTAGCCCCCGCCGGGGCCGAGGAAGGTCACCTGGTCGCCGGGGGCCGCGCGCATCGCCCAGGGGCCCGCGAGACCCTCGTCGCCGTGCACCACGAAGTCGACCGTCATCTCCCGGGCGTCCGGGTCCCAGGCCCGCACCGTGTACGTACGGGTGGTCGGCCACAGCTCGCGCGGGTGGCTCTCGCGGATCGCGGCGATGTCGAAGGGGTGCGCGTAGTCAGCGCCCTCAGGTGCGAAGCACAGCTTGATGTAGTGGTCGGTGAAACCGGAGAGCGCGAAATCGGCGAGACCGTCACCGCCGAGCACCACCCGCACCATGTGCGGGGTGAGCTGCTCGGTGCGCAGAACCTGGGCACCCTGGGCCTTCGGTGCCTGGCGTACCGGTCGATCTGCCACAAGGGCCTCCCTGTCGGTTATTACTTAGGCTTACCTAAGTTAGCACTTCAGCTCCGTAGTGTGGAGAGCAGGCGCGTCAAGGCGCCTCCCAGGCCCCACTGTTCGGCGAGTGCTTCGAGCGCCGCCGGATCGCGCGGCTCGCGCGGCAGGGCCGGATCGAACGGGGGCAGGGGTACGTCGGCGGCGACCCGGACGACCTTCGGCGCGACCGCCACGTAGTCCCGCGCCTCGTACAGGCGCTTGCGCTGCGACGGGGTGAGCCGGGCGGCGGGGTTGTCGACGGCGGACATGATCCCGGCGAGGTCGCCGAAGGTGTCGAGCAGCTTGGCGGCCGTCTTCTCGCCGATGCCGGGGACGCCGGGCAGGCCGTCACTCGGATCGCCCCGCAGCAGGGCCAGATCGACGTAGCCGGCGCCGTCGACCCCGTACTTCTCGCGCAGCCACGCCTCGTCGGTCACCTGGAGGGAGCCGACGCCCTTCAACGGGTAGAGCACCCGCACCTCGCGGGCGTCGTCGACCAGCTGGTAGAGGTCCCGGTCGCCCGTGACGATGTCCACCGGACCCTTGGCCAGGCCGGTGAGCGTGCCGATCACGTCGTCCGCCTCGTACGGGGCGACGCCGACCCGGGCGATCCCGAGGGCGTCGAGCACGTCCTCGATGACCGGGACCTGCGGGGCCAGGGTGTCTGGGGTGTCCTCCTCGTCGGCCACGCCCGGGGGTGTCTCCACCGCCACGCGGTGGGCCTTGTAGGTGGGGATCAGCTCGACGCGCCAGTGCGGCCGCCAGTCGGCGTCCATGCAGGCCACCAGATCGTCCGGCCGGTGGTCCCGCACCAGCCGTCCGATGAAGTCGAGCAGTCCGCGCACGGCGTTGACGGGGGTGCCGTCCGGTGCGCGCACCGAGTCGGGCACGCCGAAGTAGGCGCGGTAGTAGAGGGAGGCGGTGTCCAGGAGCATCAGGCGTCGCGTCACACCCCGATGATGCCGCACGCCACTGACACCCGGCCCGCACGCCGCAGGCACCCGTACCGCCCGCCCCTGCCGCGCGCGGTCAGCGTCCGGCGGCCGGCGTCCGCCGTCCGGCGCCTCCCGGTTGACCCGGGATTATAAGTGAACTGAGTCACTCTCGTGTTTGGGTTGCATAAGTCCGGGCAGGCGCGGCACCGGAGCGGACCACGCGCACTTCTCATCCGTGCGCGTGCACTGTGGACCGAATCCGCACCGCTCCACGGTCTGCCGACGGGGGTGGCGGACCGTTTTCGGTTCAATGCGTGAGGTGTATGTGTCAAGGCTGCAAGCTGAGCACCTGTACAAGGTGTTCGGCAAACGACCCGATCAAGCCGTGCAGAAGCTTCAAAGCGGCACCGGCCGCGACGAACTGCGCGCCGACGGAACGACCGCAGCGGTGATCGACGCATCGTTCACCGTGGAACCGGGCCAGATCTTCGTCGTGATGGGACTCTCCGGGTCCGGCAAGTCGACGCTGCTGCGGATGCTCAACGGACTGCTCGATCCCACAGCCGGACGGGTGCTGTTCGACGACCAGGACCTGACCGCCCTGAGCGCCCGGGAGCTGCGCAAGGTCCGCTCCACCAGGATCAGCATGGTCTTCCAGCACTTCGCGCTCTTCCCGCACAGAAGTGTCCTGGAGAACGCCGCGTACGGCCTCGAAGTACAAGGAGTGCCGCGCGCCGAGCGCGACAGGCGCGCCGCCGAGGCACTGGAGATGACCGGCCTCGCCGGCTGGGAGAAGTCCTGGCCCGACGAGCTGTCCGGCGGTATGCAGCAGCGCGTGGGCCTGGCCCGCGCGCTCGCCACGGACGCGGACCTGCTGCTGATGGACGAGTCCTTCAGCGCGCTCGACCCGCTGATCCGCCGCGACATGCAGAGCCAGCTCCTCGAACTGCAGAAGCGGCTCAAGAAGACCATCGTCTTCATCACCCACGACCTCAACGAGGCCATGCGGCTCGGTGACCGGATCGCCGTGATGCGCGACGGGAAGATCGTCCAGCAGGGCACCGCGGAGGACATCCTCGTGCGTCCGGCCGACGACTACGTCGCCTCGTTCATCCAGGACGTCGACCGCTCGCGGGTGCTCACCGCCGGTTCGATCATGGAGCAGCCCGAGAAGGGCCGCTCCGACGCCCAACTCCTGGCCGAAGCGCCCGCGACCGTCTCCGCCGGGACGCCCATCGCCGAACTCTTCACCCCCTGCTCCACCAGCGGCGTCGCCGTGGCCGTCACCGACGCGGGTGGCGACGTCATCGGCGTCGTCCCCCGCAGCCGGCTGCTCGCGGCCCTGGGCGAGGAACCGCGGGTCGAGACGGTGCTCCCCGCCCCGCGTGACATCGAGAAGGTGACCGCCGGTGCCTAGGTTCACCTTCGGCGAGTGGGTCGAGAGCGCGGTCGACTGGCTCCAGTCGAACCTCGCCTGGATCTTCGACGCGGTCAAGGCCGTGCTCGGCGGCATGTACGACGGCGTCAACGCGGTCCTCGGCGGCGGTGAACCGCTGCTCCTGGCGGGCATCTTCGCCGTACTGGCGTTCTGGCTGCGCGGTGTGGTCCCGTCCGCGCTCACCTTCGTGGGCTTCGCCCTGATCGACTCCCTCTCCCTCTGGGACGAGGCGATGGCGACACTGTCGCTGGTCGTCGTCGCGGCGGTCATCACCATCGCGATCGCGGTGCCCATGGGCATCTGGGCCGCGCGGAACAACAAGGTCAGCGCCACGCTGCGACCGGTGCTCGACGTCATGCAGACGATGCCGGCCTTCGTCTACCTGATTCCCGGCGTCATGTTCTTCGGCGTCGGTGTCACCCCCGGTGTCATCGCCACCATCGTGTTCGCGATGCCGCCCGGCGTACGCATGACCGAGCTCGGCATCCGCCAGGTGGACACCGAGCTGGTCGAGGCGGCCGAGGCGTTCGGCACCACGCCGCGCGACACCCTCACCCGGGTGCAGCTCCCGCTCGCACTGCCGACGATCATGGCCGGTGTCAACCAGGTCATCATGCTGGCGCTGTCGATGGTCGTCATCGGCGGCATGGCCGGAGCCGGCGGTCTCGGCGAGAAGGTGTACGCCGCGATCACCCAGCTCCAGGTCGGCCTCGCCGCCGAGAGCGGGATCGCCGTCGTCATCCTCGCCATGTACCTGGACCGGATGACCGGAGCGCTCAACGAGCGGGTCTCCCCGCTCGGCCGCCGGGCCGCCGCCAAGGCCGCCGCCGGTGCGCGCCGCCTCAGGTTCACGCACTACAAGCCGGGCACCGCGGTCGCGATGGCCGGCGTGGTCGTCCTGGCGCTGATCGCGGGCGGCCTGAACCTCGTGGGCTCGGACGACGGCAAGAACGCGCGGGCGGACGGTACGGACATCGGCCAGGGCCAGAAGATCAACCTGGGGTACATCCCCTGGGACGAGGGCATCGCCTCCACCTTCCTCTGGAAGGAACTTCTGGAGCGGCGCGGCTACACCACGGACATCAAGCAGCTCGACGCCGGTCCGCTCTACTCGGGTGTCGCCCGCGGGGACATCGACTTCCAGACGGACTCCTGGCTGCCGACCACGCACAAGGACTACTGGGACAAGTACAGCGACAAGCTGGACGACCTCGGTTCCTGGTACGGCCCGACCTCGCTGGAGCTGACGGTCCCCTCGTACGTCGAGGGCGTCGACTCCCTGGACGACCTCAAGGGCCAGGGCAAGAAGTTCGACGGCAAGATCATCGGTATCGAGGCCAGTGCCGGGATGATGGGCACGCTCAACAAGAAGGTGCTCAAGGAGTACGGCCTGGAGGGCGAGTACGAGGTCGTCTCCTCCAGCACCTCCTCGATGCTGGCCGAGCTGAACGCCTCCATCAAGAAGAAGGAGCCCGTCGTGGTGACCCTGTGGTCGCCGCACTGGGCCTACGGCAAACACGACCTGAAGAAGCTCAAGGACCCCAAGGGCGCCTGGGGCGAGGGCGAGCAGATCCACACCGTGGCGCACAAGGGCTTCGCCGGGAAGGCTCCCGCCGTCGCCGGCTGGCTCAAGAAGTTCGAGCTCTCCGAGGAGCAGCTCACCAGCCTGGAGAACGAGATCCAGGGAGCCGGCCAGGGCAAGGAGCAGGACGGCGTCCGCGCCTGGCTGAAGAAGAAGCCGGGCCTCCTCGACGAGCTGGCCCCGCTGCCGGCCGGTGCGGGCGGCACGGCGCAGGGCAAGGACGCGGGCAAGACCGTCGACCTGGGCTACTTCCCCTGGGACGAGGCCATCGCCAGCACGTACCTCTGGCAGAACGTGCTGGAGGACCGCGGGTACGGAACGACGGTCAAGCAGCTCGACCCCGGCCCGCTGTACACCGGTCTCGCGCAGGGGCAGCTGGACGTCCAGTTCGACTCCTGGCTGCCGACCACGCACAAGGACTACTGGGACCGCTACAAGGACGACCTCACCGATCTCGGTTCCTGGTACGGCCCGACCTCGCTGGAGCTGACGGTCCCCTCTTACGTCGAGGGCGTCGACTCCCTGGACGACCTCAAGGGCCAGGGCAAGAAGTTCGACGGCAAGATCATCGGCATCGAGTCGAGTGCCGGGATGATGGGCACGCTCAACAAGAAGGTGCTCAAGGAGTACGGCCTGGAGGGCGAGTACGAGGTCGTCTCCTCCAGCACCTCCTCGATGCTCGCCGAACTCAACCGGTCGATCAAGAAGAAGGAGCCCGTCGTGGTGACCCTGTGGTCGCCGCACTGGGCCTACGGCAAGCACGACCTGAAGAAGCTCAAGGACCCCAAGGGCGCCTGGGGCGAGGGCGAGCAGATCCACACGGTCGCCAAGAAGGACTTCCCCCAGGAGTTCCCCGAGCTGACCGGCTGGCTCAAGGAGTTCGAGCTCAGCGAGGCGCAGCTCGCCTCGCTGGAGGTGGAGATCCAGAAGGGCGGCGCCGGCGAGGAGAAGCGGTCCGCCCGTCGCTGGATGGACGCCAATCCGGATGTCATCGACGAGATGGCGCCCGTGGGCGGCTGATCCACCGCGTGGAACACCCCTGAGAGACGGTCCCGGTATCGCACCGGGACCCTCCCTTTCGGTGTACTTCCGGTCACTCCCCGGTAGGTTTCCCTGCATTCGTCGCGGCGCCGTGCCGCGAACGACATGCGCGGGGCGCCGTCAGCCGCGAGGATGGCCAGGCGGGAGGGAGCCGGACATGGACGACAAGGACACACCGCGGGTAGGCGCCGCGGTCCGCCGACGGCGCAGGAACCTCGGCCTCACGCTGTCCGCGGTCGCCGCGCGCAGCGGGCTGTCCGTGCCCTTTCTCAGCCAGATCGAGAACGAGCGGGCCAGGCCGAGCGCCAAGTCGCTGGACCGGGTCGCCGGGGCCCTGGAGACCACGACCGGCCGGCTGAGGGCCGCGGCCGACTCGGCGCGCGCCGTCGACGTCGTACGGGCGGGCGAGGGCGACGGGGTACGCCGGGTGGTGCGCGGCCGCCACCAGCTCAGCGCCCTGGAGTTCACCGGCGAGCAGGACCTCGGCCGCGAGTTCCAGCACCGCAACGACGAGGTGATGTACGTCGTGGAGGGCGCCGCCGAGGTGGAGGCCGAGGGACAGGCGTACCGCCTTGAGCGCGGTGACACGCTGTTCCTCTCCGGTGGCGTACGCCACCGCTGGCGTGCGGCCGTGCCCGGCACCCGGCTGCTCGTCGTCGCGGTGGCGGAACACATCGACGCCACCTTCGACCCCCGGCGCTGAGAGAACGCCGTCCGCCCTCTCCTCAGGCGGCGGTCACCGGCAGCGGAGAGGGCGGCGCCACCAGGAGGGTCCTGCCGGCCAGCCCCCGCAGCGTCCGCACCGCCGCCACCGACCAGGCCGCCACCAGGAACACGTACAGGACCACGGCCAGCCAGGTGAAGGCCGCGAGCCCGGTGCGCCCCGCCAGCCCGGCGGCGCCCGTCACACACGTGCCGACCGGGAAGGTGAAGCCCCACCAGGTCATCGTGAACGTCATCCCGCCCCGCGCCGCCCGCAGCACCATGGCACCGGCCAGCGCCAGCCACAGCAGGGCGAACCCCATCACGGGCACCCCGTACAGCACGGCGAACGCGCCGAAGGCGGAGGCGTACGGGGCTCCGGCCGCCCCCTGCGCCGCATCGGCCAGCTGGTTCACCGCGGTCGTCGACTGCCCCAGCGGACCGAGCACCAGGAACAGTGTGGGCGTCAGGGCCAGGGGCAGCGGCCCGTGGTGCACCAGCCGGCCGAAGACCAGCGGCAGCATCACCAGCGTCGCCAGCAGGGACAGCCCGAACATCGCGTAACAGGCCAGCAGCAGCGCCTCCCGCCACTGCCCGGTGGGCAGCTCGGGCACCAGCAGCGGCCCCACCGCCGCGGAGACCATCGGGGCCACCAGCGGCAGCAGCCAGACCGGCGAGGCCGTACCGGGGGCGGGCCGGTGGCGGACGACCATCAGATACGGGATCGCCACCGCGGTGGCGAGTCCGGTCACGGTACCGACGGCGAACAGCAGCGAGCCCACGGCGACCGCGGCCCCGTGCCCGGTCACCTCCCGGCCGGCCACCATCGTGGCTCCGCCGACCGCGAGCAGCGCCATGGAGAGACAGCCGTAGAAGGGTGCGACCGCCGGGTCCAGAAGGTGGGCGCGCGCCTGGTCCCGGTGGAAGAGCCAGTGGCCCGCGCGGGCCACGAGGACGACGGCGAGCAGCACGGCCGAGAGCGCCCACACACCCGTGCAGGCAGCACGCAGCCAGCCGTGGTCACCGGGCAGGGCCGCGCCCGCGCTCGCCACGATCGCGGTCCCCATGACGCTCGCGTACCAGTGGGGACCGACGTACCGCAGCGCCGGGAACCGACGGGCGGCCGGACGGATGGCCCCGGCACGGGGCCGGGTCGGCGGGTAGATGGCCATGACACGATTCTGGTGGGGTGCGGCGGGCCCCACCAGGGAGTCCCGGCCTATGAGGTCATAAGCTGCCTTTATGCCCAGTGACCAGCACAGTCCCCTGTCCCACCGGGTTCCCGACCTGGGGGCGCTGGAACTGCTGCTCGCGGTGGCCCGTCATGGCAGCCTCGGCCGCGCGGCGCGCGACGTGGGCATCACCCAGCCCGCCGCTTCCAGCCGCGTCCGGTCGATGGAACGGCAGCTCGGGGTCGCGCTCCTGGACCGCTCGCCCCGCGGCTCCCGGCTGACCGACGCCGGAGCACTCGTCACGGACTGGGCCCGCAGGATCGTCGAGGCGGCCGAGGCGTTCGACGCGGGCGCCCAGGCGCTGCGCGACCGGCGGGACTCCCGGCTGAGGGTCGCGGCCAGTATGACCATCGCCGAGTACCTCCTGCCGGGCTGGCTGATCGCCCTGCGCGCCGAACGGCCCGGCACGGCGGTCTCACTGCTCGCCGGGAACTCCGCCGCGGTCGCCCAGCGTCTGCTCGGCGGTGAGGCCGACCTCGGGTTCGTGGAGGGACTGTCCATACCGGAAGGTCTGGACGGTACGGTCATCGCGCACGACCGGCTCGTCGTCGTGGTCGCCCCCAGCCACGCCTGGGCCCGCCGCCGTACGCCCCTGACCCCCGCCGAACTGGCCGCCACCCCGCTCATCCTGCGCGAGTATGGCTCCGGCACCCGCCAGGTCCTGGACGCCGCGCTCGCCGTCCACGGAGGACTGGCACCGCCGCTCTTGGAGCTCTCCTCGACCACGGCCGTCAAGGGGGCGGCCGAGAGCGGCGCCGGCCCCTGCGTCCTGAGCGAACTGGCGCTCGGCGAGGAACTGTCGGCCCGCCGCCTCGTCAGGATTCCCGTCGCGGGCGTACGGCTCCGGCGCCAGCTCCGCGCCGTCTGGCCCACCGGCCATCGTCCGGCCGGCCCGGCCCGCGACCTGCTCTCACTGACCGGCCGGGAGCCCTGACGCGCCCGCGCCGCTCATGCCCGCCGTCCTGTTCAGGACGTCGCGGGCACCCCCTAGGGTAGGGCGGATGAGCGACGCGACACCGCCCGGCTGGTATCCGGACGCGGCCACACCCGGTTCCGAACGCTGGTGGGACGGCACGGCGTGGAGTGCGCACACCCGCCCGTCCGGCGCGCACCAGGCATACGTCCCCCGGGAGTTCGGGACCCCGCTGCCGCCGGCGGGACGCCCCGGCGGCGGCACCAGGACCGTCGTCATGATCCTGGCGGGCGTGCTCGTCGCCGGAGCGGCCGTCACCGGAGCCGTACTGCTCGGCGGGGACGACGGTGCGACGAAGCCCGCGGCGGCGACCAGCGGCCCGGCCCCGGCTCCCGAGGACAGCGCGTCCTCGCGGGCCCCGGCGCGCGGCGCCACCCCCTCGGACGACCCGAGGGTGCTCGTCGACCAGCTCAACGGGATCACCCTGCCCGTGCCGGAAGGCTGGGAGAAGCCGGACAACACCCTGGAGCAGGCGACGACGGCCATGCGAACGGGCCTCTCCTACCGGTGCCCCGGCGACGCGGCGAACTTCTGCTACCACGGCACCGTCACCAGCCGCACGGCGAGCTCCACCGACCTCACCTCCGTCGAGGCCCTGGCCAGGGCGGACATCGGGACCGCCGCGAAGAACGCGTACGGCGAGGACTCCCTCGGCAACCGCGCCCACGGGGGCGTCAGGTCCCACCGGGAACTCGCGTCCACCTCCGTCACCGTGGCCGGGCGCACCGGTCATCTGGTGCGCTGGCGGGTCACCACGGGCAAAGGGCCCGGCGGCTACGTCCAGTCCCTCGTCTTCCCCTCCGCCGTGGGCAGCGAGACGCCCGTCATCGTGCGCTTCGCCTTCGACGCGGGCCAGGACGGCCTGCCGCTCTCCCTCATGGACACCATCACCAGGGGCATCCGCCCGGTCGGCGACAGCGCGACGGGCGGGGAGTGGGCAGCTCGGTCGCTCCTCTGCCCTGAACATGGACCCGTCAGAGGAAGGTCAGGCCCTCACCGCGGTACGTCGGCACGGTCGCCGTGATCCGGTCGCCCTCGATCAGGTGGAGGGCGTCGAAGCGCTCACACAGCTCACCGGCCTTCGCGTGCCGGAACCACACCTTGTCACCGATCAGCAGATCGTCGGCGGGCGAGCCCAGCAGCGGCGTCTGCACCTCGCCCGGCCCCTCCTGCCGGTCGTAGCGCAGTCCTTCCGGCAGGTACGGCACGGGCAGCCGGTCACGGCCCGCGGCGCCGGACGCGGGGTAGCCGCCACCGAGCACCGTCACCACGCCCACCCCGGGCCGCCGGACCACCGGCTGCGCGAACAGGGCGGCGGGACGGCCGGTGAACGACGTGTAGTGGTCGAACAGCCGCGGTACGTAGAGACCCGACCCGGCCGCGATCTCCGTCACCGCCGCCTCGGCGGCCGTGTGCTGCACGCTGCCGGTTCCGCCGCCGTTCACGAACTCCAGCTCCGGGGCGACCGCGCGTACCGCCCGCACCACCTCGCCGCGCCGCGCGGCCAGTTCTCCGCGCGCCGCCGCCTGCATCAGCCGCACGGCCCGGGAGCGCAGCGGCCGCCCGGCCACCGCGTCACCGACACCGGCGACGTGCCCCTCGTACGCCATCAGCCCCACCAGCCGGAAACCGGGCCTGCGGGCCACCGAGCGGGCCAGTTCGGCCAGTTGGGCGGGCGAGCGCAGGGGCGAGCGCAGCGCGCCGATCCTGACTCGGCCGCCGAGCAGCCGCAGCGAGGTGTCCAGCTCCAGGCAGACCCTGATCTCCTCCCGGCCGCCCGCCCGCGAGGCGTCGATCAGTTCCAGCTGGTGCGGGTCGTCGACCATCACGGTCACCGCCCCGGCGAGCTTCGGGTCACCGGCCAGCTCGGCGAACGCGGCGCGGTCGGCCGAGGGATAGGCCAGCAGTACGTCATCGAAACCGCTGCGGGCCAGCCACAGCGACTCCGCGAGGGTGAACGACATGACTCCCGCGAACCCCGGACGCGCGAGGACCCGCTCCAGCAGCGCCCGGCAGCGCACCGACTTGCTCGCCACCCGGACCGGCTTGCCCGCGGCCCGGCTCACCAGGTCGTCCGCGTTGGCGTCGAACGCCTCCAGATCGACCACGGCGAGCGGGGCGTCGAGGTGGGCGGTGGCCCGGTCGTAACAGGTCCGGTCAGCGGCGCGGGCAGTCATGGCCGCAGCTTGCCAGACACCCGTACCGCTGGGTAGGGGAGGATCTGGGCGGATGCCCCGGGCCACGGCGTCCGTTCCCGGGCGCCGGTCGCCAGCCCGTAGAGTAAGGGCCACGCGCTGACCAACGGGCCCGCCCGTGCGGGGGTCCGCGGGCGGTACGAGGACGCGAACCAGGGGCCGGATGAGTACCGAAGCGCGACGCGCTCCCGTGCCACCCCGCCCGCCCGCTCCTCCCGCCCCGCCGCCCGCCCCCAGGACGGACAGGCGGTCGCCGGCGGACCGTTTCCCGCTCCGGCCCGCCGCCGGCCCGGACCCGGAGGCGAGCGCCCCGCTCCGGCGCACCGGCCGGCCGGACCCGAGGGGGCGCCCCCCGCTGCCGCGCACCGGCAGCCCTCCGCCCCACAGCCCCCGCGCCGCGCACCCTCCGGACGGGCTCCGGGCGGTCCGCCCCCGGCCGCCGGGACGACCGCGTGGCCCCGGCCCGTCCCTCCGGCGGGGACCGGCCCGGGGCCGTGGCCCGGTGGGCCCGCCGGGCCGCCGCCCCCCGTCACGCGGCGCGGACCCGCAGGCGCCCTTGATCTCTCCGCCGCGCCGGGGACCGCCCCGGCGTCCCTCCCGTACCCGCACCCCTACGCGGCGGCCCCGTACGGGTTCGCCGAGACGCCCATGGAGACCACCACCCGGCTGCGCCCCGTCCGGCCGCGCCGCCCCGCGCGGACCCTGGGCGCCGCCGTCTGTCTCGTGCTCGGGCTCGGTCTGATCGGCGGCGCGGTCACCGGGACCTGGCTGACCGGCGACTCCTCGGCCGGCTCCGCCCGGACCGCGTACAGCGAGGGCCGTACCGCCTGGCACAGCGTGCCCGTCGGCACCCTCTTCCCCGCCACCCTCAAGGGCGACGGGGCCGGCCCGGGGGCCACGGACCGCCTCTGGACACGGGTCGCGGTCGCCCCGGACACCTCCTGCGCCACGGGCCTGGACCCGCTGCTCCTGAAGACGCTGCGCCCCGTGGGCTGCGCCCGCCTGGTGCGGGCCACCTACACCGACGCGACCCGCAGCAGCGTCGTCACCGTGGGCATGGTCTTCACCGAGGCCGGACCCGAGGGAATGCGCGGCCTCCGCGCCGGCTTCACCCGCCAGGGCCTCGGCGCCCGCGCCGACCTGATGCCCCGTACCTTCGCCCCCGAGGGCACCGCGGCCGCCGGCTTCGGCGACCGGCAGCGAGCCAGCTGGACCGTCCGCGTCCTGACCGAGATGCCCGTCGTCGTGTTCGCCGTCTCCGGATTCGCCGACGGACGCCTGGTGACCGCACCCCAGCCCGCCGCCGACGCCATGGCCCCGGGCGCGGCGACGGCCGTCGCCGAGGCCGGACTCGGCCACGAGGCGAAAGGCGTCGCGGACCGGGTGGAACGCGGTCTGCGCGGGGCCGTCACCGACCTCACGGAGCAGCCGGAGTGAACCGCCGACGTCCGCCCGGACGCCGGGCACTCGCGACGGCCTGCGCCGCGACCGCGTTCACCGTGCTCCCCGCCGTGCCCGCCCACGCCGACAACATCCGCGACCAGCAGTGGGGCCTGGCGGCGCTCCACACCGACCGGGCCTGGCAGACCACGAAGGGCGAGGGCGTCACGGTCGCCGTCCTGGACACGGGCGTCGACGCCGGCCATCCCGACCTCGCGGGCCAGGTACTGCCGGGCAAGGACCTCATCGGCTTCGGCGCCGAGCGCGGCGACCCGGCCTGGGCCCTGCACGGCACCGCGATGGCCGGGATCATCGCGGGCCGGGGCAACGGCCCCGGCCGCGGCGACGGCGTCCTCGGCATCGCGCCCGAAGCCAGGATCCTCCCCGGCCGGGTGATCCTGGAGTCCAACGACCCGTCCCGCGCGAAGGCCCGCGAATCACGCGGCACCGCCCTGGCGGAGGGCATCCGCTGGGCCACCGACCAGGGCGCGGACGTCATCAACCTCTCCCTCGGCGACGACAGCAAGTCCGCCCACCCCGAGCCCAGCGAGGATGCGGCCGTCCAGTACGCCCTGGCCAAGGGGGTATCCGTCGTCGCGTCGGCCGGCAACAGCGGAGAGAAGGGCGACCGCGTCTCCTACCCGGCCGCCTACCCCGGAGTGATCGCCGTCGCGGCCGTCGACAAGTACGGCACGCACGCCTCGTTCTCCACCCGCCGCTGGTACGCCACCGTCAGCGCGCCCGGCGTGGACATCGTCGTGGCCAACCCCGACCGGCACTACTACATCGAGTGGGGCACGTCCGCGGCCTCCGCGTTCGTGTCGGGGGCGGTCGCCCTGGTCCGCTCCGCCCACCCGGCCCTGACCCCCGCCCAGGTCAAGAAGCTCATCGCGGACACCGCGCGCAACCCCCCGCCGGACGGCCGCGACGACGCCCGGGGGTACGGGCTCGTCGACCCGGCCGCCGCGATCGAGGCCGGATCGCGTACCCGTACCGCCAAGCACCCCGGCTCCGCGGCGCCCGGTTACGGCAAGCGGTACTTCGGCCCCGGCCCCACCCCCCGGCGTGCGGACGGCGGCTCGGCGCACTGGCTGGCCCCGACCGCCGGCGGACTCGGCGCGGTACTGCTGGCCCTCGCCGTCGTCCTGTGGCGCGGCGGGCACGTCCGGGCGCCCAGGCCCTACTAGGCACCGCCCACCGCCGCGACCGCCGCCCGGGCCACCGACTCGACGAGTGCGATGCCCGCCTCCTTCGTGGCGTGCCCGTCCGAGAGCACGGCCACCAGACGCGTACGGCCGCCGGCGGTGACCCGGCCGATGCTGTTGATGTCCCACAGCCCCGTCGTGGTCCGCGGCATCCAGCCGTTCTTCAGCGCCCAGCCGGTACCCGCGGCGGACACCCCCCACCGCTGATCCGCCTCGACCCCGCCCATCAGCTCCCGGACGTACGCCCGGGAAGCCTCGCGGAGCACGGAACCCCCGGCCGGTCCGAAGACCGCCCTGAGCAGGCGCACCTGGTCCGGGGCCGTCGTCCGGGTCAGCCCCCACGCCCGGGCGGCCGTGGTCGAGGTCAGCCCGAGCCGGGCATTGGCCGCGTCGAGCCCCGCCGCCCCGCCGATCACCCGCCACAGCCTCGTCGCCGAGGTGTTGTCGCTGCGCCGGATCATGGCGTCCGCGTACCCGAGCTCGGCCCCGTTGAGCTGACGCCCCTCGTCCTGGGCCAGGAGCAGCAGGGCGGCCAGCACGTCGACCTTGACGATGCTCGCGGTGTCGTACGCCGTCGTGCCCCCGTACGCCGCGATCGGTTCGCCGCCGCCCTCACCCCGCGCCGGGAGGGACAGCACCGCGACGGACAACGAGGCGTCGCCGGTCAGCGGCGCCACCGCCTCGGCCAGTACCGCGTCGAGATCCACCCGTGCCTCCTCGCCCGCCGGCGCGCCGGCCGGCTCGCAGCGGAGGATACGCACACCGGAGCGAGGGGCGCGCGATCCGGCGGCCGAACCACCAGGAAGGCGCCCCGGCGGCCGAACCCGCAGGCAGCCCCCTGTGCCGACCTGTCGCCGGGACGGGAAGACCGACCCACTACGCTCGTCACGTGGCGCTCAAGAACATCCCGGACCCCGGTTTCTCCGACGACGACGGCACAGCCGCTCCCGAGCTGACCGCGGCGCTCGCCGCGTGGTCCCAGGACCGGAAGGCGGTCGGCCCGGTTCTGCATGCCCTGCTCGGCGCCCGGCTGCTCGTGCCCGTCGTCGCGGTGCTCGGCGAGGTGGAGACGGACGGGAACGGACTGCGCCGCGAGAAGACCAGCGACATGGCCGTCCCCACCCTGCAGGCGGGTGACCGCCGCGCACTGCCCGCCTTCACCTCGACCGCGGCACTGGCGCGCTGGGACCCGCAGGCCCGCCCGGTCGCCGTGCCCCTGCACCAGGCGCTCCAGGCCGCCGCGCACGAGAAGGCGGACACCGTGGTGCTTGATCTCGCGGGCCCGGTCCCCTTCGAGCTGACCGGCCCGGCCCTGCGCGCCCTCGCCGAGAACCGGGCCAGCGCCGAGCCGCTCGACGACCCCGCCGTCGTCGCGGCGGTACGGGACGTCGTCGCCGCCGAGCCCGCGGTGCTCCGTGCCCACCTCGGCCCCGGCCCGGCCGACGGCATCGTGGCGGTGGTCCTCACCCCGGACGCCGTTCCCGCCGAGGCCGCGCAGCGGCTGGCCGCTGCCCTGGCCGCCAGCGAGGCGCTGCGGGCCGGGCTCGTGCGCGGCCTCGACCTGGCGCTGCTGCCGGCCGACGCCGCCGCACCGGGCGAGCCCTTGTTCGCGCGCTGACCCTCGGACCCGCATGACGCGAGCCCGCCGCCTTGGTCACAGGCGGCGGGCTCGGGTCATGCGGCGGATCGGCTGGGGCGGGGCGTGGGCGGGACGGACTAGCCGTACACCGGCCCCGTGTACTTCTCACCCGGCCCCTTGCCCGGCTCGTCCGGTACGAGCGACGCCTCGCGGAACGCCAGCTGGAGCGATTTCAGGCCGTCGCGCAGCGGAGAGGCGTGGAAGGTGCTGATCTCGGTGGTGCTCGCGTCCAGCAGGCCGGCCAGGGCCTGCACCAGCTTGCGGGCCTCGTCCAGGTCCTTGTGCTGGTCGCCGTCCTCGGTGAGGCCGAGCTTCACGGCGGCTGCGCTCATCAGGTTCACGGCGACCGTCACGATCACCTCGACCGCGGGGACCTCCGCGATGTCGCGGGTCATGTCGTCGAAGCCGGGGGACTCACTGCGGGGGGTCGCGTCACTCATGTCCACACGATAAGGCCAGGCCCGGACGGTCCCGACTGCGGGAGACGGTCCCCGCCCGCGGTGCCCAGGGGTTAGCGGCACCCGCCGGGAGCTGCTAACCTTGTGTAACGACCGGCCGGACACCAGTGTGCCCGGCCCACAAGTGGAGGCTCCGATCTCCCACCTGACCGTCCTCCGGGACGGCGGGTCACCGGTCAGGTGGCGCCCATCGTTCCGTACGGACGATGGAGCTGCCCGATGATGCGCCCCGCGGTTGACTGCGGCGGTGTTCCGGTATTTCCAGGAGCCCCGCCTGTGTCCCGTCCGGGGCGTTTTTCTTGCTCCCGGCACGGTTGGTCTTTCGAAACAGACGTCACGCGGCTGTCCGCCAGGCGGTCCGCGTGGTGCTACCGAGGAGGATCCATCAGCGCCGAGCCCCGCATCAACGACCGGATTCGCGTTCCCGAGGTGCGACTTGTCGGTCCCAGTGGCGAGCAGGTCGGGATTGTCCCGCTTGCCAAGGCCCTGGAGCTCGCACAGGAGTATGACCTCGACCTGGTCGAGGTGGCGGCGACAGCCCGTCCCCCGTGTGCAAGCTCATGGACTACGGGAAGTTCAAGTACGAGTCGGCCATGAAGGCCCGTGAGGCGCGCAAGAACCAGGCGCACACGGTCATCAAGGAAATGAAGCTCCGGCCGAAGATCGACCCGCACGACTACGACACCAAAAAGGGTCACGTCGTCCGGTTCCTCAAGCAGGGTGACAAGGTCAAGATCACGATCATGTTCCGTGGTCGTGAGCAGTCCCGCCCGGAGCTGGGCTTCCGACTGCTCCAGCGTCTCGCTTCGGATGTCGAGGACCTCGGGTTCATCGAGTCCAACCCGAAGCAGGACGGCCGGAACATGATCATGGTTCTGGGCCCGCACAAGAAGAAGACCGAAGCCATGGCCGAGGCCCGTGAGGCCCAGGCCGCCCGCAAGGCGGAGCGTCAGGGTTACGCCCACGACGCCGACCCCGAGGGCGACGCGGCCGAGGCTCCGGCCGAGGCGGCCGAGGCTCCGACCGAGACACCTTCCGAGGCGTGACCTCTGGGGCCGCCATCCAGGCGCCCCCAGGTCCCCGCGGGACATCCCACCAAAGATCTGACGCCCCTGCAGTCCGGTGTTCCGCACCGTGAGGGACGCCACTGACGAGGAGAGAACGGCGCGATGCCGAAGAACAAGACGCACAGCGGTGCCAGCAAGCGCTTCAAGATCACCGGCTCCGGCAAGGTGCTCCGCGAGAAGGCCGGCAAGCGCCACCTTCTCGAGCACAAGTCGTCCAAGAAGACCCGCTCGCTGTCCGGCACGGTCGTCGTGGCTCCGGCCGACGCCAAGAAGATCAAGAAGCTTCTCGGCAAGTGAGCCGCCGCCCCCGCTGACCCGGGGGCGGGTGCTCGATCCGACCGGGACCAATTCGTTTCCGGGCTGTGTGGGTTTCAACCACGGCCCCGCTACAAGGAGTTAACAAGTGGCACGCGTCAAGCGGGCAGTCAACGCCCACAAGAAGCGCCGGGCAATTCTCGAGGCGGCCAAGGGCTACCGCGGTCAGCGTTCGCGCCTGTACCGCAAGGCCAAGGAGCAGGTCACCCACTCCCTGGTCTACAACTACAACGACCGCAAGAAGCGCAAGGGCGACTTCCGCCGTCTCTGGATCCAGCGCATCAACGCCGCTGCCCGCCAGAACGGTATGACGTACAACCGCCTCATCCAGGGTCTGAACGCCGCCAACATCGAGGTGGACCGCAAGATCCTGGCCGAGCTCGCGGTCAACGACCCCAACGCGTTCGCCGCGCTCGTCGAGGTGGCCCAGAAGGCCCTCCCGAGCGACGTCAACGCCCCGAAGGCCGCCTGATCCAGGCAGTCCTTCCAGGTGTGTGAGCCGGACCCGCAGGCGCCAGCCGTCTGCGGGTCCGGTGCGTTGCACCCCCGTCTTCCGTCCCTCCGTACGCAGAGAGGCTCGCCGCCGACCATGGGCACCCCCGAACTGATCTCCCCGCGATCGCCGCGCGTCACAGCCGCCCGGCGGCTGGCCAAGCGAAACTTCCGCGGCAAGGAGCGCAGGTTCATCGCCGAGGGGCCGCAGGCGGTGCGCGAGGCCGCAGGGCACCGGGGCGGCGACGGGCAGCCGACACTGACGGAACTCTTCGCCACCGTGGAGGCCGCCGAGCGGTACGCCGACATCGTCGGCGCCGCCCACGACGCGGGAGCCCGCATCCATCTCGCCGACGGCGACGTACTCGCCGACGTGTCGCAGACCGTCACCCCGCAAGGGCTGATCGGCGTCTGCCGCTTCCTGGACTCGCCGTTCGAGGACATCCTCGCCGCGAAACCGGCGCTCGTCGCCGTGCTCGCCAACGTACGCGACCCCGGGAACGCGGGGACGGTGCTGCGCTGCGCCGACGCGGCCGGGGCCGACGCCGTCGTCCTGACCGACGCCTCCGTGGACCTCTACAACCCGAAGTCCGTGCGGGCGTCCGCCGGTTCCCTGTTCCACCTGCCGGTAGCCATGGGCGTACCCGTCGAGCGGGTGGTGCGCGGGCTGCGGGACGCGGGCGTGCGCATCCTCGCGGCGGACGGCGCGGGCGACGACGACCTCGACGACGAGCTGGACGCGGGCACCATGGGCGGGCCGACCGCCTGGGTCTTCGGCAACGAGGCATGGGGGCTCCCCGAGGAGACGCGCGCCCTGGCCGACGCGGTGATCCGGGTACCGATCCACGGCAGGGCGGAGAGCCTCAACCTCGCGACGGCGGCGGCCGTATGCCTGTACGCCTCCGCGCGCGCCCAGCGCTCGCGGCGCGCGTCCCTTCCCGAACGCGCCCCCGGGGATCGTCGCCCATTCGATCCCGCAGGGTGTCGCTCGTTCCCCGACGACTAGTAGGGTGGCGAACTCGGGGGCCCACTGCACCGGTTCGAGAGGTGGGGTACGGCGATATGGCAGTCGGCATGAGCAGGCCGCGGAAGACACACACGGCCGTCATGCGCGCCGCCAAGGCCGCAACCGCCCCGCTGGGTGAAGCCGACACCGGCACCCTCCTCGGATACGGCGGCCTGGCCCCGGACGATCTTCCCGACGGCCTCGTCGTCGCCGACGAGACCGGCAGGGTCATCTGCTTCAACTCCGCCGCGGCCCGGATCACCGCCACTCCGAGCTCCGCCGTGCTCGGCCGCCGGCTGGAACAGGCGCTGCCCCTCGAAGACCTCAAGGGCAGGCGGTGGTGGACGCTGACCGATCCGTACGGAGGGCTGGCCACCCGGGTCGGCCAGCCTGAACGGAACCTGCTCCTGCCCGGCGGGCGTGAGGTGCTGGTCTCCGCGCGGTACGTGCGCGAGAGGCCGACCGGTCCGGTACGCCGCCTGGTGGTCTCCCTGCGGGGCACCGAGGCCCGCCGCCGTACCGAGCTCAGCCACGCCGAGCTGATCGCCACCGTCGCCCATGAGCTGCGCTCCCCGCTGACCTCGGTCAAGGGCTTCACCGCGACCCTGCTCGCCAAGTGGGAGAGGTTCACGGACGACCAGAAGCGGCTGATGCTGGAGACGGTCGACGCCGACGCCAACCGCGTCACCCGGCTCATCGCCGAGCTGCTCGACATCTCCCGGATCGACTCCGGCCGTCTGGAGCTGCGCCGCCAGCCCGTGGACATCTCCGCCGCCGTCGAGCGCCATGTCCAGGCCCATATCGCGACCGGCCAGGACCCCGGCCGCTTCCTCGTCCGCTCCCGCAAGCCGCTGCCCGCCCTGTGGGCCGATCCCGACAAGGTCGACCAGGTCCTCGGCAACCTCCTCGAAAACGCGGTGCGCCACGGCGAGGGAACCGTCACCATTGAGATCGCCCCCGCAGCCGCGCCGGCGAACAGTGACGAGACAGGAACGGCAGTCACCGTGAGCGACGAAGGTCCCGGAATCCCCGAGGAGTCGATGAGCCGCGTCTTCACCCGGTTCTGGCGGGGGAGCAAGCGCGGCGGCACGGGACTCGGCCTCTACATCGTCAAGGGCATCGTCGAGGCGCACGGCGGCACGATCACCGTCGACCGGGGGCCCGGCGGCGGCGCCGAGTTCCGATTTATCCTGCCTGTGAGCACTCCGGCCTATCTGAAATAGGCGGCTCCGCGCAGCGGATCGGACCAGGTGGCGGCGGGCGGCGCGAGCGCCTGAGCGGCCACGGGCTTCTTCGCCTCCCGGCGGCGCTTAGACTCGACCTTTGGCACCTTTGTGTCCTCCAGGCGTCGAGCGGGGCCACGGAGGTCCGGGGGTATCCCCCGGTAAGAGCAGTATCAGCCAATCGGAAGCACGGGAAGAGATGTCGGCACCGAACAAGTCGTACGACCCAGTCGAGGTCGAGGCACTGAAACCGGAAGAGATCGAGCGCATGCGGGACGAGGCGTTCGCCGCCTTCGCCGCCGCGGGCGATCTCGACGCGCTCGCCCAGGCGAAGACCGCGCACACCGGTGGCACCTCGCCCCTGTCGCTCGCCAACCGGGAGATCGGCGCCCTGCCGCCGCAGGCCAAGGCCGAGGCGGGCAAGCGCGTGGGCCAGGCCCGCGGCGCAGTCTCCAAGGCCCTCGCCGCCCGCCAGGCGGAGCTGGAGGCCGAGCGGGACGCCCGGGTCCTGGTCGAGGAGGCGGTCGACGTCACGCTGCCGTACGACCGCACCCCGGCAGGCGCCCGGCACCCGCTGACCACGATCATGGAGCGCGTCGCCGACGTCTTCGTGGCCATGGGGTACGAGATCGCCGAGGGCCCGAGGTCGAGGCGGAGTGGTTCAACTTCGACGCCCTGAACTTCGTGCCGGACCACCCGGCCCGGCAGATGCAGGACACCTTCTTCGTCCAGGGCACCACGCCGGACGGCAGGGTGACCACGGGTGACGAGTCCGGCATCGTGCTGCGTACGCACACCTCGCCGGTCCAGGCGCGCTCCCTGCTCGGCCGCAAGCCCCCCGTCTACGTGGTCTGCCCCGGCAGGGTCTACCGCACCGACGAGCTCGACGCCACGCACACCCCGGTCTTCCACCAGATCGAGCTGCTGGCCGTCGACGAGGGCCTCACCATGGCCGACCTGAAGGGCACCCTCGACCACATGGTCCAGGCGCTCTTCGGCCCGGACATGAAGACCCGGCTCCGGCCGAACTTCTTCCCGTTCACCGAGCCGTCCGCCGAGATGGACATGGTCTGCTACGTCTGCCGCGGCGATTCCGTCGGCAACCCCGACCGCCCCTGCCGCACCTGCGGCAGCGAGGGCTGGATCGAGCT
Source organism: Streptomyces fulvorobeus (assembly GCF_013167895.1). Lineage (GTDB taxonomy): Bacteria > Actinomycetota > Actinomycetes > Streptomycetales > Streptomycetaceae > Streptomyces > Streptomyces fulvorobeus. The sequence goes on along the minus strand of NZ_BLWC01000001.1, from coordinate 993,573 downwards.
GGGCGGCTGCGGCATGGTCAACCCCAAGGTGCTCGTCGCCTGCGGGGTCGACCCCGAGAAGTACAGCGGATTCGCCTTCGGGTTCGGCATCGAGCGGATGCTGATGTTCCGCCACAACGTCGAAGACATGCGAGACATGGTCGAGGGTGACGTCCGGTTCACCCGGCCGTTCGGGATGGAGATCTGATGCGCGTCCCGCTTTCCTGGCTGCGGGAGTACGTCGACCTGCCGGCGACGGAGACCGGCCGTGACGTACAGGCCAAGCTCGTCGCCGTGGGACTGGAGGTCGAGACCGTCGAGCAGATCGGCGCCGGCCTCAAGGGCCCGCTGGTCGTCGGACAGGTCCTGACCATCGAGGAGCTGGAGGGCTTCAAGAAGCCCATCCGCTTCTGCACGGTCGACGTCGGCATGGCCAACGGCACCGGCGAACCGCAGGAGATCGTCTGCGGAGCCCGCAACTTCTCCGTGGGCGACAAGGTCGTCGTGGTGCTCCCCGGCGCCGTGCTGCCCGGTGACTTCGCCATCGCCGCCCGTCAGACGTACGGCAAGACCTCCCACGGCATGATCTGCTCCACCGACGAGCTCGGCATGGGCGACGACGGCACGCACGGCATCATCGTGCTGCCGCCGGAGCACGAGGTGGGCACCGACGCGATCGAGCTCCTTGAGCTCGTCGACGAGGTCCTCGACATCGCCGTCACACCGGACCGCGGGTACTGCCTCTCCCTGCGCGGCGTGGCCCGTGAGACCGCCATCGCGTACGGGCTGCCGCTGAGCGATCCGGCCCTGCTCGACGTACCCCCGCCGAACGCGTTCGGCTACCCGGTGAAGGTCTCCGACCCCTTCGGCTGCGACCGCTTCACCGCGCGCACCGTCGTCGGCCTGGAGCCCGATGCGCGTTCCCCGATCTGGCTGCAGCGCCGTCTGCAGAAGGCCGGGATGCGCCCGATCTCGCTCGCCGTCGACGTCACGAACTACGTGATGCTCGAACTCGGCCAGCCGCTGCACGCCTACGACCGGACCCTGGTCGACGGGCCCATCGGGGTGCGCCGCGCCCAGCAGGGCGAGAAGCTCACCACGCTCGACGGCACCGCGCGCGTCCTGGACGCCGAGGACCTCGTCATCACCGACAACCGCGGGCCGATCGGCCTCGCGGGCGTCATGGGCGGAGCCAACACCGAGATCGCGGACTCCGCGGCCGGTGAGCACACCACCACCTCGGTCGTCATCGAGGCGGCGCACTTCGACGCGATCTCCGTGGCCCGCACCGCGCGCCGTCACAAGCTGTCCTCCGAGGCGTCCAAGCGCTTCGAGCGCGGCGTCGACCCCGCAGCGGCCGCCGCCGCCGCCCAGCGCACGGTGGACCTGCTGGTCCTCCTGGCGGGTGGCATGGCCGAGTCGGGCGTCACCGAGATCAGCGCCCCGTCCGCGCCCCGCACCATCGCCATGCCGGCCGACCATCCCGACCGGGTGGCCGGCGTCGCGTACGGCCGGGAGACCGTCGTACGCCGCCTCCAGCAGGTCGGCTGCGACGTCTACGGGCAGGACGAGCTGATCGTCACGGTGCCCTCCTGGCGCCCCGACCTCGCCGAGCCCAACGACCTGGCCGAAGAGGTCATCCGGCTGGAGGGTTACGAGAACCTCCCCTCGACCCTGCCGACGCCGCCATCGGGCCGGGGGCTCACCGACCGTCAGCGGCTGCACCGCCGCATCGGCCGCGCGCTCGCCGGAGCGGGCTACGTGGAGGCGCTGAGCTACCCGTTCATCGGCACCGCCGTCCTCGACCAGCTCGGCGTGGACGCGGACGACGACCGCCGCCGCACGGTCACGCTCGTCAACCCGCTCTCCGACGAGGAGCCCGCGCTGCGCACCACGCTGCTGCCGGGTCTCCTCGGAGCCCTGCGGCGCAACGACGGCCGCGGCAGCCACGACCTCGCGCTCTTCGAGACCGGTCTGGTCTTCCGGCCCACCGGCACCGAGGCGCAGGCCGTCCGGCTGCCCGTCGACCGTCGTCCCACCGACGAGGAGATCGCCGGACTCGACGCCGCGCTGCCGCGCCAGCCGCGCCGCGCCGCCGTCGTCCTGGCGGGCGCCCGCGAGCAGGCCGGCTGGTGGGGCAAGGGCCGCCCCGCCGACTGGGCGGACTCCGTCGAGGCCGCCCGTACGATCGCCCGGGAGGCCGGCGTCGAGCTGATCGTCCGCGGTGACCAGCACGCTCCGTGGCACCCCGGCCGCTGCGCCGCGCTGTACGTCATGGTGGACGGCGAGGAGACGCTCTTCGGCCACGCCGGTGAGCTGCACCCGCGAGTCGTCAAGGAGCTGCACCTGCCCGAGCGCACCTGTGCCATGGAGGTCGAGCTCGACGTCCTGGAGCAGGCCGTCGACGGCGCCCTCCAGGCGCCGCGGATCTCGGCCTTCCCGGTCGCGACCCAGGACGTCGCGCTGATCGTGGACCAGGAGGTGACCGCCGCCGACGTGGAGCGCGCGCTGCGCGAGGGCGCGGGTGAACTCCTCGAAACGCTGCGGCTGTTCGACGTCTTCACCGGCGACCAGATCGGCGAGGGCAGGAAGTCCCTGGCGTACGCGCTCCGCTTCCGCGCCGCGGACCGGACGCTGACCGTCGAGGAGGCTTCGGCCGCCCGTGACGCGGCGGTCGCGCTGGCCGCCGAGCGGACCGGCGCGGTGCTGCGCGGCGCTTAGCACGGCACCCGCAGGTGGTGAGGAGGGGCGTATCCGGTGGATACGCCCCTCCTTCGTGCCCGGTCCGCGTGGGCGGTGAGTTGTGCGCTCCTGCGCCGCCCGCTCGGCCACGGAGTGCCGGGCAGGCCGGAGCGCACGGCAGGACGGGTCGGGCATCGGGTGGTTCGCAAGGGATGAGAACGGTTCGATCCGGTCGGTTCAGCGTGGTGGGACGCTGAGCATCGTGTGGTAGGCAGCGGTGTCGGCGGGTTCGCCGACGGGGCGTCCTTCAGCTTCGACCCAGGCATGGGCGGCGAAGGGGGAGGTGCGTACTCCGGTGCACCAGGTGGGCCAGGTCCCGCCGATGCGGCACAGCAGCGCGGTGGCCAGGGAGCGTTGGAGGCAGTAGCGGCCCGAGCACAGGACGCTGACCGCGGTGACATCTCCTCGCGCGGACAGTGCCGTGTCGTAGGAGGCGCTCTTCGCCCCTCGGCTGGCGGCCCGCAGTACCGCCTGGAGGCGGGTGGGAGGCAGGTGTGACAGAAGCCGGGCGGCGCTTACAGCGGTGTGGGCGGCCAGCCGGCGTCCTGCCGGGGGGCGGGTGCTGGTGGTGTCGAGCGTCTGCCGGCTCACGGGGCGCTCACCAGTCCCGCACGGAAGAACTGGTCGATGAGGGCGGTGACATCAGCTTCGGCGTGCTCGCGGCTGACAGGGCGTGCCTGGACCAGGGCGTCGGTGATCTGCTGGGGTGTGGAACCGTTCAGGAACGCTTGCAGGACGGTAGTGCCGGTGGTGTTGAGCTGCCAGTACCGGCCGGCGCGCTGGTCGAGCAGGACCATGCCGTCTTCCGTGGCGGTGCAGGTGACATCAGCGCGTAGTCGGCTCAACGGGACGCTCCTCGGATTCGGGGGTGGTGAGGTAGGCCGGGAGGGGATGGGCGGCGAGATCCCGCAGCCACAGTTCGGCTGCCAGGAGTTGCTCCAGCCCGTGCGTGTGGCCGGTGAGCAGTTCGGGGCTGTGCAGCACGCGCCGCAGCCCGTTCTCATCGGCGATGCCGGCGGCGACCAGATGGGAGTCGGTGGCGAGGGCGGCGAGGTCTCGTCGGTGCCGGCGCAGGCTGTGGTGCCATTCCTGGGTGACGTGGTCCTTCGTGGTTCTCTGCAGCAGGTGGTCGGGCACGATGCCGTCCATCGCCGCCGCCAGGAGAGGCTTGTAGGTCCAGGGGCTGGTTGTGTCCTGGGCGCGTACTGCCAGGCACGCGGCGATCACCGTGTCGTCGCAGAACGGACTTTCGGCGGGCAGGGCGTCCACCGTCGAGTCGTGCGAGAAGATGGAGGCGATCCTGCCCGCTTCCCTCGCCTGGTGGAGCCGCCCGTGCAGGCCGCGTCCGGAAGCCAGCGGTCGTGCTTCCTGCGCCGCGGCAGTGTCCAGGAGGCCGGCCACGAGGTGCACGGCACTGTCGGTGGCCCACAGGGGAAGGCGCGGCCCATGCCCCAGCTGTCGGGGCCGGGCCGTCCGGCTGCGGGCTCGCGCAGACGGCCGCCGGCCGCAGTCAGCCAGCGGTGGTAGGAGCGGCCGTCGAACAGCATCCTCGCGGTGGCCGGCAGTGGCCAGCGTGAGCGCGCTCTCCACCCGGCCGCGTGCCGCAGCGCCAGGCTCGGATGCCGGCGCACCAGCGTATGGAGATAGGACCGGGGAGGCAGGAGGACGTCGTCGCCGCCATATCCGTTCAGGCGCAGTCGCGCACCCCGGTGGCGCAATGCTTGGGCGAGGTGCTTCTGCACGGCCCGCCCCCGCGTCACGGCGGTGGGCTCGTCGGCGGGATCATGCCGTACGCCGAGCCCGGCGAAGTAGCCCGGCAGCTCGGCGAACGGGAAGACCAGGGACTCGGAGCCGGGAAGGCGCTCCGCGGCATACGGAGCGTAGTACCGGTCCTCGTTGCCGGGGGTGGCGCTGTGCAGGGACGCGGTTACCAGGCGGGCCCCGGCCTCGGCAGCCAGGAAGCACAGTGAGGTGGAGTCCATGCCGCCGGACAGGTCCGCTCCCAGGATCTGCCCCGGCCGCGCGCGCAGCGACACCGCCTCCCGCAGTACATCGCGCAGGGCCACCGCTCCCTCAGCGAGGGGGAGGTGCGGGGCGGACGGCTGCCACCACTCCTTCGTGCGGTGGCTCCCGTCCGGTTCCACGATTACGGCCCGGCCCGGCGCGACGGCGTGCACCTGCCGCCACATCGCGCTGCCGGCCAGTGGGTGGGGCAGCGGGTCGACGGTCGAAAGGCGGGCGGCGAGCTGGCCGGTGTCCACCGCGGCCCGAGTGAGCCAGGCCAGCGTGCGGGCGCGGTCCGCGCACACCGTCACCCCGTCAACCGTCGTCCAGTACAGTCGGCGTGTGCCGAAGGCGCTACCCCGTAAGTAGCTGTGCCCGTCGACGGACGCGAGCACATGGAAGCTGCCGGCGGCGCCGCGCACCGCTGTCTCGACGTCCGGCAGATCACGCACGCCGTTCAAGCGCACGGTCAGATCCTGTGCGGTGAGCGAGCACCGCCCGGCCACTGCCAGCAGGGACGTGCCGGCCGAGGCGAACGCCCACTGCTCCTTCGGCCAGCGGCCGAAGAGCCAGGGCCGCCCCGACGCGTGCGGCACACTTTGCGGAGCATGGCTGCGTAACCGGTCAAGGACGTCGGATGCCATCGCACGATCCGGAACCACGACGAACCATGCGGCTGAGACCTCGCCCAAGAACTTTCCCCTCACAGGAGCGGGCGCGGACTCCCGCGCCCGCCCGATGGGCCGAACATGCTCCGGCAGCCGCTCATCCCGGCGCCGTGACCACCGCCCGCCGCCCTAACTCAGCGACCACGGCGCCCACTTGTCAGTCGTCGTCGTACTTGCCGAAGCCCGCCTCATTCTTCTCGCCGACAGCACCCTGGGTGTGGTCGGCGAAGCCGCCCACCTCGACCATCAGCGGGCTCTCGTAGGTGTCAGCCGGCTCGGTACGCAACGTCGCGTCCACAGCAACTCCGTTCCTCATGAGCAGGCGATACCTGCCCTCTCATGGGTATTAACCCCTCAGCCCTGGCCCCCCGCAGAGGATCGCCGGTCAAACCACTCCGCCGTGTGATTCCTGAACCCTGGTTCTGTTCATCCTGGAGCTCTGACCTGAGCTGGTGTTTGAGGTTGCGGCAGGCAGATGACCGCCTGGAACAGGCCCGGGTTCCGGGCCGCCCTGGACCTCACGATCAGGCGCATCACGCCTTTCCCGGCCACCCTCGCCCTCGGTGAACGCATCAGCTCCGGAGCCTGCTGCCGGGCCGTCGTCTCCTCCGTGCGTTCCAAGAACCCCCTGTCCTTCAGGGGTTCCCCAGTCCTGGATCTGGTGCCTGGCGCCCCCACCTTCCCCGGACACGCACTGTCGTGCCTGCTCTGGTCCTACCAGGGGCAGGCCCGGATCGCTTTCGGCTCACACACCTCCATGCCGCACATCGGATGGATGCCGCACGCGTGGGAGCAGGCGCTCAAGAAGGTCCGGGCCGGCGCGCCGGCCCGACAGGGTGTGGACGGAGGTCGTCAGCTCTCACACCCGGGCCGGTTTCCAGGACCGGGAGAAGCCCGAACCCGTCTTCCGGCCGAGGCGGCCCGCGTTCACCATCCGCTGGAGCAGCGGGGGAGCGGAGTACAAGGGCTCCTTGTACTCCGCGTACGACTGGTCGGCGCTTCGTATACCCCTGTGACCTGCGCTTCCAGCGGACCCACCTGCTACCGCGGTCCGCGCGGAGACCGGGGGCGTACGCGGAGGAAAAGGCAGTTGAGCGCTCTCCGCGACCGGTCAGTGGGGCTCGGACATCAGTGCGTTGAGTTCGGGGAAGGCGATGCCTTCGGCGATCGAGTCGTAGCCGCCGGTGCCGAAGAGCTCCTGCGCGGCGTGCCGGGCGACGGCGTAGGCGGCCTGCGCCACACCCGAGCCGAGACTGACGCGAGCTACGCCGAGGGCGCCGAGTTCGGCAACGGACGGCGCGCCGGGGCCGGCCATGACGTTCAGCGGCACGGAGACGTCCCTGACCAGCGCCGTGATGGTGGCTGGGTCGGTGACGCCGGGGACGAAGATGCCGTCCGCGCCCGCGTCGACGTACAGGTGCGCCCGGGCCAGGGTTTCCTTCAGTCGGGTGTCCGGGTCACCGAGCCCGAACAGGAAGGTGTCGATACGGGCGTTGAGGAACAGGTCGGCGCCTGCGCGGTCCGCGGTCTGCCGGGCCGCGGCCAGCCGCGTCGCGAGCTCTGCCGGGGGACGGGTGCCGTCCTCGATGTTGACGCCCACGGCGCCCGCCGCGAGCACCCCGGCGACGGTCTCGGCAACGCCGGCTGCGTCTGTCGCGTACCCGCCCTCGATGTCGGCGGTGACCGGCACCGCGACGGCACCGACGATTCGAGCGATCAGCTCCAGCGCCCGATCGCGGGCGAGGAGGTCGCCGTCCGGAGAACCCAGCGACCAGGCGACGCCGGCACTGGTGGTGGCGATCGCGGGGGCGCCCGCGGCCTCGATGACGCGGGCGCTCGCAACATCCCAGGCGTTGGCGAGCGCGAGGGGAGCGGTCGAGGTGTGCAGGGAGCGGAAGAGGATGGCGCTGTCCAGTCGTGACGTGGTCATGGACGGCAGTCAAACATCGGCCGCCCTCCCTCGTCTGGCAAGAATCCGACATGGACGTCGACCGCGCGTCGGGTGGGCGAACGCCCCGGAGATGGTCGCTCCCGGGAAGCGCCGGGCGGCGCCTGCGGACTTCGCTCCGCCGCCCGCGGCAACGGTCAGGACCGGAGGCTGTCCCGGGCTCCCGGCCCGGCTCCGGGACCATGCGGCCCGTGCAGGCAGACTCAGTTGTTCCCCAGGCGCGCGCCGAGGGCACGGATGATCTCGGTGCCGAGGACGGCCTGGCCACGGGCGTTGAGGTGGATGCCGTCGCTGCTCCAGACCGACTCCTCACGGCCCGTCGGGTGGGTCTGCATGTCGACGTAGACCGCGTCCAAGCGCTCGGAGACCGCCCGCATGCGCTGCGACAGGACGGCGAGGCGCTCGCGGGCGACGCCGCGGTAGCGCTCGTCGAAGTGCGGGTTGCCGATGATGTCGAAGAAGCCGGACGTCACCAGGGTGCCGCCCGCCTTGCGCAGGGGGTGAAGAGGGCCTCGAGTTCGTTCTCCGCGGCGTCCGGGTCGAAGACCTTGCGCAGGCCGTCGTTGCCCCCGCACAGCGCGATCACCAGGTCGGGTTCGAAATCCAGCGCCGGCTGCAGCTGCGTCTCGCGGACCTGCGAGGTCACCAGGTCGCGCACGCCGAGATTGAGGTACTCCAGCTCCGGGCGCACCGTGCGGAGCGCGGCGATCACCAGGCTCGACCAGGGCTCGGAGCGGTAGCCGCGGCGCGGTTCGCTGACCCCCTGGGCGACGCTGTCGCCGACGATCACAAGCCGGGACCAGGGCGCACCCCGCAGCAGCTCCGACCCCTCGGCCGGTGACACCACATGAGGATCGTTGCTCTCCGTCACGTCGATGGTTTCCATGTTCCCTTCCTCCTGTGCATCCGGTGTCCCCGGTCAACGATGGCACCCGGGCACCTCGCCCGCTGGCGGAAAATCGACATCACCGGGTCGCCCGCGCGGCGCCTTTCCCGCCCCCGCTATGCCTTGTGCGCGCGGAAGCGAAGCTGGTGACCGCGGTGGTCCCGCTCCACGACGGCCTTGTCGAAGCCGGCCGCGGCGAGCCGCTCCCCGAGATCCTGGGACAGACGACGTTCATGGTGTCGCCGAGGTGCAGCAGGCGGAACGGCAGCGTCAACTGACTGTCGCTGCCGGCGAAGACCCCGCCCGGCCGCAGCATCCGGTATGCCTCCGCGAGCAGCCGGTCCTGGAGCACGACGGTCGGCACGTGATGCAGCATCGTGAAACACACCACGGCGGAGAAACCGGCGTCCGGCAGCGGTGCCGCGGTGGCGTCCCCGTGCACGATCAGCGCCCTGGTGCCCCAGTCCCGTTCGAGGCGGCGCGCGGTCGCCCCGTCGATCTCCAGGGCGGTGAGGCGGGAGACACGTTCCACCAGGACCCGGAGGTTGGCGCCGTACCCCGGGCCCACCTCCAGGACGTCCTCGCCCAGCCCGACGCCCTCCAGCGCCCAGGGCAGGAGCCGACGCCTGGTGAAGGCGGCCCACTCATGTGAACCGCACAGCGTCCGGTGCGCCCTGTTCATTGGCATGCGCCGACGCTATCTCCCCGCACTCCGCCGTCCGCTGACACCGCCGCGCCAGCACGCTGTCAGCGCCCCGGTCTATGTTCCGGCGAGCCCGGTGCCGGTACGGCCGGTGCCCGGGTTCGGCCGACTGCGTGCCGTGGACCCGGTGACGGGCCGGGAGCTGCCCCGCGGCGAGGTAGGTCTGATCCAGTTCTCCGCGTCCGGCCGGTGCCTGACCTGATACGACGGCCCGCGGCTGAGGCGCCCGTCTCAGCCGGATCTCAGGGCCGTCCCAGCCGGGCCCTGAACGATGGGTTCGAGACAGTACCCAGTCCCACTCACGGTGCGTCACCCAGTCACCAAAGGAGTCCGGTGTGATTGTCCTTGGCTACAACGGCTTTACCGACGGTGCCGACACGTTCGGCCGGTTGTACGGGGCGACCGGAATCGACCGGCACAGCATCCTGGGCCATGACGCGGCCGTCGCACTGTCCGTCGACGGGGAACTGGTGGCGGCTGTCGAGGAGGAGCGGCTGAACCGGGAGAAGAAGACCTCCGATTTCCCGGCGAATTCCCTGCGTTGGTGCCTGGACACCGCCGATGTGCGCCTGGACCAGGTGGATGTCATCGCGTTCCCCTGGTCGTTCTCCTCCGACGTCGTGAACGCGATGATCCAGGACATCGGCGACAGCGGCCTGACCGTCGAGCAGAAGTTCGACCGCCTCAGGCGGTTCGGCGAACTCTACGGCGGGCTGGTCAGCAAGGACGCGCTGCACGCCGACTTCAAGCGCCGGACCGGCTACGACCTGCCCGCGGAGAAGCTCGTCCCGGTCCCGCACCACCTGGCCCACCTGATGTGCGGCTACTACCTGTCCGGCGAGCGGGACGCGGCTTTCATGGTGAGCGACGGACGCGCCGAACGGCTGTCCGCCGTCACGGGCGAGGTGCGGGACGGCGAGATCCGGCTCTTCGAGAAGTCGGCCATCGGCGTCAGCCACTCCCTCGCCCTGCTCTTCGGCGAGATCACCCGCTACCTCGGCTTCATGCCCAACAACGACGAGTACAAGGTGATGGGCCTGGCGGCCTTCGCCCCGCCCCCGTCCGCGTCGGCCAACCCTCTCCTGCGCCATGTGGTCGAACTGCACGAGGACGGGCGCTACACCCTCGCCCTCGCCAACGACCCGAAGGGGACCCGCGGTTACTACCCCCTCCTGGACCGGATCTTCGGCGGCGACGAACGGCGTCGCGAGGAGACAGATTTCCGCGCCGAGGTGGCCGCCGCCGCGCAGCAGATGGTCGAGGTCGTCACGGCGCACCAGCTGCGCGCCCTGGAGGCCGGCACCGACCTGACCCAGCTGATCTACGAGGGCGGCCTCGCGCTCAACTGCGTGAACAACGCCAAGCTCCTGGAGAGCACTCGCTTCACCGACATCCACGTCAGCTTCGGTGCCAGCGACCCCGGTGTGGCGATCGGCGCCGCCGTCTACGCGGGCGGGATCAAGGGGCGCTCCCGCCCGGCCCCCACCACCCCGTACCTGGGTCCCTCCTACGACGACGAGCAGATACGCGCCGCGCTGGCCGAGCGTGCCGACGAGGTCGAGTGGACCGAGCTGGACGAGGAGTCGGTGGCCGAGCAGACCGCCAAGCTGCTCAGCGAGAAGACCGTCGTCGGCTGGTTCCAGGGCCGCGCCGAGTACGGCCCGCGGGCCCTGGGCAATCGCAGCATCCTCGCCAACCCCGGCTTCGCCGACATCAAGGACATCATCAACACCCGCGTCAAGCACCGGGAGCCGTTCCGGCCCTTCGCCCCGGTCGTGCTGGAGTCCGAGGCGGACCGGATCTTCGAGATGGGCAAGAAGAAGGCGTCGCCGTACATGACGTTCGTCTTCCCGGTACGGCCCCAGTTCCACGACGTCATCCCCGGCGCCACGCATGTCGACGGCACCTCCCGGGTGCAGACCGTCACAGCCGAGTCCAACCCCAAGCTGGCGGCACTGCTGGAGAACTTCACCGCGCTGACCGGGGTGCCGTGTCTGGTGAACACGTCGTTCAACGTTGCCGGTGAACCGATCGTCTGCTCGCCGGCAGACGCGCTCGGGTGCTTCCTCCACACCGAGATCGACTATCTGGTCATCGGGCGCTTCCTGGTCGTCAAGAAGTGACGGATGTCGACACGGCCCAGCCGGAGCAGTTGGCGTGCCGGCCGGTCAGCTCGCTGCTGGAGACCGTGCTGTCCGAACTGACCTGCGGATCCGGCCGCCCCACCCCGCTGGAGGAGGCATGCATCGCCTCCGTCGAATGCGCACTCCAGCTCACCAGGGCCGCCGCACGGGCCCGGCGGGCACCGGCCGACGAGAGGCTGTCGGTGGACGCACGCGAGGCGCTGGGCGCGGCCCGCGCCTCGGTCCTCGCAGCGACGTGTGCGGTCAGGTCCATCGAGGACCGGCGGCGCGGTCTCCCCTGGCGGGAGGCATGAGTACGCCGGGACGCGGCCACGTCCGCGACGCCTCTCTCACCCGGCGGCTCGCCGAGTGGGCGGCGGGCCTGCGCCACGACGACCTGCCGACACGCATCGAGCAGTACGCGATCAGCCAGGTCATGTCGCACCTCGCGGTGGTCCGGGCGAGTCTGGGCCATCCGCTGGGACGCAAGCTCGTAAGAGCCTTCGGATCACCGGTCGCGCACGATCCCGCGCGTGTGGCGCAGGTGCTGGCGGCGCTGTCCTCGTGCCTGTACTACGAGGACAGCATGTACGCGGGCCATGTCACCCATGCTTCTGTGGGCGTGCCCCTGGCCTTCCGGCGGAAACAGGAGCTCGACGGGCGGGCCCTGCTGACGGCGATCGTCGCCGCGAACGAGTGCGCCGCCCGGGTCACCGCCGCCGCCGCGCTGGGTCCGCTGCGCGGCCAGGGCACCTCGTACACCCAGCTGGTGGGCGCCGTCGCGGGCCGGATGCACGGTGCCGGTGCGCCGCCCGGGCTGTGGACCGGCGCGTGGGGGCTCGCCCTCGCGATGCCGCCGTGGCCATTGCGGCGGGCTCTCATCGGCAGCGAGGCCAAGGTCCTCTCGGCGGCGGTTCCGGTACGGACCGCGCTGGACGCCTGCGACGCCGCCGTCGCCGGGCTCCGGGGCCCGGAGGACATCCTGGAGCACCCGGGCGGCCTGCTCGCCAAGTTCTCCCACGTGCCGTCGCCGGAGGTCGTCACGGCCGGATTCGGCACCCGCTGGCACACCGAGACCCTGACCTTCAAGATGCGCCCGGCCGGCGCGTACGTCGACGCGGCCGTCGACTGCGCAGAAGAGCTGCACGCCCGGCTCTCCCCGGAGGACGTGGCCTCGATCGAGGAGATCGTGGTCTTCGCCCCCCGGCTGACCATCGCCATGGACGAGGACGGCGCCGCCTACATCGACCGCGAACGGTCGGCGATCATGGCGCTCAACGTGTGCGTCGCCTACAACGTGGCCACCGCGCTGCTCACCGGCTCCGTCGGCCCCCTCGACCTCGCCGAACCGGCGACCACCGAACCCCGGCGCTGGTCCCTCGCGGATCGGGTGCGTCTGGAGTACGACGCTGCCCTCAGTCGCGAAGTCGTGCGCGCGACCGCCCCGTTGGGCGAGGCGCTGCGCCAGGCCGGGGTCCGCGGGACGCAGTGGCTCGCCGACTTCATGGGGGACGACGCGGCGGTGGCCGCCGCGGCCGAAGGCCCCCCGAGCAGCACCTTCCAGGAGGCCGGCAAGACCGTGGGCGCCCGGCTGCGGGTCACCCTCCGCGACGGCCGGGTTCTCACCGCGTCCTGCGAGCGGCCACGGGGATCGGCCGGCCCCGCCACGAGGGACACCCACCGCACACTCGCCCGGGAGAAGCTCATGCGGTCCGGCGCCTCGTCCGGGGTGGTCGACGCGCTGGAGGGGATCGCCTCACTCGACGCACGTGAGCTGGACGAGCTGGTGAGCCGCGCGCTGAGCGAACCGCTCCCCACGGGTGGCGCGCGGCCCGCCTCCCAGGCGTCGTACGCCTCCGATCCGCTCATCGGCTCCGGCCTGCCGCACGGCCACTGAACACCGGGACAACGTCCGGCCCCGCGCAGCGCGCGGGCGCCGGGAGAAATGGGGTACCGCGCCATGTCCGAGCACATACCCAGGTTCACTTATCCGACGAAGCGGACCGACCCGCTCGTGCCGCCCGACGTGTACGCGCAGGCGCAACGCGAGGAGCCGGTGTGTCCCATCACCCTCGCCACCGGCGACCCCGCCTGGTTCGTGGCCCGGCACGAGGACGTCCGTACCGCGCTGTCGGACCGGAGGTTCAGCCGGGAGGCACTGTTCAGGCCCGGCGCCGCCCGCGCGCAGGTGGTCGAGCCCGACCCGGACAGCATGCTCACCATGGACCCCCCGCGCCACACCCGGCTGCGCAAGCTGGCCAACCGGGCATTCAGCCCGCAGCGCGTGGAGCGGCTGCGCCCCTACGTGGAGCAGGTCGCCGCCGACCTGCTCGATGCCATGGAGGCCGGGCCGCCCGCCGGTGACCTCGCCGAGGTGTACGCGCGCCCGCTCGCCCTGCGCGTCATCTGCCGCACCCTGGGCGTGCCGTTCGAGGACTACGACAGGTTCGGCGCCTGGTCGGACCGGTTCATGTCCCTCACCAAGTACCCGCCCGAGGAGATCAACCAGGCCAGCCAGGACATGCGGGAGTACTTCGCACAGCTGATCGGCCTGCGGCGTGCGGAACCCGGCGACGACCTGATCAGCGCTCTGGTGCAGATCCACGACGAGGAGGGCGAGCCCTCCGAGGCCGAGATCGTGGGCCTGGGCACGCTTGTGCTGATCGCAGGCCACGACACCACGGTGACCGTGCTGTGCGGCGGGACCGCCACCCTGCTCGGCAACCCCGACCAGCTCGCGCTGTTGCGCGCGAATCCCGCACTCTTCCCCGACGCGGTGGAAGAGGTGGTGCGACTCAACGGCCCCGGCGGCGGGACCGCCATCCGGATCACGACCAGTGACGTGAACCTGGGCGGCACCGTCATCCCCGAGGGCTCGGCGGTCCTCGCCTCGGTCGGCACCGCCAGCCGGGACCCCGAGGTGTACCCCGAACCCGACCGCTACCTGATCCAGCGGGAGAACCGCACCCAGGTGGCCTTCGGACATGGCCCGCACTTCTGCATCGGCGCCGGGCTCGCCCGCGTCGAACTGGCCATCGGCATGCGCGCCCTGTTCGACCGGTTCCCACTGCTGCGGCTCGCGGTACCGCCGGAGCAGCTGCGCTGGAAGGACTTCGCCGCTCTCGGGGATGGGAAGAGCTTCCCGTCGCCTGGGGCTGATCGCGCGATGTCCGCGCACCCGGCCGGCCTCCGGCCCGCGCACCCGCCCGCGGTCGCGTTCTTCGACGTCGACGAGACACTGATCTCGGTCAACAGCATGTCCGGGTTCCTGCGCCACCATGTCAGGGCCTCGGGCAGGCCGCTCTCCGTCTTCGACGAGGCGGTGCGCGGGCTGCGGGCCCTGGCGCAGGGCGGCGCGCCCCGGGCCGACGTGGCGCGCGCCTACTACCGCCTCTACGAGGGGAGTGACGATCGCGAGCTCGCCGCACAGGGCCGGGCCTGGTTCGCCGCCGAACTGCGCTCCGGCGCGCTGTTCCTGACGGAGAGCGTGGCAGCGCTGCGCGAACACCGGCGCCGGGGCGACACGGTCGTCCTGGTCTCGGGGTCCTTCGCCCCCTGTCTGGACCCCATCGCGGAGCAGGTCGGCGCCGACGCGGTGTTCTGCGCCCGGCCCGAAACGGTCGGCGGCGTGCACACCGGCAGGCTCGGCGCCGCGATGATCGGTGAGGAGAAGGCCCACGCGGTGCGCACCCTGCTACGAGAGCGCGGCATTCCCCGGGGCCGCTGTCACGCGTACGGTGACCATGCGACCGACCTGGAGATGCTGCGCGCCGTGGGCCACCCCGTGGTCGTGGGCGCCGATCCGGTGCTGGTCCGGCACGCCGAGGCCGGCGAATGGCGGCGGCTTCCCGGCGCACCGCCCCGCTGACCCTCACGGCCGGGGCCCGGAGGAGTTTTCGGCCTTCGTACCGCCCTCAGCGACCATGTCGGAAACCTGCCAGCGCGGGGCTGGGGTCCTTGCGAGAGTGAAGCTCTACATCGGTACGACGAAGGGCTCAGGAGCCATGGGACATAGCCTGGACAAGGCTGCCCGGAAGCCGAGTTACCCGGTCGTGGTCACGCTCGCCGCGGGCGCCATCTTCCTCTCGATCCTCGACGCCACCGTCGCCAACCTGGCGGTGACGGACATGCGCGACAGCTTCCCCGACGCCTCGGTGACGGACCTGACCTGGGTCATCTCGCTCTACGCCATTGTGTTCGCCGCCTTCCTCGCGCCCGCGGGACGCCTCGCCGACGTGCTGGGCCGGCGCCGGCTCTACATCATCGGCATGGGCCTGTTCACCGCGACCTCGCTGCTCTGCGCCCTGGCGCCCGGCCTCCCCGTCCTGCTGGTCGCCCGGGCCCTGCAGGGCCTCGGTGCAGCGGCCATGATCCCGGCGTCCCTCGCCGTCGTCCTCGCCGATGTGACACCCCAGCGCAGGGGGGCCGCGATCGGGCTGTGGAGCGCGGCGGCGTCCGCCGCCGCGGCGGCCGGGCCGATCCTCGGCGGGGTCCTCATCGACGCCGTCGGCTGGCGCTCGGTGTTCTTCATCAACGTGCCTCTGGGCCTGGCGCTGCTCGCCGGGATCAAGGTGGTACGCGTGCCGGAGCGGACCACGCACGGGCTGCCCGACGTGTTCGGCACCCTGTTCCTCGCGGCGGGCACCGCCCTCGTGGTGCTCGGGGTCACCCAGGGTCAGGAGTGGCAGTGGGCCGATCCGCGGGTGCTCGGCTGTTTCGCCGGCGGCCTCGTCCTGCTGGCACTGGCCCTGCTGCGGGCCCGCACCCACCCCCGCCCCGCCATCCAGACCCGGCTGTGGCGCAGCAGGGTCTTCGCCCTGGCCAACCTGGTCTCGTTCTTCTTCGGCGCCGCGCTGTACGCCTGGCTGCTGGTGGGCGCGCTGTTCCTGGTGGACGTCTGGGGGTACTCGCGGATGGCGGCGGGGCTGTCCATGAGCCCCGGGGCGGTGCTGTCCGCGCTGGTCGCGGTGCTGGTCGGACGGTCGCTGAGCAGGCGCTGTCCGCACCTCGTGGTGTTCTTCGGTACGTCGGCCCTGGTGGGGGCGGCGCTCTGGCTGGCACTGACGCTCTCCTCGCACGCCGCCCTGTGGAGCATGTGGATCCCGGTCGGGCTGCTGGCCGGTGCCGGCATCGGCGCGGTCAGCACGGGCCTGTCCAGCGCGGCCGCGCTGTCCGTGGAGCCGGCGGACTTCGCCGGTGCGACCGGACTCAACATGGCGGTACGCCAGATCGGCGGCGCACTCGGCATCGCCGTACTCGCCGCGATCCTGCCCGCCCAGACCTCCTCATCGCCCACCCCGTACAGCCACGTGGTGTTCTTCATCTGTGCCACGGCCGCCGTCGCGGGGCTCCTCGGCCTCGGACTCGCCTCGCGCCGGGGGCGACCTCGGCCGGACACCGCACCCAGCACCCCCGTTGCCGCCGCTGCGCCCGTCGCCGGCAAGGGCGTGGAGCTGTGACGGCGCGCGGGGCGGCGCCCGCCGTGCGGGAGTGGACCGTCGAGGAACGCGTCGTCGTCCGAGCACCGGCGGAGCGGGTCTACGCCACGGTGGCCAGTATCCGGCGGATGAGCCGGTGGAGCCCCGAGTGCTGGGCCGTCGTCTCCCGCCGCGCCGTGCCCCGGGCCGGTGACCGTTTCGTGGGCTTCAACCGCCGTGGCCGGTCGGTCTGGTTCACCTCCTGCCGGGTGGTACGCGCCGACCCGGACCGGGAGTTCGCGTTCCGGGTCACCTCCTTCGGCCTGCCCATCGCCCTGTGGGGCTACCGTGTGGAGCCCTGTCCGGAGGGGGTGGAACTCGTCGAGTACTGGGAGGACCTGCGCCGCGGCCGGGGCGCGAAGATCGCCGAGTTCCTCGGCAGGGTGTTCACCGGGACCCCGGCCACGGAGCGCGCGGGTGTCAACCGGACAGGCATGCGCCGCACGTTGCACCGGATCCGGCACGTCGTCGAACAGTCGGAACACGCGCGGTGAGCCCGTCGGCCGGCTTGCCCGCCTGATCGGCCGCTTCTGCCCGCACTGCCCTGGCCGGGCCGTCCGCCATCCGGAATCGGGCGGCCTCCCCCTCTTCCAGGAGACTTCCGTGAACGGCGCCCCACTGCCCGAACGACACGACTCCCACCCCGACACCCGCGGCGGGGACCCCACGTCCCTCGCCGACGCACCCTGGCAGCGCTTCGTCGTTCTGGGCGACAGCGGGGCCAGAAGCCGGGGATCCTCCCGGAAGTGTTCTGGCAGCGGGCCCTGGGCGGACCAGGTGGCCGAGGCGCTGCGGTCGCCCCGGCCGGACCTGGCCTACCTCAACCTGAGCCGGGCCGACCATTCGGCCGCTCAGGTCCGGGCCAAGCAGCTGGCCAAGGCCCTGGCTTTCCGGGGCGATCTCGCCGCGGTCGTCGCCGGCGGCCGCGAGGCCCTGCGCGAGCCTTTCGACGTGGACGCCACCGAGGCGGAGCTGCACCGGATCGTGGGTGCGCTCAGGGACTCCGGCGCGGACGTCATCACCCTGGGCCTGTACGGCCCGAGCCTGTCGGCACCGGTGGCCGCCGAGCGCGGCAGCGGACCGCAGCAGCGGCTGCGGCTCCTCGCGGAGCGCACCCGGGCGCTCGCCCTGCGGCACGGAGCGTTTCACGTCGACATGGTGCGTGAACGGGACGGCCGCCGCACCGACGTCGGTGACGCAGCCGTCGCGGCGGCGGTGATCCGCCGACTGGTGGCGCACCTCGACGTGACCCAGGCCGCTTGATGGCGCAGGGTCCGGCCCGGGGCCGACCTCGTTGGCACCCTCTCCGAACCCGTCCCCTGCTGATTGGTGAGCGTCATGTCCGAGTCAGTGATTGTCGCCGGAGCGTCCACGCCCGGCACGGACCCCTCCACGGGCTTGGGGGCACTGCCCCCCGTCACGCTTGGAGCGCTCGTCATCAAGGCGGCACTCGACCGCGCGGGAATCGGCGCCGCTGACGTGGACTACGTGATCGCCGGGCAGGCCCAGGCGCGTCAGGTGGTGCGGCGCGCCCTCATCCCCGACCGGGTGCCGGCCGTGTCCGTCGGCGGGGCCCGGTCCGGTGGACTGAACACGCTCGTGCTGGCCAACCAGCTGATCCGCACCGGAGAGCGGGACGTGGTCGTCGTCAGTGGTACGGATCTCGGTCTCGCCCGAGGCGTGCCGGCGGCGTCCACACGACGCAGACCGCGGGCCGTGACAGCGCGGGCGGCCCCGGGTGGGGCCGTCGAAGGGGCCGATGGTGCGGGGCAGTCGGATCCGAGTGCGAGGTACGGGCTGCCGTGGCGTGTGGACCGCGCGGTGGCCGTCGTCCTGATGCGCCGCGCGAAGGCGGAACACCTCGGCCTGCCCTGGCTGGCCGGGCTCGGCGCCCACAGCACGGTCGTCAGTACCGCCGGCTCGGCCTACGTCCAGGCCGTCCGGCAGATGCTGCGCGACGCGTCCGCGACACCGGAGGACCTGTGTGTCATCGACATACGCAGATCGCTCCTGGCGAGAAGTCAGGACGCGGTGCCCGGTGCGCTGCCCGCCGGTGACCATGTCTGCGACACCACGGGGCTGCGCATGGTCCTGCGGCTGGCGCGGAACCTGCACCGCCGGGGGAGAGGGATGGGCGCCGTGGTCATGTGGGGGACCACTGGGCCGAGGCGGTCATGATCTGTTCGGACGCCGGCTGAGGGCGCCCGCGACCAAGTGTCCCACTTCGTGCCGTCTGCCCGCTGAAGCGTGCGTTTCAGCGGGCTACCAGTGCGCCCTGCGAGATTGCGGGGTATCACTGTCGACGGTCTGGCGGATTCACATGGGAATTTCTGTGCGAGCAACCGTGGAAGACAACGATATCAGTGGGGTCTTACCGTGTGCGCGAGGTGATCGCCGAGATCGTCGACGACGGCCGGCATTCCGAGGTGCGGCCTGCCTGTGCCGGACACCTCATCCGCGCTCACCCGTCCCGACAGCCGTGTGGTCCGGGCAGCGGGCCATCGGCCGGCCCCCGAACCGGGGGTACTTGCACATGCGCGCGAGTGAGAAGACCGTCCGCTCGATGCCACCGATGCCACCGACGCGCCGGAGATCCGGTCGGTGCGGTGCTGATCCGTGCTCTGGAGATTCCTCGCCCTCGCTCCAAGCACGCGCCGCTGTCTGCACGCAAGCCCATCGCATGACCGCTGTTCAGAATGGTGAAACGTTGCCGTAAGCGTCGGGGCAACTGCATTTCAGCCATCCCCGTCGCCAATTCGCCAACTGTACGCGAGTGGCCTTGGCCGGTTTTTCTCGCCCGGACGCCCGGGCGCCCGTTGCCCCGGTTAACCGTAGTGCGTTTCCCGCCATTACGGGGCGGATGCTTGACCGGCCGATGGTCCGAATCCGGTTGAGCCGGAAAGTGTGAGCCCGTATGCTCCCCCTGGAGGCGAATGAGTGTTCTAATCCACTGCTTTCTGTGAGTGGAGAGTACCCGGCCACTTCCCGGCTCATCGGTGACTCATGAACTCATGTCTCTCAGCGGGCCGCAGAGGATCATCATTTTCTGAACCCGTCCGACGGTGTTGGATGCAGCATCCGGCGCCTCAGTCCGCACCTATCGCTACGTCAGGCTGTCGATAAATCGGAGAGTCGGGGTATCAGCGTGCAGATCAGGCTTCTTGGTCCACTTCAGGTGATCGATGGAGACGTTCCCATCGATATACCGGGAGAGAAACTCAGAACCATCATGGCGGCCTTGGCTCTCGCGCCCGGAACCCCGGTGCTTGCGGTGGACCTGCTCGACGAACTCTGGGGCGACCGCCTCCCGAAGACCGCGGAGAACTCTCTCCAGTCCCACATCGCACGGCTGCGCCGCATACTCGCCCAGCAGACCGGAAAGCCCAGTGCCCGGGACCTCATCCGTACTTCGCATTCCGGCTACTCGCTCGATGTCGACCCTGCGGATGTGGACGCCCTGTGGTTCACCCAGGCCGTGGCAATGGCCGGCCAGTATATGGGCGAGGATTACGAGCGGGTCATCAGGCTGCTCAACGACGCGTTCGCCGTGTGGCGGGGACCCGCGCTGCTGGACGCCGGGCACGGGATGATCTGCCGGATCGGCTATGCCCGCCTGGAGGAGACCAAGCTCATCGGCCGCGAGCTGTTCGTCGAGGCGCATCTCGAACTCGGCCTGCACCAGCAGGTGATCCCCGAACTCGAACAGCTTCTCACCCAGCACCCGTTGCGCGAGCGCTTCTGTGAGTATCTGATGACCGCGCTCTACCGCTCCGGTCGGCAGGCGGACGCCATCAGCACCTATCGGCGAGTGCAGCACAACCTCTCGGCGGAACTCGGAATCAATCCGGGTCCCGGAATGCAGAAGAAGCTGAAGGATGTGCTCCAGCAGGAGGAGAACCTCCTGCTGCGCAAATGAGACCGCCCGGCCCCGGTGGCCGCGAGGCGCGTCAGATCGACTTGGTCAGCCGCAGGATGTGCCATACGGCCCGCAGGCTCGCCCCGCCCTCGAAGGCGAGGTACTCCGGCAGCACCAGCTGGGGCCCCCATTTCTCCTTGTATGCCAGTTGGCCGGCAGCGGGGTAGACGGACTCCCCCTTGTCCGCGAGGAGCCGCAGGAACTTGCCCGTCAGAGCGCTGCTCGCGTCCAGTTCATGAGACCGGTCCAGGCCGGTGAAGGGCGTGAAGCCGAAGTGCAGCCACTCGCCACCCTCCTGCGAGAAGGTCTCCAGGGCGGTGGCGTTGATCGCCTCCATCACGCCGGGCCGGGTGTCCGGCAGGCGCCGGCTGAGGTCGTGCAGCCAGCCGGACTGCGACCCGTAGACCGGTGAGTAGGAGATGTAGGCCACCGGCCGTCCGCCGAGGGTCCCCAGAAACAGCCGCCGGTACCGCTGGACCGGGCCGCCGATCTCGCCGACCAGGAACTCGATCTCCTTGACATGCTTGCCCTTGCCCCGCAGCCAGGCCGAGTCGATCTGCGCGGTGCTGTCCCTGTGCTCCGCGAACGAGACCTCCTGGACGTCCAGGCCGCTCCGCCGGGCCTGGGAGATCTTGTTGCGCAGTTTCATGAACCGTGAGCCGCGCAGCGTGAATTCGGGCAGGTGCACCGCATAGGACGAGCCCACCTGGTTGAGCGTGAATCCCTCCCGGGCGTACAACTCGGCATCCTGTCGCTGCAACTGTATTCCCGCAATTTTACGCCGACGCGCGTGCGCGTACGCCCGGAATTCCTGGAGCACCTCTGCCTGGCGTTCCCGGGGTCCGAAGACGCCGCCGAACTGGATGAAGAAGCGGCCGGCCTCCCGATAGGCGACAAGTTCCCCGCCTTTACTGAGGAAGAACTCGTTCCCGGCATTGAGCGCCAGGAAGGCACTCGAATTCTCCGCCCACTTCTGAACTGCGGTCAGTGCGGCCTGAGTGGCCTCGGCGCTCCCCTGCGGTATTTCTGACACTCGGCTCATGTGCCGCACACTCTCCGATCGGCAGGCCAAAGTTTCGCGCAATGTATCGCAGGTCCGCCGCAAGCCGACTGAAGTCGCGGCGTCAGCGGACTGTCAGCGGCTTCTCAGGCGTTCTTGTGAGGATCGCAGCCGTGGCCTGCACCGGCTGACTGGGCCGGTTGCACACCGAAGGAGTGAGCGTGGGAAGTACGCAGTTGTATCAGCGCCAGCTTCAGGACGGTATGCGTCAGATTCCCGCGCGCATGCGCACCTATCAGTCCTATGTCGGCGGACAGGAAGTGCCGGGCGAAGACTGGGTCTACGTACTCGATGCGGATACCCTGCTGGACGACGTATTCGGCAGCCTCACGCTGAAAAGGAAATTGGAGCAGGGGCGCACCGCACCGGACGATCTGCCGGCGACCGTCGTCGGGCGTGTGGCCAAGGCCGACCGCGCCACGGTGCGGCGGGCCGTCGAGGCCGCGGCCGTGGCGGCCCCCGTCTGGGGCGCCGTTCCCCCGGACGTCCGCATCGACACGGTGGGCCGGCTCCTGCACGCGCGGCTCGCCGCGCACGCCGAGGACATCGCCGCCGTCCTGGTCGAGGAGGGGCACCCGCTGGCTCTCGCCCAGTGGCAGGTGTCCGGGATGCTGGAGTGCTTCGGCCCGGAGTCGATCGGCTTCTACCGCTCCCAGATGCTCCAGGAGTTCCGTCGCGGCGAGCGCCGCATCCAGGTCCGCAGGCAGCCGGACGGCGTGGTCTGCCTCAACCCGCCGCAGAACGCGCCGCTCTCCAGCGCCCTGCTCGGGGTGACTGCCCTGATGGGCGGCAACGCCCTGGTGGTGCGGGCCCCGCGCAGCGCACCGCTCGGCGTCATGTACGTCATGCAGGAGTTCGTGGTGCCCGTACTGGAGGAGGTCGGCGCCCCGCCCGGGACACTGAACGTCGTCTGCGGCGACCCGGCCCCGATGCTCAACTGCTGGCTGGAGCACCCCGCGGTGGACGACATCATCTACTTCGGCAGCAGTGAGAACGGCCTGAAGTTCGAGGAACGGTGCATCTCTGCGGGAAAGAAGCCGATCCTGGAACTGGCCGGTAACGACGTCGTCACCGTGTGGAAGGACGCCGACGTCGAACTGGCGGCCGAAGCCCTGACCGAGAGCTTCTACGGCTCCGGCCAGCTGTGCATGATCCCCAACCAGGTGCTGGTCCACCCCGAGGTGGCGGACGCACTGGTGGAGAGCCTGATCCGGCAGATCGGCCACATCCGTCCGGGCCACCCGTGGGAACCCGATGTGCTGCTGACGCCCGTCCTGCGTAACGAGAAGTTCTTCGCCTGCCTCCAGGACGCCCGCGACAAGGGCGCCGAGGTGGTCTGCGGGGGACACGCCATGCAGCTCGACGAGACCCGCGACCCCAATGGCATCTTCCTCGAACCGACGGTGGTCGTCGTACGCGGCGTCGAAGGGGCGCGCGAGCTGGAGGCCGTACGGCACGAGACCTTCTTCCCGCTGCTGCCCATGGTGATCGCCGAACCCGCTCCGGACGCCGAGCTGTTGGAGACCTTCATCGGTTTCGTCAACTCCAATCACTACGGGTTGCGCAACTCGCTGTGGGCGAAGGACGCCTGGGTCGTCGACACCTTCGTCGCCCGTGTCCGCACCGGCGGCCTGTTGAAGGTGAACGACTCGCACATCGGCTTCCTGCCCTATCTGCCCACGCACGGCGGGACGGGCCTGACCGGAGGGGTCTTCGGCGAGGCCAACTACCCCATCCTGCGGACCTCGCACCTCCAGGGCGTGAGCATCAGCACCGGGTCCCGGCCCAGGGACGCGGTCTTCGGTGCCTGGCAGACGCTGATCAACGAGCGCCACTGAAGGGCGGCCCTTCCGGGGGACCGGGGCCGGACCGGGCCCCGGGGTCCGCACAGAGATGTTCCCAAGGAGACGACGTCATGCGCTCAATGAACACGGCCCGGCGCACCTGCGAGAAATACCTGCCCGGCCTGCTGGGCAAGCTCGAAGAGGTGCCACTGGCCGACCTGGAGAAGCCGGGCAGCCCGGCCATCGGCCTCTTCCGCTCGCACGGGGGCCCGGGGCTCGTCATCCCCTGCGCGTACTCGGGAAGCGGCGCCACGCCCCTGGAGGCCGTCGCCGTCACCATCGCGCTGGGCGCCACCGCCCCCTCCCTCGCGGTGGCCACCACCATGCACCACTTCTCGGTGGCCACACTCTTCTCGCTCGCCGACAGCCTGCAGAGCGGCGGAGTCGAGTGGGCCCTGCTCGAAGGCATCGTCGAGCAGCGGCTGCTGGTCGCCTCGGGATTCGCCGAGGGCCGCCCGGGCCGGGGCATCCTCAGCCCCACCGTCCAGGCGCGGCCCGCCGAGAAGGGCTACTTCATCAGCGGGTCCAAGAAGCCCTGCAGCCTCTCCGGTTCGATGGACCTGCTCACCGCGAGCGCCGCCCTGCCGAACGCGGACGGCACCACCGACATGGCGGTACTCCTGGTGCCCCGGCAGGCGGAGGGCCTGACGGTGGAACCGTTCTGGTCGAGCTGGGCCCTGGCCGGCGCCGAGAGCGACGAGGTGCGGCTGGAGGACGTCTTCGTCGACGAGCAGCAGGTCATGCGCACCGAACTCGGCGACGCAGGCGAACTGGACGAGCTCCAGACGGTCGGCTTCATCTGGTTCGAACTGCTCATCACCGCCTGTTACGTCGGCATGGCCGGAGCGCTGGTCGAACGGGTCGTCGAGGGCCGCCGCGGCACGGACACCGAACGCGCCGAACTCCTCGCCCGCTACGAGACGGCCACCCTCCTCACCGAGGGCACGGCCCGCATGATCATGGACGGTTCGGTCGGCAACGAGGGCCTGGGCCGGGCCCTGGTCGCGCGGTACGGGGCGCAGGACGCGATCCGGGACGCCGTGGGCCGCGCGGTGGAGCTCCTCGGCGGGATGGCCTTCATCGGCTCCGGCGACGTCGCTTATCTGGCGGCCGCCTCACACGGCCTCTCCTTCCACCCGCCGTCCCGTTCCACCTTCACCGAGCCCTTCATCGAACACACCGATGGCCGGCCGCTGCGTCTGGCATGAGGAGCGTCGTGACCACTGTCCTGCCCGCACAGACACCCGGCCGTGAAGAGATCGGCCGGCTGTACCGCACTCGCCTGAGCAAAGGGCGTGCCACTCTCGGCGAACTCCTCGGCGGCGAACTGGAGACCGAGTCCCAGGGTGCCTGGGTGACCACCGCGTCCGGCCGTCGGCTGCTCAACTGCGGCGGCTACGGCGTCCTCCTGATGGGCGCGCGCCACCCCACCGTCGTACGGCACGTCGTCGAGCAGTTGCACCGCAACCCGGTGGCGACCCGGGTTCTGCTCGAACCGCAGGCGGCGCTGGCCGCCGACGCACTGGTGGCCAAGGCCCCGCCGGGGCTCGACCGGGTGCACTTCGCCTGCTCGGGCGCCGAGGCCGTGGAGACGGCCATCAAGATCGCCCGCACCCGGGGCAAGGACCGGCTGATCGCCACCCACGGCGGCTACCACGGCAAGACCATGGGCGCGCTCAGCCTCACCGGCAAGGCGCTGTTCCAGGAGCCGTTCCGTCCGCTGCTCCCCGGCACCGCCCACGTGCCCTACGGCGACGCGGAGGCCCTGGCCGAGCAGCTCGAAGCGGCATCCGGCCGGGCCTGTGTGGTGATCGAGCCGGTGCAGGGCGAGGCGGGTGTGGTCATCCCGCCCCCCGGTTACCTGCGGACGGTCCAGGAGCTGTGCCGCACCCACGACGCGCTCTTCGTGCTGGACGAGATCCAGACCGGGCTCGGCCGCCTCGGCGCCTGGTGGGGTGCGGACGAGCAACAGCTGACCCCGGACGTGCTGCTCAGCGGCAAGGGCCTGGGCGGCGGCATCATGCCGGTCTCCGCGGTCATCGCGCGGGCGGAGGTCTTCGCAGCCTTCGACCGGGACCCCTACCTGCACACCTCGACCTTTTCCGGCATGCCCCTGGCGATGGCCGCCGTACGCGGCGCGATCGAGGCCATCGAGGAGGAGGACCTGATCACCCGGGCCCGCGACCTGGGCGCCGAGATCCTCGACGGCCTGCGCCGGATCGCCCAGGAGACCTTCGGCGACCTCGTACGGGAGGTACGGGGCCGGGGACTGCTTCTGGGCATCGAGTTCACCGAACCGGGGCCGGCCGGAGACCTGCTGGTCGAGCTGATCCAGCAGGACGTGGTGGCCAACCACTCGCTCAACTCCCATCTGGTGCTGCGCTTCACCCCGCCCGCCGTCCTCTCGCCCGCCGAGGTGCAGTTCCTCCTCGCGGCGTTCGAACGTGCCTGCCGTGTGCAGGCAGCCCGGTATGTCCCGACTTCCGAAGGTGGCACCGCCCATGCGTGGCGTTGACGTGACCATCGGCGTGCCCGGTATCGCTCCGCACGCCGTATACGACCGGGTGACGGAGTTCGCCCGCTATCCCGATTACGCGCCGGTGGTCCGCTCGGTCACCGTCCACGGCATCAGCGGGGTGGAGGAGACCAGCGCCTGGGAGGTGTACTTCCGCAACGGCATCCTGCGCTGGACCGAGTCGGACCACTTCGACCATCAGGCCCTCACCGTCACCTTCGCCCAGCTCGACGGGGACTTCGAGTCGTTCGACGGTGTCTGGAGGGTCTCCTCCGACGGTGACGAGGTACGGGTCGTCTTCCGCGCGGAGTTCGACTTCGGCATCCCCAGCCTCGCCGGCATCCTGGAACCGGTCGCCGAGCGGGTCATCAAGGAGACCATCGCCCGGGTGGTGCTCGGTCTCTTCCCCACGGGTTCGGTGCTGGGCGACGAGGCGCTGGCCCGCGCGGTCGCCGCCGCCGCGCCGGCCGTGCCCGCGGCTCCCGTGGCACAGGTCGGCTGATGGACACCAAGAACCTGTTCATGACGCCGGTGACCGCACGGCTCGTCCGGGCGGAGTACGGGCTTGGTCTCGTCGTCGCCGCGGTCGCGTTCCTGACCCACCTCGGAGAGGTCCGGTGGCTGCCCGCCATCGCACTGTTCCTGTACATCGACCTGATCGGCTACATCCCGGGCGCGATCCAGTACCGGCGCCACAAGGGCGAGCTCAGCAAGACCTACTACATCCTCTACAACGTGATGCACTCCCTGGTGGTCCAGGGGCTCGTGATCCTGGCATGGATCTGGCTCTGGGGTTTCGAGTGGGCGCTGCTCGCGATTCCCATCCACCTCTTCGGGGACCGGGCGCTGTTCGGGAACTACCTCAAGCCGTTCGGCGTGCGCTTCGAACCCGAGATCCACCAGGCGTACCGCCGCTTCCGCAGCGACTTCGAGGCCGCGGAGACGGCCGGCGGGCACGGCGCCAAGAGGCTGGGAGCGATGACATGACCCTGGCCACGCGACGTCCGCCCGCGTCTGCCCCGGCGACAGCCGAGGCCGCCGTCATCAACACGATGCGCCACTTCGTCACCGGGGTGACGGTGCTCACCTGCGGAGTGGGTGACGAGGCCGAGGGTGTGACGGTCAGCACCTTCGGGACCGTCCCGGGGAACCCCCGATGGTCTGCGTGATGCTGCGGGCCGGCAGCCGCGGCCTGCGGGCCGTAGCCGGCAGCGGGGTCTTCGTCGCCAACAGCCTCGCGGCCGGGCAGGAGCCGCTGGCCCGGCACTTCGCCCGCCGCACCCGCCCCAGCGGACTGGGCCAGCTGCCCCCGGAAGCATGGCTCGGCGTCCGCGCCGACGAGGTGCCCCGGATCAGTGGCGCCGTGGCCTGGCTGGAGTGCAGCCCGGAACTCACCGTCCCGGTCGGCGACCACGAGCTGGTGGTCGCACGGGTCGTCGCCGCCGTGCACCGCGGCGGCGCCCCGCTGGTCAATTTCGCCGACGAGCTGCACGCAGGCCCGTCCGCGTCCGCGTCCACCTTCCGCCACGCGGGAAGGGATGGAGAGGAAACCTGATGACGACACCGACGACCGCGACGCCGGGCATCCCCGCCGAGGCCGACTGGGAGCGGGCCCCCTCGCTCCTGGACGGTGCGGAGAGCCTCGAACTCACCCCGGCCGACTGCAATCTGCGGTACTGGCTGAACGCCGTTCCGCACGGGACCCTGCGCGGCAACCTCCTCGGCCACGCGCCGGACGTCCGGCCGCTGGACGTGGTCAGGAGGCCCGGCCCGCTCAACGACGCGCTCACCCGGGAGCTCGCCTACCGCTCGGTCGCCGAGGAGAAGGCAACCCGGGCGATCGGCTATCTGACCGCGCTGGCGCCGGACAACGACACCCTGGAGTTCTACGCGACCCAGCTGATCGACGAGGCGCGCCACGCCATGGTGTTCCGCAGCCACCTGCTCGAACTCGGCGTCCCCGAGGAGGAGTTGTTCAGTACGGTGGCCCGCCTCGCCGCCACCGACGAGGAACAGATCCTCGTCCCCCTGGAGAATCTCGGACTGCGCCTGCTGCGCGACGAGCGGGACTTCATCGGCGGCGTCCTGGTCCTGACCGTTCTCGTCGAGGGCGTCCTGGCACCGGCCGCCGAACTCAGCGAACGCAAGTGGCGGGTCTTCGACCCGGCGGCCGCCGACATCGAACGGGGCGCCGGCATCGACGAGATCCGTCACCTGACGGTCGGCAGCGCCATCGTCCGCGACCACCTGCGCGCCAACCCGCACGACCGGCCCCGCCTCCTGGAGCTGATCCGGGAGGGATACGCCCTGTGGGACAAGCTGCCGACGACCGAACAGCTGATGGGCCGCGAGGAGATCTTCCAGCAGGGCGTCGAGCAGCACCGGGACCTGCTGGGCGACTACGAGATCTGGCCCGGCCGGCGTCTGGCGGACACCACCGCCCAGGAGCGGCTGGAGACCGGACACGAGTGGGCCACGCGCATGCAGCGGTCCCGGCTCACCCACATGGGTCTCGAGGAGGCGATATGAGCGCCCTGGACAGGACCTCCGGCCCCGCGTCGGCCGAGGAGGCGGAGACCGCCAGCCTTCAGGAGGTCACCCGGCTGGTGCGGCAGGCCGGGCTCATGGACGCACAGCCCGTCTACTACACGCTGAAGATCATCGCGAATCTGGTGCTCCTCGCCGCCGGCTGGACCCTCTTCGCACTGATCGGCGACAGCTGGTGGCAGCTGGCCGTCGGCGTCTACCTCGCGGTCTGCTTCGGCCAGACGGACCTGGTCGGACACGACGCCGGGCACCGCCAGATCTTCCGCACCCGCAAGGCCGGCGACGTGATCGGCTACCTCCACGGCAACCTGCTCACGGGGGTCAGCTTCGGGTGGTGGGTCAGCCACCACACCAAGCACCACAACCACCCCAACCACCTCTCGCTGGATCCGGACGTCCTGCGCCGGCAGGTGATCTTCGACGCGAAGGACCGGACGAAGCGGACCGGCACCGTCGGCCGGTTCATCGTGCGCCACCAGGCGTGGATGTTCTACGTACTGATCCTGATGGAAGGGCTGCGCCTGCACGCCGCGGGATACGTGGCGGCACGCAAGGGCGCCCTGAAGCGCTATGTCGCCATGGACCTGGGTCTGCTGACGCTGCACCTGGCGGTCTACCTGACCGTGGTCTTCACAGTCCTCCCGGCAGGCATGGGCATCGCCTTCGTCGCAGTCCACCAGGGTGTCTTCGGCTTCTACATGGGGCTGATGTTCGCGCCCAACCACAAGGGGCTGCCCGTGCGCGACGGCGAGGAGGAGGAACTGGACTGGCTCACCCGGCAGGTGATCACCTCCCGCAACCTGGTCCCCAACCGCGTCACGGACTTCTTCTACGGCGGGCTCAACTACCAGATCGAGCACCACCTGTTCCCGTCCATGCCCCGCAGGAACCTGCGCCGCGCCCAGCCGCTGGTGAAGGACTACCTGGTGCGCAACGGCCTGCCGTACGCGGAGGAACGGCTGCTGCGGTCCTACCTGAACGTGGCCGACTACCTCGGCGACGTCAGCCAGGAGGTGGCCACGCTGGAGCGTGCGGAGCCGGCCCGGGGAACCCGTTGAGCGCCGGCGCCGCGGTGCTCTGCGGCCTCGGCACCTGGCTGCCGCCGAACGCCGTCACCAACGACGACCTCGCCCGGGAGCTGGACACCTCCGACGAGTGGATCCGCAGCCGTACGGGCATCGGGACGCGTTACGTCGCTGACCCGTCCACAGCCACCTCGGACCTCGCTGTGGAGGCCGGCCGGCGCGCGCTGAAGTCCGCCGGGACCGAATCAGTGGATGCCGTGGTGCTGGCCACCACCACTCCGGACCGCCTCTGCCCGGCCACCGCGCCACTGGTGGCGGCTCAGCTGGGCCTGGGAACCGTGGCCGCCTTCGACGTGGGGGCGGTCTGCACCGGCTTCCTGTACGCCCTGGCCGCCGGGGCCGGACTGATCGCCGCCGGCACGTCGGACAGCGTGCTGGTCATCGGGGCGGACATGTACTCCGGCATCCTCGACCCGGCCGACCGCTCGACCCGGGCGATCTTCGGCGACGGTGCCGGTGCCGTGGTCCTGCGGTCCGGGGACGCCGGCGAACCCGGCGCCCTCGGCAGGCCGGTGCTCGGCAGCGACGGCACCGGGAGCGACCTGATCAGCGTCCGCTCGGGCGGCTCGCGCGAACCGCTGCGCGCACACACCGCGGACGAGGCGGACCCGTACTTCCGGATGGCGGGCAAAGCCGTCTTCCGCAACGCCGTGGAACGCATGGCCGAGGTTTCGCTGACCGCGGCGCAGCGGGCCGGCTGGGAGATCGGCGACATCGACCGGCTCATCGCCCACCAGGCCAACCTGCGAATCCTGCACGCCACCGCGGACCGGATGCGGCTGCCGCGCCATCGGTGCCCCGTCCACCTCGATCGGGTCGGCAACACGGCGGCCGCCTCCATCCCCCTGGCCCTCTCGCACGCCGTGACCACGGGCGAGCTGCTCCCCGGCCACCGCACCGTGCTCACCGCCTTCGGCGGCGGTCTCACCTGGGGCGCCTGCACCCTCCGCTGGCCCGCGCTCACCCCCGCATGACCCCGCGAGTCCCACCCGCCGGCCGTTACTCCCTCCCACCCACCCCACCCGTTGAGGAGCATCACATGAGCAGCACGTACGACCGTCTTGTGGGCCTGCTGGCCAAGAGCTTCGGCATCGAGCCCGACGAGGTCGCACCGGAGGACACCTTCGAGAGCCTGGAACTGGACTCGCTCGCGCTCGTGGAACTGACTCTCGTGGCGCAGGAGGAGTTCGGCATCAGTCTCACCGACGACGACCTGCACGCGAAGAGTTCCCTGACCGAGGCAGCCGGTGTACTCGACGCCAAGCAGGTGACCGTCTGATGAGCGCGGGCGACGGTCGGTTCGATGCGGCGGTCACAGGCATCGGCATGGTGACCCCCGCCGGCGTCGGCACCGCCGCGTCCTGGGAGCGGATCAAGGCCGGGGACGGCACCGCCGCGCAGCCGGTGCCCGCGCTGGCCGGCATCCCGGCCGACTTCGGCTGCTGGATCCCCGACTTCGACCCGGCCGCCGTCGTCGGCAAGCGCAAGGCATGGCGGCTGGACCGCAGCAGTCAGTTCGCGGTCGCCGCGGCGGCCGAGGCGCTGGCCGACGCCGGCCTCGACCCGGCCGGCTGGGACGGCGCCCGGGTGGGCGTGGTGCTCGGAAGCGGCATCGGCGGGGCCGCGTCCTGGGAGAAGCAGCACCACGTCCTCCTGGGACAGGGCTCGGAGAAGGTCTCCGCCATGTTGATCCCGATGCTCGCGATCAACATGTCGGCCGGATACATCGCCATGGAGTTCGGGGCCCGCGGACCGAACTTCGTGACGGCCACAGCCTGCGCGTCAGGCGCCACCGCCGTGGGCACAGCACGCGAACTGCTGCGCTCCGGGCGGTGCGACGTGGTGATCACGGGCGGCACCGAGGCATGTCTGATCCCCTCGATCATCTCCGGCTTCCAGCAGATGGGCGCACTCTCCTCGCGCCGCGGTGACCCCAAGGCGGCCTCCCGGCCGTTCGACGTGGACCGCGACGGCTTCGTGCCCGCCGAGGGCGCCGCCGTCCTGATCCTGGAACGCCCCGAGAGCGCGCGGGCCCGCGGCGCACGTATCCGCGCGCACATCAGCGGCTACGGGGCGTCGGCCGACGCCTACAGCGCGACCGCGCCGGAACCCAGCGGCGCCGGCGCGGAGCTGGCGCTGCGTGCGGCCCTCGACGACGCGGCAGCCGATCCGCACGCGGTCGACCACGTCAACGCGCACGGCACCTCCACCCCGCTCAACGATCTGATGGAGGCGAGGCTGATCCGCCGAGTCCTCGGGGACGGGCCCGCGGTGACCTCCGTGAAGGGGGTGACCGGCCACTCGCTGGGCGCCGCGGGCGCGATCGAGATCGCGGTGGCGGCCCTCACGGTGGAACACGGGCTCATCCCACCGACCGCGAACCTGGACAGCCAGGACCCGGAGATCGAACTGGACGTCGTCGCCAAGGCGGCACGCCCCGCCGACGTCGAGGTGGCCGTCAGCCACTCCTTCGGATTCGGCGGCCAGAACGCCGTGGTGGTGCTCACCCGTGCATAGACCGCGGGCCCCTGGGCCGGACCCCCTGGACCGGGTCCGCTGAACGGCCCCAGGAACCGGGCAGGCCGCCGCACGTCTCCCACGTGCGGCGGCCTCTTGGCGGGGCGTACACCGGCGCAGAAAGCGGCGGGGTCTACATCCGGCGCAGACAGCAGACAGCGGACAGCAACTGCCGGGCCACACCCCCTCGTGGGGTCCGGTCCGGCAGTTGCTGTCCGCGCCGCGGCGGGTGGCTCAGCCCTCGTCCGCGAGGAGCCGGCCATGGGTGATGGCGTGATGAACCTCGCTCTGCCGCGCCGCCAGTTCGCGGCGCTCGGCGTCCATCGCCTCCGCCTGGGCCTCGTCGTCCTCCATGAGCTTGACCAGGTCGTGGTCGGCCAACTGGAGCACGCCCATGGCCTCGTACGCCTGCCGCACCTTCGGACCCCATAGCCCGATGTCCTTGACGCAGGGCACGATCCGGGTGAACAGACGCGAGCGGAAAGCCTGCATCCGGGGACCCCGGTTCATGTACTCCATGCACTCCTTCATGTCGTAGCCGAGCGTCTCCCACACCTCCTGCATGCGCAGCCGGTCACGCATCAGATAACAGCCCTCGACGATGAAGTCCTCGCGCTCCGCGAGCTCCTGGCTGGTCAGTTCCTTGTAGTAGTCGCGCAGGGCGATGCGCCCGAAAGCCACGTGCCGTGCCTCGTCCTGCATGATGTAGGACAGGATCTGCTTCGGCAGCGGCTTGTCCGTCTTGTCGCGCAGGATGCCGAAAGCGGCGAGGGCGAGCCCCTCGATGAGCACCTGCATACCGAGGTACGGCATGTCCCAGCGCGAGTCGTTCAGCGCCTCACCCAGCAGGGCCTTCAGATGCGGGCTGATCGGATACGTCATGCCGATCTTGTCGTGCACGAAGCGCGTGAACAGCTCCGCGTGGCGCGCCTCGTCCATGACCTGGGTCGCCGCGTAGAACTTCGAGTCGATGTCAGGTACCGACTCGACGATCCGCGCGGCGCAGATCATCGCGCCCTGCTCGCCGTGGAGGAACTGGCTGAACTCCCAGGAGGCCATGTGCCGCCGCAGTTCCCGCTTCTCCCGCTGGTTCAGCCGGGAGTACTGCCGGGAGCCGTACAGGGCGAGGGTGTTCTCCGGGGTGCCCAGGACGTCACAGGGGTCGACCTCCAGGGACCAGTCGATGCGCTTCGTGCTGTCCCACTGCTTGTCCTTGCCCTTTTGGTAGAGGTTGAGCAGATTCTCCCGGTCGGTGTCGTACTCCCAGGTGAAGGTGTTCCGCCCCTGCATGGGGAAGGACCAGGCGATGCTGGTGTCCGAATCCGGGGCATCGACGGTTCCACTCATGAGCAGTGTCCTTACATGGTAGGGAAGGGTGGTCCTACACGGTCACGAAGGGCTCAGGCGGGGAGAGGACCGGCAGCACCGCCGGAAGTACGTCCAGCGTGTAGCGCGTGCGTCCGCGCTGGACCTCGCCGTCCCGTTCGAAGGTGAGGGGGGCGCCGTCGGTGCGCTCGATCTCGATGCGCCGGCCGCGCCGGTAGATGACCTCGGGCCGTTCGAGATGGCGCCCGTCCCGGGTCAGTCCCGGCAGCTCTCGCAGATCGAGGCCGTCGGTGACCACGCAGACGTCGAGCAGGCCGTCGTCCAGCACGGAGTGCGGCAGCAGGAGGAACCCGCCACCCCGGTAGCGGCCGCCGCCGACGTTGGCGAGGACGACTCCGCCGTCGTGGATCACCTCGCCGTCCACGATGACCCTGGCCGGATGCGGTGCGAAGCCGCGCAGCGTGGCGGCGACCGCCTCCTGGTAACGGGCGCGCCCGGTGAGGTGGGTGAGCCCCGCAGCCGTCTCCAGCGCCTCGGCGACGAGACCGGAACAGGCGCCCAGCAGCACGGTGTCCCGCGTCTCCAGGACGCGCGCCATGTCCACGTTCCTGATCCGCGGCCGCCGGGTAGCGAGGGCGGTGGTGAGCGACTCGAGCCAGGGACGGTCCTGCCAGATCTCCTTGTAGAAGGAGTTGCCGGTACCGGCCGGAACGCAGAGCAGGGCCGGGCGGCCGTTCGCCGGCTCCGCCGCGGCCACGAGCCCGTCCGCCACCTCGCTCACGGTGCCGTCGCCGCCGACCGCGAGAATCGCGTCGGCGCCGTCCCGCGCGGCTTCAACGGCGAGAGTACGGGCATGGCCCGGATACGCGGTGTGCACCACGCTCAGCTCCCCGACCAGCGCCTGACATGCCTCGGTGACGGCCGCGAGCGGCACTGAGGCCGCGCTTCCCGCCCGGCCATTCGCCACGATCACCGCGGTGCGTGCCCAATGGCTCATGCGTCGGTTCCTGTTCGCGTCGACGGGCGTTGCCGGTACGGAGGCGGAGAGAGCAGGATTCGAACCTGCGTGGGGCGTGAACCCCAGGCCGGAGACGAGCTCCGGCCCCCACTGGGCCGCTGTGGGTATCTCTCCTCGCCGGCCTCTTCGGCCGACGTGCAGACCATGACACCCGCCGCTTGCAGGGCGCTGAAACGCCCGTCTCAGCCCCGCGGGCCCACGGCGCGCGCCCCGTCGAGGCTGCCGCCGAACCGGCACCGCCCGCCACGTCGACGGCCTCCCACCGGGCCGACGTCCGCGCGGACCGTCCCAGGCACCTGCCGCAGGCTCGAACGCCATGACCTGCCGTCCGTATGGTCATCACGCCTGCGTACGCCCACCTCCGGAGGCCGAACGGACACGGCAGGCAAGCGAGTTGTCGCTGTGACTGGCGGAGGGGCAGACATCGGGGCCGCTACGGCACGCGGGTTGCGCGCGGCCGGTTGCCATGTGCTCCGATCAGACAGAACATCACTCAGCAGTACGACCAGGCGCCATGCGGCACGAACGCTCACGGTCTCGTGACGCATGGGTCCGGCGGGCCCGGCGGCGTGAGCGCCGGGCCCGCCGGTAGGACGGTCAGTACGGGTAGAAACCCGAGCCCGTCTTGCGGCCGAGCCGGCCCGCGTCGACCATCCGCTGGAGCAGCGGGGGAGCGGCGTACAGCGGCTCCTTGTACTCGGCGTACATGGAGTCGGCGACCGAGGCCACGGTGTCCAGGCCGATCAGGTCGGCGAGCTTGAGCGGGCCCATCGGGTGGGCGCAGCCCATCTCCATGCCGTTGTCGATGTCCTCGCGGCTGGCGATGCCCGACTCGAACATCCGGATCGCCGAGAGCAGGTACGGGATCAGCAGGGCGTTCACGACGAAGCCGGAGCGGTCCTGCGCGCGGATCGGGTGCTTGCCCAGGACGTCCTGGACCAGCGCCTCGGCGCGCTTTATGGTCTCGTCGGACGTCGTCAGCGCGGGGATCAGCTCGACGAGCTTCTGCACCGGTGCCGGGTTGAAGAAGTGGATGCCGATGACCTGGTCGGGGCGCGAGGTCGCGACCGCCAGCTTCACGAGCGGGATCGAGGAGGTGTTGGAGGCGAGGATCGCGTCCTGCCGGGTCACCACCTGGTCGAGCACCTGGAAGATCTCGCTCTTGACCTGCTCGTTCTCCACGACGGCCTCGATGACGAGATCGCGGTCGGCGAACTCCCCGAGGTCGGTGGTGAAGCTGAGGCGGCCGAGGGTCTCGTCGCGCTCGGCCACGGTGATCTTGCCGCGTTCGGCGGCCTTCGAGAGGGAGTTGTGCAGCCGGGTGCGGCCGATCTCCAGCGCCTCGCCGGTGGTCTCGGCCACCATGACCTGAAGGCCGCTGCGGGCGCACACCTCCGCGATGCCTGCGCCCATCTGGCCACAGCCCACCACTCCGACGCGTGCAATGTCGGCCATAGAGTCCGTCACCTCGTGCCTTTCGCTGATCCCTGAGTCGCAGGTTCCCGTCCGGTCCGGTGCCCGCCTCGACCCCACGACGTTACTCCGCGAGCCGTCGGCGGTGACCCGGGGGTGGTACGGCCGGCTTCCGGGCGTGATGCCCGCCACGCGCGGGGTGCGCCCGACATGGGCCGGGGGCCCCGCGCGGAGGTCCCCGGCGTCCGGCCCCCGTCCTACCGCCGGTCGTCGCGCGCGGGCGTGTGCCGCACCACGCAGTCCGGTCCGGGAGACTTGACCGACTCGTGTCCGTCGTCGTGGCGCACCCGGTACGGAGGAGCGCCCCCGGCACCGAGCACCTCGATGATCTCCGCGACCCTGTCGTGCTGTCCCACGGTCCTGCCGTGCATCAGCAGCCGGTCGCCGGTGTGTGCCTCCATCGGGAGTGACCTCCTCACGGGTGGTGGTCCCTGTCGACAAGTCTATGACCGGCGAGCGGCCGCGACCCCTGCGCGCTGGGTGACCGCGATGCAGACGAGCACGGCCACCGCGGCCACCGGAGCGGCCGGCGGGATGTCCTCGCCGAGCAGCAGCACCGACCACGCGAGGGTCAGCAGCGGCTGCGCCAGCTGGAGCTGGCTGGCCCGTGCCACCCCGATCCCGGCCATGCCCCGGTACCAGACGTACAGGCCGAGGAAAGTGGAGCCCGCGGCTACCCAGAGCAGACCGATGACGCCGTGGGCCGTCAGCCGCACCGGTTCGAAGGGCAGCGCGATCGCGGCGCCCGCCACCGCGAGCGGCAGGGCGAGGATCAGGGCCCAGCCGATCACCTGCCAGCCCGGCATGGCCCGGGCCAGCCTGCCGCCCTCGGTGTATCCCGCGGCGCACACGAGCAGAGCGCCGAACAGGTAGAGGTCACCCGCGGAGAGGGCCCCGCCGCTCTGCCGCACGGTGAACGCGATCACCACGGCGGCGCCCGCGAGCGCCGCCGCCCAGAACGCGCGCGGCGGGCGCGAGCCGGTGCGCAGGGAGGAGAACACCGCCGTGGTCAGCGGCAGCAGGCCGACCACCACGGCCGCGTGTGAGGTCGTCGTGGTCCGCAGCGCCAGCGTGGTCAGCAGGGGGAAGCCCACCACCACACCGCCCGCGACGACGGCGAGGCCGGCCCAGTGGCGGCGCTCTGGCAACGGCACCCGGCCCGCCAGGAGCACACCACCGGCGATGGCCGCGGCGAGCAGACTGCGCAGGGCCACCAGCGACCAGGGGCCGAAGCTCTCCAGGCCCCAGGCCGTGGAGGGAAAGGTCAGGGAGAAGGCGACCACGCCGAGTACGGCGAGCAGCGTTCCACCGCCCCCGGAGGGCGCCTGCGCGGCTGTGGACCGGGTTCCGCTGACGGCTCCGGCGGAACGGTCGGACGCAGGGGCCGTGACTGCTATCGCTGAGTGGTGAGTAGCGCTATTCTCTGTTGTCATGCATCAGCGTAGCAGTGTGGCAGAGCTGGCAGAATCCCTCCGCGGCGAACTCGACCGCTACTCTCCTGGTGAGAAGCTGCCATCGAGCCGCGCTCTGGTGGAGCGCTTCAGGGCAAGCCCGGTGACCGTCTCCCGGGCCATCGCGCAGCTCGCCGCCGAAGGGCTGGTCGTCACGCGGCCCGGTGCCGGGGCCTTCCGGGCGCAGCCCCGTACCGCCGCCGGTCCGCCGGGTGACACCTCCTGGCAGGAGGTGTCCCTCAGTGCCGACGGCGGCCCCGAGGTGGTGCCGCGCACCGTGGACGCCTCCGGTGTGCTGGTCACACTCGCCGCTCCCTCGCCCGGCGTCATCGAGTTCAACGGCGGCTACCTCCACCACTCGCTCCAGCCCGAGCGCGCGATGGCCGCGGCACTGGCCCGCGCCGGGCGCCGCCCGGGGGCCTGGGGCCGCCCGCCCACGGACGGGCTCCCCGAGCTGCGGGCCTGGTTCGCGCGGGAGATCGGCCCCGCCGTGACCGCCGCCGACGTACTGATCACCGCGGGCGGCCAGAGCGCCCTGTCCACCGCCCTGCGCGCGCTCGCCCCGCCGGGCGCCCCCGTCCTCGTCGAGTCACCCACCTACCCGGGCATGCTCGCGGCGGCCCGCGCCACCGGGCTGCGGCCGGTGCCGGTGCCGGGCGACGCGGACGGTGTACGGCCCGATCTGCTGGCCGCCGCGTTCCGGGCGACGGGCGCCCGGGTGTTCGTCTGCCAGCCGCTGTTCCAGAACCCGACCGGCACCGTCCTCGCCCCCGACCGCCGGGCCGAGGTCGTCCGGATCGCACGGGAGGCGGGTGCCTTCGTCGTCGAGGACGACTTCGCCAGGCGCCTCGCCCACGACGACGCGGGCCCGCTGCCCGAACCGCTCATGGCGCAGGATGAGGACGGCGTCGTCGTCCACGTCTGCTCCCTCACCAAGGCCACCTCGCCGAGTCTCCGCGTCGGTGCCCTCGCCGCGCGCGGACCCGTGCTGGAGCGCCTGCGCGCCATCCAGGTCGTCGACAGCTTCTTCGTGCCCCGGCCGCTCCAGGAGGCCGCGCTCGAACTGGTCGGCTCCCCGTCGTGGAGCCGCCATCTGCGCACAGTCGCCACCGCGTTGAAGGACCGTCGCACCGCGATGACCGCCGTGCTCCGGCGCGAACTCCCCGCACTCACCCTGCCGCTCGTCCCTTCCGGCGGCGGAAGCCTCTGGCTCGCGCTGCCCGATGGCTGGACCGGCGCCGAGGAGTCGGCCGTGGTCTCGGCCGCGCTGCGCGCGGGCGTCGCCGTCGCGCCCGGCCGCCCGTACTTCTGCGCCGAGGCACCGGCGGGCCGCATCCGGCTGAGTTTCGCCGCGGTCGGCGGACCCGCGGAGATCGCCGAGGGCGTACGTCGGCTGCGTACCGCCTGCGACGCACTCGGCGGTGGGCCGGACGGGGGTTCGCGCCCGCCGGTATGAGCCGACCGCCGGCGCTTCCGTCAAGAGGCGCCCGGCCCGTCCCGCCCCTTCCGACCGGCCCGGTCCGTCCCCTTGACCGCCGTGGCGTTCGGCTCCACGATCGCGGCCATGAGTGTTCGAGTCTCTCTGGTGGCTGCGGCGCGCAGCTCCGCCCTGCTCGCCGAGCGCTTCGACGACGACCGGCCGCTCGACCACGCCGGCTGGCACGAGATCCAGCTCGTCGCCCACACGCTCCTGCCCCTCGGCGCCGCCGAACTGCGCTACTGCTCACCCACCCCGCGCAGCCGCGCCACCGCCGACGCGCTCGGCTTCGCGCCGATGGCGCAGCCCGCGCTGCGCGAGTGCGACATGGGCCGCTGGCGGGGCTGGACCCTGGCCGAGGTCACGGCCCGCGAACCGGCCGCGGTGGACACCTGGCTCTGCGATCCGCGCTCCGCCCCGCACGGCGGCGAGCCCTTGCTGGCCTTCATCTCCCGGATAGGGGGCTGGCTCGACACCCGGCCCGCCTGCGACGGGCTCATCCTCGCGGTCGCCGAGCCCTCGGTGGTGCGCGCCGCGCTCATCTACGCGCTGAGGGCGCCGCCCGCCTCGTACTGGAACGTCGACGTACGGCCGCTGTCCACGGTCACGCTCACCGGCGGGCGGGGCCGCTGGAGTCTGAGCCTGGAATCGGCGTCCCGCTGAGCGGAAGTGGGTACGCCTCTTCCGGCCGGTCCGACCAGTCGGTATGTTGCCGCTCACCGGAGCCACCAGGCTGTGCGCGAGACGAGGAGCCCGACGTGCCGCAGATCCACGGTCACTGCCACGACAGATTCGCCGCGGTGCGCGCCGCCTTCGAGGAGAACTTCGCGGAGCGCGAGGAGCTGGGTGCGGCCGTCACCGTCCTCGTCGACGGCGTCGCGGTGGCCGACCTGTGGGGTGGCTGGGCCGACTCCGCCCGTACCCGCCCCTGGGAGCGGGACACCCTGGTCAACGTGTGGTCCACGACCAAGGGCCCGACCGCCCTGTGCGCGCACATCCTCGTCGACCGGGGCCTGCTCGACCTCGACGCGCCCGTAGCCGCGTACTGGCCCGAGTTCGCCGCGGCCGGCAAGGGGTCCGTCCGCGTACGGGACCTGCTCTCGCACCGCGCGGGCCTGGCCGGGCTGCGGGAGCCGCACACCCTGGCCGAGCTCTACGACTGGGAGCTGACCACCGCCCGGCTGGCGGCGACCGAACCCTGGTGGGAGCCGGGCACCCGCTCCGGTTACCACGCGTTCACGTACGGCTTCCTGGTCGGCGAAGTCGTCCGCCGGATCACCGGCCTGCTGCCGGGTGCCTTCCTGTACCAGGAGGTCACCGGCCCGCTCGGCATCGACTTCACCATCGGCCTCCCGGAGAAGGAGGAGGGGCGGGTCGCCGAGCTGGTCCAGTCGAGAACGCGGACGGGTGAGGCGTCCGCCTTCTACGCGCAGCTGGAGCCGGTGGCCCTAGCCTCGCTGGCCAACCCGCCGACCGGCGCGGCGGCGGCGAACACCAGCGCGTGGCGGGCGGCCGAGCTCCCCGCGGTCAACGGCCACGGAACGGCCCGCGCGGTGGCCGCGCTGTACGGAATCCTCGCCGGGCGCGGCATCCTCGACGGTCGGCGGGTCCTGTCCGATGAGGCTGCCGAGCGGGTCCGCGAGGGTCAGGGGAGCTGCCGCGACCTGGTGCTCGGCGCGGGTTTCGCGCACGACACCGAGTTCGCACTCGGCCTCTGGCTCAGCGGCCCGAACCGCTCGTACGGCCCCAACCCCCGCGCCTTCGGCCACGACGGCGCGGGCGGTTCCTGCGGTCTGGCCGACCCGGAAGCGGGCGTCGCGCTCGGGTACGTGATGAACCGGATGGGCCCCGGCGTCGCCGACGACCCGCGCAAGAGGGCGCTGGTCGAGGCGGTGTACGAGGCGCTGTGAGGGTCCCGGCCGCCGGGGGTGTGGAGGGATC
Source organism: Streptomyces fulvorobeus (assembly GCF_013167895.1). Classification (GTDB taxonomy): domain Bacteria; phylum Actinomycetota; class Actinomycetes; order Streptomycetales; family Streptomycetaceae; genus Streptomyces; species Streptomyces fulvorobeus. The sequence continues at coordinate 952,873 of NZ_BLWC01000001.1, read as the reverse complement.
AGGTCCCGGGCGCATCCGCTGGCTCCGCCGTACCGAAAGGGTTGTCGATGACGTACGTATGGGTCAAGCGAATCAGTGGGGCATGTCCACCGGCGATGAGCACTTCCCCCTGCCCCCTGGCCTGACCCGGTGGAGGCCCTGCCTCTGCGGCCGGGCCCAGCAAGGCCACTTTGCATAAAACTGCGGCGCTGCGTATAGTCATGCCATCAACGAGGAGGGTTCGATGGTGGTACGCGCAGCGGTGGCCGGGGCGAGCGGATACGCGGGCGGGGAACTGCTCCGTCTCCTGCTGGTCCACCCCCGGATCGAGATCGGGGCCCTCACCGCGCATTCCAACGCGGGGCAGCGGCTCGGGCCCCTCCAGCCCCACCTGCGGCCGCTCGCCGACCGGGTACTCCAGCCGACCACCGCCGAGGCGCTCGCCGGGCACGACGTCGTCTTCCTCGCCCTTCCGCACGGGCAGTCCGCCGCCGTGGCCGAACAGCTGGGGGACGAGGTGCTCGTGGTCGACATGGGCGCCGACTTCCGGCTGAAGGACGGCGCCGACTGGGAGAAGTTCTACGGCTCGCCGCACGCCGGCACCTGGCCCTACGGCCTGCCCGAACTCCCCGGCGGCCGCGCCGCCCTGGCCGGTTCGAAGCGCATCGCGGTGCCCGGCTGCTACCCCACCGCCGTCACCCTCGCGCTCTTCCCCGCGTACGCGGCCGGGCTCGCCGAACCCGAAGCCGTGATCGTCGCCGCCTCCGGTACCTCCGGGGCGGGCAAGGCGCTCAAGCCCCACCTCCTCGGCTCCGAGGTGATGGGCAGCATGTCCCCGTACGGCGTCGGCGGCGGGCACCGGCACACGCCCGAGATGATCCAGAACCTCAGCGCCGCCGCCGGTGAACCCGTGACCGTGTCCTTCACCCCGACGCTCGCCCCCATGCCGCGCGGCATCCTCGCCACGTGCAGCGCGAAGGCGAAGCCGGGTGTGAGCGCGGAGACCCTGCGCACGGCGTACGAGAAGGCGCTCGCGGACGAACCGTTCGTGGACCTGCTCCCCGAGGGGCAGTGGCCCGCCACCGCGTCCGTCCACGGTTCCAACGCCGTACAGATCCAGGTCGCCCACGACGAGGCGGCGGGCCGGATCATCGTGATCAGCGCCATCGACAACCTCGCCAAGGGCACCGCGGGCGGCGCCCTGCAGAGCATGAACATCGCCCTCGGCTTCCCCGAGGACACAGGTCTTTCCACGATCGGAGTCGCACCGTGAGCGTCACGGCAGCACAGGGGTTCTCGGCGGCCGGCATCGCCGCCGGGATCAAGGAGAGCGGTCAGCCGGACCTGGCCCTCGTGGTCAACCGCGGGCCGCGTCGCGCCGCCGCCGGCGTCTTCACCTCCAACCGGGTCAAGGCCGCCCCCGTCCTGTGGTCGGAGCAGGTGCTCAAGGGCGGCGAGGTCACCGCCGTCGTCCTCAACTCCGGCGGCGCCAACGCCTGTACGGGTCCTCAGGGCTTCCAGGACACCCACGCCACCGCCGAGAAGGCCGCCGAGGTCCTCGAAGGCCACAGCGCGGGCGAGATCGCGGTCGCCTCGACCGGACTCATCGGGCTGCCGCTCCCCATGGACAAGCTGCTGCCCGGCGTCGAACGGGCCGCTGCGGCGCTCAGCGAGCACGGCGGCGAGAAGGCCGCCATCGCCATCAGGACCACCGACACCGTGCACAAGACGAGCGTGGCCACCCGGGGCGGCTGGACCGTCGGCGGCATGGCCAAGGGCGCGGGCATGCTCGCCCCGGGCCTCGCCACCATGCTGGTCGTCCTCACCACCGACGCCGACGTGGCGGCCCCCGCGCTCGACTCCGCCCTGCGCGACGCCACCCGCACCACCTTCGACCGGGTCGACTCCGACGGGTGCATGTCGACCAACGACACCGTGCTGCTGCTCGCCTCGGGGGCGAGCGGGATCACGCCCCCGGGGGAGGAGTTCGACGAGGCCGTACGGACGGTCTGCGCCGACCTGGCCCGCCAGCTGATCGGCGACGCCGAAGGTGCCTCCAAGGACATCCGCATCGAGGTGGTCAACGCCGCGACCGAGGACGACGCCGTGGAGGTCGGCCGGAGCATCGCCCGCAACAACCTCCTCAAGTGCGCCATCCACGGAGAGGACCCCAACTGGGGCCGCGTCCTCTCCGCGATCGGCACCACGAAGGCCGCGTTCGAGCCGGACCGCCTGAACGTCGCCATCAACGACGTGTGGGTGTGCAGGAACGGCTGCGTGGGCGATGACCGGGAACTCGTCGACATGCGCTACCGCGAGGTGAAGATCACCGCCGACCTCTCCGCCGGTACGGAGTCGGCCGTCATCTGGGCCAACGACCTGACCGCGGAGTACGTCCACGAGAACAGCGCGTACAGCTCATGAGCACGCCGGCGCGGAAGCACACCGCACTGCCGAAGGCGCAGATCCTCATCGAGGCGCTGCCCTGGCTGACCCGGCACAACGGCAGGACCGTCGTCATCAAGTTCGGCGGCAACGCCATGATCGACGAGGACCTGAAGGCGGCCTTCGCCCAGGACGTCGTCTTCCTGCGGCACGCCGGCCTCAAGCCCGTCGTCGTGCACGGCGGCGGGCCGCAGATCAGCGCCCAGCTCGACAAGCAGGGCCTGGTCAGCGAGTTCAAGGCCGGACTGAGGGTCACCACGCCCGAGGCGATGGACGTGGTACGGATGGTGCTCGCCGGACAGGTCCAGCGCGAACTGGTCGGGCTGCTCAACCAGCACGGCCCGCTCGCCGTCGGCATGACCGGCGAGGACGCCCACACCATCACCGCCGTCCAGCACCGGCCCACCATCGACGGCGAACTCGTCGACATCGGCCGGGTCGGCGAGATCACCGCGATCGACACCGGCGCCATACAGGCACTGCTGGACGACGGCCGCATCCCGGTCATCTCCTCCATCGCCCGCTCCGCCGACGACGACCACGTCTACAACGTCAACGCGGACACCGCGGCGGCGGCGCTCGCCGCCGCGCTGGACGCCGAGACGCTGATGGTCCTCACCGACGTGGAGGGCCTGTACGAGGACTGGCCCAACAGCGACGACGTGATCAGCCGGATCACCGCCACCGAGCTGGAGAAGCTGCTGCCCAGCCTGTCGAGCGGCATGGTCCCCAAGATGCAGGGCTGCCTGCACGCCGTACGCAACGGCGTCCAGACCGCCCGCGTCATCGACGGCCGGGTCCAGCACTCGATCCTGCTGGAGATCTTCACCGACGAAGGAGTCGGCACGATGGTCGTGCCCGACGCAGCGACCGGCACCCAGGGGGAGTCATGAGCAACGAGGAGCTTCCGCAGCGCTGGCAGGGCGCGCTGATGGACAACTACGGCACCCCCCGGCTTCCCCTGGTCCGCGGCGCCGGCGCCCGCGTGTGGGACGCCGAGGGCAGCGAGTACCTCGACTTCGTCGGCGGTATCGCGGTGAACGCGCTGGGCCACGCCCACCCCGCGGTCGTCGAGGCGGTCTCCACGCAGATCGCCGCCCTCGGCCACGTCTCCAACCTCTTCGTCGCCGAGCCGCCCGTCGCGCTGGCGGAGCGGCTGCTCCAGCTCTTCGGCCGGGCGGGCCGGGTCTTCTTCTGCAACTCGGGCGCCGAGGCCAACGAAGCCGCATTCAAGATCGGCCGGCTGACCGGGCGTACACACATGGTCGCCACCGACGGCGGCTTCCACGGGCGGACCATGGGCGCGCTCGCCCTCACCGGCCAGCCGGGGAAGCGCGAGCCGTTCCTCCCGCTGCCCGGCGACGTCACCCACGTGCCGTACGGGGACGCCGACGCCCTCCGCGCCGCGGTGACCACCGGGACGGCACTGCTGATCATCGAACCAGTACAGGGTGAGCGCGGCGTCGTCGTCCCGCCCAGGGGTTATCTGGAAGCGGCCAGGGAGATCACCCGGGCCACCGGCACCCTGCTCGTGCTCGACGAGGTGCAGACGGGTATCGGCCGGTGCGGCCACTGGTTCGAGCACCAGGCCCACCAGGGCGTCGAACCCGACGTCGTCACCCTCGCCAAGGGCCTCGGCGGCGGGCTGCCGATCGGCGCGACCGTCGCGTTCGGCGCGGCGGCCGACCTGCTGAAGCCCGGCCACCACGGCACGACGTTCGGCGGCAACCCGATCGCCTGCGCGGCCGGACTCGCCGTCCTGGACACGCTCGCGGCCGAGGGGAGACTCGACGAGGTCAAGCGCCTCGGCGAGCGGATCAGGGATGGTGTGGAGGGCCTCGGCCACCCCCTGGTCTCCCACGTCCGCGGCTCCGGCCTGCTGCTGGGTATCGTGCTCACCGGACCCCTCGCACCGAAGGTGCAGCAGGCGGCCCAGGGAGCCGGACTCCTGGTCAACGCGCCCGCCCCCGACGTCGTACGGCTCATGCCACCGCTGATCATCGGCGACGCGGAGGTGGACGCGTTCCTGCGCGTCCTGCCGGGCGCTCTCGACGCGGCATACGGGGACGGACGATCCGGAGCGTGACGTTCCGGAGAATGAGGCGACGATGACCGAGGAATCCGAGCACGGCGGGCCGTCCGTGCCGCAGACCCGCACGGCCCGCCACCGCCGGATCGTGGACATCCTGAACCGGCAGCCGGTGCGCTCGCAGAGCCAGCTGGCCAAGCTCCTCGCCGACGACGGGCTGAGCGTCACCCAGGCGACGCTCTCCCGGGACCTGGACGAGCTGGGCGCGGTGAAGATCCGCAACACCGGGGGAGAGCTGATCTACGCGGTGCCGAGCGAAGGGGGATTCCGCACCCCGCAGGCACCGCTGGGCGGCTCCGCCAAGGAGGAGCGGATGCGCAGGCTCTCCGCCGAACTGCTGATCTCGGCGGAGGCGTCGGCCAACCTGGTGGTCCTGCGCACCCCGCCGGGCGCGGCGCAGTTCCTCGCCTCGGCCATCGACCAGGCCGAACTGCACGACATCCTCGGCACCATCGCGGGCGACGACACCCTGATGCTGATCAGCCGCGACCCGGCGGGCGGCAAGGCGCTCGCCGACCACCTCCTGCGACTCGCCCAGAACGACCGCTGAGCCTGTTCCCTAGTAGCGGGTGACCGCCGTCCGCCCCGAGCGGGTCCCGATCGCGATGTGGGGGTGGCGGCCCGGGTCGGCCCAGGCCAGGATGCGGCTCATCGAGGCCGCCGGTACCGAGACGCAGCCGGCGGTCGCCCCGGCCCCGTCGACGTGCAGGAAGATCCCGGCGCCCCGGCCCCGTACCGGCCGCTCGTAGTTGAAGCCGATGACGAGCGCGTGCGCGTACTGCGTGCCGTACGTGACCAGGTGCTCGGCCTGGTCGGCCCGGCAGTCCGCAGGCCGCGGTTCCACCCACCGGTTGTAGGAGCGGGCGGCGTTGTCCTGGCACCACCAGGAACGCTCGTTGACCCGGCGGTAGGGGTAACCGGTCCCGGCCGGGGCCTCCTCGATCCCGAAGGCGTACGGCAGGTCGTACAGACCGGTGGGCGTGGTGTTGGTGCCCTGGTCACGGGTGCTGCCCTCAGCCAGCCCGTTCGCCCCGAAGCGGGCCGGCGCGGACCCGGCCTCGGTCCAGCCGCCCCGCCGCCGTTCCCACCACGTGAGTGTGCCGGTGGTGGAGCCCTCGGAAGGGGCGACGGCGGTGATCAGCTGGGAGCCGCCTCCGGTGTCGGCGAGCCGCTCCGGAAGGGGGGCCGCGCCGGGATCGCCGGCCGCGACCGATCCCAGCAGAGCCAGCAGTGCCGAACCGGTCACCAGAAGTCTGCGCATGCTCCGGACCGTACGGGCCCGGCGCCCGGGCCACCGCCGGGCCTGCTCCGTTCGGCCCAGCGGGTCACCCGGCGGGCGGCACGGGCATCGGAGGCAGCGGGAGGGGAAGCCCCGGCAGCCCGTCGATGCTGGTGGCGATGTCGGCCTTGCTCTCGAAGTACGCGCCGAGGCTGTCGTCGTCCTCGCGCCCGAAGCGGTCGGAGTGCAGCGAGCGGTCCTCGTCGTACGAGAGGTAGGGCACCGCGAAGCCGCAGGTGTCCCGGATCAGCTCCGCCGTCACCACGATGACGGCCCGCAGCCCGTGGGGCGAGGGGTCCACGGCGGGGAAGTGGCTCAGCAGCCCGGTGAAGCGGGGGTCGTCCCGGAACACCGGTTCACCCCGCCCGTGCACCCGGACGATGTTCGGCGGCCCCTGGAAGGCGCACCACATCAGTGTGATGCGGCCGTTCTCGCGGAGGTGGGCGATGGTCTCCGCGTTGCTCCCGGCGAAGTCCAGGTAGGCCACGGTCCGTTCGTCCACGACGGCGAACGATCCGCTCACCCCCTTGGGAGAGAGGTTGACGGTTCCCCCGGCGTCGAGCGGAGCGGTCGCGGTGAAGAAGACGCGCTGCTCCTCTATGAAGGTTCTGAGCCGTCCATCGATGCGCTCGTATGTTTTTCCCATGCGGGGATTATCGCGTGACTCCCGTCCGGTCGCGGACGTTTTCACCGGTGGGACGGCCATCGTGCCGGGCGCGCGCACGCAGCAGCCGCTCGGCCGCCACCCGCAGCCGGCGGGGTCGCTCCGGAGCGAGGCACGCACGCAGCCAGTGCTCGTCGAAGCGGTCGGCGTCCGGGAGCAGCGCGAGCGTCGCGGCCCGCACCACGGCGGACGCCGGGTCCTCCAGGAGCGGGCGCATCCGCTCGTAGGACACCGCGTCGAGCGCACGCAGACCGGTGACCGCGTGGACGCGTACGGCGGGGAGCGGGTGCGCGGTCAGCACCCACAGCGTGCCGGCGTCCGCCCGTTCACCGCACTCGCCGAGCCCGGCGGCCGCCCCCGGGCACGCGGCCGGATCGCGGCACAGCGCCCGGTAGCGCGGCAGCGGGTCGATACCGGCCTGCCGGAGTACGTAGCGTGCGCAGGCCCGTACGAGCCCGGCGCGGTCGCCGAGGAAGCGTTCCGCTTCCGCGTGCCGCCCGGCCCGGCGCAAGGCGGTGACACCCGCCGCGCGGACCCGGGGCGCGCGTGCGCTGAGCAGCCGGTCGAGTACGGCGGGCCCGGCGCCGGGCCGCAGGCCGGCGAGGGCCGCGTCCGCACACAGGTCCTGGAGGGTGACATCGCCTTCGGTGGTGGCGATGACGGCCAGCCGCACGGGCGACAGCAGCCCCCGGCCGACCGCGATGCGGTGGGCGAACCGCCGTGTGGAACGGTCCTGGTGCGCCATCAGCGCCTCGACGTCACCCGGCGGGCCCTCGCGCAGACTGCTCTCCAGCAGCGCGTGGGCGAAGCCGCCCTGGGCACGCCTGTCCAGCCGCAGGATCAGCTCGGCCAGGGGTGCCAGCTCGGGCCCGGGCACCTCGGCGAGCAGGGCCCGGGCGCGCTCGCGTACCGGCCCCGCCCAGTCGGCGCAGCGCAGCACCAGGAGCGGGCGCAGCTCGGGAGCGTGACGCACCGACTCCAGCGCCGCCTCACGGATGCGGCCGTCGGGGTGGCACAGGAGGAGCGGGAGCGGGGGGCGCCGGCCCGGCGTGCTCGGCCGGCCGATCCGGGGCAGCGGGTCCTGCCGGTCCCAGCTCAGCCACCGGCGGCGCACCGGTGGCTCCATTCGCAGCGGTGCCCACGACAGCCAGGGAAGTGCCCGTACGTCGGCGTCGAGACGCACCCACGCCTCGGCCGAAGTGGTGTCCAGGGCCTCGCGCAGCGGGGCCCCCAGGGCCAGCCGCTCCGCGGCACCGTCGTCGTCGTACATCGCGCCCTCACCCCTCGTAGGGCGCCGATGGTAGACGGGACCGCCACCACACGTCGCCGCCATTTACCCCGCCCACGGGTTCGGGACCGCCCTGACCTGGCGCTTTGACAAAGCATACGGAGGATTGCATAGTTATACCCATCAGTGATTGCACCGTAAGGAGAAACCCGTGACCGAGCGCGTCGTACTCGCCTACTCGGGCGGCCTGGACACCTCCGTCGCCATCGGCTGGATCGCCGAGGAGACGGGCGCCGAGGTCATCGCCGTCGCCGTGGACGTCGGCCAGGGCGGCGAGGACCTGGACGTCATCCGCAAGCGCGCGCTCGCCTGCGGCGCCGTCGAAGCCGAGGTCGCGGACGCCAAGGACGAGTTCGCCGAGGAGTACTGCCTCCCGGCGATCAAGGCCAACGCCCTCTACATGGACCGCTATCCGCTGGTCTCGGCGCTCTCCCGGCCGACGATCGTCAAGCACCTCGTCGCCGCTGCCAGGAAGCACAACGCGGGCGTCGTCGCCCACGGCTGCACCGGCAAGGGCAACGACCAGGTCCGCTTCGAGGCCGGTATCTCCGCCCTCGGCCCCGACCTGAAGTGCATCGCCCCGGTCCGCGACTACGCGATGACCCGCGACAAGGCGATCGCCTTCTGCGAGGAGAAGAACCTCCCGATCGCGACCTCCAAGAAGTCCCCGTACTCCATCGACCAGAACGTCTTCGGGCGCGCGGTCGAGACGGGCTTCCTGGAGGACATCTGGAACGCGCCGATCGAGGACATCTACGAGTACACGCAGAACCCGGCCACCCCCCGCGAGGCCGACGAGGTCGTCATCTCCTTCAAGGAGGGCGTCCCGGTCGCCATCGACGGCAAGCCCGTCACCGTGCTCCAGGCGATCCAGCAGCTCAACGAGCGCGCCGGAGCCCAGGGCATCGGCCGGATCGACATGGTCGAGGACCGGCTCGTGGGCATCAAGTCCCGCGAGGTGTACGAGGCCCCCGGCGCGATCGCGCTGATCACCGCGCACCAGGAGCTGGAGAACGTCACGGTCGAGCGCGAGCTGGCCCGCTACAAGCGGCAGGTCGAGCAGCGCTGGGGCGAGATGGTCTACGACGGCCTGTGGTTCTCCCCGCTCAAGCGCGCCCTGGACGGCTTCATCAACGAGGCCAACCAGCATGTCACCGGAGACATCCGGATGACCATGCACGCGGGCCGCGCGGTCGTCTCCGGCCGCAGGTCCGAGCAGTCCCTCTACGACTTCAACCTCGCCACCTACGACTCGGGCGACACGTTCGACCAGTCCAAGGCGCAGGGCTTCATCGAGATCTTCGGACTGTCCTCGAAGATCGCGGCCAAGCGCGACCTGGCCTGACACAGTCCTGGGGCGCAGCCCCCGGTTACGGGAAGGGGCGGGCGGGGAGAGAACCCCGCCCCGCCCCGACGCACGACAAGGAGCAACCGTGAGCAGCAACACCAGCGACGTACGCCTCTGGGGCGCCCGCTTCGCCGACGGCCCGGCCGAGGCGCTGGCCAAGCTGTCCGCCTCCGTCCACTTCGACTGGCGGCTCGCCCCGTACGACATCGCCGGCTCCCGCGCCCACGCGCGCGTCCTCCACAAGGCGGGGCTGCTCAGCGAGGACGAGCTGACCCGGATGCTGAGCGGCCTCGACCAGCTGGAGGCCGACGTGGCCGACGGCTCGTTCACCGGCTCGATCGCCGACGAGGACGTCCACACGGCGCTTGAGCGCGGTCTCCTGGAGCGTCTCGGCCCCGACCTCGGCGGCAAACTGCGCGCGGGCCGCTCCCGCAACGACCAGGTCGCCACCCTCTTCCGGATGTACCTGCGCGACCACGCCCGGATCATCGGCACTCTCCTCGCCGAGCTCCAGGACGCCCTGGTCGGTCTCGCCGAGGCCCACCCGGACGTGGCCATGCCCGGCCGTACGCACCTCCAGCACGCCCAGCCGGTCCTCTTCGCCCACCACGTACTGGCCCACGCGCAGGCCCTTTCCCGGGACGCCGAGCGGCTGCGGCAGTGGGACGAGCGGACCGCCGTCTCGCCCTACGGCTCCGGCGCGCTGGCGGGATCGTCCCTGGGCCTCGACCCCGAGGCGGTCGCGGCCGACCTCGGATTCGAGCGCGGCTCCGTCGGCAACTCCATCGACGGCACGGCCTCCCGCGACTTCGTGGCCGAGTTCGCGTTCATCACCGCGATGATCGGGATCAACCTCTCCCGCATCGCGGAGGAGATCATCATCTGGAACACGAAGGAGTTCTCCTTCGTCACCCTGCACGACGCCTTCTCCACCGGCTCCTCGATCATGCCGCAGAAGAAGAACCCGGACATCGCCGAGCTGGCGCGCGGCAAGTCGGGGCGGCTCATCGGCAATCTGACGGGCCTGATGGCCACGCTCAAGGCCCTCCCGCTCGCGTACAACCGCGACCTCCAGGAGGACAAGGAGCCGGTCTTCGACTCCTGCGACCAGCTGGAGGTCCTGCTGCCCGCCTTCACCGGCATGATGGCGACGCTCACCGTGAACCGGGAGCGCATGGAGGAGCTGGCCCCGGCCGGCTTCTCGCTCGCCACCGACATCGCCGAGTGGCTGGTCAGGCAGGGAGTCCCGTTCCGGGTCGCGCACGAGGTCGCGGGTGAGTGCGTCAAGGAGTGCGAGCAGCACGGCATCGAGCTGGACCAGCTCACCGACGAGCAGTTCGCGAAGATCTCCGAGCACCTCACCCCGGAGGTCCGCACGGTCCTCGACGTGAAGGGCGCCCTGGCCTCCCGCGACGGGCGCGGCGGTACGGCCCCGTCCGCCGTCGCCGTCCAGCTCGCCGAGGTGAAGGCCGACCTGGCCGCGCAGCACGCCTGGGCGACAGCCCGCGGTTAGGCCGGGCAGGCGGCGCCGGTCCGGGGCGGCGACGGCATCGCGGGCTACGTTGGTCGGGACGGACCACCGCCCCGACCCACGAGGAGCCCGCGATGCCCTTCGCCAGGCTGGCCACCGCCACGACCCCGACCGCCCACATCGGTGTGGGCCTGGCCGCCGTCGCCAGACCCGGCTACATCACCCTCCACCGCGACCGCGACCTTCCCCAGGAGCGCAGTGTCGAGGCCCTGCGCGCCCGCACGCACGAACTCCTGGACGCGGCCTACGCCCAGGGCGTCCGCTACTTCGACGCCGCCAGGTCCTACGGGCGCTCCGAGGAGTTCCTCGCCGACTGGCTGGCGAGGCGCCCCGAGGCCGCGGACGTCGTCATCGGCAGCAAATGGGGCTACACCTACACCGCCGGCTGGCGGGTGGACGCCGAGGACCACGAGACCAAGGACCACGGACTCACCACGTACGAGCGCCAGCGCGCGGAGACCCACGCTCTGCTGGGGGACCGGCTCGACCTCTACCAGATCCACTCCGTGACCGCCGACAGCCCGGCCCTGACCGACAAGGAGCTGCACGCCCGCCTCGCCGGGCACGCGGCCGAGGGCCTCACCGTCGGGCTCTCCACCAGCGGACCGGGACAGGCCGACGCCATCCGGGCCGCGCTCGCCGTCACCGTCGACGGTGAACCCCTCTTCCGTACCGTGCAGGCCACCTACAACGTGCTGGAGACCTCCGCGGGCTCCGCGCTCTCCGAGGCCCATGACGCCGGGCTCACCGTGATCGTCAAGGAGGGCATGGCCAACGGCCGGCTCGCGGGCACCGAGGCCCCCGCCGTCCTGCGGGAGATCGCCGCGCAGGAGGGTCTCGACAGCGACGCCGTCGCGCTCGCGTTCGTCCTGCACCAGCCGTGGGCCGGTGTCGTCCTCTCCGGCGCGGTCACGGTCGCCCAGCTCTCCGGCAACCTGCACGCCGCCGTCCTGGGCCTCGACGAGGAGCGGCGGGCCCGGCTGGACGCGCTGGTCGAGGAGCCCGGGGCGTACTGGCGCCACCGCGCCTCCCTGCCCTGGAGCTGAGCCCGCGTACCCCCGGGTGCCGTCACAGGTGGCGCCGCCGGTCCGTCAGAGTGGTGACGCACAGGCGACGGAGGACGGGGCGGTGGACGACGACGCGTACCTCGCGGAGAGGATCGAGCAGTGCCGGGCTACCTGACGCGGTCGAGGAACTCCAGCACACGATGGGAGACCTGCGCGGCGGCCTGTTCGTCGTAGGCCGGCAGGCTGCTGTCGGTGAACAGGTGTCTGTCGCCGGGGTAGAGGAAAAGCTCGGCATCTGCCGCTGTCTCGACGAGTGCGTGAGCCGCGTCCACATCGCCCTCCCTGGCGAAGAACGGATCCGCGTCCATGCCGTGGACCTGGACCGGGACGTCGTCGGGCCAGGCGCCGCCGAACTCCGCGACCGGGACGCATGCCTCCAGCAGCAGCGCCCCCTTCGCGCCGGGGCGGGTCTGGGACAGCTTCTGCGCCGGCAGGACGCCGAGCGAGAAGCCGAGGTAGACGAGTTCCGCGGGCAGCTTCTCGGCGGCGGCGGTTCCGCGCGCGATGAGCGTGCCGAACCCGGCGTCCTGGACGTAACCCATCCCCTTCTCGAGACTGTCGAACACCTGCCCCTCGAACAGGTCCGGGACGTGGACGGTGTGTCCGGCCCGTCGCAGCTGCTCGGCGAAGTCACGGACGCCGACGGTCAGCCCGTGCCCGTGGTGGAAAACCAGCACCTCAGCCATGTCGCTCCCCTCGCGCTGCGGTGCCCGGGCGGCGCCGCAGCTCGAGTATGGCCCGCACCACTGACATCTCGTCGTCGGCCGCGTCGGCGAGGTCGGCGGGCACGGCGATCGATCACCGTGCTGAGACGCTGATGTCTCATACGGGTTACACTCGTCTCATGACTCTGGACCGTGAGCAGGTGCTGCGCAGCGCCGCCGCCCTGCTGACCCACAAATCAACCGCCACCATGGACGAGGTCGCCAAGGCGGCGGGCATCGGCCGGGCCACGCTGCACCGTCACTTCGCCGGGCGGGACGCGCTGGTCAAGGCACTGGAGAACCTGGGCATCCAGGAGTTCGAGGCGGCCCTTGACGCCTCCGCGCTGGACGAGGGCCGCGCCGAGGACGGCCTGCGCCGGTTCGTCGCCGCCGTCGAACCCAGCGCGGGGCTCCTCTCCTTCCTCGTCACCGAGAACCAGCTCTTCGAGGGCGACCAGGTGAACGAGGGCTGGAGCAGGCTCGACGCGCGGGTCGCCGCCTTCTTCAGGCGCGGCCAGGAGCGCGGTGAGTTCCGCATCGACCTCACGCCCGCCTGGCTGACCGAGGCCCTCTACGGGCTCATCGGCACCGGCGCCTGGGCCGTACAGGTCGGCCGAGTCGCACCCAAGGACTTCCAGTACATGATCGTCGAACTGCTGATCGGCGGAGTGCGCCGGAGCGTGGAGCAATGACCAGCGTCGCCAGGACATCGCACACCACTGACCTCGTGCGCAGGCCGGGACGGTGGCTCGCCCTGGCCGTCCTCGTCCTCGCCGTGCTGCTCGTGGCCGTCGACGCCACCGTCCTCGGGCTGGCCACGCCGTTCCTCAGCGAGGACCTCGCGCCGACCGGCACCCAGCTGCTCTGGATCGGTGACGTCTACTCCTTCGTCATCGCCGGACTGCTCGTCTCCATGGGCAGCCTCGGAGACCGTATCGGCCGCAAGAAGCTGCTGCTGACCGGCGCCGTCGCCTTCGGCGCGGTCTCCGTGCTCAACGCCTACGCGACCAGCCCGGAGATGATGATCCTGGCCCGGGCGCTGCTCGGGGTCGCGGGCGCCACCCTGATGCCCTCCACCCTGGCCCTGATCCGCAACCTCTTCCACGACCCGCGCGAACGCAGCCTCGCCGTCGGCATCTGGGGCGCCATGGCCTCCGCCGGAGCGGCCGTCGGCCCCGTCATGGGCGGCTTCCTGCTCGAACACTTCTGGTGGGGCTCGGTCTTCCTGATCAACCTCCCCGTGATGGCCGTTCTCGTCGTCGTCGGCATCAGGCTGATCCCCGAGTCCAAGAACCCGGCGCCGGGCCCCTGGGACCTCCTCAGCGTCGGACTCTCGCTCGTCGGCATGATCGCCCTCGTGTACGCCATCAAGGAGCTGGCCGCCCACGGCGGCAGCTGGGAGGTGGCGGCCTCGGCCGTCATCGGGGCGGGGGCGCTCGCCTGGTTCGTGCGCAGGCAGCTGAAACTGCCCGCACCACTGCTGGACATGCGGCTCTTCCACCACCGGGGCTTCTCGGGCGCCGTCCTCGCCGACCTTCTGACCATCCTCGGCCTCGCCGGGCTGGTCTTCTTCCTCTCCCAGTTCCTGCAACTGGTCCAGGGCAGGGGCCCGCTGGAGGCGGGACTCGCCGAACTGCCCGCGGCCATCGGCGCCGTGGCCGCCGGTCTGACGGCCGGAGTGATGGCCCGCCGCTACTCCGTACGCTCGGTGGTGACCGGGGGACTCGCCGCCGTGGGGCTGGCACTCGCCTCGGTGACCCTGCTGAGCAAGGACACCGGATACCCGATGCTCGGCGCGATGCTGCTGGTCGTCGGGGTCGGAGCCGGATTCGCCTTCACCGTCACCGCCGACGTCATCCTCTCCACCGTCCCCAAGGAGCAGGCGGGTTCCGCGTCCGCGGTCTCCGAGACGGCGTACGAACTCGGCGCGGCCCTCGGCATCGCCCTGCTCGGCTCCATCGTCACGGGCGTCTACCAGGGCTTCCAGACCCCGGCCGGCATCGGTTCCGGTACGGCGGCGGCCGCTCACGAATCGCTGGGCGGCGCCGTCGAGGCGGCCTCCACGCTTCCCGCCGCCCAGGCGGCACCCCTGGTGGCGGCCGCCCAGGAGGCGTTCGTCGAGGGACTGCGGTACGCGGCGGGCATCGGCGCCACCGTCCTGCTGGCGACCGCCGTGGCCACCTGGTTCCTGCTGAAGGGCCAGAAGCTGGAGGACGGCGTCGAGCACCCGTGACCCGCGCCGGCACACGGAAGGGCCCGTATCCCTGTCGGTCCAGGGGTACGGGCCCTTCGGCGCGGAGCGGGTCAGCTCACGCGGCCTTGGCCTTGGTGGCGTACATGTCGACGTACTCCTGGCCCGACAGCCGCATCACCTCGGCCATCACCGAGTCCGTCACCGCGCGCAGCACATAGCGGTCGCGGTCCATGCCCTCGTAGCGCGAGAACTCCATCGGCTCGCCGAAGCGGACGGTGACCTTGCCGGGGCGGGGCAGTCCGGCGCCGCCCGGCTGGAGCTTGTCGGTGCCGATCATGGCGAACGGGACCACGGGGGCGCCGGTCATCAGGGTCAGCCGAGCGATGCCCGTACGGCCCCGGTAGAGCCGGCCGTCGGGGGAGCGGGTGCCCTCCGGGTAGATCGCGAAGGCGTGGCCCTCGTCCAGCACCCGGCGGCCCGTCATCAGCGCCGCGACCCCGCCGCGCCCGCCGTCCCGGTCCACCGGGATCATGCCGCAGCCCGTGAAGAACCACGCCATGAGCTTGCCCTTGAGCCCCTTGCCCGTGACGTACTCGTCCTTGCCGATGTAGAACACCGGCCGGCCGCAGCAGATCGGCATGATCATCGAGTCGATGAACGTGAGGTGGTTGCCCGCGAGAATCACCGGCCCGGTCCCCGGAATGTTCTTGGCGCCTTCCACCTGTGGGCGGAACATCAGGCGCAGGATCGGTCCGAGCACTGCCTTGATGACCGTGAGACGGGACAACGGTTCCTCCGGTGTCGTGGCCGGGCGGCCGGGGCGGGTGCGAATGAGGTCCGTGCAGGTGAGGACGATACTCGCGGGTACTCCCTGATCGCACATCGGGTTCGCGGGATGGATACGCAGTGTTGACGTGTGTTTCCGCCACGTTCGTCCAGAAGCAGCCCCGCCGCCTGCGTGACTGCCTACGATCGGGCCTCGCCCGGCCAGACGCCGACATCTCAGCGAGGAGCGATTCATGACAGAGCGTGAGCGGACGAGTCCCGGCAGACGGGCCCTTCTGGGGGCCGCGGTGCTCGGCACGGCAGCCCTCGGCATGACCGGGAAGGCCGCCGCCACCGAGCGCGGGACCGGTGGGCCGGGCGGGGGCCGCGGCGGCTACCGCGACCTGCCCGTGCCGACCGTCATCGGCCACCGCGGTGCCAGCGGCTACCGGCCCGAGCACACCATCGGCGCGTACCAGCTGGCCCTGGACATGGGCGCGCACATCGTCGAGCAGGACCTCGTGCCGACGAAGGACGGCCACCTCGTCTGCCGTCACGAGAACGACATCACCGGCACCACGGACGTCGCCGAGCACCCCGAGTTCGCGAGCCGCAGGGCGACGAAGGAGGTCGACGGCGTCCCGCTCACCGGCTGGTTCACCGAGGACTTCACCCTCGCCGAGCTGAAGACGCTGCGAGCCAAGGAGCGCATCCCGGGCACGCGCCAGGAGAACACCCTCTACGACGGCCGCTGGGAGATCCCCACCTTCGAGGAGGTCCTGCGCTGGGCCGACCGGGAGGGGCGCAGGCGCGGCGCGCCGGTCTGGCTGTACGTCGAGACCAAGCACCCCACGTACTTCCGGTCCCTGGGCCTCGGCCTTGAGGAGCCTCTCGCGCGCCTCCTGCGGCGCCACGGCCGGCACCGCGAGAACTCCCCGCTCATCCTGCAGTCCTTCGAGCCGGGCTCGATGCGGCGGCTGGCGAAGCTCGTCGCCACGCCCCGGGTCGTCCTGCTGTCGGGTGCCGCCACGCGCCCCTGGGACTTCGTCGAGGCCGGCGACCCGCGTACCGTCGCGGACCTCGTGCGGCCCGAGGGCCTGAAGTGGATGGCCTCCTTCGCCCAGGGCATCGGCCCCACCCTGGACCTGGTCATCCCCAGGGACGCCGCGGGACAGCTCACCACGGCGACCACCCTGGTGCGGGACGCGCACCGGCAGGGTCTGATCCTGCACCCGTACACCCAGCGCAACGAGAACAGCTTCCTGCCCGCCGAGTTCCGCCGGGGCACCGACCCCGCCGCGTTCGGTGACGCGTTCGGCGCGCTCCGGGCGTACTTCGAGACGGGTATCGACGGCGTCTTCTCCGACCACCCGGACACCGCGCTGCTGGCGGCGGCCGACTTCGCCCGTAACTGATCCGCGCGGGACCGGCACACCGGGTGCGGAGGCGTCAGCACCCGGCCGGGCCGGCCCCCGGTCGGGTGGCACTCCCCGCACCCGGCAACCGGCCGCCCGCACGGCACGTCGGGTGGGGCATGACGCTCATCGACCACGCCCCGCCCCCGGCCGGCCCGGCCCTCGTCCACGCCCTGCTCCCGCTGATCCGCGCGGAGGCGAGGGCCGAGGCCCCGGCCGCGTCGGCCGACCCCGCCGACCTCGAACAGGCCGTATGGCTACGGCTCTTCGAGCGCCTCGACGCGCAGGGCCCGCCCGCCGCCCCGGCCCGCTGGGTGCGCGACGCGGTACGCGCCGAAGCGCGGCGGACCAGGCGAACAGCCCGTCACGAACGCCCCTACGGCAGCTCCGAGCCACCCGCGGCCCCGCATGGCTGCCCGGAGCGTACGGCCGTCCGCGCCGACACACGGCGGGTGTTACGCACGGCGGTGGGACGCCTGCCCGGGGGTTGCGCGCGGCTGCTGGAGGCGTTGCTCTCCCCGGCCGATCCCACCTACCGGGAGATCGCAGGAAGGTTGGGTATGTCACAGGGGAGTTTGGGTCCGATGCGTTCCCGTTGCCTTGGATGTCTGCGCAGAATGCTCGCGGCGGAGGTTGCGGCTCCTGAACGGCGGGGATAGGAGCACTGGACAACCGGCGGATCAGGTGAGCGGGAGGCATACACACATGGGCATGAGTGTGACCATCTCGGCGGCAGCCACACAGGACGTCGAGCAGATATTCAGACTCCGGTACCTCTGTTTCCAGAGCGAGGCGGAGCTCTACGGCAACTACCGGATCGACCCGCTCGTGCAGACCCTCGACGCGGTCCGCGCGGAAGTCGAAGCGGACCTGGTGTTCGTGGCCAGACTCGGTGACGAAGTGGTCGGTTCCGTGCGCGGTCTCACCGACGCGGAGGGCACCGGGCAGATCGGCGAGCTGTGCGTGCACCCACGGCTCCAGGGGCACGGCCTCGGCGCCCGTCTGCTGCGCGCCGTTGAATCGGGTCTCACGGCCGGCCGCGCGACCACCCGCTTCCGCATCCACACAGGACACCGCAGCGAGGGCAACCTGCGGCTGTACCGCAGGGAGGGTTACGCACGCGTGGGGGACACCACCGGGCCGGACGGCGTCCGGATGATCCTGCTGGAGAAGGAGAGCGCCGCCCCCGTCGCGGCCGGCGTCTGACGGACCGCCGTACGCGAGCGGCTACGCGCTCGCGGCGCGCCGCAGCCAGATCATCCCGGTGACCGGCAGGATCACCGGGATGAGCAGGTAGCCCGTACCGAAGTCCGACCAGACGGTGGCGTCCGGGAAGGCCGAGGGCTCCACCAGCGTCCACGTACCGACGACGAGCACACCCGCGAGCTCGGCGGCGCAGCACACCAGCGCCGCCCTGCGCGCTTTTTCCCCGCCGCGCACCAGCGAGTACGTGATGAAGCCGTACACGACCGCGGCGACGGCCGACAGCAGGTAGGCCAGCGGTGCCCGGTCGAAGTCCAGGATCATCTGGACCAGGGAACGGGAGGCGGCGGCCACGGTGAACACCCCGTAGAACCAGACCAGTACGCGCCCCGGCCCGGAGCCGAGTTCGAACGGCTGCTTACGGGCGGGCCCGGTGGTGCGCTCGGTGCCGGTCACGGTCAGCCTCCCCAGATGCCGTAGAGCCGTACTTCCAGGACGGCCAGCACGACCGCCCCGGCCGCCACCGTCACCGAACCCCAGCGGGTCCGCTCGGTCAGTGACAGGAAACCGGCCGCGGGCACGGCGGCGAAGGCCCCGACGAGATAGGCGATGAACACGGTCATCCCCTGTTCCGGCCGCTCGCCGCGGGCCAGCCGCACGATTCCGACGACCAGCTGCGCCAGCGCCAGGACGGAGACGACGGCCATCCCGATGAAGTGCCAGTCCTTCGTCGGCTGGTCCCGGGAAGCGGCGAGTCCGCACCAGGCGGCGAGGGCGAGCGCGGACACGGCGACCGCGACCGTCAGGGCGTCAAGCATGAGGCGAGGATATTACGTGCGGACGGCCACCCCGCGTGGTGGCCCCCCGGGCGCGGCCCGGGGGCCGCGCCGGTGACACGGACCGTGGCCTTCGCCACAGCGGGCCCGGCCGCCGGACCCCGCCCGGCCCGGCCCGCCGGGTGCCGTCTCCCGTGTGCTGCCAGGGTCGGCGCAGGTCACAGCCCTGTCCTCGGCGTCTCACGCAGCGATCCAGACCTGTCCGTTATCCGGACAGGCTGGTCGCTGCGGAGCTGACGTCTGTTTTACTTGGCCCATGACCACGACGAGCTGCCGCATCCCTGCGACCGAGGCGATCACCGCGCCCGGTGCTCGTTGTATGTGTCGAATGCGCGCCTTCTGAGGGCCCCCGCCTGAGTCTCACGCCCCGAAGCGAGACCGAGCCCGCGCCGTCCGCGACCAGCGGGACGAGCCGGCCCGGACACGTGCTGCCCGCCGGCCCGTCCGCCGCGCTCAGCCGTGCCGGGACCACCCGGTCAACCACTGCGAACAGTCTCATCAGACGAACGCCCCGTGCCCGGCGGACACCGCGCCGCGCACTCGACAGTGACGGAAACCCTGTGATCACCACTACGGGCCTCACGAAGGTCTACCAGTCGCGCGGCCGAGAGGTCACCGCCCTCGACGGCGTCGACCTGCATGTCCGCGAGGGTGAGGTGTACGGCGTCATCGGACAGAGCGGCGCCGGGAAGTCCTCCCTGATCCGCTGCGTCAACCTGCTGGAACGCCCCACGTCCGGCACCGTGACCGTCGCGGGACAGGACCTCACCGCGCTCGCCGGCCGGGGCCCCGCGCCGGCAAGGAGCTCCGCCAGGCGCGCAGCCGTATCGGCATGGTCTTCCAGCACTTCAACCTCCTGGCCTCCCGCACCGTCCAGGACAACGTCGAACTCCCGCTGGAGATCCTCGGAGTCTCCGGCCGGGACCGCGCCCGCAAGGCCCTCGACCTGCTCGACCTGGTCGGCCTCTCCGACAAGGCGAAGGCGTACCCCGGCCAGCTCTCCGGCGGCCAGAAGCAGCGCGTCGGCATCGCCCGCGCCCTGGCGGGCGATCCGAAGGTCCTGCTCTCCGACGAGGCGACCTCCGCCCTCGACCCCGAGACCACCCGCTCGGTCCTCCAGCTGCTGCGCGACCTCAACCAGCAGCTCGGCCTCACCGTCCTGCTCATCACGCACGAGATGGACGTCGTCAAGACGGTCTGCGACTCGGCCGCGCTGATGCGCCGGGGGCGGGTCGTCGAATCCGGCACCGTCCGCGAACTCCTCGCCACCCCCGGCTCCGAACTGGCCCACGAACTGTTCCCCGTCGGCGGTACGGCGTCGGGCCCGGACAGCACGGTCGTCGACGTCACCTTCCACGGCGAGGCCGCGGGCCGGCCCGTGATCTCCCAGCTCTCCCGTACGTACAACATCGACATCTCGATCCTCGGCGCCGCCATGGACACCGTCGGCGGCAACCAGATCGGCCGGATGCGCATCGAGCTCCCCGGCCGCTTCGAGGAGAACGTCGTCCCGATCGGCTTCCTCCGCGAGCAGGGCCTCCAGGCCGTGGTCGTGGAGCCCGAAGCCCCCGCCGTACCCGTGCGGACTTCCGCCCCGCTCACCAAGGAGGCCGTCAAGTGACCTGGTCCGAAATGCAGCCGCTGCTGACCCAGGGCACCGTCGACACCCTCTACATGGTGCTGTGGTCCGCGCTCGTCACCGTCCTGGCCGGCCTGCCGCTCGGCGTCCTGCTCGTCCTCACCGACAAGGGCGGCCTGCTCGCCAACACCCCGGTCAACAAGGTCATCGGCGTGATCGTGAACATCGGCCGCTCGCTGCCCTTCATCATCCTGCTGATCGCGCTGATCCCCTTCACCACCTGGGTCGTCGGCACGTTCATCGGCCCCACCGCCATGATCGTCCCGCTCGCCGTGGGTGCCATCCCCTTCTTCGCCCGGCTCGTCGAGACGGCGATCCGCGAGGTCGACCACGGTCTCGTGGAAGCCGTCCAGTCCATGGGCGGTTCCATACCGACGATCGTCCGCAAGGTCCTCCTCCCGCAGGCCCTGCCCTCGCTCGTCTCCGGCGTCACCACCACCGTCATCGTCCTCATCGGCTACTCCGCGATGGCCGGTGCCGTGGGGGGCGAAGGGCTCGGCTCCAAGGCCGTCACCTACGGATTCCAGCGCTTCGACAACCAGTTCATGCTCGTCACCGTCGTGCTCCTGGTCGTCATCGTCACCGTGGTGCAGCTGATCGGCGACGGAGCCGTACGCCTCCTGGCCCGCCGGGGACGCACCACCACCTGAGACCTTCCTCCCCACCGAGCCCGAACTCCTTGTCCGGGCGCTCCACCATCACCACCGAAAGAGGCACTCTTCGTGCGCAGGAACATCAAGACCACCGCGGCTGCCGCCGCCACCGCCGCCCTGGCCCTCGGCCTCACCGCCTGCGGTACGGACTCCGACCCCGCGGCCAAGGGCGCGACCGGTGCCAAGAACGACACCTCGAAAGCGCTCGTCGTCGCCGCGTCCCCGACGCCGCACGGCGACATCCTGAACTTCGTCAAGAAGAACCTGGCCGGCAAGGCGGGCCTCAAGCTGGAGGTCAAGGAGTTCACGGACTACGTCCTGCCGAACACCGCGACCGAGACCGGCCAGGTCGACGCCAACTTCTTCCAGCACAAGCCGTACCTGGACGACTTCAACAAGCAGAACGACACCCACATCGTCCCGGTCGTCAACGTGCACCTGGAGCCCCTCGGCCTCTACTCCAAGAGCGTCAAGAGCCTCAAGGACATCAAGCCCGGCCAGACCGTCGCCGTCCCCAACGACACCACCAACGAGGGCCGCGCCCTCCATCTCCTCGCCGAGAACGGCCTGATCACCCTCAAGCCCGGGGTCGGCACCAACGCCGCGCTGAGCGACATCACGGACAAGAAGGGCCTGGAGTTCAAGGAGCTGGAGGCCGCCACCGTGCCCCGCGCCCTGAGCGACGTGGACGCCGCCGTCATCAACGGCAACTACGCCATCGAGGCCGAGCTCACTCCCGGCAAGGACTCGCTCGCGCTGGAGAAGTCCGAGGGCAACCCGTACGCCAACTTCCTGGCCGTCAAGGAGGGCGACGAGAAGGACGCCCGAGTCCGGAAGCTCGCCGGGCTCCTCAACTCCGCCGAGGTCAAGAAGTTCATCGAGGACACCTACCAGGGCTCCATCGTCCCGTCCTTCGGCAGCCCCGCCAAGTCCTGATACTCCGGCGGCACTTGCCCCACCTGGCCCCGCACACCCCTTCAGGGTGCGCGGGGCTCCGCCGTAGCGACCCGGCCATGCGCGACGCCGGCCGGATGCTGCATGCTGTGCCTTTACACGGTCTTCGGCATGGAGCTGCGCATGACTACCACCTTTCCGTCCATCTCCATCAGCACGGACAGGTTGGTGCTGCGCCCCTTCGACATGGCGGACGTGCCCGCGTACCTGGAGATGATGAACGACGACCTCGTCACCGCCTGGACCGAGAGCCCTCTCCCGTACACGCAGGTCGACGCCGAACGGTGGGTCCGCAGGATCGCTCCCGCGGAGCGCACGCAGGGCAACGGCATCGTCTTCGCCGTCACCGAGTTCCTCACCCAGCGCCTCGTCGGATCGGTCCGGCTCCTCAACACCGACTGGCGCACCCTCGCCACCGAGGTCCGCTACATCACCGCGCCCTGGGCGCGCGGCGAGGGATACGCCACCGAATCCGTGCTGGCCCTCGCCGAATGGCTCTTCCGCGACCAGCGGTTCGAACGCATCGAGCTGCGCACCCCCGCCGACAACACCGCCTCCCAGCAGGTCGCCCAGAAACTCGGCTGTATCAGCGAAGGCGTCCTGCGCAACGCGCGCATAGCGCGCACGCGGACCGAGAACGGCACCGACGGCGGCTGGACCGACATCAGGACCGACCTCATCGTCTGGGGTCTCCTTCCCGAAGACCTCGAAGGGGTGGCCGAGGAGCTCGCCGACGCCGGCGGCTACGGCGGCCCCCACGACTGGAGCTGACAACCGGAAGCCGCCTGAACCCGGCCGGGTAGGGACCCGGTACTCTCACCGTGCCCGCCACCCGCGGGCAGCGCCCGCCTGCGACACCCCCCAGGAGACTGACGACGATGGCCGACCGGGTCACGGTGATCGGCTGGGACGGCTCGCCCCTGAGCAGGGCCGCCACCGCCGCCCTCTCGGCCGCCACGCTCGTCGCCGGAGCCACGCACCACCTCGCCCTCGCCGAAGTCCCGGAAGGCGCCGAACTCGTCCGCCTCGGCAGCGTCGACCTCGCCGCCGACAGGATCGCCGGACACCGCGGCAGTGCGGTCGTCCTCGCCGACGGCGACCCCGGCTTCTTCGGCGTCGTACGGACCCTGCGCGCACGCGAGCACGGCCTCGAGGTCGAAGTGGTCCCCGCCGTCTCATCCGTCGCAGCCGCCTTCGCCCGCGCCGGAATGCCGTGGGACGACGCCCAGATCGTCGTCGCCCACCCGCGCACCCTGCGCCGCGCCGTCAACGTCTGCCGCGCCCACCACAAGGTCGCCGTCCTCACCTCGCCCGGTGCGGGCCCCGCCGAACTCGCCCTCCTCCTCGACGGAGTCCACCGCACCTTCGTCATCTGCGAGGAACTCGGCACCGACCGCGAACAGGTCACCGTCCTCACCTCGGACAAGGCCGCCGACCACACCTGGCGCGACCCGAACGTCGTCATCGTCATAGGCGGCGGCCCGGAGACCACCGCCCCCGGCGCCTGGATCGCCGGCCGCCAGCCCGCCTACCCGCTGGGCGTACGCGGCTGGGCGCTGCCCGCCGACGCGTACCGCGACGGAGCCGCCGGGCCGGCGGGGGAGAGCGGCGAGGGGGAGTTCCCCGGGCTGCGCGCCGCCCAGCTGGCCCACCTCGGCCCGCGTACCGGCGACCTCCTCTGGGACATCGGCTCCGGGAGCGGAGCCCTGGCCGTGGAGGCCGCCCGCTTCGGCGCGGCCGTCCTGGCCGTGGACAGCGACCCGGCAGCGTGCGCCCGTACCACCGCCGCGGCCCGCGCCTTCGGTGTCCCGGTCCAGGTCGTCCAGGGCCGCGCCCCGCACGTCCTGGAACGCCTGCCCGAGCCGGATGTCGTACGGATCGGGGGCGGCGGTGTCCCCGTCGTCACCGCGGTGGCGGACCGCCGCCCCGAACGCGTCGTCACACACGCCTCCACGCGCGACGAGGCGGAAGCACTGGGCGGCGCGCTCGCGGCGAACGGATACCGGATCGACTGCGCCCTTCTCCAGATGGTCGAACTCGACACGTCCGCCTGGACGGAGCGTGAGCGCTCCGTGGTCTTCCTGCTCTCCGGCGTGCGTTCGGACCTCGCCCCCTGACCCGTTCGGAGACGGCGGGAGGTAGGCTGGCCGATCGTTGTACCGCGCCCGGACGTTCGTCGCTTCGTTCGTCAATGTCCGGAAAAGGAAACCGTTTTGGTTCCCGCTGTGGTACGGCACCACCGGGGGACGCGCGCGACGTGGCGCAGTCCACAGCGAGCCGTGGCGGAAGTAGCTGCCGTGGCGGCGAACGGCCGCCAGAATGGGTAGCTCCACGGGCGGTTCGTGCCGCGCGGCCAGCCTGCTCGTTCTTGTGGACGAGCGGCGGCGTGCCGTGGTTTGGGCGTCCCGGGCGAAGGGCCGAAGGAGCACTGACGATGGGCGAGGGGTACGCATGACTGACACCGGCCAGATCCCGGGCGAGGGACTGCCGGAGAAGGCAGGCATGGTGGAGCAGCCGGGCGTCCCCGCCCCGGACGCCTACACCTTCCTCGACCCCTCCGAGCACTCATCCGAGGACGACGACCTTCTCCTGATGCCCACCTCCCAGGGCGCCTGGAGCGACCCGCAGCCGGCCCAGACCGAGCCCGCGGCGTACGCACCAGCGGCCGGGCAGGCCGCGTACCAGCCGCAGAGCTATGTCCAGGCTCCCGTGCGGAGTGCCCCCAGGCCCCGCCGCAGGACCACTCGTACGGACATCAGTTCCAGCCCGCGCCCCCGGCCGAGCAGGTGGAACAGCTCGCGGGAACCCACGAGTCCGGTGGCCGCGACACCGGTTCGGTCGACCTCAACGGGGTACGCGTCCCGCCTCCCGCGTCCGCCCCGGCTCAGGCCCAGGCACCCGCGCCGGTCCCGGTGGGCGCCCAGGCCGCCGCTCCCACGCGCAGGCCGCTGCACCGTGGCCCCGCCTCCACCGAGGCGCCTTCCTTCGGCGGTACGCCCAGCGGGGGTACGCCGAGCGGCGGCGTGGTCCGCTCGCTGGCCGACCGGGGGCCCAGCGCCTCACCGCAGACCCCGGCACCGGCCCGGCACGCGGGACCGCCGCCCATGGGCCCCGAGTACTTCGAGGCGCCGGCCGAGGTGGTACCGCAGCCCGGCCCGCAGCTGAGCGAGATCCCGCCGCAGGCACCGGCCCCGTGGGCCGCACAGCCCCCGCAGCCGGTCGCCGCTCAGGCACCCCAGGACCCGCAGGCGCTTACGGCATCTCAGCCCCAGCCGGAGCCTGAGCAGGCTCCCCAGCCGGAGCCGGCGGCCGAGGCCGTCGCCCCGGTGGTCCCGTCGGCCCCAGTCACGGTGGAGCCGGAACCGGTCGTCGAGGCTCCCGCGGAGGCACCGGCCGAAACACCCGAGGCGCCCGCAGAGCTCGTGGCCGAGGTGGTCGCGCCCGCACCCGCCACCGCTCAGGTGGCTGAGGCCGACCCCGCGGACCGGTTCGCGCCGGTCGAGAATTCCGTGCAGACGACGCCGACTCCCGCCCCGACACCGGCGGCCGAGCAGCATGTGGCCCCCGAGGCGGCAGCCGCCGAGCAGCCCGCACCGCCGGAGGCCGTGCCCCCCGCCACGGCCCCGCAGCCGGAGGCCGTGAGCGGACCGGAACCCGTGACGGAGCCCGCACCGGTGGCGCCGCCCGTCGCCGAGGCGGCCCCGGAGCCGCAGCCGGTCGTCGAGGCGGCCCCGGCCCCGGGGGCCCCCGCGGAGATTCCCGGCGTCGAGGAGACAGCGGCAGAGCCCGAGCCGCTTCCTGCCGTGGAACCGGCGGTGGCCGTGGACGCGGGCTCGACCCCTGAGCCCGTCCTGACCTCGGAGCCTGCCCCGACCCCTGAGCCCGTGCCGGCCCCCGAGCCGGTCCCGTGGGCAGTGGCCGAACCTCAGCTCGCCACGGGCCCCGAGCACATCGAGACCCTGGATACCACGGAGACCCCGGAAACCCCTGCGACCGCGCAGACCCCGGAGATCGCGGAGCCTGCCGTGACCGCCACCCCGGAAGAGCTCCCGGCGGAGCTCCCCGCGGAGCAGCCGGCCCCCGCAGAGGCAGCCGCACCGGTCATCGCCGAGGCCCCGGCTCCCGCCGAGGAACCGGCTCCCGCCGAGGAGGCCGCCGAGGCCCCGGCTCCCGCCGAGGCCCCGGCTCCCGCCGAAGAACCGGTACCCGCCGAAGAGGCCACGGAGGCACCGGCCCCCGCCGAGGAGCCCGCCGAAACCCCGGCTCCCGCCGAGGAGCCCGCCCCCGCCCCGGCGGCCGAAACGGCCGAAACCGTCGTAACGACCGAAGCGCCGCAGCCGGCCGAGGAACCCGACGAAGCCGACGAACCCGGCGAATCCACCGAACTCGCCGCGATCTCCCCGCCCGCTCCCGGATACGGCGACGCCGAGCGCGAAGCCGTCTTCCGTGTGATGCGGGAGCGCCGGGACATCCGCAACGGTTTCCGCAGCGACCCGATCCCGCACGAGGTGCTGCTCCGCGTCCTGGAGGCGGCCCACACGGCGCCCAGCGTCGGCCACTCGCAGCCCTGGGACTTCGTCGTCATCCGCTCGGCGGAGACCCGGCGGTCCATGCACGAACTGGCACAGCGCCAGCGCGACGCGTACGCCCAGTCGCTTCCCAAGGGCCGCGCCAAGCAGTTCAAGGAACTGAAGATCGAGGCCATCCTCGACACCCCGGTGAACATCGTCGTCACCGCGGACCCCACCCGGGGCGGCCGCCACACCCTGGGCAGGCACACGCAGCCGCAGATGGCCCCCTACTCCTCGGCCCTCGCCGTGGAGAACCTCTGGCTCGCCGCCAGGGCCGAGGGGATCGGCGTCGGCTGGGTCAGCTTCTTCGACGAGCGCGAGATGGTCCGCGCGCTGGGACTCCCCGACCACCTTGAGGTCGTCGCGTACCTGTGCGTCGGTTACGTCGACGAGTTTCCGGAGGAGCCCGAGCTGATGCAGGCGGGCTGGTCCAAGCGCCGCCCGCTGGCCTGGGTCGTGCACGAGGAGACGTACGGCCGTCGCGCGCTGCCCGGTGAGGAGCCGCACGACCTGCTCCAGGAGACCATCTCCAACATCCGCCCGCTGGACGCCAAGGCGCTCGGCGAGGCGTGGGAGCGTCAGAAGCGGATGACGAAGCCGGCGGGCGCGCTCGGCATGCTGGAGATCATCTCCGCGCAGCTGTCCGGGCTGTCCAGGATGTGCCCGCCCCCGATCCCGGAGCCCGCGGCCGTCGCGATCTTCGCGGGGGACCACGGGGTGCACGCCCAGGGCGTCACGGCCTGGCCGCAGGAGGTGACCGCGCAGATGGTCGCGAACTTCCTGGGCGGCGGTGCCGTGTGCAACGCCTTCGCCGCCCAGGTGGGTGCCGAGGTGTGTGTGGTCGACGTCGGGGTGGCCGCCGAGCTGCCCGCGACGCCCGGTCTCCTTCCCCGCAAGGTCCGTGCGGGGACGGCGGACTTCACGACCGGTCCCGCGCTGAGCCGCGAGGAGGTGCTGGCGGCCATCGAGGTGGGTATCGAGACGGCCCGCGACCTCGTGTCGGCGGGCAACAAGGGCCTGCTGACCGGTGAGATGGGCATTGCCAACACGACGGCCGCATCGGCGCTGATCTGCGTCTACACGGGTCTCGACGCGGCTGAGGTCACGGGTCGCGGCACCGGCATCAACGACGAGATGCACGCCCGCAAGGTCGACGTGGTCCGCCGGGCCCTCGACCTGCACCGGCCCGATCCCGCCGACCCCATCGGCGTGCTCGCCGCGGTCGGCGGCCTGGAGCACGCGGCGATGGCCGGGTTCGTGCTCGGCGGCGCTTCGCTGCGTACGCCCGTCATCCTGGACGGAGTCAGCGCGGGAGCCGCCGCCCTGGTCGCCAGGGCGATCGCCCCCGAGGCCCTCGCCGCCTGCATCGCGGGCCACCGCAGCGCGGAACCGGGTCACGTCGCCGCCCTGAACAAGCTGGGTCTGCGCCCCCTGGTCGACCTCGACCTCCGCCTCGGCGAGGGGACGGGAGCGCTTCTGGCCCTCCCCATCGTGCAGAGCGCGGCCCGTGCGATGCACGAGGTGGCGACGTTCGACTCGGCAGGAGTGACGGAGAAGTAGAGCCCCCCGCCGGGCGGGCCCCAGCGGCCCGCCCGGCGTCCGAGGGCACTACGTGCGCACCGGGGGCCGGGCCCCGAAGCAGGGGGAGACGGAGTCACCCGGCGAGGGACCGTGTCCCGCAGGCTGGGGCGGCCCTCGGGCCCCGTCCCAGCGCCCCCGCACATCCCGCCCCCGGTCCACCACCCCGTATCGTGGTCCCACGCCCCACCCGCGCCCCGCGCGCCTCCAACCCCGCACGTCTCAGCCGCTCCACCGCCGCAGCGGCCAGCAGCACACCGCAGCACTCCGCATCTGCACTGCACCCTGCCCGAGGAGCCCGCACAGCCATGGCCGAGCACGCCGAGCACCCCGCCTACCCCGTCGGACTGCGCCTGCGCGGGCGCCGCGTAGTCGTCGTCGGCGGCGGACAGGTCGCGCAGCGCCGCCTCCCCGCACTCATCGCGGCCGGCGCCGACATCACCCTGGTGTCCCCGTCCGCCACCCCCTCCGTCGAGGCGATGGCCGACGCGGGCGAGATCCGCTGGGAGCGCCGCCGCTACCGGGACGGGGACCTCACCGACACCTGGTACGCCCTCATCGCCTCCACCGACGCCGTCGCGAACGACGCCGCGTCCGCCGAGGCCGAGCGCACCCGTACCTGGTGCGTGCGCAGTGACGACGCCGAGGCCGCCACCGCCTGGACCCCGGCGACCGGCCGCAGCGAGGGCGTCACCGTCGCCGTGCTCACCACCACCTCGCAGGGCCGCGACCCACGCCACTCCGCCGCGGTGCGCGACGCCATCGTCGAGGGACTGCGCGACGGCACCCTCGCCGCGCCCCACCACCGCACGCACACCCCCGGCGTCTCGCTGGTCGGCGGCGGCCCGGGCGACCCCGACCTGATCACGGTGCGGGGCCGCCGCCTCCTCGCCGAGGCCGACGTCGTCATCGCCGACCGGCTCGGCCCCCGCGACCTGCTCGACGAGCTCCCTCCGCACGTGGAGGTGATAGACGCCGCCAAGATCCCGTACGGCCGTTTCATGGCCCAGGAGGCGATCAACCAGGCGCTGATCGAGCACGCCAAGGCAGGCAAGGCCGTGGTGCGCCTCAAGGGCGGCGACCCGTTCGTCTTCGGCCGCGGCATGGAAGAGGCCCAGGCACTGGCCGCGGAGGGCATCCCCTGCACCGTCGTACCCGGCATCTCCAGCTCCATCTCCGTCCCCGGTGCGGCCGGAATCCCCGTCACCCACCGAGGGGTCGCCCACGAGTTCACGGTGGTCAGCGGCCATGTGGCCCCCGAGGACCCGCGCTCCCTGGTCGACTGGGCGGCCCTCGCGCAGCAGCGCGGCACCCTCGTCCTGCTGATGGCCGTCGACAAGATCGGCGCCATCGCCGCCGCGCTCATCGCCCACGGCAAGGCCCCCGACACCCCGGTCGCCCTGGTCCAGGAGGGCACCACGGCGGCTCAGCGCCGCGTCGACGCCACCCTCGCGACCGTGGGCGAGCGGGCCGTCGCCGAGGACGTCCGCCCGCCGGCCGTGATCGTCATCGGTGACGTCGTGAACGTCGGCCCCGGCCCTCTCGCCACCACCGCCGGGTGACCTCCGGCGGTCATCGATCCGCATCCGCGCCGTCGGCACCTCACACCGGACAAGGCAGTATCACCCGTGGCTGAACTCATCACGATCGACGACCCCGACGACCCCCGCCTGGGTGACTACACCGGCCTGACCGACGTCGAGCTCCGGCGCAGGCGGGAGCCGGCGGAGGGCCTCTTCATCGCCGAGGGCGAGAAGGTGATCAGACGTGCCAGGCACGCCGGGTACGAGATGCGGTCGATGCTGCTCTCCGCCAAGTGGGTCGACGTCATGCGCGACGTCATCGACGACGTCCCCGCCCCGGTGTACGCGGTCACCCCCGAGCTCGCCGAGCGGGTGACCGGCTACCACGTGCACCGCGGCGCCCTCGCCTCCATGCAGCGCACACCGCTGCCCACGTCCGGCGAACTGCTGCGTGCGGCCCGCCGCGTCGTCGTCATGGAGTCGGTCAACGACCACACCAACGTCGGCGCGATCTTCCGGAGTGCCGCCGCACTCGGCATGGACGCGGTCCTGCTCTCACCGGACTGCGCGGACCCGCTCTACCGCCGTGCGGTCAAGGTGTCGATGGGCGCCGTGTTCTCCGTCCCGTACGCCCGCCTCGACACCTGGCCCAAGGCGCTGGACGGGGTACGGGAGGCCGGCTTCAGGCTTCTCGCACTCACCCCCGACGAGAAGGCGTCGAGCATCGACGACGCCGCGCCGCACCGGCTGGAACGGGTGGCCTTGATGCTGGGCGCGGAGGGCGACGGCCTGTCCGCCCGGGCGCTCATGGCCGCCGACGAGTGGGTGCGCATCCCGATGGCGCACGGCGTCGACTCGCTCAACGTGGGCGCGGCCGCGGCCGTCGCCTTCTACGCGGTGGCGACCGGACGCGCCCTGAGCTGACGGGGCAGGGTCACCGCCCGGTCCGTGGCGGCTGCGGCGCGGTGGCGGGCCGCTCGTGCGGCTGGGCCCTGGCCGGTCCGGAGGTCTGCCCGTCGCCCAGCCCGCGCGCCGGCCCCTGGCATCCCTGAGCCGCGGCGATCCCCAGGGCCACCAGCAGAGTGACGACGACGAAGACGACCAGGCGCTGCCGCAGCAGAGGGGGATTGGCGGGCCGCCGCCCGGTGGAGGTGGTCCGCGCGCCGGGCCGCGTACCGGGGCGGCCCTGCCCGTTGGTCCCCTGCGTGCCGTTGGGCCGCTTCCCCGGACGGGTCGTGTTGCGGGCCGCCTGCCGCCGTGAGCCTCCGGGGCGGGGCGGGGCGGACGCGGCGGAGCGGGAGGAGGCTGAGCGCTGCCCCTGCGGCCGGGACGCCGACTCGGCCTCGCCCGCCCGGCGTGACTGCTGCTCCTGGTACGGGGCGTCCATCCGGCCGGTGGGCCGGTCGGGGTCTGGGGCGGAGCGCTGCGCCGGAGGCCGGCTGTCGTGCAGTCCCTGCGCCTCGCGCGCCGCGATCTCCTTGAGCCGCATGGACAGTTGCAGCGTGCTCGGCCGCTCCTCGGGGTCCTTCGCCAGACAGGCGCGGACCAGCGGGGCGAGCGCGTCGTGCACGTCGTACAGCTGCGGCTCCTCGTGCACCACGCGGTAGAGCATCACTTCGGAACTGCCGTGCCCGAAAGGCGAGTCGGCCATCGCGGCATAGGCCAGCGTGGCTCCCAGCGAGAAGACGTCGGTCGCCGGGGTCACCGCCGCGCCCCGCACCTGCTCGGGCGCGAGGAAACCGGGCGATCCCACCGCCGTACCGACGTGCGTGAGCGTGCTCGCCCCGGTCGCCCAGGCGATACCGAAGTCGATGATCCGGGGGCCCTTGGGGGAGAGCAGGATGTTCGACGGCTTCAGGTCGCGGTGGACGACACCGGCCTCGTGGACCGCCACCAGTCCTTCGGAGAGAGCCGCCCCGATCGAGGCCACCTCGGCGGCCGACAGCGGGCCCTCCTCGGCGACCTTGTCGTGGAGCGAGGGGCCCGGCACGTACTGCGTCGCGAACCACGGACGGTCCGCCTCCAGATCGGCGGCCACCAGGCGCGCCGTGCACCCGCCCCGAATCCTCCGGGCGGCGGACACCTCGCGCGCGAAACGCGAACGGAACTCCTGGTCCTCGGCCAGATCCGGGCGGATCACCTTGAGCGCCACGCGCTGTCCGCGCCGGTCGGAGCCCAGGTAGACGACACCCATGCCGCCCGCACCGAGCCGCCGGTGCAGCCTGAACGAGCCGACGAGACGCGGGTCCTCGCGCCGGAGCCGCATCATCGCCATGTCTGCCCATCCCCGCTGCCTGGTCCGCCTGACGAGGCACAGCTTACGTACCCGCCGCCCGGCACGCTCAGAGGCCGCGCCCTCGCCGCGGAATCGATTGCCGGCGCCGGGCGGTGGACGTGAGGAGCGGTCAGGAAGCGGCAGACGCGGGCGCCCCGGTCCGCGCGCGACGCCAAAGTCCCGCCGCGGAAAGGGGATTGGATCGGTGAGAGGCACTCGCGCCGAGACGGCCGGGCGGGCGAATGCCGCGACCCGAACATAGGGCACGGAGGTCGGCGGGGCAGGCCGCCGGGTGGCGCGGGCCGTCCGGCGGGGGGTGGCCGAAGTGAGTGAAGTCACTCGCCCGTGCCGTACACCCCCGGGGCCCGAAGGCATCCCCTCCGGGATGTCCCCAAGACCCGGCGCCGCGTCTCCACCCAGGGGAGTACGCCGACTACCGACAGCTCATCCTCCGGGAGGCCCGGCAATCGGTACGCGGGCATGACGACCCGTGCCCGGGAGCTCCCTACTGTTGAGATCAAGCGGCGGGCGAAGCACTCGTCCCCCGAGGCGGATGCCCGCCGCTCCACAAACAGGTCAGGAGAGGAACCATGTCGGACACGGCCACGCGGACCATGATCCGTACACAGGGACGCAGGGCGCACGCCTCGTCCGGTGCCCGTCCGTCCGGCACGCGCCACCCACTGGTGGCGACGGCCATGGTTCTTCCTCTGGCGGCCCTGCTCGCAGTCGTCTTTGGCGGCTGGGACGCGGTGGTCACACAAGCGTCGTCCGTGGGCGTGATGCTGGGGCGCTGAGCGGCGCCCCGGGTCCGGAAGAGCGGTCCGGACCGGGACATCCGGCCAACAACCCCGTGGGGACGGGGGTGCGGCGGACGGCAGCGTTTGCCCGGCCAGCTGGGGAGCTGGCCGGGCATCGCGCTGTCCGGGGCCCGCACCCTTCCCGCCGCACGTGTTCCCCGGACGCCCGGCACGTACGCTCGGGACCGGCACCGGCGACCGGACCGGGCCCGTGACCTCCGGGGGAGTCCATGACCACGACCGCGGTCGTACGCGCACTGGGCGACCTCGCGCACGAGAGCGCCCATCCCCGGGCCGCCTCCTGCGACTGCGCCCCGGCCCAGGTGCTGGCCGACCGCGCGGACGGGGCGGTCGTGCGCAGGGGCAGGATCGTGGCCAAGGCCCACGCCCCTGACACGGACGGCCCGGCCCTGACCTCCCGTCTGGCACTGGCCGCGACGCCCGCCCTGGCAGGCGTCCTGCTCCCGCCGCTCCCTGCGCCGCGCTCCGGTGACCCGTCCAGGCCGGGTCCCGCGCAGACGTACGTCCAGGGCCGGCCCGTCACGCTCTGGCCGCACGGCGCACCCGTCGACCCCTCCGATCCGGACGCCGCCCCCTGGGAGGCGGCTGCCGTCCTCCTCGCCCGGCTGCACGGCACGGCGCCGCCCGGGCCGCTCCCGCCGATGCGGGGCCCCGCCAAGGCCGCCCTCGCCGTCGCCCGGATGCGCGCGGCCCGGCCCGGCGACCCGGCGACCCGCCCCGTACTGGCGGCCTGGCACGGGCTGCCCGCCTGGGCCCGCGACGAGGGGCCCACGCCCGCACACCGCGCGGGCTTCCTCTGCCACGGGGACCTGCACCTCGGCCAGTTGGTCCGGCACCCCGCGCCCCACGGCCCCTGGCTGCTGATCGACGTCGACGACAGCGGTCTGGGCGACGCCGCCTGGGATCTCGCGCGCCCCGCGGCCTGGTACGCCGCAGGACTCCTGCCGCCCGGGATCTGGCTCCGCTTCCTGAACGCCTACCGCTCCGCGCGCGGCCCCGCCGTGCGGGGCGGGGGAGACCCGTGGCCGGAGCTCGACGTGCCGGCCCGGGCGCTCACCGTCCAGACCGCGGCGCTCGCCTTCGCCAAGTCCACCGCTGAGGGCCGTCGTCCGGATGAGGTGGAGCAGATGATGATCGACGCCTGTGCCCGAATAGCTTCCCTCCCGCCCGAGTTGGCCGTCGAACGCCCGTCGTAGGGTGAACCGACCGCAGCCGGGCAGGATGTCCGGCGACGCCCACCGACGGCGAGGAGCCGACCAGATGATGCAGTGCCCCAAGTGTCACGCCCAGATGCAGACGTACAACCGCAACGGTGTCCAGATCGAGCAGTGCGGCGGGTGCCGTGGGATCTTCCTCGACTACGGCGAGCTGGAGTCCCTGACCCGTCTGGAGTCGCAGTGGACGCAGCAGGCGCCGCCCGCTCCCGCGCCGCCGGTCGCCCCGCAGGCGTACCCCGCCGCCCCGGCCCCCGCGTGGGGCGCTCCGCAGCATCCGCAGCACCAGGGTGGCCACTACGGCCACCACCGCCAGAAGGGCTTCGGCCGGATGCTCTTCTCCTCCTGAGCCCCGGCCGCCCCGCGGCACGGCCCGGACGCGCCGCGTCCCGGCCGTGCCGCGGTTCGCGCGCTGACACGCGGAAACCCCCGGTCGTCGAGACGACCGGGGGTTTCGGATGGTGCGCGATACTGGGATTGAACCAGTGACCTCTTCCGTGTCAGGGAAGCGCTCTCCCGCTGAGCTAATCGCGCAGGGTGACCCCGCGTGTACTGCGTGCGCGATACTGGGATTGAACCAGTGACCTCTTCCGTGTCAGGGAAGCGCTCTCCCGCTGAGCTAATCGCGCGGGGATCCTTGCGGACCGGTGGACGATACTGGGATTGAACCAGTGACCCCTTCCGTGTCAGGGAAGTGCTCTCCCGCTGAGCTAATCGTCCTTGGAGGTGGAGACGGGATTTGAACCCGTGTAGACGGCTTTGCAGGCCGTTGCCTCGCCTCTCGGCCACTCCACCAGGAGTGAGGGCTCGGGAAGACCCCCCACTTTCTGCGAGCGGACGACCAGGTTCGAACTGGCGACCTCAACCTTGGCAAGGTTGCGCTCTACCAACTGAGCTACGTCCGCTTGTCACTCCCGGAGCGCTTGCACGTCCCGGCGACGTGTTGAACTCTAGCGGATTCCCGGGCCAGTACAAAAACGCGTTTGCGCAGCTTGCCGAGGTGAACTCGCCCCGGCGCAGGTCAGGGCGTGCCGTCCTAGACTCACCAGCGTGTACGACCTCGCTCCCATGGCCCGCTTCGGCGGCCTCGTCGCCTCAGGTCTGCGGGATGTGACCAGTGATCCCGCGGCTCTCGACTCCTCCGGCTTCTGGGCCGTCAGCGCCGACTTCGAAGGCGGTCTGGTCTGCGCCCGCTTCTCCGACGTACGGAGGGAGCAGGTGCCCGCGCCCCTGCCCGGGGCGTGGCGCGGACCGGCTGTCGGCGACTGGACCTCATCCCTTGACAAGGGCGCCTACATGGCCGGTGTGCGGCGCATCCGTGAACACATCGCGGCAGGTGAGGTGTACCAGGCCAACCTCTGCCGGGTGATGTCCGCGCCCCTGCCGGACGGGGCGGCCGGTGACGTGGACGCCCTCACCGCCCTCCTGGCACGCGGCAACCCCGCTCCGTACGCGGGCACTATCCGGCTGCCCGCACAGGGCGTCGAGATCGCCACCGCGTCCCCCGAACTCTTCCTGGAGCGGGACGGCAGGACCGTCGAGTCGGGGCCGATCAAGGGCACGGGGCGCACCGAGGAGGATCTGCTGGAGAAGGACCACGCGGAGAACGTGATGATCGTCGACCTGGTCCGCAACGACCTCGGCCGGGTCTGCGCCACCGGGAGCGTCACCGTGCCCGACCTCTGCGTGGTCGAGAAGCACCCCGGCCTCGTCCACCTCGTCTCCACCGTGCGGGGACGGCTCGCGGACGGCGCGGGGTGGCCGGAACTGCTCGGGGCCGCCTTTCCGCCCGGTTCCGTCACCGGGGCGCCGAAGTCCAGCGCCCTGCGGATCATCGAAGCCCTGGAGACCTCGCCGCGGGGGCCGTACTGCGGAGGGGTCGGCTGGGTGGACGCCGACCGGGCCACCGCCGGCCTCGCCGTGGGGATACGGACGTTCTGGATCGACCGCACCGGCGCCGCCCCGGCCCTGCGCTTCGGCACCGGCGCGGGCATCACCTGGGACTCCGACCCGGAACGCGAATGGCAGGAGACCGAACTGAAGGCGTCCCGGCTGCTCGCTGTAGCGTCGGGCACCTACGAGGAGACCGGAAGGACCGCACCATGATGATCTGGGTCAACGGCGAACTGCACGACGCCGACGACGCACGGGTGTCCGTGCTCGACCACGGGCTCACCGTCGGGGACGGCGTGTTCGAGACGGTCAAGACCGTCCAGGGCCGCCCCTTCGCCCTCACCCGGCACCTGGAGCGGCTGACCCGGTCGGCCAGGGGCCTCGGCCTCCCCGACCCGGACCACGACGAGATCCGCCGTGCCGCCCGGACGGTGACCGACGCCACGCCCCTGCCGCTCGGCCGGCTGCGCATCACGTACACCGGAGGGATCTCCCCGCTCGGTTCGGACCGCGGCGACAACGCGCCCGGACTCGTCGTCGCCCTGGGCGAGGTGAGCCGCCGCCCGGACTCCACGGCCGTGATCACCGTGCCCTGGACGCGCAACGAACGCAGTGCGGTCGCCGGGCTCAAGACCACCTCGTACGCGGAGAACGTCGTGGCACTCGCCCGCGCCCACGGCCAGGGGGCCTCCGAGGCGCTCTTCGCCAACACGGTGGGGCAGCTCTGCGAGGGCACGGGATCGAACGTGTTCGTGGTCCTGGACGGAGAGATCCACACCCCGCCGCTCGCCTCGGGGTGTCTCGCCGGGATCACCCGCGCCCTGGCCGTGGAGTGGACCGGGGCGCGGGAGACCGAGCTGTCGCCCGAGGTGCTGGAGCACGCGGAGGAGATCTTCCTGACCTCCACCACCCGTGACGTCCAGGCCGTTCACCGCGTCGACGCGCGGGAACTCCCCGGCGCCCCCGGACCGGTGACCGCGAAGGCCATGCGCGTCTTCGACGAGCGAGCGGGCGACGACCTCGACCCCTGAAGGTGCGAAAACGGGTGACGGGCCGCCGTGCGCGGTGGAACATCGTCTGATGACCACCACCCTGCGGCCGAGCGGGCCGAGCAAGCAAGGCGCCGACGGCGCACGGGAGCGCGCCTACGACGTGTGCGACAACGGGCGCCCCGTCGGCGCGGTCGTGATCGCCACCGACCCGGCGTTCGGAGCGGCGGCAGGAGTGCTCCGCTCGCTGCGCATCGACGCCTCGCAGCGCAGACGGGGCCGCGGCACCATCGCCGTGCTCGCCGCCGAGGAAGTGCTCAGGGGGTGGGGCTGCGTACAGGTCCGCGTGGAGATCCCCGCCGACGACGAGGGCGCCCAGCGGCTCGCGGCCGCGCTCGGCTACACGGAGCGCAGCCGCAACATGGTCAAGTCACTGCCGCAGGCCCCTCCCGAACTGCCCGGCGGGCTCGTCGCACGCCCGTTGTCCGATGACGAGTTCAGGCAGTGGGAGACCACCGCCGTCACGGCCTACGCCCAGGACTGGATCGACCGCGGAGTCCCCGCGGACCAGGCCCTGCGCAAGTCCGAGGCCGACCATGCCCGGCTGCTGCCCGACGGACCGGCCTCCCAGGGCGTCCGGCTGCACGTACTGCTCCACGACGGGGAAGCGGTCGGCCATATCTGGGTGGCACGGCACGAGAAGACCCCCGGGGAGTGGACGGGCTGGGTCTACGACGTCGAGGTGCGCGAGGAGTTCAGGGGGCGCGGCTACGGCCGTGCGCTGATGCTGGAGGCCGAGGGAATGGCGCTGGCCGCCGGCGTGGACCGTCTCGGGCTGCACGTCTTCGCGGCCAACACCCCGGCGCTCCGGCTGTACGAGTCCCTGGGCTACGAGACGACCAACCACAACCTGGCCAAGCCACTGTAACCGGCCCGGCCTCGTCCCCTGCGGTTCCGGTCAGCCCCGCGCGGCGACCAGCCGGTCGGCGATCTCCTCGATCCGCGCGCGCAGCCCCTCCTGGCTCTTTCCGCCGTCGAGCCGCTCGTCGCCGATCACGTACGTGGGAGTCCCGGTCACGCCGATGGCCTTGCCCTCGGCCTGGTCGGCGTCGACGATCAGGAGGTGCCGGCCGTCGATCAGGGCCGTGTCGAACTCCTCGGCGTCCAGGCCGAGTTCCCGTGCCACGTCGAGGAGCACCGACTCGCCCGCGCGGGCCAGGTCCGCGGTACGGGCGAGCAGGGCCTCGGCGTACGGCCAGCCCACGCCCTGCGCGTACGCCTCCTCGGCGGCCTGCGCGGCGGCGTAGGCGTGCTTGTGCCTCTCCAGGGGGAAGTGCCGCAGGCGTACGTCCAGCCGGTCGCCGTACCGGGCGCGCAGCGCGTGTACGTCGGTGAGGGCCTGGTGGCAGTCGGGGCACTGGAGGTCGCACCAGATGTCGAGGACGACCGGGGCCGGGGGTGTGGTTTCGCTCATGAAATCAGTCTTTCAGGCCGGAAGGGAGCTTCCCAATCGGGACCTGGGGAGGAGCGCGGCCCTGAGATGTCCCTGAGGGTGGAACGGGGTCGTGGCCCCGGCACGGGTGACGGTGCAGGATGGAAGGGACGTTTCCCACGCCCTGGAGGCCCTGATGCTTGCCGAGACCATCTGTTCAGCGGCTTCGGCGGCGGGCCTGGGCATCGCCGCGGTCACCGCCTACCGCAAACGGTTCCTCGCCGCCACCCGGATCGCCGCGTACTCGTTGATTCCGGTCGGCCTGGTGATGACCGGAGTCGTCGAGTGGGTGTCCGGCATCGCCTTCAGGCCGAGCGTCTGGCTCGGCTTCGGAGTGCTCGGACTGTCCTGGCTGCTCTTCATGACGACGCGAGCGGTGGAACGCCGGCGCGGTACCACCCGAGTGGACCGCAAGGCCGCCCGCGCGGCACGGAAGGGCAACGTGGCGCCCGCCGCCCCGGCGCCTCCGCCGGCCACGGGCAGCCCGGCCGGGCTGCCCCGCCCGAAGCCGGGGAAGGAGCGGGCCGCGGCCCCGGCCGACGACTTCAGCGACATCGAGGCCATCCTGAAGAAGCACGGTCTCTGAGGCCGGGCGGGGAAACGGGTCCCCGCGATCCCGAGGTCCCGAAAGCCTGATGGCGGATCGGACACCGGAGCGATTCATACCGGCCACGGGAGGGCTGAACTCCCTTTTCGAAAAAGTGTGTTGATCGCCAACCGGTGGTCGACTACGCCATGATCGCCCGAGATGGTGGACACATCCCGGGGCGAAGCCCCCGCACCCCCCGCCGAAGAGCCGCGTGGCTGCCTCTTCGCTCTTTCCCAGCCGCCCTTGATGATCTTCCTCACGGTGATCGGGAGCCTGCTGCTGATGGCCGCGTTGCACGACCTGTTCCTGCTGTGAGCACCGGCGCGGCACCCCGTGCCGGGGAGGGCGGCCCCGCACGCGGCGACCCGGGCCGGGCGGGTCAGCGGGCGGCTTCCTTGCGCCGGGCCCGGTACGCGGCGACGTGGAGCCGGTTGCCGCAGGTGCGGCTGGAGCAGTAGCGCCGTGAACGGTTGCGGGACAGGTCGACGAAGGCGTGCCGGCAGTCCGGTGCCTCGCACCGCCGCAGCCGTTCCTGCTCGCCCGTCACGACGATGAAGGCGAGGGCCATGCCGCAGTCGGCGGCGAGGTGGTCGGCGATCGAGGCGCCCGGGGCGAAGTAGTGGACGTGCCAGTCGTAACCGTCGTGGTCGGTGAGCTGCGGGGTGGTTCCGGCCGCGGCCACCAGCCGGTTGATGAGATCGGCCGCGGCGCGGGCGTCGGGCGCGGCGAAGATCTCCGCGAACCTGGCGCGTACGGCCCGCACGGCCCGCAGGTCCTTCTCGGCGAGCCGGGCGACACCGCTGATGAGGTGCCGCTCCGCGAAGTCGTAGAGCGCCTCCACGTCGGGGAGGCCGTCCGTCCGCTCGCTCTCCGGCAGCTCGGACTCCGGCGCGGTGTTCACCAGATCGACCACCGTGTCGAGGGCGATCCGGGTGTCGTGTGGGATCAGCACGCTTCGCTCCCTGGAATCCGGCGGGCGGGCGCCCGCCGCTGACTCTACTGGCTCACGAAGGGCCCATCCGGCCGGAGCGGGCCCGGGGACGTCGCGGCGACCAAGTGGATCAGCCGGGCGGTCCCGCGGCCCCTGGCGGCCCCGGTGGCGGCCGCGCCGGGTGCTTCGCGGGTGGAGGCGAGGGCCGGGGGCGGGAAGTGCCGGTCCGGGACCGGTGGCCGAGGCGGCTCGGAGGACGGCGGCCTGCGGGGCGCGGCCCGGACGTGCGCCGGCGCCGTCACCGCGGTGGATTCCGCGGTGACGGCGCCGGTATGTGCCCTATGAGGTTGTCCACGTGACGCCGTCGCCCCGAGTCGGACGGCGTTCCGCGGCTCTCGGCCTGGCTCAGCTCTCGGCCAGGATGTGCGAGAGCTCCGTGTCGAGGTCGAAGTGGCGATGCTCGGTGCCCGGCGGAACCGCGGCGTCGGTCCTCTTCAGGAACGACTCCAGGGCCCTCGCCGGGGCTTCGAGCAGGGCCTCGCCCTCTGGGGAGCTCAGCGCGATACAGGCGACGCCCTGGCCGTGACTACGTGATGGCCAGACGCGGACGTCTCCGGTGCCGGTGGGCCTGTGCAGCCCCTCGGCAAGGAGGTCGCGGGCGAATACCCATTCGACCGTCTCCTCCGCTCCGGTGTGGAAGGTGGCGTGCACGGCATAGGGATCGGCCGTGTCATACCGCAGGCCCGCGGGTACAGGCAGTGAGGACTCGCTCGACACAACGAGGCGCAGGTGCAGCTCGCAGCTGACCGTGGTGTTCATAAGCGCCAGGGCCTTTCGCTCAGTGTGCGCTCGGGGATTCGCACGTCGGCGAAATCGACATGCCACCTACGGTGGCGTTGTAAACCCCTCTGACCCATTTGTGGCCCTTCGGGTCCCTCGTACGGGCGTGTGTGACTTCGCGTTATGCGGCCATTCCGGTGACGGAGACCGTTCAGGTAGGTTGGTGACCATGAATGCGGAGAGTGACGAGCGGAGAGGGGCCACCGCGCAGGCCCCCCAGCCCGCCGACGAGGGTGCGGCGGGGGCCGGGCGGGAGCTGGGATCGCGGGCGCCGTCCTTCATCAAGGCGTCGAAACCCCTGCACATGAGCTGGCAGGTCGGGGTGTTCGTCATCGGCCTCGCCGTGGTGGCGGCGGGCGTCGCCATGCTGGTGCTGCCGGGTCCCGGCTGGTTCGTGATCTTCGGTGGCATGGCGATCTGGGCGACCGAGTTCGTCTGGGCGCAGCTCGTGCTGCGCTGGACCAGGCGCAAGGTCACCGAGGCCGCCCAGAAGGCCCTCGATCCCAAGGTGCGCAGGCGAAACGTCATACTCACCACGGTCGGTCTCGTGGTCGTCGCGGTGCTGGTCGCGGTGTACCTGTGGAAGTTCGGCATCGCCATGCCGTGGGAGATCGCGCAGTGATCGCGGGCCGCTCCGGATGGTCCCGGAGCGCCGGTGACATGGGGTAATGTTTGCCGTGTGCCCGGGCGATTAGCTCAGTGGGAGAGCGCTTCGTTCACACCGAAGAGGTCACTGGTTCGAACCCAGTATCGCCCACCCGGGCAGAGGGCCCGTGAGACTGAGAAGTCTCACGGGCCCTCTGGCGTTCTCCGGCCGGGCCCGCCGCGCGGCCCTCTCTCCGCCGACGGCGGCGCACCTTTTCCGCGCGTCATCCATGAGGGCGGTCACCGCTCCCACCCGCGCTGTCGCGGCGCGCGCTCCCGCGGCCGTGTCCCGCCCCGGTGACCTGATCCTCTTCCAGGGGCACTCACGCCTCGGTGCGTACGCCGCCGTGCGGACGGGCGGCGGGAAGCTCGCCGCCCGTCCCTGGGAGAAGTTCGACAACAGCGACGGCCACCGCGAATCCGCCCACGTCACCGCATCCGGCCCAGGGCCTCCCGCAGGCGCCGGGCGTCCCGCAACCGCTGCTCGTAGGTGGCCCCCACCACCAGGAGCAGCACCCCCGCCAGCGCGGGCGGAAGCCAGCGCGGCAGCGTCCCGGCCACCTGCACCACATAGGGTGCCAGCTCGTGCAGCGCGACCAGCGCCAGCACCGTACCGCCCAGCAGGAGCAGCGACTGGAGCCGGAACCGGGCCCCCGCCAACGTGATCCCCAGGGCCGCGCACCCCAGCAGCAGCGGCCGCACCCAGTACGGATCGGCCCACGCCGCGAGGAGACTCGGCACCAGCGTCGCCGCGAGGCCAGGACCGTACGCCGTCCACGAGGAGGCCGCCGGATCACGGCGCCGCCGCAGCACACCCACCACCAGGGCGGGAACCGTCACCGGCAGCGTGTACGCCTCGGGGACCGTCACCCCGGACGCGCCCAGCCGCACCCACGTGGCCGCCACGAACAGCACCGCCGAGAGGTACCCGGCGATCCGCCTGCGCTCCGGGCGCACCGCGGTACCCGCCGCCAGCACCCCGCACAGCGCCAGCACCAGGGCCAGGAACGGCGCGTCCGACGCCGACGACGCCACCGCGATCACCGCGCCGAACGCCCCCGTGAGCTCGACCGCCGACCCCACCGGGCCGCCCCGCAGCCGGAACCCGAGCAGCACGGTCACCGCCGGGACCACCAGCAGGACGGGTGCGCCCTCGTGGGCCGCCAGACCCAGCGACGTGGCCGCGGCGGACGTCACCACGATCCCGCACAGCACCGCGACGCAGGCCGACACCGCCCGCACCGAGGTCATCCGCGACCGGACCGCCGCGCCCGCGAACAGCGCCAGCAGCACCCCGGACACCGCGTACGTCGCCGCCTCCCAGGCCAGCGACAGCACACCCACCGCAGCCGCCCCGGCAACGGCGCACGCCAGCGCGGTCACCGCCACACCCGCCGGACCACGCACCGCGACCGCCAGCACCACGGCCACCAGCACCGTCTCCACGAGCACCGCCGACGCGTACCCGGCATCCAGCGCGGCCGGCACGACCAGCAGGGCGGCCCAGCCGAGGCACAGGCCACCGGCCGCCGCCCCGTCGCGCCACCCGGTGCCGGCCGCGACCGGCGCCCCGGGCGCCTGCGCGGGCCCGTACCTGTACGCCGCGCCCAGCACACCCGCCGCCACCGCGAGCACCACAGGCGAGGCCGCCATGCCCGGCCACGGCACCGTAGCCCCCATCGCCTCCCGGATTCCGTCCGGGGCGCCCGACCACACGTCCGTCAGCAGCGACATCGGACCCAGCAGCACCGCGGCCACCGGAGGAAGTGCCCAGAGCACCGCGCCCGCGACCACGATCCCGCCGGCCGTCAGCGCGCCCCGCCCCGCGTGGCCCGGGACCCGGGCCCCCAGCGCGGCCAGGAGCACCACCGCGCACACCAGGTACGCCACGACCGACCAGTCCTGCGGCACCGCCGTCCGCAGCACGCCGCCCACCGCCGCCACCGCGGCGAGCCCCGCCAGACAGCCGGTGGCCAGTGCGAACTCCCGCTGGGCCCACCTGGCCCCGGCCCACGCCACTCCCGCTCCGGCGAGCAGCAGGCACCCTGGCCACACCGCGGGCAGCGGCCCGTCCGCCGACACCGACTTCAGCAGCCCCAGCCCCAGCGCGACCAGCCCGGTCACCGCCGCGCCGGTGCCCGCGGTGACCCGCACCGCGAGCCCCTTGCCCCACAACGCGACCGCACCGTCCACGGCAGCGGTGACCAGCAGCGCCCACCCGAAGACGAGCGTGGGCGCCCCCGCCGCCCACGCCCACAGCACCAGGGGCAGCTGACCGGCCACCACGGCCGCCGGCAGCGGCAGGCGCAGTCCGCGCAGGGCCAGCCCGTATCCCGCCCACCCCACGGCCAGTACGCCGGAGGCGACGGCCGCGAAGACGAGACCGTCCGTGTCCGGCGCCGCCACCGCGTGCAGCGCGTACGCGTCGAGCACCGTCAGCACCAGTGCGAGAGCGGCCAGCGACTCGGCCGTCGAGGACAGACCGCGCTTCAGCAGGACGGCGGGCGCGACGAGGGCGCCGGCCGTCACCGCCGCGAGCACGGCGGAGCGGCCACCGATGCCCATGGCGCCCCAGCTGACCAGGGTGAACGCGATCGCCGCGATGATCAGCAGCAGGCCGCCCAGGGACAGCAGCACGTTCTGCGCACTGCGGGGCGCGGCTGCCCGGCCGGGGCCCCGGGGCGCAGCGGGGCGGCGTAGCGACCGGCGGCCGGCGGCACAGGGTGTGCGGGAAAGGGCGGGAGCGGGGTGGCCGGCTGCTGCAGCACACCGAGCAGCCAGGTACGCCGGTGCAGCAGCTGGACCCTTCGGGCGTCCAGCCGCACCAGTTCACGGTCGAGGAGCGCCAGTTCCTCGGCGGGTGGCGGCAGATGATTCATGGACGCGAGTGTGGCCCCTGCCACACCCTCGTACATGCGCTCGGATACTCAGTTCCCGGGATGTTCCGCGGCGGGTGCGACTGAGTAGGCGCCTCGGCGCGCAGACTTGAATACATGGACTGGAGTCACTACCGCTTCACGAGCGTCTGGGAAATGCCCGCACCGCCCGCCACCGTCTACACCGCGCTCGAACGCGTCGAGGAGTATCCGCGGTGGTGGCCCGAGGTGCGCGCGGTCACCGCCGCCGACGACACGAGCGGAACCGCGCGCTTCCGCTCCTTCCTGCCCTACGA
The DNA here is from genome assembly GCF_013167895.1 of Streptomyces fulvorobeus. GTDB lineage: Bacteria > Actinomycetota > Actinomycetes > Streptomycetales > Streptomycetaceae > Streptomyces > Streptomyces fulvorobeus. Next base: position 908,287 of record NZ_BLWC01000001.1, on the reverse strand, counting down.
GCTGGTCGTCGACCTGCGTCGAACCCGCCGGGACCCCCGCACCGGGGTACTGGAAGTGGAGATGACCGGCGATCTGGACGGCTGGGCCCGCTGGACCGTCGCTCCGCGCACCGGCGGGAGCAGAGCGGTGTACGAGCAGGAGGTCGTCGTCCGCCGCGCGCTGATGCGGCGCGTCGCCGTACCCGGACGCCTCGTCTTCCGCGCCAACCACGCCCTGATGATGCGCTCGGGGCACCGCGGACTCAGGGCCCTGCTGCGAGGAGTTTGAACCGAGCCCGCGGCGCCCTGTATGGTTCAACCCGTTCCCGGGCGATTAGCTCAGTGGGAGAGCGCTTCGTTCACACCGAAGAGGTCACTGGTTCGAAACCAGTATCGCCCACCGGGAAGAGCCGGTCCGTCAGCACCGTCGACGGGCCGGCTTCCGCGTTCCCGTACGCGCCGGGGCGGCGGTCCCGGTCTCAGGCGGCGGTGCGCAGCTCCGGGCGCAGCGGCCACGCCGGGTCCACCACCTCAGGCGTCCCGCTCCTCGCGAACCACGCCGTCAGACCACGTGCCTGCGCCGCGTGCCACACGGCCTGGAGGGTGTGGAGCTCGGCCGGGGTGAGCTGCTCCAGCCGTCCGGAGAAGCGCCGCCCCACCGCCCGTACCAGCTCCATCGAGGCCGCCGCGTCGGCCGCGGCGTCGTGCGCCTCCTCCAGCGCCACCCCGTACAGCGCGCACAGGTCCGACAGCGTGCGGCGGCCCTTGCGGTAGCGGTCCAGATGCTTGTCGAGCACGCGCGGGTCCAGCACGCACAGCGGTGAGTTCTGCAGGTAGCGGCTGAGCGACGACGCCCTGTGCCTCCTCAGCTCCCGGTCGAGCAGGGTCAGGTCGAACGGCGCGTTCATCACGACCAGCGGGCGTCCCGTCGCGCACTGCTCCGCCAGCGCCCGGGCTATCTCCTCGACCACCGGCGCGGGCCAACGGCCCCTGCGCTGGAGGTGATCGTCGGTCAGGCCGTGGATCTCGGTGGCCCCGGCGGGCACCGGGACCCCCGGATTGACCAGCCAGCGGGTGACCCGTGTGCGCCCGCCCGCGGTGTCCTGGACGACGAGAGCGGCCGAGACGATCCGGTCCTCCTCGACGTCCACGCCTGTCGTCTCGGTGTCAAAAGCGGCCAGTGGGCCTTCGAACCAGTGCATCATCCCCGAACTCCTCGCACCCGCACGGCGGATGGCATGATTCCTCCGCCCGGAACGGTGATACCCGGCGTGTTTGCCTGATACGCCGTTTACGACCCACCTCCTGCGGTGACAACACAGGTGACGGGAAAGGAAGTTGACCTGCCCGTCGGCAGAGGCCGGGTGACCGGTCGGCACAGCCCGGAAGGCACACGCAGCCATGGCGCTCGCGCAGCCGAACCCAGGAGGCCCCTCCCGCGCCGAGAACCACGGAGGAGTCCTGCCGGTGCGGCGGAACACACCGCCGCGCGGCACCCTCGCCACCACCGCCTGCATGGAGACGCTCCAGGTGGGCTACCTGCACGCGGTAGCCGCTGCGGCCGGCTGCTCCCTGTCGCAGCCGTTCCCGGACAACGGCATCGACTGGCACGTCAGCCACGGCGCCCCTGACCACGTCGTCGACGACGAGGTGACCATCAAGGTGCAGCTCAAATGCACCTACCAGCTCCCTCCGTACCCACCGGGCCCGGCGTTCTCCTTCACGCTCGACAACGCCCACCTCGTGAAGCTCGCCAGGACCCCCGTGTCGGTGCACAAGATCCTGGTCGTGATGCTCGTGCCACGCAGCCGCGAGGAGTGGCTGAGCGCCGGACACGGACAACTCGGCCTGCGGCACTGCTGCTACTGGACCAACCTGGCGGGCCACGCAGTGACGGGCCGGCACAGGACCACCGTGCGCGTTCCGACCACGCGGATCTTCGACGACCGGGCGCTCTGCGAGATCATGGCCCGGGTCGGGGCGGGAGGGAGACCCTGATGGACAGGCCGACGGACGAACCGTTCGACGGAGCGGCGCCCGCGGGCCCACGCCCGCACCCGGGGGCGCACCCGGACGGACGACGGACCACCGGGGGCGTCCCCGATCCGGCCCTCGTCGACCCCGCCGTCCTCGGCGCGCTCCTCGGCCGGCACGGCTGGCGGCGGCGCGGCGGGGCGCCGGGACGCTACAGCCGCTGGACACCGCCCGGACCGGCCGGCGGCACGACGAGCCTGCTGGTGCCCGAGACGGCCGCGTTCCCGGACAGCGAGGACCTCATAGCCGAGGCACTCACCGCGCTCGCCGGCAGCGCGCACCCCTCCGCCAGGGACGTTCTCGTCGGCCTCGCGGTGCCCAGCGACGAGATCCGGTGGTGGCGCGACGTCCCCGAGTCGGCCGCCGGGGCCGCCGGAGCGGCCGGCTGGTCCGAGGACGAGCACCTGCGCTCGGCGGCCCGGCAGATCCTGCTGGCGGGCGCCCTGGCCGTCCGCGCCCCGGCCGGCTACCACGGCGACCGCCACCGCCGGAAGGCCCGGGCGGCGCTGGACACCACCCTGGTGGGGCCCGCGCCCGGCGGGCGCAGACTCACCGCGTTCGTGCCCGTCGCCTCGGGCCGAGCCGTCGCCGTACGGCTCCACCACGCCCTGCACGCCACCCGGGAGGCCGTCGACTACCAGCGGGCCACCGGCGGCATGGACGCCTTCGGCTCCGCCGTCGCCGCGGGCGTCAGCCGGGAACTGACCGAGGCCGTCATCGCCCTGGTCCGGGGCTCCGAAGGCGCCGGGGTCGCCGTGGAGTGGGCGCCTGCCGCCGGAACGCCCGACGGCTGCCCCGCCCGTCCGGAGCCCGTCGAGTTCTCCCCCGGTGATCTGCCCGCCCTGCGCCGGGCGGGCGCCCGCTACCTCCGGGACGAACCGGCCGCCGCCGTACGCATCACCGGCGCCGTCGTCCGGATGCGCCGCTCCGGGCCCCGCGGTCCCGGGATCGTACGGCTGAGGGTGCTGGCCGGCGCGGAGGTCGCCCACGTACGGATGGAGCTGGACGAGGAGGCGTACCGCATCGCGGGCCAGGCCCACCTGGTCGGGCTGCCGATCCGGGTGGAGGGGCGGCTGGAGAGCAGGGGAGGCTTCCGGCGGCTCAGCGGCGCCTCGCAGGTGGCTCCCGTCCAGGTCGACGAGACGGAGCGGGACCGGCTGATGAAGTCGCTCCAGGAGAACCTGGACTTCTTCGAGGAGGCGTGCGCGGGGGAGGAGGCGTAGGGGGCGCCCCGGCCGTGCCGTATCCCTTTCGCTAAGGGCGCCTCCGGCTCGGTACGATCCCTCTTGCGCGCGCGATACGAGGCGCGCACCCCCTCAGTCAGGAGAGACCGGTGTCAGACGTCCGTGTGATCATCCAACGCGATTCCGAGCGGGAAGAGCGCGTGGTGACGACGGGGACTACGGCGGCCGAGCTCTTCCCCGGTCAGCGCACCGTCGTCGCCGCGCGTGTCGAGGGCGAGCTGAAGGACCTCGCGTACGAGCTGAGGGACGGCGAGACCGTCGAGCCCGTCGAGATCTCCTCCCAGGACGGCCTCGACATCCTGCGGCACTCCACCGCGCACGTCATGGCGCAGGCCGTGCAGGAACTGCACCCCGACGCCAAGCTCGGCATCGGACCGCCGGTCAAGGACGGTTTCTACTACGACTTCGACGTCGAGAAGCCGTTCACGCCCGAGGACCTCAAGGCCATCGAGAAGAAGATGCAGGAGATCCAGAAGCGGGGCCAGCGCTTCTCGCGCCGGGTCGTCACCGACGAGGCCGCCCGCGAGGAGCTCGCCGACGAGCCGTACAAGCTGGAGCTCATCGGCATCAAGGGCTCGGCGTCCTCGGAGGACGGCGCGGACGTCGAGGTCGGCGGCGGCGAGCTGACCATCTACGACAACCTGGACCCGAAGACCGGCGAGCTGTGCTGGAAGGACCTCTGCCGGGGTCCGCACCTGCCCACCACCCGGTTCATCCCGGCGTTCAAGCTGATGCGGAACGCCTCCGCCTACTGGCGCGGCAGCGAGAAGAACAAGCAGCTCCAGCGCATCTACGGCACCGCGTGGCCCACCAAGGACGAGCTCAGGGCGCACCTGGAGTTCCTGGAGGAGGCCGCCAAGCGCGACCACCGCAAGCTCGGCAACGAGCTGGACCTCTTCTCCTTCCCGGACGAGATCGGCCCCGGCCTCGCGGTCTTCCACCCCAAGGGCGGCGTCATCCGCCGGGCCATGGAGGACTACTCGCGGCGCCGCCACGAGGAGGAGGGCTACGAGTTCGTCTACAGCCCTCACGCCACCAAGGGCAAGCTCTTCGAGAAGTCCGGCCACCTGGACTGGTACGCCGACGGCATGTACCCGCCCATGCAGCTCGACGACGGGGTGGACTACTACCTCAAGCCGATGAACTGCCCGATGCACAACCTGATCTTCGACGCGCGCGGCCGGTCGTACCGCGAACTGCCGCTGCGCCTCTTCGAGTTCGGCACGGTGTACCGGTACGAGAAGTCGGGCGTCGTCCACGGCCTGACCCGCTCGCGCGGCTTCACCCAGGACGACGCGCACATCTACTGCACCAAGGAGCAGATGGCGGAGGAGCTCGACCGGACGCTGACCTTCGTCCTGAACCTGCTCCGCGACTACGGTCTGACCGACTTCTACCTGGAGCTCTCGACCAAGGACCCGGAGAAGTTCGTCGGCTCGGACGAGGTCTGGGAAGAGGCCACCGAGACACTCCGTCAGGTCGCGGAGAAGCAGAATCTGCCGCTCGTCCCCGACCCGGGCGGCGCCGCGTTCTACGGACCGAAGATCTCCGTGCAGTGCAAGGACGCGATCGGCCGCACCTGGCAGATGTCGACGGTGCAGCTCGACTTCAACCTGCCGGAGCGCTTCGACCTGGAGTACACCGGCCCGGACGGCACCAAGCAGCGCCCGGTCATGATCCACCGCGCGCTGTTCGGTTCCATCGAGCGCTTCTTCGCGGTGCTCCTGGAGCACTACGCGGGTGCGTTCCCGGTATGGCTGGCCCCGGTCCAGGCGGTCGGTATCCCGATCGGCGACGCGCACATCCCGTATCTCCAGGAGTTCGCCGCCCAGGCGCGGAAGCAGGGGCTGCGGGTGGACGTGGACGCCTCCTCCGACCGGATGCAGAAGAAGATCCGCAACCAGCAGAAGGCCAAGGTCCCGTTCATGATCATCGCGGGCGACGAGGACATGGCCAACGGTGCCGTCTCCTTCCGCTACCGCGACGGTTCGCAGGAGAACGGCATCCCGGTCGAGGACGCCCTCGCCAAGATCGCGAAGGCTGTCGAGGACCGCGTGCAGGTCTGACCGCACACCGTGAGGAGGCCCCCGGAGCGTCAACCGCGCTCCGGGGGTCTCTTCTCGTCCTCCCGGGTGAACACCTGCAGAAGCCACGAGGAGAACGAGCCGGTCACCGCCCCCAGCAGGGCGAGACCGCAGACCATCAGCAGGGCCGCGACCGTCCGGCCGCCCGGGGTGACCGGGGAGACGTCCCCGTACCCCACCGTCGTCAGCGTCGCGCACACCCACCACGCCGCGTCGCCGAAGGTGCGGATCGTGGCACCCGGCGCGCCGTGCTCCTGGTGGTAGACGGCGAGCGCGGCGGAGAAGCCGAGCAGCACCGCCGCCAGGCCGGCGTACGTCATCGCGCGCGCGTACAGGTCGAGCCGCGGGCGGTCCCGCCGCCGCTGTACGGCGGTGTAGACGCGGACCAGGCGCAGAGGGCGCAGGAGCGGCAGGAGGAGGACCACCGTGTCCAGCCAGTGGGCGCGGACGAACCGGAGGCCCAGACCGCTGAGGCGCAGCCGGACCGCGTAGTCGGCGAGGAAGAGCAGCCACGTGGCGCCGACCAGGGCGAGGGCGAGATCGCGCCAAGGTTCGGTGTTCCGTGGGGCGAGGACGTGGACCGCGTACCCGGCGAGGAAGAACAGCGAGGCGACGAACAGGGGTACTTCGGTGCGTTTCTCCCAGTGTGTCAGCCTGCCGGGGGCGGCGTGGGCGGATCGGTCGCTCATGGCCACAGCATCGCGGGCGGCTGCCGGGCCTGGCCCCGGCGACACGCTCCGCGGGCCGAAGCAATATGCTGACCGGCATGACGAGTGAGCCGGAGCAGCAGATCGGAGTGGGAACGCCCGACGCGTTCCAGCGCTTGTGGACGCCCCACCGGATGGCCTACATCCAGGGGGAGAACAAGCCCAGCGGCCCGGGCGCCGAGGACGGCTGTCCGTTCTGCGTCATCCCCGGCAAATCGGACGAGGACGGGCTGGTCGTGGCGCGCGGTGAGCGCGTCTACGCCGTGCTGAACCTCTATCCGTACACCGGTGGCCACCTCATGGTCGTCCCCTACCGGCACGTCGCCGACTACACGGACCTGGACGCCGCGGAGACCGCCGAGCTGGCCGACTTCACCAAGCGCGCCATGGCCGCGCTGCGGGCCGCCTCGGGAGCGCACGGCTTCAACATCGGGATGAACCAGGGTGCGGTCGCGGGGGCGGGAATCGCCGCCCATCTGCATCAGCACCTGGTGCCCCGCTGGGGCGGGGACACCAACTTCATGCCGGTGGTCGGCCATACGAAGGTGCTGCCGCAGCTGCTCGGGAACACCCGCGCGATGCTGGCGGACGCCTGGCCGGCGCTCTGAGCGGACGGTCCCCGTAAGCGAGGGGCGCCCCCGGCACACGCCGGGACAGCCCCTCGCGGGGCGTTCCTACGCGTCGTACACGTCGGCCTTCCTCGGAGCGGCGTCCTGCACCAGACCGCTGAGAACCATGGAGCGGTTGTCGAAGCGTTCGGTGTCGACCCCGCTCTCCTCCAGCACGCGGATCGCCGCGGCGTGCACGGCGCGCAGGACGGGGGCGGCCGCGCGCAGGGCGTCGTCCGCCATGAACCGGTGGTTCCACGGCTGCGCCGCCCAGGCGTGACGGAGGCCGAAGGGCTCGGGGAGGACTATCTTGCCGCCCAGGTAGTCCAGGAGCGGCGGGTACCAGGTCAGAGGAGCGCGCAGGGCGAGCCTGACGACCTCGTCGGCCTTGACGATCGGCAGGGTGATCTTGCGGGTCTCCCAGAACCTGACGGCCTTCTTCACCGTCCTGGTCTCGGCCTCGGGCTTGGTGAGGAAGAGCCCGTGCACGGGTCCCAGCGCGTGCCCGGTGACCTCGATGCGCAGCGTCTCGTGCAGCACGGTCACGGTGATCATCATGGTGATCACCAGCTGGCCGTCCCAGAGCGTGAACTGGACGCCCAGGTAGTGCCGGTCGCCGCTGCCGAACTGCTGGTGGTTGCAGATGCGCTGTATCTCGTGCGGCTTGACCTGGAAGGTGGCGACGTCCTCGCCGGCGGGACGGGAGACCGAGTCCGCGTTCTCGCCCACGGGGGAGACGATCCAGTGCTTCACGGACGGGGTGGGGAAGCCGCCGGTGTTGAGCGGGCCGCGTTCCAGCATCTTCAGCTGGTCGTGGATGACCCTTATCAGGTCCCAGCTGCGGAACTGGTGGATCTCCTTGCCCGGGTCCCTGGCGACGAGGTTCTCGGCGAGCTGCCAGCTGCCCCAGCGGGTACCCATGCCGAGGATGCCCTTGGGACCCGCGTAGAAGATGGAGTTGGACTGCTGCTCGGCGGAGAGCTTCTCCAGGCCCTGGCGCAGTGCTTCACGAGCGGTCTCGTTGGGGTTCTTGGGTACGGAGTCCGGGATCTTGGCGATGACGCCGGCGCCGGCGAGCAGCCCTTCCCAGCGGGAGCGCATGTCCTTCGCCGAGGCTTCCGCGATCCGCTTGGCCAGGAACCAGCCGATGGCGGGGGCGATGATCATCCCGCGCAGGTAGAGCGCGAGGAGGCCGGAGACCGGGAGCGTGATGAAGAGGACCAGGGCGCCGATGCCGAAGGCGGCGAGCAGCACGCCGCCCAGGACCCGGAATGCGGTGTCCTTCGACTTGTTGAGGGAGTCGCGCAGCCAGAAGGCGAGCACCCAGAGCAGCAGGCCGGGGAGGAACACGAAACCGCAGAGCGTGGTGACGAGGGTCAGCTTCTTGTCCCGCGCCTTGCGGAGGCCGTTCGCGGACAGGCAGTGTTCGACGACGGTCTGCGGGTCGGTGCCGAAGGACTGGATGAGCGCCTTGCGGCCACCGCCCAGCGTGCGTTCCTGGACGGCGCGGGAGAACGCCTCACCGAGATTCGGCTTGAAGTAGGCGGACTTGAAGAGCTTGGAATCGCCCGCTTTCACTTCCGATCTGTGCCGATCGTTGTTGGCCTTGAGGATGTCCTCGACCGGGCTGTCGCGGTACGCGGCGGAGGCGAGGGCGTTGGTCGCCACCGCCTGTCCGGCCGAGCCCTGGAGCGGGATCTGCGCTCCAGGAGAGAAATCGAATCCGTCGTTGGCCACTGCCGCCCCCACTCGCCGCACGGTCTGCCCTAGGCGCTTTTCCCAACTACCGTACGCGGCACACCTTCTGAGCTGGGCCCTCAGCGTATCGTTCCGGCCCGGCCGGCGTCCCGCCGCGTGTCGCCCGCGTCGAGGCGGGCGGCACGCCTCCTCCTCCCCTTCCGCCCGATGCCCGTTCGCCGGCGACGCCGCGACGGCCTGCCAGGGCGGTCCCGGTGCCGGGGTACGTCCTGTCGCCATGGGGTGAGCCGTCCGCGGCGCCCGCGGCCGGTCCGGGCTTTCCACTCCCACGGGGCGGCGTCGGACACGTCACGCGTGGGCGGCCGGGGCGCCGACACACTTCCGGAGCGGGTGCCCGGCCGGTAGAGCACACGGGTCGTGACTACGATGGGCCAGCCGGTGGCCGCAGTGGCCGCACGGCCCGCCGAACCTCGGGAAGGCCATGCTGAACAAGTACGCGCGTGCATTCTTTACGCGTGTCCTCACACCGTTCGCCGCTCTGCTGCTCCGCCTAGGGGTCAGCCCCGACGCGGTCACGCTCATCGGCACGGCCGGAGTGATGGCAGGTGCGCTGGTCTTCTACCCGATGGGGGAGTTCTTCTGGGGCACGATCGTCATCACGCTCTTCGTCTTCTCGGACCTCGTCGACGGCAACATGGCCCGGCAGGCCGGGATCTCCAGCCGGTGGGGCGCGTTCCTCGACTCGACGCTCGACCGTGTCGCGGACGGGGCGGTCTTCGCCGGGTTCGCGCTCTGGTACGCGGGCGGCGGTGACGACAACGTGCTGTGCGCGGTGGCGATCTTCTGTCTGGCGAGCGGCCAGGTGGTCTCGTACACGAAGGCGCGCGGAGAGTCGATCGGCCTGCCGGTCGCGGTCAACGGTCTGGTGGAGCGCGCCGAGCGGCTCGTGATCTCGCTGGTCGCCGCCGGGCTCGCGGGACTGCACGCCTTCGGTGTCCCCGGGATCGACGTCCTGCTGCCGGTCGCCCTGTGGATCGTCGCCGCCGGAAGCCTGGTGACACTGATCCAGCGAGTGGTGACCGTGCGCCGGGAGTCCGCGGAGGCCGACGCGGCCGCCGCGTCGACGGAGCAGGGGAGCGAGGCCGCCCAGTGAGCGGTACGGACGACGGGCTGCGGGAACGGCTGACGGACAGGCTGTACGGGCTGGGCTGGGGAGCGGTCAAGACGCTCCCCGAGCCGGTGGCCCGGGCGCTCTTCCGTACCCTCGCCGACCAGGTGTGGAAGCGGCGCGGCAAGAGCGTGCTGCGGCTGGAGTCGAATCTGGCGCGGGTGGTGCCCGACGCGGACGCCGCCCGCCTCGCCGAGCTGTCCAAGGCCGCCATGCGCTCGTACATGCGCTACTGGCTGGAGTCCTTCAGGCTGCCGACATGGAGCCCCCGGCGGATCAAGGACAGCATCGAGGTGCGGGACACCCACCACCTGACGCGTGCCCTCGACGCCGGGCGGGGCGTCGTCGTGGCCCTTCCGCACCTGGCCAACTGGGACCTCGCCGGCGCCTGGGCGACCACCGAACTCAAGATCGGCCTCACCACCGTCGCGGAACGCCTCAAGCCGGAATCGCTCTACGACAGGTTCGTCGCCTACCGCGAGAGCCTCGGTATGGAGGTGCTGCCGCACAGCGGCGGCGCCGCCTTCGGCACCCTGGCGCGGCGGCTGCGGGCCGGCGGCCTCGTCTGCCTGGTCGCCGACCGGGACCTGTCGGCGTCCGGGGTCGAGGTGACGTTCTTCGGCGACACCGCCAGGATGCCGGCGGGGCCGGCACTGCTGGCCCAGCAGACCGGGGCGGCCCTGCTCCCCGCCACGCTCTGGTACGACGGCACACCGGTCATGAAGGTGCGCATCCACCCGCCCGTGGAGCCGCCGGCCACGGGCAACCGCGTCGAGAAGGCCGCGGTGATGACACAGGCGCTGGCCGATGCCTTCGCCATCGGAATCGCCGAACACCCGGAGGACTGGCACATGCTCCAGCGCCTCTGGACCTCCGATCTGGAGCCCCGAGGGGAACAGCCGTGAAGATCGGCATCGTCTGCCCGTACTCCTGGGACGTCCCGGGTGGCGTGCAGTTCCACATCCGCGACCTCGCCGAGCACCTGATCCGCCTCGGCCACCAGGTCTCGGTACTGGCGCCCGCCGACGACGAGACCCCGCTGCCGCCGTACGTCCTCTCGGCGGGCCGGGCCGTCCCCGTCCCGTACAACGGCTCCGTCGCCCGGCTGAACTTCGGCTTCCTGTCGGCGGCGCGGGTGCGCAGGTGGCTGCATGACGGCACCTTCGACGTGATCCACATCCACGAACCCACCTCGCCCTCGCTGGGACTGCTCGCCTGCTGGGCGGCCCAGGGGCCGATCGTCGCCACCTTCCACACCTCCAACCCGCGGTCCCGGGCGATGATCGCGGCCTATCCGATCCTCCAGCCCGCGCTGGAGAAGATCCGCGCGCGGATCGCGGTGAGCGAGTACGCCCGCCGGACCCTTGTCGAGCATCTGGGCGGCGACGCCGTCGTCATCCCCAACGGCGTCGACGTGGACTTCTTCGCCCGGGCCGAGCCCAAGGCCGAGTGGCAGGGCGGGACGATCGGGTTCATCGGGCGCATCGACGAGCCGCGCAAGGGCCTGCCGGTCCTCATGAGGGCCCTGCCGGCGATCCTGGCCGCCCGCCCGGAGTCGAGGCTGCTGGTTGCCGGCCGGGGTGACGAGGAGGAGGCGGTCGCCTCCCTGCCAGGAGAACTGCGTGACCGCGTCGAGTTCCTCGGCATGGTCAGCGACGAGGACAAGGCACGCCTGCTGCGCAGCGTCGACGTGTACGTCGCGCCGAACACCGGGGGCGAGAGCTTCGGCATCATCCTGGTCGAGGCGCTCTCGGCGGGGGCGCCGGTGCTCGCCAGCGATCTGGACGCGTTCGCCCAGGTGCTCGACCAGGGCTCGGCCGGTGAGCTCTTCGCCAACGAGGACGCGCACGCGCTGGCCACGGCCGCGATCCGCCTCCTGGGCGACCCGGAGCGGCGCGAGGGGCTCCGCCGGCGGGGCAGCGCGCACGTGCGCCGCTTCGACTGGACGACGGTGGGCGCGGACATCCTGGCGGTGTACGAGACCGTGACGGACGGGGCCGCCTCGGTGGCCGCGGACGAGCGCACGGGGCTCCGGGCGCGGTTCGGGCTGGCCCGGGACTGAAGGCCGGCCGTCCGGCCGGTGACTTCACATCCCCTCGCACCCCCTCCCCTCCACCGTGGCCCGCTGCCCCGCTGCCGGAAAGGACTCCGGTCCGGGCCCCGGTGGGCGGGGGCGGCCGGGGAGCGGCCCGTACGACGGTAGCCTTGCCGCCCGTGACCGAAACCCTCATCTGGATCGCCGTCGCGCTGGTCGCGATCGGCCTGTACCTCAGCTGGACCGCCGGAAGGCTGGACCGGCTGCACGCCCGGATCGACGCGGCCCGGGCCGCGCTCGACGCCCAACTGCTGCGCCGCGCCTCGGTCACCCAGGAACTGGCCACGTCCGGTGTCCTCGACCCGGCCGCCTCCATCGTCCTGTACGAGGCCGCGCACGCCGCCCGGCAGGCCGAGGAGGAGCAGCGGGAGGTCACCGAGAGCGAGCTGAGCACCGCGTTGCGCGCCGTCTTCGGTGAGACCGTCCAGGTGGAGGCGGTGCAGGAGATCCCCGGCGGCGTCGAGGCGGCCGCCGAGCTCGCCGCCGCCGTGCGCAGGGTGCCGATGGCGCGGCGCTTCCACAACGACGCGGTGCGCGCCGCCCGTGCGCTGCGCAGGCACCGTTCGGTGCGGCTGTTCCGGCTGGCCGGACACGCGCCCTTCCCGCTCGCTTTCGAGATGGACGACGAGCCACCGGTGGCGCTCGCGGCCCGTCCCGGATCCTGAGACCGGGGCCGGAACGATCCACGGGGTGCTTATTGGCCCTTGCTGTGGACTGGTCCGGGGGCGTTTGCTCGACCTTGCACCAGTCAGCTGTCTTTCCCCAGTGAGGTCGATCCGTGTCCACGCTTCCCAGCACGCAGCAGTCCACCGACTCCCCGGCCATCGGCACCAGCCGCGTCAAGCGCGGTATGGCCGAGCAGCTCAAGGGCGGCGTGATCATGGACGTCGTCAACGCCGAGCAGGCGAAGATCGCCGAGGACGCGGGCGCCGTGGCCGTCATGGCTCTGGAGCGGGTGCCCGCCGACATCCGCAAGGACGGCGGCGTGGCCCGGATGTCCGACCCGAACATGATCGAGGAGATCATCGAGGCCGTCTCCATCCCGGTCATGGCCAAGTCGCGCATCGGCCACTTCGTCGAGGCCCAGGTCCTGCAGTCCCTCGGCGTCGACTACATCGACGAGTCCGAGGTCCTGACCCCGGCCGACGAGGTCAACCACAGCGACAAGTTCGCCTTCACGACCCCGTTCGTCTGCGGCGCCACCAACCTGGGCGAGGCCCTGCGCCGTATCGCCGAGGGCGCGGCCATGATCCGCTCGAAGGGCGAGGCCGGCACCGGCAACGTCGTGGAGGCCGTCCGCCACCTGCGTCAGATCAAGAACGAGATCGCCCGGCTGCGCGGCTACGACAACAACGAGCTGTACGCCGCCGCCAAGGAGCTCCGCGCCCCGTACGAGCTGGTCAAGGAGGTCGCCGAGCTCGGCAAGCTGCCCGTCGTCCTCTTCTCCGCGGGCGGGGTCGCGACCCCCGCCGACGCCGCGCTGATGCGCCAGCTCGGCGCCGAGGGCGTCTTCGTGGGCTCCGGCATCTTCAAGTCCGGCGACCCGGCCAGGCGCGCCGCCGCGATCGTGAAGGCCACCACCTTCTACGACGACCCGAAGATCATCGCGGACGCCTCCCGCAACCTGGGCGAGGCCATGGTCGGCATCAACTGCGACACCCTGCCCGAGGCCGAGCGCTACGCCAACCGCGGCTGGTAGTCACTGATGAGCGACACCCCTGTGATCGGAGTCCTGGCTCTCCAGGGCGACGTACGGGAGCACCTGATCGCCCTGGCCTCGGCTGACGCCCTGGCCAGGCCGGTCCGGCGGCCCGAGGAGCTCGCCGAGGTCGACGGCCTGGTCATACCCGGCGGCGAATCCACCACCATGTCCAAACTCGCCGTGCTCTTCGGCATGCTGGACCCGCTGCGCGAGCGCGTCGGCGCCGGGATGCCCGTCTACGGCACCTGCGCCGGCATGATCCTGCTCGCCGACAAGATCCTCGACCCGCGCTCGGGCCAGGAGACCGTCGGCGGTATCGACATGATCGTGCGCCGCAACGCCTTCGGACGGCAGAACGAGTCCTTCGAGGCGGCCGTCGAGGTCGAAGGCGTCGCGGACGGCCCGGTCGAGGGCGTGTTCATCCGGGCCCCCTGGGTCGAATCCGTCGGGGCGCGGGTCACGGTCATCGCCGAGCACGGCGGCCACATCGTCGCCGTACGGCAGGGAAACGCCCTCGCCACGTCATTCCACCCGGAACTGACCGGAGACCACCGGGTTCACGCACTCTTCGTCGACATGGTGCGCGCAGTCCGCTGACTCGACCCCGGTAGGATCTCTCGGGTTCGGATCGATTTTGGTGACGCGAAGGAGAAGGCAGATGTCCGGCCACTCTAAATGGGCTACGACGAAGCACAAGAAGGCCGTGATTGACGCCAAGCGCGGCAAGCTCTTCGCGAAGCTGATCAAGAACATCGAGGTCGCGGCCCGCTCCGGCGGTGTCGATCTCGAAGGCAACCCGACGCTCGTCGACGCCATCCAGAAGGCGAAGAAGAGCTCCGTCCCGAACAAGAACATCGACTCCGCGGTCAAGCGCGGTGGCGGTCTTGAGGACGGCGGCGCCGACTACGAGACGATCATGTACGAGGGCTACGGACCGAACGGCGTCGCGGTGCTCATCGAGTGCCTCACCGACAACCGCAACCGCGCCGCCTCCGACGTACGGGTCGCCATGACCCGCAACGGCGGTTCGATGGCCGACCCGGGTTCGGTCTCCTACCTCTTCAACCGCAAGGGCGTCGTGATCGTCCCCAAGGGCGAGCTGACCGAGGACGACGTCCTCGGCGCCGTGCTCGACGCGGGTGCCGAGGAGGTCAACGACCTCGGTGACACGTTCGAGGTCGTCAGCGAGGCCACCGACATGGTCGCGGTCCGCACCGCTCTCCAGGACGCCGGAATCGACTACGACTCCGCCGAGGCCAACTTCCTGCCCACCATGCAGGTAGATCTCGACGAAGAGGGCGCACGCAAGATCTTCAAGCTCATCGACGCGCTGGAGGACAGTGACGACGTGCAGAACGTCTTCGCCAACTTCGACGTGTCCGACGAGGTCATGGAGAAGGTCGACGCCTGACATCCGGGCAGTCGCCGCACCGACGACGCGACGGGCCGACGGGGACACACCCCGTCGGCCCGTCGCATTGTCAGTGCGAGCCGATAGCCTGCGGGAACAGTTGACCGATCGGTGAAGTCGGCGGAGGGAGGGGGCGCTTCATGCGTGTACTCGGTGTGGACCCGGGGTTGACCCGGTGCGGGGTGGGAGTCGTCGAAGGCGTCGCCGGACGCCCTCTGACGATGATCGGCGTCGGAGTCGTGCGCACCCCGGCCGACGCGGAGCTCGGCCACCGGCTGGTCGCCATCGAGCGCGGCATCGAGGAATGGCTCGACACGCACCGGCCCCAATTCGTCGCCGTGGAGCGGGTGTTCAGCCAGCACAACGTGCGTACGGTGATGGGCACCGCCCAGGCCAGCGCGGTCGCCATGCTGTGCGCCTCACGTCGCGGCATCCCCGTCGCCCTGCACACGCCCAGCGAGGTCAAGGCCGCCGTCACCGGTTCAGGACGTGCCGACAAGGACCAGGTCGGCGCCATGGTGACCCGCCTCCTGCGCCTGGACGCGCCGCCGAAACCCGCCGACGCCGCCGACGCCCTCGCACTCGCCATCTGCCACATCTGGCGGGCCCCCGCGCAGAACAGACTCCAGCAGGCCGTCGCCGCCCATCGCACCCTGAAAGGCCGTACCGCGTGATCGCCTTCGTATCGGGCCCGGTTGCCGCCCTCGCCCCGACCACGGCCGTGATCGAGGTCGGCGGCATCGGCATGGCCGTGCAGTGCACCCCCCACACCCTCGCCGGCCTGCGGATCGGCAAGGAGGCCAAGCTCGCCACCTCCCTCGTCGTACGGGAGGACTCGCTCACGCTCTACGGCTTCGCCGACGACGACGAGCGCCAGGTCTTCGAACTGCTCCAGACCGCCAGCGGCGTCGGCCCCCGGCTCGCCCAGGCCATGCTCGCCACCCACAGCCCCGACGCCCTGCGCACCGCCGTCGCCACGGGTGACGAGAAGGCGCTCACCGCCGTCTCCGGCATCGGCAAGAAGGGCGCCCAGAAGCTCCTCCTGGAGCTGAAGGACAGGCTCGGGGAGCCGGTCGGCGCCCGCATCGGGCAGCAGGGCATCGGCACCCCGGTCACCTCCGGCTGGCGCGACCAGCTCCAGGCGGCCCTGATCGGACTCGGGTACGCGACCCGTGAGGCGGACGAGGCGGTCGCCGCCGTCGCCCCGCAGGCCGAGGCCGCGATCGCGGACGGCGCCCGGCCGCCCGTACCGCAACTGCTGCGCGCCGCTCTCCAGACGCTCAACCGTGCACGCTGAACCCGGGCACCACACCGGTCCGGCGCCGCACGGCCCGGCACCGAGACACCCTAGGCGGGACTGACCGAATGAACTGGGACGAGACCGGACCCGACACCGACGAGCGTCCGCATCTGGACGACCCGCTGGACGACCGGCTGGTCGACGCCGGGGCAGACGGCGAGGACACCGCGGTCGAAGCGGCGCTGCGCCCCAAGGACCTCGACGAGTTCGTCGGCCAGGAGAAGGTCCGCGAGCAGCTCGACCTCGTCCTCAAGGCCGCCCGCGCCCGCGGAGCCACCGCCGACCACGTCCTGCTCTCCGGCGCTCCCGGCCTCGGCAAGACCACGCTCTCCATGATCATCGCGGCCGAGATGAACGCCCCGATCAGGATCACCTCCGGCCCCGCCATCCAGCACGCGGGCGACCTCGCCGCGATCCTCTCCTCACTCCAGGAGGGCGAGGTCCTCTTCCTCGACGAGATCCACCGCATGTCGCGGCCCGCCGAGGAGATGCTCTACATGGCCATGGAGGACTTCCGGGTCGACGTCATCGTCGGCAAGGGCCCCGGTGCCACCGCGATCCCCCTGGAACTGCCGCCCTTCACCCTGGTCGGCGCCACCACCCGGGCCGGCCTGCTGCCGCCCCCGCTGCGCGACCGCTTCGGCTTCACCGGGCACATGGAGTTCTACAGCCCCGTCGAGCTGGAACGCGTCATCCACCGTTCCGCCCGCCTCCTGGACGTCGAGATCGACGTGGTGGGCGCCGCGGAGATCGCCGGCCGCTCCCGGGGCACCCCCCGCATCGCCAACCGGCTGCTGCGCCGGGTCCGTGACTACGCCCAGGTCAAGGCCGACGGCAGGATCGACCGGGACATCGCGGCCGCGGCCCTGCGGGTGTACGAGGTCGACGCCCGCGGCCTGGACCGGCTGGACCGCGCGGTGCTCGGCGCCCTGCTGAAGCTCTTCGGCGGCGGGCCCGTGGGCCTGTCCACCCTCGCCGTCGCGGTGGGGGAGGAGCGCGAGACCGTCGAGGAGGTCGCCGAGCCCTTCCTCGTACGGGAGGGACTGCTGGCCAGGACCCCGCGCGGCAGGGTCGCCACCCCCGCGGCCTGGGCACATCTGGGCCTTGTCCCGCCACCTCACGGCGGAAAGGGACAACAGGGCCTGTTCGGGGCGTGAAGAATCACGGGTTGGCCCCCAGAGGAACCACGGTGCCATGCTGGGCGTTGTTCCAATGATGCGGACTCGCTTAGACTCCGCCGATGCCGCCCGTACAGGGTGGCGTACCCACCCCCGTAGACCAGGCCGCATCCCGACGCGGTCGTGCGAAGGAATTCCCGTCCCGTGAATATCGTGACTCTCCTCCCCTTCATCGTGCTCATCGGGGCCATGTTCCTGATGACCCGGTCCGCCAAGAAGAAGCAGGCGGCGGCTGCGCAGATGCGTAACGACATGCAGCCCGGCACCGGCGTCCGGACGATCGGGGGCATGTACGCCACCGTCAAGGAGCTTCACGACGACACGGTTCTCCTCGAGGTCGCGCCCGGCGTCCACGCCGTCTACGCCAAGAACTCGATCGGTGCCGTGCTGGACGACGCGGAGTACAACCGCATCGTCCACGGCGACGCCGAGGACCTGAAGTCCGAGGGCGCGATCGTGCCCGACGACGCCTCCTCGCTCACCGGCACGCCGGACACCGCGCGGATCGACCTGGGCAAGAAGGCCGAGGACGACGAGGTCGAGGAGAAGGCCGTGGAGAAGGACGTCGACCCGAAGGACGCCAAGGCCGACGGCGAGGGCGACACGAAGTAGTTTCACGATCCCGGGACGCCGCGCGCCTACAGGCACGCGGCGTCCGACGGAACGTGCGGTCTTCTGCGGGGGGCAGGTCCCCACATCACTTCGTGGCCGCTCGGGCGCGTACCCGGCGCGGGGCGGTTGGACAGGGAGAAACGAGAAGGTGGCAGCACCGAAGAAGGGCCGAGGGCCGGCGGGCGGTCAGAGCAGGCCGGGGCGTGCCCTGGTACTGATCCTGATCGCCATGGTCGCGCTCACCGGCGGGATGTTCCTGTCCGGTCACACCACGCCCCGGCTGGGCATCGACCTGGCCGGCGGGACATCGATCACGCTCGAAGCCAAGAACCAGCCCGGCAAGCCGAACGCGATCAACCAGACCAACATGGACACCGCGGTCAGCATCATCGAACGCCGTGTCAATGGTCTGGGTGTCTCGGAGGCCGAGGTCCAGACCCAGGGCGAGCGCAACATCATCGTCAACATCCCCAAGGGGACGAACTCCAAGCAGGCGCAGGAGCAGGTCGGCACGACCGCCCAGCTCTACTTCCGGCCCGTCCTCACGGTCACCGCCGGAACGCCGACGCCCACGGGTTCCGAGAGCCCCTCGGCAACCGGTTCGAGCACGCCCAAGGCCACGCCCAGCGCGAAGGCAGGCGACGGGGAGACCGCTTCCGGTTCGAAGCCCACTCCCTCATCGAGCGCCACCTCCCAGGGCCGTGCGGTCACGGACGCCCTGAAGAAGGACGAGACGCCGACCCCCGGCGCGAGCAAAACGGACGCCCCGGCGCCGACGGAGCCGCCCGCCGCCGAGACGCCCGACCCGGCCAGCGCCGCACTGCAGAAGAAGTTCACCGAGCTGGACTGCACCGACGCCGAGGCCCGCGTCGTGGCCGGCGAGGGAGTCAAGCCCGAGGACCCCACGGTCGCGTGCAGCGCCGAGGGTGACGCCAAGTACATCCTCGGCCCGGCCGAGGTCTCCGGTACGGACGTCGACGACGCCAAGGCCCAGTTCGACCAGCAGCGGGGCATCTGGCTGGTCTCCATGGAGTTCAGCGACAAGGGCTCCAAGAAGTTCCAGTCGATCACGCAGAAGCTCTCCGCGCAGCAGTCGCCGCAGAACCAGTTCGCGATCTCCCTCGACGGCGAGGTCGTCTCCGCGCCGCAGGTGAACGAGACCCTCAGCGGCAGCGCCGAGATCTCCGGCAGCTTCACCCAGCAGTCCGCCGAGGACCTGGCCAACGTCCTGTCCTACGGTGCCCTCCCGCTCTCCTTCGAGCAGCAGAGCGTCACCACCGTGACGGCCGCCCTCGGTGACGAGCAGCTGAAGGCCGGTCTCATCGCCGGTGCCATCGGGCTCGCCCTGGTCGTCATCTACCTGGTCGCCTACTACCGCGGACTGGCGCTCATCGCGCTCTTCAGCCTCGCGGTGTCCGGCATCCTGACGTACACGATCATGGCCCTGCTCGGCCCGGCCATCGGCTTCGCGCTGAACCTGCCCGCGGTCTGCGGAGCGATCGTCGCGATCGGGATCACGGCGGACTCCTTCATCGTGTACTTCGAACGTGTCCGTGACGAGATCCGCGAGGGCCGCACCCTGCGTCCGGCCATCGAGCGCGCCTGGCCCCGTGCCCGGCGCACCATCCTGGTCTCCGACTTCGTGTCGTTCCTCGCCGCCGCGGTGCTCTTCCTCGTGACGGTCGGCAAGGTCCAGGGCTTCGCGTTCACGCTCGGCCTGACCACCCTGCTCGACGTCGTGGTGGTGTTCCTCTTCACCAAGCCCCTCATGACCCTGATGGGCCAGACGAAGTTCTTCTCCAGCGGCAACTCGTGGTCCGGGCTGGACCCCAAGCGTCTCGGCGCCAAGCCGCCGCTGCGCCGCACCCGCCGGATCAACGTCCCCACCGACCACCCGAAGGAGGCGTGAGATGTCGCGACTCGGCAATCTCGGCGCCCGGCTCTACCGAGGCGAGGTCGGTTACGACTTCATCGGCAAGCGCAAGATCTGGTACGGCGTCTCGATCCTGATCACCATCACGGCCATCGTCGGCCTGGCGGTCAGCGGCCTCAACATGGGCATCGAGTTCAAGGGCGGCGCGGTCTTCACGACCGACGAGAAGCCCAAGGTCTCGGTCTCCCAGGCGCACGAGAGCGCCGTCGAGGCATCCGGCCACGAGGCGATCGTGCAGGAGCTCGGCAACGGCAACATGCGTATCCAGATCACCGAGGTCGGGACCGCCAAGGCCAACGAGATCAAGACCCAGCTCGCCGAGGACCTCGGTGTGCCCGAGGCGAAGATCAACGCGGACCTGGTCGGCCCCAGCTGGGGTGAGCAGATCGCCAACAAGGCGTGGACCGGTCTCGGGGTCTTCATGATCCTCGTGGTGGTCTACCTCGCCATCGCCTTCGAGTGGCGGATGGCCATCGCGGCCCTGATCGCGCTGATCCACGACATCACGATCACGGTCGGTGTCTACGCCCTGGTCGGCTTCGAGGTCACCCCGGGCACCGTGATCGGTCTGCTGACGATCCTCGGTTACTCCCTCTACGACACGGTCGTCGTCTTCGACAGCCTCAAGGAGGGCCAGAGGGGGATCACCAAGCAGACCCGCTGGACCTACAGCGAGGTCGCGAACCGCTCCATCAACAGCACCCTGGTCCGCTCGATCAACACCACCGTCGTCGCGCTGCTGCCCGTCGCCGGCCTGCTGTTCATCGGTGGCGGTGTGCTGGGCGCGGGCATGCTCAACGACATCTCGCTGTCGCTCTTCGTCGGCCTCGCCGCCGGCGCGTACTCCTCGATCTTCATCGCCACCCCGCTGGTCGCCGACTTCAAGGAACGCGAACCGCAGATGAAGGCGCTGAAGAAGCGGATCCTCGCCAAGCGCGCGGCCGCCGCCGCCAAGGGCGAGTCCCCCGAGGACGAGGGCGACGACCAGCCGCAGGACGACTTCGCGGACGAGGCCGAGACCGCGGGTGCCGTCGCGGGCCAGCGCAGGGGCCACGGCCGGACGCCGGGGAACCGTCCATGACCAGCACCACGGATTCCACCCGCGAGCTGCTGCTCAGCCGCATCCGCGACGTCGCCGACTATCCGAAGCCGGGCGTGATGTTCAAGGACATCACCCCGCTGCTCGCGGACCCGGTGGCCTTCACGCTGCTGACCGACACCCTCGCGGAGCTGTGCGTACGCCACGGCGCCACCAAGATCGTCGGTCTGGAGGCGCGCGGCTTCATCCTCGCGGCACCGGTCGCGGTCCGCGCGGGCCTCGGCTTCGTACCGGTCCGCAAGGCCGGAAAGCTGCCCGGAGCCACGCTCAGCCAGGCGTACGAGCTGGAGTACGGGACCGCGGAGATGGAGATCCACGCGGAGGACCTGTCGCCCGACGACCGGATCATGGTCATCGACGACGTCCTCGCCACCGGCGGTACCGCCGAAGCCTCGCTGGAGCTCATCCGGCGGGCCGGCGCCCAGGTCGCGGCCGTCGCGGTCCTCATGGAGCTCGGCTTCCTCCCGGGCCGCGCACGCCTGGAGCCCGCGCTGCGGGGCGCGCCGCTGGAGGCCCTGATCACCGTCTGAGCGGCGGCAGGACCGACAGCAGGACCCACGGCGTACGGCATTCGCACGCTCAGGACGGGCGCCCGGGAACACCCGGGTGCCCGTCCCGCGTCGTGCGGGGTCCCCCGCCGGTCCCGCGGTCCCCGGGCGTCGGCGCGCCACCGGGTCGATACCATGGGGTTTCCGGGTACCCCGGTTCCGCACGAGGAGCGCTCTTGCCAGACGAGGCCCAGCCAGCAGCCGCCCCGCAGCCCGACAAGCCCGCGGCGGACCGAGCCATGCCAGGGAACGCGCGGCCGGCGGGCCCGCCGGCCGCGCCTTCGGAGCGGGAGCCCACGGACGGCGTGAAGTCACCGGGCCCCGCGCACACCGGGCCCGTGTGGCCCGCCGGGGACACACCGGCCGGGCCCGCGTCCGACGCCCCGCCCGTGCCCCCGAAGCCCGCGGCCGACGCGCCGCCGAGCTCCCCGGCCGGGCCCGCCAGGCCCGCGGACACCGCCGGGCACGTGAACCCCGTACCCCCGGCGGGACAGGCCGCGAGGAGCCCGGCGAAGCCCGTGGTGCCGGCCGGCGCGGTGCCCCGCTCCGGCGGATCGTCCAACCGCGTACGGGCCCGCCTGGCCCGCCTCGGCGTCCAGCGCTCCAGCCCGTACAACCCCGTGCTCGAACCGCTGCTGCGGACCGTCCGGCACAACGACCCCAAGATCGAGTCGGCGACGCTGCGCCAGATCGAACACGCCTACCAGGTCGCGGAGCGCTGGCACCGGGGCCAGAAGCGCAAGAGCGGCGACCCGTACATCACGCATCCGCTCGCCGTCACGACGATCCTCGCCGAGCTCGGCATGGACCCCGCCACGCTGATGGCCGGGCTGCTGCATGACACGGTCGAGGACACCGAGTACGGCCTGGACACCCTGCGCAAGGACTTCGGCGACCAGGTGGCGCTGCTGGTCGACGGCGTCACCAAGCTCGACAAGGTCAAGTTCGGCGAGGCCGCGCAGGCGGAGACCGTACGCAAGATGGTCGTCGCCATGGCCAAGGACCCCCGCGTCCTCGTCATCAAGCTCGCCGACCGCCTGCACAACATGCGCACCATGCGCTACCTCAAGCGGGAGAAGCAGGAGAAGAAGGCCCGCGAGACCCTGGAGATCTACGCACCCCTGGCTCACCGGCTGGGCATGAACACCATCAAGTGGGAGCTGGAGGACCTCGCCTTCGCGATCCTCTACCCCAAGATGTACGACGAGATCGTCCGCCTCGTCGCGGAGCGGGCCCCCAAGCGCGACGAGTACCTCGCCATAGTGACCGACGAGGTCCAGTCCGACCTGCGCGCCGCCCGCATCAAGGCCACCGTCACCGGACGCCCGAAGCACTACTACAGCGTCTACCAGAAGATGATCGTCCGCGGCCGTGACTTCGCTGAGATCTACGACCTGGTGGGCATCCGCGTCCTCGTCGACACGGTCCGCGACTGCTACGCCGCCCTCGGCACCGTCCACGCGCGATGGAATCCGGTCCCCGGCCGGTTCAAGGACTACATCGCGATGCCGAAGTTCAACATGTACCAGTCACTGCACACCACGGTGATCGGTCCCAGCGGCAAGCCCGTCGAACTCCAGATCCGTACGTTCGACATGCACCGCCGCGCCGAGTACGGCATCGCCGCGCACTGGAAGTACAAGCAGGAGGCCGTCGCGGGCGCCTCCAAGGTCCGTACCGACGTCCCCCGGAACACCGGCCGCGGCCAGGACACCGTCAACGACATGGCGTGGCTGCGCCAGCTCCTGGACTGGCAGAAGGAGACCGAGGACCCCAGCGAGTTCCTGGAGTCCCTGCGCTTCGACCTCTCGCGCAACGAGGTCTTCGTCTTCACCCCCAAGGGCGACGTCATAGCGCTGCCCGCCGGGGCGACCCCCGTCGACTTCGCGTACGCGGTCCATACGGAGGTCGGCCACCGCACGATAGGAGCCCGGGTCAACGGGCGCCTCGTACCGCTCGAATCGACACTGGACAACGGCGACCTCGTCGAGGTCTTCACCTCCAAGGCGGCGGGCGCCGGGCCCTCCCGGGACTGGCTCGGCTTCGTCAAGTCGCCCCGCGCCCGCAACAAGATCCGCGCCTGGTTCTCCAAGGAGCGCCGCGACGAGGCGATCGAGCAGGGCAAGGACTCCATCGCGCGGGCCATGCGCAAGCAGAACCTTCCGATCCAGCGGATCCTGACCGGGGACTCCCTGGTCACGCTCGCCCACGAGATGCGCTATCCCGACATCTCCTCGCTGTACGCGGCGATCGGCGAGGGCCACGTCTCGGCGGCGGGCGTCGTACAGAAGCTGGTGCAGGCCCTCGGCGGCCACGACGAGGCCAACGAGGACCTGGCCGAGTCCACCCCGCCCTCCCACGGCCGCAGCAAGCGCCGCGCCAACGCCGACCCCGGCGTGGTCGTCAAGGGCGTGGAGGACGTGTGGGTCAAGCTGGCCCGCTGCTGCACCCCCGTACCCGGCGACCCGATCATCGGCTTCGTCACACGCGGCAGCGGCGTCTCCGTACACCGCGCCGACTGCGTCAACGTCGACTCACTGTCGCAGCAGCCGGAGCGCATCCTCGAAGTCGAGTGGGCGCCGACCCAGTCCTCGGTGTTCCTGGTCGCCATCCAGGTCGAGGCGCTGGACCGCTCCCGCCTGCTCTCCGACGTCACCCGCGTCCTGTCCGACCAGCACGTCAACATCCTGTCGGCGGCCGTCCAGACGTCCAGGGACCGGGTGGCCACCTCCCGCTTCACCTTCGAGATGGGCGACCCGAAACACCTCGGCCACGTCCTGAAGGCCGTGAGGGGCGTGGAGGGCGTCTACGACGTGTACAGGGTGACCTCGGCGCGCCGGCCGTAGCCGTCCCGGCGGGACGAACACGGAAGAGGCCCCTGTACCCGAGGTACAGGGGCCTCTCCGCGCGGTGGTCCGGAGAAGATCAGCCGCTGAACTCCTCCAGGCCCTTCAGCGCCTGGTCCAGCAGCGCCTGGCGGCCCTCCAGCTCCTTGGCCAGCTTGTCGGCCCTGGCGTTGTTGCCCGAGGCGCGCGCCGTGTCGATCTGCTTACGCAGCTTGTCCACGGCCGCCTGGAGCTGACCGGTCAGACCCTCGGCGCGCGCCCGCGCCTCCGGGTTCGAGCGGCGCCACTCGTTCTCCTCGGCCTCCTGGAGCGCGCGCTCCACCGCCTGCATCCGCCCCTCGACCTTCGGGCGGGCGTCACGGGGCACGTGGCCTGCGGCCTCCCAGCGCTCGTTGAGGGCACGGAAGGCGGCCCTGGCCGCCTTCAGGTCCTTCACCGGCACCAGCTTCTCGGCCTCGGTGGCGAGCTCCTCCTTCACCTTGAGGTTCTCGCCCTGTTCCGCGTCCCGCTCGGCGAACACACCGCTGCGGGCCGCGAAGAACACGTCCTGCGCGCCGCGGAAGCGGTTCCACAGCTCGTCCTCGGACTCGCGCTGCGCGCGGCCCGCGGCCTTCCACTCCGTCATCAGGTCGCGGTACCGGGCGGCCGTCGTGCCCCAGTCCGTGGAACCGGAGAGCGCCTCGGCCTCGGCGACCAGCTTCTCCTTGGCCTTGCGGGCGTCCTCACGCTGGGCGTCCAGCGCCGCGAAGTGGGCCTTGCGACGCTTGGAGAACGCCGAACGGGCATGAGAGAAGCGGTGCCACAGCTCGTCGTCCGACTTGCGGTCGAGGCGCGGAAGCCCCTTCCACGTGTCGACCAGCGCGCGCAGCCGTTCCCCTGCCGAACGCCACTGCTCGCTCTGCGCCAGCTCCTCGGCCTCGACGACGAGCGCCTCCTTGGCCTGGCGGGCCTCGTCGGTCTGCTTCGCCTTCTGGACCTTGCGCTCCTCGCGCCGGGACTCGACCGTCGCGACGAGCGCGTCCAGCCGGACGCGCAGCGCGGCCAGATCCCCCACGGCGTGATGCTCGTCGATCTGCTTGCGCAGGTGATCGATGGCTGCCATCGCGTCCTTGGACGAGAGATCGGTGGTCTTCACCCGCCGCTCCAGGAGGCCGATCTCGACCACCAAGCCCTCGTACTTGCGCTCGAAATAGGCCAGAGCCTCCTCGGGAGTCCCGGCCTGCCACGATCCGACGACCTGTTCGCCGTCGGCTGTACGCACGTACACGGTGCCCGTCTCATCGACGCGGCCCCACGGGTCGCTGCTCACAGCGCCTCCTCCACCTGATGCCTGCGAGGGGGTTCGCCCCCGGGCATCGTCCACAGTTCCTGGGGCGGGCATCGCCCGCCCTGCACAACGTCAATCTAGGCGACCGGCCACCCGGCTGTCCGCACTCAGCGCGGCTGAGATTCTCCGGTGCGCGGCACGTACGGGGCGGGCCGGCCGCCCGGCCCGGTCAGACCTTGTCGACGGCGGCCTTCTCGACGGTGACGGTCTTCTTCGGCGCACCGTCGCCCGTCCCGCCGGTGACGCCCGCGGCGGCGACCTTCTTGACGGTCTTCAGACCGGCCTCGTCCAGGGTGCCGAACGGCGTGTAGGTGGGCGGCAGTTTGGTGTCCTTGTACACGAGGAAGAACTGGCTGCCGCCGGTGCTCGGCTGGCCGGTGTTGGCCATCGCCACCGTGCCCGCGGGGAAGGTGACCGTGCCGTCCTTGCCCGCCTTGCCCAGCGCGGTCAGGTTCTCGTCCGGGATCGTGTAGCCGGGACCGCCGGTGCCGTCACCCTTGGGGTCGCCGCACTGGAGGACGAAGATGCCCTCCGTGGTCAGACGGTGACACTTGGTGCCGTCGAAGTACCCCTTGTCCGCGAGCGCCTTGAAGGAGTTCGTGGTGTGCGGAGTCTTCGCCGCGTCCATGGTGAACGCTATGCCGCCCTGGCTGGTCTTGAGCGACATGGAGTACGAGGCGGTCTTGTCGATCTTCATCGCGGGTTCCGGAGCCGCGCTCCCGGTCTCGGAGGGCGATGGTGAGGGGGTCGCGCTCGCCGCCGTGTCCTTGGCGTCCTTCGTGTCCTTGCCGCCGTCGTCGTTGCCGACGGAGACGTACGCGCCGGCGACGACGACCGCCACCACGGCCAGCGCGGACGCGATGACCACCGTGAGACGCCTGGTCCTCCGGCGGGCTTCCTCCCGGCGCTGCTGCTGCCGCTCGAACTTCTCACGGGCGAGCTGACGCCGCCGCTGATCGCTGCTGACCACCGGGTGATCTCCCTTGTACGTCGTGTGATCCGGCCTGGGTTGCCCCGTACCGTATATGGGTTAGCTGTGGGATGAGGAGCGCCGGTAGGCTCTGATCTGCTGGATCCGTCCCAGCACCCTCTCCCGTCGACGAACATTAAGGACGATCGTGCTCATTGCCGGGTTCCCCGCCGGGGCCTGGGGGACCAACTGCTACCTGGTCGCCCCCGCCGCAGGCGAGGAGTGCGTGATCATCGATCCCGGGCACCAGGCCGCCCGAGGCGTCGAGGAGACGCTGAAGAAGCATCGGCTCAAGCCCGTCGCCGTCGTCCTCACCCACGGCCACATCGACCACGTCGCCTCGGTCGTCCCCGTCTGCGGCGCCCATGACGTCCCCGCCTGGATCCACCCGGAGGACCGGTACATGATGAGCGACCCGGAGAAGGGCCTCGGCCTCTCCTTCGGGATGCCTCTCATGGGCGAGCTGACCGTGGGTGAACCGGACGACGTCAGGGAACTGACCGACGGTGCCGTGCTGGAGCTGGCCGGTCTGGAGTTCGGTGTCGCGCACGCGCCCGGCCATACCAAGGGGTCGGTGACGTTCGGGATGCCCGAGGCCGCGGACGTTCCGCAGGTCCTCTTCTCGGGCGACCTGCTCTTCGCCGGCTCCGTCGGACGCACCGACCTGCCCGGCGGCAGCCAGGCCGAGCTGCTGGAGTCGCTGGCCCGTGTGTGCCTGCCGCTCGACGACTCGACCGTGGTGCTGTCCGGCCACGGCCCCCAGACGACCATCGGCCGCGAGCGCGCCTCCAATCCGTATCTGCACGGCATGGACGCGCCCCGCCGAGGAATGTGACGAGAGAGAAACCCTGTGAGCACCTTCCAGGCCCCCAAGGGCACGTACGACCTGACCCCGCCGCGCTCCGCGAAGTTCCTCGCGGTGCGCGAGGCCATCTCCGCACCCCTGCGCGACTCCGGCTACGGCTACATCGAGACGCCCGGCTTCGAGGACGTGAACCTCTTCGCGCGCGGTGTCGGCGAGTCCACCGACATCGTGTCCAAGGAGATGTACGCCTTCGAGACCAGGGGCGGCGACAAGCTGGCTCTGCGCCCCGAGGGCACCGCGTCCGTGCTGCGCGCCGCGCTCGAGGCCAACCTCCACAAGGCGGGCAACCTCCCCGTCAAGCTCTGGTACTCCGGCTCGTACTACCGCTACGAGCGGCCGCAGGCGGGCCGCTACCGCCACTTCTCCCAGGTCGGCGCCGAGGCCATCGGCGCGGAGGACCCGGCGCTCGACGCCGAACTGATCATCCTGGCCGACCAGGCGTACCGCTCGCTGGGCCTCACGGAGTTCCGCATCCTGCTGAACTCGCTGGGTGACAAGGAGTGCCGTCCCGCCTACCGCGAGGTGCTCCAGGACTTCCTGCGCGACCTGGACCTGGACGAGGAGACCCGCAGGCGCATCGAGATCAACCCGCTCCGGGTGCTCGACGACAAGCGGGCCGACGTCCAGAAGCAGCTCGTCGGCGCCCCGATGCTGCGCGACCACCTCTGCGACGCCTGCAAGGCGTACCACGAGGAGGTCCGTGTCCTGCTGACGGCGGCCGGCGTGGTGTACGAGGACGACGAGAAGCTCGTGCGCGGCCTCGACTACTACACGCGGACGACCTTCGAGTTCGTCCACGACGGCCTGGGCTCGCAGTCCGCGGTGGGCGGCGGCGGCCGGTACGACGGCCTGTCCGAGATGATCGGCGGCCCGGCGCTCCCGTCCGTGGGCTGGGCCCTCGGTGTGGACCGCACGGTTCTCGCGCTGGAGGCCGAGGGCATCGAGCTGCCGATCCCCGCCGCCACCAGCGTGTACGCGGTGCCGCTCGGCGAGGAGGCCCGCCGGGTGCTCTTCGGCGTCGTCACGCAGCTGCGGCGCGAGGGTGTGGCGGCCGACTTCGCGTTCGGGGGCCGCGGCCTCAAGGGCGCGATGAAGAGCGCGAACCGGTCGGGCGCACGCTTCACGATCGTCGCGGGCGAGCGCGACCTGGCCGAGGGCAACGTCCAGCTCAAGGACATGGAGTCGGGCGAGCAGGAAGCGGTGGCCCTGGCCGACGTGACCGGCACGATCCGCGGAAAGCTGAGCGCTTCGGACGGATGACGCCCGGGGGAGAGGGCGGGCGAAGCGGGGCACCACCTGGCGGAGCGTCAACTCGGCGGGGCGCCGCTTCATCCTTCGAGGGACACCGGCCCCGGGGGCGATGACAGGCGGCCCCGACGGCGGGCCGTAGCCCAGCTCCCGTGACGCCCTCTCCTCCCCCTCCGTCGTACACCCAGGACCGCGAACACCCCACCAGGCACGATCCGCGGTCCGGGCCGTTCAACGCGCCTCCTGCGACGGGCCGCGCGTCCGCTGGAGCCGCCCGTCCCGGGCCGGACGTGCGCACACAGGTGTGTCCGTCGAACGGTTGACGGCGCGGCCGGTGCGGCAGAATGACGGTGCCCAGCTGGCTACTCAGTGACGGAACGGCGATATGACGACTGCAGCGGTAGATCATCCCTCCCCGGGCCAGGCGGAGGACGGTGGGAAGCGGGCCATCGGGGGCAGTCGCGCGCTGGCACTGCTCCTGGTGATCACGGGTGCGGCCGGTCTGCTCTCCGCCTGGGTGATCACCATCGACAAGTTCAAGCTGCTGGAGGACCCCGGCTTCACCCCGGGATGCAGCCTCAACCCGGTCGTCGCGTGCGGCAACATCATGAAGAGCGACCAGGCGTCCGCCTTCGGGTTCCCCAACCCGATGCTCGGACTCGTCACCTACGCGATGGTGGTCTGCATCGGCATGGGGCTGCTGGCCGGCGCCCGCTACCGCCCCTGGTTCTGGCTCGGCCTCAACGCGGGCACCCTGTTCGGCGTCGGCTTCTGCACCTGGCTCCAGTACCAGTCGCTCTACGAGATCAACTCGCTCTGCCTGTGGTGCTGCCTCGCCTGGGTCGCCACGATCGTCATGTTCTGCTACGTCACCACGCACAACATCAAGCACCGCGTCCTGCCCGCTCCCGGCCGGCTGCGCAACGCCCTCACGGAGTTCCACTGGGTCCCGCCCGTCCTGTGGATCGGCGTCATCGGCATGCTGATCCTGACCCGCTGGTGGGACTTCTGGACCAGCTGACGGACCCGGCGGCGTTGTCAGTGGGGTGACATAGGCTGCACGACGTGGAGCCCGATCTCTTTACCGCAGCCGCCGAAGACCGCCAGGAGAAGGACCCGTCCGCCAGCCCGCTCGCTGTGCGGATGCGTCCCCGTACGGTCGACGAGGTCGTCGGACAGCAGCACCTGCTCAAGCCGGGCTCACCCCTGCGCCGCCTCGTGGGGAGGGCAGCGGCGGCCCCGCCGGACCGTCCTCGGTGATCCTCTGGGGCCCTCCGGGCACCGGGAAGACGACACTGGCGTACGTGGTCAGCAAGGCGACGAACAAGCGCTTCGTGGAGCTCTCCGCGATCACCGCGGGCGTCAAGGAGGTCCGCGCCGTCATCGAGGGCGCCCGCCGTGCCACCGGGGGGTACGGCAAGGAGACCGTCCTCTTCCTCGACGAGATCCACCGCTTCTCCAAGGCCCAGCAGGACTCGCTCCTCCCGGCGGTGGAGAACCGCTGGGTGACGCTGATCGCGGCCACCACCGAGAATCCGTACTTCTCGATCATCTCCCCCCTGCTCTCGCGCTCCCTGCTGCTCACCCTGGAGCCGCTCACCGACGACGACCTGCTGGCGCTGATCACCCGCGCGCTGAGCGACGAGCGCGGACTCGGCGGAGCGGTGACGCTGGCCGAGGACGCGCAGGCGCATCTGCTGCGCATCGCCGGGGGCGACGCCCGCCGGGCCCTCACCGCGCTGGAGGCGGCGGCCGGTGCCGCGCTGGCCACGCACGAGCAGGAGATCTCCCTCCAGACCGTCGAGTCCACCGTCGACCGGGCCGCGGTGAAGTACGACAGGGACGGCGACCAGCACTACGACGTGGCGAGCGCCCTGATCAAGTCGATCCGCGGCTCGGACGTGGACGCGGCCCTGCACTATCTGGCCCGGATGATCGAGGCGGGGGAGGACCCCCGCTTCATCGCGCGCCGGCTGATGATCTCCGCCAGCGAGGACATCGGCCTCGCCGACCTGACGGCGCTGCCCACCGCGGTCGCGGCGGCCCAGGCCGTGGCGATGATCGGCTTCCCGGAGGCGGCGCTCACCCTCAGCCACGCCACCATCGCCCTGGCGCTGGCCCCCAAGTCGAACGCGGCGACGCTGGCGATCGGCGCGGCCCAGGAGGACGTGCGGAAGGGACTCGCGGGGCCGGTCCCGGCGCATCTGCGCGACGGCCACTACAAGGGCGCGGCCAAGCTGGGCCACGCACAGGGCTACGTCTATCCCCACGACGTCCCCGGGGGCATCGCCGCCCAGCAGTACGCCCCGGACGCGGTGCGCGACAAGCGCTACTACACACCCACGCGGTACGGGGCGGAGGCCCGGTACGCCGACGTGGTGGACCGGGTCAGGGAGCGGCTCGGCAGGACCGGTTCAGCAGACGGTGCGGCTGGGGACAAGGGGCCGGCCTGACCGGCCCCGCACGACCGTTCGCGCCGGGTCAGCAGGAGGCCGCCTCGAAGAGGGTGTACATGGCGCGGCGCAGCCCGACGACGTCCCGCACGGGTTCGGGGAACTCGAAGCGCGCGTCGAAGCAGGAGCCCTGCCCCTCGACGAAGCGCACCCGCAGGCCGAAGCGGTCGAGGGCCACCGGAACCGCGGAGGGCCGATGGGCCGGACAGTCACAGGCCGCGCGCTCGCCCAGCAGCGCGTGGAGCATCCCCATCCGCTCGCCGTGCGCCGCGTGCAGATGCTGGAGCAGCTCCGCCTCGTGCACGACGAGCGGGTCCGGGGCGGCGTCGCGGAAGGCTTCGGGCTCGACGTCCTGCGCTCCCCAGAGATCGTCGACGAACGCCTCCGCCGTCTCCAGCCGCAGCATCATCCGGCCGGGACCCGCCATTCCCGGTACGGCGGTGAGCCGGCCCGAGATCCAGGCGCGGCCACGGACGCGGTGCGGGACGGAGACCGGTGCGACGTCCGTGAGCTCCAGCACGGCGTTGAGCTCGTCACCCTCGGCGCGCGTCGCGGCCCGTACGGCCGGCGAGCCGGCCGGGAACTCCAGGAACAGGCCACCGTCCGGACCCACGCTGCGGGAGCTGGGCAGCAGGTGGTCGGCGGAGGTCACATCGAGCCCCGGTACGACCAGTGCCGCGGAGCAGGTACTCTGTACGAGAGTTCGTGTGCGCTCGGCTGCTGACGGCATCCGAGTGTTTTCAAGCCCGCTGGGACGCGGCTGACCACGATCAGATCGGCCTTCCGTCGTAGCAGCGCCCTCGTGCGCGCTGCCGCTGTCCGTGTTGTCCGTGACGTCTGTGGTGTTCCCAGGGCGAGACATGCGATCTCCTTGAGTAAGGTAAGCCTTACCTAACTTAACCTACAACGGAGGTCTGGAGAACGTGCCTAACCAGTCGCGTCCCAAGGTCAAGAAGTCGCGTGCCCTCGGCATCGCCCTGACGCCTAAGGCTGTCAAGTACTTCGAAGCCCGTCCGTACCCGCCGGGCGAGCACGGCCGTGGCCGCAAGCAGAACTCGGACTACAAGGTCCGTCTGCTCGAGAAGCAGCGTCTGCGCGCGCAGTACGACATCAGCGAGCGCCAGATGGCCCGCGCCTACGACCGCGCCAAGAAGGCCGAAGGCAAGACGGGCGAGGCGCTGGTCGTCGAGCTCGAGCGCCGCCTCGACGCCCTGGTCCTGCGTTCGGGCATCGCCCGCACCATCTACCAGGCCCGCCAGATGGTCGTTCACGGCCACATCGAGGTCAACGGTGGCAAGGTCGACAAGCCGTCGTTCCGCGTCCGTCCCGACGACGTCGTGATGGTCCGTGAGCGCAGCCGCTCCAAGGTCCCCTTCCAGGTGGCCCGCGAGGGTGGTTACGACACCGACGGTGAGACCCCGCGCTACCTCCAGGTGAACCTGAAGGCCCTGGCCTTCCGCCTGGACCGGGACCCGAACCGCAAGGAAATCCCGGTCATCTGCGACGAACAGCTCGTCGTCGAGTACTACGCCCGCTGATCCCGGCGTAGCTCTCACCCGAGCTCGGGCCCGCCCCTCCCTGTTGTCCGGGAGGCGGCGGGCCTTCGCGTTCCCCCCGGCGCCGCGGGAGTGCCGGTCCCCGCCGGGCCCGGCAGCCGCGGGCCGCCGGACAGTGCCCTCGACACGGCCGCGTCCAGGCTCAGGTGCTCACCCGTACGCCGCCGCGCCTCGTACGCCTCCTCACCCAGCTCTCCGCGGGCACGTTCCTCGCACTGGGCCCGAGGCAGCCCGTAATGCGCCGAACCGAACAGCGGCAGACCCACCGAGGGCCAGATCCCCCCGGCCGCCCCCTGCAGTACGGCGGCCTCGGCCGCGTCCCCGTCGACCGCGGTGACCAGGGCGAGGAGCTCCAGGGTCAGTACGGTGGCGAGCAGATCGTGGAAGGTCCGGCCGATGCCCAGGCACTCCAGGAGCATCCGGCGCGCGAGGCGGGTCTCCCCCCGCTGAAGGGCCGCGTACGCCAGCACGTACAGCGCGTAGGCGAGCGCCCACCGCTCCCCGTGGTCGTCGCAGATCTCCCTGACCTCCTCGCAGATCGCGACCGCGCCGTCCAGATCGCCGAGGAAGGCCACCGCCATCGCCAGCTCGACCTGGCCCATCAGCACATTGCTGTTGAGTTCACCCGCCTCCCGGTAGCGCTCCAGCGCGTCGCGCAGCAGCTCCTGCGCCCGCGCCATGTCATCGGTGACGAGCGCCAGGCAGCCCATCCGGTGCACCGCGTACGCCACGGCCGAGGCGTCACCGACCCGCTCCCCCTCCTCCCGGCACTCCTGGAGCGCGGAGACGGCGCCTACCGCGTCCCCCTGGAGCACCGCCACGTACCCGAGCACCCACAGTGCCTTCAGCCGGGACGCGTCGTAGGGCGACTCCTCCTCCAGTACCTGGTCCAGCCAGTGCCGTCCCTCGGCGAGACGGCCGCAGCCGACCCAGTAGAACCAGAGGGTGCCCGCCAGGTACTGGGCGAGATGGACCTCCTCCGGGCACTCCATGGAGCACTCCATCGCCCGCCGCAGGTTGGGCAGTTCACTGTCGACACGGGCCGCGACCTCGCTCTGCCGCGGGCTGAACCAGTCCAGCTCGCACCAGGTCGCCAGCCCCACGAACCAGTCCCGGTGCCTGCGGCGCAAGCGGTCCGTGTCCCCGGTGGCGGCCAGCCACTCGGCGCCGTACTCGCGCACGGTGTCCAGCAGCCGGTAGCGGCAGCCGGCCGCCGAGTCCTCACGCACCACGACCGACTGGGCGAGGAGCGCGTCGAGCACGTCGAGCACCGAGTCGGCCGGCAGCTCGGGGCCGCTGCAGATGTACTCCACGGCCTCCAGGTCGAACTGCCCGGCGAAGACCGACAGCCGTGCCCACAGCAGGCGCTGCTGCGGGGCGCACAGCTCATGACTCCAGCCGATGGCCGTACGGAGGGTCCGGTGGCGGGCCGGAGCGACGGGGCTCCCGCCGGTCAGCAGGCGGAACCGGTCGTCGAGGCGGTGCAGTATCTGCTCCACCGACAGGGCACGCATGCGTCCCGCCGCCAGTTCGATCGCCAGCGGAAGCCCGTCGAGGCGGCGGCAGAGCTCCCCCACGGCGGCCCGGTTGCCGTCGGTGAGCCGGAACCCGGGCTGTACGGAGCGGGCCCGCTCGGCGAACAGCTCCCACGCGTCCCGCTCGCTCATCGGCGCCAGCGGGAAGGTCAGTTCGCCCTCCACCCGGAGGGGGCGCCGGCCGGCGGCCAGGACGCTCAGCCCGGGGGCACGGCGCAGCAGTTCGGTCACGAGCTCGGCCGTGGCCTCGGTGATCTGCTCGAAGCCGTCGAGTACGAGCAGGAGTTGACGTGCGGCCAGGTGTTCGACGAGCGTGGCGCGCGGCGGTCTGCTGGTGTGGTCGGTGAGCCCGAGCGCGTCGACCAGCGCGTGTTCGAGCAGTCCGGCATCCTGGACGGCGGACAGCTCGGCGATCCAGACGCCATGGCAGTACCGTTTCTCCAGCAGCGAGGCGAGCCGGGTCGCACAGCGGGTCTTGCCCGCTCCCGCCACCCCCGCGAGCGTCACCAGCCTGGACTCCTCCAGCAGGCGCCCCAGTTCGGCCAGCTCGTCGTCGCGCCCCACGAACCTGTTCAGCTCCGCGGGGAGATTGCCCCGGACGCGGGAGGGGCGTGAACCCGGGTCGCCGGGTGGGGAGAAGGAGCGCTGAAGGCGTCGCATAAGACACGCAGAGTACGGGCTCGGAAGCTCTCCGTACAATCTGCCTCCGATGCGTCCCGTCTTCACCCACCGGTAATGCGGTACAGGGCCTGACGCCCGGCGCGATAGGCTCGTGGGACGACGATCGCCTGTGATGACAGGGGTCGCCGGCCGAGCAGAGACACGCAGAGACAAGCAGACAGGCCCCCCACGGGGCAGGCGACGAGCAGAGAGCGGTGCACTGTGTCCGGTGGAGAGGTGGCCGGGATCCTGGTGGCCGTCTTCTGGGCGATCCTGGTTTCGTTCCTCGCCGTGGTGCTGGCGAGGCTCGCCCAGACGCTCAGGGCGACCACGAAGCTCGTGGCGGACGTGACCGAGCAGGCCGTCCCGCTGCTCGCCGACGCGTCCGTGACGGTCCGCTCCGCGCAGACCCAGCTCGCCAAGGTCGACGCGATCGCGACGGACGTCCAGGAGGTCACCTCCAACGCCTCCGCGCTCTCCTCCACCGTCGCGTCGACCTTCGGCGGCCCGCTCGTCAAGGTCGCCGCCTTCGGCTACGGGGTCCGGCAGGCGATCGGCCGCCGGTCCGTCCCCGAACCCGAGCCGGCCGGCCGGCCCTCCCGTCGTACGGTGGTCGTCGGCCGTACTGTGCCGTCCGCCCGAGCCAAGAAGCGGAACGGCCGCAGTTCCCGCGGACAGAAGGACTGACGCAGCGATGTTCCGCCGTACGTTCTGGTTCACCGCCGGCGCCGCAGCCGGCGTCTGGGCCACCACCAAGGTCAACCGCAAGATCAAGCAGCTGACCCCAGCGAGCCTTGCGGCGCAGGCCGCCGACAAGGCGATCGAGACGGGTCACAAGCTCAAGGACTTCGCCCTCGATGTGCGCGAAGGCATGATCCGGCGCGAGGCCGAACTGGGCGGGGCGCTGGGCCTCGAGGCACCGGCCGATCCCGAGCTCCCGGTACGGCCGCACTTCGCCGTCGAACCGGCGGACCCCGCCGGCACACCCCGCACCCTTCCCCGTACGCCGCACAACCGGAATGAGGACCACTGATGGAGTCGGCTGAAATTCGCCGCCGCTGGCTGAGCTTCTTCGAGGAGCGCGGTCACACCGTCGTCCCTTCGGCGTCGCTCATCGCGGACGACCCGACTCTGCTGCTGGTCCCCGCGGGCATGGTTCCCTTCAAGCCGTACTTCCTCGGTGAGGTCAAGCCGCCCGCCGCGCGCGTCACCAGCGTGCAGAAGTGCGTCCGCACGCCGGACATCGAAGAGGTCGGCAAGACCACCCGGCACGGCACGTTCTTCCAGATGTGCGGCAATTTCTCCTTCGGGGACTACTTCAAGGAAGGGGCCATCCAGTACGCCTGGGAGGCCCTGACCAACTCCGTCGAGGACGGCGGCTTCGGGCTCGACCCCGAGCGTCTGTGGATCACGGTCTACCTCGACGACGACGAGGCCGAACAGATCTGGCGCGACAGGATCGGCGTCCCCGCCGAGCGCATCCAGCGCCTGGGCAAGAAGGACAACTTCTGGTCCATGGGCGTCCCCGGCCCCTGCGGCCCCTGCTCCGAGATCAACTACGACCGCGGCCCCGAGTTCGGCGTCGAGGGCGGCCCGGCCGTCAACGACGAGCGGTACGTGGAGATCTGGAACCTGGTCTTCATGCAGTACGAGCGGGGCGCGGGCGACGGCAAGGAGGACTTCCCGATCCTCGGGGACCTGCCGTCCCAGAACATCGACACGGGTCTCGGCCTCGAACGCCTCGCCATGATCCTCCAGGGCGTACAGAACATGTACGAGACCGACACCCTGCGCGTCGTCATGGACAAGGCCACCGAGCTCACCGGTGTGCGCTACGGCGCCGAGCACGCGTCGGACGTCTCGCTGCGCGTCGTCGCCGACCACATCCGCACCTCCGTCATGCTCATCGGCGACGGCGTCACCCCCGGGAACGAGGGCCGCGGTTACGTCCTGCGCCGCATTATGCGCCGCGCCATCCGCAACATGCGGCTCATGGGCGCCACGGGCTCGGTCATCCGGGAACTGGCCGACGTCGTGATCACCACGATGGGGCAGCAGTACCCGGAGCTCCTGACCGAGCGCAAGCGCATCGAGACGGTCGCACTCGCCGAGGAGGCCGCCTTCCTCAAGGCCGTCAAGGGCGGCACCAACATCCTCGACACCGCCGTCACCGAGACCAAGGCCGCCGGTGGCCAGGTCCTCTCCGGCGAGAAGGCGTTCCTGCTCCACGACACCTGGGGCTTCCCGATCGACCTCACCCTCGAAATGGCCGCCGAACAGGGCCTCTCCGTGGACGAGGAGGGCTTCCGCCGTCTGATGACGGAGCAGCGGGACCGCGCCAAGGCGGACGCCAAGGCCAAGAAGACCGGCCACGCCGACATGTCCGGCTACCGCGAGATCGCTGACGCCGCCGGTGAGACCGACTTCATCGGGTACGACCACACCGCCGGGGAGTCCACCGTCGTCGGCATCCTCGTCGACGGCGTGCCCTCGCCCGCCGCCACCGAGGGCGACGAGGTCGAGATCGTCCTGGACCGTACGCCGTTCTATGCCGAGGGCGGTGGCCAGATCGGCGACACCGGCCGCATCCGGCTGGACTCGGGCGCCGTCGTCGAGGTCCGCGACTGCCAGAAGCCGGTCCCCGGCGTGTACGTCCACCGGGGCGTCGTCCAGGTCGGTGAGGTGACCGTCGGAGCCCCGGCCCAGGCCACCATCGACCTCCAGCGCCGCCGGGCCATCGCCCGCGCCCACAGCGCCACGCACCTGACGCACCAGGCACTGCGCGACGCGCTGGGCCCCCAGGCCGCCCAGGCCGGTTCGGAGAACCAGCCCGGCCGTTTCCGCTTCGACTTCGGCTCCCCGGCCGCCGTTCCCGGCACCGTGCTGACCGACGTCGAGCAGAAGATCAACGAGGTGCTCAGCCACGAACTCGACGTGAGCGCCGAGGTCATGAGCATCGACGAGGCCAGGAAGCAGGGCGCCAT
Source organism: Streptomyces fulvorobeus (assembly GCF_013167895.1). GTDB lineage: Bacteria > Actinomycetota > Actinomycetes > Streptomycetales > Streptomycetaceae > Streptomyces > Streptomyces fulvorobeus. Next base: position 870,443 of record NZ_BLWC01000001.1, on the reverse strand, counting down.
CGCCGAGTTCGGCGAGAAGTACGGCGAGCGGGTCCGCGTCGTCACCATCGGCGACTTCTCCAAGGAGCTGTGCGGCGGCACGCACGTCAGGAACACCGCCCAGCTGGGCCTGGTCAAGCTGCTCGGTGAGTCGTCCATCGGTTCCGGCGTGCGCCGCATCGAGGCCCTGGTCGGCGTGGACGCGTACAACTTCCTGGCCCGCGAGCACACGGTCGTCGCCCAGCTCCAGGAGCTGGTCAAGGGCCGTCCCGAGGAGCTGCCGGAGAAGATCTCCGCGATGCTCGGCAAGTTGAAGGACGCCGAGAAGGAGATCGAGAAGTTCCGTGCGCAGAAGGTCCTCCAGGCCGCCGCCGGTCTCGCCGAGGGCGCCCAGGACGTACGGGGCGTCGCCCTGGTCACCGGCAGGATTCCGGACGGCACCGGCGCCGACGACCTGCGCCGGCTCGTCCTCGACGTGCGCGGACGGATTCCGGGCGACCGCCCCACCGTGGTGGCCCTCTTCACCACGGCCAACGGCCGCCCGCTGACCGTCATCGCCACCAACGAGGCCGCCCGCGAACGTGGCCTCAAGGCCGGTGACCTCGTCCGCACGGCCGCCAAGACCCTCGGCGGCGGCGGTGGCGGCAAGCCGGACGTCGCCCAGGGCGGCGGGACGAACCCGGACGCCATCGGTGAGGCCGTCACCGCTGTCGAGCGCCTGGTCGGCGAGACCGCCTGATGAGTGCGCTGCTGAGGCGGGGCCGCCGGCTGGCGATCGACGTCGGTGACGCCAGGATCGGGGTCGCCTCGTGCGATCCCGACGGCATCCTCGCCACGCCGGTGGAGACCGTGCCGGGACGCGACGTCCCGGCCGCCCACCGGCGGCTGGGGCAGATCGTCGAGGAGTACGAGCCGATCGAGGTCATCATCGGTCTGCCCCGTTCCCTCGGCGGCGGCGAGGGCCCGGCAGCCGTGAAGGTGCGGGCGTTCGCTCAGGTGTTCGCCCGTGCGGTCGCACCCGTTCCGGTGCGGCTGGTGGACGAGAGGATGACCACAGTGACGGCCACTCAGGGACTGCGCGCCTCGGGCGTGAAGTCCAGGAAGGGGCGGTCTGTCATCGACCAGGCTGCCGCTGTGGTGATCCTCCAGAACGCTCTGGAGTCCGAACGGGCGTCAGGCCGGGCGCCCGGCGAGGGCGTCGAAGTGGTTGTCTGATCGCGATACGGTAACGTTCCGCGCGATGCGGCGGTGTTCGAACAAACACTGCACAGCAAGAGGCGGAACGTCGTCTCGCGGCACTAGGGGATCGATGACTGAGTATGGCCGGGGCCCCGGCTCCGAACCGTGGCATCCCGAGGACCCCTTGTACGGGGACCAGGGATGGGACAGCCGGCAGGCTGCCCACGGCCAGAGCCAGTACGGCAACGAGCAGCAGCCCTGCCCCCAGGACCCGTACGCCCAGCAGCCGCAGCAGCAGCCGTACCCGTATCCGCAGCAGGAGCAGTACGGCACCCCGCAGGACCCGTACGGCCAGCAGCCGCAGCAGGAGCAGTACGACGCCGGCTGGGACCCCGGCCAGCAGGCCGCCATGCCGTACGGCGGGCAGCCCCAGGACCCGTACGGGCAGCAGCCGGCCGGCTACGGCGAACAGCAGGACTACTACGGCACGCCCGAGGCGTACCCGCCGCCGCAGCCTCCGGGCCGCCGTGAGGCCGTGCCCGAACAGCAGGCGCGGGAGTGGAACCCGGACGTACCCCAGGAGGAGACGCACCCCTTCTTCACGGGTACCGACGAGCCGGTGGGCCGTGACGCCCGGGACGACGAGGAGCCCGAGGACGACTCGCGCGCCTCGCGCCGCGGCGGGCGCGGCGGAAGCGAACGCCGGGGCAAGGGCAAGAGGAAGAGCAGGAACGGCTGCGCCTGCCTGGTGGTCTCGGTGGTCCTCGTCGGCGGCCTGGGGGAGTGGCGTACCTGGGCTACTCCTACTACACGGAGCAGTTCGGCGCGGCGCCCGACTACGCGGGCGAGGGCTCCGGCCAGGTCGAGGTCGAGATCCCCAAGGGGGCCCTCGGCAACGAGATCGCGAACATCCTGAAGAAGAAGGGCGTCGTCAAGTCCATCGACGCCTTCGTCTCGGCGCAGAACTCCAATCCCCGGGGCAAGACCATCCAGGCCGGCGTGTATCTCCTCAAGGAGGAGATGTCGGCGGACAGCGCCGTGAAGCTGATGCTGGACCCGAGGAGCCAGAACGCCCTCGTCATTCCCGAGGGAACCAGGAACGTCACGGTCTACGCCATGATCGACAAGCGGCTCGGGCTCGCGAAGGGCAGCACCGCCGAAGTCGCCGAGACGAACGCGGAGAGTCTGGGGCTGCCCGAGTGGGCCGAGGACAATCCCGAGGTCAAGGACCCGCTGGAAGGATTTCTCTACCCGGCGGCCTACCCGGTGTCCAAGGGGTCGAAGCCCGAGGACGCCTTGCGGCGCATGGTCTCCCGCGCCAACGAGGAGTACCAGAAGGCCGAGGTGGAGGAGAAGGCGACCGAGCTGGGTCTGAAGAACCCCTGGGAGCTCATCACGGTCGCGAGCCTCGTGCAGGTCGAGGGCAAGTACAAGCACGACTTCGACAAGGTCGCGCGGGTGGTCTACAACCGCCTCGAGCCCGGGAACACCGAAACGGTGGGCAGGCTCGAATTCGACTCCACGGTCAACTACATCAAGGGCCAGAGCACCCTGGACCTCGGTCCCGTGGACGAACTCCGGAAGATCGCCGATCCGTACAACACGTACAAGATCCAGGGCCTTCCGGCCGGTCCGATCAGCAATCCCGGTGCGGACGCGCTGCACTCCTCGATGAACCCGACGCCCGGCCCCTGGTACTACTTCGTCTCCGTGACCGAGGACAAGACCGTCTTCGCCGTGACGAACGACGAACACGAGCGCAACCGGCAGAAGTACGAGGACGAGAAGGCCAAGCAGTGAGCACCGCCCGCCGGGCCGCCGTCCTCGGTTCGCCCATCGCCCACTCGCTCTCCCCGGTCCTGCACCGGGCCGCCTACGCGGAGCTCGGCCTCGCCCACTGGTCGTACGACCGCTTCGAGGTGGACGAGGCCGCGCTGCCCGGATTCGTCGAGGGGGTGGACGGTTCCTGGGCCGGGCTCTCGCTGACGATGCCGCTCAAGCGCGCGATCCTTCCTCTGCTGGACGAGATCAGCGCGACCGCGGCCTCGGTCGAGGCGGTCAACACCGTGGTCCTCGACGAGGACGGCCGGCGCTTCGGGGACAACACCGACATCCCCGGCATGATCGCGGCGCTGCGGGAACGCGGGGTGGAGAAGGTGGACTCGGCCGCCGTCCTCGGCGCCGGAGCCACCGCCTCCTCCGCGCTCGCCGCGCTCGCCGTGATCTGCACCGGACCGGTCACGGCCTACGTACGCAGCCCTCAGCGGGGCGCCGAGATGCGCGCCTGGGGTGAGCGCCTCGCCGTGGACGTACGGATCGCCGACTGGGCGGACGCGGCGCGGGCGCTGCAGGCACCGCTGGTCGTCGCCACCACGCCGGCCGGTGCCACGGACGCGCTGGCCGGGGCGGTACCCGAGGCTCCCGGCGCGCTGTTCGACGTGCTCTACGAGCCCTGGCCCACCGCGCTCGCAGCGGCCTGGACGGCCCGGCAGGGATCAGTGGTCGGAGGTCTCGACCTCCTCGTGCACCAAGCGGTCCTCCAGGTCGAACACATGACGGGCTGTGTCGCGGCCCCGCTGGCCGCCATGCGCCACGCGGGAGAACGGGCGCTCGCGGCCCGCTGAGGCCCCCTGCCGCGCCCACCGAGCCCGTCCGTCTGCTGGACCGGCGGCCGGAACACCTCCCGGTCGTGGGAGGATCGGGGCGGCGGGCCAGGGCCGCGCACCCGGTCGCGCCGTTGGATTTTCAGGCGCGAGCATGAGGAGCACCGTTGAGCAGGTTGCGCTGGCTGACCGCGGGGGAGTCCCACGGACCCGCACTCGTGGCGACGCTGGAGGGTCTTCCCGCCGGTGTCCCGGTCACCACGGAGATGGTGGCGGACGCGCTCGCCCGGCGTCGGCTCGGTTACGGCCGCGGCGCGCGGATGAAGTTCGAGAAGGACGAGGTCACCTTCCTGGGCGGTGTCCGGCACGGTCTCACCATGGGCTCGCCCGTCGCCGTCATGGTGGGCAACACCGAGTGGCCCAAGTGGGACCAGGTGATGTCGGCCGACCCCGTGGACCCCGAGGAACTGGCCAAGCTGGCCCGTAACGCCCCGCTCACCCGCCCCCGCCCCGGCCACGCCGACCTGGCGGGCATGCAGAAGTACGGCTTCGACGAGGCCAGGCCGATCCTGGAGCGTGCCAGTGCCCGCGAGACCGCGGCCCGCGTCGCGCTCGGCGCGGTCGCCCGCTCGTACCTCAAGGAGACCGCGGGCATCGAGATCGTCAGCCATGTCGTCGAGCTGGCCACCGCGAAAGCGCCCTACGGCGTCCACCCGACGCCCGCCGACGTCGAGAAGCTCGACGCCGATCCGGTGCGCTGCCTGGACGCCGACGCCTCCAAGGCGATGGTCGCCGAGATCGACCAGGCGCACAAGGACGGCGACACGCTCGGCGGAGTCGTCGAGGTGCTCGCGTACGGAGTCCCGGTCGGCCTCGGTTCGCACGTGCACTGGGACCGTCGTCTCGACGCCCGTCTGGCGGCGGCGCTGATGGGTATCCAGGCCATCAAGGGCGTCGAGGTCGGCGACGGCTTCGACCTGGCCCGCGTGCCCGGCTCCAAGGCGCACGACGAGATCCTGGTCACCGAGGACGGCATCAGGCGCGCCTCCGGGCGCGCCGGGGGCACCGAGGGCGGTCTGACCACCGGAGAGCTGCTCCGGGTCCGTGCCGCGATGAAGCCCATCGCCACCGTGCCCCGTGCGCTCGCCACCGTCGACGTCGTCACGGGCGAGGCCGCCAAGGCGCACCACCAGCGCTCCGATGTCTGTGCCGTTCCGGCCGCGGGCATCGTCGCCGAGGCGATGGTCGCCCTGGTCCTGGCGGACGCGGTCGCGGAGAAGTTCGGCGGCGACAGCGTCCCGGAGATTCGCCGCAACGTCCGGTCGTACCTCGACCACCTCCAGATCCGATGAGCGGCCCCCTGATCGTGCTGGTCGGCCCCATGGGGGTCGGCAAGTCCACGGTCGGCGAGCTGCTCGCCGAACGGCTCGGCACCACGTACCGGGACACCGACGCGGACGTCGTGGCCGCGGCGGGCAAGCCGATCCCGGAGATCTTCTACGACGAGGGCGAGGACCACTTCCGTGCGCTGGAGCGACAGGCCGTGCGGGCCGCGCTCGCCCAGCACACGGGTGTCCTCTCCCTCGGCGGCGGCGCCGTACTCGATCCGACGACCCGCGGGCTTCTCGCGGGGCACACCGTCGTCTACCTGTCGATGGACGTCGACGAGGCGGTGAAGCGGGTCGGGCTCAACACCGCCCGGCCGCTCCTCGCCGTCAACCCGCGCCGGCAGTGGCGCGAGCTGATGGAAGCCCGCCGCCACCTCTACACCGAAGTGGCCGGCGCGACCGTCGCCACCGACGACCGCACCCCCGACGAGGTCGCGCAGGCGATCATCGACGCACTGGAACTGCCGGAGCGGGCGGGCAGCGGCCCCGTACCGTCCGGCCGGGAGAAGACAGGTATGACGGAGCAGGAACCCACGCGCATCCGGATCGCGGGCACGGCGGGCACCGACCCGTACGAGGTGCTGGTCGGCCGCCAGCTGCTCGGCGAGCTGCCCCACCTCATCGGCAACCGTGCGAAGCGGGTCGCCGTCCTGCACCCCGAGGCACTCGCCGGAACCGGTGAGGCGGTCCGTGAGGACCTCGCATCCCAGGGGTACGAGGCCATCGCCGTCCAGCTGCCGAACGCCGAGGAGGCCAAGACGGCTGAGGTCGCGGCGTACTGCTGGAAGGCGCTCGGCCAGACCGGTTTCACCCGCACCGACGTCATCGTCGGCGTCGGCGGCGGCGCCACCACCGACGTGGCGGGATTCGTCGCCGCCACCTGGCTGCGCGGCGTCCGCTGGATCGCCGTACCCACCACCGTGCTCGGCATGGTCGACGCGGCGGTCGGCGGCAAGACCGGCATCAACACGGCCGAGGGCAAGAACCTGGTAGGCGCCTTCCACCCGCCCGCCGGGGTCCTCTGCGACCTCGCCGCCCTGGACTCGCTGCCGGTCAACGACTACGTGTCCGGCATGGCCGAGATCATCAAGGCCGGCTTCATCGCCGACCCGGTCATCCTCGACCTGGTGGAGGCCGATCCCGAAGGCGCCCGCTCGCCCGCCGGACAGCACACCGCCGAGCTGATCGAGCGGTCCATCCGGGTCAAGGCCGAGGTCGTCTCCAGCGACCTCAAGGAGTCCGGCCTCCGGGAGATCCTCAACTACGGGCACACGCTCGCGCACGCCATCGAGAAGAACGAGCGCTACAAGTGGCGCCACGGCGCTGCCGTCTCCGTGGGCATGGTCTTCGCCGCTGAGCTGGGCCGGCTGGCCGGCCGGCTCGACGACGCGACGGCCGACCGGCACCGCGCCGTCCTCGAATCCGTCGGGCTGCCGCTCACCTACCGCGGCGACCAGTGGCCCAAGCTGCTGGAGAACATGAAGGTCGACAAGAAGTCCCGCGGCGACCTGCTGCGCTTCATCGTCCTGGACGGCCTGGGCAAGCCCACGGTTCTGGAAGGCCCCGACCCCGCCGTCCTGCTCGCCGCCTACGGGGAGGTCTCCGCGTGACGCGCAGGGTCCTCGTGCTCAACGGACCGAACCTGGGGCGCCTGGGCTCCCGTGAACCCGACGTGTACGGCGCCACCTCCTACGCCGGACTCATCGAGACCTGCCAGGCGCTCGGCAAGGAGCTCGGCTTCGACGTGGACGTACGCGAGACCAACGACGAGGGCCAGATGATCCGCTGGCTCCACGACGCGGCGGACGGTTCGATTCCGGTCGTTCTCAACCCCGGTGCGTTCACGCACTACTCGTACGGCATGCGGGACGCGGCAGCCCAGCGGACCGCCCCGCTGATCGAGGTGCACATCTCCAACCCGTACGCACGGGAGGAATTCCGCCACACCTCGGTCGTCGCGCCCGTGGCCACCGGGACCGTGGCCGGATTCGGCATCGGCTCCTACCGCCTCGCCCTGCGGGCCCTGGCCGACGAGCTCGACGTCTGATCAGCCGGCCCCACCGGCCGGCGGGCACTCCGGGCCGTCCCCGTCCGTTCACCTCGCGGTGGCGGGGACGGTACGGTTGCCGTTCCACCAGCGCCAGTTGCCTGTACGAGACGGAGTGGCACCGGATGCAGCACGCAGTGGGGGCCCCGCTGCCGCCGCCCCAGGGTCCCGGAAACGGACCCGTCGGCCGGCCGTACCAGGCCCAGCACCCCGGCCATCCCGGCCCGCCGCCGGTCCAGCCTCCACCCCCGGGCCAGGGCTGGTCCGGCCCCGCCCCGCGCCACGCCCCCGTGCCGTCATCGCGCGAGACCACCGGTCACGTACCGCTGCCCCCCGGCGGCCCGGTACCCCTGCCCGCGCCGCCCGTCGAGCCCGGAACCGGGGCGGCGACCCTCGCCGTGCTCCTGATCGGCCCCGCGGGCGCCGGGAAGACCACCGTGGCGAGGCTCTGGGCCGCTCGCCGCCGGGTCCCCACCGCGCACGTCTCCCTCGACGACGTACGCGAATGGGTCTGCTCCGGGTTCGCCGACCCGCAGGCCGGGTGGAACGACCACTCCGAGGTTCAGTACCGGCTGGCCCGGCGCACCTGCGGCTTCGCCGCCCGCAACTTCCTGGCCAACGGGATCTCCTGCATCCTCGACGACGCGGTCTTCCCCGACCGGCCCGTGGTCGGCCTCGGCGGGTGGAAGCGCCACGTCGGCCCCGGTCTTCTGCCCGTCGTCCTCCTGCCCGGCCTGGAGGTCGTCCTGGAGCGCAACGCGGAGCGCAGCGGGAACCGGCGGCTGTCCGACGAGGAGGTGGCCCGCATCCACGGCCGGATGGCCGGCTGGTACGGCTCCGGGCTGCCCATCATCGACAACTCCGGCTTCGACGTGGAGACGACGGCACGCGTCCTGGACGACGTCCTGGCCCGCTCCATAGCCACTCCTCCGACCTGGTAGCCGCCCGGCGGTCCCCCCGGTCGGGTGCGCTGGCCGGGCGTTCCCAGGGACCCGCTCGTAGGCTCGGAACATGTCAGAGGTGTACGCCGTCCGCCGTGGCCTGCTCCGCGACCGGTGCGCCGCCGCGGGGTCCGCGGCCGCCCTGGTCACCCGCCCCGCCAACGTCCGCTATCTCGCGGGCGCGGCCCCCAGGGGGGCCGTCCTGCTGCTCGGACCCGCACCCTCCGAGGACACCCTGCTCTGCCCCCGCGCGCCCGCCAAGGACCCCGCCGACGGGCGCCCCGACGAGGCGCTGCGCCAGACCGTGCTCCCGGCGCCCGGCGGCGACCCCGTGGTCGCCGCCGCTGATCTGGCCATGGCTCTGGGCGCGGAGTCCCTCGCGGTCGAGGAGCACGATCTGACGGTCGCCCGGCACCGTGCCATGGGCTCGGTCGCCCCCCGGCTACGGCTGGCCGACCTCGGCTCCGCCGTGGAGCAGCTGCGGGTCGTCAAGGACGAGGAGGAGATCGCCTGCCTGCGGATCGCCGCCGAGATCACCGACCACGCGCTCGGTGAGCTCCTGGAATCGATCCTGGTGGGCAGGACCGAGCGCCACCTCGCCCTGGAACTGGAACGCCGCCTGGTGGACCACGGCGCGGACGGCCCGGCCTTCGCGACCTCCGTCGCCACCGGGCCCCATTCGGGCCGTGGCGGTCACAGGCCATCGGACCGGCGGGTGGAGGAAGGCGATTTCCTCTCGGTCCGCCTCGGCGCGAACTACCGCGGCTACCGTTGCGCGATCGGCCGCACGTTCGTGATCGGGACGACTCCCGCGGACTGGCAGATCGAGCTCTACGACCTTGTTTTCGCCGCTCAGCGGGCCGGCAGGGAGGCGCTCGTGCCCGGCGCCGCCTACCGCGACGTCGACCACGCGGCCCGCCATATCCTGGAGTCCGCGGGCTACGGTGAGGGCCTCGCACCCTGGACCGGGCACGGGGTCGGGCTCGAAATAGACGAGGACCCGCAGTTGGCACCGGCAGCCATGGGTAAACTGGACGCTTGTGTGCCGGTCACCGTCGAACCCGGGGTCCACCTCCCGGGCCGGGGCGGGGTCCGGATCGATGACACGCTCGTCGTGCGCCCTGAGGCGGACGGCGGACCCGAGCTACTCACCATTACGACCAAGGAGCTGCTCGCGCTCTAGCGCGCATCCTCGGTCGTCCACCAGCTTCAGTCCAGGAGATTCCGCAACCGTGGCTTCCACGAACGACCTCAAGAACGGCCTGGTGCTCAAGCTCGACGGGGGCCAGCTCTGGTCCGTCGTCGAGTTTCAGCACGTCAAGCCCGGTAAGGGCCCGGCCTTCGTGCGCACCAAGCTCAAGAACGTGCTCTCCGGCAAGGTCGTCGACAAGACGTTCAACGCCGGCGTGAAGGTCGAGACGGCCACCATTGACCGCCGCGACATGCAGTTCTCGTACATGGACGGCGAGTACTTCGTCTTCATGGACATGAACACCTACGACCAGCTGATGGTCGACCGCAAGGCTGTCGGCGACGCCGCCAACTTCCTGATCGAGGGCTTCACCGCCTCCGTGGCCCAGCACGAGGGCGAGGTGCTCTACGTCGAGCTGCCGGCCGCCGTCGAGCTGACCATCCAGCACACCGACCCGGGTGTCCAGGGTGACCGCTCCACCGGTGGCAGCAAGCCCGCCACCCTGGAGACCGGTTACGAGATCGGCGTCCCGCTCTTCATCACCACGGGCGAGAAGATCAAGGTCGACACCCGCACGGGCGACTACCTCGGCCGGGTGAACAGCTAACCGTGGCTGCCCGGAACAAGGCTCGCAAGCGCGCCTTCCAGATCCTCTTCGAGGCCGACCAGCGCGGTGAGTCCGTGCAGACGGTCCTCGCGGACTGGGTGCGGCTCTCGCGGACCGACGACCGTCAGCCCCCGGTCGGCGAATTCACGATGGAGCTCGTCGAGGGGTACGCGCAGTACGCGGACCGCATCGACGACCTCATCGTCACCTATGCCGTGGACTGGGAGATCGACCGCATGCCGGTCGTCGACCGGAGCATTCTGCGGCTCGGTGCGTACGAGCTGATCTGGATGGACGGGACGCCGGACGCCGTCGCGATCGACGAGGCGGTCCAGCTCGCCAAGGAGTTCTCCACCGACGACTCCCCGTCGTTCGTGAACGGGCTGCTGGCCCGCTTCAAGGACCTCAAGCCGGACCTCCGCCGGGAGCAGTAGCCTCCGGCGCGTTCGCCACGAAGGGCCCATGGTCGGTGACCGTGGGCCCTTCGGCGTGTCCGGGGCGGGCTGGTCCGCGCGGCCGCGCACCCGGCGCGGGGACCGGGCACGCGGACGCCGGGTGGGCGGGGCCGGAGCCCCCGCCCACCCGGCGGTACGTTTCTTCTGCGGAGCGGTCAGCCCTCGTCGTGGGCGACCGCGCGGCGCGCGTCCGCGTCCAGGACACCCCAGCTGATCAGCTGCTCCGTGAGGACGGAAGGCGACTGGTCGTAGATCACGGCAAGCGTGCGCAGATCGTCCTGGCGGATCGAGAGCACCTTGCCGTTGTAGTCACCGCGCTGGCTCTGGATCGTCGCCGCGTACCGCTGCAGCGGCCCGGCCTTCTCCGGCGGGACGTGAGCCAGGCGCTCCAGGTCCAGGACGAGCTTCGGCGGCGGCTCGGCGGCCCCGCCGGGCGTCGTCCCGGGCAGCAGCTCCTGCACCGGAACCCCGTAGAAGTCGGCCAGCTCGGCAAGGCGCTGTACGGTCACCGCGCGGTCGCCACGCTCGTACGAACCGACCACGACGGCCTTCCAGCGGCCCTGGGACTTCTCTTCCACGCCATGGAGGGAGAGGCCCTGCTGGGTGCGGATGGCACGGAGCTTGGCCCCGAGCTGCTTTGCGTATTCGCTGGACATAAGGCTCCCCGGACGCTGGAACAGTTTGCGGCTCCGCCGCGTGGCTGGTAACTCACTGTGAGGTTACGCAGCGTTACTTGGATGCGTCAAGCTGAATGGTCCGTACCGGTACCTCCCGGGGGTCCCGCCCGGGGCCCGTACTCGCCCTGGTAACGTGGGTGACGCAATTTCGACGTCCTTTAACGTCCGTCCGGTGAGGCGGAGAAGGAGGTCCGTTTCATATGGACACACAGCACGACGCCATCGGCGACGCGGCCCGCCCCGTCCTCGAGGCTTCCGACATCGCCCGGGTACTGACCCGGATCGCCCACGAGATCGTCGAACGCGCCAGGGGCGCCGACGACGTGGTGCTCCTCGGCATTCCGACGCGCGGCGTCTTCCTCGCCCGCCGGCTCGCCGACAAGCTTCAAGAGATCACCGGCCGCACGATGCCGGTCGGATCGCTCGACATCACGATGTACCGCGACGACCTGAGGATGCGCCCCGCGCGCGCCCTGGCCCGTACCGACATCCCCGGCGAGGGCATCGAGGGCAGGCTGGTCGTCCTCGTCGACGACGTGCTCTTCTCCGGCCGTACGATCCGCGCCGCACTCGACGCGCTCGGCGACATCGGACGCCCCCGCGCCGTGCAGCTCGCGGTCCTCGTCGACCGCGGTCACCGGGAACTGCCCATCCGGGCCGACTACGTCGGCAAGAACCTCCCCACGTCGCTGCGGGAGACGGTCAAGGTCCAGCTCGCCGAGGAGGACGGGCGCGACGCCGTACTGCTCGGTGTCCAGCAGGCGGCCCCGGCGGCCGAGCAGTAGCCGCCGAGAACCCGTACGCCGCCCGTCAGGCCGTACAGCGGCTTCCGCACGCCCGCGTGTGCCCGCACCCCTCCCTCAGCAATCCGGAGAACCCCCAGATGAAGCGTCACCTCATCTCGGCCGCCGACCTCACCCGCGACGACGCCGTCCAGATCCTCGACACCGCCGAGGAGATGGCCCGGGTCGCGGACCGGCCGATCAAGAAGCTCCCCACCCTGCGCGGACGTACGGTCGTCAACCTCTTCTTCGAGGACTCCACCCGTACCCGCATCTCCTTCGAGGCCGCCGCCAAGCGCCTCTCCGCCGACGTCATCAACTTCTCCGCGAAGGGGTCCTCCGTCTCCAAGGGCGAGTCGCTCAAGGACACCGCCCTGACCCTGGAGGCGATGGGCGCGGACGCCGTCGTCATCCGGCACGGCGCCTCCGGTGCCCCTACCGGCTGGCCACCTCCGGCTGGATCGACGGCGCCGTGGTCAACGCGGGGGACGGCACCCACGAGCACCCCACCCAGGCCCTGCTGGACGCCTTCACGATGCGCCGCAGACTGGTCGGAGCCGACGCCGGTCTCGGCGGGGACCTCGAAGGCCGCCGCATCACGATCGTCGGCGACATCCTGCACAGCCGGGTGGCCCGCTCCAACGTCCACCTGCTCACCACGCTCGGGGCACACGTCACCCTGGTCGCCCCGCCGACCCTCGTACCGGTCGGCGTGGAGGCGTGGCCGTGCGAGGTCAGCTACAGCCTCGACGACGTGCTGCCGGAGTCTGACGCGGTGATGATGCTGCGGGTGCAGCGTGAACGGATGAACGCCGCCTACTTCCCGACCGAGCGCGAGTACTCCCGCCGCTACGGCCTGGACGGCTCGCGCATGGCGAGGATGCCCGGGCACGCCATCGTCATGCACCCCGGGCCGATGGTCCGCGGCATGGAGATCACCGCGGACGTGGCCGACTCCGACCGCTGCACGGTCGTCGAGCAGGTCGCCAACGGCGTCTCCATCCGCATGGCCGTGCTCTACCTGCTGCTCGGCGGCAACGAGTCGGCCGCCCCCGCCCACCCGGCACCCGCCGCCACCCTTGCTCGCAGCGCTTCGCGCCCCTTCGAACCCGAGGAGAACAAGTAACCATGAGCAAGATCCTTATTCGCGGCGCGAAGATCCTCGGCGGCGAGCCGCAGGACGTCCTGATCGACGGCGAGACCATCGAGCGGGTCGGTAGGGGCATCGAGGCCGGCGACGCCACCGTCGTCGAGGCGGCGGGCCAGGTCCTGCTGCCCGGCCTGGTCGACCTCCACACCCATCTGCGTGAGCCCGGCCGCGAGGACTCCGAGACCGTCCTCACCGGTACGAAGGCCGCCGCGGTGGGCGGCTTCACCGCCGTGCACGCCATGGCCAACACCTTCCCCGTCGCCGACACCGCAGGCGTCGTCGAGCAGGTCTGGCGGCTCGGCAAGGAGTCCGGCTACTGCGACGTGCAGCCCGTGGGCGCCGTCACCGTCGGCCTGGAGGGCAAGCAGCTCGCCGAGCTCGGCGCCATGCACGACTCCGCCGCCGGAGTGAAGGTCTTCTCCGACGACGGCAAGTGCGTCGACGACGCCGTGATCATGCGGCGCGCGCTGGAGTACGTGAAGGCGTTCGACGGGGTCGTCGCCCAGCACGCCCAGGAGCCGCGCCTGACCGAGGGCGCCCAGATGAACGAGGGCGTCGTCTCCGCCGAGCTGGGCCTCGGCGGCTGGCCAGCCGTCGCCGAGGAGTCCATCATCGCCCGCGATGTCCTCCTCGCCGCCCATGTCGGCTCCCGGGTGCACATCTGCCACCTCTCGACCGCCGGTTCCGTCGATATCGTCCGCTGGGCCAAGTCCAAGGGCTGGAACGTCACCGCCGAGGTGACCCCGCACCACCTGCTCCTCACGGACGAGCTCGTACGGTCCTTCAACCCGGTCTACAAGGTGAACCCGCCGCTGCGCACCGAGGCCGACGTCATGGCCCTGCGCGAGGCGCTGGCAGACGGCACCATCGACTGCGTCGCCACGGACCACGCCCCGCACCCGCACGAGGACAAGGACTGCGAGTGGGCCGCGGCCGCCATGGGCATGGTGGGCCTGGAGACCGCGCTCTCCGTCGTGCAGCAGACGATGGTCGACACCGGCCTCATCGACTGGGCCGGTGTCGCCGACCGCATGTCCTTCCGCCCCGCGGCCATCGGCAGGCTCCAAGGACACGGCCGCCCCGTCTCGGCAGGCGAGCCCGCCAACCTGACGCTCGTCGATCCGGCATACCGTGGACTCGTTGACCCCGCGGGCTTCGCGTCCCGCAGCCGCAACACCCCGTACGAGGGTCGCGAGCTGCTGGGCCGAGTGACCCACACCTTCCTGCGGGGCCGTGCCACGGTCGTCGACGGGAAGCTCGCGTGACAACACTGACCCCCCTGTACCTGCTGGCCGCCGAGGAGAAGTCGGCCGAGGTGACCGACTGGTCCGCCCGGATCAGCTGGGTCCTCGGACTGGCCGCCCTCATCGCCCTCGTCTACTGGCTGATGCGCCAGGGATGGAAGTGGCGCGGACAGCTCCAGTCCGACCTGCCCGAGCTGCCCGCCACCCCCGAGGGATTCGCGGACGGCGGGACCCTGCTCACCCTCTCCGGCCGCTACCACGCATCGACGACCGCCGGGCAGTGGCTCGACCGGATCGTCGCCCACGGGCTCGGCACCCGAAGCCGCGTCGAGCTCACGCTCGGCGAGCGGGGACTCGACGTCGTACGCCCCGGAGCGACGGACTTCTTCGTACCGGCCGGTGCCCTGCGCGAAGCCCGGCTCGACAAGGCGCTCGCCGGCAAGGTCCTCCCCGAGGGCGGCCTGCTCGTCATCACCTGGGCGCACGGCGACAAGCTGATCGACTCCGGCTTCCGCTCCGACCGCGCGGCCGAGCACCGGGCCTGGGTCGACGCCATCAACCACCTGAACCGCACTACGGAAGGCACCGCACGATGACGATCTCCAATCCGGGGCATGCCTCGAAGGGGAAGAAGGTGTCTCCCGCCGTACTCGTCCTGGAGGACGGCCGCGTGTTCCGCGGCCGTGCCTACGGGGCCGTGGGGGAGACCTTCGGTGAGGCCGTCTTCAACACCGGCATGAGCGGTTACCAGGAGACGCTGACCGACCCCTCGTACCACAAGCAGGTCGTCGTGATGACGGCCCCGCACGTCGGCAACACCGGGGTCAACGACGAGGACGACGAGTCAGGGCGGATCTGGGTCGCCGGCTACGTCGTCCGCGACCCCGCCCGCGTCCCCTCCAGCTGGCGCTCGCGGCGCACGCTCGCCGACGAGCTCGTCCGGCAGGACGTCGTCGGGATCAGCGGCATCGACACCCGGGCGCTGACCAGGCACCTGCGCGAGCGCGGCGCGATGCGCGTCGGCATCTTCTCCGGTGAGACGCTCGCCGACGACGCCACACTGCTTGCCCGCGTCAAGGAGGCCCCCGAGATGACGGGCGCGAGCCTGTCCGACGAGGTGACCACCACCGAGGCGTACGTCGTCCCCGCGATCGGCGAGAAGAAGTTCACCGTCGCCGCCCTGGACCTCGGTATCAAGGGCATGACGCCGCACCGGATGGCCGAGCGGGGCATCGAGGTGCACGTGCTGCCCTCGACGGCGACCGTCGAGGACGTCTACGCCGTGAACCCCGACGGGTTCTTCCTGTCCAACGGGCCCGGCGACCCCTCCACCGTCGACCTGACGGTCGTCCGGGCCGTCCTGGCGCGCAGGACCCCGCTGTTCGGCATCTGCTTCGGCAACCAGATCCTCGGGCGCGCCCTGGGCTTCGGCACGTACAAGCTGAAGTACGGCCACCGCGGCATCAACCAGCCCGTGCAGGACCGCACGACCGGCAAGGTCGAGGTCACCGCGCACAACCACGGCTTCGCCGTCGACGCCCCGCTCGACAAGGTGTCCGAGACGCCTTTCGGCCGCGCCGAGGTCTCCCACGTCTGCCTGAACGACCAGGTCGTCGAGGGCCTCCAGCTCCTCGACCAGCCCGCGTTCAGCGTCCAGTACCACCCCGAGGCGGCCGCCGGCCCGCACGACGCCGCGTACCTCTTCGACCGCTTCGTATCCCTGATGGAGGCCGAGCGTGCCTAAGCGCACCGATATCCAGTCCGTCCTGGTCATCGGCTCCGGCCCGATCGTCATCGGCCAGGCCGCCGAGTTCGACTACTCCGGCACCCAGGCGTGCCGCGTCCTGAAGGCCGAGGGCCTGCGCGTCATCCTGGTGAACTCCAACCCGGCGACGATCATGACCGACCCGGAGATCGCCGACGCCACGTACGTCGAGCCGATCACCCCCGAGTTCGTCGAGAAGATCATCGCCAAGGAGCGCCCGGACGCGCTCCTCCCGACGCTGGGCGGCCAGACGGCGCTCAACACCGCGATCTCCATGCACGAGAACGGTGTCCTGGAGAAGTACGGCGTCGAGCTGATCGGCGCCAACGTCGAGGCCATCAACAAGGGCGAGGACCGCGAGCTCTTCAAGGGCGTCGTCGCGGCCGTCAAGGCGAAGATCGGATACGGCGAGTCCGCCCGGTCGGTCATCTGCCACTCCATGGACGACATCCTCAAGGGCGTCGACACCCTCGGCGGCTACCCCGTCGTCGTCCGCCCCTCCTTCACCATGGGCGGCGCCGGCTCCGGCTTCGCGCACGACGAGGAGGAGCTGCGCCGGATCGCCGGACAGGGCCTCACGCTCTCCCCGACCACCGAGGTGCTCCTGGAGGAGTCCATCCTCGGCTGGAAGGAGTACGAGCTGGAGCTGATGCGCGACAAGAACGACAACGTCGTGGTCGTCTGCTCCATCGAGAACTTCGACCCGATGGGCGTCCACACCGGTGACTCCATCACCGTGGCGCCCTCGATGACCCTCACCGACCGCGAGTACCAGCGGCTCCGTGACATCGGCATCGCGATCATCCGCGAGGTCGGCGTCGACACCGGTGGCTGCAACATCCAGTTCGCCATCGACCCGGCCGACGGCCGCGTCATCGTGATCGAGATGAACCCCCGGGTCTCGCGCTCCTCGGCGCTCGCGTCGAAGGCCACCGGCTTCCCGATCGCCAAGATCGCCGCGAAGCTGGCCGTCGGCTACACGCTCGACGAGATCCCGAACGACATCACCGAGAAGACCCCGGCCTCCTTCGAGCCGACGCTGGACTACGTCGTCGTCAAGGCCCCGCGTTTCGCGTTCGAGAAGTTCCCCTCCGCCGACTCCACCCTCACCACCACCATGAAGTCGGTGGGCGAGGCCATGGCGATCGGCCGGAACTTCACCGAGGCGCTGCAGAAGGCACTGCGCTCGCTGGAGAAGAAGGGCTCGCAGTTCACCTTCGTCGGCGAGCCCGGCGACAAGGCCGCGCTGCTGGCCGAGGCCGTCCGCCCGACCGACGGCCGGATCAACACCGTCATGCAGGCGATCCGCGCCGGCGCCACCCAGGAAGAGGTCTTCGACGCCACGAAGATCGACCCCTGGTTCGTCGACCAGCTCTTTTTGATCAAGGAGATCGCGGACGAACTGGCCGCCGCCGACCGCCTCGACACCGACCTGCTCGCCGAGGCCAAGCGGCACGGCTTCTCCGACGCCCAGATCGGCGAGATCCGCGGTCTGCGCGAGGACGTCGTACGCGAGGTCAGGCACGCGCTCGGCATCCGCCCGGTCTACAAGACGGTCGACACCTGCGCCGCCGAGTTCGCCGCCAGGACGCCGTACTTCTACTCCTCCTACGACGAGGAGAGCGAGGTCGCGCCGCGTACCAGGCCGGCGGTGATCATCCTGGGCTCGGGTCCCAACCGCATCGGCCAGGGCATCGAGTTCGACTACTCCTGCGTCCACGCCTCCTTCGCCCTGAGCGACGCCGGCTACGAGACCGTGATGGTCAACTGCAACCCGGAGACCGTCTCCACCGACTACGACACGTCCGACCGCCTCTACTTCGAGCCGCTGACGCTCGAGGACGTGCTGGAGATCGTGCACGCGGAGTCCCTCGCGGGCCCGATCGCCGGTGTCCTCGTCCAGCTCGGCGGCCAGACCCCGCTGGGCCTGTCGCAGGCGCTCAAGGACAACGGCGTGCCGATCGTCGGCACATCCCCGGAGGCGATCCACGCCGCCGAGGACCGCGGCGCCTTCGGCCGCGTCCTGGCCGAGGCCGGCCTGCCGGCCCCCAAGCACGGCACCGCCACCACCTTCACCGAGGCCAAGGCCATCGCCGACGAGATCGGCTACCCCGTCCTCGTACGCCCGTCGTACGTGCTCGGCGGCCGCGGCATGGAGATCGTCTACGACGAGACCCGCCTCTCCTCGTACATCGCGGAGTCCACCGAGATCAGCCCCACCCGGCCGGTCCTGGTCGACCGCTTCCTCGACGACGCGATCGAGATCGACGTGGACGCGCTCTACGACGGCACCGAGCTCTACCTCGGCGGCGTCATGGAGCACATCGAGGAGGCCGGAATCCACTCCGGCGACTCCGCCTGCGCCCTGCCCCCGATCACCCTCGGCGGCTACGACATCAAGCGGCTGCGCGCCTCCACCGAGGGCATCGCCAGGGGTGTCGGCGTACGCGGCCTGATCAACATCCAGTTCGCGCTCTCCGGGGACATCCTGTACGTCCTGGAAGCCAACCCGCGTGCCTCGCGTACCGTGCCCTTCACCTCGAAGGCGACCGCGGTCCCGCTCGCCAAGGCAGCCGCCCGCATCTCGCTCGGCGCGACCATCGCCGAGCTCCGCGAGGAGGGGCTGCTGCCGAGGACCGGCGACGGCGGCACCCTGCCGCTGGACGCGCCGATCTCCGTCAAGGAGGCCGTCATGCCGTGGTCGCGCTTCCGCGACATCCACGGCCGCGGCGTCGACACGGTCCTCGGCCCGGAGATGCGCTCGACGGGTGAAGTCATGGGAATCGACTCGGTCTTCGGCACGGCGTACGCCAAGTCGCAGGCCGGCGCGTACGGTCCGCTGCCCACCGAGGGACGCGCGTTCATCTCCGTCGCCAACCGTGACAAGCGCTCGATGATCTTCCCGGCCCGCGAACTGGTCGCCCACGGCTTCGAGTTGCTGGCCACGTCAGGGACGGCCGAGGTGCTCAAGCGCAACGGCATCAACGCCACGGTCGTGCGCAAGCAGTCCGAGGGCGAGGGCCCCGACGGCGAGCGCACCATCGTCCAGCTCATCCACGACGGCGAGGTCGACCTCATCGTCAACACGCCGTACGGGACGGGCGGCAGGCTCGACGGCTACGAGATCCGCACCGCGGCGGTGGCCCGGTCCGTACCCTGCCTGACGACGGTGCAGGCACTGGCCGCCGCCGTCCAGGGCATCGACGCGCTCAACCACGGCGACGTCGGCGTGTGTTCCCTCCAGGAACACGCGGAACGTCTCATCGCGGCCCGCGACTAGCAGTTCCAGATGGGGGACACCGGAAACGGTGTCCCCCTCTTCATGAGGACACCCTGATGTACAGACTCTTCTTCCAGCTGGTCTTCACGCGCATGGACCCCGAGCGGGCGCACCACCTGGCCTTCCGCTGGATCCGCCTGGCCGCCCGCGTCCCCGTGCTGCGCACCTTCGTCGCCGCCCTGCTCGCCCCGCGCCACGAGGAGCTGCGCACGGAGGCGTTCGGCCTGCGGATGCACGGCCCCTTCGGGCTCGCGGCCGGCTTCGACAAGAACGCCGTCGCGATCGACGGCATGTCGATGCTCGGCTTCGACCACATCGAGATCGGTACGGTCACCGGCGAACCGCAGCCGGGCAATCCCAGGAAGCGGCTCTTCCGCCTGGTCGAGGACCGCGCGCTGATCAACCGCATGGGGTTCAACAACGAGGGCTCCGCGGCCGTGGCCGAGCGACTGGCCTCCCGCACCCCGGTCTTCCGTACGACCGTCGGCGTCAACATCGGCAAGACCAAGACCGTCCCCGAGGGCGAGGCGGCGGGCGACTACGTGAAGTCGGCCGAGCGCCTGGCCGCCCACGCCGACTACCTCGTCGTGAACGTCTCCTCGCCCAACACACCCGGCCTGCGCAGCCTCCAGGCGACCGAGGCGCTGCGCCCGTTGCTCTCCGCCGTACGCGAGGCCGCCGACCGGACCGTCCCGGACCGCCGGGTCCCGCTCCTGGTGAAGATCGCCCCCGACCTCGCCGACGAGGACGTGGACGCGGTCGCCGACCTCGCGGTGGAGCTCGGCCTGGACGGCATCATCGCCACCAACACCACCATCGCCCGCGACAGCCTCGGCCTGAAGTCCCGGTCCTCTCTGGTCGCGGAGACCGGCGGACTCTCCGGAGCGCCCCTCAAGGAGCGCTCTCTCGAGGTCCTGAGCCGCCTGTACGCCCGTGTGGGCGACCGGCTCACCCTTGTGGGCGTCGGGGGCGTCGAGAACGCCGAGGACGCCTGGCAGCGCATCCTCGCCGGTGCCACGCTCGTCCAGGGCTACAGCGCCTTCGTCTACGAGGGCCCGTTCTACGCCCGCGCCATCCACAAGGGCCTTGCCGCACGCCTGGCCGCCTCCCCGTACGCGACCCTCGCCGAAGCGGTCGGCGCCGAGACCCGGAAGGCCGCGAAGTGACCCCCGAACCCTTCGGCACACGCCTGCGCCGCGCCATGGACACCCGCGGGCCGCTCTGCGTCGGCATCGACCCGCACGCCTCGCTGCTCGCCTCCTGGGGCCTGGACGACGACATCGCCGGTCTTGAGCGCTTCACGCGCACGGTCGTCGAGGCCCTGGCCGACCGGGTCGCCGTGCTCAAACCGCAGTCCGCGTTCTTCGAGCGCTTCGGGTCCCGGGGCGTCGCCGTCCTGGAGAAGGCCGTCGCCGAGGCGCGGGCGGCCGGCGCCCTGGTCCTGATGGACGCCAAGCGGGGCGACATCGGCTCCACGATGGGCGCCTACGCGGCGACCTACCTGGACAAGGACTCGCCGCTGTTCTCCGACGCGGTCACCGTCTCGCCGTACCTGGGCTTCGGATCGCTGCGCCCGGCGCTGGACGCCGCGGCGGCCTGCGGCGCCGGGGTCTTCGTGCTCGCCCTCACCTCCAACCCCGAGGGCGCGGAGGTGCAGCGCGCGACCGCGGCGGACGGCCGGTCGCTGGCTCAGGTGATGCTCGACCACATGGCCGCGGAGAACGAGGGGGCCACGCCGCTCGGCTCGGTCGGCGCGGTCGTCGGGGCCACGCTCGGCGACGCCGGGGTGGACCTGGCGATCAACGGACCGCTGCTCGCCCCCGGCATCGGCGCCCAGGGCGCGACCCCGGCGGACCTTCCGGGTGTCTTCGGCGCCTCGGTGGGCAATGTCGTGCCCAGCGTGAGCCGGGGTGTCCTGCGTCACGGACCGGCCGTTTCCGGGCTGCGCGAAGCCGCCGGACGGTTCGCGGACGAGGTCCGTGCGGCCGTCTCGGAGAGTTGACCATGCCACGTGGCAGCGCGTTGACGTATTCCTGACCAAAATCAGGGGCAATATGCCCGAAAAGTCCCGGTAGGCTGAGGCTGACCAGGACTTTTACTGCGTTCTCGCTGACTCAGGCGCCCTTGGCCGCTAGTCTCCGTCGAGAGTCAACGAGCAGAGGTTGTCCGTTGCTCACGAGGTGTGGGGCGACTAGGTTCCTCACCGGTCCGTATCCGACAGATCGACATCCGAGGTGACGTAGGCGTGGCTCTTCCGCCCCTTACCCCTGAACAGCGCGCTGCCGCGCTCGAAAAGGCCGCCGCGGCTCGCCGGGAGCGGGCCGAGGTCAAGAATCGGCTCAAGCACTCCGGCGCCTCGCTCCACGAGGTCATCAAGTCGGGCCAGGAGAACGACGTCATCGGCAAGATGAAGGTCTCCGCACTCCTGGAGTCCCTGCCCGGCGTGGGCAAGGTCCGCGCCAAGCAGATCATGGAGCGTCTCGGCATCTCCGAGAGCCGCCGTGTACGGGGTCTCGGCTCCAACCAGATCGCATCTCTGGAGCGTGAGTTCGGCGGCAGCGCCGCCTGACGTTCTCAGGCACTCCTGAGAAGCTGGATAATCGCTCCATGGCTGCAACATCCCGGGGGACGTCCCCCGTACCCCCGGACGTACGTCCGCGGCTGACCGTGCTCTCCGGCCCTTCGGGTGTCGGCAAGAGCACGGTCGTCGCGCATATGCGCAAGGTCCACCCCGAGGTCTGGCTCTCCGTATCCGCCACGACCCGCAAGCCCCGACCCGGTGAACGCAACGGCGTCCACTACTTCTTCGTGGAGAACGAGGAGTTCGACAAGCTCGTCGCCAACGGCGAGCTGCTGGAGTGGGCGGAGTTCGCGGGCAACCGCTACGGCACCCCGCGCCGCGCCGTCCTCGACCGCCTGGAGGCGGGCGAGCCGGTGCTGCTGGAGATCGACCTCCAGGGCGCCCGGCTGGTCCGCGAGTCGATGCCCGACGCCCAGCTGGTCTTCCTGGCCCCTCCGAGCTGGGACGAACTGGTGCGCCGGCTCACCGGCCGGGGGACCGAGGCGCCCGACGTGATCGAGCGCAGGCTCGCGGCCGCCACCGTCGAGCTTGCCGCCGAGGCGGAGTTCGATACGACACTTGTCAACACCTCGGTCGAGGATGTAGCACGTGAGCTGCTAGCCTTGATGCTGCAGGCTTCCGGCGACCGTGAGAGCAGTGACTGACGCCACTGACACGGAGAGCCACCAGCACGGAACCCGCGCGATCAAAGATTCTCTTTGGTCTCCACCCCCTTCGGAAGGCAGAGAGTGTCCTCTTCCATCACCACGCCCGAGGGCATCATCAACCCCCCGATTGATGAGCTCCTCGAGGCCACCGACTCGAAGTACAGCCTCGTGATCTACGCCGCCAAGCGCGCGCGTCAGATCAACGCGTACTACTCGCAGCTCGGTGAAGGTCTCCTTGAGTACGTCGGCCCGCTCGTCGACACCCACGTACACGAGAAGCCGCTTTCGATCGCGCTCCGCGAGATCAACGCGGGTCTGCTGACCTCCGAGGCCATCGAGGGCCCCGCGCAGTAAGCAGGAACAGGCATATCTCACTCCAGGCCCGGCGGTCCCACCGCCGGGCCTGTGGTGTCTTATGGGGACGGCGCGTACGCAGCCGGGTGCGCCGACACCACGAGAGCGGGGAGAGGCAGTGGACAAGCCGAAGGTCGTCCTGGGGGTCAGCGGGGCATCGCCGCCTACAAGGCGTGCGAGGTACTGCGCAGGCTCACCGAGTCAGGTCATGACGTCCAGGTGGTGCCGACCGAGGCGTCGCTGCACTTCGTGGGCGCCGCCACCTGGTCCGCGCTCTCCGGCCACCCCGTGTCGACCCAGGTCTGGAACGACGTCCACCAGGTGCCGCACGTCCGGACGGGACAGGCCGCGGACCTCGTCGTCGTGGCGCCCGCCACCGCCGACCTGCTCGCCAGGGCCGCCCACGGCCTCGCCGACGACCTCCTCACCAACACCCTGCTCACGGCCCGCTGTCCGGTGGTCTTCGCGCCCGCCATGCACACCGAGATGTGGGAGCACCCGGCCACCCAGGAGAACGTCGCCACGCTGCGTCGGCGCGGGGCCGTGGTCATCGAACCCGCGGTCGGCCGGCTCACCGGAGCCGACACCGGCAAGGGCCGGCTGCCCGATCCGGGCGAGATCTTCGAGGTCTGCCGTCGAATTCTGGCCAGGGGAACCGCCGCCCCCGACCTCGCGGGCCGCCACGTGGTCATCAGCGCGGGTGGTACGCGGGAGCCGCTCGACCCCGTCCGCTACCTCGGCAACCGCTCCTCGGGAAAGCAGGGCTACGCCCTGGCGCGCACCGCGGTCGCCCGGGGGCGCGGGTAACCCTGATCGAGGCCAACACCGGGCTGCCGGACCCGGCGGGAGCCGAAGTCCTGCGGGCCGGGACCGCCGCGCAGCTGCGCGAGGCAGTGGTGGAGGCGGCGGCCGGAGCCGACGTGGTGGTCATGGCCGCGGCCGTCGCCGACTTCCGGCCCGCGGTGTACGCCACGGGCAAGATCAAGAAGAAGGACGGGCGCGAGCCCGAGCCCGTCGCCCTGGTCCGTAATCCGGACATTCTCGCGGAGATCTCCGCCGACCGGTCCCGGCCGGGCCGGATCGTCGTCGGATTCGCGGCCGAGACGGACGACGTGCTGGCGAACGGCCGCGAGAAACTTCGCCGCAAGGGTTGTGACCTGCTGGTCGTCAACGAGGTGGGGGAGCGGAAGACGTTCGGCTCCGAGGAGAACGAAGCCGTCGTGCTGGCCGCCGACGGGGCCGAGGTCCCGGTGCCGTTCGGGCCCAAGGAAGCCCTCGCCGACACCGTCTGGGACCTTGTGGCAGCGCGTTTCGGCTAGGTTCCGTCATCCCTCCGCCGGGTGGCTGAAAATATTGGAAAGCGGATGTTTACGCCGCTCAGCGGGAGGGATGGTCACACTGGTGTCATCAGTGCCGCATGTCACAGAACACCCAAGGGGCGAGACGCGTGGCCCAACCGCCGGAACCGACCGATAAACTGGCCGCCGGACCGTGCCGGGCGCAGCTCCCGGACGTTCCATCAATGCTCAGCCAGCAGCCGCTGCAACCCCAGGGAGCGATGTGTCCCGCCGTCTCTTCACCTCGGAGTCCGTCACCGAGGGTCACCCCGACAAGATCGCTGACCAGATCAGCGACACGATTCTCGACGCGCTCCTGCGGGAGGACCCCTCCTCGCGCGTCGCCGTCGAGACCTTGATCACCACTGGTCTGGTGCATGTCGCGGGTGAGGTCACGACCAAGACCTACGCCGACATCCCCAACCTTGTGCGCAACAAGATCCTGGAGATCGGCTACGACTCCTCCAAGAAGGGCTTCGACGGCGCGTCCTGCGGCGTCTCGGTATCCATCGGCGCGCAGTCCCCGGACATCGCCCAGGGTGTCGACACGGCGTACGAGCAGCGCGTCGAAGGTGCCTCCCAGCGGGAGGCCGACGACGAGCTCGACAAGCAGGGCGCGGGCGACCAGGGCCTCATGTTCGGTTACGCGTGCGACGAGACGCCCGAGCTGATGCCCCTCCCGATCCACATCGCGCACCGGCTCTCGCGCCGGCTGTCCGACGTCCGCAAGAACGGGACCATCCCGTACCTGCGCCCAGACGGCAAGACGCAGGTCACCATCGAGTACGACGGCGACAAGGCCGTCCGTCTCGACACGGTCGTCGTCTCCTCGCAGCACGCGTCGGACATCGACCTGGACTCACTGCTCGCGCCGGACATCCGTGAGTTCGTCGTCGAGCACGTCCTGGCGCAGCTCGTCGAGGACGGCATCAAGCTGGAGACCGAGGGCTACCGCCTCCTGGTGAACCCGACCGGCCGCTTCGAGATCGGCGGCCCCATGGGCGACGCCGGCCTCACCGGCCGCAAGATCATCATCGACACCTACGGCGGCATGGCCCGCCACGGCGGGGGCGCCTTCTCGGGCAAGGACCCCTCGAAGGTGGACCGCTCGGCGGCGTACGCGATGCGCTGGGTCGCCAAGAACGTCGTCGCGGCCGGGCTCGCCGCCCGCTGCGAGGTCCAGGTGGCCTACGCGATCGGCAAGGCCGAGCCCGTCGGGCTCTTCGTGGAGACGTTCGGCACGGCCACGATCGAGACGGAGAAGATCGAGCACGCGATCGGTGAGGTCTTCGACCTCCGCCCGGCCGCGATCATCCGCGACCTCGACCTGCTGCGTCCGATCTACGCCCAGACCGCGGCCTACGGCCACTTCGGCCGGGAGCTCCCCGACTTCACCTGGGAGCGCACCGACCGCGTGGAAGCACTGCGCAGGGCCGCGGGCCTGTAACGACGCCGGGGAGACGGGCTCGGACCCGGCCTTCCCCGGGCCCGTACGAACGCGGCCGTCCGGCTCATGCCCGGGGCCCGGACACCGATCGCGGTGGCCGGGCCCCGGCGTCGTGACGCCCGGCGCCGCTGTCAGTGCCCTCTGGTAGGAATGTGGCTGTGAGCAGCGACGACGAGCGGTCCGCCGGACCCGACGCGGGGGCACCGGAGCAGCTTGCGCTGATCCGGGAGACCGTGCGCAGGGCGCGGGTGCCACGGGCCAAGCCGCGCACCTGGCGCGGGGCCGCGCTGGCCAAGGAGCTGCCCGTCGCCCGGGTCCTGGTCAACAAGGGCGTGCTCCATCTCGACCAGTACTTCGACTACGCCGTCCCGAAGAGCTCGACGCGCAGGCCAGGCCCGGCGTCCGGGTGCGGGTGCGGTTCGGCGCCGGAGGGCGCAACGTCCGGGGCGGCCGACGCGAGGGCGGCGGACTGATCGACGGGTTCCTCATCGAGCGGCGCGCCGAATCCGATTACCAGGGCGCGCTCGCCGCCCTCGCCTACGTCGTCTCACCCGAACCGGTCCTCGGCCCGGAGCTGCTCGCGCTCTCGCGGGCCGTCGCCGACCGGTACGCGGGCAGCCTCGCCGACGTCCTCCAGCTCGCCGTGCCGCCCAGGAACGGCAGAGCGGAGTCCAGGCCGTCCCCTGATCCCCTGCCCCCGCCCGCCCCGCCGGAGGCAGGGAGCTGGGAGAGATACGGCCAGGGACCCGCGTTCCTGCGGGCGCTGGCCGAGGGCGGAGCCCCGCGCGCCGTGTGGACCGCGCTGCCGGGCCCGCACTGGCCGGACGAGATCGCCAGGGCGGTGGCCGCCACACTCGCCTCCGGTCGGGGCGCGCTCGTCGTCGTACCGGACGGCCGGGCCGCCGCCCGGGTCGACACCGCGCTCACCGGGCTGCTGGGGAAGGGGCGGCACACGCTCCTGACGGCGGACTCCGGACCCGAGAAGCGCTACGGGCAGTGGCTCGCGGTGCGCAGGGGCTCCGTGCGGGCGGTCGTCGGGACGAGGGCCGCGATGTTCGCACCCGTCGCCGATCTGGGCCTGGTCGTCGTCTGGGACGACGGCGACTCCAGCCACAGCGACGACAACGCCCCGTTCCCGCACGTCCGGGAGGTGCTGGAGCTCCGGGCCGCGCACGGCGGATGCGGGTTCCTGCTCGGTGGTACGAGCTGCACCGTGGAGGCGGCCCAGCTGGTCGAGACGGGCTGGGCGCTGCCCCTGAGTGCGGACCGGGAGCGGCTGAGGAGCGCGGCGCCCCTCGTGCGCACGGTCGGGGACGGCGAGCTGGCGCGGGACGGCGCGGCTCGCAGCGCCCGGCTGCCCAGCCTCGCCTGGCAGACCGTCCGGGACGGTCTGCGTACCGGTCCCGTACTGGTCCAGGTGCCCCGTCGGGGGTACGCGCCCCGGCTGGCCTGTGAGCGCTGCCGGACACCGGCGCGGTGCCGGCACTGCGCCGGGCCGCTGGGCGCCCCCGACCAGCAGGACCTCGACTGTGCCTGGTGCGGGCGGGCCGAGACGTCCTGGCACTGCGAGAGCTGCGGGTCCTTCCGGCTGCGGGCCCAGATCGTCGGGGCCCGGCGCACGGCGGAGGAGCTGGGCAGGGCGTTCCCCGCCGTCCCGGTGCGCACGTCCGGGCGCGACCACATCCTGGATGCGGTGCCGGGTGTGCCCGCGCTGGTCGTCAGTACCCCGGGCGCCGAACCCGTCGCCGATGGGGGGTACGCCGCCGCGCTGCTGCTGGACGGCTGGGCCATGCTCGGCAGGCCCGACCTGCGGGCGGGTGAGGAGGCGCTGCGCCGGTGGACTTCGGCCGCCTCGCTCGTCCGGGGGCAGAGCGAGGGCGGCACCGTGGTGATCGTCGCGGAGCCGACGCTCCGCGCCGTGCAGGCGCTGGTGCGCTGGGACCCCGCCGGGTACGCGCGGCGTGAGCTGGCGGAGCGGGCCGAGCTCGGCTTCCCGCCGGTGTCCCGGATGGCCTCGGTCACCGGTCCGGCCGAGGCGCTGGCCGCGTTCCTGGCCGCCGCGGAGCTGCCGCCGCAAGCGCAGATCCTGGGGCCCGTGCCGGTGCCCGCCGCCGAGCCCGGAAGGCCGCGCAGGGCGTGGGACGCCCCGCCGGGCGAGAGCTGGGAGCGGGCGCTCGTACGGGTGGAGCCGGGGCGGGGAGCTGCCCTCGCCGCGGCTCTGAAGACGGCGCAGGCGGCGCGCATGGCCAAGGGCGGCGGCGAGCCCGTCCGGATCAGGATCGATCCGCCGGACATCGGCTGAGGGGCCCGGGGGGCTGCCCCGCCGTGTGTGCGGCACGGAGGGGCAGAGGGGGCGGAGCGTCAGCCGTTGCGCGGGCCGGGGAAGGCGCCGGGGCGCAGCTCCTCCCGCGGCGCGGGGCCGGCGGCCGAGGGCTGGGGCGGCATCGAGCGGGCCGCGGGTACGCAGGGGAGCGGGGGGCCGGAGGCGGCGACGGGGGCGGGGATCACGGCCACCGGCCGCTGCGCCTCGCTCCCGTCGGCGACCGCCTCTTCGGCGGGCGCGGGGTTCGGCGCGTTGCGGCGGGCGCCGTAGCGGCGGTGCACCGCCTGCTTCGTGACCCCGAGGGCGGAGCCCACCGCGTCCCAGGAGAAACCGAGCGAGCGGTCGAAGTCGACCGCCGCGGTGACCAGGGTCTCGACGCTGTCCCGCAGTTCCTGGGCCAGGCGGACGGTGGGAGCCGGAGCCCTGCCGTAGACGACGAAGCCCGCTGACGGGCCGGAGCGGCGTGGACGGTAGACGTTGCCCAGCTGTGCGGTGAGGGTGCGCAGCGCGTCCACCTGCCGCCGGACCCGCTCGATGTCCCGCACCAGGAGATGCAGACTGGCCCGGGCCTGGGCGTCGTGGGTTGCGTGGTCGGCCATGAAGAAGCCTCTCGAACCGGCGATGAAAGGGATCGGGGCCGCACCGAGGCGGCCCACTTCGGTCAATCTCTCTTGACCAACGCGCCACCGGGGGATGTGGTCACGCTTACCGGGGCGTATGTGCGTGTGCGGGGGGCGCACGGCCTCGCGTACGCCCCCCGGTCGCCGGGGTGGCCACTGGCCCTAGACTGGTGTGCTGCGCATCACCGTACGTCGGCCCGAGAGGCAGTCAGCCCCCATGAAGCTCGTCTTCGCAGGCACCCCAGAGGTGGCCGTACCCGCCCTGGACGCCCTGCTCGCCTCCGGCCGCCACGAGGTGGCCGCCGTCGTCACCCGTCCCGACGCACCCGCCGGGCGGGGCCGCCGGCTGGTCGCCAGCCCCGTCGCGGAACGTGCGGAGGAGGCCGGGATCGAGGTGCTCAAGCCCGTCAGACCGCGCGACGAGGAGTTCCTCGCGCGGCTGAAGGAGATCGCACCGGACTGCTGCCCCGTCGTCGCCTACGGGGCGCTGCTGCCCAAGGCTGCGCTCGCCGTGCCCGCCCGGGGCTGGGTCAACCTCCACTTCTCGCTGCTGCCCGCCTGGCGCGGCGCGGCGCCCGTGCAGCACGCGGTCATGGCGGGCGACGAGGTGACCGGCGCCTCGACGTTCCTGATCGAGGAAGGGCTGGACTCGGGGCCGGTGTACGGCGTCCTGACCGAGGAGGTACGGCCCACCGACACCAGCGGCGACGTCCTGACCCGGCTCGCCTTCGCCGGCGCCGGTCTGCTCGCCGCGACCATGGACGGCATCGAGGACGGCACCCTGCACGCGGTCCCGCAGCCGGCCGATGGTGTCACCCTCGCCCCCAAGATCACCGTCGAGGACGCCCAGGTGCGCTGGTCGGCCCCCGCGCTGCGGGTCGACCGGGTGATCCGGGGCTGCACCCCCGCCCCCGGCGCCTGGACGCTCTTCCGCGGGGAGCGCCTGAAGCTGATCCAGGCCGTGCCCGTCCTGGAGCGCACCGGCCTCGCGCCGGGCGAGCTCTCCGCCGCCAAGAACAACGTGTACGTGGGCACCGGCTCGCACGCCGTGGAGCTGCTGTGGGTCCAGCCGCAGGGGAAGAAGCCGATGCGCGGCGCCGACTGGGCGCGCGGGGTGCGGATCGTGCCGGGCGAGCTGCTGGGGGCATAGCGGAGGGCGGCGCGTTCGCCCGGGGAGCACAGGACGGGCCCGCCCCGGCCGCGACGTACCCTGGGAGGGTCGTCCCCTCACCATCAGCGGAGCACCTTTCTCGTGACTGACCAGCAGCGTCGCCGTCCCGCCAAGCCGCATCGCCGTCCCCAGAAGGACCCGGTACGGTTCCTCGCCTTCGAGGCGCTGAGGGCGGTCGACGAACGCGACGCGTACGCCAACCTCGTCCTGCCCCCGCTGCTCAAGAAGGCACGGGCCAAGGGCGACTTCGACGGCAGGGACGCGGCGCTCGCGACCGAGCTGGTCTACGGGACGCTGCGCCGCCAGGGCACGTACGACGCGATCGTCGCGGCCTGCGTCGACCGGCCGCTGAGCGAGGTCGACCCGCCGGTGCTCGACGTCCTCAACATGGGTGTGCACCAGCTGCTCGGCACCCGTATCCCGACCCACGCCGCCGTCTCGGCCAGCGTGGAGCTGGCCCGGGTGGTGCTGGGCGAGGGGCGCGCCAAGTTCGTCAACGCCGTGCTGCGCAAGGTGACGGCCCACGACCTGGACACCTGGGTGGCGCAGGTGGCCCCCTCCTACGAGAAGGACGCCGAGGACCATCTCTCCATCGTCCACTCGCATCCGCGCTGGATCGTCTCCGCACTCTGGGACGCTCTCGGCGGAGGCCGCGCCGGGATCGAGGACCTCCTCGAAGCGGACAACGAACGGCCCGAGGTGACCCTGGTCGCCCGTCCCGGCCGCTCCACCACCGGTGAACTCCTGGCCGCTCTCGGCGAGGACAACGGACTGCCCGGCCGCTGGTCGCCCTACGCCGTGCGGATGGCCGAGGGCGGTGAGCCGGGCGCTCTGACCGCCGTCCAGGACGGCAGCGCCGGAGTGCAGGACGAGGGGAGCCAGCTCGTCGCCGTGGCCCTCGCCAACGCGCCGGTCGAGGGCAGGGACACCCGCTGGCTCGACGGCTGCGCGGGCCCCGGCGGCAAGGCCGCGCTGCTGGCGGGCCTCGCGGCCGGCCGGGGCGCCGCCCTCCTCGCCGCCGAGAAGCAGCCGCACCGCGCGCGGCTCGTCGAGCGGTCGCTGGCCGGCAACCCGGGCCCGTACCAGGTGATCACCGCGGACGGGACCCGCCCGCCGTGGCGGCCGGGCTCCTTCGACCGGGTCCTGATGGACGTCCCGTGCTCCGGTCTGGGGGCGCTGCGCCGTCGTCCCGAGGCGCGCTGGCGACGCAGGGCGAAGGACCTCGAAAGCTTCGCGCCGCTCCAACGCGGCCTCCTGCGCGAGGCGTTGAAGGCCGTACGGATCGGCGGGGTCGTCGGTTACGCGACTTGTTCGCCGCATCTCGCGGAGACCAGGGTCGTCGTCGACGACGTACTCAAGGGCCGGGGCGGACAGCAGTCCTTCGAGGCCAAGTGGGTGGACGCGCGTCCTCTGATGCCGGGCGTGCCCGCGCTGGGGGAGGGACCGGACGTACAGCTCTGGCCCCACCTGCACGGCACGGACGCGATGTACCTGGCGCTGCTGCGGCGCACGGCCTGAACCGGTCGGAACACCGGCGAAAAGCCGGTAATGCGTGAACTGTGAGGTTCACGCGATGCTTTGGTACGTACCGAGGCGGGGAAGTGGCGCGGAACGTGGCAGGCTGGGGGCATGGCGCAGATCAACCCCAGCATCCTGTCCGCCGACTTCGCGCGTCTCGCCGAGGAGGCGAAGGCCGTCGAGGGAGCCGACTGGCTCCACGTCGACGTGATGGACAACCACTTCGTGCCCAACCTGACGCTCGGTGTGCCGGTCGTCGAGGCACTGGGCAGAGCCACGGACACCCCGCTGGACTGCCATCTGATGATCGAGGACGCGGACCGCTGGGCGCCGCAGTACGTCGAGGCGGGCGCCGGTTCCGTCACCTTCCACGTGGAGGCGGCGGCGGCGCCGGTGCGGCTGGCCAGGGAGATCCGGGCCAAGGGGGCGCGCGCCTCGATGGCGCTCAAGCCCGCCACGCCCGTCGAGCCGTACGAGGACCTCCTCCCCGAACTCGACATGCTGCTGATCATGACGGTGGAGCCGGGCTTCGGAGGCCAGTCCTTCCTGGACATCATGCTGCCGAAGATCCGCCGCACCCGTGAGCTGATCAGGAAGCACGGTCTCGAACTGTGGCTCCAGGTGGACGGCGGGGTCTCCGCCACCACCATCGAGCGGTGTGCCGAAGCGGGCGCCGACGTGTTCGTGGCGGGTTCCGCGGTGTACGGCGCCGGGGACCCGGCCGAGGCGGTGCGGGGACTGAGGGCCCAGGCGGACGCGGCGACGGCCGCGGCGTCCTGGGCATGCGGCCACTGAGCCAAGGACAGATGAACGCGGCCCGACGTGGCTGATCAGGGATCGCCGTATCTGACAGGATGAACGGCGTATCGGGCGTGTGAACAGCAGTGAGGAGATCGCGGTGTCTGGCATCTCGGCGGGTCGGTCAGCCATGCGGATGGGACCCGCGGAGCTCGTGCAGGCGGCGGCCATGGCCCGCCGGTTCTACCTTGAGGGCAAGTCGAAGATCCAGATCGCCGAGGAGTTCGGCGTCAGCCGTTTCAAGGTGGCCCGGGTCCTGGAGACCGCCCTTGAGCGGGATCTCGTACGCATCGAGATCCGGGTTCCGGCCGAGCTGGACGCGGAGCGCTCCGACGCGCTCAGGGCCCGCTACGGACTGCGCCACGCGGTCGTCGTCGAGTCCCCGGCCGAGGAGCAGGAGGACGCCCCCGACCCGGAGAACCTGGGCGAGGTCGCGGCCGATCTCCTCGGCGAGCTGGTGAACGAGGGCGATGTGCTGGGACTGGCCTGGGGCCGGTCCACCATCCACATGGCGGCGGCACTCGACCGGCTGCCGCCCTGCACGGTCGTGCAGCTCACCGGGGTGTACGACGCGGGGACGGCCGAGCGCGGCTCGGTCGAGGCGGTCCGCCGCGCGGCGCAGGTGTCCGGCGGCGAGGCGCACCCGATCTACGCGCCGATGCTGCTGCCCGACCCGGCCACGGCGGCCGCGCTGCGGAACCAGACGGGCATCGCGCGCGCCTTCGAGTACTTCGACAAGGTGACGGTCGCCGCGGTCTCCATCGGCTCCTGGGAGCCGGGCATCTCCACCGTCCACGACATGCTCTCGGACGAGGAGCGCGCCCACTACGCCTCGCTCGGCGTCGCGGCCGAGATGTCCGCGCACCTCTTCGACGCGCAGGGGCGCAGGGTGGGACGCGACCTGGGCGAGCGGTGCATCACCGTGGAGGCGGACCGGCTGCGCAGGATTCCCGAGGTGGTGGCGATCGCGGGCGGCCAGCGCAAGGCGGCGGCGATCGGCGCGGTCCTGCGGTCCGGCCTGGTCACCAGCCTGGTGACGGACACGGCCGCCGCCGACTTCCTGCTGACCGAGTCGGCGGCCGGAACCCGTCCGGCGCTGGAGCGGGCCGACCCGGACACCGTCTGAGCAGCGGGGCGGAGCGGACAGACGGAGGGCCGGGCGGCGCACGGTGCGCCCGGCCCGCCGCGCTCAGCACGAGCGGGCGTCGCTCCCGCCGCGCAGGGCGGCGCGGCGGGCGGAGAAGCCGAGCACGGTCTCCTCCAGATACTCCTCCGGCTCCTCGTACTGACTGACGTCGGCCGGGTTGTAGCGGGGGTGAGCCGGGACCAGTCCAGATTCCCGCGCATCCAGCTGCGCATGCCGTCCAGATACGGGACGAGCATGTCGGCCAGCTGCGGATACAGGTCGAGCAGCTCCTCCTCGGCCGTGAGGAAGCGTTCGGTCTCGGCGGCTATCCGGGCGCAGACGTGGTCGATGGCCTGCTGTTCCCCGTAGCCCCGGTGGTGGCGGACCAGGTGCACGAGGTTGTGGATCTCGCCGAGGACCTGCTCCTTCTCGAAGGAGTAGACGTCATTGGCCCAGCACACCACGTTGCAGGACGCTTCCAGCGCGGTGATGAAGCGGGGGTCGTTGTGGATCGACTCCGGGGCCTCGATGCCCGCTACGATCTCTATCAGGTCCATGCAGACGTGGATCGCACCCGTGTGCCGCCGCTTGGCGATGTACGTCTCCTCGGAGGGCACCACGCCTTCGGCCCGGTTCCCGGCCTCCCAGCTGGTGGCCGTCGTCAGGTACGTGGTGAGGTGCCAGGCGAAGCGCCTTCGCCAGTGCGGCGCCGTGCCCGGGATGGTGCGCGCCCACAGGTCCTCCAGCGCGACGACGGCGGCGGGGAGCTGCACGTCGGCCGT
The DNA here is from genome assembly GCF_013167895.1 of Streptomyces fulvorobeus. GTDB lineage: Bacteria > Actinomycetota > Actinomycetes > Streptomycetales > Streptomycetaceae > Streptomyces > Streptomyces fulvorobeus. The sequence goes on along the minus strand of NZ_BLWC01000001.1, from coordinate 836,450 downwards.
CGGAGCGGTGCTCAGGCCGTCCACGACGGCGAGCATGCGGGCGACCACTTCCCGTACACGTTCCGGATCGCGGCCCAGCTGGCCGTCGTCGAGCTGGTCGTCGACGAGGAACAGCCAGACGAACCAGTCGGCCACCAGATCCAGGTGTTCGGGGCCGGCGGCCGGATAGACCATCCCGACGAAGGAGCCGAAATCGGCTTGTTCGAACCTGGCTCTCGCGGATGCCCTGTGTACGAGGCCGGTCCGTCGAGTCCAGGTGTCGAGGTGCTCACGGGTCTGCCCGACGTGCGGACTGGTCCGCTGGGGGAACGGGCAGTAGATGTCCGGCAGTTCGCTCTCCACGGGCGGATTCGAATCCTCTCCGGTCAAACGCGTGACAGGTGTTCCGGTCGTTGGTCCTCGGCGCTGCGGTACCTCTGAGACCTGCGGATTTGAAGCTACCTGACCCCTTGTCACCGGGTCCAGCGATGGTGATCGGGAATGGTTCGAATGTCGTTCGGGTAGGGTCTGCGGGTAAGGCAGGTTCCACTTGCCCGGCCCTCCCGACCTCCTCCTCGGAGGAACAGACGAGAACGGGGGGCTTTTGCTGTGTCTTCGTGGAGACGACCTGCACCGTTTCGTATGAAAAAATGAGTGTTATGCGTTTTCTTGAGCCGGGCACCGGTCGCTACACAGAGTCCCCCTCGGTCCCGTACGACCTCACCTACGACGATGTCTTCATGGTTCCCGGGCGCTCCGCCGTCGGGTCCCGCCAGGGCGTGGATCTCTCCTCGCCCGATGGCACGGGCACCACGATCCCGCTCGTCGTCGCCAACATGACCGCGATCGCGGGCCGCCGGATGGCCGAGACCATCGCACGCCGCGGCGGTCTCGTCGTCATCCCCCAGGACATCCCGATCGAGGTCGTGACCGAGGTCATCAGCTGGGTCAAGACCCGCCACCTGGTGCTGGACACCCCGATCGTGCTGGCCCCCGGGCAGACCGTCGCGGACGCCCTCTCCCTGCTCCACAAGCGCGCCCACGGCGCGGGCGTCGTCATCGACGACGACTACCGCCCCGTCGGCGTCGTCACCGAGCACGACCTGACCGGCGTCGACCGCTTCACGCAGCTCACCGAGGTCATGTCGAGGGACCTGGTCCTGCTCGACGCGGACATCGACCCGCGCGACGCCTTCAACAAGCTCGACGGCGCCAACCGCAAGCTCGCCCCCGCGGTGGACGCGGACGGCAGGCTCGCCGGCATCCTCACCCGTAAGGCCGCACTGCGCGCGACGCTCTACACCCCCGCGACCGACGCGGCGGGCAGGCTGCGCGTCGCCGCCGCGGTCGGGATCAACGGCGACGTGGCGAGCAAGGCCAAGCAGCTGCTCGACGCGGGCGCGGACACGCTCGTCGTGGACACCGCCCACGGCCACCAGGAGTCCATGATCGCCGCGGTCCGGGCCGTCCGGGCGCTCGACCCCCAGGTGCCGATCGTCGCGGGCAACATCGTGGCCGCCGAAGGCGTGCGCGATCTGATCGAGGCCGGCGCCGACATCATCAAGGTCGGTGTCGGTCCCGGCGCCATGTGCACCACCCGGATGATGACCGGAGTGGGCAGGCCCCAGTTCTCCGCCGTCCTGGAGTGCGCGGCCGAGGCGAAGAAGTACGGCAAGCACGTCTGGGCCGACGGCGGTGTCCGCCACCCGCGCGACGTCGCGATGGCACTCGCCGCTGGCGCGTCCAACGTCATGATCGGCTCCTGGTTCGCCGGTACGTACGAGTCGCCGGGCGACCTCCAGCAGTCCGCCGACGGGCGCTACTACAAGGAGTCCTTCGGCATGGCGTCGGCGCGCGCCGTGAAGAACCGCACCTCGGAGGAGTCCGCGTACGACCGGGCGCGCAAGGCGCTCTTCGAGGAGGGCATCTCCACCTCACGGATGTTCCTGGACCCGACCCGGCCCGGCGTCGAGGACCTGATCGACTCGATCATCGCCGGTGTCCGCTCCTCCTGCACCTACGCGGGCGCGGCCTCCCTGGAGGAGTTCGCACAGAAGGCGGTCGTCGGGGTGCAGAGCGCCGCCGGATACGCCGAGGGCAAGCCGCTGCACGCCAGCTGGAGCTGATCCCGGCCCTCCGCGGCAACCGCTGAGCCCCTTCCGGCGACCGACGCCGGGAGGGGCTTTCGCACGGGCCGCACCGGGTGCCGGGCGCCCTCCTCGGGGCGTCTCCGCGCCCTCCTCAACTCAGTTGACAATTAAGTAACATGAGCCGCAATCAGCTGCCCGCCCCTCTGCGGTAAGGGATCTCATGTCCTTCTTCACTGACCTGGCCCATCAGTACATCGACGGCGAGTGGAGGCCGGGGAAGGGGTCGTGGGACATCATCGACTTCAACCCGTACGGCGGGGAGAAGCTCGCCTCGATCCCGGTCGCCACCGCCGAAGAGGTGGACCAGGCATACCGTGCGGCCGAACGGGCCCAGCAGGCGTGGGCGGACACCAACCCGTACTCCCGGCGGGGTGTGCTGGAGAAGGCGCTGCGGATCGTCGAGGAGCGCGAGCCGGAGATCAGCGAGGCGATCGTCGCCGAGCTGGGCGGCACGCGGCTGAAGGCCGCCTTCGAGATCCACCTGGCCAAGGAGTTCCTCCGCGAGTCGATCCAGCTCGCGCTCCGGCCCGCCGGGCAGATACTCCCCTCACCGACCGAGGGCAAGGAGAACCGGGTCTACCGGGTTCCCGTCGGCGTCGTGGGTGTCATCAGCCCCTTCAACTTCCCCTTCCTGCTGTCGCTCAAGTCGGTGGCGCCCGCGCTGGCCCTCGGCAACGCCGTGGTGCTCAAGCCGCACCAGAACACCCCGATCTGCGGCGGCACCCTGCTGGCGAAGGTGTTCGAGGACGCGGGGCTGCCCGCCGGCCTCCTGAACGTCGTGATCACCGACATCGCCGAGATCGGTGACACGCTGCTGGAGCACCCGGTCCCGCAGGTCATCTCCTTCACCGGCTCGGACAAGGTGGGCCGGCACGTCGCGACCGTCTGCGCGGCGAACCTGAAGCGCGTCGTACTCGAACTGGGCGGCAACAGCGCGCTCATCGTGCTCGACGACGCCGATGTGGACTACGCCGTGGACGCGGCCGTCTTCAGCCGGTACATCCACCAGGGCCAGGTCTGCATGGCGGCCAACCGGATTCTGGTCGACCGGGCGGTGGAGAAGGAGTTCACCGAGAAGTTCGTCGCCAAGGTGGCCTCGCTGCGGGTCGGCGACCCGGCCGACCCGGCCACCCAGATCGGCCCGCTGATCAACTCCACGCAGGCCGAAGCGGTGTCCAAGCTGGTGGACCAGACCGTCGCGGCCGGCGCCACGGCGCTGCTGCACGGCCGGGCCGAGGGCAACGTGGTGAGCCCGTCCGTGCTCACCGGCCTCGCCGGCGACTCACCCGTCCTGCACCAGGAGATCTTCGGTCCCGTCGCGCTGCTGGTCCCGTTCGACGGCGAGGACGAGGCGGTACGCATCGCCAACGACACCCCGTACGGGCTGAGCGGCGCCGTGCACACCGGCAACATCGAGCGCGGGGTGCGGGTGGGTCAGCGCATGCACACCGGCATGGTCCACATCAACGACGGCACGGTCCACGACGAGCCCCTCGTCCCGTTCGGCGGCGAGAAGGCGTCGGGTCTCGGCAGGCTGAACGGCGAGTCGATGATCGAGGCGTTCACCACGCAGAAGTGGATCTCGGTGCAGCACGGGCGCTCGCAGTTCCCGTTCTGACCGGCCGGCGGCGGTGAGCGCGCCGCGGGTGGGCGCGCGTGGTCTACTTCGGGGGCGGCGGCGCCGCCGTCGCCTCCCGAACCGGACCGCAGAGAAGTGAACCGCCCGAAGTGCGCCTGAACGACCTCGACGAACGTATCGTCCACGCCCTCGCCGAAGACGCCCGGCGCTCCTACGCCGACATCGGCGCGCTGGTCGGGCTGTCCGCCCCCGCCGTGAAACGGCGTGTCGACCGGCTGCGCGCCGAGGGCGCGATCACAGGGTTCACTGTTCGGGTGGACCCGGCGGCGCTGGGCTGGGAGACCGAGGGGTTCATCGAGATCTACTGCAGCCGCAACACCTCTCCGGAGGCGATCAGACGAGGACTCGCGGCGTATCCGGAGGTGGCGTCCGCCTCGACGGTCACGGGCGAGGCGGACGCGGTCGTGCAGGTGTTCGCCGCGGACATGCGCCACTTCGAGCAGGTGCTGGAGCGGATCGCGGGGAGCCGTACGTGGAGCGGACGAAGTCCGTGCTCGTGCTGTCGCCGTTGCTGCGGCGGTATGCGGCGGGGTCGCCGCCGGCGTAGCGCGCGGGTCACTGCGGCGGGTGTCCCCTCCTCGGTCACCGGACCGGCCCGGACCTCGGCGTACCTCTGTCGGTGAGACCCACATCACCCTTCTGACCTGCGAAGACGTTCCGCGCAACGAATCGCCGTCCTGGAGCCGAAGGGCGCAATGGATCGTCGCGGGGGCGCAATGGTCGCGCCTTGTCCGGGGGGATCGGCGGGCCGTACCGTCGATACGTCTCCCCACCCCGCTCGCACCGCCCCCGAGGTCAGCCATGCCGTCGTTGCGCACCGCCCTGCTCCAGAGTTCCGGTCGTCCCGGTGCCGTGGAGGAGAACCTCAGGATCCTCGACGAGGCCGCCGGGCGTGTCGCCGGGGCCGGGGCGCAGCTGCTCGTCTGCCCGGAGATGTTCCTGACCGGCTACGCCATCGGCGACGCCGTCCCCCGGCTGGCCCAGGCCCCGGACGGGCCGGGCGCGCAGGCCGTCGCCGGGATCGCCGTACGGCACGGGCTCGCGGTGCTCTACGGCTACCCGGAGCGCGCGGGGGAGCGGATCTTCAACGCGGCGCAGCTCATCGGTCCCGACGGGGCCGCCCTTGCCAACTACCGCAAGACCCACCTCTTCGGCTGCTACGAGCAGGAGTGGTTCACCCCCGGCGAGCAGCCTGTGGTGCAGGCGGAGCTCGGTGGCGTACGCGTCGGCCTGCTGGTCTGCTACGACGTCGAGTTCCCGGAGAACGTCCGGGCGCACGCGCTCGCGGGCACGGATCTGCTGCTGGTGCCGACCGCGCAGATGCACCCCTTCCAGTTCGTCGCCGAATCCGTCGTGCCGGTGCGTGCCTTCGAGAGCCAGATGTACGTGGCGTACGTCAACAGGGCTGGACAGGAAGGCGAGTTCGAGTTCATCGGCCTGAGCTGTCTGGCCGGGCCGGACGGTGTGGTGCGGGTCCGGGCCGGCCGCGGCGAGGAGCTCGTCATCGGCGAGGTCGATCCCGAGGCGCTGACCGCCTCGCGCGCCGCCAACCCGTATCTGCGCGACCGCCGCCCCGGCCTCTACGGCTCCCTCGCCTGAGCCGGACCTCCCTCGTCACACCCCGTTCCACTGTTCCGCGCAAGGAGTCCCCACCCCATGACGTCCACGGTGCCCAACGCCGTCCAGCACACCGACGCGCAACCGCCGATCACCATGTTCGGGCCGGACTTCCCCTACGCGTACGACGACTTCCTCGCCCACCCGGCGGGCATCGGGCAGGTCCCGGCCACCGAGCACGGCGCCGAGGTCGCCGTCATCGGCGGCGGGCTCTCCGGCATCATCACCGCCTACGAACTGATGAAGATGGGGCTCAGGCCCGTCGTCTACGAGGCCGACCAGATCGGTGGCCGGCTGCGTACCGTCGGCTTCGAGGGCTGTGACCCCGAACTGACGGCCGAGATGGGCGCGATGCGCTTCCCGCCGTCCTCCACGGCCCTCCAGCACTACATCGACCTGGTGGGCCTGGAGACCAGGCCGTTCCCCAACCCGCTGTCCCCGGCCACCCCCTCGACCGTCGTCGATCTCAAGGGCGAGTCGCACTACGCGGAGACCATCGCCGACCTGCCGCAGGTCTACCGCGACGTCATGGACGCCTGGAACACCTGCCTGGAGGAGGGCGCGGACTTCTCCGACATGAACCGCGCGATGCGCGAGCGCGACGTCCCGCGTATCCGGGAGATCTGGGCGAAGCTCGTCGAGAAGTTCGACGACCAGACCTTCTACGGCTTCCTCTGCGAGTCCGAGGCGTTCAAGTCCTTCCGGCACCGCGAGATCTTCGGACAGGTCGGCTTCGGCACCGGCGGCTGGGACACCGACTTCCCCAACTCCATCCTGGAGATCCTGCGCGTCGTCTACAGCGAGGCGGACGACCACCACCGCGGGATCGTGGGCGGCAGCCAGCAGCTGCCGCTGCGCCTGTGGGACCGCGAACCGCAGAAGATCGTCCACTGGCCCCTGGGCACGTCACTCGCCTCCCTGCACGACGGCGAACCACGTCCGGCCGTGACCCGGCTGAACCGCACCGCGGGCAACAGGATCACCGTCACCGACGCGAGCGGTGACATCCGTACGTACCGTGCGGCCGTCTTCACCGCGCAGTCCTGGCTGCTGCTCTCCAAGATCGCCTGCGACGACGCGCTCTTCCCGATCGACCACTGGACGGCGATGGAGCGTACCCACTACATGGAGTCGTCCAAGCTGTTCGTGCCGGTGGACCGGCCGTTCTGGCTGGACAAGGACGAGGTCACCGGCCGCGACACCATGTCGATGACCCTGACCGACCGGATGACCCGGGGCACGTACCTCCTCGACGAGGGCCCGGACAAGCCGGCCGTCATCTGCCTCTCGTACACCTGGTGCGACGACAGCCTGAAGTGGCTGCCGCTCTCCCCGAGCGAGCGCATGGACGTGATGCTGAAGTCCCTGGGCGAGATCTATCCGAACGTGGACATCCGCAAGCACGTCATCGGCAACCCGGTCACCGTCTCCTGGGAGAACGAGCCCTACTTCATGGGGGCGTTCAAGGCGAACCTGCCGGGCCACTACCGCTACCAGCGGCGGCTGTTCACCCACTTCATGCAGGACAGGCTGCCCGCCGACAAGCGGGGCGTCTTCCTCGCGGGCGACGACATCTCCTGGACGGCCGGATGGGCCGAGGGCGCCGTGCAGACCGCGCTCAACGCCGTGTGGGGTGTGATGACCCAGTTCGGCGGTGCCACGGACGCGACGAACCCCGGCCCCGGCGACGTCTTCGACGAGATCAGTCCGGTGGAGCTTCCGGAGAACTGAGAGCGGCGGCCGAAGGGGGAGGCCGGGCGTGCCGCTGCTGATGGGGCGTCAGCGGCGTGCCCGGCTCATCTCCCCGGCCCGCCTCGGCGGCGGGTTCCTTGCCGGATCGGCGCGGACCGGGCAGCGTCAGCGGCACGGCGTGAGCAGACAGCGCCCCACCAGCCCCGTGCCCGCGTCCATCCGCTCCCTGAACTCCCCGGCCAGCCGGGGGCGCCGCGCAGCTCCCACAGCACCCCCGCCGCCGACCAGGCGGCCTCACGGGCCCGTTCCAGGCTCCACGACTCCAGCAGATGCGTGAGCGGGTCAGTGACCTCCGGCAGACCTGGCCCCGCCTCCAGCTCCTCCAGGACACGCTCCCGCACCATCGCCAGGAGATCCCCGGCCCGCTCGAACGCGTCCTCCAGATCGGGCGGGGCGCACCCGAGCGCGTGGCAGGCGTCCACCACGGCGAGCGCGAGGTCGTTACCGACGTGCGCGTTGATCCCCGCGAGCGCGAACTGCGCCGGCCGTACGCCGGGATGGCGCCGGTACCGGAACAGCGGACGCCAGCAGGCGGCCGGGCGCAGACCCGCGGCAGCCGTGTCCACCGCCGCCAGATAGCGCCCGGCGAGCAGGGCGTCCAGCGTCTCCGGGGTGCGCCGGCCGGCCTTCTCCGACACCGTCAGGTAGGCGTCGTGGAAGACCGCCACTCCGTCGTGCGGCGGCCAGCCGGAGCGGAAGGCCCGCAGCCGCCCGATCACCGCGGGGACGTCAAGGGTCGCGGTGCCGGGTCCCGCGAGGTCTGCGTACTGCTCGGACTGCGCCATGCGGGCAGCGTCCCAGTCCCCGGCCGGCCGCGGTGCCGGCAGGCCGTGCGTTCATCGGAACGGGCGAAGTTCCGCCCGTTCGCCTCAGCCCTCGGCGGCGGGCTTCTCCTGGTCGTACGTCGAGGTGCCCGAGTCCAGCAGGGGTTCCTGAGACCTCAGGTGGGCCGGTGCGAAGGCGCGCAGGGCGTGGTAACCGGTGATCACGACAACGGTGCCGAGCGCGATACCGCTCAGCTCGAAGTCGTCGGTGATCTTCAGGCTGACCCCGCCGACGCCGATGATGATGCCCGCGGCGGCCGGCACGAGGTTGAGCGGGTTGCGGAGGTCGACCCTGGCGTTCGTCCAGATCTGCGCGCCGAGCAGGCCGATCATCCCGTACAGGATGACGGTGATGCCGCCGAGCACTCCACCGGGGATCGCGGCGACGACCGCGCCGAACTTGGGGCAGAGTCCGAAGAGCAGGGCGAAACAGGCGGCGGCCCAGTAGGCGGCGGTGGAGTAGACCCGGGTCGCGGCCATCACACCGATGTTCTCGGAGTACGTGGTGTTCGGCGGGCCGCCCACCGCGGTGGAGAGCATGGAGGCGGCGCCGTCGGCGGCGATGGCGGTGCCCAGCTTGTCGTCGAGCGAGTCACCGGTCATCTCGCCGACCGCCTTCACATGCCCGGCGTTCTCCGCGACCAGCGCGATCACGACGGGCAGGGCCACCAGGATCGCCGACCACTCGAAGCTGGGCGCGTGGAAGGAGGGGAGCCCGACCCAGTCGGCGTGCGCGACGGCGGAGAGGTCGAGCCGCCAGTGGTCGACGGACTCGGCTCCGCCCGCCGGGGAGTGGATCTTCCCGAAGACCCGGTCGAGCACCCAGGACAGCACGTAGCCGAAGACCAGGCCGAGGAAGATCGCGATCCGGGAGAAGAAACCGCGCAGGCAGACCACGGCCAGTCCGGTGAACAGCATCACCAGCAGCGCCGTCCACTGGTCCTGGGGCCAGTACGTCGACGCCGTCACGGGCGCCAGGTTGAAACCGATCAGCATGACGACCGCGCCGGTCACCACGGGCGGCATCGCCGCGTGGATGATCCGCGCGCCGAACCGCTGCACCACGAGCCCCGCCAGGAACAGCACCGCGCCCACCACGAGGACCGCGCCCGTGACGGTCGCACTGTCGCCCCCACTCGCGCGGATCGTCGCGGCCACGCCGACGAAGGAGAGCGAACAGCCGAGATAGCTGGGCACCCGCCCCTTCGTCGCCAGCAGGAAGATCACCGTCGCGACACCGGACATCATGATCGCGAGGTTCGGGTCCAGGCCCATCAGCACCGGCGCGACGAAGGAGGCCCCGAACATGGCCACCACGTGCTGGGCGCCCAGCCCGAACGTACGCGGCCAGGACAGCCGCTCGTCGGGGCGCACCACGGCCCCGGGCGCCGGGGTCTTCCCGTCGCCGTGCAAGGTCCAGCGCACGCCGAGGCCGCCCATGGTCGCTCCCTGTGTGTCCGTGCGGAGTGTTCACCGCGCATGTCCGTGCGGAGTGTTCTCCCGCCGAAATGATCAGCGTCATGTTACGGCCGCGGGCCGCCTCACCCGCCCGGCGCCCCGGCCGGTCAGGTGCCGGGTCCGGCCTTCGCGGGAGAGGCGTCCGGGCCCGCGCCGCCCGGGGACACGCGGTCGGCCCCGCGCAGCACCCCCGCGCCCAGCACCAGGCCGAAGGCCAGTACCGTCACCAGGCCGAACGAGACGATCAGCGAGGTCGCCTCCGCCAGCGAACCGATCATGGAGGGCGCGATGAGCCCGGAGGTGTACGTGATGGTGGCGACCCCCGCGATCGCCTGACTGGGGTTGGGGCCGCTGCGCCCCGCGGCGGCGAACGCCAGGGGGACGACGACGGCGACCCCGAGGCCGAGCAGTCCGAAGCCGCACAGGGCCACCGCGGCGTTCGGGGCCAGGACCACGAGCAGTCCGCCGGCCGTCGCGAGCCCGCCGCCCACCCGGACCGTCCTGACCGCGCCGAAACGGTCCACGACCTTGTCGCCGGCGATCCTGGCCACGGCCATCGTCAGCGCGAACGCCGTCGTGGACGCGGCGGCCAGCCCGGCGGAGCTGCCCATGATGTCCCTGAGGTAGACCGCCGACCAGTCGAGGCTGGCTCCCTCGGCGAAGACCGCGCAGAAGCCCACGGCGCCGATGATCAGCGCCGACCTGGGCGGCAGGGTGAAGCGCGGAGGCGGCTCCTCGTCCGCCTCGCGGCGCAGGTCCAGCACCCTCTGGCAGGCGATCAGCCCGAGTGCCGTGAGCGTGAGGGCGGCGATGGTGTGGTGCAGCCGGGCGTCGGTGCCGAGGTGGGCGGCGACCGTGCCCGCGGCCGAACCGATCAGGGCGCCGACGCTCCACATCCCGTGCAGCCCGGACATGATCGACTTGTCGAGCCGGTTCTCCACCTCGACCCCGAGCGCGTTCATCGCCACGTCCGACATCCCGGCCGTCGCCCCGTAGACGAAGAGCGCCGCGCAGAGCGTCACGAGGTTCGGGGCCAGGGCCGGCAGGATCAGTGCCAGCGTCCAGAGCAACAGCAGTCCGCGCAGCGCGGTCCTGGCGCCGAGGCGGTGGCTTATGCGGCCCGCGAGGGGCATGGCGAGCGAGGCGCCGATGGCGGGGAAGGCGAGCGCGAGGCCGAGCTGTCCCGCGCTCACCGAGGCGTGGTCCTGAATCCACGGCACGCGGGTGGCGAAGCTGCCGGTCACCGCCCCGTGGACCATGAAGACCGCGGAGACCGCGATCCTGGCGTGCCTCACCTGCTCCTCGCCGAATACCGTACTGGTGGAATCCGTCGTCATACCGCCGTGCCCTCCCTGGGAATCGTGGCCCGCCGGAGGTCCCGGCAGTCGTCTCCACAACGCCGTGCGTAAAATATCAGGAACCCTGCCTGATAAATAGGCGGTGCCTCGCACGGCACGATCTGGAAGGATCGCGGTATGCCCGCCTCACCGAGCACCGCCCGGGCCATCAACGACCGGCTCGCCCTAAAACTGCTCCAGCGGGACGGTCCTCTGACGGCCACCCAGCTCAAAGCGCTCACCGGACTCTCGCGCCCCACGGTCGCCGACCTCGTCGAGCGTCTCCAGGGGGCCGGGCTCATCCGGGTGGTCGGCGAGAGCGGCGCCGAGCGGCGCGGGCCCAACGCCCGGCTGTACGGGATCGCCGCCGACCGCGCGCACCTCGCGGCCCTGGACGTGCGTACCGACAGCGTCACGGTCGTCGTCGCGGACCTCCTCGGGGTGACGCTCGCCGAGGACACCGTGCCCATCGACGTCGGGACCGGTACGGGACGGGCCATCGAGCAGGCCGTCGCACTGCTGGAGCGTACGGCGCACAAGGCAGGCCCCGTTCCGCTGCACAGTGTGGGCATCGGGGCTCCCGGGCTGATCGACCCGGCCACCGGGGAGCTCCGCGACACCACCGGCCTGCCCGCCTGGCACCGGGGGCTCGTCGCCGCGCTCCAGGAACGGCTGCCGGCCACCGTGCTCGTGGAGAACGAGACCAACCTCGCGGCCGTCGCGGAACAGCGCGTCGGCGCGGCCCGCGACCGTGACACCTTCGTCCTGCTCTGGCTCGGCCACGGCATCGGCGCCGCCGTCATGCTCGAAGGCAAGCTGCGCCGCGGAGCCTCCGGCGGGGCCGGTGAGATCGGCTTCCTGCCCGTGCCGTGGACGGCGGGGGTGCCCTCGTCCGTCAGCTGCGACGGCGGGTTCCACTCCCTGGCCGGCTCGGCCGCCGTCTGCGAGCTGGCCGCCCGGTACGGCGTACCGGCCGTGGCGCCGCGGGGCGAGCGGGGCGGCGAACAGGACCCGGCCGCGGTGCACGCGGTGCACGCCGCCCTGTCGGGGGCCGCGCACGGCGACGCCTTCCTGGACGCGCTGGCCGACCGCGTCGCGCTCGGCGCCGCCGCCGTGGTCTCGGTGCTCGACCCGGGCTGTGTGGTCCTGTCGGGCGAGGTGGGTCACGCGGGTGGCGCCGGACTGGCCGCACGGGTCGAGGAGCGGCTGGCCACGCTGTCGCCGCTGCCCACGGAAGTCAGGACGGGGGCGCTCGGCGGAGCGGCCGTGCTGCGCGGGGCACTGGTGGCGGCCCGCGAGGCCGCCCAGGACGCGCTGTTCGCACCGGGCGGTTAGCAGCGCCAGGCGGGCCCTGGCCCGCCTGCTTCCTCCGGGCGCGCCCAGGGCCGTGCGGTGACCGGGGGCGTTCCGGTCACCGCACGGCGGTCCGGGCGGGGCACGGCGGCCCCCGACGTACTGACACGGCGAGGAACCGGTGCCCGTGTGCGGAGATTAAGAGGACTAGACCAGTGAGTCAACAGGTCTGGACCAACCGCCCCGACTGTCACTGTGCGTTCCCACTGCCCCGCGATCCTGTGAGTCAGCCCACAGTCGCCCGCCCGTATGGCCGACGAGCGGCCGTGGCAGACTGGTCCTGTACCAGCAGCAGCGCACTCCGGGGTCGGTGTAATTCCGAACCGGCGGTTACAGTCCGCGACCCGTCCGCATCCAGCGGCCGGTTGACCAGGTGAGATTCCTGGACCGACGGTGAAAGTCCGGATGGGAGGCAGTGCGCGGCGGGCCGTCACAGGTACGCCGCCGTCGGCGGATGCGTTCCGGGATCTCCCGGAACAGGCGCGTCCGTGTCCTCGGTCACGGCGTCCCCTGTCGCGTTCCGCTTCATCTGTCGTCATCGACAGGCCCCGGAGTCCGTGCCCGAAGAGGCAGGAGGACCCGGTGGACACCGCAGCCGACATCACCGCCATGCGGCGCGCGATCACGCTCGCATCCCGCGGTCTCGGCTCCACCAGCCCCAACCCCGTCGTCGGGTGCGTCATCCTCGACGCCGCCGGAACACCGGTGGGCGAAGGCTTCCACCAGCGGGCCGGCGGCCCTCACGCCGAGATCCACGCCCTGCGCGCCGCCGGCGGGCGCGCCCGCGGCGGCACCGCGTACGTGACCCTCGAACCCTGCAACCACACCGGCCGGACCGGCCCCTGCGCCCAGGCGCTCGTCGAGGCCGGGGTGAGCCGGGTCGTCTACGCGGTCGGGGACCCGGACCCGCAGGCCACAGGCGGTGCGCAGACTCTGCGGGCAGCCGGGGTCGAGACCGTGGGAGGGCTCCTCGCCGAGGAGGCCGAGGCGGGCAACGCCGCCTGGCTCACCTCCGTGCGCCTCGGCCGTCCCTACGTCCTGTGGAAGTACGCGGCGACCCTGGACGGCCGGATCGCGGCGGCCGACGCCACCAGCCGCTGGATCACCTCACCCGAGGCCCGCGCCGACGTCCACCGGCTGCGCGCCGAGGCCGACGCCGTGATCGTCGGCTCCGGCACCGCGCGCACCGACGACCCGCAGCTCGGCGTACGCGGCGTCGAGGGCGCCCGCCAGCCGCTCAGGGTGGTCGTCGACACCACCGCGACCGCCGTACGGCCCGGCGCCCGCGTCCTGGACGGCACCGCGCCCACCCTGATCGCCGTCGCGCGGGACGCCGGCGCGGACCACCTGCCCGCGCGGAGCGTGCTCCGGCTTCCCCGGTCCGCCACCGGGCGCGGCCTCGACATCCAGGCGCTCCTCGGCGCCCTGCACGCCCGAGGCGTCCGCTCCGTGCTCCTCGAAGGCGGGCCGGTCCTGGCCGGTGCCTTCGTCGCCGCGGGAACGGTCGACAAAGTCGTCGGCTATCTCGCCCCGGTCCTCCTCGGCGCGGGCCCCGCGGCCCTCGCCGACGCCGGAATCTCCACCATCTCCCGGGCGTTGCGCCTCGATGTGACCGAGACCGTCCGTATCGGCCCCGATCTCCGCATCACCGCCGTCCCCGCCCCTGCTCGGAAGGGAAACTGAGTGTTCACCGGAATTGTCGAAGAACTGGGTGAGGTCACCGCCGTCGAGGAGCTGGAGGACGCCTCCCGCTTCCGCCTGCGTGGTCCCGTCGTCACCGAGGGCGCCAAGCACGGTGACTCGATCGCCGTCAACGGCGTCTGCCTCACCGTCGTGGACGTCGGCGAGCACGAGTTCACCGCCGACGTGATGGCGGAGACCCTGAACCGGTCGAGCCTCGGTGCGCTGGCCGCCGGCTCCCGGGTCAACCTGGAGCGGCCCATGGCACTCGGCGGCAGGCTCGGCGGGCACATCGTCCAGGGACACGTCGACGGCACGGGCCGCGTCGTCGCCCGCCAGGTCTCGGAGAACTGGGAGATCGTCACGGTCTCCCTCCCGGCGGAGCTGACCCGGTACGTGGTGGAGAAGGGGTCGGTCACCGTCGACGGCGTGAGCCTGACCGTCGTCGAGGCCGGACCCGACTACTTCACCATCAGCCTCATCCCCACCACCCTCGCCCTGACGACGCTCGGTCTCAAGCAGCCCGGCGACCCGGTCAACCTGGAGGTGGACGTCATCGCCAAGTACGTCGAGCGCCTGCTCGGCGACCGCGCCGTCCAGGAGCCGGCGAAGTGAACCCCCTCACCTGGCTGAACTCGGAGGCGTTCACCGCCTTCGGCCAGCACATCATCTGGTCCGACCTGATCGGCAACACGATCGGCCTGATCGCCCTGACCCTCGGCTGGCTCCGCTCCGTCTGGACCTGGCCCGCCCAGCTCCTCTCCGGCCTTGTCCTCATCGCCGCCAACGTCTCCGTGCAGCAGGCGGGCAGCGTCGGCAAGCAGCTGATCGTCGTCGCCGTCGCCGTCTGGGGATGGCAGCAGTGGACCCGCGGCAGGCAGCGGGCGCAGGACGGCTCGATCGCCGTCCGCTTCGCCACCTGGCGCGAGCGCGGCTACCTGATCGGCGGCGCCGTACTCGGCACACTCGCGGTCGGCGGCCTCTTCACCGCGTTCCCCTCGCTCTCCTGGAGCCCCTGGGCCGACGCCTACATCTTCGCGGGCACGCTCGTCGCGATGCTCGCGCAGGCCCGCGGGCTGGTCGAGTTCTGGTTCGCGTGGCTGCTCGTCGACCTGGTCGGCGTACCGCTGAACTTCCACAGCGGGCTCGCCTTCTCCGGTCTCATCTACGTCGTCTACGGCGCCCTCGTCCTGTGGGGCATGCGCGACTGGTGGCTGCGTACGCGGACACCTCCTCTGGAAGGAGCCACGGCATGACTGCCCAGCCCACCTGGCCGCACCCGGACCACGGCGCCCTCGCCCTGGACCTCTCGCTCGACCCCGTCGAGCAGGCCGTCCGCGACATCGCCGCCGGCCGCCCCGTCGTGGTCGTCGACGACGAGGACCGCGAGAACGAGGGCGACCTCGTCATCGCGGCGGAGAAGGCCACCCCGGAGATCATCGCCTTCATGATGAGCGAGTGCCGCGGCCTGATCTGCGCACCCATGGAGGGCGACGAGCTGGAACGGCTCGAACTGCCGCAGATGGTCGGCCACAACACCGAGTCCATGAAGACGGCCTTCACCGTCTCCGTCGACGCGTCCGCCGCGCACGGGGTCAGCACCGGCATCTCCGCCGCCGACCGCGCCACCACCCTGCGCATGCTGGCGGGAGGGCGGGCGGGCCCCGGCGACTTCGTACGCCCCGGCCACATCTTCCCGCTCCGCGCCCGCTCCGGCGGTGTCCTCGCCCGCAACGGCCACACCGAGGCCGCCGTCGACCTGGCCCGCCTCGCCGGGCTGAGGCCCGCGGGCGCCATCGTGGAGATCGCGGGCGAGGACGGCGTCATGCTGCGCCTGCCCGAACTGGTCCCCTTCGCCCGCAAGCACGGGCTCACGATCATCTCCATCGAGGATCTGATCGCCTACCGCCGCAGCTCCGAGCCGACGGTCCGCCGCGAGGCGGAGGTCCGGCTGCCGACCACCTTCGGCGAGTTCACCGCGTACGGCTACCGCTCGATCATCGACGGCGTCGAGCACGTGGCCCTCGTCCACGGCGACCTCGGGGACGGCGACGACATCCTGGTCAGAATCCACTCCGAGTGCCTGACCGGCGACATCTTCCAGTCCCAGCGGTGCGACTGCGGCCCCCAGCTGCACGCCTCCATGGAGCGCATCACCCAGGAGGGCCGAGGCGTCGTCGTCTACCTCCGCGGCCACGAGGGCCGGGGCATCGGCCTGCTCTCCAAGCTCCGCGCGTACGAGCTCCAGGAGCGGGGCGTCGACACCCTCGACGCCAACCTGGAACTCGGCCTGCCCGCCGACGCCCGGGACTACGCCGCCGGTGCCCGGATGCTCCTCGACCTCGGCGTCCACAGCGTCCGGCTGATGACCAACAACCCCGAGAAGACCGCGGCGGTCCTGCGCCACGGTCTGGCGGTGACAGGCCGCGAGCCCATGCCCGTCCAGGCGGGCGAACACAACCTGCGGTACCTGCGCACCAAGCGCGACCGGATGGGGCACGACCTGCCCTGGCTCGACGCGATCCCCGCGTCGACCTGCGGCAACCAGTAACGACCACGGAACGAGCAGGAGAGAGACATGAGCGGCAAGGGCGCACCCGAACTGTCCGTACGCAACTGCGGTGACCTGCGGGTCGCGGTGATCGCGGCCCAGTGGCACGAGAAGGTCATGGACGGTCTCGTCGACGGCGCGCTGCGGGCCCTGCACGACCTCGGCATCGACGAGCCGACGCTGCTCCGCGTCCCCGGCAGCTTCGAGCTCCCGGTCGTGGCCAAGGTCCTGGCGGGACGCGGTTACGACGCGATCGTCGCCCTCGGCGTGATCATCCGAGGGGGTACCCCTCACTTCGAGTACGTGTCCCAGGGCGTCACCCTTGGCCTCACCCAGGTCACCGTCGACACGGGAGTCCCCGTCGGCTTCGGCGTCCTCACCTGTGACACCGAGGAGCAGGCACTCGACCGCGCCGGCCTCGCCGGGTCCAACGAGGACAAGGGGCACGAAGCGGTCACCGCCGCCGTGGCGACCGCCGCGACGCTGCGCACCGTCAGCGAACCCTGGCGCTGAGTACGGGCCCAGGACCCCGTATTCTAAGGACATCATGGCGAACAAAACCTTCGAAGAGCTCTTCGCCGAGCTCCAGCTCAAGGCCGCCAACGGCGACCCCACCACCTCCCGTACCGCCGAACTGGTGGACAAGGGAGTGCATGCCATCGGCAAGAAGGTCGTCGAGGAGGCCGCCGAAGTCTGGATGGCCGCCGAGTACGAGGGCAAAGAGGCCGCGGCGGAGGAGATCTCGCAGCTGTTGTACCACGTCCAGGTGATGATGGTGGCCCGCGGAATCTCCCTCGACGACGTCTACGCCCACCTCTGAGCCGACGCGCCCTCCGGCCCGTACACCCGCAGAACACCCCTTCGCACAAAGGAAACCTGACCTCATGCTGCGCATCGCCATCCCCAACAAGGGTGCACTCTCCGGGCCTGCGATGGCGATGCTCCATGAGGCCGGCTACCAGCAGCGCAAGGAGTCGAAGGAACTCGTCCTGGTCGACCCGGAGAACGAGGTCGAGTTCTTCTACCTGCGCCCCCGCGACATCGCGATCTACGTCAGCTCCGGCCGCCTCGACATCGGCATCACCGGCCGGGACCTGCTGCTGGACTCCGGCGCCGACGCCGAGGAGATCCTCCAGCTCGGCTTCGCCCGCTCCACGTTCCGTTACGCCACGAAGCCCGGCACGGCCGAGGGCCCGCAGGACTTCGACGGCATGACGATCGCCACGTCCTACGAGGGCATCGTCGAGAAGCACCTCGCCGAGATCGGCGTCAACGCCTCCGTCGTCCACCTCGACGGCGCGGTCGAGACCGCCGTCGAGCTGGGCGTCGCCCAGGTCATCGCCGACGTCGTCGAGACGGGCACCAGCCTGCGCAACGCCGGACTGGAGGTCATCGGCGAGCCGATCATGAAGTCGGAAGCCGTCGTCATCCGCCGTACCGGCGCCCCCGGCGACGACCCCAAGGTCCAGCAGTTCCTCCGCCGCCTCCAGGGCGTCCTGGTCGCCCGCAGCTACGTGATGATGGACTACGACTGCCGCGTCGAGCACCTGGAGCGCGCCGTGGCCCTCACCCCGGGCCTGGAGTCGCCGACCATCTCCCCGCTGCACCACGAGGGCTGGGTCGCCGTCCGCTCCATGGTCGCCGCCAAGGAGGCCCAGCGGATCATGGACGACCTGTACGAACTGGGCGCCCGGGCCATCCTCACCACGGCCATCCACGCCTGCCGCCTCTGACGGCCGGAGAACCACCGCACACCGGAAGACGAGACCTGATGACCGCCCCCGCGCCCCGGCCCGAACCGCCCGCCCTCCCGGTCACCTTCCGGCCCACCCGCACCCGGGTGGTCCTGCTGAGCGTCGGCGTGGCGATGTTCGTCGTCATCACCGTCGTCGCCCTGGCACTGGAGAAGCTGAGCCCGGCGGAGCGGACCAGCTTCGTCTTCGTGGCGCTGCTCTTCTTCGGCGTCCTGGCCCTGCTCAGCCGGCCCAGGATCGTCGCCGACCAGTCCGGCGTCACGGTCGTCAACCTGACCCGCACCCGCAGGCTGGCCTGGGAGGAGATCCTCCGCGTCAACCTGCGGGTCGGAGACCCCTGGGTCTTCCTCGACCTCAGCGACGGCACCAGCCTGCCCGCCCTCGGCATCCAGCCCGGAATCGCCAAGGCCCAGGCCGTCCGCGACGCCCGCGCGCTCCGCGCACTCGCCGAGTCCCGCGGCACGGGAGCGGACGCCGATACGCGCAACGGCTGAGCCCTCTGCCCCCACGGCCCCTTGTTGACTACTCTTGGGGGCGGAGGCGCCCTGTGCGCCCCGCCCCGCACGAGAGGTCCACGAGGCCGGCGGGGCTTTCCTGCGACCCAAGGAGTGACTCCCTCCAGCAATGGACGGATCGTCCGGTAGTACCTGCGCCGCCCCACCAGAGCCAGAGTCCACGCTCTTCCCGGAGGCGGCGGTATGACCACCCCCCTGCTGCTGCTCGCGGCGGCATTCCTTCTCATCCTCGCCAACGGATTCTTCGTGGCGGCCGAGTTCGGGCTCGTCACGGTGGAACGGGCGGACGCCGAACGCGCCGCCGCCGAAGGCGACCGCCGGGCCCGCACCGTCGTCGCCGCCCTGCGGGAACTCTCCTTCCAGCTCTCCGGCACCCAGCTGGGCATCACGATCACCTCGCTGGTCGTCGGCATGCTCGCCGAACCGGCACTCGCCCGACTGCTGGCCGGACCGCTCACCGCCACCGGACTGCCCGCCGGGGCCGTCCCCGGGGCGGGCGTCGTCATCGGCATGCTGCTGGCCGCCGCGGTGCAGATGGTGATCGGCGAACTCGTACCGAAGAACTGGGCGGTCTCGCGGCCGCTCCAGGTCGCCCGGTTCGTCGCCGGCCCCCAGCACCGCTTCGCCACGGTCTTCCGGCCGGTGATCACCGCCCTGAACACCACCGCCAACCGGCTGGTACGCCTGATGGGCGTCGAGCCCACCGACGAGCTGGCCTCCGCCAGGACACCGGGCGAGCTGGTCTCGCTGGCCCAGCACTCCGCCGAGGCGGGCGCGCTGGAACAGGACACCGCCGACCTCTTCGTACGCACCCTCTCGCTCGCCGGGCTCACGACGCAGCACGTCATGACCCCGCGGGTGAAGGTCAGCGCCCTCCAGTCCTCGGCGACCGCCGCGGACGTCCTCAACCTCACCCGCGCCACCGGCCTCTCCCGCTTCCCGGTCTACCGCGAACGCATCGACGAGGTCGTCGGCATGGTCCACCTCAAGGACGCCCTCGCGGTCCCCGCGGGGGACCGGCTGCGTACGCCCGCCGGCCGGATCGCCGTACCGCCGCTCCTGGTCCCGGAGACACTGCCCGTGGAGCAGCTGCTGCACCGCCTGCGCCACGAGCAGCCGATCGCCGTGGTGGTGGACGAGTACGGCGGCACCGCCGGTGTCGTCACTCTCGAGGACATCATCGAGGAACTCGTCGGCGAGGTCAGGGACGAGCACGACGCGGTCGGCGCCGACCGGCCGGAGTTCGTGCCGGCCGTCTCCGAGGACGGGCGCCCCGCCTGGGACGTCGAGGGCAGCTGCCGGGTCCTCACCCTGCGCCGGATCGGCCTCGACGTGCCCGAGGGCCCGTACGAGACCGTCGCGGGGCTGATCGCCGGCCTGCTGGGACGCATCCCGGCCCCCGGCGACCGGACCGAACTCCCCGGCTGGCGGATCGCCGTCCGCCAGGTCGGCCACTACCGGGCCGAACGCGTCCGCTTCGTGCGTCTGACCGAGGCGCCCGAACCGGACCGGTACGCATCGGCCCACAGCCGGCTGGAGGCCGTGCGATGAGTCTCGTCCAGTTGGTGTTCGCGGGGCTGCTCGTGCTCGCGAACGGTTTCTTCGTCGGTGCCGAGTTCGCGCTCGTCTCCGTACGCCGCAGCCAGGTCGAACCGCTCGCGGCGAGCGGGTCCAGCCGGGCCGGGAAGGTCCTGTACGGGCTGGAGAACCTGCCGCGGATGATGGCGGCCGCCCAGTTCGGCATCACCCTGTGCTCCCTCACCCTGGGAGCCGTCGCCGAACCGACCGTCGCCCACCTGCTGGAGCCGGTCTTCCACGCGGCGCACGTGCCCGAGGGCCTCATCCACCCCCTCGGCTACGCGCTGGCCCTGGCCCTCGTGGTCTTCCTCCATCTCGTCATCGGCGAGATGGTCCCGAAGAACCTGGCGATGGCCGCCCCCGAGAAGACCGCGCTGTGGCTCAGCCCCGGGCTCGTCGGCTTCGCCCGGCTCTGCCGCCCGGTCACCGCGGCCCTGGGCGTCTGCGCGCGCCTGGTCCTGCGGCTCTTCAAGGTCGAGCCCAGGGACGAGGTCGAGGCGGTCTTCACCAGCGAGCAGCTCAACCGGCTCGTCGAGGACTCCGGTCAGGCCGGGCTGCTGGAACCGGCGGCGCAGGAGCGCCTGGAGGACGCGCTGGAGATGGGCAGCAGGCCCGTCACCGACGTACTCCTCGACCGGGCGTCCCTGGTGACGGTCGACCCCTCGGTGACCCCGCGCCGGCTGGAGGAGCTGACCGTCCGCACCGGCTATTCGCGCTTCCCGGTCCGCGCGGAGGGCGGCGGCCCGTTCATGGGCTACCTGCACGTCAAGGACGTGCTGGACCTGGAGGACGACGAACGTGCCGTCCCGCAGCAGGTCTGGCGCCCGATGGCGACCGTACGGGCGGAGCTCCCGCTGGACGACGCCCTGACCGTCATGCGCCGGGCGGCGACCCACCTGGCACAGGTCGCCGACGCCTCGGGGCGGGTCCTGGGACTCGTCGCCATGGAGGACGTCCTGGAGATGCTGGTCGGCGAGGTCCGCGACCCGGCCCACCGGCTCTCGGTACCCCGCCGCACGGTGCCCGTCCCGCAGGACCACAGGGAGACCAAGGCCATGGCCGTCCACCCCTGACCCGGGCGGCGCCGGGTCCCCTTCGCCGGGCGGGCGGAACCAGGCCCGTCCGGCGAGCGGGGACGGCCCTTCAGCCGGTTCCGGCGCCCGGGGACGAACCGCCCAGCCGGACGCTCCGGAGCCGGGCCCTCACCCCGGGCCCGGCTCCGCCACCGGACCCGGCCCCCGGTTCACCGGCCCCCTGCCGGACAGCACCTCGCCGTACGCCTGCATGAGATCCGGCAGCCGCAGGGTGGCGAGATCGTCCCGGGTCGGCACCGCCGCGTACCCGGAGAGCCGCAGGTCACGGTAGGCGCAGCTCTTCTCGTACAGGGTCCGCAGGAACCGTCCGTTGCCCAGCTCGTCGATCCAGCACTGGTCCACGACGTGCCCGCTGATGCTGCGCAGCTCCTCCAGGGACTCCTCGTCCCACGCGTCCCCGTTCTCCGCCGCCAGCACCCCGCCGATCGCGGTCAGTTCCGGCGGACGGTAGCTGGGGAAGTCGACGCGGCTCGTGAACCGTGAGGAGAGCCCCGGGTTCGTGGCGAGCAGCCGGTCCATGCCCTCCGGGTAGCCCGCGAGGATCACCACGAGATGGTCCCGGTTGTCCTCGGCCCGCTTCAGGAGGACCTGGAGAGCCTCGTCCCCGTAGGCGTCGCCCTTGCTGTAGCCGGAGTTGGAGAGGCTGTACGCCTCGTCGACGAACAGCACACCGCCGAGCGCCGAATCGATCAGCTCGTTCGCCTTGACCGCCGTCTGGCCGAGGAACTCGCCGACCAGGTCGGCCCGCTGCGCCTCGACCAGGTGGTCGCCACCGAGCAGGCCCAGCGCGTAGAACACCCGGCCCAGAATGCGGGCGACCGTCGTCTTGCCCGTGCCGGAAGGGCCGGAGAAGACGAAGTGCCGCTTCGGCGGCTGGACGGGCAGTCCCTGCTCGGCGCGCAGACGCGCCATGTTCAGCTGGGCGGAGAGGGCCTTGACCTGGCGTTTCACCGGTTCGAGGCCGACCATCCGCTCCAGTTCGGCCAGCGCGTCGGCGAGCAGCGCGGGGTCGCTGTGCCCCGCCGGGAGGACCACAGGCCCCGGCCGGCCGGCCACCGGCGCCTTCTCCCGCACCCCGCCGGCCGGCGAGGGCAGGACGATCCCCGCCGGGCCGCCCTGCGGATCGCCGCCGGCCCATGGCTCCCGGCCGTCCACCAGATCGGTGCCCAGCAGCGCTTCGCCGTCGGTCTGCGTCTCCGTGCCCCCACCGTCCGCACCGAAGCCGGCCAGCGCGACGGAGGCGAGGTCGGCCGAATCGTCGTAGCCGTCGCCCTCGGAGATCGCCGCGAGCCGGGCCGAGGTGTCCATGAACGCGGGGTCGACCCGGTGCACCGCCCGGTAGAGGGGCAGGGCCGCGGCGCTGCGGCCCGTGCCCTCGTGTGCCCTCGCCAGCCAGTAGCGCAGCTCCTTGCGCTGCGGCTGCTCGCTGCGGCAGCGCATCAGCGCGGCGGAGAGCAGCGGCTCGGCCTGCCCGTACATCTCCAGCCGCACCCGGGCCATGCCCCCGAACAGCCCGGCCTCGATGCCGAGCAGCGGGTCCTCGACGAGCTGCTCGGTGTTGCGTACGAGCTGCTCCCAGTCCTTGACCAGATACGAGCGGCAGGCGTGCAGGAACCGCACCTGCGGGTCCGCGTCGACCGGCGGCAGCCCGGCGAGGGCCCGGTCGAGCTCGGGCACGTGCCGGCCGTCCAGCCAGTGGGAGGCGTGGGCGAGCAGCAGGTCGCGCGGGCTCTCCAGGACGGGCTGCACCCACCAGCCCAGCCAGTACCAGGAGTTGAGGGTACGGCGGTGGCGGGCGCGCTGTTCGCCGAAGCGTTCACGATGGCGGTACATGCGCAGCAGCGCGGTGGTCGTGTCGACCCGCAGGGCATGGAGGCCGAGCCAGCCGTCCGCCATGCCGGGATCGAAGCGCACCGCTGTGCGGAACTCCTCCTCGGCCTGCGGATACGCGCCCATGGTGTAGGCGTCGACGCCACGCAGCCAGGCGAGGTCGGCGGGGGCCTGCGCGCCCTGCGTGCCGATGTCCATCAGGTCCCCCACAAACCGTGCCCCCAGGATGTCCCGCCCGCACAGCATGCCCACCTGGACGCGTTGAATCACCGTGCCGGAGACGGGAATTGACCACACCGCAGTGCATCGTACCCGCGAAGACGGCAGGCGACTAAGGACGTGGCCGACGCCCGGCCGTGACCGTGGGTGAGCGTAGAGCTCCGTACAGGGCCGCCCCAGGAGAGGGTGAGGGCAGAACGAAGCCCCCGGTCACGGGGAACAACCGGGGGCTTCGTGTCTACGGGGCTCCGAAAAGCCGCACATTGAGAACGTAAGACCTGTACGGCCCCTCGGTCAAGCGGAGTTGAGGCACTTCCCGGCCGATTCCGGACGGCTCAGCAGGGCGGTGCCATACCTTCACCATGAGTGACGAAATGGTTCACCCCTGTGGTGGCACGGGGACCCTTCGACCACTCGTACCCCACCGGCAACTGCCGTATCAGGGCATCGGCGAAGGGGCGGGAGGGGTCGTCGGCGAAATGCCGTTGCTCGGCGGCCGTCCAGCCGTCCCAGAACTCCCCGAGCCCGGGGCCGTCCCGGTGCCGGCCGCGTTCCCAGGAGGGGCCGCTCGCCAGCTCCATCCACAGCAGTCCCGCGAGCAGCGGCCGCACCTCCCGCCGCCCCGATCCCACGCCCTCCATCAGGACCACGGGCGCGGGTGCCAGGGTCCGCGCCGGGCCGAAGCGCCGCCGCGTCCAGTCGTACGGCGCGTAGCGCCCGCACTCGCCGCGCGAGAGCGGCAGGAGCACCTGCTCGCGCAGTCGGCCCGTCCAGGCGAAGAGCTCGTCGTGGGTCGCGAGATCGTCCAGGTGGAGCACGGGCGCGTCCCCGAGCGCCGCCGAGAGCCGGGCGGCCAACGTGCTCTTGCCCGAACCGGCGTGCCCGTCGACCGCGATCAGCCGTACGGGGCCGCAGGAGGGCGGCAGGGCCCGCAGGGCGCGGGCGTGCTCAGCGGGGTCGCTCATCCGCCCAGCCTACGAGCCCGGCCGGAGCAGCCGCAGGCCACGCCAGTGGAGCAGACCAATATTGGTCCGGCGGCACAAGCCGAATCGCTGGCCGAACGGTGCCGCGACCCGCGATAGTTGCCCCACTGACCGGCACCCGCAGCCCCATTCCGCTCATGACCGGGGGTCTCGCCCATGACCAGATCGACTTCGCGCAGAACCGTGCTGACCGCCGCGCTCGCGGCAGCCGCGACCGGCGGCACGATGGCATCGGCCGCGTCCGCCGCCGCCACGGCGCCCGGCACCGCCGCCGCCTCGCAGGTGGACAACCGCTTCTGGAGTACCTACACCGACTGGCGCTGCGGCTCCGGAGCGGGCACCCGTGTGCTCGCGGGCCGCCGGCCGGGCCTGCGGATCTCCGCTCCCACCGGGCGCCGTGGCTACACCGACCCGCACACCGGAACGACCGGTGAATGGGAGTACGCGACGTGGACCTCACCGGTCCACCGGTCCACGGTCCCGGCCACCGAGGTGATCGCCTCCTGGAACGCCGACACCCCCGCGGGCACCTGGATCCAGATCGAACTGCTCGGCAGCTACACCGACGGCACCGACACCCCCTGGTACGTGATGGGCCGCTGGGCGGCGGGCGACGGTGACATCCGGCGCACCTCCGTCGACGGCCAGAGCGACGGCAAGAGCTCGATCTGGACCGACACCTTCGCCGTGGACGACCCGGCGAGCGGGCTCCGGCTGGTCTCCTACCGGCTGCGGCTCACCCTCCACCGCACGCCCGGGACCAGCCTCACGCCCACGGTCCGCCGGATCGGCGCGATGGCCTCCGACATCCCGGACCGCTTCACCGTCCCCGCCACCGCGCCCGCAGTGGCACGCGAGCTCGTGGTCCCGCGCTACTCGCAGAACATCCACGCGGGGGAGTACCCGGAGTACGACAACGGGGGCGAGGCGTGGTGCAGCCCCACCTCCTCGCAGATGATCATCGAGTACTGGGGGCGGAGGCCCACCGCCGACGACCTCGCCTGGGTCAGGCCGGAGATCGCTGATCCGCAGGTCTGCCACGCGGCCCGGTACACGTTCGACCACCAGTACGAGGGGTGCGGCAACTGGCCCTTCAACGCCGCCTACGCCGCCACGTACAAGGACATGGGTGCCGTGGTCACCCGGCTCGGTTCGCTGGTGGATCTGGAGAAGCTGATCGGCGCCGGCATCCCGGTCATCACGTCGCAGTCCTTCATCAAGGAGGAGCTGACCGGAGCGGGCTACGGGACCGCGGGCCACCTGATGACGGTGATCGGCTTCACCGCCGCAGGGGACGTCATCGCGAACGACCCCGCCTCGCCGTCCAACGAGGCCGTACGCCGCGTCTACCGGCGCCGCGAATGGGAGAACATCTGGCTGAGGACCAAGCGGTACGACGCCACCGGCCGGGTCAGGGGAGGCTCGGGCGGAGTCTGCTACGTCTACTTCCCCGCCTCGGCGACAGCGGCGCAGACCCGTGTCCTGAAGGAGCTGGGAATCCTCTGACGCCCCCGGGGCGGGGAGCCCGCCCGGCTCCCCGCCCCACCGCCGCAGCCCGGTGCGAGGGTCCGGGCCCTCCGGCCGCCGCCGCACCCTTCGTGCACCCCGTGACGGCAGAGCTCCGATCGGGCATACTCAAGCCGCCACAGCCGCTGGCCAGCGCCTCTCGTGATCCGGGAGGGCAGGATCGGTTGGGGAGTCACGCATTTCCGGGCGATGCCCGGGATCACCCGGCGGCGCCGCTCCTACCCCGCGCGTGCGACCGCCGCTACGCCCGACAGGGAGGAGAGCGCTGTCATGACCGACCGTGCCCCGCAGCTGGTGGAACGCAGCCTGCCCACCGAGGAGTCCCGGCAGCTGGTCGCGCTCGTACGCGACATCGCGTCCAGGGAGATCGCGCCCCGCGCGGCCGAGGAGGAGGAAGCGGGCCTGTTCCCGCGCGAGGTCTTCACCCTGCTCTCCGGGTCCGGACTGCTCGGACTGCCCTACGACGCGGACCACGGCGGCGGTGACCAGCCCTACGAGGTCTACCTCCAGGTCCTTGAAGAGCTCGCGGCGGCCCGCCTCACCGTGGGCCTCGGCGTCAGCGTCCACTCGCTGGCCTGCCACGCCCTCGCCGGATACGGCACCAAGGAGCAGCAGGCCGCGCACCTCCCCGCGATGCTCTCCGGCGGTCTCCTGGGCGCCTACTGCCTCTCGGAGCCGGCGTCCGGCTCGGATGCCGCGTCGCTGCGCACGAAGGCCGTGCGCGACGGCGGGGACTGGGTCCTCACCGGTACGAAGGCGTGGATCACCCACGGCGGGATCGCCGACTTCTACACGGTCCTCGCGCGCACCGGTGTGGAGGGTCCCCGAGGCATCACGGCCTTCCTCGTCCCGGGCGGTGCCGAAGGGCTCAACGCGGCCCTCCCGGAGAAGAAGATGGGCATGAAGGGCTCGCCCACCGCCCAGCTGAACTTCGACGGCGTCAGGATTCCGGACGCCCGCCGCATCGGCGATGAGGGGCAGGGATTCGCCATCGCCCTGTCCGCGCTCGACTCAGGGCGGCTGGGGATCGCGGCCTGCGCGGTCGGCGTGGCCCAGGCGGCGCTCACGGAAGCGGTCGGGTACGCGGTGGAGCGGCGCCAGTTCGGCCGTCCCGTCGCCGACTTCCAGGGGCTGCGGTTCATGCTCGCCGACATGGCCACCCAGATCGAGGCCGGCCGCTCGCTCTACCTGGCGGCGGCCAGGCTGCGCGACGCCGGCCGGCCGTTCTCCCGGGAGGCGGCGATGGCGAAGCTCTTCTGCACGGACGCGGCCATGCGGGTGACCACCGATGCCGTGCAGGTGCTCGGCGGCTACGGCTACACGCTCGACTTCCCCGTCGAACGCCTGATGCGCGAGGCCAAGGTGCTCCAGATCGTCGAAGGCACCAACCAGATCCAGCGCATGGTCATCGCCCGTCACCTCGCGGGTCCCGAGACGCGCTGAAGGGCCCGGAGCGGCCCGGTGGGCGGGCCGGCCGGGCGCGGGAAGCCCGGCCGGCCGGTCGTCAGGTGGGCGGGGCCGCTTCGGGCGGCCGGACTCGTCACCGTGCCGGTCCGCGGCGGGACCGGCCGGTTGAGTGTCAGAGGTACGTCAGGCGGCGTGCCGCCGCACCGGGGGCACCCGCATCGGGCGCGAACCGGCACCGATGGCATGCGAGAACGGCTGCATGCGCCAGTCGAGCCCCTGAGGGAGCGTCAACAGCAGTGCGGTCTCCTGCTCCTGGGCGTCGAGCGACTCGTCGGCGGGGCGTGCCGTGGCCGCCGGCCGGCCCGTACCCGCGCAGACCGTGAGGACGAACGGGTTCCAGGGACTGGGGCACAGCGCGTGCTCCGGCAGGACGTCCTCGTCGGCCAGCAGTGCTATCGGCTGCGCGCAGTCAGGGCAGACGACCCGGTACATCTCGTACGTGTCGTACGCGTCGAGTGCGGCGTCGTCGTCCGGATCAACAGGTTCCGGTTCAGTACGTCCAGTGAGCTTCAGGCTCTGCATGGGAATTCCCCCCTCGGGTGGGCCGGCGAGGCGCCGTGGCCCCGGCCAAAGCAAGCACTTCCCGCCGCGAATGCGCCGTAACCGCGGGGCCGTTTGCTACTGCTCCGTAAACCTGTGGCATTTGTCACATGCCCCACGCAGGTGCCCTCGGGGGAGCCTTAACGACTGTGCCGGAAGGGGCCTGGGGCATAGGTTGATCCGCATGGAGGAGCTGGACCGTCAGATCGTGGAATTGCTCGTCAGGGACGGGCGGATGAGCTACACCGACCTGGGCAAGGCCACGGGCCTGTCCACCTCGGCGGTGCACCAGCGGGTCCGCAGGCTGGAGCAGCGCGGGGTGATCCGGGGCTATGCGGCGGTCGTGGACCCCGAGGCGGTCGGGCTGCCCCTCACCGCGTTCATCTCGGTGAAGCCGTTCGACCCCAGCGCACCCGACGACATCGCGGACCGGCTCGCCGGTGTACCGGAGCTGGAGGCGTGCCACAGCGTCGCGGGCGACGAGAACTACATCCTGAAGGTACGCGTGGCGACCCCGCACGCGCTGGAGCACCTGCTCACCCGCATCCGCACCCTCGCGGGCGTGTCGACGCGCACCACGGTCGTCCTCTCCACCCCCTACGAGGCGCGCCCCCCGCGCGTCTGAGGGGGCCGGGGACAGCGGCGTGCCGGACAGGCGCGAGACTGGTCCCATGACCCAGAGCACCGCCCCCCGGAGCGACCATCCCACCGTGCTGCTGCGCGGCGGAGACGTCCACAGTCCAGCCGACCCGTTCGCCACCGCGATGGTCGTCGAACGCGGGCACGTCGCCTGGGTGGGTTCCGAAGGGGCGGCCGACGCCTTCGCGAGCGGTGTCGACGAGGTGATCGACCTCGACGGAGCCCTGGTCACCCCGGCGTTCACCGACGCCCACGTCCACACGACCTCCACCGGACTCGCCCTCACCGGACTCGACCTCTCCGGCGCCCGCAGCCTTCCCGGCGCCCTGGAGCTCCTGCGCGAGCATGTGAGCGGCCGTCCCGGGGACCGGGTCGTGCTCGGCCACGGCTGGGACGCCACGCGCTGGCCCGAGCAGCGTCCCCCTCGCGCGCCGAACTGGACGCCGCGGCCCCCGGCCGCCCCGTCTACCTGCCCCGGGTCGATGTGCACTCCGCGGTCGTCACCACCGCCCTCCTGGACCTGGTCCCCGGCGTCACCGGGCTGGCCGGATACCACCCGGACGCCCCCCTCACCGGCCCCGCCCACCACGCGGTGCGCTCGGCGGCGCACGGCGCGCTGTCCCGGCTCCAGCGCACGGAGGCCCAGCGCGCCGCCCTGCGGCACGCCGCCTCGCTCGGCGTCGGATCGGTCCACGAGTGCGGCGGCCCCGACATCTCCGACGAGGACGACTTCACCGGCCTCCTCGCCCTGGCGGCCGAGCGGCCGGGGCCCAGGGTGCACGGCTACTGGGCCGAGCGCATCACCGACGGGGAGGGCGCCCGCCGCATCCGTGAGCTCGGAGCGGCCGGAGCGGCCGGCGACCTCTTCGTCGACGGCTCGCTCGGCTCCCACACCGCCTGCCTCCACCAGCCGTACCAGGACGCCGCGCACACCGGCAGCGCCCACCTGGACGCCGCGGAGATCGCCGCGCACGTCACCGCCTGCACCGAGGCCGGGCTCCAGGCCGGATTCCACGCCATCGGGGACGCGGCGGTGTCCGCCGTGGTAGAGGGTTTCAGGGCCGCTTCGCAGAGCCTCGGCCTCGCACGCGTCCGGGCCGCCCGGCACCGCGTCGAGCACGCGGAGATGCTCACGCCCGAGACGATCGCCGCCTTCGCCGAGCTCGGCCTCACCGCGTCGGTCCAGCCGGCCTTCGACGCCGCCTGGGGAGGCGACGACGGTATGTACGCGCAACGCCTGGGCGTCGAGCGGGCCAGGACCCTGAACCCGTACGCGGAGCTCCTGCGTACCGGGGTGCCCCTGGCGTTCGGCTCGGACAGCCCGGTCACCCCCCTCGACCCGTGGGGTACCGTCCGGGCCGCCGCCTTCCACCGGACGCCCGGGCACCGGATCTCCGTACGGGCCGGATTCACCGCCCACACCCGGGGCGGCTGGCGGGCCGTCGGCCGGGACGACGCCGGGGTCCTCGTGCCCGGCGCCCCGGCCGACTACGCGGTCTGGCGCGCGGCGGAACTGGTCGTCCAGGCTCCTGACGACCGGGTCGCCCGGTGGTCGACCGACCCCCGGTCGGGCACCCCCGGCCTGCCCGATCTCACTCCCGGCGCGAAGCTGCCCGTCTGTCTGCGGACCGTGGTCTCCGGACAAACCGTCTACGTACGGCCCAACGAGTGACGTGCGGACATTTCGTACCGCCGACCGAAGTCCGTTCCATTCTGCCGCCACCTGCGGATCTTCGTCACTGACCTGGCGTTTTCGTTAAAACGCGCAGGTCAGGCGAGTATTGACAGAACGCGCCCACCGGCCGGTAGGTTCGGCCGGGTCCACCACAGGACGTCCGACCGGTTAAACGTCCACGCAGTCGTCGAACGCCGCTGGGTCATGAGGTGGTGTGCCGCACCGGCGCACCACCGCCGACAGCCAGGTTCAGCGCCCGCGCCTCGGGGGCGAGGGAAGGTTTCAGCCGGACGGAGGGTGCGACCCGGGTGGGGCCCGGACGTTCAGTAGACAACGGCTTTCGGTCGACCCGCAGCCAGCGGGCCCCAGGTCGGCCCGAAGGACACCGGGCCCCGATCCGCAGTTCTGTCCGCAGTTCCACGCTTCTGTCCGGTCCCGCGTTCCCGCGCCCCGCGACCGCGTCGGCGTCCCGGTGCCCGGGCGCTGGATATGGTGGTCACCTGCGTACGGACTTTAAGGGGCAGTAGTGAACGACGGCGGTCAGCGGCAGTACGGCCCGCTCGGCAGAGTCCTGGTCATCATCCCGACCTACAACGAGGCCGAGAACATCGGGCTCATCGTGGGCCGGGTGCGCGCCGCCGTTCCGGACGCCGACATCCTGGTCGCCGACGACAACAGCCCCGACGGCACCGGCAAGGTCGCCGACGAGCTCGCGGCGGGTGACGGCAACGTCCACGTCCTGCACCGCAAAGGCAAGGAAGGGCTCGGCGCCGCCTATCTGGCGGGCTTCCGCTGGGGCAGCGAGCACGGCTACGGCGTCCTGGTCGAGATGGACGCCGACGGCTCGCACCAGCCCGAGGAACTGCCCCGGCTGCTCACCGCGCTCAAGGGCGCCGACCTGGTGCTCGGCTCCCGCTGGGTGCCCGGCGGCCGGGTCGTCAACTGGCCCAAGCACCGCGAGGTCATCTCCCGCGGCGGCAGCCTCTACTCCCGGATGCTGCTGGGGCTGTCGGTGCGGGACGTCACCGGCGGCTATCGCGCCTTTCGTACGGAGACGCTGACCGGCCTCGGGCTCGACGAGGTCGCCTCGCAGGGCTACTGCTTCCAGGTGGACCTCGCCCGGCGTTCCGTCGAGGCCGGCTACCACGTCGTCGAGGTCCCGATCACCTTCATGGAGCGGGAGATCGGCGACTCGAAGATGAGCCGCGACATCCTCGTCGAGGCGCTGTGGCGGGTCACGGGCTGGGGCCTCACCAGCCGAGCCAACAAGGTCCTGGGCCGCAGAACTCCCTGACCGGCGCCGTCACGGCGTCATGATCACCCCCTTACGCCGCACGCACGCCCGTACGGGCACACTGGGGGCATGACGACCGGCATCCCGCCCCGCAAACGCCCACGGCGCTCGCGCGCCCGTACGCTCCTGCCCCTGGCGTTCGCCGCCTGGACGGTGCTGGAGATCTGGCTGCTGACCGTGGTCGCCGAAGCGGCGAGCGGGTTCGTCCTGCTGCTGCTCCTGGCGGCCGGAGCCGTGCTCGGTGCCGTGGTGATGAAGAGCGCGGGCCGCCGGGCGTTCCGCAACCTCACCGAGACGCTCCAGCAGACACCCGGCGGGCCGGGAGGCTCCGTGCCGCCAGGCCCCGCCCCCGGCCGCAAGGGCAACGGCTTCCTGATGCTGGGCGGGCTGCTGCTGATGATCCCGGGCGTGGTCTCGGACGTGGCCGGCCTGCTCCTGCTGCTGCCGCCGGTCCGCACCGCGCTCGGGCGCTACACGGAGCGGTCCCTGGAACGCCGGATGCGGGCCGCCTCCCCAGGCAGCCTCTCGGACGCCTTCCAGCAGGCCAGGATGGGGCGGCCGGACGGCAAGGTGGTGCGGGGTGAGGTCATCCGGGAGGACGGCACCCGGAGCCACCCCGGTCCCGACGAGGGGCCGAGGCCGCCGCTTACTCCCTGATCCGGTACGCGGCCGGGGAAGGGGCAGCGCGCAATAGCCGCGGGCCCGGACACATGTTCTGTGTCCGGGCCCGCGGCTGTTGCGCTGTGCGGCTTGTTCGCGGTCAGGCAGACTTCCTGCTGTCCCGCGGGTGCACGGCGATGTTCATGGCTCCGGAGCGCAGAACCGCCAGCCTCTCGGCCAGCACCTCCTCAAGCTCCTCGCGGGTGCGCCGCTCCATGAGCATGTCCCAGTGCGTGCGCGCAGGCTTGCCCTTCTTCTCTTCGGGGCCATCCCCGTCCACCAGGAGTGCCATGGTGCCGCACGCCTTGCACTCCCACTCCGGCGGAATGTCCGCCTCTACCGAGAACGGCATCTCAAATCGATGTCCGTTCGGGCATGCGTACTCCACCGCCTGGCGCGGGGCCAGATCGATGCCGCGGTCCGTCTCGTAGCTGGTAACCACGAGTCGCGTGCCGCGGAGAGCTCGCTCACTCATGAATCGTGCCTCCCGGGCTTGTCGCCCACAGGACAGATGTCGCTGTCGTCGTCATCCGGTCAACGTCCGGTCGGCGGTAAAGATTCCCGTTGCCGGTCTGCGTCGCCCGTCGTGCCGCTGCTTGTACTGGGTTTCCAGGGTTCTCGTACCCACCAATGCCCGGTTTGTCACATCTGGCAGAAGTTGTCACCCAACGGTTTGGCTTCTTCCGCTCGCAGTAACGGTCCTCCGGGCAGGCCAAAGGCGTACACTACCGGCCTTTCACTTCAACGTCTAAATCCGCGCCGGAACAGCGTTGCCCGCCGCCGCCACAGCGGCCCGTACCGGCACGCGCGCCGGCAGTACCGTACCGAGCGCGAAGAAGACCACCAGCGAGAGCAGCGCCTCCCGGTAACTGCCGGTCAGCTGGTACGTGAGGCCGAACACCAGCGGGCCCAGCCAGCTCAGTCCGCGGTCGCTCATCTCGTACGCGGAGAAGTACTCGGCCTCCTTGCCGCGCGGCACCAGGTGCGAGAAGAGCGAGCGTGAGAGTGCCTGACTGCCGCCCAGCACCAGGCCGATGGCGGCGGCCAGGGAGTAGAAGAAGGCCGGTTCACCCGCCGGAAGTACGTACGCGGCGAGAAGGATCAGCGTCCAGACGACGAGGGAGGCGAGGATCGTGCGCTTCGCGCCGTACACCCGGGCGAGGCGGCCCATTCCCAGCGCGCCCGCCACCGCCAGCACCTGTACCAGCAGCACCGCGGTGATCAGCGTCGTCTGATCGAGGCCCAGCTCCTCGGAGCCGTACAGCGACGCCTGGGAGATCACCGTCTGGACCCCGTCGTTGTAGACGAGGTAGGCGAGCAGGAACGACAGCGTCAGGGGGTGCCCGCGCATGTCGCGCAGGGT
Source organism: Streptomyces fulvorobeus (assembly GCF_013167895.1). Taxonomy (GTDB): domain Bacteria; phylum Actinomycetota; class Actinomycetes; order Streptomycetales; family Streptomycetaceae; genus Streptomyces; species Streptomyces fulvorobeus. Next base: position 802,972 of record NZ_BLWC01000001.1, on the reverse strand, counting down.
CGCGAGCAGCTGCTTCCAGCCGGAGCCGGCCGCACCCCGCCCGTCGGCGGGCACCTGCCGGTCCCGCAGCCGCCGCAGCGGTACGACCGTGAAGGCGCCCCACCAGACGCCGGCGGAGGCGAGACAGATCCGCACCGCCTCCGACTCGGAGAGTCCGAAGGAGCCGTGGCCCGTGTAGAGGACCAGGTTGAGCACCAGGACGAGGGCGCCCGAGGTGTACCCGAAGGCCCAGCCCCAAGAGGAGACCGCGTCCCGTTCGTCGGGTTCCGCGATCTGCGGGAGGTAGGAGTTGTACAGCACCATCGAGACGGATATCGAGGCGTTGGCCACGATCAGGAGGAAGGCGCCCAGCAGATAGCGGTGGCCCTCCAGGAAGAACATGCCGGTCGTGGCCGCCGCGCCCGTGTACGCGGCAACTGCCAGCAGGGGCTTCCTGCGCCCCGTCCGGTCCGCCGCCGCACCGGCCACCGGCATCAGGAGCACGGCCACGACCACGGAGACCGAGACGGTGTACGCGAACAGCGACCCGGCCCGCACGGGTACGCCCAGCGGGTGCACGAACCCCTCGGCGTCGGCGGCGGCCTTGGCGACAGAGGTCAGATAGGGGCCGAGGAAGACGCTGAGGACGCTGGTCGAGTAGACGGAGCAGGCGAAGTCGTAGAAGTACCAGCCGCGCTGCTCACGGCGGCGGTCCCCGGCCTCCGCGTGCCGCTCCGGCGGGCCGGCCGTTCCTGCGGTACCGGTGCTCACACCGTGCCCCCTCGTTCGTCCCGTGCCGACGCGGCCGGCCCCGGGGTCAGGCCCAGGCCCCCCGCTCGCTCAGCACCGTACGCAGCGTCTCGATGTGATCGGTCATGATGCCATCCACGCCGAGGTTAAGGAGCGCGGCCATCCGTCCCGGGTCGTTCACCGTCCACACGTGCACCTGGAGCCCCCGGGCATGCGCCGTCCGGACGAGACCGCGGTCCGCCACCCGGATGCCGAACCGGCTCTCGGGGACCTGCGCGCACACGGCTCCCGCCCGCAGCGCCGCCGGAATCCCGTAGGCGCGCAGCCGCAGGCCGAGGACACCGCGCATGCCGTACGAGGTCGCCAGACGCGGGCCCGCCAGCCGGTGCGCCCTCGCCACCCGGGACTCCGAGAACGAGCCGACGCACACCCGGTCCCAGGCGCCGGTCCTGCGGATCAGCCCGACGAGCGGGACGAGGGCGGGTTCCGCCTTGATGTCGACGTTCCACCGGGCGTCCGGGAACTCCTCCAGCAGCTCCTCGAAGAGGGGCAGGGGCTCGCGGCCCGCCACCCGCGCGCGGCGCACCTCGCTCCACGGCAGTGCGGAGATCCGCCCCGCGGCATCCGTCACCCGGTCGAGCGTGGAGTCGTGGAAGGCCACGAGCCGGCCGTCCGACGTGGTGTGGACATCGGTCTCGAAGTAGCGGTAACCCGCGTCCGCGGCCCGGCGGAAGGCCGCCGCGGTGTTCTCCACCCCGTCCGCCGCTCCGCCGCGGTGGGCGAACGGAATCGTCGAGGGATGGTCCAGGTAGGGGTGGCGTCCAGGAGTCACCGCGGCAGTATCGCCTGCCCGGGCGAAGGCTCCGCGAGCCCGGTGGCGGGGCCGGCCGGCTCCGGGACGGTGAACACCCGGAGGAACGCCTGGGCGAGCGGGCCGATCGCCATGGCGTACAGGACCGTTCCCACCCCCAGCGACCCGCCGAGCAGGAACCCGGTCACCACGACGGCCACCTCGATCGCCGTACGGACCAGCCGGATGGAGCGCCCCGTCGCCCGGTGCAGACCCGTCATCAGCCCGTCGCGCGGGCCGGGGCCGAACCTGGCCGCGATGTACAGACCCGTCGCCACCCCGTTGAGCAGGATGCCGGCGGCCATCGCCGGGATCTGCGCGCCGAGCCCGTGGACCGCGGGGACCGCGGCGAGTGTGCCGTCCATCGCCAGGCCGACGACGAAGACGTTGGAGACGGTGCCGAGCCCGGGACGCTGCCTGAGCGGAATCCACAGCAGCAGCACGATCGCGCCGACGATGATCGAGACGACACCGATGGAGATGCCGGTCAGCTCGGTGAGGCCCTGGTGCAGCACGCCCCAGGGTTCGAGGCCCAGCTCGGCCCGGACCAGGAGCGCGGAACTCGCCCCGTACAGCGCCAGGCCCGCGTACAGCTGGATCAGCCGCCGCGTGACATGGGTCCCGCTCCGGCCGGTGGGATCGGACAAGGGGTGCCCCCTGGTGTGGTGGTAGTGGACTGCTGCGTGACACTCTGTGGCGGGGGATCGGCCGCCAACTATGGCCAATCCCAGGAAGGTGGACTGATTTCCATGGCGCAGTGGACCTCAACGGTCGGGGCGGCGCAACTCGCGCGGCAGCTCCGGACCCAGCAGGACAGGCCCACCGGACCGGGCAGCCGCAAGCAGCCCGCCTACCGGGCGCTCGCCGACGGCGTACGGCTGCTCGTCCTCGAAGGCCGGGTCCCCGTCGCCGCCCGCCTGCCCGCCGAGCGGGAACTGGCGCTCGCCCTCTCCGTCAGCCGTACGACCGTCGCCGCGGCCTACGAGGCCCTGCGGGCCGAAGGCTTCCTGGAGTCGCGTCGCGGCGCCGGCAGCTGGACCGCGGTGCCCGCGGGCAACCCGCTGCCCGCACGCGGCCTCGAACCGCTGCCTCCCGAGTCCCTCGGTTCGATGATCGACCTGGGCTGCGCCTCGCTGCCCGCCCCGAGCCCTGGCTGACCCGGGCGGTGCAGGGCGCCCTGGAGGAGCTGCCGCCCTACGCGCACACCCACGGCGACTATCCGGCGGGGCTCCCCGCCCTGCGCCAGATGATCGCCGCCCGCTACACCGAGCGCGGTATCGCGACGATGCCCGAGCAGATCATGGTGACCACCGGGGCGATGGGCGCCATCGACGCGATCTGCCACCTCTTCGCCGGGCGCGGGGAGCGGATCGCGGTCGAGTCGCCCTCGTACGCCAACATCCTCCAGCTGATGAGGGAGGCCGGTGCGCGGCTGGTGCCGGTCGCGATGGAGGAGGGGCTCGGCGGCTGGGACATGAACCGCTGGCGCCAGGTACTGCGCGACGCGGCGCCCCGCCTCGCGTACGTGGTCGCCGACTTCCACAACCCGACCGGGGCGCTCGCCGACGAGCAGCAGCGGCGCGCTCTCGTCGACGCGGCCCGCTCCGCGGGGACGGTCCTGGTCGTCGACGAGACCATGCACGAGCTGCACCTCGACGCGGACGTGGACATGCCGCGCCGGGTCTGCGCCTTCGACCCGGCGGGCAGCACCGTCCTGACAGTGGGTTCCGCGAGCAAGGCGTTCTGGGCCGGGATGCGGATCGGCTGGGTGCGCGCGGCCCCGGACGTCATCCGCAGTCTCGTCGCGGCCCGTGCCTACGCGGACATGGGCACACCGGTGCTCGAACAGCTCGCCATCAACTGGCTGATGCGGACGGGCGGCTGGGAGGAGGCCGTGGAGATCCGGCGCGGCCAGGCCCGGGAGAACAGGGACGACCTGGTGCGTGCCCTGCGCCGTGAGCTGCCGGACTGGGAGTTCGAGGTGCCGCGCGGCGGGCTCACGCTCTGGGTGCGTACCGGGGGACTCTCCGGATCGCGGCTCGCGGTGGCGGGCGAGCGGGTGGGCGTGCGCGTGCCGTCGGGGCCGCGGTTCGGTGTCGACGGGGCATTCGAGGGTTATGTGAGGCTGCCGTTCACCGTGGGCGGCCCGGTGGCGGACGAGGCCGCCCTGCGGCTCGCGGCGGCGGCGGCGCTCGTCGGTTCGGGCGCGAGCGCCGGGGCCGAGGCCCCGAGGACGTTCGTGGCCTGACCGGCGGGAGCGGTCCGGGCCGGCCGCCCCGCCCGCGTCAGCTCTCGGCGGTCGCCGGGGCGCCGACCAGCGGGTCCCGGGGCGCGGGCTCCGCGACGGCCGCCTCCCCCGTCACCGGGGCGGGGACGGGGACAGGGGCGCTCACGGGCTCCTCGTCGGCGCTGGAGTGCCGGTCGGGCAGCAGGTCGAGTACGGCCGTGCGGTGCGCCTCGCTGGTGGCGTCGTCGTACGGATCGGGGGTGGTCGGCACCTGGAGCCGCAGGACGGGTCCCGCACCCAGCCGCGCGTAACCCCGGCCCGGCGGGACGTCAGGAGTCGGCGTCGTGTGCGGCTCCAGGCCGAGCACCGCCTCGATCCGGTCGCGTCCGGCCGGGCCGAGGACCGCCCTGGCACGGGTGTGGGTGCGCACGGTCTCGGTCAGTGTCCCGACGCTGTCGAATTGTTCCGCGAGGACCACCGTGACCCCGGCAGCCCTGCCGTGCCGCAGCGGCACCTGGAGGAGCTCCTGCGGGTCGGGCCTGCCGTCGGCCGCGGCCAGATGGCCCAGGACGCCCGGCCGGTCCAGCAGGATCCACAGCGGACGCCTGGTGTCCTCGGGGGCCGGGTGCCCGGACTGGCGGGCGAGGTTGGCGGTGATCAGCCGCCGCTCCGTCTCGTGGGCGGCCCATTCGAGCGTGGCCAGCGCCCCGGTGAGGCCGCACTCCACGGCCAGCACCCCCGAACGCCCGTCCAGGCAGCCGTACTCGCCCGCGCCGCTGCCTTCGATGACGATGATGTCGCCGTGCTGGAGCGCCTGGAGCGCGATGGAGCGGACCAGGGTGGTGGTGCCGCTGCCGGGCTGGCCGACGACGAGGAGATGGGGCTCGGTGGAGCGGGCTCCGGTACGCCAGACGACCGGTGGCGCGTCCCGTGTGGCGTCGCCGTCCCGGACGGGCACGGTGCGCTGTACGGAGCTGGCGTCGGTGAAGCCCAGGACGGTCTCGCCGGGCGCCGTCACGAAGCGCTGGGCGGCGATCGAGACGGACAGGGCGTCCAGCACGGTCATGACGAGGTGGTTGCTCTCCTCGTCCCAGGCGAAGTGGTACTCGCGGCCGCGGCCGCACTTGGCCCGGAGCAGCTGCTCGATCCGGGCGCGGGAGGCCGGCTCGCTGTCGGTGAAGTACGCCGGGTAGTTGATCTGGAGGCTGGTGAGGCGCCCGTCGGCGTCGAAGGTGTGGTCGGGGAAGCCCTGTTCCCAGTCGCCGCCGTGGGAGAACAGCGGGCTGGGGTCCGCCGCCGTCGAGAAGTACGGCACGAGCGCCTCGTACAGGGCCTGGAGCCGGCCGGCCTCGGCCTCGTCGGGGCCGGATCGCACGGGCGTGCGATTGCGCCCCTTCCAGGCGGCAGCGCTCATCACCGTGATCACGGCCAGCAGAGGCCCGTAGGGGATGAGCGCCACCACGAGCACGCAGGCCGCGGTGAGGAACAGCGTGGGGCCACGCCGGTCCTTGGGGGTCGCGGTCCACCTCTGCCGTCCCGCTGAGGCCAGCAGCCGCAGACCACGGGCGATCGTGATCAGCGGGTGGAGGACGTCGGTGGCGCTGTCGGCGGCCGTGCGCGCGATCTCCCGGCTGCGGGTGATCGATGTGCTGCCGCTGCTCAGAATGCGGGGGAGTGGTCGCCGGGCCACGTCGGTCTCCTGAAGGGGTGGGAGCGGTCGCTGAGCTCAGAACTTGATCTCGCCGAGCAGGCCGGCGAGGCTCGCCCCGCCCGCCGAGATGCTCGGCGCGATGGCGGTGCCGGCCATGTAGAAGCCGAACAGGGCGCAGATCAGGGCATGCGATGCCTTGAGGCCGTCCTTCTTGAAGAACAGAAAGACGATGATGCCGAGCAGTACGACGCCCGAGATGGAAAGGATCATGAGTCGTTCTCCTGGTTGGAGGGGACGGACAGTCACCATGAGTCCTTCCAGGATTACGGGAAGTATCTATATGATAAAAGCTGTAATTGAGTGAAAAGCTCATATTTTCACTTGACTGGCGGACGGGGGACGGCCATGCCGGTGGATCGCTTCGACGTCCGGTGAGCGGAACGGCCGGTCCAGGGTGATCCTTTGCCTCCTGCGCGCCGGGGCATGTCGACGCGGGAGCAGTACCCTGTCGATTCACTCGTACGGCCCTCCGCCGTACTCCCCGGTAGCCCGACAGGTAGCTCGACAGCAGCGGCAACGGTTGTGGAAGGCGGTCCGTCCGATGAGCGAAACTCCCGATCCCGAGGTGATCGAGCTGGCGGCCAAGGTCTTCGACCTGGCCCGCAGGGGCGAGAGCGACGCGCTCGCGGCGTACGTCGACGCCGGCGTCCCCGCCGACCTCACCAACGACCGCGGCGACTCGCTTCTCATGCTCGCCGCCTACCACGGGCACGCCGGGGCGGTCACCGCCCTCGTCGGCCGGGGCGCCGACCCGGACCGGGCCAACGACCGCGGGCAGACCCCGCTGGCGGGCGCCGTCTTCAAGGGTGAGAACGCCGTGATCGAGGCACTGCTCGCGGCGGGGGCGAACCCCTCGTCCGGCACGCCGTCCGCACTCGACACGGCGCGCATGTTCGGCAAGGCCGACCTGCTGGAACTCTTCGGGGCCCGCTGACATGAGCGCGCAGGTGGCTGCCGGGGTGCTCGCCGGGCGTTGCGCCGTAAATGTGGTCGCGTCGGCGAAATGGCTGGGTCATCATGACGTCGCGGGTCCGCTCAGGACCACCGACGAGAGGCAGAGGAAGATGGTCTACACCAGGCGGAAGACGGCGGTCGGCCGATCATGTCGCTGCGCGGCCTAGCGCCCACCCGGCACTTGGAACTGCACAGTCCCGGTTGCGTCGACAGCTTGATGTGAGGCTTTTCCCATGTTCGATCCGTTCATAGCGCCGAGCGGCACCCTGCTCGGCCTGTTGCAGAGGGGCCGCGGCGACGGCACGCTCCACGCACTCGCCGCACCACGCCCCGAGGCCCTGGCGGCTCTCAACCACTGCGTCCTGAGCGATCCGCGTCACGACTGGCAGGTCGAGAACCGCTCCCTCTACTACGCACGCCTCTACCTCGACCTCGACGGCGGCATCGAGGAGATCGAACGGCACCTGTGCGACCCCGAGGACCACCGCGACACCGACGACTCCCGTACGGGCCTGGCCCTCGCGGTCCTGGGGCACCTCGCCTCGTACGGACGCGAGGACGCGCTCGAACTGCTGCGCCGGTACGCGGCCACCGGTTCCAACTGGGCCTGGGCGCTCGACGAGCTCGCCCTGCGCGACGACGACGCCGGGCTGCGCTCCCTCGCCCTGCCCGTACTCGGCCGCTTCCCCGACACCCCCGAGGGAACCGCCGAACTCGCCGCCGTCGTCCGCGACGCCTTCGAACCGCGCCCCTGGCGGCTCTGGGCCGACGACCCCCGGGAGGCGGTCGGCGCGAGGGTCAGGGCAGCCTCCGAACAGGGCTCGTTCGACCGCTGGCAGCGCCAGATGCGACCCGGGGGCCCTCGCCCCGGCTGGAGCGTCCAGGCCGTCTTCGACTGGGCCCAGCAAGGGCTGGAGCGGGGCAGCGCCCTCCACGTACCGGCGGCCCGCTGCCTCTCCGCCGTCGCAGGCCCCGAGGACCGGCCCCTGATCACCGAGGCCGCCCGCGGAGGCCCCGAAGGCGCCCGCTGCGCCGCGCTCCACTACCTCGTCGAGGCCGGGGACCCCGCCGTGCTCGACCTGATCGAGGCAGCCGCCGCCGACCCCTCACACACCGTCTCCGAAGCCGCGGTCGGCGCCTTCGAGCGGATGTGCGGCGAAGAGGCGGTCGACCGCGCCCGCCGATGGGCCCACCGGCCCGACGCGCTCGGAGCTTCGGCCGCCGGAGTGCTCGCCTGCCGCGGCGGGGCGCAGGACGCCCCGCTCGTCCTCGGCGCCCTGCGCGAGGCCGTACGCGGCGATGGACCCGACGCCCCCCGCCTCTGGACGCTCGTCGACGGCACCGGCCGGCTCGGGATCGCCTGCGCCGCGCCCGTCCTGCGCCACGTCTACCGTGAGACGTCCTCCTCCCATCTGCGCGGACGGGCCGCCCGGGCGCTGGCCGCGACCGATCCCTCCTTCCCCACCGGATTCGCCGTCGAGTGCCTGTGGGACTGCGAGGAGACCACCCGGGAGGTCGCCGCCCTGCACGCGGAGACCGGCGACATCAGGGTGGCCGAACGCCTGCGCCGGCTCGCCGCGGACCCCGCCGAGGAGGCCGAGGTGCAGACGGCGGTACGCAGCAGGATCGGGCCCGACGCCCCCGCCGTCTGACGGAGCGGCGGGCGCGTCCCGAGCGGTCGCTTCTGCGCCGTTTCGACCGTTGTCGGTGCGAGGACCTAATCTGTGCAACGTGACTTCGCCTGCCTACACGGACAACGCTGCGCCCCAGCTCAGCGGGGGACCGAGGCCCGCTCCGGGCCCCGCCGCCGACGAGGGGCTCTCGCGACGGCTGCGCGCGCTCGCCTGCACGGCGCCGCTGCACGACCTCGATGTGCGCAAGGCGAACCTCGCCGGTGAGTACACGGTCTACTCGATGGCCGAGGTCGCCCTCGCCGCCATCGATCTGGTCACGCTCAACATGGACTTCGACACGGGCGCCGACCACGAGCAGATAGTGGCCAGACTGCTGCCGCGGGTCGGGGCACAGGCCCCTCGGCGCCCGGTCGCCGAGCACGAGCGGGTCGCCCGCTGGGTGCTGGACAACCTCATCAACGTCGGGAGTGTCGACCGCGGTTTCCGCGCGGTGTACGGCACGTTCGGACCCGACGGGGTGTACGTCCGCAGGGACTACGACTTCAAGCTCATCGAGGAGGTCCCCGGGTACGGCGGCAGCGTCTACCTCCGCGCCACCGACGAGGCGGTCAACGTCCTGGTCGGAGCCCTCGACACGGACGTCACCAGCGCGCAGATCGCGGCGGAGGTGAAGCTGGAGGTCCTGATCAGCCGCGGACGTCTCGCCGACGCCCAGCTCGCCGCCGAACAGGCCCGCTACCGCACCGTGCAGTACGCGGAAACGCTCCGCAGGACCCTGGAGGCGACCCGGCGCAACGTCCGTGCCGTCGACTGGCTGAACACCGTCCCCGACATGATCGCCGAGGCGCTGGACCACGTCGCCGACCGCTACCGCCACGAGAACGCGATCCTCACCAACATCCGCAAGTCGCGCGACGAGGCGGAGGACCCCGAGCACAAGCGCCGCGCCGCCGAGCTCGTCGACATCGTGAAGGACTGCATCCGCCGCCACACCCAGCTCCAGTCCAGACTGCTGGAGGCCGGGCCGCTGTTCCGCGCCGAGCAGGACCGGCAGGCGTTCGCCGCCCCCACCGCACGGACGGGCCTCGACCTGTACGGGCAGCTGGTCGCCCCGCTGCTGCCGCTCCCCGTCGAACAGGGCATCCGGGCCACGGACGCCTTCTTCGCGCACGGCACCGGGCTGCGTACGCCCGTGTCCGTACGGGTCGGTGATCTGGTCGACCTGCTGCTCTCGCCGCCCGCCGAACGCGAGCACCTGGGCGCCGAGATGCCCGAGCCGGACCTGATCGCCACCCCCGACGACAGCAGGTTCAGCGAGGACCAGCTCGCGCAGGCCATGACACTGCTCGACCTGGAGCACGACGCGCCGCGCCGGCTCTCCGGGCTCCTGGCCGAGGCCCGGCTCAGCGATCCCGAGCTGCCCTACCTGGTCGCCCTGCTCGCGGTCCACGCGGCGAGCCCGCCCGTCGGCACCGCCTACCGCCAGGGCGAACGGCGCCTGCTCTTCGCCGTGGACGACGGTACGGAGCTGGAGGACCCGGAGTTCGGGGGCGCCGACCTGATAGTGGGCACCGCACTGCTGGACGAGGCCGCGGCGGCCGCGGACCGCCGGGAGGCGTCATGAAGCGCCGCACGCGCCTCCACCGCACGACCCTCCATCGCACGGACCTCCGCCCGGGACCGCGGGCCGGTGACCGCCGACCCTCCGTACCCCGGACTTTCCGTAGTCCCCGCAGTTCCCGCACCGAGGAGCCCCGATCGTGAGCGAGTACCACGCCGAGCACGCCGACGCGTGGAGCGAGACGGCGGGCCAGGTCCCGGCGCCCGAGGCGAGCGCCGCCGCGCCCGTCACCCCGGCCGATGCCGCCGACGCCGCGCGCCTCGTCTCCTTCGGACTCCAGCCCAAGCTGCTGCCCGCCCGTGACGCCGAGTACGCCGAACTGCTCCGCCGCTACCGCGAGGAGCCCGCCTTCGCCCGCCTCGCCGACGCCGTGGCCACCGGGCTGGGGCTGATCGTCATGGAGGTCTCCCCCCGCGCCGGGATGGCCGTCACCGCGGGCGAGGACTCGGTCTTCGCCGTCCGCATGGGCGACTACGCACGACGCGCCTCCGCCGACTCCGCCGACCGCTTCCTGCACGGCCTCGCCCACCTCGCCGTCGCCGCCATGGCCTTCCCCCGCCCCGAGGACCTAGCCGACAACGGGTACATCGGCCGCATCACGGTCAACGGCGTCGACGCCTTCGTACGCCAGGCGTGCCACCGGCTGGAGGAGCGGGCCGAGGAGCACGGCGACAACACCGACCCGGCCACCGACGCCCCCGGCCTCGAAGCGGGGTGGCGGGTCTACGCCCGGCGCAGCGCCACCGGAGCGACCAAGGACGCCCGGCGGCTGGCCGGCTCCACCACCGGCATCATCGGCAAGGCCGTCGCCTTCCTCACCGACTCCGGCTTCCTCCAGCGCACCGGCGACGACGCCGGAGGCGCGTACCGCACCACCGCCCGCTACCAGCTCCAGGTCCGCGACCTGGCGGGCAGCGCCGCCATGGCCGAACTGCTGGAGCTCGGAGTGGTGCCGGTCTCGGACGGCACGGCCACACTGCTGCCCCCACCGGACGCCGACAGCCCCGAGCTCGCCGCCGACCAGGGCCTGCCCTTCCACGCCTGACCGCTCGCGGGGCCCGCCTTCCACGGGCCCGCCCCCGACGTAACCCTCCCGCTGCCTGAACGACGAGAGTCCGCCGCCATGTACGAGTTGTCCCGGGTCCGCCTCTACTCCATCGGGCCCGCCGGCGCGCGCTACGCCGACACCGTGCTCGACCTGCGCGGAGTCGGTGAGCCCGTACCCGATCCCGCCCCGGCCCAGGCGGAGTTCTTCGAGGACGAGCCGGTCGGCCCGCCGCGCCGCCCCGCACCCGCCGGTGTGCTCTTCCTGGAGAACGGCGGCGGCAAGTCCGTCCTGCTCAAGCTGATCTTCTCCGTGATGCTGCCCGGCCACCGCAACACCCTGGGCGGCGCCAGCTCCGGTGTCCTGCGCAAGTTCCTGCTCGCCGACGACTGCGGTCATGTGGCGCTGGAATGGCAGCACACGCTGACCGGCGAGTGCGTCGTCGTCGGCAAGGTCAGCGAGTGGCGCGGGCGCCAGGTCTCCAGCGACCCCCGCAAGTTCGCCGAGGCGTGGTACTCCTTCCGGCCCGGGCCCGGTCTCAGCCTCGACTCGCTGCCGGTCGCCGAGGCCACCGCGGTCGGCCGCCCCGCCGAAGGCGTGTCCGGCGCCCGGGGCAGGCGCCGCACCATGAAGGGCTTCCGGGACGCCCTCACGGACGCCGGCAAGTTCTACCAGCACCTCGACGTGCACTGGGAGGAGATCCACGACCGGTGGATCGAGCACCTCGGTGACCTCGGACTCGACCCCGAACTCTTCCGCTACCAGCGCGAGATGAACGCCGACGAGGGCGAGGCCGCCGGCCTCTTCGCCGTGAAGAAGGACTCCGACTTCACCGACCTGCTGCTCCGCGCCGTCACCGACACCCGTGACACCGACGGTCTCGCCGACCTGGTCAGCGGCTTCGGCAACAAGCTGGGCCGCCGCGCCGAGCTCACCGCCGAACGCGACTTCACCGCGGGCTCCGTCGACCTGCTCGGCCGGATCGTCGACGCGGCCGACACCCGCGCCCGCAGCCGGGACGTCCACGCCGGCGCCGAGCGCCGCACCCGCACCCTCGCCGGCAGGCTCTCCGCCCGCGCCACCGTCGAACGCGCCCGCACGGCAGAGCTCGCCCAGCAGGTCACCGCGGCCGCCCACACCGTCACCGAGGCCGAGAAGGCCCGCGGCGGCCGCTCCCTGATCGCCGCCGAACTGGCCTACCGGCACGCCTCGCTGGCCCTCGCCGCCGCCGAGAAGGGCGCGGCCGCCCAGCGCCGCGAGCTGGCCGAGGCGCGGACGCTGCACTCCGCCTGGCAGGCCGCCGAAGCGGTGCTGCGCCACCGTGCCGCGGCCGACCGCTCCGCCCGCGTCGCCGTCGCCATCCGCGAGGCCGAGCGCGACGCCGCCCCGGCCCTCGCCGCGCGCGCCACCGCCGCAGCCGACCTCGTACGCGCCCTGCACACCGCCGCCGATGCGGGGGAGCGCGTGGCCAACGAGGAGGAGGAGCGCTCCGCCGTCCTCCAGGAGACGGGTGAGCGGGCGCACCGCGACGCCACGACCGCCGCCACCGAGGCGCAGCGGGCCCGCAGCGAGGCGGGCCACCTGCGCCAGCGCCTGGCGGAGGTGGAGCAGGAGACGGCCGAAGCGGTACGGGCGGGCTGGCTCGACGACACCGCGCCCGACGCGGACCCGGCCCGCGCAGCCCTCGCCGCGAGCGAGTCCGAGCAGGCGGCCGTCGCCGCCTGGGACACCGCCAGGGAGGCGGCCGGGGAGGCAGCCGACCGGGCGAGGGAAGCCGCGGCGGCCGAGAGCCGTGCCGAACTCGCCGCCGCCCGGGCCTCCGACGCGGCGCAGGCCGCCGAGCAGTCGTACGAGGCGGAGCGCGGGGCCGCCGAGTCGATCGCCGCCCACCACCGCATCGCCGACCTCCTCGGCCTGCCCTCGGCCCGGCCCACGGGCGTTCCCAGGCCCCGCCAGGGAACGGGCGGCGAGGCGACCGGCCCGGACGAGCCGCACGGCGGCGGTACGCGGGACGGCCGGCCGGGTCCCGGGGAGACCGCCCGCCCCGCCGGGCCGGGCACCGGCGGTCAGGCCACCGTCACCGAACCGGTCACCACCGGGCACACCCTGGGCGCCGAGGAGTTCGACGGCAGCGCCGACGAACTGCGCGAGCTGCTGGAGCAGGGCGTCACCGCCGCCGAGCGCAGGCTCTTCGAGCTGCGCACGGCAGCCGCCGACGACGCGCGGATCCTCGGCGCGCTCGGCGACGGAGGACTGCTGCCGCCGGGCCCCGACGTCCTGGCCACCGTGGAGTACCTCGGCGAACACGGCATCCCCGCCCTCCCCGGCTGGCGCTACCTCGCCCAGGCCGTCGACCCCGCCGACCACGCCTCGGTCCTCGCGGCCCGCCCCGAACTGGTCGACGGCGTCGTGATCACCGACCCCGTGTCGCACGCCCGTGCCCGCGAGGTGCTGGGCGCGGCGGCCCTGCTGCCCCGCTCGGCGGTCGCCGTCGGCACGGCGGCCGCGCTCCTCGCTCCCGTCCCCGCCCCCGGCACGGGCGGCGCGGCGGACGGGGTCTTCCTCGTCCCGCCGAACCCGGCGATGCACGACGAGCAAGCGGCCGACGAGGAGCGGCAGGCGCTCAGGCAGCGCGCCGCCGCCCGCGACGAGGACATCCGGACCCTGGCGGCCCGGCTCACCGCCGACCGCTCCCTCGCCGCCCGCATCGGCTCCTGGCGCTCCGACTGCCCGCCCGGCAGGCTCACCGAACTGGCCGAGGCGGCCCGCACGGCCCGCACGGCCGCCGAAACCTCCCAGGCCGTCCTCGCGGAGGCCCGGGCCGTACGCGCCGAGGCCGACGAAGCCGCCGCCGACACCGCCCGCGTCCGTGAGGAGCGCCAGGAGGCCGCCCAGCGCGCCCGCCGGGCGGCCGACGCCCTCGCCGGCCTCGCCCACCGGCTGCGCGAACGCTCCCGCTGGCAGAGCCGGCTGCGCGAACTCGTCGAGGAGGCCGCGGAGTGCGAGGCCCGGGCCACCACCTGCCTCGACCGTGCGCGCGCGGCCGACGAGGACCGCCGGGCCGCCCAGCGCGCCGGAGACGACGCCCGGCGGACCGCCCGCGCGCTGCGCGCCGAGCGGGCCGAGATCGCCGGTGCGCCGGAGCAGCTCCCGGCGGCGGAGGACGGGGCCGCCCGCCCCTCGCTGCCCGCTCTGCGCGAGGCGTACCGCGCGGCCTCCCAGTTGTACGAGAAGGTCGGCGTCGGCGCCGACCTGCGCGCCGAACAGGCCCGCGCCGAGAGCGACGAGAGCGCCGCGCTCGCCGAGCTCGACCGCCTCACCAACAAGGTCAGGACCCGCGCCGCCCAGCTCCTCGAAGGAACCGACGGCGCCGACGGCCCGTCCCGGCAGGCCGCCGCCTCCCGCGCCGAGTCCCTGGTCCAGCTTCTGGAGACCAGGGCGTCCGCCGCCAGCGAGCAGCTCGGCCGGCTACGGGGCGAGGCCGAGCGGCTCGCACCCGCCGACGAGGAGCCCCACCACACCGAACTGCCGGACGAGCTGGCACCGGCCGACGCCGGACAGGCCCAGAGCCTGCTCCGCACGGCCACGGCCGAACTGGCGTCCGCCACCGACGCCCTGGACACCGCCCGGGCCGCCCACACCGAACTGCTCCGCGCGCACCGCACCGCGGAGGACTCGGCAGGCGGCTTCGAGGAGACGGCGGCCCTCCTGCGGGACCTGCTCAGGGACCACACCGCGGACGAGGACACCGAAGGCCCCGAGCCGTACCCCGGCACCCTCGATGAGGCCCGGCAGTCCGCCGCCGAGGCCCGCCGCTCCCTGCGCGGCTGCGCCGCCGACCTGTCGGCCGCCGAAACCGCCGTACGCGAGGCGAGCGACGTGCTCGTACGGCATGCCAACTCCACCCGGTACGAGCAGGTCCGCACCCCGGCACGCCAGCAGATCAGGGAACTCCCCGCCTCCGCGCTGCCCGAGCACGCGGAGAAGTGGGCCGCCGCCTTCGCGCCCCGGCTGCGGGTCCTCACCGACGAGATGGCCCAGCTGGAGCGCAACCGGGACTCGATCGTCGACCGGCTGCGTGGACTCGTGGAGTCCGCACTCGCCACCCTCCGCTCCGCGCAGCGCCTCTCCCAGCTCCCCGGAGGTCTGGGGGAGTGGTCCGGCCAGGAGTTCCTGCGCATCCGCTTCGACGAACCCGACCAGGCCACCCTGACCGAACGCCTCGGCGAGGTCGTCGACGAGGCCACGCACGCCGCCCTCAAGAAGAACTCCGATCTGCGCAGGGACGGCATGTCCCTGCTGCTGCGCGGTGTGCGGGCAGCGCTCGAACCCAAGGGCATCGCCGTGGAGATCCTCAAGCCGGACGCCGTGCTGCGTGCCGAACGGGTCCCGGTCGGACAGATGGGCGACGTCTTCTCCGGAGGCCAGCTGCTCACCGCGGCGATCGCCCTGTACTGCACGATGGCCGCGCTCCGCAGCAACGACCGGGGCCGGGACCGCCACCGGCACGCCGGCACCCTGTTCCTGGACAATCCCATCGGCCGCGCCAACGCCACCTACCTGCTGGAGCTCCAGCGGGCGGTGTCGGACGCACTGGGGGTGCAGCTGCTCTACACCACCGGTCTCTTCGACACCACGGCGCTCGCCGAGTTCCCGCTGGTCATCCGGTTGCGTAACGACGCCGATCTGCGGGCCGGGCTGAAGTACATCAGCGTGGAGGAACACCTGCGGCCCGGACTGCCGCAGCAGGACCCGGACGTGGAGACGGTCCACGGGGAGATCACCGCGACCCGGATGTTCAAGCGCACCCCGCAGGCCGCCGAGGAAGCGGCCCAGGCCCGGGAGGCGGCTCCGAAGAGCGCTCCCCAGGACCCGGCCTAGCCCGTGAGCCCTCCGTGGACCGGAAGCCGGGCCACGGAGCGGACCCGGGCGCGGGTGGTAGGCCGGGCACGGGAGGCGGCCGCGGCACGGGGGGTGAGCCGGGCACGGAAGCGACCCGGGCACGGACGGCCGTCAGGCCCGCGACAGGCCGCCCGTGTCCCGGCCGCGTATCCGGGTGTCCTGCCGTGCCGCGCTCCTCGCCGTCCGCCGGGCCCGGCGCCGCTCACGCCGCATACGCCGCGCGGTGCTGCTCGGCACGGAGACCACGCCGTTGCGCTGATTCCACACCTGCCGTGTGATCCACACGTCCAGCACCGCCCACGTCGCGACCACCGTGCTGCCCACACCGCTCAGCGTCATCGGGAAGGCGAGCCACGAGCCCGCCAGGGTGCTCAGGAACGCCACCATCGCCTGTATGAGGGTCAGTGACGTGATGAGCACGGCGCGCACAGCAGCCGTCCGCACCGGGTCCGGCATCCTCCGCCGTTCCGCGGGCTCCTCCACCCAGAGCTGCCGCGGAGTGCGCGCCGACCGCTCCGGTCCCTGCCCGCTCCGACGCTCTTCCGTGTCCAAGAACCTTCAACTCCCCAGCGCTGTCCGACTTCAGGGTGGCTGCCCGCATCACTGCCGTTCTACGCGGGCGGAGCCTGCCGCCCTGCCGTAGCACCCTTGTAGCTCCCTGCCCCGTACAGATGGACGAATGCCCGGGCGCGAAGATTCCCCCGGACGCGGCCTGTCGGGCCCCTCACGCCGTCGAGCGAATGATTCCAGCCAACTGCCCGCGTCGCGACGATGCCGGTTCTCCTCGCTTCAGCTGTCGCTTGCGAGAATTCCATCTCCGGGAATACCAGGACAACTCCTGAACAAGTCGTAGGAGGTCGGCCGAAATTCGTCCGGACATGCCTTCGAGTTGTCCGGGTGTCAGTAGTAGGCTCGCGCCGTTTGTTGACGGAACTCGACGGAACCCGACGGAACGCCGACCGGTTCAGTCAGCAGGACGGCGAGCCACCGACGTACACCACCCCGCGCGGCGGGGCCGAGCTGGGGGAGGCCATGCGCTTTCGCGGGAAGTCCATCCGCAGGAAGATCGTGGCGTTGCTCATGGTGCCGCTCGTCTCCCTCACGGGCCTCTGGGTCTTCGCCACGTACATCACGGGCCGCGAGGCCGGCGAGCTCATGGGCGCCGGTTCGATCATGGAGAAGGTCGGCCGTCCCCTGGAGGACACCGTCCGTGCGGTCCAGAGCGAGCGGCGCCAGACGATGGTCTTCCTCGCCGACCCCCGGGCCTCCGACGCCCTGCCCCTCCTGCTGCGCCAACGCGCCGCCACCGACCGGGTCGTGGCGGGCGTCAGGGAGAACGCGCGGCAGAAGGACGTCCGCGACGCCCTGCGGCCGGACGCCGAAAGCAGGCTCGACTCGATCCTCGGCGCCGTCGACGGCCTGGACGCCCTTCGGCTGTCGGTCGAGCGGCGCACCATCGACCGCGACCGGGCCCTGGACTTCTACAACCGGCTCGTCGACCCCTGCTACCGCTTCCTGAACGGCCTCCACACGATGGAGAACGTCTCCATGGACAAGCAGGTCAGAGCGCTGATCGGACTCTCCCGCGCGCGCGAGATGCTCTCCCGCGAAGACGCGTTGATCGCCTCCGGACTCATCGCGGGCCGGATCGACGCGGGCGAGCTGCGCGCGGCATCCGATCTGATCGCGGGGCGCAAGGTGCTGTACGAGGTGAACCTCGAACTCCTGCCGGCGTCCGAGCGCCGCCGCATGGAGCACTACTGGGGGAGCCCCGACACCGAACCGCTGCGCGACGCGGAGAAGGCGCTCATCGGCGCGGGTCCCATCAACCGGCCGGGCAGCGTCGACGCCGAGCGGTGGCAGGAAGTGGCCGAGCCGGTGCTCAGCCGGCTCGCCAACGACGCCACGGAGATGACCAACCGCTTCCAGGACCGCGCCGAACCCGCCGGCTACCGGGTGCTGATCCAGGCCGGAATCGCCGGTGTGCTCGGCTTCCTGGCACTGCTCGTCTCGGTCTTCGTCTCCGTACGCGTCGGCCGCGAGCTCGTCCGCGACCTCTCCCGGCTCCGCAAGGACGCCCACGAGGTCTCCGGTGTGCGGCTGCCGAGCGTGATGCGCCGCCTCGCGGCGGGCGAGCAGGTGGACGTCGAGACCGAGGCCCCGCACCTCCAGTACGAGCGCGACGAGATCGGCCAGGTCGGCCAGGCGCTCAACACCCTCCAGCGTGCCGCCGTCGAGGCCGCGGTCAAGCAGGCGGACATGCGCCGCGGCGTCTCCGAGGTCTTCGTGAACCTCGCCCGCCGCAACCAGGTCCTCCTGCACCGCCAGCTGACGCTTCTGGACGCCATGGAGCGCCGCACCGAGAACAGCGACGAACTCGCCGACCTCTTCCGCCTCGACCACCTCACCACCCGCATGCGGCGGCACGCCGAGGGGCTCGTGATCCTCTCCGGCGCCGCCCCCTCCCGCCAGTGGCGCAAGCCGATCCAGCTGATGGACGTGGTGCGCGCGGCGGTCGCCGAGGTGGAGGACTACGAGCGGATAGAGGTGCGGCGGCTGCCGCGCATCGGTGTCGGCGGCCCCGCCGTGGCCGACCTCACCCACCTGATCGCCGAACTCCTGGAGAACGCCACCGTGTTCTCGCCGCCGCACACAGCGGTCCAGGTGCACGGTGAGCGGGTCGCGAACGGCTTCACGCTGGAGATCCACGACCGGGGCCTCGGCATGGCACCCGAGATCCTCCTGGACGCCAACCTCCGGCTCGCCGAGACCCCCGACTTCGAGCTCTCCGACACCGACCGGCTGGGCCTCTTCGTGGTCAGCCGGCTCGCCCAGCGGCAGAACGTACGCGTCTCCCTCCAGAGGTCCCCGTACGGCGGGACCACCGCGGTCGTGTTCATCCCGGCCGCACTGCTGACGGACGCCCCGGAGACCCACGGCACCGGATTCCGCCTCGACCGCAGGGCCGAGCGGGCGATCGGCGCGGGGCGGCAGGGCGCCGACGCGCGGGGCGGCAGGGTCCACCAGGACGGTCCGTCCGACAGCGGCGGGAAGGACAGCGGCACAGGGCACAGCGGCACGAAGGAAGCCGGTGCGAGGGAGAACCGTACGAGGGAGGCCGGGCGCCCCTCCGTCCTGTCCCCGATACCCACCGGACTCGTCGGCCCCTCCGTCCTCGACGGCCCCGTGGAACTCGAAGGCCCCCTCGACGCACTCGGTTTCCCCCAGCGCCCCGGCCGGGGCGCCGAACCCGAGTTCGACCCGGCCCTCGCGCCCGTACTCGACGGAGTCCGCGACCTGGAGGACACCGAGAGCGAACGCGGCGGCATCTTCCGCGCACGGGACGTGCGCCGCGACGCCGGCCGCGAGCAGCACCAGCAGGCCGCCGACCAGACCGGCGGACGCCGGGCCGAGGTCCGCCCGATGCGCCCGGCGGGCCCCGTCCCCCTCCCACGCCGCAAGCCGCCGACCCTGGTCACCGACCGGGGCCGCCGGGTGGACGAGGAGGGCCGCACCCACCCCGACGCCCTCCCGCCCACTGCCGCGGCGACGCATCGGCCGGCCGCCCCCGCCCCGGCGGCCGAACCGGCACGGGAGACTGTGGGAGGTCTGCCCCGCCGCGTCCGGCAGGCCAGCCTCGCCCCCCAGCTCCGGGAGGAATCCGCCCACCGGACTCCCGGCCGAGCCCCCGCGCACGCCGCCGACGATCTCGAACGCGACGCGGAAGAAGTACGCAATCGCATGGCTTCGCTACAACGTGGCTGGCAGCGTGGCCGGCGTGAGAACGCCGAGAGCCCCGAAGACACCGCCGGCCGCGGCGAGACAGCACCAGGAACCACTCCGGGAGGGGACGGTCCATGACCGCACCGAACGCCGCAGCATCCAACGGGAGCCGCCACGGCTCCGGCGAACTCAACTGGCTCCTCGACGAACTCGTCGACCGTGTCGGCAGCATCCACAAGGCGCTGGTGCTCTCCAGCGACGGTCTTGCCACCGGCACGTCCAGGGACCTGACCCGTGAGGACAGCGAGCACCTGGCGGCGGTCGCCTCCGGCTTCCACAGCCTCGCCAAGGGCGTGGGGCGCCACTTCGACGCGGGCAGGGTGCGCCAGACCGTGGTCGAGCTCGACGAGGCGTTCCTCTTCGTCACCGCGGCCGGCGACGGCAGCTGTCTCGCCGTCCTGGCCGACTCCGACTCCGACGTCGGCCAGGTGGCGTACGAGATGACGCTGATGGTCAAGCGCGTGGGCGCCCATCTGGCGAACGCCCCCCGGACGACCGGTCTGCCCGCCGGAGGGTGAGGGGATGGCATGAGCGCTGACTCCTCCCGGGGCGCAGTCTCCGGAACTCCCGCCGCCTCCGCCTCCTCCCAGTCCTCACGTTGGTACGACGCCGACGCGGGACCGGTGGTCCGTCCGTACGCGATGACCCGGGGGCGTACCAGCAGCGCCTCCCGCCACCGCCTCGACCTGATCGCGATCGTCATCCCCGAACCGGCGGCCGACGATCCCGGCCGGGACCAGACGCTCTCCCCCGAACACGTGGAGATCGTCGAACTGTGCAGTGACATGCCCCAGTCGATCGCGGAGCTCGCGGCCGGTCTCGACCTCCCCGTGGGGGTGGTCAGGGTCCTGGTCGGTGATCTCGTCGAGGACGAGCTGGTGCACGTGACCCGTCCCGTTCCGCCGGCCGAGCTGCCGGACGTGAACATTCTTCGCGAGGTGATCAATGGCCTTCGGGCGCTCTAGCCGCAAGAGGCGGCCCGTGGAGCCCGTTACCCTGAAAATTCTGGTGGCGGGCGGCTTCGGCGTGGGCAAGACGACCCTGGTGGGAGCGGTCAGCGAGATCCGGCCGCTGCGTACGGAGGAGAGGCTGAGCGAGGCAGGCCGTCCGGTGGACGATCTGGAGGGCGTCGAGGCCAAGACCACCACCACGGTGGCGATGGACTTCGGCCGCATCACGCTCCGCGAGGACCTGGTGCTGTACCTGTTCGGCACCCCGGGCCAGGACCGCTTCTGGTTCCTGTGGGACGAGCTGTCCCAGGGCGCCCTGGGCGCCGTCGTCCTCGCGGATACCCGACGGCTGGAGGACTGCTTCGCGGCGGTCGACTACTTCGAGCGCCGGGCGATCCCGTTCGCCGTCGCCGTCAACTGCTTCGAGGGCGCCGACCGGTTTCCGGTGGAAACGGTGCAGGCCGCGCTGGACCTCGACCCCGAGGTCCCGGTGCTCCTGTGCGACGCCCGCGACCGTCCGTCCGTACGGGACGTGCTGGTCGCGGTGGTGGAGCACGCGATGGCCCGCGCCGACAGGCTCCGCGAACCGGCGACCACCTGACACCCGGCGCGCGACAGCGGCCCGTACCCCCGCCGGCCGGGGTACGGGCCGCGCGCCATGGGGGCGGGCCACGAGCACCCCGCGTCAGCGGTTCAGGGCGAGCCACTTCGCAGCGGTCTCGGCCAGCTCCCCGTCGCGGCCCGCGAGCATCATCCGGATCATCCGCACGTCACCGCGGAACGACCACGCGGGGTGCCCGAACGAGGCCGGGTTGTTCTTCTCGATGAAGAAGTGCGCGGGCCAGGCGGTTCCGTACCCGATGAGCGGCAGCGCCGCCGCATACCGCCGCCGCCCCCGCGCCAGCCCGTAGGCGGCGATCGTGAGGCCGGTCAGCGTGCCGGTCAGATGCACCCACCGGGTCGCGGCCCGGGAGTGCATCGCCACGTAGTAGGGCCAGAACTCCTCGTACGAATCGAACGTCTGCTGAGACATACGGGCACCGTAATCGCTGGAACGGCAACCGGATACGGTCCGGCCGCGTCCGTAGAGGAGTACGGACGGCCGGAGCCCACGGGGGTGGTCCCGGCCGTCCGTCACGCGGTCGGTGGACTCAGTGCCCTCAGTGCCCCGCGACGGAACGCCTGGACACCGTGAAGTCGAAGTAGGTGTCCGGGAAGAGCTCCGGCTTGTAGGTGAAGTGCCACCACTCCTCGGCCAGATTCACGAAGCCCAGACCGGCGAGCGTCCGCTTCAGCAGCTGGCGGTTGGCGCGCTGGACCCCCTGGACGCGCGGGTCGTCGGTGTGCGACAGGGTGTCGAAGCAGTCGTAACTCGTCCCCATGTCAACCGAGTTGTCGGGGAAGCGCTCGGAGTGCGGCGCGAAGCAGGGGGTCAGCGCCTCGCCCGGCACATACGGCCTGGTGGGGGCGGCGGGCAGCCGCACCAGCGTCAGGTCCACCGTGCTGCCCCTGCTGTGACCGGACTTCTCCGCGATGTAACCGTCCTCGAACAGCCGCGTCTTGTCGACCAGCGGGTAGAACTCGTCCTTCATCGCCTGGTCGTCAAGGTCCTTCGCCCAGCGTACGAAGTGGTCCACCGCCCGCTGCGGCCGGTAGCAGTCGTACACCTTGAGCGAGTAGCCCTGGCGCAGCAGCCGCGTCTGCGCCTCGCGCAGCGCGACGGCGACGGGCCGGGTCAGGATGCAGACCGGCTGCCGGTAGCCGTCGACGGGCACCCCCAGGAAGTTGTGCGCCGTGGTGTAGCGCATCTCCTGGATGATCGTCGGGTCGACCGAGCGCAGGGAGACGAACTCCCGCGGAGCCTTCGGTTCGGGTGAGGCCCCGGCCACCGGGGCGGCGGCGGTCACGGCGAGCAGGGTGGCGGCGGTGGCCGCCAGAGTGCGGAAAGCGGTGCGAATTCCTGTCATGGGCACATCGTCCATCAGCTGCCGGGCCCGCGAAAGAGTGATCGGATACAGTCCGCCCGTGTCCGCACCCACGAACCCGCCCACGACGCACTCCCCGTACTCCCACTGCGGCAGCTGCGGTACGCCGTACCCGGCGACGCTCTCCTCCTCCTGGCCCCGGACCTGCCCGGCATGCGGCGCCACCGCCTACCGCAACCCCCTGCCCGTCGCCGTGGCCCTGCTCCCCGTCACCGACGCGCACGGCGGCGGACTCGTCGTCATCACCCGCACCGTCCCGCCGCGCAGGGGCGGGACGGCGCTCCCCGGCGGCTTCGTCGACCACACGGAGGACTGGCGCCACGCGGTCGTACGGGAGCTCCGCGAGGAGACCGGCATCGAGGCCCCCGAGCACGAGGTCCGCCTCGCCGACGCGATGAGCAGCCCCGACGGCCACCTGCTGCTCTTCGGCCTGCTGCCCCCGCGCCCCGCCGCCACGCTCCCGCCCTCCGTGCCGACCGACGAGACCGGCGGTCACGAAGTGCTGCGCGCCCCCCGGGAGCTGGCCTTCCCCCTGCACACCCGAGCCGCCCACGCCTGGTTCGCCGGCCGGTACGGCTGACCGCTCAGCCCCGCAGCCCCCGCACCCGCACCGGAGGCACAGCCGCCCCCTCGTCCCCGCCGTCCCGCTCGACCACCACACGCCCGCCCGCCATCCGCGAGGTGTACCGCTCGACCGCCGCGCGCGTCCATCCGTCGCCCGCGTCCCGCACCACCAGTCCTTCGCCCGTGCGGCCCGGGGGCGGAGCCCATATCTCCAGTTCGAGACCACCGTCCGCACCCCGCACCGGAATCACCGCACCGGCCCGCGCCAGCACCGGAATCCGCGACAACGAAGCGTCCACCGTCACCTGCCCCGGTCCCTCGTACGCCTCCCCGGTCGCCGTGTCGAACCAGCACCCCGGCGGCAGCCGCACCACCCGCCGCTCCGCCCCGCGATCCAGCACCGGCGCCACGAGCAGTGCGTCCCCCAGCAGGAAGGCGTCCTCGCAGTCCCGCAGCGTCCGGTCACCGGACGCACCCCACCACAACGGCCTCACGTACGGCGCCCCCGTCAGCCGCGCCACATGAGCGAGCGTCACGAAGTACGGGCGCAGCCGCTCACGCCCGTCCAACGCGGCCTTCGCGTACCCGAGGACACGCGGCCCGGCCTTCCACGGCTCCCGCCCGCCCGGGCCCGGGGGGGCACCCACGCGGAACAGCGGCAGGAAGGCCCCCAGCTGAAGCCGGCGCACATACAGCTCGTCCGACTCCCGCGCCCCGCCCATGTCCACCCCGGCGTACGGCACCCCGGACAGCCCCAGACCTAACACCAGCGCGAGCGAGGCCCGCAGCCCCGGCCAGCCCGCCGTCCCCGCACCCGACCGCACACCCCCGTACCGCTGCACCCCCGCCCACGCCGCATCCGAGACCAGGAACGGCCGCTCGTCCGGCCGCAGCCGCTCCAGACCCTCATAGCCGGCACGTGCCATGGCCAGGGCGTACACGTTGTGCGCCTCGCGGTGATCACCCCCTCGCCCCTCCAGCGCGTACCGCGCCGACAAGGGGAGCGCAGGCTCCCGACCGCCCGCCGGCGCACCCGGTTCGTGCCACACCCCGGCGAGCCCCTGCTCCAGCAGATCCCCGTACAGGGCGCCCCACCACTCCCGTACCAGCGGATCGGTGAAGTCCGGACAGACCCACGCGCCCGGCCGCCCCGCCCCCCGCACCACCCGCCCACCGGCGTCCCGGACGTACGCACCGGCCGCCCCGACCCGTCCCCCGCCCTCGAACACGGCGTCCCCCGGCGCCGCCGGCACCGCGGGCCCGACGGCCGCGACCAGCCGGACACCGTCCTCCCGCAACTCCCGGGCCAACCGGGGGAGATCGGGAAACCGCTCCCGGTCGACGGACACCCGCGGGGCCCCGTCCCGGCCGGTGGCCAGGTGCAGAGCGGAGAGCGGCAGCCCTCGCTCCCGGTACCCCGCGACCACCCGCCGCACATCCGCCTCACCACCGCAGGGCCCTGGCCCGTCATGCTGCACACCCAGCGCCCACGACGGCGGCAGCGCGGGCGCACCGGTCAACGCCGTCCACCCCCGCAGCACCCGCGCCGGAGTCCCCGCGACGACCCAGCACCGCAGGGGACCGCCGTCCATCCGCACCTCGCACGTCCCCGGCCTGTCGTGTCCGGAGCCCGCACCCTCCTCGCCCTCGCCCAGGGACACCCGGCCCGCCCACGTGTTGTCGTGGAAGAACAGATGCGTCCCCGCGTCGGACACGACCAGGTGGAGGGGGATCGCGCGACCCCGCGGTTCGTCACCGGACCCGGGGTTCCACAACCGGTACGTCCCCTCACGCAGCCGTGCGCCGGACGCCCGCCCGCCGAGACCGAAGACCTGCGCGTCGGCCGGCACCTCGGACCGCTGCACCCACCGTGCCGCGCCACCTGCCACCGGCTCCCACCAGCGCGGCGGCGACACCCGCCGCAGCACCAGCCCGCCGGGCGTACGCAGCTCCACCGCCCCGAGCCGCGACACCGCCACCGTCAGCCGCGCCGAGACCACCTGCCAGCCGCCGTCCTTGTCCGGCTCAAGAGCGGCACGCGGGTCGGCCTCCGGCTCGGACCCGGGCAGGGCGTACGACGGCAGCGCCGCCGCCCCGTCCCAGGACCAGAACACCGCGCCGCCCGCCGCGACCCGTATCCGCAGCTCCGAACGGGCGAACCGCACGACACCCCCGCCGGGACCCGGCTCCGCCCCCGCCAGCAGACCCGGCACCCGCGCCCGCTCCGCCCCGCGCGGCGGCAGGGCCCGCGCATCCGCCCGCCGGTGCCGCCAGGCCGTGCGCGCCGTGCGCAACCCCTGTACCGAACCGACCATTCTCACCGAGCGCACCAGGTCATGACCGTCCATACGGCCCACCCTGCCAGCCGGCCACGGCGAAACAGACGCCGTTCAACTTCCGTTCACCCGTGGCCGGACCACATAACAGGACAGCCAACCGTGGCGGGGCGACCCTGGTGCGAAAGACGATCACATGGCATCGTCCGTACCTGCCGCTCGCGCACACCCCAGCACCTGCGCGCGACACGCACACCCCGCGTACCCGTACAGCCAGGGAGCCGACCCATGACCGCACGCGCCGACGAAGCCCCCCTGTGGCAGCCCGACGCCGACCGCATCGCCGCGGCGGCCGTCACCCGCTTCCAGCACTGGGCCGCCGGGCGGTACGGGGCACCTGCCGAGGGCGGCTACGCCGCACTGCACCGCTGGTCGGTCGACGAACTCGACACCTTCTGGCAGGCCGTCGCCGACTGGTTCGACGTACGCTTCTCCACCCCGTACGACACCGTCATCGGCGACCGCTCCATGCCCGGCGCCCAGTGGTTCCCCGGCGCCACCCTCAACTACGCCGAGCACGCCCTGCGCACCGCCGAGGACCCCCTCCGCGCCGACGCCCCCGCCCTGCTCCACGTCGACGAGACCCACACCCAGGTGCCGGTCGGCTGGTCCGCCCTGCGCCGCCAGGTCGGCTCCCTCGCCGCCGAACTCCGCGCGCTCGGCGTCACACCCGGCGACCGCGTCAGCGGATACCTGCCCAACATCCCCCAGGCCGTCGTCGCCTTCCTCGCCAGCGCCGCGGTCGGCGCCGTGTGGACCTCCTGCGCCCCGGACTTCGGCGCGCGCAGCGTCCTCGACCGCTTCCAGCAGGTCGAACCCGTCGTCCTGTTCACCGTTGACGGCTACCGTTACGGCGGCAAGGAGCACGACCGTACCGACACCGTCGCGGAACTGCGCCGCGAGCTCCCCAGCCTGCGCGCGGTCGTCCACATCCCGCTGCTCGGCACGGACGCGCCCGACGGCACCCTCGAATGGTCCGTCCTCACCGCCGCGGACATCGAGCCGGTATTCGAGCAGGTGCCCTTCGACCACCCGCTCTGGGTGCTGTACTCCTCCGGCACCACCGGCCTCCCCAAGGCGATCGTCCAGTCCCAGGGCGGCATCCTGCTCGAACACTTCAAGCAGATCGGCCTGCACTGCGACCTCGGCCCCGACGACCGCCTCTTCTGGTACACCTCCACCGGCTGGATGATGTGGAACTTCCTCGTCTCCGGCCTGCTCACCGGAACCACGGTCGTCCTGTACGACGGCAGCCCCGGCCACCCCGACGTCAGCGCCCAGTGGCGGGTCGCCGAACAGACCGGAGCGACCCTCTTCGGCACCTCGGCCGCGTACGTCATGGCCTGCCGCAAGGCCGGCGTCCACCCCGGACGCGACCACGACCTCTCCCGCGTCCAGTGCGTTGCCACCACCGGCTCCCCGCTGCCGCCCGACGGCTTTCGCTGGCTCCACGACGAGGTGGCGGAGGACCTCTGGATCGCCTCGGTCAGCGGCGGCACGGACGTCTGCAGCTGCTTCGCGGGCGCGGTCCCCACCCTCCCCGTACACATCGGCGAACTCCAGGCCCCCTGCCTCGGCACCGACCTCCAGGCGTGGGACCCCGCGGGCCGGCCGGTCGTCGGCGAGGTCGGCGAACTCGTCGTCACCAACCCGCTGCCCTCCATGCCGATCCGCTTCTGGAACGACCCAGACGGCAGCCGCTACCACGACAGTTACTTCGACATGTACCCCGGCGTCTGGCGCCACGGCGACTGGATCACCATGACCGGCCACGGCTCGGTCGTCATCCACGGACGCTCGGACTCCACCCTCAACCGCCAGGGCGTGCGGATGGGTTCCGCCGACATCTACGAGGCGGTCGAGCGCCTCCCGGAGATCCGTGAATCCCTCGTGATCGGCCTGGAGGAGCCCGAAGGCGGCTACTGGATGCCGCTCTTCGTCCACCTCGCCGAGGGCGCCGCACTGGACGACGCACTCCGCGACACCATCAAGCGGACCATCCGCGAGAACCTCTCACCACGCCATGTCCCCGACGAGGTCATCGAGGTGCCCGGCATCCCGCACACCCTCACCGGCAAGCGCATCGAGGTTCCGGTAAAGCGCCTCCTCCAGGGCACCCCCCTGGCGAAGGCCGTCAACCCGGGTTCCGTGGACAATCTCGGACTCCTCCACTTCTACGTGGAACTGGCCCGCACCCGCCGCTGACCGCTCGCACGGCCGAGCCACTGTCAGTCCCCCTGATTACGCTGAGTGAGCATTGATCCACAGCGCACAGGGGGACTCATGGCGCACACCGGGCAGTACAGGCACGGCACATCCATGCGGCGCGCACTGCGCCGCGAAGCACCGAGCACCATCGGCCTCCTGGTCGACACCCAGGACTTCGCGGCGATGCGGCACTACCGCACCTTCACCTTCGACGACCACACCGTCTATCTCCAGCAGGTCGAAGGGCTGCTCAAGTCGCTCGCGGCCCAGGGCACGCACACCACGGTCGCCCTCTTCGACCCGGAGGAGTACGCGGAGTTCTGCTCCGAGGCACACCTCGATCCGGACAGCGGCTCCAGCCGGACCCGCTTCACCGCCGAGATCGCGGCGGGCGGCGCCACCGTGGCGTACACGGGCCAGTCCATGGACGCACTGGTCCCTCTCCTCATCAGCCGGGCCGTCCGCCGGGCGACGTGGGAGTACGCCACGATGCTCCTGGCCGGCCTCGGCGACTGCGCCGACTGCGGCCAGGACGTCGGACGCGCCGCCTTCGACCGCGCCTCCCACCTCCTCGCCCGCCTCCTGGCCACCGCGGGCCCCGGCACCCACCACATCGTGTGCAGCACCCCCACGGAGAACGAGCAGCTCCTCGCCGTCCTCCACACCGAGTGCGGCTCCACAGGTCCGGCCCGGTTCGACTCCACGGAGGGAGCCGAGTTCGCCACCGTCCTCGCGGTGGGCATCGCGCTGGAAAGCCGCGGGGGAGTGGTGCTCCGCACCAGCGGCCCGGACGCGCCGGACCGGGTCCACGGCTGGCGGCTGATCCGGGGGGCGCTCGTGCCCCTCACCGAAGGAGAGGTGTTCAGCGCCTACTGCACCGACGCGGACACCGGCGAACCGGTCGCCCCGGAACCGGGCGTCGAGTACCGCGCCGGATTCGACATCGGAGCCGACGAACCGGAGAGGCACCACTGAGACACCGAAGGGGCTTCCCCGCCACCATCGGCTGGGAAGCCCCTTCGGGCCGGCACCCTCGTGCCACTACTCGCCCGACAGCACCGCCTGCGCGGCGTTACGCGCCTCTTCGGCGGAGTCGGCCGCGCGCGCGGCAGCGGCCGCACGCTCGCACTGGGCCAGCGTGTGCTTGGCCAGCGTCGCCCGTACGTAAGGAATGGAAGCGGCCCCCATCGAAAGGGAGGTGACACCCAGACCGGTCAGCACACAGGCCAGAAGCGGGTCAGAGGCAGCCTCACCACAGACACCGCAGCTCTTGCCCTCGGCCCTGGCCGCGTCGGCCGACAGCGCGACGAGGTCCAGCAGCGCGGGCTGCCACGGGTCCTGGAGCCGGGAGACGGCCCCCACCTGGCGGTCGGCGGCAAAGGTGTACTGGGCCAGGTCGTTGGTGCCAAGCGACAGGAACTCCACCTCCTGCAGGATGGAGCGCGCCCGCAGCGCGGCGGACGGGATCTCCACCATCGCACCGAACTTCGCCTGCAACCCCGCCTCGCGGCAGGCGTCGGCGAACGCCTTGGCGTCGGCGCGGTCGGCCACCATCGGGGCCATGACCTCCAGATAGACGGGAAGCCCCTCGACGGCCTTCGCCAGCGCCGTCAGCTGGGTCCGCAGCACGTCGGGGTGGTCCAGCAGACTGCGCAGCCCCCGCACACCCAGCGCCGGGTTCGGCTCGTCCGCCGGAGTCAGGAAGTCAAGCGGCTTGTCGGCGCCCGCGTCGAGCACCCGGACCACCACACGGCCCTCGGGGAACGCCTCAAGCACCGCGCGGTACGCCGCGACCTGCTTCTCCTCGGACGGCGCCTGCTTGCTGTCGTCCAGGAACAGGAACTCGGTGCGGAACAGCCCGACACCTTCGGCACCCGCCTCCACGGCCGCCGGCACGTCACCGGGACCGCCGATGTTGGCGAGCAGCGGCATCTTGTGCCCGTCCGACGTCGCGCCGGGACCGCTCGAAGCGGACAGCGCCGCCTTGCGGGCCGCGGCGGCGCTCTCCATCTCCGCGCGCTTCTCGGGGCTCGGATCGACGAAGATCTCGCCGGTCGAGCCGTCCACGGCGACGACCGTCCCCTCGGCCAGCTCACCGGCACCGGGCAGCGCCACGACAGCGGGCACACCCAGCGCCCGCGCCAGGATCGCGCTGTGGCTGGTGGGCCCGCCTTCCTCGGTCACGAATCCGAGCACCAGAGTCGGGTCGAGCAGAGCCGTGTCCGCCGGAGCCAGATCCCGCGCGATGAGCACGTACGGCTCGTCACTGTCCGGCACACCCGGCATCGGGACGCCGAGCAGGCGGGCCACGATCCGGTTCCGCACGTCGTCGAGGTCCGCGACGCGCCCCGCCAGATACTCACCGGCGTTGGCCAGCAGGGCACGGTAGGCGGCGAAGGCGTCGTAGACGCCCCGCTCCGCGGTGCTGCCGACAGCGATACGCCGGTCCACGTCGGCGATCAGCTCGGGGTCCTGCGCCATCATGGCCTGGGCCTCCAGCACGTGCTGAGCCTCGCCCCCGGCCAGATTGCCGCGCGCAATCAGATCGGCGGCCACAGCTTCCACAGCCTGCCGGGCACGCCCCTGTTCACGCCCGGCCTCCTCCGCGGGAATCTGCTTGGCCGGCGGTTCCAGAACCGCCGTGCCCATGTGCCGTACCTCGCCGATCGCCACACCGTGGCTCACACCGACGCCTCGCAGCGTTGTCTCCATTTCACCGTCTCCGGTCGTGCGGTGGCTGTGCCACCGCGGCGGTTGTCCCACTGGCTGTCATGTCCGGGAAAGTGCTACTGCCAGCCGAACAGTGCGTCGCCGATCTTCACGTCGCCGTCCTCGCGGACGTCGGAGAGGGAGTCGGCGGTGGCCTCCAGCGCGACGACCGGGCAGACGGCCGACTTGCCGGCCGCCTCCACGGCAGCGGGGTCCCAGCGCACGATGCCCTGCCCGCGGACCACGGTGTCCCCCTTGTTCACGAGGAGTTCGAAGCCCTCACCGTTGAGCTGGACGGTGTCGATGCCGAGGTGCGTCAGTACTCCGTGGCCCTCGCTGTCGACGACTACGAAGGCGTGCGGGTGGAGGGAGACCACGATGCCGTCGACCGGGGACACGGCCTCCGACGGCTCGCGCAGGGGATCGATGGCGGTGCCGGGGCCGACCATGGCGCCGGAGAAGACCGGATCCGGCACAGCGGAGAGTCCGATGGCACGTCCGGGCAGAGGGGACGTCACGTTGGTCATGGGGAGCCTCCCAGGGGTGGAGCTTCGAATGTCGCCGCCGCGGCTGATGGAGGACGGCGTACTGCTCAGCAGGGTAAGTCATATGAAGTCCCGGTTCCGCCCGAGACCTACCGGTTGGCGGACCTAGGGGTGCACCAGAAACGATTTGCCTCGACTCCCCGGGGCCTGTACTGTCGTACTCCTGCCTGGCCCCAACGCGACATTGAGTCGGGGGTCGGCGGCGGCCATTAAGCCCTGATTCTAGCCCCGACAATCACTTCTGCATGCCTGCGGGACTGGTCAAAGGGAACAGGAAAAGGCTGATAGAGTCGAAATCGCCGGAAAGGAAAAGCGCGAAAGCGAATTCCCGGAAAGCGAATCCCGTTTCGACTGGGAATCGGACATGAAAGTGTCTGGTAGAGTCGGAGACGCAAGACCGAAGGGAAGCGCCCGGAGGGCCCCGGTGATACGGGACCGAAGGAAGCGTCCGTTCCTTGAGAACTCAACAGCGTGCCAAAAGTCAACGCCAGATATGTTGATACCCCGGCCTGTTTCGGCAGGTTGGTGGTTCCTTTGAAAAAGTCCCGCTCCGGCCCTTTGGGGTTTCGGGGTGGGCAACACTAGCGAGGACGCTGTGAACGACCGGTCTTATTCCGACTCGGTTGTTCCGCTCTCATGGTGTGATCCCGATTACGGGAAAACATTCACGGAGAGTTTGATCCTGGCTCAGGACGAACGCTGGCGGCGTGCTTAACACATGCAAGTCGAACGATGAAGCCTTTCGGGGTGGATTAGTGGCGAACGGGTGAGTAACACGTGGGCAATCTGCCCTTCACTCTGGGACAAGCCCTGGAAACGGGGTCTAATACCGGATAACACTCTGTCCTGCATGGGACGGGGTTAAAAGCTCCGGCGGTGAAGGATGAGCCCGCGGCCTATCAGCTTGTTGGTGGGGTAATGGCCTACCAAGGCGACGACGGGTAGCCGGCCTGAGAGGGCGACCGGCCACACTGGGACTGAGACACGGCCCAGACTCCTACGGGAGGCAGCAGTGGGGAATATTGCACAATGGGCGAAAGCCTGATGCAGCGACGCCGCGTGAGGGATGACGGCCTTCGGGTTGTAAACCTCTTTCAGCAGGGAAGAAGCGAAAGTGACGGTACCTGCAGAAGAAGCGCCGGCTAACTACGTGCCAGCAGCCGCGGTAATACGTAGGGCGCAAGCGTTGTCCGGAATTATTGGGCGTAAAGAGCTCGTAGGCGGCTTGTCACGTCGGATGTGAAAGCCCGGGGCTTAACCCCGGGTCTGCATTCGATACGGGCTAGCTAGAGTGTGGTAGGGGAGATCGGAATTCCTGGTGTAGCGGTGAAATGCGCAGATATCAGGAGGAACACCGGTGGCGAAGGCGGATCTCTGGGCCATTACTGACGCTGAGGAGCGAAAGCGTGGGGAGCGAACAGGATTAGATACCCTGGTAGTCCACGCCGTAAACGTTGGGAACTAGGTGTTGGCGACATTCCACGTCGTCGGTGCCGCAGCTAACGCATTAAGTTCCCCGCCTGGGGAGTACGGCCGCAAGGCTAAAACTCAAAGGAATTGACGGGGGCCCGCACAAGCAGCGGAGCATGTGGCTTAATTCGACGCAACGCGAAGAACCTTACCAAGGCTTGACATATACCGGAAAGCATCAGAGATGGTGCCCCCCTTGTGGTCGGTATACAGGTGGTGCATGGCTGTCGTCAGCTCGTGTCGTGAGATGTTGGGTTAAGTCCCGCAACGAGCGCAACCCTTGTTCTGTGTTGCCAGCATGCCCTTCGGGGTGATGGGGACTCACAGGAGACTGCCGGGGTCAACTCGGAGGAAGGTGGGGACGACGTCAAGTCATCATGCCCCTTATGTCTTGGGCTGCACACGTGCTACAATGGCCGGTACAATGAGCTGCGATGCCGCGAGGCGGAGCGAATCTCAAAAAGCCGGTCTCAGTTCGGATTGGGGTCTGCAACTCGACCCCATGAAGTCGGAGTTGCTAGTAATCGCAGATCAGCATTGCTGCGGTGAATACGTTCCCGGGCCTTGTACACACCGCCCGTCACGTCACGAAAGTCGGTAACACCCGAAGCCGGTGGCCCAACCCCTTGTGGGAGGGAGCTGTCGAAGGTGGGACTGGCGATTGGGACGAAGTCGTAACAAGGTAGCCGTACCGGAAGGTGCGGCTGGATCACCTCCTTTCTAAGGAGCATTTCTTACCAGGCTTGCTTGGTCAGAGGCCAGTACACCGGCGAATGTTCGGTGCTGGTTGCTCATGGGTGGAACGTTGACTATTCGGCACGACAGGTTGGTTTTTCGAGTACTGCTTCGGCGTGGAAAGAAGGATTGGTCGGTCGGGTCGGGCACGCTGTTGGGTATCTGAGGGTTCGGGCATTTTTTTGTCTGGATCTTCGGTTGCCGGCCCCGGTGAACTCGTCCGTTAGGACGGGGTGGTGGGTGGCTGGTCGTTGTTTGAGAACTGCACAGTGGACGCGAGCATCTGTGGCCAAGTTTTTAAGGGCGCACGGTGGATGCCTTGGCACCAGGAACCGATGAAGGACGTGGGAGGCCACGATAGTCCCCGGGGAGCTGTCAACCAAGCTTTGATCCGGGGGTTTCCGAATGGGGAAACCCGGCAGTCGTCATGGGCTGTCACCCGCTGCTGAACACATAGGCAGTGTGGAGGGAACGCGGGGAAGTGAAACATCTCAGTACCCGCAGGAAGAGAAAACAACCGTGATTCCGGGAGTAGTGGCGAGCGAAACTGGATGAGGCCAAACCGTATGCGTGTGATACCCGGCAGGGGTTGCGCATGCGGGGTTGTGGGAGTTCTTTTTCATGGTCTGCCGGCTGTGAGACGAGTCAGAAACCGTTGGTGTAGGCGAAGGACATGCGAAAGGTCCGGCGTAGAGGGTAAGACCCCCGTAGCTGAAACATTAACGGCTCGTTTAAGAACCACCCAAGTAGCACGGGGCCCGAGAAATCCCGTGTGAATCTGGCGGGACCACCCGCTAAGCCTAAATATTCCCTGGTGACCGATAGCGGATAGTACCGTGAGGGAATGGTGAAAAGTACCGCGGGAGCGGAGTGAAATAGTACCTGAAACCGTGTGCCTACAAGCCGTGGGAGCGTCGCTGTATGTGCTTGCACATGCAGTCGTGACTGCGTGCCTTTTGAAGAATGAGCCTGCGAGTTAGCGGTGTGTAGCGAGGTTAACCCGTGTGGGGAAGCCGTAGCGAAAGCGAGTCCGAATAGGGCGTTTGAGTTGCACGCTCTAGACCCGAAGCGGAGTGATCTAGCCATGGGCAGGTTGAAGCGGAGGTAAGACTTCGTGGAGGACCGAACCCACCAGGGTTGAAAACCTGGGGGATGACCTGTGGTTAGGGGTGAAAGGCCAATCAAACTCCGTGATAGCTGGTTCTCCCCGAAATGCATTTAGGTGCAGCGTCGTGTGTTTCTTGCCGGAGGTAGAGCACTGGATAGGCGATGGGCCCTACCGGGTTACTGACCTTAGCCAAACTCCGAATGCCGGTAAGTGAGAGCACGGCAGTGAGACTGTGGGGGATAAGCTCCATGGTCGAGAGGGAAACAGCCCAGAGCATCGACTAAGGCCCCTAAGCGTACGCTAAGTGGGAAAGGATGTGGAGTCGCAGAGACAACCAGGAGGTTGGCTTAGAAGCAGCCACCCTTGAAAGAGTGCGTAATAGCTCACTGGTCAAGTGATTCCGCGCCGACAATGTAGCGGGGCTCAAGCGTACCGCCGAAGTCGTGTCATTCATACACATATCCCCAACGGGAGTATGGATGGGTAGGGGAGCGTCGTGTGCCGGGTGAAGCAGCCGCGGAAGCGAGTTGTGGACGGTTCACGAGTGAGAATGCAGGCATGAGTAGCGATACACACGTGAGAAACGTGTGCGCCGATTGACTAAGGGTTCCTGGGTCAAGCTGATCTGCCCAGGGTAAGTCGGGACCTAAGGCGAGGCCGACAGGCGTAGTCGATGGACAACCGGTTGATATTCCGGTACCCGCTTTGAAACGCCCAGTACTGAATCAGGCGATGCTAAGTCCGTGAAGCCGGCCTGATCTCTTCGGAGTTGAGGGTAGTGGTGGAGCCGATGAACCAGACTTGTAGTAGGTAAGCGATGGGGTGACGCAGGAAGGTAGTCCAGCCCGGGCGGTGGTAGTCCCGGGGTAAGGGTGTAGGCCGTGTGATAGGCAAATCCGTCACACATTGAGGCTGAGACCTGATGCCGAGCCGATTGTGGTGAAGTGGATGATCCTATGCTGTCGAGAAAAGCCTCTAGCGAGTTTCATGGCGGCCCGTACCCTAAACCGACTCAGGTGGTCAGGTAGAGAATACCGAGGCGTTCGGGTGAACTATGGTTAAGGAACTCGGCAAAATGCCCCCGTAACTTCGGGAGAAGGGGGGCCATCACTGGTGATCCGATTTACTCGGTGAGCTGGGGGTGGCCGCAGAGACCAGCGAGAAGCGACTGTTTACTAAAAACACAGGTCCGTGCGAAGCCGTAAGGCGATGTATACGGACTGACGCCTGCCCGGTGCTGGAACGTTAAGGGGACCGGTTAGTGCACTTTCGGGTGTGCGAAGCTGAGAACTTAAGCGCCAGTAAACGGCGGTGGTAACTATAACCATCCTAAGGTAGCGAAATTCCTTGTCGGGTAAGTTCCGACCTGCACGAATGGCGTAACGACTTCTCGACTGTCTCAACCATAGGCCCGGTGAAATTGCACTACGAGTAAAGATGCTCGTTTCGCGCAGCAGGACGGAAAGACCCCGGGACCTTTACTATAGTTTGATATTGGTGTTCGGTTCGGCTTGTGTAGGATAGGTGGGAGACTGTGAAGCGGCCACGCCAGTGGTTGTGGAGTCGTCGTTGAAATACCACTCTGGTCGTGCTGGATGTCTAACCTGGGTCCGTGATCCGGATCAGGGACAGTGTCTGATGGGTAGTTTAACTGGGGCGGTTGCCTCCTAAAGAGTAACGGAGGCGCCCAAAGGTTCCCTCAGCCTGGTTGGCAATCAGGTGTTGAGTGTAAGTGCACAAGGGAGCTTGACTGTGAGACCGACGGGTCGAGCAGGGACGAAAGTCGGGACTAGTGATCCGGCAGTGGCTTGTGGAAGCGCTGTCGCTCAACGGATAAAAGGTACCCCGGGGATAACAGGCTGATCTTCCCCAAGAGTCCATATCGACGGGATGGTTTGGCACCTCGATGTCGGCTCGTCGCATCCTGGGGCTGGAGTCGGTCCCAAGGGTTGGGCTGTTCGCCCATTAAAGCGGTACGCGAGCTGGGTTTAGAACGTCGTGAGACAGTTCGGTCCCTATCCGCTGCGCGCGCAGGAATATTGAGAAGGGCTGTCCCTAGTACGAGAGGACCGGGACGGACGAACCTCTGGTGTGCCAGTTGTCCTGCCAAGGGCATGGCTGGTTGGCTACGTTCGGAAAGGATAACCGCTGAAAGCATCTAAGCGGGAAGCCTGCTTCGAGATGAGTATTCCCACCCCCTTTGAGGGGTTAAGGCTCCCAGTAGACGACTGGGTTGATAGGCCAGATGTGGAAGCCCGGTAACGGGTGGAGCTGACTGGTACTAATAGGCCGAGGGCTTGTCCTCAGTTGCTCGCGTCCACTGTGTTAGTTCTGAAATAACGAACGGCTGTGTTGTTGTCCGGTGTTTGTTGATTTCATAGTGTTTCGGTGGTCATTGCGTTAGGGAAACGCCCGGTTACATTCCGAACCCGGAAGCTAAGCCTTTCAGCGCCGATGGTACTGCAGGGGGGACCCTGTGGGAGAGTAGGACGCCGCCGAACAATCATTCCGGGAAAGCCCCGTGCCCTTGTGGCACGGGGCTTTTCTGCGTTTGCCCCCCCCTTTTTTAGCTGCCCTTGCCTTCTGGCTGACCCCTGTGCACCGGTGCGAGATGGCTGGGGGTAAGGTCAGGGGCATCATTGGCACATTCCTCACAGGAGGCCCCCGGGTGGAGGTCCAGGAGACTCGGGTTCAGACGGACCGGGTCCTCACCATCCCCAACATCCTCAGTATGGCTCGCCTCGCTGGGGTCCCACTCTTCCTGTGGCTGATCCTTCGCCCCGAGTTCGGTGGGCCCAACAGCGATGGCTGGGCCCTGCTGGTGCTGATGCTCAGCGGTGTCAGTGACTACCTCGACGGGAAGCTTGCCCGCCGGTGGAACCAGATCAGCAGCCTCGGGCGGCTCCTGGACCCCGCCGCGGACCGTCTCTACATTCTCTCGACCATCGTGGGCCTCACGTGGCGGGAGGTCCTTCCGCTCTGGCTCACGACCGCCCTGCTGGCCCGCGAGCTGATGCTGCTGGTGATGGTCGGCGTCCTGCGCCGGCACGGCTATCCACCCCCGCAGGTCAACTTCCTGGGCAAAGCTGCAACGTTCAACCTGATGTACGCCTTCCCCTTGTTGCTGCTCAGTGACGGAAGTGGTTGGCTGGCTACGTTGGCCGCCATTTTCGGATGGGCGTTCGCAATATGGGGTACAACGCTCTACTGGTGGGCAGGGATTCTGTACGTGGTCCAGGTCCGCCGGCTCGTCAAGGCGGACAAGTAGCCGACTGATCTCGTCGATGCGGTTCCGTGCAATGTCGCCGGGTCCGCACGTGATGTCTGGATGATGCCCCGACGGGCACAGTCGGCTTGACCGTCGTCTCTCAAGGAGGACGTTTCCGACATGAAGGCCGTCGTGATGGCTGGTGGTGAAGGCACTCGCCTTCGCCCCATGACCTCAAGCATGCCCAAGCCGCTCCTGCCCGTGGCCAACCGGCCCATCATGGAGCACGTCTTGCGGCTACTCAAACGGCATGGGCTCAATGAGACCGTGGTAACCGTTCAGTTCCTCGCCTCGCTCGTCAAGAACTACTTCGGTGACGGCGAAGAACTCGGGATGGAACTCACCTATGCCAATGAGGAGAAGCCACTCGGCACAGCGGGGAGTGTGAAGAACGCCGAGGAGGCACTCAAGGACGACACGTTCCTCGTCATCTCCGGTGACGCGCTCACCGACTTCGACCTCACCGATCTCATCGCCTTCCACAAGGCGAAGGGCGGGCTGGTCACCGTCTGCCTGACGCGGGTCCCCAATCCGCTGGAGTTCGGCATCACGATCGTGGACGAAGAGGGCCAGGTCGAACGATTCCTGGAGAAGCCCACCTGGGGCCAGGTCTTCTCGGACACCGTCAACACGGGTATCTACGTGATGGAGCCCGAGGTCTTCGACTACGTCCAGGCGGACACCTCCGTCGACTGGTCAGGTGACGTCTTCCCGCAGCTCATGAAGGAAGGCAAGCCCATCTACGGCTACATCGCCGAGGGCTACTGGGAGGACGTGGGCACGCACGAGAGCTATGTGAAGGCTCAGGCCGACGTCCTGGAACGCAAGGTCGACGTCGAGCTCGACGGCTTCGAGATCTCCCCGGGCGTATGGGTGGCCGAAGGCGCCGAGGTGCACCCCGACGCCGTCCTGCGCGGCCCCCTGTACATCGGTGACTACGCCAAGGTCGAGGCGGACGCCGAGATCCGCGAGCACACCGTGGTGGGGTCCAACGTCGTCGTGAAGTCCGGAGCGTTCCTGCACCGGGCGGTCGTGCACGACAACGTCTACATCGGCCAGCACAGCAATCTGCGCGGCTGCGTGATCGGGAAGAACACCGACATCATGCGGGCCGCCCGCATCGAGGACGGTGCGGTCATCGGCGACGAGTGCCTGGTCGGTGAGGAATCGATCATTCAGGGCAATGTGCGGGTGTACCCGTTCAAGACGATCGAGGCCGGCGCCTTCGTCAACACCTCGGTCATCTGGGAGTCGCGCGGGCAGGCCCATCTCTTCGGGGCCCGTGGCGTCTCCGGCATCCTGAACGTCGAGATCACCCCCGAGCTCGCCGTACGGCTCGCCGGCGCCTACGCCACGACCCTGAAGAAGGGGGCGACGGTCACGACCGCACGTGACCACTCCAGAGGCGCCCGAGCGCTGAAGAGAGCGGTGATCTCCGCCCTCCAGACCAGCGCGATCGACGTCCGCGACCTGGAGAACGTCCCCCTGCCGGTGGCCCGTCAGCAGACCGCACGGGGCAGCGCAGGCGGCATCATGATCCGTACGTCCCCGGGTGTCCCCGACTCGGTCGACATCATGTTCTTCGACGAACGGGGAGCGGACCTCTCCCAGGCGCTGCAACGCAAGCTGGACCGGGTCTACGCCCGGCAGGAGTACCGCAGGGCCTTCCCCGGTGAGATCGGGGACCTGCACTTCCCCTCCAGCGTCTTCGACTCGTACACCGGTTCCCTGCTGCGAAACCTCGACACGACCGGCATCGCGGACGCGAACCTCAAGGTCGTCGTCGACGCCTCCAACGGCAGCGCCGGGCTCGTCCTGCCCAGCCTGCTGGGGCGTCTCGGTGTCGACGCGCTGACCATCAACCCCGGGCTCGACGAGTCCAGGCCCACCGAGACCCCCGAGACGCGACGGGCCGGTCTGGTGCGGCTGGGCGAGATCGTGTCCTCCGCGCGGGCGGCCTTCGGGGTGCGGTTCGACCCCGTGGGTGAGCGCCTCTCGCTCGTCGACGAACTCGGCCGCATCATCGAGGACGACCGGGCGCTGCTCGTGATGCTCGACCTCGTGGCCGCCGAGCGGCGCAGCGGGCGGGTCGCCCTGCCCGTGACGACCACGCGGGTGGCCGAGCAGGTGGCGGCGTACCACGGCACGCAGGTCGAGTGGACCACCACGTCGCCGGACGACTTGACCCGGGTGGGGCGCCAGGAGAGCACCATCTTCGGTGGAGACGGGCGCGGCGGGTTCATCATCCCCGAGTTCAGCAGTGTCTTCGACGGTTCGGCGGCCTTCGTCCGGTTGCTCGCCCTGGTGGCGAGGACGCAGCTCACGCTCAGCCAGATCGACGCCCGCATTCCCCACGCCCATGTGCTGCGCCGTGACCTGGCGACGCCCTGGGCGGTCAAGGGGCTCGTCATGCGCCGTGTCGTGGAGGCCGCGGGGGATCGCAGCGTGGACACCACGGACGGTGTGCGCGTCGTCGAGGCGGACGGGCGCTGGGTGATGGTGCTGCCCGACCCCGCCGAGGCGGTCACCCATCTGTGGGCGGAGGGTCCCGACGACGCGTCGTCGCAGGCGCTCCTGGACGAGTGGTCGGCCATCGTGGACAGCGCGGGCGACTGAGGCCGGGTCCGGTGTGCGGGGAGCGGTCACGTCACCGCTCCCCGCACACCGGTGGGGCCATTCGGCGGTAGCCGCGGTGACGTGCGACGATGTGCTCCATGTCGCAGCAGTCCCCCGATCGGAGCACAGCGCCTCCGCCTGCCCGCCCCGACGCGTCCATGTCGCTGCTGACCAATGTGATGGACCACAGCCTCGACGAGGGTTATGCCGAGGCGTCCGCCCGCCGGAAGGCCGACGGGAGCGCGGGTCTTCCTCGTACGCTCAAGTCGAAACTCGGTCTCGCCGCCGGTCTTGTGCTGGCCGCCCTGGTGGTGACTCTCGGTGCCGCGGAGGCGCGGATCTCGGCTCCTGTGGTGGCGAAGGAGCGCGAGGAGCTCATCGACCGCATCGACGCGGAGACCAGCGCGGCCGACGCCCTCGAATCCGACGTCGAGGAGTTGCGTACCGACGTGGAGGAGCGCCGGCGCAAGGCGCTGGAACAGCACGGGGGCGACCAGGGCGGGCTGGTGGCCCTGCTCTCCGGAGCGACCGCGGTCGCAGGACCCGGGGTGAAGCTCGTCATCGACGACGCCGAGGACACCGACCAGGGCGGGGGCGGACCGCGGGAGTCGTCGGGCTTCGCGGACACCGGGCGGGTGCGCGACCGGGACATGCAGCGGGTCGTCAACGGTCTGTGGCAGTCCGGCGCCGAGGCGGTCGCCATCAACGGACAGCGGTTGACCGCCCTTTCGGCGATCCGCGCGGCGGGCGACGCCATACTGGTCGACAACAGACCGCTCGTACCGCCGTACACGGTGCTCGCGGTGGGGGACGGCAAAAGGCTGAGCACCGCGTTCCAGGACAGCGCCGACGGTCAGTACCTGCACGCGCTCAAGGAGAGTTTCGACATCCGTACCAGCGTTTCCGGTCAGGAGAAGGTGCGCCTGCCCGCTGCGCCGAGCCTGATCGTGCGTACAGCAGAGCCGAAGGCCGCAAACACCGGCAGTGGTGCGGCGGATACAGGGAAGGGCACATCGTGATCGCCGTACTGGGCCTCGTCGTGGGAGTCGTGGTCGGACTACTGGTCAGGCCCGAGGTGCCTGCGATGGTCGAGCCCTACCTGCCGATCGCCGTCGTCGCCGCGCTCGACGCCGTCTTCGGCGGTCTGCGCGCCATGCTGGACGGCATCTTCGTGGACAAGGTCTTCGTGGTCTCCTTCCTCTCGAACGTGGTGGTGGCCGCTCTGATCGTGTTCCTCGGCGACAAACTGGGTGTCGGGGCCCAACTCTCCACCGGTGTGGTGGTGGTGCTCGGCATCCGCATCTTCTCCAACGCCGCCGCGATCCGCCGGCACGTCTTCCGGGCTTGAGGCCGATGAGTAACGAAGCGAACCCCAACGGCGAGGGGCGCACCGGCGAGCAGCCGCCCGGCGCGCCCGCACCCACGGTGCTCTCCGGGCGCCAACGGCTCAATGAAGGGCTCTGGCCGCCACGGATCAGCCGCGCGCAGCTCATCGTCGCGCTCCTGCTCTTCGTCCTGGGGCTGGGACTCGCCATCCAGGTCAGGTCGAACAGCGACAACAGCGCGCTGCGCGGCGCCCGCCAGGAGGACCTGGTCCGTATCCTCGACGAGGTCGATGACAGGACCCAGCGACTCCAGGACGAGAAGCAGCGCCTCGACGACCAGCGCACGGAGCTGGAGAACAGCTCCGACCAGGCCGAAGAGGCGCGCAAACAGACCTTGGAGAAAGAACGTCAGCTCGGCATCCTCGCGGGCACCGTGGCGGCGCACGGCCCCGGCATCACGCTGACCATCAGCGATCCGAGCGGCGCGGTCGAGCCGGACATGCTGCTCGACGCCATCCAGGAGCTGCGGGCGGCCGGTGCCGAGGCCATCGAGGTGGACGGTGTACGGGTGGTGGCCAGTACGTACTTCTCCGGTGATCCGGGTGCGATCGAGGTCGACGGCCGGGAGGTCGCTCCTCCGTACGAGTTCAAGGTCATCGGCAAGCCGCAGGACCTGGAACCGGCGCTGAACATCCCCGGTGGAATCGTGCAGACGCTGGAGAAGGAGCAGGCCACCGCCCAGGTGGCACGGGCCGATGACATCGTCGTTGATGCCTTGCGACCGGCGGAGCGGCCTGACTACGCTCGGTCGTCGCCCCAGTGAGGCCGTGGCGCATGGGCGCCGGGGGACACGGGCATGAGGTTCCGGGGGGTCGGCGCATCGTATTGGTGGCGCGTGGGGGAAACTGTCGAGTGGATACGGACGTTGTGAAGATGTCCGGGTCGGCAGGTGTGTTCATTCAGGGTTCGTCCTGCCCCACGGGCGGGTCTATGTCGGTCAAGGGGAAACGCCCGTGAAGTTGTTTGCGAAGTTGTTCGGAAAGAGCGCACGCGAGGACAGCAACAGCGCTGCCCGCCACCGCGCTCCGCGGCATGGCCAGGGCGAGGAGCAGGGCGTGGACCGCCCGCTCTTCCGCGACGAGGTGTCCGGTCCCGGTGATGTTCCGGGCGCACCCGGCGCGTCGTCCGTGGACCCCGGTGCCGGACGCATAGGTTTCGGTGAACCATCGGCCCCGACCGCGGGTGGAGGGTTCGCCCACGCCCCGGGGGGCTCCGCCACGCCGGTGTGCCCGAGGTGCGGTCATCGCAGCGCCGAGGCCAGCCGATTCTGCTCCAACTGCGGGGCGCCGCTGAGAGGCGGAGTGCCGGAGCGGGCTTCCGAGACGACGTCGACCATCTCGATCTCGGGGCTGGAGGCGTACGAGGCGGAGGCGACGGGCCAGACCATGGTGCCCTCGCTGTCGCCGGAGGCCCAGGCCGCGGTCGACGCCCTCCCGGCGGGTTCCGCGCTGCTGGTGGTGCGGCGCGGGCCGAACTCGGGCAGCCGCTTCCTGCTGGACAGCGACCTGACCACGGCGGGCCGTCATCCGCAGAGCGACATCTTCCTCGACGACGTGACCGTGTCGCGGCGTCACGTGGAGTTCCGCAGGAACCCCGACGGAAGTTTCACGGTGGGGGACGTAGGCAGCCTCAACGGCACCTACGTCAACCGTGAGCGCATCGATTCCGTTCCGCTGCACAACGGGGACGAAGTCCAGATCGGTAAGTACCGGCTGGTCTTCTACGCGAGCCAGTGGAGCGTATGACCCTTCCCCGGACTCCTCCGGGAGACCCCCAGGAAGGTCCATGCTGCGAACATCCACGGGCGGTGCCGGTCACGGCACCGCCACCGCGGACGACCGGGCGATGAGCATCGGTACGGTGCTTGTCCAGCTGCGGGACGAGTTCCCCGAAGTCACCATCTCCAAGATCCGTTTCCTGGAGGCGGAAGGGCTGATCGAGCCGCAGCGGACGCCTTCCGGATACCGGAAGTTCAGCTCGGCCGACGTCGAGCGGCTCGCCCAGGTCCTGCGGATGCAACGGGACCACTACCTCCCGCTCAAGGTCATCCGGGGCCATCTGGACGCCCTGGCCCGCGGTGAGGACGTCCCGCTGCCCGTCGGCGGGCAGCGGGACCTCGGTGAGGGGTCCTGGGACGCCGACCCCGGCGGGGTGACCGCGGCCAGGATCGGGCGTGCCGAGCTCCTCGCCGCCGCCGAGGTCACCGAGGAGCAGCTCGGCGAGTGGGAGTCCTACGGGCTGATCCCGTCCACGGCGGAGGGCGCGTACGACGCCGAGATGGTCACCGTGGCGAGACTTGTGGCGGATCTGGGGCGATTCGGTCTGGAGCCTCGTCACCTCAGGGCGATGCGCGCGGCCGCCGATCGCGAGGCGGGGCTGGTCGAGCAGGTGGTCGCACCCCTGCGTCGGCACAGGA
Source organism: Streptomyces fulvorobeus (assembly GCF_013167895.1). Lineage (GTDB taxonomy): Bacteria > Actinomycetota > Actinomycetes > Streptomycetales > Streptomycetaceae > Streptomyces > Streptomyces fulvorobeus. The sequence continues at coordinate 759,221 of NZ_BLWC01000001.1, read as the reverse complement.
ATCCGCAGACCAGGGCCCATGCGGAGGCCACCGCGAAAGAGCTGGCCGAGCTCTCCGTACGGCTTCACTCGGCGCTTGTTCAGACGGCTCTGGGCATCCGGCTCCACTGACCTCGGCGGAGCCCGACTACCCAAACATGGCGAGCACGTCCTAGGGTTGCTGTGTGAACGAGCTCGACGTTGTGGGTGTCCGGGTAGAAATGCCCTCCAATCAACCGATCGTGCTCCTGCGTGAAGTGGGAGGCGACCGGTACCTCCCCATTTGGATCGGTCCCGGCGAGGCGACAGCGATCGCCTTCGCCCAGCAGGGCATGGCTCCGGCCAGACCGCTGACCCATGATCTCTTCAAGGATGTGCTCGAGGCCGTGGGCCAGGAGCTCACGGAGGTCCGCATCACGGACCTCCGTGAAGGGGTCTTCTACGCGGAGCTGGTCTTCGCGAGCGGGGTCGAGGTGAGTGCGCGGCCGTCTGACGCCATAGCGCTCGCCCTGCGCACCGGTACGCCGATCTACGGAAGTGACGGAGTGCTGGACGATGCGGGGATCGCGATCCCCGACGAGCAGGAGGACGAGGTGGAGAAGTTCCGCGAGTTCCTCGACCAGATCTCACCGGAGGATTTCGATACCAACAGTCAGTGACCGTCCTGCGGGGGTGCTGTCAGCGCATCCGAGAAGCCGTTCCCGGTATTCAGTCACCGGAAACCACCCTCTGGGTGATTATCACTCGGCGTGCCGAGTGTGGCGATCGTTGACGCACCCCGAGTGACTGCCTACCTTCGACATGGCAGGTCAAGGACGGAGGTCGGCGTGAGAAGCAGCGGCGACGGTACGGTGGCGGGCGGGCCGTATCCGCAGCAGGGCAGTGCAGCCGACCACACCATTCGGCAACCGGTTCACCCGGTGGTGCCGGACGGCGTGACAGCGGTGGACGACATCGGCTACCGGGGCCCGACCGCCTGCGCGGCGGCGGGGATCACCTATCGGCAGCTCGACTACTGGGCGCGCACGGGGCTGGTCGAGCCGAGTGTGCGTCCGGCGTACGGGTCGGGGACCCAGCGCCTCTACAGTTTCCGGGACGTCGTCCTCCTCAAGATCGTGAAGCGGTTCCTGGACACGGGCGTCGCGCTGCAGAACATCCGCAGCACGGTCCAGCACCTCAGGGCCCGCGGCTTCCAGGACCTCGAACGCATGACGCTGATGAGCGACGGCGCGACGGTTTACGAGTGCTCATCGCCCGACGAGGTCGTCAAGCTCCTCCAGGGGGGCCAGGGTGTCTTCGGGATCGCCGTCGGGGTCGTCTGGCGGGACGTGGACGCGGCCCTGTCGCAGCTGCACGGCGAGCGGGTCGACACGGGCGAGACGCTGGTGGGTGACAACCCCGCCGACGAACTGGCCAGACGGCGCAACCGCGCCGGGTGAGCGGGACCAGCCGCCCGTGCCCTCGGGTGCGCCGGGCAGGCCGGTTGTCAGTGGCTTAGGGCAGCATCGACTGATGTGAGAGCCGCGCCCACCATCCTCCATCTGGACATGGACGCCTTCTACGCCGCGGCGGAGCAGGCGGCCAAGCCCAGCCTGCGCGGCAAGCCGGTGGTGGTCGGCGGGCTCGGACCGCGGGGAGTCGTGGCCACCGCTTCCTATGAGGCACGACGCTTCGGGGTGCACTCGGCGATGCCGATGGCCCAGGCCCGCAGGCTCGCACCGAACGCCGCCTACCTCGTACCGCGCTTCACCCTGTACAGGACGGTCAGCGACCAGGTGATGGCGCTCCTGGGGCGTCTGTCGCCCCTCGTGGAGCCGCTCAGCCTGGACGAGGCGTTCGTCGATCTGGAGGCCGGCGGGGTCGCCGGCGACTCGGCCTCCGCCCGCGAGATCGGGGAGCAGCTGCGTACGGCGATCAGGGCCGTCACCGGCCTCACCGGCTCGGTGGGTCTGGCCGGGTCGAAGATGATCGCCAAGATCGCCTCGGAGGAGGCCAAGCCGGACGGCCTCGTCCTCGTCGAGCCCGGCACCGAACGGGAGCTCCTCGCGCCCAAGCCGGTGCGTATCCTGCCGGGCGTCGGGCCGGCCACCGGGGACCATCTGCGACGGGCCGGGATGACCACCGTGCGCGACCTGGCCGACGCGGGCGAGGCAGAGCTCGTACGGCTGCTCGGCAAGGCGCACGGGGCCTCGCTGCACCGCATGGCTCTCGGGTACGACGACCGGCCCGTGGTGGCGGAGCGGGACGCGAAATCCGTGTCGGTCGAGGACACCTTCGATGTCGACCTGCACGACCGGGTGCGCGTCAGGAGCGAGGTGGAGCGGCTCGCCGACCGGTGCGTACGGCGGCTGCGGGACGCCGAGCGGTCGGGGCGGACCGTCGTGCTGAAGGTGCGGCGCTACGACTTCTCGACCCTCACCCGCTCCGAGACGCTGCGGGGACCCACGGACGATCCCACGGTCGTCAGGGAGGCAGCCGCGCGGTTGCTGGAGGCCGTGGACACCACCGGGGGTGTACGGCTGCTGGGCGTCGGTGTCACAGGACTGGCGGACTTCACCCAGGAGGACCTGTTCGCCCAGGCGGCGGACGCGCGCACCGCCGCCGCGGTGGCGCCCGGGACGGCCGAAGCGGCAGGCGGCGAGGAGGAGCCCGCGGAAGCCGCCACGGAGAGCGCTGAGGAGACACCCGGGCAGCTCGCCGCGCGGCGCTGGCCTTCGGGACACGACGTACGGCACGGGACCTACGGCCACGGATGGGTCCAGGGCAGCGGGGTGGGGCGGGTGACCGTGCGCTTCGAGGAGCCGGGGGACGCCCCGGGCCGGGTGCGCACCTTCCGCGTCGACGATCCGGAGCTTCGGCCGGCCGAGCCGCTGCCGCTCGTGAAGGACCCGGTGGACTACTCCTCCTGGCCGGCCAGTCTGCCGAAGTCGCGGTCCGGCACCGGCTCGTCGGGCGGCGAGTCCAGACCGTAGTGGCGGTAGAGCTGCAGCTCCTGCTCCGGGGAGAGGTGCCGGCCGACGCCGAAGTCCGGCGCGTCCCTGATCAACGCGCGGTCGAAGGGGACCCGCAGCGAGTCCTCGACGAATTCGCTCGGCTCCAGCGGGACGAAGGCGTCCCTGCTGAAGATCCCGGTACGGACGGCCGCCCACTCGGGCACACCGGTCGCGTCGTCGAGATAGACCTCATCCACCGTTCCGATCTTGGTGCCCTTGCGGTCGAACGCCTTGCGGCCGATCAGGCTGCGCGGATCGATATCGGTCTGCACGGTGCCTCCCACTGGTCGCAACAACTGAGGGTGGTTCCCCCATTACTCCACAAGCACCACGAAAGTGCAGCTCGGGGGCGGCTGCTGCCTGAGACAGCCGAGGTGGGCCCGCTGGTAGGCTGGCAGTGGCTGCTGACCCCGTGCGGGAGAGTCCTCCGGTGAAGAGCCGGAGGCGCCGAAGGAGCAAATCCTCCCCGGAATCTCTCAGGCCCCCGTACCGCACGGTCGAGGTCACTCTGGAAAGCAGGACAGGACTCGTGCGGGCACACGCCGGTACGGGCCCCGCCCTCACCGACGGTGAAAGCCGGTCACGCCTCGGGCGGCCGGTGAAGCTCTCAGGTCGAGATGACAGAGGGGGAGGCCGTCCGGGCAGCCACGCCGTGGTGCCCCTCGCAGGTCGTGACAGACCAGGAGGCCTCCATCATGACCACCCGTCGCACTCCGCTCTCCCAGCTGGAGCAGGGCATTCCCTTCGAGCAGCGCCACATCGGGCCCGACGGCGAGGCCCAGGCGAAGATGCTCGCCCAGGTCGGCTACGGCTCACTCGACGAGCTCACCGCCGCCGCTGTGCCCGACGTGATCAGGAGTGCCGAGGCGCTGCGGCTCCCCGCCGCGCGCACCGAGGCCGAGGTGCTGGCCGAGCTGCGCTCCCTCGCCGACCGCAACCAGGTGCTCGCCCCGATGATCGGGCTCGGCTACTACGGCACCTTCACGCCGCCGGTGATCCTGCGCAACGTCATGGAGAACCCGGCCTGGTACACGGCGTACACCCCGTACCAGCCGGAGATCTCCCAGGGCCGGCTCGAGGCGCTCCTCAACTTCCAGACCATGGTCGCCGAGCTGACCGGGCTGCCGACCTCGGGTGCCTCCCTGCTCGACGAGGGCACCGCCGCCGCCGAGGCCATGGCGCTGGCGCGGCGCGTCGGCAAGGTCAGGAACGGCGTCTTCCTCGTCGACGCGGACACCCTGCCGCAGACGATCGCGGTGATCGAGACCCGCGCGGAGCCGACCGGCGTGGAGGTCGTCGTGGCCGACCTCCACGCGGGCATTCCCGCGGACGTCGCCGAGCGCGGCGTCTTCGGCGTGCTGCTCCAGTACCCGGGCGCCTCCGGAGCGGTCCGGGACATCAAGCCCGTCATCGAGCAGGCCCACGAGCTCGGCGCGATCGTCACCGTCGCCGCCGACCTGCTGGCCCTGACCCTGCTCACCTCGCCCGGCGAGCTCGGCGCGGACATCGCGGTCGGCACCACGCAGCGCTTCGGCGTGCCGATGGGCTTCGGCGGACCGCACGCCGGCTTCATGGCCGTACGCGAGAAGTTCGCCCGGTCCCTGCCCGGCCGTCTGGTCGGTGTCTCCGTCGACGTGGACGGCAACAAGGCGTACCGGCTGGCCCTCCAGACCCGCGAGCAGCACATCCGCCGCGAGAAGGCCACCAGCAACATCTGCACCGCGCAGGTCCTCCTCGCGGTGATGGCCGGGATGTACGCCGTCTACCACGGTCCCGACGGGCTGCGGACGATCGCCCAGCGCACGCACCGCTACGCCACGATCCTCGCCGAGGGCCTGCGGGCCTCCGGCGCCGACGTGGTGCACGGCTCCTACTTCGACACGGTCACCGTGCGGGTGCCGGGCAGGGCCGCCGGGGTCGTCGCGGACGCCCGTGAGCGCGGGGTGAACCTGCGGCTCGTCGACGCCGACCTGGTCTCCGTCGCCTGCGACGAGACGACGACCCGTACGCAGATCGCCGCCGTCTGGGCCGCCTTCGGCGCCGGCGGTGACATCGAGGCGCTGGACGCCGCCGCCGCCGACACGCTGCCCGAGGGGCTGCTGCGCACGGACTCGATCCTGACCCACCCCGTGTTCCACCAGCACCGTTCCGAGACGGCCATGCTGCGCTACCTGCGCAAGCTCGCCGACCGCGACTACGCGCTGGACCGGGGCATGATCCCGCTCGGCTCCTGCACCATGAAGCTGAACGCGACCGCGGAGATGGAGTCGATCACCTGGCCCGAGTTCGGCGCGCTGCACCCGTTCGCGCCGGCCGACCAGGCCCAGGGTTTCCTCACCCTGATCCGCGAGCTGGAGGAGCGCCTCGCCGAGGTCACGGGCTACGACGCCGTCTCCATCCAGCCCAACGCCGGCTCGCAGGGCGAGTTCGCCGGACTGCTGGCCGTCCGCGCCTACCACCGGGCCAACGGTGACGAGCAGCGCACGGTCTGCCTGATCCCCTCGTCGGCGCACGGCACCAACGCCGCGAGCGCCGTGATGGCCGGGATGAAGGTCGTCGTCGTGAAGACCGCCGACGACGGTGAGGTCGACATCGACGACCTGCGCGCGAAGATCGAGAAGCACCGCGAGGAGCTCGCCGTGCTCATGATCACCTACCCGTCGACGCACGGGGTCTTCGAGGAGCACGTCGCGGACATCTGCGGTGAGGTCCACGACGCGGGCGGCCAGGTGTACGTCGACGGGGCCAACCTCAACGCGCTGGTCGGCCTCGCTAAGCCCGGCAAGTTCGGCGGCGACGTCTCGCACCTGAACCTGCACAAGACCTTCTGCATCCCGCACGGCGGCGGCGGTCCCGGCGTCGGCCCGGTCGGAGTGCGCGCGCACCTCGCGCCGTACCTGCCCAACCACCCGCTCCAGCCCGCCGCGGGCCCGGAGACCGGGGTGGGCCCGATCTCGGCCGCGCCCTGGGGGTCGGCGGGCATCCTTCCCATCTCGTGGGCCTATGTGCGCCTGATGGGCGCGGACGGCCTCAAGCGGGCGACCCAGGTGGCGGTGCTCGCCGCCAACTACGTCGCCAAGCGGCTGGAACCGCACTACCCGATCCTGTACAACGGCCCGGCCGGCCTGGTCGCGCACGAGTGCATCGTCGATCTGCGGCCGATCTCCAAGGCGACCGGTGTCAGCATCGACGACGTGGCCAAGCGCCTGATCGACTACGGCTTCCACTCGCCGACCATGTCCTTCCCGGTGGCCGGGACGCTGATGATCGAGCCGACCGAGAGCGAGGATCTCGCGGAGCTCGACCGTTTCTGCGACACGATGATCGCCATCCGCGGCGAGATCGAGAAGGTCGCCTCCGGTGAGTGGAGCGCCGACGACAACCCGCTGCGCAACGCCCCGCACACGGCGGCGGCGCTCGGCGGTGAGTGGGAGCACGGCTACAGCCGTGCGGAGGCCGTCTTCCCGGCCGGTGTGCCGGCCGCGGACAAGTACTGGCCGCCGGTGCGCCGGATCGACGGTGCGTTCGGTGACCGCAACCTGGTCTGCTCGTGCCCGCCGCTGGACGCCTACGACAGCTGAGGCACGGGCGGGGGAGGGTGAAGCGGACATGCGTCGGGGCCGGTGCGGAGACTTCTCCGTCCGGCCCCGGTTCGTACGTGCCCCGGTTCGCGCGGCGGCGGTCAGGCGACCTTCATGATCCGGCCGGCCGACGGCCGGTGCGGTGCGATGATCTGCCCGTCCGGAAGCAGCTCGCCGGTGTCCTCGAAGAGCAGGACGCCGTTGCACAGGAGGCTCCAGCCCTGCTCCGGATGGTGGACCGTGAGGCGCGCGGCCTCCCGGTCGGCGGAGTCGGCGGACGGGCAGGGTGGCTGGTGCTGGCACATGGCTGGGTTCTTTCGCTGCGTCGAGTTGAGTGTCCTGCGGCTTGACGGTGTGTTCATGGCCGCCCCCCGTATCAGTCGGTCCGTTCCCAGTGTTGCCCCACGGGCGTCGATCCGCAGGGATTTCGCGGCACCTCCTGTCCTGCTCCCGTGACGCGTCACCCAGCCGGGCGGTTCACCGCAACTGCACTGTCCCTTCGGGTGGTTAGGGGGGCCCGTACGGACTAGGCCGGATGGGCAGCCGCGCGCCCCCGCCATGGTGTCCCGGAGGGCGGGACGGTACGGCGGGGGCGCGGCGGAAGCGGACGAGGTCAGGCGGGCGAGCCGAGCAGGGGGCCGGGAGGAATGCGCAGGGTCATCACGGGCAGGAGGTCGGAGACGGCGTGCGGACGGTGGGCGGCGATTCCGGGAGGCGCGGGCGCCAGAGGTACGAGGACGTCGGTCGGGGCGAGAGTGCCGCCGGACGGATCGGCTCCCGTGTCGCCGTGCAGCCACAGCGTGAGCATGTAGAGGCCCGGGATGGACAGGAGGCGGGGCTGGTACGCGGCGGATGCGGCTTCGGCCTGCCGCATGGCCAGTTCGGTGGAGGCGATGTACGGACCCTCGAAGAAGTGCGAGAAGGCCCAGCCGTCGGGAGTGAGCATGGTGTCCGCGGCAGCGACGGCGCGGTCCCCGCTTCGGACCATGAAGCGCCAGCCGGCGAGCCGGGTGGCGGGTGCGGCCTCGTCCGGGGTGATCCGGTTCAGTACGTGCAAGGGCAGCGGGAGTTCAGGGCTCAGAGGTCCCTGGACGGACCGGAGAGCGGGCGTGCGGGCTTCACGGACCGCGGTGGGAGAACCGAGTGCCGCGAGAACGCTGCGCAATGCGGGCGCGGGAGCCTGGGGAAGATGCAGCATGGTGAGTCGCCTCTCACTTCGGAGACACGGTGGAGCGTGGGCGGGGTGCAGACGGCGCTGTCGGCGTGCCGGGGCCAGAGGACGGCCGGAAACGGGGCCTGTACGTCAACTCTCTGCCTCGTTCGCGGAGTTTATACGACAGGTGTTCCCACGGTGTTTCGGCTAGCCGTTTCCCGCATTGTCCGCAAGGTGATATCAGGACTTTGGATTGCGGACTTTCTGGCGATTCGGCCTGCCCGGACTGCCTCCGCCAGGGGTTTACCCGATCCGGCGGTAGGCTGAAACTCGTCGGCGCTTTCGCCGCTCGTCCGGCAGCAGGAAATGCGGCTGTCCCGTGCTGGCGGAATGTGCCCCCGGCCTCCGTCACCAGAGTATCGGCTAGCCGGGGCCGATGGATGCGTTATCGATCACCTCGTCGGGGCATTATCGAAGCTGGCACGAACGGCCTGGACCGCAGGCCGGTCAATCGAGGAAGGACGCAGGGATGGGCGAGAAGGTTGTGGCTGGCGCCTTTGACCTGTCCGATCGGCGGGCGTACCGCGACAAGCTCAACCAGTGCCTGGAAGGGCTGGGGAGGCTGCTGGCCGAGCAGAGGTTCGAGCGTCCCAGGAATCTGATGGGACTGGAGATAGAGCTGAATCTCGCGGGCGCGGACGGTATGCCGCGGATGAGGAATGCCGAGGTGCTCCAGCGCATCGCGAGCAAGGATTTTCAGACCGAACTGGGGATGTTCAATCTAGAAGTAAACATCGTCCCGCACCGGCTGAGCGGGCGGGTTTTCGACCAGCTCGCCGAGGAGCTGCGCACCGGTCTCGCCTATGCCCACCGGAAGGCGGCCGAGGTCGACGCGGGGATCATGATGATCGGAATCCTGCCGACCCTGGGCAAGGATGACGTGGTCTCGGCGAATCTTTCGCAGGTGGACCGCTACACCCTCCTCAACGACCAAATGGCGGCCGCGCGCGGCGAGGATTTCGCCCTCGATATCGAGGGCGTCGAGCGACTTGAGTTCACCTCTCCTTCCATCGCTCCCGAAGCGGCCTGCACCTCGGTCCAGTTGCACCTCCAGGTGACGCCGGATCGTTTCGCCGACGTGTGGAACGCGGCGCAGGCCATCGCCCCGGTCCAGATCGCGCTCGGGGCCAACGCCCCCTTCCTCTTCGGCAAGGAGCTGTGGCGGGAGTCGCGTCCGCCCCTGTTCCAGCAGGCCACAGACGTGCGGCCGCCGGAGTTGTGCAATCAGGGAGTGCGGCCGCGTACCTGGTTCGGGGAGCGCTGGATCAGCTCCGCCTACGAGCTCTTCGAGGAGAACCTGCGCTACTTCCCGCCCCTGCTGCCCATCTGCGACGACGAGGAGCCGCTGCGCGTCCTGGACGAGGGAGGGGTGCCGCGCCTGGCGGAGCTCGTCCTGCACAACGGAACGGTCTACCGCTGGAACCGGCCGGTCTACGACCTGGCGGGCGGCGTTCCCCATCTGCGGGTCGAGAACCGGGTCCTGCCGGCCGGCCCCACCGTGACGGACGTCATCGCCAACGCGGCGTTCTACTACGGTCTCGTGCGCGCGCTCGCCGAGGAGCCCCGGCCGGTGTGGAGCAGGCTGCCGTTCGCCGCCGCCGCCGAGAACTTCGACACCGCATGCCGCCACGGCATCGAGGCCGAGCTGCTCTGGCCGCGCCCCGGCCGCTCGGGCGGGGTCTCCAAGGTGCCCGCGGTCAAGCTGGTACTCGACGAACTGCTGCCGCTCGCCGCGGCCGGGCTCGACGCCTGGAACATCGAGCCCGCGGACCGCGACCTCTACCTCGGTGTCATCGAGGAACGGTGCAAGCGGCGGATGAACGGAGCCTCCTGGCAGGTGGAGACCTATCACCGGGCCCTGGACGCGGGGCTCGGACGTGACGCCGCCCTGGCCGCCACCACCCGTCGTTACGGCGAGTTGATGCAGGCGGACGAGCCCGTGCACACCTGGCCGGTGGGCTTCCCCGCGCCCTGAGCGCCGAGGGCGGTGGGGGCGCATGGCCCGGGGCGGGCGACTCTTCGCTCGGGGCCATGCGCCCCCACCGCTCTGCGGCCACCGCTGCCAGGCGCACCACCGACTCCCCGCACGGCTCGGAGAGCGACAGCAGACCGTCCCGCGCGGCGCCCGGCGTCGCGTGGTCGTCCGGGCACGCCGAGGCGACCCGTGCCGGTGACGGCCCCTTTGAGAACGGCCAGGGAAAAAGGGGACCACACGCACCCCGATGCTGGTCGTCCCCGGCCGGTCGCGCATGATCTTCGTACCCGCATTCGAGACCTGGCCGGGCGGTGGACGGCAGGGGACGTGAGTGCGCGACTCAAGGCAGATGTACAGGTGGAGGCGGGGCGTGTGGCTGATATCTACCCTCAAGAGGCCGTACCACGACGGATCACGCGGTCCGAGACGGTGCTTGTCCTGGCTCTCTCACTCGGCGCCAGCGGGGTATCCGCCCTCATCAGCTTCGTCGGATCGCTGACGAAACCGGGAGGTCTGAAGGACCAGGCGGCCACGCTGAACGGTTCCTACGCGCCGGGGCGTCCGTGGCTGGATCTCGCCTGGCAGTTGTTCGGCATCACCACGGCGCTGGTACCCGTCGCCCTCGTGGCCCATCTCCTGATCCGGGAGGGGGCGAACCTGCGGGCGATCGGCTTCGACCGGACCAGGCCCGGCTTCGACCTCGGTCGCGGCACCCTGCTCGCCGCGGGTATCGGCAGTGCCGGGCTCGCCTTCTACCTGGTGGCGCGGGCCACCGGATTCAATCTGACGGTGGTGCCGGAGTCGCTGCCGGACGTGTGGTGGAAGTTCCCGGTCCTGATCCTCTCCGCGCTCCAGAACTCCGTACTGGAGGAGGTGATCGTCGTCGGCTATCTGCTGCGCAGGCTCGGGCAGTTGGGCTGGACGCCGATGGCGGCCCTGGTGGCGAGTTCGGTGCTGCGCGGTTCGTACCACCTCTACCAGGGCATCGGCGGCTTCATCGGGAACCTGGTGATGGGCGTGGTGTTCGTCCTGCTGTACCGGCGCTGGGGGCGGGTCGGACCGCTGGTCGTCGCGCACGCGCTGCTCGACATCGGCGCGTTCGTGGGGTACGCGCTGCTCGCCGGGAAGGTGGACTGGCTGCCCACGCCGTGAGCGGCCCGCCGGCGCAGCGGCGTACGGGGAAGCTGCTCGTACGCCGCTTCGGCGTGTCAGGGCGTGGCGAGCAGTTCGCCGTCGATCACGGTGACGGCGTGGCCGGTCAGCAGGGTGCGGTCGCCGCGCAGTGACGTGCGGACGAGGCCGCCGCGGGCCGAGCACTGGAAGCCGGTGAGCTCGATGCGGCCCAGCCGCGCGGACCAGAACGGGGCGAGGGCGGTGTGCGCGCTGCCGGTCACCGGGTCCTCGTCGATCCCCACCTGGGGGAAGAAGCCGCGCGAGACGAAGTCGTAGCCGCGGGAGGGGTCGTCGGCCGCCGCGGTGGCGATGATCCCGCGCCGCGAGCAGGCCGCGAGTGCGGGAAGGTCCGGTGTCAGCGCGCGTACGGCCGCCTCGTCCGCGAGCTCGACCAGGAGGTCGCCTGTGCGGGCTCCGGTGTCAAGGACGGTGAGCGGTGCGGCGCCGAGTGCCCGCGTCAGGCCGGGCGGGGCGGTGGTGGGTGTCAGCGGGGCGGTAGGGAAGTCGAGGGTGAGGGTGCCGTCCCGGTGGGCGGTGGCTGTCAGGATTCCGCAGCGGGCGGAGAAGCGGATCTCACCGCCCGCGACGCTCGCCGTGCCCGTGGTGTGCAGGATGTGCGCCGTGGCGAGCGTGGCATGGCCGCACATGTCGACCTCGGTGACCGGTGTGAACCAGCGCAGCGCCCAGTCGGCCTCTCCGCCAGGTGGCAGCGGATGGGCGAACGCGGTCTCGGCGAGGTTGACCTCGGCGGCGACCCGCTGGAGCCAGCCGTCGTCGGGGAAACCGCCGGCATCCAGGAGCAGGACCCCGGCGGGGTTGCCCGCGAAGGGGCGGTCGGTGAACGCGTCGACGATACGAATCCTCATGCCGCGAACCGTAGGCGTGCCGGGAAGGCCACGGCCAAGGCCAATCGCCGGTCACTGGACCCGAGGCGGCGGATCGCCGAGCGGGAGCCTGGCGACGCGTTCACCCGGACCCGGCGGCGAGCACGGACATGATCCCTGCGGGCCCGGCCGTTGGCGGCGTTCCCCTGATCGGGACCGCGCCACCGCCGGATCTCATTCGGAAGGATGAGGAACCGCGTGGGTGCCCGACTTGGGTGGGAGGGGCAGATGGGTCCCTCCGGCGATGCCGTCCAGCCGGCGGACTGATGGGGTGAGAGGTGTGCAGAACCGGACGCCGCACCACCCCGAACAGCCCGCACCCACCCCAGCCGAGCCCGACGCCGGCTTCACCATGGAACTGACCTCGGTCGTGACCGGGGCGCGCAGGCGGGCCCTGCGTGACGGTGACCGCCATATCGACACCGCCCACCTGCTGCACTCGCTCATCGAGTCGGACCCCGCTGTCCGCTCGGTCTTCGACGGCGGTCCGCAGCTCGACAGGGTGCTCGGCTACCTCGTGCAGCGCAGCATCGGATACGGGCTCCGCTGGCACGGGGCTGTCGAGGACTCGGGCGCGGTCCCCCCGGTGCGCGAGCCGGGGGTGGACGGCTGGTCGCCCTCGGCGGTGGCAGCCATGGCAGGGGCCAGGGCCGGCGCCGAGCGGCGTGGGGAGAAGCGTGCCGGGGGTCTCGACCTGCTCGCGGCACTCGCCGCCGATCCCGGCTGCCGGGCGGTGGAAGTGCTCGGCAGGGCGGGAGTGGACACCGCACGGCTGGCGGCGCGTACGGCGGAGGCGTACGGCCGGACCTGACAGCCACGACAGTCATGACAGGGGTGACGGTGCCCATGGCACCTGTCATGATGTGCCGATGTACGCGTCTCAGGGGAGAAGCGCCGGTCTGGGACTCGCCCTTGTCTCGGCCTTCGCATTCGGTGGTTCGGGAGTGGCGGCCAAGCCGCTGATCGAGGCGGGGCTCGACCCCCTGCACGTGGTCTGGCTGCGGGTGGCGGGTGCCGCGCTGGTCATGCTGCCGGTGGCCTGGCGCCACCGGAACCTCGTCCGTGAGCGGCCGGCGCTGCTGGCCGGTTTCGGACTGTTCGCCGTCGCAGGCGTGCAGGCGTGCTACTTCGCCGCCATCTCGCGTATCCCGGTGGGGGTCGCTCTTCTCGTGGAGTACCTGGCGCCCGCGCTCGTGCTCGGCTGGGTCCGCTTCGTGCAGCGCCGTCCGGTCACCCGGGCCGCAGCTCTGGGCGTGGTCCTCGCGGTGGGCGGGCTGGCCTGCGTCGTCGAGGTGTGGGCGGGGCTGGGCTTCGACGCTGTCGGACTGCTCCTCGCGCTCGGCGCGGCGTGCTGCCAGGTCGGCTACTTCGTCCTCTCCGACCAGGGCGGGCAGGACGGCCAGGACAGTCACGGAAAGCACGCCGGGCCGCCGCACCCGCTGGGTGTGATCGCGTACGGACTGCTCATCGGCGCCGCGATCCTCACAGTCGTGTCCCGGCCCTGGGGCATGGACTGGTCGGTCCTCGGCGCCCGCGCGGACATGGCCGGGACGGACGTTCCCGCCTGGCTGCTGCTCGGCTGGATCGTGCTGCTGGCGACGGTCCTCGCCTACGCCACCGGTGTCGTCTCGGTGCGGCTGCTGTCTCCGCAGGTGGCGGGCGTGGTGGCGTGTCTGGAGGCGGTCATCGCGACCGTACTCGCCTGGGTGCTGCTCGGCGAGCACCTGTCGGGGCCGCAGCTCATCGGCGGCGCCGTGGTGCTGACCGGTGCGTTCATCGCCCAGTCCGCCGCGCCCAAGCAGCCCTCGGGACCGGTCGCCGCCGGACCCGGCGCGGAGGGCAACGGCCGGGGAGTGAGTGGGCCCCGGGAGGAGTTGTCCGCCCGGCGGCCTTCGCCGTAGGGTGCCGATCATGAGTCTCACCGTGCTTCCGCCCCCCGCCGTCTGACGCGGGCGGCAACTCCAGACGAAGACCGGGCTCGGGTACTCCCCGAGCGGTTCGTCGCTGCCCCCGTGCGGAGCCCAGCGACCACCCACCCGTTCCCTGTCTGGAGCAGCACGTGTCCGATTCCCTGTCCGGCCTGCCCATCGGCCGGAGCATCACCTATCTGATCATCGCCGGAGTCGCCTGGGGGACCGCGGGGGCCGCCGCCTCCCTGATCTTCCGGGCCAGCGATCTCGGCCCCCTCGCCCTGTCGTTCTGGCGCTGCGCCGGCGGCCTCGTCCTGCTGGCCGGAGCGCTCGCGCTGAGGCCGGTGCGGCGCGTTCCCGCGCCCGCCGAGTCCCGTCGGCGCCGGCTGCTGCGCATCCTGGGCACCGGCATCGGCCTCACCCTCTTCCAGAGCGCGTACTTCGCGGCCGTGGACGTGACCGGCCTCGCCGTCGGGACGGTGGTCACACTCGGCGCGGGCCCCGTCCTCATCGCCGTGGGGGCACGGCTGACGATGGGGGAGCGGCTCGGCAGGGGCGGGCTGGTGGCCGTGGCCGGCGCGCTCACCGGTCTCGTCGTACTGGTGCTCGGGGGCGAGAGGGCCGAGGTGAAACCGCTCGGCGTCGCCCTGGCCCTGCTCTCCGCGTCGGGCTACGCGGCCATCACCCTGCTGACCCGTCGGCTGGGGCGTGCGGGGCGCGGCGGGGACGCGCTGGCCACCAGCGCCTGGGCCTTCGGGATCGGCGCGGTGGGCCTGCTGCCCATGGCGCTGGCGGAAGGACTCGTACCGCACACCGCCGACACCGCCCAGGTGGTGTGGCTGCTGGTGTACGTGGCCGCCGTACCGACGGCGCTCGCCTACGCGCTCTACTTCGCGGGAGCGGCGGCCGTACGGTCGGCCACGGTGTCCGTGATCATGCTTCTGGAGCCGGTGAGCGCAGCCGTGATCGCCGTGACCGTACTGCGGGAGCAGCTCACGGCCGCCACCGTCCTCGGCACGCTGCTGCTGCTCGTCGCGGTGGCCGGCCTCGCCGCGTCCGAGGCGCGTGGAGCGGCCCTCGCGCGCCGGGCGGCCGTGCCCGTCTGACCTGTCGCCGGCGGACCAGCTCCCCTGCGGCGGGTCCGTCGGCGGCCGTACGCGGGTCAGAGCGCCGTCAGATACTCCGGGACGGCTATGGCCGGGTCCAGATCGTCGGCGGGGACCGGGACCGCGTAGCCGCGGGTCAGGGGGACGACGCCGGCCCAGTGGGGGAGGGCGACATCATCGGGGTCGTCGTTCGGGCCGCCGGTGCGGACCTTGGCGGAGACCTCGTCCAGGTCCAGGCGGATCACCGCGGTGGCGGCGAGCTCCCTGGCGTCAGCGGGGCGGGAGTCCTGGGACCGGCCGGGAACGACCTGGTCGACGATGGCGTCGAGCGCGATCCGGCGCTCCTCGGGGTCGGTGACGGTGCGGGCCGTGCCGTGGACGACCACCGAGCGGTAGTTCATCGAGTGGTGGAAGGCGGACCGGGCCAGCACCAGGCCGTCGACGTGGGTCACCGTGAGGCAGACGGCGAGGCCCGGGTCCGTCCGGCCCGCCGCCAGCAGGGGCCGGGAGCCGGTGGAGCCGTGCACGTAGAGCCGCTCTCCCACCCGGCCGAAGAGGGTCGGCAGGACGACCGGGGCGCCGTCGCGTACGAAGCCGAGGTGGCAGAGGTAGGCCGAGTCGAGGACCGAGTGGACCAGCTCGCGGTCGTACGTGGCGCGCTCGCGGCCCCTGCTCGGCACCGTCCGGTCCGTAGGCTCGTAGGGGGCAGCGACGCTCGGGCCCGTGCTGTCGGGCGTCAGGATCTCCGGCATGGCGGTGTCCGACATTGCGTACTCCATTGCACTAGTGCATAATATTGTTTGTGCTAGGAGACTATCCGATCAGTGGGCGGCGGGCATCCGAGATCGCCGAAAGTGTGGAGCGGGCGGTCGGTTCGGGTGGCCTCGCGCCCGGTGAAGTCCTGCCTCCGATGCGGCAGTTGGCGGCCCGTCTGGAGGTCAACCCGAATACGGTGGCGGCTGCCTACCGCACCTTGCGCGAGCGCGGGGTGATCGAGACGGCCGGGCGCCGGGGGAGCCGGATCAGGCCGCAGCCCGCGAGTACGACGCGCGGCTCGCTGCGCGTCGAGGCGCCCCCCGGCGTACGGGACCTGGGGGAGGGGAATCCGGACCCCGCTCTGCTGCCCGACCTAGGGGAGGCGCTCGCCTCGGCCGCGCGTGCGAACGCGGAGCGGCCGGGGATGTACGGGGGCCCGCCCGTGCTTCCCGAGCTGGCCGCGGCAGCCCGCGCGGCCATGGACGCCGACGGCGTCTCCTCAGGACCCGTGGTGGTGGCGTCCGGTTCGCTGGACGCGATCGAACGGGTGCTGTCGGCGCATCTCAAACCGGGTGACACCGTCGCCGTCGAGGACCCCGGCTGGGGCAGCATGCTCGATCTCGTACCGGCTCTGGGCCTGCGTGCCGTGCCGGTCGGAGTGGACGACGAAGGTCCGCGGACGGCCGAGGTGGCCCACGCGCTGCGAGGAGGCGCGCGGGCGCTGGTGGTGACCGACCGGGCGCAGAATCCCACGGGCGCCGCGGTGAGCGCGGCCCGGGCACGCGAGCTGCGGGCGGTTCTCGCCGGCCACCCCCGCGTCCTGCTCATCGAGGACGACCACGGGCACGCGATCGTCGATCTTCCCCTGCACCCGCTCACGGGCGTCACGGACCACTGGGCGTTCGTGCGGTCCGTGGCCAAGGCGTACGGGCCCGATCTGCGGCTCGCCGTACTGACCGGGGACGCCGTCACGGTCGACCGGGTGGCGGGGCGGCAGCGGCTCGGACCGGGCTGGGTCAGCAGACTGCTGCAACAGGCCGTGGTGCACCTGTGGGCCTCGGAGGCCGTCGACTCGGCGGCTGTCGCCCGGGCGTACGCGGAACGGCGGGACGCACTCGTCGGGGCGCTGGCGGAGCGCGGCGTCCGGGCGCACGGCCGGAGCGGGATGAACGTCTGGGTGCCCGTCAGTGACGAGACCGGGGCCGTGACCCGCCTGCTGCGCGCGGGCTGGGCGGTTGCCCCGGGCGCGCGCTTCCGGATGTCCGCGCCCCAGGGGGTGCGGATCACCGTGTCACAGCTGACCGCCGCCGACATCGCACCGCTGGCGGACGCGGTCGCCGCGGCGGCGGGCCCGGCCCGCCCGATCAGCTTCGGCTGAGCCGCCGTACGCGGGTGGTGCGCTGCGTGAGGGCGGCGCCCGCGAGGATGACCAGGGCGAGGGGGCAGCGGGGCGGGTGGGGCGGTGCCGACGAGAAGGTGGCTGCCGTCAGCGCCCGTGCGGATGAGTCGCTGCCGGTCAGAGTCCGGCGTACGTGTATCCAGCCGGTGTGTGGCTGGTGCCGTCAGGGCGGTGGTCGAGGGCCGGGCCTGCCGGCATCCCCTGGGGATGCCGGCAGGCCCGGATGTCCGGCCGGGGTCACACCAGGCTGATCGACCCCGCCTCCACCTTGATGGCCTTGGCGGGCAGCGGCTGGGTCGCGGGTCCACCGGTCACCGCGCCGGTCGCGGCGTCGAACGTGCTCCCGTGGCAGGGGCAGTTGATGACTCCCTCGGAGATCCCCTTCACCGAGCAGCCCTGGTGCGTGCACTTGGACGAGAACGCCTTGAACTCACCGGCCTTCGGCTGGGTCACCACCACGCCCTGGTCGGCGAAGACCACTCCGCCGCCCTCGGGGATGTCGGCTGTCTTCGCGAGGGCTTCGCCGCTCGTGTCCGCCGCGCCGCCCTTCCCGGTCTCACCGGTCTTCCCGGTCTGTTCGCTTCCGCACGCCGCGAGTACGGCGACCACTCCCGCCGCACCGACCGCGTTCACCACGGTGCGGCGCCCGAGGCGGCCCTGACACTCCTGCCCTGCGCTCATGCCGGCTTTCCCTTCATCGGATACATGACCTCGGCCATGCATACGTGAGCGGACGCCGGTGTGTTCAGGGAACGGGAGGATTTCGGCCGGGCGGCCGGTCAGGGTGTTCCGGTGGAAGCCGCCGGAACACCCGGGTCGAGGCGGGCGCGGAGCGTGGCCGCGAAGTCCTCGGCCCGGGCCAGCTGGACGCGGAGTCTGTCGACCTGCTCGGTGGCGGCCTGCTCGTAGGCGCGGAGACGGCCCATCAGCGCCCCGCGTTCGTCCGCCGGGAGATCCCTCCCCGAATCGAGCCGGTCGGTGGCGTCCAGCAGCTCGCGCATCTGGTCGAGGGTGAAGCCGAGCGGTTTCATGCGCCGGATGACCATCAGCCGGGCGACGTCCGTCTCCGTGTAGAGGCGGAAACCTCCCTGGGAGCGGGCGGAGGGGGCGACGAGCCCTGACTCCTCGTAATGCCGGATGGTGCGCAGGGACAGCTCCGTCCGCGCGGCGACCTCGCCGATCTGCATGTGCTTGCCGTCCACGCGTGTGGTCCTGGCCCTTCTCGTCCTGGCGGGCCGGGCCCGTGCGACCCCGCCGGTCTCTACTCTAACGTTAGGGTAGGGTTGCTCGCGGTGAGGGCGCCTGTGGGCTGCCCCGCCCCGTAGCCCGCCCGGGCCGATGGAGCCCCCGGCGACCACCGCTTCCCGCACCGGTCACCGCTCCGTCCGCCCTGACGCCCGGGCCGCCCCGAGGGGCTCCGGCCCGGTACTCACGCCTCTTCCACACGTACGCCCTGCGGGGTGCGCCCGAGCACGACAGGCCACTGTTCCCTTGTCTTCTTCCGCTGTGTCTCCCGCCGCGCGACTGCGCGGTCTGCGTCCGGACTGGCTCGCCGACCCCAGGGTGTGGCGTACCGAGGTGCTGGCCGGCCTGGTGGTCGCGCTCGCGCTGATCCCGGAGGCGATCTCGTTCTCGATCATCGCCGGGGTCGACCCGGCGATCGGTCTCTTCGCCTCGTTCACGATGGCCGTGGTCATCTCGGTCGTCGGCGGACGGCGGGCGATGATCTCGGCCGCGACCGGTGCGGTCGCGCTGGTCATCGCACCGCTGAACCGGGAGCACGGGCTGGGCTACCTGATCGCCGCCGTCATCCTGGCCGGTATCTTCCAGGTCGTGCTGGGCGCGCTCGGAGTGGCGAAGCTGATGCGGTTCATCCCGCGTTCCGTCATGGTCGGCTTCGTCAACTCCCTCGCCATTCTCATCTTCGTCGCCCAGGTCCCCGAGATGCACGACGTGCCGTGGCCGGTGTACCCGCTGCTGGCGGCTGGTCTGGCGCTGATGGTGTTCTTCCCGAGGATCACCACCATGATCCCGGCCCCGCTCGTCTCCATCGTCATCCTCACCGCCATCACCGTGGCGGCCGGGATCGCCGTGCCGACCGTGGGCGACAAGGGCGAACTGCCCTCCTCGCTGCCGGTACCGGGCCTCCCGGACGTGCCGTTCACCATGGACACGCTGACGACGATCGCGCCGTACGCCTTCGCGATGGCGCTGGTGGGTCTGATGGAGTCGCTGATGACGGCCAAGCTCGTCGACGAGATCACCGACACCCACTCCGACAAGACCCGCGAGTCGATCGGGCAGGGCGTCGCCAACATCGTCACCGGCTTCTTCGGCGGAATGGGCGGCTGCGCGATGATCGGCCAGACGATGATCAACGTGAAGGTCTCCGGGGCCCGGACCCGGCTCTCCACCTTCCTGGCCGGCGTGTTCCTCATGGTGCTCTGCATCGTGTTCGGCCCGATCGTCTCCGACATCCCGATGGCCGCTCTCGTCGCCGTGATGGTCATGGTCTCGTTCGCGACGTTCGACTGGCACTCCATCGCGCCCAGGACGCTCCGCCGCATGCCGGCCGGGGAGATCACGGTCATGGTCGTCACCGTCGGCTGCGTGGTGGCCACCCACAACCTGGCGATCGGTGTCGTCGTCGGCTCGGTGACCGCCATGGTGGTGTTCGCCAAGCGCGTCGCCCGCCTCGCCGACGTCATCCCGGTGCGGGACCCCGAGGGCGGCGTCGTGGTCTACACCGTGACTGGTGAACTGTTCTTCGCCTCGTCCAACGACCTCGTCGGCCGGTTCGACTACGCCGCCGATCCGGACCGCGTCGTCATCGACCTGAGCGCCGCCCACGTCTGGGACGCCTCGTCCGTCGCCGCCCTGGACGCGATCCAGGCCAAGTACGCCCAGCGCGGCAAGACAGTCGAGATCACCGGCCTGAACGACGTCAGCGCCGACCTCCACGCCAGGCTCAGCGGGGAACTGACGAGCCACTGAGCCGGCCACCCGCGGCGTTCACGGGCCGCATCACTTCTGGCGTGTCGTGGTGCTCAGGCCGTTCGGACGACCGTCCGGTGGACGGCGGCCAGGGTGCCGGGTGTGATGCGCAGGGTGAGTGCGGAGCCTGTGGCCATGACCTGGACAGCCGGGTCCTTGGAGACGATGCCGGAGACGGGACGGTTCCAGGTGACGTCGATCGTGGCGCCGTCGCGCAGAGGTCCGGAGACGCAGAGCGTGGCGGTCGTGCCCGTCTCGTGGATCATCACGGAGGCGGGGGCGCCGGCGGTGACGTCGCCGGCTGTGCCGGCGAGCCAGAAGTTGACGCCCGTGAAGCCGAGCGAGGGTACGCGGACACCCTGCTGGTCGTTGGAGTTGGCGAGGACGGTGAGCCAGCCGGTGTCGGCGGCGCGGGCGGCCGTCTGCGCCGCGCTCGCGCCCGGCATCAGGACGTAGGAGTACGCGGCCCAGGTCGGGTCCGTGCCGTGGTCGAACCAGAGCGTGAGATAGCGGCGGGTGACCGGGTCGGTCACGGCGCCCTTGTTGATGTCCGACCACGCGCCCGTACGCGCCTGACGCAGTGCCTTCAGCGACGTGGCGCCGCCCGGGAAGACGTATCCGGCGTGTCCGGCGAGGTGCGCCCACCGCGCGCCGGTGAGCGTGGCGGCCCAGCCAGGTGCGGTGGACTGGGCGGAGCCGTCGACGGTGAGGCTGTGGACGCCGTTGGCACCCAGGTTGCGGTTCTCGACGACCGACTCGACGCCCGTGCCGTCCCTGCCGTGGATTCCGGCACCGAGGCAGACGATCGCGTCGTCGAGGAAGAACCACGACTTCTTCGCGAGGAGTGTGGAGGACAGCCCCTTCAGATACTGGCCGACCGCCGCGTATGTGCCGTCACTCGCCCCGCCGACCCACCGCACATCGGGCCGGGCCACGCCCCACACTCCGCCCTCGCCGTCGGCGAGCGGCTTGCGGGAGGCGGTGGTGCCTGGCAGCCGGTAGGGGTCCACGGTCGGCCAGAAGTCGTCACTGTACTGCCCGTTGGCGAAGTCGCCGCCCCACCAGTAGAGCATTCCGGAGCCGCTGTGCCAGGCGCGCAGGTTCTCGCCGTTGCCGTTCTCGTAGTAGGTGATCCGGTTCGACGCCATGGACAGGCCGGCCGCCCAGCCGGTGCGACGGTGCACGGCCCGGTCCATGCCGGGGAAGAGACGGTGACCGGTCGGCTCGGGGCTCGCCTGGGCCGTGCCGTCGTTGACGGCCTTGAGGCGGGAGAGCGCGGCGACTCCGAGCGTGGGACTGGCGAGGACCGGGCTGTAGTAGTCGCGGGCGATCCACCCCTTGACCATGCCGTCCCAGCGGGTCTTCTCCGCGGCGGACGCGCTCTGGGCGAGCAGCGCGACACACGCGATGACCGAGTGGCCGCGCAGATGGTCGTCCTGACGGACGCCGCGGGTGTCCGCCTTCTGTACGCCACGGCTGATCGCCCGCCCGGAGACGGCGTCCATCGCGAGGCCGTTGAAGAGGAAGGGCGCGTACGCCTTCTCGACCGAGTCGAACACGACCTGGCGGCCGCTGTCCGTGACCTCCCACGCCGACCCCTTGAGCAGGGTGAACAGCATCGAGAGTCCGCCGAGCATCACGGCGCCGTACGAACCGGCGTACGGGACGGAGGTGTGCTGGATGAAGCTGCCGTCGGCGTAGAGCCCGTCGCCGCTCGTGACGAACGGGAAGACCGGGGAGAGCGCGTCCCGTGCGAGGGAGAGCTTGGCGGACGACCTGCCGACGACGCCGCGCAGGGCGAGGACGCGGCACAGGTCGACGCGGTTGGCGCCTGTGGAGGTGCCGGTGTAGTTCGCGACCGCGCTGTCGGGGACGAAGTGGTCGACGGCGGCGCAGTGTTCGGCGATACGGGCGGTGCCGAGGTGGTCGTGGAGCAGGACGTCGATGTCGAGCAGCGCCTGTGGGATGCCGATCTGCCAGTTGTACCAGTTCCCGTAGCGCGCCTGGCCGGCGTGGTACGCCTGGTCGTGGAGGTGGTCGAGACCGGCGAGGATGTCGGCGCGCAGGGCGGTGTCGCCCGTGAGACCGGTGCCGGGCTGGGCGTACGACTCGGCGAGGGTGCGCAGGCGGTTGTAGCTGGTGTTGAGGTTGCCGGAGTACGTGTACGACTCGGCGTCCGTGTCCGGCTCGGGGTCGGCGTAGGGCAGGTCCGGCCAGAGCGAGCCGTTCACGCGGACCATGGCGGAGCGCAGTTCACGGGCGGTGGCCCCGAGTGCGGCCAGCTTGGAGGCGAAGGGCTCGGCGGTCGGAGCGAAGCCCGAGCCGAGGACCAGGTCCCGCCACTTCAGGCGGAGCGCGTCGAAGGCGTCGGCCTCGGCGGCGTAGGCGCGGGCCCCGGCGGCCGGCAGCGCGAGCGGAGCGAAGGCGGCGGCGGCCAGCGCTGCGCGCAGCACGCCGCGGCGGGAGAGCAGGTAGGCGGGAATGGCAGGGTGCATGGCGGGGGCACCTCCGGGGAAAGGGGCGTGTCGTTGAAGCTGGAACCACGCTTGGTTGAGCGGTTTCTCTCACGAAGCCGGTCAACACGTCAATGCGCAGTTCGATCCACGGTCAAAATGATTGTTCGAGCAGAAACGTTCATAATCAATCGCCAGAGGGCTAAGCTGCAGCTCAGTCCGGCGACGAAGGGGGAACCGAGGCATGCATGCCGAGGAAAGGCATCAGGCGATACTCCGCAGGCTGCGTGAGCAGGGCTCACTTCGCGTCACCGAGTTCGCCGAGGAGTTGCGGGTCTCACCGGTCACCGTCCGCCGGGACATCGAGGCGCTCGCTGAGCGGGGCCTGATCGCCCGCGTGCACGGCGGCGCCGTGCTGCAGGAGAGCCATGCCCAGAGCACCGGCCCCGCGCAGCCGGCGCGGAAGCGGCCCGAGGGCGGGGCCATGACCTTCGGTCTCATCGTGCCGGCCGCGGACTACTACTACCCGGAAGTGATCAAGGGCGCGCAGGAGGCGGCAGGCGACCGCGGAATCCGTCTGGTCCTGGGCATCTCCCAGTACAGCCCGGAGCAGGAGCGGGCGCATGCCGCGCAGATGCTCGCCGACGGCGTGGACGGGCTCCTGATCACCCCGTGCGGCTCGGCGGCGGCCGCGTCCTGGCTCGCTGAGCTGGCTGTGCCGCACGTCCTGGTCGAGCGCCGGCCGGGGGACGACATCTCGGGCGCCGAGCGGGTGGTCACCGACCACGTGTACGGCGCCAGGCTCGCGGTGCGGCACCTGGCGGACGCGGGCTACCGG
The DNA here is from genome assembly GCF_013167895.1 of Streptomyces fulvorobeus. Lineage (GTDB taxonomy): Bacteria > Actinomycetota > Actinomycetes > Streptomycetales > Streptomycetaceae > Streptomyces > Streptomyces fulvorobeus. Next base: position 735,968 of record NZ_BLWC01000001.1, on the reverse strand, counting down.
CGGATCGGACTGATGCTCCGCGAGGACAGCCCGCACGGCGCACTCCTCCTGGAGGGCTACCGCGGCGGTCTGGTGTCGGCCGGGCTCGAACCGCCCGGTGGCGATGAGAGCGCGCTCTTCCGGCTGCCTCCGCCGGCCGGTGACGCGGCCGAGCGCGAGCGGCTGCTCGACGCGCTCGCCGACGCGGCGGGCGAAGGGCTGCTGGACGCCACCCTGATCCACAACGACCATGACGCGATCGTGCTGCTCCAACGGTTGCGCTCCCGCGGCCTGGACGTGCCCGGTGATATCGCGGTCGTCGCCTATGACGACGAGGTCGCCTCACTCGCCGACATCCCGCTCACCGCGATCGCCCCGCCCAAGCACGCCGTCGGCGCGGCCGCGGTGGACCTGCTCGCGCAGCGCGTCGCCGATCCGGGACGTGCTCGCCACCTGCTGGCCATCCTGCCCGAACTGCGCGTACGTGCCTCCAGCGCGCCGACCAGCCCCTGACTGTCGCAGAGCACGGGAGAAACCTCCATGTTCCACATACCGGCCGGGGGTTCCTCCCCGACGACCGCCCGGCGCGCCTGCTGTCCGGCGCCCTGCACTACTTCCGCGTCCTGCCGGAGCAGTGGCCGCACCGCCTTCACATGCTGCGGGCACTGGGCCTCGACACCGTCGAGACCTACGTCCCGTGGAACTTCCACGAGCCCCGCCCGGGTGCGTACGACTTCACGGGTCCTGCGGACCTCGACCGCTTCCTGCACGCCACCCGCGAGGCCGGCCTGCGCGCGATCGTGCGGCCCTCGCCGTACATCTGCGCGGAGTGGGAGAACGGCGGCCTGCCCTGGTGGCTGCTCGCCGACCGCGAGGTGCGGTCGCTGCGCTGCCAGGACCCCGCGTACCTGGCCCATGTGGATCGCTGGTTCGACCGGCTCATCCCGATCGTCGCCGCCCACCAGGTCACCCGCGGCGGCAACGTGCTGATGGTGCAGGTGGAGAACGAGTACGGGTCCTACGGATCGGACACGGGGTATCTGGAGTACCTGGCCGCCGGGCTGCGGGCGCGTGGCATCGACGTTCCCCTGTTCACCTCGGACGGCCCCGACGACTTCTTCCTGACCGGCGGGACGGTCCCGGGGCTGCAGGCCACCGTCAACTTCGGCAGCCGCGCCACCGAGGCGTTCGCGAGCCTGAGGAAGCTGCGGCCCAAGGACCCGGCGATGTGCATGGAGTTCTGGTGCGGCTGGTTCGACCACTGGGGCACGGAGCACGTCGTACGAGATCCGGCGGAAGCCGCGGCCGCGCTGGAGGAGATCCTCGCGGCCGGCGCGTCGGTCAACCTCTACATGGCGCACGGCGGGACGAACTTCTCCACCTGGGCGGGGGCCAACACCAAGGATCCGGCGACCGGTGAGCGCTATCTGCCGACGGTGACCTCGTACGACTACGACGCGCCGATCGACGAGCGCGGCGGCGTCACGGAGAAGTTCTCCGCGTTCCGGGACGTGCTCAGGGCCTACGCCGTCGAGCCGCTGCCCGAGCCGGAGCCGCCCGCCCCGCTGCTGCTCCCGGCGTCCGTCGAACTCACCGAATCGGTCCGGCTCTTCGACGTGCTGGACGCACTCGCGGGTCCGGGGGTAAGCGCCCCGGAGCCGCCGTCCTTCGAGGAACTGGGCACGGGCCACGGCCTGGTCCTCTACGAGTCGTGGATTCCCGGCCCCCGCGGCCCCTACCCGCTCTCCGTCCAAGGGCTGGCCGACCGGGCGCACGTCTTCGTGGACGGCAGGGCGGTCGGCGTACTGGAACGCGACCGGGTCGAGTCGATCGAAGACGTCGCGGTGCCCGGCGCCCAGGCGCGTGTGGAGCTGCTGGTGGAGTCGATGGGGCGGATCAACTACGGGGCGGGGCTCGGCGACCGCAAGGGTGTGCGGCGGGTGCTGCACACCCAGCAGATGCTGCACGGCTGGACCGCGCGCGCGGTGGAGCTGGGGCACGGGACGCCGGACGCGCTGCCGTGGGGCGCGACGGGGGCGGACCGGGGCCCGGTGTTCCACCGGGGTTCTCTGGAGGTGGCCGAGCCGGCCGACACGTACCTGGCACTGCCCGGCTGGGGCAAGGGCTATGTGTGGGTCAACGGTTTCTGCCTGGGCCGCTACTGGGAGGAACGGGGGCCGCAGCGCACGCTGTACGTCCCCTGGCCGCTGCTCGAGGCGGGGCGCAACGAGATCGTCGTACTGGAGCTCGACGGCTGTGACCGGCCCGTGGTCGAGCTGCGCCGCGACGCGGATCTCGGCTGACCCGCACGGGGCCCGGCGGTCACGGTGTCTGTTCGAGTGTTCATATGGACAGATTGTTCGATCGATATCTTTTCTTGATGGTCGTTTGTTCACTTGCTATTGACTCTGATCGGTTCTGGCCGAAAGATGTGCGTCAACTCGCCGCTTTCACACGCCTCCCGTAGGAGTAGCGCCATGCAGTCCACCTCCCGCACGTCCGCTCCGGCCCTCGCCGCCGCGGTCGCCGCCCTCGCCCTGCTCGCGACCGCCTGCGGTGGAGCGGACTCCGGCTCGGCGGACGCCGCGACCGGCTCCGCCGGCAAGCCCGTCGACATCACGTACTGGTCATGGATGCCGGGGACCAAGGACATGGCCGCCGCGTTCAACAAGACCCACCCGGACATCAAGGTCACCTTCGCCGAGATACCCGCCGGCCTGAACGGCGGCTACGACAAGATCTCCAAGGCCGTGAAGGCGGGCAACGCGCCGGACGTCGTCAACCTCGAGTACCAGGCCGTCCCCGACCTCGTCACCCAGGGACTGCTGCGCGACTCGAGCGGCGAACTGGCCGAGTCCGTCAAGGGGTACGCCCCCGCCTCCGTCCAGGCGTTGGTCACCCTAGGCGGCAAGACGTGGGCCGCGCCGTACGACGTGGGCCCGCAGACGCTCTACTACCGCACCGACCTGTTCAAGCGGTACGGCATCGAGGTCCCCACGACGTGGACCGAGTTCCGGACGGCGGCCGAGAAGGTCAGGACCGCTTCCAGGGGGCAGGCGCGGCTGCTCGACTTCTGGGGCGACGACACGGCTACCTGGGCCGGGCTCTCCCAGCAGGCCGGGGCACAGTGGTACGGCTCGACCGGCGACGCCTGGAAGGTGAGCATCACCGACCCGGCCACGAAGAAGGTCGCCGACTACTGGAAGGACCTGGTCAGGAACGACCTCGTCCTCAACCACAAGGCGTGGAGCCCCGAGGCCACCAAGACCGTGACCGACTCCAGGGCGATCGCGCTGATCGGCGCCTCCTGGAGCGCCGGTTCCATCAAGACCACGTACCCCGCTCAGGCCGGGAAGTGGGCCGAGGCTCCGCTCCCGCACTGGGGTACGCCGGCCACCGGCGCGGTCGGCGGCTCGGCCTTCGCCATCACCAAGGACAGCAAGAAGGCGAAGGCGGCGGCCGAGTTCATCCGGTGGGCGACCACCGACGAGGCGGCCGTCAAGGCCCGGCTCGCGGCAGGCACCTCCAGCGGCCTGCCCGCGGCCGAGAAGCTCCGCGCCGCCGCCAAGTCGACGTTCGACGCCTCCTACTTCGGCGGGCAGGACATCTACGCCGTCGCCGGTGCCCAGGTGCCGAACATCGCCGAAGGCTGGAGCTGGAGCCCGGTGCACAACTCCACGACGATGACCCTGCAGGCGGAGTTCGGCAAGGCGCAGAAAACCGGCGAGTTCTGGGCAGCCTTCCAGGCCGGCCAGGCCGCAGCCGAGAAGGCGATCACCGACCGGGGTCTCAAGCTCGCCAAGTAACGCCCGCTACGAGGTTTCCCCCGGGGCGGGCGGACGCGGGCGGACACGTCAGCCCGGGTCCGCCCGCCCCGGGCGCCCGATCATCCAAGGAGCTACCGCCGATGACTTCCCGGCTCGGCCGCGGGCAGCGCAGCACACCGGCCCTCTTCATCGCCCCCTTCTTCGTCCTCTTCCTCGCCACCCTCGTCGCCCCCGTCTGCTACGCGCTGTGGATGAGTCTGTTCCGCGAACAAGCCACCTCGGGCCTCGGATTCGAGGCTCCGGAGACCCTGTTCGTCGGCGTCGACAACTACCTGCGGGCGCTGGAGGACACCGCGTTCCGCGACGGCTTCCTCCACGTCGCCCTGTACTGCCTGATCTACATCCCGGTGATGGTGGGCGGGGCCCTCGCCCTGGCCCTGCTGGTGGACTCCACGATGGCGAGCGCGAAGAGACTCTTCCAGCTGGCCTACTTCCTGCCGCACGCCGTGCCCGGCCTCATCGCCGCGATCATCTGGGGCTTCCTGTACACGCCCGGTCTGAGCCCGGTGGTGGACTTCCTTAACACCTTCGGCGTCGAATGGGACTTCCTCGGCGCCGACACGGTGATCTTCTCCATGGCCAACGCCGCCGCATGGCAGTGGATGGGCTACAACACGGTGATCTTCTATGCCGCCCTCCAGGCCGTGCCCAGGGAGACCCTGGAGGCGGCCACGGTCGACGGCGCCGGACAGCTGCGCACCGCCCTGGCCGTCAAGCTGCCGATGATCCGTTCGTCGGTCGTTCTCACCATGCTCTTCACCGCGGTCGGCGCGATCCAGCTCTTCAACGAGCCGGAGGTGCTGCGCGCCCAGTCGTCCGCCATCTCGCAGAACTGGAGCCCGGTGATGTACATCTACCAGGCCGCCTTCACCAAGCACGACTACGGCCTGGCGGCAGCGGCCTCCCTGATGCTGGCGCTGCTCGGTGCCGCGCTGTCGTTCGTCATCACCAAGCTCGGCAACCGCTGGAAGGAGGCGTGACCATGGCGCTCACCGCCGAGGCACCCGCGACCGGGGCGCCGGCCGCCTCACCCGTACGGACGGCCACCCCCCGCCGACGCCCCACCGGCACCTCGTGGTCGTCCAAGGCCGCGGTCAACACGATCCTCGCCATCGTCGCCGTGTACACGCTGATGCCGCTGAGCTGGCTGCTGCTCAACGCCACCAAGAGCAACGGAGATCTGTTCGGCCGTCCCGGCTTCCAGCTCGCCGACTTCAACCTCTTCGCCAACCTCTCCGCCCTCTTCGCCCACCAGGACGGGATCTTCGGCCGCTGGATGGCGAACAGCATGCTGTACTCGGTCGTCGGCGCCCTCGCCTCCACCCTCGTCTCGCTGCTGGCCGGGTACGCCTTCGACAAGTACCACTTCCCCGGCAAGGAGAAGCTGTACGGCCTCGTGCTGCTGGGCATCCTCGTCCCGCACACCGTCCTCTCCCTGCCGATGTACCTGATGGCCTCGGAGACAGGGCTGGTCAACTCCTACTGGGCCGTGCTGATCCCCGGCCTGGTCAACCCCTTCGGCGTCTATCTGGCCCGCGTCTTCGCCGAGAGCTACGTCGCGGGCGAGACCCTGGAGGCGGCCCGGCTCGACGGCGCGAGCGAACTGAGGACCTTCCGGTCCGTCGCGCTGCCGATGCTCTCACCCGCCTTCGTGACGATCTTCCTCTTCTCGTTCACCGCGAGCTGGAACAACTTCTTCCTCCCGCTGGTGATGCTCAACGACTCCGCGCTCTACCCCGTGGGGCTGGGCCTGTTCAACTGGAACGCCACCCTCGCGCAGGAGCCGCAGTTCTACTCGTTCGTCATCACGGGCTCACTGCTGTCCATCGTCCCCCTCGCCGTCGCCTTCATCGCGCTCCAGCGTTACTGGCGTTCCGGCCTCACCGCAGGAGCCGTCAAGTGACGCCGCCTCTCCCGTCCCGCCGTCCGCGTACCGTCCTCGCGATGGACCCTTCGGTCAGCAAGGCGCTGTTCGACCGCATGGCGCTCGACCGGCTCACTGCCCTCGCCGACACCGACCCCTCCCTCGTGGTCGAGGACTTCGCCGACCCCGCTCTGGCGCAGGTGCTCGCGAGGGCCGAGGCGCTGCTGACGGGCTGGGGCTGCCCACCGCTCACCGCCGGGGTGCTGGACCGGATGCCCAGGCTGCGCACGGTCGTGCACGCCGCCGGCTCGGTGAAGCACCACATCACCGACGCCTGCTGGGAGCGGGGGCTGACGGTCGCCTCCGCGGCGGCGGCGAACGCGCTGCCCGTCGCCGAATACACCCTGGCCGCCATCCTCTTCTCCGGCAAGGGTGTGCTGGCGGCGGAGCGGGCGTACCGGGACACGCGAGCCCGGATCAGCTCGATCGACCTGATCGGGGCGGGCGGGAACTACCGCCGCACGGTCGGCGTCGTCGGCGCGTCCCGGATCGGGCGCCGGGTGATCGAGCTGCTGCGCCCGCACGACCTGCGCGTGCTGCTGTACGACCCGTACGTGGACGAGGAGGAGGCGGCACGGCTCGGTGTCCGGCCGGTGCCGCTCGACACCCTGGCGGTGACGAGCGACGTGGTGACGATTCACGCGCCGGAACTCCCGCGGACTCGGCATCTCTTCGACCGGGAGCGCCTGAGCCTGCTGCCGGACGGTGCGACGCTCATCAACACGGCACGCGGCTCCCTGGTCGACACCGCCGCTCTGACGGACGAACTGGTCTCGGGACGGCTGAACGCGGTGCTGGACGTGACCGAGCCGGAGGTGCTGCCCGCCTCCTCGCCCCTGTACGACCTTCCCAACGTGCTGCTGACACCCCACGTGGCCGGCTCGCTCGGCAACGAACTGCTCCGGGTGGCGCACGCCGCGCTCGATGAACTGGAAAGGTATGGACAAGGACTGCCCTACGCCGATCCGGTGTGGTCCGAAGCGCTGACCCGCTCGGCCTGAGCATCCCCGAACATCTAGGAGCCGGCACGGCCGGCCCCCGTGCCGGCCCGGGCGCTGCGTGCCTACCGAGATCTGGTGCTTCATCGCGGGTCCGCTGGACATCCGCCGGGGAGTGGTGCTTTACGGGCGCCCGTACACCTTGCACAGGTAGTACGTGGGGGGGTAGACACCAGCGTCATCGAGGCAGACGCGTACAAAAGACGCACCACCAGGGACATCCGCCGTGGCAGGGGCGGTGAAGGCCGCGCTCGTGCCGCACACCCCGCCGCTGTAGTTGAAGTCCAGCTGATGCCTGGCGCTGTCCAGGGTGAATACTGTGGTGCCCCGGCAGTTGGACACATCCACCGACTTCTCCGTGCCCGTCACACCGACCGAACGGTCGTACCAGGTGATGGTGCCCCTCGTGTAGGTATTTCCGACCGTGACGTCGAACGGGGTGGTCGGATAGGCAGTTGCCTGGGCGCTGGCCGTGGGCGCACTCAGCAGCGTCCCAGCGGTGAGAACGGTGCCGCAGAGGGCGGCGGCAAGACGAGTACGCATGACTCTCCCCGAGTTGACGGCTGGTTGTTCGAGCACCCTCAACTCTCCAGGCCGCCTGTCGACGGTGTCCAGAGGGCAGTACCGTTTCCAGACACCCTCACTCCAGAGGAATCCGCACGCAGGAACGCCCGTACGAACGTTGCCTTCTGCTCGTCCGTCCACCCGGGCGAGGGCGGTCGGCCGCCGGTGACCTCACCGGTGCGCGAGTGCTCCTTGCCTGGCCACCCCTCATGCGGCTCCACCGGCCACGGCAGGCTGCGCCCGAATCCCAGGAGCTCCGCAGTGGCCCGGTGAAGCCGGACCTGGGCGGCGTGGAGGGCGTGGGGGAACCTCGGTGCAGTCATGTCATACGCTAATAGTAAGTGTGTTCGATGCATCTGCATGGAGTGCACCGGTTCCGTCATACACGCGAGCCGACGTCACGCAGACCCGGCCCCGGGCACTGTCGGTCGCTTTTCCGCCACGGGTGGCTGATTGCCGTGGTTTCCCCCCTGAGCGGCACGGCGTCTGGATCGGTCACAAGGGCTGCGGGTTACCGGGCTCCGGGCCAAAGGGCGGTGGGGTCCGCGGCCGCAGGCGTTCGCCTGCGGTCCGAACAGGATCAGGTACTCGACCGGCCCGCCGAGGCCGGTGTTCGCCATCCCGTGCGGGGTGCGGGTGTCGAACTCGGCGACGTCCCCGGCGGTCAGGACGAGATCCTGGCTGCCGAGCGCGAGCCACAGTCGCCCGTACAGGACGCACAGCCACTCATAGCCCTCGTGGGAGACCTGCCGGGGCCTGGCGGGCAGATCCTCGACGACGGGCAGTACGTGCTTGTGGGCGTGCAAGCCGCCGACGTACCGGGTGAGCGGCAGCACCGCCTTGTCGTCGCCGAAGCTCAGCGGCGCCGAGGTGCGCGGCGCAGCCGCCGGGACGGGTGCGGTGCCGGCCAGCACGTCCAGGGAGACGCCGTACTCCTTCGCCAGCTTCAGCACCACCTCCAGGGTGGGCTTGCGCCGGCCGGTCTCGATCCGCGACAGCGTGCTCGGCGAGATGCCGGTCGCGCGGCTGATACCGGCGAGCGTGGCGCCATGATGCTCGCGCGCGGCCCGCAGCCTGGGCCCCATGGCCGCCGACGTGTCGCCCAGCTCCTCGCCAGCCACCGTCCCCGCTCCTTCCAGCCGCACCGCTCAACCGCCCCGTCCTGCGATCTTGCCAGGATGGCAACGCTGATGGCGGCGGGCAGCCGCCGCGCCGCATGATCGACGAGTAGCCGCCTCCGCCCGCGAAACCAGGAGAAGCCCATGCAGCCCGAGCCGACCGCCGAGCTCCGCCACCGCATCATCGAAACCCCGGCCGGGCGCCTGCATCTGGTCGAGCAGGGCACGGGCCCGCTGGTCCTACTCGTGCACGGCTTTCCCGAGTCCTGGTACTCCTGGCGCCTCCAGCTCCCGGCCCTCGCCGCCGCCGGCTACCGGGCGGCGGCGATCGACGTGCGCGGCTACGGCCGCTCCTCCAGACCCGCCGCCACCGACGCCTACCGGATGCTCGACCTGGTGCAGGACAACGTCGCCGCGGTGCGCGCCCTCGGCGAGGAGAGCGCGGTGGTCGTCGGCCACGACTGGGGCTCCAACATCGCCGCCTCCTCCGCACTGCTCCACCCCGAGGTCTTCCACGCCGTCGGCCTGCTGAGCGTCCCCTACGCACCGCCGGGCGGCCCCCGCCCCACCGACGTCTTCGGCCGGATCGGCGGCCCCGAGCAGGAGTTCTACGTCTCCTACTTCCAGGAGCCCGGCCGCGCCGAGGCGGAGATCGAGCCCGACGTCCGGGGCTGGCTCGCCGGCTTCTACGCGGCGCTGTCCGCCGACACCATGCCCGCCCGGGGTGAGCCCGACCCGCACTTCGTCACCCACGGCGGCCGGCTGCGCGACCGCTTCCCCACCGGCCCGCTCCCGGCCTGGCTGAGCGAGGACGACCTCGACGTCTACGCCGCGGAGTTCGAGCACACCGGCCTGACCGGCGCCCTCAACCGCTACCGCAACATGGACCGCGACTGGGAGGACCTCGCCCCCCACCGCGGCGCCCCGGTCACACAGCCGTCCCTGTTCATCGGCGGCACCCTGGACGCCTCCACCACCTGGATGGCCGACGCCATCAACGCCTACCCCACCACTCTCCCCGCCCTGTCCGCATCCCACCTGCTGGAAGGCTGCGGCCACTGGATCCAGCAGGAACGCCCCGCCGAGGTCAACCGCCTGCTGACCGACTGGCTCACCACCCTCCAGAGCTGAACCGGACACACCGGGCACCCGCCCCCGGGCACCCCCCACATAGGCGATACGGCGTTCTCACACGTCCGCCACCCTGCCTGTGACCGAGCACTTCCAACTGTCGACGCAACCCGCTCACGTCCCCAGCCCATGCGTCCGGGACTGTAAATCGGGTGGGGGTGGGCGGCGTCGGGCGCTCGGCGCTCTGGTCCGCCCGTGCCCGCCCGTTCCCCCCTCTGGGCGGGCCAGTCGCCCACGGGTGATGCGAGTGGGGTTACCGGGGCGGTGCGGGGGTCGGCTGCCCGGCTCGTACAGGGCCGGCGCAGGGGTCGGGCCGGGCAGCCGGAGGGGGCGTGCGTCAGCTCGTCGAGGGGTTGACGGTGAGAGTGGCCGTGTTGTTCGTCAGGTCGGGGTCGAAGGTGCGGACGGCGGGTTCGTAGGCGTCGTTGTAGAGGGCGGCGCGGGCGGTGGCGTTCGGGATGACCTCGTCGATGTGGAGGGTGAAGGGGAAGGTGTGGGTGGCGGGCTTGCCGGATTCGGTGAGGTAGATGGGGGTGTTGCAGCGGTAGCGGGTCCCGGACTCGGACCAGCAGGCGTCGGGGGCGGAGGCGACCGAGGTGCCGGCGGGTATGTCGATGTCGACGGTCGCGGCGGGTTCGCCCGCGCCGAGGGAGGCGACCCAGGCGGGGCCCGCGTTGTGGACGGTGACGGTGGCGGGGACGGTGTCGCCGGCCGCGCCGGAGACGGTGGAGGCGGTCAGCCGGTAGTCGGCCTGGTTGACGGTCTTCACCGTGAAGCTGCGGTACGGCTGGAGCTCGTCGGAGGGGGCGGCGGCCGGGGTGAGGTTCAGCTCCGGGCCGGCGCCCGGGGTGAAGGCGCGGCCGGCGCGGGCCTCGGCGAGCGCCTGCTCGGAGTAGGGCTGCGCCGAATAGTCGACGCGGTCGAAGAGGGCCATGTCCTTGGTGCGGAACTTCAGCGGGAGGGAGTGGTACGCGCCCGGGGTCGTCCGCTCGTCCAGGACGCAGAGGAACGTACGGCCGGTGACGGCGTTCGTGGACTCGCAGTTGGAGGGGACGGACATGCCGAGGCGGATGCCGCGGGAGGTGAAGACGGTGAGCAGGGTGCGGTCGGCGGTGCGGTTGCCCTGGTTGCCGAGGACGACGGAGGAGTCGAAGGGCTGGTCGGGTGCCATGCCGGTGCGGTACTCGGCCTGGGTGAGGCCGAGCGCGGGGCCGTCGTTGACGGCGACGTAGGTCTCGCCCGGGTAGGCGTTCATGCCGCCGGCCTGGGCGGTGTAGCGGACGTAGCCGTCGTTGCCGTCGGTGGCGCCCGGCTTTGTGGTCAGGCCGATCCGCGCGGCGGGGGCGTTGGCGCCGCCGGGGAGTTCGGGGGTGGTGCAGACGGCGGTGGTCTCGTTCTCCGGGCGGCAGTTCGCGGGCCAGGTGACCTCGGCGAACGAGGCGACTCCGGAGGCGTCGACGGTGAGCGTGCCGGCCGCGACGGTGGTCGCCGTGTTGTCGTGGCTGATCTGCACGGTCAGCGACTGCGACGGTGCGGGGGAGCCGTCCTCGGACGGGCCCGCGAGGGTGATCTCGTACGGGTCGGACCAGAGCCACAGGGCGTCGGAGGCGGCCGCGGCGGGGGCCGCGGCCGGGCCGGTGACGGCGGCGAGCGCGCCGAGTGCGGCGGCGGAGGCGATGAGCGTCTTCTTCACGGGGATCAAGACAGCGGAGATCGGCGGATGGTTGTACGAGGGGAGAAGGGCCGGTTTCAGTCCGCCGGGTCGGCCGTGCGGTCGTCGAGGATGCCCGAGCGGGCGATGAAATAGCCGAGTTGGGCGCGACTGCCGCCGCCGAGGGCGGCGGAGAGTTGGCGATGTGGCCGCGGCAGGTGCGGATCTTCATGCCGAGGCGGCGGGCGATCGCTTCGTCGACGTGGCCCTCGACGAGGAGGTGGGCGATGGCCAGCTGGGTGCCGGTGATCCCGTCGGGGCGGGCCCGTGGGGGGATTCCTCGGACCATGGGGGTGGCCTGGCGCGAGCGTCTGCATCATCGCCTATCGCCACCCCGCTGGGGCAACTGGCCTCGATAGCCGCCCCGGCACCGCTCCTTGATGCCGTTGACCTGCGTACGTTCCTGACCGGGATGCCCGATCCCAGGGGCCGTAAAGGCCGGATCTACCCCTTCAGCGCACTGGTCTGCGCGGTGGCCGCCGCCGTCCTGCCCGGTGCGAAGTCGCTGGCCGCGATCGGGGAATGGATCACCGACGCGCCGCCCTGGGCCCTGCGGACACTCGGCTTCACCCCCGACCCGTTCACCGGGCAGACCTCCGCCCCGCACCCCGCGACCATCCGCCGCCTGCTGGAACGCCTCGACGGCGACGCCCTCGACCGAGCCGTCGGCGCGTTCCTCGACACCCGCTCGGCCACAAGCGCCACGGTGGACGGGCCGGTCGCGCGGGCAATCCGCCGGGCCGTCGGCGGCCACCGCCAGAACGCCGCGGCGGTGGCCGCCGCCGTCGACACCCTCGCCCGCGATCACTCTCGGTTACTATGCTCACTTCATGCCGGAGGCCGGCAGCAAAGGGCGCGGCACCATCGACGGTCTGCTTGGGGAGCGCGGGGGATCAGCTAGCTGGCCGGAACTCCCCAGATTTCCCCCAGCGCCGTCGACTGGCGATTCCCGCCTCTACGCCCCGAAGGAGCCCTCCGTTGAATGCAAGGCTAAGAGATGGGTGGCCTGGGAAAGTGCTAAAAGAGGTTGTCGCGACCCGCTACGTCACGCCCCTGCGGGAGGGTGGATCGCTCCCCGGGATCGTCGAGGCCGACGATCTGGGCACGTACGTCATGAAGTTCACCGGCGCGGGCCAGGGCCGCAAGACCCTCGTGGCGGAGGTCGTCTGCGGAGAGCTCGGCCGGCGGCTGGGGCTGCGCGTGCCGGAGCTCGTCACCATCCAGCTCGACCCCGTCATCGGGCTGGCCGAGCCCGACCAGGAGGTGCAGGAACTGCTCAAGGCGAGCGGCGGCCTCAACCTCGGGATGGACTACCTTCCCGGCTCGCTGGGCTTCGATCCGCTCGCCTACCAGGTCGGGCCCGCGGAAGCCGGGAAGGTCATCTGGTTCGACGCGCTGATCAACAACGTCGACCGGTCGTGGCGCAACCCCAACATGCTGGTCTGGCACGGCGACCCCTGGCTGATCGACCACGGGGCCACGATGATCTGGCACCACAACTGGCCCGGGGCGCAGACCTCGGCGGCCAAGCCCTACAACGCCTCCGACCACGTGCTCGCACCCTTCGGCCCGGACATCGCGGCCGCGGCCGCCGAGCTGGGCCCGCTCGTCACCGAGGAGCTGCTCACCGAGGTCGTCGCCGACGTACCCGACGAGTGGCTCGTCGACGAGCCCGGCTTCGAGTCGACGGACGCGCTGCGCCGCGCCTACGTGGCACCGCTGCTGGCCCGCGCGCGCAGCGTCCACGAGCGGATCTCGCTGGACGCGCCGACCAGGACCAGGCCCTCGCAGGCGCCCGGCTGGCTCGTCGGGCGCCTGGCCCCCCAGCCGGCCGGTGACGAGCAGAGCGGCAAGGGCGGCCGACGATGACCAGGCGCGATGTCTTCGAGTACGCCGTGCTGCGGGTCGTCCCCAGGGTGGAGCGTGGTGAGTGCTTCAACGCGGGCGTGCTGGTGTACTGCCGGGCGAGATCCTTCGTCGCCGCCCGCACGCATCTGGACGAGCGCAAGCTCGCGGCGCTGGACCCGAGGGCCGACGTGGTCGGCGTGCGGGCCGCTCTGCGGGCCGTGGAAGGGGTCTGTCACGGCGGTGACGCGGCGGGCCAGGCGGCGGGCGACGACCTCGGACGGCGTTTTCGCTGGCTGATCGCGCCGCGTTCCACGGTCGTCCAGCCGGGGCCCGTGCACAGCGGCCTCACGACGGACCCGGCGGCTGAGATCGAACGGCTGCTCGACCTGCTCGTGCGCTGATCGCGGGCCCGGCGGCGCCGCGCGGGAGGCGCCGGCGGGTGTGACATACGCCGCTGCGCCCTCGGGCCGTTGACACCGGGTGCCGGGCCTTCTAGCGTCTCGTCTGCTGAAGGTACTAAGCGGTTGCTCAGTCATGGGGAACTTTTCCGTCAGGGATCGTCCCCACGTCCGCTGAGCCCCGATCCAAGGGCGAGGAGATCCAAGCATGTCCACCACCGAGCAGCGCGTCGCCATCGTGACGGGAGCGGCGCGGGGCATTGGCGCCGCCACCGCAGTGCGTCTGGCGGCCGAGGGCCGCGCCGTCGCCGTACTCGACCTCGACGAGGCGGCCTGCAAGGGCACGGTCGAGAAGATCACCGCCGCCGGGGGCACCGCCCTCGCGGTCGGCTGCGACGTGTCGGACAGCGCGCAGGTGGAGGCGGCTGTCGCGCGGGTCGCCACCGAGCTCGGCGCCCCGACGATCCTCGTCAACAACGCGGGTGTCCTCCGTGACAACCTGCTCTTCAAGATGAGCGAGTCCGACTGGGACCTCGTGATGAACGTGCACCTCAAGGGCGCGTTCCTGATGGCCAAGGCCGTCCAGAAGCACATGGTGGACGCCAAGTTCGGCCGTATCGTCTCGCTCTCCTCCTCCTCCGCGCTGGGCAACCGCGGCCAGGCCAACTACTCCGCCGTGAAGGCCGGCCTCCAGGGCTTCACCAAGACCCTCGCCAAGGAGCTCGGCAAGTTCGGCATCACCGCCAACGCCGTCGCGCCCGGATTCGTCGTGACCGAGATGACGGCTCAGACGGCGGCCCGGGTCGGTATGGGCTTCGAGGAGTTCCAGGCCGCTGCGGCGAGCCAGATCCCCGTACAGCGCGTCGGCCACCCCGAGGACATCGCCAACGCCATCGCCTTCTTCACGGGCGACGACGCGGGCTTCGTCTCCGGCCAGGTCATGTACGTCGCCGGCGGACCGCTCAACTAACTCGAAGGGCAGGACATGACTGTGCGGGACAGCGGCAGGGTCGCCCTCATCACGGGGGCGAGCCGCGGTATCGGTTACGGGATCGCCGAGGCGCTCGTCGCCCGCGGCGACCGGGTCTGCATCACGGGCCGCGGGGAGGAAGCGCTCAAGGAGGCCGTCGAGAGGCTCGGCGCGGACCGGGCGACCGGCATCCCGGGCAAGGCGCACGACGAGGCCCACCAGGCCGCGGCGGTCGCCCACACCATGGAGGTCTTCGGCCGGATCGACTTCCTCGTCAACAACGCGGGCACCAATCCGGTGTTCGGACCGATGGCCGAGCTGGACCTCGCCGTCGCCCGCAAGGTCTACGAGACCAACGTGATCTCCGCGCTCGGCTTCGCCCAGCAGACCTGGAAGGCGTGGCAGAAGGACAACGGCGGGGCGATCGTCAACATCGCCTCGGTCGCCGGTGTCTCCGCCTCGCCCTTCATCGGCGCGTACGGCATGAGCAAGGCGGCCATGGTCAACCTGACCCTCCAGCTGGCGCACGAGTTCGCCCCGGGCGTCCGGGTCAACGCGATCGCTCCGGCCGTGGTGAAGACCAAGTTCGCCGAGGCGCTGTACGAGGGCCGGGAGGCGGAGGCGGCCGCCGCCTACCCGCTCGGCCGGCTGGGCGTCCCGCAGGACATCGGCGGGGCGGCGGCGTTCCTCACCTCCGAGCAGTCCGGCTGGATCACGGGACAGACGCTCGTCGTGGACGGCGGGATCTTCCTGAATGCGGGCGTGGCCTGAGACGGCCTGAGTGGATTTGACCCTGATTGACTCAAGTGCCCCGTCAGGCCCGTGGATTGGCCCGGCGGGGCGCTGCGGTATGGTCTGCCGACCCATGGCTGATCGAGGAGCGTGCGCGTGTTCTACCGGGCCAGTCTGCAGGCTGCTGCAGCCCTTGCTTCCCTGTCGTTGCTGGCCGGCTGCGGTCTGCTGTCCGACAGCAGTTCCGAGACGGACCAGCAGATAACCATCGGTACGACGAGCGCGCCCTCGACGCTCGACCCCGCCGCGGCCTGGGACGGCTCCTGGGAGCTGATGCGCAACGTCTTCCAGACCCTCGTGAGCTTCCCCACGGGCAGTACGAGTCCCGAGCCCGACGCCGCCGACTCCTGCACGTTCACCGACGAGACGAGCATGGCCTACCGGTGCGAGCTCCGTGAGAACCTGAAATTCTCCAACGGCGAGAAGATCGACGCGGAAGCCGTGAAGCACTCCATCGACCGCATCAGGACGATCAAGGTCAAGGGCGGCCCCCTCGGCATGCTCGGCTCCCTGGACCGGGTGGAGACGAAGGGCGAGGACGAGGTGATCTTCCACCTCAACAAGTCGGACGCCACGTTCCCGTTCATCCTCGCCACCCCGGCGATGTCGCTCGTCGCGCCGGGCGAGTACCCCAAGGACAAGCTCCGCAGTGACGGGAAGGTCACCGGCTCGGGCCCGTACCTCCTGGAGTCGTACGAGGCCAAGGAGGTCTCCGAGCTGACGAGGAACCCGGACTACAAGGGCTTCGCCGACCGCAGGAACACCGCCGTCACCATCCGGTACTTCGACGACTCCGCCTCCATGGTGAACGCGCTGAAGAAGAAGGAGATCGACGCCACCTACCGCGGTCTGACCGCCCAGGAAGTGGTCAGCCTGGAGGACGACAAGTCCGACAACGACGGTCTCCAGATCATCGAGACGGTCGGCGCGGACATCCGGTTCCTCGTCTTCAACCCCCGGGACCCCGCCGCGGGCAAGCCGGCGGTACGCCGGGCCATCGCGCAGCTCGTGAACCGTGACGCGCTGGTCGCCAAGGTGTACCAGGGCACGGCGGAGCCCCTGTACTCGATGGTGCCCAAGGGCATCGCCGGCCACACCACCAGTTTCTTCGACACCTTCGGCGACCCCGACGAGGCCAAGGCCAGGTCCATCCTCAGCAAGGCCGGCATCACCGAGCCCGTCAAGATGACCTTCTGGTTCACGACCGACCGGTACGGCTCCTCGACCGCTCCCGAGTTCGCGGAGCTGAAGCGCCAGCTGGAGGAGTCCGGGCTGTTCAGGATCACCCTGAAGAGCGCGCCCTGGACCGCTTTCCAGGAGGGTTTCACCAAGGGCGAGTACCCCGTATTCGGCCGTGGCTGGTTCCCGGACTTCCCGGACCCGGACAACTTCATCGCCCCCTTCGTGGGCAAGGAGAGCGTCACCGGCACCCCGTACCTGAACGCCGAGATCACCGACGAGCTGCTGCCGTCCTCCCGCCAGGAGAGCGACCGGGGCGCGGTCAGCAAGCAGTTCGAGCAGGCACAGCAGATCCTCGTCGACGACGTCCGGCTGCTGCCGCTGTGGCAGGGCAAGCTGTACGTCGCGGCGGGCGAGGACATCGGTGGCGCCGAGCGCGCCCTGGACCCGCAGACCGTCATGCAGCTGTGGGAGCTGTACCGCAAGACCAGCTGGTAGGGCGTGCGGGCCCGCTGTCAGTGGCCCCCGGTAGGTTCTGTGATCAAGAACTGACTGCCTACCGGAGGTTGTGGAAGTGACCTACACCGACCTGCTGCCCGAGTCCTGGCGCGGCGTCCTCGGCGAGGAGCTGCGGAAGCCGTACTTCAAGGAGCTCGCGGACTTCGTCGAGGAGGAGCGGGCCAAGGGGCCGGTGTATCCCCCGCGCGAGGAGGTGTTCGCCGCCCTCGACGCCACTCCGTACGAGCGGGTGAAGGTCCTGGTCCTCGGCCAGGACCCCTACCACGGCGAGGGCCAGGGGCACGGGCTGTGCTTCTCCGTGCGGCCGGGCGTCAGGACGCCCCCCTCGCTGCGCAACATCTACAAGGAGATGCAGGCGGAGCTCGGCCTGCCCATACCGGACAACGGCTATCTGATGCCGTGGGCCGAGCAGGGCGTCCTCCTGCTCAACGCAGTGCTGACGGTCCGGGGTGGGGAGGCCAACTCCCACAAGGGCAAGGGCTGGGAGAAGGTCACCGACGCGGTGATCAGGGCCGTGGCCGCGCGCCCGGACCCCGCCGTCTTCGTGCTCTGGGGCAACTACGCGCAGAAGAAGCTGCCGCTGATCGACGAGGAGCGGCACATCGTGGTGAAGGGGGCGCACCCCTCCCCGCTCTCCGCGAAGCGGTGGTTCGGCTCCCGCCCGTTCACCCAGATCAACGAGGCGGTCGCCGCCCAGGGCCACGAGCCGATCGACTGGCGCATCCCCGACCTCGGCTGAGCACCCTGCCCCGCCCGTGGGTGCGGGGGAGCCGGCAGACGGGGCCGGGCCCGTGCCTCAGCGGGTTTCCCCGCCGCGGAGGCTAGCGTCAGGACCACCGGAACGGGCCGGGACGGGCGCGAAGGAGACCGCAGTGACGGAGCGGCAGGAGGCGGCACGGGACGCCGTCATGACGAGGATCGGCCAGGCGATCATGCTGCTGCACGGCGGGGACCGGGAAGAGGCCCGGAATCGCTTCGGGGTCCTCTGGGCGGAGCTCGGCGAGGACGGTGACGCCCTGCACCGCTGCACCCTCGCGCACTACATGGCCGACACCCAGGACGATCCGGGAGATGAGCTGGCCTGGGACCTGCGGGCGCTCACCGCGGCGGACGGCCTGGCCGGGGAGCGCGCGGCCGAGGACCAGGACGCGTCCGCCGTGCGGGCCTTCTACCCCTCACTGCACCTCAGTCTGGCGGCGGACTATCTGAAGCTGCACCGCCCCGACGCGGCCCGCCTCCATCTCGACCAGGCGCGGGACACCGCCGGAGGGCTCGGACACGACGGGTACGGGGGAGGGGTGCGGGCCGCCATCGGCCGGCTGGAGCAGCGGATGCGCGAGCGGTGAGGGCCCGGCCCGCCGCACGCGGCGCGGGCTCCCGCCAGGTGCCCGGACCGGCGACCGCCGCCGGCGTGGTCAGCGGCCGTACACCTCCTCGCAGGTCCGCGCCTCGGTGCTCCCCGGCCGCCAGCTCCCGTACCCCCGTCCGATGGCGCAGACGTCCCTCCCGGCGAGTAGAGGGCCGGGTAC
The DNA here is from genome assembly GCF_013167895.1 of Streptomyces fulvorobeus. Lineage (GTDB taxonomy): Bacteria > Actinomycetota > Actinomycetes > Streptomycetales > Streptomycetaceae > Streptomyces > Streptomyces fulvorobeus. Next base: position 717,481 of record NZ_BLWC01000001.1, on the reverse strand, counting down.
CTTCGGCAGGACAGCGGGCGGCACCGGGGGCGCCGGTGCGGCGCCCGCCGGGGAGGTGGCTGGGCGGGCGCACGCTGCTGAGGTGCGCGTGCTTCGGCGCCACGCGGCCGGGGCGGGGCTGCGGCCGGGGTGCCGGCAGGGGCCGGGGCCGGGGAGACGGAAGGCGCGGGGTCCGGCAGTGCTTCGAGCGACTCCCGGACGGGTGGCTGCACGATCTGCGGGGCTGGGTCCTGGACGGCCCGGACGGGCCGGGCGGCCTCGGGCCAGGCCGGGAGGGCTGCCCGCGGCTCCACCGACACGCAGCCGGAGACAGCGGTGACGGCCACTCCCACCAGGAGCTTCGCTGTGATGCTGGTTCGACGCACCCGCCAACTGTGCGGGTGCGCGGGGCCGATGGGCAGCCCGCGGGCCGTGATTGGCCCGCACGGGTGACCCGGTCAGCCGGGCGACGCGGGCACACCCCCACCCGGACGGGTGGGGGTCAGACGCCGGTCGCGCCGTCGATCCGCTCCCGGACGAGGTCCGCGTGGCCGTTGTGCCGCGCGTACTCCTCGATCATGTGCGTGTAGATCCAGCGGAGGTTGAACTGCTTTCCGCTGCGGCTCAGGCCGACCGACAGGTCGTCGAGCCCGTACTTCGCCGCGTTCGTCCTGGCCTGTGCGATCTCGGCGAGCCAGGTCGCGCGCGCCTCCTCCCAGGTGTCGGACTCACCGGGGTGGAAATCGGCGTCGGGGTCCTCGTCCGTCCCGTAGATCGGCGGAGCGTCCTCACCGGTCAGGACCGCGCGGAACCAGCCGCGTTCCACTTCCGCCATGTGCCGCACCAGTCCGAGGAGCGTGAACTCCGCCGGGGGGACAGACGCCTTCCGCAACTGGGCGTCGTCCAGGCCCTCGCACTTGATGGCGAGCGTGGCGCGGTGGTACTCCAGCCAGCCTTCGAGCATCGGGCGCTCGGCGGCGTCGATGGCGGGTTCTGTTCGCTCGGGTGTCGTCATGCCGGTCATACTGGCCGATTGATCATGGTCGTGGCCAGGCGTTTACCGCTTCCGTGGAGCGAGCATCCCGTGCAGGAGCTCGGCGAGTCCCGTCCGCAGTTCTCCCTCGGTGGGTACCGAGCCGCTGTGCGAACCCGCGGCGCACGAGAAGATCATTCCCTCGCACCAGGCCACGAGGGACAGCGCGTGGCGTTCCGGCTCGGCCGATCCCGCCGCGGCCATCAGCGCCACCAGTGGCTCGCGGAACCGCCGGCCCGCCGCGTCGTAGTACGTCCGCAGCTCCGGGCGCCGGGTGGCCTCCAGGGCAAGTTCGTAGCGGCAGAGCGGATATTCGGGGTGGTGTGTCAGATAGCGGTGCAGTGCGAGCGCCAGACGGCCGGCCGTCCGGTCCGGATCGCCGGGGGCCGGAGGCCCGGACTCCGCCACGGGGCCCAGCACCTCCGCCTCGCGCTCGGCGAGCCGGCGCACGGCCGCCTCCAGCAGTGCCTGGCGGGTGCGGGCGTGGTTCGACGTCGAGCCCTGCGGCAGTCCGGCGTACTCGTCCACGGCGCGATGGGTGAGGCCCCGCATCCCCCGCTCGGCGAGAAGGGTGAGCGCGGTGTCGGCGATCAGGTCGGCGCGGGACCTGCCCGGGGTCCCCTCGGTACGTGTGGCCATGGAGCCAGCCTACCTGCGCAACTACATCTGTAGTACGGTGAACCCGTCACTACAGGTGTAGTTACGAGAGGGCGTCATGGTCAGGAACCACGCGGTGGTCATCGGCGGCGGCGTAGGCGGTCTCACCGCCGCCGCGGCCCTGCACCGGAGCGGCTGGCAGGTGACCGTGCTGGAGCGCGCTCGGTCACTCGAACCCGTCGGTTCGGCGATCAGCCTCGCGCCCAACTCCCAGCGCGCGCTGGACGTCATCGGGCTGGGAGACACGATCAGGTCCCTGGCCGCCTGGCAGGGCGAGGGCGGGCTGCGCTCCTCCGGTGGGCGCTGGCTCTCCCGTACGGACAGCGCGGCCGCCGCCGAGCGCTTCGGCGGCGAGCTGGTCCTGCTCCACCGCGCCACCCTGATCGGCATCCTCGCGGCGGAACTGCCCCCGTCCGCGCTCCGGACCGGGTGCCCGGCGGAGCTCGTCAGCCCGGGGAGCCCCGGCGGCCGCCGGGCGGTCGTCCGGACTCCCTCCGGCGACATCGAGGCCGACCTCGTGGTCGGTGCGGACGGCATCCGCTCGGCGGTACGCGGCACTCTCTTCCCCCGCCACCCCGGGCCCTCGTACGCGGGCTTCACGACCTGGCGGGCCGTGGTCCCCGGACTCGGGCGCCCCTTCGCCCCGCACGAGAGCTGGGGCAGAGGAGCCCTCTGGGGCACCCAGCCGCTCAAGGACGGCCGGGTCTACGCCTACGCGGGCGCCGTCACACCCGCCGGAGGCAGGGCCGCCGACGACGAGAAGGCCGAACTCCTGCGCAGGTTCGGTGACTGGCACGACCCGGTCCCCGCGGTCCTCGCGGCCACCGAACCCGGCCGAATCCTGCGCCACGACGTGCACCACATGGCCGAGCCCCTGCCGTCCTTCCACCGGGGCCGCGCCGTGCTGGTCGGCGACGCCGCGCACGCCATGGCGCCCATGCTGGGCCAGGGCGGCAACCAGGCCATCGAGGACGCCGTGGTCCTCGCCCACCACGTGGCGCCCGGCCCCGGCCTGGGGGAGGGCCTGGCCGCGTACAGCGCGGTCCGGCTGCCCCGTACGACTGCCGTGGTGCGCAAGTCGGCGCGGGTCGCCCGGGTGGTGGCGTGGTCCGGTGCCCCGGCCGTCGCGCTCCGGGACGCCCTCCTGGCCACCGTGACCCGCCTGGGCCCCGGGCTCGCCCTGCGCGCCCTCGACGGGATCGCCGACTGGCAGCCTCCGCAGCGCACGTATGCTGCGGAACCGAAGACGCGCACATGACAGTCGCGCGCGTACGACAGTGACGAGGGAGACCCCAGTGAAGGTCGGCTGTATCGGGCTCGGCGACATCGCGCGGAAGGCGTACCTGCCGGTGCTGAGCACCCTGCCCGGGGTCGAACTGCATCTGCAGACCCGCACCCCGGCGACCCTGGCCGCGGTCGCCGGGACCCACCGCATCCCGGCGCCGCAGTGCCACGCGGACCTGGATTCACTGCTCGCCCAGGGGCTCGACGCGGCCTTCGTGCACGCGCCCACAGCCGTACACCCCGAGATCACCGCCCGGCTCATCGCGGCGGGCGTCCCCACCTACGTCGACAAGCCGCTCGCCTACGACTACGCCGACTCCGCACGGCTGGTGGCGCTCGCCGAGGAACGCGCCGTCGGCCTGGCCGTGGGCTTCAACCGCCGGCTCGCCCCCGCGTACGCGCAGTGCGCCGAGCACCCGCGCGAGCTGATCCTCATGCAGAAGAACAGGGTGGGACTGCCCGAGGACCCCCGCACCATGGTGCTCGACGACTTCATCCACGTCGTCGACACCCTGCGCTTCCTGGTGCCGGGGCCGGTCGTCGGCACCGTCGTGCGGGCGAGGATCGTCGACGGGCTCATGCACCACGTCGTACTCCAGCTGTCCGGCGAGGGCTTCACCGCCATCGGCATGATGAACCGCCTCAACGGATCGACCGAGGAGATCCTGGAGGTGTCGGGCCAGGATTCCAAGCGGCAGGTTCTCAACCTCGCCGACATCGTCGACCACAAGGGCCAGCCCAGCGTGCGGCGGCGCGGTGACTGGGTGCCGGTGGCCCGGCAGCGGGGCATCGAGCAGAGCGTGACGTCGTTCCTGGACGCGGTGCGCGCCGGGCAGGTGCTCAGCGCCCGGGACGCGCTGGCCACCCACGAGCTGTGCGAGCGAGTGCTGCGGGACTCCCTGGAGCAGGCCGTCTGAGAAGCCGCAGCCCTTCGGCCGCCCCCAGCCCGGCCGGCAGGGCCAGGGCCGCGTACACCGCCCAGTCACCCACGCGCACATGGAGCGTGGTGCCCGTCGTGAGGGGTACGTCGAAGACGGCGGCGGCGCTCACGTCCGTGCCGAGGGGCGCACCCACCTTCTCGCCCCCCCCGGTCCGTACACCGCGCTCGTGCCGGTGAGCGTGGCGTGCACCATCGGCCGGCCGCTCTCGGCCGCGCGCAGCGCCCTCCGGTGGCCAGGCCGCTCGTCCGGACCAGGCCGGGCTTGGGACGAGCGACGCTAGTCGTGGTTGTGGGTGGAGGAGGTGTCGGCCGGGGGGACGGTCCGGCCGCCGTCGTGTCCGCTGAGTACGACCGCGAGCACCGCCACGACGACTACGGCGACCGCGAGCCGGCCGGTCAGGCGCAGGGTCCAGCCCGCGGGTGACCCGGTGCCCGGCCGGGGCAGGCGCTCCGAGCGGCGTGCGGGCCGCAGCAGCCGCAGCAGCAGGAGGGCCGCGATCGGGATCTGGAGGAGCCAGACGCTCGTCCGGAACCACCCGTCGTACCAGACGTTGGTGCCGTAGAGGAGGGTGTGCCAGACGCTCAGGACGTACACGACGATCACGAAGCGGTGCAGCACCCGCCAGGTCCTGGGGCCTATGCGGTGCCGGACGTAGAAGAGCAGGCCGAGCGGGATCGCCAGGTAGAGCGCGGCCTGGCCCACGGGCATGGCGATCCGGCCGGTGCCGGAGTCGTACCCGCCCGGCACGAACGCCTCCACGAACGCGGTGGCGAGCGCCGAGTGCCATCGCGCGGTGTCGTGTCTCACCAGCTCGGCGGCGAAGAGCAGGGCGTGAGCCGCTATCAGCGCCATCGTGTTGAGGCTGGTGGTGCGGTGGAGGCGTTCGAGACGGGGGCCGGAGAGGGGCAGCCCGCGCGGGCGGGGGCCGGAGAGCAGCAGGCCGAGGACGACGGTGCCCCAGGCCCACAGCAGCGCGGACCAGCCGAACGCCTGGCTCAGGAAGTACATCCAGAAGCCGCCCGCGTCGGCCATGAAGGGCATGACGGAGACCGTCGAGGAGGTCTTGGCCCTGATCCGGACGTAGAGCAGTGCGAAGACCGCTCCGGTCACTGCGAGCGCCACGAGCCCGTCGGGCAGCGAGGCGCGCAGGTCGGAGCGCAGGGTGGGGCGCACGGGCCGGTCAACGGCGCCTGCGGCGGGGGCGTCGGGCTCGGCGGGTTCGGGGGCGGGTGGCGCTGGGGACGGCTTCATCGTGCTGCCTCTTCGGTCGCGTCGGCGGTGCGGCGGGTGCGGTCCCGGGCCACCAGGCGTGCGGGGGAGCGTCGTTGGAGCAGTCGGGCAGGGGGTGCGGAAAGTTCCCCCGGGTTTGATGTGATGTGGATCACAGGAGGAGCGTGTCCGCTCATAGTGGGTCAACCAGCCCGGTGTCAGGACTTGATGGTCTTCTCGTGACGGCGGGTGGCGCTGGCACGATGGCGGTCATGGGGGCCGGACCCGCACTCCGCTTCGTACGCGCCGTGTTGTTCGCGGTGGTGTGCGTCGCCGTGTCCGGACTCGGGCACGCGCACATGTCCGGCGGGTCCCTTCCGCTCCCCGCTCTCGCGTCGGCCCTGCTGCTGGTGACGTGTGCCGGTTGGTGGCTGGCGGGAAGGGAACGGACCGCCTGCGCCGCCGTCGCCGCGAGCGCCGTCGGGCAGGTGTTCCTGCACGCCTTCTTCAGCTCGCTCCCGTCCGCCGCGCGGGAACGGCCGTACACGGCCGGTGAGCCGCCCGTGTCCGCCGTTCACGCGTACGCCGTGCACCACTCCGGCGCGGTCGACCACGTGGCGCACGAGGCGACGGCCGGCGCCGTGCCGGGCCCGGGCCTCCTGGAGGCGTTCGACGGTTCCACGCTGAGCGCGGGCATGGCGGCGGCCCACCTGATCGCCGGTCTGCTCTGCGGCTGGTGGCTGTGGCGCGGTGAGGCCGCGGTCGTCCAGCTCGCCCGCTCCCTCGCCCTGTTCGTCCGCGCACCCCTGGCGACGGCCTGGCGGCTCTGGGACGCCGGCCCGCCCCAGGCACCACTCACGCGGTGGCGCCCGCGGCGCAGGCCGGGGCGCCGTCTCCAGGAACTCCTGCTGCTGCACGGCCTGTCTCTGCGCGGCCCGCCCCCGCACGTCCTTCCCGTCCGGCCCTCGTTCGCCCACTGACCCGCCGGGCGGCTTACGGGACGTGTGCGCCGCTCGTGCGCACGCGCCCGTGTCAGGCATGCCGGCTCCACCCCCTGACGTACGCCGGCAGGGGGTGGAGCCGGTCCGAGGAGCCCGTGTGAAGACGCCGCGGCTCCGCGAACAGACACGAAGGACGTGCTGTGATGAGCCCTGCCCCGACACTAACCCCCGCCCCGGAGCCCTCCGCCGCCCGGAGGGTCCCCGCCCAACAGCGTGATCTGCAGATCACCGGCTGGGCACTGGCCGCCGGCTGCGGCGACCGTGAGGCGGCCGAGCGCTTCGTCCGGGCGACGTACGAGGACGTACGCCGCTTCGTCACCTACCTCGGCGCCGACGGCCCCGCCGCCGAGGACATGGCCCAGGAGACCTATCTGCGGGCCATGACCGGCCTGGCCGGCTTCGCGGGACGTTCCTGCGCGCGCACCTGGCTGCTCGCCATCGCCCGACGCGTCGTCATCGACGGGTACCGCACCGCTTCCGTGCGGCCCCGGATCGCCGACACCGCCGACTGGCAGGCCGCGGCGGAACGCGCCCAGCCGCGGCACACCCCGGGATTCGACGAGACCGTGGCGCTGTTCGACGCGCTGCGGACCATGGACGCGGCGCGGAGCCAGGCATTCGTCCTCACCCAGCTGATGGGCATGTCGTACGAGGAGACGGCCGACACCGCGGGCTGCCCGATCGGCACGGTGCGCTCCCGGGTGGCGCGCGCCAGACGGGATCTCGCGGCGGTGTGGAGCACGGAACCGTCGATACCGGCCGCCTGATCCCTACTGCCCTGACCGGACAGGCTCGCCGGGCTTCTCCGGCGGCCTCCGGCTCCCGCGTCGCCGGACGCTCCCCCTGAGCGGCCCCGTCCGGCGACGCAGGAAGCACACCGGAAGGATCACCGCCTGGAGGCACACGGCCACCCAGAACCCCCCGGCCGAGCCTGCCGCGTCCGCCGCCGCGTACACCTGACCGCCGACGACGCCGCTCGCGAAGGCGCCGATCCCCGCCGCCAGCCGTTGTCCGCCGAAGACCGCGGCGGGCGGCGCGGACGAACGGGCCAGCGCCTCCAGGTCGTTCTTCAGGAAGAGGACGACCTCCCCCAAACACATCAGCACGGCGCCCGCGCCGATCCCCGCGTACCCGCCGAAGCCGATGGCGGCCGTCCCGGCGGCCATCGCTCCGAAGCCCACCCGCATCGCGCTCGGGTAGGTGAGCGCGGCGATCCAGCCGGACAGCAAGGGCTGGGCGACCACCAGGAGAGCGGCGTACCCCATCAGGACGGCCCCGTAGAAGGCCGCCGAGGTGCGCGGCACCGCGTACAGGGCCAGGTAGTGCTGGAAGAACATGAAGACGTACACGGCGAGAACGGTCACGGCGAAGGGGGACGGCCCGGGACCCCCGCCGCGTGAGCCGCCGCTCGCGCCGCTCACCGGGGCCGCCGTTCCAGGGCCGGCCGGCGGCAGCAGCGCGTGCCCCGCACCGACGAGCGCGAACAGCAGCGTGACGCAGGAGAACAGTACGAGCGGCGACCCCAGGACGAACGGCGCGGCGGCGGGCGGCCCGAGGGCCATGCCCGCGTTGAACGCCGAACTGCCGGCCGACAGCACCCGCGGACGCTCCGCCTCGGTGGCGCCCTCCACCAGGTACGCCTTGTTGGCCGGCAGATAGAGGGCGGCCCCGCAGGACACCAGCAGCAGCGCCCCGATCGAGACCACCGCGCTGTGCATCCCCGGCAGGAACGCCGCGAATCCCGCCGTACGCAGCCCGAGCGCCACCAGCATCGTCGCCCGCAGACCGATCCGGCCGGTCACCGCCCCGGCCGCCGCGCTCCCGGAGAACTGCACCAGCGAGGCGACGGCCAGGACGACGCCGACCGTGCCGAGGCCAAGCCCGAGCCGCTGGTGCAGCAGCACCGACATGTACGGCAGGACCGCGAAGCTGCCGAGCGTGATCAGGAACGAACCGGCCAGCAGGAACACCTGCGGGCCGCTGAACCGCCCGCCGGCCCCCGCCTCACGGCCCACCGGTGACCACGGGCCGCACCCGGGTGGCCGCGCTCCACGCCCGGTGCTGCGCCAGCTCGGCCGTCGACGCCTCCGCGAGCACGATGCCCGTGCACCCCCGCTGGTCCCCTACGTGGGCCAGGGCGTCGCCCGGTTCCCTCGTGGGGTACCAGCGCACCGAGCCGGGGAAGGAGGCCAGTTCGTCCAGTCCGAGCCAGCCCTTCAGCACACCCGGGTGGTCGGCGTGCACGAGGACGAAGCCGAACGCCGGTCCCGCCCCGTCGATATGGGCGTCCATCAGGCCGGGCCGCCGGCCGAGCGCCTCCTCCATCATGGCCGTGTACACGTTGGTCCCCAGGGAGCGGCACAGCACCTCGCCCACCAGCGCACCGCCGATCCGCCGGTTGATCTCGACCAGCTCAGGACCCCGGGCCGTGAGGATGAACTCCACGTGGGCGAAGCCGCTCCGGTGCCCCGCCGCCGACAGGACCCGCCCGGCCCACTCCTCGATCCCCCGCCGTTCGGTGTCCGGCAGGGCGACGGGAAAGGCCGCGGCTTCCTCCCGTACCGCCGGCTGCCGGGAGGTCTGGCGGCTCAGGACACCGAGCAGCCGGATGGCGCCGTCCCAGCTGAGCGTCTCCGCGCTGTACAGCGGCCCCGACAGGAAGCCCTCCGCGAACAGCGAGCCCATGAGCGTCTGCCGGCCCGCTTCCGCCAGCGCGTCGCGCAGCGCCTCCTCGTCATGGACGATCCAGACGTTGCGCGAGGAGGTGCCGGCCGAGTCCTTGAGCACCGCCGGCAGACCCACCTCACGCAGGATGTCCCCGGCCGCTCCCACGCCCGCCCCCACGCGCACGGCGCCGCTGCGGCTCAGCCCCCGGCGGTGCAGCAGGGCACGCACCCGGTGCTTGTCGCGCAGCAGCCGCACCGCTGCCGGGTCCGGCCCCGGCAGCCCGAACTCCGCCGCGAGATCGGCGGCCGGCACGCTCCAGGTGTCGGTCGTGTTGATCAGACCGGCCAGCGCGGGGACGGTGGCCAGCGCCCGGCGGACCGCGGCCGGATCGTGGGTGTCGACGTCGACGACGGTCAGCGCGTCGTCGGGGAGGCCGGCCAGTTCGTGCCCGTACACCGACCGGTCCCCGGTGAGCAGGCACAGCCGGTGCCCGGTCTCCTCGGCCGCCGAGACCATGCGGCCCAGGCCGAACGAGAGCGCTTCGAGTGCGGCGAGCGTCATGACGTCAGCTCCACGGTGGATACGGACACGGCGGCGCCCTCGTCGGCACAGCGGGCGCCCGGCGGCGCGGCCCGTCCCGCCCACTCCATGACCGACCAGGGAGGGCGCAGTTCAGCGAGCGACGCGATGGGCAGCGGCCGGAGCCCCGCCATGTCCCGTGCCTCGGCGTGCCGGGAGAAGACCCGCTCCGCGTAACGGTGGCCGGTGTCCGCGCCGAGCACCAGGTGGAGGCGTTCGGGATGCCTGGCCGCCTCCCACGACGCGACCAGATGAGCCGCTCCCGTGGACAGCCCGGCGAACACCGCGTGCTGCCGCAGCAGGCCGACGGCCCCCGCCATCGCGTGCCGGAAGTCCAGCCAGTGCACGGTGTCGTACAGCTCGTGGCGGACGTTGCGGAACGGGATGGAGCTTCCGATACCGGCGATGATCGCGTCCGGGTCGTTGAACTGCTCGCTGCCGAACGTGACGCTGCCGAACGGCTGGACGCCGACCAGGCGCACCGCGCGCCCGGACGCCCGCAGGGCCTGGGCGAGTCCGCCGGTGGACGCTCCCGTGCCCACGGCGCCCACGACGGTGACCGGTCCCTCGGGCAGAGCCCCGGATACGAGCTCCGCGCACTCCTGGTACCCCTCGTAGTGGACGGCGTCGTGGTACTGCCGCATCCAGTGGAAGTCCGGCCGGTCGGCGAGGAGCGCGCGCACATGGCGCACCCGGCGTTCCTGGTCGAGCCGGAGGCTCTGCGAGGGGGCATCTGATCGACGGTGGCACCGAGGATCTCCAGCTGGGCGCGCATCACCGAGTCGACCGTCGTGGACGCCACGATGTGGCACCGCAGGCCGTAGCGGTGGCAGGCCATGGCGAGGGCGAGCGCGTAGATGCCGCTCGAACTGTCGATCAGCGTCTGCCCCGGCACGATCCGGCCCCGCCGCAGCAGCGAGCGGACGGCGCCGAGCGCCGCGTACACCTTCATCGTCTCGAACCGGGCGAGCACGGTGTTGCCGTCGAGCCGGATCAGGTCGGGCGCCTTGACGGCGTCGGTGATGTGCTCATGGACGGACCGGCCGCCGACGGAACCGGCGTGGGCGGCGGGAGGGCTCACCTCCGGCCGGGGGCTCACGGCCGCCGCCCGCGGACGATCAGGCGCTGCGAGCGGTGGTCGTACCCCGCTCCGTCGAAGCCGCCGAAGCAGTCGACGCCGGTGAACCCGGCCTTCTCGAACAGCGTCTGCAGTTCGTCGGCGCTGTAGAGCCACGAGGTCAGCGACGCCGTACGGGCGGAGTCGCCGTGCACCAGCGTCCAGTCGGTCCGCAGCCGCCGCCAGCTGTCGAGGACGGTGTCCCGCTGCACGACGTACGAACCGTCCGGCAGGTCCACGGCCTGCGGGCGCCCGATCCAGCCGGCCAGCACCTCCTTGCCCATGACGTCCACCAGGAGCTGCCCGCCGGGAGCGAGGCTCTCCCAGGCGTTGCGCAGCACCCGGAGGTTGTCCTCGGGGTCGTCGAAGTACCCGAAGGACGTGTACAGGTTGAGTACGACGTCGAAGGCGCCCGGAGCCGTGTACGTCAGCATGTCGGCCTGGGCCAGGCGGACTTCGGCCCCCGCCCGCGCGCAGGCGCTCCGCGCGCGGTCCAGCATCGAGGGGAGAGGTCGACGCCCGTGACGGCGTACTCGCGGCGGGCCAGCGGCACCAGGAAGAGCCCCGGCCCGCAGCAGAGATCGAGTACCCGGCAGCCCGGCGGGAAGTCCAGCAGAGGTGAGGACTCCACCAGGGCCGCCGCGGTCGCGGTGCGGTCGGCGGAGAACATCGTGGGTGCGAAGTCGGACCACAGGGAGTCGTCCTCGTACCAGTGCATGCCTGTCGGCCTCCTCCTGGGCCACGCGGGCCCCTGATACCGCTCGTGTCACTGTGCTTCGTCCCAGTAGTCGGTGGATTCCGGCACCTGGTTCCCGGAGAACGCGACCGGGGACGAACATGTGGACGGGCGGGATCAGAGGCCGACCAGCCGCACCTCGGTGGCCTTGATACCGGCGAACACCTCACTGCCCTCACGCAGGCCCAGCTCCGCGGCGGCCGCCGGGGTGATCTCCGCGACGAGTCCGGCCACCCCCTCGCAGTCGACGAGGATGCGCAGACGGCTGCCGAGCGCGGTGATCTCGCGGACGGTGCCGGGATAGACGTTGCGCGGGCTGCCCCGCGGACGCTCGCGGTGCAGCGCCACCGCTTCCGGGGCGATGACGGCCAGCGCGTCGGTGCCGGCCGCCAGGGGATCGGCGGCGACGAGGTGCGCGCCGCCGCTCAGCGTGAGGCCGCCGGACGTCGCGGTCCCGGCCCACGCGTTGCTGCCGAGCATGCGGGCGACCCACGGCGAGCGCGGATGACGGGTGACCTCGGCCGGAGGGGCGTCCTGGACCACGCGGCCGTCCTCCAGCACCAGGACCCGGTCGGCCAGTGCGACCGCTTCGACCGGATCGTGGGTGACGATCAGGCAGACCCCGTCGAAGTCGTCGAGGTGGGCGCGCAGGGTGTGGCGGACCTGGGCACGCGTGGTCTGGTCCAGGGCGGCCAGCGGTTCGTCGAGGAGCAGCAGGCGGGGGCGGGCGGCGAGGGCGCGGGCCAGGGCGACCCGGCCGGCCTGACCGCCGGAGAGCTGGGCGGGGCGGCGGTGGGCGAGATGGCCCACCCCGAGCCGGTCCAGCCACCGCTGCGCCTCACGTCGCGCCCGCGCCCGGGGTACGCCACGGGCGCGCAGCCCGTACGCCGTGTTGGTCACCGCGCTGAGGTGCGGGAACAGCGCCCCGTCCTGCGGGACCCAGGCGACACCCCTGCGGTGCGGTGGCAGGGCGGTGACCTCGGTGGCGCCGAGGCGGAGTTCCGCGTGCGCCCTCGGGGTGAGCCCCAGCAGGGCGCGCAGGAGCGTCGTCTTGCCCGCGCCGTTCGGGCCGACGACGGCGATGGTGGTGCCGGGTGCGGCGTCCAGGGTGAGCTGGGTGAAGCCGGAGACCACCGCATGGAGCGGCCAGCGCTGTGCGGGGTCCGCCTTCTGGGACGGCACGGGGACCGGTGGCGGGTCCAGGGGCCGGGTGCTGTCGTCGGCCGCGTTCCGCGCCTCCGGGACCCGGCCTCCCGCCCCGCCCGTCCAGCGGCCCCGCAGGGCGACCAGCACGGCCATGGCGATGGCCAGCAGGAGCAGGGAAACGGAGGTCGCGGCCTCCGGCGATTCCTGGAGCAGCAGATAGACCTGAAGGGGGAGGGTCTGGGTGGTGCCGGGCAGGTTTCCCGCGAAGGTGATGGTGGCGCCGAACTCGCCCAGTGCCCGCGCCCAGGTCAGCGCCGCGCCCGCGGCGAGCCCGGGGGCGACCATGGGCAGGGTGACCGTCCAGAAGACCCGCAGGGGGGAGGCCCCAGGGAGCCCGCGGTCTCCTCGTAGCGGGGGCGCAGCCCGGCGAGCGCGCCTTCGAGGCTGATGACGAGGAAGGGCATCGCCACGAACGTGGCGGCGAGCACCGCCCCCGAGGTGTGGAACGGCAGCGTGATGCCGAAGGTCTCGTCGAGCCACGGCCCCAGCAGGCCCCGCCGCCCGAAGGCCAGCAGCAGGGCCACGCCCCGACGGTGGGCGGCAGCACCATCGGCAGCAGCACGAGCGAGCGGACCAGCGCCTTGCCGGGGAACTCCACCCGCGCCAGCAGCCAGGCCAGCGGCACGCCGAGGACCAGGGAGAGGCCCAGTGCCCAGAACGAGACCACCAGCGACAGCCGAAGGGCCTCGGTGACGCCGGGGTTCGTCAGATGGCTGCCGAGGTCTCGCCAGGACGTACGGGCCAGGATGCCGGCCAGGGGCATCAGCAGGAACGCGATCGCGAGCAGCGCGGGCACGGTCAGGGCCAGCGGAGCACGGGCACCTGTGGCGGGGCGGCGGAGGCGTCTCATCGGCGGTTCCTGCTCGGGTTCGGGGGCCGGGATGGGCTGGGGGCGGGCGGTTACGGCTGCTGGAACCCCTCCTCCCGGAGGATCTTCTGCGCCTGGGGCCCGGCGAGCCACTGCACGAACGCCGTCGCGGCCTCCGCGTTCTCCGACTGGCGCAGGGTGGCGGCCGGGTAGGAGGCGACGGCGTTCTGCGCGTCCGGGATGTCGACGGCGTCGACGCGGCCGGCGTCCGATGCGGCGTCGGTGCGGTAGACGAGCCCCGCGTCCGCCTCGCCGAGCGCGACCTTGCTCAGGACGGCGCGGACGTCCGTCTCCTGCGAAACCGGCTTCACGGTGAGCTTCCGGGCGTCCAGGATCTGCTTGCTGTAGCGGCCCACGGGTACCTCCGGGGCGGCGAGGACGACCTTCAGCCCGCTGCGGGTCAGGTCCTCCAGCCCTCTGATCCCCTCCGGGTTGCCCTCGCCGGTGGCGATGACGAGCCGGTTCTTCGCGATCACGGTGGACGGGCCCGTCTCGGACGCCAGCCCGTCCATGGTCCGCACGTCGGCGGTGACCAGGGCGTCCGCCGGGGCACCCTGCTCCACCTGGGCGGCGAGCTCCTGCGATCCGGCGAAGGAGAACGTCACCTCCGTGCCGGGGTGCGCCTTCTCGTACGCCGTGCCCGCCGTCCTGAACGCGTCGGTGAGGGAGGCAGCGGCGAGGATGGTGAGTCTCGTCCCCGGCGCTGCCGAGGCGTCGTCCCGGTCCCCGCCGTCGCTGCCGCACGCGGCGAGCGGCACGAGCAGGGCGACGGACAGCACGGTCGTGGCGAGACGCCGTCCGGCGAGAGCGGGATGCATGGGCAGGGACTCCTCTGGAACGGGCCGTACGGCCGGTGGCCGGACGGCTCAGCTGCGGTCGATGTGCACGCTGGTCGACTTCACACGGGCGGTGGCCCGCATCCCGACGGCCAGCCCGAGCTCCTCGACGGCCTCGCGGGTCAGCAGTGAGACGACCCGGTGCGGTCCGGCCTGGATCTCGACCTGGGCCGCGACGTCGCCGAGCTTGATGGCGGTGACGATGCCGGGGAAGGCGTTGCGCGCCGAGGTGAAGGAGGGGTCGTCCTCCTCGTTCCCGGGGCGCCCTACCTCGACGGCGAGGCCCGCGAGGTCGCGCCCCTCGATGAGACGGCGCCCGGCCTCGTCCCGGTGGGTGGCGACCCGTCCGGCATCGGCCCAGCGTCGGGCGGTGTCGGGGCTGACGCCCAGCAGACGGGCGGCCTGGCCGATTGTGTAGGACTGCATGTGCGGCAAAGTACCCGCCATATCCTGGCACCTGCAAGAACGATCCGGGGATTTCGGCGGTAAGTGCGAAGGTGCTCGGAGCATGCCCCAAAGGGCCGGAGGTCCGTCCGGGGCATTGACGCGGATGATGTTCGATTCTACGGTCCCGTTCGAGTCAACGACCAGTATTCGATATATCGAACATACCGACCGATCGAGGACCCATGCCCCGTTCCGCCCGCTTCACCCTCCACCCGGATTTCACCGTCGCCGACGTCGACCCCCGCCTCTTCGGCTCCTTCGTCGAGCACCTGGGCCGCTGTGTGTACACCGGCGTACACGAACCCGGCCACCCCTCGGCCGACGAGGCGGGACTGCGTACGGACGTCCTGGCCCTGATCCGCGAACTCGGCGTGACCGCCGTGCGCTACCCCGGCGGCAACTTCGTCTCCGGTCACAAATGGGAGGACTCCGTCGGACCCGTGGAGCAGCGCCCGCGCCGGCTCGACCTCGCGTGGCGCTCCACCGAGAGCAACCGCTTCGGGCTCAGCGAGTACATCGGCTTCCTCAGGAAGATCGGCCCGCAGGCCGAACCGATGATGGCCGTCAACCTCGGCACGCGAGGAGTCGCCGAGGCCCTGGAGCTCCAGGAGTACGCCAACCACCCCGCCGGAACGGCACTCGCCGCACTGCGCGCCGCCCACGGCGACAGGGACCCGTTCGGAATCCGGCTGTGGTGCCTGGGCAACGAGGTGGACGGCACCTGGCAGACCGGCCACAAGACGGCCGAGGAGTACGGCAGGCTGGCGGCCGAGGCCGCCCGGGCGATGCGGCAGATGGACCCGTCCGTCGAACTCGTCGCCTGCGGCTCGTCCCACCAGGGCATGGACACCTTCGCGGCATGGGAGGCCACGGTCCTCACCGAGACGTACGACCTCGTCGACTACGTGTCGCTGCACGCCTACTACGAGGAGACCGACGGCGACCGCGACTCCTTCCTCGCCTCCGCCGTCGACATGGAGTCGTTCATCGAGAACGTCGTCGCCACCTGCGACCACATCGGCGCGCGCCTGAAGTCCACGAAGAAGATCAACCTGTCCTTCGACGAGTGGAACGTCTGGTACATGTCCAGGCCCCGGCCGGAGGCCGAGGAGGGCGCCGCCGACTGGCCCGAGGCACCGCGCCTCCTGGAGGACAGCTACTCGGTCACGGACGCCGTCGTCGTCGGTTCCCTGCTGATCGCCCTGCTCCGCCACGCGGACCGGGTGGGCGTCGCCTGCCTCGCCCAGCTCGTCAACGTCATCGCCCCGATCCTCACGGAGCCGGGCGGGCCCGCGTGGCGGCAGACCACGTTCTTCCCCTTCGCCCTGACCTCCCGGTACGGGCGCGGGCGCGTCCTGGAGGTGCGTGCGGACTCACCGACGTACCGGACGGCGAAATACGGCGAGGTGGATCTCCTGCACGCCACGGCCGTGCTCGGCGAGGACGGCACCGTCACCGTCTTCGCCGTCAACCGGAGCCGGAGCGAGCCGCTGCCCCTCGACATCGCGCTCCACGGTCTCGGCCGGACCGTGGTCATCGAACACCTCGCGCTCAGCGACGCGGACCCGGAGGCCCGCAACACCCTCGACGACCCGGAGCGCGTCGCGCCGCACACCGTCGAGGGGACCACGCTCTCGGACGGCCGGCTGCGAACGGTCCTGGAACCGCTCTCCTGGAACGTCATCCGCCTGGGAGGCTGAGCCGGCCACCGGGCGGCCCCGGCCACCCCGGGGCCGTCAGGCGCCGTACAGCACGTCCCGCAGGAAGGAGTTGGTGAACCTGGCCGACGGGTCCAGCTCACGCGCCAGCGCCTCGAAGTCCGCCAGTCGCGGATACCGCTCCCGTAGCAGGCCCGGGCGGACGGTGAACACCTTCCCCCAGTGCGGACGCGGGGCGAACGGGGCGAGGCGCTCCTCCAGGAGGGCGAGCACCGGCAGCACGGCCGCCGTCTCCGGCACCCAGGTGAAGTGCAGGCCGACCGTGTCCCGGCCGTGGGCGGGGCTGAGCCACTGCTCGTCCCCGGCCATCGTGCGTACCTCGCAGACCTGGAGGACGGGCGCGATGACCTCCCGCATCCCGTCCAGCACGGTCAGCGCCGCCACCGCGTCGGTACGCGCTACCAGGTACTCGGACTGGAGTTCGGCGCCGCTGCTCGGGGTGAACTCCGCGCGGAAGTGCGGCAGCCGCTCGTGCGCGGGGCCGGGCACGCCCAGCTGCGGGGTGCAGTTGACTGCGGGCATCCCCGGTACGGGGTGGAGCTGCTCCACCGCGGGCGGCGCCCAGGGGAAGGCGGGCCGCGGTTCGTCCGCGCGGCACTTGACCCACACCTGCCCGAAGGACCGGTCCCGCCAGCGGGTGAACAGGCTCACGCTGTAGCCCGCGGAGGTGATCGCGTCGAAGTGCGCCAACGCGTCCGAGAGCCCGAGCTCCGTGTGGACGTACTGGCACACGTCGAAGCCGGAGACAAGGTCAAGGGTGAGCGAGGTCACCGCGCCCAGCGCGCCCAGCGCGACGACTGAGCCGGCGAAGCGCTCACCGTCCCCGTCGCGGCGCAGGGTCACCAGCTCACCTGCGGCGGTGAGCAGTTCCACCTCCCGGACCGCGCTGGCCAGCGGCCCGTTCGCATCACCCGAACCATGCGTACCGGTGGCGACGGAGCCGGCCACCGAGATGTGCGGCAGCGAGGCCATGTTGTGCAGGGCGAGACCCCGCTCGTGCACCTGCCGGGCCAGCTCGGCGTAACGCACTCCGCCCGCCACCCGCACCGTGCGCGCCGCGGTGTCCACGTCGACGGCGGGCGGCAGCCCGGCCAGCGACACGAGCACGTCGTCGCTGTCGGCGACGGTGTTGAACGAGTGCCCACTGCCCAGCACCCGTATCTGCCGCCCGCCCGCCACGACCTGCCGCAACTCGTCGAGCGAGGCGGGGCGCACCAGCTCACGGGCCGAGAAACGGACGTTCCCCGCCCAGTTCGTCACGGCCGTCCGCCGGTCGTCCGTCGTCATCGTGCGCCTCTCCCAGCTCTGGTTCACAACGGTTGATTGAATCGGCTGGTGCCGTGGAGCGGCCACCGGATACCCGGTGGCGGTCAGGGCACGAGGCTGTCGAGGTCGATGTCGAGGGGGATGGGGACGGAGACCTTCAACCGGTTGCGGTGGATGCCGGTGGCCACGTAGGTGCTGGTCATGGTGTCGAGTTCGTAGGTGTGGACGGTGGGGGCGCCGGTCTCGTCCTCGACGCGCCAGAAGTGGGGGATCCTGGCTTGTGCGTACTTGAAGGGCTTCAGCGAACGGTCGCGGTCCGCCGACTCCTCCGAGACGACCTCGATGACCAGGGCGACGTCCTCAGGCGCGTACCACGTCCGGTCGGGGTCGTACGGGGCGGTCGTGACCAGGATGTCCGGCTCGGGGCGGCTCTTCTTGTCGAGCCTGACGGTCATCTCACGCTCGGCGTCGAACCCGACGGGGGCGGCCTGGCGCAGGGCGAAGGTCAGGTTCTCCACCAGCCGGGCGTGCCAAGACCGCTGCGGCGACATCATGAAGATGAGGGCTCCGTCGATGAGTTCGGTGTGCCGCGGTGCCTGGGCGAGGAGGTCGAGGTCATCGGCTTCCCAGCCGCTGATCCTAGGCGGGATCATCCAGTCGGGGAGTTCGGCGGTCACGGCTTCCTCCAGGCGCCTCGAAGAGTTCAGGGGCCCTCATCCCGGATCGCGGACACGGGCGCAACGCTGGCGTCAGCATAGTCGAGCGACCGGATCTCTCACTCGGCCCGTGTGGGTCAGAGGAGCCGGAGGCCGGTGATCATCTCGGTGTGGATCTGGACGACGTGGTCCATGGACGAGCTGCTTCGCAGGAGTGGTGCACGTCAGCTTGAGCGCCGGGTCGAGGTCGGCCGACACCAGGCTTGCGATGTCGTCGAGGTCGCAGTGGAAGCCCCCCCGTCCTCGTGTTTTCGACGGCTCGCCAGGGACCTGGTCGGCAGCTCGGAGTTCACCCGGATCGCCCTGGACCCGGACGCCTGGCCCTACAGCCGGCCGACCTCACCGGCGATGCCTGGGACACGGGGGATGAGCGGCTGCGTTTCCTCGTGGCGAGGGTCGCGGCCTAGGCGGGACATGAACCTCAGCTGACCCGCTCCACCCTCTGTACGGAAGGTCCCGCACTGCCGTGCGGGACCTTCCGCGTCATCCCCTACTTTGCGGACGCGCACGTCCTAGTGGGGCGTATCCCGCCTCCCCGGGGGGAGATGAGTGGGAGATGATCATGGCGTGGTGCTGCAATCAGGCGCTAGGAAACGCTCGATAGCGCTACCTGTACGGCCCTGTTTCAGCCGCCGGATTCGCCCGCGTGCGGGCTCAGTACGCCGGCGCCGATCAGCACGAACAGCAGGATGCCCAGCAGCACGCGGTAGATGACGAACGGCATGAAGCTCTTGGTGGAGATGAATTTCATGAACCACGAGATGACCGCGTAACCCACGCCGAAGGCGATGAACGTCGCGAAGATCGTCGGCCCCCAGGACACATGGCCGCCCTCGCCCGCGTCCTTCAGTTCGAAGAGGCCCGAGGCGAGCACGGCGGGGATCGCGAGGAGGAACGAGTACCGGGCCGCCGCCTCGCGGGTGTAGCCCATCAGCAGACCACCGCTGATCGTCGCGCCGGAGCGCGAGACGCCCGGAACCAGCGCCATCGCCTGGCAGAAGCCGAAGATCAGGCCGTCCCTGATGCCCAGTTCCTTGAGGGACTTGCGCTCCCTGACCGCGCGGTGCTTACCGCCGGCCTCGTCGCGGGCGGCGAGGCGGTCGGCGATCCCGAGGACGATGCCCATCCCGATCAGAGTGGTCGCGATCAGACGGAGGTCGCGGAACGGCCCCTCGATCTGGTCCTTGAACGTCACTCCCAGCACGCCGATGGGGATCGAGCCGACGATGACCAGCCAGCCCATCTGGGCGTCGTGGTCGCTGCGCAGGGAGGCGTTCGTCAGCGAACGGAACCAGGCGGAGACGATCCGCGCGATGTCCTTGCGGAAGTAGATGAGGACCGCCGTCTCCGTGCCGATCTGGGTGATGGCGGTGAACGCCGCACCCGGGTCGTGCCAGCCCGCGAAAGCCGCGGTGAGCCGCAGGTGGGCGCTGGAGGAGATCGGCAGGAACTCGGTCAGTCCCTGAACGAGGCCCAGGACGAATGATTCGAACCAGCTCATGGGGCTAAGGCCATCCCGGAGGTGATCATGCATCGGCCGACGGACGTGAAAAGTCCGTCGGCACCGTGCGGAGTGCGGTCATCGAGGGACGGGACGGCTGCGCCCCGGAGATCCTTCGTCGGTCGCGGGCAGCGTATCGCCTGTCGGTGAACACGCTTCCTCCTGCCCCCCGCCGCCCGCCACGACCGCCGGGAACGAGCGGATCAGCCGCCGCCCAGCCGGTGGCGCCTGCGCCAGGCGACCAGGGCCGCGCCCGCGCCCGACAGCACGATGAAGCCCATCGCCGCCAGGAACGCGGGAGAGGTGGGGGAGGACGCCTCACTGCCCGCGATGACGTACGCGGCGGTGTTCGGGATCGAGCCCAGTCCGGTGGCCAGCAGGAACGGCGGATAGCCCATGCGCGAGGTCGCCGCACAGTAGTTGGCCGCGGCGAACGGGACACCCGGGAAGAGCCGCAGCGCGAGCATCGACCGGAAACCGTGCCGGCTGAGCAGTCCGTCCGCGGCCTTCATCCACCGGCCGCGCAACAGCGTACGGAGCGCGTCCTGCCCCAATACACGGCCCAGCGTGAAGGAGACGCCCGCCCCGAGCACCGTGCCCGCGAGCGCGGCGCCCAGCCCGGCCTGGGCGCCGAACAGGGCGCCCGCCGCGAGATTCAGCAGCGGACGGGGTACGAACGCCACGGTGCACGCGCCGTACGCGAGGGCGAACACCATCGCCGCCGTACCGCCCGTCAGTTCGGGCGGCCAGCCGGAGGCGAGGAGCCGCTGCGGTTCGAACAGCAGCATCGTGGACGCGGCGGCCAGCAGCACCGCCGCGAGCAGCGACAACCGGGACCACGGCGAGAGCAGCGCCCTCGTACAGCGCACTGCGAGACCGCCGGCGGGCCGGGCGGCGGGGACGGGGTCGAACATCTGGGGAGAGTAACCGAAAGCCCTGTGTGATCGTCGTCAAGGCCGTGCGGCAGAGGCGCGGCCTCCGCCGCCTTGTCATCCGCACCGCCGCAGGGGAGCGCGTCCGTGGCGGGCGAAAACCGTTCGACGCGGACCGCGCCGCCCCGCCATGATCGGGGCATGTTCCGGTACGCCTTCCCCGCAGCGCCGTCCGCAGTCGCGGACGCGCCGAAGGCTGCCGTACCCACCGCGACGGCCGTGGCAGCGCCCATCGGCGGCGCCCGAAGCTGACCCTCCCCCGACAGTCCGGCGGACCCCGTAAGGGGAGGGTCGGCCGGGCCCTGGGGTCTCCCACTCAGCTTCGAACCGCGAACCGCGAGGAATCAGCCATGCCCAAGACGGCATACGTGCGCACCAAGCCGCACCTCAACATCGGCACCATGGGCCACGTCGACCACGGCAAGACCACCCTGACCGCCGCCATCACCAAGGTCCTCAGCGACCGGGGGACCGGCACGTTCGTACCGTTCGACCGGATCGACCGGGCACCCGAGGAGGCGCGGCGGGGCATCACCATCGACCTCGCGCACGTCGAGTACGAGACCGACACCCGGCACTACGCGCATGTCGACATGCCGGGCCACGCCGACTACATCAAGAACATGGTCACAGGGGCGGCGCAGCTCGACGGGGCGATCCTCGTCGTCTCGGCCCTGGACGGGGTCATGCCGCAGACCGCCGAGCACGTCCTGCTCGCCCGTCAGGTGGGCGTCGACCACATCGTCGTCGCCCTCAACAAGGCCGAGGCGGGTGACCCCGAGCTGACCGACCTGGTCGAGCTGGAGGTCCGTGACCTGCTGTCCGCGCACGGGTACGGCGGCGACACCGTCCCCGTCGTGCGGGTGTCGGGGCTGGGCGCGCTGGAGGGCGACCCGCGCTGGACAGCGTCGATCGAGGGACTGCTCGACGCCGTCGACACGTACGTACCGATGCCGGTCCGCTACACCGACGCGCCGTTCCTGCTGCCCGTCGAGAACGTGCTGACCATCACCGGCCGAGGCACGGTCGTCACGGGAGCCGTCGAGCGCGGCACGGTCCGCGTCGGTGACCGGGTCGCGGTGCTGGGCGCGGACACCGAGACGGTCGTCACCGGTCTGGAGACCTTCGGCAGGCCGATGGAGTCGGCCGAGGCCGGCGACAACGTCGCGCTGCTGCTGCGCGGGGTGGAGCGCGACCGGGTCCGGCGCGGCCACGTCGTGGCGGCGCCGGGGAGTACCAGTCCCAGCCGCCGCTTCACCGCCCAGGTGTACGTCCTGTCGGGGCGGGAAGGGGGCCGCACCACCCCGGTCACCACCGGGTACCGGCCGCAGTTCTACATCCGTACCGCCGATGTCGTCGGAGACGTCGACCTCGGGGACGCGGCGGTGGCGCGCCCTGGGGAGACGGTCACCATGACCGTCGAGCTCGGCCGTGACCTCCCGCTGGAGCCCGGCCTCGGCTTCGCGATCCGTGAGGGCGGCCGGACGGTCGGCGCCGGAACGGTCACCGCACTGCTCTGACCGTGCGTACCCGCCTCCCGGCCCTCTCAAGGGCCGGGAGGCGGGTACGGCACCTCACGTCCGCACCC
Organism: Streptomyces fulvorobeus; assembly: GCF_013167895.1. Taxonomy (GTDB): domain Bacteria; phylum Actinomycetota; class Actinomycetes; order Streptomycetales; family Streptomycetaceae; genus Streptomyces; species Streptomyces fulvorobeus. The sequence goes on along the minus strand of NZ_BLWC01000001.1, from coordinate 695,200 downwards.
GCACAATGGCGGAGTGAACGAGCCGATACCCGTCATCCGCCAGGTCGACCACGGCACCGCGCGGCTCCTGCCCGACGTGGACCGCGACCGGGCCTGGCTGCTCACGGTCGACGGCGCCCCGCAGTCCTACGTGGACCTGGACGACCCGGCGTACCTGGAGTTCGAGTACGTACGGCGCCTCGCCCACGTCCTGGACTGCGCGGCCGCTCCCCGCACCGCCCTGGACGTGCTCCACCTCGGAGGCGGCGCCCTCACCCTGCCGCGTTACGCCGCCGCCACCCGGCCCGGTTCGCGCCAGGAGGTGGTGGAGGCCGACCGAGGGCTGCTGGCGCTGGTCGCCGAACACCTGCCGCTGCCCGCGGGGGCCGGGATCGCCGTGCACGGCACGGACGCCCGCGCCTGGCTGGAACAGGCGCCGCCGGCTTCGGCGGACGTCCTGATCGCCGACGTCTTCGGCGGCTCCCGGGTGCCGGCCCACCTCACGTCCGTCGAGTACGCGCGAGCCGCGGGACGGGTCCTGCGCCAGGACGGGATCTACGCGGCGAACCTGGCGGACGGCACGCCGTTCGGCTTCCTCCGCTCGCAACTGGCCACCTTCGCGGCCGTCTTCGATGAACTCCTCCTCATCGCCGAACCCGCCGTGCTGCGCGGCCGGCGGTTCGGCAACGTCGTGCTGGCCGCCTCGCACAGGGCCCTGGACACCGGACCGCTGACCCGCCTCTGCGCGGGCGACGCGTTCCCGGCCCGGGTGGAGTACGGGGCCGGGCTGGCCCGGCTCATCGGCGACGCGCGGCCGGTACGGGACAGCGAGGCGGTCGCCTCACCCGAGCCCCCTGCCGGTGCCTTCGGCATCGGCTGAGGCCACCGCGGGCAGCCTCGCGGACGGCAGCTCCGCGGCGTCCTGCACGAGTTCCTTGCCCGTGCCGCCGCCCGTACGGCGCGTCAGATTGCGCACGTCGGGTACGAACAGCACGAGCGCCGTCACCAGCACGACCAGCGCCGCGCACCCCCACAGCGCCTGGCTGCGGCCGACGAGTCCCTCGACCGGGCCGGCCAGCGCGGTGGAGAGCGGAACCATGGCGACGGAGCCGAACCAGTCGTAGGCCGACACCCGCGACAGCTTCTCCTCCGGGATCTCCTGGTGCATCGCCGTCATCCAGGAGACACCGAACACCTCGATCGCGACGCCGCTCACGAACATCACCGCGGCCAGGCCGGACACCGGGAGCGGCACCGCCAGCGCCGCCGAGGGCAGGGCGAGCGGGAACACGCACAGGGTCCCGGCCAGCAGCAGCCTCCGGGGCTTCCAGCGCATCATCAGCACCGCCCCGGCCAGGGTGCCGACGCCGAACGCGGCCAGCGCGAGTCCCCAGGGCGCGGCGCCGCCGAGCTCGTCGCGGGCGACCAGGGGTCCGTAGACCGACTCGGCGGCGGCGACGACCGCCACGACCACGGAGAACTGCGCCACGATCGCCCACAGCCAGGGGCGGCCGATGAACTCGTCCCAGCCCTCGCGCAGATCGGAGAGCAGTCCGCCGCCCGCCGCGCGCACGGGGATGTGGCTCACGTCGAGGAACGCCCGGAGCGCTCCCGCGACGGCGAAGGCGGCGGCGTCGACGGCGAGGACCCACCCCGGGTCCATGGCCGCGATCATCGCCCCGCCCAGCGCCGCGCCACCGATGGCCGCGCCGTGCATCGACATCCGGAAGAGCGCGAAGGCGCGACTGGCGTGCTCGGCGTCGACGCTGGACATCAGCATGCCCTCGGCCGCGGGGTTGAAGAACGCCTGCCCCGTGCCGCAGAGGGCGGTCAGCAGCATCATCTGCCACAGCTGCGGGTCGCCGGTCAGGACCAGCCAGGCGAAGACGGCCTGCGACACGCAGTTCAGGGCGTTCGCGGCCACCATGACCCGGTGGCGGGGCAGCCGGTCGGCTATCGCGCCGCCGATGAGCAGGAAGAGCACCAGCGGCGCGGTGCGGGCAGCGGCGACCAGTCCGACGTCGCCACCGTCACCTCCCGACTCCAGGACCGCGAACGCCGCCGCGATCAGCGCGCCGTGGGTACCCAGGCTCGTGATGATCGCGGCGGCGGTGAGCAGACCGTAGTTTCGGCCGGCACCGGCAGGGCGGGCGGCGGGGGCGGGAGGCAGGGAGGCGGAGGTCACCAGGGGACTATCGCCACCGGAACCCCTCCCCGACAAATCGAGGAGGGGCCAGGGGTCAGGAAGTGGACTTCGCCAGCCGTACCGTGCTGAGGATCTGCTGGATGGTGGTGTCCGGGAGCTCGTCGTCGACGCCCGCGTTGGCGTACAGGACCCAGGTCGAGTACTCCTTCTTGGCGTTCGTGAAGGTGAAGGCGATCGACTTCCCGTCGGTGTCGCACTTCTCCTTCTTGGCCACGCCCGCCGCGGTGGCGGTCACCACACTGCCGGAGAGGCCCGACTTGGTGGTGTACGGCTTGGGCTCGCCGACCTTCACGGTGCCCTTGGGCTCCTCCTGGGCGTAGGCGGCCCACACCCAGTTGCCCGCCTCGTTCTTGGCGGCCTCGTCGGTGCTCTTCGCGCCCTGGGCGCCCTTGGTGCCGGTACCGGCGAGGCCGGTGTCCTCCTTGCTGCCGTCCTTGTCCGCGTCGTCGACGCACCACTTGCTCTTGTAGAAGGCCGGGGCGGAGAAGCCGACGGCGGGCGGTCCCTCGGGGTTCTTGACGTCCTCGAAACCGGAGATCATGCCCGTACCGGCGACCTCCCAGTCACCGGGTACGTCGAACTGCGTGCCCCACTTCGGGTTGGTGACGACCTTCCATCCCGGGATCAGCGGTTCGGCGTCCGCGCCGCCCCGCGGATTTCCGGCGGGAGCGGACGTGGTGGTCGACGGCTTCGCCGACGCGGACGACTTCTTGTCGTCGGCGACGGTCGTGCCGCCCTTCTCGTCGTCCTCGCCAAGGACGATCACACCGGTGACGACCGCCGTCGCGACGACCGCGGCCGCGGCGACGATCGCGGTGATCACCGTCTTCTTCCGGTCACCGCCGCCCTTCGGGCCGCCGGGCTGCCCCGGAACGGCGTACTGCGGCGCGGTCGGCTGCTGGTAGGGATTGGGCTGCGGGTACCCCGGCTGACCGGGTTGCTGGTACCCGGGCTGCTGGTATCCCGGCTGCTGATACGGATTCGGCTGCTGGTAACCCGGCTGCTGGTACGGGTTCGGGTCCTGCGGGTTCTGCTCGCCCCGGGCGGTTGCTGTCCTGGCCACATGGCCAGTAACCATAGAGGGGCCGTGCCGCCGCTGCTACGCCCGGCCCCCGCGAGGGGATGGCCAAAGGAAGCTACTCATGAGTAGCCTTCGGGTATGAGTGCTGAACAGATGACAGTCGGCGAGATGCTCGTCGCGACGGTTCCGATGGCCAGGACCCTCAACCTGGAGTTCCTGGAGGCGACCCCGGACCGGGCGGTCGTCCGCCTGCCCGACCAGGCCGATTACCACAACCACGTAGGCGGACCGCACGCCGGAGCGATGTTCACGCTCGCCGAGTCCGCGAGCGGCGCCATCGTCATCGCGGCCTTCGGCGACCAGCTCTCGCGTGCGGTGCCGCTCGCCGTGTCGGCGGAGATCGGTTACCGGAAGCTGGCCATGGGCGAGGTCACCGCGACCGCCACCCTCGGCAGGCCCGCCACCGACGTCGTCGCCGAGCTCGACGCGGGCAGCCGGCCCGAATTCCCCGTCACCGTCGAGATCCGGCGGGCGGACGGCGCTGTGACCGGCGAGATGACCGTCGTCTGGACCCTGCGCCCGAAGAGCTGACCTGCGCTCATGGCGGCCCCGCGGGCTGCCGGGCGCGGGTAGGCTGCCCGCCGTTCGCCGACGGGCGCGCGGTGGGTGACGGAGCCGCCGCGCGGGCCGGGCCCGGTGGCCGTGCCGGCTACCGACTGAACCGGGCCCGCGCACCGGCGGCCAGGTCCCGCTCACTCAGCCCGCGTGCTCCTGGCGGTGGGCCTTCGCCAGTTCCACGTAACCGGCCGCGTTGAACCTGACGCCCTCGCGCTCCTCCTCGGTCAGCTCCCGCTTCACCCTGGCGGGCACCCCGGCGACGAGGGAGTTCGGCGGGACCCGCATCCCCTGCGGTACGAGGGCCTGCGCCGCGACCAGCGACCCCGTACCGATGTGCGCGCCGTTGAGCACCGTGGCGCCCATGCCGATCAGGACGTCGTCCTCGATCGTGCAGCCGTGCAGGACCGCGTTGTGGCCGACCGACACCCGGGCGCCGACACTGAGCGGGAAACCGGGATCGGTGTGCACGCTGCAGTTGTCCTGGATGTTGCTGTCGGGACCCAGGCTGATGGGGCCGCAGTCGGCACGGAGCACCGCGTGGTACCAGACGCTGGAGCCCGGGGCCATCGTGACCTCACCGATCACCACGGCGGTCGGCGCCACGAAGGCGTCCGCGTCGATGTCCGGCTCCGTGCCGCCCATACCCATGATCAACGCCTGCTCGGCCATGGCCTGCTCCTCCGTGTCCCGGTGTGGTGCGCTCGCTCCGGAGGAACGGTAGGCGACGCCCGTCCGGGTGCGGGTGGTGGGGTGAACATCACAGGCCGGGGCGCCGACCGGCCCCGTCCCCGGCGCTTACGGTGTGTCGGTGCCGACGAACAGAAACACGTTCTCCTCGCTCGCCGCCCGGCGGCGCGGCGTCCTGTCCCTGGCCGTCCACCGCGTCTGGGCCTGGGTGCGCGAGACGGGCGCGGTGACCGCGCAGCACCCCGGCAGGCTGAGGTTTCGCCGGATCGGCCCCGGGACCCGGCTGGCCTTCCCGCAGGGCACGGTGTTCGGGGAGCCGTGGATCGAGCTCGGGAACCACTGCGTCATCGGTGAACAGGTCACGCTGACGGCGGGTCTGATGCCGGACCTCGACCTGGGCCGGGAGACGGTGCTCACGCTGGGCGACGGCGTGGTGCTGGGCCGGGGCAGCCATGTCATCGCGGACACCACGGTGACGATCGGCTCGGACACGTACTGCGGTCCCTACGTCTACATCACCTCGACCAACCACAGTTACGACGACCCGCACCAGCCGGTCGGCCGGCAGTGGCCGCGCATGGAGCCGGTGGTGATCGGGCCCGGCTGCTGGATCGGCACGGGCGCGGTGATCCTCCCCGGCGCCAGGCTCGGCCGCAACGTGGTGGTCGCGGCGGGAGCGGTGGTACGGGGAGAGGTCCCCGACCACGCGGTGGTGGCCGGGGCTCCGGCCCGGGTCGTACGGAGCTGGACCTCCGACAGGGGCTGGCAGCCGCCGCTCCGTACCCCGGCGCCGGTCCCGATCCCGGAGGGCGTCACCCCCGAACAGCTCCTGCTCCTGGCGGAACTGGAACCGGACGCCCCCGAGGCCGGCCGTTCCGAGCGCTAGTCCGGCGCCGGCCGGACCGTGCTCGCGGGAGGCCGGCGGCCGGGGCGGGTGAGCGGTGTCGCCGCCTGCCTCGCAGTACAGTGCGGTGAACGGCTGGGTGCAGAACGCCGTAGTGCAGTGCTTCGAACTCCCACCCGGAACATCGCTCATCCAGCACATTGCTCATCCAGCACATCGCTCATCCTGAACATGGGACGGAACGTGTCCGACCTCGATCAGCTCACCCAGTCGCTGGCCCGCAACCTCAAGCGGTGGCGGGGTGAGCGCGGCTTCACCCTGGACGCCCTGGCCGCCCGCGCCGGGGTCAGCCGCGGCATGATCATCCAGATCGAGCAGGCGCGGACCAACCCCAGCCTCGGCACCACCGTCAAGCTCGCCGACGCGCTCGGCGTCAGCATCACCACGCTGCTCGACCACGAGCAGGGGCCACAGGTCCGGATCGTCCCCGCCGACCAGGCCGTACGCATGTGGTCGACGGAGGCGGGCAGTTCGACGACGCTGCTGGTCGGTGCGGAGGCCGCAGGCCCGCTGGAGCTCTGGTCCTGGCGGCTGATGCCCGGCGACGGCAGTACCTCCGATCCGCACCCCGAGGGGACCGTCGAGCTCCTCCACGTCACCGCGGGCGAGCTCACCCTGATCGTCGACGGCGAGCGGCACGCGGTGCCCGCCGGCACCTCCGCCACCTTCGAGCCGCGTCTGTCGCACGGTTACCGCAACGACGGTCCGGAGCCGGCCGAGTTCACCATGGCGGTCTCGGTCCCTCCCGCACGCTGAGACGGGCGGCACAGGAAGCTGTGCGTCAGGGCCCCAGGGCCGGTCGCAGGGCGCCCACCCGGGTGCGCACGCCCCCTTCGACCGCCCTCACGGACCGCTTCGAGGCGTGCGCGAGCGGCACCCCGCCCGGCCGCACGCCGAGGTCCGGCAACCGCGCCGCTGCCCGCTCACCGCCCAGAGCCCCGCTCACAGGTCAGCCGAGGCGCGGGATCTCGATGGCGGGGCAGCGGTCCATGACCATGTCGAGCCCGGCCGCGCGGGTCCGCGCGCAGGCGGCCTCGTCGATGACACCGAGCTGGAACCAGACGGCCTTGGCGCCGATCCCCACGGCCTCGTCGGCTACCGCGCCCGCGAGCTCGCTGTTGACGAAGACGTCGACCACGTCCACGTCGAAGGGGACGGCCTCCAGGGAGGCGTACCCGTGCTCCCCGTGCACGGTCTCGGCCTTCGGGTGCACCGGCACGATCTTCTTGCCGTAGCGCTGGAGGACCGCGGCGACCCCGTAGGCCGCCCGGCTCTGGTTCGACGAAAGGCCCACGACGGCCCAGACGTCGCCGGACTCGGTGAGGATCTTGCGGATGGTGTCCTGGTCGCCGTACATGTCCTGCCCTCCCGCTGACGCGAATACTGACTGCCTGCGCAACCTACGGCAGGCGCCCGGGATTCCCCCATCGGCCGGCGCATAGGCTGGCCGGATGCAGGAGCAGTACCGGACAGTCGCCCGCGCGGGCGTGCACGAGACCGAGATCAACCGCTCGCGCTTCATCTGCGCGCTCGCTCCCGCCGCCACCGAGCAGGAGGCGCAGGACTTCGTCGCTCGCGTACGCAAGGAGCACCCCACCGCGGGTCACCACTGCTTCGCGTACGTGATCGGCGCCGACGCCTCCGTGCAGAAGGCGTCCGACGACGGGGAGCCCGGAGGCACCGCCGGCGTACCCATGCTGCACATGCTCATGCGCCGTGAGATGCGTTACGTGGTCGCGGTCGTCACCCGCTACTACGGCGGTGTGAAGCTCGGCGCCGGCGGCCTGATCCGGGCCTACGGCGGATCGGTGGGCGAGGCTCTCGACGCGCTCGGCACGCTTACCCGTCAGCGTTTCCGGCTGGCCACCATCACGGTCGACCACCAGCGCGCGGGCAAGCTGGAGAACGATCTGCGGGCCACCGGGCGCACCGTGCGCGAGGTCTCGTACACGGAGGCGGTGACCATCGCGATCGGACTGCCGGACGCCGACGTCGCGGAGTTCACGGCCTGGCTGGCCGATGCGACGGCGGGTTCGGCCACCCTCGAACTGGGCGGGGAGGCGTACGGGGACGCCCGGATCCACGATTGATGCGGGCTGCGGGCGCGACCGGCGTTAGCGTGGTCGGTGCCGCTCGTGCGACCACGGGCAGGCCCCGGGGTGGAGGAAGAGGAACATGCAGGTCGTAGCCGTCGGAGTGATGTCTTGAGGATTCTGCACACGTCCGACTGGCATCTGGGCCGCTCCCTGCACCGGGTTTCGATGCTCGGTGCCCAGCGGACCTTCGTCGACCACCTGGTGGCCACGGTCGCCGAGCACGAAGTTGACGCCGTGCTGGTGTCCGGAGACGTCTACGACCGGGCCGTACCGCCGCTCTCCGCCGTCGAGCTGTTCGACGACGCCCTGCACCGGCTGGCCGCCGCGGGCGTCCCCACCGTCATGATCTCCGGGAACCACGACTCGGCCCGCAGGCTCGGCGTCGGCGCGGGCCTGATCGGGCGGGCCGGTATCCACCTGCGTACCGGCCCCGAGGGCTGCGGCACCCCCGTCGTCCTGCGTGACGCACACGGTGAGGTGGCGTTCTACGGGCTGCCCTATCTGGAACCCGCCCTGGTCAAGGACGTCCTCGGCGCCTCCAAGGCGGGCCACGAGGCAGTCCTCACGGCCGCCATGGACCGCGTCCGCGCCGACCTCGCGACCCGGCCCGCCGGCACCCGGTCGGTGGTCCTCGCGCATGCCTTCGTCGCGGGCGGCGAGCCCAGCGACAGCGAACGCGACATCACCGTCGGCGGGGTCGCCGCCGTGCCCGCCGGAGTCTTCGACGGCGTCGACTACGTGGCCCTGGGGCATCTGCACGGCAGCCAGCGCGTCACCGAGCGCGTGCGCTACTCCGGCTCCCCGCTCGCGTACTCCTTCTCCGAGGCGGACCACCGCAAGACCATGTGGCTGGTGGACCTCGGCGCCCGGGGCTCCTTCACCGCCGGGCGCGTCGACTGCCCGGTGCCCCGCCGCCTCGCCCGGCTCCGCGGCCCCCTGGACACCCTGCTCGACGACCCCGGGCACGAGCGGCACGAGGACTCCTGGGTCGAGGCCACCCTCACCGACCCGGTGCGCCCCCAGGACCCGATGGCCCGCCTGCTGGAGCGCTTCCCGCACACCCTCAGCCTGGTCTTCGACCCGCAACGGGGTCCCGATGACCCCTCGGCCTCGTACGCCCAGCGCCTCAGGGGACGCGACGACCACCAGATCGCGGAGGACTTCGTGGCCCACGTACGCGGCGGCAGCGGACCTGACGAGCTGGAGCGCACGGTGCTGCGTTCCGCCTTCGAGGACGTACGGGTGGACGACGGCGTGCACGAGGTGTCCCGTTGAGGCTCCACCGGCTCGCCATCACGGCCTTCGGCCCCTTCGGCGCCACGCAGGAGGTCGACTTCGACGCGCTCTCCTCGGCCGGGCTCTTCCTGCTCCACGGCCCGACCGGCGCGGGGAAGACCTCCGTCCTGGACGCCGTCTGCTACGGCCTGTACGGGGCGGTACCCGGTGCCCGGCAGAGCCCCGGGACCTCGCTGCGCAGTGATCACGCTCCCGAAGGACTGACCACCGAGGTACGCCTGGAGCTGACCGTGGGCGGACGCCGTCTGGAGGTGACCAGGCGCCCCGCCCAGCCGCGCCGCAAGAAGAAGGGCACCGGCCTCACGACGGAGAAGGCGCAGAGCTGGCTGCGGGAGTACGACTCCGGGCACGGCTGGCGCGCCCTCAGCCGGTCGCACCAGGAGATCGGTGAGGAGCTCTCCGGGCTCATCGGGATGAGCAGGGAACAGTTCTGCCAGGTGGTCCTGCTGCCCCAGGGCGACTTCGCCCGGTTCCTGCGCGCCGACGCGGAGGCCCGCGGCAGGCTGCTGGGCAGACTCTTCGACACCCGGCGCTTCGCGGCCGTCGAGGAACGGCTCGCCGAGCTGCGCCGCGGGGCCGAGGCGCAGGTCAGGGCAGGGGACGAGAAGATCATCAACCTCGCCCAGCGGATCGCGCAGGCGGCCGGACCCGCCGGACGGGAGTGGCCGCTGCCCGAGGCCAGGCCGGGTGAGCCCGGACTGGCCGTAGGCGTACTCCAGTGGGCCGCCGTGGCACGTGCCGGGGCCCGGGAGCGGCTCACCGTCGCCGAGGGAGCGGTGTCCGCCGCCGAGAGCCGGCAGGCCGCCGCCCGCCGCGCACTGGAGGGCGAACGGGAACTCGCCAGACTCCAGCTGCGGTACGAGGAGACCCGGGACCGCGCCGCCGCTTTGGAGGCGGGCCGCCCCGAGCGGGACCGGTGCGAGGAGCGGCTCCGGCGCGCGCGCAAGGCGGATCTGGTCGCTCCCGCGCTGGACATGCGCGACGAGGCGGAGCGGGCGTACCGCGCGGCGAGCGAGGCCCGTGAGCACTCACGCGGCCGGCTCCCCGCCGACCTGGCCGAGGCGGGCGCGGAGCAACTGGCCACCATGGAGCGCCGGTTCCGCCAGGAACTGGGGGAACTGACGGCGGCGCGCAGGGCGGAGCGCCGGAGTGCGGAGATCGACGCCGAGCGGACCGCCGTCGAACGGCAGTCGCGCGCCGACGACGAACTGATCCAGGACACCGGGCACTGGCTCGCGGGCTGGGAGGCCACCCGCCGCGGTCTCCAGGAACGTGTCGAGGACGCCCAGGAGGCGGCGACCCGCGCGGAGCAGCTGGCCGGCCGGCTCGCCCCGGCGCGCAGAAGGCTGGAGGCCGCCCGCAGGCGGGACGCGCTCGCCGTGGAGGCGGAGACCGCCGCTCGGCTGCTGTCAGACGCCCGCGAGAGCGCCCTCGCGGCGCACGAACACTGGCTCGGCCTGCGGGAGCGGCGGCTGCGCGACATCGCGGCGGAACTCGCCGCAGGACTCGTCGACGGCGTCGCCTGCGCGGTCTGCGGCTCCGCCGAGCACCCGGACCCCGCCCGGCCGGGTGACGGGCACGTGGACCGGGCGACCGAGGAGGAGGCCCTCGCCGCGCACCGCCGCAGCGAAGCGGCACGTACCGCAGCGGAGCAGCGAATCGCCTCCGTGCGCGAGCGGTTGGCCGTGGCGAGCGCGGAGGCGGCGGAGGGCATGGAGGGCGCCGAGGAGCCTGTCGAGGCCGGGGGGCGTACCGCCGCGGGCCCGTCCGTCGCCGAACTCGACGCGCTCGTGGCCGAGTTGGGCCAGGAGCATGCCCGCGCCCACCGGCTGGCCGGCGGGACGCACGCGGCCAGGGAGGCGCTGGACGCCGCCGAGCGGGAGCACGCGGACAGGCTCGACCAGTGCCGGCAGGCGGAGCGGCGGGCAGCCGCCCGTACCTCTCAGCGCGAAGCGCTCGACCGTGAACAGGCGGCTCTGGAGCGGGATTTGGTGAAGGCGCGCGGTGCATCGGCGACCGTCGCCGACCACGCCCGTCGGCTGGAGCGCCGGATGGGGCTGCTCAGCGAGGCGGCCGAAGCGGTACGGACGGAGGAGGACGCCGCCCAGCGGCGCAAGGAGGCGGACGACCGGCTGGCCGACGCCGCGTTCAAGGCCGGGTTCGACACCCCCGAGGCCGCGGCGGAGACCCTGCTCACCGACGCCGGGCACCGCGAACTCCAGCACCGGATCGACGCCTGGCAGGCCGAGGCCGCGGCCGTCGCCGACCGGCTGGCCGAACAGGACGCGCGGGCCGCAGCCGAACGTCCCCAGGCGGTACCCGACGCGGCGCGGACCGCGTACGACACGTCGGAGCGACTGCTGAGGGAGGCCGGGGCCGCCCTGGCCGCCGCCCGGGAACGCTGCTCCGAGCTCGACCGGCTGTCGCGCCGGGCCACCGAAGAGGTACGCGCGCTGGGGCCGCTGCGCCGGGAGTACGAGCGGGTGGCGCGGCTCGCCGGGCTGACCGCGGGCACCTCGGCCGACAACGAACGCAAGATGCGCCTGGAGGCGTACGTGCTCGCGGCGCGACTCGAACAGGTCGCCGCCGCCGCCACCGCCAGGCTCCGGAAGATGTCGTCGGGCCGCTACACCCTGGTCCACTCGGACGCCCGGTCCGGCGGCCGGCGGGCGGGTCTCGGCCTGCATGTCGTGGATTCCTGGACCGGCCGGGAACGCGATACGGCGACCCTGTCCGGCGGTGAGACGTTCTTCGCCTCCCTGGCGCTGGCACTCGGTCTCGCCGATGTCGTCACCGACGAGGCCGGCGGTGTACGGCTCGACACGCTCTTCATCGACGAGGGTTTCGGCAGTCTGGACGAACAGACCCTGGACGAGGTGCTCGACGTCCTCGACTCGCTGCGGGAGCGGGACCGCAGCGTCGGCATCGTCAGCCACGTGGCCGACCTGCGCCGCCGTATCCCCGTCCAGCTCGAAGTGGTGAAGGAGCGGCACGGATCGGCGGTGCGCCACCGCTCGGCGGACGGGCTCAGCGACTGATCGGCCGCCGGGGGAGCGGGGAGGAGTACACGATGCTGGTGGTCACGGCCCCGAGCGCGCCGATCCTGCCGGTGACCTCCTCCAGGTGGCGCATGGACCGGGCGGTGACCTTGAGGACGAAGCAGTCGTCCCCCGTCACGTGGTGGGCCTCGATGATCTCCGGAGTGGTGTCCGTCAGTGCGTGGAACGGCTTGTAATTGCCGTTGGGGTAGCGCAGCCGTACCAGAGCGAGGATCGGCAGTCCGAGCCGGTCGGGGTCCACGACCGCCGAGTATCCGCTGATGACCCCCGCGTCCTCCAGGCGGCGGACCCGCTCGGTGACCGCGCTCGGGGACATCGCCACGGCGCGCGCCAGCTCGGCGAAGGAGGCCCGGCCGTCGCGCTGGAGGACGTCGAGGATGCGCCAGTCGGTGGCGTCCGGTGAATAGTCGGTCATGGGCCCCAGACAACCGGGAGATCCCCGGCCGATCAAGAGGGATGCCGGGGATCTTCACTTCCGCCGGGTGATCACTGCCCGTAGCTTCTTGGCCATGACCTCACAGGTGATCACGTCCGCGTCCAACCCTGTCCTCCGCGTCCCGCCGGCCGCTCCGGCCGCGGCAGCCGCCTACTTCGGCGCCTCGCTCGCCTTCCACGCCGATGTCTCCGACGTCGCGGCGGCCCTCGCGGCGGGCGGCGAGCCCGGTTTCGTGGTCCTGGACTCCCGCTCCACCGCCTCCTGGGACCAGGGGCACATACCCGGCGCTGTGCACCTGCCGACCGCTCTCATCGCCGGGCAGGCCCGCGAACTCCTCGACCCGGCCGTGCCCGTGATCACGTACTGCTGGGGTCCCGGCTGCAACGGGGCGACGCGCGCCGCCCTGGCCCTCGCCGAACTCGGCTACCAGGTCAAGGAGATGCTCGGCGGCTTTGAGTACTGGGTGCGCGAGGGGTTCGAGTTCGAGACCTTGCGGGGCCGCGAGAGGCGCGGCGCCGACACCCTCACCGCACCTGCCGACTTTGAGGAGTGCGGCTGCTGAGGCGGGCCGTGCCGCCGGCTCCGGCACCCTCCACGCGCAGGTCCGGCGCGGCAGCCGTCCCTCGGGGCCGGCTGCCGGGCCGTAGGGCTCAGAGCCTGGACAGCTCGTCCACCAGATCGTCCAGCCCGAGGGAGCCCTGGGAGAGGGCTGCCATGTGCCACGCCTTCGCGTCGAACGCGTCGCCGTGTGCCGCGCGGGCATTCTCCCGGCCGAGCAGCCAGGCGCGCTCACCCAGCTTGTAGCCGATGGCCTGGCCCGGCATCGACAGATAGCGGGTCAGCTCGCTCTCGACGAAGTCGGCGGGCCGGCCGCTGTGCCCGCCGAAGAACTCCTGGGCCAGCTCCGGAGTCCACCGCTCACCGGGGTGGAACGGCGAGTCCGCCGGGATCTCCAGCTCCAGGTGCATGCCGATGTCGATGATCACCCGGCAGGCGCGCATCATCTGCGCGTCCAGATAACCGAGCCGTCGCTCCGCGTCGGGCAGGAAGCCGAGCTCGTCCATCAGCCGCTCCGCGTACAGCGCCCAGCCCTCCGCGTTGGCGCTGACCTGCCCCAACGACGTCTGGTAGCGGGAGAGGTTCTGCGCCACGTGCTTCCACTGCGCGATCTGCAGGTGGTGGCCGGGCACCCCCTCGTGGTACCAGGTGGACACCAGGTCGTACACGGGGAAGCGGGTCTCGCCCATCGTCGGCAGCCAGGTCCGGCCGGGGCGCGAGAAGTCCTCGGACGGCCCGGTGTAGTACGGGGCGGCGGCGCCGCCCGCCGGGGCGATGCGGGACTCCACCTTGCGTACCCGCTCGGCCAGTTCGAAGTGGGTGCCGTCGAGAGCCTCGATGGCCTCGTCCATCAGCTCCTGCAGCCAGACACGCACCTCCTCGACGCCCTCGATGTGCTTGCCGTGCGCGTCGAGGTGGGCGAGGGCCTCCCAGGGCCCGGCGCCGGGCAGGATCTTCTCCGCCTCGGTCCTCATCTCGGCCAGCAGGCGGTGGTATTCGGACCAGCCGTACGCGTACGCCTCGTCCAGATCCAGGTCCGTGCCGTTGTAGTAGCGCGTCCAGCGCGCGTACCGCTCCCGCCCCACGGTGTCGGGGGCGCCCTCGATCGCCGGGGCGTACACCTCGCTCGTCCAGTCGCGCAGTGCCACCAGCGCCGCCGCGGCCTGACCTGCCGCGGCGTCGAGCTCGGCGCGCAGCGCGGCGGGACCGGGGGAGACGAAGTCCTGGAAGAACCCCGAACCCCGCGAGCCGGCCCACGCCGTCAGCTGCCCGACGAACGTGGCGGTCGCGCGGGGTCCCGCGTACAGCTTGCGCTCCAGGCCGAGTTCGAGCGAGGCGCGGTATCCCTCAAGCGCCGCCGGGACGGCCCGCAGGCGGGCCGCGACCGCGGCCCAGTCCTCGTCGGTGGCGGTCGGCATGACCGTGAACACGCCACGGAGGCTGTGCACGGGTGAGCGGAGATTGGAGACCACCCGCAGTCCCTCATCGGTGTCATGGACGCCGAGTTCGGCGGTGAGCCGCTCGCGCAGCAGCCGTCCGCACCGGCGCTCGGCGTCGCTGTCCGCGCCCGGCAGCTTCTCGGCCGCGTCGAGCTTCGCCAGGGTCTCGCGGGCGAGACCGGCGAGGGCCGCCTGGCCTGCGGGCGAGAAGTCGGGCAGCCTGCGGGAGCTTTCGGCGACACCGAGGTACGTACCGGTGATCGGGTCGAGTTCGATGTACGCGTCGACGTGGGCGTCGGCGACCTGGCGGGGCAGCGCGCTGTGAGAAGTGTCTGACATGCGGACATCCTCATACGGTGAGGGCCCCCGCGTCACCACCCCCCTCGCGTCAGCCGGCCGACGGCGCTTCGGGCGAGGGCCCCGGCGCCGGCCCCGGTGGCAGCAGCGGCCCGCACTCCCACTGCTGGAAGATCAGCCGGGTCTCCACCCGGGCCACCTCACGGCGCGAGGTGAACTCGTCCAGCACCAGACGTTGGAGGTCCGCCGTGTCCGAGACGGCCACCTGGACCAGGTAGTCGTCGGGGCCGGTGAGGTGGAACAGCGCCCGGGACTCCGGCAGCGCCCTGATCCGGTCGACGAACGGCCCGATCAGCTCGCGCCGGTGCGGCCGGACCTGCACCAGGAGCAGCGCCTGCACCCCCCGTCCCAGACGCGCCGGGTCCAGGCGCAGCTGATGGCCCAGGATGACGCCGGAGCGCCGCAGCCGGGTCACCCGGTCCAGACAGGTGGAGGGAGCCACCCCGACTTCGGCGGCCAGCTCCCGGTAGGTGGTCCGTGAATCGTTCTGGAGGAGCCGCAGAATGTGGAGATCCACCGGATCAAGAGCTACAGAATCGGCCATCTGCCGAACGTAACACGGAGGTTCACCGCTTTGACCCGGCTGCTGTTCAGAGTGGTGACATGGACACCGAAGCCTCGACGACGCCCTGGACCGCATCCCCGTCCAGGGCGCTGGCCACCGAAGCCGTGCACGCCGGACGCGACGATCTCGCCTCCCTCGGACTGCACGCCCCGCCGCTCGACCTGTCGACCACCTACCCCTCGTACGACTCCAGGGGCGAGGCCGAGCGGATCGACGCCTTCGCCGCCACCGGCGCCAGGCCGGAGGGGCCGCCCGTCTACGCGCGCCTCGACAACCCCACCACCGGGCGCTTCGAAACGGCCCTGGCGCGTCTCGAAGGGACCGACAGCGCCGTCGCGTTCGCCAGCGGAATGGCGGCCCTCACCGCCGTCCTGCTGGCCCGTGCGAGCGTCGGCCTGCGCCACGTGGTCGCCGTCCGCCCGCTCTACGGATGCAGCGACCACCTGCTGGGCGCCGGCCTCCTCGGTACGGAGGTGACGTGGACCGACCCGGCGGGCATCGCCGACGCCATCCGCCCCGACACCGGGCTCGTGATGGTGGAGACCCCCGCCAATCCGACCCTCGCCGAGGTGGACATCCGGGCCGTCGCGCACGCCTGCGGCTCCGTGCCGCTCCTCGTCGACAACACCTTCGCCACCCCGGTGCTCCAGCGGCCGGTCGAGCACGGTGCCCGGATCGTGCTGCACAGCGCCACCAAGTACCTGGGCGGTCACGGCGACGTGATGGGTGGGGTCGTGGCCTGCGACGAGGAGTTCGCGGCGACGCTGCGCCAGGTGCGGTTCGCCACCGGCGGCGTACTGCACCCGCTCGCCGGCTATCTGCTGCTGCGGGGCCTGTCGACGCTGCCGGTACGGGTGCGTGCCGCGTCGCAGAGCGCCGCCGAGCTCGCCGGACGGCTCACCGCGGACCCGCGCATCGCCCGCGTGCACTACCCGCGGGTGGGCGGTGCCATGCTCTCGTTCGAGGTGTACGGGGACCCGCACCGGGTGATCGCGTCGGTGCGGCTCATCACGCCGGCCGTCAGCCTCGGCAGCGTGGACTCGCTGATCCAGCATCCGGCCTCCATCAGCCACCGCATCGTGGCCGAGGGGGACCGGCGGGCATCCGGCGTCAGTGACCGGCTGCTGCGGATGTCGGTCGGCCTGGAGGACGTCGAGGACCTGTGGGCCGACCTGTGCCAGGCGCTCAGCGGCCCGTCCGCTCTGCCCCCTCGTACGACGGCAGCGCCCGTACGGGAGTCGCGTCCAGTCGGGCTGTGACGACGAGCGTGCCCTCCTCGATCTGGTAGTCGAGGGGGAGTCCGAGCCCGCGCATCGCCGCGACCATGCCCGTGTTGTGGGCCTGGGTGACGGCGTACACGCTCTCGCAGCCGGCCTCGACCGCCAGCGCCACCAGTCGTCCCAGCAGCTCCGAGCCGATGCCGCGGCGCTGCCAGTCGTCCTCGACGAGCAGGGCGACCTCGGTCTCGTCGCCGTCCCAGAGCAGGTGGCCGAGCGCCACCAGCTTGCCGGAGGCGGTCTGCACGGCGAGGGTGCGGCCGAAGCGCGGGCTCAGCAGGTGATCGAGGTAGCGGCCGGCGTCGCGGACCGGGCCGTGGTACCGCAACCCGAGGGTCTGCTCCGAGCAGCGGTCGTGCATGGCGCGGGCGGCGGTGAGATCGCCGTGGTCCGCGCGGCGCACCGTGATCTCGTTGCCCTCGGGAAGGGTGAGCACGTCCTGGCTGCGCGGGACCCGGGGGCCGAGCCGCGCGTCGAGTTCGACCAGGGCGCGGGCGCGTGCGAACTCGGTGGGTGTGAACGGCAGGTGCGGACGCTCCACGGTGATGACACCGCCCGAGGGGTCGCGCAGCCGCATCGAGGTCTCCTCCAGCACTCCTTCCACCGGTGCGCTCTCCCCGGTGGCACGGCCGGTCACGGAGACGGCGGGCAGCGAGTGGATGGTGCAGCGCCCGAGCAACTGGCGGAGTGCCAGCGGGAGTTCCGCGGCGTCCAGTGCGGTACGGGTGGCGAGCCCGAGGACCCGGGTCGGGGTGTCCACCAGGTCGTGGGCGTCCGCGCGCTCGATCCAGGTGGAGCTGCCGCCCGCCGCGGAGATCTCCCGGGTCAGCTCCTGCGCCTGGAGCGTGAGGGGCGCCCGCAGCAGGAACTCGTCGACGGTGCCGTTGGCCAGCGGATGCGTCTGGAGGGTGAGGATGTCGACCCGGAAACGGGCCAGCGCGGTGCACAGGGCGGCCAGGCTGCCCGGCGTGTCGCGCACGGTCGTCCGCATCCGCCACAGGACGGTGTCCTCGGCGGCCAGGCCGGCCGGGCCCCCGGCGTCCGGTGCCGCTTCCCCGGCGGCCGGACCCGGCGGGGCGTGGCTGTGGCGCCGGGCCCACCAGGTGTGGAAACCGGCCGTGGCGGCCAGCGCCACGGCCGAGGCGATGAGCAGGAAGGGGCCGTCCGGCTGGTGCCCGATCAGGTTGGCGATCGCGTCGGCCACGGCGACCGCCGTGAACAGGGCGGCCAGCTCGGTCATGTCCCGCCGCCAGTGGTGGCGGCGGGCGCTCTTCGCGGATGTCACGTCAGTCATGTGCTCACTGTGGCCCAGCGGTGTTGCCTGGTCACGAACGCCTTGTGACTGATGGGTTAAGTGTGTATCTGGCTGCCTATCATCCTTTTTTGTCCGGTTCTCGGGGTGCTTTTCGGCTCCCCCCGGTTCACTGGCCGGTAAGCCCGGGCTGGAGCACCTTGCTGAACAGGACCGTCCCGCCCTGGGCCCGCAGCCGCACCGTGAGTGCGCCGCTGTCGCCGTCGATCTCCACCTCGCCGAAGTGCTGGGGCGACTCCATGGGGGAGACGTTCGCCCGCTGCGGCGCCCGGACGAAGACCCGCTCGGGCCCGAAAGTGGCGTCGAGCTTGTTCGCCGGGAAGCCACCGGCCGCCAGCGGCCCTGAGACGAACTCCCAGAACGGCGCGAAGTCCGCGAAGGCCGCGCGCTCGGGGAGTAGTGGTGCGCCGCCGTGTAGTGGACGTCGGCGGTCAGCCAGACCGTGCCGGTGATCCGCTGCCGCTTGATGTACCGCAGGAGGTCGGCCACCTGGAGTTCGCGGCCGAGCGGAGCGCCGGGATCGCCCTGCGCCACCGCCTCGAAGTCCGTGGCACCGTCCTCGACGACCAGACCCAGCGGCATGTCCGCGGCGATCACCTTCCAGGTGGCGCGCGAGCGCGACAGCTCCCGCTTGAGCCAGGCGAGCTGCTCGGCACCGAGGATGCCCGTGGTGTCGTCGGCCTGCCTGTTGGGGGAGTTGGGGTTGCGGAAGGAGCGCATGTCCAGGACGAAGACGTCCAGGAGCGGTCCGTGCCGTACGACGCGGTGCATCCGCCCACCGCTGGAGCGGCCGTGCGCGGCCGGGGCGGGGACGTACTCGCCGAACGCCCGCATCGACCGGGCCGCCAGCACGTCCACGTCCTTCTCGGTGTAGCGCGGATCGTCGAGGATCTGCCCGGGGTACCAGTTGTTGCGGACTTCGTGGTCGTCCCACTGGACGACGGAGGGCACCCGCGCGTTGAACGCGCGCACGTTCGCGTCGAGCAGGTTGTACCGGAAGTTCCCGCGGTACTCGTCGAGGGTCTCGGCGACCTTCGACTTCTCCTCGGTGGTGATGTTGCGCCAGATCCGGCCGTCGGGCAGCGTCACCGCCGGCTCGATCACCCCGTCCGCGTAGATGCTGTCCCCGCTGCAGAGGAAGAAGTCGGGGTCCAGGCGGCGCATCTCGTCGTACACCCGGTAGCCGCCGATGTCCGGGTTGATGCCCCAGCCCTGGCCGGCGATGTCGCCCGACCAGAGGAAGCGCACGCCGTCGCGCCGCCGGGCCGGAGCCGTACGGAACGATCCGTACACCGGCTTGCCCGTGCGGCGCGGATCGTGCGGGTCGGCGAGTGTCACCCGGTAGTGCACCAGCTCGCCCGGCGGCAGCCCGTACAGGGGCGTCGTGCCGGTGAAGTCCGTACGGGTCCCGACGAGCGGGCCGTGCCATCTGCGGGCGCGGCGGAACGACTCGGTGGCCGACGTCTCGACGAGCATCTGCGCCGGGCGGTCCGATCGCACCCAGACGAGCGCGGACGACGAGGTCACCGCGCCCGTCTGGACGCCCCACGCCGCACTCGGCCTGCCGGCGAGCGCGAAGGCCGGGGCCGAGGTGACGGCGGCCGGAAGTGCGGTGGCGGCCGAGACGAGGAGCGAGCCGCGCAGGACGGTGCGGCGGCCGGGGTGCGGGATGTGCGGACGCGACGACATGGATGTGCCTCCGGGGCGTTGGGCGGTGGTGCGGTCGGGACGGAGCTGGTTCCCGCCGTCCCGGCCCATGCCTAGTGCCCGGCGGCGGCCACCACGCCAACCGCAGGTGAACAGGGCGCCCCTGGCATCCGCACGAAAGCCGCAGGACCCGGTCGGGTCACCGTCTCGGCCACCTGCGGACGCCGTACGCTGATCGCCCCGCAGAACGCGTCGGGCAGGGGGCCGCCCTCGCCAGGCGGTACGGGGGCCGTCCGGGGCCGGGAGCGGTGGTTCACAGCGACGGTTGCCGCCCGGTGGCCGGGAGTTCAGGGCTCCGTGGTGATTCCCGCTGGACAGCACACCCCCGGTGGGCTGGGATGGCACGGTGACAGCCGATCCCGCAACCGACCTCTTCGAAGAACACCGGCCCGTGCTGGCCGGAGTCGCCTACCGCATGCTCGGTCGCGTCGCCGACGCGGAGGACGTGGTCCAGGAAGCATGGCTGCGCTGGTCGTCCGCGGACCGGGAGGACGTACGGGAGCCTCGGGCCTATCTCGTACGCGTCACCACCCGCCTCGCCATCGACCGGCTGCGCCACCTCCAGTCGCGGCGCGAGGCGTATGTCGGCCCATGGCTGCCCGAGCCGGTCGTCACCGACTTCGGCCCCCGCGTCCCCGACACCGCGGAACGGGCGATTCTCGCCGAATCCGTCTCCATGGCGGTGCTCGTCGTGCTGGAGTCCCTCTCCCCGCTGGAGCGCGCCGTATTCGTGCTGCGCGAGGCGTTCGGCTTCCCGTACGCGGAGATCGCCGACGCCCTCGACCGGACCGAGGCCGCGGTGCGCCAGCTCGCCGGACGCGCCAAGCGCCACGTGGAGGAGGGCAGACCCCGCTACGACGTGGACCCGGCCGAGCGCCGCGACCTGACCGAACGCTTCCTCGCCGCGGCGTCCGGCGGTGATCTCGACCAACTCCTGGCGCTGCTGGCGCCGGACGTGAGGCTCGTCAGTGACAGCGGCGGCAAGTCGAAGGCCCCGAGGCGGGTCATCGAGACCGCGGACAAGGTCGGCCGCTTCCTCATCGCGGTCGGGGGGGAACGGAGTCCGGGCATGGAGTTCCGGTTCGCCGAACTCAACGGGGGCGCGGCGCTGGTGATCCTCGTCGACGGCGAGCCGGACACGTTCTTCCAGGTGGACATCAGGGACGGCGTGATTCAATGCGTCTATCTCATTCGTAATCCGGACAAACTCTCCGGACTGCCCACCGGTTAACTTCCGCCAATTCCGCACCTTCAGCGAATCCGAGCCCCACGCGTCCCCTCCGCGGAACCCCACGACCTGCCCGGACGTGGGGTTTTGTGCTGCGCGCGGCTCACGGCATCACGAACGTCCCGTGAACGCTCTGCGGTATGGACCCGTTTCTTTCCGTTACTGCGGGAGGATTGGTCTTGACCAAGGGGAGGCGTCGTCCTATGGTCACAACGTTAAGACAGGAACCTTTAATAAATAACGTCGCGGAAAGCCGCTGGGCGATTGCGGAGGACAGGGTGGGGACCACGCAGCTGGAATCGGTACAGGAGCCGAAGTACTGGCACCTCAAGACCGTGCTCAGTGAGGCACTCGACTCGGACTTCGCGGTGGGGGAGATCCTGCCCAACGAGCGTGACCTCGCGGCCCGGTTCGGTGTCGCCAGAGCCACGCTCCGGCAGGCTCTGGAACAGCTGGAACTCGAAGGCAGGCTCCAGCGTCGCCGAGGCGTGGGAACCACCGTCGCTCCGCCCCGCGTGGGCGTCGCCGTGTCCACCGCGCAGCAGGACTGGACGGGTGGCACCGGCGAGGCGTGGCAGCCCGCCGACTGCACCACCGGGCCCGCCCCCGCGGTCGTGCAGGCGCTGTTCGACGCGGACACCGGGGACACCGTGCACCGGGTGCGGCGCATCCGCGTCAGTCACGGACAGCCGCTCGCGGCGGAACTCCTCTACGTCCCCGCCTCCTCGGTGCCCGCCCTCTCCGCGATCGACGCACCCTCAGGTCCTGCCCGGGCACGGAGCGTCCTTCGCGAACTGGACCGGCTGGGTCTCAACGGCCAGGACCGCTCGGTGGAACTGGGTTCCGCGCGGGCGGACGACGCCAAGGAGCTCGACAGGCTCCCGGGCGCCCCGGTACTCGTGGTCACCACGCGGTACTTCGCGGCGGGCGGCACGGCGGCGGTGTCCGTAGCCACCTACCGGGCCGACACCTGCCGGCTCACCTTCGGTGACTCGGGCGCACTGGAGATCCGCCACGACGACCAGGAGCGCCAGGCTTCCTGACCTCCGCAGGCCCTTCTGTGTCCCAGCTCCCGAGCTGTGCGACCCGGACCAGGGCCGACCCGCCCCGCACCGGCCGGTTTCGCACCGTCCCGCCTCGCACCGTCCCGCCTCGCACCGTACGGCCCGTCGCGTTTCAGCGGCGGGCCGTCACCGTGCCCTCCACCGCGAACAACTGCTCCTCCACATGGTCGAGCGCCAGCCGCAGGGCCCCGGTCGCGACGGCCGCCTCCCCCAGCAGGGAGAGCGTGACCCGGGGCGGGCGCAGGCAGTAGCGCGCCAGCTCCCCGCGCAGCGGGTCGAGTACGCCGTCCAGCCCGGCGGCCCAGCCACCGATCACCACGAGCTCCGGATCGAGCGCGAGCACCAGAGCGGCGACGTCGTGCACCAGCCGCTGGATGAACCGCTCGACGGCCGCCTGCGCATCGGGGTCACCCCGCCGTGCCTGCGCGAAGACCGCGGCCACCGCGTGCTCGTCCAGTGGTTCGAGCGGGGTGTCGGTCGTCGACAGCAACCGCTCCGGCGTCACGTCCCGCCCCAGCAGATGCAGTGCGCCGATCTCCCCGGCAGCCCCGCCGTATCCCCGGTGCAGCCGCCCGCCGATCAGCGCACCGGCCCCGGGGCTCAGTCCCGCCAGGACGAACACGATGTCGTCCGACTCCGTCGCCGCGCCTTTCCAGTGCTCGGCCACCGCCGCGGCGTTGGCGTCGTTCTCCACGAGCACGGGACACCGGAACGAACGCCGCAGCCGCTCCCCGAGGGCCAGTCCGGTCCACTCCGGCAGAGCGGTCCCCAGCCGTACGGTGCCGTCCGCCTCCACGATGCCGGGGCTGCCCACGCCGACCGCCCGCAGGCTGCTGCGGGCCACTCCCGTGCGCCGCAGGAGGTCGGCTATCACCGTCCTGACCTGGTCCAGCCGGTCGTCCGCCCCGGCCGTCTCTGACACCGCGCGCGAACCGGCCCCGATGATGCGGCCGTCCAGCCCCGACAGCAGGGCCGAGACCCGGTGCGGCCCGATCTCGACCCCCAGCAGGTGCCCGGCCTCGGCCCGGAAACGGAACCGCCTGGCAGGCCGCCCCTGGCGCCGTGCCTCGCCTTCGTCGGCCTGCGCCTCGACGACCAGCCCGGCCTCGAAGAGCCCTTCGACGACACCCTCGACCGTGGGGCGGGAGAGTCCCGTGATCCGGGTCAGGTCCGTCAGTGTGGGAGAACCCGCGCCCCTGAGAGCGTGCAGTACCACCGCGGAGTTGATCCGCCTCAACAGTGACGGATCCCCGCCGGTCAGCTGGCCCACGGTGTGTCCTCCCAGCTCGCGCGCATGTTCTGCCGGATCGTACTCGCTGGTCGGGGGCGCGGCGACCACGGGCCGGAGCCGGTACCGAGAGGTGACCCGCGGCAGCGCGGAGCGACGAAACCGGACTCGTGCGCGACGATTTCCGCTGGGTGCGATCCCTTGCCCCCAACTTGGCCGGAACGGCGCCGACATGCGACTGAGGAGGTCGGCCCCGGACAGATAGGGGAGGCGGATCGGGGGCGCGTGACGGCACCGCCCAGGGAGCCGGGAGCGGCCGGAAACCCCCATCCCCGCCCGGCAGGGCGTCACTTGTCAGTGGCGAGCGGTTTACTGACGGTATGACGACCGCACACCACCTCCGACTCATCGACGGGATGCGCGCCCGGGATTTCCCGTCGGAGCGCACCCCGGCGGGCTCGGGAGTCAGCGGGCCCGGCTACCACAGAGCGTTCCTGCACACCGACGAGCACTGGGGGAGCGGCGGGACGGAGCGTCTGGAGCACCGGGCGCAGTGCGTCGCCGAGCACGATGCGCTGCTCACGCTGCTGACCCTGCGATGGGGCGAGCCGGAGCTCGTCAGCCTGTGGAGCGCGCAGGCGCGGATGGCCGCCGGGGAGGAGATAGCCGAGCCCTGGGCTGATCCGGTGGCGAGCTGCGAGTACCTCCAGCTGTGGCGGATCGAGGAACGCTGGATAGCCCTAGGGCTGCACCAGCAGGACAGCGGACCGGGCTGCGAGCTGAGCGTGCTGGTCACGGTGGTCGACCCACCCTGACCGCGCCCGGCCCGTCCCCTCCACATCCCCGGAACCGGACGGCCGCACAGCAGGACCACGGACGCGGTGTCACAGGGCCGCAGCGCGCTCGTGGTCGGGCGGACCAGAAGCGCCGCGGTGCGCGGGCCGGCTCAGCTGTCGGCCAGGGACGGGCTGTCGCCGGACGCGGCGGCGCGGAGGCGGCCGTACTCCTCGGCCATCGTCCGCACGGTCCAGTGGGCGTTGAGCCCGCTGGGGTTGGGGAGGGCCCAGACGCGCGCCCCGCCGATCCTCCGCTCCTGCGGCCCGATCTGAGCGCGGCGCTCACCGAAGGCGGTGCGGTAGGCGGTGACGCCGACGACGGCCAGCCACTGCGGTTCCAGGTGCGCCACCTTCGCCGTCAGGATTCGACCGCCCTCGCGGAACTCCGCGGCGCTCAGTTCGTCGGCACGCGCGCTCGCTCGCGCCACGACGTTGGTGATGCCCAGGCCGTAACCCAACAGTTCGCCCTGGTCCGAGGGTTTCAGCCGCCCGGGTGTGAAGCCCGACAGATGGAGCACCGGCCAGAAGCGGTTGCCCGGGTGGGCGAAGTGGAAGCCGGTCGCAGCGGTCGTGAGGCTGGGGTTGATGCCGCAGAACAGCACGCGCAGACCGCCCGCGACCACATCGGGGACGATGCGGTCGCGGGCGGCCAGGAGTTCTTCAGGAGTCATCGAGTCATCCGGTGCCGTTGTCCGGCTGTCAGAGGATGGAGCCCGGGGTGTAACCCGCGGCCCCGGGGTGCTGCTCGGTGATCTCCTCGATCCGGGAGACCACGGCCGTGACCTGGTCGCCCGCCGCACCTGTGAAGGACAGCTTGTCGGCCATCAGCGCGTCCAGCTGCGCACGGTCCAGCGGGATGCGCTCGTCGGCGGCCAGCTTGTCCAGCAGTTCGTTGCGCTCCGCGCCCTGCTCCCGCATGGCGAGCGCGGAGGCGACGGCGTGCTCCTTGATCGCCTCGTGTGCCACCTCCCGGCCCACTCCGGCGCGTACCGCGCCCATGAGGACCTTGGTCGTGGCGAGGAACGGCAGGTAGCGGTCCAGCTCACGTGCGACGACCGCGGGGAACGCACCGAACTCGTCCAGTACCGTCAGGAACGTCTCCAGGAGGCCGTCGAACGCGAAGAACGCGTCCGGCAGGGCCACCCGGCGGACCACGGAGCAGGACACGTCGCCCTCGTTCCACTGGTCGCCCGCCAGCTCGCCCGTCATCGAGGCGTAACCGCGCAGGATCACCATCAGACCGTTGACACGCTCGCAGGAGCGGGTGTTCATCTTGTGCGGCATGGCGGACGAGCCGACCTGACCGGGCTTGAAGCCCTCGGTCACCAGTTCGTGGCCGGCCATCAGCCGTACGGTCTTCGCGACGGACGAGGGTGCGGCGGCCAGCTGGACGAGCGCGGTCACCACGTCGTAGTCGAGCGAGCGGGGATAGACCTGGCCGACCGAGGTGAACGCCTGGGCGAATCCGAGGTGCCCCGCGATGCGCTGCTCCAGGTCGGCGAGTTTCGCGGCGTCGCCGCCGAGCAGGTCCAGCATGTCCTGCGCGGTGCCGACGGGGCCCTTGATGCCGCGCAGCGGGTACCGGCCGAGGAGATCCTCCAGCCGTGCGTACGCCACCAGCATCTCGTCCGCGGCGGTCGCGAACCGCTTGCCGAGCGTCGTCGCCTGTGCGGCGACGTTGTGGGACCGGCCGGCCATGACCAGCTCGCGGTACTCACCCGACAGCTTGCCGAGCCGGGCCAGGACCGCCACCGTGCGGTCACGCATCAGTTCCAGCGAGAGCCGGATCTGAAGCTGCTCGACGTTCTCCGTGAGGTCCCGGGACGTCATGCCCTTGTGGACCTGCTCGTGGCCGGCGAGAGCGTTGAACTCCTCGATCCGGGCCTTCACGTCGTGCCGGGTGATCTTCTCGCGCTCGGCGATCGAGGCCAGGTCGACCTGGTCGAGTACGCGCTCGTAGTCGGCGAGGGCGGCGTCCGGCACCTCGATCCCGAGGTCCTTCTGAGCGCGCAGCACCGCCAGCCACAGCTGACGCTCCAGCTTCACCTTCTGCTCGGGGGACCAGAGGACGGCCAGCTCCGTGGAGGCGTAGCGGCCGGCCAGGACATTGGGGATACGAGGCTTCGCAGACACAGCAGTCACGTGTGCAGATTCTACTGGCGGTTCCTTCATGTCGGCGCCGCGGGTGGACTTGTCGGTTGCTACGAGAGATCCACCGCGGGCGAGGCCGCTGCGGAGGCGGAGGCGGGCACCGGTCCCCAGCGCCTCACGGGCCCCTGAGCGGTCAGCTGGAAGGCGGCTCGAACGGGAGCAGTTCGGCCCGCTTGGGCGGGCGGCCGTCACCGGACGACCTGCCCGTCAGCCGCCGTCCGATCCACGGCGCAAGATGCTGCCTCGCGAACCGCACGTCCTCGGCCCGCCGCACCACCCACCGGGGCGGCAGCGTCGCGGGCACCGGCGTGTGCCACTCGTGCTCCGCGGGGAGTCCCAGCGCCTGCCACACCGCCTCGGCGACCCGGCGGTGGCCCTCCGCGGTGAGATGCAGCCGGTCGACGTCCCACATCCGCGGGTCGCCCAGGGACGCCGCGCCGTACAGATCGACCACCAGCGCCCCGTGCCGGGCGGCCAGGTCGTCGATCAGGGAGAACAGCTCCTCCATCCGCGGCCGGAAGCGTTGCATCACCGGGCCGTTGCGCCCCGGGCTGCGCATGAGGACCAGCTGCCCGCAGGACGGCGCCAGCCGTTCGACGGCCTCCTCCAGCCTGGCCCGCACCAGGCCCATGTCGCACTTCGGCCGCAGGGTGTCGTTGAGCCCGCCCACGAGCGTGACGACGTCCGCCCGCATGGCCGCGGCGACGCCCACCTGTTCGTCGACGATCTGCCCGATCAGCTTCCCGCGCACGGCGAGGTTGGCGTACCGGAATCCGGGCGTACGGGCCGCGAGGCGGGCGGCCAGGACATCGGCCCAGCCGCGGTAGGAGCCGTCGGGGAGCAGGTCCGACATGCCCTCGGTGAAGGAGTCGCCGACCGCGACGAAGCTGGTGTAGGAGGCATTCATTTCCATGGCCCTGCGATATTACCGGGGTGCCGGCGGGGCTCAGCGCGCCTGCGGCCGGCCCACCAGCTCGCGCAGCACGTCCTCCATGGTGACGAGCCCGGCCAGCCGGTCGCTCTCGTCGACGACCACCGCCAGGTGCGTCCGGCTGCGCCGCAGCGCGGTCAGTACGTCGTCGAGCGGCGTCGAAGCGCGTACCCGCGCGATCGGGCGCATCGCCGTCACCGGGAACGGGACATCGCGCGGCGTCGCGTCCAGCGCGTCCTTCACATGGAGGTAGCCCAGGATGCGCGCCTCGCTGTCCATGACGGGGAAGCGCGAGAAGCCGGTTTGCGAAGCGAGCCCTTCCAGTTCCTCCGGCGTGGTCCCGACCCGGGTGGACACCACCCGGTCCACCGGCAGGACGACATCGCGGACCGGCCGGCGGCCCAGCTCCAGCGCGTGCCGGAGCCGCTCCGCCGAGCGGTCGTCGACCAGCCCGGCATCCCCGGCGTCCTTCACCAGCCGGGCCAGTTCGTCGTCGGAGAAGGTCGCGGACACCTCGTCCCTGGTCTCCACCCGCAACAGCTTGAGCAGCAGGTTCGCGAAGGCGTTGATGGTGAAGATCACCGGCCGCAGCCCTCTGGCGAACGCCACCAGCGGAGGACCGAGCAGCAGCGCGCTGCGGGCGGGTTCGGCGAGTGCGATGTTCTTCGGCACCATCTCGCCCAGGAGCATGTGGAGATACGTCGCCACCGACAGGGCGATCACGAAGGACAGCGGATGCACCAGTCCGTGCGGCACGCCCACCGCGTCGAACACGGGCTCCAGCAGATGCGCGATGGCGGGTTCGGCGACGATGCCCAGCACCAGCGTGCACAGGGTGATGCCCAGCTGCGCCGCCGCGAGCAGCGCCGACACGTGCTCGAGGCCCCAGATGACGCTGTGCGCACGCCGGTTGCCGGCGTCGGCCTGGGGCTCGATCTGACTGCGGCGTACGGAGATCATCGCGAACTCCGCACCGACGAAGAAGGCGTTGACGACAAGGGTCAGCAGACCGATGAGAAGCTGGACGGCGGTCATCGTTCGTCCTCCGTCAGCTGGGAAGAGGCGGCGTGTGGCGCGTGCAGGAGCGCCCGCGCGGCACGGCGTCCGGAGGCGTCCACCACGTCGATGCGCCAGCCGGTCAGGTCGACGGTGTCACCGACCTTCGGAATGCGTCCCACCTCGGCGGCGATCAGGCCGGCCAGGGTCTCGTAAGGCCCTTCAGGCACACGCAGCCCGATGGTCCTGAGCTGGTCGGTGCGTGCCGCGCCGTCCGCCGACCAGAGCGTGCGGCCGTCGGCGTCCTCACCGGCCGGGGCGAGGTCGGGCGTCTCGTGCGGATCGTGTTCGTCGCGGACTTCGCCGACGACCTCCTCCACGATGTCCTCCAGCGTGACGACGCCCGCCGTGCCGCCGTACTCGTCGATGACGACAGCCATGGCCAGCTTGCCGGACAGCCGGTCGAGCAGCCGGTCAACGGTGAGCGTTTCCGGTACGAGCAAGGGCTCCCGCAGTATGTCCGTGACCCGTTTGCGGGGTCGTTCCCCGGCGGGGATCGCCAGCACGTCCTTGATGTGAGCGACCCCGACGACCGAGTCGAGGCTGCCCCGGTAGACGGGGAAGCGGGAGAGCCCGGTCGCGCGCGTCGCGTTGGCGACGTCCTCGGCGGTGGCCTGCACCTCGAGCGCGGTCACCTGGACGCGCGGGGTCATCACGTTCTCGGCGGTCAGCTCGGAGAGATTCAGGGTGCGTACGAACAGTTCGGCGGTGTCCGCCTCCAGCGCGCCCTCCTTCGCGGAGTGGCGCGCCAGGGCCACCAGTTCCTGAGGGCTGCGCGCGGAGGCGAGCTCCTCGGCCGGTTCGAGCCCGAAACGGCGCAGGATGCGGTTGGCCGTGTTGTTGAGGTGGCTGATGAACGGGCGGAACACGGCGGTGAACACCCGCTGCGGGGTCGCCACCCGCTTCGCCACGGCCAGAGGGGAGGAGATCGCCCAGTTCTTAGGGACGAGTTCACCGACGACCATCAGGACCACGGTGGACAGGGCGGTGCCGATCACCAGAGCCACAGATGACGCCACGCCGGGGGAGGCGCCCAGGGCCTCCAGCGGCCCGCGGATCAGTTCGGCGACGGACGGCTCGGCGAGCATGCCGACCACCAGGTTGGTGACCGTGATGCCGAGCTGTGCGCCGGACAGCTGGAACGTGAGGCCGCGTACGGCCTTGAGGGCGCTCGCCGCCCCCCGCTCCCCTCGGTCGACGGCGCGTTCGAGTTCGCCGCGCTCGACCGTGGTCAGAGAGAACTCCGCCGCCACGAAGGCCCCGCACGCGAGCGAGAGCAGTACCGCCACCAGGAGCAGAAGCACTTCGGTCATCGGTTCACCTCCGTCCCATGATCGGGCAGGGGCAGAGGGACCGCGCGGCGGACGTGATGCCGGCTACTGGGAGGCTCGCCCATGGGCGGACGCTCACACCTTTCGTGGGGGGCGGTGGGTGACAGAACATCGTAAGGCCCGCCGGGGCCGGCCGTCAGCCGAGTGGGGGAACGGGGTACGCCGGGCGTGTCGCACCGCCTTCCGGACTGTGCGGGTCGGTGAACCGCTCCTCCGCCGTTTCCCGGAGGGCGGCGGCGATGCCGCGGCGCCGGGCGGCCGGGACGCACCGCGAGCCGGTACAGAGGGCACCGCATGCCGTCGAAGCCCACGATGACGGTGCCGACGAGGATGCCGTCCAGCTCCGCGAGGATCAACGCCCCGGGATCGCGCCCGGTCGGTCGCCGGCAGGCCCCGCGACTGACCGGCGGCGGGGGCGGTCGCGTACCGCACACGCGTGTACGGGGCACCGTATGGCTTGCCCTTGCCGACGCTAGCGGAGAGGCGCTAGCGTGATGAGGTGCCCAAGACTCAGCTGAACGTACGAGTGGACGAGGCCACCGCCGAGGCCGCGCGGCAGCGCGCGCTCCAGAGGGGGATGAGCGTGAACCGCTACATAGAGGAACTCGTGAAGCAGGACGCGGGCGAGGTGGGACACACCTTCGTCGAAGCCGCGGCCGACTTCATGAAGCAGTACGAGTCGGTTTTCGCGGAGGAGTTCGGCACGGAGGGCGAACGAGCCCGTTGAACGTGAGGATCGACCTCTCCTGGCTGCTGATGGTGGCCGAGCACAGGACGCCCGGTGATCCGCAGGTCGTCGACTGGGGCGCCCTGGTCGCGGCCGTGAGCCGCCATGAGGCGGAGATCTTCGGCAGCCCCGTCTACAGCGACCCGCACTCCCGGGCCGCTTCCCTTCTCCAGCTTCTGCTGCACGTTCCCGCGCTCGAACACTCCAACGCGATGTTCGCCTCCGCCGTCGCCTACGGCTATCTCGTCGCCTCCGGTCTGAAGGTCATCACCTCCCCGGAACAGGTGCGTGATCTCGCCCGGCTGGTGAAGGAGGGCAAGGCGGACGTCAGGGTCATCGCCGACGAGCTGCGCCAGTGGAGCGGGTGATCGGCGCCGCCCCTTGCGAGGCCCCGGCAGGCAGGCGTGGGGCTGCCCGGTGCGCATCATCGCCGGAGGACAGGCGTGCCCCAGCGGTCCGTCTCCCGGACGGACGGCGGCGGGACCGTCGCCCTCCGGATCGTCGCCGTCCGGATCGGCGGGAACCGCCCGACGCGTCGCGGGCCCTCGCCGGCCAGCCGGCCTGAGGCGGGCCGAGCGAGGGCTGACACCTCAGATGACGTCCGGGAACGGCCGGCGTGCCACGCCCAGGACACACGGGGAGGAGGGGAGCCGCAGCCCCTTCTCCGGAATGCGCAGCCTGCGGTACGTCCCCAGCTCGAAACCGGCCGCCTCCACAGCGGCAAGGGTGTCCCGCGCCGTGTGACATCCACCGAACAGCAGCGGCCAGACCGTACGGTCCACCACGCGCTGCGCCGTCGCCAGACCACGGTCCGGGGCGAGCCCGTGCTCGAAGAAGCGCAGTTCACCGCCGGGCCGCAGGACCCGCCTGATCTCCGCCAGGGCCCGCGGCAGGTTCCGCACGGTGCACAGGACCAGGGAGGCCACGGCCGCGTCGAAGGCTTCGCTCTTCACCGGCAGCGCCTCCGCCGTACCGGGCACCACGTCCACCGGGACCTCGGCCCTCAGCCCCGCGCCGACCGCCAGTTTCCGCAGGCTCCGCTCGGGCTCGATCGCCACCACCTCGGACACGGCCGCGGGATAGTGCGCGAAGTTCAGGCCGTTGCCCGCACCGATCTCGATCACCCGGCCCGACAGGCCGGTCAGCAGTTCGGTGCGGTAGGCGGCGACCCCGCCCCGTTCGTCGGCGGCCACACTCATCCGCGCGTAGAACCGGGCGAAGACGGGGTGGTGCACCGCGTCGCGCGGGGTCTTCGTGCTGCGCAGCTGCATGACGGCCTCCTCGAAGAACACGTACGGCTCCCTCGATTCCTTCCCCCTACCGGCCGCCTTCTCCCCTGCACACGACCGCTCAGCCGGTCTTCACACCTTCCGGTGACCGCCGAGCTCTGCGGTCAGCCAACCCGCCGCCCGCGTACGGAAATCCGAAGGTGCCAGCGCTCCGGCACCGGCCGGGACCACCCCCAGCAGGGGTGCGCCCGCGGCGACCGGAAGGTCACCGAGATTGCACCGGGCGGCGAGATCAGGCGCCGCGGGCATACTGCCCACCACCACGCCCAGGCACGCCAGGCCCCGGCTCCGCAGTGCTTCCGAGGTCAGCGCGGTGGCATTGAGCGTTCCGAGCCCCGCGGGCGTCACCACGACCACCGGCGCGCCCAGCAGCCGTGCCGCGTCCGCGAGTGTGGAACCCTCGTCGTCGAAGCGTACGAGCAGTCCGCCCGCCCCCTCGATCAGCACCAGATCGTGGTCGGCCGCCAGTTTCTCCGCGGCCTCGGCCACCTCGTACGGACGCACCGGTGCCAGACCGGCCCGGCGCGCGGCCGTCGCCGGGGCCAACGGGTCCGGGTAACGGGCCAGTTCGACCGGGGTGACATGACCGCCGGCGAGCCGCACCACCTCGGCGGCGTCCCCGGGCTCGCCCGGGGCCAGGCCGGTCTGGGCGGGCTTGAGCACGGCGACCGAGCGGTCCCGCGCCACCGCGGCGATCGCCGCGGTCACCACCGTCTTGCCGATCTCGGTGCCGGTCCCCGTCACCACCAGAATCGTCATCTCAGCCCTCCCTCGCCGCCGCGCACACGGCGCGGCAGATCCGCGCCACGTCGTCATCACCTGTCACATAGGGCGGCATGGTGTAGACGAGGTCGCGGAACGGCCGCAGCCAGACCCCTTCCCGTACCGCCGCCCGGGTCGCGGCCTCCATGTCCACCTCGTGATCGAGCTGTACGACGCCGATGGCGCCCAGCACCCGGACCTCGCGGACCCCGGGCAGGCCCGCCGCCTCGGCGAGACCGGCCCGCAGCCCGGCGCCGATCCGCTTGACCTCCTGCTCCCAGTCCTGGCCCAGCAGGAGGTCGATCGAGGCGCAGGCCACCGCGGCGGCGAGCGGATTGCCCATGAACGTCGGACCGTGCGCCAGCACGGGCACCTCGCCGCTGGAGATGCCCTCGGCAACCCGGGAGGTGCACAGCGTCGCCGCCATGGTGAGATAGCCGCCGGTCAGAGCCTTGCCGACACACATGACGTCCGGCGAGACACCGGCATGCCCGGCCGCGAACAGCCGGCCCGTACGCCCGAAACCCGTCGCGATCTCGTCGAACACCAGCAGGACGTCGTGCGCGTCGCACGCCTCCCGCAGCACCCGGAGATACGCGGGTGAGTGGAACCGCATGCCTCCCGCCCCCTGCACCACCGGCTCGACGATCACGGCGGCCAGCTCGTGGGCGTGGTCCGCGATCAGCTCGCGCAGATGCGTGACGTAGGCGTCGTCGGGCTCCGCGTCGAAGCCGTCCGGCGGCCGATCCGCGAAGACCTGCCGGGGCAGGGCTCCCGACCACAGCTCGTGCATCCCGCCCTCGGGGTCGCACACCGACATCGGCTGCCAGGTGTCCCCGTGGTAGCCGCCGCGCCAGGTCAGCAGCCGCTGCTTGGCCGGCTCCCCGGCCGAACGCCAGAACTGCAGGCACATCTTGACGGCCACCTCGACCGAGACCGAACCGGAGTCGGCGAGGAACACGTGCCGCAACGGCTCCGGGGTGATCTCCACCAGCCGCGTCGCCAGCCGCACGGCGGGCTCATGGGTGAGCCCGCCGAACATCACATGGCTCATCCGGTCCAGCTGACCGCGCGCCGCCTCGTTGAGGACCGGGTGGTTGTACCCGTGCACCGCGGACCACCACGAGGACATGCCGTCCACCAGCTCGCGCTGTCCGTACGCCTCCTCGGCGAGCCGGAGCCTCACCCCGGAAGCGGACTCCACGACCAGCGGTTCCTGACGGCCGGGCATCGGGCCGTAGGGGTGCCAGACGTGGGCCCGGTCCAGGGCGCGCAGGTCGGCGGGGGAGAGCGGCTCAGGCATTGGGCGCGAGACCGGTGCCGGCGCCGCGACGGCGCACCGCCACCAGGTCCGTGCGCGCGGCCGGTACCCCGGCGCCGTCCCCGGCCGGCTCCCCGGCGGTGTCGCCGCGGGGCGCGCAGCCTCCTTCGTGCGAGCCGCAGCCACCGCCCGCCTGCGTACGGTGCCCGGGCAGCGTCGTCGTACCCGCGCCCTCCACCTCGAAACCGGCGTCCGCGATCATGTCCAGGTCGGTCTGGCCGGCCTGTCCCTCGCTGGTCAGGTAGTCACCCAGGAAGATCGAGTTGACCAGGTGGAGGGCGAGCGGCTGCATCGAGCGCAGATGGACCTCGCGCCCGCCCGCGAGCCGCACCTCGACGTCCGGGCACACGAACCGGACCATCGCGAGAACACGCAGGCAGCGCTGCGGGGTGAGGTTCCACTCCTTGGCGAGCGGGGTGCCCTCGAACGGGATGAGGAAGTTGACCGGGACGGAGTCCGGGTCGAGCTCGCGCAGCGCGAAGACGACGTCGACGAGGTCCTCGTCGCTCTCACCCATGCCGGCGATCAGCCCGGAGCAGGCGGACAGTCCGGCGGCCTGCGCCTGGTGCACGGTCTCCACCCGGTCCGCGTAGGTGTGCGTGGTGGTGATCTGCCCGTACGTGCCCTCGGACGTGTTGAGGTTGTGGTTGTACGCGTCGGCGCCGGCCGAGCGCAGCCGCTCCGCCTGCCCGTCGGAGAGCAGACCGAGGCAGGCGCAGACCTCGACGCCCTCGTTCTGTCCCTTGATCGCCTCGATGGTCTGCGACACCCGGTCGACGTCGCGGTCCGTCGGGCCGCGGCCGCTCGCCACCAGGCAGACCCGCTTCGCGCCGCCCGCCACCCCGGCGGCGGCCGCCTTGGACGCCTCGTCCGGCTTCAGCCAGGTGTACTTGAGGATCTCCGCCTTCGACCCGAGCCGCTGCGAGCAGTACGAGCAGTCCTCGGGGCACAGTCCGGACTTGAGGTTGACCAGATAGTTCAGCTTCACGCGTCGTCCGAACCACTGCCGGCGCACCCGGCCCGCGGCCGCCACCACGTCGAGCAGTTCGTCGTCGGAGGTCGCCAGCACGGCGAGCGCTTCTTCACGGGTCGGCAGTTCGCGCCGCAGCCCCTTGTCCACCAGCGTGTTCAGCAGGTCCATGGCGATGATCCTGGCGTACGGCACCGCCATCGGCCAAGGAGGAACCAGACAGAAGAGGCGGTGAAGGGTGTGGGTATTGCCACACCCTGACCCGCTGCGACCGCGGCTAGGGTCTGTGAGCTGCCTACAAAAGGGACCACTCCATGTCCTTCGCCCCGTTCGACTGGATCGACGACGAGGCCCGCCGCCGGGCCGCCGCGGGACTCGTCCGCACACTGCGGCCGCGCCCCGCCGAGACGGAACTGCTGGATCTGGCGAGCAACGACTACCTGGGCCTCTCCCGGCACCCGGAGGTCACCGCCGCCGCCGCCGGAGCGGCACGGCGTTGGGGTGCGGGCGCCACCGGGTCGCGGCTCGTCACGGGCAGCACCACCCTGCACGCCGAGCTCGAACGCGAACTGGCGGAGTTCTGCGGCTTCGAGGCGGCGCTTGTGCTCTCCTCCGGTTACGCGGCCAACCTGGCCGCCCTCACCGCGCTCTC
Organism: Streptomyces fulvorobeus; assembly: GCF_013167895.1. GTDB lineage: Bacteria > Actinomycetota > Actinomycetes > Streptomycetales > Streptomycetaceae > Streptomyces > Streptomyces fulvorobeus. The sequence continues at coordinate 660,137 of NZ_BLWC01000001.1, read as the reverse complement.
GGGCCACGGCTCCCTGATCGTCTCCGACGCGGGCAACCACGCGTCGATCGTCGACGGCTGCCGGCTCTCCCGGGCCGCGACGGCCGTGGTGCCGCACGCGCAGCCCGAAGCCGTGCGCAAGGCCCTGCACGCACACGGCGGACGGGCGCTGGCGGTGACCGACTCGGTCTTCTCGGTGGACGGCGACGCCGCTCCGCTGACCGAACTCGCGGCGGCGTGCCGGGCCGAGGGCGCCGCACTGCTGGTCGACGACGCGCACGGGCTCGGCGTCCTCGGGGAGGGCGGACGCGGCGCGCTCGCCGCCGTGGGGCTCGCGGGCGGCGAGGGGATCGTCGCCACGCTCACCCTGTCCAAGTCCCTGGGCAGCCAGGGCGGGGCGGTCCTGGGCCCGGCCCGGGTCATCGACCACCTGGTCAACACGGCCCGTACGTTCATCTTCGACACCGGACTCGCCCCCGCGGCGGCCGGCGGTGCCCTGGGCGCACTGGGCCTGCTGCGGCGCGAACCGGAAAGGGCCGGCCGGGCCCGTGCGGTGGCCACGGCCCTGTACGCACGGCTGACCGCGGCCGGACTCACCGCGGCCCGCCCTGACGCGGCGGTGGTCGCCGTCAGGGCACCGTCCGCGGACACGGCGGTGCGCTGGGCGGCCGACTGCCGGACGGCCGGGATCGCGGTGGGCTGCTTCCGGCCCCCGTCGGTACCGGACGGGATCTCACGGCTGCGGCTGACCGCGCGGGCCGACCTGACGCCGGAACAGGTCTCGGCCGCGGTGGCCACGATCGTACGGACCGCTCCCGAAGGGGCGTCGGCTCAGCCCGGCTGAGCCGCGGCCCGTGGGCCCGGTCACGGGGGCGGATGCGGCGCCCGCCCATGTTCGTTCCTCCGGGGCGGAGTTCACCGCTTCGGGCGACAGATACCCGCATATCTTGGTGCATCGTCCTTACACGGGGCAGCATCAGTGTCAATCTGGCGCGAAGCACAACCCCGGCCGATCCCGTGTCGGCCGGGCCGGGAAGGGACGGCGTCGCCATGGCAGACCAGCAAGAAGCATCCGTCACTCTGCCGAGCGATCCGGTCTCGGTCTCCTCGGCGCGCGGATACGTGGCCCGCATACTCACCGAGTGGGGCCTCCCTGACGACGCCGACCTCGCCGACAGCATCCGCCTGATCGTTTCCGAGCTGGCCACCAACGCCGTGCAGCACACCCTCGGCCAGTCGCCCACCTTCACCGTTGACCTCCGGCTGGACCGGGACGAGGAGCTGTACCTGGGGGTGACGGACAGCTATCCGCGCTGGCCCCGGCGGTTGCCCGCGGCCGTCCAGCAGGACAACGGGCGCGGCATGGTCATCATCCGCTCCCTGGCCAAGGAGTGCGGCGGGCGGCTGAGCGTCAGCCCCACGGCGGACGGGGGCAAGACGGTCTCGATCGCGCTTCCCTGGACCGTTCCGGCGCCGAGCTGACCTCGGAGGAAACGGTCCGTCACTGCGAGGCGGCCGGGCCGAACTCACCGCGCGGCAGGGCCGTCAGGCTCGCGGCCACCGGGGCCACCCGGTCACCGCGCGCTGCCGACGACATGGCGGCGGCGATTCCCGGGCACGCACCGTCCAGCTGCTCGGCGGCGCGTACGTGCTCTACCCCGGTCCGAGCGCGCCGCGCGCGATACGGCGGCGCCCGGCCACGGCCGCGACGGACCGGGACGCGGCGCAGGGGCGACCGCCCGAAGTGCTCGGGCGGTCGCTGCGCCAGGGATTCCTGACCGACGCCCTCACCGCGAAGGCACCCGCCCTCTCCCTCGGCAGGCTGCCGTCGCCAGCCTGCTGGCACTCATCTCGCTTCCGGCCGCGGCCCCGCTGGTGGACCGGCTCGGCCGGTGGCTGCGCCTGTGCCGGCCGCCTACCGCCCGGGTGATCGAGGGGGGCGGCGGCGCGGTGCTCACGGCGCTCGGCCGGGTGCCGGCGGGCGTACCCTCCCGCACCGAGCCGGCGGGGGCGCGGATCAGCGCACCCGCCCGTACCAGACGCTCCTGGACCAGATGCGCTCCAGACGCACGACGGACCCGGACTTCGGGGAGTGCCACATCCGGCCGCGGCCCGCGTAGATGCCCACGTGGTAGACGCTGCGGCCGGAGTGGAAGAAGACCAGATCACCGCGCCGGCGCTGCGACGAGGAGATGTGGCGTGTCCTGTTGTACTGCTGCTGGGCCGTGCGAGGGAGCTTCTTGCCCACTCTCTTGAACGCGTAGAGCGTCAGCCCCGAGCAGTCGAACCGGCGGGGGCCCGCGGCGCCGTACTTGTAGGGGGAACCCTTCTTCGAGGCGGCGATACTGAGCGCCTTCGTCGAATGGGTGGCGGCCTCGGCGTCGTTCACGACACCCGGGGCCAGCATGGTGGTGCCGATAGCGAGAGTGAGCACCGAGGCCGTACCGGCCCGGGCGAGGAGTGACGGGACATGAACCTGCGCAGACATGCGCAACCCTTCGTCAGCCGCCTGTGAAGGATGACCTGTCGGGTTCGGGCTGGCGAAGTTGCCCGGCCGCCTACGGCGGCTTCACCCCGAGGGTCGGCCGGTCTCCCGGTCGGCCCGTTGTGCTCGGGTCCTCCACTCCTGCCGATCCACTCTGTCGACCAGTCATCCGGACAGCGGCAGGATTCGGCGTCCGCCCGGACCGCCCCGCCGCGGTGGCGGGGGCTTGTCGTCCCAGGGATCTTGACTCACTCGGTGCCTGTTTTCCGAGCTGAAACGGTGTTATGTGAGGCTCATCACGACTGATCCATTCGGGTGGACAGGCGGGATTTGGGCACGGAGCCGTCCTTCCCACCCCGCCCCGTACCAGCGGCGGAGCGCCGGTTTCCGCTCACAGTCCCCTCGCTTTGCGCAAGTCGAGCTGTCCCTCGTGAGGGGGACGGGTTGCGCCGAACGAGCGAGGAAATTCGGTTCGGCTCCGGGCGTGTCGGGTGAACCGGCCGAGGCGCGGGCCGGTAAGGGCATCCGGGGCGGAGTCGACGGAGCGGCCGGTCAGTCCGTGTCGGCGGGAGGTACGGCGAGCCGCCCCGCCCGCCGCTCCCCGTCGAGCACCCGGAGAGCCCGCGCCAGGGTGCGCGCATGGATGTGCGCATGGATGTGCGCCTCCCCCCGCTCGTGCATGGAGGCGAGGGCGTCCCGGAGCGCTCCCGCCCGGGAGGCGAGAGCCTGCGCCGCCCGGAGCGCACTGTAGGTGTCGCTGCCACGGGCCGGGTTGATCCGGCCCAGTTGGTCGAGCACTTCCAGATAGCGGTCGATGAACTCCGCCTCGGCACGGGTCAGTGCGGGGAGCGGCGGGAACTCCGGTGGCGGCATCGGCGGATCACCTCGCGGTGTGCGGCGGCTGGGACGGGGCGCGGCTCTCCACGACGTGGTCCACCACCCCGTACGCCTTCGCGGCCGCGGCGTCCAGGATGGTGTCCCGGTCGAGGTCGGCGGCGACCTGCTCCGTGGTCCGGCCGGTGTGCCGCACCAGCATTCCCGTGAGCATCTCGTGCACCCGCGTCAACTCCTGGGCCTCGATCTCCAGATCGGAGGGCTGGCCCCGCACGGCCTCGGGCAGGGAGGGCTGCTGGATGACTACCCGTGCGCCGGGCAGGGCATGTCGCCGGCCCGGCGCGCCTGCGGCGAGCAGTACGGCGGCGGAGGAGCCGGCCTGGCCGAGGCAGAAGGTCTCCACCTCGCAGGTGAGGAACTGCATGGTGTCGTAGATCGCGGCCATGGCGGTGAACGAGCCGCCGGGGGAGTTGATGTACAGCGAGATCGGCCGGTCGGGATCGGCGTGCTCGAGGTACATGAACTGGGCGATGAGGTCAGTCGTCGCGACGTCGTCCACGGGGGTGCCCAGGAAGACGATCCGCTCGGACAGCAGCTTCGAGTACGGGTCGAGGGTCCGGCTTCCGGTTGCGGTGCGCTCGGTGAACTCCGGCAGTACATAACGGGCGGCGGGGCGGAGCATGGCACGTCCTCCTTGTAAAAAATGTACAGGATGTACACAAGGTTATGATGGGGACTATGGCCTACGAGATTCCGGTGACGCAAGCCCGGGCGGAGCTCGCCGAACTGATCAACCGCGTCGTATACGGCGGCGAACGCGTGGTCGTGACACGGCACGGAAAGCCCCTCATCGCCCTGGTGTCCGCCGCTGACCTGCGGAGGCTTGAGGAGGGTGAGGCGGCCGACGCGGAGGAGCAGGTGATCCGCTCGGTGTCATCGATCCACTCGGCACCGTCCGCTCCGGGCGAACGCCGCAGCTTCGGCATCGCCGCCGAGCACCGCCGTCACGACGGTCCGGGTGACTGAACCCCTTCGCGAGGAACCGACTAGCCGCGCGCGGGTACTGCGGCCGGGGCGGTTTTGGCCACGCCGAAGGGAAGGTCGCGCGAGGCGGTCCGGGCGGCAGGCCAGGCGAAGGCCCACACACCACCCTGGGGACGAGCGGGCGCACCGGCACGCCGCGGCGGTGGGGCCGAGGGTGCGTGCGGGGGCATGAGGAACCTCCGCTCGGAGTTCGAAGAGAAGGATCGTTCGTTCTACGTCGGGCCATGGCCCGTGTATCCCCAAGGCACCTGGACGGCCAGAGGCTTGGGAGGACGGTCTGCGGGGCCTGGTGTCCATGGAAATGCAAAGGGCCAGTTAACGCGCCGGAAAAACTTCCGCCCTAACGTGCAATACCTCGCCGCAGGACCCCGGTTCAAGATCAACGGATCGTTGGAGGCGGATAGGGTCCCGCTGCGTCCAGGGCAGGTACTGGGCGGAAGACGAAGAGGTGGAAGCGTGCAACTCACCCCGCACGAGCAGGAGCGCCTGCTCATCCATGTGGCGGCCGATGTGGCGGAGAAGCGGCGGGCGCGCGGGCTGCGGCTCAATCACCCGGAGGCCGTCGCCCTGATCACCGCCCATCTGCTGGAGGGCGCGCGCGACGGCCGTACGGTCTCCGAACTGATGGCGTCCGGAAGGAGGCTGCTCACCCGCGACGACGTCATGGAGGGCATCCCCGAGATGATCCACGACGTCCAGGTGGAGGCCACCTTCCCCGACGGCACCAAGCTCGTCACCGTCCACGACCCGATCGTCTGACGGGGGAGCCCAGCGATGATTCCCGGAGAGATCCTGTACGCGGACGAGCCCGTGCCGCTCAACGAGGGCCGTGCCGTCACCCGCCTCACCGTCCTCAACGCCGCCGACCGGCCCGTCCAGGTCGGTTCGCACTACCACTTCGCCGAGGCCAACCCCGGCCTGGCCTTCGACCGCGCCGCCGCGCGCGGCCGGCGGCTCCACATCGCCGCCGGAACCGCCGTCCGCTTCGAGCCCGGCATTCCCGTCGACGTCGAACTCGTCCCGCTCGCAGGTCTGCGCGTCGTCCCCGGCCTGCGCGGCGAAACCGGAGGTGCCCTCGATGCCTGAGCTCGACCGCGCGGTCTACGCCGACCTGTTCGGCCCCACCACGGGCGACCGCATCCGGCTCGCCGACACCGATCTGTTCGCCGAGATCGAGGAGGACCGCTCGGGCGGCCCCGGACTCGCCGGTGACGAAGCGGTCTTCGGCGGCGGCAAGGTCATCCGCGAGTCGATGGGGCAGGCGCGCACCACCCGCGCCGAGGGAGCCCCGACACCGTGATCACCGGCGCAGTGGTCATCGACCACTGGGGCATCGTCAAGGCGGACATCGGTATCAGGGACGGCCGGATCACCGGGATCGGCAAGGCCGGCAACCCCGACACGATGGACGGCGTACACCCCGACCTGGTCATCGGCCCCGAAACCGAGATCATCGCGGGCAACGGCAAGATGCTCACCGCCGGAGCCGTCGACGCGCACGTCCACTTCATCTCGCCGACCATCGTCGACCAGGCGCTCGCCACCGGTGTCACCACCCTCGTGGGCGGCGGCACCGGCCCGGCCGAGGGCACCAAGGCGACCACGGTCACCCCCGGCTCCTGGCACCTCGCCCGGATGTTCGAGGCGCTGGAGGGCCACCCGGTCAACATCGGGCTGCTCGGCAAGGGCAACACGATGTCCGGCGATGCGATGTGGGCCCAACTCCGCGGCGGGGCACTCGGATTCAAGATCCACGAGGACTGGGGTGCCACACCCGCGGTCATCGACGCCTGTCTGAAGGTGTGCGAGGAGAGCGGCGCCCAGCTCGCCATCCACACGGACACCCTCAACGAGGCCGGCTTCGTCGGCGACACCCTCGCCGCCATCGCCGGCCGCACGATCCACGCGTACCACACCGAAGGCGCAGGCGGAGGGCACGCTCCCGACATCATCACGGTGGTATCGGAACCGTACGTCCTGCCGAGTTCCACCAACCCGACCCGGCCGCACACCGTCAACACCATCGAGGAACACCTCGACATGCTGATGGTCTGCCACCACCTCAACCCGGCCGTGCCGGAGGACCTGGCCTTCGCCGAGTCGCGGATCAGGCCCTCGACCATCGCCGCCGAGGACATCCTCCACGACCTCGGCGCGATCTCGATCATCTCCTCCGACGCTCAGGCGATGGGCCGCGTCGGTGAGGTGACCATGCGTACGTGGCAGACCGCCCACGTGATGAAGAGGCGGCGAGGTGCCCTGCCGGGTGACGGGCGGGCCGACAACCGCCGCATCCGTCGCTATGTCGCCAAATACACCATCAACCCCGCGGTGGCCCAGGGCCTGGACCGGGAGATCGGTTCCGTGGAGACCGGCAAACTCGCCGACCTCGTCCTGTGGGACCCGGCGTTCTTCGGGGTCAAGCCGCAGACGGTCATCAAGGGAGGCCAGATCGCCTACGCGCAGATGGGCGACGCCAACGCCTCCATTCCCACTCCGCAACCGGTCATGCCGCGGCCGATGTTCGGTGCCCACGGCCGGGCGCCCGCCGCCAACTCGTTCAACTTCGTCACGGACACCGCCATCCAGGACGGGCTTCCGGAACGTCTCGGCCTCGGCAAACGGTTCGTGCCGATCACCAGCACCCGGCACCTCACCAAGGCGGACATGCGGGAGAACGACGCGCTGCCCCGGGTCCAGGTCGACCCCGACAGCTTCGCCGTCACCATCGACGGAGAGCTGGTCGTCCCCGCACCGGCAGCCGAACTGCCCATGGCACAGCGCTACTTCCTGTTCTGATGCCGACGGCTGCCCTGATCGGAAGTCACCCATGACGCGCGCAGCGCTGCTCGTCCTCACCGACGGCCGGTTCCCCGCCGGTGGCCACGCCCACTCCGGTGGCGCCGAACCGGCCGTCAAGGCAGGACGCATCCGTAACGCCGACGACCTCGCCGCCTTCTGCCGGGGCCGGCTCCACACCACCGGGCTCACCTCCGCCGCACTCGCCGCGGCGGCGGCCCACGGCCTCGACCCGCTGGCGCTCGACGAGGCCGCCGACGCCCGCACGCCCTCGCCCGCCCTGCGGGCCGTCGCACGCAAGCTCGGCCGCCAGCTGATGCGGGCCGCGCGCGCCACCTGGCCCAGCGCGGAACTGGCCGCGCTCGCCGCGGCCCGGCCGCGCGGCGCCCACCAGCCCGTCGTCCTCGGCCTCACCGCCCGGTCCGCGGGGCTGGGGCCCGAGGACGCGGCGCACTGCGTCGTCTACGAGACGGTCAGCGGACCCGCCACCGCGGTCGTCCGGCTGCTCTCCCTCGACCCCTTCGAGGCCACCGCCGTCCTCGCCCGTCTCGCCCCGAGCTCGACCGGGTCGCCGAGCAGGCCACCACCGCCGCCCGCCTCGGCCTCGACGCGCTGCCCGCAGCTTCGGCGCCGCTGCTCGACATCTCCGCCGAAGCGCACGCCGCCTGGCCGGTCCGCCTCTTCGCCTCGTAACCACCCACCAGGAGCCGCCCCATGCACCTCGACCACAGCCACGAAGGACCGGCCGCCGTGAGCGCCGACGCCGCACGACCCGACGGCACCCGGCGTGCCCTGCGCATCGGGCTCGGCGGTCCGGTCGGCTCCGGCAAGACCGCCACCGTCGCCGCCCTCTGCCGCACCCTGCGCGACCAGCTGTCCATCGCCGTCGTCACCAACGACATCTACACCCGCGAGGACGCGGAGTTCCTGCTGCGCAACGCGGTCCTGCCGCCCGAGCGCATCCAGGCCGTCGAGACCGGAGCCTGCCCGCACACCGCGATCCGCGACGACATCTCCGCCAACCTCGAAGCCGTCGAGGACCTGGAGGAGGCGGTCGGTCCCCTCGATCTCATCCTGGTCGAGTCCGGCGGCGACAACCTCACCGCCACCTTCTCCAAGGGGCTGGTGGACGCGCAGGTCTTCGTCATCGACGTCGCGGGAGGCGACGACATCCCCCGCAAGGGCGGCCCCGGCGTCACCACCGCCGACCTCCTCGTCATCAACAAGACCGACCTGGCCCCCTACGTGGGCTCCGACCTCGGCAGGATGGCCCGGGACGCCGCCGAGCAGCGCGGCGAACTGCCCGTCGTCCTGACCTCGTTGAAGTCCGCCGACGGCGTCGGGCCCGTCGCCGACTGGGTGCGCGCACAGCTCGCAGCCTGGACCGCATGAGCGTCCAGGCCACGGCCCGTATCAGCGCGGTCCCCGGCGAGGGGGCGCCACCGCGCTGCCCGTGCTGGAGAGCGGCGGGCCCCTCGCCCTGCGCCGCACCCGGTCCATCCTCGCCGGACACGCCCGCGTCACCGTCGTCGGCGCGATGACCGCGCCGCTCGGCGGCGACCGGCTCGCCGTCGAGGCGGACATCGCGGACGGCGCGCGGCTGACCGTCGACTCGGCTGCCGCCACCGTCGCCCTCCCCGGAGCGGGGCCGCACGCCGGGCCCGCGACCTACGACGTGCGGCTGACCGTGGGGGAGGGCGCGGAGCTCCGCTGGCTCCCGGAGCAGCTCGTCTCCGCGTACGGCAGCGAGCTGCGTATGAGCACCCGGGTCGAACTCGCGCCCTCCGCCCGCCTGGTGCTGCGTGAGGAGCAGATCCTCGGCAGGCACGGCGAGACGACGGGCACCCTCACCACCCGGCTCACCGTGCGCAGGGCAGGCCGCCCGCTGCTGGACCAGCAGCTCACCTACGGGCCGGGTGCACCCGGCGGCTGGGACGGCGCGGCCGTGCTCGGCGGGCACCGGGCGGTCGGGCAGCTCCTCGTCGTGGATCCGGGCTTCGAGGAGACGTGCCCGCGGTCCCGGATGCTGTCGCCGACCGCCGCACTCACCCGCCTCGCCGGGCCCGCCGTGCTGGTGACCGCCGTGGCCGCCGACGCGCGGCTGCTGCGCGCGGTGCTGGACGAGGCCCTGGAAGAGCTGGAAGCGCCGGAAGAAGCGGGAGTTCGCTGAGCGGTACCGCGCTCACCGGTTATTGGTTCGGTAAAGAAACACGTGTACGCCCTGTTGTCAGGAGCCCCCCAGGCGAAAGGATTCGCCGGAAGTCCCGATGAACAGCGCCGCCACCTCGCGGCGCATCGGATATGGGGGAGGTTCCAGTGAGACGCACAGCTGTGCTCGGTTCGGCCGGCACTCTGATCGCGGGCACGCTCATAGCGGGCGCGATAGCCGCACCGGCGGCAAGCGCCGACGGGCGCCACCACAGCGGCTCCGAGGCGTACGGAGTCAAGATCGCCGCCGCCCGCGCGGCGCGGGCCGGTATCGACTGGCAGGACTGCCCCGCGGACTGGGCGCTCTCCAAGCCCATCCAGTGCGGCTGGGTGACCGTCCCGCTCGACTACGCCGAGCCGAACGGAAAGAAGATCAAGCTGGCCGTGGACCGGGCCGTCAGCACCGGCACCGCGGCGGAGCGCCAGGGCGCTCTCGTCTACAACCCGGGCGGCCCCGGCGGTTCGGGGCTCAGGTTCCCGAACCGGGTCGTCACCAAGAACCCGCTCTGGGTCAACGCGTCCAAGGCGTACGACTTCGTCGGATTCGACCCGCGCGGAGTCGGGCACTCGGCGCCGATCTCCTGCGTCGACCCGCAGGAGTTCGTCAAGGCCCCCAAGGCCGACCCGGTCCCGGACAGCGAGGCCGACAAGCGCGCCCAGCGCAAGGTCGCCGCCGAGTACGCGGACGGCTGCGCCGAGCGCAGCGGCGACATGCTGCCCCACATGACCACGCCCGACACCGCACGCGACCTCGACGTCATCCGCGCCGCGCTCGGCGAGCGGCAGCTCAACTTCCTGGGCGTCTCCTACGGCACCTACCTGGGCGCCGTCTACGGCACGCTCTTCCCCTCCCATGTGCGCCGCATGGTCGTCGACAGCGTGGTCGACCCGTCGAAGGACAGCATCTGGTACGAGGCCAACCTCAACCAGGACATCGCCTTCCAGACGCGCTGGAACGACTGGAAGGCGTGGGTCGCCGAGAACGACGCTGCCTTCCGCATCGGTGACACGCCGGAGAAGGTCGAGCAGGCGTGGCTGGACCTGCGCGCCACCGCCAAGAGGAACCCGATCGGCGGGGTCGTCGGCCCCGCCGAACTCATCGGCTTCTTCCAGAGCGCCCCGTACTACGACTCCAGCTGGGCGCCCGTCGCCCGGATCTGGAGCGCCTACCGGAGCGGTGACACCCAGGCACTGGTCGACGCCGCGGGCCCTGACATGTCGGACCTCGCGGGCAACGCCTCCGCGGAGAACGGCAACGCCGTGTACACGGCAGTCGAGTGCGCGGACGCCAAGTGGCCCACGAACTGGCAGCGGTGGGACCGGGACAACACCCGGCTGCACAGGGACTACCCGTTCATGACGTGGGCCAACGCCTGGATGAACCTGCCCTGTTCGACCTGGTCGGCCGAGCAGCGGACGCCGCTGGAGGTCAGGACGGGCAAGGGGCTGCCGGCCGTGCTGATCGTTCAGGCCGCGCGCGACGCCGCCACCCCGTACGCGGGCGCCGTCGAGCTGCACAAGCGCTTCAAGGGCTCGCGTCTCATCACCGAGAGGGACGCCGGCTCGCACGGCGTCACGGGCCTGCTCAACCCTTGCGTCAACGAACGGGTGGACACCTACCTGCTCACCGGCAGGACCGACCGGTCCGACGTGACGTGCGCCCCGCACGCCACCCCGAAGCCGTAGTCGCCTAAGGCAGTCGGGGGCGGCCGTAGGCACCGGCCGCCCCTTCGGCTGTGCGGCCCCGGTCGTGCTCCGCCAGCCAGGCGTCCTCCGCCGCGTAGTCGAAGATGTCGCCGTAGTTCCGCGCCATCTTCGGGAAGGCGTCCCGCCAGTCCCGGCCCTCCAGCCGCCCGACGAGCCAGGCCACCGTCCCGGGCAGGGACTCCGCGTAACCGGTCACCGGCCGGTATCCGAGCTCCCGTTCCGCCGCCGCCATGTCGTACACGATGTCGTGCGGAGCACTCCACGGGGTCTCCCCGACCCTGCCCGGGGCCGGCGCCCCCGCCAGCAGCACGGTCTCCGTCCTCCTGCCGAGCACCTCGTCGACGGCCGCGCCGATCTCGGCGACCGTGGGAGCCCCGGGGTCCGCCGCGTTCAGCACCCGGCTGCCCGGCCGCCGTGCGGCGAGCCGTATCAGCTCCGCGACATTGGAAACGTGGGCCGGATGGAAGCGGCTGCCGCCCCCGTAGGCCAGCACCCGACGCGCCCTGCCGTCGACGGCGCGCTTGACGAAGTACAGCTCGCGCGGGGTGCGGCAGTACGGCCCGTGCACGGCCCCCGCCCGCAGCAGCGTCACCGGCAGGACCTCCCCGGCGGCCAGCAGCTCCCGCTCCAGGCGGACCTTCCGCGTCGCGTACGTCCCGTCACCCGGCGCCACGGTGGCGAGGGACTCCGGGATCGGCACCGGGTAGTGCGGGCTCCCCCGGGGACGGTCCTGGGTGTCGAAGCTGCGGCCCCGCCCGTCCTCGTACACCGCGCCGCTGGAGATCACCACCGCCGAGCCGATCCGGCCCGCCAGAGCGGTCAGCTGCCCGGCGTGCGCGCCGTCGTACGCCACCATGTCCACCAGGACGTCACAGCCCTCGCCCAGCGCGGCCGCGAGTGCCCCGTCCTCGTCCCGGTCGAGGCGGGCGGCGCGCACACCTTCGGGCCAGCTGACGTCCCGGCCGCCGCCGTGCGAGAGCGCCGTCGCCTCCCAGCCGTCCCCGACGAGCGCCGTGACGGCCACCCGCCCGATCTGGCCCGTCGCGCCGAGCACGTATGCGTTTCCTTTGCTCATGAGGGAGACGCTAGAGGGCCGGGCGCCGCCGGACCACGCAACTTCGCTGACCGCAGATCGAGAGCTCAGCCCCGCCGTCTCGGGAACTTCTTGGGCTGGTCCGGGCCCGCGGCCTTCACCTTGGCCGCGTACTCGTCGACGTACTCCTGACCGGACAGGCCGAGGATCGCGTACATGATCTCGTCCGTGACGGCCCGGATCGCCGCTTTCTGGTCCTCCAGCCCGGCGTACCGGGAGAAGTCGAGCGGCTCACCGAAACGGATCGAGACCCGCTTGATCCGCGGGACCACCTTGCCGGGCGGCTGGATCTCGAAGGTGCCGACCATCGCGCACGGCACCACCGGCACACCCGCCCTGATCGCCATGACCGCGACCCCGACCTTGCCCTTGTAGAGCCGGCCGTCGTGCGAGCGGGTGCCCTCCGGGTAGATCCCCAGCAGCTCGCCCTTGGCCAGTACACCGAGCCCTTCGCGGATCGCGGCCTGGCCCGCGTCCTTGCCTGAGCGGTCCACCGGGATCTGGCCCGCGCTGTGGAAGAAGGCGGCGGTGAGCTTGCCCTTGAGGCCGGGGCCCGTGAAGTACTCCGCCTTCGCGAGGAAGGTGATGCGGCGCTTGATGATCGCGGGCATCAGGAAGTGGTCGGAGAACGACAGGTGATTACCGGCGACGATGGCGGCACCCTCGGCGGGGATGTGTTCGAGTCCTTCGATCCGGGGCCGGAAGGACAGCCGGAGGAGGGGCCCGAGGATGACGTACTTGAGCAGGTAGTAGAACACGCAGGGCGCTCCTCACTTCGCGGGTCGGCCACGGGTGTCGGCAAGTGTAGGCGCTCCTGACCAGGCGACAGATATGCGTCCGCCCCCCGCCGTGGGTACGGCGGGGGGCGGACGCACGCGAGGGGAGGTGTCAGGGTGCGGTGCCCCAGGCGAGGGTGCCCGCGACGTACGCGCCGATCTTCGGCGCGTCGGCGAAGGCGGTCGTGGTGGAGCGGCTGTAGTCGTCGGCCTCGTTGAAGTTCGACCAGTCGCTCTTGTTGAGGCGCAGCTGGATCTCGCCGGTCGAGCCGCCGGCGGCGAGGGTGCCGCTGCCGAAGCCGACCTCCAGGTAGTGGCTGGCTCCAGTGGTGGAGACGCCGGTCTTCACGCTGCTCGTGACGCTGCCGCAGCCGAGGACGGCGTAGTCGCAGTGGGCGCCGAAGGTGCTGGAGCCCGCCTCCGGGGTGAACCAGTACCGCAGCTTCACGGTGGACAGGCTCACTGCCGTACTACCGGTGTTGACCACCTGCACGGCCATCCGGATCTGGTTGTCACCGGCCGAGGCGTCGGTGTTCCTGTACCGGACCTTGAGGGCTCCGGTCCCGGTCCCGCCACCCGCTTCGGTGGTCGCGGTGACCGCCGCGGAGGCCGCCGAGGTGTTGCCGGCCGCGTCGCGGGCCCGCACCGTGTAGCTGTACGCGGTCGACGCGGTGAGACCCGTGTCCGAGAAGGACGTCGTGACCGGGGAGCCGACCCGCGTCGTGCCGCGGTACACGTCGTACGCGGTGACGGCCTTGTTGTCGGTCGAGGCAGTCCACGACAGGGAGACGCTGCTGCTCGACTTCCCCGTCACCAGCAGACCCGTGGGGGCGGTGGGCGCCTGCGTGTCGCCGTCACCGGGGCCGCCGCCGCCGTCCAGGGGCGGGTAGGCGTTGGCGAGCAGCTCCCGGAACTGGGCGGAGAACCAGTGGCCGGCGAGCGGCGAGTTCGGCAGGGCGCCGGTCATGCTGTTGCCGTTGCGTCCGTTACCCGTGTACGTCGGGTCGCACATCCGGTCGAAGCCCTTGCCCTCGTCGTTCTCGATGGGCTGGCTGTTACCGTCCGACTCGCCCGGGGGCTTGGCCCAGACGTACGCGTCGATGCCGGGCTGAGGCGCGGTGGTGGGCCGCTCGCCCACTCCGGCGCCCTTCTGGTTGCACCAGTTGCCCGCGTGGATACGGCGGTCGATCCGGCTGCCGTTGACATAGGCGTCCACCGTGGTGAGCGGACCGGGGCCCGCGGGCCGGTCAGGGCCGCCCCACCCGTTGCGGGCGGTGTCGATGAGCATGCCGAGGCCGGGCTCGAAGCCGCCGCGGCTGATGAGCAGCGAGCGCAGCCCCTGGGCGAAGGACAGCTCGTCCGCGTAGAAGTTCCAGTCGAGCCACTTCGACTGGCGCACCGTCGTCCCGTTCACCGAGTCGGTGACCTTGAAGTGCGGCTCCCTGAGCGCGGAGTAGTTGGCCGTGTTCACGATGAAGCCGTGGACGTCGGCGACGGTCGCGCCCTCACTGGTGGCGGCCTTCTTGAACTGGTCCACCGCCGGCGCCATGTTGGTGTCCCAGCCGAGCCACCCGTGGTGCGCCGCGTCGATGTAGTTGTAGACGTTGGGGATGTTCCCCAGCGTGTTCAGGGCGTAACCGATGCCCTTCTCGTAGTTCCCGTTCGCCTTCATCACCGCGCACTGCGGGGTCGAACCGGCTTCGCCGCTGGCGTTGGTGACGATGTTGGGCAGCGAGTCGGGTTCGATGATGGTGACGATCCGCAGGTTCGCGTAGGCGGGGTCGTCGAGCACGTCGGCGATGGGGTCGATGTACTCGGTCTTGTAGCGGCCGAGCTCCGTGGGGCCGAGCTCGCCGTTGGAGGCCAGCGCGGCGCAGTCACGTCCAGGGAGGTCGTAGATGACCACTTGGAAGAGGTTCGCACCCTGGTCGAGAGCCTCGTCGAGGTGTTCGCGCAGGCTCAGCGCCTCGCCCACGCCCTCGATGGCGGCGATCCGGTCCATCCAGACGAAGGACGGCTCGTCGGCGATGGCACTGCCGCCCGGCTCGGCCGCGGCCTTGGCGGACCACTGCATGTTCACATAGGGGGTGGCGCCTACGTAGGGATTGTCGACGCGGGCGGCCGCGGCGGCCGGGGTGGGTACCGCCACCGCGAGTGTCGCGGCGATCGCGAAGGCGCCGAGTGCGGCGACCTTGCTGCGTATCCCTTGCTGGGTGATGCCTAGTCTCTTCATGTGCGGCTCCGTGCTCCTCTTCTCATACGCCCGCCGGGGTGTCCCGGCGGAGTTCGTGGGGGTGCGCTGCGCTCGGGGCGGTGGTCAGGGTGCGGTGCCCCAGGCGAGGTTTCCTGCGATGTACGCGCCGATCCTCGGCGCGTCGGCGAAGGCGGTCGTGGTGGAGCGGCTGTAGTCGTCGGCCTCGTTGAAGTTCGACCAGTCGCTCTTGTTGAGGCGCAGCTGGATCTCCCCGGTCGTCGCGCCGGCGGCCAGACTGCCCGCGCCGCCCGTGAAGGAGACCTCCAGATACCGGTCGGCCCCCGGCTTGGGGCTGCTCGCGGTCACCACCTTGTGCCTGACGTTGGAGGAGCCGAGCGCGGCGTAGTCGCACCAGGTGTTGAAGGTGCTCGCGCCCGCCTCGGCGGAGAACCAGTAGCGCAGCGTCACCGTCGACAGGTCCACCGGGCCGCTGCCCGCGTTCTGGAGCCGAAGGGCCATCCGGATCTGGCTGTCGCCGGCCGAGGAGTCGTTGTTCTTGTACTGCACCTTCACCGCGCCGCTGCCGCCGCCACCCGTCTTGGTGGTGGCGGGCACCGCCGCGGACAGGGCGGAGGTGTTGCCCGCCGCGTCCCGCGCCGCCACCGTGTAGCTGTACTGGGTGGCGGCCGCGAGACCTCCGTCGGTGAAGGTCCTCGTCGTCGGGCTGCCCGCCAGCACCCCGTTGCGGTAGACGTCGTAACCCGTCACCGCCACGTTGTCGGTGGCCGCCGCCCACGTCAGGGAGACGCTGTCGTTCGTCGTGGCCGTCACCGTGAGCCCGGTGGGCGCGGTCGGTGCCTCGGTGTCCCCACCGCCGCCGCCTTCCACCAGCAGCTCGGCGTAGATCGCGAACGCCAGGGCGAGCGCGGCCTGGGCCCAGAAGCGGTGGTAGGTGAAGGTGGGTGCCGGGCCGCCGTCCAGGTGGGCCTGGACCTTCGGCCAGTCCGGGTCGTCCCGGTACCAGGACCGGATGTCGATGAAGCTGACCCCCGGCTCGATGACGTCGCCGTTCGGCATCTCGCCGGACCAGCCGTCGGGCACCGGCACCTCGTCGTCGAACCGGCCGTAGTCGTTCCTGGTCTCGGGCACCGCGATGCCCTTGTCGGTGGCGTTCAGCGCCATCGCGTCCAGCAGGGCCTTGGCCAGCGCCCCGGCCGCCGCGTCACCCGACTTGGCGGCGTAGTACGTGAGCGTCTTGACGTAGGCGGCGCCGACACCCACGTCGTTGGCGTAGTCGACGACGGAGACGTGCAGCCCGGCGTTGCTGCCGGGGGACGCCGGATTCCAGGTGTCCGGCTTGCCCGTCCAGTTGAGCGTGGAGGGGAAGCGGTAACTGCCGTCCGCGCCCACCGTGGTCTTGCTGGCGGCCCACGCGACCCACTTGCCCAGTACGGCCTCGGCGGAGGCGTTGCCGGTGACGTAGTAGTACGCCGCGAGGCGCTCCATGCCCCACACCTGGAAGCCGAACCAGTTGTTGCTCGGCGGGTCGTGGTAGACGGGCTGGGCGTCGTAGGCCATGCCGTAGAAGGTGGGAGTGCCGGCCGGCGGCGTACCGTAGCGCCCTTCCCAGCTGTTGGTGCAGCCTCCGGCGAAGGCGCCTTCGGCGGACTGCAGCCAGGTCAGGAACTCCAGCTGGCGGGTCAGGCTCTTGGACCAGTCGCTTCTGGCCGTGGCCGACTTGGGGGTCAGCACCGGGACGTTGGACAGGGCCCAGGCGGCGAGCGGGTTCTGGTAGCCCTGGTGGGAGGCGCCGTCGCCGATGCGCCAGGCCCAGCCGCCGCCGCTGCCCGCGGCCGCGCCGCCCCAGGCGTAGTACCAGGACAGCAGGTAGTGCTCCGCGTCACGGCCGGACGCCGCCGGACAGGACTTGGGGTCGGTGCAGTTGCCGATCCGCTTGAAGTACTTGTCGAACAGGGCGTAGCGGAGGTAGTCGCCCATCTTGGCGGCCTTCGCCACCGACGCCGCGACCTGGCTCTCCTTGCCCTGGGCCCGCGCCCAGCGGTGGGCCCAGTAGGCGGCCTGAACCGCCCGGGCGTCGGCGTCGGGGGCGTTGGTGTACTTCCACTGCTTGGCATAGCTGGCGTCGTCGACGAACAGGTCCAGATAGCCGTTGGGACCGCCGTAGTTGAAGAGGTCGGTCGTGGGCTGCGGGATCGTCTCCCACACCGACTCCTGCGATCCGCGCTGGTAGGTGTTGAGGAACGAGGGCCCGGGGCCGGGTCCCGACTCGCCGCCTGTGCCCGGCTTGTTGCCGAAGCCGTAGGTGTTGTCGAGGTCCATCAGCCAGTGCATCCCGTAGACGTCCATCGTGCCGTAGGAGGCGGCCAGTTCCGTGGCGAGCGGATCCCTGCCGACCGGTACCGAGGGGTCCAGGGCGGAGGGGTAGTCGCCGGGCAGCGGATGCTCCGGCGCGTAGGTCGCCGGGGCGCCGGGGTTGTACGAGCCGCTGGTGGACTGATCGGCGTGCGGCGGGATGATCGTGCGCTCGGCCACGGCCCAGGCCGCGTTGAAGGGGGCCCAGTCACCCGTCACCCGCCCGTACGCCGCCTCCAGCCACATCCAGAAGCTGACCGATTCCGACGTGGTCTCGTGGCCGTGGTCCGGTGCTTCGACGAGCAGGGTCTCGACCGAGTGGTACGGGAGACCGTCGGGGCTGAAGTACCCGTTGGCCGCTGCCTTGATCTTGCCGTACTGAGTGAGGAACGCCTGGGTGTACGGGTCGTCGGCAGCGGCGGTCCGGGCGCCGCCCGTCGTCGCGGTGCCGGTCTCGGCGGCGCCCGCGGTGGCTTGGCTCAGGCCCAGGGCGATCATGCTGCCGCCCACGGCCTGGGTGAATATCCTACGTGATATCGACACAAATCCTCCGGTGCGGGGTGTGGTCGGAGCAGGGACGGGTGGAGCGGGGGTACGGCGACGATCAGGGTTCGATGCCCCAGGCGAGACGGCCGCCGATGTACACGGCGATCTTCGGGGCGTCGGTGTAGGAGGTGTTGAGTGTGCGGCTGTAGTCGTCGGTCTCGTCGAAGTTCGACCAGTCGGTCTTGTTCAGCCGCAGCTGGATCTCGCCGGTCGAGGCTCCGGGGGCGAGCGTGCCGCTCCTGAACCCGGCCTCGAGGACCTGGTCGGCGCCGGCCTTCGGTGCACTCGCGCCGGTGACCCGGTGAGTGATGGTGCCGCAGCCGAGGGGGGACCAGTCGCACCAGGTGTGGTACGACTTCGCTCCGGCCTCTCCGCTGAACCAGTAGCGCACCGTCACGTCCGACAGGCTCACGGGCGTGCTCCCGGTGTTGACCAGCCTCAGTCCCGGCTTGATCTGGTTGTCACCCGCGCTCCGGTCGTTGCTCCTGTACTGCGCCACGACGGACCCCGGGTCCCCGCCCCCGCCGTCATGGCCCAGCGCCTCGCGCACGGCGTCGTACACGGGCTTCGGCCGGAGGTTCTCGTCGTAGAGGGTGGCCGCGCCCTGGCCCGGGAAGGCGGCCGGGACCCAGGAGTACTTGTCCGTGTAGTCCCACACCGTGATCCCGACGCACCGTTCGACCGCCAGGCAGGCTTCCACCACGCGCTGGTAGTAGGAGGTCTGCGTGGCGAGTTCGGCGGCATCGGCCGGCAGGGGTATGCGTACGTCGAGTTCGGTGAAGGCGACGTCCAGGCCGAGATCGGCGAAGCGCTGGAGGTTCTGCTGCATCCCGCCCGGGAAGCCGTACTGGACGGCCAGATGGCCCTGTATCCCTATCCCGTCGAGCGGCACGCCGTCGGCGATCAGCTCGCTCGCGAGGCGGTACATGGCATCGCTCTTCGCCCCGAGCCCGTCGATGTTGTAGTCGTTGAGATAGAGCTCGGCGTCCGGGTCCGCGGCGTGGGCGGCGCGCAGCGCGGTGGCGATGTAGTCGCTGCCCGTGGCGGTGTGGAACGGGCTCGTACGGAACGTTCCGTCCTCGTTGAACGGCTCGTTCACCACGTCCCAGGCATCGACCGTGCCCCGGTAGTGGCCGGCCACCTCGGTGATGTGGTTCTTCATGGCGGCCTCCACCTGGGCCGGCGGCAGGGCGGCCACCCAGCCGGGCAGCTGGCTGTGCCAGACGAGCGTGTGGCCGCGCACGCTCTGGCCGTGTGCCTGGGCGAAGTCGGTGATCGCATCGCCCTGGCCGAAGGTGAACACACCCTGCTGGGGCTCGGTCGCGTCCCACTTCATGGAGTTGGCCGGGGTGATCTGACCGAACTCGGTGCCCAGTAAGGCGGCGTAGGCGGCATCGGGTAACTCGGAGTTGTCGGTGGCCGAGCCGAAGAACCTGCCCTGGGCGGAAGCGAGTTCGTGCAACGTGCTCTGCTGGGCCGCGACGGCGGGCCCGGCGGCCGAGGTGGCGGCGACGGCCACGGCGACGAGCATCAGTGCCGCAAGGCCACCCGGGGTGCGGGTGGAGCGCTTTACCAAGTGCATGACATTCGCCTTCCTCGCTGAGTGAGGGCCGGGGGCACGCTGCATGCGGCCCGTGGCCCAGCTCGCGACTCGCCGTGGGGGGAAAGAGGGAAGTGCAACTCTTGGTTGTGGGAGCGCTCCCAAAGTGGCGTGGTGTTACGCACCTGTCAAGAGTTGAAACGCAACTGCCTCAAGGGGTGACCGCACCCCGCCGGGTCGCCCCAGGTCAGCCCGGTGCACCCGGTGGGAGACTCCCGCGGGGGTGTGCCGGATCGTATGATCCCCTCGCTCCGTGGGATGCCGTCGCTGCCGCACCGGGGCAGTCGCCGCCCGGGCCTCGGGGCCGAGGCCCGGGCGGGACAGCCGTCACCACCCCTGGCCGCCCCGGTCCGTAGCGGGGGCGGGTGGCGTCTACCGTCGCGTCGCCCTGGCGGCCGGCCGTCGCCCGGCCGCCAGGCTCAGTCCCCCTGCGTGGCGGCCATTCCGAGCGTCGCCAGGCCGATGACGACCCAGCCGAACCAGAGCCAGCCGTTGCTCCCCAGCGCCACGGTGTACGCCGTCACGGTGACCAGCGTTCCGACGGTGAGCACTCCCATGGTCTTCACGGAACCGGACATGCGCGCACGCTCCTCACCGGCCGCGCGGCCGTTGTGCCCATGGTCGCCCCGTGGAGAGGCTCCGCGCTACCGCCCGCGCGCCTGCAAAGAGGCGAGATAGGCGTTGTAGGCCGCCAGCTCCTTGTCGCCGTCCCGGTCGGCCGCCCGGTCCGAACGCTTGGCGGCCCGCTGGTCGGAGCGGTACCACTGGAAGACCAGCGCGATCAGCACCAGGACCGAGGGGATCTCGCTGAACGCCCAGGCGATACCACCCGCCCAGTTCTGGTCACTCAGCGCGTCGATGCCCAGCGAGGCCGGCGGATCGCTGTAGGTCTCCACCATCGGCTGGCTCGCCATCATCAGGGCGATCCCGAAGAACGCGTGGAACGGCATGCCCGCGAAGAGCTCCATCATCCGCATCACGTAGCCCGGCCGGTGCGGTCCCGGGTCGATTCCCATGATCGGCCAGAAGAACACCAGACCCACGGTGAGGAAGTGCAGCATCATCGCGAGGTGGCCGGGCTTGGAACCCATGAGGAAGTCGAAGAGTGGCGTGAAATAGAGCGCGTACAGGCTGGCGATGAAGAGCGGGATCGTGAACACCGGGTGCGTGACGATCCTCATGTACCGGCTGTGCAGCAGCATCAGCAGCACTTCGCGGGGCCCGGTCCGGTCCCGCCCGGCGACCGGCAGCGCCCGCAGCATCAGGGTCACCGGGGCGCCGAGCAGCAGCAGGATCGGCGACACCATGCTGATCACCATGTGCTGCACCATGTGCACGCTGAACATGACCATGCCGTAGTCGTTGAGCCCGGTGCACATCACGAGCGCGATGGACAGCACACCGATCACGAAGAAGACGGTCCGGTTGACCGGCCAGCCGTCCCCGCGCCTGCGCAGCCGCAGTACGGCGTACCCGTACAGCGCGAGGGCCAGCACGCAGCCGACCAGGAAGAACGGGTCCGCGGAGAACGCCAGCCCACGCCCCAGCGTGAACGGCGGCAGATCCATGTTCATGCCGTGCCCGCTGTGCTCCATCTGTTCACTCCCGCCGGGGGCATCCCCGATTCGTGCCGCTTGTCCGGGTCCAGAGTAGAACCGCCCCCGGCCGCGGTTGCGGCCGGGGGCGGTCCGGGAAGCCCGTACGGGTCAGAGCACGCACTCCGCCTCGGCGTAGCGCTCGGCCGGGACCGTCTTCAGGGTCTCCACGGCCGCCGCCAGCGGCACCATCCTGATGTCCGTACCGTGCAGCGCCGTCATCATGCCGAACTCGCCGCGGTGCGCCGCCTCCACCGCGTGCCAGCCGAAGCGGGTGGCGAGGACCCGGTCGTACGCGGTCGGGGTGCCTCCGCGCTGCACGTGGCCGAGAATCACCGGGCGGGCCTCCTTGCCGAGCCGGTGCTCCAGCTCGATGGAGAGCTGCGTGGCCACTCCGGTGAACCGCTCGTGGCCGTAGACGTCCCTGGTGCCCTGGGCGAACTCCATGGAGCCCGCCCGCGGCTTCGCACCCTCGGCGACCACGACGATCGCGAACTTCTTGCCCGCCGAGAAGCGCTGCCCGACGAGCGCGGTGAGCTCGTCGATGTCGAAGGGGCGCTCCGGGACGACGATGGCGTGCGCGCCGGCGGCCATGCCCGAGTGCAAGGCGATCCAGCCGGTGTGCCGGCCCATGACCTCGACGATCAGTACCCGCTGGTGCGACTCGGCGGTGGTCTTGAGCCGGTCCAGGGCGTCGGTCGCGACCCCTACGGCGGTGTCGAAACCGAAGGTCACGTCGGTCGAGGCGATGTCGTTGTCGATGGTCTTCGGCACCCCGACGATCGGCAGGCCCGCCTCGGAGAGCAGGTTGGCCGCCTTCAGGGTGCCCTCGCCGCCGATCGGGATGATGGCGTCGAGGCCGAGGTCGGAGACATGGCCCCTGGCCCGCTCCACACCGTCACGCAGATGGGCCGGCTGGACCCGGGACGAGCCGAGTATGGTGCCGCCGCGGGCCAGGATGCCGCCGACCGCGTCGAGGTCGAGCTTGCGGTAGTCGCACTCCAGCAGGCCCCTCCAGCCGTCGTGGAAGCCGATGACCTCGTCGCCGCGGTCCGCCACGGCGCGGTGCACGACGGAACGGATGACGGCGTTGAGGCCGGGGCAGTCGCCGCCGGAGGTGAGCACACCAATTCGCATTGCCCGGGGAACCTTTGCAACGTGGGGCCGACGACCGGACCACGTCGTCCGGTTTGATCCCCGCCACCCTACCGGCGCGGGGTGGCGGGACCCTACCCGGCGTCCGCCTGCTGGACGCCGCTCAGTTGAGCCGAAACGGCCTCAGGCGGGCTGTGTCGCCGCGGCGATGCGCTCGGAGCGCAGCGCCTCGTACCAGCGGTCGTCGGTCGGCGGCAGCGCGTTCACGTCGAGGGCCAGCTTCAGCAGCAGATCCGCGATCAGCGGATTGCGTGCCATCACGGGGCCGTGCATGTACGTACCGAACACCGTGTCGTTGTACGCGCCCTCGGTGCCGTCCCCGGTGCCGTTGCCCCGGCCGAACTGGACGCGGGCGAACGGCCGCGCCGTCGGGCCGAGATGGGTGATCCCCTGGTGGTTCTCGAAACCGGTCAGGGGCGGCAGGCCCAGCTTGGGGTCGATGTCCGCGAGCACGTCACCGACGCACCGGGCGCCGTCACCGCGCGTGGAGACCACGTCGAGCAGGCCGAGACCCGGCTCGCGCTCGCCGAGGTCGTTGATGAACTCGTGGCCGAGGATCTGGTAGCCCGCGCACACCGAGAAGATGATCGCGCCGTTGGACGCGGCCCGGCTCAGGCCGCCGTCACGGCGCAGACGCTCGGCGGCGAGCCGCTGCGGCCGGTCCTCACCGCCGCCGATCAGGTAGATGTCCCCGGAGGTGGGGATGGGCTGGTCGCTGCGGACGTCGACGCGCTGCACGTCGAGACCGCGCTGACGGGCCCGGCGTTCCACCACGAGGGCGTTGCCCTGGTCGCCGTAGGTGCTGAGGAGGTCGGGGTAGACCCACACCAGCCGCAGGCTGTTGTTGCTCATGCTTCGTCCTCTCCGGAGGGGCCGGGGCCGGGGTCAGTTGCCGACACGACGGCGCAGATCCTGGAAGGCGGTGTAGTTGGCGATGACCTCGATACGGCCGGGCGGTGCGAGCTGGACGGCCTCGTCCAGGGTCTCGCAGACGCGGAAGTCGAGACCGGCCACCTCAAGGCGGACCGCGAGGTCCAGCTTCCGGTCACCCAGTACGAAGATCGGGTGGCCGTACAGCTGGGTGTAGTCGACGTCCCAGAGCCAGGAGGTGTCCGTGCCGTCCGCGCCGCGGGCGTTGACGGAGAGGATCACCGGTGTGGGCGGCGGGTCGATCAGGGAGAACGTTTCCAGCCAGCCCGCCGGGTTCTTCGCCAGCAGCAGCCGCAGCTCACGGCCGAGGAAGGTGACCACGTCGTAGCGGCCCGCCACGGCCTGCACCTGGTACATGCGCTCCAGGGCCACCTGCGGCGGCACACCGAAGACGGCGGCGACCGCGGCGGAGCTCGTGGCGTTCGCCTTGTTCGCCCGCCCGGGCAGCTGGAGATGGATGGGCCAGGCCGAGCCGTGCGGGTCGAGCACGTAGTCGCCGTTCAGCGCCCAGCTGGGGGCGGGGCGGCGGAAACCGCACTCGCCGCAGAACCAGTCGTCGCCGGGGCGCTGCATCACGCCACCGCACGACGGGCAGGACCAGGCGTCGTCCTTCCACGCCTGACCGGCCGCGACCCACACCACGTTGGGGGAGGAGGACGCCGCCCAGACGATCAGCGGGTCGTCGGCGTTGGCCACGATCACGGCCTTCGAGCCGGACAGGCCCTCACGCCACTTCTCGGCCAGCATCCGGGTCTCCGCCGCGCGGTCCAGCTGGTCGCGCGAGAGGTTGAGCAGCGCGATCACCTTGGGTGTCGTGTCGCGGGCGACTCCGGCGAGGTACTTCTCGTCGACCTCGATCACGCCGTACTTCGCGTCCGAGCCGCCGGCCAGCGCGGAGGTGATCCCCGCCGGCATGTTGGCACCCAGCGCGTTCGACACGACGGGCCCCGCGGCCTGCAGTGCCTCGGCGATCAGCCGGGTGGTGGTCGTCTTGCCGTTCGTCGCCGACACGAGGATCACGTCCAGGTGCTGCGCCAGCCGCCCCAGCAGGTCGGGGTCGAGCTTGAGCGCCACCCGGCCGCCGATCACCGATCCGCTGCCGCGCCCCGCAGCGCGCGACACCGCCGCCGCGGCCTTGCCCGCCGTCACGGCGAGCTTGGCCCGCGGCGACAACGGCTCCGTGTTGCCTGCCATCGTCCTAGATCCTCCTTGCATCGGTCCGCGCCCAGCCTATCGATGTCCGGTGCCACGACCGCACCGCGGCACCACGGGAAGGTGCGGCCCGCGGCGGAACGTACGCTTGCCGCCATGCGAAACCGCCCGATCCCCGGCAGTTCCGGACTCGTTCGTGCCATGAGTCTCTTCGGCGACCCCGTCCTGCACAGCCCCTGCGAGGAGGTCACCGACTTCGGGCCGGCCCTCGCCCGCCTGGTCGAGGACATGTTCGCCACGATGTACGCGGCGCAGGGTGTGGGACTCGCCGCCAACCAGATCGGCGTTGGGCTGAAGGTGTTCGTATACGACTGTCCGGATGACGATGATCTTCGTCACCTGGGCCATGTCGTGAATCCGGTACTGATCGAGGTGGACGGGATCACCGTACGCGGACCGGAGGGTTGTCTTTCACTTCCGGGCCTTGAGGCGGGGACCGAGCGCTTCGACCGAGCCGTCGTCGAAGGGGTGGACATCGAGGGGAATCCGGTGCGGATCACCGGCACCGGCTGGTTCGCCCGGTGCCTCCAGCACGAGTGCGACCACCTCCGGGGAACCGTCTACACCGACCGGCTCACCGGACTGCGCCGGGCCAGGGCGCTGCGCGCGGTCCGGCGGGCGCCGTGGGGGACCGGCTGAGCGCGGCTCAGAAGCCGGGGCCGCCGGGCCGGTCGCCCGCCTCGGCGAGCCTGCCCCAGAGCAGGTCGGCGAGGCTGCGCACCAACTGGGCGCGTGAGCACGGGCGGTCGCTCAGCCACCAGTCGCCCGCCGCGTGCATCATGCCGACGATTCCGTGGCCCCATATGCGGGCCATCTGTTCGTTGCCGGGACCCAGGTCCACCCGCTCGGCTATCACCTTGCCCAGCTCCTCGCCCAGGCGGCGCAGCAGCGGGGCCGAGTGCCGGCCGACGTCGAAGCCCTGCTCGGGCGCGGGAGCCGCGTCGTCGGAGGGGTGCATCAGGAAGCGGTAGACCTGGGGGCGGGCCTCGATCGCCGCGAGATACGTGTCGAGGGTCGCCTCGACCCGCTCCCGGCGCTGGGCGGGCGCGTCGAGCGCGGCGCGCAGGGCGCTGAGCAGGGAGTCGGTGTGACGCTTGGCGAGGGCGCGGTAGAGCCCGCCCTTGTCGCCGAAGTGGCGGTAGAGGATGGGCTTGGTGATCCCGGCCTCCGCGGCGATCGCGTTCATCGACGCCTTGGGCCCGTCCCTGAGCACCACCCGGTCCGCGGCTTCGAGGAGTTCGCGCCGGCGGCGCTCGGCGGCGCTCCGCTGGCGCTCGGCCTGCCGTGTGGTCTCCATGTCGTCTCTCCCCGCCCCTGGCCGTGCCTTCTCTTCGAGCCTGGGCAACGTAACACCATGGTCCGCGGTGGCGCGGACCGGAGTCCGGGTGGTTGACAGTGCTTACTTGTCGGTAACAGACTGTAGTTACCGCAAGTAACGTACGTTTTTCCACGGCAGTGCACGGAGGGGAACATGGCCGAGTTCACACTCGATCTCAACGACGACCAGAAGGAGGTCCGGGACTGGCTCCACGGCTTCGCGGCGGATGTCATCCGGCCCGCCGCCTCGGAGTGGGACGAGCGTGAGGAGACTCCCTGGCCCGTCATCCAGGAGGCCGCCAAGGTAGGCATCTACTCCCTCGACTTCTACGCGCAGCAGTTCTTCGACCCCACGGGCCTCGGCATCCCGATGGCCATGGAGGAGCTCTTCTGGGGCGACGCGGGCATCGCCCTCTCCATCGTCGGTACGGGCCTGGCGGCCGTGGGCGTCCTCGCCAACGGCACCGAGGAGCAGATCGGCACCTGGATCCCGCAGATGTACGGCGATCCGGGCGACGTGAAGGTCGCCGCCTTCTGCTCGTCCGAGCCGGACGCGGGCTCCGACGTGGGCGCGATGCGCACCCGCGCCGTCTACGACCAGGCCAAGGACGAGTGGGTCCTCAACGGTACGAAGACCTGGGCGACCAACGGCGGGATCGCCAACGTCCACGTCGTCGTCGCGGTCGTCGACCCGGAGCTCGGCTCCAGGGGCCACGCCTCCTTCATCGTCCCGCCGAGGACCGCGGGGCTCTCCCAGGGGCAGAAGTTCAAGAAGCACGGCATCCGCGCCTCGCACACCGCCGAGGTCGTGCTGGAGGACGTACGGGTGCCCGGCAGCTGCCTGCTGGGCGGCAAGGAGAAGCTCGACGCACGCCTGGCGCGCGCCCGGGAGCGGGCCGGCGGCGGCGGGGGCGAGCGCGGCAGGAACGCCGCGATGGCCACCTTCGAGGCGTCCCGCCCCGCCGTCGGCGCCATGGCCGTCGGTACGGCACGCGCGGCGTACGAGGTGGCGCTCGACTACGCGAAGACTCGTACCCAGTTCGGCCGGCCGATCATCGACAACCAGGGCATCGCCTTCCAGCTCGCCGACATGCGTACCCAGATCGACGCGGCCCGGCTGCTGGTCTGGCGCGCCTCCTGGATGGCGACCACGGGCAAGCCGTTCACCTCGGCGGAGGGCTCCATGTCGAAGCTCTACGCGAGCGAGACGGCGAAGAAGGTCACGGCCCAGGCCGTCCAGATCCTCGGCGGCAACGGCTTCACCCGTGAGTACCCGGTGGAGCGGATGCACCGGGACGCCGCGATCTACACGATCTTCGAGGGCACCAGCGAGATCCAGCGCCTCGTGATCGCCCGCACGCTCTCCGGCATGCCGATCCGCTAGACGGGCCCCCGGGCCGCATCACCCTCGCACGCCGGACGGGGCCGATCGGCGCGCCCGTCCGGCGAGCGGCGGGTCAGGCCGGCAGCTGGGCCTCGATGGCGGCGACGACCTCTGACTCCTCCGGCTCGGTGCGCGGCCGGATACGGGCCACCGGCTCGCCCGCCGGGGAGATCAGGAACTTCTCGAAGTTCCACTGGACGTCACCGGCGGCACCGTCGGCGTCCGCGAGCTTCGTCAGCTCCGCGTACAGCGGGTGGCGGTCGTCACCGTTGACGTCGAGCTTCTCCAGGAGCGGGAAGCTGACGCCGTACGTGGCCGAGCAGAAGCTCTGGATCTCCTCGGCGCTGCCGGGCTCCTGGCCGGCGAACTGGTTGCAGGGAACACCGAGAACGGTGAAGCCGCGGTCGCCGTACCGCTTCTGGAGCCGCTCCAGACCCTCGTACTGCGGGGTGAGTCCGCACTTGGAGGCCACGTTCACCACCAGGAGGGCTTTGCCCCGGTGGGCTGCGAGCGTGGTCGGCTCGCCGGTGAGCGTGCGGAGCGGGATGTCGTACAGCGTCATTCGGCTACTCCTCGGTCGCGTGGTGTCGGTCTTCATTGTGCTGCCCCGGAGGCGCCGGGGTCGCCCACCTTCTTGTAGTAGAAGGTGGACGGCCGCAGCACCCCGGCCGGATCGCCCGCGTAGTCCGGGACGGACCCGCACTCCGTCCACCCCGCCGAGCGGTAGAGGTGTTCCGCGGGACCGCCCGACTCGGTGTCCAGGATCAGCAGGGTCACGCCGGACGCGGCCGCCGCCTCTTCGGCGGCCGCGAGCAGACGGCGGCCGAGCCCCTGCCCCCGTGCCGAGGGCCGGACCATCAGTTTCGCCACCTCGGCGCGGTGGCGGGCGTTGGGGAGCGGCGGGCGGGTCAGGCCGATGGTGCCGGCCACCCGTTCCCCGTCGCGGGCGAGCCACACCAGGTGATGGCCGGCCTCCACGGACGCGGCCCGCTCCCGCCACCACGCGGCGGCCTCACCGCGGTCGAGCGGAGCGAGGAAACCGACCGAGGAACCGCCGTTGACGGTGTCCACCAGGAGGGCCGCCAGCTCGTCGGCGTACGTGACCAGCCCTGGGCCGGTCACGGGGACGATCTCGGTCATGTCGCAGATGCCTTTCTCGGCGCTGAAGGGGTCGGGTGCGGTGGTCAGGGAAGTACGGTCAGCAGGGCGTACCGGACCGGGCCGGGTCCGGGGCAGTGGAAGCGGGAGGGGCCGTGCAGCCGGAACCGCAGGCAGTCACCGGTGCGAACCGTGTGGACGCTCCCGTGGACCGTGATCTCCACTGTCCCCTCCAGGACCCAGAGGTGCTGTTCGAGGCCGGGGACGGGCGCGCCCTCGCAGGAGACGGTGGCGCCCGCGTCGAGCCTGCCCTCGATCACCTCACCGCGCAGTCCGGCGTGCGGCGGCGAGACGGAACGGCGTACAAAGCCGGAGCGCTCGTCCCGCCACACGGCCTGCCGGTCCGCGGGCACGAGCAGCGGAGGCTCGGACTCCACCTCCAGCAGCAGGCGCGACACGGTCCGTCCGTACACCGTGCACAGCCGTCCCAGCAGCGCCGCGGTCGGGCTCAGCTCGCCGCGCTCCAGCCGTGACAGTGTCGAGCGGCTCACTCCGCTGCGGCGGGACAGCTCGTCGAGCGACCAGCCGCGGCCGGTGCGCAGTTCGCCCAGCCGGGCGGCCAGCCGGGCATCGACGGAGCCGGGCTCCAGCCCTTCCCTGTCTCTCACAGCGGAGAGGATATCTCTCATCAGGGAAACGATGGCGGCCGGACACGCGAGCGGCGGGGGAGCGGCCGCACCTGAGAGGATCGGTGCGTGCCGTCCTGCGAACCAGAGCCCCTTCCGGTGGCCTTCCCCGCTCCCGGAGCCGGGACACCACCCGAGTCCGACGTGATCACCGGCCGCCGCCTGGTGCGCTGCCGGATGTGCGGACGTCCCCTCACCGGTACGGCGTCACGCCGCACCGGGCTCGGCCCCGCCTGCGACGCCAAACTGCACCCCGCCGCCCCGGACACCCGCATGCGGCGTCACGAGGTCGAGCAGGACCCCCTGCCCGGCGTCTGAGCCGTACGGCGTCCCAGGACGTCCTACGCGTCGAGCCGCCGGAACAGCCCCTCCTGCACCACCGACACGAGCAACTGGCCCTCGCGGTCGTAGATACGGCCCCGGGCCAGCCCGCGGCCGCCCGTCGCGATCGGGGACTCCTGGTCGTACAGGAACCACTCGTCCGCCCGGAACGGCCGGTGGAACCACATCGCGTGGTCAAGCGACGCCATGTCGAAACCGCGCGGCCCCCACAGCGGCTCCACCGGAATACGCACCGCGTCCAGCAGCGTCATATCGCTCGCGTACGTCAGCGCGCAGGTGTGCACGAGCGGGTCGTCGCCCAGCGGGCCGACCGCCCGCATCCACACCGCGCTGCGCGGGTCCGCGTCCTTGATCTCCTCCTGCGTCCAGCGCAGCCGGTCCACGTAACGGATGTCGAAGGGCTGGCGCCTGGCCATCCGCTCCAGCGCCTCCGGCAGCGCGCCCAGGTGCTCGCGTACCTCATCGGCGACGGCCGGCAGCTCGTCCGGGTCCGGGACCACGCGGGCCGGCGGCAGCTGGTGCTCGAAGCCGCCCTCCTCCGGACGGTGGAACGAGGCCGTCAGATTGAAGATCGTCCGGCCCTCCTGCACGGCCGTGACCCGGCGGGTGGTGAAGGACCGGCCGTCCCGAACCCGCTCCACCTGGTACACGATCGGCACCCCGGGACGTCCGGGCCGCAGGAAGTAGGCGTGCAGCGAGTGGACCGGGCGGTCGCCGTCGGTGGTGCGGCCCGCCGCCACCAGCGCCTGCCCGGCGACCTGGCCGCCGAAGACCCGCTGGAGGGACTCCTGCGGGCTGCGGCCCCGGAAGATGTTCACCTCGATCCGCTCCAGGTCGAGCAGGTCGACCAGACGCTCGGCCGGGTTCGTCATACGGTTCGTCTCCACTCTCGAAGGCGGTTCAGGTCACAGCTGACCCACGGAGGTGACCCGGACGACCGCCCGGCCCTCCTCGTCGGAAGCGGCCAGGTCGACCTCGGCGCTGATGCCCCAGTCGTGGTCCCCCGCCGGATCGGCGAAAGCCTGCCAGACCCGCCACAGACCGTGCTCCCGGTCCTCGTCGATCTTCAGCAGTTTCGGCCCCCGGGCGTCGGGACCGGTGCCCAGCTCCTCGTGCGCGTCCCAGTACCCGTCCATCGCCTCGCCCCAGGCGTCCTCGTCCCAGCCCGACCCGCCGTCCAGCTCACCGAGCTCGCGGACCCGGTCCAGTGCGGCCAGCTCCACCCGGCGGAACATCGCGTTGCGGACCAGGACCCGGAAGGCGCGCGCGTTCGCCGTGACCGGCTTGACCTCGTCCGCCCGCTCCTGCGCCTGCTCGGCGGTCTCCACCTCCGGGTTGGCGAGCTGCTCCCACTCGTCCAGCAGGCTGGAGTCCACCTGGCGCACCAGCTCGCCGAGCCAGGCGGTCAGATCCTCCAGGTCCTCCGACTTCAGGTCGTCCGGGATGGTGTGCTCAAGTGCCTTGTACGCGCCCGCCAGATAGCGCAGGACGATGCCCTCCGTACGTGCCAGCTCGTAGTGCGAGGTGAACTCCGTGAAGGTCATGGCCCGTTCGTACATGTCCCGGACCACCGACTTCGGCGACACCGGGTGGTCGCCGACCCACGGGTGGCTCGTGCGGTACACCTCGTACGCGTGCCACAGCAGCTCGCTCAGCGGCTTCGGGTAGGTGACGTCCTGGAGGAGCTCCATCCGCTCCTCGTACTCGATCCCGTCCGCCTTCATCTGCCCGACCGCCTCACCCCGCGCCTTGTTCTGCTGGGCGGCGAGGATCTGCCGGGGGTCGTCCAGGGTGGACTCGACGACCGAGACCATGTCCAGGGCGTACGACGGTGACTCGACGTCCAGCAGGTCGAACGAGGCCAGCGCGAACGTGGACAGCGGCTGGTTCAGCGCGAAGTTCTGCTGGAGGTCGACGGTCAGCCGTACGATCCGGCCCTCGGCGTCCGGCTTCTCCAGCTGCTCCACCACACCGCCGTCGAGCAGCGAGCGGTAGATGGCGATGGCCCGCCTGATGTGACGCAGCTGCGCCCTGCGCGGCTCGTGGTTGTCCTCCAGCAGGTGCCGCATGGCCTCGAAGGCGTTGCCGGGGCGTGCGATCACGGAGAGCAGCATCGTGTGCGTGACCCGGAAGCGCGAGGTCAGCGGCTCCGGATCGGACTGGATCAGCTTGTCGAAGGTGGTCTCCGACCACGCGACGAAGCCCTCGGGGCCTTCTTGCGGACCACCTTGCGCTTCTTCTTCACGTCGTCGCCCGCCTTCTTGACGGCCTTCTCGTTCTCGATGACGTGCTCGGGGCCTGGGCGACGACGAAGCCCGCCGTGTCGAACCCGGCCCGCCCGGCACGGCCGGCGATCTGGTGGAACTCCCGGGCGCGCAGCGTGCGGACCCGTGTGCCGTCGTACTTGGTGAGGGCGGTGAACAGCACGGTGCGGATGGGGACGTTGACGCCGACGCCGAGGGTGTCCGTACCGCAGATCACCTTCAGCAGCCCCGCCTGGGCGAGCTTCTCCACCAGACGGCGGTACTTGGGCAGCATCCCCGCGTGGTGCACGCCGATGCCGTGGCGTACGTAACGTGAGAGGTTCTGGCCGAACTTGGTGGTGAAGCGGAAGCTGCCGATCAGGTCGGCGATCTTCTCCTTCTCCTCCTTGGTGCACATGTTGATGCTCATCAGGGACTGCGCCCGCTCGACGGCCGCCGCCTGGGTGAAGTGCACGATGTAGACGGGGGCCTGGCGGGTGTCGAGCAGTTCGGTGAGCGTCTCGGTGATCGGCGTCAGCCGGTACTCGTAACTGAGCGGGACGGGCCGGCTGGCCGAGCGCACCACCGAGGTGGGGCGGCCGGTGCGGCGCGTGAGGTCCTTCTCGAACATCGCGACGTCGCCGAGCGTCGCCGACATCAGCACGAACTGGGCCTGCGGCAGCTCCAGGA
The DNA here is from genome assembly GCF_013167895.1 of Streptomyces fulvorobeus. Lineage (GTDB taxonomy): Bacteria > Actinomycetota > Actinomycetes > Streptomycetales > Streptomycetaceae > Streptomyces > Streptomyces fulvorobeus. The sequence goes on along the minus strand of NZ_BLWC01000001.1, from coordinate 627,847 downwards.
TAGGGATCTGCCAGGCCCAGCCGCGGTCCTGCTCCGCGTAGAAGTGGAACTCGTCCATCACGACCTGGCCGACGTCGGCGTACCTGCCGTCGCGCAGCGCGATCGAGGCCAGTACCTCGGCGGTGCAGCAGATGACCGGGGCGTCGGCGTTGACCGAGGCGTCGCCGGTCAGCATGCCGACGTTCTCCGTGCCGAAGAGCTTGCACAGGTCGAAGAACTTCTCCGAGACCAGCGCCTTGATCGGCGCGGTGTAGAAGGTGACCTTGTCCTGGGCCAGAGCCGTGAAGTGTGCCCCGGCGGCGACCAGACTCTTCCCCGACCCCGTGGGCGTGGAAAGGATCACGTTCGCCCCGGAGACCACCTCGATCAGCGCCTCCTCCTGAGCCGGATAGAGGGTGATGCCCTGGGTTTCGGTCCATGACGAGAACGCCTCGAAGAGGGCGTCCGGGTCGGCGGTCGGGGGCAGCTGATCGATGAGGGTCACGCCCCCATCTTGCCTGTCTTCCGCCCGGATGAGGGAACCGGACGATCAGCTGAAGATCACGGGCGGTACGCTGCCCACGCAACTCGGCCGTCCCGTACGGGCCATGGCCATGCAGGATCTACGGGGGCGGAACGACCATGATGGGACCGGCACACTCTCTGTCAGGGGCAGCGGCCTGGCTGGGGGTGGGCGCGGCGGCCGCGGCCGCCGGCCGGCCGATGCCCTGGCCCGTCCTGGTCGTGGGCGCCCTGATCTGCGCGGGCGCCGCGCTCGCCCCCGACCTCGACCACAAGTCCGCGACCATCTCGCGGGCCTTCGGGCCGATCTCCAAGGGCCTGTGCGGGATCACCGAGAAACTCTCGTGCGCCGTCTACAAGGCGACCAGGGGACCCGGCGACCCGCGCAGGAGCGGCGGCCACCGGACCCTGACCCACACCTGGCTGTGGGCCGTGCTGATCGGCGCCGGCGCCTCGGCGGCGGCGGTCACCGGCGGCCGGTGGGCGGTCCTGGCGCTCCTCTTCGTCCACCTGGTGCTCGCCGTCGAAGGACTGCTGTGGCGGGCCGCGCGGATGTCCAGCGACGTCCTGGTGTGGCTCCTGGGGCGACCAGTGCCTGGATTCTGGCCGGTGTCCTGGACAAGGCGGGCAACGGCTCCGACTGGCTGTTCACCGCCCCGGGCCAGGAGTACCTGTGGCTCGGACTGCCCATCGTCCTGGGAGCGCTCGTCCACGACATCGGTGACGCGCTGACCGTCTCCGGCTGCCCGATCCTGTGGCCGATCCCGCTGGGGCGCAGGCGCTGGTACCCGATCGGACCGCCCAGGATGATGCGGTTCAGGGCCGGCAGCTGGGTGGAGCTGAACGTGCTGATGCCGGCCTTCATGCTGCTCGGGGAGTGGGCGGCGCCGCCGCCCTCAACGTCATCTGACGGTCCGCCCGCCCGCCCTCTGCCCGTACCGGGCGAGCGGCGGGCGGCGAGCCGTAGGACCATGACTGCATGCTGCTTGCCCGGCTCGCCCGTGTGTCCCTGGAAGTCGCCGCGACCTCGGCCCGGTCCCGGAAGGTCGCCCTGCTGGCCGACCTGTTCCGGGACACCGCACCGCAGGACGTCCCGATCGTCATCCCCTACCTCTCAGGCCGCCTTCCGCAGGGGCGGCTCGGCATCGGCTGGAGCACGCTGGGCGACCCGGTGCCGCCCGCCGCCGAGCCCTCCCTCGCCGTGGCGGAGGTGAACGCCGAGCTGACGGCCGTCGGAGCGATGTCGGGCGCGGGTTCCCAGGCCGGCCGCCGCGCACGCCTCCAGCGGCTCCTCGGTGCCGCCACCGCCGACGAGCAGCGTTTCCTGCGGGCCCTGCTCACCGGTGAGGTGCGTCAGGGCGCCCTGGACGCCGTCGCCGCCGACGCACTCGCCCGGGCCGCCGGTGCGCCGCCCGAGGACGTACGGCGGGCGGTGATGCTCGCCGGTTCGTTGCAGGCGGTCGCCCGGGAGCTGCTGGCGCGCGGGCCGGAGGCGCTCGGCGCGTTCCGGCTGACCGTGGGCCGCCCCGTCCTGCCGATGCTCGCGCACACCGCGGGATCGGTCATCGAGGCGCTCGGCAAGCTGGGGCCCTGCGTCGTCGAGGAGAAGCTCGACGGCATCCGCGTCCAGGTACACAGGGACGGCGACGAGGTCCGCCTGTACACCCGGACGCTCGACGACATCACCGGGCGACTGCCGGAAATCGCCGCGGCGGTACGGGACTTCCCCGGTGAGCGGTTCATCCTCGACGGTGAGGTGATCGCGCTCGGCGCGGACGGCCGGCCCCGCCCCTTCCAGGAGACCGCCGCCCGGGTGGGCTCGCGGCGCGATGTCGCCGGGGCGGCGGCCACCGTGCCCGTCGTACCCGTCTTCTTCGACGCGCTGTCGGTCGACGGCCGTGACCTCCTCGACCTGCCCTTCACCGAACGTCACGCCGCGCTGGCCGGACTCGTTCCGGAGCGGATGCGCGTCCGCCGGGTGCTCGCCGCGGACCCGGCCGACGCAGGTACGCGCGAGGCCGCCGACGCGTTCCTGGCCACCACGCTGGCGCTGGGGCACGAGGGCGTGGTGATCAAGAAGCTTGACGCGCCCTACAGCGCGGGCCGGCGCGGGGCCTCCTGGCTGAAGGTGAAGCCGGTGCACACCCTGGACCTCGTCGTGCTCGCGGCCGAATGGGGGCACGGGCGGCGGAGCGGGAAGCTCTCCAACCTGCACCTCGGAGCGCGCGGGCCGGACGGCTCGTACGTGATGCTCGGCAAGACCTTCAAAGGGCTCACCGACACCATGCTCGCCTGGCAGACCGAACGCCTGGGCGAACTGTCCACCGGCGACGACGGCCACGTGGTGACCGTACGCCCGGAACTCGTCGTCGAGATCGCCTACGACGGCCTCCAGCGCTCCACCCGCTACCCGGCCGGTGTCACGCTGCGGTTCGCCCGGGTCCTGCGCTACCGCGAGGACAAGCGGCCCCAGGAGGCGGACACCGTCGAGACGGTCCTCTCCCGGCGGACCTGAGCGAACCGGGTCCGCCGGGAGAGCGGGACTTTCACCACACGCGCTGGTACGGCGTCAGTGGCGGATCACGGTCGCGGCCGTGTGCTCGCGGACCTGCTCCGGCGTGAGATAGGTGTCGGTGTACTCGAAGTCCTTCAGCGTCGCCGGACTGCGGAGCTGGAAACCGGTCCGTACGAAGTCGTCTCCGGCGATGGCGTTCAGCATCCAGTTCGTCATGACCCGGGTCTTGGCGACGTTCGTCCGCAGCGCCGACCAGTGATAGCCGCGGGCCACCGCCTGGGCGGGGAGACCCTTCAGCTCGATGCCGAGCGGCTTGGAGACGGCGTCCCGGCCACCGAGGTCGACGACGAGACCGAGGTCCTTGTGCTCGTACCGCGCCAGCGGCGTGCCGCGCAGGGACGCGATCAGGTTGTCGGCCACGGTGCGGCCCTGGCGCAGGGCGTGCTGGGCCGTGGGCGGGCACACCGCGCCGTCGCCCTTCGCCAGATCGGGCACCGCGGCGGCGTCGCCGAGGGCGAAGACCCCGTCCGAGCCGCGCAGGGAGAGCTCGGGCGTCACGGCGAGGCGGCCGCGTACCGTCTCCGCGCCGAGGGTGGCGATCAGCGGGCTGGCGGCGACGCCCGCCGTCCAGATCAGCGTGCGGCAGGGCAGGACCCTGCCGTCGGTGAACGTCACCCGCTCCGCGGTCGCCTCGGCGATCGAGACGCCGAGCGAGACCTCGATCCCGCGCCTGCGCAGGATCTTCATGGCGTCCCGGCCCAGCTTGTCCCCGAGTTCGGGCATGAGCTTCGGGGCGATGTCGATCAGATGCCACTTGATGAGCTTGGGATCGAGCCTCGGATAGTGCCTGAGCGCGCTGGTGGTGAGCCGTTGCAGACAGGCCGCGGTCTCCGTACCCGCGTACCCGCCGCCGACCACCACGAACTGGAGCCGTGAGGCCCGCTCCTCCTCGTCCTGGCTGGCATCGGCCAGATCGAGCTGGGCGATCACGTGGTCGCGGATGTAGGCGGCCTCGGCGAGGGTCTTCATCCCCCGCGCGTGCTCGACGAGTCCGGGGATGTCGAAGGTCCGGGTGACGCTGCCCGCGGCGAGCACGATGTAGTCGTACGGCTCGTTCACGATCTCGTCAGTGATCTTACGGACGACGCAGACCTTCGCGTCGGTGTCCACTCCGATGGCCCCGCCCGGCACGATCCGGGTGCGGTGGCGGCGGCTGCGGCGCAGCGAGACGGCGACCGACTGGGGGGTCAGTACGCCGGCGGCGACCTGTGGGAGGAGTGGCAGGTAGAGCTGGTACGAGAACGGGGTGACAAGGGTGATCTCCGCTTCTCCGGGGGTCAGCCTGCGTTCCAGTCGGCGTACGCACTCGACGCCGGCGAAGCCGGCGCCGACAACGAGAATCCTGGGTCGTGCCACGGTGTGCGTCCCTTCTCGGTCCTACGCGGTCCTGTCCTCACCTGCCCCTTATTCCGGGTGGGTCACTTCTCATCCTTACCGGAGGCATCCGAGTTCGCCTCCTGACGGTGCTGCCGGCAGCGATCCGGGTCGCTGCCGACAGCACCGGCGCCACCGTCAGGGCGGGTGCGGCCCGGGTGCGGCGGGGTCGGCTCAGCCGTGCCAGGACCGCCACAGCGCCGCGTAGGCGCCGTCCGCCGCGACCAGCTCGTCGTGGCTGCCCAGCTCGCTGATCCGGCCGCTCTCGACGACCGCGATCACATCCGCGTCGTGCGCGGTGTGCAGCCGGTGCGCGATGGCCACCACCGTACGGCCGTCCAGGACCCTGGCCAGCGAGCGCTCCAGATGCCTGGCCGCCCGCGGGTCCAGCAGCGAGGTCGCCTCGTCGAGCACCAGCGTGTGCGGATCGGCGAGCACCAGCCGGGCCAGCGCGATCTGCTGGGCCTGCGCCGGAGTGAGCGCAAGCCCGCCCGAACCGACCTCCGTGTCCAGCCCCTTGTCCAGGGCCTTCGCCCAGCCGTCCGCGTCGACCGCGGCGAGCGACGCCCACAGCTCGGCGTCGTCGGCGCCGGTACGGGCCAGCAGCAGGTTGTCCCGCAGCGAACCCACGAAGACGTGGTGCTCCTGGTTGACCAGGGCGACGTGCCGGCGTACCTGCTCGGCCGTCATCCGGGACAACGCCGCTCCGCCCAGGGTCACGTCACCCGTGCGCGGTGCGTAGATCCCGGCGAGCAGCCGGCCCAGCGTGGACTTGCCGGCCCCGGACGGGCCGACCAGCGCGAGACGCGTACCCGGAGCCACGTCCAGAGTCACCTCGTGCAGGACGTCGACGCCGGCCCGGTAGCCGAAGTGGACGTCGTCCGCCCGCACCGCGCGACCGTCCGGGCCGATCGTGTCGTCCCCGCCGTCCGGCTCGATGTCGCGCACACCGACCAGCCGGGCCAGGGAGACCTGGGCGACCTGCAACTCGTCGTACCAGCGCAGGATGAGACCGATCGGGTCGACCATCATCTGCGCCAGCAGCGCGCCCGTCGTCAGCTGACCGACCGTGAGCCAGCCCTCCAGGACGAACCAGCCGCCGAACATCAGCACCGCGCCCAGGATCGTCACATAGGTGGCGTTGATGACGGGGAAGAGCACCGAGCGAAGGAACAGTGTGTAGCGTTCCCAGGCGGTCCACTCCTTGATCCGCCGGTCCGACAGCGCGACCCGGCGGGCGCCCAGACGGTGTGACTCCACGGTGCGGCCCGCGTCGACGGTCTCGGCGAGCATCGCCGCGACGGAGGCGTATCCGGCGGCCTCCGAGCGGTACGCCGAAGGCGCCCGCCGGAAGTACCAGCGACAGCCGGCGACCAGGACCGGCAGGGCGATCAGGACGGCCAGCGCCAGCGGCGGGGCCGTCACCGTGAGCGCGCCGAGGAGCAGGCCCGCCCACACCACACCGATCGCCAGCTGCGGCACGGCCTCGCGCATCGCGTTCGCCAGCCGGTCGATGTCCGTGGTGATCCGGGACAGCAGATCGCCCGTCCCGGCGCGTTCCAGGACGCCCGGGGGCAGCGCGACCGAGCGTACGAGGAAGTCCTCGCGCAGGTCGGCGAGCATCTCCTCGCCGAGCATCGCCCCGCGCAGCCGCATGGTCCGCGTGAACACGGTCTGTACGACGAGGGCGAGGGCGAACACCGCCGCGGTGCGTTCCAGATGGAGTTCCGTGACCCCGTTCGACAGGTCCTCGACCAGCCCGCCCAGCAGGTAGGGACCGGTGATCGAGGCGATTACCGCGACCGCGTTCACCGTGATGAGCACCGCGAACGGCTTGCGGTGACGCCGCAGCAGATCGCGGACGTAGCCGCGAACGGTCGTCGGTGTGCCGACCGGCAGGGTCGTCGCCGACTCCGGGGCGGCCGGGTCGTACGCCGGTGGTGCGACGCCGATCATGCCCTCTCCTCCATCTTCTCGGTCCCGTCGGCCCGTGCGGCCTGTACGCATGCGTCCCGAGCGGCCAGGGCCGGGATCTCGTCCTCGGTCTCGCGGGTGACGACCGCCCGGTACCGGGGCTCGCCACGCAGCAGCTCGCGGTGCGAACCGACAGCCAGGACAGCGCCGCCGTGCACGAGCACCACCCGGTCGGCGAGGTCGAGCAGCAGCGGCGACGAGGCGAAGGCCACGGTCGTACGCCCGTGGCGCAGCCGCTTGATGCCGGCGGCCACCCGCGCCTCCGTGTGCGAGTCGACGGCCGACGTCGGCTCGTCGAGCACCAGTGCCTCCGGGTCGGTGACCAGGGAACGGGCCAGGGCGAGCCGCTGGCGCTGGCCCCCGGAGAGCGAACGGCCGCGCTCCGTGATCCGGGTCCCCATCGGGTCGCCCTCCGTGTCGGGCGAAGCCTGTGCCAGCGCGTCCAGCACGTCACCGCACTGGGCCGCCGCCAGGGCGTCCCCGGCGCTCACGAGACCGGAGGACGGCACATCGAGCAGCTCGCGCAGGGTGCCCGAGAGGAGGATGGGGTCCTTGTCCTGCACCAGCACCGCCGCCCGGGCGAAGTCCAGCGGCAGTTCGTCCAGCGCCACGCCGCCGAGCAGGACGGAGGGCACCTTCGGCGCCGGCGCGGTGCCGTCGCCCGACGCGTCGTCCTTCGTCTGCACGTGCCCGCCGAGCCGTTCGGCCAGCCGGCCCGCCTCGTCCGGATCGCCGCAGACCACCGCGGTGAACAGACCCCGCGGAGCCATCAGACCGGTGGCCGGGTCGTACAGGTCGCCGGCCGGGGCCATGCCCTCGATCGTGGACGGCTGCGCGCTGCGGTGCAGCGACAGCACCCGGACCGCGCGCTGCGCGGACGGCCGGGAGAAGGAGTACGCCATGGCGATCTCCTCGACGTGCCGCAGCGGGAACAGCATCAGCGTCGCCGCGCTGTAGACGGTGACCAGCTGGCCCACCTCGATGCGGCCGTCCCGGGCCAGGGCCGCTCCGTACACGACCAGGGAGATCAGCAGGATTCCCGGCAGCAGCACCTGGACCGCCGAGATCAGCGCCCACATCCGCGCGCTGCGGACCGCGGCCTCGCGGACTTCCTGGGACGCGCGCCGGTAGCGGCCGAGGAAGAGCTCCTCGCCGCCGATGCCGCGCAGCACCCGCAGGCCGGCGACCGTGTCGGAGGCCAGCTCCGTCGCCTTGCCCGCCTTCTCGCGCTGGACGTCGGCGCGCCGGGTGGCGCGGGGGAGCAGGGGCAGCACGGCCAGGGCCAGCACCGGCATGGCGACCGCGACGAGCACGCCGAGTGCGGGGAGGTAGAGGACGAGGCCGACACAGATCAGTACGAGGGCGGTGGCCGCGGCGGCGAAGCGTGAGAGCGCCTCCACGAACCAGCCGATCTTCTCGACGTCACCCGTGGAGACGGCGACGACCTCGCCGGCGGCGACCCGCCGGGTGAGCGCGGAGCCGAGCTCGGCGGTCTTGCGGGCGAGCAACTGCTGTACCCGCGCCGCGGCGGTGATCCAGTTGGTGACGGCGGTGCGGTGGAGCATCGTGTCTCCCACGGCGATGAGGACGCCGAGGGCCACGATCAGTACGCCGGCCACCACGAGGCCGCGGCCCGAGCGGTCGATGACGGCCTGGACGGCGAGACCCACGGCGAGCGGGAGCCCGGCGATGGCGCACTGGTGGAGCAGGCCCCACGCGAGGGCCTTGAGCTGTCCCGCGAGCTGGTTGCGCCCGAGCCAGAGCAGGAACCGTGGACCTGACCGGACGTCCGGATCGCCAGGATCTGCATACGGAAGATCGCGAATCTGCATGACGTCCCAGGGCTCGGAAGGGCAGAGGTCCGTGGACCTCGCGGAATCGTGAAACGGGTGGGGGGACCAAACCGTGCAAGGTTCGCGTCCTGCCCCGGTCCGAGGCAAACGATTTTCCGCTGCCGGGCCGTGCGCGGAAGGGGTTGCGGCCGGGCCGTCCGCTCCGGCGCGAGTAGTACCGAGTGGTACCGGTGGCCGGTCGCCCGGTCCATGGCGATCTCGCGCATGCGGTACGCACAGCAGTGCCATGACCGGTCCCCTCAGCAGTGCGGCGCTGCCCGCCGTTTCAGCAGCGGCGCTCCGGCATCCCGTCGACCAGGGCGGACAGCAGGCCGCCGAGCACCTCGCGCTGGCCGGCGGTGAGTGGGGCAAGGATCTCCTCCGCGGCTGCCCGGCGCGCGCTGCGCAGGGACCGCAGCGTGGCGAGGCCCTCGTCGGTGATCTCGACGCGCACGACCCGGCGGCTGGCCGGGTCGGGTGCGCGGCGCACGCGGCCGCTCGCCTCCAGGCCGTCGACCAGGCTGGTCACGGCGCGCGGAACGACGTCCAGTCGGTGGGCCAGATCGGCCATCCGGGGCGGGCCGTCGTACTGGGCGACCGTGCGCAGCAGCCGGAACTGGGCGGGTGTGATGCCGACCGGCTCCAGCTGACGGCTCTGGATGCGGTGGAGCCTGCGGGTGAGCCGCAGCAGTTGCTCGGCCAGCAGGCCGTCGGAATCGTGGGAGTCCATGAGGGAACGATATCAGGACTCCGTTCATTGTGAGTACAGGTAACAATGAGCTATGCTCTTCTACGTCACACTCCCGAACGTATGGTTAAGGAGCCCATGAAACCCGACGAACCAGCCTGGACACCCCCGCCACGGGACGACAGGCAGCCGCCCGCCGAGCTGCGCCGCATCTTCCGGCTCTTCCGTCCCTACCGCGGCCGCCTCGCGGTGGTCGGCCTGCTGGTCGGCGCCTCGTCGCTGGTGTCGGTGGCTTCCCCCTTCCTCCTGCGCGAGATCCTGGACACCGCGATCCCCCAGGGCCGCACCGGCCTGCTCTCGCTGCTCGCCCTCGGCATGATCCTCACCGCCGTGATGACCAGCGTCTTCGGCGTGGTGCAGACCTTGATCTCCACGACCGTCGGCCAGCGCGTCATGCACGATCTGCGGACGGCCGTCTACACCCAGCTCCAGCGGATGCCGCTGGCCTTCTTCACCAGGACCCGCACGGGCGAGGTGCAGTCCCGCATCGCCAGTGACATCGGCGGCATGCAGGCGACCGTCACCTCGACCGCGACCTCGCTGGTCTCCAACCTGACCGCGGTCATTGCCACCGTCGTCGCCATGCTCGCGCTCGACTGGCGGCTGACCGTCGTCTCGCTGCTTCTGCTGCCGGTCTTCGTATGGATCAGCCGGCGGGTGGGCCGGGAGCGCAAGAAGATCACGACGCAGCGCCAGAAGCAGATGGCGGCCATGGCGGCCACCGTCACCGAGTCCCTCTCGGTCAGCGGCATCCTCCTCGGCCGCACCATGGGCCGCTCGGAGTCGCTCACCAGGAACTTCGCCGAGGAGTCGGAGCGCCTCGTCGGCCTCGAAGTGCGCTCCAGCATGGCCGGGCGCTGGCGGATGTCGACGATCGGCATTGTGATGGCCGCCATGCCCGCCGTCATCTACTGGGCGGCCGGGATGACGCTCCAGTCGGGCGCCACCGGCGTCTCCCTCGGCACGCTCGTCGCCTTCGTCTCGCTCCAGCAGGGCCTCTTCCGGCCCGTCGTGAGCCTGCTCTCCACCGGAGTGCAGATGCAGACGTCCCTCGCGCTCTTCCAGCGGATCTTCGAGTACCTCGACCTCACGGTGGACATCACCGAGCCGGAGAAGCCCGTGCGGCTGGAGAAGATCCGCGGGGAGGTCGCCTTCGAGGACGTCGACTTCAGCTACGACGAGAAGAGCGGCCCCACCCTCAGCGGCATCGACGTCACCGTGCCCGCGGGCAGCAGCCTGGCCGTCGTCGGTCCCACCGGTTCCGGCAAGTCGACCCTCAGCTACCTGGTACCCCGGCTGTACGACGTGACCGGCGGCCGGGTCACGATCGACGGCGTCGACGTGCGGGAGCTGGAGTTCGACACCCTGGCCAGAGCGGTCGGCGTGGTCTCCCAGGAGACCTACCTCTTCCACGCCTCCGTCGCCGACAACCTCCGCTTCGCGAAACCGGACGCCACTGACGAGGAGATCGAGGCGGCGGCCCGCGCCGCACAGATCCACGACCACATAGCGGCCCTGCCAGAGGGGTACGACACCCTCGTCGGTGAGCGGGGCTACCGCTTCTCCGGCGGCGAGAAGCAGCGACTGGCCATTGCCCGCACCATTCTTCGCGATCCTCCGGTGCTGATCCTCGACGAGGCGACGAGCGCCCTCGACACGCACACGGAACACGCGGTGCAGTCGGCGATCGACGCGCTCTCCGAAGGGCGCACGACGCTCACGATCGCGCACCGGCTCTCCACGGTCCGCGGCGCGGACCAGATCATCGTCCTGGACGCCGGCCGCACGGCGGAGCGCGGCACCCATGAGGAACTGCTCGCCCAGGGCGGCAGGTACGCCGCCCTGATCCGCCGCGACACCCACCTGGCACCGGCTGCCACCCCCTGAGCGGGACGGCCGCCGGATGCTGGCCACCGTGTCATTCCGCGCCTTGCCGGCCTCCACGGCTCCGGCGCTCAACGGCCCACGCCCGAACGACTCGCGTGCGGCCCGTGTCTCGGCGGTGAGGTGCAAGATCAAGGCATATGTCCGGGTTAACGTACCCGTATGGTCAACGAGCCCCCGGGCGCCCCGCCCCGCCGCGGAATCCGCCCGACCAGGCGCGGGCGCCTGGTACTGCTCATCGGCGCCGCGCTCGTCGTGGCAGCGGCCGTGCTGGTGCCGCTCCTGCTGCTCGGGCGGGAGGAGCCGAGGGAGGAGCCCCGGCTGCTGGTGATTCCCGAGGGGTGGCGTGCCTCCCAGGTATACGCGGCGGCGGACAAGGCCCTCCGTCTGGCGCCGGGCAGCACCCGGAAGGCGGTGGACAGGGCCGGGCTTCCCCTTCCGGCCGCAGCCGGCGGCAATCCGGAGGGCTACCTCTTCCCGGCGACGTATCCCGTCGACGACGACACGACACCCGAGAGCCTGCTGCGCTACATGGTGGAGACGGCGGCGAAGCGGTTCGGCGCGGACCACATCACGGCCGGGGCGCAGCGCAACAGCGTCTCCGTCTACCAGACGGTGACGATCGCGTCGATCGTGCAGGCGGAGGCGGACACCGGCTCCGACATGGACAAGGTGGCCAGGGTGATCTACAACCGGCTCTCCCGGGACATGGCTCTCCAGATGGACTCGACGCTCAACTACGCGTTGAAGCGCTCCACCCTGGACACCACCTCGGATGACACGAGGATCGACAGCCCGTACAACAGCTACGCACGCAAAGGGCTGCCACCGACCCCCATCGGGAACCCGGGGGAGCAGGCCATGCGGGCGGCGATCAATCCGCCGAAGGGGCCGTGGCTGTACTTCGTCACGGTCGGGCCGGGGGACACGCGCTTCACCGACAGTTATGACGAACAGCGGACCAATGTCGAGGAGTTCAACCGCGGACGGCGCTCCGCCACCACGGGCTGAGCGGGCCGCCCCGCCTCAGGCCGGAACCGGAACCGGAGCCGGGTGCCCGGCCCCGTCCAGCAGCCGCTTGACCGCCCGGACCGCCGCCCTCCCCGCCCGGTTGGCGCCGATCGTGCTGGCCGACGGGCCGTACCCGACGAGATGGACGCGTGCGTCCCGTACCACCTGAGTGCCGTCGAGCCTGATGCCGCCGCCGGGCTCGCGCAGCTTCAGCGGCGTCAGATGGCCGACAGCCGCCCGGAAACCGGTCGCCCACACGATGACGTCGGCGTCGACGCTCCGGCCGTCGTCCCAGGCCACCCCGTTCGGGGTGATCCGGTCGAACATGTCGATCCGGTCGAGGACTCCCCGCTCCCGGGCATCCCGGACGGCCTCGGTGAGCGGCAGCCCGGTCACGCTCACCACGCTCCGGGGCGGAAGTCCCTGACGTACCCGGTCCTCCACGGTGGCCACGGCGGCGCGCCCCTCCTCCTCGCCGAACGGTCCGTCGCGGAACACCGGCGGCCTGCGCGTCACCCAGAACGTCCCGGCCGCCACCTCCGCGATCTCCATCAGATGCTGGGTGCCCGAAGCGCCGCCCCCACGACGATCACCCGCTGCCCGGCGAACGCGCCGGGCCCCGGATAGTCGGCCGTGTGCAGCTGACGGCCCCGGAAGGTCTCCTGTCCCGGACAGCGCGGCCAGAAGGGCCGGTTCCAGGTGCCCGTGGCGCTGATCAGGGCCCGCGTGGCGTACGCGCCTTCGGAGGTCTCCACGAGCAGCCGTCCGCCGTCCCCCTCCCGGACTGCGCTCACCTCCACCGGCCGGTGCACCCGCAGGTCGAAGCGGTGTTCGTACGCGTGGAAGTACGCGCCGATCACCTCGGACGAGGGCCTGCCGGGATCGGCGCCGGTCAGCTCCATCCCGGGCAGGGCGTGCATGCCGTGCACCTTCCCGTACGTCAGCGAGGGCCAGCGGAACTGCCAGGCGCCGCCCGCCCGGGGCGCGTGATCGAGGACGACGAAGTCGCGGTCCGGCTCCAGCCCGGCTCGCCGCAGGTGGTAGGCGCTGGACAGCCCGGCCTGCCCCGCGCCCACCACGACGACAGCCGGCTCACGTGTCCCGAAGTTGTTCACGCTTCTACCAACTCTGCCGGAGTCCCGGATCTTCCCGCGCGACCAGAGGTGCCGCCCTGCCGGAAGGGTGCTGCCCGCGACTGCGCGGTCCGTTTCCCGTGCCGGGAGAATGGGAGCCATGTCGGAAACCTTCACCACGCGCGTCATCCACATCGCCACCGGAGCGACCGAGACCGTCACCGACCTGACGGCGGAATGCGAACAGTTCCTCGCCTCCGCCGCCCACGGCGGGGACGGCCTCCTGAACATCTTCGTCCCGCATGCGACGGCCGGCATCGCCGTCCTGGAGACGGGCGCGGGCAGCGACGACGACCTGCTGGCCGCGCTCCACACCCTGCTTCCCGCCGACGACCGCTGGCAGCACCGCCACGGCACTCCGGGCCACGGCCGCGACCACGTACTCCCGGCCCTGGTGCCGCCCCACGCCACGCTGCCGGTGATCGGCGGACGACTGGAGCTGGGCACGTGGCAGTCCGTGTGCCTGGTCGACACGAACAAGGACAATCCCGACCGTCAAGTGCGGCTGAGCTTCCTGGGCTGACCAATCGCTTCGGTGGCTATCGAGGCGGGCTCACGCGGAACAGCCCTGGCCCCGGAGAATCCGGGACCAGGGCTGTTCCGCGCGGTGCGGGGGAGGCAGCTCGATGGGCGCCCGCCCGCGCCGGGTTTCCGCCGGCGTCGTCAGCGTCTGCGGGAAGGGCGGTTGGCTCCGACCCCGGCGACGTGCAGGGCAAGGAGTGCCAGGCCCACGAGCATGATGTTCACCGAGGAGAAGAGGTCGTTGGTGGCGATGTCCGCTGCGTTGATCAGGAAGGCGATGACGAACAGGACGGCTGCGGCGATGCCGAGCATGTGGTGCTCCTTTCGAAGGGCGTGAGATGCGTGTGCCCGGACATTCCAGGGACAGACCCCGTTTCCGCTCCGGCTTCGGGACGCCTGCCGGGTCCCCCGGGATGCGGCGTGCGGGGCACACGCTCAGTGACCCCCGCAGGGCTTCCCCCGGATGGCTCCCACAGCCCTGGCCGACCGCTTGACCGTCCTCGGGCGGGGTAGCGAAGTGGCATGGCCACTGACAGAACATCTACCGCCGGGAGCGGTTACGTGCAGCCCGAGGTCGACGTCCGGGCGCTGACCGAGCTGCTCGACGGTGAGTACGCCGAAGTCCGCGACCTTGTCCGGACCAACCTGGTGGCGTACGCCTCCGTCCTCCAGGAGGCCGAAGAGCTCGGCGTCGACGCGTTCCGCGAGCGGGTGCGCGAGATCGTGGTCGAGATGGCCGCGACGGGCCAGACCGGCATGGGTTTCCCGAGCGGATACGGCGGGGGCGGCGACCTCGGGGCCTCGATCGCCGCGTTCGAGACGCTCGCCTTCGGTGACCTGTCGGTGCTCGTGAAGGTCGGCGTGCAGTTCGGCCTCTTCGGCGGCGCGATCCTGCACCTGGGCACCGAGCGTCACCACGACGCCTATCTGCCGGACCTGATCACCGGTCAGCTGATGGGCTGCTTCGCGATGACCGAGACCGGGCACGGCTCCAACGTCCAGGCGCTCGGCACGCTCGCACGGTACGACGCCGCCCGCCAGGAGTTCGTCATCACCACCCACGGCGACCAGGCGCGCAAGGACTACATCGGCAACGCGGCCCGCCACGCCGAGCTGGCGGTCGTCTTCGCCCAGCTGGAGGTGGGCGGGAAGGCCAAGGGCGTGCACGCGTTCGTGGTGCCGGTCCGGGTCGGCGGCGAGGTGGCGCCCGGCGTCCGGATCGAGGACGACGGCCGCAAGATGGGCCTCAACGGCGTGGACAACGGGCGCATCTGGTTCGACGGTGTGCGGGTGCCGCGCGAGGCGCTGCTCAACCGGTTCGCCGACGTCACCGCCGAGGGCGTGTACACGAGCCCGATCGAGAACCCCGACCGTCGCTTCTTCACCATGCTCGGCACGCTGGTGCAGGGCCGGGTGAGTGTCGGCGGCGCCGGGGTCAACGCCGCCAAGGTGGCCCTCACGATCGCCACGAAGTACGCCGTGCGGCGTCGGCAGTTCCCCGCGACGCCGGACGCGGAGGAGCAACTGCTCCTCGACTACGGCCTGCACCAGCGGCGTCTGCTGCCGCTCATCGCGCGTACGTATGCGCTGCACTTCGCACAGGACGTCGTGCGTACGCAGCTGCACGAGATCTTCTCCGGCATCGAGGACGACGCGGACGCACGGCGCCGGCTGGAAGCACGGGCCGCAGGCACCAAGGCACTCGCCACCTGGCACGCCACCCGGGTGATCCAGGAGTGCCGTGAGGCGTGCGGCGGCGCCGGCTATCTCACCGTCAACCGGTTCGCCGCCTTGAAGGCGGACAGCGACATCTTCACCACCTTCGAGGGCGACAACCACGTCCTGCTGCAACTGGTCGCCAAAGGGCTGCTCACCCACTACGCGAGCGAGTTCGAGGATCTGGACCAGCTCGGCATGGTCCGCTTCGTCACCAGCCTCGCCGTCGAGACGGTCATCGAGAGGACGTCCGCCCACAAGCTGCTGGAGCGGGTACGAGACCTGCTGCCCGGCGGCGACGAGTGGGACCAGGAAGCCGGCCTGCTCGACTCGGAGTACCAGCTCGCCATGGTCCGCTACCGGGAGGAGCACATGCTCGCCGGTGTGGTCCGCAGGCTCAAGCGGGGGATCGACCAGAAGCGTGACCCCGGCGTCGTCTTCTCGCAGGTGCAGGACCACGTCATCGCGGTCGCCCACGCACACGTCGAGCGGCTGGTGCTCGAGGCGTTCGTGGACAAGGTGCGTGCGCTGCCTGACGGCGACAACAAGGTCGCGCTGGGCTTGCTGTGCGACCTGCACGCCCTGTCGACGATCGAGGCGGACCGGGCCTGGTTCATGGAGCACGGCCGGCTGACCGTCCAGCGTTCGAAGGCGATCACCCGTGAGGTGAACGACCTCTGCCGCAAGGTCCGGCCCCTGGCGGTCGGCCTCGTCGACGCCTGGGGCATCCCGGCCGAGATGCTGCGCTCGCCGGATCTGGTGGGCTGACCTCCGGCCGTACGCGGACCGCCATGGAGGACGCCGAGATGAACGCCCGCAGGCAGGCGGAGACGGCGCACTTCTGCGGCCGCGGGCGGGGGACCGCGCAAGGCCGGTAAGGGCGGGCGGGGCAGCAGCACTCCCGGCTCCGGACGTGGTCGCACCGAGTCAGGCGATCACGCACCGCTCGCGGACCGCGGGCTCGCCGCGAATCGCGGACCCGCGCTGGTGGGGGCGGTGACTGGGTGATTGGCGGAGCCGATCCGGGGCACGCTGATGCGGCAGATGCGGTAGGGCCCCCTGCGCCCAAAGGTGCGGCAGGGGCCGAGTGGTGCAGGAGTGGCAGGCCGGTGACGTTTGTCCGAGCCTGTAAGCAGTCGTCCAGTGCGGGAGGTGCCGGTGAGCGTTCCAGAGGCCGAAGTGGGGTCGGTGCACGATCTTCCATGGCCGGGCAGGATGGTCTGTCTGCCCGGTGTGTACAGCCCGCAGGCCGACAGCCTGCTGCTGGCGGCGGCGATGCGGCGTGAGGGCATCCGGCCCGGCATGGAGGTTCTGGACCTCTGCACCGGCAGCGGACTGCTGGCACTCCACGCCGCGCGCCTGGGCGCCCGCGTCACCGCTGTGGACATCAGCCGACGGGCTGTGGCCTCGGCCCGGCTGAACTCCGCGCTCACCCGTCTGCCCGTGTCCGTACACCGGGGAGATCTGCTCTCCGCGGTGGAGGGCCGATCGTTCGACGCGGTCGTCAGCAATCCGCCGTACGTGCCCGCGCCGAGCGCGGCACCGCCGCGCCGGGGTGCCCGACGGGCCTGGGACGCGGGCCTCGACGGGCGGATCGTCGTGAACCGGATCTGCGACGAGGCCCCCGCGGTGCTCCGCCCCGGCGGGCTGATGCTGATCGTGCACTCCGCCCTCAGCTGCCCCGAGGAGACCGTGCGCCGGCTGTCGCGGGCCGGGATGGAGGCATCGGTCAACGACCGGATCGTCATCCCGTTCGGGCCCGTGACCCGCAGCCGGCTCGCGTGGCTTCGCGCGCGCGGCCTGCTGGCGACCCATATGGACAAGGAAGAGCTGGTGGTCATCCGTGCCCGCAAGCGCTGAACCCCCGCGTCGCGTGGTGGTGGAACGAGACGGCCCGATCCTGGTGGAGGGGCCGGTCGAAATGACGACGGACGAGGGGGAGTCGGTCGTCTCCGACCGCTTCGTCGTGGCGATCTGCACCTGTCGCCGCAGCCGCATCCACCCCTGGTGCGACACCAGCCACCGCCGCAGGAAACCCGCCGAGGAAGGTGAGGACACATCGCCGTGACGCCCAGCCCTGAAGCACACACCCACCGTCCGGAGACCGAGCCCGCTCTCCCGGACCCCCGGGGACCACTCTCCGAGCGCGTTCTCGCCGCTCTGGCCGGGCGGCCGGGGGCGCTGCCGTCCGAGGACGAGACAGCTCGCGCCGACCCGTACGGAGACGATCTCCAGCTTCTCCTGTACGTCCTCTACGAGCTCCACTACCGCGGCTTCGCGGAGGTGGACGAGGCCCTGGAGTGGGAGCCGCGGCTGCTGGCGGTCCGCGCCGCCGCCGAAGACGTCTTCCTGCGCGCGCTGCGCGAGGGCACCACGGGCGGAAAGGACGTCGAGGAAGCGGTGGGCGCGCTGCTTCTGGAGCCCGTCGGCGACGACGGCCACAGCGTCAGCCACCACCTCCAGCGCGAGGGCACACTCGAACAGCTCCGTGAGTACGCCGCGTTGCGTTCGCTCTACCACCTGAAGGAGGCGGACCCCCATGTGTGGGTGGTGCCGAGGCTCCGGGGCCGGGCGAAAGCGGCCATGGTCGCCGTCGAGTACGACGAGTTCGGTGCCGGCCGGGCCGAGAACATCCACGCCCGGCTGTACGCCGACCTGATGGCGGACCTCGGTCTGGACCCGGCGTACGGCCGTTACCTGGAAACGGCCCCCGCCGAGGCCCTGGCGACCGTGAACCAGATGTCCCTGTTCGGTCTGCACCGGCGCCTGCGCGGTGCGCTGGTCGGCCATTTCGCAGCCGTCGAGATCACCTCCTCACCGGGGTCCCGGCGGCTGGCGAAGGCGTTGCGCCGCGCCGGGGCCGGGGCCGCCGCGCAACGGTTCTACGACGAGCACGTGGAGGCGGACGCGGTCCACGAACAGGTCGTGCGCCGGGACGTGATCGGTGGGCTGCTGGAGGACGAGCCGCAGCTCGCACCGGACATCGTCCTCGGCATCGAGACCACGGGCCTGCTGGAGGACCGGCTGGGGGAGCACCTGCTGGCGAGCTGGCGCGGTGGCCGCACCGCTCTGCGTACGCCGCCTTCCGCGTCCAGCTGAACCGCCGGTCCACCGAACCTCTGAACGTCCTGTTCGGAGATCCTCGGAGTTCAGAGATCCTCGGCCGCCGCGCGTCCACCGGCTCCCAGCAGGCCGGTCGGGGAGAACTCCGAGCGCGTCAGCTCCTGCCGCGAGTAGCGGACGACCACCCCGGGCAGGGCGGCGCGCACCACCTGCACGGCCCGCAGCCACCGGGGTACGTAGACGGTGGCCGAGCGCCGCTCCACGGCCCGCACCAGGGCTTCGGCCACGTACCCGGCGGGGTAGATCTTCCGTGCGGGCGGCGGCATGTGCGCGCGCAGCTCACGCAGGACGGCGTGCTGGTCGGCGTCCCGGATCATGTCCGTGTCGGTCCAGTTGAGGTACCCGGTGCCGACGCCGATCCCCCGGGACTCCACCTCGGCCCGCAAGGACTGGGCGAAGGACTCCACCCCTGCCTTCGACGCGCAGTAGGCGCTCATCATCGGCGCCGCGCCTATCGAGGCCAGGGACGCTATCTGCAGGTAGTAGCCCCGGGTGCGGAGGAGCTGGGGGAGGAAGGAGCGGGCCGTGACGGCGCTCCCCACGAGATTGACCTCGATGACGCGGCGCCAGGTGACCGGGTCGGATTCGAGGAAGGGGCCGCCCTCCGCCACCCCCGCGTTGGCCACCACGACGGAGGCGTCGCCCAGCGTGCGGCGTACCTCTTCGGCCGCGTCGGCCATCGCCGCGTCGTCCGTGACGTCGACGTGCCGGTAGAGCGCGGGAGCGGGCAGCGCGGCGGCCACCGCGGCGAGCGACTCCTCCTCCAGGCCGAGCAGGGCCACCCGGGCCCCCCGCGCGGCCAGCGCCGTGGCGACGGCCGCGCCCACCCCACGTGCGGCACCCGTCACCACGGCGGTACGGCCCCTGAGCACATGCTGTCCAGCGGTCATCGGAGTCTCCTCGCGGTCGAGCGGTCGAGCGGTCGGTCGTCTCGCGGTCGTACCTGCCGGTCCGCCGCCCTCCCGTCCCGCGCCGGACCTCCCCATGGTTCCAGCGCGCGTAGCCGCGCGCATTGCGGGGGCGGCGGGGTCAGGAGGCGGCGGCGGGGAGGCGACCGTCTCCGGCGTCCTGTCCCACCCCGTCCTCGTTGTCGACGGCCTAGAACTCGATCGTCTCCGCGGTCCGGATGGCGGCGCTCATGTTGCGTTCCATCATGTGCAGAGCCGCCTCGGCCAGATCCTTGTGGATATGGGCCACCGAGTCCTCAGGAATGCTTACCCGCAGATGGCGGATGTGTGCGTCGAGAGCGGAGTACAGCACGCACTGCTCGGTGACCTGGCCGCAGAGGACCACGTGATCCACGCCCAGCTGCGAGAGCAGATAACCGAGCGGTGTCTCGTAGAAGATGGAGTGCCTGGCCTTCACGACGAACAGGGAATCGTCGTCCGGGAGTACCGGTTCGACCAGTTCCGCGTACCTGCCGGACAGCGCGGTCTCGACGATCTCACCGTGGTGGGACCGCCATTCCCCGAAGTTGTCGTTGACGTAGATGACGGTGACGCCCTCCTCACGGGCGCGTTCGATGAGGCGGGTCACACGTGGCAGCGCGGTCCGCACGGACGGGAGCAGGAGTTCCGCGTCCGGGTGGTCATAGGTATTGATCATGTCGACGACGACGAGAGCGCTCTTTCCCATGACTCCATGTTCCCATCGTGCCGCCCGGCTTTCCGGATGGAATGCACTCTCGCCCTTCACGTTTTGCCGTTGTTCTCCGGGGAACCCGGCACGCGTCCGTAGCGGGGGAAATCGGCGACCGACCGTGGAAAGCGAGCCGCACCATGCGCGCACTGACTTATCAGGGAAAGCGGGACGTCCGGGTCGAGACCGTCCCCGACCCCCGGATCCAGGACCCGACCGACGTCATCGTGAGGATCACCTCCACCGGGATCTGCGGTTCCGATCTGCATCTCTACGAGGTGCTCGGCCCCTATCTCGATCCCGGTGACATCCTGGGCCACGAGCCGATGGGTGTGGTGGAGGAGGTCGGCCCGGAGGTGACCGCCCTCGTCCCCGGGGACAGGGTCGTCGTCCCTTTCAACGTCTCGTGCGGCCACTGCTTCATGTGTGACCAGGGGCTCCAGTCCCAGTGCGAGACCACCCAGGTGCACAAGTACGGCACGGGTGCCTCCCTCTTCGGCTACACGAAGCTGTACGGCCAGGTGCCGGGGGGACAGGCGGAGTTCCTGCGGGTCCCGTTCGGCAACACGCTTCCGGTGAAGGTCCCGCACGGGCCGCCGGACGACCGCTTCGTCTACCTCTCGGACGTGCTCCCCACCGCGTGGCAGGCCGTGGAGTACGCCGCCGTTCCGCCCGGAGGCTCGGTCACCGTGCTCGGTCTCGGCCCGATCGGAGCGATGGCCGCGCGGATCGCGCTGCACCGGGGCGCCGAACTGGTCGTGGGCGTGGACCTCGTACCCGACCGGCTGAACCGGGCGAGCGAGTACGGGGTGAAGTGCCTGGACCTGCGCAGGCACGGCAAGCACCTGGGCGACGCCATCCGTGACCTCACCGACGGGCGGGGCACCGACGCGGTGATCGACGCGGTCGGCATGGAGGCGCACGGCGCGCCCGTCGCCAAGGCGGGGCACGCGGCGGTCGGGATGCTGCCCGACGCCCTCGCCACCCGCCTGATGGAGACCGTGGGCGTGGACCGGCTGGCGGCCCTGCACACGGCGGTCGACGTGGTGCGCAGGGGTGGCACGATCTCGGTGTCCGGGGTGTACGGCGGGGCCGCCGACCCGATGCCCCTGCTGACCATGTTCGACAAGCAGATCCAGTTCCGCATGGGGCAGGCCAACGTCCTGCGCTGGGTGGACGACATCCTTCCACTGCTCACCGACGACGACCCGCTCGGTGTGGACACCTTCGCCACGCATCGGCTGCCGCTCGAGGAGGGCCCGCAGGCGTACGCCACGTTCCAGAAGAAGGCCGACGGCATGATCAAGACCCTGCTCGTGCCGTGAGACGACGACGCGGCCGGGCGCGCACCCTCCTTGGGTTCTAGTGGTCCTCGCAACACCCCAGCTCCGGGGATGCGATGGACTTCAAGATCCGGGGGATCCGGACTGCTCAGGAGCCGAGGAAGCCGCTGCGTGAGCGGGAGGAATACTTCCGGCTCATGCAGCAGGGCTTCAGCAACGGGCACGCGTGCCAGTCCGTCGGCATCAACACGAAGGCCGGGCGCCGAAGGCGCAACGGTCGCAGCGCCGAGCGCAAGCAGAAGGCGGCACCCCCGGTTCGGCCGGTGGTGCCGCCTTCTGGTCCGTCCAGGTATCTGGGCGGGGCGGACCGGGTCTGCATCGCCGACCGGTTGCGGGAGGAGACGACGGTGCGTGCGATCGCCGTAGAACCGGGCCGCAGCCCGTCCACGCTCAGCCGCGAGATCCGGCGCAACCGCACGAACGGGGCCCGCGGACCGTGGCACTGCCGGCCCCGCGCCGCCCAGGCCCGCGCCGATGCGCGACGGCCACGCCCCAAGCCGGGGAAGATCAGGCAGAACCCAGAACTGCGGGACTTCGTCCAGGCGGGCCTGAACCAGCGGTGGAGCCCTGAACAGATCTGCCAGGCTCCGCGGATGAGCTTCCCCGACCGGCCGAAGATGCACGTGGTCCACGAGACCGTCTACCAGGCCCTCTACGTCCAGGGCCGGGGTGAACTGCGCCGCGAGGCCGCCCGAACCCTGCGTACGGGACGCACCCGCCGCAAGCCCCAGCGGCAGGCCAACTGCCGCCAGCCGCGTTCAAGGACCCCATGGTCACGATCAGCGACCGGCCCGCCGACGCAGAAGACCGGGCGGTTCCCGACCACTGGGAAAGGGACCTGATCATCGGCAAGGACGGCGCCTCGGCAGGCAGGACGGGGAGGTGCTGACGCTGCTGGGCGACAAGGACCTCGTGTTCGCGGGCAGCTTCGGCAGCAGCGCGGAGCAGCAGTGGCAGGTCGAGGTCCTTACCAACGACAACGTCACCCTGGCCAACCCGGCGACGGGCAAGTTCGTCGGCCCCGAAAGTAGAGGTGCCGGTAAGAACCCTGTCACCAGCCGCGAACGACGGTGATCAGTCCTCTGACCTAGAGGGCCGGGGCAGTTCCGCCGTGCTGGTGGTCTCGGCGAGTGCTAGGCGGCCGCCCTTCAGCTCGGGTACGTAGTTGTAGATCGCGTTCCTGGAGACGCCGAGGAGCTTGGCGATCGAGGTGACGGTGTTCTCCGGGCGGCGAGTAGGTCGCGGGCGTGACGTACCTGCTCCTCGGTCATCGCCGGCGGGCGGCCGAGCCGGGCACCGCGGGCGCGGGCGGCGTCCAGACCTTCGTTGGTGCCCTGCACGATGAGTTCGCGGATGAACTCCGCCAGGGCCGCGAACACGTGGAAGACCAGGCGCCCGCCGGGCGTGGTCGTATCGAGCGCCTCGTGCAGCGAGGTGAAGCCGACGCCACGCTTGCACAGGCCGGACACGATCGCGATGAGGTCCTGGATGGAGCGGCCGAGCCGGTCCAGCGACGGGACGACGACATAGCCGCCGATCGCCGGTTACCCAAACCGGCCATCCTGCGCTTGGCCCCTGCCCCTATCGCCTACGGAGAGCCCATCCACAGCGCACCGCTCAAACAGGTAGGTCCCCGCCGCCACAACCGAGGAGTACGCGCTCCGCCCCGGCGGCGCCCAGGGCTGTCCATGGCCGAGGTCGCTGAACTCGAACGCGACAGCCAGCGGCAGCTCGCCAGGGCGGCCTGGCACGACTTCAAGGACAGCCGGATGCCCACCGGCCCCGGCGCTCACCGCGGCTTTCGAGCAAGTCGACGCCCAGCTCGTCCAGACGCCGCCGGGGCCCCCGCACACGTCCTGGACGCCGACCAGCAGCTGGTCGATCTGCTGCGACCGTATGCCGAGCGGCTGCATGTCGGTTCCTTTCGCACCGTTTCCATGATCCGCTGCACCGGCCGCCGGGCTCCCGCAATGCCTTGGGTGCAGACGTGTGGGCCCCGACCTCAGTCACGGTCGGGGCCCGCACGGACAGCTCAGCAGCGGGGTCAGCTCGGCTGGTCGCCGGTGTACCGGAAGATGTCGCCGTTCTTGTTGACGTGCCAGGCGGTACCGTCCGCGCCGGCGGCGATGTCGGTGGCGGTGCCAGGGATGTTGATCCACGGGCTGGCGTCGTTGTTGGTGTACCGGTAGATGGCTCCGGCCGCGTTGACGCCCCACACGTTGGTCCGGGAGCCCACCGCGATGCGGCTGAGTCCGCCGGTGATGTTCTTCCACGGGTTCGAGCCGTCGTGGTCCCCGGTGTAGCGGAAGATCTGGCCGCCGCTGTTGACGCCCCACACGGTGCCGTCGACACCGGCGCCGATGTCGCTCAGTGCCCCAGGGATCTTGATCCACGGGTTGGCGTCGTGGTTCGTGTACCGGTAGATGGCACTGGCGGAGTCCACCCCCCAGACGTTCGTCCGGGAGCCCGCGTCGATGCGGACGAGGCTGCCGTTGATGTGCGTCCACGGATTCGACGCACCCTGGTCTCCGGCGTACCGGAAGATCTGGTTGCCGCCGTTGACGCCCCACACGGTGCCGTCCGCGCCCGCGCCGATGTCACTCAGCCCGCCGGGGATGTTGATCCAGGGGTTGGCGTCGTAGTTCGTGTGGTGGTAGATCGCGCTCGCCGCGTTCACACCCCACACCGTCGTCCTGGACCCCGCCGAGATTGCCGAGAGACCGCCCGCGACCTTCACCCAATCCGCCATGCCGAACACCTTTCCTCGAACCGTTGGTGCGGCCATCCTGCGCGATCGGATAAGGCAATAAGACGCGTGAACGCTTGTCCTAATAGCAAACAAGTCAGTAAGTCGAGGTTTCCGCTCCCACTGGCTTGCAAGGCAAGGGAGGCAACGGCCTGACGGGCGTCCTTTCGACCGGAAGAGCTGTCCTCCCCCGGGGGATCGACAAGATCACCAGTGCGTGTATCCCCTCGGCCGGTCCGACGGTGCGGCTTTGCAGAGACCGGCAAACGCTAGGGCGTGAACGGGTCACTGCCCCCAGGGCGGCCATCCGCCCCTCGATCCGCCGGACTGTTCCTTGACGGCTGTGCGCGACCCACCTCACGCAAATAGCCCATGCCCCGGGATCGTGGGATCACCGGACCCCGCTGTTCCTCCCGCAGATGCGGTTTCAGTGCAGCGACCGGACAAGACCACCAGCGCCGGAAGCTGGCGCATCCGTCCTGCCGGGCGGAACATAGCCGCCGATCGCCGGTTACCCGAACCGGCGATTCTCCGGACCATTGTTCCTCCCACCGCTACACGTCCACATTCAGTGCGGGGAGGACCGCATACCCCTTCCTCAACGCCTACGGAGAGCCCATCCACAACGCACCATCTCCCACCCCCTCTCACCCCTGCCCGGGGTCCGGAGCGCAAGAGTCGGCCGCCGCTACTCACAGCGACCACCAAAAGCACCCGAGCGGAGCGTTATGTTCATGATCGGCACCCGCACACGGTGCTCATCGCGCGCGGAATCCCCCGTTTCCGCAGGAAGCCGTGCTCAGCAGACTGCGGTCCCTACACCTCCACGTCCAGCCGCTCCAGGGGACGGACCGCCGGGCCCTGGAGTACCGCGCCGTCGACCCCGAAGCGCGAGCCGTGGCAGGGGCACTCCCAGGAGGTCTCCGCCTCGTTGAAGGCCACCAGGCACCCGAGGTGCGTACAGCGGGCCGACACGGCCCGCGGCGTACCGTCCTGGTCGCGGTAGACGGCGCAGCGGCGGCCGTTGAGGCGTACCACCGCACCCGTCCCCGGGGCGATGTCGACGACCGAGTCGACGTGGGTGACCTTCAGGCGGTCACCGGCGAAGTGCTTCGCCACCTCGGCCTGCATGCCGAGCAGGGAAGGGGCCTCCCGCAGGGTGCTGCCAACCCGCCGCGGGTCGTAGAGGCCGGCCCACGGCAGGGGTTCTCCCGACCCCGTGATGAGCGAGGCCAGCAGGCGGCCGGAGAGGACCCCGCCGGTCATCCCCCAGCCGCCGAAGCCGGTCGCCACGTACGTGTGACGGGCACCGATG
This sequence comes from Streptomyces fulvorobeus, assembly GCF_013167895.1. Classification (GTDB taxonomy): domain Bacteria; phylum Actinomycetota; class Actinomycetes; order Streptomycetales; family Streptomycetaceae; genus Streptomyces; species Streptomyces fulvorobeus. The sequence goes on along the minus strand of NZ_BLWC01000001.1, from coordinate 602,412 downwards.
TGGAACGGGCCGACGAGCGGCACGGTGTCGCTCGGAGCGTTGTCCTGTGCTGCCCAGCGGTACGCGGTGGGTCCCACCGGGAAGCGCTCGTGCATCCAGGCGTCCAGCCGGAGGAACGCCTCGCGGGGGTCGCCGGTGCCGGGGGTGAAGCTCTCCCCGGTGACGATGAGGAGCCGCTTCCCGTCGCCGAGCGGTGTCGAGCGGACGGAGCGCTTGCCTTCGTCCTCGGTGATGTACATGCCCTCGGGCGCCCGGTCCGCGTCGATGGGCGCGGCCACCACCAGCTCCCGGTTCGGGGAGAGGCGGGTGAAGAGCATCGCCCGGTCGAAGACGGGGTAGTGCGTGGCGACGACCACGTCATGGGCGGTCACCGAGGCCCCCGACTCGGTCGTCACCCGGCACGGTGAGCCCTCGGACAGGCCGGTGACCCGGCTGCGCTCGAAGACGAGCCCGCCCCGCTCCACCAGGTCGTCGACGAGGGCCAGCAGGTACTTGCGCGGGTGGAACTGGATCTGCCCGTCCAGCCGCACCGCCCCCGCGACGTCGAAGGGCAGCTCGGTCGAGGTGACGTACGACGCGGCGAGACCGGCCTCGGCGGCGGCTTCGGCCTCCGCCTGGACCGCGCCGCGGGACGAGGGGTCGGCGGCGTAGGAGTAGGCGCTGACCCGTTCGAGGTCGCAGTCGATCTCCAGCTCGCGGACGATGTCCGCCACCCGCTCCACCGCGTCCTGCTGCGACAGCGCGTAGAGCCGCGCTCCTTCGACGCCCCGGGTCCGGCGCAGCTGGTCGTAGACCAGTGAGTGCAGCGCGGACACCTTGGCCGTGGTGTATCCGGTGACTCCGGACGCGATGCGGTCGGCCTCCAGCACGGCGACCCGCCGGCCCGCCCGCGTCAGCTCCCACGCGGTGCTCAGCCCCGCGATCCCGCCGCCCACCACGGCCACGTCCACCTCGATGTCCTCGGTGAGGGGTGCGCGCACGGGACTTCCCGTGCTCTCCATCCAGAACGATTCGTCCTGTCCGGGCAGCGGGCTCGGATGCGTCATGGTGTTCTCCCAGGTCGGTGTCGGTTCGGCCGGCGAACTTTGCGAGTGCCCGGCTCGGTCGGCGGCACACTCCGTGAGCTTCCACCCGATGTGGTTTCCGCCCGGTTTCAGGTTATTTCCCTCGGCGACTGGATACCCGGCGGGAAACGCCCGGGCCGACGGGGGAGCCGCAGCCACCGGGGCTGCGGGGACGCCGGCCCGGCAACGGCAGTGAGCGAGCGATCCATGGCACCAGATCCGCCCCCGGCAAACGCGTCGTGGTCACGGGGGCCACCGGCAACGTGGGGACCAGTGTGGTCACCGCACTCGCCCGGGACCCCGAGGTCGGCTCCGTCCTGGGCCTGGCCCGCAGACGGCCGAAGCTGTGGACCGAGGGCGTGCGGTGGGAGACCGTCGACCTCTCGGAGCCCGCGAGCAGCGGTCCGCTGAGGGACCTGCTGCGCGGCGCGGATGCCGTGGTGCACCTGGCGTGGCGCTTCCAGCCGACGCACGATCCCGTGGTCACCTGGCAGAGCAACGTGCTCGGCTCCATCCGGGTCTTCGAGGCGGCTGCCGACGCGGGCGTGCCCGCGCTGGTGCACGCCTCGTCCGTGGGCGCCTACTCGCCGGGTCCGAAGGAGGAACCCGGCGTCGACGAGCAGTGGCCCACGAACGGCTGGCCGGACGCGGCCTACTGCCGGGAGAAGGCGTATCTGGAGCGCGTTCTCGACACCTTCGAGCTGCGCCACCCGGAGATCAGGGTGGTCAGGATGCGGCCCGGCTTCCTCTTCAAGGAGAGCGCGGCGAGCGAACAGCGCCGGATCTTCGCCGGCCGGTACGTCCCCGGCGGCCTGTTCAGGCCCGACCTGCTGCCCTTCGTACCCGATCTGGAGGGCCTGCGTTTCCAGGTGCTCCATACCGACGACGCCGCCGAGGCGTACCGGCTCGCGGTGCTCGGGGACGCGCGGGGCGCGTTCAACCTGACGGCCGACTCCGTGACCGACGCCCGGCAGCTGGCCGAACTGTTCGGTGCCCGAGTCGTCCGTGTGCCCCGGGCCCTCGTGCGGACCGCACTGGCGGCCGCGTGGCAGGCACACGCCGTACCGGCGTCCCCGCATCTGTTCGACGCCGTGCTGCGCCTGCCGGTGCTCGACAGCACGAGGGCACACGAGGTACTGGGATGGCGGCCCGTCCACACGGCGGCCGAGGCGCTGACCGCGTTTCTGAAGGGTGTACGTCAAGGGGCGGGCGAGGACACCGCCCCGCTGGCAGGCAAGCGGGTGGGCTGAACCGACCGGGTGGGGTGACAGAAGGGGAGTAGCGATGAACGTGGCGAAGGCGGCGTACAAGCCGGTCGGCCTGGTCTTCGGGTCCGTGAGCGGCCTGGTGGCCGGGGCTCTCTTCAAGTCCGTGTGGAAGCACGTGAAGAGCGAGGAGGACGCGCCCGACGCGACGGACGAGCACCGGCAGTGGCGCGAGATCCTGCTGGCGGCGGCGGTCCAGGGCGCGATCTTCGCGGCGGTCAAGGCGCTGGCCGACCGGGGCGGCGCGACGGTCATCCGCCGGCTGACGGGAGCCTGGCCGGGCTGAGGACAGGGCGTACGGGAGGCCCGGGGCGGTGCTGTCCGCCCGGGCCCCCGGACCTCCCGTACGCCTGGCGGCCTACTCGCGGCAGAGGCAGAACGGATGGCCCGCCGGGTCCGCGTACACCCGGAATCCGCGTTCGCCGTCCCGGTCGTCCACGTCCAGCGGTGTCGCCCCGGCGGCGAGCACCTGCTCCTCGGCCCGGTCGATGTCCGCCACGTCGAAGTCCAGATGGGCCTGCTGTGAGTTGCGGTCGCCCCGGGGCCACTCCGGGGCCCGGTAGTCGGCGGCCCGCTGGAAGGCGATCCGGGCGCCGCTCGGAACGTGCAGGTCGTACCAGTCGTCGCTGTGCTTCTTGACCTCCCCTCCCAGCACCGTCCGGTAGAAACCGGCGAGTGCCGGCGGGTCGGGGCAGTCGAGAGCGACGAGGGAGTAGGTGGCGATGGGCATGTCCGTCCTTCCGTCCGTGGGTCTCGTCGACAGGGTCCGCCGACAGGTTCAGGGGCCTTCGCCGTCCGCGCGGACGCGGACCGTGGCCGGCGTGGGTCGGCGGGGTCAGGGACGCTCTTCCCCGCCTCGTCACGATGGTTCGCCGGCATACGGCTCGCCTTCCCGGCGCCCTCCCGGCCAATCCCGCTCACGGCAGCGGTGTACCGCCGGTCGCGTTCATGATCTCGCCCGTGATGAACGACGCGTTGGCCGAGGCGAGGAAGACATAGGCGGGCGCCATCTCGGCCGGCTGCGCGGGGCGCCCCAACGGGCTCTGCTTCCCGAACTCCGTGGTGTCGGGCATTGTCGCCGGGATCAGCGGTGTCCAGACGGGCCCCGGCGCCACCGCGTTCACACGGACGCCGGAGGAGGCCAGCATCTGCGCGAGCCCCTGCGTGAAGGTGACGATCGCACCCTTCGTCATCGCGTAGTCGAGCAGATGCGGGCTGGGCTTGTACGCCTGCACCGAGGTGGTGTTGATGATCGAACCACCGGCCGGGATGTGCGGCAGTGCCGTCTTGCACAGCCAGAACATGCCGTACAGGTTGGTGCGCACCACCCGGTCGAACTGGTCGGTCGAGATGGCGGCGATGCCCTCGGGCTGAGACATCTGGTACGCGGCGTTGTTCACCAGGATGTCGATGCGGCCGAACTCCGACACGGCCCGCTCGATCAGGGACCTGCACTGCTTCTCGTCCCGGATGTCACAGACGACGGGCACGGCCTTGCGGCCCTCGCGCTCCACCAGCCGGACGGTCTCCTGGGCGTCGTCCTCCTCGTCGGACAGATAGGTGAACAGGACATCGGCCCCCTCACGGGCGAAGGCGAGGGCGACCGCGCGGCCGATCCCGGAGTCGCCTCCGGTGATGACCGCCTTGCGGTCGAGCAGGAGCTCATGGCCCCGGTAGGAGTCCTCGCCGTGGTCCGGCGGCGGGTCCATCGGCCCCGTCCAGCCCGGATGGTCCTGTTCCTGCTGCGGGAAGTCGGGCTGCGGGAACCGCCGCGTCGGGTCCTGGGGCTGTCCGCTGTCGCTCGTCACGGTGTCCTTCTCCTCGATGGTCGACGGATGGGCGAATTGCGTGCTGCCCGAGTTCCCAGGAGACGGCGGAACAATCACCCCGCTCGGGTGAACGGCGAACAAAACGCCCCCGCGCACGCCCTCGGAGAGGATGGGTCGACAGCACGGAACGGGGGACCCGGAGGGCACGCAGGCAGCGACCCCCAAAGGAGCTGACATGTCCAACCCGCAACCACCGGAACTGCGCCGCAGCGGAAAGGGCGGCGGCCGCCCGCCCGAGCAGCAGCCCGATCACCCCTGAGCACGGCTGGAAGCCAGGCGGCGCCCGCAGGAACCCGGCGGGCGCCGCCCCGTACCGCGACGCGTCGGCCCGGACACCGGCCTGAACCCGGCCGCTGCGCGGAGCAGGGGCGGTGCGGCGCGGCGACCTGGCTGGCCTCGCTCTCACACGGAGGCGGTCAGGAGGTCTCCCCCGCGCGGTCGCGCCGGGCGAGCAGACGTTGGGCCGAGCTCAGTGCCGCGGCGGTGCCACGGGTCGCACGGATCGCGGCCCGCGCGGCATTGGCGCCGGGGGCCCCGTGCACCCCGCCGCCCGGATGTGCGGAGGCCGAGGCCAGATAGAGGCCCTTGACCGGGGTCTCGGGCCGCCCCGTGCCGGGCACCGGGCGGAAGAACAGCTGCTGGTGCAGCGCGGCGGTGCCGCCGTTGATCGCCCCGTCCCGCAGGTTCGCGTCGGCCTCCTGGAGCTGCGGCGGCGCCATGACACGCCGGGCGCGGACCCGATCGCGGAAACCGGGGGCATACCGCTCGACCTGCTGTTCCACCCGGTCCGCCATGGCCTCCCGCTCCCGGGTGCCCCACTCCCCGGAGAGCCCGTCCGCTCCCGCGTCCGCCTTCACCTGCCGGGGCACATGGGTGTACGCCCACGCCGATTCGGTGCCCAGCGGCGAACGGGTCGCATCCGACGTGGTCATCTGGCCCACCAGGCAGAAGGGGCGGTCGGGGATCAGACCGCGGGCGATCTGCGCGGCGAACCGCGTCAACTCGTCCACCCCGTCCGCCAGATGCACCGTGCCCGCCGTCGCTGCCTCCGGGGAGCTCCAGGGGATCGGCCCGTCCAGCGCCCAGTCGACCTTGAAGGTGGCGAAGTCCCACTGGAACCGCCGCAGATCGTCCAGGACCCGCGAGGGCAGGTGCTCCGGGGCGAGCAGTTCCCCGTACAGAGCGGGCGCCGACACATCGGCGAGCACGGCCTTGCGTACGGGAACGGCTTCCCGGGTCGCCGTACGGACCCCCACGGCACGGCCGCGCCGCACGACCACCTCGGTCACCCGCTGACCGCACCTGACCGATCCGCCGCGCCCCTCCAGCCGCCTCACCAGGGCCGCGGTGAGCGCACCCGCCCCGCCGACCGGGACGGGGAAGCCGAAGAACTGCCCCAGCATGGACATCAGCCAGCCGTAGCCGCCGCTTCCCGCGGCCTCGGGGGCCAGGTCCGCGTGCAGCGCGTTGCCCGCGAGCAGCAGCCGGCCGCCGTCCCCGGCGAACTCCTCCTCGCCGAGCCGGCGCACCGGCAGGATCATGCTGCGGGCCAGCCTCAGCCCGCCCACTCCGCGGAGCCGCGCGGCCAGCGCTGCGGTGGAGCGGACCGGCGGGAAGGGGGCGAACAGCGCGCTCACCACGTCGCTGCCGAGCCGGTCCCAGATGTGGCACAGGTCCAGCCAGCTCTGCCCGTCGCCCGGCGCGAACTCCTCGAGCCCCGCGGCGGTCACCGCCCGGTCGCGGTCCAGTACGGCGCACCGGCCGTCCAGCAGGGGATGGGCGAGCACCCGCGGCGCGTGCGTCCAGCGCAGCCCCTCGCGGCCCAGGTCGAGCCGGGAGAGGACGGGCGAGGCGGCGGCGAGGGGATAGAAGGAGCTGAAGAGGTCGCTGACGTAGTCGGGGTGGACGCCCTGGTCGCTGCGTACCGCGCCGCCCGGCACGCTCGCGGCCTCAAGCACCTCCACACTCCAGCCCGCGTCGGCCAGCAGGTTGGCCGCGACCAGACCGTTGGGGCCGCTTCCGATCACCACCGCGTCGACCATCGCGGCTCCCTTCGTCGCAGGAACGGCGGCCGGGCCGTCATTCGGCCGAGCCCGTGCCGGCGCGCGCGCCGGACTCTGTCGTCCAGGATTCGACCACCCGCGCCAGCCGTGCCAGCATCGCCCTGTGGCGGAGCTGTATGGCGGCGTCTATCAGAGTGTTGTGGAGCATGCCGCCGGGCCCGCGCAGCGGGTGCTCGTCGAGGAGCACCAGGGTCTTGTCACCCCAGGGGCGGATGTCGAAGGAGATGCGCGCGCTGCCCAACGGCCCGCTCTCCGCCTCCAGTTCGAGCGCGCGCGGCCGGTCGATGCGCCGGACGACGGTACGGCCCGTGAACTCCTTGCGGCCCAGACGCACGGTGTACGTGATCGCCGATCCGGTCTCCGGCCAGGTGCCCGACTCCCTGCGGGACTCGCTCGTGCCCACGACCCACTTTCCGTACAGCGTCTCCTCCTCAAGCACCGCCCACAGGGCGGAGGGCGGTCGGTCGATGATGTGGTGCCGGACGGCCATGGGTCCTCCTGGCTGGTCGGATCGGATCGTGGGGCCGGGCCGCGTTCACCCGGCCCCCTGCATGACCTGCAGGCGCAGTTGCTCGCAGGACTGGCTGAGCAGGCGGGAGACGTGCATCTGGGAGATGCCGAGCGTCTCCGCGATGCTGACCTGGGTCATGTCACGGAAGTACCGGAGATACAGAATGGTGCGCTCCCGCTCGGGCAGGCGGCGCAGCCCTGGCTTCACCGCTTCACGGTCCACGGCGATCTCCATCGCCTTGTCCCAGCAGCCGAGCGTGTCCCCCAGGGAGAACCCGTCGTCGGCGCCCGGCAGATCGGCGTCCAGCGACAGGGTGCTGTAACTGTCGAGGGCCTCCATGCCCAGCAGTACGTCCTCCTCGCTCAGGCCGGTCTCCGCCGCGATCTCCGCACACGTGGGGACGCGTCCTTCGCCGCTCTGGGTCAGCTCCCGGCGTGCCACCCGGACCCGGTTGCGCAGATCCTGGACACGCCGGGGCACATGGACGTCCCAGGTGTGGTCCCGGAAGTGGCGCTTGAGCTCTCCCACCACCGTGGGCACGGCGTACGTCTCGAACGCCTTCCCCCTGTGCGGGTCGTAGCGGTCGACGGCTTTCACGAGTCCCATCGCCGCGACCTGGCGGAGGTCGTCCATCGCCTCCCCCCGGTTGCGGAACCGGGTCGCCAGCCGATGGGCCATCGGGAGCCAGGCGCAGACCGTCTCCTGGCGCAGCTGGTCCCGTTCGGGTCCGGGCGGAAGGGTACGCAGTCGGCGGAACGCGAGGTCGGTCGACGGGGTGTCGGCGTACGAACGCTCCCTTACGGAAGATGCGTCAGCCATGGTGGTCACTCCTCGACGGTGATGCCTTCGGTCACGTCACCGCGGGAGCGCGGACCTGGACAGGGGCGCCCAGAGTGCAACTCCCACGGGCGTACCTCTTGTCCGAAGCACGAACACACCTATACCCGCCCAATTATAGACCAAACGTGTGATCGCGATCTTGGGAACCGGAGGGTGGCACCATGCCGGGGCGCCCGGATTCCGGGGCCCTCAGCCCGTCCTGCCCGCCCTGATCGCGGACCGCAGGACGAGCCGGGTGGCCGGCGGCAGAGGAACCCCGTGATAGCTCTCGACGAGCTGATGGGCGAGGTCGCGGACCCTGACGTTGCTGTGCTGCGAGGCGTGCACCAGCGTCCGCCACGCCTGCTCACCGGTGCAGGGGCCCAGGGCCATGAGGATGCCGCGCGCGGTGTCGATGACGGGCCTGGAGGCGAGCGCGGTGCGCAGCCCCTCGATCTCGCACCGCAGCGACTCGACGCTCGGCTCGTCCGGCGACGTCGGCGGGGTCCGTACGGGGGCGCTGGGCGAGATGTGCCCCCGTACGTCGGGTGCCAAGGAGTGGTGGTCCTGCATGGGTCCGTCCCATCGCCCTTCCTCACTCTCCCGCCTGCCTGCGTGCGGGTGTCGTCGACGCGGGCCCCGTCCCGGTCGTGGCGGCCGGGGCGTGGTGCCGGGCCTGCCCTTTCACGGCAAGGAGCCTAGGAGCGACGCGTACCCGCAACGGGCATCGACACGCGTGCCCTCGCGTTGCGCCCGGCCTGCGGCAGCGCCCCACCCGCGGCGCCCCGGTGCCTGCGAGGGCCCGAAGGGGGCTTGCGGATGTGCGGGGGTCAGGCGCCCTCGGGTGCCTTGGCGTCACGCTCCGCGTTCTTCTCCTTGATGCGGACGGACTCCTTGCGGACCTCCGCCTGGGTCGCGCGCTCCTTCTGCAGCCAGTCGGGGCTGTCCTTCTTGAGCGCGTCGATCTGCTCCGTGGTGAGCGCCTCGGTGACACCGCCACGCGCGAGGCCCGAGATGGAGATGCCCAGCCTGGCCGCGACGACGGGCCGGGGATGCGGGCCGTTGCGTCGCAGTTCCAGCAGCCACTCGGGCGGATCGGCCTGGAGCTCGGTCAGCTCGGTGCGCGAGACGACACCCTCCTGGAACTCGGCGGGGGTGGCTTCGAGGTACACACCCAGCTTCTTCGCCGCTGTCGCGGGCTTCATCGTCTGGGTGTTCTGGTGCGACGTCATGGTGTCAAGACTATCGAGCATGTGCGCCACCTCCGACCACGACCGGTAACCTGGCGGGGTGACAAGCCCGGAAGTACGCCCCTCGTTCCGGCTCGCGTACGTTCCGGGAGTGACACCCACCAAGTGGGTGCGTATCTGGAACGAGCGACTGCCCGACGTCCCGCTGACCCTCGTGGCGGTGGCCCCCGCCGAAGCCCCCGACGCCCTGCGCGGCGGCGCTGCCGACGCCGGATTCGTGCGGCTGCCCATCGACCGCACGTCACTCAGCGCGATCCCGCTGTACACCGAGACGACCGTGGTCGTGGTCCCGAAGGAACACCTCGTGGCGGCGGTGGACGAGGTGACCGCCGCGGATCTGGCCGACGAGATCGTGCTCCACCCCCTCGACGACACCCTCGGATGGGAAGACGGCCTGCCGGGCAGGCCCGCCCTGGAGCGCCCCGCCACGACGGAGGACGCGATCGAACTGGTGGCGGCCGGGGTCGGCGTGCTCGTTGTCCCGCAGTCGCTTGCGCGTCTGCACCACCGTAAGGACCTCACCTACCGACCCCTCCTGGACGCTCCCGAGTCGCGGGTCGCGCTGTCGTGGCCGGAGGAGGAGACCACCGATCTGGTGGAGGAGTTCATCGGAATCGTCCGCGGGCGGACCGTGAACAGCACCCGCGGCCGTGCGCCGACCCCGCCGCAGCCCAAGGGCAAGCGCACCGAGACGACGACCGCCAAGCGGAAGCAGGCCGCCGGCAGGCCGTCGGCCGGCAAGAACCCCCGGGGCGGCTCGGCGAGTACCAAGGGCGCCAAGGGCACCAAGGGTGCCAAGCGGGGCAAGCCCCGCCGTTAGGGGTGTCCGCCGGAACCGACCGTGCCGCGCCTGTACCCCTTGTTTCAGTTTTTGCGGGTGTGTACTTCTTGGGTGAGTTGGGGCAGGACGGTGTGGAGGTCGCCGATGATGCCGTAGTCGGCGAGGTCGAAGATGGGGGCTTCGGGGTCTTTGTTGACGGCGATGATGGTTTTGGAGGTCTGCATGCCTGCGCGGTGCTGGATGGCGCCGGAGATGCCGGAGGCGATGTAGAGCTGGGGGGAGACGGATTTGCCGGTCTGGCCGACCTGGTTGGTGTGGGGGTACCAGCCGGCGTCGACGGCGGCCCGGGAGGCTCCCACGGCTGCGCCGAGGGAGTCGGCGAGGGCTTCGATGACGGCGAAGTTCTCCGCGCCGTTGACGCCGCGTCCCCCCGAGACGACGATCGCGGCTTCGGTCAGCTCGGGGCGTCCGGTGGACTGGCGGGGGGTGCGCGAGACGATGCGGGTGCCGGTCGCGGCGGGGGTGAAGGTGACGGTGAGGGTTTCCACCGTGCCCGGGGCCGGGGCCGGCTGGACGGGGGCGGAGTTCGCCTTGACCGTGATCACGGGGATGCCGTGGGTGATACGGGACTTGGTGGTGTAGGAGGCGGCGAACGCGGCCTGGGTCGCGACGGGGCCCAGGTCACCGGCTTCGATGTCGATGGCGTCGGTGATGATCCCCGACCCGGTGCGCACCGCGAGGCGCGCGGCGATCTCCTTGCCCTCGGCCGAGGAGGGCACCAGCACCGCGGCCGGGGGCTGGGCCAGGGACTGGCAGGCGGCGTGCAGGGCATCGACCTTGGGCACCACCAGGTAGTCGGCGAACTCCGGGGCCTGCGCGGTCAGGACCCTGACCGCACCGTGCTCGGCCAGCACCCCCGCGGTCTCCGCCGCCCCCTCACCCAGCGCCACCGCCACCGGGTCACCCAGACGCCGGGCCAGCGTCAGCAGCTCAAGCGTGGGCTTACGGACAGCACCGCCGACATGATCGACGTAGACAACAACTTCAGCCATGACAAAGATCTCCAGCCAAAAGAGAAGGGGAACAGACGGGGCACACGGGGAAGACGGGGCCAACGACCCAGACGCCGGACAACCGGGACAGCCGGGGCGGCCGTTTGGGGGTTAGATGAACTTCTGGGTGGCGAGGTATTCCGCGAGCTGCCTGCCGCCCTCACCCTCGTCCTTGACGACCGTGCCCGCCGTGCGGGCCGGCCGCTTGACCGCGGAGTCCACGGCCGTCCACGCACCCGCCAGACCCACCTCAGCGGCGTCCAGCTCCAGATCCCGAAGATCCAGCGAGTCCACCGGCTTCTTCTTCGCCGCCATGATCCCCTTGAACGAGGGGTAACGGGCCTCACCCGACTGGTCGGTCACCGAGACCACCGCCGGCAGCGACGCCTCCACCTCCTCCGAGGCACTGTCACCGTCACGCCGCCCCGACACCACACCGCCCTCCACCTTCACCCGCGAGAGCAACGTCACCTGCGGCACACCCAGACGCTCCGCCAGAACCGCCGGAAGCACCCCCATCGTCCCGTCCGTCGACGCCATCCCCGCGATCACCAGATCAAACCCCGCCCGCTCCACCACCCGCGCCAGCACCAGCGACGTCCCCATCACATCACTGCCGTGCAACGCCTCATCCTCCACATGCACCGCCTTGTCCGCACCCATCGACAACGCCTTGCGCAACGCATCCTTCGCATCCCCAGGCCCCACCGTCACCACCGTGACCTCACAACCCTCCACCCCACCCGCAATCTGCAACGCCTGCTCCACCGCATACTCATCCAACTCCGACAACAGACCATCCACACCCTCACGGTCCACCGTCAGATCATCAGCAAACCCCCGATCACCCGACGCATCCGGCACAAACTTCACACACACAACAATCCTCAAACTCACGCCGACTCTCCTAGCTGATGCGATTCGTTGTGACGACGATATGGTACTCAGTACCCTCTTGCAAGGTACGTAGTGCCAATCGACGCTTCCCGGTGTTACGTTCCCGGCATGACTGAAGCGCGCAGAGGACGCAGGGTGGCAGCAGGCCCCGCGTCCGGGAGTTCCCCCGTGAAGGCGCCCATGCGGGAGGCGCTTGCCGAAGCGGCCTTCCAGCTCTTCCTGGAGCGCGGTTTCGAGCGGACCACCGTGGACGACATCGTGGCGCGGGCCGGGGTGGGGCGCCGCTCCTTCTTCCGGTACTTCCCCTCGAAGGAGGACGCGGTCTTCCCCGACCACGAGCGGTGTCTGGCCGACATGACAGCCCTGCTGGAGCGGGGTGACGACCCCGACCCGGTCGGCGCGGTGTGTGACGCGGCGAGACTCGTGATGCGGATGTACGCGGCGAACCCCGAGTTCTCCGTACAGCGGTATGGGCTGACGCAGGAGGTGCCGGGGCTGCGCACGTACGAACTGTCCGTGGTACGCAGATACGAGGGCACGCTCGCCGGCTATCTGCGCCGGCGCTGGGCAAAGGCTCCTGACGGCGGGCTGCGGGCCGACGTGGTGGCCGCCGCGGTGGTGGCCGCGCACAACAACGCCCTTCGTTCGTGGCTGCGTTCGGGCGGCGAGGGGGACGCTGAGGCCGCGGTGGACCACGCCCTCGGTCTGGTGCGCGGCGTATGGGGGGAGCCGGACGGGCCCGGAGGCGGTGAACCGGCCGCGGAGCACGTCGGCGCGGCGGAACGGGAGAAGGCGCCGTTCACGCTCCGGGGCGGCGATCCGGACGTGGACCCGGAGGGCGACGTGATCGTCATGGTCGCCTCCAGGAAGGCCCCGCTGTGGCGCGTGGTGCAGAGCGTCGAGGCGGCCATGGCGGCGGGCTGAACACGTTACGGCACTCAGTACCTTTACGACTCGGCACGCAGTGCCATAGGGTGCGGAGCGCCGCGCGATGGTGCGGCGCTCACAGCCGAGTGCAGGGGGTCCAGACGTGTCCCAGCCAGGAAGCGGCACCGCTACGGCGGCGCGTGAAACAACCGGAATCACCTACCAGCGCTGTCGCTGGTGCGGCACGGCGTCCTTCCGCCGGCTCCTGTGCCCCGTATGCCAGTCGAGCGACCTTCGCACGGAGGTGAGCGAGGGCCACGGCGTCGTCGTCCGGTCGACGGTGGTGCACCGTTACACCGAGTACGCGCGCAACGAATCCCTGGTCCGGTTCCCGGAGGGCTTCATGTTCCGCTGCCGCGTGATCGGGACGCCGCCCCAGCTGATCTGGCCGGGCGCCCGGGTGCGTCCGGCGGCGGGCGCCGACCTCAGCACCGGCGAGGTCGTCCTCGAAACCGTCGAGCAGGTCGAACGCGACCCCTGGCGCTGAACTCCCGTCCGCGTGAACGGCCTTCACCCACTCCGTGTCAGCCGGGGACCAGCACGACCCAGATCTGTCCGCGCGCGAACGTCATCGGCCGGCCGTCCCTGGTGGTGTACTCGGTCGCCGACGCCGCGCTGTCCCGCTTCCAGGTGACGTCGTACGCCTTGCCGTCGCGCAGTGCGACCGCCGAGCCGGACCCCACGGTCTCGGTGAAGGGTGAGGTGTTCCCCCAGCGGTCCCGGAAGCGGGACGGGCCGAGGGTCACGTCCTGTACCAGCACGGTGCCCGCCGCCAGCCTGTCTCCTGCGGCGGTGCGGGACGGCTTGCCGTCCATGGTGACGAGCCACTTCTGCTGCCCGGGCGACCAGGTGAAGGTGAACCGGGCCGACGGGTAGCTCACCGTGCGCGCGTCGGCGGGTGTACCCCCATCGGGCGCCGGGGCGAAGCGGAGTCCCACGGCCTCGGCCGCGTTGACCCCCGTCGCCTTGTGGGGGAGTTCCGCCGGTCGCAGGTAGAGGTTGTGCGGCGCCGGACGGCCGCGTTCCCTGACGTAGGCGTTCGGTGCCTTGGACGGTGGCACGGCGTCGAGCGGAGCCGCCTCGATCGACGGCTGCAGCGCGGACTGGGCGCCCGAGTACGCGAGCGTGGGTCCGTCGAACTGCCGGAGCAGTTCCAGGTCCGTTTCGCGGGCGCTCCGGACCGGGCCGATGACCGGCGGGACGGCGGAGGAGTAGACGGCGAGTATGCGGCTGAGCCCGGCCTCCACCTGCTCCACGTAGACGAGATCGGCCTTCTCCAGCCCGGTGGGCGGTCTGGCGGGCGCGACGTTGTCGATCTTCACGGCGAGGACGTCGGCGCGTCCCGCCGGCGTATCCGGGCTGCCCGGCGGGGGAGAGGCGCCCCCTCCCGCCTGGCATCCGCAGACCGCGGCGACGAGGAGAGCGAGGAGGAACGCGAGGACGGTGACGCGCGTGGCGGCCTGTCTCCTCGGTAGGGAGGTGTGCATGGCGGCCGCCCCTTCCGAGCCGGTTCCGGCCAAGGACGCCGGCTCATGTCCGCTGCGGCGAAGACTCTTCCGTCCATCATCACGCAGAAGACCCGGCAGGAGGTTCCGCCCGGACCCGGATCATCGCCGGGCCCGACCGTACGCACCGGGCCCGGGCGGGAGCGCACACCCGCCCGGGCCCGGCAGCGGTGGCCGCTACCGTCCGCCGGCCCCGCCGTCCGTCTCGCGACCGTCCTGCTCGCTCCACGCCAGGAGCCGCTGCGCCTTCTGCCGAAGCCGTACCCGGTGCTCTGGGTCGGACGTGCGCTCGGCGGCCTGGCTCAGCTCGCTCGCCTTCTGACGCATGTGCTGGTCACGGCCCGAGGGTCCCGGTATGGCGCGCATGATCACTCCTGGGTTCATGGAGAGCGGACAGTGCCAGGGAACCAGCCTCCCGCCATGACTGCACCCGGTGAGGTGACGCTCGGTGATCGGGCGTGGTCAGGGCCGCCCGCCCTCGCCCTGGGCCGGCGGAGGGCCGGTGGCCGACGCGACGCAGAACACCGCACCGCCGGGGTCGCGCAGGGTGGCACCGTCCTCGCGGGCCGAGATCCGGCGTTCCAGCACCCGGCCGCCGTGCCGGACCGCGGTACGCACCGCCGCCTCCACGTCCCGTACAGGGAAGTGCACGTTCCAGCGCGGTCCGCACCCCGGGAGGGTCAGACTGTCCTTCGAGCCCGCGGTGATCAGGGCCGCCACCCGGCCGTCATCGCGCAGCACCACGTCGTCGTGCTCGTAACCGACCTCGCAGAAGCCCGGACGCTCCGAGGCCCAGTCCAGGATCTCCCCGTAGAAGAGCGCGGCCTCGAACGGGTTGCGGGTCGTCAGGTCCAGCCACCAGGGGCGGTGCTCCCGCCAGGCCCGCCAGTCGGCCACGAGGCGCCCCTGCCAGACCCCGAAGCGCGCGCCGTCCCGGTCGGCGGCGACCGCCGCCCGGCCGATCGGGAAGTCGATGGGTCCGACAGCGAGGGTCCCCATGCGCTCCCTGATCCGCGCGGCCGCCTCGTCGGCGTCCGGGACGGCGAAGTACGGCATCCAGTCGTTGGCGATGCGCAGGGCGTCCGTCAGCTCCGCCAGACCGGCCGTCGGAACGCCGTCGTGGAGGGCGACGCCGAACTCCTCGCCCAGGTCCGTACCGCGGAAGGTCCATCCCAGCACGGCCCCGTAGAACTCCCGCGACGCGGCCAGGTTCCGGGTGGTGAGACTTACCCAGCACGGCGCTCCCATACCCGAGGCGTCCGTGGTGGACCTCTGCCGAGCAGAGCGCCGCGGCGGAGTCTCCTGTGGTTGCGAGCCGATCACGGGCGTACACCTCCAGAGCGGACCGGTGCGACGCCTGCCCGGCCCTCGGGGCGCCCGGAGCGCGGGGATAGTCGCGTCCGCGGACGCCGGTCGGCGCGGTGGCCGCCAGTCGCAGGGGGCGACGCCGCCGCGTCGGGGCTGCTGCCATGAACTTGTGCGTCGGTGGCCGGCCGGGCCCTCGCGGAAGTCCGGTGCGCGGCGCGGCCGGTCCTCGCCGACCATGCTGCCCGAAGGCGCGGTGCGGGGCCACTCCTGCGCCCTCTCCTCACCGCGTCATCCCGGGTGGCGTGCGCGGTGGCCGCAGCCTCAGCCGGTGTGCTGCCTCTCCGCGGCCTCGACCTGGTGCAGGGTGCGCCCCGTACGGGCCGAGCGGGCGTGGTACGGGTCGGGGGTGCCGGGCCTGTCGTGGACCGCCTGGTCGTCGTCGGCCTTGACCAGCAGCCAGGCGACATGGCCCGGCCCCTCGTCCCCCACCCGGAAACGAGTCAGGGCGAACTCGCCGTGGAGCTTGGCGCCGTCGAGCCAGAAGGTCGCATGGCCGCGCTCCAGGGCCTCCTCGAACGAGACGCGCGTGCCCCGCTCATCATGGCTGAGCGGCCGGTAGGTGCCCTGGTCCCAGACGATGACCGTGCCGCCGCCCTGTTCGTCCGGCGGGATGACACCCTCGAACTCCTGGTAGGCCAGAGGGTGGTCCTGCGTCGGTACGGCCAGCCGCTTGTCCCGCGGATTCTCCGAGGGCCCCCGGGGCACCGCCCAGGACTTCAGTACGCCGTCGACCTCCAGGCGGAAGTCGAAGTGCATGCGGCGCGCGTCGTGGATCTGCACCACGAAGCGGGGTGCGCCACCGTCCGAGCCGCTCCCGTCCTGCCCCGGACCCGTAGGGGTCCGCCGTACGTCGTCGGTGTCCACGCCAGCTCCTCCCGCCTGCGGCTTCCTCCTCCTCCCACTCTGCGGTCCGGGGCGGCCGCCCGCACGGTGGTGCGCCGGGTCAGCCGGTGTGCCGCGCGAGCACCGCGTCGGCCCCGGCGCGCGTCGGATGCCACCACGTGGTCACCGGTTCCCAGACGCGGATTCCGTCCGGCGCCGCGAGAGAAGCGGCCTCGAACGTCCGGCCTCGGTGCGCGGGGTGCCCGGCCACGGTCACCGCGTCGACCAGCCGCAGCTCGGTCGAGGCGGGGTCCAGCGTGCGTACGGCCGCGTACGCGGACCCGCCCGCCGCCAGCCGGTACGGCGCGCTGCTGGTCTCGGGCACCGGCAGCGCGGCGCCGTCCAGGTCCCCGAAGTTCACGGTGGGAATCCGGTCGACGGCACACGGCCGATGGCCCTGGTTGGTGACGCTGATCAGGACCACGTCAGGGGCGGCGGACGAAGCGGCGGCGGCCACCTCGACGGCGCGTTCGGCGCAGACGGCGGGGCCGGGTGTCGCGGCGGCGGGAGCGCCGGAGGTGGCCAGCAGGGCGAGGACGGCGGTGAAGGAAGCGGCGAGAGCAGGACGGATACGCATCGGAATCCCCGTTCATCGGCGTGGGCGTCGGCACGCGCGGCAGGTCATGCCCGGCGTGCGCCCGACCAGCATCCACCGCGCACCGGCGCTCTGCCGGGCAGGACGCGCTCGGCCGGCCATCGGTTCCTGCGCAGGCGCCCCGGCCGCGCCTCAGTCGTCCTCGTGTCCCTTGTCCTTCTCCCGGTCCTTGCCCCCGCCCCGGCCCTCTTCGTGGCCCTCGTCCCGCCCTTCGTCCCCGGGGGAGCCCTCCTGCGGTACGGACTCCTGCGGCACGGCGTCCCCGGCCGGCGCGTCGGAGGGCGGGACTCCGGGGAAGCTCCGTCCCCGGCCGGGGTCTCGGGCCCCGTCGTCGACGTGGGGTCGCCGACCGGTGTCCCGGCCGAGCTCGGGTCCGGAGCGAACAGGACCATTCCCAGGTACACGGCGGCGATGAAGGCGGCCGTACCCGCGATCGCACTGGCCACCCGGGGCCTGCGGCGGATCGCCTCGCGGGTGCTGCGTCTGCGGACCGGCGCGGGGGCCCGTCTTCGGCCGGTGGCCTGCGGCAGCCGGTACGTAGTGGGGCCCGCGGACCCGCCGGCCGTGTCCGGACCCGGCCGGCGGGTACCACCGGAGACCGGCGAGGTGAGCGGAGTCCGGGCCGGGGGACCCGCCGGCGCCCGCACCGGCCCGGCGGGGGCGACCTGCGGGGGCAGGGGCTCGGGGTGTCCGCGCCAGGCGCCGGCGCGGAACCAGTCGGAGACCTGCTGGGCGCCGGGCCGGTCCTCGGGCTGCTTGGCGAGCAGGCTCAGCAGATACGCGTCGAACGCGGGCGAGATGTCGACGCCCCGCTGCCGCAGCGGCACGGGCGGGGTGTCCACGTGCTGGTAGAGCGTCGCGGTCGCCGTATCGGAACGGAACGGCGGGTGGCCGACCAGGAGTTGGTAGATCACACAGCCCAGTGAGTACATGTCCGACGCAGAGTCGGCCGTGCGGCCGAGAGCGCGCTCCGGGGCCAGATAGAGGCTCGTGCCCACGATCTGCCCGGCGGTGGTCAGGGCCGTGGCGGGATCGTCGACGAACTGGGCTATCCCGAAGTCACCTATCTTGAGCGACCCCTCGCCATCCAGCATGAGGTTCCCGGGCTTGATGTCGCGGTGCACGACACCCTGCCGGTGGGCGGCGGCGAGCCCCGCGGCCGCCTCGCCCGCGATCCGGGCCACCTGCTCCGGATGGACCGTCTCCTGGGTCGCGAGCAGGTCGCTGAGGCTCATGCCCTCGACCAGCTCCATCACGAGGTAGAACCGGTCCTCCCACGCCCCGAAGTCGAACACCGCCACCAGGTGGGGGTGGCTCAGCCGCGCGGCGGTCTGCGCCTCCAGCCGGAACCTGGCGGCCGATGACGCGTCGTCACGGTCGCCCAGGAGCAGCTTCACGGCGACGGCCCGGCCGAGCACTTCGTCCGTCGCGCGCCACACCTCGCCCATGCCGCCGCGGCCGATAGGGGATATCAACCGGTACCGACCTGCTACCAGCACCTGTGCACCAATCTCGAACTGTGGCCCGCTTCGACAGCCGCGGAGGCGACCTCATCGGGCTCATCTCGATCAGGATGAGGAAGGGATGCGCGGCTGGACCAGGATATCGGCCTGTGGGACCGCAGTTGGCACCGGTGACCGCTGCCCTGGGGGCGGACGCGCTGGTGGCGGCGGCAATCAGCCAATCGGCGCGGCGTCCGCCGGGCCGCTCCCGCCGAGAAGCCAGTCGTACGCTGCCCGGGCCGTGAACGCACGCTGCCCGCCGGGGAAGAGCAGATCCGCCGCCAGGAACGCCGGATCGTCAGCCGTCTCCGGCACGTAGGGAATCGCCAGGCAGCGCATACCCGCCGCACGCGCCGCCGCCGCGCCGGGCGGGGCGTCCTCCAGCACCGCGCAGCCGGCCGGCTCCGCTCCCAGCCGCCGCGCGGTCTCCAGGAACACGTCGGGCTCCGGCTTGCCGCGCGGCACCTCCTCCGCGGAGACGTACAGGGGGATGTACGCGTCGAGGCCGGTGACGGCGAGCACCGCCCCGATCGCGGCCCGGGACGAACCGGAGGCCACCGCCATCGGGACGCCGGCGCCGTGCAGTTCCTCCACGAGTTTCCGCATCTCGGGGAAGACCTCGGTCGAGGCGCCGGCCAGTTCCAGATAGAGGGCGTTCTTTCCGGCCAGGAGTTCGTCGACCGGTGCCTCGATCCCGTACTCGGAGCGCAGGGCGGTGAGGGTCTCCCGGGTGCCGATCCCGATGAAACGGGTGTGCTGCTCCCAGCTGAAACCGCTCACGCCGTACCGGGCGAGGAGGCGGCGGCCGGCCTCGTAGTAGTTGGGCTCGCTGTCGACGAGTGTGCCGTCGAGGTCGAAGATGACGCAGGGAACCTGGGTGTGCGGTGAACTCATGGCCCCAGCATGCCGGGCCGGTGGTCAGCCGGCGCCGCCGGCCGCCCGTCCCACCGCTTCGACCAGAGGCAGCATCCGGTGGGCCACCCGTTCGCGCAGTGCCACCTCCGTCCGGGTCCTGACCACGCCGGGAAGCCGGATCAGCCGCTGGATCACGTCCTCCAGATGCCCGTTGTCGCGGGCGACGACCCGGGTCAGCAGGTCGCCGCCGCCCGTCGTCGAGAACGCCTCGATGATCTCCGGTACGGCGCGGAG
This sequence comes from Streptomyces fulvorobeus, assembly GCF_013167895.1. Taxonomy (GTDB): domain Bacteria; phylum Actinomycetota; class Actinomycetes; order Streptomycetales; family Streptomycetaceae; genus Streptomyces; species Streptomyces fulvorobeus. Next base: position 582,953 of record NZ_BLWC01000001.1, on the reverse strand, counting down.
CGCGTCGCCCACCTCGTCCAGGTGCCCCTGGGTGACCTCCAGGTGCACGAAGGCGAGCACCGGGTGGCCGAGGGCCGCGGGGGAGAGCGCCGGGCCCGTACCGGTGATCACCCCGTCCCGCTCCAGGCGGTCGAGCCGGGCCTGGAGCGTGCCGCGGGCGATCCCCAGGACGCGCGCGTACTCCCGGGCGCTGGTGCGCGGCTGCTCGATCAGCAGACGCAGGATGCGGGTGTCGAGGGCATCGACGGCCATGGTCCGTTGGCCCCTTCCTGGTTCGGTGAAAGCCGGTGCGACTGTACCAATGGCTCAGCCTTTTCCGGTCGAGTTGAGCCACTGTCCCGCAGGGTGTTCTCCTGGAGGTATCCATGGCGCCGCGCAGCGCCGGACGGCGAAGGCGCCGCTTCCGGTTTCGCGGCGCCTTCGGCGTTCACCAGAGGGTGTTCCTCCAGTCGAAGGGGGCGGTCCGACCGTCGTGAAGAGGATGTTCGTGGCCCCTGATCCGGGGCTTCTGCGACTGCGGGTCTCGCTGCGTGCCGTACTCGGGGTCGGTCTGGCCGTTTGCGCGGCCGAACTGGCCGGCCTGTCCCTGACCGCGTCCATCACCGGAGGGCTCGCCGCGCTCCTCGCGATGTTCACCGTCGGTGACGCCACCGTCCGAAGGCAGGCGGTCACCACCGTGCTGCTGCCGGTCGTCGGATCCCCCGTCCTCGCGCTGGCCAGCACCCTGCACGGCCAGCCGGCGCTGCGGTCCCTCAGCTGGCTCGCCGTCGTCTTCGCCGGGGTGTACGCCCGGCGATGGGGCCCGCGCGGCCACGCGCTCGGCATCTTCGGCTTCATGATGTTCTTCAGCACCCAGTTCCTGCACGCCGTCCCCGCCCAGCTCCCCGAGCTGTACGGAGCGGTCGCCCTGGCCCTGGCGGCGTCCTGCGCCGTACGGTTCGGCGCCTGGTGCGTCGAGCGGCGCACCCCGCCGCCCGCCCAGCCCGCTCCGCTCACCGGCCGGGGCCTCGCCAGGCCGACCACCCGCCAGGCGCTCCAGGCGACGGCGGCCTGCGCCGTCGCGCTCGCCGTCGGTCTGCTGCTCTCCCCCGACCGCTGGTACTGGGCCGTCGGCACCGCCTGGTGGATCTTCGTGAACACCGCCTCGCGCGGCGAGACCCTCGTGCGCGGCTTCCGCCGGGTCGTGGGCACCGTCGCCGGGATCGCCGTGGGTCTGCTCGTCGCCGTACCCCTGGACGGCGCCGTCGTGCCGACCGCCGCCCTCGTCGCCGTCTGCGTCTTCGGTATCTTCTACACGGCGGCGCCCTCGTACAGCTGGATGACGTTCTTCGTCACCGTGATGGCGGGCCTGCTGTACGGGCTCCTCGGCGTCCTGCACCCGGGCCTGCTCTGGCTGCGCTTCGAGGAGACGGCCGCGGGCGCGCTCGGCGCGGTGCTCGGGGTCGCCCTGATCCTGCCCGTCACCACGCACGCCACCACCGAAGCCTGGATCCAGCGGGCCCTGCACTGCGTGCACCGCTGCACCGGTGTTGCCGCGCTGCGGCTCGCGGGTGACGAGCGGGCCGACCCGACACCGCTCGCCGCCGAGCTGGAACTCCTGCTGGGCCGGGCCCGGCTGTCGCTGGCCCCGCTCCTGCATCCCGTCAGCCCGCTCCGGGCCCGCAAGGCCCGGGCCCGGCAGGTGATGGAGCTGCTCGACGTGTGCGCCCGTGAGGTGCGCGGCCTCGCCACCGTGGCCGCCGACCCGGCCGCCTCCCACGACGCCCGGCTCACCGCGGCCTGCCGGCGGGTCGAGGCGGCCGTGCAGGCCCTGGCCCCTCCAGGACAGGTCCTCACGGACCGGCTGGCCGTCCCCGCGCAGGCTCCGCACCACCACCCGGGCGCCGAGGCCGCGCTCGCCCACCTCCACGCCCTGGAGAGGGCGCTCGCCGATCTCGCCGCGCCCCTGCGGACCTCGCCCCGCGCCCCGCTGGTCCCGGCCTGACCGGCCGATACTCTTGATTGGTCTAGACCAAAACACTCCGCCTGCTACCGTCGGCCCGAAGATCGGGAACAGACGGTGAAGAGGGGTAGCGCGATGAGCGGGAACAGCGCCGGACGGGCGTTCATTGGGTCGTTCACCTCGGCGGGCGGGCAGGGGATCACCGCCGCCGCCGTGGACCGGGAGACGGGCGCGCTGACGGTGGTCGGTGCCACCGACGCCGTCCCTGACCCGTCGTACCTGGTGAGCGGCGTGGGACCGGGCGGAACGGTGCTCTACGCGGTCAGTGAGACCGCGCGGGGCGCGGCAGCCGCCTTGGACGTGTCGGCGGACGTTCCGCGCCTCCTGGGCGCCCCGCAGGACGTCCGTGGCGAAGGCCCCACCCACTTGACGCTCGCCGCCGGACACGTCGTCACGGCGAACTACGGCTCCGGCAGTGTCAGCGTGCTGCCCGTGCTGCCCGACGGCTCACTCGCGGCCGCCGCCTCCGTACTCACGCACGAGGGTAGTGGTCCTGACGCCTCCCGCCAGGCCGAACCGCACGCCCACCAGGTGGTGGCCGATCCCTCGGGCCAGTGGCTCCTGAGCGTGGACCTCGGCACCGACTCCGTACGCGTCTGCGTCATCGATCCGGCGACGGGGGAGCTGCGCCTCCACGGCGAGACGGCGCTCAGCCCCGGTACGGGACCGCGCCACATGGTCTTCCACCCGGCGGGCCGCTTCGCCTACGTGCTGGGTGAGCTCGAACCGACCCTCACCGTGTGCGCCTGGGACGCGGCCACCGGGGTCCTCGAACCGCTCTCCACCACCGCCGTGCTGCCCGAGGACGTGAGCGCCGAACCCGGGACGCGGACGTACCCGTCCGAGGTGGTCGCCTCGCACGACGGGCGCTTCCTGTGGGTCGCGAACCGCGGACACGACAGCATCTCGGTCCTCACCCTGGACGTGACGGGCGAGAAGGTGTCCCTGGCCGCGACCGTGGGCTGCGGGGGGCACTGGCCGCGTGACCTGGCCCTCGACCCCACCGGGCAGTGGCTGTACGCCGCCAACGAGCGCTCGGGCAACGTCAGCTGGTTCGCCGTGGACGCCGCGACGGGTATGCCGGGCCACGCGGGCTCGCTGGACGTCCCCGCGCCCTCCTGCGTGACGTTCGCCTGACCCGGAAACGGAGACGGCCGGTGCGCCTGGGACCGGAGAACTCCGGGGCCGTGGCGCACCGGCCCGATGCCGTGCCCCGTCTGCCGGTCAGTGCGCCGGGGCGCCCTGCACCCCCTGCGGGGTGGCGGGGGTGATGCCGAGCGCCGTCGCGTACAGCGAGAGCACCAGCTTGCCGATGGCCGGGTACGCGCCGAGCGGCTCGGCCGTCGCGCAGCCGGCCTCCCTGGCCGCCGCTTCCAGCAGGCCCGGGTCGATCTCCGGGCCCACCAGGTACGGCGCCAGCGCCAGCTGGGCCGAACCGGAGCTCTGCAGCTGCTCCGCGATCGAGGCGACCGATCCCTCCACGTCGAGGGCGGCGGCCATCACCGGCACCGCGAGGCGCGCGGCCAGCAGCATGCCGGTGATCCCGGCGGCCCGCACGGCTTCGTCGCCGCCCACGGTGGCCAGCACGATGCCGTCCGCGGCGGTCGTCACGGTGAACAGCCTGGCGCGGTCGGCGCGCGCCAGCCCGGCTTCCGAGAGGCGCACGTGCAGCGCCTCCGCGAGCAGGGGGTGCGGACCGAGCACATCGGTCAGCTCCACCTGCGTACCGCTGTCCATCACGGCCTGCCGTATCCGCCGCATGAGGGCGTTGTCGGGCCCCGCGAGGAGCGGCACCACCACGGCGGACGGGCCCTGGGGGACGGCGACCTCGCGGCCGGCGGCCACGGCCTGCTCGTAGCGCGCTCCGCGCTCGGCGGCGGCGTGGGCGAGTACGGCTGAGAGAGCGGGGAACTCGCCCCCGTCGCCGTCGAGGTACCCGATCCTGGCATTGAGCCCGGGAAGCTCGGAGCGGGCGATGCTGATGACCTCCTCGGCCAGGCTGCGCGTGGCCGGGGAAGGGGTACCGGGAACGGCGAGAACGAGCGCGGCAGCGCCCTCGGGTGCGACCACGGGCTCCGGGCGGCGGTGCCGTCCGGACTGGCGAGGTCGCGGCATTCGTACAGGCAGGCCGGAAGCGGGCCCAGTGGGGGTGCTCATGGCGCCGCATGCTACTGGTTTTGGCTCCCTCTCTGTTCGGGGAGGGTCCCATCAGGCGTTATCTGCCCACTAATGTCCGTTGAGTGGCATACCAGTCAACTATCCCGATCTGTCGGGCGGCAAGGCTTCCCGAATGACTGCTCGTATCCCTATTCGGCACCCGCTCGGCGCGCCTGCCCGGCCGTGGTCGCGCCCGGGACCGCCGAGGACGCCGCCGGCCCCGGCACGAACAGCAGGGTCGGATGGAGCGGCAGCCCAGGACCGGAGCCGGCGAGCGCCCGGGCGATCCCGAGGGAACCGCTCAGCGGATCGCCCGCGGCGGGTACCACCGCCGCCTGGGGCACCTGCCGCGCCAGCTCCTCCCGCAGAGGTACGAGGAGGGGATCGCCCATCTTGAACAGGCCACCGGTCAGGGCCAATTCGAGCCGGCCTGTCCCCTCGGGGGCGGCCTCAGGGCACACCGCGGCGGCCGTCCCGGCGATGTGGACCGCGGCCTCCCGCAGGATGCCGGCGGCGAGCGGGTCGTCACCGGCGCACGCGGCTACCTCGGGGGCGAAGGACGCGAGGAGCGCCGGCCGGTCCGCGCGCGGATAGAGCAGCCCCGGCAGGTCCGTCGCCGGACCGAGGACCGCCACCAGCCGGGCGAGCAGCGCGGCGGAGCCGCCGCGCCGCCCGTCGTGGGCGCGCATCGCCGCCTCCAGCCCGGCCCGCCCGATCCAGGCGCCACCGCCGCAGTCACCCAGAAGATGTCCCCAGCCGTCTGCCCTGCGCCACTCCGACAGATCGGTCCCGAGCGCGATCATGCCCGTTCCGCCCGCGACCACGGCTCCCGGCCGTCGGCCGAGAGCGCCCGCGTACGCGGTCACCGCGTCTGCGGCCAGTGCCACGCGCCCGACCCCCAGCCGGGATGCGAGCGCACCGGGCAGCTCCGCGCGCAGCCGCTCACCGAGTGTCGCCATCCCGGCGGCCCCGATCGCGAGAGCGGCGATCCCGGCGGGGGAGTGCGCGCCGCTCTGGTCCCCGCCCGTGGCCCGGTCCAGCAGCGCGCGGGCGGCGGGGAGCAGCTGGGCCAGCAGGTGGCCGGCGTCGATGCCGCCGGGCCCCGTCCGCACCGGTTCGGAGCAGGTCACCGCCGATACGGGCCCCTCCCTGTCGACCGTCCCGAGCGCCACCCGCAACCCGGAGCCGCCGGAGTCCACGCCGATGACGAACCGGTCCGGGGGAGGCGTCACGGCAGTCGCCAGTCCACGGGCTGGGCCCCCTGGCGCTCCAGCAGCTCATTGGTCCGGCTGAACGGCCGTGAGCCGAAGAAGCCCCGGTCGGCGGACATGGGGGAGGGGTGGGAGGACTCGATCGCCGGGCAGTCACCCAGCAGGGGGCGCAGATTGCCGGCGTCGCGTCCCCACAGGACCGACACCAGCGGCGTGCCCCGGGCCACCAGTGCGCGGATGGCCTGCTCGGTGACTTCCTCCCAGCCCTTGCCGCGATGGGCGGCGGGCCGCCTGGGCGCGGTGGTCAGCGCCCTGTTGAGCAGCAGCACACCCTGTTGCGCCCAGGGCGTCAGGTCGCCGTTGGAGGGCCTGGGGAGACCCAGGTCCGCGTGCAGTTCCCGGAAGATGTTCTCCAGGCTGCCCGGCAGCGGACTGACGTCGGGGGCCACGGCGAAACTGAGACCGATCGCGTGTCCCGGAGTGGGGTACGGGTCCTGACCGACGATCAGGACCCGTACGTCGTCGAACGGTTGCTGGAACGCCCGCAGGACATGGGGTCCCGCGGGCAGATAGGTGCGCCCCGCGGCGATCTCGCCGCGGAGGAAGTCGCCCATAGCGGCGACGCGTTCGGCCACGGGCTCAAGGGCTCGCGCCCACCCCGGCTCGACGAGTTCTTTCAACGGTCTTGCTGCCACGGGCCGCACTCTACTGGTGACAGGGCCACACCGATCAACCGACCTGTGAAGGCGCCGTCGACAACCGCACCGCCGGCCCGTCAGCCGATCACCGCGGCCCGCACACACAGCACGTCCGGCAGGTGCGAGAAGAGCTGCTGCCAGGTGTCGCCGTCGTCGGCACTCGCGAACACCTCGCCGTTGCGGTTGCCGAAGTAGACGCCCGCGGGGTCGGCGTCGTCCGTGCAGAGCGCGTCGCGCAGGACGGTGCCGTAGTGCGCGCCCTGCGGGAGGCCGGCGGACAGCGGTTCCCACGTACGGCCCGCGTCGCTCGTACGGAACACCCGGCAGCGGCGCTCGGCCGGTACGCGGTCGGCATCGGCGTTGATCGGGAAGATGTAGGCCGTCTCCCCCCGGTGCGGGTGCGCGGCGGCCGCGAAGCCGAAGTCGGACGGCAGACCGGCCCCGATGTCCGTCCACGAGTCCCCGGAGTCGTCGCTGCGGAAGACACCCCAGTGGTTCTGGAGGTAGAGCCGGTCCGGATCGGCCGCGTCCCGCGTCACCTTGTGGACGCACTGGCCGAACTCCGGATCGGGGTCGGGCAGGAAGACCGCCGACACGCCCTTGTTCGCCGGGGCCCAGCTCTCGCCGCCGTCCTTCGTCCGGAACACGCCCGCCGTGGAGACCGCGACCGTCACCGCCCGGGGGTCCCTCGGGTCGGTCAGGATGGTGTGCAGCCCCTCGCCGCCCCCGCCGGGCACCCACTTCGAGCGGGTCGGGTGCTCCCACAGCGGCCGGACCAGCTCGAACGACTCGCCGCCGTCCTCCGAGCGGAAGAGGGCGGCCGGTTCGGTGCCGGCGTAGACCACGCCCGGCGCCTCGGGTCCGGCCGGATGGAGCTGCCACACCCTCTCCAGTGACGCCTCGGTGAACGGGGGGAACTTCACCGCCGGCCGCTGCGGCTCGATCCAGGTCGCCCCGAGATCGTCGGAGTGGAAGACGGAGGGGCCCCAGTGCGCGCTGTCGCCGCCGACGAGCAGCCGGGGGTCTCCCGGCGGGTGTCGATGGCGATCGAGTAGATCGCCTGGGCGTTGAAGTGCGGGCCGCCGAACTCCCAGGCGCCGTCGCGCCTGCGACCGGTGAAGAGTCCTTTGCGCGTACCTACGGTGAGCAGTACATCGGTCATGACGAAGACCTTCCCGAAGCGCCGTTGAGTCGGATACGGGTCAGTCTGCACCCGGCCACTGACAGTGGCGCGTAGACGCGGTGTCACCGCAGGTGGAAGCGGCGAAGGCGGCAATCCGGAGCGGCACAGGGCAGCCGGTGGCGCGGGGCCGGGACCGGGGAGGCCGTCCGCACGGAGGCTCCTGCCGCGTGCCACCGCGGCGCTGCTGCGCACCGAAGCCCGCCCGCCGTGGTCCCCGCAGGTCACGGCTATGGTCGAGAGCCGGGCGAGGAGGGGAAAGCCATGAGTATCGAGATCGACGACACCGAAGGGCGCCGGATCCCCGTCGAGGTGGTTCCGGGTGCGCTCAGGGTGGGGGTCCGCTTCGCGGCCCGCCCGGAAGGGCTCTCCTGGAGCTGCACCCCGGCGGCGGCCCGGGAGCTGGCCGCCGCGCTCGTCCGGGCCGCCGAGGACGCGGAGCGGCTGTCGTCGGCGGACCCGGTCACCGTCGCGGCGCACGAGCTGCGCCGGGGGACGTGCGGGACGGGGACCGGCTCATGACGGTGGACCACGTCAGGAACGACGGAGCGAGTGCCCACGTGACCTGGCGGTCGGGTGCGGGGCGGAGCTGGACCCAGGCGTACGCGGCCGACGCGGCCATCACCCTGCGGTACCGCAGGCGATCAGAGGACTGAACGGCGGGAGCGGACAGGGCGAGGCCCGGCAGGGCAGCGGTTGTACGAGAGGTTTCGTAATTCGACGATCGTCGTAGTACGGTATCTCTCGTACAAGGCGCGGCGCCGATCCGCCGCGTCAGCCGTGCCCGTCGCATCAGGTGAAACGGAGTCTGTCGTGAGCGCCCTCTTCGAGCCCTACGTCCTGCGATCGCTGACCATTCCCAACCGCGTCTGGATGTCACCCATGTGCCAGTACAGCGCGGAGGTCTTCGGGCCGAACGCCGGGGTCGCCAACGACTGGCACTTCTCCCACTACGCGGCCCGCGCCGCCGGAGGCACCGGCCTCGTCCTCGTGGAGGCCACGGCGGTCAGCCCGGAAGGCCGCATCAGCCCGGCCGACCTGGGCCTCTGGAACGACACCCAGGTCGAGGCGTTCCGCCGCATCACCGCCTTCCTCGCCGCTCAGGGGAGCGTCCCGGGCATCCAGCTGGCGCACGCCGGACGCAAGGCGTCCACCGAGCGCCCCTGGCGCGGCGGCGGCCCGATCGAGGCCGGTGCCCCGGGCGGTGAGGGCTGGCTGCCCGTCGCTCCCAGCCCCGCCGCGTACGACGACGACCGCCCGGCTCCCCGCGAGCTGACCGTGGACGAGATCGGTGAGATCGTCGAGCAGTTCGCCGACGCCGCCCGGCGGGCGCTGGCGGCGGGCTTCGAGGTCGCGGAGATCCACGGTGCGCACGGTTATCTGATCGGCCAGTTCCTCTCCCCGCACAGCAACCGGCGCACCGACGCCTACGGCGGCTCCTTCGAGAACCGCATCCGCTTCGCCCTGCAGGTCGTCGACGCGGTGCGCGCCGTGTGGCCCGACGAGCTCCCGCTGTTCTTCCGCATCTCCGCCACCGACTGGCTCACGGAGAACGCGGACGACGAGCGGGACGGCTGGACGGCCGACGAGACGGTCCGCCTGGCCCATGAGCTGCGGGCGCACGGAGTCGACCTGCTCGACGTCTCGACGGGCGGGTTGGCGCCCCGGGCGAGCATCCCCGTCGGCCCCGGCTACCAGGTGCCGTTCGCCGAGCGTGTCCGCACCGAGGTGGGCCTGCCGGTGGCGGCGGTCGGCCTGATCACCGACCCGGTGCAGGCCGAGAAGATCGTCACCGACCAGCGGGCGGACGCCGTGCTGCTCGGCAGGGAGCTGCTGCGCAACCCCTACTTCGCACGCGACGCCGCACGCGAACTGGGCGGCGCGACGGTGCCGGTGCCCGAGCAGTACGGCTGGGCGGTCTGACCCGGCGCCCCGCCGGGCCGGGGCCTCTGTGGGTACGCTGGTCCGCGATGTCCACCCCACAGGGCCCCACCCTCCGCGAACTGGCCGTTCAGGCGCTCTCGTCCATCGAGCGCGGATACGACCTGCTCGCCCCCAAGTTCGACCTGACGCCCTACCGGACCCCGGACAGGGTGCTCGACGCGGTCACGCGGGCGCTCCGGCCGCTGGGACCGTTCGACTCGGGACTCGACGTCTGCTGCGGCACGGGGGCGGGCGTGAGCGTCCTGCGGCAGGTGTGCGGCGAGCGGGTCACGGGTGTCGACTTCAGCGCGGGCATGCTGGCCGTGGGACGGTCCGCCCTGGCCGGCCAGGACGGGCCGGCAGCCGGGCCAGCGGTGGGCTGGGTCCGCGCCGACGCACTCGCCCTGCCCTTCGCGCGCGCCTTCGACGTGGCCCTCAGCCTCGGTGCGTTCGGCCACTTCCTGCCCCGGGAGCGGCCTGCCCTCTTCGCGCAGGTGTACGCCTCGCTGCGGCCGGGCGGCCGGTTCGTCTTCCCGGTGGGAGCTCCGCCCCCGGTCGGCTCGAAGGCGTACTGGTCCTTCCTGGGCTTCGACGGGGCCATGCGGGTGCGCAACGCGCTGTGGCGGCCCACGTTCGTCATGTACTACCGGACCTTCCCGCTCCGCGACGTGCTCGACGACCTGGCCGGGGCCGGGTTCACCGCGGGGCTGCTGCCGCTGCCGGAGCTGGGCAGCCGCCCCGACGGAAGCCCCCGGGCCCGGCTGGTGGTGGCCGGGCGGGAGAGCTGAGGACCGTTCGGGGAACGGCCTGCCTCCCGTACCCCGAAATACGACGGCTCTCGTACAATGAGGCCCCCTGGACGAAGTGGAGCCCACCGTGACCCCCGCAAGCGCCACCACCGACCCCGCCGCCGGCCCACGCGCGCTTGCCCATCCCGCCCTCGCGGAGATCCGGATCGAAGGCGTCCTGCACGCCCTCGCCGATCCGGTACGGCTGCGTATCGTGCGGCAACTGGCGGACACCACGGACCACCTCGCCTGCTCCACCTTCGACCTGCCGGTCTCCAAGTCCACCACCACGCACCACTTCCGGGTGCTGCGTGAGAGCGGTGTCATCCACCAGACGTACCGGGGCACCGCCAAGGTGAGCGGCCTGCGGACGGAGGACCTGGACGCGCTCTTCCCAGGGCTGCTCGCCACCGTGCTGGCGGCCTCGGACCGCCAGGCGGAACGCCTCGCGGCGGGCCTGCCCACACCGGGCTGACGGCCGCGGGCCCTCTCGGGGTCCGCCGTCCCCGGCGGCTTACCGTCCCGGTCGGGGATCTTCACTTGCCCGCGCCCAAGGGACCGCCCGAGCGCCGCCTCGGCTCGCTCGATCGCCGGCGAGCCGTCCCAGGCGACCGGGGCTGTCTCCAGCATCCCGCCGCCGCGCGGATCGCGGGAGCGGAGCGGGACCGGCTTGCGCCGCCGGGCCCGGCCCCGCGTCCGTCACCTCAGGAGGTCGCGCATGCGGTCGATCTCCACCGTCTGCTGCGCGACGACATCGGTCGCCATCTCCTCCACGGGCACGTTGTTGCCCTCGGAGAGCACCTCGGTCGCCATGGTGACCGCCCCCTGGTGGTGGGTGATCATCAGCTTCAGGAAGCGCTCGTCGAAGTCCCGGCCGCGGGCGGCGCGCAGCTCGTCGAGTTGGGCCTCCGTCGCCATGCCGGGCATCCGCGAGTGGTCGTGGGACCGCTTGCGCTTGTCCCCACCGTTGTTTTTCAGCCAACCTTCCATCGCGGCGATTTCAGGCTTCTGGCCTGATGCGATGCGATCCGCGAACCGCTTGACGGTGGAGGAGCCGGCGCGGTCGGCGACGAGACCTGTCATCACCAGCGCCTGTGAATGGTGCTGGATCATCATCCGCGCGTAGCGGAAGTCGGCGGAGTTGGGGGCCGGCGGCACGGCCTCCTCGCGGGCTTCGTCGGCGGAGAGCTGCCGGGCCGGCTCACCCGGTTTTCCGGGCGCCACGATCGAAGGGCCCTTGTCCGCACCGGAGTTGGCCTTCTCGTCCCCGCCGCCGGAGTCGCAGGCTCCGAGGGCGAACACCGCGGCGGTGACCGCCGTCGCAAGAGCGGCTGCGCGCTTGCGTCTGGTCTGATGGCGAATCAACAAGGCGACCTCCTGTGCCATACGGGTTTGCTGCACACCGTCCTCACACGCTTCCACAGGACGATGATCAAAAACTTTCATTACGTCTCTGTTGCCATCTGTTGATGTGCACATGGAAGGGACGATACTGCCGGGGTCCGTGAACCCGTTCACCCATGAACGGATACTAGGGAGGACACAGTGACTTCGTTGCACACCACCCGCGTGCGGCGCAGACGTCTGGGTGTGGCAGCAGCCGCGGCCGGGCTCTTCGCCACACTGCTGACCGCCGGAACCGCCGTCGCGACGCCCGATCCCGGTGATGCTCCTACCACCCGCAAGGGGGTCTCCGCCGGCCAGGAGGCCGAGGCCGAGGCTGCGATACGCAGCGGCGAGATACCCGGCGTGGACGAGATCGTCCACAGCCCGAACATCAAGCACCTCGCCAACGTGCCGAAGGACGCCCTCCAGGGCACCAACTCCGACCTGGCGTTCCAGGGGAAGTACGCGTTCTCCGGCAACTACGACGGCTTCGTGATCTACGACATCAGCAAGCCGTCGTCCCCGAAGACCGTCGCGCAGGTGCTCTGCCCCGGCGGGCAGAACGACATCACGGTCTCCGGTGACCTGCTCTTCCTGTCCACCGACTCCTCGCGCAGCGACGACTCGTGTGCGAGCACCTCTCAGCCCGCCACGGAGAAGTCCTCCTGGGAGGGCATGAAGATCTTCGACATCAGCGACAAGAAGAACCCGCAGTACGTCGCCGCTGTCGAGACCGCGTGCGGTTCGCACACCCACACGCTCGTCCCGAGCGTTCGAACGTGTACGTGTACGTCTCCTCGTACTCGCCGAACGCGGCGTTCCCCGACTGCCAGCCGCCGCATGACGGGATCTCCGTCATCAAGGTGCCGCGCAACGCCCCGAGAAGGCCCGGATCGTGAACTTCCCGGTGCTCTTCCCGGACGGCGGGAACCCGGGCGGGACGACCAACCCGGGCGTCTTCGAGACGACCGGCTGCCACGACATCACCGTGCTGCCCTCGAAGGACCTCGCCGCCGGAGCCTGCATGGGTGACGGTCTGCTGTTCTCCATCGAGAACCCGGAGAAGCCGAAGATCATCCACCGTGTCCAGGACAACGTGAACTTCGCGTTCTGGCACTCGGCGACCTTCAACCAGGATGCCGACAAGGTCGTCTTCACCGACGAGCTCGGCGGCGGCGGCGCGGCGACCTGCAACGAGGCCATCGGGCCCAAGCGCGGCGCCGACGGCATCTACGACATCGTGGGCCGCGGCGACCACCGCAAGCTGGTCTTCCGCAGCTACTTCAAGATCGACCGCCACCAGGCCGACGCCGAGGTCTGCGTCGCCCACAACGGTTCGATCATCCCGGTCAAGGGCCGCGACCTGATGGTCCAGGCGTGGTACCAGGGCGGCATCTCGGTGTGGGACTTCACCAACTCCGCGGCGCCGAAGGAGATCGCCTTCTTCGAGCGCGGCCCGGTCACCCTGGACAGGGTCACCACGGCCGGTCCGTGGTCCGCGTACTACTACAACGGTCACATCTACAGCAACGACATCGCCAAGGGCTTCGATGTGCTGAGGATCGACGACCGGCGGACCGACCCGGCGAAGAAGGTGCGGATGTCCGAGCTCAACGTGCAGACGCAGCCGGACTACTTCGACCGCTAGGCCGTCGGCTCACCGCCTGACCGACGACCACCCGGGGACGCCACCGTTCCCGCGAGCCGGCCGGACCCGCACGGGTCCGGCCGGCTCGGCGTACGCCTGCCCGAGGTCCGGCGGGGACCACCGGATCAGGCGCGTTCCATGCGGACGAGGCCGTCCCGCGCGTCCCAGGAGCCGACCACTCCGAAGCCGAGCCGTTCGTAGAGCGCGATGGCTTCCGGGCGCCAGTTCCAGACGGAGAGCGCCACCGGAGTCGCGCCGGTCTGCGCCGCGTGGTCCAGCGCGCAGCCGACCAGTGCGGAAGCCACCCCGGCGCCCCGCACCGCGGGCTCCACCCACAGGCGTTTGATCTCGGTCCGCCCGCCCACCGGAGCGGTCACCACAAGGCAGCCGACCGACGCGCCCTCGCTCCTGGCGATCACGACGACATCGTCGGCGAAGGCGCTGCTCGGCGAGAGGATCTCCGCGCGGTAGCGCGCGGGCAGCGCCTCGACCCGGTCGACGGCCCGGCCCTTCCCGGCCTCCGTGCACAGGTGGTACGCGGTCAGCAGCGGGGGGAGCCCATCGGCGGGGGAGAGGTCCCGGCCGGACAGACGGTGGATGAGCACTGCGGGGCGGTCGGTCATGCCGGGAGCATCGCACAGCCCGCCGGGTGCGTTCGGAGCTTTCGCCTCCGTCAGGCTGCGGAACGCACGCTCGTCCCCGCGGCCGTGGCCCACTCCACCAGCAGTCGCTGGTACTCGGCCTCGTCCTCAGGGGACAGGTAGCCGCCCGAGCTCTGCCACAGGTCGCGAATCGCCGCATTGACGACGGAGGCGGAACGCACGGAACCGGACGGGGTCGAAGAGGTGGACATGGGCACAAGGCTACGACCCCCGTCCGACAATCCGACACATTGTGCGACGGGGATATCCCTCACATCTCCACGCCGGCCCGGTTTATGGCTGGTTTCCATTGCTCCCCCGGGGTGCGGCGACCACCCCTCGCTCCCGGTCCTCGGCGCCCGTACGGGTCTGGAACACCGGGTAGCCGACGATCGCGAACGTGGCCACCGCCGCGCCCAGCAGTGTGCCGCCCACCACATCCGTCATCCAGTGGACGCCGAGATAGATCCGTGTGAAGCCGACGCCGACGACCGAGACGACGGCGGCCGTCAGTGCCGCCCGCCACCAGAGCGGCGTGATTCCGTTCAGCCGCAGCAGCCACAGCATGAGGGCGCAGGTCACCACCGTGGTCATCACGTGACCGGACGGGAAGGCGGCGTAGTGCGCGGAGTCCACCGGGTCCGGCCACTGGGGCCTGTCCCGGCCGATGGCGGCTTTGAGCCCCTGCTGCACGAGGGCGGAGAGCACGCTCGTGACGGCCACCCAGGCGGCGAGCGACCGGGCGCCGCGCCACCACAGGGCGAGGACCGTCACCGCGATCAGGGCCCGCATCGTCCAGGGGTCCCACACCCAGTCCGTCAGCACGCGGTTGAGGTGTACGAGTCCCGGTTCCGTCACGGCACTGCGGTGCAGGGTGTCGGCGATGGTGCGGTCCACCGACATGAGCGGCGACCAGCTCGCCGCGACGAGAGCCACGAGCACCACCGCCAGGGCCGTGCAGACGGTGCCCGCCCGTACGAGGCGAGGGTCGGCGCGGTGGTCGTGGGCGGGGGAGAGGTGTGGGGGTTCATCAGGCGCATGGGGGTGATACTCGCCGACGTACGCCGCGACCGGCTATCCCAGTGCGCGGATTCCGGGCGCGAAAGCCACCAGCAGCGGGACGGCGGGCAGCAGGGTGGCCGCCGCGGTCAGTCGCAGCTTGCGGCCGGCGGTGAGCCGCTCCGTGGGCGCCAGCAAGCGGTTCACCCGGAGCGGGACCTGGGCGTCCGGTGAAGGACACGGGCCGAACACGCCCCGGTCCTCGTTGAGCCCGACCAGGGCCAGCGCGGTCGTGAGCCGGCCGAAACGGCGTGATGCCACGTCGTCGGCGGCGAGTTCGACGAGCCGGTGCATCTCCCCACGGAACGCGGCGAAGACCGGTACCCGCGGAAAACCCGAGGCCAGCGCGCCCGAGCAGTGCAGCAGCCAGTCGTGCCTGGCCCGCGCGTGCCCCTGCTCGTGCGCCAGCAGAGCGTCGAGCTGGCGGCCCTTCAGGCGGCCGAGAGCGGCCGTGGTGACGACGAGCCGGGGTGCGGCGCCGGGCAGCCACCAGGCGTCGGGGCGCTCACCCTCCAGCACCACCAACCGCCCGCCACGGGGCTCCTCGCCGGGCATCAGCGGCGCGCGGACCAGCAGTTCCTCGCGGCGCCGCGCACGACGCGACCGCGCCCTGCGGACCTCCCGTACGAGCATGGCCAGCGTCCACGCGCCGCCCAGGGCCAGCAGTACGGCGATCACCGCCGACCAGGGGCCGTACGCCACGAGGGCGTACGCCTCGACCACCGCGTGCGGCGCGGGAGCGAACACCTGCCCGCGAACGGCCTGCCAGGCGGCGGAGGCGCTGAACATCATGGAGAGGCCGAACGACAGCAGCACCCCGGCCACGACGCACTGCCACACCCACAGGGCCACCACCGGCTCGCGCTCCGGCCACCGCGCCCGTGCCATCAGGCCCGGTGTCACGAGGGCGGCCAGCGCACCGAGCAGCAGCAGCACGAGGGAGACCAACATGTGGTCAGCCTATGAGCGCCGTGTGCTCCCTGGTGCGGCTCCGCCCGGCAAGTGACGTACGCCACGGCTTCTCGGGCCTCCTGTCTCACAGGGTGAGCAGCATCGCGAACATGGCTATGCCCATCGTCAGCCGGCAGGCGAGCGCCAGCTCGGGCCGCGCTCCGCCGCCCCCGTCACCACCGTCGACCGCGACGCCCGCGGCGACGGGCACCGGGATCAGCCGGCCCGCCGAGGCCAGGACGTAGAGGGCGTAGTACGCCAGGAGCAGCCCGGTCAGCAGAGGGACCCCGCCGGGCGGCGGCGCACCGTGCCCGGCGTGGCCGCCCGCCCCGCGCCCGGTGCCATGGCCACCGCCATGTAGACCATCGCCAGCGAGCCGACGAGATGATGCGCGTGGTGCGGGAGGTGGTGGCCCCCGCCCCGTATGAACCACAGGGCACGCAGCGCCGCACCGCCGAACAGCACCGTGTACACGGCCCACGCCCAGCCCGGCGGTCTGACCAGTGCGGCGGGCAGCGCCATCGCGGCCATACCGAAGCCCATCGCCGCTTCCGCGCGGCCCGCTCTGCGTACCTCCCCTGTCTCGCCGCGCGTACGCGCCAGGCAGGAGGCGCCCGCCACCGCGCACAACACCATCAGCAGCCAGCCGGACAGCGCAGGTCCGTGCACGGCGCACCTCCCCCTCAGGCGTACGACACCGGTGTCGTCCCATCGATGCCCGGGTTCCGCCCACCCGTACCCGGCGCATTGGGGTGAGAAGGGAGCGCGGACGGGCCTGCGGGGGGCGCTCCCGGCCGGGTTAGTCTCGTGCGGCACCCCCGGCAGCACAGAGAACGGAGAGCCTCACCATGGACACGGCGCCGCCCCGGGACTCCGGACCGCTCACCTTCCGCGACGCGACCGAGGACGACGTGGCCGCCCTCGTGCGGCTCGTCGAATCCGCCTACCGCGGCGACTCCAGCCGGGCCGGGTGGACCACCGAGGCGGACATCCTCCAGGGGCAGCGGACGGACACGGAAGGCGTCCGGGAGATCATGGCGGCGGAGTCGGGCCGCCTGCTGGTGGTCGAGCGCGACGGGACGCCGGTCGCCTGCTGCCAGCTCGAACACCGCGGCGACGCGGCGTACTTCGGGATGTTCGCCGTGCGTCCGGAGCTTCAGGGCGCGGGCCTCGGCAAGGTGGTCATCGCCGAGGCCGAGCGCGCGGTCGTGGAGAGCTGGGGTGTCCGCGAGATGCACATGACGGTGATAACCGCCCGCGCGGAGCTGATCGCCTGGTACGAGCGCCGCGGCTACCGCCGTACGGGACAGCTGACCCCCTTCCCGTACGGCGACGAGCGCTTCGGTGTTCCGCAACGTGCCGACCTGGCGTTCGAGCTGCTGGTCAAGGAGTTGCGCGCCCCCCTGACGCCGGGCTACGCGGTGAAGCGGCCCGCGCGGCGGATCTCCGGGTAGTCAGTCGTCGCTCCGTCGAGGCCGAGCGCGCGTACGAGACGCAGATGGTCCTGTGTGTTCACCACCCAGCCGATCACCTTCAGGCCCTCGGCGTGCGCCTCCTCGACGGTTTCCAGCGTGAGGCGGCGGATGTTCAGCGCGAGCGCCGCCGCGCCCACGGCCCTCGCCCGGGCCACGACGTCGCCGCCCCAGCGGCTGGCGATGAGCACCGTCCGTACGCCCGGGACCAGCCGCGCGATCTCGGCGACCGCCTCGTCGTGGAACGACGACACCTCGACCCGGCCGACGAGGCCGCGCCTGGACATCACCTCGGCGAGGGCACGTGCCGCCGCGGCGTCCTTGATCTCCGCCTGGAGCGGCGCGGCGACCGCGTCGAGCACCTCCTCGAAGACCGGCACCCGCTCGCCCTGCCCGGCATCGAGCTCCCGCAGTTCGGCCAGGGTCTTCCCGGCGATCGGCCCCGTGCCGTCGGTCGTGCGGTCCACCAGGGCGTCGTGCATGACAGCGAGCGCGCCGTCCTTGCTCAGATGGAGGTCGAGTTCGATGGCGTCCATGCCGGCCTGTTCCGCGTGGACGAAGGAGCGCAGGGTGTTCTCCGGTTCGACACCCATGACCCCGCGATGGCCGATGGTGAGAAAAGTCAAGGCGTTCTCGCTTCCGTGGACGACTCCCGCGTGCGGTTCCTACCCAGCGTGCCGCTCCCACCCACGCGGCACCCGGCGCCACGACGGTGTGAAGCCGTACCCTGGAGCTCACGTCAGGCCCGGAAAAGGCCGACGGAACGGGCGTCTTTAGGGCAGAGCACGGGAAAAATAGCGGTGACCACCGGGGGTCGGCAGGACGATTTGCTGAACTCCACTTGTCTGAAGTGACTGCGCACGGATACGGTTGCTTCACGCGAGGTTCTCCCGTGGAGGAAGTGTTATGACGGAAATTCTTTTGCACGACGTCACCGACGGCGCCATAGCGACCGCCCCCCGGGTGATCGAGCACTCTGCCTGGCCCGCGCTCAAGAACGCCGTGGAGGACATCCGTCCCTGGCAGTCGAAGGACGGTTCCATCGACTTCGGCGCCGAGCACGCGCCCTCGCCCGCGACGGCCGCCGAGGCGATCGACCGTGTGGTCACCGCGATCGACGAGCTCTCCCCGCTGCTCCCGCACGACGCCGCGTACCACCGCGCCCTCGTCGCGGACCTGCGCCGCTGGGCCGCGGAAGGGTTCGGTGTCCCCGACTTCCTCGACTCGCTGCTGGCCTTCCAGCCGGCCAAGAGCCGCGCCGACGGCCTCCAGCACCTGGTCGTCTTCGCGATGTACACGCAGAACGGCAACCCGGACCGCAACCTCGAAGCGGTCGTGCTGCGGATGGTCTGGCCCCAGTGGCTCGCCGAGCTCGAAGCGACGCGTTACGACAACCCGCTCTTCTGCGGCATCACCTTCGAGGACTTCACCTCGGGTTACGACACCAACTCCGCGGTCCTCTTCCCGGAGACCATCGCCGTGCGCGAGGCCCCCGAGCGCTTCAGCTGGGGCGGCATCTTCTGCGACCGCGAGGCCGCGCGCTTCCGCCGGGTCACCGAGGCGTCGGTCGACCTCCTGGGCGTCGAGCTGCCCGACGACGTACGCGAGATGATCGGCGACCAGGCCCGCTGCGAGCAGGCGTTCGTCCTCTGGGACATGGTCCACGACCGCACCCACAGCCACGGCGACCTGCCGTTCGACCCCTTCATGATCAAGCAGCGCCAGCCGTTCTGGATGTACGGCCTTGAGGAGCTGCGGTGCGACCTCACCGCCTTCAAGGAGGCCGTGAAACTCGAGGCCGAGGGCAACACCCACGGCCGCGACGTGCAGTTCGCCGTGCTCTTCGACCGGATGTTCCGCTTCCCCGTCACGGGCGAGCGCGTCCGCAACTACGACGGCCTCGGCGGCCAGCTCCTCTTCGCCTACCTGCACAAGCACGATGTGCTGCGCTGGACCGACAACACGCTGAAGATCGACTGGGACCGGGCCCCACAGGTCACCAACCAGCTCTGCGGCGAGATCGAGAAGCTGTACCGGGACGGCATCGACCGCCCCAAGCTCGTCCACTGGTTCGCCGCGTACGACCTGGTGTCGGCCTACCTCTCCCCGCACCCCGGCTCCCGCTGGGCCAAGGGACCCGACGCGCTGGACCTCACCCAGCCGCCGCGCAAGCTCGTGGACGACGTCCTCCCGGACGAGTTTCCCCTGAGCATGTTCTACGAGGCACTCTCCAAGAAGCTCAAGCACGTGATCGCCTCCACCAAGGGGATCACCGCGGCCGACGCCGGGCAGGCAGCCGCGTGAGCGCTCGTCCTGAGGAGGCGGAGTCCATGACAGGAACGACCGGAAACGGCGGCGGTAGCGCGCTCGAAGGCGCGGTCATCGCGGTCGCGGGGGCGGCCGGACCGGCCGGCCGGGCCACCCTGCTGAGGCTTGCCGAGGCCGGCGCCACCGTCGTCGCCTCGGACGCCGATCCCGAGCGGCTGGCCGAGGCCGTCGACGCGGCCCGCTACGCCCACGGCGGCGCGACCGTCACCGGCGACACCGTCGACCTGCTCGACCTGGCGGCGGCCAGGGAGTGGGCGGACAGGACGGAGAAGGAGTTCGGACGGATCGACGGTCTGGTGCACCTCGTCGGAGGCTGGCGCGGCGGCCGTACCTTCGCCGAGACCGACCTCGCCGACTGGGATCTGCTGGAGAAACTGCTGATCCGCACGGTCCAGTCCACCTCGCTCGCCTTCGAGCAGGGGCTCGGTCGCAGCGACCGGGGCCGCTACCTGCTCATCAGCGCGGCCGGAGCGAGCGCGCCCACCGCGGGCAACGCCGCCTACTCCGCCTCCAAGGCGGCGGCCGAGGCGTGGACCCTCGCGCTCGCCGACGCCTTCCGCAAGGCGGGGGGTGACGAAGGCCCGAAGACCGCGGCTGCGATCCTGGTCGTCAAGGCGCTGGTGCACGACGCGATGCGCGCCGAGCGCCCGAACGCGAAGTTCGCGGGCTTCACCGACGTCAAGGAGCTGGCCGAGGCCATCGCCGGCGTCTGGGACATGCCCGCCGGAGAAGTGAACGGAAAACGCCTGTGGCTGACCCCGCAACCGTAAAGACCGACGCGCGTCGTCATCACGATCCGCGGGTACGCGGCTTCGCCAGTGACAACTACGCCGGCGCCCACCCCGAGATCCTCGCCGCCCTCGCCCTCGCCAACGGCGGCCACCAGGTCGCCTACGGCGGGGACGACTACACCGAGCACCTCCAGCGCCTGGTGCACAGCCACTTCGGTTCCAGTTCGGAAGCCTTCCCGGTCTTCAACGGCACCGGTGCCAACGTCCTCGCCCTCCAGGCGCTGACCGACCGCTGGGGTGCCGTCATCTGCGCCGAGTCCGCGCACATCAACGTGGACGAGGGAGGCGCCCCAGAGCGCATGGGCGGCCTCAAGCTGCTCACCGTGCCGACGCCCGACGGCAAGCTGACGCCCGAGCTCATCGACCGCCAGGCGTACGGCTGGGACGACGAGCACCGGGCGATGCCGCAGGTCGTGTCGATCACCCAGAACACCGAGCTGGGTACCGTCTACACCCCCGACGAGATCCGCGCCATCTGCGACCACGCCCACGGGCACGGCATGAAGGTGCACCTCGACGGCGCCCGGATAGCCAACGCCGCCGCCTCGCTGGACGTGCCCATGCGCGCGTTCACCAACGCGGTCGGCGTCGACGTCCTGTCCTTCGGCGGCACGAAGAACGGCGCGATCTTCGGCGAGGCGGTCATCGTCCTCGACCCGGACGCGGTCAGGGCGATGAAGCACCTGCGCAAGCTGTCGATGCAGCTCGCCTCGAAGATGCGCTTCGTGTCGGTCCAGCTGGAGGCGCTGCTGTCGCGTGACCTCTGGCTGCGCAACGCCCGCCACGCCAACGCCATGGCCCAGCGGCTCGCCGAAGGGGTCCGCGGGGTGGACGGCGTGGAGATCCTGCACCCGGTGCAGGCGAACGCGGTGTTCGCGCGCCTGCCGCACGCGGTGAGCGAGCGGCTGCAGAAGCGCTTCCGCTTCTACTTCTGGGACGAGCCTGCCGGAGACGTCCGCTGGATGTGCTCCTTCGACACTGCGGAGGAAGACGTCGACGCCTTCGTGCAGGCCCTCAAGGAGGAGATGGCGAAGTAGTCCCCGCTTCGAGGCACACGGTGGCCGGCGTCCTCGCCTCCCACCGGAATGCGGTCGGCGAGCTCGGCGCCGTGGGCGCCGAGCTCGCCGGATCGCTGGAGAAACTGAGCCCCGGCGCGCGGATCACCGTTCACACCGCCGGCTGACGCCCTGGGGGTCAGCCCTGCTCGCGCACCTCGGCGGGCGTCGGAGCCGTGCCACCTAGGTGGGCCGGGACCCACCACGTGTCACTCGCGTCCTTCGGGCGTACGGGATACGCGCGCTGCGCCGCCTCCAGGAGCTCCTGCACCCGGTCCCGCAGCCGCCGCGTGATCGCACCCGCGTACTGGTCTGTAGGGGCCTCCATCGGCTCGCCCACCCGGATGGTCACCGGGATGTGGCTGCGGCCGAAGTTGCGGGGCCGCCCCTTCGTCCAGATGCGCTGCGTACCCCACAGCGCCATCGGGATCAGCGGTACGCCGGCTTCCTGGGCCAGACGCGCCGCACCCGACTTGAAGCTCTTCAGGGTGAACGACTGCGAGATCGTCGCTTCGGGGAACACCCCGACGATCTCACCGGACCGCAGCGACGCGAGGGCGTGCGCGTACGCGTCCTCGCCCTGGTCGCGGTCGACGGGGATGTGCTTCATTCCCCGCATCAGCGGTCCGGAGACCTTGTGCCGGAAGACCGATTCCTTCGCCATGAAGCGCACGAGCCGCTTCTGCGGCAGCGCGCCCAGGCCGGTGAAGATGAAGTCCAGGTAGCTGATGTGGTTGCTGACCAGAACCGCACCGCCGGTCTTCGGGATGTGCTCCGAACCCTGAGTGTCGATCTTCAGGTCGAGCGCCTTGAACAGGGTGCGAGCGGCGCCGATGACCGGCCGATAGACGAGTTCTGCCATCTGGAGAAGACCCTTCTTTCAATGCCTGGGGAGTTTCTCCCGGCGGAAGTTACGCAGCCGTAGGTATTCGGCATTGGGCCGATCGTGCCCCATGCGCGACGCCGTGGCCAGCCCCGGAGGGTACGGAGCGCGAGATTCTCATCACGTGGTACCTCCGGGAATGTCTCACCGCCGCCCGGTGCTGACCCTTTGCGATGAACTCTGACAGGAGAGCGACAGTGGACGGGCAGACACGTGCCGACAGCCTCGACGCGTCCCAACTCGGCGTGGAACTGGGGGAGCGGGCCACTCTCGTACAGTTCTCCAGCGCCTTCTGCCAGCCCTGCCGCGCCACACGCAGAACCCTCGCCGAGGTCGCCGGCATGGTGGAGGGCGTCACCCACGTCGAAATCGACGCCGAGGCCCATCTCGCCCTGGTGCGCCGGCTGGACATCACCAGGACCCCGACCGTCCTGGTCCTCGACGCGGCCGGCCGGATCGTCCGCCGCGCGGCGGGACAACCGCGTACGGCCGATGTCGTCGCGGCGCTCGGCCAGGCGATGTGACCGACCGTGACGCATCTCCCACATAGCGGAACCTGCTTGACTGCCCCCTCCACGCATCGTCAGTCTGACGTTATGCCGCCTGAACTCCTTTGCCACGGCCCGGCCCGCACCGTCCTGGTCCGCGACACGAGTGCGCGCCGTCCCGGTGTCTGAGCGCCCGCGGTCCGCTGCGCATCCTCAGCGGGAGGACAGTTCCACGACGGCTTCGTCCGGGCTCCCCATCTCCCGGACGGCCTCTCCCGATCTCCTGCGTTCCGTCTTCCGGCAGCACGCCGCGGGCGTGGCCGTGATCACCGCGGCCGTCGGGTCCCCGGTGGGGTTCACCGCCACCTCCCTCAACTCGGTCGCCGCCGAGCCGCCGCTGATCTCCTTCGGCGTGGGGACCTCGTCCTCCAGCTGGCCGGTCATCGCGGAGGCCGGCCACATCGGTGTCCACATACTCGGGGAACACCAGCGTGAGCTGGCCGCCACCTTCGCGCGGAGCGGCGCCGACCGCTTCGGTCCGTCCACCGACTGGCGCAGCGGGCCCGAAGGCGTTCCGGTGCTCGGCGGAGTGCTCGCCTGGCTGGTGTGCCGTGTGGTGGCCCGGGTCCCGGCGGGCGACCACCGCATCGTCATCGCTCAGGCCGTGGCCGGAGACCCGGCAGGAGGCGGTCGGCCGCTCCTCTACCACCAGGGCCGCTTCACAGCCCTCCGTGACTGACCCCGCCCAGGCGCGACAAGGCTCGGCGGCGTCGGACAGATCACAGTCCAAGCGCTTGCTTATGTATCGGCCACTCGGTGTACTGCTTAGTAATATTTGGGTCGGAGCGTCGGTCGCCACGACCGGAAACCGCCCCACCAGGCGCCTATGCTGCGAGCGACAAGGCAGCCCGGAAATGACGAGGCAATAGGAGTCGGCGTGAGTTTGAGGATTGTTGTGTGTGTGAAGTTTGTGCCGGATGCGTCGGGTGATCGGGGGTTTGCTGATGATCTGACGGTGGACCGTGAGGGTGTGGATGGTCTGTTGTCGGAGTTGGATGAGTATGCGGTGGAGCAGGCGTTGCAGATTGCGGGTGGGGTGGAGGGTTGTGAGGTCACGGTGGTGACGGTGGGGCCTGGGGATGCGAAGGATGCGTTGCGCAAGGCGTTGTCGATGGGTGCGGACAAGGCGGTGCATGTGGAGGATGAGGCGTTGCACGGCAGTGATGTGATGGGGACGTCGCTGGTGCTGGCGCGGGTGGTGGAGCGGGCGGGGTTTGATCTGGTGATCGCGGGGATGGCGTCGACGGACGGGACGATGGGGGTGCTTCCGGCGGTTCTGGCGGAGCGTCTGGGTGTGCCGCAGGTGACGTTGCTCTCGCGGGTGAAGGTGGAGGGCGGTGTGGTGTCGGGGCGGCGTGACGGTGACAGTGCCTCGGAGGAGGTGGAGGCGTCGCTGCCGGCGGTGGTCTCGGTGACCGACCAGTCGGGTGAGGCCCGTTACCCCTCGTTCAAGGGGATCATGGCGGCGAAGAAGAAGCCCGTGGACTCGCTGGATCTTCGGGATCTGGAGCTGGACGCCGCTGAGGTGGGTCTGGCGGGTGCGTGGACGGCCGTGGACTCCGCGGTCAAGCGGCCGGCCCGCACGGCGGGCACGGTCGTCAAGGACGAGGGTGAGGGCGGCAGGCAGCTCGCGGAATACCTCGCCACCCAGAAGTTCATCTAACCCCCCAAACGGCCGCCCCGGCTGTCCCGGTTGTCCGGCGTCTGGGTCGTTGGCCCCGTCTTCCCCGTGTGCCCCGTCTGTTCCCCTTCTCTTTTGGCTGGAGATCTTTGTCATGGCTGAAGTTGTTGTCTACGTCGATCATGTCGGCGGTGCTGTCCGTAAGCCCACGCTTGAGCTGCTGACGCTGGCCCGGCGTCTGGGTGACCCGGTGGCGGTGGCGCTGGGTGAGGGGGCGGCGGAGACCGCGGGGGTGCTGGCCGAGCACGGTGCGGTCAGGGTCCTGACCGCGCAGGCCCCGGAGTTCGCCGACTACCTGGTGGTGCCCAAGGTCGATGCCCTGCACGCCGCCTGCCAGTCCCTGGCCCAGCCCCCGGCCGCGGTGCTGGTGCCCTCCTCGGCCGAGGGCAAGGAGATCGCCGCGCGCCTCGCGGTGCGCACCGGGTCGGGGATCATCACCGACGCCATCGACATCGAAGCCGGTGACCTGGGCCCCGTCGCGACCCAGGCCGCGTTCGCCGCCTCCTACACCACCAAGTCCCGTATCACCCACGGCATCCCCGTGATCACGGTCAAGGCGAACTCCGCCCCCGTCCAGCCGGCCCCGGCCCCGGGCACGGTGGAAACCCTCACCGTCACCTTCACCCCCGCCGCGACCGGCACCCGCATCGTCTCGCGCACCCCCCGCCAGTCCACCGGACGCCCCGAGCTGACCGAAGCCGCGATCGTCGTCTCGGGGGGACGCGGCGTCAACGGCGCGGAGAACTTCGCCGTCATCGAAGCCCTCGCCGACTCCCTCGGCGCAGCCGTGGGAGCCTCCCGGGCCGCCGTCGACGCCGGCTGGTACCCCCACACCAACCAGGTCGGCCAGACCGGCAAATCCGTCTCCCCCAGCTCTACATCGCCTCCGGCATCTCCGGCGCCATCCAGCACCGCGCAGGCATGCAGACCTCCAAAACCATCATCGCCGTCAACAAAGACCCCGAAGCCCCCATCTTCGACCTCGCCGACTACGGCATCATCGGCGACCTCCACACCGTCCTGCCCCAACTCACCCAAGAAGTACACACCCGCAAAAACTGAAACAAGGGCAGTTCCGAAGGCCCGGGGCCGCGTGGTGATCTCACCGCGCGGCCCCGGCCGCTTCCGGGCGACCATTGACGCAGGTCACGACCGCCTACTAACTTCACTATGTGGATTACTGATTCCGGGAAGCGGAAACAGTGAATGCTTGGAGGGTGTGGGAATGGGTCAGCAGGAGAAGGTGGCGACGAGCCTCGCCGGTGAGGTCAGCGAGAGCATCAGTGCCTCCCTGACATCGGTGGACGCGGAACTCGCCCGCCGCTACCCGGGGGACCCCGGTACCCGCCAGCCCGTCCACACCGTGTACGTCCCCGGGGACGCCTTCACCGCGGGCACCGTCCGGTCCTGGGGCGACCAGGCGCTGGAGGCACTCGACAAGCACGCCCCCGACGCCGCGGCCCTGGCGGGCGTGCTCGGCCTCCCCGCCGATCTCGCGGGTCCGGTCCACGACCGCGTACGCGCCAAGCTGGAGCGGGAGCCGGTCGAGGACCTGCGCATCGACTTCGAGGACGGGTACGGCCCCCGCTCCGACGCGGAGGAGGACGAGGCGGCCGCCCGG
Source organism: Streptomyces fulvorobeus (assembly GCF_013167895.1). GTDB lineage: Bacteria > Actinomycetota > Actinomycetes > Streptomycetales > Streptomycetaceae > Streptomyces > Streptomyces fulvorobeus. The sequence continues at coordinate 556,930 of NZ_BLWC01000001.1, read as the reverse complement.
GCCGCGCGGCTGATCTCCGAGGCGTACCGCGACGGCACCGCGGCCCCGTACATGGGCATCCGCATGAAGTGCATGGAAGCCGGCGTGCGCGACCGCGGCATCCGTACGACCGACGTCTTCCTCACCGGGCTGATGCAGGCGGGCGGCCTCCCGGACGGACTCGTCCTGACGCTGCCGAAGGTCACGTACCCCGAGCAGGTCACCGCCTTCGTCCAGCTGCTCGAAGCCTTCGAGGCCGCGCACGGGCTCCCGGCCGGACGGCTCGGCTTCGAGATCCAGATCGAGACCAGCCAGTCGATCGTCGCCGCTGACGGCACCGCCGCCGTCGCCCGCATGATCGACGCCGCCCGGGGCCGCGCGACCGGACTGCACTACGGCACCTTCGACTACAGCGCCTGCGTCGGCGTCAGCGCCGCGTACCAGGCGAGCGACCACCCGGCAGCCGACCACGCCAAGGCCGTCATGCAGGTCGCCGCCGCGGGCACGGGCGTGCGGGTCTCCGACGGTTCCACGAACGTGCTGCCGGTCGGCCCCACCCGCCAGGTCCACGAAGCCTGGCGCCTCCACCACGGCCTCACCCGCCGCGCCCTGGCCCGCGCGTACTACCAGGGCTGGGACATGCACCCGGGCCACCTGCCGACCCGTTACGCGGCCGTCTACGCCTTCTACCGCGAGGGACTGGAACCAGCGGCCGCCCGCCTCGCCGCCTACGTGGCCAAGGCCGGCGGTGACGTCATGGACGAGCCCGCCACGGCGAAGGCCCTCAGCGGCTACCTGCTGCGCGGCATCGACTGCGGGGCCCTCGACATCGCCGAGGTGGCCCGCCTCACCGGCCTCACCCGTGCCGACCTCGACGCGTTCTCCTCGCCCCGCCGGGGCGGCCTGACGGTCACGGCTCCGTAGGGAGCCTCGCCCGCCGCCCGCCCGGCACGGGGTGGGCGGCTGCGTACCGTCAGACAGGCCGGAGTTCGCCGGAGCCGCGGGGCACGAGTGTGGTCGGCAGTTCGACGCGGGCCGGGGCGTGGTCGGCACCTTCGAGACGGCGGAAGAGGTGCTCGGCCGCCGTGCGGCCCACGGCGGCCGCGTCCTGGGAGATGACGGTGATGCCGAGCAGGTCGGCCAGTTCGATGTCGTCGAAGCCCACGAGCGCGACGGGGCGTTCGCGGCCGGCGAGAACGCGTACCGCCGTCACCGTCACACGGTTGTTCCCCGCGAAGAGAGCGGTGACCGGCTCCGGTCCCGCGAGCATCGCCTCGGCCGCGGCCCGGACCCTGGCGGGTTCGGTCGTCCCGAGCGAGACCCAGCCGTCGCGGACGGTGATGCCGGCGTCCGCCATCGCCGCGTGGTAGCCGCGCAGCCGCTCGGTCGCCGTGTGGATGCGCGGCTGGTCACCGATGAAGCCGATCCTGCGGTGGCCGTGCGCGATCAGATGGGCGACGCCTTCGCGCGCGCCGCCGAAGCTGTCGGAGAGGACGATGTCGGCGTCGATGCGCCCGGCCGGGCGGTCCACGAAGACGGTGGCGATGCCCGCCTTTATCTCGGGCTCCAGATAGCGGTGGTCGTCGCCCGCGGGGATCACGATCAGGCCGTCCACCCGGCGGGCGCAGAGCGCCAGTACCAGCTCCTGCTCGCGCTCGGGGTCCTCGGCGCTCGAACCGTTGATCAGGAGCGCGCCGTGGGCGCGGGCGACCTCCTCGACCGCGCGGCTCAACGGCCCGTAGAACGGGTCGGCCAGATCCTCCAGGACGAGTCCGATGGAGGCGGTACGGCCCTTGCGCAGGACGCGCGCGCTGTCGTTGCGGCGAAAGCCGAGGGCGTCGATCGCCTCCTGGACACGGCGTTCGGTGTCGGGCGTGACGCCGGCCTCGCTGTTCACCACCCGGGACACCGTCTTCAGGCCCACTCCGGCGCGGGCTGCCACGTCTTTCATGGTCGGCCGGTTGCCGTAGCGGCTCGCGGGGTGACGGGCGGTCTCGGCCACGGTGCGCTGTCCTGTCCTCGGGTACGGGTCGCCGTCCGGCGGCCCGCGCGGGCGGTGCCGGGGAGCGGCCGGAGGCTGTGGCGACGAGCATAGGCCCTGGACAACGTTGTCAGCTGAGTGGAGACCGTGCAGACTGTGGGCTGAACCCGCAGGTCCGCCCACCTCACCCTCCGGAGATCCCACACCGATGGATACCGACCTCGTCGCCGCGCTCGACATCGGCGGCACCAAGATCGCCGGCGCCTTGGTGGACTGCGAAGGCGCTCTCCTCGTACGGGCGCAGCGGCCCACACCCGCCCGTGACGGTGCCGAAGCGGTGATGAGGGCCGTCGCGGACGTCCTGGCCGAGCTGCGGGCGTCCTCGTCCTGGGGCCGGGCCCGGACCGTCGGGATCGGCAGCGCGGGCCCCGTGGACGCGTCGGCCGGCACGGTCAGCCCGGTCAACGTCCCGGCCTGGCGCGGCTTCCCCCTCGTCGACCGGGTGGCCGCGGCGACCGGCGGGCTGCCCGTCGTGCTGGTCGGTGACGGGGTCGCGATGACGGCGGCCGAGCACTGGCTCGGCGCCGCCCGGGGATACGACAACGCGCTCTGCCTCGTCGTCTCCACGGGTGTCGGCGGTGGTCTGGTCCTGGGAGGGAAACTGCATCCGGGCCCCACGGGGAACGCCGGTCACATCGGGCACATCTGCGTGGACCTCGACGGCGATGTGTGCCCGTGCGGCGCGCGAGGCTGCGTCGAGCGCATCGCCAGCGGGCCGAACATCGCGCGCCGCGCCCTGGACGCCGGCTGGATTCCCGGACCGGACGGCGACTCCACCGCCGCGGCCGTCGCCGCCTCGGCCCGCGCCGGGGACCCGATGGCCATCGCCTCATACGCCAGGGCCGCGCAGGCGCTCGCCGCCGGGATCGCCGCCACGGCGACGCTGGCCGAGATCGACATCGCGGTGATCGGCGGGGGAGTGGCCGGAGCGGGCGAGGTCCTCTTCGAGCCGCTGCGGCGCTCCTTGCGCGACTACGCCACGCTCTCCTTCGTCCGCCACCTCACCGTGGCGCCCGCGGTCATGGGCACCGACGCGGGGCTGGTGGGCGCGGCGGCCGCGGCGTGGGCGTCACAGGAGAAGGGCGCGGGAGCGCCGACACCTCAGGCCGCGGCTCTGCGGTAGCGGCCGCACGCGGTCTTCCCCAGGGCCCGGTTCGTCAGGCAGGCCCCCCCTTGTCAGTGGCCTGCCGGGCGTCAGGTCAGCGGCCCCGGTCGCCGGCCTGCTGCGGCACGACCACCAGGAAGACGTCCTGCTCCAGGTCCATCACCACCTCGGCCGCCATGCCCTCACCGCGCCGGGCCTCGGCGAACTCCTCCGCGGGCCGGCTGCCCCGCGGTCCGCCTGCGGGAAACTGCTCAAGCACTGTCCGGCGCACGGCGCGGCTCCCTCGTGGTTCTTGTCGCGACGCAGGCTCCAACGACGTCCGGCCCTTCTCGTTACGGCTGCTTCCTCCGGGCCCCGGCGTCGGGGCTCCCCTGGCGGGACGCCCTCCGACGGACCCGCCGGCCGGGCCACCGCGGCGGTGTCGCCCTGACGGGGTTTCCCCGGCAGGGTGTTGCGGGCAAGCCACAGAGGGCTACGGAAGAGGGGGTACCGTGATCGTCTGGATCAACGGGGCGTTCGGCGCGGGCAAGACGAGCGCCGCGTACGGACTGATCGATCTGCTCCCGGACAGCAGCGTGTACGACCCCGAGCTGACCGCTGAGGCGCTGGCCCGTCTGCTGCCGCAGAAGAAGCTCGCCGAGGTGACCGACTTCCAGGAGCTGCCGATCTGGCGGCGGCTGGTGGTGGACACGGCCGCCGCGCTCCTCGCCGAGCTCCCGGGCGTGCTGGTGGTGCCGATGACCCTGTTGCGGCAGGAGTACCGCGACGAGATCTTCGGGGACTGGCCGCCCGGCGCATTCCTGTGTGCCATGTGCTGCTCGCCCCAGAGGAAACGATCCTGCGGTCACGTATCGCCGGGCGTGGGCCGTCCGCCGACGACCTCGATTCCGGCGAGCGCGCACAGGCACGGGCCGTGGAGCACATCGAGCCCTATCGGGCGGCCCTCGGCTGGATCACCGCCGACGCCCACACGATCGACACCAGCGCCCTCACCCCGTACGAGACGGCCGAGCGGATAGCCGAAGCGGTACGCGGCGGGGCGGCCGGGGTGTGCGAGATCGTCCAGACCCCGGAGCCCACCGCGGAGACGGTCGCCGCCGGGGTCCTGTTCTTCGACGAGGAGGACCGGGTCCTGCTCGTGGACCCGACGTACAAGCCGGGCTGGGAGTTTCCCGGCGGTGTCGTGGAACCGGGCGAGGCGCCCGCGCAGGCCGGAATCCGTGAGGTCGCCGAGGAGCTGGGGCTGCACCTGACCACCGTGCCGCGACTCCTGCTCGTCGACTGGGAGGCGCCCCGGCCCCCGGCTGCGGCGGACTGCGCTTCCTCTTCGACGGTGGGCTGCTGAGCCAGGAGGCGGCCGGAAAGCTGGTCCTGCCGGACGCGGAGCTGCGCGGCTGGCGTTTCGTCACCGAGGAGGAGGCAGCGTCACTGCTGCCGCCTCTGCGTCACGAACGGCTGCGGTGGGCGCTGCGGGCCCGGGAGCGCTCGACGGTGCTCAATCTGCAAGCGGGCGTGCCGGTGGGCTGACGGGCGCCGCGCCGCCCGGGCGGTCAGGCCCGGACTCCTCCTGGGCCCGCTCGGCCGCTGCGCGCAGGAGCGCCGCCGCGTCGGTGGTGAGCGGGTCGCCGTGACCGAAGCAGGCGGTGGACGGCGCGAGCGCGGCCAGCCGCCCGAACGAGGCCACGGCCTGCGCGGGGTCGATGTTCATGACCCCCAGGATCACGCGGTCCACGGCGGCCACGCAGTCACCGGTGAACAGCACCTCGTGGCGCGGCAGGTGGATTCCGATCGAGCCGGGGGTGTGTCCGGGGGAGTGGACGACCCGGGCCCCGCCGCCGAACGGCAGCTCGTCGCCGTCCTCCAGTTCGTGGTCGACCCGGGTGGGCGGAGCCGCGGGAACGGTCAGCCCGTGCTCGTGCAGCGGGCGCTCCCAGTCCAGGAGTACGGGATCGGGCACCGGCTCGTCACCCCGGATCATGGGGCGTCGAGCCGGTGCGCCAGGATGTCGGCGCCGTACCTGTCGGCGAGCTCCTGAGCGGCGCCGTAGTGGTCGCGGTGGCCGTGGGTGATGACGATCCGGTTGATGCCCGCCGGGTCGAGGCCGAGCCCGCGTACCGCGTTCTCGACGGCGGGCGCCGCCCCGATGTCACCGGCGTCGATCAGCGTGAGGTCCGTGCCGTCCTGCCAGAGGTACGCCTGGCCGATGCGGAAGCGGAACATGTGCAGGCTGGGGAGTACTTCGACGAGATCCATGGGGCGAACGTAGGCGTGGGCGCGGTGCAGCCGCACGCGATTCTGCTCGTGGCGACTTCGCCGAGAGCCTGACCGGCGGCCGCGCCCCCGTGGTCGGGCTCTCGGCGAGGATCTGCCCCGGCACAGACCGGTCTCGAACCGGACCTGCTCCCTCTCAGCCCTTCTTGAGCTCCGCGTAGTTCCGCAGGAACAGTGCCTCGGCGACCGAGAGCCGTTCCAGCTCCTCGGGCGACACGCTCTCGTTCACCGCGTGGATCTGGGCCTCGGGCTCGCTCAGGCCGATCAGCAGGATCTCCGCGTCCGGATAGAGGCCCGCGAGGGTGTTGCACAGCGGGATGGAGCCGCCCATGCCGGAGGACTGCATCTCCTCACCCGGGTACGCCAGCCGCATGGCGTCCGCCATCGAGGTGTACGCGGGGCTGCTGATGTCGGCGCGGAACGGCTGTCCCTGGCCGACCTGCTCCACGGCGACCCGCGCCCCCCACGGGGCGTGCGACTCCAGATGCGCGGTGAGCAGCTTCGTCGCCTCGGCGGCATCCTGGCCCGGCGGAACCCGCAGGCTGATCTGGGCCCTGGCGCTCGCCTGGAGCGAGGGGGTGGCGCCCACGACGGGCGGGCAGTCGATGCCGATGACGGTGACGGCGGGCCGTGCCCAGATGCGGTCGGCGACGGTGCCCGTACCGATCAGCTCGACACCGTCGAGCACCTTCGCGTCCTTGCGGAACTCCGCCTCCGGGTACTGCAGGCCGTCCCACGGCGCGCCGGTGGTCAGACCGTCGACCGTGGTGGTGCCGTCCGGGGCGCGCAGCGAAGCCAGCAGCTCGATCATCGCGGCCAGGGCGTCGGGAGCCGCGCCGCCGAACTGGCCCGAGTGCAGATTCCCTTCCAGGGTGTCCAGCCGCACCCGGAGCATCGTCATCCCGCGCAGCGTCGAGGTGACCGTGGGAACACCGACCCGGAAGTTGCCGGTGTCACCGATGACGATCGTGTCGGCGCCGAGCAGCTCGGGGTGCGCCTCCGCGTACCGCTCCAGACCGCCGGTGCCCTGCTCCTCCGAGCCCTCGACGATCACCTTGACCGAGACCGGGACGCCGCCGTGCGCCTTGAGGGCGCGCAGCGCGAGCAGGTGCATGATGAAGCCGCCCTTGCAGTCGGCGGCGCCGCGCCCGAACCACCTGCCGTCGCGCTCGGTCAGCTCGAACGGCGGGGAGAGCCACGCGGACTCGTCGAGCGGCGGCTGAACGTCGTAGTGCGCGTAGAGCAGGACGGTCGGAGCACCTGCGGGGCCGGGCAGGAAACCGTAGACGGACTGGGAACCGTCAGGCGTGTCGAGCAGGGCGACGTCCTGGAAGTCCTCGGCGCTCAGCGCGTCGGCGACCCAGCGGGCGGCCCCCTCGCACTCACTCCGCGGGAACTGCGCGGGGTCCGCCACCGACCGGAACGCCACCAGCTCGGACAGCTCCCGCCGGGCGCGGGGCATCAGCGAGGCGACGGTCTCGGAAATCGGACGGGCGGTCATGGGCACGCTCCTCGTGGGTGCGACGTTGTGTGTACGGCGCGGTGGTGTGCGCGCCTCGTGGGTGACACCGTGGGTGCGGCGTCGGACGTACGACAAAGCATGGCTGATCCTCCCACAGGGAGGTCCGGCCGCACCGCGCCGTAGGATGCCGTGAGCAGCTGGGGCCACTGGTCGGATCAGGAGCAGAAGCACATCGTGAGCAGCGAGAACGCAGACGCCGGACGTGAGCACGAAGAGCAGTCGGTACCGGAGTCGGTATGGGACGTGGTCGTAGTCGGCGCGGGCCCGGCCGGAGCCTCCGCGGCGTACGCGGCGGCCGTGGCGGGCCGGCGGGTGCTGCTGCTGGAGAAGGCGGAACTGCCCCGTTACAAGACGTGCGGCGGCGGAATCATCGGATTTTCGCGCGACTCGCTGCCTCCGGGCTTCGAACTGCCCCTGCGGGACCGTGTCCACGCGGTCACCTTCTCCCTCAACGGGAAGTTCGCCCGCACCCGCCGTTCCCGGCGCATGCTCTTCGGGCTGATCAACAGGCCCGAGTTCGACGCGGGCCTGGTGGAGCACGCGCAGAAGGCGGGCGCCGAGCTGCGCACGGGGGTCGCGGTGGTGCGCGTCGAGCAGCACGGGTCCGCCGTGCCGGACCGCCGTACGGTCGCCGTGGTGCTGACCGGGGGCGAGACCGTGCTCGCCCGGGCGGTCGTGGGCGCCGACGGCAGTGCGGGCCGGATAGGAGCACATGTCGGCGTCAAGCTCGACCAGGTGGATCTCGGCCTGGAGGCGGAGATCCCCGTCCCGGAGACGGTCGCGGAGGACTGGGCGGGGCGGGTGCTCATCGACTGGGGCCCGATGCCCGGGAGTTACGGGTGGGTCTTCCCCAAGGGCGACACGCTGACGGTCGGGGTGATCTCGGCACGCGGCGACGGCGCGGGGACCAAGCGGTATCTGGAGGACTTCATCGCCCGGCTGGGTCTCGCCGGCTTCGAGCCGACGATCTCCTCCGGCCACCTCACCCGCTGCCGCAGCGACGACTCGCCGCTCTCTCGGGGGCGGGTGCTGGTGTGCGGTGACGCGGCGGGACTGCTGGAGCCGTGGACCCGGGAGGGTATCTCCTTCGCCCTGCGCTCCGGTCGCCTCGCGGGTGAGTGGGCGGTGCGGGTCGCGGAGGCGCACGACGCGGTGGACGCGCGGCGCCAGGCCCTCAACTACGCCTTCGCCATCAAGGCCGGTCTCGGCGTGGAGATGAGCGTCGGCCGTCGCATGCTCAAGCTGTTCGAGCGCCGCCCCGGAGTGCTGCACGCGGTGCTGACGGGATTCCGGCCCGCCTGGACGGCGTTCGCCGGAGTGACCCGGGGGACCACCTCGCTCGCCGAGCTGGTCCGCACCCACCCGCTCGCGCAGCGGGCCCTGTCCGCGATGGACCGGTAGGGCCTCTTGGCCGACCGGTCCGAGGAGGCGTGCGGCGCGTTCCAGGGAGCGGGCCGGCTCGTCGTGCCCGCCTACGGGCCGGGGCCCGGGCGGCCCGGCCGGGGCGAGGGCTCCGAGGGGAGTTCACGCGCCCCGGAGCGGTTCGGGAACCGCCACAGGACGTGGACGAGGCGGGCGGTGAAGGCGAGTGCCGCGACCGCGCCGCCGATCATGCCGAGGACGCGCTCGACGGCGACCGGCAGATCGAGGACGAGAGCCGGGGAGACGACGCCGAGGAATCCGGCCGCCGCCACGAAGCAGGCGCTCACCAGGGCGTAGCCGGTCTCGACGGTGATGGCGTCGCGCTCCTCCTGGCTGCGTCGTCCCATGCCCCGAAGTGTCACAGGGGGTGGGGGCCGGGGCAACAGGGCCTTCGCGCCCACCCGCCGTCTCGGGGCGGCCGTCCTCCGTCATGACCAGGTGACCCCCGAGTTCTCCGCCCAGAGCCGGGCCGGTCGCGTGTCGCCGCTGAGGGTGACGGCCGACAGCGGAAGCCGGTTCCAGAGCGCGAGGTACAACTGCTCGGCCGTACCGCCCAACTCGCAGTCGACAGGCTCCGGTTCCGCGTGCTCCCCGTCGCGTACGGCCTGCGGCGGCTCCGCCGACAGACGTACCGTCCACGCCGCGTCCGCGTCCGTGGCCCGTACCCGCAGCGTGCAGGGTGTGCCGGTCCGCACCCGGCTCTTCGGCCGGGCGTGGAAACAGGTGAGCAGTTCGTCGATGCCGTCCAGCGCGAGAGCTGTCCCGACCGGGGAGAGCGGCCCGCCGAGCGCCGATTCGGCGTCCACCCGGTGCACCGTGGTCTCGTGGGCCTGACGTCGCGCCCAGAACGCGAGCGGTGAGGGCGCGGGCATGAACGACCAGCAGTCCAGGCCGGCGGGCGCGGCCGTCAGCGCCTCGACGAGCAGCCGGTGCCCCTCACGGAACCAGTCGGTCAACTCCACGTCGTCCAGGTCGGGTTCACCCCCATCGGGGTGGTACGCCGTGTGGCCTTCGGCCACGAACGCGGTGGCCCAGCGGTGCACCATGCCGGTGTGGCGCAGCAGATGGCGCACCTGCCAGTCGGGGCAGGCCGGTACCGGGGCGTCCGGTCCCGCCTCCTCGGCCGCGGCCGCCAGTGAAAGGCCCGCGTCGGACAGGGAGGTGATGTGCTCGGCGATCTCCATGCCGGGATTCTGCCAGCGGCGGGTGCCGTACGGCCCGGCACTTTCTCAGGCGTGGGTGGTGGCGTTGCGTGCGCCGTATCCGAGCACGGCGGCGGCCGCTGCCAGCAGGGCCACCGTCGTCAGCGCGACCGGCAGGGAGAACCAGTCGGCCAGGAAGCCGATGGCCGGCGGGCCCAGCAGCATTCCGCCGTAGCCGAGCGTCGACGCGGCGGCGACCCCGCTGGGACCGGCGAGCTCGCCCGCCCGGCCGACCGCGACGGGGAAGATGTTGGCCAGCCCGAGACCGGTGACGGCGAAACCGGCGAGGGCGAGCCAGGTGGTGGGCGCGAGCGCCCCGAGCAGCATGCCCGCCGCGGCCGTAGCGCCGCCCAGGGTCAGTGTCCGGGTCTGGCCGAGCCGTTCCAGCATGGCCGTGCCGCTGAGCCGGCCGATCGTCATGGTCAGGGCGAACAGGGAGTATCCGGCGGCGGCGAGACCGGGTGCGGCCTTGAGATCCTGCGCCAGATGCAGGGCGCCCCAGTCGGCCAGCGCGCCTTCGCCGTACGCGGTGCACAGGGCGATCACGCCGAAGAGGAGGACGATACGGCGGGCCCGCCCGCGCAGCCGCCGCGGGGGAGCGGCTGCGGGCCGACCGGCGGGGGCGGCCGGCGAGGAGGCTTCCTTGTGGCGCAGCAGCACCGGCCCGGCGACCGCGGTCACCGCGAGCCCTGTGCAGGTGAGCACCGTCAGATGGGTGGCCGCGGAGAGGCTTCCCGCGACCAGTCCGCCTATCCCGGCGCCGATCATGCCGCCGAGGCTGAAGGCGGCGTGGAAGCTCGGCATCACCGGGCGGCCGAGGGTGGCCACCACGTCGACGGCGGCGCTGTTCATGGCGACGTTCGCACCGCCGTACGCGACACCGAACACCAGCAGTACCAGCCCGAGAGTGAGCGGCGAGTGGGTCTGCGCGGGCAGCGCGACGCTCAGGGAGAGCAGGACGGCGCAGGCCAGGGTGGTCCCGTGGCTTCCGTAGCGGCGGCAGAGCGCGCCCGTGAGCATCATGGTGATCACGGCCCCGGCGGAGACCCCCAGGAGGGCGAGCCCGAGGGTGGAGGCGGTGGCGCCGGTCTGGTGCTTGATGGCCGGGATGCGGACCACCCAGCCGGCGAAGAGGAAACCGTCGAGGGTGAAGAACACGGTGAGGGCGGTACGGAGTCGGGCCGCCGAAGGTGGGGCGGTGTCTCCGCCAGATCCCCCCGGTAGGGCCGTCCGCAGTTTGTTTAGTTGCGGCACAAACTCAGCATAGGGGTGCCGCGACGACCGGCGCAAGACGGCCGCCCGGTACGGGCCCCGGCGGCCACCGCACGGCACCTGAGCGTCGGCGAGCGCTCCGGACCATGGGAGACTCGCCCCCATGAACGGCAAGGCGACCACCACCCGGACGAAGTTGGAGCGGGGCCGCAGCGCGCTCGGACCCGCGCTGGAACTGGTCCACACCGGGCGCGCGCCCACACGCGCCGTCCTGACCTCCGAACTCGGCGTCACCCGCGCCACCGCGGGCGCTGTCGCCGCCGAGCTGGAGGCGCTCGGGCTCATCCGCGTCGACTCGAGCCCGGGCTCGGCCGCCGGCTCGCAGGGCCGCCCCTCGCACCGGCTCGCCGTCAGCGGGACCGGCCCGGTGGCCCTCGCCGCCCAGGTCCACGCCGACGGATTCCGTGCCGCGCTCGTGGGACTCGGCGGCCGCATCGTCGCCACCGCACCCGGCTGCGTCGCCGTCATGGCCGACCCCGCCCAGGTGCTCGGAGAGGTCGTCGCCGCCGGCGCCCAACTGCTGCGCGACACCGGGCTGCGCTGCGTGGGCGCCGGCCTCGCGGTGCCCTCCGCAGTCGCCGAACCGGAGGGCACGGCCCTCAATCCGCTGCACATCGCCTGGCCCGCCGGGGCCCCCGTCCGCGAGATCTTCGCCGAGTGCGTCCGCGAGACGGGCATCACCGGCCCCGCGTTCACGGGGAACGACGTCAACCTGGCCGCCCTCGCCGAACACCGGCACGGCGCGGGGCGCGGCGCCCAGCACCTGCTGTGCGTCGCCACGGGGCACCGCGGTGTGGGCGGCGCCCTGGTCCTCGACGGACGTCTGCACAGCGGGAGTTCCGGGCTCGCGCTGGAGGTCGGGCACCTCACGGTGAACGCGGACGGGCGGCCCTGCCACTGCGGCGGACGCGGCTGCCTGGACGTGGAGACCGACCCGCTCGCCTTCCTCACCACCGCCCGCCGGGAGCCGGGGCCTGAGGAGTCGCTGCTCAAACAGGCCGGTGATCTGCTGCGTACGGAGTACGACGACGCCGCCGTACGCAACGCGGCCGAGGAACTGATCGACCGGCTCGGCCTGGGCCTCGCCGGACTGGTCAACATCCTCAACCCGGACCGCATCGTCCTCGGCGGACTCCACCGGGACCTCCTCGACGCCGACCCGGAGCGGCTCCGCGCGGTGGTCGCGGACCGCAGCCTGTGGGGGCGCAGCGGCAGTGTGCCGATCCTGCCGTGCACCCTGGCGCACAACAGCCTGGTGGGCGCGGCGGAACTGGCCTGGCAGCCGGTGCTCGACGACCCGCTCGCCGCGCTCACCTGACAGGGCCTACGCTTCCCGGACAGCGACCCTCCGCGCCGCCCCTAGGCGCCCCCTGGTCAGCCGACGACGGCCGACCGGGCAGGCGTCTGCGCGGCCGTCCCGAGGTTCGCGGAGGCGAACGGGCCGTCGGTGGTCGACCCGTACACCGCGAGCGGTGGCAGTGTCGACGTACCGCACGGAGCGGGCAGGGTGAACCAGACGGCCTTGCCCGTGCCGTCGGCGGGCCGCACACCCCAGCTCTCGCTGACCGCGGCGATCAGTGCCAGACCGCGCCCCGAAGTGGCGTCCGCGCCGGGAGCGCCCACCGTCGGCAGGCGCGGGTCGTGGTCGTGGACGGAGACCGTCAGACGGTCGAGCAGCAACTCGATCTCCACGGTGCATGACTTGTCCGGCTGGGCGTGCCGGTGGACGTTGGTCAGCAGCTCGGTGACGCCCAGCGCCGCATGGTCGATCAGAGGATCGAGATGCCAGTAGCGCAGTTGCGCCGAGATGATTCTGCGGACCTGACCGATCCGCGGCGGCAGGGCCTGGAGCTCCACCGCGCAGTGCCTGCTTGGCTCGCTGATCACGGCTGCGACTCCCCGAAATAGGTCCGGAAGAAGACGAAGGGACGGATAGCAGATGGCTGGCCGCTGTCTCTGGTCTGCGGGTCGCGCTCCGGCGGGGACTGGATCACCGTGTCACCGCCGGTGCACCATCAGTGACGTGGGTCCAGCGTGACGCAGGCGGTGGCGCTCCGCAACTCGCGGTGGCCCAGCGTCACCGCCGACCGCCCCCGGCCCCCGCGCTGCGCAGCACGTCGAGCAGCCGGCGGGCCGGGGCGGCCCCGTCGTGGCGGCGGTTGCGCTGCCCCATGGTGAGCCGGTAGCGCACCCCGTTGAGCCGGGCGATGGCCGAGCCGGCCGCCGGGAACCATCCCCTGCCCACGCTGACCGCGCCCACGGGGGCGCTGTCGATCTCCCGTCCGTTGCTCGTCAGCAGGGCCACCCGGCCGTCCTTGACGACCACGGAACCGGCCCTGGTGAGCGAGCGCGCCCACCGCTCGATCCTGACCCCGCTCGCACTGAACTCCGCTTCCCGCACGGTGAATCGCCCCCTGTTCGGCTGTGCTCTCCAGTGCAGTGTGCCTCTGCCGGGCCCTCGGCACCAGTCGCCCGCCCTGCCGGGACGCCAAGGCAGGGCTATGGACCATCAAAGTCAACGTTTGTGCAGGTAGGGGGAATATCGTGGAGGCCGGCGAGTATCGGGCACACGAGGAGAAGCGCGTATGGAGACCAGTGGGCACAGACGTGACGGTGGGGCTGCGGCGACCGTGGACGTCGACCGCAGCGACTCGGAGCACCGGGCCTGGCTGAAGGAAGCGGTACGCAAGGTCCAGGCGGACGCCAACCGTTCGGCCGACACCCACCTCCTGCGCTTCCCGCTGCCCGAGCAGTGGGGGATCGACCTCTACCTCAAGGACGAGTCGACGCACCCCACCGGCAGCCTCAAGCACCGGCTGGCCCGCTCGCTCTTCCTGTACGGGCTCTGCAACGGCTGGATCCGCCGGGGCAAGCCCGTCATCGAGGCGTCGAGCGGCTCGACGGCCGTCTCGGAGGCGTACTTCGCCAAGCTGATCGGTGTGCCGTTCATCGCGGTGATGCCGCGGACCACGAGCCCCGAGAAGTGCCGGCTGATCGAGTTCCACGGCGGACAGTGCCACTTCGTCGACGACTCCCGGAGGATGTACGAGGAGTCCGCGAAGCTCGCCGCGGAGACCGGCGGCCACTACATGGACCAGTTCACCTACGCGGAGCGGGCCACGGACTGGCGCGGCAACAACAACATCGCCGAGTCCATCTACCAGCAGTTGCGCCTGGAGCGGTATCCGGAGCCGGCCTGGATCGTCGCCACGGCGGGGACGGGCGGCACCTCGGCGACGATCGCCCGTTACGTCCACTACATGCAGCACGACACCCGCATCTGCGTGCCCGACCCCGAGAACTCCTGCTTCTTCGACGGCTGGACCCACCACGATCCGCTGGCCACCAGTGACTGCGGTTCGCGCATCGAGGGCATCGGCAGGCCCCGGATGGAGCCGAGCTTCCTGCCCGGCGCCATCGACCGGATGATGAAGGTGCCCGACGCGGCCAGCATCGCCGCGGTACGCGCGCTGGAGCGCGCCATCGGCCGCAAGGCGGGCGGTTCCACGGGTACGGGGCTGTGGAGCGCCTTCAAGCTGGTGGCCGAGATGGTGGAGCGGGGCAGCACCGGCAGCGTCGTGACACTGATCTGCGATCCGGGCGACCGCTACCTCGACAAGTACTACTCCGACAGCTGGCTCAGCGGACAGGGCCTCGACATCGCGCCGTACGCGGGGACGATCGACCACTTCCTGGCCACCGGCAACTGGCCGGCGTAGCCGCCCGGCCGCGCCCCTCAGACATCTGCCGTGGTGCGCACTCCGCTCACCGCACCGCGGTCAGCGTCCCGCCCGTGCGCAGCCTGCCCGTCAGTTCGACCGAGGCGTCCCGCGGAGCCCGTACCGCCAGCGTGGTCCCGTCCACCGCGCCACTCGCCTCACCGGTCGCCTCGATGCGGCTCACCGCCCGGCTGCCCGCCGCCAGGACGTACCACCGGCCCGACGGCGCCTTCCAGCGCGTACCCGCCAGGATGTGCTGACCGAACCGGCTGCACAGCGCCGTGTCGTCGCGGTCGGCGACCACCGTGGCGGGGGCGGTGCGGGAGGGGCCGGGCTGGACGAACTGGACCAGCACCCGGCCCGGCCCCCGCCAGGTGTCCGCCCTGGTGCACAGCCAGCCCGCCGATGCCCCGCCCTCGGGCAGGGTCTGCCGGGCGAACTCCCAGTTGTTGACCGCGCGGACACCGCTGCCGCGCACCGCCCGCAGGGAGCACGCCGTACGCGCCCAGCTCAGCAGCGCGGGCGGACTGGTCGCCTCGCGCGGCTGACGCGCCCGCGACCCCCCGGCCGGCCGGGGGGTGTAGGTGAGATGCGCCGGTGCCAGATCGCCGAGGTCGGTCAGGAGGAAGGCGTGCTTCTCGACGACGCGCTCCGAGGAGCTCAGCTGGATCGCCGGCCACGCGTCGCAGGCGCCGCCGGGCGCGGGGCGCGGCACGGCGGCCGTCACCCCGTCCGGAGCCACGTCCAGGTCACGGGCCGGGACGTCCGGTGCGAGGAGGTCACGGGTGGCGCTGCGTGCGATCCAGGGAGCCAGCAGGAACCGAGCGCCGTCACCGGTGCGGCTGATCACCACAGCGGCGCCCGTCGTCACCCCGGCGTCATCGGTCCGCGCGAAGTCCAGGGCGGACACACCGCCCCCGGCCAGCGGTTCCGCGTACCGCACCAGACGTACGCCCCCGTCGTGCAGGAGCACCACCGCGGCGCCGTCCACCTCACCCGCGTACAGCAGCCTGGGCGGCTGCGCCGGTGGCACGGCGACCGTGCCCGCGGTGGTGGAGACCGTCGTGGTGCGCGGCGTCCGCCCCCAGACATCCAGGGCGCGGCCCAGCAGTTCCCGGTCGTCGGTACGGCCGCCCCGGGCGGGCCAGGCGGTGAAGTCGAGGCGCGAGGTGTCCGCCCACTCCTGGGCGTCCGACCGCAGCAGCCCGGCCGGTTCGAGCGCCGGGACGACCGCTGAGCGACCCCCGGGCCCGGCGTCCGCGACGCCGGATGAGCCGTCCCCCGCCACGGCCACGAGTGCGCCCGCGGCCACGCACAGGGCCGCGGCGGCCGCCACGGCGCGCAGCCGGTTCCGGCGCCGCAGCAGATCGCTGGGCCGCGTCTGTACCGTGCAGGGATCGAACTCGCCCGAGCGGAGCAGCAGTTCGGCCCCGGCCCGGTCGTCCCCCGCCAGCCGTCCCGCCGCGCGCACCGCGAGCGCCGGATCGGCGCAGCCCGCCTGTCCGAGCAGCGCGCGGACCTCCGCGTCGGACAGGGACTCCAGCGTCCGCAGGGCGAACGCGGCACGCACCGCGCCCGGCACCTGCGAGAGCGCCCGGTCCAGTGTGAGCTCCTCCACACCTCCCGCGCGGGGAAGAGCCGCAGACCCCAGACGACCGGGACCGCCGGGCGCAGTGCGGCCGGAGCCGGGAACCGGCCGGGCCACCAGCGGGGCCGCCGCTCGTACGCCAGCGCGGTGCGGAGCACCCGTAGCCGGACCCAGACGTACGCGGGAGCCTCGGGGCGCCGGTCGGTTCCCTCGGCGGATATGGCGGCCCGACTCTGCTCGGGGACGCGCGGGAGAACGGGGGCGGGAGGGCGCTCGGGGCTCGTTCGCGGACCGGGCAGCGCCCGTTGGACCGCCCCGTGCGCGGCCAGGACGCGCCGGTGGCGGCCGAGCGACGGCGGGAGGACGAGGTAGGCGAGCCGGACGAGACGCGGATAGTGCTCGACGAGCGCGGCCTCGGCCTGTTGCACCCCGGAAGTCGCGCTGTCGCCGCCGGAGAGCTGCCGCGGTCGCTGCGGGTGGTGGATCGGCATGTAATCGGTGCCTTCTGAGCCGTAGGCGGAAACCGTCACACCGACAACGACTTGATCATGTGACGGTCACATCGCCGGCCTGGGAACCGCGGCGCCCCGTCCCGCCGAGCAGCCTGTCGAGCACCCGGGCGAAGGCCCGGCGGCCCGCGGAGGCGACCACCGGATCGGCCCACCGGGGCAGGAAGCGGACGCGCACCTCCTCCACCCACACCACGTGCGAACCGGAGTCCGTCGGGTAGACGTCGATCGCCGCCCGCCCCAGCACCACCGAACCGCGCTTCTCCAGCCGGCACAAGCCCGCCCGGCCGGCCGCCGGCGGGGTCCACCTGACCACTTCCATCGGGTCGTCGAACGCCAGCGGACCCAGGCCCGTCCGGGCCACGAAAACGGTGCCGATCCGGGTGGGCAGCCCGGTGGGCACGGTCACCGAGGTGAGGGGGACGAGCGCGCCGTGCCGCTCCCAGTCGGTCACCCGGCGCCATGCGTCGGCGGCGGGAAGGGAGGTGAAACGCTCGATCCGGAAGACGGCCACACCACGATCCTAGGACGTCCCGGGCCCGCCGCCAGCTGAGCGGAACCCCGGACAGATATCCGGGCGGCCCTCTAGAGGGCGGCGTCTGCGGAGCCGCCCGCCACCACCAGGCCGGGCAGGTGCTCCTCGATCTCCGCCCGCGCTGCGGACGGCAGCCCCGCGTCGGTGACGAAGGTGTCCACCTCGTCCAGCGTCGCGAAGGAACTCAGTCCCACCGTGCCCCACTTGGTGTGGTCGGCCACCACGACGACCCGCCGCGCGGCCCGCACGAAGCGCCGGTTCGTCTCGGCCTCCGCCAGATTCGGCGTCGAGAGCCCGGCCTCCACCGAGATGCCGTGCACCCCGAGGAACAGCACATCGAAGTGGAGGGAGGCGATCGCCTGATCTGCGACGGGACCGACGAGGGAGTCCGAAGGTGTCCGCACCCCACCGGTCAGCACGACCGTGGCGGCTCCCGTACGGGCGCCGCCGTTGGCGGCCGGACGCTGCGCGCTGTGGAACACGTCGGCGACCCGCACCGAGTTCGTCACGACCGTCAGCTCGGGCACCTCCAGGAGCTGCTGCGCCAGTGCGTACGTGGTCGTACCGCCGGAGAGCGCGATCGCGCTGCCGGGCAGGGCCATGGCGGCGGCGGCCCGCGCGATGTCCTCCTTGGCGCTCAGCTCCAGCGCCGACTTGGCCTCGAAACCGGGCTCGTGCGTGCTCGTCCCGACCAGGGGGACAGCGCCGCCGTGCACCTTCTCGATGACACCCTGGCGGGCGAGCGCGTCCAGATCCCGACGGATCGTCATGTCGGAGACGTTCAGCCTCCGGGTCAGCTCGTTGACCCGGACCCCGCCACGCTTGCGCACCTCGTCGAGGATCAGCGCACGCCGTTGCTCCGCGAGCAGGTTCTGATTCTCGCTCAAGGCCGGGTCCGGTCCTTCCGTCTGGTCGTGGGGTCCCGCAGCCGGCTGCGGGACGTGTTCATCCTGCCACGCACCGCCTCCGGCCGTGTCACGGGGGAGATTCGGCGAGAACGGTGCCACGGGCGGCCCGCGTCCGCGATTCTGGTGACCGCGCACCGCCCCGGGTCCACCGTCGTCCCCGCCGCCCCCACGGGCCGGCGGTCCAGAGAGCGAGTCACCGAAGTGCCCCCTGCCGCACAGCCCCCGCACAGCCCCGGCGCCGCGCTGGAGCTCCTGGTCCACGGCGTGGGCGGAGCCACCCCCCAGGAGATGCTGGGCGATCCCCGCACGACCCGCGTCACCGGTGACGCCACCGCCGCCATCTACCGGCGTACGGAGGACCTGGCCGCCGAGCACGATCCGGCACGGCACGGCGACGAACCGGTCGCCGAGGCGTACTGCTGGGCCAACCTCACGTCGGGCAACGGCTCCCGCGCCCTCTGGCTGCTCCTGCTCCCCTTCATGGTCGTCAACCTCGCCCACTGGATGCGGCCCGGCGCGCCCGGCCGCAGCCGGGCGGTCCGCCTCTACGGACTGCTCGTCCGTCTCCTCGCGCTCAGCCTCACCGTGCTCCTCACCGCGGCGGCCTGCGAAGTCGCCCTCGACCTGGCGGCCTGGCAGTGCGCGGGGGAGCCG
Organism: Streptomyces fulvorobeus; assembly: GCF_013167895.1. GTDB lineage: Bacteria > Actinomycetota > Actinomycetes > Streptomycetales > Streptomycetaceae > Streptomyces > Streptomyces fulvorobeus. Next base: position 538,203 of record NZ_BLWC01000001.1, on the reverse strand, counting down.
CGGTGCTCCGGACAGCGTTCCTGGCTGGGGTTCCTCTCGACGGAGCAGGGCGGCTGGTGGTCGCAGCCCGGCCGCCGGCTCGTCGTGGCCGCGCTCGTGCCCACCACACTCGTGACGCTGCTCTGGTACCTGTCCAACAGGACCTGGAGCGCGTACGAGTCCCAGCGTCCGCTCGCCGGCGCCGAACCGGAGCAGCCGGGGACGGAGACGGGCGAGGCGCAGGCGGGACCGGCTTCCTCGGACGTTTTCGTCCCGCCCGCCTCCCGGCCCGCGCTGGGCAGGCCCGGCTTCTGGTACGGGCGCCGGCTCGTCGCCCGGCTGCGGGCCGCGCACACCGCTGCCGGACTGCTCACCGTCACCGCCGCCGTGGGGGGCGCCGCCGCCCGCCACGACCGGGCCGCCGACAGCCCCGTACCGGCCGTCCTGGGAGCCCTGCTGGAAGCGACCGTCGTCCTGTGCGGCCTCTTCGTGGTCCTGGTGGTCTGCCGCCGGGGCCGCAGCGAACGCCGCCTGGACAACAGCCTCGACCGCGCCGTCATCACCTACCTGCCCGGCGCCGCGGTGGTCCTGCTCCTCCTCAGCGCGGTGTACGCCGCCTGGTCGCGCCCCGGCTGGGTCTCCGAGGGCGCGCTGCCGGGAGAGACCACCTTCAGGCTGCTCACCATCGGCCAGGGAGCCCTGGTCACGGCTCTCGCCGCCGTCGCCCTCATCCTCTACGCCCGCAACCCCGAACCCCGCACCACGCTCTACGGCCTCGGCGGCCCCGCGGTGGCGTTGCTCGCCTGCGCGCTCGGCGGCGTCATGACCGGCGGGGTCGCCCAGCGCGTCGCCGACTGGCTCGACGGCTCCGGAACCCCGGGGATGGGCCGCGGGTCCCTCATCGAGGGCCCGCCCGTCCTGCTCAGCTGGCAGGCATCCGTCATCCCGGTCCTCCTGCTCCTCCTGCTCGTCCCCGTCCTCACGCTGGTCGTCCGCACCGCCCGCAGAGCCCGCCGCCTGGGCCCCGCCGTCGAGGCGGAGTACGCCGAGAAGGAACCCGACCCCGCACGGACCCGGCGGATCGCCATGATCCGGGCCACCGCCGCGCTCACCGACTCCGCCCCCCGGCTCCTGGGCGCGCTCTCGGGCGCCACCCTGCTGCTCGGTGCCGGAGCGGTCGCCGGTTCCATGGCCACCACCCAGGTGCCGGGTCTGGCCATGGACGGTGCCGCACCCGCCGTCGAATCGCTCGCCGAAGCCGCGCAGTCGACGGGCTCCTGGATGGTCGGCGTCGGCTTCATACTGTTCGTCACCTGGGGCCGGCGCGCCTATCGCGACGTCTCCGCCAGGCGCACGATCGGCATTCTCTGGGACGTCGGTACGTTCTGGCCGCGCGCCGCCCACCCCTTCGCCCCGCCCTGCTACGCGGAGCGGGCCGTCCCCGACCTGTCGTCCCGGATGGCGGCCTGGACCGGACGCACCCGAGGCCGGCTCGTCATCTCCGGGCACTCCCAGGGCAGCGTCCTGGCCGCAGCCGCGGTCTGGCAGCTCCCCGCCGCCGCCCGCCACCAGGTCGCGCTGCTCACCTACGGTTCGCCGATCGAGCGGCTGTACGGGCGCTGGTTCCCGGCCTACTTCGGCACCGTGCCCCTGGCCGGGCTGCACCACTCCGTGCACTGCTGGCGCAACCTGTGGCGCGCGACCGACCCGATAGGCGGTCCGGTGCGCATCGAGGAGGGCGGGCGGCACGAGGTGGACCGGGGGCCGCTCAAGGACCCGCTGGTCTACGGCCGTACCACCGAGTTCCCTTTGCCCGAACCGATCCTCGGCCACTCCGACTACCAGGCCGACCCCGCCTTCGCCCAGGAACGCGCCGTGCTGCTCGAACGGCTCGGCCCGGTCCTGCCCCACCAGGCGGACGGGGAGGTTCAGGGCAGTTCGGGCAGGTCCTCCGGGTAGAGCAGGGTGAGGTCGTCCGTGCTCGTCTCGGCGAACTGGGCGACCCTTCCCGCGTGCCGTTCCACCATCGACTCGAAGGTCTGGCGGGCGGTGCGTCCGTTACCGAAGGCGGGGCCCTTGGGCAGCTCGCCGAAGTACTTCAGCAGCGCTTCGCCGGTACCGTCCGCCAGGCTGTACTCGTGCTCGTCGGCCTGCTGCCCGACGATGCGCAGCAGCTCCTCGGGCATGTAGTCGCTGAAGGTGATGGTCCGTGAGAAGCGCGACGCCACACCCGGGTTGACGGAGAGGAACCGTTCCATCTCGTGCGTGTACCCGGCGACGATCACCACCACCGCCTCCCGGTGGTCCTCCATGAGCTTCACCAGCGTGTCGATCGCCTCGCGGCCGAAGTCCCGGCCGGAGTCCTCAGGTGACAGGGCGTACGCCTCGTCCACGAACAGGACCCCGCCGCGCGCCCGGTCGAACGCTTCCTGGGTACGGATGGCGGTGGAGCCGATGTGCTCGCCGACGAGGTCCACCCGGGACACCTCGACGAGGTGACCGCGCTCCAGCACCCCGAGCGAGGCCAGGATCTCCCCGTACAGCCGGGCCACCGTCGTCTTGCCTGTCCCGGGGGAGCCGGTGAAGACGAGGTGGCGGCGCACCGAGGCCGCCTTGAGCCCGGCCTCCTTGCGGCGCCTGCCCACCTCGATCATGTCGGTGAGGGCCCGCACTTCGCGCTTGACGCTTTCGAGGCCCACCAGGGCGTCCAGTTCGCCCAGGACGGCCCCCGAGTCGCGTACCGGTTCGGCGGGGGCTGCGGGGGAGGGTTCGGCGGTGCGCACGCGCTGGTCCGGCATCACGCTGAGCAGCCCCGGCGTCGACTGGGCCGCCGTCAGGACCGCGGGCGCCGGGGTCCCGGCGCCGAGCAGCCCGCTCTCGTCGCTCGTGCAGTCCTCCACGACGGGACCCGACCCGTGCCCGTCGCCCTGGGACGCGCCGCCCTCCGCGAACTCGTAACCACCGCGGGCGCAGCGCTCCGTACGGCAGCGGCTCAGCGTGGTGCGGCAGCCGTCCATGACGTGGAAGCCGTAGCCCTCACTCCCGGTGACCCGGCAGCCGGTGAAGGTGCCGCGCCCTTCGGCGGAGACGTAGAAACCGGCCTCGGCCGGCGAGATGACCGTGCACCGCTCGATGGTGGGGTCGGCGCCCTTGGTGACGATGACACCGGTCTGCGCGGCGTCGATGGTGCAGTTGTTGAGTGTGCCGCCGCTGCCGTGGTCTCGGAACCAGGCGCCCGTGGACGCCTCCCGGATACGGCAGTCGTCCAGCTGGGCGGTGGCCCCGTCACTCACGGACACGGCGGTGTTGCGGATCTGCGAGAGGTCGCTGTCCACCACGTCGGCGCGTGAGCCCCGGTCGAGGACGAAGAGGGCGTCCGGCACGTCGTGGACGCGGCACGAATCGAGTATCACGGTCGCGCCGTCGCTGACCCAGACGGCCGGATAGTCGCCCGTGCTGTCGTGGATCTCGCACTGGTTGGCGTCCACCCGGGTGCCCGGGTCCCAGACGGAGAGCCCGTTGCGGCCGAACCTGCGCACGGTGGAACGGGTCAGGGTGAGCACCGACCGGGACCGCAGATCGACCGCGTTCTCCGGGATGTCGTGGATGTCGCAGTCGGCGAGTGTGAGGACCGCGTCGGTGTCCAGCGTGATGCCGTCGCCCGAGGTGCGGTGCACGGTGCAGTCGGTGAGGTGCGCGGTGCCGCGCGCCGTGATCTGGACCCCGCTGCCCTTGATCTCGTACACCTCGCAGCCCACGGCCTCCAGGGAGCTGCCCTCGCCGGTCACGCTCAGCCCGGCGCCGGAGGCGTGGTGGACCCGGCAGCGTTCGAGGCGGGGGTGTGCGCCGTCACGTACGGAGACCCCGGACTGCCCGGCGGAGACGATCTCGCACTCCTCGAACACACCGCCCGCCCCGTCGAGCACGGCGATGCCGGTGCCGGCCGGGTTGTCGACGGTGCAGCGGCGCACGGAGGGCCTGGCTCCGCCCCGCACCTCGATCCCGGCGGCCGAGCGGGTCACGATCCGCAGATCCGAGAGTTCCGGCGTGCCCTCCTCCACGAGCAGACCGGGAGCCGCGGAGTCCTGCCCCTCCACGTGGAGGTCCTGGATGACGGCCGACGCCCGCACGGTGAGGGGTACGCCGTCGACCGGCGCGATCCGCACGGAACCCACGGACCCCTCGGCGCCGCGCAGCGTCACCGCGCGGTGGACCACGAGATTCTCCCGGTACGTGCCGGGGGCGATGGTGAGCACGTCGCCGTCGGCCGCGGCCTCCAGGGCGGCGGTGAGGGAGGCGTATTCACCCGTGCGGCGCCGCCATCGCGATGTGCCGGTGTGCGTCACCTGGACCGTGCCCTGTGCCATGGTGCTGCTCTGCCCCCACCTCGTGCCGTGTGCGCTGCCTCGTGCCTGTCCGCGTCCTGTGCGATGTCCGGCGCGGCCGGCCTCCGGCAGCGCTGGGTCCGGGTCCGCCTGCCGAGGAGTCGGGCGGGCCGGTCCACCGTAGCGCGCGCGGCGGACGGGAGTTGACGAGCCGGCTGCTCATCAGGCCCACGGAGCCCGCGAACCGGGGCCGGGAAGCCTGTTTCGTCAGGGGCCTGTGCCGGTCCTGCCCCGGTCGGGACCGGTAACCGCCCGGGGGAGTTCGCCGGCCGCCCGGTCAGTCCAGGACGCGGACCGGGTCCCCGACCCTGATCACTCCGGCGGTGTCGGGGATGAGATGCCGGCCGAAGACCAGGTTGTTCCCGGCCCTGCGGTGGCGGGCGAGCGTCCGCAGCGGCTCCTTGCCGCGCTCGGCCGTCGTCTGGTCGGTGGTGGTGATGGTGCAGCGCCCGCACGAGTTCACCACCCGGAACGGGACGTCCCCGATGGTGATCCGCCGCCAGTCGTCCTCCGCCCAGGCGGGGGAGCCCGCCACGACGACGTTCGGCCGGAACCTGTCCATCGGCAGCGGCCCCTCGTCCGGGTACTGGCCCTGGGCGATGAGCGCGTTCAGGGCGTCGAGCGAGGACACGCCGGCGAGCAGCAACGGAAACTCGTCGGCGAGGCTGACGGTCTCGCCCGGGCGCGCGTGCGCCGGATCGAGGAGCCGGCTGTGCTCGGGCGGGATGGGCCTGCGGTGGGCGGGCGCGTCGAGATGGACGAGCCGGACCTCAGCGCCGAGGTACGCACCGAGCCACGCGTGGGCGTCCCCCGACGCCTCCACGACCTCGATCTCCTGCTTGAACAGATCCACGGTGACCGTACGGCCAGGCGCCGGGGCCTCGACGGCCAGCGGCCCGCTGCCCGGCGCCGACAGTTCGATCCCCCCGTCCGGCAGCGGCCGGGCGGATATCAGCGCCATGCGGGCGCGCTGCCGCTGCGTGACGGCTCTGCCCGCCGCGTCGACGACCATCCAGCGCCGGTCGCCTTCGAGTCCCCATGGCTCGACCGCGACCTCGCTCCGCGCGTACGGGGCCAGTGACTTGACCGGATGGACGTGGACGGCCTGGAGCACGGGAAGATCCATGCGGTCATCCTGCCAGCCGGTCAGTACCCCCGGCCCTGGTACGGGCGGTTGTACGGGTCCTCGTAAGGGGAGGGCGCCGGCGCGGGACGGGGCGAAGCCGGACGCATCGACTCGTAACCCGTGCCGGGCGCGGGGCGCTGCGGCTGGGGCTGCTGCTGGTAGCCGCGCGCCATGCCGGGCTGCTGCGGGATGTACGGCGCCGGAGCGTGCTGCAGTGCGGGCTGCATCGGCGCCTGCTGGTACTGCTGCTGGGCGGGCTGCTGGTACCCGTACGACGGCTGGGAGGCAGCCGGAGGAAGGGCGGGCAGCGCCGACGGCAGGGCCGGCAGATAGCTGTTGCCGGTGTCGTACGCGGCAGGCACTCTGATCGGCGCGATCTGAGGGGTGCCCCGTTCCGCGACCAGGGAGTCGTAGATCGGGGTGTCGGGGAACGACGGTGCGGCGTAGTAGCCGCCACCGTAGGTGGAGCGGGGGAGGTCATGACACCCAAGTTAAGCCCACGATGTGCTGATTGGGGAGCCCGATAAGAGGGTTGCTTTGGGGGTTGTGGGTGAACAGCGATCCCCAATGCGAGCGAACTTGGGAAAAAAGGGCACCCAAGGGCCCCGTGATCGTGTAAAGGGCGAGTTCACGAGGGGTTACCGACGGAACGCCCGGCCGGTCCCGTCGCGGCTGTGTGCTCCGCGCCACACCGGGGATTAAGTTGTCCCCGGAAAGGCTTTCGGGCGGCCGGACTCCTCATGGAGGCGAGCATGACCATGCTAAAAGGAACCAACGTTCCGGTGCCGGCTCAGGCCGTGCGGGTCGAATTGGGCTGGCGCGCGGCCCCGGGAGGACCGGACGTGGACGCCTCGGCGCTCCTGCTCTCCTCGGGAAAGGTGCGCGACGACGCCGACTTCGTCTTTTACAACCAGCCGGCCCACGCGTCGGGAGCCGTACGCCACGAGGGCAAGGTGACCGACCAGGACCGGGTCACGGACACCCTCACGGTCGACTTCTCCCGTATCGAGCCCGCCGTCGACCGCATCGTCGTCGCGGCCTCGGCGGACGGCGGGAACTTCGGCCGGGTGACCGGGCTGTACGTACGGGTCGTGGACGCGCGCAGCGGGGCGGAGACGGCCCGTTTCGAGAGCGCCGACGCCACCGTGGAGACCGCGTTCATCCTCGGTGAGCTCTACCTGCGCCAGGGGGCCTGGAAGTTCCGGGCCGTCGGCCAGGGGTACAGCACCGGCCTGGAGGGCCTCGCCACGGACTTCGGTATCTCCGTCGACGAACCGCAACAGGCACAGCGGCCCCGCAGCCCCCGCCCGACCTCGAGTCCGCCCGCGCCCCGGCCGGTCACCCCGCCCGCGGCTCAAGCCGTGCCTCAGCCGGTGCCTCAGCCCGTGACGCAGCCTGTCAGGCTGACGAAGATCACCCTGACCAAGGAAGCGCCTTCCGTCTCCCTGTCCAAACAGGGCGGCACCTCCGGCGCCCTTCACGTGAATCTCAACTGGGAAGTGCGCAAACAGTTCAAGAGCTGGGGCGCCAAACTCGGCCGGGCCATCGCGATGCACGCCGACCTCGATCTCGATCTCTGCGCGCTCTACGAACTGACCGACGGCAGCAAGGGAGTTGTCCAGTCGCTGGGGAACTCCTTCGGCTCCCTCAGCGGGCCGCCCTATATCCATCTCGACGGCGACGACCGGACAGGCGCCCTGTCCACCGGAGAGAACCTCACGGTCAACCTCGACCACAAGGACCGGCTGCGCCGCCTTCTGATCTTCGTCACCGTCTACGAGGGCGCCCGGAGTTTCGCCGATCTGCACGCCACGGTCACCCTGCGGCCGCAGCACGGCGCCGCCATCGACTTCTCCCTCGACGAGTGCACCGTGCCCTCCACCGTCTGCGCGCTCGCGTTGATCACCAACACCGGGGGAGACCTCACCGTGCAGCGCGAGGCCCGCTATCTCGTCCCGCAGCGCGGAGTGAGCCCGCAGCGCACGATCGACGCCGCCTACGGCTGGGGCATGAACTGGACCCCGGGCCGCAAGTGAGCCCCGCCGCCCGCCTCACCGGTCCGGTGCGGCCTCGGGCCGGGCGTACGTACGCCCCTTCCAGGCCGCCCCGCGCCCGCGGCGGTGCTGCACGGCCGAGTCGACCGTCATCAGCAGATAGAGCAGCGCCGTGACCGGCAGCAGGGGCGCGAGCAACAGCGACTGCCGGTAGTACGCCAGCATCGGCATGTACGTCCCCGCCATCACCAGCCACGCCGCCCCTCCCGCCCAGGCGGCCACCGCGCCGCCCGTCAGCAGCCCGGTGACGAACGTGACGGGCGGGCCGAGATAGACGAGCGCCAGCCCGGGAACCGTCGCGGCGAGCAGCAGCGGGCTGTGCCGCAACTGGGTGTACGCGCTCCGCGACACCATCCGCCACAGATCTCCCAGCCGGGGTACGGGCGCACACTGTCCACCCGCTCCGCCAGTCCCAGCCAGATCCGGCCCCCGCTCCGCCGCACCGCACGCGCCAGCGACACGTCGTCGATCACCGCCTGCCGGATGGACTCCGGGATGCGCGCCCGCTCGGCTGCCTCGGTGCGCAGCAGCACACAGCCGCCCGCCGCTGCGGCGGTCCCCGAGCCCGGCCGGTTCACCCGGCGGAACGGATAGAGCTGCCCGAAGAAGTAGACGAACGCCGGGACGATCAGCCGCTCCCAGCCGCTGGCCACCCGCAGCCGGGCCATCTGCGAGACCAGGTCGAACCCGTCCGCCGTCCCCGTGGTCGCGGCGGCCACCAGCTCCCGCAGGCTGTCAGGCTCGTGCGCGATGTCGGCGTCCGTGAGCAGCAGGAACTCCGGCCCGCCGGCCCTGGCCAGGCCGATCCCGTGCCGCACGGCCCACAGCTTGCCGGTCCAGCCCGCCGCGGGCTCGCCGGGCGAGGACACCGTGAGCGGCAGCCCGCCGTACCGTACGGACAGCCTGCGCGCGAGATCACCCGTGCCGTCCGTGCTGCCGTCGTCCACCAGGAAGATCTCCGCCTCCCCGGGATAGTCCTGCGCCAGCAGTGACGGCAGGCTCACGGGGAGCATCCCGGCCTCGTCGCGGGCCGGGACGACCACGGCCACCGACGGCCAGCGCGCGGGGTCCGTGCGCCGGGGAAGCCGCTGGTCGGTGCGCCAGAAGAACCCCTGCCCCAGCAGCAGCCACACCCACACGACCAGCGAACCCACGGCGATCCAGGCAACGGCGCTCATCCGCCGAAGTGTGCCCCACTTCCGGAGGGCCGCAAGGGGTGTCGACTATGGTGACCGGGTGAAGATCGCCCTGATGGACTCCGGAATCGGCCTGCTCCCGACGGCGGCGGCGGTGCGCCGGCTGCGGCCGGACGCCGATCTGGTGCTCTCCAGCGACCCGGACGGCATGCCCTGGGGACCCCGTACGGCGCAGGACGTGACCGCACGCGCGCTCGCCGTGGCCCGCGCCGCGGCCCGGCACCGGCCGGACGCACTGATCATCGCCTGCAACACCGCCTCCGTGCACGCCCTGCCCGCGCTCCGCGCCGCACTGGAGCCGGGGCTGCCGGTCATCGGCACCGTGCCCGCGATCAAGCCGGCGGCGGCGGACGGCGGTCCCGTCGCCATCTGGGCCACTCCGGCCACCACCGGCAGCCCGTACCAGCGCGCGCTGATCCGTGACTTCGCCGGCTCCGTCGCCGTCACCGAGGTGCCCTGCCCCGGCCTCGCCGACGCCGTCCAGCACGCCGACGAGGCCGCCATCGACCGGGCCGTCGCGGCGGCGGCGGCCCTCACCCCATCGGACGTACGGGCCGTCGTCCTCGGCTGCACCCACTACGAACTGGTCGCCGAGCGCATCCGCGCCGCCGTCCAGCGGGCCGGGCGGCCCCCCGTCACGCTGCACGGATCAGCCGGTGCCGTCGCCGCCCAGGCGCTGCGCCGCGTCGGTGGCGGCGCCCCCCTGTCGGCCGAACGGGCGGGCACCCTCGCCGTCATCCTCAGCGGGCGCCCCGCCGAGCTGCCGGAGGCCGCCCTGGCCTACGCGCAAGGGCGCCTGCTGAAGGCGCTCAGCCCCGTGCGCTGACCGCCCGGCCGGTTCCCGACCGGGCGCACGGCCCGTCCCCGGCACGCGGAATCTGCGTACGCTGCTCGACATGAGGGACCACACCGGAAATGGCAGCCACGGTTCGAGCGAGGCCCCGTCCACGGTCTGGCACGGGCGCGCGACCAACCGGGCCCAGTGGCTGCTCGCGGTGGCGGGCGCCGGGTGCGTGGCCCTCGGCATCCAGCTCGCCGTCGACTCGGCCTGGACGTCGGGAATCGTCCCCCTGCTGATGTCCGTCATCGGCTGCATCGCCGCTGGACTGCTCATCCTCTTCGGCACCCTCGCCTTCGTCCACGTGGTCGTCAGGGTGGACGGTGACGCCCTCGAAGTTCGCTGCGGACACATGGGCGTGCCCCGTCGGCGCATCCTGCTCACGCATGTCGTGGGCGCGGAGTACGCGCCCGAGGTCACCCCGCGCCAGTGGGGCGGCTGGGGCTACCGCTGGCGCCCCCAGCAGGGCACGGCCGTGGTGGTGCGCAGGGGTGAGGGCGTGGTGCTGAGGCTGGGCGACGGGAGGAGCTTCACGGTCACGGTGGACGACGCGGAGGCGGCGGTACGGTTCATCCGCGACCGCCTGCACCTGCCGACGACGGGGCCCCGGACGACGGGGGCCTGAGCCTCCGGTATCGCCGCCCGCCCCTTCGTTGACCCGGCCGGCGGCCCGGGTCCTCGCCGAGCGGGCGCCGCCGGGGCCGGTCCGGCGAGCGGACCCGCCCGGCCGTCACCGAAGCGAGGCTCAGGGCGTTCCCGACGGTAGGGCTCAGCTCGCCGAAACGGTCCGGGCCCACACCGCCCAGCCGCAGGTCGTCCCTCGCCCTTGTCAGGGCGTCCTGCCGGAGGAGCACCCGGTGCGGCGAGGTTCCACCCGGCTCCACCGGCGCCGTCCAGGGCTCCACCCCGCCGTCCCGGCCTACGGTGACCGCGGACCGCCGCCGTAGACTCCGCCAGGTGAGCGCCACCATCACCTCCGTAGACGGACCGCCGCCCGCCCCCGCCTCCGGCGGCCGAAGGCTGTGGCCGCGGCTCGTCCGCCCGGCCGCTGCCGCGCTCTCCGGTGCGCTGCTGTACGCGAGTTTCCCGCCGCGCCCCCTGTGGTGGCTGGTGCTGCCTGGTTTCGCCCTCCTTGGCTGGGTCCTTCTCGGACGTCGGCTGCGGGCCGCGTTCGGCCTCGGCCTCCTGGCGGGACTCGGCTTCATGCTGCCGCTGCTGCACTGGACCGGCGAGGAGGTCGGCCCGGTGCCCTGGCTCGCGCTGGCCGCCGCGGAGGCGCTCTTCATCGCGGTGGGCTGCGTCGGGATCAGTGCCGTCACCCGTCTTCCGTACTGGCCCGTCTGGGCCGCGGCCGTCTGGACGCTCGACGAAGCGCTCCGGGCCCGTGTGCCGTTCGGCGGCTTCCCGTGGGGGAAGATCGCTTTCGGCCAGGCGGACAGCGTGTTCCTCCCGCTCGCGGCACTGGGCGGCACCCCGCTGCTCTCCTTCGCGGTGGTGCTGTGCGGCTTCGGACTCCTCGAAACGGTGCGCCAGATCCGTAGGGGACGCGTCACCGGCACCGTCCGCCGGGCCGCGGCCACCGCCGCGGCGGCGACCGTCGTCGTACCCGTGGCGGCGGCGTTCGCCACGCTGCCCCTGGTCGACGCCTCGGCACAGGACGGCACCGCCACGGTCGCCGCGATCCAGGGCAACGTGCCCCGCCTCGGCCTCGACTTCAACGCCCAGCGCCGAGCGGTCCTGGACAACCACGCCCGCCGCACGGAACAGCTCGCCCGTGAGGTGGCGGCCGGCAAGGTCCCCCGGCCCGACTTCGTGCTGTGGCCGGAGAACTCCTCCGACCTCGACCCCTACCGCAACCCCGACGCCCGCGTCGTGATCGACGACGCGGTCAGGGCGATCGGCGTCCCGACCGTCATCGGCGCCGTCCTCTCCCCGGAGACGGGCCCCCTGCGCAACACCCTCATCAAGTGGGACCCGGCGGACGGCCCCGTCGCCACCTACGACAAGCGTCACATCCAGCCGTTCGGCGAGTACATGCCCATGCGCTCCTTCGTCCGCCTCTTCAGCAAGGACGTCGACCGGGTGCAGCGGGACTTCGGACCCGGCAGGAAGGTCGGCGTGTTCGACCTGGCGGGTACGAAGGTGGGGCTCGTCACCTGTTACGAGGCGGCGTTCGACGACGCGGTACGCGACACCGTCACGAACGGCGGGCAGCTCATCGCCGTACCGAGCAACAACGCCACCTTCGGCCGCAGCGAGATGACGTACCAGCAGCTCGCGATGAGCCAGGTACGGGCCGTCGAGCACGGGCGTTCCGTCGTCGTGCCGGTCACCAGCGGCGTCAGCGCCGTGATCCGGCCGGACGGGACGATCGTGGAGAAGACGGAGATGTTCACCCCGGCGGCCCTGGTCGACGAGGTGCCGCTGCGGTCCTCGCTGACCCCGGCGACCCGGATGGGTCCGCTGCCCGAGGGAGTTCTCGCCCTGCTGGCCGTGGCGGGCCTCGGCTGGGTCACGGTGCGCGGCGTACGCGCCCGCAGGCTGCGCGGCTCCACCGCCCCCGGGCCCCAGGCCCCTCAATCCGGTGGCACTGCCACGTAGGCTCGGCGCATGGCCACTCCCGACTTCATCCGAGACATCCGCGCGACCGCGGGCCACCAGCTCCTCCTCCTGCCCGGGGTCACCGCGATCGTCTTCGACGACGAGGGCAGGGTGCTCCTCGGACGGCGCTCCGACACCGGCAGGTGGTCCGTCATCGGCGGTATCAGCGAGCCGGGGGAGGAGCCCGCGGCGACCGCCGAACGCGAGGTGTATGAGGAGACGGCCGTGCACTGCGTGGCGGAGCGGGTGGTGCTGACCCAGGCGCTCAAGCCGGTGCAGTACGCCAACGGCGACCGGTGCCAGTACCTCGACATCACGTTCCGCTGCCGGGCGACCGGCGGGGAGGCACGGGTCAACGACGACGAGTCGCTCGAGGTCGGCTGGTTCTTTGTCGACGCGCTGCCGCCGATGAACGAGTTCAGTCTCTTCCGGATCAAGCAGTCCCTCACCGAAGGACCGACCTGGTTCCAGCGCACCACGTGAGAGGCCGCCCACCACCGTCGAGGTGGTGAGCGGCCTCGCGTTATCACGAACGGGCGCGGTGGGGGAGTCCGTCAGACGCCGCGGGCGTCGGCGGTCACCGCGGCCTGCGGAGCCGGTGTCCCGCCGGGCTCCGCCCCGACCTCCGACAGATCCCGGTTGCGGGTCTCCTTGGCGCAGACGATCGCCACCATGGTGAGCAGCGCGGCCGCGATGACGTACAGGGCGATGGGCGTCGCCGTGCCGTAGTGGTCGAGCAGCGCGGTGGCGATCAGCGGCGCCGGAGCACCGGCCGCGACCGACGAGAACTGGGAACCGATGGAAGCGCCCGAGTACCGCATGCGCGTCGCGAACATCTCGGAGAAGAAGGCCGCCTGCGGGGCGTACATCGCACCGTGGAAGACGAGCCCCACCGTGATGGCGAGCAGCAGGTTCCCGAAGCTCCCGGTGTCGATCAGGGCGAAGAACGGGAACATCCACAACCCCACGCCGACCGCACCGACGAGATAGACCGGCCTGCGCCCGATCCGGTCGGACAGCGCGCCCCACAACGGAATCACCACGAAGTGCACGGCGGAGGCGACCAGTACGGCGTTGAGCGCCGTCTGCCTGCTCATGTCCGCCGCCACCGTCGCGTACACCAGGATGAACGCCGTGATCACGTAGTAGCTGATGTTCTCCGCCATCCGCGCGCCCATGGCGATCAGCACGTCCCGCCAGTGGTGGCGGAACACGGCGACCAGAGGCATCTTCTCGGCCTTCGCGCTGGTGGCCTCGCGCGCTGACGCCTGGGCCAGAGCGGCCTTGAACACAGGTGATTCATCGACAGAGAGACGAATCCACAGGCCGAGGAGCACCAGCACACCCGAGAGCAGGAAGGGAATGCGCCAGCCCCAGGCCAGGAACGCCGACTCCGACATCAGCGCCGTCAGCGCGGAGAGCACCCCGGTCGCCAGCAACTGGCCCGCCGGAGCCCCGGTCTGCGGCCAGGAGGCCCAGAAGCCACGCCGCTTGGCGTCGCCGTGCTCCGACACGAGCAGCACGGCCCCGCCCCACTCGCCTCCGAGGGCGAAGCCCTGCACCAGGCGCAGGACGGTGAGCAGAGCCGGTGCGGCGGAGCCGATGGCGGCGTGCGTCGGCAGCAGCCCGATGCAGAACGTCGCGCCACCCATCAGCAGCAGACTCAGCACCAGCAGCTTCTTGCGCCCGAGCCGGTCGCCGTAGTGCCCGAACACCAGAGCACCCAGGGGCCGGGCGGCGAAGCCGACCGCGTACGTGAGGAAGGAGAGCAGAGTACCGACGAGCGGGTCGGAGTCGGGGAAGAACAGCTTGTTGAAGACCAGCGCGGCCGCCGATCCGTACAGGAAGAAGTCGTACCACTCGATGGTGGTGCCGACGAGACTCGCGGCGACGATCCGCCGCAGCTTCGTGGCGGGCGGGGGAGCGGTTGCTGGGGCGGCCATGGGTACCACTTCCGGACGTTCGGCGGGGACGTTGCTGTGTCGCCATACCGTAGGAAGGGGCAGGTCAGGGGCGTATGTGGCGGGACACCATAGTTCTGGTGGCGCGTGTGCGGGCGGGCGCTACGGGGAGGTGGTGCGGAGCGGACTCCGCTGACCGAAGACAACCAAAGGCATAGGGGCACCGCCCCGCCGGACGCCGACAGGATCAGTCCTATGATGATTCCCATGGAACAGCGGGTTTGTGGCAGGACGGGCCGAAGCGTTTCCGTCGTGGGACTGGGCACCTGGCAGCTCGGCGCGGACTGGGGCGACGTGCGCGAGGAGGACGCGATCGCTGTCCTCGACGCCGCGGTCGAGGCGGGCGTCACCTTCTTCGACACGGCAGACGTCTACGGTGACGGGCGCAGCGAACAGCTCATCGGCCGTTATCTGAAGGAACGTCCCGACGCCGACGTCCTCGTGGCCACCAAGATGGGCCGTCGTGCCGACCAGGTCCCCGAGAGCTACGTGCTGGACAACTTCAGGGCCTGGGCCGACCGGTCCCGCGCGAACCTCGGCACCGACGTCCTGGATCTGGTGCAGTTGCACTGCCCGCCGACCTCCGTGTACTCCTCGGACGAGGTGTTCGACGCGCTGGACACCCTCGTCGCGGAGGAGCGGATCGCCGCCTACGGCGTCAGCGTCGAGACATGCGCAGAGGCGCTCACCGCCATCGCACGGCCGGGAACTGCGAGTGTGCAGATCATCCTCAACGCCTTCCGGACGAAGCCCCTCGAGGCCGTCCTTCCGGCCGCCGCCGAGGCGGGGGTCGCCGTCATCGCCCGCGTTCCGCTCGCCTCCGGCCTGCTGGCGGGCAGGTACACCTCGGAGACCGTCTTCGCCGCCGACGACCACCGCACGTACAACCGGCACGGCGAGGCGTTCGACCAGGGGGAGACCTTCTCCGGAGTCGACTTCGCGACGGGCGTCGAAGCGGCCGCCGAGTTCAGCGCCCTGGCCGCGGCGGACAGCACACCCGCGCGGACGGCGCTGCGCTGGATCATCCAGCAGCCGGGCGTGACGAGCGTGATCCCAGGAGCCCGTTCCCCCGAGCAGGCCCGCGCGAACGCGGCGGCCGCCGCCGACCCGGCACTCCCGCCGCACGTCCTCGACGCGATCGCCGACCTGTACGACCGGCGCGTCCGCACCCAGGTCCACCACCGCTGGTGACCGGCACGGGAGCCCGCTCGCTCCGGCGAGCGGGCTCCCGCCGCACCCGTCCTCGGGAGCCGGGCGGAGCGGTGCACCGTCCATGACACACGTCGGCTCCACACCGTGCTGCCTGTTCGCCATAGCCGTTCCCGCCATCGCTGATATCAGCGATGGCGGGCGAGATGGCACCATCAATCCGGGAGAGGTCTTCGGCGCGACCGCCGACCTCGACGGTGTCCCGGCCAGCTACCAGGACATGGCCGACAAGAGCCTCAAGGTCCTCGTCAAGCCGTGACCTGCGCTGTAGGGGGCTGTAGGTAGCCGCTGCCCACATCTTCTCTCTTGTCCGGATCGCCACTGCGACACGGAACGCCGACGCCGCCCTGGTAGCCGAAGCAGGTGCGTTCGGCGGTCCAGCGGTGGCGGCCCAGCCGTTGCGAGGGCTCGACTCCCTTGCGGGCGATACGGTGGGTGACGCCGCGTTCGCGTGACCATCGCCGCAGGTGGGCGTAGTCGTAGCCCTTGTCGGCGTGGAGCTTGCCGGGCTTCCGCCGTCGCCGGCCGCGGCGCGAACGGATCGGCGGGACGCCCTTCACCTGCAGCGGTACCGCACGCGGTCCGGCCCCCCGCCTGGTCAGGTGGGGGGCCGGCCAGGGGCCTTGGGCGTGCGCGTCAGGGACGCGCGCCGTGGCTCCGGGTGATGCGGGCGATGGCTTCGACGGTCAGGGCTCGGTCGTGGGGCTCGGTTTCCAGGGCGCGGTGGATCGACAGGCCCTCGATCATCGCGTCGAGCTGGCGGGCTGTTGCCGGGTCGAAGTGCCGCTCCAGGGCGACGCGGCTGCGGCGCATCCACTCCCGGGTCAGCTCGCGGTAGGCGGGCTTGCGGGCGGCGAGCGTGTACAGCTCGTGCGTGAGGACGAGTTCGCGCTGGTTGCCGCTTGACAGGTGGTGGACCAGGTCGGCGACCGCTTCCCGCGCCTCGTCGGTGGTGGAGGCGGCGGCGAGATGTTCCTCGAAGACGGCGACGATGCTGCCGGAGAAGCGTACAAACGCTTCTCGCAGCAGCTCGTCCATCCCGCCGAAGTGATACGTCATCGAGCCGAGCGGCACACCGGCACGGGCGGCGACCTTGCGGTGCGAGGTGCCGGCGACCCCTTCCTCCGCGATCAGGTCGAGCGCGGCGGCGATGATGCGTTCTCGCCGCTCGGGGTCGTTCTGTCCGGTTGCCACGGTGCTTCCTCTGCGTAGAGCTGTCAGATCGAGCGGATCACCCGGGCCGGGTTACCGACCGCGACCACATTGGCGGGTACGTCCTTGGTGACGACGGCTCCGGCACCGATGACGCTGTTGTCCCCGATGGTCACCCCGGCCAGCACGATCGCGCCACCGCCCAGCCAGACATTGTCGCCGATCGTGATCGGCCTGGCCGCTTCCAGCTTGTCCCGGCGCGGCTCCGGCTCCACCGGGTGGGTGGGGGTGAGCAGTTGGACGTTCGGCCCGATCTGGCAGTCGCGGCCGATGGTGATGGGGGCCACGTCCAGGGCGGTGAGGTTGTAGTTGATGAACGTGTCCTCGCCGACCGTGATGTACGAGCCGTAGTCCACGTACAGCGGCGGCCGGATATGCGCACCGGCGCCGAGGCCGCCGAGGAGCTCAGTGACGACGGGCTGCGCGGCGTCGGGGTCCTCGGTGTATGCCGCCAGATACCGGGCGGCGAGGCGCACGGCGCGCCGCTGGGCCTCCACGATGTCGGGGTCGTCGGCGATGTAGAGGTCCCCGGCGAGCATCCGCTCGCGGTTCGTACGGGGGTCTCCTGCGAAGTGGTCCGTCATGAGTACGATCGTACATTCCAAGGGTACGGTCGTACACCTCTCGTTCCCCATCCCGCCTTCGACCCGTCTGCTGAGGTCCCGCTGTCATGGATGCCGTTACGCGCCGCTGGCGTGCCGCTCTGTTCCTCTTCATGCTGGCCGCCGGCACAGGCATGGCCTCGTGGGTGCCCCGCACACCGGCCGTCAGGGACGGCCTCGATGTGTCCACCGGCGCGATGGGACTGGTCCTGTTCGGTCTCTCGACCGGCTCGATGGCCGGGGTCACTGCCTCGGGTCCGCTCGTGCGCCGCTACGGAGGCCGGGTGACGATCAGCGCCGGTGCGACGCTCGTCGTCGCGGGGCTGCTGGTCGTCGCCGCCGGCACGAGCCTGTCACTGGCGGGCGGGGTCGCCTGCGGACTGGCCCTGTTCGGCGGCGGGATGGGGCTGGCGGAGGTCGCGTTCAACATCGAGGGAGCGGCCATCGAGAGCGTCATCGGCCGACCCGTCCTGCCGGTGCTGCACGGCTGCTTCAGCCTGGGAACCGTCTTCGGGGCACTGCTGGGCATGGCGATGACCGCCGCCGAGTTCCCCGTCGGATGGCACCTGACGGCCGTAGCGGCCCTCATCGCCGCCGGCGCCGTGCGGGCGGTCCTGTCCATCCCGCACGGCACGGGGAAGGAGGCCGCCTCCGACAACTCCTCGCGGCAGGGCGGCCTGCGGGGACAACTGCGCGTGTGGCGGGACCGGCGGCTCATCCTCATCGGGGTGATCGTGCTGGCCATGGCCTTCGCGGAGGGTGCCGCCAACGACTGGCTGCCGCTGCTCATGGTGGACGGCTACCACGTCAGCGCCACCGCGGGATCGGTTACCTTCCTGGCTTTCGCCTCCTCGATGACGCTGGGCCGGTTCGCCGGCGGACCCCTCCTGGCACGCTTCGGCCGGGTCCAGGTCGTCCGGATCAGCGCCGTGACCGCAGCCCTGGGCCTGGTGGTGGTGATCGTCTCGCCCAGCCCGCTGATGGCGGGCGCCGCCACGGTCCTGTGGGGGCTGGGCGCGTCACTCGGCTTCCCCGTCACCCTGTCCGCGGCGGGCGACCACCCGCACGACGCGGCGGCGCGGGTCGGCGCGGTCGCCACCGCCGGCTACGTCGCCTTCCTCGTCGGCCCACCCGCACTCGGCCTCCTCGCCGACCACGTCGGACTCCGGCTCACGATGACCGTCGTACTCGCCCTGCTGATCGTCGCTTCCTCACTGGCCGGAGTACTCGACTCCGGCCGGCGCGCCGATGCGGAGGCCAAGCCCGTCTCGGCCTGACCTCGCCGTCTCACATGCCGTGAGGCCAGTTGCCGGCCGTGCACACGAAAGCGCCTTCAGAGAATGGCGGTGAGTATCGTCGAAGGGGGCCTGGAGCCCAGACGGGGATCGGCGGCATCTCGGATACGGCGCAGGTGCCGGATCGGCTCTGTCGTCCATGGGCCGGAGCCGTGCGTGCCACGATGAGGGCATGAGCAGTGAACGTGGACCTGTGGTGGCGTAGGTGGCGGGAACTGCGCCGCGCCCCGCTGCCGGTTCGGCAGCGGGGCGCATGGGTGGTGCGGTGGTTCAGTTCTTCTTGAAGACGGTGACGGCGAGGCTCCCGGCGGTGTTGCCGGTGGCGTCGACCTTGCCGGTGGTGTCGAGGATCTTCCTCCACGAGCCGGCGGGCAGGTTCACTGTGGAGGAGTGGTCGGTGGGGTTGTAGACCACGACGGTGTCGTAGCTGGTGGGGGCGGCGGCGTTGGAGCTGATCGCGGAGGTGACGACCTGGCCGTTGACGGTGGTGCTGACCTGGTTGCTGACCGCATCCCAGGAAGGCAGGCGCAGGGCGGGAGTGGACTTCCGCAGGGCGATGGCGTCCTTGTAGTAGGTGAAGGTCGCGGCGTTGGCGGTCTTCTCGCCCCACTGGATGGCGTTGACGCTGTCGCCGGCCTCGTAGGAGTTCTTGGCCGTTTCGTAGTCGCCGTTGACGACCTTGGAGTGGAGGAACTCGTCGCCTTCGTGGATGAAGGGGATGCCCTGGGAGGTGAGGATCATGCCGGTGCCGAAGCGGTCCATCTGACCGGCGCGCCCGGTGGCGCCTCCGGTGACGCCGGAGTAGGTGATCTTGTCCCAGAGGTTGAGGTCGTCGTGGGCGGAGACGTAGTTGATGCTCTGCTCGGGGTCGTAGGCGAAGGCCGGGTTCCAGGGATCGGACAGCGGGTTGGTGCTCTTCACCGCAAGGGGTGAGCCTCGCATGCCGGTGGCGACGGCGGTGGCGTTGGAGGCGGAGCCGCCCATGTAGCCGAGGTTCTGGTCGCGGGTGCCACCCTTGAGGGCGTCGCGGTAGGCGCCGTTGAAGACTCCGACGTGTCCGCCGGCGAGGGTGGGGACGGTGCCGTAGCGGACCTTCTGGGCTTCGAGGGGGTCGTTGACGCCGCCGCTCCAGGGTTCGCCGTGGATCTGCAGCATGCGGTCGGGGAAGGTGGACTGGAGGTGCTTGGCCCAGTTGTCTACGTTCTTGTACTGGTGGACGCCGAGGAGGTCGAAGCGGAAGCCGTCGATGTTGTAGTTCTTCACCCAGTGTTCGAGGCTGTCGCGGATCATGCGGCTGACCATCGGGTTGCTGTCGTCGATGGAGTTGCCGGTGCCGGAGAGTTCGGTCTGGTGGTAGTACTTGCCGCTGATGTTCTGGAAGACGTCCTTGTTGGCGGTGTGGTTGTAGACGACGTCCATCAGGACGCGTATGCCGTTCCTGTGGTACTCGTTGACCATGTCCTTGAACTCGCGGATGCGGTCCTCGGCTGCGCTGAACTGGGAGAACTGCTCTTCGGGGACGTTGAAGTTCAGGGGGTCGTAGCCCCAGTTCGGTACGGTGCTGTTGAAGTCGAAGGCCGGCAGGAGCTGGACGTGGGTGACGCCGAGTTCCTTGAGGTGGTCGATGCCGGTCTTGGTCCCGTTGTGCGTGGTGCCGCCCTGGACGAGGCCGAGGAACTTGCCGCGCTTGGCGCTGTCCACGCCGGAGCTGGCGTCGATGGTGAAGTTGCGCACGCTCATCTCGTAGACGACCGCGTCCTCGCGCTTCGTCTGGGTGGGGGTGGGGGCCCAGGAGCCGCCGGTGGGCTTGACGGCGCCCGCGTCGATGACGATGCCTTCGGTGGTGCCGGGTTTGACCATCGCGGCGTAGGGGTCGCGGACGGTGTTGTTGCCGACGCGGAACTGGTAGCCCTTGTTCTTCAGGTCTCCGGTGACGACGGCCTGGTACACACCGGTGTAGCCGGACAGGGTCACAGGGGTAAGGGTGTGGCTCGTGCCGTCGACGGTGACGGTGACCTGTGAGCTGTCGGGGGACCAGATGCGGAAGGTCGTTCTGGCCGGGGTGTAGAGGGCGCCGAGGGTGCCGTCCGTGGGGGCGGGCTCTTCGCCGCCGGGCTCGGTCTCGACGCTCAGGACGTGTGAGGTGCTGTTGAAGCTGAACTTCGTGGTGGCTCCGGCGCGCGGCACGGTGAAGCTGATGTTGCCGCCGGAGGGGCTGCCGCCCTGCCCGTAGCTCTCGTCCCAGGACTGGCCGATGGCCGTCTTCACCTGATGGGTGCCTGCGGGGATGGAGTTGGTGCTCCAGGTGTAGGTGCCGTCGGCGTCGATGTCCTGGAGCCAGGACTTGAGGCAGTCCGAAGCCCAGTCGGCGGCGCAGCCGATCTCGGACTGGAAGGTGCCTCCGACGGTGACGATCTTGCTGGTGATGTCGTCGGTGATCCAGTGGGTGACGGGGTCGTAGACGAAGGTGACCCTTTTCCCGCCGACGGGAACGGTCAGGGGGATGTCGGCGCCGTAGGACTGGGCCTTGGCTCCGTAATTCTCCGACCAGCTCTTGTTGATCGCCGCCTTGTAGGCGTACGTGCCCGCCGGGAGGGTGTAGGTCTTGGACCAGGCGCCTGATCCGTCGGTGCGGGCGGTGAGCTGGGCCTGGGAGCAGTCGGGGGACCAGTCTGCTGAACAGCCGATCTCGCTGTTGAACGTGCCGGGGACGGAGACCGCGGTCGGGGCAGCGGCCTGAGCCGGAGCGCTGAGGGCGGGGACGAGGGCGAGGCTGAGGGCTCCGGCTGTGAGGGCTGCGGACAGGGTGCGGGTTCTGCGGTGCCGGGGTGGGTGCGAGGTGCCGTGCATGGTGGTGCCTCCTCGAAGGGGGTCCGCTCCGACCGCCGTGTCAGAGGGCCGTGAGCGGGTGGGGGCGTGCCGGTTGATCGTCGGCGGCGCGGCCGTGCGGCAAGGCAGTTGACTGCCGGCTTGGGTGCGCGTGCTTTTCGGGGGCGTCAGGGGCGCGCGCTCTTAACCTGTTTGCTAACTCAAGTTAATAATGTGTGTAGCGGAGGGCGTCAAGACGTCGCGCAGGAGATTCCCGTGACGGGAAGCAGGCCGCGCGCACAGGGTGGCCGGGCATGCTCGTGTGGCCCGGCAGGGCAGCGGTGGATCGCTGTCCTGCCGGGCTGGGTTGTGGCTGTTCCGGGTCTTGGTTACCGCTCGACGAACACGGCGACCGTGTGCGCGGGGACGGTGAACGTGCCGCTGTCGGTGCGGAACGTGGACTGCTTGACGACTGCGTCGCCGCCCTGCGCCAGGACCGGATGCAGCACCTGCCGGCTGCCTGTCAGGCCCTCCAGAGTCTGCTTCTGTGCTTGGGGAGTGGCGTTGTGGACGACTGTGACGGACTTGTAGGTGTCGAGCCCGTGGCCGTTCAGGTGCTGGGTGATGACTCCGGGGGTTTCGCCAGGTGTGCCGGAGAGCGGGAAGCTCAGGCGCTTCTGCACGGAGGCGGCGGTGCCGAGTGCGAAGAGCGGGGTGGACTTCTTGATTCTCAGGAGTTGCTGGAACTGAACAGTGGTGTCACCGATCTCGCCACACCCCGGGATCAAAGACGCGTCGGCCAGCAAGGGCTTGGCGTGGTCCCACTGGCC
Organism: Streptomyces fulvorobeus; assembly: GCF_013167895.1. Lineage (GTDB taxonomy): Bacteria > Actinomycetota > Actinomycetes > Streptomycetales > Streptomycetaceae > Streptomyces > Streptomyces fulvorobeus. The sequence goes on along the minus strand of NZ_BLWC01000001.1, from coordinate 516,107 downwards.
GCGGTTGGACTCGGCAAGCGGCAGGCCGTGCCCGAAGCCGTTGCCGGCGCGGCAGTCCCACTGTATGGCGTTGAACCAGTCGCCGCTGTCGTAGGAGTTGCCGTCCAGCGATTTCGAGCGCAGCAAGTCAGTGCCGGCCTGGGCCATGCTCGGGCTCTGGGAGAGGGTGCTGATGGCCAGAGCCAGGGCCTGGACACGGGCGCGGGCGGCCGGCGTGGTGGCCGCCGGAAGCTTGTAGGCCAGCGCGTCGTACAGGGCCAGGTTGTCGTGGGCCTCGACGTAGTTGACGGCCTCGCCGGGAGAGGCGGTGTAGCCGGCCGGGTGGCCGTTGTAGTCGAGCTGGGCTCCTGTGCGCCGGGTGCCGTCGCTGGTGGTGAAGGAGTAGTCGGCGAGGTTCCCGGTCAGCCCGATCTTTACCAGGTCCATGTCCTTCAGCAACCGGGCCTTCTGCTGGGCCGAGGTGCCGTTGACGTCGGCCCCGTTGGGGTCGGTGAACAGGCCGCTGGCGAAGCCCTGGCGTCGGGGGTCGGTATCCGAGATCCCGCCGCCGCGGACACCGTCGCGCAGCCGGTCGTTGAAGGTGCCGATGCCGGTGCCGGCCATGTTCTCCTGGGTGGCCTGGACGAACCGGGCGTCGTCGGCGACCACTCCGTAGTTCCAGCCCTCCCCGTAGAGGGCGATGTTCTTCCCGTCGATGCCGTCGCGGCGGGGGGTGAGGTCGGCCAGGGCGTCGTCGACGTCGAGCATGGTCTGCTTCGGGTCCAGGCCCATCAGGTCGAAGCGGAAGCCGTCGATGCGGTACTGCTTGGCCCAGGTGGTGACGGAGTCGACGACGAGCTTGTTCATCATCGCGTGCTCGGGGGCGGTGTCGGCGCAGCAGCTGTCGCGGGTGACGGTGCCGGTGGCGTCCAGTCGGTGGTAGTAGCCGGGGACGATGCGGTCCAGGACAGAGGCCGGGTCCTGGCCGGCGGCGGCGGTGTGGTTGTAGACGACGTCCATAACGACCCGCAGACCGTTGTCGTGGAGCCGCTGGACCATCCGCCGGAACTCCACGGTGCGCGAGGCGCCGTTCGGGTCGCCGGCGTAGGAGCCCTCGGGCACGGTGAAGTGGAGCGGGTTGTAGCCCCAGTTGTAGGCGTCGGTGGCCTGGGTGCCGGCCACGCACGCCTGCTGCGCCTCGGAGTCCGGAGCCATCGAGGGCAGGTCGCATGCAGGGGCGGCCTGGTCGGCGCGCTTTTCAGCGGTGCCGGCGAAATCGAATGCGGGCAGGAGCTGCACGGAGGTGATGCCGGAGCCCGCCAGCTCCTTGAGGTGCTTGAACCCGGATGACGCCGGGTGGGTGAGGGCATCGTACGTGCCGCGCTCGGCGGCGGGGACCTGCGCGTCGGCGGCCGAGAAGTCCCGCAGGTGCAGTTCCTGGATCTGCTGCTCACCGGCGGCGACCGCCTTGGGCGAGCGGCTGTCCCTCCACCCTCGTGGCGCGGTCGCGGGGTCGTCGAGGTCGACGATCTGGCTCAGCCGGGAGTCGGCGGACAGCGAGAGCGAGTACGGGTCGGTGACGCGGTTGGTAACGGTCTGCAGGACGGCGGGCGCCCACACCTTCACGGCGAACCGGTAGTAGGTGTTCTTCCAGTTCTTCTCACCGCGGACCGACCAGACGCCGGTGCGGGCGTCGAGCTTCATCGCCACGAGACGCGGCTCGGTGGACGTCGCCGTGTCGTACAGCTCGGCGCTGACGCTCTTCGCGGTCGGCGCCCACAGTGAAAGCGTCGGCTTGGCGCCCCGGAAGACGGGACCGAGTTCGGCCTTCTTCGCCCGTGCGGCGTAGAGGTCGTCGAGTACGCCGGGGGTCTGCAGGCCGGTCGCGGTGCGCAGGGTGCCGTCCGGGGCGAGGGCGGCGACGGCGACCTGGCCCTTGAGAAGATCGGGAGCCTTGGCGGCCCAGGCGCGCGGCAGCCGCAGCGCTCCGAGCTTCGCCAGGTGGGGGTACTTCTCCTTCAGCGCGGTGGGCAGTCCTGCCGAGTCGTAGGTCAGGGGGATGACGGTGCCGCCGGTGATGCCGGTGCCGCCCGCCGCGAGGCCGCCGTCGGGGGCAGCGGCGAGGTGGTAGGTCCCGGCGGCCGGTTTGTCGCCGAGGTCCCAGGCGATCAGGTCGTCGGTGAGCCAGTGTGCTGCTCGGGGGGCGAGGCTGGGCTTGGGATCGCCCGCGTAGACGTTGAGGACCGGCGAGGAGGCGGTGTGGCTGAACGTCGTCCTCGCACCGTCGTCGGCCACGGTGAACGGGGTCTGTGTCCCGGTGGGTGTGCCGGGCAGCCCCAGGGCGGCACGGGCCTTGTAGGTGCCGGAGGGCAGGGAGGCGGTGGTGAAGGTACTCGTGCCGTCGCCGTCGGGGTCGGTGAGCCAGGAGGCCAGGCAGTCGACGGCCCCGTCCGTCACGCAACCCAGTTCGCTCTGGAAGTCGCCGGTGGCGGTGACGAGGGTGGTGTTGAGGGTGTCGGTGACCCAGTGGGTGACCGGGTCGTAGACGAAGGTCACCTCCGCGCCGCCGGCCGGGATGCTCAGGGGGATGTTCGCACCGCCCTGGACGGCGTTGAGCCCGTAGTTGACCGCCCAGCTCTTGTCGAGCGCGGCCTTGTAGGAGTACGACCCGGCCTTGAGGCGGGCGGTGAGGGACCAGGCACCGTCGGCACGGGGCACCATCTGGGCCTGGTCGCAGTCGGGCGCCCAGTCTCCGGCGCAGCCGAGCTGGGAGTCGAAGTCGGAGGCGATGGCGACCGCGGCGGGCGGTGCTTCCGCGGCGAACGCCGGGGTGATGCCCGCGGCGCCGGTGGTGCCGGCCAGGACGAGTGCGGTGACGGTGAGCTGGGGTATCGACCGGCGGCCGGGGCGGGGCGCGCGGAGGGGTCTACGAAGCATGGAGACCTCGCTGTCTCGTGGGCAGGACGGAGGTGAACCGGCGGGGCGGTCCCGGTGCGGGAAGATGGAACGCGGGGTACAGGGGGCGGGAAGGCGCCGGGGCGGGGCCCCGGTCGGTTCAGCGGGCGGTCCACCAGGCGGTGGTATCACCCGGCAGGAGCGCCTCGGTGCCCTTGATGGTGATCTGGGCGTTGGCGAGGAGCTGTTCGCCCGGAACGGTGAGCCGGACCGGTGCATCGGTGGTGTTGACGGTGCAGGTGAAGACCCTGCCATCGGGGGTGGGACGCTCGAAGACGAGAACGCCCTGGGGACTGTCCAGCCAACGCAGGTTGTCAGCTGCGCCCAAGGCGGGGTGGGCGCGGCGGATGGTCAGCGCGGCACGGTAGAGCTCAAGCGTCGAGGCGGGGTCGCCTGTCTGCACATCGACACTGAGCTCGGCCCACTCGGCGGGCTGGGGCAGCCAGCTCGGCCCGCCGGTCACCGCGTTGAAGCCGTAGGGGGCCTGGGTGCCGGACCACGGGATGGGGACCCGGCAGCCGTCGCGGAAGCCGTCCTGGCCGTCGGCCCGGAAGTAGGAGGGGTCCTGCCGGGCCTCGTCGGGCAGGTCGGTGACGTCGGGCAGGCCCAGCTCCTCCCCCTGGTAGATGTATGCGGAGCCGGGCAGGGCGAGCATGAGGAGAGTAGCGGCGCGAGCGCGCCGCAGCCCCAGTTCCCGGTCGCCGGCGGTGCGGATCTGGGTGCCCAGACCGGGTGGGTTGGCGAAGCGGGTGGTGTGCCGGGTGACGTCGTGGTTGGACAGGACCCAGGTGGGCGGGGCGCCGACGTGGCGCACGGTGGCGAGGGTCTCGTCGATGACCTGCCGCAAGGGGCCTGCTTCCCAGGAAGTGGCCAGATACTGGAAGTTGAACGCCTGGTGCAGTTCGTCGGGGCGCACGTAGTTCGCGGTGCGCTGAAGAGTGGGAGCCCACGCCTCCGCGACGCCGATGCGGTCCCCGGCGTACTCCTCGAGGATGGTGCGCCAGCCGCGGTAGATGTCGTGCACGCCGTCCTGGTCGAAGCACGGCCCGGCACCGCTGTCCAGCAGGTGCAGCGGGTTGTGGACGCCCAGGTCGGGCAGGCCGGGGGCTTTGACCAGGCCGTGGGCGACGTCGATGCGGAAGCCGTCGACGCCCAGGTCGAGCCAGAACCGCAGGATCGAGGCGAACTCGTCGTGGACGGCCCGGTGATCCCAGTTGAAGTCCGGCTGCTGAGGGGCGAACAGGTGCAGATACCACTGTCCTGGGGTGCCGTCCGGGTTCTTGGTGCGGGTCCAGGCGGGACCGCCGAAGACCGACTCCCAGTCGTTGGGCGGCTGCTCGCCGCCTGGCCCCAGACCGTCGCGGAAGTGAAAGCGTTCGCGCAGGCGGGATCCCGGACCCTCCCGCAGGGCTTGCTGGAACCAGACGTGTGCGTCCGAGCAGTGGTTGGGGACCAGGTCGACGATGATGCGCAGGCCCAGCTCGTGGGCATCCTCGATCAGGGACACGGCATCGTGAAGGGTGCCGAACATCGGGTCGACGACCCGGTAGTCGGCGACGTCGTATCCGGCGTCGGCCTGGGGGGAGGAGTAGAAGGGGGAGAGCCACACCGCGTCGACGCCCAAGGAGCGCAGGTAGGGCAGCCGGCTGCGGATGCCGGGCAGGTCGCCCATGCCGTCGCCGTTGGAATCGGCGAAACTGCGCGGGTAGACCTGGTAGATCACCGCTTCGCGCCACCAGTCGGCATTGGGAGCGGGCGGTGCGGACGGGACGGAGTGGTGAGCAAGCAGGTGCTGGGTCATGGAGTGGGGTCCTCACGACGGTGGCGCGCGGCGCGCCGACGGCAGGCAGGGGCTTCGCTGCTGAGCAGGGCCACGGGATACGCGGGGCAACGGCTGGAACGGCGCTGGGTCAGCCTTTGGTGCCACCGGCGGTGAGGCCGGTGACGAGGTGCTTCTGGACGACGTAGAACACCAGGCCGGCGGGGATGGCGATGAGCACGGAGGTCGCCGCCATGTAGTTCCACTGGGAGTTGAACTGGCTGATGTAGGACTGCAGGCCCACCGCGAGGGTGTAATTGCCTTCCGAGAGCATGAACTTCGACGCGAAGGCGACCTCGCCCCAGGCGGTGAGGAAGGTGTAGAACGCGGCGACCGCGAGACCGGGCCGGGCCAGCGGCAGGATGAGGCGCCAGAACGTCCCGAAAGGGGTCAGGCCGTCGATGCGCCCGGCCTCGTCGATCTCGACGGGGATGGTGTCGAAGTAGCCCTTGAGCAGCCACGCGCAGTACGGCACGGCGGTGGAGCAGTAGATAAGGACGAGGCCGCCGTAGGTGTCGAGCAGGCCGATGCTGCCCATGATCTTGTACAGCGGCACCATCAGAACGGCTACGGGGAACATCTGGGTGAGCAGGAAGGTGTACATCAGCGAGCCGCGGCCCAGGAACTTCATCCGGGAGACGGCGTAGGCGGCGCTGGCGGCGATCATGACGCCGATGAGCATGGTCCCGAAGGCGACGATCAGCGAGTTGATCATCCAAGTGCCGAACCCGGTGTCCTGGAGCACGTGTCCGTAGTTGGACAGGGTCAGGTTGTCAAGGATGCGGCCGGGGTGCTGGTAGTCGTTCTTGTCCGGGCCCAGGGAGATGTAGAAGATCCACAGGATGGGAAAGACGGCGATGAACGCAGCGGCGATCAGGAAGCCGTGCAGCGAGGCGGAGACGGAGCGGCGTCGTGCGCCGCGCGGACGGTTCGGGGTTGCCTTCCGGTCCGGCGCGGGGCGGCGGGCGGCCGGAGATGTGGTCGCGGTGGTGGTCATGCCAGAACCCCCTGGTCGTTGCGCTTGAGCCAGCGGCGGTAGACGCTCGTGAAGACGACCAGGATCGACAGGCACAGGATGCCGACGGTCGCCGAGCCGGCGTAGTCCTGGGGCTGCTGACCGAAGAAGAGCCGGTAGGCGTAGGTCACGAGGATCTGGACGCTGTCGCTGTTCCCGCCGAACAGCAGGAAGATCACGTTGAACTGGTTGAACGTCCAGATCACACCGAGCAGGATCACCGTGCTACTGACCGGGCGCAGCCCGGGCAGGATGACGTGGACGAACCGCTGCCAAGGGCTGGCGCCGTCCATCTCCGCCGCCTCGTGGAGTTCGCGGGGAATGGCCTGTAGTCCGCCGAGCATGGAGATCATCATGAACGGCACCCCGCACCAGATGTTCACGCCGATCGCGGCGAACTTCTGCGCCAGTGGATCACTCAGCCAGGACGGTCCGGGCAGTCCGACCAGGCTAAGGAGCTGGTTGACGACACCGTCGTCAGCCAGGATCAGCCGCCAGCCGAAGATGGTCACGAACGTCGGCACCGCCCACGGCAGGATGAGCAGCAGCCGGTAGAGGCTGCGCGCCCGCATGTCGCGGTTGAGTGCGATGGCCAGGGCCAGGCCGATGGCGTAGGTCAGGGCGACGCAGGCCACCGTCCAGATGATCGTCCACACCAGGTGCGGCCAGAACTGGTTGTTGGCCCCGGTGAGGACGTCGGCGTAGTTCTTCAGCCCGACCCAGGAGAAGCTGTCGGGGATGTGGTTGACGCCGATGGTGCGGCCGACGTTCTGGCTGGTGGCGTCGGTGAAGGTGAGGTAGACCCCCTGCACCAGCGGGTAGGCGACGACGGCACTCAGGACGAGGACCACGGGTACGCACATGGCCCAGGCGTACCAGCGCTGATCGTAGGAGTTCTTGACACGGTTGAGCGGGCCGGAACCGGGCCCGGTAGTTCGCTGGCGACGGTTCGCGCGGGCAGGCTTGCCCTCGACGACGGCGGTCATCTGGCACCTCGGGGACAGGGATGAGGAAGAGAGACGTCGGGTGCGCCCCGCCCGCATCCGGCGGGGCGGGGCGGACCTCGTTCCTTAGCTGACGCTGTAGTTCGACAGGAGCTTCTTCGCCTCGGTGGCCGCGTTGTCCAGGCCGCCTTCGGTGCTCTCCTGGCCGGAGAGGATCTTGATCAGCTGGGTCTCCAGCGGGGTGTACAGCGAGCTGTACTCCGGCAGGGCCTTACGCGGCTGACCGCTGGGCAGGACCTTCTGGTACCCGGCGATGCCCGGGTTGGCCGTGACCTCGGCGGTGTAGGCGTCACCGCGGGTGGGCAGGGTGCCGTTCTTCAGGGCGACCTGACTCTGCGACTGCGCGGAGGTCATGAAGGCGATGAACTTGCTCGACGCCTCCTGGTGCGCGGCGTCCGAGCCCGCGTAGGCGACGAGGTTGTGACCGCCCAGCGGCGCCCCCGCCCTGCCCGTGCTGCCGGCCGGTACGGGTGCGATACCGAGGTTGTTCTTGTCGGCGAAGGCCGAACCCTTGAAGACGTTGGCGTTCTCCCACGGGCCCTGGATGATGGAGGCGACCTTGCCGCTGCTGAAGGCGTCCATGATGTTGGGGTAGGCGTTGCTGGTGGTGTCCAGCTTCCGCGTGCCCTTGGCCTTCACCAGGTCCTTGAGCGTGTCGATGCCCTTGATCGCGGCCGGCGAGTTCAGTGTGATCTTCTTCGCCCCGGGGTCGACCATGTCGGTGCCCTCGCCGTAGAGGAACGGCATGGCGTAGTAGCCCTGGGGGTTGAAGGCGAAGCCGTCGACGCCGGTCTTGTCCTTGACCGTGGCGATGTCGCTCTTCCACTGCGTCCAGGTGGCCGGCGGCTCGGTGATCCCGGCCTTGGTGAACAGGTCCTTGTTGTACATCATGGCCAGGGTGTCGGTGACCTGCGGAATGCCGTAGAGCTTGCCCTCGTACCTGCCCTGCTCGATCAGGCCCGGCTCGAAGGCGGCGACGTCCTTGCCCGCGGCGGTGTCGTCCAGCGGGGCGAGGTAGCCGGCCTTCGCGAAGCCCGGGGTCCAGCCGACGTCGGCGCGCAGCACGTCAGGGGCTCCCTTGCTGCCCGCGGCCGTCTGGAACTTGGTCTGCGCGTCACCGAAAGGCACGCTGACGTAGGTGACCTCGATGTCGGGGTTGGCCTTCTCGAACGCCTGGACCAGGGCCTTGTACGTCGGTCCTTCGTTGGTGGCGTCCGAGGTGTCCCACCAGGTGATGGTCACCGGGCCGGAGGCGTCCCCGGAGTCGGAGGTACCGCCGGAGCAGGCACTTGCACAGATGCTGATGGCCGATATCAGGGCGGCTGCGGCGATGCCACGGCGCATGAGGACTCCTCGATGGAAAGACTGATCCGACGACGGCGGACCCGGTACTGCCGCCGGCAACGGGGCGAAGCCGGCGGCAGTCTGCGGATGCACCTCCAGCACGTCCGTGCGCTGGAGGCCGGGCCGCGGGGCATGCTTCCTCACCAGGAGGAGGGCTGGTTGCCTCATTTTCTGGTGTGGCGAGAGTCTTGCGAACTCTTCGTTTCGCAGACGCTAGCAGGTTATTAACTGGAGTTAGTTAACGGTTTTGTAACGCGCTCGCCATCTTGACCGAACCGTGGTGGGGCCATGGCGAACGCCGCCCGAACACTCCGGAAACCGGGGTGGAGGGCGGCGCGGGACGGAAGGGCCGGGGGAGTACTCGGTCAGCCGGAGAGCCCTGTTCGGCCGGGGCGGCTGCTGGAGTCGCGAACGACCAGGTGAGTGCCGAGGAGCTGGTGCGGGTGCTGGTCCTCGTCACGCATCGCGGAGAACAGCAGATCGGCGGCCGTGCGGCCCTTGGTCGTGATGGCCTGGCGGATGGTCGTCAACCGAGGGCGCGTCCACGACGACTCCGGCAGATCGTCGTACCCGGTCACCGTCACGTCGCCGGGCACGTTCAGCCCGAGGTCGTGCATGGCGTCCACGGCACCGAACGCGAGGATGTCCGACATCGCCACGACGGCAGTGGGCGGCGCCGAAGCCATCAGCGCCTTCGCGGCACGGAACCCGTCCATCCTCGTTGCGGGCACCTCGACCAGCTCAAGGTCGCCCAGGCCCATGCCGGACTCCCCCAGAGCCCGTGTGATCCCCGCGATACGGCGCGCCAGCGGGCCCCGGTAGCCGCGCTCCGCGTGCTCCGGTCCGGGATCGATCGAAAGGAGTGCGATCCGCCGGTGCCCCAGATCCAGCACATGACGCATCACCTCGTACGCCCCGCCCTCGTCATCCACGTCCACGCTGGACACGTCCTGGTGAGGACTGCTGTCCACCAGCACGAACGGGATACCCCGCCGGCGCAGCTCCGCCACTTCACCGCGGTCGTGCTCCAGCCCGCACACGATGAATCCGTCGACCGCCGCGTACGGAATGGCCTTCAGCATCGAGTCCCGCAGCGGAGGGGTCAGCAGCAGCGTGTACCCCTGCTCGTCGCACACCTGACCCACCCCCGTCAGGAACCGGGCGTAGTAGGGGTTCTCCATGACCTTCGCCAGGTTCTGCGGCAGCAGCACACCCAACGACTGCGTCTGACCTGCCTTCAGCATCCGTGCCAGCGTGTTGGGCACATAACTGAGTTCCTGCGCCGCGGCGAGAATCCGGTCACGCGTGGCGGTCGAAAGCTTCTCGGGACTGTTGAACGCGAACGACACCGCCGACCGCGAGACACCTGCGGCCTTGGCCACGTCATTGGCGGTAGGGCGCGTTCGCCCGCCACGCGGCCCGGCCCCGGACGAAATGCTCGACATGCCAGCCCCCGATGTCTAAACGATTACTAACGATATAGCGCAGATAGGCCAACTGGACGAGGAAGTCGAAGGTCGACCGGCGCACTCTCCTTCGCTGCCAGGGCCCGGTGGGCATTAACCCATTAATAACTTGAGTTAGCAAACCTGTCCCCGGCACGCCCGCCGGAATCAGCCACGGTGGGGCATCGACTGCCGATGCGTAGCCCACAAACGCGGGCCGGTCCGCGATGCAGTCCTGATGACGGCACTCGGCGTCATCCGAGCCGTGCCGCGCCGGAGGGCTGATCCACTTCGTGACTGTGGTCACGAAGCCTTGCGTGACATACCCGGCCTCGGACCAGATCCTCTGGGACGGATCACTTCACGACACTGCTCACGAGGCGTCCCGAACCCGACAACCTCGCACCCGGCAAGGAAGTTGCCCGCTGAACGGCCAGGGCATGCCAGGTGCGCCCAGGCACACAGGAGCGGTCATATTTTCAGCACCGGTTTGGTCTAGACCAAGTCGGGTACGCTTTCATCGCCAGGCAATGACCGCCCACGGTCATGGAGTTGCTGCTTGACATGCACATGCCTGCTTCGCCTTCGGGCGGGCGGGCACGGACCCCCCACAGGAGTTGTCATGAAGAGCAAGAAGATGCTGGCCGCCGCCATCGGCGCGGGAATCGCCCCGCTTCTGGCCGTGAGCCTGCCGGCCGGCGGCGCGAGCGCGCACGGCTACATATCCTCGCCCCCCAGCCGACAGGCCCAGTGTGCCGCGGGCGTGGTCCCCTGCGGTTCCATCAAATACGAGCCGCAGAGCGTCGAGGGCCGCAAAGGTCTGACGAGCTGCAGCGGAGGGAACGCCGCCTTCGCCGAGCTCGACAACGACAGCAAGGGCTGGAAGGTCACCCCGGTCAGCCGGACGACCAGCTTCAACTGGCGGCTGACGGCACGTCACGCCACGAGCACCTGGCAGTACTACGCGGGTGGCCGGAAGATCGCGGAGTTCAACGACGGCGGTGCCCGGCCGGGCGAGACCGTCACTCACCAGGTGAACTTCGGCAGCCTGAACGGGAAGCAGAAGGTGCTGGCTGTGTGGAACATCGCCGACACCGTCAACGCCTTCTACGCTTGCGTGGACGTGAATGTGAGCTGACATGGTGCCGCACCAGCCGGCCCCGACGGGCCGGCTGGTGTCCCGGTGCCCGGAGTGGACGATGCGTCGCTCGCCCCGGACACCGGGTCCCTCTTCCTCGTTCCTCTCCCGGCCGCCCGGCGGCCAGGAGCCTTCGGACAACCGCGTGCGAGCACGTGCGAGAGGATGGGTACGGCATGGAAAGAGCCGGAGAGCGAAGCCTGTGCCCTCCTCAAGGGCCTGCCCCGGAGCAGACCGGGGACGGCGGGCCGGCCACCCGGACGGTCCGGTCCCTGGCCGGCCGGGTCCAGCGGCACGCCGCGGCGTTCCTCAGAATGTGCGTGGGCACGGTGTTCCTCTGGTTCGGGGTCCTCAAGTTCTTCCCCGAGGCCAGCCCCGCCGAGGGGGTCGCCGTCCGGACCGCGACGAAGCTCACCCTCGGCCTGCTGCCCCCGGACGTGGTGCTACGGACACTGGCGGCGTTCGAGACGGCCATCGGCCTCGGCCTCGTCACGGGAGTGCTTCTCCGTATAGCCCTGGTGGGATTCTTCGCCCACATGGCCGGCGTCTTCTCCGCGCTCGTGCTGCTTCCCGGAGAGATGTGGCAGGAGGGCGCGCCGGTCCCCACCCTGGAGGGCCAGTACATCATCAAGAACGTCGTCCTGATCGCGGCCTGTCTCGTGGTGGCGGCCGACGAGTGGGACCGGGACGGCGGCGCCATGCGGACGTCCGGGGGACCGGAACGCACCGACCGGCGCGTGATGGATCCTCCCGAACACCCCACGAGATACTCGCTGTTCGGGACTGAGTGCCACAAGAACGCTGCCCCTCAGGTCCCCGGCAGCCACCCCTCCAGCAGGTCGACCGACCGGTCGCCACATCGAGACGAGGTGCCATGAACCGACACGTACTCACCGCCGGAGCGGTCGCCGTGACCCTGCTCGCCGTCGCCGCCCCCGCCGCTCCCGCCGCCACCGAGGTGAAGGCCCGCGTCGGCGCCGACTGGGTGACTCAGTCGATCGTCTTCACCGCCACCGCGGGCGAGGCCAACGACCTCCACGTGATCCCCATGGACCTCGGCGACGGGGTCCGGCGGATCGGCTTCCGCGACGCGGTCCCGCTCGAACCAGGCGACCACTGTGCGTACCTCGAACCCGGGAACGACACCTTCGTCGTCTGCGAACTGCCCACCGGCAGCTCCCAGCCGGATGAAATCGACATCTTCCTCGGCGACCGGGACGACACGATCGTCACCAGCGACCCCGCGGTCGACACCGTCCGCGGCGGCCCCGGCGACGACACGCTGCACGCCCATACCGCGCATACGGTGTGGGGAGAGGCGGGGGACGACATGGTCATGGGGCGCGCGGTCCTGGACGGCGGCGACGGCATGGACCACCTGATGGGCGACGACAGCGACCAGCGGCTGCGGGGTGGCCAGGGTGACGACATGATCGAGGCGTACGGCGGTGCGGACATCGTGTCCGGCGGCCGAGGCGACGACGACGCCATGGGCGGGGACGGCCGTGACATCGTCCTCGGCGGCTCCGGCGACGACACGCTGCACGGCGAGGGCGGCGATGACCTGGTCAGTGGAGGCCCCGGGAAAGACGCCGTCGAAGGCGGCCCGGGCCGCGACATCGTCCTCCGATAGGCGCGTGCCTCCCACGCCCCGGAGATCTGGGACCGTGTCCTACATGATCAGCCCCACGCCCGCTGGCGATGTGGCGGCCCCGAGGGCGAGCGGCCCGTCCCAAGCACCGCTCCAGGCGCCGGCCGGCCCCGGGCTGGGAGGGGTGGCGGAGGAAGGAACAGCGTGATGGCCGCATGCGATCAGAAAGCGGGGAAGCAAGAGGTCGGTGCCGTGTCGTGAGGGCTGGTCCGGTGGGCGCTGGTGAAAACAGGTGCCGTGCGTGGTCGCTGACGACAGAATGGCTCTATGCCTGAGCAGAGGACAACCGCATCCCGGGGTGAGCTGGCGTTAGCCGTGCACGGCACCGAGGCCGAACAGCATCTGCGTCTGCTGTATGACTGGTTGACGCTTGAGGACGATCTCCGCGGCCGCCTTCGCCTGCGCTCCCGGCCTGTGGCCGAGGGTGAGATGGGCGGCGTGCTGGACGTGCTGACGGTGGCCCTTGGCGCGGGCGGCACCGGTGCGCTGATCGCGCGCTCGGTGTCCACATGGCTGAGTCAGCGCCGGGCTGACATCACCGTCACCGTCAAGGCCCCCGATGGCCGTGAAGTGAGCATCGACGTGAAACGCAGCCAGGATCCGCTGGCCATCATCCGTGAAGTCGAGCGGCTCGCTGCGCCGCCCCAGGAATAAGACGGTCCCGGTGACCGAGACGTGGTTCCCCCGTGCCGACGCCAGCCGGATCGTCCTCATCGGCGCCGGCACGTTCCGGGACCGAGCACTGCCGCCCATCGCGGCTGTCGACAACAACCTCCGGGACCTCAAGAACGCTTTCACCCATCCCGAACACGGGCTCGTCGCCGGACAGCCCACCGGACACTGCACCGTCCTGGGCCTGGACGGCGAACCGGTGGACCAGGCGGCCGTGGGCAACGCTCTGCAACGCGCCGGCAGCGAAGCAGACGACTTGCTGCTGGTCTACTACAGCGGCCACGGCCTCCTGGACGACGACGGCATGCTCTATCTGACGCTCAAGCACACCGACCCGGAGCGTCTGCGCTACACGGCACTGCCCCTTGACGTGATCAAACGTGATCTCGCCACAGCGCCGGCGCGGGCACGGGTACTGATCCTGGACTGCTGCTTCTCGGGCAGGGCCATCGCCGCCATGGCCACCGCCCCCAGCCTGGTGCTCGGTCAGCTCCCCGCCGGCGGCACCTACACGCTCACCTCCACCACCGCGACCGCCCCCTCCCACGCGCCTCCAGGCGACCGGCACAGCGCTTTCACCGCGGTGCTGCTGAACGCCCTCGCGGCAACCGAGCCGCTGAACATGGACCAGATCTACCACTACGCGGAAAGCGAGCTGAGACATCTCGGCCTTCCCAGTCCCCAGCGCCGGGGTACGGGAGCCGCCAGCTGGCTCGCCCTGGCACGCGGTCCCCTGCCGCACCCACCGCTTCCCACCCCAGCCCCGTGGCGCCGGCTGCGGCCGGCGCTCCTGTGGCCACTGGCAGCGGCAGTGATTGCGGCCGCCCTGGCCGTACCGGCTTTCCTGCTGTCGCAAGGTCACTCAGCGAAGGGAACGCCCGGCGCTTCCCGCTCCGCCAAACCCTCGCCCACCCCGTCCACCACAGCGCCTTCCCCCAGCGTCGGAGCCGGCTCCGGCGGCAGCCAGACAGAGCCCTCCGCGAACCCCAGCCGACCCCGCGAGGAACAACTCACCGCCGGCCTCCCCTGGACCGACAAACCGAGAAAGACCGCCTGGACGAAGGACCGTGAACTCGGAATCAACATCAACGACATCAGCGTCGGCTACTTCGTCATCACACCCACCCGCAGCTGCACCGTCAAGGGTGCCGAAATGGGACAGTCCATCGTGATCACCGGACCGGGGGACAACTGGACCAGACTCATCATCACCGACCTCGGCCAATTCGGCCCCGACCTGGAAGACCTCCCCGTGACCTTCCAGATAACCCGCGGACACGGTAACGCCCCCCACGGCAAGAAAGCCTGCACCTGACACCCGTGGGCAGCACGCGATGTCCCGTACGGTCCGGTCGTCGCCTGCGTGTGGTCGGAGTCTGGCCGAGCCGACGTCATCTCTGTTCCATAAGTTGAACTGGTTTCGATATCCGCGCGGCAAACGCTGCAATAGCTATTCGTCGGCTGCGGGGCGCAAGCATTTTCCTTGATAAGACTCCGTAGCCTGTCCACCACCCCTCCAACAGGAGCTCTACGGGTCGACGTGCACACTTTGCCTGCAAACGGCGCGGTGGGCGAGTAAGGGCCTGGCTCGATGATGCGCTTGACCCCCGGCGGGGGAGCGTCTGCCGACCCTGCACAGGGCATGATGGGCCGGCCCTCCGGCCCTCCGGCGCTGAGCAGCTGGTCGATGCGGCACCAACCGCATCGGTCGCACGCTCGCTGCCATTCACGCTTTCGAGATCGCTTGGCGCTCAAGATGAGAAGTGTGCGGTGATGCGGGGCGGTTGGCACTATGGCGCACCCACCCCTGCTTGGGTACCGTGCACTCGTTGCCATCGTCGTGCATGCCACTCACGATCAGGGGATCTTCATGCGCCTGGAGAAGAGCACTGCCTACCTTGCAGTTTCGGGAGCAACTGTGCTGGCTGTCGTCGGCATCTCCAGCCCTGCCCAGGCCGGCTCTTCGATGTGTCTCACGAAAGCTGTCTCCAGTTCCACCCCTGGGCTCTCCATGCAGACCTGTGGTCACGGGCTGATGAATCAGGCAAACGGTCAAGTGCTTGTGTACATGGTCAATGCGGATGTGGCAGTGCAGCACTACGTACGCGACATCTCGCTTACCTATGGCCTCGGCAGCTCCGGAGTAGGCTACGGCGGCTGGACCTGTGTCGTGAACAAGTGGATGAAGAGCGGCGACTCCTTCAAATGCACCACTGTCTCAAGTACGGTCAACCAGAATTACGGAGCTTGGTGGTCCGCCCAGTCCACGGTCGACTACTGGAACCCTTCTCTCGCCGGTTATCGGGAGACCACCGACAAAGTCTCCATCTACGTCGACGGTTACAACTGATCAGGTTGCGCCGGCGGCTGGCCTGCCGCTCGGATGTGGTGGTGCAGGATGGCGGCGTCGGCGTCCAGCCCTCGGTCGGTGTAGATGGAGGCGGCTTCCTGCCAGCAGTCGACCGCCTCGTTCACGCGTCCGAGGGCGAGTAGGGACGTCGCGAGGACGGTGAGAGGTCCGGCGAGGGTCTCTTCCTGGCTGCCCAGGGACGTGCGGCCGAGCGCGATGGCGTGTCGGCAGTGAACGATCGCTGTGTCGTGGTCGCCGATGCCCTGCCGGCCCACGGCGATGGCGGCGAGAGCGCATGCTTCGCCGTCCGTGTCGCCGAGCTCGTGTCGCAGTGCCGCGCTGCGCGTGCCGCAGTCGATGGCCTGCTGGTGGTTGCCGAGGTCGGAGTGGAGTGCGGCGAGGTGGCCTTCCGCCACCGCTTCCCACCGTCCTGTATCGAATCCTCTGCTGAGCAGGCGGGCCTCGTCGAAGTGGTGCTGCGCCTCGACGAAGCGGGTCTGCCGGCGCAGTAGTTGGCCGAGTTCGATGCGGGCGGCGATCTGGATGTGGACGTTGCCGGCCTCTTGGGCGAGCCGGCAGGCACCACCGAGGTCCGCCTGCGCGTCGGGGTGTTGCAGGTGTGCCAGCGCTTCTCCTCGGGCGAGCAGGGCGTTGGCTTCGTGGACGGTCCGGCCGGACCGCCGCGCCGCGCGCAGAACCGCGCTCGCGGTGTCGACGCGTTCCTCCCAGCCGCCCATGAGCACGAGGAAACCAAGAGCGTCGAGGAGGTACAGGGCGTAGTCATCCATGGTGCGGTCCACTGCCTGGTACAGGGCGGCGATCAGGTTGGCTCGTTCGTCGGTGAACCAGGCCCAGGCGTGGTCACGGTCGGCCACGGGGTGGGGGTGGGCAGGTTCGGCGACCGTGGTCACCACGCGTGTGCAGGTCGGGTAGAGCCGGCGGTCGGCGGTGTGAGCGGTGTGGCTGTACCAGGTGAGCATGGCGTCCAGGGCGTCGCGGCGCCGGCCCTCGCTGTCGTGTTCACCGGCCAACTCCTCCGCGTAGGCCCGCAGGAGGTCGTGGAAGCGGTATCGGTCGTGTGCGACGGGTTCGATGAGGTGGGCGTCGGCCAGCGCGTTGAGCAGTTGCCGGGTCTCGCGTGGTGGCCGTTGCGCGAGGGCCGCGGCCGCGGGTGTCGAGATGTCCGGACCCGGATGAAGACCCAGACGCCGGAAGAGATCCGCCTGCCCGATGGACAGCTGATCGTAGGACCAGGCGAGTACGTTGCGGACCGCCGCGTAGGGGTCGCGGCCCCAGCTCAGTGCGTCGAGCCTGGAGTTCTCCTCGGCGAGCTCGGCGACTATGTCGGCGACGGAGACATGTCCGTACGCAGCTGCGCGCCCCGCGGCGATGCGCAGCGCCAGAGGAAGGCGCGCGCACAGCCGGATGAGGTTGTCCACCGCAGCCGGTTCCGCTCGGGCCCGATGAGGGCCGATGATGCCGACGACCAGGTCCAGCGCCTCGGACGGGGCGAGCACGTCGAGAGTGAGACGGTGTGCGGCCTCGGTGATCACCAGGCCGGTCAGGCTGTCGCGGCTGGTCACCACCACCATGCAGCCGGGTGCTCCGGGCAGCAGCGGGCGTACCTGCTCGGCACTGTGCGCATTGTCGAGCACGATCAGCATGCGCCGTCCCGCCGCGAGTGTGCGGAAGAGTCCCGAGCGGGCGCCGGTCCCAGCTGGTACCGCCGCCGGGTGCACGCCGAGCGCGACCAGGAAGTCGTCGAGAGTCTCATCCGGACTCGCGGGCTTGCCGGGACCGTATCCGCGGAGGTTGGTGTGGAGTGTGCCGTCGGGAAACCGGTCCTGGACACGGCGGGCCCAGTGCACCGCGAGCGTCGTCTTGCCCACTCCGCCCGAGCCGTCCAGTGCGGAGATCACCACGGCCTGCCCGCCGGCCGGCGGCAGCAGGGCGTCGAGCGCGGCCAGGTGATCAGCCCGGCCGATGAAGTCACGGACAGTCTGCGGAAGTTGGCGTGGCACTGGTGGGGCGAGGGACCACGGCTGCCTCATCGCGGGCACGCGATGGATACCCCGGGTGCGAGGGTCCGGGCGGGGCCTGGGTTGTTCGCCGCGCAGGATCTGCTCATGCAGGCGCCGCACATCCGGCCCGGGGCCGACGCCGAGTTCCTTGGCGAGACGGGTTCCGAGGCGATGGAAGACGTGCAGCGCGTCCGCGCGTCGGCCGCAGTGGACCAGCGCCTCCATCCACCGCATGTGCAGGGTTTCGCGCAGTGGATGGTCGTGAGCGAGATCTGCCAGGTCGTCGGCGACCTCGTGGTGCTCGCCGAGCTCCAACCGCCATGTGACGGACAGCTCCAGCGTGCGGAGCCGCTGCTCGTCCAGCCGTGCGGCGGATCTGGCCAGTGCCGCGGTGCCTAAACCCTCCAGGGCGCTGCCGCGCCAGAGGTCCAGCGCCGTTCGGATCACCCCGACTGCCTGCTCCAGCCTTCCTTCCGCCGCGTGGCGACGGCTGTCGGCGACCCCAGTGGTGAACCGGAGCGAGTCGAGGTCCTGTTCCCCGACCCGGATCAGGTAGCCGGCGTCCTCAGTACGGATGAGCCGCTGTCCGGTGTCGCCCAGCCGTTCACGCAGCGCCGAGACCGAGTTCTGCAACTGCTTCACAGCGGTCACAGGGGGCTCGTCGTCCCAGGTCATGTCGACGAGTCTGGACAACGGCACCACCGAGTTCGGCGCCAGTAGCAACGCGGCCAGTACCCGCTGCCGACGCGCTCCGGGCACCAGTAGCCGTTCCTGGCCCGTCCGGACCTCAAGCGGCCCCAGAACGCGAAAGTCCATCCCCCGAACCGCCCCCGTCACCCAAAGTAACCCGTTGGAGCATAGCGTGCGCACGAATGATCGCTCAACGCCTGTGATGACGCGCTGATGACGCAATGGTGACTGCACACGAGAGGGTCGTCGACGTCGCCACCCAGCCCCGGTCGCCGGGGCCGGGGCGAGGGCACGTCGTCCTCGTCCCGCACAACCCGGGCCGGTGGTCGATCGGCGGCCAGGCGAGGAAGGAAGCGAGATACCTCGCGCGGAGCATCACCAACAAGAGGACGGAAAATCATGAGGAAGCTCATCAGCAGTCTGTTCGTCATCGGCATCGTGCTGATCGCGACACCGGCTTCGGCCTCACCCGGGACGGACCCCACACCGACGGCCTCGACCGGGCCGTACTGCTCGACAAGCCTGAGCACCGGGCGATCCGCCTGCTTCGAGAGCGAAGCCGCCCTGAAGCAGCACGTGTCGGCGTCAGCGGAGCTGGATCTGGTCTACCTCTACAACTGGTACAACTTCCAGACGGGAGGTGGCTACAAGATCCTGACCGGCAGCCACGCCTGTTCGGCGGACACCAACACGGTGGAGTACTACGACGGCAACCTCGGCAACGACACCTGGTATCCCAACGGGTTGAACATGAACGACACCGTCACGTCGGTCAAGACCGCGTACCAGTGCGACATCAAGTTCTTCGAGGGGACGAACTTCACCGGAGCCTCCACCTCGTACATCAACCAGTGCTCCTTCCTCGGCGGAGGAGGAACAGGGGACTGCCCGGCCGGCAACTGGAACGACAGGGCCAGTTCCTTCTACATCAGCTGACAACCGAGCGCGCGACACGAGCCCCTCACAGGTGGAGCTCTGCGCCCCGGCCGTGACCTTCCCTGGTGACGTCACCGGCCGGCCGGCCGAGGCCGGATCGCCGCTGCGGGCCTTTGGCGGCCCGCAGCGGCGATCCGGCTGTTCTCGGAATCAGATCTGCGGGGTGAAGCGTTCCCAGACGCGGTGGGCGCCGAGGAGTTCGGTGACACCCTGCAGTACGGCGGCGCCGCTGTCGGCGGTGACCACGCCCGGCGCGCCGGTGGGCACGCCCGCCGCGGCGAGGGCGCTGTCCCCGCCGCCCCAGGCGCCGATGGCCTTGCCGTGGCGGAACGCCTCGTTCACCAGGAGCAGGGCACGGGGATCGGTGACGACATCCGCCGCGGTGCCGGGGTTGTCGGCCTTGGCGTCCCTGGCACCCGCCGCGTCGCCGCCGGTGCCGGGTGCCCCGGCGAGCAGGATGGCATCGAACTCGACGGACCGGGCGGTGGCGAAAGTGCGCTGGACGGTGACGGGCTCGCCGTCCGCGTCGAGCTTGCCACCGGCCGGGGCGATGACCAGGGGCACCATCCCGGCGTCGAGCACCGTCTGCCGGACGGCGCGTACCCCGTCCAGGTCGGCGTGGGCGTCGGCGACGATGCCGATGATCCGCCCGTCGAGCGGCCACACCTGGCCCAGCTGGGACAGCGCGGGGCTCGGCTGCGGGTCGGTGAGCCCCGCGTCCGGGCCAGGGGCGGGCAGACCGAGCCCTGCGGCGACCTCTTCACAGAGCTGGGTGTCGATGCGGGCGAGTACGGTCAGCGCCCGCTCCTTGATGGCCTGCTCGTAACATTTGCCGAGTTCGAAGGTGTAGGCGGCGATGATGTGCTCGCGCTCGACCGGGGTCATGCTGAGCCAGAACTGGCGGGGCTGGCTGTAGTGGTCGTCGAAGGAGGCGGGGTTCTCCCGCACCTTGCGGCTCGCGGCCACGGCGGCCGGGGCCTCGATGAACGCGCTGGTGTCCTCACCCGCGAGGAACGGGCAGCCGCCGTCGAGGGAGTTGGGCCGGTACGGTGCGACGCCGCGGTGGACCGCGGTCTGGTGCATGCCGTCGCGGAGCATGTCGTTGACAGGGGCGTGGGTGCGGTTGATCGGCAGCTGCGAGAAGTTGGGGCCGCCGAGCCGGCTGAGCTGGGTGTCGAGGTAGGAGAAGAGGCGGCCCTGGAGCAGCGGGTCGTTGGTGACGTCGATGCCGGGGACCAGATTGCCCAGATGGAAGGCCACCTGCTCCGTTTCGGCGAAGTAGTTCGACGGGTTGGCGTTGAGGGTCATCAGGCCGATCGGCTGGACGGGTGCGAGCTCCTCGGGGACGATCTTCGTCGCGTCGAGCAGGTCGATGCCCTCGAACATCTGGTCCTCGGTGTCCGGGAAGACCTGCACACCCAGTTCCCACTGGGGGAACGCGCCTGCCTCGATCGCGTCGGCCAGGTCCCTGCGGTGGAAGTCGGGGTCCACCCCCGCCGCGATCTGCGCCTCCTCCCACACCAGGGAGTGCACGCCCAGCTTGGGCTTCCAGTGGAACTTCACCAGCGTGGTGGCGCCGGCGGCGTCCACGAGGCGGAAGGTGTGGACGCCGAAGCCCTCCATCATCCGGTAGGAGCGCGGGATACCTCGGTCGGACATGTTCCACAGGGTGTGGTGGGTCGCCTCCGTGTGGAGGGTGACGAAGTCCCAGAACGTGTCGTGGGCGCTCTGCGCCTGGGGGATCTCCCGGTCCGGGTGCGGCTTGCCGGCGTGGATGATGTCGGGGAACTTGATCGCGTCCTGGATGAAGAACACCGGGATGTTGTTGCCGACCAGGTCGAAGATCCCTTCCTCCGTGTAGAACTTCGTCGCGAATCCCCGGGTGTCGCGCACCGTGTCGGCCGAGCCCCGCGAACCCAGCACGGTCGAGAACCGTACGAACACCGGAGTCTCGACGTCCTTCGCCAGGAACGCCGCCTTCGACAGCTTCGCCGCCGTGCCGTAGCCGCGGAACACACCGTGGGCCGCTGCTCCACGCGCGTGCACGACCCGCTCCGGGATGCGCTCGTGGTCGAAGTGGGTGATCTTCTCCCGCAGGTGATGGTCCTGCAGCAGCACCGGACCGCGCGGGCCCGCCTTCAGTGAGTGGTCGGTGTCGTGGAGCCGGGCGCCCTGCGCGGTGGTCAGGTAGGCCCCGCTCTGCGCCATCCGGGCCTGCTCGGCCCCGGTGGGCTGCCCGGTGGGGCTGACGGTCTCCGGACCGTGCTGGTCCGCCTTGGGCGGCAGCGGCTCCAGCGGAGTGGTCGGTTCCTCGACCGGCGGGGAGACCGGTCCGGGTTTGCCGGGAATGCCGTCCTGCGGACCGTCGCCCTCACCGCGGAGCGTGTCCGCGATTTTTTCCGCTGCGGCCTTGACGGGGTTCTGCTCGTTCATCTTTTACTCCTTTGTACGTTGCGTTCAGGGGAAATCCGGGAGATGCGGCCGGGAGCACGGCGAGTGCCCGGCACGTTCACGCGGGCGGGTGGCTGCGGGCACCCGGTGGCGCCAGGTGTCACCCGGGCCACCGGTCCACCGCCCGTCTTCGGCGGCAGTCACGCTCCTGGAGGCACCGGCCTCGCTGAGGTGCCGGAGCCGGACCTCCACGAGGGAGCCGTTGACGCGGATATCGCAAGCCGGTCGGGCTGGGGTGGCCGGACCCGTCGTGCCCCAGCCGCCCGAGAGGCGGAGTGTGCGGCCGGCCAGGGTCGGCGCATGCATGCGCTGACCAAATCGTCGGTGCCCGGCGTCTGCCGGAAGGCCAGGTGACCGCCGACAGCGCAGCCCGCGCTCACTGCGGCCGGCCCGGCCGGCCCGCACAGCCGGCCGCGGGTACGGGCGGGGAGGGGAACCGGGTAGCAGGTCCCACCTGCCGCATCGGACGCTGCGTGCACCGGCCCGACACGCATCTGGAGGTGCCGCAGCTCCGCCCAGTCCGTCCGTCCGGCCGCCGCAGGGGGAAGCGCGGCCGCCAGGCCGTCCGCCACCGCGCACGGGCCGCCCGCTGCCGGCCTCGTACTGAGTCCGGCACCGCGGCCGACCTCAAGCCCTTCAGGGGCAACCGCACCGTCAGCGGATGTACGGGACGACCCAGCCACCGGCCGTGCGGAACATCCCCGATCCGGCCCAGGGACAGTCCCCGGACCGCACCTCGCGCCGCGTCGGCCTGCGGGTCCACGCGGTCGGAATGCCCGACACGGTCGATCATGGGGGCCAGGACCTGCCCCGGCCCCGCATCGGACGGCGAGACCGTGCGGGGAGCGCACGTCGGCCTGTCCCGCGTAGCAGAGGTATCCATGCACCTCGTTTAACCCACCAGCGCCCCTGGGAAACAGGCGAGATCGAGGCCATCGGACGCGAAACAGCCTGCCGCACCGCCGCACAGCGGGCACAGCCCTGTAAGAACTCCTCCGGCGTACCGACAAGCACTCACCCGGATCGCCCAGACACCCCGTCACCGCGTCCGGCCGCTCGGTCCCGCAGCGCTTGCCGTACCCGGACGCTGGGCGTTACCGCACCTGCTCATGGACGGCACCAGACGGCCCACGGGGGAACTGGCTCGGTGGGCCGGGGAGCCTGGGGGATCGATCTGATGCTCAGTCCTTCAGGACTTCACCGGCGACCTTCAGTTGCGCCTCGATGGACTTCCGTACCTGATCGAGCTCCTCGGCGTGTCGCTCAATCGCCTGCTTCTGGTAGGCGACATCGACGGCGTACCAGACACCCGCGACATTGTTCTCCATTTTGCACACGGCATCCGTGGTCGCGACGGTCTTCTCCTCCGGAGACGCCTTTTCGCCGGACCACTTCTTATCACTGGATGCATCGACCGGGGTTCTGTAGTGATATCCCTTCCGCTCCATGCAACGCGACCACTTGGCGAAGACGGCGAGCACACGCTCATCTCGGAGCGACCTACCGAAGCTGTCGAGATTCACGTCGTTGGCGATCTCCACGTCCCCGTAGTTGCCCAAGGTCTGCTGTGCCTCGCCGATGCAGCCCCCTTCGGGTACCGTTCGGCCATTGAAATCCTGACCACCCTTGCCCGTCTTCTCGCCAGGTTTGTCAGTGCCCTGGAGGACCATTCGCTCTCTCGGGCCGACCTCCGTCCGCTGCTCCTTGGCTGCTCTCATCTCGGCATCCGATTCGGTGCCGGAGGAGTGGGCTCCGGGATTCTCGTACCCGTGGACGGCGGTTTGCGAGGGATCCAGCTTGCCGTATCGGTACTGAGAAATACGCTGGCCGGTGGGCCCCGAAGTAGGCATGGGTTCGTCATAGGTGATACCGAACCGCTTCATGCATCGCACGCGCAGCACGGACTCGGCCCTTCCGAGTTCGGTCCACTGTTCTTCAGTGAGCAGATACGCCTCCACGGGGACGGGATCGATCACTGCCGTGGTGATCTTCGGTATCTCGACTGCGGCAGGACGGCCTGGGCCGGCACCATCCGCCCCCGCCCCGGACCGGCCGACGGGAGGGCTGGTGCAGCCTGCGAGCAGTGCCGCTGCCAGCGAGGCCGGCAGTGCAGCCAGAAGGGTGCGGTGGAGGGAATGTCCCATGGGCGTTGGTTCCCTTCGGAACTAATATCTGGAGGTGCGGGGATAAAGGAGGGGCACTCCGCCAGGTCTGTCGGGCGGAGTGCCCCTCGTCACGCAATGTACTCAGCTACGAGGCAGAAGAAGCTCCAGGAGAAGCGTTCCGTCGCAGCTTCGGGGTGCCTAATTCGTTCCGTAGTCGATGAACTTCCCGGATGCGTTGTTGTTCTTCATCGTCGCGTTGAGGTTTGCTTTTCCATTCTTGGCAATGGTCTGGTAGGCGTAGGAACCGTCGTAGTTCGAGTTGTAGTAGATGCGCACTCGGCTGAGCCTGTCCCAGTTGTCCACAGAAGCAGCGTTGTTCTTGACCTGCTGGCCAGCCCCGGCGCTCCCGTTGATGCTGGCTTCGAAGTAGCGACCGGCATAGTCCGGGGTGTCGTACAGCTGGTCGAAGAGTGCACCCTGGTAGTCGGAGTTGTAGTGCAGGCAGACGTGGAAGTCGCTGCACGAGATGATGGCGTTAGCGGGGGTCGCGAAAGCCAGGGTGGATCCGGCGACGGTCAAGGCAATGCCGGCGGATGCGGCGAGTCGCTTGAGGTGCATCAGATTTCCTTACGTGAGACAAGGGGAGTGGGGATTTCCTCATGGCACTCCCCGTCCAAGGGAGGAGAACGCCATAAGCGCATCCGTGTCGACCTCGGCTGGAGTGGAGTGCGAAATCCGGGGAGGAAGAGACTTTCAGGCGGCGACATGTACGTCGGGGTGGTTACACGCGTCAACGCCGACCCGAGCTCGCTCCCTGCGGTGGCCAGAAACTATCAGGCCCCATGACGGAAAATTGACGCAACGTCACCGCTATCGGGCGGGCTCCGTAAGGTGATCTCTCTAATAGGGCTCTACGGTTGACGCGGAAGACGCTGTAGAGGTAGAGGGCTGGCGTGGAGTTCCCTCTTGCATGCTCTGCGGCGCAGACAGCCCGCACCGCAGAGGTTTGAGGTGTCATCAGAACGGCGCGTTCCGGGGGCCCGGGGAGCGCGCGAACGATCAGATCTCGTTCCACGGGACAGCCGGCCGATCAACGACGTGATCCGGGTGAGGGTCCGCCGCTGATCGGCCCAGCCGTGCGCCGACTCCCTTACGGGAGGCTCAGACGGCAGTCGTACGGTCCGGGTCGTCCAGGGGGGTGTTCACCCGCAGCCAGAGATAACCGTACGGCTCCAGCTCGGTGCGGACGACACCGCCGGCGGCCGACTTCAGGGTGTCGCCGGTGAGGATGTCGGTGACCAGGCGACCGCCTTTCAGCCGGGGGACCGTCATGGTCGCGGTGACCGGGCGGTCGGAGAAGTTGTGTACGGCCAGGACCGCCCCTTCCGCGAGCGAGCTGATGTGGGCCAGGACGCCGGGGTCGTCGGTGTCGAGCACCTCGTACGTCCCCCAGGCCAGTTCCGGTGCCTCGCGGTACCGCTCGATCAGTGTCCGCATCCGTCCGAGCAGTGACCCCTGGTCGCGCGTCTGGTCGTGCACGTTGACCTCCTTGGGCCCGAACGCGCCTGCCACGACCGGGTTGGGCAGGGCGTCGCCGTCCGCGGTGGAGAAACCGCCGCCCTTGTCGGGGGTCCACTGCATCGGGGTACGCACGGCCTGCCGGCCCTCGGCGGCGAGATTCTCACCCATCCCGATCTCCTCGCCGTAGAAGAGGACGGGGGTGCCGGGCAGGGTGAAGAGCAGGCTGTAGGCCAGTTCGACCCGGCGCCGGTCGCCCGCAACCATCGGCGGCAGCCTGCGGCGCAGGCCACGGCCGTAGAGCTGCATGTCCTCGTCGGGGCCGAAGGCCGCGAACACCTCGGCGCGCTCGTCGTCGTCGAGCTTGTCGAGCGTCAGCTCGTCGTGGTTGCGGACGAAGGTGGCCCAGTGCGCGTCGCGGGGCGCACCGGGGCGCTCGCGCAGGGCGGCGGCCAGCGGGCCCGCCTCGCCCCGGGCCATCGACAGGTACATCCGCTGCATACCGATGAAGTCGAAGCACATGGTCAGCTCGTCGCCCCGGCCCGACTCCGGCTCCCCGAAGAACTTGGCGGTGTCGGCGTAGGGCAGATTGACCTCACCCAGCAGCACCGCGTCACCGTTGCGGCGCCCGACGAAGGCCCGCAGATCGGCGAGGTACTCGTGCGGGTCGGGGAGGCGGTCCGCGTCCTCCTGGCCGTCGGTCTCCAGCAGGAAGGGGACCGCGTCGACGCGGAAGCCGGACAGCCCCAACTGCAACCAGTACCCCATGATGCGGGCTATCTCGTCACGTACCGCGGGGTTGGCGACGTTGAGGTCGGGCTGCTGTTTGAAGAAGCGGTGCAGGTAGTACTGGCCGGTGGTCTTGTCCAGCTCCCACACACTGCGCTCGGCGTCGGGGAAGACCACGCCTTCGGGGCCGTCCTCGGGCGGGGTGTCGCACCAGACGTACCAGTCACGGTGGGCGGACGTACGGCTGGAACGGGCGTCCTGGAACCACGGGTGGTGGTCGGAGGTGTGGTTGACCACCAGGTCCGCGATGACCCGGATACCCCGGTCGCGGGCGGTCCGCACGAACTCGGTGAAGTCGCCGAGCGTGCCCAGTCGTGGGTCGACGCCGTAGAAGTCGGTGATGTCGTAACCGTCGTCGCGCTCCCGGGTCGGATAGAAGGGCATCAGCCACACACAGGTGACGCCGAGGCGCACCAGGTGGTCGATCCGCTGGGTCAGGCCGGCGAAATCGCCGGTCCCGTCGCCGTCACTGTCCTGGTACGTCTCGACGTCCAGGCAGTACACGACCGCGTTCTTCCACCACAGGTCGGAGGTCCGGGTCAGTCTCATCGGGCACTCTCCGCGAGGTAGGGGTGGGGCGGGTCACGTCGAGCTGCGGGAGCACCTCGGCGCCGAACGCGTCGATGAACGCGCTCTGCTCCCGGCCGACGTGATGCAGCATGACCGCGTCGAAGCCGAGGTCGGCGTACTCCTGGAGCCAGGCCGCGTGCCGACCGAGGTCCGCCGAGATGTTGACGGACTCGGCGACCTGCTCGGGCGTGACGTGCTCACTGACGCTGTCGAACAGCTCCGCCGAGTCCAGGTCCCAGCTCACCGGCGGTCCGTGGACGTTGGTGCGCCACTGGTCATGGGCGAGGGCGAGGGCGGTGTCCGGGTCGCGGTCCCAGCTGAGGTGGACCTGGAGGTGCAGCGGGCCGACGCCGCCGGCGGAGCGGTACGCCTCCACGATCCGGCGCAGCTTCTCGGCGGGCGCGTTGACGGTGATCAGGCCGTCGGCCCACTCCGCGCACCAGCGGGCGGTGGCTTCGCTGCACGCGGCGCCCACCAGCGGCGGCACGGTCTCAGGGCGGGTCCACAGCCGGGCCCGGTCCACGACCACCAGTCCGTCGTGACTCACCTCCTCACCGTGCAGGAGCGCCCGGATGATGTCGACGCACTCACGCAGCCGCGCGTTGCGGACATCTTTGCGCGGCCAGCGCGCGCCGGTGATGTGCTCGTTGGACGCCTCTCCGCTGCCCAGCGCCGCCCAGAAGCGGCCCGGGTACATGGCGGCGAGGCTGCCGATGGCCTGCGCGATGATCGCCGGGTGGTAACGCTGCCCCGGCGCGTTGACGACTCCGAACGGGATCTGGTCGGTGGCCTGGAGCGCGGCGCCGAGCCATGACCACGCGAAGCCGGACTCTCCCTGCCGGACACTCCAGGGCGAGAAATGGTCCGAGCACATAGCGGCGGTGAAGCCGGCACTCTCCGCGCGGACGGCCGCGGCCAGCAGGTCGGCGGGAGGCACCTGTTCGTGCGAGGCGTGGAATCCGTAGACGGTCATGGGGTGCGCGTACCCGGTCCCGCCAGGATCACCGACGTGAGGTCACCGTGTCTGCCGGTGCACCCTCGCCTCCCACGGTGCGAGCACCAGCCGACCGGGTGCCGCGGGAGCGGACGGGCCGTTACCCAGGACGACTTCGGCACCCTCCCAGCCGTCGGGCAGATCCACGGCGACCGTCTCGCCTGTGAAGTTTCCGGCGACGAGCAGCTTCGTGTGTCCGAAGCTGCGGGTGAAGGCGTAGATCCGCTCGTCGTCAGGCAGCAGCATGGTGAAGTCGCCGTGCACCACGGCCGGTTCACTGTGCCGTAGCGCTATCAGCCGCCGGTAGTGGTGGTAGACGGAATCGGGGTCCGCGCGGGCGGCGGTGGCGTTGACCTCGGTGTGGTCGGGGTTGACCGGCAGCCAGGGGGTACCGGTGGTGAAGCCCGCCTGCGGCGAGGCGTCCCACTGCATGGGGGTACGGGCGTTGTCCCGGCCCATGGCCTGAAGACCGGGCAGGATGTCCTCGGGCTTCGCTCCGGCGCCCAGCGCCTGCGCGTAGTGGTTCAGGGACTCGATGTCCCGGAAATCCTCGATGGTGCGCAGCGGCGCGTTGGCCATGCCCAGCTCTTCGCCCTGGTAGATGTACGGCGTGCCCCGGTGCAGGTGGAGGACGGTGGCCAACATGGTCGCCGACCGTGTCCGGTGGCGGGGCCCGTCGTCGCCGAACCGCGAGACCACACGAGGCTGGTCGTGGTTGTTCCAGTACAGGCTGTTCCATCCGACGTCCGCCAGGCCGGTCTGCCAGCGGCCCAAGGACGCCTTCAGGTCGGTCAGCCGCAGTGGCCGGGGATCGAACTTGCCGTCGCCGTGGTCGAGTCCGACGTGCTCGAACTGGAACACCATGTCGAGTTCGGCACGCCGCGGGTCGGTGAACAGCCGGGCCTCCTCGACGCTCACCCCGGGCATCTCTCCCACGGTGAGCAGCCGGCCGGGATACCGGGCGATCACCTCCCGGTGCATTTCCTGGAGGTAGTCGTGGATGCGCGGGCCGCAGACGTAGTGGGGCGATCCGTCGCCGAACGGCCCGTCGCCGTGCAGCACACCGTCCGGCAGCTCCGGATCCTTGGAGATCAGGTTGACGACGTCCATCCGGAAGCCGTCCACACCGCGCTCCAGCCACCAGCGCATCATGGCGTACACGGCCTGCCGGAGGTCGGGGTTCTCCCAGTTGAGGTCCGGCTGCTGCGGCGAGAAGAGGTGGAGGTAGTACGTGTCGCTCAAGTCGTCGCGCGCCCAGGCCGGGCCGGAGAAGAACGAGCCCCAGTTGTTGGGTTCGGCGCCGTCACGGGGCGGACGCCACCAGTACCAGTCACGTTTCGGGCTCTCCGGGTCGCGCGAATCCTGGAACCAGGGGTGCTCGTCGGACGTGTGATTGACGACCAGGTCCATGACCAGCTTCATCCCGCGTTCGTGCACGGCGGCCAGCAACCGGTCGAAGGCCGCCAGATCACCGAACACAGGGTCGATGTCCTGGTAGTCGCTGATGTCGTAGCCGTTGTCGTGCTGCGGCGACGGGTAGACGGGGGACAGCCACAGCACATCGACGCCCAGCTCCGCAAGGTGGTCCAGCCGGCCGGTGAGCCCGGCCAGGTCGCCGATGCCGTCCCCGTCCGAGTCGGCGAAGCTGCGGGGATAGACCTGGTAGACGACCGCGGTCTTCCACCACGGCTGTTCGCCTCGCACCTCGGTGTCGGCCACCATGGAGGTCTCTCTCTCGCCTCGGGAATCAGGGGACGTCGATTCCCTTCCCCGGACACGGCGGTTGTACCGGAGGGCCGTGCAGGAGAATGCCTACGGAGAACCTGCCATCGGGGCACGAAGGGTCAGCGGCGGCCGGTGGCCAGCGTGACGAGGAACTGGCCGCCGCCCGGCTCGATGTCGGCGGTCACCGGCAGCCCCGGTACCAGGCGGGAGAACCGGTCCACCAGCCAGTCCGCCGCCTCCTGGGCGTCCCGCCTGGTCGGACAACGCCCCACCATCTCGCGGCCCCCCTTGCGCTCCAGCCTCCCGGCAACCGTGATCAGCGGCGCGGGTTCGACCACGTACAGGCGGTCCGGCCAGGCGATGACCACCTTGACCGCGCCCTTGCGGGTGTTGCATCCGCGGTGCGCGAGCCGCTCGGTGACCTTGGCCTTGCGGTCGGCGGTCCGGCTGTCGACGCTGGGGCCCCGCGGGTCGTTCACCGACTCGTCGGGGTCGACCGGTTCGTCACACACCCAGCATCGCCAGCCGTCGCGCTCGGCCACATCATCAAGGAGACTCATCCGAGCAAAGTAGCCTGCCCGGCCGCCACCTCGCGCACCAGGGCCGCGGCGAGGTCCTGGTGCCCGCCGGCCTGCCTCGCTGGGGCGCGGGTGTCGCCTCGGCACGGAGTCCGGTCGCGGAGGACGGTCGAGGGGCAGACGAGCTCAGTCCGGTGGGGGATGGTGCGGGCGGGGTTCTCGCTCGTCGACGGCGACAGCGAGACACGCGGCGATCAGCACGACGTTCTTGATGATGTACTGCCCCTCCAGGGTGGGGGCGGGCGCGGTGCCGTCCCACATCTCGGCGGGCAGGATGAACAGCGCCGAGAAGACGCCGGCCATGTGGGCGAAGAACGCCGCCAGCGCCAGCCGTAACAGCACCCCGGTGACCAGTCCGATGCCGATCGCGGTCTCCAGAAGGGCGAGGAGCAGGCAGGACGCGCGTACGGGCAGAAGATCGAAAGTCAGGACATTCATGGTCCTGATGGCGACGCTTTCGGCGGGACTGACCCCGGGAAAGAACTTCATCAGGCCGAACCAGAGAAAGACCAGACCCACGGAGACCCTGAGAACGGTCGTACTGTGCGGACGGTAGCGGTCCCGGGCGACGGCCAGTGTCGCGCGAATCCCGCGGGGCGGTTCACCGGTGCGTCCCGCCGGCGCGGCACTGCGCCGGCTTTCGTGGCTTCTGGTTCTCACGTTCTTCCTCCTCCAACTCGCGGAGCTCTTAGGCGAAGGCGCGTCCCGTGCCGCTGGTGGCGCGGGCGGTTCCACCGCCCCACCTGCTGACGGTCATCCTCTGCGGCCCCAGTCACAGGCTTCCGAGGGCGTTTCACGTCCCCCTGCCGGGGACGACGGGGGAGACGACGGCATGCCGCACCACGGTCCCGGCCGGTACGCACCCAGCAGGTGGCACAGCTGGAGCTCCCCGACCGGAGCCCCGTCGACCGCGAGGCCCGGGTCAGGTTGGCGGCCGGACCTGAACGACGCCCTGCTCTCGTCGGCGTCGGAGCAGGGCCGGTTCGGGCACCCGGTCTTCAGCTGGTCGAGCAGGCCGGGGCAGGCCGTGGTGGACCCGGCGGCGCGGGCTGGAGGCGAAGACGTACGAGGAGGTACTCAGGCTGCCGGCCGCCCCGCCCCCGGGCCGGGGTGACGTCATGTGCCGTTGCGGTCCTGTTCAGCAGCCGATCCGGTCGGCGTCCAGCGCGATGTCGTCCATCCGCACGTCGTAGGAGGACGGGCTCGGGCTGCCCTGGTACAGCTGCCAGCCGATCTTCACCGTGTCGAACCGAGGGAAGACGAAGTCGGTGTCGGCGCCATCGTGATGACCGGTGGAGACGGTGAGCTCCGGCTTGGCCCGGCCGTCGATCCAGAGGGAGATCTCGTTGTCGGAGGCGTCCATCCGCCACTCCACGCACTGCCACACGCCCGCGCGGGCCGGCGCCGACTCGCGCCAGGCCGTCCAGTCGCCGGTCGGGCCCCCGTCGGAGCCGATGCCCCACAGGTTCTTCCCGGCCGTGGGTACGTACTGCCCGCCCAGGGGGCGCACGTATCCCGGTCCCTCACCGGTGGCCTCAACCATGGTCCAGTGCGCCCAGTCGGGGGCGACGGGGAAGGCGCCGACGCGCAGACGTACCCGGCCCCAGAAGCTGTTGCCAGGCGGCTTCACGTCGCTGACCTCCAGGAACGCCCGGCCGTTGTCCTCGGTGCGGATGCGCAGGTGCTTGCTGTGGCGGCTGGCGTCCCGCTCGACGGTCAGTGTGCCGTTCGCGCTGTCGGTGGTCCAGCCGCGGCCCTTGGCCTCGCCCGGCGGCAGGGCGGCGAAGTCCTCGCAGAACATCAGGGTGCGCGAGGCGCAGGTACGCGCTTCGGACTTCCCCGCACGGTGGTCCGGGCCGGGGCCGGAGCCCCACGACACGGGCGCGGTCGTCGCCGACAGCAGCCCCACGAGGGCGACGAGCATGGTCTTCTTCATCTGTGCAGCCTCCAGTCCGGGTTCAGGTGCCGATGCGGCACCTTCGCCTCATTTCCGAACAGAACCCTTGCCCCAGGAGGCCGACGAGGCCGGGGTCGCCGGTTCGGCCCGCGGTCCGAACGGTCTCAGTAGCGGTGCGGCCCTGCTGCATCCCACATCAGCCGCGGCCGGGCGAGCCCCACGCCGTGGAGGGCGGGCGAAGCCGGTGGCCTGCGGTGAGAACGACCACAGGCCACCGGTCCTCAGACGCGCTGTCTCACGCGGGGGCGCCGTTCCATGGCGCCGTCCTCCGCACGGAGCGGTAAACGTGCGACTCCTGCGAGGCGCCGCCGGAACAGCAGGTCCCCTGGCGTACTAAGCCACCGTGCACGCCGTCCCGTTGAGGCTGAACTGCGTCGGCTTGGCGAACGTTCCGGTATACGTGCCCTGGAAACCGAACGACTGGGTGCCGCCGGCAGGTATCTGCGCGTTGGAGGACGTGTTCGTCGCGGTCACCGCGCCGGAGGACGGGCTGACCGTGGCGTTCCAGGCGCTGGTTACGGCCTGGCCCGCGGGGAGCGTGAAGGCGGTCTTCCACCCGTTCACGGGCGCCGTACTCGTGTTGGTGACCGAGACGTTGGCGGTGAAGCCGCCCGGCCAGGAGCTGGTGCCGTAGGAGACGCGGCAGGCGCCCGGTGCCGGTGTGCCGGGGTCACTCGGACCACTGCCGCCCGTGTTGACCGTCGACGAGAAGGAGTTGACCTTCAGGCCCGCTCCGTTCTGCCAGGGTTCGAACCCGGCCTGCACGCTCGTCAGGTACCAGGAGGGCTGGGCCATGCCGCGCGCCACGGTCGCGTCGACGAAGTCCATGACGTCGAAGCTCCAGCTCGAGATCGCCGACGGTGCGACGAAGGAGATGACGTCATTGGCACCGTTGCTGCCGGTCCAGATCTCCCAGGTGCGGCCTCCCACCGCCGCCGTGCCGACGCGCGAGCCGATCGGCTGGATGGCGCCGGCCCGGTTGAACCAGATCATGATCTCCGTCCTGCTCACACCGTCCTTCTTGGGCGTCGGGTCCAGCCAGATGTCGTACGAGGCGTTGTAGACCGCGTTGGAGACGTAGCCGTAGGAGATGCTGCTGGGCGCGCTGCTGATCGTGCTCAGCTGGATCGGCAGGTTGGTGCCGGGGGAGCAGTTCGTGTAGTGGCAGCCGTTGTAGACCGAGGGATAGGACTTGGGAGCCCCGTTGGTCGGGACCGATCCGTCGGCCCGGGTGAGCTCGAAGCCGGTCGCGGTGGCGTTGACGCACTGCGTGGCACTGGTGCCCCAGCGATTGTTCTGGACCACATAGCGGCCCTGGATCGTCGTGGACCCGAACTGGTCGCAGATCAGGGTGTCGGCCTGGGCGGGCCCGGCCGTCGTCACGAGAGCGGCCATCGACGCCAGCACTGTCGCCATCGTGGCGAGGGCGGTGCGGGCGGAGCGGACTCGGTTGAGTAGCGGACTCATGCGGACCCTTTCCGTAAGCGTGGGGGGTGGGAGCGCTCCCAGTTCTTACTTAGGTCGGGACTGTAGGGACGGACGGAGGCACTGACAAGACCTGTGACCGAACAACTCGTCCGGGATGGCGCCGAGTTGACGCCGGGCTGCGGGACGGCGAGGGCTCGGGCGCGTAACATCTTCTGGCCGCCGGGTGAGGGTTTATCGAGCCGAATTCCGTCACCCTGGCCCAAGTCGCTTCCGGGAGGCTTGCACGGGGGCGCTGACCAGGGAGTCGTCCGTGACGGACGTGGTGGCGGCCGTACTCCGGAAACAGACCGCCTTGCGCCCGTGCCGAGGTCGGCCAGGTACGGGACGTCAACTTCTTGGCTTGTTCACGTCAGGTTTTACCCGTTGACGATCGCGTCCCCACTCTCCACAGTTAGGCATCGGTCCACGGTGGGAGCGCTCCCGCAAGTCGGGTTCGATCAGCAGCCGACTGACCGCTTCGTCGTACTCCCGTCCCCACCGCGTGATCCGGGCCCTCGGATCACGCCTCCCCATCCGCCCTGCCCGCTCAGGAGGAACTCCCATGCGCACCACCTCTCTACGGCCGATGCTGGCCACGTTGGCCGCACTGGCCCTGGTGCTCGCCGCGGTCGCCGTCCAACTCACTCTCTCCCGGCCGGCCACCGCTGCCGCCGGACAGACCACAGTGGTCTCCGGCGGTCCGAGCACCTTCACTCAGCAACTGCCGACGGGCGGGGCCTCGCAGTACTCCACTCCGCTGGAACGCTGCCACACCAGTCCCAGCTATCCCCTGGGTGGCACCAACCCGATCCTGAGCGAGCCGCTCACCACAGCCTTCACCTCCAACGTCCCGCTCTCCGTCAGCGTGAAGGCCGACAGCACCAGCGGTTACGGGGTGCGGGAGCTGGTCTTCGTCAACCGCTCCAGCAAGCCGATCCACCTGGACTGCGGCGTCCTGATCTTCCGCGCCCCCTCGGGCTCCGACCAGCACCACTACGGCGCCTCCCAGGCATTCGGCCACCCGCAGCAGGACTTCCTCGAGGTCAAGCGGGGTGACGGAACGTCGTTCTACATCGCACGGCTCGGCTTCCACGACGTGCCGCTCGCACAGCGCGGCATCGACCCGGGTCACACCTGGGTCTACAGGCTCGGAGGGTCCGGCCAGAGCGCGCTGCCCCTGGAAGCGACACGTGACTCCATCCGCTTCATCGCGGACATGAACGTCTCGTCCAACACCGACCTGGTGAAGAAGTACGGCACCAACCGCTACGCCAACTGACCATCCCGCGCCTCCCGGCGCTTCGTGCACCGGGAAACCACCGGCCGACCTCCCACCGCGGGTCGGCCGGGCGAGAGCCGCCGCGGGGGCCGGGCGATCACCCCCCGGCCCCCGCGGCCCTCGCCTTCGCCCCGGAGACATCGAAGGCATCGGAGACGGAGAGATCGTCCATGCAGAGACTCGTACACCGACGTGCTGACGGGCCGCCGGCGGGCCTCACCGCCCCCGGGGCGCCCGTCGACGCCGTGCCGGGGGCCCGGCACACGCGGCGTACCCGGCTGTTGCGGTTCGGTTCGGTGATCGTGGTTCTGATCGTGATGGTGCTCGTCAGCCGGGCCCAGGACACCGGTGGATCGCCCACCGCCTCGGGGCGTTCGGCGGGGGACGGTGCGACGGCCCTTCAGGCCGCCAGGTCGGCGGCGCAGACGCATCTCGGGCTTCTCTCGGGCGGTGACTGGTCGGCGGCCTGGAACGGATGGAGCGGGGACGCCCGGCGCCAGGTGCCGCGTGACACCTATGTCGGCACCCACCGGATCTGTCATCCGCTGCTCGCCGTTCCCCTCGAGGTGGAGAGGGCCGCTTCGGTGGACCGGCGCACGGTCGAGATCCACTGGCGCGGCGGAGGGGTCACAGGCACCCTGCTCATGGTGTCCGAGGACGGTGCCTGGCGGGTGGCTCCGACAACCGCCGACGTACGGCCGTACGCCAAGGGGGCCGCGGCGGCCGTCGCCGAACTGCGCCGTCGAGGCGAATGCACCATGCGGTGAAAGCCCGGTACCGGCTGCGACGCGGTCGTTCTCCGGCCAGGAGAACGACCGCGTCGCAGCCGGCGTGCCGTGATCCCCGTCAGGCGTCCCCTCCTCCTCCGTAGGACGTGTCGCCCTCCTCCGACAGGGACCGCGGACCGCCGGAGTGCGCCTCGCTCACAGACGACAACCGTTTCCGCGGCAACGCGGCAACGTCCGTGCCTGCCTCGGACGTCGGGTCAGCGTGCCTGTCCGACCGCCACGTTGTCGAAGGAGGCGGAGGTGTTGAAGACGCGGACACCGTTCGCGCCGCTGGGGTACGTGGAGTCGGTGACGGAGATCTTCGGTGTCGTCATGTCGTCGACGTACACCCTGATCGAGGAGCCGACGGCCGTGACGCGCAACCGGTGGGTCGAGCCCGGGGCGATAGGCATCTGGGCGGTCCCCAGCTGGGTCCAGTTGTCATTGGCCCGTCCGAGCACGACCCTGCCGTTCGGGCCGATGCCCGCGTAGTAGCCGGAGTAGCTGTCCCAGCCGACCGATGGCCGGGTCGTGCGGAACGTCAGGCCGGCGTCTCCGGCGCCCGAGTTCAGCGTCACGTCGGCGTCATAGGTGAAGTCGGCGAAGTTGGTGTCGAGCAGCGCCTTGCCGCCGAGGTCGTTCTCCACCCGGTAGCGCCCGTCGCGGACCGACCAGGAGCCGCCGTACGTCTTCCAGCCCAGCGCGTTGCCGTCGGCGAAGTTGTCCTTCACCTGCATCGCCACCCGCCGGATGGTCCCGTCGGAGTTGAAGTACAGCCGGTCGTAGGCGAGTTGACGGTGGTTGCCGTCCGTCTCGCTGAGCGGGCGGCGGTGGTAGACGATGTACCAGATGTCGGTACCGGGCACGTTGACGACCGAGTGGTGGCCCGAGCCGCGGGCGACGGCGGGGTCCTGGGCGAGTACCTTGTCGAGCTTCCTGAAGGGGCCGGTGGGCGAGTCGGACATGGCGTAGGACACGGAGTAGTCCGGGCCCGTCCACCCTCCCTCGGACCACATCAGGTAGTACCGGCCGTTGCGCTTGAACATGTAGGAGCCCTCGGTGTAGTTCTCCGGAGTGATCTCCTTGTAGGTCGATCCGTCGGCATGGGTCGCGAGGCTGGTCATATCGGGGTTGAGCTTGACGACGTTGGCGTGGTGCCAGCCGCCGTAGTACATGTACGCCTGACCGTCGTCGTCGATGAAGACGTCCTGGTCGATGGGCTGGGCACCGTTGTGGAACTGCGAGATCAGCGGCTTGCCGAGGGCGTCCTTGTACGGCCCCTCGGGGCGGTCGGCGACGGCCACGCCGATACCGCCGAGCTGGGAGTTGTTCTGGATGTCGTTGGCCGCGAAGTAGAGGTAGTACTTCCCGTTACGCTGCACCGGCGCCGGCGCCCACAGGGCGTACTTGGCCCAGGAGATGTTCGCCGTGTTCAGCACGTTGGGGTGTTTGGTCCAGTTGACCATGTCGGTGGAGGAGAACGCGTCGAGCGAGGTCTGCTCGTAGTAGCCCTTCGACGTCGTGGGGAAGACCCAGTAACGGCCGTTGTAGACCTCGGTGTCCGGGTCGGCGTACCAGCCGTCGACGAAGGGGTTGCCCGCCTCGGAGGTCGAGTACTCGGGAGCGGCGACGGCGGCGGAGGGGACGAGCATGGCGATGAGCCCGCCGGCCAGCAGCGAGGCACAGGACCTCGCGATGAGCCCGGTTGTTCTGACAGTCATGACTGGAGCTCCGATGCAGGGAGGGACCGCCTGGTGAACCAACAGGAACGAACAGGTTTCAATGAGATTGCACACTCTGTCCGGCGCACGTCAAGAGGGCGCACGTCCCTCCGTTGCGTATCGGTCGGAGACCGATACGCAACGGAGCCGATCAGGCGCCCTCGCCGTCTGCGCCGTCGACCACATCGACGGACACCCCTGCGCCTCAGGCGATTTGCTGGGAGCAGGACGCTCGCCCGGCGTCAGGGAGCTCGGGGCCCGAGCCCTGCTTCCCTCTTCCTCGCTCATCCCGTAGCGGGGTCCCGGAAGACAGCTCCAGACGCCGCGCACCCCTTGGCTCATGGAGGAACTCCACCGAAACTGAACACTCAAATCGCGACAACGTTGTCGTCATGAGTGAGGGACTCGATGCCCGTCCTGTGCTCTGGACGAGGAGGCCGTCATCCCTCACCATGCTTGTCATGAACCTGACCTTGAAGCAGGGTGTCGCTCTGTCCGCGACCGCCGTCCTCGCCCTGAGCGCCGCAGGTGTCGCCCAGGCGGAGCCGACAGTTCCGACGCACGCGGTCATCGTCTGTGACAGTGCGAGCTTCTACGCGAACTATGACAGTGCGTCAGGTCCGGTCGGCCTGAAACGCGTACTGCTCCGCGGTGACAAGGTCGGGCACACCCGCGGTGCCCACCCGGTCTACAACGGCTGGGCGGCCACCTTCGACTTCGGGCCCAACGACTGGGGCTTCGTCAGGCAGGAGTGCCTGGGCGGTTTCGGATCGTGGTGATCGAGCGCCTCGACGAACGGAAGGACCACTCATGACCCGTACCAGCAGGCTCGCCGCTCCGGCTCTGGCCCTTGCCGCGATCACCGTCATGACTGTCAGCCCTGCCGCCGCCGACAACGGCACCGTGGGCCAACGCGAAACCGTCTGTGCCCAGGACCTCTTCGTCCGGGTCACCGCCCCTCACGGAGCGTGGATGGGGACCTTGTACCGAGGCCAGACCTTCCTGGTGGAACAGGGCGGCGGGGACTGGGTCTACGGTTTCGCCTACGGGGACATCAACCGGCGCGGCTGGGTGCAGAACGGCTGGTTCTGCTGAGCCCGGTGATCTTCCTGGCCGTGCCGTGCCGTGCCCCGCGCCCCGCACGTCGGCGGGGCGCGGGGCACGGAAGGCCGCCCCAGTCGGGAACATGATCCGCGAACCGGAATCCTGCGGTGCCGGCGAGCTGTGAGCCACCAGCCCTCTCGGTTGTCAGCCGTGTGCCGTCCCGCCAGGACCGGCCCGTTTGTCAGTCCTTCTCGTCCGGGTGGCGGCCCGGACCCTCGGTCTGCGGCGACAGCGGGGTGGGGGAGAGGACGGTGGGCTCCTCGCCGTTCTCCAAGAGGGTGTCGGCCGAGCCGATGATGAGCGGATCGGCCTCACCGACCACCTCCGGGTCCCGGGCGTCGTAGTCGCAACGCAGCAGCAGGTGGCGCATGGCCTCCAGCCGGCCGCGGCGTTTGTCGTTGCTCTTCACCACGGTCCACGGCGCGTGCGGAGAGTCCGTCGCGCGGAACATGTCGACCTTCGCCTCGGTGTAGGCGTCCCACAGGTCCAAGGAGGCCAGGTCGGTGGGGGACAGCTTCCACTGCCGTACGGGATCGACCTGACGGATGGCGAACCGGGTGCGCTGCTCGCCCCGCGAGACCGAGAACCAGAACTTCACCAGCACGATCCCGTCGTCGGTGAGCATCTTCTCGAAGGCCGGGGCCTGCGTGTAGAACCGCTCGTAGTCCTCGGGAGTGCAGAAGCCCATGACCCGCTCGACGCCCGCGCGGTTGTACCAGGACCGGTCGAAGAAGACGATCTCCCCGGCGGCGGGCAGGTGCGTGACGTAACGCTGGAAGTACCACTGACCGCTCTCGCGCTCGGTGGGCTTGTCCAGCGCCACCACCCGGGCCCCGCGCGGATTGAGCCGCTCGGTGAAACGTTTGATGGTGCCGCCCTTGCCGGCCGCGTCGCGGCCCTCGCACACCACCACGATCCGCTGGCCGGTCTCCCGCACCCACTTCTGGAGCTTGAGCATCTCGATCTGGAGTATGCGTTTCTGCCGCTCGTACGGCTGGCGGCGCAGCTTCTCCTCGTACGGGTGGTTCTCCCGCCAGGTCTCGAGCGGCTTGCCGTCGCCGTCCAGCAGGATGGGCTGCTCGGGCCGCTGCTCGTCCACCCGCAGCCCTTCGAGGAGGACCGCCTCGGCGTCGGACACGTTCTCGCGGCCTGCCTCCGCCGTCGCCGGCCTTCCACGGTCAACCACAGGTGAACCCCTTCACTTCTTGCCTCGCCTTCTTCACGATACCGTCCTGAAATCGGTCGAACCGGATGAGATCGGGCTCAGGTCGCATGCCGTGCGACCAGCCGCCCGCGTCCGAAGTGGAGGAACGGGGAGCCGTGAGGCGACTCGGTGGACCTGTCGTGTGCCCGGTTACGGGCCGGGCATGTGCGGATGTGTCGTGCACCGCTTGGCGGAACGCGCCGTTTCATCCCCGCTCCGGTGGCAAACAGAACAGCGCAGACAGAACAGCACGCACAGAACAGGCCGCCGAATCGCGCCCACGCACGTCGGCCGCTTCCCCCTGACCCACCCGCACCACTCACTCACCCCGCTCGCGGCACGGTCGTCACCACGGCTCACCACGATGCTCAGCCCCAGTCGGCAGCTCCGCTGCCGGCACAGCGGTACCACACAGAGGAAAAAATGACCCGCAATGCCCTCGGAGCCCCTTCGCAGACGCCGCTCCGCAAGGTCCTCACCACGCGCCTGCTGTACTTCTTCATCCTCGGCGACGTCCTCGGCGCCGGGGTGTACGTACTGATCGGCGAGGTGGCGGGGAAATCCGGCGGCGCGGTCTGGGTGCCTCTGACCGCCGCTCTGCTGCTCGCCCTCCTCACAGCCGCCTCGTACGCCGAACTGGCGACGAAGTACCCGCGCGCGGGCGGCGCCTCCCACTACGCGACCCGCGCCTTCGGCCCCGTCGTCGGCTTCCTCGCCGGATACTGCATGCTCGCCGCCGGCATCGTCTCCGTCGCGGCGCTCGCCCGCGGCTTCGCCGGCGACTACCTCGGCGCGTTCGTCACGCTGCCGGTCGCCGTGGTGGCCGTCGTCTTCCTGGGCCTGCTGGCCCTGCTCAACGCGCGCGGCATCCGCGAGTCCACCCGCGCCAACACCTACGCCACGCTGATCGAGACCGGCGGCCTGCTGCTCGTCATCGGCCTCGGCGCCTGGGTCCTGCTGCGCGGCGACGGCGACCTCGGACGGCTCACCCAGCTCGGCACCGACACCGCGTCCCCCATGACGGCCGTCCTGGCGGGCGCGGTCCTCGCCTACTACTCCTTCGTGGGCTTCGAGACCTCGGTGAACGTCGCCGAGGAGACCCTCGACCCCAGGCGCTCCTACCCCAAGGCCCTCTTCGGTGCCCTCCTCACCGCCGGTCTCGTGTACGCCGCCGTGGGCGCCGCGGCATCCGCCGCCGTGCCGACCGACGTCCTCGCGTCCTCGGACGGACCGCTGCTGGAGGTGGTCAAGGTGGCCGGAGGTGTACCGGAGAAGCTGTTCGCGCTGATCGCCCTCGTCGCCGTGGCGAACGGGGCCCTGCTCACCGGCATCATGACCTCCCGCCTCGCCTACGGCATGAGCCGCGAAGGTCTTCTGCCCGCCTTCCTCACCCGGGTCCTGCCCGAGCGGCGCACCCCCTGGGCCGCCGTCGCGGCCACCACGGCCCTGTCCGCGCTGCTGGCGACCACCGGAGAGGTGGACGTCCTGGCCGGCACCCTCGTCCTGCTCCTGCTGGCGGTCTTCCTCACCGTCAACACCGCCGTGCTGGTGCTGCGCCGCGACAGTGACGCCCCCCAGGACCACTTCCGTACGCCCACCGC
Source organism: Streptomyces fulvorobeus (assembly GCF_013167895.1). Classification (GTDB taxonomy): domain Bacteria; phylum Actinomycetota; class Actinomycetes; order Streptomycetales; family Streptomycetaceae; genus Streptomyces; species Streptomyces fulvorobeus. The sequence goes on along the minus strand of NZ_BLWC01000001.1, from coordinate 475,258 downwards.
CGTCCCGGTACTGGGTGCGCTGTCCTGTGTCGGTCTGGCCACCCAGATCGAGGCCGAGGTGTGGCTGCGTGGCCTCGTCCTGCTCGCCGTGGGTGTCGCGCTGGGAGCGCTCACCCTGTGGCAGCGGCGACGCGCGGGGGCGGCCACGCCGTCGGCGTAGAGGTATCCCCGCTCCGTTCCCCGTCCGGCAGGAAGGGTCGTCGAACACCGGGCGTCTGGGGCTGGCCGAGGAGGCGCTCTTCTACCTGCCGGCTGCCGCCGAGACGTATGTCATCGGCATGGGGGACCGGTCGGCATGGTGGACCGGTCGAGAGCGGCAGGGAACGTGCCCGGCGTCGAGGTGAAGGCGGAGAAGGTCTTGGGAGAGCCCGATTCCGCGGGCCTCGGCGCTATCGGGCGAGCGTCGCGCTGACGGTCTTGCCGCCGGACGGCCGGTGGCGGACCGAGGTGGTGTGCGCCAGACGGTTGACCATGGGCCAGCCGAAGCCCCCGGTGCCACCGTTGAGGTCCGGGGTGCGCATCAGTGGCGCCTGCGGACTGAGGTCGTGCACGGTCACCTCGATGCTGTCCGGGTGGGCGGTCAGGTCGAGGGTGCAGGTGCCGCCACCGTGGCGCAGGGCGTTGGTGACGAGCTCCGACACGACCAGGACCACGGTCTCGGCGGCCTCGGCAGCCAGCGGCTCCGGGAGAGCCGCGAGGAAGTCCCGGGCGCTGTCGCGTGCGACGGCGACGGATGTCGCGGAGTGGGCGGGTACGACAGTGACGCTCATCGTGTCCATCAGGTCACCTGGTCTCTGCATCGTCATGCCCCGTTGTCTGAAAGGTGCTTGTGCCCGGCTTGTCACCCCTCACTCCCGATGCCGCCTCCGTTCGACATCGATTACCTCGCCGTCGAACACCGAAAATCTATGATGACTGGGGTAGACATTGAGCTCTGGTCCGGTTATGGTTTCTCTCGTAACCCGGAAAGACAGCAGGGCCCGGCAGAGACGAACTGCCGGGGAGCAGTAACGAAGTCGCAGTGCGCAGGGCGGTGCGGTGGCGGAGTCTCGAAGCCGAAGTGGTTGCAGGATGGCGACGGGACTGGCGACCGGACCGGGGGCCCGCAGTGATCAGGGGCCGCCGTGAGCAGTACCGCAGTTGAGGTAGTTCTCAGCAGCCAGGACTGAGCAGCACCTCGGTGAAGGCGTCGGCTGCGGACGCGCGCACCGGGAGGTTCGGCAGTGGGGTTCCAAGCCAGAGTGGATGCAGGACGGGCGACGGGGCTGGCTGTCGAAAAGTGGCGCTGTCACAGGCCACGGAGCAGTTCGCAGTATCAGATACGCAGGTGATCATCGAGGGAAGAACGGAGGAGCCAGGCGCCATCAGGATCGCCCGGGTGGAGTTTTGAGCCCGGGTACCGCAGGACATCGATAGTGAGGTGGTCTCCGGTCAAGCAACCGCGATCCCCGTACCCCCGACAGCGTTCCGGTCGGGCAGCGGAAAAAGAGAGCCGGCGCAGTAGCCAGGGCCGGCAGATGGTGTAGCAGTTCCTTCGGGGCCCTGGTGCCAAGTGGCACCAGGGCCCCTCCACGCGTGCAACAGAGAGGTGCAAGTGACAGCGGACGACTCCTTCGGCCGTCTCGACGACGACGACTACCCCGCCTACACCATGGGCCGGGCCGCCGAGCTGCTCGGCACCACCCAGGGCTTCCTCCGTGCCATCGGCGAAGCCCGCCTCATCACCCCGCTCCGCTCCCCGGGCGGGCACCGCCGCTACTCCCGTTACCAGCTGCGCGTCGCCGCCCGCGCCCGGGAACTCGTCGACCAGGGCACCCCCATCGAGGCCGCCTGCCGCATCGTCATCCTCGAGGACCAGCTCCAGGAAGCCCAGCGCATCAACGCCGAACACCACCGCATCGCTGAGTCATCCGTTTCGTCGGCCTCGGCCTGACCGGCGCCCTGGCCGCCTTCCTCGGCGGGGCGCCCGCACCACGTCCGACAGCTATGACCTCGGCACCACCTGCGTCATCGCCGCACTGGTCGGCCCGCTCATCCGCGCGGGCGCCGGCGGCTGCCTGCTGGGGCAGAAGCTCCGGCAGGCGTCCTCCTCGGTGCGTCACCGGCTACGACGTGGCGGGCACCCCCGGAGTGGGCAGGAAGCCCGACGCGTGGAAGTACGTCAGGTACCGGGTCAGGATCTCGTCCGTGAGCGGCTGCTGACGCACGCCGAGGGCTGCTGCGGCCTCGGCTGTCCGGGAGGAGTCGAAGCGGCGGTGGTCCGTCGTCCCGTGCCCGGTTCGGCTCTCTCCACCCAGGAACAGTTGCGCCGCGTTGTCGGGCTGCGCCGCGACGCGGGCCTGCCAGTGCGCCGGGGAGACGGTGCGCAGCTCGTGGCCGAGACGGGTGGCTGTCTCGAAGACCCGGTTCAGGGTCGGCGGGTCCGGGTTGGTGAGGTGATACGTCTCCGCACCGCTCCCGCCGGTCGTGGAGAGCGCCACGACGGCGGCGCTGACGTAGTCCACGGGCACCCAGTCCGTCGACCCGTGCGGCAGGTCCGGGACCGCTCCCGCCTGGAGGCATCCCTTGACGAGCTGCCACAGCAGGTCGCGGTCCTGGCAGGCGCCGGTGGCGGTGTCGCCGCTGATGCGGCCGGGCCGGTGGACGGTCACCGGCAGACCGCGCTCGCGGGCGATGCCCACGAGCCCCTCGGCGACCCACTTGCTCTGCGCGTACCCGTCGGGCAGGTCGGGCGCGGGCCCGGTCGGGGTCGACTCGGTGATGGTGACGGGTCCGGGAGCCGGGGCGTAGACGCTCGTGGTCGAGATGTAGTGCATCCCTGGTGAGGCGGAGTCGGCGTACAGCCGCAGCAGTTCCTCGGTGCCGGCCACATTGGAGCCGCGCACGTCACCGTACCCGGCGGCGAAGTTGACGTGCGCGCCGTTGTGCAGGACCGGGCCGAGACGGCGGGCCAGGGCGGTCCTGTCCTCGGGCGACAGGCCAAGGTTGGAGGCGGCGAGGTCGCCGGGGACCGCGTGGATCAGGTCCGCGTACCGGGGTCGCCACAAGCCGTAGCGCTCCAGGTTGGCCCGCAGCCGGTGCGCCGCGCGCTGCTCGTTCCCGGCCCGTACGAGACAGTCGACCGGGCCTTCGGTGGTCTCGATGAGGTCGCGCAGGAGGAAGGCGCCGAGGAACCCCGAAGCGCCGGTCAGAAGCGGCCGGGCGGAAGGGCGCAGCGGCCTTCGCGCGCCGGCGGGCACGGGAGCCGCGCCGGACCGGCCGGTGCCGGTGATCTCCGCCGCCAGCCGGACTTCGGCGAAGAGGTCCGGGGCGCGGGTGTCCTCATGGTCCTCCTCGCCCTCCGCGCGTCCCAGGAGGCGGTCGACGCCCTCGACGGTGGGCGCCGCGAACAGGGCCCGCAGGGAGAGGCGCCGCCCGCACCGCTCCTCGATCCGCTGGGCCAGGGTCACCGCGAGCAGCGAGTGGCCGCCCGAGGCGAAGAAGTCGTCCGTGACACCGACCTCGGGTACGCCGAGCGTCTGCGCGAAGACCTCACAGAGCGCCCGTTCGCGTGCGGTACGCGGCGCCCGGCCTCCGGCAGGAACGGCCTGGTCGGGCGCCGGAAGGGCGCGCCGGTCGGTCTTGCCGTTGGGGGTGAGGGGCAGGGCGTCCAGACGTACGTGGGCGGAGGGGATCATGTGGGCGGGCAGCGTCGTAGCGAGGTGCGTGCGCACGTCGGCCTCGGACGGACCGGGCACACCGCCGGCGGACACGGTGTACGCGACGAGGCGGCGGTCACCCGGCCGGTCCTCGCGTACCGCGGCGCAGGCCGAGGTGACGCCCGGCAGGGCGGTGAGCGCGGCTTCGATCTCGCCCAGCTCGATGCGGAAGCCCCGGAGTTTGACCTGGTCGTCGACGCGCGAGACGTAGACGAGTTCTCCGTCGGCCGTCCAGCGCACCAGGTCGCCTGTGCGGTACATGCGTCCCCCGCGCGGTCGAACGGGTCGGCCACGAAACGGGTCGCGGTCAGGGCGGCCCGGCCGTGGTACCCGCGGGCCAGCCCCTCACCCGACACGTACAGTTCGCCGGTCACACCGGGTGGCACGGGTACCAGCCGGTCGTCCAGGACATGGACCCGGGTGCCGTTGACGGGGACGCCGATGGACACGGCGCGGTCGGGGGCGAGGGGCCCGTCCGCGTGCTGGAAGGCGCTCATGGTGGCGCAGACGGTGGTCTCGGTGGGGCCGTAGGCGTTGACGAGGAAGCGGTCCCGCGCCCAGGTGCGCACCAGGGCGGGCGGGCACGCCTCGCCGGCGAGGACCACCGTGGTCCGGGCGGGCAGCGAGCCGGGCGGCATCACCGCCAGGGCCGCGGGCGGCAGGGTGAGGTGGGTGATGCCCCGCTCGCGGACCAGAGCGGCGAGGGTGGGGCCGGGCAGCAGGGCGTCGCGTTCGTCGATCTCCAGGCACGCCCCCGAGAGCAGTCCCATGCACAGCTCCCAGAACGCGGCGTCGAAGCTGACGGACGCCATGTGCAGCACCCGGCTGCCCGGGGCGACGCGCAACCGCTCACTCTGGGTCCGTGCCATGGCGCCGGCGCCCCGGTGGGTGACCACGACGCCCTTGGGCCGGCCGGTGGAGCCGGAGGTGTAGATGACGTACGCCGGGTGCTCCGGCAGCGGGGGCGGCAGGGCGGAACCGGTCAGGGCGTCGGCGCGCACGGCCGTGGAGGCACTGCCGCCGAGGTCATCGGTGTACAGGTGCGGCACCGGGGAGCCGGGGAGGCGCCGGTGGATCGCGGGGGTGGTGAGGAGCAGGCGCGGTCCGGCGTCGTCGAGCATGTGGGACAGGCGCCGGGCCGGGTAGTCCGGGTCGAGCGGGACGTACGCCGCGCCGGCCTTGAGGACAGCCAGGAGTGCCACGACGAGCTCGCGGGTGCGGGGCAGGGCGACGGCCACCCGGTCCTCGGGACCGATGCCCTGCGCGGCGAGGCGGCGGGCGAGGGCGTCGGCGAGGGCGTCGAGCTCGCCATAGGTGAGGGTGGCGGTGGCGTCGCGGACCGCCGGGGCGTCCGGGGTGCGCCGGGCCCACTGCCCGAAGAGCGCTGGGACCGTCGCCGCGGGCGGCTCATCGACGGGCCCGGTCCCCCAGACGGCGAGGCGCGCGCGCTCGGGGCCGTGAGCACGTCGTACGTGTGCAGCGGGCGGTCGGGGTCGGTGGTGACCGCGGCGAGCAGCAGGACGAGGCGTTCGGTCAGCGCGTGGACCGTCGCCGCGTCGAAGAGTTCCGTCGCGTAGTCGACGGCGGCCCGCATGCCGCTCGGCGCGCCGCTGCCGTCGTACGTCTCGGTGAAGGTGAACGACAGGTCGAACTTGCTGACTCCGGGGTCGACCGGTACGCCGGTGACGGTGATGCCGGGCAGGTCGACGGGGGCGGCGGGGGTGTGGTTCTGGAGGATGAGCATGGTCTGGAAGAGCGGATGGTGGTTCTGCGAGCGTGCGGGGTTGAGCAGTTCCACCAGACGCTCGAAGGGGACGTCCTGATGTGCGTAGGCGGAGAGGGAGAACTCCTTGACCCTGTCCAGGAGTTCGAGGAACGTCGGGTCGCCCGTGAGATCCGTACGGAGCACGAGCGTGTTCACGAAGAAGCCGACGAGGTCCGAAGCCGCCTCGTCGGTGCGTCCGGCGACGGCCGTGCCCAGGGGGATGTCCTCGCCCGCTCCGTGCCGGGAAAGGACGACGGAGAGGGCGGCCTGGAGCACCATGAAGACGCTGCATCCGCGGGTCCTGGCGAGCTCCGCGATCCGCCGGGCGGTGGCGCGGTCGACGGCGAAGTCGAGGGTGGCGCCGGCGTGCCGGGGCACGGCGGGACGCGACCGGTCCCACGGCAGTTCGATCATCTCCGGCAGTCCGGCCAAGGCACCCTTCCAGTGCGCGAGTTGTCGTGACACGAGGCTGTCGGGGTCGTGTTCGTCGCCGAGCAGGCGACGCTGCCACAGGGTGTGGTCGGCGTAGTCGACGGGAAGCTCGTCCCACGTGGGGGCCTCGGCGCGGACGCGGGCCCGGTAGGCCGCGCCCAGGTCGCGGGCGAGCGGCGCCAGGGAGGAGCCGTCGGCGGCGATGTGGTGGATGACGAGGACCAGGACGTGGGCGTCATCGGCCAGGCGCAGCAGGGTCACCCGGAGCGGGAGGCGCTGCTCGATGTCGATCGGCTCGGCCGCGGCGGCTCTGATCCGGTCGGGGAGCTTGTCCTCGTCGACGGCCTCCGGAGCGAACGGGAGGCGGACGTCGGCCGGGGCGGTGATGTGCTGGCGCGGTCCGCCGGCACTCTCGGGAAAGACGGTGCGCAGGGCCGGGTGCCGGGCGACGACGTCGTGCAGGGCCTGGCGCAGGGCCTCGGTGTCGAGCGGCCCGTCCAGGCGTACGGCGAAGGGGATGTTGTAGGTGGAGGAGGGGCCTTCGAGCCGGTGGAGGAACCACAGGCGCTGCTGGGCGTACGACAGCGGGAGTGTCGCGGGGCGTTCCTGCGGTACGAGGGCCGGGCGGGCCTGGTCCGCGCCCTCCAGAGCGGTGGCGAGCGTGGCGACGGTGGGGTTCTCGAACAGGGTGCGGATCTCGGTCTCGGTGTCCAGCGCGGCCCGGACACGGCCCACGAGGCGGGTGGCGAGCAGGGAGTGGCCGCCCAGGGCGAAGAAGTTGTCGTCGATGCCGACGCGGTCCACGCCCAGCACATCGGAGAACAGCCCCGCGAGGATCTCCTCACGCGCGCTGCGCGGCGGCCGGCCCGCCGCACGCGAATGGGCGGTGGGGGCGGGCAGGGCTGCCAGGTCGAGCTTGCCGTTGGCGGTCAGCGGCAGCGCGTCGAGTGGCTGGATGACGCTCGGCACCATGTACGCGGGCAGCTGGCGCCCGATGTGCGCGGCGAGCAGCTCCGGATCGGGGGTGCGCCCCGGCAGGGGGACGACGTAGGCGGTCAGGGTGCGGTCTCCGGGCAGGTCCTCGCGGACCAGGACACAGGCGGCGCGCACGGACGGGTCGGTGCGGAGCACCGCCTCGATCTCACCGGGCTCGATGCGGTGGCCGCGCAGTTTGATCTGCTGATCGGCGCGGGCCACGTAGTGCAGAGTGCCGTCGGCGCACCGGCGTACGAGGTCGCCGGTGCGGTACATGCGCGCCCCGCCGGCCGAGAACGGATCGGCGACGAACCGTGTCGCGCTGAGGCCAGGACGCCCCAGGTAGCAGCGCGCGACCCCGGGGCCCGCGACGTACAGCTCGCCCTCCGCGCCTGGCGGTGTGGGCCGCAGCGCCCCGTCCAGGACATGGAGGCGCATGCCGTCGAGCGGCCGGCCGAGCGGGGGCGCGCCGTGGGGGCCTCGTCGGGGCGCACGCGGTGCAGGGTGGCGAAGGTGGTGGTCTCCGTCGGCCCGTAGACGTTGAGTACGGCGGTGGCGGGGTGACCGGCGGCGAGCCGCTGGAGGACGCCGGGCGCGGCTGCCTCGCCTCCGGCAGCGGCCAGACGGAGCAGGCCGAGCGCACCGGGGTCGGTCTCGGCGACGACGTTGAACAGGGCCGTCGTCAGGAACGCCGCCGTCACGCCGTGCCGGGCGACGAGGTCCCGCAGCACGGCGGGCTGGAGGGTGCCCTCGGGGGCCACGACGACGCGGCCGCCGTTGAGCAGAGGCACCCAGATCTCGAAGGTGGAGGCGTCGAAGACGTACGCCGAGTGCAGCAGCACGGCGTCGGCCGCGCCGTCGCCCCAGGCCCGGTCGGACGCGAGGGCGGTGATGTCGGCGTGGGTGACACCGACGCCCTTGGGCAGGCCGGTGGAGCCGGAGGTGAACATCACGTACGCGAGCCGGTCGCCTCCCGTGACGGCGGGGAGAGCTCCGGGCGCGGCGGGGCCGCCGTGCAGGACCCGGCCCGCGGCGTCCACGGTCACCACGGGGATCGCCGAGCCGAGTTGGCGCACCCAGGGGTGGGAGCGGGTGCTCTCGTCGACGATCAGGGCGCGCAGTGCGGCCACTTCGGCGACGCGGTTGAGCCGTTCGGTGGGCCAGCGCGGGTCGAGGGGCACATAGGCCGCGCCCGCCCGCAGGGCGGCCAGCGAAGCGGTGACCAGGGCGGTCGAGCGGCCCACCAGCACACCGACGCCGTCCTCGACGCCGGTCCCGAGTCCCGTCAGGGCACCCGCCATCTCGTCCGAGAGGTCACCGAGCTGCCGGTAGGTCAGCTGCTCACCCACGCCGGACACGGCCACCGCTTCCGGGTGGCGTGCGGCGCGCAGCGCGACGGCCTGCGGGACACCCACCCCGGTCGTGCCGGGGGGAAGCCCGGCGCCGCACCCCTGGAGGGCCAGCGCCTCGTGCTCCCCGTCCAGGAGGACGGAGACCGAGTCGGCGCGGCGGTCGAGCCCTTGCGCCATCTCCGTCAGCAGCAGCCGCATACGGGCGACCGTGCGGGCCACCTCGTCGCCGTCGAGGACGGCGGCCCGGTAGCCGAAGGTGATCCGCAGGGCGTCGCCGGGAGCGATGGTGAGGGTGAGCGGGTAGTGGGCCGCGTCCGTGCCGCTGAACCCGGTGACGGCGAGACCGGGCAGCTCCTGCTGCGCGGTGCGCAGTGCCTCGGCGTCCAGCGGGTAGTTCTCGAACACGGCGAGGGTGTCGAAGAGTTGGTCCGGACCGGTGACTCCGTGGATCTCGGTCAGGCCCACGTGCTGACTGCCCAGGAGGCTGCCCTGCTCCTCCTGGAGCCGGGTCAGGAGTGCGGCCAGGGTCTCGCCGTGCTCCACGCGCAGCCGCACCGGGACGGTGTTGATGAACAGGCCGACCATCGACTCGATGCCGGGTATCTCCGGCGGGCGGCCGGAGACGGTGGTGCCGAACACGACGTCGGAGCGGCCCGTGAGGTGGGTGAGCAGCAGGCCCCAGGCGCCCTGGACCAGGGTGTTGAGGGTGAGCCGGTGGGTGCGGGCCGTCTCGCGCAGCCGCTGTGTCGTGGCCGGGTCCAGGTCGAGGACGAGGACTTCCGGCAGTTCGCCGGAGCCCCGCGCGGCCGTACCGCCGCGCCCGGCGAGCAGGGTCGGCTTCTCGATCCCGGCCAGGGCGGTGCGCCAGGTCTCCAGAGCGGTGGCGGTGTCCTGCTGGGCGAGCCAGGCGAGGTAGGCGCGGTAGGGGGCGACGCGGGGCAGGTCACTGTCGTCGCCGTGGCGTGCGTACAGCTCGAACAGCTCACGCACCAGCAGGGGTAAAGACCAGCCGTCGAACAGAATGTGATGGCTCGTCATGACGAGTCGGGAGCGCTCCGGCGCGGTGCGCACCAGGGTGAACCGCATCAGCGGCGGGGTGGCGAGATCGAAGCGGCGGACGCGGTCGGCGGCGAGGAAGGAGGCCAGACGTTCGTCCGCTCCCGCCCCGGTCAGATCCAGCTCCTCCAGCGGCACCGGCACCTCGGCGGCGACGGCCTGCACGGGCTCGTCCAGATCCTCGTGGAGAAAACCGACCCGCAGGTTGGGGTGGCGCCGCAGCAGACCGCCGATGGCGGCGTGCAGCGCGGGGACGTCGACGCGGCCTTCGAGGTCGAAGACGAACTGCGCGGTGTAGACGTCGACGGCGCGGGAGTCGTACAGCGCGTGGAAGAGCATGCCCGCCTGCAACGGCGTCAGCGGCAGTACGTCCTCCAGTTGGAACCCGGTCACTTGCGGCCACCCCACTTGTTCTGCAGTCGGTCGATCTGGGCCTGGTTGAGCGAGACCAGGGGAAGGTCGGACGGCGTGTAGCCGCCCGCGTCGGGTCGTTCGGCGTGTTCGGTGATGGCGCGCAGCGCGCGGGTGAAGCACTCGGCCAGGGCCTCCACGTCGTCCTCCTTGAGGAGGTCGCTGGGCCAGGTCCAGCGGACCACCAGGCGTGGGCCGTCCGGCAGGTCCTCGGTGTGCGCGTTGATGTCGAGGACGTGGTGGACGGGCATGTCCGGGTCCTGGCTGCGCGGGCCGCCGCCGTGGAGCACCACGTCCCAGTCGGCGCCCGGGTCACCGTCCCCGGCCGAATCGGCGTACCGGCCCAGGTAGTTGAAGCCGATCTGGGGGTCGGGTGCGCCGGCCAGCCGGGGACGGGTGGCCGGGTTGAGATGGCGCAGCATCCCGTAGCCGACGCCGTGGTCGGGGACGGTACGCAGCTGTTCCTTGACCCGTTTGACGGCGCGTTCGACCTGAGTGGCGTCGACGGGGCCAGGGTCGAGCCGGACCGGGTAGAGGCTGGTGAACCAGCCGACCGTACGGGACAGGTCGACGTGGTCGGCTATCTGCTCGCGGCCGTGGCCCTCCAGGTCGAGGAGGACGCCGCTGCCGCCCGGCCGGGAGCCGCCGAGGGTGGCGGCGCGTTCCGCGCGCCAGGAGCAGACGGCGAGCGCGAGTCCCGTGAGCAGCACGTCCTCCACCCCGGCGTGGAAGACGGCGGGGACGGTGGTGAGCAGGGGTTTCGCCCACGTGGCGGCCAAGTTTGTGCTCAGGGTGCGCGTCCGGTCCGCGGTGTCCAGGTCGGGGTCGAGCGGCCGGTATCCCAGCTGGGGGTCCGGAGTGCTCAACGCCTTCTCCCAGAGCGGCAGTTCCGCCTCGCGCGCGGTACCCCGCGCCTGGGACGCGAGGAGCTGTGCCCAGCGCCGGTAGGACGTGGGGACGGCGGGCAGCGCCGCTGCTGCGGAGGGGCGCCCGCCGGTGACCGCCCCGGTGGTGACCGCCTTCCATGCGGTGGCCAGATCGTCGGCGAGGATGCGCCAGGACACCGCGTCGACGGCCAGGTGGTGCACGACGAGCAGCAGACGCCCGCGCGCGTGCGGTCCCGCGTCGCACCAGACGGCCTCGACCACGTCCCCCTGCGCGGGCCGCAGCCGCCTGCGGGCCTCTTCGCCCGCCTCGGTGACCGCGGCGCGGACGGCCTCGGCGCCGAGCCCCGTGACGTCGAGGCGGGTGAAGCGGTGCCGGGCCGGCACGGCGCCGGGCGGCAGGACCTCGACGACGGGTTCACCCATGTCCGGGCGGGTGGCCCGCAGACGGAGCATGTCGTGGTGGTCGATGAGGAGCTGGAGGGTCGCGACGAGTGACTCCTCGTCGGCGCCCGCCGGCGTACACAGCACCCCGGACTGGTTGTAGCCGTCCGTGGTGCCCGGCCGCTCCAGGAACCAGGCGGCGATGGGCGTCGGCGGCATCTCGCCGGTGCCCTGGTCGTCCGGTGCGACGGTGTCCTGGCCGATCTCGGTGGCGGCGGCCGCGATGGCCCCCGGTGTGCGGTGGGTGAAGACGTCACGCGGGGTGACACGGAAGCCGGCCTCCCGGACCCGGCTGACGAGCTGGATGGAGAGGATGCTGTCGCCGCCGAGCGCGAAGAAGTCGTCGTCGGTGCGGACGGCGGGGACGCGCAGGACGGAGGAGAACACGTCACACAGGACACGTTCCCCTGCGGTACGCGGCTGCCCTCCCGGCCGGGATGCGGCGGGGCGCGGCGGGACGGGCATGGCGCGGCGGTCGGTCTTGCCGTTGGGCAGCAGCGGCAGCGCGTCGAGGGGGACGAAGACACTGGGCACCATGTACGGCGGCAGCGTCGACGCCAGCCGGGCGCGCAGCTCGCCATCGGTGAGGGCCGGGGCGCTGCCGCGCTTGTCGTGCACGGTGTAGGCGACCAGACGGCGCTCGCCCGGCCGGTCCTCACGTACGAGCGCGCAGGCGGCGGCGATGGGGTCGAGGGCGGTCAGAGCGGCCTCGATCTCGCCGAGCTCGATGCGGAAGCCGTGCAGCTTGACCTGGTCGTCGGCGCGCGAGACATAGGCGAGCAGGCCGTCGGCGTCCCGTCGCACGAGGTCGCCCGTGCGGTACATCCGGGACCCGCCGGGGCCGTACGGATCGGCGACGAACCGTGAGGCGGTCAGGCCGGGACGTCCCAGGTAGCCGCGCGCGAGTCCGTCGCCCGCGACGTACAGCTCGCCGGTGACACCCGGCGGCACCGGCCGGAGACCGGAGTCCAGGACGTAGGCGCGGGTGTTGTCGACGGGGAGGCCGAGCGGCACGTTCCCCTCCCCCTCCGGGAGGTCCCCGTCACCCCGGTAGCGGTGGGCGGCGGCGTCGACGGTCGTCTCGGTGGGTCCGTACAGGTTGTGCACCTCGACCCGCCAGGCCCGTCCGGCACGCTCCGCCAGGGACCGGGGCAGTATCTCGCCGCCGCACAGGACGGCTCGCAGTGTGGCGGGCGCCTGGTCGGGGCCGGTCTCGGTGAGGATGAGGGAGAGGTGCGAGGGAACGAACTGGGCGATGGTCACACCCGCGTCGCGCATCCGGGCCAGCAGCCCGGCGGGGTCGTGGTTGACGGAGGGCGGCACGGGGCACGTGGAACCGCCGTGCAGGAGCGGCAGCCAGGTCTCCCACACCGAGGCGTCGAAACTCGGCGACGTACGGGCGAGGACCCGGTCCTCGTCGGTGAGGCCGAGGTGGTCCGCCATCCACGCCATGTGGTTGGTCAGGGCCGAGTGCGTGACGACGACGCCTTTGGGGCGGCCGGTGGAGCCCGAGGTGTAGATGACGTACGCCGCGTCGCGCGGGTCCGGCGCCGCGGCGGGAGGCGCCGCGCGCCCGGTGGACCAGGTGGCCCGGTCGTCGAGCGCCAGGCAGGCCACGTTCGGCACCGACCGCGTGGCGCGGTGCGTGAGGAGCAGCGCCGGGCGGGCGTCGTCGAGCATGTAGGCGATACGCGCCTCGGGGTACTCCAGGTCGACCGGCAGGTAGGCGGCTCCGGCCTTGGCCACCGCCAGCATCGCGACGACCTGGTCAGCGGTGCCTTGCAGGGCGAGGGCGACGATGTCGCCCCGGCCGATGTTCCGGTCGTGCAGATGGTGCGCCAGGTCGTCGGACAGCGCGTCCAGTTCGCTGAAGGTGAGATGGTGCGCACCCTCCCGGACGGCGATCGCCGCCGGGGTCCTGGTGCACCGGGCACGGAACGCGTCGGGTACCGTGCGCGCCGCCACGGACCGCAGCGGGCCGCGCGCGGTGCGCTCCAGGCTCCGCAGCTCGGCCGTGTCCATGAGCTCGGTGGCGTGTACGCGCTGGCCGGGGTCGGCGGAGAGGGAGGCGAGCAGGCGGGTCAGCCGGGCGGCCAGCGCGTGGGCGGTGGTGTGGGCGAAGAGCTCGGTGGAGAACTCGAGGACGCCGTCCAGGCCGGCGGGCCGGCCCGTACCGTCCCGCGTCTCGGTGAAGGTGAAGGTCAGGTCGAACTTGCTGATGCCGGTGTGCACCGGCTGTTCCGTCACCGTGAGCCCGGGCAGGTCGACCGTGGCGTCCGCATGGTTCTGGAGGACGAGCATGGTCTGGAAGAGCGGATGGTGGTTCTGGGCCCGGGAAGGGCTGAGCGCGTCCACGAGACGCTCGAACGGCACGTCCTGGTGTGCGTAGGCGGCCAGGTCGAACGCCCGTACCCGGTCGACCACTTCGCCGAAGGTGGGATCTCCGCTCAGGTCGGCGCGCAGGACGAGGGTGTTGACGAAGAAGCCCACCAGATCGTCCAGGGCTTCGTCGGTGCGTCCGGCGACGGCGGTGCCGACCGGGATGTCCTCACCGGCGCCGTGCCGGGAGAGGAGCACCGACAGGGCCGCCTGGAGCACCATGAAGAGGCTGCACCCACGGGCACGGGCGAGGTCCGCGAGGGCTCGGTGGGTGTCCGCGTCGACGGGGAAGGTGAACGCGTCCCCCCGGTACGCCGTGACGGCGGGGCGCGGCCGGTCGCAGGGCAGATCGAGCAGGTCGGGGGCGCCGGCGAGTGCCGTGCGCCAGAAGTCCAGCTGGCGGGCGGCCTGGCTGGTCGGGTCGTCCTCGTCGCCGAGCAGCGCGCGCTGCCACAGGGTGTAGTCGGCGTACTGGACGCCGAGTTCCGTCCAGGAGGGTTCCTCGCCCTCGGCGCGTGCCCGGTAGGCGTCGCCGAGGTCGCGGGCGAGCGGGGCGAGGGACCAGCCGTCTCCCGCGATGTGGTGGACGACGAGCACCAGGACGTGCGCCTCGGCGCCGAGGCGCAGCAGCCGGGCGCGTACCGGGAGTTCACCGCCCACGTCGAAGGTGTGCGCCACCTCGGTGGTCAGGACGTCGTCGAGGCGGGCGGGGTCGGTGTCGCGGGGCGTCAGGTCGAGGTCGGCGCCGTCGGCGTCCAGGACGAGCTGGCGGGCCACGCCGTCGGAGTCGGGAAAGACGGTGCGCAGGCTTTCGTGGCGTTCGACGACGTCCGAGAGGGCGCTCTCCAGGGCCTCCGCGTCGAGCGGGCCGTCCAGGCGGAGCACGAGCGGCACGTTGTACGTGGCGCTGGGCCCCTCCAACCGGTTCAGGAACCACAGGCGCTGCTGCGCGAAGGAGAGCGGCAGGGGATCGGGGCGGACCGGGGCGCGCTCCAGGGGTTTCCTGGCCTCTTCCGCGCCGTCCAGTACGGCAGCGAGCGCGGCCGGTGTGGGGTGCTCGAAGAGCGCCTTGACCTGTACCTCGACGCCGAGCGCGGTGCGGATGCGCGCGGCGAGGCGGGTGGCGAGCAGGGAGTGGCCGCCCAGGGCGAAGAAGTCGTCGTCGGCTCCCGCCCCGGCGAGTCCGAGCACGTCCGCGAAGAGTCCGCACAGGATCTCCTCGCGGGCGGTGCGGGCGGCACGCCCGCGGACCGGAGCGTGGTGCTCGGGTACGGGCAGGGCACGCCGGTCCACCTTGCCGTTGACGGTCAGCGGGAGCGCGTCGAGCAGGACGACCGCGGAGGGCACCATGTAGGCCGGCAGCGACCGGCCCACCGCCGACAGGAGGTCACCGGGTTCGGGGCGCGCCCCGGGGGCGGGCACCACGTACGCGACGAGCCGCCGGTCGCCCGGGGTGTCCTCGCGGACGACGGCGAAGGAGTCGGCGACGCCTTCGCAGCAGGCCAGCACGCCCTCGATCTCGCCGAGTTCGATGCGGTAGCCGCGCAGCTTCACCTGGCCGTCGGCACGGCCGACGTACGCTGTCTGCCCGTCGCCGGTCCACCTGACGAGGTCGCCGGTGCGGTACATGCGCCCGCCCGCCGGGTCGAACGGGTCGGCCACGAAGCGGGTGGAGGTCAGGCCCGGAAGGCCGGTGTACCCGCGTGCCACGCCGCGTCCGGCCAGGTACAGCTCGCCCACGACACCCGGCGGTACGGGGCCCAGGGAGCTGTCGAGCACATAGCCGCGCATGCCGTCCAGGACCCGCCCGATCGGCGGCGGTCCCGACGCCAGGTCGGCCACCACGTCGTAGCGGCTGGCGAAGGTGGTGGTCTCGGTGGGCCCGTACACGTGGAGGACGCGCAGGCCGGGTACGGTCCCGGCCACCCGCTGCATCGCGTCCGGCGAGGCCAGCTCCCCTCCCGCGCAGACGAGCCGGAGACCGGCGAAGGCGCCCGGGTCGGTCTCGGCGATCACGTTGAACAGGGCCGTCGTCAGGAAGACGGCGGTCACGCCGTGCTCCTGTGCCGCTTCGCCGAGCGTGCGGGCCTCCAGGACGCCGTCCGGTGCGACGACGACCCGGCCGCCGCGCAGGAGCGGAGCCCAGATCTCGAACGTGGAGGCGTCGAAGACGTACGCCGAGTGCATCAGGACCGCGTCGGCGGCGCCGCCCTGCCAGGCGGAGTCGGACGTCAGCGCCACGACGTCGGCGTGCGTGACGCCCACACCCTTGGGCAGGCCGGTCGAGCCGGAGGTGAACATCACGTAGGCGAGGGCGCCGGGACCGGCCACGGCGGCCGGGCGGCCCGGCCGCTCGGGCGCGCCCCGCAGGATGCGGCCCTGCCGGTCCACGACCACGACCGGTACCCGGCGGGCCGCCGAGGTCACCCACGGGGAGGCGAAGGCGTCCTCGTCGACGACCAGGACCCGCACGGCCGCCACTTCGGCGACCTTCTCGAGACGTTCCTCCGGCCAGCGGGCGTCCAGCGGGACGTAGGCGCCGGCCGCGCGGACCGCGCCGAGGGAGACCGACACCACCGCGGGCGACCGGGTGAGCAGCACGCCGACCCCGGTCTCGGGTCCGACGCCCAGGCCCGCCAGGGCGCGGGCGAGGTCGCCGGAGATCCGGTCGAGTCCGGCGTAGGTGAGGGTGCCGCCGGCGTCGCTGACGGCGACGGCGTCAGGTGTGCGGTGTGCCTGGGCCGCGAAGAGCGCGGGTAGGGTGGCGTCCTCCGTGTCCGCGGGCAGGCGGCGGCCGGTGCCCCAGTGCGTGACGCGGGCGTGTTCGTCCGGCGTCATCAGGTCGTAGCCCGCCAGGGGCAGAGCGGGGTCGGCGGCCACCTGTTCCAGGAGGCGGACCAGGCGGTCCGTCAGTGCTTCGACGGTGGACCGGTCGAAGAGCGCGGTGGCGTACTCGATCCCGGCGGTGAGGCCCCCGCCGCCCGGCTCCTCGTCGAAGGCGAAGGTGAGGTCGAACTTGCTCAGGCCGTTGTGGACGAGCCGGCTCTCGACGGTGAGCCCCGGCAGGTCGGGGCGGGCGGGCTCCTGGTTCTGCAGGACCAGCATGGTCTGGAACAGCGGGTGGTGGTTGCGCGCCCGGACGGGGTTGAGGCTCTCCACCAGCCGTTCGAAGGGCACGTCCTGGTGGGCGTAGGCGGCCAGGTCGAACTCCCGGACGCGGGTCAGCAGTTCGCGGAAGGACGGATTGCCGGACAGGTCCGTGCGCAGGACCAGCGTGTTGACGAAGAATCCGACCAGATCCTCCAGGGCCTCGTCCGTGCGGCCGGCGACGGGCGAG
The DNA here is from genome assembly GCF_013167895.1 of Streptomyces fulvorobeus. GTDB lineage: Bacteria > Actinomycetota > Actinomycetes > Streptomycetales > Streptomycetaceae > Streptomyces > Streptomyces fulvorobeus. The sequence continues at coordinate 458,525 of NZ_BLWC01000001.1, read as the reverse complement.
CCGAGCGGGATGTCGTCACCCGCGCCGTGCCGGTGCAGCAGCGTGGCCACCGCCGCCTGGAGCACCATGAACAGACTGCTGCCCGACTCCCGCGCCAGCCGCAGGAGCTGTGCGTGCAGGGAGGGGGAGACGTCGAAGGTGTGGACGGCTCCCCTCGGGTCGGTGGTGACCGGGCGCGGCCGGTCCAGCGGCAGGTCGATCAGTCCGGGCAGATCCGCCAGGGCGCTGTGCCAGTGGTCGAGCTGCTGCCGCAGGACGCTCTGCGGCGCGACGCCGTCGCCGAGGGCGGCGCGCTGCCAGAGCGCGTAGTCGGCGTACTGGAGCGGGGCGTTGGCTACCGGCTCGGGTTCACCGCCCGCGAGACGGACCCGGTAGGCGTCACCGAGATCTCGGGCGAGCGGCGCGAGGGACCAGCCGTCGCCCGCGATGTGGTGCAGGACGAGCACCAGGACGTGGTGAGCGGGTGCGGAACGCAGGAGCAGGGCACGCAGCGGCGGGTCCGTGAGGACGTCGAACGGCTCGCGCACGGCGGCCAGGACGGCCGCCTCCAGACCGGCCGGCGCCGTCGTGACCACAGGCAGACGGGGTGTGGCGGCCTCGGCGGGCACCACCAGCTGGTGCGGCACCCCGTCCTGTTCGGGGAACAGCGTACGCAGCGCCTCGTGCCGCTCCACGACGTCACGCAGGGCGGCGCGCAGGGCGTCCGTCTCCAGGGTGCCGTGGAGTTCCAGCACCAGCGGGATGTTGTACGCGGAACTGGGGCCTTCCAGCCGGTTGAGGAACCACAGGCGTTGCTGCGCGAAGGACAGCGGAAGCGGATCGGGCCGGTGCGCCGCGGGCACCACGGGCGGGCGGCCCCGGCCCGGCGTGTCGAGGGCCCGGGCCAGACCCGCGACGGTCGGGTGCTCGAAGAGGGTGCGTACGGCGATCTCGGCACCCAGGACGGTGCGGACGCGGCTGACGACGCGCATGGCGAGGAGCGAGTGCCCGCCGAGGTCGAAGAAGCTGTCGTGCGGACCCACATGCGGCCGCTGAAGAACATCGGCGAAGATGCCGGCGAGCAGGTCCTCCTGGGGCGTGTGCCGCGCCGGTCCGGTGGGAGCATCGGTGTCCGGCCCGGGTTCCGGCAGCGCCCGCCGGTCCACCTTGCCGTTGGGCAGGAGCGGGAGAGCGTCCAGGGCGACGACGGTGCCCGGCACCATGTAGTGCGGCAGGGTCTCGGCGAGTGCGTCGCGCAGGGCGGCGGCGCGCGGGGCCGCCTCTCCCGCGACGGTGTAGGCGACGAGGCGGCGCCGGCCGGGCGCGTCCTCGCGGATCACGGCGCAGGCGGCCGTGACACCGGGCTGTGACAGGAGCGCGGCCTCGACCTCGCCCAGCTCGATCCGGAAGCCGCGGAGCTTCACCTGGTCGTCGGCGCGGGCCACGTAGTCGAGGAGACCGTGCGCATTCCACCGTACGAGGTCACCCGTCCGGTACATGCGGGCACCGGTGGCGTCGAACGGGTCGGCGACGAAGCGCGCCGAGGTCAGGCCCCCGCGGTTCAGGTAGCCGCGGGCGAGGTTGGGACCCGACAGGTAGAGCTCCCCGGTGACACCCGGCGGTACGGGCCGCAGACGGCCGTCGAGGACGTAGGCGCGCATCCCGTCGACGGCACGCCCGATCGGCACCGTCTCGTACGGCGTACCGGCGTCCGCGTGTCCGCCGCCCCCCGGGCCGTCGGCGCGGTGGGCGGTGGCGTCGATGGCCGTCTCGGTCGGCCCGTAGAGGTTGTGCACCTCGGCCCGCCACAGCTCGGCCACATCGTCGGCGAGGGCGCGCGGCAGCGGTTCGCCACCGCACAGCACTGCGCGCAGGCCGGGCAGCGGCGCGGTGCGCGCGGCCTCGGTGAGGACGAGGGTCAGGTGGGAGGGTACGAACTGGGCGACGGTGACGCCGAACCGGCTCATCCAGGAGACGAGTTCGCGGGGCTCCTGATTGGCGCCGTGCGGCAGCACGCAGACTTCGGCGCCGTTCATCAGGGGGAGCCACAGCTCCCACACGGAGGCGTCGAAGCTGGTGGACGTGCGGGCCAGGACCCGGTCCTGCGGGGTGATCGCCAGGTGCCGCGCCATCCACGCCATGTGATGGGCGAGGGCGGTGTGCGGGACCACCACGCCTTTGGGGCGGCCGGTGGAGCCGGAGGTGTAGATCACGTACGCGGGGTCCGCCGGGTGGAGGGCCGTGTCCGGGAGCGCCGGGGAGGGGCCCGGGGGTGTGGCGGCCGGGTCGTCGAGGGCGAGCCACGGGACGTCGCAGGCGGGCAGGTCCGCGTGGACGTCCGTGGTGGTGAGCAGCAGGACGGGTCTGGCGTCGTCCAGCATGTGCCGGATGCGGGCGTGCGGGTACTGCGGGTCGACGGGCAGGTAGGCGGCCCCCGCCCGCAGCACGGCCAGCGTGGCGACGACGGTGTCCACGGACGGCGGCGCGGCTAGGGCGATCCGGTCCTCGCGTCCCGCGCCCCGGGCCCGCAGGACGTGGGCGAGGGCGTCGGCGCGGGCGTCGAGTTCGGCGTAGGTGAGGCTCGTGTGCGCGTCACGCACGGCGACCGCGTGCGGTGTACGGGCGGCCCACTCCCGGACCGCTTCGGGGGCCGTGCGGGCGGGCAGCGCCGGTTCCGCGCCCCGTCCCTGGGCGAGAAGGCTGTCGCGCTCATCCGGGGTGAGCGGGTCGAGGTCGCCGACCGCCAGGTCGGGGTCGGTCACGGCCAGGGTGAGGACGCGGGTGAAGCGGGCGCACAGGGCGCGGGCGGTGGCGGCCTCGAAGAGGTCGGTGGCGTACTCCAGGTAGCCGCCGATGCCTCCGGCGCCGACCGGGGTGTCCGCGGCGGCGCGGCCGGCGTCGGTGTGCCCCGTGTGCTCGGTGAAATCCGAGTGCTCCGGGAGCTCGGTGAGCGAGAACGTCAGGTCGAACTTGCTGACCCCCGTGTGCCCGGACCGGTCGCGGACGGTGACGCCCGGCAGATCGAGCCCCGCCCGCTCCTGGTTCTGGAGGACCAGCATGGTCTGGAAGAGCGGGTGGTGGTCGCTGGACCGCTCCGGATTGAGGGCCTCCACGATCCGTTCGAAGGGGATGTCGCCGTGGCTGAGGGCGGCGATGTCGAATTCCTTGACCCGGTCCAGCAGTTCGCGGAAGGTCGGGTCGCCGGACAGGTCCGCGCGCAGGACGACGGTGTTGACGAAGAATCCGACCAGGTCGTCGAGGACCTCGTCGGTGCGGCCGGCCACGGCGGTACCCAGCGGGATGTCGTCACCGGCGCCGTGAGCCCGCAGCGTCACGGCGAGAGCCGCCTGGAGCACCATGAAGGGGGTGCAGCCGGCGGCGCGGGCGAGCCGGACGAGCGCGGCGTGCGCCGGGGCGGGCAGCTCGAAGGGGACGGCGTCGCCCCGGTGGCTGGGCACGGCGGGGCGGGCCCGGTCCACGGGCAGGTCCAGCAGGTCGGGGGAGCCGCGCAGGGCCTCCTGCCAGAAGGCGAGCTGGCGTGCGGCCAGGCTGTCCGGGTCACTGTCGTCGCCGAGGAGCCGGCGCTGCCACAGGGCGTAGTCGGCGTACTGCACGGGCAGCGCGGGCCAGTCGGGCGTGCCCGCGTCCGTGCTCCTGGCGCGGTAGGCGGCGCCGAGGTCACGGCTGAGCGGGGCGAGGGACCAGCCGTCCGCGACGACGTGGTGCAGGACGAGGACCAGGACGTGGCGGTCATGGCCCAGCCGGAGCAGCCGGGCGCGGACGGCGAGGTCGCCGGTGAGGTCGAAGGGCTCGGCGGTCAGGCGGGACACCGTCTCCTCGGCCCAGGCGTCGGCGGTCTCCTCGGCCGGGGCCGGTTCGACGACGAGAGGGGCGAGCGAGGCGGCGGCGCCCGCGTCGAGGACCTCCTGGCGGGCGACGCCGTCCTGTTCGGCGAAGACGGTGCGCAGGCTCTCGTGCCGGGCGACCACGTCGGCCAGGGCGCCGCGCAGGGCGTCCGTGTCCAGAGGACCGTCGAGTGCCAGGACGAGCGGAACGTTGTACGTGGCGGCGGGGCCCTCCACCCGGTTGAGGAACCACAGGCGCTGCTGCGCGTAGGACAGCGGTACCGCCGCGGGCCGCTCCTGCGGGGTGAGCGCGGGCCTGGCGGCCCCGGCGGTGTCGAGCGCGGCGGCCAGGGAGGCGACCGTGGGGTGGTCGAAGAGCGTGCGCAGACCAAGTTCGGCGCCCAGGGCGGCCCGCACCCGGGCGGTCAGGCGGGTGGCGAGCAGCGAGTGTCCGCCCAGGGAGAAGAAGTTGTCGTCGATGCCGACCGCGCTCACCCCCAGCACGTCGGCGAACAGGCCGGCCAGCACCTCCTCGTAGGCGGTGCGCGGCGCGCGGCTCCCGGGGGCGACGGCGCGGGGCGCGGGCAGGGCGCGGCGGTCGACCTTGCCGTTGGGGTTCAGGGGCAGCGCGTCGAGGGGCACGAAGACGGAGGGCACCATGTACGCGGGCAGCACGCGCCCGACACGACGTGCCAGGGCGGAGCCGTCCAGCAGGGAGCCGGGGGCGGGGACGGCGTAGGCGACGAGCCGGCGGTCGCCGGGTACGTCCTCGCGGACCAGCACGCAGGCGGCGCGCACGTCCGGGTCGCCGAGCAGGACGTTCTCGATCTCGGCGGGTTCGATGCGGAACCCCCGCAGCTTGATCTGCCCGTCCGCACGGCCGACGTACTCGACGTCGCCGCGCGCCGTCCAGCGGGCGAGGTCTCCGGTGCGGTACATGCGGCCACCGCGCGCGTCGTACGGGTCGGCGACGAACCGGGTGGCGGTCAGCGCCGCACGGCCCTGGTAACCGCGGGCGACACCGTGGCCGGACACGTACAACTCGCCCACCACACCGGGCGGCACCATGGACAGGTCGCTGTCGAGCACGTACAGGCGCATCCCGTCCAGGGCCAGGCCGATGGGCGGCACGCCCGTAGTACCGGCGGCGACCTGATGACGGGTGGCGAAGGTCGTGGTCTCCGTGGGGCCGTACACGTTCAGCACGCGCGGGCCGGGCGCGGCGGCCACCCGCTGCATCAGGTCGGGGGGCGCGGCCTCGCCGCCCACGGCGACCAGGCGCAGTCCGGTGAAGGCGGCCGGACCCGCCTCGGCCAGGACGTTGAACAGGGCAGTCGTCAGGAACAACGCGCTCACCCCGTGCCGCCGCACCATGTCCTGGAGGACCTGGGGCTCCAGCACGCCGCCGGGGGCGACGACCACGCGGCCGCCGTTGAGGAGCGGGACCCAGATCTCGAACGTGGAGGCGTCGAACACGTAGGCCGAGTGCAGCAGCACCGCGTCGGACACCCCGCCTGTCCAGGCGGAGTCGGCGGCCAGCGCGAGCACGTCGGCGTGGGCGACTCCCACCCCCTTGGGCAGGCCGGTGGAACCGGAGGTGAACATCACGTAGGCGAGCCGGTCGCCCCGGGCCACGCGGGGCAGCGGTCCCTGTTCCGGCGGAGCGCCGCGCACCACGCGCCCGGCGCCGTCGACGACCACCACCGGCAGGGTGGCGGCCCTCTCCCGCACCCAGGGCTCACCGGCACCGGCCTCGTCGACCACCAGGGCGCGGACCCGGGCGATCTCCGCGACGCGGTCGAGCCGTTCGGCCGGCCATGCGGGGTCCATCGGTACGTACGCCGCTCCCGCGCCGACCGCGCCGAGCGTCGCGGACACCAGGGCCGCCGAACGGCCCGCCAGCACACCGACACCGTCCTCGGCGTCGACACCCCACCCGGCCAGGGCGCGGGAAAGGTCCTCCGCCACCCGCGCCAGCTCCCGGTAGGAGAGCGTGACGGCGCCGTCCACCACCGCCGGGGCGTCCGGTGTCCGGCGTACCTGAGCGCCGAACACCTCGGGCAGGCTCGAGTCCACGGTCCCCGCGGGCAGGCCGGTGCCGCGCCCCTGCGCGAGCAGAGCCCCGGCGGTGGTGGCGTCGGTGAACGGCAGATCCCGCAGGAGGGTGTCGGCGTCCGCGCCGGCCAGAGCCGACAGGAAGGAGACGACCGCCTGCTGGTGCAGCCGCACGTCCTCGGGACGGTACAGCTCCGGGTTGGCGTCGAAGCCGATCAACGGCCCTGTGCCCTCGGACCGTTCGGAGACGAAGAGGGACACGTCGTCGACGGGTCCGATGGACAGCAAGCGGGAGGCGCCGGGACTTCCGGCGAAGTCCAGGTCGTACTCGTAACCCATGATGTTGACCACGACACCGGTCAGGCGCGCCGCGTCGTCGGCCATGTTCAGTTCACGGGCGAGCTGTTCGCGGGAGAAGCGGCGGTGGCGCAGCGCGCCGCGCATCTCGGTGGCGACAGCGCGTACGAGAGCGCCGACCGTCATGTCGGCGGTGACGGTCAGGCGCAGCGGCAGGATGTTGGCGGTCATGCCGACGATGTTCCTGAGCCCGCCGTGACGGCCGTTGGAGGCGAGGCCCACGGTGACGTCCCGCGTCCCGGTGACCCGGCCGGTGTAGGCGGCGACCGCGCTCACGAGTACGGCGGTCCAGGTGGTGCGATGGGCGGAGGCGAGCCGGCGCAGGCCGTCGAGGACGGCGACGGGCAGGGTGTCGCCGGTGTGCAGTCCGACGTCCGGGGCGTCGGGGGCGGTCGGCGCCGGAGCGTCGTTGCGCCGGCGGACGAGCGCCCTGCCGGCGCGCGCGTCCTCTTCGCCCTTCTCGTTCCCTTGGTGTCCGGCGCCGGCCGGGTCCACGGCGGGACCGGTGACCAGGTCCGCGAACCTGCTGGTCCAGTAGGCGCGGTCGGCCTCGTAACGGTCCGATGCACGGTAGGCCGTCTCGTCGTCCACGAGATCGCGCAGGGTGGCCGCGGGCGGCTCGACCTCGGCGAGGTTCTCGCCGTGCACGGCACGTCCGTAGAGGTCGGCCACCGTGCGGGCGAAGACGGCGCCGCCGAGCCCGTCGAGGGCTATGTGGTGGTAACGCACGTACCAGTAGTGCAGATGACGGCCGAGCCGCAGCAGCGCGAAATGGTGCTGCGGGGCATCGAGCCTGTCGACGGTGGCCATGTCCTCGGCCAGGTAACGTTCGGCCGCCGAGGCGGGGTCCTCGGCGCCGGACAGGTCGACCAGGCGGAGTCGGCCGGTTCGGGACGGACGACGGACGACGCGCTGACGGACCGTGTCGTCGCTGGTGACGAACTCGGTGTTGAGGCTCTCGCACAGGGCGACGGCACGGTCGACCGCTGCGGCGAACAAACCCTCGTCGAGGCCGCCACGGATCTCGAAGCACTCCCCGATGTTGTATTTAGGGCTGTCGGGGTCGACCAGCTGCCCATACCAGACACCTTGCTGAGCCGTAGTCAGATCGAATAACTCTTGGGAAACCGCGCGGGTTGCGGGGGAGTGGTTTTCGCGCATGCTGATGCACACCTTTGGGGAGAGTTTTCGGGGACGGCGAAGAGGGCAGGACGGAACTGCCCTGCCGGTTAGGAGCCGAGCGCCGGCGACGGGTGGTGAAAACGACGAGCGGACCATCGTCGCACCCATGGCGCGGACTCTGTCGGGAGTCCCTCACGGGGTGAGCACCCGGTGAGTAGCTCCGCTGTCTTCGCGCTTTGAGGACAAGCCACGAGGCAGTCCACCGATGTTTTACGAAAGCCACATAAGGGCAGCGCGAACTTGTGTTGGCGAGAAATGATCAATTGCTGCCAACATCTGATCGATTATGACCGAATCGGCGAGTCGCCCGGAGGGGACGCCGGGACACCGCCCGGCCCGGGCGCCATGACGCCCCTCGGCTGCCCGGCCTCGGGCCTACGCCGCGCCGTCCTCCATGGCCCGCACCAGACCGGCGGGCCGCATGTCGGTCCAGGCGCCTTCGACCGCGTCCAGACATTCCTGGCGCGACCCTTCCGGTCCGTCGACGCGCCATCCGCCCGGGACATCGATATGGGCGGGCCACAGCGAGTACTGACCCTCGCCGTTGACCAGCACCACGAACCGCCCCGACTCGTCATCGAAAGGATTGATCACGACCGCCCCCACCTGCTTCTCACTTTTCCACGGCACGTACTTCGTGTGTCTCTTTTCCGGGCATGCTGATCCGACCGATTCCCGCCGTGACGCCGCCGAGTACTCCGCCCCCATGGTGCGACTTCGGCTGCGCGGAGCGGAGATAGGTTGCGCCTCCGGAACAGCGGTACACCGGTGGCCGAGCCAGACTTTTTCCCTGACTTGGCCCGTTCATGCTAATCACACTAGAACACCCTCGCGGCCAGAAGATGAACATTCACTCGTTACTTGTGAGTAAGTCATCGGACGTCAAAGTGAGAAGCCCGCCCGAGACATATGCCAAACCCGTCTCTGCGGAAATATCCAGCCACGCCATGTCCCCGATGTGCACGTTTTACCGAGTACGACCCACGCAAATCCGGATAGCCGCCGGCGTGCGCCCGCAGACGGGGGTGACACACACAGGGAGCACACCGCGCCCCCGTGCGCCGGGCACGCGCCCCACCCGCCACCCGTACGCACGAGCATGAGACGGCCTCCGTCGCCACTCGCGAGGCGGGCGGATGGCCGGTTGACGTTCCTGCGCGCCGGCCTCCGCCGGCCTTCCGGGCGCCGTCCTCGTCGCAGGGGCGGCGCCCACCAGTGCCGTTCCGTCAGGTGGACCAGACGACTCTGCCGTGGTGCACGATGACCACCTTGGCGTCGGCCCGGAAGACCAGCTGGGCGCCGGCGTAGTCATGGGTCTTGGAGGCCCAGATCGGGCGGCCGTCGCCGTTGTGGACGACAAGGTTGCCGTCGGGCTGGAAGTTCGCCCGGTGGTTCGGGCCGAAGGTCATGGACGCCCAGATGGGCTTGCCCAGTTCGTTGAGGACGACGAGGTTGCCGTCGGTCTGCATGACCATGCGGATGCGGTTGGTGGTCCATGCCTGGTTGACCTGGAGGACGCCGGGCGCGGAGACGGTCACCGTGCTCCAGTTCGGCTTCGGGGCCGCCTTGGGCTCGGGCTTCGCCATGGGTGCGGGCTTCTTCTCGGCCGGGCGGCTCGGCTTGGGCTCCGGTTCCGGCTTCGGCACTACGGGCTCGGGGACGGTGGCCTTCGGAACCCCCGCGCTCCTCGGCTTCTCCGCGCTCGGGGACGCACTGCGCTTCTTCTTCGTGGCCGGGGAGGCGCTGGGCTTCCCGGCCACGTAGTCGTCGATGGCGGCGGGGGCGGAATTCGGGTTGAGGACGGTGTCCGCACCTGCCGCTACCGGTCGTGCGGTCTCCCGCTCCTTGTCGTCGGCGCTGCCGATCAGCAGCAGGGGTATGGCGATGAGGGCGGCGCCGACGAAGGCGGCCCCGGCCAGGACCGGGGTGCGTGGGCGCCCGCCGTCGACGCCTGTGCTCGTCCTGGTGCCCGGCGCCGTCGCGACGGCGGCCACCACGCCGACGCCCTCCTCGTGCGTCTCGGCGGTCCTGCCGGAGGCGGCCGCCGGGGGTGGCGCAACGGCGGGCTCCCCGGCCGGGGCGGCGGCGGTCTCCGCCTCGGGCGCGTCGGCGGCCGGGCGCGGCGTCTCCCCGGCCGGGGCGGAGGGCGGCGCCGGGGACCCGGCTTCCGGTGTGCGGGGGGCCGCGGCCGCCGCCGCGTTCGTGCCGGATGCGGGGTGCTGGGGAGACATTCGTGTACTCCTTTGTCGTGGACTGTCTGTAGGCAAGGGCAAGGGCAGGGGCAGGGCCGGACGTGAGGCTGTACGTCTGCGGGTGCGGTCGGGCGCGGCGCCGTACGGGCCGGCCGGCCCGCCTCGCCGGATTCAGCGGTATCTGGCGTGCTGGCGGTTTGGCACGGCCCGACGCCTTGCCGCGCTGCGAGGCGTTCCCGTACGGCCCCGCCCGGAACACGGGCCGGAAGGCGCCGCACGTGGAAGGGGCCGACGGCGTATCAACGTAGCCCGTGATGGGGGCGGTGGCCGTTCCCACCCCCGGACGCCTCCGCCGCTTTGTCCTCTCGCGCCCAACTGCTGGCGGAACGTCCATGGTTCGCACAGGGAACACGTGCACGGAGACCTCCGTAAGGATCTTCCCCGAGCTCCCGCGGGCAGGGCTCGTGTGACATCCTGTCGACTCCACGATCTGATGGGTGCCCGCGTGCGAACGCATGTGACGCGGCACCTGGGAGTGCGTGAAGACCCAAGAGTTCAGGTGGAGATGCGTCCCGGAGAACGGCAGAAGGACTTGAGCGACGCCCCGTCCGTCATCTCCGGGGCCACCGGCCCGGCCGCGGACCCCGTGTCACCCGCCCCGGACACCGCCGGTCCCGCCGACAGCGCGGACACCTCCGGCATACCCGAGGCCGTAAGGGCTGCCGCCCGCAGGGCGCCGGGGCACTGGGTCGGGGTGGTGGACCCGGAGTGGACCGAGGAGCGGCCGCCGCCCGAGTGGGCGGTGCTGGGGGAGTGGCAGTCGGACGGGAGCGGGAGCGTGGGGGAGTACCGTGCCAATCCCGCGTACCGGCCTTCGGCGCGGGTGCTCGGCTGGCCCGAGCCCACCGATCCGGTGGACGCCGCGGCGCAGCGAGCCGCCACCGGCTACGGCTCGGTGGAAGCCGCGCTCACGGCGCTCGCGGAGTCGGACGTCACCGTGGTGCGCGGACCGGACGGCGGGCCGCTCACGGCCGCCGGGCGGGACGGTGCGCCGGCGGTCCTGTTGTTCACCTCGCCGACCCATGAGTTCATGTCCGATGCACTTCACCATGACACCTTGCCGGCACGCGAACTGGCCCACTCACTGAAAGGCTCCGGCACCATGCTGATGGTCAACCCCGGTGCTGTGGCCCCGCTGTTCGTGCCGGCGGACAGCCTGACCGGCCCGGTGCCCGCCGAGGGCGGCGCGCGGGTCTCCCCCGCCACGGTCACCGCGGCGGAGGGCGCCCCCGGCGCTACGCCGGCCGCCTCTTCGGCGGACCGTGCCGACCGTCCATCCGAACCCTGGCCCCACACCACAGGGAGAACCCCGTGACGCGTCCGTCCCAGCAACCGCCCGCTTCCGAGGGGCCGGCCGCGACCGGCACGGCCGCCGCCCCCGCCGGACCCGAGCCCGCGGAGGCCGGGACCGGGCCGCAGGCCGCGGAGACCACGCGTACGGGTACGCGGGCCCCGGAGCACCCGAAGGCCGCGGAGCCCGCGGAAGGACCCGTCCGGCCCGAGGAGAAGCCCGGTGAGGGCGAGAGCGCGCCCGGAGAGGACCGGGCGGCCGGGCCGGCGACCTCGGAGCCTGCCGGGTCCGCGACCTCGGAGCCCGCCGGGCCCGAGTCCGATGCGGCACCCGGCGCCACGGCCGCCGCCCGCAGCAGGCTGCCGGCGCTCGTGCGGACCATGACCGCCACCGCGATCGGCCGCCCCCAGCAGGCCGCGACGGTGGGACGGCCGGGCAAGGCGGTACTGGCCGGGGCGGCGGTGGCCGGAGCACTGCTCGTGTCGGTGCCGTTCCTGGTACTCGCCGGGAACGACGACGAGGGCCCCGGGCAGCCGTCAGTGGCGGCGGCGGGGACCGTGCTCGACGGGAGCGCGCCGGAGGCGCCGGGGGAGTTCGCGGTGTCCCCGCCCGAGAAGGGTTCTCCGGAGGACGACAAGAAGAAGGGCACCGGCGAGCCCGCGCCCCGGAAGCCGGTGAAGCAGGCCCCGGCGCCGGAAGCGGCCCAGGACCCGCCGGCGAAGGCTCCCGAACCCAAGAGCGCGCCGAAGAAGCCGGCAGGCGCCGAGAAGCCGCCGGCGAAGGCGGCCGAACCGGAGGACAAGCCGGAGAGACGGAGCGTGCAGAAGCGTTCCGGCAGTGCCGCCGACCAGCCGGCGAAGGCGGCATCCGGAGTCACCTTCAGTGCCCCCGTCTCCCTGCGCAGCCATCTCTCGGGCCGCTGCGTCGACGTACCCGCCCACGACTTCAGCGACGGCAAGGCGCTGCACGTGTGGGACTGCAACAACTCCGAGGCGCAGCTGTGGCGGTTCGCGTCGGACGGCACCATCCGCATCAAGGACAAGTGTCTGGACGTGGCCAACGCGCACTTCGGCAACGGCACTCCCATCCAGATCACGTGGTGCAACGGCAACGCCGCCCAGCAGTTCGTCCTGAACGGCAGCCACGACCTCGTCAACACCGTCGTCGGCATGTGTGTCGATATCAGGGACAGCAACCGGAACCGCGGGACCGCCTTGCAGCTGTGGAGCTGCAACGGAGCCGACAACCAGAAGTGGAGCGTCTGACCGGAACGCCTCCACGCCGGGAGCACCGGTCCCGAAACCCGCACGTACCGGGGACGAGGCATGATGGCACCGGCGGCCCGCGCCCCCCGCAAAGGGTGGCGTTCGATCAAGACGCTCGCGTAGCAAGGAGGTTGGTGCGTGTCGCGCCAGGTACTGTCGGTCGGTCCCACGGACCGCTATCGGACGATAGGTGAGGCACTCGCCGCGGCCCGCACGGGGGCGCTCATCAGCGTCCGGCCCGGGACGTACGCGGAGAACCTGGTGATCCAGACCAGGGTCACCGTCACCGCCGCCGAAGGGCGGGGAACGGTGGAGATCCGGCCGCGTTCGGGCAGCGTGGTCGCGCTGCGCGCCGACGCCGTGATGTTCTCCGAGCTGACCCTGCGGGGCGGTGACGCCGAGCTTCCGGCCGTGGACGTGCGGCGCGGGCAGGCCGCGTTCGACGGCTGCGAGATCATCGGCGCGGCCTGGGCGGCGTTGCTGGCCGGGGGACGGGTTCCCTCGCCCTGCGGAACTGCCGGGTGAGCAACCCGCAGGGCGCGGGCGTCGTGGTCACCTCCACCACGCCCACCACCGTGGAGTCCTGCACGCTCGAACACCTGGGCACCAGCGGCCTGGTCCTCGCCGAACAGGGCGAGGCCCGCATCCGTGACTGCACGGTGCGCGACGCCCGCGGCAACGGCCTGCTCGCCAACGGCGAGAGCCGTGGCAGCGTCGAGGACTGCGACATCTCCTCCACCGACAAGCCCTCCATCGCCCTGGAACAGAACTCCGCGGTCTCCGTGCTCCGTACCGTGGTGCACGACACCAGCACCGGCGTGCACCTGAGCAGCGCGGGCCGTACGACACTGGAGGACGTCCGCGTCACCGGCGCATCCGGCAACGGGATCACGCTGGCCGCAGGCACCGACCCGGTGCTGCGCCGCTGCCGCGTCTCGCGCGTCCGCGGCCACGGCGTGCTGGTCACCGACCGGTCGCGCGGAACGTTCGAGGACTGCTGGGTGGACAGTGCGCAGGGCGCGGCGCTGCGGGTCGCGGGGGCCGCGTCCCCGGCGCTGACCGGCTTGACGGTCCGTGCAGGGGACGGGCCCGCTCTGCTCCTGGAGGAGGGCTCGGCGCCGGAACTGGACCGCCTGGAGGTGATCGGCGGCTCGCCCGCGGTCGCGGTGCTCGGCGGCGCCGGTCCCATGCTGCGCCGGGCGCGGCTGGTGGAGCCGTCCGGTGACGGCATCGCGGCGGCCAAGGACGCCAGGGGCCGCGTCGAGGACTGCGAGATCGTCCGCCCGAAGGGCGCGGGGGTACGCGTGGCCTCCGGCAGCACCCTCTACCTGGCCGGTGGCGGGGTCTTTGACGCCGCCACCAGCGGCCTGATCGTGGAGGACGGCGGCAACGTCACCGTCCGCGACTTCCGCGTCGAGATCTCCGGCGAGGAGGGCGTGGTGGTCGCCCCGGGCGGCGAGCTGACCGCCAACCGCACCGCCGTACACGCCTCAAAGGGCCACGGCTTCCTGCTCCAGGCGGGCGCGCTCGCCTCACTCAGCGGGTGCGAGGCCACCGGTGGCGCCCAGGACGGCTTCCGGGTGGAGTCCACCGCGCCGGTCTCGTTCGTCAACTGTGTCGCCCGGGAGAACCAGGGCGGTGGCCTGGTGCAGACCGAGGCCGGCGAACGGCTCGCGGTCGAGGGTCTGAACAGCACGGGAAACGGCAAACGGGACGCGTGGGGCACCGGCAGCGCGGAGAACACCGACCCGGCCGGCTCCGGCGCCGCTGACGCGCCCCCGCCGGACCGCGCGGACGGCCCGCTCGGCGCACTCAACGCGCTGATCGGCCTGGAGAACGTGAAGCACCAGGTACGCACCCTGGTCAACCTGACCCAGCTCGCCCAGCGCCGCGAACAGCTCGGCATGTCGGCCCCGCCGATGAGCAGGCACCTCGTCTTCGCCGGGCCGCCCGGAACCGGAAAGACCACCGTCGCCCGTCTCTACGGGGCGATCCTGGCCGAACTGGGCTCGCTGCGCAGCGGACACCTGGTGGAGGTCTCGCGGGCCGACCTGGTAGCGCAGATCGTCGGCGGCACCGCCATCAAGACCACCGAGGCGTTCCAGCGAGCGCTCGGCGGCGTGCTGTTCGTCGACGAGGCGTACACGCTCACCTCCGACAGCGGCAACGGCGGCGCCGACTTCGGCCGCGAGTCGGTGGACACGCTGCTGAAACTGATGGAGGACCACCGCGACGACGTGGTGGTGGTCGCGGCCGGCTACTCGCGCGAGATGGAATCCTTCCTCGGCTCCAACCCGGGCCTGGCCTCCCGCTTCTCGCGGACCATCGAGTTCGAGAACTACTCGGTGCCCGACCTGGTCGCGATCATGGAGAGCATGTGCGGGCAGCACCAGTACGAGCTGGGTGAGGGCACAGCGGCCGCTCTGGCCGCGCACTTCGAGGCGATGCCACGGGGCGCCGGTTTCGGTAACGGCCGTGCCGCGCGCGGTGTGTTCGAGGAGATGGTGGACAGGCAGGCGGTCCGGCTCTCCGAGCAGCCCCAGGTCAGCGAGCACGACCTGCGGCTGCTGCTGCCGGACGACGTGTCGGCCACCGCCGCCGCCACTGCCGCCGGTCCCTCCGTGCCGGACGACGACCCGTTGACCCGGCTCGGAGACATGATCGGCCTGGCCGGGGTGAAGCGCGAGGTCGCGGATCTCGTCAACCTCATCACCACGGCCCGCCACCGTGCCGCGGCCGGGCTGCCGGTCCCCTCGCTCAGCAACCACCTGGTCTTCACCGGCCCGCCCGGCACCGGCAAGACGACCGTCGCCCGCCTCTACGGGGAGGTCCTGACCCAGCTGGGCGTCCTCGACCGGGGCCAGCTGGTCGAGGCCGCCCGCGCCGACCTGGTCGGCCGCTACATCGGCCACACCGCCCAGCTGACCCGTGAGGTCTTCGAACGGGCCCGCGGCGGCGTGCTCTTCATCGACGAGGCGTACACCCTCACCCCGCGCGGCGGCGGCCCCGACTTCGGCCAGGAAGCGGTGGACACCCTGCTGAAGCTGATGGAGGACCACCGCGACGAGGTCGTCGTCATCGTCGCCGGTTACACCGACGAGATGGAGCGCTTCCTCGGCTCAAACCCGGGCCTCTCCTCCCGCTTCCCGCGCCGGATCGCCTTCGCCGACTACTCCTCGGAGGAGCTGGTCACCATCGTGCGGACCCAGGCAGCGGCCATGGGGTACGAGTGCGGGCCCGGCACCGGCCCGCTGCTCCAGGAGTACTTCGACGCGGTGCCCCGGGACCGGTCCTTCGGCAACGCCCGGCTGGCCCGTCAGGTGGTCGAGTCGATGGTCACACGCCAGGCGGGGCGGATCAGTTCGCTGGCCGCGCCCACCCTGGACGACCTGCGTGTCCTCCTCCCCGCCGACGTCACGGTCGCGGCACCGCAGGTGGCACCCCGATGACGCCCACCGCACGCCTGCTGTCCGGCGCCGGCCTGGCCGCCGCTCTCCTGCTGCCCACGGCCGTGCCCGCGCAGGCGGCGCCCCCTCGCGTCCCCCCGCGGCCGAGGAAAAGAAGGGCCAGGAACTTCCGGGCATGCCCTCCGCCCTGGATCCCGAGGCGGATGAGGTGGTCTGCACCCCCGCCTCCCGGGCGAAGGCGCAGAAGCAGGACTGGTCGCGCCAGCGCCTCGACCTGGACCGGCTGCACCGGCACAGCACCGGCGCCGGGGTGACCGTCGCGCTGATCGGCACCGGTGTCGATCCCGACGCGGCAGGGCTCAGCGGCCGGGTCACCGCCCCGGGTACGGCCGGGGACGACTGCGTCGGCCAGGGCACGTTCCTGGCCGGGCTGATCGCCGGGACCGGCGGGGACAGCCCCCGGCTGGCCGGGGTCGCCCCGGGCGCGAAGATCCTGGCCCTGCGGGGCACCGACCGGCGCGGACAGGCGAGCTCCGCCCTTGTCGTGGAGGCACTGCGAGCGGCGGCCGAGGCCGGGGCCGAGGTGATCGCGGTCATGGTGGCCCTGCCCCGGCAGGACGCGGCGCTGAGCGGCGCCGTCGCCGAGGCCCGCCGCGCGGGCGCGGTGGTGGTCGCCGCGGCGACCCCTGACCCGCCGGCCCGCGGCGCTGCCGACCCCATCCCGTCCCGCACCTACTGGCCGGCCGGTGAACCGGGCGTCCTCTCGGTCGCCGACATGCTTCCCGGCGGTGGCCGCCCGGACGGCTCCCTGCCCACCGAGGGCATCGACGTGGCCGCCCCGGGCGCGGGCGTGGTCTCCGGCGGCCCGCGGGGCGAAGGCCACTACCTCGGCGGCGGTGTGCCGGTGGCCACCGCCTACGCCGCGGGGGCCGCAGCGGCCGTCCGCGCTGTCCATCCCGAGGACTCGCCCGAGGAGGTCATCCGCCGGCTGACCGCCACCGCCTACCCCGCCGACATCCCCCAGCTCGACGCCTACGCCGCGGTCACCACCGTGCTCGGCGCTCCCGCCACGTCCCTCGGCGTCGAGCGCGCCGCGGACCCCGTGACCGTCCGCGACACCTCAGCCGCCGACCGTGCCACCGGCCGGGCCCTGCTCCTGGTCCTTCTCGGCTCCGCGGGTGTCTGCACCGTCCTCTGGGCCGGCTTCGCCCTTTCCCGGGCCCGCGCCCGGGGATGGCGTCCGGCGGGAGCGGCCGGAACGGCGACGGAATGAGCTGAGGTCCTGACGGAGGCACCCTCCCGAGGTATCTCAGGAGGGTGCCGTTCCCGGGTCCTCTCAGTCCTGCTGTCCCCGGCTCTCCTCCGCCAGCGCCGTCTGCATCAGCCGCGGCCGGCGGCGAGCGATGTGGAGGGCCCGTCCCGGCGGCAGGTTGAGCGGCTTCGCGTCGCCGAAGAGGCGGCCTTCCGTGGGCGGGCAGGAGAGCAGGACCGCGGGGTTGTTGGCCTCGTCGAGCCGGCGGATGAGCCCGTCGCTGAGGCCCCGGCCGGCACCCATGGCGCTGCGGGCGACGACCAGGTGCAGGCCCATCTCGAAGCCGAGGGTCAGATTCTCGAACAGCGGCTCGAAAGGACTCTGGAAGGAGTTGCCGGCGACCATGTCGTAGTCGTCGACCAGGATGAACAGGCGGGGGCCCGTCCACCAGTCGCACCGGCGCATACGGGCGGGTGCGATGTCGGCACCGGGGACGCGGCCCTTCATCGCGCGGGCCGCCCCCTCGACGGTCTCCTTGAGGTTGTCCATGGAGATCACGTGCCCGATGCGGTACTCCTCGGGGACGGCGTCCACCAGAGTACGGCGGAAGTCCACCGCGATGATCTTCGCCTCCTCCGGGGTGTAGCGGGTGGTGATGCCCTGGGTGATACCGCGCAGCAGGTTGGTCTTGCCGCTCTCGGTGTCGCCGACCACGATCAGGTGGGGGGTACGGCTGAAGTCGTGCCAGACAGGTGCCAGGGCGTCCTGGTCGATACCGAGCGCGATACGCATGCCGCCGCCCTCGGTGGGCTCGGGCGCCGGGAGTTCGGCGAGCGGGAGCCGGTGCGGCAACATCCGGACCTGCGGGGCGGGTGCTCCCGGCCAGTGCCGGGAGACTTCGGCGACCAGGTGCGTGACACCGTCGCCGAGATCCTCCAGGGAGCCGCTGCCGTCCAGCCGTGGCAGGCCGGCGAGGAAGTGCATCTTGCTGTCGGCGGTGATGCCGCGGCCACCGCTGCGCGGCACCGAACGGGCCTTGCGGGTGTCGATCTCGGAGTCCATCGGGTCACCCATCCGCAGTTCCAGACGGGTACCGGCCTGGTCCCGGACCTGGGCGGACAACTCCACCCAGCGGGTGGTCGTGATGATCAGGTGGATGCCGTAGTTGAGGCCGCGGGCGGCGAGTTCGTTGAACTTCGGGATCAGGTCGTCGTAGTCCTGGCGGACCGTGGACCAGCCGTCGACCACCATGAACACGTCGCCGAAGGGTTCGTCGGCGAACTCGCCGGCGGCCCGGCGGCGGCGGTAGGACTGCATGGAGTCGAGCGTGTGGTCCACGAAGAGCTGCTCGCGGTGGGCGAGCAGCGTCATCACCTCGGCGACGGTCCGGTGCACCCGCTCCGGGTTGAGCCGCGCCGCGACGCCGCCGACGTGCGGAAGGGCGGCGAGCTGGGAGAGGCCGCCGCCGCCGAAGTCGAGGCAGTAGAACTGGACCTCGGCCGGGGTGTGGGTGAGGGCGAGGGCCGCGATCAGTGTGCGGGCGAGGGTGGACTTGCCGCTCTGTGAACCGCCCGCGACGGCGACGTGGCCGCCGGCTCCTGACAGGTCCACCACCAGCGGGTCGCGGCGCTGGTCGAAGGGCTTGTCCACGAGGCCGAGCGGGACCCGCAGCCTGCCGGTGCCCGGCCAGCCGGCCGCGCTGAGTCCGCGCTCCGGATCGGGAGCGATCCCGGGCAGCAGGACGTCCAGCGGGGAGGGCTCCGCCAGAGGTGGCAGCCACACCTGGTGGGCGGCGGGGCCCGAGCCGCGCAGCCGGTCCAGGGCCACGTCGAGCAGGGCCTCCTCGTCGCCCGTCTCCTCGGTCTCCGGCTCCGGCTCGGTCGAGGGGTCCAGGGTGCGCGGCACCACCCAGCCGCTGGTCCACGGCACCACCTGGCTCGCCACCCGGGCCTGCACCACCGCGCCGGTGCGGCGCCGGTACGTGCCGGACGAGTAGGCGGCGCGGAACCGGGTCAGGGACTCCACACCGGACTTGAGATAGCCGCTGCCGGGCTGGGCCGGCAGCTCGTAGGCGTCCGGGACGCCCAGCACGCCGCGGCTCTCCATGGCGGAGAAGGTGCGCAGGCCGATGCGGTACGACAGGTGGCTTTCGAGCTGGTGCATACGGCCCTCGTCCAGGCGCTGCGACGCGAGCAGCAGGTGCACCCCCAGGGAGCGGCCGAGGCGGCCGATCATCACGAAGAGGTCCATGAACTCGCGGTGCGCGGAGAGAAGTTCACTGAACTCGTCGACCACCACGAAGAGACTGGGCAGCGGGGTGAGGGCGGCGCCCCCGGCGCGGGCCCGCTCGTACTCCAGGGCGGATGTGTAGTTGCCGGCGGAGCGCAGCAGTTCCTGGCGGCGGATCAGTTCACCGTGCAGGGCGTCCTGCATGCGTTCGACCAGAGCGACTTCGTCGGCGAGGTTGGTGATGACGGCGGAGGTGTGCGGGAGTTCCTCCAGGCCGAGGAAGGTGGCGCCGCCCTTGAAGTCGACCAGGATGAAGTTGAGCGTCTCGGAGGAGTTGGTCAGGGCGAGGCCGAGGACGATGGTGCGCAGGAGCTCGCTCTTGCCGGAACCGGTGGCGCCGATGAGCATGCCGTGCGGGCCCGACCCGCCCTGCGCGGACTCCTTGATGTCGAGGTCCACCGGCCGGCCGTCCACCCCGACCGCGATCGGTACCCGCAGCCGGGCGGAGCCCGTGTGCCGGTTGAAGAGCGTGTGCGGGTCGTGCCGGTGAAGGTCGGGGATGCCGAGCAGGGTGGTCAGCTCGACGTCGGTGTCCATCGGCTGGGCGATGTCGGTGCCCAGACTCATCCGCCGGGGACTGAGGAGCCGGGCCAGCGACTCCGCGCCGAGGAGGCCGAGCCGGTCGGGGCGGCCGAGTGGCACGGAGCGTTCCTTGCGGCTGCGGTCGGTGCGTACCAGGTTGACCTGGCCGGGGTCGACGGTGAGCCGCAGCGTGTTGCGGCCGGGGCGCCAACGCAGCGCCCCGGATATGTCCAGGGCCAGGGCGTTGCGGTAGCCGTGCCCCTCCCAGCGGTGGCCCTCGGGCACGGTGACGCCGTCCAGGAGGACGACCGTGTACGGCTCGTCGCGGCTGGGGCGGGCTTCCGGATCGAAGCCGGGGCGCTCGGCGAAGTCGGCGCCGAGCAGGTCGTCGAGCTCGGTGAGGTCGGCGGTGATCCGGCGGGCCTGGCCCGCGCCGTCCTCCTCGTACGGGTCCAGGGTGTGCGGGAGCCACTTGGCCCACTCCCAGTCAGGCCGCCGCTCGTCGCTGACGCAGAGGGCGATCCACAGCTCCTCGGGCGCGTGGAACACCGCGAGCTGTCCGAGCACGGCCCGCACCAGGGCGCGTACCGCTTCCGCGCCGGGGCCCTCGCCCGGCTCCGCGCCGCCCTCCCCGGCCGGCGGAGTGCCCGGCTCGGCGGGCTGCCGGCCGGGTGTCTCCTCGGGGCGCAGCAGAATCCGGGCCGAGGAACGCAGATAGAGCCCGAGGGGCTGTCCCGGGATGGTGGAGTAGGCGCGGACGAAGCGGCGCAGGGCATGCGCGCAGAGGGGTTCGAGGTCCTCCACCGGGCGGGTGGTGACCGGGTTCAGGGTGAGGGCGAGTTGCTGCTCGCCGACCGCGAGCCGGACCTCACCGAAGTCCTCGTCCGCCGGGCGGCGTTCCCACAGCCGAGACGTGCGGGCCAGCGAGCGGAGCGAAGCGGGCTCCGGGTGGCGCCAGGCGAGCGCCCGCTGCTGTTCCGTGATGGTCGTGCGGACCCGCTTGCGGATCTGCGCCAGATAGCGCAGGTAGTCGCGGCGTTCACCCGTCAGACGCTGCTTGCGCTCGCTGGAGCGGCGCATCAGCTGTCCCAGCAGCATGGCACCCGCGGAGAGTGCCATGACACCCATCGCCAGGTACATGAAGACGCCGTTGCCTCCGCCCGGGCGCAGGAACATCAGCATCATCGACACCGACATCAGAGCCATCGGCAGATAGGTCCAGATGGCCGAGGTGTCGGGGACCGTCTCGGCGAGGACCGGCGGTTCCTGGAGGGTCAACTGGCCTTCGGGCATCTCCGGCCCGCGCCTGCGGGCCGGGCGGCGGAACAGCACGACACTCAAGGGAACAGATCCTCCGGTTCACTGACTTTCCGGCCCGCACCGAATTCCGGCGCACCCGGTGGTGGAAAAGGCCGCATCACGCCGTTTCTCCGGGTCGCGCGTGGCACGGTGAACACCGGATGAATGTTTCGAGCGGATGGCGGGGCGGTCAACTTCCTTGGCGGTCAACCACATACCGGATATCTGGAGCCCGGTGCGCAGCACGACCCGGTGGTCGTAGGCAGTAGTGTGCATTCACGGAACGCGAACTGTCCACGCGGGGGTGGTCGTTGCCGGACCCGCGGGGGCAATTTCCCGGTGCGGGCCGCCGGTACCCGGCCGGGGCGGTCCTCCGTATCGTTCGCACATCCCCTCTCGCGGGGGAAGTCCTCCTGTCAAAGCCTTCCGGAAGACGAGAGCTCTGCTGATGACCGACAGCGCCGTGGCCGAATCGTGCCGCCTGACCGTACGTGCACCGAGCGTCAGCATCGATCTGTCGGTGCCCGCGGACGTGCCGGTCGCCGATCTGCTGCCCACACTGCTGCGTTACGTCGGCGAGGAGGCCGAGGAGGCCGGACTCGACCACGCCGGCTGGGTACTCCAGCGACTGGGCGACGCCCCGCTCGACGAGGAGACCACTCTGGCCCGCGCGGGGCTGGCCGACGGCGCGGTGCTCTATCTGCGTCCGCACACCGAGGCGCTGCCCGAGGCGCGGCTCGACGACCTGGTGGAGGGCATGGCGGAGACCGTGGGCCGCCGGCTGCACACCTGGTCGCCCGAAGCGGCCCGCGGCCTGCTGGTGGGCGCCGCGGTGGCGACCGTGGTGGCCGCTCTCGTGCTGGTGTTCCGGCCGGGTGTGACGACCGGTTCCGGCGCCTCCCGTGCGGCCTGCGCGGCCGTCGTCGGGCTGCTCCTGCTCGCGGGCGCGGCCTCCGCCAGCCGGGCGGTCGGCGACCGCGTCTCCGCGACGGCGCTCGGCCTGCTCGTCGCCCCGTGCCTGGCAGTGACCGGCTGGGTGCTGCCCGGCGGCGACCTGTCCGGGCCCGACGCGGGGCAGGTGGCGGGCGCCCGGCTGCTGGCGGCGGGCGCCGCGGGCGCGGGCGGCGCGGTCCTCGCGCTCGCCGCCACCGCGGTCGGGGCCCCGGCCCTGCTGGCCACCGCGGCGGTCGCGGCGGCTGCCGCGACCGCCGGGGCCCTGATGGGGTACACCGGCCTGGACGTGCCGGCCGCGGTGGTGCTGGTGGCGACGGTGGTCGCGCTCGGCGCAGGGGCGGTCGCGCCGTTCGCCTTCAAGCTGGCCGGGATGCGGATGCCGGCGCTGCCGTCCAACGTCGGCCAGCTCCAGGAGGGCATCGACCCCTACGCGGGCGACGAGGTCGCCCAGCGCACCGAACTGGCCGGGCGCTGGGTCACCGCGCTCTTCGCCGTCACCGGCACCATCGCCGCGGCCGCCCTGGCCATCCTCGCCGACGACCCGGACCTGCCCGAGGTGCTCGCCGGGCTCGCGCTGAGCCTCCTGCTGCTCCTGCACAGCCGGGGACTGGTGCACATCGGTCAGCGGCTGACCCTGGCCCTGCCCGGGGTCTGGGGGCTGCTGCTGCTGGCCCGGGCCTGGGCGGTGGACAGTGACGCGGACGGCCGCCTGGTGGTGTTCGGGGTGCTGCTCGCCGTGGCGGCCGCACTCGTGACCGCGTCCTGGACGGTGCCCGGCCGCCGGGTGCTGCCGTACTGGGGGCGTGCGGCGGAGCTGGCACACACCGGCCTCGCCGTCGCGCTGCTGCCGCTCAGCCTGTGGGTGGCGGGTCTTTTCGGCTGGCTGCGCGGTCTGTTCGGCTGAGCGCGGCCGTACGCCGGCCCATGGGATACGAGTTGAGGAGAGGCTGTGCAGTCCAAGCGCGACCAGGTACAGGCCCACACTTTCATGATGGGCAGGCTCAGCTCGGGCCTGCTGACGGCCGACCCGGACGCCCCGGAGAGTCCGCTGGGACGCACCACCCGGGGCGTGGTCTTCGGCGTACTGGTGACCGTCCTGATCGGCGCGGGCGCCGTCGTGTACGGGTTGCTGCGCCCCGGCGGGAACGACGGCTGGCGTCAGGAGAGGCATCTGGTGGTCAACCGCGACACCGGTGCCCGGTACCTGTGGACCGGTACGGACGGCGTGCTGCACCCGGTGCGCAACTACGCGTCGGCGCGCCTGATCGGCGGCTCCGACCTGGCGACCGTGGACGTGGCCACCGCCTCGCTGAAGGACGTCCCTGTGGGGTCCCCGGCCGGCATCCCCGGCGCACCGGACGCCCTCCCCGTGCCCGGTCAGCTCGACGACGGCGCGTGGCACATGTGCGTCACCGGGCCGGACGGGGCGGTGCCCAGTACCTCCGGCGCCGTGACGGGCACCGGCGTGGAGAGGCCGGGGGCCACCACGCTGGTCGCCGGGGCACCGCTGGACTCGCGCGGGATCGGCGCTGACCGAGGGGTGCTGGTACGCGGACCGGACCGCACCGAGTACCTGGTGTGGCGGGGCAGCAGACTGGCGCTGGACCGCGCGTCCGACGCCCGTAACGCTCTCGGGTACGGCTCCGAGCAGCCCATGCCTGTCTCGGCGGCCTTCCTCGACGCGCTGGCACCCGGCCCGGCCCTGGAACCGCCCGAGGTCGTGGGGCGCGGGGAAGAGGGGCCGGTGCTCGGTGGCGAAGCCGGCCGGATCGGCCAGGTGTTCGCGGTGAGCGTGCCCGGCGGCGGGAGCACGTACCACCTGCTGCGCGAGGACGGCCTGGTACCGCTGACCCGGCTCGCCGCAGCCCTGGTGCTGGGCGACCCGGCCACTCAGAAGGACGCCTACGGGGGGAAGTCGCCTCAGGTGCGCGCGGTCGGCGCGGACGCGCTGCGTGAGCACGGGGCGAAGGGCTCGGACACCATCGGCTCCGCGGAGCTGCCGGACGCGCCACCGGCCCCGCAGCCGGCACCGCGCGGTACCGCGCTCTGCGCGCAGGTGGACGGCGACGACGCCGGCGCCCGGATCAGGTCGGTGCTGGTCCCGCTGGACGCGCTCGGCCCGGTCGCGGTGTCGGAGGGCACGGCTCAGCCGCTGAAGGCGGCCTGCGTCCGGACGGACGCCACGGTGGTACGGCCAGGGCGCGGAGCCCTGGTCCGGGCCCTGCACGCGAGCGGCGCCGCGCACGCCGGAACCACCTATCTGGTGGCGGAGAACGGGGTGAAGTACCGCGTCACGGCCAAGGACTCCCTGGCGGCGCTCGGCTACGCGGACGGGGACATCAGCTCGGTCCCCGCACCGCTGCTGGCGGCCCTGCCGACCGGCGCCGATCTGGACCCGGCAGCCGCCTCCGGCGCGGCGGGGACCAAGGTCACGGCTCCGCGGTGCGGAACCGGCACGGGGGAGGACGGGCGGAAGGGCGCGGGGCAGGAGAAGGAGGCGGCCCAGCCGGCCTCGGAGGGCGCTCCCGGTGTGGCCGAAACCATCGGTTCCGCGCCCTGAACGCAGGCAAACGTCGCATACGGGCCGATGAAAGAGAAAGGTGGAAGAGGCGTCGTGTGACGGTCGGCTGAACTCCCGTCACCGAGAGGCGATTCCACGCGGACCGAGTGCGAAGAGAAACCTCAGAATTAGCTCAAGTTCTCCTCGGCGTCCGCACCCCGGAAGTCGCCAGGGGGAGTTGGCGCCCCATCGCTCCGTCCGGGCGGGTCCGTACGTTCATTTCGCGGAAACCATTGGACAACTCCTTTGCCGTGTAAGGATTATGCCGAGCTGACCTATCCTCAAATCTTCCCCCGATACGTTGCGCCGGGCAGTGGATTCTCTTTAGCCTCGGCGGACAACGGTGCGAGGGGACTCGCCTGAACGAAGGGAGCGTGACATGGCGGACGGTTCCGGCAGGAAAGCGGACTATGCCAAGGGCTTGGGAGGTGTCTCCTCCCTGGAGTCGGCCCGGGCCGCGGTCGAGAAGATCCAGAACAACGTGGCTGAGGTCGCCGCGCGTTCGGGTGTCGGCGGTGACGAGGGCCAGGCCCTGATGAAGCTGTTCCGCAGCTGGAACTCCGAGGCGCAGAAGGTCGTCGTCCAGATCAGCAAGATGATCGACGCGCTCCAGGAGAACGTCACCTCGGCGGACCGCCTGGCGAAGGAGAACCAGGACCTGACCGAGGTGCTCAACAGCAAGACCAGCCAGGGTGTCTTCGAAGCACTGCGCTGACCCACCCCCCTGCGGCACCCACCCCGCCGCGGTACCCGGCCCCCTCGCGGAGGCGGGAACCCGTGAGCTACCCGGGCCTTGGCGCCCGGCCCCCCGAGAGGAGACGTCATGGCCGACGGCATCATCGATGTGCAGTACTCCACGGTCCGGAACGCGATTGAGGAGCTGAAGGGCCAGACCCAGCAGATCATCACGACCCTCAACAACCTGGAGGACGAGCTGAAGCCGCTCGTGATGTCCTGGGAGGGTGACGACCAGAACATGTACCGCGGAGTGCAGGCGGAGTGGGACCAGGCCACCAAGAACATGGCCCTCCTCCTCGGCGACAGCGGTGATCTGGTCCAGAGCATCCACGACAACCACTCACGCGACGAGCGCAGGAGCGCCGACAACTGGGGCAACGTACGGGCCCGCTGAGCTCCGTCGTCCGGATTGTGCCGGGGCACACCTGCCCCGGCACGATCCGCACGCGAGGCCCAAAGTCCCGGCCGGGACTCCACTTCGCCCGGCCGGCCCGTTCCCCCGACCGGTAGCGAAGGGCAGGAGGACGTCCCATGGCCGGTGAGAAGGCCGACGTCAAGCATTTTGACCTCAAGCAGATGGAGAACTTCCGGGACCACGAGGTGCAGCCGGTGTACACCGCCGCGAAGAAGCACCGCGAGGACGGCGACGGTGCGCACATCCGGCCCCTGGGCCACCTCGTCGACGGTCACACCACCCCGGACAACCTCGCCCAGGACAAGCAGCTCCTGCGCATCGGCAAGATGGTCACCGAGCCCCTGGTCTCGGGTCCGAAGCTGATCGAGGGCGTCCGCACCGCGGCCGAGGCCATCGACAAGCTGCTGGGCGACCAGATGGAGCTCTTCAAGGAGCTGAAGGAGGCGCTCACCGACACCATCGAGGAGGCCAACAAGACCAAGGACAAGAACCTGGACGCGATCGACGCCCAGACCTTGCTGCAGACCTTCGACGAGGTCGACACGCTCACCAGCGGATCGCCGGAGACAGAAAGCACCTGACCCCCTCCGCGCGCACCGGCGGTTCCCCGGCCGCCGGGCAGGCCCACGGGTGAGGGCCGGCCCGCCGCACACCCACCCGAAGAGACCGTGCGCCGACACGGACGACAACCGACCAGAAAGGGCGCCCGGTGGCCGATCGGTACGATCCCAACTCCGTCGCCAACCTCGACAAGTTCGACAACGCGGGCGACTCGTCGACCGACACCTGGGCCACTCTGGTCACGCACATCACCGGCTACCCGGTCCCGGACCGCAACACCGTCTTCGACACGCTCCGGTCGGACCACGGCGGCAAGCTCTTCCGGATGGACATCAAGGAGCGCAGCCTCAGCCTGCTCGTCAAGGACTCCGGCTTCCTGACGAACAAGGGCGAGGACTACGACATCTGGTTTTTCGACAGCGGCAAGAAGCGGTCGATCATGCAGGCCCGGATCGTCTTCGAGGGCCGGGTGAAAGTCGGTGACGAGGTCCGCTTCGCCGACCCCGGCTCGGACAACGTCCACGACGCGCAGGTCCGTGAAGGCGCTGAGTTCACGGACTACAACAAGGACAAGATGAGCACCATCCCCCTCGCCCGGTACATGAACGGTCCGCGGGCGGCGCTCCTCGGACTGCTGGGCGGCAGCACCCAGGACGCCCGTTTCAGCAACCTGGGTGTGAGCGGGACCGACGCGGTGGACCTGAACTCCTTCACCACCACCGGCGAGTCGTTCGACTTCGCGGCCAAGTTCTTCAGGGACCACGCCACGGTGCTCAAGGACTGGGAGGACCGCTTCTCCCGGGACGACGCCAGCTGGAAGGGCGAGGCCGCGGAGGTCTTCCGCAGCCTGCTGAAGAAGATCCGCGAGAACTACGACAGTTACGTCGAGACCTTCGACTCCGCGGCCGGTACCGGAGACGCGACCGGAACCGGCGGCACGGTGTACTCGCGCGCCCTCTCCCTGGGCCGCTCGTACCTGGTGGACTCCGCGGACAAGCTGCTGGACGCGTGGCTGACCTGGGCCAAGTCCTCGTACTACGACCCGCACCAGGTGCTGCGCTACGTCCTGGACGACCTCGCGCAGTGGGTGGACGCCAACAACGTGGCCAAGACGGACATCACGTCGACCACGAGCCGCTACTCCACGACCGTCCGCCACAGCCCGCAGGGCGGGTTCTCCCAGGTGCACCCCGAGTACGGCGACCTCACGGACATCGCGAACTGGGCGAAGGTCGGCGACAAGGCGGTCAAGATCTGGACCCAGGGCGTCGACGAGTACCTGGGCAAGCCCGCCGCCCAGGTGCAGTCGGCCCTGAACAACCACTTCCTGGAGCTGGGCGAGACCTTCTCCGACAGCGTGCCCCGGCCGAAGTCGACCAGCACGGCGTCGGAGGACTACCAGGAGAGGAAGCTGGAGGAGGAGAAGGAGGAGATCAACCGGCAGAACGAGGAGAACAGGAGGTACCAGGACGAGCTGCGCGAGGAACAGGAGCAGCAGCGCGAGGAGGACAAGAGGTACCAGGACGAGCTGCGCGAGGAGCAGAAGCAGCAGCGCGAGGAGGACAAGAGGTACCAGGACGAGCTGCGCGAGGAGCAGCGGCTCGAACAGGAGGAGGCCAAGAACCTCCAGGACGAGCTGCGGAACGAGCAGAACCAGCAGCGTGACGAGGACAAGAAGTATCAGGACGAGCTGCGTGAGGAGCAGCGGCTCGAACAGGAGGAGGCCAAGAACCTCCAGGACGAGCTGCGGAACGAGCAGAACCAGCAGCGTGACGAGGACAAGAAGTACCAGGACGAGCTGCGCGAGGAACAGCGGCTCCAGCAGGAAGAGGCCAAGCGCGAGGCCGAGGAGCAGCAGAAGGCCATGGAGGAGAGCCTCGGCGGGATCAATGATCCCGGCGCGGGCGGTGAGCAGAATCTCGGCAGCCTCGACGAGCTGCTGAACATCCCGGTGACCGAGAGCGGCGGCAACCTCAACGGCCAGGGTGGCGCCGACGATCTGAACAGCACGATCACCGAGGAGCTCGGCAACCTCGGCGACCTGAACGGTCCCGGCGCCGAGAACCAGTCGCCCACGGGTGTCGTACCGCCCCTCACCCAGAACCTCGGCAGCCTCGGCAACCTCAACAACGGCCCCGGCGGGACGAAGAACGCCGCTGACGCGGCCAACGAGGCGATCACCCAGAACCTCGGCAGTCTCGGTGGCCTGAACGACGGGGCAGGCGGCGCGCTGGAGACTCCGACCGGGGGCACTACGCAGCTGGGTGAGGGTGGTTCTCTGACCACTGAGTTCCCGGACGGCAGCAGTGCGGAGTTCGACCCGGACAGTGGTCTGCTGACCACCACGCATCCGGACGGCAGTGTCACCACGCAGGACTTGGGTGACGGTGGGCGGGTGACGAATCCGGACGGGTCGGTCACGTCGCTCGGTGACGACGGGAAGCTGACGACGACGTTCCCTGACGGCACCACTCAGGTCGTCGACCCGTCGACGGGTCTGGCCACCTCCACCGCGCCGGACGGTACGACCACCACCCAGAACCTCGGGGACCTCGGTGGCCTGAACGGCGCCAACGGTCTCGGGGACCTGGGAGATCTCGGGGATATCAACACCGACGTGCCCACCACCTCGGTCGATGACCTCGGTGATCTGGGCGACATCAACGGCGGCCGGTCCGAACTGGAGACTCCGACCGGGGGTACTACGCAGCTGGGTGAGGGTGGTTCTCTGACCACTGAGTTCCCGGACGGCAGCAGTGCGGAGTTCGACCCGGACAGTGGTCTGCTGACCACCACGCATCCGGACGGCAGTGTCACCACGCAGGACTTGGGTGACGGTGGGCGGGTGACGAATCCGGACGGGTCGGTCACGTCGCTCGGTGACGACGGGAAGCTGACGACGACGTTCCCTGACGGCACCACTCAGGTCGTCGACCCGTCGACGGGTCTGGCCACCTCCACCGCGCCGGACGGTACGACCACCACCCGGAACCTCGGCGACCTCGGTGATCTGAACGGCGCCAACGGTCTCGGGGACCTGGGAGATCCCGGCTCCATCGACGGCATCGAGACCCCGACCGGTGGGCACACCGCGCTCGTCGACGAGGGCTTCGCCACCACGTTCGCGGACGGCGGCAAGGCCGTCTTCGCCCCGGAGAGCGGAATGCTCACCAGTACCGGGCCGGACGGCTCCACGGTGGTCACCGATCTCACCCACGGGGCGAAGGTGACCAACCCGGACGGCTCCACCACCTTCCTGGACAACGGCCTGCTGAACACCACCTTCCCTGACGGCACCAAGCACGTCATCGACCCGGACACGGGCGTCGCCACCATCACCGACCCGCAGGGCAGGACGGAGACGGTGGACCTCAAGGACCTCAACACCTCGGTCGGACTGAACAGTTCGGACGCGCTCGACGATCTGGGCAGTCTCGACGGCCTCAACGGCCTCGGTGGCCTCACCGATCCGAGCGGCTTCGGCGGGTCCGGTGGCGGCAGCGGAACCGGTGGCGGTGGCACGACCAGCCGGGACCTCGCGTTCTCCGAGCTGGGCCTCGGCGCTGGCCAGGTGGGCGCCGCGGCCTCGGGCGGCGGCCTCTTTGGCGCCGGCTCCGTCTCGCTGGACGGTGGCGGCGGGGTCGCCCCTCTCTCGGACAGCGCCGCCGGCGCGGGCGCTACGCTCGCCGCGGCCGGGGCGGGTGCCGGCGGCGGTGCCCCGGGCTCCCCGGGCATGCCCGGCAGCCCCGGCATGCCGATGGGCGGAGGCATGGGCGGCATGGGCGGGGGCGCCGAGAAGGGCAACGGCGAGCGGGTGCGTGCCGTCCTGGTCGACGCGGCCGAGGAGAGCGAGCGCCGCAACCGCCGTCGGCGCAGCCCGTGG
The DNA here is from genome assembly GCF_013167895.1 of Streptomyces fulvorobeus. Taxonomy (GTDB): domain Bacteria; phylum Actinomycetota; class Actinomycetes; order Streptomycetales; family Streptomycetaceae; genus Streptomyces; species Streptomyces fulvorobeus. The sequence continues at coordinate 428,419 of NZ_BLWC01000001.1, read as the reverse complement.
AACCGGCAGGAGGACAGTGACACCTTCCTGGCCCCGGCCTCCCGGGTGACGACCACCGGCGGGGATTCCCGCGAGGAGGAGGCCGAGCCGGGCCGCAGGCCCACCACCTCCGCCGACTACCTGGAGGAGGACGCCGACGTCTGGGGCACCGAGGAGGGCGGCACACCGTCCGTGATCGGCCGGTGATCACCGCTCACGCGGGGCGCGCCGCCGTGCGGAGAGGACCCCGGCTCACGCGGCGCGTCGCTCACCAGGCAGGATCAACCGAGCAGTTGAAGGACCGGAGTCCGGGACCGGACGCGCCCGGCCCGATGGAGGGCGACCGCACGCGAGGGTGTCCCGACATACCGGTAGACCGACGCAGAGGGAGGGAGCGGAGCATGGCGGAACCGCTGGAGAAGCGCCTGGAGAAGGCCATGGTCGAACTTCAGGCGGCCCAGGAGGCGGTCGCGCGCACCGAGCGCGAGCTGCGGACCGCGTCGTTCGCGGCGCTCTCGTCCGACCGCGCGGTACGGGCCACGGCGGGCCCGCAGGGCGAGCTGACCGGGATCGACTTCCTGGAGAACAAGTACCGCGACATGTCACCGCAGGAGTTGGCCACCAGCGTGCTGGAGGCGGCGGGCGCGGCCCGGCTGAAGATGAACCGGCACGTGATGAAGGTGATGGCGCCCTTCACCGAGCCCAGCGCCACCGTGCCGGAGCTGAAGGGTTTCGAGATGGACTGGGAGCGGATCTTCGGTCCCGAGGTGCTGCGCGAGGACGACGGTGACACAGCACGTGGTGCTCAGGCGTCCCCCGCCTGGCGGGACGCGATCGGTGACGAGGGTGAGGACTGACGATGGGACAGCGGTACTACGCGGACCCGCATCGCATCGAGGCACTGGCGCGGCAGCTGGAGGAGATCGGCACCCTGACCAGGAGCATGACCGAGGAGTTCCTCGACGAACTGGCTCCCACGGTGAGCTGGCCCGGCACGGAAGGCGAGTTCGCGGAGAAGGCCAGGCCGCAGGAGCAGAAGGAACGCCAGACCACCAAGGACACCATGATGTCCATCCGTGACGCCCTGGTGGGCATCACGGACGCCACGGTCGGCCAGGTCCGGATGATGAAGGACACCCGGGACCGCAACATCGAGAACGTCGAGCAGGGCACCAACCGCATCGACACCGGCGGACTCGGCAACGGCCCGGGCGGGCATGGCCGGCGCTGACCTCCGCGCCGCAGGCCGTTCCCGCACGACGCCGGGAGCGGCCGCTCCGTCCTGCCCGCGCGGACTCCGGGACGGCCACCGATGAGCATCCAGGTGTCGCCCGAGGTCAACGCGATGATCTTCATCCTCACCGGGGAGAGGCTCATGGACGCGGACGAGGACCTCGCCTTCGACAGCCGTCGTCCCTACTCCGGCCTGGGACGCAAGCTGGAGAGGCTGTCCTCGCTGATCGACAAGTCGATCCACGACATCGGTGAGTCCATGCCGGACGACCTGGCCAGGTCCTACGGCAAGGCGATGGGCATGCTCATCGACGACGGCGGCAAGAACTACCTGCGCGACTTCGCCGAGCAGCTCGACAAGATCGCCGAGGGCCGGCGCAAGACCTCCATGGACATCATGGAGTCCAAGTGGCAGGTCATCGCCGAGATCATCCGGCTGCTCATCGAGATCGCCATCTATCTGGCGCTGTCCTTCTTCACCGGAGGGGCCTCGGCCAGCCAGATCATGCTGGCCAAGATGCGCAGCCGGTTCTTCATCCTCACCACGCTCAGCCACCTGCTCCAGCGGTTGCACCTCGCGCCCTCGCTGACCGAGGCGTTCGCCGAGGCATTCACGACCTTCGCGGTGCGGCTGGCGATGATGAACTTCGCCCCGGAGGGCCGTCGCCCTGACGGCATCGACTGGAACGACGTCCTCAAGTCCGCGGCGTTCGGCGCCGCGGCGGGCTTCTTCACCAGCGTCTTCGACAGCTTCGCGAGAAGCATCGTCAGGAGTTTCGACAGCAACTTCCTGAAGAACGGGCCGGACCTCGACTTCAAGAACAACCCCGACCTGAAGAACCTCGACCTCCCCGGCAACGGCCCGGACCGCAGGCCGGACCCCGCCCCGGGCCCCGACCGCGACAGCCCTTCCGGGGCCCGCCCCGATCCCACCCCGTACGGGAACGGACCCAATCCCCCGGACAACGTGCCGGTCACCTTCCGCAACGACCCGCTCTCCTTCCGGAACAACACCGAACTGTGGCGGAACAACCAGCTGTTGCGCGACAACGCCGACCGGCCGGGAGCGCTGGCCGGCCACTACGGGCTCAAGGGGACAACCGACTTCCTCGCCGCCGGCTCCGGCGAGGCGCTCGCGGAGATCCTGATCAAGGGCGCCTTCGAGGGCGACTGGTCCACCAGTTGGTCCACCTTCGTCGGCGCGGGCATCAGCAGCCTGGTCGAGGCCACACTCAGTGACACCGCCGTGAACAGCGCCGCCGAACTGCGCCACGCCATCGACAAGCTGCGCCACCAACCACCGACCGTGTCCGCAGACACCGCAGACACCGCAGACACCGCAGACACCGCAGACACCGCAGACACCGCGGATTCCGCGGGGTCCGGTGACGGCCCGGACCGTACCGTGGACCCCGCACGCACGGACACCACGGGCGCTGGTGGCCCCGCGCCCACGATGCCGCCGCCGGTCGTCAGCCGGAACACCGGTCCCGGGGACGCCACCGGGAGTCAGCCGCCCCCGGTCCTCTCCGCCTCCTCCGCGGACAGCCAGTCGCCTCCGCCGTACGTCGCGGAGAGCCCTCCGCCGTACACCACCCAGGCTCCGCCGCTCCACGTTCCGGGCCCGCTGCCGGTGACCGCCGCCGAGAACGCCCTGTGGCACCAGGTCCACCAGGGTCCGGCCGAGGTCCGCGAGCAGGCGTTGCGAGACCTCGCCGCTCTGCGTGGTTCCCAGCCGCCCGGCAGCGCCGAGATCGGTGTGCGCGACAGCCTGCACGACACCTTGTCGCAGCTGCCCGAGGTCCGGGTGGTGCCCGCCGGGAACAGCCCGGCGGCCCAGCTCCAGACGGACGAGGTCCGCCGGGCCCTCGGCGGGTTCGACACCCCGGTCACGGTGGACGGGCCGGTCTCGACGGGCCTCCCGGGCGCGGTGGACAGCCCTGCCTCGGCGGGCCTCCAGCCGGCCACGCCCCAGGGTTCCCCGGTGACGGCCTGGTCACGACCCCGGTGAACATTCCCGTGAACACTCCCCTCCCGGCGGACGGGGGCACGCCGGTGGGCGACGGCCTGGACGCCCCGGTCGACGGCACCGCCGATCAGCCCGGTGGCGCACCCGGGGTCTCCCCGCAGAACGCGGCCGTGGACGTGCTGGCGAGCTCTTCTGTGACGCCCGCTCAGAACCCGGCGAGCACACGTCAGAGTGGTCCGGACGAGGCGGCCGGGCAGAACGGGCGAGACGACCGTACGGCCGCGGGAACGGGCCCGGGAGTCGGTGCTCCCGTCGCCTCCGCCGCGCCGGGCGCGGGCAGCGCCGCCCGTCCGGGTGGTGGTCCCGCCACCGGAACCCCGGCCCCCTCCGCCAACGCGCCCCAGACCCCCGGCGCCCCGGACGGCACCGCCCCGGTGGACGGCTCCCGGACCGTGACGGACGACCCCGCGCTGTCCTCGGAGCCCACGCACCTCCCGGAGACGGCCACCTCACCCGAGACCGTCGCCCCCGGCCCCGGGGGGGCTCCGAAGACCGGACAGAGCGCTGTCACTCCTTCCCCCGACACCGCCACGGCTCCGCCGCGGGTGGGCACCGTCGGCTCGTTCTCCGAAGCGGGCGACGTACACGAGGTCTCCGAGGGCGTACGGGATGCGGACGCTGCGCTAGGGGGCGCCGACGTCAAGGCCGGGCCCACCCGCGCCGGGGAGCCGGCTTCCACCCAGGCGCCGCCGCTGACCATCGTGGTCGCGGAGGTGCCGCCGCCGGGGGAGGGGTCGCCGGAGGCGGCCGAGCTGCTGGACAGGGCCGGGACCGACCGGGCCGTCGTGCTCGGGCCTGTCGTCACTCCGGAGGGAGCGGGGCGCCCTGTACGCGCCGCGGTCGAGCTGTCCCGTGAAGGGCCGGGCGCCCCGGTCCAGGCCCGACCGCTCACCGGCCCGGCGCCCACCGGGCCGGCCGACAGCGCCGCGGACTCCGCCTTCCCCGGCGCGGACGTCCTGCTGCCGCTCGCTGACGCCCTCGGCCCCGTGCCCCGCCCCACCACCGAAAGCGCCGCGAGGGACGACGGCGCCCCGGTCCTGCCCTCCACGTCCAGAGCTCCGGCAGACGTACTCCCGGAGCAGGCGGCCCCCGTACACAGCGACGGGCCAGGACCGAACTCCACCGCCACCGCCGAGCCCGGTCCGGTGAAGCTCGCCACCCTGTCGGACCCCTGGACCGGGACGGCAACCGACCTGCATCTGGAGTCGGGGGCAGGCGGCGGTGACGCCGCCTCCGGCGGACAGGCCCCAGGCCCCGGCGCGGGACACGGCGCGGGGAACGGAGGCACTCCGCCCCCGCCCCTGCCGGAAACACCCCCGAACACACCGGTGAGCCCTCCCGGGACACCGCCCGTGCTCCTTCCCCGCCCGCGGCCCGGATCGTCGTACGCCCCGTCGCCGGCGGTGTCGCCGACAGTGCCGGGAACGGCTCACGGCGGCCCACGAACGAGCCGGTCGTCGTCACCCTGGACGGCCCCACGGTGCCCCTCGCCCTGGTGCGGCGCCTGTCGCCGGACGCCACGGGACAGCTCCCACCGGGCCGGGCCGTGCGGACGGTGACCCTCTCGCAGAGCCCCGCCGAGGACGGGACGGCCCGCGACGCCGGGCGCCGGGCACTGCTCGGCCAGGACACCTTCCGCGGTGTACGCACCGTGTCCGCGCCCCCGCTGACGGACTCCGTCGCGGGGACCGAGGCGGCGCCGCCCGCCCGCCGTACGGTGTTCACCGGTCCGCCGGTCGCGCTCCCCGGCGCGGGCACCGGGCTGGGCGCCGACTACTTCGTCAGTCACGGCACTCCCCGGTCCGTCACGCTCGGCACCGACGACGCCGCGCGGCCCAGCGTGAAGGTCAGCGGAGTGCAGCTCGGTGAGGCCCTCAAGTCGTGGGGGGTGGACGACGACGAGGACCGGCCACTGGTGCTGTTCTCCTGCGAGACCGGACAGCAGCCCGCGATCGCCGGCCTTCCGGTGGCGCAGCACGTGGCGAACCGGACCGGGCGGCCGGTGTACGCGCCGACGAGCGAGGTCGGTACGGCACGCGGTCAGGACGGCGAGGTCCGGGCGGTGCTCACCGAGGGCCCGGACGGCCCGGGGCGGTGGCGGCTGTTCACGCCGGAGCCCGGCGGGGCCGACCTCGACCGGGTGGCGCGCGACGCCGGTCTGCACGCGGGCCCCGGCCCGGCCGACGAGTTCGCCCGGGCCCGCACGCTCCAGCAGATCCGTACCCTGCGCGACGCGCTCGGCCCGGACGCCGAACAGCGCCCCGGGAACCGGGAGCTGCTCGCCGGGCTCGCCTACGTGGACGGTCTGCGCTGGCTCGGCGCGGACAGCGCCGCCCGGTACGCGGACGGCCGCATGACTCCGGACCTGCTGCGCCGGATGGCCACCGACTGGCTGACCGCCACCGGCGCCACCAGCGGTGGCCAGGGGGCCGGTCCCACGGCCGAGCAGTACACCGCGTTCCTGCGCGCGGCGGCCGGGCTGCGGGCCGGTGCGGGTCCCGGCACCACACTCGGCGATCTGCTGCCCCCGCCGCCGCCCGGCCTGCTCCCGACCACGCCGGTCTCACGGGAGGAGGTACGCGGACTCTCCTACGCGCAGTCGGCACAGGTCTCCTGGTCGCTGTCGGACGCGCCGCTGCCCCTGGCCGACCTGGCGCTCAGCCCCGAGGACACCGCCGAACTGGTCCGCCGCAGGACCGGTCCCCCTGCCGTGCCGGGCCGGCCGGAACCCCTCGCCGGGGATCTCGCCCCGACCGGCGGGGACCCCGGCCCGGCCCCGGGCTCCACCGGCCTCATCCGCGCCGACGGCCTCGCCTTCCGCCGGGTGAACGCCCCGGGCGACGGCAACTGCCTCTTCCGCGCGGTGCTCGACAGCGCGCGCGGCCGGGAGCTGCCACCCGCGTGGGCCGCGCGGAACATGGCGGGGCTGCGCAGCCTGGTGCGAGACCGCGTCAGCGGCTCCGAGCTGGGCGCCGTCGCCGACCTGGCCGTACCGGACCCCGTGTTCACCGTCGTGGACGACCTGCGGATACGCGCCCTGGCCGGCGTCCACGACGCGGACGGGCGACGCCGGCTCACCGAGGAGTGGAACCGTGTCGCGCAGGCGGTCGTCACCGACGGCGACCCCGGCCGGTGGCAGCGGATACTCGCAGACAGTGACTATCCGCAGCTCGCCGAGGTGGCGCCCACCCCGGACGCCGCACGGCGGCTCGGCGGACGCGGACTGCTCGCAGCCGCCGCGGAGCGCCCCGGACTGTGGCCGTCGCCCTTCGCCGACCTGCTCCCGGAGGCGCTGGCGCACACCCTCGGCCTCGACCTGCGACTCGTCAGGCCCGACCCGCAGGTGGCGGGCGCTCTCCTGGTCACCGAGCTCCATCCGGGCGGGGTGGGCGGCACGCTGCACCTCGCGTACAACGGATCGGACCACTACGACGCACTGGTGCCCGCCCCGGAGCCGGCACCGGAAGAGACTCCGGAGCCGACCGGGGGGCCCGTCCCCCGGACCCGGACGGTTCCGACCCCTTCGGGGAGTGGCTGCGCGGCATGGCCGGGATCACCGATGCCGACGGGGCGCAGACCCCCGACCGGGGCGACCCGGTCCCGCTGGAGACCCAGCTCGAACGGCACCGCCCCGCCCGCCTGATGACCGGCGAGGACGCCCGCCCGCCGGACCCGGCTCCCCGCACGGTCACCTTCGAGGACGGCGGCAGGCTGCCCGCCGTCCTGATCAGGCCGGGCGCCGACCCGCGCGACACCGCCCCGGACGGGGCACCGCAGGGCTCGCGCACCGGCCTGCTGGCCGGGCCGGGCGTACTCACCCTGCGCTCGCCCGAGGCGGCGGCGCGGGAGATCCTCGACACGCTGCCCGCGAAGGTGCGCGCGCGGTTCGACGAGGCGGAGCTGCTGCGGCTGCTCACCGACCACCCCTCGGCGTTCACCGCCCCCCGCGGCGCGCGCTTCGTGGGCCGGGAGAAGTCCGGGGTCGGCCTGGAGATGACGGTCGAGGCCATCCCGTACCACCGCTGGGAGCGCTTCTCCGACGTGGGTGGCGCCACGGTCCGGCTGGACACGATGCGGCGCGGGCAGGCAGGCACCGGCGGCGGGCGCAGCGTGGGCTTCGGGCGCCGGATCGCCGCCGGCATCGGCATGGGGCCGCCGCTCAACTGGCTGCTCAAGATCGGTGTCTCGCTGGGCTGGAACCGCAGGACGGACTACTCCCAGGGCACTTCGGCGTACCACCAGGTGGAACACCGCGCCCACGAGGGTTCCCACCTGCACCTGGACGACGTGCACTACCGGGTGCGGGTGGAGCGGGTCACCGAGGCGCCCAAGGCCACCGGGAGCGACAGCCCGACGACAGGTCCCGCCGCTCCGCCCGCGCCGGGACCGCGTTGGCAGCGCGTCGAGGTGCACGCCGCCGCCTTCGCCATGCGGGACGGGCTGAGCTGGCGGCTCCCCGACGACCTCACCGTGCCGTTCACGGGGCCCCGCCGGGCGCCGGAGACACTGACCTTCCCGGACGGGGTGGAGCCGCGGCTGACCGACTCCACCGGCCTGCACCTGACGGCCGCGCCCGAGGACATCGCGCTGGCGCTCTCCGGGGCCCGGCCGGGCAGTTCGGCGCACCGGACACTGATCTCGTACGTCCGCCCCGGCAGGCTGCTGGGCCTGTTCGGCAGGCTCACCGGGCCGGTCAGCGGGCCCGAGCTGACCCAGGGCAGCGGGCAGCGTCCGCTGGGCCATCTGGTCGTGGAACGTTCGTTGCCGCACCGCGCCGTGCTGGTCACCGAGTCGGTCAAGGCGGAGGTGCGCGACCTGACCCAGACCACGTACCAGAACCAGCGCGGTCACGTCCGCGACACCCGCTTCGGGTTCCAGGTCACCGCGGGGCCGAACCACACGCTCCTCGGCCCGGAGACCGACGTACGGGTCCAGGGCGGCCCGCTGGTCCGCATGGACCTCGCGGCCGGGCGGGGCCACTACCTGGGCACCGACGCGGCCCGCAAGGTCACCGGCCGGGTCCGTAACCATCCGATGGCGCTGTACCAGGTCGAGCGCACCCTGATGGTCCGCAGGGCCGGGGAGCCGGCGTCCGCGGCCCAGCCGGTGCGGGTGGTCAGCCTGGACTGGATCTCCACCCAGGACGCCCGCCGGCTCGCGGGCTGGGACAGCCGTACGCCCGGCCGCACAGGACCCGACCCGGACGCCGAGCCGCCGGTGCCGTGGTACCTCAGCCGTGAGGACCCGGTGCATCTGGGCGGCCAGGTCCGAGCGGAGGGCTTCCGCCCGCAGGCACGCGCGCAGGAGCAGCCGCCCGCGACGCAGCCGCCGACACCGGCGCCCTCCGCCGGGCAGGCACCCGCGGCGGCCGGGCAGCAACCGCCGCCCGCGGCCACGCCGCAGGACGGCACCGTCTCCCAGGACCCCCTGCGGGTCTTCGCCGACACCGTCCTGGACACCCTGCACCGCTCGTACCCGTCGATGTTCGTGCCGCCGCTGGTGCTGCGGCACCCCCGGCTGGCCCGGTTCTGGTACGGCGACGGGCGGTTGCGGACCGCACTGCACAACGACCGGCAGGTGCGCGAGGCGCTGAACCGGCCCACCCTGACGCAGAGTCTCGGCGAACTGACCACCACCGGGGTCCCCGTCACGCTCACCGAGGACGGCAAGGTACGCCGGGGCCAGCACACGCTGATCCTGCGGGCGCGGCTCACGGACCGCCGGTTCGAGACCACCATGAGCGAGCGGTCACTGCGCAACGCGGTGATCGGCAACGAGGTCTCAGGGCAGGGGCAGCAGGAGTCGAGCACCTACTCCGCCGGTGTGGAGGCGGGCGTCTCGCCGCGCGACCACGGCAAGGATGCGGGAACGGGCCTGCCGCGCCGGGCCGGCAACGTGTCGGTCGGCGCCCGCCACGCCCGTACCTACCAGAAGGGCACCCGGAACACGGTCACGGTCACCCACGACCACCTGACGTTCCAGAACGGCGCCGACCTCTACAGCTACCGGGTCGAACTGGGTGCCTCCTTCGAGGGCCACCGCCGCCCCCGCGGCTGGGCCCGGCTGATGACGGTCGGTCTGCTCGGTGCGGGCGTCTTCGTCAGCAAGGTCGAGGAGCGTCCGCTGTTCAGCCGGGGCACCGAGACCGTGGGGCGGGTGGAGCTGGCCGTGCCCGCAGCGCACGGCTCCGACCGCCATGCCCCGGCCGACGCAGGCACGCCACCCGCGTCCGCCGTCACCCCCGTACCGCAGCGCCTCCCGGCCGCCGAAGCGGACCAGCTCCTCGACGGAACCCGCCCGCCGCCCGGCGCGGACTCGGACGTCCGCAAGCTCGTCCGGCGGCTGCTCAGCTCCCCGCACGTGGTGCTCACCGCCGAGGGCGGCCCGCTGCGCCAGCAGGTGATGCAGGAGACCGCCGACCGGGCGTCGGGCACCTCCTGGCACGTCAGCGCGCCCGGCGCACCGGTGCGCACCGCACTGCGCCGGGCGATGGACGACCTCGGTGTGGCCGGCCAACTCGGCCAGTACCTCGGCCCGTTCGGCTCCCGGATCACGGGGCTCAACGGTGCGGGGCCGTTCCGGACGCACTATCTGAAGGCCGCGATCCGCGGTGAGCTGGACAACGTACGGGTCAGGAGCGATCCGAAGGCGGCCAGCCTGGAGAGCACCATCGGCAACGAGCACCGGGTCGTCGGCACCGCGAGCACCGTCTCGCGGACCACGCTCGGCGTCCAGGGCGCGTACATGCCGTTGCAGCAGCTCCCCGGCGAGCAGGCGGTGGTCGGCTCGTACTCGACCGCGCTCCAGTACGCCTGGGGCAAGGGCCGCGGCGTCTCCCAGGCCGTCGCCCGGGGGCGCAACACCACCCTGACCTTCGCCGGGCGGATGTACCTGGTGGTCGCCGACGCCACCGAGACCGTGGCCGTGCGCGACCGCTGGACGGCCGCGATGGGTACGGTCGGCACCCGCGCGGGGGCCCGCGTCGGCTCCGCCGCCGGGCGGCTGTCCGAGCGCCTCGGACGCGGTCTGTCCCCCCGCCGGGCCGCCGCCGCGCTCCATCGCATCCGGGACGCCGTCATGTTCCACCTGCCGATCCAGGACGCCATCGAGGCCGGGCTCGCTCCCGACGGGCTGGGCGTCACCACCCCGGACAACCTCGGCGGCGGCTACCGGTTGCCGGGCTTCCTGCGCGGCCGGCGCTTCCCGACCCACCCCAGCGGCCAGCTCGACGCGAGCAGGGCGGCCGCGCAACTGCTGCCGCGCCTGGAGAGGATCGGGGTGCCCTCGCACGACCGGGAGCAGGTCAGGCAGCGGCTCTCGCCGGACTTCCTGCGCGCCCATCTCCACGAGCTGACCACCGAGGGAATGAGCCTGCCGGTCCGCTACCGCGCCTGGCCCAGCCCGCACCACCTGCCGGTCGGGGGCAGCCCCGGGCAGATGCGCTTCAAGCTGACGCCGGTCACCACGACCGTGCAGCGGCTGCGCACCGGGTACGAGCTGGAGGACTACCGCAACACCTCACGCGACGACGCCGTCAGCGCCTCCCAGGACCGCGGCGCCGACCTCACCCTGAGCGTCAGCCAGCGCGCGGCCGGTCACGGCGTCCTGGTCGCCAACCCCTCGCTCCAGGGCACGGCGGCCAAGCAGCGGTCGAGCAACCGGACCGAGACCACCAGCAGCACCACGATGCCGAACATCGCCACCACGCAGGCGCACGCGGAGATCGTCACCAGCTACATCCTGACCGTCACCATGACGGACGCGTCGGGTGACGCCCTCGCGCCGCGAGCCGTCGCCCAGGTCGGCACCCTCAACGAGATCGCCCCGGCGGGTCTCCTCACCCCGGTGGGCGACGGAGACGACGCCGCGCTCACCGAGCAGGACATCCCCGAACCCGAGCGGGCCGTACACCTGCTGACGGCCGGGGAGTCCGGGCCCGAGGGCGTCGCCGCCTGGCGCACCACCGGTGACGGCAGGACCGGCGCGGACTCCGGCATCCTGCCCTTCGACGACCGGATCGGCGCCGGCATCCTCGCCGTGGACATCCGCGGCGCGGCCGGTGTGCACGACGCGCTGACCCTCGCCACCGCCCGCGCGGACGGCCTCGGCGACAGCGACCTCGGCCGACGGCACACCGGCGACAGCCTCACCGCACGCCTGCGCATGGCCCGCCACACTCCGCTCACGGGCCTGGGCACCGCTCCCGCGCAGGCGCAGCAGGAGGCCGCGTCGCAGGGTGCTCTGACCGCCGGATTCCGTGAGGCGCTCGGTGCGGACGGCTCCCGGCTGCCCACCCAGTCATCCGCGCACCTGTTCGGCCAGTCCCACACCGCCGACTCCCGCCTCTACGCCAAGATGCACCGGCACGGCGCGCGACTGCTCGCCGTGGAGAGCAGGACCCGCATGGAGGCCATGCGGCGGCACAAGACCTCCGACGCGCTGGAGGCCGGCATCACCGACAACGTCGAGGGGGCGGTGGGGACGGCGCCGATGGCCGGTAACAGCAACGCCGGGATGACCAATCCGGGCGTCACCATCCCGATCGGCGGCGCGAACGACTCCACGGCGCTCAAGGGCGCCGTGGACACCACCCTCGGCACTCATATCAAGGTCGTCGCCGACCGAAGCATGCTGTTCGCGGTGCCGGTGACCTGGCTCGCGGTGGCCGAGGTGGACCACCGGATCACCAACGGCCGTCTGATGCGCGCGCTCGGCGCGGCCCGGCGCGGACCGCGCGCCGCCGAGACCGGAACCACCGCGCTGGTCTGGCTGCGTGAGGACATCGCCCGCGACTACGGCCTCCTGGACGACAGCACGTTCCCCGAGGAGGCCGGCACCGCCTGGGACGACGTGGCCAAGGCCGCCGCCGACCTCGCCTCGGCCGAGAAGCAGTACTACGACGCGCGGGCCCGGGCCCGTGAGACCTGGCTCTCGCTCAGCCCGGAGCAGCGGACCGCGCTCGGCGACGACGACCCCCGCCTCGCGACCTCGCTGCCGCGCGATATCGCCGGGGCCCCGGCGGTCAACGCCTGGCAGGCGGCCCGGGACGAGGCACGACTGTGGGAAGGGCGCACCGCCGCCGCCGCCGCGGACCACCACCGGCTGCACCTCGCCGCGTCCCGTCTCACCGCCCACCACCAGGGCTCGGCCTCGGTCCCGGTACGTGACCTGCCGCAGGAGTACGCCGTACCGGGATGGCACTCCGAGGCGCCGGAGCCGTACCGGATCACCGCCGGCGGCGGCTCCGCCCCGCGCACGCTCACCTCGCCGGACGGTGTCACGGTGCGCGAGGTCCACGACGTGCCGCACGACGGCGCCTCGTTCTTCCACGCCCTGCTCGCCGCCGCCGGGGTCCGGGGCCGGCTGCCCCACCTGCTCGGCAGCGACCTCGCAGGCCGGTTCGCGGGCGCCCCCGGCGACCCGGCGGTCACCGCCGAGGCCGTGGGAGCCGCCCGCGACCGCCTCGCCTGGGCGTTGGGCGACGACGGCAACGAGGATCTGCTCGACGCCCTCGCCCTGGACGTCGCGGACACCTTCACACAGGACGAACTGGACGCCGCCGGCATCGTGCTGACCCCGGCCCAGCAGGCCGAGTTCGACGCCTTCGGCCGGCTTCCGCTGACCCTGTGGCCCACGCCGGACCAGCGGGTGGCGCTGGCCACCGTGGCCCTGGCCCGCCCGTTCGCGAGCGAACCGCCGCAGGACGGCGCGGAGCGCTCCGCGGGCCGGCCGGCCCCGCCCGAGCGCCGCGCCGGCGACCACGGCGGCGCCGACCTGCTGCCCGCCCTCGCCGCACGGGTCCTCGGCACCCCGCTGACCGTGGTGACCGGTGAGGGCCGCGATCAGCTGTTCCTCCCGCACGGCGTCGATCCGGCCGCCGTCGATCCGGCCGCCGACCCGGTGCTGTACTCCGCCGGCGGCTTCTTCCACGCCGCCCTCCCGCCGGGCACAGCGGCCCCGGTCACCGCGGCGCTGCCGGCCCCGAGGCCGCAGGAGCCCCGGGCACGGACAACACGCCGCCGGCGACGCCGCCCGCGCACCGCAGCCACACCACCGCGCCCTGGCTGCCGCCCGCCGACAGCAGCCGGCCGCGCTACCGCCTCGCCCGCGACGGCGTTCTCACCGCACCCGACGGCACCGCGTACACCCAGGGCACGCCCACCGGCCGGGGCAACGGCTTCTTCGGCGCCCTCTCCACGGCCCTGCTCCAGGCCGCGGCCCGGCCCGGCGCGGACCAGAGTGAGGCCGGCCGGCTCCGGCTGCGCGCCCGGATGTCGCCCGCCCGGCTGATGCGGCTCAACGGCCTCTCCGGCGACCCGGCCGAGCGGGACGCGCTGCTCGCGCCCCCGCCCCCCGCACCGGGCGGGGCAGCCCCCGCGCCGAGCACGGAGGCCCTGGAAGGACGACTGCGCCGCCACCTCGCCGAGGCCCCCTGGGGCCCCGGGGCGGACCGGGCGGTCGCCGAGTGGGCCGCCGCAGCGACCGGTACGACCGTCACCCTGGTCGAGGAGAACGGCACCGCCCACACCTACCCCGGCCCGGCCGGCGAGAGCGGCCCGCACCTGCGGCTGCGCCGCCGTGGCGGCGACTTCGTCCCGCTGGTCCCGCGACCCGCGGCGACCGGGCCGGGGGAGCGGCCCATGCCCCGGACGGCGCCGCAGACCGACAGTGCCGCGCGGAACGCCGCGACACCGCCGGTGACGACGCGGGTCACGTCCTCCGCCACCCCCCTCCCGCCGATTCCCGAGCACGCGCCTCCCTCCCCGTCCCCCACGGCGCCGCCCCCGGCCGCCGGTGACCTGCCCGGCCTCCCGGGCGATGAGGAGGCGTACGAACTGAGCACGCTCTCCGGCCGGCCGCGCCCCCCGCGGTCCGAAGCCGAGGCGCTGGCGCAGTTCCGGTTCACCGACGACACCAGCGACTCCCACGGCGACTCCGGCTCCGACAGTGCGGACGTCACCCCGGAAACCACGCACGAGGCATGGCTCGACCTCCTCTTCGGACCCGCGGTCCGGCAGGACTACCCGCCCGAGATGCTCGTCGGCACGGCGCTGTCGCTGCGGGAACTGGCCCAGCGGGCCCCGGAGTCCTCGGCCGCGGCCACCGGGAGCCGTTCCCCCCTCCGCGAGCTGACCAGGCGGGTGCTGGGTCTCGGTCCCGGCGCCTTCGTGAGCGAACGGCGCCTCCTGCTCCTCGGATCGCTGGCCCTGAGCGCCTCCCCGGCGGCGCTGGCCGACGAGGACGCCCTCGCCTCGTACCTCAGGCAGCACGACGACGCCCTGGAGCGGGGGACGGCGCTGGTTTCGGGGAGCGGCACCGTGCGGAACTGGACGGGCACCGGCGCTCAGGTGCCGCCCGTCGACTCCTACGCGGTGGAGGGCGAGGACGGCCGGGTGAGCACCTGGCCCGCGCCGTGGTCGGACGCGTACGTGGTCCTCGCCCAGGAGGGCGGGGAAGCGGTCCTGCTCAACACGCCAGGCGGCACCCTGACGCTGGATGACCCCGGGGAGTTCGCCCGGCTCGTCGCACGGGACCCGGCGCGGCCCGTGGACGCCGACGTCGTCCTGGCCTTCCCCCACCACGACATCGTGTCCCTGGCGCGGCACGTGGCCGACCTGTCCGGGGCCACGGTCTGGTACTCGGAGCACGCCCCCCACCCGTCCACGGACTGGCGGACCGGCACCGAGCGACTCACGCTGGCCCACGCCGGGGACGGCCTGGGCCGGGAGTGGGCCTCCCTCCGGCCGGGCCAGGACGCGGACGGGGCAGGTGACCTCGACGACCTGCTCGGGCTGTACGACCACGAATCCGACCCGGGCCCCTCCGAATCCGGCCACCGTGACGGGATCGCGGCACGACGGGCCGACCCGCTGATCACGACGGAGTACGGAGTCGTGGACGAGAGCGGCGAGGGCGTGCTGTTCCGCAGGCCCGGCGGCCTGGGGGGCGCCTGGCAGACCCCGCGCGCGCTGACGGGTACGGAGGGCGCCCCCGAGTACGCCATGTCCGTGCAGGAGTACAGGGAGACCCTCGTCACCGACCGGCCCGCCCTGCGGATCTCCTCCGACCGTACGCTCGCGGTCGAGAACGGGGCGTACGGGCAACAGGTCTTCGCCACACCGGAAGCCGTGGCGAGCGCCTCCGTCAAGCTGGCGCGGGCGGGTCTCGCGGTGCGGCTGCGGGCCGACGAGGACCTGAGCGTCATCCTGCCCACCCCCGAGGGGGGCAGCAGGCGGCTGTTCCGCGTCACCCCCGTCTTCCTCACCCGCTCCGGCCGGTCCACCGAGGAGATCTGCCGCGACTTCGCCGACATGCTGGCCGACAACTCCCGCACGTCACACATGGTCTTCCGTGCCCCGGGGAGCGGCCCGCCGGCCGTGGCGCCGGTCAACGCCTCCGACGGGGCAGAGGTCACCGGCACCCACCACCTCGCCGACTCCCTGAGCCGGGTCGCGGACGGCGAGGTACGGCCGGAAGCGGCCGGTCCGGCATGGGCGGCCTCCCTCGTCCGTCAGGACGACCGGCCCGCCGGCGGCGACGGCGGGCCGCTGCCCGGCCGTGCGTACGGCAGCGCGCTGAGTCTGGACCAGCCGGACGACCCACGACGCGACGCCCTGTCGGAGGCCGCACGCCGCATCGGGGTCAACGAGCACGCGTGGGCCGATGTCGGCGAGGGCTACGTCGTCCAGTCCGTCGCGGCGGCCGGCGAGCAGGGCGCGCCGAGCCTGGAGCGGAACCACGCCAAGCCGGGAAGTGCCACCGGCGGTGCGCACTTCGGCTACCACTTCCTCACCGTGGTCCTGGCCAGCGAGGACGGCACCCACCAGATCTCCCTGGAGAACCACGCGCGGTCCTCCGTACGCAACCACCGGAACCGCAGGACGGTCCAGGCGAACCTGGACACCGTCCATCTGGACGAACTGCGGGCGAACGCGTCGCGACTGCGCCAGGAGATCGAGCGGCGCCAGGGGACAGGGGACGAGGAGCAACTCGCGGAGCTGCGCGGCCACCTCGACCTGACCCTGGCCCTGATCAGGGCGAACCAGGCCCGCACGGAGATGCTGGCGGCACCGGCCCGCTCCCCGGAGCGCGCCGCGGCCGAGCGCGCCCTGGAGGGTGCCACCCGCGCGGCCGCGCTCCGCGTCGGACAGCTCGAAGCGGTCATCCCGGGCAAGCAGCAGTGGTACATGCGGATGTACGCGCAGCGTCCTGGCGAGTCGGCCCATGACACCAACGCGGACCTGCTGGGCGAGGGGCCGTCCGCCGAGGCCAATCCGCTCACCGCCGTGGTGCTCCGTGGCCAGATGGCGCTGCCGGTGACCATCTCCTTCGCCAAGGACGCCCAGCAGACGCCCGAGAGCGCCAAGCACCTCCTGCGGCACCTGGCCACGATGGTGGCCAGGGCAGGACTGTGGAACGCCGCGAACGGGCTGCCGCTGCCGGACGTCGGCATCAGCGGGCTGCGCAGCGCCCGCCTGACGGGCCGAGACCTCACCAAGACGCGTACCGAGGCGGTCGCGGCCTCGTTCCGGCAGGAACTCGCCGAGGTCCTCGCGGGGTGGCAGCAGGACACGCCGCAGCCGCACCTCACCGCCGACCGCTTCACCGTGGAACCGGTGGCGGTACGCGGCCGCCGGCCCTCCACCGGGGACGCGGGCACCGCCACCGTGCACATCACGGTCGACGACCACCGCGGCGGACCCCGGCAGGTCGCCACCCGCGGGCTGCGCGGAGGTCTGATGCCGGGAGGTCTGCGGGGCGGCTCGCGCGACGACGGCCTCGACCCGGTGGCGGAGCAGTGGCCGATCGGCCGCCCGGTCACCGTCATGCGGCCCCGCTTCGGCGTCGACCCGGGGTTCCTGGTGTCCACCGCCGACGTACCGGTGACCGGCGTGCCCGCGGCCGGCGTACCCGCGGACACCGGGACCGGGAAGGGCAAGGCCGCGGCCGTCGAGACCGCCGACGACGCACCGGCCACCGTGGACACACGGCCGGGCCGGTGGTTCACGTACACGCGTAACGCCGAGTCCCGTGCGGAGCCCTTCCAGTACGAGGTCGCCGACACCGGGCACATCAGGCTCCCCGGAGGGGACGGGATACCACCGGCCGGATGGACCCGGTTCGGCCACGACTTCGTCCACGTGACGACGGGCGCGCTCCTGCGGGGCGACAGCGGCTGGATCGGCCGCGTGGACAACATGGACACCCTCTCGGCCGTCATGGCGGACCTGGACGAGGACTCCACGCCCTACCGGGTCGTGGCGGACTCCTCGGCCCTCTACCTGGTGCCGGAGGGCGACGGCGGGACGGCCCTGCGCATCCCGCTGCGGGAGCCCGCCGCCGGGTCCGCACCGCCGCCCCGCGTCCGCCTCGACGACCGGCCCCGCGTCGTCGTACGGTCGGCCTTCGACGTGCGGCGTCTCACCCACGGCGGCGAGACCGTCACCGACCTGACCGTCCGTCTCGCCTTCCGCCAGGAGGACGGGCAGGGGGACGGGGAGGCCGGCACCGACGCCGTCATGGCGCGGGTGCTCCAGGGTGTGGAGCAGTACTACAACGGCCCACGGCACAAGCTGCCCAACGGCGACCGGCTGCACGTCACCGTCGAGCCGGTCCAGGCGGACGGCAACCCCCATCTCACGGTCGACCTCATCGGCCGTGACCAGCGGATGAACCAGCGGGCGTGGTGGCCCGACGCCGAACCGGTGGACTTCGCGCACGAACTGGCACACCAGCTGTTCCTGCGGGACGAGACGCGGGACGCGAGCAACCCCGGCCGCCTCCACGCGCCGGGCAGTCTGCTCGGGCCCTTCGACGAACAGGCCCACGACGGCCTCGCGCAGAGTGGTCTGCGCCCGCGCCACCTCCAGCTGTGGGCGGCGGTGGCAGGAGACATCGAGCCGCACATCGCGCCTGCGGGGACGAGCTGGGCCGACGCGCGGGGGAGCGCCACGGCGGAGCGCAGGGAGCCGGTGTGGGTCGACCCGGTGTCTCTCCCCGAGCCCCTTGCGGGGGGCGGGCCGCAGGACGGGGTACCGCCCCCGCTGCCTCCAGGCCGCTCCCTCACACCGCTGGCGGAGGCGTCCGAGGAGTCGGAGTCGGAGTCAGAGTCGGATACCGACGACGGGGACGAGCGCCCGCTCTGGGCCGAACCGAGCTGGCTCGACGCGGTGTTCGGTCCCCAGCGGAGTGGCATTCCGCGCGCCCGTCTCCATGAGACCTCCGAAGCGCTGTACGGCCTCGTCCGGACGGAGGCGGACGCGCACCGCACGTCGCGGACGCTGCGCGACGGCCTGAAGCGCCTCACCCGGCAGGTCCTGCACATGGGCGGCGGGGCCCGGCCGGGCCCGGCCGACTTCCTGCTGCTCGGCTCGCTCGCGCTCGACGCCTCGTCGGACGACCTCGTGAGCGCCGGCGGCCTCGCCCTGTACTTCGTCGAGCGGCAGATCGAGACCGGGAGCGGCGCTCTGGGGGAGGGCACGCTGCTGCGGGACGACGAGGGGAACGCCGTCGGACGGGACTTCGGCGGACCGGGGAAACCCACCCCTGAGCTGGAGTCCTACGCCGTGCGGGGGCGGGGCCGGGTGGTCCCGAGGCCCGCGCCGTGGCAGAACCCGTACCTGGTCGTGGCAAGCGCGGCCGGCCGCGCCGTCGAGGTCGCCCTGCCGGGGCGCACCTTCCAGGTGGACAGCCCCGACGAGCTGGCCATGCTCATCTCGTACGACTCCCGGCGGCCCCGCGGCGCGGACATCGTCCTGGTGCTCCCCCCGGAGTACGCCGCGACCGTGGCCTCCCTCGTCGCGGGCACGACGGGCCGGCGCGTCTGGTACCCCGAGGCGCCGGCCGGTGTGGCCACGCATCCGACGAACGGGACCCGTCACCTCATGCTCGACCCGGACGAGGGCCACGCGGGCGCGGGCTGGGCCTCGGCCGACCCGCCCGCGGACGGCGGGCTGGCCGGAGCCCGCGACCCCGCGAGCGACACCGACAGCGTGTCCGGACCTGACAGCGACGACGACCGGTCGAGCGACGGCGGTGACGCGGAGTTCGACCGCGTCGTCGACCAGGCCGTCCTCGAACGGCAGATCGACGCGCGTCGCCCCCGGCCGCTGACGACGCGCGACTACGGCGTCATCGACAAGCGGGGCACCGGCGTCCTGTTCACCCAGCCGCTCCCGCCTGCCGTCGGGGAGGTCCGGGCCGGCACCGGTCCCGACGCGTTCACTCTGGTGCTGCCGCGCCAGGACCACAAAAACGTCCCCATGGCCGACCGGCCGCCTCTGCACATCTCCGAGGACCGGACGGTGGCGATGCCCGCCGCCGACGACGGCACCACGGGCCGTGGCCGGCAGGTGTACGCCACGCGCGTGGCGATCGAGCGGTCGTCGGCGCGGCTTGCTGCGGCAGGGGCGGGCGTCCGGCTGAAGGCCGACACGTCCACCGGGGTACTGCTGCCGAAGGCGGACGGTTCGTACGGTGAGCCGCTGTTCCGGGTGGAGCCGGAGTTCCTGACGGCTTCCGGCGGTTCCGAACACGCCTTCACGCGGGACTTCGCCCAGATGGTGGCCGGCGCGGCGAGCGCACCGCTGTCCCACATCGCCTTCCGGGACCCCACCGGCCAGGTCGTCTCCACGGCCCCGGTGAACGGCCTGCACGGCCGGGAGGTGACCGGGACCCACCACCTGGCCCAGGCACTGACGGAGGTCGCCGAGGGCACGCGTACCGCCACCGATGTCGGCCCCCGCTGGGCCGCCGGCCGGACGGGCCTGGACAACCGCTTCACCGGCGGTGTGGTGGGCGCGCCCACGCCGGGCGAGCGCTACGGCCGGGCCCTGAGCTACGAGCCGCGGGACAACCCGCTGCGCACCCCGCTGGCCTCGGCGGCACGGCGCATCGGCGTCAACGAGTACGCGTGGGCGGAGGTCGGCGAGGGCTACCTGATCCAGTCGGTCAGCACCACCAACGACAGCGGCGCGCAGCTGTTCACGCACAACCACGCCAAGCCCGGCGACCGGGTGGGCCCGCACGCCCCGTACCACTTCGCGCAGGTGGTGCTGGCCGCCGAGGACGGCACCCACCAGATCACGCTGGAGAACGAGACCCACTCCCGGAGCGGGATCCCGGACGGGCTCCTGGACGACGTCATCGACGAGAACCTCGACCGTTACGGCGAGGACGAGCTCGCCCGGCTGGCCGGCGGAGCCGAGCAGCGCGTCGCCGAGGCGCGGCGGAACGGTACGGACCAGGCGGAGACCGGCAGGCTGGACAGCTTCGCACGGGTGGCCAGGGCTCTGGCCGATGTCCACGAGGCGGAGCAACTGCCGTGGTACTTCGACGAGAACCGGCCCGAGCACGCCGTGGCACTGCGCGAGGCGGCGCAGGCCCGCTTCCGCGCGAGGGAGCTGATCCGGGCCGCGGCGCCGATGGCGGACAGCAAGGACCTGTGGTCCTTGCGGGCGTACAGCAGGCGGCCGGGTGAGTCGGCGCACGAGATCAACGCGGCGCTGCTCTCGGACTCCGCGCCCGCGGTGGCCAACCCGCTGACGACGGTGGTGCTGCACGGTCACACCCCGCGCCGGCACCAGCGGACGATCCACTTCGAGGAGGGGGAGCGCGGAGCTCCCGCCGGCGCGGACGGCGCGATCGACGCCCTGGCCCTGTCGCTGGCACGCGCGGGGCTGTGGAACCGGGCCCACGGTCTTCCGGTGCCGGCCATCACCCTCACCGGGCACGGCAACCGCTCGCGGGCCAGTGGCCAGGAGCGGGCTGACGCCGTCGCCAGAGCGCTCGCGGTCAGGCTCGCCCAGGTCCTGGACACCTTCCAGGCCGGCCGGACCGGGCCACGCGTCGGCGTGGGCGACTTCCGCCTCACCAAGGCGGCCAGGCGGGTGCGCAGCGCGACCGACCCGGTCCAGGGGCGTGTGGTGACGGTCGAGATCGACGACCACCGGCTCCTCCCGCATGGGCAGCCGGGCCGCATCACGTCCGTGGGGGAGCCGGCCGGGTCCCAAGTGACCGCTCCCGCGCGGCCGGCCGAACCCGCGCCGTCCGCTCCCGCGCCTACCGAGACCGCGCCGTCCGAATCCGCGCCCGCCGAGGCCGTGCCGACCCCCGGGCGCGACAGGTCCCGCTCGCCGGGCCGTCCCGTCCAGGCGAGCCCGGAGCGCAGGAACAGCGAGGCACCCCCCTGGGTCCTGGCACGTATCCGCTACGCCGAGGAGGCCGTGGCCTTCGACAGACGGCTGGGCGAGTACCTGGCCGAACACGAGGCGGTGACCGCCGAGTTCAGGAAGATGGCGAGTGCCGCCTGGGCGGCGGCGCGTCAGCGGTATCCGTGCGCGCTGGCGACGTTCGGCGACACCAGCGCGTTCAAGGCGGGTGTCGTGGGAACGTCCCGCGAGGCGCTCCAGCGGGTGGTGCGGAGCGGAAACCTGCGGGAGCTCGTGGCGCTCCTGTACGAGGGGATCTCCAACGATCTCGTACCGGAGATGCTCGGCGGTGCCGAGGAGCAGCACCCGGAGATCGCCGCGGAGCGGCCGAGCCGGCGGCAGCGGGAGGCGTATGCCACGTACATGCGGCGCGCCATGGAGATCCAGGCGTCGGACATGTCCCTCGCCGAGAAGGAGGCCGCGGTCGCGGAGCTGCCGCGGCCCGTGGAGAACCCGGCGCATCCGGACGACGCGCGTCCGCCGTTGAGCGCGGCGGAGCGCCGGTTCGCGGTCGGCGACTCCGGCCTGACCTGGATGCCGGCGACTTCGGTGTACGACATCGCGATGAGCGCGGACTTCCAGGGACGCTCCGAGGACTCCGGCGCCCTGGTGGCGACAGGCACCGCCGGGTCCACGTACCGCTTCGTGCTGCACGCCGCCCGCATGCGGGACCAGTGGGGCGTCGATCTGGACCTCGGTCTGATCCGGGCCGGGATGATGGCCATCTCGCTGACGGTCGGCCACCACACCGCCCACGAGGTGATGCGCGGCGCCCAGCTGGCGCTGAACGACGTGCCCGGACACGACCCCGCCCTGGACTACACCGACAACTGGGGCCGGTACTGGAACATCTACCCGCTCGACGAGCGGGAGCTGCGGGAGAACGTCGCGCGGGACGGGCTCTTCCCCGACGAGCACGCCCGGGCGTTGCTGGACGAGCTGGAGCCGGATTCCGCCCCGGGCACCGTCACCCGTGCGGGCGGTGCGGGCGACCGCACCGTTCCGCCGGACCACCAGGGGCCGGCCCCCGCCGCGCGGTCCACGCCGGTGACCGCCGCTGGATCGCCGCGCGGTTGGCCGAGACCGACCTGCCACCCGTTCCGCCCCGCCCCGCCGAGGGCGAGACGGTCGGCCTGCGGGAACTGGAGGCCGCGGACATCACGCTCTCCGTCGGTCTGCGGACCGAGATGATGCTGCGCGGCGACGACCGGCTGCCCGCGGACGCGCTGTCACCGCTGGAGCTGCTCCGGGTGCGGATGACCGGGCCCGACGCCTGGACGGACACGATGGACGCGGTGGCCGCGAGCGCGTCGCGGCGCCTGTGGTCGCAGGCGTACGCGCGCTTCGCGGACTCGGCACCCGAGGGCACGGACGCGGCCGGGACCGCCCGTGCCTGGGACGCCGCCGTGCTCCTGGTGCTGTCGGCGGAGCCGGACGCGGTCCTCACCGACCTCCGGTACGCCGGTGACGGCTTCCGGGACGCGGTGCGCCGGGTCGCCGTCCACCTGCTGGACACGGGGACCGGCACCGGGGCCGCGCCGGCGTCCGCCACCGAACTGGCCGCCCTCCTCCGCTCCGGCCTGGGCCTGCGTTAGCGCTGGACGGCGCGGATCGCAGGGACGGTGGCGGCGGCGCGGTCGGGGACCGGCGCCGAGGGTGGGACTGCCGGACAGCGGAGCAGGTGAGGGCGCCGGTCCACGCCGCCTGAGGGGCGGACGCCGTGCGGTACCCGTGACGGTGGCTCCGTCAGACGAGCGCATCCTTTGCGCCACACGTCGCGGAAGTGGCGCAAACGAGCGTTGCCCGGTTGCCCGGTGGCGCGCAGTCTGGAGGCGCGGGAGCGCTCCCACGCCGCCGAAAAACTTGCCGGAAACCCGGCATCCCCCCAGCCGAAAGAGGACGATCATGGATTGTCATGCACCTGCCACCTATGTACGACGCCGGCTGGCGCTCGTCCTGAGCACCCTCGCCGCGGTGCTCATCACCCTGATCCCGATGAGCGGCACCGCGGCGGCCCACGGCTCGGTCATCGACCCGGCGTCGCGCGCGTACGGCTGCTGGCAGCGGTGGGGCAGTGACTTCCAGAACCCGGCCATGGCACAGCAGGACCCGATGTGCTGGCAGGCGTGGCAGGCCAACCCCAACGCCATGTGGAACTGGAACGGCCTCTACCGGAACGGCTCCGGAGGCAACTTCCAGGCAGCCATCCCGGACGGGCAGCTGTGCAGCGGCGGCCGGACCGAGGGTGGTCGCTACAACGCGCTCGACACGGCGGGCGCGTGGAAGACCGCCAACATCACCAGCAACTTCACCGTCAAGCTGTACGACCAGGCCAGCCACGGCGCGGACTACTTCAAGGTCTACGTGAGCCGGCAGGGTGTCGACACCACCGCCCAGCCGCTGCGCTGGAGCGACCTCCAGCTGGTGGCGCAGACCGGCAGGTACGGCCCCAGCCAGAACTACTCGATCCCCGTGAGCACGTCCGGCTACACCGGTCGCCATGTCGTCTACACGATCTGGCAGGCGTCGCACATGGACCAGACGTACTTCCTCTGCAGTGACGTGAACTTCGGCTGATCTCGCAGCTCACAGGGCAGTCCCGCCGGACACCACACGTCCGGCGGGACTGCCCGTGCCCTGACGTACCGACGACCCGTCCGGACGCCAGGGCTTCCCACCGACCGCGGCCGTACCGGACACGCCACCGGGTGCGCGTACCACCCGGGTGGCGATCCGCCGCCGTGCAAGCGTCCTCGATTCTGGAGCCGACATGCTACGACGCCGCTGGACCGGACAGCTCCTGCTGGCCCTCCTGCTGACCACCCTCGCCCCGCTTCCCGCCGCCGCCCAGTCGCGCGCGGCGGACCCCCTGCCGGCCGGCGCGGCGGCTGCCCCCTCGGCCGTCCCCCTCCCGTCGCTCCACGCGACCACCACCCAGGTCGCCTTCGGACTGAGGCGGCCCACCGCCATCGTCGCCCCCGACGACGGCACGGACCGGTTGTTCATCACCGAGAAGTCCGGGACCGTACGCACGTACCACCCGACCACCGGCCTGGCCCGGGACCCCCTCCTCGACATCACGTCGGCCGTGGACGAGTCGGGCAACGAGCGAGGTCTGCTCGGCATCGCGATCTCGCCCGACTTCGCTGCCGACCGCAGCCTGTACCTGGCGTACACGGCGCTCCCTGACGGCGCGGTCACGGTCGCCCGCTACCGGCTCGACCAGTCCCGCCTGGAAGTCCTGATCTCCCAGCCGCACGCCGAGTACAGCAACCACAACGGCGGCCAACTGGCGTTCGGCCCCGACGGACACCTGTACTGGAGCATCGGAGACGGCGGCGGCTCAGCGGACCCCCTGCGCGCCGGGCAGCGGATGGACACCCTGCTGGGCAAGGTCGTACGCATCGACGTGAGCCGCAGCTGCGGCTCACTCCCTTACTGCGTTCCCGGTGACAACCCCTTCGTGGGCACCCCCGGCGCCCGCGCGGAGATCTGGCTGTACGGGCTGCGCAACCCGTGGCGGTTCTCCTTCGACAGCGCCGACGGCTCGATGTGGATCGGCGACGTCGGCCAAGGCCGATGGGAGGAGATCAACCACCTCAGGCGCGGACAGGGAGGGCTGAACCTCGGCTGGTCCTGCTACGAGGGTCTGGAGAAGTTCAGCGGCGGCACCTGCGTGCCGGGCCAGGAGTACACGAAGCCGGTCTTCACCTACTCCCCGTACACCGGCGGCTGCTCGGTCATCGGCGGTCAGGTCTACCGGGGCGAGAAGTACGCCGCCCTCCTCGAAGGCACCTACATCGCCACCGACTACTGCTCGTCCACCGTCTGGGCGCTGCGCCCCGATGGTGCGGGCGGTTACGAGAAGGCCGAGATCGGGGAGATGCCCACCCAGGTGACGTCGATCGGTGCGACCGTCGACGGAGAGTTCTACGTGGTCAACGACCTGCCCGGCGGCCTGCACCGGGTGTCCTTCGCCCGGGAGGAGCCCACCTGCCGCGTGGACCGCACCGTGCAGGCGTGGGGGACCGGTACGACGGTCGACCTCAAGGTCACCAACACCGGCAGCACCCCGGTGGACGGCTGGACGCTGAGGTTCCCGCTGGCCCTGGGCCAGACGGTCACCTCGGACTGGAACACGGACCTGGTCCAGGGAAGCAACGTGATCACGGCGACCAACGTCTCGCACAACGCCAAGATCGCTCCCGGCGCCAGCGTCACGCTCGGCTACCTCGCCGCCCACACCGGCGACTCGTCGGCACCGCCGCGGTTCATGCTCAACGGGGACGCCTGCGCGGTCGGCCGCTGAGGTCAGCTGCTGCGCCGGGCGAGGTTGTAGACGAGGATCAGGACGGCTGCCGCCATCACCAGCAGGTGCAGCCATCCGGGGGCGGCTGAGGCATCGGTGGCTGCGAGCGTCATCAGGGAGGTCATCGTGGTCTCTCCTTCGTGGAGTCGTCCAGGTGAGAGCGGCCGTTGATCGAGGTGCCCGCCGCTTTCGGTAGGGCGGGCCTGTCAGCCGCGTTCACCTTCGTGTACCCGCACCGGGAGGCAACAGGCATCGACGAAGGCGCGCTCGTACACGACCCGGTTCTCCGGGTGTGCGGACGCCGCCACGGGACGGTGACGAAAGGGGGCCCCTGACCCCGTGCGCCGCATGCCGGAACATGCGCGCAGGGATCAGGAGCCCCTCGGCCGGGATCACCGCTCAGCCGGCGGGATCTCCCGGCCGGTCAGTCGCCGAACATACCGGCGTACGGGTCCGGCTCGCCGGTCCACGGGTCCAGGCCGGCCTTCGACAGCCGCTGCTCCTCCTGTCTGTTCAGGAAGACAGCCGGGTGCCTGCCCCAGAGGGAGAGGTCGCTCAGCGGACACGCGGGGAAGTCCGCTCGCAGCACGCGCACGAGGAACTCCGCCATCCCGCAGTCGTACCGGCTCCAGAGGTTGTCGCCCCTGCTCCGCACCAGGACCGGCCACGCGTCCGGGTCACTTCCCGAGGCGTCCCAGCACACGATGTCGGAGCTGGAGTCGACCCCCCAGGCGATCAGCTCGGGTGACGTACCCGCCAGTTCCGGGGACTTCGGCTCCCCCCTCGCCCAGGCGTCCTGCGCGTTCACCGTTTCCATGAGCATCTCGTCGGGCCCCGGTTCGGCCCCTCTCGGCTCGGGCCTGAGGACTCCGAAGGAGTTCTCGATCGTCCCGGCTCCGTACGACTCGATGAAGTGCCGGTAGTCGGACGGGAACCCCTTGCCCCACGACTGGCCCATCAGGTCCCAGTCGGTCACCGTGTCGCTCACGGCCGTGGGCGGCATCAGCTGCCGGAGCGTCTCCAGTGCTGCCATCTCAGTCACCTCTCCCTCTGCGCGGCGGCGTCACGGCATGGACCCGGTGGGAATGGGGGCGCCGGTGGTGTGGTGGTTGTACATCCCGAGGTTGTTCCCCTTCAGGGTGTTCGGTATGAACTCGTCGATGCGGATCCCTGGGGTGCCGTCCGGGTTCGTGCCGTAGGCCGTGATGGTGAAACCGTTGGGAACCGTTCTGGCGCCAGTGTAGTGAGCCGTCACCGAGTACATGACCTCCTGACCGCCGGCGTTGACCGCTTCCGCGACCTGGTTCTCGTAGTTCTTCATGTTGTTGGCCCCCTGGGCGGAGCCGGTCTGCCAGTCGTTGGCGCCGCGGGCACAGGTGGCCAGGTTGTTCAGATCGGTACCCGAACCGCTCAGCTGGTTGCCGAGGAGATGGCACGCGTTGATGTTCTTGGACGGGGACACCCCGAGGTGCCCCGCCACGCGCTGCGCCCACTTGTAACCCGGAGGGGCCACCGTCTTGACGTCGGTCCCCGAACCCTTGTGGGTGGACAGGTAGTCCTTGTCGAGGCAGGCGCTCACACCTGTGGCGCGGTCGCCGTTGGCCGCGTCCTGGGCGCCGTGCTGGACCCACCCGCAGCCGGAGCCGTCATCGTCGTCACCGTCACCGGTGCCTCGCGGCTTGGGCGAGGGCTTGGGAGCGGGCTCGGGCGCCGAGTCCTCCTCCGCCGCGTCCTCCACGGCGTCCTCGATCCGGTCAACCGTATCGGCGACGACCGTGGTGACCGCGGCGGCCACCACCGCCGCCACGACCACGACCGCGGCCACCACGACCACCGGCGCCAGGATGGCGAGGAAGGCGAGATGCCCGTCGAGCTCCACGTTGCTGGTGGGGTTGCCCCCGGTGAAGGCGTAGCGGTTGCCGGTGAAGGGATCGCTGCCCAGACCCATGTCGGCCAGAGCGCCGTTGAACATGTCCCGGGTGGTGAAGCGGTTGAGCCCCGGGCTGTAGTCGCGGAAGCCCATGTCGTAGGTGCCGGCCCCGGCGTCCCACCGCTTGGCGTTGTACCGGTACGAGTTGTACTGGTCCTTCGCCGGGTTCGCGGCATCCGGCTTGTCGATACCGGTGAACTCGGACGAGTCGTCGCTGCCGTACGCGGTGTACCCGTACGTCGCCTTGGTGTTGCCGCCGGCGTCCGTCAGCGTCTCGACGTCGGTGCGGCTGTTGTAGCCGTAGTAGGCGTCCTCGGCGGTGCCGTCCGTGTTGTGCTTGACCTGGGACAGCCGTTCACCCCACGGACTGTACTGGTAGGACTTGGTGAGCTGTCCGGAGATCTCCTCGGTGAGGACCTCGCCCGACAGTCCCAGATAGTTGTAGTCGGTGGTCTTGCCGTCCACTGTCCTGGACGTCGTGCGGTCGATCGGGTCGAAGGCGTAGGTGGTGGACTTCATTCCACCCGAACCGTCGCGCTGCTGGGACTCGACGACGTGGTCGAATCCGTCGTACACGTTCCGCGAGACGATCTGGCCACCGGCGGTGACGGACTCCTGGCGGCCGAACGGGTCGTAGTTGAAGGTGGACACTGCCCCCGACGTCGTCGACGTCAGCAGCCGGTTGCGGTCGTAGGCGAACGTCGAGGACGTGCCCCTGACCGTCTGGCTGACCACGTTCGCGTTGTCGTCGTGGACGTAGGTGTCGGTGCCCGCCCCGTTGCCCGTCTTGACCGACTGCGAGAGCCGGTCGGCGGGGTCGTAGGCGTAGGTGGTGGTGGAGTCGAGGTACGCCGCGTGGTTGTCGGCGTTCATCTTCCGCGTGACGTCCCGCGCCTTGTTGCCGTTGGCGTCATAGGCGAAGTCGTGGGAGGAGACGAGCGTGCCGTTGGGCTTCTTCTCGTACTGGGCCTTGAGCGCACCGTCCAGGTAGTAGGTGTGGTCGACCGTGTTGGAGTTGGCCTTCGTCTCGCGCAGCGGCTGGCCGCGGTCCGTGTAGGTGTACGAGGTGACCTTGGGCGCGGCGTCGGTCGCGGTCCTGCCGACCGACACCGTCTTCACCAGGTCCCGGAGGTCGTAGGTGTACCGGGAGAACTGGTCGGGGTGCAGGACCGTCTCGGGCCGGCTGTTGGCGTCGTAGGTGTAGGAGGTGGTCTTCTTCTCCTGGCCCGCCAGCGCCTCGGTGATCTTCTGGACCTGGTTGAGGCCCGTGTAGGCGATGGTGTAGGCGTCGATCCTGGCACCGGAGGAGGTGTCGTCGATCGACGTGAGGTTGCCGTTGAGGTCGTAGCCGTAGCCGAAGGTGTGCTTCTCCGTGTCGGTTTCACCGGAGGTGTCACGCACCAGCTTGACCGCGTCGGCCGCGACCGTCCCGCCGCTGTTCTGCGCCAGCCTGAGCTTGCCGGCGTTGCCCTGGGAGAAGGTGAACGAGCCCAGCGGGACCCAGGTGCCGGCGGCCGTGTTCTGGTCGACCGTCTTGTCGGTGGTGCCCGCGGAGTGCGTGACGGTGTACTTGGCGGCCGTCGCGGCCCCCGTCGCCTGCGGGAACTTGACGTAGGCGGTGTAGCTCCCGGTCCTCGGGATGTTCAGCGTCCAGGTGAACGCGTCCGTTCCCGTGCCCGCGGCGTGCGCCTGGTGGTCGTAGCCCTGCTGACCGGTGGTGCTCCGCTTGGTCCAGGTACCTGTGGAGCTGGTGTTCTGGTGGTCGGAGTTGTCGACGAGGACGACCGCGCTGCCCACCGGCACACCGTCGTCGGTCTTCGACTTCAGCTTGCCGTTGGGGTGGTAGCTCCACCCCATCGTGCGCGACGAGGAGCCTCCTGCCGAGGTGATGGTCCGGGAGGTCTGCGCACCGATGTCGTTGTAGTCGTAGGTGGTGACGATGTCCCACGGATCGGTCGTGGACTTCGTCCACCCGTTGTCGAAGTAGGTGAACCTGGCGTCGTTGCGGACCGTCTGGCCCTCGGACGGCGGTGCGGAGGTCGTGGAGACCCTGCCGACCTCGTCGTAGAAGGTCTGGGTGTAGACGTTCGGGCTGTTGTACCGGGAGTCCGCCGGGTCGTACGGCTGGTACTGCTTGACCGGCCGGTTGAGCTTGTCGTACTCGGTACGGGCGGTGAAGTCGTCCGCGGCGGCCGTGTCGGCGCCGCGCGGGGTGATCACCTTGGTGGCGTTGCCGACCTGGTCGTACTCGTACTTCGTCGTCCGGTAGGTGACGGGGCCGGTGCCGGTGTGCGGAGTCCGGACCTGCGTCTTCGCGCCGCGCTCGTCGTAGGTGACCAGCGTCTCGTTGTTGTCGACGTCCTTCGTGGCGACGACGAGCGAGTCCTTGTCGTACCTGCTGGAGGTGGTCTTGCCCAGCGCGTCGGTGACCGTCGTGACCCGGTGGTTCAGGTCGTAGGCGGTCCTGCTCGTGTGGTCGGTGGTGTCGGCGGTCGCGTTCTTCTTCGGGTCGATGACCGTGACCGGGTTGCCGACGTTGTCGTACTCGTACGAGACCTTGTGACCCACCGCGTTGACCACCGAGGTCAGCTGGTAGATCTCGTCGTAGTGGTGGGTCGTGGTGTAGTCGTTCGGGTCCGCTGTGGTCGAGGTGCCCTTGGGCTCGGTGGTCGTCCGGAGATGCCCGGTCCTGTCGTAGGTGTAGGTGGTCGTCCGCTCGGGAGCGGTCGCCGAATCCCTCGGGGCGGTCCCGGCGATCACCTGGTCCGCCGCGTCGTACACCGCTGTGGAGACCGCGCCGTGCGGAGCCGTGACGGTGGTGACGTTGTCGTTGGCGTCGAAGACCGGGGCCGGAGTCGTGAGGAGGACACCGGCGGCCTGGTCCTTGGGCGCCGTGCTGACCATCGGCCGCCCGTAGACGTCGTAGCTCTGCGTGGTCCTCTTGCCCAGCGCGTCGGTGACCCGGGTGACCTGGCCGCGCTCGTCGTAGACGTACGAGGTCGCGTTGTTCAGCGCGTCGGTCGTCCTCTCCGGGTGACCGGTGGGGCCGAACAGACTGCTGGTCGACGCGTTGCCGTTGGCATCGGTCGTCCGCGTGGGCTGGCCGTAGGTGTCGTACTCGTGCCTGGTGGTGTAGTCGTCCGGTACCGCGGCGGTCGCGAGGCCCTTCGGGTCGGTGAGCGTGGTCAGATTGCCGAAGGTGTCGTAGCCGAACTGCCAGGTGCGGCCTTCCGGAGACGTCTTCCGGTACAGGTGGGCGGAGAAGCCGTCAGGACCGGGCCGGTACTCGTACTTCTGCGCGTTGGCCGGGTAGACACCGGGCGCGCAGTCGCTAGCCGCCGGCACGCCGGCCTTGTTGTTCTCGGCGTCACGCTGCCAGAGGGGATAGCCCGTCCTCTGGTCGTAACAGAACGCCGTCCTGGCGCCGTTGTTCTCCTCCAGGTACGTGACGTTGTTGTCGGCGTCCCAGCCGAGCTCGACCGTCTGCGCCTTGGCGTTGGTCGTCAGTACGGGACGGCCGAAGTCGTCCGTCACGTAGTCCGTCGCGCGGTTCTCGGCGTCGGTGACCCTGGCGTGCGTGAACTTGGGGTTGGCGGCGTCGGGGGCGTAGGCGAATCTCGTCGTGTTCTGCAGACGGTCGGTGATCGTCTGGGTCCACCAGTGGTACTTCGGGTCGTCGCCCTCCTTCGGGAAGTGGTACGACAGGCCCGTGCTCTTGCCCCGCGGGTCGGTGACCTTGACCAGCTTGACGTTCTTGTTGCCCTGCGTCGCGTCGTACTCGAAGCCGAACACCTTGGGCTGGGCCGAGCCCGCGCCGTCGGTGAGCTGGGTGAGCAGGCCCTTGTCGGAGTAGCCGAAGGTGATCCTGCGGCCGGAGATGTCGGTCATCGACTTGACGTGGTCGTCGGCCTTGGGGCCGGCCTCGCCCTTGGTGTAGTACTCGACGGTGAGGCTCTGGCGGCCCGCCGGGTCGGTGATGTACTTGAGGAACTTGGTGGGCTTGTTGTTCGACTTGCGCTCTTCGTAGGTGTAGGTCTGCGTGTTGCCGTTCTTGTCGATGATCGACGTCATGTAGCCGTCGCAGCCGAACAGGAACCGGGTGCCGTCGGGACGGGTCATCGTCCAGGCGTCGGGTATCGGGTCCTTCAGCGGCGTGCAGTCCAGCCCGGGCTTGGCCTCCAGCTTGTAGTGGACGCCTGCCGGAGCCTTCCAGCTGCCGTCGGACTGCTTGGCGAAGACGTGCGTGGTGCCGTCGCCGTCCGGGAGCTTGATCTCGGTGGGGTGGGGCTTGGGATGGAGCTCAAGTGGCGCGCCGAGCCGGATGGGCCCCGCTGCCTGGCCCGACCAGCCCGCGCCGAGGACGGTGTCGGAGGTGTCGAGGGAGTTGTAGGAGAAGCGGGCGAACGTGGTGAGTCCGCGTCCGGGGTTGGAGAAGGCGTTGTAGGACCAGACGCTGTTGCCGGAGGCCGTGTTGTTCATGACCGTGGAGCCGGCGCCGGTGTTCTTGCCCGCGTACGAGGAGAACTTCTCCAGGCCGAGCTGGTTGGAGGTCGGGTCCTCGACCGCCACGTTCTGCTTCAGGCCCGGGACGCCGGCGGTGCCGGAGACCCAGGTACTGGTCGTCTTGTCGAAGACGTCCCAGGTCAGGGCGTAGTCGGTGCGCTTGTTGCCCGAGTCGGAGTTGATCGGGGTCTTGACCTGCGCCTGGAGGCTGACGGAGTCACCGGGTGCCACGTCGCGGGGCAGGGCGGTCCGGATCTGGTTGCCGCCGTTGGTGACGTCGGTGCCGTCCGGGAGCGCCCACTTGTAGGTGAGGACCTGGTCGGTGGCCTTCCACGTGGTCGTGGTGGTGTTGGTCAGGTCGAAGGCGACCGTGTACGTGGTGTTCGGCGTCATCCGGGCCGGAGTCTGCGGCGCGAAGTACGTCGAAGCCGTCGTCGAGTCGATATAGGTGACGACGATTCTGGGGTGGAGCTTCGGTTCGGCGCCTTCGGAGGACAGGAACAGGGTGCGTTCCTGCTTCGCCGTCTCGTCGGCCATCCTGATGGCGACGCCCTTCTGGGACGCCGGGGTGTTCACCCAGGACTGGGCCAGGGACGTGACGTTCCAGTCGTGGCGGGCGGGGTCGTTGGTCTTGGACCCGTTGTCGGACACCACCGCGCCGACATCACCACCCGGGGCCGTCCAGGCCGTGGCCGCGTTCGCCTTGGCCCAGGTCGCCGTTTCGTCGAAGTCCCGTGTCAGAGGGCGCAGTTCGTAGACGGCGCCGGCCGCGTCCTGACTGGTCTGGGTGCCCCACAGCCGTACGGTCGCGTCCAGTACGCGGGCGGTGGCGGGGATGCCCAGCTTGGGGAAGCGCACCAGGGCGCGGGTGTCACCGTAGGTGAGGGAGTTGTTGCCGGCCGAGATCCATGTCTGCGGGCCGCCCTCGGACAGGGTGTCGTGGGCGAGGGCGGGTTCGGCGGAGGAGAGGGTGGTGTCCGCGTCAGCGGCCAGGACCTTCGTCGTACGCCCGGCCTTGGGGAGCCTCACCAGCTGGGTCGGGGCGCCGATGACCTGGCGGTCCTTGGTCTTCACCGCGACCATGTAGTAGTACGCGCGGCCGAACGGGTCCGCGTCGTCCGCCTTCGTCGGCGTCGCGGTGGTGTCGGTGAACGACGTGGTGCCGGGGGCGACCGGGGACACCATCGTCGCGGCGGACGGGGTGAACGTCTGGTTGATCGAGCGGTGGACCTGGTACTCGACCAGATCGTCCGCGGTGTTCGCGGCCGAGGGGTCGGTGTAGGGCGACCAGTTCAGCTCCGCACCCGTGTCATGGATCGTGGTCGGGGTGGTGAGGTCGACGCCCTGGCGGCCGTAGGTCAGCACCAGCTTCGGATAGGTCGCGGACTCGCCCGCGTACCCGAACTCACTGCCCTGGTAACGCGGTCCGCCCTTGGGGCCGTTGGCACTCTCGTCCCCGGCCTTGATGACGAACCCGTTGTTGGTGTTCGTGCCGTCGACCCACGACTGGACGGTCCTGGTCACGGGGAAGGAGTGCCAGGTGTTGAGCTCACCGGGCTTCTTGGTGACCACACCCCCCTTCGTGAACCGCACCGCGTCCGCCAGGACGGTGGTGGAGGCGGAGGCGGGGCCGTCACCCAGGACGACCTTGCCCAGGGTGCCCGCCTTGAACGGATGCGTCCCCAGCGTCTTCCACACACCACCCGTACCGGCCTGCTGGTTGACCGCGTACGTCTTGCTTCCCCCGCTGTACGTCACGGTGTACGGGGCGTTGGCGGCGCGGTCGGCAGCCGGAACGTAGTGCGCCTCGACCTGGTAGTCACCGTCCTCCGGCAGCGTCGGCTGCCAGCTGTAGCTGTCCCCGGCGACCGTGTCCTTGTTGTAGAGGTAATCCAGATTCCTGGCGTACTGCGTGTAGGCGGTGTTCCCGGATGCGGGCCATGCGCCCACCGCCGCGGTGAGCCCGGCGTCACCGTCATCCACCACCACCGAGGTGCCGGAGAGCTCACCGGTCAGCGCGTTCGCGTTGTTCCACGTCGCACCCTCCTCGGTCCACTCCTGCGTGGCCCGGTGCGCCTCCAGCTGCACCTCGGTATCGCCCGTGGTGTGCGTCTGGTCGTAGTACAGCCTCAGATCGGCCGAATCCAGCTTCGTGCCCGGCGGGACCGTCCCCAGCGGGAAGCGGATCAGGGCACGGGACGACCCCGTGCTGGTGTTGCCGACCGACAGACGCCAGTTGTCGTCGTAGTTCGACGCCGGACCGTCCGAGGAGATCATCACGTCGCGCGCCGAAGTCGGCGTCGGCGCGATCGTGATCGTCGGATCGACCGTCACCGGGTACTGCCGCTCCTTCGCGGCCAGCCACTTCGCGTCCGGTACGACCGTCAGCTTCCAGTCCTTGCCCGCCCTGGTGAGCCTCTGCTCCACAGCCGGGCTGTAACCCGTCCCGTACGCGGCCTTCGCGTCCTTCCCCGCGTCCGTCATGAACGCCGGGGGGATCACCAGCACCGGGTCCGGTGCCTCACCGTAGAAGCCGACGGAACCGTCCTTGCCTGCCTTCGGCGTCAGACCGCCCGAGTCCAGAGTGAACGTGAACGACACCGGGGCCGCGGGCCGTACGGGCAGGACGATGTTCTCCTTCACCCGACCCGCACCCACCACGTACGACAGGTCAGCGCCGCCGACCGCGTCCTTGTACGTCACGGTGTCGCCCTCGGCCACCGGGGCCAGCTTGCCCGCACCCTCCAGGCCCAGCGTCACCGTGTGACCCCCGGCCTCGAACCGCAGCAACCGCTCCGCGTCCGACCCGAACCAGCTGCGCGCCGCGTTCGTCGTGTTCGCCAGGACGAAGCCCCTGGCATCGGTCGGCCGGACCGTGGGGTCGATGTCCTTGAACGACTTCCCCGACCGGTAACCCGTCGGTGTCACCGACACCTCGGCCTGCACCCGGCCGTCCGACAACCGCCAGAACCGCTCGTTCGCCGTTCGCCGCTCTGTCAGCTCCGCGATCCGCTTCGCCTTCCCGGCGGCCTTCCCCACCGGCAGCTTCTCCCGGCTGGCCAGGACAGGATGCCCGCCGGTCGACGGCCACTCCGGCCGGTTCTCAGCACTTTCGTCGCCGGAGAACCAGCCCTTGACGGCATCGACGATTCCGTCGCCGTTCTCACCGGAAACCTCAGCCGCATAGGCGACTTGAGGCATCATGGTGGAGGCGACCGCCGATACCACTAGGCAGGACAGAGCCCGCCCGAATCTGACTTTCACGCCATTCCCTTCACCGACGTGCCGGCGGGGGAATCCCCTGCCGGTCACGCGAAAAGACCGACCCGACCGGTCCGCATCCAGGCATGGTGAACAGGCCGCCCCCGCAGTACGCGCGGGAAAGGCGGCCTCACCGGAGACGTGTTGATCAAGGTCGGAGGCTGTCTAGTCGATCACTGAAGCCCCGGTCAAGAGAGTTCGTATTTCGGGGTAATCGGCTCTTCCTGCGGTAAGTCGGAAAAGAGAGCGCACCCCGATTTGCCCGCTTCTTCCGTTCCCTGGCACGGGTCGATTCCCATGGTGTATAACCCAGGCGAACTCGCCTCGACCGAAAGCGCGGCCATGCCCACACCGCAGGAACCCACCAACCCGGAACAGCCGGAACAGCCGGGCCGTCCGGAACAGTCGGAGCACCCGGAAGAACCCGAAACCCCGGAAGCAGCCGGGAAGGCGTCCCGGAGCACCGACCGCCGTGGCATCGCCGTGGCCGTGGCGCTGCTGCTCGCCTGCGGTGCCTTCGTCACGTACGGAATCCTCGACACCGGCAGCGACCGGGCCGGGAAGGAATCCGCCGTACCCACCGCCGCCGTCACCTACGAAGTGGTCGGCGAGGGCGCGGCCGACATCTCCTACCGCGGAGACGGTGAGGACGGCCGCGCGAGCGTCGTGAACGACGCCGAACTGCCGTGGAAGAAGACGGTCGACGTACCGCTCGGTACCTCTCCGGTCATCAACGTCACCCTCGGCGAGAAGGGCGGCGAGGCCAGCTGCACACTCGCGGTCCGGGGCAGGCACGTGCAACGTGCCACCGCGTCGGGGTCCTTCGGGCGCAGCACGTGCACCAGCGAACTGCCGGCCGCCGAAGCGTCCGCGACTGCGGGCGGAGCCCGGTGACGGAGTACGGTGAGCGCGACGGCGTCAGCCTCGATGCGGTCACCGGGCCCGCCCCTCAGGACTGCCGCGCGACCGGCCACCGCAGCTGACAGGACGGGCGGAGCACCCGTGAGTCCCACATCGATCCGCCTGATCGAGCCCTCGGACGGACCCGCACTCGCCGGCCTGCGCGCCCGGGACCGGCATGCCTACGCGCGATGGCTGCCCGCGCAACCCGCGGAGTTCTACACGCCCCAGGGGCAGGCGGCGGTCATCGAATCCCTGCTGGCCTCCCATGACCAGGGGCTCGCGTGGCCGGGCGTCGTGGTCTGTGAGGGGGCCGTCATCGGGCAGGTCGGCATCAGCTCGATCCTGCGCGGCCCGTTCCAGAAGGGATTCCTCGGCTACTGGGTCTCCTCCCTCCACCAGGGCCGCGGGCACACGAGCCGTGCGGTCGGCCTCGTGCTGCGGATCGCCGAGGACGAGCTGAAGCTGCATCGGCTTGAGGCACACACCCAACTGGAGAACCTCGCGTCCCAGGCGGTCCTGCGCAAGCACGGATTCAGCCCCTGGGGCATCGCCCATGACCACTTCTACGCCGAGGGCGCATGGCGCGACGAAGTGTTCTGGGAGAGGAGACTGACGGGCGGCCCCGCCACCTAGGGCGTCACCCTCCGGTCCTTGCGCACCGTAACGGCAGCCCGCTGCCACCGGGTTGCCGTTACGGTGCGCCCAGGTCACCGCGCAGCCGTCGTGGTCTGCTCCGGCCACCGGGTGCGGCGCCGGAGGACCGGTGAGGGGCCAGCTCCCGCGCGGAGCCCACTCGGCCTCGCCGTTTCGGGTGGGGAGCGGCTGGAGGGCCGCACCCCGGGGGAAACAGCGAGGCCGAGCCCTCAGTTGCCCGCCCTCTCCGCGGCCACGTAGACGGTGTTCGTCGCGGTCCCGCCCTGGAGTGTGTTGTCGAACTCCACGACGTGTGCCTCGGCCGTGGCGAAGACGCCTGCGAGTACGGAGACGAACTCCTCGTCCGGCGGGTCGTTCGACCACAGGGCGAAGACACCGCCGGGACGGAGGCAGCCGGCCAGGGCGCGCAGCCCGGCAGGGCGGTAGAGCGCCGCGTGACTGGGGTGCAGCACGTGGCGTGGCGAGTGGTCGACGTCCAGCAGGATCGCGTCGAACCGGTGGTCCGGATCCCGCGGATCCAGGCGGGATTCTGCTGCCATCGCGAAGAAGTCGCCGTGTACCAGGCGGCAGCGGGGATCGGACGCCAGGCCACTGCCCAGCGGGACCAGCCCCCGCTCGTGCCACTCGATCACCGCGGCCAGCGCGTCGATGACGACGAGCGACCGCACGCGTGCGTCGTCCAGGGCCGCCCGGGCGGTGTACCCGAGGCCGAGACCGCCCACGGCGACGTCCAGCTCACCGCCTGTCACGCCGGCCAGACCGAGCCGGGTGAGGGCGATCTCGCCCGCCGTGAAGAGGCTGGACATGAGGAACTCGTCCCCGAGCTTCACCTCGTGCACGTCGACGCCCGACGCGGGGTCCCGGCGACGGCGCAGGCTGATGTCACCCATGGGCGTCGGGCGCCAGTCGAGCTCCTGGAAACGCACGCTCATCCGTTCACCTCTCGGTTTCCTTCTTCTGTCTCCTGGTCCGGCCGGACCAGGCGGGGATGACGACCGGCCGGACTCCGGGTGCGACCCGGTCAGGCGTCGATGACGACCGGGATGATGAGCGGCTTGCGGCGGTGGGTCCGGAAGGCCCAGGCCGCGACGGCACGGGCGATGAGCTGCTCCAGCTGGCGCGCGTCCCCGACGCCTTCCTCGGCCGCCTTGGCCAGGGTCTTCTCGATCACGGTGACGACCGGTTCGAAGGTCGCGTCGTCGTGGACGAAGCCCCTGGCGAGGAAGTCCGGAGGCTCCGCGAGGGCGCCCGTGTCGGCGTCGACGAGCGCCACCACGGTGACCACGCCCTCCTCGGCGAGGGTGACACGGTCCTTCAGGGAGGCTTCGGTGGCACCGCCGACCGTCATGCCGTCCACGTAGACGTTGCCCGCGGGTACCTTGCCGGTGATCGAGGCACGGCCCTTGACGAGGTCGACGACGACTCCGTCCTCGGCGATGATGACCCGGTCGGGGTCGACCCCGGTACGGATGGCCAGGTCACCGTTGGCGCGCAGGTGGCGCCACTCGCCGTGCACCGGCATGACGTTGCGGGGCTTGACGATGTTGTAGCAGTAGACGAGCTCTCCCGCACTGGCGTGTCCGGAGACGTGCACCTTCGCGTTGCCCTTGTGGACGACATGGGCGCCCCATCGGGTCAGCCCGTTGATGACCCGGTAGATGGCGTTCTCGTTGCCCGGGATCAGGGAGCTGGCGAGCAGGACGGTGTCGCCCTTGCCGATGCGGATCATGTGGTCGCGGTTGGCCATGCGCGAGAGCGCGGCCATCGGCTCTCCCTGCGAGCCGGTGCAGATCAGGGTGATCTTGTTGTCCGGCAGCTTCTCCAGTTCCCTGGTGCTGACCACGAGACCGGAGGGGACCTTGAGGTAGCCCAGTTCCCGGGCGATGCCCATGTTGCGGACCATCGACCTGCCCACGAACGCGACCTTGCGGCCGTGCTGGTGGGCGGCGTCCAGTACCTGCTGGATACGGTGTACGTGGCTGGCGAAGCTGGAGACGATGACCCGGCGCGGAGCGGTGCGCAGGACCTGTTCGATCGCGGGGTTCAGCTCGCGCTCGGACGTGGTGAAGCCCGGCACCTCGGCGTTGGTCGAGTCGGTGAGGAAGAGGTCGACCCCCTCCTCGCCGAGCCGGGCGAAGGCGCGCAGGTCGGTGATGCGATCGTCCAGCGGGAACTGGTCCATCTTGAAGTCGCCGGTGTGCAGGACCATGCCCGCGGCGGTACGGATGGCGACCGCCAGCCCGTCCGGGATGGAGTGGTTGACGGCGATGAACTCGCAGTCGAAGGGGCCGAAGCTCCGGCGGTCGCCCTCGCGGACCCGGACCGTCCGCGGCCTGATGTTGTGCTCCTTGAGCTTGGCCTCCAGGAACGCCAGGGTCAGTTTCGAGCCGACGACGGGGATGTCCGCCCGTTCGCGCAGCAGGTAGGGGACGCCGCCGATGTGGTCCTCGTGGCCGTGGGTCAGTACGACGGCCACGATGTCGTCCAGGCGGTCCCGGATCGAGGTGAAGTCCGGGAGGATGACATCGACCCCCGGTTGGTTCTCCTCGGGGAAGAGCACTCCGCAGTCGACAATCAGCAGTTTGCCCGCGTGCTCGAAGACCGTCATGTTGCGGCCGATCTCACCCAGGCCGCCCAGGGCGGTGACCCTGAGCCCTCCCTTGGGCAGTGGCGGGGCAGTTTTCAGCTCGGGATGGGGATGACTCATGCCTTGACGCTACCGGAGCGTACCCGGCAATCTCTCGTTAGGTGATCACGGACGGGCGACGGCGTGCCGGTCAGCCCGGTGATCAGCCCCCGCCGCACCGCCGGCGGGCGTCCGGATCACCGCACGGACCGCAGGCGCGTCAGCGCTCCGACTGGATGTCCCCGTGGGTGGAGGAGGCGATCGGGTCCCGGTGCGCGAAGTCGCCAGGCGGTATCCCGGGGTGGTGGCCGCCGTGTGGTTGCTGGGCCGCGGCGGGGCCGCCGGGCGGGTGCGAGCCGAGGGTGAGCCGGGAGACGATGCGGTAGCGGTCGCCCCGGTAGATCGAGTGGACGTACTCCACCGGCCGCCCCTGGGAGTCGGTGGTCAGCCGCTCGAAGAGCAGTGCGGGGGAGAGTTCCGGCACGTCGAGCAGCGCGGCCTCGGCCTGGGTGACGACGGTGGGCTCGATGGCCTGGACCGCCTCACGGACGTGCACCGCGTGCTGGTCGCGCAGATGGTCGTAGAGGTCGCCGCTCTCCAGCTCCTGCGGGGTCAGGCCGGGGACGAGCAGGGCCGGGATGTGCAGGTGCTCGATGGCGATCGGGGCGCCGTCGACGAGACGCAGGCGGGCGATGTAGACGATCTCGGCCGCGGGGGACATCCGCAGCTTGCGGCCCACCCGGGCGCCGGACTGGAGGGTGGTGAATTCGAGCAGCCGGCTCGACCAGGTGCCGGCGGCCTGCGGCACGCTGAGGGTCTGGTGGCCGGAGACGAGCTCCTGGGTGATCTTCTCGGGGGCCACGAACATGCCGCGGCCGTGTTCGCGCACGAGCAGCCCCGCGGCGACCAGCTCGTCGACGGCGGCGCGCAGGGTGGGCCGTGACACGCCGAGCCGCGCGCAGAGCGAGCGCTCCGAGGGGATGGCGTCACCGGGCCGCCGCGACTCGATCAGTTCCAGGATGACCTCGCGGACCCGCTCGCGCTTGAGCACCGCTCCCTGAGCGTCGGTGTCGGCGTTCATTCACTGCCCTTCGTGACCGGTTGGTGTTGACCAGTTTCCCAGTTATCGCCCACAACCGGGCCGCCGGTCAAGCGCGGTCCGGCCGGTGAGCCGTGAATTCCCC
The DNA here is from genome assembly GCF_013167895.1 of Streptomyces fulvorobeus. Taxonomy (GTDB): domain Bacteria; phylum Actinomycetota; class Actinomycetes; order Streptomycetales; family Streptomycetaceae; genus Streptomyces; species Streptomyces fulvorobeus. The sequence continues at coordinate 387,599 of NZ_BLWC01000001.1, read as the reverse complement.
TTGCTGCAAGGCCCCTTGACGGCAACAGTGGTCTATGCCAACTTCATCCCTCACCAAGAGGTCACCTGTCCAGTGGGTCCCACTGGTCAAGTCCTCGGGTCTCGTCCGGTCCTGATGTCGGGTCCTGTCTCTCAGAGGTGAACCGTGAAGTTCCGTGTGCTTGCGGCTGTGTCCGCGCTGGTGATGACCACCGGCCTCAGTGCCTGCAGTTCCTCAGGCGACTCCGACGGCGGATCCGGCGGCGGGGGGACGACCATCGACGTCTGGCTGATGCGCGACAGCGTCTCGGCCGAGTTCCAGGCCGAGTTCGTCAAGGGCTTCGAGGCGGCCCACCCCGACATCGAGGTCAAGGTCCAGATCCAGGAGTGGGACGGCATCGGCCAGAAGGTCACGGCGGCCCTGGCCAGCAACGACGCACCGGACGTCATCGAGACGGGCAACACCCAGGTCGCCCAGTTCGCCGAGAGCGGCGGGCTGCTGGACCTCAGCGACCGGGTGGAGGAGATGGGCGGTGAGGACTGGCTGAAGGGCCTGGCCGAGCCGGGCGCGTACGAGGGCAAGCAGTACGGGATTCCGTACTACGCGGCCAATCGCGTCGTCATCTACCGCACCGACCTCTTCGAGCAGGCCGGTATCGACGCCAAGGCCGTCAAGACCCGTGACCAGTGGATCGAGGCCACCGAGAAGCTCGACAAGGGCGGCAACCAGGGCATCTACCTGCCGGGGCAGATGTGGTACGCGCTCGGCGGCTTCATCTGGGACGAGGGCGGCGATTTCGCCACCGAGTCCGGCGGCACGTGGAAGGGCGCTCTCGACACCCCCGAGGCGGTCCGCGGCATGGAGTTCTACGCGCGGTTGCAGGCCCTCGGCAAGGGGCCGAAGGACTCCGACGAGGCCGAGCCCCCGCAGGCCGAGGTGATGGCCACCGGGAAGGTGGCCCAGGTCATCTCCAGTCCCGGCGGCGCCAAGGCCGTCATCGAGAACAACCCCGCCCTCAAGGACAAGCTCGGTTTCTTCCCCATCCCCGGCAAGACCGCCGACACCCCCGGCGCGGTCTTCACGGGCGGCTCCGACCTGGTCGTGCCCACGGTCGCCGGAAACCACGAGGCGGCCGTCACCTTCATCAAGGAACTCACGGGCGACGAGTGGCAGAAGAAGCTCGCGGTCGCCATGAGCTACGTACCGAACAAGACGACGCTGGCCGGTGCGGTGGCCGCCGATCCGGGCGCCTCCGCGATGGCCGTCGGCGCGGCGAACGGCCATGCCACGCCCAACACCCCCGGCTGGGCCGCCGTCGAGGCCGAGAACCCGATCAAGGACTACATGACGGCCGTGCTGACCGGCGGCGACCCCAGGCGCGAGGGCGCCAAAGCCTCCGAGGAGATCACCCGCGCGATGAACTCCGGTTCCTGACGTGCGAGGCGTCAAGGAGCGGGCCGCCTCCACCGGGCCGCTCACCCCCCTCGCCCCGCTGCCGCCCGGGCGCGCGCGGCCCGCACGGCGCGGCCTCTGGCCGTACGTCCTGATCGCACCCGCCGTCGCCGGCATGGTCTATCTGCTCGTCTATCCGCTGCTGCGCGCCGTGCTGATCTCCCTCCAGGACTTCGGGCTCCGCCAACTCATCATGGGTGAAGCCGAGTTCGTGGGGCTCAGGAACTACGAGACGTTGCTGGGCGATCCCCGCTTCTGGGAGGTCGTACGGCGCACGTTCGTCTTCATGGTCCTGTGCGTGGTGCTGATCCTGGTGATCTCCACCCTGGTCGCTGTGATGGTCGAGCGGCTCGGCAGGTTCGGCCGTACCGCGGTGCTGAGCGCGCTCGTACTGGCCTGGGCGATGCCGGTCGTCGCCGCCACCACGGTCTTCCAGTGGCTCTTCCACTCCGAGTTCGGCATCGTCAACTGGCTGCTGACCGGCATCGGCTTCGAGTCGTTCGACCGCTACCCGTGGTTCGCCAACGGCCCGGCGGCCTTCGCCATCCTGGTGACGCTGATCGTCTGGCAGTCCGTGCCCTTCGCCGCCGTCACCCTGTACTCCGCGCTGACTACCGTCCCCGCCGAGCTGTACGAGTCGGCCCGCCTCGACGGCGCCACCGACCGGAAGATCTTCACCGCCATCACCTTCCCGATGATCCGGCCGATCTTCATGCTGGTCCTCTCCCTCGAAGTCATCTGGACGTTCAAGGCGTTCGTACAGATCTGGGTCATGACTCGCGGCGGCCCCGGCGACGCCACCACGATCCTGCCGGTGTACGCGGTCCAGACGGCCCTCTCCAGCCAGCGCTACGACCTCGGCTCCGCCGCGTCCATGGTCACGGTGGTCCTGATGTCCGGCGTACTCGTCCTCTACTTCCGTCAGATGTTCAAGCAGGAGGACGAGCTGAAGTGACCGTGACCCGCCCGCGCATCCGCCGGATACCGCTGAACGCCGCCGCCGCGGTCACGGTGCTCGTCTGCCTCTTCCCCGTCTACTGGATGATCTCCACCGCGTTCAAGCCGTCCCGCGACATCCAGTCCGACCGCCCGCGACTGATCCCCTACACCTGGACACTCGACCACTTCCGCAAGGCGGTGGAGGCTGACGGCTTCGGTCTCTTCTGGCGCAACAGCATCCTGGTGACGCTCTCGGCCGTACTCCTGGCGCTGCTCGTCGCACTCGCCGCGGCCTTCGCGGTGGCCCGGCTGCAGTGGAGGGGCCGCAGTCAGTTCATGCTGATGGTCTTCGTGGCGCAGATGGCGCCCTGGGAGTCGCTGATCATCCCCATCTACATCATCTCCCGCGACACCGACATGCTCGACCGGCTGCCGACGCTCACCCTCGTCTACTTCATGATCACGCTGCCGTTCACCATCGTGGTCCTGCGCGGCTTCATCGCCACCATCCCGCCGGAACTCGAGGAGGCCGCGCAGGTCGACGGCTGCACCCGGGCCGGCGCCTTCCGGCACGTGGCCTTCCCGCTGCTGGCGCCCGGTCTGATGGCGACCTCGCTTTTCGGCTACATCACCGCCTGGAACGAGTTCGCCTACGCCAACTTCCTGATCATCAAGCAGCAGGACAACCGGACCCTGCCGGTGTGGCTCTCCTCCTTCCAGAACACCTTCGGCACCGACTGGGGCGCCACCATGGCGGCCTCCACGCTCTTCGCGCTGCCCGCCCTGGTGATCTTCCTGCTGCTCCAGCGCCATGTGACCTCCGGCTTCGCCGCCGGCGCCGTGAAGGGCTGACGCCCAGCGACCCCGTCCCGAGCCCACGGACCCCATGCGACCCCGCCCCGGAGGCCGACCCGTGCCCGCACTACGCCCCGACTTCCACCTCGTTCCCCGCCCCACCAAGCTCACGCCGCGGCCCGGCCACTTCACGCTCGACGGTGACACCGCCGTACGCGCGACCCCCGGAGCCGAGGCCGCCGCCGGACTGCTCCGCACCCTCCTGGCCCCGGCCACCGGACTGCCACTGCCCGAGTCGCCCACCGGTCAGTTCGTCCTCGCCCTCGACCCGCAGCTCGGCGGCCTCGGCACGGAGGGATACGGGCTCACCATCGACCCGCACGCCGTGCGGCTGCGCGCCGCACACCTCACCGGGCTGCTCCGCGGCATCCAGACCGTGCGCCAACTCCTGCCCGCGGCCGCCCTGCCGGCGCATCCGTCACCGGGCCGCGCCTGGCAGCTGCCCTGCGCCGAGATCACGGACGTGCCGCGCCACTCCTGGCGCGGAGTCATGCTCGACGTCGCCCGGCACTTCCAGCCGGTCTCGTTCCTGCGCCGCTACGTCGACCTGCTCGCGCTGCACAAGCTCAACGTGCTGCACCTGCACCTCACCGACGACCAGGGCTGGCGGATGCCCGTCGCCGCGTATCCGAAGCTCACCGAGATCGGCGGCCACCGGGCGCGGTCGATGACGGGGGCGGCGGGCAGCGAAGCGTACGACGGGCGCCCGCACGGCGGTTCGTACACCCGGGCGGAGCTGGTCGGTCTCGTGGCGTACGCGGCCGCGCGCGGCGTCACCGTGGTGCCCGAGATCGAGATGCCCGGGCACGCGCGGGCCGCCATCGCCGCCTACCCCGAGCTGGGCGACGACCCCGGGCGCAGACTCGACGTCTGGACCCGGTGGGGAGTGTGCGACACCGTGCTCGGCGTCCACGACGACCGGGTCCTCGACTTCTGCCGCACGGTGCTCGAAGAGGTGATGGACGTCTTCGACTCGCCGTACATCCACGTCGGCGGGGACGAGTGCCCCACCACCGAGTGGGAGCGCAGCCCGGCCGCCCGCGCCCGCGTCGCCGCCGAGGGCCTGGCGGGGCCCGGGGCACTGCACGGCTGGTTCATGGCACGGATCGGCGCGTTCCTCGCCGGACACGGGCGTACGCCGGCCGGCTGGGCCGAGACCGGGACCGAACTCCCGCCGGAGTTCACCGTGATGTCCTGGCGCGACCCGGCCCACGCGCTCGACGCCGCCAGGCGCGGCAACGACGTCGTCACCGCCCACTACCTCTCCACCTACCTCGACTACGCCCAGTCCGAGTTCCCCGGCGAACCGCCGGCCCAGCCCGGCGCCATCGTCGACCTGCGCGCCGTACACGCCCATGAGCCCGTGCCGACGGGGTGGGAGCCGGCGGCGGCCGCGCGGGTCCTGGGCGCACAGGCCCAGCTGTGGACCGAGTTCGCCACCACACCGGACCACATCGAGTACCTCACCTACCCCAGGGTCTGCGCGCTGGCCGACCGCACCTGGTCGGGCGCCGAGGACTGGGAGGACTTCACGGTCCGGCTGCGGTCGCACACCGCCCGGCTCGACGCACTCGGAGTCAACTACCGCCCCCTGTCCCCGCGGCCCCTCACGGCCGCGGCCGCACGAACCGCACCACCCCGTCGGAGCACCCCCACCGTTCCCGGAAGGAACACGCACTGATGAGAGACCGCACGAAGAACCGCATACGTACCGCAGCGGCCACCACCGTCGCAGCGAGCCTGTGCACCGTGGGACTCGCCGCGCTGCCGGCCACCGCCAGCGCGGCGGCGGACGGCCTCACCGTCCAGTACCGGACCAGCGCGTCCGGCGCCACCGCCGACCAGAGCGAGCCCTGGCTCAAGGTGAAGAACACCAGCTCAGGTGCGGTACGGCTGAGCGACGTCAAGGTCCGCTACTACTTCAAGGCCGACGCGCCTGGCGCCACGTACCGCTTCGCCTGCTCCTGGGCGGTCGAGGGCTGCGCCAACATCACCGGTACGTTCGGCACGCTCGCCCGCCCGACCGCCACCGCCGACCGCTATCTGGAGATCGGCTTCACCGCGGGCGCGGGATCGCTCGCGGCGGGCGCCGACACCGGCGACATGCAGCTGCGCTTCCACCAGTCCAGCTGGCAGACCCTGAGGCAGAGCGACGACTACTCGTTCGGCGCGGGACAGTCCTCCTACGGCGACTGGTCGAAGGTGACCGCGACCCTCGGCGGCAGCGCGGTGTGGGGCACCGCCCCGGGGGCGGCGCCCCGGACCCCGACCCGGACCCCACCGACCCGCCGGGCAGCGGGGCCGCGCTCTTCGACGACTTCAACTACACGAGCCACACCGACCCGAGGATCTCCGCGAACGGCTGGAGCGTGCGCTCCAACTCCGGTGGCCCCGGAGTGCCGGGCGCCACCTGGGCCCCAGAGAACATCACCTTCGCCTCGGCCGGCGGCAACTCCATCATGAACCTGGAGACCTCGACGGCGGGTACCGGCGCGTCCACCGAGCACACCGAACTCCTCACCAAGTCCATGAAGTTCAAGAACGGCACCTACGCGGCCAGGGTGAGGTTCTCCGACGTGCCGAAGGCCGGAGGACCCGACGGCGACCGCCTGGTGCAGACGTTCTTCGCGCTCAACGACCTCACGGCCCCGATGGCGGACGACTACGCGGAGTACGACTTCGAGTACCTGCCCAACGGCGGCTGGGGCGAGCCGTCCAACATCCTCTACACCACCTCGTGGGAGACCTACCGCCCCGACCCGTGGGAGGCCGTCAACCAGCACACCGAGTCCCGCGTCAGCCACGCCGGCTGGCACGACCTCGTGTTCACCATCGACAACACCAGCATCAAGTACTACCTGGACGGACAGCTCTTCGGTACCCACGACGCCAGGTACCTGCCCGAGCGGCCGATGGGGATCTACTTCAACCAATGGCTGATCGACCTCGCGGGCCAGACGAGCACCACGCCGCGCGCGTACGACCAGCAGGTCGACTACGTCCTGCACGTCAAGGACCAGGTGCTCAGCCCGGCCCAGGTGAGCGCGAAGCTCGCCGCCTACCGCACGGCGGGCACGACCTTCCAGGACACGGTGCCCGCAGGCTGACCTGACAGCCGTGTCCGCGACGGGCACAGGGACGGGCCGGGGCGCGTGCCGACCGCACGCGCCCCGGTCCCTCCGGTTCAGGCCGGGGTGGCGTCACCGCCGCCGAAGGGCCAGGCGTCGATGTCGCGGTAGCGGATCGGTCCGCTGCCGCGGCCCGCGTTGCTGCCGACCAGGTGCAGCCGCTCGCCCGGCCATCGGCCGCCGGTGAATCCGGCAAGGCTCGCGGCGACCTCCGCGGCCGATGACCGGTCCCCCGACGTGCCCGCGCCAAGGTCAGATGGGGGTGCAGCGGCCGGTCCTCGAAGGCGATGCCGCAGCCCTCGACCGCGGCACGCACATCGGCGGCGAGCGCGTGCAGCTCGTCGAGGTCTCCGCCGATCCCGCTCCACAGCACCCGCTCGTCGAAGCTCCCGCCGCCGCGCAGTGCCAAGGACAGCGGCGGGCGGCCCGCCGCCAGTCCGGCGAGAGGCGGACGCAGGAGGGGCACGGTCCCGGACGGCAGCTCACCGAGGAACGCCAGGGTGATGTGCCAGTCCTCGATACGGTTCCACCGCAGGTGCGGGTGGCTCACGTAGGCGGGGCGCAGCGCCCGGGCCAGTTCTTCCTTCGCGGGGTCGGGCGGGGCGAGGGCGATGAACACGCGAACGGTCGCGGGCTGGATCTCTTGGGTCACACCGCCTTCGTACCAGGCCGCGGGGGACGCGCGTACGCCGGAGGGCGGAGCCGGTGTACGGACCGGAACAGGCCGGGAGGCCCGCTGGTAAACTGAGGGCCACGCTTCGACACCGCCGGGGCCCGTACCGAGGGGTACGGGCCCCGGTGCGTTCCGGGCGCCAGAGCCAGGAAGGTTGCCCATGAACACCACGCCGCAGGCCCAGGGGCCGCGAGCCACGGACTCCCGCAGAGCCGCAGCGCCCGGTGGGGAACCGGCGACGTCGCGGACGGCGGAGCCGGGCCTGCCGCCGGCCGAGTCCTTCGACGCGCTCGGGCTGCCGCCGGAGCTCATGAGGACGATGGCCGGCCTCGGGGTGAAGGAACCCTTCCCGATCCAGGCGGCGACCCTGCCCGACGCGCTGGCGGGCCGTGACGTCCTGGGCCGCGCGCGGACGGGCTCCGGCAAGACGCTCGCCTTCGGTCTCGCACTGCTCGCCAGGACCGCGGGCAGGCGGGCGGAGCCCAAGCAGCCGCTCGCCCTGGTCCTGGTGCCGACCCGTGAGCTGGCGCAGCAGGTGAGCGACGCGCTGGAGCCGTACGCGCGGGCGCTCGGCGTACGCATGGCGACGGTGGTCGGCGGGCTGTCGGTCAACCTGCAGTCGGCGCTGCTGAAGACCGGCGTGGAAGTGGTGGTCGCGACGCCAGGGCGGCTGACGGACCTGGTGTCGCGTCGGCACTGCCACCTGAACCAGGTCCGGATCACCGTGCTGGACGAGGCGGACCAGATGTGCGACCTCGGGTTCCTGCCGCAGGTCACGGATCTCCTGGACCAGGTCCGCCACGACGGGCAGCGGCTGCTGTTCTCGGCGACGCTCGACCGCAACGTGGACCAGCTGGTGCGGGACTACCTGCACGAGCCCGTGCTCGCCTCGCTGGACCGGCTGGCGGGGTCGGTCACCACGATGGAACACCACGTGCTGAACATCCACGCCGCCGACAAGTACGCGATCGCGACCGAGATCGCCGCGCGCGACGGCCGGGTCCTGATGTTCCTGGACACCAAGGCGGGCGTGGACCAGTTCACCCGTCACCTGCGGGCCAGCGGGGTACGAGCCGCCGCCCTGCACAGCGGGAAGTCGCAGCCGCAGCGCACGCACACGCTCGGCCAGTTCAAGGACGGTGAGATCAACGTGCTGGTGGCCACCAACGTCGCCGCGCGGGGCATCCACATCGACGCGCTCGACCTCGTCGTCAACGTCGACCCGCCCGCCGACGCCAAGGACTACCTGCACCGGGGCGGGCGCACCGCACGCGCGGGGGAGTCCGGGAACGTGGTCACGCTCGTCACCCCGAACCAGCGGCGGGACGTCAACCGGATCATGACCGACGCCCGGATCAGGCCGACGGTCACCCAGGTGCACTCCGGTGAGGAGAAGCTGACCGCCATCACGGGGGCGAGGCGCCCGCCGGTCGAGGGGAAGGGCAGCGGCAACGTCGCCTTCCGCGGCATGGGTACGCGACCCGGACGCCCGAAGGAGACCCGCAGGACGGCCGATGCCCGCAAGGCGGCGGAAGCGCGCGCGGCGGCCCGGGTACGGAGGAGCCGCTGACCGTCCGCGAGGGGTATGCGCCGGGCGCATAGCATGGTGCCCATGACGCAGGACAAGGACGAGCTGGACAGCCTGGTACGCAGAAGGATCCGCGCCCTGCGCGTGGCCCAGGGCTGGTCCCTGGAGGAACTGGCCGCCCGCGCCAACGTCAGCCAGTCCACGCTCAGCCGCATCGAGACGGGTCAGCGCCGGCTGGCCCTCGACCAGCTCGTCACGCTGGCACGCGCCCTGGACACCTCGCTGGACCAGCTCGTCGAGACCGCCGCCGACGACGTCGTCACCAGTCCGGCGATCGACGCGGCCCACGGACTCATGCGCTGGTCCATCAAGGCGGAGCCCGGCATGAGCGTCGTACGCCGCCGCATGACGGAGCCACCGCCGGACAGTCCCGCACGGATGCGGGCACACCCCGGCCGCGAATGGCTCGTCGTCCTGTCCGGCACCGCGGTCCTGCTGCTGGGCAACCGCCGCCTGCGCGTGGAGACGAACCAGGCGGCGGAGTTCCCCACGATGCTGCCGCACGCGATCGGCGCCGAGGGCGGGCCCTGCGAGATCCTGGGCATCTTCGACCGGGACGCCCGCCGCGGCCACCAGCGCGGGGACGACGGCTGAGACGGGAGAACGGACCGCTGTTTGCGCGTTCCGCAGCGCGTCCGGCCAGCTTCTTGCGTATACCGGGAGAGGTGATGCGTCTCCGGCATGAGTTCCCTAGCGTGGCACTCATGACTCACGCTTCCCCGCACACGGCACACCAGGGCTCGCACCCCGGCCCCCAGCACACTCCTGACTCCCACGACCAGGCGGACATCCTCGACCTGGACGCGGAGGTGCTCGCCGAGCACACCGCGTCCCTGACCGCATGGCTGCCCGTCGAGGGCGAACCGCGGCACATCGTCGACCTCGGCTGCGGCACCGGGGCGGGCACGTTCGCCCTGCTCGCCCGGTTCCCCGAGGCCGAGGTGACCGCGGTGGACACGTCGGCCGTCCATCTGCGCCGCCTGCGGGAGAGGGCAGGGGCGCTCGGCCTGGCCGACCGGGTACGCACGGTCTCCGCCGACCTCGACGCGGACTGGCCCGGACTCGGCCGGCCCGGCCTGGTGTGGGCGTCGGCCTCGATGCACCACCTGGCCGACCCCGACCGGGCCCTGCGCAGGGTCCGCGGCCTGCTCGCCCCCGGCGGCCTGTTCGCCGTCGTCGAGCTGGCCGGCTTCCCCCGCTTCCTGCCCGGCACCGCTCCCGAGGAGCGGCCCGGCCTGGAGGAGCGCTGCCACGCCGCCCTCGCGGACCACCACGCCGGACACGTCTCCCACCGCGGCGCCGACTGGGGCGCCAAGCTGGCCGCCGCCGGATTCACCGTCGAGGGCGAGCGCACCCTCACCGTCGCCGTCGACGGCTCCCGCAGCGCCGCGGTCGGCGCCTACGCGCTCACCGGCCTCAAGCGCCTGCGCGCCGGCGCCGCCCGGGCCCTCGCCCCGAGGACCTCGGCGCCCTGGACCGGCTGCTCGACACCGAAGGCCCCCACAGCATCCTGCGCCGTGAGGATCTCGCGGTCCGCACCGAACGCCGTGTCTGGGCGGCACGCCGCACGGCCGGCCTCGGCTAGAAGGCAACGGCGGGACCGTCGGCGCGTGCCCGGCATGGCCGGGCGCCGCCGAGCCCTCCGTGACGGGCGCCGGGCCCCGGGTGTGACCCGCGCCTACGCGGGACGTGCGGGGCGCGGCGGCATCCCCGTCCGGCCGTCACCCCGTACCGGTCGCGGACTGTCCCCGGGGCCGGTTGATGTGGGCCGTCAGAAGGTGGGAGTCCAGCAGGGAGACGTCCGCCGTCCGGTCGGCCTTCGCGTATCCGGCCAGCATGCGTTTGGTCAGCACGAGCGCCTCGGGCGCGCGCCGCACCAGGGGTCTGGTCCAGGCGTCGACGGCCTCGTCGAGCCGGTCGGGCGGGGCCGTCCTGTGCAGGAGGCCGAGCCGGTGTGCGGTGGCCGCGTCGAAGACCTCGCAGGTGAGCATGAGTTCCCGGATACGGGCGGCTCCCGCCTCCGAGACCAGGCGGCCCATCGCTCCTCCCCAGGCGGGTGGCAGCCCGATGCCGACCTCCGGCATGCGGAAGCGGCAGGTGTCCGCGCCCGCGCGCAGGTCGCAGAACGAGGCCAGCGCGAGTCCGGCACCGATCACCCGGCCGTGGAGCCGGGCGATGGTGACCGCGTGGGTGTTCTCCAGCGCCTGGCACAGACGGTGGGCCTTGTCCGCGATGCGCCGCAGCCCTGCTCCTGTCGGGTCCGCGGCGAGCGATGCCTGGTACTCGGCGCGGTCGGCGCCCAGACAGAAGTCCGTGCCCAGGGACGACAGGACCAGGACGCGGACGTCCGGGCGGTCGTGGAGGCCGTCGAGCAGGAGGAGGAACTCGTCGAGGACGGCGACGCCCAGCGTGTCGTCCTGCTGCCACGGGTTGAGGCGGACATGGAGTACGGGACCGTCCTGCTCGACGCGTATCGCCTTGCCGGAGCCGGAGGGACTGGTGTGAGGGGGCGTCATAAGGCTCATGCGAGGGCGACATCCAGGTTGAGCGGGCGCCGGAACGCCACCCGGGGCGCCATCGTCGGGCGGCGCACGAGCGTGAGGCGGGGGAGGCGCCGGATCAGCTGGCGGAGAAGGATCTGGGCTTCCAGCCGGGCGAGCGGCGCGCCCAGGCAGTAGTGGATGCCTCCGCTGAAGGCGAGGTGAGCGGGCTTGCGCAGGGGGTCGAACCGGTGGGGTTCACGGTGCCTGGCGGGGTCCCGGTGCGCGGCTCCCACCATGAGGTGGACCATCTCGTCCCTGCGTATCTCGATCCCGCCCAGGACGTGGTCCTTGGCCGCGACCCTGCTGATCACATGGGTGGGCGGGTCGTAGCGCAACGTTTCTTCCACGAAGCCGGGCACCAGGTCGGGGTGGTTGGCCACCAGGTTCCAGCGGTCCGGACTCTCCACGAGATGCAGCGCCATGGTCGTCAGGAGCGTCGCGGTGGTCTCCAGGGCGGCCAGCAGGACGAACAGGACCAGGAAGTAGACCGCCTCGTCGGCCTTGTCGCGGTCGGGTTCCATGGTGTCCCACGTCTGTATCCAGCGGGAGACGGGGTCATCCCCGGGATGTGCGCGCCGGTCCTCGACCAGGGCCGTGAAGTAGGTGCGCAGTTCAGCCGTGGCCGCGTCCGACGCGGCGAGCTGGCTCGCCGAGGGGAGCAGTTCCTGCGTGAAGACCTGGTCGTGGGTGAGCTCCCGCAGCCGGGGCCGGTCGGCGGCCGGGATACCGAGCCAGTCACCGATGGCGGCCACCGGCAGCTCCTCGCCCACCAGGGCCGCGAAGTCCGCCTCCCCTTCGCGTACCCGCTCCAGCAGGGAGTCCAGCAGCCGGTCGGTCGTCCGGGTCACGGCCTGGCCGATCCGTTCGATGGCGGCGCGGTCGAACGTGCCGGCCGCCCGGCGGGCCCGGGTGTGGTCCGGGGGGTTGAGGGCGGCCAGCGTGTTGCTCATCTCCCGCGAGGAGGAGGCGTTCCAGCGGGTGCCCGATCCCTGGCGCTCGCGCCACCGCTTGTCGGGCTCCAGCCAGTCACGGCTGCGCAGCACCTGGTCGCAGACGGCGAAGCTCGACACGACGGAGCCGCCCCAGGGGGCGGGTATGACATCCCCCCTGGACAGCAGCTCCTCGTATATCGGGAAGGGGTCGGCCTGCCCTGCTGCCGTCCGCAGACGTGAGAAGAGTGAGGCGGACGCCCTGCGGTCGTACGACGGAGTTGTGGCAACTCCCATATGGCGGCTCCTTTCCGAGAACCAGCCGCCATGCATACCCATAAGGTCGTTGAAGCATCCAGTAACACAGGGGCCTCATGGGGTTACTTAAATCACTCTCCCCTCGTCCATGCCAGGAAGCGGCTGAACATGCCCCCTTTGTGCTGCGGGGCGGCGGAGGCCGACGGCTGGGAGGAGCGGGCCGCGGACCGCTGTTCGGCGGGCGCGTGCTGCTGGGCGGCCGGGGCCTGCGCGGGCTCCGCTGCCGACGACACCGTCCGCGGGGTGAAGCGGACAGGCAGGGTCACCAGCGAACGGCTCCACGGCGTCGGCGCCCAGGCGAGTGTCCTGAACGGGACCCGCATCTCGATGTCGGGCAGCCGGTTGAGGAGGGTCTCGACAGCGGTGACCGCGATCATGAACGCCGGGTCCTTGGCGGGGCACGCGTGCGGGCCCGCCCCGAACGCCAGGTGCGCCTTGGCGCTGAGCTGCTGGCGGTGCTCGGTCAGCTTCGGATCGGTGTTGGCCGCGGCGAAGGACACCAGGACCGGATCGTTGGCACGCAGCAGCCTGCCGCCCAGCTCGACGTCGTGGACCGGGTAGTGGGCCGCGTAGTTGGCGATGGGCGCGTAGTTCCACAGGCTCTGGGCGATGGCGTCCTCGACCGGCAGCCCGGTCTGCCACTCCTCACCGAGGTACAGCGCGCTGCTGGTGCCGATGGCGGCGGTCAGAGGCGCGGTACCGCCGGAGAGCAGCGTGACGAGCTGGTGCAGCACCTCCTCGTCGCTGAGCCGGGCCGAGTGCTCCATCAGCCGTGTCGTCAGGTCCGCCGCCGGGCGGCGCCGCTTCAGGGCGATCAGCTCGGTGAGCGCGCCTCCCAGCACCTCGTCGGCCCCGGGGGTGCCCTCGAAGATGCCGCTGATCCCGGCGATCACACGGTCACCGATCTCGGGCGGGCAGCCGAACAGGTCGCTGAAGACCAGCAGCGGCAGCGGCTGCGCGTACTCCGACATCAGCTCGGCCTGGCCGCGGGGCTCGGAGCTGAACCGGCTGATCAGGTAGTCGGCGGACTGCTGGGTCTGCCTGACGAGCTGGAGTTCGTTGACCGTGGCGAGGCTGTCCGTGACCGCCTGGCGCAGCCGGGCGTGTGCCGCGCCGTCGCTGAAGAGGGCGTTGGGGCGGTAGCTCATCATCGGCAGGGCCGGGCTGTCCGCCGGGACGCGCCCTTCGTTCAGCGCGTTCCAGCGGCGGGAGTCACGGACGAAGGACGCGGGGTTCTGCAGGACGTACAGCGCGGCGTCGTAACTGGTGATCAGCTCCACCTGGACATCCGGGGCGATGTCCACGGGGGCGCTCGGACCGAACGAACGCAGATGCGCGTAGTGGCCGTCGGGGTCGGCACCGAACGAGGGACCGTACAGCTGGACGTTCCCGTGCGCGGGGCACCCGGGAGGTATCTCCTGTGCGTCAGGCGGCTGTTGCATTGCGGCGCTCTCCTAGCCGAGTTGGGACATGAGGTGGGTGACGAGGGTGATGAGTGCCTGGGCCGAGGTGGTCTCGTCGCGTACGTCGCACCTCACGACGGGGGTGTCGGCCGTCAGGTTCAGTGCTTCGTGGATCTCGTCGAGCGGGTAGTCCGTCGTGCCCTCGAAGTGATTGACGCCGATGGCGTACGCCAGGCCGAAGCTCTCGACCAGGTCGAGGACGGGGAAGGACTCGTGCAGCCGCTCGGGGTCGACGAGGACGAGTGCGCCCAGGGCGCCCCGGGACAGCTCCTCCCACATCTCCTTGAAACGCTCCTGGCCAGGCGTACCGAAGAGGTAGAGGACCAGGGTGTCGCTGAGGGTGAGGCGGCCGAAGTCCATGGCCACGGTGGTGGTCTTCTTGTGGGGGGTTCCCGACAGGTCGTCGTAACCCTCGCTGGCCTCGGTGATCTCCTCCTCGGTCCGCAGCGGCTCGATCTCGGAGAGACTCCCGATGCAGGTGGTCTTCCCGACCCCGAAGTGCCCCACTATGAGGATCTTCACCGCGTGGGAGACGTCTGGATCCAGGTACACGCGTTACGCTCCGAATCGGTTCTTCAGGCCATCGAGTACGGCGCTGACCAGTTCTCTGTCCACTCGTTCGGCGCGCGGTATCGGCCTTCTCACGAGGATGAGGCCGTCCTCCTCCAGCTGCGCCAGCAGGATGCGCACGATGCCCAGCGGCAGGTGCGTGTGGCCGGCCACCTCGGCCACGGACAGGAAGCCGTCGGCGACCAGTTCCATGACCTGGCCCGCTTCCGGGGAGAGCGTGCGCGCGGCGGCAGCCGACTCCGGCGCCGCCATGACGAGCGTGGTGTGCTCGTACTCGTGGTCCGGGGGCAGTGCCCGTCCGTTCGTGATCACGAAGAGGGGGACTAACGGGGACGTCAGTTCCAGCTCGTGCTCGGGTTCGTCAGGCATGGCCTGCCCCCTGTCCTTGCGCCGCTGAACCGGTCAGTTTCGGGATCACTTCGTGCAGGCGCGTGGTGAACTCCTCGATGTCGCAGTCGTGCTCGGCCGCGGCGGCCAGGAAGGCCCCGGTACCGGCCGCGATCAGGAAGATCCAGCCGTGCTGGAACTCGATGACCGTCTGCCGCCACTCGGCGTCCTCCAGGACGCCCGCGAACTGCGAGGTGACCCTGCTGTAGGCGTGGATGCCCGTCATGGCCGCGGAGATCGTGTCCGCCAGGTCCCTGTTCAGTCCGCTGGTCGCCCCGCGCGGCAGCCCGTCCGCCCCCAGCAGCACGGCGTGCCGAGCGCCCCGCACCTCGGAGATCACCCGGTCGAGGTCGGCGAGCACGAAGCCCGAGCCGCCGCCGCTCTCACGCCTGGCGGGTCCGGAACCACCCGTACCGGCGTCCTCGTCCGTGTTCACCCGGGGCGGCGAGGTGAGGTTGTTGCCCAGCCTGGCGACGAGACGGTGCATGCGGAAGGAGATCTGCTGCATGTCCACGTCGGGCGCCGCGGCGGCCGCCAGATAGGCGCCCTGCCCCGCTCCGATCAGGAAGCTCCAGCCGTGGGAGAACTCGATGATCGTCTGGTTCCACTGCCGGTTCTCCTCGGGCCCCGCGAAGTGGGCGGTGGCCCGGCTGAGCGACTGCATCCCGGCCATGGCGGCGGAGATGGTGCGCACCTCCTTCTCGGCCAGGCCCTCCGTGGCTCCCCGAGGAAGGCCGTCCGCGGACAGCAGGACGGCGTGCCGTGCCCGGGGCACGTTGTGCACGATGTCCTCTAGCATCCACGACAGGTCGGCGGTCATGCGTCTTCGGACCCTTCGAGTGACGTGGCGTCAGGATTGCGGCCGGACAGCGTGCCGCGCTGGAAAGCCCCCAGGCTGCGCCCGGAGGCGCGCCCCGTCTCCTGGGGAGCCCTTGGCGCGGAGCGGGGCGCCTCCGGGTCGGGCACGCTCGCGATGGGCGCCTGGCGCGCTCCGCGCTTCGGCAGGCCGTGCGTGGTGCGCGCCGCACCCGTCTGCGGCCGTCCTTCGTTGCGCATGATGCTGCTGACGGGAGCCTCCGGGGCCTGGGGTGTCTCCTCCATGGTCCACAGCTCCTCGGGCAGCAGGACGACGGCCCGTACGCCGCCGTACCGGGAGACTCCGGTGACATCCACCGTGAAGCCGTACTGACGCGCGATCAGGCCGATCACCGGGAATCCGAACTTCGGCTGGTTCCCGAGCTGGGACAGCCGGGGCACGACATCCCCGGACAGCAGCTCGGTTGCCCGCTGGCGGTCCTCGTCGTTCATGCTGACACCGGCGTCGTCGATGACGATGCACAGGTTGTTCCGGATCCGCTGGAACGTCACCTCGATCGGTGCGTCCTGCTGGGAGAAGCTGGCAGCGTTGTCAAGCAGTTCGGCCACGGCGAGCGCCACGGGAGCGACCGCGGACGCCTTCAGCGCCAGACCGGTCTGCTGCATGATGGCGACCCGGTGGAAGTTGCGTATCTGCCCCTGGGCGCTGCGCACCACGTCGTACACGCTGGCGGGGCGGTTGCGGCGGCCGAGCGGCGCTCCGCACATGACGGCGATGCCCTGGGCCTTGCGCGCCATCTGGGCGTTGGCGTGGTTGACCTCCAGCAGGTCGCTGAGCACGGCGTGACCGCCGTACTTCCGCTGGATGCCGTCCAGGAGGGTCGTCTGCTCCGCCGCGAGGCTCTGCAGGAAGCTGGCGGCGCCCTTGAGGACCGCCTTGGTGTTCTCCTCCGCGGCCTCCTTGGCCTCGCGGAGGGTCCGCTCCTGCTCGCTCCTGAACCTCTGCAGTTCGGCTCGGGACACGTGCAGCTGGCTGTCGGACGTGTGGAGCTGGCGCCTCAGCTCGGCCTCGGACTGCTGCTTCTTCGCCCCTAGGGCTCTGTTGCGGGCGGCGAGTGCCACGACCGCGACGACGGCTGTCGCCGCCACCGCGGCCAAGCACCACACAAGTGCATCTCGAATCATGGAAACCTTTCCGGGCGCATGGCAGGCGGACGGCGACCGGTCACACCTCGCGAGGGCCCGCGACACAGCCGCTCGGGCGCTGCCCGGCCGCTGCTGCGCGGGACAGGCCGCCGATCGCACATCAGCATCTGGATCCAGTTGGATCAAGATCACAGATGCCCGGATGCTATCACCGGAATCCGGCCTTCAGCGGAACCGGGTCAGACTCCGGATACCAGTCAACCGGCCCTGTACGCAAGGATGTTGGAGAAGGCTTAGCCTTCCGTTCAGGCCGACGCCAGCTTCTGTTGTCCCTCGTCCCCGGCAGTCGCCGGAGGTCTTTCACAAGAGAGGTGACAATCTCTCACATCCGCTTACACGTTCGACAACCGGTGCCTCGTGGTGGCCACGGGCGAAACCCCGCCCGGTGGGCGGAAGTGTCCTGTTTCCGGCGGGGCCACACCGTTCCGCGCTAAGCTGCGAGCGCCCCGCGGGGGAAGTCCGGTCCAAGTCCGGCGCTGACCCGCAACGGTAGGCGGAGACCACACAGGTCTCCGTAAGCCCGATTTCCCGCGGTGCTGATGGCTCCTGTCAATTCGCCGTGGACTGCGAGAGGTGCTGCGCGGGGGCCTCCCGGTCCCGGGCTGCTCCTTTGGAAACGTAGGCGCACGGCCCGAGGCGAAAGCGACCCGCCCGTGGCCACATCGCTCGAACACCTACCCGCCGCACCACTGCGCACCGCCCCCACCGGCGCCGGACCCGCACCGCCCAGGCGCGTCCCGCTGCCGGTGCTCCTGACCTGCCTGGGCATCGCGCTCCCGGTCTCCCTCGTCTTCGGCGCCGGAACAGGGGCCTCGGGGCTCAGCTGGCCGGAGGTGGCGCACCACCTCTGGGCCGGACTGACCGGCGGACCCGTCGCCGCCGACCAGGCCGGGGCCTACACGATCGTGTGGGAACTGCGCTTCCCGCGAGCCGTCCTGGCCGCGATCGTGGGGGCGGGTCTTTCGGCCATCGGCGTCGCCGTGCAGGCCATGGTCCGCAACGCCCTGGCCGACCCGTTCGTCCTCGGCATCTCCTCGGGCGCGGCCGTGGGGGCCAACGCGGTCCTCATCTTCGGCGCGTTCGGTGCCTTCGGCGTCTGGGCCCTGTCATCGGCCGCCTTCGTCTCCGCCCTCCTGGCCATGGTGCTGGTGTACGCGGTCGCCCGCACCGACCGCGGCCTCACCCCGCTGCGGCTCGTCCTGACGGGCACCGCGATGTACTACGGCTTCTCGGCCGTGACCACGTTCATGGTGTTCGCCGCCGAACGCGGCGAGGCGGCCCGCTCGGCGATGATGTGGCTGCTCGGCAGTCTCGGCGGCGCCACCTGGACCTCCGTGCCGATCGCCGCGGCCGCGGTGTGCGCCGGCCTGGCCCACCTCGTGTGGTCGGCCCGCCGTCTGAACGCCCTCGCCATGGGCGACGAGACCGCCGCCGCGCTGGGTGTGGACGCGGGAAGGCTGCGCAAGGAGCTCTTCCTCGTCTCCGCGGCCGTCACGGGGGCCGTCGTCGCGGTGAGCGGAGCCATCGGCTTCGTCGGCCTGATGGTCCCGCACGCCGCCCGGATGCTGGTCGGCGCGGACCACCGCCGGCTCCTTGCCGTCGCACCACTCGCGGGCGCCGTCCTGCTGATCTGGGTGGACATCCTCTCCCGCGTGGTGCTCGCACCGGCCGAACTGCCCGTGGGCGTACTGACCGCGGTCATCGGCGTTCCGTGCTTCGTCCTGCTCATGCGCCGCCGCTCCTACACCTTCGGGGGCGCGTGATGCGGATCGACATCGACCGGCTGACGGTCGAGATCGCCGGCGCACGGCTCGTCGACGACGTCACACTGCGCGCCGGTTCGGGCAGTTCGTCGGCCTCGTGGGACCCAACGGCAGCGGGAAGTCCACCCTGCTGCGCTGCGTCTACCGGGCCCTGCGACCCACGGCCGGCACCGTGCGGCTCGGCGAGGAGGACGTGTACGCGATCAGCGCGCGTGAGAGCGCCCGCCGGCTCGCCGCGCTTCCCCAGGAGGCGGTCAGCGAGTTCGACTTCACGGTCGCCGAGGTCGTGGCCATGGGGCGGCTGCCGCACCAGCGGTCCATGGCCAGGGCCACCGATGAGGACCTGCGTACGTGTGAGGCCGCCCTGGCGGGAGTAGGTGCCGGGCACCTCACGGACCGCGGCTTCCTCACGCTGTCCGGAGGGGAGAAGCAACGCGTCCTGATCGCCCGCGCGCTGGCCCAGCAACCCCGCGTCCTGATCCTCGACGAGCCCACCAACCACCTGGACATCGCCCAGCAGCTGGAGGTGCTGGCCCTGGTGCGCGAGAGCGGGCTGACCGTGCTGACCGCGCTGCACGATCTCAACCTCGCCGCACTCCACTGCGATCTCATCCACGTCATCGACGCCGGCCGGATCGTCGCTTCCGGCCCTCCGCACGACGTCCTCACACCCGCGTTGCTGGCCGAGGTCTTCGGCGTACGGGCGCATCGCGTACCGCACCCGGAGACCGGCGCGGTGCAACTGCTCTTCGACCGCCTCCAACCCGCGTGACCGATGCCCAAGGAGTTTCCCTCACCATGCCCAACCCCGTACGACCCGCCGCATTCGCACTCGCCCTCGCGCTGGCACTCACCGGCTGCGGAGCCGATGTCGCCTCCCAGGACGCTCCGGGGAAGGGCTCCGGCGCCCCCGGCGGCCACTATCCGGTGACGGTCGAGAACTGCGGTGAGAAGAAGACCTACGACAAGGCCCCGCAGCGCGTGGTCACCAACGACGTCGGCATCACGGAGATCATGTTCGCGCTCGGACTGGAGGACCACATGGCGGGATACGTCATGCCGGACGACAAGGGTGATCTCACGTCCGTGCCGTGGAAGGACGGTTACGAGAAGACCACCTGGCTCTCGAAGGGGACCATCAACAAGGAACTGGTCCTGGACGCCCGTGCCGACCTCGTCTTCGCGGGCTGGAACTACGGCTTCAACGAGGGGGAGGGCTTCACCCCGGCCGCGCTCCGGCGCGTGGGCATCGACTCCTACCTGCTGAGCGAGTCCTGCCGTAACGGCCGGGGCAAGGCGCGCGGAGTGATGGCACCGCTCGACGCGCTCTACACCGATCTGCGCAACCTGGGACGGATCTTCGACGTCGAGGACCGGGCCGAGACCCTCGTCGGGGCGTTCCGCGAGGAGGTGGCGGAAGCGCGGGCGACGGCCGCGGAGGGAGGTGCCCGGCCGCGCGTCTTCCTCTACGACGACGGGCAGGACAAGCCCTTCACCTCGGGCGCGTACGCCGGGCCCCACGACATCATCACCAAGGCGGGTGGTGACCACATCATGAAGGACCTCAAGGACAGCTGGACGACGGTCGGCTGGGAGACGGTCGTCGAGCGTGACCCGGAAGTGATCGTGATCAACAACTACGGTGACACGAGCGCGGAGCGCAAGCGCGCGTTCCTGAAGTCCTACAAGCCGCTCGCCGACGTCTCGGCGATCAGACACGACCGCATCGTCGTCCTGGACTACGTGGACCTGGTGGAGAGCCCGCGCAACCCCGCGGCCGTCACCAGGCTCGCCGCGGAACTGCGCGGACTCACCCCGTGAGACACCGACTCACACCCGGGAGAGCTCGGCAGCCCCGAAGGAGACGTTGAAGCGGTCGCACCAGATGGTCACGCTGCTCAGACGGTCCAGGTCGACGCCGGAGGGCAGGGCGTAGTTCTGATCGCCCTTGTTGCCCTTGAGCCTGCCGAGGCTCCTGTGCTCTCCGTCGTCGAAGACTCCCCAGCCGGTCCTGCCCTCCCGCACCTGGGCGTCGGTGATCCAGACGTGCAGATCGGGACCGTTGCTGGTGTCCAGCCCTTCCAGGCGCACCGTGTGTGAGCCGTCGGGCAGCCGCAGGACCTTCACCGTGCCGGAGGTCGCGTGTTCATGGCTGATGAACTCACCCGTCGCGAGCGTCCGCGGCCCGGCCGGGGGCGCCGAGGGGGTGGCCGGCTGCCGCGCCGCAGGCGTAGGCGCGGCAGTCGGGAACTCCTCCCGCACGGTCTCGTCCTGCCATAGCTTCCAGGGCTGGAACAGCCAGAGCCCCGCGCCCACGGCCAGTACCGCCACCATCAGGAGTCCGCGGGTCACCGGTCCGCCGAACAAGCGCCGTGCACGTGTCATCACATCTCCCGAGCGTCTGAGTGTTACTCGCATTTCCCGGGTGATACTCGCATTCGACGGGGACGGGCGACGGATGCGGCCCCGCGGCTGCTCGACGTCACCGGCCCACCCGCCGGCACGAGGGTGCCTGTGGGTGGGCCGGCGGGGGGTCAGGAAGCGATGTCGTAGAAGACGAACTCCTCCCAGGCGCCGGTGATCTCGGCGGAACGGGCGCGCAGCACGTACTGGAGCGATCCGGTGTAACCGTTCTCCATGGTGACGAAGAGGCCGTTCAGCGTGGACTGGAGCGCCCAGTGACCCAGCTCCTCGTTGTAGTACACGTGGAACCGCTCCCAGCCGCCCGCGCCGGCGGAGCGGGCCCGCAGTACGTTCTTGGCGCTGCCGGTGTAGTTCTTCTCGACCGCCACGTACAGGTTGTTCGCCAGGGACCTCATGGCGTACGTCTCGGTGGTCTCGTCCCACTCGAAGGCGAAGCCCTCCCAGGCGCCGCCGTACGCGGCGGAGCGGGCACGCACCACGCCCGTGCTGGGCGGGCCGTAGTTCAGCTCGGTGGCGGCGAACAGTCCGTTGCGGACCGACTGCAGTGCCATGAGCTCGGGCTCCTCGGCCGAGGCGGAGAGCCTTTCACCGGTGGCGGGGGCCCGCAGGGCTCCCGTCTCCCCGGTGATCCGCGCCAGCTCGGCGCCGTCCACCGCCTCCCACCCGCCGGGCACCGCGGCCGGCCGGTCGGCCTGCGGTACGGCGCCGGCCACGGGTGCGGTCATCGCGGACGCCGCCAGCAGGGCGCTCAGGGAGACCAGGACGGAGGTTATGCGTCGCACAGGTATTCCTCACCTTTGTCGAATCAGATTTCAGAAGCAACCGATAAATCGGCCTCAGAGTAACGGCGGAATTCGACGCGTGAACAAGGAAATAGCGATATCCGGACCGCTCCGGCGAATCGTCGTACTGCGTTGTTGCTTCCGCTGTTCCCCGTTAAGGTCCAGGAAACTCCAGGTTCGCTCAGGCCGTGGCGGATACGCGCAACTCTCCGTGCAGGCAGGTGCATTCCCACTCGTTGCACACCTTCCTCGCCTCCGTGCGCGACCGTGACCGGAGAGGGAGGCGGCCGGCTACGGGGTGCGGCGGCACACTGGGCGGGCAGGACAACCCTTTCCCGTACGAAGGAGTTCGCTGTGGCACTCACCCGCGAAGAGCGCGAACAGTTCCTCGCCCAGCCCCATGTCGCCGCGCTGGCCGTGGCAACGCAGGACAGTGACCGGGCGCCGCTCAACGTGCCGATCTGGTACCAGTACGCGCCGGGCGGCGACATCCGGGTGCTGACCGGGCGCACCTCGCGCAAGGCCGAACTGATCGCCGCGGCAGGGAGGTTCTCGCTGCTCGTCGACCGGGTGGAGCCGACCGTCCGTTACGTGTCCGTCGAGGGTCCCGTCACCGAGACCCGCGCCGCGACGCGCGCTGACCTGGAGGAGATGGCCGCGCGTTATCTGCCGGCCGAGAAGGTCGCGGGCTACGTCGACTTCGCGTGGCAGGACCACGGCGAGCAGGTGGTGATCCGGATGCGGCCCCAGCGGTGGGTCAGTTCGGACCTCGGGCAGGTCTGAGAGGGTGTCCGGTCCCCGTGGGGCGTCCCCCGGGGGCCGGACCGGGCGGTCCCGGAGGGGCCGGCGCATCGCTCGGGCCGATGCCACCCGAGGGCGAGCGCCGCGCCGGCCGGCGAAACGGCATCGGCGGGGCGAGGGCCGTTCGCGGGCCCGAAGGCAGCTGCGGGAAGTGACCGCGGGGGAGTGGGGGGTCCCGAGCCGGTACGGGCCAGAGGGCTGGTCCGTACCAAAGTCTTGACAGCGCGATCGCTCACTTCTTAAATCACGTAGTGAACTAAGCGCTTGCCTGTCATATGCATGACATCAACCCTTTCCCCCCGCCATGCTCCATGAAGGGACAGTCATGGCTTCCCCGCGCCTATCCCGGCGTCTGCTGACGTCGCTCGTCTCGGTACTCGCCCTCGCCTCACTCTCCACCGGACTGGCGCAGGGCGCACCCACGCCGGCGACCGAGCCATCCGCCCGTACCGCGGCGGCCGCGGCCGCCGTCACGTTCTCCGACGAGTTCGACGGGCCTGCGGGAGCGGCCGTCGACGGGGGGAAGTGGCAGACCGAGACGGGCGACAACGTCTCCAACCACGAGCGGCAGTTCTACACCGCGGGCACCCGCAACGCGGCCCTGGACGGCCAGGGGAACCTGGTCATCACCGCCCGCCGGGAGAACCCGGAGAACTACCAGTGCTGGTACGGACGGTGTGAGTACACCTCCGCCCGGCTGAACACCGCGGGACGGTTCACCACGACGTACGGCCGCGTCGAGGCCCGGATGAAGATCCCGCGCGGACAGGGCATCTGGCCGGCGTTCTGGATGCTGGGCAACGACATCGGGCAGGTGGGCTGGCCGAACTCGGGCGAGATCGACATCATGGAGAACGTCGGCTTCGAACCGGGCACCGTCCACGGCACGCTCCACGGCCCCGGCTACTCCGGCTCGGGCGGTATCGGTGCCGGTTACACCCTGCCGGGCGGCCAGGCGTTCGCCGACGCCTTCCACACCTTCACGGTCGACTGGAGCCCGAACGCGATCACCTGGTCCGTCGACGGAACCGTGTACCAGCGGCGTACACCCGCCGACCTGGGCGGGCGCCAGTGGGTCTTCGACAAGCCGTTCTTCCTGATCCTCAACCTCGCGGTCGGCGGCTACTGGCCCGGCGACCCGGACGGCAGCACGGTCCTTCCCCAGCGCCTCCTGGTCGACTACGTCCGCGTGAGCACCGACACCGCCCAGCCGGGTACCGGCGGGCCCATCACCGGCATCGGCGGCAAGTGTGTCGACGTGGCCGGGGCCAACACCGCCAACGGCACGGCCGTCCAGCTCTACGACTGCAACGGCACGGCCGCGCAGCGTTGGACCGTCGGCGCGGACGGCACCATCCGCGCGCTCGGCAAGTGCCTGGACGTGGCTTCGGGCGGCACGGCGGACGGTACGCGTACGCAGTTGTGGGAGTGCAACGGCAGCGCCGCGCAGAAGTGGGCCGTCCCCGCCGCCAGGGACATCGTCAACCCCCAGGCCAACAAGTGCCTGGACGCCACCGGCGGCAGCTCGGCCAACGGCACCCGGCTGCAGATCTGGACCTGCACCGGTGCGGCCGCCCAGAAGTGGACGGTGACCCGCTGACCGCCTGAGTCCCGCCGCGCGACCAGCACGCGCACGGGGGCAAGTGCGGGGCACACGAGCGACCCTGACCTCTCCGGTCCGGCCATGGCCGGACCGGAGAGGTCAGGTCGTCCCAGCACCGACGCCAGGGACGTCAGCGCGGCCAGGGGGTTTTCACCGACCGGGGTCAGGACCGAGTCGGTGACGCCCGCCTCGCCGAGCGCGGTGAGCCGGTCCCCGTACCTGTTCCACCGTGCCGGCCAGGGCGCCGGCGGCCGGTCAGTCGGTGTCGCGCGGGTCGAACGACGTGGTGTCGGTCACCAGCGGCTCCGGGAACGCACCGGCCACGGCGTCCCACCGGACGAACTTGAAGTCGGTGCCCTCCCTCCCGCCGTCAGCGGGGGCTGCCTCGCCGTCGTGGGTGACCAGCAGGCCCTTCGGGAAACCGCGCCCCAGGGGGACGTTGACGACGGTCGAGCCGTCGGAGTGCTGCACTCCGTCGGTGGCCGCGCCGTCGTCCACGGTGAAGGAACCGAGGTAGCGGTTGCGGCCCTCCCGCCCGTACACGGCGAAGGTGTTGTCCCCCTGGCTGGAGGCGAGCACGTATCCGGTGCCCTCGGCCGCGTGGTAGACGGTCACACCCTCGGCGTCCGCGCTCAGGTTCTCACCGCCGAAGCCGGGGTCGGCGGCGGTGTCGAGCACGCACTCCTCCCCGGCCGCGTCGTACGTCCACGGAGTGCCGTACTCACGGACGCGGTCCAACACCTCGGGGGTCCCGAACTCCTCGTCGTCGAGCTCGACTCGCCACAGTCCTACCGCTTCCTGGGCGGCGTAGAGGACGTGCTCCTCTTGGTCGACCGCCATCCCCTCGACCTGCGGGCGCTCGCCCGGGTCCGCGCAGGGCGTCCAGTCGGTGCCGTCCGGCAGTGTGAACGTGCCGGGCAGATCCAGCGTGTCCTCGGCGCTGTACCCCACCCGGCCGCCGACATCCTCCAGTTCGAGCAGGCGAAGGCGGCTCTCCTCGCGCTGCGACACCACGACGTAGGCGTCGTCACCGTCGCTGAACGCCGCGAGACCGTACGACGTGCGCTGTCCGTCCACCTCGGCCTCATTCGCGGCGAAGACCGGCCGCACCCCCGAGGCGGTCACGTCCCTCAGGGGCGCCCGCCCCGCCGCGACGGCGGCGGGATCGATCACATAGGCGCGTATCCGGTCCCGGCCCCGGTCGCTCACGAGCGCCAGATCCCGCTTCCGGCCGCCCAGTTCGAAGCCGTAGACGATGTCGACGTTGTTGAAGCGGCCGGGGGCCGCGTCCTCGCCGGGCGCCGCCGGGGCGCTGACGTGCTGCAACCGCCGCCCGTCGAGGCCGTACACGTCCAGGCCGGCTTCCTTGAGGGTCCCGATCACGATGCTGCGCCCCGGGTTGTCGGGATCGACCCAGACCGCGGGGTCGTCGGCATCGGCGTTGCCGCCCGCCTCGTCGTCGTACACGGCGGGGGTCTCCACACGTGCCTCTACGGAGACCGGACCGGCCGGGGAAGCGCCGGTGACCATCACGAGGGAGGCGGCCAAAGCTGTCAGGGCGGAAGCGCTCACGGTACTCCTCAGTAGCGTTGCGGACCCGCGAGACGCTATGGGCATCCGGTGTGGACAGCGGAACGGCACGGTGAATCCCGGATGACGACTCGCAGTGGCGGCGGCGCCGCTCCGGAGGCGGAAGCCCTCCCGGCCCGCCCGCCGTCCCCGGGTGTCACCGCCCGCGCAGCGCCTCGGGGAGTTCCTCGCGGTGGACGATCCCCAGGCGCCGCGTGGCCCGGGTCAGCGCCACGTACAGGTCACTGGTCCCGAAACCGGAGGGTTCCACGACCAGTACGTGGTCGAACTCCAGCCCCTTGGCCTGCCGCGGGCCGAGCAGGACCACCGTCCGGGTCAGATCGGGCTCCGCACCGGCCGTGACCCCGTCCAGCTGCGCCGCGATCTCCTCGTGCAGCGCCGAGGGGGCGATCACCGCGAGGCGCCCCTCGGTGGGCGTCAGCTCCGCGACCGCCCGCGCCACCGCGCCCGCCAGATCGTCCCCCGAGCGCCGTGTCCACGGCATCTCGCCGGTGGAGCGCACCGAGCCCGGAGGCTCGAAGGAGGGGTCCTCGGCCCGCAGGACCCGGGCCGCCAGCTCCATGATCTCGGCGGGCGTACGGTAGTTGACCTTGAGCCGCACGTGCTCGAAGCGGTCGCCCACGTACGGCTCCAGGATCTTCTCCCACGACCCGACACCGGCCTCCTCCGAGGTCTGCGCGGGGTCGCCGACCAGCGTCAGCGAGCGGGTCGGCGACCGGCGCATCAGCAGCCGCCACGCCATCGGCGACAGCTCCTGCGCCTCGTCGACGATGATGTGCCCGAACGCCCAGGTCCGGTCGGCGGCGGCACGCTCCGCCGCGCTGCGGTGGTCGGCCTCCTCCTGCCGGTCCGCCATCCGCTCGGCGTCGATGATGTCGTGGGCGGCGAGGCGCTCCGACTCCTCGTCCTCGAACTCGTACGTCTCCGAGCCCCTGGACAGTTCCAGCACGCCCTGGGCGTACGCGACGCGCTCCTGGCGCACGGCCTCGGCCGCGGCCCGTTCGGCGCTGTCGTCCCGCCCGAGCAGTTCGGCCGCCTCGTCGAGCAGCGGTACGTCGGCGGGCGTCCACGCCCCCTCGCCCGGCGCCCGCCGGATGGCCCGCGCGTCCGCCTCCGGTATGTACACCGGATCGGCCAGATAGCCGGCGACGAACTCCTCGGGAGTGAGTTCGGGCCACAGCTCCGCGATGACGGAGTGCACCTCCCCGCTGACCGCGACACCCTTGCCCAACTGGGCGATGTCGTCGGGGCCGAGGAAGTTGGGACCGCCGTAGGGGTCCGCGCCGATGCGCTCGGTGAGCTGCGCGGTGAGGGCGTCGATGATCCGGAAGGCGAAGTGGGGACGCGCCAGGTTGTGCGGCAGCCGCGTGTCGCGGGCCGCCTGCCGGGCCTCGTAGGCGATCTCCCAGTCCAGTACGAGGTCCCCGTCGTCGTGCGCGACGACCAGCGGTGCACCGGGCTCGGGCAGCCGCTGCCGGTCGCGGACGGCGAGGGCGAGCGCCTCCGCCATCGGCGCACCGCCCTTGACGGCGACCGCCCGCGGGGTGTCCGTGCCACGGGCGCGCACGCCGGGGAAGAGCTCGCCCTGCGTGGCGAGCAGGACGCCCGTCTCGCCGAGCGCGGGCAGGACCTCGCCGATGTAGCTCAGGAACGCCGGGTCGGGGCCCACGATCAGGACGGCGCGCTTGGCGATCAGCTCGCGGTGCTCGTACAGCAGGAAGGCCGCACGGTGCAGCGCCACCGCGGTCTTGCCGGTGCCGGGGCCGCCCTCCACGACCAGGACGCCCTGGTGCGGGGCGCGGATGACACGGTCCTGTTCGGCCTGGATGGTCCGCACGATGTCGCCCATGCGCCCGGTACGGGCGGAGCCCAGGGCGGCGAGCAGTACGGCGTCGCCGCTCGGGTCCTCGAAGCCGGTGCGTTCCCGGTCGCCGAGGTCGAGGATCTCGTCGTGCAGTTCGGTGACGCGGCGTCCCTCGGTGGTGATGTGCCTGCGGCGGCGCAGACCCATGGGGGTGTGCCCGGTGGCCAGATAGAAGGGGCGTGCCACCGGTGCGCGCCAGTCGATCAGAAGAGGTGTACGCGCGGGGTCGTCCTCGCGAATTCCGATACGGCCGATATGGTGTGCCACGCCGTCGGAGAGGTCGATACGGCCGAAACAGAGCGAGCCGTCCACCGCGTCGAGGGCGGCCAGCAGCCCCGAGCGCTCGGCGACGAGCACCTCGCGCTCGAGACGGGCCTGCATACCCGTACCCACGGGCGTCATCGCGTCCTCGACACCCTCCGCGGCGGCTCCGCGCAGCGCGTCGACCCGGTCGTGGAGCCGGCCGATGAATTCCTGCTCCTCGTGCAATTCGGCGCTTTCCCGAGTTGACAACATGACTCCCTGCTGGATATGGTATTTCTTAGTGGCCCCGATTCGGGGCTTTTTCTGTGAGCGCACAGAAACACTCAATATACCCGTGGAAATCCCCGGCCCGCAATTGCGGACCGGGGATTCTCGCTGTGCGGGGGGAACGACCGCCGGCCTCAGCCGACCCGGTCGTCCGGCGCCACGGGCCGCGCCTCCAGTCCCGGTGCGGCGAGCAGGTCGGCGATCAGTTCCCGGGAACCGCCGATGTAGGTGCTCATCAGGTCCACGTCGCCGCCCAGGCACCAGGCCCGGTCCTGCGGCCACCACAGGTCGGGCAGTTCGGCGAACTCGTCCAGGGAGACCGGCGAGACGGCTTCGTGCAGCGCGCCGGTGAGCAGGACCTCCTCCCTGTGGGGAGTCCCGAACGTCGGTACGTGGTCGAAGTCCCACCGCCCGTACCCGTGCCAGAGGCCGAACCAGCAGTGCCCGGGTGTCGCGGTGTGCCGGGCCAGGACGGGGATGAGGGCCTCGGCGACGGCCGGCGGAGTGGGCCCCTCGCCCGGGTACTCGTCCCACACGCCGGGCAGACCGCTGTCGGACGCGTCGGGGTGGTCCTGGTCCGTGCCGACCACCTCGTGCCAGCGCGTGCCGGGGCCCACCTCGCGCCCGTACGCGGCGGCGACCTCCGCCCACCGCACCGGCCGTTCGTCCAGGGATGCCGGGTGCAGCACCCGGGCGTAGGCGTCGAACCCGGGCGCGGCGACGCCTGCGGCCGTCCCGAACAGCCCTTGCCCGGGGGCCCGTTCGGTGAGCCATCGGGCAGGGCCGAGATCCGAGGTCCGCACGCGCAGGCTGCCGTACCGTTCGGGGGCCGGGAGCCGGTCCACCAGGGGGAAGTCATTCATACCGCCCAGTCTGCACGTGAGGACCGTCCGCACGCGGTGATGCCGCACCGGTCAGCACCGGAACGGCATCGTCCAGCGTTGGAGACGGCCTTCTTGCCCGGGAGCCGGTCCGTCAGCCAGGAGATCGCCTCTCCCTGGTCCGTGATGAGCGGTCGCCTCCCGAATACGGGCGCCTCCTCGGTGATCCCGGATGCCCGGCCGGACGGAACGACGGAACCTGATCCGACTGGCACCCCCTAGGCTGCCAGTCGGCACCGGCACCCACCCAGGAGCGCACACCATGGTCGACCCCGTACAGAAACACCCGTTCCCCGATGCCCTCGGAGCGGACCGGTCCCCCGCCCCGCACCCGCTTCTCGCACCGGTGCTCGGGCTCCTGGGCACCTGGGCCGGCCGGGGACGCGGGGGATACCCCACGCTCGACGCCGAGTTCACGTACGCGCAGGAGGTCACCTTCAGCCACGACGGGCGGCCCTTCCTCCACTACGAGGCGCGCGCCTGGCTGCTGGACGCGCAGGACGCGCCGCTCCGGCCTTCGGCCAGGGAGAGCGGCTGGTGGCGGCTGCAGCCCGAAGGGCACGTCGAGGCGCTCATCACGCAGCCCACCGGCATCGCCGAGATCCTGACCGGCAGGGCGGAGGGCGGCTCGGTGGACCTCGCCACCGCGCAGGTGGCCCGCACGCCCACCGCCAAGGAGGTCTCCGCCACCCGCCGCCGCTACACGCTGACGGACGGCGACACGCTGGACTTCGTCCACGACCTCGCGGCGGTCGACCGGCCACTCCAGCACCACCTGGCGGCCCGGCTCCTGCGTACGGGGGCGAACTGAACACACCGCGGACGCCCGCCGCCGTCCCCGGGCGGGCTCCGGGAGAGGGAGGAGCGAAGGGCTACCGGTCGCCGCGGGCGAGGGCGGCGAGCCGGGCGTCCGCCCGGTCAGGGGCGTAGAGGTGGTCGACGACCATGGCGGCGCCGCCGACCAGCGCCGCACGGTCACCGAGGGCGGAGAGGGTCACCGAGAGATGGGCGGTGGTCCGGGGCAGTGCCCGCTGGTGGAGGAGCTCACGCACCCCGGCGAGGAACGGTGTCCCCGCCAGATCCCCCGCGAGCACCAGGACACCCGGGTTGAGCAGGGTCACCACGGTGACCAGGACCTCGCCGACACGCTGTCCGGCCTCGCGGGCGAACCGTACGGCGTCGGGCTGTCCCGCGGCGAGATGGTCCCGCACCCCGGAGCCTGAGGCCGTGGGCACACCGGCCGCAGTCAGCCGCTCCGCGAGGGAGCGCCCGCTTGCCACGGCTGCCAGGCAGCCGTACGAGCCGCACATGCAGAGGGCGTCGGGCCGGTCGTGGAGCCGGATGTGGCCGATGTCGCCCGCTCCGCCGTCGGTCCCCCGGTAGACCTCACCGCCCACGACGACTCCGGCACCGATCCCGGTCGACGCCTTGACCAGCAGGAACGCCCCGCAGCCGGGGTGGTTCTCGCGCTGCTCGGCCAGCGCCATCAGATTGGCGTCGTTGTCGAGGAGGACCGGCAGCGGCCCGGCCGGGGGCAGCGGCGCGATGTGCGCGGCGAACGCCTCACGCATCCGCTCCCGCACGGGGAACCGGTCCCAGCCGGGCATGATCGGCGGCTGCACGATCCGCGCCGACTCCGGGTCGACCGGCCCGGGTACGGAGAGGCCGATGCCGCAGACCATTCCGGGGACCGTGCCCGCCTCGTCGACGAGGAGGGCGAACCAGCGTGCCAGCCGGTCGAGCACCGCGTCCGGGCCGTCCGATATGAAGAGCTCCCCGGTGCGTTCCGCGAGGGTCGTGCCGGCGAGGTCCAGGACGGCGGCGCGCCCGTGGCGCGTCTCCAGGTCGGCCACGAGTACGACGCCGTGTGCCGGGTCGAACTCCAGCCGGGCGGAGGGCCGTCCCCCGGTGGAGGCGCCGGCGGAATCCCGGAGCCAGCCGGCGCCGAAGAGCTGCTCCAGGCGGTGCCCGACGGTCGACCGGGACAGCCCCGTCGCCTGCCGCAACTCGCCGCGGGTGGTGGCCTCACCGCTGCGTATGAGCCGCAGCAGGTGTCCCGCACTCGCCCGGTTTCCTGCCATCCCCGCTGCCCTCGCCCTCATCGCCGGTGCCCATGGGCGGGCCCGCTCCGCCGTCAGCCCTTGTCCGCTCCGCTGGTCAGCCCCTCGGTGAGCAGGCGTTCGGCCGCCAGGAACAGGAGTACCACGGGGACGGTGAGCACCACCGAACCGGCCATCAGAACGGTCTTGGACACCTCCAGCCCGTTGGCCAGCTGCTGGAGCCCGAGGGAGACCGTCCACCGGCCGGGTTCCGCGGTGAGGAAGAGGAGCGCGAAGAGGAACTCGTTCCAGGCGATCACGAAGACGTAGAGCCCGGTGGCCGTCAGAGTCGGCAGGGAGAGGGGCAGCACGATTCGGACCACCGTCTGGAGCCGGGACGCGCCGTCGATCGCGGCGGCCTCCTCGACACCGGCCGGAACGGTCACGAAGTAGTTCCTGAGCATGTGGACCGATACCGGCACGGTCTGCGCGACGTAGACGACGGCCAGCCCGGCGAGGCTGCCCGAGAGACCCATCTTCGCGAACATCACGAAGAGCGGTACGGCGAGCAGGGTCGCCGGGAAGAGGTAGACGGCCAGGAAGAGCGCGCTGACGTGCCGGCCGCCGAAGAACCTCAGCCGGCCCACGGCGTACGCGCCGGGGACCGCTGCGGCCAGGGTGAGCAATACGGTCGCCAGGGCCACGACCGAGGAGTTGAGCAGCATCCCCAGGAAGCCCTGGCCGCCCTCGGACGCGGGCCTCAGCACGCTTCCGTACGTGGCGAAGGTGAGGTCCTCGGCCGCGATCCACAGACTGCCCGGGTTCCGCAGCAGCGCGTCGACCGGCTTCACCGAGAGCATCAGCATGTAGGCGAAGGGCACGAGGGTGATCGCGGCGAGGAGAACGATCACGACCGGGCGCACCACGGCGAAGAGCCGCTCCTCGAACCGGGCGCGGCCCGCTGCCCGTCCGCGCCGCCGCGTCACGCCGCTCATGCCGGCTCGTCCTGGACCCGCTCGGCCAAGCAGGCGAAGTAGATGCCGAGCAGCGCCATGAGCACCACGGCCAGGACGAGTGCCTGGGCCGACGCCGCTCCGACGTCGAAGCGGGACGTGAGGAAGTCGTAGACGCGGACCGCGACGACATCCGTGCCCGCACCGCCGCCGGTCAGGAGGTAGACGTCGTCGAACTTGTTGAACGTCATGATGAAACGCAGGACGCAGAGCAGGGCGATGACGGGCATGAGCTGCGGCAGCAGGACGTACCGGAAGCGCTGGGTGAGGGTGGCTCCGTCCACCTCGGCCGCCTCCTCCAGCGAACGGGGGACGGCCTGGAGGCGGGCGAGCACGAACAGGAAGGCGAAGGGGAAGTACCGCCAGGTCTCGAACGCGATGACGGTCAGCAGCGCCAGGGGCACGTCGAAGTGGACGCCGAACACGCCGGCTTCGTACGACCGGGTGGTCAGGAAGGCGATCGGGTCGCCCCAGCCGGGCAGTCGGCTGCCCCAGGCGTTCACCACCCCGTACTGCGGACTGAGCGCGACCTCCCAGACGAAGGCCACGGCGACGACCGGAGCGACGTAGGGGAGCAGCATGGCGGCCCGCAGTGCACCGCGCCCACGGAACGGCCGCCGCAGTGCCAGAGCGGCGATGAGGCCGAGGAGTACGGAGCCCGCCGTGGCGCCGGCTGTGTAGAGCAGGGTGGTGCCCAGACTGCTCCAGAAACCGGGCGAGCCGAAGACCTGCTCGAAGTTCGCGAGGGTCCAGCGGCCGAGGAGGCCGTCCTCCTGGATGTCGGCCAGCGCGGAGTCCTGGAAGGCGAGCAGGACGGTCCACAGGATCGGCAGGATCACCACGGCCAGGACGACCAGGAAGGTCGGAGCGACGAAGGCGAGGCCCGCGCGGTTCTCCCGGGCAGCGGCGGTCCGCGGCGGACGGCGGCGCTTCCTCGCGCCGCTCCGGACGGTGCTCATGACCCGGCACCCCTCGATGGGTTCGGACGGCTCGGTGGAGGGGGCGGCCCGGCGGTCACCGGAGCGATTCCTGAAGGGCGGTCACTTCCTCGTCCGCCTCACGCGCGGCCTCGGCGGGTGAGAGCCGGCCGCCGGTCATGGCACCGATGGCCTTGGCCACGGGCAGTTCGCCGCCGGTCGCGCCCACGAGAGTGCCCTGGCCTTCCGTCAGTCCCCAGCGGCTCATGCCCCGCACCCCGGCGACGAGCCGGTCCAGGAGCGCGGCCGGGTAGGTCGCCCGCAGGGAGGCGCGGCGGTCGACGCCCATGACGCCGGAGCGCCACGCGCGTTGGAAGGTGCCCGGGGCCGCGGGGGTTCCGGTACGGACCGGGATCTTCCCCTCGGGGGCCATGCCGAACCAGTCCGGATAGCCCGCGCCCATCAGGTAGGTGACGAACCTCTCGGCCGCCGCGGTCTCGGCGGACTCGGTGACCGCCCACGAGGTGATCTCGCCGAACTGGGCGGGTTCCCTGCCGTCAGGGCCCTGGAGCGAGGTGACGACGCCGGTGTTGTCGGCGAGGAAGGCCGGGTCCTTCCGGCACTCCGGGCAGCTGGGGAGCGCGTCGGAGCGCAGCCCCGCCAGTTCGTCCAGGAGGAAGGAGGACCAGACCATCATGGCGGACGAGCCGGAGAAGTACGTGGCGCGGGTGGAGTCCACACCCTGGCTGCCCGGCGCCCCGTGTTCGCGGGCCAGCTCGTCGTAGAGGGTGAAGGCCGCGACGCAGGCCGGTGAGTCGAGGGCCGGTTCCCCTCTCTCGTCCACCAGCCCGCAGCCGTTCGCCAGGGCGAGGTCCTCGAAGCTCTGCTGGGTGAACACGTCCGAGGGGTCGGTGGCCAGCGAGATTCCGTACCGGCCGCCTCCGTCGAGGGCGGCCGCGGCTTCGCGCGCGTGCGCGTAGGTGTCGGGCGGCTTGAGCCCCGCGTCGGCGAAGAGGTCCTTGCGGTAGAGGAGGAGCTGGAGCCAGGCATCGGAGGGGACGGCGAGCCGGGTGCCGTCGTCCTCGGTGAGCGCGAGCGCGTTCGGCTCGAACGTGCCGGGGTCGAGGGCGGTGAGGACGCGGGCCGCCGCGTCCGTGTCGAGCAGCCCGTTCCCGTACATCTGCCAGATCTGTCCCAGGGGTACGGCGGCGATCACGTCCGGGAGCCGGCCCGTAGCGGCTGCCGACATGATCAGTTGCGGCAGCTGGGCCTCGTCGACGCCGACGAGGTCGACCTCGACGCCCGTGTCCTTCTCGAAGCGGCTGACGATCTTGCGGGTCGCGGCCATCCGCGGTGGCAGGTTCTCCTGGGACCACACCGTGATCCGGTTGTCGGACCTCCGCTCCGCTGCCGAGCCGCCCGAGCAGCCGGCGAGCAGGCACGCCACGAGGCACGCCGCGACGCGGGCCACGGCCGGCCCGCACCGTCCAGTCGTCATCCCCATGCCGCTCCTTCATTCATCCCTCTTGTGTATGAATGTTAGGCATTTCACTCTCACTTCTGCTTGTTGGTGATACATAACTGTGGGATAACTTCAACGTAAGTCGGCGATCGGGGACCTCACGGCACATCGGCTGAGGCCGGGCCGACTCCCTTTCCGCGGTTCCGCCACGAGCCACCCCTCACAGCGCTGCGTCGGCGCGAAAGGCATCCAGGGCATCCATGGAGAAGATGGAGAAGACCGCTTCCCAACCTCCGGCCCGACGGGCCGAGTTGCAGCAGGCGTGCGCCCAGGGGGCGCGGAGGTCACGGGCATGACCTCGCTCCTCGACTCGCCGGTGCCCGCCGCCGCGGACGATCCGGCACTTCGGCGCGGCGCCGCACGCGTCCTGTACGCCAACTGGACGGGCGCCTCCACCGTTCCCTCCCGCGGCCTGTATCCGCACCAGTGGAGCTGGGACTCGGCGTTCATCGCGATCGGCCTGCGCCATCTCTCCGTCCGCCGCGCGCAGCGGGAACTGGAGACGCTGCTCGGCGCGCAGTGGGCCGACGGACGCGTTCCGCACATCGTCTTCAACCCGGCGGTCGCGCTCGACGCCTACTTCCCCAGCCCCGACTTCTGGCGCTCCTCGCGCGACGGCGCGGCGGCCGGAGCCCCCGAGGGCATCGAGACGTCCGGAATCGTGCAACCCCCCGTACACGCGCTCGCCGCCTGGCTCGTCCATCTGGCCGACCCGGACGCCTCGCGCAGCCGTGGCTTCCTGTCCCGGGTCTACCCGGCGCTGACCGCCTGGCACGAGTACCTCACGGGCGCCCGCGACCTGGGAGGCGGCGGCCTCGCCGCCGTCCTGCACCCGTGGGAGCCCGGCATGGACAACAGCCCGTGCTGGGACGCGCCCCTGCGGCGGATCGAACCGGCCCCGGCCGACTCCTACCGGCGCGCCGACCTGGCCCACGGAGCGGCGGCGGAGCGCCCCACGGACCTGGACTACGGCCGGTACGTGCGCCTCGCGGGCGACTACCGCGACAGCGGATACGCGGACGCGGGCACCCGGCACGCGTTCGCCGTCGAGGACCCGGGCGTCAACGCCCTGCTGATCGTCTCCGAGCACGCCCTGGGGCGCATCGCCGCCGAGACCGGGGCGGACCCGGCCCCGCACGAGGAACGGGCCGCGCGGCTCACCGCCGCGCTGGTGGAGCGGCTGTGGTCGCCCGATGACGGCATGTTCCTCTGCCGCGACCTGGTGGACGGTGAGCTGATCACCGAACGCAGTGTCGCCGGCCTCCTCCCGCTCGTCGTGCCCGGGCTCCCGCAGGAGATCGTCGACGCGCTGGCCGGTACGGCCGCGGGCCCGGGTTTCCGGCTCGGCGAGATCCCGATGGTCCCGTCGTACGACCTCACAGGACCCGCGTTCGACCCGTCCCGCTACTGGCGCGGGCCGGCCTGGTTCAACACCGGCTGGCTGCTGGAGCGCGGCCTGCGCGGGCACGGAAGGACCGGGGCCGCGGACCGGCTGCGTGCCACCATGCTCACCTCCGCGGGCGCCTGCGACTTCGCGGAGTACGTGGACCCGTTCACCGCGGAGGCCCGCGGCACCCGCGACTTCGGATGGACGGCCGCGCTCACCCTGGACCTGCTGGCCCGGGACCCCGCCGAGGAGGACGCGGGCAGCACACCGGACGCCGTGGCCGCGGCCCTCGTCTGACGGGTACGCCGGGCGGACCAGGAGCGCCCCGCGGCTGCCCCGGACGCCCGGCTGTCCGGGAACCTCCCGGCGTCCTGCGCGCCGAACACCTCACCGGCCCCGGCGCGGGGAGCGGCGACGGCATGGCGCTCCCCGCGCCGGCTGCCCGCCCGCCTCGACAGCTCGCCGGTTACTGGACGCCCGGGATCTCGCGCCCCCTGAATCCGGCGCGGACCGCCTCCGCCACGCCGTCGCCGTACATGCTCCGCGCCGTCGCGATCGTCGTCAGCGCCGCGTCCTGGAAGCTGGTGCCGGGCGCGAAGCCGAACTGGGCGTTGATGATGACGCGGTCGGCCACCCTGGCACCGAGCGCGCGCCGGATGTCGAGCAGCGCACGGGACCAGATCTCCCCGTCCGCGTGCACCGAGCCCACCCGGTCCCCGTACACCTTGTCCGTGTCGATGCGGCGCAGGCAGTGCGGAGCGGCGCTGTAACTGACGGAGTCCCAGTCCGCCACGCACGCCGGGTCGGCCTTGAGCGGCCAGCCGTAACGGGCGGCGGCGTGGGTGCCGACCCCGACCGCGAGGTAGTCACCGAACGCCTCACCGATGGCCCCCGCCTCCACCGACGTGCCGAAGCCGGGCACCTGGGCGTGGTGCACCGCGTGTCCGTACTCGTGCACGATCACCTCGGCGTCCTCGGCGTCGTCCACCCCGCCCTTGCCGAAGCGGATCTCGGCCTTCTTGTCGGTGAAGTAGGAGTTGTCCGCACCCCACTGGTTGATACGGACCGGCTGCGCCCGGTCGTTGACGCCCGGGAGGTCGCTGCCGAAGCCGAGGCCCTGGAGGTACTCCTGCGCCTCGTTGGTCCAGAAGTAGGCCATGACCTGCTCGAACTGGTCGTCCTGCCGGGTGTACGCGGCGGCGTCGGCGGTCCGCGCCGACGCACCCGTGTCCGACCTGACGTAGGCCCACCGCCCGGAGAGCCCGCCACTGCCGTCGAGGTTGCGCAGCGCGGCCGAGGCGTAGGCCGACGCGGGCACCGCGCCGGCCGAGTCCTTCGCGTCGAGGAGTGACTGGTCGCCCGAGGACTGGACGGGGTTGACCATGAAGACGCTGGCGGCCGGGGCGCGGTCCGTCCCGGCGGCCGAGGCCGCTCCGACAGTGGTGAGCAGAGCCGTGACGGCGGTGGCCGAGGCGATCAGCGCGCGGGGTGTGCGGCGAGCCATGTACATCCTCCGTTGTGGTGCGGGTGGCGCCGGAAGCGGGGGGTGGCGCGGGCGCGATCCTCCCGTACGGGCGGGGCTTTGAACAGCCCCCGGAACACGGTGGCCCCCAGCCGCCCGGCTCAGAAGTTGATCATGTGTCCGGCGAGCCCGTGGACGGCCTCCTTGACGGCCTCACCCAGCGTCGGGTGGGCGTGCACGTTACGCGCCACCTCGTGGACGGTGAGGTCCCACTGCTGAGCGAGCGTCAGCTCGGGCAGCAGCTCGGTCACATCCGGCCCGATCAGATGGGCACCGATGATCTCGCCGTACTTCGCGTCGCTGAGGATCTTGACGAAACCGGTCGCGTCGCCGAGACCGTGCGCCTTGCCGTTCGCCGTGAAGGGGAACTTGGCGACCTTCACGTCGAAGCCCTGCTCCCGGGCCTGCGCCTCCGTCCAGCCGAAGCTGGCGATCTGGGGCTGGCAGTACGTGGCGCGGGGGATCATCCGGTAGTCGAGCTCCATCGTCTCGGCGTCCGCGATGGTCTCGGCGGCGATGACACCCATGGCCTCCGCCGCGTGGGCGAGCATCAGCTTCGCGGTCACGTCGCCGATGGCGTAGATGTGCGGCACGCTGGTGCGGCAGCGGCCGTCCACGTCGATCGCTCCCCGCTCAGTGAGGGCGACGCCGGTCGCCTCCAGCCCGTAACCGCTGACGTTGGGCGCGAACCCGATGGCCTGGAGCACCTTGTCGGCCTCCAGCACCTTCTCGGCACCGTCCTTTCCGGTGACCATGACGCGGACCTGGGGCCCCGACTCGTCGATCGCCTCGACGCGGGTGGAGGTCAGGACCTCGATGCCGAGCCTGCGGTACTGCTTGGCCAGCTCCTTGGAGACGTCCTCGTCCTCCAGCGGCGCCACCCGGTCGAGGAACTCGACGATGGTGACCTTCACCCCGTAGTTGTGCAGGACGTACGCGAACTCGATGCCGATGGCGCCGGCGCCCGCGATGACGATCGACTGCGGCACGCCGTCCGCGAGGATCTGCTCCTCGTAGGTCACCACGCGTTCGCTGCGGGCGGTGCCGGGCAGCAGGCGCGGGGTGGCGCCGGTGGCGATGACGCAGTGGTCGAACGTGACCGTCCGCGTGGTGCCGTCGGGCCCGGCCACCCGCAGGGTGTTCGCGTCGAGGAAGGTGCCCCGCCCGTCCAGCTCGGTGATGCCGTTCTTCTTCATCAGGTAGTGGACGCCCTTGACGCGGCCGTCCGCGACTGTACGGCTGCGGCGGAACGCCTGGCCGTAGTCGAAGGAGACGCTCCCCTCGACCTGGATGCCGAAGGTCTTGGCCTCGTGGTTGACGATGTGGGCGAGCTCGGCGTTGCGCAGCAGCGCCTTGGTGGGGATGCAGCCGACGTTGAGGCACACCCCGCCCCAGTACTTCTCCTCCACGACCGCGACCCGCTTGCCCAGTTGGGCGGCGCGGATGGCGGCGACGTAGCCGCCGGGGCCGGCTCCGAGTACGACGACGTCGAAGCGCTCGTCCATGACTTGTCCTTAGGGTCGAGGTGATCCGTAACCGAGGGCATACGCTGGCCCCTTCACCCTAGGGGGTCCCGTCCGCGCCGCTCCGGAGCCGGGTGCGCTGAAGCCTGCGGGCCAGGGCGGCGGACGGCCGAGCTCGCGGACCGCTGCCGGGGAGCAACGACTCCGGCGGCGTCATGACGCCGTCAGTCTGCCCTCGCGCATCGTCAGGACCCGGTCGCTGAAGTGCCGCACCGCCGCCAGGTCGTGGCAGATGAAGAGGTAGCCGAGCCCTCGGGTCTCCTGCAGTTCGAGCAGCAGGTTGAGGATGCCGGCGCGCATCGACGGATCGAGGGCGGACACCGGCTCGTCCAGGATCAGCAGCTCGGGATCGCTCGCCAGCGCCCGGGCGATCCCGGCGCGCTGGCACTGCCCGCCGGACAGTTCGTGCGGGAGCCGCCCGCCGTGTTCCCCGTCCAGGCCGACCAGGGCGAGGAGTTCGCGGACCCGCCCGGGACCCGTGGCGGCCGACCAGCGGCCCTGGGCGCGGAGCGGTTCGGCGACCTGGTCGCGAATGCGCCGACGGGGGCTGAGCGAACCGTACGGGTCCTGGAACACCGGCTGGACACGCGGCCGGACCGCCCGCAGTTCGCGCTCGCCCAGTGCGGTCAGCTCCACGCCCCCGAAGCGGATCTCACCACTGTGCGGCCTGCGCAGTTGCAGGACGGCGGCGGCCGTGGACGACTTTCCGCAGCCGGACGGACCGATCAGGCCGACCGTCTCGCCCGCGTCCACCTGGAAGGAGACTCCGTCGACCGCGGTGGTCCTCCCGTACCGCACGACCAGCTCGCGGACGTCGAGCAGGGGGCTCACACGGACTCCAGGTGGTCGAGGTGACAGGCCACCTCGCGTCCGTCGACGCTGCGCGCCGCGGGCCGCTCGGTGTGGCAGCGGACGGTGGCGTAGCGGCAGCGGGGTGCGAACGCGCAGCCCGCACCGAGGGCGCCCGGGGCGGGCGGACGCCCCGGGAGGGTGGGCAGCCGGGACTTGCGGGGCGTGCCGGCGGTGGGCAGGCAGGCGAGGAGGGCTTCGGTGTACGGGGCGAGCGGCCGGCGCAGAATCCGGTCCACCGGGCCGTACTCGGCCGGCCGGCCCGCGTAGAGGACCACCATCCGGTCGGCGTGCGCCCCCACCGCCCCGAGGTCATGGGTGACCAGCACGAGGGACGCGCCGGCCGCCGCGCACCGGTCACCGAGGACGCCGAGCACCTTGTCCCGTGTCCCGGGATCGAGAGCCGTGGTCGGCTCGTCGGCGACGACCAGTTCCGGACGGTTGACCGTGGCCATGGCGATGACGGCGCGCTGGCGCATGCCGCCCGAGAGTTCGTGGGGATACGCGGAGACCCGCGCGGCCGGGATACCGACCTCCGCGAGCGCCTCCCGGGCCCGGGCCAGTGCGTCCCTGCGGGACAGGCCCTGTACCGACCTGACGGCCAGCGCCAGTTGACCGTCGACCGGGAGGACGGGTGAGAGCGCGGACAGCGCGTCCTGGGGTACCAGCGCGATACGCCGCCCCCGGTCGGCGGCGGTGACGGGCGTCCCGCGCAGCAGCACGCTCCCCGAGACGGCGGCCCCGCGCGGGCACATGCCGAGCAGGGCGCGCGCGGTGACCGACTTCCCGGCGCCCGACTCACCCACCAGGGCGAGGACCTCACCCGGCCGGACATCGAAGGAGAGGCCGCTCAGGGCCGGTACGCCGTCGAAGTCCACGCTCAGATCGCGGACCGACAGCAGGGCGTCAGACGGCAACGGGGGCCGCCTCCTTCCGGACGGGCGCGCGGCGCGGTCCGCCGCGCCGGGTGTGCGCCGACAGGGCCACGGCGAGCGCGGCGAGGAGCGCCAGCGCGACCGCGGGGGCGAGGGCGGCGACAGGGGCCCGCTCGATGTAGTCGGCGGACTCGTCGAGCAGGAGACCCCAGTCGGGGGACGGCGGCTGGGCGCCGAGACCGAGGAAGCCGAGCGAGGCCAGGGCCAGCG
This sequence comes from Streptomyces fulvorobeus, assembly GCF_013167895.1. Classification (GTDB taxonomy): domain Bacteria; phylum Actinomycetota; class Actinomycetes; order Streptomycetales; family Streptomycetaceae; genus Streptomyces; species Streptomyces fulvorobeus. The sequence goes on along the minus strand of NZ_BLWC01000001.1, from coordinate 346,597 downwards.
CGATGCCCGGCAGACGCAGGACCGCGTGCCGGGAGACCGGGCCGGCCACCGAAGGCAGGACATGGCGGACCATGATCCGGGCCGGGCTCGCCCCGATCGCCTTCTGCGCCGACAGGAACGCCGAGGCACGGACCTCCTGGGCGAGGGCGGCGGCGTGCGCGGCCAGCGGCGGCCAGGAGATGAGCGCGACGGCGAGTGCGGCACCTCCCGCCCCGGGGCCCGTCGACGCGGCCACCAGCATGCCGACGATCACCGGCGGCAGTGCGTTGGCGATATCGGCCAGGCCGGTCGCCGCGTTCGGCAGGAACCCGAGAGCGAGTCCGATGACCAGGCCGATGAGGCAGACGGCCGCCGCCGTGCCGACCGTCGAGCCCGCCCCGTGCCCCAGCCGGGCCAGCACGTCACGGCCGAGGGCGTCGGTCCCCAGGGGGTGCGCCCAGGAGGGCGCGGTGAGCCTGGCGGTGGTGTCGATGACGTACGGATCGCGCAGCAGCCCCCAGCCGGTCACGCCGGCCAGCAGCGTGCCCAGCACGGCCGGTACGGCGGGGGAGACCCGTACCGGACGGGCCGCGGGCAGGGTCAGAGCCGCGTCGCGCAGGGCCGGGCCGAGCAGCTGTGCGCGCAGGGCGGCCGACGCGACGCCCACCAGGAGCCCGAGCGCCAGCAGCGCCAGGACCGCGCCCTGGAGCAGCGGAAGATCCTGGGACCTGGCCGCGCCGAGGGCGGTGCGGCCGAGCCCCGGCACCGCGAAGACCGTCTCGACGGCGACCGCGCCGCCGGTCAGGCCCACCGCGGCCATGCCGAACTGCGGGATCAGCGGCGGCAGGACCCGGCGCAGGGCCGCGGTGGTGACGGCACGCCGGCCGACGCCCGCGCCGCGCCACAGCTCCACCCAGCGTTCGTCGAGCGCGTCGGGCAGCGCGTCGGCGACCAGCCGGCCCAGGAGCGCACCGGCCGGTATCCCGAGCGCGAGGGCGGGGAGGACCATGTGGGCGGGCCCGCCCCAGCCGGAGGTGGGGAACCAGCCGAGCCACACCCCGGCGACGACGAGGAGGAGCAGGGCGACCAGGTACTCGGGGACCGCGGCGAGCATCGCGCCAAGCGTCCCGGCGCCGCCCCGGCCGCGTACCAGAACCGGCAGGGCCAGAGCGGTCCCCACCAGGAGGGCGACGGCCAGGGACGCGCCCATCAGGGCGAGCGACACCTGGAGACCGGCCGTCACCGAGGGCAGGACCTCCGAGCCGGACACCCACGAGACTCCGAGGTCGCCGCGGATCAGTCCGGCCGCCCAGTGCCCCAGCAGCCCGAACGGCCCCGCGTCGAGCCCGAGGTCCTCGCGGATCGCGTCCAGTGCCTCGGCGGTGGGTTCCTGCTCGGCCGATCTGGCCCGCAGCAGACTCAGTGCCGGGTCCTTGCCGGACAGCCAGGGCAGCAGTCCGACGAGAGCGAGCACGGCGGCCAGTCCGGCCGCCCGGGTGAGCGCCGCCCTCACTTGACGTGCGTGCGGATCGTGACGAGTTCACGTTCGCGCGGGTCGTGGGCCGCGCCCCTGACGCCCGCCGCGTCACCCTGGATGACCCGCTCGTGCAGCATCGGCACGGCGGCGTCCGTGGCCAGCACGGCTGCCTCGGCGGCCATGACCGCCTCGCGCCTCGCGTCACCGGCCGGGGTCTGCGAGGCGGTGGTCAGTGCCTTGTCGACACCGGGGTCGGAGAGCTGCGCGAGGTTGAAGGACCCTTCACCGGCGAAGTCGCTGTACAGGTACGCCGCCGGGTCACCGGAGTCCAGGACCGTGGCCCGCGACAGGACGAACGCGTCGAACTTCCCGGCGAGGGCGTCCGCTTCGATGGTGGCGTACTCGCGGACCTCCAGCTTCACCCGGAAGCCCGCTGCCTGGAGCTGCTGCTGGAGGATCTGGGCCACCTCGGGAAGCTCGGCCCGGTCGGTGAACGTGCCGATCGTGATCTCCGCGCCCCCCGGATCGCCGGCCGCCGCCCGTACGGGCTTCTCACGCAGCTCCGCGGCCCAGGGGAGGGCCGGGCCCAGCAGCCCTTCGGCGAGGTCGGCCCTGTCCTCGTACACACTGCTCACGATCTGCTCCGCGTCGACGGCCGCGCGTGCCGCGGCCCGGACGCGCGCGTCTTCGAACGGTCCCGAGCCGGCGTTCAGGTACAGGGTGTTGGTACGCGGCATCGGCACCTCGTGGATCAGCTCCGGGTCCAGGAGGCGCGCCTGCGAGACGGGGACCGCCTCGACGATGTCGGCCTCGCCGCTGCGCAGCGCGGCGGCCCGCGCGGTGCCGTCGGGCACGAACCTCACATCGATGCCGGCCGCCTTCGCCCGGCCGCCCCAGTAGCGGTCGTAGCGGTCGAGCGTGGCCGTGGTCGTGCCGCCCACCTCGACGAGTTCGAACGGGCCCGTGCCCGCGCCCACCGGGCTGACGGTCCTGCCCCGGTACGCCTTGGCGGCGAGGATCGACAACTGCGGGGAGCTGAGCCGCTGGGGGACCAGCGGATCGGCCGCTGCCGTGGTGACCGTCACCGTGCGGGGGCCGGTGGCGCGGGCGGTGAGGGTGACGCCGTCGAGGATGCGCGGCTTGGGCGAGGCGGTGGCGGCGACGGTGAGGGACTTCACGACGGAGCGTGCGGTGAAGGCGGTGCCGTCGTGGAACGTGACGCCCTCGCGGAGGGTGAACGTCCAGTCCTTGCCGCTCTGCCGCCAGGAGGTCGCCAGGGCGGGCCGTGCGTCGCCGTCCGCGTCCAGCCGGGTGAGGGTCTCGGCGGTGGACCAGCGCGACAGCTTGAACGCGTCGTCCGTCAGCGGGGAGAGTCCCGCGCGCGGCGGTTGCATCATCGCGACGCGCAGGCGGGAGTCACCACCGCCTGAGGAGGGGCCGGCCGCGGCGAAACAGCCGCTGAGCAGCGCCGCCGCCGTGCTCAGACCGATCGTGGACAGGAGGCCCCGACGAGGTGTGCGGGGATTCTCGAACAGACGCAAGGGGGACCCCAACGGGATGCGAGGAGTGGGTGAAGCCGATGCGCCGACCCTAGCATTATGACAATCATGTTCAGTTACGGGAGTGGATGGCCGGCTCCGCCCGGAGTTCCGGCCCGGGGTGGACGAGGGGCGCGCCATCGGGCCGCTACCCGCACCCGCCGCTCGGAGAGCCCACGTGCGCGTCACCGTCGCAGCCGGTGTCCGCGACCGGGAGGCCGGTGCCCTGGTTGTTACGTCATGGTTATCGGCCTACCGTCGGCAGAGTGCCGCCCCGGCGGCTCCGTAATCCTTACTTCGGGCCCGGATGGGCCCACCCCTCGGAGAAGAGCGAGATGTCCAAGATCCTTTTCGTAGTGACCGGCGCCGACCACTGGACTCTGGCCGACGGCAGCAAGCACCCCACCGGCTTCTGGGCCGAGGAGGCCGTGGCCCCGTACGAGGCGTTCAAGGCCGCGGGCCACGAGATCGTCGTCGCCACCCCGGGCGGCGCCGTACCGACGGTGGACCGGGGCAGCCTGGCCCCCGGTGCCAACGGCGGCCAGGAAGGCGCCGACCGGGTGGCGGCCGCCCTTGAGTCCTTCACCGAACTCCGGCACCCGGTCCCGCTGGACGGCGTGGACCTCGCGGACTACGCCGCGGTCTTCTACCCCGGCGGACACGGGCCCATGGAGGACCTCGCCGTCGACCCGGTCTCCGGCCGTCTGCTGGCACGGGCACTGGAGTCGGGCAAGCCCCTCGGCATCGTCTGCCACGGCCCGGCCGCGCTGCTCGCCGCACGCGACGACGACGGCACGAACCCGTTCGCCGGCTACCGGCTGACGGGCTTCACCAACGCCGAGGAGACCCAGGCCGGTCTCGCGGACCAGGCGAAGTGGCTGCTACAGGACCGCCTGGTCGAGCTGGGCGCGGACTTCCAGGAGGGCGAGCCGTGGGCCCCGTACATCATCGTCGACCGCAACCTGGTCACCGGGCAGAACCCGGCCTCCTCGGCTCCGCTCGCGGCCGAACTGCTCAAGAAGCTCGGCTGACCACGGTGCCGGCTGCCGGGCGGGCCTGAAACCGCACGGCGGCCGGTCCTCGCAGGACATTCGCCTGCCGGGCGCTCGCCGGGCCGGATGACGCGCCGTGCCCAGCACCCCCGTGCGGGGCGCGGCGCCGTGAGGAAAGGCGCCTCACCCGCTCCAGCCGTAGCCCGGCACCGAGGTGGGAGTGGTGCCGGGCGTCAGGAGCGTCTCCGCGCACGGTTCCCCCTCGACCGGCGCTCCCGCCGCCAGTTGCAGTACGTGCAGCATCTTCCGCAGCCGGCGCCGCGCGTCCAGCTCGGAGTGGCCGTCCGGGGGTTCGTCGCCGGAGGCCGCGTCCCAGACGGGGCGCAGGGCCTGCGGGTCCCCGCCCAGGATGGTGACCAGCAGGTGGGTCGCCGGCCATGAGGCGACCACTTCCCCGCCCAGGCTCAGGGTGACCGCCTCGGCCGGCAGCCCGGCCTCCCGGGCCACCTCGGCCGTCGACAGGGTGGATCTGTCGAACAGCGCGCTCAGATACCAGCGCAGCACCCGCGCCGCGGCGTGCTGCAACCGGCCGGAGGGCCGGGTGAACATCCAGTCGAGCGGCTTGCGCGAGGCCGGGCCGTCGCGGGGCTGGAGCCGGTACGGGCCGGTGGCGCGACGGCGCGATTCCGGTTCCGGACAGCTTCCCCCGGGCATCTCCTGGCGCACGGTGTCGCGGACCAGCGGTTGCACGAAGTCGATGTGCGAGGAACCGTCCGCTCTCATGCGCAGCAGACCGGCGCGCAGCGCCCTCGCCACGTCATGGGCGGACGCCCCGGCCGCGACGGCCAGTTCCCGCAAGGTGTCCGTGGTGCTCTCGGGACCGAGGACGGCGCAGGCGTTCAGGACGGCGAGTACGCCGGACGGAATACCGGACAGTCTCTCCGTGATCACTTCCGCCAGTCTCGGCGGCAGCAGCTCGTTGACCTGACGGGCCGTCGTCGCGTCGTCCACCGCTTCGAGGAGCCCGAGCAGCAGGAACGGGTTACCGCAGGACCGTTTCTGCAAGGCCGCGCACAGGGCGGGGTGGGCGCGGGCGCCGAGAGAGGCGGCCATGATGCCGTGGCTCTCCTCCGGCGGCAGCCCCTCCAGCCGGATCTCCTCCGTGTGCGGCATCTGGAGCAGGCGCGCCCGGGTGGCCCGCCAGCCCGGATCGTCGGAGACGCGGAAGGCGCGCGCGGTGACGACGAGCAGCAGCGAGGACTCGGCCGTCTGCTCCAGGAGGAAGCGGGTCAGCGCGAGCGAGGGGAAGTCGGCGCGCTCGAAGTTCTCCAGGACGATGACCAGCGGGCGGTCGGCGAGGGCCACCAGGAGCCGGCTCACCGCTTCCTGGAAGGCGAACGTCCCTGCCGCGGGGAGGCGCGAGGGCTCTCCCGCCGGGTCGCCGTCCGGCTCGGGGAGGAAAGGATCGAGGAGCGGATCGAGGTGCCTGCGCACGGCCGGCGGCAGCGCATGAATCGCCTCGGGCCGCCGGGCGGCCGCCTGGCGCAGTACCTGGAGCCACGGCCAGTACGCCGGCATGTCGTCGTCCGGAGGGCAGTAGACCGTGAAGACATCGATGTCAGACGCGCGGCACCGCTCCCCGAACCGCTGGAGCAGCCACGTCTTGCCCACCCCCGCCTCTCCCACCACGAGGACACCGCGTCCGCTGCCGCGGCCGGCCGCCTCCAACGCGGCCGACAGCCTTTCCAGCTCGGCCCGCCGCGTCCGCGGCGACCCCGGCTCGGCAGCGGCCGCCGCTGCTGGTGGTGGGGCGGCCGGCGGGAACACCGGCGCGGCGGCCGGTTCCGCCGCCAGGCCGGAGCCTTTGGCGGCTGGGTGGCCGGCCGGCGGGAAGCCGGGCGAACGAGGCCACGCGACGGGAGGCGTGGGCGGCGGGGCGGCGGGGGCCGGGTGAGTGCGCCGGAGCGCGGGATCGTGCCGGAGGATTCTCTCGTGCACCTGCCGTAACTCGGGGATGACATCGGCCCCGAGCTCCTTGGCGAGGGACTGCCGGGTGCGCTCGAAGGTGAACAGCGCGTCGGCCTGCCGGCCGCACTGGTACTGGGCCCGCATCAGCTGGTGCACCAGGCGCTCGCGCAGCGGGTGGAGGTGGACCTCCTGCTCCAGCACGGGAAGCAGCTCCTGGCTGCGGCCCAGCGCGAAGGCGCACTCGGCGCACTCCTCCAGGGCGGTCAGCCGCAGGTCGCCCAGGCGGGACGCCTCCTGGGAGGCGAAGTCGTAGTCCGTCAGGTCCTCGAAGGGAGGTGCTCCCCAGCCGTGCAGTGCCTCGGACAGCAGATCGTAGGCGTGCAGCGCGTCACCCCGGTGGCGGGTGGCCATGCCACGGCGTACCGCCTGCTCGAACCGCAGGACGTCCACGTGCTCCGGCGGCACGGTCAGCACGTATCCGGGGGAGCGGTGTCTGAGCTGGAGCTGCACCCCACCGCTCAGCGGCCGGTCCGCCACCAGTCTGCGCAGCCGTGAGATGTACGACTGGAGGGTGGTGACCGCCTGGCCGGGCGGTCTGTCCCCCCAGATGTTGTCGACGAGGGACGAGAGCGACACCACCTGGCCGGCGTTGACCAGCAGCAGGGCCAGGACGGCGCGACGGCGCGGTGGTCCCAGCTCCACCGGACCTTCGGGCGTGCGTACGGTCATCCTGCCGAACGCGGAGATCACGACTGGGGTGGCGGTGCTTTCCGGTGAGTGGATGAACCGGCGAGCCCCGTCGACGCTCTGGACCAATCCCTCTGTCATAAGCCCCTTGCCTCTGTGGTTCGCGAAGCGGACGGCTCGCCGGCAAGAGGTCAACGCGGTCGGTGGGAGGCGCGTGCCGACCGCGGTGAGTGCTCCGGCCCGACGCCGAACCGGTCATAACGTACCAACCGTGACGCGCCGAACACAGGGTGTGTTCGGCCAAACCCTTCCGGGACGGAGGTGGCCGGCGGCGGATGAGCGGTGAGCCGCACGGGAAACGCCTGCGAAACGGGGGATGCCGGGTGCCCCGGAGGCGGACGCGGGCCTCCCCGCCTTGTCCCGGGCTTGTGGATCACTGGACGAACGGCGTGCGCCGTGATCATGCCGACCGCATACGGCCGCTGGCAGACTCCCGTCCATCCGGTGGCTGTTCACCGCCGCCTTCCCCACATCCCTCCCGAGTCCACAGCACCCCCGTGCCCGTCTGTACAAAGGAGCCCGCCCATGTCCGTGTCCCCCACCGTGCCGGTCACCGCGTCCACCGCGTCCGGGACGGCCGACTGGATTCAGGCCGACCGTGACAGGCTGATCCACCCGAACCTGCCGGCCGGCAGGAAGGACCGCATCGTCATGGTCGAGGGCAAAGGCTGCCGCGTCCGCGACAGCACGGGCCGCAGCTACCTCGACGCCGCCGCGGTACTGGGCATGGTGCAGGTGGGACATGGGCGCGGCGAACTGGCCGACGTCGCCGCCGCGCAGATGAAGGTGCTGGAGTGCTTCCACACCTGGGAGATGATGAGCAACGACAAGGCGATCGAACTGGCCTCGCGGCTGGCCGAGTTGGCGCCTGCGGGCCTGGAGCGCGTCTTCTTCACCAGCGGTGGCGCCGAGGGCAACGAGATCGCCCTGCGGATGGCGCGCTACTTCCACTACCGCGCGGGCCGGCCGGAGCGCACCTGGGTGCTCGCCCGCAAGCTGGGCTACCACGGCATCGGCTACGGCAGCGGAAGCGTGTCCGGACTCCCCGTCTACCACGAGGGGTTCGGGCCGACCATGCCCGACGTCCACCACCTCACGGCGCCCGACCCGTACCAGATCCAGCAGTACGGGGAGGAAGGCGTGACGGACTTCTGTCTGCGGGAGCTGCGCGAGACGATCGAACGGATCGGACCCGGCCGGATAGCGGCGATGATCGGCGAACCCGTCATGAGCGTCGGCGGCGCGGTCATTCCCCCCGCGGACTACTGGCCGCGGGTGGCGGAACTGCTCCGGCAGCACGGCATCCTGCTGATCTTCGACGAGGTGGTGACGGGGTACGGCCGCACCGGACACTGGTTCGCGGCGGAGCACTTCGGTGTCACTCCCGACATCATGGTCACCGCCAAGGGCCTGACCTCGGGTTACGTTCCTCACGGAGCCGTGCTGGTCAGTGACGAGGTGACCGAGACGATCACCGGGAACGGGTTCCCCATCGGGTTCACCTACACCGGGCACCCCACGGCCTGCGCGGTGGCCCTCGCCAACATCGATCTCATCGACCAGGAGAACATGCTGGAGAACGCGGCCAAGACCGGGGCGTACCTGGCAGAACGGCTGGAAGGGCTGCGGGACCTGCCCGTGGTCGGCGAAGTCCGCCAGCTCGGCCTGATGCTCGGCATCGAGCTGGTGGCGGACAAGGGGACGCGGAGCCCGCTCCCCACCGGCACCGCGCCCGTCGCGACGGCCCTGCGCGAGGAAGCGGGCATCATCCTGCGCGGCAACCCCCGCGCACTGCTCATCAATCCGCCCCTGGTGCTGAGCCGCGACGAAGCCGACGAGCTGGCCGACGGCCTCTACGCGGTGCTGCGACGGGTGGACCCCGACGGCAGCGTCCGGGCAGCCTGACTCCGAACCGTCCGCCACTCCTGGCGACCCCGCAAGCACCACCTCTCGTTGCTCCGTGTCCGTATCGAGGAAAGGGCCCCCCATGTCCCTCTTGGACCTCACCCCCGACGAACTGCTGACCACTACGCGCTCCGTGCGCAAACGGCTCGATCTGACCCGTCCCGTTCCGCTCGACCTGGTCAGGGAGTGCCTGGAGATAGCGCTCCAGGCGCCGTCCGGCAGCAACCGGCAGACCTGGCACTGGATGGTCGTCACCGACAAGGACCAGCGGGCCGCCATCGGCGAGTACTACCGGCGGGCGGTGCGGACCTATCTGACGTCCGAGGGCTCGTGCGCCTCGCTCTACGCGGACCACCCGGTCCGCCATCCCCAGCAGCAACGCGTCGGAGACAGCGTCGCCTACCTCGGCGAGCACATGGCGGACGTCCCCGTCCTCGTCATCCCGTGCCTGGACGCCAAGGAGGCGCCGGAGTACAACGAGGCCGGTATGTGGGGCTCGGTCATCCAGGCCGGGTGGAGTTACATGCTCGCCGCCCGCGCCCGTCGCCTCGGCACGGCCTGGACCACGCTCCACCTGATGTACGAGAAGGAGATCGCCGAGCTGCTGGGCATGCCGGACGGTATCGTGCAGGCGGCTCTGATCCCGACCGCGTTCTCCATCGGCACCGACTTCCGGCCCGCCGCCCGTCAGCCACTGGACTCCGTGCTGCACCTGGACACCTGGTGAGGGGCGGCCGCCCGGGTCCGGAGCACCTCCCTCTCCCCGTACGGACAGGACACCGATGACGACCGCTCCACCACCGCTCCCCACCCACCGCCTCGGCAGGCTGAAGGTGCCGGCCCAGGGCCTGGGCTGCCTCAGCACCACGTCGTTCTACGGGGTCGCCGACCCCGCGGAGGCCCTCGCCACGGTGCACGAGGCGATCGACCGCGGTGTCGCGCTCCTGGACACCGCCGACGTCCAGGGACTCGGCGAGGGGGAGCGGCTGCTCGGACGGGCCGTCGCGGGGCGGCGGGACCGCGTGCTCCTGTCCACCAAGGTCGGTCTCGAACGTGACGCGCAGGGCAAGTTCCTGGGCGTGCGCGGGGACCGGGCCTACATCCGGGAGCGCTGTCACGCCTCCCTGCGCCGCCTCGGCGTGGACCACCTGGACCTCTACGTCAAGCACTGGGCCGCCCCCGGCGAGGACATCGAGGAGGCCATGGGTGCGATGGCGGAGCTCGTCGCGGAGGGGAAGGTGCTGGACGTGTGCCTTTCGGAGGTCTCCGCCGCCACCCTCCGCCGCGCGCACGCGATCCACCCCGTCACCGCGGTCCAGAGCGAGTGGTCGCTCTGGAGCCGGGACGTCGAGGTCGAGATCCTGCCGGTCTGCCGGGAGCTCGGTGTGGGCCTGATCGCGTCCAGCCCGCTGGGCCGGGGCTTTCTGACCGGGCGCATCCGCTCGGAGGCGGACCTCGGCCCCGCGACGGACTTCCGGCGCACACTGCCCAGGTTCGACCCGCCGCATCTGCGCCGCAACGTGGCGGTGGTGGACGCGCTCCGGCCCCTGGCCGACGCGCACGGCATCACCGTCGCCCAACTCGCCCTGGCCTGGCTCCACCAGCAGGGCGACGACATCGTCCCCATCCCCGGGACCGCACGACGGGACCACCTGGCGGAGAACCTCGCCGCAGTCTCGGTGCAGCTGTCCGCCGACGAACTGGCGGCGGTGGCCTCGGCCGTGCCGGCGAACGCCGTGCACGGTGACCGCTACCCCCCGTTCCTCATGACGCTGGTCGGCAACTGACCGCCGCCGTCCACGGTGTTCCGTCCGTCGCCCACCCCCCACACGCCCCCTACGGGAAGGTATGGAAGCGTGAAGTTCCTGCACCACGATCTCGCCGCCTGCGAGAGGCTGTTACCGGGTCTCGCCGGCCGGCTGGCCGACGTACCGTTCGATGAGCTGGAGTCGGCGCAGAGCCCCGCACTCGCCCTGTTCAAACAGTACGGTGGCCCCAACCTCCTGATCCCGGGCGAGTACGACGGCATCGGCGCCTCGGCCCTCGACGCGGTCCGGGTCGTCCGTGCGCTGGGGTCGCTCGCCCCCTCCCTCGCGGTGGCGACCGCGATGCACCACTTCTCGGTCGGGATGCTCTACTCCCTCTCGCCCCTCTACGGCGACGACTCCAAACTGCGCAAGACCGTCCTCGACGTCATGGCGGAGAAGCGGTCGCTCCTGGCCTCGGGCTTCGCGGAGGGACGGTCCGGCCGAGGCATCCTGAGCCCCGCGGTCCAGGCCCGCGAGACGTCCGGCGGCTACCTCGTCAGCGGCTCGAAGAAGCCGTGCAGCCTGTCGCGCTCCATGGACCTGCTCACCGCCAGTGTGGGCGTGAGCGGACGGGACGGCAGCCCGGAGATGGCGCTGCTGGTGCTGCCCGCCGACACCCCGGGCATCTCCGTCCACCCGTTCTGGTCGACGTTCCCGCTGGTGGCGGCGGAGAGCCACGAAGTCCGGCTGGAGGATGTGTTCGTCACGGACGAGGACCTGCTCCGGGCGCCCCCGGCCGCTGCCGAGAAGCTCGACGAACTCAACGAGACCGGCGTCATCTGGTTCCAGATGATCATCGCCGCCGCCTACACCGGTGTCGCCAGTTCCCTGGTCGCCCGCGCCCTTGACGAGCGGCGCGGTACGGCCGCCGAACGCGCCCAGCTGTGCCTCCTCGTGGAGACCGCCGCCTCGCTGGTCGAGGGACTCGCACGCCGGATCATGGACGGCGACCTCGGCAACGACTGCGCCGCCGCCTCCCTGTTCACCCGCTACTCCGTGCAGGACGTGCTCACCAGGGTCGTCGCCATGGCGGTCGAGACGCTGGGCGGCATGACCTACATCCGCTCGCCCGAGATCGCCTACCTCGCGTCCGCCGCCCAGGCCCTGGTCTTCCATCCGCCCTCGCGCTCCAGCATGAGCGAGGCCATCGACGCCTACTACGCGGGCAAGCCCCTCTTCTTCTCGTAGACAGCAGATCGGCACAACCGACCGGACGGAGCAGAACATGGCCGGAATAACGGACTTCGAGATCACCTTCCCGTCGGCGCGCAGAAGCGTCCGCGAGATGGCGGCACAGTCGGGACTCTCCGAGGATGACGTACGCGTCATCACGACGTGCGACAGCTACCCGGTCCTCGGGGAGGGGGAGACGGAGTGGGAACTCGCGCTGCGGGCCGCGCAGCAGGTGATGAAGCGGACGCAGGTGCCGCCCTCGGCCGTACGGACCGTGATCTACGCCGGTACGGGGGAGTGGGACAAGGCGTTCTGGTCACCGGCGGCGAAGGTGGCGCAGGAGCTGGGCATCACGGGGGCGTACTGCTACGAGCTGACGAACTACTGCAACGCCGTGACCGCCGCGCTCCAGATCGGCAGCGACGCGCTGGCCGGACGCGAGGGCGAGTCGGTGCTCGTGCTGATCGGCGACCGGGTGAGCACCCTGCTCGACTACGGCGATCCCACCGCCAAGGAGATGTTCAACCAGGGTGACGCGGGCGGCGCGTTCCTGCTGTCGTCGGCCGGCACCACGGCGGAGGTCCTGGGCTCGCGCCTGCGTACCGATCCGAGCTGGTGCGACTACTACTCCGGTGTCCGTGACGGTGACGGGATGATCATCCGGCGGAACGGCGACCGGGACGGCCTGGCCGAGGCGTACGCGGAGAACTTCACCACTCTGATCACGGAACTCCTCGCCTCGCTCGGCAAGGACGTCACCGACGTCGCCTACCTGCTCGTCACCCATGGCAGCAGGCCCATCCACGAGCGGCTGCTGAGGGACCTGGGCCTGCCGGAGAGCCGGAGCGTCCTCAACTACCACCGGCTCGGTCACATGGGTGCCGCGGACACCTTCATCGCGATGCAGGAACTCATCGCCGCGGACAAGCTCGCGCCCGGCGACCTGGTCCTGCACGCGACGAGTGCGCTCGGGTTCAGCTGGGGGGTCATGGCCATGGAGTACAAGGGCTGACCTCTCGTACCCGGGCGCTCACAGGTGCGCCGGGCAGCGCGGGGGCGGCCCTGCCGGCGAGGAGTCCACGGCGCCGGCCGAGGCCGTCCTGCCCCGTCCGTTCAGCCCGGGTGCGCCGCGTCGAGGGACGAGGCGAGCCGACCGAGAACGTCTCGCAGCTCGGCGGCCTCCGCCGCCGAGAGCCCGCCGGTTTCGAGGACCGCGCGCGGAACCGGCAGGGCGCGTTCGCGCAGTTCCGCGCCGGCGTCCGTGAGGTGGACGGTCACCGCGCGTTCGTCCCGCGGACCGCGCACCCGGACGACGAGTCCGGCCGTTTCCACCCTTCTGAGCAGCGGGGACAGGGTCCCGGAGTCCAGACGGAGGCGCTCTCCGATCGTTTTGACCTGTTGCGGTCCGTGCTCCCACAGCACGAGCATCACGAGGTACTGGGTATAGGTCAGCCCCAGATCCCTCAGCGCGCTCCGGTACACCCCGCCGAAGGCCCGCGAAGCGGCGTGCAGGGTGAAGCAGACTTGGTGGTCGAGGCGCAGCAGTTCCGCGTCCGGGGCGGGCGGGAGGGCGGCGGAGGCCGGCGTAGGGGTCATGACTCCAGGATACTCCTCGCGGGCTATCAGGTTGTACACAACTGAATTGTGTGCCATTGTTTGTTGTCAGGGGTGACCGGGCCGGTCACCGCGACAGGAAAGAAGGGCATTCCATGGACGCGCTCTACACCGCTGCCGCCACCGCCAACGGCCGGGAGGGCCGGGCCGTGAGCTCGGACGGGCGGATCGACCTCGCCCTGGCGCCGCCGCCGGCGCTCGGCGGCAACGGCGAGGGCACCAACCCCGAGCAGCTCTTCGCCGCCGGGTACGCCGCCTGTTTCGCCAGCGCGATGCAGTCGGTCGGCCGTCGGATGAAGGTGGACATCGAGGACGTCTCCGTGACGGCCGAGGTCTCCATCGGCAAGGACGACACGGGCTTCGGCCTCGCGGTCGTCATGCGGATCGAACTGCCGGAAGCGCTCGAGGGCGAGACGGGCCGCAAGCTGGTCGAGGCCACCCACGCGTACTGCCCCTACTCCAAGGCGACCCGCGGCAACATCGAGGTCGAACTCGTCATCGAGTGAGCGTCATCGCCGAGGCGCCGCCCCGGTACAGGTTCACGACCCGCCGGTCCAGGCCAGCAGCTCGTCGGCGCTCCACGCCGTGACGACCCGCTCCGCCGGCACCCCGCACTCCTCCGCACGCGCACAGCCGTAGATCTGCCACGTGAGCTGGCCGGGGGCGTGCGCGTCGGTGTCGACCGAGAACAGCACACCCGCCTCGACGGCCTGCCTCAGCAGGCGCCGGGGCGGGTCGAGCCGTTCGGGGCGGCTGTTGATCTCCACAGCCGTACCGGCCTCGGCGCACGCGGCGAAGACCTGGTCCGCGTCGAACTCGGACTCCGGCCGCCCCCGGCCGGTCAGCAGACGCCCGGTGCAGTGCCCGAGGATGTCGGTGTGCGGGTTGCGGACCGCCGCAACCAGACGCCGTGTCATCGCGGCCGCGTCCATCCGCAGCTTGGAGTGGGCGGACGCCACCACCACGTCCAGCCGCTCAAGAAGCTCCGGCTCCTGGTCGAGCGAGCCGTCCGCCAGGATGTCGCACTCGATGCCCGTCAGCAGCTGGAACGGTGCCCACCGCTCGTTGAGCTCAGCCACCTCGGCCAGCTGCCTGCGCAGCCGCTCGGGTGACAGCCCGTTGGCCACCGTCAGCCGTGGCGAGTGGTCGGTCAGGACCGCCCACTCGTGGCCCAGCTCCCGTGCCGCACGGCCCATCTCCTCGATCGGGCTACCGCCGTCCGACCAGTCCGAGTGCAGGTGGCAGTCGCCCCGCAGCAGGGCCCGGAGCGCCTCACCGCCCGCTGCGAGCGGGGCGTCGGCCTCCGCCTCCAGCCGCTCCAGATAGCCGGGGACCGCGCCGCCCCGGGCCTCCCGGATCAGCTGGGCGGTCTTCGGCCCGATGCCGTCCACCGACTCCAGCGACCCGTGGGAGACCAGCTCCGCCAGGTCGTCCGGGGAGATCGCGGCGATCGCGTCGGCTGCTCTGCGGAACGCCTGCACCCGGTACGTCCTGGCCTGCGACCGCTCCAGCAGGAACGCGATCCGGCGCAGCGCGCTCACCGGCTCCATCAGCACCTCCGCGTGCGGTTGCAGGGTCTGCCACCAAGCTTCGCCGAGTCCCGCCCCGTCCGCACAGCGAACCCGTCCGCACAGCGAAGACGTGAAAGCGAGGGGCGGGACCCGGGGGTGGTTCAGCGGACGGGCTGTGCGCCGTGCGGCCGGCCCTCCTCGGGACGCTCCTCCGCTGCGGGGCGCTCGAACTGGGTGCGGTACAGCTGCTCGTACCTGCCGCCCGCGGCCAGCAGCTCGGTGTGGGTTCCGCGTTCCACGATCCGGCCCGCCTCGACGACCAGGATCAGGTCGGCGGCCCGTACGGTCGAGAGCCGGTGGGCGATCACCACGGCGGTCCTGCCCTCCAGCGCCTCGGCCAGAGCCTCCTGCACGGCCGCCTCGGAGGTCGAGTCGAGGTGGGCCGTCGCCTCGTCGAGGATCACCACGCGCTGGCGGGCCAGCAGCAGCCGGGCGATGGTCAGCCGTTGGCGCTCCCCGCCCGAGAGCCGGTATCCGCGTTCGCCGACGACCGTGTCGAGCCCTTCGGGCAGCGAGGCGATCAGACCGTCCAGGCGGGAGCGGCGCAGGGCGTCCCAGATGTCGTCCTCGGTGGCGTCCGGCCGGGCGAGCAGCAGGTTCGCGCGGACGGACTCGTGGAACAGGTGCCCGTCCTGGGTCACCATGCCGAGGGTCTCGCGGATCGAGTCGCCGGTGAGATCGCGTACGTCGACGCCGTTCAGCCGTACGGAGCCCGCGTCGGTGTCGTACAGCCGGGGGAGCAGCTGCGCGATCGTGGACTTCCCCGCGCCGGAGGAACCGACCAGGGCGACCATCCGGCCGGGTTCGGCGCGGAAGGAGACGTCGTGCAGGACCTCCGTGCCCTCGCGGGAGTCCAGCGTCGCGACGTCCTCCAGCGAGGCGAGGGACACCTTGTCCGCGGACGGGTAGCCGAAGGAGACCCCGTCGAACTCCACGGACACCGGGCCGTCCGGTACCCGGCGGGCGTCGGGCCTGTCGGTGATGAGCGGTTGCAGATCCAGGATCTCGAAGACCCGCTCGAAGCTGACCAGCGCGCTCATCACCTCGACGCGGGCCCCGGCCAGTGCGGTCAGGGGCGCGTAGAGGCGGGTCAGCAGCAGGGCGAGGGCGACGATCGCGCCCGGGTCGAGGGACCCGCGCAGCGCGTAGTACCCGCCGAGCCCGTAGACCAGGGCGAGGGCCAGGGCGGACACCAGGGTCAGGGCCGTGATGAAGGTGGCCTGGGCCATGGCCGTACGGACTCCGATGTCACGCACGTGGCCGGCCCGGGCGGCGAACTCCGCCGACTCCTCGGCGGGGCGCCCGAAGAGCTTGACGAGGGTCGCCCCCGGTGCGGAGAAGCGCTCGGTCATCTGCGTGCCCATGGCGGCGTTGTGGTGCGCGGCCTCACGCTGAAGCCCGGCCATCCGCGAGCCCATCCGGCGCGCCGGGACGACGAACACCGGCAGCAGGACCAGCGCGAGCAGTGTGATCTGCCAGGAGATGCTGAGCATGACGGCCATCGTCAGCAGCAGGGTGACCAGGTTGGAGACGACGCCGGACAGCGTGTTGCTGAAAGCCCGCTGTGCCCCGATGACGTCGTTGTTGAGCCTGCTGACGAGTGCCCCGGTCCTGGTCCGGGTGAAGAAGGCGATCGGCATCCGCTGGACGTGGTCGAAGACCGCCGTGCGCAGATCCAGGATCAGTCCCTCGCCGAGGCCGGCGGACAGCCACCGGGTGAGCAGTCCGAGGGCCGCCTCGGCCACCGCGATGACCGCGATGAGTACCGCGAGCCTGGTCACCACCCCGGAGTCGCGGCCCTGGATGATCGCGTCGACGACACCCCCGCCAGTACGGGGGTGGCGACCGCGAGGAGCGCGGTGACCACGCTGAGCGCCAGGAAGCGGTAGATCCGCCGTCGGTGCGGACGGGCGAAGGAGACGATGCGGCGCAGCGTCGCCCGCGAGAAGGGCCGTCGGTCCTTCTGTGCGGTCATCGCGCTGTGCAGCGACGACCAGGCGGTCATTTCCATGCTCATGAGTGGTTTCTCCGGTAGGTGTCGGGCGACGCGGGCTACCCGTCGGCCGGTACGGCCCCCGGGGGTTACGGAGAGAACGCTAAGACCTGAACCAAACCTGAGGTCAACCGTTCCGGGCTCCCCGTCCGGGAAACGGCAGGCGACGCGCCGGCCGCGGCGCCTGCTCGGGGGCCCTGACCACGTCCGATGGAGGCCGTGGGGGCCGGTGGAGGGGGGTGCCGTGCATCCGGAGGTGCCGGGGAATGTCAGGATGGCTTCATGACAATCAAGACCTACTTCGACATCACCATCGACGGCAAGCCCGCCGGGCGGATCGTCTTCAACCTCTTCGACGACATCGTTCCCAAGACGGTTGAGAACTTCCGTGCCCTGTCCACGGGCGAACCGGGCTTCGGCTACGCCGGCTCGCCGTTCCACCGTGTCATCCCGGACTTCATGCTCCAGGGCGGCGACTTCACCCGTCAGAACGGCACGGGCGGCAAGAGCATCTACGGTGAGAAGTTCGCCGACGAGAACTTCACCCTGAAGCACACCAAGCCGGGCCTGCTCTCCATGGCCAACGCCGGTCCGAACAGCAACGGCTCGCAGTTCTTCATCACCACCGTCGTGACGCCGTGGCTCGACGGCAAGCACGTCGTCTTCGGCGAGGTGGCCGACGACGCCAGCATGGAGCTGGTCCGCACGATCGAGTCCTACGGCTCGGGCAACGGCAAGACGAAGGCCGAGATCCTCGTCTCCGCCTCCGGCCAGCTCTGATCCTCGCCCTGTTCCACCCCGAGCGCCCCGGCCGGTGAATCCACCGCCGGGGCGCTCCGGTTCCCCGGGCCCCGCACGCCCGGCCCGGGCAGCCGCAGCGTTTCGGTGGGGGGAACCGGGCCGCTGCGGGGCTGGCATGATCAGGGGCATGGACGAGTGCATCATCGCCGCGTGTGACGGGGCGTCGAAGGGGAATCCGGGACCTGCCGCCTGGGCGTGGGTCGTGGCCGACGCGCAGGGGCGGCCGGAGCGCTGGGAGGCCGGGCCGCTGGGGACCGCCACCAACAACATCGCCGAGCTCACCGCCCTGGCGGAACTGCTGGAGTCCACCGACCCGGCCGTGCCGGCCGAGGTGCGCATGGATTCGCAGTACGCGATGAACGCGGTGACCAAGTGGCTGCCGGGGTGGAAGCGCAACGGCTGGAAGACCTCGGGCGGCAAGCCCGTGGCCAACCAGGAACTGGTGACGCGCATCGACGCCCTGCTCAGCGGCCGGAGCGTGACCTTCCGGTACGTGCCCGCGCACCAGGTGGGCGGTGACGCGCTCAACGCGGTCGCCGACCAGGCCGCGAGCGAGGCCGCCGTGACCCAGCGGGCCGCGGGGACGGCGCACGGCGCCGTCGAGCTTCCGGTGCCCGCCCCGGCCCGGTCGGCGAAGGTCGGAACCGGCAGCGGGGCGGCGAAGAGCGCGAGGAGCGCCACAGGCACG
Organism: Streptomyces fulvorobeus; assembly: GCF_013167895.1. Taxonomy (GTDB): domain Bacteria; phylum Actinomycetota; class Actinomycetes; order Streptomycetales; family Streptomycetaceae; genus Streptomyces; species Streptomyces fulvorobeus. Next base: position 328,343 of record NZ_BLWC01000001.1, on the reverse strand, counting down.
GGCACGATCCGGGCGAAGTTCGCCGGGCGGTGCCACTGCGGCACGTCCTACGCGGCGAAGGACACGATCGCCAAGAATCCGAACGGCTGGGGACACCCGGAGTGCCGCACCGCGCCCGCCTAGACGGACCCCGGGGGTGAACACGGGGTCCCGGGCCGGGGAGGGCGGCGCCCGCCAGGTCAGATGTCGGCCCAGACGAGCCGGCCGGCACCGCCCGCGCTCGTACCCCAGCGGGCGGCCAGCGCGTCGACGAGCAGAAGCCCTCTGCCGTCCTCCGGCAGGTCCTCCGGGTCTGGGCATCCGCCGTCGGGGGCGGCCGCCGCCACGTCCTCCGGCCGGGGCGGGGACGGGACGCGGCCCCTGCCGCGGTCCCAGACGCAGATGCGGACTCCGCGGTGCGAGCGCAGCAGACGGCACCGGATGCGGCGACTGTTGGTGTGCTGAACCGCGTTCGCGACCAGTTCGGTCACGACCAGGGCCGCGGCCTCTATCCGCTCGCTCGGTTCGCCCCAGGCGCGCATCGCCTCCTGCACCCGGCGCCGGGACTCCGGCACACCGTGGGGGACGCGGGGTATCCACCAGCTCTGTGCACGCCTGTTACCCGCGTCCTGCAAAGCTCGCGGCGTACACGTGACTATTTCCGACATGTATGTACTCTCGGCGCAAAGGGCATACTTTGCAAGCGACAGAGTGCGCGCCCCGCAGCCGGGGCCGTCGTGGAAGGTGACGAGCATGCGTCCCCGCTCGGGTCCCACCGTGGAACATCGCGTCCTGGCGGTCCGCCTGCGGCTGCTCCGGGAACGCGCGGGCGTCAGCCTGGCCGACGCGGCCCGCGCACTGGACGCCCACCCGGTCACCGTGCGACGCATCGAACGGGCCGAGACCGGACTGGACGCCCACCAGGTCCGCGTCCTCCTCGACCGCTACGGCGTCCCGGGGGCCGAAGCCGAGCCCATCATCGCGGGCCTCGGAGCCGCCAGCCTGCCGGGGTGGTGGCACGAATGGCGCGACGCCATGGAGCCCTGGCAGCAGGACGTCATCGGTATGGAGTCCTCGGCCGGCCTCGTGAGGACCTGGCACCCCGCACTCGTACCCGAACTGCTGCGCACCCCCGCCTACGCCGCCGCGCTGGACCGCGCCCTGCACCCCGACCGCGACGCCGCCCGGCGTGAGCGCCGCGTCGAGCTGCTGCGGGAGCGGCAGCGCAGGCTGTCCTACCGCGGCGCCGCCCTGTGGGCCCTGATCCCGGCCGCCGCACTCCACACCCGGGTCGGTGACCGGCGGGTGATGGCCGAGCAGCGCGAGGCCCTGGCCGAGGCCGTCCACCGGCCCGGCGTCACGGTGCAGGTCGTGCCGCTCGACCATCCTCCGCACGCCCTGACCGGTGTACCGCCCCTGCACCTCCTGCGGGTGTCCGCCCCCGAGATCGGGGACCAGGCGATCCTGGAGACCCCGGGGGTCCGCGTCGACATCGTCGACGACCCGGACGCGGTCATGAGCCACCGCATCCGCATCGACGCCGCCTGCGCCGCCGCGCCCCGCCCCGGCACGCCGCTGCCGGCCACCTGACCCGTCCGGCGGCCGCGCCGGGATGCGGCGCGCGCCGGATACGGCCAACGTGGGGGAGTGGTGCAGCGGAGCAAGGCCCAGTTGATCCCCGCCGGCGTGATCGTGCTCGCCGTCGTCCTCGACCTGGTGACCCCGACGGACGTGACGTCCGCGCCGCTCATCATGGCGGCGCCCGTCGCCGCCGCGCCGCTGCTGTCGCCGCGCGGCATCATCCTCACCGGCCTCGCCTCGATGGCCGTCCACGCGGCTCTGGCCCGGCTCGACGGGACCTTCGGCTGGCACCGCGGACTGGCCAGCCAGCTCACCCTGGTGGCCGTGACGCTGCTGGCCTTCTTCATCCACCGCACCATCGACCAGCAGACCGGCCGGACCCGGCGTGCCCTGCGCGTCGCGGCCGTGGCCCAGGCCGCCGTGCTGCCCCGGCCACCGGCCCGGCTGGGGAACCTGCACATCGCCGCCCGCTATGTGCCCGCCGAGGACGAGGCGATGATCGGCGGCGACCTCTACGTCGTCCAGGAGACTCCGTACGGCATCCGGGTCCTCGTCGGTGACGTGCGCGGCAAGGGGCTCGGCGCCGTCAGCGCGGTCTGCGTCGATCTCGGCGCGTTCCGGTACGCCGCCGACCAGTGCGAGAGGGTCGGGGAACTGGCCCGCTCCCTGGAGGACGCACTGCTGCGCGAGGGTGTCCGGCGCGGCGGCCTCGAACAGGAGGAGGGCTTCACCACCGCCCTGATCGCGGAGTTCGCCGCCGATCTCAGTGCCGTGCGCATCGTCAACCGCGGCCATCCGCCGCCCCTGCTCCTGGACGCCGAGGGCGGGGCCACCCTCCTCGAACCGTCCCAGGAAGCGCCCCCGCTGGCGGTCGGCGCCATGGGCCACTGGCCCGCACCGGTCGACACGTTCCCGTTTCCGCCCGGTGCCACCCTGCTGTGCTACACGGACGGCGTCACCGAGTCCCGGGACGCCGAAGGAGTCTTCTACGACGCGGTGGCCCGCGTCCCCCTCCTGCTGCGCCACCGCGCCCGGTCCGGTGACGAGCCCACCCCGGCGGACGTCCTGGACCTGCTGATCCGCGATGTCCGGCGCCACACCGGCGGCCGGCCGCAGGACGACCAGGCCCTCCTCGCCCTGCGCCGCGCACCGCGCTGACGCGTACGGGCCGGGAGTCCGAGCGGCGCGTGGTCGGGGAGGGCCGCGCGCGGGTACAGGATGGGGCATGGACACCAAAGGCTGGCTCATCCTCGCGGCGATTCTCGCGCTGCTCACCATGGGCGTCGCGGCCGTTCTCCTGGTACGGGTGCTCCGGGCCAGGAAGCTGCTGCTCGCCGCGGGCATCCCGCTCCGTGACAAGGCACTGGTCGGGGCCGCCGTGATCTACACCGTGTCGCCGGTCGACCTGCTTCCCGACCCCGTCTACCTCGACGACATCGGGTTCCTGATGCTGGCCCTGCGTTCCCTGCACCTCGCGGCGCGCACGGCCGGTACGGCGGTGACGGGGGCGCGTGCCGCGAGGAAGGAGGAGCGGGGCGGCAACCTTTCGGTGCCCGGCGGCCACTGACGGGAACAACCCGTCCCCGCTCGGAAGGCCCCCACCGTGGAACCCATGCCTCACCGACCGCTCCAGCTGCGCCGCACCACCCGTACCCGTGTCCTGCTCGGCGCCCTGACGGCAGGTCTGCTCGCGGCGGCCGGACAGACCGCCGCCGGGCAGACCCTCCAGGCCGCCCCCGCCCCCCAGGCCGCCCCCGCCCGCCAGGCCGAGGCGCTGGACCGCGGCGTCGTCAGCGTGCACACCGGCAGCGGAAACCTCGTCACCTGGCGCTGGCTCGGCACCGACCCGGACAACGTCTCCTTCAACCTCTACCGGGCGGGCACCAAGGTCAACCCGTCCCCGCTCACGCGCTCGACGAACTACTTCCACCCCGGCGCCCCCGCCACCGCCGACTACACGGTGCGGGCCGTCGTGGACGGCGCCGAGCAGAGCGACTCCGTGCACGCGATCCAGTTCCGCGCGGGCTACAAGGACGTCCCGGTCTCCCCGCCGGCGGGCGGCACCACACCGGACGGTGTCGCCTACACCTACGAGGCCAACGACGCGTCCGCCGGCGACCTCGACGGCGACGGCGCCCTCGACCTCGTACTGAAGTGGCAGCCCACCAACGCCAAGGACAACTCCCAGTCCGGCTACACGGGCAACACGTACATCGACGGCATACGTCTCGACGGCACCCGGCTCTTCCGTATCGACCTCGGGCGCAACATCCGTTCCGGGGCGCACTACACGCAGTTCCAGGTGTACGACTACGACGGCGACGGCCGTGCGGAGGTCGCCATGAAGACGGCGGACGGGACCGTCGACGGCACGGGCAGGGTGATCGGCAGCGCGGGCGCCGACCACCGCAACGCGTCCGGGTACATCCTCACCGGACCCGAGTACCTGACGATGTTCGACGGCCGGACGGGCGCCGCGATGGGCACCGTCGACCACGTCCCGGCCAGGGGCACGGTGTCCTCCTGGGGGGACGGGTACGGCAACCGCGTGGACCGCTTCCTGGCGGGCACGGCCTACCTGGACGGCGCCAGGCCGTCCCTGATCATGGCGCGCGGCTACTACACGCGCACCGTCGTCGCCGCCTGGGACTGGCGCGGCGGCGCCTTCACGCGGCGCTGGACCTTCGACACGAACAGCCCGACCAACGCGGGCAGGGGGTACGACGGCCAGGGCAACCACCAGCTCTCGGTCGCCGACGTCGACGCCGACGGCAGGGACGAGATCGTGTACGGGGCCATGGCCGTCGACGACAACGGCAGCGGGCTGTGGACCACCAGGAACGGCCACGGCGACGCCATGCACGTGGGCGACCTCGATCCCTCCCGGCCGGGGCTGGAGGAGTTCAAGGTCAGCGAGGACAGCTCGAAGCCGGGCTCGTGGATGGCGGACGCGAGGAACGGGCAGATCCTGTGGTCCACCCCGGCGGGCCAGGACAACGGCCGCGGTGTCTCCGCGGACATCTGGGCGGGCAGTCCGGGGGCCGAGTCGTGGTCGTCCGCGGTGTCCGGGGTGCGCGGCCCGCAGGGTTCCGTCGTGACGAGCCGCAAGCCCTCCAGCAGCAACTTCCTGTCCTGGTGGGACGGCGACACCACCAGGGAACTCCTCGACGGCACCCGCATCGACAAGTACGGCACCGCGGCGGACACCCGGCTGCTGACCGGTGCCTCGGTGCGCTCCGCCAACGGTACGAAGGCCACACCGGCCCTCTCCGGGGACCTGTTCGGTGACTGGCGCGAGGAGGTCGTCTGGGCGACCACGGCGAACACCGCGCTGCGGATCTACTCCACCCCGCATGAGACCGGTACCCGGATCACCACACTGCTCCACGACACCATGTACCGCACGGCACTGGCCTGGCAGACCGCGTACAACCAGCCGCCGCACCCGAGCTTCGCCATCGGCGCGGGCATGGCGACCCCGCCGCGGCCGGTGATCAGCACGCCGTGACGTCCAGCGCCCCGGTTCGCGCCCGGCCCGCCCGGCTCAGATGACCGCTGAGACGGGTGATCCGGCAGACGAGGGAGGGGACTGCGCGGACTGGGGTGCGGACTGAGGGGCGGACGAGGGCGGTGATTCCGGGGACGGCGGCGGGGGTTCGGAGGTGGACCCCTCCGTCGGAGGCTCCGGGGAGGGAGCGTCCGGCGGGGCGTCGGAGGACGGGGTGTCCGGGGACGGGGTGTCCGGGGACGGCTCGTCAGGCGGCGCGTCGGAACGGGAACCGGACACGGAAGGGGAGGGCGAGGTGACGGCCGGCGGGTCGGTCCTCCGGTCCGTCCTGCCCGTGTCGCCCGGCTCGCGCGTGAACCAGTCCCCGGCCTCGGGATCGAAGACGACGAACGCCTTCACCACCGTGGGGGCGGGGGTGACCACGACGACGTCCGAGGAGCGGTAACCCGGCCACGCGGCGCCCTTCATCTGAGGGGCGTTCCGCAGGGCGACCGGCGCGAGCAGCGGGTTGCCGCAGGCGCAGCGCACCCGGGGCACCCCGCGGCCGTCGACCATGACGGCGGTCCCGGCCTGGAGCACCGCCTGGTAGGCGGTGGCCGAGCCGTCCTCGAAGCCGTGGTTGGTGACCCGGGTGTCCGCCCGCAGCCGGACCGGGGTGAGTGAACGCAGATATCCGGGGACCCCGGCGGGCTCGATGCGCAGGACCGAGGCGAACGCCCGGTTCCTGTCCGGAGCACCGGAGAGCGCGGTGATCTGTTTCTCCACGTCGCAGCTGGCGGTCCTGCGGGTGCCGCCGTACAGCCCGGGGGCCGACCCCTTCACCACCCGGGTGGCGGTGGTCGTGGAGGTCGAGCTCGGCACCGCGGTCGGCGTCGGAGACGCCTTGGGCCCTTCGGCGGTGGACTCGGTGAACGGGTCACGGCCCGAGGAGCCCGCGGCCTGGAGGAACACCTCGCCGCCCGCCTTCGCACCCTCCTCCGGGCGGGTCAGCACGACGGTGACGACGACGGCCGCGACCAGGGCGACGGCGATGACCGCCACGCGGGGAGCCGACCGCCACCAGGCCCGTCCGGGGCCTGGACCGCCCCCGGCCGCCCGGCCGCCGCCGTCCTGCCCGCCGCCTCCCGCCCCGCCGCCACCCGTTCCGTCCCCGCCGGGACCGCCACCCGCCCCGCCGGCACCGGAACTCCCGCCGCCCCGGCCGCCGGAGAGTTCGCCGCCACCGGGCGGGCCCGGTGGCGGACCGGCCGGTGTGTCCGGCGGCGTCGGACCTGTTGGCGAGGGCCCCGACAAGGGGCCGGAGGGGGGTCCGGTGGGTCGTCCTGACGACGGCGGTCGCTCACTCACAGGCTCTTCTTCCCCAGGCCGGGAACCAGTCCCGATCGTGTGCGTTTCAGCATTATTGTGTGCCTTGTACCCCGGCCGCCCGCAAGCCGACGCGGTCGGCCCCCACCAGGGGGCGGAGCATGCGCGCCGTGCATACCGTGTCAGCGTGAGCAGCCCGCGCAGCAACGGTCAGGACAGTGCGCCCCGCGTCCCGCACGGCTGGGCCGACGCCTTCGTGGCGGTGCTGGCCGGGATGATCGCCATGATCGTCGTCGCGGTCCTCGGCCTCTGGGCCGCCGGAGCCGGCCAACTCCCCGGTGGCGCCTTCCCCGCGTCGTCGCGGCGGTCGTCGTGATGGCCGCGGGCGGTTCCGTCGAGGTGTCGGGCGACGCCGGGGCACTTGTCGGGACCGACGCGGACCTCTCGGTGCTGCCGCTGTCCGTGACCCTGGTCGGTGCCCTCGCCCTCGCCGCGGGATTCCTCCGGCCGCTGCGCCACCGGGCCGTCGCCGGGAGCCGCGAACTGGGCGGCTGGGCCGTCCGCGTCGGAGCGCTCTGGCTCCTGGCGCTCCTCGCGCTCTCGCTCCTGGCCAGGCAGACCTTCGCCCTCCCGCTCGACGACCCCACGGGCGGCCTCCTGGACGACGTCCTCGACGCCGCGCCCACCGTCGGGTTCAGGGCTCAGATCCCGCTCACCCTGGTCTTCGGCCTGCTGTGGACGGCGGGTGTCCTCCTGCTCGCCCTGCTGGTGTCACGCGGCGCCCCGCTCCCCGCCCGGCTGCTGCGCCACCGGGCGCCGGTGCGGCCCGCGGCCCACGCCGTGGTCGTGCTGCTGCTCGGATACGTGGTGCTCGGCGTGGTCGTCGGGCTGGGCGTCGTGGCGACGCGGGGGCATCCCGCCGCGACGTTCGCGGTGATGCTTCTGGGGCTGCCGAATCTGGTGTGGATCGCGTTCACCCTGGGCCTCGGGGCCTCCTGGGAGGGCACGGTGCAGGGCCCGTTCGGGCTGCCGGTGCCCCAGGTGCTCGACTCGGTGCTCCGTACGCCGGACATCTCGACGCTGAACGTCCGCACGCTCGCCCAGCAGGACGGCCGCGCCTGGTTGCTCGTCGTGGCCGCAGCGGTCGCGGTCCTGGCGGCCGCCTTCCTGATGGCGCTGCGCTCACCTGCCAGGACGCGTGCCTGGCAGCACGCCGCGCACCTGGCGGTCGCGCTCGCCCTGACGGTGCTCCTCGTCTGCCTGGTCTCCGGGGTCTCGGCCCACCTGGGCCTCTCGCTGCTGGGCCTCGGTGACGTGGGAGGCGGGCTCGGCGGCGAAGTGCTCCTGCGTCCGCGCCTCTGGTCGGCGACGGGTATCGCCCTCCTGTGGGGCGCGGTCGCCGGCCCTGTCGGCGGACTGCTCGCCTCCGGGGTCCGGCGAAGGCACCGTCAGGACGGCGGCGACTCCCGCTGAGAGAAGACCGGCAGGGCCCAGCGGGGTGGCGGGGGCGGCGGTTCGACGGCGGCGGGACTGACGGGGCCGGCGCCAACCCGCGTCGGGCGATGCGTGTCGGGGCCGGTCCCCGCAGCCGCGGCGCGCAGGGCCGCGACGAACCGCAGACAGGATGCGTAACGGTCCTGCGGACTCTTGGCGAGCGCCTTCGCCAGGACGCCGTCGAGCTCGGCCGGAAGACCGGGGCGCTCCGCGCTCAGAGGTGGCGGCGCGTCGTACTGGTGCGCCCAGAGCAGGGCCATGTCGTCGTCCCGCCGGAACGGCGGGGCACCGGTCAGGGTCTCGTGGACGACGCAGGCGAGGCTGTAGACGTCGCACCGGCCGTCCACCGGACGGCCCGAGATCTGCTCAGGAGCCACGTAGTCCAGGGTGCCGACGAACTGGCCCACCGTGGTGAACCCGGTCAGCGACAGCGACTTCTTCGTCAGCCCGAAGTCGGTGAGGTACACGTGCTCGGGGTGGTCGCTGTCCGTGCCCGCGGCGACGAGGATGTTGCCCGGTTTGACGTCCCGGTGGACCAGGTCGTGGTCGTGTGCGGCGTCGAGAGCGGACGCCACCTGCCCGGCGATACGGATCGCGGTGGTGTGCGGCAGAGGACCCCTGCGGTCGATCAGCACGCGTAGGTCCTGCCCCGCGACGAAGCGCATCGCGATGTAGAGGACCCCGTCCGTCTCGCCGGCCTCGAAGACCGGCACGATGTGCGGATGGTCGATGGCGGCGGCCACGCGCGACTCGTACGTGAAGCGCTGCCGGAACGTGTCGTTGCGCGCGAGTCCGGGGGCGAGCAGCTTCAGCGCGACGGTGCGGTCGAGCCGCAGATCCCTGGCGCGGTAGACGACGGCCATGCCGCCGCGGCCGATCTCGCTCTCCAGCCGGTACCCCGCGATCTCCGTCCCCAGCAGGTCGTACGCCCGTCCGGCCTCGTGCGAAGGCGGCGGGGGCGGCGGGGGAGGAGCCATCGCGGGTCACCGGGCCGATCGGGTCCGCGGCCCCGCCGATGGCCCGGAGGCCGGAGGGCCCGACTCCTGTACGACGCGGGTAGGCTCGGGCCCACTGTCCTGGACGACGCGGGTCGGCTCCGGCCCGTTGTCCTGTACGACGCGGGTAGGCTCGGGCCCGTTGTCCTCTACCACGCGGGTCGGTTCGGGCCCCGCCCCGGTGGCCGCCCGGCCCGGTCCGGGACCCGCCGACTCCGCGTACGTGCTGAGCCGCCTCCCGTCGCAGTACACCCAGCGCTCGTGCTCCGCGTCGTAGAGCCACACGCCCTCGCCGTCGACGATCACACCCACCCGCAGCCCTTGGGTACGGAGCCGGAAGCCCTCTCCGTCCAGTCGCCCGTCCGCGAGATCCCGCGCGGCGCGCCGGTACTGGTGGAGCGCCTCGTCCGCCCTGGCCAGCAGGGGCCCCGGGTCCGCGGTGCGGGCGAGCGGCTGACGAGCGGCCGGCGGCTCCAGCGGCACGGGGACGAGCAGTCTGCCGTCGATCCACGCCGACCACCCGTTGGCGCAGGCGATGAACGCCCAGTCACCCCGCCGGTCGAGCAGCTGCACGGGCAGCAGGGGATCGAGCGGCGCGGTCGGCCGGGAGACATCGGGGGCCTCCCAGGCGGGCAGTCCGTCCGGGGGGACGACATGGGTCGGGCGGAACTCCGGAGTCGTCATGGGCCGCCGCCGCTACTTCCGCATGATGGCGGGTTCGTGGCGCCGCAGGAGCTTCGCCACCAGGTATCCGAAGACCAGCGAGAGCACCACCAGCATGCCCATGTTGAGCAGCCACACCCCGGCGGAGTGCGCGAACAGGGGATCGGCCGTCAGCTTCCCGGGGACGAGGGCGCCGAGGCCGATCGTCCCCGCCATGGCGCCCAGAGCCCACCTCGAAGGCACCAGCCACGCCAGCTGCTCGACCCCGGCCACCCCGTGCAGGGTGAGCAGGGCTCCGCAGAACACCACCTGCACGATGGCGAGGAGGACCAGCAACGGCATGGTGACCTCCTCCTTGCGGACGAGCGCGGACACCAGGAGGCCGAGCATCATCGCGGTGAACGAGAGCAGGGCGACGGCCGCGGTGATCTCCACCAGCGGAGGTAGCAGCACACCCCTGCCGCCGGGCGCGTGGAGATCGACGCCGACCAGACCCACCAGGGTCAGCACGACCGCCTGGAGGACCGTGATGACACCGAGCACCACGACCTTGGACATCAGGTACGCGGATCTGGACAGCCCGACCGCGCGCTCCCGCTGGTAGATGACCCGTTCCTTGACCAGTTCGCGCACCGCGTTGGCGGCGCCGGTCAGCACCCCGCCGACGCAGAGGATGAGCAGGGCGTTCATCGCCGTTTCCCGGTTCAGCTCGCTGCCCGCCAGGGCTCGTGCCATCGCTCCCATCACGAACGGCAGGGCGATCATGATGATGAGGAAGGTCCGGTCGGCGCTGAGAGCGGCCGCGTAACGGCGTACGAGGGTGCTCAGCTGGGCGCCCCAGTTCCTGGTCCTCGGCGGCGGTGCCACCGTCGCCGCGGCCGGGGCGACCGCGGGTCGCGGCTGAGCGGTGGCGCTGAGTATGTACCGCTGGTGGAAGGCGGACGCCTGGTACTGCCCCGCCCAGTCGCGGTCGCGGTCGTTCTCGAAGGCTTCGAACGCCTCGGGCCACTGCGAGAAGCCGAAGAAGGCCAGCGCTTCGTCCGGCGGGCCGTAGTAGGCGATGCGTCCGCCCGGCGCGAGGACGAGGAGCCGGTCGCAGACGTCCAGACTCAGCACGCTGTGGGTCACCACGACGACCGTACGGCCGTCGTCGGCGAGGCCCCGCAGCATGTGCATCACGGAACGGTCCATCCCGGGGTCGAGGCCGGAGGTCGGCTCGTCGAGGAAGAGCAGGGAGGGCTTCGTCAGCAGTTCCAGGGCCACGCTCACGCGCTTGCGCTGGCCTCCTGAGAGGCTGTGGATCGGCTGGTCGGCGCGTTGTTCCAGACCCAGTTCAGCCATCACCTCGGAGACCCGGGCCTGCCGTTCGGCCGCGGCGGTGTCCTGCGGGAACCGGAGCTCTGCCGCGTAGCCGAGGGCGCGCCGGACGGTCAGCTGCGCGTGCAGGATGTCGTCCTGCGGTACGAGCCCGATGCGCTGGCGCAGCTCGGCGAAGTCCCGGTAGAGGTCACGGCCGTCGTACAGGACCCGGCCCCGGTCGGCGGGCCGCAGCCCCGTCAGCGCGTTGAGGAGCGTGGACTTCCCCGCGCCGCTCGGTCCGACGACCGCGAGCAGGGACTTCTCCCCCACGGGGAACGCCACCTCGTCCAGGAGCGTCCTGCGGCCGTGGTCCACCGTGACGGCGAGGCCCTGCACGTCCAGCGACACCTCACCGGTGTCGACGAACTCCTGGAGCTCGTCGCCGACCAGGCAGAACGCCGAGTGCCCGATGCCCACGACGTCCCCGGCCGCGACGGGAGCGCGGTCCACCGGCGCCCCGTTGAGGAAGGTGCCGTTGTGGCTTGCGAGGTCGACGATCTCGTACGTACCGTCGGCGAGGGCGCGCAGTTCGGCGTGGCGCCGGGAGACCAGCAGGTCGTCGACGACCAGGTCGTTGCCGTCGCCGCGGCCGATGCGCACGGTGCGGGCGGGCAGCGGGCGTACGGTCGTCGGTTGCCGGAAGGTGCCCGTCGCGCCGGGCATGGAGACGGCCGACGGCCGTTGGGGGGTGCGGGCCGCGGTGGCCGGGGGCTCGGGTCCGACGAGCAGCGCGCGCGGCCCGTCACAGGCGCTGCCGAAGCGGATCACGCTACCGGGACCCACGTCCGCCTCATGGACGCGACGCCCTCCGGTGTACGTGCCGTTGGTGCTGTGCTCGTCCTCCAGCAGCCAGTGGTCCGTCTCGGGCCGCAGCACCGCGTGGTGCCAGGAGACCCGGATGTCGTCGATGACGATGTCGCTCGACGGGTCGCGGCCGACGCGGTAGTCCCGGCCCGGCCTCATCACTGTCGAACCCTGATCGGTTTCGAGGACGAGTTCGGGCGCAGTCGCCGCCACAGGCCGCTGTCCCATGGTCGAAAGTCTAGTCACGCCACTCCGGGCGCGCGCGTCGCCGGTAGGCACTTTGCACTAGTGCATTACGGATTCAGTGCTAGTCCAAAATGAGTTAGGGTGAGGTCATGCCTGCTCAGAGACCTGCGCCCGTGACGCTGACCGGTCGGCACGTGACCCTGGTGCCGTTGACGATGGACCACGCCGAAGACCTCTTCACGGCCGGTGGCCGCGACGAGGAGGTGTGGCGCTGGCAGGGCGGCCCCGCCCCGCAGTCGCCGGAAGAGCTCCGCGCGACGATGCGCGCCCTGCTCGGTGAGGCGGAGCGGGGCACCTACGTCCCGTACGCCGTCCTGCACCGCGCGAGCGGCCGGGCGGTCGGCTGGACCTCCTTCATGGACATCAGCGTCCCCGACGAACGGCTGGAGATCGGCTGGACCTGGTACGGCCGCGCGTTCTGGCGTTCGGCGGTCAACTCCGAGACGAAGCTGCTGCTCATGACGTACGCCTTCGAAGAACTGGGCATGGGGCGAGTCCAGTTGAAGACCGACCACCTCAACCTCCGTTCCCAGGAGGCCATCGCCCGCCTCGGCGCGCAGCGCGAGGGAGTGCTGCGCCGCCACCGCCGGCGCCACGACGGAACCTGGCGCGACACCGTCTACTTCTCGCTCCTCGCCGACGACTGGCCCGAGGCGAAGAAGCGCCTCGCCGCCCGTGGGGAGCGGCGGTCTGACGGAATGGCGGAATGCCCGTGTGTGTTGCGTTGTTCATGACCTTCTTTGTTGACGTGACAGTGCGCGGCTATGAACTCGACACCCAGGGGCACCTGAACCAGGCCGTCTATCTCCAGTACGCGGAGCACGCGCGCTGGGAGCTGCTGCGGGCCGCCGGTCTGCCGCAGGAGAAGCTCCTGGCGTCCGGTGTCGGCCCGGTGGCCCTGGAAGTGACGGTGAAGTACGCGAGCGAACTGCGCGGCGGGGACCAGGTCCGGGTGACCTGCGCGTTCATCTACGGGGCCGGCAAGACCTTCCGGATCGAGCAGCGGATCACCAAGGAGGACGGGACGGTTGCCGCGGAGGTCACCGGTGTGGGGGGCATGCTCGATCTGACCGCCCGCAGGCTGATCGCCGACCCGGCGGGACACCTCGCGTCGCTGGCCGACAACCCGGAGCTGCTCGGCGCCTGAAGCCCCGGCCCGGGGGCCCGCCCGGTGTCAGCGAACCGGCTCGCCCGCCGCCAGGCGTTCCGTCACCCGCCGGAGCCTGGCGGACCTGACGGCCGGTGTCCGCGCCGTAGCGAGACGCAGGAGCACCAGATACCGGGCGGACCTGCCGAGCTGAGCGAAATGGCGGGCCGCCTCCGGGTTACTCTCCAGCGCCGCTTCCAGGTCGGGGGGCACGACGGCCTCACTCTGGGAGGGGTAGGCCGCCGCCCACCGCCCGTCCGCCCGGGCGGCCCGCACCTCGGCGAGACCCGGCTCGCGCATCCGCCCCTGCGCCGTCAGCGCCTCGACCTTGCGCACGTTCACCAGCGACCAGATGCTCCTGGGGCGGCGGGGCGTGATCTTCTGGAGGTAGTACGTCTCGTCGCACGACTTGCGCTGGCCGTCGATCCAGCCGTAGCAGATCGCACTCTCGACCACCTCGGCCGCGGACACGGACGCCAGGCCCGACGCCTTCTTCGCGACCTTGATCCACAGCGCGGACCGTGTTCCGTGGTGGGCGTCGAGCCAGGACTCCAGATCCGCTGCCCCTTCGAAGAACAGAGTCCCGGGAGCCGTCGTCTCCACCGCTTCGTCTTCCACTGCCGCCTCCGGGGTGTAGGGGTACCGCCGTCCACCGGCACGGTAGGTGTCGATCAGGACAGGAGCTGACCTGATCGACACCTCGGCGGGCTCATCTGCCGAGCAGCCCCGAACCGAACCAGTCCGCCCTGTCCCGGACGCCGGGCAGTACGAAGAAGTAACCGCCCCCGTGGTGCTGGTGAAGTCGGCGAACCTCTCGCCCTCCAGGCGGCGCTGGACCGTGGCGAACTGCCGGTCGATGTCCTGCTGGTATGAGCAGAAGAGCAGCCCCAGATCGAGTGTGCCGTCCGGGGCCAGGCCGCGGTCGGTGTTGTAGCTGCGGCGTAGGAACTGGGAGTCGGCGGTCTCCGGGGTGCGCGGATTGGCCCGCCGGATATGGGAGTCGAGCGGGATCACCCGGCCCTCCGGGTCCGCCTTGTACGCCGGCAGGTCCGTCTCCTTCTTCCCCGTCAGCGGAGCCCCGGTCGCCTTGCGGCGGCCGAGGATCTTCTCCTGTCCGGAGGTGGGCACGCGGTCCCACGCCTCGGTGAACAGCCGGATGGTACGGAGGACCTGGTAGCAGCCGCCCCGGGTCCAGGCGGGTCCGCCCGCCGACGCGCCGACCCACAGCAGCCGGTCCGCCTCGCGGGGTGAGGAGATCGGGATGGGCGATGCCGTCCTTGAAGCCGGTGAAGGTGCGGGGCGCGCCCGCGGGGCGCGGCGGGTTGAGGAAGCCGTCGACCCGCCACCGGGCGCGCAGCATCCCGCGCGTCTCACGCGTCAGATCCCGGATCACGTGCACCACCGCGTCCGGGTGCTGCGCGCAGATCTGCACCGAAAGGTCGCCGTGGCAGCCCGCCTCGTCCAACTCGTCGCCCGGGAACGCGGGCATGGGCACCAGCCCCGCCGGTCTCCTCCGGGCCAGCCCGAAGCGGTCGTCGAACAGAGAGGCCCCACGCCGACGGTGACCGTGAGGAGATCCTGCGGGCCCCTGACCGCGGCGACGTCCGTGTCCACCGGAGTGATACCGGCCGTGAGCGCCCTGGCCCGCCGGGTCAGGTCCTTCAGGAGTACGGCCAGTTCCTTCTGGTTCCGGCACCCCACGTCGTACGCGAGGAACGCGGCGAAGGGCTGCTGCGGGGTGAGGACGCCCGCCTGATGCCGCCCGTGGAACGGGACGCGGCCCTCGTCGGCGGGGCCGGAGACGCCGAGGTTCCTCGCGGCGCCCTCCGCGCCGGCGGGCCCGGCGGTGAGGGCGGTGGCACGCGGCGCCGACGACAGGAGGCCGGCCAGGCCGGCGGCTCCCAGGACGAACGTCCGGCGTCCCCGGGGGCGGAGGGCCGATGTATTGCGTGGTCGTCGATGTCAGTCATGCGCGCGCCTCGTCCCGGTCCGGGGGCCTGCTGCGGTTTCACGCAGGACTACCCGCGGCGGGCGCCGGTGAGCCCAAGTTCATCCGTGCGGGTCCGTTCCGATCGCCCCATCGGCCCCGACACGCCGAAGGATCACCCTCTGATCGACTGATTACTGAGAGTGGGTGACATGTTTCCCTGTGTGACGGGGGACGTACTGGAGGTCTGTTCCCGGTCCGGAGCGGGCACGGCCTGAATTCCCTGACCGGTCATTGGGAGAACCTCGGTGGAGAACACGGAAACTGTGCGCAGCTGCCCGTTCGATTTCGCGCAGCAGCTCGACTTCGACCCCCAACTCGGTGAACTGCTCACGCGAGAGCCGGTGTCCCGTATCCGTATGGCGTACGGGGAGGGCGAGGCATGGCTCGTCACCCGCTACGAGGACGTCCGCACCGTCACCACCGACCGGCGCTTCAGCCGCAGCGCCGTGCTCGGCCGGGACTTCCCGCGTATGACCCCCGAGCCCATCGTGCAGGCCGAATCCATCAACCTGATGGACCCGCCGGCCAGCAGCCGTCTGCGGAGTCTGGTCGCCAAGAGCTTCACCCCGCGCCGCGTGGACCACATGCGCACGCGGACCCAGGGCATCGTCGACGGGCTCCTGGACGAGATGGAAAGTGCCGGCGCCCCGTCCGACTTCGCGGCGTGCGTCGCCGCACCGCTTCCCCTGATCACCATCTGTGAAGTCCTCGGCATTCCCGAGGTGGACCGCCCCTGGCTGCGGGGCCACGCCCTAACCATGATGAACACGGGCGCCGCGGGCCGGGAGAACGCGGTCCAGGCCAAGGCCGAACTCCGTGCCTACTTCACGGAACTGACGGGCGAGCGGCGCCGCTCACCCGGTGAGGACCTGATCAGCACGCTCGCCACGGCCCGGGACGGCGCCGAGCTCCTCGACGACCAGGAACTGGCCGTCATGGCGATGGTCCTCCTCATCACGGGGCAGGACACCACGACGTACCAGCTCGGCAACATCGCCTACACACTGCTCACCCGGCCGCCGCTCCTCGCGTCCCTGCGGGCCGAGCCGGACCGGCTGCCCCGCACCCTTGAGGAACTGCTGCGGTACATCCCCTTCCGCAAGGGCGTCGGCATTCCGCGCATCGCCACCGAGGACGTCGAGCTCAGCGGGGTCATGATCCGGGCCGGGGACGTGGTCCACGTCTCCTACCTCACCGCCAACCGGGACGGCCTGAAGTTCGCGCGCCCGGACGAGCTGGACCCGGACAGGCCGTCCATCCCCCACATGACCTTCGGCTGGGGCGCACACCACTGCCTGGGAGCGCCGCTGGCCACGATGGAGCTGGAGGTGGCCTTCTCGTCGCTGCTGACGCGCTTCCCGGCCCTCCGCCTCGACGTACCGCCGGAGGAGGTCCGGTGGAACACCACGTCCATCTGGCGTCACCCCCTCGCGCTGCCCGTCACCTGGTGACGAGAGCCTTCGCTTCCGAGATCGAGGAGAACCCATGGCGACCCTGTGCCGACCGGCCATCGCTGTGCCCGAGAACGTCATCACGATGCAGCAGACCTTGGACCTGGCCCGGGAGACCCACGCCGACCACCCGCAGCGCGAGCTGGTCCTGAGGCTCATCCGCAACACCGGTGTCGAGACCCGGCACCTCGTCCAGCCGATCGAGGAGACGCTGCGCCATCCCGGCTTCGAGGCGCGCAACCGGCTGTACGAGGCCGAGGCCAAGAACCGGGTGCCCGAAGTCGTCCGTCAGGCCCTGGCACATGCCGAGGTCGAGCCGGCCGAGATCGACATGATCGTCTACGTGTCCTGCACGGGCTTCATGATGCCCTCGCTCACCGCCTGGCTGATCAACACGATGGGCTTCCGCGCCGAGACGCGCCAGCTCCCGATCGCGCAGCTCGGCTGCGCCGCGGGCGGTGCGGCGATCAACCGGGCCCACGACTTCTGCACGGCGTACCCCGATGCCAACGTCCTCATCGTGTCCTGCGAGTTCTGTTCGCTGTGCTACCAGCCGACCGACATCGGAGTGGGCTCGCTGCTCTCCAACGGACTGTTCGGCGACGCCATCTCCTCGGCCGTGGTGCGCGGGCGCGGTGGCACGGGGATGCGCCTGGAACGCAACGGCTCCCACCTGGTGCCGGGCACGGAGGACTGGATCTCCTACGCGGTGCGTGAGACGGGCTTCCATTTCCTGCTCGACAAACGGGTGCCCGGCACCATGGAGATGCTGGCCCCGGTCCTGCAGGGCCTGGTCGACAGGCACGGCTGGACCGTGCCGGCCATGGACTTCTTCATCGTGCACGCCGGCGGACCGCGCATTCTCGACGACCTCTGCCACTACCTGGATCTCCCTCAGGAGATGTTCCGCTTCAGCCGGGCGACGCTCACCGAACGCGGCAATATCGCCAGCTCCGTGGTCTTCGACGCGCTGGCCCGCCTGTTCGACGACGGCGGTGTGGCGGACTTCGGACAAGGACTCATCGCCGGCTTCGGCCCCGGGATCACCGCCGAGACGGCACTGGGGAGATGGGTCGGTACGAGGGCGGCGGAAGAGGCCGGAACCGGCCTCGCGGAACTGTCCCTGGTCTCCGGTCCCGGCTGACCGTCCGAAACCGTCCGCCCCGCCTCCTCCTCCCATCCCGCCCTCATGCCAACCCGCCCGTCCCAGTCCCACCCTGTCACCGCCCTGCCTCAAGGAGAACTCATGCGCCTGCGCGCCCACTGGGCCCCCGCCGCTCTGCTGCTGGTGGTCCCCCTGATCGGTTCCACTCCGGCTTCGGCCGACACCGGCCGGACGGCCGCACCCGTGCTCCGGTCCGACCGCCCGGTCACCGGCGAGTACATCGTCACGCTCGCTCCAGGACTTGCGCCCGACGCCATCCAGCGGAAGGCCGGCCTGGGCGTCCAGACGTTGTTCACCTACAAGAACATCCTCAACGGCTTCGCGGCAGTCCTGACACCGGATCAGCTCCGAGCGGTACGCGCCCTGCCGGGCGTCGAGTCCGTGGAGGAGAACGGCGAGGTCACCGTAGGAGGCAGCGGCGCGCCGACCGCTCGGGCGTCGTTCCCCGGCACCCGCGCCACGCCCGGAAGCTGGGGGCAGGACCGGATCGACCAACGCGAGCTGCCGCTCGACAGCGCGTACGACGTGACCGGTACGGGCAAGGGAGTGCAGGCGTACATCGTCGACACGGGGATCGACGCCCAGCACAGCGAGTTCGGCGGACGGGTGACCTTCGGGTACGACTCCATCGGCGACGGACGTAAGGGCCAGGACTGCAACGGGCACGGCACGCACGTGGCCGGTACCGTCGGTGGTGCGACGTTCGGCGTGGCGTCCGCCGCCTCGCTCACCACGGTGCGGGTGCTGGACTGCCAGGGCAGGGGCTCGTGGGCCGGGGTCCTCGCCGGGTTCGACTGGGTCGCCGAGAACGCGGAGCAGCCCGCCGTGGTCAACGCCTCGCTCGGTGGTTCCTCGTCGGCCGCGATCGACCGCGCGGTCGACGGGCTGTGGGACCGTGGTGTCCTCCCGGTCGTCGCGGCCGGCAACGAGAACGCGGACGCCTGCGACGTCTCCCCGGCCGGAGCGGACGGAGTGGTCACCGTGGCCGCCTCGGACATCTCGGACCAGCAGACGGACTTCAGCAACTGGGGCAAGTGCGTCGAGCTCTACGCCCCGGGCGCGGCGATCGTCTCCGCCCGGCTCGGTGGCGGCCAGCAGTCGCTCAGCGGCACGTCCATGGCCGCCCCCCATGTCACCGGGGTCGCCGTGCTCCACAAGGAGAAGAACCCGGCCGCCTCCCCGCAGGCGCTCACCGACCTGCTCACCGAGCAGGCCACCGCGGGTGCCCTCTCCCGCCTGAGCTCGGGCTCACCCGACCGGCTCCTGTACACCGGCGATCTCTGACCGGGTCCGTCCCGGCCGGGCCGCGCAGTCGGACGCGCGGCCCGGCCTCGTGGCACAGTGTGGACATGGACGATCTGAACGCCCTCGCAGTCGAGCACCTGGCACTGGCCCGTTCCTCGGCCCACGGACGCAGTGCCCGTCTCCTGCTGCGCGAGGACACCCTCCGCCAGACGATCATCGCCCTCACGGGCGGATCGGCCCTCGACGAACACAACGCCCCGCCCGCCGCCTCCCTCCAGGTGCTCCAGGGCGCGGTGCGCCTCACCGCACCTTCCGGCGACGTCGATCTCGCCGCGGGCACCCTGCACCCGATCCCCCAGGAGCGGCACGGGCTGCTCGCCGTGGAGGACGCGGTGGTGCTGCTGACCGCCGTGAACGACTGACCCGGCCCGGAGCCGGACGGCCCCCGCTCATCCGACCGGCACCGTGTGCCCGGATTCTGCGGAGCCGCCCGAAGCTTTCGGAGCCATCGGAGGCTTCACGTTCCTGAGAGGGCGATGACGGCCCACAGGCGCCGGCCGTCAGGACCGGTGTCGCTACCGCAGCCGGTGACGGCGAGGTGGGCGGTGATCCGCCGCAGCACGTCGTCCCCCTCCGTCTCGTGACCGGCTCTGAGCGCCGACCGGTGGGACAGGACGACGATGCACACCTGTCCGTCCTGGCCGGACAGGTGAAGGCTGACGTGGGTGCCGCCGTCCGCGACCGTGGCGTCGACGAGCACGGTGGTCACCGCCTCGATGGTCCTTCCCACCGTCGACGTGAACACATGGCGCCACTTGGCCAGTTGGTCCGACACCGCCGTACGGGCTTTCCCCGCCGCCCACGGAGCCGACTCCAGCTTCCAGTTCATCCCGCGCCGATTCACCATCGTCACGCCGCGCCGCCCCGACCGCAGCAGCGTGGACCTGGTCGGTGCCGGGGTCGTGGTGTTCGGGCGCGGGGGCGAGACGGGCTTCTTCGGAGGCGGCGGGGTCTTGGGGGGATAGTCCGGCGGCTTGCCCGGTTCCAGTGACATGTCGCCCTTCCCGGGGGTGGTGCCGGGCGGGGTGGCGCCGCCCTCAGCACAGGTTAGGCGCAAGCGCGCCGGCCGGGAGCGGAGTTCGGCGGGTACGGCCCGGACGCCGACCCGCGCCGCCCGGGGGCGAACGGGCCTTCGTACGAACGAGGCGCCGTCGTACGGCTGTTAGAGTCCCGGATCGACGAAGGAGGGCCTCCCATGGCCAAGGTCAACATCAGTCTCGACGCCGAACTGGTGGTGGAAGTGATGGTCCTGGCCGGTGTCGGCTCGCCCCAGGACGCCGTAGAGGTGGTCGTGCGCGACTACATCGCCCGGGGGCACCGCACCGAGGCGCGCATCGAACTCCAGGAGCACCGCCGGCGCGAGACCGAGGCCAAACCGCAGGAACCCCAGGGCTGACCACGGTGATCGGGTGACGGCGCTCCTGGTCCGTGGGCACGGGACGCCTCGCCGCGTTCGACGGTGCCGGTCAGCCGAGGGCGCCGAGCAGTTCGTTGCACGCCGCTTCGCAGGAGCGGCAGGCTTCGGCGCAGACCCGGCAGTGCTCGTGAGTGTCCGCGTGCATGGCGCACTCGTCCCCGCACGCCTTGCAGACCATCGCGCACGCCGTCAGGATCGCGGCGGTGATGTGGGCGTCGTAGCCGGTGTGGCGGGAGAGCACCGCGCCGGTGGCGGTGCAGATGTCGGCGCAGTCCATGTCGGTACGGATGCACTTGGCCAGGTCGCCGACCATGCCCTCGGAGAGGCAGGCGTCCGCGCACGCCGTACACGCCTGGGCGCAGGCGATGCACTCCTCGATGCAGCGGGTGAGCTTGGCCTGATCGATGTCGCCGAGATCGGCCGGATAGGTGGCGAGCATGTCCTTGACGGTGCTGGACATCAGGGAACCTCCTCAACGCCCGGGGGCGGCGGAAACCGGTGCGGCCGCCCGAGAGCTCCCGGGGCTACCTCCAGCTAACGCCCCTGACCGCGGTCGCGCCCGGCCGGGACCGGGCGCGACCGCCGGGGAGCACCGGGTAGCGAGAGGGCTAATGGCCGAACGGTCCGGAGAAGTCGCGGTACCCGGCGACCACCGGCATCGTCTCGCGCAGCGCGCGGGCGCTGTCGTTGGAGTCATCGCCCAACGGCTGCCCGTGCCACCTCCGGTCAGGGTTGGAGAACTGCCCGACCCGGGTGCAGTCACCGCACGAGGACCCGTACGCCATGATCGTGTAGTACCTGCGGTCCGGGGTGATCCAGCCCGTGTTGTACGGCCGGTCCTCGCTCACCCTCATCCCGCCGTCCGGGTCGGTCGCTATCGTCGTACGGTCATGGGCCAGGCCCAGGTTGTGCCCGAGCTCGTGGCTGACCGAGTCGAGCTTGATCCCCTGCACATCGACGACCGAATACGCCATTTCGCTGGTCGCCTCGTTGAGCCTGGAGGTGTAGTCGGCGATGCCGCCGCCCTTCTCCGGCCGGTTCACCATGACGGTGACGAGGTCGGCCGCGAACCGGTCGCGCAACTCGTGGGCCGGCCCGCCCAGCGTCGGATCGTCCCGGTCCTTGAGCCGTCGGTAGGCGGGGACGAAGTCCTCGGAGCCGTCGTACTCCGTCGCCGTGTACGCGTGGGCGATGCGGATCGACCCGCAGACCCCGCTCCGCTTGAGCGAGCGGTTCATCCGGAGGGCGATCTGCTGGGCCGACGCGGACACACGGTGGCGCCCGCCGACCTCGGCGGCGGCCTTGGGGGTGTAGACCACCATCACGTCGACCACGGGGCAGTGGCCGGCTCCGGGGGCGGCCCCGTGAGCCGGTACGGGGGCCGCGGAGCCCCGGCTCTGCTCCGGGCTGTGGGGAGCTATGGCGCAGAGCGATGCTCCGACGGTCACGGTCAGCGCGATACGGAGAGCGGTCGGGAGCATGTGAGTTCCTTCTCGGCGCGGCGGAAGAGGCTCGTGGAGATGCCGGATGATCACCGTGGGTTGTTCATGTCTAACAGTTGGTGAGGAAGTGCGCTCGCTTGAAAGCGCGGAACGGGTGAATCCCCCTCCGGCCGATGACCGGCTCCCGTGCCCCTCGCCCTGGCCGTCCTCCCGTCAGTCACCTCCCGGAGGTGTCCAGTTGAGCTCTGTACCGATCACCAGGTGGACGGCCCGTCCGGTACGGGCCGTCCAGCGGCGGATGTGGCGGCAACCGGCTGGGCAGGTACAGGTGTGCCGGCCCGGCTGAGCGGCCGGGGAGCCGACGCAGAGGGGTGGCGACGTGACGGAACAGCACGCATGGCGGTTCACCGACGACCGGGGGCGCGTATCGCAGGCCGTACGCCGTCCGGTCCGGATACTGGCGTACATCCAGGCCGGAGCCACCCTGTGGGACTACGGCATACGGCCCGACGGAATCTTCGGCTCCGGCCACGACGGTTCGGTGCCCGACCAGGTGAAGGCCGGCACGCTCCCCCTGGAGTCGGTCGCCTACGCCGGTGCGGGCGCGGCCCTGGACATCGATGCCCTGCTGCGTGGCGCCCCGGACCTGGTCGTCGCGGTCTCCTACGGGGGCGGGCAGGCGTACGGGCTCGCTCCCGAGACCGCCAAGCATCTGGAGAAGCAGGTTCCGGTCGTCGTGATCGACGTGGGCCGGGCCCGCGACTTCGCCGCGACAGGTGAGCGGTTCGCCGAACTGGCCCACTCGCTGGGGGGCGGGTCCGCCCCTGCCCGCGCCGGGGAGTGCGCCGCCGCCAGGGAACGGCTGCGTGCGGTCGCCGCCGCACCGGAGCGCCCCGAGGTGCTCGCCCTCTCGCCCGCGGGCTGGGAGGAGGTCCACCTCGCCCGCCCGGGCATGTGGCCCGAACTGCGGGTGCTGGCCGAGCTCGGCGTGAACCTGGTGGAGCCCGCCGAAGGGCCAGGCGCGAGCTGGTCCACCGTCGACCGGGCGCGGGCGGCGGGAGTGCGGCCGTCTCTCGTCCTCGCGGACGTCAGGGCTCACGCCACCCCCTTCGACGCCTTCGCCGCGGCACCGGGCAGGCCGGCGCTGTGGGAGTCGGCGCGCGTGGTGCCGTGGAACCCGGAGCCGCTGTGCAGCCCTCAGGCCCATGCCGCATTCCTGACCCTGGTGGCGGACGCGCTGGAGGCCGTGGGGCCGGGGGAGCGGACCGGGCGCTGAGCCGCCGGCGCGACTGCCCGACCCGCCCTGGTGGGATTCCCGCCACCCGACCGGCGTGGTCTCGGTGGCGTGCCCGGCTCCCTCGCCCTGCTGGTGGCGGTCTGTCCGTGGACCCGGCCCCCGGGAGCCGTCCGGCCGTGGAGTGGAACGGCCTGTGCACCGTCCCGGCAGCGGGTGAACGGCGCGCTCCCCCGTACGGACGCGTGCGATCGCGCGGTGCGCTCCTGTTCGCGAGGCTGGCCGGAGCCGAAACCGTACCTCCCCAGGAGCAGGCATGCAGCAGGACAAGCACCCCTCGTACCGCCCCGTGGTCTTCCGCGACCGGTCCGCCGGCTACGCCTTCCTGACCAGGTCCACCGCGTCGAGCGAGCAGACGATCGACTGGGACGACGGCAACAGCTATCCCGTGATCGACGTGGAGATCTCCGCCGAGAGCCACCCGTTCTTCACCGGCAGGGCCCGGGTGCTCGACACGGAGGGACAGGTGGCCAAATTCGAGCGGCGGTACGGGGAGGAGGGCGGCCAGGGCGCCTCCTGAGACGCACCCGAACCGCCGCCGGGCTCTCCGGGTGCACCTCTGAAGGCTCGGAGTCTTCGGCACCTGTCCCGCACAGGGCAGGATCGGAGCCACTGTGTCCGGGAGGCGCAACGCCTGCCGGCACACCTTCGGCACCGCACTCCAGGGAGACGCCCCATGCTCGACAGACTCGACGTGCTGGTCATCGGTGAATGTGTCGCCGACATCGTCCGGCGCCCCGGTGCGGTCGACCAGGTCCTCCCGGGCGGCAGCCCGGCCAACGTCGCCTACGGACTCGCCCGGCTCGGGCGGAGCGCCACGCTGCTCACCCAGTTGGGCGCCGACGAGAACGGGCGGCTGATCAGGGACCATCTGACAGCCGCCGGGGTGCGGGTGCGCACCGACGACGCCACCGCGCCCACCCCGTCCGCCGCCGTGACCCTCGACGGCGACGGACGGGCCGCGTACACCTTCGAGATCACCTGGACCCTGGCAGCGGGAGGGTTCGGGACGCGCGACGCGCTGTACCGGTACGGGCCCCCGGGGACCGCGCACCGCCACGTCCACACCGGGTCGATCGCCGCGGTGATGGAGCCGGGCGCCGGCACCGTACGTGGCGCCGTCGAGTCGGCGCGCACAGAGGCGACCGTCAGCTACGACCCCAATGTGCGGCCGGAACTGATGGGGGACCATGCCGCCGCCGTCCGCCGCGTCGAACGCTGTGTCGCACTCAGCGACATCGTCAAGGCGAGCGACGAGGACCTGGAGTGGCTGTACCCGGGGGAGGATCCCGGGAAAGCCGCCGCCCGCTGGCAGGCCACCGGCCCCGCCCTGGCCCTGGTCACCCGGGGGCCGAGGGCGCGCTCGCCGTGTTTCGCGGTGGACGCGTGAGCATCGGCGCGGTGCCCACCGACGTGGTGGACACCGTCGGCGCGGGCGACGCGTTCATGTCGGGCACCCTGCACGCTCTCGCCTCACGCGGGCTCCTCGGCGCGGACGGCCGCGAGCGGCTGCGCTCGGTCGACGCGGGCACCGTGACCGAGGTACTGCGCCATGCGGCGGCCTCGGCCGCCCTGACCGTGGCGCGGGCCGGGGCGGACCCGCCGGACGCCGCCGAGCTGGAAGCGGCGCTCAAGCGGATCTGAACACGACTCGCGGCGCGCCGGCACCACTGCGCATCCCGGCGCGCGCCTTGCCGTGGGAAGCCGCCTCCGGGGCCGGCCGGATACACGGCGAAGGGGCGGGCCCGTACGGCACGGGTCCGCCCCCTGTCCTGCGGTGTACGTCGGTCCGTCGCGTACAGGGGGTCAGCGGCGGCGTCCCGGGCCGAACTCGCCGCCCATCTCCTTGCCGCTGCCCATGTCCTTCCCGTCCGCGTAGTCGATCTTCTCCTTGCGGACCTCGGCGGAGACTTCCTTCTGCTCGGTGACCTTGTTCGTCTCGAGACGGACGCGCTCGACGGGGACGGCCTCCTTGCGGACGGTCGCCCGTTCCGCGTGCAGTGTGACCTCGACGTCCTGTTCGCCGATGTCGGTCCGGCCGGTGGACTTCTCGTCCGGCATCAGGGGCTCGCGTACGACCCGGACCTCCTCGTGGGAGACGGGCACGGTGCGGGTGACGTTCTCGGTCACCACGTACTTGTGCAGACGCGCCCGTCCGCTCTCGTACTCCTCCGTCCCGACGTGCAGCTGCTCCTCGGACCGGATCATCTCGTCCTTGTGGCCGAGGTCGGCCGCGGACCGTTCGGACCCGGCGCCCACGAGTGGGCGTCCCGTGGTCGCGGAGGTGTCGCGGTGCCTGCCCGCGCCGGTTCCGGTTCCCGCCATGCCGGGGGTGGTCGCCTTGCCGGTGCCCCCACGGGTGGTGCCGGCGGCGCCCATCGTGCCGGTACCGGTCGTGGTCGGCGCGCCGGCAGCGGTGCCCGCCGGTCCGGCGGCCTTCGTGGTCGACCTCTTCGTGAGGCCGTAGTGCCGGTAGAGCTCCTCTTCCTCCGTAACGGACAGGTGGGCGTCCGCGTCCACCCGCGGGGCGTCCTTGACCTTGTCCTTCGGATGAGAGATATGCAGGTCGGAGGCGACACGGCGAGCTCCGGCGAGCGGTACGAAGCTCTCCTTCATACCGAACATGCCGGTCTTGACCGTGATCCAGTCGGGCTTGCCCGTGACGTCGTCGACGTACACCCGCCCGACGCTTCCGACCTTCTCGCCCTCGCTGTCGTAGACGTTCAGGCCGTCAAGCTCTGCGGAATCCGTGAAACCGTCTGCGGCTCCCATAGCCGGTTCCTCCTCGCCCGGGCGCGTCCTGTGGGTGGGTCCAGCAGGGAAGGCGCGTCCGACCTCCATCGCGCCTCACCCGGATGGGCGCTGCAACTTCCCGGCAGCGGGAGGCGGGGCCCATGGGCTCGGCAGGTGGGCTCCAGCACCGTGCCCCGCGGCATCGCGGGCTCTTTTCCGATTAGGCCGATCGGGTGACGGTGCGGTGGTGCGGGACGGTCGCGGGGGCTGGATGACCGTCCGGACGCGGCCGGGCCGGGGCGCGGGCCGCTCAGTCCTCGGTGAGCATCCCGCTGCGGAGCGTGGAGAGGATGCGGCTGAGCAGGCGGGAGACGTGCATCTGCGAGATGCCGAGCTGTTCACCTATCTGCGCCTGGGTCATCTCCTGGCCGAACCGCATGTCGATGATGAGGCGATCGCGCTCTCCGAGTTCGCAGAGCAGCGGCGCGAGGGCGTGGAGGTTCTCGACGCTCTCCATGGCCGGGTCGGGCTCACCCAGTACGTCGGCGAACGTGCGTCCGCCCGCGGTGAGCTTCCACGACTCGGCGGAGTCCGTGGGCATGTCCAGTGATCCGGCGGTGTAGCCGTTGGCGGCGACGATGCCTTCGGTGACCTCGCTCTCCTCGATCCCGAGATGCTCGGCGAGCTCCTGGACCGTGGGTTCGCGGTCGAGCTCGGCCGACAGGGACTCCTTCGACTTGGCGAGGTCCACCCGGAGTTCCTGGAGCCGCCTGGGCACGTGGACGGCCCAACTGGTGTCGCGGAAGAAGCGCTTGATCTCGCCGACGATGTACGGAACGGCGAAGGAGGTGAACTCGACCTCGCGGGAGAGGTCGAAGCGGTCGATGGCCTTGATCAGGCCGATCGTCCCCACCTGGACTATGTCCTCCATGTCACCGCTGCCGCGGTTGCGGAACCGTCCCGCCGCGAAGCGGACCAGCGACAGATTCATCTCGATGAGGGTGTTGCGCGCGTACTGGTGCTCAGGGGTGCCCTCCTCCAGGACCTGGAGCCGGTCGAAGAAGAGCCGCGACAGTTCCCGCGCGTCCTTCGGGGCGACCTTTCCGGCATCCTCGATCCACGGCAGCTCGGCCGTGGCCTTCGTCGCCTGCGCCTCGGCCGTTCGCACGGTGTGTCCCGTCATCTCTTCACGCTCCCCTGGTGGTTGGCCATGAGGTCTTTGCGCCTGCCCCGGGTTCCGGCGGTCATGCGTAACGGAAGGAGTCGGTCCGGGGAATACAGGTTGATTGGCCGGTATTCGCTCCGCCGGGCCGGAGAACCTCCGGCCGGGGTCGCGTCGAGCGCCCGGAGAGCACAGAACCGCCCCACCGGTACGGGGGAGCCCGGTGGGGCGATCGGCTCCACAGTGCCACAGCGGAAGGGGGGTTGGAGCCCGACCGGCCGGTATTCCACGCTCTTTGAGTCGATTTCGATGTACACCGGAGAACGGACACGCGAGGCGTACACGGGAATACATGCAGACCGAACGGACTTACCGCAGGTGTCGCCCTGCGGCTGCCGCATCCCGGCCGCCCATCGGGCAGCCGACGAGCGGACCGGAGCGAGGGAACTCATGCCCAAGGCGTACGTATTCACCCGGTACGGCGGACCCGAGGTGGAAGCCTTCGCGGACCTGCCGATGCCGCGACCCGGCCCCGGCGAACTGCTCGTCGCGGTCAGGGCGGCCGGAGTCGACCCCGTCGACTGGAAGCTGCGGGACGGTTATACGCGGCCCGGGAGCGCCCCCGTCGCCCTGCCCGCCGTCCTCGGCAGCGAGGCGTCCGGGACCGTGGTGGCGACCGGGCCGGATACGGACGGGTTCGCACCCGGGCAGGCCGTGTTCGGCTGCCCGCTCACCATCGTGATCGAGGTGACCGCATGAGCGGCGCCGACGCCTTCGCGGCGGGTGCCCGGCCCGGAGAGACGGCCGGGCACCCGCTCGACAACCCGGTCCGCTCGTCGCTGACCGGACCCCACGCCCGTTTCGCCGAGTGCCGTGGCCGCCTCCTGCGCTATCCGCCCGAGGTCTCCCCGTGGCTGGCACTTCCGGACGACCCGGAGGCCGGGGACTGGACCGACGCCGCCGCGCTCGCCGGACCCGGCGGCACCGTCACCATCGCGGCTTTCCGTGAGCCGCCGCCGGACGACTGGAAGGTCGTGTTCCACGCGGAGGGCGTCCAGCTCGTCGACGAGACCGTGGCCGCCGCCCCCGACCCGGAGGCCGTGCGGCTCGGCCCCGCCGACGTCCCGGAGATGCTCGAACTCGTCGAGCGCACCCGGCCCGGCCCCTTCGCCAAGCGCACCGTCGAGCTCGGCACCTACCTCGGCATCCGTCGTTCCGGGGTGCTGGTGGCGATGGCGGGGGAGCGGCTGAACCCGCCCGGCTGGAGCGAGATCAGCGGTGTGTGCACCGACGAGTCCGTACGGGGGCAGGGGCTCGCGGGCCGCCTCGTGCGCGCGGTCGCCCACGACATCAGGGAGCGGGGCGACATTCCGTTCCTGCACGCGGCGGCGTCCAACACCAACGCGGTCCGGCTCTATACCTCGCTCGGCTTCCGGCTCCGCCGCCGGACCGCGTTCCTCTCCGCGCTCGCACCCCGGCGCCCCGTGCCGGCCGACCGCCACTGAACCGCGGGCACGGGCCGGTGCCCCCCGGCCTGTGCCGCCACCCCGCGATGTTCCGCAGGACGCGTTCGAGGGCTTTCCGGTCGGCGGTCCGACACGGCTACGAAGAGGTGTCCGCGCCGCGCACGTGACCGCGCAGCCGGTCGAGGAAGACCCGCTGGCCAGCCACGAGGCGCTCCGCCGCCTCGGCCGGCGCGCACCAGGCGAACCGGTCCATCTCGGGGAACTCCCGCTGTACGCCGGAGCCGCGCGGCCACTCCATGGTGAAGGTCCCGGGCACGGCGAGCGCGGGGTCCACCTCGCCCTCCACCGCCCACACCGTCACCGTCTTGCCGCCCGCCTGACGCACCTCGCCCAGGGGCACCCAGCCGCCCCCGGGAGCGGGCAGCCCCAGCTCCTCCACGAACTCCCGGCGGGCCGCCGCCTCCGGCTCCTCCCCTGCGGCGTACTCCCCCTTGGGCACCGACCAGGCGCCCGACTCCCGGCCGGCCCAGAAGGGGCCGCCCATATGGCCGAGCAGAACCTCCACGTCCGGACCGTCTTCCGCGTCCACGACCCGGAAGAGGAGCAGTCCCGCACTACGCTTGCCCGTCGACATGCCGTCAACTCTGCTGGCCGGAACCAGCCGACGCCACCCCTGCCGCTCCGGAAGACCGGACAGGTCACCCGCCCGCCCCGAACTGTTCCCCCTGGTGGCCCCGTTGCCCTCTGGTGCGTCGCCCCGCGTCCGGCCATGCTGTCCGCCGACAGCGTTGACCGCCCGCGCGAGGCGCGCCCCTCCAGGAGGACTTGTGGGAGCTTTCAGATCCGGCACCGCCGTGCGTTCGCTCGTACTGCTCGTGACGCTGTCCGCGGCGGTGGCGGGGGCGATCAGCCCCGCCACCGCCGACGGCAACCCCGACCCCCGCCCGCTGGACACCACCGAGGTCCTGCGCCCCGTCGCCCCGCCGCCCGCGAGCAACGCGGCCGGCGGAGCGACGTCGGTCGTGGACGGCGACGGCATCGAGACGGCGCGCAGTTCCCGCCCGGTCGCCCCCGGCGTACGCCTCACCTCGTACGACCGGCTGGAGTCCGACAAGTGGCTCCGGGTCGACACCCTCTCCGTCGACCTCGACGGCGGCGTGCGCGCCGACTACCTCTCCACGGGCAAGGTCGCGGAGCGCCGTACGGTCTCCGAACTCGCCGCAGGGCACGACCCGGGAAGCGGACGCCGTACCGTCGCCGCGATCAACGCCGACTTCTTCGACATCAACCAGACCGGCGCACCGCAGGGGCCGGGCGTCAAGGACGGGATGATGGTCCACTCCCCGGCTCCCGGCATCCACCGGGCCGTGGGCATAGGCCCCGAGAACGCGGGCCGCGTCCTGGAGCTGTACTTCGACGGCACCCTCACCCTCCCGTCCGGCGAGCACCCGCTGAGCGCGTACAACGCGGCGAACGTGCCGGCCGGGGGCGTAGGCGCGTACACCCCGGCATGGGGGAGCGCCGACCGCGCGTCGACCGTGGACACGGCGACTCCCGTCGCGGAGGCGGCGGTACGGGACGGCAAGGTCGTCTCCGTGTCGCCCACCCCCGGGTCGGGCCCCGTGCCCGAGGACACCACGGTCCTGGTCGGCCGCGAGGCGGGCGCCGCACTTCTGGCCGCCCTGGAACCCGGCGACCCGGTGGCCCTGGCGTACCGGGCCCGCGCCGACAGCGGAACCGTGCCCCGTACAGCGGTCGGGGGCCGCGAACTCCTCGTCGTGGACGGCGTCGCGCAGAACCACGACGGCGGCGGCAACAACACCGCAGCCCCCCGCACCGCCGTGGGGTTCTCCAAGGACGGCCGCACGATGCAGGTGATCACCGTCGACGGCAGGCAGGCGGACAGCGGAGGCGTCACCCTCACCGAACTGGGCGCGATGATGCGGAGCGCCGGCTCGTACAGCGCGCTCAACCTCGACGGCGGCGGCTCATCGACCCTGCTGGCGCGCGAACCGGGCAGTGACACGCTCCAGGTGGAGAACAGCCCCTCGGACGGCGGCGAACGCACGGTGCCCAACGGCCTCGCCCTCACCACCGCGGACGGCAGCGGCCGGATCGAGGGCTTCTGGGTGGAGACGCGGACCCCGGCCGGTGCCGCGCCCGGCGACGACCCGGTCAGAGGCGGCCACCCCGAACGGGTCTTTCCCGGCCTGACCCGGCAGCTCACCGCAGACGGGTACGACGAGACCTACGGCCCCGCCGCGGGCACCCCGCACTGGCACACCGTGGCCTCCGCGGTCGGCAGGACCGACAGCACCGGCCTCTTCACCGCTCACCGCAGCGGGACCACCGAAGTCGTCGCCCGGCGCGGCGACGCCCGCGGCACCACCCGGCTGACCGTGCTCGACCGGCTGGCCCGTATCCAGCCGACCACCCGGCGCGTCGGCCTCGCCGACGCGGACGCCACCGGCACGTTCGGCATCGTGGGGCTCGACGCCCACGGCACGAGCGCCCCCGTCGAACCGCGTGACGTCATCCTCGACTACGACCGCGAGCTCTTCGACGTCCGCGACGACGACCGGGGCGGCTTCACGGTCACCTCCCGCACCGGCAGCGGCGCGGGACAGATCCGGGCTACGGTCGCGGGCACCACCACCGCCCTCGCCGTCAGCGTCGGCCTCACCGAACAGGCCGTCGCCTCCTTCGACGACGCCGCCTCGTGGAAGTTCAGCCAGGCCCGTGCCGCCGGTTCGCTCGCCGCGACCCCGGACGGCCGCACCGGTACCGGGCTGAGACTGACGTACGACTTCACCCGCTCGACAGCCACCCGCGCGGCCTACGCGGCCCCGCCCCAGCCCGTCGTCGTGCCCGGCCAGCCGCAGTCGTACACACTGTGGATCAAGGGTGACGGCAGCGGCGCCTGGCCGACGCTGCACCTCAGGGACGCCGGGGGCTCGGACCAGCTGCTGCGTGGCCCGTTCATCACCTGGACCGGTTGGCGGCAGGTCACCTTCGCGGTGCCCGCGGGGCCGCGATGCCACTCGGCGTGTTCCGCTTCTACCTCGCCGAGACGGCCGCGGCCAGGCAGTACACCGGTGAGATCGTCATCGACGACCTGGCCGCCCAGGTTCCGCCCACGGTCGCCCTGCCCGAACCGCCCGTCGTCAAGGACTCCTTGATCGATCCGGCGGCGGTGACCGAACGCCGGGACTGGCGGTTCGCGGTGATGTCGGACGCCCAGTTCGTCGCCCGCCAGCCGGACAGCGCGATCGTCGCCCAGGCCCGCCGCACGCTGCGTGAGATCAAGGCGGCGGCACCCGACTTCCTCGTCATCAACGGAGACCTCGTCGACGAGGGGTCACCCGCCGACCTCGCCTTCGCACGGAGGATTCTGAGCGAGGAGCTGGGGAACACGGTGCCCTGGTACTACGTACCGGGAAATCACGAGGTGATGGGCGGGAGGATCGACAACTTCGTCGCCGAGTTCGGCCCCGCCCAGCGGACCTTCGACCACAAGGGCACCCGGATCATCACGCTGGACACCTCCGGTCTCAGCCTGCGGGGCGGCGGTTTCGCCCAGATCAGGCAGGTGCGCGAACAGCTGGACGCGGCCGGGACGGACCCCCGCGTCGGTTCCGTCATGCTGATCGAGCACGTCCCCCGCGTGACCCGACCGTGCAGAAGGGCAGTCAGCTCACGGACCGCAAGGAGGCGGCCCTGATCGAGCGGTGGCTCGCCGACTTCCGTCGTACGACGGGCAAGGGGCGGCCCTCATCGGCAGCCACGTCGGGGTGTTCCACGCCTCGCACGTCGACGGCGTGCCGTATCTGGTCAACGGCAACGCGGGCAAGGCACCGGCAGGGCCGGTGGACGAGGGCGGCTTCACCGGCTGGTCCCTCATCGGGGCCGACCAGGTCACCGCGGAGGAACAGGCCACCGCCCGCCGCAAGCCGTGGCAGGGCGCCCCCGACTGGGTCTCGGCCCAGACCCGTGCCCACGTCGACGCCCTCGCACTCGACGCGCCCGCGGCCCTCGCCGCGGGGGAGCGGGGCGAGGTGGCGGCGACCCTCACCCAGGGCACGCGCGAGGTGCCGGTGGCCTTCCCGCTCAGCGCGGACTGGACGGCGTCCCCCAACGTCCACATCGGTGCGGAGTCCGGGGCCCGCCCCCGTCACACGGCGGTGTTCGACCCCGCCACAGGCACTCTCACAGCCCTGCGCCCGGGCACGGCCACGCTCGCCGTCACGGTCAACGGCACGACGAGCCGGGCGCTCGTCCACGTCACCGCCGAGCGGGCCGCCTCGGCGGCCTGAGGAAACGACGGCGGAGCGCCGCCGGACAGGAGAGATTTCTCCCGGCCGGCGGCACCCCGCCCTCGACCGCGCCTACACCTTGCGGTAGCCGTACGCTTCCGCAGCCGCCGCCTCCACCGCGTCCAGGTCACCGCCGGCCGACGCGGTGACCACCGCGGCGACAGCGCCCTCGACGAACGGCGCGTCGACCAGGCGGGTCCCGTCCGGCAGTTCGTCCCCCTCGGCGAGCATGGCCTTGACCGTGAGCACCGCGCTCCCCAGGTCCACCAGAACCGCGACCCCGGCGCCGCCGTCCACCGACCGCGCCGCCCCCGCGATCAGATCCGCGCTCGTCCCCAGGCCGCCTTTGGTGGTGCCCCCCGCGGCGGCCACGGGGCGGTCGCCCCGCCCGCCGCGAGCCCTCGCGCCAGCTCGGCGACCGACTCGGCCACCGGGCCGCTGTGCGACACCAGGACGATGCCGACCCGACCCGCCGCCCCGCTCATGAGCCGCTCCCGTCGTCCCCGCGCGCCGCGCCCGCCTCGGTCAGCGCCGCGACGAGCAGCGCGGCCGACGTGGCTCCCGGGTCCTGGTGCCCGATGCTCCGCTCGCCCAGATAGCTGGCCCGTCCCTTGCGGGCCCGCAGGGCGACGGTGGCGAGCGCGCCCGCCTCCGCCGCCTCACGCGCCGCCGCGAAGGACTCCCCGAGCGCCTGGGCGGCCGGCAGCAGCGCGTCGAGCATCGTCTTGTCACCGGCCTGCGCGCCGCCCAGCTTCCCCACCGCCGCGACGCCCGCCCCGAACGCCTCGGCCAGCTGTCCCGGCGTCACCTCGGCGGCGTCGCCGAGTGCCTTTCCCGTGCGCCGCAGCAGGGTCCCGTACAACGGGCCGGACGCGCCGCCCACCGTCGCGATCAGCTGCCGTCCCGCGAGTGCCAGTAGGGCCCCCGGGGTCTGCGGGGTGTCTTCGTCCAGTACGGCCGTCACAGCGGCGAATCCGCGTCGCAGATTGCTGCCGTGGTCGGCGTCACCGATCGCCGAGTCCAGCTCGGTCAGCCGGCCGGCCTCACGGTCGACGGCGACCGCGGTGGCGGTCATCCAGCGGTGGAAGAAGTCGGAGTCGAGCACATCATCTCCTTGTCCGGCAGGCGTGGACCACAGGCGCAAGCGTGTCAGCGGCCCCATCGCAGGGCGGGCGTCCGCACCGGCGCGTCCCAGAGCCGCAGCATTTCCTCGTCCACCTGGCAGAGCGTCACCGAGCAGCCGGCCATGTCGAGCGAGGTCACGTAGTTCCCCACGAGCGTACGGGCGACCGGCACGCGCCGCTCCGTGAGGACGCGCTGCACCTCGGCGTTGAACCCGTACAGCTCCAGCAGCGGCGTCGCCCCCATTCCGTTGACCAGGGCGATCACGGGGCCGTCGGGCCGCAGGTCGTCGAGTACGGCGTTCACGGAGAAGTCGGCGATCTCCCCCGAGGTCATCATCGGGCGGCGTTCCCGTCCCGGCTCGCCGTGAATCCCGATGCCCAACTCCAGCTCGCCCGGCGGTAGATCGAAGGTCGGACTGCCCTTGGCGGGGGTCGTCACGGCACTGAGCGCGACCCCGAAGCTCCGGGACGACTCGTTCACCCGGCGGGCGGTCGCGGCCACCCGCTCCAGGGGCGCGCCCTCACCGGCGAGGGCCCCGGCGATCTTCTCGACGAACAGGGTCGCCCCGGTGCCCCGCCGGCCTGCGGTGAACGAGCTGTCGACCACCGCCACGTCGTCGTCGACCAGTACCTGGGCCACCTGCACCCCCTCGTCCTCGGCGAGCTCGGCAGCCATGGCGAAGTTGAGTACGTCTCCCGTGTAGTTCTTGACGACGAACAGCACCCCCGCCCCGCTGTCCACCGCCATGGCGGCCCGCACCATCTGATCCGGCACCGGCGAGGTGAACACCTCCCCGGCGCAGGCCGCGGAGAGCATCCCCGGCCCGACGAACCCGGCGTGCAACGGCTCGTGCCCGGACCCTCCGCCGGAAACGAGCCCCACCT
Source organism: Streptomyces fulvorobeus (assembly GCF_013167895.1). Lineage (GTDB taxonomy): Bacteria > Actinomycetota > Actinomycetes > Streptomycetales > Streptomycetaceae > Streptomyces > Streptomyces fulvorobeus. The sequence goes on along the minus strand of NZ_BLWC01000001.1, from coordinate 293,515 downwards.
GCCCGGCCACGGGCGCGTCGCGCCGCACCACCAGGCGGCCCTCGACGTCCACGGTCAACTCGGGGTGGGCCGCGGCCATACCGCGCAGCGCGTCGGCGACGACGGTCTCAGGGACGTTGATGAGCATGCGCAACGGTTCCTCCTGGGTAGGTTGCCGACGGGGCCCTGAAGCAGGGTATTACCCGCGTCGGCGGCTCCGCGGGGGTTCGCGCCCGTGGCGGCCGGTGACTCGTCCAGGCAGTGCCTCGCGGTGAGCCGGACGCCTCTCGGCCGGCTCAGTCGGCCACTGCCACCCCCATGCCCATGGCGACGAGGAGCGAACCGGTCACCCGGTCCCAGCGGCGCCTGAAGGCCGGCCGGGCCATCCGGGTCCGGAGCCCGCCGGCCACGGCGACCAGGCCGAGCCACAGCACCACGCCGACGGCCACATCGAGGATTCCCAGCACGAGGATCTGCTCGCGTACCCGGGAACTGTCGTGATCGACGAACTGCGGAAGAACACTCAGGAAGAACAGCGACGCTTTCGGGTTGAGCACATTGGTCAGCAGACCTTCGGTGAAGGACTGCCACCAACCCGTGCGGCCCCCGTTCCGAGCGTCCGTACTCCCGCCCGGTCGCCGGGCCCAGGACGCTCCAGCGGGGCGCGGACGGGCACCTGCGGCGCCGTCTCGCTCAGTCGCACCAGGGGCGTCGGTCTTGCCACTCCTGCGGGTGGCGAGCAGGGTGCGGACCCCCAGGTGGACCAGGTAGGCCGCCCCGGCGAGTTTGACCAGGGTGAAGGCGAGAGCGGACTGGCTGACGAGCAGCGAGAGACCCAGGACCGCTGCGGCGACGTGGACGCACAGGCCGGCCTGGGCACCGAACGCGGCGGCCCGCCCCAGAGAGCGTCTTGTGGCGGCGGCCCGGACGATGACGAGGAAATCCGGCCCCGGCACGGCGTAGGCCACCAGGACCACTCCTAAGAACCCCAGAATATTCGCGGACATACGACCTCCCAAGGGCTGGGCACACGACGTGCGGGTGGGCCGCGACGGCTTCCCGTCGCGGCCCACCCGCACCTGTCAATGCACAACCGTCCACGCGCTGCTATTCAGACGCAGGACTAGAAATAGTGCTTACGCCCACCGACGGCGCGCCCGCTCGCACCGAGGATCCACAGGACGGCACCCACCACGATGAGCACACCGCCGATGGTCGTCAGCAACGACATGCCGACGAGCATGCCTACGATCAGCAGAATCAGACCAAGAAGAATCATGTCAGTTCCCATCATCGAGTCTTGTGGACGTGTACCGACTTCCGCTTCGCAGCGGATCAGCACGCCCGACCGGTAGATCCTGGCTAACGTCGGTATCGATAGTTATCAGGTTCTTGTCATGCTCACCCTTGTGCCCCGGGAAACCGTGTTCACGCACTCCCACGTCCGGGTTCGTTGAGAACCGCCGCCTCTGTATTCAGGTGGTGTGACAGTGAAAACGTGGGGTAGACGGGCTGGCGAGTATCCCGTGTACCGAGGGCGAGAGGAAAACGTCCGATGCTGATGGCGCATCCGGCAGTTCTGAAGAACCTGCTTGAGCAGTACGACATCCTGCGGCTCCTGCATGCCGAGAACGGCAGCCCGGAAGTGCAGCAGCGGATGGAAGATCTCGCCTACACGCTGTGCGTCTCGACCGGCACGCGGGACATCGAGACCGCACTCATAGCGGCCCGACACCAGCTGCCCGGCGCCCGCCCCGAGGGCGATTCCCTGCTGACCGCCTGAACCCTGACCGCAGGGAGAACATGTCCTGAGGTAGTGGCCCTTGTCGGTACGGAGCCTGACGGCTCCGTACCGACAAGGGCCACATTCACGCGCCGGCACGGTCCACGCCTTTCGGGTCGCCCCAGGGTGAACGAGGTGCGGGTCACCCATGATGCCTCCCGGGCCGGGGACCTCAGCCGTCCGCTCGCGGTGTCTCCCGGTCCGACGCCGGCCACACGTACGGCAGGTCGTCCGGTACGCCGGGGAACAGGCCCCGGTAGTGGTCCGGGTCCTTGCGGATCAGGGCCGACTGGTGGCTGCGGTGGAACTCGGGTGCGCCGAGCCATGACGGGAGGTCGCCCCCCGCGCCGAGCCCGGCCTGCGACCGGACCTTCCCGCCGGGCCGGTGGGCGAGGAAGTCCCGCATCATGGTGGCGGCGCAGGTGTCCGCACGCCCCTCGGCCGTCCACACACCGCAGATGTCCAGCCCGTACCGGACCAGCGCCTCCTCGTACCCGGCCCACATGCGGACCGCCGGATGCCTGCGCCAGCCGTATCCGGGCACGGTCAGGCCGCGCAGCACCTGGAGTGCTTCCACGCGCTGCTTACCGAGCCGCCGTGAGTCGAGGAGGACGGCGGACTCCGTGAAGCCCGGAAGGGGGAGAAAAGTCTGCATATGACCTGTCTACCCGATGCGGGCCCTCCCCCCCCGTGCGGCCTCTCTACCCGCGCGGAAGCTTCCCCGCCTCCGTGGGAACCTCTTCCGGCCGACGGCTCAGCGCCCCGGGCCACCACGCCTTCGGCCCCACGTCCCTGACCAGCGCGGGTACGAGGAGCGACCTGACGACGAGGGTGTCCAGCAGCACCCCGAAGGCGACGATGAACGCGATCTGGACGAGGAAGGCGAGGGGGATGACGCCGAGGGCGGCGAAGGTGGCGGCGAGCACGACACCGGCCGAGGTGATGACCCCGCCCGTCGCCGTGAGACCGCGCAGCACTCCCTCGCGCGTACCGTGCTTCAGTGATTCCTCCCGGACGCGCGACATGAGGAAGATGTTGTAGTCGACGCCCAGAGCCACCAGGAACACGAAGCCGTAGAGCGGCACCGAGGCGTCCGTACCGGAGAAGCCGAAGACCCCCTGGAAGACGAGCGCGGACACCCCGAGGGTCGCCACGAAGTTCAGGGCCACCGTGGCCACCAGCAGAACCGGCATGAGCAGGGAGCGGAGCAGCCCCACGAGGATGACCAGGATGATCGCCAGTACGACGGGAACGATCAGCGTGCGGTCGCGCTCCGCGGTCCGCTGGGTGTCGTACTGCTGGGCGGTGTACCCGCCGACCAGGGCGTCCGCGCCGGGGATCGCGTGGACGGCCGCACGGAGCCGGGCGATCGTCTCCTTGGCCTCGTCGCTGTCCGCCGGAGCCTGGAGCGTGGCGTCGATACGGACCTTGCCGTCGGCCACCAGCGGCGCACCGCCGCCGGGCCGCCCGGATTCCGTGACCGGACTTGCGCTCGCCACACCCTCGGTCCCGGCGACCGCGTCGGTCACCTGGTCCGCGGTGCCGGCGGCGGCGATGACGACGGCCGGATTGCCCGATCCTCCGGGGAAGTGCTTGGCCAGGGTCGCCTGCGCGGCGACGGATGGCGCGTCGTTGACGAAGAGCTCGTCGAGCGGGACCCCCTTTGACTCGAGCATCGGCGCGAAGGCGGCGCAGGCCAGTAGCCCGGCGAGGGTGGCCGCCCAGACCTTGCGCGGGGCCCGGTCCACCAGGGCGGCGACCCGCGGCCACACGCCCCGGCCCTTGCCGCTGCCGTCCGTGGCTCCGGCCGGCTTCGGGCGGGCGGGCCAGTACGCGCTGCGGCCCAGCAGGACGAGCACGGCGGGCAGGAAGGTGAGCGAACTGAGTACGGCGCAGACGATGCCGATGGCGCCCACCGGACCGAGCGCCCGGTTGTTGGTGAGATCGCTGAGCAGCAGTGCGATCAGGCCGAGGGCGACGGTGGCGGCGCTCGCCACGATCGGGCCCGCCGACTCGCGTACGGCGGCCCGCATGGCCGTCACCCGGTCGCCGTGCCGCTCCAGTTCCTCGCGGAAGCGGGCCGTGAGGAGCAGGGCGTAGTCGGTGGCCGCGCCGATGACCAGGATGGAGAGGATGCCCTGGACCTGTCCGTCGACCCGGACGATGTCCCGCTCGGCCAGGGCGTACACGACACCGCAGGCGAGACCGAGTGCGAGAACGGCGCCGATGATGATGACGAGCGGCAGCAGGATGCTGCGGTAGACCAGGAGCAGGATGATCAGCACGGTGGCCAGGGCGACCCCGAGCAGCAGTCCGTCGATGCCAGCGAACGCGTCCGACAGGTCGGCCTGGCTCGCCGCGGGTCCGGCGATCCTGGCCGTCGTGCCGGGTACCTGCCCGGCGGCCTCGCCCAGCCTCTCCAGGACGACGGGCAGTTCCTCGCCCAGGTCCGGGCGCAGTTGGACGACGCCCTGAAGGGCCTGCCCGTCCTTGGAGGGAACGGCCGGGGACGCCTGTCCCACGGTTCCGGAGACTCCCGTCAGCGAGGCCAGGGCGTCGGTCGCCGACGCGCGGTGCGCGGCGCTCACGTCACCGTCTCCGTCGGCTGTCCAGACGATGACCGCCGGGAGGGTCTCGTCCTGACGGAACGCCTTCTGTGCCTCGATGACCTGGGTGGACTCGGCGTTCTGCGGCAGGAAGGCCGCCTGGTCATTGGTGGCGACCTCGCCGAGCTTGCCGGCGTACGGGCCGAGCGTCCCGCCGATTCCGAGCCAGGCGACGAGGAGGACCACGGGCACGAGCCACCGCAGAAGCCGTGTGGAGCTGGACATTGCACTCCTGGTGAAGTGAGGCCGACATCTCTTGATCTGAGACTATCTCAATGATTGAGAGAGTTTTCGGGCGGCCCGCAGGGGACGTCCCCCTCCTTTACCCCGGTGCGGACGGTTCGGACGCACCACGGACGGAGACGTCGGTGTCACTGCCGCAACTGGTCCAGTTCCTCGTTCAGGGCGGCGAGGAACCTGAGCACGGTTGTGAGCTCCTCACCGCTGAACCGCTCCTGGGCACGGGTGGTGGCAGAGGCGAGGGGCATGAACGTGCTCCGGGCCGCCGACCTGGCCTCGGGGAGGTAGTGCAGATGCACCACGCGACGGTCGGGGCTCTCCCGGGCCCTGCGGATGTGCCCCGCCCGCTCCAGCCGGTCGAGACAGGCGGTGACCGCGCCGGAGGTGAGCCCGAGATGCCGGCGCAGACCGCCCGGAGTGAGCGGTGTCTCCGCGTCCAGGATCGCGGCGAGCGCCTGGATGTCGGTGGCGTGCAGCCCCTGCTCGGCCGCGAAGGTGTGCGCGAGGCGGTTGATCTCGCCGTTCATGCGCCGCAGCTGCACCGCGAAGGCGTGGAGCTCCTGCCCGCCGCCCTGTCCTCCGGCCCGTGCGGCGGACTCGGCCGCCGGTGTCTTTCCTGTACTCGCCACGTGTTCAGCCTATAGAGCGGGCGCCCATTGCGTTCCGCCCCGCTCGCCGGAGCCGTCGGCCCACCGCCGGTCCACCGATGCGCGACGCGGGGGACGACGCGCGTGGTGGGTCCTGGCATCGGCGGCCGGTTCGTGTTCGGCTTGACGAGCCGTCAGCCGACCGCAGGGAACACGCCCGTCGGACGCCCGGGCACGGCAGGTTCCCACCGGGCGCATCCGTGCGCGGGCGGACCTCCGAAAGAGAACGGCAACCGACCCGTCGACAGCAGTCAGGAGTGAGGCGTGGACATCGACGGCACGCGGGCCCCGGCTCCGGTGTCCGGCCCCCGCATCCCGCCCTTCCCCGCGCGAGGGGACCGGTGGGACACCGCGTGAGCGAGGAAGCGGAACGGTCCGGCGCCGTCGTCGTCGGCGGCGGCGCGGCTGGGCTCTGCCTGGCGTACTGGCTGACGCGCACGGGGAGCACGGACGTGACGGTCGTCGAAGCCCCCGAAGGCCCGCTGAGGCCGGCCGAACGGACCTGGTGCTACTGGGACGAGGGCCCCGGCGAGTTCGACGAGGCCGTCGTCGCCTCCTGGGCCCGCCTGCGGGTGAGGGGCCCGGACGGCCGCGTCATCACGTCCGACCCCGCGCCCCTGCGCTACCGGATGCTGCGCTCCGCGCCGTTCGGAGAACTGGTCACCTCCCGGCTGGCCGCCTGCCCCACCGCGCGCGTCGTGCGCGCGACGGCCCACAGCGTGCGCGACGTGCCGGGCGGCGCCGAGGTCCGCTGCACCACCGCGGAAGGACGCGCGCTGACGCTGTACGGCCGATACGTCTTCGACTCCCGCCCTCTGCCCCGGCTGCCGCCCGCCCGTACCCAGCTCCTCCAGCACTTCCGCGGCTGGTTCGTCCGCACGGCATCCCCGCGCTTCGACCCCGCGGTCGCCGACCTCATGGACTTCCGGGTGCCCCAGCCGGCCCATGGCCTCGCCTTCGGCTACGTCCTGCCCCTCTCCTCCCGGCACGCCCTGGTGGAGTACACCCAGTTCTCCCGCACCCCGCTGACGACCGCCGCGTACGACAGCTCCCTGCGGCACTACACCGACGACGTACTGCGACTGGGACCGCTCACCGTCGAATCCGCGGAACAGGGCGTCATCCCCATGACCGACGCCCGCTTCCCGCGCCGGACCGGGAAGGCCGTCTTCCGTATCGGTGCGGCCGGAGGCGCCACCCGGCCCGCCACCGGCTACACCTTCGCCGCCGTGCAACGCCAGAGCCGCGCCATCGCCGCCGCCGTGCGCGACGGCGGCGCGACCGTGCCGCGCCCCCACGGCCGGCGCGCGCTCGCCATGGACGCGGTGCTCCTGCGGGCGCTTGACACCGGACGCGTCGACGGACCGCGGTTCTTCACCGACCTCTTCCAACGCGTCCCGATGGAACGGCTGCTGCGCTTCCTCGACGGCGCGGGCACGCCCTGGGAGGAGTTCGGCATCGGACTCCGTACCCCGGTCGTCCCCATGCTCCGCACCGCCGCCGAACTCCCCTTCCTGCCCCGCCGTACCCCCACCCGATCCGGAGAGAGCCGCTGATGACGCTGTTGCAGGACCACGACCTCACAGCCGCCTTCGACCACGCCGCCCCCACCTACGACCGGCTCGCTGCCGTCAACCCGGGGCACCACGCCGACCTGAACCGCTCCGCCCGCCGCCTCCGGCTGCCCGACGGCGGAGCCGGTCTGCGCGTCCTGGACCTCGGCTGCGGCACCGGCGCCTCCACCCGGGCCCTGCTCAAGGCGGCCCCGCACGCGCGGATCACTGCGGTCGACGCCTCCGCGGGCATGCTGGAACGCGCCCTCGCCAAAGCCTGGCCCGACAACGTGTGCTTCCTCCATCTGACCGCCGAGGAACTCCACGCGGCCGGGGGCGCGCAGCCCTACGACGCGGTCTTCGCCGCCTACCTGTTCCGCAACGTCACCGACCCGGACGCCGTACTCGCCGACGTCCGCGCACTCCTGACGCCCGGCGGGCGTCTCGCCGTGCACGAGTACAGCCTCAGCGGCTCCCCGGCCCACCGTCTTCTGTGGGAGGCGGTGTGCCGGGGAGCGATCATCCCCGCGGGCACGCTCACCGGCGACCGGCCGCTCTACCACCACCTGCGGCGCAGCGTCGCCGCTTTCGACACGGCCCCCGCCTTCGCCGCCCGCATCGCCCGGGCCGGCTTCACCGGCGTACGCACCCTCCCGGTCGCCGGATGGCAGACGGGCATCGTCCACACCTTCCTCGCCGAGACCGGCCCCGGACCCGTGAAGCCGGCCGCCCCGTGAGCGCCCCCCGCCGCGGCCGGGACCGCAGGGCCGAGGTGATCCTGCCCGCCCCCGGCCGGAACCGGTTCACGGGTGACGCGCCGCGCACCGCCGTGATCGGCGGCGGCATCGCGGGTCTCGCCGCTGCGACGGCCCTCGCCGAACGCGGAGTACGGGTCACGGTCTACGAGCGCGAGGAAGCGCTCGGCGGCCGGCTGACCGGATGGCGTACCCGGCTCACGGACGGCTCCGGCGCCACCATGGGCCGAGGCTTCCACGCCTTCTTCCGGCAGTACTACAACCTGCGCGGGCTGCTGCGCCGCACGGACCCCGGACTCACCGGGCTCGTGGCGCTGCCCGACTACCCCCTGCGGCACAGCGGCGGTCTCACCGACAGCTTCGCCCGCGTCCCGAGGACACCTCCCTGGAGCGCCCTGGGCTTCGTCGCGCTCAGTCCCACCTTCACCTGGCGGGACCTGGCCGCGATGAACCCCAGGGCGGCGCTGCCCCTCCTGGACGTGCGGGTCCCCGACGTCTACGAGCGGTTCGACGAGGTCAGCGCCGAGGACTTCCTGTACGGGATCGGATTCCCCGAGGCGGCCCACCACCTGGCGTTCGAGGTCTTCTCCCGCAGCTTCTTCGCCGACCCGCGCGAGCTGTCCGCCGCGGAACTGCTGCTGATGTTCCACATCTACTTCCTCGGCTCCTCCGAGGGCCTGCTCTTCGACGTACCGCGCGAACCCTTCCCCCAGGCCCTGTGGGAGCCGCTCGGCGGATATCTGGAACAGCTCGGAGCCCAGGTGCGCACCGGCACGGCGGTCCACGGCGTCCGGCCGCTCGACGGCGGCGGCGTCGAGGTGGAGACGGACGGCGGCACCGAGCGCCACGATGCGGCGGTGCTCGCACTCGACGTCGCCGGACTGCGGCGGGTCGTGGCGACGTCGCCCCGCTTGGGGACCACGGCCTGGCGCGACGACATCGCCCGGCTGCGCACCGCGCCGCCGTTCCTCGTCTCCCGGCTCTGGCTCGACCGGCCGGTGCGCGCGGACCGGCCCGGTTTTCTCGGCACCAGCGGTTACGAGGGTCTGGACAACATCAGTGTCCTGGACCGGTGGGAGGGCGAAGCGGCACGGTGGGCGCGCCGGTCGGGCGGGTCGGTGGTCGAGCTGCACGCCTACGCCGTCGACCCCCGGCGCGAGCGGAAGGAGGTCCAGGAGGCGCTTCTCACCCAACTGCACGCCGTGTACCCGGAGACACGCGACGCCCGGATCGTCGACGCCCGCCACGTGTGGCGGGCCGACTGCCCGCTGTTCCCCGTGGGCGGCCACGCGCACCGGCCCCCCGTACGCACCGCGCACCCGCAGGTGGTGACGGCGGGCGACGCGGTCCGCTGCGCCCTGCCGGTCGCGCTGATGGAACGCGCCGCGACCACGGGTTTCCTCGCGGCCAACGCCCTGCTCGCCGGGTGGGGGGTGCGCGGGCAGGTGCTGTGGACGGTGCCGCGCGCCGGCCGTTCCCCGCTCCTGCGGGCCGCCGCCGCCCTGGCGCGGCCGCGCTGACACCCCGCCACCCGACACCCCGACATCCGGCCGCCTCAGTCGCCTCGGCCGTCTCAGCCGGGGAACCGGCCGGTGCTGCGCAGTGACCAGCGGCGCTCGGCGTAGGCGAGGTCGTCGCGCCACAGCCGCCCGGCCGCCCGGCGCATCAGCGGGCGCAGCACCGGTGCGGCGGCCCGCGCCAGGGCGAAGCCGCGCCGCTCCGACGCGGCGACGACCGCCTCGGTCACCGCGGTACGGGGACGGGCGTGCCCCCGGGGGTCAGCGGAGTGGCGTGCGTCTCCACGACCGATGAGGCCCCTTCACCCTCGGTGATGTGCATGACGACCGTGCGCGGCTCCGGCGCCGTGAACACGGCCCGCACGGGCACCACCAGCCGGCCGGCGACGCGGAACGACACCTCGACGGCGAAGCCGTCGTCGAGTTCGTCCCGGGGAGTGTCCACCACGCGCAGGTCGACGAACGAGTACGGATGGAACCAGGACCCGTGCCAGGGATCGAGCCGGTTCGCCACCACGTCCTCGGGCTCGCACCGGCCCACCGCGGTGAACACCGAGTCCACCGCACCTCCCGTCGACAGCCGCACCGGCCGCACCGGCAGGACCGGGCGCTCAAGCGGCTCCTCGCCCCCGCCTCGTCAAGGCGCACCCACACCAGCACCCCGTCGTCGTGCACGGGCAGGGGCTCCCACCCCGCGAACGGGCCGCCTTCGAGCGCCAGGCCGTGCCAGCGGCACACCAGCGTCCCGCACACCACCCTGCCCTCACGCAACGGAGCACCCAGGTGCGGGCAGGCACCAGGCCCGGCCCGGACCTCACCCGTGTCCGTACGCCACAGCACGACCTCCACACCGCTCACGGTGCGGCCGTACGGGCGGCCTCGGACGATGCCCCGGGAGGAGCCGGCGACGAACCAGTTCCCCGAGGGCCGCGCGGCGGCCCGCTTGAGGGCCGCGGAGATCACCGAGGGTTTCGCCTCCTGCCACGTCGGTGCCTGGGCCGCCCACCCCGCCCCCTGCGCACGCGCAGCGGCGGGGTCCAACGCGCCCGGCTGCCGGGGTCGTTCATCGGACGAGTCCTTCCCTGTGGGGCGAAGCGCCGTGTGCGGGCGCCACCGGGTCCGGCGCGGGGGAGCGGAACCGCGCGCCCACGATGCGCACCAGCCCGGCGGCGGCCGTACGCGCCCGTCGCCGGCGCGGCACCACGGAGCGGTGGTGCAGTACGGCGTAGCCGTCGTCGGCGATGGCGTCCAGAATGCCGCCGTACAGCGCGTACGCCGTGGCGATGCAGGGCCGCACCCGCGGGTCGAGCATGCCGATACCCGGCTCCGCCTCGCGGTACACCTCCCTGGTCATGGCGTCGGCGGCCACGAAGGCCGCGCGGATACGCGGATCACGGCGGCCGGTACGACGGCTCCACTCCAGCAGCGGCCGGTCCACCCCGTGGGCGGCGAGCAGGTCCGCGGGCAGGTAGACGCGCCCCCGGTCCAGGTCCTCGCCCACGTCCCGCAGGAAGTTCGTCAGCTGGAAGGCCACCCCGAGCGCCGCCGCGTGCGGTGCCGCCTCCTCGACGGCGGCGACCGTGCCGAGGACCGGCAGCATCTGCAACCCGATCACCGCCGCCGAACCGTGCATGTACTCCCGCAGATCGGTGTACGCCGCATAGTCGGTGACGTTCAGGTCGCTGCGCATGGAGGCCATGAAATCGGCGAACAGCCCCGGCTCGATGGCGTACCGCTCGGCGGTGTCCGCCACGGCGCGCACCACGGGCTCCTCCCCGCCGCCAGTGCGCAGCGCGTGCGTGAGGTCGCTCTCCAGCAGTCGCAGCAGCCGGTCGCGTTCGGTGGGCGTCTCCCGCCGGTCGAGGTCGTCGACGATGTCGTCCGCCCACCGGGCGAAGCCGTACAGGGCGTGGACCGCGGGGCGGCGCTCGACGGGCAGCAGGCGGGTGGCCAGGAAGTACGTCTTGCCGTGACGGGCGTTGAGCTGTCTGCACCGCGCGTAGGCGGCGCGCAGTCCCGGCTCGGTGATGCCGGCGGCGTCCAGTTCACGTCGGGTCATCGGCGGTGCCTTTCGAGGACGGTACGACGGTCCGTCGTGGGGTGGGGTGTGCACGCGTCCCGGCCGGTCCCCACCGGTGATGCGCGCGGCGGCGAGTTTCCCGCTGATGAGGACGGTGGGGACACCGACTCCCGGCGTGGTCCCGCAGCCGGCGAGAACGACGTTGTCCCAGCCGCGTACCAGGTTGCGGGGCCGGAAGGGGCCCGTCTGGGCGAAGGTGTGGGACACGGAGAACGGCGTGCCCGCCGCATGCCCCTGCGCGGTCCAGTCCACCGGAGTGACCAGCAGCTCGCGGTCGACGGAACCGCCGAACCCGTGCAGCCCGCGGCGTTCGAGCTCGGCCACCAGGCTGTCGCGGTACCGCGGCCCCAGCTCGTGCCAGGAGGTGGCGGGCGGTCCGGTCGTGGTGTTGGGGCACGGGGCCAGCACGTAGTGCAGGTGCTTGCCCTCAGGCGCGAGTCCCGGGTCGTGCGTCGTCGGCCGGGTGATGAGCAGCGACGGATCGCTCATCAGCTCCCCGGTGCGCGTCAGCTCCTCGAACGTCCGCTCCCACGCGGAGCCGAAGGAGATCGTGTGGTGCGCGAGTTCGGGCCAGGTGCGGTCCGTGCCGGCGTGGAGGATCACCGCCGAGGGGGAGTGGCGCAGCCGCACGGGCCGCCGGGGAGCGCGCCCCAGGAGGCGGTGCGCGACCGGCAGGTCAGGTGTGAGGACGACGGCGTCGCAGGCGATCCGTTCACCCGAGGACAGGCGCACGGCCCGTACCCGTCCGGCGGAGCGCTCCAGCTCCGTCACCTCCGCCGACCACCGGAACTCCGCACCGGCGTCACCCGCCGCGTCCGCCATCGCCCGGGGCAGCGCGTACATGCCGCCCCGGGGGAACCAGACGCCCGCCACCGTGTCCATGTAGGCGATGACGGCGTACGCGGCCAGTGCCCTGGCCGGGGCGACCCCCGCGTACAGCGCCTGGAAGGAGAACACCCTGCGCAGGCGGGCGTCCGAGAGGAACCTGCCGATCCCGGGGTCCAGCCGGCCGAAGCCGCCGAGCGCCGCCAGCCTGGCCAGGTCGGGGTGCAGCAACTGGAAGGGCGAGTCGAAGTTCGTGTCGATGAAGCGGCGCATCTGCGCCTGGTACAACTGCTCGAGCCAGGACCGCAGCCTGCGGTATCCGGCCGCCTCGGCGGGACCGGCGAACCGCCGCACCTCCGCCTCCATGGCGTCACCGTCGGTGTGGACGTCGAGCGTGGAGCCGTCCGCGAAGCGGGCCCGGTAGGCCGGATCGAGCGGGATGAGGTCCACGCGCCGGTAGAGGCTGTCGCCGACGGCCGCGAACGCGTCGTCCGCCAGCTCCGGCATGGTCAGCACGGTGGGCCCCGTGTCGACGAGGTAACCGCCGAGCTCGACCCGGCCCGCCCGTCCGCCGGGCAGCGCCTCCCGTTCGACCACGGTCACGCGCCGGCCGGCGCCCAGGAGGTGCAGGGCCGCGGCCAGCCCGGACAGTCCGGCACCGACCACGACGACGTGATCGGTCGGACCCGTCACTGTGCGCACAGGTTCTCCTTGTCATGCTCCGGCGCCGCGCCCACCGCTCGCTCGACCAGCGAGGCGAACTCCCGGCGCACCTGGTGGTCGGCGCCCGTGACGCCGAACTGACGCAGACTCATGGCGGCAAGTTCGGTGATGCGGGCCTCGACGACCGCAGTCGCGCCCGTGCGCTCCAGCGCGGCGCGCATCCGGTCGACCGCGTCCTCGGAGCGGGCGGGCGTGCCCGGCTGGAAGGCGTCGGGCCCCAGCGCCGCGACGGCCTCCTCGTCGTGCCCGGCGGCGGCGAGTTCGCTCGCCACCGCGAGGAGGTACGTCAGCTTCCGGCCGCGGAGGTCCTCGCCGGCCGGCTTGCCCGTGACCGCGGGGTCCCCGAAGGCTCCCAGCAGATCGTCCCGGAGCTGGAAGGCGAGCCCCGCGCACCGGCCCGCCGACCGCAGCGCCTCCACCGTGCCCGCGTCGGCGCCGGCCAGGGACGCGCCGAGCGCGAGCGGTCGTGCGACGGTGTACAGCGCGCTCTTCAGAGTGGCGACCTTCAGCGCCTCCTCCGTCCCCGACGAACCGGCGGCCTGGGCGTGGATGTCGCGGTACTGTCCGGCCACCATCTCCGTGCGCATCGCCTGCCACTCCCGGTGCAGCCGGTGTCCGTGCGGTGAGGAGAGCACGGTCTCGGTGAGCAGGTCGTCGGCCCAGGCCAGGGCCAGATCGCCCGCCAGTACGGCGGCGGCCGCGCCGTAGGCGTCCGGGGAACCCCGCATACCGCGGGCCCGGTGCACCCGGGCGAAGTCGGTGTGCACCGCCGGCGCGCCGCGCCGTACGGGAGACCCGTCCATCACGTCGTCGTGTACGAGCGCGCACGCCTGGAGCAGTTCCAGGGCCGCCGCGAGACGCAGCAGGGTCCTGGGTGATCCAGTTCCGCCTGCGGCCCGCCACCCGCACCACAGGAAGGCCGTCCGCAGACGCTTTCCGCCGCGCTGGACGAGCTCGGCGACCCGGCCCGCCACCTCCTGGGCGAACAGGCCGTCCACCTCGGCGGCCTCGACGAGCCTCGCGCCCAGGTGCTCGGCCAGCACACCGTCGACGGCGGCGGTGGCGTCGCCCGCGCCGTACGGCGCCCCGCCGGGGCCGTCGACGGCGGCGGTGCCTGCCCGCGTCGTCCGCGTATCGAGCATGGACAACCCCCTTCGGTATTCGTTCCACGCGTACACGTGCTTCGGCCGGTGGCCGGAGCACGGATGCGCTTATGCCTGCCCGGATGGGAGCGCCCTCGGGCAGGGTTCACTCCGACAGCCCAGGACGGCGGGGGCGGCGGTCGTCGGAGGAGCCCGCCCTTGTCAGTCACCGGTGGCGCGGGGCCGAAGGGCGACGTCGTGTGCTCTGCGTACCGAGGAGCACCGTGGGCGGGGCCGGCTACCGCACGGGCGGGGAGAGCGCCGCTGCGTGTGCTTCGGGGCACATCAACCACCTCACCGAGGCCGCAGGTGACCGTGAGGGACGCACTGAAGACGGCGGAAATCGGCGTCGGAGCGCTGCCCGTCTGCGGCGCGACGAGCGGCTCAAGGGAGTGCTCACAGATCGGGAGATGTCGTCAGGGTCCTGGCGCGGCTGACCGGAACCCGGCGATGCGCTGACGGAGAGCCTCCGGTACCACAGGTGCAGGAAGCCGCCCCGGTCCGGTCCGAGCCCCGGCCGGGCCGGCTTCCCCGGCATCTCGGCGCACGCGCAGGCACACGCCGAAGTGCGCCCTCGGGTTTCCGGTGGCGCGCTACCAGTAGTGCCTTCGTCCGGCTACGGCGTGTCCCATCGATCCGAGAATCCACAGGACGACCCCGATCACCACGAGCACGACACCGATGGTCCACAGAATGGATATACCGGCCACGAGCCCGATGACGAGAAGAATGACTCCGAGCAAGATCACGATCTGCTCCCTTCCCGCGTTGTTGTCATCCCAGTCTGGCCCCGGTGCAGCGCAGCGGCAACCGACTCCTCGCGGCGGCGCACACGTGGTTCGGCACCGGCTGGAAGGCCGGTGCCGAACCCGTGCCGCAGGCAGGAGCGGGGGCGCGCCCACGGAGGTGCGCGGAGGATCGGGACTAGCGGTCGCCGCGGCCGTGCAGCTTCTTCTTGGCCTCGCCCTTCGCCTGCTCCACCTTGCCCTCGGCTTCCTTGCGGCGGTTGCCGGTCATCTTGCCCATGGCTTCCTTCGCCTTGCCGGCGAGCTTGTCCTTGCCGCTTCCCTGGGGCATCGGAACTCTCCTTCGGTGCGAGTACGGATGACCCCCCCACGCGGTCCACGGTAGGCCGGGTCGGGAGCCGGGGCGCGGTGTGGGCCCTGCGGGAACGGGTCCTCCCCCGGGGCCCTGCCCCTCCGGTCCGGCGAAGGCGGGAGCCGAAAGCCGGAGAAGAAGGGGCCGGTTCGCGTGTTTCAACCCCTGCATCCCGGAAACGCCAACCATATGGTGCAATTCGGATACACGATGATGACCGAGCAGGCCGGTCCCCGAGCGCTGGTCGACGACGTGGTGGCGGCGGAACGGGCCGGGTTCGACTTCTCCGTCACCTCGGACCACTACTTCCCGTGGCTCGACTCCCAGGGCCACGCCCCGTACGCCTGGAGCGTGCTGGGAGCGGCGGCGCAGGCGACCTCCACCATCCCGCTGATGACGTATGTGACCTGCCCGACCGTCCGCTACCACCCGGCCGTGGTGGCGCAGAAGGCGGCGACGCTGCAGCTGCTCTCGGAAGGGCGGTTCCGCCTCGGGCTCGGTTCGGGCGAGAACCTCAACGAGCACGTCGTGGGTGCCGGCTGGCCCGCGGCGCACGTCCGCCTGGAGATGCTGGAAGAGGCCGTGGAGATTATCGGCGCGCTCTTCGACGGCGGGTACGTCAGCCGCAGCGGCACCCACTTCGACGTGGACAACGCCAAGCTCTGGGACCTGCCCGACACCCGGGTTCCGGTGGGCATCGCCGTATCGGGGAACCGCTCCTGCGAGATCGCGGGGAGGCTGGCCGATCTCGTCATCGCCACCGAGCCCAAGAAGGAACTGCTGACCGCGTTCGACCGGCACGGCGGCTCGGGAAAGCCCCGCGTCGGCCAGCTGCCCGTCTGCTACGACGAGGACCGATCGGCGGCCGTAGAGCGGGCACACGACCAGTTCCGCTGGTCGATGGGTGGCTGGAAGGTGAACTCCGAACTTCCGGGGCCGTCCGCGTTCGACCAGGCCACCACGTACGTCCGGCCAGAGGACGTCGAGCAGTCCGTGCCGTGCGGTGACGACGTCGGGGCTTTCGTCGACGCGGTCCGGCCCTATGTCGACGCGGGATTCACGGAGATCGCACTCGTCCAGATCGGTGGCGAGCACCAGCAGTCGTTCATCCGCTGGGCGGAGCAGAAACTCCTGCCCGCGCTGCGTGAACTCTGACACGACGCCAACTCGGCACGACGCGAACTGCTGCACGAGCCAGAAGGAAGGAACCCACCATGGGAATGCGCGCGGAGATGGTCCGGGCCAAGGTCATGAGGGTGAAGGGCGCCAAGATGAGGGCGGACGGCGCGGCCCTCGGGGACGAGCGGCTCAAGGCCGAGGGGCAGCGCTACCAGGCCGCCGCCCGTGCGGCGGAGGACCGGGCACGGGCGTCCCGCTCCGGCCCCCGTCTCTGACGCTGTCGGACCGGACGGGTCCCGGCATCCTGAGGGCCCCCGGGCGGACGCGGAGCGCTTGCGCGCGCCCCGCGTCCGCCGTTGCCGTCACCGCTGGTTCAGCGCCCCACGGCCTTGAGGAGCTGTTCCTTGTTCATGGTCGAACGGCCCTCGACGTTCTTCTTCTTCGCCTCTTCGTAGAGCTGGTCCCTCGTGGGACCCTGGGCGCCGCTGTGCGAGCGCATGCCACCGCGTTGCGAGGCGGACTTCGGGTCACGGGTGGAGGTCTTGCCGGGGTTCTTCGCCTCGCCCGCGCGGGCACGCTCCTTGTTGACCGTGCGCGCGGCGATCTCCTTCGCGCGGCCTTCCGGCGTGCCGCGCTTCTCGGCGCTCTCCTTCACGTGCTCGTACTGGCGCTCACGTCTGGGGCTGGATCCTGCGGGCATGACGTACTCCTCATAGATGTTCGGCTCGTCGGTGGGCGGGCCCGGCGGCACGGTCGGGCAGTGCCCTCAGGGACCCGGATACCACCAGTCGACGTCCGAAACCCGCCCGCCGCGACCGGGATACGCCCACCCGGCGACGCGTGGGGGCGCACGACGGGCAGGCCGTGGACCAGGAGACCGCGGGTGCGGGCGTTTCGGCCACGCGGGGCGGGCGGCGGCCGGGGCGGAGGGCAGAATCAGGCAGAACACCTGTGGCCGGCCGTCACCGCAGCACCGGCGGTGACGGCCGGCCGGCCGAGAACGAGGAGATCACATGGTGCACGAACGGGCCGGGAAGCCGGCACAGCCAGGAGACCTGGTGGACGTGGCACGGCTGGTGACGGCCTATTACGCCGTACACCCCGACCCTGCCGAGGCCGACCAGCGCGTCGCCTTCGGCACCTCGGGTCACCGGGGCAGCGCGACGGCGGCAGCCTTCAACGAGGACCACATCGCCGCCACCACGCAGGCCATCTGCGACTACCGGACACGCCAGGGCACCGACGGGCCGCTCTACCTCGGCGCCGACACCCACGCGCTGTCCGAGCCCGCCCGGGTCACCGCCCTGGAGGTCCTGGCCGCCAACGGTGCCACCGTCCTGATCGACTCCGCCGACGGCTACACCCCGACCCCGGCCGTCTCGCACGCCATCCTGACGTACAACCGCGACCGGTCAGACGGCCTCGCCGACGGGATCGTGGTGACCCCGTCGCACAACCCCCCCGGTGACGGCGGCTTCAAGTACAACCCGCCGCACGGCGGCCCGGCCGGGTCGGACGCCACCTCGTGGATCCAGGACCGCGCCAACGCGCTCATCGAGGGCGGACTGAAGGAGGTCCGCCGCGTACCGTACGCCCGGGCGCTGGCCGCCGGCACGACCGGCCGTCACGACTTCCTCACGGCGTACGTGGACGACCTGCCCGCCGTCCTGGACCTGGACGCCGTCCGCGACGCGGGTGTCCGCATCGGGGCCGACCCCCTCGGTGGCGCGTCCGTCGCCTACTGGGGGCGCATCGCCGAACGCCACCGCATCGACCTCACGGTGGTCAACCCGCTGGCCGACCCCACCTGGCGCTTCATGACGCTGGACTGGGACGGCAAGATCCGTATGGACTGCTCGTCCCCGTACGCGATGGCATCGCTGATCGAGCGGCGCGACGCCTACACCATCGCCACCGGGAACGACGCCGACGCCGACCGGCACGGCATCGTCACCCCGGACGGCGGGCTGATGAACCCCAACCACTACCTCGCCGTCGCCATCCAGTACCTGTTCTCCCACCGCGACGGCTGGCCGGCGGGTACGGGCATCGGCAAGACACTCGTCTCCTCCTCCATGATCGACCGGGTCGCCGCCGATCTCGGGCGCCCGCTGACGGAGGTGCCGGTGGGCTTCAAGTGGTTCGTGGACGGGCTCTACGACGGCAGCCTGGGCTTCGGCGGCGAGGAGTCGGCCGGGGCGTCCTTCCTGCGCCGCGACGGCGGCGTGTGGACCACCGACAAGGACGGCATCCTCCTCGCCCTGCTGGCCTCCGAGATCACGGCCGTCACGGGATCGACCCCCTCCCAGCACTACAAGGAGCTCACGGCACGGTTCGGCGACCCGGCGTACGCCCGCGTCGACGCCCCCGCGACCCGTGAGGAGAAGGCGGTCCTGGCCCGGCTCTCCCCGGAGCAGGTCACCGCGGACACCCTGGCCGGTGAACCCGTCACGGCCGTCCTCACCGAGGCCCCCGGCAACGGCGCCCCCATCGGCGGCCTCAAGGTCTGCACCGACAGCGCATGGTTCGCCGCCCGCCCATCGGGGACCGAGGATGTCTACAAGGTGTACGCGGAGAGCTTCCAGGGGCCGGATCACCTGGCCGAAGTCCAGGACGAGGCCCGTGCGCTGGTCTCCGCCGCGCTGGACGCGGCCGGCTGATCCCGTGCGCCGCGGTGCCCTGCGGGTACCGCGGCGCGCCGGCGGCCGGGTGCCGTTCAGGCGCCCGGAACGGTGTGGTGCACGAAGAGCTGCTCGGGGCCGGTGAGCACCGCCGCGTCGACACCGCCGCACCGCTCCGGAGACCGGCCATGAGGCGTCAGCCGGTCGGCCCTGGCTCACCGCCGGGCTGCTCCGCGTCGCCGCGGAACGCGCCGAGAATCTGCTCGGCGGCGAGCGTGGCCGTCAGCTCACCGTCCCGTACCCGCTGTTCGAGCGCGGGAGAGAGCGCACGCACCACGGGATGGTCGCGCAGGCTGTCCAACAGCTCGTCGCGGACCATCGTCCACGTCCAGTCGACCTGCTGCTCCCGGCGCTTCGCCGTCAGCCGGCCGGTGGAGTCGAGCAGGGTGCGGTGCTGTTCCAGCTGCTCCCACAGCGCGTCGAGGCCGCTCGACTCGCGGGCGCTGCACGTGAGGACCGGGGGAGTCCACGCGGCGTCCGCCGGGTGCATCAGCCGCAGGGCGCCCGCCAGTTCGCGCGCCGCCGACCTGGCGTCGCGCTCGTGCGGGCCGTCGGCCTTGTTGACCGCGATGACGTCCGCCAGCTCCAGGACGCCCTTCTTGATGCCCTGGAGCTGGTCGCCCGTCCGGGCGAGGGTCAGCAGCAGGAACGTGTCGACCATGTGGGCCACGGCCGTCTCCGACTGTCCGACCCCCACCGTCTCCACGAGGACGACGTCGTAGCCCGCCGCCTCCATCACCACCATGGACTCGCGCGTCGCCTTGGCGACCCCGCCGAGTGTTCCCGCGCTCGGGAAGGGCGTACGAAAGCACGGCTGTCGACGGCCAGCCGTTCCATCCTGGTCTTGTCACCCAGGATCGAGCCGCCGGTCCTGCTGGAGGAGGGGTCGACGGCCAGCACCGCGACCCGGTGCCCGAGGCCCGTGAGCATGGTGCCGAGCGCGTCGATGAACGTGGACTTCCCCACGCCGGGCACCCCGCTGACACCCACCCGCCGGGCCTGCCCCGCGTGCGGCAGCAGCCGGGTGAGCAACTGCTGTGCCAGGGGCCGGTGTTGTGGACGGGTCGACTCCACGAGAGTGATGGCGCGCGCGATGTACGCCCGCTTCCCGCCGAGCACCCCCTCCACGTACCTGTCGATGTCGATCGTCGAAGGCATGCGGTCAGCGGCTCACAGCTCGTGGCCGAGCGCGGCACCGAGCCGCGTGACCAGGTCGTGGGCCGCGTCGGGGATCACCGTGCCGGGCGGGAAGACGGCGGTGGCCCCCGCCTCGTGCAGCGCCTCGACGTCCTGCGGCGGAATCACACCGCCCACCACGATCATGATGTCCTCACGGCCCTCCGCCGCCAGCTCCTCGCGGAGCGCCGGTACGAGCGTGAGGTGCCCGGCGGCCAGTGAGGAGACCCCGACGACGTGGACGTCCGCCTCGACCGCCTGCCGTGCCACCTCGCCCGGCGTCTGGAAGAGCGGGCCGACGTCGACGTCGAAGCCCAGGTCGGCGAAGGCCGTGGCGATCACCTTCTGGCCGCGGTCGTGGCCGTCCTGGCCCATCTTCGCGACGAGGATGCGCGGCCGGCGGCCCTCCGCCTCCGCGAAGGCGTCGACCAGCGTGCGGGTGCGGTCCACTGCGGGGGAGTCTCCTGCCTCTTTGCGGTACACGCCGGAGATCGTACGGATCTGCCCCGCGTGCCTGCCGTACACCTGCTCCAGTGCGTCCGAGATCTCGCCGACCGTGGCCATCGCCCGGGCCGCGTCGACGGCCAGCGCCAGCAGGTTGCCCTCCAGATCCGGACCGGGCTCCCGGCCGGCGGCGGCAGTCAGTGCCCGCAGCGCCTCCTGGCACGCCGTCTCGTCGCGCTCCTCGCGCAGCCGCCGCAGCTTCTCGATCTGCTGGGTGCGCACGGAGGAGTTGTCGACCTTGAGCACGTCGATCTTCTCGTCGGTCTCCACCCGGTACTTGTTGACCCCGATGACGGGTTGGCGCCCGGCGTCGATCCGCGCCTGCGTACGGGCCGCGGCCTCCTCGATCCGGAGCTTGGGGATACCCGCGTCGATGGCCTTGGCCATACCGCCCGCCCCCTCGACCTCCTCGATGTGCTGCCAGGCCCGCCGAGCCAGGTCGTCCGTAAGCTTCTCCACGTACGCGCTGCCGCCCCACGGGTCGATGACCCGGCAGGTGCCCGACTCCTGCTGGAGCAGCAACTGCGTGTTACGGGCGATCCGCGCCGAGAAGTCCGTCGGCAGGGCCAGTGCCTCGTCCAGCGCGTTGGTGTGCAGCGACTGGGTGTGCCCCTGGGTGGCGGCCATCGCCTCCACACACGTCCTGGTGACGTTGTTGAACACGTCCTGTGCGGTCAGCGACCATCCGGACGTCTGGGAATGGGTGCGCAGCGAGAGGGACTTGTCGTTCTTCGGCTCGAACTCCTTGACCAGCTTCGCCCACAGCAGCCGGGCCGCCCGCAGCTTCGCGATCTCCATGAAGAAGTTCATGCCGATCGCCCAGAAGAAGGACAGGCGCGGCGCGAACGCGTCGACGTCCAGCCCCGCGTCGCGGCCGGCCCGCAGGTACTCAACCCCGTCGGCCAGCGTGTACGCCAGCTCCAGGTCGGCCGTCGCTCCGGCCTCCTGGATGTGGTAGCCGGAGATGGAGATCGAGTTGTACCGGGGCATCTTCTGCGAGGTGAACGCGAAGATGTCGGAGATGATCCGCATCGAGGGACCCGGCGGGTAGATATAGGTGTTGCGGACCATGAACTCCTTGAGGATGTCGTTCTGAATGGTCCCCGCGAGCTTCTCGGGCGGCACGCCCTGTTCCTCGGCGGCCACGATGTACAGCGCCAGCACGGGGAGCACCGCACCGTTCATCGTCATCGACACCGACATCTCGTCCAGGGGGATGCCGTCGAAGAGCTGGCGCATGTCGTAGATCGAGTCGATGGCCACGCCCGCCATGCCGACGTCACCCGTCACCCGCGGGTGATCGCTGTCGTAACCGCGGTGGGTCGGCAGGTCGAAGGCGACCGAGAGCCCTTTCTGGCCGGCCGCGAGGTTGCGCCGGTAGAAGGCGTTGGACTCCTCGGCGGTGGAGAAGCCCGCGTACTGCCGGATGGTCCACGGCTGGTTGACGTACATCGTCGGGTAGGGGCCACGCAGATACGGGGCGATGCCCGGATACGTGCCGAGGAAGTCGAGACCCGCCACGTCCTCGTCCGTGTACAGCGGCTTCACGGCGATGCCCTCGGGCGTCTCCCAGACGAGCTCATCGCCGGACAGGCCGGTCGCCTCCCGCACCGCGCCGCGCCAGCGGTCGGTGGACCCCTCCGGGGCGACGCCGGTGCCGAGCGGGATCTGGGAGAAGTCGGGAACCGGATTCTCCGCGGCGCCGGGTGAGGTTCCGGGGTTCTGCATCACGCCACTCCCATGCGGTCGAGTACGGAGGAGAGGACGGCGACCACGTCGCAGCCGGCGAAGACGTAACCGTCCACACCGGGGTAGGACCCGGGCCTGCCCGCGAGGAACACCTGCTCGGCACCGGCCGTCTTCAGGGCGGCGGCGACGGACTCGGCCTGCTCGGCGTAGAGCGCGTCACCTGAACAGAGGCAGGCGATCCTCGCGCCACTGGCGGCGAAGGCTTCGGCGGCCGTCGAGGCGTCCACCGACACGGGATCATGGACGGGCTCGATGCCACCTGCCCGGAAGAGATGGGAGGCGAACGAGGCACGCGCCGTGTGCGTCGCGGCCGGGCCCAGCGCGGCGATGAACACCGTCGGGCGCGCGCCCGAGACCGCCACCTGGGCATCGGACCGGGCCCGCAGCGCCTCGAACGCCTCGTCCCTGCGGACCTTGGGCAGGCCGCCGGCGGGGACGGCGGGCGCGGGCTCGCGTTCCACGGCGGGTTCCGTCAGGTTCGGGAACTCGCTGACCCCCGTCACCGGCTCCCTGCGGCGTGCCAGGTCCCTGCTGCGGGCGGCCCAGGTGGCGGCGAGCCGCTCACCGGCCGCCCCCGAGCGCAGGACGGCGGCCTGGCCGCCGGCCCGCTCCGTCTCCTGGAAGAACTCCCAGGCGGCGGCGGCCAGTTCGGCGGTGAGCCGCTCCACGTACCAGGAGCCGCCCGCCGGGTCGATGACCCGCGCCAGATGCGACTCCTCCATGAGGATCGTCGAGGTGTTGCGCGCGATACGCCGCGCGAACGCGTCGGGGAGGCCCAGCGCGTGGTCGAACGGCAGCACCGTCACCGAGTCGGCCCCGCCGACACCCGCCCCGACACACGCCAGCGTGGTGCGCAGCATGTTCACCCAGGGGTCCCGGCGCGTCATCATGACCGACGAGGTCACCGCGTGCTGCCGCTGCGCGCCGGAGTGCACGGAGCCGCACGCCTCGGCGACCCTCGCCCAGAGCAGGCGGGCGGCGCGCAGTTTGGCGATGGTCAGGAACTGGTCGGCGGTGGCCGCGAACCGGAACTCCAGCTGGGCGCAGGCCGCCTCGACGGAGAGCCCGCCCCCCGTCAGCGCCCGCAGGTAGGCGACGCCGGTCGCCAGCGAGAAGCCCAGCTCCTCGGCGGCCGAACCGCCGGCCTCGTGGTACGGCAACGCGTCCACCACCAGCGCGCGCAGACCCGGGTAGCGGGTGTCGCAGACCTGCGCCCAGCGGACGGCGGCCTCGAAGTCCGGCTCCGCCCCGGTGCGGGCCGCGTCGCCCAGCGGGTCCGCGCCGAGACTTCCGCGCACGGACTCGTCCGCTACCCCCCGCTCCGCGTTGAGCCGGAGCAACTCCTTTGCCGCAGTGTCGAGTTCACCGCCCGCGTCGAGCGCCACAGGGGCCAGGTCGAGGAGGACGCCGTCCAGGGCCCGGCCGAGGCCGGCGGCCGGAATCCCGGCGGGCCCGCCCACGGTCAGCCACAGCGACGTGGCACCGTTCTCCAGATCGCCGAGCACGGCCTCGTTCAACCGCGCGGGGTCCGTCAGCGTGTGGCGCTGGCGCACGTCCCAGCCGCCCGCGGTGTTCCCTTCGGCCCTGCCGCCCCTGGTGAAGGGCGCGAAGCCGGGGAATCCGGTGGCGGGCGAGCTGTCGTCGGAGGTGTAGAGGGGCCGGGTGGTGAGCCCGTCCTCCAGTGCGGTGGACAGTGCTTCCTCGGCTGCCGTGCCCGTCACGTCCTTGCCCGACTTGCGGAGCACGCCTTCGACAAGGCGCTGCCACTGCTCGTGGGAAGGGTCGGAGAACTCGGCGGCCAGTGGAAGCCCGTCAGCAGGCAGGACCGTCATGCTCAGATGCTAGGGCAGCCACTCGGGCCGCAGTGGGTGACCCGTTGTGACCTTGCCCTCCCGGGATCGTACTTGATCCTTTACGGGCCGTGGCGTATCCGGCACGGCCGGGGCGTTACCCGGCCGCCGCGTTCGGCGGGGGGAATCGGCCGGATGGTGCCTATTATGTGCAAGTCTCCTGATGTAGGACCGAATAGCCACGATTGCCGGGCTTCGGAGACGGAAGAGGCAGATGATCATGCAGACCGCCCGGGCCGTCCCGGCCGCCACCGTCCTCAACCTGCGCGACCTGGGTGGCATCACCCTCGCGCCCGGCCGCAGGATGCGGCAGGGCATCGTGCTGCGCTCCGGACAGCTGAGCGGTCTCGACGCCGTGCGCGACGTGGCGGTGGCCGCGCTCGGCATCCGCACCGTCGTCGACCTGCGTACCGCCGACGAGCGGCAGTGGGCGCCGGACCGGCTGCCCGTGGGGCCCGGCTCTTCGTGGCCGACGTGCTCGGGGACAGGCCGGGTGTCGCCCCCGCCCGCCTCAAGGCCCTGCTCGCCGATCCGGCCGCCGCCGAGAGGGTCCTCGGTGGCGGAAAGGCCGAGGAGCTGTTCGCGCAGACGTACCGGCAGATGGTGCTCTCACCCGGTGCCGCCGCCGCCTGCCGGGCGTTCCTGGAGACGGCGGCCGATCCGAGGGCGAGACCCGTGCTCTTCCACTGCACGGCGGGCAAGGACCGCACCGGCTGGGCCGCCGCCATCCTGCTGCTGATCGCCGGTGCGTCGAGAGAGGCGGTGCGGGCGGAGTTTCTGGCCGTGAACCCCGCCGTACGGGCCGCCTTCGCGCCCTATGTGCGGAACTTCCTCGACGCTGGAGGCTCCCCGGACATCGCCTCGGCGGTCGTCGAGGTCCGGCCCCGTTATCTGGACGCGGCCCTGGACGCCGTCGACGAACGGTGGGGCGGGCTCGACGGTTACGTACGGGACGGGCTGCGTCTGCCCGGGTCGGTGGTGGAGCGGTTGCGCGTCGAACTCACGGTGCCCGTCTGACCGCGCCCGCGCCCTCTCCCCTCCCTGTCCTCCGGGCGGGGTGGAGACCCCTCTCGCTTGACTTGGTACCCCCTGGGGGTATGTTGAGGGTGTCGGAAGCAGATCCGTCGCCTCTGGGGAGACCGCCATGAACACCGGACTGAAGATCACCGCGTACGCTGCCGCGCTCGCCGCCGCGTTCGGCACCGCGTACGGCGTCGGCAAGAGCGCCGACCCGGTGCTAGGCACCGGGTCGCAGCACGCGGGTCCCGCGCACCCTGCGCCTGAGCGGCGGGAGAAGACCGGGGGCGAAGGGCACGGCGGTCACCAGGAGGGGGCCGGGGCGGTGCGGAGGGGCGGTGCGGCGGGCGGTCTGGAGGTCTCCGAGGGCGGCTACACCCTCGCGCTCCGGACGCCGACGCTCACGGCCGGCACCCCCGGCGAGATCCGCTTCGCCATCGAGGACGAGCACGGCGCCGGCCTCACCGACTACCGCCGCGAGCACGGCAAGGAGCTCCATCTCGTCGTGGCTTCCCGCGACCTCACCACCTACCGCCATCTGCACCCCGTGCGGTCGGCCGACGGCACCTGGTCGGCCCCTGTCGAACTTCCCGCGGCCGGTGGTTACCGCCTCTTCGCCGACTTCACCCCCGCGGGCGAGCGCGGCACGAACCGCACGCTCGGCGCCGATCTCGTGGTGGCGGGGACCTTCCGCCCCGCCGGGATGCCGCCCGTCCGCGCCGTCGCGGAGGTCGACGGCTACCGGGTCGCGCTGAGCGGCGGGCTGCGTGCCGGCCGGGCCGGTGAACTCACCCTGACCGTCAGCAGGGACGGCAGGCCCGTCACCGACCTCCAGCCCCACCTGGGCGCCTACGGGCATCTGGTGGCCCTGCGCTCCGGTGACCTGGCCTACCTGCACGTCCACCCGAACGAGGGCGGCCCGGGTCCGGAGGTCTCGTTCACCGCGACAGCGCCCAGCGTGGGTACCTACCGGCTCTTCCTCGACTTCCGGCACGGCGGCGAGGTCCGCACCGCGTCGTTCACCGTCGAGGTGGCCGCAGCGGACCACTGACCGCCCGGGCGGGCCGCTGGGGGCGTGAACGAGGAGATCCGCGAGGCGCCGCTCATGCCGCCGCAGGGCCGCCGCTCAACCTGGAGGCCGTGGCGCGAGGCGCGCGACCGCGACCGCGACCGACGGGCACGGCCCATGCGGGATACTCGCTCCATGAGATCAAGCGTTACGGGGTCGGGCGAGGCGGCGGTGATCAGACGGGCGGTCGCCCGCGACGCCAAGCGGCTGACCAGGCTGGTGAGGACCTCGCGCGCGTACGGGGGCCGGTACGCCCCGATGGTCGAGGGTTACCGCATCGGCCCCGACTACATCGAGACCCACCAGGTGTTCGTCGCCGCCGACCCCGCCACCGGTCAGGTGCTGGGCTTCTACGCGCTGATCGTCTCGCCCCCCGAGCTGGACCTGCTGTTCGTGGGCGACGCGGCCCAGGGGCTCGGCATCGGGCGCAGGCTCGTGGACCATCTGAGGGAGGAGGCGCGGCGAGCCGGTCTGACCGCTGTGCGTATCGTCTCGCACCCGCCGGCCGAGGGTTTCTACCGCGGCGTGGGAGCCGAACCGGTCGGCACCGTCCTGGCCAGCCCGCCCGCGGTGATGTGGGACCGGCCCGAGCTGACGCTCGGCGTCGGCCGGTCCGTCCGCCCTCACGTGAGAAGCCCGGCCGCTCCCGAGAGCCGGACCGGCCGGGACACCTCCTAGGACCAGCCGCCGTAGGGGACCGTCAGGAGCTCCATGCCGTGACCGCTCGGGTCGGCGAAGTACACACCCCGTCCGCCGTCGTTCCGGTTGATCTCGCCAGGGAGCCTCTCGTGGGGATCGGCGAAGTACGCGATCCCCAGCTTCTGGATGCGGGCGAACCCCACGTCGAACTCCGCCTCGGAGACGAGGAAGGCGTAGTGCTGGGGCGTGATCGACGCGGCGGGAACGGTCGCGAAGTCCAGAGTGATGTCGTTCGCGAGCGGGACCGGGATGAAGGGGCCCCACGGCTCCCCGGTCTCCAGGTCCAGAATGTGCGCCAGGAAGTCGGCGGACTCCCGGTTGTCCTTGCAGTGAACGATGGTGTGATCGAGCTTGACCGACACGGTGGAATGCCTCCAGCGGGCATCTCACGGGCCACCTCCACGCCTCACCCGGCCGGTGACCGACGCGCGATGCCGTGGGCGAAAGCCTAGGGGAATGATCCCGTGCCGTCGAGAGCGCCGGGCGACGTGGCATGTGGTGCGCGGACAGGCCGGTGCCACCATGGAAGGCGGGGCCCCGGAGACGGAGGCGCGCCGTGGAATCGACAGGGAGCGGCGGGGACGGTGGTCCCCGCGAGAGCCGTCCACGGGGGGACGACGGCCGGGAGGAGACGGAGGAGGAGCGGGCGGACCGGCGGTGGAACGACCTGCTCCAGGAACTGCGGGTCGCGCAGACCGGCGTGCAGATCCTGTTCGGCTTCCTGCTCGCAGTGGTCTTCCAGCCCCGTTTCACCACCCTGTCGGACCTGGACCGCGGTATCTACGTGGTGACCGTGCTGCTCGGCTCGGCGACGGTGGCCGCGCTGATCGGGCCGGTCTTCTACCACCGGCTGCTGACCGGGCGGCGGGTGAAACCGCAGACGGTCCGGTGGGCCTCGCGGGTGACCGTCGTGGGGCTCGTGCTGCTGTTCTTCACCATGTGCTCCGCCCTGCTCCTCATTCTGAGAGTGGCCCTGCACGATTCCCTGGCGCTCTGGCTCGTGGGAGCGATGGCGCTGTGGTTCCTGGTGTGCTGGTTCGTCGCCCCGCTGCGTGCCCGGGCGCGGAGCAGCGGTCCGCGGCCGGCCGACCACTCCGGGCCGGGCGGGCCGCCGGGCCGCGAGGGCTGAGCTCAGTCCTCCAGGACATCCGGTGTCCGGACATCCGTGACGGTGAAGAGACCCCCGTCCGGGTCACACAGGGTCGCCTCGCTCCCGTGCTGCACCGGGCGCCGCTCGACGAGAGCCCCGCCGTGCTCCACCGCGCAGGCCACGGTCCTCTCCACATCCGACACAGGGAACTGCATCTGCCAGTGCGGTCGCACCATGGGGTCGGGGGCGGACTCCACCGCACCCGAACTGATCCGGGCGAGCGGCCGGCCCGCGCACCGCACGATGACCTCGTCCCTCACATAGGCCACCTCACAGCTGCCGGGGCTCCCGTCGGCCCAGTCGAGCACCTCACCGTAGAAGATCGCGGCGTCGAAGGCGTTCCTCGTACGCAGGCGGAGCCAGGCGTGGGAGTGCCCGGCGGGGGACGGGGGAGAGGTGCTGGCCTCGGTGCGCTCCCAGATGCCGAACACGGCGCCGTCCCGGTCGGCGGCCAGGGCGCCGCGGCCCTTGCCGAGCGACAGGGGGCCGACGGCCACGGTCCCGCTGCGTTCGCGGATGCGGGCGGAGGCCACGTCGGCGTCCTCGACGGCGAAGTACGGAATCCATGCCACGGCCACCCGGTAGGCCGACGCCACGGCCACGATCCCGGCGACCGGGACGTCGTCGCGGCGTGCCACGGCGAACTCCTGGCCCAGTCGGCCGGGCCGGAACGTCCAGCCCAGCACCGCGCCGTAGAAACGCTGCGCGGCGTCCAGATCGCGGGTCAGCAGATTGACCCAGCAGGGGGCGGCGGGTCCGGTCAGGGGCGCCGCCGCCCAGCTCGCTTCCGGTTCGCTTCTGGTCATGGTGCCACTGCCTTCGTCAGTTCTGCGGGCACGGCTTTCTCGGTGCCGCGGCCGGGACCAGCGTCATCTCGTGCGCGTGCTCCCGCAACACGCGGCCCCGCCGACCGGCGGGGCCGCGTGTCGCGGGAGGCGGTTCAGCGGGGGTCGCGGGGCGGGTCGGCCTCCGGCGGGGCCACCTCGCCGCCGCGGTCGCTGAGCTGGTGCGGGGAGAGGCGCCGGCCGTCCGTGGGGAAGGCGTCACCCCCGTGCGTACCGGTCTCCTCGATGTGGGTACGCCGATCGGGCTTGACCGGCTGTTCCTCGGGGCTGGGCGGCGGCGGCTCCTCGTCCGTGCGGCGCTTGCCCAGCCAGAAGGCACCGATGATCAGGCACACCAGGGCCAGCCCGACGATCGGCAGCACGATGCCGTAGGGGCCACCGTCATCGGCGAGGGTGGCGGCGAGAGAACTCTGCGCTCCGTTCGTTACATCCATGCTTGCCGCATACCCCGGAGACCTGCATGCAGTCGGGTATCTGCGTTAATTCATATTTTGGGACGATCTGCTGAGGAATGTGTTTGGCTTCCCCTTCGGAGGAACACGTTCCGTGTGCCCCCTCCTCTCGTGTCGCAGTCATACGGCTGCGGGGTGAGCCTGGAGGGAAGAGCCGCGAGACCCGACCGGAAGGAACCATGGTGAACAGCACGGCAGAGCAGGCGCCCGGCCATCAGGAGAGCCGGGATGTAGTAGTAGCGGTCACGGGATGTGCGGAGGAGGACGCGCGGACCGTGTTCGACCTGCTGCGGCACTCCTTCGTCTCCGACCGGCCCGCGGACGACGAGCCCGCCGAGGAGTCGTCCACGCGTCCGACCGTCTGGTTCGCGACCGTCGATGTCGGTGAGACCAAGGCGGCGGACGCCCCCGCGCAGCTCACGGCGCCGGTACTCATGGACGTGCAGGGTGGTTACTGGGCCGTCGACCGCTTCCGTAAACACCTCGCCGAGTCGTTCGCCGTACGCATGGTCGGGACGGCCGCCGGTGACCAGGAGGAAGAGGTCCGCCTCGAGCTGGCCAACCGGTAGTCCATACGGCGTCAGGTGCCGACCGGCCCGCTCCGGTCCGCGCCGCCCGCTCGCACATCTGGTAGGAACCAGGGCAGAATTCTCATTCGGGAAGGTGCTCGCGCATGGACCCCACCAGCCCCGGGAAGGGTGGTACCGGCCAGGGCCGGGCCGCTCTTCCCGACCGGTCGACCCTCACCCTGCACATCAACGGGACCGCACGGACGCTGACGCTCGATCACCGCACCACCGTCCTGGACGCGCTCCGCCAGCACCTCGGTCTCACCGGGGCCAAGAAGGGCTGCGACCACGGCCAGTGCGGCGCGTGCACCGTGCTCGTCGACGGGCGGCGGGTCAACAGCTGCCTCCTGTTCGCCGTTGCCCACGACGGTGCCCAGGTCACCACCGTCGAAGGACTGGCTGACGGCGACCGCCTGCACCCCGTCCAGCAGGCGTTCCTGGACCGGGACGCCCTGCAGTGCGGCTACTGCACCCCGGGCCAGATCTGCTCGGCGGTCGGCATGCTGGGAGAGGCGGCCCGGGGATTCCCCTCGCACGCCACCCCGCACGACGCCCTCGCCGCCCGGCAGGAAGGCACCGTGCCGCCGGCGCCCCTGGGCCGGGACGAGATCCGCGAACGCATGAGCGGCAATCTCTGCCGCTGCGGCGCCTACCCCCACATCGTCGATGCCATCGAGGACGTCGCGCCGTGAAACCGTTCGCCTACGTGCGCCCCGCCTCCGTGGCGGAGGCCGTCCGCGCGGCCGCGGGCCACCCCGGGCCGCGTTCCTCGGCGGCGGCACCAACCTCGTCGACCTCATGAAGCTCGGCGTCGAGACACCCGAGCTGCTCGTCGACGTCAGCCGGCTGCCCCTGGACCGGGTCACCAGCACCCCCGAAGGCGGCCTACGGATCGGCGCGACGGTGCGCAACAGTGACCTCGCCGCCCATCCCGCCGTGCGCACCCGCTACCCCGCCCTGTCGCAGGCCCTGCTCGCCGGAGCGTCCGGGCAGCTCAGGAACGCCGCCACCACCGGCGGGAACCTGCTCCAGCGCACCCGCTGCCCCTACTTCCAGGACATCTCCAAGCCGTGCAACAAGCGCACCCCGGGCACCGGATGCTCCGCCCGGGAGAGTTCCCACCGCGACCTCGCCGTCCTCGGCCACTCGGAGCGGTGCGTGGCCGTCAACCCCTCGGACATGGCGGTCGCGCTCGCCGCCCTCGACGCCACGGTCCAGCTGCACGGACCCGAAGGCGAGCGGACGGTCCCCGTCACCGACTTCCACCGCCTGCCCGGTGACAACCCGGACCAGGACACCGCCGTCCGGCCCGGTGAGCTGATCACCGAAGTGACGCTGCCGCCCGTCACGCAGACCACCGTCTCCCTCTACCGCAAAGCCCGCGACCGGGCCTCGTACGCCTTCGCCCTGGCCTCGGTCGCCGTCGTCCTCGACGTGCGGGACGGGAAGGTCGAGCAGGCCGCGCTCGCTTTCGGAGGGCTGGCCCACCGCCCGTGGCGTGCCCGCGCGGCCGAGGAGCTGCTGCGGGGCGCACCCGCCACACCCGGCACCTTCGTACGGGCGGTGCGCGCCGAACTCGGCGCGGCGCGGCCCCTGCGCGCCAACGCCTTCAAGGTGGACCTCGCCCGCAACCTGGCGGTCGGCGCACTCACCGAACTCACCGGCCGAGCCGCCTCGCCCGGCACCCCCCGCACCTGAGGAACCGAGGACTCCGAATGAGCCGTGCCCACCAGTCCACGGGTGCGCCCGTCGTCCGCCGCGAGGGCCGGGACAAGGTCACAGGCGCCGCGCGCTACGCAGTCGAGCACACCCCGCCGGACTGTCTGCGGGCCTGGCCCGTCCCCGCCACCGTCGCCCGCGGCCGGATCACCGCGATCCGGACCGCGGACGCCCTCGCCGTCCCGGGCGTGCACACCGTCCTCACCCACGACAACGCCCCCCGACTGGAGGAGCCGGACGACCCGATCCTCGCGGTCCTCCAGAACGACCGCGTCCCGCACCGGGGCTGGCCCGTGGCGCTCGTGGTCGCCGACACGCTCGAAGCCGCCAGGGCCGGGGCGCGGGAGGTGCGGATCGAGTACGAGACCGAAGAGCACGACGTCGTCCTCACCGAGGACCACCCCGGGCTCTACACACCCGAGCAGGCGAACGGCGGCCACCCGGCCGTCCGCGAACGCGGCGACTTCGACCGGGCGTACGCCGCCGCTCCGGTCCGCGTCGACGCCACGTACACCCTTGAGGCCCTCCACAACCACCCGATGGAACCGCACGCCTGCACCGCCGAGTGGGCGGACGGCCACCTGACCGTGCACGACTCCAGCCAGGGCGCCACGAAGGTGTGCGACACCCTCGCCCAGGTGTTCGGGCTCGGGACCGGCCGGATCACCGTCGTCTCCGAGCACGTCGGCGGGGATTCGGCTCGAAGGGCACCCCGCGCCCCCAGGTCGTGCTGGCGGCGATGGCCGCACGGCACACCGGGCGGCCCGTCGAACTCGCCTTCCCGCGACAGCAGTTGGCGGCCGTGGTGGGACACCGGGCACCCACCGTGCAACGGGTGCGGCTCGGCGCCGACGACGCCGGGGTGATCAGCGCGCTGGCCCACGAGGTCGTCACCCACACCTCCACCGTCAAGGAGTTCGTCGAGCAGGCCGCCGTGCCCGCGCGCACCATGTACACCTCGCCCCACAGCCGCACCACCCACCGCGTCACCGCCCTCGACGTGCCCAGCCCTTCCTGGATGCGCGCACCGGGGGAGGCGCCGGGGATGTACGCGCTGGAGTCGGCCATGGACGAACTGGCCTGCGCCCTGGGCGTGGACCCCGTCGAGCTGCGCCTGCGCAACGAACCGGCGACCGAGCCGGACAGCGGGCGGCCGTTCAGCAGCCGCAACCTGGCGGCCTGCCTGCGCGAAGGTGCCGAACGGTTCGGCTGGCACGGGCGCGATCCGCGGCCCGCGAGCCGCCAGGAAGGTCCGCTGCTGATCGGCACCGGGGTGGCCTCGGCGACGTACCCCGTGCTCGTCAGCCCGTCCACCGCCTCGGCCCACGCGGCGCCGGACGGCTCCTACCGCATCCGGACCAACGCCACCGACATCGGGACGGGCGCCCGCACGGTCCTCGCCCAGATCGCCGCCGCCGCGCTCGACACGTCCGTGGACGGGGTGACCGTCGAGATCGGCAACAGCGACCTGCCCCGCGCTCCGCTCGCCGGGGGCTCCTCCGGTACGGCCTCCTGGGGATGGGCCGTGCACAAGGCGGCCACGGCCCTGAGGGACCGGCTGCGCGAGCACACCGGGCCGGTCCCGGACGCCGGGATCACCGTCACCGCCGACACCGGGGAGGAGACGGCGCAGGAACCGCCCTACGCGCGCCACGCGTTCGGCGCGCAGTTCGCCGAAGTCGCCGTCGACTCCCGCACCGGTGAGGTGCGCGTACGACGCCTGCTCGGTGTCTACGCCGCCGGGCGCATCCTCAACGCCCGTACCGCACGCTCCCAGTTCATCGGCGGCATGGTCATGGGGCTGGGCATGGCCCTGACCGAGGGCAGCACCATGGACCCGGTCTTCGGCGACTTCGTCGAGAGCGACCTGGCCTCCTACCACGTGCCGGTGTGCGCCGACGTCCCCGACATCAGCGCCCACTGGATCGAGGAGGACGACCCCCACCTCAACCCCATGGGCAGCAAGGGCATCGGGGAGATCGGCGTCGTCGGCACCGCGGCCGCCATCGGGAACGCCGTGCGCCACGCCACCGGAGCCCGGCTGCGCGCACTGCCGCTCACCCCCGACAAGCTGCTGCCCTACCTGCCGTGAAAGCACCCGTTCGGCCCCGCTGACCCGCTGAGGACGCTCATCTGTTGCGGTAACCACTCCTCCGGGTCACCCTAATGAGTGACCGGTAAGTGATGACCGCTCACGCTTCGTGTTCGGGGGCCGTTGGTTCGACCAGGTGAAGCATGTGGGCCTCGCGGTAAGGAGCCTCGACAATGACCCTTCCACTCGACCGGAGCTACCAGGTCGACCTGCACGTATCGGTGGACCGCGTCACCCAGCTGCGGCGCATCGTCGCCGCGCACCTTCGGCACTGGGACCTCGACCTGCACGTCCGGCCGGTGTGCCGGGCCGCCGAGGAACTGCTGACCAATGTCCACCGGCATGTCGGCGACGGCAACAAGGCCGTCGTCGAACTCCGCTGGACCGGCCGTCACCTCACGGTGTCCGTCGCCGACAACGGCAGCGGGATGCCGAGGCTGCTCAGCGGTGGTGGCGGCGGCCTCAGCCGCGTGATGGCGCTGAGCGACAGCTGGGGCACCTGCCGGACCGCCGAGGGCAAAGTCGTCTGGTTCACCCGCTACGCGCAGGCGCCGCGCAGCACCGGACCGGTGGCGTACCTGCCGCTGCCCGGGGCACCCGAAGCGCGGGAAGTGCCGGTCTCCGTCCTGGTATGACAGTGCCGCGGGTGACGACCCGGCCGGTGCGGACCGTGTGCACACCGCACGCATGATCCGCGTCGGCCGGGTACGTGTGACGGGAGCCGCGTTTGCGCGCCGGAGCGTGGCGCGGCACGGTCGAAGTAATCCACCCGAGGAGGCCACTGCCATGCCCATCGCGACGGTCAACCCCGCGAACGGCGAGACGATCACCTCGTTCGACGCGCTGGGGCCGGAGGAGACCGAGCGACGACTCGCCACCGCCGCCGGCGCGTTCCGCGAGTACCGCACCACCGGCTTTGACACGCGGGCCCGGCTGCTCAGCCGCGCCGCCGACCTCCTGGACGAGGACCAGGAGAAGATCGCCCGCACCATGACCACCGAGATGGGCAAGCCCGTCAAGGCCGCCCGCGCCGAAGCGGCCAAGTGCGCCAAGGCCATGCGCTGGTACGCGGCCAACGCCGAGCGGCTGCTCGCGGACGAGGAGCCGGCCGACGCCGATGTGCGCGACGCCGGTGCCTCCCGGGCGTACGTCCGCTACCGGCCACTGGGCGTCGTCCTCGCCGTCATGCCCTGGAACTTCCCGCTCTGGCAGGTCGTGCGCTTCGCGGCCCCCGCCCTCATGGCGGGCAACGTCGGCCTGCTCAAGCACGCATCCAACGTCCCGCAGACCGCCCTCTACCTGGAGGACCTGTTCCGCAGGGCCGGATTCCCCGAGGGCTGCTTCCAGACCCTGCTGGTGGGCTCCAAGGCCATCGAGGCGATCCTCCGGGACCCCCGGGTCGCCGCCGCGACACTGACCGGCAGCGAGCCCGCCGGCCGGTCCGTCGCGTCGATCGCGGGCGACGAGGTGAAGAAGACGGTCCTGGAACTGGGCG
This sequence comes from Streptomyces fulvorobeus, assembly GCF_013167895.1. GTDB lineage: Bacteria > Actinomycetota > Actinomycetes > Streptomycetales > Streptomycetaceae > Streptomyces > Streptomyces fulvorobeus. The sequence goes on along the minus strand of NZ_BLWC01000001.1, from coordinate 258,381 downwards.
GCAGTGATCCGTACGTGGTCCTGCCCTCGGCGGACATCGCGAAGGCCGCGACGACCGCGGTGACGGCCCGGGTGCAGAACAACGGGCAGTCCTGCATCGCAGCCAAGCGGTTCATCGTGCACACCGAGGTGTACGACGCCTTCGCCGAGCGGTTCACCGATGGCATGCGCGCGCTGACCGTCGGGGACCCGGCGCAAGAGAGCACCGACGTCGGACCGCTCGCCAGCGAGCGGGGCCGCGCCGACCTGGAGGAGCTCGTCGACGACGCCGTACGCCGGGGAGCCACCGCGCTGTGCGGCGGCGCCCGCCCCGAAGGTCTGGGCGGCGGTCTGGAGGGCGGCTGGTTCTACAGCCCGACCGTGCTGTCCGGCATCACCCCCGAAATGCGCGTCCACCATGAGGAGACCTTCGGCCCGGTGGCCACGCTCTACCGCGCGGCCGGCCTGGACGAGGCCGTGGCGCTCGCCAACGACACCCCCTTCGGGCTCAGTTCCAACGTGTGGACCCAGGACACCGGCGAGATGGAGCGCTGTGTACGCGATCTGGAGGCGGGCGGTGTGTTCTTCAACGGCATGACGGCCTCCCACCCCGCGCTGCCCTTCGGCGGCATCAAGCGCTCCGGCTACGGACGTGAGCTCGCCGGCCACGGCATCCGCGAGTTCTGCAACGCCACCACCGTCTGGTACAGCGCCTGACGGGGTGCTGACGGTCCTGCCCGCACCCTGCCGAGGAGCCACCTCATGAGCGACACCCCGCTGTCCGCCCACGAACTCGCGGCCCTGGACGCGCACTGGCGCGCCGCCAACTACCTCGCGGCCGGCCAGATCTACCTGATGGCCAACCCGCTGCTCGAACAGCCTCTCGCGCCCGAGCACATCAAACCCCGCCTCCTCGGACACTGGGGCACCGCGCCCGGGCTGAACCTCGTGTACACCCACCTCAACCGGGTCATCAAGGCCCGCGAGCAGCGGACGCTCTGCGTCTGGGGCCCGGGCCACGGCGGGCCCGCGGTACTCGCCAACTCCTGGCTGGAGGGCAGTTACACCCAGACGTATCCCGACGTGACCCGGGACGCCGCGGGTATGGGAGCCCTGTTCAAGCAGTTCTCCTTCCCCGGCGGTGTGCCCAGTCACGTCTCCCCGGAGACCCCGGGCTCCATCCACGAGGGCGGCGAGCTCGGCTACGCCCTCACCCACGCCTACGGCGCCGCCTTCGACCACCCGGAGCTCCTGGTCGCCTGCGTCATCGGCGACGGGAGGCGGAGACGGGACCGCTCGCCGCCTCCTGGCACTCCAACAAGTTCCTCGACCCGGTGCACGACGGGGCGGTCCTGCCGATCCTGCACCTCAACGGGTACAAGATCGCCAGTCCGACGGTCCTCGCCCGCATCCCGCAGAGCGAGCTCGACGCGCTGCTGCGCGGCTGCGGCCACGAGCCGCTGTACGTCAGCGGTGACGAACCCGCAGCCGTCCACCGCGAACTCGCCGCAGCCATGGACCTCGCGGTGGACCGCATCCACGCCTTCCAGCGGGCCGCGCGTACCGAGGGCGCGACCGAGCGCCCCCGCTGGCCGATGATCGTCCTGCGCACCCCCAAGGGCTGGACCGGCCCGGCGGCGGTCGACGGCCTGCCGGTGGAGGGCACCTGGCGCGCCCATCAGGTCCCGCTGTCCGGGGTCCGCGACAACCCGGAGCACCTGCGCCAGCTGGAGGCGTGGCTGCGTTCCTACCGGCCCGAAGAGCTCTTCGGCTCCTCGGGGTGCCCGAACGCGCAGGTACTCGACTGCGTACCCGAGGGCGATCTCCGGCTGGGCGCGAGCCCGTACGCGAACGGCGGGCTCCTCCTCCGGGAGCTGCCGGTACCGCCCCTGGACGACCACGCGGTGCCGGTGGACAGTCCCGGTGCCACCCAGCACGAGCCGACCACCGTCCTGGGAGGGCTGCTCGAAGACGTCATGGCCGCCACCGCCGGACGCCGGGACTTCCGGGTCGTGGGGCCCGACGAGACCGCCTCCAACCGGCTGGGCGCCCTCTACGGAACCACCGGCAAGGCGTGGCAGGCGCGGGTACTCCCGGTCGACGAGCACCTCGCCCGCGACGGCCGGGTGATGGAGGTGCTCTCCGAACACCTCTGCCAGGGCTGGCTGGAGGGCTATCTCCTGACCGGGCGCCACGGGCTGTTCTCGTGTTACGAGGCGTTCGCCCACATCGTCGACTCGATGGTCAACCAGCACATCAAGTGGCTGCGCACCTCGCGCCGGCTCGGCTGGCGCCGTCCCATCGCCTCACTGAACTACCTGCTCACGTCCCACGTGTGGCGCCAGGACCACAACGGGTTCTCACACCAGGACCCCGGATTCGTCGACCACATCCTCAACAAGAGCCCCGAGGTGGTCCGCGTCTACCTGCCGCCGGACACCAACACCCTGCTGTCCGTCGCCGACCACGCCCTGCGCAGCAGGGACTACGTCAACGTGATCGTCGCGGGCAAGCAGCCGGGCTTCGACTGGCTGGGCATCGACGAGGCCAGGGCCCACTGCGCACGCGGGGCGGGGACCTGGGAGTGGGCCGGTACGGAGGACGGCAGCCGGGAACCGGACGCGGTGCTCGCCTGCGCCGGGGACGTACCCACCCTGGAGACCCTGGCGGCGGCGAGCCTGCTCCGCAGGCACCTGCCGGAACTGGCCGTACGGGTGGTCAACGTCGTCGACCTGACGAGGCTGCTGCCGCAGGGGGAGCATCCGCACGGGATGCCCGACTCCGAGTACGACGCCCTGTTCACCACCGACAAGCCGGTCGTCTTCGCCTACCACGGCTATCCGTGGCTGGTCCACCGGCTGACGTACCGCCGCACGGGCCACTCTCAGCTGCACGTACGGGGGTACAAGGAGGAGGGCACGACCACCACACCGTTCGACATGGTGGTCCGCAACGATCTCGACCGGTACCGGCTGGTCATGGACGTCATCGACCGGGTGCCCGGTCTCGGGGTCCGTGCCATCGCCGTACGCCAGGAGATGGCGGACGCGCGCACGCGCCACCACGCATGGATCCGGGAGCACGGCACGGACCTGCCGGAGGTCGCTGAGTGGACCTGGGACAGCTGACGCCGCCCCAGGTTCCCCGGCCGTGCTTCGCGCGGGCGGGCGGTCAGCGCACGGTCACGCGCATCACGGGGGAGACCGCACCGCCACCGACGATCCGCAGGGTGTTCTTGCCCCTGAGGCCGAGCAGCACGCGCAGGTTGTAGGAGTGGTTGCGGTTGGTCTTCATCGAAGCGGGCAGGGAGACCCACCGCTTGCCCTGCTTCTGCTGAAGCGTCACCTTGGTGCCCGCGGGAAGGTGCCTGGCCGGTCCGTGGACCCGGAACTCCTGCCAGGCCGCGACGGTGCGCACGGTCGTCCTCGCGCTGAGCGCGGGCAGCGCCGCCGGCTTCGCGACGCTCGGCCGGACGGGGGGAGCGGGGACGCCGGACGAGGCGGCGGCCCCGCCCGCACCCGCGAGTACGGCCACCGCCGTCACGACGGCGGCCGAAACGCGCCTGAAGCGATCCATGGAATGACTCTCCTTCGTGTGCGAGCCCGATCGGGGAGATCGGCTGCGGAGGGTCAAACGTGACATAAGTCGCATAATCCCATGACAAGGACACGCGACGGCTGTGACCGTCTCTGCCCATGTGGCCGATGGGTGAGGTAGGGGGCGCCGAACTGCTCCACAGCGACCTGGACACCCAGCGGGAGGCCGGACTCCCGGGCACCGGAGTGCGGTGACGTCCGCGCGGAGCGAGAATTGCGGCAAGGACGAGGAGGCGGCATGAGCGAAGAGCCCGAATCCGTATCTGTGACCGTTCCGGAGGTCCAGGGAGTGACTCCCGACCACCTGCTGCACACCGGCGGGAGCGACCATCCGAGCGCCGAGGACCTGGTCCTCGCCTCCGGGCGGGACCTCACTCCGGAGAACCTGAAGTGGGCGCACGACAGGATCGCCGCGGAAGGCCGGTCGGCGATCGACAAGCGGCTTCCGTAGACGGCGTTCCGGGGCCCGGCAGGCGTACGCGTGCCGGGCCCCGGCGGGCCCGATGACCGTTGTCGGGCGGGAGCGCGTGGGGTGCTCCCCCGTCCCTCGGTTAGCCTGAGTGCACAATGAATCGTTTGACGACGTCACAGGGCGGATTCGATCTCGCCCGCTTCCCCGAGAACCCCCGCGACCCGTTCCGTGCGTGGGACGCCGCCGATGAGTACCTGCTGCGGCAGCTGGAGGGGATCGATGACGCCGCGCCGGTCGACCTGTCCGGCACCGTCGTGGTGGTGGGTGACCGCTGGGGCGCCCTGACCACGGTGCTGGCGCAGCACGCGCCCGTACAGATCACCGACTCCTACCTCGCACAGCAGGCCACTCTGGCGAACCTCGCCCGCGGCGGCGCCGAAGTGGGCTCCGTACGGCTCCTGTCGGCGCTCGACGCGCCACCGGAGCACATCGACGTCCTGCTGGTACGGGTACCCAGGAGCCTCGCGCTCCTGGAGGACCAGCTGCACCGGCTGGCGCCCGCCGTCCACGCGGACACGGTCGTCCTGGCGACCGGCATGGTCAAGGAGATCCACACCTCCACGCTCAAGCTATTCGAGCGGATCATCGGGCCGACCCGCACGTCCCTCGCCGTGAAGAAGGCCCGGCTGATCTTCTGCACCCCGGACCCGGAGCTGGTCCGTACCCCCAGCCCCTGGCCGCACCGCTACGACCTGCCCGCAGACGTCGGGATCGCCTCAGGCCGGACCGTCACCAACCACGCGGGCATCTTCTGCGCCGAGCGGCTCGACGTCGGTACGCGCTTCCTGCTGAACCACCTGCCCACGCGGACGGGCCCGGACCGGGTCGTCGACCTGGGCTGCGGAAACGGCGTACTCGGAACCGCGGCCGCCCTCGCCAACCCCGAGGCGGTCGTCACCTTCGTCGACGAGTCGTACCTGGCGGTCGCCTCCGCCGAGGCGACCTTCCGGGACAACATGGGACCGGGCGCCGAGGCCGCTTTCGTCGTCGGTGACGGGCTGACCGGTGTGGAGCGGGGCAGCGCGGACCTCGTCCTCAACAACCCGCCGTTCCACTCCCACCAGGCGACCACCGACGCCACCGCGCGGAACATGTTCGTCGGGGCCCGGAGCGCGCTGCGGCAGGGCGGCGAGCTGTGGGTCGTCGGCAACCGGCACCTCAGCTACCACGTCCTGCTGCGCCGGATCTTCGGCAACTGCACGACCATCGCGGGGGACCCCAAGTTCGTCGTCCTGCGCGCGGTCAAGCGCTGACAGCCGCAGGGCTCCACGGCCCTTCCGGACTCCCGCACCACGTTTCCCCTTGTGCGCCGCCGCACACGGGGGACGCGACCGTGAGAGCTCTGGAAGGGCCGTGCGACCAGCCAGGAAGGACGACGTCCCGGGCCGCCCCGGGGCCGGCTCATGCGGACGGCGGGAAACCGGCGCTGCTCCCGTGGGCGCACCGCGCCGAGGCCGACTCCAGCTCGCCGCCTCCTTCGAACGGGCGAGGCCCGAACTCGCGGCCGAGGCGGAGGTGTTCGAGGTCGAGGACTTCCCGCGCAGCCCACCGGTCCGGCCACCGGAGCCGTGCTGCGCCGCGTTCCCTCCCGGCTGCGCCGGCAGCTCCCGCCCGAGCACATTCCCGGAGCCGTGGCCCGGCTCGGCCCGGACAGCCGCCCCGACCCGTACGGACTCCGTGGACAGGCCGCCATACTGGACGGGCCGGGGAGGGCGCAGCGGCAGGCGAAGCGACGGGGGCGACAGCACACGATGGCGGAGACCAGGCTGATCCAGAGCCGGTACCGGCTGCTCGACGTCATCGGGCGCGGCGGCATGGGTGAGGTCTGGCGGGCCCGCGACGAGGCGCTCGGCCGCCAGGTGGCCGTCAAATGCCTCAAACCCGTGGGCCCCCAGCCCGACCGGTCCTTCACCGGAATCCTGCGGGAACGCTTCCGCCGCGAGGCCCGGGTCGCCGCCGCGCTCCAGCACCGTGGAGTCACCGTCGTCCATGACTTCGGCGAACACGAGGGTGTCCTCTACCTGGTGATGGAACTCCTCGACGGACGCAACCTCAGCCAGCTCCTGGAGGACAACGGACAGCGTCCGCTGCCCGTCCCGGACGTCGTCGACATCGCCGAGCAGGTCGCCGACGCCCTCGGCTACACCCATGAACAGGGCATCGTGCACCGGGACCTCAAGCCCGCCAACATCATGCGCCTGACCGACGGCACGGTGAAGATCTGCGACTTCGGCATAGCGAGGCCCGGCCATGACGTCGGCTCCGCCTCACGCCTCACCAGCGCCGGCGTCGCCATGGGCACCCCGCACTACATGTCGCCCGAGCAGATCAGCGGCGGCGACGTCGACCACCGCAGCGACCTCTACTCGCTGGGCTGTGTGCTGTACGAGATCGCCACCGGCGTCCCCCCGTTCGACCTGGACGACGCCTGGGCCGTCCTCGTCGGCCACCGCGACACCCGGCCCGAACCGCTGCGCAGCCACCGCGCGGAACTCCCCGGCTTCCTCGACCGGGTCGTCCTGGACCTGCTGGCCAAGTCCCCCGGGGAACGGCCCACCGACGCGGGCGACCTGCGCCGCCGCATCCGCTACGGCCGGACCGGCGACCGGCCCCCGGAGCCCGGCCCCACCACCCGCCCCACCACCCGCCCGCCCGGGCTGCCCTCCTGGACCCACGCCATGACCGCAGGCCGCAGGGCGACCGGCACGGTGGCGGCCGGGCTCCCGCTGCCCGACCACTCGGCCGGCCTGACGAGCGAGTGGACCACCGGCACCGACCCGCGCGCCCTCCCCGCCGTCCGCGGCGAACGGCCGACCCCCTCGCCCGAGCTGCTCTCGACCCTCGCCGACCGCCACGGCACCGGCCTCGACCTCGGCCGCCTCGGCCACTGGGAGGAGGCCGGCGAGGTGCACCGGGCCGTCGCCGCCGAACGCGAGCACGCCCTCGGCCCCGACCACCCCGACACCCTCTCCAGCCGCTACGAGGTCGGCTTCACCCTCAGCCGCACCGGCCGCGCCGACGACGCCCTGCGGGAGTTCGGCAGGGTCGTCGACGGCCGCGAACGCGCCCTCGGCCCCGACCATCCGGAGACCCTCGCCGCCCGGCAGGAGACGGCGTACGTCCTCGGTCAGCTCGGCCGGCACTTCGAGGCCCACCAGATGTACGCGGCCGTCCTCGCGTCCCGCGAGCGCACCATGGGCCGCGACCACCCGGACACCCTGCGCTGCCGCCACAACCTCGCGTTCAACCTGGCCAGGCTCGGACGCCTGGAGGACTCCTACCGGCTGGCGCACGAGGTGGCGGACGCCCGCACCCGGCTGCTCGGCGCGACCCACCCCGACACGCTCGCCACCCGGTACGAAGTGGCGTACACCCTGGGCAGGCTGGGCCGCTGGGAGGATGCCCTGCGCACCTACCGCGAGGTCGCGCAGGCCCGCGCCGCCTCGCTCGGCGCCGGCCATCCGGAGACCCTCTCCGCCCGCTACGAGGTGGGCATCAGCCTCGGCCGGCTCGGGCGCGGCGCCGAGGCGCTGGAGCTCTACCGGGCGCTCGTCCAGGACCGCACCCGGGTCAGTGGTCCTGCCGACGCCGAGACCCTGCGCGCCCGTCACGGGCTCGGCGTCAACCTGGGACGGATGGCCCGTTGGGAGGAGGCCGTCGGCGAAGCGCGCCAGGTGTGCGCGATCCGCGAGCGGACCCTGGGCCCCGATCACCCGGACACGCTCGTCAGCCGCCGCGAGATCGCCGTCGGGCTCGGCTGGCTCGGCCGCTGGACCGAGGCGCTCACCCTCTACCGCCAGGTCGCCGACGCCCGTACGCGGGTGCTCGGCGCCGACCACCCGGACACCCTCACCGGCCGCAACGACGAGGCGCACTGCCTGGAGCAGCTGGGCCGCAGGACCGAAGCCGTCGAGCTGTACCGGCAGGTCGCCGCCCTGCGCCGGCAGCGCGGGGCGCCGCGCCCCTGACGTACCCGTCACCTCTGGTCAGCGCCGAGCGTCCCATGTTACGAAGGTGTATGCCCGCACAGGACGCGCCCGCGCAGCACCGCTACGACGCCGTGATCGTGGGCGGCGGCCACAACGGACTGGTCGCCGCCGCCTACCTCGCCCGCGCCGGCCGGTCCGTACTCGTCCTGGAACGCCTCGGGACCCCCGGAGGAGCGGCCGTCTCGACCCGCCCCTTCGCCGGGGTCGACGCCCGGCTCTCCCGCTACTCCTACCTGGTCTCCCTGCTGCCCCGGAAGATCGTGCGCGACCTGGGCCTCCACTTCACCCTCCGCAAACGGACCGTCTCCTCGTACACCCCTGCCGTCCGCGACGGACGGGCGACCGGGCTGCTCGTCGGCGGCGAGGGTACCCGCGCGTCCTTCGCCGCGCTCACCGGCTCGGACCGGGAGTACCAGGCGTGGCGGCGCTTCTACGCCATGACAGGGCGGGTCGCGGAGCGGGTGTTCCCCACGCTCACCGAACCACTGCCCACCCGGGACGCCCTGCGTGCCCGGATCGACGACCCGGACGCCTGGCGGATGCTGTTCGAGGAGCCCATCGGGGTCGCCGTCGAGGAGACCTTCACCGATGACCTCGTACGCGGAGTGGTGCTCACGGACGCGCTGATCGGCACCTTCGCCGACGCCCACGACCCGTCCCTGGTGCAGAACCGGTGCTTCCTCTACCACGTGATCGGCGGCGGCGACGGGGACTGGGACGTGCCGGTGGGCGGCATGGGCGCGCTGACCGACGCACTCGCGCGCGCTGCCCGGAAGGCGGGTGCCGAGATCCGGCCGCTGCACGAGGTGACCCGGATCGAGACCGACGGGACGCACGCCGAGGTCACCGTGGGCTCGGGGGACACGCAGCAGGTGATCGGCGCCCGGCGGGTCCTCGTCAACGCCTCACCGCAGGTTCTCGCCGCACTCCTGGGCGAGGAGCCGCCCGCCCCCGCCGAGGGCGCCCAGCTGAAGGTCAACATGCTGCTCACCCGGTTGCCGCGCCTGCGCGACGAGAGCGTCGACCCCAGGCGGGCGTTTGCCGGGACCTTCCACATCGCGGAGGGGTACGGGCAGCTCGCCGACGCCTACCGGGACGCCGCCCAGGGGCGGCTGCCCGCCGCGCCGCCCTCCGAGATCTACTGCCACTCGCTGACCGACCCGTCGATCCTCGGTCCCGGTCCGGCGGCCCGCGGTCACCAGACCCTCACGCTCTTCGGCCTGCACACCCCCGCCCGGCTCTTCACCACCGACAACGACACGGCCCGGGCCGCACTGCTCAAGGCCACCCTCGCCCAGCTCGACGCGCATCTGGCCGAGCCGATCGCCGACTGCCTGGCCCTCGACGGGAACGGGGCGCCCTGCATCGAGGCGAAGACCCCGCTCGACCTGGAACGGGAGCTGCGGCTGCCCGGCGGCCACATCTTCCACCGGGATTTGGCCTTCCCCTACGCGGCGGAGTCCACCGGACGCTGGGGCGTCGAGACCGCGCACGCGAACGTGCTGCTCTGCGGGGCGGGCGCGGTGCGCGGCGGCGGGGTCAGCGGGGTCCCCGGCCACAACGCCGCGATGGCGGCGCTGGGCCGCTGAGCGTCACCGCCTGCCGGCCGGACACGCCGCGCGGGGCCGCACTCCCGCCCGGCAGGCCGTACTCCGCGCCGCCCTCGTGCCCGTGGTACGCGGACACCTCGCTCCCGGCGGGACCCGCCTGGCGGTGGCACGCGGTTCACGGGGCCCTCACAGGAGGTCTCTGCGGTCGACGGCCGCGGCGAGTGCGGTATGACCGGAGGGATTGGGGTGCAGGCCGTCGCCGCTGTCGTACGCGGGCAGCAGACGCGAGGGTCGCGCGGGATCGCGCAGCGCGGCGTCGAAGTCCGCGAAGGCGTCGAAGACCCGGCCGGTGCGTACCGCGCGGTTGACCTGCCGGCGGACCGCGTCGAGCTCCGGCGTCCAGCGGACCCACCCCTCGAACGGGGCGATGGTGGAGCCGACGGTCCGCAGCCCGGCGTTGCCGGCCCGCAGCACCAGTTGCCGGTAGCCGGCCAGGAAGAGTGCCGGGTCGGTCTGGCTCGGCCGATGGTGCAGGTCGTTGACGCCGAGGTGGACGATGACGGTGCGCAGGCCCGGCAGCGACAGGACGTCGCGGTCGAAGCGGGCCTGCCCGCCGGGCCCGAACCGGGCGTCGTTCAGCAGCAGCCGGTTGCCGCTGATCCCGAGATTGGCGACGGCCGAACCGGGAAGCCGCCGCGCCAGCTGGTCCGGCCAGCGCAGATCGGCGTCGTCGGGTGTCCCCACCCCCTCGGCGATGGAGTCGCCGAGAACGGCGAGCACCGGCCCGTGGGCGCCGGTCGTCTCGACACCTGTCAGCAGGAACACGGAGGTGGTGCGCACCCCGTCCACCGTGTGCGAGGCATGCGTGTCGCGGTGGAAGGACAGCGGTCCGGTGGGGCCCGGCAGCCGAGTCAGCACCGACAGCAGCGACCCCTCGGGGACCCGCAGCCCTTGGACGGCGTCACTGGTCAGCGAGGCGCCTGGGGCCAGCCATGCCTGCCCGCCGCCGTCGAACGTCACCGGCCGCTCGCCGGCCGTCACCGGACCGATGAGGATCGGCACGGCGCCGAACGCGTTCCCGTACCGCAGCCGCACCTGTCCGCCCGCGGAGAGCCGGACCACGGCCGTGTGGACACCGTCGGTCAGCCCCGCGCTCGCCACGATGTCGCCAGGCGTGGGCGCGGTCTGCGCCGTCGCCCAGGAAGTGGTCCAGCGCGAGCGGGCCGCGCCGGCACGCTCCGCCGCCCGGACCCCCGGGGCGGCCACGGCGACCGCCGCCACCCCGGCCATCCCCGCCGCCGACGTCAGAAGCCCGCGTCGCGCGGGCGTCCGGCCGCTCACCGCGGGCACGCGCCGGTCGGGACGTACCGGCTCACGTACGTGCCCACCGGGCTCGGGGGAGTGCGCGTCAACTCGGCGCCGCCGCCCGCGTTCCGGGTGACGGCGTCGGCGTACACCTCCGGGCCCGTGACGAGACAGCGGTGGGGCGGGCGTTCGCCGGCGACGGAGGGGGCGGGGAAGGCGAGCGGCGCGAGGCCGACGGCCGGCGCGGTGGCGGGCCCGGTGAACGAGTGACGCCTCATGGGGCGTGCCTCCTGGAGTCTGCGAAGGACGGAGCGAGCAGTACGGGGATGCCGGGGCGGAGGAGCAGGGACCTCAGCCCCAGGGCGGGTGTGAGCGGCGCGGCGGAGACCACCGCGCCGGGCAGGGCGGTGGACCCGTGACCGTGAGCAGGTCCACCATCCGCCACGGGCCGAGCGCGACACCCCGGACCGCGCGCACCCCTGGTACGCCGCTGTCGCCCCGGCCGTCACCGAGCCGGCGTCCGGACCCAGCAGCGTGTTGCGCCCTCAGTCGGCCGACGCCGTCCACCCCACCGCCTCGATCCGCCGCGCGTCACCCGGCCGCGCCTCGTGGAAGAGCGTGCGGTCACCGTCCTGGACGCGGATGGCGTCCACGTACACCCCCCGCCCCACGTACAACCGGTCCGTGCTGTACCGCCAGCGCAGCCGGACCTCCCTCCCGCGCCAGGCCGACAGATCCGCGTCGAGCCGGTGCCAGACCCGGCCCGACCACCCGGACGCGGAACCCGCGGGATGCGGTACCGGGCGGGTGTCCTGTGTGTCGTCCGTGCGCAGCGTCGTGAACGGCACCGGCTGCCAGCTCGCCCCCGCGTCCGCCGAAGCCTCCAGGTACAGCCCGTCGGAAGGCTCGGTGTCCCACCACAGCGCGCAGCTCAGCCGGGCCCGGTCCGATGCAGGGCGCAGGGCGGGCAGTGCCAGCGTGGCGGTCGTGGTGCTCGCCATCCCGGAGAACCAGGCCGTGCGACCGGTCGCGGGCCTCACGGCGACGGCCCGCGCCATCTGGTTCGCCGTGGCCACCCGCGGCGCACTGCCGGACCGCCAACTGCGCACCGGGTGCACGGAGTTGCCGAGGACGATGAGGAAGGAGTCCGTCGTCGGGTCCAGGACGAGGCTGGTGCCCGTGAATCCGGTGTGCCCCGCGCTGCGCGGCGTGGCCATCGCCCCCATGTACCAGTGCTGGTAGAGCTCGAAGCCCAGACCGTGTTCGTCGCCGGGGAAGGAGGTGTTGAAGTCGGTGAACAGCAGCTCCACCGAGTCGTCCGAGAGGATGCGGGACCTGCCGTAGACACCGCCGTTGAGCAGCGTGCGGGCGAGGACCGCGAGGTCCCAGGCGCACGAGAAGACGCCCGCGTGGCCCGCGACCCCGTCGAGGCTGAACGCGTTCTCGTCGTGCACCTCACCCCAGACGAGCCCGCGCTCCAGACCCGACCAGGGCAGCCGGGCGTCCTCGGTCGCGGCGATCTTCGGCTTCCAGGCGGCGGGCGGGTTGTACCGGGTGCGGTGCATCCCGAGGGGAGCGGTGATCTCCTCGCGGAGCAGGACATCCAGCGGGCGGCCGGTGATCTTCTCCAGCACCAGTTGCAGTGAGATGAGATTGAGGTCGGAGTACAGGTACGCGCTGCCCGGCGCACTGGCCGGCGCCTCCTTCCACAGCAGCGCCAGCTTGCCTTCCCGGGTCGGCTCCCTGTAGAGCGGGATCCAGGCGCGGAAGCCGGAGGTGTGGGTGAGCAGGTGGCGGACCGTGACGGCCTGCTTTCCGCCGCCCGCGAAGTCGGGAAGGTACGAGGCGACGGTCGCCTCCAGCTCCAGCGCACCCCGCTCGATCTGCTGCACCGCCAGGATCGAGGTGAACAGTTTCGAGACCGACGCCAGGTCGAAGACCGTGTCCTCGGCCATCGCGATCTGCTGGTCCGCGGGGAACTCCACGCCGCTGTCGGTCTTCTCGTCGTACGCCGCGTAGCGCACCGCCTTGCCGACCGGCCGGTGGAGCGCCACCGTGCCGCCCCGCCCGGCGAGCAGCACCGCGCCCGCGTACCAGGGGTGCTTGGGGGAGTCGGCGAGATACTTCTCGGCTTCGGCGACGAGCTGGTCCAGCGGCTCCTGGAGCAGTCCGGCGCGCTCGGCGGAACCGCGGCGCAGGGTCGGCCGCCCCGAAGGTGATCCCATGCCCGTACCGGCCTCCGACCCTGTGCCCGACACCCGCGCGCCGACCGCGCCCGCGGTCCGCTGCGCGCCGACCGCCGTCCCCCCGAAGGGGATCGGTGCGAGGGCGAGCGCGCCGCCCAGGGCCAGTATCCCGCCGCTCAGCCCCCGGCGGCTGATGCCCGCCTCCGACGCGGCCGTCGTGTTCTTCGCGTCCCTCGCGTCCTCGGTCATCCGGAACCCCTCTCCCACCCAGTAGAAGCACGTGCGCGAAAGTAACTTTCTCAATCTCGTCCGGCAGTGAAACTTCCTGCCGCCGCAGAGATTACTGTCACCGCCCGCGTCCCGTACGCCCCTGAGGGAACAAAGAATCTGACAGAGAGTCAGAAGGCGGCTACGCTCGCCCGCCCGGCTGCGGCACCCTGCCGCCCACCGAGACGGAGCACCGAGCGGGAGCCTCCTTGGAACCCGTCACTTCGCGGGCGGGCCTGCGAGGGGCCCGCCCGCGGCGAAGGCCAGCGCTGCGAAGCGCTCGCCGATGCGGCGGTGGGTCGCCGCGTCCGGGTGGAGCTGGTCGGGCAGCGGCAGTTCCTCGAAGTCCGCCGCGCCGTAGAGTTCGCGGCCGTCGAGGTAGTGCAGGTGCGGATCGTCGGCGGCCCGCCGCTCCACGAGGCGGGCCAGCTCCTCCCGGATGACGTTGAGCGTCAGCTTCCCGGCGGCCCGCTCCGCCGGGTCGCCCGCCGCCACGAACGAGAGCCTGCCCGCGCCCACCTCGCTGAAGTCGGGGGCGCTGGGCCCCGGGGTGTCCTCGTGGATGGGGCACAGGATGGGCGAGACGACGAGCAGGGGAACGGCCGGGTGACCCTCACGGATGGTGTCCAGGAAGCCGTGGACCGCCGGAACGAAGGCGCGCAGCCGCATCAGATCGGTGTTGACCAGGTTGATGCCGATCTTCACGCTGATCAGGTCCGCGGGAGTGTCCCGCAGGGCGCGTGCGGTGAACGGGTCGAGCAGGGCGCTGCTGCTCAGACCGAGATTGATCAGTTCGACCCCGCCCCGCAGGGCGGCCAGCGCGGGCCACGTCGTGGTGGGGCTCGCGGCGTTGGAGCCGTGGCTGATCGAACTGCCGTGGTGCAGCCACACCGGCCGGCCGCGATCCGGCAGTTCCTGGACGGGGGCGTCGGTGCGCAGGGCGACCAGGTGTGTGATCTCGTTCCAGGGGAGCCATATCTCGACGTCCTTCAGCCGGTCGGGCAGACCGGTGAAACGGACCGTGCCGACCGGGCCTGTCCGGGACTCCGCGGCCCCCGTCATCATGTCGACCGTCAGCTCGTTGCCGCCGGTCGTGTGGCCCCGGCCGGCCGGACGGTCGTCGACGAGCAGGTCGTACACCCCGTCGGGACGGGGCGGAGCGCCCTCGTACCCCATCTTGGTGCGCAGCGTGTCCAGTTCGACGGCGGTGGCCCGGGTGCGGAACACCACGCGTACGCCCGAGGGCTGGGACTCGGCCATGGCCGGCGTCCCGTCAGGGAACTGCGCGCGGGCCCGGGCGGGCAGCCGGTGCGGCAGCAGACCGTGCGGGGTCTGCTCCAGTTCGAGCGCACCGCGCACGAGGCCGTCGGTGAGGGGCGTGGTGATCCAGCCCGGTCCTCCGTGTCGAACAGGGCCGGGGGCGGGGTGGTCGTGCTGGGCGCTCATGATCCCAGGCTGACGACCTGACCGCCGATCCGCAATCGATTTCGGAGCACCCTGGGACAGCTCCCTCCCGTACGAGCGCTCCGGCCGCTCGCCGCGCACCGGGGGCAGCGAGGCCGAGACGGTCGGTCGGCCTCCCGGGGTACTTGACCACCGTCCCGGGGCGGCTGAGGATCACGCCATGACAGGTGTACGCAGCAGCACAGTCGACGGGATCGTGACCCGCAGCGCACGGCGCACCCCCGGCCGGGTCGCCGTGCGGTACGCGGAACGCAGCTGGACCTACGCGGCCCTGGACGCCGCGGTCAGCACCGCCGCCGCCGTCCTGACCGGCGAACACGGCCTGCGCCCCGGCGACCGGGTCGCCGCGTACGCGCACAACTCCGACGTCTATCTGATCGGCTACCTCGCCTGCGCGCGGGCCGGGCTCGTGCACGTCCCCGTCAACCAGAACCTCACAGGTGACGACCTCACGTACATCCTCGACCAGTCCGGCAGCTCACTGGTCCTGACCGACCCGGCCCTCGCCGAACGGCTCCCGGCCGGCCGGCCCCTACGCGCGCTCCGCGACGCGCCCGACTCGCTCCTGGAGCAGCTGGGCGACTCCCGCCCGTTCACCCCGGAGCGCGAGCCCGCCGCCGACGACCTGGTGCAACTGCTGTACACCTCCGGCACCACGGCCCTGCCCAAGGGCGCGATGATGACCCACGGTGCGCTGGTCCACGAGTACGTCAGCGCCGTCACCGCCCTCCAACTCGCCGCGACGGACCGGCCGGTGCACTCGCTGCCGCTCTACCACTCGGCCCAGATGCACGTGTTCCTGCTGCCGTACCTGGCGGTCGGCGCGGAGAACACCATCCTCGACTCCCCGGACGCGGACCGGATCTTCGACCTGATCGAGGCCGGTGAGGCGGACAGCCTCTTCGCCCCGCCCACCGTCTGGATCGGCCTCGCCAACCGCCCGGACTTCGCGACCCGCGACCTCGGCGCACTCCGCAAGGCGTACTACGGGGCCTCGATCATGCCGGTGCCCGTCCTGGAACGGCTGCGGGAACGGCTGCCGGACCTCGCCTTCTACAACTGCTTCGGCCAGAGCGAGATCGGGCCGCTCGCCACCGTCCTCGGCCCCGACGAGCACGAGGGGCGGATGGAGTCCTGCGGCCGTCCGGTGCTGTTCGTCGAGGCCCGGGTGGTCGACGAGAAGGGCCGCGAGGTCCCCGACGGGACGGCGGGCGAGGTCGTCTACCGCTCCCCCCAACTGTGCCAGGGGTACTGGGACAGACCGGAGGAGACGGCGGAGGCGTTCCGCGACGGCTGGTTCCACTCGGGTGACCTGGCGGTACGCGACGCGGAGGGCTTCTACACGGTCGTCGACCGGGTGAAGGACGTCATCAACTCCGGCGGTGTCCTGGTCGCCTCCCGCCAGGTCGAGGACGCGCTGTACACGCATCCCGCCGTCGCCGAGGCGGCGGTCGTCGGACTGCCCGACGACCGGTGGATCGAGGCCGTCACCGCGGTCGTGGTACTACGCGGCGAAGCGAGCGAGAGCGAACTGATCGCGCACGCCCGCGACAGGCTCGCCCACTTCAAGGCCCCCAAGAGAGTCCTGTTCGTGGACGGACTCCCGCGCAACGCGAGCGGAAAGATCCTCAAGAGGGAACTGCGCGACCGGTTCGCCGAAGACGCTTCCTAGGAACCTACGGCCTCTCGTCCACGATCCGCCTCAGCTTGCCGACCGACCGCTCCAGGGTCTCCGGGTCGACGATCTCCACCCGCACGGAGACCCCGACGCCCTCCTTCACGGCCGCCGCGATCGATGCCGCGGCGGCCGCCCGCTGCTCCGCCCCGGACCCGGACCGCGCCTCGGCCCGTACGGTCAGCACGTCCAGCCGCCCCTCACGGGTCAGCCGGAGCTGGAAGTGGGGCGCCACCGAAGGCGTACGCAGCACGATCTCCTCGATCTGTGTCGGGAACAGGTTCACCCCGCGCAGGATCACCATGTCGTCGCTGCGGCCGGTCACCTTCTCCATGCGCCGGAAGACCCGTGCGGTCCCCGGAAGCAGGCGGCTCAGATCCCGCGTCCGGTAGCGGATCACCGGCATGGCCTCCTTGGTCAGCGAGGTGAAGACCAGTTCGCCCTCCTCGCCGTCCGGCCGGACCTCGCCGGTGAACGGGTCGACGACCTCCGGGTAGAAGTGGTCCTCCCAGATGTGCAGGCCGTCCTTGGTCTCCACGCACTCCTGCGCGACACCGGGACCCATCACCTCCGACAGTCCGTATATGTCCACCGCGTCGATCGCGAAGCGCTCCTCGATCTCCCGGCGCATGGCCTCCGTCCACGGCTCGGCGCCGAAGATGCCGACCTTCAGCGACGTCGAGCGCGGGTCGACGCCCTGGCGCTCGAACTCGTCGAGGAGCGTCAGCATGTACGAGGGCGTGATCATGATGATCTCGGGCCGGAAGTCCTGGATCAGCCGCACCTGGCGGGCCGTCATCCCGCCGGACACGGGGATCACCGTGCAGCCGAGCCGCTCCGCCCCGTAGTGCGCGCCGAGCCCGCCGGTGAACAGCCCGTATCCGTAGGCGACATGGACCTTGTGGCCGGGCCGGCCCCCGGCGGCCCTGATCGAGCGGGCCACCACGTCCGCCCAGGTGTCCAGATCCCGTTCGGTGTACCCGACGACGGTGGGCCGGCCCGTGGTCCCGCTGGACGCGTGGATGCGCCGTACCTGGTCCTCGGGTACGGCGAACATACCGAAGGGGTAGTGGTCACGCAGATCGGCCTTGGTGGTGAAGGGGAAGCGGGCGAGGTCGGCGAGCGTACGGCAGTCCTCGGGCCGGAGGCCGGCCTCGTCGAAGGCCCCCCGGTAGAAGGCGACGTTGTCGTACGCGTGGCGCAGCGTCGTGCGGAGCCGCTCAAGCTGCAACGCCTCCAGCTCGTCGCGGCCCAGGCGCTCCGAGGCGTCCAGCGATGCCGACATGGGCGTACTCCTCTCCCGAACGGGCGACCGATCATTCGGTCGATCCTCCTGGGAGCAGTAATTCAGGCCGCCGGGGGCGATGGCAAGGCTCTGGTTCCGCTCCTCCTCCGGAGCGGGGCTCAGTGACCCCGGGGCAGTCGTCCGCGCGGCGCCCCGCGACCGCCGGCCTCTCGCTGAAGCGGCGCCACGGGCTCCACCCCTGGCCGTGACGCCAGGCCGCGCCGTGGCCGTAGCCTGGCCACCATGAACGGCGAGCGTGATCTGCGAACCCTGCTCAGGAGCATGCGGCCCGAGCTCAACCCTGGCCGCTACGTGTTCACCACCGTCCCGGACGGGGTGGTGCCCGCGGGCACCACCCCCGTGGTCACGGTCACCGAGCGGGAGGGACTGACCGTGGTCCTGCCGGAAGCGGAGGCGGACGCGGCAGGGCTGGCGTACGACTACGTGGCCGGCTGGATCACCCTGCGGGTCCGTTCGGCCCTGGACGCCGTAGGGCTGACCGCCGCCGTCTCCCTCGCGCTGACGGACGCCGGGCTGAGCTGCAACGTGGTCGCCGGTTACCACCACGACCACCTGTTCGTCCCCCATGAGCGGGCCACCGAGGCCGTGGCAGTGCTGGAGCGCCTGGCCGCCGAGTCGGCCTGATCCGCGCCGGCCCTCATCGCCCCCCGCCCGCCCGGAAGGCCCCCGGCCGCCCGGGAGAACCCCGGTCACCCGGAAGGCGCCGGTGACAGCCGCCACGGGGCCGGGCCCGGCTCGGCGACGTGAGCCGGGACACGTACCATGTCGGCATGTCCTTCCTCCGCCGCCGTAGCGCCGCCACACCCGCGGGCCCGGACTTCGACGTCCTGGCCATGGACCCGGGGGACTGGCCCGGTAACCTCGGCGCCGGTCTGCTTCCCGCCCCCGACGGGACCTGCCAGGGCGTGTTTCTGCGGTACGACCTGTTCGGCGGGCGCGGCCCGGCGATGATCATCGGTAATCTCCCCGAGGGCTCGCCCGCCCGCGAGACCGAAGAGGGCCAGGTCCCCTTCGAGGTCGCGCAACTGCTGCTCGCGCTGGAGAACGACGAGCCGGTCGAGGTGACGGGCACCGAGGACTCCCCGGTCATGCAGGGCGACAACCTCCTGATCGTCCGGCGCGTCAAGCTCTCCGAGAGCCGCATCTCCTGTGTGCAGTTCGACCGGAGCGACGGCGTCCTGGTCACCATCGCCAGCTGGGACCGGCCGATCACCGACGACCTGTACGCGTTGCTGAAGCCGCTCCCCGCGGAGCTGTTCCAGCAGGGCTGAGGCCCTCCCTCCACAGGAGTCGGGTCCGCCCCCAGGCGGTCAGCCGCCTCTGTCCACGGGGCGGCTTCCTTCACCGTGACCATCGCCTGGGCGAGCGGCGGGCGGATGTGCCGGGCAGTCGGGAGCCGGCGTCACGTCTGAACGGGCTGAGCCGTCAGCAGGGAGGCCACCCGCGCGGCCGACGTGCCGAGCCCCGTGGGGCCGGTGAGGTGCCAAGGGGCTCCGCCCGTACCCGAGCGCAGGTCGGCGTCGTCGTAGCGGACGCAGTAGCGGTGCCAGTTGAGAATCCCCGCCATCCAGTCCTGCAGTTCGACCACATAGGTGTCGAGGACCTCGCGGGCCTCCGCCCCCAGTGCGAAGTCGTCGTAGAGCACCGGCAGTTCGTGCTCGATGACGTGCTGGAACTGCCGCATCCGGCCCTTCATCAGCTCGTGCACCATGGACACACCCGTCGGGTAGTCCACCGCGAAGAAGTTCTGCACGACCAGGACCGCGTTGTGGACCTCGCCCTCGTACTCGATCTCCTTCTGGTAGGAGAAGAGGTCGTTGAGCAGTGTCGCGTAGTCGACGGCGGCGTTCTCCAGTGAGCGGATCGGGCCGCTGCGGTAGACGTCGGGCGGCACCCGGTCACCGTGCGCCAGCCGGCACAGCCGCATCGTCATGTCCGCGCCGAACGTGAAGCGCCGCATCTCGATGTAGTCGACCGGGTCGGGAATGCGGTTCTGCGCCTGGTTGGACAGCTCCCAGAGCCAGCTGTCGAGCATGTCGTCCACGGACTTGCGGAACACCCGTCGCGAGGCGTCGTCCATCGGCCCCGCCGTCCGCTTCCACAGGTCGGTGAGCCCGCGCTCCATCGCGTCGCAGGGTTCGGGAACGGGCCCGCCGTCCAGCGGCATGAACAGCCGCAACCGCTCGTTGGCCGCCCACGCCCCGGCCACGTCGCGGGCCCGCCCGTAGATGACCGGATAGAGATCGTCGCCGTACGTTCCCCAGGTCAGCCACTGCGACGAGAGGTTCAGTTCCTCGGGTGTCGCGTCCGGGTCGAGCCCCGCCGCGCAGAGCGGCAGATCGATGTTGCGGGCCCGCCTTTCGTCCCAGACGTGTGAGCCAGGCCGGCCCGGCACCCCTTCGAGCATGCCCATCCGCCGCGCCCACTCGACACTCTCGTCCCGGGCCGCCGCCAGGTGCGGGCTGAGGGTGAGCGGATAGGGGAAGTCGAAGTCGGGAAGCAGCGACGGGCCGACGTGCTCGAACGGCACGTGGGTATGGCTTCGCCGGCGGGCCGCCTCCGCCCGCGGGGTGAAGCGGATCGACGCGGCGGCCATGCCCCAGCCGGAATCGGCGGGCCCGGCCGGCACTCCGCCGCCGTTCATGTAGCGGCTGGAGCGCATGTGCCACTCGTGCCCGCCGGACTGCCAGTCCTGGAGCCCTTTGGTGTACGCGAAGACGTCCGCCGTCTCGGCGGCGGTGAGCCCTTTCGCCACACAGAGCGGTCCCACTTCCGTGAGCGCCGTGCTCTCGAACTGCTGGAGCCGTGACGTCAGCAGATCGTTGACGGCGTCGGCGGCCTCCTGCGTCGTACACCCCAGGAAGTGCTCAAGGACCAGCACCCCGTTGCTGTTCTCCTTCTCGTCCTCCACCTCGCGCTGGTAGGAGAAGAGGTCGTTGCGCAGATGCACCGCGTCGGAGAAGGCGTCCCGCAACACGCCGAGCGGCCGTGATCCGGCCACCGACGCCGGCACCTCCGCATTCGCCGCGTACTCCACCAGCCCCGCCGACCAGGGGGCACCGCCGACCTTCCTGCGCATCTCGATGTACTCGACGGGGTTGGCGATCCGCCCCTCGTCCATGTTGGAGAGCTCCCACAGGGACTCGTTCAGCAGATGCTCGGTGTTCTCGGCGAAGCGGGCCCGCCAGGCGTCCGACATGGACGGCACCGTCCGCGCCCACAGGTCGGCGAGCCCCGCCTCGACCGGGTTCTCCGGTGCCGGGAAGCCGTCGGCGAGATCCATCGGCATGAAGGCGGGCAGCCGGTCGAGATACCGCTTGCCGCCCTCGCGGTCCAGGGTGCGCTTGAACGTGTCCAGGAAGTGGTCGTCGAAGAAGAAGACCCACACATACCAGTCGGTGACCAGCGAAAGGACGTCCGAGGCGCAGTCGGGGTGGGTGTACGCGCAGAGCAGCGCGTAGTCGTGCGCGTCGAGGTCGCTCTCCTCCCAGATACCGGACCCCTCCAGCATGTTCATGCGGCGGGCCCACTCCTTGGTATGGCGCCGGGCCTCCTCCACGTGCGGGTTGAGCCGTGCAGGGTACGGAACGTAGAAGTCCGGCAGTGAGAACGGCTGTGCCATGTGCCTGCGGCCTTTCCGAGTGCATCCACCCGTCCGCGCACTGACGGCGCGGACCGGTCCTGTCGCGCCAGCACTACCCCTCGGCCATCCGGGGCACGCACGCGACGAATTAGTCAGATAAGTACGGCGGTCCGGTGGCCGGACGTGAAAGTCTGGTGACGGAACCCGGCGGCGTTCCGGCTGTCGGTGGCCTCGGCCGGGAAGCCGTGCGCGACCAGCGCGTCGACGCGCCGCGTCACCGTCAGCAGGTCAGGCCCGCGATCCGCGCACGTCATGGCGTGCTGCGGGACCCGTGTGTCGGCACGGGTCCCGCAGCACGCCTCCCCGTCGCTGCGGTCAGCGGGTTCCCACCGCGGCACGCACGGCCCGGCGTGCCATCGCGCAGTCGTCGTGCAGCCTGCGCAGCAGCAACCGCTGCTCCTCACCGGAGGAGAGCGCACCCGGCCTGTCCTGGCCACCGCTCGTGGCCGCCCGCATGGTCCGCTGCACCGCGGTCTCGTACGTACGGATCTCCCGCGTCAGCACGAGCATGAGGTTCACCAGGAACGCGTCCCGCGCCGCCGGGCCGTTGACCTGGGCCAGCTGACTGATCTGACGCCGCGCCACCGGGGCGTCACCGAGCGCCGTCCACAGCGTCGCCAGGTCGTACCCCGGCAGATACCAGCCCGCGTGCTCCCAGTCGACCAGCACGGGACCGGTGGGCGACAGCAGGATGTTCGACAGGAGCGCGTCACCGTGACAGAACTGCCCCATGCCCTGCTTGTGGCCCGAGTGGGCGAGACCGTGCAGCAGCTTCTGCAGATCCCCCAGGTCGCGGTCGGTGAACAGCCCCAGCTCGTGGTAGCGGGCGATCCGCGACGCGTACTCCAGCGGAGCCTCGAACAGCCCCGCCGGCGGCCGCCAGCTGTTGACCCGGCTGATGGCTCCGAGCACCGCCCGCAGATCCGCGCGCGGCGGGGCCTCCACCGAGTGCCTCGTCAGAGCCGCGACCCGTCCGGGCATGCGCTCGATCACCAGCGTGCAGTTCTCCGGGTCCGCGGCGATGAGCCGGGGTGCCCTCACCGGTGGGCGATGGCGGACGAAGGCGCGGTATGCCGCTATTTCGTGCCGGAACCGTTCCATCCACGCCGGGGAGTGGTCCAGTAAACACTTGGCCACGGCCGTGGTGCGCCCGGTCGTCCCGACGATGAGGACCGACCGGCCGCTGCGCCGGAGCACCTGCACCGGGTTGAACTCAGGGCAGATGCGGCGCACCGAGGCGATGGCCATCCTCAGCTGCGCGCCCTGAGTGCCTGACAAGTCGATTCTCCCGCTGAGCGGTTGCGTACCCAGCCCCGCCGGCCGCCTCGTCCGACCCGGACCGGGCCCCGGTGCCGCGTGGGGGTCCGGATACGGTCCACCACCCGCCCCCATCGGTCGGTACGGGCGGGGCGGGGCGGACACGGAGGACGAGGCTGTGTACATGAGCGAGACAGATCCCTTCGTGCGCCGACAAGCTGTGTGCGCCACCCCGGCCGACGGCCGTCCGGCACCCTGGGGAGTACCTAGGGCTGGCGGGCGGGGTGGCGCTTTCCTACCTGACACCGGGGCGCGGGTGGCAGACCATCTGGCGAACCCTGGCGAACCCTGGCGAATAGTCGACCCGCATCTGCCAGCGGGTTAGTGTCAAGTCAGCCGAGAACCTGGGGGCTTGACGTGAGCGGAGAACCCAACACCCGCCTGAACGACCTGTTCGGCCTGGCCGGATGGTCCAAGGGCGAACTCGCGAGAATGGTGAACCGGCAGGCGGCGGCCATGGGCCATCTCCAGCTGGCGACCGACACCTCTCGGGTCAGGCGCTGGATCGACATGGGGGAGTCCCCGCGCGATCCCGTGCCGGAAGTGCTGGCTGCCCTGTTCACCGAGCGGCTCGGCCGTGTCGTGACCATCGAGGACCTCGGGTTCGGCCGGCGCGGGCGTGTGGGAAAACGGCGGGACGCGGGGACGGAGAAGAATCCCGACGGCCTACCGTGGGCGCCCGAACGGACGGCAGCGGTCCTCACCGAATTCACGGGAATGGACCTCATGCTCAACCGACGCGGCTTGGTGGGCGCGGGCGCGGCGCTCGCCGCTGGCTCAGCACTCACCGGCGCCATGTACGAATGGCTGCACACCGTCCCCGCTCCGGCGGCCGGCGTGCCACGCCTCAACGACGCGATGTACGCGGACCGCGCCGGCTTCGACCGGTACGAGGCGGCTCCCATCGGCGCCGAGGAGATCGAGGCGCTGGAGCGCTCGGTCGAGGTGTTCCGCGCCTGGGACGCCTCCCACGGCGGCGGCCTCCAGCGCAAGGCGGTCGTGGGCCAGCTCAACGAAGTGGGCGGCATGCTCGCCTACCGCCACCCCGACCACCTGCAGCGGCGGCTGTGGGGCGTCGCCGCCAACCTCGCCGTCCTGGCGGGCTGGATGTCCCACGACGTGGGCCTCGAACCCACCGCCCAGAAGTACTTCGTCATCGCCGCCCACGCGGCGCGTGAGGGTGGCGACCGTCCGCGCGCGGGCGAGGCACTGTCCCGGGCGGCACGCCAGATGGTGCACCTGGGCCGCCCCGACGACGCCCTTGACCTGATGAAGCTCGCCAAGTCCGGTTCGGGGGACGAGACACTGCCGCGCACCAGGGCGATGCTGCACACCATCGAGGCGTGGGCGCAGGCGTCCATGGGCCGGGGGCAGGCCATGCGGCGCACGCTCGGAGAGGCGGAGGAGCTCTTCGTCTCGGACAAGGGAGACGTGCCGCCGCCCAGTTGGATGCAGATGTTCGACGAGGCCGACATGCACGGCATGCAGGCACTCGCCTACCGTACGCTCGCCGAGCACGATCCGGCGGCGGCGACCACGGCGCAGCGCCACGCCAAGCTGGCCCTGCACCTGCGCGAGAGCGGCCACCAGCGGTCCAAGATCTTCGACTACATCTCGCTCGCATCGGCCTGCTTCATCGCGGACGACCCCGAACAGGCCGACCGCTACGCCCGGCTCGCGCTGGGCTCGATGGGGGAGACCTCCTCGCACCGGACCTGGGACAGGCTCCGTGAGATGTACCGGCTCACCGGCCAGTTCGCGGGGTCCGCGAAGATCCAGGACCTGCGCCAGGAGATCGAAATGGTCCTGCCCCGGAGCATCTTCAAGAAGTCCCGAGGCGGTCAGCTCCGAGACCGGACGGCTCCGGCGTAGTCTCAGTCCCCGATCCGGGCAACCAGCACACAGCCGTCGTCCAGGCGCTCGGTCCCGCCGAACTCCTCGACAACGGCTCGTAGACAGTCCTGCGCCGTGCGGGCCTGTGCGAAACGCGGTGCGAGAGCGAGCAGTGACTCCGGGCCCGCACCCCGGTCCCTGCGACGAGTCAGGCCGTCCGTGTGCAGGAGCAGCACGTCTCCGGGGAACAGACGCACCTGGTCCTGTTCGTAGGCGACTCCGGAGGCCGCGCCGAGCATCACGCCATCGGGCCGGGGTAAGGAACGCCCCTCTCCGCCCCGGAACAGCAAGGGCGCAGGGTGACCCGCCTGTGCCCAGGCGAGGCTGCCGGTCGTGGGGTCGAAGCGGCAGCACACCGCGCTGCCGAGGGCCGGTTGCACCGTCGATTCGAGCAGCTGGTTGAGGTGGCCCATCAGGGTGCCGGGCTCGATCCCCGCCACTGCCATGCCGCGCAGCGCGCCGAGGATCATCGCCATGGCCGACGTCGCCGGGATGCCGTGGCCGGTCAGGTCACCGACCGTGAGCAGTGTCCTGCCGTCCGGCAGCTCCAGTGCGTCGTACCAGTCGCCGCCGATCAGGTCGCTCGTCCCGGACGGCAGGTAGTGGCCCGCGAGGTCGAGAGCGCCCGCTTCCTGCTGGGGAAGGCGCAGCGAGCCGCGCCACGGAGGCAGCACGGCCTCCTGTAACTCGACGGCCATACGGTGTTCCGTCCGTGCCATGTGCTGCTCGCGGCCGGCCGATTCGCGGGTCCGTCCCACGGCGCGCTGGCTGCGCCGCAACTCGCTGACGTCCCGCAGGACGGCCCACATGGAGGCGGTGCAGCCGTCCGCGTCGAGTACGGGTTCGCCCATCATGTGCAGGGTGCGCATGTGGCCGCCGTTGCGCAGGATGCGGAACTCACCGTCTATCGGTTTGCCGTCGACCAGGCAGGCCGTCACCATCGCGGTCAGCGAGGGCTGGTCCTCGGGGAGGAGGGAGGACGGTAGTTCGTCGAGCGACAAGGGGCCGGACGCACGAGTCCTGCCGAAGATCTCGTACAGCTCGTCGGACCAGCTGACCTCGTCCGTCAACAGATTCCATTCGGCGCTTCCGACCCTGCTGAGCAGCGATTCGCCCCGCGGGTCGCCGGGGTCCTGCCGGGCTGTCGTCCGCTCCGGTTCGCCGGCGGTCCTGACAGGCAGTCCTTCCCTGAGCTGTCCCAGGTGTCCGTCCAGGTCATCGAGGTGGTGGACCGCGAGATCGCAGAGCGCGCGCTGCCAGCGCAGCTGGGGGTCGTCCTCGTCGATCACGACGGCGTCCCGCCGCACGGCGTCCACATCTCCCCGCAGTCGGCGGGCCCGGTGGATCAGGGCGTCGACCGCGTCTCGCTCGGGCGGCTGTGGGGCGGGGCGGTCCGCGTACAGAGGGGACGGCATGTCGTACTCCGATACAGGCGCGGCGGCCGGTTCTCAAGGGTGGACCGAGACGACTGTCGCACAGGCCGCAGGAGCGTGTAAGGGCTTTGGCGACACTCGACGCGTCCTTGCGTCCGGCATATGCCGTGGGCCAGATGAATCAGAGGAATTTCCGAACACCCTTTCCCCTGTGGGGCGTTGAGTGCGCCCCTCGGGACGATCCAAGCACTGGCGCGCGCCCGCGCGCGAGGTCGAGAGGGGTGCGCGCCCCGGGGCTCCTCCACGGGAATGCGGACGCCGCGTGCCGCGTTGAGTGAGCATAACGAAAACGACACCCATTCCCGTCAGGGATGGCGTCGAACGCATCTGGAGGTTCCCATGGCACGCAGTGAGACCAGGCCGGTCGTCACGCTCCGCTCGACAGCGGGGACGGGGCAGACCTATGTGACGCGCAAGAGCCGGCGCAACGACCCCGACCGGCTGGAGCTGCGCAAGTACGACGCGGCCGCAGGGCGGCACGTCCTGTTCCGTGAGGCCCGCTGACCCTGCGAACGGGGGGAGGTTGGGTGGCAGGGTGCGGCGGGTGCTTCGGCTCACACCCGGAGATGCCGGTTTCCGGGAACGGCCCGGGGTGGTTTATCGTTCATCTATATGTGGGTGAACGGAGCCCCGCAGAACGCGGCCGCCCTCCGCACCCGCCCATGAGCCGCCCCGGCCGGATTCCCCCGATCCGACCGGGGCTTCCCCTTTTTCTCCGGTCCGTCCTTTTCCGGTTCCGCGGGCCCGGGCGTCCCCCCCCTGCCACGGCCTCACGTGGTCGCGTCGAGGTCACCCGCGTAGTGCTCCAAGGCCGACCGGTAGCGCGCCACACAAGGGTCGGTGCTGGTCGCGGCCACCAGGCGCAGCAGGATCTCCATCGCCTCCTGGTGCTCACCGATGTTGTAGAGCGCCATGGCCAGGAAGCTCCGCAGCGCCCCGTCCTCCGGGAACTCCGAGACGCCCCGGCGGAGCGTCTCGACGGCCTGCCCGTACCTGCCGAGCACGCGGTACGTACTGCCGAGACCGAGGAGCGCGCCCCGGCGCTCCTCGGCGACGAGGCCGGGCAGTTGCAGGCTCCGCTCGTAGTACGGAACCGCCTCGCTCTCCAGCCCCAGCACGTCGTGGACCCACCCGGTCTGGTAGGCGACGTCGGAGGCGTCCGGGAACGCGGCGGTGAGCGCGAGCAGACGCTCCCTGGCCTCTTCAGGGTGGCCTTCCGCGCGCAGTCGTACGGCCTTGGCCAGCGATTCGTCCTTGTCCTGTGCGTTCATGTTCCCATCGTCGCAGGCCCTGTTCTCCCCTCCGGATGCAGGGGCGGCAGTGTGTGTGGGCAGGCAAGTTCGGGGCAGTCTCTCGCCCATGACTGCTGAGACGGAACGAACCGGCAAAAGACGCTGGGGTCGCATACTGATCCGTGCGGCGATGCTCACGGCTACGGTGTTCGCACTGGTGGCCTTCTCCGTCGTGCTGGCCCATGTGACGCTTACGCCGTCGCCGGCCTCCGAAGACCTCGTCAGGACCAACCTGCGGCCCGGGCGCTCGCTCCGGCAGTACGCCGAGGACTACACCTTCCTCGCCGCCTGCAAACAGGCCGGCGGCAATCTGCTGCTGGGGGCGCCGTTCGGTGTGCTGCTCCCCATCCTGGTGGCGCGCAAACTGCGCATGATCCGCATGGTGTTCCTGACCGCCGCGGTCATGGTGATCGTCGAACTCATCCAGGGAGCACTCGTCGCCGGGCGGGCGTTCGACATCGACGACGTGATCCTCAACACGACCGGTGCCCTGCTCGGTTACCTGCTGGTGGGCCGCAGGATCAGCCACCGCTATCACGCCCTGGGAGAAGCACCCCCGGTGCCGGTCCCCGTCGAGCCCGTCCCGGCCCCCGCCGAACCGGTTCCGGCGAAGGAGAGCTCCAAGTCGGTCCACAGGCCCGGAGAGGACCGGAGCGCGTCCGCTCCGACCCGTGCCCGGGAACTGATCACCCGCCTCCGGAACCGTGGGCCGGGTGGGCGTTCTTCATGAGCTCATGGAGCCGGCACGGCGCCATGGCAGTACGGCCACGGGTGAACACCACGGCGTGGTCCTCTCGTTGCGCCCCACCCACGTCCCCATGATCGCGGAGTTCGCGCGCCACATCGGCCACGCGGACCTGCGTGAGCGCCTGGATGGCGCGACGGGTTCCTGAGAACGGTCGGACGGCCTCGCAGGACAGCGGCGATCTGCGGTTGCCCCACTCACACGTTCGGGGGAATCACGGCTTGGTGTGGGCACCGAGGGCTAGCAGGGCGTTACCCTGCGTCAGCCGCTCGATGGATCATCGAACTCCGAGGTGTCCTTGCCAATGAACCGTATGAGCACCGTACTCGCCACGCTCGGCATCACCGCCGGGCTGCTCACCGCACCCGCCGCGAGCGCCGCGGCGCCCCACGAGAACAAGGCGCCGGCCGCCGCGCCCCGGCACGAGCCGTGCACCGGGGAGTTCCAGGGCGACGCGCGACTCGGGCCCCAGTGGCTGCCGAAGAAGAAGCTGGCCCCGGTCGGTCCGCTGCTCAACGGCTACCAGCGTACGGGCGGCCTGTCGCCCGCCGACTTCCTCAAGAAGTACTGGGAAGGGCCGGCGGACTCCGGCAGCTGGAAGTACCCGCCGAACGACGGATTCGCTGAGGTCAACGGCGAGCTCGACAAGGCGCCCTCCGAACTCCGTCCAGGCCAGCGGCTCGACCGCTTCGGCTCGGAGTACGGCAGCTATCTCGCCCCCGCCGGTGACGCGTACGCCGAGCGCGCGCTGCCCCCGCAGAACCTCAACACCCGTGACGCGGCAGTCGCCTGCGACTACCGGGTCTACAAGGTCACCAAGTCCTTCTGGGTCTGGCAGGGCGGCATCGCGCCGTGGTTCGAACAGCCCGGCGGCGGTCAGCAGATCAAGCTCGACCCCGCCTTCCTCGACCCCGGCGAGGGGCAGCGGCTCAACGTGAAGTGGCTTCTGGAGCACGGCTATCTGAAGCCCGCCGGAGTCTAGGACCGTGGACCGCCCCCACCTGCGGGCCGCGCTGCGGGTGGCGGGCGTCCCGGACGGCTACTACCGCATCGAAGGCGTACACGAACCGGTCCCCCCGCCCACCGACTTCCTGTTCCTGCGGCGGGGCTCCGGCGATGTGTGGGAGACCGGGGCCTTCGAGCGCGGCACGTACGAAGTCCTGGCCCGGCACCCGGACGAGGAGTCCGCCTGCGCGCACCTGCTGGCGCTGCTCGTCTGACAGGCGCCGCGTGTCGGAGCCCGGGCGCCGGGCACCACCGGCCAAGGTGTTCGTATGAACACAGCTGGCGTCCTGGCCGACGCGTTCGAGCGCATCAGAGAAGCGGTACACACGGCGGTCGACGGCCTGCGGCCCGAAGACCTCAACGCACGGCTCGACGAAGGGGCCAACTCGATCTCCTGGCTCGTCTGGCACCTCACGCGCGTCCAGGACGACCATGTCGCCGACGCTGCCGGTGCCGAGCAGGTGTGGCTGTCCCAGGGCTGGGCCTCCCGCTTCGGCCTGCCGTTCGCCGACGAGGCGACCGGTTACGGCCACAGCAGTGACCAGGTCGCTGAGGTACGGGTGGAATCGGCCGAACTGCTCCTCGACTACTACGACGCCGTGCATGAGCGGAGCGTCGCATTCGTCCGCGGCCTGGACGGCAGGGCGCTGGAACGCGTCGTGGACGAGAACTGGTCCCCGCCCGTCACCCTCGGCGTCCGGCTGGTCAGCGTCCTCACCGACGATCTCCAGCACGCGGGCCAGGCCGCCTTCGTACGGGGAGTCCTGGAACGCAGATGACGCATTCCGTACGCCGGTGCGGGCCGGGCCCAGCGTCCCTCGGCTCCATGGTCAGTTGCACGCCGGTGCGTACTCCGAACGGCGGTGTCATACTCGGAGAGGTCCGCTTGACAGGTTCGGCACTGTCCGGAAAGGCGTCGCGTATGAGCTGGGCATCGTGGACGACCAGCAATGTCTTCGCGGGGACCGGCGGAGTCCGCACCCAGGAGGCGGGGATCGTGAGCGGGAATCTCACCGTCCACACGACCTGGGCCGACGGAGAAGCCGAAGTGGCCGTGCAGTTCAGCGGGGCCTCCGACTGGTTCTCCCTCGTCGGCAGCCCCGTGCGCTGCCCCTCCGAAGAGGCGAGCAGGGCGTTCCACCAGTCGGTCGTCGAGGCGGTACGGGCCGGCGGCGGCGCGACGGTTCCCGATCCACGGCCCACCGGGTGACCCCACCGGCCTAGAGTGAGCCGGAGCCGTTCCCGCGCGGGGGCAGCGGCGAACACGGGGCGAGGAGCGGCTTGATGGTGCTGACGGGCGCACAACAATCGAAGACGCGGAAGCAGCGCCCTCTGTGGAAGGAACTCCCCCTCCTCATCGGCATCGCCCTGCTGCTGGCGCTGTTCATCAAGACCTTTCTGCTCCAGGCGTTCTCCATTCCCTCGGACTCCATGCAGAACACGCTCCAGAAGGGTGACCGGGTCCTTGTCGACAAACTGACTCCGTGGTTCGGTTCCGAGCCCGAGCGTGGCGAAGTGATCGTCTTCCATGATCCGTCCGACTGGCTGAGTGGTGTGCCCGCCGAGACCCCCAACACCTTCCAGAAGGTGCTCGGCTTCGTCGGAGTGATGCCGTCAGCCGAGGAGAAGGACCTCATCAAGAGGGTCATCGGCGTCGCGGGGGACACCGTGGAGTGCAAGGGCGACGGTCCTGTGAAGGTGAACGGGAAGCCGCTCGTCGAGCCGTACGTCTTCCCGGGCGACACCGCGTGCAGCATTGACGACGCGGGCCAGTTCAAGGTCACGGTTCCCGAGGACCGGCTCTGGGTGATGGGGGATCACCGCCAGGCTTCCGGGGACTCCCGCTACCACCAGGACGATCGCTACAGCGGCATGGTGCCGGTCGACGAGGTGGTCGGACGCGCCGTGGTGGTCGCCTGGCCGGCGACCCGCTGGGACACACTCCCCGACGCCTTCGGCCGCTGAGTCGCGTCTGTGCCCCGGCCTCGGACGGCCGGGGCACAGACGCGACGACCGGGGATCGCGGGGGTCGGACCGCACCGGTCAGGGCGCGGACCTCAGCGCTCAGGCGGCGGCGGCAACCTTCGACGTGTCGGCCGCTGTCGCCGGGGTCCGGGGGGTCCTGCGTGTGCCCTTGAGGACGACGACCAGTGCGGTCGCCACCGCCGTACCCGCGGCGATCGCCACCAGGTAGAGGAAGGGCCCGCCGATCAGCGGGATGACGAAGATGCCGCCGTGCGGCGCCCGCAGGGTGCAGCCGAAGGCCATCGACAGGGCGCCGGTGACCGCGCCGCCCGCCATCACGGACGGAATCACCCGCAGTGGGTCCGCCGCCGCGAACGGGATGGCGCCCTCACTGATGAACGACGCGCCCAGCACCCAGGCCGCACGGCCGTTCTCGCGCTCGGTCCTCGTGAACAGCCTGGCGCGCACGGTGGTGGCCAGAGCCATCGCCAGCGGCGGTACCATCCCGGCGGCCATGACCGCCGCCATCACCTTGAGGCTGCCGGTCGTCGGGTCGGCGAGTCCGCCGACCGCGAAGGCGTAGGCGACCTTGTTGAGCGGGCCGCCCATGTCGAAACACATCATCAGGCCGAGCACCATGCCGAGGATGACCGCGTTCGATCCGGAGAGCCCGCCGAGCCCGTCGGTGAGTGCCTTCTGGAGCGAGGCGATCGGCTTGCCGACGACGACGAACATGAGGAAGCCGACCACCGCAGAGGAGATCAGCGGGATCACCAGCACCGGCATGATGCCGCGCAGCGTGGGGTGGACCTTGACCCGCTGGATCGCCATCACCACCGCGCCGGCCAGCAGACCGGCGGCGAGGCCGCCCAGGAATCCGGCGTCGATCGTCAGCGCGATGGCGCCGCCGACGAATCCGGGGACCAGCGCGGGACGGTCCGCCATGCCGTACGCGATGTATCCCGCCAGCACCGGGACCAGGAAGCCGAAGGCGGCGCCGCCGATCTGGTTGAGGAGAGCGGCCCAGCTGTCGGCCTCGCCCCACACGAAGTGTTCGGCGACGGACCTGGCGCCGGCGATCTCGTAGCCGCCGATGGCGAACGACAGCGCGATCAGGAGTCCGCCCGCCGCGACGAACGGCACCATGTAACTGACGCCCGACATCAGGTACGTACGCAGTCGGACACCGAAACGCGCCGAGCCGGACCCGTCCGCGCCCGGCTCCGGACCGCCGTCGCCCGGCACACCGACGGACTCGCCCCGTGCGGCCTTGCGCCGTGCCTCGGCGATCAGTTCGCCGGGCCGGTTGATGCCCGCCTTCACCCCGACGTCGACGAGCGGCTTGCCGCCGAACCGCGCCTTCTCGCGTACGTCGACGTCGTGCGCCCAGATCACCGCGTCGGCGGCGGCGATGACGGACGGGTCGAGCCGCTCGAACCCCGCCGAGCCCTGGGTCTCCACGCTGAGGGAGACCCCCGCGGTACGGGCTGCCGCCTCCAGGGACTCGGCTGCCATGTACGTGTGGGCGATACCCGTGGGGCATGAGGTGACGGCGACGATCCGGAAGGGTGCGGGCGTGGCCTCGGCCTCCCGCGCCGACGTCTCCGGGGCCGACGCCTCCCGCGCCGACGCTCCCCGAGCGGGCTCCTCGGGCGCGGTGGGCGGCGCGTCGCCGCGGATCAGGGCCGCGGCGCGGGCCGGATCAGCCGCCGCGCGCAGTGCGGAGGTGAAGGCCGGGTCCATCAGCCGTCGCGCCAGGCTCGACAGGATGGTGAGGTGGTCGTCGTCGGCTCCGGCGGGCGCCGCTATGAGAAAGACCAGATCGGCGGGACCGTCCGGCGCACCGAAGTCGATGCCCTGGGCGGCGCGCCCGAACGCCAGAGTCGGCTCGGTGACGTGCGCGCTGCGGCAGTGCGGGATACCGATGCCGCCGTCCAGACCGGTCGGCATCTGCGCCTCACGAGCGGCCACGTCGGCGAGGAAGCCTTCGAGGTCGGTGACGCGCCCGGCGGCGGTCATCCGCTCGGCGAGCGACCTCGCTGCGGCGTTCTTCGTCTCGGCGGACAGATCGAGGTCGACCAGGTCCGCGGTGATCAGCTCACTCATCGCGGTGCTCCTTGCTCATGGACCGCCGGGGCGGCGGCCTGGGGGACGGGGGCTCTGTGGCTGCTGCTTCTCGGTGGTGCGGACGTCATGGCGCGGGTTCCCTCAGTGCCCGGTCCAGGGGGACGTCCTCGGTCGTGACGACCGATGCCGGATCGATGTCGGCAGGTGTGGGCATCACGCTGCCGGGGAGCTGGACCGCCGCCGCGCCGTGGGCTACTGCGGCCGTCAGCGCGGACCGGCCGGCGCCCCCGGCGGCCAGGAAGCCGGCGAGCGAGGCGTCACCGGCGCCGACGTTGCTGCGGACGGTTCCCACGCGGGCGCTGCCGAAGTACGTCCCCGAGCCGTCCACCAGCAGTTGTCCGTCTGCTCCGAGACTGGCCAGTACGGCCTGTGCCCCGCGCCCGCGCAGCTCCTCCGCGGCCTCGACCGCGTCACCGACCGTCGCCAGGGGCCGTCCGACCGCCTCGGAGAGCTCCTCGGCGTTCGGCTTGATCACATCGGGCCGCTCGCGCAGCGCGGCCAGCAGCGCGGGGCCCGAGGTGTCGAGCGCGATCCGCGCACCGGCCCGGTGGCTGCGTGCCACCAGCTCGGCGTACCACTCGGTCGGCAGGCCCCGCGGCAGGCTGCCGCAGCAGGCGATCCAGTCCGTGTCCGACGAGCGGGTCCTCACCGTCTCCAGCAGGGCCTCGGCCTCGGACTCCGTGATCTCGGGCCCGGTCGCGTTGACCTTGGTGAGCGTGCCGTCCGGTTCCACGAGTGTGATGTTGACCCGGGTGCTCCCCGCGATCGGCACACCGGCTGCCTCGATCCCATGCTCACCGAGCAGCCGGGCGAGCAGGGCGCCCTCCGGTCCGCCGAGGGGTGCGACCGCTACCGTCCGATGGCCCGCCGCCGCCACCGCGCGGGAGACGTTGACGCCCTTGCCACCGGGGTCCACCCGGTCCCCGGTGGCACGCAGGACCGCGCCGCGGGTGAGGTCCCGCAGTTCGTAGGTGCGGTCGAGACTCGGGTTGGGAGTGACGGTGAGGATCATGCGCGTACCACTTCCGTGCCCCGGCTCTCGATGGCCAGGGCGTCCTCGGGGCTGAGCCCCGTGTCGGTGATGAGCAGGTCGACGTGGGAGAGGTCGCCGAAGCGGGCGAAGTGCTCCTGGCCGAACTTTCCCGAGTCGGCGAGGAGCACCACCCGGCGGGCGGCAGAGATCATCGCGCGTTTGACGGCGGCCTCCGCCAGGTCGGGAGTGGTCAGGCCGCCCTCGGCGGAGAACCCGTTGGTGGCGAGCAGGACGACATCGGCGTTGATCTCCGCGTAGGCGCTGAGCGCCCAGGCGTCCACGGCTGCCCGCGTACGGTGGCGGACCCGGCCGCCGACGAGGTGCAGCGCTATCCCGGGATGGTCGGCCAGGCGGGCGGCCACGGGCAGTGCGTGCGTCACCACGGTGAGGGCCGAGTCGAGCGGGAGGGACGCTGCGAGCCGGGCCGTCGTGGTGCCGGCGTCGATGATCACGTTGCCGTCCACGGGCAGCTCGCCCAGGGCCGTGGCGGCGATGCGGTCCTTCTCGTCCGCGGCCACCGTGTCCCGCTCGGCGAGATCGGGCTCGAAGCCGAGGCGCCCTGCCGGAATCGCGCCGCCGTGCACCCGGCGCAGGAGACCGGCCCGGTCGAGGGCCTTGAGATCGCGCCGTACGGTCTCGGCGGTGACCTGGAACTCCTCCGCCAGGGAGAGCACGTCGACGCGGCCGCTTTCCTGGGCGAGGCGCAGAATCTCCTGCTGCCGCTCCGGTGCGTACATGTGGTTTCTTATCCGTTCCATGCCCGACTCTGTGGTTTCGTGTCCAGATTACGGTCGAGGAAGTGGAATGTAAACAGATTCGGTCAAAGGACGGGCATGAACGGGCTCCGTGCGTCGGATGCCGCAGCCCATGGCAGGGCACCGCGACGCGTCGCGGTGCCCTGCCATGGGTCGCTCAGTGGCCGCCCGGGGCGCTGTCGCTCAGCGGCCGTACGAGCAGGGGGATGCGCGGTGCCTGATGGCCGCCGCTGGCCAGCATGCGTACCTCGCCGCGGTCGCTGATCTCGGCGCGGACGATTCCGGTCTCGTCCTCGTACACCGGGTATCCGCCCGCCCCCGACCGGTCGGTCATCCGGACGACGACCGTGTCGTCCGCCGCCCCGCTGGTCTGGAAGATCAGCTCGTAGCGCTCCGGGTAATCCATGAGGGGCCTCCCGACCGGACTCCGGCGGGAGCCGGTGTCCGTTGGCTGTGTCCCCATTGTTCCGCACCCCCGGCCGCGGCGCGCCCGGGGGCGGATGACCGCCAACGGGCGGAGGTGAGGGGTCGATCGGGTGACCTGTCCCGCAGGACAACATGACCGGCAGGTTCGAGGGCTAGTCATGCGTGTATGAGCCTTGAATTCCGACGAACAACCACTGTCTCCGCGCGCTCCCGCCGTCTCCGTATCGCCGCCGGAGCGTTGTGCGCCGTCGTCGCCTCCGCCCTGGTCGCGGGCTGCGGGCAGGACGGTGGCGACCAGACAGGGGCGGCTACTTCGGAGGCCGCCAAGGTCATCCCGGAGCAGACGACCTCCCCGTCCGGCAGCCCGTCCCCGGGGACGCAGCTGAGCGAGGACCAGGCCGAGCGCAAGAAGCTCCTCGAAACCACCAAGATCACTTTCGACAAGGCGGCCACGGCCGCGGTCGGGGCCGTGCCGGGGAGCAAGCTGGTCGAGCTCGACCTGGAGGGCCTTGACGACGACACCGACCGGCGCACCGACGCGAGCGCCTCGCCGACCGGAAGCGCGAGCCCGGGCGGTTCCGCGAGCCCGAGCGGCAGCCCGGCCGGCACGGCGAGCCCCAACGGCACCGCCTCTCCCAGTGGCAGCCCCAGCCCGAGTGGCAGCGGCACCGGACCGCACTGGGTCGCCGAGGTCGTCGAGACCGATGGAACTGCCCACACCGTCCGTATCGACGCGGTCTCCGGCACGGTGATCGAGGAGTCCGCCGACACCGGCCAGGACGCGGAAGACAAGCGCGAGATGGCCGACTGGATCACCAAGGCGAAGCAGACGCCCGAGCAGGCGGCGAAGGTCGCCACGGACAAGAAGAAGGGGAAGGTCACCTCGATGGGCCTGGACACCAACGACGACAACACCCTCGTCTGGGCCGTCGACCTCGTCAGCGCGGACTGGAACAAGACCGAGTTCGAGGTGGACGCGGCCAGTGGCACGATCGTCCGCGAGGAGACCGACCGCGACTGATCCGACAGGCGGCGTGGTTTCCGCCCGGCGGCGACCCGTGCCGCTCCCCTGACCCTCGGATCAGGGGAGCGGCACGACCGCGTCCAGCCGCCGCCGGTAGGCGAGACCCGGCCGGCCGTCGAGTTCGGTCTCGCCGGTGCGTACGAAGCCGGTGCGGGCCAGTACGGCCCGGGACCCCGCGTTGTCCGTCGTGGTCGCGGCCCGCAGCGTGGTCAGCTCGTACTCCGTGGCCGCCAGGACGCATATCCGGCCGACCGC
Source organism: Streptomyces fulvorobeus (assembly GCF_013167895.1). Classification (GTDB taxonomy): domain Bacteria; phylum Actinomycetota; class Actinomycetes; order Streptomycetales; family Streptomycetaceae; genus Streptomyces; species Streptomyces fulvorobeus. The sequence goes on along the minus strand of NZ_BLWC01000001.1, from coordinate 221,680 downwards.
GGTGGTGGCCAGGCCCCGGCCCGCGGCCTTCTCGGCGATCCGGTACCCGAGGTCGGCGGCCCCGTCCGCCACGTCCACCAGGTTCACCCTGCCCAGCACCTCGCCCCCCTCGCCCACCAGTACGTGGAAGTAGCACAGCCCGGCGCCCTGCTCGGTGAGCAGGGCGCTGTGCCGCGCCTCGAACTGTGCGAAGTACGCGTCGCCGCGGTCCGGGACGGAGGCGGCGAAGTAGGCGCGGTTCTCCTGCTCGAAGGCGAGCAGGGCGGCGGCGTGGTCGTGCCGCAGGAGCTGGAGTTCGGGCATGGGCGCGAGTCTTCCACGGCGTACCCGGATACGGAACCGCCGGGCGGCGGGGGTCCGTAGGACCCTCACCACCCGGCAGTCGAACGGCGGCAGGCGCCGATGTGTCAGTAGGCGCCGAAGACGTTGTCGATGGAGCCGTACCGGTCCGCGGCGTAGTTGCACGCCGCGGTGATGTTGGCGACCGGGTCGAAGCTGTCCGTCGACGTGCCGGGCACGTGGTACGCCTGGAACGTCGGGGCGATGACCTGGAGGAGGCCCTTGGACGGGGTGCCGGCCGCGGCGTTCGAGTCCCAGTTGTTGATGGCCCGCGGGTTGCCCGAGGACTCGCGCATGATGTTGCGGTGGATGCCCTCGTAAGTGCCGGGGATGCCGTGCTCGGCCATGACGGCCAGCGACTCCCTGATCCAGCCGTCGAGGTCGTTGGAGTACGTCGCGGGCTGTGCGGCGGGAGCGGCGGGAGCGGCGGTCTGCGCGGCCAGGGTGCTCGACCGCTCGGAACGGTCGGCGCGGTCCTCGGCGGCGGTCCGGTCGGCCTTGGCGCCGATGGTCAGCTCAAGACCCGGGCGAATGAGCTCCGGATTGTCGCCCACGGCCTTCTTGTTGTCCTTGTACAGCTTCTGCCAGCCGCCGGCCAGGGAATGCGCCTTGGCGATCTTGTGGAGGGAATCCCCCTTGACCACGGAATATCTGGTGGCCCCGGCCTCCTTGGCGCCAATCGCTTTGGCGGGTGCGGCTGCCTTTCCGGCCGCGACCGACTGTGCCGGTGCGGCGGAAGCGGTGGTGGCACCGACCACAGGAAGAGCGAGTACGGCTCCGCCCGCGGTGACGGCGACGAGACCCCGGGTCAGCGGGTTGGACTTGGGACGGCGGTGCTTACCCATCGTGGGCATGGCTGATTCCTCTCCGGCGCCTACGAGGTGAGCTGTCGGGTTCAGGCTGGAGGTGCCTGGTCGCAGGTGTGTGCGACTTAACCCCGAGCCGTTCCGCATGACGGATCGGCGACTTACCTGGGTCCCCCGCTCCTGCCGGGCGTGAGTGGTCTGGGTTCCCGGACGGCGGCAGGATTCGGCGTTCCATCCGGATTGAGGGTGACCGTAGGCGAGAAATGCCGAATGGGACAAGCCCTGAATTCCTGATCACCATTCATTAGCAAGATCGATGAACGTGATCGCCGCCGAATTCCCCCGGACCGCCGAGTCAACTCTCTTCCGGCGCAAGGGATGCGGGGAGGGGGCCGGGAGATCCCGGGACCCAAACGTGACGCTGGCCACTGAGTCCGAAAAGGGTGGTTTGCGCGAAAGGGCGACTGCCAGAGTTCGGGTAATGAGAAATCTATGAGAGCTGAAGGCGCATTAATGGGTAAAAGTCCGAATTGCAGGGAGTCGTTCAGGTTCGGGCGTGCGTCGTGATGTCCGCGGTGAACTCGGCGACGACCGCGGGGGTGACGGTCGGCCGGCACTGTCCGAGAGCGGTGAGGTAGTCGTCGGTGTCCGCACCGGCCTCGGCGCCGTCGCGTTCGAAGGCGGCCTGGGCGGCGGTCCGGGCCGCGTGCTCGATGTCGGCCGGGGTGAACAGCTCGCTCGCCGCGACCAGCGCGTCCACGTCGACGTCGTCACGCCGTGCCGAATGGCGCGACCAGATCGCGGCCCGCGCCACCTCGTCCGGGGTGCCGATCGGCACCAGGTAGTCGAAGCGCCCCGGCCGCAGGAAGGCCGGGTCCAGCGAGCGGATGGAGTTGGTCGCGCACACCAGCAGCCGCTCGTCCCGCTCGCGGAAGCCGGGGATGAGCTTGAGGAGTTCGTTGGTGACCCCGTGCATACCCGGCTCCGGGCGCTCTCCGCGTACGGGCGCTATCTCCTCGACCTCGTCGATGAAGACCAGGACCCGATCCAGCTCGGCGATCCGGGCGAAGGCCGTACGCAGCGCTGCGGCGAGATTGCCCTCGTCCGCGAGGCGGGACGGCAGCAGTTCGACGAACGGCCAGCCCAGGCGGGAGGCGATGGCCCGGGCGAAGGTCGTCTTACCCGTCCCCGGCGGGCCGAACAGGGTGATGGCGCGGGGCGGGACGACCCCGTGCCTGGCCGCACGCTCGGGCTCGGCCAGCGGCATGACGACACGGCGTTCGATGAGGCTCTTCTCCGCCTCCATGCCCGCCACCCTGTCCCACAGGTCGCCGGACAGCACCCGCCCGCCCAGTTCCTCCAGCAGATCGGCCGGGGTGCCCGTGGCCGGTTCGGCCTTCTCGAAGTAGGCGACCGCCGGCCGCCGGGTGTATCCGGCCTTCCGCAGCCCTTCACCCAGCAGCTCCTCCTCCGCCAGCACATAGGCGATGCGGCGCACCCGCGCCTCGATCAGCCGGCGTTCGAGCTCGACGAGCAGCGCACTGGCCAGGCCCCGGCCGCGCCAGGCCGGTTCGATGGCGATCCGCATCACCCAGGCCCGGCCGCCCGACACATGCGCGAGAGCCGCACCGATGGGCCGCCCGCGGTGCACGGCCACCACCGCGGGCTGACGCGATGTCAGCGCGCTGATGCACTCGGCGAGCGAGAAGACGGACTCCTGGCCGAGGCCAGCCGTCGTGTCGATGAGATGGACGACCGCCGCCAGATCGTCCTCACGGTAGTCATGGATGAGCCAGTTCACGTGCCGCTCCTCGCCTCTGGGGTGGTCCCCGAGACGCTAGGTCCCCGGCGGCCGGCCGTCGTGCGCCGCCGAGGACAACACCACGGCCGGACTCGTACGAAAGGGAAGCGGTACGCACGGTGGATTCCGGGTACGGGTCGGCGGTTCCGGCAACCTCAGGCCAGGTCGCGCGCCTCCTTGAACCTGGCCAGCCCTTCCGCCAGCCCCACGACGGGCTCCGGGTAGGCGCACCGGTCCCGCGCCGGCCCGGACAGCTTCCACGGTTCGTGCACGGCGCCGCCCTCGATGCCGCTCAGCTCCGGCACCCAGCGGCGTACGTACGTGCCCTCGGGGTCGTACCGCCTGCCCTGGAGCACGGGGTTGAGCACCCGGTTGGGCCGGCTGTCCGTGCCCGTCCCCGCGACCCACTGCCAGTTGAGCTGGTTGTTGGCGATGTCGCCGTCCACCAGCAGGCCGAGGAAGTGCCGGGCGCCGATCCGCCAGTCGACGTACAGGGTCTTGGCCAGGAAGCTCGCCGTGAGCAGGCGCCCGCGGTTGTGCATCCAGCCCTCGTGGCGCAGCTGGCGCATGGCGGCGTCCACCACCGGATAACCGGTCCTGCCCTCCTGCCACGCGGCGATGTCGTCGGCCGCCGACCGTTCGGTGCGCCACCGGTCGTGCCGGGACCGGTAGTCGGTGTGCGCTGCCGCCGGGCGCGCGGCCAGGACCTGGTGGTGGAAGTCCCGCCAGCACAACTGCCGTACGAAGGCGTCGGCGCCCGGCCCGCCCGTCGCGCGGGCCCGGTGCACCAGCTCGACGGGGGAGAGGGTGCCGAAGTGCAGATCGGGGGAGAGCCGTGAGGTGGCGTCACCCGCCAGGTCGTCGTGGCGGTCCCCGTACCCCGCGATCCCGTCGCCGTACCACGCGGCGAAGCGCTCACGGGCCGCACTCTCGCCGCCCCGCGCCAGCCCCTCGGACACACCAGCCACCGCCATACGCGAAGGGACGGGCTCGGAGCCGGGGCCTTCCGGCACCCGCAGCGCGCGGGGGGCGGCGAACAGCTCCCGCAGGGGCTGTTCGGACCACCGCCGGAAGTACGGCGTGAAGACCGCGAAGTGATCGGAACCCGAGCTCCCGGGTGTCACCGAGCCCGGCGCTACGGCGGTGATCACGGCGTCATGGACGTGCAGTCGGCACCCCTGCGCCTCCAGGGCGGTGCGGAGTGCTTCCTCGCGCCGGTGCGCGTACGCGGTGACGCCCGCGGCCACGTACACATCCCGGGCCCCCGCCTCGGTGGCGAGGCGGCACACCTCCTCGGCCGGCCGGCCGGAGCGGATGACGAGTCGTCCGCCGCGGTCACGGAGGCCGGCGTCGAGGCCGGCGAGACAGTCGGCGAGGAAGGCGCGACGGTTGGGCACGCGGAAGCCCGCGTCCGTGATGTGTTCGTCCAGGACGAACAGCGGCAGCACCTCGTCCGCCGCGGCCAGAGCGGCGTGGAGGGGCGGATTGTCGTGCAGCCGCAGGTTGGAGGTGAACAGGACGACTGCGACGGTCATGGCGCTACCTCTGGCAGGAGTCGAAGCGGAACGCTGACACCTTCCGTCCCGCCGCACGCCCCGGTTGCGGAACTCAGTCGAATGCCGGGAACTTCACCCGGTCGGGTGTCGTGCGTTTGGTGGCGGCGAGCGCGATGTTGCGGGCCATGCCGCCGAACACGACGGCGTGGAAGGGCGACACACTCCACCAGTACAAGTGGCCGAGCAGCCCGCGCGGGTGGAACACCGCCCGCTGGCGGTAGCGGGACCTGCCGTCGGCGCCCTTCTCGCAGTACATCTCCAGCCAGGCCAGACCGGGCAGACGCATCTCGGCGCGCAGCCGCAGCAGACGCCCCGGTTCGATCTCCTCGACCCGCCAGAAGTCCAGCGAGTCCCCCACCCTCAGCCGCTCGGCGTCGCGCCTGCCGCGGCGCAGCCCCACCCCGCCGATCAGCCGGTCGAGCCAGCCCCGCACGGCCCAGGCCGGCGGGAGGGAGTACCAGCCGTGGTCACCGCCGATGCCCTCGATCACACGCCACAGCGCCTCGGGCGGGGCATCGACATCGCGCTCCCGCACATCGCTGTAGAGGCTCCCGCCCGCCCAGTCGGGGTCCGTGGGCAGCGGATCGCTGGGGATGCCGGGGGTGGAGGCCGAGGACCAGCGGGTCGTCACCTTGGCCTCGCGGACCCGCTGGAGGGCGAGACCGAGAGCGAGGGTGAACGGGAAGGGCTGCCCCGGCCCGTCCGGGACGTACTGGGCGATGTCGTGTTCCTGGCACACCACCTCGTGGCGCAACGACTCCGCGAGCGGGCGGGCGATCGAGCGGGGGACGGGAGTGACCAGCCCGATCCAGTGACTGGAGAGCCCCGGAGTCAGTATGGGCACCGGCACGATCAGCCGGTGCGGCAACCCCGCGACCCGCGCGTACGCCTGCATCATGACGCGGTAGGTGATGACGTCGGGGCCGCCGATGTCGAAGGCGCGGTTCACCTGGTCCGGCATGAGCGCGCTGCCCACCAGGTAGCGCAGTACGTCGCGGACGGCGATCGGCTGAATCCTCGTCGACACCCAGCTGGGCGTCACCATGACGGGCAGCCGCTCGGTGAGATAGCGCAGCATCTCGAAGGACGCGGACCCGGACCCGATGATCACGGCGGCGCGCAGCGCTGTCGTCGGCACGCCCGAGCCGAGGAGGATGCGTCCCACCTCGGCCCTGGAGCGCAGATGCGGCGACAGTTCCGACTCGGGGACGTCCGAAGGAGTGAGTCCGCCCAGATAGACGATGCGACGGACACCCGCGGCCAGGGCCTCCCGCCCGAAGGTGCGGGCGGCCTCGCGGTCCGTCTCCTCGAAGCCGGGGCCTGTGCCCAGCGCGTGCACCAGGTAGTAGGCGACATCGATGTCCCGCAGGGCGGCGCGCAGGGACCGCGCGTCCGTGACGTCTCCCTTGACGACCTCCGCCCGGCCGGCCCACGGGTGGTCCCGCAGCCTCTCCGGGGCACGTGCCAGACAACGCACCCCGTGTCCCGCCTTCAGCAGCTCGGGAACGAGCCGGCCACCGATGTACCCGGTCGCCCCCGTCACCAGGCAGCGCAGTCCGGTGCCGGTGTCCTTGCCTTCCATGGCGCCTCCGCCTCGGTTCACGTCCGTCGTCCAGTCCACTGTGTCCGCGCGAGGGCGTTCCGGCTTCCCGGGCGCGCCCGACGCCGCCCCGCGAGGATTTCGGTACGGGCGGTGCCGGCGGATGCGCGACGGACGGCTGCGGGCCGTGAGGGCCACCGCCGACCGGGCGAGGTCAGCGGGGGTCCGTCAGGGGCAGGGTGCCGGAGGTGACGCCGTCGGCCTTCGCCGCGTCGGCGAGGGCCTGCGCCGCGGCCTCGGCCGCCCGGGCCGTGTCGTCGGCCGTGTCGTACCCGGCCTGGCTGTCGGGCGTCTGCTCCCGGGTGGCCGGTGACGGCGGCAGGGCCTCACCGAACGCCCGGGAAACGCCCTGGAGTGCGGAGGTGACCTCACTCGGGATGACCCAGAAGGTGCTGCCCTGCCCCTGTGCGAGCTGGGGAAGTGTCTGGAGGTACTGGTAGGCGAGCAGCTTGGGATCGGGATCGTTGCGGTGCACGGCCTGGAATACCTCGTCGATGGCGCGCGACTGTCCCTCGGCCTTGAGGATCTCGGCGGTGCGATTGCCCTCGGCCCGCAGCACGGCCGACTGCTTGTCGCCCTCGGCCGTGAGGATCTGGGCCTGGCGCTGTCCCTCGGCACCGAGGATCGCGGCCCGCTTGTCCCGCTCGGCCCGCATCTGCTTCTCCATCGCGTCCTTGATCGACTGTGGCGGGTCGATGGCTTTGATCTCGACCCGGTTGACCCTGAGCCCCCACTTGCCGGTGGCCTCGTCGAGTACGCCGCGGAGCTGGCTGTTGATGGTGTCGCGCGAGGTGAGGGTCTGCTCCAGGTCCATCGATCCGACGACGTTGCGCAGCGTGGTGACGGTCAGTTGCTCGACCGCCTGGAGGAAGTTGGCGATCTCGTAGGCGGCGGCCCGCGGGTCGGTGACCTGGAAGTAGATGACGGTGTCGATCTCGACGACGAGGTTGTCCTCGGTGATGACCGGCTGGGGCCGGAAGGAGACGACCTGTTCCCGCAGGTCGATGGGTGGATGGACACGGTCGATGTAGGGGACGACGAGGTTGAGGCCGGGTTGCAGGGTGCGGTGGTAGCGGCCGAGTCGCTCGACGTTGCGCGCGCGTGCCTGGGGCACGATGCGGACGGCCCGCAGCACGGTGAAGACCGCGATGACCGCGACGATCAGGCAGGCGATGAGGAGAGCCGAGACTTCCACGATTCACTCCCGGGGGTAGACGAGCGCGGTGGCACCGCTTATCTCTATGACGTCGACGGTCGTGCCCGGGGAATGACCAGCGTCTCGTCATAGGCGCGGGCCGTCCATTCCTCGCCACCGATGCGGACCCTGCCGCCCCGGCCCGTCACCTCGGAGAGCACCTGGGCGGTGCTGCCGATCAGCGCGTCGACGCCGAATCGCTCCGTCTGGGGCTTGACGAGACGGCGCAGCGCGACGGGACGCAGGAACAGCAGTCCGGCTGCGGCGGCGATCGTGAACACGACGAACTGCGGGGGCAGCGGCAGCCCGGCCGCTGCGAACACCGCCGTGACCAGCGCCGCCCCGCCCAGCATGCCGAGCGCGGCGGTGAGCGTGACGATCTCCGCCACGGCCAGTACCGCCGCGACGATCAGCCAGATCAGCCACGGATCCATGAGCGGCTTTCCTCCTCGATGCGGGCGGAAGCGCGAACGGAGGGTCAATGGGCCCTTTGGGTGATTTTACCCACTTTACGCATGAGGAGGCGGCGGTGGTCTCAGATCTGCCTGTCGTCGCCATGGCGCCCGAGAGCACGGCCGAAGCGTTCGGAGATCGCCGGCATCAGGCTCTCGCCGTCGCCCGGGCGCTCCAGCCCGAACACGTAGCCGGGGAAGTCCAGGTCCTTCTGCACCTCCCAGATCCCGGCGTGGTCGTCCGGCGGGAGGATCCGCGCCGGATCACCGACCGCGACCCAGCCGATCGGGACCATGGCATCGGCGGGCAGGACGGTGCGCAGGTGCACGACGCCGTTGATCCGTACTTCGGCCCTGGTCCCGATCCGGGCTCCGTTGAACACCCGGCTGCCGGTGGCGAGGAACACCTCGTCCTCGACCCGGCAGCCGGTCAGACAGGAGGTGGGTCCCACCAGGACGTGCCGCCCGAGTACCAGCGGATCGCGCCGGGTGCCGCGCAGGACCGCGTTCTCCATGACGATGCTGCCCTCACCCACCTCCACCGGCCCGCCCTCGGCGGTGAGAACGGCCCCGAAGAGCACGCGGCATCCCGGCCCCACCCTCACGTCACCGCACAGGGTGGCGGTCGGAGCGACATAGGCGGTGGGGTGGACCGCCGGAGAACGGCCTTCATGAGTGATCAGCATCCCCCGATCCTGCCGTACGGCCGTACGGCCGTACGGGCGGGCCCGGGTGCCGGCAGGGCCCGGCCGGCTCAGCGCTCCGAGAGCTCCGACGGGGCTTCCTGGACGACCCAGCCGTTGCCGTCCGGGTCCTCGAAGGACATGAACGAGTTCCACGTCTCGCCCTTGCCGTCCTCCCAGCCCGTGGCGCCGACATGGCGTACGGGGGAGACGTCGACGCCTCGGCCCACCAGCTCAGCGCGGGCCGCCTCGATGTCCGTGACACACAGCTGGAGTCCCTGCAGCGTGCCGGGTGTCATCTCCTTCATGCCGGGAGCCGCGGGCATGCCCGCGAGCATCGCGATGGAGCAGCGTGAGCCGGGCGGGGTCAGCTGGATGACGCGCATCCCCGGCGCCACCTCGTCGTCGAGGTCCACGGTGAAGCCGGCCTTGTCCGCGTAGAACTCCTTCGCGCGGTCCATATCGGTGACGGGGACCGGGATGACCTCAAGGGTCCAGTTCATGGAGCATCTCCTCAGTGGTGCCGGAGCACCTGGTGGAACGGATCACCCCGAGGGAGCCGAAGGGCACGCGAAGCGCGGCCTCCGGCACGGGGCTGTGCTCACCGTCTCCCACGACGCAGTGGTCCCGCATGCCGAACCACCAGAGCGCCGCGCATTTCTCGGGGACCGCGAGGGCCCGCACCGGTCAGGCGGGCCCTGCGGCGCGGAACGAGCGCCGGTAGGTGTCGGGCGGGACCCCGACGATCCGTTTGAACTGCCGCCGGAGCGTCGTGGCGGTGCCCATACCGGTAGCGGCGGCAACCGCCTCGACGCTCTTGTCCGTGGCCTCCAGCAACTCCTGCGCGCGGCGTACGCGCTGGATCAGGAGCCACTCGATCGGCGACTGCCCGATCACCGACCGGAACTGCCGCCCGAGGTTGCGCGGGCTCGTGTTCGCCTTCCGCGCCATGTCGGTCACCGTGAGCGGCTGGTCGAGCCGTTGCTGTACCCAGGCCAGCAGGCTGGTGAGCATGTGCTCTCCGCTCACCTGGACGGGCGTGGCCACGAACTGGGCCTGCCCGCCCGGACGATGGGGCGCCATGACGAGCCGGCGGGCGACGGAGTTGGCGATGGCGGCGCCGTGGTCGAGGTGCACCAGGTGGAGGCAGAGGTCGACGGCGGCGGCTTTGCCCGCCGCCGTGAGCACGCTGCCGTTGTCCGTGTAGAGCACGTCCGGGTCGACGACGGCCCGTGGACAGCGGGCACTCAACTCCGCGGCGTGGGCCCAGTGAGTGGTCGCCCGCCGCCCGTCGAGCAGACCCGCGGCGCCGAGCACGAAGGCTCCTGTGCACAGGGACGCCACCCGCGCCCCGGACGCGTGAGCCGCGCGCACGGCTTCGATCAACTCGTCCGGTGGCGGATCGTCGATGTCGGCGCACGCGGGCACGATCACCGTGTCGGCGCCCACCGCGCGCTCAAGCCCGTGGTCGGGCTCCACCACGAACGGGCCCACCCGCACCGGTCCCGGCCCGCAGAGCAACACGTCGTACCAGCCGCCCGCGGCCTCACGAGGCGGGTTGCCGAAGATCTCGTAGGCCACCGCCAGCTCGAAGTGCAGCAGATGACCGGCGGTCAGCAGCGCGACAGTTGCCATGTCCGAAAGTGTACGGGTGCTGTCCTTCCGGACCATCACGCTCCGGCACCGGCTGAGCAGAGACTTCACTCATCACGACGACGAGAACGGGGAACGGCGATGAGCTCGGAGGCTGCAGTGGTGGTTTACGGTGCGACGGGTCACACGGGTCGCTTCGTCGTCGCCGAGCTCCACCGGCGAGGCATCGCCACCGTCCTCTCCGGGCGCAACGCGGCCCGGCTGGCGGAACTGGCGGTCCAGTGGCCGGATGCGGCCGTGCGCCCGGCCGCCGCGGACGACCCCGGCTCCCTCGACCGGGCCCTTCACGGCGCGGCGGCCGTCATCAACTGCGCGGGACCCTTCGCGGTGACGGCCGGGCCGGTCGTCGAGGCGGCTCTGCGCGCGGGTATCCCGTACGTCGATGTCGCGGCGGAGATCGAGGCGAACGCGGCGATGTTCGCCGACTACGCGGAAGCGGCCCGGAAGGCGGCCGTGCCCGTGGTGCCGGCGATGGCCTTCTACGGAGGTCTGGGTGATCTGCTGGTGACCGCGGCCATGGGGGAGTGGATGGCGGGTGAAATGGCCGACATCGCCTACGGATTGACGAGCTGGCGTCCCACGGCGGGGACGAGGGTGGCCGGCCGGGTGTCCCACGAGCGCCGGGCGGGGCGTCGGGTGCGCTTCGCGGACGGTGCGCTGCGGTACCACGACGACGAGGTGTCGGAGCGGGACTGGCTCTTCCCGGAGCCGCTGGGCCGGCGCAGGGTGGTCTCCGAGTTCACCATGGCCGATGTCGTCACCATCCCGAGCCACTTGGCCGTGTCCGAGGTCCGCACCCACATGGCTGTCGAGGCTGCGAGGGACCTGGCCGCGCAGGAGACACCGGTACCGGAGGCGGTCGACGAGCAGGGACGGTCGGACCAGATGTTCGTCGTCGACGTGCGGGTCCGCGCCGGGGGTGTCGAACGTCGTGCCACGGCTCACGGCCAGGACATCTACGCGATCACCGCGCCCCTGGCGGTGGAGGCCGTCCACCGCATGATGGCCGGACGCACGCGTACGGCGGGGGTCGCATCGGCCGGTGCCATGTTCGACGCCGAGGACTTCCTGCGGTCCCTGGCCCCGCAGCTGTCGGTCGACCTGCCGCACTGACGGCCGAACCACGCCGCCCTCCGCGCCGCCCTTTGCGCCGCCCGGTCGGGGTGCACCGGGGAGCGGCCAGGGTGTGCGCCGGCGGCGCGGCGGCGGTTGTGTCCTTCGGGGGTCAGGCTTCCGAGGGCACGGCTGCGGCTGCGGCAGTGTCAGCCGCCTTGTCGGGCGCCTCGGAGCCCGGGGCCGGCTTGGGCGCTGTGTACATGGCCGATCCCTTCTGGATCTCCTTGCTGATGACACCCCGCTTGACCAGTGTCTCCAGGCTGTTGCGCACCACCTGGGCGGACGTCTTGCGGTCGGGGTGCGCCTTCTCCAGATCCGCGTGCACCTCGCGCACCAGACGCGGTTCCCCGGCGGGCAGGAACTCACGAAGGAGCTGGTGCAGCGGGGTCTCGGTGTTCTTCGAGCCGGCGGTCTCCGGGGACTTCACCGCGACCGCGTCTGCGGCGTCGGTCTTCGTGGCCGTCCTGCGCGAGGTGGTCCTGTCGCCGGCGGCGGGCTTCCTGGCGGCGGCCTTCGGCTGCTCGGTCACGGAGGACGCGGTCTTCGGTGCGGCCTTGGACGGTGCGGCCTTGGACGGGGCGGTCTTGGACGCGGCGGCCTTCGGCTGCGCGGCCTTCGACACCCCGGCCTTCGGCTGTGCCGACTTCGCTCGGGCGCCCTTGGCCGAACGCGGCTGCGGGACGGCCTTGGCGTCCTGAGCCGTCTCGGTCAGGGGGGCGCTGGTCGGCAGCGAGCCCTGCATGCCCGACAGCCAGCCCTCGTCCTTCTGCAGCTGCTCCAACCGCGTCTGCAACTTCGCGAGCTGCGCGGTGATTTCGCCCTGCTCCGAGCGGTTGGCCGCGAGGTCTGCGGCGAAACGCTCGGCATACGTGCGCTGCACGCTCTGCGGGTCGGTGTCTTCCAGCCTGTCGGCCACGGTGGTCCACACTCCTTGTATAGGGGGATTGCTGCCGGATGCTACCCATGTTGAACGCCCGGTGTTTACCGTCATGTACATCCAGCACCCGTACGGGCGCCACTGGGGACCGGTCCGGCCGCTCAACTCGTCCTCGTGCGGGTCTGTTTGCGAAGGCGTACGGAAATACTCGGCAGATGTGACCCAACGGCCGTGTGCAACGGGCGTACGGGCCACGGCTGTCACGCTGTGTGTGTGAACTGATACGTTACGCCACCAGGCGTCGGTGGCCCGCAGCTGACCACCCGGTGCCGATCGCTTCCCGGGATCTCGGCGGCCGACCCGCGCCGACCGGGCGTGCCCCGAGGAAGGTCTCGCAGAGCAACTCGCCGTGGTGCAAGCACCAGTTGGCGCAGCGTTTTGGGCGCGAGTGGCCGTCCGAGGGGGTTGCGGCGCCGCGGCAGAGATGAGGTGGGGGAGTGCCGCGCGGAAGCCGGTACCGCTCCTCCGTCAGATCGGCCCGCCTGCTCGCCGCTCGCGATGAACCAGGCGCTCGACGGGCCCGCGAGCGGGGCTCCTCATGTGCGGGGCGCCGAGCCGCAACCGCACGAGTGCGCCCGTTGCGGGAGGCGTGCGTGCCCGAGCCTCTCGTCGGCGACTGGAGTTCCGGATACGCCCTCGGTCGGCAGCCGGCCCGCGAACCCGACGCCACCGCCGTGTTCGCGTCCAACGACCACATGGCGCTCGGTCTTCTGCGGGCGCTGCACGAGGCGGGGCGCCGGGCACCCGACGGCGTCCGTGCGGTCATCCCCGTGGAGCTGATCGTGCGGGCCAGCACCGGGCCGGCGCCCCTGCGGGCGGGCGGCCGGGGGCTTCCCCGTGGCTGAGCCGATCCCCTGACGCCCCGTCACCGGGTGGGCGAGGCCGATTCCGTGTTCCGGACAGCCGAACGCCCGGGCCGGCCGCGAGGCCGACCCGGGCGCCACGGTCGGTCAGTTGAGGTCGAACCGGTCCAGGTTCATGACCTTGTCCCACGCCGCCACGAAGTCCCGCGCGAACTTCTCCTTGGCGTCATCGCACGCGTAGACCTCCGCGACCGCGCGCAGCTCGGAGTTCGATCCGAACACCAGGTCGGCGCGGCTGCCGGTCCACCGGACCTCGCCGGTGGCGGAGTCCCGTGCCTCGAACGTGTTCGCGTCCTCTGACGTCGCCTTCCACTCCGTCCCCAGGTCGAGCAGGTTGACGAAGAAGTCGTTGGTCAGGCGCCCGGGAGTCGTGGTGAGCACGCCCAGCGACGAGCCCGCGTGGTTCGCGCCCAGGACCCGGAGTCCACCGACGAGGACGGTCAGCTCGGGAGCGCTCAGGTTGAGCAGGTTCGCCCTGTCGATCAGCAGGTACTCCGCGGGCAGGCGGTTGCCCTTGCCGAGGTAGTTGCGGAACCCGTCGGCGGCCGGTTCGAGCGCGGCGAACGACTCGACGTCGGTCTGCTCCTGGGACGCGTCCACGCGGCCCGGCGTGAAGGGGACCTCGATGTCGAACCCGGCCTCCTTGGCAGCCTGTTCGACCCCGGCGGCGCCGGCGAGCACGATCAGGTCGGCGAGGGAGATCCGCTTGCCGCCGGTCCGCGCGCTGTTGAACGACTCGCGGACGCCCTCCAGGGTGCGCAGCACCGTTGCCAGCTCGTCGGGGTTGTTGACCTCCCAGCCGCTCTGCGGCTGAAGACGGATGCGCGCACCGTTGGCGCCGCCGCGCTTGTCACTGCCGCGGAAGGACGAGGCGGACGCCCAGGCCGTCGAGACGAGCTGGGACACCGTCAGACCGGAGGCGAGGATCTCGCTCTTGAGGGAGGCTATCTCCTGCGCACCGACCAGCTCGTGGGCCACCGCGGGCAGCGGGTCCTGCCACACCAGCGTCTCGCTGGGGACCTCCGGGCCGAGGTAGCGCACGACCGGGCCCATGTCGCGGTGGGTCAGCTTGAACCACGCCCGTGCGAACGCGTCCGCGAACTGGTCCGGGTTCTCGAAGAAGCGCCGCGAGATCTGCTCGTACGCCGGGTCGACGCGGAGGGCGAGGTCCGTGGTCAGCATCGTCGGGACGTGACGCTTGGAGGGGTCGTGCGCGTCGGGTACCGTACCCGCGCCCGCGCCGTCCTTCGGCCGCCACTGGTGGGCGCCGGCAGGACTCTTGTAGAGCTCCCACTCGTAACCGAAGAGGATCTCGAAGAAGCTGTTGTCCCAGGTGGTGGGCGTGTTCGTCCAGATGCCCTCGAGACCGCTGGTGATCGTGTCACCGCCCTTGCCCGTGCCGTGGGAGTTGCGCCAGCCGAAGCCCTGGTCCTCGATCGGGGCGGCCTCGGGGTCGGCGCCGACGCTCTCCGCCGGTCCGGCGCCGTGCGTCTTGCCGAAGGTGTGACCACCGGCGATGAGGGCGACGGTCTCCTCGTCGTTCATCGCCATCCGGCGGAACGTCTCACGGATGTCGCGGGCCGAGGCCAGCGGGTCCGGATTGCCGTTGGGGCCTTCCGGGTTGACGTAGATGAGACCCATCTGGACGGCGCCGAGAGGGCTCTCCAGCTCGCGGTCGCCGGTGTAGCGCTCGTCGCCGAGCCAGGTGGTCTCCGGGCCCCAGTACACGTCCTCGTCGGGCTCCCACACGTCGGCGCGGCCACCGGCGAAGCCGAAGGTCTCGAAGCCCATCGACTCCAGGGCGACGTTCCCGGTGAGGATCATCAGGTCGGCCCACGAGATGTTCTTGCCGTACTTCTTCTTGACCGGCCACAGCAGACGGCGGGCCTTGTCGAGGTTGCCGTTGTCCGGCCAGCTGTTGAGGGGCGCGAAGCGCTGCTGCCCGGCCCCGGCGCCGCCGCGGCCGTCGCTGATGCGGTACGTGCCCGCGCTGTGCCACGCCATCCGGACCATGAGCGGGCCGTAGTGGCCGAAGTCGGCGGGCCACCAGTCCTGCGACGTCGTCAGCACGTCCGCGATGTCCCGCTTCACGGCCGGGAGGTCGAGGGTGTTGAACGCCTCGGCGTAGTCGAAGTCCTCACCGAGGGGGTTGGCGACGGCGGGGTTCTTGGCAAGGATCTTCAGATTGAGCCGCTCCGGCCACCACTGGCGGTTCCCTCCGCCCTGGGTCGGGTGCGGTGCCCGCCCGTGCGCGACGGGGCAGCCGCCCTCGCCCTCCGTTTTCGCGTCGGTGACGATTGCGTCGTGGTTCTCAGACATGGAAATCCTTCCGGACGGGGCGGATCGCACTGCTCAGGAACAGCGGGCGGTGCAACAGCCGCAGGACAGACCACGGTGGAGAGGTGGCCCACGCGAGCACGCGTCCCGGAAGCGATCGCCCCGACCTCGTGGTGGCCACGGTCTTCTTCCTGTCCCTTGGCTATTGCCGTAGCCGATCCTACAATGGACAGAATCCAAGTCAAGAAGCGAACCAAGCCTTCCCCCTTTGGAAGCCGGATGCGGGGATGAGCGCCCGTCAAATCGGGCATACCCGCCAAATGTGAATAGGTGAACCGATATGAGCGGGCTGCTTGAGCGACTCCGAGGGCGTGGCTGGCGGATGACCTCCCAGCGGCGTGTCGTCGCCGAGGTACTCGACGGCGACCACGTCCACCTGACCGCCGACGAGGTCCACGCCCGCGCGGTCAGGCGGCTGCCGGAGATCTCCAGGGCGACCGTCTACAACGCCCTGGGGGAACTGGTCGCGCTCGGCGAGGTCGTGGAGGTCTCCACCGACGGGCGCGCCAGGCGTTACGACCCCAACGCGCACCGGGCCCACCAGCACCTGGTCTGCTCCGGGTGCGGCACCATCCGCGATGTCCACCCGACCGGCGACCCGCTGGCGGCTCTCCCGGCGGAGGAGCGGTTCGGCTTCACGGTCGACACGGCCGACGTCACCTATCGCGGGTTGTGCCCAGCGTGCGCACCGCGATGACGGCATCCCGCCGAGTCCGCGTTTCCTGGCCGGAGAGGTCCCCGATCCGGCCCGTCCCGAATGAGTCACGCATACGTTCGGAAGTGCCGGGCGCGCGCGAATGTCAGTCGCCGTGCAGGGCGACGGAGTGCAGCCGAACTGCGAGGCACACAGGCGGGAACATGGACGCGACTGACGACGAACAAGGCAAGGCATCCGGAAAACGCATCGACATCGCCACGGCCATGAGCCGGGCCTCCGCCCAGCTGGCGGAACTTCTGAGATGCGAACCGCACTCCGTATCGGCGGTGAAGGCGTCCGACGACGGCTGGTCGGCCGACGTGGAAGTCCTCGAAGTGGAGAAGGTCCCCGACACGATGAGCGTGATGGCGTCGTACCACGTCGCTCTCGACGCCGAGGGCCAGCTCCTCGGATACGAACGGACGCGGCGCTACGCCCGGGGCCGGACCGACCGGCACTGACGGCCGTGGCGCGTCGGCCCCACGTCGGCGATCCCCCGTCGCCGCGGTCGTGAGTGACGCCCCCGAAGGGCTCCGGGCCAAGCGCCGGGACGTGATGGCCCATGAAGGCGTCCTTGAGACCCTGATGGCGGACGGGGCGACCCTGCCGATGCGCTTCGGCCTGCTTGGCCCGGACGACGGCGGGGTGGCCGAGGTGCTGGAGCGGGAGCGCGACACGTACCGCGAGCGGCTGGCCGAACTCGACGGACACGTCGAGTACAACCTCAAGGCAGCACGCGAGGAAGAGGACCTGCTCCGCGAGATCATGGCGCAGTCCGAGGAGATCAGGCAGCACAACGAGCGGGCGCGGTCGGGTGCGCGCGGACACGACGAGCGGGTCGCGCTGGGTGAACACGGCGAGCGGCACCCTGGCGCGAAGGCTGGCCACGGACCCCGACTCGATGGAACGCGACCTCATGAAACTCGTGCTGACGATCGTCGAGTTGCTGCGTCAGCTGATGGAACGAACCGCCGTCCACCGGGTCGACCAGGGAGACCTGAGCGAGGAGGAACGGATCGGCATGACGCTGATGATCCTCCAGGAACGCATGGAAGAGCTGTGCCGGACGTACGGCCTCTCGATGGACGACCTGAACCTCGATCTGGGCCCGCTGGGGTCGCTGCTTCCGCGCGACGGAATCGGCATCTGACGGACCACCGCACCGACAGCCGCGTTTCACCTGAGAGGGAGAGGCAAGGAGGAATGACATGACTGCAGAAAGCGGAAACGCCAACAATTTCAGCGCCACGAACGCCGAGAAGACGACGGCCAAGCGCGCCGCGGCCCCCGCCGAGGGGACCGGGACGAAGACGGCCGAAGGGGCGGAGCGCGCGGCACACCGCACGGAGGAGTCCGCGTCCAAGAGCGCGGGGACCATCGGCGGAGCCACGTCGCGGGTCGGCCGCGCGGCGGCGAGCGGTCTGCAGAGCGGACAGCACGCCGTGACGGCCAACGCCTCGAAGGTGGCCGGTGCGGCCACCACGGCCTGGACGGTCGTCAAGCACAGGAAGGCGGTCGTGACAGGAGCGGCCGCGGGCGTCGCCGGTGTGGCCGGTGCCGCCTTCGCCCTGGGCCGCTCGACGGCCAAGCCACAGGTCGGCCCGCTGACCCGGCTCGCGCGCGGACGGATCTGATCCGGAGGACCCGTAGAGGGGCCCGTCCCCCCGCATCCGGTCCGCGCACCGCCCCCGCCCCCGTCCTGACGGGACGGGGGCGGTGCGCGTTTGTCGCACACCGGGCCAGACGGATACGCCGTGCGCCCCTTGACCACTCCGGACCACTCCAGCCGGTGACGTCCGGCTGAGCCCGGTCGCCGCAGCTCCGAGGGCGGGCCGTGCACGGACGGTCCGCGGCGTGCGGGGCACGCGAAACGGCCGCCGCGCGGGTGTCCTTGGACACCCGCGCGGCGGCCGGCCGCCTGCCTCACCGCACCGAACGATCCGGTACCCCTCCCGCACGTCCCGTGCGTGGGCCGCTCACAGCAGCTCCCGGGGCAGGGTCTCGTTCCACGTACGGGAGAAGACCCGCCGCTCGCCCTCGTAGCCGTCGAGGGTCGCGCCGATGAGGAAGTCCGTCTCCGTGCACCGGAGTTCGGTCCGGGTCTCCACCCGTACGTCCCAGTCGTCCCGCTGGAAGCGCATCGTCCACGCCGCTTCGCCGCCGACGGACGTGAAGTCGTCGGCCGTGGCGGTGTACCTCTCGTACGCGCGGCAGCCGACGTCCAGCCCGATGTCGTCGACGCGCACCGTGCCCCGGTCCTTCACGATCTCCAGCGCCGACTCGTAGCCGATCAGGTCCCGCTTCACCTCCCAGCGCTGCTCGGGCTGGGAGAGCTGGGTGGTGGAGAGGGGCGGGGCTCCCTCCGGCTCGCCGAACGGCTGCCGGGGCAGTTCGTCCGGCTCCTCCACGGGGCGCACCGGCAGTGTCAGGCTGCTCGACCGCTCGTGCACGCTCAGCAGGACGGGGCGCGGCGGCGGCCAGGCGAGGGGCCAGTACGACGTCGAGAGGGAGAGCCGGATGCGGTGGCCGCGCGGGAAGACCTGCGCCACCCCGTTCAGCTGCACGGTGGCCCGGTAGCGGCGGCCGGGCTCCAGGGGCTCGGGTTCGCCCGTTCCGTCGCGGTGCGTCAGGTTGAGAAGCCCGTACGTCACCCGGGTGGCCCGGCCGTCCGGTGCGACATCCGAGATGCGTGCGGCGACCGTGGCCACCGGTTCGTTGACGGACAGGTCGAGTTCGACCGTCGGTGAGCCGAGGATCTCCACCGGCTCCTCCAGCGGCCGCGTGTCGAAGACGAGTGAACCGCCGTCCTCCTCGCGCTGGTCGTACGGCAGATCCGGCGGGGCGTTGTACGACGCCCACTTGCCGGCGAACTGGCCCACCGAGAGGGGCGACTGCACCGTCATCGGATCGTCGGCGCGGTCGGCGCCACCGTCGTGGCTCTCCGCGGGCCCGGGGTCGTCCGGCCTGACGATGCGGTGCCGCAGGAGCGGATGCGTGACCGCCTTGACGTGCGGTGACGGCCAGCTCGGCTCACCGACCCAGCGGCCGGGGCGCTCCTCGTACGACGTCGAGGGCGGCACGCTCTCCTGCATCCACGTCTGGAGCATGGGGCCGTCCATCACCCCGTTGTCCACGCCCTTGAGCCAGTGGTCCCACCACCGCACGACCTCCTGGAGGTAGCCGATCGCGGGACCGGGCTCACCCAGGTGCGGGAACTTGTGGGACCACGGCCCCACCAGCCCCTTGCGCGGCACGTCCAGATTTCCCAGCAGGCGCATCACGGCGTTGGAGTAGCCGTCCGCCCAGCCGCTCGACGCGAGGACCGGGCACCGTACGGAGGCGTAGTCCTCGCACACCGAGGCGTGCCGCCAGTAGTCGTCACGGCGCTGGTGGCGCAGCCACTCCAGGACCCAGGGCCGGGTGTTCTCCATCCGCTCGTGCCACATGTCCCGCCACCGGTCCCCGACGACGGCGGGGTCCGGGGGACACGTCGCGTACGCGAACATCGTGCCCGCCTCGGCGAGGTTGTCCGACAGCATCACCCCGCCCATGTAGTGCATGTCGTCGGCGTACCGGTCGTCGGTGAAGGACGCGATCACCACGGCCCGCAGGCTCGGCGGCTGCCGTGCCGCCGTCTGGAGCGCGGCGAAGGCGCCCCAGGAGATGCCCATCATGCCCGTCGAGCCGTCGCACCAGGACTGGTCGGCCAGCCAGGCCAGCACCTCCTCGGCGTCGGCCTGTTCCAGCTCCAGGTACTCGTCGGCCAGCACCCCCTCGGAGTCGCCGGTGCCCCGCAGATCGACACGCACGCAGGCGTAGCCGTGCCCCGCGATGTACGGGTGGTTGATCGAGTCGCGTTCGGCGGTGAGGTCCCGCTTGCGGTAGGGGATGTACTCCAGCACCGCGGGCACCGGCTCGTCGTCCGAGGACACCGGGCGCCAGATCCGTGCCGACAGGCGTGTGCCGTCGGACATGGGTATGACGACGTGCTCCTCTTCCTTCGTCTCGTGCGGCAGATCGCTCACGTATCGCATAGGGCGGAACCGCTCCTCTCCGGTGTGCTCCATGCTCAGCTGTTCTTCTGGTCGCGCCCGCCCGGTGACGTCTGGTCGAAGGAGAGTCCCAGGGCCGCGACACAGCGGTCGTACTTGCTGCGCATGTCCTCCTCGCTGTCGCCGCCGGTGAAGATGTGCGCGATCTCGTAGCTGTAGCTGTCCTGCTGGGGTGTGTCCGAGAGGCGCTGCCCCTCCTCGGGCACCACGTCGACCCGCACGCCCGGTATCTCGCGCTCGATCCGCTCGATGTCCTCGCGGGAGGGGACGCGGTGCGCCACCCCGTCCGCGAACCACCGGTGGTACCACTTGGCGGCGACCGCGTACGGCCCCTTCCGGTGCGGCAGCGAGGGGTCCTTGCCGAGCGCGAGGCTGATCATGCAGTGGTGGTTGGGGACGCCGTCGACGTACTCGAACAGCTCCGCGTGCGACTGCGAGTGCCGTGGGTTGATCTCCAGCAGGTTGATCGCGTCGGTCCGCGCATCGTAGAAGTACTCGATGCTGAAGGTCGCCGCCTCCATACCGATCTGCCGCATCACCCGCGCGGAGACGTCGTGCAGCCGGCGTACGACCGGTTCGGGCAGGGCCGACGGGTACTGGTGGCGCAGGAAGCTGGAGGAGTCCGGATAGTTGATCGAGTCCAGGACGCCGTAGACGGTTACCTCGCCGTTGTGGACGTAACCCTCCACCGCGACCTGCACGCCCGAGATGGCCTCCTCGGCGAGACAGACCTGCCCTCCGACACCAGCCATCTCCTCGGGCAGGTCGAGCAGTCCGAGGATGTGCTCGAAGGGCCGGCCCACCCGGGCCACTCCCTTGCGGATCTCCTCGACGGCCTCCTCGAACTCCTTCTGGTCACCGACACCGAAGGCGAGCTCCGAGGAGTACGACAGGGCGGGCTTCAGCCACATGGGGAAGTCCACGCCCTCGGGGGCCGGGGCTTGTCGGCCTCCATGTCGACCCGGCCGAACCCCGGGTACTCATCGACGACCTTCTGCTGCTCCAGCCGGCTCCAGTACTTGTGCTCGCA
Organism: Streptomyces fulvorobeus; assembly: GCF_013167895.1. GTDB lineage: Bacteria > Actinomycetota > Actinomycetes > Streptomycetales > Streptomycetaceae > Streptomyces > Streptomyces fulvorobeus. The sequence goes on along the minus strand of NZ_BLWC01000001.1, from coordinate 200,563 downwards.
CTTGACGATGGACTCCAGACCGGTGCTCCGCGTGCCGTAGTGCTCGCTCAGCATCGGCACCAGCGTGCTCACGGGGAAGTCCCAGTAGCCGACGATCGCGTCGATACTGCCGTCGAAGGCGTCGAGCACGCCCTTCGCCTTCTCGAACAGGTCGGTCACCGAGACCTCGCCGACCTGGAGCTCCTCGATCGTGAGCAGCGGATGGAACCGGTACGAGTCGGCGTCGGGCACGGCGAGCAACGTCCGCATGTTCGACTCGTCCAAGCCGAGTACGAATATGTTCTTGTACTGCGTGATCATGTGGTTCACACGACTCCTTCAGGTGGGTGTGTGACGCGGTGCGCCATCATCGGGCCTGCCCAGGGCGCGTTCCTCGCCCAGCCCGTTTCACACCTGTGTCCCCGCACACGCCGTCGCCCCGCTGATCTGCGCGATCGCCCTCAGGCCGAGTCGTTGCGCAGCATGGGTCCCCACGGTCCCGGCTGGTGCGTGATCACCTCGTCGGCCTCGGTGATGGCGCGTGGGCCGATCCAGCCCAGCGGCTCTACCCGGTGGACGAGAGGCTCGTTGTCCGGTCCCCGCCCCGCCTCCGAGCCGTGCAGGACCCACGGCCGGGTCAGGTGGTGCCTGACCCGCTGGAGATGGGAGTAGTCGTACAGGCGCCGAGCCACCCAGATCCGTACCGGACGCTCGCCCCACCACTCCTCGATGTCGAGCGCGTTCGCCGACAGCCCCGGCAGCGGGACGCCCGTGAGGGCGTCCCTGCTGCAGACGGACTGCAGATCGAGCTCCGGACCCAGTGACCAGCGCACGTAAAGACCCCGCCGGCTCGCCACCAGCTCGGCCAGAGCGTCCAGGGTCCCGAATACCGGCATTGATTCCGCGTTGCTCATAACCCCTCGTCCGCAGCGAGCACCGACCGTGGTGCATGGGTTCCCCGAAACGCGCTCCGTTAACTGGCCGGGGCGGTACGCGCACCCGGACGGGCGCGTCCGCACCACGCGAAGACCTCCCCCGATCGGCCGGATCGGGGGAGGTCTCTGCGCGGTGCGGACGGCTCCGCGCGGTCAGTCGGCGGTCGGCAGGGCTCCGGTACGGGCGACCTCGGCGTACCAGCGGGCGCTGGACTTCGGGGTCCGGCGGCCGGTCGGGTAGTCCACGTACACAGCGCCGAAGCGCTTGCTGTAGCCGTAGCCCCACTCGAAGTTGTCGAGCAGCGACCACAGGAAGTACCCACGGACGTCGACACCGTCCGCGATCGCCTGGTGGACCGCGGCGAGGTGACCACGCAGATAGGCGATGCGGTCCGGGTCGTGGACGGCACCCGCCGGGTCGACGTAGTCGTCGAACGCGGCCCCGTTCTCGGTGATGACCAGCGGCAGGGCCGGGAACTCGCGCTTGAGGTCCAGCAGCAGGTCGTAAAGGCCGCTCGCGTCGACCGCCCAGCCCATCGCCGTGGTGCTGCCCGGCGGACGGTGGAAGGCGACCTGGTCGGCACCGGGCCACGGGCTGTGCTCGCTGACGCCGTGACCGTCGGAGTTGTGCGCACCGTCGACCTTCGCCGCGGAGACCAGGGTCGGCGTGTAGTAGTTGACGCCCAGGAAGTCCAGCGGCTGCCGGATGATCTGCGTGTCGCCGTCCTGGACGAAGGACCAGTCCGTGAGGTGCGCGGTGTCGTCGAGTACGTCGGCCGGATAGGCCCCGTGGAGCATCGGACCGGTGAAGACCCGGTTCGCGACCCCGTCGATCCTGCGGGCCGCGTCGACGTCCTCCGCGCTGTCGGTCAGCGACCGCACCTGATGGATGTTGAGGGTGACGGACATACGGGCGTCCGAGGGCAGGGCCGCCCGCATGGCCTGCACGGCGAGCCCGTGGCCGAGGTTCAGGTGGTGGGCCGCGCGCAGCGCGTCGACGGGGTCGGTGCGCCCGGGTGCGTGCACCCCGGAGCCGTAGCCGAGGAACGCGCTGCACCACGGCTCGTTGAGCGTCGTCCAGGTCTTCACCCGGTCGCCCAGCGCCTCGGCGACGATACCGGCGTACTCCGCGAAGCGCTCGGCAGTGGCGCGCTCGGGCCAGCCGCCCGCGTCCTCCAGCTCCTGCGGGAGGTCCCAGTGGTAGAGGGTCGCGACCGGTTGGATGTTCTTCTCCAGCAGGCCGTCCGTGAGACGCCGGTAGAAGTCGAGCCCCTTCTGCACGGCCGGCCCCCGCCCGGTGGGCTGCACCCGGGGCCAGGAGACGGAGAACCGGTACGCGCCCACGCCCAGATCGGACATGATCTGCACGTCCTCGGGCCAGCGGTGGTAGTGGTCCGTCGCGATGTCACCGGTGTCGCCGTTGCGGACCTTGCCGGGAGTACGGGAGTAGGTGTCCCAGATGGAGGGCGTCCGGCCGTCGGTGTCGGCCGCCCCCTCGATCTGGTACGCGGCGGTCGCCGTGCCCCACAGGAAGTCCGGCGGGAAGACCAGGGCGGGCGGGGCGGCGTGGGGAGTGGCGTCGGTGAGGTTGGAGGTTGCGGTGGCCACGTGAATCCTTACGGTACGGAAGGGGAGGGGGAGGGGGAGGGGAGGAGGAAAGAGTGCTCAGCCCTTGACGGCGCCCTGCATGATGCCGCCCACGATCTGCCGCCCGAAGACGACGAACATCACGAGCAGCGGAAGCGTGCCGAGCAACGCGCCCGCCATGATGAGCGACTGGTCGCGCACGTAACCGGCGCTGAGCTGGGTGAGGGCGACCGGCACGGTCGGGTTGTCCATGTTCAGCGCGATGAAGGGCCAGAAGAAATCGTTCCACGCGTGCACGAAAGTGATCATGAAGAGGACGGCCATCGCGGGCCTGGCCAGGGGAAGGACGATGCTCCAGAAGATCCGCAGGGAGTGGGCGCCGTCCACCCGCGCGGCCTCGATGAGCTCGTCGGGCATCGCCTCCATGAGGTACTGCCTCATGAAGAACACACCCACGGCGCTGACCAGGGTGGGGAAGATGACGGCCGGCAGCCGCTGCCCCCAGCCCAGGTCGCTCATCATCATGAAGAGCGGAACCACGCCGAGCTGCGGCGGGATCATCATGGTGCCGATGACCAGGGTCAGCAGGGCGTTGCGGCCCGTGAACCGGAGTTTGGCGAACGCGAACCCGGCCAGGGTCGCGAAGAGCACCGTGGCCACGGCGATGCTGGTCGCCACGATCAGGCTGTTGATCATCGCCTTGCCGAGGGCGGCTTCCGTCCACGCCCGGCTCAGGTTGGAGAACAGGTTCGGCCCCGGCAGGAACGGCGGCGGTGTCTGCGTCACCCGCGTGTTGTCGGTCGAGGCCGCGACCATCGTCCAGTACAGCGGGAAGAGGGACATCAGGGCGACGAGGCCGAGCAGGACGTACGCCACCGGACCGGCGTGGTGCTGCCGGCCGGCCTTCATCTTCAGGGACGGCATCCGGGAGCCGCTGCGGAAGGGGGCGACGGACGGCTTGCTCTTCGGGCTGTGCGGGGGCGCGCCCCGCAGGCTGTCGGTGGTCATCGCTTTCCGCTCCTGGTTCCCTGTGCGGTACGGGTCCGGCTGGTAGCGCCCTTGATGAGGCGCTGGAGGACGAAGGCCAGGACGAGAATCAGGAACATGGCCCAGGCGATGGTCGAGGCCCGGCCCATCTGGTAGTTCTTCCAGCCCTCCTCGTACATCAGCAGCCCGAGGGTCTGGTACTGGTTGTCGGCTCCGCCGGAGATCCCGTTCGGCCCCTGCCCGAAGATGAGCGGCTCACCGAAGAGCTGAGTGGCGCCGATCGTCGACAGGACGATGGTGAACACGATCGTGGCCCGGATGCCGGGCACGGTCACCGAGATGAACTGGCGCCAGCGCGAGGCCCCGTCGATCGCGGCCGCCTCGTAGCGGTCACGCGGGATGGCCTGCATCGCCGCCAGGTAGAGGAGGGCGTTGTAACCGGTCCACCGCCAGATGACGATCGTGGAGATCGCGATCTGCGCGGGCCACTTGTCGCCCTCCCAGTTGATGTTCTCGACGCCGAACATCCCCAGGAACCAGTTGATCATCCCGAAATCGCGCTCGAACAGCATGGTGAACACCAGTGCTGCCGCGCCGACGGAGGTGGCGTACGGCGTCAGAGCGGCGACGCGGAAGAAGGTCGAACCGCGCAGCGAGTAGTTGAGGAGATGGGCGATGCCCAGCGCCATCAGCAACTGGGGCACGGTGGAGATGACACCGATGGTGATGGTGTTGCCGAGCGCGTTCCAGAAACGGTCGTCGGCCCACAGGGCGGTGTAGTTGTCGAAACCGCGCCACTCCATGACGTCCATGGTGGCCAGCTCGACCTTGTGGAGCGAGATCCACGAGGTGTAGAGGAGCGGGTAGAAGCTGAACGCTCCGAAGACGATGAAGAACGGGGCGACGAAGCCGTAGGGCGCGCCGCGCAGGTCGAGCCGGTGCAGCAGGTTACGTCGTCCCTGCTGGGGGCGGTTCTTGCGACCGGGAGTGCGGCCGGGACCGGGCGGGGCGACGGCTTCCGGCCCGCCGGGGCCGGGGGCCGGGGTGGTGGAGGTGGCCACAGTGGCCTCCTTCCTGAGGGTGAGCTGCGAGGGGATGGGCGATGGCCGGGGCTGTGGCCGGGCTGGAGAGGGACTGGGCCGGCGCCCGGCCCGGGACGCCTGACCGCCGGAAGGCGGCGGTCAGGCGGTGTGGCCGGGACCGGCCCTGCGGGCGCGATACGTGATCGGCGCCGGACCGTACGGAGGGCCGGCACCGTCAGGAGGTGCGGGCGGCCGTACGGCGGGCGGCACCGCCGGGAGGGCCGGCGGCCGGCTCCCCCCGGCCGCGCGTCCGCGGGTACCGTCCCGCGGGGCGCTCGGCCCCGGGACCGGCCGGTGCGACTGCTGCCGGCCGGTCCCGGGCCGGCCGGGCGGGGCTCCGCACCCGGAGCCCCGCCCGGCCGACGTGACCGTCAGCCGACCGCCTTGCGGATGCGCTCGTCCGTCGTGTCCCACGCCTCGGACGGCTTCCTGCCCTTGGACTCCACCAGGTGCAGACCCTGGGAGAAGATGTCCTTGATCGTGCCGTCCTTGCGGCCGAGGATCTGCTCCGCCGGGATGTCGTTGGCGGCCGCGCCGAAGATCTCACCGATCGGCGCCTCGCTGAAGTACGGCGACTTCGCACCCGAGACCTCGGGCTGCGTCAGCGCCTCCTTCGAGGACGGGAAGTTGCCGATCTCCTTGAAGAGGGCGGCCTGCTGGGCGGGGGCGGTCAGCCACGCGACGAGCTTGCGTGCCTCGGCCTTCACGGGGCTCTTCTCCAGGACACCGAGGAAGGCACCTCCCCAGTTGGCGCCCTTGGGGGCCTTCGCGACATCCCACTTGCCCTTGTTGGCGGGGCCCGCCTTCTCGCTGATGTGGCCGAGCATCCAGGCGGGGCACACGGTGGTGGCGAAGGTGGAGTTCGCCAGGCCGGGGTCCCAGCCGGGCTGGAACTGCCGCAGCTTGGCCGTCATGCCGGAACCGCCGGCCTCGGCAGCCAGCTCCCAGGCGTCCTTGACCACGGGGTTCTTGTCGTAGACGAGCTCCCCGTCCTTGTCGTAGAACTGCTCGGACGAGCCGTAGATCATGGCGTTGAAGAGCCCGGTGGAGCTGTCCATGAAGGCGAGCTCGCTGTTCTTGGAGTTCTCCTTGAACTTCTTCCCGGTCTCGACGTACTTGCTCCAGTCGCCCGCCCACAGGGCGGCGACCTCCTCGCGGTCCGTGGGGAGCCCCGCCTGCTCGAACATGTCCTTGCGGTAGCAGACCGCCATCGGACCGATGTCCGTGCCCAGGCCCAGGACCTTGCCTTCGGGGGTGGTGACCTGGTTGAGCTTCCAGGGCTGGAAGTGGTCGGTGCCCTTGACGTCGGCGAAGTCCGCGAACTTGTCCGCCTGGGTGTCGACGATCTCCTTGGCCCGGCCCACCTCTATGCCCTGGATGTCCTTGAGGCCGCTGCCGCCCGCCAGGTGGGTCTGGAGTGCGGTGTAGTACGTCTGCTCGTCACCGGCGATCTCCGCCTTGATCGTCACCCCCGGGTTCTCACGCTCGTACTGCTCCAGGAGCCCGGTCTCCTTGAAGCCCATGACGCCGAAGAGGCCCATCGTGATGGTGACCTTGCCGTCCTTCTTGGCGCCCCCGGTGGAGGACGTACCACCTTCCGAACAGCCTGCGACCAGGCCGATGGCGGCGATGGCCGAGACCGCGACGGTCACTCTCGACCGTGACAGCGTTCGGGATATGCGCATGAGGGGTCCTCCCAGCGGCGGCTCCGGCGCACGGTGATACCCGTTCGTCCGGTCCACACAGCGGCTCGAAACGTGCAGTGGGAACGATTCCAGTCGTGGTGGGATCGATCCCACCGACGTGCCGTGAAGACTGGCCAAAACCTCGCCGTGTGTCAAGAAGTTGAATCGAACCTGTTTCAAATGACGTCAGTGTGTTCAACTGATGTGTCGATTGGATGTCGACGCCATCTGGCAGAATGCGCTGGCGAGCGCCCGGTCCGGGCGCTCGCTTTCGGGCGCCCGGTGCGTGACGGACGACGCGGAACGAACGCGCCGTACGGCGCGGGACCACGGGGAGGGACACATGGGCACCGGTCGGCCGCCGACCATCAAGACCGTCGCCGCGCGAGCCGGGGTGGGCCGTACGACGGTGTCCCGGGTCCTCAACGGCTCGCCCCTGGTGAGCGAGAAGGCGAAGGCGGCCGTCGAGGCGGCCATCGCCGAGCTCAACTTCGTGCCCAGCTCCGTGGCGCGCGGACTCGTCACCCGCCGCACCAACTCGATCGCCCTGGTGATCCCCGAGTCGGAGAGCCGGCTGGGCGCGGAGCCGTACTTCTCCGCCGTGATCCGGGGAGTGAGCACCGGGCTCGCGGCGACCCAGACACAGCTGCAGATCGTGCTGGTCAGGGACAAGAGCGAGCTCGACCACCTCACCGAGGCCGTCGCGGCCCGGCGGGTCGACGGAGTGCTTCTCGTCTCCGTCCACCGGGACGATCCGCTGCCGGACCTGCTGGAGGGGTTCGGTCTGCCCACCGTGCTGGCGGGGCGGCGCTCGGCCGCCGAGCCGCTCAGTCACGCGCACTCGGACAACCTCGGCGGGGCGAAGGCCGCGGTACGGCATCTGCTCGACCGGGGCCGGGAGCGGATCGCGACGATCACCGGGCCGCTCGACATGGAGGTCGGCAGGGCCCGCCTCCAGGGATGGCGCGAGGCGCTGACCGAGGCTGGCCGCCCGCCGGACGGGGAACTGGTGGCCGTGGCCGACTTCACCGAGGAAGGCGGCAGGCGTGCCATGGTCGAGCTGCTCGCCCAAGCGCCCGACCTGGACGCGGTGTTCGTGGCGTCGGATGTCATGGCGGCCGGGGTGCTGCTGGAGCTCCGGGCCAGCGGGAAGCGGGTACCGGAGGACATCGCGGTGGTCGGGTTCGACGATTCGATGATCGCGCGGCACACCAACCCCCCTCTCACCAGCGTCCGTCAGCCGGTCGAGCAGATCGGCAGCACGATCGCCCAGATGCTCCTGGAGGAGATAGCCACGCCGGGAACGCCCCGGCGGTGCGTTCTACTGCCTACCGAACTGGTGGTCCGCGAGTCGTCCTGACCGGGTGAGGGGCATTTCGGGCAGCGGACCTCGGCTGGGGCTCACCCGGGCGGCCTGACCAGGCGTCACGAGCCTTACCGCGCAGGCGGATAGCCGCCCGCGCGCGGCCGGGCCGAGCTGTGCGCGGGGCGTGTCACCGCGGGCCGGGGCGGGCCGCTTTGTCCGATCACTGGAGAAAGTTGACGTCTCTCGTGTCAAAGGGCTTTCTGCCGGGTGGAAAAGCCATTACCTTCCTGAGCTGTACCGGACAACACGGACCGAGCGCCTCATCCCTCCTCCCAGGGGTGCGACGTCCATCGGCGCGACGGCGCGCGCCTGTGCCCAGACCCCCCACCCCGTACTCATACGGAGGACGCGCGTGCACAGGAGAATCACCCGGCCCCTCGCGGCGCTCGCCTGCACCCTGCTCGCCGCCGCGGGCGCCCTCACCGCTCAGCAGAGACCGGCGGAAGCAGCGGTCGCCGACGAGTTCCAGCAGGTCACCCTCGCCAAGGGAGTGGCCGAGACCGGCGAACCGATGACCCTCGCCGTACTGCCCGACCGGTCCGTCCTGCACACCTCACGGGACGGAACCCTGCGGCTCACCGACGCGGCGGGCACCACGAAGGTCGCGGGCAAGCTGGACGTCTACAGCCACGACGAAGAAGGGCTCCAGGGCATCGGAGTCGATCCCGGCTTCAGCTCCAACCGCTTCGTCTACCTCTACTACGCGCCCAAGCTCACCACCCCGGCGGCGACGCCCCCGGGGACGGAACGGCAGCCGACTTCGCTCCGTACGACGGGGTGAACCGGCTGTCCCGGTTCGTCCTCAGGACGGACGGCACCCTGGACACGGCGAGCGAGAAGAAGGTCCTCGACGTCCCCGCCAGCCGGGGGCTGTGCTGCCACGTCGGCGGTGACATCGACTTCGACGCGGCGGGCAACCTGTACCTCTCGACCGGGGACGACACCAACCCGTTCGCCTCCGACAACTACACGCCCATCGACGAGCGTGCGAGCCGGAACCCCGGGTACGACGCCCAGCGGTCCGCGGGCAACACCAACGACCTGCGCGGCAAGGTCCTGCGCATCAAGGTCAACGCGGACGGCGGCTACTCCGTACCCTCGGGGAACCTGTTCGCCCCCGGCACCGCCAGGACCCGCCCCGAGATCTACGCGATGGGCTTCCGCAATCCGTACCGGATGAGCGTCGACAAGGCCACCGGCATCGTCTACCTCGGTGACTACGGTCCCGACGCGGGCACGGCGAGCGCCACCCGCGGACCCGCGGGCCAGGTCGAGTTCAACCGGATCACCAAGGCCGGGAACTACGGCTGGCCGTACTGCACCGGCAAGAACGACGCGTACATCGACTACGACTTCGCCACCAAGACATCCGGTGGGGCCTTCAACTGCGCCGCACCCAGGAACACCTCGCCCCGCAACACCGGGCTCACCGACCTGCCCCCGGCCCAGCCCGCCTGGATTCCCTACGACGGCGGCTCCGTGCCCGAGTTCGGCAGCGGCTCCGAGTCGCCGATGGGCGGTCCGGTCTACCGCTACAACGCCTCGTCCACCTCGACCGTGAAGTTCCCCCAGAGCTACGACGGGAACTTCTTCGCGGGCGAGTTCGGCCGCAAGTGGATCAAGCGGATCGCCCAGGGCGCAGACGGCGCGGTGCAGTCCATCAACGCCTTCCCCTGGCAGGGGACCCAGGTGATGGACATGGCCTTCGGCCCCGACGGCGCCCTCTACGTCCTGGACTACGGCACCGGCTACTTCAGCGGCGACGCGAACAGCGCCCTCTACCGTATCGAAGCGGTCACCGGAGGCCGCGCTCCCCTCGCCCAGGCCGCAGCGGACCGCACCTCCGGCAAGGCACCCCTGGCCGTGCAGTTCTCCTCGGCGGGCAGCTCCGACCCGGACGGCGACCCCCTCAGCTACGCCTGGAAGTTCGGTGACGGCTCGACGTCGACCGCCGCCAACCCCTCGCACACCTACACGGCCAACGGCCGCTACACCGCCGAAGTCACCGTCTCCGACGGCACCGGCAGGTCCGGTACGGCCTCGGTGACGATCACGGTCGGCAACACCGCGCCGACCGTCAAGCTCGACCTGCCCGCGGATGGCCGGATTATCGACCCGGGGGCGGCGGTGCCCTTCAAGGTCACGGTGACCGACGCCGAGGACGGCACGATCGACTGCTCGAAGGTCAAGGTCACCTTCATCGTCGGCCACGACAGCCACGGTCACCCGCAGACCTCCGCGACCGGCTGCTCCGGCACCGTACAGACCATCGCGGACGGCGAGCACGACCCCAACGCCAACATCTTCGGCGTCTGGGACGCGGAGTACACCGACAAGGGCGCGAACGGCCAGCCCGCACTGACCACTCACGCGCAGAACATCAGCCAGCCGAGCCACCGCCAGGCCGAGCACTACGGCGGATCGGGCGGCGTGCAGGTCGTCGACCACGCGGCGGCCCACGGCGGCAAGACCGTGGGGCACATCGAGAACGGCGACTGGATCTCCTTCAAGCCGTATCTGCTGGACAACGCCACGAAGCTCACCGCACGCGTCTCCTCCGCCGGCGCCGGTGGCACCCTTGAGGTGCGGGCCGGTTCCCCGACCGGCACCCTGCTGGGCTCGACCGCCGTCCCCGTCACGGGGAGCTGGGAGACGTTCCAGGACGTGAGCGCCGACCTGACCAACCGCCCCGCGACCACCACCACCCTGCACCTGGTGTTCAAGGGCGGCAGCGGATCACTGTTCGACCTCGACGAGTTCTCCTTCACCACCTCCGGCACCGCCACACGGACCGGAGAGATCAAGGGGATCGGCGGGAAGTGCGTGGACGTCGCCGGTGGCGCGACCGCCGACGGCACGCAGATCCAGCTGTGGGGCTGCGCGGGCGTGGCCGCGCAACGCTGGTCGGTACCCGCGGACGACACGCTGCGGGCGCTGGGCAAGTGCATGGACATCAGCGGCGCCGCCACGGCTGATGGCACCAAGGTGCAGCTGTGGACCTGCAACGGAAGCGGCGCGCAGAAGTGGGTGGCCCAGGCGGACGGGACGCTGAAGAACCCGCAGTCGGGCAAGTGCCTCGACGCGTCGGGTGCCTCGTCGGCCGACGGCACCAAGCTCCATCTCTGGACCTGTCACACCGGAGCCAACCAGAAGTGGGACCTGCCATGACCTCTGCCCGCACCAGCAGGCTCGCCCGAGCCCTGACCTGGACCGTCGGCGGCTTGCTCTGCGCCGCCGTCCTGCCCGCCACCGTGTCGTCCGCGGCCGGGCCGGAACCCGCCGCGCCGTTGGCCGCCGCGGCCGCGGACCCCGCGTACGACGTCCTCGTCTTCTCCAGGACGGCCGGCTTCCGGCACTCGTCCATCGACGAGGGGGTGACCGCCCTGCGCGAGCTGGGCGCCGCCAACAACTTCACCGTCACGGCCACCGAGGACGCCGCCGCCTTCACCCCGTCGGGCCTCGCGCCATACGAGGCGGTCGTCTTCCTCTCCACCACGGGTGACGTCCTCAACGCCACCCAGCAGACCGCCTTCGAGGGGTACATCAAGGGCGGCGGCGGATACGTCGGAATCCACGCGGCGGCGGACACCGAGTACGACTGGACCTGGTACGGGGGCCTCGCCGGCGCACTGTTCCACTCCCACCCGAACATCCAGCAGGCCACGGTCAAGGTCGAGGACCGGGCCCACGACGCCACCGCCCACCTGCCGACCGCGTGGCAGCGCACCGACGAGTGGTACAACTACCGCACCAACCCCCGTACCGACGCCCATGTCCTCGCCTCCCTCGACGAGAGCAGCTACAGCGGCGGCAACATGGCCGGTGACCACCCCATCGCCTGGTGCAAGGACTACCAGGGCGGACGGGCCTTCTACACCGGCGGCGGGCACACCGAGGGCTCGTACACCGAGGCCGGATTCCGCCGTCACCTGCTCGGCGGCATCCGGTGGGCCGCCCGCATGACCGAGGCGGACTGCCGTCCCGAGGCCGGGTACACCACCCTCTTCGGGAACACCGGCTCCACCACCGGCTGGAAGCAGGCAGGACCGGGCTCCTTCAGCAACAGCGACGCCACCCTCACCAGCCAGAGCGGTCTCGGCCTCTACTGGTACCAGGCCAAGGAGTACAAGGCGTACTCCCTCAAGCTCGACTGGCGGATGGCCGGCGACGACAACTCCGGGGTCTTCATCGGCTTCCCCGCGTCCGACGACCCCTGGTCGGCCGTGAACAACGGCTACGAGATCCAGATCGACGCCACCGACACCGCCGACCGCACGACCGGCGCCGTCTACGGCTACGGCTCCGCCGACCTGGCGGCGCGCGACGCGGCGCTGAACCCGCCGGGGGAGTGGAACACCTACGAACTGAGGGTCGAAGGCGAGCGCCTGCAGCTGTTCCTGAACGGGCGCAAGATCAACGACTTCACCAACACCGACCCCGCCCGCAGCCTCCAGCAGGGTCACATCGGCCTCCAGAACCACGGCACCGGCGACGACGTGTCCTTCCGCAACGTCCGCATCAAGGAACTGGGCGGCGGCACGGGCACACCGACCGGTGAGATCAAGGGGATCGGCGGGAAGTGCGTGGACGTCGCCGGTGGCGCGGCCACCGACGGCACGCAGATCCAGCTGTGGGGATGTACGGGTGTCGCCGCGCAGAAGTGGACGGTACCCGGTGACAGCACCTTGCGGGCGCTCGGCAAGTGCATGGACATCAGCGGTGGCGGCACGGCTGATGGCACCAAGGTGCAGCTGTGGACCTGCAACGGCAGCGGTGCGCAGAAGTGGGTGGCCCAGGCGGACGGGACGCTGAAGAACCCGCAGTCGGGCAAGTGCCTCGACGCGGCGGGCGTCTCATCGGCAGACGGCACCAAACTCCACCTCTGGACCTGTCACACCGGAGCCAACCAGAAGTGGAGCCTGCCTGCCTGACAACTCTCCCGGACCCCGTCGCCGGCGCGGAGGGCGCCGACGACGGTCAGGCCCCCTAGGGGGCCGGTCGACGGCGGCGTGGTGCCACGCCGAGGGCCCGCCGCCGTCCTCCCCGCGCCGGCCGTCCGCCTCCTGTCCCGCCCGCCGTCCGCACACCGGACGGACGGAACGGAGGGGCGGGCGGACGGCCTCTGCGGTTCAGGGCTGGGTGCGGGCCTGATCGGCGGCCTGAGAGGCCGCGGCCGTCTCGGTCGAGGCGCCCGCGGTGCTGAGCTCGCCACCACTGGACTCCAGGTGAGCACGGACGAACCACTGGAAGAGCTCCAGCCCGCGCAACTGCTCGATCAGCATGTCCTGCGTCACCGGGTCCGCCTCCTCGGTCGCCGCCATCGCGGACCGGTGGTCCTTGATGAGCTCGGTGTACACGAGGTTCAGGGCGCCGAGGTGCTCGATCGCCTCGGCCCGGCCGATCGAGTAGTCGTTCCACGTACGGTCGGCGACCAGGGCGCCCGGTGTGCCGTGCGGCTCCCCGCCCAGCGTCGAGATGCGCTCGGCGAGGTCGTCCGCCATGGAGCGGACCTGCTCGACCTGCGGGTCGAGCATCTCGTGCACGGCGATGAAGTGCGGCCCGACCACGTTCCAGTGGATGTGCTTGAGGGTCAGTGCCAGATCGTTGAGGGAGTGCAGGCGCATCTGGAGGAGGGGGATGACCTCACCGCTGACCTCGGGGTCATACCCGGCACGGTGTACGAAGGCTGCGGACGCTGTGACGACACAGGTGTGCTCCTTGCGAACTCAGTGGCTGATGCCTACAGGCAACCAGCCGCGGGAGCATCGCACATTCCGACAGCGCCGAGCGGAGCGTTGTTTCACCGCAGCGGACGGACGGGCCTGCTGTGCGGAGGGGCCGCCCAGGGGCCGGAACCACGCGGGGCACCCGGTCCCCGCCGGGCGGGCGTGCCGCAACGGGACGAATCCCGGCCCGTTCACCCTCTTGAGGGACGGAAGCCGCCTCGGCGACGGCGACGGCGTCGACGGCTGCCGGGCCACCGGCCTGGTCGGCCCCAGCCGTCACGCACGCCCGCCCGGTCCGCCGCTGACCGACCGCGCCCCGCAACCCTGCCGGGTTCACCGGTTCGGGTATTGAGCCGCACGGCCCCGCCCCCTTGAGGCAGGGTCATGGGTGAGCCGGCCGGCGGCGTGCGCTGGGGCGTGCGGTCGCCGGGCCGGTCCTTACAGCTGCCACCGGTTCCGGCCGGTGGGGGAGGAGCCTGACATGTGGGAGACCGAGGAGTTCGGCGGCGAGCACGAGGGCAGGCCGGGCGCGTTGCTGGCCGACGGCAGCGAACCCGGCCCGGTGTACTTCGACACCGGCAGCGGTCCGACCGTGCACCGGAGCACCGACTGGTGGATCTACGACGGCACGCTGGGCGCGCCGACCGCGACCGGCCTGCGCGGAGCATGCTCCTGCGGATGGCGTGGAGAGACCCCCTACTCGTTGGACTGGGAGAGCGTCGACCGCCGAAGCCCGTATCTGTTCGACACCAGCGGCCCGGAAGCCGACTGGGACGCCCACATCACCGATGTGACCTCCCGGACCGTGCCCGTCCCCGCGGATCTCGGCGCCCTGCTGGACCAGATCGAGTTACGCCTGTGCGCTCTGGTCGCCGACGAACCCCTGGCCGCCCTCCGGGCCGCCGCCACCCTGGAACGGCTCACCCAGCGCGTGGCCACCGACGCCGCGTCCAGCGTCGAGGCCGTCGCCCGGCCCCCCTGGGACACCATCGCCCAGGCCCTCGGGATCAGTGAGAAGGCGGCCCGCAGCCGCCTGAGCCGGTACACCCTTCGGTACTGACCCGGCTCCACCACCCCGACATCCCCTGTCCGTCCCGAGGTGCCCGGCGCCTACGGACGGATGGCCGCCGCCCGGCCGTCGGCGGCTCGTACGGGCGGGGGAGGTGTGAGGGGGGAGCACGAGAGCTCCCACGGCCTGCTCTGTATGTACTCCCGCCAGAGCAGAGCGGCGTTCCTTCTCTCCCACCGTGCCGCGATACCTGCCCTCAGCAGCCAGTCCAGGGCGAACAGCAAGGGGGCCAGGGAGAGCCACGGGTCCACGGTCAGCCCCATGACCAGAGCCGGGACGAGCATCACGGGAGGAAGCCCCAGGTGACGAGGGACCCTGGACAGTACGGGGACGGGAGGACGGCTCCGGGGTCCTTCAGCGGCACCGCTTCGTCGAAGTCGCGCACCAGCCCGATCCACCTGAGCCGGGATGCCTCGAGCAGCCCGCAGAGCACGCTCCATCCCGCCAGGACGAGGAGGAGGGTGCGTACGGTCTCGTCGGCGCCGGGCGGCACACCCTCCACACCGAAGGCCACGGCGGCACCGACCGCGCCGGCACACACCGCGGTCGCCACGCCCCTCAGCTGATGGTCGACGTACCTGATCATCGCATTCCCTCGTGGATACCCTGTGCGCGGGAGAAAAGCGCATCACACCCGTGCCCTCGCCCCCGCGTCGCGGACGGCGCCAACCCTAGGTCCGCCGCCTCCGGTGGTGCTCACCCGTAGACCTGAACGGTCGGTGAACGCTCGTCGGCAGCCTCCGGCGCGGGGTGCCGATGAGTTTTCCGTCGCCGCGCGGTCATAGATCATGGCCGGTGCGCGAGGGGCCGGGACACCGCGGCAGCCGTGAACGCGGTCCCAGCGCGTACCTTCCGTCCGCGACTGCTCCGTACCCGACACGAGATACCGAGGAACTACCAGATGCGTACTCTCATCAGCACCGCCTTCGTCTCCCTCGACGGTGTCATGGAGGCCCCGGGCGGTGAGCCCGGCTACCGGAACTCGGGTTGGACGTTCAAGGAGGTGGAGTTCCTCCCGGAGGCGTACGAGATCAAGGACCGGGAGCAGAAGGAGGCCACCGCGATGCTGCTGGGGCGGGTCAGCTACGAGGCGTTCAGCCCCGTGTGGCCGGGCATGGACGAATTCGCCGACTACGGGGCCATGCCGAAGTACGTCGTCTCCACCACCCTCGCCGAGGACAGCCTGGTCCGGAACTGGGGCGAGATCACGCTCCTGCGCTCGCTCGACGATGTCGCGGCGCTGAAGGAGACCGAGGGCGGTCCGATCATCGTCCACGGCAGCACGGCGCTGAACCGGAGCCTCGCGGACGCCGGCCTGATCGACCGCTACCACCTCCTCGTCTTCCCCCTCCTGCTCGGCGCCGGCAAGCGTCTGTTCAGCGAGACGGACAAGGACACCCAGAAGCTGAAGCTCGTCGAGCACCAGGCGTACGCCAACGGCATCCAGAAGAACGTCCTGGACGTCGTCCGCTGAGCGAGACGCTCATGGCGGTCGGCGGGCCGGGGGCCTCCGCCCCCGGCAGAGGTCGGCCCCGCTCCCCGCTCAGAGCCATCCGCAGCGCTGAGCCTGCAAGGCCATCTGGAAGCGGTTCGCCGCGCCGAGCCTGGCCATCAGAATCTGCAGACGGCGAAAGAGCGTGCGGCGGCTGACACCCAGCTCGCGGGCGATCACCTCGTCCCCCGCGCCACCCGCCAGGAGCGACAGGAGCCGGCGGTCGGCGGGCGGCAGGCCGCCCGGACCGGTGACGCGGCCGTGGAACGGCAGGGCGTTGCCCCACGACTGCTCGAACAGCGCCATGAGGGCGGAGAGCAGGCCGCACGGCTGGACGACCAGCATGGTGTTGTGGACGTCGGCCTCCTTGATCGACAAGGACACCAGCGCGTACGCCTCGTCGATGATCACGAGCTTGACGGGCAGCGAGGGCACCACCCTGGCCTGCTCCCCGGCCTTGACGCACGGTTCGATCACGTTCTCCAGGCGGCCGGGATGTTCCAGCGACTCCCGCGCGTACACGACGCGTTGCGTCACACCGCGGGCGAGTGTGGCCAGCGCGTCGTCCGTAGCCCCGGGAAGGGGAAAGTACGGCGGCGACTCGAACTGCCGAATCTGCTCGCGGGCGCTCGCCCAGGCGTGCCGCACCCGGGGGCCGATGGCGTCGCCGGTGACGACCTCCACGAGACCGTCGTTGTACGCGGCGAGCCGCTGGCGCCGGAACGATTCGAACGCACCCCCCACGGCGATGCGCGACTCCTCGACCTCGGCCGCCCGGTGCCGGGCGAGAACCTCGAGTCCCGCGGTGGGCGGCACCGGGGCCACCATCTCCCCACCCGCCTCTGCGGCACTGGCCAGCCCGGCGTCGACCAGAGCCTCGTACCCGGTGGCGAGCTGCCTGCCGTCGAGACCGGCCGCCTCGCCGATCACCCCCAGCGGAGCGGGGACAGCTCCAGCAGCGCCGAGTAGAGCTGGACAGCCGCGGGGCCGAGTCCCAGAAGCCGTAGGGCTTCGCCGAGTTTCGCGTTCGTCATACGCCCATCATCGACGGCTTCCGCCTGGACGGTGGCCGATCCGTGCCAGTGGCAGATCCGGGCACCGAGCCCGCGCGTGAAGGGATACCGTCCAGGAGCCGCCGACGACCGGCGGCAGCGCGGGCGTCCGGCACGCATCGGGAACCCGCCGCTGGGAACCCCACCGGGAAGAAGGTGTACGACGTGGCGAAAGGCCGGAAGAACGGTCTCTACACAGAGATCTCCGAGGAACTGTCCACGCTGATGCGGCAGGGCTGGGCGGACACCGAGCAGCATGACCTGAGGCTCGACGACCAGGCTCCGCACGCCGCCCGCCGCCGTGCCGCGCTCTCGGCGCACTTCCCGGGCGAGCGCCTCGTCATCCCGTCCGGGAACCTGAAGGTCCGCTCCAACGACGACACCTACCCCTTCCGCCCCTACTCGGGCTACGTGCACATGACCGGAGACCAGGCCAGGGACGGCGCTCTCGTCCTCGAACCCCGCCAGGACGGCGGACACGACGCCTACTGCTTCCAGCTGCCCCGCGACGGCAGGGACGACGACGAGTTCTGGACCGGAGCCACGGCGGAGCTGTGGATGGGCCGGCGCCGCTCCCTCGCCGAGGCGGAACGTGTGCTCGGCCTGCCCTGCCGAGATGTCCGCACGGCGGCCCGCGACCTCGCGGCGGCCTCCGGCGCGGCGCCGACCAGGATCGTCCGCGGTGTCGACGCGTCCCTGGAGGCCGCCGTCAGCACCGATGAGGAGCGCGACGCCGAACTGGAAGGGGCGCTCAGCGACCTCCGTCTCGTGAAGGACTCATGGGAGATCGCGGAACTGCGCAAGGCCGTGGACTCCACGGTGCGCGGGTTCACCGATGTGATCGGCGAGCTCTCCCGGGCGATCGCGTCGTCCGAGCGGTGGATCGAGGGCACGTTCTTCCGCCGGGCCCGCGTCGAGGGCAACTCCGTCGGTTACGGCTCGATCTGCGCGGCGGGCGAACACGCCACGATCATGCACTGGACGGACAACGACGGTCCCGTACGCCCCGGTGACCTGCTCCTGCTCGACGCGGGAGTGGAGACCCGCTCCCTGTACACCGCGGACGTCACCCGGACACTCCCGATCAGCGGCACGTTCTCCCCTGTGCAGCGCACGGTCTACGACGCGGTGTACGAGGCGCAGAAGGCCGGTATGGCGGCAGTCAGGCCCGGCGCCGCGTACCGCGACTTCCACGAGGCCGCCCAGCGCCACCTGGCGGCCCAGCTGGTCGAGTGGGGCTTCATCGAGGGCCCCGCCGACCGCGCGTACGACCTCGCACTCCAGCGCCGCTTCACCATGGCGGGCACCGGCCACATGCTCGGCCTCGACGTCCACGACTGCGCACAGGCGCGCAACGAGGCGTACGTCGGCGGAGTACTGGAGCCGGGCATGGTGCTCACCGTCGAGCCCGGCCTGTACTTCCAGCCGGACGATCTCACCGTGCCCGAGGAGTGGCGCGGCATCGGCGTCCGGATCGAGGACGACGTCCTCGTCACCGAGGACGGTCACGAGAACCTGTCGGCTGCCCTGCCCCGGTCGGCGGACGACGTCGAGGCGTGGATGGCCCGGCACGCCAACTGAGTGCGGGCAGCGGACTCCCGCCGAGGCGGGAGTCCGCCGGACTCCGCCCGCCCCCTGATCGGTGACACCCGGTGACACCGGCCCGCCCTCGGGGAGAATGGCTGCCATGACGACATGCGGGAAGTGCGGCGCGCAGCGGCGCCGGTGGCCTCGAAGGTGTGCACGCTGCCGGTCCGGGCCGGACCGGGCGGACGTGGCTGCCGACGCGGGCGAGGTGGCCGCCGAGCTGGGGGCGTTCGGATGGATCGGGCGGGGGATAGCCGGGATACTGCGCATGCTGCTGCGTGCCGTGGACTGACCGGACAGGGGCCGCCCGGCTCTGCTGCGAGGCCCTCGGACGCCGGTCACGGGGCCCGGCGGTTCCGACGGCCTGACGCCTCTACGGGCGTGTCGCGGGGCCGCGTGGCGGCAGCCGGTGCAGGCGTACGTCGTGCAGCCGCCCGTCCGACACCTCGGCGGTCATATAGGTGCGGTGGGGCTGCCTCCGGCGGTCGGTCGGTGACCCGGGGTTGAGCAGCCGAAGACCGCCGGGGGCGAGGGTGTCCCACGGGATGTGACTGTGGCCGAACACCAGGACGTCGACATCGGGGAAGCGCTCCGCGCAACGCCGTTCGCGGCCCTGCGAGGGGCCTGTCTCGTGCACCACGGCGAATCGGACTCCGCCGCACTCCACCCTGGCGACCTCCGTCAACCGCGCCCGTAGCTCAGGCCCGTCGTTGTTGCCGTAGACCCCGACGAGACGTCGTACGCGGGTCTCGAACAGGTCCAGCGTCGCCGCATCCACCCAGTCGCCGGCATGGAAGACGACGTCGGCTTGCTCGATCGCGGCGAGCAGCGGGGGAGGCAGCTCCCTGGCCCGCTTCGGCACGTGGGTGTCGGTCGTCAGCAGCAGAAGCACAGATCACCCTCCAGGGCCCGGGTACGAGGCGGACCGGTCACTCACCCGGAGTGCCGGTCCGCCTCGCCCCTCACGCGTACTCGTGCTCAGCGGGTCACCGCGTGCCGCTCATCGGCAACGCAGTGCGTCATCGTCAGCCCTTCGACGTCACGCGGCGGGTTGTCCCCGAGCCGCGCGAGACGCTTGCGGTCGTCCTCGGACAGATCCTGGCCGGCCAAGGGCTCCAGTCCCGCCACGTCCTTCGGGCTGATGCCCAGCCCGTCGCCGACCCGGAGGCCCAGGTCGTTCTCGACGAGGAGGAAGTGCCAGACCATGCGCTCCTGCACGGCACGCGGGCACTGGGAGAGCTGATCGACGAGGTTGGTCACCAGGTCGTCCTGCTCCCAGCCCTCCATCAGGAGATAACGCTGCCCTGCCTGCAGGTAGTCGTTGGTCCTGGGGATGCGCTTACGGGTGAGGCGGCCACGGATCTCCGGCCCCTGCTCGTCGTGCGTCGGATACTGGGCCTCGCGCAGCCCGCCGGTGATGGACGGCTCGTAGTTCACCTCGGGATTCGACCCGTGGTGGCCGTTGTCGTAAGCCATCTGCCCGTCACGCTGGTTGGTGGCCACGTGCGCGTTCTTGGCCTGGTTGACGGGAAGCTGCAGATAGTTCGGCCCCACCCGGTAGCGCTGTGTGTCGCTGTACGAGAAGGTCCGCCCGACCAGCATCTTGTCGTCGGAGAAGTCCAGCCCGTCGACGAGCACGCCGGTACCGAAGGACGCCTGCTCGTTCTCCGCGAAGTAGTTCTCCGGTACGCGGTTCAGCACCATCCGGCCCACCGGCTTGGGCGGGAACTCCTGCTCCGGCCAGGTCTTGGTGTCGTCGAGCGGGTCGAAGTCCAGCTCGGGGTGTTCGTCGTCGGACATCATCTGCACGACGAGTTCCCACTCGGGGTGGTCACCGCGCTGGATGGCGTCGTAGAGGTCCTTCGTCGCGTGCCCGAGATCCTTGGCCTGTACGTTCGCCGCGTCCTCGGCGGTCATGCTGCGGACACCCTGCTTCGGGAGCCAGTGGTACTTGACCAGGACCGACTCCCCTTCGGCGTTCACCCACTTGTACGTGTTGACGCCGAAGCCCTGCATATGGCGGTAGTCGGCCGGGATGCCCCGGGGGCTGAAGAGGTTCACGAGCATGTGCATGCTCTCCGGCGTCTGCGACATGAAGTCGAAGATGCGCCCCGGCTTCTGCTCGTGCGAGACCGGGTCGGGCTTCAGCGCGTGGATGACGTCGGGGAACTTGATCGCGTCCCGGATGAAGAAGACGCCGAGGTTGTTGCCCACGAGGTCCCAGTTGCCGTCCTCGGTGTAGAACTTGACGGCGAATCCTCGGGGGTCGCGCGCCGACTCCGACGAGTCGCGGCCGCCGATCACCGTGGAGAAGCGCACCGCGACGTCGGTGCGCTTGCCCGCCTCCTGGAACAGCTTGGCGCGGGTGTAGCGGGAGATGGGCTCGTCGCCCCACTTTCCGTACGCCTCGAAGTAGCCGTACGTCGTCACGCCCCGCGCGTGCACCACGCGCTCAGGGATGCGCTCCCGGTCGAAATGGCTGATCTTCTCCAGGAACTGGTAGTTCTCCAGGGTGGCCGGGCCCCTGGCCCCCACCGTGCGCTGGTTCTGATTGTCGAAGACGGCATGACCCTGCCGGTTCGTGAGTTCCGGCCGGTTGTCGTCCGGTTCCGGCCCTGAGCTCGCTACGTCTGTCACAGCCAACTGCTCCTTCTCACTGTTCCCAGGAATGCGGAATGCGGTGCCACGCGGCACTGCCGCGGCGAAAAATGGACTTCGGGCAACAGAAATTGCCCCCTCGTCCGGCTCCGGCGGCGCCGCAGCGCTCACTCCGCAGACGGGTCTCCGATATACCTATGCTCTCTCCGGCCCGTCGCCCCCACCACCGCAGAGCGGCGAAAGAAGGAGCGGCCCGGGCGTATCCCGTCATCCGTCGCGGCCTGAACGGCCGACGGTGGTCAGGGGCCCGCCCGGTGCGCCGGATGACCGTGCGTGCGGCGTTCCTCCTTCATCTCCGCCTCGTAGAGGTGCGTGCGGCCCCCGGCGATCTTCTGCCGCACCTGTTCCTCGACATCGGCGAAGGGCCGGTAGTACGTGGCGTTGTACGCCTCGACGATCTGGAAGGTCCAGCAGTCCGGGATGACATTGCGTCCCACGATCTCCGAATCCACCAGGTCAGCATGTTCCCTGTGCCCGGCCGTCCGGAGCTTCTCCACCGCCTCGCCCAGAAGCAGGTCCGCGCGTCCGGACAGCTGGTGGAAGGCGTACAGATGCCCACGGGCCTGTTCGACGGTCTCGAAGGCTTCCGACAGGCTTCCCAGGGCTTCGACCGAGGCACGGCTGACTCCGTCGGGCCTCCGGTGCCGCTCGCCCGGCTGGTCCCCGTCCTCGCTGATGTCTCCGTTCATACGGATGATTTTGCCCCCGTCATGCGCGCGCATTCCTTCGGCAGGGCCGGTGCCGGGCGAAATCGACCTGCTCTGCCATGCGCACCGCTCAGGAGCCCTCGCGCTTCTCGCGCAGAGAATCGGGCTTGTGTACCGCCCTGCGGCCGGATTTGTCGCTCTCCACTTCGTACTGCGGTTCCTCAGCCGATGCGTCGACCGTGCGCCCCGCTGCTTCCGTACGCTTCGTGATTTTCCGCCTGACCTTTCCCGGTACGGATTGGCCGTGGCTGTTCCATGCGACGTGGTCGCCTTTGTCGAACTTCTCGTCCTTCGCCATGTGGCAACTCCTGTCTCCGCTCTCTTCCACTGTGCTCACCGCGGCTCTCTGCTGCACCTCGGAAGATGCGGGCTTGCGCTCTCGTCGGCGTCCGCCTCGCCGGTCCGCTGCTGCCTGGCGTCACGCCTCGATCGGAGGGGGTGGACAGGGCGTGCTCAACCGCCGCTGCCTGCAACGTTGTTGCCTTCCTCACCCAGCTGGTCTCGGGGGCCGCCGGCTTCCGTCAGGACGCCCTCGTACGGCGGCAACTTCCCGCTCGGCGAAGCGGCGCGTGCGCCCCGCGCATCGAGGGAACGGGCACGATCGTGCTCGCCGTGCCGACCAGCCGGCCTGCGATCCCCGCCGCCTCGCAGCTCGTCCCGTCGCAGGCGGACGGGCGGCAGGCGGCCAGCTGGCATCGCCCTGGAGGGTCTGGCGCCCGAGGATCTCGGGCACTGGTGTCCGCCCCGCGCCGTGGTGGCCTGGCTGTCCCGGCGATCCGGGGGTTACAGTCTCCAGGCGCGGCAAGATTCCGATTCGTGGAACCGCCGTCGCAGCGGCGCCGAAATTCCGGCGCTGGACCAGCCCTGCAGTCTGCTCGGGCTGTGTCCTCCCACCGCTACCGCCATGTACTGGAGACTCGATGTCTTATGCCTCGCCCCGTCAGGCGCAGCGCCGCGTGGACGACACCCCTGCCGACAGGCAGACGCTCACCGGCCCCGGCCTCGACGGCGAGCAGCCCAAGCCGCAGTACGCGGGCCTGTTCATGGAGCCGAACCTCCCGCCGGTCACCGACGAATTCGAGTGACCGTGTCCGGGGACGGAGGGGGTCCGCGCTCAGCGGAGGATGAGCGGCGGCTGCGCTTCGTGCGCGGCCCCGGCCGATGCCGCCCGGAGTCAGGTCCGGGTGGGTCACCGTTCGCCGTGAAGGTGTACCTGCGCCAGGTCCACCTCATCCGGGGGGAATCATCGCCGGGACTTCGCGAGGCGGGCTTCACGGTCACCCCCGGAAACCTGGACGCGAACGCCGGCTACGGCGCGGTTGTGGAAGTCACCCGCCTGCGCGCAATTTGTGCTGTTTGTGCTGCAAGACCGGCACCTTCCAGGCGGCTGCTGACGCAGGTCGTGGGCCGGGACGCGGCGGGAGATGCCGTACGGATGGCAGGGGTGGCAGGAGTCGAACCTGCGGCATCCGGTTTTGGAGACCGGCGCTCTGGCCTCTGAGCTACACCCCTTCGGTGTTGATCATCCTGGCACGCCTCATCGCGCCGGCCAACTGAATTGCGCGCGTCAACAGGGTGATTCCCGTTCCCTCGTCGGCAGGGGAAGCTGGACGTCAGCGGTGCACGTCCGGGCGGGGACCGCCGAGCGTGCCCCCAGCCGGGCCGTCGACGCGCTCTCACTCCACCGGCAGGGAGAACCCGCGCTTCTCCTTCGCTTCGGCGCCCAGCCGCTCGTAGAACCTGATCGCGTCCGCGTTCCACGCCGGGGTCTGCCACTTCACCAGGCCGAGCCCCAGGGAGCGTGCTTCGGCCCGTACGGCGTCCATGAGCATCGGGCCGACACCCAGGCCGCGGTGGCCGTCCCGCAGGAACAGACAGTCCATGTGGAGGTACTCCGTCCCGCTCCACGTCGAGATCTCGGGTGCGCACGACGCGTAGCCGATGATCTCGGCGTCCCCCAGCTCCGCGACGAAGCACCGCAGCCGGGGAGCCGCGCCGCCGAAGAGGAGCGACTCCAGGCGTAGCGCCAGATCCCCGGGCGGTGGCGGCGCCTGTTCGT
Organism: Streptomyces fulvorobeus; assembly: GCF_013167895.1. Taxonomy (GTDB): domain Bacteria; phylum Actinomycetota; class Actinomycetes; order Streptomycetales; family Streptomycetaceae; genus Streptomyces; species Streptomyces fulvorobeus. Next base: position 176,592 of record NZ_BLWC01000001.1, on the reverse strand, counting down.
ACCGGGCGTGCTCGGCCGCCAGTTCCGCGACGAAGGGGAGGTCGTCGATGCGCGCACGGCGCACCCGCGCCGTACGGGCGTTCATCGGCGGACCTGGCCTTCCGGCACGTCGCCGCACCTCGCGGCACCTTTTGGCCTCCGGCTGGACAGAACACGCTTCACGTCGGTCATCTCCCTATGATCCAGAAGGCGCGCCGTGTACGTACCCCGGGATCACTTCCGGCCCGGAGGCGGCACGGACCGAGAGCCCGGACGGCAGTGGCGCAGCTCACGGCCGACCGCGGAGGGGGCCCGGAACAAGCCGGGATGGTTGACCGTTCATCTGTATGTGGGTACGAAGGGGACAGTGTCCCCGGGCCTCAACTACAGCCCATGGGGAAGATCGTTCGGCTGAAGCCCCATGGAGCCGCTCGCCGAGAGGCGACCGCCCCTTCGCGCTCACACCCTCTACGGCCCCGGCTGGCCTCCCCCGACCAGCCGGGGCTTTCCTCACTGCGGTACCCCATCGGCAGGAAACCGCGCAGTTCACGCGCGACACCGGTTCCGGGTGCGGCCGTGAACCAAGGGGAATGACGGGGGACCGGCCGGGCACATGCTGTCCTGGAGGTTGATAACCATGGTCCCCCTGCTTCTCGTTCTTCTGCTCGCCGTGCTTCTCTTCAGCGCCGGTTTCGTGCTGAAGGTACTGTGGTACGTCGCCGTGATCGTGCTGGTCCTGTGGCTGCTCGGCTTCGTCATGCGCTCCGCAGGGACCGGGGGCCGTCGCGGCCGCTGGTACCGCTGGTAGGAAGCGGAGATTCGCCTTTCCTGATCCGGGGTGGGTACCGGCCAGTGTGCCGGTACCCACCCCGGACCCATGCCTGCTGGAGTTCGACGACGATGACCACCGGCAGACCGGGTGACGGACCTGATGGTCGGTCAGCACTCCGGTATCCGTTGACCTGAACGTCGAGTGGGGGAGGAACCATGCGTGTAGGGGTGTATCTCGCGCATCCGAGGCGGGGAAGCTTCAACCACGCTCTCTTCGATGCCGTGGTGGAGGAACTGCGCGGCGGAGGATGCGAGGTGATGGCGCACGACCTCTGTGCGGAGGGTTTCGAACCGGTGCTGTCCGCCGACGAGACGGGGACAGTGCGGTCGGCGCCGCTCGCCCGCGATGCTCAGGTGGCGCTGCACCGCACGGAGGTGGCCGCGCTCGACGCCCTGGTGTTCATCCACCCGAACTGGTGGGGCATGCCGCCCGCTGTCCTGACGGGATGGGTCCAGCGTGTACTGGCGCCCGGTGTCGCCTACAAGCTCGGTACCGCGGAGGGTGAGCCCGCCGGGCTCCTCAGGGCCGGCAGGGCTCTGATCCTCAACACCTCCGACACTCCCGCCGACCGGGAGGCGAGCGAGTTCGGTGACCCGCTGGAGAGCATCTGGTCCGCATGCGTCCTGCCGTACGTGGGAGTCGGCGACGTACGCCGGACCGTCTTCCGCACGGTCACGGGCTCAGGCGACGCGGACCGGGCAGCCTGGCTCGACCAGGCACGCCGGCAGGCGGCGGCGCTGGTGGCCTGAGCCTTCGCGGCCCGGGTCAGCGGCGTGCGGTCCTCCGGCTGCGGCTGCGCAGTGCCTCCAGGAGCGCTCCCAGTACGAACGACTGGATGAGCGCGCAGCCGATGAGCGCGCCCAGGAGGGTCCAGGCGGGGACGTCGTCGACACCCGGGACCGACCCGCCGACAGCTACGGTGAGAAGCGAGGCGGGGGCGGTGAAGAAGACGGGCCACACCCAGATGAATCCGGGGTCCGAGCTGAACAGCGTGAACGCCGTGGCGATGGCTACGGAGGCGCCGACGAGACCGAGATATATCGCCGAAGCGGGGTTGGCGAAGGTCAGTCGGGCGAGGGTGCGAGCGGTCATTGGTGCTCCCGGAGAGACGGTGTGTGCCCTCATGGTGGTGCGGAGCCGGGGTCCTGTGATGAGTATCCGTACCCAGTGCGGATGATCCTCGTACTTCATCGCCCAGGGCGTCATCCGTGTACGGCTTCCGTGCCGTGGAAGCCTGGGGCCCGTCCGGCGAATCGACGGGGTGCCCGGGACGGCCGGTCCGCACCTCGCACACGGCGGCCCGGCTCCAGGCGGTCACCATCACCGGGTGTCAACGTAACCAAGTAACGAAAATTACGCGGTTGCATTACTGTGAGGGTATGCCTCGCTCCGACCTCGTCCTCACCGACGCCCTTGACCAGGAACGATCCTTCCACGACGCCTGCCGCGCCGCGCTCGCCGCGATGATCGACGGTACGCAGGAGCAGGTGACCGTAGGCGAGGACGTCTCCGCCTCCGGCGCCGACGCCGAAGTGCTCGGCCACCGGCTGCGGTCGCGGGCGAAGGAGTTCCGCGAACTGCCTGAGGGGCCGCTGTTCTTCGGACGCCTCGACTTCGGCACGGACGCCGATGCGGCGGGTGACCACGCGGGTCAGCGCTACCACATCGGGCGTCTGCGCATCACGTCCCACCCCTCATCACCGCCCCTCGTCGTCGACTGGCGCGCCCCGGTGGCCCGGGCCTTCTACCAGGCGGGCCCTCGTGATCCGCAGGGTGTCGCGGTCCGGCGCCGCTTCGGCTGGGCGTACGCGAGCCGCGGCGACTGCGCCGACCTGACCAGCCTGGAGGACGAGCACCTCGAAGCGGGGGAGAGCTGGGAGAGCGGCATTGTCGCCGGGGAGATCGAGCGTCCCCGCATCGGGCCGATGCGTGACATCGCCGCCACCATCCAGCCCGAGCAGGACCATCTCGTACGGCAGGAGCTCGCGACCACCTTCTGCGTTCAGGGCGCCCCCGGCACCGGCAAGACCGCGGTCGGGCTGCACCGGGCCGCCTACCTCCTCTACACCTACCCGCAGCGCATCCGGCGCGGCGGAATGCTCATCCTCGGCCCCAACCGCACCTTCCTCTCCTACATCTCCGAGGTGCTCCCCTCCCTCGGCGAGACGAGCGTGCGGCAGTCCACCCTCGACGACGAGATCGCCCGTCATCCGGTCACGGCACACGACGGCGAGCACACGGCCCTCGTCAAGCACGACATCCGCCTCGCCGACGTCCTGCGCCGCGGGCTGTACGCCCGAGTGAGCCCGGACAGGGCGCCCTCCATCGCCCTGGCGGACGGCTCCTACCGCTGGCGCGTCCCGGCCGACGAGCTGGCGCGAATCGTCCAGGACGTACGGTCCGAGGAGCCTCCGTACGCCGTGGGACGCGAACGGGTCCGCACCCGTGTCGTGCGCGCCGTCCAGCAACAGGCCGAGCGTCGTGCGGGCCCGCGCACCGAGCTCTGGGTCCAGAAGGTGTCCCGGGCGCGCCCGCTCACCGCGGCGCTCGACGCCGTCTGGCCCGCCGTACGGCCCGAGGGGGTCCTCGCGGAGCTGCTCGGCCGTCCGGACCTGCTCGCCGCCGCGGCCGTGGGCGTACTCGACACGGCCGAGCAGAGCGCGCTCCTGTGGAGCAGGCCGCCGCGCTCCCACAGGTCGGCCCGGTGGTCGTCGGCCGACCTCGTACTCCTCGACGAACTCGCCGGGATGATCGAGCGCCCCGCCGGCTACGGGCACATCGTGATCGACGAGGCGCAGGACCTCTCACCCATGCAGTGCCGAGCCATCGCCCGGCGCTCCGCCTCCGGCTCGCTCACCGTCCTCGGTGACCTCGCCCAGGGCACCACCCCCTGGGCCGCCCGCGACTGGCCACGGCTCCTCTCCCACCTGGGCAGGCCCGAAGCCGTCGTCACGCCCCTGACCACCGGCTTCCGCGTGCCCGCCGCTGTCGCCGGACTCGCCAACCGCCTGCTGGCCCAACTGGACGTCGACGTGCCCCCGTCCCGCACCCTGCGCCGCGACGGCGAGGTGACCGTCACGCCGGCCGATGACACGGCGACCGCTGCCGTCGCCGCAGTGCGGGCAGCACTGGTGTACGCCGGTTCCGTCGGTGTCATCGCGGCCGACGCCGACTCCCGCGGGCTGCGCGTGGCTCTCACCGCGGCCGGGATCGCCGCCGCGGGACCGGACACCCTGGGCGCACGGGTCACGGTGGTGCCGGCCTCCGCTGCCAAGGGGCTGGAGTACGACCACGTCGTCGTGGTGGAGCCGGCCGCCATCGTCGAGGCCGAGCCCCGTGGACTGAATCGCTTGTACGTGGCCGTCACCCGGGCCGTCACCCGCCTGCACATCGTGCATGCCAGGCAGCTGCCACTCGCACTGCGGGCCTTCGAGCCGTAACGGGCGCGGGCGGACCGGCGGTGCGCGCGAAGAGGGTCCAGGTTCCCGGAGGGCTTCGGACCGGCCTCCGGCACCTCCGGCACACAGGTCACCGCCCGGAAGTGCCTCTTCCGGGCGGAGCGCTGCGGGTGCGGCCCGGGCGGGGGAGTATGGGGAGGGGCCACGGCGCCTGCCGAGGAGAGCGATCACCCACCCGGCCTGCCTGCGGGGCGGAAGGAGCGGCAGAGAATGGCTACAGACGGATCGCAGGACGATCTGGGCCCTGCCGGACGGGTCAGGATGGGCGGCTCACCGCCGGGAGGGCTGCTGGACGTGCTCGGGGTCGCGGCGATCGTTCTGGACTCGGACGGCCGGATCGTCTTCTGGAGTCCACAGGCGCAGGCACTGATCGGTTACACGGCCGAGGAGGCGCTCGGGCGGCTCGCCATGCAGTTGCTCGTGGCGGAGGCCCACGTGGACCTGGTGCTCCGGCTCTTCGGTGAGGTGATGGGCGGCGAGGGGACCTGGGCGGGCACCTTCCCCGTACGGCACAAGGACGGCGGTACGCGGCTGCTGGAATTCCGCAACATGCGCCTGACGGACGACCGCGGGGACGTGTACGCCCTCGGCCTGGCCACCGACCAGGCGACGCTGCGGCGGGTGGAGCGCGACCTGGCTCTCTCCGTCCGGTTGGTCGACCAGTCACCGATCGGACTGGCGGTCGTGGACACGGACCTGCGCTACGTCATGGTGAACCCCGCTCTGGAGCGGATCAACGGCCTGTCCGCCCAGGGCCATCTAGGCCGCGGTGTGCGGGAGGCACTGCCGTTCCTGGACGCCGACACCGTCGAGTCAGCCATGCGGCAGGTATTGGACACGGGCGTGCCGCTGGTGGACCAGTACACGGTGGGCCGCACCCACGCCGACCCCGAAACCGAGCACGCCTGGTCGGTCTCCTTCTACCGGCTTGAGGACTCCGGCGGCCGGATTCTCGGCGTCGGTGTCTCGGCCGTGGACGTGACCGGCCGGCACCGCGCCGCCCTGGACGCCGAACGCGCCCGGCACCGCCTCACCGTCGTCGCCGACGCGTCCGTGCGCATCGGCACCACCCTGGACCTGGACCAGACGGCCCAGGAACTCGCCGACGTCGCCGTGCCCGAACTCGCCGACATGGCCGCGGTGGACGTCCTGGAGTCCGCCCTCCACAGGCATCGCATCCCCGACCCCTCGCACGGACCCGCGGTGTTCCGCGCTCTGGCCGTCGTCACCGCCTACCCCACCACCGCCCTGGGAGCAGCCGACCCGCCGGGCGACGTGGTCCGCTACGACTCCGAACGACTCGTCGCCCGCTGCGTCAACACCCGCCGTCCCGTCATGGTGCCGTACGTCGGCGAGGCCGATCTGCGTCTCATCGCCCGCGACTCCCACGCCGCCGCGCTCCTCACCGAGGCGGGCGTCCACTCCTACCTGGCCGTCCCGCTGATCGCCCGGGGCGAGGTACTCGGCGCCCTCGACCTCGTACGCGCACGCAATCCGTTGCCCTTCACCGAGGACGACGCCACTCTCGCCGGGGAGCTGGCTGCCCGCGCAGCCGTGTGTATCGACAACGCCCGCTGGTACCAGGCGCAGCGCGACACGGCACTCACTCTCCAGCGCAGCCTTCTGCCCGACCCGCCCCCGAGCCTGTACGGACTGGAGGTCGCCTCCCGCTACCAGCCCGCGGGCGCCGCGATCGAGGTGGGCGGCGACTGGTACGACGTCCTCTCCCTCACCGGCGACAGGACCGCCCTCGTCGTGGGCGACGTCATGGGCAGCGGCATCAACGCCGCCACCACCATGGGACGGCTCCGCACCGCCACTCAGACACTCGCCGGCCTCGACCTGTCACCCGCGGACGTACTGCGCAACCTCGACAGGATCACCGCCGGACTCGCCCCGTACATCGCGACCTGCGTCTACGCGCTCTACGACCCGCACAGCGCCCAGTGCCGCATCTCCACCGCCGGGCACCTGCCCCCGGTCCACATGCGGCCCGGACACCGGCCCCGCCTTCTCGACCTGCCCACCGGCGCCCCGCTCGGCGTGGGCGGTGTCCCCTTCCGCACCACCTGCGTGGACCTGGACCCGGGCGACCAGCTGCTCCTGTACACCGACGGCCTGGTCGAGACCCGCGACCAGGACATCGACACCCGGCTGGACATGCTCCTCAGCCACCTCGACGGGCGCCACCGCACCCTGGAGGAGACCTGCGACGGCCTGCTGGCCACGCTGCGCCACCCCGGCGACCACGACGACGTGGCTCTGCTCATCGCCCGTATCCGCAGGTGAGCCGGGCGCCCAAGGGGGACCCGGGGCGCGCGCTCGCGTGGCCGGCCGCTCCGCCCGTACCGGTTCCAGTCCGTGCCGGGCCTACCGGCCCTTCCGCGGTGAGCGGGGTCCGGCGGGACGGGAGCCCCCGCTGCACGTGGGAAGATCCCCGCAGGCCGACAGCGTGTCGGTCCGCGGAAAGGAAGTCCTCACATGGCAGCGGGATTCTCGGAGTGGAAAGTCAACCGGCAGTACACGGCCAACGACCGGGTCACCTATCTGGGCAAGCAGTACCGCTGCTCGGTGACCCACAAGTCGAACTCCGCGTCCAATCCCAGGACGGCCGTCAAGATGTGGCAGAAGCAGGCCGACTGAGCGAGGGGTCCCGCTCGGACGCAGGCCGGGCCGGGCACGAGATCACGCACGTGGTCCGATCGCGCCCACGGGGCGGCGTTAGGCTGTAGCCGGTCCGGTGGCCGCCATGGTCGGCCCGTACGGCCGCCGTCCAGCCACGAGGAGTTCACGCCTTGCCCAAGCAGCTCCCCGGGCCCCGCCCCACCCTGGAAGCGGTCGCGGCGCTCGCCGGTGTCTCCCGGGCCACCGCGTCCCGGGTCGTCAACGGGGGCGACGGGGTACGCAAGCCACTGGTCGACAAGGTCCGGCAGGCGGTCGAGGAGCTCGGCTACGTACCCAACCACGCCGCCCGCACCTTGGTCACCCGGCGCACCGGAGCCGTGGCCGTCGTCATAGCCGAGCCTGAGAACCGCATCTTCTCCGACCCGTTCTTCTCCCAGCAGCTCCGGGGCATCAGCCGCGAACTGGCCGCGCACGACACACAGTTGGTGCTCCTGATCGTGGAGGGCCCCGACGACTTCGCCCGTGTCGCACGCTATCTGTCCGGCGGTCACGTCGACGGAGCCCTGGCGTTCTCGCTGCACACCGACGATCCGCTGCCCGCGATCACCCGGCGGGCCGGGATGCCGACGGTGTACGGGGGGCGGCCGAGCTGGGGCGTGGCCGGGGACGACCGTGCCGTGCCGTACGTGGACGCCGACAACCGCGGCGGTGCGCGGGCAGCCGTACGGTGCCTGCGGGACCTCGGAAGGCAGCACATCGCGCACATCGCGGGGCCGCTCGACCAGACCTCCGCCCTGGACCGGCTCCACGGCTACCAGGACATCCTGCCCGGCGTGGACCCGGCGCTCGTCGCCGAGGGAGGGTTCACCGTGGAGAGCGGGGCGCGGGCGATGGCCGAGCTGCTGGAGCGGCGGCCCGGACTCGACGCCGTGTTCGCGGCCAACGACCTGATGGCCTCCGGCGCGCTGCGCGTGCTGCGGGAGCGGGGAATCCGGGTGCCCGAAGAGGTGGCGCTCGTCGGCTTCGACGACATGGACTCGGTATCGGAGGCCACCGATCCGCCGCTGACCACCGTGCGGCAGGACGTCGAGGGCCAGGGCCGGCTGATGGCGCGGATGCTGCTGCGCCAGCTCAGCGGGGACTCCGCGGACGCCGCCGGCTCCGACTCCGTGATCACCCCGACCACACTGGTGCGGCGGGCCTCGGCCTGAGTGGCCCGAAACCCGCCGCACGTGGGGTCTACCGGCCGGAGGTGGCCGGTGTGCCGCTGTCAGACGTCCGCGTGGACGGTCAGACGTACGGGATCTTGAGCACCGCCCCGTCCGTGCCGGTCTGCACGGTGGACGTAGCTCTGCCCAGGGCATTCCAGATCTCCAGGCGGACCGTGCCGCCCCGGAGCGCGGCCAGGCTTCCGGTCACCGACTTCGTGCCCACCGCCTGGGTGTACTCCTCCCAGCCCGTCACCGGGTCGGTGGCGAAGTAGCGGAAGGTCTCGGCCCGGTCGAAGGTGCCGTCTCCGGTGAGGTCGTAGCTGACCCTGACCTGCGGGGCGAGCCCCACCGCCGTGCCGGCGTCCACCCGCAGGCGGAACGTGGTGGACGCGCCCGCTGCCAGCGTCCCGGTGACGTTCCTGGCCTCGTAGACCGCCGGCCTGTACGGCGTACCGTCCCGGTTGACGCCCTCGGCGGAGGCCACTGTGTCCGCGCCCGCGGCGCCGTCCGTCGCGGTGGTGAGGACGCCGCCCGACTTCAGCCGGAAGGTGTTGCCCGTGGTCGGATCCGGGTCAGGCCCCGGGTCTCCACCGCCCGTGCCCGTGCCGGTGGCCGTGGAGCGAGCCGGTACGGAGAGGGTCGCGCCGTCGGAGAAGGTGACGGTACGCGCGGTGGAGCCGTGGTTGTGGGCCGTGTAGGTGCGCACGCCGTTCTTCACGAAGACGGCGGACGTCGGAATGTTCCCGCTGATCGTCATGTCGGGGGCGCCCAGAGTGTCGAGCGTCGCGATCCAGTGGTAGGTGTGGGCCTTGGACTCGCCCTGCTCGGGACCGTAACCCGCGTGGCCCGCGTCCCACTTGGCCTTCGCTGCGGCGGGATCGGCCAGTGACTCGAACTCCCACAGCAGGTCGCGCCACTCGACGGCCGGTCCGCCGTTCTCGCGTTCCATCTCCGCGATGTTGCGCTTGATCGCGGCCTTCTCGCGGGCCAGATGCAGCGAACCCCCGGTGACGGGGAGGACGTTGATGCCGTGGATCTCCTCCGGGTTGGCGGTCCACCAGGTGGAGTACGCGCCCCCGCTGCCCCAGACCATTCCCACCGTGTCGTGGCCGAAGGAGCTCGGGAAGACCTGCTGGTTCGCGTCGAACCAGTACTGCGTGATCGCTTCCGACTCGGTGGTCAGCAGGTAGCTGCCGAGGTCCCGCAGTGCCGTGTCACCCGTGGCCGCTCCCCACAGGACGAGACCGGCGCTGAGGTTGATGGACTCCGACGAGGACTCCTGGTTGTTGCCCGCGCCGAATCCCTGGTGGCCCGAGGCCCAGCTGTGGCCCGCGTAGACGTCGAAGCCGCGCAGGAACGGGTAGGCGGTGTCCGTGCGGCTGGGGTTGGCCGCGTCGCGCACCAGGGTCTTGACCATGGTGCCCCAGGCGGAGTCGGCGGCCCACGCCTGGTCGTACTGGGCGACGATCGCCGCCGCGTACACGTAGTAGCTGTAGTGGAAGTGGTGGTCGTTGAGCTCGGTGTCGCTGCCGTAGGAGGCCGGGTAGCCGGTCAGCGTCTTCCAGCTCTTGTCGTAACTGAACTCACTGGCCCCGCCCGCGGTGAACCACTCCTGCAGCCGGCCCTTCATCAGGCCGAGCAGCTTGTCCCGGATGCCCGGCTGGCCTATCTGTTCGGCCACGGGCACGAGCTGGGCGAGCCGGCCGAGCGCCTTGCCGGTCCAGTAGGTGTCGCTGGCGCCGGAGAACGGATCGGAGGCGTTCGCCACCTCGTTGAGATACCCGGTCAGCCGCGCCTTGTCGACACCGCTGGACGCGGGAAGCGCGGGCAGCACGCCGGAGTTCTTCTGGCTGGTGGTGAAGGAGGCGGACTCCCGCACCTTCATGATGCCGCGCGGGGAGACGTACGTGTACGGCGTCAGGGGGTCGGACGTGTGCAGCCACTGGTGCCGGTAGAGCGCCTGGAGCGTGCCGCGTTCGGTGCCCTCCTTGGCCTCGGTGGTCAGGCTGTAGGTCGCCTTGACGGTGCCGCCGGTCGACTCCCAGTTCACCCGGGAACCGGTGACGAAGCTGAAGGCGTACTTGCGGTAGGTCGCGAGCGCGTCGGTGGACGGCAGCACGGCGAGGGAGAAGTAGTCCTTCCCGCCTAGCCCGGCGGTGATGGCCGAGCCGGAGACCGTCCAGTCGCTGCCCGTGGGCGCGAAGAGCGCGTAGTGGTGTCCGGCGACGGTGATGCCGAGGACGTTGCCGTTGTCCGCGAAGACGGTCGGAGCACCGGCGGTGGTGATCCGCGCGTCCCCGCCCGAGCCCTTGGCGTATACGAAGGGCATGCCGTGCCCGATGGTCGTACGCAGCGTGCGGGCGCCGTCCGACCAGTACGGGGTGACCGTCCAGTCGGACCAGTCATCGGCTTTGGTGTCCGGCGAGTTGAGGCCGCTGAGGCCCACGGTGAGGTCGGCCTTGTGGGGGAACTCGTACTGGCGGCCGCCCCCGACGACGGCGGGCGTGGTCGGGTAGCCGACCTCCAGCCCGCCCGAGGTGGCCTGGTAGGTGAGCGGGTGCCCGTACATGGGGGTGGAGTACGGGTTGTCGCCGTAGCGCTGGTAGGCCAGCGAGGTCCACCAGTCGTTGGTGGGGACCGGCTTGTCCCGCGCCGCCGCGGTGAGCTTGGGCGTGACGGGGGCGCCCGTGTTCGTGGTGGGTCCTGAGGTGCCGGCGGGTCGGGCGTCGGAGTAACTGCCCGAACCGGCGGGGATGACCGCGGCTGCCGCCGGGGTCGCGGCAGGGCCCAGGCCGACGGCGGCCAGGGCGAGGGCCAGCACCGTCACCGCGGCAGGTCTGGAGAAGGAGGCTTGCATGAGCAGCACCTCGAAGTCGTGGGAGGAAGTCGTGGGAGGACGGAGTGCACTTTTGAGAGCGCTCTCAGGTGGCAAGGAACGTAAAACTCCTGAAACGTAGTGTCAATAGATCGCGCATCGGAGCCCGTTGCCGATTACCAAACGTTGCGATGCGTTCGAGTCTTGACGTGACGAGGGCCGGGCGGGGTCATGCTCCGGTTGTGGAGCCGGGCCGGACGATCATCAGGACGACGACGACCGCCCAGAGGACGTTGAAGAGGCCGGTGAGCATGGTCAGACGCATCGCGGTGGCTCGCCCCGGCTCCGTGGCGGGTGCCGTCCCGGAGGGTGCCTGTCCGGCAGGCGCTCCCTGCGCGCTCTCCGTCCGTACGGCCTCTTCTCCGGCCAGGGCGAGCAGGCGCCGCTGGCCGGGCAGGATGACCGCCGCCAGCAGGGTCGCGGCGATGGTGGTGAGCGCGAGCGAAGTGATCAGCCAGGCATCGGTGAGGACGCCGAGCTGGGCTGCCGTGGCGATGCCGAACACCGGGACGGCGAGCCCGGCGAGCGCGTAGGCGCGGCAGACGCGGTGCAGGAGTGCGGCGATACCGGCGGACCGGACGTCCTGCCCCCGGTCCGTGAGTCCTCGCAGTGCGTAGCGGGGGAACATCGAGGCGGCGACGGTGATCGACCCGACGGCGAGGATCGCGGCGAGAACGTGCACGGAAAGCAGCAGTTCGGTCATTGCGGATGCCTCCGGAGGAGAGGTGGGCGCATATATTGGCTGCCAATACATACACTGCCTACCGGTCTATTGGGTAGGCTGTCCGCTCATGAAGGCGGATGCGGTGCGAGGGCACCTCGACGGACTGCTGCTGGCCGTGCTCGAATCCGGTCCGCTGCACGGATACGCGATCATCGCCGCGGTCCAGGACCGCAGCGGTGGCCTGCTCGAACTGCGCACGGGCACCATCTACCCGGCTCTGAACCGGCTGGAGCGGATCGGACTGCTGAGCAGCAGCTGGGAATCGGCCGGGGAGCGGCGCAGGCGGTGCTACGAACTCACCGGAGCCGGACGGCGTACGCTGGCCGACGAGCGCTCGGCGTGGAGCGAGTTCACGGCGGCGATCGGCTCCGTCCTGAACCCCGCCGTACCGCCCGGCCTCGCCACATGAACGCCACCGGTCGCCACGCCGACCCGATCCAGGACCACATCGCGGCCTTGGCGGCCGCCCTGCGCGGACCGGGCAAGGCCAAGGCCCAAATGGTCCAGGACATGCGCGACGGCCTCGTGGACACGGCCGAAGCCCTCGCCGGTGACGAAGTCTCCTACGAACGCGCCGCCCGGCAAGCGGTACGGGAGTTCGGGACGCTGGACGAACTCGTGCCGAGCTGCCAACAGGAACTGACCGTCCGCCAGGCCAGGCACACCGCCCGTGCCGTCGCGCTCACCGCCCCGTTCCTGATCACCTGCTGGTACCTGGCCCGTTCCGCCGGGCACGAGGGAACCTGGCGACTGCCCTTGGCCGCACAGCTGTTGGCCGTCCACCTGGCAGGCGTCGCGATCGTCGCCGCACTCCTGGCGGCCGGAACCCTGGCTGCCACGGGAGCCGCCGCCCGCAGAGTGCCGACGCCTCGGCGGCTGCCGCTCGTCGTCGCCTGGGCCGGCACGACCGCCAGCGCCGCCATGGCCGTGGCAGCGCTCGCACTCGCCACCGCCGCCGCCATGGTCACGAACTGGCCCCTGCTCGCGTGCGCGGGCGGGCTCGCGGCCGTCTCCCACGCGGCGATCGCGGGGTCGGCGCGACTCTGTCGGCAGTGCGCCCGCCTGTCCTGACGCCTCCGCGGTATGCGGGCCCAGGGTGAGCTCTTGTCCAGCGAGGCGTCGAACGCGGCGAGGGCGCGGCCGACGCCGCGCTCGTGCCCTAGACCGCGGCGGTGCCGATGCTGCGGTAGCCGGCCGCGAGTGCCGTGCTGGTGGTCGTGCCGTTCTCCTCGCGGGGTGATTCCGCGGGTCCGTGGAGTGGGGTGCAGGTCAGGGGACCGAGACGGGCGGCCGTGTGTCCGCGGCGGCCTGTTGTGGGGAGGGGGTGCGCCGCGCCGCCCGCTTCTCCAGCGAGCTGGAGAGGAAGGCGAGGGCGAGGGCCGAGGTGGCCAGGGCCGCGCCGACCCAGTTGGGGGAGGTGTAGCCGAGTCCACCGCTGATGGCGATGCCACCGAGCCAGGCGGCCAGGGCGTTTCCGGCGTTGAAGGCGCCGATGTTCACGGCCGAGGCCAGGGTGGGGGCTCCGTGGGCGTGGTCCAGGACGCGCTTCTGCAGCGGCGGTACGGTGGCGAAGCCGAGGGCGCCGATCAGGAAGACCGCTGCCGCCGCGGCCACCTTGTGGTGGGCGCCGATGGTGAACAGGGCCAGGACCAGGGCCAGACCGCCCAGCGCCGTGTAGAGCATCGGCATGAGCGAGCGGTCGGCGAGCCTTCCGCCGAGCAGGTTCCCCCGACCATGCCGAGACCGAACAGCACCAGCAGCCAGGTCACCGACGAGTCGGCGTAACCGGTGACGCGCGTCATCATCGGGGCGATGTAGGTGATGGCCGCGAACACTCCGCCGAAGCCCAGGACGGTCATCGCCATGGCCAGCAGGACCTGGACGTTCCTGAACGCGCTCAGCTCCTGGCGCAGCCGTACGCCCGCCGGCTTGGGCAGGTCCGGCACCAGCCTGGCGATCCCGGCGAGCCCCGCCACTCCCAGCGCCGCCACGAAGAGGAAGGTGATCCGCCATCCGGCGGTCTGTCCGACGAAGGTGCCCAGCGGGACTCCGACGACGTTGGCGACGGTCAGACCGGTGAACATCGTCGCGATGGCACCGGCCTTCTTGTCCGGGGCCACGAGCTCGGCCGCGACGACGGAACCGATGCCGAAGAAGGCACCATGAGCCAGCGAGGCGACCACGCGGCCGGCCAGCATCACTCCGAACGTCGGAGCCGCGGCTGACAGCAGGTTGCCGAGAACGAAGAGGCCCATCAGAAGCATGAGCATCCGCTTGCGGGTGATCCGGGTGCCGAGGGCGGTCATGAGGGGCGCGCCGAACATGACGCCGAGGGCGTAGCCCGTGACGAGGTATCCGGCGGTGGGGACCGAGACACCGAAATCTCCGGAGACCTCGGGGAGCAGGCCCATGATCACGAACTCGGTGGTCCCGATTCCGAAGGCCCCGATGGCAAGGGCCAGGAGTGCGAGGGGCATGACGTCGATCCTTATAAGTGCGGAAGCTCTGTACAGGCGTCGACAATAATTGTGAGCGCGGGCTATTGCAAACGGGTTATAGGTGCGTGCGCGTGGAAGGGGGGTGCGCCCGCACCATGGAGTCAGCGCAGGACCACAGCCGCAGTGGCAGCGCCTCGGGAGTGGTCCTGCGTCCTGCCCTACGTCGCTGCCACCATCGGCGAGACGGGCCGCTGCCCCCCGGTCGGCGTTCGCAGCGGGGAGCGCACCATGTCAGTGGTGTCGGACGAACCGGCCGTGCTGACGCCTGCGGAGCCGCGAACCCGGCATGGCGAGGCCGCAGGCCCGCGCACCCGCCTGCCGCGCCCTCCCGGTGAAGTCCCAGGAGTCCCGGGGACGCGTCACACGGTTCCGCCCGTCGTGCAGGACACGCGGTGCGTCCTCCGCCGCTCGGTGCCGCCGGACCCGGGACCGTCACCGGAGCGTTCGGTACCTATGCGCAGCGCGGAGCCGTTCGGATCGGTCTTCGCGCATTCGCCGTCGCGGTAGGTCAGCCGGCGACTGCCTGGCGTCCGGAGAGCCGGGGTTCCGCGTCCAGTTCGGCCCACATCGTGTGCCCCCGGACGCCGCAGTCGTCGCGGTCGTCGCCCCAGGACGAAGCGAGTACGTCGACGATGAACAGGCCGCGCCCGCCGCATGTCAGAGAGCCGGAGGGGTGGCGCCAGCGAGCCCGTACGAGCTCCACGTCGATACCGGGTCCCGCGTCGGACACTTCGAGCCGTACGCTTCGCCGGCCGCCTTCCTGGAGTGTGAGCCAGACGCTTACGCGCCACGGCGGCCTGCCGTGACGCACGGCGTTGGTCAGCAGCTCCGTCATGACCAGCAGGGCGTCGTCGGCGAGATGGCGCAGGCCCCAGCGCGCTAGTTGCCGTCCGATCACGGCCCGGGCGCCCGCGGCGGCATCGGCCGGCGATTCCGCCCCGCCACGGGCGGCCGGAAGAACGGGGCAGACAGGCACGATGACTTTCATGCCTGTGATTCGTCACCGACGCGTCTCCGGATGGGTCCGTGAAGGGTCATGACCGGCTCCGGCCGCAACAGACGACGGGACCAGGAGCCGTACGCGGCCCGGTGGCGTCAGAACGCGTAACGGATGGGGAGCCAGGGAGCGTGGGTGCGCACCAGGCGGCGTACGGTCTCCACCGCCGCCGCCTTGGTGCCGTCGCGGTACCGCACGTTCCAGCTGCCGTTCTCCGAGCGCTTGCGCTGCTGGAGTTCGGGCCGCCAGATGGCGTCCTCGGCGCGCGGATGCCAGGCCATGTTCACCTCGTGCAGGTCCCGGTTGTGGGTCAGCATGATCACCTCGGCGGCGGCCTGGTCCTTCACCGCGCGGGGCAGGACGTCGTCCATCTGCTGGAGCAGCCGCCCCCAGTCGTGCTCCCAGCCGGGACGGATGACGACGGGGGAGAGGTTGAAGTGCACCTCGTACCCCGCTTCCACGAAGTCCCCGGCCGCGGCGATGCGCTGCTCGACGGGGCTGGTGCGGATGTCCAGCAGCCGCGAGTCGTCCGGCGGCATCAGGGAGAACCGGATTCTGGTCCGTCCGCGGGGTTCGAGCAGCAGGAGATCGGGGTTGACGAACTTGGTCGCGAACGACGCCTTGGCGGTGGGCAGGCGGGTGAAGGCGTGGACCAGATCGGCGGTGTTCTCGCTGATCAGCGCATCGACCGAGCAGTCGTTGTTCTCCCCGATGTCGTACACCCAGGCGAGGGGGTCGCACTGGTTGGGGGCGGTCTTGGGCCCCAGGTCGGTGGCGTGGCGCGTCAGCCGGGCGATGATGCGTTCGATGTTGGTGAAGACGGTGATGGGGTTGGCGTAGCCCTTGCGGCGCGGGACGTAGCAGTAGGCGCACGCCATGGCGCACCCGTTGGCCGCGCCGGGCGCGATCCAGTCGGCCGAACGTCCGTTGGTCCGCACGGTGAGCGTCTTGCGTTCCCCGAGGACCAGGACCGTGCTCTTGATCCGTACCCAGCGTTCGGCGTTCCCCTTGTTGCCGTGCAGCTGCGGAATCCGCCAGTGGGAGTCGACGGGGAGGACGTCTGCGTCCGGGAAGCGCGCGAGGATCTGTCTGCCCCGCAGGGAGGCGGCCGCCCCGGGTTCGGCATGGATCTCCTGTACCGACAGCAGCCGGCGGGCCTCCTGCGAGTCCCGGAACAGCGGCCCGGCCGGCACCGGGACCGCCGGTCCCGTACGGATCTCCTCCAGACCGAACAACCCCTCCGGGGCTTCGTACGGACTGTTGGGTGTCTCGGGGGTGTGCATGGTCGCTCCGGAATCTGTTGGTGACCTATTCCTACGCATTTCCGAGGAAAATTGCATCCCTGCGGGGTACCCGAGGAGAACCCATGACATGAAGCTGCAAGAGGAACTTCCGGTGGACCACCACCTGGCCCGGGTCTACCGTTACGGCGCCGCCTTCTGCGGCGTGGTCCTGCTCGTCTTCGGGTGTCTCGGCTTCGCCGACGCGCTGAGCCCGTTCGACACATCCGGTGACGTCATCGCGGGGATGACGACCAACGTCGCCCTCAGCGTCATCTCCACCGTCGTGGGACTCGCGCTGATCGCCGGCGCGGTGATCGGCGGCAACTTCGCCTCCTGCCTCGACATGACCATCGGCGCGCTCTTCCTGCTGAGCGGCTTCGCTCATGTCTTCGTGCTGGACAAGCCCGCGAACATCCTCGACTTCGGCATGACCAACGTGGTGTTCAGCTTCGTGATGGGACTGGTGATCCTCACCTTCGGCATGTACGGCCGGGTCACGAGCCGACTTCCCCACGACAACCCCTACTGGCGCCGCAGGCACCCGCACCAGGCCGACCGTGACGCGCGGCCCGGCCGACGGGCGGCAGGGGTCCTGGCCGCAGATGCCGGACAGCCCGCCCAGGAACCGGCGCCCGTCATGCTTCCGCCGACCTCCCGACAGCCGTGACCGCCGTGCGCTCACCGTGCCGGGACGGCCGCTCCACCCGCGGTCCGCGTCCGGGACCCGTCGTACCCGGCTTCGGCACCGAGGCCCTCCTCGAAGCGGTGGCGCAGCCGGTGCAGGCCGCGCCGGGCATGGCTCTTGACCGTGCCGAGCGGTATGCCGGTGCGCTCGGCGATCTGCACATGGGTCAGATCCTCGTAGAAAGCCATGCGGAGCACCTCACGCTGGGTGCTCGGCAGCCGGGTCAGCTCGTTCACGAGGAGTACGCGGTCCAGAGCGCCCTCGCACGACGGGCCGCCCCCCTGCGTCGGGTACCGAGCGAGGCGGTGACCCGCCGCGTCGACGAGCCGCAGGCGCCTGGTCCGCGCGGCCAGCGCATCGATGGTCTTGAGGCGGGTGATACCGACGATCCAGGCGCCGAGCGGTCCGCGCTCCGGCCGGAAGCCGGCCCGCCCCCGCCAGGCCGCGAGGAAGACCTGCTGAGTCACGTCCTCGGCCTCGTACGCGTCGCCCAGCGACCGGCTCGCCATGGTGTGGACGAGAGGCCCCCAGCGCCGGTACGCCGCCGCGAACGCGCGCTCGTCCGAGGCCAGAAAGCCCTGGGTGATCTCCTGGTCGCCCACCGCGTCCTGGGCGGGAAGAGCCTGCTCCACGGGGCGGGTGATGGTGTGCATCGTCTTGTCTCTCCTGCCGGAGCGGAGTGCGCGGGCCACCGGGGTCATCTGCCGACCGCGCCGACCGCCTGCACGGGTACGACCAGTTTTGGAGGCACAAACGACGCAAGCAACACGCCTCGTTTGTGCGTCGTATGGTGAACGGGTGACTCTCTCCGAGGGGACCGGACGGCAGGGCGGCGGCCTCACGACCGGCGAGGTGGCCAGGCGGCTCGGAGTCGCCCCCACGACGATCCGCTCCTGGGACCGCCGCTACGGGCTCGGCCCTCGGGTGCGCACAGGGGGCGAGCACCGCCGCTGGACGGCCGAGGACATCGCCCGGCTGGAGCGGATGTGCGCGCTGACCACCACCGGTATGCCACCCGCTGAGGCCGCCCGGGTGGCCAGGTCGGAGCAGCACCCCGACGCGGCAACGGCTGCGCGGCCGGCCGCGCAGCCTCGCGTACGGCCCGAGCCGGCGCCCAGCCGCGCCCGCACCGGTCTGCGGCTGGGCGACGCGCGCCAGGAGTGCAGAGGGCTGGCCCGGGCCGCCCTCCGGCTGGACGCCTGCGCCCTCGACCGGCTCCTCGACACCGTGATCGCCGACCACGGGCTGGTGGCCGCCTGGCACGAGGTGATCATGCCGACCCTCCAGGCGGTCGGCCGCAAATGGGAGAGCGCGGGAGAACGGTACGTGGAAGTCGAACACTTCCTGTCCTGGCACGTTTCCGGCGCCCTGCGCCGGTGTGCCCCGCCGGCCGTGCCGGAGCGCTCGGGCGCCACGACGCTGCTGGCCTGCGTGCCGGGCGAGAACCACACCCTTCCCCTGGAGGTCCTCGCCGCCGCACTCGCGGAACGGGACCTGCCGGTGCGGATGTTCGGCGCCGCGCTGCCGGTGGAGGCGGTGGTCGAGGCGGTACGCAGGACGGGACCCGCGGCCGTCGGCCTCTGGGCCCAGTCCCGTACGACCGCCAGCCGTCCCCTGGCCCAGCACGTGGCCGCGATGGAGTGGGGGGTACGGGGAGCCCGCAGACATCCGGCCGTGCTCACGCTGGGGCCCGGCTGGGCGGGCAAGGCGGTGCCCGGCCTGCTGCGGCCCACCGGACTCGCCGAAGCGCTCACGGCACTGGAGGCGGCCGTGACCGGGTGACCGGGTGGCAGGACGCCGACGAGTGACCCTTTCCGCAGCACGACGAAGGAGACGGATGATGACCGGTCAGCGGCTTTCACCGCCCGACGCCATCGTTGTCGGCGCCGGCCTGGCGGGCATCGCCTGCGCCCGTGACCTGAGCCGGGCGGGCCTGCGCGTCGAACTGCTCGAAGCCTCCGGCGCGGTAGGCGGCCGGATGCGCACCGACCGCAAGGACGGCTTCCTCCTGGATCGCGGCTTCCAGGTGTTCAACACCGCCTATCCGCAGGTCAAGAGGCGTCTGACTCTGAAAGACCTGCGCCTGCGGCCTTTCACCCCCGGCGTCCTCGCCCACACGTCCGCAGGCCGGGTACGGATCGCCGACCCCACCAGGCGTCCCGGTTCCGCGGGCTGGCTGCTGCCGGGCCGCGCCCTCACGGCGCGCGACCTGGCCGCGCTCGCCGTCCTCAGCGCGCGTGACGCACTGCTCCCCGCCGGCCTCCTCAAGCGCCTGCCCGACCGCACCACCTCCGCCGCCCTCACCCGGGCCGGGCTCTCCTCGCGCGCGGTCGATGACCTGTTGCGGCCCTTCCTTTCCGGAGTCTTCCTGGAGGAGGGTCTCGGGACGTCCGCCCGCTTCTTCCACCTCGTCTGGCGCAGCATGGCGCGCGGCACCCTCTGCCTGCCCGCCGAAGGCATCGGCGCCGTGCCGCGGCAGCTCGCCACCGGACTGCCGGTAGGCACGCTCCGCCTGGAGAGCCCCGTCAGCGCCCTGACCGACAGCGGCGTGCTCCTCCAGAACGGCGGCGAACGGCCGGCGTCCACCGTCGTCGTGGCGACGGACGCCGCCACGGCCGCCCGCCTGCTGCCGGGCCTGCCGGTCCCCGGCGGCCGCACGGTGACCACCTATTACCACGCGACCGACACCTCGCCACTGGCCGAGCCCACCCTGGTCGTGGACAGCGGCTCGGCGATCCTGAACACCTGCGTCCTCACCGAGGTGGCACCCACCTACGCCCCGCCCGGCACCGCCCTGATCTCGACCTCCGTACCGCAAGGCGACGGACCGGACGGGGAACCCGCCGTACGGAGGCGCCTGGCCGAGCTGTACGGCACCGACACGCGAGCCTGGACGTCGGTCGCCACCTGCACCGTGAAGGACGCCCTGCCCGCGATGACGCCACCCTGGCCCCTCAGCCGCACCACCCGCTTCGCCCACCGGCGGTACGTCTGCGGGGACCACCGCGCGACCGGATCGGTGCAGGGCGCCCTGGCGTCGGGCACGCGTGCGGCACGGGAGGTACTGGCCGACCTGGCCCGTCCGCGCCGGGCACATCGGGGAGCGGACGGCGGGACGGAGCGGGAGCGGGACACGGGCCAGGCGCCAGGGAGTGGGACATGAGGATCGACGGCGCACGGGTCCTGGTCGCCGGAGCGACGGGAGTCATCGGCGCGGCGGTGGCGGCCGAGCTACACGCTCGCGGCGCGCACCTCGTCCTGGCCGGCCGGGACGAGGAGCGCCTCGCACAGGTCTCCGCGGCACTCGGCGGCGCCCCCACGACGCTCTTCGAGGCGTACGACCTGGACTCCTGCGCCCGCGCCGTACACACGGCCGCTGGTGTGACCGGCCGCCTCGACGCCGTTCTCACGGCGTTCGGCTCGGTGGCCTTCGGGAGGGCCGACGCGGTCGGAGACGTCGTCGCCGAGCACCTGATGACGGTGAACGCTCTCGCGCCCGCCGCGTTCCTCCGCGCCGCGCTCGGCGTACTGGAGGCGCGGGGCGGGGGCACGATCGCCGCGCTCACCGGGGTGGTGGCGGAGCGCCCGCAGCCCGCGATGGCCGACTACAGCGCCTCCAAGGCGGCGCTCGGAGCCTGGCTCGACGCCGTACGCCGTGAGGCCCGTCCCGCTCACATCCGTGTGCTGGACCTGCGCCTCGGGCACCTGGACACCGGCTTCGCCGACCGTGCCGTCGCGGGGACTCCGCCGCCTCTGCCACGGTCGGGCGACCTCCGGGCCGCCGTCCAGGCCGTTGCCGACGCGCTGGCCACGGACGCCGAACTCGTGCGCGCGGGCACGGACGGGGTGCCCGTTCTCCAACGACGGGCGCGGTGACCGGCGCCCGGTGACGGGCCGGGTGACCGCCACTTCGTTATGAGGACGTCACGTCTTCCACGGATAGGGATGCCATTTCCGTGGCACGTGAACGGTCATGACTCCCCGAGCCCGTGCCACGGAGGCCGTACGCGCAGAGATCCTGTCGGCCGGACGGTTCGTACGACGCACCTGGACCGTGCCGGGACGCGAGCGAGCCCTGGTCGTGCAGTCGCTGAAAGCGGCTTTCGCGGCCCTGCTGGCGTGGGTGATCGCCCGCTCCTGGCTGGAGGCGCCGATGCCGTACATCGCGCCCTGGGTCGCCGTCGTCCTGGTGCGGGCGACCGTGTACCGGTCGTACACGCAGGCGCTTCAGCAGTTGGCCGCCATCGCCCTGGGCACCGTCCTCGCCACAGCGGGCGGAATGGCGCTGGGCGATCCGACCGTGGCGATGGCGGTGGTCCTGCCCGTCACGATGCTGCTCAGCAACTGGGGCAAGCTGGGGGACCAGGGGCTCTACGGCGCGACAGCGGCCCTTTTCAGTCTCTCGTTCGGCGAACCAGGCGTCGGTGTGGCCGTCGTCCGGCTGCTGGAGTCGGCTCTCGGCGCCGCCGTGGGCGTGGGTGTCAACGTGCTCGTCCTGCCCCCGGTGTACCTGCGCAGCACCCGGAACGCCATCGGCGAGGTGGTGGAGGAGACGACGCGGACACTGACCGCCGTCGCCGACGGCCTGGCCTCCTCGTGGGAGGACCGGCTGGCCCGCGACTGGCACCGGCGGGCGCGTGGTCTCCACGGTCTCCTCGAGCAGGCCCGCTCCGCTCTGGAGTGGAGCAGGGAGAGTGCCCGCTTCAACCCGCACCGAGGGCACCGGGCGAAGCTGAGGAACCTCGAGATTCCCTTCCAGCAGTCCTTGTACCTGCTTGAACAGCTCACGGACCATCTGAACAACCTGACACGCACTCTCGTCGAGGCGGCGGATCAGCGTGCCGACGGGCCGCGACCCGCGGAGGGCGTGGCGGCCGTCTACTCCGAGTTCCTCACCCGGGCGGCAGCGGCCGTCGAGGCGTACGGCGGTCTGATCGAGGGCAGCCGGCCCGCGCACGATCGGTTCAGCGCGGCGGTCGACGGGGTGTCCGGCGCGCACGACGAACTGCGCCACTCACTGCGGGGCAGGGACGTCACCCAGCCGGAGTGGCTGTCGTTGTACGGATCTCTCCTCGCCGATGCCCGCAGAGTCACCGAAGAGCTCCTCGCCGAGCAGTCGCGCCATCGGGACGACCAGTGAGGCGGCGAGGGCCTTCAACTGGTGAACCACGAGTACAACGAGGCGGTGAAGGCCGCCGAGGCGATGGCGCCCCCCGGCTCCACCCCGGCGCCGCCGACTTGGCCCTGGGACCCGTCGCCGCTCTGATGGACCGCAAGAGGGACGCGGTCAGGCAGGCCATGGGCAAGTACGGCTGACCCCGGGCACACCGGGGAAGGACCGGAAGGGCGGCCCGGGGACAGCGCTCCTCAGGTGTCGTCACGGTCCTTCCCCAACGGGTGGGCGGTGCCCTCGCCGGGCTCGAACACATCGCGCCGCCCAGCGGAACGGGCCTCGTCGAGCCGTGTGATGCCCGGATGATGGAGCTCGAACGCGGGAGACTCCGAACGGATCCTGGGCAGAGTCACGAAGTTGTGCCTCGGCGGCGGGCAGGAGGTGGCCCACTCCAGCGAACGGCCGTAGCCCCAGGGATCGTCGACGTCGATGCGCTTGCCGGTCTTCGCGGTCTTCCACACGTTGTAGAAGAACGGCAGCGTCGAGGCGCCCAGCAGGAAGGCACCGATGGAGCTGAGCGTGTTCAGCGCCGTGAAACCGTCGGCCGACAGGTAGTCGGCGTACCGGCGCGGCATGCCCTCGGCGCCGAGCCAGTGCTGGACCAGGAACGTGGTGTGGAACCCGATGAACAGGGTCCAGAAGTGAATCTTCCCCAGGCGCTCGTCGAGCATGGTGCCGGTCATCTTGGGCCACCAGAAGTGGAATCCGGCGAACATGGCGAAGACGACGGTACCGAACACCACGTAGTGGAAATGGGCCACGACGAAGTAACTGTCGGTCACGTGGAAGTCCATGGGCGGCGAGGCCAGAATGATCCCGGTCAGCCCGCCGAAGAGGAAGGTGACGAGGAATCCGATCGACCACAGCATCGGTGTCTCGAAGGACAGCGACCCCTTCCACATCGTGCCGATCCAGTTGAAGAACTTCACGCCGGTCGGTACGGCGATGAGGAAGGTCATGAAGGAGAAGAACGGCAGTAGCACCGCGCCGGTGGCGAACATGTGGTGCGCCCACACGGTGACGGAGAGGCCCGCGATGGCGACCGTGGCGGCGACCAGGCCGATGTAACCGAACACCGGTTTACGGGAGAACACCGGAAAGATCTCCGTCACGATTCCGAAGAACGGCAGAGCGATGATGTACACCTCGGGGTGACCGAAGAACCAGAACAGGTGCTGCCACAGCAGCGGGCCGCCGTTCTCCGGGTTGAACACCTGGGCGCCGAAGCGCCGGTCGGCCTCCAGGACCAGCAGCGCCGCGGCGAGCATGGGGAAGGCCAACAGGACCAGGACGGACGTCAGCAGGACGTTCCAGGTGAAGATCGGCATCCGGAACATGGTCATGCCCGGGGCGCGCATGCAGATGATCGTGGTGACGAAGTTGACCGCGCCCAGAATGGTGCCGAAGCCGGCCAGGGCGAGACCCATGATCCACATATCGGCACCGACATACGGAGTCCGCTCGCCGCCGCTGAGCGGCGTGTACGCGGTCCATCCGAAGTCGGCCGCGCCCTGAGGCGTGAACAGGCTCCCGACGACGATCAGCCCGCCGAAGAGGAACAGCCAGAAGGACAGCATGTTCAACCGGGGAAGGCCACATCGGGAGAACCGATCTGCAACGGCATGATGGCATTGGCGAATCCGGCGAACGTGGGGGTCGCGAAAAGCAGAAGCATGATCGTGCCGTGCATGGTGAACGTCTGGTTGTACTGCTCGTTGGAGATGATCTGCAGGCCGGGACGGGCCAGCTCGGCGCGCAGCAGCAGCGCCATCAGGCCACCGACGACGAAGAAGAGGAACGACGCGGCGAGATAAAGGTGTCCGATCTTCTTGTGATCCGTCGTGGTCATCCAGGCGACCACGACACTGCCCGGCCCCCGGCCCTCGACCGGCACCAACGTGGGCGGCTCGGTGGTGGATGCAGTCATTCTGAGCTCCCGTCAGGGTGAGAAGAGCAGCGTGGGCACGGTACAGGTGCCCGGAAACCGCCGACTGTCGTCCTCATGTCTTACCGGCACATCGCTGCCGGGACCGCCCCGCAACCCCGCGCGTCAGAGTGATACCCGGCCGGGTGCGGCCGGACCCGCCCGCGGGCACGTCGGCGGCATGTCCGGCCAGGTGGTGAAGCGCCGAACGAGGGTCGGTGAGCGGCTTCGGACGCAGGACTGCTTCCAGGACTATTTTCTGCCGATGGGGGCACATGCGTTCCACCTACCGAAGGGTCCACCCATGCTGGCGATAGCTGCTGCAGTACTGTTCTTCATCGCTTTTCTGATCAATGCTGCCGACGTCACGACCAACGAGGTTTTCGCGTCGGTGAACGTCATGCTGCTCGGCCTGGCCCTCTTGGCCCTGCATGTCGCGGGCATAGGCAGCGGGTGGCGAGCAGGCCGGCGATGACCGCCCTCTGACCAACCGAAAGCGCCCCCGCACTGGTCGCAGTCCGCAACGAGCGGCTGCGACCAGTGCGTTGTCCTGCGTGTGATCAGGACCGACGTGCCCCAGCGGGAAGTCCGCGAGGGCCGAGAAGGAACGCATTAGAGCCAAATTTTCCCAAAAGGTAGATTTGAAGCCATTGGATCATGATGTGAAATATGTGGCGATGTGTTCATGCGTAGCTTGAGGGTGTCGGCCGTGGAGCATCTGCGGCCGCGCACTTCGAGAGGTTTCCTCATGCGCTTCATGCGCACGACTGCTCTTCCCCGGACCCTTCTGGTCTCCGTGATCGCCGTGGCCGGTCTCACCGCCGCACCCACCCTCGCTTCCGCGACGGCCCTCGCTGAGACGGGCAGTGCCCGCACTCTCAGCGTCTCCAGTTTCCTGGGCTTTCCCGGGGCCAGCGGAGCCGACGGCACAGGCACCAGCGGCGGGATCGGTGGCCTCGGCGGGACCGGTGGCGCCGCCGGGGCGAACGGAAACGGGGGCACCGGCGGGGTCGGCGGTGACGCGAGCGGCAGCGCCAGCGTCGGTGGTGCGGGTGGTGCGGGCGGCGCCGGGGGTGCCAACGGCAACGGCGGCACCGGCGGCCTGGGCGGTGGAGCCGCCCTCGGCGGCACCGGTGGCAAGGGCGGCGTGGGCGGTGTCGGCGACGCGGGTACCGGTATCGCCGGCGGCCAGGGCGGCAGCGGCGGAGCCTCCACGGTAGGCGGCGGCCACTCGGGCGGCACAGGCGGCGCGGGTGGCGCGGCGAGCCCGGTGTGTCCCGGCAAGCCCGGCGGCAACGGCACGGCCGCCACGTTCAACGCGGACGGCACCACCGGTGCTACCGGCGCCGCCGGGAATTCCACACTTCCCTGCTGAACCGAGGCTGCGGGGATCACCGGACCAGTCCCCGTAGCCCGACCTTCCAACCCTCGGTGCCGCCCCGCAGCGTCTGCGGGGCGGCACCTGCCGAGCTGGCCGCCCCCATGTGATCACGGTCCGCACGCCCACCCCGAGCCGAGTGGCAGGCTCCGTACCGAGGTCCCCGCCGCCGGCGGTCGGCGTCCGCTCAGTGCTCGCGCGAGCCGGTCAGCGGGGGCCCGGCCGAACGGCTGTGCGCGGGGCTGGACGGTTCCCGGTCCTGCCTTGCGTCACATGCCAGGGACGCCGGGGCCGGTTCGGGGAAGTAGTCGGCGTCCTTGGGCCGTGGGCGTGCGAGTTTCAGGGTGCGGGGGCGGGTTCGAGGTGGGGTATGTGCTTGGAGCAGTGCACGTATGCCTCGTGGATGGTGATGAGCGTCCACAGGACGGGGCGGCGCCCGGGGGCCGTGTCCGCGGGTATCCAGGGATGGGTGGTCTGCATGTCCTGGTCGGTGACGAGGCGGGCCGCGCCGTTGACGTGCAGTCCGATGTGGTCGTGGGTGAAGTCCATGAAGAGCAGGCCGATATGCGGATTCTCGGTGATGTTGCCTGCGCTGGCCAGGACGCCGTTACCGCGGTATTCGGGGTAGGCCAGGGTGCCGTCGTCCAGGACCATGACGAAGCCGGGAGGGCCGGCGCGGAAGGTGGCGTCGCAGTGGCCGCGGGAGTCGGCTGTGGAGAGGAAGACCATCGACTGGCGGCCGATGAACTCACGCATCGCCGAGGTGAGGTGCGCGTGGACCTGGCGGTCGTAGAAGGCGTCGGCGCGCTCACCGGTGCCCAGGTGGGACTGCAGCAGGCGCTCTCCGCGCGAGGGGGTGACGTCGGGAGGGGTCACAGCTGGTCGATCTCCTGAGCGGTTCGGGAAGGTCTGAGGGGGGCGGTGAGAACGGGTGTGTCGAGCGGGTCATGGTGGATGCGGGTGTGGGGTGTGCCCTGGTGCAGGAGGGTCTGCACGGCTGTGGTGACCATGCCGGGCGGACCGGACAGGAAGACCTCGTGCTGGTCCCAGGGGCCGAACTGGCGCAGGACTTCCGGGAGTGTGCCCTTCTGCCCGGGAATGCTCTCGTGGGAGACGGCCCCGCGGACGGACAGCCAGTGGTTGCGCTGGGCCATGCGCAGCATGTCGTCGAGTCCGTACAGCTCCCGGGCGGTCCGCGCACCGACGAACAGGTCGGCGTAGCGGCGCATGCCGGAGGCGGCGGCCTCCTCGAGCAGGGCGCGCATCGGTGCGAGGCCGGTTCCGCCGGCCACCAGCAGCAGGTCGCGGTCGCTCGCAGCGGCAAGGGTGGTGTCACCCTGCGGCGGCCCCAGCCGCACCCGGTGTCCTGGGACGGCGTGGTGGACCAGCGCGTTGCTGACCAGTCCTCGGTGGACGGCCCGGATGTGGAACGTGATCGTGTGGTCCGCACGGGGCGGGTGAGCGGGGGAGTAGTGCCGCCAGGTACGGGGATACCAGGGTGTCTCCATACTCACGTACTGTCCGGCTGTGTAGGGATAGGGCATGTCCGGCAGTACGGTGATCTCGGCGATGCCGTCGCCGCGGTGTTCGTGGCGGATGATCTGCGCCTCCCACGAGGCCGGGCGCAGGCGGGTGTCGTCCGCGGCGGCCGTGGTCATCACCTCGGCGGCGATGGTGTAGGCGCGCGTCCATGCGGCGGCGACCTCGGCGTTCCACGCCGTCCCCGCATAGCGGGCGAGGGCGGCGACCAGGCATTCGCCCACCGCCGGATAGTGCGCCTCCAGGGCCCCGAACTTACGGTGGTCCCGTCCCAGCCGGGAACAGAACCGCACGAGGTTGTCGACATCGTCGACGAGGTCGATGATGCGCAGCAGTCCGCGCAGCAGCCGGTCGCGCTGGACGTCCATGTTGTCCGGGAACAGTCCTCGCACTCCGGGATACCGGCTGAAGAGGATGGCGTAGAAGTAGACGGTCATCTCCGGGGCCAGCGGCGCGACCACCTTCAGGCTCGTGCGCACCAGGGAGATCTCCCGATCGGTGAGCGGGGCGGACGTCACGACCGGCCTCCAGACAGTGCCTGGCGGCGGCACATCCTCACTCGTCGAGCGGGAACCGCGTGGGGGGAGCCAGGTGCCCCGTGCGGGGCGGAGGTCACCAGGCGTAGCAGATGTGCTGACAAGAAGACGTTCGCAATCGTAGAGGGACGTTCCATTTCGCTCAGACCCAGAGCTTCGAAAGTATGATCAGTGGACACGTCATTGTGCACGGTGCGCGGCGGATAGGGATATCCGCCCCAGTGCCTCGACGGGACCTCACATCACATCTGCACAATTCGCGGGAATAGTCTCGGTGGTCCCTGTGCCCGTCATGGAACTTCTCCCTGGCCGGTCCGCGCGGGGCAGCCTTCCGGGGGCACTACGGCATGTGACAAGGCCCCGGGTGCCTGACGGTGCTCAGTAGTTCTGCCACTCGTGGCGGGTGTACTCGAGTACCGCGGGATCCATCAGGGTGCTCGCGCGTACGTTCTGAGGGCGCCGGTCCAGGGGGAAGACGGTGGCGGCGCCGATGACGGCATCGTCCAGGAAGCGCAGGGGCGGGGTGTTCTCGGCCAGGCGCAGTGGCGGCCGTGGGCCGTCGGCGCCGGGGGTGGCCAGGATGTAGCCCCAGTTGCCGAAGCTGGGGACGTCCACCTGGTACGCGGTGGTCCTGTAGCCGGCCCTGCCGATCGTGGTGGCGATGGACCAGTAGGTCTTGGGGGCGAAGAACGGGGAGCCGCCCTGCACGACGACCTGGCTTTCCGGGGTCAGGACGCGGCCGAGCAAGTGGTAGAACTCGACGGAGTAGAGCTTGGCCAGCGCGGCGGTGTCCGGGTCCGGAAAGTCGATGACGACCGCGTCGTAGCGCTGCCTGGCGTCCCGCAACCAGGTGAAGGCGTCGGCGTTGACGACGGTGACACGCGGATCACTGAGTGCCTGGCCGTTGAGTTCGAGCAAGGGTGCGAAAGTGCGGGCGAGTCGTGTCACCGCCGGATCGAGGTCGACCAGCGTCACCCCCTCGACGTCGTCGTAGCGCAGGACCTCCCGCAGGGCCAGCGCGTCACCGCCGCCCAGGATCAGCACGGATGTCCGTTTTCCCGACAGGGCGGGGTGGACGAGGGCCTCGTGGTAGCGGTACTCGTCTACGGAGGAGAACTGCAGGTCGCCGTTGAGGAACAGGCGCGTGTCGGGTTCTCCGGTGAAACCGGTGGACCGTGTGACGACGACGTCCTGGTACGGCGTGGTCTCGGCATGGACGATCGGGTCGCGGTAGAGCTGCTGTCGCGCGGTGACCTCGATGTCGTCGGCCAGTACGTACACCGTGCCGAGTACGGCGAGGACGGCGGCCATCGACGCCAGCAGCGTGATGCGCACGATACGGCGTGTCTCGCGGCGGAAGATCCACAGGACGACGACGACACCGGCCACGGCGTTGACCGCGCCGACCACCAGCGCGCCCCTGAGCTGGCCGAAGGAAGGCAGAAGCAGCAGGGGGAAGCACAGGCCGCCGACCAGCGCTCCGACGTAGTCCACGGCGAACATGTCGGCGACCGCGCTGCCGGCCTCCTGTCGCCGGATCCGCTGAAGCAGCGTCATCAGCAGGGGGATCTCGGCACCGATGAGGAGACCGATGGCGAACGTGACCACCACCATGGACGGCATGTACACCCGTAGCCAGGCGAACGACACGTACAGGACGAGCACCGACAGGCCCCCGACGAGCGCGAGCAGCGTCTCCACGAGGGCGAAGGCGCCCACCGCGCGCCGTTGCAGCGGCTTGGCGGCCAGGGAACCGATACCCATCGCGAAGACCATGACGGAGATGACCACGGACGTCTGCATCACGGAGTTGCCGATGAGGTAACTGCCCAGCGCCGTCAGTGCCAGTTCGTAGACCAGGCCGCAGGCCGCGCAGATGAACACCGAGAGCAGCAGCAGGAAGCGCGCCCCCGTGAGTAGGTCACCGGCGGGCGTTCGGTCGCGGCGGGGCGGTGCAGAGTGCTGGTGGTCATGGTGTCGTTCAGGAAACGGCGGCGCCGACCATGAAGGCCGTGCCGAGGTACATGGCTGCCTGGACCCAGGCGGCCGGGTGGGGGCGGTCCCCCTGGTCGTCGAGCACGGTGGCGCCCAGGCGGCCGGGGGTCAGCAGACCGACGATGCAGGAGATGACGGTCATCAGCACGACGCCGGCCAGGCCGTACAGCAGGGTGCTGAGCAGGCCGTAGTGGAGGCCCTGCTCGGATTCGCTGGCCCTGATGGACTGGTCGATGACGTACCCGATGGCCACGGTCTGGCCGGCGAGGAGGACCGCGGCGCCGCGGTTGCGCTCCGTCCACACCACATGGACGAGCTTGCCGGGGGTGGCGAGGTCGAGTGCGATGAAGCCGACCGCCATCACGACGAAACCGACCAGGCCGTAGAGCAGGGCCTCGCCTGCCGACTCGAAGATCTCTGCCACGATGCTGCCTTTCGGGGATGCCGTCCCGGGGATTCGGGCGGGTGTACTGCGGGTGGTCACTTGCCGGTGCCGGGGCCCCCGCCGCGGAAGGCGTCGCTGTCCGGATGGGGCCATACGGACCGGAGATGCGGCTTCCAGCGGTGGTAGCCGGTGCGGTAGTCGTCGATCTCGATCCTGCTGCCGCCCTGGTAGGGAGTGATCGCGACGATGTCGTTCCGGTAGCGGAGGAAGACCATGTCACCTTTGCTGGTGCGGCCCTTGGCCGAGGAGTGGCCGGTGATCTCCTTCGCGACCGTGGACGTCGCGTCGCGGCGGTCGACGTACCCCGCGCTGCTGTTGCCGCCGTACTGCGAGCGGATCCAGCCGGACGGTACGTCGTTGCTGCCGTCCGAACCCCTGGAACAGGCGGCGAGCGCGACCGTGGCGAGAAATACCAGGCTGATGCGTCGGACAGTTCTCATCGGGCCTCCAGTCGGGTGTGCGTCGCCACGATCCGGCCGCTCTGCGGGTAGGTGTGCCATGTGCGCCAGCTCAGCCCCGTGCTCTGCTGCTCGACGGTCAGTGAGGTGAGTGCTTCGGGTGACCCCGGAAAGATCCCGTACAGCGCTCGCGGGTGTGCGTCCGAGCGGCTGCGGATCCGCTCGACCTGCTGGCTGAACTCCACTGCGTCGAACTGCTGGACGCGGGCGCCGAACTGATAGTTCCAGTCGTCGAAGACCTGTGACGCTGCCTCCGGGAGACCGCCCTCGAAGCCAGGCAGGCAGGCCACGGTCTCCCGGACCGGTCCTGCGAAGACCTGGTGGGAGGCGCCCAGCAGTCTGAGCTGCACATCGAGCCCGCCGACCGTCAGGTCGCGTACGGCCAGTGCCTCGCGAGGGGACGGCCGAGAGTGAAGGAGAGCTGACCGGCGTCGGTGTCCAGATACGGGGCCGTGAGGGCTATGCCACTCATGCGTCGCTGCCCGGCCGGCTGATCGGCTCTCCCGGAAGCAGGCGCCCTGGGGGTGTGCCCTTCCGGTTACGGGCGGCATCGACGGCGGGTACTGCGCCGACGACGGCAACCTCCAGCGTGAACAATGGTCCCCCGACATCGGAAAGTGCAAAGCGCGCTGAGTATGGCACAGGACAGATGGCCCATTTCGAGGGGGAGACCTGCGGCGATCGTGTGGTGGGCCGGTGCCGGCAGGGGGGCAGGTCCCTGCGGCCGCGTTTGAATGAGGCGTCAGCGGTTAGGCGTGAGGAGTCCGAAACGTCGACCACAGCAAGGTGTGAGTGACATGGCTGCCGATGAGAAGAACCAGGCCAAGACCGAGCAGGCCAAGGGCAAGATCAAGGAAGTCGCTGGGCGCACGGTCGGCAACGAGCGTCTCACCGCCGAGGGCCGGGCGGAGCAGGCCAAGGGTGACGCCCGTCAGGCCAAGGAGAAGATCAAGGACACCCTCACCGACTGAGGTCCTCCAGGCACCAGCACCGGGCCCCGCGGAGTTCTCCTCCACGGGGCCGTGCTGTGTCCGGACCGGCGGCGACCAGGTGCTCGAACGCGTCGCGCACGAGGTGCGCTGGCGGAGTATGCGGCGAAGTGGCTTCCCACGGCGATCCGGATCTGTGCGTACCTCCGGATCTGAGGGGTCCGGTCGGGTCAGCGGACGTCGTTGCGGGACGAGTAGGTCTTACTCGTCAGCACGCCGTCGGTGAAGAAGAACTCGATCTCTGGGTAGGACTCGTTGACGGTGCCGATGCAGTGGACCATGGTCTTCCACCCGCTGGACGAGGGGTAGTTGGGGCGCTCGACCCACCGGTCGGTGCATGCCGTACCGGCGACGGCTGCGTTGACCTCCGCCAGCGTGTCACCCACCGCGAACTGCTGCTCGTACTGGGTCTTGGTCATGGTCCGGGGCAGATCGTAGGTGTACCAGGCGTAGGCGAAGGAATAGTCCTTCTCCTTCTTGTACAACTGGCCGGCGGCGTTGAAGGAGAACGATGCCGTCTGATCCACGAACTGGTTCATCGCCCAGCACACCAGGGCGCCGCCGGCTCCGATGCCGGAGCAGTGCGGCCTCGGGCCGATGAGGGCCTCCACCTGCTGCCTGCTCATACCGAAGGTGACGGCGTCGTACTTAGTGTCGGTGAGGTAGTTCTCGTTCGGATCGGGCTTGGGATCGGCCGACGAGACCGCCGCGGTGGAGCCGACCATGGCGGCCGCGAGAACGGCGGCGGTGACGAGACGACGAAGGCGCATGTGCGTTCTCCTGACGGAAGGGTGCGAACGTCCGCATTCGACCTGGAAAGGTGGTGGCCACAGTGACCAGGGGGCATCCTGGGACCCGGCCCTCTCACCGTTCTCTCTGCCCGGTATCGGGTGGCCGAGAATGCCGGGGCGCACTCCCCCTGCTTTCTGGGAGCCGTGTCGGACCTGTGCTGGGACATCAAGCCATGCTGACTCCGCACGCGCACGCACAAGGTCGGCTCGATCGTGTCGGTGGCTCAAGGCGAGGACGGTGGCCGTGAGGCAGCCGTGGAGGTGTTGCGGCCGGTACCGGGCATCTTGAGGCGGCCCTTGAGGATGCCGGCAAGCCGGCCGGGGTCCGCCGGACCGAGCGACAGGCGGAGGTCAGATGAGCCGGCTGAGCTTCTTCGCCGTGCTGCAGTGCTCCGTCCGCCGGTGCAGCCACAGCCACACCGCGGTCAGCGTGAGAAGGGCGGCGAACACCACGACGAACACACCCGCGATCACCGCCTGCCGCCCGCCCGCCGCCGGATCGTCGTAGGACAGCAGGCCGCCCAGGGCGGACAGCAGCATCCCCACCACGTACACCGAGCGGACGCGCCGCAGCTGCCGCACCGCACGAGGAGCAAGAGCAACACGCTTCACGAGAGCCATGCTCATCTCCGTACCCACTGAAGGGGAGATAAGACCTCGCTCCACCGGACAACCGCATCACGGGCCGCTTCGGGGGCGGTTGGCCCGAGTTGAGGCGTCGGGACGCACCACGCGTGACGAACGCCGAATCGCGGGAACCAGGAGAGCTGACCCGTCACTCGACACCCTGAGGAGCCGGCCGTGGCCCTGACAGAGCTCGATCTTCCAGAACCGAGGTCGCTGCGCGGCCGATGGGCCGCCCTCGCCGCGGTCCAGGCGGCAGGTGGACGTGGTGACGGCTGCCGGGCCGACGGGTCCTCGTGGCACTACGGGGACGGGGACGGCAGGTGGTGCGGCCTCCATCACCTGGGCGACGGGCGGGCGGTGCTGCTCGGGCACGACTACGACACGTCGCAGACCTTCTACGCGGAAGCGTCCGACTTCTTCGAGGAGCAGGAGACCGACCTGCTGGCCGGCGCCCCCGACTGGTGGGCGCCGCCCGTACGCAGGGCCCGCGAGGAGGAGTCGTTCCTCGGCTTCGTCTACGCATTCGACGGCAGTACGTGGCGGCGTGCCGAGTACGACGTCGAGGACGGGTTCAGCAGTGTGCGGCTGCCCGCGCTCAGCGACGGACGCACCCGCGAGATGATCGTGGCCACCGTCCAGCACCATGCGGACCCGGGCGGGCACGAGCCGTCCCAGGAGTCCGTCGACGCGCTGATCGCGGCTGACGGAGCGCCCGATGCCGCTCTGGTGGCCGCCGTCATCCCCCACGCCGGCTGGGACGCTACCGCCGGGGTGGCGGCGGCCCGCGCGTTCCTCACCGGCTGATCGTCGGACGCACCCGCCCTCGGGCGACGAAGAGCGTGCCCACCCCGAGGTGCCAAGTACGGCGCGATCCCGGGGAATCTCCGAGCCGGCCAGGGCCTCGCCGGACGCCGGCACCCGCCCTATATGCCCTGCCCGGCCTCCTGCGGGTGCGGCGTCCCGTCCGTGGCGGAGAGGCCGTCGGCGCCTCGGATGACGGCTTCCCACGCGGACAGGCCGTCGAGCCGCCGTTCTCCGGCCTCGGTGGCCGCGCGGAGGGCGAAGCTCCCCAGGGGGAGTCGCAACGGCGGGTCCACGCTGTCCACAAGAGCGAAGAGCGCGGGCACAGTGACTTCGGGAGACGGCAGGGCGTCGGGCGTCAGGGTCGGATCGAGCGCGTCGTGCAGGGGACCGTACGCGGGGTGCGGCACGGAGCGCGGTGCGGCGGAGAACCAGCCGGTGGCGTATCCGCCGGGTTCGAGGACGGTGACCTTGATGCCGAACGGCGCGACCTCCGCGGCCAGCGCTTCCGACATGCCCTCCAGGGCCCACTTCGTGGCGCAGTAGAGTCCCATGCCCGGGTACGCCTCGATCCCACCGCTGCTCGACACCTGGATCAGGTGGCCGCCGCCCTGCGCCCGCAGCAGCGGGAGGGCGGCCTGGATGACGGCCAGAGTGCCCAGGATGTTGGCCTCGATGACGGCCCGCGCCTCGTGCTCCGTGACCTCTTCCACGCAGCCGATGTGTCCGACTCCCGCGTTGTTCACGACGACGTCCAGACGCCCGAAGTGGGCGTGGGCGCGCTCGACGGCGGCGAACACCGCGGCCCGGTCGGTGATGTCCAGCGGAAGGGGCAGCACGGCGTCGCCGCACTCGTCCGCGAACGCCTGGAGTGCCGCTCCGTTCCGGGCCGCTACCGCGACCCGGTCGCCGCGGGCCACAGCGGCCTCCGCCCAGCTCCGTCCGAAACCACGTGAAGCCCCGGTGATGAACCAGACCTTGCTCACATGTCCTCCGCGGAAGTTGGGGAGCCGCCGGCCGCGACAGCCGCCGACGAGTATGGAGGGATGACCGGCTGCCGCCGGGGCGGCTCCCGATCGAGATGATCACTCGATCGGACCGCCCATCAGACTGGCAGACATGTCGAGGAACCGTCCAGGTGTAGGCCCATACCCGAGTGCACCTTTCCCTCGCCCTTATTTCGTGGCTCCCCAAGGGGCCCGTGCGCGGCCTCCTGCGGGGCCCGACGTCCGACCCGCGACGGCGCCTCGGCCCGCCCCGGGCGCCGGGGTCGAGCGTCAACGGAGCGGATACGATGCTGCCCCCGCGTGCTTCCCGACCCGCTCTCCGCCCTGGCACCCGCGTCGGCGGCCGGTGCGCTCTCCCTGGCGTCGGCGGCTGCCGGGCCGGGCGGCATCATCCCCGGTCCGCGTACCTTCGAAGCAGCCCGCGAGGGCTGTACCTGTGACCGTGGGGAGCGGCGACGGCACCGCTCCCACCCTTGCCCTCTTGGGCGGGACCGACCGGAAAGCACGCTGAACATGTCTGAACAACGAGACCGCTGGGCCGAACTGACCGCCGGACAAGCTGGTGAAGAGTACGCCCGGCGTTTCGCGCGGCTGGCTGAATCC
Organism: Streptomyces fulvorobeus; assembly: GCF_013167895.1. Classification (GTDB taxonomy): domain Bacteria; phylum Actinomycetota; class Actinomycetes; order Streptomycetales; family Streptomycetaceae; genus Streptomyces; species Streptomyces fulvorobeus. The sequence continues at coordinate 141,159 of NZ_BLWC01000001.1, read as the reverse complement.
GGCCACGACATCCACGGCGAGGCCGCCTTCTGCACCACCTTGCTGGAGCCCGCTTCCCGCGTACTCGACGCCGGCTGCGGCACCGGCCGAATCGCGATCCGGCTCGCCGAGCTCGGCCATCACTGCACCGGGGTGGACATCGACTCCTCGATGCTGGCCGTCGCCCGCCGTGACGCCCCCTCACAGGAGTGGCTGCCGGGAGATCTGGCGCGTCTGGACGCCCTCGGCCTGGAGCCACGTTTCGACCTGGTGCTCGCTGCCGGGAACGTCATCCCCCTGCTGGCCCCCGGCACCGAGTCAACCGTCGTACGGCAGCTGTCCGCCGCATTGCGCCCCGGCGGTCTGCTGGTCACCGGCATGGGACTGGATGCGGCACACCTGCCGCTGCCGGAGCCGCCGGTCACCCTGGCGGAATTCGATCACTGGTGCGCCCAGGCCGGGCTGGTACTGCGGCAGCGCTGTGCCACCTGGAGCGGTGATCCCTATACCGAAGGCTGCGGCTACGCCGTCAGCGTGCACGCCCGCCCCGCCCGGTGAGGCCGTGTCCCTCCGCGCCCCCTGCCGGCGGGTGGCGCGCCCCTGGTGATCAGATCACCAGAGGCGCCTCCGACCAGCGGCGGACCCGGTACGGGGCCCACCACACGTGATCGCCGAAACGCAGGACGAGGGTCTCGGCCATGAGGTCGTCCAGGACCGTGCGCGGAATCTCGTCGACGCGGGCACCGTCGGTGAGGGCCTCGATGGCCTCGTGGTACTCCGGTTCGTCGATGGTGAAGCGGCGCAGTTCGCCGTAGCGCCGGTCGCGCACCTGGATGAACCCGGGACCGTACCGGAAGACGCACTTGCAGATGTAGTACGCGTTGCGCCAGGCGAGTGCCGTCGCGGCCGGGTCCACGGTGCCGAGGACGGCGGTGGGCGGATGGAGATGGCCGAAGTGGCGCCACGCGTCGGGGTCCGGGCCGGTGTGGAGCTGCCAGTCGACCGAGATGGCCAGGCTGGACAGATCACCCACGAAGCTCAGCGCCCGTACCGACCAGGCGGCGTCGGCGGCGTCCGTGACATCGACCGGGCGGGGGAGTGTGACGTGCCGGGCCCCGGCGGCGAAGAGCCGCCGGGCGGCGTCACCGCCGGAGAGGTCGATCTCGTAGCGGCCCAGGGACATGTAGGGCAGTGTGCCCACCTCGGGGTCGTAGTCCCGTGAGGCGGTCACCGTGAAGGGTTCGGTGCCGGCGAGGGCTGAAGTCATCGTCGTCTCTCCGTCAGGCGGTGGCGGCGGTCGTCAGGCGGTCGTCGCGGCGAGTTCCGCGTCGCGGGCGGAGGTGTGCCGCATGAAGTCGATCCGCAGGAACTCCTCGTTGAGGGCGGGTGGCGCGATCTGGACGAACTGCCCGCTGTCCTCGAAGACGATGCCGAGGGCCCGCCACCGTGCCAGCACCTGCCGCAGGGCGTCCTCGCCCGTCCGGTGGTTTCCCTCCAGCTTGCGGGCGGCGGCCTTCACGGTGTGCGGCTGGTCGAGCAGCCGGAACAGGGCCAGCTCGAACGGGTCGGTCAGTTCCAGGTGCGTCCAGTCGAAAGCCCGGCGTTTGCTGACCAGGACGATCCGGTCCTCCAGGTCGCAGTGGGTCAGGCGGCTGCCGGAGTAGTTCCGCTTCCAGTGCGAGATGCCCTCGTCGAGGCGGTCCACGACGTCCGCACCGATCCCGCGCGGCGGCACGTCGAAGACGTAGGCCAGGTCGAACATCTCGGCGTCGGGCAGATCGTAGGTGAGCCGGTACGGTTCGGCAGGACGCAGTTCGGAGAAGCCGAGGCCGGGGTTGTTGAAGTACGGGCTGAAGCGCTCGATCGCGATCCGGGAGGACGGCCCCACCGGTGGGTTGAGGTGCTCCAGCGCACCGAGTTGGGCCACCACGTCGTTGTAGTCCTCGGCGTCCTCGCCGGGGAATCCGTGCAGGTAGTTCCAGGCAACGGAGAGGCCGACAGTGGCGGCGTCGCGGAGCATCCGGACGTTCTGGCCCCCGGTCACACCCTTGTCCATCAGCGTGAGCACCCGGCTGTTGAGGCTCTCGATGCCCGGCTGGACGAAGATCAGGCCCGCGTCCGCGAGGGTCTGGAGCTGCGCCTGCCGCATGTTGGACTTGATCTCGATGTGCATGCGCAGGTCGAACCCGCTGTCGATGATGCGCGGCAGCACCGTTTTCACGTACCCCATGTCCAGGATGTTGTCGACGACGTACATGTCCAGCACCCGGTGCCTGCGTGCCAGTTCGATGATCTCGTCGTAGAACACGTCCGGGCTCTTGCTGCGGAACTGCATGAACGAGCCGTTGAGCCCGCAGAAGGTGCAGTGGTGCTTCTCGCCCCACCAGCAGCCCCGCGCACCCTCGACCACCAGTTTGGGCTCGACCCAGTGCCGCGCGTGGGAGGAGGCGAGCCGCTCGAAGTACCCGGAGTAGTCCGGCGGCAGGATCGAGGCGGGCGGCAGCGGTTTGGTGCTCATGGCGTTGACCACGGAGGCGCCGTCCGCATCGCGCCAGCACAGCCCCGGTACGTCCGACAGCGGCTCGCCGGAACTCAGCGCACCGAGCATCGCGGGAAACGAGACCTCACCCTCGCCACGCAGGACGTAGTCGACGAAGGTGAAATTGCGGTGGACGGCCTCCCCCTGCTTGCCGTCGCAGTTGGCACCGCCCATCACCGTCGCTATGTGCGGGGCGAGCCGCTTGACGTACTTGGCTGCTGCCAGGGCAGCGGTGTTCTGCTGGAACGTCGACGTGAAGCCGACCACGTCCGGGGAGATTTCGACGATGCGCTCGGCGATGTACCGGACGAAGTCGGGCGCGGTCACGTGCAGTGCCTTCGTCATCTCCATCCGGGGCCCGCGTACCCGGCTGCTCATCGCCTCGGTGAACTCAGGAACCCGCCACTGGGGGTCGTCGTAGAGGGCGGATGAGAACACCCAGTCGCCGCAGCCCAGGAAATAGGAGCCGAGCGCGTAGTAGGAGTAGTCCTCCAAGGTGAATTCGGTGTTCTGGGTAATCCAGTCCACGTATTCGATATTGGCGTGGAGAACGTCGGCCGTTCCGTCGGGAACGCGCTCGTCGACACTGCGCTTGAGAATTCCGAGAGCCAGCGACGGGAGATCGATCGGGGCCCAGGGCATGTTCACCAGGAGTACGCGCATGGCTGGCCTCTTCTCATGTGAGCATGTGATCAGTACACGGAGTCGGTCGTCTGCCGGGTCTCCGGCCGTGCGGCCGTGAGGCACCGGACCGGACGCCCGGCCGGTGATCCGATCGGGGTCCGGCCCGGTCGGTCGGGGCCGGTCGCGCACGGGGTGCGGGGCCGGCCCCTGGTGCTGGGTGTCGTACTACTTGGCCTCGTCCTCCATCTCCTCAGTGGAGCGGAGGTAGACGACGACGCCGACGCCGGGCTTGCGGCTCTCCTCGTCGCCCTCAAGCGGGTCGCCGTGGATGATGTCCTTCTGCATGATGTTCACCTCCTTTCCGGGTATGGGGGCGGCTCGGCCGGCGCGGGCGCCGAAGGCAGCCCGCGGCCGAGAAATCTGAGGGACCGCCGGATCACGGCCAGATGGTCGGCGCCGTCGTAGCCGTCATGGCCGGAGTCCAGCCACATCAGCTCGTGGGGCACACCGCCCGCGCGCAGCACGGCCAGGTACGCCTCGATCTGTTCCGGCGGGCACTTGGCGTCCCGTCCCGCGGCGACGATCAGCAGCGGGGAGCGGATGGCAGCCGCGTACGAGGACGGGGAGGCGTGGGCGTAGGCATCGGGCACCTGGTCCGGAGTGCCGCCGAACAGCGCGGTGTCCAGCGCCTGGAGGGCGGGTGTGGAGTGCCGGAAGGCCGTCACGCAGTCGGCGAGCGGTTTGACGGCCACCCCGGTGTCCCACAGCTCCGGACGGGTTCCCATGGCCAGCAGCGTCAGATAGCCGCCCCACGAGGTGCCGCACAGACCCACGGCGCCCTCGCGGCCGATGCCCCGGTCCAGCAGGTCGGCCCGGGCCCGCACCAGGTCGGCGACCTGGGTGTGGCCGACGCCCTCGGAGTAGGCGGAGCGCCAGCGCGGCCCGTAGCCGGTCGAGCCCCGGTAGTTGACGCGGGCGACCGCGTAACCCGAGCCGACGAGGGCCTGCACCATGGGGTCGTACGCGTCACGGTCGTGGTCGGCCGGCCCGCCGTGTACGAGCAGGACCAGCGGGTGCGGCGCGGGCCGGTCGGCGGGTGTGGTGACGAGGGTGTGCACCGGGCCGTCGGGCCCGGGCGTCCACAGGTCCTGGCGGTGGCCGAACCGGGGCAGGCGCCACCGGCTCTGACCGGGCAGGGGCGCACCCGACAGGGAGAGCGCACGCGGCACGTTGACCGCGTCGGTCCAGATGAAGTGCACGTCACCGTCGGCGGCCGGTGACGCGTCCAGGATGCTGCCCTCCGGGGTGGGCACCGGACTCAGCTCGCAGCGGTCCAGGTCGGCGGTGAACAGCCGGCTCCGGCCGTGCCGGTCCTGCCGGAGCAGGACCCGTGTGCCGTCCGGGCCGGGGTACCAGCGGGCGGTGGTCTCGGTGTCGAACGAACACCAGGGCAGCAGTTCCAGACCGCGCCCGGGGGCCCAGGTCCCGAGGTGGTAGCGGCCGGCCCGCTCGCGCATCACCAGAAGCAGCGTGCGGCCGGGCGCCGGTCGCGGGCCGGACGACGGCGCGAGCGCAGGGGCGAAGCCGAGCGCCCAGGTGCGTTCCGCGGTGCCGGGGATCACCGCGACGGTGGTCCCGTCCGGAGTCAGCAACGTCACGGCGCGGGCCGAGTGCGCCGGTCCGGACACCGCCAGCAGTCCGCCGTCAGGCGCCAGGTCGCACAGCGTGCCGGGGTCCGTCGTGCGCAGCACGGCTGTGCCCGTGCCGCCGCGCCGCCCCAGGTGGACACTGAGTCCCTCAGAGCTCCGGATGCCCACGGCCGCCATACCCCCGGCCGCCAGCGCCAGCCCCGCGGGCCGCCCGCAGGGCACCCCGGCCAGCGCCGGCCGGTCCGGACCGGCGTCGAAGTCCTGGGTGCGCCAGCCGCCCCGGCCGTCACGGTCCTCGTCGAACCACCACACGGCCTCGTCTTCGTCGATGGCGCACAGCAGCGTGCCGTGCGGCCGGTCCGTCAACTGTCGGCCGACGCCGCTGGAGCGATCCCACGCGAAGATCTCACACCGGCCGTCGGCGTCCCCGGTGTACACCATCCGGTCCGCGTTACGGGGGCTGGTCACGGGCAACACCGGCCGGTAGACGCCGTAGGCGCGCGCGCCGGCCTTCGGCGGAGCCGGCGTCACGGCGCCTCCCGGGCCACGAGCCCGGCCCTGGCGGTGGCGTACAGCGCCAGCCCGGCGAACGCCCCCGCGCAGCCCAGCGCCACCGTACGACCCCCGTACGCCGCCACGAGGACCCCCGCCGCCACCGGAGCGAGCACCGCGACACCCTGACCGGCGGTGCCCAGCACAGTCCCCATGCGGGCCAGCAACCGGTCGGGAGTGGTCAGCACCGCCCGGGTCTGCAGCACGACCACCACGGACGGGACGATCAGCGACACCCCGCTCAACAGCAGCCCGTAGGCCCAGGTCCGGGACGCGAACGCGAGACCGGCCGCCGTGGGCACCATCGCCCATGACGCGCCCGTCACGATCCGCGCGGCTGGAATCCGCCGCACCAGCCACGGCGCGGCGAGGGCGCCCAGCAGCCCGCCGACGCCCGCCAGGGTGAGGATGAGCCCGATCGAGGAAGGGCTGGCGCCCTGGGCGTGGGAGGCGAACACCGCGTGGAAGTACAGCGCGCCGAGCAGCGCGTTGATCCCGGCGGTCCACACCACCACGAACCGCAGGAAGGGCTCGGCCCACACGAACCGCAGACCTTCGGCGAGGTCACGGGTGAACGAGGTGGCCGGACCCTCCCGTTCCGGCTTCAGGTCCGCGCGGATCGCCTTGCTCAACACCGCCACCAGCAGGAAGGACACCGCGTCCGCGAGCAGCGGCACCCACCGCGCCAGCTGGTACAGCGCGCCGCCCAGCGTCGGCCCGACGATCTGCACCGCTTGGTCCCGGGCCTGTAAGTACCCGATCGCCCGGGTGTACCCCTCGGGCGGCACCAGCCGTCGGATCGTCCCCGAGGCCGCCGCCCCGTAGGTGGCGCTGGCAGCCTGCTCGACCACGGCCGCGACGAGTACGTGGACGAGCACGACGTGGCCGAGCGCGACGGCCACGAACACCGACCCCATGGCGGCCGCCGCGACGAGTGCCGCCGCGTACATCATCGGCTTGCGCGGCCACCGGTCGGCGAACACGCCCGCAACCGGCGAAACGACCAGTCCGCTGACCAACGCCACCGATACGACGAGTCCGGCGAGTCCGGCCGGATATCCGGCGCCCAGCAGGATGAGCGGAAGAAAGAGAGAGGACGCGCAGGTGCCGAGACCGTCGACGGCACCCGCCGTCCAGAAAAGCAGAAAATCCCGTATACGGAAAGGGGATGAGGACCGGTCTTCGGGTAACGCAGGTTCGGAGGACCGCAATTCCTGCCCGGCCGCGTCCATCAAGAATCCCGCTCGGAGGGATTGCGGTAACGAACACACCCACAATGCCCCCCGTGATAAGCACTTACGGTCGCTGAGGATCGAGAGCGTATCGAACGGTGATGCGCATCACAATACCTGTGTTCGAATGCCGTTGTTGATCAAGGAATGCAGGCCCCGAAGGGCCGGGCAACTGGTCCATCGCTGGTCATCGGTGGGTACGTGCTCCTCGATCTCGGGCACCGCCGTCAGCAGGTTCCCGGCGAGGGCCACCTCGGCCGCATGGCCACGGCGTCGGTGCACGCGCCGAGCGAGCGCTGAGGGCGGTCACCCTGCGGGGCGGCCGGGGCGCCGGGCAGGGTGGTGTGGCGCCGCGGTCTCTGGATCACCAGTCAGTGCTGTACGCCCTGCTGTACGGTCGGAGGTATGTCGAAACCAGTGACGATCCGGGTCGATGACCAGCTGTACGCCCTGCTGAAGGAACGCGCGGAAGCGGATGGCACCACGGTGACCGCCCTCATCACCCAGGCCGCGCACAACGCGGTCCGCGACCCCCGCCTCGAAGGCGCCGCGGAGATCTTCCGCGACTTCCTCGACACCGACGGGGCCGCGTTCGACGCGGCCTTCCCCCACGACACACCCGCACGCATGGACGCATCGGAACGGGCCGCCTGACCGTGGAGCTCTACGTCGACATCCGATGGCTCCTGGAGCGCCAGGCCGAAGTCCTGCCCAAGCACCCCACGATCCACGACTTCTCCACCCTGGTAGCAGCAGTCGGCCGCCACCGGGTCAACACCCCGAAGGTCGGCGCCACCGTCGACAACTCCTGGCGCGCGGCCGCCCTGATGCACGCCATCATCCGCCTGCGCCCGCTCCCCGCCCGTAACGCACTGTTCGGCACCGCGGTCGCCGTGTCCTACATGCATGCCGCGGGCGAAGGCATCGACGCCCCGTACGGCGCGCTGATCGACCTGGCCCAGGACCTCGACACCGGACGGACCGACGCCTACGGCGCCGCCGACCGCATCCGGTCCTGGCGGATCTGAGACCGCGTTCCTCATCTGACGTCCGGCTGGACCACCGGCGGCCTGGCCATCCCCGGCCGTACACGGAAACCACCTGCTCCGTACCGGGGGAAGTCATCCCGGCCCTGCTGTGTCCCCGGTCCTGACCGCCGGGTCGACGCGGCTGAGCTGGTGGCCGGGATGAAGCTGCGCACCGGCGCCTGAGGGGGTGGGGGTCCGGGTCGCGGTCCCCGGGGACGGCGCGATCCTCGACGCCTGGGCGAATCCGGTCCGGTGAACAACGGCGAGGTGGCCCGGGACGGATCACGGATGCGTCCACCCACCACTCGTTTCCGGCCTTCTTCATGACAGGGGCATGATAATTGCGAGGTCTTGGGCATAGTGCTGAAAGCCCGGGAGAAGTGCACCTGCCACTGTGCTGATGCAGCCCCTCCCCGCTCTCGGCTCCTGGTGGAGCCGAGCCCCCACGACTGATGGGACAGCAATGCCGCACTCCTTTTGGTTGAAGGCAGTCGGGGCCGCCGCCGCGGTCACCCTGGCAGCATCAGTAGCAGCGCACGCCGCACCCCCGCCGGAGCCGACCGCGGCGGAGAGCGCGGCAGCGGTGGTGACCCTTCGCTACGACGACAGCCGGGCAGGCGGCTGGGAAGCGGCGATCACTGCCGGAGTCGCCTCGTGGAACCAGAACGTCGCCAACGTCAGGCTGGTCGAAGCCGCACCCGGCACCCGGGCCGAGATACAGATCGTCGCCACCAGCGGCTGGCCGCAGGCGACCCTCGGCCCGGTGCGCCCGGGCGGCCTGGTGCGTGTCGAACTCGGCAGCCAGGCGGTAGCTCAGGGCTATGACAAAACCCGCATCGCCGCCCACGAGCTCGGGCACAGCCTGGGCCTCCCCGACACCAAGCCCGGGCCGTGCTCCCAGCTGATGTCAGGATCAAGCCCGGGCATCAGTTGCAGGAACGCGGTTCCCAACGCCACTGAGCGAGCCCGTGTGGACTCCACCTACGCCAACGGCCTCACCTCGCTCACTCCTGCCGACGGCCGCATGCTGGTGGACGCTCCCTAAGCGCGGAGGGCAGGCACACCAAGGCGCAGCCGCCCGAAGGTGAGCCGCGAAGCAATCCGCAATCGTTCCAGCAGGTTCCGCTTCCTGCGCGCCCGAGGCGGAGGGCCGGCAGATCTCACAGCACGGGATGGTGCGGCGCTGCTTCGCGGGTGGGGGGTGAGGAGCACTCGAGGGGATACCGAAACCGATTCACCTGGTGACTCGTCCTGGAAGATGAGGTCGAGCGGATGGGAAGCCAGGTGGACCGGGCGGACAGGGGTGAGACGTCGATGGTGAAGGCGGCGGTACTCCGGGGGGCGCGCCGCCCGGCCGGGCAAGGGGTTCCGGGCGCGCGTGAGAAGGGGATGTGCGGGGCCGACCGGCCTGGACACGAGGGCGGGTGCCCGCCGCATTCGCTGTGCTGACGGCCGGGCTGCTGGCGTTCCACCGGGTGGTGCCGAACTCCGTGGGCCGTCTGGGCAGTTCGCTGGAACTGTTCCTGCCGTGGCTCGGCCTGGCTGCCGTGGTTCTGTTCGGCCTGGCGCTGCTGCGCCGTTCGGCCACCGCGCTGCTGGCCCTGCTACTGCCGACGGCGGCCTGGGTGCACCTCTTCGGTGGACTGCTCCTGCCTGGTGGGAAGCCCGGCGCGCACGACCTGGTCGTGGTGCAGCACAACGTGAGCGACGAGAATCCCGACCCGGCGGGCACGGCCCGCACCCTGACTGACGCCGAGCCCGATCTCATCGCGCTGCAGGAACTGGTCTCCCCTGCGCTGCAGGTTTACGAGAGGACTCTCGCCCCGGCTTACCCGCACCACGTGGTCCGGGGCACTGTGGGGCTCTGGTCGAAGCATCCGCTGACCGATGCCCGGCTGCTGGACGTCAAACCACAGGGGATCGCGGGGCCCTGGAGTCGCGGGCTGCGCGCTGTGGTCCACACGCCACGTGCCGAGATCGCGGCGTACGTAGCGCACCTGCCCTCGATCCGCGTCCGGGCGAGCGGCCTCGCATCCTCCTGGCGCGACGAGAGCGCGGACCTTCTCGGGGAGGCCGTCGCGGCTGAGGAGGTGGAAACGGTGATCCTGCTGGGCGACCTGAACGGCACGGTCGATGACCGCGGACTGGCCCCGCTGACCTCGCGGATGAACGTGGCGGAGCGGGGCTTCGCCTTCAGTTTCCCCGCAGCCTTTCCGCTGGCCCGCATCGATCAGGTGATGGCCCGTTCAGCGACCGTCGGCTACATCCGCACCTTGTCCGCCACCGGCAGCGACCACCTGCCGGTCGCCGCCAGGATCACCCCGCACTGAGGGAACGGTCCCGATGACAGTAAGTGGGACAGCAAGGACAGCAATCCTCCCTGTGTGACACCCGTCGTGCTTCGACTCGGCCGACAGGTTCGCGGCAGGCTGTCCCGCAGAGCACGGCCACCGCTGTCACCGGCCGGCTCACCTGCGCGGCCACGGACCCGGCCTGCGATCCCGCCCAGTGATCCCTCGCCCCCTCTGCCTCCCGCACCGCCTGCGCACCAGGGAACCGGTGTTGCGAAAGCCGTGCCGCGGGCTGTTTCACCCGCTCCGCATGCTCACGGCGGCGTGATGCCGGACACTTCCTTATACGGCTTCGGTGTATTTCGCACGGGTCAAGTGAGGGTGTTCGGTGTGCTTGAGGTCCCGCTCTGGTTGTGGGGGGCATTCGCCGCGACGGTGGTGGTGTCGCTGGCGGTGGACCTGCTGTCCCACCGCACCGCGCACGTCATCGGCTTCAAGGAGGCGGCCGCCTGGAGCGGCCTGTGGGTGAGCCTCGCACTGATCTTCGGCGCGGTGGTCTTCCTCGTCCTGGGCACGACAGCGGGCACCGAGTACACCACAGCATGGCTGCTGGAGAAAAGCCTGTCGGTCGACAACCTGTTCGTCTTCGCCGTGATCTTCGCGTACTTCAAGGTGCCCCGCGCCTACCAGCACCGCGTGCTGTTCTTCGGCGTCATCGGTGCACTGGTCTTCCGTGGGATCTTCCTGTCCCTCGGCGTGGCTGTGGTCAGCCGCTTCACCGCGGTGCTGTTCGCCTTCGCGGCGGTCCTCTTCTACAGCACATACAAGCTTCTCAAGGACGAGGAGGAGAGTTTCGATCCGGGCAAGAGCTTCGCCGTACGGATACTCCGCAAGATCATCCCGGTACGGGACGAGTACGCCGGGGCGAAGTTCTTCGTCAAGGAGGCCGGCATAAGGGTGGCGACCCCGCTGCTCGCGGTGGTGGCGGCGATCGAGGCCGCCGACCTGATCTTCGCCGTCGACAGCGTCCCGGCCGTTCTCGCGGTCAGCGACGACGCCTTCATCGTCTACACCAGCAACGCGTTCGCCATCCTTGGCCTGCGGGCCCTCTACTTCATGCTCGCGGGGCTCCTGGACCGGTTCCATTACCTGAGTAAGGGTCTGGCGATCATCCTCGCCTTCATCGGCGTCAAGCTCATACTCCAGGCGTCCCACAAGATGATCAGCCCGACCATCCCCGAAATCCCCTCACCGGTCAGCCTCGCGGTCATCGTGGTGGTGCTGACAGGCTCCGTGGTGCTCAGTCTCAAGAGGCCCGCTCCGGCAGGCGTGTCGGAGGAGTCCGATGAGCAGAGGGACGCGTCTGGGACTGTCAAGCAGCCCGGCTCGCCATCCGTAGGGGGTCGGGACACCTTCCAGCACCCTTCTGACTCATCGAGCCGGGAGACCGATGCCCGAGCGGGCTCCGACCGGCAAGAAGACGGTGCACTTCCCGACCTGCGAATTAGGGCATATCGTAAAGATATGGTCAAAATGAAGCGTAAGTCTGACGGGTATGTATGCCCGACCTGTAAGAAGACCGTGCCCGCCGCAGTCCACCGCCGTAAGACGCTCGGCATATTCGTCCCCGTCTGGGGCCCGGGTGCCTGCCAAGACCGCGATTGCCCCGACTTCCGGCTGGACCCCGACCACAAGCACTCTTCGGGCCAATAACGAAGACGGCAGCGCGGCGATGCACTGGTGAACTGCGACTGACAGGCGTCATCCTGGCCCATGGCGTCGCGACCCCCACCCGCCGTTCATGCAGGTCGGTCGGCGCGACCGCAACGTGCACCCTCGTCTGGTTGCGCTGTACTTGGACAGTGCGGCACACCGCCCTCGCGATTCCCAGCCATGCCGCACGACTCGCAGGGCAGGGGACACGCGGCTCAGCAGCCGACCCCAGCCGCTGTCCGGACGGCCTGGAAAGGACGCCTCGCGGACGCCCAGGTCGCGCTGTGCGTCCTCCTCGACTTCCCCGCCCGACTTGTCAGCCCGTGACCGGGGCGGGGGAGGGGCGCAGCGGGTCCGCCGTGCCGAGGGCGACGGCAGAACCGGGCAGGGCGGCGCCGCGAAGTGCACTGCCCAGCGCTCCCGTGCGAAGCGCGGCCCGCAACAGCACCCAGCCGATCAGGCCGCCGAGCGTATTGGCGATCATGTCGTTGATGTCGACGGACCGGCCGTTGTTGAACAGGATGTACGAGAGCATCTGCGCACTCTCGATCACCGCACTGGCCAGCGCTGTCAGCGCGGTGACGCGTCCCGCCGAGGTGGCCCGCGACGATATGAGGGGCAGCAGGCCCAGCGGGAGCAGCATGACGACATTGGGCAGGGCGCTGACGTCCATGGTGAGGAGGGGAAGCCAGTTCAGCTGGTTGTACCAGGGCATCAGGTTGGCACCTTCGCCCCATGTGATGTTGAGCGGGAAAACGGTGATGGACAGCACCGCCGCCACGTACAGCATGACGGTGAAGCGGAACGCCGCGTGGCGACCGGTGCGCCCTCGCGTCCCGCGCCGTGCGCCGATGGCGAGGACGATGGCGTATGCGGCGAGCAGCGGCCCGAGCACGAGGGCGGCGCCGATCTGGAATGACACGTTCATAGGTGGGTCCTCGCAGGCTGAGCGACGAAGGCCGTCGGGCGACGACGGATTGACGAGGACGACTTTGCCGTCGGCTGCCTGTTTGCCGTATCTGCTGAAGGGCCGATCCTTCGTGGTGCGGCTATGCCTTTCGGCCGAGGCCGAGCCGCCCGCTCTGCGGATATCGTCGAGTGCATGCGATGCTCGTCCCTTTCTTCCCGTCGTGCGGCGGCCCTGGCCAAGGCTGGGTGCGTCGGCGCGGCCTGTGTTGCGGTGGCGGCGGTGCTGCTGGACCTGTGGGTGGGCACCTTCCGGCAGCCGGTCACCGGCACCCCTCTGCTGATGTCGGCCGCCGTGGTGGCGGTCGTCCTGGTGCTGCTTCCGCGGCTGTCGGCGGCCGGCGTCGCCCGGGCCGCCTGCGGGGCGGGGGTCGTCTCGCTGGTGTGCTCGTTGGCGCTCCATCTCCGTTCCGACGGGGAGGGAGGTTTCGGCCCGGCGGCGTCGTCCGCGTACGGGGCTTTTGAGCCCGTGGCTCTGCTTGTCGTCCTGCTGATCTCCGCGCGCCGCGTCACCCCTCTGGGGGCCGCGCTCGGAGTGCCCCTGCTCACCGCTGCCGTGGTGCTGCGGCCGCTGGCGATTCGGGTGCATGAGGGCAGTACGACCGTTGCGCTTTTCCTCGCCCTGCTCACCAGCGCCGCGCTCGCCGCAGGGCTCACCGCCCGGTTGGTGGTGGCCGCGCGGGAGCAGCGCGACGAGCGGATCAGGCTCGATCAACGGGTGGACTTCGCCCGCGACCTGCACGACTTCGTCGCCCACCATGTGACGGGCATCGTCGTGCAGGCCCAGGGTGCTCGGGCCGTCGCGGCCAAGAACCCCGAGTTGGTCGAGCCCGCCCTGGAACTCATAGAGCGGACCGGCGCCGAAGCACTGGAGTCCATGCGGCGGATGGTGGGCGCCCTGAGAGAGGAGGGGAGGGACGGGGAGGCAGTCGGCGGGGGGATTCCGTTGCCGGTGAACAGCGGGCTTGAGGGAGTGCGGTCCCTGGTCGACGGCTTCGCTCACTCGGGGGCGCGAATCCGGCTCGTCGAGCGGGGCCCGCTGGATGACATACCGGCGGAGGTGGCGAGCAGCATCCACCGAGTAGTGATGGAGGCCCTGACCAATGTAGCCAGACACTCCCACGGCTGTGGCACGGTAGAGGTGCTGCTGACAGCCGCGCCCGGGGGAGCGGTCGACGTCGAGATCCGCGATGACGGAGACGGCCGACGCGCCTTGGGCACTGGGAACGGCAGGAGTGGGAGCGGCTACGGACTGCGAGGGTTGCGCGAGCGGGTCTCCCTGGCCGGCGGAACTTTCCGGGCCGGACCGGGGCGCGGCAGCGGGAGTGGGGTCGACGAGGGTGGCTGGACGGTGAGCGCCTCGTTCCCCGGCGCCACCGCCGTGTTGCACGGCGATGGGGGTGACGGCCGTGCAGCGGGTATCCGCGCCGGGATGGGTGGGATCGGATGACGACGATCCGGGTGTTGATCGCGGACGACCAGGCCATCGTCCGTACGGGCATGGCCATGATCCTCACGGCCGAGGACGGCATCGAGATCGTCGCGCAGGCACAGGACGGCCTTGAAGCGGTCGACCAGGTGGCCCGGCACCGTCCGGACGTCGTGCTGATGGACATCCGGATGCCCCGGCTCGACGGCCTGGAGGCGCTGCGGCTGCTCACCCGGCCCGGGGTGGTTCATGTGCCGAGGGTGGTAATGGTGACGACCTTCGACGACGACGAGTACGTGCACCGTGCGCTGCGGGATGGTGCCTGCGGCTTCCTGCTGAAGGACGCAGGGCCCCGGCTGCTGGCGGAGGCCGTACGCTCGGCGGCCCAGGGCGAGGCGCTGATCAGCCCGGCCGTCACGGTGAGGCTGCTCCAGCGTTTCACCGGACCGGCCCGGCAGCCGGCCCGGCCGCCCGGCGGAACACTCTCCCCGAGGGAGGAGGACGTCGTCGGCATGGTGGCTCGGGGTCACACCAACGCCGAAATCGCCGCCGGGCTCCACATCAGCGCCGGTACGGTCAAAGCGCACCTCAGCAACATCCAGAGCAAGCTAGATGCCCGCAACCGTGTGGAGATCGCGGCATGGGCGTGGGAATCGGGCCTGGTGCGTTGAGTAGCTCACCGCACCAGGCCGCCCCTTGAGAGCGTCTTGGAGGGGTTCAAGTTCCTGCGCGGCAGGAGGAGCAGCCGGCCCTCTGTCAGGCGGTCCCTGTCGGTGGAGTCAGGGGGTTGTTCGGGTCGGTCACGACCGTGACGCGGTGAAACTCCCGGCGACGCGGCGGCCCTCGAACCGGGGGTCATCGTGGCGGGTGGCGCCGCGTCAATTGCGCAGGCGCTCGACGGCAGTGCGTTGTCGAGGTGGTCACGAAAGAGCACGCCGTGGTCACGAGGCAGCAGTCGGTGCGCGAGGCGACGGGACGGCCCGGAGCAGTTCCTAGAACGTATCGAACCTCGCGCGCGTGGAGCGGCGCGACACCAGTAGGGCAGGGAGGCAGCCACGAGCCGGGCGGCACCGGGGCAAGTTCAGCTCGCGGCCCGCCCGAACCGGTGCACGGCCCACTTGTACGCACCGACCGACGAGCGGGCGATGCGTACCCTCACCGCCGGACTTGACCGCGCTTCCGGACCGTGATCCGACTCACGGTCCGCGCCAGAGATTCGCGAAGGCCGCGTTCTCGATGGACCGCCTCTGGCGTACGGCCTCCAGTTCCATCACCGCGTCGTGGACGATGGCCACCACCGTGATCACCGCCTCGTCATCGAGGCCGGGCTCGTCGGACCGTTCGCCGTCGAGCCCCACGACCGAGGCGAGGGCGGCCAGTACTGGTTCCTTATCCTTCCAGCGGTCGGCCGCCCTGCGGCGCGCGGGTGTATCAACCGCTTCCACCCGTTCCGAGCCGAAGGGCAACCTGCTGCTTCGCTTCCGCGTCAGCTCACCGTCCTCCTCAAGGGCGGCCTGGTATGCCGCCGAGAGGTCTCGGCCCCGGCGCCACAGCCAGTCCTCGATGCGCTCGTAGGGTGCCTGCCGAGTGAGCCCTGCCGCGGCCTCGACCATGAGCCGATCGTCCAGCGTCGACGGACCACTCGGCACGATGCGGTCCCCGTCCACGGCGACTGTCCCCGCACCGATGAGATCGACCAGCTCGGCTCCCGCGAGCGCGAGAGACAGGTCGCCCTGCCCCACGGCATGCTGTGAGCTCGGGTCCATGGAGATGATGAACAGGTCTTTCGCCGTGGTCATGAACGGCTCCCCTCGGAGACATCGACACAAGTGCGTCTCCACCGCCCAGCCGCCAGGAGTCGGCCCGGCGGCGGAGCGACAGTCACGACCAGTATCGCCCGCTCCCGCACAACCGAACCCCTTTCCCGAAGGACCGGCTTGCTGAGGTGCGTAATCGCCAAGAGCGCCGGACAGCCACCAGCCCATGCTCCGGCATGTCCATCCACTTCTGCAGGACCGGCACCACCGAACAGTCCTCGCTCGACCTGAGCAGTCGTGAATCAGTTGCGAGACCGCCCGAGGAGTGCTCACCTCGTACGAGCCGAGGAGAAGGCGCCTCGTACGAGCCTCGATGCCCGCTCCCGTGCGTCCAGGCTCTCCGAGTCACCAAGGCATGCGCCGCACGTCGTCGGCGGAGAGGCCGACCTGCACCTGCTCACCCCTGCCGCAGCGCACGACGTCGGCCGCGAAGCCCCCGCGATCCGCCTCGGCGAGGAAGTCGGAAAGCGGGCTGCGCGCGTCCATGGTCACCAGCAGGCCGCCCGGCAGTGTGGTGCCGCCCAGTTGGGGAACGGCCAGATGGAGGTCCGGGTGGCGCCGAGAGATCTCCTTGATGCCGGGAAACATGAGGGTGTTACCGGTGATGTACAGCCGCAGAAGTGGGGGCACACCTCGCGGGCCGAACTCCAGCAGGCTTCCCATGACGGGCGGGAGGAACGCCTGGACGAGCCCGGGGCCATGACGGCCCGGTAGCGCTGTGACGTGCACCTGGGTGCGGTCGCGCACGAGTGTGTGTGACTGCCAGGTGCGCAGGCCGATCGCCCGGGAGAAGGCGCGAGGCGTGCGGGGTCCTGATGATCGGCAGTCCGCGGTCCAGTCCTCGGCGGGCGACCCGGTCCCAGTGGTCTCCGTGCAGATGCGAAAGGAGCACACCATGCAGATCGGGCGGCAGATCGCGTACCCCGATCGCCGGCTCGGTCAGGCGCCGGGAGAAGAGTCCGTTGCCCAGGTACGCGAAGCTGCCCCGGTGCAGGAAGTTGGGGTCGGTCAGCAGCGTGATCGACCCGTACCGGATGAGCGACTCCCCGACGGTGTCGCAGCCCAGTTCCGTCGGCCTCGGTGCTGTAAGGGAACGGGGTCGCAGGGCCCGCGACACGAGAGAGGTACTGCACGCCGCCCCCCCACCACTCCTCCACGGCGAGGGCGTGCACCGACGAGCCCGGCACGGGTGCCGCGAGTACCGCGAAGCGCCGCAACCCGTGCCACCCAGCGGTACGGGACCTGTCGCGCGAAGCGCCGCCCGGTAGCCGGGCCACTCACCCGGATGCAGCAGCCGACGGCTCCCTGATACACGAGCGGGTAGGCGTACCCGATGGCAGACGGCCCAGATCAGGAGGCGGCCTTCATGAACTCATCGGTCAACCAGCACTCCGTCCCCCGGGCGGAACCCGCGCCTCGCAGGTCGATGGCGGTGTGCGGACTGATCGGGGCGGCGGTGATGGCGGCTGTCGATGAGATCGTCTTCCACCAGATCCTGGGATGGCACCACTTCTACGACCGCTCCACCAGCAGCATGGGCCTGACGTCGGACGGGCTGCTGCACACCGCGGAGCTACTGGCTCTGATCGCCGGGTTCTTCCTCTACGCGGATCTTCGCCGGTCCCGCACTCTGGCCCCGGCCCCTGGCTGGGCCGGCTTCTTCCTGGGGCTGGGCGCCTTTCAGCTGTTCGACGGGATCGTCGATCACAAACTGCTCCGGCTGCACCAGATCAGGTACGGCGTGGACGTCACACCGTACGACGTGGCGTGGAATCTGGCCGGCCTGACGCTCCTCCTGATCGGCCTGGTGCTGGGCATCCGCGCGGGCCGCCTCGGCCGGGCCAGGTCGGCACCGTGACATTCGTGCTCGCTCACCCCGTCCCGGCCCCGAGGTGGACCTGTTCGGACACCTCTTGGCTGTGGTCGCGGCGGTCTCCGCGGCCGCCTACTGGTTTGCCGCGGGCCGACTGTGGCGGCGAGGGGACATGTGGCCCCGGTGGCGGACGGTGTCCTTCACCGCCGGATGTACGGGTGTGGCATGGTCTGCGATCAGCACGCCGCCAGGCCCGCCGTTCACCGCACACATGATCGAGCACCTGCTCCTGGGTATGGCGGCACCGCTGCTGCTCGTCCTGGCCCGTCCTCTCCCCTTGGCCCTGCGCATCCTGCCTCCGGCGCCACGCCGGGGCCTTCTGCGCCTGGCGCAGGCGCGTCCCGTCGGGTGGCTGGTCTTTCCGCCGCTAGCGGCTCTGATCGATCTCGGAGGGCTGTGGTTGCTGTACCGCACAGAACTGTTCGCCCTCACCCACCACCACCCTCTGTGGAACGCAGTGGTGCACGCGCACGTCCTGGCCGCCGGGCTGCTCCTCACGTTCTCCGTCTGCCAGCTGGAACCCGTACACCGCCGTTGGAGCCTCCCCTTGCGTGGGGTGACCCTGCTGGCTGCCGGCGCCGCGCACGCCGTACTCGCCAAGTCCCTGTACGGGTCACCGCCGCCAGCCACCGCCTTCGCCACCGCCGACCTGCATACCGGCGCCCAGGTCATGTACTACGGCGGCGATCTGGTGGAAGCCGCCCTCGGAGCCGTGCTCGCCGCCTCCTGGTACCAGGCGACCGGCCGCGCCCGAGCACACCGCCGACGCCGATCGGTCGCCGGCCGCACGCCGCGAGCGGCGACCGGCCTCCGCTCCCGTACGACCGCAGCGAACCGCACTGCGCTGTGCCACGAAACGAGCCGTTCCTACACCCGCACGTCACTCTCGGCGGACACAACCGGCCCGACATCAACCGCCGAACCGTCCGGCCCTTGAAGTACACGTCAAAGCGGCGACTGTCCGGGGCGACACGCCTCGGTCCCGAGCAGACACCACGCGCAGTCGCACGTCGTGATGCCTGTGGGGTGTGCACGGGCACGTTCGGGGTACTCAGCAGCCGGACGGAAGGTGCCATACGGCACCAAAACCCGCGGCGCCGACATCGCGGCGTACGGCAAGGAGATCCCACATGAGTGAGCAGACACCGTCCCAAAGGGTGGAGGAGCACGACCGTCGAGCGGCTGGCCGGCCCGTCCTCAGCGGTGCGTGGAAAGGACAGACCTTTCCTGGCCTTTCCTGAATAGCGAAGTGGTGCTGGGGTACTCGCGCCCACATCAGGCGCTGACCTGAGTGCCCCTGAAGAGAGAGAAGGTTGGGCCATGACCACCCACACCCCCGCCCCCAGAGGTGCCCGGACTCCGGTCCAGCAGGCGGCGCAATCGTCGGAGCCGTGTTCCTGCTGGTGGGAATCCTCGGGTTCATCCCCGGGGTCACCACCGACTACGACACCATGAAGTTCGCCTCGCACGACTCGAACGCCCAGCTACTGGGCATCTTCCAGGTCTCCATCCTGCACAACCTCGTGCATCTCGCCTTCGGTGTCGCTGGCCTGGCCATGGCCCGCAGCTTCTCGGCAGCGCGGACGTTCCTGCTGGCCGGTGGAGCCGTCTACCTGGTGCTGTGGCTCTACGGACTGTTCGTCGGCCACGACAGCAGCGCCAACTTCGTCCCGCTGAACACAGCGGACAACTGGCTGCATTTCGTTCTCGGTATCGGCATGATCGCGCTGGGCGCCCTGCTCACCCGCCGCCGCACCACGACGAATCCGTAACGGCGAAGCCCAGGCACGTTGTCGCGCTGCTCACGAGCGCACGGTGCGCGTCGGCTTCCGTGCCGACGGGTCCGCAGACACTGTCCCACCCCCGTTCGGCACACCTCATCGTGCCTTCGGGCCAGACCACACCACCAACCAGCGGAGGCTGCTGCTGTGAATCACGACGCAAGCGAGGAAGGTACCCGCCTGCACAAGGTCGGGAAGGCGTTCCGACGAATGAGCAGGGCCTATTCGGCGCAGGAAGAACGGCGCCTCGGCGGGCATCTCGGCGCTGTCGTCGCATTCGGTGCGTACACGGCCGCCTGGGCCGCGGTCATTGCCAAGAGGAAGACAAGGCTTCCGGAGCGTCCCGACCCACGGGACGTCGTGCTGACGGCGGCTGCCGTGTTCCGTCTGAGTCGCCTGCTCAGCAAGGGGTCTGTCACGAGCCCGCTCCGGGCGCCTTTCACGCGGTACGAGTCGGCCACAGGGCCTGCTGAAGTGAGCGAGAGTCCCCGTGGGGGCGGCATCCGCTCGACCGCGGGTGAGCTGGTCACCTGCCCGTTCTGTATGAGCGTCTGGCTGACGACCACCTTCACCGGCGCCCAGCTGTTGTGGCCGAGGGCCACCCGAACCGTGACGGGGGGCCTCACCGCCCTGGCGGTGGCCGACACCATGCAGCTGGGTTACGACTGCCTGCTGCAGAAGAACGGGGAGTGAGGCGGACCCCGATCCCGGGCGAGCGGTCGCGGCCGCGGTCGGCCGGGCCGGCGGTTCGGTCGCTGTTGCCGCACCGCCCTCTCAGGAGGGCGGCGGGGCGAGCCGCCCTTCTCGTGAGCCCGCGTAGGCGGCGACGCGGAGGGACCTGAGGAAGTCGACGGGACGAAAACCCGGCAGTGAGCTGTGGTACGGGTCGAACGCCATCTCGCCCTTGCCATTCGGGTAGGGGCTTGGGCCCTGGAGGATGAGACGACCCAGGGGCAGCCAGGCCGCAGCCGCCCCGATACAGAGTACGAACTCCACGGGGCCCCGCGACACGGATGCCCCCACCGCTGCCGGGTATGCGGGAATTCGTGCGGTTCCGGGCACCGGGAACACGGCCAGCACTCCTCGGTGCCCGCCGACCACATAGGACACGAGAGTGGAGTACGGCCCGACCGTGGCGGACGTGCGGGGGAGTGGAATGTGGCGGGTCCACCGGCCACGGCCACTGCTCGTCAGGAGGAGCTCCAGGCAGCGGCCGGGCCCGCCGATGTCTTCGACCCGCAGCGCCAGACCGGTGCCGTCCGGCAGCGGCCGCGGCAGTCCGGCAGCGCGGGACCAGCGTGCTGTCACATCGTAGGAACCTGGAGAGTCGAGCCACGGCACACCCCGTGGGGTCTGGTGACGAGGAACGACGAGACGCCCTCCGACGATCGTCCCGGAAGGGTGCAGGGCCGGCCGGTCACCGCGACGGCGGGCGACGGTCCGTGCCGCTCGGTAGGCGAGGGGGGCGAGAAGGTTCATCCAGCTGTCCGTTCCATTGCGGAAGGCGGTGAATGCAGGTGGGGACTCTCTGCAGAGGGTGATGAATGTGGCCTTCGGTTATCTCACGTACCCCGGTCGAGCGGATCGACCTCTTCACGGCCGGGTGGCGGGCTCGGAGCGGGTGCGGCAGTACGGACCGGGATCGTGTGGCGTGAAGTTCTGGCTGAAACGGTGGGCTGCTCGGGCATGGCTGTCTCCGCAGGCTCGACCTGATCGCGTCCGTTCCCGTAGCACCACCCAGTGACAACGCCGCGGGCTCGGCCGATCTACGCATCAGCGCTTTCTCCTGCCGGCCCGTCCCCGACCGAGCTGAACTTTCGCACGCGCCCCCGGACCCAGCTGCGGTTGACGCCCTTGGCTACATTCATTAGCTTGTGGCTAGTTGCATTAGCTCACAGCTACTGCACTTAACGAGCAGGGAGATGTCATGGCTGAGTTCGTCTCCGCCCCGGGCGGCACCATCGCCTACGAGGCCGCAGGAGAAGGCCCCCTGGTCGTCCTGGCCCACGGCATGGGGGACAGCCGCACGGCGTACAGGTTCGTCCTGCCGCGTCTGGTGGCGGCGGGGTATCGAGTGGCCGCGGTCGACCTGCGGGGCTGTGGTGAGTCCAGTGCGCAGTGGCCTTCCTACTCGCGTACCGACATCGCGGGCGATCTGCTCGGGGTGATCCGCCACCTCGACAGCGGTCCGGCCGTCCTGGTCGGCCACTCGATCTCCGGCGGCGCCGCCACCATCGCGGCCGCACAGGATCCGGACCTGGTCAGAGGCATCATAGAGTTGGGCCCCTTCACGCGCGCGCAGTCGATCAAACTCGGCGACTTCCGCTCGAAGAGCTACCGCAAGGGTGCCTTCCGGCTGCTTGGCGCCAGCCTGTTCGGCAGCGTGGGACTGTGGTCCCGCTATCTCGACCACGCCTACCCGGACCGCAAGCCGGCCGACTGGAGCGACCGGCTGGCCCGCATCGAGGCGATGCTCGGCGAGCCCGGCCGGATGCGGGCGATGCAGAAGATGGGGCAGTCGGCGCCGACCGACGCCGGCGCCCAGTTGGGCAACGTACGGTGCCCTGCCCTGATCGTGCAGGGCTCGCTCGACCCCGACTGGGTCGATCCGCGCGCCGAGGGCGAGGCGATCGTGGCCGCGATGCCGGCCGGTGTCGGAGAGCTCGCGGTGGTCGAGGGAGCCGGCCATTATCCGCACGACCAGTACCCCGAGGAGACGGTCTCCCTCATGCTTACATTCCTCGGAGCACACGCCCGTGCCTAGAGCTGGCCTCGATACGAAGGCCGTCATCGCGGCGGGAGCGGCGCTCGCCGACGAGGTCGGTCTGGCGGGCCTGACCATGGGTCTGCTGGCCGACAGGCTCGGCGTACGGCCGCCGTCCCTGTACAAGCACGTCGGCTCCCTGCACGAACTACGGCACGGCATCTCCGTCCAGGCCAAGGGTGAATTCGCCCATCAGCTGGCCCGGGAGTCGGTCGGCCGTTCCGGCCCGGACGCGGTCCGGACGTTCGCCGACAGCTACCGCCACTGGGCCCTGGAACATCCCGGCCGCTACGCCGCCACCGTCCCCGTTCCGGCGGCCGGTGATGAGGAGGACCGCCGCGTCAGCGAAGAGGCGTTGCAGGTCCTGCTCGACGTCCTCGCCGGTTTCGGCCTGGCCGAGGCGCGCGTAGTCGACTCCGCACGGGCGATGCGATCAGCACTTCACGGGTTCGTCACCCTTGAGGGCGCCGGCGGCTTCGGGATGCCCCGCGACGTCACACGGAGTTTCCACTTTCTCATCGACACCCTGATCGCCGGCTTCCAGGCCGACCTCACTGATCACACATCCGAAGGATGACAAACCGCTACCGGCCCCTCCCTGTCCTCCCACAGCCCTCTGTGAAGGGGAAGGCTCCGGCCGAGCCGTTGTCCGAGGCGCCGCCTTTGCCGATCGAGGCCAGGAGACCGTCATACGCTCCGTGAGGACCAGGACGCAACGGCCGGGGCACGACACGTCCGAGGCGGCATGCGCTTCGCCGGCAGGCGACCGCTGGGGTGTGCACCCTCCGGGCCCTGTGGTCTCACTCAGTCTCGCTGGCGATCGGCGCCGTCGTGCTGCTGACCCGGCTGGCTGCCGTCTTCAGCACCCTGGGCGACCAGCCCGGCTGAGATGGCGCCCTTTGCCGGGCCGGGCAGCGCCACCATCTTGCTGGTCGTGCTCCAGCTGGTGGCGGCAGCGTCTGCGTGGGCGCTGTGGGGGACGTGGATCGCCGGAACCGTAACTGTGGTGTGCCTGGGTGTGCCGTTACCGAGTTAACCCGCCGGTGCGGGCGTCCCGAGCCTGCCTGCTCCGCGGGTGGGTGCTGATGCATTCGTGCTCGCACACGATGTCATCAGGAAATAGTCGTCGTGGACCTGGCTGCCCAGTGCTGGGCATCCGGATCGACATCCCGGAACTGTGGCATGCGCACGACGGAATCGAGATCCCCGTTCCAATCGCGGGTGACCACATGCAGCTCAGTGTCGTTGGGACCCAACTCATGCAGCAGGGTGTGATGCCCATCGAGCATGACTGCGTACTCGTTCTCGCTGTCGGGGTACTGCTTGAACCCGGGGAGGCTGTCACCGGGGCGGCCTGGCCAACGGTGAGCTCTCCGATAGGCAGTTCCGCGAGTTCAACTCAGGCCAGATGCACTCAAGGCGCCCTTGACCAATTGGCCCTTCAGGGCCCTGGCGGGAAGCAAGGTCGCCACTCGCTCAGAGTGTGCTAAGCGTCACGCTGTGCATTCTACGGAGGAAGAGGCCGCTGAAGCCCGCCGAGCCGACCGGGGCCCTGGCATTGCAGGGCAGAGCGGGCGGGAACGACGAGAGTCCGAAGAGAAATGAATCCCTTCATCTCATTCTTCCGTGTTACTTCCCAGTGCAGACCCGGTAGTTGAAGACATTCCGGATCTGGCTCCCCATCAGGCAAGGTGACTTTTTGCGGAGTTGAAGACCAAGCCGTACCTGGAGCGTGCCGGTACTCAAGCCCCTCATCAGCGGTCCGTCGATGCCTTCGGGCCCGGTGACACCACCCCCCGGATCATCAACAACAATGGGGGAAGTCGTGGCGGACCCGAAGGCCGTGAGCCCGTTGCGGAGCCACGAAAACGGTAACGGGGGGAAGCGGGAGCACTCCAGGGCATCCAGGATCGGGACCGGAAGGCCCCAGGGCCTGTCTGACAAATGATCACCTGGCCGCTTCACGGAGCCAGAGGATCAGGGAGGCCAGGACGACTCCCGCGCGGTACCGGTTCGCGAGCTTGTCGAACCTGGTTGCGATCGCGCGGAACTGTTTTAGGCGAGCGAAGCATCGTTCGACCACGTTGCGGTCGCGATAGATCTCCGTGTCGAAGACGGGTGGCCGACCACCGCGGCGCCCCGGCGCCGACGGTTGGCCACCTGGTCGCGGCGCTCGGGGATCGTGGCAGCGATACCCCGACGCCTCAGCAGATGACGGATGGCCCTGCTGGAATACGCCTTATCACCCAGCACACGGTCCGGTGTCGTGCGCGGACGGCCCGTGCCGGCCCGAGGAGTGCGTACCCCATTGAGGACATCGGCGAACGCTGTGGCGTCGTTGACGTTTCCGGGTGTGAGCACAATCGACAGCGGCAGCTCCCGGCCGTCGACGGCGAGATGGACCTTGGTGGTCAACCCGCCCCGAGACCGACCGAGTGCCTGGCACGCCTGCGAGCGGCCCGGATCTTCCAGTTCGTCCCCGTCCACGTCCCCCTTTTACGGGCGCCTGCGGCATGCTGATGGGCCCGGTTGACCGTGGAGTCGACGGCGACGGTCCACTCCACCCGGCCCACCGCATCGTCACGGACCTGGACGTGCTCCAGCAGCTTCGCCCATGTGCCATCGGCCTCCCAGCGGGCGAACCGCTCGTAGACGGTCTGCCACGGCCCATACCGCTCGGGTAGGTCGCGCCACGGGGCCCCGGTCCGCAGCCGCCACAGCACGCCGTTGACCACCTGCCGGTGATCACGCCACGGACGGCCGCGTCCGTCCACCTGCGGCAACAGGGGCTCTATTCGCCCCATGCCGCATCCGTCAACTCACCTCGACCCGCCACAAGATCAATTATCAGACCGGCTATAGAGTCCTGCCCGTGGCAAATCATCAGGACGACACCAGGACGGCCTACGACGGTGTCGTCGAGCTGTACGCATCGCTGTTCGCAAACCGGCTGGAGACACAGCCTTTCTCCCGGGCCATGATCGGCACCTTCGCCGAACTGGTGCGCGCGACGGGCAACCCGCGGGCAGCGGACGTCGGGTGCGGGCCCGGACATCTGACAGCCATGCTGCACGAACTGGGCCTGGACGCCTTCGGACTCGACCTTGCCCCCGGCATGGTCGTCCACGCCCGGCAGGCCCATCCGGCGCTGCGCTTCCAAGAGGCGCGGATGGAATCCCTGCCGATCGAGGACGGCGCGCTCGGCGGCGTGCTGGCCCACTACTCGATGATCCACACCCCTCCGGGGGAGCTGCCGGAGCTACTCTCCGAACAGGTACGCGTCCTGGCGCCGGATGGCCTGCTCCTGGTCTCCTTCTTCGGGACCGACGGACAAGAACCGGTTCGCTTCAACCACAAAGTGGCGCCCGCCTACAGCTGGCCGGCAGATAGCCTCGCCGAACTGCTGGCCGATGCCGGTCTCGATCCCTTCGCCCGGCTGCTCCACGATCCGGCCTCTGAACGGGGTTTCCTCGACGCGCACCTGCTGGCCCGCCGCTCGTAGGTCCTGCCCGGCAATACCCGCCAGATGTCGGCGCATATCCGGGCTGCCAGCTCGACGGACGCTCGCTGGTCCGACGGGAATTGTCAGACAGGTCCTAGTCGGCGTGCCAGGGAGACAGCCGATTCCTCGGCGGTGCCAGCCCCGGTCACGTTGCCCCGGGACGGGCCCCCGCCCCCCTAAGGCGCCGGTGGAAGCCAAGCACCGGCGGCCTGCGTCAGGCGCAGTACTGCTGCTCCTTGCCGATCGAGCGGTACATGCAGTCCGCGTTCTCGATCAGTTGGAGCACCGCGTCGCGGTTGCGGCTGGTCTCGCGCTCGATGACCTCGTCGGGCGGGTAGAAACCGCCCCCGCTGGCACCACCCGGGTACATCTCGAAGGTGTAGCCGAAGATCTTCTGGTTGCCCCACAGCCAGTCGTCGATGGAACCATCGGTGATGTACAGGTCACTCGACTGCTCCGGCGTGTAGCCGTTGCTGGCGGCCATCTTCCCGCCGACGGCGGCGAAGGCGTTGCGGTCGTCCTGGGTCAGGCCCGGCGCCGTGTCGGCGCTGGTGTAGCCGAACGGCCAGAGGATCAGCTCGCTGTACGTATGGAAGTCGATGCCCGCCCTGATCTGCTGTTTGCCGCCGATCACCCGGGAGCGCACGAAGTCGGCGACGACCTTCACCTCGGGAGCCGACTCGGCCGACGGGCCGCGATAGGTCTCCGAGCTGGTCGAGCCCGAGGAACCGCCGCAGCAGCCCCACTTGAAGTTCCAGTTGCGGTTCATGTCCGTGCCGACGTACGACGAGCCGGCGTTGGGCTGCCGGTTCTTGCGCCAGCTGCGGTAGGAGCCGGAGGCGATGTCGTACTCGCCGCCATCCGGGTTGAGGTCCGGCACGATCCAGAGTTCACGGCCGTTGACGGCGTTGGTGATCCGGGAGTCGGAGCCGTAGCCCGCGCCCAGCTCGCGCAGCAGGTACAGGGCCATCTCGACGGTGAGGTGCTCGCGTGCGTGCTGGTGGTGCGTGAAGAGGACCTCGGGCTCGTTCTCGTCGGTGGCCACGTTGTCACTGACCTTGATGGCGATGATGTCCCGGCCCTGGTACGTCTTGCCTATAACCCGCTTGGTCATGATGCCCGGGTACTGCTGGAGCCGCTGATTGATCTCCGTGTTCATCTCGGCGTAGTTGTGGTAGCGGGAGTCGGCGGAGGGGAAATCCATCGGCCGCACGGCCCGTCCCCCGGTCCGGTCGGGCGGCGCTGGCAGCACCTTCAGGCTGTGACCGAGTGCCCGCAGGCGGGCAGCCTGCTCGGGGTTGGCGCTGACGACGACCACGTGGCCGTCCGCCTCGTCGACGGAGACGCCCGCGGCGGTGAGGGCGGTGCGTTCGGCTGCGGTGTCCGGGCCGTGGATCTCGTACTGCCGGATGACCTCCTCGCCTGCCGCGACCGGTGTGGTGGCCGGTGATGCGGGCGAGCTCGGGGTGGGCGCGGTGGCGGTGAGCGGTACCGCGACGGCGAGCGCCAGTAAGGCCGTGAGGGTGGCGGACCTTCTGCCGCGTATGCGAAGTCGCATGCTGTCTCCTGGGTGGGGGTACGAGGGCTTCCCGTGCGACGCATCGTGCAGGCATGGCATGGACTCGTCAAGAGAGCCACTCGGGCCAAGGTCCCGTCCTGCATTCCTGAGTGGTCGGCTCCGGAAGTCCTTCGGGGGTTGATCATGCGGCCAAGGCGGCGGAGGATTCTTCGTGCCGGCTGGGTTGGTGCCGGTCGAGTCTGGCCAGAAGATCGTCCAGGTCGGAAGTGGTGATCTTCCACTGGAACGGCTGTGCCGTGGCGTTGTAGCGGTCTGACCCCCTCCACCTTGCCGAGCTGTTCGGGCTCCACGAGAGGACCGCCATGCGCTATGCGGACTCCGCACGGGCCCTGCTGGAACAGGCCGCTGAACAGCAACTTCGACAAAACCTGCTCGGCCAGGACGCACGGTGAAGGCAATCATGAGTGAGTGACGTCGACCGAAGCAGCAGAAACCGCCCTCCAGGATCATGCCGCTTCCTCCACGCGTCGCGGTCCTCGCGCAGCCACAACCCGTGGTCGAGGACGACGTCGTGGCGGCCGCCGGCTCGTCGGCCACCTGCTGTCGTACCGGAGTTCGGGCGGTGGACCTTGGTCGTAGGTCACCGGTCCTGGCAGGGTTGTGGTGCGTGAGGTCTTGAGGTGCCGGGGTGTGACCGGCGGCCGCTTCCGCGCGGGTCTGGCCGGCGCGGGGGTTCCACTGGAAGCCGCTGCGGGCTTCGACGCTGGGCAGGAGCCGCTGGTCGGGTCCGTAGTCCTCGCGGGGGTGCATGAAGAGGGGGTCGGTGGTCTCGATGGTGCACAGGTGTTCGGCGTAGGCGTCGAGGTACCCCTTGCGTCCCTGCTCGGTGGCGAGGCGGGGGCGAAGGCAATGAACGGGGGCAAGGGCGTGAAGCCCATGTAGTGGAAGATCCCGTTGTTGACCGGCCACAGCAGATGCAGGATGTCGAGGTTCGGGGAAGTCGTGCAGCCCGCCAGCGGCTGACTGCCCGTCGCCCGCGATGGCGGCCGTTGCCCCAAGCCGCACCTGCACGTGAGCAGCAGCGTCTTCGCCTCGTACTTCTATCAGGACAGCCCGGAGCGGGGGGGCGTACCGCCGAGGTCGGCTCTCCCGGCCCGCCAAGCCGGCGACCACGGCTAGCGGGGCCCACCGCGTTGTTCAGGAGCCGCCTCGCGCATCAGCCGGTTGCCGTCACCGTTCACCGTGACACAGGCGGTGGGTGTGGGTGGTGGCCGGGCAGCCGGGCGGTCAGCTCGCCGCGGGTTCAGTGGTCGCGGTGCGCGGGCCGCGACGACGTCGCCGGCCGATGGGCGCGGGTTTCCACCAGTTGGCGGGGCCGAGAAGTGCCATGACGGCGGGGACGAGGATTCCGCGGACCAGGATCGCGTCGAGGACGGCTGCGGAGGCGATGCCCGCGCCCATGAGTTTGAGGATAGTGACGTGGGAGGTCGTGATGGCAGCGGTGGAGATGGCGAGGGCCGCTGCGGCGGAGGTCATCAGCCGGCCGGTGCGGGAGATGCCCTTGACGATGGCCGACTGGTTGTCCAGGCCGCGGTCGAACTCCTCCCTGATTCTGCCCAAGAGGAAGACCTCGTAGTCGATGGACAGGCCGAACGCGACGGCCAGGGTGAACAGCAGCAGACTTGCGTCGAGGGAACCGGTGACCGTGAACCCGCCCAGCACGTCCGCCCCGTGTCCGTACTGGAAGGCCCACACGATCAAGCCGAGAACGGCAGCCAGGCTGATGAGGGCCACCGCGAGCGCTTTCAAGGGGGCCATCGCACTGCGGGTGAACGCGGTGAGTGCGGCCAGCAGAACCACACACATCGCCACTGCCACCCAGGGCAGTGCGCCGCGCACCGCGTCTGTGGTGTCGGTGATCTGCGCGGCCCGACCGCCTACCAGGACCAGGCCCGGCGCGGGAGTCTTGCGCAGCCCATCGACCAGGCGCGCGGCCTGGGGCGTGTCGGGTCCCACCGTTGCCGCCACCAGCACCGCTGCCGGGCGCCGCTCCTGCGCCACATGTCCAGGCCGACCCGCCGCAGGACTGGGCACCACGCGCACCGCACCCGCATGCGGCAGCCGGGCCACGGCGGCCGTGTAGTTGCCAAGGCCCGCTCCCGGCTGTTCGAGGACCACCACCTGGACTCGTTCCGGGGGTACGTCGAAGCGCCCGCGGAGGTCCGCGGCAGCGGCGGCGGCTGAGGCCGTCGGCGGCAGCGTCCGCTCGTCGATCGCGCTCAGCCGCAGACCTGTTGCGGGCCAAGCCATCACCACCAGCACCGCGAGCGCCCCCAGGCCCGCCGCCACAGGCCGGGCAGTGACACGCCGGGCGGCCTTCTGCCAGAACCGGCTGGCTCCTCCGATCGGCGCCCGGCGCAGCCTGCGCAGCGGGTCGGCGCCATCGACGCGATCACCCAGTAGCGTCAGCGCGGCCGGCAGCACCGTCAACGCGGCCAGCGCCGCGAGCAACGTCACCGTCACACCCGCGAGGGCGAGCGCGCGCAGCAGCGGGACGGGGATGGCGGCCATCGCCACCAGGCATGATGAGATCACCACAGCCGAACAGAACACGCAGCGACCCGATGTATTGAGCGCTACGTCCAGTGCTCGGGCGCGCGGCATTCCTTTCACGTGTTCCTCGCGGTAGCGGGCGAGGACGAACAAGGTGAAGTCGATGGACAGACCGAAGCCGATGGCTGCGGCCGCGTTGACCGCGAACGCGGACACATCACTCACGTGGGCCAGCAGACCCAGCAAGGGAACAGAGCAGACGACGGCCAGCATGGCGACGACGAGGGGCAGCGCGGCCGCAGCCCACGAACCGTAGGTCAGCAACAGGAGAAGCACGATGAGCGGCGCAGCCCAGAGTTCCGCCTTCAGCAGATCGGCCCCGCCTTGCTGGTCGATCTCGGCCGTCGCCCATGAGACGCCGCTCGCGTCCACCCGCATCCCCGGCACAGCCGCACGCGCCTTGGGCACGAGACGTAACGCCGCTTCCTTGCGGTCCGCGTCGCTGCCCGACAGCGAGACCGTCACCAGTCCGGTGCGTCCGTCCCGCGAAATCAGCCAGGGATCTCCCGTGGCGGCCGACTGCACCGTACGCACAGCCGGTTCGTCCGCCAGCACACGGGCAACGGTCCCGGTACCCGCTGCAACCGCCGGCCGTGCGCTCCCGTCGCGCATCGTCAGGGCGAGCACCAGATCCGCAGTGCCGACGCCCAGCCGCTCAGCCTGGGTCTGAGCCCTGGCTGACTCGGTGCCTGTGGCGATGGTCCCGCCTGCGCCGAAAGCGCCGGACACCGCTGGGAGACTCAAAAGCGCCACGCCCAGCGCAACCGCCGCGCACACCACCACCCCCCAGGCCCGGGACGTTGACCACGCCCCCCTCCCTGTCACATCCCCGCTGTGTACTGGCATACCTGCACTAACGATCAAGGCGTACCCAAAGTGATGTTGCTGCTGGCCGGAAGTCCACCCAGCCGCCGAGCCGAGCCGGCTTCCCCCGCCCGCTCCAGGCGCGTCAAGTGCGGGTTCAGTGGTGAAGGGTGAGGTCTTCATTCCGGGCGTCACGCAGTTGGGCCGGCCTGCCGTCGGGCGCGGCGTCCAGAGCGGTGCGGCGCCGCTGGCACAGGCGGTCCAGGACCTGCACCCCCGGTTCCGCGCCGCGGAGCAGGGAGGGCCCGGAGCCGACGAAGCGCGAGCAGACGCCCACGTGGGCGTGGTGAACATCTGTCAGGACTTCCACCAGGCGCCGGTGGGCGGGGCGCAGGATAGAAGACCTGGCCGGTGCGGCCAGGCCCCACTCGCGCAGACTCTGCACCAGGACACGATGATCGGCCGACCACAGGCCGGAGAATCCACGGGGAGCCTGCGGTGGGGCCATCGAGGGCCTGACCGTGTCGTGGTATGCCTGCGCGTCGAAAGACGCGGTGATGCGCAGGGCGGACGCGCTGGCGCGCAGGAAGTGAGCGGCGCTTTCCAGGCCGAGGGCGGAACCTGCGGGCGAGGGGGCGCGAAGGGCGTGCCGCAGGGCGATGACGGTCGCCTGGGTGAGGGCGAAGAACAGCCGGTGCCCCTGGATCCAGCGCTGGCGCACCGTGGCCTGCGTCCGGGACTCGGAGAGGCCGGTTCGCGGGATCAGGCCGGCCGCGTGCGCGGCGAGATCGAGGTCGGGCTCCGTCAGAGATCCGTCCGGGTTCCGGGAGAAGGCCCGCACTGTGGCCAGGGTGTCGTCGAGGGCGTCGATCAACAAGAGCGCGGGGGTGCAGGCGCACCGTGCGACCGCGAAGAATTCGTCGAAGGCGGCCTCGCGGGGGTCGCGTTCGGGGAGCCGGCGGTGGTCCGGGGCTGGGTGGTGACGGTCAAGTCGGTCCGCGGCCTCCCGCAGGGTCGCCAAGTCGTGGGGCAGGTGCTGAGGCGGGGCGAGCCACAGCACGGATTCGTCTGTCATCTGGGTCATTTCACTAGTTTTTATGCGGTACGTTACCCGGCATGTCAGTGACTCCTGGTGATGATTCGTTTCGCAGCGCAATCGGCGAAGTCGCCGCGATCCTCGAGGACTATTGGGAGGACCTGCGCGAGGAACGCCTGCCGGTGACACCAGACCTTCACCCCGGGGACGTACGTGCGATGCTGCCGGACTGTGCACCGGTGCACGGCGAGCCGATCCGGGATGTCCTGGCCGATGTACGGCGGGTGGTGATCCCCGGGCTCGTCCACTGGCAGCACCCTTCGTTCCTTGGCTACTACCCCACCCAGACCAGCCCCGCGTCGGTGGTCGGCGAGCTTCTTGCCTCCGGCCTGGCGGTCCAGCACATGATGTGGTCGACGGGCCCGGCCGCCACCGAACTCGAGGAGACGGTCCTGGACCACCTCGCGGTCGCGCTGGGCCTGCCGGAGCGCTTCCTCAGCACCGGGGACGGCGGCGGGGTCCTGCAGGACTCCGCGTCCTCAGCGGTCCTGGTGGCCGTAGCCGCCGCCCTGTACCGGGCCTCGGGTGGGCGCTGGCGCGAGCACGGCACCGAGGGGCGCTACCGCCTGTACTGCACCGACCAGGCGAACTCCTGCGTCCCCAAAGCATCACGCATCGCCGGCCTGGGGAACCCACCCAGATCCCCACCCTGACAGGCACCTGCGAGATGGACCCCCGCGCCCTGCGTGAGCAACTGGCAGCCGATCGCGCGGCAGGCGTCGTTCCCGCGATCGTGGTCGCCTCGGTCGGCACCACGGGCACCTGCGCCATCGACCCGGTCGCCGACATCGCCGTCGTATGCCGGGAGTTCGGTGCCTGGCTGCACGTGGACGCCGCCTACGCCGGCTCGGCCGCCGTCTGCCCCGAGAACCGCTGGATCAACGAGGGTGTCGAGCACGCCGACTCCTACGCCGTGAACTGCCACAAGTGGCTGCTTACAGGACCGCCCTGCGACGCCATGTGGGTAGCTGACCGCCACAGCCTCACCGCCGCCATGGACATCTGCCCGCCTTTCCTGCGCAACCAGGCCAGCGAATCGGGCGATGTCACCGACTTCCGCGACTGGCAGGTGCCGCTCATGCACCCATTCCGTGCCCTGAAACTGTGGTTCGTCCTACGCACCCACGGCGTCGAGGGCCTGCGCGCACACATCCGCGAACAGCTCTCCCACGCCGCGCTGCTCGCAGACCTGGTGCGGGACAGCCCCGGCTTCGAACTGGTCTCGCACTCACTCGGACTGGTGTGTTTCCGCCTCACCGGTGACAACGCCCGAACCGAGTGCCTGCGCAACGATCTCGACGCCACCCACCAGATCCTGGTAACCCCCACCACCGTTGACGGCCGCTACATCCTGCGCGCGGCCCTGGGCTCGCGCCTGGCGTCCCAGACCTCTGTACGCAACGCCTGGGCTCTGGTGCGCGAGATCGCAGCCACGATCCCCGACAACCGGCCCGCGTCATCCGAATCCTCGCCGACGACCCCGGTCGGCGCCCGGTAACCAGGTACGTGCCCGGACATCGCTCAGGGGGAGCCGCGGACCGTGAACGGGAGCAAGTGAGATCCGGCCGCACCGGGCGCTGCGTCGATGTCGTGTCCCACGGCGTGGCGTGCCTCATGAACACAAGCCCATCGCCTCAGCCTTCGCCACGCGAACGACATTCAGCGGAGAACCCTGTGCACGACCATGACGATGCGACCGCGGCGGGCGAACGCTGGTTCGACTACGCGGCCGCGCACCCGCACACGAACGTCGAGATCGGCGGGGTGGCCGTGGTCGCCGGCCCCGCCCCTTCGACCGTCGAACTGCACGCGTTGATCAACTTGATGCGGGCGGCCCACCCGCCGCTGCGCGACCGCGCTCGCCCACGGGGCGCGAGCGCGGTAGGCCCTGCAGCGCCAGCCGATCACCTTGAGGAGGTCGCGCTGACGGCGTTGGGCGGTGACCTCGCGCTGCACGCGGCGATCGAGCGCGTGTGCGCCCAGCCGCTTAGGGACGTCACCTGGGGCATGACCTTGCTCCACGGCCACCGTGACAACGAGTTCGCCCTGCTCCTTCGCGCCCACCACGGCCTCCTCGACGGCATGTCCCTGATCGCGATCACGCTCGCCGCGGTGCGGGAACCCGGCCTCCCGCGCCGCCGTACACCCCCCGTGCACCCACCCTCCTGGACGAGCGCACGCGTGCGCGCCCTGCTACGCGCGGTCGTCGGTATCGCGCTGCCCGCGAACGCGATCAGCCTCGGCCCCGACCGTGTGCAAGCCCCGACCGGCCCACCCAGGCGCATGTGGGTCCACACCCCCCTGCCTCGTATGAAGGCCATCGCCCGGGAAGGTGGTGTCAGTCTCAACGACGTCTACCTGGCCGCCCTCGCCGGCGCCCTGCGGCCCTGGCTGCCCGACCGGACCACAGGCACCGTACAGGTGACGGTCCCCCTCAACACCCGGCGCAGCAGTACGAACACCGCGCTGGGCAACTTCCACCGCGGTGTCCCCGTCATCCTGCCCTGCCACCTGCCCACCGCTGCCGAACGCCTGGCCGCCACACGCCTGGCCACCAGAAACATCCGGTTCAGCCACCGCGATCCCGACGCGGATGTTCTGTTCGACATCCTGCCCACGCGCTGGCATGGCAGAGCCCTGGCACGAATCCTGCACCCGCGACGCACCACCATGGTGGCCACCCACGTCCCCGGTCCCGCACGTCCCCTCGAACTCCACGGCCACAGCATCAACGCCTTGCTGCCGCTGATGTTCCTGCCCGCAGGACACCACCTGTCGGTCTGCCTGGGCGAATACGCCGGAACCGCGCACCTGGCCGTCGTCGGCGACCCCAGCCTGCCCGAGATCGACGAACTCCCCGCCCGCTGGCTCGCCGAGCTCGACGCGCTTGAAGGTGCTTTCACACAGCCCTGCCCTGCCACAGCTTCCATGCCCAGCACAATCAGGGATCCGGCACCGGACAATGCGGAACGTGTCGTGACAGGTTCCGCCGAACAAGACGCGTAGCTGAAGCAGTACAGATTCCTGGACGCGCCGGGCAGACGGCCTGCTGCCGAGTCGGAGCAGACCCGGGCTGCCCGCGCTGGGCCGGCAGATCGCAGGTCGTCCGGCGGTGACGCAGGATTCCCTGCGCGCCCTGGCACGAACTCCCCCTGGGCCTGTTCGCCGGGCCATGGGTTCACGGCAATCTGGACCACCACAGGCTGCGGTCCAGATTGCCTGCGCCCCCAGGCTGCCCCTACGGGGACTCGAGGGGGCGGCCACTGACGTCTCCGTGGAAAGCGGCGCGGATCTGCAGCCCTGCTCAGTGCACCGAGGCTGGGTTGGACGGGGCTGAGGATTCGAAGATGCGGGTGAACCGCGCGGCCTGGCCGGCGGAGTGCTCAAGCACGGCCGCGAGTTCCTCTCGAGCCTGTTCGCCGTCCGGGCGCAGGCCACTGGCGTCGAAGATGCCCAGGAAGCGCACGATGGGCTGCAAGACCTCTTCGTAGTGGGTGACGGGGCTGTAGATACCGGAGCGCGCCATCGACTGAGCCAGCCGTGCATAGCCGGGGGCACCGTGGCCGGGCGCACGGATGGAAGCGGCGACATCTGCCACAGCCCGTACGGTTCGGTCAGGATGCAGATCCATCGCTGCCGCCAGGACCGTGCGGTAGAAGAGCATGTGCCGGTTCTCGTCCATGGCAATGCGGTTGAGCATTGCCTCGCAGGCCGAGTCGCCGCACTGAAGCTTGATGTTGCGGTAGGAGACGCGGGTGCCGAGTTCCTGGAGGGTCACATAGACCAGGGAAGCGACGACATCGTCGCCGTAGTCCATGCCCCAGCCGTTTTGGACGTGGGCGGTTCGGTCGTTCTCCAGGGCGACAGGATCAACCGCGCGGGTGACCATGAGGTAGTCGCGAATGGCGATACTGTGGCGGCCTTCTTCGACTGTCCAGCGATTGACCCAGGTTCCCCAGGCTCCGTCCCGGGTGAAGAGCTCGGCGATCACACGGTGGTAACTCGGCAGGTTGTCCTCGCTGAGGAGGTTATGCACCAGGCCGTCCCGGGCTGCCTTGCCGAGAGTGCCCTGTTCCGGCTCCCAGGGTGTCCCGCCCAGCACGCCGTCGAAGTCGGCGCCGCGACTCCAGGGGGTGTACTCATGGGGATACCAGTCATCCGCGCTCTCCAAATGGGCGTCCACCGCCTTCGCCACCACCGGCTCGAGCTCGCGCAGCAGGCTGACGTCACGGCGAGGTGCCTGGTAGGGGTCCATGGTTACTCCAAGGGATCTCGACCTGCGGAGCGCCGCTGGTCCGGCCCTCCGACAGGGGTGTCACGTGATGTCCGGTCCTCCCCTGACGGCTACACCTGCGGGGGTGGCTCCTGGACCTGCACCCGTTCGTTGTCGTCGACGTCCGGCGCGGCCCTCGGGGGCCCGTGGCAGGACCGTCACCACCGGGTCAGGTTCAGCTCGATGGCCGTACGATGTGGCGTGCTGCGGTTGGCTATGTGCTGGTGAGCAGCAGGACCGCGTTCTGGCCGCCGAAACCGAAGGCGCAGCTGACGGCTGTGTTGGTGGTGACCGGACGAGGCGGTCCGGCCACGATGTCCAGCATGTGCTTGCTGTCCTGCTGCTGGAAGTTCGCGGTGGGCGGGACCGTGCCGTGGCGTAGCGCGAGTACC
This sequence comes from Streptomyces fulvorobeus, assembly GCF_013167895.1. Lineage (GTDB taxonomy): Bacteria > Actinomycetota > Actinomycetes > Streptomycetales > Streptomycetaceae > Streptomyces > Streptomyces fulvorobeus. Next base: position 104,723 of record NZ_BLWC01000001.1, on the reverse strand, counting down.
GTGTACGCCGCCTGGATCGCGCCCGCCGCCCCCAGGGAGTGTCCGATCACCCCCTTGGACGCCGTGACTGGAGGCGTGGTGTCGCCGAAGACGCGCGCCAGCGCTGCGGCTTCTGCCTTGTCGCCAAGCGGGGTGGAGGTGCCGTGCGCCTGTACGTGTCCGATGTCGCGAGGGCTGCACCCCGCGTCCTGGAGGGCGGACACGATTGCGCGGACGGCGCCGTCGCCCTGTGGGTGCGGGGCGACGGGATGGTAGGCATCGGAACCCGCACCGTAACCGCGCAGCAGGGCCAGCACCTCGACCTGACGAGCGCGTGCGTCGGCGGCCCGTTCCATGACGAGGACGGCGGCGCCCTCACCGAGGACGAATCCGTCCCGAGCCGCGTCGAACGGCCTGCTGGCCGACTCGGGTTCGTCGCGGCGCGGCGACAGCGCGCGCATCCGGGTGAAGCAGGTGGCCGTCATCCGGGACCGGCCCGATTCACTGCCGCCCGCGAGCACGATGTCGCAGGTTCCCGACCGCAGCAGATCGCGTGCCACCCCGATCGCGGTCGCGCCCGAGGCGCAGGCGCTCGCGGTGGTGAAATTGGGACCTTGGGCGCCGAGGTCCATGGCGACCTCACCGGCAGCCATGCTCGGCACGCTGCGCGGCAGCGCGAGCGGCGAGACACGCACCGGCCGGCCCGCGCCGAGATGGCCGAACTCGGTGACGTATGTGCTCAGGCAGTTCGATCCGACGCCGAGCACGACCCCGACCCGTTCGCCGAGTCCGACATCCGTGGGCAGACCGGCGTCGATGACTGCCCGGCGGGCGGCGAGAAGCGCGAACTGGATGAACCGTCCCACCCGCCGGGCCAGCGGCGGGCCGAGTCCCGCCGCAGCGTCGAGGCCGGTCACCTGGCAGGAGAAGTCGACGGGCAGGCCGACGAGCTCGGGGTCCTGGGCGGCCAGCGATCGGCCCCGGCACAGGGCCGCCCAGTTCTCCTCAAGCGTGTGCCCGGCCGGGGTGACGAGCCCGAGCCCGGTGATGGCGACGTCAGCGGGCATGGGCGAAGGCACGGGCGGCGGCGGCGAGGGTGGCAGACGGGGCCAGGTCCATCGCCTCTTCGGAGGGCACGATCCCAAACCGCTCCTCCGCCGCCACGACCAGTTCCATCAGGGCCAGGGAGTCCATGCCGAGACTCTCGAAGGTGAGGTCCGGCGTGAGTTGCCGGGCCTGTGCCTCGCCGCCCAGCTGCTCATTGACCAGGGCCACAAGCTGCTCGGGAAGGGTGTTGTATGAGGCTTGGGTCATGTCTGGTTCCTCCTGCAAGAGTTCTCTGTCTGTACGTGGCTCGCGGCAGTCACGCCGGTCCTCATTCGGATGAACGACTCACGGCCTCCATGCGCTCGAACAGTTCCCGAGCTCGGGCCCCCGTTCCGCGAGCTGCTCCACATGCGCACCCAGGCGTTCCTGCGCCTGCTCGCCGACCGCTCCGAGGCCGGCCAGAGAGGTGACCTTCAGCGCCCGCACAAGAGGGGCCACCACATGCTCGAGGTGGACATCCAGGTTGTAGATGCCGGACGCCGCGATGCGCGCCGCACGTCTCCGGAAGCCAGGGATCATCGCGCCGGGCATCTCGAAGTGTTCGAGGACATCGGCCAGAGCGGCGAGCGCCGCGCCGGGGTACAAGGCAAGCGCGTCAGCGAACAAGTCCCGGTAGAAGAGCATGTGCAGGTTCTCATCGGCCGCAATCCGTGCCATCAGCTGCTCGCCGACCTGGTCCCCACAAGCTGTCCCGGCATTCCGGTGGGCCTGTCGAGTCGCCAGTTCCTGGACGGTGACGTAGGCCAGCGCATGCAGGGGCGTTGTCGCACCGGAGTGGTAGCCGGTGCCGACGTGCCGCATCCGCAGATTTTCGAGGGCGATGGGGTCCACGACGCGGCGGGCGTGGACGTAGGCGCGCAGGACCGAGGCATGCCGGTCCTCCTCGGCCGTCCACCGATGTACCCAGGTGCCCCAGGCACCGTCCCGCCCGAATCGGGTGGCGATCTCGAAGTGGTAGCTGGGCAGGTTGTCCTCGGTCAGCAGATTGACCACCAGCACGTCCTGCACGGCCTGGGGCAGTGCTGTCTGCTCCGGTGACCAGGCCGTGCCGTCCAGCGGGCCGTCGTAGTCGCGCGCTGCGCTCCACGGCACGTACTGGTGCGGGAACCATTCACGGGCGGTGGCCAGATGCCGCTCGAGGAGTCGCTCCACCGCCGGCTCCAGCTCCCGCAGGACGCGCTCCGTCTCGGCCAGAGCCTCGGTCATCCACCTGTGCCCTTCTCCATATGCAGGGACATGCCTGTCCGCAGACTGCAAACGCATACGGCGGGAACCGGAAACGATCATTCACCCGTTTGATTGATGGGCGGCATGTGATGTGCATTGGGTGTGCCTCACTGGTTTTCACTGGTGGTGGGTGTGGCGGGCTTGGTACCGCGTTGTTGGGGTGTCCGTGGTGAAGGATGCTGTCGATTTCTGGTGAAGGCCGGTTGTCGTGTGTGCAGGGCGTGGCTGTTCAGGGTCGGTTTTTGTGATCAGTTCAGGGTTGGCTGAGCTGGGCTGATCAGTTGCAGGTCGGGGCTGGGTTCGTGGGGGAGTGGTTGGGAGGCCATCGCTGGTGGCTGGGTTGTCGGTCTTGGTCATGGTGTGAGCTGTGGGTTTGTCAGGTGTCAGGCTCGCTGATCAGGTGTGGTCAACTTTTCTGTGCGCTGGTCACTTTCGCTGATCATGGGTAGGTACGGGGCCGCGTGGTGGTGTGTCGGAGAGAGAGCCGGCGTACGACGGAGCGGGCCGTCGGCGCTGGTGGGCGTCGCGAAGGGCGGGCAGGCGTCACCACAGTTCGGCCGAGTTTCAGTGCAGGAACCTGCCCTTTGCCCCGGCGCGTGTCAGCCCCCGGGGGCGGGACGCTCACGTAGCCGAGCGCCACCGCCTGCAGGGCTCAGGGCTGGCGAAACCCGCGACCGGGATCACGAGCCTGATCCGGGCGGAAGGGCTCGAACCACTCGGCGGCGCCCAGGCTCGACAAGCCCCCCGCCTGGTTGATCTCATTGCCGCTGTTCTCGATCCCATACAGAGAAACGTCGAACAGCATCAGCACATCGTGGTCCTCGAACAGAACACTCGAGCACCACCGGATCGCCGGTCTCTTCAGGAGTTGGGGCGCGGGGTTCAGGCTGCCCGCGTACTGTTCTCCAATGCTCCGCGAGACCGGAAACGGGGCGTACGACCGCCGTTTTTGGACGGAGAATGCCAGGTCATTGACAGGTTCGCGAAGCTCCGGGTCAATGGGAGCGCTCCCACTCCATGTTTTCTCGCCCAGGAGGTACCGCGCCGATGCCTGTACCGCTCGTACCGCCCCGCCCGGCCGCACCGCGGCCCCGAAGACTGGTCCGACGCGTGCCGCGTCGGTCGGTGGCCGTCCTGACGGGCCTCTTGATCGCCGCCTCGTTGCCCGCCATGACCGCGCACGCCCGGACGGAGCCCTCCGCGGCCGTCACCGTCATCGAGGCGGAGGACGGTGAACTGCGGGGCGTCACCGTGGCGTCCACCGCTCCCGGCTTCTCCGGCGCCGGCTACGTCGAGGGGTTCGACACGGCCGAGGACGAGGTGACGCTCACCATTCCGGACAGCCCCGGTGGGCTTCACGACCTGACCGTGCACTACCGCGGGCCCTTCGGCTCCAAAGTCACCTCGCTCCTGCTCAACGGCGAGGGGGCCGGCGACGTCCCACTGCCGGAGTCCCATGCCTTTACCACCGCAGACGCCGGCCGGCTTCTCCTCCGGCCCGGCGACAACACCGTCACCCTCCGCAGCAACTGGGGCTGGTACCAGATCGACGGCATCAGCATCAGCCCGACGCCGCCGCGCGGACCGCACCAGGTCCACGGCACGCCGGTCGACCCGCGGGCCACGCCCGGAGCGCGGTCCCTGTTGCGCTACCTCTCCGACAACTACGGCGAACACACCCTCAGCGGCCAGCAGGACATGGACTCGCTCGCCTGGGTGGAGGAACATGTGGGCCGCACCCCGGCCGTCGCCGGACTGGACATGATGGACTTCTCCCCGAGTCGGGTGGAGCGCGGAGCCTCCTCCAAGGAGGTGGAGCACGCGCTGGCCTGGCACGCGCGCGGCGGCGTCACCGCCTTCGTCTGGCACTGGAACGCCCCCGCCGGGCTGATCGACGAGCCCGGGAAGGAGTGGTGGCGCGGTTTCTACACCGACGCGACCACCTTCGACCTGGCCGCCGCCCTGGCCAACCCCTCGTCCGCGGAGTACCGGCTCCTGATCCGCGACATCGACGCCGTCGCCGCCCAGCTCTCCCGCCTCCAGGACGCTGGCATCCCCGTGCTCTGGCGGCCCCTGCACGAGGCGGAGGGCGGCTGGTTTTGGTGGGGGGCCAAGGGACCGGGACCGGCCAAGGAACTGTACCGCCTGATGTACGACCGCATGGTCGGTCACCACGGACTGCACAACCTGCTGTGGGTGTGGAACTCGCTTGACCCCGAGTGGTATCCGGGTGACGACGTCGTCGACATCGTCAGCGCCGACACCTATCCGCCGGCAGGCGACCACAGCGCTCAGAGCGGTGCGTACGAGCGACTGGTAGAGCTGGTGGGTGACAAGAAACCGGTCGCCCTCAGCGAGAACGGCCCCATCCCCGACCCCGACCTGACCCGCGCCTACCAGGCCCACTGGAGCTACTTCACGACTTGGAGCGGCGGCTTCGTCAAGGACGGCGTCAGCAACTCGCGGGAGCACCTGAAGCACGTCTACGGCCACCGGGACGTCATCACCCTCGACGAGTTGGGTGACTTCACCCGCCACGGCGGCTGCCGGGCCGACTGGGAGGTCGTCGGCGCCTGGGGCGAGGGCCATCTGGTCAAGGTCACGGTCACCAACGACGGGGACGAGCCGCTCTCCGGCTGGCGAACCGGCGCCAACCGGAAGCCCGGCACCGCGCTCGGCGACCACTGGAACGCCCGGGTGGATCTCACCCCGGGTGGCTGGTCGGCCGTGAACCTCGGCTGGAACGCCGCTCTGGAACCGGGTGATTCGACATCCTTCTACCTCCGATGGACCGCAGCCGAACCGGCGGCCTCGTCACCGGCGTTGAGTTGCCAGGCCCGGTAGCCCCGGCCGGGCGGCGCCCGGGGGTGCCGGGCGCCGCCCTTTCGCCGGCGGGTGCGCGGCCGTGAACACGACAGATCGCCGTCCGCCGGCTCAGCACCGTCGTCCGCCCGACGACGTGAGGCGGCCCATACCCGTGAATTGGCAGGTACGGGCCGGTGAAGACCGGATCCGGGTTCTTCACTCAGCTGTTCGGCGGGCCCCATGGTCCTTTGGAACGCCGGGTGGATGACGCCCCGGTTCTCACGGCTTCATGATCGCGGACGCTCTAGGAGACGTTGAGGCCGTACAGGCTCAGCGGCCGGGTGACCGGCTCGAAGAACGTGGTGCCGCCGCTGTCGCCGGGTTCGGCGCAGGCGTTGGTCTGGATCGTGTTGTAGACCAGTTGGCCTCCGCCGTAGTTGACGGTGGCGTTCAGGCCGGTGACGGAGCCGGTGGTGCTGCCCGAACGTTCGATGCGCTGGCCGACGGTGGGGCTGGCACGGGTCTTCAGGGCGAGGTGTTCGAAGACAGGAATGTCTTGACCTGCATGTGTCCTCCGATGAGGGGTCCTGGGCCCGTCCGGTGCCCGGGCCGCCGGCACGACAGCGGCAGGCCCAAGGACCGTGGGGGCGCCCTGGGAGTGCCACATCGATTGGGTGAAGCTTCGATGGAGCAGTCCTTGCCAACAAGTTCGACTTTCGGACAGCCCGGTGCAGAGCTGTGGGCGCGGGGCGGTTTTGGCAGGTTGGCGCCCTTGCCGGGTCCGGCGCCGGATGCAGTGGGAAGGGTGCGATAACGGTCTCCCCGACCCGCACGTATGGACCGCACGGTGCCGGTGCCGCTGCGCAGGCCGCGTAGTGGTGAGAAATGCGCCACCTATGACCATGGCTCACGATTTCTCACGACATGAGGCGTGACGGAGATGGTGCTGCTCAGGGTCGGGCTGCTGTCTGGGGAGTCGATTCCGCCGCCCGAGACATTTGGGGCGCGGCTGGTTCATGCCGTGCCGGGAAGGTGAGTCGGTGCAACGGGGAGGGTGTGGGCGTCGCCCGTCTCCAGTCCGGGGACGGCCCGGAGATGATGCTGCTTCGTGTGCGGTTACGGCGAAAACACTTCGGGTACTCGCCATGAGAACAAAGGCTTTATGAGAGAAATTGTCAGAACTTGTTGTGTTGGTTGGGTGTCCGGTTCGGGACCTCTCAGGCGAACGGTGTTCCTTCGGGCGCTTGGGTTCTCATACGGTCGTGGCCCGCGGGCACCTGTCACCGTGCCGGTCTCGCGGAACGCTGATCGGGTCACATCTGCCGACAGGCGTTCCGCGAGACCGGGGTTCGAGCTGCCTTGATCGCTCGTCCCACTCAGGTGGCCGTCAGGAAAGGCCGCGGGGAAAGGGCGGCAGTACCGGTCCCCTTCGGTTTGAGCTCCCCAACGACCGGCCGCCTTGCCGCTTGCCGAGCAGCCTTTTCGAGGGCAGGGGCATCGTCGGAGTTGCGGTGAGCCGTAGCGGCCAGGCGGTCGGGATCTCCGACGTCTTCGTGCTTGCGAGCGACCCCGACGTGGCCTGACCGGTCCTACCGGACACGATGCACCGCCTGGTCCTCGCCCTGCCTGCGGTCGGCTTTGAGCACGGGCGAGATCCGGCAGCGGCCGTGCGCCAAGGCTTTCAGCGCGCCGCGCCGTTGCGGATTTGGCTGCAGGGAGCGAAGGAGCGGAAGGTCCATGGAGACTTGCTGGGAACGGCCTGAACCCCCGAACGCCGAAAGGGGTGCCGATCACTCTGAAGAAATGTCGGGCGTCACTGCGTGCCTGGCCTTGGAACTGAACCGGAGGCGCCCTTCCAGGCGGGCGCGTCGGAGGGAGCCGCTCGCGCGAGGTCGCCGGACACGGGGCCCGGTCAGGAGGTGCCGCGCAGTCCGGCCTCCTCGGCCGCAGCGGCGGCACGGGTGAAGGGCTCGCCGTGGCCCGGCTTGTTGGCGTTCTCACGCGAGTGTCAACGACCTCATGACTCTACGTCACCACCGAATGTGAGACAGGGCCGAAAACCGCACAGTTCCTGGCGTGGTCCCGTCGTCTCGCATCGATTGCCGAACCTATTGACGCGCGCCGCCGACGAATTTACAGTTCGGTATTGATTGATTTTGGTGACTCGTGTTGGGCGCTTTGGTCGATCAGCTCGGTTCGGCCGAACGTACCCCCAACCCGGGAATCGCTGCCTCGGCTCTCCCGACCGCCATATGGGAGCACTCCCATGAAACCTCTCTTCTGGCACCACCAGCTCGCCCCGACACCCGCGGCCGCCCTGGTACCTCTGACGGTGATCGCATCAGCCGTCGCCGACACCGGCACCTACTGGGCCGAAGGCGGTTCCCTGAGCGGGGTGTTCACGGCGACGGTCGTCCCGGACTGCTCGGCCAGCGGCTGTGTGGCCGGCTTCGACGACCCCACGGACCAGATCGCGATCACCGTGGCGGGCGGTACCGGCGGGCTGTTCGACGTCGCGGGCGTCTACCGCTCACCGTTCGGATCGACACAGACTCGGCTGCTATTGAACGGCACCTTGGTCGGCGGTCTGGAGCTGCCCGGCGCCGAGACCTTCGGCAGTGTCCCGGTCGGACGCATACTGCTGCGGCCCGGCGGCGACATGGTGACCCTACAGAGCAACTGGGGCTGCTGCGAGATCGGCGCGCTACGGCCGACTACCGCCCCGGCATCGCCGCCCGGTGGCTTCCTCACCGACGGCCGGTCCAATTCCCTGGACTTCCTGCGCCGGTTCCATGCCCACCCGCGGGTGGATACGCTCGGCGTGGCCGGCGACCTCAAGCACCGGCCACGCGCCGTCTCGATCCGTACGGTCGGCGACCGCTGCGTCGACGTGGTCGGCGGCAACCGGGCGAACGGCACCCGATCCTCCTCTGGGATCGCATCTGTGGCGGTGTGCGGATCTGGACCGTACGCAGTAACGGCACCCTGCGTGCTGGGCAAGTGCCTCGACATCAAGGTGACCGCGGCGACCGGCCGGGACACCAAGCCGGTACACCCGTGCAGATGTGGGGCTGCTGGGATAGCCCGACGCGGCGCTGGGTCCCGCAGCCTGCGCGATCCGTACTCCGGCCGATGCCCGGACGCCCCGGCCGGCCACACCCGGCCCGGCCCCCGCCTGCAGATCTGCAACCAGCTTCCCTCTCAGGTGTTTCCGCCTTCCCCGAAGCCTGGAGTTCCCATGTCCGACCAGTCCCCGTCCCGGCGCACGCTGCTCCGCACGGTCGCGCTCGGCCTGCCGCTTGCCGCGGCCGGCATTCCGACGAGCAGCGCGCACGCGGCGCCGCTGCCGGACATGACCCGTTCCCTGCACCTCGACAGCACGCCCGACGCCGTGGGTATGTGTTACTCGGTCTGGCTGAACCTGGCCGTCGGGGTAGGGCAACCGATCTACGACAACACCGACCTGCTGGCCGAGGCAGCCCGGACCGGCCAGCCGCCCCGATGGGGCCCCGCGAACTGGTGGCACCACTGGGGCCGCCCGGCCGGCGGCTACTACCGCAGCGACGACCGGGCCGTGTTGGACCGACATTTCCAGCAACTGTCCGACGCCCGCGTTGACTTCATTGTCGTGGACGCCACCAACTGCAGCGGTTACGGCGGGTACGACAACCTGTTCACCCATCCGGTCGACGTCCTGCTGGATCAGATGCGGGTCGCCCGGGGCGCCGGGCGACGGACTCCGCACGTGGTGTTCTGGGTGGGCAGCTGGGCCAACTCCGGGGACGCCTCCGCAGTGGCCCGCTTCGTCTGGGACCGCTGGTACGCCAACCATGCCAACGATCATTTGTTCGCCTTTTATCAGGGCAAGCCGCTGCTGCTGGTGACGGAGGTGGTCCCAGGGCAGCTCGCCGACCGCTTCACGCTGCGCAAGATGTGGGGCCTGCAGGCCAGCCTGCCGCAACGCGAGTGGTCGTTCCTGCAACCGTCTCCTCAGCAGGTCGCCTACGACGGCGGGGCCGCCGAGCAGATCACCGTCAGCGCCGCCCTGCAGCGCAGTTACATGACGGACGCCGGGAGCGCGATCTGGCGTCGCGGTGGGCTGACCTTGCAGGAACAGTGGCGGAGGGCGTTCCAGGTCCGTCCTCGCATCACCGTGCTGACCTGGTGGAACGAGTGGATCGCGCAGCGCTTCCTGGACGGGTCGGGCAACACCCGGTTCGTCGACAACTACCACTCGTCGGCCAGCCGCGATCTGGAGCCGCAGGATCCCGGTCAGTCCGGCGGCAACGGCGACCGCTACTACCGATGGACCCGGCAGTACATCGCCGCCTACAAGGACCATGCCGGCTTCCCGGAAGGGCTCACCGACAGCGGAGGCGGTTGGACTGCCCTGCGAAACCGGCACTCCGGCAAGGTGCTGGACGTCTCGAACATCTCCCAGGACAGCGGGGCGCGGGTCTGGCAGTGGCACGAGACCGGCGGGGCGAACCAGAAATGGCGTTTCGTCGACAACGGGGACGGCTGGTTCCGGCTGCAGGTGCAGCACAGCAGCAAGGTCCTCGCCGTCGCCGGGATGTCGCGCGACAAAGGTGCCTGGATCACCCAGTGGAACGACACCGGAACAACCGACCACCTGTGGCGACGGCTCGACCGCGGCGACGGCTGGTTCGTGCTGCAGAACCGGCACAGCGGCAAGATCCTCGCGGTCGACGGCATGTCGTTGCTGGACGGCGCCCAGACCACGCAGTGGGACGACAACGGCACCCCCGACCACCTGTGGCGCCTCGCATGAACCGCCCCACCCACCGAGAAAGGTCTTCCATGACCAGATTACAGCGATGCCTCCTGGTAATTGCCATGCTGCTCACCGGTAGTCTGTTCGCCGTCTCCAACGCGCCGGACAGCGCCGCGGCAGCTCCGGCGAACACGTTTCGCAACCCGCTGAGTCCGGCACCGGACCCCTATATCACTCATCACAACGGCCGCTACTATGCCGTTGAGACCGGCGGCGACAACACCCTCCGAATGCGCACCGCGGCCAGCCTCGGCGGATTGCTCGCCGCACCCGCAGCCGTCATCTGGACTGAGACCAACACCAACCGCAACCGCAACATCTGGGCGCCGGTCGTCGTCAGCCTCAACGACCGCTGGTACGTGTACTGGACCGGCGACGACGGTGACGTCTTCAAGCACCGCATGCAGGTCCTCGAGTCCGACGGGTTGGTCTCGCAGGGAGCGACCCCGGCCGGCCCGTACCATTACAAGGCCCAGCTGAACGACCCGAGCAGCGGCTACTTCGGCATCGACGGGGTGCCGTTCCTGCACAACGGGTCGCTCTACTTCGTCTGGGCCTCCGGTTACTGCTGCGGCTTCGACCGGCTGCGGCTCGCCCCGATGGCCAACCCGTGGACATTGACCGGCACCAGTTACGAGATGCCCGTCGACATCTGCGACGCCGTCGCCGAGGCACCGGCCACCCTGCACCGCAACGGGCGTACCTTCCTCACCTACTCGGTCTGCGACACCGGTAAGCCCACTTATCAGATGAAGATGCTGTCGATCGGTGACGGTGCCGACCCGATGAACGGCGGCCACTGGCGCAACCACGGCACGGTCTTCGCCAGCAACCCGGCCGCCGGGGCCTACAGCGTCGGCAGCAACGGCTTCTTCACCTCGCCGGACGGCACCCAGGACTGGATCGTCTACCAGGCGAAGAACACCGATGCCGCAGGCGACAACACCTACGCCGGGCGCGACACCCGCGCACAGCGGTTCACCTGGAACGGCGATGGCACACCCAATTTCGGTACGCCGGTGGCCAAGGGCGCCGACCTTGCGCTGCCGTCCGGCGATCCCGGCCCGGCGCCGAAGGTTGTCAACGACACCGACACCCAGGGCAGCGGCGCCGTGACCGGCCCGATCCGCGGCCCCGGCAACACCGGCAAGTGCATCGACGTCAGCGGTGTGGACACCGGAAGTCTCGGCGCGAAGGTGCAGCTCTGGGACTGCCAGAACGCGCAGGATCAGCAATGGACCGTCCAGGGCGACGGCACACTCCGATCGATGGGCCGGTGCATGGACATCGAGGGCTACGGCACCGCCAATTTCTCGAAGGTCCATCTGTGGGACTGCCACGGCGGGGCCAACCAGATCTGGCAGCCGCAGCCGAACGGGGCCTTGCGCAACCCGGCCTCTGGACGTTGCCTCGACCTCAATGCCGGTAACACCACCAACGGGGTGCAACTGCAGCTCTACGACTGCAACAACCAGTGGCCCCAGCAGTGGCAGCTACCGGCCGCCGGCAGCTCGACGGTGTCGTACTCCGCCGGCTGGAGTGCCGGAACAACCTGTGGCACTCAGTGCTACCAGGGCGACGACCACTACACCAACCAGAACGGCGCCACCGCGACGATCACCTTCACCGGAGCTCAAATCGCCCTGCTCGGTGTACGCGACGTCGGCAACGGCATCGCCGCACTGTCAATCGACGGCGGACCGGAGACTACCGTCGACCACTACGGCCCGGTCCGGGACGGAGAAAGAGTCCTCTGGGTCAGCCCGCGGCTGAGCCCCGGCCCGCACACCCTGCGGATCCGCAACACCGGCACCAAACAGCCGGCGTCACAGGCCACCTACATCGGCTTCGACCGCGCCGAGATCTACCCGTAGCCGCAATACCGGGCGCGCCCGCCGGAGGCGGCCCCCGAAAACCGATCACACAAGGAGCACACATGCTCAGCATGCCGCATATCACTCCGCTGCTGCGCGGGTCGGCCGGCGTGGCAGCGCTGGCCCTGCTGATGTCGGTGGGCCTGCAATCCAGCCCGACACCGGCACACGCCGACGCCGACGCCGCAGGGCCGATCCGAGGACCGGGAGCGGCCGGCAAATGCATCGACGTCAGCGGTGACGACGTCGGGCACAACGGCGCGTCTGTACAGCTCTGGGACTGTCTCGACGCCCGCGACCAGATCTGGACGGTGGTGGCCGCCGACAACACCGTCCGCACCCTCGGCAAGTGCATGGACGTCGAGGGTTACGGCACCGCCAACTTCTCGAAGGTCCAGCTGTGGGACTGCCACGGCGGGGCCAACCAGATCTGGCAGCCGCAGCCGAACGGGGCGCTGCGCAACCCGGCCTCCGGACGCTGCCTCGACCTCAATGCCGGCAACACCACCAACGGGGTGCAACTGCAGCTCTACGACTGCAACAACCAGTGGCCCCAACAGTGGCAGATCCCCGGCGGCTCGAGCGGCGGACCGTTCGGCAACACCACGATCCATCCACAGAAGCTGGGAATCTACGCCATCCCCGACCTGTACTACAGCGACTCCAACCGCACGCTGGCGTCGCTGCGCCGGCTGCACGGCATCCTGCCCGACGCGTGGCTTCGATGGGACAACGAGACCGGGCACTGGCGCAACACCCCGGCGGCGGTTCAGGGCTTCATCGCGCAGGCCGACCAGGCCGGCATTCCGATGATCATCGCGGCGTGCTGCGTCGACGGCTACGACAACTGGTGGGCGGGTGGCGGGCGTCAGCCCACCGTCTCGATCACTCAGATCGCCGATGGCCCGTACCTGGCCTTCGCCGACCGGATGCGCCGCACCTATCCGAATGTGCGTTACATCGAGACCATCAACGAACCGGACACGCATTGGTTCGTCGCCGACCCGGACAACGTCGGTGCCTGGAACCACTACATGAATCGGCTGTATGCGGCCGTCGGCAACAACACCGGCATCCTGATGGGGCCGGCCACCGCCTTCCGTAGCTCGCAGATCTGGAACAACACGGTCGCTCGACCAGAGATCCGTCAGGTGTCGTACCACACCTACGGCGGCTGGCAGTCGCTCGGCGACATCCCCGGCAAGGCGGGAACCTGGGTGACCGAGTACGGCGACGACGGTGTTTCCGACGCCGTCGAGCGATCACCTGGCCATGTCCTGACCGACCTGTGGCATGCCGAACGCAGCGGCAAGCTGTCCGGTAGTATCCGGCAGCTGTTCTACGTCGACCTGCAGCACATGGTCACCGCGGACACGCTGGAAGGCGACCACTACGGCTTCTCCGGCCATCTGCGGACCCTGGCCGCCTACCACGCTCTGGGCCGAATCTCGTCCCGGGCCTACCTCGACCCGGCCCACCCCGACTTCGCCGCAGCCGACAACGGCGGCGGCCAGTTCGCGGCGCTGCTGTGGAACAACAGCCCCGGCATCTCGAGTGGGCAGCGCCGAACGGTACCGAATACCAGCCTGCCCGCCGGCGTGCCGCTCAACGTCCTGACGGTCTTCGATCGCCCGTCGCACGCGGCCGAATGCGTCCCCCTGAGCGGACAGAACCGGATCGGTGTGGCGGTGCAGGGCTCCACCGTCACCCTCGACGTCCGCGCGCTCGACCCGAGGGCCGCGGTGCTGGTCAGCACCGCTCCATGCACCGACCTGGCGAGCTGATCATCCACTGTGATGCGCCTGAACTCCCGATACTGCAAAGGCGTTTGGCGTTACTGGTGGCCAGGTTGGTCGTTGGGCTGGTTATGGGTGGGGTACTTGGTGATGTGAGGGCGTGGGCGGCGGGTCTGGGTGAGGTGCATGAGCGGTTCGTGCACCGGTTTGCCCGGTCGGAGCCGCGGGAGTCGGCGCTGGCGTATATGCGGGGGCTCATAGCGCCGTTGGAGCGGAAGCACGGCTGGACGCTCGCGGAGGAGGCTGGGCATGGGAGCCCTGACCGGATGCACCGGCTGCTGAACCGATGTGACTGGGACGCCGATGAGGTACTGGACGACGTGCGTGACTATGTGGTCGAGCATCTGGGTGACCCCGGTGCGGTGCTGATCGTGGACGACACGGGCTTCCTGAAGAAGGGGGTCCGCTCGGCCGGGGTCCAGCGCCAATACTCGGGAACGGCGGGGCGGACAGAGAACTGCCAGGTGGGCGTCTTCCTCGCCTATGCCGGCGAACGCGGCCGCACGTTGATCGACCGGCGTCTGTATCTGCCCACATCATGGACCGATGACCGGCAACGCTGCCGGGCCGCGGGCATCGAGGACGCGGTCGCCTTCGAGACGAAGGTGGCCATCGCCAAGACGATGGTCCGCCGGGCGATCACGGAGAAGATCCCGTTCCGGTGGGTGACGGCGGACGCCGCCTACGGTTTCAGCAAGGGCTGGCGGACCGAGCTCGAGCGGGCTGGCGTCTTCCACGTCATGGCCACCACCCGGCACGACACGGTCGTGACCCGCTGGGCTATGAGGGCTTCCACCTTGATCGTGGACACCGGTTGTCATGCAGCGATGGCCAGCGTAGTGGATCTTTGTTCGAAGGCGACCGGCGCAAGGTAGCCGATGGTGGAGTGCCTGTGCTGGTGGTTGTAGAAGCCGAGCCAGCGGAAGACTGCGAGGCGGGCGGCTCGTGCGGTCGGCCAGCCTCGCCGGCCGGGAAGGATCTCCCGTTCGAGCGAGGCGAAGAACGACTCCGCGGCGGCGTTGTCCGCGGAGGTGCCGACCGCTCCCATGGACCGGCGGATCCCGGCCTGGTGGCAGGCGTCTGCGAATGTCTTCGACCCGTGTTGAGCCCCATGATCGCTGTGGAAGATGACGCCGTCCACCCTGCCGCCGCGCGTGCGGATGGCCGCGTTGAGCGCGTCGGTGACAAGCTCGGCCCGCATGTGGTCGGCCATCGACCAGCCCAGCAGGCGGCGGGAGAACACGTCGAGGACGGTGGCCAGGTACAGGAACTTCCCGCCGGTGATCGGCAGATAGGTGATGTCGCCGACCCAGGCCCGGTCGGGGGCGGCTGCGGTGAAGTTGCGCCGCAGCAGATCGGGCACCGCCTGGGCGGCGGGGACCGTGGTGCGGTTCCGCCGCTTCAGCCTCCGTCCCTGGATACCGTGTTGGCGCATGAGCCGCTCCACACGCTTGCGGTTCACCATCGCACCGCCCTCGCGGAGCTCGGCGGTGATCCGCTTGGCGCCGTACGTCTTCCCGGACTCTGTGTGGATCTTGCGTATGTGCCGGGTGAGCGCGGCGTCGGCGGCCTTCCTCGCGGCCCGCGCCGGGGCGGTCTCCAGCCACTGGTAGAACCCGGACCTCGACAGGTTCAGCACGGTGCACAGCCGCTTCACGCCGAAGGCGCCTTGATGGTCGGCAACGAACCCGAAGCGGCTCACCAGTTCGTCTCGCCCGCAAAATACTTGGCCGCCCGGCGCAGGATGTCACGTTCCATCTCCAGCTCACGGACCTGCTTACGCAAGGCCGCGATCTCCGCGTCCTTCGTGGACTGAGCGACCGCCTCGGGCCGCTCGGCGTTCTCCGCGGTCTTGATCCACTGCCGCAACGTCTCGTGGTTCACGCCCAGCTCGGCGGCAACACGCAAGACGGGCCGACCCGACGAACGGGCCAGGGCCACCGCGTCCGCCCGGAACTCCGCCGAGTACTTGTAGGTCCCCACCTGAGACTCCTCTCTCTGGACTCAAGATCCAGTGTCGAGGTGTCCACGATCAAGGTGGAGGGCCCGCCTTCGTCGCGCCCGGTTGCGCGGACTTCGGCAGGCACTTCGTGACATTCCGGGCCTTGTGGACCCAGCACCTCTGGTGCCGGGCACCGGGGAACACCTGCCGCAGTGCCTTCCACAGGCCCATCGCGCCGTCACCGACGACCAGCTCCGGGTCGCGCATGCCCCGGCGGTGGCAGTCGCGCTGCAGGTCGGCCCACGACTCGGTGCTCTCTCGCGGCCCCTCGGCCAGGGCGATTAGCTCTTTCGTGCCGTCCAGCCGCACCCCGAGCAGCACCAGCACGCAGCTGTGCGCCTGGCCGAGCCGAACCTTGGGGTGCACGCCGGCGGCCCACACGTAGACGAAGTCGCGGTCGGACAGGTCCCGCTGCTGGAAGGCGGCGTGGTCGTCCTGCCACTGCTTCGTCAGCCGGGTCACGGTCGCCGCCGACAGGCCGGCCGTGCCGCCGAGGAACTGCTCCAGCGCGGGCACTAAGTCTCCCGACGACAGTCCATGCAGGTAGAGCAGCGGCAGCACCTCGGAGATCTTCGGGGACTTGTGGCACCACGGCGCCAGGACCTTGGAGGAGAACCGCTTGCGCTCGCCGGTGGCCTCATCCACGCGGCGGTCGTTCACCCGCGGCGCGGTGACCACGACCCGGCGACAACGGCCGCACCGCCGCCCTCTCCGTGTCCGTCATGTCCGATGGATACCGGCGCACCCGCTCCGGATGATCCGCCGCGTTCCCGTACACGTGCGCGAAACAATCACACGATCGGGCACCCGAGTTGAACGAGGTAGGCACGAGCGCGTAGAACTGCGACAACAGGGCCTCCTGGAACTGCTCGGTTCGGTTCGCACCTCCAAGCTCCCAAAGGCCCTGCCTTCATGCACCCGCCACCGGAAGATCACCCCGCCGGGAAACCCGTTCGACTCACACGTTCCATAACCGGTTGAGATACGGCTTCTCACACCAGCCGAGTTCGGACAACAGCTCATCACGACACGTACGCTGTCACTCGTCGCATGAAACCCGGTGTCCACTCCCCGGGATCAACCTCACTGGTTCAGTTGGTCCAGCGCGGTGGGCATGAGGAAGATGCAGGGGCAGGCGCCGACTCACCAAGTCTTCATGGCACTTCGACACTCACATGATCACCGAAATCGTGCCTGCGCTGCGTGCACCCCTGCCCGAACCAGGATGTCCACTCCACCACCGGGCCAACCCGACGTTCCGGACGGAGCTCAATTATGTAAACAGAACCTGACCAACGACCCAGAACTCGGATCGATAGCTCTGGACGTGCGTGATGTCGGCGTGCGAACATACAGTGTTCTAATTTCTGGCGCCAGCAGGGGAGGCGACGGTGCGGAAAAGATTAGGCGTTCTGGCCATAGCACTGGGTTTCGGAGGAGCTGTAGCAGTGGCTCCCACGGCTTCAGCCGAACCGAGCCCACCGGACTGCCCGAGTGGATATTTCTGCGCATGGAGCGGGCCAAACCAGACAGGCCAGCTCGTAGTGAAGACCGCCGGCGACTGGACTGGCACGGAACTCATTCAGTCCATATTCAACAACGGATATCCGTACCCAGGCGCCGATCACGTCGACGTGACTATCAATTACAACGGATATCGCGACACATTCTGCGTTCACCACAACCCGGGGCCGGGGCAGTACAAGGGAAACCATGCATTCTACACCGCTATCATTGCGGTCAAATGGCGCGGCGAGTGCCCCTACCTGCGGAAGCAGTAAATCGAAGCACAGTCAAGCAAGCCCCGGGCCGATCGGCGCCATGGGCGCGGTGGCAGTAGCCCTGTCGGCCGCACTGAAAGCCTAACTGTAGCAATATTGCCGTATTTTTCTAGGATTGCCCTTCGGGGCGCGGAGGCGGGAAAGGCTGCCTGCGACTGTTCTCGCGCCGGATTACCAGCGGATCCTGGGCATGGTGGCGTGCCGGTCGGTCCAGGGGCCGATGCGGGCGAAGGAAATTTCGGTGGTGCCGGGGGCTGGGGTCGACGCCGGCGAAGGTGGAGGGTGTGCGGTCGAAGGCGAGGCGTTTGGGCGGAGCGCGGGTGGTTGCTCCAGGAGGGGTCGGGGATGGTCAATGCCGACCGTGGGCCGGTGGCCGGGCCAGGCGGCGGCTCATGCGCGTGATCATGGACCACTGGATCATCGCCTCGCTGGTGGCCGTCAGGGTTTCGTAGTCGCGGGCCAGACGGAGTGAATGCATCAGCCATGCGAACGCGCGCTCCACCACCCACCTGCGGGGCAGCACCAGAACCCGTTCATGTCGTCGGTGCGTTTGACGACCTCCAAGGCGAGTGCGAGTTTCGCCTTCGCCCAGCTGACAAGGCCACCGGTGTAGCCGCCGTCAGACCAGACCAGGGTGAACTCCCGGTGCAGTGAGAGCAGTCGCCTCGGCAGGGGCATGGCCGCGTCCCGGTCCCCCACGTTCGCGGCAGTCACCGCGACGGCCAGAAGCAGGCCGAGGATGTCGGTCAGGATGTGCCTTTTTCGGCCCGGGACCTTCTTCCCGCCGTCGTACCCGCTCGAGGCAGTCGGCACGGACGCGGCAGCCCTTACCGACTGCGCGTCAATGATCCCCGCCGAAGGCTCCGCCTCCCGGCCCTCGTGCTCACGCCACCGGCGGAAGAAGGCGTAGACCCGGCCTCAGGCAGGGAAGCCCGTGGGCATCGCCCGCCAGGAGATCCCGCCCGCGACCAGGTACCAGATCGCGTCCAGCAGCTTCGGGGGCGCTGCCCTCGGCCTGCCCGCCCTTACCCTCCAGCCAGGCCGGCACCGGCAGCAGCGGCCGCACCGCCGTCCATTCCCCGTCCGTCATATCCGACGGGTACCGACGTACCCGGTCCGGTTGGTCAGCCGCGTTCCCGTACACCTGCGCGAGGCGATCACACGATCGGGCGGCTGAGTTGAGCGAAGGGGGCAAGCGCGTAGAACTGCGACAACAGGGCCTCCTGGAACTGCTCGGTTCGGTTCACAGCTCCGAGCTACCAAGGGGCCCTGCCTTCATGCGCCTACCGTCGGAAGTTCACCCCGGCGGAAAACCGTTCGACTCGCACGTTCCATCATCGGTTGAGATACGGCTTCTCAGCCTGAGCGGCTCGTACATAGTCAGACCTGAGGGCCTGCATGGTTCGAAAGGACGGCGTACGCCCCCCGAGTGCGTACGCCCCCTGCGCTCACGACTGGACACAGGCTCCTTGGCGCCTCGCTGTCGGGGCGTGGGCGAGTTCCGGGGTCGTGCCGTTGGTCGGACCGTGACCGGTTGGGCGGACAGCAGGGGAGGTACAGGCTTCGTGATCCTTGAGGCGTCGCGGTCGGCCAGTGGATGCCCGGGACCCAGACCTCATCATGTCGTGCACGCCGACTACGACGTCACTCGCCTGACCTGGATCCTTAGGGGTCCGCCCGTCGAGCTGATCGGGCGAATCCGCGGCGACCGGGTGATGCACTGTCCGGCGCCCTCGCGCGAGGAGTTCCATTGAGCCCATCCCCGTGGCGGTCATCTGCCCGAACACGGACGGAGTTCCGCCTCAACAAGCCCGAGACCTGGCCTGAACCGGCGATCACCACGGCCACCGAAACTACCCACTACGGAAAGGCTGAAGCCCAGGCGCAGAACCGGATCCACTCGCGGCTGACCCACCGCTCGGCCTGGCTGGCCGGGGCGTGGGCAAGATCCCCGCAGTCGGAAGCGTCACCGCCCGAAAGAGGAGTCTGTCTTGAGGCGCAGCAAGCAGGAGAACGGGGAAGTGCCGGCCGAGGGCGTCGTCCCGCCGACAGGGATATGGCATGCCAGGGCGGGCCTCCACGCTTCCCATCGTGAACCGGCGGGCTACGGCCTCCCTTTACGGGAGCCGAAGGCGCTGCTGTCCTTCGTCGAGCCGGACGGCGTCTCCTCCCGCCGCCCGGGTTGAGGGCGACGGGCGGAGGGACGGTCGACGAGGTCCACCGCCTGGTCCGCCCATCGTCGAGGCCGCACTCCTGGAACCCGACGGGCCCACCGGGGCATTCCTGGACGCCGAGTGCGTCAGCCCCTGGTTGCGATCTCTCGGTTCTGTGTCATGTTGTAGTCGGCGGCTTGCTGCGTTGCGAACGCGGCGACTTCGCCTCCGCTCGGCGAGCAGGCTGAGGGCCTCGGCTGAGGTTACGGTCAACAGGTCCTTCCAGCACGTGGCGGGTGTCTGTCAGCGCCCCTGGATGAGGTCGACGCCGAGCTGATGGAGAAGCCCGACGTTGTCGTACTGGGACCCACTCCTCGGCCAGCCGGCCGTTCTCGTCATAGCGGAAGTGGTTGATCAGTTCGAGTCGCATCAGCTGCCCGGTCGGCGCGATCGTGCCGACCAGGGACGCCTCGAAGGGTGCGGTGAAACACCCCGACATGCAGCGCCCCTGCAGGGTATGCCGGCCTCCCGGTCGAAACCGATGCTCTCCTTCACCAGCGACACCAACCGGGCGTTCTCCGCTTTCGGAATCAGTCGAGCAGTGCGGTTGCTTCGACCTCGACGAGCACATCCGGCTCGAAGAGGTAATCGACCCCGATCAGGGACGCCGGCGGCATGGGAAGCCGAAGGCCGATTTCATCGGCGACAGCTTCCACGCCGGTCATGAATTCACCGATCCTCTCCGGGCTCCACCGGGTCACATAGAACGTCATGCGCAGCACGTCGGCGAACGACGCGCCCGCGCCTGCCAGCCCGACGGAGATGTTGCGCAGGGCCTGGGCGACCTGTCCGGCCAGATCGCCGGGCGCGACCGGAGTCCCGTCGGCCTGGCGGGCGATCTGCCCGCTGACGTGGACGTGCTTCGTCCCCGTGCCCACGGCCACGTGGTGGTACGGGACCGGCTGGAGCATGCCCTCGGGCGTGAAGTGGTGAACAGTCATGGCTGCTTCTCCTCAAAGTAGGTATATAAAAGCTACCTAGTAGCAGGAGGACACTTCAACGAGACCAGGTTTCACCATGGATACCAACGACGAACTCCGCATCGACGCCCCGCACCGCGAACTGCTCGACCAGGTCCTCGACAAGTGGTCGCTCAGCGTCCTCAACGAGCTCTGCGAGCGCCCCTGCCGCTTCAACGAACTGCGCCGAGCCATCCCACAGGTCACACAGAAGTCGCTGACCGCGACACTGCGGCGCCTCGAACGGAACGGCGTGATCGAGCGCGAGGTCCTGCCCACCCGCCCCGTGGCGGTCAGGTACCGGATTACGCCCCTGGGCAAGACACTGCGGCCCCCGATTGACACGCTGCTGGCCTGGGCCACGGAGAACCTGCCCGCCATCGCCCGCGCACGCGCAGCCTTCGACTCAACGGACGAAGAAACAGGTGACTGCTAATCCGGGACGCCGAGAACTCGGTCAGCGGGGTCTCCATTTCAGATGCCAGTTCCTCGTGTCCCGTGACTGTTACTTCTGCGAGGTACGCGAACAAAATCACGAGACACTGGGCCGGAATTAACGGGGGAACTTCTTAGCGGCTCCGGGCGTCTGATCATGAGAAGCGATCACGGGGCGTATACGGGGGTAGTGGGTATGGCGATCACACTGGCCGAGGAGATCATGCTGCTGTCTCTGGACGATGAGTCCGGGTCGGCGAAGCAGCGGCAGGCCGCTGGGTGGGCGGTGTCGGGAGGGATCCTGCTCGAACTGGTTCTGGCCGGGCGGGTGTCCGTTGCAGGCAAGCACCTCGAACTGACCGACACGACGCCGACCGGGGACCAGTTGCTCGACAGGCGGACGGCACTGATCGAGACGTGGCTGCGCGGTCGCAAGAAGCGACGGGTGACGGAGTGGCTGACGAGGGACCAAGCCAAGGCCGTCGGTGCGGCTCTGGAGAGTTTGTGCAGGCGCGGAGTGGTCGTGAAGGAGAAGCACAAGGCACTCGGCGTGTTCCCGATACGGCGCTATCCCGAGGCCGATGGCGCCGTCGAGGCTGAGTTGCGGGAACGGCTCCGCGCCGTCGTACTGGGCGGCGTCGAGCCGGACTCACGGACGGCGGGTCTGATCGCGTTGATCCACTCCGCCAAGCTGCACCGCCTGGCCTTTCCGGACAGCCCGCGCAAGCAGGTCGCCGCGAGGATGGGGGAGGTGGCCGCCGGGCAATGGGCGGCCGAGAGCGTCCGTGCTGCGATCCGCGATATGCAGGCGGCGATGGTCGCGGTCACCGTGGTCACGGTCGCCACGGCTGGGAGTTAGACCATTTTTTTCGGATCATCAGGGGGACCGGATGAGGATGCCTGCGATGTGGAGTCCGGCGAGGTAGATGGTCGCGGTCTTCTCGTAGCGGGTGGCGATGCCGCGCCATTGGTCGGGTCTTCAAGCGGTTGATGCACCGCTCGACGGTGTTGCGCTGTTTGTATGCCTCGCGGTCGAAGGCGGGTGGTCTGCCGCCTCAGTTACCTCGCCGTAGGCGGTGGGCCCGCTGGTTGGCCGGGACCGGGATGACCGCGCGGATACCGCGCTTGCGCAGGTGCTCGCGGATGGTGTGTGAGGAACAGGCATTGTCGGCCAGGACCACAGTGGGCTGGGTGCGGGGCCGCCCCGCTGGCGGGGAACCCGCAGTGGGGGCTCGGCAGATATGAGATACGGCTCGTGCCGCGGCCGAGAGCCGCCAGGAGCATGAACAGCAGCACCAGCAGCCGGGCCCCGGCCAGGGTCTCCAGCCGTGACACGCCACGGACCCGCCCGGCGAAGGACACAGGTGCTGCTTCTGACCGACACCGAAGCCGCCGAAGGGGGCGCCGCCACGGAGATTGAAGAGGACTGACCGACCCGGAGTCGAACACACCGCGGGCCCCGGGAGTGCCGGGGCCCGCGGTGCGGTGCGAGCGGTCAGACCGTACGCAGCGTGGCCTCGTGCGAGGCCCGCTTCAGGTCCTGCTCACGCGACGGCGTGCCGCCGCGGAGCAGGTCGGTCCAGCCATCGCTGCGGCGGAGGTGGAGCTCCGACGCCCCGCCGAAGAGGCGCCTGCGCTCAGATACCCGGAGCTCCCGGGAGAGCTCTGCCTCGACGGCGGCCGTCATTTCCACGAGGGAGGGCGCGGCCGACTCGAAGGACGCCACGAGCGGGCTTTCCCCAGCTCGCCGCCCCAGCCGACGGTGAACGACTCGCTTGTCAGCAGCACGCGCAGGGCTACTTCACGGTCCCAGCCGAGCGGCAGGGCGAGCTCCAGATTGTCCCCGTCCTCCAGCGCTGTGCCCAGGTACCACTGGGTCTCGTCCCTGATGATCCCTGCGGGGTCGGCGGTGGTGAGGAGCGCGTCGACCGCGTCGATCAGCTCCCGCTCGCGCGCCGTCGGCTCGTCCCGGGCGTTGAGTTCCGGGTCGGTGTGCAGGTAGGTCATAGCGTTAGGCATCCTTCGTCAGAACAGTGTGAAGTGCCGGGGCTTGTTGCGCCAGCGCCAGCCCACGCGGAAAGTGGGCCGGCTGGCGAACCGGTTGTGGTTCCAGCCGACCTTGACTCGGCGTGCCTGGTGGTTCCAGCGCCCGGCCGCGGTACCCCGCTGCCAGGAGTTCTTGGCCCGCCCGTAGTTCGCCACGCTGATATTGCCGTACCGGTAGCTCAGACCGCCGTAGCGGCCCGAGCGCAGCGCCCGGCTCGCGAACTTCGCGGACTTGGCGAGGCGGTAGGCCCGGTACCCGGTGTAGGCGAAGCGTGCTGCCAGGACGAACTGGCCGCCGGGTGCGAAGGTCAGCGCCGCCGCCCCGATGTTCCACTTGTTCTTCCAGGCCCAACGCCCGGCCTTCTTGCACCAGCCGCAGCTCCACCTGCCGTCCAGGTCGTACTGGTTCAGCGGGTCGGCATTGGTGTATTCATACGCGTTGGCCGAACCGCCGTATACCGGGTCCAGGGAGAAAAACCGGCCTGCCTGCGGGTTGTACAGGCGTACGCCCATCAGGGTAAGGCCCGTGAGGGTCTCGGCGGAACGCTGCTTGGCACCGAGCCAGTTGTACCGGGTGGCCGCCTGACCGGCGCGCGCGTTGCCGTACTCGTCGGCGTCCAGTGCGACCGGCGCCTCGGAGGTGTCCAGGGGGAGCTGCAGGGCCACGTCGCCGTGGATGTTGCTCAGCTGGAGGACGGTGTCGCCCGTTTTGGTGGTGGTGGCGCCCATGTCGCCGGAAGCCGTGTCCACGTTGCGGGTGAGCGCGCCGGTGGCGGTGTCCTCCGTGATCCAGCGCGGGTTGTCGCCGTCACCGTCGTAGTGGTTGACCTTGGATGCGGTCTGTGTCCAGGTCTGACCGCTGCCGGTCTCCACCTTCCAGGAGCGGAAGCGCTGGTTCGCGTCCAGCTGCCAGGTCTGTCGCTGGCCGCCGGAGGTCTGCTGGTGGACCAGGTCGTTGCTGTAGAAGCCGAACGTGGATCCGGGCAGCGCGGTGGTGCGTCCGAAGGCGTCGTACGTGTAGCCGCTGTCGACGAGGCGGTCGCCGTTGTCGTAGGTGTGGCTAGTGGTGGTGCCGCCCGTGGTCGGGCAGTCCGCGCCCGGCGTGCCGGTGGCGGTGGTGCGGGTCTTGCGGTTGGTGCGCGTGTCGAAGGTGTACGTGCGCTTGGTGCACTGGGTGCTGTACGTGTCCTCGGCCGAGACCAGGCGGCCCACCGCGTCGTAGCCGTATACCTGGTCGGACCAGCCGGCGTGCGAGGTGACCTGGCCGTGGACGGATTCCGTCACGGTGTCGGAGTACACGACCGTGCCGTCGCTGTCCCTCCTGTACGTGCGGTCCACCGGGGAGCCGGTGGAGTCCTCGCTGACGGTGAGTGTGTAGCCGCCGGGCAGCTTCTCCGAGATGACCGAGCCGTCGGCGTCGTACGTTGCCTGGAAGGCACCGGCAACGGAGTCGGTGGTCTTCGTGGCCAGGCCTCGCGGCTCGATCGCGGTGTCGTACGTGTAGGTCACCGTGGAGGGCACGTTGTCGGAGACCTTGACCGGACGGTCCAGCAGGTCGTACTCGGTCCTGGTGGTGCCGCCGTCGGCGTCGGTGTACGAGATCTGGCGGCCGAGTCTGTCGAACGCCTCGATGATGGTCCCGCCGGTCGGCGAGGTCGCCTTGACCGCCTTACCGGAGGCCGGGTCATACTCGGTGGTGATTTCGGGCACCGCCTGTCCCACGCCACCGGTGACCGAGGTCTTGGTGACCCGGCCCGCGCCGTCGTAGGTGGAGGTGGTGGTGCGGGTCACGCCGTTCGCGGTGTCGGAGACCACGGCCGGGTTGCCGTACCAGTCGTACTGGGTAGTGGTGGCCGGCAGCTGCGCGGGGTTCGAGCCGCCGCCGGTGATTGCTCCCGCCTGGCCGGTGGAGCAGACGAGGTCCGCCCACTCCGGGCGGCCCTGGCAGGTGCCGGTGCCCGTGCCCGACCAGTACGTGGTCACCCGGGTGGCGGCGTCGGTGCCGTTGGCGCCGGGCAGCAGCTGCTTGACGACCCGGCCCTGGGCGTCGTACTCGGTGCCCTCGGTGATCGCTAGGCCGCCTGGGTCCTTGACGGTCTGGGTCGGCAGGCCCTTGGTCCAGTCGTAGACCGTCTGGGTGACGCGCGTCTCGCCGTGGACGGACGGGTGCTCGCGCACCTGGGCACCCGTGGTCACCTTGGTGGCCACATCCTTGACCTTCGCGGTCCCGTCCGTGGGACGGCCGGTGTCGAACTCGGTGGCCGTCCATGAGCGGGCGATCACCGAGGTGCCGGCCGGGACGTGGACGGTTGAGCCGGACTTGAGGTCGGAGGTGAGGTCGACCCGGCGCAGCGGGCCGAATTCTTCCAGCTCGCGGGTGCCGGTCGAGTTGTATACGGACCGGGTGGCCAGCAGGTCGGCCCGCTCGGCGGAGGCGAGCTGGGCGATGCCCAGTTCCGCCTGGGTGGTCCGGTCGGCTGCGCTCAGGCCGAGGGCCACCGCGCGGTTGGCCGCCGAGAGCTCGCGCACGGTGTTGCCGAAGCGGTCGTACTCGGTGGTGGTGACGTGCCCGCCGGGGGAAGCGGAGTTGACCTCGCGGCCGGAGACGCCGAGGTACTGCAGCGAGGCGCGGGCGTAGTCGCCCGAGCCCAGCGAGGAGCCGTTGTGCGAGGCCGGGACCGCGTCCGCCGGGAAAACGGCGGTGGCGTCGGTCGGGGCGTCAAGCTGGCCCCAGTCCTTCACGTTCGCCACACCCATCGGGTACGGGGCCGCACCGCCGGTCAACGGTACGTCGTACACCACCGAAGTGGCGGCGGTGCCGGACTCGACATCTGCGGTGCCCTGCTGAAGCCCGGAGCGGGAGGCATTCAGAAGCATGCCAGCACCCGCGGTGTCGGCGTGGAACTTCCACTCCGGCAACTACACCGGCACGTCCTGCCCCACCCAGTCGTGGGAGGTGTGGTCCACCGGGGCAGCGACAACCTCCTCGCGATGGGCAGCGCCGAATCAGCCGGCGTGGACCGCGGAAAAGGCCACCTCCTCGGAAACCCGCGGCAATCCCTCCTGCTCGACCCAGCCCGACGGCTGGATCGGCGCCGCGACCACCGAGGTCGGCCTAGACAGGCTGGTTGTCACCGACGGCGTTGTGGGCGATTGAGCCTGAGCGCGACAGGTCGACAAGTGTGGTCATCCGTGTCCGGCCTCCTACATCCCGCACACGATTCCCGAGCGGACAGACCAAGCCCGCAACCGGGCCCGGCGGGCAGCCGCGGAGGCCACCCGCCGGCCTTCGACCGCGAGGTTCACAAGCACCGCAGCGTCGTAGAACGGTCCCTCAACGCCTGCAGCAGTGGCGGGGCATCGGCTCTCATGCGTCACGTTCCTTCGATCGAGGTGTGCGGGCTGGGGCGGTGCGAGGCAATTTGTTGGACCGCTGCGGAGTTTCGCCGCGTCTCACAGCTACGTCAGGGCATCCGGAGGCCGCTGGCGGCGTCGGCTGGCGTAGGAAGCCGGTACGAAGGAATGTGCTCCAGGCTTGCGCATGTCGCTGTGAGGTGTCAGAACGCGGCGTTCTCGCGTGACCACGCGTGCCATTCGTTCCACACGGAGTGGGTCTTCGCGCGGTTCCAGTGGTGGTTCTTGGCGCGGGCGTAGCCGTTTCGGCGGTCGACGGTGATGAGGTAGCCCCACAGGTCGGTGCGTGTGGCTCCCTCGTGGGTGAAGGGGAAGTTGAAGAAGTGGCCGTGCCAGTGGTTCTGCTTGACGAGCAGCTTGTGCAGGGCGCGGACGGTGTTGTAGTTCCACCGGGGCCGGTTGTCGAGGGAGGACATGCTGAAGATGCCGTCGCCGATGTCGCCCCAGAACACCACGTGGGTGTGGTTGGGGAACTGGGCGCGGTGCCCGTGCAGGTAGCGTTCGAGGTCGGCCAGGCCCATCGTGGTGCGCAGGAAGCGGATCTGCTCGTCTACCGTCTTCTTCGCTTCGTAGCCGACGTTGGTCAGCCATCGGTCGTTGAGCCGGCCGAGCCGGCAGATGGCTTCGGGGTGGCTGATCATGTGCTTGTAGAGGAAGGCGAAGCGGCCGGTCTGCGCGCGCATCTGCCGCAGCCATGTGGTGCCGCCGTCGTGGATGCCCTTGAAGTACGGGCCCATGCCGGCGCCGGGGACCATCAGGGTGTGGGTCTTGAGCCAATCGCCGGTGCGGTCGTTAATGCCCCGGGCGATGTACAGGGCACGGTTGCGGACCTCGGCGCAGTTGTTGAGGTTCGTCTCCACCGGCATCACGCCCTGCAGTGAGCCGGCGATCCCTTCACGCTTGGCGCGCTGGATGAGGGCGGTCATGTCGGCGATGAACTCATCGGCTCCCGGATGCCGGTTGTAGGCGCCCCAGGACTTGTCGCTGCGCTGCAGCCACTGCCGCTTCCACAGGTACACGTTGATGCCCCGGCGGTTGAGTTCCCCCAGCACCTTGATGATCTCGTCGTTGCGCTGCTTCTTCGTGGTGCCGCGGGGCAGGTCGCCCATGTTCGCGACGCGCAGGACCACCGTCTTGAAGTCGTTGTTGAACAGCGACGCGACCGCGGTGCGGTAGGACAGGCCCTGGGTGTCGAACCGGACGCCGAACGTGTCGAAGTTGTCACCCGGCTGCGCCGGGCGGCGTACGGTGCGCCACTTGATACCGCGGATGCTGTCGGGGTTCTGCGACACCGGGCCGGCCAGGGGCGCGGCCCCGGCAACCTCGACGCCCAGCGTGCCGCCGGCCACCGCCGCACCGGCCACGGAGATTCCGATTCCCAGGAAACGACGCCTTGATGTTGCCATAACGGCCCCCTTGAATAGTCCGGTTCGTACGACCGGTGTACCGGCGGCTGCACAACGGCGGTGTGCCTTTGCCCGCCGGATCACCCGTATGGCGGTACGGCTTCGCCACGGCAATCTCGCACTGCGCAGACGCCACACAGCAGCGCTCAGCCACTGCCAAACGCGCGCCCCGCACGCTCCGAACGCAACAACGCGCTGCTCACTAGCCGTGGTGCCGGACGCCGTGGTCCTCGGTCCGGGGCTCTGCATGGGTGCTCGGGAGGCCCCTACGCCTCAACGTAGGCGACGATCGTGATCGTCCGCAGGGCCGTCACGAAGTAGATGATCCGGCGCCGTCGATCTCGTCCGCGTAGTCGCGCAGCAGGGTGCCGGGGATTTCGGTGCCCAGCTCGGGGTTGACGCTGATCGTGACGATCGCGCGGTCCAGGCGGTGCGTCTCGGACGCGGTGAGTTTGGTCAGCTGGGTGAGCGCGGGCTCCACCGTGATGACGCGCGAGCGGCGCGGTGCGTGCTCAGGCGCCACGGGGCTGCTCGTCGCCAAGGCGGGCGAGGTGGGCGTCGCAGGCGGTCTCCCACGGCACGCCGGACTCGGGCGAGGGGTAGCCGTTGGCCGCGATCTCCTCCAGCACCGAGGCGAGGACATCCACCTTCGCCCGCTGGTCGGCCGCGTACGCGCGGACGGACGCGGCGGCGTGCTCATCGAGGGGCTGACGGGCGGGCGCGGTGGCCGGCTGCTCGCTCATCCGGAGGCTCCTGGCTGTCATCTGGCGTGTGTCACGACGGTATCGCCGGGCCGGGCCACCGGACCCCGGTACGGACGAACCGGCCGCGGGCGGGCCGTTCCGGGCGAGAACGGAGTATCCTCTGGCAAGGGTCCTGCCGACGTTGAGCGTCTTCACCTGCGCGGGTCTTGTGTGCGTGCTTGTTTTCGGTGGCGCTCTCGATCGTCTTCTGGGCCGTGTGCAGTAGCCGTAATACGGCGTTCCCGGGCCCGTGGGATCGAAACGGCCCGCGCGGGTTGAGCCATGCTGTGGGCCCGGGGCCGTCATGACGGCCCCGGGCCCACTCCTGGCACTGCGTCGTGTGCACCCGAGTGTCTCGGGGCCCGTTCAGGAAGTGCCGACGATCACGTTGTCGATCCATGTGGTGACGTTGCTGATGCGGGTGAAGACGGGACTGCGGGGTGACGGAGCGGCCAGACCGCAGCTGCAACCCCAGTTGTAGATCCCGATTGGTTTTCCCGCGTGAACGTGAGCTCCTTGGTCTGCTGGACAGAGGTGGGGCACAGTGCTCTGACGTGCCTGTACACGCGTTGCGTGGTCCTGGCCGCGTGCGGCACCACCCGCCGGGGCACGCCGAGCGGCCCCGCGCGGGAGGCCGCCCGCCCGCCGGGCCCGGACAGTCGCGCCCGGGCCTGTCCTGACGCCCTATGGCCCGCCACGGACGAGTTCCATCGGTCGCCCGCAACAGGGTTGACAGCTCATCGGGAATCGGGGCCGGAACACGAAACGCTCCAGACGTAATACCGACCGAGGGTGCTCCACAACGGCCCAGATTTACGCGACCGTCGTCAGCCTTAAACCCATTTGACCCATTCGACGGTGTCATTGTGGTCGTTGGATTCCTCCAGCGGCTCGCCGGCCTTGAGGACGCGGCAGATGCCCTTGCTGCCGACCAGCTTCGCGTCGCTCTCGGTCCTGTTGACCCAGGAAGACACGTTCCTCGCCATGCTGTCGCCGTCGTCCGTGGGCAGCTTACTGAGGTCCACCGGGTATCCCGCGCCGATGCCGTAGGCGCGACCCTTGCGGCCGCGGTCCTTCCACAGCCCCAGAGTCCTCGGAGGGCACTCACTGTTCGAAATCACGACCACACCGTTAGGCAGCGTTGGCGTGTTCTCCTGCGGTTTGCTGACGGAGGCGTCGAGGAGGCTGATACGGCATGCGTCTTTGCCGGCAGCGCAGTAGATCAGGTCGGGCATGGTGAACTTTCCCTTGGTGATACCGAGGGTGGGACGCCATCCGGTGTCCTTGACGATGGAGTGTTTGGCGGCGGTCGTGGCCTCCGCGAAGACCTGGGCGACGATGCCGACGCCGGTGAGGCGTCCGTCCTTCTTGTGGAAGGCCGGGGTGCCGCTGTTGAAGATCCGGTTCCATCCGTAGGTCCGGCGGACCATGGCGTGACCGAAGCGGTAGGCGGCCGCGGAGAATTCCAGCGGCATCAGGAAGGGCTGCGCCGAGGTGCCGGCGGCGTCACTGTACTGCGCCTTCAGGATGTTCTCGTCGATGATGCGGGGCAGGAAGTCGTGGCGGACCAGCCACTGGTAGTTCTTGGTAACCTCTGCCCGGGCTTGCCCGCCCTGTACGTGCAGGCCCGCGCGGAGGGGGACCGGCCGGTGCGCAGGGAGGCGTTCGACGCGATGGCGACTGGACGGCGGGAGTTTGTGCCGCACCGGAGTGGCAGGAGACCGACCTGCTCCTGTGGAACCGCCCACGGCCTGGTGCCGCTTCTTGCCTTCTACGTGCCCGACGGCCACGGCGCGACTCGGAACCGGTACGTCAACTTCGAGCGCTCCCGTCGTCGTTCCACCGCGTTTCCAGTGGCGCGGGTGGGCCGCCCAGTGTGCCTGACACCCGACAGCCCCCGACCGCAGACCCGCGAACTATGCGGTCACAGCACCAGGCACCTCCGGGCCGAATCCACCATGGCGGGCGGTGAGGTGAGGGCAGGTGGCCTCATGCAGGTCATGAGACGCCGTGGCTGGGCGTGTCGTCCGCGCGCACACACTCGATGAGGTAGTCACCTGTGTCCGGGTCGATGGTCACGCCGTGCGCCTCGCTGTGGAAGCCAGGGAAGGCCCGGTCGAAAGCCTCCAGAGCGCTGAGGTAGCTCAGGATGGGTCCATCGGGTGCGCCCAGCGCTTCTCCAGGCATCAGGACAGGGATGCCCGGAGGCGTGACAGTGACCATTGCGGCGGCGATCCGCCCCGCGGCCTGAGCGAGTGGCAGGCGTTCCGTGCCGCCCCTGATCAGTCGCTGATAACAGTGCTGCGGAGGGTGGACCGGCTCGGGAAGCTGCTGGAAGGCGGTGTCCAGAGCGGTGATCAGCTCGGCGCGGGTGAGGTGTTCGTGCATGTCCTGGCACAGGCCGCGCAGGGTGACGTGGGCGTAGCGCTGCGGGTACTGCTCGACCAGTTGGGGCAGGACCTGCCGCAGCGGGGTATCCGCGTCGTGAAGCGACTTGAAGTCCATCAGGGCGTCCATGAGTGTCCCCCACTTCCCCTTGGTGATTCCCATGGAGAACAGGACGAGCGTGCTGTAGGTGTCGGTTTTCTCCACGACGATGCCGCGGCGCGCGAGGTAGGAGGTCAGGACGCGGGCGGGGATTCCCCAGGGTGCGGTCTCGCCCGTAGCGGTGACCCCGGGACAGGTCAGTGTCACCTTGATGGGGTCCAGCATGCACTGCCCCTCGCTCAGCCCCGGGAAGCCGTGCCACTCGGCGCCGGGTTCGAGCAGCCAGCAGTTCGGGTCCGAGGCCAGCAACGTCGGGGAGGCGTCCGCGAAGGCCGTACGGGTTCCGGAGACCGGATCGGTCACCGCGTCGGGCTGCCAGACACTGAAGAACCACGGCAACCGGTCGCCGGCCTCGGCGATCCTGCGGCCGGTCCGGACGACCGCCTGCCGGAACCGGATCGCCTCCGTCACCGCTTCGTTGACCAGCCATTCGCCTTGGGGTCCGTCCATCATGGCTCCGGCCACGTCGAGCGAGGCGATGGCCGGATACAGCGCCGAGGTCGTGCCGTGCATCATGAACGCTTCGTTGAACCGCTCGTGCTCGACCGGCGCCCTGGGCGAGGACTTCACGTGCACCATGGCGGTCTGAGAAAGGGCTGCCAGCAGCTTGTGGGTGGACTGGGTCGCGAAGACGGTAGGACGGTCGTCTTGCTCCTCGAACGTGTCAGGTCCCACCGCCATGCCGTACCGGCCGGCGTAGAGCGGATGGAAGCGCGCGTAGGCGAACCACGCCTCGTCGAAATGCAGTCGGGGAGTGCTGGGCGAGAGGGCACGGGTGGTCTGCAGGGTGTCGTAGCACAGACCGTCGTAGGTGGAGTTCGTGATCACGGCATACTGCGCCTGCGCTGACACCGCACCCGAGGCCAGAGGATGCGCGGCGATGCGGGCGGCCACAGCCTGCTCGCCGATCTCACTGGCCGGCAGGGGGCCCGCCAGCCCGTACCCGTTGCGGGTGGGCACGAGGTAGACCGGGCGGGCGCCGGAGATCACGAGTCCGTGCAGGACGGACTTGTGACAGTTGCGGTCCACCAAGGCGATCTCGTCGGTGGTCACGCAGTAGTGGCCGACCATGCGGTCCGCGGTGGAATCACCGTGCAGCACGAAGTAAGTGCGATCGGCGCCGAAGATCCGGGCGGCATTACGCTCGGCCTCGCCGATCGGGCCGCTGTGCTCGAAGAGCGAGCCGAGCTCTCCCACCGAGATCGACAGATCCGTCCGAAAGAGCCGCTCACCGTAGTAATCGAAGAAGGCCCGGCCCACGGGCGACTTCAGGAACGCGACCCCTCCCGCGTGTGCGGGGGTGTGCCAGGAGTACTCGTGGGCGTCATCGAAACGGCGCAGCGCCTTGAAGAACGGCGGCAGGACGGAGTCACCGTAGGCCCGTGCCGCACCCGCCACACGCCCCGCGATGAAGGATGGGGTGTCCTCCAGAGGCCAGATGTACCCCACGGCAATCTCGGCCACCCACAGGGGAAGCCTGTCCAGGCCGTGGTCGGACTCTTCCGTCATCACGACGAAGGCGGGAAGGTCCATGAACCGCTGGGAGATCTGCCGCAGGACCGCAGCCCCGCCGCCCTCGGCGCTCCCGCCGGCTTCGGACTGAAGATCCCAGCCCACCACGGCCGCGGTCAGCCCGGCTTCTGTGCGCAACACCGCGCAGGCGCCCTCGGCTGTTCGTGCCCAGCGGACCTCCAAGCCGCGGTTCTCCAGCTCCTTGCCGATACGCCGAAGCTGGTCACCGCCCACCCCGCCGCCCAACGGGTCCTCGCGCAAGGCCAGCAGGACAGTTCCGTTCGCCATGACACTCTCCATCGGGTTGGTTGATCTTCACTCCACAGCCGAGTGTTCCGGTTGCCTACGGGAGGTTCGGCGACTTCCGTACGGATCACTCGAAAGGGGAGCGAGGGCGCGGTGGCCAGGGACGACGGGGAACTGTGGACTCGTCCGGTCATCCCGCGAACCGGTGCAGGTGCCGCCGCGTGTGCTCGGCCTCCAGTCGTTCTCTAGGCCGAAGCCATCCGTCTGATGTCCGCTGCCCGCCTGCCAAGCTTGGCCTCCGGTCCGCACCCGTTGACTACGTTCCCCGCTGGGATACGGGACTGGCAGCCACCGCTTCCGGAGTTTGACGGTGGTATTCACTCATTCCGGTTGGTTGATGCGGGAGCCGGTCCGGTGGCGTGGGTTCGTGCGGCAGTGTCGCGAGGGGAGCGGCTTGCTCCTGTGGCCGTTGCCCGCTGTGGCGGGCTCGGCCCGGCATTCGACGCAGGGACACCATATGACCAGCACAGTTACCGGATCGCCCGAAATCGTCCGGCTGGTGACGATTCCCACTGCGGAGCGGGATCTGCAGTGGCTCAAGGAGGGTTTGCAGGCGGCCGTGGCCCTGGAACTCTCGACGCTCCCGCCGTACCTGTGCGGCTACTGGTCCATCACAGCACCGTCATCCGAGGCCGCACGGCTCATTTCGCAGATCGCCGTCGACGAGATGTTCCACATGGGGCTGGTCTCCAACATGCTCACCGCGATCGGGGGGACGCCGCGCATCGTCGAAGTGGCGACGGAGATCTCCTATCCGGGTCGGCTGCCGGGCGGGGTGCGGCCGCAGCTGAGCGTGTACCTGTCCGGCCTGACGAAGAATTACGTGAAGGAGGTGTTCATGGAGATCGAGATGCCGGAACACCCCCTGGCGTTCACCGACGAGGGTGTGCCGACGATCGGAGCGTTCTACGACGCGCTCCTTGATGCCTTCAAGGACGTCAACCCCACCATCGATCCCACCAGGCAGCTGACCAGCAACGTCGGTGCGGGGAACGAGCTCGTGGCGATGACCGACCTCGACGTCGTCGAGGAGAGCATCGCCCTGATCAAGGAACAGGGCGAAGGCACGCCGGAGTCACCGAGCGGCGGGGACCTCCCGGCCCACTACTACCGCTTCGGCGAGCTCTACCACGGTCACAAGCTGCGCTGGACGGGAACCGACTGGAAGTTCGACGGCGACCCCGTCGCATTCCCCGATGTGTACCCGATGGGCCGGCTCACGACAGCCTCATGGCCCAACCCGGCTCCGGACGTGGCCGCACTGCTGATGACGTTCAACCAGACCTACACCGCCATGCTCGGACACCTGGACAAGGCGTGGGAGACCGGGTCCGCCACCGAGCTGAACGCGTCGATCGGCAAGATGTACCAGCTCGCTTCTCCCGCGCGTTCACTCATGCAGATGCCGCTGCCGGACAGCGACGGCACGCAGCACTACGGACCCGAATTCCTCGTCGTGGCGACCTGAACCGACCCGGCGAATGCGACCGGTGAGCCGACAGACCGGGCATCGTTTCCGTTACTTCATCAGGTCCGGGGTAGGAGATCCACCCCTCTCCTTATCAACCTGGTCGGCCTCAGGAACAACGGTACGGCGCTGACCTTCCTCTTGGACCTGACATCGGCCACTCCGGCACCAGCCGAAAGCTCCGCATCGGGGTCAGGACCGCGGCCCGCATCCTCGTCGACGTCGGTGACGGCAGCGGCTTCCCCGCCGCCGGACATCTCGCCGCCTACGCCGGCCTGGCACCCGTGACCAGGAACTCCGGCGCGGGCGGCGTGGTGCGGGGGCAGGGCGATGGTGAGGTGGCGCAGGCGTGCGTCGTCGGTACACGTCGCGGCGCTTGGCCCCCGGGCACGGCGTGTGAATTGCCCAAGTCGGTAGCCGTAAGCGTCCTCGTACTTGGCTGGGCCAGGGGCTGCTGACGTCTGACCGGCCGCGCGTGTTCCACTTGCAGTGCGTTGCCTACCGCGACTCGCCCTCCTTTGACCAGTCGCGGTCGCGGTTGTGGCAGGTGAGGGCGTGCCGCAGCGCGGTCTGTATGTCCTCGGGGAGCTGTGCGCCCTGGGCGTGCTCGAGGAGCTGTTCGGCCACGGCGGTCAGCTTGGTGTTGGTGTGCTGGGAGACTTCCCGCAGCACTGCGAGCCCTTCGTCCGTGGGGACAGCCACCAGCCGCCTCCGTGCCGTCCCTGGCGAACAGAACGATCCAAGCCTCCCTCGACAACACCGCAAAGAATCTTCAACTCGGGTAAGTCGGCGGGGTGGGCAAGAAAGCGCAACCGAAATACCATCAGGTCGTAAGGTGTGCCGAATTTCGCTTTCATGATCAGCTCGGCTCGTTGCTTGACGCGCCTCACCATTATGATCACGACTCGGGTGTATATCGAACGGAGTGCGTAATGAGGGTTTTTGCTCGCGTGGCCATGCGGGCTAGTACCGCATTATGCCTGGCTCTGGGGACGACCCTGTGGATGGGCGGTCAGTCGGCCGCCCACTCTCCCGCTGCAGGCCCGACGGGCCACTGCACGTTCTACTGGCCTGAGAAGACGACGACGTGTGCGTATTCACTCAATGATTCAGTCATAGACGGGAACATGGTCGGTGTCTCAGTGGCCGTTTTATACGACTGGGTGAATTACAACTCCAACGGCCCGACTTTGGTCATCTCAGTCCCGAACGACTGTACCAGCACTCTGAATGACAAAGACCATAGAATTCCCCAGATGCCCAGTGACTGGGAAAATGCAGTCAGTTCAGTAAGTACCGAGTTGTGGAGTTCTCATTGCGACGTATGATTCTCCGCGGATACATATTTCCGAGGTGAGTGTGGGGATCAATGGTTCCACAAGCACTGGGATCTCACCCAGGTGCCATACGGCTGCTACAACAAGGCCAGTTCCTTCGAACTCAGTTAATACCGGGGCGGGTCAGCGAGGGCCCTGCCGGGTCAGTTCCGGCAGGGCTGTTGTCACTTACTGAGGTTTTCGTGTTGTCGTCGGGTAGTGACGGTTCATGATCCCTGCGGTATGCCGGCGGAGTGAGGTATTCGGAGGATGGGGGCCTGAGCGCTGAGCGTCGGGCGTTTCGTGAGGAGATCCGGCTTCGGGCCGGGCAACGGTTCGCGGCGGGTGAGGAGACCGCGGTGATCGCGAAGGACTTGGGAGTGAGCGTGCGGTCGGTGGAACGCTGGCGCCGTGCCTGGCGCGCGGGCGGCATGGAGGGCCTGCGTTCCGCGGGTCCGGCGAACTCGCCGACCATCACCGATGCCCAGTTCGCCGTGCTGGAGGAGGAGCTCGGCAGAGGCCCGGCGGCGCACGGCTTCGAAGACGAACGCTGGACCCTGGTCCGGGTCCAGGCGGTGATCCGCCGTCGGCTGCGAGTGAGCCTGTCGGTGGCGACGGTGCGGCGGCTGCTGAAACGGCACGGCTGGTCCTGGCAGGCGCCCGCCCGCAGAGCACTGGAGCGTGACGAGCACGCGGTGGAGTTGTGGAAGAAGGAGGTGTGGCCCCGGGTAAAAGGCTCGCGGCGGCCTCTGGGGCCTGGATCGTCTTCGAGGACGAGGCCGGCTTCTCGATGACGCCGCCCCGGGCCCGCACCTGGGGCCGGTGCGGGCATACCCCCGTCATCCGCGTGCGTGGCAGGTCCCGCCGCCGGACCTCGGTTGCCGCGCTGTGCTGCTACAAGGCCGGCGAGAAGAGCCGTCTCATCCACCGGCCCCGCACTCACCTCCTGCTCAAGGGCGCCCGTAAAAGTTTCTCCTGGCAGGACTACCGCGACCTCCTGGTGCGGGCACACATCCAGCTCGGCGGACCGATCGTGGTGGTCTGGGACAATCTCAACACCCATCTGGCCGCGGGGCTGAAGCGGTACGAGGCCGAACGCGACTGGCTCACCACCGTCCGGCTTCCACCGTATTCACCCGACCTGAATCCCGTCGAGGCCGTCTGGTCACTCGTGCGCAGAGCAATGGCCAACACCGCTTTCACCACACCCGACGACCTCGACCGCAAGCTCCGCAGCGAGTTACGCAGGATCCAACTCCGACCCCGTCTCATCGACGGCTGTCTCACCGCCACCAGACTGGCCATCAACCCACCGACCCCACCCTGAAAACCTCAGTAGTGTGTTCAGCGGGCGCCGACCACACCACCGTCTTCCCTGGTGATGACGATCGTGGCCGACCGGGGACGGCCGGTGGGGCTGAAGTCGGGCCAGTTCGAACTCAGCCGGGGGTTCTCCGGCGTACCGGAGTCACCGGGGTGCTGGATGTTCACGAACAGCGACCGGCCGTCCGGCGTGGACGTGATGCCGGTGATCTCGCAGCGCGGCGGACCGACCAGGAACCGGCGGATGTCGCCGGTGTCGGGGTCGGCTGCCAGCATCTGGTTGTTCTGCGCGACGCCGTTGACCGTCGGCTGGGTTCCGTCCGTCTGGATCCACAGGCGGCCCTGCGCATCGAACCAGAGGCCGTCGGGCGAGCCGAAGGCCTGGTCCGGGGAAACGGTGGCGCCGCTGGCCTCGTCCCCGGCGAGCAGGAAGATGTCCCACACGAACTTCTCCGAGCTGGGGTTGCGGTTCTCGTCGATCTTCATGATGTGCCCGAAGCGGTTGTTGAGACGCGGGTTGGCAGCGTTCACCGACTCGGTCCGGGCCGTGTTGTTGGTACAGGTGAAGAACACCGCGCCTGTGCCGGGCTGCACCGAGCACCATTCCGGGCGGTCCATGGGGGTGGCTCCCACGGCATCCGCGGCAAGACGTGCGTGGATCAGCACCTCGGCCTGGTCGGCGAACCCGTCGGCCTTGGTCAGGCCCGGCTTGCCGTGCACCAGCGGCAGCCACTTGCCGGAGCCGTCCTCCTCGAAGCGGGCGACGTACAGGGTGCCCTTGTCGAAGGGGCTGCGCCGACGTTTGAGTGCGTCCTTGATCGGCTCGGCCCCCACGAACTTGTAGAAGTAGTCGAACTGCGTGTCGTCACCCATGTAGACGACGGCCTCGCCGCGCCTGCCGCGCACGACGACGGCGTTCTCGTGCTCCATGCGACCCAGGGCGGTCCGCTTCTTGGGCATCGACGAAGGGTCGAAGGGGTCGATCTCGACCACCCAGCCGAACCGGTTGTACTCGTTGGGCTCCACCCGCATGTCGAACCGCGGTTCCGTGGTGTACCACGGGTACGGGCTCTCCGATCCGATGCCGTAGCGCTCCTCGGCCGAGCCGGGCGGCGGCGGTTCCTCGTCGTAGAAGAAGTACTTGTTGATCGTTTCTTCGCACGTCAGGTAGGTGTCCCAAGGGGTCGGCCCGCTGGCGCAGTTGTTCAGGGTGCCCAGCACCCGCACGCCATAGGGGTCCGCGCTGGTGCGAAGCAGCGGGTGGCCCGCCGCCGGCCCCGTGATCTCCGCAGGCGTGGTCATGGTCACCCTGCGGGCGTACGTGGATTCGTTGAGGTGCCACTGGCCGTTGCGGCGCCGTTCGATCTCGACGATCGACACTCCGTGCGCGGCCATCGACTTGGCGGTCTTCTCCGGCGTCCAGTCGGTTCGGCCGTCGGTATGCAGCAACTGCTCGGCCGTGGCCTCGTGGTTCACACAGAGCAGACCGGAGCGATCGCCCTTGAGGGGGAAGTACCACATGCCGTCGTGCTGGTCACCCGCCTGCTCGGCCTGGTCGGCAGCGGTGTTGCCCGCGTCCTCGGCGAAGGCGGGCCCGGACGGCACGATCGGGTGGCCCCAGGGATAGAGCACCTGGTATTTGTAGCCCGGCGGCAGCACGACCTCATCGGCGGTACTCGGTGAGACAGCGGGGAACCCGAGCAGCGGCTTGCGGCCATCATGAGTCGCCGGTCTTGCCCGGTCGGTAGTGGCAGCCGCAGGTGGGGCTGCGAAGAACGACGCAGCGGCGGTGACGAGCCCTCCGGCCACCACCGTCCTGCGGGACAGACGACGGTGGGCCAACTCGGACATCGAAGGTGAAGCGGGTGTGTCGGGGTACACGTACGGTCTCCAGCCAAGATCAACTACAAGGTTTCCCTGTCACGGGTTCGCCACACTAGGAAGCCGAGATGGCCCACTCTCCCCTCGAAGGTGAATAAGAGGTCAAGAGGGGGGTGTCGAGATGGAACTCGCGGGGCCGCTGGGACGCCGTGGACACAGCGTGGTCGCGTCACGAACACCGGAGATGCGCGCCGTGCGGCCCCGGCCCACCCCACGCCTTGTGCACGAAAACGCGGGGGGAAATTCGCTACGTCGGTCTCTCCGGACCAGGAACCGTGCGGGCCGCGTACGGGACTAGTAGGGCTTGGTCAGGTCGGTTGGAGCCCGCTTGCCTGTGTATTTGTAAGCGATGGATAGGCTCCCGGTATGGATGTCCGCGTAGAGATCATTCGGGAAGCTCGTGAGGAACTCGTCGAAGCCTTCAGTCGGCTGCTGCCGCAGCTGTCGTCGACGGCCAAGCCCCTCGACTCTGACGCGATCAGCCTTATGGTGACGTGCGATGCCAACCGCGTGCTTGTCGCCCGGACGCCGGACGCGATCATCGGCTCCCTGACTCTGGTGCTGCTGCCTGTGCCGTCTGGATTGCGGGCCCGTATCGAAGACGTGGTTGTCGACGTTGGAGCACGAGGCAAGGGGGTCGCGTCCC
Organism: Streptomyces fulvorobeus; assembly: GCF_013167895.1. GTDB lineage: Bacteria > Actinomycetota > Actinomycetes > Streptomycetales > Streptomycetaceae > Streptomyces > Streptomyces fulvorobeus. The sequence continues at coordinate 65,142 of NZ_BLWC01000001.1, read as the reverse complement.
TTCTTACCGAGGAAGCTTTGTGTATCGCTCGGCAGGCCGGTGCTCGCACGGTGGATCTTACTTCTCGGCCGGATCGCGCCGCGGCGAACCGGCTTTATGAACGACTCGGCTTTGCGGTTCGGGAGTCGACGGTTTATCGCGTCCCCATCGACAAGTGACCTGAGTAGTCCGGTTTCCCGGGTGGAAGCCCGGCGGACATGGGAGAGTGGGCCAGAAGCTCGGCCCCCGGGGAACGAAAGTGGCGGGGCTGGCCAGCCCCGCCATTCCGATCAGTCCCGGTGTGCTTCGCGGGACTCGGGTTGACCGCTGCAGCGGGGTGGCAGTCCAAGGCTCGGTGGATCATGGCCTGGGCCTGGACGCCTCAGACTCAGGACTCCGCACCGTCACGATCACGGTGCGGGGCCTGGACCTCTCGGCCAGCATCAGTAATCACGGGACCGTCACGCTTACTGGGTGAGTTCCACTCCACCAGGGGTGCGGATGGACTGTTTGAACTTATCCCCGGAATCAGACTCCACTTACCGAGCGGTAATAGTTGGTGCCGCCGGCGTTCAGCGGTCCGTTCCAGCGCATGGTCCAGCGTCGGCGCCCCTGTCCTGTGAGGTCCAGGCTCATCAGCGCCATATATGCGCACTTGAACCCACGGTGCTCGGCTCAGAAATCCGACTTTTCCCCGAGCGCATACGTCAGCACATAGACAGCACCGAAGTTTGCGATCGTCTCGTGCTGGAGCTCGTTGAGAGGTGAAGAGTTATCACCGATCACAACCCCACCGAGGTTGTCGTCACCTCCGATGTCTTCCTGATCGAAAAGATCGATCGTCATCTCATGCTGACCTGGGTTGAAGTCCAGGTCGATGCGCATAGGAGCGTGGTTGCCTCTGCTCATCGAGAAATGCCCGCGTGGTGGCCAAAACTGGCGACCGTCCCTTTGCATCATCATCTCGTCAGTCAGCTGATCGTGAGGTGAGACGCACTCGAGGTTCCGAAGACCTATGAATCTGCCCATCATCCTTCCCTCTCTCCCTGCCCCTGCTTCAAGTTGGCCACCATTACAGCATTCACGCAAACGGAGCAGGAGAGCGCAGCACGGTGTACGGGCTGGCAGCGGTATGCAGGTCAGGCGATATCCGCACAGGCAATCTTTCAAACTGGCGTCAGAGCAACACGGTCGCAATCGCAGGGCCCGCGGCAGAGGGCCGACTCATGCCGGGTGGCGAGATCGCCCCCCTAATAGTTCAGCCAGTGGTTTACGTAACGTGATGGCCGTTGACTCATTGCGGTTCCTGAATCTGATGCCCCCGCCAAGGGCGGTGGGGACAGGTGATGAGCGAGGCCGAGATCCGAGCTCTGGATGGGGAGCTCACGGGCCGACTAACGCGCATATTAATAATTTCGGGAGGGTGTGGCTTATTTGACGGTTTCACCACTCGGCGGCGCGCGTGCCTACCGGGGGAGTCGCCGTCCATCACCATGCGTCGCATCCGGGCGGCGAGCAGCGGCCACTGACGAGCGGTCCTGTGCCTGATGCCAGCAGCGGGCCGCTTCGACCGCTTCCGCGTCTTTCTCGCAAATCGGCATCGCACCTCGCGCGGAGCACCCGGGATGTCCGCCCCCGGATGGCGTGCGCGCACTATTCGCGCCGCGCGCACTGCCTGGACCGCACCACCGCGCCGACGTGCGCGCGCCGCCCGCACCATCGGGCCGAGAGTGGATGCCATCGTGCGGAGTGGACCCCACCCGATGTCCGCCACCGCATCCGATGCCGGGACGATGCACCGCATTGTGGGGAGACCTGTTCACGCGCGATGTCGCCCGGTAGATGCAGGATAGGTCGGGGCCCCACCCCTGGCGACGGGTTGATCAGTCGCGCGCCACGTTCGCCGCGGTCACATTCTCGATCACGCGGCCGAGTTTGGTCTTGGCCCGGGTCAGGTCCTGGATGCGTGCGGCGATGCGGTCGCGTTCGGTGATGAGCTGGTCGAGCATGGCAGGGGTCGCGACGCCGGTGCTCACGCACGGCAGGAGTTCAACGACGGTACGGCTGGAGAGGCCGGCCGCGAAGAGGTCCTGGATGAGCTGGACCCGCTCCAGGGCTTCGTCGGGATAGTCACGCTGCCCACCGGGTGTCCGCGCCGATTCCAGGAGCCGCTGTTCCTCGTAGTAGCGTAGGGCCCGCACGCTGACCCCTGACCGCCTGGCGAGCTGTCCGATGCGCATGACGCAGGTCGCTCCCTTCCCGCTCGTACCTCACGTTTACGTCAGGTTGAGGCTAGCAATGCCGGATCCGAGGGCAGCCCAGGGGGCTGATCGAACCGTCGTCGGCGCCGATATTGATCATGACCCGGTGGCGGAACCGAGGGGCGCTCACGCGGTTCACGTACGCACGGCAGCCCTCGCGTCGTGCCGGGATCGCCGAGCCCGCCCGAGGGCACATGGGTATCGACCGTGACGGGCGGCGTGATCCCTCGGAGTGGCGCAGGCTCCCACGCTCGCCCCCGCCTGCTCGCCAACCTCACCCATCCGCGCCTGCCCTCCTCCGGCCGGGTGGCAGTTGCGGCTTGCATCTCACGTCAACGTCAGGTTCTAGAGTGACGAGCGCCGGATGAACACGTCATTCCGGCCCGTCAAAGTAAGGCAGACTGTTATGCGCGCAGCCCGGTTCCACGAATACGGCGGAGCGGAGAGCCTGGTGATCGAGCAGGTCCCCGACCCTCACCCCGGACCCGGTGAGATCCGTGTCCGCGTCGCGGCGGCCAGCGTAAATCCCATCGACTGGAAGCTGCGCTCCGGTGCCCTGCACCAGCTGATTCCCCTGGAGCTGCCCGACATTCCCGGGCGCGACGGCGCCGGTGTGGTCGACGAGATCGGCGACGGGGCGCAGGGGGTGAGCATCGGCGACCGGGTCTTCGGGCTGGGCGGCGTCACCGGCGCGACCGCGGAGCTGCTCATCCTCTCGGCCTGGGCGCACACCCCCGCCACGTGGAACGACGAGCAGGCCGCTGGTGCCGGTCTCGCGTCCGTGACCGCGATGGGTGGACTGAACGCGCTCGGCTCCCTCGCAGGGCGCACCCTTCTCGTCGAGGGCGCCGCCGGAGGCGTGGGCAGCGCGGCGGCCGAGATCGCGGTAGCGCAAGGTGCCACTGTGATCGGGACAGCCAGTGAACGCAACCACGAGTTCCTCACCTCTCTCGGCGCCGTTCCCACCACCTACGGCCCCGGCCTTGCACAACGCCTCACCACCCTCGCTCCGCACGGCGTCGACATCGTGCTCGACACCGCGGCCTCCGGCTCCCTGGACGACCTCGTCGCGATCGCGGGCGACCCGAAGCGCGTTGCGACGGTGGCCGACCACGCGGGCGGGCAGCGCCTGGGCGCGCATGTGGTCAACGCGGAGAACGATCCCGCTCTCCTGTCCGCTGCGGCGGAACTGGGCGGGCAAGGCCGCTACACACCCCGTATCGAACAGGCATATCCCCTGCAGCGGATCGCCGACGCCCACGCGCACGCCGAGCGTGGGCGCACCCGGGGGAAGATCGTGATCTGCATCTGAACAGGCCGATCTGTATCTGAACAGGCTCACGAGGTGGGTAACTCGCAACGTACGGGCCTGCTTGGCGAGCGTGCCCTCGATCGGTACCGGCGAGCGGACGGTCCGGAGCGGGCCGATCTCCATGGCGCCTCGTCAAGCAGGCCGCCCCCACTCGGACACCGCGCGTGACACATGAGCCGTCGTCCCCGGTGCACTAGCCACATCCAGCTTCAGCAGCCCCGTGAGAGGGGCTCACATACGGGTTCTCGATCGGTCGCAGCGAAGCCCGCCAGGCGGAGTCAGAACTGACCTACAAGTGGCGTCAACCGTCACCTACGAAGCCAATCCGGTGCCCACCGCCGTGGCCAGGCCGATGCATCGTTCCTTGACCGGGGTGGAAAGGGGTGGCATTCCGCCGGACCGTGACGGCACCCGACAGGGAGAAGTCTCCGTCCCCGGGCCCGTACGGGCTTCCGCTCGGCTCAGTAGGCCACGGCCGCCGGCCACCGGGCGGCGTCGCTGCGGACGTTGGACAGGAACTGGCTCACCTGGTCGACCTCCTGCTGCGCTCGGCCTGTGTCACACCCTCGGTGCCCGGCCCGGAGGCCGGACATCAGGACAGAGCCCGCTGTCTGTGGCGTCGCTCACGAACAAAAGGGTTGCAAAAAGGGTGCAACCGGGAGGAAGTGGCGGCAGTCGGCAGTGAGCGTCAGACAGCGGACAAGGGGGCGCTTTGGACGGTAGCTCCGGCTCATGCGCACATCCGTGTGCGGGCCGGACCTGCCACCGATCCGGCCGCAAAGGGCCGGAGAACCGAGGACAAGATGACCACCGCCCCCACCCCGCCCACCCCGCCGGCCCCGACGGACACCGCCGCGACAGCGAGCCCCACGGCGGGCCCCGCTGTGAGCCCCGCGCCCAGCCCCGCAGCCATCGGCCGCCGCCTGAGCGTTGTTGCTGATCAGACCCCTGATTCGCCTGCCCCGGCCGGTTGCAACTCCTCTTCTGAAAGTACTGATGTACTTGGAGAAGCGTCCCGGCCCCGCAAGGCCGCGGCGGCGAAGGCGGGCGCGGACATCCGCGGCGAGGTCCTGCTCACCCTCGCCCAGTTGCGTCTGGCCACGCCCCGCCAGCTCAAGGCGCTGCTGCTGCCGCGTCAGCAGGGCACCGACCACGTACGGCGGGCGCTGCGCAACCTGCTCGCCGAATCCCCGGCACTGGTCGGCCGGACGAACCGCGCGCAGCAGAGCTACTGGTACTGCACCCCGGCGGGCCTCGCCGAAGCCGCGGCCTCCGGTGAGCTCGCACCGACGACCGGCCGCACCACCGGCAAGCGGATCGCGGCCAGCAAGACGGGCCTGCGTGAGCACAGCCTCGCCCTGGTCGACACCGTCATCGCCTTCCACCGGGCGGGAGCGGCCGACTTCGCCGACTGGCCGGTGGAAGGCGCCCACCCCACCCCGGCCGGGAACCTGATACCCGACGGCGTGGTGCTCCTGGCCGACGGGGCGAGCGCGTTCATGGAGATCGACCGCACCATGTCCTACGCCCGCCTCATCGCCAAGCTGGAGCGCTACGACGCCTACCGCAACGCGCCCGCGTCCGGGCGTGGGAACGCCGCCCGGCCCCCGCGCTCCCACTGGCAGGAGACCTACGCCGGGCCGCCCCTGCAACGGTCCTTCCCGCCGGTGCTGTTCGTCTTCGCCCCGGCCCCGCGCCGCGCGGCCCCGGACACCAGGGAGGCCGTCTTCCACGAGCGGGCCCGCAACGTCGCGAGCGTGAACTACAAGCTCACCGTGGCGACCACGACCGTGCCCCTGCTGACGAAGACCGGGGCGGGCAAAGCGGTGTGGCGGATCGTCGGCAAGGGGCACGGTGAGGAACACCGGACCCTAGCCACGCTGCCGAAGGCGCGGTGAAGCGGGGTCCGGGTAAGCAATCCCGCTGCGAGAAGTCTGCAGTCCAGCGGGGATTTCTCGGATTCACCTCAATCCGATTCGTTCCCCTATATAGAGTTGCATGGGTGTCCTGATCGCCGGATGGCTGAATCCGTCACCCGGGCCGGGCACTGTCTGGACTCCACCGGCCAGCCGGTTGACCATCTGCAACCCCTGGCAGGGCAGCTTGTTCCGCTTCCGCCCTGGCTCCTGCTGCGGGTGGGGTGTCAGGCGCCGCAGGGGGTGTCGTTGTTGCGCAGGCCGTGGATGTAGTCCGGCAGGTGCCGTACGGAGCCGTCGACGGCTCGTTTGACGTAGGGCTGGCCCTCGAAGTTGATCTCGGGGTAGATGCAGACGAACCCGCGCGCACGCGATCTGGTGCCGGGCCGCGGCGGGGGCGCCCGCTGTGGTGGTGGCGTGGGCGGGTGCGAGGCCGGTCAGTGATGCGGCCAGGATGGGCGTGATGGCGGCGGCGAGAAGCGCGCTCGTGCGGTGCAGGAGTTTCATAGCAACGGCCTGTCCTGACGAACCGTTCCGCCATTCCGCCTGCCGCCGTTGTTCCCCCGGATGAGTGACTTCTGCCCCGCTCCTCGGCCGCCCGCAGGACGACGGAGGTGTGGACGGGGCAGGACCGCGGCGGCATCGCCGGACCGGCGCGCCCGCTGCTTTCCGCTGCCTCAGCCCGACTGCAGACTCCCGCGAACGCGTCACCGTCCCCGCCACCACCTCCCTGGCCGCCACCCTCAACGCCGCCCCCAGCGCCCGGACAACGCCGCCGCCCAGCAACGCCGCCTCGTCGCGGGCGCCGTCCACGAACGACGGGCGCGGTCGAGGATTTGCAGAGGCCGCGGACTGACGGCGTACGGCCTGGCGGCCACCGCGGTGTGACTGGACGCGCTGGGTGGCGGCTGGCCACTGGCTTCGACGATCACGCGAGCAGCGGTTCTGTCCGCGATGCCAATCTTGCGCGTTCCAGCCCCTACGCACCGCCATACGGCTTCCCTACGTTTCCCCCTACGCTGCCCCACCCGCCAGCGCGCCGCGTTCTCACAGATCAGACCCCCTGTCCACCCCGTTTCCGAAACCTCGACAACCCTTATATCAACACTCTTAAGTCAGTAGGGAGTGGTAGGAGTGGTGATCGGGTTCGGGGCGGCGGGGCGCGCGCCGGCCTTCCGGCCGGACAGCGGTCGGGCGTACGGGAAGGGTGGGGAGTCACGGTGGGTGGGACGAAGGTGTGTCCGTTCGGGTCGACGGAGAAGACCCGGACGATGATCCTGACCGCGCTGGGAGTGGTGAAGGTCGCGACCGCGGCGCAGCTGCGGCGGCTGATGGCGCCGGGCCACGCGGCCAACCAGACGATCCTGAACGGGGCGAAGGACCTCGCCGCCCATGGCCTGGTCGTCTCCCTGGGATCGGCGAAGAGCGTCAACGCGAACGGCAACCGGGTCACGGAGAAGCTGTGGAACCTCACCCCGGCCGGCCTCGAGGCCGCAGGCGTGGTCCTGGAGCGTGAGGTCCGGGACATGGGCAGCACCGCGAAGGCATCCGTGGCGTCGGGAGCCCCGCACGCCCGGAAGGTCACCGACACGATCACCGCGTTCATCCAGCCCGTTCCCGTCCCGACGAAGCCGGTCGTCCGGAAGAACCGGCCGGCTCCCCTCCCGGCCGCCGCACCGCCCTCCCACCGCCGGGCATCGGCACGATCGACGCGTGGGAGACCGAAGTCGTCCTGCCCGTCGGCGGATCTTTCGTCAACCCCGTGAAGGGCAGCCTGCGCGCCGACGCCGTCCTCACCGCCCCGGAGGCCGGCCTGCCGATGCTGTGCGTGGAGGTCGACAACGGCACCGAGGACCGACCCCGCCTCGCCGCGAAACTCGGCAAGTACGTCCGCTTCTACCGGCGCACCGTCCACGCCCCCGGCCGGAGCGAGGTCCCCCTGTGGACCACCCTCTACGAGAAATGCGACCGCGAGGGGTACCCGCCCCTGGCGATCGTCTTCACCGCCGACGTCGGCGCGAAGGCGATGATGAACCGCATGACGGCCGTCCGCGACCTGACCCGCCACTGCTGGCGGGGCGAGTGGAACGGCGACGACACCTACGGCGGCACATCCAAGGACGGCTACCGCGACCACAGCCGCGCCCTGCCGGTCATCGTCACCACCCTCACCACTCTCACCAGCCTCCAGCAGCACGGCCCGCTGGGACCCATCTGGTGGCGCTACGGCCACTCCGACTGGGAGGCCCTCCAAACGGCTCTGGACAACCCCGACGACGTCCGCGCCTACCGTGCCCGGGACGAGGAACGCCGGCGGACAGCTGAGGCCAAGAGGGAGCGGGAGAGCCTCGCGTACGAGGAAAGGCGGCGCCGCCTGGAAGCAGCTACCTGGCCGTGCCCGACCTGTGGCCGCAAGACCTACCCCGACGACGGGGCCGAAGCTCCCCACGGCAACTGCCGCGTCTGCCTCAGCATCAAGGAAGGGGAACGCCGCGAGGCTGGGGAACGAGCTGAGCAGGAAGCCGCGGCGAAGCAGGCCGGCTTCTTCGGGTTCCTTCACGGACGGAAGAATGAGTAGCGGAGCTTCGCCGATCCTGGCAGGAAAGGGTTATCCGGACACGGTGGCGGTCGGTGTGCGCCGTGACGACGTGCGCGCCGGCGCCGAGGCTGCCCGCCCCAGACTGCCCTGCGACCCGAGCCGGAGGACGACCCTGAGCAGGGAGGGTGACGCGGCTGGTTCCGCCGGCGGACCTGACCCGGGCAAGTCGCCCCCGCCGGGCCGGGCGTGAGCGCCCCGCCCGGCGGGACGGCCCGGGAAGTCGCGGCACCACCGTGCGGGAGGGAGCACCCCGAGCCCGGCTGTACGCCGGTGCCAGGCCATAGACAGATCTCATGAGACGCAGCAGAGAAAAGACCCCACCCCAGGACCTGCCGGGCGACCTGTGGCACGCCCTGGCCCAGCTCCAGCACACCCACCCCGAACCGGTGGGCCGCGTCGGGCCCCTCGCCCGCCCTGCCGCACTGCTGACCTTCACCGCGGCCGCCGACACCATCCTCACGGCCCGGGTGCAGCTGACCGGCGCGGAGACGATGTACCAAGTCAACGAGACACTGCGCGCGATGACCGGCAATCTCCCCCACGCCCACTTCACCGGCCCCGGCGTCGCCCTGGAACTCACGCTCAGCAGACGGCAGGAACTCCCGATCCACGTGGCGCACACCACCGGCCTCACCCAGCTCTTCCGGGACGCCGCCGACACCATCTGGGCCCGCAGTACGCCCGGAGGTTGCTCGTGCTTCCACTGCGACGGGAGCGGGCGCGCCCGCTCCCTGTGGGAGCCGGCGGCCGGGGACGCCTGAGGGAGGCCCCCTGGGCAAGCCGCCCCGAACGGCGGCTTGCCCACTCAGCCCCCGGGCGCTGAGGTAGTGCCCGCCCGGCTGGACGTTCTGGCCGGGCTCGCGAGGGAGGCACCGGTGAAGACGTTCACGACGGGGGAGACGGTCGTGCGGCGCGACGTGCACCGCTCCGGGCAGGTGTGGAGCGAGCAAGCACTACGGGTCCTCGCCGACACCAGCGAGGCGCTGGTGACCGCTTGCGCACCGGGTGCTCAGGCGCTGTGGCCGTCCCTGTACGCCAAGGCCCGAGCTGACGGCGACCGGTCGGTCCGTACGGAGGCGTTCGACGCGATGGCGACGGGGGAGTGGGAGCTGGCGCCCGGGGTGTGGCAGGAGACGGAGCTCCTGCTGTGGAAGCCGCCGACCGCGTGGTTCAGCATCAACGCCTTCTTCACCGCGGGCGGGCTGAGGAACTGGTACGTCAACTTCGAGCACCCCACCCGCCGCAGCGAGTCGGGGTTCGACACTTTCGATCTGACCGTCGACCTCGTCATCGACCCCGACCTGACCAGCTGGCGGTGGAAGGACGAGGACGAGTACGCCCACGTGCGGCGCCTGGGCATCGTGACCGACACCGAGCACCAGGCGGTGGAGTACGCCCGCGCCCAGGTCCTCGCGATGCTCGAGGAGCGGGCCGGGCCGTTCGCGGACGCGGACCGGTGGGCGTCCTGGCGCTGGGAGCCGGCCTGGCCCGCGCCGCGCCTGCCCCGAAGCGGTGTCGGTGAACGGTTGGGACAGCGCTCTTGACCGAGGGTGCCGGTGCGCGGGACGGTCATTGCGCAACTATGCGCAACCGACTCGACACGGGAGAGCGCCATGACGTTACGGTTCGTCGGGATCGACCCGAATACCGGAGGCGGTGGGTCGCCGACGGTGTGGGTGGAGGAAGAGAGCGCCGACCTGATTGTTCAAGGCGCGGAAGCCGAAGCGTTGCTGAAGGCGATGGTGGGCGTGACCGAGTAGGTGCCCGGCCATACGGCGGGAATCCCGCCGCACGAGACGGTGCTCCGGATTCCGGTCCGGATGGCGGCGATTCTGAGAGGACGTTCCGGTTAAAAAAGGGCGATTCATGGGTTGTGCCAAGTTATAGGCGTTTCGCCGGTCGCTCGTTTTGCGAGGGTGGAGATCATCGCGATGCGGATCATGCTCTCGGAATGTGTGGGTTTGGTCTCGTAGTCACGGGCGAGGCGGCGGTGCATCATGATCCATCCGAAACTCCGCTCCACCACCCAGCGCCTGGGTACCACGGAGAAGCCTTTGGCCTGCTCGTTTCGCGGGACGACGTCGACGTCGATGCCGAGGGTGGCGCCGTGTTCGATGGCCTTGGTCTTGTAGCCGGTGTCGACCCACGCCTTGGTGATCGTGGGGTGGTCGGTGGCGAGCTGGGTGAGGAGCTGTTTTCCGGCCTCGTTGTCAGAGACGCTGGCGGCGGTCACGCTGACCAGCAGTAAAAGCCCGAGGGTGTCGACGACGATGCTGCGCTTGCGGCCCACGATCTTCTTTCCGGCATCCGTGCCCTGGGTGTCGGTGGGCACGCTGGTCGCGGTCTTGACGCTCTGCGCATCGATCACGCAGGCGGTGGGCTCGGCGGTGCGTCCTGCCTGTTCACGGACCATCCGGTGGAGGTGGAGGCCGAGTTTCTCGATGGTGCCGTCGGCGGTCCAGGCGCTGAAGTAGCCGAACACGGTGATGTGCGGCGGGAAGTCGTGCGCAAGGTAGCGCCAGGGGACGCCGGTTCGGTTGAGGAAGAGGATCGCGTTCATAACTTCCCACAGGTCAGTGATCTTGCCGCCGAGATTGAGCGAGGTTTTCTGGCGCTCGGCCCGCCAGGCCGTCAACGTCGGCTCCATCAACGCCCAGCGGGCATCGGAGAGATCACTCAGGTACGGCAGGCGCGGCTGCGAAGAGGTCATAGGGATACTCACGCACGAGGCTCACACCCGGGCATATCGCTCGATCGGGCGAGGCAAAAGCCGTGTTCAGTAAGTTCTTCGAACCGGACAGGAGGTATCGGCTGCGACTGGGGCGAATCGTAAGGTCGCACCTGCCGACGCCGTGGACACAAATCGCCTGTTCTGCCTGTACGTAGCCAATTCCGGCGTCGCAGAACTACCCCAAACCGTCATGTAAATGACACGAACGTCCTCTCAGTACGGCAGTTTCGCACGCAACGAAGCTCCGATGATCAAGGGGACCTCCAAGTCGCCCGATCACCGGAGCCCCGATGTGCCGCCAGTCTGCCACCGTGTGTCTGACCAAGGCGCCCTCGCGTGAGCAGCGTGAACGTTCCGGCACGGCGGCCCGGCTGGCATCCTTGCCCGATCCCCGCGACCGGCGGGGACGGCGTCATACCCTCGCCTCGGTGTTGCTGACCGCCGCCTGCGCGGTCCTGGCCGGCGCCCGCTCCTATGCCGCCATCGGGCAGTGGGCCCGCCACGCGCCCCAGGACACCCTCTCCCGCCTGGGGTTTCATCCGCGTGGCCCCCTCGGTGTGCGCCGTCCGGCCTCGTCCTCGACCGTGCGCCGGGTGCTGGTCCAGGTGTGCCCAGGCGGACTCGCCGACCTTCTCGGCCACAGCCCGGCCGGCACAGAATCGGTCTCGGTCGACGGCCAGGGTGCCCGCGGCTCACGCACCGAGACCGCTCCGGCCGCCCACCTCCTGTCCGCTGTCACGGCCGCCGGCCGCACCGTCAGCCAGCTGAGGGTGCCGGACAAAACCAACGAGATCACCGCGTTCACCGCCTTGTTGGACCCCTTCGACCTGGCCGGCGCGGTGGTCACCGCCGACGCCCTCCCCAGCGCGAGCATGCGAAATGGCTGGTGGAGGTCAAGGACGCCCACTACCTGCTGGTGGTCAAGGGCAACCAGCCGAAACTCCACGAGGCTGTCAGATGCCTGCCGTGGAAGGAGGTGACCGCCCGCCGATACGACCGCCGCGAGACCCGCTCGATACGCACCCTCACCGTCACCGGCCTCGGCCTGGACTTCCCCTACCTGGTCCAGGCGGTGAAGATCCACCGGTACCGCACCGATCTGAAGACCGGCAAGGTCACCCGGCAGACCGTCCACGCCATCACCGACATGACCGCACGCGAGGCATCACCACAGGCCATCGGCCGCATCGCCAGGTCGCAATGGGGCATCGAGGCCGTCCACCACATAAGGGACACGACGTTCGCGGAGGACGCCTCCAAGATCCGGACCGGACACGGACCGGAGAACATGGCCACCCTGCGGAACCTCGCGATCAACACCCTCCGCGACGCCGGCCACCACAGCATCGCAGCGGGACTCCGAGAGGTCTCCTACACACCCTTCGTCCGCCCGCTCGACCTACTCGGACTACCCCCGACCTGCAACGGGACATGATCAACCAGACTATGAATTAGCCCTGCGCTTGAGCCCCCCCCGCAATTGGGCACCTATATCCCCATAGACCCCGTGTTCCGAGCCCACCCCGTCTCCTCTGCTCGGCGCAGTCCCGTTCAACCCCGCGCCCATGGGGTGTAGGAATCAGTGACGCGGAGGTACGAAGGTGGTATCCGAGGCGCTGCGCCTGGTGTTGCCGCATCCAGACGCTGGGAGGTCGAACACCGTGTGTGGACGGTCCTGCGCGGCAGTCGACCCCGGCCCTTCGCAGGTCTCGCAGTGGGCCGCACTGTTACGGGCCGCCGAAGGCGGTTCTCCCCCGGAGGTATACATCCCCCCGTCTCGTGCATGCGACCTTGCCTGGTACCGCTGGGTCGTGGGCCACCAAGCCGCGTTCTTGGAGTGGTCCTTGCTGCGAGCCGTGCTGATACGGGAAGGGCCCGAATCAGCTGACGAAATCGTGCAATTGTTGGACCTGTACTCGACGCTGCTGTTATACGCGGGTAGTTGTCCCCCCGAGCTCTACCAGCAGGCGATCCGACCTCGGATGGCGCGCGCTCATCCGGCGTTCAGCGGGGAGTGGGCGCCTGACCACGAGGGGCTGCCCCAGCTCCTCAAGCGGGCGGCGGACGTGGGTCCGCCGACGGTGGCCGGGGCCGTGCGGCGTAGTCATCGCGTGCACGTTGCAGTGGCCGAGCATCTGGTTCCCGGGGGCGTCTCCCTGCTTCAGCAGGCTGGGCGCAGCGCAGGCGGACCGCCCAGCAGTCAGGAACGTGCCCTGTACGACCGTTTCTTCTTGGTCAGCAGAGGGCCGGTGTGCACACACGCGTTGGACGTGCAGCTGCTGCATCGGCTGCTGAGGATCCTCGTAGACGTAGAGGGTAGCGGACTGTACTACGGCGGCCCGCCTGTGTCCGCGGCGGCGGGCGGATTCAATGAGATCGCGGAACTCGAGCAGACCGTCCTGACCCGGCTCAGGGCGCAGGGTACAAAACTCGCCGCCTCGATGCAGGACAAACCCCACCAGTGATTCGCACCGGCTCTGCGGACTCTGTGGAGGCCGGGCCGCGCACGCAGGAACACGGAGGCTCAATGAAACGGGTCAAGAATGTCGAACTGACCGGTGAACTGCGGCGATACATGATCGAACACGGAGCGGTGCCCGACGCCGTGGGCCATGAGCTCATTGCACGTACCCATGCCCTCGGTGAGATCGCGGAGATGCAGATTCCGCCGGAACAAGGATCATTACTCACCCTGCTGACGCAGCTTGTGGACGCGCGCCTGGTTGTGGAGGTTGGAACGTTCACCGGATATTCCACACTATGCCTGGCTCGTGGGATGGCGCCGGGCGGCCGGGTAATAACGTGCGATGTGTCTTCGGAATGGACGGACATGGCCCGCGAGGCGTGGCAGCGAGCCGGCGTGAGCGACCGTATCGACCTGCGGCTGGGCCCGGCTGCCCAGACCCTCATGTCGCTGCCTCACGAGTCCGGCGTGGACCTGGCGTTTATCGACGCGGACAAGATCGGCTACATCGACTACTGGGAGCAGCTGGTGCCACGTCTGCGGCCGGGCGGACTGATTGTGGCCGACAACGTCTTCTGAGGCGGGGCCGCCGCGGATCCTGAGGCCACGGGCAACGCCGCAGCCATTCGCGCCTTCAATGACCACGTCACGGCCGATGCTCGGGTGGAGCAGGTCATGCTGCCTATCGCCGACGGCGTGACCCTCGCCCGCAAGATCAAAACCGCTCCAGGAAGGACACCTTGAACAAACCGACGTCACCCGTACCTTTAATGGAAATCACCTCTGGGATACACGCCTTCAAGGCCCTGGCCATAGCCGTCGAATTGGGCCTGTTCAGCGAGCTTCCCGAGGGAGGCTCAACGACGCCTACCGGTGTCATGTCCCAACATGGCCTTCAATCGCGGCCCACGGAAATGCTGTTGACTGCCTGTACGTCGCTAGGCATGCTTCGACGGGACAACGACGACAGTTACCGCAACCCACCCCTGTCCGACAAATTCCTGGTGAAAGGCAAGCCTCACTACTTCGGCGATTGGATCACAGTCGTAGACCGTCATGAGTACCCGGCTGCCCTGAAACTGGCCGACTCCCTGCGCGAGAACCACCCTGCCGCCTGTGGTCGGCGGATTCAAGCAGTGAGAGCATCAAGCGGCGCTTAGCAATTCGTCCAGCTTCTCTGCCGGAGTGCGATATCCGAGGGTTTACTCGGCCGCATGTTGAGCCGCGACGCGATCTCATCGAGTTCCTTTTGAGTGCACCAAGAAAGGTCAGTTCCCTTGGGCAGGTATTGCCGGACCAGGCCATTCGTATTCTCGTTGATTCCGCGCTGCCAGGGCGAGTGCGGATCGCAGAAGAAGACCGGAATGCCGGACGCGACGGAGAAGTCCGCGTGATCGGCTATCTCGACAGAATCGCTTGGCCGTCGCCTACGCGATCGTATTCGGCGGGAGTCCCGTCGAGCAGGGCGAAGTCAGGATCCGCCTCCCGCAACACCGTCAGCAGGCTCGATGCACCAGTGACGGGCAGACTGACGACGGCGCTGACGTTGAGCGTGAGCGGTCCCGGCGGAGATGCCGAACCCGGCCGAGAGCTGCGCGAGCGTGTCATGGCGGCGCAGGTGCACCAGGCCGACCAGAGCACGCTGGTGCGGCGGCAGCCGGCGGCGGCCGGCGGCGGCGGTCACCCGCGCGGGTGACGATGAGCATGGTGACGCACTCGATCAACGCGTGCGGTAGGTCGAGTGCGTCAGGATAAGTAACCAATGAGGCACCCATGCCGATGAGTGGAGTCTTCGAACATCTCCCTCAACGGCACAGGTGCCTCGTGCGTTGCGGCCCTTCTGGTGGTCACCCATCAGCGGCCACTCTGAAAAGGCTTCAGTGATGTTGGTGAACAACCCTTCCAGAGCGGTTCACTCCCCTGTACCGTCTCGCCCGCGCCTCTCTGCCAATACTTTGACTTCGAGTGTCCTGCGCGGGATCAGATGAGGTCGCGGGTGAAGTTCAGACCCAGGTTGATGCCGTGTTGAACTTTCATTCCGTCCTGCGCGCAAGCTGTCTGATCTGTTGCAACGAGCTGTTCGTTGTGGACCATGCGGCCTGGGTGGATGATTGATCCAGCGGCGGTCTTGGCGGTGATGACGACGACGTTGTTGCCGTTGGGCCGGAGGACAACTGCGAGGGCGCCTTCCTCGCCTACAACTGTGGTGCCGATGACGGTCCCGTCGCTCTTGTGCCACTTCCAGTTGGACTTGCCCGCGGCGCTACCGGTGAGGCAGCTGAGGGTGCCGTTACCGTTGTATTCATAGGTGCCGTAGGACAGGCCCGGCACATCCGAGACGCAGGTACCGACCGTGCCTTCCTCTTTGAGGTGAGTCGGCTTCGGCTCGAACGTGAGCGGGGGGGTGAACGTCTGCGTGCTAAAGCCAGTCACACACTGGATGAAGGTGCCCTGGCTAGAGGCATGCGCAGGCGAGGTGAAGCCTATGGCGGGCACTGCCAGCAAGGCTGCGGCGGCGAACGTGCGTACGGCACGGTTGGGCATGGAACTCCTCGTATTTTGGCACCGCAGGGCGATCACGGTGCAATTGTCGAGTTCATGCAGACAAGTAGCATGTTCCCGCCCAACGCCGCCAACGACAAGGCGGAATCCGGCTACACTCTGCCTCCTGACTGAAAGCCGCTTGGGACTGACGACAGGTGTAGCAGAGTCATTGCGTGATGGTGATCTGTCCAGGTGCGATAAGGTGAGGCCAAGGGCTCGCGGGGTGGGCGGCAATGACGACTCTTCACAGCGCGTGGCCTGCCTGCGCAAGCTGTCGAACAAGCCGCTCGTGATGGGCTTTGGAATCACCCGCGGGGAACAGGTGGTCGACTTCTGGACAGCAGGATCGAACGGCGTGATCGTTGGAAGTCATTTCAGCCTCCTCGTCGAGCAGAAGCTGGATAATCTCAGCGTGGCGCGCAAGGAGATCGGGGAGTTCGTGCGCAGAGCGAGAAGTTGAGGTCATGCGGCCATCCGACTGGGCACGTCTTGTCGTCCTGAGCGCGTTGTGGGGGGCGTCGTTCATCTTCTTGCGTGTGCTGGCGCCCGTACTGGGGGCGACGACGACCGCCGGACTGCGGGTAGGGGTCGGGGGGCTGGCCTTCTTGCCCTATTTCGCCGCGATCCGCTTCGCTCCGCGGTGGCGCGAGCACTGGGTTCAGTACCTGGTAGTGGGGCTGTTCAACGTGGCCACGCCGATGTTGCTGTTCTCTTTCGCGGCCGTGCACATCCCCGCGTCGTACTCGGTCGTCATCAACTCCAGCACCCCGTTGTTCGGCACGCTACTCGCGGCTGTGTTCCTCGGCCAGCGCCTCACCGTGCGTGGTATAGCCGGGCTCACCCTCAGCATGATCGGGGTCGCGTTGGTCGCGGGCGGGGGTTCGACCGATCAGGACTCGCGGCTGTTCTGGTGGAGTATCGGGGCCTGCCTCGCAGCTGCGGTGAGCTACTCGCTGTCTGGCATCTATGTGAAGAGGTTCGCCTCGCATGTGGACCCAATCGGCACGGCGGGCTGCTCCCAACTGCTGGCGGGTGTGCTGTTGGTGCCCTTCTGGGTCACGGATATTCCGCCTGTGGATGTCACTCCCACGATCGTCCTCAACGTTCTCGCTCTGGCTGTACTGTGCACGACGATCGGTTTCCTGCTCTACTTCCGCCTGATCGCCGACGTAGGCCCGTCCCGGGCGATGACAGTCGGCCTGCTTACGCCGGCGTTCGGTGTGTTGTGGGGCGCATTGTTCCTAGGGGAGCGGCTGACCCCGATCCAGGGAGGTGGCTGTGCGCTCATCGTTGTCTCGGTCGCGATGGTGTTGCTTCGCAGCAGCGAGAGTACGGCGCCGAAACTACAGGTTCGAACTCACCTCAGGCAGTAGTGGGGCCGCAGTTATGGGGGTGGGTGGCCGCGGCGTTCGGTAGTGGCTGAGGCGGGCGCGGTATTGATGGCGGCGGCGCCAGTGTGACCAGTGGAGAATGTGTCCGGCCTCGTGCCGGACGGTGTGAGCGAATCTGCTCAGCAGGCGGCGGATCTCGTTCACGCTCAGTCGGATCAGATCGCGGCCTGCTCCGCCTTTTCCGCGGTGGCGGCGCGCAATGGCGGTCAGGTGCGCGGCGGCCGCCATGGCCAGGGTGATGTGCCGGTACCAGGCCGGGTTAGCCGGACCTGGTAGTGATCCAAGCCGGCTTCGTTCTTCGCGGACTGGAAGCACTCCTCGATGGCGCAGCGGGCGCCGGCGGCCTTTACGTTCCGCCAGCCGGGTGCCCGCCGGGGTGTGGGTGAGGTAGTAGGCGCGTTCCCCGTCGGTGAGGCTGCGGCGGATCAGCAACGTGTTATCGGAGCCGTCACTCGAGGCAGGTCTCGCTTTCGACAAGGACGGCGACAAGACGGTTGGAACCCACGTAACCCGCCCCCTCATTGTCCTTGCAAAGCTCGACAGACTTCGATTTCAGCCCATAACAAAAGAGCGCCGAACCCTGCGCTTGTCTAGTTTTTTTATGGACTGCCACCCACCCCTTGACCCACGCCCGTTGGCCTTTCGGACGGAGTCCGAAAGATGGGGCTGTCAAACAAGCCGCTCTCCCACCCCGGCAACGCGACCATCGGCATGGGCGGTGAATGACACGTCTACATCCGCCGACTCGGCGATCCAGCTGCGGCCGGCGCGGATCCCGGCCAGGACTGCCTCCGCGCTCAGTTCCTCGGCGAAGACCACGGTGTGAGGGATGCCGATCTGCCCTTCCAAGTGGGTGTCGCTGTTGCCCATCGCCGGCCGCCACGAGCCCGTGTGGAGATCCGCCGCAAGGCTCCGCCCCCATTCGGCCAGGGCCGCCTCGTTGTCAGCGTTCCAGGGCCGGTCCGAGGTCCACAGCCCGTTCCACACCTCCACCACGTCGAAGCCGAGGAAAGGGAACATGAAGTCGCCCGACGGGTAGGGTGCGTGCGGATGCGCGGCAACGCACAGGCCCCCTGCTCGGTGGACCTGGTCCAGGCACTTGTCCACCAGTCCATCCCTGACCTGGTGGTTCCAGTCGACGACCTCGCCGGGATTGAGGCCGAGCGCGAGCCAGTGCCCGGTCTTCGTGGTCACCTCTTCACCGAGAAGGATCAAGAAGTCATCGGCGGGCAGATGCCCCCAGACACCCGGGGCCGCCGCGGAGTTGTGCTCCGTCGTCGCGATGAAGTCGAGCCTGGCCGCGCGCCCGGACAGCCAACTCCTCGGGAGTGAGTTCCCCGTCCGAGTGAACGGAGTGGACATGGCAGTCCCCGCGGTACCAGCCCGCCCCGCGTCCGACCGCCCGCCCCGGCGAGAAGCTCAAGCTCGGCGCACTTCTCCTCCAGAGTCCTGTCGAGTCAACGCACCACCAGGGGCAACCCGTTCCATCCCCCACTGAGCACCATCTCAGTCGAGACGTCAGACCAAGATCTCATGCTGAAACGATCAGTAAGGCCCATGACCTGACAGAGGCTCAATTGGTCGAAGCCGGGGGCTTCCGAGGACGAGCCATCCTCTTGGCAACCACAGTTCTCGGCAGGTGCCGAGCAGCGAGGGCAAACGCCTTGTAACGCCAACCGGTGATGCTGACTGGCCGGTTGTGGTGCAGGTCCCTCAATGCCTGCGTCACAACCGCGTCCGCTTCTAGCCACGCTGACGACGGTAGAGCACTCACATCCATCCGTGCTCGCTCCTGGAACTCCGTGCGCGTGAAGCCTGGGCAGACAGCAAGCACGCGCACTCCATACGGCGCTAGGTCGACACGCAGGGATTCACTAAACGCCGTGATCCATGCCTTGGCTGCACCGTAGGTCCCTGTGGGCAGTAGGCCAGCCATGGAGGAAAGGTTCACGATGGCACCCCTCTCCCTCGCCCGCATCCCAGGCACGGCTGCGTGGCTGAGCCTCAGGGGTACACGGACCAGAAGGTCCAGCATCCGCTCCTCGTCCTCAAGGGGGCTGTACGGGAAGGGGGCTGCCAGTCCGAAACCGGCGTTGTTCACCAGAACGTCGACCGGCCGGTCCCCCGAAGCGACGCGGTCCGCCACCCTCCGGCAATCTACGGGATTCAGAAGGTCGGCCACAAGGACGTCGACAGAGACCGAAAACTCAACCCGCAGGTCGTCAGCAGCGCGTTCCAGACGCTCCTGGTCGCGGGCGACCAGGATGAGATCGCAGCCTTCAGCTGCGAAGCGGCGAGCGAACGCCGCCCCGATACCTGCGCTAGCGCCAGTGATGAGAACCGTGGTCAAGGTAATTTCGCTTTCAGAGTCATGGCTTGAAGGTCCGAGTGGAGGCTGATCCATAGGCGTGCGCCAGGGCGACGAGAAATCTCTTCTCGTCCTCGAGGTCGCCGCTCTCGAGAACGGACGTGCTATAGGAACTTTGCTGCTGCTGCTGCGGTCGGCCAGCCACCTTGAACCTGCACGCTTCCATGATCACACATGCCAACACAGCCGCCTCGCGCCCCGAGGCTGGACCTCCAGCAACTGCCACGTGACTCCGAGCGAGATTCGGGACCTCGGGCTCGATGTATTCGTTGAGGATCAGAATGGCGTCCCGGATCTCGATGACCTTGCGGTATACGAGCAGTTCGCGAGGGACGGGGGGCCACAGCAACTCGACGAGTCTTGCCCGGGGCTTTGTCAGCGCCACATGAGGCACGGCCCGCACGAGGTCTCGCCAGAGCGGCCAAAGATGCCATGCGACGGCAACTTCCGCCACAAGGCGACGCAGCGTAAAGAACGTCGGTACCAGGATGGCAGCCGCTCTTAACAGACCGTGCAGATTCATGAGGAGGGGCAGATAAGGCAAAGCCCAGGTGCTGCTGACGGTGACTTGGAGCAGGTACGCGAGCCAGAAGAGTCCGGCCAGCGCAGTACCTAATCCGAAGAGCCGCAGACTGGCCGCGAGACTGCGGCTCTCGGTGCGCCTGCTGTAGTGCCAGCACACGAGGAAACAGACGGTATTCGCCAGCAGATGCGCGGAAATCAGGGTCACCCAGTAGGCAACGGAAGGAGTGGCATCTCCCACCGCTGGGACGCCGTGTTCCCGATGCGGCGGCGCCAGGATCTCGAGAGTCACAAGGGCAGCCATCGTCATGCCGACCGTGATGCAGGAACCGATCTTCAGCCGACTGCTACTGGTGGGCGCGCCGACGAAGTAGAGAACAGCACCGGCTGACACCACGCCGATCAAGTTCCTCGTCAACGCAATGAAATGGGCTGACCCAGAGCCCCTGACGGCGAGGGCGACGACGTCGGGAAGATTGAGAGTCATCGCTGCGGCCGCTGTCGCGACAGCAAGCCACAGCCCGCGCTGCTTCGGTGAGCGGACAGCTGAAGGAAGGCGAGTCAGTACTGCCATCCAGAGACATGCAACACTCGGGTATGCGAGCCCTCTACCGAAGTCCGCTATGTCAGCGGACATCTGATGCCCTAACGCCAAGCGCCGATTCGAGTTTCGCCAGGGCTCCTTGCGGTTTCTCCTCATGCGGCCGATTTGCGCTCATACGTATCAGACTGGCGAGCATCTCGGCTTCCTGCTCCTGGCGAGTGGTGTAGTTGGTGCGTCCCAGGAGGCGCTGAACGCGCCCCATGTCCAGGTCAGGCAGCAGTTTTTCAATGCCGTCACTAACGCCCTGCTGCAGCGCATTGTGCCCAAACAGGATATGCCCGAGTTCGTGCAGCACTATGTGTTCTTGGTGTAACCGGGAGGTCTGCCCCTCATAGAATACGTGGTCAGCACTGGAGGTAGCGAGCCACAGCCCACATACGCCCGCCGACGCAGCTTCTTGCGGCAGCTGGTGAAGATGTAATGGTCTGTCGCGGAGTTTCTCAACACGGCGGCAGAGAACATCTAGAGAGAATGGGTGTGGTATGTCAATATTGTGCAGCATCACTTGGCAGCGCCTACACAGGTTGAGGTATTTGCGCGACATGTGCTCCATTTTTAATCCATTCCATGGACAACGGCGATAGGCATGCGTGCGAGATGGCGCCATATTCTCTCCCCTCAGATAACCGACTCAACACGAGCGTGCCGGGTCGCGTGCAGGAGATTCCTCCAATGCCAGAACTGCGTGATGGCTGGCTAGCCACCGTCAGAACACGCATCTATTCAATAGGATCCATACCTCCCGACTCGAGATCACTTATTCGTGGGAGATTCTGTACCTTCCGAGCCTCGTTGATCATGGCAAGAAATGCATCAAGAGTCGACGGAGATAGCCCTTCGGATCGCAGGGCTAAATTTCTGATCTTAATGTCACGCAACGCAGAAACCAGAGCCAATTGGTGCCTGACTCGCTCGGATGCCTCATCGTTCAGAAAATATTCTGGCGGGACACCAAAGAACTCGGCAAGGACATCCAATTGTTCAAGCGTCACGTTGCGCTTTTTGCCTGTGGAGAGTTCCCACAGGTACGTAGCGGAGATAGTACCGCCCGTCGCCTCCCTGATTTCCTTGGCGAGTCGAGAAAAGCCGGGGCGTTTTCGCGGGTCAGGATATATGGCCTGAATTAGCTCATTAAGGCGCTGGTCAAATTTCTGGAGCAATGGGCGACCAGCTCCGTGGCGTTCCGGTTCGCCGCTCCTCATACATGATCCTTCGTCTTCAGGGGTACCCATGGGGGGCTGGCCCGTCCGCCGCGGCGGACGGGCCAGCCCCCCATGGGTACAGAACATCCGCTGGAGTTGGCAAGGGTGAGTCCGGGCGAGGGGGGCGATCAAGCCATCATTCGCTATAGCGGTTGTGCTGACAGTCCATTATCCGCTCTCCTGATAACCCTCCGCATGACTGCGCCAAGCGTGGGCGGCCATGCCGGCCTGCAACTTGCACCATCCGCGTATGCCGCCTCGAGGAGCTGTTCCGTAAATGATCTTCAAATCGATGCGAACGAGTTCTCACCCTGTACTACAGCCGGTGTTGGCACGGTGAGTGGTCTCGTTGGCGGTAGTGGCTTATGCGGGCCGGTGTCTGGTGGCGGCGTCGCCAGCGGTTCCAGTGCAGGGTGAGCCAGGTCCTGGCGGCGCGGGCGGGGGTCAGGCGCACGGCAATCTGCTGGTACCAGCAGCACTACTTTCGGACCTCATGCTGGTCGAATCCGACGTCGCTCTTCGCGGCCTGGAAGGTTTCCTTGATCATCCATCGCTGGCCAGCGGCGATCGGCAGCTCGGCCGGAGTGGTGCCGGGGGTGTGGTGACACAGGAAGTAGGCCACCTCGCGGACGAGTTCACCTTTCTTGTTCCTTTTGTTCAGCACGGTGGAGCAGCGGATCAACAGGGTCCGTGCCAGGCCGTGAGGGGTGGCGGCCAGGTGAACGTTGGTGAAATCGTAGGTGCGCGGGCCTTTGGCGCCGTCTGCGCACGAGCGGCGCTCCATCATCGCCTCGGGCACTCTCGCCCACAGCTGCCGGGCTTTTTGGGGACGGCCGCTGGCCAGCGCGCGCATTCCGTTCTTCGGGATCGCCAGAACGCAGCGGACCTGGTGCTCCTCCAGTCAGGCCCGCAGGGTGCGCGAGCCGCCGTAGAGCTCGTCGGCCGGGGGGTAGGTAAAGGGCTCCCCGGCCGCGAGGGCGCGCTTGACCATACGCCGGGCCAGCTCCGGTTTGGTCACCATCGTCAGGGCCCCGTCCTCGGGCACTGTGGCCTCCTCGCAGCGGCGCCGGTGTTCCTCACCGCGACCCGCCTAGTGCTGCCCGGCATACAGTTCTCGATCGATGATCACTCTGCCAAGCCGGGATCCTTCGGGCAGGTGCACGCTTACCTGGGCGTTCTCGACGTTGCCGACGACGCCGGTGTACTGCCGGGCCACCTCGACACTCTTGGTGCCCTTCTTGATGCCACCGGTCTCGTCCGCGAGCAGCAAGGCGCCCTCGGTCGGCAGCGAGGTCACCACGAACTCCCCTTACGCGACGCGGCAGTTCATCCGCATCCCAGGCCGCGCGGGCCAGGAAGTCCTGCAATCGGTCCGGCGCCACAGGCCCGGCCGCCACCGCGACTTGCCACATGTTCTTGCGCGGCACATCCGATACCAGCCCGCGCACCTTCGCCCGCAGATTACCCCTCGAGGCCGGCCGACAGAACACATCGTCCACCGGCACGCCCAACGTCTCCAGGGCCGCGTCCCAGGACCGAACCTCGTCTGCGGTCAATTCATCGCGCCGACCCAGACGTGGCGGCAGTACCAGCTCCTTACACCACCCACGAGTGCGATCATCACGTGCACGACCGGCTGTAGTACCCGTCACTCGAGCGAGTTCGGAAGCGCTGCCCTGTTTTGGCTTCCTGCGTATCTAGGTCTTAAGGAATGGAGGCTGCGGCGTGCTATTCATCTCTCTTCTCGCACGAGGTTGTGCATGCTAAGAGGAAGGCAATAGCCACCAGCAAACCACAGGAATTATCCCGATGGTTCTGCGATTCTAGTGACGGATGGCAGGGGTGTTGGGGTGGTTCGGTGAGATCTTGTAAAAACTCGGGTGAATTCCCCCAGACATTCCTGAATACGCATATCACTGCATTCGTCTTCCTGGCCACTGCACGCACGTGCTGGGTGCAGTGCTCCACACCCACATAGACCCTTGTGCCGTCCGTGCGATCCGCGAGCATTAGGAGTTGACCATGCAGGCTCCCCCTTCGGCTATGTATATACGCTTCACAGATATTGCCCTGCGTCAGCCTGACCGAGAGGCCCTGATCGATGACGACGGCTCTGTCACCTATAGCGAACTCTGTGCCGCCGCAAGCGAAGTGGTCGCAGCGCTCTCCGCTGTAAGCACAGGCGACGATCGTCTGGTCGCCGCACGGTTCGGACGGGGCAGATCTGCACCTATCGGCTTCCTTGGAATCCTAGGCAGCGGACATGGCTACGTTCCCGTTGACCCGGACTATCCACCGCAACGACAGGCCCTTCTGCTTGACGACTGTGGTGCCCGGCTGCTGCTGACAGATGGACAGCTGTTGTCAGATGAAAAGCTCCTGGCCAAAATCGGTGATCTCACCATTGCAACTCGGCAGCAGTTCCGGGCCGAAAAATTTGATGCTGTCCCAGCCGGGACCGCATATGTCATCTATACCTCTGGATCCACGGGTACCCCTAAGGGATGTGTCATTGGAAATGATCAGGTGCTTGCGCTACTGGACGCCTGCGCCGAGTTGTTCCATTTTAGTCCAGCCGATACATGGACGGTGTTTCACTCGTTCAGCTTCGACTTCAGTGTTTGGGAGTTGTGGGGTGCCCTGCTGAATGGGAGTACGGCCGTACTCATACCGAAACAGGTAGCGGTGGATCCCGGTGCCCTTATGGAAGTGCTGACTGTAAGGCGCGTCACGGTTTATAGTCAGACGCCCTCAATGTTCGGGTTCCTGGTCAGACAGCTTGGTCAGTGCAATCGCTCGCTGCCGCATCTTCGCTATGTGGTGCTCGGAGGTGAGGCCCTCAATATTCAGGACGCTCTCACGTGGCTCGAATGCAGAATGGCTCCCAATGGGCGGCTCATCAACATGTACGGCATCACGGAGACAACCGTGCATGTCACGTACGCGGAGGTGAATTCCGCGACGTGTCATTCAGCTTACCCCGCTTACACTCCTATCGGCCGACCGCTTCCGCATCTCGAAGTTTCCTTGCGGGACACGAGGGGGCAATTGGTTGCCGATGGTGTGCCGGGCGAGATCTGGGTCTCCGGAAGCGGACTCGCCACGGGATACCTGGGACGAGACGACCTTACCCTGGAGCGTTTCGTCGTGGAATATGTGGACGGATCGGCTCGACGCCATTATCGCAGCGGGGACTGGGCGATTCGTGACAGTAGGGGAGAGCTTTACTACATCGGCCGGATCGACGGGCAAGTCAAGATCCGCGGTCATCGCGTCGAATTCGGCGAAGTGGAGGCGGCCATCGCTGCCCTTGAAGGGGTCGAGAGTGTCGCTTGCGCCGTACAAGCCCATGGGGCGGGTCCGCACATCCTTGTGGCGTATCTGGCCACGGACTCGGAAACTGCCCTCGATCCAGGTCGGATTCGCTCACAACTCACCCAGCACCTTCCCGCCCATATGCGCCCTCATCAGTTCAAACGCGTCGCAGGTCTTCCGGTCAACGCCAACGGAAAGCTCGACAGGGCCGCCCTAGGTTCTCTTCCCACGCTGGAATGGTCGACCGCCGCAGTCGAGGACCGCTCATGACCTCCCGCCGTCCAGGGTGGCCGCCAGTTCCGGGACGTGCGGTCGGTGGGCCTGTGACCGATCTACGCGGATGGTCGGCAGGCGCGGGTGTGGACCTGCGCCCCTCATCCGGTTCGTTGCCCGATTCTTGTTCGCGGCAGGGGTGGTGGTACTTGCTGACACCGATCCTGCTGGAGTGTCCCGGTGCGGTTGCCTCGGGAGCGAGGAGCGTCGACGAGTTCGCGGAGCGGGGCGCGCGTGTCTCGAAGGCGGTGGCGGCGGTCATCGGTGTCCGCCGCTGTCCATTCGCGGGGCGGCCCACCCGCCACCGCACGATCGGGCGCCTGCCTCGCCGGCCGACCGGCACCGCTCGGTCACCGAGTCCGGCACGACACCGACCTCCTCCATGCGCCATCCATGGCCGGTGATCACTGTCCACGGCAAGGCGCCCCAGGGCTCCTCCCACCTCACCGCGAAGCGCCGACATCCGCTCTGCGCGCTCACCCTCGGCACCGCCGTGACCCTCGCCCAGGCCAAAGCCGGCGCGAAGACGAACGAGACCACGCACTTCGGGCCCTGCGGGCACCACTGCACCCGCTCGGCACCGTCGTCGCCTTCGAGCGCCGTACTCGGTCTAGGCGGACATCTCGTGGCTGGTCGAGGCCCGGAATGCCCACTGCGTCACCCTGATGAAAACAACCCGCCCCCGCCCACAACCAGGCCGGGGTCCGGCCGTGGCGGGACCCCGGCCGGCCATGGACGCCGCAGAGTCCCGCTCGATCCGAATCTGCTTCATCGCGGACGACCCCGCCGGGATTGCCCTTCCGTATGCCCGCCTGGCCTTCCCGTGTACATCGCCGCCGCACCCCGATCGGCAAGCGCGAGAACTGCGAAAGGATCTGAGCTGTCACCAGCCCCGACGCTCATCAAAGCACCCACACGACGGATGCGATCCGCGGGCACTGGGCCGTGAGAAGCCCTCGCACCACATCAGGACGTCACCTTCCGAAGGCGCCTCCACCGGCCACGCCGGGGCCCGCGCCTCGCCCCATGGCGATCTTCCGCGAACCCCGCCATCGACGTGCTGAAACCCTCGGAGCCGACAACATCGCCAAGACCACCCGACGAGAAGGGCTGAACCAACCTTGAACAACAGAGAGGCGCTCCGGCACCTGCGTATCCAGCGGGGCCTGACCCAGGAAGAGCTGTCGCACCAGTCCGGCATCAGCGTTCGCACCATCCGCAACATCGAATGCGGTCTGATCGAGCGGCCCCGGCACAACTCGGTCGACCGGTTACTCGCAGTGCTCGACCCCGAGCAAAGGCACCTGCGCCGGGTCACTACGGACAAGGTTCAGCCGGGGACGGGAGCGTGGCGTGGCCCCAGGCCACCGCACACGTCACTGGTCGGGCGCGAGGAAGATGTGCGGGAACTGGGTGAACTCGCCCTGGCCAACCGGGTCGTGATGGTGACCGGTCCCGGCGGTGTCGGCAAGTCGCGGGTCGCGCTGACGGCGGCAGAGAACGTCGGCCCGCGGTTCTCCGACGGCGTTGCCGTGGTGGAGATGGGCCGGGTGCCCAGGGAGCAGGATCTCGACGCTGAGTCGGCGGTGAGGCATGCCCTGGAAGCGGTGCACGGCCTGCTGGGTGGTGAGGACGGCCCCAGCCTGCTGCTCGTCCTCGACAATACCGAGCACTTGGCGTCCACCGTGCCCGTGCTGGTCGACCGCCTGCTCAACGACCACCCGACGCTGCACGTGCTGGTCACCTCCCGCCGCGCCGCTCCGCTCTACGGCGCCAGGATCTGGGAGCTCGGGCTGCTGTCCGGCGAAGCCGCAGTGCAACTGCTGACCGACAGGATAGGTATGAGTTGCCCGACCCTGGACATCTCCGACGACCTGCCTCGGCTCACCGAACTCGCCCGGCAGCTCGACTGCCTGCCGCAATTACTCGAGTTCGCCGCGCACCGGCTGCGAACGACGCCACTGTCCACGCTGCTGTCCCACCACTACGGAATGAAACTGCTCGGCTCCACGGACTCGTCAGCACTGCCGCACCAGCGCAGCGCCCAGGACAGCCTGCAATGGAGCCTTGACCTGCTCGACGAACGACACCAAGAAGTGCTCATCCGGCTGGCGCAGCGTACGGAGAGCTTTTCTTTCGATGCCGGGGGCACCGTAGAGGACGAGTTCACCACACTGGAGATTATGGACCTTCTGGCCAACCTGGCCGACGCTTCGCTGCTTCAAGTCAATCGCGGCCGGAGCTACGAGTACCGCATGCTGCGCCACGTCAAGGCGTTCCTGGTGGGCTCCGGCGCCCACGCGCACGAAGCGGCGAGGCCGTAGGGCCGCCACCCCACGGCAACCAACGGCTCTCGATTGCCCGCCATGTGCCTGCCGCCTTGCCGCCGCCGCCAACATTGCCGGGCGCGCCGTTGAGTAGCCGGGGGTCTGCCTGTACCGACGCGCTGCCGCCGACGACGATGAAGCGGGGCCAGGCAATCATCGGGATGGAGCATGGTCATGCGCATTGTTGTGGTGTCCGGTGCGTCGAGCGGAATCGGATTCGCCGCCGCAGAGCGATTCGCCCGAGCCGGCGACCGAGTTTATAACCTGGACGTCAAACCCGCGGAGACGACGGTCGAGAACGTCACCTGGCTGGCGACCGACGTCGCCGACTGGTCCGCCGTGGAACAGGCCGTCACGCACGTGCACGACTCGCACGGCCAGATTGACGTCGTCATCGCTAATGCGGGCATCAGCATCCGGCGTGGCGTCCTCGACATCACCGTCGACGACGCCCGCCGCGTCGTCGACGTCAACCTGCTGGGCGTACTGGGCCTGTGGCAGGCAGCCGCACGTCACATGGTGCACCGGGGCGAGGGAGTGCTGCTGGCCACCGCCTCCGTCAACGCCCACCGCGGCTTTCCCTACTACGCGGACTACAACGCCACCAAGGCGGGAATAGCGGCGCTCTGCCGCACCTTCGCGATGGAGTTGAGCCCGGCCGTCCAGGTGGTGTGCGTCTCTCCGGGAGCCGTGCTCACCCCGATGCAACTCGCCGAGTACACCCCGCAGATGCTGGACGAAGTCAACGCACGCATTCCGGCCGGGCGACACGCACAGCCGGAGGAGATCGCGGAGGCTTTCCATTACCTCGCGTCCGCCCAGGCGCGGTTCATCACAGGCCAGGAACTCATCATCGACGGCGGCGAAACCACGGGGTCCCTGACCTCTGAGTTCGGTACGGCGATCTCCGCAAAGCAGGGTCGTCGGTAATGAATCCCCTGCGGTTGAGGAAGGATCAGGCAACCATGGTGCGCACCGACCAGTACACGCTGAGCTGTGACGAGGTCAATGACCTGCGGGCCACGCTGGACGAACTGAGCGAGGGTGGACTGTCGCCCACCGAGGCCGACTTTTACGAGAAGTACCGCGACTGCTACGAACTGCTGCCGAGCGGGCTACGCCGCTTCCTCACGGACTTCCGTGACGACGTCTCGTCCGCCGTCTGCCTGGTGAACGGCTTCCCGGTTGATGACGCGGCCGTGGGACCGACGCCCCGTCACTGGGAGCGTCCCGAGGGCTACGACGCGACGATCAGGCCGGACATCTACCTGGCCATGTGCGCCTCGACGCTGGGCGCGCCGTTCGCTTGGGCGACGCTTCAGTACGGCCGTCTCGTACAGGACATCTTCCCGATCAAGGGCGACGAACGGCGCGAGAGCGGGCATGGCAGCGAGGCGTTTCTGACGTTTCACACTGACGACGCGTTCCGCCCCGACTCGCCCGACCATCTGCTGCTGTTCGGCATCCGTAACCCCGATGCCGTACCCACGTTCGTCGCACCGTTGCGCCATATACGGCTCAGGGACACTGACTGGCGCGTGCTGTCGGAGAAGAGGTTCCACATCCTCCCCGACGACGAACACATCCGACAGCTGGAACTGCACGCGCCAGACGACCCAGCCTTGCTGCGAGCCATCGAAATGCGCGACTGTCCGCAGCCCGTCTCGGTGCTCTTCGGCGACCCGGTCAATCCACGCATCCGCCTGGACACCCCGTTCATGCGCTGCGCCGGTGACGACCCGGAGGCGCAGCGCGCTCTGAACACATTGCTGAGCGAACTGGAGGGGGTCCGGAACCCCCTGGTCGTCCACGCTGGCTCGCTATTGATCCTCGACAACCGAAGGGCCGTGCACGGGCGGGACTCCTTTACCGCGCGGCACGACGGCACCGACCGCTGGCTGCGCAAGGTCATCGTCAGTCGCCAGTCTGCGGCCCACGGGGCCGAGCCGATCGACCGCGTACGGCTCTGACGACTGGATCGCCCGTCCGCCGACCTCCCGAGAAGAAAACGAGGGTCAACCGCATGGCCGAATCATCGAAGTCCGTCGCATCGGAAGCGTCGCGCAAGGCGCGCGAGGAACTGCTCCAGGCCCTCTTCGCGGAAGTTCTGAGCGTCGCCGAGGTCGGGGCCGATGACGACTTCTTTGAGCTGGGTGGGGACTCGGTCGCCTCAATCAAGCTGCTGGCCGGCGCGAGCCGTGCGGGACTCGCCCTGGAGTACAAGGACGTCTTCGAGCATCGGACGGTGGCGGAGCTGGCGCTGGCCGCACGGGAGGTCCGCGTCGAGGAAGCAGAGCCGCACGGGTTGGGCGGTGTGGCGGACCCGCTGATGGGCATGGAGGCGCAGGAGCGTGCCGAGCTGCTGGGCGGGTTCGGTCCGGAGGCCGAGGTCTGGCCGGTGACCCCGCTGCAGGAGGGACTGCTCTTCCACGCCGTCTACGACCGGGAGAACGCCGACCCCTATCTCATGCAGCGACCGCTGCTGATCACCGGCGCGCTGGACGTGCTGAGGCTGCGGGAGGCGTTCCGGGGGCTGCTTCGGCGCCACCCCAGCCTGCGGGCCGGGTTCGTGACACGCCGAAGCGGCGAAACGGCGCAGGTCGTCCCGGCCGACGTGGAACTTCCGTGGCGCGAGTTGGACCTGAGGGACCTGTCCGAGGACGAGCGCCGTAAGAGGGTCGCCGAACTGCTGCGTCAGGACCGGCTCGAACGGTTCGACCCGGCCAGGCCGCCACTAATGCGGGTCACCCTGGTCCACCTCCGCGGACCCCGGCATCTAGTGCTGCTGAGCAGCCATCACATCCTGTGGGACGGCTGGTCCACTACGCGGGCACTCACCGAGCTGTGGCGGCTCTACGAGGGGCGAACCGACCTACACCAGGCGGTGCCCTTCAGCGCATACCTGTCCTGGCTAGACCGCCAGGACGCTGAGGAGAGCCTGACCGCATGGGACGAGGCGCTGGCGAGCCTGGACGAGCCGACCCTGGTCGCACCCGGTGCGGACGGCGTGCTGACCGCGCCGCCCGAGCGGGTGGTCGACGAGCTGAGCAAAGAGATGACGACTGCGCTACTCAACGTGGCGCGTGGCCGCGGGCTGACCCTCAACACGGTGATACAGGGTGTGTGGGCACTGCTGCTTGCGGACCTGACCGGACAGCGGGATGTGGTTTTCGGCGCCACAGTGTCCAGCCGACCGCCCGAGGTCCAGGGTGTCGAGGACATCGTCGGCCTGCTCATCAACAACGTTCCGGTGCGCGTGCGGCTCGACCCGGCCCAGCCGCTCGGCGAGTTGCTCGCCGACATCCAACGGCAGCAGGTCGCCCTGACGCCACACCACCACATCGGCCTGCCCGCAGTACAGCGACGGACCGGGCACAGCCGGCTGTTCGACACCTCCACCGTCTGCCAGAACTCACCGCGCGACAGCCGTTCGCACCAGGCATCAGGCCTGGAGCTCAGCGGATACGACGCCGACGAGGAGCAGGGGTTCACGCACTTCCCGCTGAGCTTCGAGGTCTACCCCGGGGAGCGGCTGCGCATCGAGATCAGCCACCGGGCGGAGATCTTCGACGCCGACTTCACCCGGCGGCTGGCCAACCGGGCGAAGCGCGTGTTCGAGCTTGTCGCCATCGAACCGGGCCGGCTCACCGGGCAGATCGACCTGCTCACCGAGACAGAGCACCGGCTCCTCGACGTCTGGAGCGGCGAGGACGGCGCGGATTGCGAGGGAACCCTGCCGCCGCTCTTCGAGGCTCAGGCGGCTGAGACCCCCCATGACATCGCCGTGGTCGCCGGCGATCAGCAGCTGAATTTCGCCGAGCTCAACGAGCGCGCCAACCGGCTCGCCCACGCCCTGATCGCCCAGGGCGCCGGCCCGGACGAGCTGGTCGCTGTAATGCTCCCGCGGACCGCGGACGCCGTCGTGGCCTGGCTCGGCGTTCTGAAAGCCGGGTGCGCCTACCTGCCGATCGAGCCGGGCTGGCCCGCCGACCGCATCGCCGCGTTGCTCGCCGACGCGCGCCCGACAGCGGTCCTGACGGACGTCTGCCACACGCCACCCGAAGGACGACCCGTACTGCGTATCGAAGATATCGGACCCGGTTTGCCAGCGCACGACCCGACCGACGCCGACCGGATCCGTCCACTGCTGCCGTCGCATCTGTCGTACGTTATCCACACCTCGGGCTCGACCGGGCACCCCAAGGGCGTCGCGCTCACCCACCGTGGCATTGTCAACATGCTCCAGGCGCAGAACGACGGCTACATGCGCGCCGCCGTCGAGGCGGCTGGCGGCCGCAGGCTGCGCGTCGCACTGGTGTCCGGCTTCGGCTTCGACGCCGCCTGGGCGGACCTGCTCCGGATGGTCGCCGGGCACGAGCTGCACCTGATCGGGGAGGAGCTGCGCAAGGACGCCGCCGCACTGATCGACTATTCGGCGCGGCACGCCGTCGACTCGTTGAGCGTTACCCCGCTGTACGCCAACCAGCTGCTCGCGGCCGGGTTGCTAAACAGGCCGGGCTACCGGCCCCACCTCATCTCGCTCGGAGGCGACCTGGTCGACGAGGCCCTGTGGACCGAACTGGCCGCAGCGGAGGTGCCGAGCTACAACTTTTACGGCCCGACCGAGTGCACGGTCGACTCGACGTTCAGCCGGATCGCCGGCGACGTCCGCACGAACATTGGCCGTCCTGTCGCCAACGCTCGCAGCTACGTGCTGGACACCGCGCTGCGGCCGGTGCCGCCCGGGGCTCAGGGTGAGCTGTACCTCGCTGGCCCCGGGCTGGGGCGCGGCTACCTGAACCGGGCTGCGCTCACGGCTGGGCGGTTTGTCGCGTCCCCGTTTGGGCCGCCGGGCTCGCGGATGTACCGGACCGGCGATCTGGTGCGGTGGACCGAGGATGGTGCGCTAGAGTTTCTCGGCCGCGCCGACGACCAGGTCAAGATTCGTGGCTTCCGGATCGAGCCCGGCGAGGTCGAGGCAGTACTGCGGACGCACCCCGGTGTGCGCGACGTCGCCGTGGTGGCGCGCGAGGACCGGCCGCGGGTCAAGCGGCTGGCCGCCTACATAGTGTCCGCAGGCGACGAGGTCGTAGACGTCGCGGAGCTGCGCGTGCACGTCGCGGCACGGCTGCCCGAGTACATGATGCCGACGGCGTTCGTGACGCTGGACGCGCTGCCGGTGACAAGGACTGGGAAAGTGGACCGGCGAGCACTGCCCGCGCCAGAGTTCACCGGGTCGGGCGCGACCCGTCCGCCGCGCGACGCACGCGAAGAATTACTCTGCGGCCTCCTCACCGACGTCCTGGGCGTCACTGACATCGGCATTGACGACGACTTCTTCGAGCTGGGTGGCGACTCGATTACCTCGATCCAGTTCGCCGTGCGCGCCCACCGCGAGGGCCTCCCCATTTCCCCGCGCGACGTCTTCGAGCGCCGGACGGTGGCGGAGCTGGCGCTGGCCGCACGGGAGGTCCGCGTCGAGGAAGCAGAGCCGCACGGGTTGGGCGGTGTGGCGGACCCGCTGATGGGCATGGAGGCGCAGGAGCGTGCCGAGCTGCTGGGCGGGTTCGGTCCGGAGGCCGAGGTCTGGCCGGTGACCCCGCTGCAGGAGGGACTGCTCTTCCACGCCGTCTACGACCGGGAGAATGCTGACCCTTACACTACGCAGTCCCCGCTGGACGTCACCGGCGCGCTGGACGTGCCGAGGCTGCGGGAGGCGTTCCGGGGGCTGCTTCGGCGCCACCCCAGCCTGCGGGCCGGGTTCGTGACACGCCGAAGCGGCGAAACGGCGCAGGTCGTCCCGGCCGACGTGGAACTTCCGTGGCGCGAGTTGGACCTGAGGGACCTGTCCGAGGACGAGCGCCGTAAGAGGGTCGCCGAACTGCTGCGTCAGGACCGGCTCGAACGGTTCGACCCGGCGCGGCCTCCGCTGCTGCGCGTGACACTGATCAGCCTGACGAACCACCGGCACCTTCTGTTGCTGACCAGTCATCACATTTTGTGGGACGGCTGGTCCATGACGCGCGTACTCGCCGAGCTGTGGCAGATGTACGAGGCGCGGACAGCGCTGCCCGAGGCGGTGCCCTTCAGTACGTACCTGTCCTGGTTGGACCGCCAAGACCTCGACGAAGGGCTGGCCGCCTGGGGTGAGGCCCTCGCCGGGCTGTCGGAACCCTCGCTCGTCGCACCGGGAATGGACGCCTCACTGCCCTCGCTGCCCGGACTCGTCGCCGGCGAACTGGGCGAGGCGGCGACCACCGCACTCGTCGCGACGGCCCGGGCACACGGACTTACGCCGAACACCGTCGTCCAGGGCGCCTGGGCACTGCTCCTCGCGAGCCTGACCCGCCAGCCGGACGTCGTCTTCGGCGCCACCGTCTCCGGCCGCCCCGCCGAGATCCCGGGCGTCGAGGACATCGTCGGCCTGCTCATCAATACCATCCCGGTACGGGTCCGGCTCGACCCCGCCCAGCCACTCAATGAACTGCTCGCCCACATCCAGCGGCAGCAGGCCGCTCTCAGCCCGAATCACCACATCGGACTCCCCGCGATCCAGCAACAGACAGGCCTCGGAGCGCTGTTCGACACCTCTACGGTCTTCCAGAACGCGCCGCGCAGCAGCCAGTCCTACCAGGCGACCGGCCTCACGATCAGCGACCACGACGCCGACCAGCAGCCGCCGGTCGCCCACTATCCGCTCAGCCTAGCCGTCATCCCCGGCCCGAACTGGCGCGTGGAGCTGGGGTATCGGCAGGACGTCTACGACGCCTTCACCGCCCGGCAATTGTATGAGCGTCTCATCCGGCTGCTCGAAACCTTCGCGACCGATCCCGCACGGCTCACCGGACAGACCGAGCTGCTGTCCGAGGCCGAACGCACCCTCGTCCTGAGGCAGCCGGGCAGGACCCGCCGCCCCACACCGGCCGGATCGGTCGTGGACCTGTTCGCAGCCGCAGTACGGCGGAGCCCGTCGGCAATTGCGGTGGAGTGCGCGGACACACGGCTGTCGTACCGGGAACTGGACGAACGCTCCGACGCGCTGGCCGCGGAGCTGGCCGCGCTGGGCGTGAACGCCGAGGGCCGGGTCGGAGTGCTGCTCGACCGGTCGGCCGAGGTAGTGGTCACCGTGCTGGCCGTAGCGAAGGCAGGCGCCGCTTATCTGGGTCTTGACCATCGGGCGCCCGCAGACCGGCTGCGACTTATGCTGACCGAGGCGGACGCCGAGGTGCTGATCACCGACCCGACGTGGCGGGCGACCGCCGAGCAAGTCCACGACGGCCGTCTGCTGACCTTCGGCGAAACCGGGCCCGAGCCAACCCCCGGCACCGCACCGCACCGCCCCATCCACCCCGACCGGCTGCTGTACGTGATGTACACGTCCGGGTCGACCGGCGTGCCCAAGGGCGTGGCCGCCCGCCACCGGGACGTGGTCGCCCTCGCATTCGACGGACGCTTCGACGGCGGCGCGCACGACCGCGTGCCGATGCACTCGCCGATGGCCTTCGACGCGTCGACATACGAGCTGTGGGTGCCACTGCTGCGCGGCGGCACGGTCATCGTTATCCCGCCCGGGGACGTGGACCCGCGCACGCTGCGCCGGGCGATCACCGACCATGGACTGACCGCAGCGTTCATGACCACCGGGTTGTTCCGGATCGTCGCCACGGACGCGCCCGATTCTCTGGCGGGTCTGCGCGAAGTCTGGACCGGTGGCGAGGCCGTCCCCGCCGACGCGGTCCGCGCTGTCATCGAGGCATGCCCGGGACCAGCGTCATCGACGTCTACGGCCCGACCGAGACCACCACCTTCGCGACCGCGCACGTGCCTCTTGCCGCGGCAGACGAAGTCCCGAAGCACCTGCCGATCGGCGGACCGCTCGACCACACACGGGCCTACGTCCTGGACGGGTGGCTGCGTCCGGTCCCCGTCGGCACGCCCGGCGAGCTGTACATCGCCGGTGCCGGGCTCGCCCGATGCTACGTCAACCGGCCTGGCCTGACGGCGGAGCGCTTCGTTGCCGAGCCGTTCGGGCTGCCCGGAGCGCGGATGTACCGCACCGGCGACCTTGTGCGATGGGACGAGGAAGGCAGCCTGATCTTCGTCGGCCGGGTCGACAGCCAGGTAAAACTGCGCGGGTTCCGGATCGAACTGGCCGAGGTCGAGGCCGCGCTGGCCGAGCACCCCTCGGTGCGGCAGGCCGTGACGGCGGTCCGCGAGGACCGGCCGGGCGACCGGCGGCTCATCGGATACCTTGTCCCGGCAGCGGGTGCCGACGCCGGGACGCTGGCTGCCGAGGTGACCGAGTTCGTACGGCGACGCCTGCCGAACTACATGGTGCCGTCCGCACTGGTGGTGCTGGACGAGCTGCCGATGACGACTACCACGAAGGTTGACCGCAAGGCGCTGCCGGCCCCCGAGATCGGCGCCGCGGCCGACGGCCGGGGCCCGCGTACCGTGCACGAGCAGGTCCTGTGCGACCTGTTCGCCAAGGTGCTCGGTGTCGAGCGGATCGGGATCGACGACGACTTCTTCGACCTGGGCGGGCACTCGCTGCTGGCCATGCGCCTCACCAGCCGGGTCTGGTCGGTCCTCGGCGTCCATCTGACGATCCGGGCGTTGTTCGAGGCCCGGACCGTGGCCCGCCTGGTCAAACGACTGCACGACCGGCAACCGGCGCGGCCCGCGCTGCGGGCGGCCGCCCGGCCCGACCGCGTCCCGATGTCGTTCGAACAGCGCCGGCTGTGGTTCCTGAGCGAACTCGACGGCGGCGTCGCCTACAACATCCCCCTGGCTCTGCGCCTGTCGGGTCCGGTGGACGCAGACGCGCTACGGGAGGCACTGGCCGACGTCGCGGACCGGCACGAGGTGCTGCGCACGGTCTTCCCTTCCGCAGACGGCGAACAGCGCCAGCGGGTGCTGACCGGCCCAGCCGCCCGCCCAATTCTGCGGATCGTGTCGACCGACAGGACCTCCCTCGACGGTAAACTCGCTGCGGCCGCCGACGAGCCGTTTCATTTGACGCGTGAACTCCCCCTGCGCGCAGAGCTGTTCAGGCTCGCGCCCACGGATCACGTGCTGCTGCTGGTCATCCACCACATCGCGTGCGACGAATGGTCCCTGGAGCCGATGCTGCGTGACCTGGCCGACGCCTACGCGGCGCGCCTGCGCGGTACAGCGCCGAACCCGCCTGGGCTGCCGGTCCAGTACGCCGACTACGCTCTGTGGCAGCGGGAACTACTCGGTGGCGAGGACGATCCCGCCAGCCTGGCCGCCCGTCAGCTGGACCACTGGCGGGAAACGCTGGCCGACATTCCCGGCCAGCTTCAGCTGCCGTTCGACCACCCGCGGCAGCCGGGGGCGGCTCCGGTGGCCGGCATCGTCAGATTCTCGGTGCCCCCGCAGGCCGCCGCACGACTCGCAGCGGTGGCCCGCGCCAGCGACGCCACGCTGTACATGGCGCTTCAGTCCGCAGTCGCGGTGGTGCTGTCCCGGTCGGGCTCGGGCCTGGATATCCCGCTGGGCACAGCCACGTACGGACGGACCGACGAACTGCTCGACGGCCTGGTCGGTTTCTTCGCGAAGACCTTGGTCCTGCGGACCGACGTGTCGGGGAACCCGACGTTCGTCGAGCTATTGAAGCGGGTGCGGGAGACCGATCTAGCGGCGTTCGCAAACCAGGATGTGCCCTTCGAGTCCCTGGTCGAAGCACTCAACCCAGAGCGCGTACCCGGGGCCAACCCCTTGTTCCAGGTGAGCGTCTCGATGCAGACGGGGGACTGGACGGAGTTGGCCTTTCAGGACCTGGAGGTCGAGTGGCAGGGGGTGGGCCCCGGCCTCGCGCCCTTCGACCTGTCCTTCGTGTTCCAACACGTCAAGCAGCCCGATGCGGCGGACGGCACGGACGACGGAGCCGGGGAGCCGATCGCCGCGTCAGTCCGATACCGGGCCGATCTGTTCGACGAGGCCACAGTTGAAGCACTGGCGGCCCGCCTTGTGCGTGTGATCGAGGAGGCGTCCGCCGCCGCAGAGACCCGGGTCGGTGAGCTCAACATACTTACCCCCGAGGAGTTGCGGCAGACGCTGTTCGAGTGGAACGACACAGCCCAGTCGGTACCGGACGCCACACTGCCCGGCCTGTTTGCCGCGCAGGTAGCTCGTACCCCCGATGCAACGGCCGTGGTGTTCCGGGACCTCGAGCTGACCTATGCCGAACTCAACCGCGAGTCAAACCAACTGGCGCACGAGTTGATCGCCCGAGGAGTCGGCGCCGAGCAACTCGTCGCGCTGGCGCTGCCCCGTTCCGAGCGGCTCACCCTTTCCATGCTGGCCGTGCTCAAGGCCGGAGCCGCGTACCTGCCGATCGACCCCGGCCTTCCCGGTGACCGCATCGGCTTCATGCTCGGCGACGCCCGGCCGACGTGTGTGATCAGTACCGGAGCGGTGGCGTCCACGCTGCCCGTCGACCCAGGCACGGAGATCCTCGTCCTGGACGACGAGTCGCTCGCTCGGTCGCTGCGGCAGCGGCCCACCGACGATCCGTGCGACGCGACCCGTATCCGGCCGCTGCTGCCCGCCCATGCCGCGTACGTCATATACACCTCCGGCTCCACCGGCCGGCCCAAGGGCGTGGTCGTCTCCCACACGGGTGTCCCCAGCATGGTAGCCACCCAAAAAGTGCACCTTGGTCTGGACTGCGAGGCACGGGTACTGCAGTTCGCACCGGCCAGCTTCGACGCCTCCGTCTGGGAGACATGGATGGCGTTGGCGAACGGCGCCTGCCTGGTCGTGGCACCGGATTCGGACCGTACCGCCGGACCTGGGCTCGTCGACTTCGTCCGGACCCACGGGATCACGCACGCGACGCTGCCGCCGGCCGTGCTGCTCGGTACCGACTTCGAATCCGATGCGGCGGGGGTGACCCTGGTGACGGCTGGCGAGGCGTGCACAAGCGAGGTCGCCGAGGCGGCCCGCGTCTTCGGACGCGTCATCAACGCCTACGGGCCCACCGAGTCAACGGTCTGCGCCACTATGCACCGGCTGGACCCTTCGGATGCGACGGTGCCGATCGGCCGTCCGCTGGCCAACACCCGGGTGTACGTACTGGACCCGATCCTCGTCCCGGTTCCGCCCGGAGTGCCCGGCGAGCTCTACATCGCGGGCGCCGGCTTAGCCCGCGGCTACCTGAACCGGCCCGGGCTGACGGCGGAGCGCTTCGTTGCCGATCCGTACGGCGCACCCGGAGCACGCATGTACCGCACTGGAGACCTCGTGTCCTGGTCCCGCGAGGGCGAGTTGGTGTTCCTCGGCCGAACGGACGAGCAGGTGAAGATCCGCGGGTTCCGGATCGAGCCGGGCGAGGTCGTTTCGGTGCTGACCGGGCACCCAGCAGTGAGCCAAGCTGCGGCTATCGCACGGGAGGACCGCCCGGGGACGTCCGCCTGGTCGCGTACGCGGTGCCCGCCTCCGGCGTGGATCCGGCTGGGTTCGATCCGGCCGAGGCGCGCCGCTTCCTCGCGCACCGGCTGCCCGAGTTCATGGTTCCGGCGGCGGTGGTCGTTCTCGACTCCCTGCCGCTGACACCGAACGGCAAGCTCGACCGCAAGGCCCTGCCAGCCCCGGACGCTGGCCCGTCCCTCCGAATCGACGAACGCCCCGACGAGCGGTCGGCCTCAGACCGGCAGACGAAGATCCTCAGCCAGGTTTTCGCCCAAGTGCTCGGACTGGAGCAGGTCGGACCGGACGACGCCTTCTTCGAACTGGGCGGACACTCACTGCTCGCCGTCCGGCTGATCACCCGCGTCCACGCGCTGCTCGGCGCCGAGATCAGCATCAGGACCCTGTTCGAGGCGCCGACCCCGGCCGCGCTTGCCGCCAGGCTGGACGACATCCCGAGCGACCCGTTCTCGAACATCATCGAGCTGCAGCGCGATACCGGCCACGGCCGGCCCGTCTTCTGCATCCACCCGATCGGCGGGCTCGCCTGGTGTTACGCGGCGCTCCTGCCCTATCTGGACCGCGGGCAGCCCGTCTACGGCATCCAGGCGACCGAGAGTCACGGCCGCTTCCGGGCGGTGGAGTCGATGGCGGAGCTGGCCGAGCGCTACGCCGACCTGATCACCTCGACGTACCCCGACGGTCCGTACATCATCATGGGCTGGTCCCTCGGCGGCGTGCTTGCCTACGAGGTG
The DNA here is from genome assembly GCF_013167895.1 of Streptomyces fulvorobeus. Classification (GTDB taxonomy): domain Bacteria; phylum Actinomycetota; class Actinomycetes; order Streptomycetales; family Streptomycetaceae; genus Streptomyces; species Streptomyces fulvorobeus. The sequence continues at coordinate 25,146 of NZ_BLWC01000001.1, read as the reverse complement.
GCGAGCCGGATCGAAGCGTCCGGCGGACAGGTCGACCTCGTCGTCATGTTCGACTCCCGGCCGTACGAGAAGGCGCTCGTGCTCGGTGAGAACACCGACGCGTTTGTGGACTGGGTTGCCAACGAGGTCCTCAGCAGCGGAGGAACGGAAACCGTCCTTGGCGACCGGCAGAGCAAGGCGCTGATCGACGCGGCACTCGCCATCTCCGCCATTCTCGGGCCACCGGTACCAGTTGGGTACAAGGGTCGGGTGCTGAGTATCGCCGCGGCCCACTCGGTCGCGACCCTGGGTTCCGCCGAAGCCGCGTGGAGCCAGTACCTCCGCAAGATCGAGCACCATACGGTCGACGCCGAGCACGGCTCGATGATGACGAAGGCGGCGGTGGACCAGCTCGGACCGATCCTGCAGACCGCGCTGTCGGAGCTGCCCGGCGCGGGCTTCTCGCCCCACGGACCGGCGGACAACCCGCCCTCTGGCTGACGTAACACAGCCGGTCCGCAACACTCTTCAGAAAGGTGGGTTCATCCGCGTGCCACGACAACACAAAGAGACGGGACGGGACGGCCGTCACGCGCTGATCCACGCTTGGCGCAACGCAGCCGACCACGGCCTGGATATCCCCGACCCTGACGAGCCCCGCCCGCTCGGTGACGACCGCTGCGTCTTCGTCCAGCCGGTGCTCTCCCCCGGCGCCAAAGTCGCCGCGGGCAGGTACTCCTACTACGACGCCTCCGAGGACACCGGTGGGTTCGAGGAGGAACGGGTCCTCTACGCGTTCGGACCACAGCAACTGCGGATCGGAAAATTCTGCTCCATCGCCGCCGGTGTCACGTTCGTCATGGCGGGCGCCAACCACGTGTACGACGGGCCGACCACGTTCCCGTTCGCCACCTTTCCCGGGGACTGGCAGGACCGCCTCATAGACCCACTGATCGAGCGTGGCCCGGTCGGCAAGGGCGACACGGTGATCGGCAACGACGTCTGGATCGGCCGCCATGCCACCATCATGCCGGGCGTCACTGTCGCCGATGGCGCCATCATCGGCGCGGGTGCGGTCGTCGCCTCCGACGTCGGCTCCTACCAGATCGTCGCGGGCAATCCGGCTAGGGCCATCCGGTCCCGCTACGCTCCCCACGAAGTCGGCATGCTCCTCACCGCGAGGTGGTGGGACTGGCCGATCGAGGTCGTCTCCCGCCACCTCCCGGAACTGGTGCTTGGTACCCCGGGCGGCGTCCTCGCTGTCGCCCGGGCCGAGCGCCTCGTCAGCGAGCTGGGTTCGGCACAGGACGGTAGGTCATGATGACGGACGCCCACGCGGCCCTGGCTGAGATCGATCTCGCGGACGAGGACTTCGCCACCCGGAGCGATGCCGAGGATGTGTGGGCTCGCCTACGCCGCGAGCGGCCGGTTCACTGGAACACCCGGCCGGACGGCAGTGGCTTCTGGGCAGTCACACGCCACCAGGACGCCGCCCGCGTCCTGAAGGACGCGAGGACGTTCGTGTCCGAGCGGGGCATGCGGCTGGACCACAATCCCGCCGCCACCGCGGCTGCGGCCGGCAAGCTGATGATCGTCACGGATGCCCCGCGGCACGCCAAGATCCGACGGGTGGTCAACTCCGCGTTTACCCCGCGGATGGCCGCCCGACTCGAGCAGAACATGCGCGTCACCATACGAGAGGAGCTGGCCGCGGTCCGCGACGGTGAGCGCTGCGAGTTCACCGACGTCGCGTCCGTGCTGCCGCTGTCCGTCATCTGCGACACGCTCGGAGTCCCCAAGGCCGACTGGCCGTTCATGCTGCGCTCCACCAGAACCGCGTTCGGCGAGGGGGGCTCCGATTTGCTGGAGCGTCTCGAGGCTCACGCGAGCATCCTGGAGTACTACCGCGAGCTGGTTGCGGAGCGGCGGCGCACGCCCCGCGAAGACGTCATCAGCACCATGGTCAACGGCGCCGTCGACGGGATCCCGCTCACTGACGAGGAAATCTTCCTCAACTGTGACGGCCTCATTTCCGGCGGCAACGAGACGACCCGGCATGCGAGCGTCGGCGGCCTGCTGGCGCTCGTCGACCGCCCCGACCAGTGGCGGGCGGCGGCCGAAGCGCCCGAACACATCGACACACTGGTCAACGAAGTCCTGCGCTACACCAGCCCGGCCATGCATGTGCTGCGGACACCGCGCGAGGACACCGAAATCCGCGGTCAGCCGATCCGCGCCGGTGAACCGGTGACGGTCTGGATGCCTTCCGCCAACCGTGACGAGGCGGCTTTCGCCGACGCCGCGCGGTTCGACGGACTGCGCACCCCGAATCCACACCTCGCCTTCGGGAATGGCCCGCACTACTGCTTGGGGGCCACCCTGGCGCGTATCGAGCTGTGCGTGCTCTTCGGCGAACTGCTGTCGACGTTCTCCGGCGGAGAGAGGGCCGGCCCCGCGCTGCGGCTGCGCTCCAACCTCATCTGGGGCTTCGAGTCGGCACCGGTCCTGCTGCATAGCCGCTGACCTCGCCCCATCGCGAAACCTGTGGAAAGGAAACATGATGACCAATCCGTTCGACGATGACGAGCAGTCCTTCCTCGTTCTGGTCAATGACGAGGGCCAGCACTCCCTGTGGCCCGGCTTCGCCGAGGTACCCAAGGGCTGGCACCGCGTCTGCGGCCCTGCCAGTCGGCAGACCTGCCTCGACTACGTCAATGAGCACTGGACCGACATGCGGCCCAAGAGCCTCATCGCCGCGATGGACGCCGACTGATGGCGGCAGCGGATGACTGGAACGGAGGATCTGGTTCCACCATGGGAGACATGACGCATGCTGACACGGTCCGCCGCTGCTACGACTTGATCGACGCCGACCGTCTCGAGGAATTCCTTGCGAACTTCCACCATGACATCGTCTACGAACGCCAGGGTATGTCCGACATACGCGGCGCGACCGCCCTGCGCCGCTTCTACGAGCACGACCGCATCATCTCCAGCGGCCGGCACTCGCTTGACCAGGTCATCGCGGACGGCCCCTGGGTTGCCGTCCGTGGCCGCTTCACCGGAACACTCAAGGACGGCTCGGATGTCGACTTCCGATTCAGGGATTGGGCGCACTTCCGCGGCGGCCGCATCGACCACCGTGAGACGCTGTTTCCGACCTTCGAAGTCTAGTAATACTTCGTTACCTTGAGTGATATTGCCTGCTGGTGGGCATCCTGATGGCGTGAAGCCGGGGATAGCCAGCGGCTTTGTGGTGGGTTGGCGCAGCTCATGGGCGCGTTCGGGCCGTTGCCGCGGCGGGACCAGTGGTGGTGAGGCGGGTGTTGGCTGCGGGGCCCGAGGCCGGACGGCCGGCGTAAGCCGACCCAGCCGATGGCCGCGCAGCTGCCGGCAGGCTCTGCAGCAGTTTGTTAACCGGTTGCCGTGGGATCCACTGACGGTGCGGCAGAGGATCACCCGGAGACAGTCCGAGCCGATCACGCCACGGAGGTGAGAGAACGACGACGTGTCGTTTCCCCCGTGCGCAAAGGGTTCAGTCGGGGTGACCCGCGCCCCCCGTCACCTTTTTTCGTGGCTCCGCAAAGGGCCGCCGGCCTTCGGGCCCGGAGGTATCGATGGACCGCTGATGAAGGGCTTGACCGCTGGCTTCACCCAGGCGGAAGAGCTCTCCGTAACGTGGATGTGGGCTTGGTGCCGTGGCAGGCTGGACGAAAGGCGTGAGCGAAGGGGCCTCGTGATCGACACCGGCGACATAGACGTCTTCCTCGACCTGGACGTCGGCAAGGGCTACGCCACCGCCGTCACATCGGCCGGAACGGTGCTGGTCGTGGTCGACCAGCCGGCCTCGATCGGCGCCCTGTCGCTGACGGTCGCGAAGGAACATGGGCTGCCCGGTCGCCTACCTTCCCGGCCTGACGATGCGCCGGATCGCCGCCGACCTTTACGCGGGCGAGGCCGAGACGCACATTCGCCCGCACGTTTCCGTGCTCGCGGCGGCTGGGGGCAGGGCCTTGGAACCCTGCCGCCCGGCACATCTACATACCCGTCCGGCCCTTGATGCTCCCGCCGGGCTGGACCTACGAATACACCGGAGTCGACACCTCCACGGACGGCTGACGCTCCCACCTCGGATCTCGCAGACGCCCAGACAGTCGCCCAAAGAGTAGGGGCCCCGGGAGCGGACGGACGAGCCTGGCCGTTGCCGCCGAGCAGCATCCCGGCGGACACCGCGCATCAGGACGAACGGCGCCTCGCGCCTGGGTTGCTGGACAACGTGTCCGGGTGGGGATCGAGGTGCTCGTTGCGGGTGCGGGTTACGGCGTCAGCACACCACTCCGCTATCGCCTGGAGGAACGAGGCCCGGCTCATGTGCTGGCACTGAGCGGAAGGAAGCGGCTCACGAGCTGAACATCTCGCCGGGTTATGGAGGGCTAGGACCGCCAACGCTTTCCCGACACCGGACGGCGCCGCGCGCTTCTTGCTTCGGCGATCCGGCCAGCGGGCAAGCAGACCCTGGCCACCGCCCAGACGGCAGGCGGCGGACGCAACCAGCGGAACGGCGTCCCGCCACCCTGACGCCGGCTCCCGCGTCACACCGGTCTCGCCCGCGACTACTTTCGTCGACGCTGGAAGCCCGCCCTCACCCACCGCTGCACACGCCAGGACCAAGCGGGCGCGAAAAGCCATGTCTTCCCGGACTGGTCATCTCCCAAGCCGCAGAGGCATTGCTGACTCAGAACACGGGAAGTCACCGCCGACACACTCGTGCTGCTCGTGGCCTTCCCTTCTGCGGAGGGCCACGAACAGCATCGCTCGGTCCCGCGGTGCTCGTCAGTGTCACGGCGTGGGCAGGGAAGGAAGGTTTACCTTGCCACGTGGGCCAAGCGGGAACGTGGCCAGTTCGACGACTGCCGTCGGTACCTGGTGGCGCGGCAGGCCCGCGAGGCAGAACCGGCGCAGCGCCGTCGTATCGACGGGAACATCGCGGCGGCCCACCACGTACGCGATCAGAGATTGCTCACCGCGGGGCCCCTCCCGGCCCACCACTAGCACCTGCCCGACATCCCGATGCGCGTACAGTCGGGCCTCGGTCCGGTCTGGGCCGGCCCACAGGCCGCGGCTGGCGACCCGGTCGGCGCGCCGCCCGAGGAACTCGATCGCACCGTCGGCGCGCACCCGAACCAGATCCCCGGTACGGAACATCCGCCCGCCCGGCACGAAGGGGTCGGCGACGAAATGCAGCGCGGTCATGCCAGGCCGGCCGTCATATCCGCGGGCTAGGCTGCGGCCTGCGACCATCAGCTCGCCCGGCACGCCGACCGGTACTTGGGCGAGCCGGTCGTCGAGCACGTAGAGTTTGGTTCCTGCGGCCGGCCGGCCGATGAGCCGCCCAGTATCGGCATGATCCAACTCCACCGCCGAGCAGGCGAATCCGGTCGCCTCCGTCGGCCCATACACATTGTCCACCCGCACGCCGCGATCGAGCAGTGCCCCTACGAGCACTGGGCTGAGCGGCTCGCCGCCGGTGACAAGTCGGCGCAGGCCGTCAAGTGCTTCCGGCCGAGACTCCAGGAGCGCGTGGAGGTGCCCTGTTGAGAGCCACGCCGAAGCCCCTTCGGAGCGCGCAACTGTTTCGCTCAGCCCCGCCACGGTGGGCGGGGCCAGTACCAGCCGGGAGCCGTTGCCGAGAGCGCCCCACACCCCGAGGACCGAGGAGACGGATTCCATGGGAGTAGCGACTGCCACCACTTGACTGGGTTCGCGCAATCCCGCAGGAGCCATCCGTGTGACGCCCTCATGGGTGAGCTGTACGGCCAGGGGCGGCCCCGTCACGCCAGACGTAAACACGACGTATGCGGCATTGCTCCGTCGGACGGTACCCGGTTGTGTCATGGGCGCGGTGCCCAACTCCTCCCAGAACAGAACGGGAGTGCCCGCCCGCGCGTCGAGTTCCTCGCCGAGACCGCGCCGCGTCAGCACGACGTCGGGCCGGGCGGCGGCCAGCACCCGTGCGACCCGATCGGCCGGTTCGTCGGGCTCGAGCGGTACGACGATCCCGCCGGCCCTCAGCACCCCCAGTGCGGCCGCGACCGCATCGGCGCTCCGCGGTAGGCACACCGCGACACGGGCCTCCGGCCCGGGCACGGCGGCCGCCACGTGTGCGGCGATCCGAGCCGACTCGGTGTCGAGCTCGGCGTAAGTCAGCCGTCGGGCTCCGTCGTCCACCGCGACCGCCGCAGGGCGCAGCCGTACCTGCCGCGCCACGAGCGCGGGGAGGGTCGCTTCGCCCGGGCCGGTCTGCTCAGGGCTGTCCAGCATGTCCGCCAGCCAGTTGCGTTCCGCGCCGGTCAGCATCGGCAACCGGGCCACCGGCAGGTCAGGTAGCTCGATCGCGTGCTCCAGCATGCTAAGGTAGTGGCGGGTCAACCGGTCCATGGTCGCCGGGTCGAAGAGGGCCACAGGGTACTCGACCATTCCGGCCAGGCTCCCATCGGGGCGCTCCTCCAGGTCGAGGAGCAGGTCGAACTTGCTGGTGCGGGTGTCCGCAGGCAGGCGTTGGACGTCGAGTCCGGGCAGTGGCCAGGAGGATGTCCTAGCCGTCCGCAGCGTGAAGTTCAGCTGGACGAGCGGGTTGCGTGAGGCCTCGCGTACAGGCTTCACCTCGTCGACGACGCGGTCGAACGGCAGCTCCTGGTGGTGCAGGGCGGTCAGGACCGTCTCGCGAGTGCGGGCGAGCACGGTGGCGAAGTCGGGGTCGCCCGACAGGTCGGCGCGCAGTACCACGGTATTGACGAAAAAGCCGATCAGCGACTCGGTATCGGGATGGTCGCGCCCGGCCACCGGTGTGCCGATGCCGAAGTCGTTCATGCCGGTCCGGCGTTGGACGAGCACGGTGAACGCGGCGAGTAGAACCATGAAACTGGTGGCTCCGCGCGCGCGCCCGAACGCAGCGACGCGCGCCACGAGTTCAGGCGGCACTGCGAACCCCCGGCGGTCGCCGAGGACGTCGCGCCGTGTCGGCCGGTCGTGGTCGGCGGGTAGTTCCACGACGGTGGGCATACCGGCCAGCCGCTCGCGCCAGTACGCGGCCGTGGAGCCGAGTCGGCTACTCCGCGCACGCTGCCAAGAAGCCACATCACGGAAGGTGACTGGCAGCTCCGGCAGGGCGTCTTGTTGAGGACCGGGCAAACCGACGGCGTCGGCGTAGTGGTGGGCGAGTTCGGAGGCGAGTAATGACACGGACCAGTCATCGGCCACGATGTGGTGTACGCACAGCGTGAGCACGTGGTCGTCCCGTGCGATGCGACCCAACGCGACGCGCAGCAAAGGCCCAATCTCCAGGTCGATGCTACGTTCCGCCTGCTCGGTGACGAACCTGTCGATGGCATCTATGTCGGTGACCGGAACCGCCACTGGTTCGACCGGGTCGACCACCTGGACCGGCTCGCCGTCGGTCTCCACGATCCGGCTCCGAAGCGGTTCGTGGCGCCGCGTGAGCTCGGTGAGCGCCGCCGTCAGCGCTGCGATGTCCAGCGGCCCGCCGATCCGCAGGGCGATCGGGATCACGTACTCTGCGGTGCCCGGGTTGAGCCGGTCCGCGATCCACAGTCGTGTCTGGATCGGGGACAGCGGTGCCGGGCCGTCCTTCGGCCGTCGCTCGATGTCGTTGGTGGGTCTGGTCGCGGCGTGCCCGGCTTGCCGTGCTCGCTCCAGTCCGGCCGCGAGCTGCGCTGCGGTAGGCGCGTCGAAGACGGTACGCGCCGGCAGCAGGACGCCCTCAAGCCGCAGTAGTCGGCCGACCACCTTCGCGGCGGCCAGCGAGTGGCCGCCCAAGGCGAAGAAGTTCTCCTCGGGCCTTACCTCGGGCAAGGCGAGCACCTCGGCGAACAACTTGCAGAGCAGCTGCTCGTCCGCCGTTGCTGCGGTCCGGCCAGCCGGCTCGAGACGTGTCGGCGACGGCAGCGCAGCACGGTTCAGCTTGCCGGTCGCGGTGCGCGGCAGCGCAGGAAGAACGAGGAACCGGCTGGGAACAAGGTGCGAGGGCAGCCGCCCGGCCGTGTGCGCGCGCAGCTCCTCCTCGTCCGCGCCGCCGACGACGTAGGCGACAAGCTGCGTCTTGGTGCCCTCGCCGAACGGGACGACGGCGGCCCGCGTGACCCGTGGGTGAGAGGTCAGCACGGCCTCGATCTCGGCCGGCTCCACCCGGAATCCCCGAATTTTCACCTGCTGGTCGGAGCGGCCCAGAAACTCCAGGGCGCCGTCCGCCCGCTCGCGCACCAGATCCCCGGTTCGGTACATCCGCTGCCCGGGCAGGCCGAACGGGTCGGCCACGAAGCGCTCGGCGGTCGGCGCCAGGACGCCAACATAGCCGTAGGCCAACCCGTCACCGGCCATATACAGCTCGCCGGTGACGCCTGGCGGCACGGCGCACAGCCTGTCGTCGAGAACATACGTGGTCTTGTTCGCGATGGCCCGCCCGACCGGGATCGACGCGGTCGCGACGTCGCTCGGCTCGATGGTGTGGCAACAGGTGAAGATGGTGTTCTCAGCGGGGGAGTACCCGTTGATCACGCGCAGCCCGGGAAACTCTCGCAGCAGCCGGTCGACGTGGGTCAGCGAGGCAGGCTCCCCGCCGGTGAGCACCTGCCGCAGGCGGGTGAACATCAACGGGTGCTCGTCCAGCAGAAAGTTCATGAGACTGGCCGAAACGTATACCGTCGTGATGCCATGGTCCATGACCAGCTCGGCGATCTCCTCCGGCTCAGGGGCGCCGCCGGACTGCAGGACGCAGACGCCGCCGGTGATCAACGGGCCGAACAGCTCGAGGGCGAAGGCGTCCCACGAGACTGGCGAACATTGCAGCCACACCTCCTCCGGGCCGAACGCGGCGTAGGTCTGCCCGATGAGTGTGGCCGTCAGCGAGGCGTGCGAGGTCAGAATGCCCTTGGGCGCGCCGGTTGAGCCGGAGGTGAACATTACGCACGCCGGGTCGGCGCCGCGGGTCCGCACCCGCAGCCCGGCGCCGTCATAGGCAGCGACCTCCGCGAACGACACGGCGCGGGGCAGCGCCCGGCACTCGGTGAGCACCGCTGCGGCATCGGCCGAGGCGATCACCCGAGTGAGCCGCCGGTCGGGGAACGCCGGATCGAGCATCGTGTAGGCGCACCCGGACTTGAGCACGCCCAGCACCGCCACCACAAGGTCGATCCCGCGGTGCAGACAGATTCCCACGGTGCGGCCGGGTGGCACGCCGTGAGCGGCGAGACCACGTGCCAACCGGTCAGCGCGCGAGTTCAGTTCCGCGTAGCTGATCCACTCGCCGTCGTGGACGAGCGCGGGCGCGTCGGGACGCGTTGCCGCCTGCTGCTCGAACAGCTCGTGCAGGCAGCCGATGTCCCGGCTCACCGTACGGTGCCCGGCACGCGCACCGGGTGCAACCAGCCGTCCGGGCCGGGAGACCGGCCGTGCTGGACGTTGACGAGCCGGTCCCGGAGGGCCATCGTCGTCGGACCGGCCTGACCGTCACCCACCGTCCACGCGCTCTTTTCGTCCCGCAGCCTTCCGATCGGAGTGACCACGGCCGCCGTACCGCAGGCGAACATCTCGGTTACTACGCCGGACTCGCAGTCGGCCCGAAGCCGGTCTATCGAGATCCGTTCCTGCCGCGTCTTGTACCCCATTAGTGTGGCGAGGGCCAGCAGTGAGTCGCGGGTGACACCGGGCAGCAGCGTGCCAGTCAGCTCGGGGGTAACCAGTTCCGCATCGGGGCCCTCGCCGCGGACGAGGAAGAGATTCATTCCGCCCATTTCCTCCACCCAACGCCGCTCCTCCGAGTCGAGCCACATCACCTGCTGGCAGCCCGCCGCAGCGGCCTCCTGCTGAGCCATGAAGGATGGTCCGTAATTGGCGGCGCACTTGACGTCGCCGGTGCCCCCTGGCATCGCGCGGCTATGCGTGCGGCTCACCCACACCGACAGTGGAGCAGGCAGGTTGCCGAAGAATCCGCCAGCGAGGAACGCCACGGTTAGGAAGCGATACTCCCGCGACGGTCGCAGCATCAGATTTGACTCCGACCCGTACATGATGGGCCGGATGTATAGGCTCAGTTCGTCGTTGCCTGCGGGCAGCCAGGACTCGTCCGCCGCGACCAGCCGCTCGATTGCTTCGATGAACATCTCTGTCGGAAGCTCCGGCATCGCCAGTCGGCGCGCCGACCTCTGAAATCGGAGGGCGTTCTCCCACGGACGGAACACGGCGATCGAGTCGTCCTCCTGACGGTGCGCTTTCAGGCCCTCGAAGATGACCTGTGCGTAATGCACACCAAGCATGCCCGGGTGCATCGGGATCGGCGCGAGCGGGACCAGTTCGGACGGCTGCCAGCCGTCCGACCCGTCCCAGACGGAGCTGACCATGTGGTTAGTGAACACATCTCCATGGCCGACTCTGGTCAGAGCCGCCGGGCTTGTCTGCGACACGGTGATCTCCTCGGGTTGCTGGCTCACGGCATGTGCCGGGTGAATGCCGCAGCGCGATACGGGGGGCAGAACTGTTCGACGGCCCCGGCCAGGGGAGCAGTGCGGCTAGTTTCGGCGGCCCGAAGACGGATACGCCAAGCGGCAGCCCTCCGTACTCGGCCGCCGGGATTGACACGTTCGGATATCCGGCCAGCGCCGCGAGCACGGAGCTGGTCGCGGGGCGCGGGTCAGGCCGACCGGGTTCCAGCCGCCAGGCGGGCGGGTTCGTGGGGGCGAGTACGGCGTCCACGCGGCGCAGCGCGTCGTCGAGCAGTCGACGCGCACGGGCCCGGGCCTGTCGGCCCGCCTCGACGCGCAGCGCGCGGTTCTCGGCCGACAGCGAAGCCGACGCTTCGAAGACGCCCTGGTCGAACAGGCGCAGCTCCTCAGGGTCGGCTCGGTTTGCGGCGATCAACCCGTCCAAGCTGTCGGGCACCCCGGGGCGGGTACGGAGGTAGTTCGCCACCGCCTCGGGGAACTCGGCCTGCATGGCGATTACCTCGGCGAGCATGAGGCCGGAGTGCTCCGGGAAGTGCACCTCGACCAGCTCGGCTCCTGCCGCCCGCAGCGCGGAGGAAACCGCCCGCAGCGCGAGCCGTGGTATACCCGGCGTGTGCCACAGCCCGAAGCGCCGCCCGGCGAGCCGCGCCGGGGCCGCCGACAGGTCGGTACGGTTGGTCAGTTCGGCCAGGCAGAGCACGGCATCGCTCAGCCTCGTAGCGAACACCCCCACGGAGTCCTGTGCGGGAGCGATCGGCACGACGCCGCCCGAGGGCAGTAGGCCCGGCTCTGGCTTCACACCGACGACGCCGTTCGCCCCGGCCGGGCAGACGATCGACCCGTCGGTTTCGGTGCCGAGGGCCAGCGGCGCCATCCCGGCCGCCACCGCGACGGCCGAACCTGCGGACGAACCCCATGGGCTGCGCTGCGGCGCGTGCGCGTTGCGGGTCTGCCCGCCGACGGCGGACCACCCCTCCGGCGCGTCATAGGAGCGGAAGTTGCCCCACTCGCTGAGGTTCGTCTTGCCCAGGACGACCGCGCCGACGACGCGCAGCCTTGCGACCACCGGTGCGTCCTGGGCGGGCGCGGCACCGATAAGGAGCCGGGAGCCGGCCGTACAGTCGAGGCCGGCTACGTCGATGTTGTCCTTGACCAGTACCGGTATCCCGGCCAGCGGCGCGCGGTCGCGCCGCCGTTCCGCCCGAGCGGCTTGCTCCAAGGCGGTTGGGTCCAGAGCCAGGACAGCGTTGACCAGCGGGTCGTACCGTTCTATCTGGCTCAGGCACCTCCGAGTCAGCTCCAGCCCGCGGCGTGCGTGTCCGGTCATCGCGAGGTCAGTGACGCTCATGGGAGGCGCTCAGCTTCCCCGGCGGCCCCGATCGGTGCCGCCGGAGACCAGAGGTTGTGAGGCAGCCAGACATCCTCGGACTTGAGGTCGCGGGGCGCATAGCGGCCCAACGCACTGATCAGTAGCCGCATCTCCAGCGCCAGGCACTGCACGAACCGCTTGAGACCGTCGGCGCGGTCCTCGTCTGCGGCAAGCAGTGCTGCCCGGCCGAGGCCCACCGCCCTGCAACCAAGCGCCAGCGCCTTGACGCACCGTGCCCCCTCCCACATCCTGCCGGACGCGAGTAGAGCGCCCCCGCCCCGGCCGATCCGAAGCAGGCACTCGCCGAGCGGCAGTCCGACATGGTTCAGGAACGCGTTCGGCGCCCAGCCAGTGCCGCCCTCCGCCCCGTCCACAGTGACCGCGTCGGCCCCGGCCTGCCAGGCCAGTGCTACCGCGGCGGCGACGTCCCGGGCCGGGGGAAGCTTCACCCACACCTGGGCGCGCGGGAAGTTGTTGCGCATCAGTCGAATCTGCTGGCGCAGGATCTCCTCGGTATAAGTGCCTGGGCTGCTGCTGCGCAGAAACCCGCCCGTGCCGTGTACTGGTTCGAGCGGGTAATGCTGGTGGAGCCGGGCCGCGGTACTGGGGTCCACCAGCGTCATCCCCCCCAGGCCCGGCTTCGCGCCCTGGCCGACTTTAAGTTCGAACGCCAGCCGCCCCGACTCCAGCAGGTGCAGGGCCGACGGATCGCTGTAGACCAGGTTCCACACTTCGGCGTCGGCGTCTTCGGTGCTCTGCTGTACGGCGACGCCGCCGAGCCCTTCCGGCAGCATCTCGCTGTACACCCGCAGCCGCCGCAGCATGGAGCGCTCGGGCGCGCCGTCGGTGCGTCCGTAGCCGCCGTGCGCCACGACGTTCTCGCCGAGAACCATCGGCAGACCGAGCTGACCAGCCTGCCGACTCGCCGCCTCGCCGACCTCCGCGCTCGCCGCCCTGGTCGACCCCAACGCGGACAGGTACACCGGGAGCGGCGAACGCAGGCCGCCGATGTCGGTGGCCAGTTCCACGTCGCTGTAGAGCGGTTCCCGGCCCAGGTCGACCAGCTTCTCCAGGCGCTGCGGCATGAACACCGGCGGCACCAGCCGGGCCAGGCCTAACGGGTCCGCGGAGGCCCGCTGCGCCGCCCCACCGCCGAATAGCGCCGCACCGTAGTCGGTGCCCTGCGGAAAGGCTGCCGCGGCGCCTTCGCGCGCGCGGAGCCGAATCTCGGTCTCCGGGAATCCGTCCGCCCGCAGCGTGCTCACGCTGAGACCACGCCGGGCAGCTTAGGGAACATGCTGGTCTGCCAGACGGCGTCGAGACCGGCAACGTAGCGGGTCAGCCGCTGCACTCCGATTCCGAAGCCGGAGCTGGAAGGGATGCCGCCCCGGACCAGTTCCAGGTACCAGCCGTACTTTGCCGGGTTTTCCCCGGTTTCGCGCATGCGGGCGACCATCCGGCGATAATCGAATTCTCGCTCACTGCCACTGCCCAGCTCGCCGTATCCCTCCGGCGCAATCAAGTCGAAGTTGCTCAGCGTGCCCGGCTCAATGGCGCTCTCCCGGTCGTAGAAGCCGCGTGAGCCCTTCGGATAGTCGGTCACGAAGAAGGGGCGCTTCTCACCTTCGGACAGGAGGCGCTCACCCGCCCAGTCGATCTCGGTCTCCGGGTCCTGCGCGTGCCCGAGTTCGTGCAGCCGTCGGACCGTCTCGCGGTGCGTGATCCTGACGAAGGGGTCGTCGAGCCAGACGGCGAGGGCGTCACGGCTCCGGCCGAGCTCGTCGAGATGATCTGCCGCCTTGTCCAGCGCCCGGTGCACGGCGTGCGTCACGACGCCTTGCGCCACTTCCATCGCATCCTCGCGGCTCGCGCCTGCGATTTCCACGTCAAGCTGGTGGAACTCGGTGAGGTGCCGGCTGGTGTTCGCGGTCTCCAGCGGCTCGAGCCTTACGTTCGGAGCAATGCAGAAGATCTTCCCGAAGGACAGCAGTGACGCCTGCTTGTAGAGGATTGCGCTGGTCATCAGCTTGTAACGGTGGCCGTAGTAGTCAATGTCGACCTGTTTCGACCCGCGCGCGCCAGGGTCGGTGACCGGTCCCATGATCGGCGTGAGGAGTTCGGTGAAGCCCTCGCCGGTCAGGTACTCCCGGGCCGCCTGCAGGATCGCCTGCTGGACGGCTATGGCGCTGCGTGTCCTTGGCGAGGACAGGTGCGTCCGCAGGTCCGGCAGCGCCGCAGCCAAGCTCGCGCCCGAGGCGAAATGAATGGTGGTCACGGATCACTCCCAAGGGTCAACGGGGCAAGGGGTCGAGTCGACGCCGGTGGAACTCCAGGTCGGCCAGCAGCGCTTCGAGGCTGGTCGGGCCGCGATGGCGGGCTGCGGCCTGCAACGGCATGCGGCCGGTTTCGCACCATTCCAGCCGGCCATCCGGTCCGAGCGCGCACCTGGCTTCGTTGCGGTTGTCCGGGTGCAAGCAGTACGGCACGTCGAGCACCCCCCGCTCGAACGCGATCGGCAGTGCCTTTGCGACGCTCGGCGCGAGTGCGAGGACGGCGTCAATAAGGGTCCTGCTCTGCTGGTACACCTCTGTGCCGCGGCCATCGGCCGGTTCCGGCGTGAGCTGTTCGGCTTCCGCGGTGCGGTGAGCGAGCAGCAATGCCTCGACGTTCTCCTCGATCGTCGGAATCCGGTGGGCCTCCGCGACAGTCTTGACGATCAGCCGCTCCGTCCCGGTGCGCACCGCGAGCCGGGCGCTCTGCCGGAGCAACTCTCGCGCGCCACCTGGGCTCTGCGGATAGAGGCCCATGAACGTGTACAGCACGACGTGCCAGTTCACGCCCGGAAGGTACTCGGCACACAGCAGGCGCAGCGCGCCCAGCGCCTCTGCGTCCTGCTCAGGACAGTACTGCTGGGCGTAGCTCGCAGACATGCTGGTGATGCCGTGCTCGGCGAAGAACAGGCACTCGAGTACCGAGATCGCAATGAGCAGCGAGGGCGGGCACAACTGGCCGAGCATGCACCCGCCGAAGGTCTCCAGATGGCAGCGCACGCCCTGGTCGGCCTGCCGGGCCAGTAGCCGCGTCGCCTGCGACCAGGCCCGGATCGACTCTCGCAGAGGCACGCGGCTGTACGGCAGGCAGTATGACACCGGCCCGCCCTCGGTGGCCTCCACGCCCGCCGCGAGCATCGTGCGGAAGATCTGCTCGGGGCGGGGCGAACCGTGCCGGACCTGGACGGGGAAGTCGGGGCCGCCGATCCCGGCGAGCATCCGGGAGGTGCGCTCCTCGCCCATAGCCACCAGGGCGTAGCCGTTGAGCTCCACGTCCGCCTCGCGAGCCATTGCGGCGCGGTCGTGCTCGCCCTGCCGCGTGAAACTGTCCAGAGTCACCGTGCCCACTGCGGGCACGCCGGCCGCACGTACGGCCAGCAGCCCGCGGCGCATCACGGCCGGGTCGCTGAATCCCATCCGAGGCTGCACGATCAGGGTGTTTGTGTGTTGCCGAGCAGCCACGAACGCACTGAACGGCGCGTGCTCAACGGTCATCGGGCCCGCTCAAGCGTGGCCGCCACGAACGCGCGAAACCCGGCAAGCGCCTTCTCTGCGGACTCGGCGACGGGGAAGACCCCGTCGTAGCCGAGCTGGCGCAGCTCGGATGTGGGGTCGGTGTCGCTTGTGCCCCTAAGCCCGAGCTTGCCGCCGATCACGACGGGTAGCGTGGCCAGGTCCGGCTCGGCGCGCAGGGCCGTGATCAGCCCGGCGCCGTCGATGCAGCCAAGCCCGTTGACCGTACTGACCACAACGCAGTGCGGCCGCTCAGCCCGGCTGGTCTCGATCACCAGCGGTACGCTCGTGCAGGCACCGAGGTTGACCACTCTGTGCCCCATCTCCTCGATCAGAAGCTGGAGCGCGACCAGGTTCCACATGTGAGAGTCCGAGGGCACACTGCACAGTACGAAGGTCAGCGACCCGGCACGGCTCCGCTCGCCGCGTGAAGGCTGGGCGGCCTTCACGACCGACCCGCTCATCGCCGCTTCGCCAGCAGCACGCCGAACTGCAGGTCGGTAGAGTCGGCGCGCGGGTCAGGAGCGGCCACCGCCTCGACTGTCAGACCCAGGCGATCGAACATAGCGTCCCACCACTCGCGGGTCTCCAGCCGTTGCTGCGTGATCGAGTGGATCAGGAAGTAGGGGTTGTAGAAGTTCAGTGCCAGGCCGTGGCTGCCCATCACCGGGGAGAGCGGCTGGTGATCCATCTCGACGATCAGCCAGCGTGCCTTCGGGTGCCGATCGAACACCGTGGCCAAAAGGTTCTCGACGGCCTCCGGACTCTCCTGCTGCATGACCTCCTGGAGCACGAACGCGGTCATGAAGCAGATCCCGTCGCCGCCGTCGGCCAGGTCGAACCCCGCCGCGTCCAGGGCGCCGCCCTTAACCAACTCCATACGGTCTTCGAGGCCCAGCACCGCGCGGCGGCGCTCGCCGAGGACGATCGACTCCCCGTGCGGCTCGACACCGACGCCGGCCAGTTTCGGCCGGGCCACCAGCACGTCCATCAGGAAGCTGCCGTCGCCGCAGCCCAGGTCAACGATCTTGCTAAGACTGTCCCCGGCCGAGTCGAGCAGTGTCTGCACCAGCGGCAGCGCGTCGTACGCGCCGATGCCGCAACTGCCCTCACCGACCTTTGTGGTGTTGCGCGATGCGTAGCGCGTGCCGTCCTTCAGGACCTCGCCGAGCTGGTCCATGGACGGCGCGTAACCGCCGACCAGCATTTTGTACCAGGGCGCGAATGTGCGGACCTCTCGCCCCTTCGCGCTGAGCGACCAGCCGCCGTCTTCCAGAGTCGTGTACCCCTCGTTGCGCAGGTAACGCAGCAGGGCTTGGGTGCGGTACGGAGCGAGGCCCAGTTGCTTGGCCAGTCTCCCGGCGTCGGCGCCGGGCTCTTCCTCCAGCGCGCCGAACACACCTACGTGCATGGCGTGGTGCAGCGCCTGGGCCAGGAAGAACTGGCGGACCGGCTGAGTGTGGTCGATCAGACGGCGCTCGAAGTCATCGGTAAGCATGGGGTGTCAGCCTTTCTCTGTGGTCGTCACTCTGCCGAGAGCGTTGGTTAGGCGTATGTGGTCGTCCCAGGAACCGACGCTGATCCGGAGCCAGCCGGGCAGGCCGAGCACGGCACAGTCCTTGACCCGGACATTGCCTTGGTCGAGCCGCTGGGTGATGTCACGGGCTGTATCGGTGGGCCGGGCGAGCACGAAGTTCGTTTCGCACTCGACGACTTCGGCGAACAGTCCGCTGCTGCGAAGCAGCGCACACAGCGCCGGACGGGCCTGGAGCACATGGGAGGTGAGCTGGGTCATGAAGTCGGGTTCTTCGAGCAGGCCGACGACGGCGTTGAGGCTGACGGCGTCGATCGGCATGAAGCGGCGCAGCGGTTCCAGCCGGGCGATTGTCGCTGCCTCGCCGATCAGGCAGCCGACCCGGATGCCCGCGAGGCCAGCGGCCTTGGAGAAGCTGCGGTACACGAGCCTGCCAGGGCGCTGTGGGCGCGTTAGCAAGCTGGGCCGGGAGGAGAAGTCAAGATATGTCTCGTCGATCAGGAGGTGCCCGGAGGCGACTGCGTCGATCCACTCATCCGGCAGGAGGAGGCCGATCGGGTTGCCCGGCTGTGCCAGGTAAACGATGTCACCGTCGCCCAGTCCCGAGGGAGGCGCTGGTGGCTGCCATCGGTTGTCGAGCTGGATCCCGTAGAACGGCTTGCCGTTGGCCGCGGCGCGGTCGGCATACCCATCGAAGCCCGGCCTCAGGGCCCAGGCGCGCCGCGCCAGCGACAGTGTCAGGTCGACGGCCTCGTCCACCCCGGCGGTGAGCAGCACCTGATCTGGGGCGACACCGACGTGGGCGGCGGTGAGCGCTGTCACCTCCTCCATGAGCCCGCGGGGGTAGCGGTGCAGCCGCCCTGCTGCCTCTATAACGCGTTTGACAGCCATCGGCGGCGGGCCGATGGGGCTTTCGTTCCAGTCGAGGAGTGCTTCATAGTCGCCCGACTCGTGCGCTGCCACCACGTTCGCCTCCTGTGCTCGCTGGCGCGCCGAGGACGAGATTGCCCAGAGCGCGCGTGATGATGGGGATGTTGGGCCGATCGATGATGAAGAAGTGGTCGCCGGGCAGGACGAGAACCTCGCACCGGCCGCTCGTACGCCCTGCCCATTCGTCGAGCCCGCCCGGGTCGACGTACGAGTCGTCGGCGCCGCCGAGGACCAAGAGGTCCTGGTTCAGCGGACCGGTCTCGATGACCTGGGATGCCTGTTCGCCCAGCTCCGAGTCGCTGCGGAACAGTTCGAGCAGTCTGTTCCTCCAGAACGCGTCGGCCAAGAGCTCCGGGGCGGTGTTTCCGGCGGATTCGAGGAAGTCGACGATGTCCGCGTCGTCCAAGTGCGGAGAGGTCGTCGGTACGCCTGGAGGGTTGCGCCCGCTGACGGCGGCACCTCCGACGAGGTCCCGATGCGCCATCGCGAAGACGAGCGCCATGCCGGCGCCCATGCAGTGGCCGAACACAGAGGTCGGAAGCAGCTCGCCGGCCGTCAGCTCCGTGCCTACCGCGTCCACGATCTCGTCGAGCCCGTTCGCCAGTGGGTCGCTGAAGCGGCGTTCCCGGCCAGGTAGCGCAACGCCGAGCAGTTCGACCTCATCGGCCAGCCCGGTCAGCACCGGGCGCAGGGCGGTTGCTCCTGCGGCTGCGTACGGGAACACGATGAGCCGGGCCCGCGGGCGAGCGGCGGCCTTGCGCAGGGGGTACAGCCAGATGGACCGACCGCCGGTCTGTGGCTCACGCCGGTGCATGGGCGCTTGCCTCCTCGGCGGATCCGTCTTCGGGCTCCTTGCTCAGCACGGGGATGAGGTCGTTGATCGAGGGATAGGTGTAGAGGTCGCTGATCGTGATGTTCCAGCTGGGCAGCTCGCGGCTGAGGATCGCGTGGACACGGATGAGCTGCAGCGAGTCTCCGCCGACGTCGAAGAACCAGTCGTCGAGCCCGAAGTCGTGGTGGCCGAGTACCTGCTCCCAGGCGTCCGTGATCACCACCACCAGACGGTCCGCGTCCGATGGCTGCTTCTGGGCGCGGTTGACACCGCTGTCCCGGGCGTCCATGCATGACCTCCTTCGTCGATTCACGTTCGGCCCGCAGGCTCGCCACCAGATCGGCGCTTGACCGATTAGATGCCTTGCCCGGAAACAATTGCCAGGCAACGCAACGGCAATACCGGCGTCGATCGCGGGGGCAGATGCCGGGCAGGGCGTTACGGAGAGGCCCGGGCGGACAGGTGTGAAAATACTGTTGCGCAATTTTTGTTTCACGATTAGGTTGCACACATGCCGCCACAACGAAAAGCCGAGCGGATCACCGACCTCTCCCAACTGAAGGCGTTCACAAACCCGTTGCGAATGCGGCTCTACCGGCTGTTGCACGCCATCGGCACCGCCACCGCCTCCCAACTCGCCGAGCACGTCGGCGAGATGCCCTCGCTGGTCAGTTACCACGTACGCAAGTTGGCCGAGCACGGTTTCGTTACCGAGGCAAGCGCTCAGAGCACCGACGGCCGCGAGCGGTGGTGGCGGGTGGCAACCGAAGACGGCTGGGGCTTCCGCGACTCCGACTTCGCAGACACGCCCGAAGGGGCCGCCACCGTCGGTGCCGTGACCCGCAGCCTCGTCGACGCCCGCGTCGCCCAGTACCGCGCGTACCTGGATCAGACAGCCGCCTGGGGTGCTGCGTGGACCGACGCCGCGTTCAGCTCCGAATCGATGCTGGAACTCAGCCCCGACGAGCTCGCCGAGATGAGCGAGGAGTTCGACGCGCTCGTCCGGCGGTGGCGAGAGCGTGGCAAAGCGGTCAGTGGGATCAAGGACCGCGAGCACGTTTCCGTGCACCTGTATGGCTTCCCGTTCCGGCCCTGACCGGACCCGCCACCCATCGATTGGAGCCAGCCGTGGCCTCCACGGACACGCCCCCGCCTGAACAAGCCACCAAGAGCCGACCGGCCTATCGCGACGGCAACGTGCTGCGGTGGCTCACCGCGTACACCGCCTCGCTTGTCGGCGACAGCGTCTACTTCGTCGCCCTGGCCTGGTCTGCTCAGAAAGTCGCCGGGCCCACCGAGATCGGCTTGGTTATGGCGACGGGAGCGCTACCGCGCGCGTTGCTCATGCTCGGCGGCGGTGCGGTGGCCGACCGCTTCGGCCCACGTCGGGTAGTCCTCGGTAGCGACGCGGTGCGCTGTCTGCTCATCCTCGCCGTGGCCGCCGCCATTGCCCTGACCGGGCCTTCCTTATGGATTCTCATAGCTACGGCGCTGATCTTCGGCATCGTGGACGCACTGTTCATGCCCTCCGTCGGTGCCCTGCCGCCACGGATCACCAGCCCGGACCAACTGGCCCGGGTGACCGGCATGCGCTCACTGTCGATCCGGCTCAGCCAAATCGCCGGCCCGCCAATTGGTGGCCTTGCCATGGGACTGGGCGGCGCGGAGGCCGCCTTCGCCGTTGCGGGTCTGCTCTTCGCGCTGTCGATCCCGCTGCTCTTGACCCTGCGGCTGCGGCCTCTGGAGCCGCGCGACGCGGAACAGCCGCCGACGCCGGCCAGCAGTACATGGCAGGACCTCATCGACGGCCTGCGCTACATACGAGGCCAACGCCTCATCTTCCCACTGGTCCTCGTCGGCGCGATCGGTGAGCTCGGACTGACCGGGACCCTCAACGTCGGCATGGTGCTGCTCAACGACGAACGCGGCTGGGGACCTTCCGGTTATGGCTTCATCATCAGCGCCTTTGGAGCCGGAGCGGCTGCGAGTGCGGCGCTGCTGGCCATCGTCGGATGGCTTCCCCGGGCTGGCCTGACGATGTCCGCCACGCTGCTAGTGAGCTGCGTTGGGGCGGCGTCAATCGGGCTGGCCCCCGACCTGTATCTCGCTGCGGCGGTGGCCGCAGTGACTGGGCTGAGCGCGGGTGTCTTCGGCAGCCTGAGCAACACCCTTGTGCAGACCGAGGCGGATCCCGCCTATCTAGGCCGGGTCACCTCGGTCACCATGATCACCTCAGTCGGCCTCGCGCCCCTGACCTATCCGCTGGTCGGCGCGGCGATCGGCGTATGGGGGGCCGCATCGGTGTTTGTTGGATCGGGGGCGTTCGCCAGCGTGGGCGTGGTGATCGCCTTGGCCTCCAAGGCTGTACGGCGCGCCGAACTCCCTCGCACATCGAAGGATCCGGCCTAAGCGATCGATGCGCTTTCGCTCTGTCTGGAATGACGCAGAGCACCCAGCATGTTGGGGCGCGCCGACACCAGCACGGCCAGCGGCACGGCACACACCACTGGGCTCAGGGAGACCAATGGACGCGGAGGACGAACCGCGGAACACCACGTGGGGCGGCCAGGGGCGAAGGAGCCTGCGATCCGGACCTGAACTGGACCTCGTGCGCTCCTGGAACCGCCGCATCGAATGCCCCACCTGCAAGGCCGTCGCGGGACGTGCCTGCCGCACCGAAGGCGGCCACCCAACCAATCACCACCGCGCCCGCCGCGACGCTGCCGGACCACTCCCGTACGAGAAGTGGAGGCAGCAAGGTCTGATTCCTCCACCCCGGATCTACACGATGCCTAACGCTGGGAGGGGGTTTGTTGGTGTGCGGCTGGGCGGCTGGTCTGGGGTTATGTGTTCTGTGTTGAGTGGGGCTGGGTCTGTTGTAGTTGGTTCTAGCGTGTAAAGGCCCGATTGGTGTTTGTGCTGGTCAGGGCTGTTCTGCTTGGTCGGTGGGCGTGGGTTATCGGCTTCGGCGGGGGCGGTGTTGGGTTTCGGCGAGGTGGTCGAGGCGGATGGTGTCGAGGGTGGTTTTGGTGATGCGTTCGGTGCCGGCGTGGATGGCGGTGATGGCGGCTTGGCGGATGAGCCTTGTGAGGGATCCGATGCGGCCGGCGGTGCGCTGGTGGAGGTAGGGGGCGTGGCGGGGGAGGGTGCCGGCTTTGTGCTGTTGGAGGTCGAGATGGTTTTCGATGTCGGTGATGACGTCGCGGAAGGGTTCACGCTTGCCGTGGCGGGCGGGTAGGGGGCCGCAGTCGACGAGGGTGGCGCGTCCGGCGAGTTGGGCGCCTCGGGTGCCGGTGAAGAGGGGGGTGTCGGTGACGTTGATGCCGGCGTAGACGAACGTCGCGGGAAGGCGTTCGCTCAGGTCTTTCAGAAGGTCGGCGGTTTGGGCGCCGGTGGTGGTGCGGGGGTTGAGGCGGTGGATCTCGTCGATCATCACGAGCTGGATGCCGGCCTGGGTGTAGGTGTGGCAGACGGCTTCGGTGATCTGGGTCTGGGTCATGCGCGCGGTTATGGGGATGCCGAGGTAGCGGGCGAATTCGGTGATGAGAGTTTTCGCGGTCGCGCCGGGCGGGACCAGAACATACGCGACGGGTACCGCGGTGTGTGCTGATCCGGGTGGTGGTGGGTTTTTGCGGGTGTGGGCGAGGTGGCAGGTACGCCCGACGTTCAGGAGCGCGGTGGGTTTCCCTGCGGCGGCCGGTCCGGTGACGATGAGGGAGGGCCGTGCGGTGGTCTGCTGGTGGCGTCCGAGGATCATCAGGGTGCGGACCTGGGCGGCCAGGGTGTGGATGGCGGGGGTGCGGATGGTGACGAAGCTGGAGTGGTAGGCCAGGCGTTCCTCCGTGCTGCGGGGCGGGTCGCCGGGCCGGGGAGGGACGACGGGGTCGGTGGTGGCGAAGCGGTGCCAGTGTCGTTTCGTGGGGGTGTAGTTGAGGTGTAGGTGTTGTTGTGTGCTGGGGTATCCCGGTTTGGTTGAGATTGTGTGAGCGTGGTCTTGTCGGGCTGTAGGCCCACTGGCGTGGGGTTCTCTCGTTTTCGTTGAGAGTTTTCCGGTGTCCCTCGTGTGGTCCTGTCTTCTAAAGGTCCGGTGTGTGTTTCCCCTGGTCACAGCGTTGTGCCGTGTGGGCGTCGGGCGGTGCGGGGGTTATCGGTTCGGGGTGGGGCGGTGGTGGGTTTCGGCGAGGTGGTCCAGGCGGATCCCTTCGAGGCTGGTTTTGGTGATGCGTTCGGTGCCGTCGTGGATGGCGGTGATGGCTGCTTGGCGGATGAGGCGGGTCAGGCTCCCGATACGTCCCGCGGTCCGCTGGTGGAGGTAGGCGGCGTGGCGGGGGAGTGTGCCCGGCTGGTGTGCCCGTAGATCGAGTGCTGTTTCCACGCCCGTGATGAGTTCGCGGAAGGGTTCGCGTTTCCCGAGGCGTGCGGGGAATGCTCCGCATTCCACCAGGGAGGCCCGCCCGGCGAGTTGTGCTCCGCGTACCCCGGAGAACAGGGCGGTGGTGGTGACGTCGATGCCCGCGTATACGAAGGTCGCGCGGATGCGTTCGGTGAGGTCTTTGAGGAGATCGGCGGTTTCCGCGCCGGTGGTGGTGCGGGGGTTGAGCCGGTGGATCTCGTCGATGAGGATCAGGCGCACGCCGGTGTGGTTGTAGGTGTGGCAGACGGCGTCGGTGATCTGGGCTTGCGTCATCCGGCCGGTCACGGGAATGCCGAGGTAGCGGGCGAACTCGGTCGCGAGGGCTTTCGCGCTTGCCGCGGGCGGGACCAGCACATACGCCACGGGCACCGGTGCGTGCACGCTGTGGTCCGGTGGCGGGTGCTGTCGGGTGTGGGCGAGGTGGCAGGTGCGCCCGGTATGCAGGAGGGCGGTGGTCTTTCCGGCCGCTGCCGGCCCGGTGACGATCAACGAGGGCCGTGCGGTGGTCTGCTGGTGCTGTCCCAGGATCATCAGCGTGCGCACGGTCGTGGTGAGGGTGTCGATGGCCGGGGTCCGTACCGTGACGAAGGCGGAGTGGTAGGCGAGGCGTTGTTCTGTGCTTCGTTCTGGTTCTCCGGGTGTGGGTGGTTGTGGGGGAGGGGTGGTGGCGAAGTGCTGCCAGCCCTGCCAGGTCGTCACCGGCCATGCCGCGTCTGTTGGCCCGTCGCCGTCTGGGGCGCTCATGCCGTGCCCTGCTCGGGCGTCCTTTCCGTGCGCTGTGGAAGGACTGCTTCCTGTTCCCGGGCGGGGGCCGGTCACCATTTGAGAGCTTCTTCCTCGGCGTCGTAGAGCCCGTACCCGCTCACCGATGCTGCCGGGCCGTCCATAGTTTCGTCCTGCGCGAGGTCTTGTGTTTCCTGGCCTTGGTCGAGGCCGTCGAGGCTGTCCTCTCCCGCATACGTGGCTCCCGGATGCGGTGGGGGTGCCTGGTACGGGCTCTCGGAGCGGCGGGGTGGGGGAGTGCGGACGGTGGTCGTGCGGTTGAGGAGGTGCTGCTCCTGGGCGGTGGCCTGTCCTGCCCGGGCACGGCGCATCAGAGCGTCGAGGGCCTCGGCGAGAGCGGCTTCGGCCTGTTCGGCGTCCTGGCCGGCCCGCTGACCGGTGATGGTGCGCAGGTAGTGCCAGATGCGGTCGTTGAACGGCTGGTGGGTGTGGTCCCGGTGGATCCACGGGATCTCGGTGAGCTGGCCGTCGGGCAGGCGGATCCAGATTTGGCGGACGTCGTGGGGGTTGTAGTGGATCTCCCATTTCCCGCCGCGGCCTGCCACGGTGGAGGGCTGCCCGCGGTGCGGGCCGAGCAGGTCGTGGTCGTAGGTGCGGTGGTGCAGGCGGATGCCGTGCTCGGTGATGGCCTGCCACCGCACAGGCAGCAGCTCCAGGTAGTCATTGCCGGTCAGCGGTACGGGCACGTATCCGGCGACCGCGACCAGGGCCGCCCACATCTGGTTCGGGGACAGGGCGATCTTCGGCAGCATGGGATGCCGCAGGCCCTGGTGCGGGCGGTGGTGATAGTGCACGACCCACTCATCCAGCAGCTCCTGCAGCTCGGCGACGCTGTAACAGGCTTCGCGTGCCGCGTCCTTGCCGCGGCGGGTGACGTCGGAGCCGGTGTAGCCGGGCAGGTGCTGGCAGAACAGGGTGTTGATCGACCCGAAGGTCCGCTCCACGATGCCTTTGGCTGTGGGGGCGAACGGAGGTGCGGCCTGCACGCCGATCCCGAGTGCTTCGCAGGCGCCCGTGAACGCCTTCGACAGGAACACCTTCCCCCGGTCCACCACCACGGTCTCGGGCACCACGACCGGCCGTGCGGCCGCTCCGCGAAGACGTTCGTCCAAGGAAAGCAGACGCTCGGCCGGCAGGACCGTGCTGTGTGTGAAGCGCAGCACGTCAGGCCACGCCGGGCGTGCCGGATGCGGCACAGCCATCTCCGCCAGCAGCAGAGCGGCGT